>NZ_FOXQ01000042.1 GCF_900115755.1 Parafilimonas terrae
CACCAATCAGGGCTTCAATTTTTTCAAATACTCTCCATAACCGCTTTTGGAGTAGTAGTCAGCGAGTTTTAAGAGTTGGGTGCGATCAATAAAGCCCATCCGGTAAGCCACTTCTTCAATACAGCCCACTTTGCGGCTCTGGCGTTTTTCAATTACCCTTACAAACTCACAGGCATCGCTTAAAGAATCAAAAGTGCCGGTATCAAGCCAGGCAACGCCACGGTTCATAACACCTACATTCAGTTTGCCCTGCTCAAGATATACTTTGTTTACATCGGTAATTTCATATTCGCCACGCGGAGATGGTTGTATATGTTTTGCAATATGTACAATGCTGTTATCATAAAAATATAAACCCGGAACAGCATAGTTTGATTTTGGCTGTACCGGCTTTTCTTCGATGGATAAGGCTTTAAAGTTTTCATCAAACTCAACCACACCATAGCGTTCGGGATCGTTTACCTCGTAGGCAAAAATTGCGGCGCCTTCCACATTGTTGAATGATTGCACCAGTTTACTAAAACCAGAACCATAAAAAATGTTATCGCCTAATATCAACGCTACTTTATCATCGCCAATAAATTCTTCACCAATCACAAAAGCCTGTGCAAGGCCGTTGGGTTTTTCCTGCACGGCGTATGAAAAGCTGCAGCCCAATTCGCTTCCATTGCCAAGCAACCGCTGAAACTGTGATGAGTCTTCCGGCGTTGTAATGATTAAAACTTCTTTTATGCCTGCCAGCATTAAAACAGAAAGCGGGTAATAAATCATGGGTTTATCATACACCGGCATTATTTGTTTGCTGATACCTTTTGTGATAGGATAGAGCCTTGTGCCGGAGCCGCCGGCGAGTATAATTCCTTTCATTATTCTTAGTTTAAAAGTTTACAGGTTCACAAATTCACAGGTTATTAAAACGTGTTGAAGCGGTGTGCCTGTAACTGCATTATACGATGCAAATTTATAGTTGATGAATGATGTCTGCGAGGTAAGCATTATGCATATCCTTATCAGACAATATTAAATCTTCTTTGGGCAACTGCCAGTTGATGTTAAGATCAGGGTCATCGTACATAATACCCAGTTCAGCAGCCTTGTTATAAAAATTATCACATTTATAAAAGAAAACAGCCGTATCGCTCAG
>NZ_FOXQ01000041.1 GCF_900115755.1 Parafilimonas terrae
AAATAGAAAAATGATTGATGAGTTTTAAACCGTCCTTGTACAAAAGCTGATTAGAATTTATGACGCCGAAGATTAAACAAGTTGCATGTAACGGCCACGCATTGGCGATGGCTGGGCAATTTATAACTTTCTGCTGGAACGTCTGCCCAGTAAACGAACAAAAAGTTGAAGATTTTTATTCTGTTGCTCAATAGCGTATTTTCAGCCCGGAACTGCTGCCCAACAGCGAACAAAAAGCTGATGAAATGCACGTCACGCCCAGCTATTGCCAATGCGAATGTTAGCTGCGTTTTCTTCCTGTCAAAAGATCCAAATTCTCTTCATGAGTTTCTATCAAAAAGTCTTTAAAAGACCTAAATCTTCTTGCTCCCGGATACCAAGTTGCATAAACCAAAACTTCCCATTCATCATCAAACTTTATGATAGGATTTAAAAACACACACATCCCGTCATACCAGTTTGAAACTTTTAAACTTTCTTTAAAATATTCGTCTCTGCATAAAACAGTGTCTTGGTCTTTGCCATAATAGAAATATTGTTCATCGGATACTGCTGTTCCAGAATTTTCAAGTAATTGAAACCACCATTCTTCTTCTGTGTTTCTTGCCCATTCGATTTTTTCAATTGGAAATAAATTGTCCAGGAAAAATGATATGTATCTAAAACCATTTGATGTCAGCAGAAAATCTCTGTAAGAAGGAGGCAGCTTTATTCCAAGATACTTTTCACGTTTAATAATGTCTTGTTCGTTTGCCGGTGGGAACCCAAGCCATTTAGTGTCGTTCACTTCTTTGTCAATTATCCCATTCTCAAGCATTTCTTCAATGTCAGAACTGTTATTGTCCTTAAAAAAATCCTCGCTAATGTATTGAAGAATGTCGTGAGTTGTCATGGTTGTATTTATCGCAGCTAACGGACAGGGCTTTGTGCAGGTGGGGAATTCAACGTTCCGTCTGCCCGAAACCGTCTGCCGAATATAGAATAAAAAAGTTGATTATTTGTTCGTTTGCTGATAGAATTCCGTCTGCCCGAACTGCTGATGATAGCAGCACAAATGCTGATGTTTATTCCTTCAGCCCCACTTGCACAAAACCCCATGTTGAACTAAACCTACGGAAGCCTTCCGCACTATCCGTAACTTTAGCCCTCATCAAAAAAGAATAAATATGGCAACGAAAAAAAATCGCCGGA
>NZ_FOXQ01000040.1 GCF_900115755.1 Parafilimonas terrae
GAATCCGATCCTGCGCCAAAGCCAGACATGAACAAAATAGAAGTCTTTATGAGTCTGATTTTGAACGCTGTTTGTCTACTTGCTCATGTTAATCGTAACTGTCGGATGGCATTGCCTGCAACGTTCGAGGCTTGCCGCAGGACTGGAATTGTTGCTGTGTCAGCCCGGTAACTGAAGCCGATTAGAATTACTGATGTTGAAGTTAACAACTAAAAGCCGAATAGAATTCGGTCAGCCCGATATTAGTTGATAGTAGTACAACTGCCGATTGTTATTCCGTCCGCCAGCCTTGCGGCAAACCTTTTGTTGCCTGCTGTACTACTTAAATATTTTATCAATCTTCGCCAACAAACTTTCCATCTTTTGTTCTGCGTCTTCTTTCTGCTAATGGAACCCAAGGTATTCCGTCTGAAATTGTTCCTCTGCACCAAAGAGCAGTAATTGTCATTGTAGGAATATTATATGGAAATAAAACCATTGCTTCAGCTTTTGCATATCCTAATTTGCAGGATTCTATTTTTTCAGGCAATTTATTTTCATTGGTCAGAAGCTGTTCACCAACATTTGTAATAAACTCTTTAAGCTCTAGTTTGTCCTTGTGGTTAAACTTAGAGTCTCCACCATTAAAGATTTTTCCCGAATTTTTAAATAGCTTGTTTATGTGAATATGTATGTTGTCTTGATTGAATCCTAAGTGTGTAGCTAACAGTTCTTTGATTTTCTTTTCAGTCCCTTCAAAGCCAACTATAAAGCAAAAATGTAATGGCATTGCTTTTAATTTTTTCTTAGCCTCATCTGTTACTAAAGGTGATAAATGCTTTTCTTGTAAATTCATTTCTTTAGGCAGCTTTTCTAATTCATCTAGTAGTTCACCCATAATGTTTAACAACTGAAGCCCTGAATTTATATTGTCGTCATACATAATAATTACGTCAGACTTTCTAATCAAATTGTCATTAATTTCTTTAGCTTCCAAATTGTTTTTTTCAAAAAGCTCTCTTAGATTATAGGATAATCTTCCACCACTGTCCGAAACTCCACCAAGATGAGCTACGCCAATTACAGATTTATCGGGGCACTTGTCAATTACTTTAGAAACTTCTTCTTCAAGAAGTCTTTCGTCATATATCTCTAGTTGCTGCAAAAATATTAAGCAAGCCTCTTGAAGTTGTCTTAGCCCCCTAAAAGACTGGACAAAAATTGTAAAACAATTTAGTCACAGTAAATTTAGGAACAATGAAAACGAGACGTCAATTTAGCCCCG
>NZ_FOXQ01000039.1 GCF_900115755.1 Parafilimonas terrae
TGTAGGCTTCCCATTTTCAGTACGAATCAAAAGTAGATTTTAAATCAGTTGATTGAATATTATTATTAGTATTATAACCGGATGTGGTAATGTGGTCAGGAAAAGCGCAGCTTTGTGCGTGTGCTTGCTGTCCACATTTCCACATCATGGGCGATAGCCCACCCAGGGCGCTGTGCGGTCTGTGGTGGTTATATTCATGTATCCATTTATCTGCTATTGTTCTTACCTCATCAATGGTTTCAAACAAATAAGCATCTAATACATTTTGCCTGTATGTTCTGTTAAACCTTTCTATTAAGGCATTCTGTGTGGGCTTGCCTGGCTGGATGTGTTTAAATTCAATACCATTTACATAGCTCCATGTTTGTGCCAGCTCTGCAATAAATTCAGGACCATTATCCATCCTGATTTTTTGTGGTTTGCCATAGCGGTTTACCAAATGTTTCAGTACCCATATTACCCTGCTGCTTTTAAGTGAATAATCTGTTTCTATGTGTAATACTTCACGGTTATAATCATCTATTACATTAAAGCACCGGAACTTTTTGCCATTACTCAATGCATCGCTCATAAAATCTATACTCCAGGTATGTGTAAAAGTTTGTGGTATATCAAGCGGCTCTTTTACCCTTGCAGGCAAACGTTTCTTCACCTTGCGGCGAAGAGAAAGCCCCATTTGTTTATATATGCGATGTACTCTTTTGTGATTTACTTTATTGCCACTGTTACGTAAGCGGTAATAACACATCCACATGCCTTCTTCAGGATGCTCCTTTACCAGTTTTTGCAACTGTTCCATAATGCTGGTATCTTCTTTTACAGATTGATAATGCAGGCTGCTCCTGCTGATTTGTAATACGCGACACGCCTTGCTGATGTCTTTGGGCCGCTCTTTATGCACCTGTTCTATTACTGTTCTTTTATCGCAAGGCTTCAGAGCTTTTTTTCAATAATGTATTTAGCTACATCAAGTTCCATAGCAAGATTGGCATACATACGTTTAAGCCGCGCATTCTCTTCTTCCAGTTCTTTTACCCGCTTCAATTCCGATGCTTCCATGCCCCCATAACGTTGACGCCACTTGTATAAAGCAGCTTTACTTACTCCATATTGACGTGTAATATCTTCGGCAGTTTTACCGCCTTCAAACTCTTTTAAAATGCCTGCAATCTGCGCAGGACTGAATGTGCTTTTTTTCATTTCTTACGTTTTAAAATTAAACTTTACTGTCTACTTTCAAAACGTACTGTTTTTGGGGAAGCTTACA
>NZ_FOXQ01000038.1 GCF_900115755.1 Parafilimonas terrae
ATGTTAAGATCAGGGTCATCGTACATAATACCCAGTTCAGCAGCCTTGTTATAAAAATTATCACATTTATAAAAGAAAACAGCCGTATCGCTCAGTACCACAAAACCATGCGCAAAGCCGCGGGGAATGTATAATTGCTTATGGTTTTCACCGGTAAGCTCAATGGAAAAAGCCTTACCGAATGAAGGAGAATATTTTCTGAGGTCAACCGCCACATCCAACACCTTGCCGGATAAAACACGCACCAGTTTTGATTGTGCATGTTCGCCTGTTTGCGCATGCAGCCCGCGCAGCACACCACGTGTGGAAGATGATTGGTTATCCTGAACAAACGGCGTGGCTACGCCCGTTAATTCTTCAAACTTTTTAGCATTGAAGCTTTCAAAGAAATAGCCACGGCTATCTGCAAAAACCGTGTCGTGAATAATGTAGCAGTCCTGTAAAGGGGTTTTTTCAATCTTCATTTATTGTTCTTAAATTAAACTTCTCCGGCTAGTATCAGCATTTGAGTTATTAACTGGTCTGTCATCCAGAAATTATAGGTATATTTTAGCTGCAGCAGGTCTGGCTTAAGTTCCTTAATTAACCCGCGGTGTTTGGCCTGCAATAATATGCCTAATGTGCCGGTGGTATGAAAACCATATTCACCGGCAATTTTTTTGCCCTTTCTTTCATCTATTAAAATCAAATCAGCTTTTCTTTCAATTGCTAAAATTATTGCTGCGCTTTCTCCTTCATCCAAAACAACCATCAACTCTTCCTTCTTCATTTTGTTTATAACTTCAGCTATATTTATCCAACTGCTGTTTGCCTTAATAACTGATGCTAACACGGGCATTGAATTTATTTCTGCTGCAACTTCTGAAGGTATTATAACGAACCGGAAAAGTTCTTTCAGGAGATTAAACCTGTTGATATGGATGAGGCTGCTGAGCGGAGTAGTATCACTTACCACTATCATTTAAAACAAATTGTAAATTATCCAGGTCGAGCTTTACATCTTCAATTGAATACTTGATATATATACCTTTTGTTTTCATCAGTTTCATAAAATCATCTTTCGACAAACCGGCAAAGGCAGCGGCTTTGCCAAGACTGTATATTTCCTTCTCGTATAATATAAGTGCGATTTCTTTTCTTATATCTGCCTCGGAAGCCTTGTCTTTTATATCAAGCTCTATTAGCATAATGCAAAAATAAAAATTAAACTCCTACCTGTTGCTGTATTGTTCTGTATAATAGTTTTGATAAGCGCCGCTGGTAACATTTTTAAGCCATTCCTCGTTTTGCAAATACCAGTCAATGGTTTTGCTTAACCCTTCTTCAAAAGTTACAGATGGTTTCCAGCCAAGTTCTTTATTAATTTTCGTGGCATCAATAGCATAGCGCAAATCGTG
>NZ_FOXQ01000035.1 GCF_900115755.1 Parafilimonas terrae
CGTTACATGCAAGCGGCCTGACAGTACGCTGTTCGACAGCTTGTAGTTTTATTCGACTTTTGTTTTTCAATTTTTTTGTTTTATTGCTTGGCTTCTTGCCATCCGCACATTTTAGCCCATTTGCAAGCGACACAGAACCTTGACACAAAAGCTAACTTGCAAATCCGCTAAAATTTTTGCTGAGGCTTCTTTGACTACTATACAAATAATATCTATTTTCAATAACTAAACAATAAAACATGACTGCTGTTGTTGGCATTTTAAATAAACAAGGCGTTGCAATAGCCGCTGATAGTGCAGTAACAATTACTGGCACTAATGGCAAAAAAATATTAAACAAGGCCAACAAAGTTTTTACTCTATCTAAATATCATCCCGTTGGCGTTATGGTTTACAACTCTGCTACTTTTATGATGACACCTTGGGAAACGATTATTAAAGTTTATCGAAAACAATTAAAGGATAAGTTTTTCTCCACCTTAAAAGAATATCAAAACGATTTTATTGATTTTCTTCGATCTAAATCATTTTTTACAAATACCGATGAAGAAAAGCTTTTATTATTCAATTTTATTCAAACCGTTATAAATACTGTAAGAAATGAAGTAATAAATCAAAATAAAATTCTTCACGATAACCCAACAGATGACAATAAAAATCAGCTACTTCAATTAATCGAAAACAGAACCGATGAATATATAAATCAGTTCACCGCAAGTCCAAATTTTTGTGATGACTTCGCTGATTACCCATTTGACGAATTTGAAGCATTTATAGCGGATTTTTTTTCGATAGTAATAGAAACCAGCTACACCAATTTGGGATATACTATATCTAATGAATTAGAAAATAAATTAAAACATTTAGCTCATGTTTTCTTAAAAACAAAGGAAAGCTTAACTAATTATACAGGATTAATATTTACTGGGTTTGGCGAAGATGAAATATACCCATCTTTAATACCAGTTGATATTTCATTTAGTATTGGAAATAGATTAAGATATTATATTGAAGAAAACAGAGCAGCGACTATTTCAACAGCAAATAATGGAGCAATTTGCCCTTTTGCCCAAACAGATGTGATTGATACCATATTACGAGGGATTGATCCATCTCTCGATAATATTTATTTAAATAATTTCAATTCCCTTTTCAATAGATATAATCAAGAAATTCTAAATCTTATAGGTGGTACAAATCCTATATTGACAGCCCAAATTCAGGCGTTAGATATTCAAACAGTTGTTAATGAATATTCAAAAATGAACGAGCAGATAAAAAGAGAGAATTATATTAGCCCTCTGATGAATGCTGTGAGTAGCCTGGCTAAAGAAGATTTAGCAGAAATGGCAGAAAGTTTGATATATTTAACTTATCTCAAAAGAAGAATTACATTTGCGGAAGAAAGTGTAGGTGGCCCGGTAGATGTTGCCATAATTTCAAAAGGAGATGGTTTCATTTGGATAAAAAGAAAACATTATTTCGATCCAAAATTAAATCAACATTTTTTTGATAACTACTTTAACAATTAATCTTATGAACTTGTTCTCATTAAACTCTGACGATAACAAAAAAATGATGGTTGATGTAAATTCTTTTGACACAACCTATCATACACGTTCCAGAGATGGTCAAATCCATCATGGCATGACAGTAAATGAAATATCTAATGTTGTTTCAGATCATCTAATGTCTGTAATTAAAGATCAGTTTGAAACTGCAAAGAAAAACTTTCAAACAGATTTACACTAATCCCAAGCAATATTTCAAAGAACTAATTTTTAATCAGCGTTTACTGTTTTGACACAACGCAATACGTTTAACGCTCTTGCCGACAAGGGTAGGGTTGAGAAAGCCGCCACCGCACACGCCTAAAATCAGGTATCAAAGGCGCACAAGACCGCCACACAGCAGCAAACCTTTGTACCCCATTTTAGGCTTGCAGACGCTTCCAAAGACCTTCGCTACAAAAACAAAAACAGCATCAAGGGACAATCCGCCTGCATGTAACATTCGGTTTGCTGAATATGCTGGCTGACGGAAGTTTAATCATCTGCATATCTCTATCAGCTATTATCCGGCTTGACGTAACGCTATTTTGCTTTTGTTGTATATTCATCTTTTTAATCTTTAATCGGCTTCTGTTGCCAGGCTGACAGTTATAAAATATCAGCACATCAGCAAGCCGTCCACGTTA
>NZ_FOXQ01000033.1 GCF_900115755.1 Parafilimonas terrae
TTTATCGCTGGTGAGCATCGCTATTATTTTTTGGTGTGGTAACTCAAAAATAATTTCTTCTTTGCTCACCCTCTTTTATCTAGCAACTTGGGTTAGTTAGATAGCGCAAAAAGTGGCGGATAATGAAATTGATAAGATTCACAGCATGCTTAAACCTTCAGAAAAAAACACTTAAAACCTTGCACATTTTTGCTAATTACTGCAATTTAAAGCCCTATTTTTATAACGGGAAGCATTTGAAGTTCTTTGAATTAGGTGCGAAGTGATTATTATCCCGGCGGTATGCAAATGCCAATGAGAGGTTATACTAACAACAGTTCTTACCGTTATGGGTTTAATAGGCAGGAAAAATCAACAGAAGTAAACAGCGATGGCAATCTTTACACTGCTGAATATTGGGAATACGATGCGAGGATAGTGAGAAGGTGGAATTTAGACCCGCGGCCAACTGTAGGTATAAGCGAATATTCTGCATTTGGTGGTAATCCGATTCTTAACAGTGACCCATTAGGTGATACTACAGTAACAGGAGCAGGTGGTGGCCAAAGCATAAATATAGATGAAAAAGCAAATTCATTAGAGTTTTATAGTTCAGCAAGCTATAAAATTAGTGGTACTAATACAAATGTTCCTATACAAGCCGGACAGCTAAGGTCATTTTCAAATGGATTAGGAACATTTAGTGCAAAATGGTCAACAAATGCAAATGGTGCAGCAGTTTTTGCAGGATATAAAAATGAAAATAATCAGACTGTTGATGATGTAATTAAAGAAATAAGTAGCTGGAAATATAGAACTGTAGCGTGGTTAGCTAATTTTGGTAACTCAAAATTACGGGAGTATAACGCAAACCCAGTTGCTTATAATATCAAACTAACTACTACAATGTTATCAATTGGAGTGGTTGGTGCGGTTGACCCAATGCCTTACAATTTGGAGTCTGAAGGTGCAGGTTTTTCAAGATCGAGCAACTACTTAGGGTTATTTAGAAGAGAACAAAACATAGGAGCTTTTTCAAGCTTGGAAGTTCCTATGCAGTTAAGAACGGTTAAAAGTATTGCAAATCAAGCTGGGGTAGGTTTGCAAGGAGTAAAACTTAAGATTGTAAGAGACCCGGAACTAATTGGAAGGGGTTTGTATGGTTTTGCTGGTCCAAAAACTATTACTCTTTATCCTGATGCTTTTAGAAGTTATGAAAGTATGGTAAAAACTTTAGGGCATGAAAGGACGCATTTATTTCAGTTCTCATTATATGGCCTTCCCAAAAACTCAATGATGGGAAGCTCATTTGAGGAAGGTGCTTACGGCATAGAAAATACTTTTTGGCAATATTATAAAGCAAATAAATAATGTGGAAAGAAATTCTTTTTAAAATATTTGAGGGTCAAAAAAATATACCATCACCCTTTAGTAAGGACGGTTTCATAAATTATGTGTTTGTTCTTATAGATAAAGAAAATAGAATGGGCTTTGGATGGATATGGTGTTCGAAAACACATACAGGAATTAATATGTCAAGAATGAAAATTCCTGAAAATGTACAATCAGTATCTTCGGAAGAATTTTCAAAAATGAAATTGCCGATGATTGAATTTGTAAATCCTTCAGACGATAATGGAGGATTATAATGTATGAATTTTTCCCCCTGCAACTTCCGTGAACTTTCTACAATGTTCTGTCCGGATATACGCTGGTGCAGGATTTTACCCCTAATAGTCCAAGTATGCTCATAAAAAGGAGGAAGCTGGGGCAAGGTATGCAGGGCAGGCAAAGAGTAAAGGGTACTTGTGCCTTTACCGTAAACGCTTATACAACCGATATTGATAACCAAAGCGCCGATAATTACAGTTATGATGCTATCGGTAACCTACTGCTGATGTAAAAGAAGGTATAAGCAGCATTGAATGGACGGTGTATGGGAAGGTTAAGACAATCAATAAAACAGACGGTACTACAATAACCTATAAGTATGATGCTGCCGGCAACAGGGTGAGTAAAACGGTTGGTAACGTTGAAAGCTGGTATGTAAGAGATGCCAGTGGCAATATCTTAAGCATATATACAACGGACGAAGCATCTGAAAACAGCGGACATCTTACGTGGTCCTAAACAATGTAGGGTTTTAAATTGAACAGTCTGGCCTTAAACTAAAAAACCTGCATAAGAAAAATAAAATGCCGCAGCTTGACCTGGAAGTGGCTACCGGCATCAATCACAGCGATATCAGCAGGATTGAAAACGGTAAGCTTAACATAGAGTTCTTTACGATGGTTAAACTGGCTGCCGCACTTAATGGTGAACTGGTTGATTTCTTTAAATAAGTATACTTTAAAAAGCCGCTGATTGCTCAACGGCTTCCTTTAAAACTAAAACTACTTTATATACTGCAATACCCAGTTTAAACTATCTGGAAAAGGAACATTATAATCTTTAAAATC
>NZ_FOXQ01000032.1 GCF_900115755.1 Parafilimonas terrae
CATTTATTTTATTCATCGGCTTTTTGTTTTTTAATTTAGCTGTTGTATCGGCGCGACGAATGATGAATCCCGCCGAACACAAATACTGAAACGTTGGTGGCAAGCATACAACACCGCACCTCTAAACGACAGACAGAAAAGTGAATTATGAGCATTGAGATAATTCCAATAAACGGGAAAAGCCAATATTTTGACTATGACGACTTTGAAAAAAGCGTCAAAGAAACTGTTGGTAAAAAATGTTCTGACGCAAAAATTTTCCTTTTCAACAATTTCCCTGTTTCCGTTTCAGTTGAAACCAATATTGACTTGATAATTGTAATTGCCATTGAAGATAAAAAAGGTAATTTCTACATACCAAAATCAAATAGCGAAGGAAAAGCCGTATATTTTCATAATCAAATCATTCCACTCAAATTTATTACTCAATTCCAAGACGACACAATAACAAATGACAATGGACAGATTGTTGTAAACGAAGAATACATTGACTATTCGACAGAAATAAACTCAATTAGATTTGGCTTGATAAATTACCTGTCAAACAAATGCGGAATGAACAAACAAGGACTTTTTATTCAGCCGATGATTTTTATTAAAAGTAAAAATGAGTTTATTCAAAACAATTATCTGATTGCCGAAACTTTTGATTTTAAATCAATCCACAAATATTTTACTCAAAATAGTGCAGACATTTTTATTGCGTATAAAGATTGGAAATCTGAATTTGGCTATCAAACCACTATAAACAAAGACATTGAACGGATAACTGAACAAGCATCAAAAGACAGTGAAATTGGGTATTTGACTAAAAAGAAAGTTGAAAGAATCGGTAAGCAGTTATCCAATTCAAGAACAATTTATGAAGAATTAAACAAGCACCTTGTAATTGTAAGTGGAAAAGCGGGAACGGGAAAATCAAGCGAACTTCTTTTGCTTACAATGAAATGTATCAGTAACGGACAAAACACTTTATATTTAACGTATAACAAGTTGCTCATTTTTGATATTGCAAAAACAGTAAAATCATACGTTAATGCAAAATTGAAAAGTAGCGAGATTAGCGGAGAGAAACCGGGCGAAGCATCTGTTCTTACGCTTCACGCTTTCTTTTACAGATTAAGTAAGTCATTGGGAGTATTACACGTATTAAACGAAGTGAGAATTGAAAAACTTTTGGCTACTCTCAAAGAACGTATGCGTAAAGTGTATGATATTGTAAAAGTAGAAATTGCTAAAAACACAAATATTGATGACATCAAAGCAATAATACAGAACAACAATAATTTAGATATTGGCTCAAAAGAAGTCGGAATAGATTTTTTAAACTTTCTAAAAAAGAAAAACGCAACAACGTCAAACGACCTTGATAAAGCAAGCGTTGATTTTTTCAATCATAAAAAAAGTATTGTCGGAAATATCGGGGCAAATGAAGTTTTTTTAGCCGACTATTATGGTGTTTTAGAAAATACATTACTACAAATCCAAAACCCCGAACAATTTTACGACAAATACAATATAGAAAACAAACACGAACTACTTGACGTTGCGATTGGGTTAAATGAAAAATATGTTGGCGAAAAAGACGGAAAGAAAACAATTACTGAAAAAGGATTTGTAGAGTTTAAAAATAGACGAGTTGGTGGACACAGAAGAAAAAGAACGCTTTTTATTGACGAAGCCCAAGATTGCCATAGATTAGAAAAAGAAATTTTAATTTCAATTTATGGAAGCAACAACGTTGTTGTTGCTAATGGTGGAAAAGAACAACTAATTAGACACGTTGAACTTTGTAATTGGGAAGTTTCACAGGCAAAAAAACTTGAAGTAAAAAAACACTACACACGAAATAAATCTTACAGAGTAAAGAAAACTGTAGTTGATTTTTGTAATTACGTTGCAAAGCGTTTTCAAATAGACCTAAATTTAGAGCCATTAGAATCAGAAGATGAAGGAGAATTGCTTTTCGATTTTAGACTGAATCACAACGAAAATGAAGTGACTGAAATTTTCAATCATCTAAAATTAAAAGGCGAAGTAAATGGCTGTTCGCCTTATGAAACACTTTTGGTTTTACTTGAATCAAATTCTCAACGAGAAAATACAACAGGACTAAATGAGTCAAACCGTGAAACAGCAATTATAAACGAATATGGAAACATAGAAGATGCATCATTGTTAAGACGTGGAACGTGGAAGTATATTGAAACATTAGAAAGTAACGACTTTATGTTTTGGGACGGAACAGTTGACGACAAGTCACAACTTATCGTCCCAAGTCCAAATGAATCAAGAGTTATCTACTATGAATCGTGTCGTGGTTTAGAAGCGTGGACAGTTGCTTGTTTTGCATTAGACAAATTCTTCTCTCAAAAAAGAGAAGACCCAGACGCAGAGAAATACTTAATTGAAGACATTTTTTTAAATCAAAACTGTCTTAGCCCCCTATAAACTGGACAGATTTTTCAAAAAGGTTTAGACCGTTTTTTTGTTTTTGGGATTGAGTTTTTGAAGGCATCTGCAACAAA
>NZ_FOXQ01000031.1 GCF_900115755.1 Parafilimonas terrae
GTGGAGGCGTCGGCAAAATTGACCACTCTTCGCCGGTTTAAGCTGACCAGGTATCGCCAAAGTATATTGACCACCTTTGGCCAGCCTAAATTGACCACTTCCTAACATTTTCAGTTCATGTTTCAGGCATCTATCCTGTCTATAAATTTTGCAGCAAAATTTATAGACAGGATGGCAAATAAAGCAATAAGCATGAACAAGATCAGGCAGGTATTACGCCTGCATACGCAAGGTTACAGCAAGTTAAAAATAGCTGCACAAACAGGTGTGGCGCGCAACACGTTAAAGAAGTATATCAAAGCGTTTACCGCCAGTGGGCTCCGTTTTGAAGAGGTCAATACGCTAAGCGATAAAGACCTGGAAGATTTATTTGTAAAGCCGGAAGAAAAGCCATTAAACAATAAACAGCAAACCTTATTCAGCCTTTTTCCGGCCATAGATAAAGAACTGAAGAAAAAAGGCGTTACCCGTTATTTGTTGTGGGAACAATACCATAAAGACCATCCGGATGGTTATGGCCTAAGCCAGTTCAAGCATTATTATGCGCAGTGGAAAGCGCAGGTAAACCCTGTTATGCGCATGGAGCATAAGGCCGGCGATAAGCTGTATGTTGACTTTGCCGGTGACAGGTTAAGCATTACCGATGCCGGTACGGGCGAAGTAAAGGAGGTGGAAGTGTTTGTAGCCATACTGGGCGCCAGCCAGCTTACGTACATAGAAGCGGTGATGACCCAGCAGAAAGAGGATTTTATAGGTGCCTGTGAAAACGCGCTTCATTTTTACGGTGGCGCTCCGGCAGCCATTGTTCCCGACAACCTCAAAAGTGCTGTTACATGCAGCAGCAAATACGAGCCATCCATCAATGAAACCTTTGAAGATTTTGCCGGGCATTATGGCACGGCTATCCTTCCTGCAAGGGCTTATCGACCCCGCGACAAAGCGCTGGTGGAAAATGCCGTCCGCATCATGTATTCCCGCATTTATGTAAAAGTGCGGCGCCATATTTACCACAGCCTTGCTGAACTGAATACAGCCATACATGCCGCCTTGCAGGAACATAATACAGCTATGCTGAAAGGCCGCAACTACAGCCGCCTTCAGCAGTTTGAAGAAGTGGAAAAAGCGGCGCTCATGCCACTGCCTGTACTGCGCTACGAACTCAAAAAACAATGTTTTGCCACGGTGGCCAAAAACGGGCATGTGTCACTTGGCGCTGATAAACATTACTACAGCGTGCCTTACCGCTTCATAGGCAAAAAGGTAAAGCTGCTTTATTCAGGGCATACCGTAGAAGTGTATTACAACTATGAGCGCATTGCCGTGCACCAAAGGGTTAAAAGCCCCTGGCAATACAGTACCGATAAAGAGCACCTGGCTTCTGCCCACCGCTTTGTAAGTGAATGGACACCGGAACGCTTTACCAGCTGGGCAGAGAAGGTACATGAAGATGTAAAGCTTTACATACTAAAAGTGCTGGAACGCAAACAGCATCCTGAACAGGCTTATAAAGCCTGCATGGGCATTTTAAGTTTTGGTAAGAAGGTGGGCCATGAACGCCTCATCAAAGCCTGCCAGCGGGCCCTGGGTTACGGGGCGTATAATTACAAAACCATACAGAAAATACTGGAAAGGGAACTTGACCTCAAAGACACGCCGGACGAAACTGACCAGCTGAAAATGCCCTTTCATGACAATATAAGGGGTGAGGGATATTACCATTAACCCTCCATCATCAACACAGAAAATCTTTTATCACATATTAAAAACAACAACAATTATGAATGCAGCCACCTTAGACAAAATGCGTAAGATGAACCTGCGGGGCATGTACCGCATATTTAAAACCAGCCTGGAAACAGATAAATCTGTTACATACACCCCCGATGAACTGGTAGCCCATCTTGTAGAAGCCGAATGGGATGAAAGGCAGAACCGCAGTATAGAACAAAAGGTAAGGAATGCCCGCTTCCGCTATAAAGCAGAATTGGAAGACCTGTATTATCACAACGACCGTAACATTGACCGTAACCAGGTTATGCGGCTGGCCGGTTGCGCCTTTATTGATAAAGCGGAAACCATCCTCATTACCGGCAGCACCGGTATTGGTAAAAGTTACATTGCCTCCGCCCTTGGTTACCATGCCTGCAGCCGCGGCTACAGGGTCATGTACCACAATGTGCCCAAACTCTTCTCCAAACTTAAAATGAGCAAGGCTGATGGCTCATACCTTAAAGAAATAGCTAAAATAGAACGGCAGCAACTGCTCATACTGGACGATTTTGGCCTGCAGCCGCTGGATACACAAAGCCGCAATGCACTGATGGAACTGGTGGAAGACCGCCATGGTAAAAGCGCCCTCATCATCACCTCGCAGGTGCCCGTAAGCAAATGGTATGATATAATTGGTGAAAAAACAATTGCCGATGCCATACTCGACCGCATTGTGCACCAGGCGCACCGCCTTGAATTAAAAGGCGAATCTTTACGAAAAAGAAGAAAGGAAGATGACTGAACTTATCTTATAAATTTGCAGCAACGTTTACCGGCAAACTATTGCTGGTGAAAAGAAAAAATAAACTCATTTTTTGAACCGCCTGAATACATACAAACTGAAAATCTTCGCCAGCAAATCCGTTGGTCAATTTGCCTCGGCCTGAGGTGGTCAATTTAAACGGCGTACCCA
>NZ_FOXQ01000043.1 GCF_900115755.1 Parafilimonas terrae
ATGTTAAGATCGGGGTCATCATACATGATACCCAACTCAGCAGCCTTGTTATAAAAATTATCACATTTATAAAAGAAAACAGCCGTATCGCTCAGCACCACAAAACCATGCGCAAAGCCACGGGGGATATACAATTGTTTATGGTTATCACCGGTAAGCTCAATGGAAAAAGCCTTACCGAATGAAGGAGAATATTTTCTGAGGTCAACCGCCACATCCAATACCTTGCCGGATAAAACACGCACCAGTTTTGACTGCGCATGTTCGCCTGTTTGCGCATGCAAACCGCGCAATACACCACGTGTGGAAGATGATTGGTTATCCTGCACGAAAGGTGTGGTTACACCCGTTAATTCCTCAAACTTTTTAGCATTGAAGCTTTCAAAAAAATAGCCACGGCTGTCTGCAAAAACCGTGTCGTGAATAATGTAGCAATCCTGCAGTGGGGTTTTTTCAATCTTCATTTATTACTGATTAATTATTTAATAATTAGCGGCGGGCATTACTGAGGAAAGCTGCAAGCTGCAAGCCTCAAGCTGTGAGCGGCGAGCTGCGAGCGATTTCCATCCGTCCTATCAATTTCACTTTTATAGTTTACAAGTTTACGGGTTCAATTCCTGATTTCTTACCAGTCAACTTCTCTCTAAATAGTTCAAAAGTTCACGCGTTCACTTGTTCACAAGTTCATTCCCGGTTTCTTACCTATCAACCTGTCAACAAATCAACCTTGCCCCATCCCCCTAAAGGGAAGTATGTGCATTTCGTACTTAATTGTTATAGTGATTGGGAAGAAAGCTGTGAGCCACTGACCGCTCATTATTCATCATTCATTATTCACACTCATTATTTTCTGATTTCTCACCTATCAACTAACCAACAAATCAACCAGTCAACTTTCCACCCGATTCCTTATTCCAAATTCCTCCAAATCAACCTATCAACCAGTCAACCTACCTGTTGCTATATTGTTCTGTATAATAGTTTTGATAAGCGCCGCTGGTAACATGCTTCAGCCATTCTTCGTTTTGCAAATACCAGTCGATGGTTTTGCTTAACCCTTCTTCAAAAGTTACAGATGGTTTCCAGCCAAGTTCTTTATTAATTTTCGTGGCATCAATAGCATAGCGCAAATCGTG
>NZ_FOXQ01000027.1 GCF_900115755.1 Parafilimonas terrae
CCGACACTAACAATACAAAAAAGCGAAAAGAAGGGCATTGATTTTCAACGCAAATTTTTTTTTGTGAATGCGTACTATTCGGTAATATTGGTGTTAGCAGCAAGCGGCTGACCGTTCTCTATGGTGCGACAGGAAAGCGACAAGCTGCATCTTTTCAATTCTGTTTTAATTGCTCGGCTTCTTTTGCCGACACACATTGCGGCACATGGTCAGGTACACAAGGCAGGACACAAACCCAACCTGCCCAAGAGCCGCAATTTTGCTGACGCTTCTTAGAGAGACCCCGAATAGGGTAAAGACTTTACAAAACTCTCCATAAACTCCCAATCAATTTTCCCTTGTTTAGTGACTGGAAGTTTAATTTCAGAAATCGGCATTCTTACAGGTCGCCATTTTCTTCCATAAGCCCATCTATATTTTTCCAACTGTATTAGAGTGCAGACAAACATTGCCAAATATTCATTCCATTCCCTCTCTTTTAAGTACAAAATATTAATGTCGTGTGAGCAAGTAAAATCGTTCCTTTGATAGAAAGCGCAACCAACCGAACCATTATTAGATACCGTAATGCAATTGCCTTTAAAAATCTTTTTGTCTAAGTCATGCGCAGCACTTCTTTCATCCTTATGGTTCGTTTCAATATCGAATAGCGAATAATATCCGGTAACGCCATTATTGTTTTCTGTTGCACCTATAAAAGGAATTTCACCTGTTTCTGTAACATCAGGCTTTTTGTTGTAATAGCCGTTTTTAATAATAAAAACTCCTTCTTTCCCTCCATACTTAAAAGTTTTCCATTTACTTGTATCAAGACTTAGAATCCTTTTTTCTTTTGGGTTAGACACGGCAACGTTGTTGTCATACTTTAATTCAGGGAAAGAGCTTATAAACTTGTCCATGAAATTGAAATCAGGCTCACCTGCTTTAGTTGCAGGCAATAAAATTTCAGATTCACGCATTCGTATTAGGTGCCACTTCCTTCCGTAATTAAATCGATACTTCTCCTTCTTTATCACAGCACAAATGAACAATGCAATATTCCTGTTCAAGTTAAACTTCGGATACAAAACATTAACATCATCGGAAGCCCAAAAGTCAGCAGGTTGATAAAATGCTTCAGCAACAGAACCATTATAGGTAACGGTTATTGTGTTGCCTTTGTGATTTGGGTCTTGCGAGATAAATTCTGTGTATCCATTATTACTATCAATAGCACCTATAAAAGGAGTATTCCCGGCAGTCATATCTGCCTTTGTCAGCCTTTTCCCCTTTTTTAAATCAAAAAGCCGGTTAAGTGTAAAATATTTCCAATTAGCAGTATTCATACTTTTCCAGTAGTTGCTATTTTAAAAGAAACAAAGTCCCTTATTGTTCTGATAAAATCATCCTCGCTTAATGTGGAATAGTCTGTTTCTAAGTAAGCTTCTGCACACCATTCATCAGTTGCAGAAACATTCTTTTTAACAGATAGTCCAGGGATTTCCTTTGAATTGTGATATGCCTTTATGAAGTTGGATTTGATTCCAGCCCACTTCTTTTTAACATCTAATCTTCCTTTATGCTTACGCTTCTCGAACCCATCATCCTTCAAGTACCCAAACCATGTTTCAAAATTTTTATTGGGTTTATTAGCTTCCCAAACCATTACACAAGTGACCACAGTAACAGGAGAAAACACTTCATCAGGCATTGATATAACTGCTATTAGCCTGTGGTTTTGCAAAAGCCGTTTTTTAATTGCAATCAGGTCTTTTTCATTCTTTATCGCACAACTCATTTGAACTATTGCTACAACAAGTCCGTTATTTTTTGACACAACCTTTAAGGCATGTTCTATAAACTCCATCTGCCCAGCATTTCCTACATCGTATGGGGGATTTAAAAACACTACATTGGGGCTGTGCTGTTTGATTATTTGATTTTCCAATTGAAAACAATCCCCATTATAAATATTTGACTTCCCGTCTCCTCTAAACATCATATTTGAGCAAGCATAAGTAAACATATCGGGTCTCCGTTCAACGCCTACTAATTGATGTGCTTTTATTTCTGCTCGTTTATCAGTATCACTCCCAGCCAACTCTAACATTCTTTTCATCGCTGCAATCAGAAAGCCACCAGAACCACAACATGGGTCATAAACTATATCATCAACACCAATATTTGCTAAATCGCAAAACAAGTCGGTGACATGAAACGGCGTTAAGACTAAGCCTTGTTTTTGAGAACTTCCAGCATATCGGATGAACTCTGTATAAAACTTACCCAAAACATCAATTCCGGCATCGTCCATCGTTATCAATGGGTACACATTCTTATAAACATAGTCTATAAATTCTTTCAGAACTTCAATCGTTAGCCTCTCTTCTTTCTTTCGCTTTATCTTTTTCTGCTTAAACAAAGGTTCATTCATTATTTTTTGAAACTCGGCAAGCATGGACTCACTATTCCTTACTTTGTTTGCCTTTAAAACACGCTTCAAAGATTCAATCAACCCAGAAGCTAAATCTGAACTTTCCTCATAAGTAGAATAACTTGCTTTGAACGTATTATCTAATAGCCCTAACAAAACTGCACTAACAACTGTACATCTGCCGTTCTCTGTCATTGAGTACGAGTGCAATTCCTCATTCAAATAGACAGCTTTCTGAATAATGTCAATGCTTTTTAAACTATCAGAAAAAGCCTCATTGTTAAATAGTTTTAGGTAGCCGTTTATTGACAGCAGTTTCCCTGTTTTTAAATCACTGTAATTCTTTGCACCTTTATTTCGCTTAAACGTAGAGACACTTACTGTATCAATATTTTGTCCACTAACAGCTATCGCAATTACATCAAAGTCCTCGCTTAAAACCTTAGAATAATGTAATACTCCATCAACTGCAAAATCTTTAGGCTTATCCAAGTTTTTGCTTTGATGACAAGAGAGTTCCCCTTTGCATTCAACAACTATTAAATAATTAGAATTTTGAACTGGAAATGAAATTAAAAACTCTGGTCGTCCAATTCCTTTCCCAGCTTTTGATGCTTTTTGTAGTAATTCATTAATCCTCCTATTACTTGACTTCTGTTCTTCCAGCTTACAGATGTTAAATAATGGGTCGTTTTTGAAATGACCTCTGACTATTTCTTCAGTAATGCGTTCGTTAGCCATAATTGGTTTTGGTAAGACGTTGCTTTAAAAAAAATTGGCGACAAGATAAAAATTCCCACGCATAAGCCGACAAACATTTGCAAGTGCCCGCCAAACCTGCATCACAGAAGCCGACGCTTGCAAAACTTTGCGGCTTGCCGACGCTTCCATAGACCCGACCCGCAATTAAAACAGCTTCGGTGCGACAACTCCGCCATGCTGCTAACATGGGTTTTCTGCTATGCTGGCTAACGTGGGTAACATCAGCAGCAAATCGCTTATTGCCTGCATATCGGTCAGACGGAATACTATTGAACATTAGAATAAATTTTTTATTTTGGTTCTTTAATCGGCTTCTGTTCCAAGCAGACGTAACACAGACGACCAGCACAGCAGAAAGCCCCGAAACGTTGCCTGTAACTTTATAGCGACATCTACCATTTAAAACGAATATGACACAGCTTGAGAAACTTTACCAATCAATTCAAAACCTGAAAGAACTTGGAGTTCAACTTCCTGACAAACTCATTGAGGAAACAAATCGGGTGGAGGAAGAAATTATTAAGAATGATATTATACCAGCTCTTGCAGACACAATTAGTCCTATCATAAACCAAATTCAGAGAGAAATTATATTAGTCGTAGAATATGTGCCAGACGAACCCTTAAGCGTAAAACTAACAAGGAAACGCAGTTTGACAATCCCGGCTGAGTTGGACACACCGACTGACAAGAAGCACAAGACATTTGCTGAAAGAGAAACATTTACCATATCATCTCATACGAAATCCAGTAAAACGACTTTGCGGGTAAAATTTTCAGACGGAAAAACTATTTCTCATCGCTTTGCTTACGATACTCTTGTTGACACTATTAAAAATATTGGTTACGACAAAGTGAAAGGCTTAAACATAGTTTGTTGTGGAGTGCCATTAGTTTCTAACACCAAAGACGACTACTATGCTCAACATGAATTGACAAAAGGCGTTTTTGTAATGACACATTCATCAACACGCAGCAAAAAAGACCAGCTTGATGAAATATCAAAGCGACTTGGATTAGGGCTAAAAGTTGAAATCGTTTGACAAAAAGCTACAGGCAATAACTAAGCTTTCGTTGCGTCCGCAGGACGAACAATGAAAGCGCTGTTGAACGGAA
>NZ_FOXQ01000025.1 GCF_900115755.1 Parafilimonas terrae
TTCCGGCGATTTTTTTTCGTTGCCATATTTATTCTTTTTTGATGAGGGCTAAAGTTACGGATAGTGCGGAAGGCTTCCGTAGGTTTAGTTCAACAGTATATTTGCGCTATATGGGCAGTAGCATTAACTTAATCATCTGTGCTACTAATTTACTTTTTTGTTTGGTTGAGCAGATGTTCTCCGATGTCCCATACAGACGCAAATATACAAAACGTTGTATGTCACCCTATTGGGACACTGCATTCCAGTTTACACATCTCATAACTTTGCCACCCAACCCCACGCTATTTTTAGCACATTGCAAGGCGCACAAAACCACGACTAAAATCCAACCTTGCAAAGAGCTAAAAATGCCAACGCACAGCCCCGCCCACCCCGGCTGACGTAATTTTATTTGGCTTGACATTCAAACGTCATCTGAAAACCAATTTTAAGCAGGCGTTTCATTATTTTCACAACCAATGGCAGATGTTTTTACAAAAAAGAAACGAAGTGACGTAATGAGCAAGATTCGGGCAAAAAATACAAAGCCTGAGTTATTGGTTCGGCAATTTCTATTTTCAAAAGGATTTAGATACAGACTACATCAAAGCGCTTTGCCAGGAAAGCCCGACATTGTCTTAAAGAAATATAAAACGATAATATTTGTTAACGGCTGCTTTTGGCATGGTCATAAAAACTGTGAAAAATCCATTCTCCCTACATCTAATATTGAATTTTGGAAAGGAAAAATTCAAGCCAATATAGAACGGGATAGAAAGTCTAAGCGTTCTCTCAAAAAACTTGGATGGTCTGTATTGACTATTTGGGAATGCGACATTAAAAATAAAGCAACTCTTAGTAAGACTATGAACAAACTAGTGAAATATCTAAATGATATCAAGCCAGAATCAAACTACTAACAAATGTGGATAAAAATGCCAAATTTTTTAGCAATTATTTAGACTGTCTACGCTATTTTTGACAATATCTGTCAAAACAAACATTGTCTTATGGAAACATTTGGTGATAAAATCAGGTTTGCAAGAGAACAGAGTTCCCTGTTTCTCCGGCATGTTGCTGCTGAGTTGGACATCGACCAAGCAATCGTCAGCAAATTTGAACGAGGTGAACGCAAACCGACAAGAGAACAGGTATTGAAGTTCGCCAAGTTTTACAAACTCAACAAAGACGATTTGCTTGTTGCATGGTTAAGCGACAAAGTAACTTACGAAATCGGTGACGAGACCCTTGCCTGCGAAGCATTGAAAGTAGCCGAAGAAAAAATCAAGTATGTCCAAAAAACTAAAGCGTAGAAGATGCAGCAACAAACAATCAACGGAAAACTAAACACAGTAAACGGCACGGCTGATAAAAACCAAGAGCAGTTCAAAGAAAAGTTTTACGCAGGCGTAAAACTTTTGAAAAGCTGGAAACCGAAAGAAGCAAACACCGAAGGAGAGATTGATGTTTTGGATTTCTTTTCAGGTTGCGGAGGAATGTCTTTGGGCTTTGCTGCAATTTCGCAAAAGACAAACTTGTTCAACATCATCGGTGGAGTTGACCTTAGTGAATTCGCTTTGAAATCTTTTGAAAAAAACTACAAAGCGAAAACTTTACGAAAAGACATCAGAGAAATTTATCTCAACAAAGAACAACAGCAAATCAAAGATTACTTTGGAATAAAAGAGAAAAGAAAAAAACCTTTGGTGATAATCGGTTGTGCTCCTTGTCAAGGTTTTTCAGCTCACCAAAAACGATACGGACATACACACGATGAAAGAAATACATTGATTGGTGCTTTTGCTGAAGTGGTTGTTTCGTTTGAACCCGATTACATCGTCATGGAAAATGTTCCTGAAATTTTAGGCGATAAGTATTCTCAACACTATCAGGAAGCAAAAGAAATTTTTGAAAGCAAGGGTTACAAAATTTCGCAGACAATTTTCAATTCGGCAGGTTTCGGTGTTCCGCAAGCTCGATACAGAGCAGTAATTGTAGCATCAAAAAATAATTTCTCACTTCCTTTGGAACTTCTAATGCCTGATGAATATGCAACAGTAAAAGATGCAATCGGAGATTTACCGAAAGTAAATGCCGGAGAAATTTTTAAAGGTGACCCCTACCATAGAAGTGCGTCACACAAGAAAAGCACAATTGACACTATTTCAAAAGTTCCGAAGAACGGTGGAAGCAGACCGAAAGGAGTTGGACCTAAATGTTTGGATAAGGTCAACGGGTTTTATGATGTATATGGAAGATTGAGTTGGGAAAAACCTTCAATCACAATCACGCAGTATTCAAGAAATCCGGCAAGCGGAAGATTTACTCATCCCGTTCAGAACAGAGGATTGACAATAAGGGAAGCCGCAAGAATTCAAAGCTTTCCTGACGGTTTTGAATTTGAAGGAAACCTTGATGAGTGTTTTAAACAAATCGGTGAAGCTGTTCCTCCATTGCTTTCGCTAGCGATAGCAACACAAATTGCAATTGATTATTCATCATCCAAAAATGGAATTGCAGTAAAGAGAATTAACGGAAACGGTTTGCATCAAAACGGAAACATTAACGGACACACAACACTAAAGACAAAGAAATCAGTTTTTGCATGAGATATACTTGTATTGACAGTTTTTCGGGAGCAGGCGGTTTGAGTTTAGGATTATCAAAAGCAGGATTTGAAATCTTGTTCAGTTTTGACATTGATGAACTTTCAATCAAAACTCAAAAACTAAACACAAAGTATTTCAATCATGAAGCGGTTTGTGCCGACATCACTCAACTCAATTCCAAACAACTGATGAAACAACTTGGAATTAAGAAAGGAGAACTGACTTTATTCGCAGGTGGACCACCATGCCAGGGCTTTTCAATCCAAAGAATCGGAGAAGATTCTGACGATAGAAACAATTTGGTTTTTGAGTTCATGAAAAAGGTTGTTGACTTTCTTCCAAAGTTTTTCCTGATGGAAAATGTTCCGGGCATTGCGGGAAAAAGAGGAAAGGAGATTTTAGAAGAAGCACTTGATTATGCAGAGCAAAATGGCTACGCGATTCACAGACAAATTTTGGATGCACAGGATTATGGAGTTCCACAAAGGAGAAAAAGATTAATCATTATCGGAGAACGGAAGTTGAATGGAAAATTGAAATTCCAATTTCCAAAGGCAAGCACAAAAAAGATAACGGTAAGAGAAGTAATCTCCAAGCTTCCAAAGCCACCGGCAGATGGAAAAGAACATGAGAAAATTTCTCTCCATCGCAGCGACAAACTTTCTAAAGTCAATCTTGAAAGAATAAAATATTTGAAACCCGGTCAAGGCAGAGAATTTCTTCCTGAAAATCTTTTGGCTGATTGTCACAAGATTGATTCAAGTGTTATCGGGCACAGAAATGTTTACGGAAGAATGAGCTGGGATAAAGTTGCACCGACAATCACAGCAAGGTTTGACAGTTTCACAAGAGGTTTGTTCGGACATCCTGAACAACACAGAACGATTTCACTTCGTGAGGGTGCGTTGCTTCAAACTTTTCCGATGGACTTCGATTTTTGCGGAAACAAGGTTGATGTAGCAAGACAAATAGGAAACGCAGTTCCGCCAAAACTGGCTTTCGAAATCGGCAAAAAAATTATTCAAAGCATAGTATGACATTTCAGCAAATAACGGAACAATATTTCAAGGAACTGAAGAAAGAATTTTCAGTCGGCACAGCTACCAAAGAAGCAACCGATGAACTTTCATACAGAATGAGTTTGGATGGTTTTTTCAAAAAAGTGGCAGAGAAAATTGATAAGAAGATAGACAGAATTCACGAACCGAGAAATCAAGGCAAACTTGGAAGACCTGATTGGAGATTTCACAATTCCGATTCAATGGGAGTTTACGGATATGTGGAAGCGAAAGGACTTGACCAGAAGAAAGAAATAAAAGTGAGTGATTATGAAAGTCAGGTAGAACGCTATTTGGTTTTGGAAAATCCGGTGATACTCACAGATGGAATTGATTTCGTTTTATTCACTTCCAATGGGAAGAAGAAAACCTTTTCACTTTGCAGCAAGCCGATAAATTGGGAGAAGCCGGAATTGAATTTGGAAGTTGAAGTTTTATTCAAAACATTTTTCAAGAAAGCAGGATACAGAAAGGTAACTGAAAACCAATTGGTAAATGAAGTTGCAAAACGAGCAAGAAGTTTATCGGATGAATTGCTTGAACTTTTGGAACTTGAAGATGATGAAGGCGAAACAAAAGCAGAGAGAACTACAATCAAACTTTTGAAAGAATTAAAAAGCACAGCAGAGCAAAGTCATGACAAATCTTTGATTGACGAAAAAGCGTTTGCAGGTTTCATTGCACAGATTCTTTCTTTTGGTTTGTTGTATGCTCATCGTGTTGTTGATAAGGCGGCAAAGAATCCGAAAGACAAGTATGAAAAGATTCACAACTTTTGGTTCTCTGTAATGGAGGAAGAATATTCCGACAAACTCATTCCATTTAAAACATTGGTGAACGAATTAAAATCGGAACTTGATTCGGAATTGAGCAGGTTAGGTATTTGGTATGATGACCTGAGAAGATTATTGGCTCACATTCAATTAAAAGATGAACAAATTGAACAACCCGACTTTCACGAATTGTATGAAACCTTTCTAAGTGTTTACGACCCTGAAACACGGTTTGATTACGGAGCATATTACACTCCAAGGTCATTGGCATTCTACACGGTTAATTTAGTGAAAGCGGTAATCGGAAGAACGTTACCGAATCTGAAATTTGAAACAACAAAGCACAAAGTCATTGACCCTTGTTGCGGAACTGGAACATTCATTGAAGCAATGCTTGAAAGGTTTAATCTTCGGTCCAATTCAAGCATAATCGGTTTTGAAATTCTTCCTGCACCTTATGCACTTGCACATTATCGCATGACAATGTTGGGTGAAAAATATCCCGACAACATCAAAATTATTTTGACAAACACACTTAGCGATAATCTTTTTGAAGAAGTGCAGATAAAAAAAGGCGAAACGGAAATTAGTGCTTTGCTTCTTCACGAACAGCAGATGGCGTATCAACTTGCAAATCCACCGTTGACAATTATTGTAGGTAATCCTCCTTCTTCCGATTCAGCATTTCAAGTTGCTAACGAAGGTGAGATGATTAAAGAAATGATGGAGGATTTCAGACCTGATGCTTCACAGAGAAAAGGAAGACAAAACATTCAGAAACAAATTACAAACGAGTTTGCAAAATTTTTGCGTTGGACAATTGACAGAGCTGAGAAAAGTATTCCTTCTGTTTTTGCTCTCATACTTCCATCTGGATTTGCAAAATACAATTCATACAAGTTTGCGAGAAGGTATTTGACTGAAAAAGTTTCTGAGTTATGGGTGCTTGAATTTGATACCGACAACAGAACCGGAGCGGAAGCGTCTAATATTTTCAAAACTTTACAAGGACGACTTGTTTTGGTTGGAGTTCTAAAAACAGAGGCAAACAAGAAAATCAAAATCAGCTACAAAAATATTTGCAATCTGAGCCGACAACAAAAGTCTGACTTCTTTAATTCGGAAGTTTCGCTTTCTGACTGGACTTTGATAGAAAACCTGGATGAAAATTATTCATTCAAACCTGCAAGCGATTATGATGCTGAACTGTATAATCAGTTTTGGAAATTGACCACAGAGAATGATGAAGGAATTTTCCTGCGGCATTGTTCAAGTTTGAAATTAGCACCGACACATTTACTTGTGCATTCCTCCGAAGGTCAATTAAAGAGAAGGTCAAAGTTCATTTCGAAAACTGAAAACAATTATGCAACGATAAAGGAGAAATGGTATTCGGGTCAACAGAAGCCGCCACCTGCTGCAAAGATTAATGATGCAGTAAAAAATAAATTAGAGAAAGCGGTAGCAGCACAGAACATTTTCAAATATTCTTATCGTCCGTTTTTAGAGTCGTATGTTTTGCTTGACGATAATCTTTTGGATGAATTGGGGAAAACAAAAGGCGGTGGAATGCGTGACAGACCGGAAATAAGAGCAGCTTACAAAAACAAAAATGTTTTCGGATTTGCTGTTGCACCTGCACCCGAAGATTTAGGACAATCACTTCATAAGTTTTCTTCCTTCTGTTGGAATGTTCCTGACAATGACCTTTCAACGAGAGGCAATGCTCACATCTTCTGCAATTACTTTCCCGAATACAAAACGAAGAAGAAGTGGGATTCAAAAGTGAAGACAAATATCAACCCTAATCTGCTTTCAACTTTATCAAAAGAGTTTGGAATCAAAGAAGATAAGTTGATTACCCTTCTCACATTTTACTGCTACGCTATTTTGAGTTCGGATTTTTACCTTGAACAGTTCAAAGGAAAACTTTACAATGTTGCCGGAGAATGGGCAAGCATTCCGATTACGACAAACAAAGATTTATTCAGAGCTGTTGCAGATTTCGGAAAACACCTTGCGGATATTGAAGCAGGTGATTTTAAAATCATAACGGTGAAGGATGATTTGACAGAGTTGGTGTATTATAAAACCAAAATTGAGACTGTAGGCTTCCCATTTTCAGTACGAATCAAAAGTAGATTTTAAATCAGTTGATTGAATATTATTATTAGTATTATAACCGGATGTGGTAATGTGG
>NZ_FOXQ01000029.1 GCF_900115755.1 Parafilimonas terrae
GTTTGCTCAAATACCCTTGCCCCGCAAATCGGCAACTCCATAAGGCAACACCGGCAACCGTAGAGCTTGTCCGCCGTGGCGGATTCCGTTCAACAGCGCTTTCATTGTTCGTCCTGCGGACGCAACGAAAGCTTAGTTATTGTGTGCAGTCCTTTTGGCTCTAGTTTTCCAGAATCCAAAGCGTATCTCTCAAAGTCATACTCACATCACTCATCTTGCTTTCATAAATGCAATATTTACTTGTTGCACCGATTAGTTTTGTGGCGACTACCTTTCCTGGAAGCCATGGCTTAAAACTATCAGTCGAATCGAGTTTTTCAAAGAAATCAGTTAGCTGATATTCGCAGTCGTTTATCCATCTGATTTTACTTTTGAACACATGTCCGGTTTGTTCATTTGTTTCGATTTGGATACTGTCAAGCCTATCAATTATTGTACGTTGGCCAAGTGCCTCATGGCTTATAAATCGACCGCTATGAAATTTAGAACAGTTCTTATTGTCGCCTGATTTACACGACAAAATTAGAAGCATAAGAATAGATGAAATTGAGGAAAGTCTAGTCATAAAACAATTGTCATAAGATTGCACACAACGAGCAGGGCTTTATGCAGGTTGGGAATTAGTATGCCGTCTGCCCATAACCGCTGCTGATTGAAAATATGTTCTTGAAGTTACGTACAAAAGTTGATAGTTATTCGTCTGCCGAAACTGAAGCCCGGATTTGCAATTAGTTGACGTTACAATGTCGAGCCCAACTTGCATAAAACCCAATGTTGGCTGTCTGGGCGAATTTTTAAATTACATTTGTTTAATGAACGAAAAGTATAAACATATTCAATGGGTAGTACAACGGAATCTTACAAGTCAGTCAGACTTTGAGCAATTGAAAGAATCTTGTCATAAAATCGGTGTAACATTTATTGAATTAGATATTATTCCATTCACTGCAAAACTCCCTGAATTTGATAGAAGGCGAAGCTCTATTATTTATGGGTCAACAACTTTTAACAGCTTGGCTTTTGAAGATGCAAACCTTAAGAAAGGTCTGTTCTTTGATGAGGTTACTTTTTCAATAGAAAACTATATTGAAAAGTGGAGTCGGCATATGCTTAATTATGATGCCTCGGTCATAACATTTAAAGAACTAATTAACCGCAATTATAATTCTGATAGATTATTATTTATTCGCCCAAACGATGATAGCAAATCGTTTGCTGGTGAAGTCAAGCGTTTTGAAGAGATTGCAGATTGGT
Organism: Parafilimonas terrae; assembly: GCF_900115755.1. GTDB lineage: Bacteria > Bacteroidota > Bacteroidia > Chitinophagales > Chitinophagaceae > Parafilimonas > Parafilimonas terrae. The sequence goes on from NZ_FOXQ01000029.1 coordinate 1,255, forward strand.
ACGAAAAACTAAAAGCTGTTGAAAATACCAATCTGTCGCTTGAGAGTAAAATAATTGTATCAGAGCCGTACAATATACACTACGAATGGCGGCTTTGGATTGTCAATAAAAAAGTTGTCGCTGCGTCAAAGTATAGAGAATATTTTAAACTAAGAAAGGAGGAAGGTTGTCCTGCTGATGTTATTTCCTTTGCTGAAGAAAGGTGTCAGCAATACACTCCCCATGATGTCTTTGTTATGGATATTTGTTTATGTGGCGATGAATATTTTATTGTCGAATGCGGATGTATGAACGGTGCTGGTTTTTATAAAGCGAAGATTGAGAATATTGTCTCGAATGTTACAGAGTATTTTGTTTCCACGGTCTGACTTAGTAAACGGTCAACGCCTTGCAGCCAACGTTGAGGTATTTGCGAAGGCTGCGAAGCGTCGCAAATGTGGGTGGGTGCAGCTTTAGCAAATACAATGTTATATGCCGCCCTGTCTTAAAAATAAATTTGGTGAAACGAAAAAGTTTCCGTAATTTAGAGTAAAATATGATGTATGGAATACAATGAACTTTCAGATAAACAGCTTATTGATTTGGCAAAACTTAGGCTAAAAAATGATGGCGCTAAAATTACTATTACAAAAATTACAATTGAGGATAAGAGGCGCAGTGCAATTCATGATGAATTTGCCGTTTCGTTTATTGTGAAGTCTAAAGAATGGGCAGATGAAAGGCTTTCTATTGTTTTTAAAAAGTTTTATCCAAATGAATTTCTATTTCTTCAAAAGGTGGGTATAAAATTTAAATTATGAAAAATTTGTTTTTAGAAATACACAATCAAGTTTCAGATATATGGGATGAAAGAAAAGGGCTTGATTGGACGAATAAAACACATGAACAGCAGCGCATAATAAACAGGCTTGAAAATAAAGTTAAAAAGCTGAGAGAAACGTTGAATGAATTTGATAAAGAATTTATTTTTTTAAGAGATTTTTATTTAGGTGAAAAATGAGCATTTGGAAATACGTAAAAGCTGATACATTTTTTGCAGATTATTTACCGCATATAAAAAGTTACAAGTACAAAATAAGGAAAAGTAACAGCCGCGATAATCCTGTCGAATTTAGCTTGGATGAAAAGCGTCAGATTAAAAAAGCGTTACGTCAGATGATAAAAGATATGCTGCTTGGTAAGGGTGGCATATAACGTTCACAGCTTTGCGTTCGGCAGGGCATTTGGAAAACGGCCAGCCCGGAACTGTAGCCGATTAAAGATACTTAAGTTGAAAATATATTCTGCAGCTCATCCGTGTTCGGTCAGCGGGATATGTAGCTGATAGTAGCACTAAGATGAGGATTTATTCGTCGCCCCCTGCTGACGCAAAACTGAATGTTGCACGCCGTAATTACTTGTACTTTATATATGAAGTTATCATTTCAATGTCCTCTTTTGTCAGGTCAGGAAACTCCATACATTCGTAATTATTAAATGCTTCTTTTAATTTCAAATGTGTCGTGTCGGTTGCTACAAGCTTACGGTTTGTAACAAACTTGATTAGCCAGTCGGATGTTCGTTCTTGCATTATATCATGCAATGCCGGCCCATGAGTTGTTTTATTCAATGAATGGCAACTTGCACAATATTGTTGAAACAATGTCTTGCCGCTTCCATTTGGATATTCTTTGAATTTGTCCAATGTCAACATGCTATTTATTGTGGTATCGCTTTCTTCAAATACTATTGACTTGTATATTTTCAGAATTGTATCCGTGCTTTGAATATTGTGTCCGCTGATACTAAACTTATCGTCCCTGTTTACAGGAATATACATTCTAATATATCCGTCGCCTGGAGTTACTGGAATTGCAAGTCTTGCAATTAAGCCGTTAATAGTATCTTGTCCAAATCTGTGCTTTTTGGGGTCTTCGTCTCCAATGTCTGGGCTGTACCAGCCGTAATCAAACCAAAGACTATCCTTTTTGTTGGTCAGCCCGCCAACGTAACTGTCAATTCCTTTCTCTTTGAAAATTTTCCAACTGTAGGCTTCCCATTTTCAGTACGAATCAAAAGTAGATTTTAAATCAGTTGATTGAATATTATTATTAGTATTATAACCGGATGTGGTAATGTGG
>NZ_FOXQ01000023.1 GCF_900115755.1 Parafilimonas terrae
GTCAATTTAGGCTGGCCAAAGGTGGTCAATATACTTTGGCGATACCTGGTCAGCTTAAACCGGCGAAGAGTGGTCAATTTTGCCGACGCCTCCACCTTGCCACTCTCAATCATCTTTGTTGCAGATGCCTTCAAAAACTCAATCCCAAAAACAAAAAAACGGTCTAAACCTTTTTGAAAAATCTGTCCAGTTTATAGGGGGCTAAGACACTCTCATCTGGCGCAGGCATGGGTCTGATGCTTTTAAAGGATGAGCGCGAATAAAACTTTCAAGTTCCAATAAAGCTTCATAGTCAATCTTTATTAAATCAACATCTGGCTCTTTAAAATAATATAACATGAAGTTGTTCAGATACTTTTCTGTCGCAGCATAATTCTTTGTTGTGCCTGGCTTTAATTTATTGCTGTCACATTCGATCTTCTGGTGCTTTTGGATGAGTTCATTTACAGTATGCCCGGATGCAGGAGGTTTCTGGCTTATATGCCGGTTAAAATAATGTTCCCGGATTGCTTCGCTGGTAACAGGATACCTGCCGGCTTCCAATATGCGTTTGCTTTCTGTAATACGGTAGCGAACATCGTTAATATACCTGTTCAACGATTCTGCTTCTTTGCTTTTTGTTTTAACCGTTTCGCTTTTAGAATTCCATGTAATGATAGGGATTTTTTGGTTCAAAGAAATTTCAGTTGGGATGCCATTAACAGTAACTTTTGCAGATAAGTAACCGTGAGTAGGATTGCTCTTTGCTTTCCTGATAATAATGTCAATAAAGAACGTCAGATCTTTTTTCATACAACACATTTTTTGAAATGATTAATTGGTTATCATTTCTCAATCATTTTCACCAAAAAGACATGAGAATAAAACGTTTCAAAATATATCAAAATAAATGTTACGTTTTATGTGTCAACGCGTAACAAGGATTTTTTGAGACAAATCTATCCTAAAAAAAGTCTCATGGATTGTCTCAAAAATATCTTGATATATTTTGAAATAACTTAACATGACGGAAAATAAAAATGCCTGCAAATCAATTATTTACAGGCATTTTGAAATGTTTTGTACTCCTAAAAGTCGGGAGGACAGGATTCGAACCTGCGACCCCCTGGTCCCAAACCAGGTATTCTACCGGGCTGAACTACCTCCCGAATCCTTACCGGTTGAATTATTCTTCCGAAAGGGCTGCAAAAGTAAGTGTTTGAGATATATCACCCAACTGATTTAAAAAATTATGCATTTACACAGGTTTGTTTTTGTGTGCCAAGCTGTTCTATGGAAAGTTCAACCACATCGCCTTCCTTCAGGTATTGAGGTTCTTTCATACCGAGCGCCACTCCGGGAGGTGTTCCGGTTAAAATAATATCGCCGGCTTCAAGCGTCATAAACTGCGAGAGATAATGCACCACATAGTAAACATCGAATATCATTTTGGATGAACTGCCATTTTGCATCTGCACGCCATTCACACTTAATTTCATCCATAAGTTTTGAGGGTCTTTTATCTCATCGGCGGTTAATAAATAAGGTCCCAATGGGCTGAAGTTATCGCAGGATTTTCCTTTAGTCCATTGTCCGCCGCGTTCTATCTGGAACTCTCTTTCAGATACATCGTTTACAACAGCATAACCGGCAATGTAACCTTTTGCATCATCAGCGCTTTGAAGGTAACGCGCTTCTTTTTTTATTATAACAGCTAACTCAACTTCCCAATCGGTTTTTTTACTGTTTCTTGGTATAAGAATATTATCATAAGGCCCAACAACAGTATTGGCAGCTTTCATAAATACAATCGGTTCTTTTGGTATTACAGCGCCGGTTTCTTCTGCGTGGTCTGAATAATTAAGGCCGATACAAATAGCTTTGCCAGGCCTTGCAACTGGTGCAGCCCAACGTTCCTCATCATCAACAACCGGTAATAGAGAAATGTCTTCAACGGCTTTTAATTTTTCAAGGCCACCCTGTTCAAAAAATTCATTGTTCCAGTCTTTAAATAAATGCGATGCATCACGGCGGATGTTCTTATCATCAATAATGCCTGGTTTTTCATTCCCTTTGCTGCCAAAGCGTATTAATTTCATGTGTATGGTTTTTATTTTTTGATTGCTATAATAGTTTTGTTTAAGCTTTAAATTTTTTGGATGAAGTTCCTTTTATACCGGTGTTTTTTACAACAAATAATTTACCTGCATGTGGCTGTTGCTCTAAAGCTTCATTGCTCATGTTTTTACTGGCTGTTGTAATATAAAGGTCGGTGAGGCCTGCACCGCCAAATGTACAGCAGGTTACATTGGCCACAGGTAAATCTATCTGTTGAAGCAAATCGCCTGTGGCAGGATTATATCTTGCTACGCGCCATCCATCATAAAATGCCACCCACAACATGCCTTCTTCATCAATGGTCATTCCATCGGCAAAACCTTTTTCATGTGTGAGGTCAACAACCACTCTTTGATTATCTATTGCACCGGTTTCTATATCAAAATCAAATGCAAATATATAATTGGTAGGTGTGTTGATGTAATAGAGAATAGTGTTATCAGCATTCCAGGCAAGGCCATTTGAAATAGATACATTCTCTAATTTTTTGTGTATGGAAAGATCCGTATCAACCATATAAAAATTACCCATGTTTTCTTCTTCTGTTTTCGACATACTGCCTAACCAAAACCTTCCTGCCGCATCGCCCTTTCCATCGTTAAAACGGTTATTTAAACCTTCTTCGGGATGAATAATATGTTTTACTTCTTTCTTTTCAATATCAATAAAACCAATACCGTTTTCAAGGCCGGCAATAAAACCGCCCTGTTCACGCGGCACAATGCAGCCAATCATTTGGCCTGTTGCAAATGTTGAATGTTGCTTGGTATTTGTATTGAACTGGTGAATTTCTCCCTTCAAAATATCAAGCCATAATATGCTGTTGGATGCAGCATCCCAAACGGGCCCTTCGCCTAATTTGCAAATATGATCCAGCACAATTTCAGGCTGCAATGCATTATCCATAACTTTTAATTTGAACAAATATAATCTTCATGCAAACTTTTTGTGCATGCCCGGATTGATGAAAAATATATTTACTGATAACTATAAGAAACAATTCAGCATTCCTTTAAACCTAAAGGAATATTTAAGGCAAGCCCGCCTTCTGCTGTTTCTTTATATTTTGAATTCATGTCAATGGCAGTATCCCACATGGTTTTAATTACCTTATCCAAACTAACCCTTGCATAATCGGGAGAGCTTTGTAATGCAAGTTGTGATGCGGTAATTGCTTTAATAGCGCCCATTGTATTACGTTCAATGCAAGGCACCTGTACAAGCCCGCCGATAGGATCGCAGGTAAGCCCAAGATGATGTTCCATTGCAATTTCCGCAGCCATTAAAGCCTGCCTTTGTGTGCCGCCCAAACTTTCTGTGAGCGCCGCTGCGGCCATAGAAGATGATACGCCTATTTCTGCCTGGCATCCGCCCATGGCGGCAGATATGGTGGCTTCTTTTTTAAAGATGCTGCCTACCTCGGAAGCGGTTAAAAGAAAACGTATGATCTTGTCCTCATCATCGCCATTGCAAAAAGTAATGAAGTATTGCAGCACGGCAGGAATTACGCCGGCCGCACCATTCGTTGGCGCAGTAACAACGCGGCCAAACGATGCATTTTCTTCGTTCACGGCGAGTGCAAAACAACCCACCCAATCTAAGATATAACTGAATGCATTACCGCCATTTCTTATAACTTTCGTCCACGAAGCATGATCGTTATAATCATTTTGTTTGATGAGTTTTTTATTAAGATCAAAGGCCCTGCGGCGCACATGCAAACCGCCCGGCAGTTCTCCTTTGGTATGGCAGCCACGGTACATACATTCCTTCATGGTTTGCCATATATTTAATATGCCTTGTTTTGTTTCTGTTTCATTGCGCCATGCATTTTCATTTTCCATTACTACTTCATTAATCGACAATCCTGTTTTCATGCACCAGTGCAAAAGGTCTGAAGCAGTGTTTATTGGAAAAGGAAGATCAATTTTTACAGTGCTTTTTTTATCCTCATTTTCTTTAACAACAAACCCGCCGCCTATTGAATAAAATGTTTCACTTATTTGTATATCATTATTGCAGTCGGCCAAAAAACTTAAACCATTTGGATGAAAAGGCAGCGTTTCGTTCATTAAAAAAACAACGTTTGCCTGCACTTCTTTCTCACCATTTAAAACAAGTTTTTTTTCAGCAGTAATATGTTCAAATTTTGACGCTATGGAATTTACATCAATAGTTACAGGGTCTTCGCCGCATAAGCCCATCAGTACAGCAATATCAGTTCCGTGCCCTCTACCTGTTTTGGCAAGCGAACCATATAATAATACAGTAACAGATTTTGTTTGAAATAATATATTTTTCTCTTCAAGTGTTTTTATAAATCTTAATGCAGCGCGCCACGGCCCCAGTGTGTGGGAGCTTGAAGGGCCAACACCAATTTTAAACATGTCGAAAACAGAAATAGATTCATGCGGCATATAATGTAAATTAAACAGCAGGCGCTTATTTATAACAATAAAAAAAATTTAAAACGCTTACAACCTTTTTAACTTTTTAAAAGTCAAGACTGCATACAATATCTGATTAACAAACGTTTTTATTAAAACATCAAAAATTATGAAAAGAATCTTTGTAAATGTAGCGGTAGCTTTTGGTATTTTAACTTTTGCTTCATGTTTAAAAGACAATAATGGAACAACAAATCCAACGCAGGGTGCTTTAATGGTTGCCAACCTCAGTCCGGATGCAACAGGAGTGAATGTTACTTTAAATTCACAGGGCTATATTAATAATCTTGTTTACGGAGTTTATACACCTTATTATCTTCAAAATGCAGGCACTTATAATGCCGGCGTTACGGCATCTTCAACTACCATTGCAGATTCAATAACAATTGAACCGAATAAATATTACAGTTATTTTATTATTGACACACTTGCAAGTCTTAAATATGCTTTTGTTGAAGATAAGCTTGTAGCTCCTTCTTCAGATTCTGTATATGTAAGGTTTTTAAACTTTTCTCCCAATTCAGGCTCTGTTAATTTCCGCGATTCTGCCACGCATAATTATTTTTCCAAAGCAAGAACTTTTAATGATCAAAGCACAACAAGTTCTTACGCCACTTTTACGAAAATGCCGGCAAAGATGCTCACTTTCCAGATTGTAGGCAGTGATAGTGCTGTATTAGCGAGCAAGAAAGATACTTTATCAGGCGGCCATATTTATACCATTGTTGCTAAAGGAAAACTGAATGGAACAAGCACACAGGCGCTTGGAATTGGTAAGATTCAAAATTATTAAAAACAGCTTTTTTGAATATTTTAAAAACCGTCTTGCAAAAGGCGGTTTTTTATTGCTGCTGCAGCAAACATAGTTTCATTAACATTGCAGCATGACGGTGGATTACATCATTATCGGGCAAGGTATCTGCGGCACATGGCTTGGGTATTATTTATTGAAAGAAAATAAAAGCTTTATTGTTTATGACAACAATTATTTGCAAAGTGCAAGTAATGCTGCCGGCGGGTTGATCAATCCTGTTACCGGCAGGAGAGTGGTTACCACCTGGATGGCGGAAGAATTATTGCCATTTGTTTGGAAGGAATATAATGCCTTGGGCGATGCTTTAAACATGCAATGCATTAACCAAAAAAATATCCTGGTATTTCCATCTGCAACAGATTTGCAACAAGCCTTTATTGAAAGAATAAAACAGCAAAACAGTTTTATTCAACCGCCATCTGTTGCAAGAGAAACTTTACATACCATATTTAATTTTCCTTTTGATGTATTTGAAATAAGCCCTTGCTATGTAATAAAAATGCAGGCATTGCTGCAATCTTTTCGTGCGCATCTCAAAGAAAAGAATGCTTTAAAAGAAGAAGTTTTTAATGAAGATGAATTGATAGTAAACAAAGATTGTATTGAATACAAAGGCATAAAAGCAGGCAAAATTATTTATGCCGGTGGCATAAATGCGGCACAAAGCAGTTATTGGAAAAACCTGCCTTTTGTGCAAAATAAAGGCCAGGCATTAGTGGTGTATATTGAAGGTTTGGATACATCCTATATTTATAAATTCGGTCACCTTACATTAATTCCATTAAAAGATAATAAATGGTGGGTTGGCAGCAGCAATGAGCTTGAGTTTGCAACAGCAGCGCCAACAGATGATTTTAAAACAAGAACGATTGCATCTTTAAAATCAATATTAAAAAAAGATTTTACGGTTGCAGATCATTTGTCGGCATTGCGGCCCGCAACAGTTGAGCGCAGGCCATTCGCAGGTTTCCATCCTCAATATAAAAGTGTTGGAATTTTAAACGGAATGGGTTCAAAAGGCTGTTCGCTTGCGCCGTGGTTTGCAAAGCAGTTTGTGCAGAATATGTTACTTGATGAACCGCTGGATCCTTTGGCAGATGTAAGCCGCTTTGCCAAAGTATTAGCCAGGTAAAGCATAAAAAAACACCGCAAAAAATATGCGGTGCTTTTTATTGAATGAATGCTTAAAACTTAAGCATCCCAAATTTCATCTTTGCCTTCAAGCCAAAGCTTAACAGATTCAGTTGTTACAGACTTTGGCCTTTCCAGCGGGAAGCCTAAAGCCCTGTCCCAGCATAAACTTGCCAATACGCCCAAGGCGCGGCTTACTGCAAATAACACGGTATAAAACTCGTATTCAACAAGGCCATAATGCACAAGCAATGCGCCGCTGTGCGCATCAACATTTGGCCAGGGGTTTTTTACTTTCCCAAGGCTTTGAAGAATGGACGGTACCGTTTCGTAAATATTCCAAACGGTTTGCACAAGCGGGTCATCCGGCATGTGCCTTTTACCAAATTCCATCTGCGCTATAAAGCGTGGATCGGTTTTGCGCAACACTGCGTGCCCATAACCGGGAACCACCTTGCCTTCTTTCAGCGTTTTTCTCACATATTGTTCTATCTGTTCTTTAGTAGGTGATTTTGTATTAAGCTCTTCCTGCATTTCAAATATCCACTTTATAACTTCCTGGTTAGCCAAACCGTGAAGAGGGCCTGCGAGGCCATTCATGCCGGCAGCATAAGATAAATAGGGGTCGCTTAATGCAGAACCAACAAGATGCGTTGTGTGGGCAGAAACATTGCCGCCTTCGTGGTCGGAATGTATGGTCATATATAAACGCATCAATGCCTTAAAACTATCTCTTGTATAACCGAGCATGTGTGCAAGGTTTCCTGCCCAGTCCAGCAAACCATTTGGATTAATATGTTCGTTGTTTTTATATTTCCGCCTGTACACATAAGCTGCAATATGTGGAATGCGGGCAAGCAGGTCCATGGTATCATCAAAAACAGCAGCCCAGTAATCTTTTTTGTTCATGCCTTCTGCATATTGTTTTGCAAACTTGCTTTCAGTTTGCAGGGCCATAATACCGGTAACATACATTGTCATTGGATGTGCAGAAAGGGGCAGTGCGTCAATTGCATCAAAAACGTGATTGGGTATATGGCTTCTGCGTTGCCAGATAGCTGTTATGGCATCAGTATCTGCTGCAGTAGGTATTTCGCCAATCAGCAATAAATAAAAAAGGCCTTCGGGCAAAGGTTCTGTGCCGCCGGGCGCTTTGGGTAATTTTTCCCTTAATTCAGGTATCGTATAGCCGCGAAAACGAATGCCTTCCTGTGCATCAAGCAGGCTTGTTTCGGTTACCAGGCCTGTCATGCCACGCATGCCCTGGTATATCTGGGATAATTTTACTTCTCCAATTACTTTGTTGCCATTTTTGGCAAGGATTTCCTTTATTTCTGCGGTAGCTATATCGGCCTTTTCTTTAAACTTCGCTCTTAATGCGTCCATGAATTAATATTTATTTTTAGCTGATAATTGTTTGCAAACTGCTGAGCCTGGCAAGAGCGGATATGCTTTTTCATACTTACTTAGAAAATCTTCATTCACACTGTTATAGGGTAAATGCTTCCGCGGTAAATGCAGGCGGCTAAAGATAGCACTTAGCGTTTAATTTGAGTATTTGCAATAAAAATAACCCGATTTTATTTCGGCGCCTTGCGGTAAAAATAGATGGCAACAAAGGTAAAAATGATGTTGGGCAGCCATGCCGCTATTACCGGCGGCAGGTTTCCTTTGGTGGAAAATATGGTGGAAAACCTGTCCATTAAAATAAACAATGCGCCGGCAACAAAGCCAATGGCAATATGTGCGCCGCTTCCGCCCCTTACTTTGCGGCTGGCAATTACAGCGCCGATAAGCGTGAGTATTAACACCGCTACCGGTGTTGCCAGGCGGCGGTATTCTTCCACCTGCAATGTATTTAAGCCCTCTGTGCCACGCAGTTCCTGGTCTTTTATATATTGACGAAGCTGCGGCGAATTCAATTTATCTTTTGCATATTCATCGCGGCTGAGGTCAAGCGGTTTAAAGGATGGGTTCAGCATCATCGAATTTCGTGTTTTTACTTTTTCACTTATTCCTGAAAATGTGCGCTCAATAGCATTGGAAAGTTTCCATTTCCTGGTGGCAGTATCCCATTGTATCGATTGTGCCCTCAGGTTATAAATAAGTTCATTTCCCTTTATACGGTGCATGAAAAAAGGGCCGCCGTACTTTGATGTTGTGTCGTAATTGCGTATGCCCGCATAAGTAAAAGAATCAATCCTGAAATAAATACTGTGCTGGCGGTTTTCCACAAGCGGGTTATAAGTTGAGTTTACATTGATATATTTTTCTTCAAAAGATGTTTTTTTTACGTTGGCTGTAGGTATCACAAATGCCAGTGCAAACATGAGCAGGAGAGACAAAAAAATGCCGCCAATCCAATAAGGCAATAACATGCGGTTGTAAGTGGTGCCGCTGGCAAGAATGGCTATGATTTCGCTGCGGCCTGCCATTTTGGATGTAAAAAATATTACCGCTATCAATACAAATAAAGGAAACAGCAGCGAATCAATAAAAGGGATGAAGCCGAGATAATACTGAGTGAAAACCTGGCTTGCAGAAAGACCGGCTTTTACAAAATCGTCGGTTTTTTCGCTTACGTCAACCACTACGGCAATAACCGTAAATAAAAGAATACAAAAGAAAAAAGTTACCAGGAATTTTTTAAGTATGTACCAGTCAAGTTTTTTCATTTGTATAAAAGCAGCAAAAATAAATTATAGTTGGATTGATGATGCGTTAATTAGTGTTATTATTATAAGGCTGCCGTAATTGAGGCGCGGCAGCCCTGCTGCCGAAGTGTGTAATATAAGCACTGCTTGCGTAAACACTTTTCCTGGCTGCTGTAAAATATTCTTTAAGCGACGCCATAACCTGGTTGTCTTTTTTGAAAACCAATTGTAAGCTTACGTTCAGCATCGCCTTCATTGTCCGTACTTCGTAAACATCGAATGCTTAATTATTGGCGGCAGTTTTTTTTTATTTTCTCATTAGGTCAAATCCTTGCTTTATGGTTACAAATGGCTTATAGCCGAGTTCCTTTTTTGCTTTGTTGTCGTTGGTTGTAAATTCTATGCCCATAATATTTACCAGTCCTTTGTAAAGCGGCGGGTGTTCTTTTAATCCAAAAATTTTCCAAACAAATTCCATTACCGATGCAACACGTTTTGCCATCGCTAATGAAACAGTTTTCTCGGGAATGGTTATGTTGTAAGCTTCCCCAAAAACAGTACGTTTTGAAAGTAGACAGTAAAGTTTAATTTTAAAACGTAAGAAATGAAAAAAAGCACATTCAGTCCTGCGC
>NZ_FOXQ01000007.1 GCF_900115755.1 Parafilimonas terrae
GGTACGAACGGGGTTGTAACAACAGCCATTCCAAATTATTATGCATACGCCAATTCAATAAGTTTACAGCCGGATGGTAAAATAGTAGCTGCAGGCAATGCTTTGCCCCCTGATAGTGAGCAACAGCCATACTACAACCTTGCCTTAGCCCGTTACAACAACAATGGTACACCCATTGCCAAAAAAATACAGAAACTACTTAAATGGTGGCGCAACCGCAATAACAGCATAACCTTAAACTGGCAGAATACTGCAACCGGCAGCACAGGCGGTTATTACAGGGTACAACGTGCTGCCGCTTACAATACCGTTCAAACTACAGGCACATGGGTAAATATAGGCAGGGTTAGCAGCACTGCAGGAACAAATAGTAAAACACAATCCTTTACTGACAATAATCCTTTGCCCGGCACTAATTATTATCGCGTGCAGCAGGTAAACCCATCAGGGAATATAGAAACAACCAATATTGTTGCTGTAACAATAAATGAAGAAACCACCATATCTGTTTCTCCAAATCCTGTTCAAGACATGCTATATATAAAAGGATTGGATGCATCCGCCAGCTACAGCTTGCAGGTATCAAACAGGCAGGGCAATATCGTGGCAAGGGCAACAATCAAAAACGTGTCTTCATATAAGCTGAATGCAGAGCATTTGCCAAAAGGTGTGTATTATCTTAAGCTCGTATCAGGCAGTAATACAACGAATTTGAAGTTTGTGAAAGAATAAGGCAGAAACAAAAAGAGCGGATACTTTATTATCCGCTCTCCTTTAATCAATTAATTTAAGTTAACTCTACCCTTCAAAACTGCTGTAGAAGTACGGGGTCTTGGCTTCAAATTCTGCGCTGCAGGTATCAACCATTTTATAAACACGCGTTATACCGAGCGCCTTACGTTTTTCATACACATCTTCATCTGTGCAGCGGTCAATTAAAATGCGGGCAATCTGTTCATCACTAAAGCCATTATGCTTCGCTTCCTTTAAAAGCTCTTCCGGCAGGTTTTCCAATGTATGCTGTGCAATCAGCTTTTCAATTCTTACAATTTCCTGTATCTGGTAAATGAACCAGCGGTCGATACGGGTGGCTTGTACGATTGTTTTAATGGTCACGCCCTGCATCAGCGCGTCTTTAATGCGGAAAATACGGTCCCACTTCGGCGTTTTGATATATTCAATCAGTTCATCACTCTTCATCATGCTTTTTCCATAATAACCTAAACCAACAGCTTCGTTTTCCAGGCTTTGGCAGGCTTTCTGAATGGCTTCCGTAAAACTTCTACCTATGGCCATTACCTCGCCAACGCTTTTCATTTGAAGGCCAAGTGTATCGTTGGCGCCCTTGAATTTATCAAAATTCCAGCGCGGCATTTTTACAATTACGTAATCCAGCGCCGGTTCAAAATAGGCTGAAGTTGTTTTGGTGATCTGATTTTTAAGTTCATCCAACGTATAACCAATTGCAAGCTTGGCAGCAATTTTTGCAATAGGATAACCTGTTGCCTTACTTGCCAGCGCAGAAGAGCGGCTTACACGCGGGTTTATTTCAACTGAAATAATATCTTCTGTTTCAGGGTCAATAGCGAACTGCACATTACAACCGCCGGCGAAATTGCCGAGGCTGCGCATCATTTTTATGGCCTGGTTGCGCATTTCCTGGAAGGCGGAATCGCTCAGTGTCATGGCCGGCGCAACGGTGATAGAGTCGCCGGTATGAACACCCATCGGGTCAACGTTTTCAACAGTACAAATAATAACTACATTATCATTTTTATCGCGCAGCAATTCCAGTTCAAACTCTTTCCATCCAAGCACCGCTTTTTCAACCAGGACTTCGTGAATGGGCGATGCCTGCAAACCTCGCTGCAACGCTTCATCCAGCTCGCTTTTATCGTGCACAAAACCACCGCCGGTACCACCAAGGGTGAACGAAGGACGGATTACCAGCGGAAAACCAATTTCCTGCGCAAATTCTTTTCCTTCCAAAAAACTGTTGGCTACCCTGCTGGGCGCCACTTTAATATTTATATCAAGCATTAACTGCCTGAATTTTTCGCGGTCTTCAGCCACCTTAATGGCTTGTATATCAACACCTATAAGCCGCACATTATATTTTTCCCACAAGCCTAATTCATCCGCTTCAATACAAAGGTTAAGCGCCGTTTGGCCGCCCATAGTTGGCAATACAGCATCTATCTCATTCTCCTTTAAAATCTGTTCGATGCTTTCAGGCGTTAAGGGCAAAAGATAAACCTTGTCGGCCATCATCGGGTCGGTCATAATGGTGGCAGGGTTGCTGTTGATAAGCGTGACCTTAATGCCTTCTTCGCGCAGGCTGCGGGCTGCCTGCGAGCCGCTGTAATCAAATTCGCAAGCCTGGCCAATGATGATAGGACCTGAACCAATAATTAAAACCGATTGAATGGAATTGTCTTTAGGCATAGAAAAATAAATTGCGCAAATGTAACCTGCCGAAATTTATTTTGGGCAACCTTAAGTTTTTTATGTGAATTTTTTAGGGAGAACTTTTGACATGGCTGAAGTTGGATGCTTAATTCTCGGGCATGGCTGATGCTTCTCTAAAAGCAGGGAATAAACCCTGCCAGCGGTTATTTATAAATATTATCTTACGCATAATTTGTATAAACTACGCAAATAGTATCATCATTAAATTTATTTTATGCCGGATTACGAAGTAATAAATAATGAGCAGCAACAACAATTTGAAATTCATGCAGAAGGCGAAGTGGCCATTTTAGTGTATCGTTTCTACAAACATGATATTGCCTTGATGCACACGGAAGTGCCGCCAAAACTTGAAGGCAAAGGCATTGCATCAGTATTGGCAAAACATGCTTTGGAGTGGGCAAAAGCACATAAGAAGAGAGTGATGGTGTATTGCCCGTTTGTGGCTTTATACCTGAAACGCCATCCTGAATACAATGAACTGGTTGAAGTGAAAATTGATTAAAATATCGACATTTTGATATCCGCCCGAAATAATATGGGCAAACCTTAATGATACAAGAATGAAAAGTTCTGCGTTTTAGTCCCAGCGCTGCATCAGCTAAACAATGAACCCGCAAATCCTGCATTGCCGGGCTTTTTACCTAAATGTTCATAGGCTTTATGCGTTACTTCCCTGCCACGCGGCGTACGTTGTAAAAAGCCTTCCTGTATTAAAAAAGGTTCATACACTTCTTCAATAGTGCCGGGCTCTTCGCCAACAGCAGTTGCAATAGTAGTAATGCCAACAGGGCCGCCTTTGAATTTTTCGATGATGGCAGATAAAATACGGTTATCCATTTCATCTAATCCGTGCTCATCAACGTTTAGCGCTTTTAATGCATGTTGTGTAATGCCAATATCAATGATGCCATCATTCAATACCTGTGCAAAATCGCGTACACGGCGCAATAAGCCGTTTGCTATTCGCGGCGTACCGCGGCTGCGGCCTGCAATTTCATTGGCTGCGTCTGCAGAAATGGAAGTATTTAATATAGAAGCGCTGCGCTCAATAATCTTCTTCAGCGTATCGGCATTATAATATTCAAGCCGCGATTTAATGCCAAACCTTGATAGCAGGGGCGCCGTCAACAATCCGCTTCTCGTGGTGGCGCCAATCAACGTAAAAGGATTTAAATTAAGCTGTATGCTTCTTGCATTAGGCCCGCTGTCAATCATAATATCAATCCTGAAATCTTCCATTGCTGCATACAAATATTCTTCCACAACAGTACTTAAACGATGTATCTCATCAATAAACAAAACATCATTGGGTTCAAGGTTCGTTAATAAACCGGCAAGATCACCGGGCTTTTCAATTACAGGGCCGCTGGTTTCTTTTATATTTACGCCCAGTTCATTTGCCACAATTCTTGACAATGTTGTTTTGCCCAAACCCGGCGGGCCATGAAATAAAACATGATCCAGTGCTTCGCCGCGAATTTTAGCTGCTTTAATAAATATGATAAGATTTTCTATCAGTTGCTGCTGCCCTGCAAACTCAACAATCTGTTTAGGGCGAATGTTGTTTTCAAACTCTTTTTCTTCAACACTCAACTGCGATTTTTCATTATGCAAATTAGGATTCGCCATGTTATTTCAATCAGTATAATATCGCCAATAATTTTCTCAAAGTTATTGTTCTTACAGCAGCGCAAGATCAACCATAATTATTTTATATAAAACAGCAAGCTGTTTATTGATGAATATGATGAGGCCAGCTATTGAATATGCATTGAGCTTTGTTGCGTCGCACACTGCGGCAGCATATCATCGTTCAGTTGCTGCATATTCTGCGAAACCTCCTGGTTTTAAAAACAATCATCAAATATATTACTGCTGCATACAAATTGCCACACTTAAACTTGTTTAATCACTTTCCCATTAATCACGAAATATTAAATCCCGCTTACAGCTTTAAAATTCTCAGGAACCATCCATGCAGCAATTATCGCAATTTATGCAGCTAATTCAGCTTCCTGTACAGTTAGTGCTTTATATAAAGCATTCAAAAAAATATGTTTGCACAAAACACCTCAATGAAAAAACTATTAGCAATTTGCACAGCCGCTTTATTATTTGCCTCGTGTGAAAAAGATGTGGTACGCGGCACCGGGAGTATAGTTACTGAAGAAAGAAGTGCCGGAACTTTCAATGCCATAAGCACTTTCGGAAGCGCCAAAATATATGTATCTTATGCCCCCGAAATTACAGTGAAGGTAAAAGGCTACCAGAACCTTGTTTCAAATTATAAAACAGATGTAAGTGGCAATACGCTTAACCTGCGTTACCGCGATAATCTTAATGTAAGGAATGATAATATTGAAGTATATATTACCATGCCAGGCTTTAATGCGCTAACCTCAAATGGTTCTTCTCCCATAAAAGCCACCGGCAGTTATAATGACACGGAAAGCCTTGCCATTTCCACTTCGGGCAATGCTGATATAAGTATAGATGAAATGAATGTGAACAATTATACTATCCAGTCAAGCGGCAACAGCGATATTGCAACGCTGGGCGTTAAATCAAAATCAGCTAAGGTGGAATTATCAGGGAACGGAACAATTACCCTTTCCGTTCAGGATAAGCTTGACGTGCATATTTCAGGCAATGGAAAAGTGTCTTACAAAGGCGATCCGGGCGATATTACAACAGATATTAGCGGCAGCGGCACAGTGGTAAAACTGTAATAAATTATTTCTGCTTAAAGCCTCAATCAAAGTTTTGGTTGGGGCTTTTTGTTTTTCCATAAAGTGAATAGGTTATTGCCACTTCCGCTTGCGTAAATTTTGATAATACAGGAGTTTTTCATAAGTTTAAGGCCTGAAATTTCTTTAGTCCCGGAAAAATAGTATGCCCTGAATTAAATGTCAGCTTTTCTTAAACTAAACCAATTATTAAACATTCTTAGACCATTAACTTATGAAAAGAACCAATATCGCCGCATGCGCATGCATGCTCTTACTGCTCAATTCCTGCATGAAAGAAACAGCAGAAACCAGCCAGGTATCTTCACGCGAAAATAGTTTGACAGTTGTAAACGGGCCGGTAAAAATGCCCAGGATAGAATGGGCTTCCACAACTAAAACACAATTTATAGCCAATGCAGATGGTAATGGTACGGCTGAATTCACGCTGAACTTTTCGGCAAAAAAGCCAGGCATACAAATACAGGCATTTACTTTTCTGGCTTATGAAACAAATGAGAATGATGCCCTCTCAATTTTTACAAAAGATATACCCGCTTTTTTCAGTCCTACATCATATTATGGACAGGCCAAAGCTATCGCTACCCTCAACGGCACCGATATTGAATTACCGGATGACGGCAGTGCGGTACCGGTTACGTTTACTATTCATTATAATGTGCCTTCAGCAACGGGCAATGTAAAAAGCGGCGACACAGTTTCTGTGCAGTTAATCAGTATTGATTTCGTTAATAAAACAAGCCCTTATATTTTGTTACAAAGCCTTACTTCTCCTCTATCCCCGCAAATGATGATAACAGGCGCAAAACCACAATTAGGGCTTAATATTTATGATCCTGATGTTTTGCATTTAGGCTTAACCCGCATAATGCAATTTCAATATATTTCCAAAGGCGGCTCGCTGGGCATTAATAATCTGCCGTTGCATATTAATTGTTCAAATGCAAGGATAAGAAAAGAGCTGATTGTTAAAGATGAATATGGCCAAACGATAAATACAACAACTGTGCGTGACGGAGATAACTATATGATACATTTCCCGGAAGACTATAACCTGAATGGAATAAATACGCATACATTTTATGTGTATGCCAAAGTTTACCTGATGTATGGCCATGCATCAATACGCACCAAATTGCAACCTTCTTCTGCTTTTTCCTGGACGGATATTGCCGGCGGGCAAAGCATGCCTTTCACAAATGAAAATGCAATTTATTATCGCGATTATCCGAAAGGGTTGGTAACGGTTACGAAGAATTATTGATAGTTAACTATTTAAAAAAATTTAGCCACAGATGCACAGATAAATATTTGTGCATCTGTGGCTTTTTTACAAAGGCATATAAGTATTAATACTTTTCAATCACGCCCAAACCAAACAAAGCAAAATCATAAAATGATTTTTATATATTAAATTTATTCCATAGATTTATTACAGTCAAACTGCTTACTTGCATCACGTATATTTTACTAACGGATTTAGAAACCCTTTAAATGAAAAAACTATTTTATTTTTTTTATCTTTTTAAACCATAATTCTTAAGCTTATGAAAACGATCCTTCTCATCGCATGCGCATTCTTTTTATTTAATTCCTGCAAAAAAGAAACCACAGCTAACAGCCTTTCTTCAACCAATGAAAACAATGTTATAACAGTAACTGCCGGCCCGGTTAAGCCGCCCAAAATTGTAATGGCATCCACTACTAAAAGCCAGTTTATTGTGAATGCAGACGGCAGTGGTTATGCAGATCTTACTTTGAGTTTTGCATCAAAAAAACCAGGCATTGGTATTATTAATTTTGGGTTTACAGCTTATGAAACAAATAATAACGATGCCTTATTTATTCAGGAAGTGGACGTATTTGGCAGTTCAGCCCCGGCCTTTTTTCAGCCATATGATGAGCATGCTGCAGGTGCTACCTTAACTGCAGGTGTTTACTGGCTACCGGATGATGGTAGTTCAATACCTATAACCTTCAGGGCATATTATAATACGCCTTCCGCTTCGTCATCTGTACATTCCGGCGATACGGTTTCCATACAATTATATGGTTTAGATTATATCTCCAACACTAAACCCTCTATATATCCTGAATCTGTTATCTCTCCTCTTTCTCCGGAAATGATGATAACAGGTGCTAAACCTTTATTGGGGCTTAATATTTACGACCCCGATGTTTTGCATATTGGCTTAACACGGATACTTGAGTTGCAATATCTTTCACAGGGTGGTTCAATAGGTATCAATAATCTGCCATTGGTTATAAACTGTTCCAATACAAAAATCAGGAATAAGCTTATTGTTAAAGATGAAAACAATCAAACTGTAAATACTACAACAGTACGCAATGCGAATAACTATACAATACAGTTCCCGGCGAATTATAATTTGAATGGCATAAATGCACACACATTTTATATATACGCAAACGTTTATCAAATGAACGGGCAGGCTTCTATACGCACAAAGCTGCAACCGGCTTCTGCATTTTCATGGACGGATATTGCCGGTGGAAAAACAACGCCTTTTACAACTGAAAATGCAATTTATTATCGCGATTATCCGAAAGGGGCTGTAACGGTTACGAAGAACTATTGACAGGTAACTATTTAAAAAAATTTAGCCACAGATGCACAGATAAATATTTGTGAATCTGTGGCTTTTTATTAACATCAATACTTTTCAATCACGCCCAAACCAAACAAAGCAAAATCATATTTAACGGGATCATGGGCATCAAATTTTTTAAGCTGTTCTGTTAATTCAATTGCAGCATTCCAATCGGTTTGTTTGCGCTGCAGCAAATTAAAACGCTTGGCCACTCTTGCCACATGCACATCAACAGGGCAAATTAATTGTGAGGAATTGATGCTTTTCCATAAACCAAAATCAACACCTTTATTATCATCACGCACCATCCAGCGCAGAAACATATTTAAACGTTTACAGTTCGACTTTTTCTCCGGCGTTGCAATATGCTTTTTAGTGCGCAGTGGCACATCTTCCAAACTAAAAAAATAGTGATGAAACCCAATCAGCATCTGTTCAATGGTATTGCCCCATTTGGTAAATGCGGTTTCCAGGGAATCATTGTTTCGATAATGATATTGCAAAAATTCAACGAAGTACAAAAGGTCGGTTGGATTAAAAGTGCGGTGCTTAAACTCCAATAATCTTTTCAATCTTCCTAAATCTTCGTTCAGGCAAAATTCATGAGGCTGCATGTCCATCAGCTCCATTAATTCCCTTGATTTGCTGATAATAGTTTTGCGGTTTCCCCAGGCAAAAATGCTGGCAAAAAAACCGGCAATTTCTATATCCTGCTTTTTTGTAAAAAGATGGGGAATGCTGATGGGGTCATCCTTGATAAAAGAAGGCTGGTTGTATAATTCAAATTTGCTGTTGAGAAATTCTTTCAATCGGTACATACTTATATACTGCTCAAACAAAGGCAGGAAATTAATTTAATGTGATTCGTGCAAAAACCATTTTGTTTTTATAACTACAAGGTGCAATAATATTATTCGGGTCTATGCTCACAGCTTTATCGATTAATAAATGATATTTTAAATTCATTACAATCAAATGCGCATATTTAAACCGGTTGTCGTTTGTTAATACAATATGTCCTGTAGTTTTTTTATTGCCGCGGTATTGATCAAACAAGATATTAAACCCCGTTGTTGATTGAAATATAGTAGCATTATTGATTAAAGATGTTGTTTCTTTATCCAGCTCTCCTGTAAAACATTCTACACTTTTTACATCTTTTTGTTTTTCTAACACGATTGAAAAAAGCCGGAGGTCTTCGGGGTTTGGCTTTGCAGTCGGGATTACGATTTCTACATAATCATAAGTGTCATCTGTTAGAAAGTCATTGAACCCGAAATAATACCGCCGCTGACTATATAAAATATTGAAAAGAACATTACTGTTATATTTTCTGGATAATAAAACCGAGTCTTTAACAGGCTCATTGACAGATTTAATAAAAAGATTCATCTGATTCTTATTTTCATAACCGATTATTTGAAAGCTTTTTGTTTTTTTGAATACTGAATCTTGTATGAATTTATTTGTTATGACAGTATCAGGTTGTATATCTTCCAGATCTGCGTTAACATGCCATAAGAAAATACCTTTGGTTGAATCTGCTTCAAAACCTGCACAAACCGTATAGTTGCCATGGTACTCAGAAATATTAAAGCTTTCGTTCATTAAGCTCCCATAATCTAACCGCTTTAAAGAATTAATCGTATGATTGTTGTTCAGGTTTATCTTATACATCGTGAGCGTGTAAGTTTGACTTTCCTGTTTACTTAATGCAAGAAAAAGATTGCCATCTTCATTCAGCATCAAGCCATTTATTGAAGATGTATTTACATAAAACGGTAAACGTTGGGAGTCGCTGTGCATGTTATCAAATCCAAAATACTTGTAATCAATATCTATCACACCGGGCGAAGCGCTTATGAATTTTATCAAGGCAAAAGTTTTTTTGTTTCTTGAGGTGATGATATTATAAGCATAGTCATTGAGACCAGATCCTGCTTCCACTGATATACTGTCAATTGTCTGAAAAGCTAAACACTTGCCTTCCTCATTGAATATTGCGCGTTTGCATAAGTATGTATTTTCATTTAAATATTGATAAATGACCTCGAATGAATCATTTCTGTTTATAAAGGCAACATTATACTGTTCGTCATATTGCAGGATATTTGTTTTTACACGCTTCTTCACATGCATATCCTTATCATATATAATAATTTCCGACTTTTTAGGTTTACCGTCCGGAGTTTTCCAAATAAGAATATCATCTTTTACCTGGCCTATAATATTAAATTTTGAAATAATGGCATCTGCTTCCGGCAGAGAGTAACGAATTTTTTGACCGGCAGATATAAAAGGCAGGCAAAAAAATAAACTAAGAGTAATAAGATTGAAAGCTACTTTCATACAATGTATTAAAGGTATAATGTTGAACTAAAACATCTCAAATATACAGTGTGTATAAATTAAATGTTATTCTCGGATTTTGATTTTCGGCAATCACTAAATTGCATTTTTCTATGGATAAGTTTATTGTTTCAGCGAGAAAGTACAGGCCGCAAACTTTTGATACGGTTGTGGGCCAGCAGCATATTACCACCACTTTAAAAAATGCCATCAAAAACAAACAGCTGGCACATGCTTTTTTGTTTTGCGGGCCGCGTGGCGTGGGCAAAACAACCTGTGCCCGTATTCTTGCCAAAACAATTAACTGCGAAAACCTGCAGCCGGATGGAGAAGCCTGCAACGAATGTAACTCTTGTAAAAGTTTTAATGAAGGCACTTCGCTGAATATACATGAATTAGATGCGGCAAGTAATAATTCAGTTGATGATATAAGAACGCTGGTGGAGCAGGTACGTTTTATGCCACAGGCCGGTAAGTATAAAGTTTACATTGTGGATGAGGTGCACATGCTGAGTGCTTCGGCCTTTAATGCCTTTCTGAAAACACTGGAAGAACCACCGCCTTATGCCATTTTTATTCTAGCCACAACAGAGAAACATAAAATCCTGCCTACCATTTTATCGCGTTGCCAGATATTCGATTTTAAGCGTATTACAACTAACGATACGGTTGAGCATTTACAGGAAATTGCAGACAAGGAAAATATAAAAGCAGAAAAATCAGCGCTACAAATCATTGCTCAAAAGAGTGAAGGCTGTATGCGTGACGCCTTGAGCATCCTTGATAAGATTGTAAGTTTTACCAACGGCGAAGTGAATTACCGGAATACGCTTGAGCACCTGAACATCCTGGATGAAGATTACTATTTTAAATTACTCGATAGTTTGTTGCAGCAGGATATTGGCGCAGCCATGTTGCTGTATGATGAAATAAACAGCAAGGGTTTTGAAGGCGATATGGTGCTGAATGGTTTTGCAGAATTCCTGCGTAATCTTCTGGTAAGTAAAAATGCAAAGGCCGCTTCTTTGCTGGAAGTGGTGGAAGGCATGCAGGAAAAATATATTGCCAAAGCCGAACAGGTGAGCATGAGTTACCTGGTAAGCGCACTCAATATTTTAAATGAGTTTGAGATAAATTATAAAATGGCGCGTAATAAAAGGCTGCATGTTGAGCTGGCGCTTATTAAACTGAATTACCTGCAGCAGGCGCTTGAACTGGTGATTGAAAACGGGAATGTTGTTAAAAAAAAACGGGTTGATGCACCGGTAATCTATAAGAGCAAAACCATTGAACAAACGCCGGGTGCGCCGGTAAAAAAAACAGAAGCAAAGGTTATTATTCAGCAGCCGGCAAAAGAAAAAATTATATCACCGCCACAACCTGCTTCGCCTAAAGCTGCAAACACAGTTAAAGAACCTTCGGTAAAATATGCTGCTCCTAAAAATGGCAATGGTAAAAACCTGCTGGAGGCTTTGCGTGAAAAAGTTGGCGCAGATTATAATGTTGAAGAAGTAAAAGATGCCGAACCGTTAACACAGGAAAGGCTCAATGAAGTGTGGAATGATTATGCGGCCACACTGGAAGCACAGCCGAATAAGCACTCTACTTACCAAACATTCAGGATTGCTAAACTGAACGTGGAAACAGATAATTTCTTTACAGTAACCGTTCATGCATTAACCCAGCAAAAATTTATTGAACAGGAAAAAACTTTACTCTGCGATTTTATACAACGTGCATTTTATAACCGCAGCATTAATTTTAAAATACTCATTGAAGCCGGCGAAGAAGAAGAAGTCCCTATTTATCTTACATTGAACAGCCGTCAAAAATTTGACCGCATTGCAGAAAAATACCCGCTGGTAAAAGAATTAAAAAACAGGCTGAATTTGGATATTGATTATTAGATATCCGGCCAGACCACTATCGCGGGCCGATGGCAAAACAATCGCTTACTTTTCAAACACTTCTTCAATCACTTTGCCAACACAACCGCTTGGCATTTGAATATGCAGCATAGCCGCAACGGTTGCCGCAATATCCGTCATATAAGTTTCGCGGTTGGTTTTGCCGGGTTTTACATTCCATCCATAAAACAATAAAGGAATATGCGAATCGTAAGGATTCCAGAGGCCATGAGATGTGCCGGTACCATTGCCGCTGACATAACCGGATTTTAATTCAATCAGAATATCTGAACTGCGCTGCGGGAAATAAGAATTGCTGAACATTTTTTTCTGCACATCAGGTAAAGTTGCAGTGCTTATATTTTTCATGGAAACAGCTCTTGCCACACCAGGTTGAAGCTCCGCAAAATCAATAATAGTTCTTTCAATTGCACTCCTGTCAAGACTTAAAGAATCTATTACTTTATTATTTAAAAGTATCTGGCCATTATATTGGCCTTTCAATAGCCTGCCTGATTTATATTTTTTTAACAGCAATTCATTTAATTCTTTACCAAAAGTTCCGACGCTGAATGGCCCGCCGGGTAAATTATGTTTTACGGAATAGCCGGGGCTATTGGCGCCTGCATGATCTGCCGTAAGAAACACCAGGTAATTTCCTTCTCCCACCTGTTTGTCAAGAAAAGAAAGAAATCTTCCCAATGTTGAATCGAGCTTTATATAATCATCCATCTGTTCCCAGGAATCAGGGCCGAACGCATGGCCAACATAATCTGGAGAAGAGAAACTTACCGCTAAAAAATCGGTAGCATTGCCTTTACCAAGTTGTTCATTAATAACGGCAGCTTCTGCCATTGCTTCCAAAAAAGTATTGCCGTGCGGCGTTGATGTAATTTTTGAATAATCTTTCTGAATATAACCGGTGAGTTTATAAGGAAAGTGCGTTTGTTCTTTTCCAAAGGGTTTTGCTTCGTAAGGTTCATCATCTTCTCCGGCATATTCTTTATAAAGATTTTCAGGCAGGCTTAACGTCCAGTTAAGTTTATATAAAGAATCCTGAAGCCGGCGGTTATTGAAAGCATTAACCCACTCCGGCAGTTCTTTCATATAATAAGTGCTCGTAATGAATTTGCCTGCTTTAGGATTATACCAGTAAGCCGCATTGGCCACATGCCCGGCAGGCAATATAGAACCACGGTCTTTCATAGAAACACCAATTACTTTAGATGCATAATTGGTTGCAATTCTTAATTCATCTGTTATGGTGGTAACAACATTATTGCGCGGGCTCATTTTACCTGCATCGTCTGAAGCGCCAACCGTGCTTACAGCATCATCCTGCACACAATACATTTTTTTATCTTCAACATTGTCGTACCAATCATTGCCAACAATACCATTTATAGCAGGCACTGAACCCGTATATACACAGGCATGCCCCGCAGCCGTTACAGTGGGGGTATAAGGCACAAATGTATTTTCGGCGCTAAAGCCCTTATTCAACATTCTTTTAAACCCGCCGCTGTTGCTGTATAACGGGTAATATTTATACAGGTAATCCCAGCGCATCTGGTCAACAACAATACCCACAACAAGTTTAGGCCGCTGAACCTTATCTGTGGCGGCGGGCTGCGCAAAACTGTTTGCACTTAATAAAACTGTTATTAATATTAAGCATGCGTATTTCATTCGTACCATATTTATTTTTTCATTCGTTTCATGCAAAGCGTGTGTGAAAACGTTTTACATAAGCGTCGAGTATTGCTAAAATAATTATGGGCAAATGTAAAACCTGCCCATAAACAAAATGTAATACTATAATTGTTAACTATGAGGTAATATAGCTAAACTAAAGTGTGCATTGTGAAAACAAAGCGCAAGGCACTCTGCTGACAACTAACGCCTCACAGCATATTATTTATACAGCTTCTCATAATACTCATGCGCCATGCGGTTACTGTCGAACTGCACACGCACATCACGCATGCCATTCTTTCTTATCTGGCGCCATGTATCAGGCTGATCGTAATACAAAGGCAGAATTTGCTGCTCCAGCATTTCATAAATTTTATCAAGATCATACGCATCCTGTTCCTGCACATTCATATTCCTGTAATCTGCCTGCGGCACCACAAAACCATTATTGCCGTCATTAATAAATTCCGGTATCCATCCATCATCGGTAGAAAAATTAATAGCGCCGTTCATAGCAGCCGTCATGCCGCTTGTGCCGGAAGCTTCTCTTGGCACACGAGGATTATTCAGCCATATATCCGATGCCTGTTTCAACCTTTTGCTAAGCGCCAGCTCATATCCAACAAGCACTGCAACATTCTTATAGTTCTTGCTTAACTGCACAAGATTATTGAACTGCGTAATGGCAGGATAATCCACCGGGTAAGGCTTGCCCGCCCAGATGATCTGGACAGGATATTTTTTATTGTTTACAAGCGCATTAAAACGTTCCATATCCCACGAAAGAAAATCTGCCCTTTTATACCCGGCAAAACGCCTTGCCCACACAATGGTTAAAATGCTTGGGTTAAATAATTTTCCGGTTTGATCGGCCACAATTTCAAAAGCACGTTTTTTCAAATACCATTTCCGGTCATCAAAACGCCAGTCGTTATTTTCATCCATGGAAGCATACAACTGCTTATCGGCCCAATAGCGCCAGTTTTGCGCATTGGTGATAGAAGTGATAGGACAAATGCCACTGTATTTACTCCACATTTCATTCGATACTTTTCCATGCAGCTTTGAAACGCCGTTAGCCATTTTTGCAAACCGCAGTGCCGCCAGCGAATGATTGAACTGGTCATCTTCAATGCCTGTAAGCTTTCTAACCTCGTCAATGCTAAAGCCACAGAAATAACTCATCTTCTGGCACAGGTAAATATCATGTTTTTCATTTCCGGCTTCTTCAGGCGTATGCGTGGTAAACACCAAATGCTCTTTCAGCTTTTCAACGCTTTTATATTTCTGCAACAAATAAAACGCAGATGAAATGCCATGCGCTTCGTTCAAATGATATAAATCGGGGTTGAAATTTAATTCATCTATCAGTTTGGCGCCGCCAATGCCCAGCAGCATAAACTGCGCAACTTTTGTGGAAACATTGGCATCGTATAAACGGTGACAAATTGTTTGAGATACATAATCGTTCTCAGGCAAATCAGTGCTTAATAAAAATAAAGGCGCTGAATTAAATGTTTCGGGATTGAGATAATATGCCTTCACCCAAACAGGCACATCGTGCACAATTATCTGAAATTTTATGCCTGTATCTTCAAGAAAGCTGTATATTTTTTCCATCCAGGTTACCTGCAGGGTTTGATCCTGGTTGCGGGCCTGGTCGTAATACCCGTATTTCCATAAAATGCCAATGCCGATAAGATTTTGTTTTAGCTCATAAGCGCTGCGAAGATGTGAACCTGAAAGAAAACCCAGGCCGCCGCTGTAAATTTTCAATGGCTGATGTATGGCAAACTCCATTGAGAAATAGGCAACTTTTTTAGAATAACGATCGTCTGATGTATAGGGAACTTTAAAATTTTTAAAATCCATAGTTCTGTTGGTTTTTTATAAAAAGCGCCGCAATATAACGTTAAAATGATAAACGTACTTTTTACACATTTGGCAGATAATTCACCAGTTATTCAGGCTTTGTCTTTTTAACCGGCTTTTTCTTTTTAAAAGTAAAATCGAAGGGGCATGTTATGCCGCGGTGGTTTCCGCAATTATTTTCTTCTTTAACCGTAACGGCGGTTGTTGTAAACTTAAAGCGGATTACACAGGGGTCGCCGCTTTCTGTAAATACGCCATCTTTTTCACCGGTTAAATTCAAGGCGCCTTTTAATTCGCCAATACAATCGCTGCCTTTCTCAAAATGCACAAAAAATAAATAAGAATTTGCGTTTTTCCCATCGCGTACAGAAATAAAATTTTTCTTGTCCTTTATGTAATCGCCACTGTATTTGTTGGCAACGGGAAGCGTATCTATCGGGTTAATGATCTCGTTATTTCTCGCAGTGTCTTCATTTGAATCGCTTAATACTTTTGAAAAATTCCCGGCAGAGGCACTATAGGCAAACCCATTTCTCGTATAAAGGCTCACATTATTAATTACCTTTTCTTTTTTGAGAATAAATGTGGGCTCTGTAGTTATAGAAACACTATGCTTATAACCGTCTTTTTCACCTGAAGCTAATAGTGGAAGTGAAGAAAGGAATGCATGTTTATCGCTCAACACAAAAACACCGAGATTTATTTGCTTACCTTCTTCAAAAGTTGCCAATAAAAAATCCTTATCGCTTTTACGGATAATGCCAGCCGGGTGAATAACCGTTTTCTCCGCGTTTTTCGTAAACCCTTTCAATGCAGTATCGCCAATAAATTGTGTAAAAACAGCAGCACTTATCACGGTGGAATCACCAAAATTTTTCAAGGCGGTGTCGCTGATATAAGCGGGAAGTTTCAGGTTAGGAAATGCTGCAATAAAATCTTCAGCGCTAATTTTTTCGTTGCCGGTAAGGTCTGCTTTACCATGCTTACAGCCATAAAAAAATAAAAAGAATACGAATAACACGCAGGTTTTCTGCATAGAAATATTTAATAATTGCATAAACTTATAAAAATCCCGGCACTTTTAAAAGCGGAATTAACGTATTCTATATTTCAAAATTTGTGCATAATTATTTGCCGCTATATCTTTGCACATGGCAACAATAAATAAGGATTCAAAAGCAACCCGTTTTTTTGGTGAAGGTTTAACCTTCGATGATGTTCTCCTGATGCCGGCTTACAGCCAGGTGCTTCCCCGCGAAACTGATATTTCAACAAAACTTACAAAGTCGCTGAAACTTAATATCCCAATGCTGTCTGCAGCCATGGATACGGTTACAGAGGCGAGCCTTGCTATTGCCCTTGCAAGGGAAGGCGGGCTTGGCATTTTGCATAAGAATATGTCAATTGAAAGGCAGGCCGAGCAGGTGAGGAAGGTAAAACGCAGTGAAAGCGGTCTAATTGTCGACCCGATTACGCTTACGCCTGATTCAACCATTGGCGATGCATTAAAGCTGATGAAAGACAATAAGATCGGCGGCATTCCAATTGTTGACAAGAACAATTTTCTCGCTGGCATTCTCACCAACCGTGATTTAAGGTTTGAAACCGATAAAAAGAAAAAGGTGAGTGAGGCCATGACCAAAGAGAACCTTATTACAGCACCCGATGGCACTGATCTTAAAAAAGCTGAAACCATTCTTCATAAATATAAAATTGAAAAGCTGCCCGTTGTAAACAAGGCCGGCAAACTTACTGGACTGATTACTTACCGGGATATTTTACAACTGCGCAATTATCCAAATGCTGTTAAGGATGAGTTTGGGAGATTGCTGGTTGGTGCGGCCTTGGGCATTACAAAAGATTTAAATGACCGGGCGGCGGCCCTCGTAAATGTGGGTGTTGATATCGTTACTTTAGACAGCGCCCACGGCCACAGCAAAGGCGTAATTACCGCTTTAAAAGGATTGAAGAAAAGCTTTAAAAACCTGCAGGTTATTGCCGGTAATATAGGCACGGCGGCAGGCGCGAAAGCTTTAGCAGAAGCAGGCGCTGACGCAGTGAAAGTAGGCATAGGTCCGGGTTCAATTTGCACCACAAGAATTGTGGCCGGTACCGGCGTACCACAGTTAACTGCCATTATGGAAGCGGCAGGCGCCTTAAAATCTTCCGGCACACCATTGATTGCAGATGGTGGTATTCGCTATACGGGCGATATGGTAAAAGCACTGGCGGCAGGCGCAGATACGGTGATGATGGGAAGCATTTTTGCCGGCACGGAAGAAAGCCCCGGCGAAACCATTATTTATGAAGGCAGGAAATTTAAGGAATACCGTGGCATGGGAAGCATTTCAGCTATGGCGCAGGGCAGCAGCGACCGTTATTTCCAGGATGTGGAAGATGATATTAAAAAGTTTGTGCCCGAAGGCATTGAAGGCCGCGTTGCTTATAAAGGGTTTTTAAGTGAAGTGGTTGCCCAGTTT
This sequence comes from Parafilimonas terrae, assembly GCF_900115755.1. Taxonomy (GTDB): domain Bacteria; phylum Bacteroidota; class Bacteroidia; order Chitinophagales; family Chitinophagaceae; genus Parafilimonas; species Parafilimonas terrae. The sequence continues at coordinate 18,135 of NZ_FOXQ01000007.1, forward strand.
AATGGCGGTTTGCGGGCAGGCATGGGTTATTGCGGCGCAAAAACAATTGCTGAATTGCAAAAAGCCACATTTGTTAAAATAACCAATGCAGGCATGCGTGAAAGCCATGCGCATGACATTGAAATAACAAGGGAAGCGCCGAATTATAGCAGGAAGTAAAGGTGCAGTTTATAGTCTTTCCCACTTGTTGGTGTTGTCGCTAACAAGTGGGTTTCATAAACAATACCATCTTCATATAATCAAATTCGTTGGTCACAAAACCAACAAAGGCAGAGCGTTTTTAAGGGCTGACTAAATTAGATTCACCAGATTTTGAAGCCCTTTCTCTTTTTGGGCATCTTGATCAGGCTCAAATATTATATTAATCAGCATTTCTTGAGTTTGATAATCAAATAATTGAATAGCTAAATAATCCATACCCCAAAATTGAATCGCTCCAACTTTGAATTTATTTTCAAAAACTACTTCTTGTAATTCTCCAAAATCTCCCTCCGGAAAATGCCTGTATTCTATTTCATATTGTTTAAAAAAATGTTTCAATTCCTGTTTAAACAATTTAATATCATATTTCATAATTATTAAACTTTTGAAAATAATATCGCTTCATCCACCCTTGTTGTTGTCACCAACAAGGAGTTTCATAAACAATATCATCATTCATACAATCAAATTTGTTGGTCACAAGGCCAACAACGGCTGCAGAATAGCGCCTGCATTTACTACTCCTCCAGCCACACCGTTTGTGTAAATGCACCGTTCACCGCAACATCCCATACTGCTGCACGAACCCATTTCCTGTTTTTTAAATTGATGTTGAAAGTAAAATCCTTATCACCAAAAGCAGTTGTATTATTCAGGCTGACGCTGTCGCGATAAACATTTTTTCCATCGCCCGAAATTATTTCAACATACTGCAACGGGAATGTCCAGTTTAAATGCATATTAATTTTCGCATTCCCATTTGCATCAGGCCTTGCAATTTCATTTGTTGCTTTACCATTTACCGTAAATGATGGAATTAATACTTCGCCTGTTGTTGTAAAAAATTTCCCCTGTTGCATCGCAGTTAAAATCGGCTGCCAGCTTTCATCAAATTTCGGAAGTGTATTCAACTGCAGGTAGTTCACATTCAAATGTGCATACATTTCGTTTTCGGGCTCAATGCTAAAAACATCGGCTTCACCAATTACATGTTTTTTCAAACCCCAGTTATTCATATCATCCATTAAATCCAGCACACGTTTACCTAATCGCGGTTGTGAAAGATCGGCAGGCATTGCTTTCCAGGCTGCGCCTAAAAAATGATCAGAAGTGAAGAAAGAAGCATTTTTATACTTGTCAGGATAACCAACAGAGCCTTTTGTGCGAGGATGCGCTGTCCATGCTAATCCATTTTCATCTTTCAACAAATTGAACATGTCTGTTGTATCACCAATATGATAAATCTTTCCATATTGTTTATCAAAACTCAAATAAGGCGTATTTGCGTTTCTGCTCATGATCCAATACACCGGCTTTGGAAAAAATGCGAGCCAATGCCCGCCAAAAAATTCATTTGGCTCTTCACCGGGCAGCAATAAAAACCCGTCATCAGATAATCTTTTGCATTGCTCAAACAAAGCATGCAGTTCATTAAGCCTTGTGCTGTCAGGCCCTTTTGGATGTGCCGTGTAATGAAACTCTGCGAGGTGAACAATATCAACACCAGTGTTCTTAAAAACATTTACAAAGCTTGGGTGTTCGGGAACTGGTTTTCCTTTCAGCACAACATTCATGATAAACTCATTATGAAAATGGCTGCTCATGGTTTTATAGCCAGGCAAGGCTACATAACGATCATCATGCGTAAACTTTTTTACCGCATTTATATTTTGTTCAGCATTGTGGCTGCTAATCAAACAAAAGAAATTCAAACGTTGTTTTGTACCCGGCGGTGCATTAAACCAGGGCACAAAACGCTTATCACCTTCCGGCTCTTGCCGTATGCCCATTCCAAAGCCTTTCAGCAACTTCCGGTAGTTATTTCCATACCATGTAAACTTTAAATTAAAAGCTTCATCCAACGGGTAAAAATATTGATGCGGCGCAGGGAAAACAGCAAGGCTTCCGCTATTATTTTCACCTGCAATCGTTCTGTATTTTACTGCTATGTTTTTTGCCGTATCGTTTGCATTGATTGCAGATTGTATCAAACGATCACCGGTATCGTTCCAGGCAATTTTATTCCATTCATTTGATGCGCTCATTAATCCTGCATCATATAAAATGGCAGTTGAATCAACGTTGGTTGCAAGCACGGCAGCCACATTAAATAAAGGGCTTCCATTATAAACAGTTATTTCAAGAAAGCCGCTAAAAGATGCTGCCTGCATATTATAAATTCTAACGATGGTATGTGTGCCTTCTGTTATAACTGCGGCGCTGTCTTTGTGAAGGTTGACAACAAAAGATTCATGCGGCTTAAGCGGCACTTTATCAAAGAAAATATTCCAGCCGTTTTGTGAAACAAGATCACGTTTACCAACAGTTAAAATAAATGCAGGATCAATATTGTTGGCAATATTTTTTAATGATGTTTTATCACCTGTAGAAATTGCTTTAAACAAGGGTTTATTTTTTGAAAGATCAAGCAACATCTTTCCATAATCATCGTGGCCTGTTGGCCAGCTTATTGAAATAACACTGTCGGTAACAAATAATGATGTCTTACTTTTTTTATTATACTGGCTAGTACGAACAAGATCTTGCGAATAACCAATAACGGAAATACATAAAAGAATAGCAGGTAATAAATATTTCATTCGTTTTAATTACTGTTACAGAATTCAATTAAAGCAGCAACCGTTTCGTTTTTTTTAAAATTCACCTTATTCTTTTTTGTGTAATCTTCTATTGCACTTTCCTTATCTGAAAAAACTTTTTTTATATCTTTCACATTGGTGATCAAAATATATTTTCCATCTTTCTTTAAGAAGTAAGCCGTTTTATTTTTAAAACTATACTCATCGGGCAGCGATAAAGAATAAGCCCTTCCGCCCCGCTTAAGGTCTGCAATATTTGTAACTGCAGTTGTTTGCGATTTGCCAAAACCGGTTTCATTACCTGATGGAATAATATCAGATGTATGCTGCAAAAGCAAGGCAACAGGCGTTTGCGTGGCAACTTCATAAAACATATTATCGCCGGGTATAAATTTTTTATCGTTCAGGTAAACTGTATCAACTTCCTGTATTTTATCCAATGCGAGGAATTGTTCACCCTGTTTAAATATCATTTCCTGCGTAAGCGTGTTATAATTAAGTTGTGTTTTTGTAACCGTTCCGGATTTTTGCAGCACACTTCCTTCTTTAAATTCGGGAAACAAATACTGCGTCAACTGTTTTTGCGCAAACACACCTTTATATATAAGTATTGCAGCAAGCAGTAATACATACTTTTTCATAATTGATATATTAGAGCGTTAATATTTCTTTTCAACAACAGGCCAGCCGTTTTTATATACCACCGGCTGAATGCACATTACACGCCGCACATATTTATTTTTCTTTTCTGCTTTTGATGCATCAGCCTCACGCTTAAAATTCGCATGATAAGCCATCCAGGCATTACCATCTTTATCATGCACAATTGAATTATGGCCTGGCGCTGTCCAGGCATCATCTTTTGCAAGAATAACGCTGCTGCTGTTTGCCCTGGTTTCACCCAATCTTGTAAACGGGCCAAAAGCATTATCAGCGCGTGCAACCATTACTGCATAGTTAGCGTTATCACCACAACAATTATTGCCTGAATAATATAAATAATATTGATCGTCATAATAATCAACCCAGGCGCCTTCCACTAACTTATCATACAATTTTTCTTTATTGGTTGCGATCACTTCAATAGCTTTTGTACCGGGTTTTATTTCTTTCCAGTCATCTGTTAATTCGCTCACACTTATCGGTGCAAAATCAGAACCCCAATACATAATCTTCTTTTTTGTTTTTGGATCAACCATTGCCATAGGGTCCAGCACTTTAAAATCTTTTCCTTTCATCAGGGGCGAACCTTTATCAACAAAAGGGCCTGTTGGCTTTGTTGCAAATGCAACACCAATGCACATCCCGTAGGTCGTATCATCGCTTTTTGCACAATAAAACATTACATATTGCTTTATACCTTCATCATATAAAACATGCGGCGCCCAATAGTTTTGCGTAGTGCTTGCCCATGAAGCTTTTTGCGGCAGGGCATCGCCAATATAAGTCCAGTTAAAAAGATCAGTTGAAGAAGCAAGCTGAATATTATTCAGTTTACCATCATGCCTGCCATTGGTGGCATAAGCATAATATTTCCCATCGGGCGCAAGTATAACTGTGGGATCAGGAAAATCCTGGTTGATTACAGGATTATGTTTTGCATTTGCTTGCTGCGCATTACCAACAAGCGAAGTGCATAAAATGAAAACGAATAAAAAATATTTCATGGGCTGCTGTGTTTAACATGAATTATTTAATGAAGGTTGCTGTTGCAGAATCATTCAAATTATTTGTATTATAAAACAACCTGCAGGCGCCATTCACTTTCTTCAATGCAAGCTCTAAAACTTTTTGATTATTCAACAACAATAATTGCGAACTATAATTTTCGCATGGGTTTTTTCCATCCGATGGCGAAGCAACAGGTGCTCTCACTTCTGTCCATAAGCCTTCACCATTATTTCGATTAACCATATACACACTGCCATTATTATCTGCAATTGTATTATCAGCATTTTTATTCAGCACCTGTCCTATCAATAGTAACACACCATTCTTTGTGCCATCATCAAACCAGGTTATGGTTGGCGCGTGTGAAAAATGGTTACCATTTGTTGACTCAACTCTTGCACCTAAACCTGTTGCATTGCCCCAATCGTTACCATCTTTAGAAAACCTTATGTATGTATCACAATTATTACCACATACTTCATAACACATAATATAAGTGCCGTTAGCAAGTTTTGTAACCGTAGGCATACCGGGCCGTTTAATATTGTCATTCACGGCAACATCTTTTATATCATCACTCCAGGTTAAACCTCCATCTGTTGAAATGCGGTGCGCTATTATTTGATTATAACCTTGTGCTTTATATTCTTCACTTGAAAAAAACATTAATAAATTTTGTTTATCATCCACTATAAACTCAGGTTCCCATAAACCAATCTCACCTTTAACGGCAGTGGAATAAAACTGCCATGTGCGTGCATGGTCTTCACTTTTGTAAATGCGGATAGAACAATTCGTTCGCGGCGTTTGATCTGTACCAACAGATGTTGCCCAAAACAATGTACCCGCTTTAGTATCGTTTAATTTTTCAGGAAACACATATAGTTCACTGCAGCAGTTGCGTGGCGGCGTGGTTTCTTTAAGATTGGAGACAGTCGCCCATGTTTTACCGCTGTCTTTACTTTCATAAAATGCGCCGGTGTTGCCATTATCAAAACTTGTAATCAAATCACCATTTTGCATTTGCACTATTCTTGGATAATAAGCAACCCTGTCTGCAAGCATTGTTTGCGCAGGTAAGGCAGCATATATTATCATGCAAAAAACTAATAACATAATATGTTTAAGCAAGCTGCGCATATCGTAGTTAATTATTCATCATTCTGCCGGAACCGCCATTGGTACACCCGTTGCAACTGGCTCGCCAAAATTGGGCGTTCCATCTGCATTCCATGTAAATCTTTGTGCACGCGGGCTGCGTTTATTGCCACAGCCATCGCCGGGATTGCTATTGGCATGATATAAAATCCAGTTCTCTTTCCCGTTAGGCGAAACAAAAAAACTATTATGGCCCGGCGCATACACTTTATTTGCAGCAGAAGATTGAAATACAGGCTGTGCAGATTTTTTCCAGGAAGCAGCATCAAGCAAATCTGCATCAACATTTGCGGTTAACATACCCAGTGCATAACGATCCGTCCAGCAGCCGCTGGCAGAATAGATTAAAAATATTTTGTCATTATGCAATAAAAATTCAGGGCCTTCATTCACGCTTACATGTGCAGGGTCATTTGGCGAATTCAAATCACCGTTTAATTCCCATTCATATTCCGGCTTCGATAACAAGGTGCGTTTTCCATCAATCGTCCACGGGTTTTTCATGGCAGCAATGTATATATCCTGCTCACCATTCACATCGCCTTTCCATCCGCTCCATATAAAATATAATTTCCCTTTCAGTTCAATGGCCGAACCGTCAATGCTCCACTTATCTTCCGGCGTTGTAAGCTTGCCTTTCAATATCCATTCGCCCTGCAAAGGATCAGCCGATGCATTTTCCAGCACATACATGCGATGATCATTGTTGTTGCCACTGTCTGCAGCAAAATATACATACCATTTATTGTTGAAGAAATGAATTTCAGGCGCCCATAATTCCTTTGAATATTCTTTACCGGGGGGAGGCGCCCACACAACTTTTTTTTCTGCTGAAGACAGGTAAGCAATATTTTTTGTTTTCCATATGGTAATGTTATGCCCGGTTGAATTGGTATAATAATAATAGCCGTCTTTATAAATCGTCCACGGGTCCGGCCCTGATGGCAACAAAGGATTGGTAAAAGTTTTTTGTGCATTTGCTATTATTCCAAACAGCAATAAAAAAACTGCAATAATGTTTGCCTTCATAATTAATTTATTTAAACAACTTCGTTGTTTTTTGATGATGATTATGTTACCAGCGACAGAACAGGTGGCATCTTCGTTGCGTCGCATTACCGTCATCAGCATATTTTCATGGCGACTGAAGATTTATGTTTTCAGTTGCGACAATACATTTATGCAACCTGAATTTTTTAGAGATGTCTCGTCACCTCAACACGACGCTCGAAAAGTTTAATAAACATAATCACTTCAAACGTCAACGTCATTCAGCTAAAACAGAAATCTCTTAAATCATTTCAAACTGCAAAAGAATCGGGAGATGTCTCGTTATCCCGGCATGACGTTCGAAGAACCTAAATAAACACAACCACGTTGAACGTCATTTCGACGACAGGAGAAATCTCTTGTCATTAACCGCTCTTACATACACAAAGAACTATCGTCAATTCACTGCCTGCAACCTTGCATAAACCTCCACCATTGCCGCCTGGTCAATAAGGCTTTTCTTCCTGGCATTATGTCCTAATAAACCATTAGTGTTTTTTTCATCACGCCATATTCTTTCAGCTTCGTTATACCATAAATGAAGCAGTTGTTTATCATGATTAACATTGTACAATTCTATATAACCCCTCAGCATAACTGCATTAAACCAGTAATGGCCTGGCAGTTTATTATTTTTATAAAAAAAATTTGTTGCCGCTGCAGCCATGCTTTCCGCACGTTGCAAATATTTTTTATCATGCGTTATGTTATACAGCAAAACATTCGATTGCAGCATGGTGCCGGTGTTATAGGTATATTTAGCCGAATCAATTTTAAGCGAAGGAATTTTTATGTTATCATAATACAAACCATCCGGCGATTGCAAATGCGCATTCACCCAATTGTATAATTGAAGGGCTGTTTGTAAATATTTATTATCATTTGTAATTTTATACAACTGCAATGCCACCAGGATACCCGGCCCGTTAGAGCAGGTATTTTTTGTTGTTTTATCTGCATACTTCCAATATAAACCGCCGCCGGCAGCACTATCATAACCTGTCATCATAAAATCATATATCATCACTGCAGCATCCAGGTATTTCTTTTCATGCTCACGATTATAAATGTCTATGTAAGCAATGGCTATCCATTGGTTATCGTCATAAAAAGCATCATCTTTTTTTTCTTTCACAACAGATGCCTGGTAAGAAGGCAATGATGTTGCAGTGGTATAATATTGATCGATAGCATCAACCACCGGTTGAATATAATTTACTGAAGGATTAATAACTGAGGCTTCATTCGCGGCCTGTATCAATGCACATAAAGGCCATAAAAATGAGTGCGTTTGTTTTTCGCCCTGCACACATTCTTCATAATACAGTTTATTGCCTGCATCATAAAAATAGCGGTTGATGTTGCTATACACCGAATTTATAAATGGCCTGTAATCTTTTACAGGCTGCGCATTGCTGCAATAATTAACTGCAATAAAAAAGCAACATACCAAATATCTTTTTACACTACTCATGATATAAGCTGGTTGCGGTTTCTGCTATGCAGGCGCCGTCTTCTATTGAAGCCACATAAGCGGCAAGATTAAAACCTGTTCTCTCCCTGTATGCTTCCCGCACATCATAAATCAGTTCTTCCACGGCATCTTCTTTTACAATATTGATAGTGCAGCCGCCAAAACCTCCACCCATCATACGAGCCCCGATAACACCGGAATTGCTTTTAACGAGATCAACCAATATATCAAGCTCCGTGCAGCTTACTTCAAACAATTTACTTAACCCTTTATGAGTAGCATACATCTTTTTACCGAAAGCAGCAATATCGTTGTTCTGCAAATCAATGCAGCCTGCAAGCAATCTTTCATTTTCTTCTATAACAAAGCGGCAGCGGTTATATACAACTTTATCATGCGCAACATATTTATCGAGCATTTCAGCATTTACATCCCGCAGGCTTTGCACGTATGGATGATGTTGCTGAACCAATGCCACGCCTTGCTCACACTCCTTTCTTCTGCTGTTATATTCAGAAAAAGCAAGCGAATGCCTGATGCTGCTGTTTAATAAAACAATTTTAACGCCATCCTGTTTAAAAGGAAAATATTCATATTCATAAGAGCGGCAATCAAGACATATTACATGATCTTTTTTTCCAAACATGCTGGTAAACATATCCATGATACCGCATTGCAAACCCACAAATTCCTGCTCCGCTTTTTGCGCTATCATCACCATATCAAGTTTGCTTATGCCGAGATCAAACAATTCACTCAAAGCAAAAACAGTGGCGCATTCAATGGCCGCCGAAGAAGCCATGCCTGCACCAACAGGCACATCACCATCAATAACTATATTAAAACCTGTAACGGCATAATTTCTTTTTACCAGTTGCTCTACAACGCCAAGCACGTAACTGCTCCAGTTAAATTTAGGCTGCCGCAGTTTTTCAATATCGGCAATATAATTTTCGTTGTATTCTTCCGCATAAAGATGAATCTTGTTGTCGCTGCGTTTGTTCACTGCAACATAAATGGCTTTATCAATGGCAGCCGGCAATACAAACCCATTGTTATAATCCGTATGCTCGCCGATAAGGTTTATTCTTCCCGGTGCACGTATTATAAGAGGGTCTGCATGATGCATTTGCCGGAAAAGCCTTTGCAATCTGTCTGTATCACACATACAAAAAAAGTTTAGGCCTCACCCCCGTTCTCCCGACATACCGGGAGATGCCTCAATTCATAATTTCATTATATCATTCAAGAGCGGGCGTTTGATTATTTAGTTGATATTATTCTTTATGTTTTATTTTTTATTAAAATGATTGCCAGGCATTAAAATCAATCTTTGAATTACATGCACACCTATTCACGTTTGGCGATTCACGATTGACTCCGATCATTTCTTCGGAAAAACGAGGTTTGCATTAGCCCATATTTTCCATACACTATCCATCTGCCGCACCTTTTCAGGATATTTTGCAGCAAGATCATTCATCTCTGTTTCATCATCTGCTATGTGATATAAATGCCAGGCCTCGTTATTTTTTGCAACCAGTTTCCATTCTCCTTTTCGTATATATTTTGCGCCAAAATGTTCATTGCATAAAACATCATGGCCGGTATATTTTTCATCTTTCAAAACAGGTAAAAAGCTTATGCCCTGAACAGGCAGGATTGCATGGCCGTTATAGGTTTCAGGATAAGTTGCTTTTGCCAATTCAAGGCAGGTGGGCATTATATCCATTACATGACAAACCTCTTTATTGATGCTGCCTTTTTTTAACTTCAATCCATTTGGCCAGAAGGCAATAAATGGCGTGTGAATGCCGCCTTCGTATGACTCGGCTTTCCAGTAACGGTAAGGCGTATTGGCAACATTGGCCCAGCGTGGCCCGATGGAAGTATATGTTGTTTCAGGGCCGGGCATAATATCTTTATTCGTTACATAATGAATGGTTTTACCATCCCTTGTTTCAGAAGGCCTGTCGAAGCCAGGGCCGTAATTAGCCGCTACTTCTGCACTGGCGCCATTATCACTTAAAAAAATAATGACCGTGTTGTTTAATTGATTGGTTTGTTTTAAAGCAGTAATGATTCTTCCAATTCCCTGGTCAATACGGTCAACCATAGCAGCGTGCACCGCCATAGCCCTTGCATCCCAGTCTTTGTGCGGATTATCTTTCCAATGCAAACTATCTTCCCATCTTGCTGATAACGGCGCTTTGCCTGGATCGACCAATCCAATCTTTACCATTTTATTATACCGCGCTTCACGCACGGCTTCCCAGCCAGATGTATAAGTACTTATATATTTTTGAATATCTTCTTCCGGGGCCATCAATGGCCAGTGCGGCGCTGTTTGCGCTACGTATAAAAAGAAAGGTTTATTACTGCTGCTTAATTCTTTTATATAAGCAACTGCAGTATCATTAATTGCATCGGTATGATAATAATCTTTAGGCACTTCTTTTATTGGCGTGGAGCCGCTGACTAAACTGAACGGATCAAAATAATCGACCACGCCCCAAATATTGCCAAAATATTTTTCAAAGCCACGGTTAACCGGGTATTGTTCAATAGGTGAAAACAATGGTGCATCCAACTGATGATTCAGCCATTTTAACTGATCTTCTTTTGTTGACTGTTCCACCGTATTTGATACATGCCATTTGCCAGACATTGCCGTGTGGTAACCAGCCTGTTTCAGCAGCTCCGCAATAGTAGCAACGCTGTCTGTAATGTGACCTCGATAACCCGGTAAATGCCTGTCTTCCGTCATTTCGCCAATGCCTGCATTATGATTATACATACCCGTTAATAACGAAGCACGGCTTGGACAACATCTTGATGTATTATAGAAATTGCTGAAACGCACACCATTGGCAGCAAGATAATCGAGATTAGGCGTATTGATTTCACCGCCATAGCAACCTATATCTGAAAAGCCAAGGTCATCTGCAAGAATAATAATAATGTTGGGACATGAATCTTTTGCAGGCAAAGGGCGCTCGTCTTTATGAATAACAAATGATGCAAGTGCAACAATGATTATTAGCGGTATAATGGATGCAATTTTTTTCATACCCTCACCCTCAGTCCCTCTCCATAAATGTAGAGGGATGCCCCGCTTTGAAGTTTGATTACATAGTTTAAGAGCGGGTGCCTGATTATTTTAGAAGTTGATATTTATTTATAGATGCAATTCTTAATCATACAAACTAACATTCACGATTTACGATTCAAGCTTTACAACACCAATGACAACCCGCCGCTCACTTCGCCATTTTATCTTTCAGCACTTTCATAAAATAGCCGCCAACAACACTGCGTGCCTGGAAGCCAACCTGCCTGCCATCTGTTGTCTCATGCCAGTCGCTCAAAGGCACACGTGTTGGCGTTTCTGTTGCATAACGATAGATGGGGTTTACAAGCAAATCAAAATCTGCTTTGTTGTTCGTTAAACCCGCAGTCCACATAATCCAATCACTCTTCGTATAAGTCTTGCGGCTGTCTAAAGGCAAACCGTATTTGTTTTGTTTGGTGAGATAATACCTGATCTCTTTATCATAAACTTCCTGTGGAAAAAGATTTAAATCAAGCACTTTATCCCAAACTAAATTATACTTCTGGCTCCAGGTATCGCCCTTATCAAAAGTTAAAGCATAGTGATCGCCAACATCATCCATTTTCATCCAGCGCAAAGCCATTGCTTTTGCGGTATCTGTATATTTTTGAGCCGTTGCTTTATCGCCCAGCATATCAGCCATCATGCCATAACATGCAATGCCAACAATTGCTTTTGCAGAAAGGTTTGCATTGCGGGCAAGATGACCAGCGAAATCATCTGTGCATAATTGATTAGCCGGATCGAAACCATCTTTCATTAAGAAATCAACCCATTGCGTTAATGTTTTCCAATGCTTCTTTGCATAATCTGCATTGCCTTGTGCTTTACAAAGTGCGGCAGTTGTAATAATCATGTTACCGCTTTCTTCCACCGGCATTCCTTCGCCATAAGTTTGGCCGTTGGCGATTGGATAAGTGCCAAGGTCATGTGCTGCATAAGCTTCTTTAAAGTTGCCGCTTTCAGTATAATAAAAAATGCCATTCAGCATTCCTTTTATTAATTCAGGATTATAGGCGAGATATAAAGGCGCTGATGGATAAGTAATATCAACCGTATTGATGGAGCCATTGCTGAAGTTTTCTTTTGACAGGAAAAGAATTTCACCATCAGGGCTTTTTGTAACAGCGTGCGCAGCGATTGATTGACGATAAGCCATGATGCAAAGTTTTGCATACGTTTCGCCACCGGCAGCCACAGCATCATTCCATATCATATTATTTATAGCATCGCATTTTGCCAATACATCTTTATATTCTTTGTATGATTGATTCAATACGCCTTCAATGGTTACACCATCTTTTAACTTCCACCAGCATTTTAAATTTTGATGGAAATATTGAACCGCATACAAATCATCATAACCAACCATTACCAATTTCTCTGTTGCAGTTGTTCCCACTTTTTCTGCAGGAAAAACTGTATTCAGCATTAATTGTTTTCCGGTTGAAATATTTTTTGCTGATGTATTGCTCACGAAATTTTTCAAGCCATCATCAATAGTTGTAATGCTTTGTTTTGGTTTTAAAGACAAAGGGGCAGCTATGTAAACATAACCCCAATCGATGCGAAGGTTATCGCCTTTCTTTTGCAAGATGGGTTGTTCTACAGTGCCTGCTTTCAACAACGAAAGGCCGCCATTATTATATTGAGATGCATTTACCGCCTGCGCAGGCACATTTACAGCCAGGTCAGTAGTTGCACCAAAATACAATTGCACATTATGCTGTGCGCCATCATTGGATTTTGTTTTGAATGATATATATGAAACGGGCCTCGTCATTATATCAAGGTCGTTTATTAATAATGGGGAAGTAAAGGTTACATCAAGATCAACAGCGCCGCAGGTAAATGTATAAGCGGTTTGTGTTGCATTCATATCCAGGCCTGTTTGTTTAGCGAGCTCAATACTGTTAAGTGAAGCATCAGGTTTGGGATCAACACTTAAACCAAAATCCAAACCTTGCCCACCGGCGGTATTGGCAACATGAATAGCGATAATATTATTTCCTTTTATCAACTTGCTTTTAACAGCATCATCCATTTCAAAATATTCAGCCGTATTATTCCACCCGTTACGGCTATAAACCTTTTCACCATTCAGGTAAACTTCCACATTATCATCATGAAACAACTTCAGGTATAATTTCCTGTCGGGAATTGCATTCAACGTAAATGTTCTGCGCACCCAAAGGTTATTGCTTTTCCAAAGTGTTTTTGCCTGCCTGTCGTTATCGCTGAAAGGCGCTGCACCTGTTTTCCATTTGCTATCATCAAATGATGCATTCATCCAGCCCTCAGCAGGCAACTCTTCAGTGTATTTAACATTGTAAGCCGCTTCATCCGAAGCAGGTAATATCGTTTCAGGCGCTTTCTCTTCCTTGCCTAAAAAGCGATATACTTTATTGTCAACTTTTATTAAACCTATCAGCGATTGATTAGTGCCCGTCCAATGTTTTGTTGGCGATGCATTCAACTCGTCGCTAAAACTCCATACACAGAAGTATGGGTTGTGCGTGATTAAAGGATAAGCCGGCGCTTTTGTTACCTGCGCAAAGAGTTGTTGTGAAAAGAATAAAAGGATAAATATTTTTAGTACTCTCATCTTTATAAATTTAGACCTCACCCTCATTCCCTCTCCAAAGGAGAGGGATGCCTCTGCGCAAGAAGCATCATTCATTGATAGCGGAGGTTTTATTTCATTTTTTACGTTGTTGATTAATATTATGAACTAAAAATTTTTTAGCGGCTCACAAATCCCCTCCTTTGGAGAGGATTTAGGTGAGGCCTTATTTCGCTCCCGTTAATGATTTTATCAGCTTAATTTCAGCCTCGCTATATACTGTGCCATCTTTCCTGAATATATCATGAAACCAAACTTTTGGTTCCTTACCATCAGGCATTGGCGTATCCCATGCATACATGGTGTTTGTTTTGCCTGCAACCAGCCCCCAGTTGATAGCGCCAACATTTTCCTTCTTCAGCAAAGGCATAATATTACTAAACAGGCTGCCTCTTGTGCGTGCCATGTATTCAGTGCAAATAAGCGGGCGGCCATATTGTTTTAATGAATCAATCACTTTGGCATGCTCGTCTTCTTTGTTGTAGTTATGATAAGTGATAACATCAGAATTTTCCAGTTGAAATTTATTCAGTTCCGTTAAGTCAGGCTTCCAAACACCGGCAGATAAAGGCTGATCGGGATCAATCTGCCTGGCCCATGAAAATGCTTGTGAGAGCAGTACCATGCTTTTGTTGCCATAACCTGAATTGCCCGGTTCATTATACAAATCCCACAATAAAATGCGCTTATCATTTTTAAAAGTTGTCAGTACATCTTTCACATACATTTCCAATGTATCAATTAAAGCAGGTTCTTCATAATACAACTTGCCCGGATCTTTTACCCAGCCTGAATTATGTATGCCCGGTTTTGGCTCACGCTGTTTGCCTGCCTGATAAACTGAATCCCAGCAATCATCAAAAAACACAAACATGGTGCTGATGTGATGTTTATCAGCAATAGATAAATATTCATTCATCCTCTGCTTAAAACCTTCCTTATCCACCTGCCACGCAACGTGATGCAAGAACACACGCATTACATTAAAACCAATGCCTTCTGCCCAGCCCAGTTCACGGTCGATTGTAGCGGTGTCAAACGTTTCAGCCTGCCAGAATTCCAACTGATTAATTGCAGTGCTTGGCGTGAAATTGCTGCCAGCCAGCCAGCCTTTTGTTGCATACCAGTCATTTGCTTTTTCCTTGCTCCATACTTCACGTTCTTTTGTGGAATCGCTTGTGGTTGTACCCGCCTCTTCATTTTTGTTTTCCTGTTGCCCGCACGATGCAGCAACAACAATCATTAACAGCGGTAATAGATATTTCTTCATCATTTCAGGATTAAATTTTTAAATCTTAATGCTCGTTCAATTCGCTTAATCTTTATAATAAAGGCCTGTAAGGCTTTTGAAACCTTACAGGCCTGTGTGCATTGCACTATTCTGTTATTGTATATAATTTTTCGTTCGCTGCTTTCAATTTGTCAATTGGCATCTTCATCACTTTCCTGTCATACGTCATAAAACCGTTTATCTCACCTTCCACATCTGTTGTTTGTGTATAAACCGCAGCCGATAAACCATGTTTAATTAATTCAGCAAGCCTGTCGTCCATGCCGCTAAAACGGGTGAACAAACTATCTCTTGCCTTAAAGCTTTGATAGCCCCAGTTTTTCTCCTGCCATAGATGGCCTTCAACAGGCAATCCAAGCCCGCCATATTCACCCAGCACCAATGCCTGCTTTGCACCAAACACTTCAGGGCGCGGCATGGCAGGATCAGGATAATTATGCAAATCGATGACATGGCCTGTTACATAAAAATTGCCGCCGCTTGCGCTGTTCACAATTCTTGACGGGTCTTTTTTCATCGTCCATTCTGTTATTTCAACTGTTTTAAATTGTCCCCATGCTTCGTTAAACGGCTGCCATGAAACAATGCTTGGAAAATTATATAAGGCATCAATTATCGCATTCCATTCTTTACGGTAATAACCTTCGCTTTCAGGTGTGCGGTCTTTATCTGTTGCACGGCCTAAAATACCCGGCCTGTTTTCCCAACGGTTGCCAAGATCACCGCTTGGCATATCCTGCCATACCAGCATACCAATACTGTCGCAGTAATAATACCAGCGTGCAGGCTCTACTTTAATATGCTTGCGTATCATATTAAAGCCCATTTCTTTTGTTTTTTCTATATCGAATTTTAAAGCAGCATCTGTTGGGGCGGTATATAAACCATCAGGCCACCAGCCCTGGTCGAGCGGGCCAAACTGGAATAAGAATTTATTGTTGAGCATCATTTTTAAAATACCTTTTGCATCAGGTGCAACCGATATTTTACGCATGGCAAAATAACTTTTCACTTCATCAACAACTTTGCCTTTACGCTCAATTGTAACCTTCAGGTCATATAAAAAAGGATTGGATGGCGACCATGCTTCAGGGTTATCAACCGGCAAAGAAATGGTTGCATCAGTGCCTGATTGTTCGGCCACTTTTTCATTGCCTTTCCATGCGCTCACATGTATAAGATCACCGGGCAATAAATTTTCTGTCGCCGTTGTTACTGTAATGGTTTTAGCATCAAGATCAGGTGTTTGTTTGGTTGAAACAATATAAGTTTCAGGAACAGTCTCCAGCCAAACCGTTTGCCATATACCGGTTACTGGCGTGTACCAGATACCATGCGGGTTTATCACCTGTTTGCCACGTGGCTGCGGGCCTTCATCGGTAGGGTCCCACACATGCACAGCGAGTTCCTGTTTGCTGCCTTTCTTTAAAGCAGATGTTATATCAACGCTGAAGGGATCAAAGCCGCCTTCATGTGTTGTAACCTTATTGCCGTTTACATATACATCGGCGCGCCAGTCAACAGCCCCGAAGTGCAGCAATACTTTTTTACCTTTTGTTTTTGAATTGATATTGAATGTTGTCTTATACCACAGTACGCTGTCTTTACCAACTGTTTTGCCAACACCGGACAATGCAGATTCAACGCAAAACGGCACTAAAATATTTCCCTGAAAAGTGGATGGCATCACCTCACCTTCAGCTTTTGGCAAAATGCTGTATTGCCAAAGACCGTTTAAGTTTTGCCATCCATTCCTTTGCAGTTGGGGGCGTGGATAATCAGGTAAAACACTGGCAGTGGTTACGCTATCTGCCCAGGGCGATTTAATTTTTCCGCCCACTATATGCCAGACATCATTTTGAGCCTGCACAATACCAATACTACCCGCTACAACTAATGCTACTAATAAAACTTTTTTCATTAATAAGGTTTATCGTTTATAATACCGGCCGGCACCCATGAAGTACCTCGCCGCGTTACATCATTTAAAAAATGAGGGAAGAATAAATTTCTACGACTAAAAATTTATTTACTGCTCTTCCCTCTTTTAAACAACTGCTTATGAGAAAAAGCCTCCCCCCAAACCCCTAAGGGGCTTAGCCCTGCTATGGGCAGGGGATTAATCTTTTATTACAACTTGCTTTTATATTTTATAAGAACTTGCTTAAATAACACACTCTACAATTTCCCGCTCTGTAAAGTCTCCTCTTTGGAGAGATTTAAAGTGGCTGTTATTCCACCACGGGAAACGCTGATATGCGTAACCTCGCAGCGCCCATTGGAATTAATTCTATTGCTTCTTCTTTGGTTGATACGGCCACGGGGCTTTGCGGCAGCGTGTCGCATAAACCATATTTATCTATCGTCCATCCGGGAATAATTTTCCCTTTTGCTTCAATTACTATTGGCGTTGATTTTGGCGTGAAGGGAAAGTTATCAGCAGGCCACTGGCGCTTTACAATCTTAAACTGACCGGCGAGCGGTTGCTTATTTAAGTACAAGCCATAATTCCAGGCGCTTGCAGGATAAATATCATACGCCGGCCATTTGCTCTGGTCTGCACCGGGTTGCCATTTCGAATCCCACTGAATGCTTTTTTTACTGTCGGCCAATTTATAATCTTCATCAATTTTTAAAGAGAAAGAAAGCGGGCCGTAATAAAGGCTCACACTGTTTTTATTCTTTTGCCATTCCTGCAATTTCAACTGCATCGGTAAGGTTAACTCAATAACATCGCCATTTTTCCAGTTATTTTCCAGCCGTACGTAAGATGATGCAGTCATACTGTCTGCCTTAACAGCCTGCCCGTTAATGCTCACCGTTGCATCATTGCACCAATGCGGTATGCGCAGGTACAAAGGGAAGTTTGCATTTTTTGAAGTGCTTACTTCTATTTTTATATGTTCATCAAAAGGATAATTAGTTGTTTGTATTAGAGTAACATCATTGCCTTCACCAACTTTTGCAGTAACCTCACTGCTGCTGTAAAAGATGGCTGCAATACCGTTATCCGGCGTTGCCATCCATAAATGTTCTGCATAATAAGGCCAGCCCTGTGCATGGTTATGCTGGCAGCAACGGCTGCTGAAAGGGTTCATCATTAAAAACGGCCCTTCGTTCTGAATGCCTGGCGCATGGTTCTTGCTGTCGCTTATAACCATATTCGGAGCAGTTAAATAACGCAGTGCTTTAAAGTCGGGCATAACCGCAGCGGGATAGGTATTGAAAGCAACATCTTCAGCATTATCGGCCCATATCGGGTCGCCGGTAATGCCGGTTAAAATTTCATCAGATGCCATCTGTTCAACAAGGCCACAGGTTTCAATTGCCTGGCGGGGATCATCATAACCTTTACGTGCATTTTCATCAGCGCCAAACATACCGCCCGGCACCTGCCCGTATAATGTTCTTACTAAATTAAAATCGTTGTAAGTGGCATGTAAGAAAGATGAATCTTTTGCCTGCATATAATAAGTGGCAGGTTCGCGAAAACATTGTGCAACGTTTACATTATGCCAGTTGGGAAGATTATCGGGCTGCATCCAGTTGGCAGTGTTATTGTGAATTTTCGTAGCAAGGTCAAGCAGCCATTTTTCACCGGTTTGATTGTACAGCCAATAAATGCTGTAAAGATTATCTCCGCCGCGGCTGTTTTCCCAATAGGTTTCCAAAAAATTGCTATCGGGCAGCATGGATTGCCATTTAAAATATTTCGTCATGAAAGGAATAACACGCGGGTCTTTGCTGTATTCATAAAAAGACTGCATTGTCCACAGCATGATCATATTTGGCCACAGGTCAAAATGCCCGTCTTTATCAGGCCTTATTTTAGGCCCAAAATAACCATCAGGCTGCTGGCTCTGAAACACTTTATCCAGCCAGCTTTTTGTTTCATTGATAATAGTGTCGTCATTCAAAATATAGCCCAGGTCGCCGTAGCCTTTCAGCCAGTAAGGCACTTCTTCCCAGCCATGATCACCTTCACCATTACCGCTAAACCATGCATTATTCTTCTTCTCCAGCCACGCGCTTATTTCGCCAAGATGACCGGTTAAACCATCACGCTGCAATTGCAAATATTTTAATACCCAGCCTTCAGGCTTTATACTTCCAATAGGTAATTTTATAAAATGCAGGGGCAGTAAAGGTTGCTTATTACTTACATAAAAAGCATTGGTGGCAGTTGTGGAAGGAGATGTTACAACACTCAGTTTTAAGGTTTGTTCCTGTGTTGAATTACATGCACAAAAAAGAACGCTAAAAAAGAGTATGTTTAAAAATTTGTTCATCCGCTAATAAACTGGTTTTTCAAAGTCGTCAATGTTAATAATGTTTTATTTATTGCCACAGATGCATAGAATAAGAAGCAACTTTTCAAGTTGCTTGATTTTTATTTTGTTACCAGCTAATGAACAGGTGGCATCACGGTTGGCCTGTTCCGATTTTCGGGAGTCGCATTACCGTCATCAGCATATCGTTGTGCAGCTATAAACTTTCTTCATAGCCATTTATTTTTTCTGGCCTGCTACCGGCCTGACGCTTTGAAGCGTCTGACAACCTCACTCCTTTATTCGTCCGGCAGCCAGAAATCAAAAGGCTTATTCCTGTCGCAAACCAACGTCCCGTTTTTAAATTCAAGCTGCGCCGCCTGTATGGACGATCTGCGCAAATTAAAAGGGATAATGCCATTTTCACCTGCCGGCGCTTCGCCATGCGATATTCTTCCCGGGTGCGTGAAGTAAAAAATATAGGCTTTATTATTCACTACAATTACATCGCCATGTGCACCGCTTGGCTTGTCTTCCCGCCGTGATGATGCCGAATCTAAGACCAGCCCTTGTTTTTCCCATATTTCGCCATCCTTAGAACGATATACCCGCATGCCGTGCCATTCATCGGTAAGCATCCAGTAATAATTTTCATACTGAAATATCTTGGGCCCTTCCTGGCGGCTATCGCTGATGACAGGCTGATTAACCATCTTCCATTTGTACAGGTCATTGCTTTCTGCCAACATAATCCTGGCATTATTCGCATCATCTTTATACCACATACGCCATAAGCCGTTTGGCATTTTACACAGCGATGCGTCAATCACGTCTTCAGAAGAAAGCTTTAAAAAATCAATGAACTTCCAATCCCATAAATTGGTGCTGGTATAATGCGCCATTCTTTTTTTGCCGCCCCAATGTATTCTTGCACCTTGTATATACACCACAAACATGTGATACATGCCATTCTCATACACAATATCAGGCGCCCAGAATGTATTGCGGCCTTTTTCAATTTCAAGGTTTAATGTGCCGCGGTAAACCCAGGTTTGCCCATGATCTTTTGTGGAGGCGATGCCAATATCATTTCCATAACAATAGGCAACATCCGGCGCTTCTGTATTGGCGCGGCGTTGGGAATACAACATCCACCAACTCTTTTCTGCACGGTTCCATATAACGACAGGATCGGCAGCGCCGTCTGTTATGGGGTCCCGGAATAAAGGGGCCGGCGCAGCATGCAGAATGCTATCCGCATACTGTGCACCAACCACTTTGTAAAAGCCCATTATGCTAACTAATAAAAGAACTTTTTTAAAATGCATTTGTTTTTGGCAATTGCATTATTAGAAATTAAGCTTAAATAATGGTGAGAATATCATGTCTTCAACGCCAGCTATTTTTAAACCAATGCGTGCAAACACATAATTCTGTGCAGGCGTTATAGCCGGTATGCTTACTGATAAACTTACATTGTCAGGATTAGTAATATCAGCGCCTGAAACACTTGCTGAGGCTATATTATTTGCACCTGAAACAAATTGTGTTTTATTAATGTACAGCGTTACGCTTTCAATATCTTTTGCATTGGCATCAGTAACTATCTTCTCAATTTTGCATGTACCTGAAACAGTGCCGCCACCTGCTGAAATACTGGCATTGCGCACCATGTAATACGGTGTTACTTCAATGTTCAGTTGCTGGCTGCCGCTAACAGTTACATCTAAAGAATCCGGTGCGCCGCCGGCTGTTTTAGGCCAGAGGAAAGGCCCCTGCCCGTTAGGCACAATAAACTTATAACTGCCATTGAACAATATAGAGCTTATTACACCACTTTGCGTAAAGGTTTGCTCTACAGGGCCTACCTTGCCAAAACCATATTGATAAAACTGGTAAGGCACACGGTTATATTCAAGATAAATGCTGTCGCCTTTATACAGGATGGCTCCATTGACCTGCTCCTTTGGAGGATCGTAGTTATCTTTTTTACTGCAGGCACTTGCTGCAACCATCAATAGGATAAGAGAAAAATATGATATGGTCTTCATAATAATTTTTTTTGCTTTTACTTATTGATTTGGCTGTCTTACAATTTTTGGATTAGCGGCAATAACATCATCATTAATGCGTGAATAATAATTACCAAGCTGGAAGAGGTTGCTGCCGGTAACTGTGCTTGGCAAGGTTTCTTTAAACACCCATTTGCCGTTATTAGCGCTATTCGGATTATAAAATTTATAAGGCCATAAACCCCAGGGTTGCGTGTTCTTTTTGGTAGCAGAACCAATGTTGCTCACAAGGTCAGACTTGCTCATTGGCGAGCCATTCCATACTACGTTTGCCAAACGCCAGCGTTTCATATCATAAAAATAATGGCCTTCAAATGCAAGCTCCACCCTTCTTTCATGCACAATGCGGTCGAAGGTTATATCGCCGGCTGCAAGCGGTATGGTTAAGCCCGCCCTCTTGCGCACCTGGTTCATATAATTAGCGGCTGTTGCATTATCGCCCAACTCAAAAGCAGCCTCAGCGGCATTCAGTAAAACTTCTGCATAACGATAGCGTATAAATGCAACATCACTGCCACGGCCGCGCCTGCCTGAACCCACCGTTGGGTCAAGCCATTTGCGTATATAAAAACCTGTTTGTGAACGTAAAGCAAGCCCGTTTACAGGGCCGTCAGCGCCCACAACCTGCACCGGTGTTGTTGTGCCCGGCAATGGCTTTTGGTTTACAGCATTATCGCTCGTGGTAATAGTGCCATCCGGCTCAATATAACCGGCCCATATATCCACAACGCCCGTTTTAAATACGGCGCTGGGCAGCAATACGGTACCGGCAAGGCGTGCATCGCGGCCGGCAAAAATATCCTGTATGTTATCGTAGTAAATAAAGTTGCCGCTGGCATCTGTTGTTGGCAAAGGGGCATATGTATTATCCAGCTTTTCAAATGCTTCAACAAGATTTAAAGAAGGATTTAAACGGCCGGCATCATCGCCTTCATCAGAAAAAGAGAAAGGCTGGTCGTTGGTGGTAAATCCATGTGTTTTTCCGCCATTTGCTTTAAAATCTTCTATGAAAATAGCTTCCTGGTTTACGCTGGTTTTATCTAAAAATATAGAAGCGAAATTGTCGGAAAGATTAGGTAATACTTCATATAATTTATAGCTGCCGGCGCTGCCATCTATAATTTCCTGCGCCGCTTTTAAAGCTATTTGATAATAACCATTTGCTTTGCTGGCCTCAATTCCAACTTCGCCGCCAGGCAATGAAACCTGTGGTGTTTTGGCGCCATATTTTGCAATAGAACCTGCATATAAAGCAGCCCTTGCTTCCATAGCCAGTGCTGCTGCTTTTGTGGCCCTTGATTTTACATTCACATCAGCAGGCAGATCATTCTTAATAGCTTCAGCTTCGCTGATTACAAAATCGTAGATATCAGATTCTTTTGCCCTGGGGTATTGAAGATCACTCACATCGCCCTTGCTAATATCATAAATAAGTGGCTGCAATACCAGCGGAACACCGCCCATTCTTTTTACCATTTCAAAATAGAAATTGGCGCGTAAAAACCTGCCTTCTGCCATAAACCTTGCTTTATCACCGGCAGACAATTCTGTGGATGCGCTGTCTCTTTGCAGAAACAGGTTCAGGTCTTTGATATATGCATAGCTGTCAAACCAGTTAACCTGCCACTCAGAATAACTCCAGCCTGTTCTTTGTACAATATTATAGCTGCCCGCATCTGAAGGGAAAGATTCGCTAAAATCTGCAAAAGTTGACCAACCTCCGTCCAGGCTTGAGAAATCAAGTTGCCTGTTATATAAATCTCCCAATACTGCCAGCACAAGGGCAGGATCGGAGAACGCCACATCTGCCGGTATAACCGAAGTTGGCGGTATGTCTAAAAATTCATCATCAGTCTTGCTGCACCCTGTTATTAAAACCAATGCAAGTGAGAAGATGGAAATATATTTTTTCATGTTAATCAATTTTGTCTTTTCAATGGTATCATGCAATTTGCTGTTGCTTATTGCATGATATTTATTTCTTTTTTGATGATGGTTTTAGAATGTAATGTTTGCGCCCACATTAATCACCCTGTTTTGCGGGAACTGTAAACCGTTATCATCTATCACTTCAGGATCAAGGTTATACTGAGCCAGGTTATCGATAGAGAATGCATTAAACACGTTTAAGTAGAACCTTGCTCTTTGAATCTTTACTCTATCTATCCATTTTGATGGCAGCGTATAGCCTAACTCCAGCGTTCTTGCCCTGAGCTGTTTCACATTATGCAGCCAGAAAGTTGAATTCCTGTCGTAATCGCTATGGCCGGTGCCGGGATTGTACCTGTTAGCCGGATATTTACCAGGTATCCATTCGCTGTTGGGATCGAATATGTCTGCACGGTGCCACCTGTCTTTAAATATTTCATTCAGGTTACCATTGCCCTGGAAAGCCCAGCGCTGTTCCCAGTTCTGGAACCATGTATAGCCTGTGGCGCCGGAAAAGTCAGCATGGAAATCAAGCCCTTTGTAAGCTAACCCAATTGATAAACCGAAGTTGGTGGTAGGTTGTGAGCCATAAGCATAACCAATAGGCCTTGTATCCTGGCCATCTATTTTATTATCGCCGTTTAAATCCTTGTAGATAAGATCGCCGGGCAATAAAGTCCTATTGCCTTGCCCGTCAATGTTTATCGGATAATTGTTAATCTGCTCAATTGACTGGAATTGCCCTTCAACTATGTAACCAAAGGTTTTATTATTCAGCCTGCCTTCAGCAGAATTAAAGTATTCATCAATAGAATTAAAGAATAAAGGATTATATGTCTCTAAAGATTTGGAGCGGGCAATGCCAATATTGGCTGTAACGTTAAACAATAAATCCTGTCCAATCTTTCCGTTATAACCTACTGAAAATTCACCGCCATACTGCGCATCACTGTTCACGTTTTCCTGCGGTAATGTGTAACCCAGTTCAATAGGTATAAGTATATCGTTCTTGCTGCCCAAAAGACCGGTACGTTTTCTATAGAAGTAATCGAATGAGCCTGTAATTTTTCCATTCAATAAACTGTAATCAAGGCCCACATCGGTGAGCTTGCTTTTCAGCCATGTAATGTTGGTAGTGGGAACACCTTTATCCCTTGCCACCGTAACAGAATTACCATCGAGGATAGCTACGCCATTGTTTCCATATATATAACCCTGCAGGTAAGCATAAGGAGCAACGATGGGATTGCTGTTATTATAAGGATTGGTATCATCACCCAAAATACCATAAGAAGCCCTTATTTTTAAATCCGTAAGAATCTTGTTGCTATTATTCAGCAGCTT
This sequence comes from Parafilimonas terrae, assembly GCF_900115755.1. Taxonomy (GTDB): domain Bacteria; phylum Bacteroidota; class Bacteroidia; order Chitinophagales; family Chitinophagaceae; genus Parafilimonas; species Parafilimonas terrae. The sequence continues at coordinate 42,928 of NZ_FOXQ01000007.1, forward strand.
TTTCATAAAGCCTTCTTCTGTGATTCTCCATCCGGCAGAAACACCGGGGAAATAACCAACGCGGTAACCGGGCGCAAAGAGATAAGAAGCATCGCGCCTTAAAGAACCTTCGATAAAGTATTTATTAGCGAAGCTATAGTTTACCCTTGCGAGGTAACCAACCCTTGACGTTTTATCATCGCTGTTTTGATACTGGTCAATTATAGGGAAGTAAATGAGCGGAAGGTTGTTGGATATAGGGTTCGCATGCACCCAGTTCCTTGCCCGTTCCGTAGTGAGCCTTTCAGCTACCACCGTAGCGCCCACTGTGTGTTCGCCAAAATTATTGTTATAGGTTAATTGCCCCTGTGTTGTTGTATTGATCTGTTTGATCTGTTCCTTTTCACGCCAGGGGTTTGTGCTGCCGCCAGAAGGATTATAGGTATCTGTTGCTTCATCATACTTGTAACCATTGTAAGTGTATTCCTGGTTGTCCAGTACATTATCAGCAATATAATAAGAATATAAACCACGTAATGTAAGGCCTTTTATGCCCGGTATCTGCCATTCAGCATGGAAATTGGTTTGCAATACACGCCAGTCATTACGCAAATGGCCGGCTATCTTATTGTTCAAATAAGCATAGTTGGTTTCAATGTGGCCGATATCATTCAGATAGGCAGGATTATCGTTGGCATAAGGCCTTTCCGTAGGATTGTTTCTCAGTACTGCATAACGCGCCAGCCAATAATCATCCAAACCGGGCACACCTGGGTTTTCTCTTGTTTCAATCCTGCCATTTATGTCCATTCCCACTTTCAAACTGTTAGCCAGTTTTGCTGTAACGTTTGACTGAATATTAGTACGTTTAAACAAATACTCTGCGCCCATTACTGAGTTTTGATAAAAGTGTGTGCCTGAAACATAATAATTCACTTTATCTGAACCACCATTAATGTTTATGTTCATTGAATTTTGCGGTGCATTATTGTTCCTGGTAATAAACTTGCGCCAGTCGAAACTCCTGTATTGTTTGCCTGCACTTTCCCCTTGTTTATATTTATCCAATTCTTCCTGTGTAATGTTGGTTGTACCGTTGCTGTTCATTTGTGCATCGGCCACATAATACATATAATCGTAAGAGTTATTCAGCACTTTAGGAAAGCGGAACCATTGCTGCCAGCCATAATACATGTCAAGGTTTACATTGTTCTTGCCGGTTGTACCTTTTTTAGTAGTAACCACCACAACGCCATTACCACCACGCACACCATATATGGCAGCAGAGGCATCTTTCAATATGCTGATACTTTCAATATCATTGGGCGCCAGGTTATTGAACTGGCCTGCATCCTGCTGTATGCCATCAATTACATACAATGGGTTACCCATATTACGTATCTGTATATTGGCTGAAGCACCGGGCCTGCCATCCGGCATCCTGAATGTAACCCCAGGCAGCTTGCCCGCCAGTGTTGTGCTTACGGTTGAACCGCCATGCACACGGTCAATGTCTTTACTGGTAATAGTAGAAATAGCGCCGGTAACAGAACCTTTTTTCTGCGTGCCATAACCTACCACCACCACATCGCTAAGGCCTGAAATATCGGGTTTCAAAACAATCTCGATGAAAGACTGTCCTCCCAGGCTTTGTGTAACTGACGACATACCCACATAAGAAAACAGCAGGCTTTTATCGTCAGGGGTAACAGAAATGGAGAAGTTACCATCATTGTCTGTTGTAGCAAACTTTTTTGATTTATCTGTGGAAACAGTAACACCCGGCAATGCTTTTGATGTTGAATCGGTAACATGTCCGGTTATAACAGTGTTCTGGGCATTAACCTGCGTTTGCATTAAAGCAAAAACAAAAACAAGCAGTGTAACCGCTACTGTTTTTGCAAGCTTGCTTTTTGGAATATTTAAATAATAAAATGATTGATTGCGCAATCGTAAATATTGTTTCATAATACTACAGTTTGTGTTTTGTTCATGTTTTGATAGTTAGTGATTCAATACAATATTTTCATGTTGAATTATTAATGAGGCATTTTTGTTTTCTCATAAAATTTTTATTGATACAGCATAATAAACAGCCTTACAATTTGCACAAAACATTACCGTCATCAACATTACATTGCTGATGTACAGATATTCTTTTACTATGTGTTGTTTTAAATACCCTGGTTTCGCACTACAAGCAATATTTCATACGGCCTTTTCAGCCGGCGTACAATTTCAGAACGTAAAAAAAGTTATAATTCATAACTTATGCCTGGTTATTTGTATCAATCTTTCATCAAAAAATCTCAATTTGTTTTTTGCTGATTGAGATGTTATGATAATTTAGCCGCGATGGGAATAGTCAATGGACAATGGAGTATCCACAATGGACTATTGACTATCATAAATGCAAACCAATTGTTGCTTTGATAAGAACCATTGCCATATTAATTGCTTTATTTTTTACAAGCGCTGGCGCTTATTGCCAGTCGTACCAGTTTAAACATTACCAGGTAGAAAATGGCCTTTCCAATAATACGGTGCAGTGCAGTGTGCAGGATGACCGTGGCTTTATGTGGTTTGGAACAAAAGATGGATTGAACAGGTTTGACGGGTATAATTTTAAAACATTCAGGCACGATGCAGAAGACAGCACATCATTAGACAATAATTTTATAAGAGGCTTATATAAAGATGTGCATGGAAAAATATATATCGGCAGTTCTGCAGGTATATCAGTGTATAATGAACTGCAGGAAAATTTTGAAGAGCTGGTTAAAACAAGAAATACTATCCGCGAAATGGTTGCTGATACAACAGGCAATCTTTGGTTCAGCGATGGGCTTGAGCTGAAATGTTATATGTCAAAAACAAAGCAGGTGCATGTTTATAAGAATGATAAATACGGCGATGCCAATACGGTTTGCCGATCAGCCGATGGAACAATATGGATAGGCACTACTAACGGCTATTTAAAAAAATATAATGCTGCCGCAGATGCTTTTACTGTTTATAATATCTTCTCTCATTCAAACCCGGCAACAACAAAATGGATTGAAAAAATATATGCAGATAATAAAGGCAACATACTCGCCGGCACTGCCAATTATGGCCTTAAAGTTTTTAATATTAAAGACACAACTTATAAAGACATTATTACTTACAATGCAGACAGAACAGCCATTTATGTAAGGGATATTATTCAAAGCGCTGATGATGAATATTGGATTGCCACAGAGTCAGGATTGTTTATTTATAACAGCGCCAACGGAAGCATCTCTAATCTTCAAAAACATTATAACAACCCTTACTCACTCTCAGACAATGCCATTTATACTGTTTGCAAAGACAAGGAAGGCGGAATATGGGCGGGCACTTATTTTGGCGGTATTAATTATTATCCGAAACAATACTTTTCATTCGAAAAATATTTTCCCGATTACAGTCCTGATGCCATAAGCGGAAACGCGGTAAGGGAAATTTGCGAAGATAAATATGGCCACTTGTGGATAGGTACGGAAGACGGCGGCCTTAACATGTTTGATAAACAAACAGGCAGGTTTAAAAAATTCAGGCCCACGGGTAAAAAAACAGATATTGCTTACTTCAATATTCATGGCCTTTTATGCGATGGCGATAAATTATGGATAGGCACTTTTGAACATGGGCTTGATATAATGGATATTAAATCTGAAAAAGTAATAAAACATTATTCAGCAAGCGCCGGGGCTGCTCAGCCAAAAAGCAATTTTATTTTAAGCATATATAAAACAAAAAATGGCACTATTTACCTTGCCACCAGCCGCGGCTTATACAGGTATAATGCAACCAATGACAGCTTTGTTTTTATTAATGAAATTCCTGATTATGTTTTTGCACATTTCATAACAGAAGATCATAACGGCAATTTGTGGATACCTAGTTTTGGCAACGGTGTGTATAAATATAACCCGGTAACAGAAAAGGCCATCAATTTCAGGTATAACCCGAAAGATAAAAGCAGCATTGGCAGCAATACCGTTACTACCGTATTTGAAGATGATAAACAACGTATATGGATTGGCACCGAAGGCGGCGGTTTATGCTTATTAAATAAAGATGATAAAACGTTTACGGCTTATTCAACAGGGCAGGGCTTTCCAAGCAATACAGTGTTTAAAATACTGGAAGATGAAAAAAATAATTTATGGGTGACCACCACAAGAGGTTTGGTATGCTTTAACCCTGATAAAAACCTGATAAGAATTTATACAAAAGCAAATGGCTTATTAACTGACCAGTTTAACTATAACTCCGGTTATAAAGATGCGACGGGCAAAATGTATTTTGGCAGCGTTAAAGGGCTTATTGCTTTTAATCCGGACAGTTTTGTAAACAACAATTATGTGCCGCCCGTTTATATTACAGGCTTCCAGGTAAACAATACAGAGCTGGTGGCAGGTCAGAAGAATTCACCACTGCATCAATCAGTATCGCTCACAAAAAAAATAAGTTTACCTTATAACCAGTCTTCCTTCAGTATTGATTTTGCAGCACTTTCTTTTACAGCGCCTGAAACCATTGAATATGCTTACAAAATGGAAGGCCTTGATGAAGACTGGACGTACATTAAAACCAACCGCAAAGTTTATTTCACCAATCTTGCACCGGGCAGTTATACGTTCAGGGCAAAAGCGGCAACCAATGGCGGCAAATGGGCCGATAATACACAACAAATAGAAGTTGAAATATTACCGCCATTCTGGGCAACAACATGGGCTTATATAATTTATACGTTGTTGATAGCCGCCACTGTTTACTGGCTTATGCGCATGTATCATAACAGGCAGGTAGAAAAAAATAAAAGAAAGATTGAATTAATGGAGCATGAAAAAGAAAAAGAAATATACCAGGCAAAAATTGAATTCTTTACAAATGTGGCGCATGAAATTCGCACACTGCTTACTCTAATAAAAGCGCCCATGGAAAAGTTGATGAAGCATGCAACAGATATGAAGAATGCAGATGTCTATTTAAAAACGATGGAGAAAAATACAAACAGGCTTGTTGACCTCACAAACGAATTGCTTGATTTCAGGAAAACAGAAACCAAGGGTTTTAGTTTAAATTTCTTAAAGATTAATATTAACGCTTTGCTTGATGATATTTATACAAATTTTCAAACCATTGCAGAGCCGCGAAATATTGAATATAAACTTGTTTTGCCAACACAAATTGTATATACCTATGCAGATGAAGAAGCGCTGAATAAAATTTTAAGTAACTTACTTAACAATGCCATAAAATACGCTGAAAAAAAGGTGAGGCTTCGGTTACTGCCTGTGGCCCCGCACGCTGCAAATATGGTAATAGAAATAGAAAACGATGGTTATGTTATTCCTGAAGAATTAAAAGAAAAAGTGTTTGAACCTTTTTTCCGCATTGAAAAAACCAGGCACCATATAGGCAGTGGTATTGGGCTTGCGCTGTCCCGTTCGCTGGCAGCGCTGCATAAAGGCAGGTTATATATGAAAGAAGGCGATTTACAAATGAATGTTTTTGTGCTGGTGCTGCCGCTGAACCAGCACGATTTATCTGAGTATTAAACAGCTTATTGAAAATTGTATAAACCTGATTGCTGAACCTTCTGAAAATTAAAAATCTTGATGAACCCGGTTATTTTATTGGTTGATGATCATGAGGACATACTGGAATTTATTTCCAATGATTTGAGTGATAAATACATCGTATTAACAGCTTTAAACGGTAAGCAGGCTTTAGATATATTGAATACAGAAAACGTGCATCTTGTAATAAGTGATGTTATGATGCCTGTAATGGACGGCTTTCAGCTTTGCCGCGAAATAAAGACCAACATCGATTTCAGTCACATACCGGTTATTTTGCTTACGGCAAAAAATACATTACAATCAAAAATAGAAGGGCTTGAACATGGCGCCGATGCCTATATTGAAAAACCATTTTCGCCCGAATACCTGCAGGTGCAGGTAGCCAACCTGCTCATTAACCGCAATAAAATAAAAGAACATTTTGCCAATTCGCCGCTGGTGCACATAAAAAGCATGGCACATTCAAAAGCCGATGAAGAATTCCTGGAAGAGCTGAACAATATTATTTATGCCAATATTGAAAATGCATCGCTTGATGTGGAGCAGCTTGCCCGCAAAATGAATATGAGCCGGCCAACCTTTTACCGCAAAATAAAACTGGTGTCCGATCTTACACCGAATGAACTTATCAATCTTGCCCGTTTAAAAAAAGCAGCCGAATTGCTGGCTGAAGGCAATTATAAAATTTATGAAGTAGCCGAAATGGTAGGCTATAATTCGCAAACCAATTTTGGAAGAAGCTTTTTAAAACAATTTGGCATTACACCGAGGGACTATGTAAGCATTAAACATGCGGGTAAAAAAGGCGGGTAATCAATTAAAATTAAGCCAGGAAAAACGCCGCCGCCAGTTCATACAAATGCTTCCGGCACCGATTGCATAAAATAATTATGCCTGTTATCATTTCTTGTGTTATTTATTATTAGTTTGCACTAAATTTATAGTGTTTTAGCTTGTATTATAATTGACAAACCAGGGCTTGTATTATGTTATTGATTGCATAGAGCGTTGATTTAATTTACGAATGCGCTCCTGTTTTTGCCAATTCATTTAAGAAATCTGTATTCGAAAAACACTGTATTGCCACATAAAAACTGAAGGCAATCACAGCACAATTTTATTTATGCCAGCAGGCAATACTAAAACTGCAAACATTTCGGTATGATACAAATACGTTTTCTCAGGAACCGTTATGCGGGTAAGCTAACGCATCTGCTATTATTGTTACTTATACTCAGCACCACAACGGTAAATGCCCAAAGCACACAGGTAAGCGGCAAAATCACGTCCAATGAAAGCGACAGTGCCGTCTCGGGCGCTACCATTGCTGTTAAAGGCGGCAAAGCAGCCGTAGCCGCGGACGATAACGGCAATTTTAAAATTACGGCTGCGCCCAATGCAATTTTAGTAATAAGCGCCATTGGCTATGCCACACAGGAAGTGCCGGTGGGCAACCAAACCAATATTACCGTTCATCTTATTTCAGGCACACAATCGCTTGAACAGGTGGTGGTGGTAGGTTATGGCACGCAAAAACGTAAAGACGTTACGGGTTCCATTGCCAGTATAAGTGCTGCTACCATTGAAAAAGTGCCCGTGACCACTTTAGACCAGGCCATGCAGGGAAGGGCGCCCGGCGTTCAGATAATAAATAACGATGCGGCGCCCGGCGGTAATGTTAGTGTGATGATAAGGGGTATTGGCAGCCTTGCCAGTGGTGGTAATTCTCCTTTATATGTTGTGGATGGTTATCCAACAACCGGCGGCATCAATAACATCAATCCTAATGATATTGCCAGCATTGATGTGCTGAAAGACGCATCGGCAACAGCCATTTATGGTATCCGCGCCGCCAATGGCGTGGTAATTATTACTACTAAAAAAGGATCAAAAGGCAAGATGCAGGTATCTGTAGATGCCCTTGCTTCAACCCAAACCAAACCAAAAGAATATAATCTTTTAAATGCCCGGGATTGGGCTACGCTTTCCAACGAAGTGGAAGAGGCAGATTTAACCGGCACTTATACCGGGTTACCTATATGGCATACGCCGGACCAGTTGCATAATGTTGACTGGCAGGATGCTGTTTACAGAACCGGCTTAACTCAAAATTATACCATAGGCATACGGGGTGGCAGCGATAAGGTGCAGGCCGCCATGTCTTTTGGCTATTACGATCAAAAAGGTATTGTACTGGCATCTTATTTCAAGAGATATACGCTTAACCTCAACCTCGATTACCAGGCCACAAGCTGGTTAAAATCATCAACCAGCGTTAAGTACACTTACCAGAATTCCAATACAGCGCTGGGTTCCGGTACCAACGGCCTTTTTCAGTTAGCCATAAACCCTCCTACCATGGATAGCGGCAGCAGGCTTACCACCCAGATTAAAGATGCTAACGGCAATTATGGTTTTTATAACCCCATCAACTCTAATGTAAAAGCATTTGGCAACCCGGTTTATTCTATCGAGAACAACCAATACCAAAATGAAACCAATTATATTTTAGCCACTTCTTCCCTGGAAGCAACCATTTACGACGGCCTGAAAATTAAAACCAATGTGGGCGCAAATGTGAGCAACTACACCGGTTTTTATCTTCAGCCGGAAGATAACAGGGCCAGCCTGCAATATCCCGGAACCATTGTTACACCGGCCAACTATCATCAAACGTCCAGCAAAACATTTGAATGGCTGTGGGAGAATACCATATCGTACGATAAAACCTTTGGCTCGCACACCATCAATTTCGTAGGTGGTATTTCTGCCCAAAAAAATACCTGGACCGGCATGGGCGGCGGCGGTATTCCACCAAACAGTGTAACACGGGACCTATCGCTGGTTTCCAACCTTGTGCTTGACGCAAATATACCCGGCACCAATACCGGGAACGGCCAGAATATTTATACACTGGCTTCAGAATTTGCAAGAATAACCTACCAGTTTGCAGATAAATATATGCTGACAGCAACCATAAGAAGGGACGGTTCTTCCAAGTTTGACACAGGACATAAGTACGGCACATTCCCATCTGCGGCTATCGGATGGCGGGTAAAAAATGAATCATTCCTGAAAGATGCCAGATGGATTTCAGACTTAAAAATCAGGGCAAGTTATGGCGAGGTGGGAAATGAATCGCCAATAGGCCTTTTCCAATACCAGTCATTATATGCGGGCAATTATGCTTCCAATGTAAACGGCCCCGACGCAGCAGGTAACCCACGTGATAACCTTGGCTATCCGTTTAATAAAATATACCAAAATGGTATTGCCCAGGTTCAGCCGGCCAATCCTACCCTGAAATGGGAAACAGATAAGCAAACGGATATTGGTTTGGATGCCGCTTTCTTAAATGGCGCCTTAACCTTTACCGCCGACTGGTTTAACCGCGATTCAAAAGACTTTTTATTAAGGCTCAAATCTCCTGCACAAACTGGCTATTCCAATATTACCCGCAATGTGGGCAGCATGAATAACAGGGGCTGGGAGTTTGCTTTAAATTATAACGGCAGTGCGGGTAAAGATTTTCGTTATGGCGCAGGTGTAACATTAACTACCATTAAAAATAAGCTTACGAGCATTACATCGGGAACTGATTTCGTAACCAATTTCGGTGGCTTAAACTTAAACGGCTTCCAGGAATGGAACGAATTCTCCCGCTCTTATGTTGGAAAACCTGTGGGAGAATTTTTTGGATATAAAGCCATCGGCATATACCAATCGCAGGAGCAAATTGACGCATTAAATGCAAAAGCGCCCGGCGGCATTTATCGCCCTGGAACTGTTGCACGGCCTGGCGACCGCTATTTTGCAGATATAACCGGCGATGGTATTGTAAATGATGATGACAGGGGCCCTATTGGTAACCCTCAGCCAAAATTCTTCGGCGGCCTTAATCTCGACGCCAGCTACAAGGGATGGGATATTAATATATATTTCTATGGTTCTTTTGGAAACAAAATATTGAACTATGTGGAAAGCAACCTCGAAAGCTTTGCCAAAAGAGGTTCGGAAGGCGCACAGAATGTTAGCGAAGCATATTATAAAAATCACTGGACGCCAGATAATCCGTCTAACCGGTACGCAAGGGCTGTTGGTAATGGCGGCGATAACAGTTCGCTTAACAACGTTCCATCAAACGTGTGGATTGAAGATGGGAGTTTCGTGAAATTGAAAAACGTTTCCATCGGTTATACATTCCCCGAAAGCTGGCTGGGCAGGTTTGCCATAACAAAAACAAGGCTATATATATCTTCTCAAAACCTGTTTTTTATTAGCAAGTACAGCGGGCTTGACCCGGAAATAGGCATCCAGGGCGGCAACGCCACACAAAACGGCGTTGATGCCGGAACCTATCCGTCATCCAGGTATTTTTCTTTCGGATTAAATGTAACATTTTAATAAAGGCCAAATTAAGCGATATGAAAAGGAGCAAAATAATCATCATAATCTGTTTTATAGTTCTGCCCTGCGCAGTTATACCACTGGCTTGTAATAAAAGCTTTTTAAACCAAACCAATACGTTTGGCATTTCTCCCGATGCTGCCGCCAGCAAGCCTGAGCAGGTAATTGCATTGGTGAATGCTATTTATGATACTTATCAAAATAGCGATTTGCTTAAAAAATGTATTTGGTACAGGGCCAATTTTGGAACGCATGACTTCTTTAACTGGGGCGCAGATGTGTTTTGGAACAACTACCAAATCCCGGCATCTTTTCTCGGGCTTATTACCTTCTGGGACCAGTCTTATATTGGTATTGCCAGGGCAAACTCTGTATTCCGGGTTATTACCCAGGCTGAAACAGACGGTGTAATTGACCCCGCCTTAGCCAGCCGTTTAAGAGGGGAAGCTTTCTTTCTGAGAGGCATGACTTACTATTACCTGGCTGCTTCTTTTGGCGGCGTACCGTTAGAAACAGATACCACAGGCGCTTTGAATCTTGGCCTAAGGCCAAGAGATTCCCGGGACTCCGTTTTCCAGCAGGTAGTATCTGATATGCAGCAGGCTGAAAATTTATTGTTATCAAAAACTCAGTTGTCAGCAGCCGATTTAGGAAGGGCAACCAAAGGCGCAGCCTATGCTTATGAAGGCGCTGCACGTATGTGGCTGAAAGATTATGAAGGCGCTTTGGCCGCTTTCAATAATCCTGAATTTAACAACTACCACCTGTTGCCGAATTTTGCAGATGTGCATGAATACGACCATCAAAACAATGATGAGTCAATTTTTGAGGTGCAGTTTTATTTAAAGCCGGGCGATCCGCAGGATTGGGGTGGAAGCTGGCAACCACCAGGCGCAGAACTTGGCTGGATAGATAGCTTTAGCTGGCCAAACGAAATAACACAACAAGGTTACGATTATGGCAACCCCGCATTATGGAACTCTTTCCAGGAAGGTGACAAGCGCAAGCTGCTCACTATTGTTGGCCCCGGCGATCAGTTGGTAAGCCCCGGAATCGTTGCCAAATGGGGCGGGATAAAAGGCTATCCTCCTGTAGTAGCCGGGTTTGCTTCAGGCAACCCAACTTATACGGCAGATAACGGTACCATTTTAAACACAGTAGGCACATTAACCCGTCCCTGGTATGGCGATGATAATGGGCGCACCGGGTATTTTTGTGCAAAAAAATGGAGAGACCCCAACCTTACCGGAAACTATAACAACCCAAGCGATAATACTGCACATATTTTCGGAGACCAGAACCAGATATTAATGCGTTACGCAGAAGTGCTGTTAAGCAGGGCAGAATGCAAAGTTCGTACAGGCGATGTTTCCGGCGCAATGGCTGATTTAAAATTAGTACGCGACAGGGCATGGGGCGGAACAGCACCGGCCATAATGAAAGACAGCGCTAATTATGATGGCACTGCAGGCCAGCAGATCACCGATCCTCTTCAAATGGTATTGAGCGAATACAGGCATGAACTTACAGGTGAGTATTCTACCTTTTATGATATCTGCAGGGCTGGCACAGACGAAGCAGTTGAGTTTATCAACAGGATAAACGGCGCCAAAGAAGGCAACTATGATCCTGTTCCAAATCCTGCACCGGGCCCAACGCATGATGGACAAAAACACGGTTTATATAACACCGCTATTACGCCCAACAATTTACTGCTGCCCATACCGCAAGGCGCAAGGGCATTAAACCCCAACCTTACTCAAAATCCGGGTTATTAAAACCTCAGCAATAAAATTTTAAAAAGGGTTTCTTGCGAAACCCTTTTTAATTATAAAACTTATTTCATCTTTACTTCAATTCAAATAGGTTTAGTTGTTATGCAATTGCGTAAATTATTATTGTCCGGATTCATCTTATTATGGTTCGTCTCATGCAATAACAAAACCAATACATTGTTTGAAGAAATACCATCTTCCCAATCCGGTATCAACTTTAATAATGAAGTAACGGAAAGCGATTCCATTAACCCGCTTGATGTGGTAAATATTTATAATGGCGGCGGTGTTGGCATTGGCGATTTTAATAATGACGGTTTACAGGATATTTATTTTACCGGCAACATGGTTTCTTCCAAACTTTACTTAAACACCGGCGGTTTTAAGTTTAAGGATATTACAAACGAAGCCGGCGTTGATGGTATGGGCCGATGGGCAAGAGGTGTGGCTGTTGTTGATATAAACAACGATGGATTGGAAGATATTTATATATGCAACACCATCTATAAAGATTCATCAAGAAGATGTAATATTTTATATGTTAACCAGGGTATAGATAAAAATGGTACTCCGCATTTTAAAGACATGGCGGCAGCGTATGGATTAAACGTTAACGTACAATCTACCATGGCCGCATTTTTCGATTATGATAATGACGGCGACCTCGATATGTACCTTACCGTAAACGAGGCTTCAACCGGTTACGACCAGTCTGTTTTTACACAGCGCAACAATATAGTTCCTGAAGCATCGAGTAAAGGAAGGCTTTACCGTAACGACATGAATGCAACCTTAAAGCATCCTGTTTTTCATGATGTTTCAGAACAGGCGGGCATTATATATTCGGGCTTTGGCCATGGCGCCACCATTTGCGATATTAATAATGATGGCTGGAAAGATATTTATGTTGCAGATGATTTTATATCAAGCAATCTTCTCTACATAAATAACCAAAATGGTACTTTTTCTGAAAGGTCTCAGGAATACTTTAAACATACATCTTTCAATTCAATGGGGCAGGATATTGCAGACATTAATAATGATGGCCTGCCAGATGTAATTGAACTGGATATGAACCCCGAAGATAACTTCAGGAAAAAGATGATGCTGAATGCAGGAAGCTATATGACCCTGCAAAACTTTGAAGCTTTCGGATACCAGTATCAATATGTACGCAATACTTTACAGCTTAACCAGGGCCCCATTTTAAAAGAAGGAGATAGTGTGGGCAGGCCTGCATTCAGCGAGATAGGCTTTTTAACCGGTATTGCACAAACCGACTGGAGCTGGACACCGCTGGTGGCCGATTTTGACAACGATGGCTTTCGCGATATCATCATTACAAATGGCTTTCCAAAAGATGTAAGCGACCGCGATTTTATAAGCTACCGCAAAGATGCTGCGGGGCTGGCATCTAAAAAAGATGTGCTGGCGCAGATACCACAAATCAAAATACATAATTATGCCTACCGCAATAACGGCGATCTTAGTTTCACCGATGCAACCAACAACTGGGGGCTGCTTGCGCCAACTTATTCCAATGGTGCAGCCTATGCAGATTTTGATAATGATGGTGCAATGGATATGGTGATAAATGATATTAACGGCAAAGCATTACTGTATCGCAATACAGTGAAGGATAAAGACACGGCGGCCCGTTTTCTGCAAATAAAATTTAAAGGCGGCCTGCAAAATATTAATGGCTTTGGCGCTATGGCAACCATTTATTACCAGGGAAAAAAACAGGCGTATGAAAATAATCCTTACAGGGGCTATTTATCAACCATTCAAAATACGGCGCATTTTGGGTTAGGTAATATTACCCTTATCGATTCTGTGGTTATAAGATGGGATGCAAATACCCGGCAAATATTAACCCATATAAAAACAAACCAAGCCATTACTGTTGATATAAAAGATGCACAGCCCGATATTTTTCAACCGGTATTAACCGATACAAATTCTTTATTTAAAGAAATCACCAAAACAGCGGGTATTACTTATAAGCATACTGAAGCAGATTTTATCGATTTTAATATTCAAAAATTATTACCGCATAAACTATCGCAATATTCACCAGCGCTTGCCGCCGCTGATATTGATGATAATGGTTTGGATGATATTATTGTTGGCGGCAACTTCAATCGTGCACAAGTATTGCTGCAGCAGCAGGATGGCAGGTTTATACAACGCAACCTGTTATCCTCATTCCGCAATTTCAACAGCAGTAAAGATGAAGGCGTTTTAATCTTTGATGCGAACGGCGATAATAAACCCGATGTGTATATTGCCAGTGGCGGGTATCAATTCAGTCCCGGCAGTATTAATTACCAGGACAGGCTTTTTATAAACGATGGCAACGGTAATTTTAAAGAAGACAGTTCTGCCCTGCCCAGAAATTATACAAGCAAATTTTGCGTTCGTGCTTTTGATTATAATAACGATGGCAAACCTGATCTGTTTGTTTCAGGACGGGTTGAACCCTGGCAGTATCCCAAAGCCGTAAGCAGTTTTATTTTCAGGAACGATTCAAAAAATAATAAAGCAAAATTTACAGATGTAACAGATGAGGTGGCGCCTGGTTTAAAAAACATTGGTTTGGTAAGCGATGCCTTATTTTCAGATTTTGATAACGACGGCAAAACAGATCTTATACTCGTTGGCGAATGGATGCCCATAACTTTTTTAAGAAATGAAAATGGTAAATTCAACAACGTAACACAAGCATCTGGTATTGCCGGCAAAACAGGCTGGTGGAACTCTATTGTTGCCGGCGATTTCAGGCACACAGGCCGCACAGATTATATAGTTGGCAATGTTGGCCTGAATACTTTATACCGCGCAAGTGATAAATATCCTGTTTATATAACGGCTAAAGATTTTGAAGGCAACGGCAATTATAATGCCATCCCCTCTCTTTTTTTACCCGCCACGTTAAATGGTGAAAAGAAAGAATTCCCCGTGCCCGGCAGAGATGATATGATACGGGAAATGGTTACAGCCAAACGAAAATTTACAAGTTATAAATCTTATGCAACAGCCACCATGGATAGCGTTATTCCTGCGGCTATGCGCAAAGATGCATTGCGTTTAAAAGCAACAGAAATGGCTTCCTGCTATATAAGAAATGACGGCAATGGAAAATTCACTATTCTTCCTTTGCCAATACAGGCGCAGTTTTCGGTTGTGAACGGAATGATAGCAGATGATTTTGATGGCGATGGCAACCTGGATTTTTTAATAAACGGAAACGATTTTGGAACCGAGCTGAGCATTGGCCGTTACGATGCCTTGAACGGGCTATTGCTGAAAGGTGATGGCAAAGGGAATTTTCAGCCATTATCAATATTGCAAAGCGGCATCTACGTGCCGGGAGATGGTAAAGCGCTGGTGAAATTGCAGGGTGCAAACGGCCATTATCTTGTTGCAGCAAGCCAGCATTCAGATTATATGAAATTGTTTCAGCTTAGAAACAATCAACAGATTATAAAAATGAAGCCTGACGATATAAGTGCACTTATTCATTATAAAAACGGCGCTGTACAAAAAATGGAATTTTATTATGGCACTTCTTTCCTTTCGCAGTCATCAAGGTTTATAATAATTAATGATAAGATTGAGAATGTAACAGTTACCAATGGCAAAGGCGAAGTGCGAAACCTTGATTTAAAATAATTCACCACCATTTTTTAAACCACGAAAGCACAATGGCATAAAGCTGCACAAAGAATAAATCCCGGTGTATTCGGGTCTTTGTGGTTTAAAAATCAGGCTTCTGCTGCCACTTCAATTTCATCTATTTTCTTTACAGTGATCTTTTCTTTCAGCTTTCTTTTCTCAGCCCTTGCGGTTTTATGTTCACCGGTATGGCTCCAGCCTGGCGGCATTATAATGTAAAGGAATTTATTTTTTATGCCCGGCGCATGCCACACATCTTTTGCCAGGTAATATATCTCCCCAAAATAAACATCCCAGAAATTGCGCGGGTTCATAGGCCTGGTTATGCCGTATTCAATGGGCAATTCTTTCTTTTCATATTGAAATGTTCCAAAAACTTTATCCCATATATTCAGCAGGTTGCAGAAATTGGTGTCCATATATTCCACATTCCGTGCATGGTGCACGCGGTGATGCGATGGCGTAAGAATAATCTTATTAAAAAAGCCAAGCCTTGCATCTTTTAAAATGTTTTCACCCACATGAATAAATGCGCCCCAGGTTCCATCAATAAACATTATAAAAAACAGCATGGGTGCATTCACGCCAAGTAAAATGCAAATGGTTGTTCTTATAAAATCAGCATACGGCGCTTCCAGGAAAAAGTGGGCATACGTTACAGAAAGGTTCATGTTTTCAGGCGCATGGTGTGTAGAATGCAGGCACCACAATATTCTTACTTTATGTGCCAGGAAATGATAAATAAAATGAGAAAACTCCCAGATAATATAACCGTAAATAAACCAGTACCAGGTGAAAGTTGTTTTAAAAATGGAATACTTTTCAAATAGCCCAATGCAGAGCGCCACCATGGCGATGGAAATAAACCTTGATATAAACCTGTTGGCTACAAAAATGAAAAAAGGAATGCGGTAATCGTCAATCTTAAACTTCTTGTAAACAAGCGCCCTTATAATTTCTATAATTAACAGGAAAGGAATGAATGGTGATATTACCGAAAGTATCCCGTTGAATGTAAGCAGGCTGCTGTAATCACCGCTTTTTACAACTTCAACCACATGGCCGATACCCAAAAAGGAAATTACTTCATTATATAAAACTTCAAAAATATTCATGGCAAAAAATCTTAATAAAGCAATTCAAATTTAATCTTTAATTATTAACTGCATTTAGCAGGTTAAACTGTTGTCTAAAATTGCTCCAGCAATTCGTAATAATTCATCAATTGTTTTTGAGTAATGCTGTCGCTTAAATTTATTGTATGTATTACATCAATAAGTTGTTTTATATCATCAGCAGGTTTGCCCGATTTTATAGCAAGCTGTTGCGCAAATGCATCATTAATTTCTGATGTTGCAATTTTATAACGGTTACGCACATAATCTAAAAAATATTGAGTTAACTTTTTTGCAAGATTTTTATGATCTCCCTTTTCATAATATAATTCGCCAATGGTTGTAACAAATTCAAGCGAATCATTTTTAGGTTTTGCATGAACAGGAATAATACGTTGCCGGCGCTTTACTTCAGTAACCAGATACAGGCTTAACAAAAGCAATGCTACCCAAAAAGCCCACCTGAAATTTTCATACTTTAATATAACAGATAAAACACCCTGCTTTTGCTGCGGGTTTTGATTGTAGTAATGATTCAAATAATATTCATCCCAAACAATTTTTTTGGTATCATCGGGGAACAGGCGCATCAGCTTTTCAAAATATTGCCTGTTATTTTCATACAATAAAAAGAAATTGGTAAAAGTAAATGGCGCGCTGTGAATAAAGAATTTACCATCAATAGAATTAACGGCAACCAGGTTGGGCAGGTTAGCCGACGAATAGCCTAAGTGAAAAGAAAAATTGCTGTCTGTGCCTGAAAACTCATTGGCAAAATCAGCACCGGGATATTGCCATGAAAGCGGTTTTTCAAAAGCAGATGAGTCAAGGGTTACCGCAACAGAATCAAAAGGATTGAATGGGCCATGCACGCCCAATGCAAGCCCGTAATAATTAAAATGTTTGTGTGACCTGAGATTAAAAAATTTTACAGCATTGCGTGTGTATTGCAATGCAGAAATGAATACATAATTGCCTTTTTGAACAAAACCGGTTAAATAATCAAGGTCTTCTTCTGAAGGCTCAAATGTTTTTGTTACAATTATTAAAACCTGTTTGGTTGAATCGCTGGTAAGATTTTGCCAGTAAGCAGGCGCATACCGGTTGGTTTCTATGCGTGCATGTGGAAACTCTTTTTGCAGCAACTGGTAAGCTACATACGTTCCATACGGTATTTTATCCGTACGTTTAAGTGTAATGGTATCGTTGAATTTATGCAGCCTGCCGCAGGAACATAAACTGATTGTTACAAGAAAGAATGATATGTATAAAAAAAAGTTTTTCATGCTGCTGCAAGCCTGTCGTCTTTGAAGCGCCAGGCCGCGTTACCTGATCCTGTTTTGAAGTTTTATAAACTCGTTTTTAATAACTGCATAACGTTCTGCTGCTATATCAAATTTGCCGAACCATGCGTATTCATAACTATGCATAACTTTAAAAAAATCGTCATAATACTTAGATGCATATAGTTGCTGCAGGTAATGCTGATCAGTGTAATCGGGCTGGTATTGTATAGCGTTTACATCACTCAAAAGCTTTAAGGTTTGCAGAAACATTAAACGAATAGCAACACGATAGTCATTTTGCTTTTCCGCATTTTGAATAAGCTTTGTATAAGACAGGCTGAAAATATCTTCATGCCCGTCTTCATTATTTTCACCGGCTGCTGAAGCTGCATTCCCGGAAAAAATATTCACCTTATTCTGCACAAGGAAATAAATAATAGCCGCTGCAAAAATGCCGATCATAATAATCCATAACAGGTTATTGAACCAGGGCTGATAAAGGATGCTTTTCTGCCGTTCATCAACCAGTTCTCGGTTGTGTGCGTTTAATAAGCTGTCGCGAAACTTAGGATCATTTTTTAAACGCGTTTCTAATTTTTCAATGGCAGGAATATACCAGAAGTCTTCATCTTGCTTAAACTCATCTACCGCAGCATCAGCCAGCCCGCGCTGCGCAATTTTTTCTTTGACAAATGGCTCTGAAGCACCTGGCTTCCAGTTGAAAAAATATTGAGAAGTATCGTAAATATGTTTGACGGTTGTATCAACATAACCATCATCCTCATCATTGTAGGTTACTGTTTCGCCACCCTGCACAACTGTATCAATATGCTGCATACTGACGGTATCAACATAGTTTGAATCAAGCTGCGTGTAAGCTGTTTGTGTTATTAAAAACAGGCAACATGATGTTAGTGCATATTTTATAGAAGAGCTAAAACTGTGAAGCGATAGCCGCACAATGATATTACTGCCGAAGTGTTGCGACGCAACCGTGATGCCACAAAGCCGCGATGCCGGTAACCCAAAAAATAATATCAAAATTTTGCGCAGCAACATTTATAAATCAGCGGCATTTAATTTTCGTTTGAGGCGAATGGGATAAACAATAAAATAGCCCACTACAATAACAAGCGAAAGTGTGATGATGAGCAGCTTTAACCACAAAGGCATATCGGTATGGCGTGTGAGGAAGCCTTCAAAAAAAGCGGCAATAAAAAGCATGGGAATGTTTGACAGGGCGATGATAAGCCCTTCTTTTGCACCTTGCTTTAATGCATCAATGCGTTTGATGGTGCCTGGAAAAAGCCAGCTTTTGGCAAGCACCAGCCCCGATGCTGCTGCAATAACAAAAGTGGAAAGCTCCAGCGTGCCATGCAGCATGATGGTAAGCAAACTATCCTGCAGCAAACCATTGTTATAAAACATATATTCAAATGCGCCTACCATAACAGAATTTTGTATAAGGCTTGTTACGGTAAAATATCCAAAGAGAATGCCGCCGCCAAATTCATACAACGATACTTTTACATTATTGATAAAAATGTAGATGAAGGAAAGGAATTCATTGCCATAGCCATACACGCCAAAAGGATGGCCGTCTTTTATATTCTGCTGCGTCATATCAACATACGCATCGCCAAGAATGCGGCGCACAAAGGCTTCGTCGTTTTTTGCAGAGAAAAAGCCAATAGCCACAAACAAAATAAAAAGGCAAAAACTGATGAGTAATACGCGGTGATGTTTTGCAATAATTAACGGCAGCGTATATTTAAAGAAACGAATGATACGGTTGGTGCTTTCTTTTTTGTTTTGATAAATGGCGAGGTATTTCCTGGCCGCCATTCCGTTTAAGTACTGTGTTGTTTTACTTACAGGATAAAACGTTTTACTGTAACCGAGATCTTCCACCAGTTGCGTAAACTCCTGCGCCATTTCATCAGGATGATTGCTTGGATTATCCTGTATCTGTTTCCAGCGATTGCGGTTGCGTTTTATAAAAAGGGCTTCCCTCAATGGTTCTGACGTTTGGGTGCGGAAATTAGAATTAGTTTATCTTTCCGCCAATTGTTTATGGAAAAAATAAAAATTCCCACAAGCTTTAATATAGAGCTCGATTTTGAAACACCGGAGTTTCATAAAAGGCTTTTTGCGTGGGCGATTGATATTTGCATTCTCATAGTCTATTACAATATTATGATGTATGTGTTGCGGGCAATAATGCCATCGCACAATTCAGGCAATAACCTGCCGCTGCTGTACAATACGAATGCCCTGTACCTTTTGTTTTTGCTGCCCATATTATTATATCATTTATTCTTTGAAATTATAATGAACGGGCAAAGCATCGGGAAGAAGCTGATGAACATAAAAGTGATTGGTGAAAATGGCGGCAGGCCTGCATTACATCAATATCTGATACGCTGGCTTACGCGGCCTTTTGACCTGGTTTTTTCATTGGGGCTGGCCGGGCTATTAACTACCATAATGAGTAAAAAAAATCAGCGTTTGGGGGATATGGCGGCGGGCACGCTGGTGATTAAAACAAAGATTGAAACAGATATTGATGATACGGTTTTTCTTGAAGTGGAAGATGCATACAAGCCCCGCTTTCCGCAGGTGATGCGTTTAAGCGACCGCGATATGAATACGATTAAAGGCGTATTAAACAACAGCATACGTTACAGGAATTTTGATGTGGCTGCAAGGCTTAGCGATAAAATCCGAAACGTTTTAAGTATTACCGAATATGTTGAACCGGTAGAGTTTTTAGAGATACTGCTAAAGGACTATAATTATTATTCGAATAAGGAGTAACAGAAAGTTAGGTATATGATGCAATATACTAACAGGTTTTTAAGTAAATTGCATAAAAGCGTTTGAGATGTCTATTGTTGTAAAAGCAAAATATGAAAACGGGAATGTAAAATTGCAGGAACCTGCGCCAACGCAGGAGAATGTTCCTGTGTCTGTTATATTTCCAGATAACGCAGATAATAATATTTCTTTAAAAAAGAATGAAATTAAATTTGGCTCCCTCGCAGGGAAAATAGCTGTACCGGAAAATTTTGATGACCCTTTGGACGAATTTCAGGAATATGAGCCCCAATGAAAATCCTGCTTGATACACACATTTTAATTTGGGTGCTTGAAAATAATAAGTCCCTCACTTCTTTTCATAAATCAATATTGGCTGATACCCGCAATGAGAAAATTGTAAGTCAATTGAGCTTTATAGAAATAGCGATAAAAATCAATATTGGTAAACTACCGGGTTTTAATATTTCACTTCATGATTTTATGTACCATGTAAGGAACAATGGTTTTTCAATGCTTCCAATAGCAAATAAACATTTAATAACTTATACTATGCTTCCATTTATTGGTAATCATAAAAACCCCTTTGACCGAATGCTGATTGCAACTGCTATTAATGAAAATATGACTATTATTACTGTTGATGATAAATTCAAACTTTATAAAAATTTGATACGGCTTCTCTGACCTAATATCTCTTCAATCTTCAGGGAACTGCGATTTATCTATACCCGGCACTATCCTTAAAGCATTCTTATAATACACTTTCTTTAAAATATCGTCAGGCAAACCCATGCCATACATACGCCAGAATGCATGGTATTTTTTGTGATACGGAAAATATTCATCTTCTGTTTCCAGCACCCGGAAATAGGTTGCATATTCCGAAGGCACCCAACTGTCTTTGCCAAATAAAATCCTGTCCTGGTATTTCGTAAAAAAGGCTTTTGCTGCCCTGGGCTGGCGGCCAAGCTCCGCTATAACAGCGCCAAACTCAACTACTACATTTGGTAATGCAGTAAGCAATGAATCAAGCTTTGCAAGATCATTGGCATACCAGCCAAAATGCGCCGCAATAAATGTTGTGTTAGGATGTTTCTTAAACATATTATGCTGTTCATTTATCAGCGTTTGCCAGGGCGCAGGATCGGTATCGCTTCTTTTGCGGCCGGGATGTGTTTTTAATTCAAGCCAGCGCTCATTATGTTCATCCATAGGTTGCCAGAAAGGTGCAGGGTCTGCTGTATGAATAAGCACGGGTATTTTTAATTGGCCGCATTTCTCCCATATAGCATCCAGCCTTGGATCATCAATCGTAACACGTTTGCCTGAAACATCATTTACAGAAAAGCCCAGGTTCTTAAATATCTTTAACCCATTGGCGCCATTGCGCACATCTGCTTCCAGTTGCTGCACAGCTTTCTCCGTCCAGCCGGGAGCACCAACATTATCAAAATTGATGTTGGCAAAAACTATAAAACGTTTTGGATATTGTGTGTTTACATTATCAATCATTTGCTTTAGCCTGTTGCCATTACCACCGCTGAGATTAACCATTACCTGCAGGTTAAGGCTATCCATATCTTTTATTAAACCATCCAGGCTGCCATTGCCCATATTCCACTGATGATTATGCACATCAATAAAAGGATATTTAGCTTTGGTTAATTTATGCTCCGGCACAACCAAGGTTGAAACAGGATCATACTGTTCAAAATCCATTTTATTGGATTGAGAGAATGCCGGTATAATTATACCAAGCATATACAATGTTGCAGCAATTTTAAGCATGGATATTTGAAAATTATTTACTGAAATGTAAAACCATTTTTCGACTTGGTAATAATCAAATAATGACTGCCCTGTATAAAAAAAATCCCGCACAAGGCGGGACTTACAATGATATATAAAAACCTGTGTTATTTTTTCTTGCTTGCAGCGTATTCATCATTCAGCCGCCTTACTATTTCATTAGTAATATTTCTAACTGAATCTTTGTAATAGATAACATTGTCATCACCGCTCGTGGCAAAAACATAAGTGTAACCTCTTTGTGCACTGTATGTTTTTAAGAAAGCCTGTATCTTATTCTTAAGCTCAAGCATCTTCTGCATGTATTCACCCTGGAAATCCTGACTTAAACTTTGCTGTTGCTGTGCATAATAATTATCCAGGCGTGCAAGGTCTTCCTGCATCTGGCTTTGCTCTGTTTGAGATAAGGTAGCGCCGCGTTTATTATATTCATTTACTTTGGCCATATAATCCTGCTTAATTTTATTAAGCTTCGCTTCCACTGCATCATTCTTTCCTTTAAGATAATCACGGGTTTCTTTGGCAAAAACATAGTTTTTGTCAATTGAATCTATATCGAAATAAGCTATTTTAAAATTCAAATCAGTTGAATCATGTTTGGGAGGAATTACGGCTGTGTTCGCTGACTTATTATTATAAAAAGCATAAAACAAATAAGCAACTGCCAATAACAGAACAATGTTTAAACCTAATAAAAATTTATTCATTCATTGAATTTTATAACGCGTGAAGATAAAAGTAATGGTGTCAATAAAATTGTTAAATCAGCCATTACTACGCCTGTGTGCTTATGCGCAAAACGGCTTTGGAATTGTTTGAATTGATAAAGAGAATCATCATCAGCTTACAGGCCCTGACGCTTTGCAAGCGGTAAAATAGACTAAGCAGTTCTGAACGTTTAATTATATTCAACACTGGCCAAACAACTTCTTAATGATTATCATTCTATTACTTATTCTTAACATTTTCAAAATATTGCAGGCTGTTTTGTTTGTCTATATCAATCTGCCTCACCAGTTCTTCCAGCGTGTTAAATTTTTCTTCGATGCGCAGGTATTTACAAACGAAAATTTTTATGATGCGCCCATAAATGTCTTCATTGAAATCAAATATATTCATTTCAATTGTACGATCTTTTCCATTTACGGTTGGGCGAATACCAATGCTCATCATACCCTGAAGAAGCTGCGAGCTATGCGCTGCGGGCTCGAAGCCGGCAATCTCCGCTTCGGCTACATAAATACCGTTTGCAGGCACTAATTTATCTTCATCATGAATAATAATATTGGCTGTAGGATAACCCAATGTGCGGCCAAGTTTGTTGCCATCAACCACCATGCCTTCAAAAAAATAATTATATCCTAAATAGCTGTTGGCTGTTTCTATTTCACCGGTAAGCAAAGCTTCGCGAATGCGGGTTGAACTTATGGTTATATCGTTAATTAACTGCTCAGGAATTTCTTTTACAGTAAAGCCAAGCTCTTTGCCAAAACGTTCAAGCAAATGATAATCGCCTGCCCTGTTTTTGCCAAAATGATGATCGTAACCAATAATCAGCGTGTGCGGCCTGCATTTCTCAAACAAAAAATTAACCACATATTCTTCCGGCGTTTGTTCAGAAAAAGCTTTATCAAACGGAACAACAATTAAATGGTCAATACCAAATGATGAAAGCAGGCTTATTTTTTCTTCCAGTGTATTCAGCAGGTAAACCGGCGTTCCTGTTTTTACAACAGAGCGTGGATGCGGGTGAAAGGTGATGATAATGGTTTCACCGTCAATTTTTTCGGCCTCTTCTTTTAACTGTTTTATTATTTGCTGATGGCCCAGGTGCACGCCATCAAACGTGCCGATGGTTACAACCGAATTGCGAAACTTTGGTAAATGATGTATGGAACGATGCACCTGCATAAAATGGCAAATATAAGCCCTGAAAGCCCCAACCATAAAGACTGTTATTAAAGTTGCGCATAATTAATTGCAGCAAACTTATTTTTGCCGCGATGAAAACAAACAATCAACAGGTTCAATACTTCCCTTCAGGAGATGGAGGCGGCCTCTATTCCAAACGTGGTGTTTCTGCCCAGAAAGAAGAAGTGCATGCAGCTATAAAAAACCTGGATAAAGGTTTATATGAGTTCGCTTTCTGCAAAATTTATCCTGATTTTATTAGTAATGACGATGCGTTTGTAAATGTTATGCACGCCGATGGCGCGGGCACCAAAAGCATTCTTGCTTATTTGTACTGGAAAGAAACTGGCGATGCTGCTGTTTGGAAAGGCATTGCACAGGATGCTATTGTAATGAACCTTGATGACCTGCTTTGTGCCGGCATTTATGATAACATTCTTTTTTCTTCTACTATCGACAGAAATAAATTATTGATACCCGGCGAAGTGCTGGAACAGGTGATTAATGCAACGCAGGATTTTTTTAACAGCATGCAATCATTCGGCATCAATATTCATTTTCTCGGCGGCGAAACAGCTGATGTGGGCGATGTGGTGCGCACTATTGCCGTAAACGGAACGATGATGGCAAGATGGCCAAAAAATAAAATAATCAGTAATGAAAAAATAAAACCGGGCAATGTAATTGTTGGTTTTGCCAGCAACGGGCAAGCCACGTATGAAGATGCTTATAACAGCGGTATTGCCAGCAATGGATTAACCAGCGCCAGGCACGATGTGCTGCATAAATATTATGCGGAAAAATATCCTGAAACATTTGAGCCAACGCTAAGCGATGATGTGGTTTACATTGGTAAAAACAAATTGGAAGACGGTATTCCCAGTTCCAAATTCCAAATTCCAAATTCCACGATAACCATTGGCAAGCTTTTGCTCAGCCCCACCCGCACATACGCGCCGCTGATGAAAGTATTGCTTGAGAAATATTTTGATAAGATTGACGGTGTAATTCATTGCAGCGGCGGCGGCCAAACCAAATGCATGAAATATTTACCGCAACCTTTTAAAATTATAAAAGACAATTTGTTTGAAGCGCCTGAAATTTTTAAGATCATCCAGGAAAATTCCCATGCGGATGACAAAGAAATGTACCAGGTATTTAACATGGGCCACCGCCTTGAAATTTTTACAGATGCAATAACAGCCGCCGCATTAATTGGCGAAGCAAAGCAATTTAATATAGAGGCTAAAGTTGTTGGCCGCGTAGAATCGTCTGATAAAAAAGAATTGGAATTGCATGTAAACGGTAACACCATTACTTATTAAGCGGCATGAACAAAGATTCTAAAATTTATATAGCCGGGCATAAAGGAATGGCAGGCTCTGCTATTTTAAGAAAACTGCAAAGCCTTGGCTACAATAATTTCATATTAAAAACATCTAAAGAATTAGACCTGCGCAACCAGCAATTGGTGACAGATTTGTTTGCATTGGAAAAGCCGGAATATGTGTTTCTTGCGGCTGCAAAAGTGGGCGGTATTGTGGCTAACAATACTTACCGCGCAGATTTTTTGTATGATAACCTGCAGATTCAAAACAATATCATTCATGCTTCTTTTATAAATAATGTAAAGAAGTTATTGTTTCTCGGTTCAAGCTGCATTTATCCTAAAATGGCGCCTCATCCAATAAAAGAAGATTATCTTTTAACCGGCCCGCTTGAACCCACCAATGAGCCTTATGCTATTGCAAAAATTGCCGGGTTGAAATTGTGCGATGCCTACCGTGACCAATATGGCTGCAATTATATTTCGGCCATGCCAACCAACCTGTATGGCATTAACGATAATTATCACCCCGAACATTCTCATGTATTGCCCGCGTTAATAAGACGTTTTCATGAAGCCAGGATAAACAAGGCTGCTGCTGTAACTATTTGGGGAAGCGGTTCGCCACTTCGTGAATTTATGTATGCTGATGACCTTGCCGATGCCTGCGTTTACCTCATGAACAATTATGATGAAAATGGTGTAATAAATATTGGCACCGGTGAAGAAGTTTCTATAAAAGAACTGGCATTGCTTATAAAAGATATTGTTGGTTATAATGGAGAAATACAATTTGACACATCAAAACCCGATGGCACACCAAGAAAATTATTAGATGTGTCAAAGCTGCACAGCAAAGGCTGGAAACATTCCACTCATTTAAAAGAAGGAATAAAGATGGCTTACGAAAACTTTCTCACAACAAATTTTGCAGAACGGTAAGCTTTAAAAACCAATCACTATTTTCAATCTTTTCCATAATTCACTATCAAAACCCGATAGCATACAATATTCTCATCATCAAATGAAAATGCATAGCCAACTTCATTAAATATCATCTACTTTTATTGCCATCGCTATACACCAATTAATGCACTGTTATGAAAAAATTTTTATTATTTTCTTTATGTTTTATTTCAATCAATGCCTTTAGCCAAAAACACAAAAACAAGGCTGAAGATAAATTTGCAGGGCTTGATACAGCTTTTGCAAGAGTGCTGAAAGACTGGCATGCTGCGGGTTTTGCAGTTGCCGTAGTTGAGAAAGATAAAGTAGTATATGCTAATGGTTTCGGCTACCGCGATTATGAAACCAAAATACCTGTAACTGCCAATACGGTTTTTGCCATTGGTTCATGCAGCAAAGCTTTTACAGCTTCATTACTTGGTTTATTGAATAAAGATGGCAAGGTTGATTTTGATAAACCCGTTCGCAATTATTTGCCGGAACTTAAATTTTATAATGATGAGATGAACGATCACATCACGCTGCGCGATATGATGAGCCACCGCACCGGTTTGCCGCGCCACGATTATTCCTGGTATCTCTTTCAATCGCACAGTAAAGACAGCCTGCTGCAGCGCATTCAATATATGGAACCATCTGCGGGCCTGAGGGAAAAATGGCAGTACAACAACTTTATGTTTATGGCACAGGGCATGGTTGCAGAAAAACTTACGGGCAAAAGCTGGGAAGAAAATATTCGTGAAAAAATATTTCAGCCATTAGGCATGACCAGTTCTGATGCATCGTTAAATGAATGGATAAAAACAGGTGAACCTGCCCTTGGTTACGATGTAAAGAACGATACCATTATTAAACGAATGAATTATTACGACATTGCCGGCATGTCGCCGGCAGGCAGCATTAACAGCACCGTGAATGATATGGCCAAATGGGTAATTACCTGGATTAATGGTGGTAAATATTCGGGCAAAGAATTACTGCCATCCAGTTATGTAAGCCAGGCCATCAGCTCTCAAATGGTAATGAGCGGCGCCTTGCCCGATAAGCAAACGCCGGATATATATTTTTCCAATTATGGTTTTGGCTGGATGATGGCATCGTACCGCGGCCATTACCGCGTTGAACATGGCGGCAATATTGATGGCTTCAGCGCCAGCACCTGTTTCTTTCCGTCAGATAGCATTGGCATTGTTGTTTTGTGCAATCAAAACAGTTCACCGGTGCCATCTGTTGTGCGCAACTTAATTGCCGACAGAATGCTCGGCTTAAAATATTATGATTGGCAAACAGCATTAAAATCAAGTTCTGATTCCGCCAAAGCCCAGGCTAAACGCGCAGAAAAAAGCGTAATATCAAACCAGAAACTAAACACTAAACCTTCACATGATATTAAAGATTATGAAGGCGCTTATACCAACCCGGGCTATGGCACTTTTAATGTTGAACTGGTAAACGATTCACTCTTTATAACAGGCATAACGCATACATTCTGGCTGAAGCATTATCATTATGATGTATTTACTTTATTTGATAAAGATCCCAAGGATGGTATTGACACCAGCGACCAAAGTACGCAACTGCAATTTAATACCGGCCTTAATGGTGATATTGAAAACGCATCAATAGCGCTCGAACCAACACTGAAGCCTATTGTATTTACAAGAACGTTAAGAGAAAAAATCATTGACAGCGGGAGTTTGAAAGCATACATTGGCGACTATGAATTAGCCGGAGCGCCCGTAAAACTAAAAGTGTACACAAAAAACGATAATAAATTATACCTGTTTGTTGAAGGGCAGCCTGAATATGAACTGGCGCCTGTTGATAAAGATAAATTTGCATTGAAGAATATGAACGGGTTTACCGTTCAGTTCAACAGGAACGATAAGAACGAAGTGATTGAACTTTTATCTATTCAGCCGAATGGCACATTTAAAGCAAAAAAATCAAAATAGCTTATCAACATAAATAATTCAATGAAAAAACATAACTATTTTAAACAAATAATTTTTACAGGCCTGTTGATGATTGCAGGCTGCATAGCTGATGCACAAAACAGCAGGATTGAAACACGTATAGACAGCGTGATGAAAGCCTATAAAATGGTGGGGCTTTCTGTTGCCGTAGTTAAGAAAGGCGATATTGTTTACACGCATTCTTTCGGTTTAAAAAATATTGCAACAAATACACCTTTAACCAATGATGATATTTTCAGGATCGCCTCTATTTCAAAATCGTTCTCTGCAACGGCTATCATGCAACTGGTTGAAGCAAAAAAATTATCATTGAATGACGATGTAAGCAAACTGATTGGTTTTGAAGTGCGCAATCCAAAATTTCCCGGTAAAGTTATCACGCTTAAAATGCTTATGTCGCACACATCAAGCCTGAACGATTCGCAGGGATATTTTACGTTGGATTCTATCAATCCTGCCAAAACAGCCAATGCGTATAAATGTTACAGCAATTATGCACCCGGAGAAGGTTACGCCTACTGCAACCTGAATTATAATATGGTTGGAACCATTATAGAAAGAGTTTCGGGCGAGCGCTTTGATAAATATATTAAAGCGCATATTCTTGACAAGCTCGGTTTGTATGGCGGTTACGAAGTAGGTGCGCTGGATGCATCAAAGTTTGCAACTTTATATGAATATGATTCAGCCACAAAACAATTCATTGCTGATGATGGCGCTTACAACCCAAGAACAGCCGAAATAAATAATTATATAATGGGTTACAGCACGCCCATTTTTTCACCAACCGGCGGCATGAAAATTTCTGCAACAGACCTTGCAAAATATATGACCATGCATGCTTATTTTGGAAAATATAAAGGTGTAAAAATCATATCTAAGAAAAGCGCCAAAATAATGCAAACACCGGTTTCGGATGGCGAGGGCGGTTATGGCCTCGCTATATTAACAGCCGATAATACACTTATTCCCGGTGAAGTAATAAAAGGCCATACAGGTTCGGCTTATGGTTTATACAGCAGCATGTTTTTTCATCCCAAAAAGAAGTTTGGTATTGTTGCAATAACAAACGGTTTTGATGTTGTGTATGATTCAGGCTTCAATCCTGCATTGAAAGCCATCGACAATATTTTATATGAAGAGCTGATAAAATAGCCGGCTAAACCGCGTTGATCAACAATATGTTAATCACTTCGGGAAAACTTTATCATTAAATTTCAAAATCAAGCCTTTCTTTTGCATTTTGAAAAAATACTTTCAAAAAAATGTCTGATTCACTACAGCCTGCATTTCTTCTTTTACAAGACGGCACTTTTCTTCAAGGTAAAGCTTTTGGCAAAATTGGTACCGCAACCGGCGAAATATGTTTTAATACCGGCATGACGGGCTACCAGGAAGTTTTTACCGATCCCAGTTATTATGGCCAGGTACTCATAATGAATAATGTGCACGTTGGTAATTATGGTATTAACCCTGTGGACCAGGAAAGCAAAAGCGTAAAAATACGCGCCTTGATTGGCCGTAATCTTGAAGATAAATTCTCAAGGTATAAAGCTACCGGCAGCTTGGATGAATACCTTAAAAACAATGATATTGTTGCCATTGAAGGCATCGATACGCGTTCACTCGTAGCACACATTCGCCACAGCGGCGCAATGAACTGTATTATTTCTTCTGAAATTACAGACAAAGAAACCTTGCAGGCAGAGTTGGATAAAGTGCCTGATATGGATGGGCTCGAACTGGCAAGCGTTGTAAGCACCAAAGAAACTTATGAAGTTGGCGAACCTGCCGCGCCTTTAAAAATTGCCGTGGTAGACTATGGTGTGAAACAAAATATCCTCACCTCGCTTGCTGAGCGTGGCGCTTATTTAAAAGTGTTTCCTGCAACAACTACGGCTGCAGAAATAAAAGCATTCAATGCCAACGGATATTTTATCTCCAATGGCCCCGGCGATCCTGCTGCTATGCGTTATGCGGTAGAAACGGTGAAAGAATTACTGGAAGATAATAAACCGCTGTTCGGTATTTGCCTTGGCCATCAGTTGCTGGCGTTGGCGAATGATATTCCTACTTTTAAAATGCATCACGGGCACAGGGGGTTAAACCATCCTGTAAAAAATATCACCAACAACCGTTGTGAAATAACCACGCAAAACCACGGGTTTGGTGTGAACCCGGAAGCTGTGAAAAATAACAGTAATATTGAAATCACGCATGTGAATCTGAATGATGAAAGCATTGAAGGCATCCGCATGAAAAACAAGCCGGCTTTCAGTGTACAATATCATCCTGAAAGCACACCAGGCCCGCATGACAGCCGCTATTTATTTGATGAGTTTATTGAAATGATGCGATAATTTTCAACTTCATATAAATAAAAAAGGTTACTGTTTAAGTAACCTTTTTTATTATGGATAATTTGTTTATTTACTATGGCTTGGCTGCACCGGCAGCGCCACCAAGACTTGGATCGTTTAATGCCTGGTTGGGATCTACAGTTAATCCTTGCGGCAACGTTACACCCAATTCTTTTGCCACAAACGGGAACATATTTTCAAGTTTGCTCCCAACTTCATAAGCATCTGGTTTTAATATGAGGTCGTATTTTTTTGCAGCTAATACTTTTTTATAGGCAGCCAATACTTTTTTATAGGTAGGCGCTAATAATTGCCGCTGATAATCCTGGGATTTCTGCTGTGCAATTTGCTGCCAGTACATTAATTGTGTTGCCATTTGCTGCTTTTGCTGATTATTGTAATCCATTACCGTTTTTGCTACATTGCCTTTAGCAGTATCAGCTTTAAGTGTGCTGTCTAAGCGCTGGTATTCGCTCATATAAACCTGGTATTCCGCGCCCAGGGTATCCCTGTTATAAATTTGCGTGAGGCTATCAGCAACGCGGTATTCCGGCATCACCTGAACCATAATATCTAAATCGAAAACACCAACTTTAAAACCTGTGGCAGTTTGTGCATTTAATTTATTGTAACCAAAACATAAGGCAGTAAAAAGAGCAACCGCCATCAGAACTTTCTTCATTTTGTATTGTTTGTTTTTTTAGTTGACTATTTTAATCTTTAATCCCCAGTTGCTGCAGTATATCGTTGCTGCGGTCTAATTTGGGGTCGGCAAATATAACAGTAATTCCTTCACTTTTATCGAGCACAAAATCATATCCCCGGGCTACCGCCATTTTTTGCACTGCGTTATAAACCTTATCCTGTATGGGTTTAACAATCCTTTCCCTTTCTTTAAACAAATCACCTTCGTAGCCAAAGCGCTTTTTTTGCAGGTCTCTCAATTGCTTTTCTTTATTGTATAATTCATCTTCACGCTTCTTCTTCAAATCATCGCTCAGCATATATTGTTCTGCATCGTAATTTTTATACATGGCCGTAAGCTGTGCCTGCAGGTTGTCTATTTCCTTTTGCCATTGGTTGCTTATGTCCTGCAGTTGCTTATCTGCATCCACATATTCAGGCATTTTGTTTAAAATATACTTTGTATCAATTATTGCATATTTCTGTGCATTAACACTGCATGCAAAGCCAGCCGAAAACAGCATTACAATTAATATCTTTTTCATGCGAACCATTTTTGTTTTTTTATTTGCCATACGGAATTCGCCATAAAATTTAAGATTGTTTTGCATGGCTTATTCATTGACAAAAAAATTTGTTGATTTTTTACTTTTAAGAAGTTAAATGTAAATTAATCTGGTTCATAACCCAACATAAATGTAAACTTGGAAGCATCTTTAAACTTGACGCCATTACCAAACCTGTCTAAACCAACGCCATAATCAAATCCAAGCAATCCAAACATGGGCAGGAAGAACCTTACACCCAAACCAACAGAGCGGCGTAACCTGAATGGGTTATAATCCCTGAAGCTGTACCAGCCATTCGCAGCTTCAAAAAATCCTAAGGCATAAATGGTGCTGCTTGGATTAAGCGCAAAAGGATAGCGAAGTTCAAGTGTATATTTATTAAAGATGGTAAAATATTCTGAAGCGCCCTGCTGATCAGGGTTTACACGTGGGTCTGAAGTTTGATAAACCGGGTAACCGCGCTGTGCTATAATATCATATCCCAACAGTGCATAGCTGTTGCTTAAACCCGCATCGCCCACTTGGAAACGTTCAAACGGTGAAATCTGCAGGTCAGAATTATACCTGCCAATGTAACCGTATTTGGCAGCAAGCTTTAACACAAACTGCTTATTATTATCCGGGCCGGTTGGCCTGCCGAGCGGCACAAACCATTCTCCGGAAAAACGCCATTTATAATACTCAACCAAAGTATATGGGTTTTTCCAATTCTTAATATCAGGATTGATAAGCGAGAATGGCGGTGTTGCCTGCAACGTTAATAGGAAGTTGGAACCTGTTCTCGGGAATATCTGCTGGTCCTCTGAAAAACGTTGTAAAGTAAACTTCAAGCTAATATTGTTAGAGAAACCATTATTAAAGCCCGGCAGGTTAGTCGGGTCTATATAATAGTTCTTCAACTGGTACCGGGCATACTGCAACGATATGCCGGCAGAGAAATAGTCATCCGGCCACTTTAATTGTTTGGTTAAACCAATAGAGAAACCGGTTGTTCTGAAGAATGATGTATCGGCTGCACGTTTTGTATAAGTGCCGGTGTACGGATCGTAGGCATTGGCAAATTTGGTATCGTACACACCCACAGAAAATGCGTTGCGCTTTTTACCACCCAGCCAGGGTTCGGTAAAAGATGCATTATAAGAACGATAGGCGCGGCCATTGCTCTGCACACGGATGCTCAGTTTCTGCCCGTCGCCAACCGGTAATGGGTCCCATGCAGATTTGCGGAAAATATTTTTTACAGAAAAATTATTAAACGTTACACCCAGCGTACCTGTAACGCCGATACCACCGCCAAAACCGGCGCTCAATTCAAGCTGGTCGCCTGATTTTTCTTCCACCTGCCAGTTTACATCCACCGTGCCGTTATCCTGGTCGGGTACAATATCAGGTATAATTTTTTCCTGGTTAAAGAAGCCGAGGTTAGCAATCTCACGCTGCGAACGGATAACATCTGTACGGCTAAATTTCTCACCGGGCAATGTTCTCAGTTCTCTTCTTATCACGTGTTCCTTAGTTCTGTCGTTACCGGAAATCCTGATGTTTTTAAAAGTTGCCTGCGGGCCTTCCGTAACCCTTATATCATAATCAATAGTATCGTTATACACAGCCGTTTCTACCGGATCTACCCGGAAGAAAAGATAGCCATCGTCCATATACAGGCCGCTTATATCGCCACCTTCGGGTGAAACATTAAGGCCTAATTTCTTTTCAAGCAGTTCACGGTTATAGGTATCGCCCTTCTTAATCCCTAAAATAGCGGTTAAAAGAGAATCAGAATATTTGGCAGCATTGCTGAAACCAATATTGCCAAAATAATACTTGTGGCCTTCATCCACATCCAGGTAAAGATGCAAACCGTCTTTCGCATTCACGGTATCATCTTTTATAATCGTCGCATCACGATATCCCAGTGAATTATAATAAGCTATAACCTTGTTCTTATCTTCCTCATATTTCTTTGCATCGAATTTTGCAGAAGAGAATGGTTTAACTTTTATGTATGGCTCAAGTAATGCTTTTGTTTTGGAGAACGACAGGAAACCCCAGTCTTTCATATAATTGCTAAAACCATACTTCGTGCTGTCGTCGTACCGTGTTTTATTTTTTGAAGGGAAAAGCGTTAAATGGCTTTTTTCTTTCGTACCCTTCATCTGCGATTTAAGTTTATCCTCGCTTATGGTATTATTCAGGAAGTTTATCTCGGCTATCTTTACCTTGTTGCCTCTTTCTACATTATAAACAAGAATTGAAGAATTTGGAGCGGAAGTATCTTTTATTTCCTGCACAGAAACCTGCACATTACGGAAACCTTTATCAGAATAAAATTTCTTTATGGCATCAACAGAAGTGCGCTTTACGTTTTCTGTAATAACCCTGTTTATTACCAGCCCGGTTTTTGGCGCAAGGTCATCCTTCTCTCCTTTTTTAACGCCGGCGAACTCATATCTTGATAAACGCGGCCTTTCAGTAACATGCACTTCAACTGAAATAGCATCGCCTTTTAAAGCGGTGAGGTAGATGGCAATATCGCTGAAATAATTCTGGCTCCAGAGTTTGGTAATAGCCCGTGAAAAATTATCGCCGCCCGGCAATGAAACTTCATCACCTGTATTTAAACCGGCAATGGAAAGCAACAGGTTCTGATCAAAATAATTATTTCCTGTTACGGTTATGTTGGCAATCTTATATTTTTTTGGAAAAGGCTGGTTGTAGATATTAAGCAAATCGGCGTTTAAAGAAGTTACCGGCGTGGTATCGGCAGGGTTAGCATT
Source organism: Parafilimonas terrae (assembly GCF_900115755.1). Taxonomy (GTDB): domain Bacteria; phylum Bacteroidota; class Bacteroidia; order Chitinophagales; family Chitinophagaceae; genus Parafilimonas; species Parafilimonas terrae. Next base: position 77,976 of record NZ_FOXQ01000007.1, read on the forward strand.
TGGAAGGGTATTAATTAAACCCGAAGTATCTTTTTGAATAACAGCCCCCGGAATAGTATCTGGCTTGGCCATTGGTATAATCGGCTGCTGTGCATCTGCCCGGATGTTCACCAGGCAAACTAAATAGAATAAAGCGATTGCGGAAAGATATCGCATCCGGATTAGTTGTTTAAATAATTAGTAAGTGTTCGATTAACGGTTGTAGCCACATTGATTTTTAAAAGCGGGCAAATTAGATGGAATATTTAAAAGTGTTTGTTAAATCAAAACCTGAAAATCAGGAATGTTGAAGTTGTTCCGGCTCACGCAAAGAAATTTGTTCATCTGTTTTGCCAAATCGTCTTCTGCGGTTCTGAAAATCAATAATTGCTTCAAAAAGATGTTTCTTCCTGAAGTCGGGCCAGCGGGTGCTGGTAAAATATAATTCAGCATAAGCAAGTTGGTATAATAAAAAATTGCTGATGCGGTATTCACCGCTCGTTCTTATCAGCAGGTCCGGATCGGGAAATTCGCTGGTAGCAAGGTATTTCTGCAGCGTGTCCTGGTCTATGGTATCAATTGTAAGCTTCCCTTCCTTTACATCGGCAGCAATATTTTTAACTGCCTGCAGCAGTTCCCAGCGGCTGCTGTAACTAAGCGCCAGGATAAGATTAAACTTATCATTATGGCTGGTTTCAAGCAACGCCTCTTCCAACGCTTTCCGGGCGGAGGGCGGAAGCGTATTCATATCGCCAATTACGTGCAGTTTAATATTATTTTTATTCAGCGTAGCCACTTCTTTACGAATGGTATCAACAAGCAATTCCATCAGGCCGTCCACTTCATCTTTAGGCCTGTCCCAGTTTTCAGTGCTGAAGGCATAGAGGGTAAGATACTTTATGTTCAGTTCTGCACAACCTTCCAGTATGTTGCGCACACTTTCTACACCATGATAATGGCCATACAGGCGGTCGTGGCCTTTTTCCTTTGCCCAGCGGCCATTCCCATCCATTATTATGGCAATATGGTTAGGCAGCTTTGTGGGGTCAATTTCATTTTGGAGATGATCGGGCATAATAAATAGCTCGGCACAAAATTAAGAAATAAGAATAAGCGGGTTGAAAGTAAATTGTTTTGTTAAAAAAACACTATTTATTTTTAGAGTTGATTTCAAAATCTCTTCAAAGCCATTCAGCATAATAAAATTACCTATGATTATAAAGGTTATGTAAATGATATACAGAAATTGTTGCCGCCGGCTTAATTTGGAGAGCCGGGGGTTGGGCATTTGTAAGAGCTGATATTGAACGATACGCCCAAATGAAACATCACATAAGCGTCTTTCTGCGAACTGTTGCCACGTTGCCTGCCCTTAACACCAATAGAAGAACCCAGTTCATAACTGCGATCCTGTAAATAATAGGCCGGGTAATCCACTTCAGTGGTATTATCGGCGTGTGTTATCATAAAAGCTTCCGGGCCAGCATAGTTGGTACTTACATCATCGAGGTAATCTGTATTGGTAAACCTGTAGCCTACTTCGGCAAACACATTCATATTTTCGTTTATACTGTACTTAAACCCAAACGTAAGCGGAAAGCACATAGCCATTGTACCATATTGCTTTCTGCCTGAATCAAAATTCTGGCCTTCCGTGCCCAGCGGGCGAAGAAAATATTTTGTGCCTTGCAGGTAAGCATAAGGATCGTAAGAAAAAACGCCCACTCCCAAAGAAAGGTAAGGCGTAAACTTATAGCCGGAAACACCCGGTATAAACCTGAAAAAGTTGAAATAGCCACTCAGGGAGGCTTCCCAAACATTTGTATTAAAGCTGAGGTTTCTTAAACGCTGTGTTTCATTTTTGCTATATATATCGCTGTAAGCCAGAAAAGCATAATCTGCAGCCAGCTTTACACCCACATAATTATTGAATTGCTTTACATAATATACCCCTGCTGAAAAATTCGGCCGGTTTAATGCAGCCCTTGTATTCAGATCGCCAAAATAATGAGCAGCGCCTACAGCAACGCCAAATTCTCCTTCGTTTTTATAACTATCATATAATTGTGATTGCGCAAAACCTTTGCTGCAATACAATAAAATAATAAAAAGACAAAGCTTATTTAACCTCATGCTGGCTGTAAATTAATTGTATAACGCAAAACATTGTTATTTCTTGTGTTATTGGTGCAATATAAAGGCTTAATTTCTTTTATCAAGCCCCCAGGTGAGCTTGGTATGCAATGTAGAAAGAAAATTATTTTCATTCAATCGTACAAGGTTAATGGAAAATTTTTCTTTTCGCACGGCAAGCTGCACATCTTTATGCACAATTTCCCGGCGGGCATCCATGGCGCAAATAAATTCATCGCTTCGGCTTTCCACTTCAAAGGAAATGATATAAGAATCGGGTATTACAATCGGCCGCACGTTTAAATTATGCGGCGCCACAGGTGTAATAATAAAACTGCCAGCTTCGGGAAAAACTATCGGGCCATTGCAACTCATATTGTAGCCGGTTGAGCCTGTGGGCGTGGCTACTATCAGGCCGTCGCACCAATAAGTATTTAAAAATTCACCATTTAAATAAGTGTTTACCTTAATCATTGGCGAGATGTCGCGCTTGTGAACAGAAAATTCATTTAATGCAAAAGGCGCATCGGCAAATAATTGCCTGTCAGCATCCAGGTGAATGAGCGTTCTTTTATCAATAACAAAAGTTCTGTTCACCAAAGCATCCACGGCTATGCCAAGCTCATGCTTGCTTATGCCTGCAAGAAAACCAAGCCTTCCATAATTAATGCCCAGTATGGGAATATTTTTATTGCGTACGAGCGTTACCGTATCCAGTATAGTTCCATCGCCGCCAAGGCTAATTAAAAAATCAACGGTGCTGTTCAGGTCTTCGTGGCTTGAAAAAAAATCAATTAACGTATTGCCAACCGGGTTTATAAGTTCTGCCAGCGCGTAATGCAACAGCACTTCAATATTATTGGAGGTAAGCCTTAGTACAAGTTCTTCCAGTTCTTCTTTCAGTTCCTGGCCATTGCCGCGGCTGTAAATAGCTACTTTCATTTAAATTATATTGTGCATTTGCCTGCTTAAAAAGCAAATATCAAGTTTACGGGGGTTAAAGGTAACATGCAAAACGCAGCAGCTATGGTTAAAAGTCGGTATTTAAATGAATAAAGATGCCACTTTCACCCAATTGATTAAAACTGTAATCAAACTTAAAGATCACATCATACGGTGCAACGAAATCAATACCTACGCCCCAGCTATGCAGCATTTTATTGTTTAAAATGCTGCTGCCCGGATGCTGGTTGTAAACATAACCGGCATCTGCAAACAGCTTTCCATATACCCTGAATGAATAGTCTTCTTTTTTTGCACCAAGGCCAAGTTTCTTTGTAAAACTTAATAATTGCTGCTGCAAAGTGGCCCTTCCTGCTATGCCGGCATCGCCATCAATTACATAATATTCATAGCCCCGCATGAAAATATTTCCATAATAACCAAACATACCTTTATTATAAAAAGGCTGGTTAAAGGGCAGGTTAAGCACGCCGCCTTCCTTAAACTGAATTTGCGTTTTTGACAAAACAGGAATTGTATAAGTGTTGATGGAAGTAAGCTGCGTAAGGTTCATATCTTTTGTTACGCCTTTATGCAGAATACTCGTTTCAGAAATAAGGCCTTTGGTAGGATAAAAATTATAATCTGCATTACTATATCTGAAAGTATAACCTATATAGGGAAATGAGGCCCTGGTTTTTCCGTTGCCGAAATAATTTGGGTTGAGTGCAAAAACAGTATCGGCAATTTGCTCATACATATATCCGGCCTTTACAATATGCCTTACCCGCAGGCCCGGCCTGTAAATATAATTGCCTTCAACTTTTAAGGTTTTGCGCATGTAAGAGCGGTCTTCGGGCCGCAAAAACTGCTGCTTGCTTTTATCTGTTGAATAATTAATATCGCCCTGGTTACTGTAGCCTGCAAAAAACTGGTAGCCCTGTTTTAACTGCTTATCAAAAAAAGGCCGTTCATATTTTACAGCCACCTGTTTGGAATAACCGGTAATGAGCCATGTGGTAAGCTTGTCATTCCTTCCCGAAACATTATTATGCAAAAACTTTATACCATAATTTGTTCTTTTTAATGTGTGGTTATATGCTACCCACCAGGTGTTAAAGTTGGCATCAATAAATTTAAAATAAGGCAGCGGCAGAATATACCAGCGCTCTTTTACAAAAACTGTTATAAAAACAAACTGGCCATAACTGTTTTCAACATATACGGCAACGTCTGTAAATAAAGTTGTATTAACGAGTTGCTGCCTGCCGGTTTCAAGTTCCTTTTTAAGATCGGCAAGCGCCACATAACTGCCTTGCTGAAAAGGCAGCTCACGCTCTATGATGTAAGACTTTGTTTTTTTATTGCCATAAATTGAAATACCTGCGATAAACAAAGTATCGGGCAGGTTATTTTTTGCACTGGTATCGCTAATAACTGAGTCTGCAATTATACGATGGGATGAATCTGTTTGTTGTGCACTAACCGCAGCCGCAAATACAAAACAAAAAAAAGGTATTAATAAAACGTGCAACGGCTTCATGTGCAGATTAAGCATAGATAGTAAGGCGGTAAAAATAGGCTATACAGGTAAGATGCATTAAGAAGCAAAAATATTTAACAAGGTGTATAACAGCATTAGACTATACGTTAAGATAGGCCATAAGGTTGTCGTAATTTGCCCTGAGGTCATTTTCGAAAAGCTCTTCACCAAAATAATAACGAACATTATAATCAAAACGCTGCAGGGTTGCAAGCACGTCTGAGACTTCGGTTTTATTAATCTTGAATATTACAATAAGCTGTCCTGAAACATGCTCAATATAAGTATTTATCTCCGTTACAAAAGCATCATTTGTTTCTACCAGCCTGCAAAGTTCTCCAATGGAAAACTTGTGCTTTTCTGTTTCTATTACAAACAGGCCGCCGGGCACATCTGTACTTAAAAACATACCCAGGTTTTGCACGAGTGTGGCGTATGTTACAACGCCAATATATTCTTTGTTTTGAGAAAGCACCGGCAGGGCTGTTATGCCGGCTTCATTAATAACCTTAAGCGCAGTAAGCAAATGCTGGCTATGCTGAACACTTATATGCAGGAATTTATCGGAAAGATCACTAACTATGTCAGCATTTTCAGCTGATAGCAATTCATCCATGCTTAGCAATCCTTCATAATTATCATTATTAAGAACTGCAAGATGATCAATATTGTTTTGCTGCAGCAGGTCTATCGCGTCGTTGATGGTATCATCATAATGCAAAACAGGTATTGATGGCTGTATGATTTCCGATGCTAACATTAATCTATTCTAACAATTTAAATAAAGACAAAAAATATCAGGCTAAAGTTGCAGCAGACTTCTTAATCTTTGTAAGAAATTCTTCGAGTATTGCATTGAATTCAGCAGGCTGTTCCATCATGGGCGCATGGCCGCATTTATCAATAAATTTTAATTCGCTGTTGGGAATAAGCTTGTTAAACTCGTGTGCAACAAAAGGGGGCGTTACCGTATCCTGGTTGCCCCAAACCAATAAAGTTGGCTGTTTTATTTGCCCAAGTTCTTCACCCAGGTTATTGCGAATGGCACTTTTTGCCAGTGCAAGTATGCGTATAAGTTGTAAACGGTTATTGCATATTTTATACACCTCATCAATCAGATCGGGCGTGGCTGTTGCAGGATCGTAAAAGGTAACTTCTGTTTTCTTTTTAATATATTCATAATCGCCGCGGCGCGGATAGGAATCGCCCATACCGCTTTCATATAAGCCTGAGCTGCCCGTTAAAATAAGCGTTTGCACATTTTCAGGATGCTTAAGAATATGCACCAGCGCTATATGGCCGCCCAGTGAATTACCTAATAAATGGTAATTCTTATAGCCCATTTTTTCAATAAACTTATTAATATACTTTGCAAAGCCGCCCACAGAAGTATGCAACAAATCAAGCTCAAACATGGGCAGCATAGGTACAATTACTTTATGCGTATGCCTGAAATGGGATATTAAGTGCTCGTAATTACTTAAAGCGCCAAACAATCCGTGCAATAAAATTAATGGCTCGCCTTCACCTTCTTCAATGTATTTAAATTTATCCAGTTTTTTAACCTCGTATTGCATTCTTTATTTTATTCTGGGTATTGCAAAGCTATCTACTTTTGCTAAAGTAAATATAATTTCCTTTATATAAGCCAATTATAAGAAAGCATTAAGCCTTGCTTTGTGCAACTAACTCAAAAAAATCTGAAAGCTGGCTGAAAATATTTTTAAAGAAAGGAATGATAGCGCCCATTGCATCGATGGCCGTGTGACCAAAGGGTTCTACAAGCGAATAGGTATGAGATGAAGCAATCGTATCTTCTTTAATAACATTCATGTTAGTTAAATAAAAAAGAAGGATACTGTAAACAAAAAGATATATAAAAAGATATAAAACAATACCGCCTAATTTATTAAGCCAGCCCAGCATAGCCACTTTGGCTGCAGCCTGTATAAGATTAGCCACTAAACGAACCAGTATAACCACGCCGGAAAAAACCAGCAAAAAAGAAAGAACAGGCAACCATTTTCCGCTTATATTAAATGACTGCTGCAGCCAGGCAGACATTAAAAAAGAAAGCTTCATGGCCGCAGCTACACCAATAATAATAGCAAAGAATGAAAACACGGCAACTATAAAACCGCGGCTTATGCCTTTAATGATGGCAAGTACAAGTAATATGCAAAAAAGAATATCTATAATCATACAAGACCCTGCAACCTTTCCGGCAGATGGCTTTTAAAAGATCGACATTTGCAGTGAGGCAAGCTTATTATTAACGCATTCTGCATTTATTTATTGGACAGCAGTTCTTTCACGGCGGCAGAAATAGTTTTTCCATCTGCCTGTCCTGCCAGCTGTTTTGTGGCAACGCCCATTACTTTACCCATATCGGCTGGTGAAGAAGCGCCTGCCAGTTCTATTATTTTCTTTAAGGCATCTTTCAATTCTGTTTCACTCATTTGTGCAGGCATGAATTTTTCTATCACTTCAATTTCTTCCTGCTCTTTCTTAGCCAGGTCTTCACGGCTTTGCTGTTGATAAATTTCCAGCGAATCTTTTCTTTGCTTCATCATTTTCTGCAACATTTTTAATGCCGCTTCTTCGCTTAATTCGCCGTTGGCGCCAGGCTCTGTTTTAGCTTTAATAATTTCAGTTTTAATAGCACGCAGGCTACGCAGCGCCGCTTCGTTTTTTGCTTTCATGGCGTCTTTCATTTCAGCCATTATTTGTTGTTCAAGATTCATAGTTGTTGTTTTAAGAAAGTCAGAAAGGCGAGAAAGAAGCCATTCTTCCTGCCGCTTCCGGACTATTTATTCAAATATTTCTCCCTGAATTTATTATAAAACGTTTTGGCAAAAGCTTTCATATCATCAGAAAGCTCATCATGATGCGTTGCCCGCTTATACGTATCGGCCATGGTAAATAAAGTCTGATAAAAGAAATCAGCCATTTCATCTATCATCATTTCTTTTGTCCACAAGTCTATGCGCAGCGCTGTTTTTTCATTGCCATCCCACAGGGCAAGTAAAAAAGCCTTGGCCTGTTGCGTATCCTGAGCGGTAGTGCCTTTGGCATTCCATTCTATCTGGCTGGGCACTTTATCCTCACCAAGATTTACCTGTATTGTTATTGTTGACTGTTCCATAAAATTTGTGTAAAATTAATGTTGTGCTTTTGCTTCAAACAATTGCCAAAGCTGCTCAGCGTATTCAACCCGGTTAAATTGCGCAGCCTGTTTGCCTGCAGCTTCTTTCAATTGTGCATGCAGGTTTTCATCTTTATATAATTGAATTAAATTATTACCAAGCGATTCATCTGTTTTTTCATCACAAAATAAAATGCAGTTATTGCCATATTCTTTTACATCATCATCTTTAAAAGAAATAACCGGAAGACTGCATTGCATGGCAATAGATAAAATATACAACTGCGGAAACTGACCTGCAATATGAATAAAACTATGTGCCGATGCAAACAATGGCGGTATTTCTTTTTCTTCCGCATTTTCCAGCAACTGCACATCATCCCGGTATTTATAGGTGGAATGTTTATCGCGGATTTCAGCGCTGAAGCTGTCATATTTTGGAAGGATGATCAACTGCATGTTGCTTTGCTGCCATCTTTTAAACCGCGAAAATCCCTTCAGCAGCATTACAAAATCGTTTAATGACTCGTCTTCAATAACCGATATAAAATATTCCCTGTTATCGGCAAACTGCGCCTTCGTCATTATTTTTTCATGCCATTCAAACGTTCTGAAAACAGCAGGCGCCGTAAAAGGCAGGTATTGTATTTTTTCCTGCACGTTCAAAAGCAGGTTTGATTCTTTGGTTGAATAACTTAAAATATGCGCCGCAACTTTTTGGGAAACATTAAAATGATCACGGGCAAACTTCATCACCTTATTTGGGCGCTTTATATCCTGTTTTAAAAAATCCGGGCCGGCGGCAATTAGCTGCGGGGCCTTTATCCTCGAAGAAGCTATACCATTCAGGTTAACCACAACATCTGCTTTTATTTTTTTTATTACAGAAGGGATTTTTACCTGGTACAGCCAGTTTAAGAAAAAGGAGGAATGATTATCAAGCGAAATATTTATAACAGCATTTTCACCAATGCGCTGCTGCGATACAGGCACCGAATTGCTCCAGGGTTTTACCTGGAAATTATGCTGGCTGGCCTTCTCTTCAATTAAAGAAAAAAGGTATTCGGGATAATCGCCGCTTTCTGCATGCTCAATTACTGCAATACGCATAAGGCGGCAAAAATAGCGTGAATCATGAATCGTCAAACGTGAAAAATGCAGGAACGGAGGTTTTCTTTTGTCATAAAATCAATCTCAGATTTTTTAAGCATCACATTGTATTTCCTGCAACTTGCAAAACTCTTCCTACAAATTTGTCTGACATATATATCTTATATCTTTTATTATTAAAAATAAATTCAACAGGTCCTTTCCATTCTGCCTTTTGTTTAGGAGGTTTCACATATTTAAAAAAAGTTGTCGTTATAAAAATGCTGTCTTCCAATATTAATTCGCTGGTTCCCTTATAATTAGGATATACCAATCCAACAAGATACTTTTCTGCAGCTGGCTTTAGACCATAAAATCCACAAGGTTCTCCATAAACGTTATATCCAAACTTCTTTGATGTATCGGTAAAAAAATGATCAATAGAATTGCTTTTATCTAATATCAGCAAACAATTATCATTACCAAAAAATAGTAAATAACCATGCCCATTATGAACAATTTTAGATTTATCAACAAAAAATGATTTATTACAAGATATCCCCACACATGCAGCAATAAATAGCAGAGCACTTATAAGTCCGTTCTTTAGTTTCGACACATTCATTCAATAATTGTTTGAAATAAAACTAAACAATAAAGCCGCAAAAATTGCGGCTTTATTGTTTTTTCATTGTCAAATAATTACGTAACCACCATTCACGTTTGACGATTCACGCTTCACGTCATCATTTCTGACCGGCTTTCTGCATGGCGTTGCCGCCTGCACTCTGTCCTCTTGCACCAAAACCACCCTGCATTTTAAACAACTGGAACTTAGATGGCATAGGCATGTTGGGCCAAACCTGGTTGTCTTCATTTATATCGGCGGTTTCGCGGTAAGGGTCTAAACGAATACCGCTAACTTCCTTATCTTTTATAAACACTTTGCTGAACTCCTTTTCATTTTTAAGCCAAACCGTTACAGGCACACGCTGTATTTCTTTAGTGCCGTCTTTATAAGTCCATTCAATTATTACGGGCATTACTAACCCGCCGAGATTGCTGAAACTAAGCTCATAAAAATTCTTATCCTTCCAGGTATCAAAATTTTCTTTATCAAGCGAAGCTTCATTTCTGGCAGCCTGGTCATTGGAACGCATCATGGCATCGGCGCCACGGTTGTAATAATAAAAATCACGCAAAGCTGTATCGGCATCAGTGGCAAACTTAATATCCTGGTTTTCTTTGTTTCTATCCTGGCCAATTGTTCTGAAAGTTTGTGGCTGAAACGCCATCGTATTATTATCAGCCAGCTTAAACCACTTTACACTATCAAGGGAAATATCAACAGGGTCTGTTCCAAAAAACCAGCCGCGGATAAACCAGTCAATATCCACACCGCTGGCATCGCGCAATGTTCTGAATAAATCAGCCGGTGTGGGATGTTTGAACGCCCATCTTTCAGCATATTGCTTAAAGGCATAGTCAAACAGGTCGCGGCCCATAACGGTTTCACGCAAAATATTTAAACCGGTAGATGCTTTTGCATAAGCATTGGAACCAACGCTTGCCACGGCATCTCCCTTTGTCATAATCGGTTCAAGTTTATCTTTAGGCAGGCGCATATAACCGGTAATTAAATGTGCAGGCCCGCGGGTTGACGGATAATTGTTATCAAACTCCTGCTCGGTTAAAAACTGGCAGAAAGTATTCAGCCCTTCATCCATCCACCAGTACTGGCGCTCATCGCTGTTTACGATCATCGGGAAAAAGTTATGGCCTACCTCATGAATGGTTACACCAATCATTCCATATTTTGTTCCTTCGCTATAAGTACCGTCTTTTTCTGTTCTTCCGTAATTCATTGCCAGCATAGGATATTCCATACCGTTTGCTGCTTCAACGGACGAGGCCTGCGGATAAGGATAAGGAATGGTATGCTTGCTGTACGTTCTTAAAGTGTGTGCAACCACTTTGGTGGAATACTTGCTCCAAAGTGTATAAGCTTCTTTTGGGTAATAGCTTTGCGCCATTATCTTTTTACCATTAATGTCTATTTGCATTCCATCCCAAATAAACTTACGGGATGAATTGAATGCAAAATCCCGCACATTTTTCGCTTCAAATACCCAGGTTTTTGTAGCGGTATTTTTAGTTTTCTCCGCATTTCTTGCTTCATCAAGCGTAACTATTTCTACCGGCTGTGAAGCAGAATGCGCCTGCAACCAGCGATTGTATTGAGCTGCAGAAATAACCTGCTTAAGATTAGTGCATTCGCCGGTTGCAGCCACAATATGATCTGCAGGTGTAGTAATCTTTACTTTAAAATCGCCGAAGGTTAAAGCAAACTCAGCGCCGCCTGTAAACTGGCTGTGTTCCCAGCCCTTAAAATCGCTGTACACGGCCATGCGCGGGTACCATTGTGTAATGGAATAAAGATTGTTGCCATCTTCAGGGAAATTTTCATAGCCGCCTCGGCCGCCAATTTCATGTTTGTTATTAATCTTATAACTCCAGTCAATTTTAAATACAAATTGCTGGCCCGGCGCCAAAGGCGCTGGCAGGTTAATGCGCATCATGGTTTGAACAACCGTATAGTCTAATGCTTTACCGGCAGCGTCGGTTACTTTTGCAAGGTTTACACCATAACCTTCCATCTTTCTGCCAGGCTCAAAATTCATTATCTGCGCACTGGTAATACGATCGCCAACTTTTCCTGTATTGGTTTTATTGTTATCGCTTTGGGGATTGTGGATGTTCTCATCCAGTTGCAGCCAGATGTAATCTAATTTATCGGGCGACTGGTTGAAATAAGTTACAGTTTCTTTTCCGTTTATATAATTGTTCTGTTCATCCAGCGTAACGTCAATATCATAATTAGCCCGCTGCTGCCAGTATTTGGGCCCGGGCGCACCGCTTGCCGTTCTGTACTCATTTGGCGTTGGCAATAAAAAGCCCAGGTCTTCAAACCGGTTGCCATGATTGCTTTGGGGGTTATTATAAAATTGCGACTGCGCCATTGCGGCAGTGGTTACCATCATAAATAAACAAACTAAAAATTGCTTCATTATGCTGATGTATTTTATATTGATTGAATAAAATTTTTACAAACCATTGCACCTGTCTTATGCTTTGAAACACGTAACCATGTTGTTTCATCATTCTTCTTTTCACTAAAAGGATTTCTTTCAACCGCCATTTGTAATGAAAGCCCGAATATAATTCCGCTTATAAAAAGCAGCCAGTAACGAAATGAAACCTTCAGGATGGTTACAAATATATAGGAAACGGTGAGTACAACCAATGCCACCAATATTTGAGCGATTTCTATACCGCAATTAAAGGCAAGCAGGGGCATAAAGATGCTTTCCGTTTTACCAAGCATGCTCTTTAAGCTGTATGCAAAACCAAGGCCGTGTACCATTCCAAAAACCAGTGCCATAAAATAGATGAACGAAACTTTTTTCTGTTGCGACACATCTTTTACAAAAACATTACTTACTGCCGTGAGCAGTATGGTAATTGCAATAAAAAATTCGGTGATGCTGCTTTTTACACTAATAATATTAAATGTGCTTAACACAAGCGTGCTGCAATGGCCAATGGTAAATGCCGTTACAAGAACGAGTATTTTTTTATAATCTTTAAACTGGTAGCGCAGGCATAAAGCTGTTACAAACAGGATATGATCGAGCGCCTCCCAGGTTAAAATATGTTCAAGGCCGGTTGTAAAATATAAACCAAAATTATGCATGTGTATTTGTTGTATTTGATTAATGCAGAGTTTTGTGGCTTTGCAAATAAAATGGCAATAATAACACAACTGTTTTTTACGGCAATGCTTTCCCTGCTGCACCCGTTTTATATATCAATGACGGAGATTGAGCATGACAAAGCCAATAATACCCTGGAAATAAGTGTGCGCATATTTACGGACGACCTTGAAAAAACCATTCGTCAGACTTATAAAGGCAAGGTTGACCTTTTGAATAAAAATGATAAATCCAATTCGGAAAAACTGCTTGAGCAATACATCAATAAACACCTTATTATAAAAGCCGATGGCAAGGTTTTAAATTTAAAGTTTGATGGTTTTGAAAGCGAAGAAGGCAGTATATGGAGTTACCTTGAATGCGGCAATATAGCTCCGGTGAATACACTTGAAATAACTAATACCATTTTATACGATTACAAACAGGAGCAGGTAAATTTCATTCATGTAAAAGCGGGTGGCTTTGATGAAACAACAAAGCTGAATAATCCTGATGATTATGTAAAGTTTACGTTGAAATAAATTTGCTTAATTAACCACGAAGAATTATGCCGACATAATAATTTTTACGGCAAGCTCTTTTAAAAGCTCTCCATCCGCTGCCGTGCCCGATATAGCGCTGTTAATACCAATGCCTTTCAGGTTATATTCATGCAGCAATAAAATAATTTTTTCGGCGCCTGAAAACCCATAATTCTTAACCGCCGTTAACGCCTGTCTCGCCGCAAAAGGATTGTTGTAAAACAGCGGCCTTAATGCATTTTCGGAATAATCATTCATGGCCGCAGCAGTATATATTTTACTGAAATAATTATACAAAGTAGGCAGTACCAGTTGCAACGGCGCCGCCTTTGGATTAGATTGAAAATACTGGATAATGCGGATAGCCTTCGGCAGGTTTTTCTGGCTGATGGCATCCTGCAGTTCAAACACATTAAACTCTTTGCTTACGCCTACAAATTTTTCAATATCATCTTCCGTAATCGTCTTTCGCTGATTAAGGTTGATGGAAATTTTTTCAAGCTCATTTTTCATGCGGCTGAGATCGTTGCCAATATGATCTACCAGCAGCAGCAAAGCATTATTATTAATGGATAAACCAAGGCTTGCGGCTACCTGCTGTGTCCATTCTGGCAGTTGGTTCTCATAAATTTTTTTGGTAGAAAGCAGTTCGCCATGCTGCTTAACCGCTTTGGAAAACTTAGTGCGGGCATCCAATTTTTTCTCCTTATAACTTACTACAAAAACAGTGGATGCCAGCGGTTTGGAAATATAATTTTCCAGCTTTTCAATGTCTTTCATTTGCTGCGCCTCTTTCAGCACCACTACTTTTCTTTCACCAAACATCGGGTAGCCCATACAAGCGTTTACCACGCTTGGCCAGTCTACATCTTTACCATAAAAAACCGTAAGATTAAACGAAGCCTCGCTTTCGTTTAAAATTTTATGTTCGGCATAGTCCACTACTTCATCAATAAAAAAAGGCTCTTCCCCTTCAAGCCAGTAAACCGGTTTGAACTTCTTTTGTTTCCAGTCGGCAATAATTTTTTCGGCAGACATGCGCCAAAGATAAGTTTACATTAAAACGGCTAAGGCAGGAATTATACACACCGTTTTTGAAAATGCGGTCGGCCCGCCTTACAACAACTAAACTTTTCTTTTGCCGGTAATTGATTACACCTGAACTTGCAGGCAGCGCTTACTTTTAACCATTCTTATGAAGGAACTTACTGTTGAACACCTGCAGGCATTTAGCGATTTCCATAATATCCCTGCCGCACAACTGCAATGGCTGATAAGCCAGGGCGAAGTAGTTGAACTGGAACAAAACGATTTATTATTCAATACCGGCGACCCGGTTAATCAATTATATATTGTGCTTGACGGCAAACTGCGTGTGTGTGTTGAACAACAGGGTAAGCAAAGAGAGTTGCGCATACTGGATGCAGGCCAGGTAACCGGTTTTCTTCCTTATTCAAGGGCAACCGTTACGCCGGCCTTTTGTGAGGCCCTGGAAAAATCTGGTGTTTTTAAATGCAGCGCCGAAAAAATAAAGGCAGGCATGGCTGATAACTATGAACTAACGGAAACCCTGGTGCACATGATGATAAACCGCGTTCGTGAATTTACTTCTATACAACAGCAAAACGAAAAGATGTTTGCACTGGGCAAACTTTCCGCAGGCCTTGCACACGAGTTAAATAATCCCGCAGCCGCCATATCAAGAGCAGCAGCGCTATTGCAAACCCAGGTAAATCAATTACCGCATTTATTTAAAACAGTTTCGGGATTGCAGATACCTGCTGAACGCATTGATAAGATCAGCAACCTCATCAATACAAAAATTAATACAGAACCTGCCACACTAAGCCTTATGCAAAAGGCTTCGCTGGAAGATGAAATTAACGACTGGTTTTACGACAATGGCCTTAACGATACAGACGCAGAAGGCCTGGTTGAAAGAGGTTTTACAAGCAGTGAGCTGGATGTGTTTAAATCATGCTCTTCGCAGCAGGAACTGCCTGTATTAATTGAATGGGTAAGCAATTATCTTGTTACGCATAAAATGGCCGATGATATCCGCATTTCGGCGGAGCGCATATCAGGTCTTGTGGGTGCAGTTAAAAATTTTACTTTTATGGATAAGGATGCCGACAGGCAAATGGTAAATATCCATACCGGTATACGCAACACACTCGCCATGCTAAACTATAAACTGCGCAAAGGCAATATTAATGTGATAGAAAACTTTGATGAAACCATTCCAGCTATAAAAGCATTTCCCGGAGAGCTAAACCAGGTATGGACAAACATAATTGATAACGCTATTGATGCAATGGAAATAAATAACAAAGGCAATCTTACCATAACTTCAAAGCAGGATGGCAAATTTGTGAAAGTACATATTGAAGACGATGGCCCCGGCATTCCTGAAGATGTGCAACAAAAGATATTTATGCCTTTCTTTACAACTAAAGAAATGGGCAAGGGCAGCGGTCTCGGGCTTGATGTGGTAAACCGCATTATGCAACAGCATAACGGTACTGTAAAAGTAACATCGGCGCCGGGCGCAACGACGTTTGAAGTTTGCCTTCCCGTTTAAATAAACTACATGAATCAGCCAATCATATTTGTAATAGACGATGATGTTCAGGTTTTACGCGCCATTACACGCGACCTGAAAAATAAATTCAGGCAGGAATACCGCGTGCTCAGCACTTCATCTGCAAAAGAAATTTTAGGCAGCTTGCTGGAATTAAAGAATAAAGGCGAAACAGTGGCCATGTTTATTTCAGACCAGCGCATGCCCGAAATGCAGGGCGTTGACTTTTTAACACAGGCTATGGAATTTTATGATGACGCCAAGAAAGTTTTGCTCACAGCTTATTCCGATACCGATGCTGCTATAAAAGCCATTAATACCGTTAAGCTGGATTATTATCTTACCAAACCCTGGGATCCGCCCGAGGAAAAATTATATCCTGTATTGAATGATTTGCTGGATGACTGGCAGAATAGTTTTCATCCGGAGTTTAAAGGCATAAAACTGGTAGGTTATCAATTCTCTCCAAAAAGCCATGAGATAAAAGAATTTTTATCCGGCAATCTCATTCCCTATCAATGGCTCGATGCGAATTCGGAAGATGCACACCAGTTAATGCAGCTAAATAATATTGAAACAAAAGATTTACCAGCTATATTTTTTGAAGATGGGAAACTGCTGTTAAGCCCTAAAATTATTGATGTGGCAAGGCACATCGGTTTAAACCCAGAAGCGAAAAATGAGATATATGATGTTGTAATTATTGGTGCCGGCCCCGCAGGTTTGGCAGCGTCCGTATATGGTTCATCCGAAGGTTTAAAAACGTTGTTAATAGAAAGAAAAGCGCCCGGCGGGCAGGCAGGTACCAGTTCCCGCATTGAAAATTATCTTGGATTTCCAACAGGCTTAAGCGGTTCAGACCTTACCAAAAGGGCTATCACACAATCAAAAAGGTTTGGCACAGATTTTCTTTCGCCGCAAACGGTAAAAAGCATTGAACTGCAGGATAACTATAAAAAAATTATTTTGGAAGACGATACGCCTGTTATGGCCAAATCGATTGTAATTACAACCGGAGTTGATTACAGGCAGCTTTCAACGCCGGGCATAGAAAAATTTACCGGCGCAGGTGTTTATTATGGCGCCGCCAATACAGAAGCGCTGGCCTGCAAAAGCAAAGATGTTTTTATTGTTGGTGGTGGTAATTCCGCAGGGCAGGCAGCCATGTATCTTTCCAAGTTTGCCAGGC
This sequence comes from Parafilimonas terrae, assembly GCF_900115755.1. Taxonomy (GTDB): domain Bacteria; phylum Bacteroidota; class Bacteroidia; order Chitinophagales; family Chitinophagaceae; genus Parafilimonas; species Parafilimonas terrae. Next base: position 94,871 of record NZ_FOXQ01000007.1, read on the forward strand.
AGGTAACTATTTTGATAAGAAAGGACAGCCTGTCTTATACCATGTCTTCTTATTTGATAGACCAAATAAAAAGTGTAAATAATATTACTGTCTGCATATTAAGTGAAGTGGTGGAAGCAAGGGGCAATGAACGACTGGAGCAGTTGGTAATAAAACAGGTTGAAACCGGTGAAACCCGCACTGTTAATGCAGCCGCGCTGTACATTTTTATTGGTGCAAAACCTTATACCGAATGGCTGCATGGTTTGGTAATAACAAACAATAAAGGTTTTATTGAAACGGGACGGGATTTAAATCTCTGCGATAATTTTCATAAGGCATGGAAGCTGGAACGCGATCCGTATTTACTGGAAACAAGCTGTCCAGGCATTTTCGCAGCCGGCGATGTACGTGCCGGCGCCATGAACCGTGTGGCATCAGCCGTTGGCGAAGGATCGATGGCCATAAGTTTTGTACATAAATATCTTGCTGAAATATAAATACCATTATTATGAACGAAATATGCGGGCACCTTCAGTCAATTACTGAAATAAAAATGCCTGAACAACTGGTTTGCGAAGAATGTATAAAAACCGGTGCGGAATGGGTACATTTAAGAACCTGTCAAACCTGTGGCGCTACCCTGTGCTGCGATAGCTCGCCGCATAAACATGCCACCAAACATTATCACCGCAGCGGCCACCCGGTTATCATTTCTGCCGAGCCTGGTGAAAGATGGTTATGGTGTTATAAAGACGAAATAATGGCGGAATATTAAGAGCTGCTTCGCCGCCATGCATTAACCAGCATTACCGGCAGGCTCATTTTACCTACTGCTTTCAGGGTTTTACCTACATTATCCGCAGGCAAACCTAAAGCGGCTTTATACTAAATACGCTCCTCAATATTTTTGTATCACAAATTAAAACAATCAAATGGACAGCGAAGAAAGAAGAAGGGAAGAATGGAAAAAGCACATGCATGATAATGGAGGCGGCCGCATTTGGGCAGGTATATTACTGCTAATTGTAGGTGGCTTATTACTTGCAAGACAGGTAGGCGCGGACATACCGGGCTGGATGTTTGACTGGCCCATGCTGCTGATTGCCATAGGCCTGCTTATCAGCCTTAAAAGCGGCTTCAGAAACGCAGGCGGCTATATAATGATGATCATCGGCTGCGCTTTTTTAATAAATGATATTATGCCCGATGCGCACATGGATAAATTTTTGTGGCCCGGCATTTTTATACTTATCGGGATCATTTTTATAATAAAGCCGCATTCATCGCACGACAGAAGATTTTACAGGAAATGGGAAAGGTTTGACGAAAAAATGGACCGGAAATTTGCAAATCCGGCTATAACCGATATAGAAGCAGAACCTGTAAACACTAAAGAAAATGATACGGCAGATGCAGAATTTGTTGAGATAAATGCAGTTTTTGGCAGCGTGAATAAACTTATTCTTTCCAAAAATTTTAAAGGCGGTGAAGTAAATGCCTTTATGGGCGGCGCGGAGATCAACCTTGCACAGGCCGATATTAAGCAAACAGTGGAACTTGAAATAAACGCCGTTTTTGGCGGGGCAAAACTCATTTTACCGGGCAACTGGAATGTTAAAAATCTTATGACGGCTGTGTTTGGCGGCGTAGAAGATAAACGGCAGGTAAGCATTTCATCGCCCGACATAAATAAAACAATTATTCTGAAAGGCGCCTGCGTATTCGGTGGAATTGAAATAAAAAATTATTAAGCCCGGGCGGCAACCTTTTGCACTACTGATGATGTCATAGTTGCGCAGGCACTGCACAACAGCCCGTCTATTATATCATACAAGTTTTATTCTATAATCTAACCAAAATACATTAAATCTATGAAGTGGTATCTCGCTAAACTGGTTTACAGAATATTATGCGGAGATGGCGCGCACACACCGCAATTTGATGAACAGTTACGTTTAATAAGCGCCGATGACGAATTGCATGCATTTCAAAAAGCAAGATTATTCGGGCACAAGGAGCAGGATAATTTTCTAAACGCCGCCGATAAGCCTGTACACTGGCGGTTTATAGATGTAAGCGAAGTGCATGAACTGAACAGCTTAAATGATGGTGTTGAAATTTATTCACGCATTTCGGAAGAAGAGAATGGTGAAATATACACCAAGCTTACATTAATGCGGGCTTCACACCTGCAGGAAAACTTTTTGCATACAACCATGCAGTTAAATTAAAATCTTTTGATAACAGGCACGTCAAACAGGGGATTGCTGTTTCTTAACGTAAGCTGGTGGCTTATTGTAAGCGCTGTGCATGCGTATGTGCTTTCCGAGCTCTTATTCAGCGCACATGAAATACTTATTGATACGCTTATAACATCGGGATTGCTGGGCGGCATTTCATTTCTTATAGTAAATAACATGCGGTATTATTTGCCCCAGCGCGAAAAATACTGGTACATACTTTTTATAGGTATATGTGTAAGCGGCATGAGCTCCTTACTGTCAAAATTCCTGTTCAATGTTTTTTTGGGAGATGATGAGCATTATATAGAGCTAACACAGCACACGGCAGGCATCAGGTTCGGCGTAGGTTTTTTACTGGCAAGTTGTATTGCAATGATAAGTTTATTATGGTATAACCAGGAGGAGCAAAAAGAAATGAACGCACGCAGAACAGAGGCAGAGCAACTGGCAAAAGAAGCGGAGTTGTATAAGTTAAGGCAACAATTGCAGCCGCACTTCTTATTCAACAGTTTAAATTCCATCAGTGCTTTAACAGCCGTTCAGCCTGAAAAGGCAAGGCACATGATAAACCAGCTGAGCGAATTTTTACGCGGCACTTTAAAGAAAGATGAAAAACAATGGAATACGCTGAAAGAAGAAATGCAATACCTTGAACTATACCTTGAAATTGAAAAAGTGCGGTTTGGTTACCGCCTGCAGACCGATATAATTTGTGAAGAAGCTGCAATTAACCTGAAGCTGCCTTCGCTGCTATTACAGCCGGTAGTGGAAAATGCTATTAAGTTTGGCCTATACGATACCACAGGCGAAGTAATGATAAAGGTGCATGCATTTAAAAAAGACAACAGCTTAATTGTATCGGTAAAAAATCCTTTTGATCCTGAAACTTCACAGCCGTTAAAAGGCACAGGTTTTGGGCTGCCTTCCATACAGCGCAGGTTATTCCTGCTGTTTGCAAGGCAGGATTTATTAACCACGGAAAAGAGAGATAATAATTTTATAACTACCATTCTTATTCCCCAAGCTATATGAATGTAATTCTTATTGATGATGAGCCGCTGGCAAGGAGCATTGTAAAAGAATATTTACAGGCTTATCCCGATGTAAATATTGCTGCAGAATGCAATGATGGTTTTGAAGGGCTTAAAGCCATCAACCAGTATAATCCCGATCTTATTTTTCTTGATATACAAATGCCTAAGATAACCGGGTTTGAAATGCTGGAGTTGATAGAAGAGCCACCGGCTGTAATTTTTACTACCGCCTTTGATGAATATGCCATTAAGGCTTTTGAAAGCAATGCAATAGATTATTTATTGAAACCTTTCAGCAAAGACCGCTTTGAAAAAGCCATACAGAAATATTTACAGCAACAAAAACCTGTTGCTCCACAAAAAACTGAAGCTGTTTTGGAAGTAGCAGGGCAATCGCCTGTGCAGCAAAACCGCGTGGTGGTAAAAGATGGCAGCAAGATTAAAATAATACCCGTTTTGCAAATACAATACCTTGAAGCAGCCGATGATTATGTAAAGATTTTTACCAGCGAAGGTTCTTTCTTAAAAAAGAAAACAATGGGTTATTTTGATGAATCGCTGCAGGCCTTTCAGTTTGTGCGGGTGCACCGTTCTTATATCGTGAACACGCAGCTCATAACAAGAATAGATGCTTACGAAAAAGACAGCCATCTTTTGCTGCTTTCTACCGGCGCCAAAATTCCGGTGAGCAAATCAGGGTATGCAAAATTGAAGGAAGTATTGGGGATTTAGTGCAGCTTTGAGCTATGATTACTGGTTACTCATCATTTATCATTCAATATCGTTTACTTGAGGCTTAGTTTTTGAAATATATAACTCAATAATCATCTTGCCGCGCTTGCAATTGAACATTGGTTATTGTGTATTGAATATTGAGTGTTTTCTTAAATCAACGAAATTGATTACTCATCAATCATTATCACCACTCACCTCTCGATGCCGGGTTATAACCTGCCCATAATTCTATCGGCAGCATCTCCAGAGGCCTGGTGAACGCAACTTTTAAACTATCCTGTATGCATACCCTGTCTTTTACCACCACGGCAGGACTGCCAAAACATATTTTAGCTTCAGGCAGTGATTCAAACACGCAGGACCTTGTACCAACCACAGTACCCGCACCTATGTGCACGCCCGGCGCAACAAACACATCTGCAGCCAGCCAGCATTGATCGTTAATAACAATAGGTTCAGAGTATATGGAAAACGTTTCTTTGTTATGCTCGTGGCTGCCTGTGCATAAATAAGACCGCTGCGACACCACCGAATGGCTGCCAATCTTTATTTCGCCAAGATTATACAATACAACATCGTCTCCTATCCAGCTATAATCGCCCACCTCCAGTTTCCAGGGGAATTGTATGTGCACGGTAGGCCTAATAATAGCTTTCCTGCCTATTTTAGCGCCAAAGCTGCGCAGCAAAAAACGCCGCCAGCCATACATGAATTGTGGTGAGGTTTTAAAGAGCAGCATTTGTACAAGCCACCAGGTTTGTACATACCAGGCAGGCCTTCCCCGGAAGCCCTCAGGCAGCCTGAAGTTTTTTAAGTTTTGGAATTGCATAACACGCAGGTTTGGTAACGGATTAAAAATTCACAAACAGTTCATAGTGGTATCGCTAACAAACTTATTCATTTTTTTAATTAAAAATTCACTGCCATGAAAAAAATTGAAAAGCCGTTTTTTAAGAATTTTTTGAATATGGCAGGTTTAAATTCCTGGCATATTCAGGGATATAAAAATCAGTTGTTTTTAATAAATATTTTGTATCGAAGTAACTTTCTTGGAATCATACAAATGCCTGCCATTCAAGGGCTTTAAAAATTTAAAACCTTTGCTGTAAAGAACATTACAGCAATTAATTTTAAAAAACCTGAAGTTATTTTACCTGCAATGCAGGTGAGCTTCTTTTTAGATCAAGATATTTCGCTACCGGGCCCACAAGAAACAACGCATAAAATGGCGCGTATATAGAATGATTGAGGCGCAAAACAAATTCAACAAGCGCTACCAGTATCACTACTATAATCCTTCCTTTTTTAGTGGATACAGATGTTCCGGGGTCTGTTATCATAAAGAAAATAAACAACTGGTACATTGGCCCGGTAAGCGGCGATAATTCTGCAAGAAAAGCATCGCCCGTAATAAGGCAGCGTATATAAGCAAGAATCACAAAACTTATAACATAAGTGATGGTTACATGCAGCCTTTTCGCCCTGTTTACAATCAGTAAACCCAACACCCATATTACCGACATGGCGGCAAGGTTGCTGCCCCATTGTATGCTGAGTCCGGCAACATTCATGCTGCCCAAAAAAAGCATCCATGAAACACCAAAATTGCTTGGGTTCCATAAATGCCTGCCCTTATAACGCAGTACATATTTTGAAAGAATGGAAAGCAATGCCGTAATAAAATAAGGCCATATAACATTCGACCTTATCAGTATGCCCACACTTATGCCTGTTATATAAGCGCTGGCAAGATTTTTTCTTGTGCCTAAAATAGTTCGTGCCAATATCATCTCTGATATTACAGACGTACCAATGGCGACCACCAGGCTTAGATAGTTGTCTAAAATGCCATACGTAAACTGGCCTACCAGCAATATAAGCGTAATGAAAGCCGGCGGTATGTATTGAAAATTATTTTTAATCCACTGGGAAAATGCATTTGTTTTTGGCAAGCCCTCTGCTTTTAATTCCTGTTCCATCAACTATTTTGTTTCTTTTATAATATGCAGTTTATTTACTTCAGGGTTTTCAATTGTATCAATGCGGCCTGAAGGCCAGTAAACAGTTACCTTATCTGCTTTATCACTCTCTCCTAAACCAAAATGAAGCCTGTGCTGGTTTTGCGAAGAAAAGCCCATGCCGCCGGTAACCACTTGTACCTGCTTTTTGCCATCGCCCCATTCAACCATCACTTTGGCGCCCACAGCATCTGCATTGGATACTGTTCCTGTTAAATCAAAATCTATCCAATAATTATTATTGCCCGGATCATTTTTATAAACCAGCGGTATATTATTTTGATTGGCAACAATTATATCCAACACGCCGCGGTTCCATAAATCGGCCATAGCCACGGCGCGGCCATCGTAAGTAACGGGTGGGCAAACCTTGCCTGATACATCTTCAAATAACCCATCGCTGTTATTCAGCCATATTTTATCTTCTTCATAACCCGACTGGCTTTTACCTTCCATATCGGGCCAGTTTTTGGCATCGCCGATTATGGTGCTGTTACCGCCTGTTACTTTGGAATAATCATACCAGTAAGATGTATTTTTTTTTGCTGATATAAACCCATTGGCAACATACAGATCCATATAACCATCATTATTCAAATCGCCGAGTTGTGCGCCATAAGCCCAGCCCGCATTTTCAATACCTGAAATTTGTGCGAGGTTTACAAACGATGGGTCATCTTTCATATTCTCACTGTTAGGCAGCCAATAATTATTGCCTTGTATCAAAATGCCTTTCTCGGTAATGTTGGTTGTATAAACGCCAATATTTCCATCATTATTTATATCGCCTAAGGAAGCGCTCATACCGCTTTTAGGTATGCGGCCTACACCGGCAGCATTACCCTTCTCTTCAAATCTTTTTCCGCCTTCATTCAAATAAAATTCATCCACATTATAATCGTTGGCCACATATAATTCAGGGAAGCCATCACCGTTGAAATCAGCAGCCGCAGCCGCAAGCACCCATTTGGTGGAAGTAATACCATATTCCTCTGTAACATCTTTAAACTTACTATTGCCCATATTCATTAAAAGATATTTTCTGCCGCCATTGTTTGCATAGCGAAAACTCTCGGGCATCATTTTAGTGGTGCTCAAACTATCTATGTTAATTTCTTCCCTGTAATATCCGCCAATAAAAATATCAAGCAATCCATCGTTATTAAAATCAAACCAAATTGCGCTGTTCGCATTTACCCAGGCAGGCAGGCCGCTGCCATCCGTTACACGCTCAAATTTTTTACCATCAATATTTTTAAACAATTCAGGCTTTCCCCACTTGTATAAAAGCAGGTCTTTAAAACCATCATTATCATAATCGCCCCAAACTGCGCCCATTGAAACACCCGTACCTTTTGTGTTTACATCGGCAACGCCTGCAGCTTCTGCTACGTCTTCAAACTTTCCATCATGAAGGTTACGGTATAAAGCATTTTTGCTGCCGGTTTTGCTGTTGGTGAAATAAAGATCGCTCCATCCGTCATTATCAAAATCGCAAACAGAAACAGAAGCGCCCATAGAAGCAATCTGCATTTTAATATGCTCCAGTTTGGGATCAACATCAGGACAAACATGCGTAAACGTTATGCCGGCTTCTTTATTCACAGGCTCCAGATAAAAACCGTATTGCTTTAAAGCATCTTCTTTTTGCCGGCTATCAACAACAGCATTTCCATTTGCAAACGAATCATTTCTGGATAAAAAATACGTTGCAACAAGCAGGCCTGCAAAAATTACCACAGCTATTGTTTTGGCAGCTTTTCTCTTCATTAAAAAAAATTTTCAACTTATAAATGCGGGTAAATATAAAAAGAAAAGCAAACAACAGTCCTGACATTATTCATGGTGATTATCCCTATCTTCACCCACACTTTTTTAAGCTGATTAATATGCCGGGTAAATTACTGATTCGCTGCTGTTTTACTTTGATTGCTGCAACGTGCACGCTGTTTTTTTCTGCCTGTAAAAACAAGAATGATGATTCAGCAAATGATGCTGCAGGAAGTAATTCACCTCGCATTAATGCCATTACTTTTTTGCATGATGGTAAATTTAATGAAGCGGAAATAGCTTTTAAAAAAGCTATAAAGACCGATCCGGATAATATTCTGAACTATGTTGATCTTTCGCTTATCTATCTTAATAAAAACAAGTTTGACGAAGTTGAAAAAGAAGTGCAGGCAGGTTTAAAAATACAGCCTAAGAATACTGACCTGATGCAGATACTGGCCGCCAGTTATATAAAGCAAGACAATAAGGATGCCGCCCAAAAACAATTGAACCAGATATTAAGTGTTGATGGAAAAAATATAGCGGCATACTATATGTTATCAACGCTGGCAAAAAACAGTTTAGATGTGGCGGCTCAGCAGTACAATCTTTTAAAAATACTCGAGGTTAATCCTTCCAATATTGCCGTGCGCATGCAGCTAACTGAATTGCTGGCGGCGCAAGGCAAAACAGATTCTTCGCTTTATTACCTGCAAAGCATAAAGAAGATAGCGCCGGAATTTTCTGAGCTGGCAGCAGCGCCTTATAAAGAAGCCGTTGCTTTACTGCAAAAAGATCAACCTGAAAAAGCAGCGTATTATATACAGCAGTTTCATAAAGTAATGGAAGTATCAAGAATTTATGCAACCAGCATGGCTGAAATAGAACCGCTTGCATTACCTGAAGTGAATGCAGACTTTAATGACAGCCGTTTTACGCAGGCCGACTATAAAAACAATAGTACTTCATGGCATAATATAAGGTTTACAGATGTTTCGCAAACCCTCGGTATTACCACGCCGGGTATTTCAAATTCAACCCGTTCTGTTTTGGCGCTTGTGGACGATGACGGCACAGGCAATATGTATATCTATTCAAGTTTTGGCGTACCTGGTTCAACGTCCACACATTTTCTCTTCAAAAGAGATTTTGGCAATTTTACTGAAGTGCCTTCCACTGCCGGTGTTGATCTTAAAACAGAAGAACTGGCAGCCGTTTTTGCAGATTATGACAATGATGGTTACCAGGATTTATTTATATCAACCACAAAAGGTATTGTGCTGTTTCAAAACCGTGGCGACGGTAACTTTTCAAGAGTAAGAAAAGATATTGGTTTAAGCGAAATCTCCGATGGCAGTAAACTTTTAACAGCTGACTTTGACCAGGATGGCGACCTTGATTTATATGTTGGCTGTGCCAGTACAAATAAATTTTTCAGGAATAATGGCGATGGCACTTTTAGTGAACAGGCCGGTGCAATGAACCTTGCCTTAACAGCCGGTGCAAAAGACATGGATTTTGGCGACTGGGATTTGGATGGTGATCTTGATATAGCAATGGTAACAACAAATGGTTCGGTGCAGTTAATGAATAATGACAGGCATTCAAAATTTTCAAATTACACTGACTCTGTTAAGTTGTCTGCTTATAAAGGCAATGCAATTGCATTTGCAGATTATAATAATGACGGCATGCCTGATTTATTTGTTGGCGGTATAAAGGGCGGCAATTCATTCCTGTTTAAAAACACAGGCAAAAATGGATATGTTGTGGATGCTGCATCGCAGGTATTTTCTGATGTGCTTAAAAATATAAATATATCCGGTGTAACATTTATTGATTTTGATAATGACGGGCATGAAGATATTTTAGTTGCCGGAACAACCGCAGACGGCTCAAAAGGTTTGCAATTATTTCACAACGATACAACTAAAGGATTCAGCAATGCTTCAGGTATGTTGCCGGAAACAGCAACGCAAGGCTTGCATACAGCCATTGCCGATTTGAATTTAGATGGCGATGATGATATATTTATGGCAGGCCCTGCCGGCCTTTATATTATAAGGAATGATGGCGGCAATTCGAGCCATTACATGCAGGTACAGCTAACAGGTTTATCCTATGGCAATAATAAGAATAACCGGCTGGGCATAGGCGCACAGGTAGAGTTAAAAGCAGGCGATTTGTACCAGTTAAAAACAATAAAAAGAGCGCTTACCAATTTTGGTATTGGCGTGCGTGATTCATTTGATGCGGTTAGAATAATCTGGCCGAACGGGATGCCGCAGTATATCAGCGATCCATCCCGCAAACAAAAATTTATTGAACAGGAAAAGCTCAAAGGCTCCTGCCCGTTTTTGTATGCATGGAATGGTGAAAAATATGTGTTTGTAAAAGATATGATGTGGCGAAGTGCATTGGGCATGCCGCTTGCCATTAATGGAAAAGATACCACTTATGCTTTCTCTGATGCTTCAAAAGAATACCTGCTTATTCCGGGCGAAAACCTTAAACCAAAGAATGGCAAATACTCCATTAAAATAACAGAAGAACTTTGGGAAGCGGTGTATTTTGATAAGGCTGAGCTCATCGCTGTAGATCATCCCGATTCCGTTGATGTGTTTGCCGATGAACGTTTTACACCGCCGCCTTTCGCAGGCAAGAAACTATATAGTGTTGCTGGTAAATATTATCCTCTTAAAGCCACAGATGGCAATGGCGATGATGTGCTGGATAAAATAAAAGCTTACGATTTTCAATACATATCCAATTTTGGAATGGGTAAATTCCAGGGGCTTGCTGAAGACCATGATTTAGTTTTAGACCTGGGTGATAAAGCTTCGGGCAATAACCTTCATCTCTTTTTGCGTGGATGGATTTTTCCTGCCGATGCCAGCATCAATACTTCTATGGCGCAGGCTGATACTTATCGCCAAAAGCCGCCTTCTTTACAGGTGATAGATAAAGATGGTAAATGGAAAACCGTTATTCCCAACATTGGTTTTCCCATGGGAAAAGATAAGATGGTGATCGTTGATCTGTCAAACAAATTCCTTACACCCAATGACAGGCGGGTAAGGATTCAAACCAATATGCAGATTTACTGGGATGAAATTTTCTTCTCCAGCAGTTTATCAAAAGCGCCGGTAAACATGCATGACCTTACAATGACAAGTGCAAGCCTCGGTTACAGGGGTTATTCATCCACTTACACAAAAGGCGGCCCTTATGGCCCGCACTGGTTTGATTATTACAATGTATCCAATGGCCAGAAATGGAGAGACCTTTCAGGAAATTATACGCGTTATGGCGATGTATTGCCTTTATTAAAACAGGCCGATGATGAATATATTATTTGCAATTCAGGCGATGAAATAAGCATTGATTTTGATGCATCCGGCTTGCCTGCATTGCCCAAAGGATGGAAGCGTGATTTTCTTATTTACAGCGAAGGATGGGTTAAAGACGGCGACCTGAATACAGCTTATGGCCAAACTGTTGAACCGCTGCCTTTTCATGCAATGCCGGCTTATCCTTACACGGGGGAAATCAATTATCCATTCAACCAGCATAAAACATATATGCAGCAATATAACACCAGGAAAGTATCAACGGATAAATTTAAAACTGCATTAAATTCAGGGAATAAAGCAGGCTTGAAATAAAAACAAAATATTTCAACCAAACCTATGCGTATATTTGTAAAAATATGCGCATATAATGAAAACAACACTTAATCTCCGGTTTGATAAAGACACAATAGAAGCAGCCAAAGAGTATGCTTCCCGAAAGCAAACCAGCATATCTGAAATTGTAGAAGCCTATCTGAAAAAACTAACTTCCAGGGAGAAGAAAAAGAACTTTGTTTCAGATAGTCTTATTGGTGTTCTGAAGGAATATAAATCTTTGACAGACGAAGAAATAAAAACACTGTACATAAAAGGAAAGCATAATGCGTAAAGTGTATTTAGACACAAATATAATCCTTGAGCATGCCATGCAGCGGGATAAATACCTGGAAGTAGTTGAATTGTTTCACCTCGCTGAATCAGGCATTATTGACTGCTTTACTTCTGCCGCCACATTTTTTACCATTGCTTTTTTCCTGAGAAAAGAAAAGAACAGCAAGCGGATTTTTAAAACATATCTGTCCTTCATCAAAACAGCCTCAACCCATGATGACGATTTACATGCGGCAGTTAATTCTTCATTTACCGACATTGAAGATGGATTTCAGTATTATTCTGCTTTAGGGAAATGCGATGCTTTTATAACTTTTAATAAAAAAGATTTCATTAAGCATCAAAATAAAAAACTCCCCTGTTTTACACCTGAAGAATTTTTAAAACTAATGGCATAGCTAAAATATAATCCATACTAAAAGTATTTAAAAACCCTATTCACATTAATATATTAGGTTTTGGAAACAGCTACATAAAAACTTATTTTGTAGCCTTGCAGATTATTTTGAATATGCCGTCAATGAACAATCTAACTAATATTCCTATCTCAATCCTCAAGAGAAAAATACTTTGCGTGCTTGTTATTATCGCATTCACCGCCGGCAGCGCTTTCTCACAAAACGAAAACCTTCCACCGCGAATGCTGGCATATCAATACTTACAGCAAAACCAGGTGAATGAAGCAGAGTTTGCATTTTTAAAAGCAATAAAGACAGACCCCAATGAAATTTTAAACTACCGCGACCTTGCCGTTCTTTATCTCTCCAAAAAAAATTATACAAAGGCCGAGAGCACTGCCAAAGCAGGATTGAAATTAAAACCCGATGATATAGATGTAAAATCGGTACTGGCAAAGATTTATCTGCAAAAGAACGACAGGCGCAATGCGATTATCCAGTTAAACAGTATTGCAAGAAAAAACACCCGCAATGTTTTTGCATGGTATTCTTTTTCAGGGCTTGCAGCAGACATTTATTTAAAGGAAAGATATTTGTTCAAAGTGCTTTCGCTTTCACCGGCTAACGTGGTTGCCAGGCTTAACCTGGCAGAATTGCTTATCAGCAATAACAAGGCAGATTCTGCAATGTTTTATTTACAGGGAATAAAAAAAACCATTCCCGCTTTTTCACCTGCATTAAGTGCATCGTATAACCAGCTTATACAATCACTCAGCGCAAAAGATTTTCCAAAGGCCAAAACGCAGATGGGCCGGTTCAAAGACCTCCTTGCGCTCACCAGCAGTTATGTTGAATCAATGGCACTGCTTGCAGGCCCGCAATTACCGGTTGGCTACGCAGCATTTGCTTCAAGCCAGGTTCAAAACAAAGGCCAAAACACACGAAGAGGCTATGCAACAAACAAAGGGTTTACCGATGCAACAAAATTGATAGGCCTTGATTTTAGCGATACGGATAAAGCCACTGATGGCGTAATTGCCGTAACGGATTATACAGATGCAGGTGAAATGTATTTATACACCAGCAGCATAACAGGCGGCAAACAAAAATGCCGGTTGCTGACAAGCAAGATCGGCAGCTTCCAGGAAACAGATGTGCCCGGTGGAATTGATCATGATGCTGCAGACCATGATGCCACCTTTATTGATTATGATAACAATGGTTACCCCGACCTGTTTGTTGCAACAGCAAGAGGCATCCTGCTATACAGGAATAATGGCGATGGCACTTTTGCTTATCATAAAAACAATATAGGGTTAAGTCTTTCTGTGAATGTTCAGAAAATGCTCTTTGCCGATTTTGATCAGGATGGCGATCTCGATTTGTATGCATCCACAACAACCACGAATAAATTCTTTCGCAATAACAGCAATGGCACATTTACGGAACAGGCCGGTGTAATGGGCCTTTCCATTCCGGGTGCTGCCAATATGGATTTCAGCGATTATGATGGCGATGGCGATCTTGATATAATTGCCGCAAACGAAACAAAAGGCGTAACATTATTAAACAATAACCGCCATTCAAAATTCACAAATGCTACTACTTCAGCAGGGCTTAAAAATTCCAGGTATAATAGCAAAGCTGTTGCATTTGCAGATTATAATAATGATGGATTGCCTGATCTTTTCATAGCAGGTAGTAGCGGGCAACATTTTTTATTAAAGAATATTAGCGGCAATCATTTTATCGCCGATGCCGCTTCAAAAACTATTTCCTCTGCTTTGCAAAATGTAAAAGTGTATGATGCCGCCTTTTTAGATTATGATAATGATGGTTATGCCGACCTGCTTGTTGCGGGCACAGCCAACACATCTTCCAATGCTGTATTCTTATTTCATAATGAGAATGCAAAGAGCTTTAGCGATGCATCTTCTTTATTGCCGCAAACAACCGGCGATGCAACAAGCATTGCTATTGCTGATTTTAATTCGGATGGTGATGATGATGTTTTCCTGGCCGGCCCCGGCGGCATAAAATTGATAAGAAATGATATTGGCAGTTTAAATCATTATATGCAGGTGCAGCTTACCGGGCTCACTTATGGCAGCAATAAAAATAACCGGCTGGGCATAGGCGCACAGGTAGAACTGAAGGCCGGTGATTTGTACCAGGTTAAAACAATAAAAAGGTCTGTTACAACTTTTGGCGTGGGCACACGCACTTCTCTTGATGCAGTGCGTATAATATGGCCAAACGGCACACCACAATACATTAAAGACCCTTCGGCCAGTGAAAGAATAATTGAAGAGCAGATGCTCAAAGGCTCCTGTCCTTTCCTGTATGCCTGGAATGGCAAGCGGTATGTGTTTGTAAAAGATATGATGTGGCGAAGTGCATTGGGCATGCCGCTTGCCATTAATGGAAAAGATACCACTTATGCTTTCTCTGATGCTTCACAAGAATACCTGCTTATTCCGGGCGAAAACCTTAAACCAAAGAATGGCAAATACTCCATTAAAATAACAGAAGAACTTTGGGAAGCGGTGTATTTTGATAAGGCTGAGCTCATCGCTGTAGATCATCCCGATTCCGTTGATGTGTTTGCCGATGAACGTTTTACACCGCCGCCTTTCGCAGGCAAGAAACTATATAGTGTTGCTGGTAAATATTATCCTCTTAAAGCCACAGATGGCAATGGCGATGATGTGCTGGATAAAATAAAAGCTTACGATTTTCAATACATATCCAATTTTGGAATGGGTAAATTCCAGGGGCTTGCTGAAGACCATGATTTAGTTTTAGACCTGGGTGATAAAGCTTCGGGCAATAACCTTCATCTCTTTTTGCGTGGATGGATTTTTCCTGCCGATGCCAGCATCAATACTTCTATGGCGCAGGCTGATACTTATCGCCAAAAGCCGCCTTCTTTACAGGTGATAGATAAAGATGGTAAATGGAAAACCGTTATTCCCAACATTGGTTTTCCCATGGGAAAAGATAAGATGGTGATCGTTGATCTGTCAAACAAATTCCTTACACCCAATGACAGGCGGGTAAGGATTCAAACCAATATGCAGATTTACTGGGATGAAATTTTCTTCTCCAGCAGTTTATCAAAAGCGCCGGTAAACATGCATGACCTTACAATGACAAGTGCAAGCCTCGGTTACAGGGGTTATTCATCCACTTACACAAAAGGCGGCCCTTATGGCCCGCACTGGTTTGATTATTACAATGTATCCAATGGCCAGAAATGGAGAGACCTTTCAGGAAATTATACGCGTTATGGCGATGTATTGCCTTTATTAAAACAGGCCGATGATGAATATATTATTTGCAATTCAGGCGATGAAATAAGCATTGATTTTGATGCATCCGGTTTACCTGCATTGCCCAAAGGATGGAAGCGTGATTTTCTTATTTACAGCGAAGGATGGGTTAAAGACGGCGACCTGAATACAGTTTATGGCCAAACTGTTGAACCGCTGCCTTTTCATGCAATGCCGGCTTATCCTTACACGGGGGAAATCAATTATCCATTCAACCAGCATAAAACATATATGCAGCAATATAACACCAGGAAAGTATCAACGGATAAATTCAGCAATGCATTAAAAAGATAACCGGCAATGCAGGACAAACTTCATCCAGCATTACCGGTTATTTATATCAATAAAGGCAGAAGCCTTTAATTAATAACGGTACATTTCAGGTTTGAAAGGCCCGTTTTGAGGAATACCCAAATATTCTGATTGCGCAGTTGTTAATTCATCTAACTCCACTCCTATTTTCTTCAAATGCAAACGTGCAACTTTTTCATCCAAATGTTTGGGAAGCACATATACTTTGTTCTCATATTTATCTGCATTATTCCATAATTCAATCTGCGCCAATACCTGGTTGGTAAATGAATTACTCATTACAAAACTTGGATGGCCTGTAGCGCAACCTAAGTTTACCAAGCGGCCTTCAGCCAGAAGAATTACATCATGACCATCTACTGTATATAAATCAACCTGTGGCTTAATTTCAACTTTGGTATTGCCATAGTTTTCATTTAACCAGGCAACATCAATTTCAATATCAAAGTGTCCAATGTTACAAACAATGGCTTTATCTTTCATTAATTTAAAATGTTCGCCGGTAATTAAATCGCGGCAACCAGATGCAGTAACAATGATATCTGCTTCTTTCACTGCATCAATCATTTTCTTTACTTCATAGCCATCCATTGCAGCCTGCAAAGCGCAGATAGGATCGATTTCTGTAACAATCACACGGCAACCCGCGCCACGCAATGAAGCAGCAGAGCCTTTACCAACATCGCCATAACCGCCAACAACAGCCACTTTACCGGCCATCATTACATCTGTTGCACGGCGAATGGCATCAACCAAACTTTCCTTACAGCCATACTTGTTATCAAATTTAGATTTGGTAACAGAGTCATTAATATTGATAGCGGGAATGGGCAATGTGCCTTTTGCCATTCTTTCATATAAACGATGCACACCTGTTGTTGTTTCTTCGCTTAAACCCTTAATATTTTGAATAAGCTCAGGATATTTATCAAATACGATGTTAGTCAAATCGCCGCCATCATCCAATATCATGTTTAAAGGGCGGTCAAAACTTCCAAAGAATAAAGTTTGTTCAATACACCAGTCGGCTTCCTCTACTGTTTCGCCTTTCCAGGCAAATACACCAATGCCCGCAGCAGCAATGGCAGCCGCAGCATGGTCCTGCGTTGAAAAAATATTGCAGGAGCTCCACTTAACTTCAGCGCCTAATTCAATCAGTGTTTCAATTAAAACGGCTGTTTGAATGGTCATGTGCAAACATCCTGCAATGCGTGCGCCTTTCAAAGGTTTGCTTTCACCGTATTCTGCACGAAGCGCCATTAAACCAGGCATTTCAGCTTCGGCTAATCTTATTTCTTTGCGGCCCCATTCAGCCAGTGAAATATCTTTCACTTTATATGGCAGGTTCAGGTCAATGTTTTTCGTTACTGTTGACATATTTAAAATTTGAAAGGCAAAAATAAAAATTCAGGATAGAATAATATTAAATGATTTATTTTTGGAATGAAGTTATATTATATAGGTTTTATACAGAATAAATAAATAGTTTATAATGGCTAAAGCAGTTAAAAAAGAACAATCCACTATAACGGGTTTTAACATTGATGATAAAGACCTTGCCATTCTGAAATTATTGCAGCATAATGCACGCATAACGGTTAAAGAAATATCTGATAAAATTCACCTGAGCACAACACCTGTGCATGAGCGCATCAAGCGCATGGAAGAAGCCGGCGTTATTAAACAATATGCTACGCTGGTTGACCATTCAAAAGTGAAAAAAGGTTTAATGGTGATATGTTATGTATCGCTGAGGCAGCACAGTAAAAATGCAGGCATAAAATTTATAAAATTAATTCAAAGCCTGCCCGAAATTACAGAGTGTTACAGCATTAGCGGCGAGTTTGATTTCATGCTGAAAGTAATGGCAGAAAACATGGATGCGTATTACGATTTTCATGTAAATAAATTAAGCCAGGAGGAAAACGTCGGGCATGTGCAAAGTGTTTTTGTAATGGGTGTAATAAAGCAGACGCATGTGCTG
Source organism: Parafilimonas terrae (assembly GCF_900115755.1). Taxonomy (GTDB): domain Bacteria; phylum Bacteroidota; class Bacteroidia; order Chitinophagales; family Chitinophagaceae; genus Parafilimonas; species Parafilimonas terrae. The sequence continues at coordinate 112,641 of NZ_FOXQ01000007.1, forward strand.
GTGCATTAAAAAAATCCTGGCTGTTTGCAAAGCATAAGGCTAACAGATTTATTAAAAAATTGTAAGTTTGGTAAAACAGGAGTTAATATGAGAAATGCTGTGAATGATAAGATTTATACTGTTGAAGAGTATATTCAATATGAGTTAAAATCTGACCGGAGACATGAATTTATCAACGGACAACTTTTTGAAATGCCGGGCGAAAAAGATATAAATAATCAAATGGCTGGATTGATCTATATCCTGCTCATACAATTTTTAAAGAGTAAAGGTTACCAGATATATAACCATGATGTAAAGGTTGCCATTCCTGATGGAAGAAAATTTTATTATCCTGATGTATTTGCTACTAAAGAGGAAAAAAGCCCCGACAATCAATATATAAAATATAAACCCGAAATAATTGTGGAAGTGGTTTCCGAATCAACACAGGTTACAGACTATGTTGATAAATATATTGACTACATTAAAATCGCTTCACTTCGCTATTACATTATTATTGAACCTGAAACAGTATTGGTTACTGTTTATGAAAAAGATGAAACAGGCAACTGGTTTGCCCGTAAGTACACTAACATTAATGATGCAGTAAAACTTGAAAAACTGCAAACAGAATTTTTGGTAAAGGATATTTATTCCGCATAGTTTGAAGCTTATCTTTTCAATTACAAATTATTTTGTGCACTATAAAAAACCGAAGCCACAAAGATTATATACTCTTCTGCCTTCCCGGTTTATAGTAATCACAGTTTTTTGTTTTTTTATCTGTGTTTGTGAAAAGGCGCATGCGCAGGACAGCATTACAATCGGTTACCTTCTTGATAAGCTGCAAACACACCAGCTTAAACACGACAACTATTTCATACAAGGCGTTTTTCCTTCTTATATTAATGCCTCACGAAAATTCAAAACAAAAAAGAAAGACAATACAATTTTTTACAACACGCTTATTACTTATGTTTTAAAAGACAATTACAACAGGTTTTCTGCAGAACAAAAAATTATTTGTGACAGCATAATTGCAAGAAGCAATAGGGCATCAAGATATTTTAAAAATAAAAACCGCAACACTTATAATTTCTGGAGGACAGACAAGTCAACAAGATTTAATTATAGCTGGTGGATGCCCGTCTTTAAAGGTAACAGCGCTTTGCCGGATGATATGGACGACACCGTGCTTGGCTTTTTAATGAACAGCGAAAATGAAGATTCCGCAAAAGCATTACATCGCTTTATGCAATCATATATCAATAATTATCCGCCTTTAAAAACAACTTATAAAGTTTATGCTTATGACAGCGCTTATTCAACATGGTTTGGAAAAAAATTCCCTGTTGTTTTTGATGTAAGCGTACTGTGCAATGTATTAAGTTTTGTGCAGCAGTACAACCTTAAATGGACAAAAGCTGATAGCGCATCATTGCAGCATATTGTTACAACCATTCAGCGAAATGATATTGTAAAACATCCCGCTTTTATTTCACCTTATTACACCAACACATCCATTATTCTTTATCACCTGGCAAGACTGATGAGCATAAAACCAATACATGAATTGGAAATTATTAAACCGCAATTAATTCAAATTGCTAATGAACGCTTGCTATCAACCCATAACCTCCTTGAAAAAATTATACTTGGCATTGCTTTAATTAAATGGGAACAATCGCCGCCGCCATTACACTTCAGCAAAAGCGATTTTAAAGATATAGAACAAAACAACCTGCCTTTTTTTATTGGCAATATTCCATCTTATTTTAAACGCAGTATAAAAGGAAAATTTATTGACCTGCGTTTGCTGATGTATAATCATTATTGCCCTGCCTGGAATGATTGTTTATTGCTGGAATATTTACTGTTAACCGGCAATTAAATACTGCTGATTTTTTGCCGCTCATTTTTCGAATCAATTCATTAGCATGGCGCCTGATGGGCCAGCAAAAATTTGTATTTTGTGCAAGATGAAACTACCGCCATCAACAACAAATCTTGCTGTAGCATTTTCATGTTTATTACTATTTCTTTTTTCCGCATCATGCAAAAAAAATACAGCCATAACCAGCACAAGAGTTAATAGCACCATCACTGGCGACTCAATTGTAATTAAGAATGCTGGCATTACTATTAAAACAGGGATACTACCGCCGGTAACGCAAAAAACTTTTATACCAAATGGCGACAGTTCTGTTGCAGAATTCCAGGTTATTGCTTCTAAACTTATCCTGTTGCGGCGTATGGATTTTTCAGCGCCTTCGCTCATATTATCTTCCCGCATCAGCAGCATTTATGATTATAAAATACACAACGATACCGGAGTAATGACCTACTTTATTGACCGTTATCTACAACCGGGATCAGGCGCTGACCTGATAATGGATATTTTTTATAAAAACATCAATAAAATCAATTCGGGTTCGGTTGCGCAGGTAAGCCTTACAGGCATTTCTTATGTAACCTCAGAAGACAACATGGAGCATTATATAAGCCTTCCCAGGCCAGTGAAAACAGAACCCATGTGCCTTGTGCGCAATAAGCCGGGCATTATGTTTCAAAACCCATCTGGCGCTGTTTTAGAAAATGGTTTTCGCGAAATAATGCAGGTTAAATTAACCGGAGATCTTAAATGGACGTTGGTTAACCTTCCCTTGTCCATCTCTGCATCGCATGATTATAACGGGGCCGTTAGTAAATGCAAACTGATCGTAAAAAATAAGAACGAAATTTTGGAAACTGAAAGCGATTCTGTGTATGTTCCATCAGAAAGCACAGGCAACACCGTTATTCATTTCAGCAAAGCTTTTCAGCATGCAGCAGGAGATACGGAAACACTTAAAATATATGCACCTGTTTCAGGCACATTGGTAAGCCTTATAAGTACTATGAACCCTTACAAAGCACTTGTTTGGAAAGATGCGCTGGGCACTAAAATAAACGGGCAGCAAAACGACAGGTTTTTTAAAGAGATAACAAACTTCTCCAGCTTTTATTACCAGGAATAAAAACCTGTAGTTAACTTATAATTTTTTAATCTTAATGGCCCGGAAAGAGGCCTCATCAACGTGATCCTGCAGGGCTATGCGGCCTTTGGTAAGCTTTCCAAAATCAGGATATGTGTGCAGTGAACTTTTGGCAACAAGTTCATTCCATTCATCACTGTTAATTAAAATATCTGCGGTTTCAACACCATTAAGCCAGAAAGTTATTTTACCATTGGTTTGCAGAATGCGGGATTCATTCCATTCGCCAAACGGTTTTGGCTGCACTTCATTTTTAACCGGCAACACGCTATATACGGCGCCTGCAATTTCTGCCGCCTTGCCTTTATGCACCTCATCATTGGCATTGTCCAGCATTTGAAATTCAGGCCCTGTAAAAAAAGTGGCCGCGTATTTTGGGTCTTCCTGCACATTTATCATTACACCGCTGTTGCCTGCTTTCTGTATTGTCCATTCAAAACGCAGGTCAAAATTTTCATAAATACTATCTGTAACAAGATCTGCATGATCAAGGTTATTAGGTATCTGCACACATTTCAATTCACCATTTTCCACTTTCCAAACAGGTGGTATATGTTTTTGATTGTAGGCATGCCATCCATTCAGGGTTTTACCATCAAACAGCAATTGCCAGCCTTCATTTTTTTCTGCTTGTGTAAGCGAATTATGCGGGTCTGTTTGTGTGCAGGAAGAAAATAAGATGAAAGCAAAAGCGAATAAATAAATACTAATTTTTCTGTAATCAATCTTCATTTGGATGTTGTTATGGAACGATATTAAAATTATACCTGTTATGCCAGCAAAATTTCAGAAAGCATCTGTTAAATAACGTTCTTGGCACGTCATGTCGAGGTAACGAGACATCCCTGCTCTGTTATAAATTCAAAATAAGGCAGAGATTTCTCCTGTCGTCGAAATGACGGTTCAATTTTCTTCTATATAGTTTAATAGCACAACACGTTAAAATTGTAATATTAAATATTTTTATAGCAACAACGCTAACTTCAATCTGCAATTTATTTTTTGATATAAGCAATAGCGGTAAATGAAAACGATTGAATGATTATAAACGTATGTGGCATACACTTAACTTGTCACCTTAAAAGATTATAATTTAAAGCGGCATTCTTTTGGCATAAAACAATTATATGAATGATTACGTGCAGCAAATAACAGGCGAATTAAAAAACTGGCAACGGAAGATGGGGCGAAGGCCTGGATTGATAAACCGGCTTTCCAAAAAAATGCAAACAAAAATAAACAGCTATATACCTGAAAAAATACATAAAGCTGTTACAACTGCCATAAAGCAAATGGTAAGGAGTGTATTGTTTGGCGCTGGCATTACCACTTCAAAACCTAATACAAAAGACAGCCTCGAAGTAAAGGAAAGGCTGATTGAAGAACGCATTAAATGGTATAAAACAACGGCAGCAGCGGAAGGCGGCGTTACAGGCGCAGGCGGCATTTTATTAGGCCTTGCAGACTTTCCTTTATTGCTGGCCATTAAAATAAAACTGCTGTTTGATATTGCTTCCATGTATGGATTTGATATAAAGGATTATAAAGAACGCATCTATATTTTGCACATTATGCAGCTTGCCTTTTCAAGCGATGAAGAAAGAAGAAATGTATATCTGAAAATTGTTGACTGGGATGGGCATGCCAGCCAGCTACCCGATGATATTAATCAATTTGACTGGCGCACTTTTCAACAAGAATACCGCGATTACCTTGACCTTGCAAAAATGGCGCAGCTATTGCCGGTAATTGGCGCACCGGTTGGCGTAATTGTAAATTATCGCCTTATAAAGAAACTTGGCATAACCGCAATGAATGCATACAGGATGCGGTTATTAAGTCAATAAACCTTAAATAAGGTTCACTGCTTTGAAGCGCTCTTGAGAGGCATGAAAAAATATTGCTTATAACGTTTTATCTTTCACGCATGAAAAAATTAAGCTTTATTTTTTTACTGTTGTTTGCAATGAAATACGGCAACGCACAAACATCCGGCAACCCAATTCTTAAAGGATGGTATGCAGATCCCGAAGCCGTTATATTCAACAATCAATACTGGATATATCCAACCTATTCTGATGTATATGAAAAGCAGGTTCTTTTCGATGCGTTTTCATCGCCCGATTTAGTGCATTGGACAAAACACGAACGCATATTTGATACATCAGCTATAAAATGGGCAAAACGTGCTATGTGGGCGCCGGCTATCGTTGAAAAAGATCATAAATATTATTTCTTTTTTGGGGCAAACGATATTCAAAGCGACAAGGAATATGGTGGCATTGGCATTGCTGTTGCCGATAAACCGGAAGGCCCTTATAAAGATTATTTGGGCAAACCATTGATAGATAAATTTTATAACGGTGCGCAGCCAATTGACCAATATGTTTTTCACGATAAAGATGGCGCTTACTATATTATTTATGGCGGATGGCGCCATTGTAATATTGCAAAATTAAAAGACGATTTTACAGGCATTGTTCCCATGCAGGATGGCACGCTGTTTAAAGAAATTACACCGGAGAAGTATGTTGAAGGCCCGTTCATGTTTATAAGAAATAACAAATATTATTTTATGTGGAGCGAAGGCGGTTGGACAGGCCCGGATTATGCAGTTGCCTATGCCATAGCCGATTCTCCTTTTGGCCCATTTAAAAGAGTGGGTAAGATATTGCAGCAGGATAGCACCGTTGCCAGGGGCGCAGGCCATCATTCCATAATACATAATGAAGCAACTGATAAATGGTATATTATTTATCACCGCAGGCCGCTGAACGAAACCGCGGCAAACCATCGTGCAACCTGCATTGAAGAAATGTTTTTTGATGAGAATGGCATGATAAAACCAGTGAAGCTAACTTTTACAGGCGTTGCACCACAGCCTTTGCAATAATTATTCAACATGCTTTTATAAATTAAAAGCAAATTTGTAAAAGCACCTGCAGCTTATGAAATATAAAAAAATTTTCTTCAGCTATTCAAGAACCGATACTGCTTTTGCCATAAAGCTTGCACTGGATCTAAAGAAAGATGATTATGATGTATGGATTGACCAGGAAGATATTCGTGCAGGCAGTGAATGGGATATGCAGATTGAACAGGCATTAACCACCTGCGATTGTTTGGTATATATCCAGTCTGAAAGATCAGCCGCTTCACAAAACGTGCTTGATGAAGTTTATTATGTACTGGAAGAAAATAAACCCGTTATACCGGTGCTCATCAGCGAAAGCAAAGCGCCCTTCAGGATAAAAAGATTGCAGTACATTAATTTCATTAATAATTATGAAGCCGGCCTGCAAAGCCTGAAAGATAATTTAAGCGGCGCAGCACTCCCCGATGTAAGCAATGGAAATTTTAAGGAAGGTAATCCGGTTTATAAAAACCGTTCAAAATATTTAATTGGATTATTGGTTTTAATAGCCGCGGCTGCCAGCCTTTTCTATTTTTTTCGCACCGGCACAACCGCACCTGAAACAATTATAAACAATGAAGATATTAGTAATAAAGACAGTGCGATTTCAAAAGAAATTTTTACAGGGAATTGGATATTGACGGGAACGCAACCTGATATGAGCGAAAGAAAAGGTTACTTGAAAATAGAGGACAGTGATAATGGAAAACTGAATATTAAAACCAGCGTGCAATTCTATTATCCCAAAACAAACGACACTGCCTATCATGAAGTGTTCAATGCTTTTGCCGAATGTAAAAATTGTGTGTTTAAAAATGAAATAGAGATAACCGATAAGCAGGTTGATGTAGGCTCGCATCGCTATATGATTTTAAAAGAAGATGAACCAGGCAAAGGGAAGGCCGGCGATACAGTATTAAATGCAGGTTTAAACACTGCAGTAAAAGCATCAGTTGTGTTGCATTTAAGCAAAGACAAAGTGTTACTTACCATCAATAAGAAAGATTCATCAGCCGCATCTTACGGCATTACTATTCCGCCATTTGAGTATGTATTCTCTTTTAAGAAAGAGGAGTAAATAATTTATTTCAACAGTTAACATTCGCATAATACATTTTACTTCTAACCTGGTAAATTTGGGTATTGGTTATAACCATTTAACCACATAGCTGCATAGCCTCTATGTGGTTTATATTATAAATGCACTTACTTAAAAATTATAAATTAAAATGCCATGCAAAACAGGAGAAGCTTTTTAAAACAAGGAATGAAAGCCATAGTTATGATTGGTGCAGGCAATGCATTACAATCATTCGCCGCATCATCGTTCAGGCTTCCGGCCAAAGAAAATGTATTGCTTCGCTTTGCCACCGTTTCTGATGGGCATTATGGCCAGCCTTCCACACAATATGAAGCTTTGCATAGCCAAATGGTTAACTGGCTGAATGCTGAACAAAAAACAAGGGGCCTTGATTTCACATTTGTGAATGGCGATTTATTTCATAACGATACTTCAATGATGCCATTGGTAAAACAGCAATGGGATAAATTACAAATGCCTTATCATGTATCGCATGGCAATCATGATATGATAGATGAAGAATTGTGGCGACAAATGTTTACAACAAAATGGCATTACAGCTTTGAAAAAGACGAAGCTGCTTTTATTGTTCTAAATACTGCCGATGAAAAAGGCAAATATATTTGCCCCGATCTTGAATTTACGAAAGAGCAATTGAATAAATATGCTGATAAAAAGCACTTGTTTGTATTCATGCACATAACGCCTTTTAATTGGACGGGCGCCGGTCTTCCATGCCCCGAACTTGTAGCCATGTTTAATAAACAATCAAATCTTAAAGCTGTATTTCAAGGCCACGATCATGATGAAGATGGCATGAAAGAAAATGAAGGCAAACATTATTTCTTTGATTCGCATGTAGCCGGCAACTGGGGCACAAAATATCATGGCTACCGGATAGTTGAAATATTAAAGAATGGCAAAGTGCTTACATATCAAATGAACCCATTAAATCAACAGCAGGTAAATAATAATACACTTACATAATTAGTTTAAGGCAGCCTTGTCCAAACTTCATGCACAGGATCACCTTTTGAACTTTTACCGCTATGGTTCCATTCATCGCCGTTAACGGAGCCATTAAAGCTTAAACTCATTCCCACCCTTGTGTTGTCTCTTGGAAAGAATTCAATATTCTCTGTATAAATACCGTTTTGAAAACTGTAATTACCACCGCCCGTTCCAAAAAAATCACCCGTTGCCGTATTAATGGCGGCCCATTGAAACCTTGTTCCTGAAAGTATTTTAATAGTCTTTCTTTCACCCGGCGTCATTTTATTCATTACACCATTCTGTTCACGGCCGGTTATAACCCATAACCCTGCAAGCGCTCCTTTATTATCGTCAATCTGCTTCCATTCTTTATCGCCATTGATAATATTACTGATAAGCGCATCATTGTTTATGGCTGCATTAAAATTTATTTTCTTTCCAACCTGCGTCTTATCTGCTGAATTAAATTCAATAAGAGCGCTGATATTATGTTCCTGTTTGCTGTAACTGCCACCCCATGTTTGTACAAACTTTTTATTGGGGACATCAAATATGGTAACGGTAAAATAAGAAGGTTCAAATATCAAAACAGTTTCAACAGTGCCTTCTTTATATTGCCAGGCGCCGGTAATATTTTCCTGCGCATTAACTGCAAACGGGCAGAGCATAATTAAAATAACAGGCAAAATGTTTTTCATACAGCATGGTTTTATTGAACGATAAAATTAGCAATTGTTGTTATAAATATCCCCGCTAATAACGCTGCATGCAGTGCTAATTTTCGGATGTTATTAACAGCATATTCCAGATATAAATTTCATCGTGGAAATTATCACCCAAATAAATACAACGATATGCTAAGAAATAAAATGAATTGCTTGTAAAAGTTTCAATTGGCATGCAATTAGCAAAACATCCTTTCCTAAAAAATATGTTATGATCAAGAAAGTAATGAAACTGGGAGTATTAACAAGTCTTGCTGCATTTTCTTTTATTGGATCAAAAGCACAAACCACAACACCAACCAACAATGGCGGAGTGTATATAAGAGGTGGTTATAACCTGTCAAATATTTCTACCAGCAATGATGGTTCTGTAAATGATTCAAGGGCATTGAGCACTTTTCATGCAGGCGTAATTGCTGATTTGCCGGTAGCGCCAATATTATCTGTACAAACCGGTTTATTGTTAAACGGGCAGGGATCTAAAGCAAACTGGTATTTGGATGATGATAATAAATCAGACAACTACGTTAAAACCAAATTCAACCCGCTTTACTTGCAGTTGCCGGTAAATGCCGTGGTGAAACTGCCGGTATCTGAATCAACTAAATTTATTGTAGGTGCAGGCCCTTACATTCAAATGGGCATAGGCGGCAAATCAAAAATTGAAAGCTCCTTTGCCGGCGTTAAATCTTCATCTTCTGAAAACATTAAGTTTAATAATGATGACCCTACAACAGGCGACCAGGAAGGTGCAAGGTATGACAGGCTGAAAAGGTTTGATGCGGGTATAAACGCACTCGCCGGTTTTGAAATTGACAGGTTTATGATAACTGCAAATTATGGTTTGGGCTTAACCAAGATCAATTCTACACAAACAGATAACGATAATAACGATAAAAATAAATTCAGAACATTCAGCGTTGGCGTAGGATTCAGGCTGTAATAACGAATTATAATAACTAATGTGAGTTGTCAGTCGTGAATCGTGAGCAAGCCCTAAGCATCCACTTACAGTTGACAATTCATTCACTTAACACATGTACTTATAATTTGTATTTTTTATTGCAATATTTTAGCAGAATGCCTGGTTTAACCGCCAGGCATTTTTATAATTATTTGGTTAAGCATTTGCTTGTATATTTAATTAAACAACTTCTATGCAATCATTTCCATTAACTGTAAGGAGATCTATTGAACTGGTGGGGCTCGTGGTATTAGGCATGGTGATAATATATGGCCAGCAAATAATAATGCCGTTGCTCATGGCTTTTTTTATGAGCATAGTATTATTGCCTGTTTACCGTTTTTTGGTGCGTAAAAAATTTCCCCGTGTTTTAGCCATTTTTCTTGCACTGCTGCTGATGATTATAATAATAACGGGCATTATGTTTTTTATAATGATGCAAACAAAACCCGTTATAAGCGACTTTGCCACCATTAAGCAAAACATCCTTAACCACATTAATGAGCTTAGTGCATGGTTTAGTGAAAAAACAAGCATTTCAACAGCGCAGCAATCGCAGTTTGCAAATGAGCAAAGTAAAAAGATATTGGATTCGGCAGGCCAGTATCTCGGCGGCGCAGCAGGTTCTATTGGTTCTGTACTTATATTTTTTGGCTTGTTGCCAATCTATACTTTTCTTATGCTGCTGTATAAAGATATACTGAAGCAGTTTGTTTATTTATGGTTTCCGCAGCAGCAGCATCCAAAAATAAAAGACGCGCTTGCCGAAACTGAATCTATTATTAAAAGTTATATCGCAGGCTTGCTGATACAAATAACCTACATCACTATTTTACTTGGCGGTGGCTTGCTGATAATGGGCATTCCGCATGCTTTATTGATTGGAGTAATATTCGCCGTCCTTAATTTAATTCCTTATATAGGCGCCCTGTTTGGCAACATACTCGGCGTATTGCTCACCTTAAGTTCTTCACCCGATTTAAGCGACGTAATAACGGTGCTTATAACCATAGCCATTGTTCAGTTTCTTGACAATAATATCCTTATGCCACGCATAGTAGGCGGTAAAGTAAGGGTAAATGCATTGGCAAGTCTTGCCGGTGTTTTTGTTGGCGGCGCTTTAGCCGGCGTTCCGGGCATGTTTCTTTCACTGCCTTTGCTGGCCGTAGCAAAAGTAATATTCGACCGCACGGAACAGTTTAAACAATGGGGTGTTTTGTTTGGCGATAAACTGCCGCAAAAAAGAAACCTTTTAAAAAGAAAACCGAAAGCACCGGTAAAAAAATGAGATCAGTTTTTCTTTAATCTCTTTTCAACGGTTGCTTTTCTTTTCTTCCATTCGGGAACGGGAGCTGGCTCATATAATTCTTTACCGCGGCTATTGGTTAAGCCAAGGCTTTTATTCAAACGCTGGCTTAATCTTTTAATGCTTGCATTTACATGCTTTTGCGCAGATTGATTTTTACGGTATTCATCAAAATGCTTAAGCCCTTTATTTATTATATCAAGCTCGTCTTTATATCTTTTTTGCTTGCGGTAAATAACCATCAGCCTTTTGTAAACTGCAGCATTAAAAGCTTTTAACTGAATTTGTTTTTTGTAGATTTTTTCAGCCAGGGCAAGATCATTATTCTTTTCAGCGGCGGCTGCCTGTTGCAACGGCGTTTGCTTTTCATCAATCACTGCATCTTTATGTTGCATAGCAACAATCTTTGCTGTTGATGACTTTTTATTTTGTTGTTTACGGGGCGCCATTTTGTAAATAACAGCTTACGCTGTTTATTAATTTTTATTTTGATAACTATCAAATGAACGGATGGCACTCCGCCGCGGCGGATCACTCCTTGTACTCCGGGCTTTTCATGGCAGCTTTATCTTTACCTGCGGCATCGTGCATTTTATTCAAACATATATATCAAACAAATGCTCCCTTACAATCAACTGTTCTTCTTTCTTCACTGCTTTGTATAGACAGCTCAATTACACGAATAATATTTCTTGCATGTGCAGCCGTTACATCTAACGGTTTATTATTCACGATAGCGTGATACACATTGCGGTAAAAATCCCTGTAGTCGCCTTTTTCGCTTTGCACCTTTCCTGAAAAGTTCACACCATTTATTTCAGTAACCAAATTCCCCCAAACACTTTCGGGCTCTATGCCCCAGTCGCTTTTTGTATGCGCTGTTAAGCCTGCTTTTAAAGCCGCTTCCTGCACATCCAAACCATATTTTACAAAGCTGCCCTTTTCACCTAAAATAATATACCGCGGCAAAGGCTGGCTCACCAGCATGCCTGCTTTCAGGGTTACTTTCAGGCCGGGATAATGTAATATCACCTCAAAATTATCTGTGGCTTTTGTGCCTTCACGCTGCACACGCACATCAGCCGTAATGGCTTCGGGCATGCCAAACAACAATAAGGGTTGGTCAATTAAATGCGCGCCGAGATCGTATAAAATACCTGCGCCGGGCTCATCTTTTTCACGCCATGCACCCGGCTTTAAATAATTCCTGAAACGGTCGTAATGGCTTTCAAATTCCACGAGCCTGCCCAGCAACTGGCCGTCCAGTATTTTTTTCACCGTTCTGAAATCGCTGTCATAACGGCGGTTATGATATACTGATAATATGCGGTTTTGTTCTTTGGCAATTTTAATAAGATCATCTGCATCGGCCGATGAAATAGTGATCGGCTTATCAAGCACCACGTGTTTGCCTGCCTGTAATGCCTGTTTGGCCAGCGGGTGATGATAGGCATTGGGCGTGGTTATTACAACCAGTTCAATAGCTGGATCGTTGATAATATCATCCGTGTTATCTTTTATTGCAGCATTGAGATAGCGTTCCTTTGCAATGGCAACTTCATTGTCTTTCCTCGCCCTTATGCTGCTGATATTATAGCCTTCCGTTGTTGAAATAATGGGTGCGTGAAATGTATTGCCGCCAACACCAAAACCTATGATGCCTGTATTAATAATCTTTTCCAATGATAAATTGTTTTACGATGAATAAGTGTGCTTCAAACTTCAGGCACGAAGTTGCAAAAAATAAATTCAAAATGTTAACCGATAATCACTGCTACTTTTTTAAATTAAGCCTGTAAGCAAACAGGCTTATAAATAAAACAGAAGAAAGCAGCAGGTGAACAGGCTGTATAAAAGCAGGGATGTTTAATGACGCCATCAAAAAACCGGCTGCTGCTGTAAGCAAAACAATAAGCAGCAGGAACAGCGCCTTCTTTTGCAGTGCCGCATGCGATAAAGAGCGCCAGAATATAAATATCACCAGCAGCGATGTTACCACGGCAACAATCCTGTGCACATCAAATATGGTATTTATCTGGCCCAGCCAGGTATCACGTTGTTCGTAATTCAAGGCCTTGGATATTTCATCAACCTGCTCCCGCACATCGGTGCCGATAATTATCTGCAGCAAAAGCACTATTAAGGCTATTGTGGTTAATATAGCCAGCCTCTTATCGTGAATTGGTTTGTTGCTATCCAGCTTATGCAGTATGAGCACCGGTATCAGGGCAAGAAATAATGCACCGAGCATGTGAAGCGTAATTTTTACAACGGCCAGGTTAGTATCCACTACCAGTTTACCAAGCCATGCTTCAAAAACGGTACCCACTAAAAAAAGGCATGACAGCCAGCATATAGACTGTCTTGAGCTGAAAAACTTTTTAAAGGTCCAGCCCACATGAACCACCAGCAAAATACCCAGTGCGCCGGTAATGAGCCTGTTAATATATTCAACCCAGGCATGCACCGGGTTATATTCCATATCTATATCCTGCTTGTCAAGGTACTTCCGGTAATCCGGAGGAAGGTCATTAACGCTGGAAGGCGGAATAAGGCGCCCGTAACAATGCGGCCAGTCGGGACAGCCCATGCCGCTTTGCGTGGTACGCACTACGCTGCCCGCAATAATGACGAGGAAAACAAAAAGCAGAACGAATTTTGTATATTTTATATAAGCATTCATCAGTTTAAAGCACCGCAAAAATAAATGCTTAAAGCTTTGCAAACAGGTTAAATAAAAAATCGCATTAAATTCTTCTCTCCGGGCAAATAAAAATATAGAAGATGCGAGTAACCCCGTTAATACGGGTAATAGAACTTTGGTTCTTTATGAAGCTGGAAAGAAATTTTGAGCACAAAAGTATAAAACCCGTCTTTTTTATTGGGGTTGCCGCGGTAACCGTAAAACTTGTAATCGTTATTTGGAATTTCATCGGCCCTGTACGAAAGCGATGCTGCCTCCTGCCCATGGGTTATGAGCAACTGCGCCGTATCGGGATATTGATGAATGCTTACATCATCCATATAATCAGTTAATGTTTTCCTGAAATTAAATTCCCCGCTGAGCATGATCTTATTGGAGAGCGCATATTTAATGCCCACACCCATTGGAAAAGATACTGACCATAAGGCATAAGGCGAGGTCTGCGCTTCCGTTCCCAAAGGCTGCAGGTAAACCTTCTTGCCTGACTGGTCATAAGTCCAGGGATTGTAATGCACCATGCCGATGCCTGCGAAAATATAAGGCGTAATTTTTTGCGGGTTTATTTCTGCAATATTATGCTCATCCGATTGTTCAATATTGAACAGGTCATATTGAAGAATGCCTGCAGTTTCCAGGATGGATGAGTGAAAGCTAAGGTTTCTGTTCACCCATTTCCAGCCATTCTTTGCATCATCGGCCTTAACGGCGCCATAACTGAAGGCAAGGCTGGCAGCAAAATGTGGTGTCAGTTGGTAGGTTACCCCTATAGTTCCGCCGAAACTTGCCTGGCTAAGTGTAATCTGCTTATCCTGCAGGTCGCCAAAATAATTCATCGGCCCGAGGCCACCGGTAATATACCAGGTTCTTTGCGCCTGCACAGTAAGCGCAGCCGCTATAATAACTATAGAAAATAATAAGCGTTTCAAGCAATTGGTTTTGGTACGGAGTACGGGTTAAAGATTATTTTTTATTGGTATCATCATCTGAAAAAAATGCAATGGCTGTGGCATCGTCTTTACCGCCTTTTCTTTTTGCATCCCGCCATTTCTTCACGCCATAGCCCACACCGGCAGCCGCCAGTATCCAGGAACCGGGGTCGAGGGGAATGTCCGGATCGTCACCGGGGTCTCCGCCGCCGCCAGGGCCATTGGTAAATGCACCATCATCATCATTGTCATCATAACCGGGACCGGCTTTGACCGTTGAAAAGATTACAATAGACATAAATGCCAGTAATGCTATTCGTTTAATTTTTTTCATGCTTAAAATTTATAATTACCTGCCAATGATTATTTGCACCTTGAATGTTTTCTTAGTATCCTCATTGTAAACTGTTAATGAATAATTACCACTGGTTAATGAGGCTCCTAACATAAACTCATAAGTAATATTACCTCCGGCGTGCTGCACTTTATAATTTCTTATTTGCCGGCCTTTCATATCAGATACCACAATCGCATAATTGCCTTTTATGAGGTTATTAAACTTAACCATCACTTTTTTATTAATTACAGGATTGGGATATACATATATACTTTCATTATTTTTTAAAGTATCAATGCCTGCTGCCACAGGCGCTTTACTGTCTGTACGCTTAAATACTAACATGAACCTGTTGCGATAACTGTTAGTATCACTGTTTGGTGTAAAGCTATACATCAATGTATCGCTCAGGTTTACGTCTATTTGTTTATTAAGATATTTATCAATCAGCCAGGCCTTTGCAGGCAAGCTGCCAACAGGGTTCTTGGTAAATATCTTGAGGGTATATGGCTGTTGCCTTAAATATAAATTATAGAATAGTGTATCGCTTTCTGTTGGCACAGGCCTGAATTCAATTGACATTGATTTTCCATTTCTTGCCAGGGCAATATTCTCTCCAAAGTTCCAAAGCTTGTTAGCATTATGAGGATCATTGAAAGCAATATAGTCTTTACCAAATCCCGAGGCCACACCATCCACCATTTCAAGCGCTCCTGTTGCACCTTGTGCAGTCATAAGATTGGTATAGATAACAGGAATTATTTTTCTTGCCTTTATTCCAAACACATCCAACTGCGTTGATGTAACCTTGTTTGCCTGCTTAAATTCAAGCTGGGGATTACTGCCTGTGGCTTCAACCATAAATGCCTGGCCGCTTTGTACCAAAGGCAGATCGTCTGAGCTATAACTTCCATTCGTATTATCACCATCGTCGGGCGCCCAAATTCCACCGCTATAAGTCACATAAGCACCGGCATTACTGCTGCCTGCCAGTTTAGGGTCCCATACTGAGAATTGTGTTTTATCAATACCCGTAGAATTACTATTGTTTAAAACACTCATTACGTCTATAGTAGCTGCAAAAGGATTACCAAATAATACCCATTTACCATTTACAGCAGCAGCATCCGTAATCTTAGATGTAATAGTATTCAAATCAATACCTCTTTCAAATAACTGTCCTTTGCTGCGCAATACAGTATTATCTGTTGGCGCATTGTTGGCCAGGGCAAGGTTAACAATCCTGCTGCCGCGAACGAAAACACAATAACCTGTGTGATCTGTAACATTTGTTGTAAGTGTTGATGGTGTTGCAGTACTCCATGACTGGCTTGCAATATCCCAGGTTTTAAGTGAAGAATTGGAGGTAGTGTTATAATCATATCCTTTACTCATGTTATTATCACCGGTTATATGGGTACCGAACCCGGGAGTATTATTTTGATTATGGTTATAATCAAGATCGGTATTCTGCTGGTTTTCCTGCCATGAAGAATGTAGTGTTTGCCCGCTGCTGGCAAATGGCAGGTTTAAAAACCGCCATGCCCTGCGGCCGGGGATAAACCGTTCTACCGTTACCGTGCCATCTATCTTGCCATATGACTCGCCCACCATGGCCGTTCCGGCAGCATCAGATTTTAGAGTCAGGTTATCATCAGCGGTTAAGTTTCCATTTGCTGTTAAAATTCCATAGCCGCCTGAATTGCCACCTGCAATATTTAAAGCGTTTGCAAGCGTTGCACTGCTTCCTGAATTAAGCGTAAATGTTTTAAGGTAATTACCAAAATCAGTTTGCGTAAAACTTAATGCTGGTGCCGCACCTCCAAGCGTTAAGCCAGACAATTGAGAACCTGTTAAACTGCCTGCACCAGATATAGCAGTATTAACTGTAAGCATTTGATCGTTTAAGGAAAGCGTATTCACAGAACCAATATTTAATGTACCCGGCACGGTTCTGTCACCGTCCATTACTATATTATTTGTATTTTGAATGGTAACGTTAAATGGCTGTCCTAACCCCAGTGTTGCACTATTTGCATTCCATTCAAGACCTGTTGTAAACGATGGTGTGACTGTGTTGTAAATTAATGTGGCAGCAGGGCCATACTTGGGTGAATTAACAGCAAGAGAACCCCCGGTATTTATTTGCAAATAATTATTAAAAGTTGAAATGTCACTACCAGGGTTTAGAGATACATTAGTAATTGCATCATGGAAGTAGGCATTACCTGGGCCAAATACTGTTGCTGCAACATTTGAAAATGTAACGGTATTCCCTGTATTGTTTAATGTGCTACTATGGCTTAATGATATGCTTCCACCTTGTATGGTATAATTATTAGTTGCAGCAAGTGTAATCCCCGTACTGAGAGGATGATTATCGCCAACCACTAAGGCTCCAAAGGTTGTTGAACTGCCTGCTACCCCGGAGAAAGATTGCAGAACACCACTACTTCCGCTAAAAGTTGTTTGTTTAGAAGATCCTGAATAAGTGTAAGTACCATTATTTACAAAATTGTGATC
Source organism: Parafilimonas terrae (assembly GCF_900115755.1). GTDB lineage: Bacteria > Bacteroidota > Bacteroidia > Chitinophagales > Chitinophagaceae > Parafilimonas > Parafilimonas terrae. The sequence continues at coordinate 130,131 of NZ_FOXQ01000007.1, forward strand.
GATAGTAACAGCACCATCCACGATTGTCATGTGTGAAGTATTATCAATCTGTAAATCATAAAATGCTTTATTATTACCACCATCCAAATTTCCATTTCCTGTAAATTCTATAGTAGTATTTACATCTGGCTTCATAGTTCCGGAAGTAACAGTGAGGTTACGATCAATCTTGGTAATTGGCGCGGCAATAATTAAGTCAGCACCACCTGTTTGTTTTAAAGTTAAATCATAAAAAGTAGTATTCCCTTTAAGAGTCTGATTTGCAAAGCCATCAAAAGTCACTTCACGATTACTGTGAATAAATAACCCATTGTTTGTCCAGCTGCCTAAAATATATATCTTACTTGTGTTCGGATTCAAGGAAGCTGTAGAATTTATTTGTAGATTTCCAGCAATGCATCTATTTGTTGCGCCAGTTGTATTGATTGTAACATTACCATTCTGTATAATTACATTTTGCGGAACGCCATCTCCTGCACTGGTAGTTGTTGAACCGCCACTAAACCATTCCCTGCTTGTGGTATACGAGCCACTAACATTATATACAAGCGTTGAAGTATTTGTATAAATTGGGTTATATGTTATTACTGCGCCGCTGTTAACCTGGAATATTCCGGTAATAGTTGGAGCAGTTGTTAACGTCAACTGTCCATTCATTGTAATATTATTGAATGTTGTTGCTGTACCATTTATTTTTCCTGTACCTATGAAAGTTACAACTCCTGTTCCCGATTGTACAAACGTGCCGGCATTATTTGTAAATGTACCACCTGTATTTATATTAAGATTTCCGGTACCATTCATTGTAAGCGAAGCTCCATTTATAGTTAATGATTTAACCTGAGCTGTAGTACCTGGATAAATTACAGGATCGTGTGGAGTGCCTGATGGAATAACTACATCTGTTGCAGAAGTAGGCACACCATTACACCAGTTCTGCTGCTCATTCCAGTTGTCTGTAATGCCTATCCAGGTACCTTTGGCAATAACATTCACAAGTAAAGTACTGACAGGACTAATTCCGCATGTATAAGCAGCAGTCGTAGCAGTTACCGAAACACTACCACCTGTTGTAATAGCTGAGGTGATTGTAATTTCATTTGTACCCTGTCCGGTAAATGTCCATCCTGAAGGAACTGACCAATTATAAGTTAGGCCAGGTTCATTTACAACGGAATAAGTAAACCCTGATGTTTCAAAACAAATTTGTGAAGTGCCTGTGATAACACTTGGCTTCGCCGGAGTAGCACCTACTGTTAATAATACTTCTGTATAATCTGAAGAACAATCATTGGTAACAGAATACCTCAGAAATGCAGTGCCTGCCTGATGTGCCGTCACTTTACCTGTAGCATCTACAGTAAATACGCTATTATCACTACTGCTCCAGGAGCCTGTAGTATTATTCCCTTGAATAATATAATTGTAAGTTGGTCCACCAACACACAAATTAGTAGTCGGTGCAAAAATATTACCAGCTACCGCATCCGGTTTAATTGTTACAGTAATTCCGTCACTTGTTGCAGGTGTTCCGGTTGCACATGGTGTTATATCGGAAGAGAGGACACAAGTCACTACATCATTGTTCGTCCACGTGTTGCTGCTGTAAATATTACTGTTGGTTCCTACAGTAACGCCATTAACTTTCCATTGATAAATTGGCACAGTACCGCCATTGGTTGGCGTAGCCGTAAAGGTTATTGTTTCTCCTGCACAAATTGCCGTCTTATTAGATGTAACAGAAACAGATACCGGTTTTAATTCATTTACCGTAACCTGTATTCCATTACTTGTTGCAGGATTATCTGTAACACAAGGCCCTGCAGAATTAGAATTTACCTTCACAGTTACAATATCATTGTTTGCTAAGTTTGCAGGGCTAAAGGTTGAACTATTAGCGCCTGAAACAGGATTTCCATTTCTATACCATTGATAAGCCGGATTGGCACCTCCATTAACAGCAGTAGCAGTAAAGTTTATTGTTCCTCCTGCACAAATCGTTGTTTCATCAGATGTAATTGCAACAGATACCGGCAGATTTGGGTTTACAGTTACAGTAATTTCATTGCTTGTAGCAGGTGTGCCTGTTGCGCATTGTACCCCATTTGAAGTTAATATCACCCTTACCTTATCCCCGTTTGCTAATGTGCTGCTACTAAAAGATGAACCGGTTGCTCCCGCAACGTTAACCTCGTTTACCTGCCATTGATAAGTTGGAGATATGCCGCCATTGTTTGGCGTTGCTGAGAAGCTGATTGCATCTCCGGCGCATACAATAGTAGATGATGTATTTGTGATGCTGACTGATACGGGTATTTGAGGATTTATCACTACATGTACTGGTTCGATATCATAACAACCTGATGAAGATGTTCCCTTGATATAATATGTTCCTGAGGTATTTACTGCATCCGGATGTGGCAAAGCTGCCGTAGCCCCTGCATTAATCCAGTAAGTATATGTCAATCCTGATGTTGAACCGGTAGTTATTGCATTTGCAGTAAGATCAACTGTAGCTGGTGAGCATACAGATGAAGGATTTTGTATTGAAACCGTTGGTGCTGGATTAACAGTTACAATTATTGTAACGGCTTTAGTTGGATCGCTACAACCATTTGCTGATGGTGTAATAGTATATTGTACTGTGGCTGGCGACCCACCCGTGTTGGTAAGTATAGCCGGTGCAGTATTAAGCGTATAAGCCGTTCCTTGGGCAACAGGTCCAGAACTCCCTGATCCTATGCTACCGTTAACTCCAACAGTATTAATAACGCCTGATAAAACTTTCGTTGTCCACGTAAAAGTAGTTGGTGCATCTGTAATATTCCCTTTTAAAACTATATTGGCTGCACTACCGCTACATATTGGAGTTGTCGTCGGCTGTTGCATTGTTGGAAGAGGATATACTGTTAAATTTACCACGGTGGGAGTAAATACACAATTACCATTAGAAGCAGCAATGTTTACAATTGGATATATGGTCGCATTAGAGTTATTAGTAACAGTAAAATTAGCATCTCCATATAAGGTGGATTGTGGGAACCAGCCGCCAGATGTTATTATATAACCATACGATTGATTTTGAGGAAGTGGTATATTATCATGTGTATCAATTGCGGTTACATCTCCTCCGGTTGCGTTCCAACTGAAATTTAAATTATTAATCCCAAAAATACCAAGCAAAGATTTTGTTTTAACATTCATTTGAAAACTGCTTCCTGAACATAAAGGACCAGGCGGATCACTTAAAGGACTTGCATCCAATTCTACTCCAAACCCGGGCACAACACTGGTGATTGGACTAGTCGCTGATGATCCACATGTATTATCAGTAACAATTAGACGATATAAATATGTCGGTGTGAAAAGGCCAATTGGGCCTGGTGAATAGGATGGTAAATTACCGACAGATGTCCAAGGCCCAGATGTAGAGGTATTATACCTTTCCCATTGATAGGAATAAGACCCACTACCTCCCGTTACAGGAACTAGAACTGTTAACGGCGCGGGTGTTGCTCCTAAACAAATAGTTTGCCCATGAGTGATATCAAAGCCATCACTTTTAAATTCAGCATATAATATCACGTCTTTTGTTATTTCACTATAACACCCATTTGGAGAGGTTACTCTCAATGTGTAAGTAACCGTAATATTTGAAGTTGTAGTATTAACCAAAGTCTGGTTGATATTATTTGTTCCACTCGTTGCAGGGCCGGCCTGAATTCCTGATGGATCGGTCCTTGACCAGGTCAGTACAGTTCCGCTTACATTATTAGGATTAGTATAATTAATGGCAATTGGTGTATTATAACAAACTGCAGTTGGCGCACTTGTAACAGATACTGTCGGCTTTGGATTTACAAATACTGTAACCGAAAGCGGGTTTCCCGTACAACCGTATGCATCCGGAGTTACTGTATAATGTATAGTTTGCTGAATGTTCGTAATATTAGTTACAGTGCCGCTGATCATATTACCGGTTATCGAATTGATGCCGGTAACATTGTTATTATCCCAAAACAGGGTAAACGTGGTACCGGTTGTATTATTTGGATTGCTGATCACAATATCAGCAATAGGTGATCCTGAACAAACTGTTTGTGGATCGCCCGGAGTAAGTGAAACATCAGGTTTAGATTTGTAAGTTGCTGTTACCGGGGTTCTTACAGTAGAAATACAACCTGTTGTGATATCTCTGGCTTCGGCATAAAAAGTAGTAGTAGCCGAAATGGTTGGTGAATAAGAAGTTGTTCCTGTTGCAACCGGAATACCACCCGTTGGGGTTGTGTACCAATCTATCGTAGCGCCGGCGCTTGCTGTGGCTGAAATGGTTACATCGCCACCGCAACTGGTACCTGGTGAAACTGAAACTACTGTTGGCAATGGATTTACTGTGATGGTAATCACATTGGAATAGGCCTCGCTGCATATCCCGCTTGTTACTTTTGCCCTGAAATAAGTAGTTTGTGTAAGCGTACCAATTTGAGAAGCTGTTAAAGTATTTCCCACTGCCCCTACAATATCCTCAGCACTGGCGAAAGAGAGAGTTGTTGATTTTTGCCATTGAATAGTACCAACATTATCTGAAGAAAGTGTAATGTCATTTGCAGGTACTGAACCATAACAAACTTCAGGATTGGTCATTGTTGCGGTGCCGCTTACTGAAACCGGATTTACTGTAATGGTTATGCTTGCATCCGGTGAGTTATAGTTACAAGGGCTTCCATCTTCATATCTTCCATAATAAGTGGTGGTACTGCCCGGATTTACCGTTATACCATTTCCAGCAGTTACGGCGGTTCCTGAACCATTAGGGCCAGTGTACCAATGTATCGTTTCACCCGTGCCACCACCACCACCAATTAGCGTTAAGACGGTACTCTCCCCAGCGCATATAACCTGTTTGGAAGCTGTCACCGAGATAGGTTTGGCTGATTTTTTATTCACAGTTAAAATGGCGTCCGGCGATGAAACAGCCTGTGCACAAACATTATCATCTCCATTTACAATAAGGTGATAGGTTCCTGCATCACCAACAGATGTAGGGCTTATGGTAAGGGTGCTGGAAGCAGCATCGCTAACAATTGAAATATCACCGCCATCTGACAGAGTGGTTCCATCGTGCTGCCAGAAGAATGATAATCCCGTGCCTGTGGCAGTAACACTAAATACAGCCGGGTCCCCTTTGCAGATAGTTTGTGCAAGTGGCGATATCTGGCTGATAGTTATTGGCTGGTTAACGATTAATTCTGCGTAATCTGATGTAGCAGTTCCACAGGGCGATAAACCACTCACAACCACAAAGTAATTACCTGCATCAGCCGCAACAGGATTAGGGATAGTGTAGGTAGCTGATGTGGCCCCGGTAACAGGGTGCGCTATATCATTTTTATACCATTGATAAGTAAGGCCGCTTCCTGTGGCGACTACAGAAAAACTGATGGATGAATTGGTGGATCCGCAAACTTTTTGTGAAGGATCGGGCTGTGTTGTTATTACAACGGGTTCATTAACGGTTACGGTTGTTGAACCGGTTAAATCTGTGCTTGTTGAAGTACAGTTGGCATCCGATAATAATATAAGTGTATAAGTTGTAGTTGCAGAAGGGCTTACAGTAAAATCAAAAGTTCCATTTTCGGTACCTGTTGCAGTTTGATTATCGCTTAATGTTAATGTCCATTCGCCTGCGGCGGTTACGGTTCCTGTAATATGGACAGTACCCGGATTACAGATGGCAGTATTATCACTGGTAATTTGCGCCGTTGGCCGGGCATTAACCGTTAATGTACTGCCTATGCTATATGTAATATTATAATTTCCCAAACCTGTGCCCACAGCCGCGCTTGCAACTATCGGGTAAACGCCGGGCGCAGCGCCTGCAACCGATCCGGTACTTGTAAGTGTTACGCTTGTTACAGCATCACTGTTCACCAAACCGGATGTAGTAAACTCTGTTCCCGCAAATGTGAACACAGAACCGGCGCATTTTGTTTGGTTATTGGGTGTTATCGTTAAATTCGCTTTAGTTACGGTAAAAGCAGTTGCATTCCCCGCAGCTTGGGCAAAAGTGTAATTCCCATTATTAGCTGTTAGTCCGGAACCTGTAATTGGATAAGTACCTACAGGGCTTGTGATATCGGCAGTAGTGGCAAACATAAGGGTACCAGTAGTTGCATTACTTATATTTTCTCCGCTTATAAATCCGGTAACGGTTCCGCTTAACGGAGGATTAGGATCACCATAAACCCTGCTTACAGGAGTGGCTACATAAGTTAGTACTAATGAGTTGATAACGCCTGTATTATCATTAACATAAGTATAAGTATAGTTGTTTCCGCCGTTACCATCATTCACTGTACCCGACGGAGTTAATGTTTTACCTGTACCGGCATTTTGGTTAACATACGTTTCAATAAAATTGGCAACATCACCAGGCTGTAAAGCTCCGGCGGGGGTAAGCGTAGGTATGCCCGCAGCGCTGGTATTGCCATCATAAGGTTTGGTATTTGTTACCGCAGTTACCGTGATGGGCCTTTGATTGATAACACCTGTATTGGCCGAAACAAAAGTTATATCATAATTGCCTCCGGAATTTCCGTCATTGATACTTCCTCCAGGTGTAAGCGTTTTTCCGGAACCTGCATTTTTATTATCATAGGTTTCAGTAAACGAAGCTATATCTCCTGAAAATATTGTACCTGATACTACCGGTGCGGCAGCGGCAGTTACATCTCCATCATACGTTTTTGTATTGGCGGTTGCTGTAACTGTTATAGCATGTTTTGTAATTACGCCTGTGGTATTATTTTGAAGGGTGACCGTATAATTATTGCCTCCATTACCGTCATTTACTGTTCCTGAAGGAATTAATGTTTTTCCTGTTCCCGCATTTTTATTGTCATAAGTTTCCGTAAAGTTGAGTGCATCAGTGCCTATTAAAGTGCCTGCTGTTAAAGCAGGTATGGCGGCGGCGGCAGTAGTGCCATCATATCCTTTTGTGTTAGCAGATGCTGTTACAGTTATTGGGCGTGCAGTAACTGTACCTGTTACAGATTTATTAGTCATGGTATAGTTAGCGGCTAATCCGCCATTGGTTCCATCAGCCAAAGAGTAAGAAATGGTCGTTGCTTTTCCAGTACCTACATTAGCATTGGCATAATTGGCAGCAGAAGGTGTAATTATTAAAGTTTCACTTCCTACTAACCCTGTAACAGTTCCCAACGTTACCGTACCTGGTGCGGCATTGCCGTCATACACTTTAGAAGCAACTGTGGAATTTGCTGTTAATGTCTTAGGGGTAATATTTGCTGTAACGGTTGCAGGATAAGATGAAACTGAATAGTTGCCTGCACCAGTTCCTCCCAGCGTAACCCCGGAAAGGGTAACCGTTTTACCATTGCCCACATTCTTATCCGAAAATGTTCCCGCAACTGTATAAGTTACTATATCACTATTAATAATATCAGCAGAAGTAGCGCCTGTAAAGGTTGCTGTGGTATTGCCATTATAAGGCTTACTATTTGCCAAAATGCCTGTAATTGTTATAGGCTTCTTCGTAACAGTAAGTGTTATACCGGAGGATGTGCTGGAGGCGTAGGGACCATTACCATTAAACACAGCAGTAACTGTATGTGTACCTGCTGCTAATGTACCAGGGTTATAAGTTAAAGATGCATTGCCTCCGGAAACTGTAACCGGGCTTCCTGCATTATTACCATCAATTTTAAATTGAACAGTACCACCACTAGGGTTGGGGCTAACATTTGCATTAAACGTAATGGAAGATGTACCGTAAACGATAGATGAAGATGGAGTAATAGCAACTGTAGTTGATGTGGGAGTGTATAAAACTGTAACCACAACCCTGCCATCTGCACCAGATGCAGATCCTGATCCGTTACTCGCTCTACCTCCTCCACCGCCACCGGGTTGGCTACCAACCGTTGCAGCTATAGTTGGTGATCTACTGGCACCATTACCTCCATTTCCGGTTCCTGAGCCACCTATTCCTCCTATTGCATTAGATGGTGCATCTGCACCATTATTACCATTCGCATTATTAAAAGCTGAACCTCCCCCGCCTCCGCCAGAATAATTGCTAGATCCTGTTGCACCCCCTCCATTTCCCCCTTTATAGCCTATACCTGTCACAACCGCCCCTCCGGCACCAGGAGTTGTCTTCGCTTGAGCTCCTTTGCCACCTCCTGCCTCAACAAGAGTAGTTGTATTTAATCTAAATCTTGAATTCCCTCCATCTTCGGCTGCATCGCCACCGCTACCTACAGTCAGATTATATATTGTGTTTGGTACAACATTTAAAGTAACAGATGAATATGCACCGCCACCTCCACCTGCAGAAGCACCCCCACCACCGCCACCCCAAGCCTCAATTTTTATTGAAGTAACACCTGCCGGCACAATATAATTGTATGCGCCCGGCGTGCTAAACGTAGTTGTTTGCCCCCACCCCACTTCACTCTTCATCATAAAACAACACAATGCCAACAGGGAAAACAATACTGGTTTCCTTAAATGTTTAGATAGGGTAAAGATTTTCATATACAGGGAGTTGGAATGTTTTAAGTAACCGGTTAAGTGTTGTTACAGCATCTTTTATATTTTTCGTTCACATCCTACAGAGATGAAAGCAGCTTACTGGTCAATGGCAGTTTTTGGTTCTTATTATCTTATAAGCAATCAGTCCTTACATAAAAAACACAATCTTAATATTTAACCTTTCAAACAGGCTGTGCGCAATTCACCCGATAGTATAAATTATGTTTATCAGTTTAGTTAGTTCTGTCAGTCATGCCGCCAAAAGCGCTTATCCAAGCTATTATTTGAAATACACAGGAAATGGATCTTGCAGTTTTAGAGGTATTGGTATTACGGATCAAATACAAACATAAAGATTTTTATGAATCGTGCAAGAATATCTGGTATTTGATTTTAATTCTTTTTATGATCGCAGGAGCTAAAGCTGTGAAAGCATAAATTCAGGTAACGATTGTTGGAATATACCGTTATATGCAATACAGGGCGGCCTTTGGGATCAAGGCTTATTTTGAGTTTCTCGAAATGGATGGTTCACAACCGTCCCACTTTTCGTGAATGCTTATTTATTAGGCCGATTGAAATGCCTGATACATGCACCCTCAAATTTTTTAAGCCGTTTTCAAACTATAACCAACCTTGAACAATGAACCTGAAACTGATGGAAAACGGATACTTCCCTCCATACCTCCTCGTACCCTCCTCCGTACCTGGAGCATACTTACTGCTATTTAAGGACGGATACTTACCCGCAGCCTGTTTAAAATAAAATGAGGCTGCCCGATTTTGGTGCAGCCTCTCTGGTGTTAGCAGGTAAGCAAAAAATTTATGCCGTCGTTTATTTACGGATCGCTGTAATGTCAAGCGTAATATCCACATCCGGTAAAATATACAGATCGCCTTCGGGATCGCTGTAGCTATCCATGCCCCAATCGAGCCTGTTTATTTTAAATTCGGCCTGCGTAATCACCCTGTTGTTTTCAACCAAAACCTTTGCAGGAAAACGAATGCGGTTGGTTTCTCCGAGCATGGTAAAATCGCCGGTGATCAATTTATTGGCGCCTTCAATGGCATTGCCCTCTTCTCCTTTATAATCCGTGATCTCGAGTATTTTAAACCCGGCATTGGGATAAAGCGCCACGTTAAAAAAATCTTCACTTTTTAAATGATTTAATAGCTGCGGCTTTGTTGTATCCGGCAAATCATCGTTGGTAATGCTGGTAATGGGAATGATGAAATTGCCGCCGTTTATATTGCCTTGTCCATCTGTTTTTACAGTGCCGGATACATCGAATGTTCCGGTATGAAAATGGTCGGGTGCAGCGCCTTTCCATTTCACCACAGAAGCCTTTTCATTAACAGAAAAACTGTTTACATTTTTATCATCTTTTGAGCAGGCTGCGGCTAATGCCATCGCAGCAATAATTATGTATTTCCTGGTTTTCATATATTGATTGATTTGGTGTTAGAGAAATTTTATTTCATAGGTATTGGTAAGCACCTGCAGCATGTATTGCATCTGGTGCTGTGAAGGAACTTGCTGGCTGGTGCTTATTAAAGGTTCACCCTTGCATGGCTTACTGAATTCAATAAAATAATGCCACAGCCTACCAGGCGTAATGAGGTTAATGAACCTCGCCGTATCTGAAATTATTTTAAAATGATGTGGTGTATTCCTCGGCGCAAACAGGGCTTCTCCTGCATTAATCCAGGTGGTTATATTTCCAACAGTAATTTTTAACAGGCCTTCCAGCACATAAAATGTTTCATCTTCCTGCGTATGCAGGTGCGGCGGCGGCTCAGCGCCTTTTGGCAATACAAAATCCAGCAGGGCAAGTTCACCATTGCTTTGTTCAGGCGAAATAAGTGTTTTGAAATAGCCGCCCTGGTAACTGCGAAAGCCATTGATGTTTACATCGGTCAATTCAATTTGTTCCATTGTTTAATTGCGTTTTAAATTTTTTTGTGGCGCAATATTGAAACGATTTGAAAGGATGTTCAAAAGAAACAGACGGAGGTTGCCTTTTATCGACAAATGATATTTTATGAAGCTGAATGAAATAAAAACAGCCTGATGATTGCGGCAAAGAATTGTTCGGGAAAGAATAAAATAAATAAAGCCTGTTGACTTCACTATATAATATTGGCTGCGCCCGGATTAAACTTTTGAAGGCTTGCCGTTTTATAATTACGCCCTATCGGGATTTTATTGCCGGCTATAACAACATAGTTGGCATGATAACTTTCAATCTTGTTCAACGGCACAATATAAGAACGGTGAATGCGCATGAACTCGCCGATAGGCAAAAGGTTTTCTGCAACGCTTATCTTTTGCTTGGTAGTAAAAGTTCTTGTTTTGGTTACAACTTTTATATAGTCTTTTATACTTTCAATCCACCATATTTCAGCAGTATCCACTTTTACCAGTTGCCTTTCAATACGCAGGTATAAATATTGATTGTTTTTATTGGCTTCCGCTATTTCTTTTACCGGTTGCACCTGCGCTGATTCTTTTTTTATTAGCGGCATTACTTTATCCACAGCACGCAAAAAACGGTCAAAGGCAATAGGCTTTAACAGGTAGTCAACCGCATTCAGGTCAAAGCCCTCCACTGCATAATCCTGGTAAGCCGTAGTAAAAACAATCATGGGTGGATTTTTAAGGCTGCGTGCCAGGTCTGTGCCGGAAAGCCCCGGCATTTTCACATCAAGAAACAGTAAATCTATTTTGTTATGCTGTATAATTTGAAAAGCCTTTATTGCATTGTGGCAGGTATCCACAATTTCAATTTCGGGAATATTAGCCGAATACCTTTTAATGATGTCGATGGCATGCGGTTCATCATCCACAATAAGCGTTCTTATCGTCATACAACTGGTTTTGAGCCTTCGTATAATTCAAGCTTTAATTCTGTAATAAACAATTCTTCTTCATTATATACATTAAATGTATGCCTTGCCGGGTATAACAACGCAAGCCTCTTCTCCACATTTGACAAACCTATTTTACTAAAGTGCCTGCGGCTGTCAGCCACATCGCAATCGGGTTTGCTGTTGCTTACTTTAAAAATAAGTTGCCCGCCGTTAACCAAAACATCAATATTTATCCATGGCACACCAATGGTTTCGCCGGCGCCATGTTTAAAAGCATTTTCCACCAGCGGCAGCATCAGCAGCGGCGCAATCTGCTGGCCGTTTATATCACCTTTTATATTGAAGTTTAATTCCAGCCTTTCTTCATAACGCAATTGTTCCAGCTTAATATAATCGTGCAATATATCAAGGTCTTTTTTTAGCGGTACTTTTTCAGCATTACATTCATACAACATATAACGAAGGATATTGGAGAGCTCCAGAATAATCTCCGGTGTCCGCGGCGAATTATCCAATGCAAAAGCATAGAGATTATTAAGTGAATTGAAAAGAAAATGCGGGTGAAGCTGGCTTTTTAAAAAATTCAATTCCGCCTGTGTGGCGGCTTGTCTTCTTTCATACCATAATGAAATAAATTTAAGTGTAACGCCTATCCAAACAACTACATTGCTTCTTTCAAGGGCATTGGCAAAATCCAAAGGTTCCAGCAATTGCCGCCACCAGCTTTCATCCATTTGCGGCCAGTTGAGCTTTACATTTCTTTTTGTGTACCAGTGCAGGATATAAGGGTTGGATATAAAAATTTCAAATAGCCTGTACAGGCAGGCCATGCATACCATAACCACCAGCACGGCTATTACCGCCTGCACATATTTTCCGCGGGAGAAAAAGCGGGGAATTATCCAGCCGGATATAATATAAAAGTAAGTTATATGCACCGGCAGGAGCATGAGGATAATAGTTATGCCAAGGCTATAACTGTTATAAGCAGTTCCATATATCAGCGTTAACAGCAGGAAGGCAAAAACCCAAAACAATCCATGCCTGAATGCGGGATATGCCAATGCCGGTTGCCTGTTTGCAGCCATATTCACAAATCTAATTTAAAGCGTTACTATTTTAAGATTGATAGATGAACAACGGCATTTATCGACAAATGAAAGGATGCGTGAATATGGCATTTACTTAATTGTTTGTTGAAATCAGGAAGAAACCGGCTTCCTTTTTATATCGAAATATACAAAGCCATTTGCTGCACGATAATTAATAAGCAGGCTATGTGTATCTGCAATTTTCTTCACAATTGCAAGGCCGAGCCCGTTGGAATTTGCATCTGTCTTGTCCTGCGTCATAAAACGCCTGAACAGTTTCTCCTGTGGTATGGCTTCATGCAAACTTGTATTGCTGATGCAGTAACTGTTTGCCGTTATGGCTATTTCAATACGGCCGCCGGTATAATTATATTTTACGGCATTGCCCAGCAGGTTAGATACAAGCGAGTCAGCAAGCAGCGGGTGCAGTTGCATTACAAACTCGCCTTCAAAATTTGTGGTTACGGTTAACTGTTTGTCATTTATTAATTCTGCAAGCAGGCCGAGGTATTTTTTGGTTACTTCATTTAAGCTTAATGCGGCTGTTGTTTTATATTGATAGTTTTCAATCCTGGCCAGCAGCAACAGCCCCTGGTTTAATTTCGATAATCTTGTTAAAGATGTAGTGGCTTCAAGAATTAACCGGATATCCTCCTGCGATAAATTTTCATTTTGCAACAATAATTCGAGTTTGCTTTGCGCAACGCTCAACGGTGTCTGCATTTCGTGCGCTGCATTTTCCGTAAACTCTTTCATGTTGATGAAATCATTATAAATCTTTTCCGTCATGGCATTCAATGCCGCATTCAGTTCATTGAATTCCTTGGTGTAGGTTTTTTCAAAATGTGTTTCCTGGATGCGCTGCAAATCTGTGCGCCTTATTGTATGGAGTGAACGGTAAAAAGGCTTCCATAATTTTTTACTGATGATCCAGTTGAAGAATATTGTTGCAATAAAAAGCCCGGCAAAAACCAGCAATATAATTTTTGTTGTATTAGCTATTAAAGCCGCTTTTTGTTCCTGTGATTTTTTAATGATAACCTGGTAAGAAATGCCATATATGGAAACCACCTGCGACAACTGCCGGTAAGGCACTGCGGCAAGGTTACTTTTTACATCGGTGATGGCGGCATAATTATTTGGCGGTGTGTCAACAGGGTAGATGGATATATCCGGTGTTCTTAAAATAAAAGTAACGCCGGCGGCAACTTCGGTTTGCAAATATTGAATCCATGCAGCTTCTTCCTGTAATAATTCCTTATCGCTTTTATTACTTAATTCCTTGCTGAACTGGTTAAACAGGTAAAAGCCTGCCAGCAGGAGCAGCATGGTCATTGCGCTTAGAAAATATAATGTTGTTTTTGTAAGAAGCCTCATGCTGTTTTAATTATCTGTAAACCTGTATCCGGATCCATACACTGTTTTTATATAATCCCCGCTGCCTGCATCGACCAGTTTCTTGCGCAGGTTCTTGATATGCGTGTATATAAAATCATAGTTGTTTAAATATTCATATTCATCGCCCCATACATGCGATGCTATCGCATGCTTGGTGAGCACCCGCCGCTGGTTCACGATAAAATATTCCAGCAAATGATATTCCTTTTCTGTAAGCTCTACGGTTTTATCATTCACCGTAATTCTTTGCGCGTCGGGATCCAGTTTAATTTCATTAAAAACAATGGTTTTATTGCCGTCAAACGACCTGCGCCGTAATACTGCGTTAATACGCGCATTTAATTCTGATAAATGAAATGGCTTGGTGATGTAATCATCCGATCCTGATTCGAGCCCTGTTAATTTGTCTTCCAGCGAATTTTTTGCAGAGATAATAATGATGCCAGCTTTCGATTCCATATGCTTTAATTCCTTTATGATATCGAGGCCGCTGCCGTAAGGCAGGCCAATATCCACAACAATGCAATCATAATTAAACTGCTGAATTTTTTCTTTTGCATTTAAAAAATTATCTGCGGTTTCACATATATAACCCTGGTATTCCAGGTATTGCTGAATGGATTGCTGTAAAGCCTTTTCATCTTCTATTATCAGGATTTTCATGCAGGTATTTTCACTTTACAAAGCTGCGGTAATATAGTTTATTTAAAAAGTGAAAGGGCACGTTAGCCTTCTTTCATAGAATTATTATGCATAATTATGTTTTTAATCAGCATTAATATAAAGATGATTATTGTTGATGAAATTCTAAAAGATTTAATGGCCTATGCGTTTATATAAAGTACTTATTTTAAAATCGTTTATTTTTATTTAAAAAAATCATACACATGTTACTCACTACAACAAACAACATTGAAGGCAAACCAATACAGGAATACTTAGGCATTGTAACTGCAGAAACAATTATCGGCGCTAATATTTTCAAAGATATTTTCGCGGGCATAAGGGACATTGTTGGCGGCAGAAGCGGAACGTATGAAAGGGTTATTGAAGAAGCAAGAACCAATGCGCTTCGTGAACTGGAAATGAGAGCGCAGCAAATGGGCGCCAATGCCGTTGTGGGCATTGACCTTGATTTTGAAACAGTCGGTTCAGGCGGAAGCATGTTAATGGTTGTGGCTACAGGCACAGCGGTAAGGATATAATTTATACTGCAATTACAGCATTGCACAAATTCAATTTTTATGAAGCGGTTATTTTCTATCATTGTTATTGCAGCCATCGCTATTTCTTTCACAAAAAAAGATATTACATGGACCGCCATTGGCGATTCCATTACTTATTTAAATGAACATCCGGACGAAACGGCCAATCGCATAACCAAAGGTTATATGACATTGGTTACAGAAAAGCTGCCTGGTATTCATTATATAAACCAGGGGCACAATGGCTGGACTTCCGGCGGCATTGCCGATAAAATAGAATCACTGGGACTTACCAAAACGGATGTTTATTCGGTATTCCTTGGAACGAATGACTGGTGGGCGGGGCGCACTTTGGGTACCATTGATGATTATAAAAACAATACCGGCAATAATACGGTGTATGGTTCATTCCGCATCATCATTAACAAGTTGCGCAGCCTGAATAAAGAGGCTAAGATCATTCTCATTACGCCCATGCAGCGTTTGGATTTTGTGTACATCAACGATATGAAAAATAATGCCTGGGGTTCTTATAAAGCAAAGAACGGGCAAATGCTTTCACAGTTTGCAGACGCAGTTATTGCTATAGCAAAATATGAGCATTTTGATCTCGTTGACCTTTATTATAAAAGCGGTATGAATTATAAAAATCTTGTAAATTATAAGCGTGTGAGAGACCCGGAAACAGGCGCTTATAAAAATTATACCTGGCCTGATTTTATTGATATTCCCTTTAACCCTGCCACAGATGAATATCCTTATCCGGCTGATGCCGTCAACATGACTTATGATGGATTGCATCCTTCAGATAAAGGCTTCATGGTTATTGCTGATATGCTCACAAAGATCATGAAGAAATATTAAGCAGGTTTATTACAATTAATGTGTTGTGCTATTAAAATTTTAAGGAGTATAAATTAAATAATGTTCTTAGCACGTCATGCCGAGGTAACGAGACATCTCGGCACAGTTATAAATTTCAAAATAAAGCAGGGGTTTACAAATAGAATATTTTATATCACTATGGCATTTGTGATGCTTCGCATTCTCCTGTCGTCGAAATGACGATTCAATCTTTTTCTATATAGTTTAATAGCACAACACGTTACAATTATTATCTTTCTTATCCGTATTGCTCTTTAACTTATCAACCGGCCAACAATTCAACCAATCAACTTACAGTTCATCATAAAAACTCTACATACCCGTCTGTTCCATTCACGCGTATTTTCTGCCCGTCTTTTATGAGCGTGACAGCATTTTCTACACCTACCACCGCAGGTAAACCATATTCACGTGCAATAACAGCTCCATGCGTCATCAATCCGCCTACCTCAGTTACAAGGCCTTTTATGGATACAAACAACGGCGTCCAGCCTGGATCGGTAAATGAAGTAACCAATATATCACCTTCTTCCATCGCAGCATCTTTCATGTTCAGGATTACACGTGCCCTGCCTTCTATAATACCGGATGAAACTGCCAGCCCTGCAACAGCGCCGGGAGGAAGGTTTTCCTTGTTATACTTCCCGGTAATAATTTCACCTTCTGATGTTATAACACGCGGCGGCGTTAGCTTTTTAAAATGTTTGTACTCGTCTTTTCGCAGGTTGATAATTTGTTGATCAAGCCTGCCTGTGCTCACCACCTCATGCAACTCTTCAAAACTGAGATAATAAATGTCTTCTTTTTCATTTATAATATTGGCCTGTAAAAGCTGTTCTGCTTCCTTTAATAAAGCCTGTTTATAAACAAAGTAGCGGCTGACAATATCATATTTAGGATATTCCCGGTAACCGGTGAAGCTCCGCAGTAAGCCAATTAGCTTTTTTGTTTCTTCTGCTTTTTGTTCGCCATCCGGTAATTGTTTTAACCGGGTTAATAAATCCTGTTGTTTATTTAAAGCATCCTGCCGCCCCTGTTCAAATTTTCTTCTGCTTTCACCGGGTTCAAAGTTTTTAATGTTATTAAGAATAGCGGGAATAAGTATGGCAGGATTTTCTGCCCAGCGTATTCTCGTTATATCTATCTCACCGGCGCAGCGCATTCCATATTTGTTAAGATAAACAACGATAGCATCATGCGCCTCCTGGCCGCCTTTAAATTGAATCAGCTCATTCAAAAAACGATCATTCTTTGCCTGTTGCAGGTATTTTATTATTTCGGGATAAGGACGGATTACATCCGCCACATCAAGTAACTCCATACCCATTTCAGAAGTGATATTGTTTTGTACGGACAAGGAAAGTGTATCTGCCACATTTTTTTCATATAGCCAGTCATTCATTTTTTCGTTGAGCCAAGCCGAAGCATGAATGCCGGCCATTATCACGTTCAGGTTTTTCAGGTCTGTTGCACGCTGCTTTCGTTGCTGCGTATCTTCCAGAATACAATCAAACACGTCCGACCCAGATTTAGTTTGGATGTTTTGTTTTAACGCTGATAACGATGTTTCACTGCTCTTAATTAAATCAGCAACAATTGCCGGGTTGCTTCCTGCTTCCGCCAGGATATCTGCAGCCGACATGCCCTTATGGCTTTTAACAGGCCCCGGTTCGCTTTTGTCGCTGGCATCCGGTTTTATAAAATCCCGTTCTATAATAGTAATAAGTGCATCTTTTATAAGCGGATCAGAATGCCCTAAAACATCTAATAAATTTTGTTTGCCGGCAGTTGAAGCCAGGCTCTTCGTAATATCCACAAACAATCTTCCGCCACCGGTTTTAAAAATGGGCCGGGCGCCTGTTAACATCCAAACCGATATGCCTAACGGCTTCATCGCATCCGTCATCATTTGCTGATGGCCTACAGAAACATAAACATGATCTTCTGCATCATCTGCTTCCGGTACAGGATATAAGGTTGTGATGGGCCGGCTTTGAACAATATAAAATTGATCACCTTCCAAACACCATTCAACATCCTGCGGAACACCGAAATAAGCTTCAATTTTTCTGCCGATATATTCAAGTTGTAAAATTTGCCCGTTCGTTAATACCTGCTTATGCTGCTGCTCAACTTCAATCTTTCGTTCTTTTGTGCCGCCATTTTTTACAGCATAAACAGCCAGGTGTTTGCCAGCTATTTTTCTTTCTGTAATCTTACCATTACGTACTTTATAATTATCGGCATTTACAATTCCGGAAACCAATGCTTCTCCTAAACCGTAGCCTGCGTCAATGGACAATATTTTCCTGTTTGATGTAACAGGATCGGCAGTAAACAAGACGCCTGCGGCCTGGGGAAAAATCATCTTCTGAACGATTACGGCCAGGTAAATTTTACGGTGATCAAAACCGTTTTGAATGCGGTAAGTTATTGCGCGTTCGGTGAATAGCGAAGCCCAGCATTTGCTGATATTTTTGAAGATGAAATCCTTTCCAATAACATTCAGGTATGTATCCTGCTGGCCTGCGAAAGAAGCTGTTGGTAAATCTTCTGCGGTTGCACTGGACCGTATTGCATAAGCATTTTGTTCTCCAAGCCTGGAAAGATGAAGGACGATTTCATCGCGGATATTTTGAGGGATGATTGCATTTTCAATGATGCCGCGGATATCATTGCCAAGCTTAATAATTTTACTGCGGTCTTCTTTTTTCAGCAATGATAATTGATGCAGCAGTTTATCAGCTTTTGATATTTCAATGATTTTTTTAAAAGCTTCAGTCGAAATACAGAAGCCATCGGGAACGAGAATCGTTTCAATTTTAAAAAGCTCCCCGAGATTGGCAGCCTTGCCCCCGGCAATATGAAGTTTTGTTTTGTCAATGTCTTTCAGTTTTAATACAAATGAATTCATACTGATGTTTTTACTTGGCACGCGGTTTCTTTACACAGCTACCGGCCTGGCTTTTTCAAGTGGTAAAAAATTAATGAGGTGTTTACCGAAGCTTCTGGCCGTTATTCATAATCAGCCTTAACCAAATAGCTCAAACAGGCGTCTAAATTATCTGTTACGAATAACTCAAAACAGGTTTTGCAACTATATTTTTTAAGCACAACAATAGCAATAACAATTGCGTTATCTAACAAAATTATTATTGATTATACCAAACAAAAAACCCGCCTTAAAAAAGACGGGTTCAGCTTAAAGACCAGAACACTAACTATGTTTAGCCGTTCAAATCATTCAATGCATATTTATATTCTTCCTGCGGATTGTTTGGATAAATACCGCTTATAATTGCGCTGTTGCCGGCATTCTTCAAAGCATCTTTTAATTCATCTACAGTGCTTACTTTATTGCCGTTTACTTTAGTAATAATAAACCCTTCTTTAATCCTTGTCTGATCGGTTAATACGCCCTGCCCTAATTGTTTTACCACAACGCCTGAACTGATATTTAATTTGGAAGCTTTGTCTTTATCAAGGTTTTCAAATGAAGCGCCTAACTGGTCAATCACCTGTTCTTTCACGCTGGCGTAAGTGCCAGATGAACCTTTTAAAGTTATTGTAGCTGCTTTTTCAGAACCGTTATGCGTATAGGTTATATCTATTTTATCGCCGGGATGAAGCGAACCGATCCTGCCCATTAATTCTGTACCGCTGTTTAGTGTTACGCCATTCAGTTTGGTAACAAAATCGCCTTTTTGTATGCCGGCCTCTTCTGCAGCGCTGCCTTTGGCCACATCCATCACAAAAACACCATTGCCATCTTTAATATTATTTTTAGCACGTTCTTCTGCGCTTAACTGATCATTGGGAAACATTATGCCGAGATAAGCTCTTTTTGCGCTGCCATATTTTATAATATCATTAGCCACCCGCTGCACCAGGTTTGATGGAATAGCATAAGCATAACCTGCATAAGAACCGGTGGGAGAGGCAATAGCGCTGTTAATGCCAATAAGATCGCCATCTGTATTTACCAAAGCACCGCCGCTGTTGCCGGGGTTAACGGCAGCATCTGTTTGAATGAAAGATTCAATGGCAGAACTGCTGTTGCGGCTGTTAATACCAATATTTCTTGCCTTTGCACTTACAATGCCTGAAGTAACGGTTGTTTCAAGATTAAGCGGGTAACCAATTGCCAAAACCCACTGACCAAGATGCACATCGTCTGAATTGGCGAAGGTGATATAAGGAAGATCTTTTGCGTCAATCTTAACAACAGCAAGATCAGTGCTGGGATCAGTGCCAACAACTTTGGCTTTGTAATCGTTTTTATCGTTAAGCGTAACGGTTACTTCTTTGGCGCCATCCACCACGTGATTATTCGTTACGATATAACCGTCTGAAGTAATGATAACACCAGAACCCGAAGCTTTCTGATCGGGCATTGAATTTTGATCGCCGTCGCCAAAGCCAGGCCCGAAGAATTGCCTGAACGGGTCAGGTATCTGCGACATATCTGCCGTTTGCGTAGCCTTTAATACGGTTTTAATGTGTACAACAGCAGGAGTTGCTTTCGTGGCTGCTTTTTCAAAATCAACCATTGGTGCAGGCGGGTTGCCCTCTGAATACTTTGCATTCTTAAAAAGCGAATTTGCTTTTTGCGTATAAGTTAAAGGATTTTTTTCCTGGAATTTAGAATAAGCCCAAACGCTTCCTGTAGCAACAATCGCCGTTAAAAGCATTGCCGTTAGAATCTTCTTTAATGTCATGTCTTTAAAATTTAATTATTTAAAGACCAAATTTCAAATGCAGTTCTAAAGCAATTCTGAAGAAAACTGTAAACAGCCTGTTAAACGCTTTGTTTTAACGTTAAAAAAAACACTGGCTCATTAAAGAGAATTTACATAAACAATTATTGTTTTAAAGCTGTAGAATCTCTTGCCTTAATAGAATCTTTGCGGTATTGGCTGGTATCAATATCAGCATTAGGCGGCGCATAGCCGTCAGGGTTTGGGCCAACTGCCGTATCCATTATGCCGTTACTTTCATCAATTGCATTCATCGAATCCATTTCAGAGGCGTCTTTTGGCGCTGTAGAGCAGCTTAATGCCATTATGCATATAACTGCCATCAAAATATTTTTCATAGAATCTTTTCTAAATTCTATCAACTATTTTGCCGTTATGGAATATTGAACAATTGAGGGCGTATTTTATGTGCGCATCCTTGATAATAACCAATTCAATGAATGAATTGTACAGAAATATCCCTAAGTTTTTAAATCGGGGAAATTATTTTATTTCTTCAAAATCTATATAATCTTCAGCGGGAGGTTTAGATTTTACGGAAGAACTTTTTGAAGTATTAGCAGCATTACTGTTATTCGAATAGGTATTGCCCGCAGCCTGTTGCTGGTAAGCTTGTTGCTGGCGGTTCATTTCATTCATTTTATTGCGCACCTGCGACGTAGCCTTTGAAACAGGCAGCACAAAATTGAAGATGAATTTGTATAAAAGATAGAAAACTAAAAACGTAAAAAGCCATTTGAGTATCATGTGGTAAAATTACAATATTCCAATTATTGGCTTTTACCGCTCTTAATAATTTCACAACTGGTTAACCAGCTCAATATTTGGATGATAATAAATAACATTATACATTTGCAACCGGAAATCATTTTTGGAAGGGAACGCAGTCGTTCCCTTCTCTTTTTACCATATATGAATTCGGATTCTGTTTTAAATAGCATTGAGCAAATAGTAAGCACTTTTCTTGAAAGCGAGCCCGGTTATTTCTTGGTTGAAATAAAAATTAAACCAACCAATAATATAAAGGTTTTTATTGATGGCGACAACGGCATTTCCATTGAAAAATGCGTTCAGTTTAACAGGCAGTTATATAAACTAATCGAGAGCAAAGATTTTTTTCCACCCGGCGATTTTTCACTTGAAGTTTCATCTCCCGGCATTGATAAACCTTTAAAACTGCAAAGGCAGTATTTAAAGAATGTGGGCCGAAACGTGGAGGTAAGCTTTAACGATGGCGCTGCCGTAAATGGCCGCCTGCTGCAGGTTTCAAACGATGATATTATTGTAGAGCAAACAACAGGCAAAGGAAAAAAAACCGAAACAAAACAATTGGTTATTCCATTTTCAAACATAAAAACAACAACAGTTCAAATTGAATTTTAATCGTGCGGTTTGTAAATCGTACTTCATAAATCGTAAATCGTATGGCAAGTATAAACCTAATTGAAGCCTTCCAGGAATTTAAGGAAGCTGAAAATATCGACAGGCCTACTATGATGAAAGTAGTGGAAGATGTGTTTAAAACACTGCTTAGAAAAAAATATGGCAGTGATGAAAACTTTGATGTGATAGTAAATGCCGAAAAAGGTGACCTGGAAATTTTTCGTCGCCGCATGATCGTGGAAGATGGCGAGGTACAGGACCCGCTGGCTGAAGTTGCTTACAGCGATGCGATAAAAATTGAACCCGATTTTGAAGTGGGTGAAGAATTGTACCAGGAAGTAGATATGCTCGATTTTGGACGGCGCGCTATTCTTGCGGCAAAACAAACTTTAGCAAGCCGCATCAGCGATTTAAAAAAGAATGTGCTGGTAAAAAAATATGGCGACAGGATTGGCGAAATAATTACCGCGGAAGTTTACCAGGTTTGGAAAAAAGAAGTTTTACTGATGGATGAAGAAGGCAACGAATTAATTCTGCCTAAAAGTGAACAAATACCGCAGGATTATTTCAAGAAGGGCGAAAACATCCGCGCCGTTGTTGCCCGCGTGGATATGAAAAATAATACGCCGGTCATCATATTAAGCCGCACCAGTCCCGATTTCCTGGCTAAGTTGCTTGAAATTGAAGTACCTGAAATTTTTGACGGCCTCATCACCATAAGAAAAATAGTAAGGGAACCAGGTGAACGCGCTAAAGTGGCAGTGGAAAGTTTTGATGACAGGATTGACCCGGTGGGCGCCTGCGTTGGTATGAAAGGCAGCCGCATTCATGGCATAGTTCGTGAGCTGAAAAACGAAAACATTGATGTAATTAACTGGACAAATAACATTCAGTTATTGATTCAGCGTTCACTTACGCCCGCCAAAATAAGTTATATGGACCTCGACAATGAAAATAAACATGCTGATGTTTATTTGAAAGCCGACCAGATTTCTTTGGCAATCGGCAGAAGAGGAGTGAATATTAAACTTGCCTGCGAACTTACTGATTACGACATTGATGTATTCCGCGAAAATGAAGGCGAACAGGAAGAATTTGATATCGACCTGGATGAGTTTAGCGACGAAATCGATACATGGGTTATCGACGAATTAAAACGCGTTGGATGCGATACAGCCCGCAGCGTAATGGATTTAAGCATTGACGAACTGGAACGCAGAACAGACCTGGAAAGAGAAACGATAGAGGATGTAAAAAGAGTATTAAAAGCAGAATTCGAAAAAGAATAATATTGCAGGTATAAAAATTGATTGAAATTAGTGCACTTAAAAAAACAAAGTGCGACAATTAAAAAAACTTCAAAAAACTGAAGCCTGCACAAAACAAAAAAAATTGAATGGCTGAAATTAAGTTACCAAGATTATTAGGCGCTGCCAAAGAATTCAATATTGGTCAGGACACACTTATTGAATTTTTGGTAGGCAAGGGTTTTGATCGGGACGAATTAAAGCCTACGGCTAAGCTTACCCTTGAAATGTATGAGGCTTTACAGCACAATTTTCAGGGAGATAAAAACGCAAAGTCGAAGGCCGACCAGATTGAAATTCCCAAAAGTGTACAGGCTGAAAGGAAAAGAAAAGAGGAAGAAGAAATTACATTCAGAAAAGAAGAACCTAAGCAGGCCGCACCGGAAGCTGTTGCCCCCAAACCTGCGGAAACAGTTGTGGAGCCTGAAGCAAGTCCTGAGCTTCCAAAACCCGCTGAGCAGGTAATTAACGAAGAAAAAGTTGAAGAGCCGGCTGCAGAGGTTGCTGCCAGTGAGCCAGAAGTTATAAAAATCGAAGCCCCTGAAATTGAAGGGCCGAAAATCATTGATAAAATAGATTTATCTGCAGTGGGTAAGCCCAAAAAAGCTGAGCAGCCGCAACCTCAGCCGCCTGCAGAAGAGGTTCCAGAGCCTGCTGAAGAAGTGCCGGTGAAAGTGCCTGCAGAAGAAGCGCCTGAAGCCGCCCCCCCGCAGGAAGAAGAGGCTGCTCCCGCACCTGATGAGCCTGTGGTTATACAAAATATCAGGGCAGAAAGAATTGAGGGCCCTAAGGTTTTAGGCAAAATAAGTTTACCGGTGGAAAACGATACAAGGCCCAAACCTGGACCGGCGGCCCCCCAGCGCGAAGAAAAACGCAAGCGTAAACGTATTCCTATCGATAAAAAAGGAGTTGGCAGTAATAATCCGCCTGAAAGAAGAACGGAAGGCCAACAACAATCATCACGGCCACCACATGGCGGTGGCGGCGATAACCGTTTCCGCAGGGACGGTGGAGGTGGTGGCAACCGCGGCCATCATCCGCAACGTGGCGGTGGAGGCAGGGATAACCGCAGGCCACCTATACAGCACGACAGGGAAATTGATCCAAATGAAATAAAGAGGAAAATACAGGAAACTCAGGCCATTCTTTCCGGTTCTGCAGGCAAGGGCAAATCAAAAGCCAAGCATCGCAGGGAAAAAAGAAATGAGGCTGCGGAAAACCCGGTTGAAGGAGAAACAAACAAGCTGCAGGTTACAGAGTTTGTAACCGTGAGCGACCTGGCAAACCTTATGGACGTAAGTTTTGCCGATATCATCAGCAAGTGTATGAGCCTGGGTATAATGGTGTCTATTAACCAGCGTCTTGATGCGGAGGTTATTGAGCTGGTTGCCGGCGAATTCAATTACGAGGTTGAATTTATCGGCCTTGATGATGCTGAGGAAGAAGATGAAGAAATTGAAGATGATGAAGAAGATTTATTGCCGCGGGCACCCATTGTTACTATAATGGGGCACGTAGATCATGGTAAAACTTCTTTGCTTGATTATATCCGGAGTGCTAATGTGGTTGCCGGCGAAGCCGGTGGTATTACCCAGCATATCGGCGCCTACCAGGTAACAATTAATGGCGACAAAAAGATAACTTTTCTTGACACGCCGGGTCACGAAGCGTTTACAGCCATGCGTGCCCGCGGCGCCAAAGCTGCGGACGTTGCAGTTATTGTAATTGCCGCTGATGATGCTGTAATGCCGCAAACAAAAGAAGCTATCAGCCACGCACAGGCTGCCAGCCTGCCCATGATATTTGCCATTAACAAAATAGATAAAGATGGTGCAAACCCGGCTAAGATATATGAGCAGTTATCGCAAATGAATATTCTGGTTGAAGAATGGGGCGGCAAATATCAAAGCCAGGAAATATCTGCCAAAAAAGGATTGAATGTCGATCTCCTGCTGGAGAAAATATTACTGGAGGCCGACCTGCTCAACTTAAGGGCAAACCCGGACAGGGAAGCATCCGGAACTATTATTGAAGCCTCACTGGATAAAGGCCGCGGCTATGTTGCCACAGTGCTGGTACAAAACGGAACGCTCAGGCAAAGCGACCTCATGGTTTCCGGCCAGTATTTTGGAAGATTGAAAGCGTTGACCAACGAACGTAACCAGCGTGTAACTGAAGTACCGCCATCAGCGCCGGTTCAGATATTAGGTTTGAACGGAGCGCCGCAGGCCGGTGAAAAATTCAAAATATATACAGACGAATCAGAAGCGAAGGATGTTGCCACAAAGCGTTCACAGATTATTCGCGAACAGGGATTAAGGACCCGCAAACATATCACCCTTGATGAAATAGGCCGCCGTCTTGCATTGGGCAATTTCAAAGAATTGCAGATTATTATTAAAGGTGACGTGGACGGTTCTGTGGAAGCGTTAAGCGATTCGCTGCAAAAGCTTTCAACCGAAGAAATTGTGGTGAATGTAGTGCATAAAGCTGTTGGCCAGATTTCTGAAAGCGATGTATTGCTGGCAACTGCATCAGATGCCATTATCATCGGCTTTAATGTGCGCCCGTCAAGCCAGGCAAGCAGGCTTGCACAGAATGAAGGCGTGGAAATAAAAACTTACTCTATCATCTACAATGCAATTGAAGAGGTGAAGAGTGCCATGGAAGGCATGCTTGAACCAAAGGTTGAAGAGAAAGAAGTGGCCACAGTTGAAATTCGTGAAGTATATAAGTTTGATAAGGCCACTGTTGCCGGTTGTTACGTACAGGAAGGAAAAATTAAACGCGACAGCAAAATTCGCCTTTTCAGGGATGGTATTCTTATCTACCCGAGACAGGAAGGCGCATTTGCTGAACTGGGCAGCTTAAAACGCTTTAAAGATGATGTGAAAGAAGTAGCCACAGGTTATGAATGCGGTTTAACAATTAAAAATTTCTCAGATATAAATCCTTCTGACACCATTGTAGCATACGAAAAAGAAGAAGTAAAGCGCACATTATAAATCGCACAAATTCTTTGTTAAAACAAAAGCAGGCACCATGCCTGCTTTTTTAATCATTTACTTTTGGGTTGATTAACATATTAGTATGAAAAAAATCTTTTTGTACCTCTTTCTTTTCACATTGGTTACAGCAGCAGCTTCTGCTCAAACACAGCGGATTGTTGCAGACCAGATTATAGCAAAAGTGGGGGATAAAATTATTCTTAAATCTGATATTGAGAATGCTATATCAGACTATAAAAGACAGGCGCAAAATGTTCAACTGCCACCAAACCCCGAATGCGCTTTCCTTGAAGGTCAACTGGTGCAAAAAGTATTGGTGTTACAAGCCAATAAGGATTCAATAATTATTGGGGATGATGAAATTGATGCATTGCTCGATAACCAGATACGTTATTTTATAAGTCAATATGGCTCTAAAGATGTACTGGAGCAAATTGCCGGTAAAACGGTTTACCAGTTAAAGGAAGACCTGCGCCAGCCATTCATTGAGCGCCAGTTAGCTGATAAAATGCGTGCAAAAATTTTGGAGAATGTAAAAATAACGCCTTCTGAAGTACAGGCTTTTTATGATAAAATACCTAAAGACAGCCTGCCTTTTTACGAAAGCGAACTTGAAGTGGCGCAGATTGTAATTTATCCTAAAGCCAATAAAGACATTGAAGATTATATAACCAACCAGTTGAATGATCTTAAAAAGCAGGTGGAAAGCGGCCAGAAAAAATTTACAGACCTGGCTAAAGTTTATTCACAGGACCCGAGTGCAAAAGAAAATGGTGGCCAGTTTAGTATAAACCGCACGGATAAAGGCATTGACCCAACTTTTTTGTCTGCGGCATTTAAATTGAAGGAAGGGCAGATATCCCCTGTTATAAAAAGCAAATTCGGTTTGCATATTATTCAAATGGTTAGCCGCGCCGGCGATGATGCCGTGGTAAGGCACATCCTCATTATTCCGGCGGTAACGGAAACAGAAATAAATGCTGCCAAACAAAAGCTGGACAGTGTTCGTTCAAAAATTGTGGCCGGCACGCTGAATTTTAATGAAGCAGTAAATAAGTATAGTGAAGATGATGCTACCCGTTACAATGCAGGCCGTATATCTTCTCCTTATGATGGTTCTACAAGGTTAACCATCGATCAATTAGATAAAGGCATAGTGGCCAATTTGAAAAGTATGAAAGCCGGTGATATATCCCAACCGCTTGTTTATACAGACGACCGGGGCAAACAGGCTGTGCGGTTAGTTTACCTGGCGCATCAAACTCAGCCACACCGTATGAATTTAAAAGATGATTACGACCGTGTGTCACAACAGGCATTGGGAGAAAAGAAACAAAAAGCGCTGGATGGATGGTTTAAGCAACATATCTCAGACTTTTATATAGATATTGATCCTGAATATCATACATGCAAAAGCCTTGATTTTTGGTTTGCTTCCGAAACAACAGCTTCTAACTAAAAATAAAAACCTCAGTACAAGCTGAGGTTTTTATTTGGCAAATTAGATGTATGTACATATATTTGCACTGTGAAACTGGAAGAAGCAATTAAAAGTAATAAATTTAAGAATGAAGTGCACAAAGCTGCTTTAAACATTCTTTACACTTCATGGTGGCTTAAAACCAGCATGAGCAAAGAACTGAAGGAATACGGGTTAACGCATGAGCAATATAATGTGCTGCGTATACTAAAAGGAAAACATCCCGAGCATATTTGTGTAAAGGAAATTGCATGCAGGATGATTGAGAAAAGCTCAAATGTCCCAAGAATAATAGACAGGCTTGAAACAAAAAAACTGGTTAAGCGCACCTCATCTGAATCGGACAGGCGTGAAACGGTGATAGTATTAACGCCTGCCGGAATTAACATCCTTGAGCATAGTACGGAACGAATAAATAAGCTGATGGATAAAATAATGATGATGGATGAAGATAAGGCAAGGGAATTAAACGGCATCCTGGAAGAAATAAGAGAAACTGAAAAATAAAAGCTTTTACCCAGATACATGTACATACATAAATACTAATAAATAGATAATCACAAAAACAAACAGTTATGGCAACTTACAAAATTGATGCTTCACACAGCGAAATAGGCTTTAAAGTTAAGCACCTTGTTATTAGCACCGTTAGCGGTAATTTTTCAAAATTTGATGCAACTATGGAGGCTGAAAAAAGTGATTTCACCGATGCCTCTATATCTTTTGAAGCAGATGTTGACAGCATTTCTACCAAGAGTGAGCAGAGAGACGGGCATTTAAAAAGCGATGATTTTTTCAACGCAGAAAAACATCCGAAAATCACTTTTAAATCAACATCAATTGAAAAGAAAGACGATAATGAATATATATTGCATGGAGATTTAACCATTCGCGATGTAACGAAAAATATTGCTTTAAAAGTTGAACACGGCGGCAGTGTGCTTGACCCATGGGGACAAACAAGGGAAGGTTTTGAGCTTACAGGCAAAATAAGCCGTAAAGAATTTGGTTTAAAATGGCATGCTCTTACCGAAGCCGGCGGCGCCGTAGTTGGTGATGAGGTACGCCTGTTAATAAATGTTGAAATGGTTAAGCAGGCTTAAGAAGAAAAAATAACATGAATATAGAGATAGTATCGGGCAGCCCGCGCATAAACAGTGTAACACACCGGTTGGTTTTGCATCTTCAAAAACATTTGTCGGCAACAACAGCCCATAATGTGAATATAATTGATGTGAGGGACTGGGAACTGAATGTATTGCAGCAGGAGGTTTTCAGAAGTGTAGAAACCACACCGGTTGAATTTAAGGCGCTTGCACAGCGTATGTTTAGCGCGGATGCCTTTATAATTGTAACACCTGAATATAACGGAAGTTATACCCCGGCCATTAAAAATCTCTTTGACCATTTCCCGAAACAATCAAAAAAACCGTTTGGTATTGTTACTGCATCGCCAGGCACTTTAGGCGGCATACGGGGCGGGCTGCAGGTGCAATTGCTTATCTACGCCTTGTTTGGCATTGGTTCACCTCACATGCTTATAACACCCTTTGTTGATAAAAAATTTGACGAACAGGGCAACCTGCTTGATGCTTCTTTTCAAAAGAACATCGATGTGTTTACAAAAGAATTTTTATGGCTGGCTGAACGTGTGGTTGCAGAAACAAAAACTTTTTAACAAGGCTGTTTATATTTTATATTAACATAAGCATTTAATGAATAATTGTAAATTTGCGCCTTCAATTCCCCAATGAGTGATGCAATAAAACATGAATGCGGCCTCGCCCTCATTCGTTTAAGAAAAGATTTTTCTTATTATCTCCAACAGCATGGAACGGTAATGTACGGGCTTAACAAGCTCTACCTTTTAATGGAAAAGCAGCATAACCGCGGTCAAGATGGCGCAGGTATTGCTGCAGTTAAATTAAATACCACTAACGGCTCACCTTTCCTTCATCGTGTACGCAGTAATGCACAGCAACCTATTGCTGATTTGTTTTTTAAGCTTGGTGTAGAAATAAATGAGCTGGAAAAATATCAGCCTGATATTAAAAAGCACCCGGAATTAATGAAAGGCCATGTGCCGCTGGTTGGAGAATTGCTGCTTGGCCATTTACGGTATGGCACCCAGGGCAAAAATGATGTTGAATTTTGCCATCCCTTTATAAAGAGAGATTTCACGCCCGGCAAAAACCTTGCACTGGCAGGTAATTTCAACCTGGTAAACAAAGACGAATTATTTGATCTCATCAATATAAACCCCGGCCCGTTTCAAAAGCAAAGCGACCTGGCCGCCATGATGGAAGTAATACATCATTTCCTGGCGCTTGAAGAAGACAAAAACCCCGCTAAAGCCTGCATTGCCAACGCCCTGAGAAAGGCTGCTGTTTTGTTTGATGGCGGCTTTACGGTTGGCGGTCTCACCGGTAATGGCGCTTCATTTGTTTTAAGGGATGCGCATGGCATTCGTCCTGCTTATTATTATATAGACGACGAAGTGGTTGTTGCAGCGAGTGAACGTGCAGCCATCCGCACCTCGTTTAATGTGGGTGAAAATGAAGTGCATGAATTAATGCCGGGCAAGGCATTAATAATTGATGCGGATGGGAATTATGTAATGGAGCAGGTGCTTGAACCAAAAGAAAGAAAAGCCTGCAGCTTTGAACGTATTTATTTCAGCCGTGGCAGCGATGAAAAAATTTACCGTGAGCGTATTGCACTTGGCTATCATTTAAGCAAGGGCGTTTTAGATGCCGTTAATTACGATTTAAAAAACACCATCTTCTCCTATATTCCTAACACTGCGGAAGTTGCTTATTTTGGTTTATGCAAAGGCATGGAAGATTACCTTAATCAAACCAAAGTTGAAAGAATCTTAAGCTGGGGAAATGATGTTACGGAAGAAAAGCTGCAATCCATCATTAACCGTAAAATCCGGCAGGAGAAAATTGCGATTAAAGATGTAAAACTGCGCACCTTTATTACGGAAGACAGCAGCAGGGATGAAATGGTGCAGCACGTTTATGACATAACCTACGGCACCGTTCGCAAAAATGAAGATACGCTGGTTGTTATAGATGACTCCATTGTTCGCGGCACAACGCTTAAGGAAAGCATTGTGCGCATGCTGGCAAGGCTTCAGCCAAAAAAAATAATCGTTGTTTCTTCTGCACCGCAAATACGCTATCCTGATTGTTATGGTATTGACATGAGCAAGCTTGGCGATTTTATTGCTTTCCGTGCAGCAATTGAACTGTTGAAAGAAAGTGGCAATGAATGTATTATTGAAGACGTTCATCAAAAAATACTGGAACTGGAACGCTGCAATAAACTCACCGAAGAAAATATGGTGCGCCATATATATAAACCATTCACAACGCAGGAAATATCAGATAAAATAGCCCGGCTCATCACACCAAAAGACATAACTGTACCTGTACAGGTTATTTACCAAACTATTGAAGATTTACACGAAAGCTGTCCCACCAATACCGGCGACTGGTATTTTACCGGCAATTATCCAACGCCGGGCGGCAACCGGGTGGTAAACAAAGCTTTTTTGAATTATATAGCTAAAAAAAACGTAAGAGGTTATTAGAATTTTCATTCATGCAATGACTGCTAATCTTAATTTCCCTTAAATTCCTATTACATTTATAGGATTATTGGAATTTAATCCTTTATTTTGAAATCGAAAACCAGCAACTTACCACCAAAAATGTCTTTATGGTTTCAAAACTTAGCTCTGAAGAAGTGCTTAGCTTTCTCATTATTGTAAGTATTATACTCATTACAGCCCGCGTTTTAGGAGAAGTATTCCGTAAGTTTAAACAGCCTGCAGTAATAGGCGAAATACTTGCCGGTATCCTCTTAGGGCCATCCTTGCTTGGCACCGTGGCGCCTGATGTTTTCAATGATCTGTTTACCAGCAGCAATGGAATTCCTTACAAAGCTTTTGACGGCCTTGCCCAGATAGGTATTATTCTTCTCATGTTTATTGCAGGTTTTGAGGTTGACCTGAAGCAGATACGTTTGCAGGGAAAAAAGGCCGCTTCCATAAGCCTTATGGGTTTGATATTCCCTTTTGCGCTTGGATTTCTGGCGGTGTGGTTTTTTTACGAAAGGATTTTTTCGGATGCGGCCCACACCAATCTTGTTATACCCGCCATGTTTTTTGGCACCGCATTATCTATAACCGCCTTATCTGTAATTGCCAAAATATTGCTTGACCTCAATATTCTTCGTTCCAAAATAGGCAACCTTGTACTTACCGCCGCAATGATAGATGACTTTCTCGGATGGATATTATTTTCCATTATTATCCAGATGATGGGTAAAACAGGAGAGGGATCATTTGCGTCGGTGGCAATGGTTCTTGGTTTTACCGTTTTTATTTTAACTATCGGCAGATGGCTTGTTGATAAAGTATTAATGATTGCAGATAAATTTTTATCTACCGGCGGCGTAATGACCTTGTCCGTAAGCCTTTGTCTTTTAAGCGCCGTTTTAACGGAATATCTTGGTGTTCGTGGCATATTTGGCGCCTTCCTGATGGGCGTGGCTATTGGCGATTCCAAATATTTTCCTGAAAGGTTACAAAACATTCTTCACCAGTTTGTAGTAAATATTATTGCACCTTTATTCTTTGCATCAATAGGGCTGCGGGTAAATTTTGTTACCAATTTCAATTTTGAAGTTGTTGCCATCATCCTGTTCATTGCATGCTTCGCAAAAATTATCGGCGCAGGCATTGGCAGCCGCATGAGCGGCATGACGAAAAACGAATCTTATGCGGTTGCATTTGGAATGAATGCCCGCGGTTCGCAGGAAATTGTACTCGGCGCTCTGGCGCTGCAGGCGAAAATAATTGATGAGCCCATTTTTGTAGGCCTGGTGGTTATGACCGTAGTTACCATTTTGATAGCAGGCCCGCTAATGAAATATTATATAGGTAAGGAGCATAAATTAACCCATAATAAAGTAGCAGGCGGGCAGCCACCAGGTATTGAAATTATGAGCCAGCCGGAAAAGACTATTGCCGGCATTTAATAAATATTAAGCGTTTTATCACCATCAAACTCCGGCAACTATGGTTTCCAAACTTAGTTCTGAGGAAGTATTGAATTTTTTAATTATTGTAAGTGTTATCCTGGCTGCAGCCCGAATCCTGGGAGAAATATGCAAAAAATTAAAGCAGCCGGCGGTTATAGGGGAAATATTTGCGGGTATTTTATTGGGCCCTTCCTTATTTGGAGCTTTCTTTCCCAACACTTTCCAGCATGTTTTTATATCGCAGCCACGGTCTTATGCGGCTTTTGACGGCCTCGCCAATGTAGGCATTATATTACTGATGTTTATCGCCGGTTTTGAAGTTGATCTGAAGCAGATACGCAAGCAGGGTAAGCAGGCCGCCTCCATCAGCATACTTGGATTGATTTTCCCTTTTATGCTTGGCTTCGCCACGGTTTATTTTTTTTATGACAACCTTTTTTCTTCTGCAGAAAGCAACAGGGGCATTGCAGCCATGTTCTTTGGCACCGCATTATCCATCACAGCTTTGTCGGTAATTGCAAAAATTTTGCTGGACATGGATATGCTGCGCTCCAAAATAGGCAACCTTATACTTACGGCTGCCATGATCAATGATTTTTTGGGATGGATACTATTCTCGATTATTATTCAGCTAATGAATACCGGGAAGCAGGAAGGCTCCTTTACCTCGGTGAGCATGGTATTGCTATATACTGGTGTGCTGCTTACAATAGGAAGATGGCTGGTTGATAAAATCCTCATGATCGCCAGCAAGTTTTTTTCAATAGGCGTAATGATAACTTTGGCCGTTTGCCTTTGCTTGTTAAGCGCCGTTCTCACTGAATTTCTCGGCGTGCGGGGCATATTCGGGGCTTTTATAATGGGCGTTGCTGTTGGCGACTCTAAATTTTTTCCTGAAAAACTACAGCAGATATTGCACCAGTTCGTCATTAATATTATTGCACCGTTATTTTTTGCTTCAATAGGCCTAAGAGTGAATTTCATTGCCAATTTTAATATTGAAATAATTTTAATAACGGTACTTATTGCAAGCGTAGCTAAAATTATCGGTTCCGGAATTGGCGGCAGAATAAGTGGCCTTTCTAAAAATGAATCAAATATTATTGCTTTTGGCATGAATGCACGTGGTTCGCAGGAAATTGTATTGGGCGCTCTTGCCTTGCAGGCCAAAATCATTGATGAACAGGTTTTTGTGGCTTTGATTGTAATGACCATAGTAAGCATTTTAATCGCCGGCCCTGCCATGAAATATTATCTTAACAAAGAAATTGCAGAAAAAAAGCTTGCAGAGCCGCAGATTGCAGTTGTAACTGCAACAGAAAGTAAAGTAGCCGGTTGAAAAATGGAAGCAAATATCATTTGGTAGTGAACCCCGCCCGGCTTATCTTTGCGCTCCTTTAAATTTAAAATACGGCAAAATCCGTAGAAAATTATAGTTATGAAAAAAGATATTCATCCAAAAGCATACAAGCAGGTAGTGTTTAAAGATATGAGTAACGGTTATAGTTTTTTAAGCCGTTCAACAGCTTCTTCCAAAGAAACTGTTAAGTGGGAAGATGGAAACGAATATCCGCTTATAAAGCTTGAAATTTCGAATACGTCGCATCCATTCTATACAGGTAAAAATGTATTGGTTGATACAGCCGGGCGTATCGACAAATTCCGCAAACGTTACGAAAAGAAAAAATAAAAAAGTTCAAATCCCTCCGGCAAACGGGGGGATTTTTGTTTACACCAATCCTTCCCTTAAAAATATTTCACAGGATTTATTTTTGCAGGAGAGCAAACAATTATGAGTAAGACTACTTCTTATCCCAAAGAAAAAATTAATATTCTTTTTCTTGAAAACATTAGTGATAAAGCTGTTGACCTTTTTAAAAGAAACGGTTATGTAAATGTAAAAAAGCTTGGCGGCGCTTTATCGGAAGATGAACTGATAAAGCAAATTGCCAATGTGCACCTTTTAGGTATCCGTTCAAAAACGCATATAAGCGGGAAGGTTTTAAATGCGGCTAAAAAGCTGCAGGCAATTGGTTGCTTTTGCATTGGCGTAAACCAGGTGGATTTAGAAGCCGCTACAAAACATGGCGTTGCAGTTTTTAATGCGCCGTACAGCAATACCCGCAGCGTGGCCGAACTGGTAATTGGCTTAAGTATCATGCTTATTCGCCGCATACCTGATAAAAATAAGGCAGCACATGAAGGCGTTTGGATGAAAGATGCGAAGGGCAGCTATGAATTGCGCGGTAAAACGCTCGGTATTATAGGGTACGGCAATATTGGTTCACAGGTGAGCGTGTTAGCTGAAGCGCTTGGAATGAAAGTGATATTTTATGATGTGGAAACAAAGCTTCCGCTTGGCAATGCCCATGCCGCTAAAAGCATGAAAGATTTACTGGGCCAGGCCGATATAGTTTCATTGCACGTACCGGAAGTGGAACAAACAAAGAACATCATCAATAAAAACACACTCAAGCATTTTAAAAAAGGAGCAATACTTATAAATTATGCAAGGGGAACCGTTGTTGAAATCCCGGCGCTGGCAAAAGCTTTGCAGGAAGGTTTATTAAGCGGCGCAGCTATTGATGTATTTCCTGTGGAGCCGAAAAAAAATGGTGATAAATTATCCAGCCCATTGCAGAACCTTCCTAATGTAATTCTTACCCCACATATTGGCGGCTCAACTGAAGAAGCGCAACAGAATATTGGCGAGGACGTAAGCATCAAGCTTTTTAATTATCTTGAAAATGGCGTTACCAATGGTTCTCATACGGTGCCTGCCATAGGCCTGCCACCGGTTGAAGGCGCTCACCGCATCTTGCATATTCATAATAATGTGCCCGGTGTTTTAAGCGCTATTAATACGCAGCTTTCCGATCATAACATTAACATCGTGGGACAATATTTAAAAACAAATGATGAAATTGGCTACGTTGTGCTTGATGTGGATAAACGCCTTTCCAAACAGGCAATGGAGTTGCTGAAAGATGTAAAGGAAACCATTAAAGTAAGGGTGCTGTATTAATTGGTTTCAACTAAAATAAAGCTATAACAGCAATTCTTTATTCCTGATATTAATGCCTTCAAAAAGTTTGTAAAAGCTCTT
Organism: Parafilimonas terrae; assembly: GCF_900115755.1. GTDB lineage: Bacteria > Bacteroidota > Bacteroidia > Chitinophagales > Chitinophagaceae > Parafilimonas > Parafilimonas terrae. The sequence goes on from NZ_FOXQ01000007.1 coordinate 166,230, forward strand.
CCTGGATGCAAGGTCTTTCAGGCCGTTCAGGTGGTTTTCGTGGTGCATATCTGTTCCCACCAAAGTAACCATATTTTTCTTCAAAAGATTTTGAGCGGTTTTCTTTGGCCCTTCGCCATAATAGCCCATCAGTGATAAAATGTTTATCTGCAAATAACAGCCAAGATCAATAAAACGCTGAAATGTTTCAATATTGCCTGCGTAATAATTATAACGTTCAGGATGAGCGAGCACAGGTTGCAAACCTTTAAGCTTAAGCTGGAAAATGGCGCTCTCAATATTGTTCGAAGCTGCCACATACGACATCTCGATAAGAATGAGGCTCTTTCCAAACGTAAGTAAAGGCTTGCCTTCCATAACATGGTTTTCAAAGTCAAGGTCAACCATATATTCGGCTGCAGCCTCCACCTGTATACCAATGTTATTTTCCAGTAAAGCGGTGCGAACCAGTTCAAGTTTTGGCAAAATGGTTGCGGGCGAGTTAGGATAAACTTCAGCCAGGATATGCGGCGTACAAATAAGCTTCTGATAACCCATTTGCTGCAACTGCCGTATATAACTTACCGTTTGATCAATTGTTTGCAGGCCATCGTCAAGGCCCGGCAATAAATGCGAGTGCATATCTGCACCAATAAAGGAAAGATCGGGCGTTGCTTTTTTAGTACCAAACAATGAAAACATGCGCGAATTTAAGTTATGAGAGGGTCATATTATCATCATTATAATGCGTGTTTTTAAGATGAAGGTGTTCCACCGGGAATTCAACAACCAAAACCTGTTCAAGGCTTTCGAGCCGTACATACACCTTTTTATTTCCACCTTTTAATACGGTGCCTTCAGCATCCATAAAAACACCTTTTCTTATCACCACTTTATTATTTGTTTTAAACTGCCGCAGGTTTTCTACCGTTATATGCGCATCTTTTTCGAGCAGGTATAACTTTATCAGTTCAATTTCCTCATCGCGTATAACCGCAGGCTTTTTTAAATGATGAACAAATTGCACAGCGCCATCGGTTGACAGCACTTTTATTCTTTCATCATCGGTTATGTGCACAAATACATACGATTTAAACAGCGGGTCTTCTATAATTTTTTTCCGGTCGCTCCACTGGCTCTCTTTTTTTTGTACGGGGCACCAGCTTTCAACGCCTTTTTCCAGCAACTTGCTGTTTACTTTTTTTTCCCAGCGGGGCCTGGTGTAGATGGCAAACCATTTTTTACCGCTTTTGTTTTCCATGGTAAAATTTCATAGTGAGATATTTCCCAAAAATAATAAGGGCATCTTAAATAAAAGAATGCCCTTATTAAACTAATAAAATCAGTGCGCTTTATTAATATCGTTAATTACGTTTACCGTTTCGTTTATATAAATATCTTTCTGAACATTCTTCAGCCACTGCAGGTACCTTCCGCCTTTTGCACTGTCGGCATTGCTGTAATATTTGGCACTGTCTTCCGGAACAGGCTGAATATTCATTGGAACTTTTAAACTGAATAAGCTGTCATCCTGTTTAACTGTATTTCTAAGAAGGCTTTGCTGTTTCCGGTATTCGGTAAGATTAAGGCTGTAATTTCTATTTGCATTTTCTTTCAGCCATAATGCATTTTTTGCCAATGCATTAAATGCGGGGTTTGCCTGTATACGGTTTTTGGCTTCAGTTTCAACTGCAGCCCAGTTTATGCCGGTGTTAAATTCTGTATAATCAGCTTTTGGCAACTGGTCCCAGGCGAGCGCTGTTGGCTGATCCCTTTCGCGGATCTTTAAATAATCGTAAGGATCAGGCATTGCAATATCGGGCGATACGCCTTTCAACTGGGTAGAGCCACCGTTTATGCGATAGAATTTTTCAAACGTAAGTTTAAGCGTACCGTATTCTGTTTGCCCGCTAAACAAATCAAGCGGTTTACCCAGTGGCAGTGTGCGCTGTACCGTTCCTTTACCATAAGTATCAGAGCCTACGATTATGCCGCGTTTATAATCCTGTATGGCAGCGGCAAAAATTTCAGATGCCGATGCGCTGAACTCATTTACCATTACCGCCAGTGGGCCTGTGTATAAAGCGGAGGTATCATTGTCTGGCAAAATAGCCGGTTTACCGTTGCGGTCTTTTACCTGCACAACCGGTCCGCTTTTAATGAATAAACCAACCATATTTACAACCTCAGGAAGTGAACCGCCGCCATTGTTGCGCAGGTCGAGAATAATGCCCTGCACATTTTCTTTTTCAAGTTTTATGATCTCGTTGGCCACATCCTGCGAGCAGCGGTTGCCATTCGGCCTTTCAAAATCTGCATAAAATTCCGGCAGGAATATGTATCCTATTTTTCCATTGGGCTGATTGATAACAGCGCTCCTGGCAAACTGTTCATCCTGCACAATTTCATCTCGTATAAGTGAAACAACTTCTGTGGTGCCATCCGCTTTTTTGAAAGTGAGCCTCACTTCAGAACCTTTTGAGCCGCGAATGATTTTAACGGCATCGGTAACGGCATAACCTCTTACATCAACCGGCTCCTGGTTACCCTGTGCCACTTTTATTATCTCATCATTTACCTGCACTTTACCACTTTTCCAGGCCGGGCTGCCTGTGATTAAGCTGGCAATTTTTATAGCGCCGTCATCATCTTTTAACTGTGCGCCTATACCATAGAAACGCCCGCTTAAATCTTCTTCAAACGAACGACTCTCTACAGGTGGAAAATATTCGGTATGCGGGTCCATGAGATCGGTAACAACATTCACATACGCATTGAATTGCTCCTGGCCGTTAAAGATTAATTTCTGACGGTTAAAACTGCGGTCTAAAACAGTTTGCACTTTTGAACGTGCCATTTGTTCGAGCTGTGCATCTGTTTTTTTCCATGCGGTATCATCCAGATTGCGGCTGCGCTGCTGAAGAAGATCTGTATATTGCTCCAGTGTAAGATACTTTAAACGTTTGCGCCATAATTCTTTTCTTGAAGCTTCATCAACCGCATATTGGGCTTTATCATTATCCAAACTTATTTCTTCCTTAATGGTAAAATCAAAAGGCCTGGCGAGTATTTCTTTATACAAAGCCATTATTTCATCCACCCTTTTTAAATAAATGGAAGCCGCATTGCTGTAAAATTGCAAAGGGACGCCCTTATTAATTTCATCGTCAAGAATAAGCTCATATTTTTTCAAATAATCAACATCTGACTGCAGAAAAATATTTTTGTCAGGGTTAAGCGCCTGGAGATATTTTGTAAAAACCTGCTTTGAAAAATTATCATCAATGGGTTTGGGCGCATAATGTTTTTGCTCCAGTATAGTGCCTATAGCGGTTAACAGCATTTGCTCCTTCGTTTCCGGGGATTTATCGTTTCTCTTAAAAGCCCACAAAGTAATGCCCAGCAAAACGATCAGTGCCGCCGGTAATACGGTTCTTTTCAACATAATTTTAGAAATTTTTAATTGCATACGCACATTCAAAAATAAATTAAAAAAAAGATGCCATTTTTTTTATTATTTGAATTAACAAGACCTGAACAAATAAACGTTAAAAATGTATTGGCAAGTGTTTGCTTGCAACGCTTAATTCAGTTATTTTTGCACCCCTGTAAAACACGGAGATTGTAGCTCAGTTGGTTAGAGCGTCAGATTGTGGCTCTGAAGGCCGTGGGTTCGAATCCCATCATTCTCCCGGAAAGTCCCGCAAAAAAGCGGGGCTTTTTTTGTGCCAGAATCCGGCGAAATAGAAAGGAATTAATACTGCTGCTTACATTGTATGGCAGCGCAGCGAATATATTCTCAACCATTTGATTCAGTTATCAACCTTAAGATGTGTGCCTGCTGATGTTTCGGCAAGCATATAATTTTCCATTGCATTTGCCTATTGTGAACGCGACAATATAGAAGGCAAAACCAGGACAGATGATACAATGGTGCTTTATTACAATACAGCAGCCGGTTATCAATAATTCAAAAAACTTTTAAGTTTTCTAATCTCATCAGGATTATTATTTTGTATTATAATTGCATCTTCACAATTGCAAAAGCCTTTCATACCATTTAAAACACTTTTATGCATTTAAAAAATACTATTCTTTTATCAGCGGTATTGCTTTTTGTTTATTCAACAGGCTGTGCCAATGATGAAACATCTATTGCAAATAATACATCAAACAGCAGTGATACAACAGGGCTTGCTCCCGTTGAAACCAAATCTCCCAACAGTAATTATAAACCTGCTTTTGCAGGCCAGACAAGAATAAGCGGCGCCAAAACAACAACGCCTTATAAAGTGGAAAAGATTGCTGAAAAAATGGGTGCGCCTTTTGCCGTTGTGGCCATGCCTGATGGAAGATTGATGGTTACCTTGAAGAAAGGTTATATGGAAATTCATGATGCCAATGGTAAGCTGGTTAAGAAGATTGAGGGATTACCAGAAGTGCTGTTTGCAGGCCAGGGCGGCTTACTCGATGTTGCTTTCGATCCGGATTTTAAGAACAATAAAATGATGTATTGGTCTTACTCTGAAAAGAATGGTTCCAAAAACTTAACGGCTGTTGCAAAAGGCAAACTGAATGAAGCTGCCGGCAGAGTAGATAATCCAACAGTAATATTTCGTGCTACGCCTGCATTAAACAGCAACCTGCATTTTGGTTCAAGATTAATATTTGATAAGGATGGAAATCTTTTTGTAAGCGCCGGTGAAAGGTCTATTCTTGAAGGAAGGGCGCAGGCGCAGTTGCTTGAATCACATCTTGGTAAAGTATTTAAGATAACAAAAGATGGCAAGCCTGCACCGGGCAATCCATTCATTAATAAAGCGGGAGCCGCACCTGAAATTTACAGTTATGGCCATCGTAATCCGCAAGGTTTAGATATTAATCCCGCAACAGGTGAATTATGGGAAGTGGAATTTGGCCCTCGTGGCGGCGATGAGATAAATATTATTCGTGCCGGCAAAGATTATGGCTGGCCTGTTATTACGTATGGCATTGAATACAGCGGTGAAAAAGTGGGCGATGGCATTCAGCAAAAAGCAGGATTAGAACAACCGGTTTATTACTGGGACCCGGTTGTATCCCCAAGCGGCATCAGTTTTTATAAAGGCAATTCAATTCCGGAATGGAAGAACAATTTATTTATTGCCTGTTTAAGCGGCCAGCATATTGACAGGCTCATCATTAAAAATAATAAAGTGGTTGGTGAAGAAAGATTACTTGCAGATAAGAATGAGCGCTTTCGCGATATAGCTTACATGAATAATGCTTTATATGTGCTTACTGATAGCGGCGATTTGTATAAGATAAGCAGAAAGTAATAAACTAAACTTTTGGAAAGCTTTGAGCTTTCCAAAAGTTGTAACTATTATATTGAATGTATGTAAGGAACACTGTCTTTAAAATTTTCAAAACCCATCTCCACAAAATAATTTTTTACGCCGCCTGTTTTGGCAGCAGCAAAAAATTCTTTCCAGTTAATAACGCCTTTACCAATCGGCACTTCTTTTTTATCAGCCGTCCAGTCTGATAAATGTGATGATATAAACCTGCCTGGATATTTTTTAAAATAATCGGCTGCCTTATATCCCAGGTTAATCACTTCAGTTTGAAACTGCATCTTCACCAGATCAGGATTCAACTGCTTCATTAATGCATCATAAATTAGCTGGCCATCCAATGTTGCAAATTCAAATTCATGGTTATGAAAACCAGTTTGCATGCCTGCGGCTTTTATTTTTTCGGCAGCTTTATTTAACTTATCAGCAGCAGCGAGATAATCATTTAACGTTGCTGTTTTCGGCAGCCAGAAAGTAGAGCAAATCATTTGTGTCAAACCCATATCATGCGCAAACTGAATAGTGTCATCAATTTTATCAGCAGCAAATTCAGCAGCTCCAAAATGACAGCTCGGGCAGGTTAAGCCAGCATCTTCAATTGTCTTTTTCACATCGGCTGTTGGCATTGAAGCAAGAAAGCCAAAACCAATTTGCGCATAGCCTTTTGGCGAGCACAGTTCAATAAGTTTATAACCCATATCGGCCATAGTTTTCAAGGTGCCGGCAAAGTCTTTACCAAGTTTATCTTTTACACTCCATGATTGAAAGCCGATAGGCATATCATTGGACGCAGCAGCAGCCAATAACTCTTTTGGCAACTGTGATAATGCAAATGCAGCGCTTAATCCCAACGATGCTTTTTTAATAAATGAACGACGATGAATTGTATGCATAAAAAATGTTTTGTACGTTATTAAATTGTTTTGTTGATACTTCCCTTCGGGGATTGGGTTCAGATATTTTCCCATCCGCTCCTGTAAGTCCTGCTTAGATATTTGTTGGCATCTGATGAATTGGTGATCTTAACATTGGCAGCATCGTACTGCAACAGTTTATTCGATCTTAATGCTACAGCATATAAGTTCACTGCTTCAGTAATAGGCTCCGCTTCCCTGAAACTGCCAGGATATTGCTTGCCCGATTTACAGGCTTCAACAAATAATGGCAAAGCTTCTGACGTTTGCGTTACCTGGTCACGCGCATCAGCATTAGCTTTGGGCGCATCCATTTTCTTCCCTGAAATAATCTCGGGATTGTCCACATTAAAGCCTGCCAATATTTTTCCTTCTGTGCCAACAAACATCATCCCTTCCTGCGGCAGTTCTTTATTCTGGCTGAATAATTCTTCGGGAATGGGTGGCCTCATGCCGCCATCATACCAGCAAAGATCAACAGGCGGCCTGTTGCCGTTGGCAGGATATTTAAAACGAACCATGCTGGCCATGGGGAAAGAAAAATCGTTATTGATACGATACGGCACAGCGCCATTGAATGCACATACATGGCTGCGGCATGGAATAACGGTTGTGGGCGATGTTAACTTCAATGCATTAAACACCGTCCATAAACTATAATGCCCCATATCAGCCATGGAGCCACCCCCGAAATCGTACCAGCCGCGAAATACCATGTGCGTATAATCATGGCTGTAATCACGCATGGCTTCAGGACCAAGCCAGAGGTCCCAGTTAAAGCCATCGGGTATAGGTTGTTTATCTTTTGGGAGATCAGGATACTGCGGCCACACAGGGCGGTTGGTCCAGTTATGCACTTCAGTAAGCGTGCCAATAGCGCCGGCATTTATCCATGCCATCACAGTCTCCATCGAGCCATTGGAATCCCAGGGTATGAAATGTGTAATTACATTGCTGTTGCGTGCCATTTCAATCACCTTCTTTCCTTCCACCAGCCTGTTTGAAATAGGCTTATGCATCAGCACATGCTTACCACGTTTTATGGCTGCCATTGCCAGTACGCCATGCAAATGATCGGGCGTCATTATCTTAACAGCATCAATATCTTTTTCTTTGTCAAGCAGTTCACGTGCATCTTCATAAGCAGTACAGGCATTGTATTTCCATTCACTGTGCACGTTAGCATAATAACTATCAACAATTGATTTCCCGTTTTCCCTTCCACCCGGAATAATGTTATCGCCGCCCGGCTCCCAATTGTTATTCTTTAATGTTCCCCTGATAGCATCCCGCAGGTAAGTAGTACCCCAGTCGCGGTAACCAACAGCATAACGGTTGGGGTCGCAAACGGCCGTTACCTGAATCTGCGGCACTTCAAGTAAAGGCAATAATTCCCTTATGCCCTGCGTGCCGATGCCGATGTAAGCAAGCGTTATTTTATCACTTGGGGCGATATATCCTTTGCCTAATACATGCCTTGGCACAATGGTGAAAGCAGTGGCGGCAGTGGCTGTGATTGAAACAAAATCGCGACGGCTAAGGGTTCTTTTTTTTGCAGCATTGTTCGTCGGATTTTCATGAATGTTCTTTTTCATATAGCTTGATTGACGTTAGAAGAGGCAATAAAATTAAAAGATAAGCTGAAGTAATTGCAGGAATAATTTCGGTTAAAGTATGTATCAGAATGCCACAACTATTTCGTTTCAGCCTCTCTCCTTTACCGTTTGCACAATCTCTTTTATTATTTTATCAACATGGAATATAATGCTGTTATGGGCGCATTTCAGTTCAATCTTATCGGGGTTGCCGTAAATATCATTTAATAAATACTGGCATTTTGTATCAACCGCTTCATCGTATAAACTAATAAACTGCTTTATATATTTTGCCTTGCAGTTATGGCCAAGATAATATTGATCTGTTATAGCCCATGCTTTATTCAATTGATCTTCATCAATGCCTTTTTCAATAAATGACCGCTTTATATATTTTGTAAAAATGCTTTGCCAGGTAAGCGTTCCAAGCTTTGCCGCCGTTATAATGGGGAAATAAAAATCAACGGCCTCAACATTTGTTGCAAGTCCTGCCTGGAAACCGCCACTGCTCATGCCTATTATACCAATATTGCGATATTGATTCCTGAAATGATGAATAAGAAACCTTATTTCGGCAACAAACTGCCGGAAATTCATAATGGTTAAAAAAATATGCGGGCTTATAAATAATTCACCTGAATAAAGATTGGCAGGCGTTCTTTGCTGGTGAAAAGGTTTTATTAAAAGGCAACTGTCAATGCCATTGCTTAAAAACTGCCGGCAGATTTTTGACTCAAAATCAAGGTTCTTTCTTGCCCATCCCGGTGCAAATAACAATAAAGTATCATTGCTTTTGCAGTTTGAGAACAGCTTAAAAAATGCAGTATTATTTTCGGGCCAGTTTGTTGCTGCAGGCGAAGGATAAGAAAAGAACGCTTCATTATTTGCTGCATGCAGCTTAGTAATGTTATCATCAGAAGGTGCATTGAGCGTTGTATAAAAAAGTTCAGGTTGATTGAAAAAAGGCTGAACGGAGTTATAAAATTCATCAATGCTGAATTGCCTGTTATCAAAAACATCCTGCGGCAGTGTAACAGAGCACTTTCTTTTTATTGTGAAATAATCATAAACCCGATCTGCCAGGGGATATAGTTTTGAAGCAATGCCCATTATTCGTTTGACAATTTTTTTGTTTGTTTTGATGCATATTATTTTAAGAACTTCGTCTTTATTGATTAAGCGAATAAATATGCAAGCATGTTGAATTGCAGGAACCTCCTGATTATTTTTATTGTTTTTATAGCAGCCTGCAAGAGCGCTGAAAATAAAAACCCTCATATTGAAATCTCAACAAAGTTCGGAGATATAGAAGTAGAGCTTTATCCTGAACAGGCGCCTGAAACGGTAAAAGCTTTTTTGCGCTATGTGGATTCAGGTTATTATACAAATTCAGCTTTTTATCGTGTATTAAGAGATGATGAGCAGCCAAGCAATGCGCCAAAATCTGAATTGATACAAGGCGGCTTATGGAAAACAAATTATAAGCTTTCAGCAGGCCTGCCAGGCATTAAGCATGAAACAACCACACAAACAAAAATTCTGCATAAGAATGGCGTTATATCAATGGCAAGGCTTGAGCCCGGAACAGCGAATACAGAATTTTTTATTTGCGTTGGCGATCAGCCGGGTTTCGATTATGGTGGCGCCAACAATGCAGACGGGCAGGGCTATGCCGCTTTTGGCAAAGTGGTGAAAGGCATGAATGTAGTATATAACATTTATGATGCACCGGAAAGCGATGGCGAGTTTGATCCGTTGATCTATATTTTTAAAATAAAAAGATTATAAAGATGCAACGCCTAATAACCATTGCATCTTTTCATTCATAAAATGTATATAAAGAAAAACATCTTTGCTATTATTGGCAGCGCCAGTAAAAATTCTTCCAATTTAAAACTCGTACAAAAAATTGCGGCGCTTACCGCTGATGAGTTTACTATAAATATTTTTGAAAACTTAGCAGCGTTACCGCATTTCAATCCCGAATTATCCATTGAAAACACACCTCAGGTAATTATTGATTTTCGCAATGCTGTTCAGCAGGCTAATGGCATTATCATCTGCACGCCTGAATATATTTTCAGCATCCCGTCAGGCTTAAAGAATGCTATTGAATGGTGCGTTTCTACAACTGTTTTCTCAAAAAAACCGGCAGGGTTAATTACGGCTTCCGCATCCGGGATAAAAGGGCACGAAGAGCTTAAATTAATTATGCGCACACTTGAAACAATTTTCCATAACGATACCACTTTGCTTATAAATGGTATAAAAGCAAAAGTTGATAACAATGGAAATATAAAAGATGAACAAACCAATACAGCTCTGCAAACTTTTACTAATGCCTTTATAAAGCTTGTTAACAATAATTAAGGGTAAAAATGCTTTGCCACATGGCTGAGCTATTATATTTTTATCGTTCAATAAAACAGCTATTATGAAAATCTTGTACACCGTAATCTTCTTTTGTTTTTGTTTGCTGAATACAACATTTGCGCAGCACAAGCTCACAAAGCTTTGGGAAACCGATTCTTCATTAAAAGTGCCGGAGAGCGTTTTGCTTGACAGGGATAATAAGGTTTTATACGTATCAAATATCGATGGCACTGATCCCTGGGGCGCAGATGGCAAAGGGTCTGTTGGAAAGGTTGGGCTTGATGGGAAAATAATTGCAGCAGACTGGGTAACCGGCTTAAACTCTCCCAAAGGCCTCGGTCTGCATAAAGGCAAATTATATGTTGCCGATCTGTCAAACATAGTTGTAATTGACACTAAAAAAGAGGCCATTGAAACCATCATAAAAGTTGACGGCGCAGGTGGCCTGAACGACATCTCCGTTGGAGACGATGGTGTGATTTGGGTATCGGATTCTAAAAATAAAAAAATATTCAGGGTTGAAAATGAGAAAGCAAGTGTTTATCTCGAAGACCTTAAGGGCCCCAATGGCGTGTTAATGCATAATAAAACGCTTTACATTTTAGATAACGGCGGTGCCTACAAAGTAAATGATGATAAAACACTAACCCTGCTTGCCGAGGGAATGGAAGGTGGAACTGATGGTATTGAAAATACTGGCGGCAGCGACTTTATTGTTTCTTGCTGGGCAGGCGCAATATGGTATGTTAGCCCCGGCAATAAACAGTTATTGCTTGATACCAGGGAAGAAAAAAAGAATACGGCAGATCTTACTTATGATGCAGACAGCAAGATTGTATATGTGCCAACTTTTTGGCGAAACAGCATAGCAGCTTACCAGCTCGACTAAATAAAACAGCCACGAATACACAGTTGAATTATTATCTATCCAATTGGTATTCGTGGCTGTTCACTTTTAATAACTCAGAAGTCCTTAGCTTATCAGCTTATCATGGCTAAAAAGATAGGGTATAAAAAAGGCTGCAAGGCATCCAATTATTACCTGCGTGCCCACTACCATAAATTTAAAATCTCCGGGAGCGCTGCCCATTATTGATTGCCGCGCCATAATTCCTAAAAAGAAAATGATCACCGTAACCAGCACTACCACCATCCTGTAAAAAGCAATTCCCTTCTTAAGATTGTGTACAAAAAGGTAAAACATCCAGCCGCATGCTATTAGCTGGCAGATGGAACCAAAGACAATCACGGTCACATCCAGGCCATTGAATTCATAAAATTGTGTAATGCTTCTGTAAGCAAGTACAAATAAAGTATTGGCAACACACGCAGTAAGGCCCGCAAACAAACCGCTCAGGATGCCGCGGGAAAAATCGGTTTGGGAATACTCGTAATTCATATAGCAAGTTTTAGATTAACAGTACAAGGTAGTAAACTTGCCGGGCAATTTCAAAAGGTTTTTTGCAGGTTAAAGAATGGCTTGATTATCAAAAAATAGCAAAGATTGATGGATGGTTTTTTAGCAGAAAACTGTTCGTTTTGCAGTAAACTACATTAGGTTATGAATCCGAAAAACATTTAAGGGCTTAAATTCGTTTATTTATATTCAGCAAAAAAAGGGTGACCGCATCCCGCTGGCCACCCTGATTTAACCCTGCTGCAAATCTTAAATATTGTGAGTTAATTACTGCGTGTTTTATAAATAGACCTTGTATTTTCCGCAAGGTTTAATCAGTTTAAAAAAAATTTTTTACCGGCCTGCTTCCTTCAAACCCATTTTGTTTTCTCTTATTTAGAATGCAATTTTGCCAAGAGCAAGAAAGCCTGTAATGATTTTGCCGGTAAAACATTTTTACCATACAGAGAAGTTTTTTATTGGACATCTATCTCGCTTATAAGAAAAATAACAGATGAAACTACCTATATATATTGTTGATGCTTTTACCGGCAAGCTGTTTGGCGGCAACCCGGCGGCTGTTTGCCCGTTGCAGGAATGGCTGCCTGAAACAGTAATGCAAAACCTTGCCGCTGAGAATAATCTTTCAGAAACCGCATTCATTGTTCAGGAAGGTGATCATTTTCGCATTCGTTGGTTTACACCTTCAACAGAAGTAAAACTTTGCGGCCACGCCACGCTGGCAAGCGCTCATATATTTTATACTGAACTCGGTTATTCAAAACCTGAAATACATTTTGAAAGTTTAAGTGGCTTATTAAAAGTAATGCACCAAGCTGAAAAAGTTTACACGCTTGATTTTCCTGCTAATCCCCCCGAACCAATTACTAAAATTCCGGAAGGCTTGTTTGAAGGGCTTAAAATTGAAAATGCAACAGTTTTTAAAACCTCATTTGATTATATGGTTTTAATGCCGGACCAGCGCAGCATAGAAAACCTGCAACCTGATTTCGCCAGCCTTGCCAAAGTAAAAGCCAGGGGCGTTGTTACAACGGCCAAAGGAGACGATGTAGATTTTGTATCGCGGTGTTTTTACCCGCAAAGCGGTATTAATGAAGATCCTGTTACCGGTTCTGCACATACAATCATGGTTCCTTATTGGTCAAAAGAATTGGGCAAAACAACATTATCTGCCGTCCAGCTTTCAAAACGAAAAGGTTTCCTTGAATGTGAATTGAAAGAAAACCGCGTGTTAATGAGCGGCCAGGCCGTTACGTATCTTAAAGGAGAATACACCATTTAGTATTATGCCCGAAAAACAATTAATTATTTATACTGATGGGGCCGCCAGGGGCAATCCTGGGCGAGGTGGCTACGGCGCTATTTTAATGTGGGGCAATAAACAAAAAGAGTTGTCTGCCGGTTACCGGCTTACCACTAATAACCGCATGGAATTGATGGCTGTTATCGTTGCCTTAAAGGCACTAACAAAGGAGGGGCTGAATATTCTTATTTATACCGACAGCCAGTATGTTTTAAATTCAGTTGAGAAAAAATGGCTTGATGGCTGGGTCAGGACCAATTTTAAAGGCGGCAAAAAAAATAAAGACCTCTGGATGGAATATTATCATCTCGCCAAAAAACATTCTATAAAATTTGTTTGGGTAAAAGGCCATGCCGATAATATCCACAATAACCGTTGCGATGAATTAGCTACTGCCGCTGCCGATGGCAACAACTTGCTTATTGATGAAGGCTATGAACAACTGCAAAACAAACTTCTGTAACAGTTTACCCATTAATTTTGCGCACTTTTAAAACCAGTTTATAAAAAAATGAACCTTACTATCAGGTTCAGGAGATGTTATGAAAATTATGAAATTCGGCGGTACCAGCGTAGGTACGCCACAGCGTATGAACCAGGTGCTTCAGCTAATTACGGCTGATGATAAACCTAAAATAGTTGTGCTGAGCGCTTTAAGCGGAACAACGAATGCCTTGGTTAATATTAGTAACGCTATTGCAGAAGGCTATCGCGGCGAAGCAGCTAAAAAAATTGAAGAACTGGAGGCGCATTACCGAAAGTTTGTTGATACGCTGGTTTCTACGGAAGAAGGAAAGAAGAAAGCGAACGCTATCGTTTCCGAGCATTTCGAGTTTTTAAATATTATTCTTAAAATATCGTTCAGCGAAGCTTTAAACAAAGATATTCTTGCACAGGGCGAATTGCTCAGTACTAAATTATTCAGCGTTTACCTTGAAGAGATAAATGAAGATCACATACTGCTGCCTGCACTTGAATTTATGAGTATAGATGCGCAGGGCGAGCCTCAAATTGGCAGCATTAAAGTGAAACTTAGCCAGTTATTACAGCATTATCCTGATACAAAGTTGTTTGTAACCCAGGGTTACATCTGCCGCAATTCAAGGGGTGAAGTTGATAATTTGAAACGAGGCGGCAGCGATTATACCGCATCACTCATTGCCGCAGCTTTAAATGCAGAAGTTTGCGAAATATGGACAGACATCAGCGGCTTGCATAATAATGACCCGCGCATTGTGGACAAAACCGTTGCAGTAGAATACCTGAGTTTTGACGAAGCGGCTGAACTGGCTTATTTCGGGGCGAAAATCCTGCATCCAGCCTGTATTTGGCCTGCACGTTCGTATAATATCCCGGTTAAATTATTAAATACAATGGAGCCGCAAGCTCCGGGAACAACCATTAACCAGGATGCAATGAGCGTGGGTGTGAAAGCTGTCGCAGCCAAAGATGGTATTATTGCCATTAAAATCAAGAGCAGCCGTATGTTGCTGGCTTATGGCTTTTTAAGAAGGATATTTGAGGTATTTGAAAAATACAAAACGTCTATTGATATGATTACCACTTCAGAAGTGGCAGTTTCTGTTACCATTGACGATTCCACCCATCTTCAGCAAATTATAAAAGAACTGGAGCCGTTGGGAACAGTCGAAACTGATACAGATCAAACCATTATATCAATTGTTGGTAATGAAATAGCCCAATCTGAAGACATATTAAAAAAATTATTTAATTCGCTTGATTCAATACCGGTAAGAATGGTAAGTTATGGGGGAAGCCATCATAATATTTCGTTACTTATTGCTTCAGATTATAAGAAACAAGCCCTGCAATCAATAAACGCAGGGGTTTTCGGGTTATAAATCTGAAAAACTAACGATTGCTGTTAACATATAAATAAAAATTAAATGTTTTATTTTTTAATGATTTTTCATAAAATTTAAAGAAATAAATATTTTTTTATTTTATTTCTTTTCTTTTGCAAAAATTTACTACTTATGGCAGCAACAAAACTCGAGTACATCTGGCTTGATGGTTACAAGCCCACCCAAAGCCTGCGCAGCAAAACAAAAATTGAAAAAGATTTTAGCGGTAACCTTGAAGACTTACCGTTATGGAGCTTCGATGGTTCTTCCACGGAGCAGGCTCCGGGCGGCGCTTCTGACTGTTTATTGAAACCAGTTTTTATGGTGAAAGACCCGCAGCGTAAAGATGCTTATCTTGTTATGTGCGAGGTACTTAATGCAGATGGCACTCCTCATGAATCTAACGGGCGCGCTACCATAGAAGATGATGATAATGATTTCTGGTTTGGTTTTGAGCAGGAATATTTCCTCTGGAACCCCGAAACCAGCAAACCGCTTGGTTTTCCGGCAAGCGGTTATCCCCGACCGCAAGGCCCTTATTACTGTTCTGTTGGGGCAGCCAATGCATTTGGCCGCGATATTGTTGAAGAACATTTGGATGCCTGTCTTGAAGCGGGTTTAAATGTTGAAGGCATTAATGCGGAAGTTGCTGCCGGCCAGTGGGAATTCCAGATTTTTGCCAAAGGTGCTAAAGAAGCCGGCGATCAAATTTGGATTGGCAGATATTTAATGGAACGGATTGGTGAAAAATACGGCGTTTCAGTAAACTGGCATTGTAAACCGCTTGGCGCATTAGACTGGAATGGTTCGGGCATGCATGCTAACTTCTCTAACAGCACGTTGAGAGATGCAGGAAGCAAAGAAATATTTGATAAGATTTGTGAAGGTTTCCGTCCCGTGGTTAAAGAACACATTGCAGTTTATGGCGCTGATAACCATTTGCGTTTAACAGGCAAACATGAAACAGCCAGCATCCACGATTTTAGCTACGGCGTTTCCGACCGCGGTGCATCTATCCGCATTCCTGTAATGGTGCCTGCAAAAGGATGGAGAGGTTACTTAGAAGACCGTCGTCCGAATTCTGCCGCCGATCCATATAAAGTGGCAGCACGCATCATTAAAACGGTTAAAGCTGCAGAAGCCGGCATATAATAACTATTATATACAATAATTAAAAACCCGGTATAAGCCGGGTTTTTAATTTGTAAAAAAATAGAACTTAAATATAATATGTATAATAAAGCCTCCTTCTTACAGAAAATTTCAGTTTTTTTGTTTAAAACTTAAAAAAATATCAATATGTCTTTACGATTCGATGCCGTTAATAAGCTTAGCGGGGATGCAGAGCATGTTTCAGTGAATAGCTCAGGTAAAATAAGCGCCATATTTGGCGAAAACGTTTTTACGCTTAAAACGGCCCGCGAATTTTTAAGCAATGAAGCATATAAAAGCCTTTCTTCCAGCATAAAAGATTCAAAAAGAATAGACCGTTCTGTTGCCAATCAAATTGCAACAGGCATGCGTGCCTGGGCCGAAAGCAAAGGCGTAACACATTTCACGCACTGGTTTCAACCTTTAAGCGGCACAACAGCCGAAAAACATGATTCCTTTTTTACATTGAAAAGTGATGGGATGCCTATTGAAGAATTTGACAGCGCGGCGCTTATTCAGCAGGAACCAGATGCATCTTCGTTTCCAAGCGGCGGTTTAAGGGCCACTTTTGAAGCCCGCGGTTATACGGCCTGGGATCCCTCATCTCCTGCGTTTATCATGGAAATTGGCCATGGCAAAACGCTTTGTATTCCCACTATATTTGTTTCCTATACCGGCGAATCACTTGACTATAAAGCGCCTTTGCTAAAAGCGCTTGAGGCTTTAAATAAATCCGCCGTTGATGTTTGTAATTTCTTTGATAAAAATATTTCCCGCGTTACGGCTACGCTTGGCTGGGAACAGGAGTATTTTGTAATTGATGAAGGCCTCGCCAATGCCCGTCCGGATATTATTTTAACCGGCAGAACGGTTTTTGGTGCTTCACCTGCAAAAGGCCAGCAACTGGAAGATCATTATTTTGGTTCTATACCGGAAAGGGTTTACGCTTTTATGCGCGACTATGAAATGGAAGCTTATAAACTAGGCATCCCGCTAAGGGCAAGGCATAACGAGGTAGCGCCTTCACAATACGAATGTGCCCCGATATTTGAAGACGTAAACCTTGCTGTTGATCATAACACGCTCTTAATGGATATTTTAGACCGTGTGGCCCGAAGGCATAACCTGCGTGTGCTGATGCATGAAAAACCTTTTGCAGGCATAAACGGCAGTGGTAAACATAATAACTGGAGCATGGCAACAGATACCGGTGTTAATTTATTAGCGCCAGGCAAAACGCCAAAAACCAATCTTATGTTCCTCACATTTTTCGTGAACACCATTAAGGCGGTGCATGATTATGCTGATGTTTTACGGGCTGCCATTGCTTCAGCATCTAATG
Source organism: Parafilimonas terrae (assembly GCF_900115755.1). GTDB lineage: Bacteria > Bacteroidota > Bacteroidia > Chitinophagales > Chitinophagaceae > Parafilimonas > Parafilimonas terrae. Next base: position 183,506 of record NZ_FOXQ01000007.1, read on the forward strand.
ATCACAGGCTTGGCGCCAACGAAGCGCCACCCGCAATCCTTTCGGTGTTTATCGGCGATTATCTTACCAATGTTTTGAATGATATTGAAACAAGGGTGGGTGAAAAATTTGATGAGCAGGATGAAGCTATCCTGAAATTAGACCTGCACCGCAGCATCCCTGAACTGATGCTGGACAATACCGACCGCAACCGCACTTCGCCCTTTGCATTTACCGGCAATAAATTTGAGTTTCGTGCCGTAGGTTCTTCCGCAAACTGCGCTAACGCAATGATTGCCTTAAATACTATTATGGCTGAAACGTTGAAACAGTTTAAGAAAGATGTGGATGCGCTGATGGATAAAGGCGATAAAAAAGAAATTGCCATTATGCACATCATTCAAAAATATATTGCAGAAAGCAAGAATATTTTGTTTGAAGGCGATAACTACAGCCAGGAATGGCACCATGAGGCAGAGCGCCGCGGTTTATCAAACACACCTACAACGCCGCTGGCGCTTGATGCAATGGTGAGCGATAAAGCAAAAGAATTATTTGAAAGCAATAAAGTTTACACGCATTCTGAAATTGAGGCGCGCCATGAAATTGAACTGGAAAAGTATATAAAGAAAGTGCAGATTGAAGCAAGGGTTATGGGTGATCTGGCACTTAATCATATTATACCTTCAGTTGTAAAATACCAGAATGTATTAATTGAAAATATCCGTGGTTTGAAAGAAGCCGGTTTACCAGAATCTGCTTATGCCAGCCAGTTGGAAATATTGAAGCGCATATCCGGTCATTTGCAGGAAGTATATACAAAAGTGAAAGACCTGATTGAGCACAGAAAGATAGCAAACAACATGACCGATACACGAACAAAAGCTATTGCTTATTGCAGCGATGTAAAGGAGAAGTTTTTTGATGGCATCCGTTACCATGCAGATAAATTGGAAACATTGGTGAATGATGATAACTGGACATTGCCGAAGTACAGGGAATTATTATTTTTAAGATAGCATTTAAATAAAGGCCGCTCAAAAAACTGAAGCGGCTTTTATTTTAGCCTTTCAGCTGAATAGTATTAATATTGCTGAAGTGGTGCGACGCAACCGTGATGCCACAAGGAACTCTTGCTGATGCCCCAAATTATATAAGTACTTACACAATTACAATTTATGAAAGACAGGATTGCAATTATAGGCGGAGGCAACCTCGGTTCTGCCATTGCCGAAGGACTCATAAGCAGCAGGTTTGCAAAACCGCAGCATATTATTCTTACGAAAAGGAATATTGACACATTGCGTTCACTGGAAGAACGCGGTGTAATGGTAAGCAGCAATAATAAAGATGCAGCGCGTTATGCAAAATGGATCATTCTTGCTGTAAAGCCTTTCCAGGTAAAAGATATACTGGAACAGTTGAAGGATGACCTTGACCCGCTTAAGCACCAGATTGTAAGCGTAATGACCGGCGTGTGGATTAAAGACATCCAGGAAATATTAGGCACAGAGTTTACAGTTTTTCGTGCCATGCCTAATACAGCCATTGCCATCAGGCAGAGTATAACCTGTATATGCAGTCACGGCGCTAATGAAGATCAGTCGCAGTTTATTGCAGAATTGTTCAGCCAGTTGGGCAAGGTTGTTTTTATTGAAGAAAAGTTAATGGATGCCGCTACGGTGCTTGGCGCCTGCGGCACTGCATACGCTATGCGCTACATACGCGCTAACATACAAGGTGGTATTGAAATTGGGTTTGATGCCAAAACCGCATCATTGATTGCCGCACAAACGGTTAAAGGCGCCGCAGAATTATTGCTTACGCAGCATACGCATCCTGAGCAAGAGATTGATAAAGTTACAACGCCCAAAGGCTGTACCATTGCGGGTTTGAATGAAATGGAACACCAGGGTTTCAGTTCATCTTTAATTAAAGGCGTGGTTACAAGCTATAAAAAGATTGTGAACGATATGTAGCTATTGACTTTTCATCCACTCAATAGTTCCTTGTATTCCTTTTTTGTAAGGAGTGGGTTTATAATTAAAAGCCTTCTCAAACTTAGATGAATCAAAAATGTAATCATATTCATTTTGATACAACATCTCTTTTAACTCCCGCATCAGAGAATTAAACAAAGCGGCAATTGCAATAACAAACTTTGGTATGGTTTGAATTTTATGCGGCATGCCTGTTTCGTCTGCAATCATGCTTATAAAATCAATTGATGATAATGCAGGTCGTGCTGTTGGCAAATGCCATGTTTGCCCAAAAGCTTCTTCGTGCTGCGATAAAATATATAAAGCTTCGGCTGCATCTTTTGTATAAGTATAAGAATGCAGCGGTTTTGCGGAAGCCATTACCTGCGGTGTTTTATTATGAAGCAGTTTATCAAACGCCAAAATACCTATAACACTTTTTGCACCGGCGCCAGGGCCATAAAAATCTGCGGCCCGTGCAATGAGCGCCTTAATGCTGCCCGTTTTCATTTCATTCAACAGTGTGGTTGCGATGGCAGCGCGAACCTGGCCTTTTTTACTCACGGGTTTAAATGGCGTTTCTTCCGTCATGGGGCCGCTTACCTTTCCATACATATAAACATTATCAAAAAATATAAGCTTTGCATTAGTTGCTTTGCAGGCATTAATAACATGCTGCATAATCTTTGGCCATTGTTTACGCCACACTTCAATTTTATATTCAAGGCCGATTAACAGATAAACAATACCCGAGCCTTCAACTGCTTTTAAAACCTGTTCATAATTGGTTGCGTCAGCCGCTATTGTTTCAACGCCATCAACAGGTTTTGGGCTTCTTGATACTAACCTTACCCTTTCATTATATTGTAACAATATTGGTAGTAATTCGCTGGCAATGCTGCCGTTTGCACCGAGTATGGTGTGTAACATATAGCTCTATATTATCATTTTTACAATATTCATTGCCGCATAACTTCTATAAGCTGATTGATCATGTTACTTAAAACACTGTGTTGCTCATCGCTGCTCATTTCATCCAATGGACTTTCCGGATCATTCACAAACTGAATGGCGCTAAAAGGGTTTTTTTCATTGTCAATGCGTGAAACTGATACCGGAAAAATACGCACATTTTGATTTTCTGCTTCCTTCATAAAATAATTAAGCTCATTGGTTGTAATGAAATTTGAGCTAATAAAGTTTGGGCTTACGAGGCAAATGGCAAGCCTTGTTTGAGACAGGGCATTCTTTATAGCATCGTGCCAGTAAGTACCGGGAATAATTTCCTTATCATCCCAAACCTTTATACCATGAAATGCTTCGACAGGTGCCAGCATGAGCTGCAGTTTGTTGAACCATTCCTCATCTTTATGGCTATAACTTATAAAAACCTGGTGGCGGCCGGTTGTTTGCCGGTTAAATTTTTGTAACAGCGCAATATTTCTTTCGCGGGCCATATCCAGTCCGTAAGCGTTCTTATTGGATGGCGCAATATTTTCTATTCTTATAAACCTGTTTAAATCGTTATGGCATAAAGCAAGCATTCTTTCCATATCTCTTTCGCCGGCGAGTATTAAGGACTTTATGCGTTCATTGGAAATATTGAAATCTTCTGCCTGTTGTTCACCGCAATTTATTTCAACGATAATACTGGCAGGCATTTGCTGCAAGCTAAAGGCATCGGTGCCTGCGGCTGCCGATTGTATCATAGAAGTTATAAATTTTGGAAAGCTCTTATGAATGTTGTCTGAAAGCCCTGCACTGTTTTTCAAAACAACTACCGGGGCGCCATTGCTTTCTGCCGCTGCCACCCATCCCGGGCTTTCTGATGCTATACCACCATCCACCAGCAGCATATTTTCAACCGCTACAGGCGCAAATGCGGGTGGTATGGCTGTTGCAATAATTAGCAGCTCAGCAACTTTCCAGCGGGGATGTGTGTCTTTGTTAATGCTAAGCAGTTGTTGCCTGTTTAAGTCAAGCGCCAGTGTGCTATAAGGAATAGGCAGATTTGCGAGTTCAGGATTATCACCAACAAAATCTTTTAATAAACTTTCATAATCCGGGTGATGATAAATAGCATAGGGGTACCGAAAGAAAGCCAGGTATTTATTCCAAACCCGTTTACGCAGATACTTTTTAATGGGGTTGGCTAAAACTTTTTCTTCAACTTCTTCTGGAGATAAGCCCAGGCAAAAAAGCATACCGATAACAGAGCCCATGCTGCTTGCTGAAATACCGCTTATGACGTAGCCGGCTTTTAAAAGCGCCTTGTATGCGCCTATATAGCTATAGCATCGCACGCCACCACTACTACAAAGCAGATGTACCTGTTTGCCTGGCATATTGCTACATTTTTATTGTGCATAAATGTAACAGATATGCTGCTTACATCAAAAAGCCAATTCGGTGCCTATGTATTTCACAAGGATGTGAAGTGTGTTGTATTTTATATTAATTTATCAACCAATAGCCTGGCTCAAATCTTCAATCAAATCATCTGCATCTTCAATCCCAATGCTTAAACGGATGAGCGAATCTTTCAAGCCATTCTTTATTCTTTCTTCCTTCGGTATGGAAGCATGCGTCATTGTTGCTGGATGATTGATTAAACTTTCAACGCCGCCAAGGCTTTCTGCCAACGCTATAATTTTAGTTGAAGTAACAACGCGTTTTAATTCTGCCGCACTTTCATCTTTCAGTTCAAAACTTATCATACCGCCAAAACCACGCATTTGTTTTTTAGCAATTGCATGGTTTGGATGATCTTCAAAACCAGGCCAGTAAACTTTTGCCACTTTTGGATGGATCCGTAAATACTTTGCAATTTTTTCCCCGTTCTCACAATGCCGCTGCATACGTACATGCAAAGTTTTTATGCCACGCAAAACAAGAAAACAATCCTGCGGGCCTGGCACCGCCCCACTGCTTTTCTGAATAAAATATAAATCATCGCGCAATTGTTTATCATTCATAACCAAACATCCTTGCACAACATCACTGTGGCCACCGAGGTATTTTGTTGATGAATGCATTACGATATCTGCGCCGAGGTCAAGCGGGTTTTGCAGGTAAGGAGAAGCAAAAGTGTTATCAACGCAAACCAATAATTTATGCTGCTTTGCCAGTTGGGTAACGGCAGCAATGTCAACGATATTCATCAACGGGTTGGTTGGCGTTTCTATCCAGATGAGCTTTGTATTAGATGTTATAGCATCGCTTACATTTTTAATATCCTGCTGATTGATGTATAAAAACTTAATCCCGAATTTTTCAAACAGTTTCGAGAACAGACGGTATGTGCCGCCATACATATCGTTAGATGCAATTACTTCATCACCCGGGTTTAATAGCCGTATTACAGCATCTGTTGCCGAAACGCCGCTGCTAAAAGCCAAACCATATTTACCATTTTCAATTTGTGCACAGGCATTTTCCAATGCAGTTCTTGTTGGGTTACCGGCACGTGAATAATCATAACCTTTATGTGTATCGGGTGCAGACTGAACATAAGTGGATGTTTGATAAACAGGCGTCATTATGGCGCCGGTGGAAGGATCTGGCTCAACACCAGCATGTATGAATTTTGTACCCAACCCTTTGTATGATTTTGCTTCATTACTCATAAAATCTCTTTATTGAATTGTTTATAATCGAGCTTTTGCTTTAAAACTATTTTCTTATTGTTTGCAAAGATTACAAAAACTGGCTCATATTGAGATTGTCTTCAACCGTTCATCATTGCTTTAACACAACTTAACAAAAGCATATTGCCGCAGGCTTATGCAATCATATTTATTTCAGTGGTTAAAAATCCGGTTTTAGTTGCCTGTTTTTTTATTTAGGGAATGTAACATGAATGATTGCATGATATTTAACTGTCTTTAACAAACCAGTGGTGTATAATGCTTTGCATGCGCTTATTGCTCCGCCTACATTCGATTATCAAAATCAAAATAAAGTTTCAAAAAAATAAAAATTAAATACTATGAAAAAGATCTTGGTTTCATGTGCAAGCGGATTATTATTAGCATTGTCAGTGGCAGCCGCACCGGGCTCAAAAATTGTTGAACAATTTAAAAAAACATTTCCCAATGCAGTGAATGTAAAATGGAATGAAGCAGAAGGTGGCTACTTTGTAAGCTTTTATGAGAATGGCAATTTTGAAAAAATATTGTACAATAAAAAAGGAGCATTTATGCGCTCATGGAAATATTCTGATGGAAAGGATTTGCCAACAAACATTGTAATGACGTTGAATAAAAAAGTAAGTTCAGGCACTATAAAAGGCGTAACGGAAACTACCAGCGGCAACAGTACTTCTTACGAAGTAAAAGTTGAAAAAAACGATAAATTATATTGTTTGAATATAGCTGCAAACGGAACAGTAACCGGCGAGGAAGAATTTACTAATGCCAATGCAAATAAACCGGTAAATACTGCTAAAAATTAATTCAATATATATACACAAAACAAATGGCTGCATAAATAACAATGCAGCCATTTTTGTATTATAACATGAGTAAATTATCAGCTCAATCTTTTCAATTCGTTATAGGCAAACTGTTTAACCGCTGGAAAAAATTCATTATAACATTCCTGCAATTCTTCATAGTTTTTTTCAAAAGCAGCAAATACTTCAGCGCTGTTATCAAGATATTTCGCACGGCGCGCCAGCCCTCCAAAGCTCTTTTCTATTCCATGTAAAGTTTGATAATTATATAACCAGTTATCGCCTTTCATATAAGGAAAAATACGGGCAAATTTTTCCGGAAGGGCATTACTGTTTTCTTCAAGAATTTTATAAACAAACTGTGAGAATTGCAAGAGGCCTTCATCTTCAAACTCATTCTTGTCCCGCGCAAGAAAATGATCATACACAATGTCAATAAAAGCGCCTGCATATAAGCCAACTGCAGGTTTAAAAAATTGCTTTGCCGCTTTTGTTACCGGGTGCTCATCGGTAAATGTGTCTATGTTGCGATGAAGCATTATGCCTTTTTGAATTGCTTCATTGAACTCAAACCGCTTTTTACCTTTCACAAAATCACTTATCATATTGCCCACTAATATTTCGGGCTGATGAAAGGAAAGCCAGGCATGGGCGAGATAGTTCATTCTATTTCACATTTTGATTAAGCCATGTTGTAATTGCCTGCAATGCAACAGGGGAAATTGTTTCTTCCAGTTTTCCATATTCAGCAACTGTGCAGGTTTTGCAGGCCTGGAATAAATGATTAAGGCCGGGCAATTCTTTTACCTGGAATTTTTTTGTTTTACCACTGATTAATGCATTTTGTATTGCGGGCAAATTCTGGCTTGCTACAACCTGTATGTCTTTACTGCCGTTTAACGCAAGCACTTTCACTTTCTTTAATTTAGTTAGGTAAGGCTGCGGATCAAATTGTATAAAATATTTAAACCAGGGCGTGGATGCCATTGCTATTTGTTCCTTAATATATTGCCTGTTATCATCAGGTGTTTTAAAGCCAAGTTTATGAAGGTCTGTTGTATCAATTTTCGCCTGCCAGTTAGTTAATATCGGCAAAGCATTATTTAACGCCGAGGTCGTATCAGGCGCGTTCATTATTACAGGCATCAATTGTTTATACAGTGATTTAAAGTTTTCTGAAAATGAAGCATTCATTCCTGCAGAACGCATAATGGCTGCATTCTGCTCTGCCATCAAATCAATGATTTTTACGCCCGGCGCTGCAAGCAAAACCATAAACTTTACATCCTTTCTCGCAGATGCAACTATTGGCGCAATCATGCCGCCTTCACTGTGGCCAAGCAGGCCAATCTTTTTATCATTTACTTCAGGCCTTGATCTTAGATAGTCAAGCGAAGCGTTTACATCTTTTGCAAAGTCTGCTGAAGTGGAAGCTGCAAAATTGCCGGTGCTGTTACCTATGCCGCGGTCATCAACCCGCAACACAACAAAACCATCACGGGTAAGCGCATCAGCCAATACAGCAAAAGGTTTATGGCCAAATATTGTTTCATCGCGGTCTTGTTGCCCGGAACCTGTAATCAATACTATAGCGGGAAACTTTTTGCCGTTTTGCGGAATGGTGATGGTTCCACCATATTGCAAACCATTCTTTGTATAAACCACTTCTTCGCTCCTGTATGGGAATGGTGGTTTTGGTGTTTGCGGACGAAGAACCACGGGTGGCGGCGGCACTACGCCCCTGTGAAAATCAAGCGGTACATTGGCCACCTGTGTAAAGGTGCCGGAAAGCGTTGTATCATTCAGCAGCTTACCTGTATAACTTACTTTATATTTACTGATAGTAAAAGTAAGCAGCTCATTTCCCGAAGCGTCTTTGGTTATTAAAACGGTATCGCATTTAATGCCAATAGCTTTTTGATCGGGGCTGTCAAAGGTAGCCGTATAGGTTTCATCCGGTTGCAGCTTTACGTGCAATATAAGCCTGATGTCTCCAGCCACTTTAAGCGTTGCGCTCCACATACCTGAAAAATTTGCCTGGGCAGTTAGCCTGTTAATTGCAAAAAAACTTATGGCAATTATTAAGAGCTTTAGTTTCATACTTATAATTTGTTTGTTTGATTCTTGTAAATTCTGTACGAATAAATTACCGGAATAATAATTATTGCAGCCATAATTACTGCGCTTACATACAAGGCCGAATCACCGGCAAATATAAAAGCCGTAAGGGCTATACATAAGCCGCCAAAAAACCAAAGTTTACCTGCTAACCTGTGTGTGCGGCGCCAGTTATCTTCACTCTCCAGCGTCCAGGGCAGGCGCATGCCGGCAAAATAATTAGGTTTTATATTGTACATATTGCTTCCAATCAATGCAAATAATAAGCCCATTGCAATAAAAACAAATTTCATTATTACAGATGGATCGTTGTGCATGCTTGCATAAATAACCATCATGGAAATGGCTGAAAGATAAGCACACACATATAAACCCATTCTTTGCATGCGGTCTTTATTCAGGGATGCCGTTTTTTTGGGATCGATCCTGTAAATATTGCTCACGATTAAATACACGCCTGCGTTAATAATAATCAATGCAACAATAATGCGCTGGAAACTTTCACGGCTGCTATAACCATCCGCATTGCCATGTATATCAAAATGCGTGGGAACTGTTGCAGGAATTTTATTCCATACAACAGCAAGGTAAACGGCAGGCGCAAGCAATACCAGCCAGATGATGTTGCGTAGCAGTGTCTTCATACTATTTATTCTTTTTAGGTTTAAACTGTAAAAGCCATTTTACAATTTCATCCATTACCGTTGTGTTTAATGAATAATAAATAAACTGGCCTTCTTTTTTGGTGGTTACCAGCTTCGCCTGCTTCAGTAAATCAAGATGATGCGAAATACTGGGAAATGAAATATTGAAATTCTCTGCTATTTCGCCCGCCGTAAGGTCATTTTTCTGCAACATTTCGAGTATCTGCCGGCGGGTTGCATCATTCAAAGCTTTAAATACAATATTCATTTAAACGTTTGTATATTTAGACAAATATCTAAATATTTTCAGGTAAATAAAAAACATAATGGATAACTGCCGGTCTAATGCTTTTAAGCGGTAAAACAGATCAGGTGGTTTCATAAAGCGCCTGGCCAGTAATATTCATTCATCATGAGGATAAACAATGCCAAGCTGTGAACGCACATCGTCCATGATTTTCACAACATCAAGGCTTGCATTATGCGGAATAATCCTGCTTTCAATTTTATTGTTGCGCAGGCATTTAATAACATCTTCTATTTCATACTGAAAGCCCCTGCCCTGCCACGAAGGGTAATGTTCCTGCGTTGGTGCATTAATAATATGAACATCAATTCTTTCGGGATGCTCAGTCCAGGGCCTTTTTACACGTATCGTTCCTTTGCTGCCATAAATCCATGCATTGTTTTGTGTTTGTGTAATGATGGAAGATTCAAGCATAGCATATTTCCCGTCATCATATTTGAGCGTAACACCACAGGTTTCATCAATATGTGATTCGTTTACTTTTCCGCAGGCAAATATTTTATCAGGATTACCCAATAAAAGATAACTCAAATAAATAGTGTAAACACCCACATCAAGCAAAGAACCTCCGCCCAGCTCAGGATTGAAAAAGCGGTTGGTTTTATCCTTCTCTGCTATAAAACTCATATCGGCATGCACATGCAATATTTCACCTATCGTTTTTGACTGGATGGCATTAAAAAGAAATTGAAAGCTTGGAAGAAAACGTGTCCACAAACCTTCCATTAAAAAAGTATTATGTTTTCTGGATGCTTCAATAAGCCCGCTCACCTGTTTCCCATTTATAGCAAGCGGCTTCTCGCATAAAACCGGTATTTTATTTTCAAGGCAAAACAGCGCCTGGTCGTAATGCAATGGATGCGGTGTTGCAATATAAACCGCATCAGGCCTTTGCGTTAATAGATCATTTATATCCTTTATTGCAAAGCCCGCATGCTGATGTGCAAACTCTTTTGCATGCGCATATGTGTGGCCCAGCACAGCGCCCACCTCACATTTCTCATCTTTGACATATTGTAAGTCGTTTACAAATTCCCTGGCAATATTTCCAGGGCCGATTATTCCCCATTTCATAGATTATATTTCCGTTGATATTTTATTTTATGGATTCAAGCGCTTCTTCTTTAATCCATATACTTATGCTACGCGATTTTACCGGAAAAATTGCTGCGCCATCAGCGTTTGTAACAACGGCATCTGCAAAGCTTCCCGTTACATCAATAAATTTTCTGTTCCCATTCAGGCCGCTTAAATTCATTTCTTTAAACCCATCATCGCCGTTTGATAACACCACCACAAAACCTGCATTGCGGTTTTGTTCTGTGCCCGAAACAAACCAGCTTATGCAATTGGGATGATCGAAATAATCATGCTGTTCGCCTTCAAACAAATTCTTTCGTATCATCAGCATTTTATACAAATTGGGAACGGGTGCAAGATGTATATCATTGCCATTCACATTATAGGAAGCGCCATAATAACTTGGATGAAATACGCAGGGAATACCTTCCTGCCGCAATAATATTAAGGCGTTAGCATGTGGCTTAAACCAGTAATCAACAAAAGATTCCAGCGCCTGCGCGGGTTGTGTATCGTGGTTATCAACAAACGTTACAGCACTTTGCGAACGTGTTTGCAATAAAGTGTTATTAAATATACCGGCCAGGTTAAAATCTTTGCCCTGCCTGGATGCATCAAAAAAATTACGATGGAGCGGTACATCAAAAAGCTGCACCCGGTTTTCCATTACATCAAGATATTCGTGCAGGTATTTTAGATCGCTGCTCCAGTATTCGGCAACGGTAAAAAAATCTTTCTGAAATGTTTCTTTAAGATAATCGAGCCATTCTTTATAAAATCGCGCCGAAATATGTTTTACCGCATCCAGGCGCAGGCTATCTATATAGCAGGTTTCAATAAACCATTTGCCCCAGTATTTCAGTTCAGCGGTAACATTAGGGTTTCTGAATTCTATATCAGCGCCAAGCAGGTAATCAAAATTGCCAAACTCATCCCCCACCACATCATCCCATAAATCACCATAACCATTGATGATTTTGTAAATACATTTTTCATTGTCGCTGGAACATTCATCTATGCCGGTAAACGCATGAAAATCCCAAACAAATTCAGAATATTTTTTATTACGCCCGGGGAAATAATATTTTGTATTAATATCTTTTTCAAATGGCTCTGAAATAACTTTATTGCGATCCTGGTAATCTACCTTTATAACATTCACTCTTTCGGTTTCGTCAGCGCCGTTTTTATGGTTAAGCACAATATCGCCCATGGCGCCCAGGTTATGTTTGTGTAAAGTTTTTACCGCATTAATAAACTGCTTTTTAGTTCCATACCTGGTTTTCACCGAACCTTTTTGGTCAAATTCACCAAGATCAAAAAGATCGTAAACGTCGTAACCCACGCCGTCTGCGCCGGCAGATGATTTATATGGAGGCGGAAGCCATACATCTGAAATCCCTAACCATTCGAGATGATGCGCCTGCTCCATCACCTGCTTCCACAGCTTCCCTTTTGGATAATACCAATGGAAAAACTGAAAAATTGTCTTTCGCATATAATTGAGATAAATTAAGTAATTTTAGTTCCCTTCGGCAGTCTGGAAAAAGTTCTGAGAATTTAATCATTTGCTAAAATCATACCATTAGTACGGGCATATAATTTGCGGCATTTGTTAAACAATTAAAAGCGAGTGTTATGGTATTTGTGACGGTTACTCCAAATGAAGCAGCGCATTATTCTTACATCTGCATGCGCTTAAAAAACATGGTAAACAAAATGTGCGAAGCCCGCAAAACCCTTGAAGCTGCGGCTAATGCCAGCTTTGACAAACCATTTGCAAAGTGCATGTATATGCTAACATCAGAATCACTGCAGTGTGAGAATGAAATACGCGCCCACATTGATTCTATGATATGTAACGACAATGAAGACGAGCATCATACTGAGAACAAAAAACTAATGCCTGTGAAAAAAATTTCAAGCGTTGAAAGCGTTTGCGATTTCTTTGAAGAAGTTTATTTAAAATCATACAGGAAATTATTGAGGGATAAAAAATTCGGCGCTTCACTTAAAAGCCTTATACGAAACCATCTGCAGCAATTTACAGCAAGCCTTATGCAAATGCGTTTGTTTAACGATGTAAAAACAATGTCTTATTAAATTTATTGGGGGAAGTCTTCCCCATTTCAAATATCAGGCACAATATTTTCACCGATATCGAAAAAAATAATATGAGATCTTTATGGAGCGGCTCAATAAGTTTTGGGCTTGTAAATATTCCCATTAAATTATACAGTGCCATACAATCCGGCAGCCTCGACCTGGACATGCTTGACAAAAAAGATCATTCAAACATCCAGTTTAAAAGAGTGAATGAAAAAACAGGAAAAGAAGTTGCCTGGGATAATATTGTAAAAGGTTATAAAGTAGATAACCAATATGTGATACTAACTGATGAGGATTTTAAAAAAGCCAGCCCGGAAAAAACAAAAACAATCGACATAACTGAATTTGTAAAAGTGGAAGAAGTTTCACCCATTTACTATGATTCCGCATATTATATAGAGCCTGAAAAAAATGGCGCTAAAGCTTATGTATTATTGCGCGATTCACTTGTAAAAGCAAAAAAAGCGGCAATAGGCAGTTTTGTTTTGCGCAATAAAGAAAACCTTTGTCTTATATCGCCCTCAGAAAATATATTAGTGTTGCATAAAATCCGTTTTGCAGAAGAAGTAAGAAGCACGGAAGATATAAAAGTGCCCGATTCAAAAGTGAGCACCGCCGAAATAAATATGGCCATAAAACTGATTGATCAGCTTAGCAGCAAATTTGATATATCGGATTTTAAAGACACTTATACAGAAACTTTGCTGAAGTTTATAAAAGCAAAGGCCAAGGGCAAAAAATTTACAACACCAAAAATGCGTGTAGTGCATTCGGGAGCAAAAGACCTTATGTCTGAATTGAAAGCAAGCCTTTCGCATACAAAACGCAAAGCATCGTAACAATCAATTGCCCGCATTAATTCATATTTCCAACACTTTCATAACAAAATAAATTACACTGGTCTTTCAAAGCTTTATACATTTGCACCCGGTTCTTTATAACTTATCAAGAAAGGCAGAGGGATTGGCCCGATGAAGCCTTAGCAACCACTCCGGCTTATGCCGGAAAAAGGTGCCAACTCCAACTCCAATTTAAAATTGGGAGAGATAAGTCAGGATTAATGCTCATAAAATATCTTCAACAATATTCAAAGCGCTTCTGACTTGTCCGGAAGCGCTTTTTGTTTTATTCCAGGAAGTTTTAAAGAATTATGTATGCAATGTTTGCAAAAACCTATTGTGTAAAGCCGTGAATTAAACAGCTTAACAATGAATTAAAAATTTTTTAAGTGACAAACAAAAATCTCAAGTACATTTGCAGTGCATTTTTACACAGCATGTTACAAAAACAGCAAAATATTAATACTATCATTACTGCACAAGCTACCGTGTGCATTTGTTGTATTTGTTGTTGTATGCCGCAAGGCATAACTATATAACCCCCTCGCCGGGCTTCGCCCGTTTTTTATTGAAAATTCCTCTCTCACAAAACAAGCAAAAGCTTAAGCATTTATTAATTCCTTATACAAAAAAAACTTTTTATGAGTTATCGTTTTGAAACACTTCAATTACATGCCGGCCAGCAAATTGATCCCACTACAAAATCACGTGCTGTGCCCATTTACCAAACCACTTCTTTTGGATTTGACAATACCGAACATGCTGCCAACCTTTTTGGCTTAAAACAATTCGGCAATATTTATACGCGTATCATGAATCCTACAACGGATGTATTGGAACAGCGTATTGCTGCATTGGAAGGTGGTACTGCGGGCCTTGCTGTTGCCTCAGGCCAGGCATCACAATTTATTGCGCTTAACAATATTTTACAGGCGGGCGACAATTTTGTTTCCACCTCTTATTTGTATGGCGGCACTTACAACCAGTTTAAAGTTTCTTTTAAAAGGCTGGGCATTGAAGCACGTTTCGCCGATAGCGATGACCCCGAAAATTTTGTAAAGCATATTGATAAAAACACAAAAGCTATTTACCTGGAAACAGTAGGCAATCCACGCTTAAACGTGCCTGACTTTGAAAAATTTGCAGCCATAGCAAAAGAATATGATGTGCCCTTGGTGGTTGATAATACATTCGGCGCTGCTGGTTATTTATTCAGGCCGATTGAGCTTGGTGCAAACGTAGTAGTAGCTGCTGCAACCAAATGGATTGGCGGTCATGGCACCAGCATAGGCGGCGTAATTGTTGATGGCGGTAATTATAACTGGGGCAATGGAAAGTTCCCCCAATTCTCAGAGCCAAGCGAAGGTTATCATGGTTTAAATTTCTGGGAAACTTTTGGCGAAGGCAATCCACTCGGGTTACCCAATATTGCTTTCGCTATTCGGGCAAGGGTTGAAGGTTTAAGAGATTTTGGCCCGGCGCTCAGCCCGTTTAATTCGTTTTTGTTTTTGCAGGGTGTAGAAACTTTAAGCCTGCGCGTAGAACGCACTGTTGAAAATACTTTGGCATTGGCGCAGTGGCTCGAACAGCATCCTAATGTTGA
This sequence comes from Parafilimonas terrae, assembly GCF_900115755.1. Lineage (GTDB taxonomy): Bacteria > Bacteroidota > Bacteroidia > Chitinophagales > Chitinophagaceae > Parafilimonas > Parafilimonas terrae. Next base: position 198,617 of record NZ_FOXQ01000007.1, read on the forward strand.
ATTTGTTTGGTACCCCGGTTTGGAAAGCAGCCCTTATAATGCTCTGGCAAAAAAATACTTGCCGAAAGGCGCCGGCGGCGTTCTTCAGTTTGGTATAAAAGGTGGCATTGAAAATGGCAGCAAGTTTATTAATTCATTAAAACTTACCAGCCATCTTGCAAACATGGGCGATGCAAAAACCCTGGCCATTCACCCGGCATCTACTACGCATGAACAGTTAACAGAAGAAGAAAGGGCATCAGCAGGTGTGCTGCCAAACCTGGTGCGCATAAGTGTGGGCATAGAACATATTGAGGATATTAAAGCAGATTTTGAACAGGCTTTCGAAGCTGTTTTTTCTAAATAGTTGTGTTGTAATTTTTATATGAAAGTTTAATGTTCACGGTTTAAAATGTTCACAAGTTTACAGCGCTTAATCAACCTGTGAACTTGTGAACTTCGTGAATAACTACAAAAAAAAGAAAGTGTCAAAAACGTTTACCTGTAATAAACCATTTAAACTGGAAAGCGGCGCCGTATTAAATGGCTTTCATCTTGCTTATACCACGCATGGAAAATTGAATGCAGACAAGAGCAATGTGGTTTGGATATTCCATGCATTAACAGCCAACAGCGATCCTGCTGAATGGTGGGGCGGTCTCGTGGGCAACGATAAATTCTTCGACCCAAAAAAATATTTTATTGTTTGTGTAAATATGCCCGGCAGTTGCTACGGCAGCATCAATGCATTTGATATAAACCCGGCAACTAATAATTCCTGGTATCATGCATTTCCCTGGTTTACCACGAGAGACATGGTGCGCACTTATCGGCATTTAAAAAATCACTTAGGTATTTCTAAAATTCATATCGGCATTGGCGGCAGCATGGGCGGCCAGCAATTACTGGAGTGGAGTATAGAAGAACCGGAACTGTTTCAATATATCATTCCTATTGCTACTAATGCATTTCATTCAGCCTGGGGTGTGGCATTTAATGCATCGCAACGTTTTGCAATTGAAAATGATGCTACCTGGAAAGAACACCATGTAGACGCAGGATTGGAAGGCATGAAAACTGCGCGTTCAATCGCTTTGCTTTCTTACAGGAGTTATGATACTTATAAACTCACACAAAAAATAACATCGGATAATTTGAACAGCAGGGAACGCAGTTCAGAAAGCTATCAGCAATACCAGGGCGAAAAATTGGCTAAACGCTTTAATGCATTTAGCTATTATTTTTTAAGCAAGGGAATGGATAACCATAATGTTGGCCGGGGCCGTGAAAGCACAGTTAAGGCACTGGAACAAATTAAAGCAAAGGCTTTGGTTATCGGTATTTCAAGTGACTTACTTTTTCCGCCAACAGAGCAGGAATTTATAGCGGCGCATGTGCCTTATGCAGAATTCAGGGAAATACATTCGCCTTATGGGCACGATGGGTTTTTATTGGAGTATGAACAGATAGAAGAAGCCATTAAAACATTTTTGTATAATAAGGTAGAAGAAGAAGCATTGGTAACTGTGTAATTAATGGTTAACCGATATCATTTATTTAAGGCTTATTTTTTTAAATAAACAATAATCAATGCTCAATATCCAATAATCATTTTTACTGAATTGCAATTGAACATTGATTATTGTTTTGTTGAATATTGAATATTTTCTTAAATAAACCACATTGAACGAATAATAAATAACAACTAATAATTTATATATGGGCAAGGCAATTAATAACAACGGAAAATATCATAAGAAACTAACGATAGGCTTATTTGGTTTTGGTGTGGTAGGTGAAGGTTTATACAAAGCGCTTCAGCAAACATCTTCTTTAAATGCGACTATAAAAAAGGTTTGTATTAAACATCCGGGCAAAAAAAGAAATGCACCGGAAGAATTGTTTACAACTGATAAAGATGAATTATTGAACGATGAAGAAATAAATGTAATTGTTGAAGTGATAAATGAAAGCGAACCGGCTTTTGAAATTGTTTCAACAGCTTTATTAAACGGCAAACATGCCGTAAGCGCCAGTAAAAAAATGATAGCGGAACATCTCCCCAAGTTATTAGAACTGCAAAAACAAACCGGTAAATCGTTTTTATGCGAAGCTGCAGCCTGTGCTTCCATCCCCGTTATAAGAAACCTGGAAGAATATTACGATAACGATTTGTTGCATTCATTAAAAGCAATCGTAAATGGTTCTACCAATTTTATTCTTACAAAAATGTTTGAAGAAAGCCTGAGCTTTAAAGATGCATTATTGCTGGCACAGCAGTTAGGTTTTGCAGAAAGTGATCCTACATTAGATGTGGATGGATGGGATGCTGTAAACAAATGGGCCATTTTATTAACACATGCGTATGGTATAGTTGAACATCCGGATAATATTGTTTTCAGCGGCATTCAGAATATACAATCAGGCGATGCATTAGTGGCTAAGGAAAAACATTACGACATTAAGCTCGTAGCGCAGGCAAAGAAATTATTAAATGGAAAAGTGGCTGCGTTTGTATTGCCACAGTTTGTAAAAGCAGATGATCATTTATCATTTGTAAAAAATGAATATAACGGCGTTGTTCTTGAAAGCTCTTTTGCCGATAAACAATTTTTTTATGGCAAAGGCGCCGGCAGTTTTCCCACGGCTTCTGCCGTGCTGAGCGACATATCTGCATTGCGCTATAATTACAGGTATGAATATAAAAAATTATACCACCATATTGTTCCTGAATTAAGCGAAGATTTTTATGTCAAAGCTTATGTAAGCTTCGATGACTGGCAATATATTCCCAAAGAAAAATTTGAATGGATTGAAGAATGGCATGCTGAAGCAGAACGCAAATATCTCGTTGGCGTTTTGCCTTTCACTGAACTAAAAAATAATAACTGGTGGAGGGAAAATAATACTTCGCTGATCTTATCGCCCGAACCGGTTATTGAAGATGTGGAAATAAGAAGATTAAAGAAGAAGAGTTTGGAACTGGCGGGTATTTAATACCTGCCATTATTAATTAGAAACCACAAAAACAATAGTTTGTTTTTGACGGTATTTTACATTTTTCCCGTCCCTGATAGCAGGCATCCATTTAGGCATTTTTTTCATAACACGCACTGCTTCTTCTGCTGTTCCGTAACCGGGATCGTTTTCTGCTTTCACTTCAGAAATGTTTCCTGTTTCATCAACTAAAAAGCTAACGGTAACGCTATATTTTCCTTTAGGTGCTCCGTTATTGGCAGGAACCATGCTGTTCAAATTACGGGTAATATACATTAACCAATTACCCGGAAACTTAGCCTCAACCTGCACAACACTATAAACGCCTGATGTGTCTATGTATTTTGCAGGATCATTTTCTTTTACTAAATCTTCATTATAAATTAAATAACTAACATGAAACGAGTCATTTTTCAAAGTATCAATTAGCATGTTTAGTTTCAGATTAACATTGTGCATTACTTTTTCCGCATTCATATAATATGGATAAAGGTTTATTATATGCGAGAAATAATAATCCATCTTATTTATTTGCCGCTTCGTTAAATTAGAATAATAAACCGAATTCACAATGTAACCGGATGTATCAACAGTTAATCCAATGTTTCCGGTTATTTTAAGAAAAGAACTTTTTTCGTTTTTTGAAAAAGCCGCACTAAAATAAGATGTAACAGGAGACTTAAATCTTTTAAAATAAGGATCTTTTGCCAAGCGGAATTTGATTAAAGAATCATACAAAACGCTTTTTATTATATCAAAAAACAATTTATCATTATCATTTGTATTCTTTGCATTCGCTTCAATAAACGGCGTTTCATTATTCACCAGGAAATTCACCAACTTATTTTCTGCATTCAATCCATTAGGCGCTAATTCGAACACAAAATTTGTATGATAAAACTGATCAATTTTTGCCAGGTTTGATGGAGTTAAACTAAACTGGAAATCTGTTACTGTTGGAATAAAGCCATTATTGAACTGAGTTCTATTAGGCTTAGGTTTTCCTTTCTTATAAACCAAAGAAAAAAACAACCGCTTTTCAGGCACCTTATTATAACAATTAAAAACACCTTCTTTTAAACCATCTTCCACAGTGCCTTCAATTATAAAGCTCTTTTTTCCATAATAAAATTCGGGCAACTGGTTCTGCAAATCCACAACAAATTTACCATTACCATCTTTTAGCACCGTATCACCTTTTTCATTTATAATGAATATTGGAGTAAAATCTGATTCACTTTTACAATTAAATATGCCAGTTGTTTTTCCTTCTAAATCATAAAAAAACCAATTCCCACTCATGTTGTTGTCTAAAAATTGGCCCTTTATCAGTTTAGTTCCATCCTTCGCATAAAAATTAAAATTCCCTTCTTTTAGGCCATTATTATTATAATATCCTCGCATTTCCAATTGGCCATTTATATAATAATCTTCAACAATTCCTTTATAAAAAATTGATTTCTCTTTGTTCAATGTACATACCCTGTAATATTCCGCAACGGGTTTTTCACATATTGACCAATACTCATCAAAATAAATCGTATCCTTTTTTTCCTGGGAGATTGCAGTGCAGCAATACAAAAGTGATATTGCAAATAAGAGCCAGGGCTTGCGTTTTATGAACATGAATGCAGTTATTATAGTTGGCATTAAAAACTGAAATTCGTGAAAAATTTTAAATCGCTGGTAAATTCAAAACTTTGTTTCCATAACAATTTATCAACAGAATTTTTCATCAAACTTAAGCTGCGTAAGGCTTTCAGAAAAAAGGTTCATAAACAAAAAAATCATGAACCTTTTTTATATTAAAAATTTCCTCTTTACTACATAATTTTTATCAAAAAAACAAAGGGAAATTTTTTTTTAATCGCATTAAAAAAACATCAACATGCTGATGTTATTCATTTATAAATATTTGTGTTTCTAAAATTCTTTTTTGCGTGACTGAAGTAAAAAGAATGCGCTTAAAAAAATTTTTTTTTCAACATATTAGTTTTGATATTCGTCCTCCTGTCCCCAAAGAAATTCCGTTATGAAAATCATGGAACTTTTTTTGGGATTTTTTATCAGTTGAATAGAATCTACTAACTCAAATTAATGTTTGAAATTGCTATGAATAAAACCGCAGATAAAGTATGGGAAAATTGTTTAAAGATTATAAAAGATATAGTAGAGTGGCAGCATTTTAAAACATGGTTTGAACCAATCAACCCTCTCGAATTAAATGGCAATGTTTTATTAATTGAAGTTCCAAGCCAATTCTTTTTTGAGTACCTTGAAGAGCATTATGTAACACTTCTTGCAAAAACACTTAAACGTGAGCTTGGTAAAACTGCAAGACTTGAATATCGCATCTTGGTTGACAGCGGCAGTAAAGGAAAGAATGGCAGTATGGATGTGCCTGCCGGTAATATAAAATTTTATAACAATAACGAAATGAGCTTTCCTCTTGTAATAAATGATGAGGTTAAAAACCCTTTCGTCATTCCGGGTATAAAGAAAATGCAGATTGACCCGCAGCTCAATCCTGCTTATGTATTCGATTCATTTATTGAAGGTGATTGTAACCGTGTGGCGCGCCGTGCAGGCAAAACTGTTGCTGAGAAACCCGGGGCAAGTTCATTTAACCCGTTGGTTATATATGGCGGTGTGGGTTTAGGTAAAACGCATCTTGGCCAGTCAATAGGCAATGAAGTAAAACGCCTGCACCCGCACAAGATTGTTTTATATGTGAGCAGTGAAAAATTTATTAACCAGTTCCAGGATCACAGCCGCAATAATGCCATCAACGATTTTATTCATTTTTACCAGTTGATAGATGTTTTAATAATTGATGATGTGCAGTTCTTTGCCAAAGCTGAAAAATCGCAGGATGCACTCTTTGCTATCTTCAATCATTTACATCAAAGCGGCAAACAACTGGTGCTTACATCTGATAAACCTCCGAAAGATCTTGATGGCATGCAGGAACGTTTACTAAGCCGCTTTCGCTGGGGTTTAAGCGCCGATTTGCAGGTGCCCGATTATGAAACACGCATTGAAATTCTTGAGCGTAAAATGAAAAATGACGGGCTTGAATTGCCAAAGGATGTTGTAAAATATGTAGCTTATAATATCAGTAATAATGTACGCGAACTGGAAGGCGCTATGATTTCTTTGCTGGCCCAGTCTTCACTTAATAAAAGAGAAATAGACCTTGACCTGGCAAAGAAAGTATTGCGCAATTTTATACGCACCAGCAGCAAAGAAATTACTATTGATGCCATTCAGAAAATGGTTTGTGAATTCTTTGCAGTGCCTTATGATAAATTGCTGCAGAAAACACGTAAACGTGAAATTGTACAGGCAAGGCAAATAACCATGTACCTTGCAAAAGCTTTTACTAAAAACTCCTTAAAAACTATTGGCGAACATTTTGGTGGCAGAGATCATACAACCGTTATACACAGCTGCCAGACTGTAAAAGACCTCATGGATACAGATAGCTTGTTCCGCGAGAACGTTGTAGAACTTACGCAAAAGGTTCAGCTTGCTGCTATGTAAGCTGAAGAAATAATTCTTATGACAACTAAAGCAACCTACAAAAAGGCGTCCTGAATTTCAATACTCAGGGCGCCTTTTCGTTTTCATTCATTTTCCATATTCTTATAAACATCCGGATTATGCCGCATCATAAACCGGTAAACATAATCATCCGGCACTTTAGTCCATCCAACCTGCTCATATAAACCATGGGCGTCTTTTGTAGTGAGCAGCCACCTTCTTAAATTCTGCAGTTCAGGATGTGCCTGAATTATTTTCATCAGCCACTTTGATAATCCTTTGCCTCTGTATTCGTTTATAATAAACACATCAGCTAAATAGGCAAACGTAGCTTTGTCGGTTATTAATCTTGCAAACCCAATTTGCACATCGTTATAAAACAAACCAAAGCATAAAGAATTTTTAATTGCTTTTTCTATAACATGCATAGGAACACCTTGCGCCCAATACGATTCTTTTGAAAGAAACTGGTGTATAACATTAACATCAAGTTTGGAAACATCTGTTGTTATCCAATACATTTCATCACGCACTTCATACACTTCCATGAAACAGTTTTTTATAAATTGATTTTTGAGAAAGCTCTATCATTGTACCAAGCTTCATATCATTTAAAGTAATGTCTTCAATGCGATGGCGGATTAAACGGAGTGTTGGAAAACCAACCTTTGCCGTCATTTTTCTTACCTGCCTGTTCTTGCCTTCGCGTAAAATTATTTTTATCCATGATGTTGGAATGTTTGCACGATAGCGAACGGGCGGCACACGTTCAGCAACTGCAGGCGCTTCATCAAATATAGTTACATCGCTTGTTTTTGTTTGATGCAAAGAAGATTTTATATTGATCTGTAATCCTTGCTGCATCAGCATTACAGCATCATCAGTTATTTTTCCATCAACCTGCACCCAGTATTCCCTTTCATGTTCAAATGCAGGGTTTAATAACCGGTGATTAAGTTTTGCATCGTTAGTTAATATTAATAACCCTTCGCTGTCTTCATCTAACCTGCCAACAGGATAAACGTTTTTTGGAACAGTAAAATAATCAGCCAGTGTTTTTTTATTATCAATTGATGAAGTGAATTGAGATAAGGTTTTATATGGCTTATATATGATGAAGTAGCGAAACATAATAATAATAAAAAATCCCCCGACTTATCGGGGGACCTTGTATATATATGGGTTAGTAAGTAACTGGGAAAATAAATTTCCCGACACAATATTAGATATAGTTTTTACTTGCACAAAAAAATTTTCAAACAATTTTATGCACAATTTTTTTTATTGATGTGAATTGCTTTAAATAAAAAACAAAAATCAAAAATCAAAAAGTAAATTTTCAAAGCTTAAAATCAATTTATAAAACTTATAAACATGCAGTAAGCCATATACTACAACTTAACTTTGCTGCATTAAATATTAATTCAATGAAGTTTCTTCAACCTGTTTCTTTACATGAGATTGCAGAACTGATAAATGCTGAAATAGTTGGCAACGCTGCATCGCAGGCTTATGGTATAAATGAAATACATAAAGTGGAAGAAGGCGATCTATGTTTTGTTGATCATCCAAAATATTATGAAGCAAGTTTAAACAGCGCAGCAACACACATTATTATTAATACAAAAAATGTAACCGTACCAGCCGGAAAAAATTTACTTGTTACCGAAGAACCGTTTGAAGCCTATTTAAAAATCGTAAATCATTTCCGGCCACTGAATCCCACAAAAGAATTGCAAAATAAAAATGCAGTTATAGGTAAAGACACAGTTATAATGCCGAATGTATTTATTGGTAAAGATGTAAAGATTGGCAATAACTGTGTTATTTATCCGAATGTTACTTTAATGGATTATACAGAGATTGGCAATAATGTTATTATTCAATCCGGAACAGTAATAGGCAGCGATGCTTTTTATTACAACACAAAAAAGAACCGTGAAGTTTGGTATAAGAAAATGCAGAGTTGTGGCAATGTTATTATAGAAGATAATGTTGAGATTGGTGCCAACTGCACCATAGATAGAGGCGTTACCGCTTCAACACGCATAGGTAAAGGAACAAAGATGGATAACCTTGTGCATATTGGCCATGATACAAATGTTGGCTGCAATTGTTTATTTGCTGCACAGGTGGGCATTGCAGGCGCCTCTGTAATTAAAGATGGCGTTGTGCTTTGGGGGCAGGTTGGCGTAAGTAAAACATTAACCATTGGTGAAAATGCAGTGGTGTTTGCACAAAGCGGCGTTCCTTCTTCACTTGATGGCAATAAAATTTATTTTGGCACACCTGCAATTGATGCTCAATCCAAACGCAAAGAACTTGTTTGGGTAAAACGCATTCCTGAAATGTGGGAGAAACTGAAAGCGCTTACAGAAAATAAATCAAACAGCTAATGTTCATTGCATAACGCTGTTAAAGAAATTTAACCATAATTAAAATTTGCAACAATGTTGTAATTTTTACAAGTTGCTTTACTTTTGCTGCGATGAATTTATTGCGTGCATCATATTTCAAAAAAACAAGTGCAATCATTTTTCTTGCGCTGCTTGTGCTGGTGTATGCGGTAAAGGCTTTACACACACATGAAATTTCTTTAGCCTGCCATCATCATCAGTCAGATAACAGCGACACAGATGTAAAAGCAGATTTTTCATGCAGTATCTGCGATTTTCAACTTGCAAAAGACAGTGATGCTTTTATAAACAGGATTGAAATTATAATACCTGAATATCGAATCACTGCTTTTTATCACTATTTCCTGCCTGCATATAATTCCATTGTTGAAAGTTCATCCGGAACAGACCCTCCATTTTTTGCTTAAGTATTTTTTTGATTAACAATTTTAATTATCAGGGTTGATCCCATTAATCAATCTTTTAAAACTTAAGCAATGGGCTATTTAAAATACAAGCTACTATATACAATATTATTATTAAGTGCATTCTCGTATTGCAACGCTCAAAAAACAACTTCGCTTCACGGAAAAATCACCGATGCTAAAACCGGCGCTCCTTTGCCGGGCGCATCTATCCTTATTCATGATATAAATAAAGGTGTTGTTTCCAAACAGGATGGCGCCTACCAGGTAAACAATATTCCACCAGGCAAGTACCTGGTTGAAGTTTCTTACATTGGCTTTTCCACTAATGCCCAAATGATTGATTTAAGGAACTCCCTTCAAAAAGATTTTTTATTAAATGAAACAGCAGTTGAAAATGAAACCGTAACTGTAACGGGCGTTTCATCAGCCACATTAATTAAACAAAACCCGCAGCCGGTAACTGTTATTAAACGACAGGATTTGGTAAATACTACTGCTACTAATTCTATTGATGTACTGACCAAACTGGTGCCGGGTGTAAATGCTGTTACAACCGGGCCTGCTATTTCAAAACCATTTATACGCGGCCTGGGTTATAATCGCGTACTGACTATTAATGATAACGTTCCGCAGGAAGGCCAGCAATGGGGCGATGAGCATGGAATTGAAATTGATGATTACAGCGTGCAGCGTGTTGAAGTATTGAAAGGGCCTGCATCTCTAATGTATGGCAGCGATGCATTAGCGGGCGTTATCAATATTCAATCGCAGGTGCCGGCGCCGGAAGGAACAATCAAGGCAAACTTCTTAAGTGAATATCAAACTAATAATGCATTACGCGGTTTTTATGGCAACATCGCCGGCACAAAAAATGGTTTTAGCTGGAATGCTTACGGCTCGTATAAAGGCGCACAGGATTATAAGAATAAGTATGATGACTATGTTTTCAATTCAAAATTTTACAATAAGAATTTTGGCGGCATGATTGGTTATCGCGGCAACTGGGGATACAGCCATTTGCTTGTGAGCAATTTCGATCAGCATATTGGTATGGTTGAAGGAGATCGCAATGAAACTACCGGGCAATTTATAAAAACATTGCCCGGCGGCGAAGAAGCTATTGCAACGAATGATGATTTTAAAACAACATCAATGGAAACTCCTTTCCAGCACATTCGTCATTTTAAAGTTACAGGCGATAATAATTTTAAAGTTGGTGCAAGCAATGTGGATGTTGTTGTTGGCTATCAGCATAACCAGCGGCAGGAGTTTGGCAATCCTGATGATGCATCAACACCGGATGCATGGTTCAATCTTCAAACCGTTAATTACGCTGTGCGCTGGCATTTGCCTTATAATAATAACTGGCGCACCAGCTTTGGCGTAACAGGCATGTATCAAACCAATGAAAATAAAGCAGAAGAAGTTTTGATACCGGATTATAATTTATTTGATATTGGCGGTTTTGTTTTCACCCAATACACAAAAGATAAACTAACCTTAAGCGGCGGCATAAGATATGACACAAGGCATGCTGTTGGCGATGCCATGCAGGAAGATGGGGAAACTAAATTTGCAGCCTTTAATAAAAACTTTTCAAATATTTCGGGCAGTGCGGGCGTGAGTTATGAAGTATCAAAAACGCTTGCATTAAAAGCCAATATTGCGCGTGGTTTCAGGGCGCCGAATTTTGCAGAGCTGTCAAGCAATGGCGCACATGAAGGCACAAACCGTTATGAAGTAGGTAACCCTGATTTAAAATCTGAAACGAGTTTGCAGGGAGATGCAGGTATTGAACTCACCACGGAACATGTTTCGCTTGATGCAAGTTTATTTTACAACCACATCAGCAATTTTATTTTCTATGAACGCATGCAAAACACTTCAGGCGGCGATTCTTTAATTGTTGATCCCGAAAGCGGCGATGAACTGCAGGTATTTAAATTTGCGCAGCAAACAGCTCATTTATACGGCGCGGAATTCAGTCTCGACATACATCCCCATCCTTTAGACTGGCTGCATTTCAAGAATACATTTTCTTATACACGCGGGCAATTTTCAAAAGCAATCGACGGATCTGATAATATTCCTTTTGTGCCGTCTGCACGCTTAATTACTTCGCTTGCCGTTGATGTTTTGCGCAAAGGCAATTTCATCCGCAACATTACTGCAGGCATTGAAAGCGACTATAATTTTGCGCAGAACGATCCCTTCACCGGTTATAATACAGAAACGGCAACGCCGGGTTACTGGCTAATAGGCGCACATATTTCAGCAGACATTACCAGTAAAGGCCAAACTATATGCACCCTTAGCATTACAGGTGAAAACCTTGGTGATATTGCTTATCAAAATAATTTAAGCCGCTTTAAATATCTCGCTGCTAATAATGTAACAGGCAGGCAAGGGGTGTTTAATATGGGCAGGAATTTTGGCATCAAGCTAAATGTGCCGCTGAGTTTTTTAATAAGTAATTAGTTCTTTTATGATTTAGTTCCGGGCCGTGCAATGATCTATATTTGCCGGCCTTTTTTCAACAAGAAAACAATACATTTTCTAAATTCATAACATCATTTTCTTAACAAATTTTAAGGTTACTTTTACCGGCCTAAAAAAAGGCGTGCCAATGAAAATAATAATTGATAAGGTACAGGAATTGTGTGAAACCCGTATCAAACAATCGCCGGAACGCATTGAACAATTGCCGCGCAGTGGCAGCGACAGGATTTATTTTCGTATTTTTTACAGCGACAAAACTTACATCGCCACCTATAATCTTAATATAAAAGAGAACAAAACTTTTATAGCATTCAGCGAGCATTTCAGAAATAAACAACTGCCCGTTCCTGAAATTTATTTTGTAAATGAAGATATAACTATCTATATACAAGAAGACCTCGGCACAGTTTGCCTGCTTGATATTTTAGAAAAAGATGGTTTCAGCAATTATGTTTTTGATTTATATAAAGAAAGCCTGAAACAATTGGCGCATCTGCAAATTGCGGGTGATAAAAACCTTGACTATGATATATGCTTAACGGCAAAAGAATTTGGCAAACAAGCTATTTTAAGCGACCTGTTATATTTTAAATATTATTTTCTCGACACACTTCAATTGCCTTATGATAAACAGGCAATGCTGGATGATTTTGAAGCGTTGGCAACTTATCTTACCAAAACGGAATATAAATATTTTATGTTCCGCGATTTTCAAAGCCGTAATATTATTATTAATAATGATGAAGTTCATTTCATAGATTTCCAGGGTGGCATGAAAGGCGCCCTTCAGTATGATGTTGCAAGTTTGTTATGGCAGGCAAAAGCAAACCTGAGCGATGAATGGAAAGAACAACTGCTGAAATATTATCTTGACGTTATTGATGAATTGCTTTTAAAACCTATTGACAGGCAGGTTTTTGTTGGTCAATACAATGGCTATGTTTTGATACGCATGCTGCAGGTGCTGGGCGCTTATGGTTTCAGAGGTTTGTTTGAACGCAAGGCGCATTTTTTAACCAGCATCCCGATAGCTTTAAAAAACCTTAAAAACTTTCTGCAAAACAGTCATGTGGGCATTATTACAACAGAGCTAAGCCGCATGCTCGATGCCATAACATCGCAGGAAATTATAACCAATTTTGAACCGTTCCAGGCAGATGAGCATACGCCGCTTGTGGTAACAATTAATAGCTTTTCTTATAAAAAAGGAATCCCTCAGGATGAAAGCGGCAATGGCGGCGGCTTTGTGTTTGATTGCCGTGGCCTGTTGAATCCCGGCAGGTTTGAAGAATATAAAACGCTTACAGGCCAGCATAAAAAAGTTACCGATTTTCTTGAGCAAAGAACACGCATGAATGAATTTCTGAATGGCGTATATGATGTGGTTGATATTTCGGTAGAGGATTTTATTAAGCGCGGGTTCAGTAACCTTATGATAAATTTCGGATGCACCGGTGGACAGCACCGCAGTGTGTATGCTGCAGAGCAAACTGCCAAACATCTTGTTGCAAAGTATAAGGTAAAAGTGCTGGTTACCCATTTAAATGAATGTAACTGGGTAAAAGAAATTTCAACCAAACAAACGGAGATTGCATGAAGGCAATGTTGCTCGCAGCCGGTTTCGGCACAAGGCTAAAACCATTTACAGAACATCATCCCAAAGCACTGGCAGAAGTAAATGGCAAGTCTTTATTACAGCATAATATTGAATACCTGCAGCAATTTGACATTAATGATGTAGTGGTGAATGTGCATCATTTTGCAGAACAAATCGTTCAGGCCATAAAAAATAAGAATGGATGGGGAAGCCGTGTGAGCGTCTCAGATGAAACAGATGCTATACTTGAAACCGGCGGCGGCTTAAGAAGAGCTGCCCCATTTTTTAAAGATGAAGAAGACTTTATTTTAATGAATGTTGATGTGCTTACAGATTTACATCTGGATGAGATGATAGCTTTTCATAAAAAAAATAAACCGCTGGCAACATTGGCAACCACCAACCGCGAAACGTCGCGATATTTTCTATTTAATGAAGCGGGTATTTTATGCGGGTGGAAAAACATAAAGACCGGTGAAGAAAAAATTATGCGGCATGAAAATAATTTAAACCAGGAGGCTTTTAGCGGCTTACATATCATCAGCACAAAAATATTTCCATTGATGAAGCAGCCCGAAATAAAATTTTCTATGGTTGATGTGTACTTATCCTTATGCACCAGCCATTCAATTCTTTCTTATAATCATTCCGGTTCAAAATTTATAGATGTGGGCAAGCCTGAGAGCCTGCAAAAAGCCCAAACGCTCTTTTAAGAGTGATTTCAAATTAGTTAAAGATTTTAACGGAAAAGCAAACAACCCTAAAATTGCTATATTTGCGGCCATATTTTTTGAATTTTATTAATGAGCCCTCAATTTTATAAATAAGAACCTTCTCCAACTTGAAGGTTTTTTTATTTTAGTGTGACTCAGGGGGCGAAGCCATATATTTACATCAGAACATTATAGCATAATGTATAAAAAATCAATACTCCGGCTATTAAGCCTGGCTCTATTTTTTTTATGTATTGCATTTACTGCGCAAAGCCAGGATTTATTGCGGGGCGCAGACTTAAGCACGGTTAAAGTAGATAAACTGTCTGACGCTGACATTTTAAAACTTAAAAAGCAATTGGATGCTTCGGGCTTAACGCAACAGCAGGCGGAACAACTGGCCATTTCAAAAGGGATGTCGGTAAGCGAAGTCCAAAAATTGCGTTCGAGATTATTGCAACTAAGTACAACAACGCCAAACAATAATCAACAAAAAATTCAGCCTGACACCCAGCTTTCACAGAATTTACAGGATACAACTATTAATCAATATCTTGATACAATAGCTCACAAACCATTAATCGACCCCCGCATTTTTGGCGCAGAGCTTTTTAATAATCCAACATTAAACTTTCAGCCAAACATACCGGTTGCAACGCCGGTTAATTATATCATTGGCCCCAACGACCAGCTTAACATTAATGTGTATGGGGTTCAGGAAACAAGCATACAATTAAATGTTTCGCCTGAAGGAAATATCCTTATTCCAAATGTTGGACAGGTGCAGGTGGCAGGTTTAAGTATAGAAGATGCTACACAAAAAATAAGCAACTTAATGGGCCGCACTGCTTATTCAACACTGCGTTCCGGCGGCTCAAGACTCAGTATAACAGTTGGCCAGATAAAAAGTATAAGCATTACTGTAATCGGCAGCAATAAGCCTGGTAATTATACAGTGCCTTCATTGGCCACAGCTTTTAATGCATTGTTTGTAGCAGGCGGCCCGGCAGAATTTGGCAGCTTCAGGAACATAGAGCTGATCAGAAATAATAAATTGTATAGAACGATAGACCTTTATCGTTTTCTCGTTAATGGCGATGCAAGTGATAACATAACCCTGCAAAACAACGATGTAATAAGAATCCCAACTTATAAAACAAAGGTTATTATTGATGGCTATGTAAAACGCCCCGGCATTTTTGAAATGCTGCCCGGCGAAACAATGAGCAACCTGCTTACTTATGCTTCTGGTTTTACAGACAGCGCTTATAAAGCATCTGTAAAAATCGTTCAGTTTACAGGAAGGGAACTTGGCGTAAAAGATGTGAGCGCAGCCAATTTTAATTCCTATCAAATGCAGGGAGGCGACAGCGTAATTGTAAGCAGGATATTAAACAGGTTTGCTAACAGGATTACACTCACAGGCGCTGTTTTCAGGGAAGGTATTTATGAACTGACAGATGGAATGACGTTAAGGGATTTAATTAATAAAGCTGATGGTTTGCGTGAAGATGCATTTACGCAGCGTGCGCAGATATTCCGTTTGAAACCGGACTTCACAAAAGAAATGTTATCCTTTAACCCGGCTGATACAATGGAGCAAAGAGCCATCCTGCTTAAAAGGGAAGACTCCGTGGTTATCAATTCCATTTTTGATTTAAGGGATGATTACTATGTTTCTGTTTTAGGCGAGGTGAGAAATCCCGGGTATTATGATTTTCGCGACAGTCTTTCTTTAAAAGATGTTATCCTTCAGGCCGGCGGCTTTACCGATGCAGCCTTTCCGCAGCGCATAGAAGTTGCACGGTTAATAAGAAGGGATTCATTAACGGCGCAGGATGTGAGGGCGAGCACCATTATAGAAGTAAATAATATAAATGATATTTCTGCCGCAAATAATAATATTTACCTGCAGCCATCGGATGTGGTAACCATAAAAAGGAAGCCGGGTTACCTGGCGTTCCAGTCGGTAACGGTTTCAGGCCAGTTACAATATCCCGGGCCTTATGTTTTGGAAAAACGTGAAGAACGTGTAAGCGATCTTATAAAACGTGCCGGAGGGTTTACACCAGAAGCTTATCTTGATGGCGCCTATATAAAACGGTATAATTTTAATGACCAGGCAGCACAGGCAAGGCAGCAGGCCATTTCCAATATCCAGCAGCAAATTGATGATTCAACTATTATGCAGCAACAGCAAACTGCACAAAAACAGTCAGACCAGCTTCCCTTGGATATAAAAGAAATATTATCAAAACCCGGATCGCCGGACGATATAGTGCTGATGCCCGGCGATGAATTTATTGTTCCAAAGTATAATGCAGAGGTTAGGATAAGCGGTAGCGTATTGTTTCCTACACAGATACCATATAATAAGCGATACAGCGTGAATGATTATATTTCTGCTGCTGGTGGCGTTGCAATAAATGGTAAGAAAAGCAAAACTTATGTGGTATATGCTAATGGCAAAGCCGCTGCAAAGCGAGGGTTTTTATTTTTCAAGAGTACTCCTGAAGTAAGACCGGGGGCAGAAATAATTGTGCCGATGAAGGAAGAAAGGCAGAAACTATCACCGGGTGAGTTTATAGGCATCGCCAGTGCCTTGGCTTCGCTGGCTGGGGTGGTGATAGCGATATTAAGGAACTGATTACAATAATTGAGATTAATAATTTTTCAGGATGTTAGATAAAGAATCCGTTTCATTCAGGGATATTATCAATCAAATAATTACTACTGTAAAATATTTGTTTTCAAAGTGGTTGCTAATTGGAATAATAGCAATTGCAGGTGCTGCAATTGGCATTACATATGCAATTACTTCAACACCTACCTATAGTGCAACTTTAAATTTTGTTTTATCCTCACCTACAGCTTCTTCAAATGGCTTAATGGGGCTTGCAAGCCAGTTTGGGCTTAATTTAGGAACTGATAACAATAATGTTTTTTCGGGAGATAATATAATTGCTTTAATGCAGTCCCGGAGGATGGTTCAAAAAGCCCTGTTTTTAAAACCTGAGAATGCAAGCAAGCCGCTTTTGGATATTTATATAAAAAATAAAAATCTGGATGAGGTCTGGCAACAAAATGAAAGAACAAAAGGCGCTTACCCCTATCCCGATGATCCTGCTAAAATGACGGGGATTCAGGATAGCTTATTCAAGATCATTTACAATGACATCCAGGAAAACATGCTTGATGTTTCAAAACCGGATAATAGCCAAAGCATTTACCAAATTACGACTACATCGCCTAATGATACTCTTTCTTATTACCTTACGAAATACCTTGTTGATGCAACTTCATCATTTTATATTGATACCAAAACGAGTGTTGCCAAGCAGAACCTGGATATGTTAATGAAAGAAGCAGACAGCCTAAAAATTATTTTAGGAGGCACTATTACTTCAGCCGCATCACAAACAGACCTCACCTTTAATCTGAACCCTGCCTACCAGGTACAGCGATCACCTGCACAACAAAGCCAAGTTAGTGCTTCTGCGTTAGGGCAGGCTTACGGCCAGGTTTTACAAAACCTCGAATTGGCCAAAATCGCCTTGCAAAAAGAAACACCCCTGTACCAGATAATAGACGAACCAACCCTGCCTTTAAGCACAGACAAACCAAGTAAGCTTATATCAATTATAGTAGGCGGCTTCTTAGGAGGATTTTTAGCCTGTTGCTATTTAATAGCAGCAAAGGCTTATAAAATATTTAAATCAGCCTGATTTTTATTTAAAATATTATGATAGACTTAAGTAATAAAAGCATCCTCATTACCGGCGGTACCGGTTCCTTTGGAAAAGCCTTTGTAAAAAAAATTTTGAACAAATGGCCAGACATTAAAAGACTTGTTATCTATTCAAGAGATGAGCAGAAGCAGTACCAGATGGGAATGGAATATCCTCATCAAAAATACCCGCAGGTAAGATTCTTTATTGGTGATGTAAGAGATTTTGAAAGATTGAAAAGGGCCTTAAAAGGCATAGATTATGTAATTCATGCAGCAGCTATGAAACATGTACCTATTGCCGAGTATAACCCCATGGAGTGCGTGAAAACAAATATTCTCGGTGCAGAAAATATCATCAATGCATGCCTTGAAACAAGCGTTGAAAAAGTGGTAGCCTTGTCAACGGATAAAGCTGCGGCACCTATCAATTTATACGGCGCTACAAAACTGGCTTCAGATAAATTATTCATTGCGGCCAATAATATAAGAGGTACAAATCCTATAAAATTTTCTGTAGTAAGATATGGTAATGTTATGGGTTCAAATGGTTCTGTAATCCCATTTTTTCTCCAAAAAAGGAAAGAAGGCGTATTACCAATTACAGATCCCAATATGACGAGATTTAATATTTCGCTTGATGAAGGTGTTGATATGGTTTTGCATGCGTTGGAGACAGCATGGGGCGGCGAATTATTTGTGCCCAAAATTCCTTCTTACAAAATAACAGATGTTGCAGAGGCTATAGGGCCTAACTGCAAACATGAAATAGTGGGCATACGCCCGGGCGAAAAAATTCATGAGGAAATGATAACAGCTTCTGATTCTTTCTCAACGTATGACCTGGGTAAATACTATGCTATTCTTCCCCAGTTACCCAAGTGGAATATAGCTGACTTTATGAACTTTTTTAAGGCTGTAAAAGTGCCACAAGGCTTTTACTATAATTCAGGTGAAAACAATGAATGGTTAAGCGTTGATAAAATCAGGCAATTAATTAAGCAGCATGTTGATACCAATTTTAAAGTTTAGAGTATATGCAGCAGGCAATACCTTACGGTAAGCAATTTATTTCGGAAGAAGATATAAGGGCTGTTACAGAAACCCTCAAGAGTGATTTTCTTACCCAGGGCCCAAAGATTAATGAGTTTGAAGAAAAATTTGCAGCATATATAGGTTGCGATTATGCAGTAGCTGTTGCAAATGGCACGGCAGCATTACATTTATCTGCATTAGCATTAAATGTAAACAGCCAATCAAAAGTCATTACTACCCCAATAACATTTGCCGCTTCGGCAAACTGTGTGCGTTACTGTGGTGGTGAAGCTGTATTTGTTGATATTGATGCTTCAACAGCATTGATTGATATAAATAAAATAAAAGCTTTACTTAACGCTTCTCCAAAAGGAACTTATGAAGGCATAATTCCTGTTGACTTTGCAGGCCTTCCCGTTAATCTCGAAGCGTTGCACCAGCTTGCTAATGAATATGGTTTATGGATTATTGAAGATGCATGTCATGCCCCCGGCGGTTACTTTATTGATAGCAAAGGAGTGAAACAAAATTGTGGAAATGGAGTATATGCTGATCTTGCAATTTTTTCATTTCATCCTGTAAAGCATATTGCCTGTGGTGAGGGAGGAATGATTACAACAAATAATAAGGCTTTATATGAAAGTCTTTTATTGTTGCGAACACATGGCATTACAAAAGACCATTCTTTGCTGCATGAAAACCATGGCGGCTGGTATTATGAAATGCAGGAGTTAGGATATAACTACCGCCTATCAGATATTAATGCGGCGCTTGGCATATCACAGCTCAAACGTGCAGATGAAGGCCTGGAGAAAAGAAAAGCCATTGCAAAAAAATATGATGAAGCCTTTGCCAACTCAAGCATTAAAATAATAAAACCCGCAGAAGGCTTCAACCATGCTTATCATTTATATGTAATACAGGTTGAAGACAGAAAAGGATTATACGATCATTTAAGACGACATAACATTTTTGCACAGGTACATTACATCCCCATTCCCATGCAGCCCTATTATAAACAATTGGGCTATAATGCAGAACATTACCCGAATGCCAATGATTATTACGAAAAATGTTTAAGCATCCCCATGTACCCCACCTTAACAGGCCAGGAGCAGAATTTCGTAATACAAACTATACTGGAATTTAATAAATGAGCAACATTGCCATTATACCCGCACGGGGTGGCAGTAAAAGAATCCCCAAAAAGAATATAAAAGGCTTTTTAGGCAAGCCTGTTATCGCCTATTCAATTGAAGCTGCTTTGTTAAGCGGTTTGTTTGAAGAAGTGATGGTTTCTACGGATGATGAAGAAATAGCAGCCGTTGCTAAACAATATGGGGCTACAGTCCCCTTTATGCGTTCGCAAAAAAATGCAGACGATTTTGCTACCTTGAATGATGTGATAGAAGAGGTTTTAGGATCATACAATAATGAAGGAAAAAAATTTAACAATGGATGCTGCATACTTTCTACTGCGCCATTTGTAACCACAGAAAAATTAAAAGAAGCATATAACCTGTTGTTACAAAAAAAGTTTGATTCCGTTCGCCCAATAGTAAAATTCAGTTACCCTATACAGCGGGCATTTAAGCTTTCACCAAACAACAGCTTGCAAATGTTTTATCCGGAACATCTCAAAACACGTTCACAAGACCTTGAGCCGGCCTACCATGATGCAGGCCAGTTTTATTGGTTCAGAACTGACAAGATCCTTACCGGCACAAACAAGGGAGGATTAATAATAAGCGAAACCGAGGCCCAGGATATTGATACGATTGAAGACTGGGAATTGGCTGAACTTAAATTAAGCATGCTAAGAAACCTTTTTAGAGAAGGATGACAATAATTTACAATACCGTTGAAAAATCCTTGCGTTTATAAAAAAAGCCAGGCTTATAAACAAGCATTTTAAATGGAAAGCTACTTTTTTATACCGGCAGCTAACGAGGCTTTTGTAAAAAACATCAGCAGGCTCTCTGCCGATTATTTTGTATTTGATTTTGAAGATTCAATCAACATAAGCAATATAGATAAGGCTATTGCTCTTACAAGTAAAATAAATATTTCTGATAATTTTTTTGCAAGGTTTTATTGGAATACGCATGAGCCTGAATTTTCATCTGCCAGTTTGAAAAAAATACTCCAGCTCGGATTTAAAAATTTCTTTATTCCTAAATTCAGAACGACAGAAGACCTTGATACGATTTATAACTTATTAAAATCAACCCCTTCATTCAACCAGTTTAAGATAGTTTTATTGATTGAAAACGCACAGGCCTTATGTTCTGTTGACAACATTCTTAAAATATATCAACCCTTTGCAGTTGCCTTTGGCAGCCATGATTATTGTGCAGAAACAGGCATGCTTCATACAGCCGATAATATACAGTGGGCAAGAAATTATTTGCTAAATTTTGGAAAGGCGGCATCTGTTCGCTGCATAGATGTGGCATCAATGAATATTAAAGATAAACCCGCATTTAAAGAAGAATGCACTGATGCGTTTAATAAAGGTTTTGATGGGAAGGTGCTGATACATCCTATGCAGCTTGAAGTTTTTAATAATACAAAATACTATACCGATGAAGAGCTTGAAGTGGCGCTAAAGGTGAGAGATATTTTAAAACAAAAAGGCGGCATAGCAAATTTTTCCATTGCTAATATTGATGGCTTGGTTATAGAAAAGCCGCACCTGAACCGCTATTTAAAAATATTGAAAATGGCAAATTATGACACCGTCTAACCTGGGTAATTATTACGAAGCCTTTGAAACGGGGGCAGTGATTAAACACCAGCTCTCTAAAACAATTTTCGAAAGCGATAATAATTTGTTCAGTCTTTTAACAATGAACCATCATCCTGTGCATCTTAATACAGATTATTGTAAAGATGAAAAATATGGAACTATACTGGTGGTTGGCACTTTGGTATTCAGCCTTGTAGTGGGCATAACAGTACCGGATATTAGTGGCAAGGCGATAGCCAATTTAAACTATGAAAATATAGATCACCTTGCGCCTGTTTTTATCGGCGACACCATTTATGCCCAAACTGAAATTCTTGAAAAAAGAGATTCCCGCTCTAACCTCGCCGCTGGTATTATTAAAGTGGAAACAATAGCATATAACCAACATGACAAACCTGTTCTGCGGTTTAGAAGAAATGTACTTATAAAAAAACAACCGAATGCCGGAAAATGATTATATCATGCGAAGCCTCATGTTTGTGCCTGCACACAATGAGAAACTTCTGCAAAGCGCCTCGCAAAAAGATGTGGATGTCTTATTGCTCGATCTTGAAGATTCAGTACAGCCTACAGATAATAAGGCAATAGCAAGAAAAAATATTAAACAAAGGGTTAGTGAAAATTTCTTTGGGGATAAGCTTATTTTCCCAAGAGTTAATGACAGGGAAAGCGGCCAGCTATTAAAAGATGTAACTGAGCTTACAATTCCAGGCATACATGGCTTTGTATATCCTAAATCAAAAAGTGCCGAAGATGTTTATTTTTTTGATAAACTGCTGGAGACTATTGAATATGAAAAAGGCCTGCCTATAGGCACTTATAAAATAATCCCTTTAATAGAAACAACCGCAGCCGTATTAAATGCCGAACAAATCTGCAAAGCATCGCCAAGGGTAATTGCCATTGCCTATGGCTGTGAAGATTTTATTGCAGATTTAGGCGGCATTCACGACCGCGATGGTAAAAGCCTCTTTACGCCCCGCGCCATTATTGCAATGGCTGCAAAA
This sequence comes from Parafilimonas terrae, assembly GCF_900115755.1. GTDB lineage: Bacteria > Bacteroidota > Bacteroidia > Chitinophagales > Chitinophagaceae > Parafilimonas > Parafilimonas terrae. Next base: position 221,287 of record NZ_FOXQ01000007.1, read on the forward strand.
GCATCGAACGTAATTCCCATTGATACGGTTCATATCAACGTGCATGACCTGCAGGAACTTGAAGAAAACCTCAGGCTCGCCAAAATATTAGGGTTTGAAGGCATGCTGGTTTTAAACCCGATAGAACTTCCTCTGGTGCATCAATATTTCACTCCCACTGAGGAAGAATTTGAAAATGCCAAAACGCTATTGCAGCTTGCAGCGGAAGCTCAGAAAGATGGTAAAGGCGTTGCTGTAATTAATGGAAAATTTATAGGCCCTCCCATGATTATTGCAGCTAAAAAAGTAATAAGCAGATATGAAAGAATAAAACAAAGACAGGTATGAAAAAACTTATAATAATCGGCGGTTATGGCAACGGCTCGGTGGTGCAATCTACAGTTGAAGATATAAATTCAATAAAACCCACATGGCAATTATTAGGCTTTCTTAATGATAAGGAAGAAGGGCCTATAAACGGTTACCCTGTGCTCGGTAAGATCAATAAAGAATCGGTTCAGAAATATCTTGATGATGATAATGTGTACTTTTTTTATACCCTGATTTCTGTAAAGCTTAACTACAAATTCCTGTCCAAGCTTTTAGATCTTGAAATACCCGAGCAGCGTTTTGCAACTATCATACATCCTACCGCAGTTATTTCCAAATTCGCAAAAATAGGCTATGGCGTATCTATCCAGCCTTTTGTATCAGTTGGCCCCAATACGGTTATAGGCAACCATGTTCAGGTATATGCACAGGCATTGATAGGGCACGGTGCAAAACTTGACAATTATAGTTATGTAGCCAACAATGCCTGCATTGGTGCAGATGTGCATTTGCACGAAGGCGCATATATTGGTACTAATGCCACCACCCTTGAATTTATAAAACTGGGAAAGTGGTCGCTTACAGGCATAGGTTCAGTCGTTTTGAAAGATGTGCCGGATTACGCAAAGGTTGTAGGTAACCCCGCACGTGTAATAGGCAAAGTAGAATAATGGCCACATCAACTTATCTCTTCAGGTTTGATGCAGGCGCACAACATGGCTTGGGCCATTTTTCAAGAAGTATTGCCATTGCAAAACAACTTTTAAACAATAAGCCCGATGCAGAGATCATTATCCTATCTGCTGCTACTGCTTATATGAGAGAAAAAAAAAACGAGCTTCCTTTCAGAACAATTTTGGTTGATGAAATAAATGAAAATATAGTTTTAAACTATGTGAAGAACATCAGGCCTGGTGTTCTTTTTTTTGATAAGCTGGAAGAGTTAAATAAAAATACTATTACAGCTTTGCAGGATTACACAAAGCTAATTTTGTTTCATAATTACAGCAGGTATGTCACCTGGGCCGATGTTATAATTATGCCGGCAGCACATATAGATATAAATGACCTGCGGTTTCAACACGTTCCTGATAAAGGGCCTGCTAAAATATATGCCGGGCCGGATTATGTAGTTATGAATGAGGCCGCATTGCAGCTGAGGCCTTTATTTAAAATAAGAAATAAAGCCAATACTGTCGCAGTTACTACAGGAGGATCTGATCCCAAAGGCGTAATGATTTCATTGCTTGAAAAAATTGATTTTAAAAAATTTAATGATATAAATTTTATTTTTTTTATTGGAGATGATTTTCTTCACAAAGAAAAACTTAACAATTATACCAATATCACCAATGCGAAATTTCTTCCCTTTGATATGAAAGCTATTACAACGTGCGATATAGTTATCTCCACTTTTGGTGTAACCACATACGAATTACTATACACGGGCATGCCGGTAATTAGTGTGGGCCATGCAGCCACAAATGCAAAAGGCAGTAAATATTTAGCAGCCAACTACAATTGCATTTTGGACATTGGCCATATAGATGATATTAAAGAAAATGAATTGAACAGCGCTATTAACTTGCTGATACAGGATGCTGATACGAGGGTAAGGCTTCACCAGACAGGCAGGAACCTGATTGACGGCAAAGGCGCTGAACGCGTATGCGATATTATTATGCAACAAAATTAAATAGAGGAATATGCAGATTAGTGAATTAACCTGTAACAATAATAAAGCCTATATAATAGCTGAACTATCAGCCAATCATAATAATGATTTTGATCTTGCCGTTAAAACTATTGAAGCGATGGCGGCTGCAGGCGCCGATGCTGTAAAGGTGCAAACATTTAAACCGGAGTCGCTTTCACTTAATGTAAACAATGAATTTTTCGGGCCAAAAAAGGATGGGTTATGGAAAGGCTACCGTCCTTACGATTTATATGTTCAGGCTATGATGCCGTGGGAATGGCAACCGAAACTGAAAGTAATTGCAGAACGGCTGGGCATGGAATTTTTTTCTTCGCCTTTTGATAAAGAAGCTGTTGATTTTTTGGCCGCAATGGATGTTCCTGCCTATAAAATCGCATCGCTCGAAATAACAGATATTTCCCTAATAAGCCATGCGGCTTCAAAAAGTAAGCCTATCATTATTTCAACCGGCGCAGCAGGCATAACTGATATTGATCTTGCAGTAGGCGCCTGCAGACAGGCTGGCAACAATGAAATTACTTTATTAAAATGTACTTCAGAATATCCTGCACCTGTGGAAATGGCAAACCTTGCTACCATACCACATTTAAAACAAACCTTTAATGTTGAGGCAGGTGTTTCAGATCACACCATGGGCTCAACAGTACCGGTAGTTGCTGTAACTCTTGGCGGCCGGATGGTTGAAAAGCATTTCATCTTGTCAAGAGATTTGGGTGGACCGGATGCGGCATTTTCTATGGAACCTGATGAATTTGCAGCTATGGTTAAAGCTGTTCATGAAGCAGAGGCTGCTATCGGAAAAATAGATTATGAACTTACGGAGAAAAATAAATTAAGAAGAAGATCGCTTTTTGTAACAAAAGATATAAAAGCAGGTGAATTATTAACCAGTTCAAATATAGCGCCACTAAGGCCGGGCTTTGGTTTACATCCTTCCTGTTATTCAAAAGTTATTGGTAAAAAAGCAAAAGAAGATATTGCAGCAGGCACACCGCTAAGCTGGCAATTGCTGGCTTAATATCTCGTTTTATATTTACATATAAATAATTCTTATAAATTTGAAGCGAGGGAGCCCCATACTATTTTACTAACATTAAAACTAGCTGAAACGGTAGTTGACATGAAATACTTTCTTGCCTTTTTACAAATATTGTTTTTTTGCATTGGCTGCAGCAAAAAAGAAAGCATGTTGGTGAATGATGAAGGTGAAATTTTCAGTTTTAAGGCAATTCAACTTGATTCTGCTGTAGAGGTTGGGAATATATACCAATCACAAAATTTTGCAGCTTTTACTGATATAGCTAATTACAATGGCACTTGGTATGTTGTATTTAGAATTGGCACCTCCCATGTTGGCGGTGAAAACGGGCAAATTAAGATAATGACAAGTAAAGACGGTATTGAATGGCATGTCAAGGATAATATTATAGAAGAAAGGCGTGATTTAAGAGGCCCACATCTTACTGTAGATTCTGCTAATGATGATCTGTACCTGAATTATTTTAGTAGAAATGCATTGCGAAGCGGAAAATTTGATATAGTAAATTATATCTCTAAGCTAAACAAAAGTACCAGCAGTTGGCTACCTGCGCGGGCAATTCAGTATGAAAATTCATACAATACCAGATACATTTTTTGGCGGTATACTTATCACAAAGGCCGAATGTATTCTATTGCTTACAGAAGCCCTTTAGGAGACGAAAAAGAGAAAAACCTCGGGTTATTCAACAGTGGTGGCGATTTTTATACTTACCAATTTTCAGGGCCTATAAATGTTAAAGGGCGGTACACAGAAACTACCCTGAGAATAACTGAAACAGACAGCATGTATTTTATACCCAGAACAGAAACTGTAAACACACCAATTGGCATTTCAATTCCTTCTTATAACATTGTAAAATGGGATAAAAATCCCTTTTCCTCTATATTAGAGTCTCCTAATTTTTTATTCTATAAAAATAAGTTACTTGTTACAGCCAGAGATTCAAAACGGAGCACCTTCAAACTATTTTCGTATGATATCGAAACAAAAAAAGTTCAAAAAACCTATACCTTTCCAGCAGGCAACGAAACAGGATATGGAGGTATGAGTTTTAATCCTTCTAATCCCGATGAACTTTGGATTTCATATTATTCCATAACAAATACCCAAAGTCTTATAAAACTTGCTAAGATAAATCTGCTCAAATTTTTAAAGTGATTGCTTTTCCCATGTAACAAAATGCAGCTACAAGGTAATATATGATTATTAATACAGTTGCAGCAAAACAACTTACATGCAATGCATGCCTTAACGAAAAACAACATTAAAACAAGTTTAAAAAGTGGCTTTAAAAATAAAAATATCAGGTTTATTATTTTCCGGTATTTTATTTATGCCCTACAATTTGGCAACTCACTTTTAATTGCCAGGAACCTGGGACCATACTTTATGGGGCACCTGGGATTCGCAATGTTGATCATCCAGTACGTTACACAAATTAATCTTGGAATTCCAAATGCCCTTAATGTAAAACTGTCGAGCTATGAAGGAAAAGATTACGAGAAACAAAAAGTGTTCCTGGGTAATTCAGTACTTTTCATGTCGCTGCATTCTCTCGTTATCCTTATGCTGGCGGCAAGCTGCTTTTTCGCAGAAATCCCAATATTTGATAAGTACAACTTTTATGCTTATTTAATTATAGTGGTTTCAAATGCAGTTGCTCAAAATTTTGATTTACTTTTTATCCATGTATTTCGTGTAAAGAATTTATTAAAGCCTATAACTCTTTATCAGTCGGTAACACCTCTATTAAATTTTCTGGCTTGCATTTTCTTTAAGCAACAACAGCTATTATATGCAATTTTAATCTCACAGCTTTTTAGTTACGTTCTTTGTCTTATTATTTTTCTTCTTAAAACACCCATTAAATTAAACCTTAAACCAAATATTGCTGTATTTAAAGAGCTTATAAAAACCGGCAGCGCATTAATGCTTTACAGCGCTAGTTTTTATTTTATAATGATCGTTACCCGAACATTTGTAAGCTATTACTACAACGTTAGTGAATTAGGTTATTTTTCTTTTGCATTAAGCTTTGCACAGGCTTCATTTTTGGCTCTTGATACAATTACATTTTTAATTATGCCTAAAATGATTAACCGATTTAAACATGCTGAAGGTGGAAAAGCACTTGAAAAAATGCAATACATTAAGGATAATTATACTCTTATTTCCTACCTGCTGATTTTTTTTACCATACTTATATTTCCAATAATACTATACTTTGTACCTAACTACGCTAATTCTTTCAAATCGTTTGCACTATTATCGTTATGCGAGGCATTACTTTCAGGAAATTTCGGAATATCTGTTTTATTTATCTCGCATGGCAAAGAAAGGCTGCTTGGTAAAATAGCGCTGTTCTCATTTCTTTTAAATCTGCTGCTGGTATGGATTATTAGCTACAATACTTCTGCTTTTTATTTCATTTGTTTTGCGCCTATTGGTACCTATATCGTTTATACAGCCCTGCTTGGATATTTTTATAATGTTGCGTTTTTAAACAAAAGAAGTATCAAGAGCCTGTTTTCAAATTTTGATACACGCCTGGTATTACCGGCATTATTGCTAAGTGTTGCAGTAATTACAGACAATGTTATTCTGCAAATAACAGCCTATGCGTTAGTATTACTTTTTAATTGGAAAAGGATGAAAGGAATCGCAGGCATAGCCAGCAAGCTAATTCACAACCCTGCAGTTTTCAAAATTTAGGCTGCTATTGTTTAACAGCTAATGCAATAAGAATATGGTATTATTACACGTTGGCACACACAAAACTGCAAGCACTTTTTTGCAGTATAACTATTTTCCAGCCCTCAAAGGCATACACTACTTTCATGGAGAAACGGCCGTATCAGAATTATTAAAAAGCAATGCTATACCAGGCGAAGATGTTTTGTTATCCAATGAAGGGTTTACTGGTGTGGCCTGGAATTCTTTATGGAAAGATGGAGTTAGCAATGATTTTCATTGGATAGATTCCTTTGAAAAAAGAATAAGCAACCTGCATAGATTATTTCCTGAGGCCAGCATCATGATTTTTTTTCGAAAACATGGAGATCTTCTTATATCCATGTACAAGCAATATGTACAGGAAGGAGGGATACTTAAGTTTGATGAATTTTATAATGAAACAGGTGTTATTAGAAATCAAGACCTTAATTACACAGACAGAATCAATAAATTATGCAGCTTATTTAAAAATGTATATGTGTTTTCTTACGAAGATTTTAAAAAACAAGGTATAAAGTTGTTAGATAATTTTTTGGAAAAAGAAATAAACTGGACAAGAGAAGCAAATAGTAACGCTGGTGAAAAGTTTTCAAATAAAAGTATCACAGGCAGTAAAGTTGAGATATTAAGAAAAACTAATAAGATATATAATAAGTTTCCATTTTCTGTAAGAAAAGCACTTGGCTATTTAAAATGCAGCCCGCGGCATATTTTGCAAAATACTTTATCATTTTGGCAACCCAAAGATCCTGCATCTTTCAAAAAAATGAATGATCAAATTAATACAATGTTGCAGGATGATTGGCAATATGTTGAAAGAATGAAAATTAGTTATTAATAATTTTAACTACTGCCACAGCATCTTTACATGAGTCTCCTCGTAAATATTTTTGTTTGCTCCAAACCGCTTCAATACTTTAATTCCCGCAACCTGCCAAAAAACGAAACTTTGAAAAACATACTCATAATAGAAAATAGATTTAAAGGAGCCTATGAATTTTATGAAAATGTAAAAAAATATGATGCCAGTTGGAGCAAGGTTCATTATGCTACCAATCGCCTGCAGATTCTTTCGTTATGCATTCTTAAATATAAGGCCGTAAACTTTTACTATTACCTTGATTTTATGCTGATGGATGGGTTACTATTATATGCAGTGCCCTGTAAAAATATATATGTGTATGAGGAAGGCATTAGTGCATACAGAAAAAATATTTTTAAGAAAACTGCCGCATATAGGCGAAGGATAAGAAATGTGCTTGGGCTTTCAGAATATCCGGGATTTCATCCAAAAGTTAAAGGTATATACGTTTATAACCATCAGCGGTACCTTGATACTTTTCATACTTTCAGCTATATAAAAGAATTAAATCCCTTGTCCTTTAATGTTCCTTTCATTGAAATGATAAGAAACGATCTTCATCTAGCATTAAAAATTTTTTGCTTTAATGATAACCAGGTTTTTTATGGTGTGCGGAATAAAAATGTGCTTTTGTATATTACCTCTTGGCCACTCAACGAAAGCTTTTTTGCTACTACAAATATTGATGAGTACGATTATTGCATTATAAAACCGCACCCGCACATTAAAGAATTACAATTGCCTGATGGCTGGAGAAATAATAAGACAATAATTATCGAATCTGTCATACTGGTTGAATTTTTGATTAAAATATTAACAGATAAAAATAATACGCTCACTATTTATCATCATAATTCATCTTCTGTTATGTATTTAACCAACCAGCCGGCAATTAAACAGGTAATAAATATTTAAAACCACGCTGTGCTAAACTTAATATATAATGAACCAGCAATTAATTTTATCTGTAGTTATTTCTTTTTTAACATTGTGCTGTAATGATGTAAATTCTCAAAACCCAGGACTTGAAAAGTTTGGTGATATAACTTCAATATCACAGCCTAATCAGCAAAGCTGGCAGCAAATGAAGAATAACTTTTCGTTTTCTCCTGTAGACATCAATACCCCAACAAATTATAATCGTTCTCCTGTTATTAACGATAAAAAACAAATTACCACTGAGGGATGGGCAGGTGAAACTGTAAATGTAAAGTTTGTAGTAAGCAGTAAAACAGATATTAACAGTTTAAAAGTAACTGCAAGCAATCTTGTATCATCAAATGGCGCTGCATCGATCGATGCCAAAAACATTTCTGTTGGATATATTTATTATGTGCTTGCTGATAATTCTGCAGGGGTATGTAAGAAAAAAGAGGGTGTAACTTATAAAACCCTGATTGTTCCGGATATTATTGATTTTACATCTGCTGCTTCTTTCGTAAAAAGCAATACAAACCGCCCTGTTTGGATCAGCATTAAAATACCCTTCAATGCAACTGCTGGCAATTATACTACCCGGATCACCGCTAATGCAGAAAATAATATTTCCTCCTCTGTAAATATTTTGCTGACTATAAATAAGAACCGGTTGCCGGCAAATGCAAACAAAAATTTCTTCCTGAACCTGTGGCAATATCCAATTGCTGAGGCTGAATATTACAATGTAAAGCCTTGGTCTGAAGAACATTTCAATTTGATGAAGCCGGCAATGACAAGATTAAAAGATGCGGGGCAAAAGGTAATAACAACAAGTTTCTTTTGGGATCTTTATAATGCCAAGCTCAGAAGCGCAGATGATATGATGATTAAAGTAGTGAAAACTACAGATGGTAAATGGAAATATGATTTTACCAACTTTGATAAATGGGTAGAATTTATGATGGGCATAGGTATTAATCAGCAAATTGAATGCTTTGGAATAGCACCGCTTAATGCACGCAGCTATTATTTAGATGAAAAAGACAATAAAATAAAATTCTTTTCAGAGAGTGTTAATGGCAAAATGTATGTTCCGTTCTGGCAATCTTATCTGTTAGCATTTGAACAACATTTGAAAGAAAAAAACTGGTTTAATATCACTACGCTTGGGATAGATGAAAAAAAGCATGATGTTTTAGCAGGCCTTATTCAATTTATTAAAGGCATTAATAAAGATTGGAAGATTTCTTTCACGGGGCAATATTTTCCCGACCTGCAGAACAATATTTATGATTATTCGCTTAATTCAAATCAGCAAATACCCGCAAGTAGCTTGGCCGCACGTAAGAATAAAGGATTTATTACAACCTATTACACCGCATGCTGGGAAGTCTTTCCCAACGTATTTACAATATCTTCTCATGCTGATGCCACGTGGCTTGCATGGAATGCAGCTTACCGCAATCTGGATGGCTACCTGCGTTGGGCTTACGACTATTTTAACAAAAAAATTCTAATTGACACAAGGGCTGGTTTAGCAAGCGGGGACAATATTTTAATATACCCTCACGACTATAGTTCCATAAGGTTTGAAATGCTAAAAGACGGCATTGAGGACTTCTTAAAAATACAAATAAAGCAAAAACAAAGAAATTTCTCATCCCAGTTTAACAGCACTCTATCCCAATTTGATTTCAAAAAAGTTAGCGTTTTAAAAAATAGGAACTTACAAATAAATAACGCACGTCAGTTACTGAATAAATAGATTCCTTTTGCAGGATATTTCATTACAGCAACATTCGCCATCAATGAAGGTTTGGCGCTGGATATTAATAGGCATATATAATTTTTTGCTTGTTTTAATACTTCTTTTTTGCACTGTAAATAAACTTACATCCGTGCCAATAGATAAAATATTGGTATTGCTTTCTCCTTTTTTAGTTGCATGTTTTAATCCGGATAAAAAATTTTTTACCTCAAAAGAATTTTTAGTAATAATATTATTTACAATTATTGCAGTAACGTCTTCTGTAGCCAACCTGTGTTTTTATTATATTATATTTTTTCCTATAATCGGCTTATCCTTCTCAATTATTTTAAGCCAGTATAAAAACATGGTGTTGTTTTCTCTATATTATGCTTTATTTCTTCATATAGTTATCGGCATTGTAATCCTGGTGCTTGCATTTATGGGATTCACCAAATTAAATGTTTCAGAAGGGGCTAAAGGCATTGCATCTTTATATTCCACTCATGGGTTTACTTCAACTGTTCAAACCTATGGCACATTATGTATTACATGGCTGTTGCTTTATTTGCTTCGAAAGAAACTGGGTTTAAATACGATAATTGATAGATTATTTTTTTTCATAACCACCTTGGCAATTCTTTTAACTTTCAATAGATCAACTTATTTATTCTGGGTCATTCTTCTGTTCTTTGAATTCCCTCGTATGTTTTGGTCAATAGCGATTTTAATGGGAGCTATACTGGTAAAATTTTGGACAAATATTACTTCGTTTATCCTAAGCTCTTCTACTATAGAGGCCAGGTTCCAGTTGTTGCAGGGGTTCAATATATCTTACATGCAAAGTGGATCACTAAAAGTATATCTCTTTGGCAGAGGTACTAATCAAATATCGCAGGAAGTAGCAAACAAAGTAAAATGGAGCACTCGCCTCGATCTTGAAAATGGTTATACAATGCTTTTACACAGCTATGGATTAATTGGCCTTTGCGCCTATTTATTTGTTTGTTTTTATTTTATATTTCTCTTCCTAAAAATAAACAGGTTTAAAGAAGCTTTCTTTTTATTTTTTTATTTTTTTGTTACACAGTATATCACGCAGGAATTTGTTGCCACTACATTTTATATGTTTCTTGCTGTAATGTTAGCAACGTATGACTACTACAAGCAACCCAATAAATTCACAATTGGTTAGCATTCAATAGTATTTTTGTAATACCGTGATTATATAAATTCCATTATTCAAAATTTACAACTTAAGTAAGTGAAACTTGCTATTTTAGGCACACGTGGTATCCCTAATAACTACGGAGGCTTTGAACAATTTGCTGAATATATTTCTGTTGGCCTTGTAAATAAGGGGCATGATGTTACAGTTTATAACCCTCACTTCCACAAATACAATATGCCGGAATTTAAAGGCGTAAAGATCATAAAAATGAATAGCCCCGAAAAACTTTTTGGTGCAGCAGCAAACTTTATATATGATTATAATTGCCTTAAAGATGCAAAACGGCGAAATTTCGATATTATTTATGAAGCTGGCTATGCAACTTGTTCTCCATTTTTCTACCTGCTAAAATCAACTAACACGAAACTAATCACTAATATGGACGGACTGGAATGGAAACGTAGTAAGTGGGGATATTTTACGAAAAAACTTATGAAACGACTTGAAAGAAATGCGGTGAAAAAATCAGAATATATTATTTCAGACAATAAAGGTATTCAGGAATATTATAAAGAAATGTATGAAAAAGATTCCTTTTGTGTTGCGTATGGCTCAGATATAAGTCTTGATAACGATATCAGGCATATTGAAAAATTCTCGGTGCAAAGGGAAAATTATTTTATGCTTATTGCAAGATTAGAACCAGAGAATAATATTGAGCTTATCCTCAATGCCTATGTGAAGTCGGCCCGAGAAGAGCCTTTTTTAGTTATTGGCGATAATTCAACCAAATATGGCAAATGGCTGCAAAAAAGGTTTAATTATATGCAGATAAAGTTTTGTGGAAGTATTTACGATAAGAAAGTGCTTGATGCGCTGAGGTTTTATTGCAAAGCTTATTTACATGGCCATTCTGTTGGAGGCACTAATCCCTCTTTGCTTGAAGCAATGGGGTCTTCTGCTTTTATAATTGCACATAAAAATGCTTTTAATATAGCCGTACTAAAAACCAATGCACTTTTTTTTAGTTCAATTGAGGAGCTAAAAAATATTTACATCAATCTTGATATAAATTATACATACAAAAAAGAACAATTCCTTAACAAGAATCTTGAGGAGATAGAAAAACATTATAACTGGCAATACATTATAAATAAACATGAAGAGATTTTTCAGAAAATTTATGCTAACCGCTAAAATCTTTCAGGAGATAAACAGAATAAAGCCCGATTTTTATAAATAATAATCAAACCCAAAACAACTAGTTATAAGCAAATGAAAGTCCTTTTTATAATAAGATCTTCTGCTTTTACAAATAAGGGGGGGGATATAATACAAGCTATCAATACTGCTGAATATTTAAGGCTACTCGGAGTGCAGGTTGATATACGTTTCAGTAATGAAAAAATAGACTATGCTGCTTATGATTTACTCCATTTTTTTAATATTATCAGGCCCGCTGATATATTAGTGCATATTAATAATTCAGGAAAAAAGTTTGTCGTTTCTACTATTTATGTTGATTTAAGGGAGTATGAAAAAAAAATAAGAACTGGCTTCTCCTCTTACATCTCAAAATTACTGCCGGGAGATCTTACAGAATATCTTAAAGTAATTGCAAGGTCGTTAGTAAGCAGAGAAAAAATAAGCAGCATTTCTTATTTATGGCTGGGGCAGAAAAAATCAATAAAAGTAATTGCAAAAAATGCTGCTTGCCTCCTACCCAATTCTTGCAATGAATACAAAAGATTTAGTGCAACATATAACATAAACTGCAGATACGAGGTAGTTCCGAATGGCATTGATGAAACCATCTTTAAAAATGAGACACCACCTTTAATTCCAAAAAATAACAATCTTGTAATTTGCGTAGGAAGAGTTGAACTACGAAAAAGCCAGCTTAAACTTATTAAAGCCCTTAATAATAGCAATTTCAAACTTATAATTATTGGAGCTCCGGCAGTAAACGATAAAAAATATTATGAAGCATGCAAAGAAGCGGCGGCGGATAACGTTTCTTTTGTTCACAATATTCCGCAAAAAGAGTTGGTTGAATATTATCAAAAAGCAAAAGTGCATGTATTGGCAAGTTGGTTTGAAACTACCGGGCTTAGTTCATTGGAAGCCGCATCTCAGCGTTGCAATATTGTAATAACAGATAAAGGTGATACAAGAGAATATTTTGAAGATTATGCATTTTACTGTGACCCATCTTCAGAATTATCCATATTAAATGCTGTAGAGAAAGCTGCAGCGGCCTCTTTTGATGAGAGACTTCATACGAAAATATACAAGCAATATACTTGGATGCAGGCCGCCAAAAAAACATTAAATGCTTATAATGAAGTATTGGGTATAAACAATCCGTAAAGCGAAAAATTAGAAATGCCTGAAATAACCAGCTGTTTTTATCTATATCATTAATCAATTTCAAACGTCTGTTGACTCTTCAGATTATTTAATCCCTATAAAAAATATACGTTTGCAATCTTATGTCTAAACACATTCTCATCACCGGCGGGGCCGGGTTCATTGGTTCGCATGTAGTGCGGTTATTTGTAAATAAATACCCTGGGTATAAAATC
>NZ_FOXQ01000030.1 GCF_900115755.1 Parafilimonas terrae
AAGTTCTTTCAGGTTTTGAATTGATTGGTAAAGTTTCTCAAGCTGTGTCATATTCGTTTTAAATGGTAGATGTCGCTATAAAGTTACAGGCAACGGACAGGGCTTGCTGCTGTGCTGATATTCTGCGTTCGGTCAGCCGGAACAATAGCCCAATTAATAAACTAAAATTGAAGATAACAAATGAAGCCGAATGATGAACGTCCAGCCGAAACAGGCGACGATAAGCGAGATACAGCCGATGGCTTGCACGTCAGCCAGCATAGCAGCAAACCCCATGTTGTATGCCCGGCTTTCGTCCCACCGTAGCTAAAGGCTGCACGGAACAAAAAAACGACTGCTGCCAACAGTCGCCGTAGTAAATGTTTGGTACATAAAATTACTGAACAATGGAAAATAAAAACAAAAAAGAAAATTCTAATAGTCAAGACGATGACTATGTTATTACACCGGAATATTTGTCAACTTGCATAAGAGGAACTTTCAAGCACGTTGGCAACAAGTGCAAATTTGTTCAAGACGAAAATGGGTGCTTTTATCTAAATCCTCTTACTGGTAAAATGTGTTATGTTACGGATAGCGGCGTCGTCTAAACCGTCAATAAAGTCAGCCATTTTTGTAGATGTAGTTGCGCCGTTCTTTGTCTTGCCGTAACCGCAAAAGATTGAGATTTTCGGGTGCTGATTGAACGTCTGCCTGTCAAACCAGGCTGACGTTTCATCTAAACAAAAAGGCACGTTAATTACAACATCGTTTCCAGTTTCAACATCATAAAGGCTAAGTTTAGCGGAGTGGTCTTGGTACTCAAAAACGAAAGTTATGTCTCGTCTACCGAAATATTCAAAAAGTGCTTTTTGTGCAGCGTCAGCAAATTCTTTTGATGGAAAGTTCAGCATGAAGTGAGGAAAATTTAAGTCAATGCAGTTTGCTTCGTCTAAAATTTGTTCAAGGTCTTTTGATGTCATAAAGTGAGATGATTTGTAAAAGTCTGCTTGGAAAGCAGCGTGTCAAAATAAGCTGGCATACAACGGGCCGCGTATTGGCGATGGGCGGGATTTTTAGCACTAACGCTGATACGAAGAACGAAAGTTGAATTTCGCACTTCCGTTGACACGAAGCCGTTCGCCCCGCCTATTGCCAATACGATGTTAGCGGTTCGTTGTTTTCTGTCGTCCATTCGATTTTAGTGTTTATGTTTTTATGTCTTCGCAACCAAGAAAAATTCTCCACTTGCAGGAACAAGATTGTCGGTTCGGTCTTTAAAATATTTTTCTGTCATATCTTTTGTTGAAACGGTTTGGATTTCTTTCAAGCCTATTTCGTCTGCAAGTTTTGTGATTTCTTCAACGCTGAAAAAACTTACAAATGGCGTTCCCGAAGCTGCCGCACCTTTAATTGCAATTTCTTGCATTGACTTGTCTTCTTCGTCAAGTTGCTCTAATGGTAAATAAAATGCGATTGCAATAGTCGAACCCGATGCAAGCGAAGTCATTTTTTTTAATGTGTCCGTAATGGCTTCTTTTGTCAAATAAAGTGTTACACCTGTGCAGGAAACAACGGCTTTTTTGTTAGTGTCAAAACCTTTGTTTAAAAGTTCAGTCCACCAAGATGAAGTTTCAAAGTCCACGGGAACGAAATGTAAATTGTTGGAAATTTTGTAGCCGTTTTCAATTAATTTTTCTTCTTTCCAAGCCAACGTGTCGGGTTGGTCAATTTCATAAATGTCAACTTGCGAACTGATTTCTGTATTTCGTTGAGCAAAACTGTCAAGTCCTGCACCAAGTAAAACGTATTGTTTTATTCCGTTGGCAATTTCTGTTTTTGCAACATCTTCAACAAATCGGGCACGAGCAACGATAGAAGCACGAAGTCGTTTGGTGTATTTCATATCAGGACGTTCTTGCCATTCTGTTTCTGGTTTGATTAAGTCATACCCGATTTTGTCGTCAATAACGTAAGGCTTTTCGTCTGTCAAAACGTGTAACGCTCTCCACAAAGCTGTTCGTAATGCTGTATTGTCTGGTTGTTTTGTTGTCATAATTTTGTTCTATGCACGATGTCTGTTACAATGACCGCTAACGTTGAAGCATTTGTGAAGGCATGGCAATAGCGCTTGGTCAGCCTGGTACAAATGCTTAATTGAAAAATTGATGTTGAAGATAATTACAAATGTTCAATAGCGTAAAGTCTGCTGATAACAAAAGATGATAAGAATTACTGCTGCGCAATTGCGGCTGGTCAAGCCATGCTTACACAAATGCCTTTGTTGTGTGCATTTTAATGACCAAATTGAACACCTTCGATAATGTCGTCAATAATTCCTGATTCTTCTTGTCCCTTTAGAATATTGAATAGAATGCAGTTAAAGATTATTATAAGCAATAACGTTGAAATCAAATTTGTTTTAAAAGCAGTTTTTAATATTTCAGTCCATTTAAATTTCTTTTTTAAAAAGACAAATGCAATAATGAATTCGCTCAAAACTGTAAACAAAAAAATAATTGGAAAACTTATCAGATACAAAGAGATTTGAAATTGCCCAATTATTTTAACCCAAGGTATCCATACAAGAGTTCTATGTCCGCCATTTAAGAAGATTGACAAATAATATTCTGAGAAAAAGCTCACAACGTTCGCTATCAAATAAGTCAAAACAATTTGTCTGAATAATTTTTGAGAAGAAGCCTTTGATAAAAACTTATAGGCTAAAAAGCTTTCAAATAAAGCAACTAATATTAAAATAAAATATGGATATGGTGTCCCAACGTAATTATTAAAATTAATAGCTGTTTTTGTAAAAACGCATTTAAGCATAAACTCTAAGATTATTCTAATCGTCAGTTTCCATAAATAGGTTAGTCAATTGTCTACCTTTTAGAGTTTGAAGCTGTCCGCACAAATTGCACACAACGGGCAGGGCTTTATGCAGGTTGGGAATTAGTATTCCGACTGCCCAAAACCGCTGCTAATTGAAAATATGGGGATGAAGTTAAGTACAAAATCTGAGAGATATTTGTCTGCTGGAATTGAATCTGGGATTCGCAATTTGCTGATGTTATAAGATCAAGCCCAACTTGCATAAAACCCAATGTTGAACTAAACCTACGGAAGCCTTCCGCACTATCCGTAACTTTAGCCCTCATCAAAAAAGAATAAATATGGCAACGAAAAAAAATCGCC
>NZ_FOXQ01000026.1 GCF_900115755.1 Parafilimonas terrae
CCGACACTAACAATACAAAAAAGCGAAAAGAAGGGCATTGATTTTCAACGCAAATTTTTTTTTGTGAATGCGTACTATTCGGTAATATTGGTGTTCTACGCCATTAAAACGGACGTAGAACATGGCATTGGCAAAAGTGGGGTTGATGTTTTTCAATTGAGCGACATCAACCAAAAAAATAAATAGCGGCCAACGCTTCCCTCTGCTTCGTTCCTCAGCAGTTTCAAAACACCTCGCAACTTTCAGCGCATCCATATTCTTCAAGATCAAAAAGTGTATTTTGTTTAAAAACATAAACCTCATTGCTTTCGTCTTTTGCAGGTATAAAATCCGTTTTACTTTCTTGAAGTAACTCTGAAACACTTGTGCTGCCACGATACATATAAAAGGGCGGCTTTAATTTTTCATTATGCTGTTTACCTTTAGGAATGAAATTTTTATACTTTTCTTCCATATTCTGCCACCAATCAGCAATGCTTTCATCTTCTTTTAAAATCGTATGTAGTTTCAAAAAAGATTTTTTCCAGCATAAATCGCAATTACCCTGATAGCTTTTTAGTTCAAGATTAAACGGTTGTTGCTGCCAAAAAGCATTTATATCTTGTCTGGTTGTTTGTTTAAAAGAGCAAAGCGGATAAATTATTTTTTCTTTCTTCCGATTTGGGCTCATTCTATCAATTTCATCCGAACGAATACCAATCGCTGTATAATAATCTTTCCACCCAATTGAACGAGCGTAAGCGCGTATTGCATACTTTTTTAGTTCTCTGCTACAATGAGGCGATTTTGTGCAAGGCAAGCCGTGTTTTTGTATCATCTTTTCAAATGGTTCACCGTTTCTACTGGCGGTTTCATAGGTAACAATCTTAGCGCTTACTCCTTTACCTTTTTCTAAATGTGTTTCAGATTCAATCCAAACAGTATTAAATCCAAAAATCAAATCACAGTTATGGACAAAATCCAAAGTTTCTTTACGCTCTTTTCCTGTGTTCGCAAACACAACAACAAATTCGTATTTGTTATCAGTTGCAAATTCATTCAACAGGAACCACGTCATGTAAGCGCTGGTTTTCCCTCCGCTAAAAGATATTAAAATCTTCTGCCGCCCTTCGCTATTTATTTTTTTGTTCAACTGCATAATTTCAATTTAACTGCTGGAAGTGAAACCCACCTTCGCCACATGCTTCAACGTTGTGCGTCAGTGTAAAAAGACAGCCCACCCACAAATGGCACATTTGGTTTTTGCCGACACACGAGCCAACGCTCAAAAAACCAAAAGAGCCATTTTTTGCCAACGCTCAGACAAACGAACCGACAATAAAAAGTAAATTTGACGATTGAATAATTTGAAAGAAGATAAATGAAATTATATACAACATTAGAGCAACAACTCAAGAAAGAACCCAACTTCGTGACAGACAACGGAGAACTGAAAAAATGGGTAGTGCTGAACAAAGCACAGAACTTCGACGAAGAACTGATTGGACTGTTGCTCGACAATACAGACCTGAAAGAAAAGTTTTTTGTAAACGTGAAAGGCACGTTGGTTTTCAACCAAAACCTGTTTGTGCAGTTTTTGGAGCAGAAAAACTATCTAAACGACAGCTACACCCAATACAAAAACAAGGTTGGACTGACCATTGACGGCAAATACCTGAAACAACGCAACGAAGTAGCTTTGGTGTGGCCGTTTAAGGACTGCATTTTGGAAGGCGGACAAAGCCGTGAAGAAGACAAACGAGAAGAAATTTTCTTTAATGAAATTTTAGCACAAGACGAAATTACTCAGCTTTTAGAGCCAAAAGTTTTGACCAATGCCAAACGCATTGACAAAGACGGAGAAAAACCAGTCGACCAATTTAACCGAAACGAAAACGGCACAATAACCGACAACCTGATTATTAAAGGCAACAACCTTTTAGCCTTGCACACGCTGAAAGAAGAATTTGCAGGAAAAGTAAAACTGATTTATATAGACCCGCCATATAACACAGGTAATGACAGTTTTCAATACAATGATTCATTCAATGAAAGCACTTGGTTAACCTTTATGAAAAATCGGCTTGAAATTGCAAGGGACTTGTTATCGAAAGATGGGAAAATGTTTATACAGTGTGATGATAATGAACAAGCATATCTTAAGATTTTGATGGACGAAGTCTTTAAACCACAGAATTTTGTGGAAACATTTGTTTGGAAGAATACTGATAATGCACCAGCTCTTTCAAAGAAGACACGTAAAAATCTTGAATTTATACATTGCTATGAAAAGGTTCTTGATACAAGTAAAGGATATGTTGGAAGAGATAGTGATAATGATGATGCACCATTGTTAAATAGTGGTAACCCAATAACTGTTTTGAAATTCGAACCAGAAATTATACAGTTTAGAATTCCCGATGGTAATTATCCCAAAGGAAGTTATGATAAAGTTGAGCTACTTGATGACTTGGTCGTTAAAAAAGGAAAAAACGAGGACACAATTAGATTGAAAGGTCGATTCAAATGGCAACAATCATTTTTGGATACCGAAGTTAGCAATGGAACGTATTTTTTAATCAAATCAAATAAATTTTCTATTAGGTATCAAAGGGAAATCGCTTCGAATATGGCACCTGATAAATTAATTGATGAGATTTATCTCTCAAAAGCCATAGGTGTAGAAACAAATGAAGATTCAAAAAAGCACATTGATTCTCTTAATCTTAATTTTAATTCTTATCCCAAGCCCGAATCTTTGATTGGCTTTTTAATAAAGGCAGTTACAGAAGAAGGAGACCTTATTTTGGACTATCATTTAGGAAGTGGAACTACGGCATCTACAGCCCACAAAATGAAACGCCAATATATAGGCATAGAGCAAATGGATTACATTGAAACAGTTGCAGTCGAAAGGCTTAAAAAGGTAATTGATGGAGAACAAGGCGGTATTTCAAAATCCGTCAATTGGCAAGGTGGTGGTTCATTCGTCTATCTCGAACTCAAGAAATACAATCAAAATTTCATTGAGCAGATTGAAGATGCCAAAGACACCAAAGCACTTTTGAATGTTTGGGAACAGATGAAAACCAAAAGTTTCTTGAATTACAATGTGGACATTAAGAAGCAAGACGAGCATTTGGAAGAATTTAAAGCCTTGAGCCTTGCTGAGCAGAAACAACACCTTTGCGAACTATTGGACAAAAACCAATTGTATGTAAATCTTACTTCGCTCAATGATACCGACTTTGCTTGTACCGAAGACGAAAAGAAAGTAACCAAAGATTTTTACCAAATTAAAAAGTAAGCAAATGGCATTTCTACACGAAATATTCAATAATCCATTTGCTAAAAGAGCTTTAGCACAGGTTGATTTACCCAATTGGATAAGTGACAATTTAAAACCCGGATTTGGTCAAAGACCATATCAGATTGAAGCTTTTAAGCGATACATATACTTAGACCAAGAAGATTTAGAAGAAAAGCCCAAAAGACCTTACCATTTGCTTTACAATATGGCAACGGGTAGCGGAAAGACTTTAATAATGGCAGGTTTGATGTTGCACCTTTACCAAAAAGGCTATCGCAACTTTTTGTTTTTCGTAAACAGCAATAATATCATTCAGAAAACCAAAGACAATTTTCTCAATCCGCAGGCTTCAAAATACTTGTTCAATAACAAAATTGTGATTGACGGAAAAGAAGTGCTAATCAAAGAGATTGACAACTTTGAAGAAGCCGACAATGAGAATATCAATTTGAAGTTTACCACCATTCAACAGCTTCATATTGACCTGAACAACACCAAAGAAAACAGCGTAACCTACGAAGATTTTAAGGACAAGAAATTGGTTTTAATTGCTGACGAAGCTCACCACTTGGTAGCAGGAACAAAATCGGGGAATATTTTCGGCAGTTGGGAAGACACCGTGAAGAAAATTCACGATTCTAATTTTGAAAATATCTTATTGGAGTTTACGGCAACCATTGACACTGACACGGCAGAATTAGTCCAACACTATCAAGATAAGGTAATTTTTAAATACGACCTTGCTCAATTCCGTATTGACAAATATTCCAAAGAAATTAACCTTATTCGTTCCTTGTATGACGAGCAAGATAGAATTATCCAAGCCGTAATTTTGAACTTGTATAGGCAAGAATTGGCTACTTCAAACAATATCAATTTGAAGCCAGTAATTCTATTCAAAGCCAAAAGAACTATTAAAGAATCGGAACAAAATAAAGAGAACTTTCACCAATTGATTGATGATTTTTCGGTGGCAATGGTAGAGAAAATTCAAAAGACTTCTACCGTTCCAATCGTTCAAAAGGCTTTCCGTTTTTTTGAATCCAAAGGGATTTCAGCCAACGAAATTGTTAAACGCATTCAAGCAAATTTCAGATTTGAAAATTGCCTAAGTGCAAACAATGACGCAGAAGCCGAGAAAAACCAAATTTTGCTCAACACATTGGAAGATGAAAACAATCCTATCCGTGCCGTTTTTGCCGTTCAAAAATTAAATGAAGGTTGGGACGTTTTGAATTTATTTGACATTGTTCGCCTTTATGAAGACCGAGACGGAAAAGATGGCAAACCAGGAAAGACAACACTTTCAGAAGCCCAGTTAATTGGTCGTGGTGCGAGATATTATCCGTTTGCCTTAGAAGAAGGACAAGACAAGTTTACCCGAAAATTTGATGATGATATTTCGAACGATTTAAAGGTGTTAGAAGAATTATATTACCACACTAAAGAAGACAGCCGTTACATTTCGGAATTGAAGAAAGCCCTTGTAGATTCGGGTATTTATGAAGATGATGCAAATTTGGTTCAACTCAATTTGTTTTTAAAACCTGAATTTAAGAAAACAGATTTTTATAGAGACGGACACGTTTTCTTCAATAAGAAAGTGCCAAAGAGTTTTGACAACATAAAATCGTTTGCCGATTTAGGAGTAAAGAAAACCAATTACCGACACACTTTATCTTCGGGAGTTGGCAGAATGTCAAGTGCCTTTTTTGAAATGGAGCCAACACAATCCAATGATGAAGTAATCAAAACCAAAGATGTAAAACTGACCGATATTCCGAAAAACACAATCCGTTTTGCATTAAGCCAAAACCCGTTTTTCTACTTTGACAGCTTATCGCATTACTTCCCAAGTGTTGGTTCACTTTCCAATTTCATTGACAGCAAAGACTTATTAGCAGGTTTAGAAATCACTTTTAGCGGAACAACCAACCGACTGAAAGAAATTAGTCATTTTGACTATTTGGAAGCCTTAAACGGATTTCTGCAAAACATTGAAGCAGAAATAAAGAGAAATTCTACAGAATACGAAGGCTCAGACTATATCAAAGAGCCGATTCACAAAGTTTTCAAAGACAAAGAAATCAAGGTTTACAAAGACAGTGAACGAGCAGACGGTCAAGAAACTTTAGTAGCCAACGAGCCTTGGTATGTTTACAACGCCAACTACGGAACAAGTGAAGAAAAGAAATTTGTAGAATTGTTTTCAAGACGATTTGAAGGCATTAATCAAAAGTTTGAGAACATTTACCTAATCCGAAACGAAAGAGAAATTAAAATCTTCGACAAACTCGGAAGAGCTTTTGAGCCTGACTTTTTATTGTTCTGCAAACAACGTGACGGTGAACAAATGACTTTTCAGGTTTTCATTGAACCTAAAGGAGAGCATTTAAAAGGACACGACAAATGGAAAGAAGACTTTTTGAAAGAAATCAGAACTGAACAAAAGACAATCAAAATCCATACAGACACATATTTGATAACAGCCGTTCCATTCTATAATTACAATAACGAAAATGAATTTAAGACGACATTAGAAAACACATTAAACGAATAGAAATGCCAACGCTCACCAGCCACACACATTGCCAAGTCGCACCAGCCGACCCGCAAGCCAAAACTTGGCAAAGAGTGTGTCTGTTCCAACCCGCAACCGACAGAAAATCAGGACGAAAGAAGAACACCGAACGCACAACAGCCGTTTGCCGCAATGGGGGCTGACGTGGTTAAATCAAGTGCAGTGCTTCTATCAACATTTGTGCTTGGTTGACAGTGAAGTGCTCCGAAATCCCCCACTGCGGCAAGCGGCAAAACGTTGTGCGTAAGCTTATTCAAAATTCAAACTCATTTAAATGCCAAAACTTGACCCACATCTTAAAATAAACAAATGTCCTCATTGTTCAGTTGATAACCCAAATTTGAAAGCTGTTGCAAATTTCAGCACGACTGCGGACAACAATACAAATAATAGAAATTGGAAGGTTTATCAGTGTATGAGATGTGGTGGTGCAGTAATGTAAGCTTCCCCAAAAACAGTACGTTTTGAAAGTAGACAGTAAAGTTTAATTTTAAAACGTAAGAAATGAAAAAAAGCACATTCAGTCCTGCGC
>NZ_FOXQ01000005.1 GCF_900115755.1 Parafilimonas terrae
GCGCAGGACTGAATGTGCTTTTTTTCATTTCTTACGTTTTAAAATTAAACTTTACTGTCTACTTTCAAAACGTACTGTTTTTGGGGAAGCTTACAATTGACTCCAAAGACTCTTTCATTGTTAGACTTTTTACTGACGAATACAGAAACAATGACAAGGAAATTATTCAAATAAGTTGCGACAAGAACGACTGTTCGGCTAAACAAATTCTTTTCAAAGAAACTTTTGACGGCAAAAATTATGTTAGACTAAAGGCACGAGAGCAAGCACTGCAATTACGCTATGACTGGAAATCATTTTACGATACCCTCATAAATAATCATTTATTGACTTTACCCGACAATACTAATAACTCCGACTGTTTTAATGAAGCAAAGGATGGGACAATTTATTCAATTCAAGTAATAAATTATTCTGGACAAAGACATTATACTTATGTTAATCCGGAGTTCTATGACAGCTCTTGCATTTCGGGATTATATTTCAATAACATTGTCAGAATGTTTAAATCTCTTGAAAATAAGTGACAAGCACTGCACATAACATATAAGGCTTAAACGAAGCTTTTCCTTCTCCGCAATGTCTCTTTAGCAAAGCCATGAGCACAGGAAAGGAAATTGCGGCCTACGGAGTACAAAAGCCCATCTTTTCCGGTAACTTCAACCATGCCTGTACGTAAAGCCATAGCAGAAAAAGGCGGAACTTATTTTATAACCTTCACTTGCAGTAATTGGCTGCCTCTATTTAAAATCTGCAATGCTTACGATGCCGTGTACAATTGGTTGGTTGAACTTCCGGAACAATATGAACATAGCTCAGCCAAATATTACTATACAGGCAATCAAGGAACCTATCCTGTTACAAGCTTTATGGAGTTAAGGGATATTGATTTAACAGCATTACATACATGAAACCGCAATGTCCTTCCCTCCGCACACAAGCAAGGCGAAGAGACATTGCGGCAAAGAGAAAAATGTATTTCAAGCGCAGGAACAAACGCTTGTTAGCTATTTGTTAAGGTATGCTATAATAAATATTTTGCATAAACATACAGCAATAAAAAGAGACTGCCTGGTTTGGCAGTCTCTTTAATTTTTACCGGTTACCCATAAAAACATGGGTATTTTATTTTCACCTCGTCTGATCAGGTTCCTATCCTTTCTTTTTCGCCTTAAACACAAAATCGCCAAAGGAACCTGCAGACACTGTATGCACAAGCCGTACACTGAATTCCTGGTCGCAGGGCGCTACATAATTATCCGTTGAGCCATCAACTGTCTGGCAGGAAATGGCGCCATAGCCTATACCATAACCATCAGGGGAATATACCTGCTTGGCCACGGAGGTAACATTGTTGCCGGTATTAACTGTAACAATTATTGGTAACGCATCCGGGGCGCCGAGTTTAAAGGAAAACTGGTTTTCGCTAACCTTTTCAACCGTAATCACATCGCCGGGGGCGTAGTCGGCCCATTCGTCTGTTTCCACCACAAACTGGCCTTCATAAATATCCGGGTCATAAGCACAGATAGCGCCAAACCTTGCAAATGCAGAATAACCGGGCATGCCGTTAGGGCCGGAGCCCGTGCCTATGCCACCGGCAGGAAAAGCTTCGTATTTTTTGCCATTGGCATAAATATCAGCACTGAAATCATAGTTATCGCCTACCTGTATTTCACCAAAGAGATTTTGTATTTCTTCTGCGGTTACGGTATAGGTTGCCGGCAGGGTGGTAACGTCGGCTTTATATACTTTTATGTTTGTTCCGCCGGCATTCGTTTTCTTCACCACCACATCTATTTTTTCTGGTGGCTTAGCCCCTTCAAAATAAAGCGCTACTGCAAATTTCCCCTGGAAGGAGGATAAGTTGGTAAGATCAATTGACTGGCTGCCCGCAGGGTCAATTGTTGTGGTTATAGCAGGCACCGCATCTATATCATTTAAAACATCTTCCTTTATGGGGCCATCATCCTTGGAACATCCTGCAAAGGCTCCGGCAACAAGAAGTAATGCGGGCAAAATGGATTTATATATATTATTTATTTTCATATTTATGTTTTATAAATTAACTGCCTTTGTTAATTATTATGGTAACCAGAATACTTTAAAAGTGGAAGGCACTTTTTGCGCAGGAGCATTGCTGTTCAGTTCAATTTCCTGTGTGCTCCATGGCAGGGAAAGCGGGTAAGGCGTTCCGTTGGAAACATTAACCACGCTTCCGTCAGGAACATTAACGCTTGTAACCGTACCCTGCGGTGCAGGGGCAAAGAGCAGCGGGTAACCTGTTCTGCGGTAATCAGTGTAATTATCAACGGAATTCCCTATTCTCGACAGCCATTTCTGGGTCATAATATATTCTAACTTCCTTGCCGGGGTGCCATTATCAAAAGCATTGAGCACACTGGTTTTATAAACACTGGTGGCCTGTTGGGATACCAGTGTGGGCACAGGCTGGGAAGGCTTTACATAATTGGTTATTACATAATCCACCTGTGCAAAAGATGCATCCAAAGCTTTGCTGAAAGCATCACGCTCATTGCCCGGCGCCAGTCCCTCATGAATTAATTCAGCTTCAAGGTAAAGCCTGTCGGCATAAGTGAGCGCCCTTTGCGGGGCTGCGCCGGTGCCCGCATTAATGGAAGCATATTCTCCGGTCGTGGCAGTTGCATTGATAGATTCAGCAGCCCCGTCATCATACCGGCCTCCTACCGGGTAAATACCGAGCAGTGAATAACTATTGCTGTTAGCGCCGCCCACACAGGGCCCGTTTGAGCCGAAGATGAGTGAAACAAAACCTCCGTCCCGGTAATCAGTACAGTTTTCTGTACCATCACCCGGCCCTTTTTGGTTATAGATGTAATATGGCATGCGCGGGTCTTCAACGCCATAATAAAGCTTTGGGTTAAGCCCCTTCATTATTTCATACATCCAGGGGCTCGGAAGTTCACCGCCACGCTGGGCAGCGGCATATTCGCCATAACCGGGGTACCTGTCATCAGTAGAGCTGTAGGGGCCAAACGCAAATAAAAAACTTTCATCCTGGGAATTAATAAGGGAAGACGGGTCTGCCAGCAATGCGGTGACTTCTGATTTTACATTGGCAACAAGCCGCATTTGCGTATAAAGCTTAAGCTTGATGGTATTGGCAGCTTTTTTCCATTTGGTAACATTACCGCCATAAACAATATCATCAGAAGACGGCTTCACATTATCATCCGGCGCATTGATGTCTGAAATTCCTTCATCAAGCAACGTAAATAACTGCGGGTAAATATCAGCACTTTTATCAAATGCCGGCTGCGTTATTCCCGTTTTAAAATTATCAAACTCGCTGAAGGGAATATCTCCCCACACATCCACCATCATGCTGAATGTATATGCCTTTAATATTTTGGCAACACCGGCATAGGTGGTGCGGCCTGCTTCTGTGGCCTGCGAAATGATTACATCAAGGTTAGCAATAGAACCGTATAAACCGCCCCAGGGGCCGTCTGAAGAGCCGCCATCCATACCATAGCGGTTATAGCCGCCATATTGCATAAGCTGATGGGTATAAACGCCAAGGCCGTCGCCAAGGGTGCTGCCAATGGCAAACTGGCTTGCAATATTCACCTCTGCGGTTGTAAGCAGCGTAGCTTCCGGAACTACCGTGGGGTCATTCAGGTTCTGGTTAACATCTAAGTATTTCTTACAACCCAGCCACGGCATTACTGCTGAGACCATGAATATGGCTATAAAAATGTTTAAATATTTTTTCATCCTTGTCATAATTATAATGATTAGATTTTTTAGAATGCAACACTAAGATTAATGCCATACCGCTTGGGGGAAGGAGCGCCTGAAATATCAAACCCCTGCGTGGTACCTGTACCAAATGAACTTACTTCAGGATCATAATGCGTGTACTTCGGCACATTGGGCGCCACAAACCACAGGTTGCGGCCACTTACTGAAATATTAACGTTGGAAAGCTTAAGCCTGCTTATCAGTTTGGAAGGAAGATCGTAGCCCAGTGTAATTTCCCTCAGGTGGTACACGGTAGCGCCATATATATTAAACTCACCGGCAGAATTGGTGGCAAACGAAGTAACATTCGCAACCCCCGCCTGGAAATACAGGTCGTTGGTGGTGATTTTTGTTTGATTCTGCACAGGCTTCCCGTCAATCAGTAATGGAACAAAGTGGTTCTTCCCGTCATCCCCAAGCTGCTGCGTCATATTTGCATAATAACCATCAATAACGCGGTTGGTTTCCCTGTCTTTTGTATCAAGCGTTACACCGCGGCCAAGCATACTGTTGATGGCTTCCGAGTAAAAAGAGCCACCCACCGTCATATCAAACAAAACACCTAATGTAATGCCTTTAAAAGAGAAGTTATTCGTAATGCCAAGCTTGTATTTTGGGTTAGGATTGCCTAAATAAACATTGTTGGGGTCTTCAACCGCCCATCCTGTATTTGGGTCAACAAGCAGTTTGCCCTCGTAACGGGCGGCTGCGGTGCCCCTGAAGTAGCCGTAAGGAAAACCTGCTTCAAGATACTCGCCTGCAAAATCAGTATAACCGCCGATAGGGATTCTTTCGAGGCCTTCAACCAGCTCATTAATGGTATTTTTATTGTGCGTATAAGCACCGCGTATTTCCCACGAAAAATTCTTGGTTACCACAGGTTTCACATTAAGCCCTATTTCCCACCCGGTATTTTCTATTTCACCTATATTGGTATAGAAACTGGTATAGCCGGTGGTGGAAGGCACATCCACGCTGTAGATCAAATCAGTGGTTTTTTTATCGTACCAGGTTATCTCTGCCCCTATGCGGTTTTTAAATAGCTGGAAATCCATGCCCGCTTCCAGTTCATGCGTAAACTCAGGGGTGAGATCGGGATCATACGTGGTGCCTGACCTGGCCGCCCTGGGCTGGCCGAGAAAGGAAGTACTGTACAGGCCAAAAACATCCTGCCCGTTTTGAGGATTGGCATCATTGCCCACCTTGGCATAACCTATTCTTAATTTACCGTAATCTAACCAGTTGGATTGCAGGTTGAAGGCATCGGTCCATATAAATGACCCGGAAATGCCCGGGTAAATATACTGTGCGTTTTTATAAGGCAGTGTGGATGTAAGGTCAGCCCTTCCTGAAATATTCAGGTAAGCAAAATTCTTATACCCGATAGTGGCATCTCCAAAAAAACCAACCAGCCTTCTTTTATTCCTCGAATCAGAATTAAATGTTTTGGTATTGGTGTTGGTTAAATTGTATAATCCCGAAACAATGAAATCGGAACCATATACCTGCTGGTACCTTGAAGTCCGCTGGTTGAAATCATTCCCCAGCTTAATATCGAGTGTAAAATCATTGCTGATTTTAGGTGTAATCACCGCCACTATGGTTGACTGAAGTTCCTGGTTCCTGTAAACGGTTTCTGTAATATTACCAACAGCATTGTCTGTGGAACCGTAAGAGCTTTCATCCACGATTGCATCGCGGTAAAGTGTATAATTATTTATGCCGAATGTATAGTTAACTGTAAGGAAATTATTTACCCTGTAAGAAGCGCGGAAAGTTCCAACAGTGCGGTCATCGGTAGTGGTAATGGTATTGTGATAGGCTGCCCATACAGGGTTGGTATATTGACCCGAGTTGAAACCGATCTGGTTTCCGCTTTTATCCGTACTGGGAAAACCCGCAATATCCCAGTTCCTGGCCATGGTAAAGGTGCGGCCCCACTGGGTTAAAAAAGATTGAACCTGCCCGAAATAACCGCCTAACTGTTTTGAATGGGCATAGGATACATTGCCCCCCAGCGTTAAGTTGCCCAATTTGGTTTGGCCCCCTACCGCTACATTGTTTTTTGTATAGCTGGAATTCATAATATACCCGTTCTGGGTTATATTCGATAAGGTGGCATTAAAACTGGTATTCTCCGTTCCACCGTTAAAGTTCACGGAATTTTCTACCATGTGGCCGGTTTCAAAAAGGTCTTTTACATTATCGGGATAGGCTTTATAGGCAGCGCGGCCATTGGGAAATAATTCAGGATAAGCGGCATACATGGCGCCCCAGGTGGCTGCAGGTATGGAATCTATGCCGGAAGATGATGTGCCAATTACATTTCCGTTTCCATCATAAATAACACCCTGTCCGAACCTGGCGCCCCAGGAGCCGTTTGAACCCTGCTCTTTAAAATTGGCGCCCGCCCCGTAAATGTTTTGAAATTCTGGCAGCCTTCCTATTTTCTCAATACTGTAACTCCCCCTGTAACTAACGTTCAATGGTTTTGGGCCTTTTCCGGCTGAACCGGATTTAGTAGTGATCAGCACTACGCCGTTCGAAGCCCTTGAACCGTAAAGTGCAGCCGCAGCAGCGCCCTTTAAAACATTAATAGAGGCAATATCATTGGCATCGAGGTTGGCAAAGCCGGTACCGGAAGCGCCTCCCCCGGAAAATACACTGCCCGAACCAATTTCATCGTTACTGTAGGGCACCCCGTCCACTACAATTAAAGGCTGTGTATTGAGCCCAATGGAGGAAATACCCCTTATCTGGATACGTGTGGCCGCACCCGGGGCGCCCTGGCCTACCCGTATATCAACACCCGGCACCTTGCCCTGCAGGCTCTTCAGTACATCCGGTTCTGATTTTTGTACAATGGCATCCGGGTCAACTTTTGAAATGGCATACCCTACCGCCTTTTCAGACCTTTTAATACCTAAAGCCGTTACTACAACTTCATTAAGGTTCTGGCTGTTCCTGTTTACAACAATTGACGATAAATCGGCATCGCCCACCGTAATTTCGGTTTTATCTATGCCCACCGCAGTAATAACCAAAACGTCGCCGGTATTGGCCGTAATGGTAAAATCAGCATTTGCGTCAGCAGATACAGCCATCTTCGAACCTTTTATGTTAATGGTCGCAAATGGCACCGCCTCCCCATTCTGATCAACAACCTTTCCCCTTACGGTACGGGATTGTGAAAAGGCCGCTAATGAGCATGCTATCATCACAAAAAGCGTGAATAGAATTTTTCTCATTTTAGACAATTTTAAAATGTGCTGTGATTTATATAAGAATTAAAAAAAGCAGTTTTATTCTGAAATATTGGTCAGCTTCCGGCCTGGTTAATTATTAGTTATCGCCTTGATTTAGTTTTCTCCGTGCTATTGTAAAAATATCAGAAAATAAACAAACGGTTAAAAAAAATAAAAAGTTTGGTTAAATTTAAATAGACTGTACAGGGTTTTTAAAAGCTGCATATAAACAATAAATAAATTTTAAATCGTTAACCAATTGATTTATAATTCATTTTAAATGTAATAAATAGATAATTTACAAGCCTGCATTAAGATAACTATCACTTGTTAGTAAAATGTTAAAGATTTTATAATAAGTATAAATGGTCTTCATTTGCTTCACACCAGGCAAAACAACCTGTTTAAGCGCAGGCCGGCAGCCTAAAACGCTCCCCGTATCTGCGCCACTCATTTGCAGGGATGGCATTAAATATCACCGGTATTCCAACAACTTTGTACACGCCAACAGCAATAAATAAGGGCCGTTTCAACAATGCTGTAAGGCTGCTTTGGCAAGCAGGTAGGGATGGGGGGATCCGGATATAGCAAGCTGCTCCCTTCAGCTCTCCAACGTTACTATGACCGGAGCCCTTGCTGCCGGTGTGGCTTCCTTCATGTCTCCTCCATACTTCCTCCGTACTTCCTTGTACCCTCCTTCATGGCCGGGCCATTAACCACTGCCTTACTTTTTTTGGATAAAATCACAGCCGGGGTAATATTGGTGGCTGGTTCAATTAACCCTGTTACCAGTATCTGCCAATAACAATAGCTTGTTCAGGCAGTTATATTTCATTTACCGGCTGGCCGGAAGCGCCGGGCTTTTTGCCGGAACGAAAACAGCCGTCAGCCTCCCGGAAATGGCATTAATACCGCTCAAAAATGCTATCGGTGCCTGTCATCGTCAAACTGAGCCTTACTACCTTACACTTAAGTTTTAAACATTCAGGCGAGGGCATGCAAACAAAAAATTATACCGGTATTTTTTTACAGGTTATCCGCGGGTTGCTCATATTGTTATGGGCTTACGCAGCTATAAACAAACTGGCAGGGCATACCGTTTTTCATGCACAGTTGCAGCAGTTTCCCTGGCTGGCGCCCGCAGCGGCATTCCTGTCATGGGCAGTACCACTGACCGAAGTTGCAGTTGCACTGCTGTTATTCTTTCCTGCCACGGCCCCGTATGGCTTGTATGCATCAGGCACATTGCTCACTGTGTTTACACTCTACCTGCTGGCGATGGTAATATTAAAAACCAGCCTGCCCTGCAGTTGCGGCGGCGTTATCGCCAGGCTTTCCTGGCAGCAGCATATAGCCTTTAATGTATTTTTTATGGCACTGGTTATAGCAGGGATAAGGCTGCACAGGAAGCGGGATTTTAAATGAAATGACATGGCCCGGATACCGGGGCTTTCAGGCCCGGGTTTAAAAAAACATTATCCAAAGGAAATCATCGCTTTAAAATGTAAAACATGATGTTTTGCATGTTTTATGAGTTTTAGGGAGTCGGAAGTCCTCTCCTTTGGAGAACCTGTCCCGGTCATCCGGGAGGATTTAGGTGAGGTTTATCGCAAGCTTTAAACATATCGCTTATCCCGGGCTCACGTTAACTATAAAATCTTTATTGCAATAAACAGGAGCCGCCGAAAACCTGTGAACAGAGTAGGCAATTAATATTTCACAAAAATGCTCAATTATGAAAAAGTATTTAACAGGCATCACTGCAATGGTAATTGCCGTGATCTGCTTTGCCTTTACAACCCCCCGCCCGGCTGGGAATGCTGCGGACTATTACTGGTTCTCCTATAGCGGCGACAACAGTTCCGCACAGGAGCAGCAGTTAAGCCGTTATACACAGGTACCAATGAACCCGAACTGCAACAGTGCCAACATCCTTTGTGCCATCCGCACCACAAAAGACGGTTCCGGCAACCCGGTGCTCGACCTTGATGCCAGTGGCCATGTAACCACCGGCGCCCATATTCAGCAGGTTGAATTTAAGCCGTAAAACACAGGCAATACAATCACAAAAGGGCAGCTTATAACTGCCCTTTTTGTTACTGCTTAACCGCTCTCTTTGCTAACGCGGGTTTTGCGGCATACCCGATAATGCAATCACCTGCTGCGGTATCGGCAGCGCATAATGCAGATCGCCGGGAGGGAGGCTTACCACAGTACCGTTAAGCCTGCGGTAAATGGTTACCGCCGTTTGCGGCGAAAGGTTTAATCTTTTCAGGTCAGCCCACCGCAGGTCACGGAACAGCAGCTCTTTCCTTCTCTCGGAAAGAATGATCTTCAGTGCCTCATCCGCATTGCCTGCTGCAAAAGGTATAAAGCTGCCCTTCCTCCAGCGCTTCACCATTAATGTATTCAGGTCATCCATCGCATCGCCGGTTTTACCGGCCCTTGCTTCGCATTCCGCCCGTATAAGGTACATCTCGTCCACCGCAGGGCCGCAGAAATAATAACCGCTGTTATTATAATTACCTTTAAAGGAATGGCTGCCATCCGCATTGCTGGTGAAGTAAATATACCTGCGCAGGTCATCCTTGTCATAGCTGTTGTATAAAACAGTATCAATCTTTCCATAGTAAAGATTGGATGACTGTATCATGCCCAGCGCTGTCATTACCTCTTCATTAAACAGGGGCACCGGCGCATTAGACAGGCTGTCGAGCCCGTTATAATCCATCAGGCCGGCCTGCAATGCCAGCGCCCTCGAAGCATATACCAAAGCCGAATCGTATGCCTGCATGCTGAGAAAACACCTGGCCAGCATACCAAAGGCCGCCGCCCTGCAGGGCCGCATGGCATGCAGCGCATGCTCCGGCAATAGCATATATGCCTGCCGCAGGTCTTCCAGCACCTGCTCATAGCCCTGCTGCACACTTGCCCGCACGGAAGTTTCATTAAAATCACTGCTCAGCCTTAGCGGGATGCCCAAATCCTTATCCGCCGTTCCGGGATTATAAACAACCGCCCACCCCCACAGCACGGTTAAAAAGGAACACCCCCTGAAAAACAAAGCGCTGCCCTTCACATTATCGTAATCGCCGGTATTGCCGCCTGTTACCTTATCAATGTTTTCCAGCACCGTATTGGCATAATAAACAGCATCGTACGACCTCGACCAGTCGTTGGGAAAATCATTATAGGTAATATCATCATCCCATATATAAAGGCTTTTGCTGCTCTCCCGGTAAAAACTGTTATAGTCTTCATCGGTGAGATAATAGTTATCAGCGCTGCCTTCGCCCACAGCCGCCCTGTTATTGTTCATCACATCATTGTTATCCATCAACGCCTGCAGGTCAGCCGGGGAGGAAGGGATAACGAGTGACTTATCGGGCTTCTTATCAAGGTATTTGTTACACCCTGCCAGGATGATGCCCAGGCAGGTTATTGCTATATATAAATTTTTCATAGCGGTTTGTTTAAAAAGTGATTTTTATACCTCCCGCCAGGGAGAATGGAACAGGTAGCTGGTTGGGATAATAGCGGTCGGGATCAAGCCCCTCCTTGTTGGCCCGCCATAAAATACCGGCATTCAGCACGTTCAGGTACAGTTGTGCATTGCTGAACATCCGGTGTTTTTGCCCCGGTGCCATGTTATAAACAAGGTATATGTATTGCAGCCTTATATGGTCGCCCCGCACCACCAGCGCTTCTGAATTATTGTAAAACTGGTCCCTGAAGCTGCTGTAGGGATACACCAGCGAGGGCACGCTTGTATGCTTTTCATCCCCCGGCTGCTGCCAGCGCTTTTCAAAATCCCTGTTCATATAGCCGTAATTGTACAGTTGGCCATAGTCAACAGAAGCCTTCCGGAACCAATATCCCAGCTTATAGCTGATGCTGATGGTAAGCGACCACTGGCGGTAACTGAAACTATTGTTGAAATAACCAAAATGCACCGGCAGCCCGGAGCCTGTATAAACAAGGTCATCCGCCATGGTCTGCTGAAGCAGGGCGGCATAATCGGTTGAAGGCTTGCCGTCCAGCCATCCCCTCGGGTCGCCGGTTTGCGGGTCAAGCCCTGCCCATTTATAACTGGCCACAGCATATAATGGCTTGCCCGGCGCAGCCGATATAATATTGCCGTCACTCACATAGTCGGAGCCTAAAGCGCTTTCTCCCCTGTAATAACGGGTGGTTTTGGAGAGGTTATAACCGTAATACAGCGTCACCTGCCATGAAAGGGGCGCCTTCAATAGCGTGCTGTTCAGCGTGGCGTCCACCCCGTCTCCTTTCATGGCGGCTGTATTTTTTATAATGGCTTGCTGGCGCAGCCCGCTGGTATAATCCAGCGGCGCATAACCCAGCAGGTCGGTGCCGTGTTTATGATAATATTCAATGCTGCCTGCAAGCAGGTTATCCTTCATGGCAAAATCAACGCCCGCATTCAGCATACCGGTTTTTTCCCACCGGAGGCCCGGGTTGGCAAACTGCGAAATATTGGCAAAGCTGTAGTTGGTATAGGAAGCTCCCGGCACAATGCTCAGGGTGGTCACGGCGCTGCGCTGCTGGTCCACGTCACCCGTAAAACCATAGCTCGCCCGCAGCCGCAGCAGGGGCAGCCAGCCCGCCTGCCACCACGGCTCCCGGTTAAGCTGCCAGGCGCCGCCGGCGCTCCATAAAGGTGTTCCCCTGTTATTGGTAGCCGCACCAAACAGGTTGGACGCATCCTTGCGGGCGCTGGCAGAAATGGTATAACGGCTGCGGTAGCTGAGCGCCGCATTGATATAGCCCGACAGGAACCGGTCTGTATGGCTGCTTAAACCCGTACCGGGATTAATATAATCTGAATAACCGCTCACATACAGCGGGTAGCTGTTTACCACATCGGCCGGCGTATAGCTCAGGGTGGCGTCATCATAGCCATACAGCGTATAGCTGCCGGCGCCTGATGCCGTCTGGCGCACCTCCGCCCCGGCAAGCGCCGTAAGCTCCATATTGTTCCAGCGTTTATCTATATCCGCCTGCGCCCGCAGGGCATGGCCCTCCACGGCAGCATAGCTGTTTACGGCAATACCGCCCGGCGGCACGGCATAAAACAAAGAGCCGTCACTGCCTGCCTGCGTATAGCTGTTTACCATATTGCGGGCATAATAACTCTCCGCATCCTGCAGGGCCAGGCCGGTTGTATGCTGCTTTTCATACCGATAACTTATGCCGGCCTTAAGCCATGGCAGCAGCCTCAGTTGGGTATTTACATCCAGCAGCAGGTCTTCCACCCCGCTGGTGGTGGTATTATGCCGGTAATCGTCAAGCGGGTAATAATGCCAGTCTTTCAGCAGCCCGCCACCCGCCGTATCCACATACGGCAGCGGGTAATCTTTGGTGATGGCCAGTGGCCGGCCTTCATCATCGGCCAGCCTCGTATAAGGATAAAGCAGCCGCCCGGCGGTAGGTATAATATTATCCCATCCCGGTTTGCCACTGGTGGCTTTGGACCGGGTGTACATAAACCCTATATGCAGCGTCAGCGCCTTAAAGGGCTGCAGGTCATTCTGCCCGCTGAAGCTGTAACGGTTATAGCCCGCGGAAAGCGCATCCGCATTGGCATTATAACCGGCGGAAAGCAGGTACCTTGCCTTGTCGCCGCCTCCCGAAAGCGAGAGGGCATACTGCTGCTGCAGCGAGCTTTTATAGATATAACGGTCAAAATCCCGCCGCACATCATTATGCCCGAGCGTATCCAGGCGCGCTGCCGCCTGTGCAGGTGTAATAAGCCCGTCACGTTGTTGTATAAGCGTTTCCACCACCGGCGACAGCGCCGGCCTGAAAGGCGAACTTTCATAGTAACTGTAAAAATCATTGTCAAAAAGCATTTGCTCCACCTCAATATATCCCGCACTGTTCATGAAATCCTGCGCCTTATACACATCCGGCTTTGCCGTATAGGTAAGCGATGCATTCAGCTCAAGCCGCAAAGGCTGGTTGTAAGCGCCTTTTTTGGTGGTCATCACAATTACACCGTTACCGGCTTTGGCGCCCCAGATGGAGGCTGCCGCCGCATCTTTCAGCAGGGTGATGCTTTCTATATTGTTGGGATTGATGTTATTGATATCGCCCTCGTATGGAAAATTGTCGAGTATGATAAGCGGGGCGGAAGGGCCGTTGATACTGCTGATGCCACGCACATTCAGCCCGCTGCTGCTCTTCAGGCGGCCGTCAAACAGCAGGCCGGAAGCCGCCCCTTTCAGGCGGTCGGTGATGCCGGTGGTTACCTGCCTGCCCAGGGCGGCGCTGTCAATGGTTGCAAACGAACCCGTTGCCCGCTCTTTTGGTAAAAGCTGGTAGCCGGTGGAAACAGTTACCGTCTCCAGGCTGGCCCCGGCAGGAACAAGCCGTACCTGTATATCGGTATCCGCCTGCGAAAAAGCTGCCGTTGCGGTGGCATACCCCAGCGCTTTCACCGTTATCCTGCCCCCCTTATCACCGGCAGGGATGCTGGCAAAACCCGAAGTATCGGTAAGGCTGTAATAACTGCTGCCGGCCACATGCACTTCTGCGCCCGCTACCGGCTGGTTATTGGAGGCATCGGTTACTTTTACCGTTAGCTGCCCGGCATGGCTGCATACACACAGCAGCAGGCATAGCAGCAAGCCTGCTGCCTTATTTATATAGCTCATAGCTGTTTTTTATTGGTGTTTGGAATAAATACAAAAACCGGCAGTGGCCGCAGCGCGGCTTCCAGCCGGAAACCAAAAGGCGCCAGCGCCTCGTTTATCTCCTGCACACCTGCCGCCTGTTGTATTACCGGCAGGTTGAAGGAGGTGGCGGCCAGGGCTGAATCTTCCACAATAAGCGGCATGCCCGGCAGGCTGTTCAGGTGCGCCGTCCAGTCCTGCAGCCTTGCCTGCCGCCCCTGCTGCGCAGGGGCATGCCCACCCGCCGTTTGCCGGAGCACATAACAGGGCATTACAGTATCGCGGATGCACCCGCTGCCATTGAAAGCGCGGTCCAGGTCCTGCTTCATATATTGCTTAAGCATGGCCGGCGGTGTGCCCGCAGGCGCAGTCAGTTCATAACAATACTGCGCATCAAGAAAAGACAGGGATGGCTGCGGCAGCCTGCTGTTGCCAATAAAGGCCTGCAGGGCCACCCCATACAGGGTGACGGCGGAGAGGTTCACGGCAAACAGCCTTACCCGGTTATCAACGGTATTGATGCCGGTACTGTGGCCTATACCGCTCACGCCGCCGCCGAAACGGCTCTCCCACAGCATGGCTTTCTCCAGTTGTGGCTGCACTGCAAAAGGGGCCTCATAGTCAAACCCTTCAATATCCTGCTTCACCGGCAGGGAGGCCAGCCTGCCTGTTATAAAAGCTTCCACATTGGCCGCCGTTACAGCTTCCCCGGCAGTAATGGCCCGCACCCGCAGGGCGGTGTCTATCCACACCTCATGCGGCACCAGGCTGTGCGGGAACAGGCTTTCCAGTACCCTGTCCGCCGCCGTTACCGGCAGCCTGTTGCTTTTTGCCGTTTTATTGTTCCTGAAAAAAGCGCTTACGGCGGCAGGCGCTTCCCGCGCCACCAGTATCACCCGCAGGTCAGCCCCGTATTGCTGCTGCAGTTCGTTCAGGTGCGGCAGCGCGGCTATGCAGCCCCCGCAATAAATGGAAAAGAAATCAAGCAGCAGGTGTTGCTGCCCGCTGAGGTGCAGGGTTGTGCCGTCCAGGCTCTTAAGCTCCGTTAACGGCAGCCGGTCATTTACCGAAAGCGGTCGCTGCGCCCTTCCATACAGGCATAGCACCAGCAGCACCGCAAAAACTGTTGTTTTCATTGCAGTTAAAAATTTTAAAATGAAGTAATTTGTTTGGTTGCGATGCCATCGCTTATTGCAGGGTAGAATGGTATTTGCTATACCGCCTGCAACCTTTCCGTTAGCCTATTTCAATAAGGAGGGGAAGCAGCCGACGGTCAACGGTCCACAGTCAACCGTCCACAGTCCACCGTTCTCCGCTATGGACTATCGTCTGTCGACCATCGACCTTCCTCTCGGTCCACGGTCAACCGTCCACAGTCCACCGTCCATAGAACCAACGCCCGAAGCTCGCCGCTCACAGCTCGTAGCTTCTTCTCCTTGCAGCTTGTAGCCTGAGGCTTGCAGCCTTCCTCCCTGTCATCCGTCAACGGTCAACGGTCAACGGTAAACAGTTAACGGTCAACAGTCCACAGTCCACGGTTCCCCGCCATGGCCCATCGTCTATCGACTATGGACCTCCTCTCGGTCAACGGTCAACAGTTAACGGCCAACAAACCATCGACCTTCCCCCTTTCTTCATCCTTAAATCACGTCTTTGCTAAACCGTTAGATGGGATTCTTTGGTTTCTTCGCCCACTGCGTTTTAAGCAGCATAAGCCCTTTTGCCGTGAGGCGTTTACAAAAGCGGGTTGCCTGCCACGAATAGTTTTGTATGTGGTATTTTATTTTGCCGGTGAGTGGTAGTTGCTGATAAGCTTTTTTGCAGGCTATCTCATGCATGATGCATTTATAAATAACACTGTGTATCTCCTGTTTGGTGAAGCCTTGTGCAAGGAGTTGTTCATATAGGTTACCCACATCCCCTGGAGGGGTATAATTGGTGCTGGACAGGGATGCAGCCCTGGTGCTGCCGGGAGGTGCAGTATTTGTTTTGTGTTTGGTTTTTAAATAGCGGTGCATGGCATGGGGTTTTATACATGCTGCGATTCTTTGTTATCCGCTATTGCCTTTGTAAGTTGAAATAAAGAAGCGTGGAACTCAACTTACCGCTTTTAGGTACCTCGGAGGACCCGCACACGAATAAGAGAGCCCACGCCGTAACGTGGGCATTCTACTTATCGTCCCGTGTGCGTTTGAAATTTCCGAGGTTTCAAAAGCGAGACTCAAAGCGAATGCTTCAAATGATTTTATTGAAGAATCGCAAATTTATTGACACCAAATATATAAGATTCAATTCAAATGCGGATAATAATCCGCATTATTTTTTTTCTTAAAGATTTTATTTGTTAGATGCAGAGGCTAAATGATGTGATTTGTAATTATATCAATCGTGAATGGATTGGAAAATGGAAAGGATCCATCAGGGCTTTTGCGACTGAGTATGACGTCGATGAAAAAACTGTTAGAAGAATCATTAATTCAGAAAACGATCCGTATTCAATAAGTCTATACACATTAGAAAAAATGTGTACCGCCCGAAAGATAACGCTTGAGCAATTTTTTGGTTTGATTAAAAGGTAATGGAACTTTTTACATACAACAAATAAGAACAAATGATAATAAAAATCCCACCAAGACTGGCGGGATTTTTTTCAACCCTAAAATGTAAGGGCTTAGGATACCTAATTTATAGATGATGATTGGTGAATTATTAATAACACTTATACTTCAGTTTTTCCACCAGATTTTTTTGAACCTTATGGACTTATCCTGATAACTTATCTTGCAACCTAAAAAAGAGTGGCATTAAACATTCAATATTTAGAAGCAGAGATAATAGATCAATTTTTATACAGCGATGAAAGCAACACCCCTTGGATAATAGGTTTTAGTGGCGGCAAGGACAGCACAATGGTTTTACAATTGGTATGGAATGCATTAAAAAAGATTGATCCTATATTAAGGCATAAGAGGCATGTGTATGTTGTATGCAACGATACATTAGTTGAAAACCCCAGGATCGTAAAATTTATAAACTCCACTTTAGATAAAATTCAAAAAGCTGCACCTAAACAGGATATGCCGATAACGGTTCATGGCACACGTCCTGTTCTGGAAGATTCATTCTGGGTTAAAGTAATTGGTTTGGGTTATCCGGCTCCCAATAAAATACATAGGTGGTGTACAGATAGGTTAAAAATTCACCCTACAACTAAGTTTATCTTAGAAACAATAAAAGACAGCAAAGAAGCTATAATACTATTAGGCACAAGAAGTGATGAAAGTGCTAAACGTGCCGAATCAATAAAAAAACATGAAGTAAGAGGCCAGCGCTTAAGAAAACATCCGTTACCCAATACTTTTGTGTATGCACCTATAAAAGATGTAACAACTAATGAAGTATGGCAATATCTAAACCAGGTAACTCCGCCATGGGGTGGAACGCATAAAGAGTTAGTTACTTTATACCGCAACGCTAATTCCGGCGATTGCCCATTGGTAATTGATACAACCACACCAAGCTGCGGAAATAGCCGTTTTGGATGCTGGGTGTGTACAGTAGTGAATAAAGATAAATCAATGGAAGGATTGATAGAAAACGGTGAAGAATGGATGCTGCCTTTATCTGAAATCAGGAATTTTCTTGTAGAAGCCAGGGACAATCCCGAAATTTGGAGGGATGATACTCGGCGCAATGGCCAAAAAGTTGAAGGTTCCTGGGGACCTTATAAATTTAGCACACGTGCAGAAATATTAAAACGTGTTTTGAAAGCGCAAAAGCAAATACAGGAAACAGAA
This sequence comes from Parafilimonas terrae, assembly GCF_900115755.1. Lineage (GTDB taxonomy): Bacteria > Bacteroidota > Bacteroidia > Chitinophagales > Chitinophagaceae > Parafilimonas > Parafilimonas terrae. The sequence continues at coordinate 17,521 of NZ_FOXQ01000005.1, forward strand.
GGAATAGAGCTTATAACCCACCAGGAATTAGTGTTGATTCAATATTATTGGTTCAGGGATTTATTTTTCAAAGTAAAAGTTTCCGATATTTATAACCGGGTTTATAAAAACAGGCTTGATATGGGAAAACAGGAAGAAAAATTTAAACAAGAAAACGAATTGCTGCGCAAGTCCTGCAAGGAGGAGCCAAAAGATGTAGAGTTTATTCAAAACCTGCTGGCACTGCAAAAAACCAAAACCCTGATGATGAAAAAAAGAGGCTTGCTTGATGATATTGAAAACCGGCTTGACCAATACATTGATGAACTGAACCCAGCGAAATAAATACAATGACTATAAAGGAAATTGAACTTTATAATTTCAGGATTTATAAAGGAGAAAATACAATTGACTTATCTACCAGCGGTAATAAAAACATATTTATTATCAGTGGGAGAAATGGTTTTGGAAAAACGACGTTCTTAATGTCCATGGTTTGGTGCTTGTATGGCCGTAACATGCAGGAGGTTGATGATTTATATAAAAAAGAAATTGAAGACCAGGGCGGATACAGCAAATACATAGCAAATTCCCTCAACCGCATGGCCCGGTCTGAAAACGATTATAAATTTCATGTTGCCATTAAGTTTGTTGATGTAAATATTCCAGAAGTTCCCTGTAAAGAAATTGTGGTTAAAAGAAGTTATAATACACTCACGAGCACCAGCGAGGATATTGAGATATTAATTGATGGATATTATAGCGAGTTAGCAAAAGATGTAGGCCAGGAAATCTTTATCAGGGAATTTATAATGCCGATTGAGATTGCTAAATTTTTCTTTTTTGATGCTGAGAAAATCGTAAACCTTGCAGAGGTTACTACCAACGAACAACGTAAACGTCTTAGCCGGGCTTATTCAGAAGTATTGGGTATAAAAAAATATGAAGACATAAAAGCAAACCTTGAAAGCCTGCAATTAAAACTTCGGCAGGAATCTGCCAGCGCAGCGGAAAGAAATATGCTGGAGCAATTGAAAGCAGATGTAAACAAAAACCTGAATTTAATTGCCGACAATGAAAATAAAATCCGAGAACTGCGCGAGTTAAGAAATGAAAAAAATAAGGAATCGAGGGACATACAGGAAAAGCTGATAAAAGAAGGCAGTTTAATAACAGTTGAAGAGTTGCAAAGGCTTAGGGAAAATGAAGATGAACTAACAAAGAGGCAAACTGCCCTACAAAATGAATTAAAAGATTCTTATGACCTAATACCTTTTGCCATTGCTGGTGATAAGTTTCTTGAAGTAAGTAAACAATTAGATAATGAAGCCAATTTTAAGGCCGCCCAGTTCAAAGATGAAAATGTAAAGGGGGTAACCAATAAAATTTTAACGGATTTATTAAATACCCCTAAGCCTGCAAGCCTTGCTATTGATCACCAGGTGCATAAGTTTTATTCCGATACTTTTGAAAAATTAATCCGCAAGCATTTTTTTGCTGACACGCCGCAATTGCCGGAAGATTTTAAAATGCTGCATGAATTTTCTGACACCGAGAAAAATGAAATGCATGCATTACTCAATAACATAAAGCTTTCTTTCCGAGAATCGTTTAAAAGAATTAATGGCGAATACAATCTTGTTCGCAATGAGTTGAATACCATTAAACGAAGGATAAAAGATGCCGAAGCCAACCAGGAAAACCCGATAATATCTGAATTAAGAAAACATAAGGAGGAGTTAGATAAAGAAATTATTCGCATAGACGATACCATTGATTCCCTGAACCGCGAAATTGGCGAGTACCAGAACGAAAAAATGCAGAAAGGCAAACGTATTGATGAGCTTTCGCGGAAATTAAATGTATCAGAAAAGAATAAAGAGAAAGATGCAATTATTTCAAGGAACATCAGTAACCTGAAAGATTTTATTTCCAAATTTAAAGCAAAGAAGAAGGCTTCATTGGAAGAGCAAATATTAAAAGGGCTTGAAACCCTTATGCATAAAAAAGGCTTTATTAAAAAAGTGGAAGTTGAAATTATTGGCGATGATATTGATATTGTATTAAAGAATAATCGTGGCGAAGAAATTAAAAAGGAATCATTGAGTAAAGGTGAACAACAAATGTATGCAACTGCATTATTACGTGGTTTGGTTGAAGAAAGCGATATTCAATTTCCTGTGTTCATTGATTCGCCAATGCAAAAGTTTGACGAGCAACATGCAGAGAATATTGTAAAATACTTTTACCCGAATGTTTCTGAACAGGTGGTTATTTTTCCGCTTATTAATAAAGAGCTTACAGAAAGGGAATTCAATATTTTATCAAAGCATGTTGCCAATACGTTCCTGATTAATAACATACATGAAGATAAAAGTGAGTTTTTGCCGATAAACCCTAAAGAATTTATAACTACTTATAACAGTATGTATAACCATGCTAATTAATATTCGTACTTCAGAAGCTAACAAAACCGTTGTGCAGGAATTAAGCCGTAAAGTTTTTCCCGGCGCTTCTGAAAATTATATTTCCCGTGTTGCCTTTGCTTATTCCATATCAAAGGGCAATCATTTTGATGTAAACAATAAAGAACATTTGCTTGACAGTCGAGGCAAAGAATATAAAGACGATATCTTATTTGGCAATTACCGGGACTACTATATTGCTATTATTTGCCAGCATTACCAGGTTTATAAAACAGACCCGAATATGGCAAAGTATATCAAAATGCACATTGACCATGGGTTGCAGTTGATGAATAAATTGTTCGAAGAGAATAAAAATTATTCAGGGCTCGATTTTCTTTTGGAGTACATAGAAAAAGGCATTGAATCTTTAGAAGAAAATACGGTAACAAATGAAGCTATCCTTTTTGATGAACAGATAAGAAAAAACCGTGTTACCAGCAAAGCTTATTATGCTGAACGGATTAAAATAAAAGTGGGCAGCAGTTTTGATGATGAACCTATTTATTTCAACATCAATGATACGAGCATACATAATAATGCCCATGTAGCCATTGCCGGTAATTCAGGAACAGGCAAAACTTATTTTGCCAACCGTTTTTTAGAACAGGTAGCGGCAGAAACAAAACACCAGGTAAATTTTATCTATCTTGATTTTAAGGGCTTGAAAAAAGAAGATGAAAAAGCGTTAGAGCCTTTCTTTAAGAAAACAAAGGCAGTTTATATTGATGCTCCTCAAAAGCCTTTTCCAATAAACCCGTTAGCTTTCATTGATAATGTAAATGAGAAAAACAAAATAATGGGCATCAACAAATTTGTTGATATCATCACCAGCTACAGCAATATTGGAAAGGTGCAGCAGCAAACCTTAAAAGATGCCACCCGCAATGCTTTTACTGCTGCTAAAAAAGGCGAGTATCCTTCCATAAAAGACATTTTTAATAATATTGTTTCCGTTGATAACAGGCCCAGCACTCTGATAGAAATAATGCAAACACTTAGCGAACTGGATTTATTTGAACCCAAAGTTGATTTTAAGAACAGCTTTCTCAACCAAAATTATTATTTAAGTTTATCAGGAGATTTACCAAACAACATTCGCTTTACTGCTGTTTTTTTGATAATCAATTATATTTATAACACGTTCATGAATATGGATAATGCACCAATTGAGGGAAAGTACCAGGGAATGCGTTATGTGTTTTTGATTGATGAAGCACACGTTATATTTAAAGAAAAGAAGAGCCAGGACCTGCTTGAAAAAATTTTGCGGGAAATAAGAAGTAAAGGTGTGTCAGTTATTTTGTTATCACAAGGCATTGAAGAGTTTAACCAGCCGTCATTTGATTTCAGTAGTATGTGTGAAACGGCATTCTTGTTTGATATAAAAGATAAAACCAATCTTAAAATGATAGAAAGATTTTTAGGCATTGGTGATAAATATTCAAGCAAGCTAAAAATGAGTATGGAGAATATTCAGAAATACCAGGTTGTAAGTAATTTGAAAGAATATAAGGTTGGAGAATTGTTTAAAGTATAGATAATGATTACTCAAGCTACTTTGGATTTATTAGATGCCGATATTCGAAAAGATGTTCGTAGATATAATCGAATGCCATTTAAGGATAGGCACAAGATTTTCTCACATGAGATTAGAATTGATCCCTATTGGTGTAATAAAAAATTTCAGCAAATTCCTGTTTTAAATTGGAGTGCTGACTTTAAGTTTTCATCTCATCCTGATTTTCAACAAATAATTACTACAAATGATATAGGCGTCTATATTATGTATGTAAAACCTGTAAATTTATTAATAGACATGCCGCAATATGTAATGTATGTTGGGATTTCAGGTGAAAACGGTTCCGCTAGGCCCCTGCGAGATAGATTAATGGATTATTTTTATATTAGTAAAATAAAGTTGCGAAACAATATACATACGATGCTTCAACTTTATTATGATCATGTTTATATTAAATACGCTCTATTTAATGGTACTTATCAATCGCTTGAACAGTTAGAAGAAATACTTCATGAATTTTTTTATCCAAAGTTTGGAAAAAGAGATTTTGAACCTGAAACAAAGGCTGCTCACTCTGCTTGGAATACCGGGCAATAAACTTTTTTGTAATGGAAAATAAACTTGTTATTCCTTGTATTAGGTCTGTGATGGGTGATTGGGTATTTTATTCGTCTGTAATGGATGTGATGGAAATATCAATAAGAGTAAAAACTGATAAAAAATATCGAGAGAATCCAGATTTAGATAAAATTCTCCAAAGAGACTTAAAGGAAAGAAGACAAAATATTGCAAAATATCTACTAACCAGCAAAAGCCGATTCTTTAATTCTATAATTATAGGAGTGTTTAACAGTATTCCACAGTGGCATGAGTTCAAAATTGATAAAAAATTAAACGAAATAAATGGAAGTAATCAAAACCAAGAGTACAATCATTCAGTTGGATTGTTAGAGTTTAGCGGAGATGAAGAAATGTTTGCAATAGATGGTCAGCATAGGGTAGCAGGTATTCAAATAGCTTTTGAACAAGAACAAAATAAACCAAATGATGAAAAGATTTTAAAAGATGATAAATTCCCTGTGATTTTTATTGCTCATATTGATGACAATTTGGGTAGAAAGAGAACAAGAAAGCTTTTTTCTGACATTAATAATACGGCACGGCCGGTTCAAGAGGGTGATAGAATAAAGGTTGATGAAGAAAATTTAAATGCAATTGTGACCAGGAGAATTTACGCTAATTATGAACATTTTAAGAATGGAAAATTAATATCACTAACTGAAAGAGAAAAGTTAGACAGCAAAGATGAGGATCATTTCACAAATCTTTTAGGGATTAATAATGCTAATAAAATATTGAAAAAACTTTTCAAAAAAAAACCTAAAACAAATGAATGGGAAGAAGAAAATGTGGAACGCTTTTATAAAATTGTCAAAGAATTCTATGATTATGTTATTGAAAATGTAATCGATTATAATAGCTTTTTTGTTAAGAAAAAACTTACTATAAAGCAAGCAAGGAAAAATAATTTGTATCTTTTATTTCGCCCGATTGGCCTAAAGCTTTTAGCTCGATTATATGTTTTTTATAGCGCTAAAAAAGACGGGCTTGAAGAGTTAAAAACGAAGATCAATAAAATCAGTTTTGTCTTCCCTGATAGTCCTTTTAATAATCTTTTATGGTCCGACGGCAAAATGAAAGCAAGAGAAAAAAATCAAGCTATAGCTTATGAGATCACTTTATATATATTTGGTGATTTACAAAACGATAAACAAAAAACTTTATTAGAAAGGTATAAGGATGTTGTTGGTAATCCAGCGATAACATTACCGCAAAAAATTAAAGTCTAAATAGGCAATATCATTTCGCGCAATTCATATATGCACTTTTTTACAACTTCAATTGTAATATAAATTTGTTCTATTCTACTGAACTTCCCAATCGAAAACCGAATACTACTAAACGAATCAATTTCATTTAATCCCATAGCAGTTAAAACATGAGAAGGCTCGATACTTGCAGATGTGCAGGCGCTGCCATTACTTACAGCAATTAAAGGCAAATCATTTTCCATATTGCTTAATCCCATTATCATAGCATCGCTATCAACATCCTTAAATAAAATATTTGTGGTATTGTACAAGCGGTGTTTTTTGTTGCCATTTAAACTGGTATCTTCTATTTGTAATAATTCGTTTTCAAGATAATCCCTTAATGCTTTAATATGTTGTTCGTTTTGCCTCATTTCTTTTTTGGCAATAGCGCAGGCAGCACCAAGCCCAACTATCCCCGGTACATTTAGAGTGCCGCTACGCAAACCCCTTTCATGGCCACCGCCATGTATTAGTGCAGGTAATTTTATACGGTTATTTCTCTGCCGTATATATAAAGCTCCAATACCCTTTGGTCCATATAATTTATGTCCGCTCATGCACATTAAATCAATGCCCATATTATCTACATCAATCGGTATTTTTCCAACAGCCTGTGTAGCGTCTGTCATAAAATACGCATCGGCAGCATGGGCTATCTCTGCAATTTCTTGTATGTTTTGCAATACACCTGTTTCATTATTAGCGTACATTACTGTTACGAGAATAGTATCATGCCGCAACGCTAACTTTACATCTTCAATGTTAATTAACCCGTCATTCGCCACAGGCAGGTAGGTAACTTCAAAGCCTTTTGTTTCGAGGTATTTACAGGTATCTAAAACAGCATAATGTTCTGTAGAAACAGTTATAATATGTTTTCCTTTCTTCTCATAATTTTCGGCAACGCCCTTTATAGCAAGATTAATAGCCTCAGTAGCACCACTGGTAAAAACCATTTCATTTGTTTCTGCGCTAATCAAATCGGCAACTTGGCGCCTGGCTTTCTTCACCGCTTCATGGCTTTCAACCCCAAACAGGTGTGTGCTATTGGCATTGGCAAAATTATCTTTTAAAAAAGGCATCATGGCATCCAACACACGTTCGTCAATCTGCGTTGTTGCATTATTGTCAAGATAAATTACCTGCTTGTTCATCTTACAAAGCTATTTACTGTTAAAAGAAATTGCAGAGTTAGTTTTTCACACTGTCAATTTTAATAAATGCTTGTTCAATTTTATTATTACGCATAGCATAATGGTCAATTATGTGCCCATCAAAACCAATATAGGAAAATACAATTTTGTATATAAATGAAAGCTGCCTCTGCATGATGATTACCATTTCCGCATCTTCTATATCTTTTATATCGCCATGCATAAAATCATTGCGCTTTTGTAATAATAAAATATCTTCATCGGTAACAGGCATAAAGCACTCAAATACCAACTTTGATTTTTCCATATTTTTATTATTTGAATAATTTTTTGGAAGCTTAGCTTCAAACACTTTATAGAAGAACTTCCTAAGCACTTCAATTACGATAAAAAAGCAGTTATTTCTTATTAGTAAAGATGTATCGCTGCTGTTAGCTTCATTAAACAATACTAAAGCATATTGTATTTCATTATTCTCTTGGGATAGCTGTGCCAGCTTAGATAATTGTTGAGGTAGTAAATATTTTAAAATATTCTGCTGGTAAATTTTTTCAGCAGTATCTTTTCCTAAATAATGATTATAGCCAAAAGGGTTGGCAGTAAAAGGATGATATATAGATTTATAACCCTTTCTTAATTTTTCATATTTGACAATCATTTCATCTTGATTATCTCGCGGGAAAGTAAATACCGCATCCTGGATAAATACGCCCGATACAAATCCAAGTGCTACCAGAATATTATAGGATATAACTGAAAAGTCTTCATAAAATATTTCAGCTTCATTTTCAATAACGATATAGTCGTCAAGTTGGCGTATAGAAATAGGTTTATGATTGACGGTTAGTTGAATCTTAGATGCTTTACCAAAAACCTGAAAAAGCAAATGTTTGGAAGAAGTGTAAAAAAAACTTCTGTATAAACCATATTCGTTCCAATTGCTGTTTTGAAAAGAAAAGACTTTGCATTCCGTATAATGCGAAACAAATTTTCGCTCAACAGATGTTTCCACGTTAACCGCAATTGCCTTGATTTGCAGGCTTAAGTCATCTGTAATGAAAAGAAAAGAATATTCATTAACATCAAGGTTTAATTCACCTTCTATTTTAAAAAGATAAGCGCCCTCCTTAAATTCTAATGCAGCGCTTTTGTTTTTATTATTGCTGCTCACATTTCCGACAAGTTCTTTCTGCAATGTTTTTATATATTCTATTTGTTTCAGGTAATTTTTCATATTAGTTATTATTTATTTCTATAAAATAAATTCAATTTAAACCAATTTCATTATCAATTAAAATACCGTACCGCCACTTCACCCACCCATTTGCCCATCTGCACCGGCACGGCATTGCCAATAAGCTTATAAGAAGAACGTTTCTCTTCAAAATAAAAGTCATCGGGAAAGCCTTGTAGTCTTGCGTATTCGCGGATGGAGAACGGCCTTACACCATATTGTGCCTGTTTATCTTTTACCAATCTTGTGCTGAGGTCTTTTGCATAATGCGCTACACAAGTTGGTGCAAAAGCATTAGGGTTATCAGCATCTATAATTATTGGCAAATCCCTGTATTTTCCCTTAATCCTTTTTATAACATAAGCAGGTATTTCAACCTGCGGGTTTCTTTCCAAAATATCCTTTATTCTTGGGCGGTTGTTGATGGCTTTTGGTTCACTAATATTAAAAGGTTTTCTTGTTCCAATCAGTATTAAACGTTTTCTTCTTTGGGGTAACCAATTCAACGCATCTACCGGGCAAAATACATGCACATAATAACCGGGAAGCTTGGTCATTGCCTCCATTACTACTTTAAACTTTTTCATGCCGGGCACGTTTTCCACTACATACATTTCTGGCTTCTCAATAGCTATATGACGAAAGAAATGCAGGAACAAATCATCGCCGGTACGGGTGCCATGTATATCGGCAATAGGGGAATACTTAGTGCAAGGGTAAGTGCCAATGATGATATCGGAATGGGGTTGCTCCAATACCGTTTTATCTTTTATATCGGCAGTGAGGATGGCATGGCCAAAATAGTGCTTGTTAGCCTGCATGCAAGCAGTAGCTTCCGCATCCAGATCAAGCGATTGTATAATGTTGACACCGGCTTGCTGCATGCCGAGTTCCATGCCGCCGCAACCGGAAAAATAGCCTTTGGCTGTGGGTTGATACATGAGTAAGGTTTATTTCGTTTTCATTTTAAATAAATTGATATTTAACATGAGTTCGGGATAAGAATTTTAATGATGAAGATGTTTGCGAATTGAACAGGGACTTGCATCGTCATGTCGAGGCAACGAGACATCTCTTGAAATTCAGGCTGGTTGAATGCTAAGAGATTTCTCCTGTCGTCGAAATGACGTTCGAAGCGTACTATATTTTGCAATCAGTTTTCAATTTCATAACATAACACCTCACATACGCTTATCCCGAACTCACGTTATTTACTTTTTCCCTTGATGGAAAAAGTAACAAAAAGATCAAGCACGCATGATATTGCGGCACATCCTGCACACGCCTTAATATAGCTATAGTTGTATTGCCTTTGCAACAGTTGAGCCTTGATGCTTAAATGCGGCCTGGTTACTTAAGTTTTTAATCCCTCAATATTTTATTTCTCAAGCATCTTATCATCCTTTGATAATTTTATCTATGCAGCGGTATAAATCCTCGGGGATTATAAAAGCATCATCCTTTAAAAATCACATCCATGTGGTATTGAAGAAACTTTATACCGGGTTGATATTTTTTAGGCATTACAATTTTTGAGCCTTGCAGCGGAGCAAAATGTATTTGATGATAGCCTTCATTTTGCTTCTTCTTTAATTGATTTGATAAGACGACCTCATATTTTTCAGTAATGCCAATATAGCCTTTATCATAAGCTTTATCATACAAAGGCGAAAGGCAAATGCCATTTTCGGGGTTCAACCTTTCCTCTTCATTTTTTGACCAAGGCAATATATGGCTGGCCAGCAAAAGATCGGGGATATCAATACCGGTAATGGCGCAGCGGCCATTATAGTTGGCAATAACGATCCGCCGGAAAACATTTTGGTTTACCCTTGTTTTAACTTCCCTAAGCTTGTACTCGCCTTTTAAATGGTTGATATCCTTTAAGTCCGGAGAATATTTATTTTCTATTGATGTATGTTCTTTTTCAGCCAATATCTTTTCGCTTTCAAATAGCAGTTCGTCTTTGTTATCAATGAACTCATTCCAAATTGGTTCCACTTGTTTTATGCCGCCGGTTAAGCCAACAATACCGCGTTGCCGGTGATAAGGGTCAACCGCCGCAAAATTGTTTAAGCGCATAGCTACTGCGCTTGCTGTTCTTTCAATAAGATTGGCCAAGTGAATTATTTCCGGCGTTTTGGAATGCAGTTTTCCAAAAGGCAGTTTAAGATAAAGGTTTAAGGCAAGTACCAGTTCATCCCTTGTCCAAAGTTTTCTTTCAGCCATCTTTAATTGGTTTTAAACAAAGCTAATTTTATGATTGGATTTTCTTGTGTACTATAAGACACGTTGCATAAGATGTGGATAGCAGAACGGTAAAACCTATAAGGTTTTTGAAACCTTATAGGTTTTACCCTTCCCCCAAACAACTAACGCTCTCCCCTCACAGCCCACAACTCACAGCTCAAAGCTCAAAGCTCACAGCTCACAGCTCATAGCCCAAAGCTGACAGCTATATCAGGTTCCAAAAGAGACTACAAAATACTCAGGCAGTTAACAGAACAGGAAACAGCAGCTTTACGTGCACAATATGATCTGTATTAATGCCGGAATTATATATCATTACAGGTTCTAATGGCGCCGGGAAATCCGGCATTGGCCCGGATTACTAAAACCTATAAGGTTTTCGAAACCTTATAGGTTTTACCGTTCCCCCAACAACTAACGCTCTCCCCTCACAGCCCACAACTCACAGCTCATAGCTCATAGCTCATAGCTGACAGCTCACACCCCCTCCCCCAAAAATAGCATCAATACCACCCACTTCTGGTATCAGTACCATTGCCCGCATGAACAGCCCTGCCTATTTTGCAAATAAAAATTTATGCCGGTAACACACGAAATCACACTGCAGCAGGCCGTTGATCTAACCACCCGCTGCCGCAACAACAAACCGTCCAGTTTACCCCTGAGCGAAACATTTGAAGCGGCAGCCATTGCCAGGCTGCTTTCCACCACAGGCTGCAGCTACCTGCGCATTTATTACGGTATGAAAGAAGATGGGAATATTGTTGCTATATTAGTAGCCGCAAATGAGGATAATGAGGACATGCTGCCTGCAGGTACTTCCTTAACCGGCGATGCCATTATTGTGGAAGAAGGTATTATCTGCCCGCCTATATGCCCGCCACCCTCGCCCCTGAATACTTAAACCCATGAATATATTCAATATAAGCATTGTTTTAAGCTTTTCGGTTTTCCTGCCGGTATGCGCCGTTATTTACAGGTGGAACCATATAGAAAAAGTGTTCCGGCCATTTACATGGCTGTTATGGCTTGGCCTGTTCAACGATACGCTTAGCCTTGTTTTTGCCTATACCCTCAAAACCACGGCTATCAACACCAATATCTATGTGCTGCTGGAGTATTTACTGGTATTATACCAGTTTGGCCGCTGGAACAATGCAGTTGTAAAAGCCTGCATCTCCTTTGCGGCACTGGGCGTAATCGTATGGGGCGCAGATAACCTGCTAATGCACCCCCTCGATAACCGTAATGGGGCATTCAGAATATTTTATTCCTTCATTATCATTTTTTTTAGCATAAATGAAGTAAATAAACTCATCGTGTACGAGCGGAGAAGCCTTTTAAAAAACCCGGTATTTTTAATTTGTTTTACATTTTTGGCTTATTACAGCTATAAGGCATTTGTAGAGGTATTTATTGCATTCGGCCTCAACCTGGGCAACAGCTTTACCCAGCATGTTTTTATGGTGCTTATTATTACGAATTTTATTTCCAATATTTTATACACAATTGCCGTTTTATGCATTCCCCCGAAACTCGAGTTGACACTGCCATACTAACCGGCCTTGCCGCATTGGCGGTTATACTGATTTTTTTCCTGGTTACCATTATTCGTTTCCAGCGTAAGAAAACCAGCCTTTACCGCAACCGGCTTGCTGCTGAAATCGCTGCCATAGAACAGGAAAGGTCACGCATTGCCAGGGACCTGCACGACGACCTTGGCTCTGCACTTGCCGCCATAAAACTGAAACTGCATTGCCTTGAACCGGAACGGCAGGAAAATATGGCCATTGCCGAACAGTCGGGTGCCTTTGTGGATGAGGCCATGCGGAGGCTCAGGTCTATATCTTTCAATATCATGCCCGGGGTGCTGCAGCGCAACGGCCTTAAACCCGCACTGCACGAACTGTTTAAAACCATGCAGTCCGGCAAAACAAAAATAAATGCCAGCTTGGATATTCCCCTGCCCGGAAGCAGCCGTGATATTCACATCTACCGCATTATACAGGAAATTATAACCAACAGCCTTAAGCATGCAAATGCCACTTTAATAACCCTCACAATGAAAAGGCATAATGGCTTTTTGCTCCTGCACATAACCGACAACGGTACCGGTTTTAATCAAAGGAAGGTACTGAAACAGGGCAGGGGGCAGGGGCTGCAGAATATTATATCACGGGCCGGCCTGCTGGATGCAACTGTTTTTTTAACCGCCGGGCCGGGCAAAGGAGTTGATTATGAAATTAAAATACCAGAATACCATGAACAACTGTAATAAAATAACCGTAGTAATAGCCGACGACCAGGATATATATCTCGAAGGGCTCGCCGGTTTATTAAACAGGGAACCCGGTATTAAATTGCTGGGCGGGGCCGCCGGTGGAAAAGAATTGGTGCAGCTTGTGGGGGAACTAAAACCCGATGTGGTGCTTACCGACCTTAAAATGCCGGGAATGAATGGCGTGCAGGCTATAAAGGAAATCAAAGCCTCCGGCGCCGCAACACAGTGCATCGTACTTTCTGTTTTCGACAGCGACCAGCTTATAATAGAAGCGCTCGAAGCAGGGGCTATGGGCTATATTGTAAAAAATGCAGCCAAAGGCGAAATAGTGGAAGCGGTACATACGGTTTACCGGCAGCGCCCTTATTATTGCAGCACCACTACCACGGCGCTGGCCCGGAAAATCTCCGGCAGCAGCCATAACCCTTATCCCAAAACCGCCCCGGCGCCTGTTTTTGATGAAAGGGAATTAAGTGTAATAAACGGGCTTTGCCGCGAATTAACCAGTGAGGAGATTGCCAGGGAACTCTTCTTAAGCAAAAAAGTAGTGGATGTTACCCGCAGCAGGATATTACAGAAATTAGATGTAAAAACAACTGTAGGAATTGTGTTGTATGCCATGAAACATGGTATTGGCGGCGAACAGGATAAGCATTAATAAAAGCGCCTGCACACCATCTGTGCAAATCAGTGCTATCTGTGAGAAATAAAATAGCGCCTGCATACCATCTGTGCAAATCAGCGCTATCTGTGAGAAATAAAATAGCACCTGCACACCATCTGTGCAAACCAGTGCTATCTGTGAGAAATAAATAGCGCCTGCACACCATCTGTGCAAATCAGCGCTATCTGTGAGAAAATAAAATAACGTGAGTTCAGGATAAGCGATATGTTTAAAGCTTGCAGATAAACCTCACCTAAATCCTCTCCAAAGGAGAGGACTTCCAACTCCCTAAAACTCATGAAACATGCAAAACATCATGTTTTTTTCTTGCCCTTCTCCTTTGGAGAACCTGTCCCGGTCATCCGGGAGGGTTGGGATGAGGTCGAAATAACAATCTAAGCTTATCCCCAACTCACGTTAAAATAGCGCCTGTACAAACCATCTGTGTAAATCAGTGCTATCTGTGAGAAAATAAAATAGCGCCCGCACAACATCTGTGCAAATCAGCGCTATCTGTGAGAAAATAAAATAGCGCCTGCACACCATCTGTGTAAATCAGTGCTATCTGTGAGAAATAAAACCGGAATATATTGCTCATGTCCTAAACCATTCTGAAAATGCAAACCGAAATGAAAAAACTGGCACTGCTGGCAGAGCTGGTACTGCACAAAAACACCCTGGTGCCCGTTACGCAAAAAGAATTGCTGCATACGCTGCACCAGTTGGAGGCAGCCCTTGTAAAGCAGCCCTTTTCCAATACCAGCCCCCTCGCTGTTAAAAACAGCCTGCTGCATACTTCAGGGGTATTGGCAGGTTTGGTATATAACCTCGGCAATCATGCATGTTCCAATTATTGCGGCAAACCAGGTGTCATTATAACAAAAGCCGCAGCATTGCAAAAGAAAATTGATGACACACTTGAATGGTATTGCTATCATCACCATCTTAACCTGTTACCTTTAAAAGTGCTCGCCAAATCCTTGCTGGAAGCAGAGATGCACCTAAAAAAGAACCCGCAGTTGGCAGCACTGCATACAGTCATCAAACCCGAAATAATAGTACTCAGGAACAACAAAATCCTGCCTTACCACCGCTGGCTGTGGTGGTCGCAGTTTTTAACAGCCCTACTGGAGAACCCGGCGATGGATGCGGGCAGCCTTGAAAACATCCTCGTATGCTTAAATTTTAATACGCCGGGCTTCATTAACCGGCTTTGCACAAACCTGCAGCAGGCAATTGACAATTGTGAAGCTCAGGCAGAAAAAACAAAACTGGTGGCTGCGGAGCTTTCAAAATACAGCCTCATGGCAACGCCTGTTCATGCCTATTTACCGGCAGAAAAGCCGGTAAAGCAGGTAATGCTTACCCTGCTGCGGCAGCATGCCTTTTATTTAAACCATGCGCCTGCTGCCGGTGGCGCCGGCAAGCAGCAGCCATCTTCCAAACTCAGTACCACGCTGTCGGTACCGCAGCTCGCCCTTTTTATCCGCCTGCTTACAGATGCCTGCATCATCAGTGAAACCAACCAATCAGCGCTATTGAAAAATGTGGCAGCCATTGTTTCTACCACTAAAACCGCATCCATCTCGCCCGAAAGCCTGCGCGTCAACTATTATACGCCCGGCCTCGCCGCCAAAAACATCATAAAAGACCACCTCATCAATATGATCAGCCTCCTGCGGAGATATTAATACACCGGAAATAACACTTCCAACCGGGTAAAATAACAGGCGGCAGGCTGCACTGTTTTCAACAGCTCATGCGTTAGGCGCCTTCTGCAGTTCGGTCACGCCGGAGGCGCGATTGAAAAAATCCGGAGGAAATTTTTTCAAAGAAGTGCAGGCAGCGCCGTCGCATGAGCGGGGCCATGCGGCCATGAGCCATAAAAAACATAAGCGCTTGAAAAACTAACCGCGCAGTTGAATTTGATATTGTTCCCCGGGTTTATAATAATCAGGGGCTCAATCAACAAAAAGAGCTTAACGAAAGCAATAAAAATGAATATGTGCCCAGCCGGAACCAGGACGGGCACTTTTCCAGGAGGATTGCAGTTGCAACCTCCAAACCGGTAAAATCACAGGCGGCGGGCTGCACCGTTTTCAACAGCTCATGCGTTAGGCGCCTTCTGCAGTTCGGTCACGCCGGAGGCGCGATTGAAAAAATCCGGAGGAAATTTTTTCAAAGAAGTGCAGGCAGCGCCGGCGCATGAGCGGGGGCCATGCGGCCATGAGCCATTAAAACCATAAGCCGCTTGAAAAACTAACCGCGCAGTTGAATTTGATATTGTTCCCCGGATCAGGAAAAAAATGCAGGTTGTCACACCCTGTCATCTGTCAACTGTCAACTGTCATCCGTCCACAAAAATCCCTACCCACCACTCACTAATAACCAATCACTTACACAGGGTACCGCTACCCCTGTTACCCTTTTTGCCTGCCCGGCTGCAGTAAGTTGCACCCGGTTGCCAGGCATGCAGGCAGCCATTAAATCAGGTTAAATCACATTTTAAAAAATTCAATTATGGCAAAGCAAAAAGGCCCTGCACCCATCCAGGGCACCATCGGTAACCTCACCTTCTTTAAATCACAGGATGGCTTTATGGTAAAAACCAAAAGTGAGGTGTCAAAATCAAAGATCCTTTCTGATCCCGGGTTTCAGCGCACCCGTGAAAACATGGCCGAATTTGGCAGCGCGGGTAAGGCAGGTAAGATACTGCGTACTGCTTCCAACAGTGTGCTGCAGCAATCGGCAGATAACCGCATGGTAAGCCGTCTCGCCGCACAAATGCTGAAGGTGATTAAATCCGACACAGTGGGCAAGAGAGGAGAGCGCTCGGTAACCAGCGGCAATATAGCATTGCTCAGCGGCTTTGATTTCAATAACAAGGGCATCCTCAGCACCACCTTAATAAGCCCTTATGATGTTGTTTACACAAGGGCTTCCGGCGATCTCACTTTCAGCCTGCCTTCTTTTATTCCGGCACAGGGTATTGTAGCGCCGCAGGGCGCCACGCATTACAAACTGCAACTGGCAGCAGCGCCGGTTGATTTTGGCATTGCAAACAATATGGCGCAACTCACAGCTTCTTCTGTTTTACCCTGGGATAATGTGGCTGCCACAGCGCTGACGTTGGCCTTGTCGCTGCCGGCAGCTTCTGCATTACCGGTATTTGTACTCTTGCAGGTGCAATTTTTCATCCGGGTAAATGCAGACGATTACCCGCTGAACAACGGGGCTTATAATGCCTGTGCAATAATCAGTATCAGCACGCCATAAAAACATATATCATGGAACAGTTTAAAAACACAGGTTACCCGGCATTGGGCGGCATTATTTTAAGCATCATCGGCATCAGCGGGCAGGATATTGCAAAAACAATAGTGCTGGGTATTATCGGTACGGTGGTAAGCTTTTCGGTATCGGCCCTGCTGGCCCGCTGGCCGGGGCGAAAGCGCTAACACTTTATCACAGGGGCTGCTTCCGGGAAACGGAACAGCCTCATTTTAATATCACCCCCGGCTTGCCGCTTGCAGCGTGAAGCTTGCAGCTTTCCTGTTCAGTGTAAAACATTAATGTCCACTTCTGCCTCAACGGTATTGTGCACACGGCCCTCTGTTGCCAGTAAAATAACGGCTGCAATCACTGAAGTAATAAGGATCAACAGGGATGCCGGGAAACTGCCTTTTATTTTTATAAACCCCACTGCGGAGGATAAAAGCCCGCCAATGCCCATTTGTATAAACCCCAGCAAAGCCGAAGCGCTGCCTGCATTACGGGCAAACGGCGCCAGCGCCACCGCAGCCGCATTGGGATAGCTTAATCCTGCACAGCCTAAAATGATAAACAGGAATACAAGCGTTGCCGCAAGGCCATACCAGTTATTGATAACCCCGGTAAAAAACAATGCCGCCGTAACAATTTGTATAACAATAACTGCCCTGAAAATCTTCTGGCTTTTATACCGCCGGGTTAATGCATGGTTGAGCTGGCTGGCGCCGATAAAACCCACCGACAATAAAGCAAAGATGCCGCCGTATATTTTGGCGCTCACCGCAAAACCATCCATGAAAATGCCCGGGGAGCCTGCCACATATACAAACAAAGCCGCAAAGGAAAACGTACCGGCCAGCGTATAAACATAAAACTGCGGCTGCGATAAAATGTTTTTAAAATTGATGATGATCGGCTTTGGCCTGAGCGATACGGAAACATCCGGCGGTTTCGCCTGTGGAAGAAAGATGAATACGAGCAGCATAACAATGAATGCAATGGATGCAAGGGTAATAAAAATGGAGCGCCACCCAAAAGCGGCAGCCACAAAACTGCCGGCGCCGGGCGCCAGCATAGGCGAAAGGCTTATGATTAGAATAAGGAATGAAATGATGGAGGCGCTCCTGGATGGCGGGTAAAAGTCACGCACCATGGCCAGTGCCGCCACCGCGCCCACGCTGCCGCTTAATGCCTGCAGGAAACGCATACTGAGAAATACAGCGGTGGTACCGGACAAACCGCAGGCAAGCGTTGCTATGATATAGCAGCCCAGGCCTATGTATAAAGGTATTTTCCTGCCAAACCTGTCGAGCAGCGGCCCGTATAAAATCTGCCCCGCAGCAAACCCAAGAAAATAAGTGGAAACAGACAGGGAAATGGTTTGAATATTTGTATGCAGTTCACCGGCTATTTCAGGGAATGCAGGCAGGTACATATCAATGGAAAAAGGGCCGATGGTGTTTAATAAACCAATTATAAAAATGAGGAGGAACTCCTGTTGTTTATTGCGGTTTGCAGCAGGTATCATTATTGTGTTTAATTAAAAGCGTTAAACATAAGAAATAATCAGGCAGGCTGCAGTTTAAGGTTGATAACTTCAGAGGTATCCTTCCTCCTTGCAGCCTGAAGCCTGGCGCTTGCAGCTCTCAGCTCACACCCCACACCCTTCTTCCGGTTTAATCTTTCCCCAACGCTCACCTGCTGTTATTGCTACAACAAACAGCCCGCCCCCAATGCTTCTTCCTTGCAGCCTGAAGCTTGCCGCTTGCAGCTCTCAACCCACAGCTCACACCCCACACCTCACACCTCACACCTCACACCTCTCACCCCACACCTCAAAGCTTTTTTCTCAAACAATCCCAATTGAATATTTTTGCAGTATGATACTACTCGAGGGCAAGCCCGCAGCCGCAGCCATAAAAGCAGGTTTACAGGAACAGGTAAGCGTACTCACTCAAAAAAACATGCGTTCCCCACATCTTGTAGCCGTATTAATTGGTAATAACGGCGCCAGCGAAACCTATGTGGCCAGCAAAATAAAAAACTGCGAAGAGATTGGTTTCCAGTCGTCTCTCATACGATTTGAAACATCTGTAACAGAAGGGGTTTTACTGCAAAAGCTGGAAGAACTGAATAATGACGATACGGTTGACGGTATCCTGGTGCAGCTTCCGCTTCCAAAACACATCAGCGAGGAAAAGGTGATCAATGTAATCACGCCCGGCAAAGATGTGGATGGTTTCCACCCGGTAAACCTTGGCAAGCTGGCCCAGGGCACACCTACTTTTATCCCCGCAACGCCCTACGGCATCATCCTGCTCATGCAGCATTACGGCATAAATGCCAAAGGAAAACATGCCGTGGTCATTGGCCGCAGCAATATTGTAGGCAGGCCGGTAAGCATTCTTTTAAGCAGCAACCAGCCTTATGGCAATGCCACGGTAACCGTTTGCCATTCCCATACACCCAATTTAAAAGAATTAAGTTTGCAGGCCGATATACTGGTGGCAGCGCTTGGTAAACCGGGCTTTGTTAAGGCAGATATGGTAAAAGAAGGCGCAGTTGTAATTGATGTGGGCATAACAAGGGTGGATGACCCGTCAGCCAAAAAGGGTTTCCGCATAAAAGGCGATGTAAGCTTTGATGAGGTTGCGGCAAAAGCATCCTGCATAACACCGGTTCCGGGCGGGGTAGGCTTAATGACCATCGCTGCACTATTAAAAAATACCATGACCGCTTATTTAAAACGGCATGGTTTAAGTGAATCCATTTTTAGTGAATAGTTTTCAAACCACATATAAACCTGTTTTAAGCAGTGAAAGCAATACCGCAACGCTACCGGTAATGGAAGCTTTTTATACGTTACAGGGAGAAGGTTTTCACCAGGGAAAGGCTGCGTATTTTATCCGCCTGGGTGGCTGCGATGTAGGCTGTTTCTGGTGCGATGTAAAGGAAAGCTGGGACGCAGCTGTGCATCCGCAAAAAACAGTAGCGAAAATTATTGAGGAAGCGAAAAAAGCAATCAGTTTTCAGCCATCGGCAGTTAGCCCCATTTTTGTTATCACCGGCGGCGAGCCTTTGCTGCACAACCTGGATGAACTTACACTCGGATTAAAAAATGAAGGTTTTAAAACCAATATAGAAACTTCGGGTTCCTCACCGCTTTCAGGTTATTGGGACTGGATTTGCCTTTCACCCAAAAAGTTTAAAAATCCCTTACCGGAAGTGTTTGCCGCGGCCAGCGAACTGAAAGTGGTGGTATATAATAAATCAGATTTTAAATGGGCCGAAGAAAATGCTGCGCAGGTTTCGGCAGATTGTAAACTTTACCTGCAACCCGAGTGGAGCAAAGCTCAATCAATAACACCTTCCATTATAGAATATATTAAACAACATCCCCGCTGGCAGCTAAGTTTGCAGGTGCATAAATACCTTGATATTCCATAAGGGGCTAAGCATCGGCTTACCTTGCCATGCCTCTTCCAGCCAATGCTTTCCGGATGCTTTTGTTATTTTTTCCGGCAGAATTGGGCAGCAGTTTCATACCTTTTGTTTATTAGGGGTATAAGTTTGATTGTAATTTCTACCACATTCCTGCCCTCCCCGGTGGAGCCCATTCTAAAACGATGAGCAACCGGCAGGCATATATTAACGTGAGTCCGGGATAAGGAACGGGGTGCACGTTATTTCGACGATAGGAGAAATCTCTCGGATACCAACCATCAGGAAAATCGTGAGGCCTTTCCTATCGTTGAGGTGCCGGCCCGCCTTCATAATAAAAATTGAACAACTTTATATTCAAAATAAATCAAACCTTCTTATCCAGGGCTCACGTTAGGTTATTCTTTTTCCCCGTCCCTTTCCACTCTTATAGTGCATTCGCCCACCAATGCTGCAACTGCGCCGATAGCCGCAAGCACAGGCGCTACCAAAGCGCCCACTACGCCAATCGTTAATGGAAAGCTCATTAACTCTTTACCGTCTTTATCAATAATGGTTATCTTTCTTATGTTGCCCTCTTCTATTAGTTCCTTAACTTTTTTAAGCAGGTTTTCGCCGTGCACTTTAAAGGATTCCTGGAAACTCATGGTATTTGCTTTATAGGTTGTTATTGAATAATGTTAGCCAATAATGAAATTAATGCAAATATCCTGCTTTATTAAAATTCAAAAAAACTGGTAAAACAGCGGAATACAGCGGGCTTAACTTCAATGGCTTATATGGATCTTTTTTATAAAGGCAAGTTCTTTTGTATTCCACAGGTACAGCATAACGAAAATGGTAAAATGATACTTGGTCTCAAACTGCACGGCAAACTTCTTTTTTATATTGCTTTTGGTGCCGTTAACCGTAATAAGGCTCACATCAGGCTGCCATCCATAGTCAAACCTGTATTCTGCCATTTGTATTTTTTCTAAAAACTGGCCAGGCGCTTCAATCCATATTTTGCCTTTGTACCAGTATTCATCTTCCAGCATAATCTCGTACTCCACGTTGTAAAAGGAGTTTTCGGCAAGAACGCCCTGCATCAGCCTGAAGAAATCTATGGTGAAATTATCAGTACTGTCAAGAATCTGGTAGCTGGCTATTTCCGGTATTATCTCAGCATAATTAAGCCGGTAAACAATCAGCTTGCGCATGCCGCTTTTCAGCTCAGATTCGCTTATCCATTTAAGCTCTTCTTTTACGTATGGGGAATTGATTGAATTGTTGGAATGAATAAGTATGAAGAAATCGCAGGCCTTTATTTTACGCTGTAATTCTGCTTTCCAGTTGGCGCCAACATGTATGGATTTAATATCGAGGAAAACATCATGGCCTGCATCAAGTTTGTAAATATGATTGCGGATGTTGTCTGCTATCGCAGCATCTTTTCGTGAGTAGGATATAAAGAAGTTAGCCATAATTGCAGTTGAAATGTTGACTGGTTAATTATTAGTAGTATAAACTTGCTTACCCGTCAACCAATCTGCCCTGGATTGCAATTGAAATGCTGACCTGCCCGGTTGACAAGTTGATTAGTTCTTACCTCCCAACCATTCAACCTATCACCCTCTCAACTAATCAACCTATCAACCAATCAACTATTCAACCATTCAGCCTTTAGCAACAAACGCATTCACCAGCAGCCGGTACTTTTCACTCAACGGAACCAGCGGCAGGCGCAGGTAGTTTTCTATCAACCCCATTTCTGCCAAAAATGCCTTTACACCGGCAGGATTATTTTCGGCAAACATCAGTTCATAAGCGCCGGCCAGTTTATCATTAATTGATTTCGCTGTTTTAAAATCATGCTTTAAGCTGCTTCTCACCATGTCAGAAAATGCTTTCGGGAAAGCATTGCCTGCAACGCTTATTACACCCTGCATGCCGCAGGCAATCTGTGCCATACCCAGCGCATCATCACCGCTTACCACCAAAAAATCTTCCGGCGCATCGCGTAACACTTTAACGCATTGGGCAAAATCGCCGCCGGCTTCTTTAATGCCTTTTATATTTTCAACATCCCTGGCAAGCCTGATGATCGTATCCGCTTCTACATTTTTAGATGTTCTTCCCGGCACGTTATACAAAAGAATGGGTTTGGGCGATGCTTCTGCCAAAGTTTTATAATGCTGGTAAATGCCTTCCTGCGACGGCTTGCTGTAATACGGCGAAGCGCTCAGCACAGCAATAGCATCTTCCAAAGGAAAGGTTTCAAGATCGTGCAGCAGTTCGGCTGTGTTGTTGCCGCCAATGCCAACCACCACCGGCACGCGTTTGTTTACAACATCATACGAGAATTTAATAATATCCTTTTTCTCTGCTGTATTCAGGGTGGGGGCTTCCCCTGTTGTGCCCAATACAACAATATATTCCACGTTGCCTTCAATTACATAATCGATCATTTTTTTGAAGGCATCGTAATCAATATCAAAATTTTTTTTGAAAGGAGTAACCAGCGCCACACCGGTACCGGTTAATGTATCTTTTAAAGAAGCCATGTTGCTTGTTTGTAATTGATAGTTGCTTTGTTGACAGGTTGAATGGTTGATAAGCTAAAAAGTTAACCGGGTATTTTCCCAATCAACTTATCAACAGCTCAACCAGTCAACTTCTAACCCATATTATGAAATACTTTGCTTACGTCATCGTCCTGCTCCAGGCGCTCAATGAGTTTACTCACATCTTCCGCCTGCTCTTCTGTAACAGGAACAGTGGTGGTTGGAATCCATTCCAGTTCTGCGCTTAAAGGTGTAATACCCTTATCTTCCAAAGCCTTTTGCAGGTTGCCAAAATCGGTGAAAGCAGAACGTAAAACAATTATATCGTCGCCGTTTTCATCGGTGCTCTCACCCATTTCTTCCAGGCCAAAATCTATCAGCTCAAATTCCAGATCTTCCACGTTCAGGCCTTCCGGTTTTAATTTAAAAACACCCATTTTCTTAAACTGGAAGCTCACGCTGCCATTATTGCCCAGCGTGCCGCCGCCTTTATTAAAATGACTTTTTACATTGGCTACTGTGCGCACATGGTTATCGGTTGCTGTTTCTACCAATAAAGCCACACCGTGCGGCGCATAGCCTTCATATAAAATCTCTTCATAGTTATCCATTTCCTTGCCCATGGCCCGCTTTATAGCAGCTTCCACGCGGTCTTTCGGCATGTTTACACTTTTTGCGTTCTGCATGCAGCGGCGCAAGGCCGGGTTGGTGGCGGCATCAGGGCCGCCGGCCTTTACGGCAATGGCAATTTCTCTCCCTATGCGTGTAAATTGTTTGGCCATCCTGTCCCAACGGGCAAACATGGTGGCCTTTCTAACTTCAAAAATTCTACCCATAACACTTTATATAAAACTGAACCTTTTATTTAAGGGGCGTAAAGTAAATAAAACTTTGGCGGAGTTTTTTTATATCAGCAAAATTTCTCTTGTGTAAACAGGAAACTTTATCATAAGAAATAAAACTACCGGGGATAACAGCCTGTGAACCCGTAAACATCAAAAACTATCCTTATTCGCCAGTTGCCCGCAGGCGGCATCAATATCTTTACCACGGCTGCGGCGCAACCTTGCGTTTACGCGATGGCTTTCAAGGTATTTCATGAAGTGTTCAATTGTTTCTTCGTCAGGCCTGGCAAAACTGGCGCCATCAATAGGATTGTATTCAATAATATTCACCAAATCGGCGGGTACCTGCCTGTATATTTTTACCAGTTCTTCTGCATCCTGCTGCGAATCATTAAAATCCCTGAACAGGATATATTCAAACGTTACTTCATTCTTTGTTTGCTTATAGAAATAATTAAGCGCTTCAATCAACGACTTTATATTGTTTGAATCGTTAATCGGCATTATTTCATGGCGCTTTTTATCGTTGGCCGCATGCAGCGATAAAGCCAGTTTAAACCGCACCTTATCATCGCCCAGTTTTTTTATCATCTTCGCCACGCCTGCCGTGGAAACCGTTATGCGGCGCGGGCTCATACCTAATCCATCTTCCGCAGAAATTTTATCAATGGCTTTCAGCACGTTGCTGTAATTAAGCAAGGGCTCGCCCATGCCCATGAATACAATATTGGTAAGATGTTTATTGTAAATGCGTTCCGTTTGCTCGTTTATTAAAGCCACCTGGTCGAAAATTTCATCGAATGTGAGGTTGCGGAGGCGCTCCATTTTGCCGGTAGCGCAAAATTTGCAGCTTAAACTGCAGCCGATTTGCGAAGAAACGCAGGCCGTTTTTCTCTCTTCGGTGGGAATTAAAACGCCTTCAACAAAATGGTGGTCAAAGGTTTCAAAGCGGCTTTTCACCGTTCCGTCTGCACTGTATTGCGTGGTATTAACGGTTAATGCAGGCAAAGAAAAATGTTCTGCCAGTTTGCTGCGCAGGTCTTTGCTGATATTGGTCATGGCATCAAAGCTGCCGGCATGCTTCTGCCAGAGCCATTCATATACCTGTTTTGCACGAAATTTCTTTTCATCAATTTCGGCAAAGAAATTTTCGAGCTCGCTTAAACTTAAATTCCTGATATTGTTTTGCTGCGCAGAAAGCATTTTGCAAAGATACTTTACAGCTCATTCAATAAATAACTAAGGTTATGTTTAAATTGATGCGCTATGGTTTCATGCAGATGACACGGGTTTCTGCAGCAGCAAATCCATCTGTGTTTATCTGTGCAATCTGTGAGCAAACCCTAATTCATCTTTACACTCACTGCATTGCCTTTGTATGAAACTGTTTTTTCCTTTTCATCAAAATTCAATGCAACACCCTTTTCCTTTGTTACCCAAACAATATTAAAGCTGCGTTTTGCAAGCATGCCATTGAAATTGCCTTCACGTTTTCCAATGGTGAGTGTTTTTGTTTGCTCGTTATATTGTATTGGAATGATGGAATATTTACCCTGCTCATAATTATAATTCGTGCCTTCATCTTCATACAAATCAAACTGCGCATCTTTTCCTGCATAAACAAATAATGTGATCTTATCCTGCGGCTTTTCATTCGTGTATTGCAAATCCACACCAAACGGAACAATCGAACCTTCTTTTACAAACACCGGCATTTTTTCATAAGGCGCATCTGCATTAATTGTTTGGCCGCCATTAAAATATTTTCCTGAATACAAATCATACCAGCCTTGCCCGTTTGGCAAATAAACTTTTCGTTCAGTTGCTTTATAGGTATAAACAGGATTGATTAAAAACGATGGCCCAAACATGTATTCATCATCAATATTTTTTATTGCATTATCGTTTGCAAAATCCATTATCAATCCGCGCATAATCGTGTAATCTTTCACATAACTCCAGCCTGACAAAGAATAGATATACGGCATTAAACGATAGCGAAGCTTATCATAATACAACATGCTTGTATAAGCCGGGCTTCCTTCCGGCGCTATGTTGTAAATTTCACGGAAAGGAAACTGGCCATGCACCCTGAACAATGGACAGAACGCACCAAACTGGTACCAGCGGGTATTCATTTCCCGCCATTCAACGAGGTTCTCGTCCTGCGGGTTTTGATAACGCTGTTCTGTTGCAAAACCGCCAATATCCATCGTCCAGTAAGGAATGCCCGATAAAGAAAAGTTGATGCCCGCAGCAATCTGGTCTTTCATATTAGGCCATGTTGAAGAAATATCGCCGCTCCATGTGGCTGCGCCATAACGCTGCGAACCGGCAAACGCAGAACGGGTTAATATAAAAACCCTTTTATCAGGATTGGTTGCACGCTGGCCTTCATAAATGCCCTTTGCATTTTCCAATGGATAAGCATTCAGATAACCGGCAGAGCTGCCCAATGCAAACGGCGTCATCTGCTCTTTTCTTTTGGTTGAATTTACATTGGAAAGAATATCGGGTTCGCTGGCATCCATCCACCAGGCATCCACGCCTTTTTTATACAATTTATCGTTCAGCAAATCCCAGAAACCCTTGCGGGCATCTGCATTAAAAGCATCATAAAAAGTGGATACATAACCTTGTGCAATCCAGTCGCGCTGGCTGTCGGCAATATTTCTTGTATATAACCAGCCATGTTTTTTGAAATCGTTATAAGAGGGGATGCCTTCATAAAACTTGGGCCACACAGAAATCATAAAATGTGTGTTGTATTTGTTATGCAGCACATTTATCATGCTGTCCGCATTGGGAAATCTCGATTTATCAAATTCCTGGCTGCCCCATTTATCCTGCTCCCAGTAATTCCAGTCGAGCACAATATTATCCAGCGGAATTTTTCTCTTCCTGAATTCATCAACAGTACTTAAAATCTCATCCTGTGTTTTATAACGTTCCCGGCTTTGCCAGAAACCCATCGCCCACTGCGGCGCAATAGTTGCTTTGCCGGTTAAGGTGCGGTAACCTGCAATAATATCATCTGCATTATTGCCATAAATAAAATAGTAGTCAAGCTGTTTGCCTGCTTCGGAAGAAAAGCTGTAATCGTTTATTTGTTCAGCAGGAATGGGTGGAAGATATTTTGCAGAAACATAAGATTCGCCGCCATCGGGCATCCATTCAATTTTGATAGCATATTTTTTTCCTGCATCAAACTGCTGATGCAGCACAACAGCACCGGGGTTCCATGCCTGCCGCCAGCGGTCAACCAGCAATTTGCCATCAATCCAAACTTTAAAATAACCGGCATACGTAAAGCGGAAATTATGGTCACCGGGAATGTCAGAGCTTACCGATCCTTCCCAAACAATTTTTCCATTGGCAATATTGAAATTGGATGGCAGCCTTTGTTTGGTATCGTTGAGAAAAGCATAATCAATTACTGATTCCGCTTTTATAAAATCGGCAGTTGTGTTGTTTTTATTGTTGAAATAAGAAGCAGTTAGCCAGCCCAATTCATTATCTTTTGAAAATAATTGTAAAGCTGATAAATTTTGATAAGGCCGTATATCGCCAACCGTTGTAAGCGAAGCATTATCCCAGAGAATACCATAATTTTTACTGGAAACAAGTAAAGGAACAGCTACTTCCGTATTGTTCTGAAACAGGTAAACCTGGTTGTTGCGATAGTTTACTATACCATCCTGGTGCTGTCCCAATCCATACAAAGCATCATCCGGCGTGGTGGTAAAAGTTTGCCTGATATTATAAAAAGGTTCGCCGTTAAACACAGCAGGCACAAGGCTCCTGCTATCAGTTTGCTTTTCCTGCACAATAGCTTTCCCGTTCAAATCATAAAAAGAAACAGCGCCGGTTTGTTTATTAACAGAAACCTGGAGCGCACTGGTTTTAAGCTGAACAAAATCATTCGCTTCCTCAACCGTAAAATTTGTTTTTTGTGTTAATGCATTATTTAAAACGATCAGGCTTTTATTCTCAAAACCATTTGTGGCGCTGGCTTCAACCCTTACAATTTTATCACTCACCGCCTGCAGCTTTACAGCCTGCACATTGCCGGAATAATTTTGATTTGGATAAACGATAACGCCATCACCTGTTTTTGTGAATGTTTGTGCAGATGTATTTGTGGAAATGAAAATGAACGATAAGAAAACAACGGTAAAAAAATAGTTGGCAAGTTTATACATCGATAAAAATTAAATGATCAATTCAGGTAAAAGTAAACCAGTTCAACAAATGAAAAATATCAAATGCCTGTACTTTTTTGCAGCAGGCGAAAGCGTAAAAGCAAACTATATTTGCCGCCTCATTAAATCATGATGAACGATTGTTATATAGTTGATGCAGTAAGAACACCTGTTGGCAAATATGGCGGAAGGCTAAGTTCCATCCGCCCGGATGATTTGCTGGCGCACGTAATAACCGCTTTACTCAACCGCAACCCCGTTGATCCGCGGGATATAGAAGATGTGATTGCCGGCGATGCCAACCAGGCCGGTGAAGACAACCGTAATGTGGCAAGAATGGCGGCGCTGCTGGCAGGTTTGCCTGTTACTGTTGCAGGCTGCACCGTAAACCGTTTATGTGCCAGCGGGCTGGATTCCATCATGCACGCAGCACGTGCCATTATGTGCGGCGAAGGCATGCTGTACATTGCCGGCGGCGTGGAAAGCATGAGCAGGGCTCCGTTTGTTTTGGCGAAGGCTGAAGGCGCTTTTCAGCGTAAGCAGGAAATGCACGATTCCACCATTGGCTGGCGGTTTACCAACAGGCAACTGGCTAAAATGTACCCGCCTTATTCCATGGGCGAGACTGCAGAGAATGTTGCTCATCAATTTAAAATAAGCCGCGAAGCGCAGGATGAATTTGCCCTGCATTCGCAGGAAAAATATTTCAAAGCCCTGGCTGAAAATAAATGGGAGGCAGAAATTGTGGCAGTAGAAATGATAGCCGATAAATTGATAACATGGTTTTCGCAGGACGAACACCCACGAAAAACATCGCTTGAAAAACTGGCGGCATTAAAACCGGCATTTGCCAAAGATGGCTCGGTAACGGCTGGCAATTCATCCGGCATAAATGATGGCGCTGCGGCTTTACTGCTGGCAAGCGAGGAAGCGCTGAAACTGTTTAACCTCGAACCATTAGCCAAAATTGTAAGCATGGGTGTTGCCGGCGTTGACCCGTCTATTATGGGTATTGGCCCGGTGCCTGCCACGCAAAAAGCCTTAATAAGGGCTAACCTCAAAGTAGCTGACCTGGATTTGATTGAACTGAATGAAGCTTTCGCTGTTCAATCATTAGCTTGTATTAATGAGTTGGAATTAGACATTAATAAAGTAAATGTAAATGGCGGCTCTATTGCCATCGGCCACCCGCTGGGTTGCAGTGGTTCGCGCATATCTGCCACTTTGCTGCACGAAATGAAAAGGCGGAATCTTAAATATGGTTTAGCCACCATGTGTGTAGGCGTGGGGCAGGGCGCTGCCATTATTTATGAAGGATTGTAAGGATTTCGTTTTTTAAATACATAATTTCAGCCGGGCAAGTTCAAATTCCTACAAGTTTGTCTTAAATTAATGCCATTAAACGCAAATTCTGCTTGTGGCATTTTAATTGAACGTATCTACCTTCGCTTTTTTAGCGCTATTAAATGACAAACTGACTTTTGAAAGGAATATGAATAAATTTATGCTTAGTGATGAAGATGCAGATTTTTTGCCCATCATACCCATCAACGAAAATGACGACCAGGATAAAAACCTGGTAGTTCCAGATACGCTTCCGCTTTTGCCCTTAAGAAATACGGTATTATTTCCGGGTGTTGTTTTGCCGATAACCGTGGGCCGCGATAAAAGCATTAAAGCGGTAAACGAAGCTTATAAAGGCGATAAACTGATTGGTGTGCTTTCCCAGAAAGATGCCAATGTGGAAGAGCCCGGGCCGGAAGATATGTGTGAAATTGGCACCGTAGCCAAAATTGTGAAGCTGATAAAAATGCCCGATGGCGGCACCACCATTATTATCCAGGGAAAGAAAAGGTTTAGCGTAACAGAAATTATTCAAACCGAACCTTATTATACCGCGTCTGTGCAGGTACTGGCCGAGAACGAAGTTTCGCCTGAAGAAAATTTTGATGCGCACCTGGCTTCTATTAAAGACCTGGCATCGCAAATCATACAGATTTCGCCAAACATGCCGGCGGAAGCGGCTATCATCCTTAAAAATATTGAAAGCCCTTCTTTTCTCATCAATTTCGTAAGCAGCAATTTAAACAGCGATGTAAGCGAAAAGCAAAACCTGCTGGAGATTGACGATCTTACACTTCGTGCAGAAAAACTGATAGAGTTGTTACATAAAGAACTGCAATTCGCAGAACTAAAGAATAAGGTAACCACTAAAACCCGCACGGAGATTGATAAACAGCAGCGTGAATATTTTCTGCAGCAGCAGTTAAAAAGCATAAAAGACGAACTGGGCGGCGATACCAACGAAAGGGAAATTGCCGAAATGAAGAAGAAAGCGGAAACAAAGAAATGGAGTGAAGCGGCAAAGGATATGTTTAAAAGCAATATTGCCAAGCTGGAAAGAATGCATCCTACAACGCCGGATTATTCTGTTATTTATAATCACCTCGACTTATTGCTTGACCTGCCATGGCAGGAATATACAAAAGATAATTACGACCTGAAGCACGCCGCCAAAGTGCTGGATGCAGACCATTATGGCATGAAGAAAATTAAAGAACGCATTCTTGAATACATTGCCGTTCTTAAATTAAAAGGCGATATGAAAAGCCCGATACTTTGTTTTACCGGCGCACCAGGCATTGGCAAAACATCGCTGGGCAAAAGCATTGCGCATGCCATTGGCAGAAGATATGTGCGGGTAAGTTTAGGCGGCTTGCATGATGAAAGTGAAATACGTGGCCACCGCAAAACCTATATCGGCGCCATGCCCGGCCGCATTATTCAAAACATAAGGAAAATAAAATCATCCAATCCTTTAATGGTATTGGACGAAATTGATAAAGTTGGCGCTGATTTCCGGGGCGACCCTTCTTCTGCTTTGCTGGAAGTATTAGATCCCGAACAGAATAATACTTTCTATGATAATTATCTTGAACTGGAATACGATCTGAGCAAAGTATTATTCATTGCCACAGCCAATAATATTCAAAACATACAGCCTGCACTGCGCGACCGTTTGGAAATAATTGACCTGAGCGGTTACGCCGTGGAAGAAAAAATTCAGATAGCACAGCGCCATCTTGTGCCCAAGCAAAAAGAGGCGCATGGTTTAGGCAAATCCAAACTTAAAATAAGCGATAAGGTTTTACAAAAGGTTATAGAAAACTATACAAGGGAAAGCGGCGTGCGTGAATTAGACAGGCAACTGGCGGCCATTATGCGCAACAAGGCAAAGGAATTTTCGTTGCGTGGCAGGGTTTCGCCCACCATATCTTTAAATGATATTGAAAAGATATTAGGCACGCAGAAATACAGCAACGAAATTTATAAAACAGCTAATATGCCGGGCGTTGCAGTTGGCCTCGCCTGGACGTATGTGGGCGGTGATATTCTTTTTATTGAATCTATTTTAAGCGAAGGCAAAGGCGAATTAAAACTTACAGGCAACCTCGGTAATGTGATGAAAGAAAGCGCTTCAACGGCTTTTAGTTACCTGCAAGCCAATGCCAAAAAATACGGTATTGACCCAACTATTTTCAGCAAGAAAAACATTCATATACATGTGCCTGAAGGCGCGGTCCCAAAAGACGGGCCAAGCGCAGGAGTTACTATGTTGAGCTCGCTGGCATCTGCATTTACAGGCCGTAAAATAAAACCATATCTCGCCATGACGGGTGAGATTACATTACGCGGCCAGGTGCTGCCTGTGGGCGGCATAAAGGAAAAAGTGCTTGCGGCCAAACGCGCCGGGCTTCGTGAAATTTTAATGTGCTATCTTAATGAAAAAGATGTAAAGGAAATTGACAGCAATTTTATAAAAGGCATCACGTTTCATTATGTGAAAAACATGCAGCAGGTACTTGATATTGCATTGGTGTGATGACGTGAATTGTGAATCGTCAAACGGGAATGTAAGTTTAGGAGGGCACGCTCATTTCGCGAATTCCTTAAAGCACAAAATAAGTGCTGCGCATTTATTTTTTATTTGGATTACCGGCTATAGTATTTCATGGCATTGCCTGTTGCGTCGCAACACTTGTACTGTAGTTTCTTACGGCAGCTCAGGCTTCACTGAAATATCAATACTACCAATATCCTTCAGCTAATTTTATGAAATTGCATTTAGCTAACATTCATTAAAAACATCAGTAAACAGTTGTTCAATGAAAATTTTACTTCAATATTTAAAACCATATAAATGGCTGGTTGCATTAGCGCTGTTGCTGGCAGCTATCAATCAAAGCTTTTCCATGCTCGATCCCTATTTCTTCGGGAAATTCTTTGATAAATTTCTTACGCACCCGTTTGATATAGGATACTTTGATGCAAAGAAAAACTTTATTAAAACTGCCACAAGAACAACCAATGAATTTGTATGGGGCGTAATTGGTTTTCTTGGCATTTTCGTGGGCGTGGCAATGGTATCAAGAATTGCCAAAGCTTTCCAGGATTATTTCACCAACGTTATTGTGCAAAAATTTGGCGCAAAGATTTTTACCGATGGATTAAAACATTCCATGCTATTGCCTTACCAGGATTTTGAAGACCAGCGCAGCGGTGAAACACTTTCCATCTTAACCAAAGTAAGGGCCGATACAGAGAAGTTTATCATATCATTCATCAATGTTTTATTCGCCATAATAGTAGGTGTTATTTTCGTAAGTGTTTATGCTTTCAGTTTGCACTGGTCTATCATGCCCATTTATACGCTTGGCATTGCAGCGCTTGCATGGCTTACCAGTTTTTTAAGCAGGAAAATAAAACTCATTCAAAAAAATATTGTTACAGAAACCAATGCGCTGGCTGGTTCAACAACAGAATCGCTACGCAACATAGAACTGGTAAAAAGCCTTGGCTTAACCAACCAGGAAGTTGACCGGCTGAATAAAAACACCTATAAAATTCTTGGGCTTGAACTGCGAAAAGTAAAAAGCATAAGAACGCTGAGTTTTATTCAAGGCACATTTGTAAACTTTTTGCGGCAGGTAATTATGTTCACTTTAGCCTGGCTTGTTTTCAGGGGACAATTAACTGCAGGACAAGTAATGACACTTACTTTTTATTCATTCTTCATTTTTGGCCCGTTGCAGGAAATAGGCAACATTATTATGTCTTACCGTGAAGCCGAAGCTTCGCTGATGAATTTTGATAATGTAATGAAAAGGCCTGCGGAAAGAATGCCCGTTTCACCGGTACATATCGGCAACCTTGAAAGATTAAGTTTTAAAGAGGTTTCATTTAAACATCAAACAGCGCAATACAAAGCGCTTGACCACATAAGCTTTAATGCAGAAAAAGGCGAGACGATTGCTTTTGTTGGCCCTTCAGGCGCAGGTAAAAGCACTCTGGTAAAAATGCTGGTTGGCTTATATCATCCGCAAACGGGCAATGTGTTTTATAATGGTGTTGACAGTAATGATATAGCGCTGGAAGATTTAAGAAAACAAATTGGTTTTGTAACGCAGGATACACAATTGTTTGCGGGCACTATAAAAGAGAATCTTTTATTCGTAAACCCCGGTGCAAGTGATGAAGATCTGCTGGATGCGCTTTACAAAGCAAGTTGCCAGAACTTACTGGAAAGAGCTGATAACGGCATTAGCACCATAATTGGCGAAGGCGGATTAAAATTAAGCGGTGGTGAAAAACAAAGGTTGAGCATTGCACGTTCTTTATTGCGCAAGCCACATTTGCTGATATTTGATGAAGCAACTTCTTCGCTGGATTCAATAACAGAAGAAGAAATAACTTCAACCATAAAGCAGATATCGGAAATGAAAGAACAGGTAACTGTTTTAATTGCACACAGGTTAAGCACCATTATGCATGCCGACAGGATTTATGTGCTTGAAAAAGGCCGTATAGTTGAAACAGGCTCTCATTATGAATTGCTGGAAGAAAAAGGCTTATACTATGCCATGTGGCGCCAGCAAATTGGTGAAAGAAAATTTGCTGCTTCAAAACAGCCTGCCTAACTTGTGTTAGCATTTCATGAAATAGTTGTTGAATGAAAAGACTTATACATACAATAGTGAGGCGATGATGAAGAGCAAATATCTACAGATGAATTAATGCAACTTATCCCATGCTTAATCTTACCTGCTTTATTGCATGGGTGGTAATGAGACTGGTGAAACTAATATTCAAACAACTTTCAGAAATTTCAAAAAAATTCTTTATTAAAAACCACTGCGATAGGCATTAAGATTTGTGATTTGCAGCACTTTGCATTTATAATTTGTCTATCTTGGTGGGTAATTAAATTACCTGCATGACGGAACAATCTATTTTAACCGGCTGTTTAAATAACGACCCGGTTGCACAGCGGGAGTTGTATAACCGGTACAGTCCCAAAATGCTTTCGGTTTGTTATCGTTTCGCACAAAAACGGGAAGATGCTGAAGACATGCTGCAGGAAGGCTTTATAAGAGTGTTTACACAAATAAAGTCTTTCCGCAATTCTGGTTCTTTTGAAGGATGGATAAGAAGAATAATAGTTCATACCTGCATCAACTTTTTGAAAAAGCATAAGAAGTTCAATGAAAGCCTCGATCTTGCTTATGTTACAGATGTGCAGGTGAAAGAAGAAACTGTTCCTTCTTTAATGATGGTGCGCCAGGTGGTTGAATGCATAAGGCTGTTGCCAATTGGTTACAGAACTGTTTTAAACCTATATGCAATTGAGGGTTACAGTCATAAAGAAATTGCACAGATGCTGGATATAGAAGAAAGCACAAGCCGCAGCCAATGCACCAGGGCCAAAACAATGCTGGAAACAATTCTTATTAAAAAGAAAATTATTGAAAAGCCTGCTGAAACATATTCTCTAACCGCAGCTTTTAAGTAGTACTGAACATTATAAAAGGAGCAATGCACGACTCTAACGATAGGGACGATTTTGAAGAATACCTTAAAGATCAGGTAAGCAGCCACAGGATGTATCCTTCTGACCGTGTTTGGCAAAACATACGTGGCAAAGTGCATACACCAAAAAAATGGCCGGCGCTTTCTGTTTTTACCGTATTGATTATTTCAGGGCTTTTAATAGGCACGCTTCTTAATAAGCCGGCTCCTGATGCCATAACACCAAACTTTGCATTTTCATTGCAAAGCCCACAGGATGAAATAAGCAAAGCAAATGATCAGGCAAAAGACAACACTCAACTCGCCAATAACTATGCAGTAGAACAGCTTACTGCCCGCTCTATAAACACCGTTGCAGAAAAAATAAGGATTGATAATGCCATTGCTTTGCAATTAGCTGCAATTGAAGATCAGATAAAAATAACAGGAACCAATATTACAGTTGCCAATATTCAACATGCTAATGCTTACTCAACGCCTGAAACTTCGGGAAGCGTAAAGCCAGTAATTATTGCTGAAAGGAACAGCGTTGCAACAAACGCCGGCACAAACGAAACTTCGCCTTCATTTACATTCAGGAATATTGACAATTACTTTTTCAATGTTACTTCAAGGTTAAGGGGCATACTAAATTCAGACCCTTTGCCTGCTTCTACAGGCGGTGCTGCATTCTTTCTGTCCGGCAAAAATGATTTTAATTATGATTATCTTGACCTAAGGGTTTTGCCGGAGCATAAGGACCTGCTGCCTTCTTTAAAAGATCTTGGCAAAGGCTCATCAAAATTCGATTTCAGGTTTTATATAGCGCCTGCTGTAAGCTACCGCAGAATTAAAGAAAACAGGGAGCCCGTTAAGCAAAGTTCAAGCGCCTCTTTACAGTCTGACCTTCGCATTGATCCTTCAATTGCTATTAACCATAGTCCCGCGCTTGGTTACGAAACAGGGTTAGGCCTTGGCTATAAGCTGAACAATAAATTTACACTCACAGGAGGCTTTCAGTTTAATATAAGCCAGTATAAGATAAACGCATTTTCTTACAAAGATGAGCCTGCAGCCGTTGTATTGGACGAAGGCGCATATTCAAGTACGGTTAACACAGTATCCAGTTTAAGAAGTGTTTCAGGCACCAGGCCGCTTACTATTAAAAACCGTTATTTTCAATTATCAATGCCTGTAGGTATAGAATGGAATATTTTAAACCGTGGCAGGTTTACCTGGGGTTTAGGAACTGCTATTCAGCCAACTTATACATTCGACAAACAACCTCTTATCATTTCTTCAAATTATAAAAATTATACTGACGGGTCTGCCTATGTGCGCAACTGGAATGTAAATGCCAATCTTGAAACATTCCTGGGTTATACTACCGGAAGTTATCGCTGGCAGATTGGCCCTCAGTTACGTTATCAAATGCTGCCTTCCCTTGTGGACAAATATCCTAACAAGGAATACCTGCTCAACTATGGTGTGAAGATCGGCGTTGTAAAACAACTTAAATAAGTTCCGGAAAACGCTGTCAAACTTCCTGTTATTTTCAACTGCATTCAAGCCTTAACAATGCCTGTAGCATTATTCTTTATTCGGTGAATTACTTTTGCAAACTATGGATGCAAAAGCATTTCAGGCAATTTCATCATCGCTTCCCAATAAGCCGGGTATTTATAAATACTTCGACAACGATAATGAATTGCTATATGTGGGAAAAGCAAAAAATATAAGAAAAAGGGTAAGCTCTTATTTCACTAAAACATTTACCAGCTATAAAACGCATGAACTTGTTAACCGCATTCACCGCATAGAATTTACAATTGTTCATTCTGAACAGGATGCATTCCTGCTGGAGAATTCGCTGATAAAAGAATTTCAGCCAAGGTTTAATATCAATTTAAAAGATGATAAATCTTATCCGTATATCATTATAAAAAAAGAACCTTTTCCACGCATCTTTCTTACAAGAAAAAGGATAAACGACGGCTCTGAATATTTAGGGCCCTTTACTTCAGCAGGCAAGGTAAGAGAACTTATAAACTTTATACGGCAATACATTCCGCTGCGTACCTGCAAGCTTAATCTTACCCAACAAAATATAGAAAGAAAAAAATTTAAGGTTTGTCTTGAATATCATTTAGGCAATTGTAAAGGGCCTTGCGAGGGATTGCAGTCGCAGGAAGATTATACCGAAGGCCTTATGCAGGTGCGCCAGTTACTTAAGGGAAATATGGCGCCTGTAATTTCAAAATATAAAATCATCATGAATGAATATTCGGCTAACCTTGATTTTGAAAAAGCCGAAATGATCCGTAAAAAAATTGACCATCTTGAAAAATACCAGGCACGTTCCGTTGTGGTAAGCAGGCATTTAACCAATGTGGATGTCTTCAGTATAGTTAAAGAAGCAGATGTTGCATTTGTAAATTATTTGATGGTTCAAAACGGAACAATCATTCAAACACATACCGTAGAATTGCAGGCAAGGCTTGAAGAAACTGAAAGCGATATACTGGTTTTTGCCATTGCACAGTTAAGGGAAAATTTCAACAGTACAGCTGCAGAGATAGTAGTTCCATTTGCGATTGATTATCCCGGAGAAGATACCATTATAACAGTGCCAAAAGGCGGAGATAAACTTAAGTTGGTAGAACTGTCGCAAACGAATGTGCAATATTTCAGGCAGGAATTAAGAAGGCAAAAGACATTGCACCTTGAACAAAATAATGAAGCGCAGCATAAAGTTTTGCTGGAGCTTCAGCAAAGCCTTGGTTTAAAAGAATTGCCTGCACATATTGAATGCTTTGATAATTCCAACTTCCAGGGAAGTTATCCTGTATCTGCAATGGTTTGTTTTAAAAACGGGTTACCAAGCAAAAAGGATTACAGGCATTTTAATGTGAAAACAGTAAAGGGCATTAATGATTTTGCTACCATGAAAGAAGTTGTTTTCAGAAGATATAGGCGTTTAATAAATGAAGAGCAGCCATTGCCGCAACTGGTGATTATTGATGGCGGCAAAGGGCAGTTAAGCGCTGCAATGGAAAGCATTCATGAATTAAACCTGGAAGGAAAACTCACTGTTGTTGGGCTTGCAAAAAATGAGGAAGAGATTTTCTTTCCCGGCGATACAGAATCTATAAAACTTTCATGGAACAGCGAAGGCCTTAACCTTATAAGAAGAATACGCGACGAAGTGCATCGTTTTGGCATTACATTTCATCGCAATAAACGTTCAAAAGGAACTTTTAAAAATGAATTGGAAAATATTGAAGGCATTGGTGAAAAAACAGCAACATTGCTCCTGCAGCAATTTAAATCGGTAAAGAAAATAAAAGAAGCATCGTTTGATGAATTGCAAAGTGCCGTAGGCAAATCGAAAGCTGAAATTATTAAGGCTTATTTTAATTAAAGGGGGCCGGATGAAAATCCGGCCCCGTTTTAAAATCCAATATCCTATGAAAAACCGTTACAAATGTATGTAACAACTTTCTCTTTTATCAATTTTTTTTATAATAAGTTTAATTTTATTTTATTAATAGCTCCACAGCGACTGCTCATAGTTAAATATCTTATCCTTAATCTTATCGCCCTGCAGTAATCTGAACAAAGTATTGTTTGGATATACAGCAGATAAAGGCAGGTTATAAGGATTATCAATAGTAGATTGAACAATATAACTGGTGAACAGCCTGCTTTCAAACAGTTCTTCCCACGTCATGCCGGCACTCATGTTTTTTGCATTATATACATTATACTTGGCAAGTATCGGCCTGAGGTCGGGATAGTAAACCCACCAAACCGGCCTGTCGCTGTTGGCAATTACATCACCGGTTGATAACTTGTAGGGAATTACCGGTGCAATTCCAATAATTCTTACATAAAGCTTGCTGCTTTCCTTATCAAACACCCATTCTTCTTTCAGGCGGAATTTATAAATAGAATCCGGGTCTGTTGCCTTTGCACGCACCTGGTAGCCTTTAACGTTACCATCATCATCATAAACTTTTACCGTATCAGAACCGCCGCCAAAAGCATTAATGGCATCATCGGCTGTAATAGGTGTTGTAAACCTGTCGTCATCTGCACTAAATGCAGTTACAGTGCCGTCTTTTATAGCTTTTAAAAGAATAGAAATAAAGCGTTGGCTGCCATTATCTTCAACACCCGCATACCGGAATGTCTGGTTCATTTTTTCCCTTGCATCAATTTCCCGCCAAACCCTCACTACATAAACAGCATCATCTTCCCTTATATTCTCATAAGGAAGTGGTATTCTTTCCCTGATAAGGTTTTTTTCAAAAATGCCATCAGTACGTAAAGACATTTTTGTGCTGTCCAATAACCCGTTATTGCTGCTTTGTATAACCTCCATAGGCAATGTAGTATCAATACCAACACCGGCATTGTTATCAGGACTGCCATAATTAGAGGGAGTTTGATTATTCCCGTTTATACTGGTATCCGGATCAGAATTATTCTGCTGAGTTGCCTGCTGCTCCGGCGCGCCATAATTGTTCCTGCGTTGAACAGGCCTTTGTGCATCGGCATAATTAGCCGCACAAAGCGCAAAGGCCAACAACAATATAACTGCAATACGCTTCATAATATCTTAATTAATATAAGTTAAACACAATTGGCGGCAATATTCTTGTTCCACCTGGACCGGCAGCAGCAATGTTATCAATCGTAACAGTAGAACCCGGCCTGCACTTCTCAATCAAGTCTTGTATGGGAGAAAAGCTTGCACCTTTTACATCCCTGAACTGTAACTGCGGGAACCCTGCCCCGGTTAAAACAATTGTATAACCTGTAACATTAAATTTTACTCCTTCAAATATAAAGTTCTCTAAATCTGCACGAACGCCAGGCTGCGCTTTAAAATCATTTACACGCATACGTCCGCCTTTATTTATTCCCACTTTACCGATTGGATCGGGAACATCTTTCACCTTAAATTCAAAGCTGCTTGCCTTTCCGTCTGCATTAACGGTTATAACTGCGGGCGTTCCAGCTTTTCCGGGACGAACAATATATTTTCCAGCACCTGTTTTTGTCAGGGTTCCATTGCTCATGCTCACATGTACCTTTTCATCACCAACACTCCCGCCACTTATAGTAACTGGATTATCCAGGTCTCTATAAAATACTTTCACTGCATCTGCACTTACACTAGCACCTGTTGGAGAACCCACCGTAATAGGTACATCATAAGTTGCCTGCTCCTGTTTGCCTGTAGCCTGGTTAAAATAAGAAATCACAACATGCTTTGTGTAAGAACCCGCGCTACCTGCAGTGAACTTATATTCGGCTACACCATTTGCATTTAATGAGGCAGTAGCCCCATCAATCGTTACTTTAGGCTGAGTTTCAGGGCTATTATTATAAGCACCAATGCCAGCGGTAATGGTTATTTCCTGGCCAGGCATGGCATAACTTGAGCTTTGCCCAACCAGCGGCTGATAAGTATTGAACACCTGTTTTACAGCGCCAACCTGCTGGTAAAAATAATCCACCATCATGGCTTCGCTGTTCTTAACATCATTCTCAAATTTGCTGAGGATGGTTACGGCGGC
Source organism: Parafilimonas terrae (assembly GCF_900115755.1). Taxonomy (GTDB): domain Bacteria; phylum Bacteroidota; class Bacteroidia; order Chitinophagales; family Chitinophagaceae; genus Parafilimonas; species Parafilimonas terrae. Next base: position 57,676 of record NZ_FOXQ01000005.1, read on the forward strand.
TACTGCCGGTGTCATATAAAAATAAGAGGCAGACCAGTCTTTCTGATTAGCCTTATTATTTGTTTTGAAGATAGTGGTATCAATAGGTAATGATGCCTCAAACCTCTTCCTTGCCACGGGGTCTGTGATCATTCCCAATAGTTCAGACCTTAATTTTCCCAGCTCAATATGTAATGAATCGCCGGCCTTTCCCGGGTCAGTCATTACCCTTGTAGCAGCCTCCAGGTCATCTTCTTTAAAAGTACTGTCTTCCGGGTTCCATTCTGCTGCATGTAATACCCTGTCTTTCAATCCCCTTATATAATTTATTACGCTCTCGGACCTTGTTTGTGCCTGTTGTGCCAGAGGAAACCATTCATTTGCACGGGTTTTTGTACTCTCATCTTTTAAAGCCTCATTAAATGCTGCAAAAATGTTTTTATTTTTTTGTTCTATAGTTGCACTTGCTGCCGTTAAGCTATGGTCAACTGTTTTAAAAGCATTCAAAATCTCAGCCGATACATTTAGCGCCAGCAATGCTGTAAGCACTATGTACATCAGGTTGATCATTTTTTGCCGTGGCTCTTTAGGTAATGCCATAAAAAATCAGTATCTGTAATTTGTTTAAAGTTGAAATTATTATGCCTTTGCACCCTGCATTGCGCTAATCATATTGCCATATATCTGGTTTAACCTGCCAAGGTTATTTGCCAGCGTTGCAATTTGCTCTTTGGCTTTTATTGCATCCGTAGCTGTTGTATTCATGGCATTGGAGGCTTCATTCAGCTTTCCGTAAAACTGGTTAAGCGCTTTAAGATGATTATTGCTTTCCTGTAATTCCAACTCATAAATAGTATTTAAAGAAGATAAGTTCTTCGTTAAAACCTGGATTTGTTCATGAAACACTTTAGCGCCCTCAGAAGCATTGTTGAATGAGTTAGCTGAATTGGCCATGCCGGAATATGCGCTTTTAACGGCATCGAGCGCCTGCGCTGCTTCTTTTGTTTTTTGGGTATAATCGCCGGTGGCTTTTACCACGTCGCTTATTTCACCCATTTTTTCAACGGTGGTGCCCAATTTCTGAAAACCGGCGCTCAGCTTGCCCAGGTTTGCAGGCGTAATATCTGCTTCTTCAAGCATTTTTTCCATCGTTTTTAATGCGGGGTTTCCCTGTGGCACCGCGGCCGCAGCGCCAGCCAGCTTTACCTGGTGATCGTCTATAGCCGGATAATACATATATAATATGCCATATACCAGGAATACCGCAGCTTCAGTGCCCAAACCCAGTTTCAGGAAGAAATCTGCTGATGCGGTATGTAATAATTTTTGTAATGCACCCCATATAACAACTGCTGCTGCTATGGATACAAAGATGTCAACGACTCTGCTAACTTTTGGAGGAATTGCGGCTGCCATAACTTTATTTTTTATTGAAGGGTTTTACCTTTTTATATGATATTGAATTTTTACTATTTCCTGTATTGTGCCGGAAGATCGATAACACACCTGAACCCTATATAAGATTTGGTGGTATCCTGATATTCATACTGCCGGGTGCTGGTTTGAAGATAAAAACCAACATCCTTCCAGCTTCCGCCCCTTATTACCTTGCGTTTCATGCTTGGAGGATCTGTATCCAGCGCATTCCACTGAACATCCGGGTTCATGTCGTGCTGAAAATTATACGAACCTTCATAAAACAAAGAGTTTGTCCACTCAGAAACATTACCGGCCATATTATATAAGCCAAAATCGTTTGGCCAGTAGCTATCTGCCCTAACTGTATAAAAACCACCATCTTCAGGATAATTGCCGCGGCCAGGTTTAAAATTGGCCAGCAAACACCCTTTCTTATTTCTCAAATAATAATTACCCCATGGAAACATAGATTGTGTGCGGCCGCCTCTTGCTGCATATTCCCACTCTGCTTCTGACGGCAGGCGGAAATCGCTTTCCGGCGCTTTTTTATGACCTTCCAGATAACTGTTGAGATAATGGGTGCGCCAGTGGCAAAAAGCATTTGCCTGTTTCCAGTTTACGCCTACTACCGGATATTCGCCGTAAGAAGGGTGGGCGAAATATCTTTTGGTCATCGGTTCATTATAGGAATAAGAGAAATCCCTCATCCAGCATAATGTATCGGGGTAAATTTTTTGATTATAGCGATAGATGAAATCTTTACGCGGACGGCCTGCATTTTCCCTTTTTGCCGCTTCTTTTAAATTAAAACCCTGAACATTGTAAACAATCATATCAGGGTCTATATCCATTTTACCATATAACCTGTTATCAGGAGTGAGAATAAGATCGTTCAGTTTTTCGAGGGTTCCCTTATCGCCCCATTTAATGGAGGCGGCTCTTTTCCAGTCAATTGCAGTATCGCCGCCTGTTCCCGTTTTCATAAATCCTAAGCGAACGGCTGCAAGCGAATCCCTTACCCAGTAAACAAACTGGCGATATTCATTATTGGTAATTTCTGTTTTATCCATCCAAAACCCGCTGATAGAAACTTGTTTATTGCGTGCAGTGAAGTTATAATTCACATCTTCATCGCTGGGCCCCATGTGAAATGTACCCGGCGGAATATAAGACATGCCAAGCGGCCGCGTCATACTGCTTCTTGCAGCAGGCGCCACACCATGCAACTGACCATCACCAGCGATTGATTTCGACTTTCCCGATTTATTACAACTAACCACAGCTGTTGATAAAGCAGCAAGAAGTAATATTACAAAGCTTTGGTTTTTCATCCGTTTTCCTTGTTTCTGGCAAATTTTTGAATATGATTATCAATTGCAGATGTTAAAATTATTTTTATCCGGCTCTGCATAAGAAATATCAACGCTTAATAACACAAATTATTTTGTTGGTTGAAACTTTTTGTTATAAATCTTTAATTAATTGATTCTTAAATTCCTCAAAGCTGCCTGCAGGTTGAAGACAGTTATAATCTTCACAAATATATATTTTAGTTTGATTTGGTAAAATTACTTTTCCCTTAAGCAAAGGCCATTCTTCGTCCGGCTGGCCGGCACCCTGTATAACCTTTAAAGGAATGTGCTCCCTCAAAATTTTCTTTACCAAAGTAGTATAACCTTCCGCCATTACCACAATTTCTTTCAAACCATATACTAATAAAAGCATATTTAAATTCCATCTGGCGAAAGAAACCGGGTATTTCCCGGCGAAGTTGCCTATATACAGAATCATATCTTCCGACCGTTTCCTCCATTCGGGCAAATCAAAATAAACGGAAAGTTTGAGCAGATTTTCAGCCATCAATGCGTTGCCGGAAGGTGTGGCGCCATCATATAACTCAATCTTTCGAAGCAGCACATCTTTTTGGTTAACAGGAGTAAAATAAAAAAAGCGGTTATCCCTGTCGCTGAAAAGCTCAATGCATTTTTCACATAAAGTTTTGGCTTTCAATAAATAATCATTATTTGCGGTTACCTGTGCCAGCAAGATATATGCTTTTATGAGTGCGGCATAATCATCTGCAAAAGCAGGTTGCGGGTTGGCCGTTTTATTCCAGCTATGCAATAAGACGCTATCGCTTGAATGAAACAGGTATTTCTCAATAAAAGCAATATTATTTTGGGCGAGATTTAAATAGGCCTCATTGCCGAATGCAGCGTAAGCTTTGCATAAAGCAGTCAACATCAACGCATTCCACGATAGCAGCACTTTATTATCCAACCCCGGCTTTACACGTTTTTGCCTTGCCTTTAATAAAGTTCCTTTCGCATTTTCAAGTAGAAATGCAAGTTTCTCTTTATTTATTCCCAGGGAAGCTGCTACTGCTTCCGGGGTTTCAGGTTGCCACAAAATATTGGCGTCTTCCCAATTACCTGTTTCTGAAATATTAAATACCTGGCAAAATATTTCACTGTCTTCCCCCAGAAGTTCATCAATTTCCTGTTTGTTCCACACATAATATTTTCCTTCAACGCCTTCGCTGTCTGCATCAAGTGCACTGTAAAATCCACCTTCAGGATCAGTTAATTCAGTTTCAACAAAACCGATTGTTTCGGCTACAACTTTTGCGTAGGCATTATTTTTTGTGACTTGATAAGCTTCTGTATAAACATCAATCAGCAAAGCATTGTCGTACAGCATTTTTTCAAAATGCGGAATTTGCCAGCGCCTGTCGGTACTATACCGGCAAAAACCCCCGCCAAGATGATCGTAAATGCCGCCCATCATCATTTTATCAAGGGATAATAGCGCTGTTTTTAATGACCGCTCATTCCCGGAAAAGAAATAATCACGGAGCAAAAACAATATAGAAAATGTTTGCGGGAATTTTGGCGCCTGCCCAAAACCGCCCCATTCCCCATCTGCAACTTTTATAAGGTTCTCTGCAATTGCATTTGTTGTTGTTTTACCTATTGGAGGAGCTGCATTATTTAAATCCAGGCTATTGGCTTTCTGCAAATGCTGTGTAAGCGTTTCTGCCTGTTTGGTTATATCACCGCTTCTTTCATTATAAGCCTTGGAAATGGCCAACAAAACCTGCTGCCAGCTATTGCGGTTCATCATTGGTTTTGGAGGAAAATAGGTTCCGCCATAAAATGGCATCAGGCCTGGTGTTAAAAAAACATTTAGCGGCCATCCGCCACTGCCTGTAAGCGCCTGTACGGCATCCATATAAATATGATCAATATCCGGCCTTTCTTCCCTGTCTATCTTAATATTAATAAAGTTCTCGTTCATTATCTGCGCGGTTGCTTCATCCTCAAAACTTTCGCGTTCCATAACATGGCACCAATGGCAGGCAGAATAACCAATGCTAACCAATACCGGCTTATTTTCTTCCTTTGCTTTTTTAAGCGCTTCTTCACCCCAGGCATACCAGTTTACAGGATTGTGCGCATGCTGCAGCAGATAAGGGCTTGTTTCGTTTATAAGATTATTGGTGTATTTATGCTGAGTCATGTTGAATCCGTTTCTTCTAAAAATAAAAAATCCCGCTTTAACGGGATCTTTTAAAGCTTTATAGAGTTCTTACTTCTTTTTTGATTTGGAAGAAAGATAATTATCCAATGCAGAAATCATGCTTGGAGTTTGTGGCGCCGGAGCTTTAATCTCAACCTCCAAACCCGCCGCTTCGCCGGCTTTAACAGTGTTGTTTCCAAAGGCACCTATTAAAGTTCCGTTTTGTATAAACTTTGGATAGTTATCAAAAAGGCTGCGAATACCGCTTGGCGTAAAAAAACAGATAATATCAAAACTATTAGAGTCCATCACCACACGAACATCGTTGCTCACGGAGCGGTACATGAATGCAAGCTGAAAATCGCAGTTATTATTTTTCAACCAGCCTACAATTTCATTGTCCTGCTGATTTTCACTGCACACATATAAAAATTTCTCGTTCTCTTTATGTTTATTAATTACATCAAACATGCTTTTATTGGTACCATCGGTGCCATAAAAAACCTTGCGTTTGCGGTAAAGAATAAATTTCTGAAGATAGAGTGCCACAGCCTCAGTAATGCAGAAATATTTATTGTCCTGGCTAATAGAAACCTTCATTTCATCACACATCCTGAAAAAATGATCTATAGCATTGCGGCTTGTAAATATTATTGCTGAATATACATTTATATCAATCTTCTGCTTACGAAACTCCCTTGCTGAAATAGCTTCAAGTTTTATAAATGGATGGAAAGTTAACTTAACTGAATACTTGCGTTCTAATTCAAAGTAGGGAGATTTTTCGCTCTCGGGCTTTGGCTGAGTAATTAAAACTTGTACGGATCCTTTACCAGTAGATTTCTTTTCACCGTTTTTAATCATGCGTAGTGCTCGATTTATATAATAATTTATCTAATGCTGGTTTGCTGAAATAAAACCTTGTAAATGACAAGCAACGGTATTATTTCCACAGCGCAAAGGTAAACAAAAAAGTGAAACGCGGTTACACTAAGGTTTTTGCGGATGCGGGCTAATGAAACAATATATCTTACTGCCAGCGAAAAAACTACCAGGCATAACACTATTGTTATGGCTATGCTTTTTATTCCGTCGCTTGAATAAGCTATTAAAAACAAAAGCGGTATAACCAGTATGCCAAGCAGTTTGTTTACAAGAAAAACAACAAACCTGTATTCTGTGGCCGCTTCCTTTGCATTAAATACCCAGCCTGTGAAACTTATAACAAGATATTTTACGCTGTATGCCAATAATAAAATGCCTGTAGAATAAACAAATAATTCCCAAAAAGGCAGTGATGACCATTTTTCAGACCCGGCATATAAAGTAATAAAAATGCCACCGCATAAAGCAAACAATATGTTCAGCATAAAGGCAGGAAAAAAGTTTTGCGCCATTTGCTCCCGTGTTTGTGTTTGCCTGAAAGTTGCCTGGAAAGACAATGTAAAAATGCTGTCGAAATATTTGGGAAATGCAGCTTTTATAAGTGAAAGAAAGAACAGGATAAAAATGAGGATATAAAAAATTTCATCAGAGTTAGTAGCAGCTTTCTCTATGCCGGGCATTAACTTAATTTTTTTGGCTGGGGCTGAATCTTTTTTTGCAGCAGCTATTGCAGCCAGCCTTATCGAATCATGTTTAAGCGAATCTCTTTGCAGCGAATCGCGCTGTAATGAATCTGCACTATTTGGTTTAATTATTAATACACGCGTTGAATCTTTAACTGAATCAATTTTCTTAACAGAAGCTTTCGTACCAGAATCTTTAAGCGTTGCAGCATTCTTTTTTATTTGGTTCGTTTGAACAGTATCAGCCGCTTTCTTTCGGATACTTGTATCATTCAGCTTTTTCTGAATACCTGTATCATTCTTTTTTTTGCGAATGCCCGTATCCGTTAGTTTGCCGGGAATAATGGTGTCATGCAATGTTCTGCGAGCATTGGTGTCATTAATTTTTTTACGGCTTCCTGTATCCTGTGCCAACAGGAAAACAGGCAGCATCAAAAAAAATAATATTGCTGATAAATGTTTCAAAAGAATGCGCAAAAGTAATTTACCCAAACAAACAAGCATGCACATTTATACATTCATCGCCTAAATTTTTATTAAACTATTTTTGCAGCGGGCATTTATCCTAAACAACTTTATTAAAACACAATGGCAGGCATTTATATTCATATCCCTTTTTGCAGAAAAGCCTGTCACTATTGCAATTTTCATTTCTCTGTTTCGCAAAAGCTGCTGCCGCAAATGATAAATGCAATTGCCCATGAAATAATATTAAGGCATGAATACCTGAAAGAAAAAATTGAAACAATTTATTTCGGTGGCGGAACGCCATCGCTGCTGCAGCCGGATGATATTAATTTATTAATGGATAAAATGTTTTCAATTTTTGATGTTGAGCCTGATGCAGAAATTACACTGGAAGCAAATCCTGATGATATAACTGCACATAAATTATTAGCATGGAAAAGCGCGGGTATAAACCGGCTGAGCATTGGCACACAAAGTTTTTTAGAAGCCGACCTGCAATGGATGAACCGCGCCCATAATGCACAGCAGGCTTATGAAAGCCTTAAGCTTGCCATGCAAAATGGGTTTACAAATATTTCAACAGATTTTATTTACGGCACACCTGATTTAACCAATGAACAATGGCTGCAAAACCTTGAAACAGCGCAGGAATTAAACATTCCGCATCTTTCCTGCTATGCACTTACAGTTGAGCCAAATACGGCACTAAAAAAAATGATTGATTTGCAGAAAAAGAAAGATGTTGATGCAGAAAAGCAAAGCATTCAATTTGAATTATTGATGCAATGGGCCGCAAATAAAGGATATGAGCATTATGAAATTTCAAATTTTGCAAAACCTGGTTTCAAAAGCAGGCACAATAGCAGTTACTGGCAGGGAAAACACTACCTTGGTTTAGGGCCTTCGGCACATTCCTTTAATGGCAATACAAGACAATGGAACATTTCCAACAACGCATTATATATTGAAAGCATTAATAAAAATATCGTGCCGTTTGAAAAAGAAGAGCTTTCATCAACCCAAAAAATTAATGAATATTTAATGACGGCGTTAAGAACAAATGAAGGCATTGTATTGCCTCATCTTGAATTGTTATCAGATAAAGAAATTACAGCCGGTATTATTAAAGATGCACAAAGGTTTATCCGGCAACATTTGCTGGAAAGAAAAAACGATGCGTTAATACTTACATCAAAAGGAAAGTTGTTTGCAGATGGCATTGCAGCAGGCCTGTTCAGGTAAACATTTTATTTCAACCTGTATATAAGCCTTCCGTCAATAAAATCAGCCACCTGCTTATGTGCCAAAAGATTTATACCTATTGACCACCTGTTTTTTATGTTATACGTTAATCCCCAGCGATGATAAATTGTGTGATACAAATCGCGGTATGTTGTGTTGTAAACTTTTGTTTGCTTATGAATATAAAAGCCAAGCTCCTGGCTAAATGTAAACCTGTTCAATAAAAACCTGTGGCCAATTAATAAACCTGCAAAGGTGTTAGAAGAAGTATCGCCAACAACATATTCTTTTGTACTGCGCAAACCATCATCATAATAAATTTCTGCACCGGCAGTTAGCGCATCAATATTGCTTATTTGCTTTATGGCTGTAACAGATGTTCCTATTAAAAAATTTCTTGCAGCAGACGTATCTCTTTTATACCCGCTTTTGGGTGAATAAAATACGGCTGCTTCAAAATGCATGGGCTGATGGCGCCACGAAGTATCACTTGCATGTTTGTACACAGGCAGCCGGGTGGAATAAGCATAATACTGCAACCCGATGGATGCATTGATATAGTTTACACCAGCATTCGGTTCTTTAAATCCTGCATTCGAAGCATGAAAAAAACCACCCATTCCATATAAAGCAAAATGTTTACTGACAGGATAAGAAAGGCCAAGGTTTAACTGGAGATAGCTGTTAATATGCGTGCTGTAACTATGATTGAAAGGGTTTTTAATTTCATCATAAGGATTGGTAAAATAAGCCAGCCCGCCGCTTGCACGCAGCAATAATTTTAAACTATTGCCAACACGAAAATTTGGTTCAACAAAATAAGATAAGGCATAAGCCTGTCCTAAGAAATTACGGTTATAATTTGTGTAAGTAAAGCTGAAGCCGGTACGCGGATAAGAATTGTACCTGTTCTTTATAATACTATCAGTATGTAAATGCGAATACTCCAGTTCAAAACCATAAGGATTCACACCTTTTACATTTTCTACATGAACACTGTGGGCAAACATAAACCCAAAATGATAGCGGGCCGCTAACACAACCTGCTTTAAACTATCAGTATTATATCTCTTTTGTGCATTGGTATTTATGAATGCAGCAAGCAAAAAAAACAGCAACAGTTTTCGTAGAAGCATAGGCGAGTAGCTTCAAATGTAAAAAACAATTAAAGTTTTTGCAACAGTTCAAGGAATAAATGCATCCCTTTTAATTTTTCTTCTGAAACTTTATAAGAAATATTCTGCGTGTAATACGTATGCATATCATAGAAATCACAGGAAACATTCTGCAATACAGCATCAATGTTATTAATGCCTTCTGCATTTTTTTCATTAAATAATTTAAGAAAATCTGCAGGCAATTCCTTATTAGCTATCCAGGCTGCAAACACAAACGGCAAACCTGTCATGGCTATCCATTCGCCGGAAAGATCATAAATAAATTTTGATTTCTTTCTTTGCTTCAATGCCCGGTCGCCAATTAAAACGCCTGCCGTTGTACCTTTAATGTCTTCTGAAAAATCTTTTTGCGCATCTTCCATCACAATATTTTTTTTCCAGTGATTTTTCAGCAATACTTTAAAAAGGTTAACTGAAGTTCTGCTTTGATAGTCGAGCAAAACTTTTTCAACCTTATCTATTTCCACATCACTGAACAAACAAACGGAAGCCACATTGCCTTCCGCGCCAATACAATAATCTGAAACAATATGATATTCTTTTAACTGTGGTATTATTGCTACTGGCACAAGGCCCACATCAATGTCGCCATCAACCAATTGTCTTGCTATTTTGGAAGGATACTCTTTTATGAGTTCAATTTGCTGCATTAACCCGGCTGAATGTTCTACTCCAAATAATAAAGGTTTTGTATTAAGATAACTTACTGCCCCAACTTTAATCTTCTTCAATTGTTTAAATTAATTTTGCGTGCAAAAATAAACAGTCGGCAGCCGATAGTCAACAGTCAATAGTTAAAAAAGATGCTGTTGATATTGGCCATTGACGATGGACTGACAAATTATGGAACTTAATAATCTTACTGCCATTTCCCCGGTTGATGGCCGCTATCGCAAGCAGGTTGCACAACTTGATGAATATTTTTCAGAGTATGCTTTAATTAAATACCGCGTGCTTATTGAAATACGTTATTTTATTTTTCTGTCTGAAAAAAAGTTTTTTAAGCTCGATGCAAAGACGAAACAAAAACTGAATGCCATTGCAGAAAACTTTAGCCTGGGTGATGCTGAACAAATAAAACAAATTGAGGCAGTTACCAATCATGATGTGAAAGCCGTTGAATATTTTCTGAAACAGGAAATGGAGAAAACAGGCATTGCTGCTGAAAAGGAATGGGTGCATTTCGGGCTCACTTCACAGGACATTAATAATACAGCTATACCGCTAAGTTGGAAAAACTGTTTGGAACAGGAATATCTGCCTGCTGTTATCAATCTCCAGAAAAAAATAAACACGCTTGCTGAAAGCTGGAAAAACATTCCAATGCTGGCCCACACACACGGGCAGCCTGCATCGCCAACAAAACTCGGAAAAGAGTTTATGGTTTTTGTTGAACGTTTGCAAAACCAGGTGCAACTATTATCCGAAATTCCGGTTGCAGCAAAATTCGGCGGAGCCACCGGCAATTTTAATGCACATAAAATTGCATTTCCAAAAACTGACTGGTTAAAATTTGGCAATGAATTTATAGAAAGCCTCGGCATGCAGCGCCTTCAACACACCACACAAATTGAACATTACGATTATTTCGCAGCTTATTTTGATGGCATAAAACGCATTAATAATATTCTGATTGATTTATGCCGCGATATGTGGATGTATATAAGCATGGAATATTTTAAACAGAAGGTAAAGAAGAATGAAGTAGGCTCATCGGCCATGCCGCATAAAGTAAACCCGATTGATTTTGAAAATGCAGAAGGAAACCTGGGAATGGCCAATGCTATATTTGAACATTTTGCTGCAAAGCTGCCTGTAAGCCGTTTGCAAAGAGACCTCACTGATTCTACTGTTTTAAGAAATCTCGGTGTCCCTGTTGCACACACGCTTATTTCAATACGGTCAATTGAAAAAGGATTGGACAAGCTGCTGCTGAATGAACAAAAACTGAATGACGACCTTGAAGACAACTGGGCGGTTGTGGCCGAAGCTATTCAAACCATTTTAAGAAGGGAAAATTATCCAAACCCTTACGAGGCGCTGAAAGCGTTAACACGCGGTAATGCGGCGATTAATAAAACATCTATTCATAAATTTATTGACGGGCTTAAAATAAACGCTTCAATAAAAAAAGAACTGAAAAAAATTACGCCGCAAAACTATACAGGCATATAGCTTTTTGCCAATGCCTGTATTAAACAAACGCCTCCTGGCTTATTGCTTTGGTAAGCTTTAATCCTTCTTTTAAAACCTCCGGCCTTTTTAAAGATTCGATGGCTTCATTTGCCAGGCTGTTCAAAAGCTGCTTTTCTGCCTGCTTGTTTTGTTGTATAAGCCTCCTGGTTACTACAATCCGCAACAAAGTAGAAAGTTCCACTTTATGTTGCATCTGGTTTCTTTTTCTGTAAGTCATAATAGTATTTTTATAGGTTATTAATTGCAGCGCAAAATTGAAAATTATTGCAATGGGTAAAAAGCTCATTAAGGTAAAATGCAATTATTAAGCAACGAGGTGCTGAAAATTGAGTTTAAATTGAAAAGAGGAATATACCGGATTTGGATAATTATTAAAAGCTTATAAATATGTATAGAGGTAATTGCTGTGCAAATAATTTTTACTATTAGGTTTTAGCATTTATTTTTGCGGAAAATTAAATCTGATGGCTGAGCATAAATCTTCTGCAAACTATTGGCTTCGTTTTGTTGGCTGGTTAGTAGTTTTAGCTTTGTTTATTATTTTCTATCCCCAGTTATTGTGGATGTCTTTCCCGGGCATTGTCACCAATTTTGTGCTCGCACTTGGTTTAATGGATCTATAATTTATCCCATTAAATCAAGCAGTTCCTGCAATTCTCCATCGGTTTTTACCAATACATCCCTGGCTTTGCTGCCAAGGTTAGGCCCTACCACACCTGCCTGCTCCAGTTGGTCCATCAATCTTCCTGCGCGGTTGTAGCCTAATTTCATCCTGCGTTGTATAAGCGAAGTGCTTCCCATCTGGTTTTGAACAATCAGGCGTGCTGCATCTTCAAACAAGGGGTCACGATCACTTAGATCAAAATCTTTCCCATCCATCTCTTTTTCATCAGTATATTCCGGTAACTGGAATGCCTGCGGATAAGCTTGCTGTTCGCCAATAAATTCGCATACTTTTTCAACTTCAGGTGTATCAACAAAAGCACATTGTAAGCGCGTAAGTTCACCGTTATAACTAATCAGCATATCACCTTTGCCAATTAATTGTTCTGCGCCACCTGTATCAAGAATAGTGCGGCTGTCAATTTTAGATGAAACTTTAAACGCAATACGCGCAGGAAAATTAGCTTTAATAGTGCCTGTAATAATATTCACTGAAGGCCGTTGTGTAGCAATGATCAAATGAATGCCCACGGCACGGGCCAACTGCGCCAAACGTGCAATCGGCATTTCAATTTCCTTGCCTGCCGTCATAATTAAATCTGCAAATTCGTCAATTACCAATACAATAAATGGTAAAAATTCATGCCCCTTTTTCGGGTTGAGTTTACGATTTACAAATTTTTCGTTGTACTCTTTAATGTTGCGGCAACTGGCTTCTTTCAATAAATCATAACGGATATCCATTAATGTTGCCAATGCATTTAAAGTATGCACCACTTTTTTTGTATCCGTAATAATAGGCTCTTCTTCGCCTGGAAGCTTGGCAAGAAAATGCCGTTCAATAACCCGGTACAAACTCAACTCTACTTTCTTCGGATCAACCAAAATAAACTTTAGCTGCGATGGATGTTTTTTATACAGCAGGGAAACAAGCAGCGTATTTATACCAACCGATTTACCTTGCCCTGTTGCACCGGCCATTAATAAATGCGGCATGGCAGCAAGGTCAACAATAAAGTTTTCGTTATCAATTTTTTTACCAAGAGCAATGGGCAGTGAATAATTATTGTTTTTAAATTTTTCACTGTTCAGCAAAGTTTTCATGCTCACAATCGTCTTCTTCAGGTTAGGTACTTCTATACCAACCGTGCCGCGGCCGGGAATAGGGGCAATGATGCGAATGCCTAATGCTGCAAGGCTTAAAGCAATATCATCTTCCAGGTTTTTAATACGGCTGATGCGCACGCCCGGAGCCGGAACAATTTCATATAAAGTAACAGTGGGGCCCACCGTTGCCGCGATGCGCTGTATTAGAATATCATAGTTTTTTAGCGTATCTATAATTTGGTTCTTATTGGCTTCCAGCTCTGCCGGGTCATGTACAATTTTTTCACTGCCATGGGTTTCCAGTAAACTTAATTCCGGGTAATTATAATTGCGTAAATCTAAAGTGGGGTCGTAATTAACGGTTGCTAATTCATCGCTTCTTATTTCCAAAGCATGATCGTCAATCTGGATTTCTTTTGGTTCTTCAACAATTTGTTCATCTTCTCCTTCATCTTCAATAACCTCCTTTATTTCAAGCTCCATTTCAGTTGGCTGCAACGGCTTTTTCTGTTTCTGGTTATCTTTTGCAAGCCTTTCATTTTCCCCTGAATTTTCTATATGAATCAGCGGTGTTTCCATTTCTGTGCCGCTGTTTGTTTCATTTTTCTCTATTAAACCCAGGCCGGTTGATTCTTCGTTTGCTTCGGGCATGATAACAACGATGTTGCCATCTTCATGCACACCAGGCTTATCATTTTTAAGCTTGTTATTGTTGGTTAAAACATCATTTGCTCCGGTAGCATACTTTTCGTTTATTGAAACAGATTCCTCAGGTGTGTAATAAATATCATCATACTCTTCATTGAATATATTTTTATCATCCTGAAAAGAAGTTGCATTTTCAGTTGGTGTTAACTGTTGCTTTAATTTTCTTTCGGGCAACTTAAAACTGGGATTAAACCTCCATATAATATAAGCGAGAAAAACAACAATGAGCAGAGCGGCCGTGCCCACATTGCCAATTAACCGTACAAGCCCATCAACCATCAGGTCGCCGGCGGCGCCGCCCCAGGCAAAATTCCTGCCGAAGAAGAATGAAAATACAACGCTTAAAACAATGAGGCCGGCAATAAGATATCGCAGGTTACGGGCAAGGTTAAAAACCTTCTTTCCAAATAAAAGATTTACGCCTAACACGAAGAAGAAGGTGCAAAATAAAAAGGAAGCGATGCCGAAGCCGTCATTCATAAACAAGTCGGAAGCATAAGCACCAAGCACACCCAGCAGGTTATCTACATGCACATTATCGCGCACAAAAACACTTAATCCTGCTGCCACTTCATCCTGATCCTGTTGCCATGTAAAAAAGTAAGAAAGAAAAGCTATAGTAAGAAATGCACAAATAAGCAGGCTTACTGCGCCGGCTATTTTCGAAGTACGTTCATCTTTTACAACTTCTTTTATTGTTACTTCCTGTTCTTTATCAGGATTCAGTTTTTCAGCGCTGGGCGCTTTACTATTTTTCTTTTTTAACCTGTTAGCCATACCTCAATACAACAACAAATATAACGGAGTTAAATAAAGGGTTATTATTCTTTGAAAGGAGTGTGCGTAATTACCGGCGGTAAAAATAGTTTTCAACAATGAAGCAAATACGGTTTGCAATGGTTATAGCCATGACGGATATAACTATGAGAAAACGAATAACACTTGCTAATGAATATTAATAAGCGTTCTCTTCCCCTTTGAATATATTGAATATGGTAAGAAATATTATTCTTATATCAAGCATTAACGACCAGTTCTCCATATACCATATATCATGCTCTACTCTTTTCTCCATCAATACCGGGTTTGAGGTTTCACCGCGATAACCGTTTATTTGCGCCCAGCCTGTTACACCAGGCTTTAAAAAATGGCGAATCATATACTGCTCAATTAATTTGCTGTATTCTTCTGTATGCTTTAGCATGTGGGGGCGCGGGCCGCAAAGGCTCATGTCGCCCATGAATACATTAAAAAATTGAGGAAATTCATCAAGGCTTGTTTTTCGCATAAAAGCCCCGATTTTAGTAATGCGGCTATCATTCTTTTTGGCTTGCTTATAATCGCTGTCTTTATTAACCGCCATGCTGCGGAATTTCATACAGCGAAAAGTTTTATTATCCTTACCGGAACGATCCTGTATAAAAAAAACCGGCCCCTTTGAAGATAATTTAATCAGTATGCCTAATAAAGGTGTAAGCCATGACATTACGAAGATGATAACCAAACTGCTCACTATTATATCAAAAGCCCTTTTCTTAACGCGGTTAAAGAAAATATCCAACGGCTCATTTCGTAAAGCCATAATGGACATCTGGTTTAATTTATCAACTTCCACCAGGTTATAAACAGCGTTTGCTGGTGAAGTGCCTGCAGCAACAAAACGAAGGCGCACCATATTAGCTTCAGCCTTTTTTACCAGTTCAGGCAATTCAGGATGTTCAGAAGGCAAAACAGTAGAATAAATTTCACGCACTTTATTTTCAACGGCGTAATTAACACAATCCTTTATAGGAAAGAAAGGATCTTTTGTATCAGGCTGTTTAACGCCTGTGCCGTCAGAAAAAAAAGCAAGCAGCTCGTAAAATTTATCATTCTTATGAAAGTATTCGGCAAGCTGCTGGGCTTTATCATTATAGCCAATGATTGCTATTCGCCGGGGCGGCACCGTTTTAACGGTTATATTTTTTAAGAAGAATTCAGCTAAATAAGTTTGAAAGAAACGACTTATCAAAACAAAAAAGCCAGCTGTTACAAAATAAGCGGTGGCTGTACGGTTAAGAAATTCCAGTTTAAAGAAACCGTAGTTTATGAGTTGCATTAAACCATATAAAAAAAGTATTTGCACAGCAAGCACACGCCATGACTGGCGATAAGTTCTTTCAATTTCTGAAATTATATTATAAGTGTATAACCTGAAAAAATAGGCTATGCAAAGCCAGGATACATTAACTGTTATAATAGATAAAACAAAAAAAGAAATATTGTAATTATTGTAAGATATTAAAATACTTATTGTAGCAGCAAGGTTTATAAGCACAAAATCGGTAAGCAATAATACTGAACGTAAAAATTGAAATTCTTTGTTGCCCATTTTAATAAATTAAATAATTTTCACAGGGGCATCCGTTTCCAACCCTGGGTCAGGACTTGCAAAAATAGTGGATTAAAGTTTAAAATAAGCCAGAAATGTGCAGTTTTAAAAACCGGCACATTTTGCATGTAAAGAAAAACATAACTAACAATACAAATTCAATAATCATATTATTAAAATATTATGAGTTGCGTGCTTTGCCTTTGAATAAGATTTTATACATGCTTATAATCTCCAGCACGTGCTGTAAGA
Source organism: Parafilimonas terrae (assembly GCF_900115755.1). GTDB lineage: Bacteria > Bacteroidota > Bacteroidia > Chitinophagales > Chitinophagaceae > Parafilimonas > Parafilimonas terrae. The sequence continues at coordinate 74,346 of NZ_FOXQ01000005.1, forward strand.
ATTAGCAAAAAGATTTTACATAAGCTATCTTTATTAAACAAAACAAGGCTTAAAAAGATTGCTTATCTATTTTTTCAACTATAACATCTATGTTCAAAAAAGCTTTAATCACCGGCATTACCGGCCAGGATGGCGCTTATCTTACCGAATTATTGTTATCGAAAGGGTATGAAGTGCATGGTATAAAACGAAGAAGCTCTTCATTTAATACAGACCGCATAGACCATCTGTACCAGGACCCGCACGATAAAAATGTGCGGCTTAAACTGCATTATGGCGATCTTACAGATTCAGCCAATCTTATCCGCATCATACAGGAAGTTCAGCCCGATGAAATTTATAACCTTGGCGCCATGAGCCATGTAAAGGTGAGTTTTGATACACCTGAATATACAGCCAATGCTGATGGCATCGGTACGCTGAGAATACTGGAAGCCATAAGGTTATTGGGATTGATTAAAAAGACCCGCATTTACCAGGCTTCTACTTCTGAACTTTATGGCCTGGTGCAGGAGATACCCCAGAAAGAAACCACACCTTTTTATCCCCGTTCACCTTATGGGGTAGCTAAATTGTATGCTTACTGGATTACGGTAAATTACCGCGAATCTTACGGTATGTATGCCTGCAATGGCATCCTGTTTAACCATGAAAGCCCTTTGCGCGGTGAAACTTTTGTGAGCCGGAAAATTACCCGTGGTGTTGCCAAGATAGCGCTCGGCATGCAGGATAAATTATACATGGGAAACCTTGATGCCAAACGTGACTGGGGCCATGCTAAAGATTATGTGGAAGCTATGTGGCGCATACTACAACAAGAATCTCCTGATGACTATGTAATTGCCACAGGCATTACAACCGAAGTGCGTGAATTTGTAAGAATGGCTTTTGCCGAGCTCGGCATTACCATTGAATTCGAAGGAAAGGGTGATAAAGAAAAAGGTATTGTAGCCGCATGTTCAAACCCGGATTATGTACTGGAAACAGGAAGAGAAGTCGTTTGCATAGATCCTGCTTATTACAGGCCTGCAGAAGTTGAAATATTAATAGGCGATGCTACCAAAGCTAAAACAAAACTGCAATGGGAACCGGCATACACCCTTGCAACAATGGTGAAAGAAATGATGTGGTGTGACATTGAATTATTCAACAGGGAAAAACTATTGAAAGACGCAGGTTATATAATAAAAAATCAATTTGAGTGATCTTACTGTAAAATTCAAAAGCCGCCCTGAAGCGCAAATAACTATATCCAAAGTGAAGCCAATGCCAGCAATAAAGCAGGGATCATAACCATCACGCCTATCTTCAGAAACCGCCAGGCACTTACATCATGGCCTTCACGGCGCAATGCTGTAAGCCATAGAATAGTAGCAAGCGATCCGGTTACAGATAAATTTGGGCCGAGGTCAATCCCAATCAAAACTGCATTTCTTACAATAACAGGCACTGATGCTGTTTGTAATACGCTGCCGGCAATTAATCCTGCAGGAAGATTATTGGTAAAATTAGATGCAATGCCAATTCCGGCGCCACTTGTAATGGCGGCGCTGTTAGGCGATGTTGCCGTATAATGCATCAGAACATTAGTGATATTTCCTATTAAACCGGTTTTAATTAAAGCTTCTACAATTACAAACAGTCCTGCAACAAGCGGTAATATGCTCCACGAAATACCTTTAATTACATTTAAAGGTGATTCACGGGCAATCAACAAAACAATCAATGATGTTACAGCACCTGTTATCAATGTTGGCAAACCTAATTGTATATGAAAAGCAGATGCGAGTAACAATACTATAGCTGCCACACAAATACCACGGGCCGCCGCTTTTCCGCCTCTTGTTAAACGCGGCATTTCTATATTGGATTCTATAGGCTGCCTCAAAAATTTTCGCTGGGATTTATACAGCATTAAATAAGTAATGCCAATTGAAATGATTGAAGGCAGAATAAAATGCTCCAGCCAAACGAGTAACGACGGCAAATGCTTTCCATAAATTACAAGGTTTGCCGGGTTTGATATAGGCAACACAAACGAAGCCGCGTTGGCAATGAAAGCACATATAAAAAGATAGGGCATAGATTGTTTAACCTTTGCCGCTTTCATAGAGGCTGCTACGGCAGGCGTAAGCACAACAGCAGTGGCATCGTTGGATAAAAAAACCGTAACGATAATGCCCACCAGGTAAATCATTATAAACAATCTTCTGGCTGAACCATTTGCATGCTTTGTGGCTACCGCCGCCAGCCATTCAAACAATTTTTCTTCCCTTGCTGTTTCAGCCAGCAACATCATACCAGTAAGAAATAAATATACATCGGCGCCTTTTGCAATACCGGTGAATGCTTCCGCAGGAGAAATAAGCTGGGTTATTAATAAGATGAAAGCGGCGCATACAACCCAAATTGCCTCGTTTAATTTAAACGGCCTTATAATTACAAAGGCTGTTGTTATTATGGCTATAATCCAGATTGCTGCGTTGGGATTCATGTAATGAAGCCGCGAAATTATTGCTTAAATAATTGCGTATTGTATTTTAATAAATAATCTTCCACGGCAGGCCAATATGTTTAAAAGCAGAATGTTTAGAAACCTATATCTTTCACGCAAAAAATAATATGAGAAAGCTTGTGTATATTTTATTGCCTGTAATGATGAGCTGTAATACTTCAACCAGCATAATAAATATGAATGGCGCTTACACAATGGAAAAACAAAATTTTAAAGGCAACGATATTGATACGAGTTCAGTTGAAAACAACCAGCTTAAAATTTATGCAGGCAATGTTATGATGTACACGCTTGTAAACCCATTGCAGGATGTTTCCGCATTTGCAGTAGGAAAATTTTCTGTTAATGGAGATAAGCTGATAGAAAATATTACATATAACGCTACAGAAAACCTTCAAAGCGCCGACGTGTTTTCGGATACAGTGAACATTATAAAAAATGATACGGGTTATGTACAAACGATGTCGAAGGTAATGTCTGATAAAGGCGAAATAAAGATTACGGAAACCTACAAGTCAGCCGGTACCAACACACCTTCGTTGCTTGATGGAATCTGGAAACAGGTTTCTTCTTATGCCCTGCGCGGTAGCGATACCATTAAACACAGCGATATTGAATACAAAGCTTTTTATGCGGGGTATTTTTCGTATGGGGATTATTATACGGATTCCATACAGCAAAAAAGAACAGGCATCAGTTACGGAACATTTTCTATGGATAGCAACAACAACCTTACAGAAACCATTACCGCTTCAACCTGGCCGGAATTGAATGGAAAAACTTTTGTGCTGGATATTACAATCAATGACAGTGATGGCTTTACGCAAACGACGACTAATGCAACCGGGGATAAAGAAATTTCGGTGTATGAGAGGGTGAAATGATAAGAAGATAATTTTTATGTTGCCAGCTTTTGTGTTTTAATTAAGCACGGTTGTGTCACTCCCTTGTACTGATGTTTTTTATGGTGTCAATAGACCGTTTGCAAAAATCTTGTTTAATTACAGTGATTCTTTCACGCAATTCTCTGCGAAGAAGTGCGACGAAGTAGAGATTTTCAAAAGACATAAATTGATTCAATTACTCACAACAAAAAGTTCTTGTTCGGTTGTCTCCTCATCTGTTCCATTTTCCTTTTTAAATTTTTCTAATTCATCAATTAAATTAAATAAGCGTGCTTTCGCTTTACTTATTAAAGTAAAATATCGCATTGGTATAATTGTGATTGGACCTTCTTCAGATTTATCTTCTGCATTTGCATCAATACTTGACCCAAGAACGTAACAAGTAATTTTTGTATTACGATCGACCTTTCCACTTTTTCTTATTTCACGAGCATAATACATTGCTTGATCTTTTTCTTCACTTGATATTTGAAAGCCACCTCTTTTTAATTCAACAATTACTACTGCGCCAATGCTATTTATTTCGTGATCTTCATTAAAGGCATCTCTAGAATATATACCAATAGAAGCATTTGGCAGAATCACAAAATCAGGTCTTCTTTTTGGATTATCAATAACTCTTTCAGCAAAGAAATTTCTTATAATTGTTGATAATGTTCTATTTGAAATAAAACTTATCGACTCGAATTCTGGTCCAAAAATCCATAAACCTCTTTCAAACAAAGGTTGCAAGTCATGCAGTTCATCAGTCGTTGAATTATCAACAAGTCGTTCTAATTCTGTTACTAATTCCAGTCTCCATTTTAAGACGTTCAAAACCTTTTTAATATCGGTAATCGACCATTCTGCAAGTACAATATTTAACTCATCTATGTTGCCATGATTGAATTTTGATAACTTATCAAGTAGTGCATATCCAGACCTCGACTTTTCCATTACAGCAAGAACTTTAACTGTAGTTTCTAATTCATTTAAACCGAAAGTGGGGCAATCTTTTTGTAACTGATCAATAACATCACTAATTTCTTCTTTGACAAAATTTGGAAGGTTTCCTACATATTCTTTACTCGCAATAAAAGCTTCTGTTTTTCTTTCTTTGCGTGTCTCTGCTAGTAATAACAACAAATCATCATTAATAAAGTCTAATATATCTTGTCTGATTTTTAATATCTGAATTAGCATGAAATCCAGACCAATCTTGTTTGACAAAAGGTTTCAAAAAATCTGCTTCAATAACGTAAACATATTTTTTTGCTATTGGGTTTCTGCCATCTATTAATCTTCCATTAACTCCATCCCATGAAGGCGTGCCGACAAGTCTTCTTTGAACCCACCAAGCAACACCTTGTTGTTGTGTAGTTTTATATTTCTCTCCTTCAAACCTTCGAATTATGACTTTGCCAAGGTTTTCATAAGGGAATTCTTTTATAATATTTTGCGCATTTAAATCCATCAAATCAACTTTCGTAGTATTAACAATAATTGTAAATTCCGGATCAGCAACGAATTTTGATCCTATTAAATCAACAATACTTTGTTCGCGCAACTCATTGTTCTTTAAAATTCTTCCACTGATAGTTGTTCCGTGCCCTTTTTTCGGTTTTGTATCTTCAATTTTAATTTCAAATGGCTTGTCTGACTTAGATCTTTTGATAGAAGCTTTGGTGTAAATGTTATCTTTTATTGTTTCAAGTGTATATCCATCACAAAAGCAAAACATGGCATGTCTACCAACTCCGTTTTTTCCAAAAGCTAAGCGTTTTTTATTCTTACTGCCTGATGGAAATGTGACATCTTTACCTTGATGTTTAATTCTATTGTAATGAAGGTTGTTCCATCTTAACTTAAACTCTTCTGTTGTTAAACCAGTTCCATTATCTTTTATAAAAAATATATCATTGTTTTCTTCAGGATATCTAATCTCAACTTTAGTTGCACCAGCATCCCATGAATTTGCAACAAGCTCGATTATTGCTACACGAGGGTCTTGTATAATTTGACCTGCATGATAATCAAGAAAATTTTCTTCAAAAAGTAAAGGGATTGATTCACCATCTGGCTTAGCCATCATAAAAAGTTTATTGCTAATGTAATTAACACTTGTCATAAAAATTATCTTTATCTAATCCTTTCAAAAAATATTATATCATTTTTACTTACACCCTCACTCAATAAAAATCTTTTCATCTCTTCATCAAAACAAGAGCTCGAAACAATAAACTCATCAACTTCATCATCTGTTGGCGGCATAGCAAATTCATAAAAGAATTGATTTTCTTTTGCTGCACGTATTTCATCAATACTTACACGTAAAACATCAGCAATCATTTGCCGCAATTGTTTGCACGTTAAATTCATTCCAAACTTCTTAATCCATAAATCTTTTAATCCTAAAAATCCCGGTTCAGACAACTAAAACAACCGCCCCTGCGCATCGCCCGGCCTTTTAAACAAGCTTCTGTCCAAACTCCAGTCTTCTGCATTCATACCATAAAGTTTTCCATACTTGCGGTATTGCTGTGCCACTAATTGCGCAATCGGGCCTTCACCGCGCATACGCACACCCCAGCGCGTATCATTCACTTTGCCATCATGACTTTTTTCAATTAAATGCCAAACCTTATCTGCGCGTTCGGGAAAGTTTTTATAGAGCCAGTCGCGAAACAAAAATTTGATAGCGCCATTCAAACGTATAAACGTATAAGCTGTAAACGTTGCGCCATTATCCCTTGCCGCTTTCATGATGCGTTGCATTTCATGTTCATTCAATCCCGGTATCATTGGTCCCATCATAATGCCCATGCGCACGCCGGCAGAACTTAATTCATTGATCACCTTTAATTTTTGTTTGGCCGTTGTGGTCCGCGGTTCCATCACGCGTCTTAAATCTTCATTAAACGACGTTATAGACACCATGGCCGAAACAATATTCTTCCTGCCCATATCGGCCAGCACATCTTTATCTTTTAATATCCATGAATTTTTGGTAAGAATACCCACAGGCTGATTAAACTCGTTACATACTTCCAGTAAGCCTCTTGTTAAACGATATTTTTGTTCGGCAGGCTGGTAACAATCTGTATTGCCGCTTAACATGATGGGCGTGGCATCCCACTTCGGATGTTGTAAAAATTTACGCAATAACTGCGGCGCATTTTTCTTCACGATGATCTTTTGCTCAAAGTCTATTCCGGCGCTGTAACCCCAGTATTCATGCACATTGCGGGCATAACAATATATACAGCCATGTTCGCAGCCGGCATAAGGGTTCATACTGTAACTCATGCCCACATCAGGGCTTTCCACTTTGTTTACAATCGTTTTTACTTCCTGTTCCAGGTAAACGGTGGGCAATGTTTTTTCTTCCCAATCGTCAATGGCTTCAACATGTTCTTTGCTTACTTCATTAATTAAAAATTTGTTTTTTGTATTGAATTGTGCGCCGCGGCCATGATGATAGGTTGCCGCCTCGTCATGGTCTTTCGGGCGTGGTTTGGCATTGGGATTATCGGTTATGTTTTTCATGGACAATATTTTTAATTCACTTTGGTTTTTTAATGTTTGGCATTTATTTTCTCTGTACTTTTTAAACTACGCACAACTAACTATTAGAAATAAATAAACGTTGTTGCACAGAGGCACCCCTCTCCACTCCGTGGAGAGGGGCCGGGGGTGAGGTGTATCAATAAAATCTTTGCACTTTGCCATGTTTATCTTTCTGGTTGAATTCACTTTTGTTTTTTGTCACAAACAGACTTCGTTCCAATACATGTATTACGCAGGTTACCACGCCCCACACATGGCTGCGGTCATCAAAATTGTGAAGCTGGATATTACTCATGCGCTTATTGGCGCAGAGCAGTTCTACATACGTTGGGTTGCGTTGCAGCCTTCGCACCAATAACTCACCATCGAGTATGGCAACGATCAGTTTCCCGCTGGCTGGCCTTATGCTGCGGTCAACAATTAGAACATCGCCATTAAAAATGCCGTCTTCCATCATCGCATCGCCATTCATGCGAAAGAAAAAAGTGGCAGGCTTGTTTAAAATAAGCTGCTCGTTCAAATCAATACCGCGTTCCATATAATCATCGGCAGCAGCGGCAAAGCCATTGGCATTAGCCGTTTTTACATCGTGTTGTGAAAAGTTTTTGCTGCCGGCATAAGCGGCCTTATAACCTGGTTGTGTTTCCATATTGCAATATTTTTATGACTAATTTTTTTAGCAAATCTAAACTAAATGAATTAGCTTAGCGCTTTAGTAAGTAAAAAAAACAAATTGTATATATATGGAACAGCAAGTATTTTTTTCATCCGGTTTGCAGTTTGGAATGCCCAAATTTTTTGAATATTTATTAGTGGTTCATCCGGGCCAGGAAGTCTTTAGCCAGATAAAAGCGGAAAAGGAAAATTTTTCGCTGGAGTACAATGTGAGCATCGCAAGAAAAACACAACCGCATATAACGATTGCCAACTTTTTGGCTAAGGAAGCCATGGAAGAAACGCTGATTAAATGGATGTATAAGATCATCAGCCATCACAAAAGCTTTGATGTGATGATCAATAATTTCAGCGGGTTTCCGTCATCAAAAACTGTGTATGCACGCATCCAGGATCATGAGCCTTTTAAACAACTGGCAATCTCATTAAGGAAAATAAATGAGTACATTAATGATAATGGTTTTCCCAATGCCAAACTTATCAATCATCCGCATATAACAATTGCAAGAAGCCTGCAGCAACAAGTGTATGAAAAAGCCATTATGGATTATTCACGCAAAACATTCAATGCCCGCTTTGTGGTTGATGAGCTGGTCTTATTAAAGCGCCAGAATCAATATGACAAGTGCAGGCAGGTAAGCGTATTCAGGCTTGGCACGGCGTTGAATTAATGTGTCTGAACCGGGATTTGGATGGATTAAAGGATTAGCAGGATTAAGGGCAAAGCGGTTATGAAAATAGCATCTAAAAGTTTTAGAAGCTTGAAGAAGATTTTATGCAATTGCACCTAACCATCAAGGAACTACAGCTGAAGAATCAGCAGCACAAAAGATTAATCAAGGCGAAAGAAAAAAAGTGCGAATATCTTTTTTTCTTGAACTTCTCCTGCCCGACTGATGCCAGTCAGGCGGGGATCTTTTCCTTCAAGAAATTAAAATCTTCTGCCATAGGTTTTTCGTTTTGTAGTATTTCAACCCTTTCCCTTTTAAAGAAACTGAAATAAAGAAAACAATCATTAAAGTAAAAGTTCCCGTTTAGGGATAGGCATGAAAAATCCATTCATTATACAGGAATATTTAAGTGAGGCGGAAGCAAGGGCAGAAAAACATGTTTTACCTGCTGAATACTTATTAGTACTGCAGCCGCATGAAGCGCTTTGGGACGAAATCAAATCCATCAAAGAAAAATTTGCAACCGATTATAGCTGCGAACAGGCAAGAAAAGGTTTACCGCATATAACACTTGCCAGGTTCAAACAATTTCAATCAACAGAAACCCATATCAGGCATCATTTAAGAAATAATGCAAGAACCATAGCGCCGTTTAAAATTGAGCTGAAAGATTTTGGCAGCTTTCCATCGCATACTATCTATATAAATATCGCAAGCAAAGTGCCCATAATGAATGCCGTAAAAACCTTACGGCAAAACGCACAGAAATTTATGAAGATGGATAAAGACAATAAACCGCATTTCATAACGGAACCTCATTTAACTATCGCCAGGAAGTTACAGCCCTGGCAATACGAAAAGAGCTGGCTGGAATATGAACATGCCAATTTTCACGGCAGGTTTATTGCCGGTTATGCATTGCTTTTAAAAAGAAAGGCAGGTGAATATTATAAGCAGGTAGAAAAGTTTGCGTTTGAAGGTGTGAAAGAAGAAGTAAAACAGGCAAATTTATTTGACGCTGAAACTCCAGCCCTAAGAGTTAAGTGAGTCGCTAAAAATATAACCAACATGCAGCATCAGGAAACAATAGCACAACCGCACACGCCTACCGGTTCCCTTTCGAGAGGACGGAGGAGATATGCCGTTGTTGATTGCAACAGTTTCTATTGTTCGGCGGAACGTGTTTTTCGCCCGGAGCTGGCAGATAAACCGGTTATTGTTTTAAGTAATAATGATGGTTGTATCGTGAGCCGCAGTGATGAAGCCAAAGCTTTCGGCGTTGAAATGGCCGGCCCATATTTTAAGGCAAAGGAAATAATTGAAAGAAATAATATCACTACGTTTTCATCCAATTACAATTTATATGGCGATATGAGCTGGCGTGTAATGGAAACATTACGCATAATAATGGGCGAACAAAATGTGGAAGTATATTCTGTGGATGAAGCCTTTATTAACATGGATGCTGTGCCTTTTGAAGAACTTGATTTTGCTGCCTTGCAAATAAGAGAAACCGTTGAACAATGGACCGGCGTAAAAGTATCTGTTGGCGTGGCGCCTACAAAAACGCTGAGCAAGGTGGCCAATCATATTGCCAAACTTGATAAAGAGAAAACAAACTGTGTTACGGTTTTAAAAACAATGGAAGACGTAAACAGCGCCCTGTATAAAACACCTGTAGGCGATGTGTGGGGTGTGGGAAAGCAATATGCCAATAAACTGAAAGCCTTTGGCATCTATGATGCTTATCATTTAACCCAAATGCCTGAAGAATGGGCAAGAAAAAACCTGGGCGGTGTGGTGGGTTTGCGTTTGATAAAAGAACTGAAAGGCGAACCTTTTATCGTGATGGATGAAGAACTCGTTCAGAAAAAAATGATTGCTACCACACGCATGTTTGGCGCACCTGTAAAAGACAAACAAAGTATTAAAGAAGCTGTTGCTACCTATACATCAAGAGCCGCCGAAAAGCTGCGCCGCCAATTCGGCGCAGCTTCTGCGATAAGTGCATTTGTTGTTCCTAAAATGCCACGCTCAGGCGATGGCCATTTTTCGCACGGGCCAACTATTAGTGATCGCATTATGTTGCCGCATCCCACCTGTGTTACAAGTGAATTAATAAAAGCTGCCATGAAAATTATCGACCGCATTTATGAAGAAGGAAAGCTGTATAAAAAAGCGGGCGTTATGTTAAGCGGCATTATACAGGATACTTCTGTACAGGGAGATTTTTTTATTCCGAAAGAAAAAAACAATAACCGTATGCTTATGAGCATGATGGACAACATCAACTTTAGTATGCGGGATGACATACTGAAATTTGCCGCCAGCGGCACTAACCGCAACTGGAAAATGCGCCAGGAATTCCGCAGCCCGAGATATACTTCAAGATGGGACGAGTTATGTGAAGTGAGGTAACGATGAATTTGAAACCATAGCTGCCATAAAAATTCAACTGTACAAGTGTTGCGACGCAACCGTGCTTAACCGAAGTTCAATAGCTGGTCACCAAAAAAATTAAATAAAGATTAGTATGCCGGTTGAATTTTAATGCACACATTTGTTGCATGCAACTGCAGTTACAAAACATTGTTCCAACGCCTTTAAAAGATAAATTGCTGCAACGGCATTCTGATGTGTGGAATAAACAATTGCAATTAAATAATGCGGAATACATAAAAATTAAGGCGCCAAGCGGCACAGGCAAAACCACGCTCGTGCATATTCTCTATAAGCTGCGCAAGGATTATGATGGCAATGTTTTGCTGGATGATAAAAACCTTGCTACATTAAATGCAGATGAACTTGCCTTGCTGCGCCAGCAAAATATCAGCATCATTTTCCAGGACCTGCGGTTATTTCCTAATCTTACAGCGCGTGAAAATATTGAGCTCAACCGTGTATTGCAGCAGCCGTTGTATGAAAGCAATATGACTGATGAAATGGCGGCGCTGCTGGGCATTATGCACATCTTACATCAAAAAGCATCTATGTGCAGTTATGGTGAGCAGCAACGCGTTGCCATTATCCGCGCATTGATGCAGCCTTTTAAATGGCTGATAATGGATGAGCCTTTCAGTCATTTGGATAAGCATAATATTAATAAAGCTTCCGCTTTAATTGATGCGGAATGTAAAAAACGCAATGCCGGTTTTTTGTTGACCGATTTGGAAGACGATGAACATTTTAATTATACTCGATTGTTGAACTTATAAATTTTCTTGCCCCTCTCTTTTGGAGAGGGGTTGGGGTGAGGTTTTATGCTTAATCAACTTTTAAAAAAACTTATTCATGCAAGCAGCGGCCGCAGCCGCAATGCAATGGCTATCGTTGGTTTGTCTATTGCTTTGCTGCTTATATTATCTGCCGTGCAAATACAGGCAAATTATCAGCAGCTTTTATACACCAAAACCAGCCAGGACAGCATTGCAGACTTCCTCGTTATTAATAAAACTGTTACCGATAAAAACGTTGGCGCTGCCACTTTAAGTAATGCAGAAATAAATGATTTAAAACAACAACCATTCATTGAAAAAATAGGCACGCTCACACCCAGCCGTTTTAAAGTGGGCATACAAAGCATCAGCAAACAAATTCCTTTTTACAGCGACTTCTTTTTTGAAAGTGTGCCCGATGAATTTCTTGATGTAAACACACCGGCCTGGCAATGGAATGAAACCAGCAATTACATTCCAATGATCATTCCCAACATGTTTTTGGATATGTATAATTTTGGTTTTGCGCAAAGCCAGCACCTTCCACAGCTTTCACAGGATTTAATCACCAGCCTGCCTGTACAAATAAATATACAAACGCCAACAGGCACAGTAAACTATTATGGTAAAGTAGTTGGTTTCAGCGACCGTATTTCTTCTGTATTAGTGCCACAGCCATTCATGGATTGGGCCAATAAAAAATTCGGCGAAGCCATAAACCAACAGCCATCCCGCGTTATCATACAAACAAAAGATGCAGCAAGCCCGCAACTGGCCGGCTATTTAAAAGCGCATAATCTTTCAACCAATACAGAAAAAACGAGGTTTGAAAAATACCGCGGCATTATTACTACCGTTGTTGCTATTTCGTGGGTAATGGGCGGGCTCATGTTTTTATTTGCATTAATCGTGCTTACATTGTTTATACAACTTGCCATTGCATCAGCCAAAGAAGAAATTTATTTGCTCGTAACATTAGGTGCTTCACCTAAACAATTGCAACGTTTTTTACGCAGGCAGTTTCTTCCTGCCAATATTATTACCGTTATTGTTACGCTTGCAATAGTTGCGGCCTTACAGTTCACGCTGCAGAAAATATTGGCAACCCAAAATATTTATATAAGTGCTTATATATCTCTTTACACAATTATTGCTGCATTCATTATACTGTTACTTATTGGTTTTGTAAACAACCGCGCTATAAAAAAGTATATTCATTACAATAACTGATTTTATACTGCGTATAAATATTTTTATGTTACCGGCAGATTAACTAATGGCAGCACGGTTGCGTCGCATTACCGTCAACTGCATATTTTCATGGCGGCAACGGTTTCCTGTTCCTGCGTCAATATTTATTTTTTATTTCGGCGTAAAGCAATTTGTAGATTTGAACTATTATTGAGCGTATGGCTGAAGAGCACAAATTACCCACCATAAAAGAGATCGCCCAAAGGCTTAATATATCTGTATCCACTGTATCACGGGCTTTACACGATCATCCAAGCATTGGCCTGCGCACCAAGATGCGGGTGCAGCAATTGGCTGATGAATTAGGTTATGAGCCTAATAAAATTGCCATCTTCTTCAAACAAAGAAAAACGTATGCCATTGGCGTTGTGCTGCCCAGCTTAATCGAAGAGTTCTTTTCAAAAGCCATCAGTGGTATAGAAGATGTGGCCAGAAAAAATAAATATCATGTTTTCATTGGCCAGTCGCACGATGATGTGGAGATGGAAAAAGAAATTATTACTGCAATGAAAGACCAGCATGTGGATGGTTTAATTGTGAGCTTAAGCAAGCAAACGAAAAATTATGACCATTTTATGGCGCTGGAAAAATATAATATACCTGTTGTGTTTTTTGACCGGGTGCCTTCGCTATCCAATGTGCATAAAGTGGCATTTGATATGGTGAATGGCACTAAACAAATGCTTGAGTTTCTAATTAAAAAAGGACATCGGCGCATTGGTATTTTAAACGGCCCTGAAGAAATGATCTCATCCAAAGAACGCACTGAAACCTATAAACAGGTAATGATAAAAAACAGGATAAAGATAGATATGAGCTTGGTAGAATCAACTGATCTTTCACTGGAATCCACTGCTACGGCTGTTGAAAAAATGCTGTCTTTAAAACCCAGGCCAACCGCCGTAGTTGCGATCAATGATTATGTGGCGCTGGATGGTATTCGCCACGCAAAAAAATTAAACCTTGAATTAAATAAAGACATAACATTTGTGAGCTATGCCAATATTCCCATTACCTCTTTTTTGCAAGACCCGCCATTTGCATCGGTAGAACAATATCCTTATAAACAAGGCAGCATGGCGGCTGAAATTTTAATTGAACTGATGAACAATTCTTCTACATCTGAAAGTTTCCATAATATTCTTATTAACGGCGATCTTGTAATACACGCAACCGGGGAATAACCTATACATGAAAATACAGCAACCGTTTGCGCATTATTTTGCATTAATAGTTTTATATGTTTGGCTTCAGAAAAGGTTTACTTCTCATACTGCCTAAACTGAAATTATGATGAACGATATTTTACAGGCTTATGGTTTAATTACGCCTGGTTCCATTAAACCATTTGGGGACGGTTTAATTAACCATACATGGAAGATTGAAGATGAAAAAGGCAGTTTCATTTTACAAAAAATAAACACAGGCGTATTTAAGCATCCTGAATATATTTCAGAAAACATTAAAGCCGTTTCAGGCTATCTTTCGGTTCATCATCCCGCCTATTTTTTTTGCACACCAGTAACCACTACGCAGCTTGACGATCTTGTTTATACCAGTGAAGGCTGTTTCAGAATGTATCCTTTTATTAAAAATTCTCATACCATTAATGTAGCGGAAAATGCAGGGCAGGCATTTGAAGCGGCAAGAATGTTTGGAGAGCTTACAAAATTGCTGGCTGGTTTTCCGGTAGATAAATTGAAGATAACACTGCCCGATTTTCATAATATATCTCTTCGCTACAACGATTTCCTTAAAGCTGTTGTGCATGGTAATAAAGAACGTATTCAACAGTCTTCATCGCTTATAAATTTTTTAAAGAGCCAGCAGCATATTGTTGCAGAATATGAGCAGCTAAAAACATCCGGCGCTTTAAAACCAAGGGTCACTCATCACGATACCAAGATTAATAATGTATTGCTTGATGATAATAACAAAGGCATTTGCGTAATTGACCTCGACACTTTAATGCCCGGCTATTTTATAAGTGATGTGGGCGATATGATGCGTACTTATATTTCACCTTTTGGCGAAGAAGAAAAGAATTTTTCAAAACTTGAAATGCGGGAAGATTATTTTACCGCCATTGCTGAAGGCTACCTGTACGAAATGCGCAATGAATTAAATGAAGCTGAATTAAATCATTTTGTTTTTGCAGGAAAGTTTATGATCTACATGCAGGCATTGCGCTTTCTTACCGATTATCTTAATAATGACATTTACTATGGCCGTAAATATGAAGAACACAATTTTGTGCGTGCCGGCAACCAGGTGCATTTACTGCAATTGCTGATTGAGAAAGAAGCCAGGTTTCAGGAAATTACCAATCGTATCACTTTTCCTAAAAAAACCACCAGGCAAAACCATTAATTAACAACGCCACCGCTACCCTGATTTGTATATATTAAATTCACATAAACGATCCTTTAAAAACTTAATGCCCGGGTTTACTTCTCAAACATAATATTCATTGCTAACTTGCGCCTTGCATGTTTCAATCAAAAAAAAATATAATTGTTGGCAGAAACCCGGTTACAGAAGCGCTGCGGCAGCAATCGGGCGTTGATAAAATACTGCTGTTTAAAAATGCTTCCGGCGATGTGATCAATGAAATAAGAAAACTGGCGAGGGAACAAAATATTCCTGTTCAATATGTACCGAATGAAAAGCTGAACAGCCTTACCAATATCAATCACCAGGGCGTAATCGCCTATCGCTCAGCCGTTACTTACCAGGACCTTCAATCTGTTATCGACTGGGTAAATGATAAAGGTGAAACAGCGTTATTGTTAATGCTTGACGGCGTTACCGATGTGCGGAATATTGGCGCCATCGCCCGCAGCGCTGTTTGCTGCGGGGCACATGCCATTATTATTCCCGATAAAGGCGTTGGCGCTTTAAACGAAGATGCCGTAAAAAGCAGCGCCGGCGCTTTGGAGAAATTAAATATTTGCCGCGTAAACAGCTTGCTGAAGGCCGTGGATGATTTACACCTGAACGGCATTAAGGTTTTTACAAGTGAAATGAATGCAAAGCAAAAACCATATGAACTTGACCTCGCCGGGCCATGCTGCATCATTATGGGCAATGAAGAAAAAGGCGTTCAGTCTTATTTATCCAAAGCCGCCGATGCACATTTCACCATTCCCATGAAAGGTGAATTTGACTCGCTGAATGTTTCGGTTGCCGCAGGCATTATTTTGTATGAAACAATGAAACAAAGATTATAAATGGTTTGGGCACATTCATTTGTTTTATTAATAATTTTATATTTATTAGTAACTGATTGAAAAGCTTTGCTATAACTTCGCGGCGCAATAACACGCTGTTAATACAACGAGATGCTTAGAAAATCATGGTGGAAAATATTGAGTTTTGTTTTGCTGATGTACACTTGTATCATGGGCTTTCTCGTAAAAATACCGGTGCTCGACGGCCGGTTGCAGCAATCTATCCGTAACTTATTTTTCCATGTGCCCATGTGGTTTTGCATGATGGTGCTTTTCACGGTTTCTGTTATTTATGCAATTAAATCCTTAAACTCCGGCAAAATAATTCACGATCATTATGCAACTGAATATGCCCGCAGTGGTATTGTGTTTGGCGTTTTAGGGTTGATAACCGGGTCCATCTGGGCAAAATATCAATGGGGTGCATTCTGGAGCAGCGACCCCAAACAAAACGGCGCTGCTATTGCCATATTAATTTACCTGGCTTATTTTGTTTTAAGAGGCTCTGTTGATGATGAGAACAAACGTACGCGCTTAAGCGCTGTGTACAACATATTTGCTTTTGCCATGCTTTTTCCAACCATCTGGATTTTACCGCGATTGACAGAATCATTGCACCCGGGCGGGCAGGGCAGCGAAGGCAACCCCGCCTTGAATGGTTCAGACCTTGCACCACAAATGCGCCTGGTTTTCTGGCCGGCTGTTATTGGCTGGACCTTACTGGGCGTTTGGATAACCACCTTAAGAATAAGGTTACAATTGTATAAAGAAAAATTATTTGAATATGCTTAGGAAATTAGCGCTTCTTCTCTCTTTTTATTTTATAGCAGCAGGCAGCTATGCCCAGCAAATGGATTTATCAAAGGAAGAGCCTACTGATTTCATGAATGGCAGCGGGAAAATTTTTGTGGTAATGGCAGTGGCTGTTGTAATTGTTTTAGGGTTATTTATTTACATAATTAACCTCGACAGGAAGATTTCTAAACTTGAAAAAGAACGTCCTTCGAAAAGCTAAAAATTTTTTATTCATAAAAAACAAATGTTCATTAGTCTAATTTAAAATAATCTAACGATGGCAGACAAACACTATAATTTCTTTGAAAGTGTAACCCGGAGCTTTGACAAAGCAGCAAAGTTTACCCAATGGGAAAAGGGTATTCTCGATCAGATTAAAGCCTGCAACGCCGTTTACCGCATGCGGTTTCCCATTAAACGAGATGATGGTTCTATTGAGGTAATTGAAGCATACCGTGCTCAGCATTCACATCATAAAACACCCTGCAAGGGTGGTATAAGGTACAGCGAACTGGTTGACCAGGATGAAGTAATGGCGCTTGCTGCTTTAATGACCTACAAGTGTGCCATTGTAAACGTACCGTTTGGCGGCGCCAAAGGCGGTATTAAAATTAACCCGAGAGAATTCAGCGCGTGGGAACTGCAGAAAATTACACGACGTTATACTTCAGAATTGGTAAAAAAAGAATTTATCGGCCCGGGTACAGATGTGCCTGCACCCGATTATGGAACGGGTGAACGTGAAATGGCCTGGATACTGGACACTTACATGGCAATGCATCCCGGCGAAGTGGATGCTATGGGTTGTGTTACCGGCAAGCCCGTTGCCCAAGGTGGCGTAAGGGGAAGAAAAGAAGCTACCGGCCTCGGTGTTTTTTATGGCATACGCGAAGTTTGTTCCATGCCTGATGTAATGGAAAAATTAGGGCTTACAACAGGTATTGTTGGCAAGCGCATTGTTGTGCAGGGGCTTGGAAACGTTGGATATCATACCGCTAAATTTTTCAGGGAACATGGCGCCAAAATAGTAGCCATTGCAGAATTCGAAGGCGCTATTTACAATGAAGACGGGCTGAATGAAGAGGCCGTTTTCCAGCACAGGAAGAGCACTAAATCCATATTGGATTTCCCGGGCGCCACGAATTTAAAAGTAACCGGCGATGCACTTGAGCTGGAATGTGATATTCTTATTCCGGCAGCGCTTGAAAATGTTATTAATGGTGATAATGCTGCACGGGTTAAAGCTAAAATTATTGGTGAAGCGGCCAATGGCCCTTTAACACCCGATGCGGATGAAATCCTGTCTAAAAAAGGCGTGCTCGTTATTCCCGATATGTACCTGAATGCCGGCGGCGTAACGGTTTCTTATTTTGAATGGCTGAAAAATTTAAGCCATGTACGCTATGGCAGGATGGAAAAAAGGTTCACCGAAAATTTAAATAAACATATCATTGGCCAGCTGGAAGAACTTACCGGCAAAACCGTTGACAGCCGCGAAAAATTATTAATTGAACATGGGCCGGACGAGGTTGATCTTGTTTACAGCGGGCTTGAACAAACTATGATTGAAGCTACGCGTGAAATTATGGCCTGCTGGCATGCGAACGATAAAATACCTGACATGCGTACTGCAGCTTATGTTGTTGCTATCGATAAGGTAGGAACAAGCTATGCCGAATTAGGCATCTTCCCATAATTGTTACAAAAATTTTTTGGGAGATACACCAGCTTTGTTTGAGGCTGGTGTATCTTTTTTAGAATGGTTTGAAGATTATCTTTTCAAAAGCGTGCCATCAAATAATTTCAGGATACGTTTGTATTCATCTGTCCAACTGCTGGGTTCCACAAAACCATGATCTTCTACCGGGTAAGGCGCTATCTGCCAGTTATCTTTTCCCAGCTCAATCAGGCGTTGTGTTAAGCGCACCGCATCCTGGAAATTTACATTCACATCAACCATTCCATGACAAATGAGTAAATGGTTTTTTAAACCATTTGCGAAATTGATGGGCGAAGAGCGTGCATACGCAATGCTGTCAGTAAAAGGTTCATTTAAAATAGCAGCGGTATATTCATGGTTGTAATGCGCCCAGTCTGTCACCGGCCGCAAAGCTGCGCCCGCTTTGAAAACATCGGGCTGCGTGAACATAGCCATTAGTGTCATAAAACCACCATAGCTGCCGCCATACATGCCAATGCGTGTGGAATCAATCCCAAAATTTTGAACAAGGTAATGGGCGGCATCCACTTCATCATCCAGGTCTTTCCCACCCATATAACGGTAAATGCCGGTGCGCCAGTCGCGGCCATAACCGGCGCTGGCACGGTAATCAACATCCAAAACAGTGTAACCTTTATCAGCCAGCAAATTGTTGAACATCATTTCACGGAAATAATAACTCCACCAGTAATCCACGTTTTGCAGGTAACCGGCGCCATGCACAAAAATTACGGCTGCATTATTCTTTGTGCCGGGCCTCGGCTCATAAATACGCGCATAAACATTGGCGCCATCTCTTGCCTTAAAAGTAAA
The DNA here is from genome assembly GCF_900115755.1 of Parafilimonas terrae. GTDB lineage: Bacteria > Bacteroidota > Bacteroidia > Chitinophagales > Chitinophagaceae > Parafilimonas > Parafilimonas terrae. The sequence continues at coordinate 93,682 of NZ_FOXQ01000005.1, forward strand.
AATCTTCGTGTCACGCCACGGGTATAGTTTGAAAGAATCGCTCATTGCCTTATTGGTTACCCGCTGCGGCTTTGCACCAGGTTTTATTTCCTGCACATACAATTCCCAAGGCTTGGTTTGATAGGAATAACGATAAGCCAGGTATTTATTATCAGGTGATAAATACATTTCATAGCCGCCGGTGAGCGAAGTGAGTTTTGTTTTATTACTGCCATCAATATTTATCCTGTAAATATTTTGTTTGCCGGGATGCTCTTCGTTTGTTACGATGTAAAAGAACTTTTTATCAGTGCTTAAAATTGCTTTCTGAATTTCATAGTTGCCGCTCGTAACAGCATGCTTTTGATGTGTGTTGAAATTATAAGTGTATAAATGCGAATAGCCGGTTGCTTCGCTTTTAAAATAAAAGCTACTGTTGTTTATCCAGCCAATGTTGGCAGGTTCAAGCCAGGCAATGCCGGGCCCTGCAATCCAGGCATCATCACGCTGGTGATCTATTAAGCTAAGTTTGCCCGTGGCGGCATCCAGCTGCATTATCCAGCGGTCTTTCTGATCAAGCGAAAAAATATCAACTACACACACGCTGCCTTCATCATTCCATAAAACGCTTTCTATGCGCAGCTTTCTTTTATTGCCGGCAGAATCTTTTGCTTCGTTTGGATAATCCTTCACATAACCCGGTGTATAATGAATAAAAGGAATGGAGTCGGTTGAAATTTTTATAACCGTATCTTTCAATTTGTCAAAAACAAAAAAAGAAAAAGTTCCATCGGGCCTGCCAGCTTTTGTGCCCGCTGGTATTTCAGCAGTATATCCATCGCTGGTAACATAGTTGGGAACGATTGCCCGCCTGGCATCAGGATTCCTTTCAAATAAAGTATAGGCAATAAACCTTCCATCGCTGCTTACCGTTAATTGCTGCACGCTTTTATTGCCCGTATAAATCGTGCGAAGCGGCTTTTCTTCTTTGTTATTTTCAAGAAATTCTTTGCGGGCATCTTTTTTATCCTGCCTGCTTTTTATTACGGAAGAAGTACGCAGTGCCTCATCGTTCAGCCATTGCTGCTGTTTGGAAAACTGTTTGTCTTCGGCAGGTGCAGCGCCTTTTTTAAAATGCGCTAACTGTTTTGTATTGCCGGTTAAGGCATTCCATTCATACAGGTCATTATCTAAACGGTAAACAATTTTGTTATCATCTTTCAGAAATACCGGGTCCGATTCTTCTGCTGTTGTTTGCGTAACACGTACAATATTTTGGTTGGCTGTTGCAAGCAGGTAAACATCGTTGTTATGTATAAAAACAATTTTCGTTCTGGCTGCATTATGTCTTCCGTTATTAATATCTTCTGCAAGCTTTGCCGTAAGATAATTCTCCTTTTCTGTGCTGCCGCTTGCAAGCTGATAATTGTAAGCGGAATCGCTGCTGTTATTTTCCGGGTTCCAGCTAAAGTGAATGGATCTGCTATCGTAATTCCAAAATATTTGCGATGGCGAAGTACCAATCCATTTTGGATCACGCATTATTTGTTCAACGGTAAGCTGCGCATAAGAGGCAAAAGGCAACAGCAGCAAAAGTGGCAGAAATTTTTTCATATCGGAGGTAATTAAAAAGAGCCTGTAAAAAACATTGTGAATATAACCCGCTTAAAAGCCTTGCAGAAATTTTTTCGCCGGTTCATTCGTACATTTTTATTTTTCAATAGCCTCATGGAACCTCGCTATGCATATCTCCCTATGTAGCGAAAAGTTATTATGCCCGGTTTCATTCGTATCTGTTGCAATTTTAAGCACAAACAATTCACATTTTAAGTCGGTGTGCTTTTATGCATATATCCGCCTGCGGGCATGTAAACAAATTGATTTAGGTTTGCCTATACGGCGAATAAAACTTTCTCTATATATTGCCGCAAAAAATAAAAGATATACGAATGAAATTCATTGTTTCTTCTTCAGCTTTACTAAAACATCTGCAGCAGATAAACGGTGTGATAAATGCCAATACGGTGTTGCCTATTCTTGAAGATTTTTTGTTTGAAATTGAAGACAAAAAGCTCACCGTTGTTGCTACCGACCTTGAAACAGTGATGGGTGTTCAAATGGATGTGGAAAGTAAAACCGATGGTAAAATTTGCATACCTGCGCGTATTTTGATGGATTCATTAAAAAACATTTCAGACCAGCCGCTTACTTTTAATATAGACAAAAATTTTTCAGTTGAAATTACAAGCGATAACGGTAAGTATAAAATGATGGGTGAAAACCCTGATAACTTTCCCAAAGCGCCCGAAGCGGATGATGCCAACAACTTTACAGTTACCAGCAGCGCTTTGCTCAACGGCATTAATAAAACTTTATTTGCTGTAAGCAACGATGACCTGCGCCCTGCCATGACAGGTATTTTCTTTGAGCTTTCAAAAAATGCAGTGCAGTTTGTTGCAACCGATGCGCACAGGCTTGTTCGTTATAAAAGAACAGATGCTACCAATGCCAATGCAGACAGTTTTATCGTTCCAAAAAAACCTTTGAACCTGCTGAAGAATGCATTGCCTGATAATGATGATGAAATAACCGTAAGCTATAATAACAATCATTTTTTTGTGACGCATGGTGAAACAAGGCTGAGCTGCCGCCTGATAGATGCACGTTTCCCCGATTATAAAGTGGTGATACCGGCAGATAATCCTTATAAGCTTACTGTAAACCGCACCGATTTTCAAAGTGCATTGCGCCGTATTAATATCTTTAGTAATAAAAGCACTAACCAGGTTGTATTAAGCATAAACGGAAGTGAATTGCAGCTTACCGCGCAGGATGTTGATTTCAGTTCAGAAGGTAATGAACGTATGAATTGCGAGTATGACGGGGAAGATTTGCAGATTGCTTTTAATGCTAAATTTTTAATTGAACTTTTAAATGCTTCCGAAAGCGAGAATGTGGTGGTTGAATTATCCACTCCCAATAAAGCCGGTATAATAAAGCCAACTGAAAAAGAGGAGAATGAAGAGCTTTTAATGCTGGTGATGCCACTTATGTTAAACGTATAATATTTGATACAGCTTTATAAAATTAAAGGCCCGGTTTGAGGGCCTTTTTTATTTGACATAAGTATGAACCCTTGTGCGCAGCCTGCATTTTTTATTAAGAACATGCCGCCGTTTCACCTGTTATACAACCCAAAAACAATCTTATCTTTATTCAATATGAAAATAGCTTTGGCTTCACCATTATACCCGGCATCGATATATGACGCTATTAAACAACTGCAGACATTGGTGGAAGATGCGGCCCGGCAAAAAGCAGCCATCATTTGTTTCCCTGAAACCTATATTCCCGGCTATCCGCTTGATTTGGAAAATGTGAAAAAAACTTCGCCGGAAGTTTTAAAAGACGCTTTACAAAAAGCCTGTGAAATAGCAAGAGCAAATTCAATTGCCATTATCCTGCCAATGGATTGGTATGAGGATGAAAACTTTTTGAATGTGGCTTTTGTAATTTCAGGTAAAGGGAATGTGGCAGGTTATCAGCCCAAGGTGCAGCTTGACCCTTCGGAAGATAATGTATGGGTTGCAGGAAAGGGCAGGCAATTATTTGAAGTGCAGGATTTAAAATTTGGCATCGCCATTTGTCATGAAGGTTTTCGTTATCCTGAAACGGTACGGTGGGCGGCAAGGCAAGGCGCATCCATTGTTTTTCATCCGCATTTTGCCGGCAGTGATACTGAAGGTATTGAATTGAAAGAGTGGGGCAATGCGGGCAATCCTTATTATGAAAAAGCCATGATGATGCGTTCCATTGAAAACACTATATACTTTGCCAGCGTAAATTATGCAACCCGCTTCCAGGAATCCGCCACTTCTTTAATAAGCCCTGATGGTAAATGCATTGCCTGGCAGTTATATGGTAAAGCAGGCATATTGGTAGCGGATATTGAACCGGAGTTAGCCACGGGCAGGCTGGCTAAAAGGCTTAAAATAAATTATACCTGAATATTTCAAAGTATAAACAATTCATTATACCAAACCTTAACCATATTCTTAAACAACTTTAGGAAATATCCCATTCATACCTGTAATTTTATATTTTAATTGCGATAGCCCCGGTTTAACCTGATTGAATTATAAACGCTGCATAATTAAGGGATATGATTTTTAATGTGACGGAAAATTTTAATCCACACATTAAATTAAAACATTTTAAACTTCTTCTGGATATTGTATGTATCTTACTTAAGCCCGGGGCTATTAAAGGCTGTTAAAATGAATATTATTTTATTTAGAATTCCTAAATTTAGATGCTAAAGCATGGCGCTGAATATATTGTTTACCTATTGCTGATCTATGGAAAAATTTAGTAAGGAGAGAGCGCTTCAACTATTTAAGCAGAAGCTCAGGACTTTTGCTAACGCGCCGGACGAGGACTTAAATCAATTCGCTAATGTTATGCAAATAAAGCACTTTAACAAGGGCGAAGTGATTTTAAAAGAAGGACAGGTATGCAGGCATTTTTACTTCATCTTACAAGGTTGCATCCGCGGTTTCAGAATGAAAGACGGAAGGGAAGTAAATACAAACTTTTATTTTGAAGAAGACATTGCCAGCGATTTTATAAGCTTCCGTGATGAAACACCATCTAAATTCTATCTTGTTGCATTAGAAGAATGCATCGTTTATTGCGGCAGTAAAAAAGAAGCATCACCTGTTTTTTTAAATGAACCATCGCTTCATGCAATTTTGTTTCGTTTTTTCCAGGCTTTATATTTTAAACAAATGGAACATTCCAATGGATTCAGATTGCTTGATCCCGAAGAGCGTTATAAATATATGCTGGAACGAAACCCTCAATACCTTCAGCGCATTCCTTTAAGTTATCTCGCCTCTTATCTCGGCATGAGCCGCGAAACTTTATCGCGGATACGAAAGAAAAGAAGTTGAATTAATGGCTAATGAAATAGCTGACCGGGTTGCATTATTACAGTGGCGCGGGCTTTGTTTTAAATCAATCACTACTTTCTTATATTCTGCCACTATAAAAGCATAGAGAATTGCGAACCTTTTCATGCGCAATGAAATCTTTATAACAATAATGGTCGTATTTTTTTCTTTATTGAAGCAGGAGCTTACGCTGCCGTGTATAGTAAGAAAATTGAAAAGGATTGATTTTCGCTAATGCGCGATGCGTTTTACATTTGAACAATCATGCAGCTATCAAACAAAACTGTTCTTGTATTGGGCGCCAATTCCGATGTAGCTAAAGAAGCCATCAAATTATATATTAAAGAAGGATGCAGGGTTATAGCCGCATCAAGAAGCACAGATGAATTGAATGCATTTGCTGAACAGCAAGGCTTCATGGCAAATGTAATAGTACAGTATTTTGATGCCACTGCTTTTGATACGCATCAGCAGTTTTATAACAATCTTCCCTTCAAACCAAATATTGTATTGTATGCGGCAGGCTTTTTAAAAAATAATGAACAGGCAATGATTGACTGGGATGGCAGTTTTCAAATGATGAAAGTGCATTACTGCGGCGCTGTTTCTATTTTAAATATTATCGTTAATGATAAAAGTAATACCAGCCTTGAAAAAATTGTTGGTCTTTCTTCGCTTTCGGGTGTAAGGGGCAGGAAAAGCAATTTTATTTATGGCAGTACCAAATCTGCTTTTACACAATACCTTGCTGGCTTAAGGCAATATCTTTTTTCCCGAAATATAAGCGTGCATGTTATTGTAGCGGGATACATACGCAGCAAGATGACAGCCGGTCTTGACTTGCCTGAATCATTAATGCTGGAACCTTCTTTTATAGCAAAGCCAGTTGTTTATACGCCAGCCCGGTTTACTATTGTGCCCGGTTTTAAATGGAAAATTATTTATACTATTTTAAGGTTAATGCCGGAGAAATTAGTGGCGCGGTTGCCTTAACATCGGTTCATTAAATAAAACCATAAAGCCACGCATTTGCAGGGCTTATATTTAAATACATACTTGTAATAAATGTATTTATAATGGTGTTCCGGGCTATTTCTTTTTATCGAAAATGGTATCTATTTTTTTGCCGGCTTTCTTGGCAGCATCGCCCACGGCCTGCCCGGCATCTTTAACTGCATCTTTTGTATCCTGCCATGCATTATCAATAGCTTTTCCGGTTTTATCAAAAAAATTACCTGCCTTATTTACCACTTCTCCTTCCTCTAGTTTTATTGCGGCTTTATCTCTTTTTACTGTACCGTCGTTATAAACTACAACGCCGTTATCCAGCGTAATTTCTTTATCAACCACTACCCAGTCGTCGTTCCGCATTACCATGGTTTTACCATCTTTATAAATAACATCGCCTTCGGAGGGAGTATATACTTCGGTTGCAACAACAGTTGTAGTGTCAGCGGTAATATCGGTATCTGGCATCACTACCATTGTATCTTCAGCAGATGTATCAGATGATGAACTATTACAGGCGGCTAACAGCGCCATAAATACTACAGGAATAAATTTTTTCATGTGTAAGGTTTGGGATTGGATATTAAATTTTCGTGCCAAAAATTCATGCAATTAATACCGGTATTCTTAAAAAGGGGCAAATCTTGTTAAAACAATTATCCATTATTTGGTTGAACATTTTTGCAGGGCAATTCAATTTTTATATGCGTACCCTTACCAATGGCACTGTCAATGGTTAATTGCGCGTTAATCAATTTTGCTCTTTTTCTCAGGTTATGCAATCCTGCACCCGTTCCGTTTTTTAATTTATCATCCACATCAAACCCGTCACCATTATCTGTCACGGTCAGCCTCACTAAATCTTCCTCAGCCAAAAGCATCAGCCTTATTTCTTTGGCATTACTATGTTTTATCATATTATTCAGGATCTCCTGCACCATACGGTATAATATGATCACTTTATCATCTTCCAGAAATAAAATATCACCTTCTTTCTCAAAAATGGCAGTAAACAGTTCTGTTTTATTAATGCGCTCTATTTCTGTTTCTAACGCCTTACAAAGACCAATCTGCGCAACACGTTCACCATTCATGTTTACAGATAAAGTTCTTATATCTGTTATCAATTGATGGGTAAGTTCTTTTATTTCTTCCAGCCTTTGCGCGGTTTTATCTGTATCATTCAGCTTAATAGTATTCAGGTTCATTTTTATAATGCCGGCCACCTGGGCAATATTATCGTGCAGTTCATTGCTTATATGCTGCAGGGTTTGTTCCTGTATTTCAAGTTGGGTTTGGAGAAGGCTATGTTCAAATTGCGTTTCAAGCTGCTGTTTTTCCAATTTAAGCTTAAAAGATTTTTTTTGAAAAATGCCAAAAAAAATAAACAGGGCAACAGAAAGAAGTACTACTATAAGTGTACCGGTTACAACGAGGAATATTATTGTGTTATCATAAGCACCTACAGTGTTGGGCATAGGAAGCCGATTATGTAAGTTGAATATAATAATAAATTAAAACTTCTTTCTATCCACATTACGGCATCGCCTAAAATAATTTGGTTTTCGTTGTATAAATAAGCCCCAACGCCGTATGAAAAAAAGCTGCCGGCAAAAAAGAGAAGGTTACCCGCCGAAATCCAGAACATGGCCCGTTTTGAAAAGCCGAAAGTTGTATCATCCCTGAAGAGCTGAATAAAATATATTATAACCCAAGTAACCATTAAAGGAGACTCGATTAAAACATCAAGATACTTATAAAAATAATTCTGGCCGTTTAGTTGGAACTGGGTAAAAAACGAAAAAATAATAAATGGAAGTATAGAAATTCGGATCAATAGCCTTATCGTTTTTTGCTGTATTAAAGAAGCATACAATATTGACAGTATTGTGTACTCTAAAGGAGTGTAAATGGCAAATAGAAAACCGGAAATGAAATTATTATCAGATAAAAAAAACCTTGCTCCTTCGGTAATTAAACTTGCAAGGAGCAAGGGAATGAGAATCCAGACTTCTTTAGAGAAGCCTGTTATCCTTACTGTCAGAATGAAAAGCGAGGCGGCAATTAATAAATGATATAATAGCTCTAACAAAAATTTACTTTTTATTTAAAAAATCTGATATGTCACCGGGCGAAGAAGCTAATGTAAGGCTGCTTTTAACGCTCCATTTTTCAACACCATAAGTGGCAGGGTCATCTTTGTAATCATCAAGAATTTTTTTTGATTTGTCTGCACCAACAAAACACACTGTAAGGTTGCCATTATCATCAATTCCGAAAAGCCCCAAATAACTATCAAAACCTTTTAGATCAGCGATCGTTTTAAAATCGTCAAACTCACTTTTTGAAATGTAAAACCCGATAGGCTCATTTAAATCAATTTCTGGCGGCCCTGGAATAGTTGATAGAGCTTTGCTAACCTTTTTCATGAAGTCGTAATAATTAATAACGTAGCGTTTAATTTTATTGTACGGTTCCAATTGTTTTAAAGTAAATGGCATAATAGAATGGTTTGATTGTTAAAAAATACTAAGGTTAAAAAAATAAAATGCTTATTAAATTACTCTGTGCAACTTAAGTCTCATTTAAAATACTTGCTATTATTGTACTCTTACCCTGGTCTTAGATGTCATTTGCGAACCGTCTTCCTTTATAATTGTGGCAATTATAAATATATCTCCTTCCAAATCCTGATTTGGTGTAAATGTTGCATTGATTTTATTCCCTGGAACAAATTCTCCGTCAGGAGTTACTGTTCCGGCTTTTTCGCCTGCTAATGTAGTTGCAGAATAGAAGATGTTTTGGCCTGCACTTGGATAACCTTTATGCCTGAAGAGATTTACTTCTATTGGAAGGGTTGTATTTTTTTCCATTACATACTTTTCCGGGTTTATTATTATTGAATCGGGGTAGGCTTTCAGGAAATTAATAATTGTATCCCTTGAATAATCAGTCATTACGGTTGCTTTTAAAAGCACAGGGCCTGCAACTTGTCCTGTTTTCAATTTAAAATCTGCATACCTGTCTGTGTTTGTGGTAACAGACTCAGATTTTGAGGCGCCATTAATTGTACCTTCTGTTGTAGTAAGTGTGACTGACTGGTTAGCTGATGATTGCGGGTTAATCCTTACACGGATTAGTATTTCGGCATCGCTGTCAGCAAATGGATTAATAGGTTCAATTGAAGTAAAAGCTATTATATCATCAGGCTTCAATCCATCGTTAACTGTATAGCCTGAATTTTTTATGCAAGAAGTAATTAGCAGGATTGCTAAAGCAATAATAGGTATAAGTTGCTTTTTCATAGATTTATTTTAAATTAATTATTGCACGGGTTGGGGAAGTGAAACTTGTTTCAAGTTCTTCAGCGATTAATCGGATAAACCCAAACCTTTCACTTACTGTTGAAGGATTGATATTAGTTATGCTCAGTATTTTTTTGAAGGTTTTAAAATCTTTTCCAAATACAAAATTTTGCGTTACGAATTCTTTCCCTTCAAAGCTTAGTTCCGGGTGTGGAACTAATAAGAATTTGACAATAACGTCCGCGCCATCTGTGCCTGAACTTCTTCCTTCAAATGAAAGGTTTAAAATAGTTGTTTCCCCGTCTGGAAGGAAATCCGGAGTTGCTATTGCATTTTTGATTGTCATAATTGAAATATTTAGTGGTTATTTGATTTAGCTTCTTTTTGAAGTGTGGTTAAAGAGTTGGACTGCCCCGAGAGAAGTTTAACAATATTGAGATTGACTGACACGCCAAAGAATGGCGAGGCAACAAATTTTTTATTTGTGATTAGGGGATTTGGATCTTTCATGTAATAAAGCAAGGCGTTTGCGTCCACCTTTAAAAAGGCCCAAGGCCGTATTCCTAATCCCACAAGGCCAGCTTTATTTCCAAATACAGATCCAAGGCCCGAAATTTGACCATTCTTATTTGTGGTAATATCTTCTAATGTTAAGCCTACATTAGCACATAATCTTACTTTAAGGTTATCCCAGCCTTTTACATTTGAAAGCGGAACACTGTTGTTTACCGGACGGGCAAAAAAACTAAATGAAAAATAAGTAAGCCCATTATCAGTTTTTGGGGAATATCCATATCCAAAAGTTTGGGATGTATAAATACCGGCTTCTGTATCGTTATCATATACATTTGAACCCAGCACAGAAGTAAAGAATGTGTTGTTTAAAAAGGCTTCATTTACAACTTTTGGTATAGAGGCTATCGTATTTGAATTAAAAGATTTTAAATTTTTCCTGGTTTCGCTTAATTCGTCATTCACTTGTTTTAATAGCGAGGGGTCTATTTTTTTCAATTGCTGTTCAAACTCAGCATTCAATTTTAATGTATCAGTTCTTTCCAGAAAGCCTGAGAGGGTTTCTCCACTATTCAAATTAAAATAAGGCAACTCATTTTCCACTTTGTATAAAGAAGCAAAAAATTCACTGTTATAATTTAAAGCTTGTTCAATTTCATTTTTCTGTTGTAGCAATTCCGTTTTCTTGCTGCTGTCTTTAGCCAAAGATTTGTCAATTTTTTTCTTCTTTTCATTCAAGATGTTTATTACCAGGTTATCTAATGTAGATAGCCGTTCGGCTGCTTCCGAAAAATCTTTAAGGGCCTGACCTATGGGCTCTTTAGCATCCCTCAATATTTCATCTGCGGCTTTATAATCAATTTTGAAATTTTTAAGGTTGTTATCAGAAAAATAATCTTCATATAATTTATTAAAATCTTCAATGTTGATACCAGGATATTTAGAAGCAAAAAATATCTGTTGAATTTTGCTTACAAATACTTCGTCAACTGACATTGCTTCACTCAAGGAATCTCTTGTCTTTGATTTAAGCCTTGCGGTTTCTTTTACGTTTACATTTACTTTAAAATAATGATTGGGTTTTAAATACTTTGGTACAACTTCAGAAAAAATGCCTGTTTCATCAATTGAACTATCGAGGACTTTAAGAATCAGGGTATCATCATCTTTAACGTTTTTAGTAATATCTGTAATTACTACATCAATCTTTTGATTGGCTTTCATCCCAATTACCCTAAACGTAAACGGCTCATCAAAAGGAAACTTGCTTTTATTTTCAGTAAAGTCTTTTTTGCCCCAGTCAAATTCCACAACTTTCGTTTGCGCATGCGCAAATACAAAAGATAGTAAAAGGAATTTCAATAACACTATTTTTTTAATAGTTGCTTTCATGGTGTTCTTCAATTTTTTAGCGGAGAAATATTAAAATTGATTTTTAAACCTTTGCCAGTTCGCTGATTTTGTTATTGGTGATCCAGCCTATTATTTCTTCATTTTGATTTCCAGTTTCCGTTACAAAAACATCCTGGCATAAAGGATTGTTGATTAGCTTTTGGCTGGCTTCGAATAAAGTAGCAGTCTTTGAAATGTAGGATGCACTTTTGGTAATCTTATTTTTAAGATCATCGTTTGTATTATTTATCATTTGTTCCAACGAAATATCTTCGGGCTTTTTATCCTTTAACTGGTCGTACTTGCTGCTTATAAGTTTTCGTACGAATTCATTCACCGTGCTCTCATGAATTATATATCTGAGTACTTTTTTATCATTAAAAATCGGAAGCCGTTCCCCTTTTTTATTTGTGTCCATAAAATCTATCAGGTCTTTTTGAACATTAATATCTTTATCTTCTTTAGAAACAATATCCTTGTTGAAGCTTATATCGTTAAAGAGTATCATTACGCCGGGATCACTTACTTTAATAGCTTGCAATTTTTGGTCGGAATTTGTGATTTGCTTTACGAGATTGCCGGCCGCTTCAAAATTGGCTTTACCAAAATAAAAAGCTATTACTGTTCCCACCCAGGTTGCAATAACCGGCAATAAAGCATAGAAGGTGCCGGTTATTATACTAGTGGCCTGGCCAATCTTCTGTGGATCACCATCAGCTTGTTTTAGCAAAATAATTCCTGCAATAATTACTACAGTCGCAATAATGGCTAATACGATGCTTCCATAAATGAGTACCTTCGATGCTATGCTCCCACGCAATTTTTCATCGGGAGTGGCTGGTGTTTCTTCTGGCATAAGTTTTATTTTAGTTGCCTACTCTAAATCCCTTTTCGGCATATGGTATATTTACATTTCAAACTTCGATATTGCCAAAGCTTATTCAAACGTGAAAACCTTCAATTCCAACAGGGATTTTCCCCATCAAAACAGCGTATAAAAACGGTATTTACACAGGAAGAATTTAAGAAAGGGATGGTGTTTTCGGTAGCACGGTAGTCAATTATAAACCCGCTACGATATTACTTATTAATGCAGATAATTCCAAAAAATAAATGTATATGCTTTAAAAAAGAGTAATGACAATCCTCCGGGTATTATATAGTAATCAGTTCATAGCCGCAGCATCTGCTTCGTTTTCGTTCATGCCATTAACCGGCTTGTCTGAATAATAAATAGCTTCCACACCCGTAATGCTTTCTTTATCCGAAAGATTTAAAATCTTTAATTCTACAGCATGTTTGCCTGCGGGCAATTTATATTTCCAGGCAAGCTCATAACGGCGCGTAGTATAACTTGCCGGAAGCTCAGGCTTTTCAACCAGCTTGCCATCTACATATAATTCAGTATGAAAAACAAAATCTGTTAAGCTTCCCCATTGTGCTGTGTTGCCTGTTATTACAAAACCGGTTCCTTCATAGTTAAAACTTATGGCATCTTTTTTATCAGACCAGTTAACGGGTATTCTTGCAACCGGGTATAATCCATCAAAACTCTTTTCAAATTTTACAGCAGCGGGCTGTTGTGCTTTGATAGTAATATCGTCGCCAATCACACTTCCGCCATTTCTTTGTATGTTTTCCAACGCATGTTTATAGCCAATATCATACACATCATTAAGGTTCATGGTGGTGTATTTGAAATCTATATCTTCTGCTTCTTTCAATCCCTGTTTCCAGTAAGCCGGAATTTTATCATATCCTAACAAAGTGCCTAATATGCCGCCAACAGTTGAAGGATTGCAATCTGCATCCTGGCCGCATCGCGTTGCTATTTCCAACGATTTTGTAAAGTCATAATTTCCATATAACAAACCAATCACAACATACGCTGCATTTACGGTTGCATCAATATTAAAAGGGTGGAATACACCTTCGGGACAGGAAATATCATTGGCCCATTTTTTCTGCACTTCAAACCATGTGGCCTTCCAGTCGTTTGGATATTGCTTATGCCAGCCAATTACATCGTGAATACATTTATAAAAATTGCTTTGTGCAGGAATTGTTTTCAATGCTTCAGAAACGATATAATTTATATCTGATGAAGTAAATGCCAGCGTATACATGGCGCCTACATATACACCGCCATACCAGCCGTCGCCATAATTCATAATATGGCCAATTTTATCGCTGATGGCAGAGGCAACATTAGGCATGCCGGGACTCATAAGTCCTGCAAAATCGCTTTCTATCTGGTAGTCTATGCAGTCTGCATGTGGATTGTTTTCCCAGTAACCGCTTTGCGGCGCTTTTATGCCATGAAGAATATTATAACGTCCGGCCTGGTTAGCATGCCACAACATATATCCGGCATTGGCATAAGCGTTTGCAAAAGAATCCAGCGGGACATCAAGGCCATATTTTTCAAACACATCCACAAAGGTTAAATCCATATACAAATCATCATACAAACCGGGGTTATATATCATGTTATGTTTAAGCAAAGTATCATTCCATAATAGCTTTTGATAGTCGCCAATGAATGTGCCGTTAAACCGAAATTCATACGGGCCGCCAAATGTTACGCCGATGGTTTGCCCTGCCCAGCCGCCTTTTATTTTATTCTGTAATTGTTGTTTGGTAAAGGTTATATCTTTTGTTTGAGCAATGCCTTGTAAGGATGCAAGAACAGCTATTATGAGTATCATTTTTTTCATACCTGCATTTTATTTTTAGTTGAATTATTTAAATAAAAAACAAATTCATTTCAGGTGTTATAGCGGTTAAAATTGTATCTCATTTCTATGTGGTGCAGATGCCTGCGCACCCATGCGTGTTACAGAAATGGAAGCAGCCTTGCAGGCAAACGTCACCGCATCTAAAACAGGCAACCCCTCTGCAATAGCCACAGCCAATGCCCCGTTAAAAACATCACCGGCGGCTGTTGTATCAACTGCTTCAACAAGGGGCGCTGTTATCATTTCTGTTATTGTATCTGTTACTACCAGCGCACCTTTATCACCGAGAGTGATTATCACAATTCCTACTCCTTTTTGTTTAATAATATTTGCTGCCCGTATAGCAGACCCCATATCATTTATACTAATGCCGGAGAGCATTTCTGCTTCCTTTTTATTGGGTGTTATAATGGCTATATTTTTAAACAATGTTACCGGCAATTCACAAGCCGGTGCAGGGTTCAGAATAACTTTTACATTATTCGCCGATGCAAATGTGGCAACCCAACTAACTGTTTCAACCGGTATCTCAAGTTGCATTAAAACAATGGCTGCTCCTGCAATTTCTTTTGTTGCTTTTTCGAGGTCTTTTGGCGTAAGTGTTGCATTAGCGCCCGATGCAACAGTAATACAGTTGTCTGCATTTTTATCAACTGTTATTAGCGCAACGCCGGAAGGGTTTTTATCATCGGAAACTATAAACTGCGTATTGATGCCTTCTTCTTCAAACAATTGTATTGACTGCTTCCCGAAAATATCATTGCCTGTTTTGCATATCAAAGTAACCTTGCCATTCAGCCTTGCTGCAGCTACAGCCTGGTTAGCACCCTTGCCGCCGGGGTTCATAAAGAAAGTGCCTCCTAAAATAGTTTCACCGGGTTGGGGAAGATGATCTGTTTTTATCACCATATCCGTATTGGAACTTCCTATGATAAATATTGAAGTATTCATAATGGCTGTAACCGTTTTTATTGGAAGAATAAAAATAGAAGAACGTTTCCAGTTTTTGGCAAACGCTTTTAAGTTATAAAGGTTCAGATGCTTTGTGGAACTTACAAATGCCGCAAAAGCTGTTTAAATGTGGCAGGTAAAAATGCACGTAACGAAACACTTTTCATTATTTTCAGCTCTTCTTTAATATTGGTTTCGTTATCCAGGAATTTAAAAACCGCCTGCGGTGAATTGTTTTTAAAAAGCTGCGCAAACAAAACATCGCCACCCATCTTTTTATGTTTTAAAACATTCAGTAAAATGCCATCGTATAAACGAAACCGTTTATCAAACATTGATTGCAACAGCAATGGGTTTTTATCTTTTACCAGCGCTTCAATAATCTTTGCTGAATGTTTTTGAATGAACTGAAAAGTATAACCGCTGCTGCCCTTTGTTTGACCGCCAGCTGTACCAATGTTTATTACTCTTCCTTCGCCTTTTGAAAAAGCATAATTCGTCATGGGAATAATGCCGCTTTCTGTGTGCAGTAGTTTGTATTCATTAATCTCTAATTGCTTATTGATATGATGCGTGAGGGCATTATTATATTCATCATCATTCAAAATATTTTCAGAAAATAAAGTGTATTCAATTAATGCCCGGTTTTTGGCAACAGGTAAAACATACATGAATGCCGTTCCTTTTTCCTGGCTTACCCTGAAATCCATGAACGTTGCAATGCGTGCATCAAAAATATCATCAGCCGTTTCAATAAGCCAGCCCTTAAAATGTTGCCATAAAACATGAACATTTTTTTGACTTAATGCATCCTGTTTCCAGTTATTCAAGATGATACTGTTGAAAAGATAGTTTGAGTAGAATATACTATTGTTTGTTGTTATAGTAGCATATATTTCGTTGCTTGATATTGATTTTATCTCATCATATACAATATCAATATTTGAAAACTGTTTGGCTTTATCTAAAACGATTGCATATAAATCAATGCTGCGGATCATTTTATATTGATAAGGTTCGAGATCGTAACGTGCAGAAAATTCTTTTGAATAAAAATCTATTTGCTGCCAGCGATGATAAACAATATTTTCAAACAAGCCATTTTGCTTTTCCCAAAAACACCAGGTTCTGTCATTGATATTTTTTGCATCCTTATCAATCAATAATATTTTTTTCCGATTGAAGAAAGGATGCAGCATCATCCGGTGCAGAAGGCTAAGACCTGCACATCCTGCACCGGCGATGATATAATCATACTGTTGTTGCAAAGGATATTTGTGTTTACACGTGAATCGTCAAACGCCAATCGTGAAAGCTTTAAAGTCTGATTATTATTGGGGTATATTGACTCTTCAAATCTTTGTGCAAGTTAACGGCCTGACGCTTTGATACAGCTGACCGCGAACAGTTTTTAAAGTAATTCACGCGCTTACATTCACGTCTCACGTTTAACGATTCACGTCATCATTTATAAATAACTAAGATTTGTTTCAGGCGTTAATGCCGTAACAGTTTCATACATTAAACGAATGGTGTTTTCAATATCATCGCGATGCAGCATTTCAACAGTGGTATGCATGTAGCGCAATGGAATTGAAATTAAAACAGAAGGACAACCGTCGTTGGCATAAGCAAAGCTATCTGTATCCGTTCCAGTTGACCGGCTTAGTGTGCGCCATTGCACAGGAATTTTTTTCTTATCAGCAACGCCTTCCACAAACGCTAATAACTTGTTATGAATCGCAGGCGCATACGCTAATGCGGGGCCTTTGCTGCAGGCGATATCACCCTCAATAACTTTATTGATCATGGGCGTTGTTGTATCATGCGTTACATCAGTTACAATAGCAATGTTGGGTTTTATTCTGCGGGCAATCATTTCGGCGCCGCGAAGGCCGATTTCTTCCTGCACCGCATTTACAACATATAAACCAAATGGCAGTTTTGTTTTATTTTGTTTAATAAGCCTTGCTACTTCTGCAATCATAAAACCGCCAACACGGTTATCCATAGCACGGCCAATAAAATAATTGTTTGCCAGCTCATCAAAACCATCCTGGTAAGTAACCACAGCGCCAATATGAATGCCTAAATCCTGCACTTCTTTTTTGCTGCGGGCGCCGCAATCGAGAAATAAATTATCGGGTTTTGGCTGCGGTTCTTTTGCATCGGGTGATGAATGGCGCGTATGAATAGCCGGCCAGCCAAATACAGCTTTTACAGGGCCTTTTCTTCCGTGAATGGTTACACGCATGGCGGGCGCAATCTGGTGGTCAACACCGCCATTGCGTTTAAGATAAATTAAACCCTGGTCGTTTATATAATTTACAAACCAGCTTATTTCATCTGCATGCGCTTCTATCACCACCCTAAACGGCGCATCGGGATTAATTACGCCCACCGCAGTGCCATAAGGATCGGTAAAAGTTGTATCCACATAATCTTTGATATAGTTAAGCCAAGCCTTTTGGCCGCTGCTTTCAAAACCAACAGGCGATGCTGTATTGATATATTCTTTTAAGAAGCTGAGTGAATCTTTGCTGAATACTGTTTTATGCTTTGCTTTTGAATCTTTCTTTGCCATAATGAATGTAATTATAAATTGAAAACTATGTTGCTCAAAGATATGCTGTATGTAACAGTAATGCCACCAAGGCACCAAGGCATAAAGTCTTTATCTTAAGTTTATTTTTTCGTGCTTTAGCGTCTTTGTGGCAAAACACAACTTTTTAAGCCCACTTACTTAAGCATAGATTGATACACGGCATCCATTATATTCATGCGCACTTTTAATGTGCTGAGTTTACCGTTTGATCCGCCTTCGGGATTAACGCGGTTAGAAAGAAATATAAAGATGAGATCGTATTTGGGATCTACCCAAACGCTTATGCCCGTAAAGCCTGTATGGCCAAAAGTTTGCGGCGAAGCGCTTAAGCACGGATATGGAATATCTTCTTTTGCATTATCCTTTTCCGGTTTATCCCAACCCAAACCTCTGCGGCTTATGTTGCTGTGATACGCCGTAAAATAATCTATCGTTTCTTTCTTTAAATAGCGCACGCCATCCCACACACCGCCGTTTAAAAGCATCGTATATAAAATAGCAAGATCGTGCGCATTGCTGAACAAACCTGCATGGCCCGCAACACCGCCAAACATAGCAGAACCCGGATCATGCACATAACCTCTTAATAGTTGCAAACGGAAATATTGTTCATCCTCTGTTGGAGCAATGTTGTTTATGGCAATATGTTCGTTAGGTTTAAAAGTAGTGTTGTATAAATGCATGGGTTTATAGAATGTTTTGGCAACATATTCATTTAAAGGAACACCGGTTAACTGCTCTACTATTTTTCCGAGAAAAATAAAATCATTGTCGCTGTAAACATATCTTTTTGTTGGATATAATTTGCTTTGCAGTATGCGCTGATAAATAGTATCAACCCAGTCTTTGCGCATATACATGGTATCGGCAACATGCACCGTATAAACCGAATCGTCACTATAATGTTCAAAGTAACCCGGTAAAGGATCGCCCTTGGCATCAATTATTTCTTTATAGAATGGTATATAAGCCACCAACCGCGCCTGGTGCAGCAATACATCCCTTAAAGTTAAACCGCTTTTATTAGTGCCGCGAACCCAGGGCAAATAATAACCAAGTGTTTTATCAAGATCGAGCAAACCTTCTTCCCACAACTTCATTACCGATATGGTGGTGGCAGAAATTTTTGTTACAGAAGCAAGGTCATACACTGTTTGCGGCGTTGTTGGTTCATTGGTATAATAAGTGAGTTTACCATAAGCTTTATCCAAAACAATCTTATTATTTTTTACAACCATTACCACGCAGCCCGGTGTTGCATGTTTGGCAATAGCATCACTTGCCAGGCTATCGATTGTATAAAGTTTCGTACTGTCTAAACCCACTTCAGCAGGGCTTGCAGTTTGCAATTCTTTTAAGCCAAGGTTTACAATGCCATCGCCGTAATGAAAAGCATCGCAAACCGTTACAGGTAATTTACCAGATGCCACAAATTCACCCTCAAGCCAGGCAAATGCTGCTTCCTGGAAGATTGCATCATCTTCGTAGCAAGCCATAATATTATCTGCATCGCAAAAATTCTTTAAGGCATAAGGGTTGCCAAACAATAAGGTTAATGCTTTATTGTTAGCCTGCAGATTTTTAATAAGGCCAAGCGCATTTGCTGATAAACCAAAATTTCTTGCAGGGTATTTATTAAAATTATGTACGCCGATTATAACAGCATCATATTTGCCATTAACAGCTTTTTCTATGGAAGCCGCTAACGTAGCATTGTCGTTATAACTCATTAAATAAACATCAGCATTCTTTTCAATTTTAAGAAAAGTGGAAAGAGCGCTGCTTGTATCAAATTCGCCAACGCCTATGTATGCTATTTTCTTGCCGGGCTTAAGCGGAAATACATCAGCATCTTTCAGCCGCAATAAAGTGAAAGCATTTCTTGCAACCTTTCTTCTTAAAGGCAATACATTTTTATTTAAATCTTCATGCAGGTTATTTGGGTTGATATAGCCAGCCTTGTTTAAACCCAGGTTATATTTTGCAAGCAATACTTTTTTTACACGGTTATTAATATCAATTGAATCCAAAATTTTATTGGCGATAGCAGCCTGAATTCTTTGAATAGCCTGCGGTACATCACCGGGTAAACACAACATATCATTGCCGGCCAGTAAAGATTTTACGGCAGCATCACCTTGCGGATAATATTTGGCAACGCCCTGCATTTCCAGCGCATCAGTAAAAGAAATGCCTTTGAAACCAAGATCACGCCTTAAAAGATCAGTTACATTTTTTTGCGATAAAGATGTGGGAAGATGCGGCGTTTTATCAATAGCGGGAATGCTTAAATGCGCAATCATTACGCTGCCCACGCCTTCATTAAACAAAGTTTTGAAAGGATATAATTCAAGTGAATCCAGCGCACCAAACGATTTTGAAATAACCGGTAAGTCAAGATGTGAGTCAACGCTTACGTCGCCGTGGCCTGGAAAATGTTTGGCGCAGGCCATTACATTTTCTTCCTGCATGCCGCGCATTAATTGCGTGCCCAATAAAGCTACTTTGTATTTGTCTTCACCAAAAGAACGGAAATTGATTACAGGATTATTGGGATTATTATTAATGTCAACCACCGGCGCATAATTTACCTGTATGCCCATACGTTTGCATTGATCGCCTATGGCTTTACCCACTTCATAAGCAATGGCTGCATCCTGCACAGCGCCAATGGTAAGCTGATCGGGAAATTTAAAAACGCTGTCTGTCATGCGCATGCCCAAACCCGTTTCGCCATCAATGCAAACCATTAAAGGCGTTTGTGCTATTTGCTGAAAATAATTAATGTAGCCAGCCTGTTTTATTGGGCCACCCTGGAATAAACAAATGGAACCAATGTTATAATCACGAATAAGTTTCTCTACTTTATCATTCAAGTAAACCGGGCGTCCGGAAGCAACCGAGCTTTCGCGTACCACCATTAATTGCGCTATGCGCTGTACAGGCGTTAAAGAATTAAACACACTGTCAACCCATTGTTGCGAAGCTGCAGTTTGTTTATAGAACTTTTGAGCATTTAAAGAATGTAAGCTGATGATGCAGAGCAGGAAAAAGAATGCTTTCTTTAATTTCATTCGTACAAGTTTGTTTTTTCAATGGTCTCATGGAACGCGCTTATCATCCGCTGTGTGTAAAATACATTTTATATAGGCGTTTCATTCGTACTTATTAGTGATGATAAAGATTACCGTTTGTGCAATAATAAAAATTTAAAATAACTAAAGCCTTTAACGTTTTTACAATGTTTGCACAAATCCCGGGGGATTTTGAAAGCCGCGGGGTTTGTTGAGATTGAAACTATATTGCTTTGGCGGGCTATTTGATATATCATTTTAAAAAACGCATGAGCCTTTCTCTCTATAAAAAGAAAAGAAGCTTTACTAAAACACCGGAGCCCACAGGCGGCAAAGCTTTAAAAAATGAATTGCTGTTTGTGGTGCAGAAACACGATGCATCGCGCCTGCACTACGATTTCCGGTTAGAAATGGAAGGTGTTTTGAAAAGCTGGGCTGTGCCAAAAGGGCCTTCCCTCAACCCGGAAGACAAACGTTTGGCCATGATGGTAGAAGATCATCCTTTTGATTACAGAACATTTGAAGGCACTATTCCCGAAGGCAATTATGGCGCAGGCACTGTGATTGTTTGGGATGAAGGCACTTATACACCGCTGGAAGACACAGGCGACAAAAAAGAAAATGAGAAGACCCTGTTGAAACAATTAAAGGCCGGCAGCGTAAAGATCGTGATGCATGGAAAAAAACTAAAAGGTGAATTTGCTTTGGTGAAAACCAATTACCAAGGTGAGAATAGCTGGCTGCTGATTAAGCATAACGATAAATATGCATCTGAGAAAGATGTTACATTAAAAGATAAATCTGTTATTTCTAAAAAAACAATATCGCAGGTTGAAAAAACAAGCAATAAAATATGGGCGGGGAACCGCGCAAAAACAACGGAAAAAAAATCTGCAAAGCAGGTGAACAATAAATCTGCAAAGCAGGTGAACAATGCAAAGACAAAACCTGCAGTTAAAAAACGTGGCGTAACTGTAACAAAAAAGTGAAATCTATTATGCCGGAGTTGTCCGCTGCCCAAATTTCTCCATAATCAGCTTTAATCATAATTTTACCTGTTTTTAAAATTGTTTGAATTCGGTTAACGAATAATAATTTCAGGCAATTTGAGATAGGTTATGTTGTAATTAAAAAAGGAGATTAGAAGCATGGAACAAACAATAGCCTGCGCATCGCAGCAAAATATTAAACCAAGATATCAAAAGCCAAACTGGTTACGTGTAAAATTGCCTATTGGCGAAAATTATAAACATGTACGCAGCCTTGTAGATACGCATAAGCTTCACACTATTTGCGAAAGTGGCAACTGCCCCAATATGGGCGAATGCTGGGGAGCTGGTACGGCAACGTTCATGATATTGGGCAACATTTGTACCCGCAGTTGCGGGTTCTGCGCTGTGGCTACCGGCAGGCCGGAGCCGGTTGATTGGGATGAGCCGCAGCGTGTGGCAGAAGCCATTCATTTAATGAAAGTAAAACACGCTGTAATTACCAGCGTTGACCGTGATGAGTTGAAAGATGGCGGTTCAACTATATGGTATAACACGATCAAAGCTGTAAAAGCCTTAAATCCCGATACAACACTTGAAACGTTAATCCCGGATTTTAAAGGCATACACGAACAAATAGAAAAAGTTGCTGAAGCAGCGCCCGAAGTCATCAGCCATAATATGGAAACTGTTGAACGCCTTACACGCCAGGTCCGCATACAGGCAAAATACCGCCGCAGCCTGGAAGTGCTTAGGTATTTAAAGGAATTAGGCGTTCGCACCAAAACGGGTATTATGCTCGGCCTCGGCGAGACCAAAGAAGAAGTAATTGAAACCATGAACGATCTTGCCGCGGTAAACCTTGATGTGCTTACCCTCGGCCAATACCTGCAGCCCACAACCAGGCATTTGCCGGTTGAACGTTTTGTGCATCCTGATGAATTTGCCGAATTCAGAGAGATAGGCTATTCATTGGGTTTTGATTATGTAGAAAGCGGCCCGCTGGTACGCTCTTCCTATCACAGCGAAAAACATGTGGTGCCAGGCTATGGCAGGCAAATTTGGCTGGGCGAAAAGGTGAATTAATACGCTGTTTCCACAAAAAAGTATTAAATCTGTTTTAAAGAAAGCTTTACAATGCGAAAGCTTTCTTTTTATATTCAATTTACCTATTTTTGCGCCCCGTTTGCGGATGTGGCGAAACTGGCAGACGCACCAGACTTAGGATCTGGCGCCGCAAGGCATGTAGGTTCGATTCCTATCATCCGCACTTTTTTTGTTGTTGACAGGTTTATAAATTATTAGCTGATAGGTGTTTACTTATCAACTTGTCAAACCTTTCAACGATTTAACTTACTACATTATGGCAACTATTACACGCGAAAATATTGGACAGCTTAATGATAAGCTCACCGTAAATCTTTCAAAAGAAGACTATATGCCTTCTTTTGAAAAAAGCTTAAAATCTTATGCAAAAAATGCCAATATCCCCGGTTTTAGAAAAGGGATGGTTCCATCCAGTCTCGTAAAAAAAATGTATGGGCAATCTGTTTTTACAGATGAAGTTTTGCGTACCGTGGAAAAAGAATTGAATAACTACGTTGCTAATGAAAAGCTCGATATTCTTGCGCAGCCCATTCCTTTTGAAAATGATTCGCGCCAGCTTGATATGAACAATGCCGGCGATTACGCTTTTGCATTTGAAATTGGTTTAAAACCCGATATCAATATTAATCCAGGTGAACTTAAAGGCACTTTTTATAAAATACAGGTAGAAGACAATGTGGTGGAAGATGAAGTAAACCGCCTTCGTTCCCGCTATGGTAAAATGACGGAACCTGAAACCGTAAGCAACGAAGAAGATGTTTTGAATGTGAAATTTGCAGAAGCGGATGCTGAAGGCAATGCAATTGAAGGTGGCATTGAAAAAGATAATTCTTTACTGGTTAAATATTTTACGCCTGCAGTGCGGGAGCAACTGATGGGCAAAAAGAAAGATGATACTGTTCTCATTCAGCTTAACAAAGCTTTTGAAGATAAGGAAAGGGATTTTATAATGGAAGACCTTGGTTTGGATAAAGCTGATGCAGCTGCTACGGAGAAATTTTTTAATCTTACTATTACTAAAATTGGTTTTGTAGAAAAGGCTGAATTAAATGAAGAATTCTTCAAGGGCATTTATCCCGAAGGAAATGTAACCAACGAAGAAGAATTTCGCAATGCTGTGAAAGCAGATATTCAGAAATATTACGATGCTCAAAGCAGTAACCAGTTGCAGGATCAGTTATATCATCATTTGATTGATCATGTGCAGGTTGAATTTCCTGAAAAATTCCTGAAACGCTGGCTGGAAGT
Organism: Parafilimonas terrae; assembly: GCF_900115755.1. Lineage (GTDB taxonomy): Bacteria > Bacteroidota > Bacteroidia > Chitinophagales > Chitinophagaceae > Parafilimonas > Parafilimonas terrae. The sequence goes on from NZ_FOXQ01000005.1 coordinate 117,543, forward strand.
GAGTTCCGAAAAAGCAAAAACACCGGAAGAAGCCGAGAAAGAATTGCCTACCTTCTTAAACCAGCTTAAATGGACGTTGATCAGCAGCAAGCTGATTAATGAGAATGCCATAACGGTTGAAAGGGATGAGGTTAAAGATTATGCCATAAGGCAGATAAGCAGTTATATGCAGGGCCAAAGCCTGGGCGATATGCCCTGGCTGGATGAATATGCCAACCGCATGCTGAATGATCAGAAATTTGTTGAAGAAACGTATATGCGCCTTCAAACAGAAAAGCTGTTTAAGCTGCTGGAGGAAAAAGCCAATAAAACAGAAGAACCTATTTCGCTGGAAGAATTTGAGAAGAAGGTGCACGATCACCATCATCATTAATGTTAGCAACCGTAATTAGTTGTAAAAAATAAACAAACGGGTTTCAGTAGATTAAGCTGAAACCCGTTTTGATTTGGTATTCAAATTTTTTATTAAACCCGGAGATAAATCTACAATTACACATTTGGGTCATTCAGAATAAGTGTTGTAATGAAGGAATGTTTTCCGGCAATCTTGACTGATGGTGAATTGTTATAATAAATATTGAATCATTTTTAAAATGGTAAATGATTCTGTATGATTTGTAAAGAATTTGCCGGAGATTATCGAATTTATCGGTATAAATCGGTTTTCCTATTTCAGGATATTGCTTGAGAACTTTGATTTTTTCTTTTAATGTTGCAATAAACCTTTTTGCCGCCGTTGGTGAATCAATTGCTATAAAACTATAAATGTTTTTTAAATCATTAAGAGCTGGTCTTGTATAAAACAGGTTCACCATTCTTCAGATAGTTTATCAACCTGGTCTTCAGATAAGACTTCACTTTTTTCCATCGCTGCTAATCCCTTTTTTATTTTTTCAAGCAAAACAATCTCTTCAATAACGAGCTCCACATCCGTGAACTCTTCTTCAGGCATCGCTTCTATAACCTCTATGATTTGGCGCTTACTAATCATAAAATCCTTTATTCAAATTTAACGATTAAACACTAATATAAATTTAAAGTTGTCCTCAATTACATCAGCCATAAATCCCATCAATCACACCTTTAAATTTTTCCAGCACTACTTTTCTTTTCAGGCTCATTTTAGGAGTCATTTCGCCGGTTTCAAGGCTCCATTCGGCGGGCAGCAATTCAAATTTTTTTATCTGTTCCACATGGTTAAATTGCTGGTTCAGCTCTTCCACAACCGTTTCATATTTTTTTAATACTTCAGCATTCTTTACAGCATCCGCGTTAGAAGTGAAAGGAATATTATGCAATTCCATCCAGGTTTTTAAATAAGCAAAAGCGGGAACCACCAAGGCGCTTACAAATTTTTTACCCTCACCCACCACCATTATCTGCTCAATAAAAGGGCTGCCTTTAAATACATTTTCAAGCGCCTGCGGCGCCACATATTTGCCGCCGCTTGTTTTAAAAATCTCTTTTTTGCGGTCGGTTATTTTCAGGAATTTATTATCCACCCATGTCCCGATATCGCCGGTGTGCAGCCAGCCATCAATAACTGTATCGGCTGTAAGGTCGGGGCGCTTGTAATACCCTTTCATTACGGTAGGGCCTTTCACACAAATCTCACCATCTTCAGCAAGCTTTACTTCAAGGCCATCAATTGCAGGCCCAACAGTTCCTATAAGCGAGTCGCCCGGCGAGCTCCACCTGTTTACGGCAATAACAGGGCTGTTTTCCGTGGGGCCGTAGCCTTCATACACAGGTATTTTGGCCGCATTAAAAATGCGCAGCAGTTTTACCTGGCAGGCAGCGCCGCCGGTAATAATAAATTTAATATTGCCCCCAAGTGCTTCCCGCCATTTGCTCAGCACCAGTTTGTTGGCAATAGCAAGTTTTAGTTTATAAAATGATGATGCTGCGGCAGGCGTTGCATACTGTTCGGCAAGGCCAACACTCCAGAAAAACAATTGCTTTTTAATGCCGGTTAGCTGGCGGCCTGTTGTCATAATCCGCTCAAAAACTTTTTCCAGCAAACGCGGAACCGTTGTAAATCCATCGGGTTTAATTTCTTTTAAATTGGCGCCAATGGTATCAAGGCTTTCGGCATAATAAATTCCATTACCGCTAAATAAATAAATGTAGCTAACACATTTCTCAAAAATGTGATTCAACGGCAGAAAGCTCAGCACCTTGTATTGCGGCGCGTCAATAAACGGGAAGCTTTGCTTGCTGAAAATTACGTTGGTATAAATATTTTTATGTGTGAGCATTACACCTTTTGGCGTACCAGTTGTACCTGATGTATAAATAATAGTAGCCAGGTTTTCCGGCGAAATGGTTTTCTTAAGTTCTCCTGTTCTTGCACGGGATGCATCTGTTGCCAGCGCTGAAACAGCGGTCCATTTTTCAACGCCTTCAATATCATCAAAACTGTAAATTTTTTGTAGGGATGGAACATTGGGTTTAATGCTGTTTATTTTATCATACAATTCCTTATTGCTTACAAACATGTATTTAACCAATGCATCATTCAGTATAAATTGAATTTCGTTTATACCGGTTGTGGGGTACAGCGGTACAAGTACAGCGCCGGTTTGCTGTACGGCCAGGTCTGTAAAAATCCATTCGGGCCGGTTGTTACTTATAATGCCTATTTTATCCGATCCTTCATCGCTGTAATCGTTGCCGCTAATGCCTAATTCAATCAGGCCCGCAGTTAATTCGTCAACAATATTTTTTACTTCTTGTGTGCTGTATGTTTTCCATTGTCCATTCTCTTTAGCAGCAAGCATATCCTGTTTGGGAAAATGTTGTAGCTGGTGGTTGATGCAATCGAACAAACGTTTTATTTCCATTCTCAATCGTTGAAAAATAAAAATACAACTTTTGGCAGTTGGAAATCCGGCAATCCGTTTTAATTCACTGGCCGCATAATTAAACGGCCAAAACGAAGTAACACGTTATCTGTTAAATAATTATCATGTTCTTATCATTCAAAAAAATTTAAACAGTTGTTTAAATCCATTTCCTATTTTTGCGCCTTATTTAATTTTTCGTTTTATGCTTTCATGTATAAAACCAAGCTTTACAAAGGGATGGAGTTATGAGCAAGCAACCGGTAATAATTTTATTAGCGTTATATTTCTTTGTTAACCCCGCGCAGGCACAACAAACACAGGACTCAACTTTAACGGCAGCAACATTAAATGAATGCGTGCAATATGCTTTAGCGCACCAGCCACGCATACAGCAGTCGTTACTTGATGAGCAGATTGTTGATGCCAACATAAAAACAAAACTGTCAGAATGGTACCCACAGCTTAACCTTGATTATTCGCTGCAGCATTATTTTAAAACGCCGGTTTCTGTAATAAACGGCACCCCTGTTTCCACTGCCGCCAAAAATTTTTCAACTGCTTATTTTTCTGCTACGCAGAATATTTTTAACAGGGATGTTTTGCTGGCCAGCCAAACTGCAAAGAATGTGCGCACAGAAGCTTCGCAGCTTACAACCAATAATAAAATTTATTTATCGCTTAATGTGAGCAAGGCTTTTTATGACGTACTGCTTTCGCAGCAGCAGATTGATTTGGTTGACCAGGACATAACCCGTTTAAGCAGAAGTGTAAGAGATGCATATAATCAATATAAAGCAGGCGTAGTTGATAAAACAGATTATAAGCGGGCGCAGATTTTACTCAACAATGCGCAGGCTCAAAAGAAGCAATATGCCGAAGCAGTTAAATCAAAATTTTCAGTTTTAAAACTGCTGATGGGCTACCCGCAAAATGGTAGTTTTTCACTGGTGTATGACAGTGTTCAGTTAAGAAATGAAATTTTCCTTGATACGCTTCAGCAGGTAAATTATGAAACCCGCATAGAATACCAGATATTAAAAACCGAACAAAGCTTATTGCAGGCAAACCTCAAATATTATAAATGGGGTTTTATACCTAACATTTCTGCCTTCGGCAATTATAATTTCTATTATGCCAATAACGAGCTTTCCAAACTTTACAAGAACGATTTCCCATCTTCTTATGTGGGCATTTCTTTAGGCTTTCCTATTTTCCAGGGCTTTAAACGTACATCGCAGGTACGAAGCGCTCAGCTAACACTTGACAGGCTGCAATATAATTTTCAGTCATTGCGGGATTCTATTCAATCAGAATATACACAGGCGCTGGCTGCATATAAATCTGTTTTAAACGATTACAATGTGCAGCGTGAAAACCTTGACCTCGCAAACGATGTTTATAATACCATCAACTTACAATACAAAGCAGGCGTAAAAACCTATCTCGAAGTAATAGTGGCAGAAAGCGATTTGCGGGCGGCGCAGGTAAATTACCTGAATGCATTGTATGAAGTGTTGAGCAGCAAACTTGATGTACAAAAAGCACTGGGCATTTTAACTTATTAAGTATGAAACGTCCGTATAAAACGCTTTTTTCATACAGGGGAATGCACATCAGGGCGTTCCATGAGGCCATTAAAAAAACAAATATGCACGAATGAAACAAGGAGCACAAATTTTAGTTTTTTCGACGATGATAGCAGTTGCCGTTGCCTGCGGAACTAAAGAAAACAACCAGCCGCCACAGGCTGCACCGCCTGTATCTGTAAATATTGACACCGTGCAGCAGGCGCCGGCATTATATTACGACCAATATCCCGCCACCATAAATGCATTAAATCAGGTTGATATTCACGCACAGGTGAGCGGTTATATAACCGGTATTTATTTTAAAGACGGGCAGCACGTAACCAAAGGCCAGCGCCTTTATTCAATAGACCAGCAGAAATATGCTGGTGATTATAACCAGGCTATTGCCAATTTAAAAGTGTCAAAGGCTAACCTGGTGAAAGCACAGAAAAATGCTGACCGTTATCTTGAGCTTGATAAAAATGATGCCATTGCAAAGCAAACTGTTGATAATGCACTGGCAGACCTGGAGGCAGCAAAAATGTCTGTAGAAGCCGCAAAGGCAAGCGCTGCCGCCGTTGAAACCAACCTTCGCTATTCAAATATTTATGCCCCATTTAGCGGTGTAATTGGCATTTCACAAGTTAAACTGGGTTCTGCGGTTTCACCCGGCACCACTGTATTAAACACTATTTCATCAGAAACCTCGCTGGCAGTTGATTTTGCCGTAGATGAAAAAGAAATTCCGCGCTTTGTGAAACTGCAGCAACAGGGTGGCGCTGCCGCGGATTCAGTTTTTTCCATTACGTTGCCAGACGGCAGCGTTTACGATAAGCCGGGAAAAATTGCCCTGCTCGACCGTGCTGTTGACCCCCAAACAGGTACTATCCGCACCAGGCTTGAATTTTCCAATCCGGAAGGCGTTTTAAAACCCGGCATGACCTGTAATGTGCGCATAAAAAGCCTTAATAACAATGCCATTCTTATACCCACAAAAGCTATTACTGAACAAATGGGAGAATATTTTGTGTATGTGGTGGGCGATAGCAATAAAGCTGTTCAAACAAAAATTATCCCCGGCATGCAGATAAGAGAAAAGACTGTTGTGAAAGATGGATTAACAGCCGGTGAAAAAATAATAACGGATGGTGTGCAGAAGGTAAGAAGCGGCGCTGTTGTAAAACCAGCAGCCGATTCAGCACAAGTTCATTAAGCTCAATAGGATTTATGCAGTACAAGTGATGCGACGCAACCGTGCTTAACCGGAGTACTGCAGCTGGTAACCAAATAATTATTAAGAAGATTAGAAATGATTGCAGATACTTTTATAAAGCGGCCTGTAACGGCAATAGTTATTTCAATTGTAATTGTGTTGGTTGGTTTACTGGCAATATTGAATTTGCCGGTGAGCCAGTACCCTGAAATTACACCGCCGCAGGTGCAGATAACAGGAAGTTTTACCGGGGCTGATGCTCAAACCGTGGAGCAAACAGTAACCACGCCTATTGAATCGCAGGTGAATGGTTCGCCGGGCATGACCTACATGCAAAGTAACAGCACCAGCGATGGCCGCACAACCATTAATGCTTACTTCGACCTGAAAACCGATCCAAACATTGCCACGCTTGATGTTCAGAACCGCGTAAGCATAGCCTCTCCGCGCCTGCCGGATGAAGTGAAACAACTGGGTATAACCGTGCGTAAACGCAACCCAAGCATCCTCATGCTGGTGGCCATGTATTCTCCCAAGGGCACACACAGCGTACCTTTTATTGATAATTATACTAACATATACATAAGGGATGCATTACTGCGTGTGCCGGGTGTGGGTGATATTTTTACCCGTGCCGATGATTTCAGCATGCGTGTATGGCTGCAGCCCGATAAAATGGGCCAGCTTGGTTTAACCGCATCTGATATTACCAATGCTTTAAGGTCACAGAACGTTCAAATTGCTGCCGGCTCGGTTGGCGCGCCACCGCAGCAGGGCAGCCAGGCTTTTGAATACACCGTGCTTACCAACAGCCGCTTAAGCACAGAGGAAGAATTTAGAAATGTTATTATAAGAACAAACCCTTCAACCGGCGCCATTACTTATTTAAAAGATGTGGCAAGGGTGCAACTGGGTAAATTCAGCTATACCAGTAATTCTTTTGTTGATGGAAAAAAGGCTTCTTATCTCCTGATTTACCAGGCGCCGGGCAGTAATGCGCTTGATGTGGCCGAAGGTATTACCAAACAAATGGAAGTATTGAAAAAATCATTCCCTTATGACGTTGATTATGTGGTTCCATTTGAATCGGTTTCCGTGGTTAAGGTTTCTATTGATGAAGTGGTTAAAACCTTGCTGGAAGCATTGGCCCTGGTAACGTTAGTGGTGTTTTTATTTTTACAGAATTGGAGGGCAACCTTAATTCCCGTGCTTGCAATACCTGTTTCAATCATTGGCACATTTATATTCTTCATCCCGCTTGGATTTACCATTAATACACTAACCATGTTTGGTTTTGTACTGGCCATTGGCATAGTGGTGGATGATGCCATTGTGGTGGTGGAAGCAGTGCAGCATTATATTGATTCGGAAAAAATATCCGCTAAAGATGCCACCGCCAAAGCAATGCGGGATATATCGGGGCCGGTTGTGGCAATAGCATTAATATTGGCTGCGGTGTTTGTGCCGGTAGGCTTTATACCGGGAATTGTGGGCCGGCTGTACCAGCAGTTTGCCATTACCATTGCCATTTCAGTATTGATATCGGCATTTGTGGCTTTATCGCTCACACCAGCCTTGTGTTCAATAATGCTGAAACCTGAGCACCGGGAAGGCTCATCCCGAAATTGGTTAAACAGGTTTTTTTACGGCTTTAATAACTGGTTTCAACGAACAACTTATAAGTATTCAAATGGCGTATTAAAATCAATTAAGTATTCACGTTATGTGATTATAATACTGGTTTGCGTTGCAGTTGGCACCGTATTGCTTTTCAAATCAAAACCCACAGGGTTTTTACCGCAGGAAGATGAAGGCCGTTTATACATTACTTATGAATTGCCGGAAGCCTCTTCTACCGCCCGCAGCCTGGAAACATTACAGAAGATGATGGATATTGTTGGCTCCACGCCAGGCGTTGCCCACTTTGCAGCTTTGGGCGGTTTGAACGTGGTAACCTTTTCAAGCAAGAGTAACAGTGGCACCATCTTCACCCAGCTAAAACCCTGGGACACGAGAAAGGATAAGGCAGAACAATTGAACGGCATTATAGCATCGCTGCAAAAACAATTTGCCGGAATTAAAGAAGCAAATATTGTTGTAATTCCACCCCCCGCAATCCCAGGCCTTGGCTCAACAGGCGGGTTTACTTTTGAATTGCAGCAACAGGAAAGTACAGACAGTATCAAGCAATTTGAACAAGTAGTGCAATCATTTGTAGGCGCATTGAACCAGCGCCCCGAAATAAGCCGTGCATTTAGCTTTTTTACGGCAAAAACACCCGGCTATCGCGTTAAGGTTGACCGGGAAAAATGCGAAAAGATGGGTATAAATATCTCAGATGTTTATAATACGCTTTCAACATTTTTGGGCAGCAGTTATATAAACGACTTTACCATCTATGGCAGGAATTTTCGTGTAATGGCCCAGGCCGACAGCACGTACCGGGAAAATATTCAAAACCTTAATACCTATTATGTGCGCAACCAGCAGGGAACTATGGTGCCTTTAAGCACGTTAATTTCTTATAACACGGTTGAAAATCCGCCGCTGATCTCGCATTTTAATATGTTCAGAACGGCTGAAATAAATGGCAATGCAGCGCCGGGATACAGCAGTGGTGATGCCATTACTGCTTTGCGGGAAACAGCCGATAAAGTTTTGCCGGCTGGCTATGGATACGAGTTTGGCGGTTTATCGAGAGAAGAAGTAAATGCAGGTAATCAGTCAACTTTAATATTTGCACTGTCAATAGTATTTGTATTTCTTTTCCTTGCCGCTTTATATGAAAGCTGGAGTGTACCATTTTCTGTATTGCTGGCAGTGCCGCTTGGCGCTTTTGGCGCTATACTTACATTAAAGTTTACACCAAGCCTTTCCAATAATGTGTATGCGCAGATCGGGTTGATAACGCTCATTGGCCTTGCTGCTAAAAATGCCATACTTATTGTTGAATTTGCCAAAGAACGTGTGGACAATGGAATGGAATTAGTTAAAGCAACCATTGAAGCGGTTCGGTTACGTTTGCGGCCAATATTAATGACGTCCTTTGCATTTATTCTTGGTGTATTACCGCTTGCGTTGGCAAGCGGCGCCGGCGCACAGGCCCGTTCTACCATTGGGTTTACAGTATTAGGCGGTATGTTTTTTGCCACCTTGCTCGGTATTTTTATAATACCTGTATTATATGTGCTGATTACAAAAGTGGCTTACAGGAAGCGCTTAAAACAAAAGCGGGAAATAAGCTTAAGCGAGTAGATAAAAAGAAAGGACCAGGCTATAACTGTTACCCTGGTTTATCGCATAAAACAAGAGATTGTATAAAGGAGAAAGCATCCGACCGGATGCTTTCTCCTTTATATTTTGTTCAGGAAATTTATTAAACAGAACTTTTAATACGTTAATTCATTTTCTTTTTCAGGCTGCTAACCTGTTCCTGCAAATTGTTTACAAGGCCTGCAAGCTGGTTTACATCCCAGCGTTGCTGCGTATTGGCTTTTGTAATTACCATTTGAGCTTTCCAAACTTCAAGAATATCATCTGGATTAACATGGTAAGGCTCGTATTGTGGGTTATCACTCACAAGCGTGAGCTTGTTTTTATAGCGGTTGTTTTTCATAATACGTTTATATACGATGCCTTCATTTTTAGAAACAACTATATAAGTATTATTGGCCCTTATATCATCCATTGCAGCAACCCTTTCCCCAACAATTACGCTGCCGCTTGGCGTGGGCAGCATACTGTCGCCAATTATTTCAAAAGCCCGGTATTCGCCTGGTGCAAGCATAGGCAGCGTGAAAGTATTCAGCTCATCTATAAATTCCGGATCGGCATAACCGGCAAGATAACCGGCAGCAGCCTTAACCGGCACAAATTGTATTTCATTAATATCGCCCTGCAGTTTTAACTGGCGGCGTTTATCAATATAAGAGCCACCGCCTTTAAGCGCGGTGAGGTCTTTAAGCAGCAGTTCATCAAGGCTTAATTTAAAAATACTGCATAAATTTTCCAGTACGTCAAGCCTTGGTTCGGCCCGTTCTTCTTCATACGCGCCTACAAGCGAACGCTTGATTTTTAATTTATGCGCAAACTCTTCCTGCGTCCATCCGCGCAGCTTACGCAAATACTTCAGGTTTTTTCCGGCATAACTCATAGCTAATGCATTTAGCATGCAAAATACTAATTATTTTAGTTTGAATATTGTTTTTGATTAAAATTTTTCATACCCATCAAAGAAAACAAGCCACGCCGTAAAATAATACCGGCGCGGCTTGTTTAGCGTTCACAGCATTTAAGCTTTTGGTTGTTTCTTTTCGCCAAGCATTAATATTTCATTTACCTGAACTTCGGTAACGTACCGCTTGTTGCCATCTTTATCGGTATAGTTCCGGTTTACAAGCTTTCCTTCCAAAGCAATTTCACTGCCTTTAGATAAAAATTGCTCGGCTATTTCTGCCACTTTTCCCCAGGCAATAATATTGTGCCATTGCGTTTCTGTAATCTTTTCACCTTTGGCGCTGCGGTAGGTTTCATCGGTAGCAAGACTAAAACGGGCCATTTTTTTGCCGCTTTCTGTAGTGCGGATTTCGGGTTTATTACCAAGATTCCCAATAAGCTGGACTTTGTTTTTAAGTGCGTACATAAAATAATTTTTACAGTTTTTTAATTTGTTATCTCAATCACCGGCGGCGCCTTGCCGGTTGACAACACAAAGATGAACCGGTGTGAAAGCCTTAGTCGTATTTTATTCGTTTACTCACGGATGTAACCGTTTGTAAACGTTTGTATGTATGAAGTGATTATCTTTATAATGAATGATTGTATATGGAAGAACCTAAAACCTGCCTTCATTGCGGTAAAACCGTAAGAGGCCGCTCTGATAAAAAATTCTGTGATGATTACTGCCGCAATAATTATAATAACCAGCTAAAAGCCTTATCCAATAATTATGTACGCAACATTAATAATGCGCTTGGCAAAAACCGGCGGATATTAGAATCATTTCTTAATGGTGCAGAAGAAACAGGCAAAACCACCAAACAGCATTTACTGCAGCAAGGCTTTTCGTTTAAGTATATTACACATACATACGTAAACAAAAAAGGAAACACCTATTTTTTCTGTTACGATTATGGCTACCTGCAGCTTGACAATGACTGGTATCTTATCGTGCACAGGAAGAATGAATAATACAGATATGTGCTTACTGAAAATTTAGAAAATATCTTTCAATCAATCCTCATAACCGGCCTTATAATTAATAATGCTGCTTCATCTTAATAGCAAGGCACAAAAAATTATGCTGAAACCGAAAATTGCAAATACATTATAGTCATTCGCTTACCTGTTTCAAAAATAATTTTTCTTATAAAGCTTGTTATTATTTAAAATGATAATATATTTAGTGTCTTCTTCTCCAATCTGTACAATTTTAAATACGGCCTTATGGAAACTAATACCAATGCTCTTACTGTTGATGATTTAATCGTGCACTTCCTGAAACTGGAAGGCGTAAAATACATTTTCGGCGTGCCAGGCGGGGGGCTAATGAATATATTAAACACGCTAAAAAATAATGTGAGTGATCTTACATATTTTATTTGCCGGCATGAAACCGGCGCGGCTTATATGGCCGATGGCTATTACCGCGCAACGGGTAACCTGGGTGTTGTTATGGTAACAACGGGGCCCGGCGCAACCAATGCACTTACCGGGATAATGAATGCACAGGCAGATGGTTCAGCAGTATTATTAATTACCGGCGAAATAGACCAGCGATTTTATGGCATGGGTTATTTGCAGGAAGGCATTGATGCCTCACTGGATATTAAAGCCATTTATACGGCCGCTACGGGTTATAGCTCCATTATTACAAGCGGGTCGGATGCCGCAACTATTTTTAAGCAGGCCTTGCGTGATGCTTTATCAATTCCGGGGCAGGCAGCTCATGTAAGCCTTCCTGTAAATGTATCGCTTGAGCCTGTTTCAATTACATCGCTGCCAACTGCTGTCAGCGCTTACCGAACCAGCCCAAAAGGCACTCCTTTAGAAGATGTAAAAACAGCAATGGCATCCTTTCTTACTGCAAAAAAACCGTTATTACTATTGGGCAATGGCTGCAGGCAGGCGCTTTCAGATAATGCCACTTATAAAAGCCTTATACAATTTGTAGAAACTTACGGCATTCCTGTTATAACCACCGCCGATGGTAAAGGCGTTTTTTCTGAATTGCATGATCTTTCATTACGTGTATATGGCATTGCTGATTGCATGTGGCCATATTATTATTTTACGGATAAGGAAACACCATATGATGGCCTGATGGTGATTGGTTCTTCGCTTGGGGAATTATCTACAAATTCCTGGTCGCAAATCCTTGTTCCGCAGGTTGAAAATGCACCTTTTATACAGGTGGATATTAACCAGAAAATAATTGCCCGTTCTTTTGAGGTAACACAAGGCATTGTGGGTGAAGCAGGCGCTTTTATCAATGACCTGGCCAGCTTAATTCCTCAATTTCCTCCCGATGAAGAAGCCGTAACATTAAGGAAGCAGATAATCTCCAACATAAAAAATACCCATTCGCCTTTTGTAGACCCCAGTTTTGATTATAATTCAAATGCGAGCCCCATAAAACCTGCCGCATTAATGCGCGTGCTGCAATCAGGCTTGCCATCCGACAGTAAAATTTTTATAGACGCCGGTAATTGTGTTGGCTGGTCGGTTCATTTTCTTGCGATAGAACCGCCGGCTTCCATATTCACCGCACTTTCCATGGGCCCAATGGGATTTGCCGTGGGTGCTGTTGTGGGCGCTAAAATAGGCTGCCCAAATATTACCTGTGTAGGAATTGTTGGAGATGCAGCCATGCTGATGTTTGGTGCAGAAGTATCAACCGCAGCGCATTATAAAGCAGGCGCCATCTGGATTGTTCTTAACGATAATAACCTCAGTATGGTGAGCCAGGGCATGGAGCATTTTTATCCCGATAATACAAACCCCGGCGTCTGGACGGAATTATACGAATTAGGCAGTCCTGATATTGCAGGCTTTGCCAAAAGTCTTGGTGCAGAGGCCCATATTATTAATTCTCCGCAGGACCTTGAAAACATTCTGCCAACTGTATTAAGCAGGGCGAACAATGATGGCGTTCCACAGGTGATTGTTGCCAATATTGACAGGACAGCCATTCCGCCTTATTATAATGCCGAATACATCGTAACTGCATCTTCTCAAAATAATTAATCACTTCTCATTTTTAAAACATGACTACCAATTTACCTGATTATGATATTGCCATAGTTGGTGGCGGTACATCAGGAATTTACACTGCATGGCGCATGCTGCTTGAAGCAGACAGTTCACCAAAACTTAAGGGATGGAAAGAAAAACGTGGCCGGTTAAAGATTGGCATTTTTGAAAAAAGCAAACGCATTGGCGGAAGAATTTTATCGGCAAAAGCGCCCGGCCTGCCGGATGTTGTATGCGAGATAGGAGGCATGCGTTTTGTTTCTTCACAACAGCTTGTGCAGGGGCTTGTTCAAAATAAACTTAAACTGCCGGTACATGAACAAACAGTTGATGATCCGCATAATATAATCCTGCTTCGGGGTAAATACCTGCGTGAAAGCCAGCTTTCAGATCCGGATGTATTGCCATACCAGTTCACCGATGAAGAAACACAATGGCTAAAAAGCGGCAATAATAATGCGGGGAGTAACTTTTTAGGTTATGCCATCGAAAAACTATTACCTGATATTTTAAAACATATCGGTCCTGGTTTGCGCGATTATCTCGACGCACAGAAAATTGATGGCATTCCATTATACAAGCATGGCTTCTGGAATGTTATAGCGCCTTATTTAAGTCACGAAGCCTACCGGATAGCCGTAACTACTGTCGGTTACGATTGCCTTGGTTTTAACACCAATGCGGTTGACGCTATTTGTGAATACTTCGATTTTACGCCGGGTGTAAAATATTATTTGCTGAATGAAGGATATGAATCTGTTTTCTGGACACTTCAAAAGCAATTTGTGCAGCATGGAGGAGAAGTAATCATGCAAAAATCTCTTACCAGTTTTAACAGCGCCGCCCTGGCTGATGGTTCCACCGGGGTATCCCTTCATTTTGAAAACGAAACACAACCGGTTTCAGCAAGGGCGGTTGTGCTTGCTATGCCGCGAAGAAGCCTGGAACTGCTGGAACAGAAAGGCCCTGTTTTAGATCCGCAGATTGCCCCGCATTTCCAGTTCCTGCTTAATTCGGTTGCACCCATTCACTTGTACAAAATGTTCATCGCATATAATGAGCCCTGGTGGGAAAAAGAAGGCGTTACTGCCGGACGTTCATTAACGGATATACCGATCAGGCAATGTTATTATTGGGGAACCGAAGGCAAACAGCAAGGCGCGGACCCTAATAATACAAATGCCATTCTTATGGTGTATAATGATGCTTTGAGTTCTGATTTCTGGGGCGGGCTAAGGCATATACCGCTTGGCCCCGGCGATGCAAAACTTGAAGATTCTCCACTGGCTTTTAAGCCCAAAACCAATTTGCTTCATACAGCGGCAGTAAAGCAAAATGAATGGGATAACAGGCTTAATGCTAACTGGAAAAAATGTGTTGCCCCAAAAGCAATGGTAAAGGAAATGCACAGGCAGCTAATGATACTGCATAATGTAACCGATGCACCGGAACCGCTTGAAGCAGCATTTGTAGATTGGGGCGATGACCCGTTTGGCGGCGCCGTACATTTCTGGAACCCCGGCTATCAATCTTCAGAAATATTGCAGAAAATGATACAGCCGGTGGAAGATTTCCCCTGTTACATTTGTGGTGAAGCCTATTCCACCAATCAAACCTGGGTAGAAGGCGCACTTCAAACCGCAGAACTTGTTTTAAGAAAATTCGATATTTCCGAACCTGACTGGATTACAAAATCATGAGCACATTAATTCCCCGCATAACCGGCACAGGATGGTCTGTGCCTTCTGCCATACGAAAAAATGATGACCCTATTTTTGACTGGCTGCGCAAAAATTTGCCTGATCAAAATATGTTTGAAGGCTATGATGAACGTCATGTGCTTCAGCCAAACGAAGGATTGATTGATATTATGTTGCCTGCAGCAATTATGGCACTTGAAAACGCCGGCAAAAAACCCTGTGACATTGATATACTGCTGGGCTTCGGCTCCATCAGCGAATACGTTCAGCCAAACATGCTTGTGCAGGTGCATAAAGAATTAGGCTTATCATCCAATACCTGGGTAATACCAATCGGAAATGATTATTCCAATTATGCTTCCTGTCTTTTATTGGCCGATGCTTTGGTAAGGGCAGGAAGAGCGGCGAATATTCTTATCTGCCTTGGCGGTAACTGGACGAGGAATGTGGATTATCATACACCGCAATCCATAAGTGCAGCAGATGGCGCAGGCGCCGCCGTCGTAAGCTTAAGCGATGATGCTTCCAAATGGTTTGTGGCAGATTATTGCACGGTAACCAACAGCGCTAATTATGGAACCATGTTTACAAAGGCTGCGGAATACACTGTTCCTGATTTAGTTGGCTATCCCAAAATATATTCCAATCATTTTTTCCAGATAACAAAAGAAGGGCTAAAGGATTTTGGCACATTCGGTATGCAGCAGGCCATTACATCCGTGCCTGAGCTTTTAAAGAAAAATAATCTTACCGGTGCTGATATAAGTTTTATGCCACATCAAACATCGCAGGTTTTAGTTGATTACTGGTTAAAGCAAATAGTGCCGCAGCCTGCACAATGTTTAAGCACCATAAAAGAATTTGCCAACGTAACTGTAGCAACACATGCTTTAAACCTTGCCTGGTTTGAAGAAAATAAATCAATAGAAAAAGACAATCTTGTGATGCTGGCATTAGGCCCTGATATGCACGCCAACGCGATGCTGTTAAAAAGAAATGCTTAAATGTTTTATACAGCAAACTCCTGTTGCAGGTATTTTACTTTTGCAGCGGCGCCCCAGTTTCCATAAGCTTTAAGGGCACGCTGCAAGCTTTTTTTATAATCAAGGTTATGTTTCTTTTGCATACGCATTAAATGCTCCCATGCCAATGCGCTGTCTTGTATAAATCCTGCTTTTTCTGCACTGGCTGCAGCATCGGCAAACATTTTTTCAGCTTCATTAAACTTATTATCTGCTGCAGCTTTTATAGCCTGTAATAATAATGCTTTATGCAAAAAATTATCGGGGCAGTGCTTCATCCATGCATTAAATTTTTCAATGCTTTTATCCGCAACATCCATCATGGCAGCAGCACCTTCTTTACTATCCATTGCTATATATAAAATGGCTATTGCATAATATTGCTCCAGTTCCATATAACCCGGCTGGCTGAAAAATGCAGGTAATAATGGCAATGCCTTATTTCCCCATTCAATGGCTGCTGCCCAGTTGCCGGCATGCACATGCAACTTTAGTTTTGAAACATAGTAATAAGCTACCTGGTTAAACAAATCGGTTTCGCAAATGCTTGCAATATCTTTTTCTTCATCATACTTTTCATCAGTAAGCGATGTAAGTGAAGCGGTAAGCCCCTTAAAAGCTTTGGCCACCTGCTCTTCATGCTTAAGATGAAATGCTGCATTTACCACCATTTGGTTATTTCTTCCCGCATTATCAACAGCAGTTTTAATAATCTCATCCAGCGCAATGCCTGCTGTGCTTTTGAGCACAACAGTCAGCGATAAATTAAAGCAGGCATAAGTAATATCGCCTGATTTAAACCCTGCATCGGCGCCCTGCTGTGATTGAGAAATAAGCTCTTTTAATGGCCGCATCCATAAAGCTATAAACCAGCAATGAATAAATGTAACTCTCGCCTGCAATGCAAAACCGCTTTTCTTATCAACTGCTATTGCCAGGTTGCTCCATGCAAAAGCAGTTTCGGTATCGCCTGTAATTACTTTATGGATGATGGAATACATGGAATAAACTTCCGCTGCTGCATCGCCGTTTCCATTTTCAAGCGTAAGCAATAAACAGGTTACAGATATAAGTGCAAATATTTCGGGCTGCTGGCCCTGATGCGCAAAAGGAGCCAGCTCTAAAAGCATCCTGATAATGGTTTCAACCCTTGTATTCCGCAGCTTGCGCAGGTTGGTTAAATCTTCAATCTTACGGTTGGTCATCAGGGCGCTTATAACATTTAGCAGCCTGCCTGTTTTTTGCGAAACTGCATCCTTGTCCCGTTCAAATTCCTGGCCAAGCAAGGCCACGCCTTCCAGGCCTATATCAAGCGCCTGTTTAACAAACCCAAGCCTGAATAAACGTATGGCTTCTTTCTCAAGATAAGTTGCTGCCTTTTCATTTTCATCTGCATTCATCCAGTGGTGCGCAACCTGAACATAAAAAAGATTAAGATTGGCTGAAAAATTTTTTTCATACCATTCAGCGCATTTGCGATGAAGATGCCTGCGCTGTTCGCTCAGCGTCATTTCGTATGCCACTTCCGCTGCAACAGCATTATTAAAACTGTAGCCATCAAGATTGTCGACTACTTCTTTATGCGTAAACCCAGACTCCATTACTTCATTTAAAAAAGAAGGCACTAATTTTTTTTCAGAAGCAATAGGATATATGCTGTTTATAATTTTCTCGCTGAAGCGAAACCCTGCAACACTGCCTGCTTTCATGGATAATTGCGAGCCCGGGTTAAGGCGGTCTATCTTCCTGCGCAACGCTCCTCTTACCGTTTCAGGCAATGATATTTTTTGCGTCGTTATATTTTTATTGATGCGGCAATTATCGTTTTCAATCGTTATTAATTCCTGCGTCCGCAACGAATCAGCAAGCTCAATACAAAAGAAAGGATTGCCTTTTGCGATAGCATGCACGCTATTAAAAACTTCTTCAGATATACCTGCAACGCCCAATCTTTCACAAATAAGTTTTGCTTCTTCTTCTTCAGACAAAGCATTTAACACAATTGTTTTACACCCTTTATTTCTTAATAATTCTGTTTGTGCATTACCTGCCGTTTTTTGAAAAGCGAGCACAACAAAACATTGGCGGAGATAATTATTAATGGATTCAATTAGCTGCCATGAATTTTCTTCAAGCCACTGCGCGTCATCAATAATAATTATCAGAGGGTGCTCCTTCGCTTTTTCGTTCAGCAGTTCAAGCAAAAAATTATGTGTTGCTAAAACTCTCTGGCCGCCTGCCATAACCTGCACTTCATTACTGTCTGGTATATTTAAAGGCAATATTGCATTCAGCAGGCAGGCGCGGTAACCATATTTATTTACAAGGTGATCAGCTGCGTCTTCCTGGTATGCATGTAAACCAAGTATGCTAAAAAAAATTTCACTTAGAGCGCCGTATGGTGTGTTGCGCGAAAGAAACTTGCCCGAAGCGGAAACAATATTTATACCCCGCGCTTGCATCCTGGTTTTAAAATCGTCCAGTAATTTCGACTTACCCATTCCGCTATCTCCTTCCACAATTAAAGTATTGCAGGAGGTGCCATTTAAAGCGTTTTCAAAAGCACCTGATAACGCTTCAAGTTCTTTATTTCGGCTAAAGGAGCTATAAACATTTATACCGGAAGATTTTTTTACATTATCATCGGGTTCATATAATGCGGCTTTTTCACGGTGGCCTTTTAAGCTGTATAAAACAGGCGCCTTAAAGTTGATGGATTTGTTGGTTGAACTGTAGGTTAATTTATCACATAAAATTTTGTTTTTTGCTTTTTCTGCGAGACGTTCACTAAGGTTTACCACATCGCCTATAACGGTATATTGCCTTAAAAGATCATTACCAATTATACCGCAGTAAGCCATGCCTGTGCAAACGCCAATATTGTTTTCCATGTCTTCGTTTAAAAACAACTGGTTTATTTGCAATGAAAGGTTCACACCTCTTTCAGGATTATCATTATGCGCCGAAGGTGGCGGGCCAAAGCAAATAAGCATGTTTGATTCTTTCTCATCCATCCAAACCTGGTTTAATAAAGCATCATATTCATGCACAAGGTTTGTTACCATGGCAACGGTGGTTAACAGTTTGCTGCGGTTTTCAGAAGAGTGCATGCTTTCGTTGGGAAGTTTTACAAAAACAATTGTAACAGGCCTTATTTCCGCTATCCATTTAAGGCGTTCCCTGGTAATTGGGAAGGTGAGCGTTTTAGGAACAAAAGCTTTCAGTTTATTAACGGCATCTGCTGTTAACTGCAATTCCTTTACCTGCGGTATAGAAAAACGTTTTGGAATTTCTTTAAGTATATAAGTGTTGTATTCAAGCGGAACAGTTTGTAAATTTTTATCCAGGCATGCAAGCGCTTTTTCAGAAATAAGTATTTCATCGGGCGCTTTATTATGAGATGATAATGTAAGGTCATCGAATACCTGGCCTGAAAAATTAAAGAGCCAGTTGCCATCCACACCTTCCAGCTCCGTCATTTGCCAGTAGCCTGCAGATATAACTGCATGAAGTGATAACAATTCATTACGCTCATTGCGGGTGCTTTTTTTATTGAGTATTTCCTGTGCGCAGGCAGCCGCAACTGCAACGAATTTTTCTGCCTCCTCTTTATCGCCAAGCCACGCAGACATAAGCCCGTCTCCTGCAAAAAATAATGGCTGCCCGCCAAATTCAGTTATAATTTTAAGTAAGGATGAATAATGGTTTTGCAGTATGTCTGTAATGATCTCCACACCATGCAACTGGTCTTTCATAAGCTTGTTGCAAAGGCTTGAGAAATCGCAGATATCTATCCATAATAACGTTGCATAATTTTCAGTTGCAGGCGTTCCAAAATCCCGCAGCGGGTTTTCCGCAAATTGCTTTCGCAATATATAAGGCACAAAACTCACTGACAGCAAATCAGAACTATTCGATTCTTTGCTCTTCTTCATTGTCGTGCACGATTTAAATTATTCTAATTATTAAGGGCATTTGACTTGAAACAGCCAGTTATACAATCATAAGCACTTTTTTTGATGAATAAATACCCTTGTTAGCTGGCAGGAAATAAAGCCACACAATGTATAAAATTTAAAGCATACCTTATTATCATTTTTTATATTTATCCAATGCAGGAAAATGTTTTATTAACCGTCAATTGCGATACAATAAATTTTATTGCATAATCCGCGTTGCAATCTTCACTTCATCGGCAACAATACTGTCAATCATTTCAAATTCGTCGGTTATGCTTTTTAGATTGCGCAGCGAAATACGAACATCGCTTTGAACATCATATAAACCTTCATCAATTTCCTGCTGCCGCTGCTGCAATAGCTTCTGCACTTTATTAGTTATAGGTGCATTGCGGTTTGAGATAACGGTTTTCACAGGTTCTCCGTTTAAGATGCAAACAGTGCGCTTAAATTTTTCGTTTACATTATTTATCAAAGTGTCAAAATCGTCAGCCTTTATATCTTTTCCAAACCTGGTTATTAATGAAGATAAGGCTGCTATATGCGCCGTTAAAATATAACCGCTGGCAACAAACTGGTGATAAAACGAAAGCTTTGTGTCTCTTCTTTTTTCAGAAAGTATGCGCTGAAAATTATCGCTGAGGTTGGCAAGCGCCACAAAAGCTTCTTTTCGCACCGGCGTATAATTTGTTTTGAGCACTTCGGGCTGCCTTAATAAACCTGCTGCAACATTGAAATATTTTTTATTGGCATCAACAAAATTTTTTATGAGGTCTTTTGTTTGCTCGTGCTCCCATAAAGGAAATATCATAAAAGATGCAATGAATGCAATTACACAACCAATAGCAGTATCAATAAGCCTGTCGGTAACAACTACATTGAAATCAGACTGGTTTAAAAAATGAAAGCTGATGATAACGTAAATGGTAATGCAGGTGCAGCTTATGTAATAGTTAAGTTTTAGCAGGCTGTAAGCTATTACCATGGTGCAAAGCAACAGCAGGAAGGCCAGCGTATTATTGTTAATAAAATAGATGAAGGCGAATGATATGATTACACCGGTTATGGTGCCCAGCAAACGTTGTTTATTGCGTGTGCGTGAAATGCTGTAGGCAGGTTTTAATATGGTGGCGATGGTTAATAAGATCCAGTAACCGTGACCGAGCGGGAAGAATAACGAAACAAAATAACCTATAAGCATGGCGATGGTTACACGCAGTGCATGCCTGAACTGGCTTGATTTAAGCGATATATTTCCAATAAGCAGCGATGGAGATAATTCAGTATGTTTTACTTTAAGCTCTGCGCCCGGATAATCTTTATAATACCTTGTGGCAATGGTTTCGTAGCCCGAGAAATAATGAAGCCTTTTTATTCTTTCGCCCACATCCTGCACCGTAAAACGTATTTGCCGCAGTTTAATAAACAAAGGCAGCGTGTTTTTATTAAGCGCTTTCTTTCTTTGCAAAGCAAAAACATTAGAAAGCTTTTTTAGCTGCGCATTAATATCTGTATGTGCTTTTGATTGTTCATTAAACTGGATGGCATAGCCAATGCTGTTTAGCTCCTGGCTAAAAGCATGCAGCGAAGTTTCTATCTCCTGCAAAACTTCTGTATTATCAAAAGCTTTATGTATATCCTTATAATCCTGGTGCAGCGAAATAAGATGTTCAAACAGGTCTGCACTGTCGAGGAACATCATCATTAGTATTCTTCCTTTGGCAGTGGAATCAATCACCATTTCTCTTGTGTTCAGCAGCATTTCACGCATGCTGTCCTGCTCCTGCTGAATAGTGATTTGTTTCAGGCTTAGTTTATTATACAAATATTCATCATCGCGTTTTACTTTAAACAAGGCTGCAAGCGTTTCCACATATTCGGCAATAGAGCGCAGGCTTTCGCCCAACTGTATTTGTATATAACGATATGGCCGCAGGCGGTGCAGCAATAAACTCATTAAAAAATAACACATACCGCCTGCTGTAAACATCAGCCCGTTAAGCCAGGGGCTGCCAAAGCTCGACCGGCTGTCGATATTAAAAATAAAAACCAGCAAGGCAACCAGGCCCACTGAATTGGCACGTTTGCCATAAATACCGATAAGCGAAAAAAACAATCCAAACAATACTATAAAAATGGTTACAAGCACAGGATTGTGATGAAGTGAAATGGCAATTACAACCACTAAAAAATTAAGGCAGATGCTTGCAAGAATGGTATTACGGCGATGGGCAAACGGCCCGGGGCTGTCGGTTGATCCCACAACCAGTGCGCCAAGGGGAATGGCAGACAGCAGGCCCAGCATATCATATTGATATAAAATAAGGGCGGGAATAATGGCTGCCGCAGTTATGCGGATGCCCGTAAATAAATATTGGCTTGAAAATATTTTTTTGAAAGTAAGCTGGTAATCCATGCAGTTTGCAAACTTAAGAAAGTGCCAAAAACTTAAGTATTAAAGATAGCGCTAACAACTGTTTGAATTGATAAAATGAAGTTGTGTACATTTGCGCCCTCCATGGAAATAGAAATATTAAAATCGAAAATTCACCGCGCCGTTATTACGGAAGCAAATTTACAATATGTAGGCAGCTTAACGCTGGATGAAGACCTGATGGATGCCGCCAATATTATTGAGAATGAAAAAGTGCAGGTGGTGAATGTGAACAACGGTTCCAGGCTGGAAACCTATATTATTAAAGGTAAGCGTGGCAGCGGCACCGTTTGTTTAAACGGCCCGGCGGCAAGACATGGCGCTGTAGGCGATATAATAATTGTAATTGCTTACGCCACCATGGAATTTGAAGAAGCCAAAAAATTCAAACCCTGGCTTGTGTTTCCAAAGGAAGGAAACAGGTTGTAAGTTATTCAACCCGTAAATAAATCGATTTGAAAATTGATTTTATGGAACCAGCTATTATTAATTCAATTATAAGCATAACTTTTCTTATCGGATTATCAATATTGTATAATTATTTGGTTAATCGTAGAAAGGGGGTTTCAAAAAAAAATAAATTGATAATAATTGCTTGCACATTTTTGTTGGCATTCGTTATTCAGTTCTTCATAACAAGATTCATCTCTAACCAGGCAGTTCTATTAATATTTTTCGTTTTAGCACCCTTATTAGCATGTTTGCTATTCTCTAAATTATTCCTGCGAAAAGGTATCTATAACAACATTAGGTTCATTAATTCTGTATTGAATGCTACGGCAATTGTTAAATTTTGATTATTCATTTATAATAATCTAATACCATTGTCAAAACTCCCTATCTCGTAACCTTCTTTTAGCTGAAGCCGTTATTTTTGCGCCCAAAATTGAATAGTACTGGCGCGTAATAATGTTAATATAGCTTTGGTTGGTAACCCTAACAGCGGTAAATCCTCCTTATTTAATGCATTAACCGGCCTTAATCAAAAAGTAGGCAATTTCCCGGGCGTTACTGTTGATAAAAAAACAGGCATATCTAATTTAGATGAAAATGCCTCGGCTACTATTATTGACCTGCCCGGCACCTACAGCCTCTACCCGCGCCGCGACGATGAATGGGTAGCTTACAAGGTGCTGCTGCATGCTGATGAAAAAATTCATCCGGAAATAGTTTTACTCGTTGCCGATGCCAGTAACCTGAAACGTAATTTACTTTTCTGCAGCCAGGTGATCGATTTAAAATACCCCGTGGTAATTGCCCTTACCATGATGGACCTTGCCCGCAAAAAAGGCATTGAAATAGATGTTGCCGGTCTTTCTACCGAATTGGGCGTACCCGTAATTGCGGTAAACCCAAGAAAAAATAAGGGTATAGGCGAGCTGAAAAAAGTGCTGGCGCAAACAGCAAAACTGCATCAGCAGCCAAATAAGAGAGATTTTATAGATAACCTTGCGCTGGCGCCTTCCGCTATTGAAAAAGTGAAGCAGACTTTGCCGGGGATCAGCAATTATGAAGGCATCCATTATCTCATCAACCATGAGAATTTCGGCTTGCCCGATACCGTGAACGAAGTAATTGAGCAGGCGGAAATGGACAATAATTTCAATCCATCCAAAACCCAGGCGGAGGAAATCCTGCAACGCTATACGCGCATTAAGCAGGTAATGCAGCAAAACGTGGTAGAGCCCGATCCGCTGCAGCGCAAGTTATTTACGGAGCATCTTGATAATATTCTTTTAAACCGGATGTGGGGTTATATAATCCTGCTGGTGGTTTTATTCGTTTTGTTTCAGAGCATATTCTGGCTGGCGCAATACCCGATGGACTGGATTGACGGCGGCTTTGCGCAGTTGAATGGCTGGCTTAATAACACATTGCCTGCTGCATGGTGGAGCGACCTGCTTATAAACGGCCTGGTTGCGGGCCTTAACGGCATACTTGTTTTTGTGCCGCAGATAATGATATTATTTGGGTTGATAACAATTTTGGAAGATACCGGCTACATGGCCCGCATAAGTTTTTTGAGCGATAAGCTCATGCGCAAAGTGGGCCTGAACGGGAAAAGCGTAATGCCCATGATCAGTGGCTTTGCCTGCGCCGTGCCGGCCATTATGAGCACAAGGAATATTGAAAATAAAAAGGAGCGGTTGCTCACCATACTGGTTACGCCTTTAATGAGCTGCAGCGCCAGGCTACCGGTTTATACCATTCTTATTGCACTGGTAATTCCAAACACTTATTACTTAGGCTTTTTAAGCCTTCAGGGCCTGGTAATGATGGGGCTTTACCTTTTGGGAACAGTAATGGCATTAGTGGTGAGTTATGTGTTCAAGTTCATCATTAAAATGAAAGAGAAAAGCTATTTCATTTTAGAATTGCCCGTTTACCGTGCACCTCGCTGGAAAAATGTGGGCATTACCATGGTTGAAAAAGCCAAAATATTTGTGAGCGAAGCAGGAAGGGTAATTCTTTTCATAAGCCTGATATTATGGTTTTTGAGCAGTTATGGCCCGCCTTCGCGCATGGATGCGGTGAATGAAAAATATACAGTGCAGTTGCAGCAGCAGCAAAATATAAGCAAAGATTCCGTTGCTGAAATTGAAAAGCAATATGCATCGGCAAAGCTGCAGAATTCTTTTGCAGGCATTTTGGGTAAAACAATAGAACCTGTTATAAAGCCCCTGGGTTACGACTGGAAGATTGGTATTGCATTAATAACATCCTTTGCTGCACGGGAAGTTTTTGTTGGCACCATGGCAACCTTGTATAGTGTTGAAGATAAAGATAACAACACCCGCACGTTGCAGGAAAAAATGGAAAGCGCCGTGCATGAAGATGGCCGTAAGGTTTATACGCTGCCCGCAGCTTTATCGTTAATGGTGTTTTATGTTTTTGCCATGCAGTGCATGAGCACACTGGCGATTGTAAAAAGAGAAACCCGTACCTGGAAATGGCCGATTATTCAGTTTGTATATATGACAGGGCTTGCCTATTTAATGAGCCTTCTTGTTTATAACCTGTTTTAATTTCAGGGGTTTCTGAACAGCGCAATCAATATTAGATCTACTATTAAAACAGCAACGATTATAATGCTAAGCCTGTTTTGCAATAGCTTGGCCTGCCTGCTTTTTTCACTTCTTGAATTATAAATATTATAATGACTGAAGTAAAACCATTTATACAAACTTTTATTAGATGTGCTTGAAGAAAACAGCACTGTTTTAAGTATAATTAAAATAAGCAGTATTGCAGTAACTGCATAAATAATGTACTGATAGATCATAGCCATTGAATTTTTTTGTTGCAATGGCAAGCAGGAAACCGAAGCAATATACAAAAACCTGCCTGCTTTAAGGGCCGTAAGCTTTCACAATATCAATATTCCATTTTTCTTAATGTTGGCGCTTTGAACCAGGTTGCAATAACCACAGCTATCGTCATGCAGCCTCCAAAAATTACAGAAGGCACAACGCCTAATAGTTTAGCCATTAAACCGCTTTCAAACTGGCCAAATTCATTGCTGGAATTAATGAACATGGAGTTTACGCTCATTACGCGGCCACGCATATCATCCGGCGTTTTTAGCTGCATAATGGTACCGCGCACAACAACGCTTATCCCATCAAGCATGCCACTTATGAGCAGGGCAATAAAAGAAAGCACAAATAATTTTGATAAAGCAAAACATACAATGCAAACGCCAAAGCCAAACACGGCAAACAATAATTTATAGCCTTGCTTTTTCCGCATGGGAAATGCAGTAAGCAAAATAACGCTGCAAATAGAACCCATATCTGAAGCGCCGTTCAATATGCCAAAGCCTTCTGAACCAACCTTTAAAATATCGCGTGCAAAAACCGGGACCATAGCAACAGCGCCGCCAAAAAGTACAGCGAATAAATCAAGTGATAATGCCCCTAAAATTACTTTGGTTTTAAAAACAAAATTCAACCCTTCTTTTACACTCTCCCATGTTTTCTTTTCGGCCTTTTTATGCATAGGAGGCTTGGGCTTTATAAAAAAAAGAATAATAAATGCAATGATTATAAATGCTGCAATTACACCAAACGTACCGGTGTTACCCAGCATAGCAATTAAAAAACCACCCACCGCATGGCCGCTAACAGAAGCTGATAGATAAGCGCCCTGGTTCCAGGTAGTGGCATTTTGCAAAACATTTTTAGGGACAACCTGCGCCAGTATTACATTAAACACCGGCCCCGCAAATGAACGCACAATGCCGGTGCCAAAAACAATTGAATAAATTAAAACAGCAATAGTATGGTTTGTAAAAAACCCGCCTGCATGTCTTGTGGAAAGCAATAATAAGATTACTACTGCCAAAAAGTATAATGCTATGCCGCGCAACAGCAATTTTCGTTTTTCACTAAGGTCGATAACATGCCCTGCATACAAAGCCAGCGAAACTGCGGGCACTACTTCAGATAAACCTATTAAACCGATAGCGAAAGGCGCATTGGTTAAATTATAAATCCACCAGCCAAGCAATGTGGTGAGCATCCTTAAAGCCATTACAAAAGCAAACCTTCCCATTACAAGGTTTCGGAATTCGGGAATGCGTACAGCTATAAAAGCATCAGAAGATTCTTGTTTACTGCCGGTTGTTATTAAGCTCATGCGTAATTTAATAAAGCCGCAACGGCTTTAAAGCAGGCAAAAGTATTTTAAATTATAACAACCTGCCAGGTTCTTTAAAACTGCAGTATAAACGCAGTGCCTTCATCTTTTACACTATTCACATGAATATTGCCTTTGTGCAGCATCATTATCTGCTTGCATAAACTTAAGCCAATGCCGCTGCCGCTTTTTTTGGTGCTGAAGAAAGGAATGAAAATCTTATCGAGCACTTCGTCTTCAATACCGCTGCCGTTATCAATAACTTTTACCGCAACGCGGTTATGATCGCCACGGCTTGCGGTAAGAATAATTTTTGGTTCCGGTGTTTCTTTCACCGCTTCCATAGCATTCAGTAAAAGATTAATGAGCACCTGTTCAATTAAGTTAATATCTGCCTCTACCTGCAGTTCCGGGTCTTTTAAAATTATTTCAAGGTCAATATTCTTTTGCTGCAATGTTGGCTGCATTAAACGATGTTGCGTTTTAAATAAATCCTTCACATAAAACTTTTGCAAATTGGGCGCCGTTATCATGTTCAGGTTACGGTAGGTTTGCGCAAACTTCAATAAACCTTCGCTCCTGCGTTTAATGGTTTCCATGCCAAGTGAAAGATCTTCAAGTGTGCCCGTTTCATCATCTATTAATTCACTTGAATGTTGCAGCCTGTTTTTTAATGTATCGGCCAGCGATGAAATGGGCGCAACAGAGTTCATTATTTCATGCGTCATTACACGCAATAATTTTTGCCAGGCTTTGCTTTCTGTTTCATCCAGCGCTTCATTCACATTTTGAAATGCAATGAGCTTATACCTTTTATTATTGGTTTGAAAAGCAGTTGCCGAAACAAGTATTTTAAGCGCGTTCCTGTCAATATGAATATCGGTAATAGCACTATCCCCGGGTTTAAGATCCACCACCTGTGCACACAAAACCGCGTCGCGCTTGTCCAGGGATTGGATAGTTTTTAAATAAGGGATCTTTAAAAGTTTTTTCAGCGATTCATTCATCCACATTACGTTACCTGTTTCTATTTCATAAGAGAGGATGCCTGTATCCACCAGTTCCAGTATCTTTTGTAAATATTGATATTGCGTTTCCCGCTCATGGCTGATGAGCTTGAATGCTGAATTAATATCATTAAAACCCTGCCGCAGGTTCTGCACCTCAGCAGGCGCATGCTTTACATCAAAATGCCTTGAAAAATCCCTGTACTGAACGCCCTCCACAAACTGCTGTACTTCAATCTGCGATTTTTTCAAGAATTCATACAACCCATAAGATACGTAAGCCGCACCCAGCAGCACAATAAAGCCAAACAAAAATTGTGACTGCAACAGCAGGTAACAGGCTGCAAATATGAATGCTGAAAGCAGCGAAATGCGGATGATTAACCTTAATCCCGGTCTGTTATATATCATATTTACTTAGCCTCCTGTATAATGCTGTTCTTGTTAAACCCAATTCTTTAGCTGCCTTTGTAATATTGCCATTATGTTTTTCAATAACATGCAGAATTGTATTTTTTTCTATGGTGCTTAATTTATTATCATCATGCTCCGGTGTTTGCGTTATGGCGCTTTCTATGGGTGAGAAAAGCAGGTCTCTTTCTGTAAGCACTTCGCCATCGCTCATAATTATAGCGCGTTCCATGGTATATTGAAGTTCGCGCACATTGCCGGGGAAAGGATACTTCATTAGTTTTTCCAGCGCTGATTTATCTAATTCAATGGCAGCTTTCCTGTATTTGGCTGCATATTGTTTGGCAAAATGTTTGGCCAGTAAAATAATATCTTCTTTGCGCTGGCGCAAAGGTGGCAATGTTATTTCAACGGTGTTGATGCGATAGATCAAATCTTTCCTGAAACGGTTTTCATTTGCCAATTCCTGCAGCGGAACATTGGTAGCACATATCAGCCTTATATCTACAGGAATGGGCTGGTTTGTTCCCAAACGGGTAACCTGCCTGTTTTGCAAAACGGTTAGCAGTTTAGCCTGCTGCTGCAAGCTTATGTTGCCTATTTCATCCAAAAACAATGTGCCGCCGTTGGCTGCTTCAATGCGGCCAATACGGTCTTCCCGCGCATCGGTAAAAGCACCTTTTTTGTGACCGAACAATTCGCTTTCAAATAAGGTTTCGGTTAAGGCGCCCACATCCACTTTTATAAATGGCTGTTTGGCCCTTAACGATTTTTGATGAATAGCTTTTGCCGTTAAATCTTTACCGGTACCGTTCTCTCCCAAAATTAAAATATTGGCATCGGTGGGCGCTATTTTTTCAATCTTGAAAAAAATATTCTTCATGGCCTCGCTTTCAGCGAGCAGTTCTGTGCCAATTAAACTTTCTGCGCCTTCTTTATTAGCGGCTTCACCCGCGGCGCGTTTGGTTTTTTTAATGATGTCTGAAATGTTTGATATCAGCTTTTCATTATGCCAGGGTTTTAAAATAAAATCTGAAGCGCCTTCTTTTAATGAACGAACCGCAAGGTCTATATCTCCGTAAGCTGTTATCATGATAACGCAAACTTCTTTGTTCAGTTCCTTAATTCTTTTAAGCCAATAAATGCCTTCATTGCCGGTGTTAATGGATGACTTAAAATTCATGTCGAGCAATACGAGGTCGAAAGTGTTTTCTCTTAAAAGGGCCGGAAGGTTTTCAGGGTTCTTTTCTGTTACCACCTTTTTCACTTCTGTTTTTAATAATAGCCTCACCGCAATTAAAACATCCGGGTCATCGTCAATTACAAGTATAGATGTATTTTTCAAGCTCATTTTCCTGGTGCAATTTTTAAATTAATTAAAGTAGGGACTGTAAAAATTTATTTTACTGCGGCATTTAAAACATTTGGCATACCACAACGCTAAAATATTGGTTTTTAACTACTGACTGATTTTTAGCGATTTTTTGCCTGTATCAAAACCGGACAGTTTTTGTGTCACAAGCGAACAACAGCTTTAAAACAGTTTGGTGTAAGGTGTTGTTTTTCAACGGGATTTTAAAATTGGCACTTCGCTTTCTTTGCTATTGGCACAAAGATTTTTTATGCAACCTAAAAAAGAAAATTATTGGTTTATGTTCAGGTGGCTATTGTTGCTGAATGTGGTTTTAATAACTGCCATTGTGCTGGCGCACCCGGCTAAAAATAATACCGTGAAAAACGATGAGCCTTGTTGCAATTCAAAAAAAATAAAGGCTGAAGTGCTTAATGCAATAACCGTAAGATTAATGTAATAAAATAATTTTTAAAGTGGACAGAGTTATACAAAAGAAAAAATGGACAACGAAGAGAATTCTCACCATTGCGGGAATTGCAGCCATTGTACTATTAATTGCAGGCAGCATTTATTTTACCAGCGGCGGCAATAAATTAAATGTTGACACAGAACGCATTACTATAAGCGAGGTTACTAAAGGCAAGTTTCAGGAAAATATACCGGTTAATGGCGTGGTGCTGCCACAAACAACTATTTATTTGGACGCAGTTGAAGGCGGCCGCGTTGAAGAGAAATATGTGGACGACGGCGCCATGATGAAGAAAGGCGAACCTATTCTGCGTTTATCCAACACCGATTTGATGATGAACATGATGACCCAGCAAAACCAGGTGTATAATACCTTAACCCAAATGCAGATTAACAATAATGCGGCTCTCCAAAATACAGTGGGCAAACAAACGGCCATGGCTGATGTGGAAAGCCAGTTTAAAGAAGCCGAACGCATTTATAACCTGAATAAAGACCTGTATGCTAAAAAAGCAATAGGCTACCAGGAATATAAGAAATCGGAAAATGATTATAATTATTACCTGCAAAAGAAAAGGCTTTCCGAACAGATATTACAGCAGGATTCTGCTTACAGGCAGCAACAGGCAAAACAAGACAGGCAATCTTACCAGGGCTCGCAGGAAGCTTTGGAAATAATGCAAAAAAAGGTGGGCGATTTAATTGTGCGTGCCCCGGTTGATGGTCAGTTAACATCTCTCGATGCAGAAGTGGGCCAGAATAAAAACAAGGGCGAACGTTTGGGGCAAATAGATGTAATGGGCGGTTATAAAGTGCGTGTGGATGTGGACGAACATTATATTTCGAGGATTTATACCGGCCTGCGCGGCACCTTCACTTTTGCTGACAGCAATTATGTGCTTGAAATAAAGAAAGTTTATACACAGGTAACGAATGGCCGCTTCCAGGTGGATATGGAATTTGTGGGCAAAGTGCCAAAGGGCATTCGCCGCGGCCAGACCCTGCAGATATTACTGGCATTAAGCGATGAACGCACAGCAATACTGCTGCCACAAGGCGGCTTCTACCAGCAAACCGGCGGCAACTGGATATTTAAAGTGAGTGAGGATGGCAGCAGGGCTTACCGCGTGGACATTCAGTTAGGCAATAAAAACACAGACTATTATGAAGTGTTAAGCGGTTTACAGCCCGGCGACAAAGTGGTTACATCAAGCTATGAGAATTATGGCACAGATATGCAGGAGCTGGTGCTGAAGGGGAAATAGCTTGGGGCTGCGAGGTATGGGGTTTCAGGTATGGGGTTTCAGGTAGACGACATTCTTTCAATAAAGGCATAGATCATTTTTCTGATAGTAATAATCTCTTGCTGAAGTTCTTTGAATAGATTTTCAGGAATATAGTTTAAATCTTTCGACAGGATGAATTGATATTCTAACTCTGAACACGAACCTGCTGCAATGAATAAATATCGCTTCATTTCAGCGTTTGAACTTTTGCCGCATCCTTCTGCTATATTAGTTGGAATAGAAGATGAAGATCGGCGCATTTGTGAGGTAAGTGTATAAATTTCCTGTTGCGGAAAAGAAGCCGTGATTGTATAAACTGTAAGAGTGAGTTGATGACTTCTTTGCCAAATATTAAGTTCCTGGAAATCTCTCATAATGACGTAAGTTAATTATTTGTATATTATACAACCAAAGTCAGAAGCTGGCTGAAACCTCATGCCTGAAACCTGACACCAAATAAAAAACAACCAAACATGATAAAGATTTCAGATCTCGAAAAAGTTTATCGCACCGAAGAAGTAGAAACCGTTGCGCTGAATAAATTATCCTTCGAAGTAAAGGATGGAGAATTTGTTGCCGTAATGGGCCCGTCCGGCTGCGGAAAATCTACGCTGCTTAACATTCTTGGCCTGCTCGATGATCCTGATGCCGGCAGCTTTTTATTTAACCAGATTGAAGTGGCACATTTTAATGAACGCAAACGCGCCGACCTGCGCAAGCACAACATCGGCTTCGTATTCCAGAGCTTTAATTTGATTGACGAATTAACCGTATTTGAAAACGTTGAATTGCCATTGATTTATACCGGCGTTAAAACTGCAGAAAGAAAAAAACGTGTGGAAGAAGTGCTGGATAAAGTACAGATCATGCACCGCCGCAACCACTATCCGCAGCAATTATCGGGTGGCCAGCAGCAGCGTGTGGCCGTAGCAAGGGCTGTTGTAAACCATCCCAAATTAATATTGGCAGATGAACCTACCGGTAATCTCGATTCTAATAATGGTAACGAAGTAATGCAACTGCTTACGGAATTAAATGAGCAAGGCACTACCATCGTAATGGTTACGCACAGCGAGCACGATGCACGTTACAGCCACCGCATCATCCGCATGCTGGACGGACAAACGGTTACGGAGAATATATTGATATAGCCTTCAGCAGTCAGCTATCAGCAATATGTCTTACTGAAGGCTGTTTCTGGTTGCAGAAAGCTTGTGTTTATATCAGCCATCATCATATCAGAAATTAATTGCCATGTTCAGAAACTATTTTAAAATAGCCTGGCGCAATTTATGGCGCAGCAAAGGTTTTACGGTTATTAATATCCTTGGGCTTACCATTGGTATTACCTGCACTATACTTATTTTATTGTGGGTGCAGAATGAACTTACATACGATAAGTTTCAAAAGAACTATAATAATATTTACCAGGTAATTGCCAACCGTGATTTTAATAACCAGGTTTTTACTGACAGAAACATGGCGCTGCCGCTTGCTGATGCACTTGAAAAAAACCTGTCGCAGATAAAACATGCTGTAGTCACTACACACCGTCAGCAAAACCTGCTTGCATATAACAACAATAAAATAAAGAAAGAGGGTTACTATGTAAGCGATCATTTTTTTGATATTTTTTCATGGCACTTTGTAAAAGGCAATGCTGCAGCCTTAAAAGACCCCAACTCTATTATACTTACTGAAGATGCCGCAAAGGCATTTTTCGGAGACGCTGATCCTATTAATAAACTGCTTACCATTGATAATAGCCAGTCGGTTAAAGTGGCTGCAGTAGTTAAGCAAGCTCCTGATAATTCTACTTTCCAGTTCGACTGGATAATGCCTTTCAATTATAACGACCCCGGCACGAAAGCTTCTATGAATGAATGGGTAAATTCTTCATGGAATGTATTTATACAGGCAGTACCTGGCGCCGATACGGCTTTATTGAACAAGGACATCACTAAAATAAAAAGGTCGCATGGTCATGATGAAATCAGCAGCTACTTTGTTTTTCCCATGAGCCGCTGGCATTTATACAGCGATTTTGAAAACGGCAAAAACACGGGCGGCATGATTGAGTATGTTCGGTTGTTTTCTATTATTGCTGTTATTATTCTATTGATTGCCTGTATTAATTTCATGAACCTCTCTACTGCAAGAAGCGAAAAGCGTGCAAAGGAAGTTGGCATAAGGAAAACCCTGGGCTCAAACAGGAAACAATTAATTTCCCAATTTTACTGCGAGTCATTTATTTTAACACTGATTGCCTTTGTTCTTGCAATTATTGCCGTTGTTTTATTGCTGCCATCATTCAACTTAATGGTTGATAAACATCTTTCTTTAAATATAATGCAGCCTTCATTCTGGATAACGGCTTTTAGTATTGTTTTGCTTACGGCATTTGTTGCCGGCAATTATCCTGCATTGTATCTTTCTTCATTCAATCCTGTAAAAGTTTTAAAAGGAACAATTATTTCCGGTAAAAAAACAATCTTGCCAAGGCATATACTCGTTGTCTCCCAGTTTGTAATTTCTATATTGCTCATATCTGCAACCATTATTGTTTACCAGCAAATACAACATACAAAAGACCGCGATATGGGTTATAATCCCAACGGCCTTGTAATGATTCCGTCCACACCCGATGTTGATAAAAACTTTACTGTTATAAAACAACAGTTACTTGCATCGGGCATTATTAGCAGCGTTACGAGAACATCATCGCCAATTACTGAAGTTTGGTGGAATACAGGAGCGCCGGACTATGATGGGAAACCTGCAAATACAAATATTATTATGGGTGGATTAGCCACTGATGTAGATTTTGCAAAAACGATGAATGTAAAATTATTGCAGGGGCACGATTTTACGGGCACTCCCTCCGATTCAACCTCTATGATGTTGAACAAAGCGGCAGTAGATGCAATGAAGCTGAAAAACCCGGTTGGCATGCAAATGCGCTATGGCAAAACCTATACGGTAATTGGCGTAACTGATAACGTAATTATGACATCACCGTTTGAACCGGCGTATCCAATGCTAATGGTTTATGATGGAAGCAGCTCCGGCATGGCTACAATGCGTATAAAAAGCGGCGTGCCTGCACAAAAGGCAATTACATTGTTAGAAGTAGTGTTCAAAAAATATAACCCGTCAGTACCTTTTGAATACCAGTTTGTGGACCAGGAGTTTCAAAAGAAATTTATAACTGAAGAATTAATCGGAAAGCTCACGAATATTTTTTCTGTACTGGCAATTTTTATTTGCTGTCTTGGCCTTGCAGGGCTGGCCTCGTTTACCATAGAAAAACGTTTCCGCGAAATAGGCGTACGCAAAGTGCTTGGGGCAAGCGTTCAGCAATTGCTGGTTCTTATTTCAAAAGAGTTTTTAAAGCTTGTTGTAATTGCTTTTATAATTGCCGCACCACTTACCTATTGGCTAATGAACAACTGGCTGCATAATTATAATTATCGCATTACTATACACCTGTGGCTTTTTGCTGTTGTAGGAGTTGCTATGCTAATATTAACCTTAATTGTGGTGAGCTTAAATACAATAAAAGCTGCAATAACTAACCCTGTAAAGAGTTTGAGAACGGAATAAACCGGTCAACGGTCAACGGTAATCCTGGCATCAAAAAATCAGAAACGACTAAAAATGCTAAACAACTTTTTTAAAATCGCATTCAGGAACCTTTGGAAAAATAAAGGCTTTTCATTTATCAATATTGCCGGGCTTGCAGTGGGCATGGCCAGCGCCATCCTCATTTTATTATGGATACAAAATGAAATGAGCCATGATAAATTCTATGCAAAATCAGACAGGATTTATACCCTTAATAACCGCGATAAATTTAATGGCGAATTATGGGCATGGAACTCAACCCCGAAAATTTTAGCGCCTACTATAAAACATGAATTTCCAGATGTGGAAGAAGCGGTGCGTTATAACGATGCTACTTTTTTGTTTACGGTGGGCGAAAAACATTTGAATGTAGCCGGCGGCTTTAGCGATTCGGGTTTCTTCCGTGTATTTGATTTTCCTTTTATAAAAGGCAATCCTAATACGGCTTTGGATAAAATAAACAGCATTGTTATTACAGAAGATCTTTCCAAAAAACTATTTGGCAACGATGATGCTTTGGGCAAGGTTATTAAAATTGACAGCGCTGATTATTTTACCGTAACCGGTGTTTTAAAAAGCCTGCCGAATAATACAATTTTTGGTTTTGAATATTTATTGCCCTGGTCTTACATGAAAAAAATTGGATGGGATGATGAATACTGGGGCAATAATTCCGTAAGAAGTTATGTGCTGCTTAAGCCCAACGTAAAGCAGGCTGACTTTGACAGGAAGATAAAAAATGTAACCATCGATCATACTAAAAATGGCGAAGACCCTTCTACCACGCAGGTGTTTACGCAATTGTTCAGGGACCGCTGGCTATATTCCAAATCAGTAAACGGCCAGTATGTTGGCGGCCGCATTGAAACCGTAAAACTCTTCTTCATAATTGCTGCATTCATTCTTTTAATTGCCTGCATCAACTTTATGAATTTAAGCACGGCGCGCAGTGAAAAGCGTGCAAAAGAAGTAGGCATACGCAAGGTGGCTGGCGCGTATAAATCATCGCTGGTAAGCCAGTTCATCGGCGAAAGCATATTGCTTGCTTTTCTTGCCTTCCTGTTAGCAATTATAATTGTTGAAATAAGTTTACCAGGCTTCAACCACCTGGTTGATAAAAAACTTTACATCGATTTTGGTAATCCTTCTTTCTGGTTGTTTGCCATCGGCTTTGTTGTATTTACCGGCGTACTGGCAGGCAGCTACCCTGCATTTTATCTTTCTTCATTCAAACCGGTAAGTGTATTAAAAGGCACTTTCAAAGCAAGCCATGCATTGGTAACGCCAAGAAAAGTATTGGTTGTTTTGCAGTTCACTTTTGCCATAGCATTAATAATATGCACCATTATTGTTGGCAGGCAGATTAATTATGCGCAAGCACGCGATGCAGGTTATGTGCGTGATAAACTGGTGTACACTTACATACAGGGCGATGTGAACAGGCATTATGATTTAATAAGAAATGATTTGCTGGGCAGCGGCGCCGCTGTAGCCGTTACAAAATCTATGAGCCCCATCACACAGCGCTGGAGCGATAGCTGGGGCTGGGAATGGGATGGCTCTACAGGCGCAGATGATAAAACAGATTTTGTGATGATGGCCGCCGATGCAGATTTTGCAAAAACGATGGGCATTAAATTGGTGGAAGGCAGGGATATAGATGTATATAAATATGCCACTGATTCCACTGCCGCATTGCTTAATGAATCTGCGGTTAAAATAATGCGCTTAAAACATCCGGTAGGCGCTGTAATTAAAGGCCAGGGCGTTGACTGGCATGTGGTAGGCGTTATGAAAGATTTTATTTATGAATCGCCTTATGAAAAGGTAAACCAGTTAATTGTGATGGGCCCTAAATCGTGGTTTAATATCATTCATTTTAAATTGAACCCTGCTAATTCAACAGAGAAAAACCTAAAGCTTGCAGAAGGTGTATTTAAAAAATATAACCCGCAATATCCTGCAACATTCAACTTTGCCGATGAAGGATATGCTTTAAAATTCCAGGAAGAAAAACGTATTGGTACATTGGCGGCTTTATTTGCTGCATTAACCATTTTCATTTCATGCCTGGGCTTATTCGGGCTGGCTACTTACATGGCAGAAAACCGTATAAAAGAAATTGGCGTGCGCAAGGTATTAGGCGCATCTGTAGCAAGCATCACCACTTTATTATCCAAAGATTTTTTGAAGCTGGTAATTATTTCTATTGTTATAGCCACACCGGTTGCATGGTGGGCCATGTATGAATGGCTGAGCAATTACACCTATAAAATTGGCATTGAATGGTGGGTATTTATTGCAGCAGGTTTATTATCGGTTGCCATTGCATTGCTCACGGTAAGCTACCAGGCAATAAAAGCAGCAATTGCAAATCCATCAAAATCGCTGCGTACAGAGTAGTAAAAAAAGAAGCGTATAGCTTCCCGTAAAATTAAAATTCAAAATAGTCGTCCCGCCTTGACTTTTGATTTTTGATTTACAATTTAAAACTGCCTTTATGTTTAAAAACTATCTCACGATTGCATGGCGCAACTTAAAGCGCAATAAAATTTATGCTTTTATCAACATTGCTGGTTTAAGCATTGGCCTGGCCTGCGCCATGCTTATTTTATTGTATGTAAAAGATGAAGTAAGCTTTGACAGGTTTCATAATAATGTTGGTAATATTTATCGCATCGTATCAAAAAACAAGTATAACGGCCAGGAATATAAAAGCACCAATACGGGCTTTTTGCAAGGCTCGCGCTTTACACAAAATGTGCCTGGCATAAAAACGTTTGTGCGTGTGCAAAGCGGGGCTGAAGATATAAAAACCGGCACCGATGTGCAATCGCAGGACCTGCTGTATGTTGATTCAAGCTTCTTTAATGTATTTACGTTTCCGTTAATTGCCGGCAACCCGCAAACCTGTTTAAAAGAGCCGCGTTCCATTGTAATAAGTGAGGATATGGCGAAGAAACAATTTGGCACAACAGATGCCGTTGGCAAAGTAATAATGATTAAGGAAGACAGCGCTTTTCAGCCGTATAAAGTAACTGCCGTTGCCAGGCGCAGCCCGCAAAATTCATCCATTCGCTTTGAAGCGTTATTGCCTTTTAAAGAATCGGCGGACGATGCAAGGAACAATGACAACTGGTATAACTTCTTTTTGAACACATTTGTGGTGCTGCAACCCAGTGCCAATCTTAATACAGTAAATACGGAAATACAAAAGTTTTACGTTCGCGATGCCGGCCAGACTTTTAAGGAAATGACAGAAAAATATGGCGGTGGCGGCACCATGGGCGAATATTTTTTGCAGCCCTATATTGATATACACATGAACCCTGAACTGGGCGCGCAGAATGGAATGGTTAACGGCAGCAACCCAACATACGCTTATATTCTTTCAGGTATTGCCTTATTTGTGTTATTGATTGCATGCATCAATTTCATTAATCTTACGGTAGCGCGTTCAGTAAAGCGCGCAAAAGAAATTGGTATAAGAAAAGTGGTGGGCGGCGAAAGAAAGCAACTCATTCTGCAGTTCCTGGGTGAATCATTTTTGTTGTGCACCATTTCCTTTTTAATGGCCATCTGGCTGGTAATATTGGTATTGCCATTATTCAATAATCTTGCTAACAAAGCGCTTGCCATCAGCTATTTGCTTGATGCAAAACTGGTAGGCGGTTATATAATTCTTTATTTGCTTACAGGCATTTTAGCGGGCTTTTACCCTGCCCTGGTTTTATCGGGTTATAAACCGGTGGATACTTTATATAGCCGCTTTAATATTAAAGGCAAAAACTATTTACAAAAGTCGCTTGTTGTGTTGCAGTTTACGCTGGCGTCGTTCCTCATTATTGCCACATTTACTATTTATACGCAGTTTAATTATTTAACTACGGAAGATTTGGGTTATGATGACAGCAACCTTGTAATACTGCATAAAGACAGGCTTAAACATACGGATGCGGCTTTGTTTAAAAATGAGTTGCTGAAAAATTCAAACATACTTGGCGTTAGCGCAAAAAACGGCGGGCAATGGGGAACGGCTGCAAGAAACGCTATTGATACTACCATTCAATTTGCTTATGAAACGGTGGATGAGCATTACATTCCTTTATTAAAAATTCCATTGTTGCAGGGCCGTAATTTTTCTAAAGATTTTCCGGCAGATTCCACCCAATCTGTTATCGTAAATGAATCTTTTGTAAAGAAAGCCGGATGGAAAACGCCTATCGGGCAAACCGTAAACTTCTGGTACAACAACAATGAAACTTATACAGTAATTGGCGTGGTAAAAGATTATCATTTTGCCTCGCTTAATCAAAAAATAGGGCCGCAACTGTTTACTATGAAGAATGATAATATGTACGGCGATTATTATGTAAAGATTAAACCCGGTTCGGCAACAGCAAGCTTAAAATGGTTACGCAGTAAGTTTAAAGAATTTTACCCGCTAAGCCCATATACCTATAAATTTAAAGATGATGATAACAAGCGTGCCTACGATGATGTTGCCAAATGGAAACAGATAATGTTATTCAGCGCATTCCTTACCATATTTATTTCCTGCATTGGTTTATTTGGATTAAGCGTATTGTCGGCCGAAAAACGTACAAAAGAAATTGGTATAAGAAAAGTATTGGGCGCATCTGTAAATAACGTAGCTGCCATTCTTTCAAAAGATTTTTTAAAGCTGGTAGCCATTGCATTAATTGTTGCTGTTCCTGCGGCATATATGGCCGGTGATAAATGGCTGCAGAATTATCCTTACCGTATTACACAAAGCTGGTGGTTGTTTGCAGGCGCCGCGTTGCTTGTAATAATGATAGCATTAATAACGGTAAGTTTCCAGGCCATAAAAGCGGCGATGGCTAACCCGGTGAAGAGCCTGCGGACAGAATGATAGGATCGTCGGAGATGATAGAATAAAATTGCAAGGCGAAAACGCCTCGCAGAGCAGATTATAAGGATTGCACAACCAGTGAACTGAAGGTATTGAAAGATTTAAAGCTAACCTATGTTATGGATATTGCTGATGGCAAGATTACTGGCTGTTATCCGGGATAATAAAAAACATAGAAAAACACCAAATATATTTTCCATGCTTAGTAATTATATTAAAACCACCGTTCGCAACCTGCGGCGCAATAAAGTAAACACGCTGATAAATATTACAGGGCTTACAGTAAGCATAGCCTGTTGTATTGTTGTATATGTATTTATAAAGAATGAAAAGACATTCGATAATTTTCATTCCAAAGCCAGCCGCACGTACAGGATTGTATTTGATGATAAAACCGGTAATAATATTGAACATGGTGGTTATGTAAGCTTTCCTGTTGCAAAAGCGCTGCGTATCGATTTTCCGCAACTGGAAAATGTTACACAGGTATATGTACGCAACTATGGCGTAATTCAGATTCCATCTGCAAACGATACACGTAAATTATTTGATGAGCAGGAAATAACGTATGCCGACGAATATTTCTTCAAAACCTTCGATTTTCAATTGCTCGCAGGCAATAAGGATAATATTTTAAAATCCCCGGATGAAGTAGTGCTTACAAAAAGGCTTGCTGATAAATTTTTCGGAAAAGAATATGCGGATGCATATAACAGGGTTATTGGTAAAACCATCATCATCAATAAAAAGCCTTACCGTATTTCTGGCGTGCTGAAAGATATGCCGCGTAACAGCAACATTGCCTGCAATATGCTACTGCCATTTAAAGATTTTGAAAGGAATAATGCTGCCACCATGCAGAATTGGATCGACACCTATTCTGAACATTACGTGTTTGTAACGCTGCCTGAAAATTATACCCCGCAACAATTTGATAAAGCGCTTATTGGTTTCAAAAATAAACACCTGCCGGGTGAATATGCAAAGCGTATAACCTGGCATCCGCAGCTATTAACAAAAGTGCATACAGATGAAATGTATGGCGGCACTTATTATGCCACACCGTCTGTTTTAATTATAGCATTTATAACAATGGGCATAATTGTATTGCTTACAGCGTGTATTAATTTCATTAACCTGGCAACCGTGCAATCTTTAAAACGTGCAAAGGAGGTTGGTATAAGAAAAACGCTGGGCAGCAGGAAATACCAGCTCAGGCTGCAGTTTATGATTGAAACTTTTGTGCTTGTATTAATGGCATCAGCTTTTGCCGTGCTGCTGGCCAATTGGTTCCTGCAGCAGTTCAACCAATACCTTTTGTTTATTGTTGATCTTGGTTTGCATATTGATTTCAGCATTATTTTATTTCTTGCTATACTTGGTTTGATTATTACATTTTTTGCGGGATATTATCCTGCAAAAGTTTTATCGGGCTATGAACCGGCGAAAGCATTAAAGGGCGGCATACAAGCAAAATATACAAGTTTTAAAAGCAGGTTCTCCCTGCGCAAAGTATTGGTGGTAACGCAGTTTGTGGTAACGCAATTACTCATCATCGGCACTATAGTAGTTGCATCGCAAATAAAATATTTTTACAGTAAGGATTTGGGTTACGACAAAACAGGCGTATTAAACGTTGAAATGCCTGGCAATGATGAACAGAAGCTGGAACTTTTCAGGCAAACAATTGTGCGTAACGCTAACGTGCGTGACGTGTCGTTTAGTTCGGGCCCGCCAACATCTGCCGGTAACGGCTTTGGAAATATACGCTTGCCGGAAGCGCCTGCGGCAGATAATATTACTATGGAAAGAAAATTTACAGATAACAATTATCTTAAAACATATAAAATTCAATTGCTGGCAGGCAGGGATTTGTGGGAGAATGATAAGGTAACCTTAAGCGACAGTGCTGCCCGCTATAATATTTTAATCAATAATAAAGCTGTTACAGCATTAGGGTTTGCTTCGCCTGAAAAAGCTATAGGTAAAAATATAATTATTAATGACAGGGATGTGGCAACCATTGTTGGAGTTACGAAAGATTTTAATAATGCTGCTTTGCAAAATGAAGTCGCTCCCTGCGTGTTGTTTTATGGCACTAACTGGGTTAGCACAGCAGGTATAAGAATGAACAGGATAAATGATGCTGCAACAAATGATTTCATTCAGAAAGCCTGGGAAGCGGTTTATCCTGACAATATCTATAAATCAATGCCGCTTGATGAATATATGCATAAAAAGGCGTTCTATGTATTGGAAGATATAATGTACAAAGGATTTAAGATTTTTGTTGTGCTTTCCATTATTATCGGCTGCATGGGTTTGTATGGATTGATTGGTTTCCTGGCTGTACAGCGGCAAAAAGAAATAAGCATACGTAAAGTGCTGGGCGCTTCTGCCAAAAAGATTGTTTATATGTTTTCAATAGAATTTTTATGGCTGATAGGCATTGCATTTTTGGTGGCTGCACCACTTGGCTACCTGGCTATGACGTCGTGGCTGCAAGGCTTTGCCTACAGGATAAACTTAAGCCCCGTTTATTTTATAGCAGCCTTTCTTATCTCATTACTCATTGCAACGTTTACGGTAAGCTTTCAATCAATAAAGGCGGCGGTGGCAAACCCTGTGAAGAGTTTACGGAATGAATGAACCGGGCGTGAAGGTTCCGGGGCCGTTTTACTGTCCGCTCATAAGATTGCAACCGTACGGTATCGCACAGTTTTTATGCCGAATTGTATTTCAACTGATTGAAAATTAATTCTTTATCCCTTGGCACAGCTGTTGAAAGCTGAATAAGACTGTTTGGGAAATTTCATACCGGACAGTAATCAGCAAATCCCAACATCATGCTACAGCATTATTTCCCTGTGCGACACTTCGTAAGGACTGCCTGGCGAAACCTTGCCCGCAACAAGGTTTATTCATTCATCAATATTACAGGTATTGCTATTGGCCTTGCCACTTTTTGGCTAATTGCTTTATACGTGGGTGATGAACTGAGTTACGACCACCCGTTTACCAATGCTGACCGTATTTACCGCATAGCACAACATGCCAATTGGGAAGGCGGCAGCATGAACCTTGCTTTAAACCCGCCGCCACTTGCCCCTGCCCTGGCAGAAAAATTTCCGGAGGTTGAACAGGTTGTACGCATAGATGCTGAAGGCGGCGGCGTTATAAAATTTAATAAAGAAGCTCTTAAACAAAACGATATTTTCTTTGCCGATAACAGCTTCTTTAAAATATTCGATTATACATTTTTATATGGCAATGCAGCTTCTGCTTTGTCTCAGCCTAATTCAACAGTTATAACAGAAAGCCTCGCCAAAAAAATATTTGGGGATGTATCCGGAGCCTATAATCAAACTATCTATTTCGACGATAGCGGGCCTGTAAAAATTACGGGTGTTATAAAAGATGTTCCGCAGAATTCACACCTGCAGTTCAGCGGCGCCCGCTCTATGTATGCTATTCCAAACGATCAGAACACCTGGCAAAACCTTTACATGTATGATTATATTCTTTTAAAGAAAGGCGTTGATGTAAATGCGTTTGAAAAAAAGCTGAATGCTTTTGGCATGCAGACGATTGCCAAAGAAATGGGTATTAAGGATTATCGCATGGAACTGCAGCCATTAACTTCTATTCACCTGCACTCTAACCTTCAATATGAGTTTGGCAGCAACAGCAGCATAACCCGCATATATATTTTTATAGCCATCGGTTTTTTGATACTGCTGATTGCCCTCATCAATTATATGAACCTTTCTACGGCGCGTTCATCAACCCGTGTAAAAGAAATAGGGATAAGAAAAGTTATCGGCTCATCCCGCGGCAACCTGGTCGGTTTGTTTATTGCAGAAGCTTTGCTTGTAACATTTATTGCTGCTTTTATTGCAGTCTTTATTGTTGAGGCAAGCATGCCTTTCTTCAACCAGGTATCGGGAAAACAGTTGGACCTGTGGCGCTTTGGCACATTTTATACCATTGCTTTTGTGGGGGCATTTGCATTAATCGCCGGTTTTATCAGCGGCAGTTACCCG
Organism: Parafilimonas terrae; assembly: GCF_900115755.1. Lineage (GTDB taxonomy): Bacteria > Bacteroidota > Bacteroidia > Chitinophagales > Chitinophagaceae > Parafilimonas > Parafilimonas terrae. The sequence goes on from NZ_FOXQ01000005.1 coordinate 161,261, forward strand.
GCATTATTTCTCTCTCACTTTAAAACTATCCCATCTTTAAAAGGCCAGTTAGGCAATATGCAAACAAGTGCGCTGCTGCGTAAATCGCTTGTAGTATTTCAATTTGTAATAGCGGTATTTCTTATAAGCGGTTCTTTTATTATTTATAAGCAAATGCAGTATGTAAATAATAAAGACCTTGGCTTTAATAAAGCGCAGGTATTAACCTTTCATATTGATGATATGAAAGTGCGCAACGAAATTCCTGCTTTAAAAAATGCATTACTTCAAAGCCCGTTTATTGAAGATGTGGCAGTTGCCGGAAATGCTATTGGCGATAACTATCTCGGTGGCCACGATTTTGCATTTGAAAAGAATGGCGCGATGCAATCATCATCCACCATGGCAAAGCAATTATATGTGGATGATGATTTTTTGAAAACAATGAACATTCAATTATTACAGGGCCGTAATTTTTCAAAAGATATGCAGACCGATCAATACGGCGCCATGCTTATTAATGAAACATTAATGAAGCAACTGGGTTATACAAATGCTATTGGAAAAAAATCTGAATTCCGGGTAAACCAGTTTGCAGATATGAGCCATCGAAATATTATAGGCGTTGTAAAAGACTTTCATTTTTCATCATTGCAGCACAAAATAGAACCGATGGTATTAATGCTGCCGCCGGCAGCAAATGAACAGGATAATCTTTATGTAAAAATTGCAAAAGGTAAAATTGCGGAAGGCCTCGGTTATCTCAAAAAAACATACACCAAATTCGACAGCCAGAATACCACCGATTTTAATTTTCTTGATGAAGCTTTTGCTAAACAATATGCTGCGGAACAAAAGCAGGAACAACTTTCATTTGTATTTACCATGCTTGCTTTTATAATAGCCTGCCTGGGTTTAACGGGCCTTGTAATGTTTACGGTGTCACAGCGCATAAAAGAAATTGGCATAAGAAAAGTGCTGGGCGCATCTGTTGGTTCGGTAACCATGATGCTGGGTAAAAGTTTTATGCAACTGGTGTTAATAGCAACTGTAATAGCCATGCCGGTTGCCTGGTTTGCCATGCATAAATGGCTGCAGGATTTTGCTTATAGAATTGATATTAAATGGTGGATGTTTTTAATACCCGGTTTGATGGCAATATGTGTGGCGCTGGTTACGGTTTGCACACAAGCGGTAAAAGCAGCTTTGGCAAACCCGGTGAAAAGCTTGAGAACAGAATGATGAGGGTGAATGATAAAGAAATAAATAATCTGTAATTAGTGATAAATAATGAGAACAATAAAATAAATAATGCGAAGTTAAAAGCCTTCAACTTGTAGCATGATAAAAAATAACTTTCCATGTATCAAAACACATTCAAAAAATCCGCAGCATTTAAAATGGGTATCCCGCGAAAAGGGTTAAGCTCAAGCAGGTCTTTATCGCCGGTAATGATGCAAGATGCGTTTATTGCTATGGCAAGCTCAAGAAATTTATTGTCTTCCGGGTCGCGGCAGGCAGTAATAGTTTCAGATATTTCAGAAAAAACAGCAATTTCCCCGTATCCTTCTAAAATGTCTAATCTTGTTTCCAGGGAAATATATTTATCGAATTTATCTCTGATAAATGTGTCACAAAATTCATTATACGTTTCAATGCTTGCTGATACCTTTCCTATCTGTTTCACCCTTTCATACGCAAGCACCGGTTTTGACTGTTGTGAAAGAAATGCACTTATCAGTGTATTTGTATCAATAACAAAAAAACTATTTCTCATTCAGCAATTGTTGAAGAATTTCTTCTGTAAGCCCGTTCCTGGCAGCTTCTGCCCTTGCTTTAGTCAAAAGTTCTTCAAACCACGCTTCTTTATCAATTTGAGAAACAATTTCTATTTGTTTCTCAAAACTTTTTTCAAGCCGCTTTTTAATTTCAGTGGAAGATTTCCGCCATTTTCTGGCTGCAGCATCATCCACTTCAAGCACTATTCTTTCCATTTTGATAAATTTTACTTCCATTCAAATTTACAAACTACTTGTTATGTTTAGAAACTATTTCCCTGCACAACACTTAGTGAAAACCACCCGGCGCTGTTTGTGGAAAAATAAGAATACCGCTGCTGTTATAATTGCATTGGCAACAATCAGTTCCCAGGCCTTAAAAGCAGCTTTGGCAAACCCGGTGAAGAGTTTGAGAACAGAATGAATCGGTCAACAGTCAACGGTCAACAGTCAACAGTCAACCGTAAATCAGACATCAGAAATCTTCTTTTATGTTTAAAAATTATTTCAAAATCATCCGCCGCAGCATGGCCCGCAACAAGGCCATAACTTTTATCAATATTGCAGGGCTCGCATTGGGAATGGCTGTAACCGTTATTATAAGCTTATGGATATGGCGCGAATTGTCGTTCAACAAAAACTTTTCTAACTATAAAAGCATTTCGCAGGTTATGCTTACCGGCACTTTCAGTGGTGAAGTAAGCACAGATGCAGGATGTTCAATACCATTGGCTGCCGAACTGAAGAACAGGTTTGGTTCAGACTTTAAGCAGGTGGTGCTTACTTCAAAAACAGAAGATCATATTCTTGCAATCAGTGATGTGAAACTCAGCGCCAATGGCATTTTTGCCCAGCCGGGGTTTATTGATATGCTTGGCTTTCCGGCCATGAAAGGTTCCGTAAAAACACTGGATGATCCGTCATCAATTATCATCAGCGCTTCGCTTGCAAAAGCTTTGTTTGGCAATAAAGATGCTGTTGGAAAAATTATTAAAATAGATAATAAGGATAACCTGAAAATAACAGGTATTTATAATGATTTTTCTTCAAACTCTTCTTTTGCCAATCTGCAATATATCGGGTCATGGAATTATTTCATGCCAAAGAATGATGAGAAAAATAATGCCTGGAATGTTTGCTGGTATAATTTATATGTGCAGCTGAATAATGGTATTCATAACGATGATGTATCGCAAAAAATAGCTGGTTTAATGAGCGAACATCTTACAGATATAAAACCTGTGTTATTGCTTCACCCAATGGAAAAATGGCATCTGTATTCAACCTTTACAAATGGTGCAAATACAGGCGGCCAGGTTCAGTATGTATGGATGTTTGGGCTGATAGGATTTTTTGTGTTACTGCTGGCATGCATCAATTTTATGAATCTTTCCACAGCACGCAGCAGCAAGCGGGCAAAGGAAATAAGCATTTTAAAAACAATTGGTTCGCCAAGAAAACAACTGGTACTCCGCTTTATTGGCGAATCAGTTATTACAACAATTATTGCATTTATTATAAGCCTGGTTTTAGTACAGGTTAGTTTGCCCTGGTTCAATACACTTATCAGCGCTGATATTACAATACCATTCAATAATATTTATTTCTGCACTGCCAGCATTTTATTTGTGTTAGCCACAGGTATTGCTGCGGGTTTATATCCTGCATTTTATCTTTCTTCTTTCAAGCCTGTTAAAGTATTGAAAGGTGGCTTCCAGGCCGGAAAAGCTGCAGCAGTTTCACGAAAAGCATTGGTAATCGTGCAATTCTTTACTTCCATCTTTTTAATAACCTCAACGCTAATTGTTTTAAAGCAGTTGAATTATGCCAGGAACAGGCCTTTGGGTTATTCAGCAAATGGTTTAATAAATATTGCAATTAAAACACCTGAATTGCAAACGCATTATAATGCTTTCAGAAATGACCTATTGCAGTCAGGCGCTGATGTTAATGTTGCAGCATCTTCAGCGCCTGTAAACCAGTTAAAATTATCAGCAGGCGGATATTCATGGGATGGATTAGACCCTAATGTGCAGCCAGTTTTCGGGACTGTATCGGTTACAGAAGATTTTGCCAATACGGTACAATGGCGTTTTATAAAAGGCCGCAATTTTTCACGCAGTTTTATTACAGATTCATCGGGTGTTATATTGAATAAAAAAGCGCTGGATTATATGAACATTCACGACGCCGTTGGAAAGCAACTCGATTTCCGGGGCAATACTTTTACTATACTCGGCGTAATTGATGATGCCATAATGGGCTCCCCGTTTTCTTCAGTTGTTCCTACTGCTTTCTTTCTTGCGCAGCAGCCGATGAGCTATATAACGGTGAAGCTTTCTCCTTCAATAAGTGCACAACAGGCATTGCAAAAAGTGGAGAAGGTTTTTAAACAATATAGCCCTGCAGTGCCATTTGCATACAGTTTTGTTGATGATGATTATGCCAAACAGTTTCATGCTGTTGAAACAACGGCAACGCTTGCTACGGTGTTTGCTGTGCTGGCGATAACTATATCCTGCCTTGGTTTATATGCGCTGGCTTCATTCATGGCCGAACAGCGCATAAAAGAAATAGGCATCCGCAAAGTGCTGGGCGCATCGGTTACAGGTTTATGGAAATTGCTTACCGGCGAATTTGTTGTGCTGAACATCATTGCCTTTGTACTTGCAGTGCCGGTAGTTTGGTGGAGCATGAATGCATGGCTGAATGGTTATGTATATAGAACAACAATATCGTGGCAGGTGTTTGCTTTTGCAGCTGCTATAACGGTTGTAATAACATTGTTTACAGTAAGCTTCCAGGCAATAAAAGCTGCACTGGCAAACCCGGTAAAAAGTTTGAGAACGGAATAAAAAATAAAATCATGTTTAAACCCTATTTAAAAATTGCGTGGCGTAATCTTTTAAAAAATAAAAGTTTTTCGGCTGTAAATATTATTGGCCTTACCATTGGCATGGCTGCTGTATTATTAATATGGGCCTGGGTGCAGAATGAATTGAATTATGACAGGTTTTATAGCAATAGCAACGATTTATACAAGCTGTATAATAAATATGCCGATAATAATAATATTAATGTTTGGGACGTAACGGCAGGCCCAGCAGCAGCCGCTTTAAAACAAAATTATCCTGAAGTAAAGAATGCAGCCCGCATGTACTGGCCGATAGAAAGATTATTTACTTATGGCGATAAGCGCATCAAATCTTCGGGCAACGATGTAGATGCGCCATTTCTTTCCATGTTTGATTTTCCTTTGGTTGAAGGCAGCAGGAATAATTTGCTTAATGATGGAAATAACATAGTGCTTACGGCAAGCCTCGCTAAAAAGATTTTTGGGGCGGAAGACCCGTTAAATAAAATTATTACAGTAGATGATAAAGAACCTTATAAAGTAACGGGTGTTATAAAAGACCTGCCGGCTAATACCGATTTTAATTTCACTTATCTTATTCCTTTAACCAAAGCAGAGCTTTATTCAAACACCTGGAATTCTTATAGCTATTACAGTTATGTGCAATTGCAGCCCGGCACCGCAGTTAATAGTTTTAATAAAAAGCTGGAAAGTTTTGTAAAGAAATTTGTACCGGATGCAAAAACATCGCTCTTTGTTTATCCTATGTCTCAAATGCACCTGTATTCAAGGTTTGAAAACGGTGTGCCCGTTGGCGGTAAAATTGAAGAAGTGCGGCTGGTGGTTTTTATCGGCCTCATTATTTTACTTATTGCCTGTATCAATTTTATAAACTTAAGCACTGCCCGCAGCCAGAAACGTGCAAAAGAAGTGGGCGTAAGAAAAGTGATTGGCGCAAACCGGCAAAGCCTTGTGATGCAGTTTTTATCTGAATCAATTTTGCTTTCTTTTTTTGCTGGCCTCTTCGCAATAATTATTGTAAAGCTTACACTGCCTGCATTTAGCAATATTATAGGCAAACATTTTACCCTTAATTTTTTTGATCCTATTTTATGGGTTAGTCTCTTTTGTTTCATAGTTCTTACAGGAATGCTTGCCGGCATTTATCCTGCTATTTTTCTTTCTGCATTTAAACCGGTAAACATTTTAAAAAGCGCTTTAAGCGCCGGCAAGCGATCATTCAATCCAAGAAAAGTATTGGTGGTGGCGCAGTTTTCTACAGCCATTATTCTTATTGTATCAACCATTATTGTTTACCGGCAAATACAGTACGTTCAAAAAAGGAATATAGGGTACAACATTAACCGTTTAATAGAAGTGCCTGTTGAAGGTGATATAGATAAAAATTATCAGGTTATAAAAACGGAATTGATTAACAGCGGTGTTGTACAATCCGTTAGCCGGACGGGTTGGGGCATTACCATCGATGGTTCAAATTCAAGCGGCTTTGAATGGGGGAATACAACAGCACAACAAAACAATATTAATTTTTCGCTGGCGCGTACCGAAAACGATTTTATAAAAACACTGGGTTTAACATTGGTTGAGGGGCGTGATATTGATTATGTGCGGTTCCCTTCCGATAGCAATGCGGTGCTGCTAAACGAAACCGCGATAAAGGCAATGGGCTTAAAAAACCCTGTGGGAAAGCATATTAAGCAGGGCAATAAAACTTATATTATTACAGGTGTATTTAAAGATTTTATCGTGGGATCGCCTTATAACGATATTGGCCCTATGATGGTATTTGCGTCAAAGCATTGGCTGTTGAATATGATACTTCGTTTCAATGCTGATAAAAACATACAGCAATGCCTTCAAACAACTGAAACCATATTAAAGAAATATAATCCTGCCTACCCGTTTTCTTACCAGTTTGTTGACCAGGAATACCAGCAAAAATTTACGGATCAACAACAAACGGCTGCTTTGGCAGCATTGTTTTCAGGGCTCGCCATTTTTATTTCCTGCCTGGGATTATTAGGGCTTGCTTCCTATATGGCAGAAACAAGAATAAAAGAAATAGGCATCAGAAAAGTGCTTGGTGCAAGCGCTGTAAGTATAGCGGAATTGTTTTCAACGGAATTTATCACACTGATTGGAATTGCCATAATAATTGCTACACCGGTAACATGGTGGCTGATGAAAAACTGGCTGAATGATTTTACGTACAGAACCGATATTAAATGGTGGTATTTTCTGTTTGCCGGCATGGGCACGCTTATTCTTGCATTGCTTACAGTAAGCTTCCAGGCAATAAAAGCTGCACTGGCAAACCCGGTAAAAAGTTTGAGAACGGAATGAGGCAGCCAACATCAGCAGTTGACGGTCAACCATAAATCAGACATCAAAAAATCAAACATCACAAATCAACTTTTATGTTTAAAAATTATCTCAAAACTGCCTGGCGCAATTTGATGAAGAACAAAGCTTTTTCACTCATTAATATTTCGGGCTTAACCATTGGCATAACTGTTTGCATGATGATATTTCTTTTCATCATGAACGAGTTTAGTGTTGATAATTTTCATAAAGACGGCAGCCGCATTTACCGCGTAATGCGCGGCTTTAAAAATGAAGATAAAGTTCAACGCGTAGCCTATTTATCCGGCATGTATGCACCGGCTATCTTAAACGATTTTAAAGGCCAGGTTGAAAGTGCGGTGCGCATAAGCCAGAATGACAATTTATTTACGGTTGGCAATAAATCTTTTCATGAAAAGAAAGTGATTAATGCAGACAGTAACTTCTTCACCTTCTTTTCATTCCCTTTGGTAAAAGGCAATGCAACAACTGCTTTGCAGGATTTGCATAGTATTGTTTTAACTGAAACAAGCGCCAGGAAATATTTTGGAAGCGTTGATAATGCTGTTGGAAAAATTATCATGCTTGATAAGGGCACACCTTTAAAAGTTACAGGCATTGCAAAAGATGTTCCTTCCAATTCGCATATTGATTTTGACATGGTAGTGCCGCTTGAAAATTATAAAGACAGGAGTTGGATGACTGTTTGGATAAACAACGCGGTTTATACGTATATAAAGCTTGCGCCCAATACAAACCCTGCACAAATTGAAAAACAGTTTCCGCAGTTTATGGAAAAATATATGGGCAGCGATATGCGTAAATATGGCTTTCACCCAATGCTTTCATTAACTGCTTTAAAAGATGTTTATTTTGATAACGCCGCATTCGATTCAGCAAAACATGACGATAAAACCGTTGTATATATTTTTCTTTCCATTGCCGTTTTAATATTGCTGATAGCCTGCATTAATTTTATGAACCTTTCTACCATTCGTGCGGCAGAACGTTCAAAAGAAGTTGGCTTACGCAAAGTATTGGGCGCACTGCGCAATAACCTTGTTTGGCAGTTTATAGGCGAATCTGTTTTAATCACCGCTATTTCCTGCATCATATCCTTAGCGTTATTGCTGGTTGTATTGCCGTGGTATAACCAGCTGCTTGGTTATTCATTAATTGTTTCATTAAACACGTGGCCGCTGTATTTATTTCTTATTGGTGTAATTATAGTGGTTGGCTTTTTAGCGGGCAGTTACCCTGCATTCTTCTTATCAGCATTCTCGCCCATACAGGCATTAAAAGGCAAACTGCGCCTGGGCAAAGGCGGCTCCAGCTTCAGGCAGGCATTGGTTGTGGTTCAATTCAGCATATCGGTTTTTTTAATTGTCGGCACAATCATTATAACCAAACAAATGAGCTTTGTAAAAAACAAACAGCTTGGTTATAATAAAGAACAAACTGTTATTGTGCGCATAGACAATAATGATATTTATAATAACATAAATGCATTTAAAAACAATCTTCAAAACAATAGCAACGTTCAGTCAGTATCGGCAATGTCTGGCGAACCAGGCGGCTTTTTTGATGGTTATGCTTTTGACCTGGAAGGGCACAGCGAACGCATAAATGCAAGAACAGAGTTTGCCGATTTTGAGTTTGCAAAAACATTAGGTTTAAAAGTAATTGCGGGCAGGGATTTTTCAGCGCAATTTCCAACAGATACAGCCAGCGCTGTTTTGATAAATAGAACAGCGGCAACAAAATTTGGATGGACACCTGAACAGGCTATTGGCAAGTGGATAAAAAATACAGTGCGTGATGATGCAAACAGGAAAATTGTTGGTGTGGTTGATGACTTCAATTTTCAATCATTAAAAGAAAATATAGATGCGCTGGTAATTTCACCTGCCGAAGACAGGCGCGTTGTACTAATAAAATTAAAGGCCGGTAATTTACAACAGGGTATAGCGCTTGTAAAAGATGCATACACAAAACTTGTTCCTGCTTATCCTTTTGAATACACATTTCTTGATGAACAGTTTAATGATTTATACAAGAAAGACATTCGCCAGCAAACCATCTTAACTGTATTTGCCATGCTGGCAATTTTTGTTGCGTGCCTTGGTTTGTTTGGGCTTGCTTCATTCACTGCCACAAAACGGTTTAAAGAAATTGGTGTACGAAAAGTGCTGGGATCATCCGTCCAAAACATAGTTGTATTACTTTCAAAAGACTTATTAAAACCCGTATTGATTGCCACCTGCATTGCATTGCCGGTTGGGTATTGGGCGATGAATAAATGGCTGCAAAGCTTTGCATATAAAACTTCGGTGAACTGGTGGGTATTCCTGGCAGCGGCGGCAATCACATTTGGCATTGCCTTTATCACAGTAAGTTTTAAAGCAATAAAGGCAGCAACGGTGAACCCGGTTAAGAGTTTGAGAACGGAATGAGGCAGTCAACGGTAAACCGTAAATCAGGCATCAAAAAATCAAACATCATAAAATCAACTTGTATGTTTAAAAACTATCTCAAAACCGCATGGCGCAGTTTATGGAAAAATAAGTTTTATACCGCCATCAACATTCTTGGTTTGTCCATAGGGTTAACCACTGCCATTTTATTACTGTTATGGATACAGGATGAAAACAGCTATGATAAATTCAATAAAGATTATAACAGGATTTATAACCTGAGCGCCCACTTTGATGCCAACGGCAAGGAACAGGTTTGGGGTGGCGTGCCCGGGCCTTTGTATAAATATGCGCGTGCATTAGCACCTGTGGAAGCCGTTACGCGGGTAAATAGTGATTGGGGGGTAACATTTCATCAGCCAAATGATAAAAAGCTTATTTCAGGCCTTCATATAGCTTATGTGGACAGCAGCTTTTTTTCAATTTTTAATTTTAATACCATTAAAGGTGCGGCCAATAATTTGTTTACCGCTACCAATAATATCTTGCTTACAGAAAGGACAGCGAAAAAAATTTTTGGAACGGATGATGTTGTTGGCAAAGTGGTAAGCTGGGATACGGCAAACTTTATTGTTACAGGTGTGTTGCGCGACTTCCCGCAAAATTCTTCCCTGCGTTTTGATGCGGTATTCCCCATGAGTTTATATGCAAAAATGTTCACAGCTTGGGGCGGCAATGGCGACTGGAAAACCATCGATGAAGATCTTGGTAATTATGCTTATGATACATATGTAAAGCTGCAGCCCAACACCAATTTTGCAACCATTGAAAGCGCTTTAACCAAAGCTTATAAAGATGCACGCAACGGCGACAGCCAAACCAAATTTATGCTGCAGCCCCTGGCTGAAAAACATTTAATATCAGCCGATGGCAATAAATCTGGATTGCGCATTGTACAGGTATTCACCATTATCACCATTTTATTGCTGGCTATTGCTGCCGTTAATTATGTAAACCTGTCAACTGCACGGGCAATAGCAAGGGCCAGGGAAGTAAGTGTGCGCAAAATAATCGGTGCCAATAAATGGCAGCTATTCCTGCAGTTTGTTGCAGAAACAATTATCATATTCATTATTGCCGCAGCATTGGCGCTTGTTTTTGCAGGGCTGCTTATACCTGCTTATAATAATTTATCCGGCAAGTCACTGGAATTTTCGCTTGCCAATCCTTCTGTGTGGATGCTGGTGGGTATTGCCGTTGCAGGCACTTTAATTTTAGCAGGCGTTTACCCGGCTATTCATCTTTCTTCATTCGATCCCATCAATTCATTAAAAGGAAAATTAAACCAAAGCATTGGCAACATTTTATTAAGAAAAATATTGGTGGTTTTCCAGTTCGCTATTTCCGTAATACTAATCATCTGCACGTTGGTCATCGGCCGGCAAATGCAATATATAAGTAAAGTAAACCTGGGGTATAATAAAGAATATGTTTTTACCGTGCCGCTCAGCGATGAAGCGGTTAATCATATTGATGCTGTTAAAGCGGAGCTGAATAAAACACCTGTTATATCATCCACTTCTTTATCGAATGTTTATAATATAGCCGATTACGGCAGCTCAACCGGCGATATAGACTGGCCCGGAAAATCAAAAGACAACAGCATGATTGTAAGCAGCGCCAATGTTGACAAAGATTTTCTTCCTCTGATGAACTTTACATTCATTGAAGGTGGAAACTTTACGGGTACACCCTCTGATACATCTGCTTATGTTGTTAATGAAACCATGGTAAAACAAATGGGCATTAAGCCACCGTATGTAGGCCAGCAAATGAGCCTGCATGATGTGCCCGGCACAATAATCGGTGTAGTAAAAGATTTTCATTTTAAATCTTTAAAAGATAAAATCAGCCCGTTTGTTTTCTGGACACAACGTTGGAAAAGTTTTTTATATGTAAAAACTACTGCAACCGGCGCACAACGGGCGATAAAAGCAGTAGAGAAAATCTATAATAAATATCCCGGTGTAAATCCTTTCACTTACAGTTTTGTTGATTCAAAATTTGATGAGTTGTATAAAAGCGATAACCGCACCAAACTGCTGTTCAACATTTTTGCAGGCATAGCCATATTTATTTCATGTTTGGGTTTACTGGCGCTGGCAACTTATTCGGCACAACTACGCACCAAAGAAATTGGTGTAAGAAAAGTATTAGGCGCAAGTGCTGCAAATATTGTAAGCCTTTTGGGTAAAGATTTTATTGTGTTGGTGATTATAGCTATCGTTATAGCCATTCCGGTTGCCGCTTACAGTATGAATAAATGGCTGGAAAATTTTGCTTACAAAACGGATATAAGTTTCTGGCTGTTTGTAGTGGCGAGTTGTATTGCAGTAGGCATAGCTTTATTAACTATCGGCTTCCAGGCAATAAAAGCAGCGCTGGCAAACCCGGTGAAAAGTTTGCGAACGGAGTGACAGCCCATCCAAACCTTCCTGAAGGGAAGGCTTATAAACAGTTTGATTAAATGAAATAAATTAAATTATTAAACATTCTAAAAGGTCTTCTCCTTAGGAGAGGATTTTATGTTTAAAAACTATCTTAAAACTGCATGGCGAACTATTTCGCACAACAAAATTTATTCAGCCATAAACATACTTGGTTTAACAATAGGTTTATGCGCCTGCATGCTGGTGGCTACTGTTATGCTGGATGACTTGTCGTATGATAAACAATGGAGCCGGAGCAACGACCTCTACCGCATTATTTCAATAAATAAAATGGGCGATGGATTGTATGACCGTTCTTCATCCTCTTTAACAGGGCTGGTAACGGCATTGAAAAATAACTTTCCTGAAGTGGAAGCCGCCGCAGGTATCAGGAATACAGATACAAGATTAAAACTTGATAACAGTGATGCAAACGGCATTGAAGTAACCGCATTATCAGCCGACACTACTGTATGGCAAATGCTGGATTTACATGTGCTTGCCGGCAACCCGCGGCAATACATTGCCGGCGATAACAGGAACCTCATCATCACCGAAAGCTTCCGCAAAAAATTCTTTCCAAATGAAGACCCTGTTGGCAAAACTGTTTACAGCGTGCCGGTATATTCTGATAAATCAAATCCATATATTATTACAGGCGTAATTAAAAACCTGCCCGTAAATTCTGTGATGCGTGCCGAAGCTATTGAGATACACAAACCGAGCAATGATGAATTATACAAAAAACAATATGGTACTTTTTCTGAAAACTATATTTTATTAAAACCAGGCACAAACATTAAGCAATTCACTGCTAAAGTAAATAAATGGTATGCAGGTTTTGTAACAGTTAAAAAACCTTACCAGCATGAGTTTCAGCCCATACAAAATGTTTATCTGCATTCAGATTTTTCAGGTTATCAAACTATAAAAGGCGATTATAAAAACATCTACATTCTTTCAGGCGTAGCTATTTTATTGTTAGTAATTGCCTGCGTGAATTTTGTGAACCTTAGCACCGCAAGGGCATTGCAGCGTTTAAAAGAAACTGGTGTAAGAAAAATATTAGGCGCACAGCGAAAGCAACTGGTGTTTCAATTTCTCATGGAATCTTTCCTGTATTTTTTAATTGCTACAGCGCTGGCAACTATCATTTACCAGGTTTCATTGCCTTCGCTTGAACATTTCATTGGCCACAAGCTTGCACAAACATTCACCGCTTCTTATCATTTATTCCTGTATTGTTATGGCGGCGTGTTGTTCGTAAGCATTATAACAGGCATTTATCCTGCGTTGGTTTTATCTGCATTTAATCCTGCAGCCACTATAAAAGGCGAGTTGCTAAGCAATAGCCGCGGCAGCCAGAACATGGTAAGGAAAAGCCTTGTGGTATTGCAGTTTTCCATGTCTGTTATAGTATTGATTGCTTTGATCGTGGTGCAGCAGCAGGTTTCATTTTTAAAAAATAAAGATGTTGGGTATGATACGCACAACCTGTTAAGCATCGGCCAGGTTTCATGGGCAGGCAAAGGTGAATCATTTAAGAATGAGTTGCTGCAAAACCCGAATGTAGAAGCTGCAAGTATTACCTCATGGTTGCCTACGTTGGGCGCCGGATTCATGAGCTCGGAAATTGATGACCCAAATCATGCAGGTAATAAACTTAAAGTATGGTATATTAATGGCGATGTTGATTTAGATAAGGTGATGGGGCTTCGTTTAATAAAAGGCCGCCTGCTCGATAAAACATACAGCGCAGATATTTTTAACCCCGATTCACTGATGAGCATAAGCGACTCTGCAACGTATGCAAATGCAGCAAATCAGCAATCTTCATTAATTACCGCTTATACAGCAAAAGTATTGCAGGTTAAAGATTTGGGTATGCCGATAAGGCAGGCACACACAACGCCGGTGGGCATTATAAAAGATTTTAATAATGAATCGCTGAAAGAACCTATAAAACCCACTATCATTATTGCAGGCCCATCACCCAACTACGGCGGCATGTTGATAAAAGTAAAGCCGGGGCAGGAAAAAAAGGTAGCGGTGTCTGTTTCAAAACTATGGCGGCAATTTTATCCAAATAAATTACTGGAAATAAAATGGGTGGATGATATGCTGGCTGCGCAATACAAGACGGAAAGCAGGCTGCAACAACTCTTTTCATTCTTTAGCGGGCTAAGCATGTTCCTTGCAGCATTGGGTGTTTTGGGATTGATAATACAGGCCACTGCTCAACGCAAAAAAGAGATAGGGGTTCGTAAAGTTTTGGGCGCTTCCGTTACATCCATTGTTCGATTGTTTTCCATTGATTTTGTAAAGCTGGTTTTAATTGCTGTGCTTATTGCATCACCGGTGGCTTGGTGGCTGATGAATAAATGGTTGCTTGACTTTGCTTATCGCATACACATCAGCGGATGGGTTTTTATAATAGCAGGCGCTATTGCAGTTATAATTGCTTTATTAACTATCAGTATTCAATCCATAAAAGCAGCAATGGCTAATCCAATCAAAAGTTTAAGAACGGAATGATGAGATGAATGCACAGATGCATAATGAATTAATGTCGTTGATTTAAGAAAATACTCAATATTCCCGCCTGACCGAATCAGTCGGGCAGGAACAAAACAATACGCAATGTTCAATTATAAAAACTCTCGCAAATTGAACATTGGTTATTGTATATTTCAAAAATTAAACCTTAAGTAACGACATTGGATGATGATAAATTAAATAACGTGAAGCTCAAAGCTCACAGCCTGAAGCTCGAGCTTACAACTAAAATACAATCACCGTTTTACCAATGGCTTTCCCGCTTTCCTGCAAGCGATGCGCTGCTTTAAGGTTATCAGCGTTTAAACCATGCAATGTTTTATTCAGTGTTGTTTTCAATGTGCCATTATCAAACAACGCCGCAGCCTTATTAAGAATGTTATGCTGTTCTGTCATATCACCTGTTTGAAAAGTAGAACGCGTGAACATTAGCTCCCAGCTAAAGGTTACGCTTTTCCCTTTTAATTTATTTAAAGCAACCGGCTCTGCAGAACCCGTGATGGAAGCAATGTGGCCCTGCGGTTTTATAAGTTCCGCCATAGCATCCCAATAGGTATTGGTATTAACAAAATCGAGGATAAAATCAACATATTTAAAGCCTGCTTTTTGCACTTCGCTCACAAGGTCTTTATGGTTCACTACAATGTCTGCGCCCTGCTGTTTGCACCACTCAACCGTTTCAGGGCGTGAGGCTGTTGCAATCACCTTCAAACCTGCCACCTTCTTTGCTATTTGTATAGCAATAGAACCAACACCGCCGGCGCCACCGATTATTAAAATGCTTTTGTCTTTATCGCTTTCATTAATATGCATGCGGTCAAACATTACTTCCCAGGCTGTAAGCGTTGTAAGCGGCATGGCTGCGGCTTCTGCATCACTTAACCTGGCTGGCTTATTACCGGCAATCCTTTCATCTATTAACTGATATGCTGCATTACTGCCGGGTTTATTAATATCACCTGCATAGTAAACTTCATCGCCCTTTTTAAATAATGTAACTTCATTGCCCACAGCTTCCACAACACCCACAGCATCCCAGCCAATTATCTTTGGTGCATCAAGCACTTTATCCTTTGCACTGTTCTGTCTGATTTTAAAGTCAATCGGGTTTACGCTCACGGCTTTTATTTTTACCAGCAGGTCATGTTCCGCCGGTATGGGGATTGATGTTTCAAAATCAATAAAACTATCTGCCGCTTCTATTGGTAATGATGTTGTAAAGCCAACTGCTTTCATGTTGATATATTTTTTTAAAATGATAATACTTGTTGCTTATATAGCACCTCAAATATAACGGCTGAAGTTTATTTATTTTTTACTTAAGCTGCTGCCGGTTACAGTTGTAACAAGCACGCATTTTTATGCAATAGCTTAACTTTCGTTTTTTAAAAAAAGAAGCACTATGCAAAAAAAGGTTCAGCGTTATGCATCAATTACAGGTTTAAAAAAAGAAGACATAGCTTATTACAAAGAATTGCATGTTGCCGTTTGGCCCGGTGTTTTAAAACAGATAAAGCAAAGCAACATTCAAAACTATTCCATTTACCTGCAGGAAATTGATGGCAAACATTTTCTCTTTAGTTATTTTGAATATACAGGCGATGATTATGATGCGGATATGAAAAGAATGGCGGAAGACCCGGAAACACAGCGCTGGTGGAAAGAAACTGATCCCACGCAAATACCGTTACCTGACGCCGCAGCCAAAGGGCAGATATGGAGTTTTATGGAAGAAGTTTTTCACGAGGATTGATTTGTTTTTTAATATCCTTAATTAAAAACGGGCCTTTGCAATCTTAAAAAGAGGACTTGATAAAAAAAATTGTACGAACTTTGATATAGCTCAAACAATATATTATGGTTATTGAAGCTAAAAAGAAAACAGCAAAAGCTAAAAATAAAAGCAGCAAAGCAAACTTTGCAAAGCGCTCTCATTTTAGAGTAGTGCAAGAGTCTCCGGCAGTTACCAAAATAAATAAAGAAACTATCACTGAGGCTGTTAGAAAAGCCCTTGAAAAAGCTTCATAATAAAAGTAATTGTTTGCGTGCCTAAACAACCGGCTATACCCTGCGAATCACATGTTTTTATCAATTTCCCTTTTGATGAAGAATATAAGCCTCTTTATAAAGCATTGATTTTTGCAATTCACGACTGTGGTTTTGTTGCAAGATGCGCTCTTGAAACTATTGGTGCAGAAGAAGTAAGATTAAACAAGCTGTTTCGGATTATTAATGAATGTCAATATGGAATTCATGATATTTCGAGAGTGGAATTAGGCATGAAAAATAACCTGCCTCGCTTCAATATGCCTTTCGAAGCCGGCATATTTTGGGGCTGCCTTCAATATGGAAACCGAAGGCAAAAAGTAAAAAGAATTATGATAATAGATAGCATTGCTGCACGCTACAAAGATTCTCTGAGTGATATATCGGGCCAGGATATAAAAATTCATAAAGATGAGCCTGAAGAATTAATAAAAATCGTTCGTTCATGGCTCGGAAATAAAACAAATAAAATCCTGCCCGGCGGAACTGAAATGTGGAAGCATTACCAGGAATTTGAAGCAGCATTGCCAACTATTTGTAAGAACCTTTTCATAACACTTGAGGAGATTATCTCAGATGATTACTTTTCAACTTATATAAAGGTAATTGCTGACTGGCTGCGAGAAAAGAAGTATTCAATGTAACCATATATGGAATTGTTTTACACTTTTCCATCACCCTGCTTTCGAAAACCTCAGGATTTTACAGCATTATCTTAAACGCCACCGCATATTTACCAACAGCTTTATGCTGAAGTGAAGAAGGTACACTTAATGTTGTTGCATCGCCTTCTGTTTTGTATTTGATCTTTTCTTTCGGTGCATCCAGCAAAACAATTTTGCTCTTTTTATTCAATGCAATGCCTTTTAAATTGATGGCTGATGGCAACACAACATCATCAGCTTTATCATCACTCAACACATACACATACACCGTTTTTTTATCTTTCGATTGCAGGTATAAAATATTACCATCTTCATAAGGCGCCAATGGTTTTGTAGCATACACAGCTTCTCCATGCACCTTCATCCAGGCGCCGATTTCTTTTAAACGGCTGTATGCTGTATCGCTGTAATCGCCCAGCGGCGAAGGCCCAATGTTCAGCAACAAATTCCCGCCTCTTGATACAATGCGCAGCAATAAATGAATAATGGTATTAGTGGATTTATAATGATCATTCGGCACATAACTCCATGAATTGCCCATGGTAATACAGCTTTCCCAGGGATAAGGTAACGGCTCTTTAGGAACGGTTTGTTCAGGCGTAAGATAATTTTCAAATTCGCCGCTTACAGTCCTGTCAACCACTAATAAACCCGGCTGATGGCTGCGGGCCATTTTAGCAATGCGTGCCATATCAATATCCTGGTTATACCGGATGCCACGCTGCCAGTCAACATTCCTGTCAACAGTTTTTAAAGGCCTTACCCAGCCGCCATCAAGCCAAAGCACATCCACTTTTCCGTAGCCCGTCATTAATTCTTCAATCTGGTTATAGGTATAATCTTTAAACGCGTTCCATTTATCAGGATGTTTCGCCGGATCATAATTTACATTCCTGTCTTTTGGCGGAAAATAAGGCCACCAGTAATCGGGCGAATGCCAGTCTGGCTTGGAAAAATAAGCGCCCGTTAAGAAACCATCTTTGCGAAATGCCTCAAATATTTCCCTGGTTACATTAGCCCTTGCGTTTGATGAAAAAGGTGTTTTGGATGATGTGATCTTATAATCGGTTTGCTTTGTATCAAACATGCAAAAACCATCGTGATGTTTAGTGGTAAATATAACATACTTCATGCCCGCATCTTTTGCTGCCGCCGCCCATTTATCAGGATTAAAATTTACCGGGTTGAATGTGGTTTGCAGGTTTTCGTAAGCTTTTTTATATTCAAAATAGTCTTTTGAATACGGGCCGCGGCGCTGCGTCCAGCCTTCATCTTCCGGGCAAATGCTCCAGCTTTCCACCACGCCCCACTGGCTGTAAGTGCCCCAGTGCATGAATAAACCAAACTTTAAATCCTGCCATTCTTCTATCTTTTTTTCAACCAGCGTATCTGCCGGCTTCACATATTTTGTATTGAAATTATGTTCCTGCGCATTGACGGCAAACGCAAACAACAGCAGGCAGGCAAACGAAAATAATTTTCTCATAATGAATAAAATTTGAAACGCTAAATTATAACTGGCCAGATTTAAACAGGTGTATCAAGAGCCTCTTTTGCTTCTCAAACAACTTAATGTTTTTCTGCCGGAAATATACAGTTTAAAAATTTTTAACGCTTACGATTAAGCTATACAAGCCTAATATTTTTTACTTAATACAGAGTTGCCGATATTCGCAGTTAGAATCAGCTCTTCGTTTATGCGTCTTTCTTTCAACAATACAGAAACAGCATTTGCTTATAAATCCAATAAAGAATTGCAGGCCAGCCGTTTTCTTTTCGGCACTATGAACTACCCCTGGTTTTCTGCACTTGGTGTGAGGGTTACACCCTTTTTAATGAAAACAGGCCTGCCTGTTCATGGTATTATCCGCAAAACCATATTTAAGCAGTTTGTAGGCGGTGAAACGCTGGAACAAACGGCAGATGTTGCAAGAAGATTGGGCGAATATGGCGTTCAGGTAATCCTGGACTATGGCGTTGAAGCAAAAGAAGGCGAAGAAAATTTTGACCATGCAAGAGATGAATTTATCCGCGTTATTAATTATGCGGCCACGCAGCCAAATATTCCTTATATCAGTGTAAAAATTACCGGTATTGCCCGCTTTGAATTATTAAAAATAATGAACTCTGCCCCACGTTTGCGCAGCGGCATTCACGATCATGAGGAAGAAGGCGCTGAATGGGAAAGGGTGCGGGAACGCATGTATGACATTTGTGAAGTGGCAGCAGAAAAAAATGTAGGCGTTTTAATTGATGCAGAAGAAAGCTGGATACAGGACCCCATCGACCGGCTTTCTGTAGAAATGATGGAGATATTCAACCGCGAAAAATGTATTGTGTATAATACCATTCAGCTTTACCGGCACGACAGGCTTAACTTCCTGAGAATGTACCACAGCATTGCAAAGCAAAGAGGTTTTATACTCGGTGTAAAAATTGTTCGCGGTGCTTACATGGAAAAGGAAAGAACGAGGGCGCAGCTAATGGGCTATCCTTCACCTATTCAGCAGGATAAATCCTTCACCGATGGCGACTACAATACAGCCGTTGAATATTGCATTGATAATATCAACGATATAGCCACTATTATAGCCACACATAACGAATACAGCAACCTGCGCGCCGCAGAATTACTGGACGAAAAAGGTATTCCGCATAATCATAAGCATATACATTTTTCACAGCTTTATGGCATGAGCGATAATATAACTTTCAACCTCGCCAAAGCCGGTTATTCTGTGAGTAAATACCTGCCGTTTGGCCCCATTCGTGATGTAATTCCTTACCTTATGCGCCGGGCCCAGGAAAACAGCAGCATTAATGGCCAAACCAGCCGCGAAGTAATTTTAACACGCACAGAATTAAGACGCCGGGCAAAAGCGGCCAAGGCAGCCAAACATGCCGCTAAAGCGAAACCTGCGGTGTAGGAAGCTTCTTAACAATTTCAAATGATAATTCTTTATTCTAATTACAAAGGGCCAATTATCTTCGCGCCCAATAAAGTTCTTGGAAAGGATGATTACGAGAAGAAATATCAGGGTTAAAGTAATGCAGGTTTTATACCAGCTCGACAGCACAGGTAATATTTCAGATAATGAAGCTGTGAAAATTCTTGATACACGGCTCGATCAAACACCCCGCCTCTTTACCTATCTCATTTATTTTCTTACCGAAGTTGCCCGTTACGCAGAAAAAGATGCGGCTATGAGGGCGTCCAAACATCTTGCTACCGCAGAAGATAAAAATGTAAATACAAAGCTTTCCGGCAATACGGTATTGTGGACCATACTGGAAAACCATTCTTACATACAGGCAATGGCTAAATACAAGTTTAGCTTTGATTCTACGGAAGAATTTGTGCGCAGCACGTATGAAACGCTGGTTTCAACAGAAACATATAAAGCATACATTCATTTGCAAAGCAGGGATATTAAAAGTGAAAGGGATATGCTTGCCTATATTTTTTCTGACCTGATGCTGCCCGAAGAAAGCTTTGTGGCGCACATAGAAGAAATTTTCAGCAATTGGGATGATGATGCAGAAATGCTTAACACACTTATGTTAAGCCTGCTGCAAAAACCTTCCGGGTTAAGCCTGCAGCAAATGCCTGATGCAGAAAAGAAAATATTTGCAAAAGAATTACTTCAAACAGCTATCAATAAAAACGATTATATCTCCGGTTTAATTAAAGCCCGGCTGAAAAACTGGGACCCGGAACGCATTGCTGTACTGGACATGATATTGATGCAAATGGGCGTTTGCGAGTTTTTATACTTTCCCACCATTCCACCAAAAGTTACCATTAACGAATATATCGATCTTGCAAAAGATTACAGCACCGCGCAGAGCGGCCATTTTGTAAACGGCATTTTAGATGGCATTCATAAAGACCTGTTGGCGCAAAACAAGATTTTTAAAACAGATTTTAAATCAAAAAAGGCAAATTGAGAAAGCAGTACATTTGCCCTTTAATATGAAATATTTATTTTTTCTTATTATAACAGGCGTTGCCATTGCATCGTGCAACAGCGCTGCAGAAAGCAGCTCAAAAAACCTGGAAGCTTTGCTGAAAGATTCTTCAAAGTTTACCAGCATTCAATGGCAGGACACTGCTATTGATTTTGGCGCGAAGAAGATGGGCGAGGTGGTGAATATTACTTTCACCTGCAAAAACACCGGCGATAAACCCTTGTATTTAATTACGGTGCGCCCAAGCTGCGGCTGCACGGTGGCCGATTATACAAAGGAGCCAATAGCGCCGGGCAAGGAAGGAAAAATTGATGCACAATTCGACACAAAAAAGAGCCATCCGGGCGATGTGCGCAAAACAATATTCATAACGGCAAACAACAGTAACCGTGCACCGCAGTTCCTCGCATTTACAGGCACCATACTGGCCGATTCTTCAGCAAATAAATAATCTCAATTTTTTAATTAATAATTCCGAACAATGACACAAATGCTTACTGTTTTTTTAATGGCTTCGCCAGATGGCGGCCAGCCAAATTCAAGTTTTTCTTTAATAATGATGGGCGCTATTATCCTGGTGTTCTGGTTGTTTATGATCCGCCCACAGGCTAAAAAAGCAAAAGATCAGAAGAAATTTATAGAAAACCTTCAGAAAGGAGATAAAATTGTAACTATAGCAGGCATTCATGGCACGATAAATAAAATAAATGAAGACAACACTTTGCAGCTTGAAACCAGCCCCGGCAGTTATATGAAGATTGAAAGATCTGCTATCAGCATGGAATGGACTGCGCAGATAAATAAATCAACAGCGGACGCAGATAAAAAATAAATTAAGATATTTGCCTTTTTAAATCCGGGGTTTGTAAAAATTCCGGATTTTTTATTTTCATAAAAAACATGCATGCTTAAAATAGGATTAACCGGCGGAATGGGCAGCGGCAAAACAACTGTATCAAAAATATTCAGCGTATTGGGTATTCCTGTTTTTTATGCTGATGAAGCAGCCAAAAACATTATGAATGAAAATGCCGCTTTAAAAAAAGGCATTATTAATTTGTTTGGCAAAGAGGCTTACGTTAATAACATGCTGAACAGGAAGTACATTGCTGATGTTGTTTTTAATGATAAGTTTAAACTCGATCAATTGAATGCACTTGTTCATCCTGTAACTATTGCTGCAGCTGATGAATGGGCAAACGCACAATCATCTGCTTATGTAATTAAAGAAGCAGCTTTAATGTTTGAATCGCCTGCTGCAGCCAGCCTTGATTATATTATTGGCGTATATGCACCACAGCATTTGCGTTTGCAAAGAGTGATGAACCGGGATAATGTTTCGCGGGAAGCAGTGCTTGCCCGCATGAATAACCAGCTTGACGAAACTATTAAAATGAAGCTCTGTGATTTTGTTATCGTTAATGACGAACAAACTGCTGTGCTGCCGCAGGTGCTGGATTTGCATAAGAAGCTTTTGGAGATGGCAGGGTGAAGATTACCCCTAATGAATCTCTGAAAACGGTACATCGGCAATCGCATATTCTTTCCAGTCTTTATAATCAAAATGCCACCATTCATATTCATATACTTTAAACCCTTCGGCTTCCATTTTTGAGCGCAGCAGATCCCGCATTTTTCGCTGCACTGCTGTGCCACCGGTATAATCAGCGTAAGAACGCTCCGTCATCTCATCATAATTGCCCGTCATTTCAATTTCTTTTCCGGTTTTAAGATCATATAAACTTAAGTCAACAGCACAGCCGCGGTTATGCCTTGAACCGTTTTTGGGATTGGCAACAAATTTCTTTTTATCTGCAGGCGTTACATCCCAAAAAAGTTTGGTAATGCTCCAGGGCCTGTAGCCGTCAAACACAACGAGGCCATAACCCAATGGCTTCAGTGCTGCATTTACCCGCACCAATGCTTCAGCGGCCGGTCTTTGCAAAAAAGCCCTTGCTTCTTTATACATAGGCCTTCCAACAAAATTATTGCTGGTGGCATAGCGTATATCCAGATGAATGGTTGGGTCTAACTTAATCAGCTCAACTAAATCAGCCGGCCTGAAATTGCCTGCTTCCTGTGGCGGCTTTGTATGGCAGCTTTCAGCAGAAAATGATACCACGCATATAAACGCTATAAAAATAAATTTCATCTGTATATATTTTATTTTTTGATTTGGCCGGACGGAACTCCGCATATACATTCCTCTATGTGAGAAAAATTTATCTGCTCCGCTTCATACGAATAATTAAACAGCTGACAACTGTGCCCTGATTTAAAAACATCAGTAACAAAGATGCTTACAAAAGAACAGTTTTTCTTATAAATAGAATTGTGGCATGTTTTTTAAACTATCGCTGTCAGAAATGTCTGCGAATAATAGCGGCGATGTTAATATTTATATGCAGATGGCAGCTTCTGTATATTTTTGGCAATTGTAATTAAACTGGCTTATGCTTTATATTCCTTCTGCGGGGCGGTATGAAAATATGCAATATAACAGGTGTGGCAAAAGCGGAATATTGCTGCCAGCTATTTCATTAAGCCTTTCGCACAATTTTGGCACCATTGATATTTTTGAAGACGGCAGGAAGATCGTTCACCATGCTTTTGATAATGGCATTACACATTTTGACCTTTCCAATAACTATGGCCCTGCTGCCGGCAGTGCCGAAGAAAATTTTGGAAGAATACTGAAGCAGGATTTTACAGGCAATCTGCGCGATGAACTGTTTATATCTACCAAAGCCGGGTATGCTATGTGGGAAGGGCCTTATGGCAACTGGGGCTCCCGTAAGCATTTAATGGCAAGCTGCCATCACAGCTTAAAAAGAATGGGGCTTGAATATGTTGATATATTTTATTCTCACCGGCCCGATCCGGAAACTCCGGTTGAGGAAACGATGATGGCATTAGATTACATTGTGAGAAGTGGCAAAGCTTTGTATGCGGGCATTTGCAATTATGATGCTGAACAGGCAAAACAGGCTATTGACATATTAAAAAGCCTGGGCACGCCGTGTTTAATTCACCAGTCTGAGTGCTCTATGTTTATGCGTTGGAATGAAACGCACCTGCCGGAAGTGCTGGAAACAAATGGTGTAGGGCGCATCGCATCTTCATCCAAAGGATTGCTTGCGCACAGAAATTTACAGGGTATTTCTGCAGCTGCTGATAGGGCAAAACCCACTAATTTTTATATTAAAAAGCTAAACGAAATTGCGAGAAAACGCAATCAGTCGCTGGCGCAAATGTCGCTGGCCTGGCTGCTGAAAGATAAAAAAATAACGAGTGCGCTGATCAATGTAAACTCGAAAGAACAGTTGAACGATAATCTTTCAGCCCTCAATAACCTCCGGTTTGCTGAGGAAGAACTTGAGGCCATAGAAAAGGTGTTGGATTAGCCTGATGCTGCATTTATATTAACGCCTATATGAAGATATTCGCAACGTTTATTCTTAGCTGCTTTCCTGCCTTTGCATTAATGGCACAGCAGCCTGTATTTAATCTTAATGAACAGAAAATAGATTCGCTCCTAAGCAAAACTTACCCTGCACATTTACCAGGTATTTCAATTGGTATTGTTGATAATGGTAAAATAGTTTATAATAAAAGTTATGGTATCAGCAGTATAAGCACCGGCAACAAACTCACAGCTTCTTCCAATTTCAACATCTGTTCCTTAACCAAACAATTTACCGCAATAGCCATACTGCAACTGCAGCAAAAACATTTACTTTCTTTAAATGATAAGATCAGCAGGTTTTTCCCTGGTATGAATAAAAAGCTTGCAGACGTTATTACCATTAAACAATTACTAACGCACACTTCGGGCATCCCGGACCATTACGCTTACATTAATACAAGCGGCATGCAGCATGCGTATAATATTGATGTATATAACGCTGTTAAACATGCTGACAGCACATATTTTATGCCGGGCACAAAATTCCGTTACAGCAATACTGCCTATTGTTTGCTTGCACTGATAATAGAAAAATTAAGCGGCAAAACTTATAATGATTATATGGCTGAATATGTATTTAAACCCGCAGGCATGCAGCATACGATTATTTGGAATGAGCAGGCAACAATACAAAACGAAGTAACGGGTTATGAACGCGACAGCCTTGACAATTTAATTCAATCAGGACCTGGTGAACATATATTTTTTTCAACCGAAGGTGATGGTGGCATTTATACTTCTGTTACTGATTATATTAAATGGTTTAAAGCTTTGCAATCCGGCAAAGTATTCAGTAAAACAATTGTTGATGAAGCACGCAACCTTGAATTTATAATAGACAGAAATAAAAAAAACGGCTATGGTTTTGGCTGGTTTATTGATGAGCAGGATGCAGTGCGCAAAGTATATCACAGCGGCGATAACGGCGGTTTCAGAACCTATAGTTTCAGCATACCATCTTTAAATTACCTTGTTGTAATTTTTGCCAACCGCAACGATGTGAATGTTGAACAAATCGTTCAGCAAATTATAAACATGCAGTTTCCTTCATTAAAAAACTTTACACCCATTGAGGTGCTTACTTCATAAAGCGCACAGTTTAAATTTAATCGCCGCACCATTTTCCCGTTTTGCCTCATTATTTCCGTGTTTTGCCTCATTGTTACCATAACTTACAGCTTTAAGTTTTTAATTTGATCATCGATGGTGAACAAACGATCACTAACGGTTTTACTGCATATAATTGGATGTATAGTTTTTTTAGCGTTACCGGTTTTTCTAACTCCGGATTTTCCGCGTTCGCTTAATATTTTTAGCAACAGGCCTACACAAAGAGACCTTATTGCGTATGCATTAATGGTCTCTTTTTTTTACCTGAATTTTTTTGTGCTTATACCAAAGCTGTACGTTACAAAAAAATACGTTTCTTTTTTCAGCATTGTGCTTTTGTGCTTCCTCATTATTTCGCTTACGCCGTCCCTATTCATACCTGATAACAGGAGGCCGGAAGAAAATTTTCAACCCATGCCGCCACCTGCTGTTAATAATCCCAATAATACATCGCCCGGGCCGCAAGATTCTTTAAGAAGAATGCCACCTGAAGAAATGCGCAGGATGCCGCCGCCCCAGCAGTTTAACCGTTATCTTTTTGGCGTTCTTCACTACCTCTTCATTTTTATTGCCATTGTTTTTTTCACACTTATACTAACTATTAACAACAGGCTTAAACAGTCAGAAAAAGAAAAGCTGCAGGCTGAGCTGCGTTATTTAAAGGCACAGATCAACCCGCATTTTTTGTTCAATACACTTAATACTATTTATTCATTTGCCATTGAAAGATCAGCTGCTACAGCAACAGCAGTTGTTAAGCTTTCTGCTATGATGCGCTATATAATTAATGACTCTGGTAAAGATTTTGTTTTGCTTGAACAGGAAGTAAATTATATAAACGATTATATTGAATTACAAAGAATGCGTTTTGGAAATTCTATTGATCTTAATTTCAATATCAAGGGCAATACTTCGGGCAAAATGATTGCGCCGCTGATATTGATCCCTTTTATTGAAAACGCATTTAAATACGGCATAAATGCAGAAGAAGTTTCACTGATAAATATTGATGTAAATATTGATGATAACCAGTTGCAGATGATTGTTGAAAACAATAAGGTTAAGCTTGCAAAAGCACTCGAAGAACGCACCGGCCTGGGTATGGCAAACACAAAAAACAGGTTGCAGCTTGTATATCCCGGCAAGCATATCCTTATAGTTAAAGACGCAGATAAATTTTATGTTTCACTTACATTGAATTTAGAATGATATCAGCCATTGCAATAGATGATGAATTACCTGCATTAAAAGTGCTGGAAAATTTTTGCGGGCAAACAAATTTTATCAGCCTGCTAAAAACTTTTAATAAGCCACATGAGGCTTTAAGGTATTTGCAGCAATTCCCGGTTCCGCTTTTATTTCTCGATATTAATATGCCGGCCTTATCAGGCATAGACCTGTATAAGGCAACCGGCAAAAATGCAATGGCCATATTCACAACTGCATATAGTGAATACGCCGTTGAAGGATTTAATTTAAATGCGGTAGATTATCTTTTAAAGCCCTTTACTTTTGAGCGCTTTATGCAGGCCGTTAATAAAGCACAGGATTATTACAATTATGTGCATGCGCAAAAGCCGGATGAGCAATATATTTTTATACGGGCCGATTACAGCCTTATAAAAATTAAATTAAGCGATATTATTTTTATTGAAAGCCTTGATGATTATTTAAAAATTCATCTGCAAAACCAGCGGCCGGTTGTTGCAAGGTTAACCATGAAGGTTATGCTTGAAAAACTACCCGCAACAGAGTTTATACGTGTGCACCGGTCTTATATTGTATCGCTTAATTATATTCAAACAGTGCGCAATAAAACCATAACCGTTAACGGCGTTAATATACCTGTAAGCAGCAGCTACGAAAACGAATTCTTTAACCGCTTTAACAGGTAAGTTAATAACCTCTGAATTCTTTCCTTTTACCGCAAACATTTCACCGGGGCTGGTTTAATTATAATATTTGAGTTGCATTCCTCATTTAATAAATTAAACCATTATGGAAAGAAAAGAATTTTTAAAAAGAGGCTTTACTACGGCATTAAGCATGGCTGCCATTGCACCAATCATGAAAGCCTGCTCAAAAAATGCGGATTCCGGCTCCACAGATAATACTTCAGGTTCCTGCACTGATACACCTGAAGAAACGGAAGGCCCTTATCCAACACATACACCCTCGTCATTGGTAACAAGCGATATTACCAGCGACCGGAAAGGTGTTCCGCTTTCAATAAACATTACTGTGAACAACAGCAATGCAAGCTGT
Source organism: Parafilimonas terrae (assembly GCF_900115755.1). Taxonomy (GTDB): domain Bacteria; phylum Bacteroidota; class Bacteroidia; order Chitinophagales; family Chitinophagaceae; genus Parafilimonas; species Parafilimonas terrae. The sequence goes on from NZ_FOXQ01000005.1 coordinate 189,216, forward strand.
GCCGCTTTGGCTAATGCAATTGTTGATATATGGCATTGCGATGCCGATGGCAATTACTCTGAATACGGAAGCACGCAAATGCAATCATCTGATTATACATCTGTGCATTTTTTAAGAGGCAGGCAAACAACAAATACCAGCGGCCTGGTAACTTTCACATCAATATTTCCAGGCTGGTACCAGGGCAGGGCAACGCATATACATGTGCACATTTACAGTGCAGACGGCACGTCTCTGCTGGTAACGCAAATTGCCTTTCCGGCAGATGTTTGCAATACTGTTTATACAACAGCTACCACCTATTACACAAAAGGTACGCAGGATACAAGCAATGCGGAAGATGATATTTTCAGAGATTCCCTTGCATATGAATTAGCAACAGTTGAAGGCAACATTACCAATGGTTATACACTTACTCATCTTATAACAGTTGCAGCATGATAGAACAGTGTGAAGCCAAAATATTTTTAGCGAAAGACCGCAGCATAACCACAACTGGCTGGATGAAAAGCTGCGCTTTATTTAAGCAGCCTGCAATTAAAAATTCATTGTACGGCAATTTTTATAATGTGCAGGATGATGTGCTTTCTTCCCGCAGAACATTAAATTTTATTGCAGAAAATGATGCTGACCTTATAATATTACCGGTAGCCGGGTCAATTATTTATAATGACAATTATGGCAACAGTGCTATGATAGAAGGCGGCAAAATGCAATATTTTTCGGTTAAGAAAAATACGCAGGTAAAAATATTTAACCCTTATAACGACGTGTTTGTAAACTTCCTGCGTATATGGCTTAAACCAGGCAGCCTGAATGCTATTATTAACACAGCTTCTTTTTCGTTTGAGCGGGAAAACAATAAAAACAAATTACTGCACCTGTTTGTAAGTTATAATAACGAACAGCAGCCTGTAAATTTTTATATTGGCAAATTCGATGGCCGTAAAGATGTGCTTCACAAGGTTTGCAAACCGGGCAATATGGTTTTTATTTTTGTGATTGATGGCGCCTTTGAAGTGCAGTACCGCCTGCTTGAAACAAGGGATGCGCTCGCTTTATGGAATGTTGACAAAGTTGATATGGAAGCATTATCAAACAACGCTGTTGTATTAATGATTGATATGCCGGCAACAGCATAATAAGCGGGCGGATAGCAATAACAGCGCGCACATCGCTCCGGCCTTATTGCGCTAAATCTTATCTTTTTGTTCAAATACTTCAAGCAAAAGCAATAGTATTTTTGCAACTGATGAGTAAAAAGAAAATAGCTTATTCTGTGCTCGACCTCGCTGCGGTAACCGAAGGTTCAACGCCGGAGCACAGTTTTAAGAAAAGCCTTAAGCTTGCGCAATACACAGAGTCTTTAGGATATACACGTTACTGGCTGGCCGAACATCATAACATGGCCAGCATAGCCAGTTCGGCAACATCGGTATTAATAGGTTATATAGCAGGCGGCACAAAAACTATCCGCGTTGGTTCAGGCGGTATCATGCTGCCTAATCATTCTTCTTTAATTATTGCCGAACAATTTGGTACGTTAGGAAGTTTATATCCCGGCAGGATTGATCTTGGCCTCGGCCGTGCACCAGGCACAGACCAGTTGACTGCAATGGTTATACGCAAAAGCAATAACCTGCGGGCTGAAGATTTTCCGCAGCAGGTAATGGAATTAAAAACGTATTTCTCCAAAGAGAACAGCACCGCCAAAGTAAGGGCTATTCCGGGTGAAGGCGTTGATATTCCAATGTGGATTTTAGGATCAAGTACAGACAGCGCCCATCTCGCTGCTTATTTTGGAATGCCTTATGCTTTTGCCGGCCATTTTGCCCCGGCACAAATGCAAACTGCTTTTAGCATTTATACAAATGAGTTCAAACCTTCGGAGCAATTAAAAGAACCTTATATCATGGCTTGCGTTAACGCTATCGTTGCGGGTACAGACGATGAAGCAAATTACCTGGCCACGTCTGCATACCAGGCTTTTCTTGGCATACTGCGCGATAAACGGCAACTGCTTCAGCCACCTGTAAAAAACATGAACGATTTATGGACTGATGTGGAAGCAGCGCATGTAATGCAAATGCTTTCCGGTTCATTTATCGGCAGCGCTTCAACTATTCAAAAAGATATACAAAGTTTTGTTGCGCAAACCGGCGTTGATGAACTCATGTTCAATGCACATATTTATGATTTTGATGCAAAAATGCATTCCTATAAACTGGTGAGTGAGGTAATGCAAAGTGAGTTTGAAGTGTAAACCGGTCCATCATTTTTAGCCAGGATATGTTACGGCCCTTTTGTCCGCTTTCCGGTTACACACTGTACGATACCGTACAATTTTTTGCTGCATCCGTTTTTACAGGGCATTAGTTTTAAATAAGTTATACAGTGGCATTGTGGTTGTTAAATAGCATTGCATAATTATCACCCGCCAATTTGATGTTGCTTTATGATAAGAAATTTTTTAAAAATAGCCTGGAGAAACCTTGCAAGAAATAAGGTTTATTCTATTATCAATATTACCGGGCTTGCCATTGGCCTCTCGTGTTTTTTGCTGATCACATTGTATGTAATGGATGAGCTGAGTTATGATAGCTATTATCCAAATGCCAAAAATATTTACCGCATTAATTCAGATATACATTTTGGCAGTTCTATCCAGCACACTGCGCAAACCAGCGATGTGATGGGGCAATTGCTTAAAAAAGATTATCCCCAGGTAGAAAGCTATACGCGCATTTATACAAATGATGGTTATAAGCTCATAAGAAAAGGAAATGATTTTATTGATGAAGCGAAAGTGGCCAATGTTGATTCCACTTTTTTTGACATGTTCCGGTTGCCGGCCATTGCAGGTGATGTGCAGCATGGACTGGATGAGCCGAATACGGTTATCATAACTGCATCGGCTGCAAAAAAATATTTTGGAACCACGGATGTTGTTGGCAAAACCATTGAAATAAGAAGCAGTAAAAATCCTTTTTATAAAATAACGGCTGTTATAAAAGATGTTCCGCATAACACACATTTTAATTTCAATTTCTTCTTTTCTATGAAGAACGTAGATTATAAATGGGGACAGGCTTCCAGCCATAATTTTCTTACCTATATACGTTTAAGGCCAGGCACAGACCCTAAAGCTTTTGAAAAAAATTTTGATGCCTATATAGAAAAATATGTGGTGCCTGATGCAAAAAGATTTATGAGCATTAACACCATTGATGAATTCAGAAAGGCAGGCAACAACCTCGAATATTCGTTGATGCCAGTTACAAAAATCCACCTGTATTCAAATCGCAGCTTTGAGATAACACCGAGTGGTAATATTCAATATGTATATATATTTTCTGCTGTTGCGCTGTTTATATTACTCATTGCCTGCATCAATTTTATGAATCTCACCACAGCGCGTTCTGCTAACCGCGCAAAAGAAGTGGGCATAAGAAAAATGTTGGGAACAGAAAGAAAAGGCCTTATATGGCAGTTTCTTTTTGAATCCACAACCATGGTTTTTATTTCACTGGCAATTGCTGTTGCTGTTGTTTATGGAGTACTGCCTTCGTTTAACAGTGTGGCCGATAAGCAAATGAACATTACAGGTTTATTTTCGCCATATATATTGCCAATTCTTATTGCATTGCCTTTTATTGTTGGGCTGATGGCAGGCAGTTATCCTGCATTTTTCCTGTCATCTTTCAAACCCGTTGAAGTATTAAAAGGCAGGCTGAAGCTGGGCAGCAAAAGCGGCGGATTAAGAAGTGTGCTCGTGGTGTTTCAGTTTGCCACATCCATTATTTTAATTGTTGGAACAATTATTATATATGACCAACTGCATTACATTCAAAACAAAAACCTTGGCTATAATAAAGAAGAGGTTCTAATAGTAGATAAAGTATATGCATTAAATAACAATAAGGAAGCTTTTAAAGATGAAGTATTAAAAATGCCCGGCGTTATAAGTGCATCTATCAGCAGCTTTTTGCCGGTTTCCGATTCCTGGAGAAACAGCCATACTTTTTCGAGGGATGCTGTGCTGAATGCTGAAAATGGCATTGAGATACAGAACTGGAAGGTTGATTATGATTATATACCAACATTGGGCATGCAAGTTATAAAGGGAAGAAATTTTTCCAAAGATTTTGGAAGCGATTCTTCAGCGGTTATCATTAATGAAACCACGGCAAAATTTTTAGGGTATGCCGATCCTATTGGCAAAAAAATATACAGCTCTGATGCAGATGGGTATGGTAATACACTAGCCTATACAATTATTGGCGTGGTTAAAAATTTCAATTTTGAATCACTTCATCAGCAAGTGGGCCCGTTATGCCTTATGCTGAACAATAATAATTATGGAGGCTCAGCTATTTTTAAAGTGAATAGCGCACACATTCAAAACCTTATTGCACAAGCAGAAACCAAATGGAAAAGCTTTGCATCCGGGCTGCCTTTCAGCTATCGTTTTTTAAACGAGTCATTCAATCAAATGTACCGTGAAGAACAGCGCGTGGGTAAAATTGCCATTATATTTTCTGCACTGGCAATTTTTATTGCATGCCTTGGTTTATTCGGGCTTGCTACGTTTATAGCAGAACAAAGAACAAAAGAAATAGGCATACGGAAAGTTTTAGGCGCAAGCGTTAATAGCGTTGTAAGCATGCTGGGTAAAGATTTTATAAAGCTGGTGGCTATTGCATTTGTATTCGCAGCGCCACTTGCCTGGTGGGCCATGCATAACTGGCTTAATAATTTTGCTTATCGTATTAATATTGAATGGTGGATGTTTGCTGCAGCAGGCGCCATTGCTTTATTAATTGCATTGATAACAGTGAGCTTCCAGGCCATAAGAGCAGCTCTGGCAAACCCGGTTGAGTCGTTGCGAACAGAGTAACTTTTGGAAAGTTCTGTTCCAAACTTTCCAAAAGTTATAATAATGAATGTTGAATAGTAATAAACAACATTAGCCTCATGCGCATTGCCCGTCGCGCATGGCTCAAATCATTTCAGCAATCACCATATATAAGTAGCCGCAGCGCCTGCTGGTAAACTGGCCAGCGCTGCTTTATCTTTGAACTTTATATTAAAGTTTACGGCTGAAGCGCCATCATTCAATACGAGCAAAACCTTTTTGCCTTCGGGCGTTTTAAAGGCTACATTATATAAACCACCTATTGCATTTGAATTAATTCTTACCGAACCCGCGGGAACAAATTTGGAAACCTGCGCAATAATATAATAAGCTACATTTCTTGTAATGCTGCCATTGATGGTTAAAGCACCTTTGCATTGTGTGCAGCCACCCGGTGTGTGCGGCCCGAAAGATGCATTATTGGCAAGGTTCCATTCAAGCGCAACGCGGCCCCAGTTATTCATTGAACCTATTACCACATTTTTTACATGCCATAAAAAATCGCCGTCAAACTTTCCTTCAGATGAGGTCCACTGTTCTGTAAAGTACACATGTTTATTTGGGAAAGCATTATGTACTGTTGATAAAGCGTTTATATCACCTGCATATAAATGAAATGCAGAGCCATCAACATATTTGGCAGCATCTGCATCGTTTAAAATAGCCAGCGGGTATTCCGGTTTATCACAGTTATGATCATAAACAATTATTTTGGTATTGATATTTGCTGCTGCAAAGGCAGGCCCGAGATTATTCTTAATAAAATTAGCCTCATCGCCGGCAAGCATCAGCATGCTTGGGTTATTGCCCGGATGCAGCGGTTCGTTTTGTGGCGTAATGGCATCTATCGTTATACCTTCAGCTTTCATAGCCTGTATATATTTCACAAAATATTTTGCATATACATCGTAATACTTTGTGTACAGGCTGCCGCCTTTTGTATTGTTGTTGTCTTTCATCCAGGCGGGCGCACTCCAGGGTGTTGCCAGTATTTTTATAGATGGATTAATAGCAACGATTTCTTTTAATAAAGCAATAAGTTCTTTATCGTTTTCAAGGCTGAAGTGCTCAAGGTTTACATCGCCGGCCACATCATCATAACTAAAAACGTCAGCATTTAAATCTGATGCGCCAATGCTGATGCGGAGATAGCTTATGCCCGCAGAATTTGATTTATTACCAAACAATTCCTGTAGAAGATTTGCTTTAGCAGTTGCATCAAGCGAATTGATAGCCTGCGCGCTGCCGCCGGTTAATGTATAACCAAAACCATCAATGGTTTGATAGGTTGTTGTACTGTCAACTGTTATGGTTGAATAGGAATTCGTTGGTGCATTAAATGCTATTGAAGGTTGCTGCAGCAGTAAAACAGTTTGATCGGCTTTTGTTAGCCAGACGATGGCTGAATCCGGGTTAACCGCCGGTGGTTGCTCACCATTATTTGAATTAGTGTTTTTAGAGCAACCTGTAAAAGTTAATGCGGCCAATAATAAAAAAATATTCATACGCATATATTTAATTTAGTTTTTAATTGGCGTGCCGGTTTTATAAAATAATAAGCTGTTATTGTTCCTGGCAATTACTAACAGCTTTTCTCCATTAACCGTGTTCAGCCATTTTATATCGCGGAACTCTCCCTGTACATCGGGTAATATCGCTTTGGTAATACTAGTTTTTTCATCCAGAGAGAATATGGTTGGAAAAAGCGCATCATACCTTCCTTCATAAGGCATGGTTCCATAAAAGTTACCTCCGGCTATATACATATTACCGGGCAGTTGCGCAAAAGCAAATACCGGCGCCTGCTGTAAATCTTTGTTCAAATCAGCTTTTATAAACCCGCCTTTACCATCATTTATAAAACATGCAGAGCCTAAAGTTTCTGCTTTCAATTCAGTATAATCTTTAAATAAATCATAGAAAATATAATCAACCGTTTTACCGGCTACTTCCGCGTATGTTGAATAATATTTTTGCAGCACAGGCATAACTTTCTCCAGTTGGTCTTTTGCAAGAAATGTATATTCTTTCCCATCAATCGTATAACATAAAAGCTGTTCAACACTGCCATTCATATCAAAATCTTTCACATATAGTTTTACCGGGCCATTCTTACCCGCCCATAGTTTTGAATTATATCCCCAGTTGCCTGCAAGAATATCTGTGTTGCCATCTCCATTCACATCTGCTGCAAAAACTGTTTGCCATAAGCCGGTTGAATGCGCAATATCTGCTGCTGTAAATTTCCCATGATCATTCATAAAAACTTTTACCGGCATCCATTCGCCTGTTACAACCAGGTCTGCCCACCCATCGTGATTAAGGTCGGTAAATTTTGCCGATGTTACAACACCAAGGTTGAGCAGCTTTATTGTTTCATAGCCTGCTTCTGTAAACCTGGCTTTGCCATCATTTAAAAAAAGAAAAGAGTTTTGCGGAAGTCCAAAATCATTCGCCAGCGTACTTTCAATGGTACCAATAAAAATATCCGAATCGCCATCATGATCAATATCAGCAATTGCAACACATGATTTGTTGTACAACTTCTGCACCACAAAATCAGTCTTCTTTGTAAAATTGCCTTTGCCATCATTCAAATACAAACGGTCTTCCAGCAACTGAGGTGAATTACCTTGCGGCTTTCCGCCACCGCTTATAACAAGCACGTCTTTAAAGCCATTATTATCCGCATCGAATATTACGGCATCCATATCCTCGTATGCAGCATCACGATTGAATATCGCCGTATCAGCAGCTTTAAATGTTCCGTCTTTTTGCTGCACCATCATGGCGCCTGCATTGTTAGCTGCCCCGCAGGTATAAAAATCATCAAGGCCATCGTTATTAATGTCGCCCACCGCAATCTTTGGCCCGCGGGTACTTTCTTCATGCGGAATTAAATACTGTACGCTAAAATCAGAAAAGTTATCTTCCCTGTGTTTCCAGTTGCAGTTAACCTGTGCTGTAACATCTTCAAGCATTTGTTTTTTAGGAGAGAAAAATATGTTGTACTCAAAAGAATCAGCAGCATTTTTTTCTGCAACAATCAGTGGTTTATTTGCTGCAACATTTTTGATGAGCTGGTATTTTTGATTGGGCCAAACTATTAAAACGCTATCAATAGTTTTTACGGCATCTAACCCAAAATGCAATTTTGTATCGCAGGAAGATTGAAAGCCCCTTGTAAGTATTAATTCGCCATACTGCATTTGATTTATATGCATGCCTATAGAATCTGTGTGCGTGAAAACGTATGCTTTTGCACCTATTCCAAACTTATTCATGCTTTCTCCTTTAAAAGAGATATTGAGCACATTTTTTTTCTTTGATGTGTTCTTCAGTACAACAGCAGGCGAATTAATGCAGTTTATAACAAGATCAAGATTTCCATCACCATCAAGATCTGCATAAGCAGCACCATTATAATATCCTTTCATTTTGCCAGTGCCCCAATCATTGCTTACATCTTTGAAAGAACCGCTGGCATCGTTCTTAAAAAGAAACGGGTGCGATGCACCGTCGGGCATTTTTTCTATAGAAATTTTATCATAAGCATCAGAGGTATTACGGTCTGTTTTTGTTGAAAGATCAGAGATAAATTTTATATAATCCAGGTCGAGTGTACGCTTCACAATGCCGCTTGAAATAAACAGGTCTTTGTTGCCATCATTATCAAAATCTGCAAACAATGGCGCCCAGCTCCAGTCTGTTGCTGCCACACCTGCCATTAAAGCCTCATCGCTAAAACTTTCACCCTTACCATTATTTTTTTGCAGGCAATTTCTTGAAACCTGCTCCTGGTAACCATTTGACCTTATCTTGAAATTATACAATTCAACACTCTCATCGCTGCCATACATCTTCACTGTTTTTTCGTCGGGCGGCAACATGTCAACTGTCACAACATCAGGTTGCCCGTCATTGTTATAATCGGCAATATCATTACCCATGCTAAATCGTGAATAATGCCCGAAGTGTTTTGCACCGCTTTCCGTAAACGTGCCATTACCGTTATTGATATAATAATAATCGTTCTCATGAAAATCATTACCAATATAAATATCGTCCCATCCATCATTATTCATATCTGCAACAGAAATGCCCAGGCCATAACTGATATCGTTTTGATAAATGCCAGCCAACCTCGAAACATCCGTAAACATTCCTGTTGTGTTTATATCATTTCTGTATAAACGATCACCTGCTTTTGAATCAATATCATTGCGATGGCTCGTATCAGCTATATACGTGCCCGGGTTACGCTGTGACTGGTTTAGAACATAACAATCCAGGTCGCCATCATGATCGTAATCAAAAAAGGCAGCCTGTGTTGAATAGGCCACTAATGCTAATCCATATTTCTCCGCGCTTTCAGTAAAAGTGTTATTTCCGTTGTTTATAAATAGTTCATTCCTTCCTTTTAAATGATGCTCGCCGGTCATGGCGCACACATAAATATCCAATAAGCCATCGCCATTCACATCAGCCATCGCAGCACCGGTGCACCAGTCTGAAGTGCCCGCCACGCCTGCTTTCTGAGTTATATCTTCAAATTCAAAATCGCCTTTGTTCAGGTATAGTTTATTACCTGCATGATTGCTTGCCGTAAAATAAATATCAGGTAAACCATCATTGTTTATATCACCAATAGATACACCGCCGCCATTATAATAATAGAGATAGTATAATATGCCGAAAGCGCGATGTTCTTCAGGCTTATTTACAAAACTGATATTTGTTTTTGATGAGGGTAATTGCTCGAAAACACTGCCTGAATTTTTACAGGCTGTTATCGATGCACTTATTATAAGTAAGATAATAAAACTGTTTCTGTAACTTTTAAAAGTCATTTGTTGTTATGATTTCTTCTTTACAGAAGATGAATTTTGTTCTATAAATTTTTTTGTTTCATCGTTATAGATAGTAATGTAATGCGTTCTCATTTTTGCGTTCACTGTTTGCTTGTTTTGCAGTATGAAAGAAATTGAAGTTGATTCCTGCAAGGGCATGTGGCAATCAATACAATTATTCTTTACAACAGCATTTGATAACCCTTCTATTTGTTTATGTTGGCCCGTATGGCAACTCATGCATCGCTTCGAAAACAACGATGCATTCCCTGCCTCATTTTTATGCGGGTCATGACAAGTGGTACACGTCATCGTTTTACTTAACTGAAAACATTTGCTCGCCGATAAAATGCCCAACTGGTTGCCGTGCACATCCATTAAACCTGCATTTCTTGCAGCATCACTTATTGAATAATATTTATTCAAACTGTCGCCTGCAACAAATTGAAAAGGGTTCCTTTTTTCTTCCAGGCGGCCTGCATGACAAACACCGCAAACATCAAGTGATTGTGGTTTTGAAAGTTTATCTGGATTGATAATAAACATACCAATTGAATCATTCGGATGTTTTGTTTCATAAGCAACATGCTTTGCAGCAGGGCCATGACATCTTTCACAGCCAACCGTTAAAATCATTTTGGTTGAATCAAATGCAGGCGGCACATCAGGATTATAATTAATAGCTTCAGCATAAGTGCTGTGGCATTCGAGACAACGCGTGGTAACAGGCCTGTTGAAAATGATAGGCGACAAAGGATAACCCGGGCTGTTTGCCCATTGATGCACTTGTGTGAAATAGGAAACCGGCAGTTCTATAATATGATTGCCGATCCAGGATAAAAAAGTTTGCCCGTTTTTACCAGAACCGATTACAATATCAAACCTCCTGTTTACCACTTCTTTATTGTTGTGATAATAAACCTGGTAGAAACTATCGTTGCGTTTTTCAAGCTTTACAATTTTTCCGGCATCATATTGAAAGCTGTTTTTGCCGGGAATAAAACTGCCTTTTATGGTTTGGGCCGAAGCTGTTTGCGAAGTATAAAAATGAAATGAATTAAAATAGTTTTCTGTTATCTCTTTATGGCAACTGGCGCATGTTTGCGAACCTGCAAACTGATTAAAAGTTACAGTATCAATAATGCTGTTTGATGCAGTTTCCTGTTGTTGATTATTTTTATTTTGATCGCTGATACATTTTGAAAAAATGGTTAAGGCTGTTATAACCAAAGCGCTTATAAGAAAGGTTCTTTTATTTTGAAAGACTTTAATCATTATGCTTATCAACAAAATTAAAAAGCTGCTTTTTTACAGCAGCTTTTTAATCAACAAAGAGAAAATATTATTCTTTATTATCGTATAAACTTTTGATATCCGCTGCGGAAAGCGCCTCGCTATATAGCCTGAACTGATCAATAGCGCCGTTAAAATTGCCCATCCATGTTTGGCCAATATCCTCTGGTGTTTTGCCCAAGGCATACATGCCAGGGCCGCCTACAACAAGGCCTGCGAGTGAAGAAAAATCTAATTTACCACCATTATTATTGAATTTCCCAAAACCGTCTGGTAAATTGGTTGGCGTGGCGCCATCAACATACGGGGTAAGCGTTGAACTTGCTGAATCAAAAACAAATGCAAGATGATGCCAGTTACCATCTAAAACATGCGGCATTCTTTTATCAATATCGGATGCTTTTATAAATTCAAACCACTGATCATTCAGATAAAATTTAGCAGCAGCAGAATCTTTCGAGCTTGGGTTGCCTGCATCTTCAAATTCCAGGAAAATATCCTGGGCGGTCCAGATATCTTTAGAGGTTGCGAAGCCGAATGCAAACGTAGTGCCGCCACCGGCTTTATTAGGCCCATCTTTTTTTATCCAGAAAGCAATTGTAAAACTGGTTGATGTATTAAAATCATTGCCTGAAGGATAAACAATGTGACCATCAGCATCTGCATTCATCGCCTGGCCGGAAACGCCATCAACATAAGTTACATTAGTGTTTGTGCCAAAATTTGCTTTTGTACTGTCAACATTTGTTCCATCTAAAGCAATGAAAAATTTCAGTGGCCCGCCGGGAGGATTGGCATCTTTGGGATAATCGCCCAAAGGCGGCTGTTCCATTTTCTGGCAACTATTCATAAATAAGCCAATTGAAAAGAGCAGCGCAATATTTCTTATAATGATTTTCATATTAATAATCATTTTAAATAGTATTAGTAATTCGGATTTTGAACCAGCACGCCGCCTGAAAGATCAATAGCAGGCTGTGGAATCGGGTACCAGGCATTCCTGGATTGGTAACCCAAAGCGCCCAAAGCACTTTGTGCATCACCCCATCTTACAAGATCATAAAAACGGTAGCCTTCCATTGCAAATTCCCACCGGCGCTCATTTTTGATTGCCGTGCGCATCTGGCTTTGGCTTGTAAATGGAATAGGCGGAAGTGCATTGGGGTCTGAGCCTGAATTTCTCGCCCTTGCCCTTACCTGCTCCAGCATGGCAGCGGCAGTAGCGCCATCGCCCAATTCGTTGGAAGCTTCTGCCATCATCAGCAATACATCTGCATAACGAAGGATACGGTGATTGATCCAGTCTGCAGCGCCGGCATTATTTACCTGCCCTGTATAGGAGCGCATGGCAGGATCGGAGTACACTTTTTTATTCCAGTAAGGCTGGTCGAGAAATCCTGACTTACCGAGCGAATCTTTATTATAGGGCGGGATGGTAGCTCCATAACCACCTTCACCAGAGCCACCGTCGAATTCACCTGAATATAAAACTGTCATATTCTTCCTCGGATCAGCAGCACTCCAGTCGTTAACAAGGTTCTGTGTAGGTACATTCCAGCCCCAACCGAGGTTCCATTCAACAGAAGCGCCACCCTGCCGTATATTTTGGGAAGTGCCCCAGGCAACGCCATAATTAGGCGTTCCGTTTTGGCCTATCAAAGCCTGCATTTCAAAAATTGACTCTTTACTGTTTTTACCGGCGCCACTCAGCCCATCCTTCCACACATCATAAAACTTTGGCAGCAGGGCATATTCACCTGAAGCAATTACTTCCTGGCAGAGCTCTTTTACCCGTTGCCAGTTTTTTCTGAACAGGTATGTTTGCGCCCACAAAGTTTTGGCAGCTCCGCTTGTTAAACGGCCGGGATATTGGGAATTGCCCTGCGCATCATTCCAGTTTAAAGGCAGGTACATGGAAGCGGTATCAAGGTCTTTATCAATCTGCGCATAAATATCATCCACCTTGGCCTTGGGCCTGATACCATCGGCGGGGTTTGTATAGTAGTAATTAAGCAGCGGCACTTCGCCATAAGCTTTTACCAGTTCAAAAAAGGAGTATGCCCTGAAAAAATAAGCTTCGCCTACATTCCTGCGGGATGCTTCATCCGTTACCCCAAGAGAATCGGCAGAAAACAGCTCCTTGTTTGCCAGGTAAATCATGGTATAATGATCATTCCAATAAGTAGTAGTAGCCCAATCGTTCTTGGTATATTGAAATGTTTCAAATTCTGCATTTATTTCCGCGCCATCCGTTTGGCTGCTTCCCTTTTGTGCATCATCATCGCGAATGCTATGAAAGTCAAGCCAGGGCAAAGATGAAAAACCTGCGAGGCTTCTTAAATTACTGTATAACCCAAAACTTTGCGCTTCGAGTGTGCCCTGCTTCAGGTCATCGTAAGTTGCGGACAAAGGTTTCCTGTCAAGAAATTTTTTACAGCTACCCAATACAACGCTTGTCCCCAGGGCAATTAAAACAATATAAATATTTCTCTTTTTCATATTAATGCGTTATTAAATTAAAAGGTTGCATTTAATCCGAATGTAATAACCATAGGTATTGCGCCACCGGCTGCATCATAACCAAAAGACGTGGCATCCCCGCCATACTCTGCTGTGTAGCCTTTATTATTTTTCCATGTAATAAGGTTTTGTGCATTGGCATAAATCCTTATTCCTTTAATGTGCAGGCTCTGCAGTGTATTTTGTGAAAAGCTGTATGACAACTGGATATTTCTCAACCTGAAATAGCTTCCATCTTCAATATTATAGGTAGAACCCTGGTAGTTAACACGGTCTTTCTGGCTGATAATCGGCTCCCAGTTGGAAGTGCCTTCACCATGCCACCTGTTTAACTGGAAGGCTGCGTAGTTTACTCTCTGAAAAGGAGATTCCAGCGAATTCCAAACCCTGAATATTTCATTGCCATAAACGCCTGCACCGTCAATATCTAATGTAAAATTTTTGTAAGTAAGGCTTACAGAGGCGCCATACATAAAATCGGGTGATGGGTTTCCTATGAACGTTCTGTCACTGGCATCAATAACGCCGTCTCCATTTAAGTCGGCATATTTTCTATCGCCGGGCCTTACTTCACCTAAAGATGACTGGCTTGGCGATTTAATAATATCGGCGTAAGACTGGAAAATACCTATTTGCTTATAACCGAAAAATGAACCAATCGGGTGGCCGGGAGCCGTACGGCTAACGGCAGTACCATTGTTTTGAGAAACCCTGTCAATAATCCCGGAAGGAAGATCTTCTGCCAGGGAAACCACTTTATTCTGCATAAAAGTGATATTACCGGAAAAGCTGATACTGAAATCTTTGGAGACAGATTGGTTCCAGGTGGCCAGGAATTCTTCCCCTGTATTGCGAAGTGATCCCCCGTTGATAATTTCGCTTGGCAAACCTATGGCTGATCTATCCACATAAGTCATCAGGTCATTGGTTTTCCTGGTATAATAGGTTCCTTCAAAATGCAGCCTGTTATCAAAAGCATTTAACTCAATGCCAATATCTGCCGCATCAACTGTTTCCCAATGCAGGTCGGGGTTTACAAGATAACTTGCCTGGGCTGCATTGTAAATATAATTTCCAAAAACAGCAGCAACACCGGAAAGAAGTGAAGGATAAAAAGGATAAGGATAAGGATTGCTTGTACCAGGCTGGTTAGGCGTGCTTTGATTACCTAATACACCAATAGTACCATGTATTTTAAGATAATCGAATATTTTCTGATTAGCCATAAAACCTTCCCTGCTTATATCCCAGCCGGCGCCAACCGCCCAGAAAGCCTGGCTGCGGTTTTGAGGAGGCAATTGGGATGATGCATCATTGCGGAAAGAAGCATTAAGAAAATACTTGTTTTTATAACTGTATAAAGCCCTTGCGAGTTCTGATACCGTAGTTCTTTCATACTGGGAACTTGTGGCCAGCGTAAGGGCATCGCTTTCAAAACCGTTATTCAAATACCAGAATCTTTTATCATCCGGAATAGGTAATGAGCCGGGCGTATTGGAAGGTTTTGCAGTACCGCCGCGGTTAAAGTTGCCAAAATAATAAGTGGTAAACCCAGCAGTTAAAGTGAGCTTATGTACGCCGCCAAATGTGTTGGTGTAAGTTAATATCTCATCCTGCTGATACTTTTTATAGGTTTGATTATTCTCTTCCACCTGTGTTGACTGGCTATATAAATAAGGCGTATTGTTTACAGGATTGTAAGCATAATACAACGGTGTATATTTCCTGTAATCAATATAACTCTGGTCTGCATAGAAAGTGGAACGGAAATTAAGTTTGGGGGTAATATTTATATCGGCATAAATGCTCCCCACATACCTCATTTCCTGGTTAATTACTTTGTTCCAGGTGTTTTCAACTTCCAGTAAAGGATTTACAACACCTGAATTTTGAAGCGCCACATCAAGGCCTGAATAGAGGTTCTGGCTGATTGTATCAGTACCATACGGGTTTTGCACTACGAATGGCTGCAGCCCGGCAGAAACCTGTGGCATTACCTTTCTTGCATTATCCAATACAGAACCGGCATCATAAGGATTATTGGTTCTTGCTACGTTAAGATTGAACCCAACTTTTATAACCTTATTGAATTTGTATTCATCATTCAGGTTAACGGTCATCTTTGTTAATTTCTGGCGGATGACAATGCCTTCATCATATATATAACCCAAAGACATCCCGAACTTATTCTTTTCTGAAGAGGAAGATACATTCAGGCTGTTATTGCTGAACTGGCCAGACCTTGTAACAGCATCTATCCAATCTGTATTTGCAGTTAAAAAAGAATAATCGGGGGTAGGCGCATTATTGTTATCATTCTCTTCCTTAAACAGCATATCAAAACCTGCCGCATCCACCATTTTTATTTTATTCACCAATCTTTTAAAGCCATAAGAAGCATTAAAGTTCACAATGGTTTGACCGGCCTTTGCGCTTTTTGTTGTTATCACAATAGCACCGGTTGCGCCTCTTACACCAAAGATGGCCAGTGAAGACGGATCTTTCAAAACTTCAATAGACTGTATATCGTTTGGATTGAGGTAATCTATATTATCATTTAAAATTCCGTCAACCACATATAAGGGATGCACCTGTCCAATACTAACAGTACCGCGTATCCTGATATCCGGAGCGGCGCCGGGCGTACCATTATTAACAACAGAAAGACCGGTAACCTTTCCCTGCAATGAAGCTACCGGGTTTGGATTGGGCTTATCGGCAATTTCTTTACCTTGTATTGTAGATATAGACCCGGTGAGGTCTCTTTTCTGCGCGACACCATAACCTATAACCACCACATCTGTTAGCTGCGAAGACGTTGAGGTTAATGATATATCAATAGTTGTTCTGTTACCAACATTTACATCCTGCTCTTCAAAACCAACATAAGAAAATGTGAGAACATCGGAGGGCGATGCATTTATCTGGTAAACTCCCTCACTGTTTGTTACTACTCCTGTTTTGGTTCCTTTTTTCTGCACAGAAACTCCGGACAGCGGCTTGCCGCTTGAATCGGTTACAGTACCTGAAACCAGGTTCTGACCCTGGGCATGGCTATTAAAAGCACACAACAGCATTACGGTAAGTATTGCTGTTATACTTAGCCAACATTTGCGTTTTAAATAACTCATATAATTATTCAATTTTATTTCAGAGGTTAAAAGGATTTGGTGCGGTCCACAGAAGCAATTCCGAATTACTAACAACTTAATTTTCCAAGCAAACATTAATAAACCTTACTGGATTATTAAAGAGGCGGCAGGTTTATTCATTAACACTAAAGACACATCTTGCGCAAACAGTGCTGCAAACCACTGTAAATTCCTTAACACAAAATTGACTGTACATTATTGGGTATAATAAAAGTTTTACCGGGGTACTTTACAATATCCTAATCTTACCTAACAGTCGTTAGTAAATCCTATTTTTGTTATATGCAATCACACCAATTTGAAAACAGGTTTCAGCAAAAGATAGATGCTGAAACCAAAATTGAGCCGAAGGACTGGATGCCCGATGCTTACCGCAAAACATTGATTCGCCAGATAAGCCAGCATGCACACAGTGAAATCGTGGGCATGCTGCCCGAAGGTAACTGGATAAGCCGGGCGCCATCTTTAAAGCGCAAAGCCATCCTCCTGGCCAAAGTGCAGGATGAAGCCGGGCACGGCCTTTACCTTTATTCGGCCTGCGAAACGCTTGGCATTGCCCGCGAAGAAACCATTAATGACCTGCATAGCGGCAAAGCCAAATATTCATCCATTTTTAATTATCCCACTTTAACCTGGGCCGATATTGGCGCCATTGGCTGGCTGGTGGATGGCGCGGCCATTTTAAACCAGGTAATGCTTTGCCGCACATCGTATGGTCCTTATGCAAGAGCTATGGTAAGAATTTGTAAAGAAGAGAGCTTTCATCAACGGCAGGGCTTTGATATTTTACTGACCTTAAGCAATGGCACCGAAGCGCAAAAAACAATGTGCCAGGATGCTATTAACCGCTGGTGGTGGCCTTCGCTGATGATGTTTGGCCCAAAAGATTCTGAAAGCACCAATTCAGACCAAAGCATGAAGTGGAAGATCAAGCGCAAAACCAATGATGAATTGCGCCAGCAGTTTGTGGATATGTGCGCCGAACAGGTAAAAGTTTTAAATATGGTTTTGCCTGATAAAGATTTACAATGGAATGCAGCAAGGCAACATTACGATTTTGGCGGGATAGACTGGAATGAATTCTGGAACGTGGTAAAAGGCAACGGCCCCTGCAACAAAGAAAGACTGGCAGCCCGCCGCAAAGCGCATGATGACGGCGCCTGGGTTCGCGAAGCGGCAGCGGCTTATGCAGCAAAAAGAGCTAACAAACAGGAAATAAAAGCAGCATAATGCAATTAACTTCTATTCAAAATAAAATATATGAAATATGGGGTCAAAAAATAATACTTGGCTTTGACCTGGCCGCCATGTATGAAACAGAAACAAGAACTTTAAAACAGGCGGTAAAGCGAAACATTACAAGGTTCCCTGGAGATTTTATGTTTCAGCTTACAAAAAAAGAAGTTGAGAATATGGTATCACAAAATGTGATACCTTCTAAACAAAAATTAGGTGGCGCATTGCCCTTTGCATTTTACCGAACAGGGTGTGGCCATGCTTTCAAGTGTATTAAACAGCGAACGCGCCATACAGGTAAATATAATTATAATAAGAACTTTTGTTTTAGTGCGCCAATATGCACTGAATTATAAAGAGCTTGCTTCAAAATTGCCGGCATTAGAAAAAAAGTATAATAAAAATTTCAAAGTGGCTTTTGAGGCGTTGAATAAATTAATTGAAGAAAAAGAAAACCAGCTTTCTTTCGAGCGAAAGGAAAGAACTGGTTTTAAAAAATGATTTTGTTATGCAGCAGTTTATCAGAAAATTTTATTACGGCGATATTCCTGATGATATTTCAGGAGAAGGTTTGAAGCCTGCACAAACAGGAGAAAGTGCAGAAGAAGCATCCTGGCCTTTATGGGAAGTATTCATCCGCAGCAAACAAGGCCTTGACCATAAACATGCCGGCAGCCTGCATGCCGCCGATGCGCAAATGGCTATTGAAAACGCACGGGATGTTTATACCCGCCGTAATGAAGGTGTAAGTATTTGGGTAGTTGAAAGCAAATACATTCATGCATCCAATCCTGATGATGCAGAAAGCTTTTATGAACCGGCGAGCGACAAAGTTTACCGCCATCCTACGTTTTATGAATTGCCGGAGGCAGTGAGGAATATGTAGGTGTTAGTTGAGTAGTTGATTGGTTGATATGTATTGAAAAGAATAAATGTAGTTTATGAATGAGCATTCACATAAAAGTTTTACCGAGCTTGAAGTATGGAAAAAAGCAAGGGCCTTGAAAAACGAAATCAAAGAATTGTCAGAATCTTTTCCAGTGGAAGAGAAATACAGGTTAACCGATCAAATTATACGCTCGTCAAGAGGCATTAATGCCGCCGTTGCAGAAGGCCATGGACGATATACTTTCAAAGATCAGTTACATTTTTGCATAATTGCAAGAGGATCATTATCAGAAACTCACAATCACTTTATTGATGCCTTTGACTGCAAGTACATTACTGAAGACCGACTAAACTATTTCAAAAATAAGATTGAAGAAGTTGAAAGGCTTCTGAACGGATATATCGCTTACCTCAGAAAAAACGTATAAACATGTCTGTAGCTTCACATACAAAGAATAATCTGCAATCAGATCAACCAATCAACTACTCAACTACTCAACTACTCAACTACACCACGCATCTCGCTGATAACACCCTCATCCTGGCGCAGCGCAGCAGCGCGTGGTGCGGCCACGGGCCAATACTGGAACAGGATATTGCCATCACCAATATTTCATTGGACATTTTAGGGCAGGCAAGAAATTTTTACCAGTATGCGGCCCAACTTATCAACCAGTCAACCAATCAACCAATCAACTGCTCAACCATTCAACCTGCAACTGAAGACGCCCTTGCTTACCACCGCGACAGCCGTGAATTTAAAAACTGCCTGCTCGTTGAACAGGAAAATGGCGACTGGGGCAAAACCATATTGCGCTTATTTCTTTTCAGCAGTTATCAATATTTGCTGTACGAAAAATTGCAACACAGTAATGATGGGCAGCTCGCAGCCATAGCAGCAAAGGCATTAAAAGAAGTTGCGTACCATGTGCGATGGAGCAGTGAATGGGTAATTCGTTTGGGCGATGGAACAGGTGAAAGCCATCAGCGCATGGTAAATGCAATTGACGAACTTTGGCCTTACATTGATGAATTATTTATAAATGCAGGATATGAAGAGGCATTGCTTGAAGACAATATTGCAGTTGACGTTTCTGCGTTAAAAGAAAAATGGTTCGAAAAAATTTTACCCGTTTTTAATGAAGCAACTTTGCAGGCGCCGCAAAATATGTTTGCGAAAACCGGCGGTAAGCAAGGCATTCATTCAGAACAATTGGGTTACATACTTGCAGAAATGCAGTTCATGCAAAGAGCATATCCAAATTCAACGTGGTAAGCCTTGAAAGAAGTTATTATGATTCATGAAAAAGATATAACAGAAGATGCCTTACTGAAGATATTGGAAACGGTTACTGATCCTGAAGTACCGGTACTCTCCATTATTGACCTTGGTATTGTAAGAAAAATAGAAATCTCTGCATCCGGCAGTTTACAGGTTTTTATTACGCCAACCTATACCGGCTGCCCGGCAATGGATGTAATTAAAACAAACATCAGGCTGGTATTATTGGAGAATGGTTTTAATAACGCTGAAATAAAGACCGTTTTATCTCCCGTCTGGACAACCGATTGGATGACTAAAACGGGCAAACAAAAATTAAGAGATTATGGCATTGCACCGCCAAACATTAAACAGCAGGTTTGCACACTCGAAGCTTTTCAAAAAGATGAAGCCGTTCAGTGCCCGCATTGCAATTCCTATCATACTCACCTGGTAAGCCGCTTTGGTTCCACGCCCTGCAAAGCACTATATAAATGCGATGATTGCCTGGAGCCGTTCGATTATTTTAAATGTCATTAATTCGCACTTTATTTTCAAAATTATTTGACCAAATTTTTTGTTTTGATTATGTCAACTATTCTGTTTGAAGTAAAGGGCAACATTGGTTTTATAACATTAAACCGTCCCGAAAAATTAAATGCATTTAACCGCGAAATGGCTTTGTTGCTGCAGGAGAAATTAGATGAATGCAATAATTCAAAAGAAGTACGTTGCGTTTATTTAACGGGCAGCGGAAAAGGTTTTTGCGCCGGGCAGGACCTTGCCGAAGTTTCAGATTCCAGGGAAATGAATATTATTTTACGGGAACAATTCAATCCTATTGTTTCAAAAATCCGCAAGCTTGAAAAGCCTGTTATCGCTGCCATAAACGGCGTTGCTGCCGGCGCCGGCGCCAACATAGCTTTATGTTGCGATATAATTGTTGCAACAGCATCAGCTTCATTCATACAGGCTTTCAGCAAAATTGGTTTAATACCCGATAGCGGCGGCACATTTATGTTGCCACGATTAATTGGCTGGCAAAAAGCAAGCGCTTTAATGATGACAGGCGATAAAGTAAACGCAGATGAAGCAGAGCGATTAGGCATGATCTATAAAGTTTTTGCAGATGATGTTTTTGATATGGAAGCAAAGAAGCTCGCCGCAACACTTGCTGCAATGCCAACCCGTGGTTTATGGTTTACCAAACAGGCTTTAAACTGGGCATTGAGCCACACCTGGTATGAACAGCTTTCCAATGAAGATAAACTGCAGCAGCGTGCGGCTGATACCTGCGATTTTAAAGAAGGCGTTCAGGCTTTCCTCGAAAAAAGAAAACCGGTGTTTAAGGGGGAATAGCTTAGGGCCATGCGCCACAAGCTGTGAGCTTTTAACTTCATCTTATTCAGTTTACCATTCACATTCATTATTCACTTCGTAGCGCTTCTACGGGATTGGCTGTTGCAGCTTTTATTGCATGAAAACTTACGGTGAGCATTGTAATGATCAATACCGTTAATGCGGATAATAAAAATGGTGTTGCTGATAAGCCTGTGTTGTAAGGAAATATTTTCAACCATTTATCCATAAACAGGTAGGCAATTGGAAAAGCAATGAGGCATGAGATGCCAACCAGCGCAATAAAATTTCTTGTAACAAGCGGCACGATCTGTCCCACGCCTGCGCCCATAATTTTTCTTATGCTTAACTCTTTCCGGCGTTGCTGCGTGGTGAATGCAATCAGCCCCAGTAAACCAAGACAGGTAATGGCAATGGTAAGAATTGAAAATGCCGTAAATATTTTACCACGCTTTTGATCTGCAGCATACTGCGAATCAAAATCCTGGTCGAGAAAAGTATATTGAAAAACGATATCGGGAAATATCTTTTTCCAGGTGCTTTCAATTAATTTAACAACAGGTGTTATATTCTGTGCATTCAGCTTTAGCTGTACGCTGTTGCTTACCGGCTGGTAAAAAAGTATAAGCGGCGCAATAGGATTATACAATGATTGCTGGTTAAAATCTTTCACCACGCCTATCACTTCTGCATAATAGCCCGATGTATCGCCTGCAAACTTTACCCGCTTGCCAACAGCATCATTACCCCAGCCAAATTGCTGCGTCATTTTCTCGTTTACAATAATGCTGCGCAACGTATCGGAAAGGCCTGTAAAATTGCGGCCCTTCGCCATTTTCATTCCAAGCGTATTAATATAATTTTCATCAATAGCGTAATTGTTTACACCCTGCTCAACAAAACCATTTTTTGATTGCACGGAAAACAGTTGCAGGTTAATATTCTGGCCCGGCACTGCCTGTGCTGTACTTACACTTAATACCTGCGGCATATTGCGCATCTCGTTAGTAAACGCAGTTATCTTGCTGCGCATGTTGGGCCCGTTAATTCTAAGGTTCATTACCTGAGCTTTATTAAAGCCAAGGTCTTTATTGCGCAGATATTTTAACTGGCCATATACCACCCAGGTACATATAAGCATTATCATGGCAATGGAGAATTGCACTACTACCAGCACCCGCCTCAGCGTTACATTGCCTGATGCTTTTGACAAGCTGCCTTTGAGAATATTTACAGGATTGAATTTTGAAAGATAGAATGCAGGATAACTTCCACCCGCCAAACCCGTAAACGCAGCAACGCCTAACATTATCCATAATGTTTTTGGCTGCAACAAAGTAGCAAACGAAATAAACTTGCCCGAAATAGTATTAAAAGCCGGTAACAGCAATGCAATAATGCCGATGCTCAACAGCAAAGCAAAACATGCCGTTACAATAGATTCAACAAGAAACTGCGCCACTAATTGTTTTTGCGTAGAGCCGGCAACTTTTCTTATGCCTATTTCTTTTGCCCGCCTTGCAGAACGCGCCGTGGTAATGTTCATATAATTAATGCAGGCAATTAACAACATGAAAAATGCTACTGCTGCAAATATGTAGATGTACGACATGCTGCCCAGTTCTTCCGGTTCATTATCTGTATCCGCATGCAGGTGAATTGCCGTAACGGGTATAATACCAAACCGCATTTTTATATTGAACTGCGCAAATATGGAAGCAAGGTATTTATCATATACAGGCAATAATTTTTTTTCAAAACTGGCTGCACTCGTATTTGGTTTAAGCAGCACATAAGTATAAAATCCAAAGCCACCCCAGTTATTGGCAAAATCGGCAGGCAGCGAACTTCTTGAAATTAATATATTGAAAAGAAGATGTGAGTTTTTCGGAACGTCTTTTATAACTGCGGTTACTTTATATACATCGCCATTAATGTTCTCCAGTGTTTTTCCAACGTAGCTTTTATTCCTGCCAAAAAATTTCTCCGCAACAGATTGTGTAAGCACCATTGAGTTTGGCGCCACCAATGCTGTTTGCGGGCTGCCTTCAATAAACTTATGCGTAAAAACTTTGAAGATATTACTGTCAACAAAAAACACTTTGTTCTCATATAAACGCTGGTCGCCGTTTTTATACATAATATCGTTGCCGCCACCAGCGCCTACAAAACGAACGGCTTCTTCCACTTCCGGGTAATCTTTGTTCAAAGCTGCTCCCATTGGGAAAGGTGTAATGGCCCATCGCATCGTGTCTTTATCGGGCTCTTTTACATAAGCGTTTACACGATAAATGCGGTCAGCCTTTTCGTTGTACCGGTCATAGCTTAATTCATCAATGATATAAAATATCAATAACAGGCTGAATGAAATACCAATAGCAAGCCCGATGATATTTAAGAGGCTGTACCATTTGTCCCTTTTTAAGTTGCGCAACGCAACAAGCACAAGATTTTTTAGCATAATGAGCTTTGTTTAATTGTTATTAATCTTCATTTTCTATGTGCCCGTATGAAAGGGAGTTTTACTTATCCCAACGCATAAATATAACCGTCTGCGCTGCCAAAGTAAAGCATGCCATCATCTATCCATATTGTTGAAAAAATGCTTCCCATCTTGAGGAATTCTGTATAAAGCGGCGTTACATCGTTTTTATATTTTTCAATTATATCCGCCCTTATTTTATCCGAAGCATCCATAAAATCATGGTAATGCTGCTTACTGAAATCCGTCTGAAAGAGTTTTGAAACTTTGCCTGAACTAATATCCAGTTTGTAAACCATTCCATCTATACAACCGAAATATGCAGCGCTGTCGTTTAATGAAGCGCTGCTGAAAACATTTAGCGGAACCGGTGTTTCATAAAGTTTTGCACCATAGGTTTTTTCAAATCCAAGTATGCTGTGCGAATCAGACATGGTTACAATTAACCGTTCTGGTGAAAGGCTTGGCACACTCGTCCAGCTTCCGGGTTGATGATATACCCAATGGCCGCCACCATCTTTTATTTTCAATGCATATACATTGTAATCTCTTGAACAAAAAAATACCGTGCTGTCGTTAATGATTGCATTAAACTGCACTTCACCTAAAGGGAAATAATGCTCGCCGATTGTGTTGAATTTCCAGCGCAGCGTTCCGTCTTCATTAATGCAATAAAAGAAACCATCGAAGCTGCCTGCGAGAACTGCATCATCTGCAATAGCCGGCGATGCATGAACAATTCCGCCTGTTTTATATTTCCACAACAATTCTCCGGATAGCTGGCCTAATGCGTATATGTATCCATCGCCACAACCAAAATAAACGCGATTGTTATTAACAGCAGGTGATGACTGATAATAATCCCATGCATCATAAAATTTTTCTCCTGCTGTTTTAAATTGCCATCGTTGCTTACCGGTTGCTGCATCGAGCGCATAAAAAATACCATCCGTACTTATAAAGAAAACCATGTTATTATCTATGGCAACAGATGAGCGTATTTCACCGCCGGTTTTAAATTTCCATATAACAGCGCCATTGGTTTTATTTAACGCATAAAGATTACTGTCGCATGAACCTGTAATAAGCATATTGCCGGAGAGAACAGGCGAAGCAAATACATGGCCGCTGGTTTTGAATTTCCATTTAACAGCGGGTGCATTACTTACGGGCTTGGCTGATGTAAAATTTTTTTTATCGGGCGTTCTGCAGAATTGTTGCGCATATATATGACTGATTAAGAGCAATGCAGGTAAAGTTGCAATACATCTCTTTAAAAATTTTTTCATAAACATAAAGCCTTTTCCGGTTGCGGTTTATCTGCCAACTTACTGCGCTTTTATATTTCAGCAACAGGTAAACACATAAATGGTTGAATATTTATTTTGCAGGCAATAATTGTTGGAAGAATGAAGTCCGGTTAAATTTCTCAGACTTAAATCTTCCAATCCGTTTATTCCGTTCTCAAACTTTTCACCGGGTTGGCTATTGCTGCTTTTATGGTTTGCACGCTTAAAGTAATAAGTGCAATCATGAGCATGCCAAAACCACACAAAGCAAATATCCACCAGCTTATTGCTGTTCTGTAAGCAAAATCTTCAAGCCATTTATATATTGCCCACCATGCAACGGGTGCAGCAATTACAAAAGCTACCAATACCAGTTGCACAAAGTCTTTTGATAAGATGGAAATAATGTTGGTAACCGTTGCACCTAATATTTTTCTTATGTCTATTTCTTTTGTGCGTGTATTGATGGTGTACATCACAAGTCCTAATAAACCCAGGCAACTGATGAACACTGATAAGCCTGTTGCCCAACCCAGCAAACTTGCAGTGCGCTGTTCTGTTTCATAAAATTTGGCAATAGTTTCGTCTAAAAATTTATAACTGAAATCTTCTTCAGGATATAAACGATGATATGATTTTTGAATCTGCGCAATGGTGTTTTGCCATGATGCGCCCGCAGCTTGCGGCTGCAATAAAACATGGAAGAAATAACTTCCCGAACCGAGGCTGGAAAATACCAGCGGGCCAACTTCTGCGTGGAAAGACTGTTCATTAAAATCGTGCATTACACCAACAATGGGCAGCCTTCTTCCATTAAAATCAAGCAGCTTGCCCAACGCATTTTCCGGATGCTTAAAACCAAGCGATTTTGCGTAAGTTTCGTTTATTAAAAACTCTTTAATAGTATCGCTTTGCTGCACATTTCTGCCAGCTAATATTTTTATGTTGAATAGTTTCAGGTAATTGGTATCGCCCCAGCGCAACTGCACACTTTCTTTATTATCATTGGTTGCGCCGGCATAGCTTATACTGGTAAAAGCAGCGCCTTTATCTGCAGGTGTAAGAAATCCCATACTCGCTATTTGCACACCGGCAATATGCTTTATTTCATTCAGCAATACAGCGCGATGATC
The DNA here is from genome assembly GCF_900115755.1 of Parafilimonas terrae. Taxonomy (GTDB): domain Bacteria; phylum Bacteroidota; class Bacteroidia; order Chitinophagales; family Chitinophagaceae; genus Parafilimonas; species Parafilimonas terrae. Next base: position 215,594 of record NZ_FOXQ01000005.1, read on the forward strand.
AGCCGCTGAATCGGTGCGGGGAACATTAAAACTTATAACCGCATCTTTTCTGAAACCCATATCAGCATTCAATGAATAATTGATTTGCCGGCTTACCATTACAGTAGCGATAATAAAGAACTGCGCAATCACAAACTGGGATACCGTTAATACTTTTCTTATCCACGCATGCCTCGTTTCATTGCTGAATGAAAAAGACTGATTCTTTAAAACCCGGACCGGTTTGTAACCTGATAAAATAAATGCCGGGTATAAGCCTGACAAAAAGCTTACAACAACAGCAAGCAACAATAAAAACAAAAAGATATAAGGCTGCCGCAACGGTTGAAATTTTAATCCCGGCGGAATAAAATCTGCAAATAATTTCAGCAGCACAGGAGCCAAACAAAAAGAAATAATACCGGCTGTTATAGTAAGCAAAAATGTTTCGCCTAAAAACTGGAAGATGAGCTGCTTTTTTGAGCTGCCCATTGTTTTGCGGATACCGATTTCTTTAGCGCGGCTTGCAGCATTGGCAGTTGTAAGATTGATAAAATTGATGCATGCAAGTATTAAGAGAAACGCAGCCACAGCCAGCAGTCCGTATAAAGTGGGTTTATGCGCCAGCCGCTGGTTAAACCCTGCATATAAAGCATTAAAATGAATATCGTTTAATGACTCCAAATGAAAACGCTGGTAGTTAAGGTCATCCTTATACGCATTCTTATTATACTTATTAAAAATATCGTTTAGCTGCTTTTCTGAACTGGAAATATCTGTGCCTGCAGCAAGTTTTATATATACAGAAGAATAAGCCATCCAGTCGTTCCACACATTCATCATAAAATCATCCTGCATGTGCGTTTGTGCTATCGTGGCAAAAGAGATAAACTCAACTGCATTAAAAGAAGTGCGGGCATTTAAGTCTTTTACAATACCGGTTACAGTGGCAGTAAAATCATCATTATATTTTATTTGCTTACCAATAATATCATTAATGTTGGCTGAAGGAAAATATTGCTTAGCCCTGCTTTCCGCAAGCACAACATGAAAAGGATCTTTCAATGAAGATTCAGGTGAACCAGCAAGCCATTTAAAAGGCAGCAGTGAAAAATATTGCGGGTTAGTAAAAACAATATCCGGCTGCTTTTTAAAAACAGCAGGCTGCGCTGAACCGGCTTTTACTACACTTACTTTCGCTGTTGCATCACCCTGGAACTGCATTAAGGGAACAACGGCTTCAACGCCTGTTGCTTCATTTTGTATGGCTGCACTTAAGGGCGCAGGCACAGCAGCAGAGTGGCCTTCATTTCCATTAAACTTCATATCCATTACAACACGGTAAATGCGGTCTGCATTGGTTTCAATTTTATCATAGCCCAGTTCAAACTGAACAATTAAAAAAATGATGAGCGCTGCGCTTACGCCAATTGATAAACCCAGTATGTTGATAGCTGTAAACGCTTTGTTGCGGGCAAATACGCGAAAGGCTGTTTTGAAGAAATTGTTGAACATAAAAGATAGTTTATTTTGCTGCAAGCCGTCTATCCTTAAATCCCTTCCTTTAGAGAAGATATTTAAGGATCGTGATTAATTGAATGCTGTTTATATATTCAGCGGCCTACCAGGTCTTCCCTTCGGGAAGGTTTGGATGGGCTGTCATTCTGTTCTCAAACTTTTAACAGGATTTGCCAATGCGGCTTTTATTGATTGAAAACTGATGGTAATTATTGCAATAATTACAGCCAGCAAACCTGCAACGGCAAAAACGCTCCATCCAATATTTATTTTATAGGCAAAATCCTGCAGCCATTTATCCATTGCATACCAGGCAACCGGCGTGGCAATAACAATGGCAACAATTACAAGTTTAATAAAGTCCCTTGCCAGCAATTGTATAACACTGCCCACACTTGCACCTAATACTTTTCTTACGCCTATCTCTTTTGTGCGCACCTGCGCTGTATAAGCTGCGAGCCCAAATAAACCAAGGCATGAAATAAAAATAGCTATGCCGGCAAATATGTTGAAGAGTAAACCGGTGCGTTGTTCTGCAGCATATAAGCGGTTAAAATTATCATCAAGAAAACTATATTTAAACGGATAGTTCGCGTTGTATTTCTTCCATTCTTTTTGGGCTGCAGCTATAGCCGCCGGTACATCTTTGCCCGTTGTTTTAATATAAATATTTCCATAGTTAAGCGGCTGCGCATAAAAAACGGCGGGTTTTATTCTTGTGCGCATAGAGGTAAAATGAAAATCTTTTACAACGCCTATTATCGTTCCTTCTGTTTCCCATAAACGCAGGCGTTTGCCAACCGGGTCTTTAATACGCATGGTTTTTACGGCTGTTTCATTCAATATAAAGTGCATGGAATCTGCAACAGCTCCGGTAAAATTGCCGCCTTGAATCAATTGCATTTTAAAGAAAGGGATAAAGTTTTTATTGATGTTGATAGGGCTTAGCATAACTGTTTCGCCGGTTTGTTTACCATCCCAATCATTATTACCGGTTTGATTACCAAAGTCGATTATATCGGCATTGGCAAACGTTACATCTTTTATACCTGGTTGCTTTAAAAGTTCAGCTTTAACAGCCTCGAGATGCCCGGCCATGTATATCATCTTCATTGATAAAACATTCTCCTTATCATAGCCTAATTGTTTTGAATTGATGTATTGCAATTGCTTGCCAATTACAATAGTTCCTGTTATAAGTATGATTGAAAAAGTAAACTGCACAACCACCAGCACTTTTCTGAATGCAGCATTACTGAAGTTTGCGTTAATCTTTCCCTTTAAAGCTTTTACCGGTTCAAAAGAAGACAATAATAATGCGGGATAAATGCTTGAAATAACAAGCGTGCCCGCAATAGTGCACAGTATTATTTTCCATATATGATAATCAGTAAAATTTAAAACAATTTCTTTGGATGCCACTGTATTGAAAACCGGTATTAAGCTGTAAACAAGTACAAGCGAAATGATAATAGCTATTACAAAAAGCAATGCTGTTTCTGTTATGAATTGCAGGAATAACTGCGTTCTTGCTGCGCCAACAATTTTTCTTAAGCTCACTTCTTTTGCACGCAGCATGGAGCGGGCCGTGGAAAGGTTTACGTAATTAATACAGGCAATTACCAGTATTAAAATAGCGATGATGGTAAACATACGTACAGTGCCAATGCCGCCGTCGCCATCATCGGCGCGGTATAAATGCACTTTATTAAGCGGCAGCCACACATAACCAATATCAGTATCATCCGGCTTAATGCTCAAATGCATGTTGCGCAGTTTTTTGGCAAAGCCTTCAAACGAAAAACCGGGCTGCAGCAGGAGATAAGTATTGTAATCAAAATTGCTGAAATCGTTATTGATGTTCTTTCCATCCGTATTACTGCTATAATTTTTTTCAGCAACAAGGCTCATGGGAAAAATCATATCTCCCTGTATGGTTGAATTTTTAGGAAAGTCTTTTATGATGCCGGTAACTTTAAAAGCATCTTTATATTCAGTAGTTATAACTTTTCCTATTGCATCATCATTTCCAAAAAACTTTTTGGCTGTTGTTTCAGTTAATACAACTGAACGGCTGTCGGGAAAGGGATTAGCTGCATTTCCTTTAATGATATTAAAATCAAACATTGAAAAAAATGAAGGATCAGTAACCACGGTCCTTTCATCACTGAATACTTTATCCCCGTATTTATATAAACCATAATAATAATTTTCCGTAACACGCACCACATCTTTTACACCGGGAATTTCTTTCTTTGCCATTTCACCTATCGGCGCTGTAGTTACTGTCCACAATTGCCTTGCCGAGCCGGTGGCCACCATATTTTCCAGCTTGATAATATTAGGTGCATTCTTGTGAAAACGGTCGTAACTATACTCATCCTGCACCCATAATAAAATGAGTAAACCAACGGTTAAGCCAATGCTTAACCCTGCAATATTGATGACAGAATAAAACTTATTCTTCACCAGGTTTCGCCAGGCGGTTTTAAAATAATTTTTAAACATACAAGTTGTTTTTTTGATGTCTGATTTACGGTTGGCCGTCAACTGTTGACCGTTGACTGCCTCATTCCGTTCTCAAACTCTTCACGGGATTAGCCACTGCCGCTTTTATGGATTGAAAGCTGATGGTAATTAAAGCAATAAGTATGGCTGAAATACCTGCTGCTAAAAATACCCACCAGCTTATCTCAATCCTGTATTGATAATTTTGCAACCAGTCGCGCATCATCCACCATGAAACCGGGAAAGCAACAAAACATGAAACAGCAACCAGCAATAAAAACTCTTTTGATATAAGCGCTGTAATACCAGAAACGCTTGCGCCCAATACTTTGCGTATGCCTATTTCTTTTGTTCTGCGTTCCGCTGTATAAGCAGCTAAACCAAACAATCCCAAACACGAGATAATTACAGCAAGCGCGGCAAATATTTTTGAAAGCCGGCTTATCAGTTGCTCATTCTGAAACATTTGGTTGAACTGCTCATCCACAAAATGATAAACGAAGGGATATGATGGATTATCTTTCTTTATTACCGCTTCAACTTGTTTAAGCGAAGCTTCAACATTTGTTTCATGCTTCAGCCGCACATATACCAGCGATGCATCTTCCGGCTTTACGCAAAAAAACATAACAGGGTCCGGCTTGCCATACATATCGCCATACATATAATCGTTTACAACGCCCACAACATTTAAAACAAGGTTGCTTGTATCACCATCCCAATGCAATGTTTTGCCAACAGCACTGCCTTTACCCATTAATTTTTCCAGCGACTGCGTGATCATTACATTCATCTTTTTTGATTGAATACTGTCGGTTTCAACAAGGTCTCTTCCACCCAGGATTTTTATGCCGGCTGTATTCATATAGCCCGGCGAAACAAAACGCGTGGATACCAGTATCTGGTTGTTGGATGCTTTACCTTCCCACGTAAGCCCGCCTGTGTTATTACCGCTGTATAATGTATTATAATTAGACAATGCAAGGCTTTCAATAATGTTTGTATTTAAAAGATCTTGCTTAACCACAGCATAATTCTTAGCCAGTTCGCTGTTCATTTCAATTTGCAGCAGGTTATTTTTATTAAAACCAAGGTTCCTGCTTTTTACATGCTGTATTTGCTGGTAAATAATAATGGTGCTTATAATAAGTATAATGGATACGGAAAATTGCACCACTACCAGCCCCTTTCTTATAAAATTGGCGCTGCCTGCCTTAAGCTTCAATCCTTTTAAAACAAATACGGGATTAAAGGAGGACAAGTATAATGACGGATAACTGCCTGCTACCAGCCCGCAAACAACAGTAATAGCAAGCAATGCCGCTATATGCAACGGACTATTTAAGCCTAACGAAAGTTCTTTTTGTACCAGTAAATTAAAGGCAGGCAATACCAGCGCCATAAGAATTAAGGCAAGCATTGCAGACAAAGCCGCCATGAACAGCGCTTCAGTTATAAACTGGAAGACGAGGCTTTGCCTGCCGGCGCCTAACACTTTTCGCACACCCACTTCTTTTGCACGCTTCTCGCTGCGCGCTGTGGAGAGGTTCATAAAATTAATGCAGGCTATTAGTAAAATAATCCATGCAATGGTGGTGAATAAATGCACATAAGTAATGCGCCCGCCACCCGTTTGCACACCGTTATCAAATTCATCGCGCAAATGCCAGTCGTGCAGCGACCATAAAAACGGCCTTGCTATAGATTTAGGTTCATGTTGCTGAATAAAATCATACAACAATTTATTTACTGAAGCTGCATTTACACCGGGCTTTAATTCAACAAAGGTGGATAAGCAGTTATTGCCCCAATACTGCGCCCATGATTGATTTTCATTATACCACACATCGAATGGCGAAACCCATTCAAAATTTACGGTTGAATTTTTGGGAATATCTTTTATAAGGCCTGTAATTATATAATCCTGCTTATTATCCACACGCACTGTTTTACCAAGTACATCTTTATCTGTACCAAAAAACTTCTTTGCTGTTGCCTGTGTAATAACCATAGAATGCAACTGGGAAAAAGCTGTTTTGGCATTGCCTTCCACAAACGGAAAAGTAAACATGCTGAACAAAGAAGCATCAACATAACTGCCAATGGCATACATTGATTTGTTGCCTATGGAAATAAGTTTTGATGAACCTTCACCTCCTAACCTGCATGTGTTGGCAACGCCAGGGATAGCCGATTGCATGGCTGGCGCCAACGGCACCGGTGTTGAACCAAATGTTGCTGTGTAAGCGTCATACTTTTGGTTTTCGCGGACAAAATATAGTTGGTCTTTTTTAGTATTGAACTGATCGAAGTTCAGTTCGTCTTCTACCCATAAAAAAATTAAACCGGCGCAGGCAATGCCAATGGCCAGCCCAAAAATATTTAAGAAGCTATAACCTTTATTTTTCCAAAGGTTTCTGAATGTTGTTTTGAACATAGATATTTATTTCTGATGTATTATTTAGCTTCAGGCTATGAGCTGCGAGCTTCTGACATCATGTTATATAATTCATCATTTCCATACAAACGTCATTATAATAATGCAGGGCGGCCATGTCAATAGCAAGGCCAACGATGTTTATGATGGAATATGCTTTGCGCTTCCATAAATTACGAAGTGCCTTGCAGGGAAATAGTTTTTAAACATATCTAATGTTTGATCTATTTAAACGCAGGTTTTAAGCTCATGTTTTCCTGCGCATCCTTCAACCCATTTAAATCCCGGCTCATGCCGCTCTCCTGCCGAGTGAACGCATTACTTGTCCATAATAATAATCAGACTTTATATTTTTAGCAGCATCGCCAATTTGTTTTCTTAAGGTTTCGCTATCCGGCATTTTATCAGCAATCTTCATCAGCATCTGGGCCTGGTAATAATCAGAACCTATCTTTCCTGCGTATTGTATCAGGCTGCTCCATGCCGCTTCATCTGTAATGTTTTCGTCTATCAGGCCAGAGAGTATGCTGTATTGATAATAATCGCTCTTTATGTTTTGTGCTGCAGCTATCGTTTTATCATAACGGTCTTTATTAAGCGTTTTATTTTTAAGCAGGGCGCTGATGATCTCAGATTTGTAATAGTCGCTGCCCATATTGCCTGCTATCTTCATAAGACCTGCAAACCTTGCATCAGAAATATCATTATTGCTTAATAGTTTTTTTACCACTTCGGCCTGATAGTAATCAGATTTCATATTACTTACAATGGTCATTACCTGCTGGTATTGTTTTTCATTAAGCGATGTATTGAGTAATTTTTTTACTGTTTCACTTTGATAATAATCGGAAGAAATGCTGTTTACAGTTTGCAGGTAAGCATTGGATGTAGCTTCATCGGCAAGAAAGGGGCCCATTACACCATCCAGTAATTCAGCTTTATAATAATCGCTGCTGAGGTACTGATTGGCCTTATTAAGCAGTGTAACCATTTCATCTTTTGAAAGCTTTTGATTTTTCAACAGGTAAGAGAGATACATTTCTTTTACATAATCACTTTTGAAGCGCTCCACTTCGCTCAATACGCCAGAAGTGCCTTTTTGAGCAAATATTCTTTGTACGCGGTTATCGGCATCCACACCATAATCAATCAGCAACTGCACGCAGTCTTCAACAAGCGCTTTATCTTCTGCAGTCAGCGTTGATTTTTTATTACCATTAACCGTATATAAAAGATTGCCTTTGCCATCTTCTTCCACTTCAAGCGACTGACCTTTTTTGCGATAATAGATGTACCCTTCATCAGATATCGACGTAATGCTTTTATCATCATCGCCAAGCTTTACATCGCCTTTAATAGTGAGCGTTAATTTTTCAGCGCTGTTCTTTACTTTTAAATTAAATACGTTGTTTAGTCTTGAGTAAGAAACCTCATTATTTTGCGCATGTATCAGCGCAACAAATGCAAAACATAACAGTAAACTTGAAATGATCTTTTTCATTATTTTATTTTTGTTGTTTTGGAGCTGTCAGTTGTGAGCTGTTAGCTATCAGCCTTGAGCTAAGACTTTTACGAATCCTTATCTCATCCCATCATTCCGTTCTTAAACTCTTTACCGGGTTGGCCACAGCCGCTTTGATTGTTTGAAAGCCAACTGCAATAGATGTTACAACAAGCGCGGCCAGGACAGCTACGGCAAAAACCCACCAGCTTATAGATGTTCTGTAAGCAAAATCCTGCAGCCATTTATTCATTAATAACCACGCTATTGGTGCAGCAATAAAAAATGCTACAACAATAAGTTTCAAAAAGTCTTTGGATAATATGAATGATATGTCTTTAACCGAAGCGCCCAACACTTTGCGAATGCCAATTTCTTTAGTCTTTTGTTCTATCATAAAAGACAGCAGGCCCACAAGGCCAAGTATATTAATGACTACAGACAGGAAAGTGAACAGGTTAAATAGATGCTGTGTGCGCTTTTCATTCTTATATAGTGAAGCAATATGCTGATCTAAAAAACTGGTTTCAAACAATTGATCGGGATATACAGATGTCCAGGCTTTTTCAATAGCGGCTAATGTGGCAGCCGAATATCCTTTGCTTAATTTTATACCGGCGTTATAATAAAAGAAAGGAAAATCAACCATTATTACCGGCGCCACGGCATCGTGCAGCGATGTTGTATTATAATCTTTCACCACGCCAACTACCGGCGCTGTTATATCGTACATGCCAAAAGTTACATACTTGCCTATTGCCTTTTCAGGAGAAGCAAAACCAAGCGCTTTTACAGCTTTTTCATTCAACACAAAAGCATAATGCTTTAAGGAATCCGGAATTGACAGATCAATATTGTGCTCATCAGTATCATCAATCCAGCGGCCTGCCAGCAGTTGCAGGTTATAGGTTTTTAAATAATTTTTATCAGAAGCTTTTACTTCCACATCAATCTTTTCAGAAGCATATTTTTCTTTAACATTAAAACCCGTAGATGCATTGTTATCTGCTATTGGCGCACCAAGCGAAAGGCTAACGTTGCTTACGCCCGGTATGGCGGCCAGCTTGTCTTTCAGCAATTTCAGTTGTTGCGGCTTATTTTCCGGAAGGCTTATATCCACCACATTATTCGTTATAAAACCCAGCGGTTGCGATTGTATAAAATTCATTTGCTTTGCCACCACCAAAGCGCCGATAATTAAAACCTGCGCCGTTAAAAACTGGAACACAACAAGGCTTCTTCTTAATGTAACAACAGAAGTTTTTGGCGTTATAGTTTTATTCTTTAAAGCAGTAATAGGATTGAAACCTGATAAAACAAATGCAGGATATAAACCAGACAGCAATGATACCGTAATCCATAAACCTGCCAAAAACAAAGCGCTCTTTATATGCAGCCAGTTAAGCGGAATATTTTTATCGAAGAATTTATTTAGCGGCGGCAGGAACAGATTAATAGATAAAGCAGCAACAATAAATACAAAAGCAGTAAGCAAAAAAGTTTCTGATAAGAATTGTTTGATTAAATGCTGCCTCGTTGCGCCCATGGTTTTACGCACGCCAACTTCTTTCGATTTTTTTATTGCAAGCGCCGTTGAAAGGTTTGTATAATTAATACAGGCTGATAAAATGAGGAACAAGCCTATAGCACCGATTAAATACAAATAGCTATAGTTAATGGTATAAGACGGGTTGCTGTTAGCATACAATTGATTGAAATGAATATCAGGCAATGGCTGCAGGCTGAATGCAGTGGTGGTGCCGTCATTATCTTTGTTAAGATGATCGTTGGCAATGCCAGCAAGTGCACGCTGCACCCGGCTTACTTTATTTTTATCGGATAATGCTATATACGTAAATCCTGAAGCGCTTAAGCCCCACTGATCTATTGGAAACCCGCCAATAAATTCAGGCCGCAATGATTTGTAAGAAACAATCATATTATACGGTAAATGCGTATTGGAAGGCGCATTTGCTATTACAGCAGCCACCTGCAGGTCAACAAGATTTAAAATTTTTATACGCTTGCCTACAGGGTTTTCATTACCAAAAAATTTACGGGCCGTTTCTTCCGTAAGAATGGCAAAGCCCGGTTCCGTAAGCGCTCTTTTTATATCGCCTTGTTGTACTGTTAAAGGAAACAGTTTGGGAAAAACAGAATCAGCAAAAACAATACTTGTTTCCCGTAATTTTTTGTTATCAAAAAAAACAGGCGCATTGCTTTGAAAATGAATTTGGGAAATAAGTTTTTCATCCGGCATAGCAGCCCGCAAGGCTGTTGCCAGCGGATATGGTGTGATAGGGTTATAGGTTTTGCCCGTTGGCCTTTCTACAGCTTTTACAATGCGGTAAATGTTTGTATCGTTACCTGCAGATTTATCAAAACTTGTTTCATGCAGAATGATCAAACCAATCAATATGCATGCAACCACGCTTATGTAAAGGCCAATAAAATTCAGCGCAAAAAAGCCTTTGTTCTTTTTTATATTTCGCCACGCGGTTAACAAATAATTTTTAAACATACGGTTGATTTCTAATGTTTGTTTTTTTGATGCCTGATTTACGATTGGCCGTTGACAGCCTCATTCCGTTCTCAAACTTTTCACCGGGTTAGCAACGGCCGCCCTTATTGCCTGTACGCTGATGGTTAATAAAGCTATAAGCAGCGCAACCAATGCAGTTATTAAAAATACCGTCCAGCTTATATGCGTGCGGTAAGCAAAACTTTGCAGCCATTTCTTCATAATAAACCAGGCCAGCGGCGATGCTATAATAATGGCAATGCTAACAAGCTTTAAAAAATCTGTTGAAAGCAAAGCAACGATGCTGGATACACTTGCTCCTAAAACTTTGCGCACGCCAATTTCTTTTATGCGTTGCTCGGCGCTGAAAGTGGCAAGGCCAAACAAACCAAGGCATGAAATAAGAATGGCGATGATAGTGAAGTCGCCCACAATGGCTGACAGCTTATTTTCCGCATCATAATTTTCCTGGAAATCCTTGTCAAGAAAACTGTAATCAAAAGGTTCTGAGGCATTAAGGCTGTGCCAGGTATTTTGAACAGCTTTTAAAGCCGCAGCCATATCATTTGATTTAATATGCACAATGGCATAATTAAACTGTGGCGGTATATTCAACATAAAACCGAAAGGGCCGATGGGCAGGTGAAGGTCTTCATAATGAAAATCTTTCACCACGCCAGCAATATTGAAATTATAAGTAATGTTATTAAAAGTGGAATGCAGTTTTTGATTAACAGCTTGCTGCGCATTGGCAAAACCTAAAGACTTTACAGAGCTTTCATTCAATACAACAGCAGCAGTTGTGGTATCCTGTGCATAATAATCATCTGAAAACATTCTGCCGGCAAGCAGTTTAATGCCGAGCGTTTGAAGAAAACGCGTATCAACATAATTCATCTTTACATCCTTGCCCTGCTGCATATCCTGGCCATCTTTAAAGAAAATATTATCTGCAACGTTTGCAATGCCGGGATAATACAATGATGCGCCAACATTGCTTACGTATGATTGTTTAAGCAGCTCGTCTTTTAATGCGCCGTACATTTCTTTTGCATGGCCGCTGCGCAATGGAATTACAACCTGCTGGTTTTGTTCAAATCCAAGATCGGCAGAACGAAGAAATTTCATTTGATTGTTGATAACAACAGAAGCTACAATCAATACAACAGAAATAATGAACTGAAAAACCACCAGCGTTTTACGCAGTGTAATGGCAGAAAGTGAATTGGAGAACTTGCCTTTTAAAACCCTTGCCGGGTTGAAAGAAGATAAATAAAATGCAGGATAACTGCCCGCTATCAATCCTGTAATTATGGCTAATGCAGCAAATGTGGCAATAAGGCCGGCATTATCTGTAAACGACAAGGCGAGCTGCTTTCCGGAAACCTGGTTAAACAAAGGCAATAACAATTTTGTAAATGCAAATGCAAGCAGTAAAGCAGTGAGGCTCATTAAAACTGCTTCGCCAAGAAATTGCGTTACCAGTAATTTTTTTTGTGCGCCTAATACTTTTCTTATGCCCACTTCCGCTGAACGTTTGGCAGATTGCGCGGTAGCAAGGTTCATGAAATTAATGCAGGCAATTAATAAAGTAAACAATGCGATGGAACCGAGAATGTATAAATACGTTACGCTGCCGCCCGGCGTAACATTGTTCTTCACATCTTCATTCAAATGAATTTGTTTAAGCGGAACGAGGAATTGCTTTTTTGAAAAACCTACAGCCTTTAAATCGTTGCCTGCATATTTTTCAATAAACGCGGGAAATTTAGCTTCAAGGTTGGCAACATTAGCACCGGGTTTTAGCTTAAGATAAGTAAAGAAGTAATTATTTGTTGCAAGATTGGGGCCCTGGCTTTTTATTCTTTCTTCCATAGCGCCGCCCATCATGCTCATAAAAAACCTGCCGTCAATATGCGAAGGTTTATTAATGGGTTTAAAAACACCTGTAACCATAAAATCATGATCACCGTTAGTGCTGCTGCTTATATGCACCACTTTATTTAATGCAGGCTGGCTGCCAAATAATTTCCTGGCAACATCTTCAGACAATACAACTGTATTAGGATTATTTAATGCAGATTGTGGTTGCCCCTCAACAAAATTGTAAGTAAACATTCTGAAGAAAGTTGAATCTGCGAGGTAGCCTTTGGTTTCATAAAAAGATTTTACACTGCCGCTACCTTCGTTGTATTGCAGCAATGTTTTATCTTCTCCAAAAAGCCTTGCAATTCTTGTGGATTGCTCTATTTCAGGAAAAACATTCTGCATGGTTTCTCCCAAAGCAGCCGGTGTATTCGGTAATTTTTTAAAATTTCCAAGGCCTATAAATTCACTCCCAACCTGGTAAATATTACCTGCATCTTTTTGATAAGTGTCATAACTCGTTTCATTTAAAATATACAGCGTTATCATTATACAGCAGGTAAGCCCTACTGATAAACCAATGATGTTTATAAATGAAAACATCTTGCTCTTCATTACGTTGCGCCACGCCGTTTTGAGGTAAGTTTTAAACATGAGATACCCGGTTTGGTTATAGAACTTTTCTATTACTATAACGCATAGCAATAACTGCCTGTGAAGTTTGCAACGTAAATGCCAAGCATATAAGAAATTGTTTTTTAATAGTTTAGGATTGACTAAATTGAAAAAGGTGTTCGATAATGAACACCTTTTTGTACGGCGGTGAACGAACTGGCAAAGCCAAAAATCAATAATGGCTTGTTTCGCTTTTACGAAAGCAACAGGCTGTTCGCTTTGCTATTTCAGCAGCGGCAGCACTTCGCTTATATCTACATTCGATCTTTTATCGTCTATATCAATCACTACCACATAGCCTTCGCCAATTCCGATATCGTTAATTGCATTTACAATTTTTTGCTGGTTGCTTACAGTTCTGTAACCATCTTCATTCCAGTCTTCAAAACTGCACAAACAACCCAGTGACGGCGTTTGCGGATAATAAGTTTGGTCTTTATAAAACTGGGGATCGATGGTAGTGCCATGCATAATAATCGCGTTTCTTCCAATTTGCCCGGCATAAAAACTTTCATATATATTATTATAGTTTTTCCACGATGCCGGCAATAAGGAAGCATATAAACCCAGGCTCCATGAAGAATCAATATAATTACTGTCTGCAAAAAAAGAGGAGGCTGTTATTTCAAATGGCAACTGTAATTGCAGGTTTTGCGTTGGGCCAATATATAAGAGCCTTGATACATCAAACCCACTGAAACGCAAGATGCCTTGCGGCGTATTGCCATTGGTTATATAAAAAGGATAATTTGTTATAGCCCTCGCCAGTTGCGATGTGTGAAAAAAACCGCCTGCCGGGTCCTTTAAAAATGTTCCATCGGGTTTGCGGATGAGTACCAGCCCTGCATAATCGCGGTTGCTGCGCTGCAGGCTGTAAATAACGGTTTTGCCGGGCAAAAAACTGCTATCAAAAATATCATACATCGGCGGCCGCTGTTGCGGTTTGCCGGCATAAATACGGCTTTTTAATAACCGCATTCCAATGCTGTTATCATAAGGAAACTTTTGTTTAATTAATGCAGCCACAACCTGTTTCCCTTTTACTGAATCGGCCCTTAAAACATATTCTGCACAGCGTATAAAAATAGCTGTGGATTTTGTTTGCTGCATTAATTGTAATGCCTGCGTTTTAAATTCTGTTTTATATAAAGAGAAAGTTGTTTCCAGTAAATTCTTTTGAAAATAAGCTGATAGCTGAGCGGCCTTGTTCCACGCAATTCCAAGCTTTTGCCTGGTAAAAGCATCTTTATATTGAAGCAATTCCATTGCCCATAAAGCATCGTTCCATTCGCCTTCATTATCATCATTCAGCGGATCCAGCAAATATTGTTTTATTGCCGTATCGGCAAGATAACGGTATCGGGCAGCCTTTGCGTCTTTTGTAGTAACCCTGCTGAATACCATGTCATCCGGCATAGGCGGTTGCGCTGATACAGCAGCAGAAAATAATAATGCAGCAATTAAAAAACAATATTTCATGAAAGCGAAACTACAGTACCGCATTGCAGTAATTTTCTTAAAGTTGTTAACAGCTGTGCAGGTGTTATAAAAATATTCATGCCTTAATTTTCAAGGCATTTTCCGCAGGTAAATAATCTATACCGCTTTCAACACTATCTGCCCGGCAATAAGCCTGCATTTTGTAAATTTGAATTTTGCAATATCCCTTTTATGGTAAAAAATATAAAAAGCACATCACTTGAAGAATTTTATAAAGAGGCTGCAAGGTTTACCGGTAAAAATATCAATAAGCTTTTGCCACCGGGCATTAATAAGGAAATAGGGCACTTCAATATTTTTGATATTGCAGAAACAATTGAATCGGTGAAACGAAAAGCGGTGATGCCTTATAACCGCAGGGCTTATTATAAAATAAGCCTTATTCGCGGCAAAAGCCGGGCAGAATATGCTGATAAGATTATTGAGATAGAAAAAAATGCGTTGTTATTTGCCACGCCCAAAGTGCCTTATTACTGGATACCGCTCGATAAGAAACTGCATGGAAACTTTTGCATATTCACAGATGAATTTTTAATAAAAAACAAAAGCGGCGTAGAGCTTGATGAATTACCCATTTTCAGGCCGGGAGGGTTTCCTGTATTTCTGTTAAATGATGCAGAAGCAGATGAAATCACATTGGTATTCAACAAAATGAAAAAGGAAATAGCATCTGATTATACTTATAAATATGATCTGCTGCGCAACTATGTACTGGAGCTTATACATTACGGTCAGAAGCTGCAGCCTGCTGTAATTGCGCAACACGGCTTTAATGCATCGGCCCGTGTTACATCTTTGTTTATTGAATTGCTGGAACGGCAATTTCCTATTGAATCGCCTGAACAAAAATTAAAGCTGCGCTCTGCAAAAGATTATGCTGAAAGGCTGGCCATTCATGTAAATCATCTCAATAAAGCATTGAAGGAAAACACAGGCAAAACAACCACTGCTTTTATAGGCAGCCGCATTATACAGGAAGCAAAAATTTTATTAAAGCAAACTGACTGGAACATATCTGAAATTGCTTATTGCCTGGGCTTTGAAGAAGTAGCACACTTTTCCAATTTCTTTAAAAGGCAAACTTCATTTGCACCTTTGTCATTCCGCTCGTGAAATAATTATTTGAATTTTGCAAACATTGGATTGATGCATGCAAACAACCTTTCTCTAACTTAAAGCAACTTTGCAGTAACAAATTCTATGAATATGAACACAAAAAACAAAGTGGCTTTAATTACAGGCGGAAGCCGTGGCCTTGGAAGAAATATGGCTATCAATATTGCCAAAAAAGGTATTGATGTTGTAATTACCTACCACAACAATAAAACAGAAGCCGATAAAGTTGTGGCAGAAATCCAGGCACTCGGCCAGAAGGCAGCGGCCTTTCAATTAGATACAAGTAATATTAAACTGTTTGATGGCTTTATTAAAGAGCTAACAACTTACCTGGATAAAGAAACAGGAAGCCCGAATTTCGACATTCTTGTAAACAATGCCGGAACCGGTTTTTACGGCGCTTTCACAGAAGCAACAGAAGAGCAGTTTGATGCTGCCCTGAATATTCATTTTAAGGGCGTATTTTTTCTGACGCAAAAAGCCCTGCCCTATATTAATGATGGCGGCCGTATCATAAACATTTCATCCGGGCTGGCAAGATTTTCTTTCCCCGGTTCTTCTGTTTATGCCTCCATGAAGAGCGCCATAGAAACACTTACACGCTACCTCGCGGTAGAATTAGGCCCGAGAAAAATAGCAGTCAATGTGGTTGCTCCGGGCGCTATTGCCACTGACTTTGGCGGCGGCCATGTAAGGGATAATAAGGAAACAAATCAGCGCATAGCAAGCCTTACAGCTTTGGGCCGTGTGGGTGAAGCTGATGATATTGGCGGCGTAGTTGCTTTCCTTTCTACAGAAGATGCAAGATGGATTAATGGCCAGCGCATTGAAGTTTCGGGTGGAATGATGCTGTAAATTTATGAATGTTGCAAGAGTTTATTTTAAGCCATAGATGTGCAATTTATCTGTGCATCTATGGCCATTATAACCTATATTGATACAATTTGTTCATTCTACAAACAACCTGTTCTTCCTCCATCAACCGGCAGGTTAATTCCATTAATATAGGATGCCGCAGGCGAACATAAAAATGCAACGGCAGCGCCAAATTCAAATGGCTCGCCAATACGGCCTGCAGGAATTGCTGCTGCTGTTTTTTTTATAAAATCTTCTTTACTAATGCCTTGTTCCCTGGCTTGCTTTCCTAAAATGGAATCCAATCTTTGCGTATTGGTAAAGCCAGGCAAAACATTGTTGATGGTAATGCCAAAACCAGCTATTTCATTGGCTAACGTTTTTGCCCAGTTGGCAACCGCAGCGCGTACAAGATTGGAAATGCCCAGGCCGTTTATCGGCTGTTTAACAGATGTTGAAACGATATTAATAATGCGGCCAAAACCTGCAGCCTTCATTCCCGGCATAACAAGCTGTGCCGTTATTTGATTACTGATAACATGTGTGCGGAACGCTTTTTCAATTTCGGCAGGATTCGTATCAATCATTGGGCCCGGCGGCGGGCCACCCGCATTATTTACAAGGATATGAATAGTATTAACCGTTTGAAGAAGGCTGGAAACAGATTGCTTTACTTCTTCTGTATTGGAAAGATCAAGCGCAAGCAAACGATGCTGCTGGCCTTTTGACGTATCGAAACTTTGTATGGCCTGCTGCAGTTTTTCTTTACTGCGGCTCACGGCAATAATGTTAGCGCCAAGCAATGCAATTTCCGCGGCAGAGGCAAAGCCAAGTCCCTGTGATGCCCCGCACACCAGCGCTGTTTTTCCGGTTAGGTCAAGATTCATTTTGTTGCAATTTATTAATGCTGCAAAGGAAGTAAAGTATTGTTGAACGATAACAAATTGCAGGCAGCATTGCTATTGCTTATCAACTCATGTCTTCATTTCTTCAATCAATACAATATTCGTTGTAGGCAAAAAAAATATCACGCAATCTTTATGCTGTCAATAAAATTTTATCAAGAAATAACTTATGAATAGTCAAAAGAAAACACCTGAACAAGGCATCTTAAAATCGATTGAAAAATTTAAAGCTGCCTGGAATATACATGATGCCGCAGCATTTGCACAGCTATTTACAGAAGATGCAGATTTCACAAATGTTTTTGGCCAGCAGTTTCGGGGAAGGCCAGCTATTGAGGCACAGCATGTGCCTATTTTTTCCACTATGTTTAAAGCAAGCAGCATTTCAATTCTAAAAACCGGTATAAGGTTTTTAAGTGAAACGCTTGCAGCAGTTGATGTAATCTGGAATATGAGCGGTGCAATGAATTTCATGGGTAACCCATGGCCCGACAGGAAGGGCTTAATGAGCCTGGTGATGCAGCGGAAAGGTGAAGAATGGTTTATACTCGTTATGCATAATATGGATTTGCCTGCAGTACCTGCGCCCGATCTAAAAAACACCGTTGCAGCAAATGGCTTTCATGCAAAAGCGTCGCTATAAATTTCAGAATTTATAATCTTCCCTTTCAGGATAGAAAACATCCAGCAACTCGCAATAAGTTATAGCGCGGCCACTGTGTTTTACGTTTGGCGGAATTACTGCGGCCTTGCCGGGTTCAAGTAATTCCGTTTTGCCGTCTATAGTTAATTCAAATGTTCCTTTCAGCACATGCGCGGTTTGTTCATGCACATGCGAGTGTTCAGGCACACCTGCGCCTGCATCAATCCTCCAATACATATAAGTGTTGGTGCCGGTATGAATTGCCCTTCCTTTATAACCGGGAAATACTTCTTTTTCATTCAGCGAATCAAGATCAATAAAAGCCATAATTTTTATTTGCTGTAAATATCCTGAAGTATGCCCACATGCAGAAAAAGCATTTCATCTTCATCTTTAAAAAATAAAGAATGCACCTTGTAAGATTGTTTCTTGTCTGCAATTACCGGTACAGTACTTGTATAATTTTGCACTATAAAATATCAACTATGAAACGCCCATGTAAAAATTCCACATTCAGGAGGGAATGTTTATTCGGCGTTCCCTGTCCGGCTGAGCCGTTTCAGGCGGGTATCTGGCTTAATTAAAAAATAAAAATAAACAGATGAAATACAGGCAACTATCAAACACCGGAGAAAAGCTTTCCGCAATTGGCTTAGGCTGCATGGGCATGAGCTTTGCTTATGGCCCGAGGAACGATGAAGAAAGTATTAAAGTATTGGAGAGAGCGCTGGAACTCGGCATTAATTTTTGGGACACTGCTGATATGTATGGCCAGGGGCATAATGAAGAGCTTATCTCCAAAGTGCTTGCCCCAAACCGCGATAAGGTTTTTATAGCCACTAAATTTGGCTTTCGTGTAAAAGAAAATGCAAGCGGGTTTGCAGGCACGCCCGGCACTTATTTCGACGGCCGCCCCGAATATGTAAAAGAGGCTGTTGAAAAAAGTTTGAAGCGTTTAAAGATTGATACAATCGATTTGTATTATGCACACCGCATTGACCCCAATGTTCCTGTTGAAGATATGGTTGGCGCAATGGCCCTTTTAGTGAAAGAAGGTAAAGTACGTTATCTCGGTTTATCAGAAGCTTCGGCATCATCCATCCGAAAAGCATACAAAGTGCATCCAATTGCTGCATTGCAAAGTGAATATTCTTTACTGACAAGAGATATTGAAGGTGAAATATTAAACACTATTCGTGAACTTGGAATAACGCTGGTGCCTTATTCACCGCTGGCAAGAGGATTGGTTACGGCAACCGTTACCGATAAAACAAAACTGGCGCAGGATGATTTTCGCAGAAGCCTGCCGCGTTTTGATGATGCACACTGGCAAAACAATCAGCAACTGGTGGATGAGTTTGCGGCTATAGCCAGTGTAAAGGGCTGCACACCATCGCAACTGGCTTTGGCCTGGGTGTTGGCGCAAGGCGAAGATATTATACCGATTCCCGGCACAAAGCGCATTAAATACCTTGAGGAAAATGCCAGCGCTGTTGATGTAAGCTTAACAGCGGATGATCTTGATGCAATAGAATCAGTTTTAGAAAAACATCCCGATACAGGCGCACGTTACAGCGAAGGCGCTATGAAACTGGTGAATCATTAAATTAAACAGGCCTGGTTTTAAAAAACCGGGCCTGTTTGCAACCATTTAATCATGCAAACGATATTTATAACCGGTGCAACAGATGGCATTGGAAAGCTTGCGGCTATTGAGCTTGCGGCAAAAGATAAAGAAGCAACAATGATTGTGCATGGCAGAAATAAAGCAAAGCTTGATGAGGTTATTGCAGCAATAAAACACGATAGCGGAAACGAACATATTGAAGGCTATGTTGCAGATTTTTCTTCATTGGCTGAAGTAAAACAACTGGCTGATGATGTTTTATTAAAGCATAGTTTCATTAATATTCTTATTAATAATGCAGGCGCCGGTTTCGCAGCACCGCGTTATGGTAAAGATGGCATGGAAACAAGGTTCACTGTAAATTATCTTGCCCCGTTTTTATTAACCAACCTGTTGCTTCCAGCCATTAAAAAAGCAGCGCCTTCACGAATTGTGAATGTGAGTTCTGCCGGCCAGTCTGCTATTAATTTTGATGATGTAATGCTTACAAAAAATTTTGATGGCGTTACGGCTTATACGCAAAGCAAGCTTGCATTAATTATGTTCACTTTTGATCTTGCAGAACAGTTGAAAGATGATAATGTAACTGTGAATGCATTGCATCCAGGAACTTATCTCGATACGAATATGGTAAATGATGCAGGCATTAAACCACTTGGTACAGCACAAAGCGGTGCTGATGCAGAAGTTTATCTTGCTACTTCTGAAGACTTAAAAAATATTACCGGGAAATATTTTAATATAAAAAAAGAAGCAAAAGTGCATACGCAGGCTTATGATTTAGAAGCTAGGGAAAAGTTGAGAGCGATAACACTGAAGCTTACCGATCTTATTTAAAGCGATAACCTTTGGAAAGGTCAAAACTTTCCAAAGGTTATTTAGAAAAAGTTATTTGCGTTTATCAATCTCTTCGCAAATAGAATTAAATATTTCATCAATGCTGCCTTCGCCTTTTAAATGCACCACTTTACTAAACTGGTTATAATAATCGGCAACAGCCCTGGTTTTCGTTTCATATTCTTCAATGCGGCTGCGGATAACAGATTCATTTGTATCATCAGAACGGCCGCTGCTCTCACCACGCTTAAGTAAACGTGTTACCAGCTCTTCTTCTGAAACATCTAAAGCCAGCATTACAGCAATGGATGTTTTTTTAAGCTGCAATAATTTATCCAGCGCTTCTGCCTGTGTGGCGGTACGGGGAAACCCATCAAATAAAAAGCCCGGCACATCTGGGTTTGTTTCCAATGCTGTGCTTATCATTCCAATAACCACTTCATCCGGCACCAACTGGCCTTTATCAATAAAATTTTTCGCTTCAAGGCCAAGCGGCGTTTGCTGTGCAATTTCACTGCGCAGCAAATCTCCTGTTGAAAGATGCTTTAATCCATATTTCCCAATCAGTTTTGTACTCTGCGTGCCTTTGCCGCTGCCCGGAGGGCCAAATAAAATTATATTAAACATTTGCTTGCTAAGGTAAGTGGCAAATATAAAGGCTTGTAGTTAAAAATCAGCACCTGCCACCGCAAAAGCCTTCTGCACAATTAATCAGCAGGACTGGCAGTTAATAATGAGCTGCATAATATTTGCGCTATTATCATCAGTTGATATTTATCATATCTTGTACAAACAATTCAAAAAACCATTATGAATAATAATACAAATAATCCCGACTATTCACATACAGACACCGGTAAAATTGTTGTGAGTAATGATGAATGGAAGAAAAGATTATCTCCTGAAATATATCGCGTTGCAAGGGATAAAGGCACTGAAAAGCCGTGGAGCAGCGAATATGAACTTTCAAAAGAAACCGGAACATATTACTGCGCTGTTTGCGGTAATGCTTTATTTGAAAGTGATACAAAATTTGAAAGCGGTTGTGGCTGGCCAAGTTTCTATAAACCCATCTCGAAAAGCTCTATTATATATGCGCCTGATAACAGTTATGGCATGCAGCGCACAGAAGTAATGTGCGGAAGGTGCGGCTCACATTTAGGCCATGTGTTTGATGATGGCCCGGCGCCAACAGGATTGCGTTATTGCATAAACGGTGTTGTGCTTGATTTTGAAAAGGCCAAAGCCGCCGAAGCAAACTTTGACCTTAAGCAGCAGGAAAAACAGGGTGGTAAAAAATAGTTCCTATAAATCGTCATATTTATAAACAGCATCCATTTCTGCACCGGGCTGCATATCAAACAGCGATTTAATAATGCCGTCTTTCAATCCATATACCCAGCCATGCAATACGGGCCGGTTGCCATATTTCCATGCCCGCTGAATAATAGATGTTTTGGCAAGTTTCATTACCTGCTCCTGCACATTTAATTCAACAAGCCGGTCAGTACGGGCTTCCATATCTTCTATACTTTCAAGCTCCTCCTGGTATAAACGGTAAACATCTTTAATATTCCTCAGCCACATGTTCAGCACCAAATCGTAATTGTGATTGCTCATGGCTGCTTTAACGCCGCCACAACCATAGTGGCCGCAAACAATTACATGGTTTACTTTAAGATGGTTTACTGCATAATCCAGCACACTCAGCAGGTTTACGTCGGTATGTATAACCAGGTTAGAAATATTGCGGTGCACAAAAATTTCGCCGGGTTGCGTACCGGTGATTTTATCGGCAGGCACACGGCTGTCGCTGCAACCTATCCATAAAAATTCAGGAGTTTGCAGCTTTGAAAGGCGGTTAAAATAATCCGGGTCTTCTTCTACCATTTCATGCGCCCAGCCTTTATTTTCCAGCAATAACTTTTCGTAAGGTGTCATTTTATATTAATTTAATTGATTGTTTAACTGATGGCTTTTCAATTTTGCATGTCTTGTTTTTGCCGGGCTTTTTTTAACGTGTGTCTTAATATTTTTAAGAGGTGCATGCTGTAAGAAATCATTGATTACTTCTATCACATCTTTATCAATAAAATCAGCTCTTGAAATATCAATTAATACAGATGAGTTCTCCGGCACTTGTTCCAACTTGTTTTTAAGCAGGGGCTTATTCAGGAAAGATACATCTTTTCTCAAACGGAACAGGTATTTGCTGTCATCATGCACAACAAAGAAAGACGTTTTAAAGTTGCTGCGCAACACAAAGAACAGGCCTACGCCAATGCCTATTACTATTCCTATCAGAAGATCTGTGAAAATGATTGCAGTAATAGTAACCACAAAAGGCACAAACTGATCAAAACCGCCACGGTACATTTCTTTAAATAAAGATGGTTTTGCCAGCTTATAGCCGGTATAAATAAGCACCGCTGCCAAAGCAGATAATGGAATAAGATTTATTAAGAAAGGAATTAAAGCCACTGCAAGCAGCAGCATAATTCCGTGCATAATGGTTGCTGCTTTTGTTCTGCCGCCGCCATTTATATTGGCAGAAGTTCTAACCACAACAGATGTTACGGGTAAACCACCAATCAGGCCACTTACGAGGTTACCTATGCCCTGTGCTTTTAACTCCCTGTCTTTTGGCGTTACACGTTTATAAGGATCAAGTTCATCAGAAGCTTCTATATTCAGCATAGTTTCAAGGCTTGCAACAATGGCAATGGTAATGCCGGTTATCCATATTTCAGGCATGCCTAAATATTTAAAATCAGGAAGCATAAAGAATGAAAAGAATTCACCTACACCATCGGCTGAAGGAATATTCACCAATTGGTTTTCGCGTAACTGCAATGAGCTGCCATTTGATAAAAACATATTCATAAGCACACCTGCAACTACCACAACAAGCGGCGCAGGAATAAGCTTGAAAATCTTTCCTTTTTTCACCAATACTTTATCCCAGAATATCTGTATGCCTAATGCAACAACGCCAATAATAATTGCCAGCGGAGTAATTTTTGAAAAGGTATGCCATATTCCGCTAAAGGTATTTTCTGAATCCTGCTGCGCAAAAGCATAGTCTCCTTCAAAATCGGCATCGTAGCCAAATAGATGCGGTATTTGTTTTAAGATAAGAATGATGCCTATGGCAGAAAGCATTCCTTTAATAACGTTTGTGGGAATATAATCGCCAAACACGCCGGCTTTTATGTAGCCTAAAATAATCTGTACAATACCTGCAATGATTACTGAAAGCAGGAAGGCTTCAAAGGCAGGAACTTTTAAAATACCTGCTGCAACAATGGCCGTTAAACCCGCAGCCGGCCCGCTAACGCTTAATTGCGAGCCACTAAAACTGCCTACAACAATACCGCCCACAATACCGGCAATTAATCCGGAAAATAAGGGCGCTCCTGAACCGAGGGCAATGCCTAAGCACAACGGCAATGCCACTAAAAACACAACAACAGATGCTGAAAAATCAGCACCAAAATTTTTGAAAATATTTTTCATTTTTCTTGATTTAGTATAAATAATAACAATGCACGGCAATGATACCGGCGGCAACAATCGTTATAATGCTTTATACTAAATGTTGGGAGGCGGTGTGGGCACTTCTGCAATATGCAGTTTAACCAAAACTGAGCGGGAATAAATACTAAGGTTATTGGTAGCAGCAAGCTCTTTTGCGGTTATGTCTAAAACAGGAAAGAAATGATGCGCTTCTTTTTCACCGCTGATTCTTTTACCGTAATCTGAGTTATGTGTAAGCTCTTCGGTAATCTGGTTATTAAAAAGCATAGCGCCTATCTGGCGTAATGGTATAACCTGCGTGCAAAGCACAACCAAACATATAACCGCTATGATTTTTCTAACCTTCATTTGGAGCTGCAAATAAAAAACACAATGAGAAAACAGCCAAAAAACTACCTGAAACTTAACAATAAAAAGACAATTGCCGGAAGCTGTTTAAATTGCTCATTCCATGAAACAGTATTGAGGTGCTTTGTAAATTTCTTATCAATTTTCACACCTGGAAAGCGCTATGTACAAAATATTCTTTTAGCTCAAACAGCTTCCTAAATGCTTAACCCGCCGCATATACTTATAACTTCGCCGGTTATATAAGCGCTCATATCGCTGGCAAGAAAAAGGGCAAGGTTTGCCACTTCATCGGCTTTGCCAAACCTGCCGAGTGGAATGTCTTTTAAAAAATTATCAGCGGCAGTACCTTCTTTTAAATAATGCGTCATATCAGTTTCAATAAAGCCCGGTGCGATAGCATTGCAGCGGATATTGCGGCTGCCAAGTTCAAGCGCTATCGATTTTGTAAATCCAATAATGCCAGCTTTTGATGCTGCATAACTTGCCTGGCCTGCATTGCCGCGAATACCAATAATGGAACTCATATTTATAATGTTGCCAGACCTTGCTTTTATCATTGGGCGAATAACCTGTTTGGTCATATTATAAACGCTGTTGAGGTTTACGTTTATTACATCATTCCATTGATCCGGTGCAAGGCGAAGCAGCAAATTATCTTTAGAGATACCTGCATTATTTATGCACACATCAATCTTTCCAAAGTCTTTCAACACATCATTCACCAAAGTTTCGCATTGTGCAAAATCGGCAGCATTGCTTTTATAACCCTTAACTTTTATACCGTCTTTATTTAATTCATTTTCCAGGGCAGCAGCTTTTTCAGCGCTGCTGTCGCTTATATATGTAAAGGCAACCTGGGCGCCGTTTTCAGCTAATTTTTTTACAATGGCTGCGCCAATTCCACGGGCAGCGCCGGTAACAATGCAAACTTTATCCTTCACCATAATATTTTATTTACTTAAAAATAAGCTGCAATGATAGCTACTAACTCTTACAGCCGGAAATTTTATTGTTATTAAAACAATGTACTAAAATAGAACAATAAGTTTTATGTATGACTGTAAAGTTTATATGTTTTACCGCACAAATAAATATCTTCTGTTAGCTAAATTTGTTGGTTTAATTTGTTTCGCTAAAAATTTTTGTTATGAGCGCAACTTCATCAATTCCTGTATTGAGCTGGAAGGAATGCATGCCTGATGCTGATTTTGTAATTAAAATAATAGATGATAAAAACATTCCTTCACGCATGAAAATTCCGCACCGCAACATTGGTTATAAAGTGGCGCTGTTGCTTGAAGGGAAAATGAGCGGCAATGTTGATTTCAGAAAATATGAAGTGGAAGGGCCTGCTGTTTTATTCTCATCACCAGAGCAGGTTGACCATTTAACAGGCCATAAAAATATCAAGATGATCCATATTGCTTTTAGCAAGGATTATCTTTTAAATGATGTAAGAACAACCTTGTCTTGCTGGGAATGCATGTTCAGCCAGATAGTGATACCCGTAATCAATAATAAAGACTTTAATGAACTGAAAACCTATGCCAGCCTTATGCAACAAGAGTTTGCAGAGCTGCGTCATCAAAAAGATTTAGTGATCAGGAACCTTTTAAATGCGTTCTTAATTACTGCAGCAAGACTGGGCACATGCAAAACAAAACTTGCAGTGATGAACTCATCACAGAATAAAATATTACAACAGTTCAGAACGCTGGTAGATGATCATTTTTTAAGCAAGACACAGGTAGCTGAATATGCTGATATGATCTACATTACACCAGGCCATTTGAATGATACAATTAAAATGGTAACCGGCAAAACAGCCAAGCAGCTTATTGATGAAAAAAGAATTACCGAAGCCAAACGTTTACTGTTTTGGGGAGAGCTTAATGCAAAACAAATTGCAGCACACCTGAACTTTGAAGATGATGCTTACTTCAACCGCTTCTTTAAAAAACATACGGGGCAAACACCTTTACTGTTTCAAAGAAATTCCCTTTAAAAGTGCAATAATTCCCTTGATTAAGTAAATAGTTTTCGCAATAACCTTTTCTACTTTTGCGAAATGAAATTGTTAACCTCATTGCTTAAAGTGAACTGTTGTTGTATAAGCATTGAACCTGAAACACTCGCTATATAACAACAAATAGGCAAGACAGCACCGGTTAAACCAATGCAACATTGCGTTGCACTCTTGCGATTTTCTTACCAATTACAAACAATTAAAATTTAAACGTATGATACGTCTAATAAAGGGTATTGTCCAAAGTCAACTGTTTATTTTAATAGCAGGCGCAATAATTATAGGCATCACATACAGTTGCAATGAATCTGCAGCAGAAAACAGCACCGGCGCTATGCCGCCGCCGCAATTGCCTGTGATTGATGTAAAGGCAGCGCCAGCTACCACTTATCAATTATTCCCTGCCTCAATAGAAGGGAAAGTTAATGTTGAAATAAGGCCGCAGGTAGATGGCTATTTACAAAAGATGTATGTGGATGAAGGCGCTTATGTAAAAGAAGGCCAGCCATTATTTAAAATAAATGATGCGCCATACATTGAGCAACTTAATAATGCAAAAGCAAGTTTGCAATCTGCTGAAGCAACATTGCAAAGAGCGAAGGTGGAGCTGGACCGTTTAACACCTCTCGTTGATAACAATGTTATATCTGATGTGCAGTTAAAAACAGCCAGGGCAAATTATGATGCCGCTGTTGCTGCCATTAGTCAAAACAAAGCAATAGTAAGCGCTGCACAGATCAATGTGGGTTATACTTTAATTAAAGCGCCGGTTAGTGGTTACATAGGAAAGATCCCGTATAAAACAGGCGCCCTTGTTGGCAAAACTTCTGCAGAGCCGCTTACTTTATTATCAGATGTAAGTGAAGTGTATGCTTATTTTTCTTTGAGTGAAGCTGATTTCATTGCTTTTAAAAACCAGTTTGAAGGCAATACAATTGAAGAAAAATTAAAGCATGTTCCGCCGGTGGAACTGCAGTTGGCCAATGATAGTTTATATAAGCTAAAAGGAAAAATAGAAACAGTAGAAGGGCAGTTTGATGAAACGACGGGCTCAATAAGTTTTCGTGCAACTTTTCCAAATGCATCCGGCGTTTTACGTTCCGGCAATACAGGTAAAATAAGAATTCCAAAATTATATACATCGGCATTGGTGGTACCGCAGGAAGCCACTTACGAAATACAGGACAAAGTATTTGTTTATGTAGTAAGCGACAGCAATAAGGTTACCGGCACGCCCATCAATGTTTCCGGCAAAACAGCTAACTATTACTTTGTTGACAGCAGCCTTGTATCCAACAGTAAAATTGTTTTATCCGGAATAACTAACCTTCGGGATGGAATGCTTATTAATCCACAACCTGTATCAACAGACAGCTTATTCAAAGCAAGGCCAATAAGTAATTTATAAAATTTGAAAGCCGGTGAAATACAGCGTGGATAAAGCTTTAGACAGGATATAGTTTTATTCACCGGCTTCAAATTCTTTCAGTAATCATTTAAAAAATTAGCAAGGCTGATGAGTGTATCTCATCAGCTAATAAAACTTTTATTCCTGATGTTAAAGCGATTTATTGAACGCCCGGTTTTATCAACCGTTGTATCAATCATATTATTGTTATTAGGCTGTATTTCTTTATACACACTGCCTATTACGCTTTTTCCTGACATAGCGCCGCCAAGCGTTGTAGTAACAGCATCTTATCCGGGCGCTAATGCTGAAGTGGTTGCACGTTCTGTGGCCACCCCGTTAGAGCAGGCTATTAATGGTGTAGAAAACATGACTTACATGACTTCCAATTCAAGCAATGATGGAAGCATGACACTTACAGTTTATTTCAGGCAGGGAACAGATCCTGACATTGCATCTGTGAATGTGCAGAACCGTGTTTCAAAAGCGGTAAGCCAGATACCGCAGGAAGTAATTCAATCGGGCATTTCAACACAAAAACAACAAAACAGCATCATCATGTTCGTTGCTTTGTCAAGCAAAGACAACACCTATGATGAAACTTTTCTGCAGAATTATATCAAGATAAACCTCATTCCGCAAATACAGCGCATACCGGGCGTTGGTGATGCGCAGGTATTTGGAACAAGGGATTATTCAATGCGTATATGGCTGAAGCCGGATAGGTTAACAGCAAACAATTTAACGCCACAGGATGTTACCAATGCCATACGTGATCAAAACCTTGAAGCAGCGCCGGGGCGCTTTGGTGAAAGCAGCACGCAAACATTTGAATATGTATTGAAATATAAAGGCAAGCTTAATAAGAATGAAGATTATGAGAACATCATTATTAAAGCTAATGCAGACGGTTCTTTTATAAGATTAAGAGATGTGGCCCGCGTTGAATTTGGCTCATTCACTTATTCATCAAGCAGCCGTTTGAATGACGGCCCCACTTCAGGCTTTGCTATATTTCAAACAGCCGGTTCAAATGCCAATGATATTCTTACCGAAGCTGAAAAACAGATCAAAGAATTCTCATCATCGCTGCCTGAAGGCGTTGAAACAACCATCATGTATAATTCAAAGGAGTTTCTTGATGCATCTATCGGGCAGGTGAGGGAAACATTGGTTATTGCCTTCATACTTGTATTCATCGTTGTGTTTATATTCCTTCAGGATTTTCGTTCCACACTTATACCAGCAATCGCTGTGCCGGTAGCTGTTATAGGCACCTTCTTTTTCATGCAGCTTTTTGGCTTTACCATTAACCTGCTTACCCTGTTTGCATTAGTGCTTGCAATTGGCATTGTGGTAGATGACGCCATTGTGGTAACCGAAGCTGTGCATACAAAAATGGAACAAACAAAACTGCCTGCCAGGGCGGCCACTATTCAATCTATGAATGAAATATCGGGCGCCATTGTTTCTATTACATTGGTAATGGCTGCAGTATTTATTCCTGTTGGATTTATGCAGGGCCCTGCCGGTGTTTTTTACAGGCAATTTGCGTTTACGCTGGCAATCGCCATTCTTATCTCGGCAGTTAATGCATTAACGCTAAGCCCCGCATTATGTGCATTGTTTTTAAAGAATGAAGAAGAAGGAAGCGGCAATAAAAAGAAAGGTTTTGCCAGCCGGTTCTTCCAGGCTTTCAACGCAGGTTTTTCTGTAATGACAAATCGTTACAAAAGCAGTATATCATTTTTATTAAAAAGAAAATGGGTGGCTGCTGGCGGATTGATTGTAATAACAATTACAACCATATTTCTTATACGGCAAACACCAACAGGCTTTATACCAACAGAAGACCAGGGCTTTATTTTATATGCAGTAAATGCACCTCCCGGAAGTTCGCTCGACAGGACACATAGGGCAACAGTAAAAATCGACAGTATTTTAAAACACTACTCATCTGTTTATAAAAAATACACCGTTGATGGTTTAAACTTTATTTCAAATGCCAATGCATCTCCTTATGCAGCAGGATTTGTGAGGTTAAAACCTTATAAAGAAAGAGGTGAAGTAAAAAGTATAGACCAGCTTACCAATTCCATGATGATGGATGTAAGCGCTGTAAAAGATGTAAATACTTTCTTTTTTACATTTCCCACGATTCAGGGTTTTGGTAATGTAAGCGGTTTTGAATTTATGCTGCAGGACAGGGGCAATCATTCGCTTGATGATCTTGGTAAAACAGCATACTCATTTATCGGCGCTTTAATGCAGCGGCCCGAAATAGCAGCGGCGTTTACCACTTTTTCAGTGGGTAATCCGCAGTTCCAGATTGAAGTTGATAATGAAAAAACAAAACAGCTTGGGGTAAATGTGAGCGACCTGCTGCAAACATTACAGGTTTATTACGGAAGCAGTTTTGTATCAGACTTTAACCGCTTTGGAAAATATTATCGCGTGATGGCGCAGGCCGATGTTCAGTACCGTGAAGACGCATCATCGCTCAATAACATTTTTGTAAAGAACAACAATAATGAAATGGTTCCCGTGAACACACTTGTAAAACTGAAACGTGTTTACGGCCCTGAAACCATTACACGCAATAATCTTTATAATGCTGTAAATATAAACGGTGCGCCCAAGCCGGGATACAGCACAGGCGATGCCATTAAAGCAATTGAAGAAACAGCCAAACAATCATTGCCCAAAGGATATTCTTATGAATGGACAGGCATGACCAGGGAAGAAATAGCCACGGGCAATCAAACAGCCATCGTGTTTTTGCTGAGCATACTGTTTGTTTACTTCATTTTGTCGGCGCAATATGAAAGTTATATCCTTCCGCTGGCCGTGATCTTTACCATTCCTGCCGGTATTTTAGGCGTATATGCATTTATAAAATTTGCCGGTATTGAAAGCAATATTTATGTACAGGTTGGATTGATAATGCTCGTGGGGTTATTATCTAAAAATGCGATACTTATTGTTGAATATGCCGTGCAGCGGCGAAGACAGGGCGCATCTATCATTGATGCAGCGCTCCAGGCATCGCAGCTTCGCCTTCGCCCTATATTAATGACATCCCTTGCTTTTATAGTTGGGTTATTACCATTGGTTTGGGCAACGGGTGCATCGGCTTTGGGCAATCGCTCTATTGGCACCGGCGCAGTGGGCGGAATGCTTACCGGTGTTGTATTTGGCGTATTCATCATCCCTGTTTTATATGTCATATTCCAATACCTGCAGGAAAAAGTAAGCAGTGCGTCAAAAAAAGCAGCGCCTGCATTAAGTGAATAATAAAAAAACAAGCAATGCAACGAATAAATCATTTGTATAAACTTCTATTTATATTTTTTATAAGCGCCTGTACTGTTGGGAAAGAATACCAGCGCCCGACAGTGCAGTTGCCTGAAACTTTTCAGGATAGCGTTACTGCTTCAGATTCAGGCATAGCAGCAATGGAATGGAGAACCTTTTTTAAAGATCCAACATTGATTGATTTAATTGATACGGCTCTAAGCAACAGTTATGATTTGCAGCTTGCTGTTAAGCATATTGAAGAAACAGAGGCATATATAAAGCAGGCTAAAATGAATTATGTTCCTTCTGTTGATGTTGCAGCAACCGCACTTACCACCAATCCTTCAAACAATAGCTTGAATGGTAAAAACCTTGAAAGTTTTATCGGGCAAAACCATGTTGAAGATTACACATTAAACGCAGCCGTATCCTGGGATGTTTATTCCTGGGGAAAAATAAAGTTGCAGAAAGAGGCAGCCCTGGCAGATTATCTTGCTTCTTATGAAGGCGCTAAAACTGTGAGGACAACACTGGTTGCCGAAATTGCAACGGGTTATTATAATCTTTTAATGCTGGATGAACAGCTTGCCATTGCGCAAAAAAATCTTGCATTAACCGATTCTCTTGTGCGGATGATGCAATTGCAAAAAGCTGCAGGGCAGGTAACAGAACTTGCCGTTCAGCAAACAGAGGTGCAAAAGCAAACAGCGGCGCTTTTAATACCGCAGCTTGAACAGCAGGTTGCTATACAGGAAAATGCTATTAAGATTTTATCGGGAAAACTGCCTGCAAAAATTTCGAGGAATGCTGATATCAATTCCATGTATGTGTGGGATGATCTTTCAACAGGGTTGCCTGCTGCATTATTAAGCCGAAGGCCCGATGTGCGGCAAAGTGAAATGGAATTGATGAAAGCCAATGCAAACGTGGGCGTAGCCAAAGCATCCATGTATCCCTCTTTAAATATTACAGCAAGCGGCGGATTGAATGCTTTTAAAAGCAATGCATGGTTTTCCATACCTGCATCGCTCTTTTTTTCTGCGGGCGCCAGCATTGCCCAGCCTGTATTGCAGCACAGAAATCTTAAAACAAAATATGAGGTATCTGCCATACACAGAGATGAAGCTGTAATAACATTTCGTCAAACAGTTTTAAAAGCCGGCGGCGAGGTGGTGAATGCATTGGTGCAATTAGATAAGTTAAAAGCGCAACAGCAAATTTCTTCCAACAGGGTTGATACACTGCACAAGGCAATTGGTAATGCTACGTTGCTGTTCAGAAGCGGCCTGGCAGATTACCTTGAAGTGCTTACTGCGCAAAGCAACTCGCTTTCAGCAGAGCTGACGCTGGCAGATATACAACGCCAGCGCTTATCAGCCGCAGTGGAATTATACCGTGCATTAGGCGGGGGATGGAAATAGCTGCTACGCCGGTTGTACATTTGAGCGCATTAACTGCAATATCTCATCAATATATTTCCGGTCGTTGCTTAACCTTGGCACTTTATGCTGGCCGCCTAATTTTCCTTTATGCTTCAGCCATAAATTAAAAATGCCATGCTTTAAACAATGTACAACGGGCAAGCGCAAGGCAATGTTTTTATGGCGCTTGGCTTCGTAATCGCTGTTGAGATTTTTTAATGATGAATCAAGTTCATGCACAAACTGCTCCATATTGGCCGGTTCTTTTTCAAACTCTATCAACCATTCATGGGCGCCATTATTTTTTTCGCTGAAATAAATGGGCGCAGCCGTATAATCATTTACAAGTGCGCCTGTTTTTTTACTGGCTGCGGCAATAGCCGCATCGGTATTTTCAACAATAATTTCTTCGCCAAAAGCATTAATAAAATGCCTGAGCCTGCCGGTAACTTTTATCCTGAAAGGAAATAATGTGGTGAATTGAATAGTATCGCCCACCAGGTAGCGCCATAAACCGCCGTTGGTGGAAATTACAAGCGCATATTGTTTTCCCAATTGTACTTTAGTCAATCCCACCGTTTCAGGATTTGGTTTGCCATATTCTTCAACGGGCATAAACTCATAAAAAATACCGTGGTTTAAAAACAACAGCATTCCTTCTTCATTAAGATTATCCTGCGCCGCAAAAAAACCTTCGCTTGCATTATACATTTCCATGTACTGAATGCCATCGCCCAGCAATCTTTTAAAATTTTCTTTGTACGGTGTAAACGATACGCCGCCATGCATATACAGTTCAAGATTGGGCCATACTTCCTTGGCAGTTTGTTTACCGGTTATTTCAAGAATGCGTTTTATTAAAACCTGCGTCCATGTGGGCACGCCGGATATAGATGTTACATTTTCATATATGGTTGACTGTGCAAGCGATTCAATTTTTGTTTCCCATTCATCCAATAATGCAATAGCAAGTTCAGGCGTGCGTATCCATTGTCCCCACACCGGCATGTTTTGCATCAGCACGGCGCTCAGGTCGCCAAAAAATATTTCTTCATTTAACTGGTTTACCTGGTGGCTGCCGCCAATTACCAGGCCTTTGCCGGTAAGTAAATTACTTTCAGGATTACATTGATAATAAAGCGTGAGCACATCTTTACCGGCCTGGTAATGACAGTCTTCCAGGCTTTCTTCCGTAACCGGGATAAACTTGCTTTTATCGCTTGTGGTGCCACTGCTTTTGGCAAACCAGTTTACTGGCGAACACCATAACTGGTTTTGCTCGCCGTTCATTAATTTTTGTATCCAGGGTTTTATATCATCATACTCATGAATAGGAATCGCTTCTTTAAACGCTTTTACTGTAAACAGGTTTTTCATGTTGTACTTCCTGCCAAAATCTGTATGTTGGCCATGTGTAACAAGGTCCTGCAAAATTTCACGCTGCGCCGTTATGGGATGGCTCATCCATTCTTCAATGCTGCTGTAGCGAAGGCGCACAAGCTTGGATATGGCAGGAGAAAGCAAGTTCATATCAATAGGGCAAATTAAAGAAATGGTTCTTAATAATGTGCAACACTTTATTAAAACAGCACAGTGCAGTACAATTCCGTTTTCAATATTAATTATCTTCATTTAAACTTGCTACATGAAGCTTATAATTTTATTGATTGCGCTTATTTACCCATTTCAACATTTTAATGCGCAAAGCATAAATCCTGATATTATCACAAAGCCCTGGAATGCCAAATGGATTGATGTGCCCAATACCAATCAGCATGGTTATGGCATTTATCATTTCAGAAAAGAAATTGTATTGAATGAAAAGCCTTCACAATTTATAATTCATGTATCTGCAGATAACCGGTATAAGTTATTTGTAAATGGAGAACTGGTTTCTATGGGGCCGGCAAAAGGTGATCTTTTTCACTGGAATTTTGAAACGGTTGACATAGCGCCTTATCTTAAAAAAGACAATAACATTATTGCTGCTTTGGTTTGGAATTTTGGCGATGTAAAAGCCGCCTGGCAGGCTTCATTTCAAACAGGTTTTATATTACAGGGCAATACAAAAGCAGAAGAAATTTTAAATACGAATAAAAGCTGGAAGTGTATTGAAGACAAAGCCTATTCGCCTTTGCAACCGCAACTGATATATGTTTATTACGCAGCCGGCGCCACAGAAAAAATTGACATGAATAAATATCCTGCCGGATGGGAAACACTAAATTTTAATGATGCCGGATGGATGAATGCACATGAATTATTCATAGGCAATCCCAAAACTGCCAATAACTGGAACTCAAGCTGGATGCTGGTTCCAAGGCCTATACCCATGATGGAATTAACGCCGCAGCGTTTGCAAAAAATAAGAGACCAGAAAAATATAGCTGTTGATGAAAACTTTTTAAAAGGCAATCATACTATAACCATCGCGGCCAATACAAAGGCACATATTTTAATTGACCAGGAATTTCTTACCAACGCTTTTCCTGTTTTGCAATTCAGTAAAGGAAAAGAAGCAGGCATAGAATTAACATACGCAGAAGCTTTATATATGGATGAACCCAATAATACAAACTGGCGTACACAAAATCAAAAGGGCAACCGCAATGAAATTGAAGGAAAACATATAGTGGGCGTGAAAGATGAAATTATTTCAAGTGGCGGTGAACATCAAACCTTTTCTTCTCTTTCTTACAGAACCTACCGTTATGTGGCAATAGATATAACAACAAAAGATGAAGCACTAACGCTTGATGATTTTTATGGCATATTTACAGGCTATCCTTTTAAATTCAATTCAACTTTTTCAAGCAGCGATGCTTCGCTTAATAAAATGCTGGAAGTTGGCTGGCGCACTGCAAGGTTAGATGCGTATGAAACTTATATGGATTGCCCTTACTATGAACAATTGCAATACATTGGCGATGCCCGCATACAGGCATTGGTTAGTTTATATAATTCCGGCGATGACAGGCTGATGCGCAACTGCATTCAGCAAATTGCCAATTCCACTTTAGCGGAAGGCATTACGGAAAGCCGTTTCCCGCACAGCATTCACCAGGAAATTCCAACATTTTCTTTGATATGGATAAGCATGTTGCATGATTATTTTATGTATCGTGGCGACAGCAGTTTTGTAAAAGATAAGCTGCGGGTTTCAAGGCAGGTTTTATCATTCTTTAATAAGCTGCAACAGGCTGATGGCAGTGTGCATAATGCACCCTACTGGGAGTTTACAGACTGGGCCGAAGCGCCGGGCTGGCAAAGCGGCGTGGGCCCGATTGACAGCAGCGGTAATTCTGCTTTGCTCGATCTTCAATTATTAATGGCTTATGAATCTGCTTATGATCTTGAAAAGAATATTGGAATGAATGATTATGCAGTTATGTATGAAAAACAAATTGCACAGCTTAAAAAAACCATTCAGCAAAAGTATTGGGATGATAACAGGAAAATCTTTGCAGATACAAAGGATAAAAAATATTATTCGCAACATGCAAATGCTCTGGCAATAATAACAGGTGTTGCCGAAAACAATATTGCAAAAGAAATTGGCAATAAACTGCTGCACGATTCATCGCTTGCAATTGCTTCTGTTTATTTCAGGTATTATTTATACCAGGCATTAAATAAAGCCGGTTTTGGCAACGATTATCTTAACTGGCTGGGTATATGGAAACAAAACCTTGCAATGGGTTTAACCACCTGGGCAGAGATGGACGATGTGAACCGGTCGCGTTCGGATTGCCATGCCTGGGGCAGCAGCCCAAATATTGAATTGTACAGGATTGTTTTGGGAATTGACAGCGATGCGCCAGGCTTCTCCAAAGTAAAAATTGAACCTCATTTAGGCGCATTAGCCAATGCATCTGGAACGATGCCACATCCAAAAGGTGATATAAAGGCAGTATATGTTTTAACCGATAATAAATGGAATGTAGATATAAATCTTCCGGCAACAATTACGGGGAAATTTGTTTGGAAAGGCAAAGAATATGCGCTAAAAACAGGTGCAAATAAATTTACGGTTGACAAGTAAACTTTATACGTAGTAAATATTTAATTTATACGTATAAATAATTATTTTTGCATAAATATTAAGTTATGGATGCAAAAATTACATTGAGCTTTAATGAAGCTGTTGCTACAAAAGCAAAAAAATATGCCGAGCGGAACAATGTAAGTTTAAGCAGGCTTGTTGAGTTTCTTTTAGAGAAGGTAACTTCTTCCGGCTATACATCTTTCGAAGAATTTCCTGTATCAGATTGGGTGAGGCAGGTTGCCGAAGGTGAAGCTGTGTATCAAACAAAATCCCGTTCACGTAAAGCATTGAAAAACGAATACTACGCTTCTAAAAAATGAAGGTTTTTGTTGATGCAAATATTCTTGTTTCTGTGTTGAATAAAGAGTACCCGCTTTTTACCCACAGCGCCCGCATATTAAGTCTTTCAGGCAATAATAACTTTGAAATTTATACTTCTCCTATATGCCTTGCCATTGCATTTTATTTTGCAGAAAAGAAACACAAAACAAAACCGGCAAGAGAGAAAATTGCCCTGTTGTGCCAGCATATTTTTATTGCCCCGGCAACACAAAGTGCTGTTGAAAAAACCATCGGCAATAAAAAAATAAATGATTTTGAAGACGGGCTTGAATATTACTCAGCCATAGAAAGTAACTGCAGCTATATTGTTACAGAAGATAAAAATGATTTTTATTTTTCTGAGATACCTGTAATGAATTCAAAAACTTTCTTTGAAAAGATTGTAGCCCGAAAATAAATATTACCAGTTACCCATGTGCTCTTTTACAATTCTTTCAGGGTCTTCCGGCTTATGTATTTCCCAATGAGGGTCATATTTTACAAACCAGCTAAGCCATAAGCTACGCGCCAGGCGCATGAGCGGTGGTTGAAGTATAACCAGTACGACAGCATTGCAGCCAAGCCACCAGAAAATACGGTTATCATTGGCCGAAATACCAATAAATATCCACCATAAAATAAAAGTTGCAACTGAAAAAGCAACGGTGAGGCCATAACTTACATAGCCGGTTCCATAATAAAAGCCAACTTCAAGATCGGTTGCCTGGCCGCATAAAGGGCAATGATCATGCATTTTCATGTATTCGCTGCCTTTTAAAGCGTAAGCATTTTTTGACTTGAAAATATCTCCGCGCCTGCAGCGGGGACAACGATTGGTAAGAACACTCAGCAGGTAAGATGGTTTATCTTTTGCCATCCTTAAAAAATTTGTGCAAAGTTAATTTTTTTACCGGTCAAAAGCCGTTAAAACTTTTTCCATCTGCATGCTGCGGCTACCCTTTATTAAAAAAGAGGTGTTTAGAAATTGCTGTTGCTGAATATAAGTGCCCGCCTCCTCAGCCGTGTTAAAATAAGGGAAAGATTGATGTGTTGTTTTAAAATTGCCGCCAACAAGGATCACATTTTCAAAATGATTCTTCTGAATGAGATTAACGAGATTTTCATGTTCATGCACACTTGTTTCACCTAATTCCATCATACCACCCAATACTAAAACCTTGTTATCAGCATGCATGTTTTTAAAATTTTCTATAGCGGCCTTCATGCTCGAAGGGTTGGCATTATAAGCATCAAGAATTATTTTATTCGAATCCTTTTCTATTAACTGCGACCGGCTGTTAGACGGTGCATAACTTTCAATAGCAGTTTGTATTTTTTCTTCCGGTACATTAAAATATTTGCCAACGGCAATAGCGCACAAAACGTTCGGAAGGTTATAATCGCCAACCAGGTTTGTTTTTATAGAGGCGAATGATGCACCTTTTGTAATTGCTGCTTCGAGAAATGGTTCCGAAGTTTTTACCTGTCCGCAAACAATTCCGTTTTTTGTGCCATACCAGGTTATATTATTAATACCCTTGCTCATTTCGTGCAGGTAATCATAATCGTCAAAAGCAAATACAACGCCGTTGTGCGCACGAATGAAATCATACAATTCTCCTTTTCCTTTTCTAACGCCTTCTATTCCGCCAAAACCTTCGAGGTGCGCTTTACCCACATTAGAAATGATTCCATGTGTTGGTTGCACTATTTTACAATAGCTTTCAATTTCTTTTTGATGATTGGCGCCCATTTCAATCACAGCCATTTGCGCATCGGGCTTTATCTTTAAAATTGTAAGTGGCACGCCAATATGGTTATTGAGGTTGCCAATAGTGGTGTAAGTTTTATAATAAGATGAAAGCACTGCATGAACCAGTTCTTTTGTAGTGGTTTTACCATTGCTTCCCGTAATTGCAATAAAAGGAATATTGAATTGCCCGCGGTGAAATTTAGCGAGCTGCTGCAGCGTATCAAGCACATCATCAACCCTGATTAACCGTTCATCTGTAGCATCAACATCTTCATCAATCACGGCATAAGCTGCGCCCAGTTCAAGCGCTTTTAATGCAAAAGCATTCCCATTAAAATTATCACCTTTCAATGCAAAAAAAATATCACCCTTGTTCAGCTTCCGCGTATCGGTTTGAACAGAAGAATACTGCCGGTAAATTGTGTATAGTTCAGGAATACTCAATGTAAAACATTTGCTGCAAGATAGTACGGCAGGTAATAATTGCCAACGTAAATGCCGGTTGAAAATGATAACATATTAATACAGT
This sequence comes from Parafilimonas terrae, assembly GCF_900115755.1. GTDB lineage: Bacteria > Bacteroidota > Bacteroidia > Chitinophagales > Chitinophagaceae > Parafilimonas > Parafilimonas terrae. The sequence goes on from NZ_FOXQ01000005.1 coordinate 254,770, forward strand.
GATGCATTGTTTTTATTCTTCCATTCATTAAAAACTTTCATCGCATCTTCTTTACCCAATGCTATCATCGGAATTTTCCGGTTGGCAAAATCGTTGTTCATTTCGTGATAAATAAAAGAATCGTCAAACCCAATTCCCGCTGCATCGTAGCGGTCGCTGGCATAATATATAGTTTTTATTCGTGCCCAGTAAATAGCGCCCAGGCACATGGGGCAAGGCTCACACGATGCATATATTTCACAATCCGTGAGATGAAAATGATCAAGGTTTTTGCAGGCATCCCTTATGGCAACTATTTCTGCATGTGCCGTGGGATCGCTATCTGCAATAACACGGTTATTGCCCCTGCCCACAATTACGCCATCTTTTACAATAACACAGCCAAAAGGTCCGCCTTCGCCGTTTTCAATCCCTTTTGCCGCCATATCAATGGCTGCTTTCATGAATTTTTCTTCCTGCGTCATATACTTCATTTAATAAAGTAAGCAACAAAGAAACTTCTTTCTTAGCTTAAAACTTGCAACTCAATATTAACTTCGCCCTATGCAATTCGCAGATGTAATTGGCCAGCAGCATACAAAAAAGCATTTATTGGAAATGGTGGAGCAAAACCGCCTTAGCCATGCTTTACTTTTTCTTGGTAAAGAAGGAAGCGGCGCCCTGCCTTTGGCCCTGGCTTTTGCCGAATACATAAGTTTATTGCCCTTAGCAAAGGAAAGCGCAGGGCCGTCTTTATTTGGGGAACCTGTTGAAGAAATGAAACCGGTTTTTCCAAAAACACCGGAAGATGCCGACGGCTTCATGCAAAAGCAACCGGGTTTTTCTAAAGCCAATAATTATATCCATCCCGATATTCATTTTTCTTACCCGGTAATTCCCAAAAAATCCGGGGATAAACCCATCAGCACAGATTATGCAGAAGAATGGCGGGAATTTATTGGCCAAATGCCTTATGGCAATGTGTACGACTGGCTGCAGTTTATCGGCGCAGAAAACAAGCAGGGTAATATTACGGCAGAAGAATGCAACGACATCATCCGCAAACTGAACCTTAAAAGTTTTGAGAGCGAACATAAAGTATTGGTAATGTGGATGCCTGAATACCTTGGCAAAGAAGGCAACAAACTTTTAAAACTGATTGAAGAGCCGCCTGCAAATACGCTGTTCATCCTGGTTGCCGAAAATGAAGACCTCATTTTACAAACCATTTTAAGCCGCTGCCAGCTTGTAAAAATAAATGCGCCCGACACCGGCGATATTGCAGAAGCTTTGATAAAACGCGGCAACATTGATACCGCTGCAGCACATCAAACCGCTGCTATTGCGCAGGGAAATTATCGCGAAGCATTGCAGTTACTGCAAAATGCGTCCGAAGACTGGCAGAGTTTGCTGCGCGAATGGCTGAATGCTATTTTAAAAAATGGCCCGGCAGCCCAGGTAAAATGGATTGACGAGGTTAATAAACTTGGCCGCGAAAAACAAAAACAGTTTTTGCTCTATTTTATTCACCTCTTACAGCAAAGCATCCGCATACGTTTTGCCGGTAATAATGCCGTTTCTGTCGCCGAAACAGAAAGGGATTTTGCAGAGCGCCTCAATAAATTTGCCCAGGTAAACCACCAGCAGGCAATGATAGAAGAGCTGAACAAAGCTGTATATTACATTGAGCGCAATGCGAATGCGAAAATGCTTTTTCATGCGTTAACCATTAAATTATATCATCTTATACGAAACAATGCCTTAATTTTAACGCCTTAGGATTGCAAATATTTTTAATATTTGCAATATGTGAAGATGAGTTTTTGTGGAGCCGGCCAATGAACAATGGTCATCACGGTTGCGTCGCACACTGCGGCTGGGGGAATATATCCCGGCTGCGGTTTCAAATGCAAAAAGAGTTTACAAATACAAACGTTATACATTAATGAAACGTTTTTTAAATATAAACACTACAGTTCAACAGCATTCATGCAGTTGAAGTGATGCGACGCAACCGTGTCCAATACCCGTTCTGCTGCCGGTAACCCAAAAATCTTCATTAAAATAATTATTATTTTACTTGTTTAACTGAACATATACATGGGATGTGGCAATTGTGGCACGGGTAAACCTAACGGATGTAAAAGCAATGGCGGTTGCAACACTGGCAGTTGTAACCGTATGAATGTGCATGACTGGCTTTGGAACCTGCCGATGAGCGATACAGACAGCGCCTGCAAAATTGTGGAAGTGAGTTTTAACCAGGGCAGCCGCAAAGATTATTACCGCAATGCCAGCCTTCAATATTTTGAAAAGGGCGACATGGTTACCATTGAAGGCGTAAATGGCTTTGATGTGGGCGAAGTGAGCCTTACCGGCGAACTGGTGCGGTTACAACTGAAAAAGAAAAACATCAGCGAGTTCGGGATTGATATGAAGAAAATATTGCGCCTTAGCAATGAACGGGACCTGGAACTGTTTCATAAAAATAAAGCCCGGGAAAAAGAGGCGCTGATGAAAAGCCGCATTATTGCCAAAAACCTGAACCTTGACATGAAGCTGATTGAAGTGGAAATTCAGGCAGATGGCAAAAAAGGCACTTTTTTTTATACGGCTGACGACCGCGTTGATTTTCGTGAACTCATAAAACAATATGCCGGCGAATTTAAACTGAAGATTGAAATGCGGCAGGTGGGCATTCGCCAGGGCGCCGCCAAAGTAGGTGGAATTGGCAGTTGTGGCCGCGAACTTTGCTGCAGTACATGGCTTACTGATTTTAAAAGCGTTACCACCACCGCAGCACGTTATCAAAACCTTTCTATTAATCAAACCAAATTAAGCGGCCAGTGCGGCAGGCTTAAATGCTGTTTAAACTACGAGCTGGATACTTACCTGGATGCCCTGCAATATTTTCCTGATAATGCCGATGTGCTGGAAACAGCGAAAGGCACAGCTATTTTAATTAAAAAGGATATTTTCAAAAACCTGATGTGGTATATTTTGCAGGGAGGCGCAAAACATTACCCTTTAACGATTCGCCGGGTAAAGGAAATAAAACAGCTAAATGCAAAAGGTATAAAAGTGGATGACCTTCAGCCGGTTGAACTGGCGCCTGCAAAAGAAGTGGAACATGGCTTTGTTGATGTGGTGGGCCATTTAACTATCGGCAACCTGGAAAAAACCTCGCAGCGTAATAAAGAAAAACAAAGGCAGCAGCGCAGGGAAGGACAGGGAAAACAACCACAGCAGCAACACCAAAAAAAAGGGCAGCAGCAAGGACCGGCTTCGCAAAAAAACCAACAACAAAAACTGCAGCAACAACGGCCATCTCATTATCAAAAGCCTGGCAAACCGCAGTTGCGGCCACCTCAAAATCCCAACCAACCTAAAAATAAGCCGCCGCAAAAGAGGGATTCTTAAAAAGAATTAATTTTTATTCTGCCGCAGGTATATGCCCCCAGTTTTCGCCGCGTTTAATGCGGTAAACCTGCATATCACTTATTTTAAATTGCTTTACAAGCTGCCTCACAGGCTTTTGCTGGTTAAGCAGTTTTTTCAGCAGCATTACTTTGGTTACCGTAAGCTTTTCATTTCTTCCTGCTGCGCTAAGCCCAAGTTTCCGTTGTTGTTTTTCATGAATAACATAAGGGCTATTTTGCTGGTGCCTGTAGTTTTCTTCAGGTGTCATCCATTTAAGGTTGGCAGCACGGTTGTTTAATTTATTATAATCCATATGAGCAACCTTGGTTTGGCCCGATGTGGCTACCGGAAGAAAATAATCTGCTACCAGCCTGTGCACCAGTGCATGAAAATTAATAGTGCGGTATTTGCCATCCTGCTTATAAACCCGCGCCAGGTTATTTTTAAGTGATTTAAGAAGCACTTCTTTTTCCTTCACCGTTTTTTTATTGCCCCTTACCCCAGATAGCTGCGTTATTTCTTTTGTAACCTGCAAAACCTGTTTTTGAAGGCGGTCTATTGCAGCCTGTGTTTTAGGCAACCTTGGTTTAAAAAGCTTAAGCCGTATAATTTTGTAGCCGTTAATTTTTGATCCGTTCAGCAACCGGCCGTCAGTGTACCTGTTGCTGGTTTTAAGCCTGCCAAAGTTGGAAACAAATAGTTCCATTCTGTTTGTAAAGTCAAAACTGAACTCTACTTTTTTCCATTTTTCACCGGGAAAATCTTTTATCATTCTGAATTAAAGTTTTAAATAGCCTGATTTTAAGGGTCAGGGTTTTTAAAACAATTATTCAAAGCAATTGGTTGCAATAATGAAACCAAATTTCTTTCTGAATCAATCTTCTTTGTGTGCCCTCAGCAAACCATCCTGTAGCAAATCATTTTTCCTGTAATCTCTCAATTCTTTACGCAAACCTTTTCTTTCACTGCGGTTAAACTTATAAAGATGTTTAAGGTTTGGTTTGCCTGCATCCACCCAGGCAGAATACCAGAAATCTGCGACAAGATTAGCGGAATAATTCAACTGATCATTTACAGTGGTGGTTAAAGCTGCCGCATATTGTTTGGCAAAAGCATCAGTGTAAACTTTTGTTTTGCGGCCATAATACATGCGTTCTTCATATTTGGAACTGTCTGGAAAATTCTTGGCAACTTCCTTTTCTTTTTCAAACATTTCAGGCAATAAAGCATGCGCCCTTCTTACGGCCGTCCAAATAGTTTCACCTTTATTTTTTATATATGCAGCCTTGTGTTTTGAATGTAAATTATAATGGCTCAATTCGAGTTCAGGAATGGTTGATTCCCATAAAGCATGCAAACCTTTCTGGCCGGTAAGCTGGCCATCATAATTATTGGTTGTATGCAACGGCACACAGGCGTCTTCAATATAATGCGCCAGGTCAACCGCGTAAAAAACAATGCTGTCTGCATTACTTCTTTTTAAAGCATTCACCAGCGAATCATATTCAATTAAAACCTGGTAAGGCACAAAGCCATATTTTTTTAAAGTATCCCAGGTATATTTTTCAACAGCAGGCTGCACATCCCGCGGCATATAGAGCATGGCGCCGTTGCCATAATTTTCAATATCTATGAAATGCTTCGGGCCTTCATTCCTGTCAATATAACGGCGTTTATCCGGCCTGATTGATGTAATAGCAATCGTATCCATATTGGAAAAGAAAAAAAGGCGCACACATTTCGGCAATTTATATACGGCAAGCTGTGTGGCAGTCTGATGCGCATAAAACCCCCAGGAACAAAGGGAAACTATAACAATTGCACAGCAAATAAATACGAAGAAACGATTGAAATAAATTTTCATGGCACAAATGTAATTTGTAAGATCATCTGAATTTAACCGTAACAAAATGTAAACAAAAGTTTACTTTATTCATTCCATGAAATCTGCAAAGCCTTAGTTTTATTCAGATTTATACATTTCTTTTAATAAACAATTGCTTACTAAAGGTATATTTTTGCCACCCATGAGTGAAGCAGCGCAAAAATATGAAGCGGTCATTGGGCTTGAAGTGCATGCACGGTTATCTACCAAAAGCAAATTGTTTTGCAGTGATGCCAACAGTTATGGCGCTGCCCCCAATGAAAATGTTGGTGTAATTACATTGGCTCATCCGGGCATTTTACCCAAAACAAATAAGAAGGCAATTGAATACGCGGTTATGATGGGCATAGCCTGTAACTGCAGTATCAATCAAAAAAATTATTTTGCCCGCAAGCATTATTTCTATCCCGATCTGCCAAAAGGTTTTCAAACTTCACAGCACACAGTTCCTATATGCGGGCCTGGTTTTGTAACTATAAAAACTTCAACGGGCGAACGCAATGTAAAGCTGCATCATATTCACCTGGAAGAAGATGCCGGCAAGAGCATTCATGATATGGATGAAGATTACAGTTACATTGATTTAAACCGCGCCGGTACACCGTTAATTGAAATTGTTACCGAGCCCGATATGCATTCCGCAGAAGAAGCAGGATTATTTGTAACTGAATTAAGAAAACTCGTACGCTGGATAAATGTATGCGATGGCAACATGGAAGAAGGCAGCATGCGCTGCGATGCGAATGTTTCCATTCGTTTAAAAGGTGAAACAAAACTGGGCACCAAGGCTGAAGTAAAAAACCTAAATTCCATACGCAACGTAAGAAAGGCGATTGAATTTGAGATTGACCGTATGATTGGTATGCTTGAAAGGGGTGAAAAAATTTACCAGCAAACAAGAAGTTTTGATGCATCGAACGATACCACATTCGCCATTCGCGAAAAAGAGGAAGCAAACGATTACCGCTATTTTCCCGAGCCGGATTTGCCGCCAGTCAGTTTAAGCAATGAATATGTTATCAACATAAAAAATAATTTACCGGCATTGCCGCAGGTATTATATAAAAAGTATCAAACTGAATTTGGCTTAAACGAATACGATGCTGCGCAGCTTACACTGGAAAAAGAAATTGCAGATTATTTTGAATCGGTTATTCAGCATACAACTAATTATAAAGCTGCGGCCAACTGGATAAACGGCCCCATTAAACAATTGATAAACGAAGAAGGCATTTCGTTAAATACCGTTTCGGCAAACAGGCTTGCAGAGATGATTGAAATTGTAGATAAAGGGGAAGTGAGTTTTTCAAATGCAGCATCAAAATTGTTGCCTGCTATTATAAAGAACAATACTGAAAGCATTGCTGTGCTTGCATCTCAGCTTAATATTATTCAAACGGGCGATGCAGGCCAATTGCAGGAATGGGTGAATACGGTTATTAATAAAATGCCTGAAAAAGTAGCTGAATATAAAAAAGGTAAGAAAGGTTTGATTGGCCTGTTTGTTGGTGAAGTAAAAAAACTGAGCAAGGGGAGGGCAGACCTGAAATCTGTAACGCAGTTGCTGGAAGATGCATTAAAATCTTAAAAAACAGGCATTAAAAGATTGCACATTTTTATTTTAAATTTTTGACTTTAATTCAACATAATGAAATATCTAACCTGGGTTGCAGTTGCGCTGATAGTGTTTGCGGGATGCAAAAATGATGGCGGTGAAAACTTTACAGTAAGTGGTAAAATTACAAACCCTCAGTCAGACAGCGTTTATCTCGAAGAGCTTTCCTACAACACGCCCGAAACAAAAAAACTTGATTCGGCTAAAGTTGATAAAGACGGCAACTATACTTTAAAAGGAAGTTCCTCTCAGCAGAATTTATTTATGCTCGGGTTTAAAAATAATCCAACGGTTATCTTGATAAATGATGCAAAGGATATTAAAATAAATTTTGACCCTAATGGTTTTCATTTCCCTGAAGTAACAGGTTCTGCGGCAACAAAAGAGCTGTATACTTTTATAAAAGATTATTTTCAGAAAGATTCTGCGCTGGCTGTTACTTACCAGCAATTAAATGCGCTCACAGAAGAAACTGCGAAAGATTCAAACTATGTGCAAAACCTGCAACAGGATTATACCAATCGCATAACTGCGCTGGGCAACCTGTTATCTTCTACCATCAACAATTCTAAAAACCCGGCTGTTGTTTGTTTTGTTTTAGACAGGGCAAGAGGCGCTATGGCGCCGGAAGCACTGGCAGGGTTAGCAGAAAGTGCAGCCAAACGTTTTCCACAACATGCAGGTTTGGAAAGCTTTAAAACAGACCTCGCCAAGCAGGCTAATCCAAATGCTGATTATCCATTGCTAAACCAGCAGGCGCCGGATTTAACCATGGCTACGCCGGATGGCAAAAAAATCAGTATCAGTAATTTTAAAGGCAAATATGTATTGGTTGATTTTTGGGCAAGCTGGTGCGCCCCATGTCGCCAGGAAAATCCAAATGTAGTAGAAGCCTATAATAAGTTTAAGAATAAAAATTTCGATATTCTTGGCGTTTCGCTGGACGATGACAAAACAGCCTGGCTTAAAGCCATCCAGGACGACCATCTTGCCTGGACGCATATAAGCGACCTTCAATCGCCGAGCGCAGCGGCTTCATTGTATCATTTTGACGGCATTCCTTTTAATGTTTTGATTGATCCGCAGGGAAAGATTATTGCATCAGGCCTGCGCGGCCCAGCACTTGAACAAAAGCTTAATGAAGTGTTGCAGTAAGCACAGTATTCTTATAATTTTCTTTTAGCTGCAGGTGTGCGGAAAAATTCCGTACACCTGCAGTAATTTTTTTTGATAAGTAAATTTTACATGTTTACTTTGTTTCTCAAAGTGCTTTTATGAATGAATCTGAAAAGCTTTCAAGCGATCTGCATGATATAAAACAAATGATGGAGCGCAGCAGCCGTTTTATAAGTCTGAGCGGCTTAAGCGGTATTTCCGCTGGTGTGTGCGCTTTAATTGGCGCAACAGTTTCCGCAGATATAATTGAAAGGAATAAACGGGCCGTGCATAATTTAAAGGCTTCACTGGCTGATGCCGATTCCATCCTCTATGGCGATTTTTTGCATAGCCGTTTATTCCAGGTTGCAATGCTAACGTTTATTGCAGCATTGGTTACAGCTTTTATATTTACATATCAACGCAGTAAGAAAACAAACACGCCTATTTGGGGCACCACGGCAAAACGCCTTATTATTAATGTAACAGTGCCCGTTATTACCGGCGGCATATTTTTGCTGGCATTAATTAATAACGGTGTATTTGGTTTTATTGCGCCCGGCTGCTTAATATTTTACGGCCTCGGCATGCTAAATGCCAGTAAATACACGCTTCCTGAAACAAGGTATCTTGCATTCGGCGAAATTTTATTAGGCCTTATCAATTTATGTTTCATGGGATATGGTTTATATTTCTGGGCTGCAGGTTTTGGCTTACTCCATATCATATATGGTACGTTTATGTGGTGGAAATATGAACGCAACTGAAGAAGCAAAGCATGAAGAATCCAATCGAGAACTTAAATAAAATTTTTGACAGCCGCATACGGTTAGGCATAATGAGTGCGCTTATGGTAAATGCATCTATCAATTTTAATGACTTAAAACAGTTGATAAATGTTACAGATGGAAATCTTGCCAGCCACATAAAAGCGCTTGAAGAAAGCGGTTATATAAAAGTGCAGAAAGGGTTTATTGGCCGTAAAACCAATACGCTTTATTCAGCCACAAAATCTGGTGAAAAAGCTTTTCGTGCACATTTGGATGCGTTGGAGAAAATGATTAAGAACATAGAATAAAATTTTTTTACCTATTTACTTTGAACTTCAAAGTACTTTTAAAAATGAATGCAAAAGTATCATCTTCATCTATTTCATTAAGGCTTTGGCTTTGCTCCGCATTTGTTTTGTCGGTTGAAATATTTATTTATTCGCTTTTTACGGGGTTTTCCGATAGCATGACAGCACTATTTTTTTCTCTTCTGGCATCAACTGTTGGCAGCGTACCCGCATTTTTAGTGTTGCTGATATTCGTGCCCCTGATAAGAAAATTTAAATTCCGCTACGCCGATAGTTTATCAATTTTTATATTCCTGTTATTAATTATTGCTGCTGCTTACACATTGCCAGCAGCATTTATAATTGATAACCCCTTCAGCGAATACAGTTCCGTGCAGTCATTTTTACAAGCGGCCGCAATTTGCTTTGCCTTTGTTTTCTCGTCCATCCTTATTGCTTTTTTATGTAACCTGAAATATATCAACCTCTATTTTTTATCATCAAACAAAAACACACATACCATGCACGAAAATTCAATGCAGGCTCCTGCACAGCCAGGCGCAAATCCATACGCCAATAAAATATGGATAAAAGCAGTTACAACCGCAGGCCTTATCCTGCTAATGCTGATACCAACCGTATTTGTTTCCAACCTTGTTGAAGAAAGACAGGCGCGGCAGGAAGAAGTAAAAAACGAGGTAAGCGGCAAATGGGCGGGACAGCAAAATATCACGTTTCCTTACCTGTACATTCCTTACAGTGTAACAACCCAATCAAATGGCAAAACGATTGTACAGGAAAAATCTTTTTTAATTCTTCCTGAAAACCTGAATGTAAATGGATCAGTTACAGCAGAGCAGCGAAAACGTTCTATTTACAGTGTGCTTTTATATAACAGCGCATTACAGGCAAAAGGTAATTTTAAAATAGGGGTGCCGGAGGGTGTGGATGCATCAACAATTAACTGGGCCAATTCAAAAATATGTTTTGGTATTTCAGATTTTAAAGGCATTCAGCAGAAAGTTATTGTGAATGCAAACAACCAAGCCTATGATCTTTCTGCGGGGCTGCCAACAGATGAAATTGATACAACCGGCTTATCATCGCCCATACATTTATCAGCAGATAATATAGGCAAGGAAGTAAACTTTGAACTTCCGTTAAAAATAAAAGGCAGTGGCCAGTTACATTTTGCGCCGCTGGCTGGTAACAGTGAATTCAATATAACATCAAATTGGAACAGTCCTTCATTCGATGGCAATACTTTACCAGCAGAACGAACACTCGATAACAAAGGTTTTGAAGCAAGCTGGAATTTTAATAAAGCCAATCTTCCATTCAATACAGTTGTAAAAGATTTCAATTTTAAAAAGAATGATTACACATTTGGTGTGAGCCTTTTGCAGCCTACGGATCAATATGCAAAAACAATGCGCTGTGTTAAGTATGCATTGTTATTCATCGGCTTAACATTCTCCTTATTTTTTATTGTTGAGATTATGCAAAAGAAACCTTTTCATCCGGTGCAATATGTATTGGTTGGCCTGGCGCTTATTGTTTTTTATACATTATTGTTATCAATAAGCGAGTTTTTGCAATTTGATTTTGCTTATCTCCAGGCATCAATTGCAACTGTTTTATTAATAACGCTATATGCAAAAGGCCATTTCAAAAGCTGGAAAGTAGCAAGTGTTTTTGCAGGCTCTATTGGTTCCATTTACGGGTTCATATTTGTGCTGATAAGGCTTGAAGATACAGCGTTGTTGGTAGGAAGCATTGGCCTGTTCTGCATTCTTGCCTTAGCCATGTATGCAAGCCGGAAAATTAACTGGTATGGCAGCGCTGTACCGGCAAATGCAACTATATAAAATTAAGATGATATAAAAAGTTTTTGTTAATAAACTTTGAAATACAAAGTACTTTTTAAACTATTCTTACATTTGATATTCGAAACACAAAACAAACAGTTATGTTACCAATTAAAGTAGCGCTTCGCTCCATGCTTTCCCTGCCGGTTTTAAGAGAAGCCGATTTGCATTTTACAATTACGCTGGGCATCATCGCCTATATTGGAATTATATGGATAGTGCTGAAAACTTTTCAATACAATAAAACAAGGCATTAAGCAATAAAAGAATAATGATGGATGATTCCCAAACTGTTGTTTACCGGCAGGCATTGAATAAAACCTTCGCTGCAGCCTTCAGCGGCATAGGTTATTTTTTTAAAACAGAACGCAACGGCAAAATACAGGCCGCAGCCGCTTTATTGGCTATAGTTGCAGCTTTCTGGCTGCACATTTCTGCTGTTGAATGGATACTAATATTGTTTTGTATTGCTGCGGTAATTGCATTGGAAATGGTAAATACCGCACTTGAACATTTATGCAATCATGTTCATGAAGACTATCATCCTTCCATTAAAATCATAAAAGACGTTGCAGCAGGCGCCGTGCTATTTGCATCCATCACAAGTGTAATTACAGGACTAATCATTTTTATCCCGAAAATATTGCCGCTCTTAAAAAGCTAATTGAAAAATATTTATATGAAACTGAAAAAATTAAGCGACACAAAAAAGCTTGTTCTTATTTCATTAGGCTTTACACTATCGCTGCTTTTTGTTCGTGCATTTTACACAGGAGAACTTGCCTACTTCTTTTACCCCTGGAATTTATTCCTGGCAACAGTTCCGCTTTTCTTCAGCAGCTTATTAAAAAAGCAGGTGACAATCAACTATAAAAGCGTTTTGTATTTTATTCTATGGCTTTTGTTTTTGCCTAATGCACCATACCTCGTAACAGATATTTTCCATTTTGAACACAGGCCACTGGTGCCAATTTGGTTTGACCTGATGCTGGTGGTTTCCGGTGCATGGAATGGTATTTTACTGTGCATGTTATCCTTGTTCAGCGTTGAAAAATTTATAAGAAAAGTATGCAATAGAAAATATGTGAATGGCATTATGCTTTCTATTCTTGTGGCATGCGGTTACGGCATTTACATCGGGCGGTTTCTGCGTTTCAATAGCTGGGATGTTGTAACAGACCCGGCGGGGCTTTTAAAAGCTTCAACACATCACATTCATCATCCTGTACAAAGCCTTAACGTTTGGGTGTTTACCTTTTTGTTCGCCTCGTTTCTCAGCATCGTTTATTTCACCATAAAAAAACTGCCGCAGGCTTTACCACCGCGGCAGTTTTAAAATCGTTTTATCAATTCTAAAAATCAAATCCCAGGGAGAAATAAAACATAGGGCTTCCCCTGAAAATGCCACGCATTTCCCATGCCACATCTGCCCTTAAAAAATAACCCAGCAAAGTACTTCTTGCGCCAAAACCATAACCACCTGCAAAAGGGCCAATGCCACCGGCACGTACCCTTACAGAAAGAGGGTTAGGACCGCCAAAATCACCGCTTGGCCCGGGATAAATAACAGTGGGTCGTTTTATATTACTAAGCGGGCCGCTCCAGGCCGTGCCCAGGTCAATGAACTGTACCAACTGAAAATTTCTTACAAAAGCATTATTGATAGGGCTGTTAAAAAATGTTGAGAAAACGGGCAGCCTTAATTCACTGTTCAGCACAAGGTTATTACTGCCGTTTGCAACGTTTTGTTCAAATCCCCTGAGGTTTAAAGCCAATGTTTGAAATGCATACCGTACCGTTGGGTCTGCCGTATTCCTTTCATTGAATTTTGGAAAAACCCATCCATCGGTACCGCCGAGATAATAAATGAGTTTTGACTGGCCTAAAGAAAAATCGCCGGCGCCTCTCACGGCCCAAATAAAATTCCTGTAAATCTTTACATAGTTCCGTGCATCAAACCCAACGTTCATCAGGGTTTTCATGGTTTCTGAACTCTTGTTGGTTGGCAAAAAGAACTCGGTATAAATCTTCCAGCGCAGGCCGTTCCATATATTTTCTGTTGGGTTGATGGTATTATCATACACATATTCCAGCCTTGCCAGCGCCGTATTGGAAACAGAATCTTTCTCTTTTAAGGATGCCGGATTAGGATAACTGCCAAGATATAACGGGCGTAAAACACCAATATCTTTTCGCAGGCCAACCGTCATGGTTATGCGCTTGGTTTCATCAAAAGGATAGGAAACATTTGCCTGGTAAATATTGGTGATTACCATGTTGTCTATATAGTTCCTGTCATTTCCCATAGAGTCGGTTCCCCTGAAGAAGCCATTATAGTTGGTTATATTACTTCTGTAATATGTTAAGCCCCAGTCAATCCGCTTTCTGTAATTCTGATAAGAAACAAACACATCCTTGTCCGTTAATGAAGTGCCCAGCCTGAAACCGCCTATGAGCTTCACATCTTCCATAATATCGCTTACACCCACGCGGAAGGTGAAACTTACCGCATCACTGTTGTTTAAATAAATAGGCCCGGTTTGATTGTAACCCCCAAAAGGCTGGTAACGGTTAATCAATATATTGTTGGTAACGCCCGCCAATACATAATCTGCTTCAAATTTCTTCTTGTAGTCAAATAGCCTGGATTTGCTTAAATAGTTTATGCGCGGTGGCACGAGCGGCAATGATTGATCATTAGCTGGCCGCTCAATTCCTGAATTCGCAGAAGAATCTCTTTTCTCATCTTCAAACTCATTCTGAAACTGGCTTTTATTTTCAGGCTGTGCTTCTTCTTCCACCTGCACATTGGCGCCGCTTGCCAGTTTTTCAGCAGTTATCATCCTGCGCACATAATCGGTGGGCCTTGCGTTTATATTGCGTTTGCGCAGTGTGGTAGAATCAACACGCAGTTTGTATAAAAATTTATATTCGCCTTCCTGCCGCACCTCACTTACCTGGTCGTTATTACCGGCTACCCTCGTTTCCTGTAAACTGCTTTGATAGTTGGTTATAGGAAAAGTATAAGTGCTGTCCTGGTAAATTTTAAAATAGCTTATGCTATCCGGTTCAGCTTTTTGCCATGCGAGCAATGTTGAATCCATTTCTTTCGGGCCGGGATTGCGCAGCACTTCGTCTCCGATATAATATAAAGTATCCAGCCCGCCGGTTTGCGTAGTAAAGAATCCTGCCCAGCGGTTATTGATGCCGTTTTCATTGCTTACAAACGTAAAATGATTTTGATTGTATTGCATGGGATAACGGGCATCGCCATATTTCATGTTGGTGAGCTGGGTTATTTGCCTGAATTCGCTGTTGTTATTAATATCGGCAAGAAAAATATTGAAATGATTACGGCTCGGCAATACGGTGTCTGCGTTTGAAGCATTTACACCCGGCCTGTTGGAAGCGAAAATTACGCCCAGCCTTCCCGGAAAGGAAACAAATGTTGGATCGAGATCATCATATACATCATTTGTTATTTGCTTGATGGCGCCGTTATCAATTCTATATGTGTAAATATCGCTGTGGCCGTTATTTACAGCGCTTAACAAAAGCGTATTGGCGTTAAAAATAAAACCTGCATCGAGTATCTGGTCAAAACCTTCTATCTCCTGCTGAAACCGTTTAATGTTGGCAATCACGTCATACACAAACATATAGGTTTTGCCTTCTTTAGTATAAATGCACAAAAGGCGCGAACCTTTTCCATCCCATGCAAGAATTGGCATGTTAGGGTTCATATCGCCAACTATGGTGCGCACACCATAATCCAGCAACGTTTTTTCTTCGTAAAAATTATTAAAGTATTTAACCCGGTATTTACCTTTTGTAAACTGTACTACAGCATACGAATTATTTTTAGGGTTGGGATTGGCCGCAAAATGATAATAATCGCTTTTATATAAATCTTCCACCACCGCCAGCTTGCCGCGGGGGGCGTTTCGGCGTTGCTTAATGTCATCAACATAGCGCTGCTGTTCTTCTTCCATAAAATCGGCAAGCACATATTTAAACTTCTTTTTGGCAATGCGCGTAGATGCGGTATTTAAACTTTTATACAACCTTGCGAGGTATAAAAAATAAGTAACATTTTCTGGTTTATATTTCCTGGCTATGTAATACCAAAAGGCATGGCCGGCGAGTATTGGCTTGTCAAAGGCAAACTGGTAAAAATTGTTGTAATCACCGCTTAGAATAACGTTTTTCAGTTCGTCATCCCTTTCAATATTCCAATGTTCGGCCACATAATCCACGTAACCATCCGTTAGCCATTTAGGCAAATCGAGCAACGCCTGGTTACTGGCAAATTCGCCTACAGAGGCGCCAAATAAAATATTATCGGTAAGCACTTTGGCAATGCCCTGCCTTACCCTAAGGCGAAATGTATTGTGGTTACCGTCAAAATAAAGGGGGATTTTATTGTTAACAAGCGTGGTTAAACCTCCGGCGTTCTGCCAGTCGATGCCAAGGCCGATATTGCTGGTTTTATAGTCTTCATAGTTATTATAAATTACGATGGTTGCACGGCGCTGTAAGGAATAATCTACTTCATCTTCGATAGAATCTAATTCTTCTTCTGCAAGCTGAACCACAAATTTGGCAAGTTCCAGGCCGCCTTCGTTATAGTAAACATTAAAATTGGGGCTTTGATAAAATTTCCATGAAAACTTTTTGTATTGAACCCTGTTCTTTCCAAACTCAACCGTATTAACCTGTGCTGAAAGAAAAATTGGCAAAAGCAGCAGCGATACACTTAACGCGAATCCGTTTCTTAAACCTTTATTTTGCATATCTGTCTTTAAATCTTAAAATTAGCATAATTACTTGTAAAGCACTTGCAAACAACATGATAAAAGTAGAGCATTTTACATTCAATCCGCTTGCTGAAAACACCTACGTTTTGAGCAACGAAAAAGATGAAGCACTTATTATTGATCCCGGCTGTTATTTTACAGAGGAAGAAAGAATGCTTCAGGAATATATAACAACAAAAAGATTAAAACCGTTGCTATTGCTAAACACGCATTGCCACCTGGATCACGTTTTCGGCAATAACTGGGTGTATAAAACCTACGGGCTTGAGCTGCATCTTCACGAAGGTGAAGTGGTGGTGCTGGAAACAGCGCCGGCATCGGGTAATTTATACGGGCTTGGCTTTACGACTTATAAAGGGCCGCTGCATTTTTTGAAGGAGGGTGATGAAATTATTTTCGGTGATAATAAATTGAAGGTTTTATTCACGCCGGGCCATTCGCCTGCCAGTATTTGCTTTTACTGCGAAGCGCAGCATTTTATTATTGGCGGCGATGTTTTGTTTCAGGAAAGCATAGGCCGGTTCGATTTACCCGGAGGAAATGAACAAACGCTTTATAAAAGTATCCGCGAAAAACTATATGTTTTGCCTGATGAAACCATTGTTTACCCCGGCCACGGCGAACCAACAACCATTGGCCATGAAAAAAACTTTAATCCATTTGTAAGGCCTTAGCAGGTTTTGCATGATGGCGATGTTTACTTTCCAGGTATTTGGCATGAACAATTTCGCTCATAGGTTTTTCATAAACCTTGCTTTCAATCCATGATATCACATCAAGATAGGAGAAGGCCCTGGTTTCAAAACGGTTTTTTTCAAGGTGTTTAACCCTTGATAAAAAGATTTCCAGTTGCGGTTTCATTTGCCTTGTTGAAACTTTTAAAGAGTTCCTTATAAACTTGAATATTTCTTCTTCAACCACAGACAGGTTTTTCATCTTGGCCATGAAGCGGTAAACAGATCTTGTAAGCGATTCGATAATTGTATCGTTACCCAATTCATAATGTGCCATTAAATGCAGCAGGCGGGCGTAACATTGTAAATCTATACGAAGGTTACTATGATCATTAATAACCCGCTGCAAATAATCGATGCAGGTGTTATAATCACCGCTGCCAAAGTATAATACAGCAAATTTGTAATTAAATATAAGTATCCGGTGCAGGTCAACATATACAGCATATTCCCGCAGGCCGGCTTCTATGCGCGGCACCAGTTCCAGTCCTTTGGAGAAAGTACCCGTTATTAAATGCCAGTTTATTTCTGCGGCGCTTATGTAGATAAAAGTGTGCACGCGAAAATTATCATGCGTACTGGAAGACGGAGTGGTTGCGAATCTTTCAAAACGCTTCAGGATTTGCTGGAACATTTCATAATGTCGGAGATTAAACAAAGCGTTGAGCAGCGTATGCATTCCTTTTATATAATGGCCTGTTTCAACGGTTATCATTTCAGGCTCTTCATAAAAAAGATCAACCCATTTTTTACTGTAGCGGTAATACATTAAAAAGTCCTGCCGTATAAAAGCATACCAGCAATAACTTTGATAGAGGTACAAGCGCTCATAAAAATCGGTAATACTTTCAATATCGGGCGGCAGCATTTGTTTGAAGAAATACCGAACGCCTTTTTCATCTTCAATATTTCTTGCATAACCATTTTGCACATACCAGCGATATAAAAGCAATGCAAGATTTGACAACTTAATAACGTTGTTTATGTGCTCCCCTATGTCCAACGCTTCGTTGGCAAGTAATTCTGTTTTTTCAAGCGTGCTTCTTGTAATATGAAGCGTTTCAATTTTCTTTTCGAGCGATATTACCTGTGCCAGGAAATTATACTTATGGTTTGCCTTTGCTATTTCTTTTGCTTTTTCAAGCATTTTAAAGCTTTGCAGCTTAAGCCCCTTATAATATAAAACCCGCGCATTATCAAGCAACTCACTTAATTGTAAATCAATATTCACAGCCGCTTTCAGCAGCCTGAGGCTTGCCAGTAATTGTTTATACAAATGCGCTTTTAAATTAGCCAGTTGGGGTTTGGTAACAGGTTTTAACCGTTTCATCAAAATCTTTTCATCATAATCCTCCATTTTATCAAGCGCATCGAAAAGATGTACTATTTTGAGGTTCTCGTTAGAAGAACTTCGTTTTATATATAGTTTGAAATGCCTTTTTTCAGCCTTCTCAAGGCTTTTGATCAGTTGAAAAAGTGCATCTGTAAATCTGTTGGACATCATAACAAAAACTCTTTTAAAACCCTTTACCAATAAGGGTTACAGCTTTTTTTTAACGCTTTTGACGTAATCAAATTACGCCAAATTTTGTTTTACCCGGAATAACCGGTGAATTACTTTTACACCAGTTTAGTATTTCAAAGGCAGACAATCGTTAGAGAAGCAACCGGAAGAGGCCTGAAACTAAATCAAAAAAAGAAATTATTCGAACTTTTTCATATGGCAAGCAATCGTTAGAGGCCAGTCCGTTTCCACGGAAGGGCCATTTTTTTTTAGACGGCGGCTAAGATAATATATAATTTCAATTTTTCATTTCTTCCTGCACTTTTTCCGCCATCTTTCTTCAAACTATAAATTTATAAATAAAAAGGTGTTATAAAATGTGTTGGGCATCATTGTGCAATCAATCCTGTAATCCTTTACCAGCAAGGGTTTTTGCATTTTTCAGCGGGGTTAGCCGTAATCAAATTACACACATCTTTGTTTTTACAGGAGAAAACCGCGGCTTAATTTTACATCAGTTTAGAAATTCAAAGGCAGGCAATCGTTAGAGAAGCAATCGGAAGAGGCCGAATTCTAAACTACAACAAACGAATTTTTGAACTTTTTCATATGGCAAGCAATCGTTAGAGGCCAGTCCGTTTCCACGGAAGGGCCATTTTTTTTGGCGGTAGCTAAATTAACAGCTAATCTTATTCCTCCAAATCTTTTTTAATATTTTTTTTCCTGGCCCGCAAAAACCCGGTTTTGAAACCCTAGGAAATACGTTGGGCATCATAATACAACAGATCCTGTAATCCTTTGCCAGTAAGGGTTTTTGCGTTTTTCTGCATCTTTTGCCGTAATCAAACCGCCAACATCTTTGTTTTTACGGGAGAAAACTGCGGTTTAATTTTACACCAGTTTAGAAATTCAAAGGCAGGCAATCGTTAGAGAAGCAACCGGAAGAGGCCCGAATTCTAAACTATAACAAAGGAATTTTTGAACTTTTTCATATGGCAAGCAATCGTTAGAGGCCAGTCCGTTTCTACGGAAGGGCCATTTTTTTAGCGGGGCTAAATTAACAGTTAATTTAAATTTTCCAACTTTATTCTTCTTTTTTTCTTATTAATCTCAAAATTCCTGCAAAACAGCATTACCGAATTGAAGTAATTCACACTATCTTTCGCCTTCAACTACTATTATGTCAGCATTCGAAGTCATAGGAGGAAAAAGGTTAAGAGGAAGTATAACGCCACAGGGCGCAAAGAATGAAGCCCTTCAAATTATTTCTGCTGTTTTACTCACGGCTGAAAAGGTAACGATAAACAATGTTCCCGATATACTTGACGTAACCCGACTGATAGAATTACTGCAATTGCTTAACGTAAAGGTTGAGCGCCTTTCTAAAAACACTTACACTTTCCAGGCCGACGATGTGAACCCGGATTATTTTGGAACCAGTGATTTCAGGGACAAAAGCAGTAAAATGCGCGGCTCCGTTATGGTGGCCGGCCCCATGCTTGCCCGGTTTAAGAAAGCTTATATACCCAGGCCGGGCGGCGATAAAATAGGCCGCAGAAGGCTTGATACGCATATAATAGGATTTGAAAAGCTGGGTGCAAAATTTGAATACGATGAAAAACTGAACGAGTTTGTATTAAAAGCGCCTGAACTTAAAGGCACCTATATGCTGCTGGATGAACCTTCTGTAACCGGAACAGCCAATATTGTTATGGCCGCGGTTATGGCAAAAGGCACTACTACCATTTATCATGCCGCCTGTGAGCCATACTTGCAGCAATTATGTAAAATGCTTAACAGCATGGGCGCCAGGATAAAGGGTGTTGGCAGTAACTTACTGGAAATTGAAGGCGTTGAGAAGTTGCACGGCACCGAACACACCATGCTTCCTGATATGATAGAAGTGGGAAGCTTTATTGGCCTGGCAGCGATGACACAAAGCGAGATCACTATTAAAAATGCCGGCATTAAACATCTCGGCATCATACCTGATAAATTTCAACAGCTTGGCATAAAAATGGATTTCCGGGGAGATGACATCCACATTCCCCAGCAGGATTTATATGAAGTGCAGCGTTATTTTGATGGCAGCACCGTTAGTTTTTCCGATCATCCCTGGCCCGGCCTCACGCCTGATTTATTAAGCATTATACTCGTTACCGCCATCCATGCAAAAGGCAGCGTATTAATACATCAGAAAATGTTTGAAAGCCGGTTGTTTTTTGTAGATAAGCTTATTGATATGGGCGCTCAAATAATTCTTTGCGACCCGCACAGGGCGGTAGTTTTAGGTTTGGAAAGAAAACAGCAATTACGTGGTGTGGTTATGTCAAGCCCTGATATCCGTGCAGGCGTTTCGCTGTTGTTTACAGCTTTAAGTGCACGAGGCAAAAGTATTATTCAAAATATTGAGCAAATACACCGCGGTTACCAGGATATTGAGGATCGTTTAAGAGGCCTTGGCGCAGATATTAAAACGCTCCATTAAATTATTTTCCAGCGTCTTCTGTCAGGCGCTATAAATGTTTCAGCCTTTACTCGCCTGAAACCTGTGGCATTGGCTGCTTTAACAAACAATAATTATATTAATCGCGCCTAAAAGCTTATCTTCGTTGGAATTGAGCCGTAAAAGCATACTTAAGATAATCGTATTTTTTACTTCATTAAAAGTAAATCTTATCCTTCTCGCACTTTGTTTGTACTTACCTCAAGCATTACTAATTAAAAAATGTTTTCTATGAACATCTATGTTTCTAATTTGAGTTTTCACACAAGTGAAGAAGACCTGAAAGATTTATTTTCAAAGTATGGCAGCGTTACATCTGCAAAAATAATTATGGACAGAATGACGAACCGCTCCCGTGGTTTTGCTTTTGTGGAAATGCCCTCTGAAGAAGAAGGCAATGAAGCACTGAAAGGCCTGAACGGGAAAGAGGTGGAAGGACGTGCACTTTCTGTTTCGGTAGCACGTGAACGGGAAGAAAGAAGCGGTGGCAGAAACTCTTTTTCACGGCCAGGCAACAAACGCTCTTATTAAAATTATGGCATGAATAATAAACAAATTGCATTTGCGGGCGTATGGAACAAGTACCTGCCCGCAATACGCATCTTAATTAAAAAGGCAGCCGCGGCAGAACAGGTTATTACCATAAACCAGTCTGATATGGAACGGGCTGTTGGTATCAAAAAATCAGGGTACAGGTTTTCAATAGATTTTGTTAATGGCAGGCCAGACCTGCTGTATAGCAATAATGAAATTGCCCAGGCCCTAATAAGCGTATTAACAGAAGATGAAGTAATAAGAGAATATTTGTCAGGTAATAATTATACATTTTCATTTAACAATAAATATCAGCTTCAAATAAAAATAAACCTCACACAAAAAGAGGTAATGTCACCGGATGCGCAGGAAAATGCTGCACGGTGAATCAGTTCACAAAATGCTGATATTATCAATTATAATATCAGCATAAAATAAATAATCAGATTTTGGAATTTAAAGATTTAAAATTAGTTGCTCCTTTATTAAAAGCTTTGCAACAACAAGAGTACAAACACCCCACCCCCGTTCAGCAACAAGCTATACCGGTTGCATTATCCAACAAAGATTTACTGGCCTGCGCACAAACAGGTACGGGCAAAACAGCCGCTTTTGCATTACCCATTTTACAATTGCTTTTTAATGATAAAAAGAATGGCAATGCTTCAACCCACATAAGCGCCTTAATTCTTACACCCACAAGGGAACTGGCCATACAAATTGAAGAAAGCTTTAAAAGCTATGGCGCATATACAGGATTAAAAAGCTTTGCCGTTTATGGAGGTATAAGCCAATATCACCAGGTAAAAAAATTGCGCCAGGGTGTTGATATTTTAATAGCAACGCCGGGCCGCCTGCTCGATCTTGCTACGCAGCGTCTCATTACATTACAGCACATTAAAACGTTAGTGCTGGATGAGGCAGACCGTATGCTGGATATGGGTTTTATAAATGACGTAAGGAAAATATTAGCCCGGTTACCGCAGCAAAAACAAACCCTGTTTTTTTCTGCAACTATGCCGCCGGATATCATTCATTTATCGCAAAGCATTTTAGATAACCCGGTAAGTATAAATATAACTCCTGCATCTACTACCGCAGAAACCGTTGAACAGGCCGTTTATTTTGTAGAGAAAAGTGATAAAAGATCGCTGCTGATTCACCTGTTAAAAAATGACAGCATTGATACAGCCCTTGTGTTTACTGAAACAAAATTCGGGGCGGATAAATTATGCGCCGCATTGCGCAGGGAAAATATACGGGTGCAGGCTATTCATGGCGATAAAACACAGGCAGAACGCCAAAAAGCATTAAACAATTTTAAGAATAAACATATCAGCGTATTAATAGCAACGGATATTGCAGCAAGAGGAATAGACATTGAAAGCCTTCCATACGTAATAAACTATGAGCTGCCCAATATTCCTGAAACGTATGTGCACCGTATTGGCCGCACTGGCCGTGCCGGCATTAACGGAAAAGCCATTTCATTTTGCGGGATGGAAGAAAAAATGTTGCTGCGCGATATTCACAAGCTTATTGACCGGTCAATTCCGGTAATCAAAGACCACCCCTTTCAAATGGCAGAAGCAGATGCTTCCATGCAACCAAAAACGGTTATGCCTTTCCGGTCGTTGAACAGAAGGAGAGATAAAACTTTCAGGCAGCGATAACTAAACCAGGCGCTATTACACGAAAGCATTAAGTTATTAAAGGAAAATATATCATGTCAAAATCAAAAGAAACATTCAACAAAAAAGAAAAGGAGAAAAAAAGATTAAAGAAGAAACAGGAAAAAATGGAAAAAATGCAGGAGCGCAAAGCCAATGCAGAAAAGGGCAAATCGCTTGATGCAATGATGGCCTACGTAGATGAAAATGGTAACCTTTCTTCCACTCCGCCCGATCCCAAGAAAAGAAAAGTATTTAATCATGAAGATATGAATACCGGCGTGCCCGTGCGTGTTGAAGAAGATACAGAAAGGCAGGGCGTGGTTGATTTTTTTAATGATGCAAAAGGCTTTGGCTTTATTAAAGACGCTGTAACCAGGCAAAGTGTTTTTGTACATATAAACCAGTTATCAGAACCCATAAAAGAAAATGACAGGGTAAGTTTTCAAATGGAGCGCGGGCCTAAGGGCATGAATGCCGTGCAGGTAAAGAAATTACATTAAATCCCAATTCATCCTATTTATTCACTATATTAAAATTTCATTATGACAACAGAACAGATAGAAAAATTTTTCTCGGCAAATAATCATCCGGAAGTGCCGGTTAAAATAAGTTTCAAAACAAGAAATAATGTAACGGGTATTTTTATAAAAACACCCGATTTTGATGAGCTGAAAGCGAAGAATTTCTACCGCATTGTTTCTGAAGCCAATTTTGAACAATGGAAAAAATCGAAAGATTATAATTTATGCCGCATGTTTAATGGCTCTGAGTTTACAAAGTTGGCTATAGCCTAATTAAATTGCTGGCAGATTTTTTGTTTCCAATTTTTATAAGTGCATACAATTATAACCGGCTCCGGAAGTTTTATTCCGGCAAATATTATAAAGAACAATAGTTTTGAAAACTGCCTTTTTTATGATGAAAAAGGCAGTCTTATTCAACGCCAGCAGGCTGAAATAATTTCAAAATTTCAGCAGATAACAGGCATTGAAGAAAGGCGCTATGCCGATGCGGGCATGAACTCATCCTGCATGGCTGCCGAAGCCGGCGCTAAGGCTATTGCTGATGCCGGTATAGATGCCGAAACTATTGATCAGGTAATTGTTGCCCATAATTTTGGTGAAATAGGCAACGGCTGCATGCATTCAGAAATGGTTCCTTCCATTGCTTCCAGGGTTAAGCATAAACTTGGTATTAAAAACCCTTCCTGTGTGGCGTATGATATTTTATTTGGCTGCCCCGGCTGGCTGCAGGCGCTTATACAGGCTGATGCTTTTATAAAAAGCGGAATGGCTAAAAGATGCCTTGTTATTGGCACTGAAACTTTAAGCCGTGTAATTGACCCGCACGACAGGGACAGCATGATCTACAGCGATGGCGCCGGCGCCGTAATAGCCGAAGCATACAATGATAGTGACAGAGGCATTATAGGCACAAAAGCAGTGAGCT
This sequence comes from Parafilimonas terrae, assembly GCF_900115755.1. Taxonomy (GTDB): domain Bacteria; phylum Bacteroidota; class Bacteroidia; order Chitinophagales; family Chitinophagaceae; genus Parafilimonas; species Parafilimonas terrae. Next base: position 278,966 of record NZ_FOXQ01000005.1, read on the forward strand.
TTACCGGTGAAGAAGCAGATTATATATCTATGGGTAAATCAAACCACGCCGGTATTGATGACAGCATTCATTATTTAAAAATGAGAGGCCGCAAAGTGTACGAGTTTGCACTTAAAGAAGTTCCTGCGGCTATTAAGTGCTGCCTTGATGAATGTAACATAGCCATAAAAGAAGTGAAGAAAATCTTTATTCACCAGGCTAATGAAAAAATGGATGAAGCCATTATTGAACGGTTGTTTGGATTATACGGCATTGGGCATGCCCCAAAAAATATAATGCCCATGAATATTAAATGGCTCGGCAATAGTTCTGTTGCCACCATTCCCACCTTATTTGATATGGTTGTAAAAGGCGCATTCAAAGATCACAGTATAAGCAAGAATGATATTATTGTTTTTGCATCAGTGGGCGCAGGCATGAACATTAATGCGGTATGCTACCGCGTATAAGCATCTCCTCAACAGTTTATCATCCAATTTCTTTAAACCTGTATGCATTGTCATACTTATTTGCATCACCGCTTGCATGGCTGCTCATGCAAAGGCTGTTGCTTAATAATTACGCTTACCGCATATCAGTTAGTATATGGATATTTTTTGCAGCAGCAGCAGTTATTGCATTCTTAATTGCTTTTCTTACCATCTGCTATCATAGCATAAAGACCGCATTTGTTAACCCGGTTGAAACCTTGCGGAACGAATAGCAAATAAATTTTTACAGCTACTACCGGTAATCACTCGCCTGTTTTCTCTTCTTTGTTAATACCTATATTTAATGCATGGAAAAATTAAATATAGATGGAAAGGAATACAATAATATTTGTTTTACCTGCGGCACACGCTATAAAGAAACAGCACCCGCAGCCTGCACTGTTTGTGAAGATGAACGTCAGTATATTCCAATGACCGGCCAGCAATGGACAAGCTATGCTGCACTTGCTGAAAGCAAAACCATCCGTATCAATCAGCGATTTGAAAACTTGTTTGACCTGAAGATAATGCCAGCCTTTGCTATTGGCCAGAAAGCTTATTTAATTACATCGCCGCATGGCAATCTTTTATGGGATTGTATTCCATATCTTGATGAAGCAACGGTAACCTTTATTAATTCCAAAGGCGGGCTTAAAGGCATTGCTATTTCACATCCGCATTATTACAGTTTAATGGCAGCATGGGCTGCAACATTTAATTGCCCGGTTTATATTCATGAGGCAGATAAAGAATGGATAATGGATGATGCCGCCAACGTAAAAGTATGGAACGGAGAAGAGCAGGATTTATGGAATGGTATGAAGATCATTCATACAGGCGGGCATTTTGCGGGCAGCACAGTTTTGCACGCACCTCATTTGGGTGACAAAGGAAGTTTGCTGGTGGGCGATACACTGCAGATTGCACCAAGCCTCAAATTCATCAGCATGATGTATAGCTATCCCAATGTTATACCCTTGCCATTAAATACAATACTGCATATTTACAACAGGCTGGAAGCCCTGCAATACGATATGATGTACGGCGCTTTTGAATGGCAAACAATTGCCGCCGGCGCTAAACAGCTTTTTCAAAAATCGGTTAATGTATATCGCAATTTGGATAGCTTATAAAGCAGGCAAATGATAATCAAACTATCACAAAATGCAATAACTCAGTCAACAGTTAAATTGAATTATACATTTCAAAACCCTTATTCTGCACTTCAACCCGTTTCTGCAAAAACAATCTCTTCTTTTTAATAAATTTTGGGCTTCTATAATTATTTATAAAAGCGTTTATAGAAATGTAATTTTTATAAACGGTGTAACATTTATAATACACATCGTTTAACATAATAGCTATAGCATATTATAAGCATGAGTGCTATTAATAAAACGCAGGTTTAATATTTAAAAGACTGTTAACCTATGCTGATATTATTCATTTTCAGGTTGCTGGTTTTCCGTTTAAAACTCAACAGGAAAAATAAAAACAGGATTGAATAATTCCTTTAAAGCGGGCTTTCAGCAAGTTTAATCTTACATATTATTAAACGATATAACCATGAAATTTTTACTGTTCACCATTGCAGGTTTGCTGGCTGTTAAAAATAATTCATCCATACAGGAAGAAACGCCCTATGTTTTGGTGAAAACAAAAAATAATATTGCACTGTATGAACATTGGATCACCGGCGCTTTCAACACAAGCATAAGAGAATTAAAAGTTGAATTTGCCACAACCGCCGGTCATGAGAAAATTATTGCTTTACTGAAGAATGCTTCGCGTGGTAAGGACTGGAACAAAAATGCCGTTGCATTTAATACCATATTGCAATCAAACAATAGCTGGATAACCTACATACGCTACCGCATTCCATGGCCTTTTGATGACCAGGATATATGCATGCAATATCATGTGATACCGGGCAATAAAACCGGGCATGAAATACATTTTCAAAGCGTGGTGAGTGAACATTTTCCTGTCAATAAAAAGGTGACAAGGGTTGCAGGCGCTAAAGGCAAATGGTTGTTTAAAAATGGCGCCGATGGCAAAACACAAATAGTTTATACAATTGCTACAGAAAAAAGTTCACAAGTGCCAAAATGGGTGTCTGATCCGCTGGTGCAGAATAACCTTTTAGATGCCATGGATGCCTTAAAAAAAATTGTTGAAGATTATTAAAAAGCATAAACACAATACTGCATTACCGGCGGTAATTCATAGGCAAACTATTGATGCATAACACTTATAATTCATCCATAATATAATTTACTTAATTACAGAAAAAGACGATATTTTTGGAGTTGTATCACTTTAATCAATTAACAAGGTAGTTATTTCAAGTTTACAATTCTGACAGGGCTTTATTAATAACCCTGCACATAAAGCAACTCTTTATTCCAACATTTGATAACATGGTTTTATTCTTATTGAATATACCTGGAACTGAAATTAACAGCATGCATTAAATAATATTTTGTAACACTTAAAAACTGTTATTATGCATTTAAACAAAGTACAAGACAAGATCATTGAAGAATTTGAATCTATCATTGATCAGGTTAAAGGCAAATTCAGGTATTTCAGGCATTTTGCAAAGCTGGGTACATCGCTTCCCGAAACAACAACTGTGGAAAGAACGGATGATAAAATGATTAAGCTCACCAGGTCGAAAGTGTGGCTGGATGCGGCTTATAAAGATGGCAAAGTTTATTATGCAGGAGACAGTGACAGCAGCATCATTAAAGGCATTTTAATGTTGTACATAAAAGTTTTTTCAGGAAGAACCCCCAAAGAAATTATTGATTCGGATGTTTATTTCACGCATGAAATCAGCTTGCATAATTATTTACCTCCAGACAGGCGAAGCGAATTATCTTCCGTGCTGCAGCGCATGCGTGCCTTTGCGGCCAGGTTTAAAATTTCCAATTTAAATGCAGACGATTCCAACGTTTCACTGGCCGTTTAATACCTGCCGTTTTTAATATTGTTTATACCACTTCTCTTAAAAATACAACACCTTTCCCGCTGTCTTCGTTTTATAAATGCATAGATAGCGGGAACTGTAAATTATATTTTTTTAAAAGTTCTTATACTGTCTCAATGCATAATAACCAGCATGCAATGGGAAGTTAAATTGTGCAACAACTTAATTTCAATTATTATAATTTATAGCGAATTAATTTCTTTATATACATTTTAAAAAGAAAGAAAAACGTTGTAGGGTTTTTATGCATCTTATACGCAAGTTTCGCCTGTTGTATTGCCTGCTTTGAATTGTGGTATCTATGATACACCATGTCAGAGGTCCTCGCATAATAAATGGACCAGTTTCTTTCAGCATTTCTTTTCAGCATTTCTTTTTTATGCGCGGGTAAATAATTTTGAATGGTATTAATTGTTTTTGCGATATCCTTTATATGCTGGCCGTTTTGAAAATATTTTGATGTAATATTCTCATTATCATGAACACGATAATTAGCAAACTTTAAAGGCGTGAAAGCGAAAGGATAATGCGCTGCAATACGCACCCACATTTCCCAGTCTTCGCTGTAATGCACACCAAAAAAACCTCCCAGCTTTTCATACACTTCACGCTTTACAACAACAGACGGCGGCTGCAATTTTTGCCCCTGCGCAATTGTGTCTAACCAATCGGTTAAAATGCCCCGTTCATCTCCAATTTTTTCATTCGGGTAAAGAAATTCGCCTGCTTCATTCACATGCCAGAATGCACAGCAGGCTGCACCTGCCTGCGGAAAATCGGTAAACAGGCTTTCTATTGCTTTATAAAATCCGGCATCAACAAAATCATCGCCGTGCAGCAAGTGAACATAATATCCTTTAGCGCGGTTAATACAAGTTTCAAAATTGCGCAGGCTGCCCTGGTTTTTTTCCTGCCTGAAATAATCCACCCTTCCTTTACCTATTTTTTCAACAAGGGCTTTAACATCTGCATCTGTGCTGCAATCATCAACTACTTCAATCTGCATTTTATGTACACCTTCATCCTGCTGCAACACATTCTCCAAACAATGTTGTAAAAACTGCGAACAGTTATATGCAGGTATCATTACTGACCATAATGGCCTTTCAATGCTTGGATCAATTGGTTTGATAACAGGTGGAGATTTGGGGATTCGATAACTCATAATAATCAATATGCGTTAATCAAGAATAGTAGCTGATCCAATTCTGAATGCCTGCTTTGTAAGCAATCCTTTCTTCATTATTCAATAAAAATTTTTCCTGGTTTTTAAGAACTGATAATGCAGCTTTAAGCATGAATGCTTTATTCTTCGACATGTTTGATGAATGCATCCTGTAAACAGCTATTTTATTTTGATGATGAATAGCTGGCAGCTTCCTGCTGATACGCAGGTTGAGATCATAATCCTCGCAACTGTGCAATTGCGTATCAAAACAAAAATAAAAAAATAAATCACGGCGATACATCACGGTTGCCTCCATACCAATGTAATTGCCCTGCAATAATGAAAAATAAATCAAATCTGTTTTTGGTTCAGCAAGCTTAGTATTTAAATAGTTTCCTTTTTCATCAATCTTATCAAAGGTACCGGAAACAAAAGCCGCATCTTTATATGTATTAAAAAAATAGAGGTTTAATTCAACTGCCCCGGGATATAAATAATCATCAGCATCAAGAAAAACAATATAATCGCCTTTTGAAAACTGAACGCCGATATTCCGCGCCGCAGATAACCCAACTCTTTCAACACGCACATAACTAATGTCTTGAAATGCATCACAAACATTTTTGGTTTTGTCTGTTGATCCGTCATCTACCACCACAATTTCTATATTGTTATATGTTTGGCTGATGGCGCTGTTAATGGCTTCTTCTAAATAATGTGCCTGGTTATAACAGGGTATGATTATGGAAACAAGCGGTTGCTCTTTAATTGTTATTTCATTTAATAATTTCTGTGGAAAACTTAAGCAGGTTTCCTGTGTTTCGTTTTTACGTTTATTATAAAATCTTTTACCCGCTTTACATCCTTTTATTTCAGTAAACAGAGAAGAAAATTTACCGGCAATAATATTTTTAAATTCCTGTTTAAACCTGCTTCTGTAATAAGCCGGCAATGTTTTTCGAACACGCTTTATATTTCCTTTATGCCTGTATTTTTCATGCTGAACAAGCAATGCGCACACATGGCCTTTCATATAACTGAATAGCTGTTTACGCAAGTCTTCCAGGGTTTTGCGATGTTCATGAAAAACATATAAATGCGGGTAATAAACGCAGTTCCATCCTTCTGCCAAAATGCGGTACCACATTTCTGAATCGCCGCTGCAACCTGCAGCACCCACATCTAATCTTTCGTCAAATAAACCAACAAGATTGAAAGCCTCTTTTCGAAAAGCCATATTAGCACCTGCACCAACGTCCCACGCAGGAACACCTTCATCAACTGCAGTTAAAAAATATTTATGATCAAAAATAGTTGGTACATATCCTTTATTAAAACCCCAGTCTTTTTCAAAAATATATTGTGCTTCAGTACTTAATTCAGCCGGAATTACAAGCCCTGTAACAGCCATTGTAAGCGGGTTAGAAAAACAGCTTTTTATATTGCTTATCCAGTTAACGGGTATTTGTACATCATCATCGGTATAAGCGATAATATCATGCGAAGCACACTTAGCGCCGGTGTTTCGGGCAATGTCCAATCCTTTTCTTTCTTCACGTATATAACGAACATGCTGAAACTGTTCAACAATATTTTTTGAATCATCATTATCCGGTGCATTATCAACAATAACCAGTTCAAAATTGCTATCATCATTTTTTAATAAAGAAGAAATACATTTTTGCAAGGCCTGCGGCCTGTTGCGTGTGCATACAATAACAGATATTGGTGCACTTTCTTTGCTGAGATTTGTTTTAAAATCATCAATGCTTTTTGATAACAATTCATGCAGCGTAACAAAATCGCCCTGCTGTAAATATTGTTGCCAGTTATCATTATTATGTAAGTAAACAGCAATCGTTTTTTCAATTGATGATTTAATTGCATCAACTATGTTTTCGAAAAATTCTTGCTGATGCTCCATCCACACATGGCCTAAAGGAAATTGATTACACCAAATAACGATGTAATTATTGCCTGCATTGAGCTGCAACGTTTCAGCTTTGTCAAGTTCAATATGCGTTATTGTATAAGGTTGAAATTCTGCCATGCACTATTCTGGTTTTGCTTTTACAATTACAGGAAAAGATGGGCGCACGTAACCTATCCATTTTCCAAACCAGGCGGTATCGCTCCTGTAGTCTTGCACTTCAAATGATAAACAGGCTTCAAAATAAAACAAACGTTGCGTTGTGTTTTTTACAAATACAACAGAAATATAATAATTGCCATCGTTTAAAAAATTACCGGGAATATTGCAATCAACTTCATACAAACCATTATTGTATTTTTTGGGTTCGGAGCAAATATCAAAGATGCATTCGCCGCTGAACGTAAAAAGATGAACGCCTACAATAAGGCTTCCCGGATCAATATCCTTGTACCAAAATTCAAAATGAATGTGAAGCGGCGTGCGAATATCTACTATATCAAAGCCATCAATATAATCTGCGGTTAATGCCGCCTTTTTTATCCTGATATAATCGTTGCCCGGCGCTGATTCCGGTGCTTCGTAAGATTGATATGTGAAATTATTTTGTTGCTTTTTTAAATAATTACCAATGACTATTTCCGGTTTACCTTCATCAATAATTTCTCCCTGCTGTAATGTTATACAGCGATGGCAAAGGTTTTTCAGCGCCTGCATATTATGGCTAACAAACAAAACCGTTTTGCCCTGCTGCGATGAAACTTCTTTCATCTTGCCCAAACATTTACGTTGAAATTCCGCATCGCCAACAGCCAATACTTCATCAACAATTAAAATTTCAGGATCAAGATGTGCAGCCACAGCAAATGCAAGGCGCATATACATTCCGCTTGAGTAACGTTTAACAGGTGTATCAATAAATCTCTCAATGCCTGAAAAATCAATGATCTCATCAAGCCTGGATGTAATTTCCTTTTTATTCATACCGAGAATATTTCCATTCAGGTAAATATTCTCACGGCCTGTAAGTTCAATGTGAAAGCCCGTGCCTATTTCAAGTAAACTTGCAATTCTTCCGTTGCCATAAACGCATCCTGATGTTGGCAATGTAATGCGTGAAATAATTTTTAACAGTGTTGATTTGCCTGCACCATTATTGCCAATAAAACCTAACACTTCACCGCGCTGCACTTCAAAATTCACATTGCGCAAAGCCCATATTTCCTGCTTTGAATGTTCATTTATTTCATTGCTTACAGCAGGCCTTCGTTTTATCCAGTTAGCAAGGTCTTCCCTCAATCTGCCCGAACCTAATTTGCCCAGGCGGTAATATTTTGAAACATGCTCTGCCTTAATCATTAATGCGCTCATCAGATAATATCCATCAGTTTTGTTTCAAGCTTTTTAAATAAAGCAAGCCCGGTGATTAAAAGAATTATTGTGATTGCAGTTGCAACAAGCAATGGCTGTAACTGTAATGTGTTGGTTGAAAAAAATCCTGTTCTAAAAGTTTCAATAGCCGGTGTTAACGGGTTAAGCCAAAATATTGTTTTTAAATTTTCAGGAACTATTGATGCGGGATAAATAACGGGTGTTGCAAACATGAACAGGCGAATAATGAATTGCAATGCATAATCAAGGTCGCGGTAACGAGCTGTGATAACGCTGATGATTAAACCGGCGCCGAGCGCAAATGCCGCTGTAAGTAATAATATAAACGGCATTAAAATGATTGATGCTGATATATGCGCAGAATGGTCCACAGCAATAAACGCAACATATATTACAACAAATAAAGCCAGTTGCACCAGCATGCGTACCGTATGTGAAATAATATTGCTTAACGGAATAATCAGCCTTGGAAAATATACTTTTGAAAACAGGGTTGAATTGTGCAAAAACGTGTACATGGTGCTGTTAAGGCAATCGGAAAAATAACTCCAGATAATTATGCCGGGCAAATAAAACAGCAGCGGTGGAATGCCTTCCGTGGATATTTTCGCAATCTTTCCGAAAATGATATAATAGGTAATGGTTGTGAGAACAGGTTGTAATAAAATCCAGAACGGCCCTAAAATGGTTTGCTGATAGTTGGCAATAAGATCGCGGCGAACAAAGCGCAGCAGCAAATCTTTATACTGCCATATTTCTTTGAAGTCCCATTTAAATAAACTGATCTTATGATCAATCTTCCAATCCCATTGAAGGTTGTTGCTCACAAGTGAAATTTTCAAAAGCTAAAAATAAGATAAACTGCTTTTGATTTTTTGAAAAAAAGGTAACCGTACTATAAAATGCAGTAAGCGTAAAAAAAGCAAAGGGTATAATACAGGCTGTATTTTGTGGAGAATACCGGATTCGAACCGGTGACCTCTTGCATGCCATGCAAGCGCTCTAGCCAACTGAGCTAATTCCCCTTTTATTACTAAGATCTGCCCGCCATTAAATGCGGAGCGCAAAAATAATGGCCGATCAAATGCAGTCAAAATCAGATTTGGTTATTCCTCAAACTTTTTAAATAATGTGGTTGCCGTATGTCCGCCAAAACCAAATGTATTGTTCAGGGCATATTTAATATCCGCTGAAACAGATTCGCCCAAAACAATATTCAGGTCTTTTGAAATAGCTTCATCCAATTGTTTTGTATTAATGGTTGGTGGGACAATGCCATGTTTTAAAGCCAATATACAAATAATTGCCTCCGCAGCCCCGGCGCCTCCAAGCAAATGACCCGTCATTGATTTGGTAGCGCTTATATAAGGCCTTTTACTGCTGCCGCCAAACATGGCTTCAATAGCTACAGCTTCACTTAAATCACCCAGCTGGGTTGATGTGGCATGTGCATTTATATAATCCACATCCCCGGTGTTAATGCCGGCTTCGTTAAGCGCTTTCCGCATACTCAGTTTAGCACCACGGCCATCGGGTGGCGTGCCGGTTAAATGGAATGCATCAGCCGCCTGGCCTGTGCCAATAAGCTCTCCATAAATGGGCGCATTTCTTTTAATGGCATGTTCATAATCTTCCAGTATTAAGGCGCCGGCGCCTTCAGCCAAAACAAACCCATCGCGGTCTTTATCAAACGGACGTGATGCTGAAGCCGGGTCATCATTTCTTTTTGATAAAGCCTGCGCAGCATTAAAACCACCGATAGAAGAAGCTGTAATCGGCGCTTCCGATCCGCCGGCAATCATCATAAAAGCTTTGCCTGCACGTATTGTATCAAAAGCATTTATAATAGCTGTGTTGGAAGAAGCACAGGCTGATACCGGGCAATAGTTAGGCCCGTACAACTGGTAGCGGATTGAAATTACACCTGCTGCAATATCTTCTATTTTTTTAGGCACAAAAAAAGGAGAGAATTTAGTGCCATCGCCCTGATACAACAGGCTAACCTGTTCTTCAAAAGTGCTGATGCCTCCATTGCCGGAGCCCCAGATAACGCCAATATCAGCCCTTTCTTCTTCCGAGTAAGTGGAAAAATCTATCTGTGCGCTTTGTACGGCTTCTTCCGTGGCAGCTATAGCATATTGAGAAAAAAGATCGTATTTGCGGAGGTCTTTTCTTTCAAAATATTTTTCCCCGTCAAAATTTTTAACCTCGCAGGCAAAACGCGTTTTATATTTTGAAGCATCAAATTTTGTAATGGGCGCTGCACTGCTTTTACCCGCAACAATATTATCCCAGAATTCCTTTACCGAATTACCAAGCGGCGTTATGGCTCCTATCCCTGTTATAACTACTCTTCTCATGTATCAAATTTGAATTTTCCTTCCGGCATAATTGGTATTGCCAAAAACTGTGAATCTTAATTTTCTTATTGGCAATTTATAAATATACTATACAAACTGACAGGCATTAATATAAATATCAAAATTAGTGAACAATTCTGCAAACTAAATTTGGCAGCACTTTATATATACCGGCCTTAAAGTAATTAACTATTGGCCGTTAACCGAATCTTCCGTTATATCCAAACTGCCGGAATCTTTTAGGTGTGATGATACCATTCCTTTGCGCTCCATCGCTTCCGCGTGGGCAGCAACAATAAACTTAACAAGGCTTGCCATGCTGTTTTCGTTTTCATTTACGAAATTCAGCCGGTACGTTGATGCGATTGTTTTTCCATCGCCTTTATCTGCAAAAGCAACAAAGTTTTTAAAGGTTTCCTTTGCGTTTCCTGCAATCTTGTAACTGTAGTAATTATTATGTGCATGTATATCTGCTGAGGCAGAATCTTTCATTGGCTTATTGCGCAAGAACTGATTAATATCGAAATAAACCATCATTGATTTATTATTTAAATCTTTTTCAATGCCGGCAGGCAAAGGTTGTTTTTTATCAGGAGCCTGGTAAGTTTTTATCAATTCATCAGATGAAGCAATAAAAAGATTATTGTTGCCCGTTTCTATCACAAAGCCATGGCCGCCAGACAAACCTAACTGGTATTCATCACCATTCTTCGTTAATATCTTTTTATCCAGCAGGCCTGTAATTACTTTATCAAAAGCAGCTTTGTCGCCAATGGTTGCAGCAAGTAAAAAGCCACCATTTTTTATACTGTTCTCCATGGTATTTTGAGGATGGGAAGAAAACATAACCGCTATATCGCCGCTAAAAGCATTCATTATATCGGCAGTAGTAAAGCCTATATTGGAAGTAAATCCATCAGCTATAGCATCAAAACCAAGGTACTTTAAAATATCAACCAGCAATTTAGGATTGAAGGATACGATCCCAAACCCCGTTAAGGTATCAGGATAACTTTCAATCATTTCCTTTTTTATTTCCTGCGCCGGGTATTTATTAATAATGCCTGATAAGGTTTTATTATAGTGCGTTTCCGCAGAGGCGTTAATCACTCCTTTTTCAAAATTGATAACCCCGGCCGTGTAACTGCCTTCTGCCAGTTCAGATACTTTCGACATGCCCGGAACGCCCACTTCATTCAGCCTGCCTGCCGTATTTGTATAAAAATGTATATCACCCGGTTTTGAAAAGGGCTCTTTAAAAGCATCGGTTGATGCAATGGATCCAGATACTTTCTGGTTAAATAAACCTGTTAATTGTGATTGCAAAAGAGAATCGGGGCTATCGCTGCCGCTAACACCTGTAACAATTAAAACTTTGCCTGTCCATCCTGCAATAATATTATTATGCAGCTCAAGATATTTATAACCTGCAGCCGCCGAAATAGTGCTGCCTGGTTTTCTTGCTTTAAAAAATGCTTCCAGTTTGTTCTCATCGTTCACCTCAGCTATTAATGCGCCGCTTTTTATATGGCCCTGTTGTATTGAGTTAGTTTCCTTTGTAAAAACATAAAAAGGCTTGCTTATATCCACACCTGAATTCTCTATATCTTTCCATTTCAATCCATCGCCATTTTGTTCACTCATTATATCAGCAAGCGAGTCAATTGTAATGCCCGATGAAGCAACCTTATCCATAACAGATTTTGAATCTACTACAAAAACAGCCGATGCATCTTTTGGAACATATACTGCCAGCGATGACGTTGCCTGTTTACAGCTATTGAAAGCAAACAGGGCTGCACAGAATATAAAAGCTGCTGCAATCTTATTTTTCATTCGTACAAGTTTATTATTTAATGGTCTCATGGAACCTCGCCATATACATTCCCTTGTGTGCGAAGATTATCATGCTCGGTTTCATTCGTACAAGTTTATTTTTTAATGGTCTCATGGAATGCCCTTCAATAATCATTGCGTTGGGTATGCCTGAGATTTACGGCATTTCATATTGAATGAATTTAACGAAGATATTTATTACCGGCCATTATTATTCCCACGGAACTGCGAAAAAAGGATGAGCGCAAAAGCCGGGTTAACCGCCGGTTTATTTTTAAACCTGCAAAATCACGATGGCATTAACTTGCAGGCCAATGCTTAAGTTTATACGCTCGGTTTTCTTTGGCAATTATTTTATAGGGATCATTGCAATTGCACTCTCCATTGAATCCTGCGTGCAGTTACGGCTGCCTTTAAATTCCATAATGTATTATGCCATCCTTTTTTGCACAACCGTTTTTTATTACACGTATGCTTATCTGGGCCCGTTGAATACAGGCAAAATAATGAACCCGCGAAAAGCGTGGTACAACAATAACCACACATTTGTTGTATGCAGCCAGTTTTTTTTATTCGCTATGGCTATTGTTTTAAGCATTTATTTTTTATATAAAAATTTTACAGCCATTAAATCATTGCCTTCAGTATACTGGCTGTTGGCGGGCATTGTAGCGCTTGCCGGTTTTTTATATTATGAATTATTGCCAGGTGCAGCTTTTAAAATCAACCTCCGCAATACAGGCTGGCTTAAAGCTTTTGTTATTGGGTTTGTTTGGGCATGCGTTGCCAATATTCTATCATTTATTGCTGTGCAAATTGAAAGCGGCCCGCATAAAGTGGAGGCGCTTTTTTTAATATGGCTGTTTATAAAAAATTTCATGTTCTGCACTGTAAATGCCATCATATTCGATATAAAAGATTATGCAGATGATTCAAACAGGCAGCTGAAAACATTTGTAGTGCGCTTTGGATTAAGGAATACTATATTTTATATTCTATTGCCTTTGATTGTGATTGGGCTGATTTCCCTGGTTGCTTTTTCCATAAGCCATCATTTTGGCTTACCCGCCATCTTAATTAACCTGTTCCCATTTATTCTATTATTTATGATTGCATGGAGCATGCAGTGGCCGCATAAAATTTTATATTACCTTGTAATAATAGATGGCATTATTTTTTTTAAGGCTATATGTGGAATTATTGGAATGAATTTTATTGATTTTTAATTATGCGAAACGATTACAACGGCATTGCAAATTATTACGACAGGCTTAGCCGCATTGTGTTTCAGCGTTCCATAATAAAGGCGCAGGCTTACCTGCTTGAATTTGTGCAGGATAACAACCGCATATTACTGGTTGGCGGCGGCACAGGCTGGATTTTGGAGGAAATTTCGAAACTCAACAAACAAAATGTATCGGTTGTATATGTGGAGAAATCTGCTAAAATGACTGAGCTTTCCAAAAAAAGAAAATATAAAAATATATCCGTAGAATTTGTAAACAGTCCTGTAGAAACTTATACCACGCAACAGCAGTTTGATATTATATTAACGCCGTTCCTGTTCGATAATTTCATCGATAAAAAAATAAAATATATCTTTTCAAAGCTTGATACTTACCTTAAAAAAAGAGGGTTCTGGTTATATGCCGACTTTGTAAATGATAAGCAAAACAACAAAGCCTGGCAGCAACTGCTTTTAAAAACCATGTACACTTTCTTTAAACTTACAACCAATATTGAAACCCAAAAGCTGGTTGACCTTAAAGGCTATTTTGAAGAAAAATATGTAATGATAACACAGCAGTTCTATTACAAACATTTCATTCAGGCTGTTGCTTACAGGAAAATAAGATGATTATTGTTTCAGGAAAACAAGGTCGGGCGATTGCACCGTATCACTGGTATGATTGGCTTTATCACTCATCCAGAAACGGAAATAACTTGTATCATCTGCAAGTGAACAGGCAGCGAGGTTTGGCGGGTTAATATTGCCGTAATTATAAGTAAAAACAAAGTCTGCCTTTACGTTTTTCGGCGGGTCGAAATTGGGGATTAAAAAACTGTCAACGCGGGAAAGTGAAGCACAGTTAGCCACTTTTGAAATGCGCTGCACCCAAATTGTGTCAACAACATCACCTTCTTTATCGGTACATGTTAATTTAAACTCAACCACTGAAGGCTGCGGAAACACGGTTGCATTTACGCTTTCAAATTTTAATGCAGGTTTTGTATTGTAAGTATCCTTAGAGCAAGTTACAAATGCGAGCACCAATAAAACAGCGGCTGATAATTTCTTCATTTCTTTGCAATTAATATCAAATTTATACAAAAGGAAACAACATTTAAACATCAGCAATTAAGACTTCATTGTGAGCACTTCATTTGTTAACAAAATTTTTCAGGTTAAAAAAAACTTCACCGGATTGGCGCTTGAATTATTTCATTACCAGCATAAACAAAATACTGTTTATAAAAGTTGGTGCGATTGTTTGGGGATTGATATAAACAACATTTTATCAATTCAAAATATTCCCTTTTTGCCCATATCTTTTTTTAAAACACATAAAGTTTTAACCGGCAATGAAGCTTACGAACTTTTTTTTGAAAGCAGCGGCACCACGCAAACCAATAAAAGCCGGCATTATATAAAAGACATAAATGTTTATACAGAAAGTTTTACCAGGGGGTTTGAATTGTTTTACGGTGATATTAAAGAATGGTTCATTATAGGTTTGTTGCCATCTTATCTTCAGCAGCAACACTCATCGCTTATAAAGATGGTGGATGAATTAATAAAACGAAGCGGCCATGCTGAAAGCGGGTTTTACCTGGATGAAGTTGAAAAACTATACCGGGTTTTACAACAACTTGAACAGCGTCAGCAAAAAACTTTATTAATCGGTGTTACCTATGCTTTGCTTGATTTTGCGGAGCAATATTCAACTCAACTTTCATCAATCACAATAATGGAAACGGGTGGCATGAAGGGCAGGCGCAGAGAAATTACACGCGAAGAAGTGCACGCTATTTTAAAAGATCGTTTTAACCTTCAACAGGTACATTCAGAATATGGGATGAGCGAACTGCTTTCGCAGGCTTATGCCAAAGCCGGCGGCATTTTTAGTTGCCCGCCATGGATGAAAGTGCTGGTTCGGGATGAAGATGATCCGCTGCTGATAAAAACCAGAGGCAAGGGCGCTTTCAATATTATTGATCTTGCCAATGTAAACAGTTGCGCTTTTATTGCCACAGATGATGTGGGAGAAGTATTTGAAGACGGCAGTTTTTCTGTTGCCGGCAGGATGGATGGCAGCGATATTCGCGGTTGCAGTTTGATGGTTTTATAAATGCTGTTATATTTGCGCTCCGTTCTTTTTAATGCCCGGGTGGCGAAATTGGTAGACGCACCGTCTTCAGGTGGCGGCGCCGCGAGGTGTGCTGGTTCGAATCCAGTCCCGGGCACAAGCCTTCAATAATTGAAGGCTTTTATTTTAAATATTTTCGGGGATATACAAAAGGAGCCATGATGTTAATCATAGCTCCTTTACTTTTTAAAACCAGCCGCTTAATTTATACAGCCGGTTCTAATTTTTTGAACTCTTTTTTTGTGGCTGCAAATCTTTCCCTGAATGCTTCATAGCGTTCCCTGTTTGCTACGTGATTTATATCCTGCTTAACGGCTTCAATATCTAAATTTTCATCTTTTGACAAAGCAGCCAGCTTCATTTTTGTTATATGCATTTCATGCCTCAGGTCATCTAATTCTTTTCGCAGTTCTGAAAAGCTTTTTTCATAAAGCTTTATGCGTTCTTCAACATCATTGCTATTGTTATGTGTTTTAAGCCAAAGCACATAATCATTAAATATCCTCAGCACATTAATATCTGAATTCATTTCAGCAATCCAAAGCCTGTATTTTAAATGCAGGCGCATAACTGATGCCATTGTTAGAAATATTTAAGGTTCATTATTTTTATAGCATACGGGAAAAAATTATTTTAAATGGGCGCGTAACATCCAGGCCATTTTCTCATGCTTTTCCATCAGGCCGGTAATAAAATCTGCAGTGCCGGCATCATGTAATTTATCATTGAAATAATTAATGTTCTCACGTAAATGAATGATAATTGTATCATGATCATTCAACAGCGATTTTATAAACCCTTCAGCGCTGTTGGGCTGAACAGTTTCTTCTGTTAAATGCGTGAGCTCAATATATTGCCGCAAAGTTGCTACTGCATAATGGCCAAGCACACGAATGCGTTCCGCAATTTCATCAATCATATCCTGCAAAGCCTGGTACTGGCTTTCGAAGTACAGGTGCATGCTATGAAAATTGAGGCCTTCAACATTCCAGTGAGCACCTCGTGTTTTTGTATATAAAATAAATTCATCAGCCAGAATGGAGTTTAAAGCATGTGATACTGATGTAAGATTATCTGATTCTATTCCAATTGTTGGTTCCATAATAATAATTCAATTTGAGTTTTCAATATAACTAAGATATAATAAAAAATGCCAATAAAATTAATTAACCGGCAGGCCTAACTCTCTTTCCATAGCTTTTATATCGGGCTCATGTCCGCGAAAATCTTTAAACATCTTATTATAATTTTCTGTATTGCCGCGGGATAAAATCATATCGCGAAAACGCTGGCCGTTAGCCCTTGTTAAACCGCCATTTTCTGTAAACCATGAATAGGCATCTTCTTCCAGCATCTTCGTCCATTGATAGGCATAATAACCTGCAGCATAACCGTTGCCCCATATATGCAGGAAATAGCTGGAACGGTAACGCGGTGGTACCTGCGGCAGATCAAGGCCTGTTACATGCAGGGCATTTTTTTCAAAAGCATCTGCATCTGTTATGATTGTATCTGCGGGTAAAGTATGCCATTGCATATCCAATGCCGCAGCCGCTATAGCTTCCGTTAAAGCATAGCCCTGGTTAAAGGATGAAGCCTTTTTTATTTTATCAACCAGTTGCTGCGGAATAGGCTGGCCGGTTTTATAATGCAGTGCATAATTATTTAGCACTTTTGCATCCAATGCCCAATGCTCATTAAACTGTGAAGGAAATTCAACATAATCGCGGGCAACGTTAGTGCCGGAAAGCGATGGATAATTTTGATGTGCAAACATGCCGTGCAATGCGTGGCCAAACTCATGAAACATGGTTGTAACGTCGTCAAAACTTATGAGTGCAGGCTGGCCAAGCGCCGGCTTTGTGAAATTGCAAACATTATAAATAACCGGTTTTGTTTTTAATAAGAAAGACTGATCAACAAGATTACTCATCCACGCTCCGCCTGATTTATTATCGCGTTTAAAATAATCGCAATAAAATAGCGCCAGCGATTTGCCATTTTTATCAAACACTTCAAACACGCGTACATCGGGTTGGTAAACTGGTATATCATTGCGCTCTTTAAACGTTAACCCATATAATTGATTAGCCGCATAAAAAACGCCTTTTTCAAGCACGGTGTTTAATTCAAAATAGGGCTTTATTTCGCTTTCATCAAGGTCGTATTTTGTTTTGCGCACCTGTTCCGCATAAAATTCCCAATCGTAAGGCTGTAACTGAAACCCTCCATTTTGTGCATCAATCAATGCCTGGATATCGGCGGCTTCCTGTTTTGCCTTGCCGGTAACAGCGGGTACCAACGCATTCAAGAACTTATTTACAGCCTGTGGTGTTTGCGCCATTTGATCCTGCAATTTCCAGGCGGCATAATTTTCAAAACCCATCAGCTTCGCTTTTTTTGCACGAATGGCAGCAATGCGTATAATGCCCGCCCGTGTATCATTTGAATCGCTGCGTTCTGCCCGTATCCAGGAAGCTTTGAATAATTGTTCCCTTGCAGTACGGTTACTTAAAGATTGCAGCGCCGGTTGCTGTGTTGTATTTTGTAAAGGAATAAGCCACCCGTTCATATTCTTTGCTGCGGCATCCTGCGCAAATGCATCTTTATCTGACTGCGGTAAACCAGTTAAAGCGGCAGCATCTTCCACATGCAAGGCGCCTTCTTTTGCTGCGTTAACCAACTGGTTAACAAATTTTGCAGTGAGCGTTGCCTCTTCTGCATTTAATTTCTTCATCTGTTCTTTATCTACCGCGGAAAGTTTAGCGCCAGCCAATACAAACTGCTGGTAATAATACTCAACAAGCCGCCCGGATTCTTTATCGAGTTTAAGGTTATTGCGGTTTTCATAAATTGTTTTAACACGGTTAAACAATTTATCATTCAAATACATTTCATCATGCACGGCTGAGAGTTCCGGGGCAATAGTTTCCTGCAGTTGCTGCAAAGTATCATTTGTATTGGCACCCGTAACTGCATTAAAAGCATTATTTACGCGTCTTAATAAAGCCCCGCTTTTTTCGAGTGCAACAAATGTGTTTTCAAATGTTGGCGCTGCTGTATTACCAGCTATTGCCTCAATTTCATTTAATTGCTGTTTAATGCCTTCACGCAAGGCCGGCTCATAGTCTTCATTTTTTATTTTATCAAATGGCGGCGCCTGAAAAGGTAAAGTGCTGGCGCTGCTGAACGGATTGGATGCCGGGAGATCGTTTTTAATATTCATATTCACATCACTGTTATTTTTAAAAGATATTAATGCGGCAGAGATGCAGGCAAAAAACAACACAGCTATGTATTTCATATATTGTACGTTTTTACTAAAATACGCATTCTGTTATTTCAATAATAATTTATAACAGCCCCGTAAAACAAAAAAGAGCTCACTGTTTGTGAACTCTTTTTTTTAATGCGGTTATAAAGCTTACCACCTGCTGTTGCTATTACTGAAAGACCTTCTGTTGTTGTTATTGCTCCTTGGCCTTTCTTCACGAGGCTTTGCAACAGTTACGCTGATGGTCCTGCCATCAACAGATGCGCCATGTAATTCTGCAATTGCTTTTTCTGCTGCAGCATCGTCCGGCATTTCAACAAAACCAAAACCACGGCTGCGGTTTGTGAATTTGTCAGTAATAATTTTTGCTGAAGAAACTTCACCGTATTCTTCAAAATACTCTCTTAAGTCTTCATCCTGTACGTTGAAACTTAAGTTTGAAACATAAATGTTCATGCTTGTGTTATAAATTTAAATTAACTAAAGACTGAGAAAATAATATCGTAAAGAATCGGGATAACTATTAGCAGAAAATTCTGTAGCAGAAAATCTTGTTCAATTACTAAAACTATAAACTCAAAAATCGGCGCAAAGATACGTTTAAAAAGCTATGTATTTTCTAATAAATACTTTATTTATAATTCTTAACAATAAGGTTAATTGGATTGTTCCTGTAATAACTGCAATGTTTTTGAAATAGAATAACCCGATTGCTCAAATGCTTTTTGAAAAGCTGCAGGGCTGATATTAAACTTTTTTGACCAGTATGCAATTTCTTTGGAATGATTAAAATTAGTCTGAACGTTATTGCTGATCTTTTCTTTTGGTTGTGTCATTTAATTTTTATTATACCGGTTCAATTTACGTGCCTTTTTTTATAAAATTTATTTTTTTACCTGCAGGTATTGCTGTAGCGATTTTACATATTCTTCAAAAGCTTTAATACCTTTTGCCGTTATTTTACAGGTAGTATTTGGATAATTATCCTTAAACTCTTTTATCACTTCAATATAACCGGCCTCTTTTAATTTTTGGATCTGCACACTCAAATTTCCTGCGGTAGAATTTGTTTTTTCTTTTAAAAAAGTAAACTCAGCCTGCTTTACACTTATCAGTAAACTCATTACTGCAAGCCTTAACTGTGAATGTAATATCGGGTCTAAATCTTTAAACATTATGCTGCCCTGCTTTTATCTTCAACCAATAATATTCTTCTTAGTTATCTTTCAATTATGATATAGCTTTTTGAAACGCGCCCTTAATATTAAACCCGGCACCAGCCAAACTATGAGTGCGGTAACTGCCATTAACAAATAAATACTTGCACTTTGAACAAAGAAAGAAACAATGGCAATTAGCATGCAAACAAGCCCGCAAATAATATGGTAACGGAATTTTGTAATCATGCCTGTAATAAATGAAGCAAAAGCAGTAAGCAATAAAACAATCGTGATTATAATGTAACCGGCATTTATAAAATTGCCGCAAAGCGCTGCAAATACCGACAGAAAATAACCCGTCCATACATAATCGATTACTTCGTCGGTGAATGTTTTTGCTTTTTTCTTTTTTTCTTCTCTGTATTGAACCCATGCCTGTATAAAGAACACGGGCGTTAAAAGAAATAAAGGATGAAAAGGAAATGACATTGTATTGCTTTCAACAAGCCAGGAAAGCACACAACAAATAAAAATACTTATACCATATATAATACCGCCCAGGCCACTTTCATAAAAATAACCTTTGGCTTCATGTATCATACGGTTGATAAGCTTAAAGCTTTCTTCGCCTGTTAACTGTTTTTCTTCCATAACAAAATTTTATTGTGATTTATATTTTGCCCGCAACAAATAGCCGGGAATTATCCAGGCAGCCAGCATAGCGGCAGGAACACATAAAAACTGGTAATCGTAAACTTTAATAAAGGTTGACAGGATGCATAAAACCCAGCAGGCAATGCCGCCATATATCAATGGTTTAAACTTAATGACCACGCCGGTTAAAAATACCGGCATTCCATAAATTGCAAGCAGTATGTGAACGATGTGCGTATAGTATTCGCCCGATGTAAGAGGCCCCACAAGAAAACACAATAAAAAAATTACAATGGCAAAAGTTATCCATACATAACTAATTATGGAATCGGCATAAGTAACCGCTTTTTGCCTCCTGCGCTTTTTCTTTACATAATAAGCCTGGTAAATAAAAACAGGAATGGTTGCAAGCCAAACAATATAGTGATATGTATAACCAAACACATGCAATAAAACAAACTGCATAATACTGCACGCAAAAACCAGCCAGCCCCAAAGCAGGTACATAAAACCATCTTCTGCATACTTATCTTTTGCACGGTTTATCATGCTTTCAATAAGCTGAAGGCTTTGCTGCGGAGAAAAATTGTTTTCAGGATTTTCAATCATTTTGGAAAGTTAAGAAGTTGAATGATTGACAAATTGATCGGGTTGATACGAGTTAACCTATCAACTCAATTAACCAATCAACTATTGATATGTTGCCCAAACTTTTTCGCTTTGCTCCAGGCTCCAGCGCGGGTGCAATGGTTTTACCTGTTCTGCTTTGGCCAGTTCAACGGCTTTTTGCACCAATGGTTTTGCAGCATCTTTTCCGCCGCCAAATTGTTCCGGCGTACCATACACGCTCATAGCCTGCAAATAAGCAGCGCGGGGATTATTAGGATTTAACTGTATTGCTTTTTGCAAATCATCTGCAGCCTGTGCTCCATACGACATGTAACGGCTTTGCGGGTCAACAATCATTTGCTGTGTTGCAGCCATGTTGCGCACTGTTAATATTTCTGATTTTGCTTCGTTATCTTTTGCAACAGCATCAGCTTTATCTGCAATGGCATTAATACGTGCAGCAAGCGCATCAACTGTGCTGCCAAGGTCAGAAACCTTTACTGCAGTTACGCCTTTTTCATCGGGAAAATACATCCAGCCAATGCGCGACAAAGCAATACCCTGCCAGTAATATGGAAGCCACTGTGTTTTTTCTGCATCACCAATTCGTTGAAATGCCGCAGCTATGTTTTCATAATCGGCAACAGTTTTTGCAGAATCAAATTTTTGAAGCTGTTGCTGCATTGCAGCAGTGTATTTATCGCTCTGTGCCTGCGCTGCAACAGTACATACAATGGCGGCAGCTAATAGTAATTGTTTCATGGTTTATTAATTTTTATAATGATTGTTTTGCTGATTTTTTAACCGTTCATATTCCTGTTCATCTGTAAAAATGCTCTTGCCCTGGTAGGCAGCAAGGTATTGCATGAGTATGCCAAAGCCCCAGCCAATGATTGGCCATATTGGCCAGAAATAAGAACCGGGCCCGGAAGAAAAATACCATACGGCAATTAAGAATGCATTTACTACAACATACACAGAAAAACTGCGCTTGAACATGGCTCTTTTTTTGGCTATTTTCCATAGCGCTTCATCGCGTTCATCGTTATTCATATATGATGGTTTTAGTTTCTTATTTAACCGCGAAATAATAAACCCAGGCTATAAAGAAAATTTGCTCCGGTATTCTGAACCACAAATAATTTATTCCGTTACCAGAGTAATCTGATTTTTCAAGATTCACTTTTTTCATAGCTGCATAAATATTCGCAGGCAGAATCAACAAAAAAAATACAATCAATAAAATGCCTGTAATTTTTATAGTTGATGAAACAAGCAAGCCTACTGCTGCCAGCACTTCTATCATGCCGGTTATTAATACAATTTGTTTTTTGGCTGAAAAGAATGGAGGCATCATCATAGCCATACCATCAGGAAATTTAAAATGACCCATAGCTGTAAATGAAAGCATGGCCGACATAGCAATTCTTCCGCTTAAATTAATTTCAGTACTACCGATTAAAGCCGTTATGCCAAGGCATAATACAAAAACTCCGATAAGAACAATTAATGGCTTCATAACAATTTCCAGGTTTTGCTGAACAATGCAGATAGCTTCATAATAACCGGCCTTACGCCTGCAAGGCGCAAAACCGGTATGTATATATGGATTGCTGCTTTCAATATTTTGTTTTATAAATTATTATCAATCGCATCCTGGCTGCGGTCTATGCCCCAGCTTAAAAAGCAACCGATAAAATAACTGCGGTTTGCGGGCGGCAACACAGCCTGTTTATTTAAACCATTAAACGAATAATTATATCCATAAACCTGCTTCTGGCCAAGCACATTGGTGGCGCTTGCAAACAACACAATAAATGTTTTTGCATTTTTCTTTCCAAGTGTTGGCAAATATTCTGCACTAATGCCCATGCTGTTATAATTGGGCGTTCGTCCGTGATCGTTTATTATATATTTATTACCGGTTCCATTGTACAGAAAATTATAATAGGGCCTGCCTGTTGCAAAAGTGTAGGTAGCATTAAATCCCGCTTTCCATTTTGTAACAAATCTTTTTACAACAAGCGATGCAGTATGATGCGCCGCAAATGTTGGCTCAAGCATTTCAGGATAGTTTGCATAATCCCTTTTTGTATCAAGATAAGAATAGCTTAACCAATAATCAACGTTTTTAAATGTTGTTTTATCGCGCAAAAATAATTCAGCGCCTTTTGCAAAACCGGTTCCGCTGTTGTTATAGCTTGGAAAGCTTTTTACGAGATCGTGATATTTTTTATAAAATGCTTCAACACGGAATATACGGTTGTTGGCTGTTTTTTGATAGTTAACAATGTAATGCGTTGCCCTCGTGTAACCAAGATTGGTGCTATAAAAAAGTTCATTGTTCAAAGGCTTTTGATAGAAGATACCATACGCCATTGATACCTGGCCGCCTTCGCTTGTTTTATATGCCATTGAAATGCGCGGTGCAATATTCGCCTGTTTTATTATAGATGAATATTCATAACGCCCGCCTATTTTTAAAGCAAGGTCATTCGTAAGATAAATATCTGTTTCAGCAAAAGCCGCTGCATAATTATCTTTTAAAGTGTTGCTGTAATTACTATCAATATTGATGTATTGATTAGGACTATATCCATACCAATACTCACCGCCAAAACGTATAGCGCTTAAACCACCCAGTCTTTTTTCAAACACTTCTTTTATCTGAAATAAATCCTGCCTGCTTTTTAAATGAAAGTTCTTGCTAATCCACGGCTGGTAGTTGAATGTTTTATCATTGTTGGAAGAATCCTGCACCTGCTGGCTTATATCATCGCGGTTAGTGCTGTAGGAGAGGCCAAGGTTCATTTTCCAGCCATTACCTAAAGTTTGCCTCCAGCTAAGATTATTATACCAGTTGTGATTAACAATGTTGTAAGCATCTTTATAAATGCTGCTGTCAATATCGGACCTGCGTAAGCCAAGATGGTTATAATTAAACGTTGTGTAATACTTAATGATACCGCCGTTTGTTTTTATGCGGAAGTTGGCATCGCCGGAATGAAATTCGGGCATATCAAAATAATCTGGCGTTTGTTTTACGATCTTAAAATATACATAAGGATTAGCATAATTATAATCAACGCCCCAGGAAAAGTTTTTCTTTTTTGAAAGCTTTTGAATACCGCCACCAACAACTATGGGAGAAACAATGGCATTACCTGCAGTGCTGTCAGGAAAATCTATTGACTCAAGAATAACTGCAGATGATAAAGCCTGGCCATATAAAGCTGAATAACCACCAGTTGAAAATACAGTTCCTTTAAACAAAAAAGGGGAGAAGCGGCCACGTGTTGCAATATCTGGAACGCTGGTATAATATGGGTTGTTTACCAATGTTCCGTCAATAAACTGTTGTGTTTCTTCACCGGTGCCGCCGCGCACAAATAAACCTTGCTGATTGCCTATTTGCTGTGCGCCGGGCAATGTTTTTAACGCAGCAGTTATGTCTGCATTGGCTCCCGCCGTTGTAGCAATATCAATAGAGTTAAGCACCGTTGCAGCACGTTTATTATCGCCTGCTTCAAAAGCACCTGCGGTTACCGTTACCGCTTTTAATTCATTAAATTTTGGCTTTAATGAAACATTCATTGTTAAAGGCTGACCATTTAAAACAACAGGTGCTTCATAGTCTTCAAAATCATTGCTGGTAATAGTTATAGTATGTGTGCCTGCTTCTGTTGTTGTAAAACTGAAATTACCTGATGAATCGGAGGTAGTGCCGTCGTAAGAATCTTTCACGGTAATGCTGGCGGCAATAATCGGTTTTCCCCTATTATCTTTTAAATGACCGGAAATTTTGGTTTGCGCTATTGCACTTATCCCTAAAAACAAGAAACATATAATAAGGAAATTTTTCATTAAGCCGCGTTTCAATTTTCTTTCACAAACGTAGAGTAGTTTATAATATAAACCAAATTATATTTTAAATTTCCGGATTGTTTTTCGGTGAATAGCGGTTTAAAGAAGGTAAAGATGATGGTTGATTAACCTAGAAAACAAACTATAAAAACATTGATTATTTATTGCTTTCAACTCTTCCAGCAACTATTGTTATAAAGGTGTTATAAGCTTAGTCCTGCTTAATCTTTTTCCAATATTCAGCATCTTAAATAACGTAAATACAATCAATATGAAAAAGATAACAATTATAATTCTTTCATTCATGCTTGCTGCAGGTACTGTATCTGCGCAAAAGGTAGTTGTAAGGCCCAGGCCTGTCCCGGTTGCACCACATCCGAGGGTAGTTTATTATCCAAGACCTTATTATAACCCTTATTGGAATCCATATTTTTATGGAGGTTTAGGTTTTAACTTATATAATCGCCCGGCCTACCGGAATCATGTTACCAAAATGGAGAGGCAAATACAGGACATAGAAAACGATTATAAGGACCGGATTGAATCTGTGAGATCTGATAATGATTTAACAGGCAAGGAGAGGAGGCAAAAAGTTCGCGAATTAAAGCATGAACGCAACCAGGAAATTGCTAATTTTAAAAGCAATTATTATAAACAGTTTGAATAATAAATAAGTTTTAAAACAATTTTTAAAAAGCGGCCTGCAAAAAAATTTGCAGGCCGCTTTTTTACATGGAATATTAATTTGTTTCTCCTTTTAGCCATTTAACCAGCTCATCGCGGGTTTTACCGGTTTTCTGCTGAATACGGCCCCACAGTTCATCGTCTTTACCTTCTTCGTGTTTTAAATCATCATCAGTAAGATCGCCGAATGCCTGCTTTAATTTTCCTTTCCATTCATTCCACATTCCTTTAATTTCAAGTTTGTCCATAAAAGAAATTTTTTGGTTAACAATGCTGATGTTAACGCCAGAACTATACCACAAGTGAATACTCATTAAGACGCTGCTGATTTAAAAATTTACAATCATTTATTGTTGCTATAAATACACAGAAACATTTTAGAATGAACAGCATTTAAAATAAAAACTATCAGCTTCATTATATTTTTTAATTTTCACATCAATCAAATTACTGTTTATGAAAAGCATAATTTTTATATTCCTTGTTTTTGGTTTTTATGCAAATGCGCAAACAAAATTTCAGCCGCCAGCAACGCCTTCCATCCCTGTTGTAGATACATTGCATGGCGTTTTACTAACTGATAATTACCGCTGGCTTGAAGACAAAACTGATTCAAACGTTATTGCGTGGACAAAAGCCCAACATGATTATGGTATTGAGTATTTAAATTCAACACAAAAAATACACGACGGATTAAAAAATGATATCGCCAATTATATTGATATGGATTATGAAGGCCCTTTGAATAAAGAAGGTAAGAGGGTTTTTCAAACCGTTAAAAGAAAAGGTGATAAACAATATAAACTTTATACCATTTTAAATGGCAAACCGGTTCTTATATGGGATCCTGTTAAGCTTGATACATCGGGTAACACATCTACACAAGGCATTGCTTACAGCTATGATGGCGAACGCGCTGCAATAAGTGTTCAGAAAAGCGGCGCAGAAATTTCTTCAACTTATATTATAGATACAAAAACAGGAAAGATATTATATCCTGCGCTTGAAAACACATTCGGTTATCAATGGACAAAAGATCAGCAACATGCATATTTTACCATTCGCACACAGGATGATGTAAACAAACAAACACCATTAAAAACTTATTTATGGAAAGTTGGCGATCCAATAAGCAAAGCAAAATTTATTGGTACAACGAAAGATGCAAAGAATAGTTTTTTTGTTTACGATAACCGCTACAGCAATGTGAGTTTTTATGGCGAAGGCGATTTTTACAGCAACAAAGCATATATGTTTAAAACCGGGACAACAGATTCCGGAAGATTGATTTACCAGGGAGAAAAATCGAATGCTTATCCTGAAGCCATTGGTGATAAATTATACATTTTTACCAACGATAATGCACCTAATTACCGGCTTATGGTTGCCGGTGTAGATAATCCTGAATACAGTAACTGGAAAACATTAATTCCCGAGAGCGAAACGGTGATGCAGGGTTATGTTGTTACAAAGCACAACATCATTATCCAGGATAAAAAAGATATTCAAAGCAGGCTTACTTTATATGATTTTGATGGCAACAAAATAAAACAGCTCGAACTGCCCGAAACAGGTAATGTTGCAGGTATAGGTTATGACCGCGAAGAAGATTCTGTTTACCTCACGTTAAACACATTTACATCCACACCTAAAACATTTGTTGCTTCGGCCAATGATTTTAAATGGCGTTTGTATTATCAAAGAATATTGCCGGTTGATATGAGCAATATTGTTGGCGAGATTAAATTCTTTTTTTCCAAAGGCAGTACGAAAGTACCGGCATTTGTTGTGCATAGAAAAGATATTAAGTTAGATGGCAATAATCCTGTTCTGCTGAATGCTTATGGCGGTTTCCAGGCGGGCATTCAACCGGGCTATTTTGGTTTTTATGCCTCGTTAATAAATCGCGGCGTTATTGTAGTGCAGGCCGGCATTCGCGGCGGCGATGAATATGGTGAGAAATGGCACCGCGATGGCATGCTTGATAAAAAGCAAAACTGCTTTGATGATTTTTACAGTTGCGCAGAATGGCTTATTAAAGAAGGCTATACAAACACCAATAAAATAGTTGCTATTGGCGGCAGCAATGGCGGATTATTAATGGGTGCTGCAGCCACGCAGCGGCCCGATCTTTTTAAAGCCATTGTTTGTGAAGTGCCTTTGCTTGATATGTTGCGTTATGATAAATTCCTGATTGCCCGTTACTGGATTCCCGAATATGGTACGGCAGACAGCGCTAAAGATTTCAGATGGCTATTGCGTTATTCACCTTATCAAAATATTCGTAAGGGTGTAAACATGCCCACGATGCTTGTAACGGCCGGTGCTAACGACAGTCGCGTTGACCCCATGAATGCGAAGAAATTTATTGCCGCAGCCCAAAATAATGACGGGCAAATAAGCCCGGTAATTTTGCACATGGATTATAACAGTGGGCATGGCAGCGGGCAAAGCACCAAACAATCTATTGATAACTGGAGTTTTATTTTTGAATTCATATTGAATCAGCTGCAGTTATAACTCCCGGCGCCTTTTGTATTACCCACATTGAAGCTTAACTTTGTGCGTATGGGCATCTGGCGACAAATACAGGAATATCTTTTCATAAAAAAACGCGACCCGAACGCCCCAAGCAATTCTTATATCAAGATGATGCACGGCATGAACCGCATTTCATTGCTGCTGTTTATAGTGTGCCTTATAATTATGCTGGTAAGGTTTATTATTATTCCTTTGTTCAGATAAAATTATAAAATACTGATAATCAATGGTTAGCGATTAGTTTATGAAGTCTGTGCGCCTTCCCCTTTTCAGGAACATATAATTTTTATAGCACTGCTCAATGTAGTATCCCAGTTCAAGGTCATTCATTAATTGAAGTTCTTCATAAGATGGCCTGTAAAAATCCATAAAAGAATTCAGCTCTGTGCTATCAAGCTTTGTTAGCCTTTTTACGAGATATTTTGTGTAGCGGTGATCAATGTATTTATCCTGTTCATCCTGCAATAATCTTTGCTGGAAAGACAGCATCTGTTTATTTCGCCTGAAACGAAAGGCATTGATAATTTCATCAAGATCCAGCGCTGCAGTTACGCTGCCTGGAACATAAGATTGAGCGCTTGGCGAACTCTGCGAAAACCGTATGCCGGGCTTACGATAATTAAATGCCTTCACATAAGCTTCCCTGTTTGTAACGGAATCAAACCTGTAATCTCTTGTTTGCACTTTTACTTCGGGCAACCATTTGGCATCAACATATAAAGCAATATCGAAATTTTGCGGATGCGTTATGGTGTCTGACGGGTACTTCTGCGTTTGCTTATTCAGGTAACTAAACCAAACAGAATCATTTCTTCCCACATAAATAGAATAATGGCCGAGAGAGTCGCTGATAGTATGCCTGCCCTGCACTGTTTGTATTGTTACGGCTGTAAGCGGCGCTTTACTGTAATAATCTGAAACGGTGCCACTGATAACAACCTGGCTGCGGACAGTAATTGTTAACAGCAAAAAGAGGCAAGGAAAAAAAAGCTTCGGTTTCAATTAATTACGTTGAAGTGTAATATTACAATGAGTATGAAAATAATCGCGCAATCAAAAGTTAAAGGTTTTCATCTTCCCATATAAACCATCAGTATTTGCACATCGCTGGGATTTACGCCAGAAATACGGCTTGCCTGGCCGAGCGTTCTGGGCCTGATTTTTTTAAACTTTTGCAACGCCTCTGCACTTAGTGCAGACACTTTATCGTAATTAAAACTTTCAGGAATCAAAGCATTTTCCATAGCTGACATACGTTGCGCCAGTTCCTGCTCCTTTTCAATGTAACGCTCATATTTTACCTGGATTTCAGCCTGTTCAATTATATCCCTTGAAAAAGAATGCAGTCTTTCCCGCAATGCAGGAATTTCTTCTATCATTTCCGGAAGAGTAACGTCAGGCCTCAGCAATAACCTCATGGTTTTTTGCTTCTCTTCTATTTCAGCGGAATTAATTTTTTTAAGGTAAATATTTGCTTCTGCCGGCAATAACGAATAAGATTGGAGTACAGTTTTAATTTCTTCAACACCTTTTTGTTTGGCTAATACCAATTCCATTCTCTCCTGGCTGGCCAGCCCTAACCGGAAGCTTTTTTCAGTAAGGCGTAAATCAGCATTGTCCTGCCGCAAAAGTGTTCTGAACTCCGCACGGCTTGTAAACATGCGGTAAGGTTCTTCCGTTCCTTTACTAATAAGGTCATCAATCAAAACACCAATGTAGGCTTCATCCCGGTTTAATATAAGCGGTTCACTTTCAATAACTTTCTGATGAGCATTTATTCCGGCCATTAATCCCTGGCAGGCGGCTTCTTCATAGCCGGTAGTTCCATTAATTTGTCCCGCAAAGAAAAGATTGTCTATAATTTTTGTTTCAAGAGAATGTTTTAACTGGGTTGGCGGAAAATAATCATATTCTATGGCATATCCCGGCCTGAACATTTTAGCGTTCTCAAATCCGGGCATTTTGCGGATTGCTTCGTATTGAGTGTCTTCCGGCAAAGAAGTTGAAAAGCCGTTTACATATATTTCAACCGTATTAAAGCCTTCCGGTTCAACAAATATCTGGTGGCGGTCACGCTCAGCGAAGCGGTTTATTTTGTCTTCTATGCTGGGGCAATACCTTGGACCGGTTCCTTCTATGCGGCCACAAAACATCGGGCTCCTGTCAAACCCTTTCTTTAATGTTTCATGAACTTCCTTATTTGTGTAAGTAATGTGGCAAGGCAACTGTTCAGAAGCTTTTATTGTGTTTACAGGCAAAAAAGAAAACCCAGTTATCTCTTCGTCCCCTTGTTGAACTTCCATCGCACTATACTTCAGGCTACGGCCATCAATTCTCGGCGGCGTTCCCGTTTTTAGCCGGTCGCTTTCAAAACCCAGTTCCACTAACTGCTCTGTAATGCCCGTAGCATTTTTTTCCGATATTCTTCCACCACCAAAATTCTTCTCCCCTATATGAATAATGCCATTTAAAAATGTCCCGCTGGTAATTATAACAGTCTTAGATTGTATCTGGTGACCCAAGCCGGTAATCACACCATTCGCTCTACTGTCTTTTACGAGAATTCCTTTAACCGTATCCTGGTAGAAATCAACATTTTCAGTTTGCTCGAGCATTGTTCGCCAGGTTGAGGCAAAAAGCATCCTGTCGCTTTGCGCTCTTGGGCTCCACATTGCAGGGCCTTTGCTTTTATTAAGCATTCTGAACTGAATCATGCTTTTATCTGTAACAATGCCGCTATAACCGCCCAAAGCATCAATCTCCCGCACAATCTGGCCTTTGGCAATGCCCCCCATGGCAGGATTACAGCTCATTTGGGCTATTGTCTGCATATTCATGGTAATTAGCAGCACTTTACTGCCCAAATTGGCAGCAGATGCCGCAGCTTCACAGCCTGCATGACCTGCACCAACAACTATTACATCATATTCCGGAAACATTTGGCAAAGATAAACGCATGTTTTTCACGTGAAACATTTTAAACAAGCCTTTAGGTATATAAGGAGTATTATTGAGCGCAGGCAAAATCCTCAACCAGAAATGTATTACCATTAGCATATTTAGCTATGGATATACCGGTGTTTACAAAAGATGAATTCATTAAGGCCTTACGATGCCCTAAATTAGAAACATTTATATCCAGGTAGAGCATTACAAGCATAAATAAAGGGTCAGCCTCTCCTCCTCCATAACTTATATTTTCACCACCGCAATTTTTTAAGCCAACCTTCTTAAACCGGTCAATAAAAGTCTCTCCGTTGGTTGAATTATGAGAAGGATTAGCATTTGATGAAGTAATATCTTTTGCATGGGCCTCTGACATCTTCATTAATGCGGGATTTATCTGCAAAAGTGCTAAAGAAGCCCCGCTTTTTAAATCTTTTTCAAGCGAAATAAGGTTTGCTCCCTTCAATTGCGGATATGTTTTAACTACCGGCATTACGGCACTTTCAAAAAAGCCTTTAGGATTTTTGCGGCTATAATTCACCCAATACAAAAAATTCTTTTCCGGTTCGGATAATCTATTAAATCCCGGCTGCGCTTTATTCCATTGTATTATTTCCTGGTCATTCATTTCAGGCTTGGGAAGTTCAGCCTCCCGGAATAGTAACGTTTTCTGGCTTTTGCAGGAGAAGGCGATCAATAAAAGAAAAATGCTAAGAATTTGCTTCACGTGAAACATTAAACTGTTTTAAATAATAATCTTCTTTTTCACGCATTTGCGCTTTTTGAGGCTTTGTTTTATCGGTATAGCCACAAAGGTGCAATGCGCCATGAACCATAACTCGTAAAAGTTCGTTTTGGTATTCAACTTCAAAGGTTTTAGCATTCTCTTTTATTCTGTCTACACTTAAATAAACTTCTCCATAAACGGGTTCTCCCTCTTCAGAAAAAGGAAAAGTTATTACATCGGTTAACGTATCATGATTCAGGAATTGTTTATTTATCTGTAAAAGATAAGCATCGGAACAGAAAATATAGCTCAGTTGATCCAATGCTATGCACTCTTCCTCAAATAATGCAATAACCAAAGCTTTTACCAGGGACTTATGTTTGATATTAGCTATCTTGTCAGCGCTGTGCAGGTATATTTTATTCATTTGTTTCAGATTTCGTAAAGTTAAATAGCTATATAGCTAATAGCTTTGTAAATATTTTTGCGATTATGAAGTTATCTGATTTACGCCTGGGTCAAAGGGCAAGCATTATTGATTTTTCTAAGAGTGAAATATCAATCAAGCTCATGGAAATGGGCCTCGTGCCGGGCGAGATTATCTACATCGAAAAATTTGCACCCTTCGGCGACCCTATTTCAGTAGCCGTTGCAGGTTATAGCTTAAGCCTTCGTTTAAACGAAGCAGAGCATATTTCTGTTGAAATTTTATAAGATGCTATTTTTTGCCTATGAATATTGGTCTTTTCTTCGGTTCTTTCAACCCAATCCATACAGGTCATTTAATTATTGCCAGCACCGCTTTAAATAATTTACCGCTATCCCAGGTATGGTTTGTTGTTTCCCCGCAAAATCCTCTTAAAAAAAATCAATCGCTGCTTGCTGCTGATAAACGGTTATTGCTTGTTCAAAAAGCAACAGAAGATGATTCCAGGTTCCTGGTTTCTGATGCGGAATTTAACCTGCCCATTCCTTCTTATACAATTGATACATTAAACTATTTTGAAAAACAGTATTCGGAGGACACGTTTTACCTGATAATGGGTTCAGACAGTTTTTTACAACTGCCCCAATGGAAAAGTTATAAGGAGCTTTCAGAAAAAAACATTATTGTATATCAACGCCCCGATTATATTATACCTGAAACAACCCTGGCTGCAAATATTACTTTACTCAAATCTCCTTTGCTCAATATATCAGCCACTTCAATTCGAGATTTAATAAAAGATGGCAAGAACATAAAATACCTTGTTCCGGAAAAAGTACAGCAATTAATTGAGCAGGGAAATCTTTACAAGTGATAATAACTTACAGCCAATCCAATCAAAAGGCATAAAAGCGGAATAAACTGTGGGCGTATTTTAGTAAAAGCAAGCAAACAGAAAGTGCCGGTAATAACCATAATATTAGCAAAGGGAACAACAGACCCCACCGTAATATCTACAGAAATATCCTTCATTAAAAAAATAGTTGACCCGGTCATAATCCCAACCACAGAGGCATTGATACCTTCAAGCGACCGGTAAATGACGGCGTATTTTTTAAGATTTTGCCAAACCGGGAAGAAAAATAGGACCAATAAAAAACTCGGCAGGAAAAGAGCAATTGAGCCAATAACACAGCCAAGCAACTGCATTTTCACTCCACCTTCTTTTAAAGCAGAGCCGCCCATAAAAGCGCCTACTGAAAATACAGGCCCGGGAATTGCACGCACCATTCCTGAGCCAGTTAAAAAATCATCTTTATCAATTCGAAGAGCCCCTGGATTCTTTTCTTCTATACGTTCTGTTGCCGGGCGGGTAACATACTGCTGATACATCATAGGTATTAATACATCACCACCGCCAAATACAAGGCTCCCAAAACGGTAAAAGTTTTCAAAAAGATTATAAGGCCCGCGATTAGGCCAGTTATCTTTACGGGCAGTTTCACTCACATACCCGGCGAGACCTAAAACAGCAAAAAAAATGAGAATATTCGCCCATTTTATTTTTCTTGGCGGAGTCCCCTTTTGAGGAATGCGTTTACTGCTAAAATTTGTGGCTATTCCTGCAGCAATAATTATTGCCGGAAAAGACCAGGGCGTTTTAAAAAGAAAGAAGCTAATGATAGCAGCAACAATTGAAATTACAACGGTAATGGTATTAGTTACTGCCACCCTTGCCATTTTATAGGCTGAATAAGCAATAAAACCAACAGACATTGGCTGAATAAATTTAAATGTTCCTGCAACCGCTTCTTTATTGCCCATGTACTCAACCAAAAAAGAAAACGCGCCCATAAGAATGCTTGCCGGCGTTATCCAGATTAGTAAAGTAAGCGCAGCAAGAGGAATGCCTCCTCTTTTATATCCAATGAGAGTAAGCGTTTGGGTGGATGAAGCGCCCGGCAACATCTGGCAAAATGCATTATACTCTAACAGCTCCTGTTCAGTAATATCATGACGGCGATTGACAAAGTTTTTTATCATCATTCCAAAATGACCCTGAGGGCCGCCAAAAGCTCCAATGCTGTGAAAAAGCACGGCTTTAAGAAACCTGATATGCCGGTAAATCGTCAATTAAATTAGGTTTAATTTATTGATTTATAATAAATTACACATTATAGATTGCAGTTAGCTTAAATATTATGTTATTCCAAAGAGATTATTTTTTTAATCCTATTTCTTTCAGACGTTCATTAAGATATTCACCGGCTGTTATATCAGCGTATGCTTTTGGATGGTTTGCATCAATGCATTCATCTAAACAAGCAAGGCTCATTTCACTGCGGGGATGTAAAAAGAAAGGCATAGAAAACCTGCTCGTGTGCCACAGTTCCCTTGGTGGATTCACTACACGGTGTGTTGTGCTTTTTAATTTATTATTGGTTAAACGCTGAAGCATATCACCCACATTTACAACGATCTGTTCCGGTAACGATGTAACGCCAACCCAGTCTCCCTGTTTGGTTAAAATTTGTAAGCCATCCGCAGATGCGCCCACGAGCAATGTGATGAGATTAATGTCTTCATGCTGCTCGGAACGGATCGCAGATTCAGGCTCTTGTGTTATAGGTGGATAATGAATGCAGCGCAGGATAGAATTACCTTCCTGAATATATTCATCAAAATAATTTTCTGGCAAATTCAAATACAATGCAATAGCACTTAATAATGCCGAGCCGCTTGTTTCGAAATTTCTGTAAACAGTATATAAGGTAGTTTTAAAAGCCGGTATTTCTTTTATATCAACATTTTCAGGATACTCTTCAATAACAGGGTTCCCATTTTCAATTGTTTGCCCAAACTGAAAAAATTCTTTTAAATCCGGTGCTTCGCTTCCTTTTGCATGTTCTTTTCCAAAACTCGTGTAGCCACGCTGGCCCGCCAATCCTTCAATTTCATATTCCTTTTTCTTTTGAAGGGGAAGTGAAAAAAACCGTTGTACTTCATCATATAACTTTTTAATAAGTTCATCCGGAATTCCGTGATTTTTCACAGACACAAAACCAACTGTTTCATAAGCTTCACCAAGTGCATTTACAAAGGCTTGTTTTTTTTCTGCATCACCGCTTAAAAAATCAGCGAGGTCAACTACGGGAATCGTTTCCATTATAGCAGGTTTGATAGAGTGCCAAAGTACAAAACCTTATGAAGTTTTTGTATGCTCCAAATTAAAAAACTCATTTTCTTCTAAAAAAGAACCCCGCTGAAATCAGCAAGGGTTCCGTTTAGTCCCAACCTTAACCGAGTTTTATAAAGAAAGCCTTTCAAAAAAAGCTGACGTTATATCACTAATATTTACTGCCTTCTTAATGTTTTTTATTTCCTTTAAACTTGCCTGCACTTTTCTTGCCGGGGAATCTGCTGCTTCGCCGGAAGGTTCATAATGATATTTTGTTGAATCCGGTTTTTCCGGCGCAGCGGGAGCTTCAATAGGCGGTGGCGGAGCAACATTGTCATCATCATCGTCATCATCATTATTTACCGGGTGTGTGCGCTGCAAGCCGTCAGCCGTCATTATATATTCTACATCATGATCCCAGTTATAGCCTTCATCATCATTTCTCCAATACCAGTCATCCACATCACCGCCAAGTTCTATATGCACATCATTCCCCCAACCTACGCCATTCGTTACAATGATTTTCTTGCCAACCGGAACATATACGGTTACATATACTGACTGGTTGCGGAATTTTTCATTCTTTGTAATTGGAATACCGCGGTCAAAGAATAAAGTTGAATCCTGCTGAGTTATATTGAAGGTGATTTTGTCTGCCCTGTTCTGCGCCAGTTGTTTGGTTGAACCATAGGCCAGCTTAAGCATTTTAACCTGGAAACTATCGTTACCTGATTTTAAAATACGAAGGTGAATATTTCTTACAAATGCAGTGTCTTCATCTAAAGAAGCAAATGGTTCAAAGTGAAAGAAACTACTGTTGAAATAATACCTGTAATTCTTGGCATATTTTACTTCCAGCTTATTAACTGCAGGGTTTGCAATTTGTATGTTATTTTCTGCAGGCGTGTTATGATAAGAAAAATCATTTCTTAAAGAAGCAAGCAGGCCTATGAAGCAAATCCAGCCTAAAATCCACATGGCCGAAAAACCAAACCTCATAACGTTGCTGTTGCTCTTAGTTTTAGATATCTTTCTTATAATCCAGGTGATAATGCCAATTACCGGAACCCATATAAAGAAGATATAAGTACCCCAAACAAGAATGCTTTGCCATCCGGCACTGATAATATAAGGTTTGAAAGGAAGTAACCCCGTTACAGCGATGCCAATACCAAATAAAGCGCCAACAATACTGATTAAAACTATGGCCAGGATGAAGTAAACGAATATCTTAATGATTATCCCGATTATATTTCCCAGGGTGCTGCCACTCTTGCGCACTGTGGTACCCGCTTCAGAAGAGAATTGTTTTCCCCGTTTACCAATTTCGCTGCCAACTTTTGCAGCCCTGTCGCCTACTTCCTTCCCAAATTCCTTGGCCCGTTCGCCAAAACCTTCCATATCTTTTTGAATGGTATTCTTTATGCTGTTCAAATCTACTTTTTCACCTTTCATTTCAAGCTTATCTGAAGTAGTTACAGCTTCGGGCGTAATCAGCCAGAGAATAATATATACTAATACTGCCCCCGGGCTAAATGAAAGATTAATGAAGTTTGGAAAATTGAAAGCGCCCCAATGATTCCAGTTAGTAACAAAAGATAAAAAAGGTACAATAAATAATAACCTCGGAATCCAAACGCTTACGCCGAAATAGGAAGCAAGGCCGCCGCACACACCACCGATTATTTTATTATCGGGGTCGCGAAAAAGGCGTTTGCGGTAAGACCCTATTTTTTCAGAAGCTGAACTCGGAATGGCTACCCATAATATTAGATATACAATAAATCCAAAGCCAAAACCCATTGTAAAAATGATAAAGAGAATACGCACTACCAGCTTATCTATTCCGAAGTAATTGGCAAGCCCTGCGCACACGCCACCAATAAGCTTATTGTTTTCATCCCTGTAAAACCGTTCCGGGCGAACAGAACCGTGAGTTTGGGAACCTGCTTCGGAAGTAAAGGTCTTTTCTTCTGCTGCTCCGGAGGTTTTGCCATTTTGAAAATCAGCATCCTGGGCTTCAAAATCTTCAGGCCGGCCAATGCTGTGCATTATTGTATCCACATCTGCATCCGTAATACAAGGCTGGCCTTTTTTCAACTGCTCGCTGAATAATTCGCCAATCCTGCCTTCTATATCATTTATTATTTCATCCCGGCCTTCCTCATTTGCAAAAAACTGCCTCAGGCTTTCGATATACCGCTTCAGCATTTCATAGGCGGTTTCCTCTATGGGAATTACGCGGCCCTGAAAATTTATATTGATTACCTTTTTCATTTTACTTTTAGTTTATTGGTTATTGTTGGGTGTTTGTTCAGGAGAAACAGGTTCATCGTTTTGAGCTGTTAGCGTTTGCACCGCTTCTGCAAGCTCCTTCCATGTTCGTTCCAGTTCAGCATAAAACTGTAACCCCTGATCAGTCATTAAAAAATATTTGCGCGGCGGGCCTGAATTGCTTTCAACCCAGCGATAAGTTAAGTAACCGGCATTTTTTAGCCTGGTTAACAAAGGATAAAGTGTACCTTCCAAAATCTGCAGGTTTGCTCCTTTCATTTTATCAACAATATCACTTGGGTAAACTTCACCTTGCTTTATAATTGATAAAATACAAAACTCCAGTACACCCTTTCTCATCTGGCTTTGTGTATTCTGAATATCCATACAAGAGTTTTTATTAATTGATAATACAAATCTATAACTATTTTCAATACTATGCAATACATAATACTAAGTTTTTAAAGGTAATCTTTAAAGCAAATTATTAGCTATTGCATATTATATTGAAAATCAATCGTTTGAAATTTTACAACAATTTAATAATTGGATGGGCGGCAAAATATCTTGATGAAATTTATTCTGCCGATTCCAAGGTAGCCTTACTTAGGCTATCAATAATAGAAAAACTGCGTTGATTTGCTTCGTTATTAAGCGAATTGGCAATTCCCTTTTTCTCTGCCGCTGTGAGATGAAAGCTCAGCGAAGCAGAAATGGTATTAGGCAGGGCTTCATAACTAAAAGAAGTTTTATAAAGGTTAGGGCCATAAGCATCCAGCATATAATTTACCTGGTCTTTTTCATAATAATCCTGCACATTAAACCAATTGTTCTGCAAAACAAAAACCGGCTTGGTTATTAACCCGATTATTGAATTCACTTCATAAGGCCGTGACCAATCTTCTGCCGGCCTGTCGCGTATTTCAACTAAAACAACTTTTGATGTGTTTTCTTTAAGCCAGTCTTTAAAAAAGTTTATAAACCGCAGGCTTGTTTCATGCCCGAAATTATCCCGCAGCCCGCCATCCATTACATCTATCTCAGGCTTTGCAGGCATTTCCACATTTGGCAGTACAAAAGGAAATGTTGCATTCATTCTTAAAACTGTAAGAAAGCGGGTGTTGCCGGGGTTTTGATTTGCAAAAAAAGATTGATAGTCCAGCCCATCCACATCATAAATGCCAAGATTATTTTGCATGAATGATGGCTTCATCATAAACTTCATTTGCTGAGTACCAATCATCATTTTGCGGCCATCTCTCGTAATGGCTGTATTAAAAATCATGGTAGGAATAATGCCGCTGCTTTCTGCCTGCAGATAATTTTTCAAACGCTTATTTAAAATACCATTTGTATTGGCATTCAGCTTTTGCTCAAATGCATAACCGCGATCGAGTATAAAAGAGTTTCCGTCAAAGTTAAATTTACCAAACGGGCCAATCATATCCCGTGCAACAAGAGATGTAAATACCGGGTTCAAAAGATCTTTACAAATATTGTCGATGTATCGTTTTTGTTGAAGAGATGAAATTTTTCCCTGCTGCTTTTGCAGGTAAAGTTCCCTGAAATAGGCAGCGCCGATCATGCCGCCGGAAGCACCCGTTATTAATGCACATTGAGAAAAAAAACTGCCATTGGTTAAGGTATCGAGCTTTGTTAATACGTTCATGGTGAAAGCTGCGCTGCGGTTGCCGCCGCCGCTTACATCAAGAATAAACATTACAGGCCTGCTGTCTTTTTGTTTTGCCTTCCAGTTATTTAATATTGAAACAAAGGCTGCGCTGTCTTTTGTTATTGCATCTTTCGTTGTTAGTGCATTAAGCGCCTCTCTGTTGTATACGGGTTTTTCTTTAGTGTTATAATTTAATCCATACGCTTTATTACGCGGATCGATTAACCTGTTTATAAACATCCAGTTCACCAACAAATAAATTACGATCCCCACCGGGAAACTCCAGCTTCCCATAAAAAGTGACAAGGCTCCGGCCACAGCAATTAATATGGTAAAGAATAAAGTGATGCTCGCTGCAGCGGGTATTTGCAGGTAGCGGTTTTCAGCAAACAACCCTATTAAAAGCAATACAATAAAGGCGATGAAAACCGCTTTCACCGCTTCTACATGATGACGTTTAAAAATTGAATTGATGAACTCCTGGCTGTAATGCTTAACATTCCGGGGTTTGCGTAAACCAAGTGTAGCGCTTAGAAAAAAATCAACACGCATTTCTCCCTTCTCAATTTTTGAGTTTTTGATCATGCGTGAGGCCCTTTCATATTTTTCATTAGCTGATGTAAAATCAGTGGCCATCCTCCTGTAAATTTTCCGGTCAGCACGAAAAAAATAACCAAACGCAATAGTGAGCGCTAAAATAAATCCGCCTAAAAAACCCCCGGTAAGCGATACAATTTCAAGTGTTGACGATAGTTCTTCTGTTCGCTGGTAATCAATTGTAAAAAACAAATAACACAGTAAAAAAAAGAAAGGGATAACAGCATTGTTAATGCAGAATTTTAAAAACGGCTGTGCTGTGGTTGCAAGAAATTTTATATGCCGGCTATGCAGAATAAAGGTTGTGATATTCCAGCTCATAATAAAAGCGCCAACCGCCAACCCAACAAAAAAAGCGCTAAGCGCACTCACCTTGCCCAAATATTCCGGGGCAAGCATTAAAGTATCTGCTCCGTATGGTTTTAAAAAATGTCCACTGATTGTTGCAAAAAGAATAGCCCAAAACAATAGTAAAACCTGGTAACGCCGAAAATGCAGGAACAACAGTTGCACCGGTAACGAATAAAAAAAACCTGCTAAATATTTTTTCATGTGCCGTACTTAAACACAAGCCATAGAATGGATTTACTATTATGAAGATAAAATATTGAGGTTTAATTCATGCAAAAACTTATTTATGATTGCAGAAGCTGTTTACCTTTTCTTATAAACAGGAACGGTGCTGCAAGGTTCTCCATACATAATGCTTTTTACATAAGGCAACAATCTGGTGGTTATTTTTAAATAGGCGCTGTCTGGTATTGGCGTTTCTCCGCATCCCTTTACAACTACTCTTTTATCTCTGTATTCTTCGGCATTAATTGCATTAATGTTTTGTTGCAAAATGCTTTCAATAAGTTTTTCTTCATTTCCTAAAACAACATTTTTTGCAACAGGCTGCAGGTAAGTGGCAGCAAGCATGTAAGCCCAAACCGGTATAATGGCCTCCGCAGAACAAACAACAGCAACATTCATATTTTCAAAATCCTG
The DNA here is from genome assembly GCF_900115755.1 of Parafilimonas terrae. Lineage (GTDB taxonomy): Bacteria > Bacteroidota > Bacteroidia > Chitinophagales > Chitinophagaceae > Parafilimonas > Parafilimonas terrae. The sequence continues at coordinate 320,079 of NZ_FOXQ01000005.1, forward strand.
CCAGTTTGTGTTCTTTAATGTTTCACGGAAATCCTTTTCACGTATAATTAATCCACGAAATAAATAATCTTTTAAATCGAACACCTTAATGGTTTCTTTAGGATAAAAATCCTCCAGGTTAAGTGTAACAAGCCCGCTCGCCTCAACCCTGTTTACAATCATCGTCCCTGTTTCCATATTCTTTGTTTACAGCAAATTTACGAAACACCCATACTATAAAAAACAAAGGCCGCCCGACGGGCAGCCTCTGCAAAAATCTTTTTGTTTCTATTAATAAAATTTAGAACGATAATCTTTTATATCTGCCGCTTTGCGCAAAGCTGTTACAGCCTGCGAAGCCTGCTGCCTGAGCATTTGTTCTGTTTGCTGCTGCTGCATTTCTGCGCTTTGACCCAGGTTGGAAACACCCGAAACACCTTCGCCCTTCACTGCAAAAACGCCCATTTGCCCTGCAATCGGTGCGCTTACTTTATTTAAAAGCTGTTTATTAAATGCTGCACCAATAAATCTTGGTTCAGCGCCCAATGATGGTATTACAAAAGCAGAGAAACTAATACTGTCTGCTGTCTTAATTTCCTGGCCGGCGCTCTTTGAAATTTCTTCCAGCGTAGAACCTTTTATTTTCTGAGAAAGAATTATTTGCGCTTTCTTTTCATTACGTACAATAGGCTCAACAACCTGCTGTACGGCAGCCGGTGAAGCCAGCCCTTTCTTGCTGATGCCTGTAACCATAGCAACAACATAATTATTTCCAATATTTACCGGTTCTGAAATATCGCCGGCTTTATGTTCATATATCCATCTTACCAGTTCCCTGCTTTCGCCAGGGCCTGCAATTGTAAAATCATTTTCCTTTATTTCCTGTGATGGCATTACCAGCAGCTTATCTTTTTTAGCATTGTCCTGAAAAGCCTGCGGTGTGCGGCTTGATGCTGCAAACCGGGAGGCTGCATTGTTTGCCGCATTATCCGTTTCAGCACTGGTTTCAATTGGCTTTGTTAAGTAAGCAATTTTATAACCGGTTTCATTTCCTTTTTGGCCGAGTATTTCAACATAATGATAGCCATAAGCTGTGTGAACAGTTTTTGTTTGTCCAACATGGCCGGTAAAGGCAAAATCATTAAAGTTTTCATCCATTTGGCCTGAAGGGAAATTCTCATACCTGCCACCATTTGCTTTACTTCCCGGATCATCTGTATATCTAACCACAACTGAATCGAATGGAACACCTGATTTAACCAAAGCAATAGCGCTGTCAAGCCTCTTTAAAGCCGCACTGTCATCCCTTACGCGAATAAGCGTTCCGCTGTTTGGATCTTGCTGATGCGTGGCTACAAGAATATGACGAACAGTAGCCGAATCCGGTATTTGCTGTTTGGCAACCATTTTGGCAATAGCATAACTGTTACCATCAAGATAAGGCCCATACACCTGGCCCGGTGCAAGTCTGAATAATGAATCCTTTATAGATTGTTTTATTTCTTTACCGCCAATTACACTATTGTAATAATTATTATTGCCGGATGATTTCGTGCTTAAAAATGCTTTTTCATCGGTGGATGATGCAAGTTCAGGTTTAAGCTGTTCCATTTCATTACGAACCGCAGCAGAATCAGCAGCACTTGGATTTGCATTGAAAGAAACATAAGAAATAGTACGTGTTTCTTCATCACGTTCAAACTGGGAAGAATGCTTTTTAATATAAGCCTCCATATCAGCAGTAGAAACCTTAACCGCACTGTCTGCAATTGAGCTGTACGGAACATATACATAAGATGCCTTTGCAATTGAATTGTTATCAGCATTCATTTTTTCGGTCATCCATTTAGGTATATAAATGGCTCCGGTTATAAGCGACTCATATTTCTGTGCCTTTGTTTGCATAATTAACGGATCAATGTATGCCTCGTTAAAACCTGCAACATTAGGATCGTTGGAACGGTTCTTTAATTCGCCTATTTGTTTTTTTGCAGTATTCACATCATACATGCCCGTTTTAGGATCGGTAAAAAACTGCTGCATAAATTGCGGCGGGTTGCTGCCAAACAATAAATCAGATTTTTCATTGCCGGTAACAGTTATACCAAGCTTTTCTGATTCCTGGTCCATCAAAGTTTGATTAATCATATAATCCCATATCTGCGGAATTAACATGCTGCGGGAATACTGGCCGTTATTCATTTGCTCATAAAATGTTACTTTATGCTCAAACTCTTCGTGTTCAATCGACTGGCCGTTAATTTTACCAATGGTGGTTCCGGCACCTGCAGATGCGTGGCCTTTATTAAAGAAATAATCCTGCAGAATAAAAGCGAGCAGAGATATTGCAATCGCACCAAAAAGTATCCAGGCTGCTCTTTCCCTGATTTGTTGAATGAGTGACATAGTGATTTTTAAAGGATGGCAAAAATAGGGGAATTGAAGTTTTGAACAAATTGTGGATAACAGGGCTTCCTTATATATTATTAACGCTTCTAAATATCTTAAACATTTTTCCGTGAAACGTAAATACACATTGGCCTGTTTATTTCACTGATTTTATGTGGGTAAACCTCATTTTCAATTTTTCCGGGCCTGAATAAATGGAGAATAAAAACAGGCTTTTTTCACGAAAGGTGGTTTTCAGGCATTCTCAACACAATTTTTAAAATTGCTTCTAACATTTATAAACTGTGAATTTTATTTAATTGTTTCTGACACCCGCAATATCAACACATGTTAAAATCTATTCAAAACATAAGCTGAATGCACATTTCAATTGTGAAATTAATGTGGAATAATCATGGATAAGCTGGCTAAGTTTAACTTTGCATGGTGTGAATAAATAAGTTTTAACCATATTCACACTTGTAATAGTAATAGGTTCTTTTATTAAAATATTAATATAAATATATTATGGCAGATATTAACATTAATGAAGCAGACGTTGAGTTGAAAGGTTTTGTTGATGTGGACATTAATCCGGCGCTTGATCTTTTTCATGAAATAGAAGTGTTGAAAAAAGAAAAGAATGCCGTGGTGCTGGCGCATTATTACCAGGAACCTGATATACAGGATGTGGCCGATTATATCGGCGACAGCCTCGGGCTTGCCCAACAGGCCGCTAAAACCAGCGCCGATATGATTGTATTTGCCGGCGTACATTTTATGGCAGAAACGGCTAAAATCCTTAATCCTTCTAAAAAAGTTGTGTTGCCGGATTTAAAGGCCGGCTGCTCTCTCGCCGACAGTGCCCCTGCAGCTGCGTTTAAAGCTTTTAAAGAACAGCATCCCGGCCACGTGGTAATTTCTTATATTAATTGCACTGCCGATATAAAAGCCATGAGTGATATTATCTGTACCAGCAGCAATGCTCAAAAGATTATTGAAAGTGTTCCCGCTGATCAGCCTATTATTTTTGCGCCCGATAAAAACCTCGGTGCTTATCTTATTAAAAAAACAGGAAGGGATATGGTGCTGTGGAACGGAGCTTGTATGGTACATGAAATTTTCAGCCAGCAAAAAATATTAAAACTAAAAGCACAGCATCCTGATGCAAAACTTATTGCACACCCCGAATGTGAAGAAGCTATACTGCAGTATGCTGATTATATAGGCAGCACTACGCAGCTCTTAAAATTCGCCGTAACAGATGCAGCTAATAAATTTATTGTGGCTACGGAAACCGGCATCCTGCATCAAATGCAGAAAGATGCGCCAGGCAAAACTTTTATACCGGCGCCGCCTGATAATATGTGCGCCTGCAACGATTGCCCGCACATGAAGCTGAATACGCTTGAAAAATTATACCTGTGCATGGAATATGAACAGCCTGAAATTTTAATGGATGAACAGATAAGGCTTGCTGCTTTAAAACCTATACAAAGAATGCTGGAAATAAGTAAAGCTGCAGGGCTTGGCGGATAAGAAGTTTTATACATAATAAAAAAGCTGGTTCAATAATCAACCAGCTTTTTTTATTTATTGCACTTATAGAATTATAAATATCTGTCGCCTTTTTTCTTTTTCACTTCTGCTAAAAATTCTTTTACCTGTTGCTCTTTTTCTTTTTTGCAGATTAACAATACGTCTTTGGTATCTACTACTATAAAATCTTCAAGGCCCTGCAGTACCAGTAATTTATTTTCTTCTGATGATATCATTGTGTTTTGCACATCAAAAGCTATAACATGCTCGCCCGTTATGGCATTGCCTTTTTTATCTTTTTCAAGGTTAGTGTAAGCGCTGTTCCAGGTGCCAAGGTCGCTCCAGCCGAAGTCTGCAGGAATAACATATACATTTTCGGCTTTTTCCATAATTGCATAGTCAATGGAAATACTTACACATAAAGGATAAATGCGCTGAAGTGCATTCTTTTCTTCAGGTGTATTAAAATTTTCCTTTTCTGTTGCAAACAATTCATACATCTCCGGCTGAAACTGTTCAAACGCAGCTAAAACATCTTTAGCTGTCCATATAAAAATGCCGGCATTCCATAAAAAGTCACCGCTGGCTAAAAATGTTTGAGCCAATTCAATATCCGGCTTTTCGGTAAATGTTTTTACTTCATACACATTTTCATCCTGCACAGTACCGAGGTCGTATTGTATATAGCCATACCCAGTATTTGGATAGGTTGGCTTTATACCCAGTGTTACAAGTGCATTATTATTTTTGGCAAACTTTAAAGCCTGCAGGCTTAGTTTTTTAAAGACATTAACGTCAATAACCAGGTGGTCGCTTGGCGCAACAATAAGTGAAGCTTCGGGGTCTTCCTGCAAAAGCTTGGAAGCAATATAAGCAACACAGGGAGCCGTATTTTTCCTGCTGGGTTCTGCCAATATGTTTTCAGGATTTAACTGCGGTAATTGCTCTTTAACAATATCCACATACTCGTCTGAAGTTATTATATAAATATTTTCAGGTTTAATAAAAGAAGCATACCGGTTATAGGCAGATTGAATAAGTGTTTCGCCTGTGCCAAGAATATCTAAAAACTGTTTTGGAAAAGAAGCACGGCTTTTAGGCCAAAACCTTGTACCTAAACCGCCGGCTAAAATAGCTACGTAATTATGTTTGTTCATTGCGGGGCTAAAATATTAAATTATTCCTTCACGAATAAGGTCGTGCAAATGTATAAAACCGAGATAAGAATCCTGTTCATCCACAACTATTAATTGTGTAATGCTGTTACTGTTCATTTTTTCAAGCGCTTCCACAGCAAGCGCTGTATTCAATATGGTTTTCGGGTTTGCCTTTGAAATCTCAGATGCTTTTAAATGTTTTACATCATCTGTCTTTTCAAATAATCTTCTTATATCGCCGTCTGTTATAATGCCCGTTATTTTTTTATTATCGTTTAAAACAACCGTTGCGCCAAGCCTGCCATCTGAAATGGAAAAGATCACATCTTTAAATAACACATCTTCTTTAACGGAAGGGCTTCCATTCATTTTATAAATATCATTCACCCTTAAATAAAGCCTTTTACCCAAATTACCACCCGGATGAAATTTTGCAAAATCATTACTGTCAAAACCATTTAACTGCATAAGGCAAACAGCCAGTGCATCGCCCATAACCATTTGCGCCGTTGTGCTGCTTGTGGGCGCAAGATTATTGGGACAGGCTTCTTTACTCACCGTTGTATTTAAAAAGATATCAGCATGCTGCGCAAGAAAAGAAACATTATTGCCGGCAATGGCAATTATAATGTTACCAGCGTTCTTAATTAAGGGAACAAGCACTTTTATTTCATCGCTTTCGCCGCTTTTGCTCAGTATGATAACAACATCTTTCTCCTGTATCATTCCCAGGTCGCCATGAATGGCATCCGCGGCGTGCATGAATAAAGAAGGCGTTCCGGTAGAGTTTAATGTGGCTACAATTTTTTGGGCAACGATGGCGCTTTTGCCTATGCCTGTAATAACCACCCTGCCGCTTGCATGACGGATAGCATTCACTGCTTTATCAAAAGAATCATCTATAAAGTTTTTAAGGTTGGCAATAGCATTCGCCTCCTGTTCTATAGTATAAAGTGCAGAACTTTGTGCGCTTGTTTTCATAACCGGCAAAAGTACATTCTTGTTTTATAGTGATATAAATACCCGCAAACAACTTTAACGAATTAAGCATTAACAAAAACTTATTATAACTTATTTTTGTTTCTACCATCTGAAAGAACTACCAGAGCAGCCCGTTTTTGAGCGGGCAGATTTTGGCAAATCGATTGGAATTTGTACCTTAAGAGTTTTATTAGAGCTCCCGTTTAAAAAAAAGAGAGACGGAAATTTGTGAACAATGGCAAAGAAATCACTTGCAAAAGAGTCAACTGAAGTTTTGACTGAGAAAAAGAATACTGCAAAAAAAACAGTTTCTGGAAAAACCAAAAAAAATCCAAACAGCAACCACGACATTTACGCTGCATTACAACATCATTTTGGGTTTGAACAATTTAAACAGGCACAGGAAGAAGCCATAAACAGCCTCCTCAGCGGCCGCGATACATTCGTAATAATGCCCACAGGCGGCGGCAAAAGTTTATGCTATCAATTACCGGCCATGATGCTTGATGGCTGTGCCATAGTGGTAAGCCCGCTTATCGCTTTAATGAAAAACCAGGTGGACCTGGTAAGAGGCTATAACGAAAACGATACTGTTGCACACTTTCTAAATTCTTCGCTCAATAAAGGGCAGATAAAAGAAGTGAAGGACGACCTTACAACCGGCAAAACAAAATTGCTCTATGTGGCGCCCGAAACTTTAACCAAGCAGGAAAACCTTGATTTTTTCCGCGAACTGAAGATCTCCTTTTTCGCTGTTGATGAAGCGCATTGTATTTCAGAATGGGGCCACGATTTCAGGCCTGAATACAGGAGGCTGCGGGAAATGATGGACATCATTAATGAAGAAATCCCTGTTGTTGCATTAACAGCAACGGCAACGCCGAAAGTGCAGAGCGATATTGTAAAAAACCTCGGCCTGCGCAACCCCAACATTTTTATATCGTCTTTTAACCGCCCTAATCTTTATTATGAAATTCAGCCGAAGGTTAAGAAAGAGCAAACGGTAAAATCTATCGTTCGTTTCATTACAAATATGGCGGGCAAAAGCGGCATTATTTATACGCTTAACCGCAAAACCACCGAAGAGCTCGCAGAGGTGTTGGTGGCCAATAATATTAAAGCCGTTGCCTATCATGCCGGCCTCGATTCTAAACTAAGGGCCGAAAGGCAGGATATGTTTTTGAATGAAGATGTGCAGGTAATTGTAGCCACCATTGCTTTTGGGATGGGTATTGATAAACCCGACATAAGGTTTGTTATTCACTTCAACATACCCAAATCAATAGAAAACTATTACCAGGAAACAGGCCGCGCCGGCCGCGACGGGCTGGAAGGAAAATGTATTCTTTATTATTCGCATAAAGATGTGAGCAAGCTGGAACATTTAATGCGCGACAAACCATTAAGCGAACGCGAAGTGGGCGCACAGTTAATAAATGAATCTGTTGCTTATGCCGAAAGTTCTGTGTGCAGAAGAAAGATATTGCTGCATTATTTTGGCGAGGAGAGAGAAGAAGAAAACTGCGGCGCCTGCGATAACTGTCTTCACCCTAAAGAAAAAATAGAAACAAAAGATGAGGTGGTAAAAGCCCTGAAAGTAATTAAGGCGCTTGACGAAAAATTCCCGGCAGAGTATGTGGTGAATATTTTGGTGGGTAAACTAACGCCGCAGGTAATGATGTTTCGCCATGAAAAATTTCCCGAATTTGGTTTGGGTAAAGAAAAAGACGAACACTTCTGGAACAGCCTGCTGCGCCAGATGCTGCTTGGCAACATTATAAGAAAAGATATTGAAGAATACGGCCTGCTTAAGTTTACGGAAGCAGGCGTTAAGTTCATGAAAAAGCCAACTTCATTTAAGATTGTGCTGAACAACCTGTTTGAAGATGCGGATGAAGATGATGAAGAAAGCGAAGGCAGCGGCGGCGGTGCGGCAGCAGACCAGCGGCTGTTTGAAATGCTGAAAGAACTGCGCCATGAAGAAGGCAAGAAGAAAAAGCTTCCGCCGTTTGTTATTTTCCTCGAAAGCTCGCTGCAGGATATGGCAACCATGTACCCCACCACTTTGGCCGAACTTGAAAAATGCCAGGGCGTAAGTAAAGGCAAGGCATTAAAATTCGGGAGGCCGTTTGTGGACCTTATAGCAAGGTATGTGGAAGAAAACGATGTGGAAAAGCCCGATGATTTTGTAATGAAATCTGTGGTAAATAAAAACAGCAATAAAATTTATATTATTCAGAACATAGATAAAAAGATACCGCTGGCCACCATTGCCCGCAATAAAGATTTAAGGCTGGATGGCTTGCTGGAAGAAATGGAAACCATTGTGGCAAGCGGCACCCGGCTTAACCTTGATTATGCCATTGATGATATGAACCTGGATGATGATGATAAAGATGAAATAATAGATTATTTTAAAAACTGCCAGGATTCATCATTACAGGTGGCGCAGGAAGAATTATCAGACAGCGGTTATAACTGGGAGCAATTAAAAATTATGCGAATTAAGTTTTTAAGTGAATTTGGAAACTGATGGTAACACAATTGTGAGTGGTGAATGGTCAGTTGTGAGTGTTAGAAGCAAGACGTCTGTATTTTACGCACATCTCACTATTCACCACTCACAAATCCAACACTAAATATTTTCATTCTTTGTGCAGAAGCCTGTGGTTTTAAAACGCAGGCTTCTGTTTTTATGATATCATATTATAAACATAAATTAGTGCATCGGTGTAATTATATGGAACACAGCTTATTTAAAGTTTTTCTTCTATTCTTGTTTTCTGCCTGTGCCGGCAATGCTTCAGATGATAAAACAAATCCCTCTTTACCTTCCTTCACAGACAGTTCATTAACAATAACAAAAGACACTTTGAAAATTACTTATGATACTATCTTATATCCCTTTTTAGATTCTTCATACAACCTTGCACTTCATGTGTTTAACACAAAGAGTTATAATGAAAAAGAAAGCAATTCGACTATAACATTCAACCACACCCGTAATAACAAAACAGAAATGTTATTTCAGGATTCTGTTTATTGCATGAGTGCCCTTATTGAATGGAAAGACTTTAATAACGATAATAATAAGGACGTCTTAATTTTTTACTCAACCGGCGCAAGAGCAAATCCAACTTATCATCTTTATTTGGTTGACACAACAGAACATAAACTTACCTATGTAAAAAGGTTTGAGGATTTGCCAAATCCTGAATTTGATTCAAACAATAATATTATTTACAGTTCAGCATTACACGGCGTACGGGTTATTACTTCATTTTATAAGATCAATTCACAAAACCAACTGGTTAATCTTGGGCATTCTATTGACACCGATTTTGGTGACTCGGTGGAGTTTGATAGAGCACTTAAGGAAGTTTTAAAAGAGCAAAGAAAATAGCGAATGCCGGTAAAGCACCCCATGTAACTAAGCAATGTGGCAATTAAAGGACAGTATATTTAGTTTTTTATTTTTCTGATGGAAGTAAAAGACCAGGCAGGGCATTTCTTTTTATCCTTTAAAAAAATTTTCTTCCGGTGATTGTAATTTTTAAAAAAAGCTTTTACTTTATACTTCCATATTGATTTTTTTAACCAGCAGAGCCAGTACAAAAACGATAGCTTAAATTAGAACCAGAACCCGGACTTAAGATTATACCATCAGCATTAAAACATCAATAGGCGAAACTTGCGGAAACATAACCAGGCGTTGCGGGATTGCAACCGGATTGTTGGAAAAGGCACTTCGCAAGAGCTTCACGGAAAAGGGTTTTGTTTAAGCTGTTCTCAAATACTCATGTTGCTTTTAAAAAGGAGTGTCCTCTTTTTAAATTAAACAATATTGCGTTATTTTATAGTGCAAATTTTTTAATCCGTAAAAACTTAATCCGTGGCCGCCCTTACCTACAAGATTGTTTTACACAGAAGTAAAAGCTGCATTCTGGTACAGTTTGAAGTTAACAATGCATGGAACAAAAGAATACAAGCTGTGCCGGGTGCAAAATGGAGCAAAACGCTGAGAGGCTGGACGATACCAGACACGCCTGAAAACCGCAGTAAATGCGGTTTTAAATTGAATGATGTTGTATTGAAAGAACAGGTTGCCCCTCTGCCTGAAAAACCCGTTTCGCCAAAAGTTACCAAAGAAGCCTTATGCCTTATAAGTGAGGAAAACAAACGGGAAATGCAAAAATTTTTAGAACAGCTTACTTTAAAAACCTACAGCCCATCAACCATACGAACATACAGAAACGAATTTGCGCAATTATTACAAGCCCTTCGCCTGCATAATGTGCAGGCTCTGCAGCCTGCGCAACTGCAACGTTATTTGCTGTGGTGTATTAAAAACGGTTTAAAAGAAAACAGTGTACACAGCAGGCTTAATGCACTAAAATTTTATTTTGAGCAGGTGTTGCACCGGGATAAATTCTTTTTTGAAATACCAAGGCCAAAAAAACCAGCACAGTTGCCCAAAATTTTAAATGAAACTGAGCTTAAGAGAATGTTTGCTTCTCTCAACAATATTAAGCATAAGGCTATTTTGTTTACTGCTTACAGTGCAGGTTTAAGAGTAAGTGAAGCTGTGAAACTAAGGATACAGGATATAGACAGCAAACGGATGGAGATTTTTGTACAGCGCGCCAAAGGCAAAAAAGACCGGGTTGTAAATTTAAGTCCGTTGGTGCTTGACGTATTAAGGCAATATATGCTTTTGCAAAAGCCAAGGCCTGTATATTATCTTTTTACAAATCCGGATGGAAGCAGCCCGTATAGTGAAAGAAGCGCCCAGAAAATTTTTCAAATGGCACGGAATGCTGCGGGAATACATAAAGATGTAAGCTTTCATAGCCTGCGGCACAGCTTTGCCACACATTTGCTTGAAAAAGGTATTGATGTGAAGTATATTAAAGAGTTGTTAGGTCATTTTGATATACGCACCACCGAAAGGTATTTACATGTAAGCAAAGAAAAGCTGGTAAATATTGTAAGTCCGCTTGACAGTTTGTATGAAGAAGAAAAGCAGTTGTGGATTACCGACACTAACAATACAAAAAAGCGAAAAGAAGGGCATTGATTTTCAACGCAAATTTTTTTTTTGTGAATGCGTACTATTCGGTAATATTGGTGTTAGCGGCAATGGTAGCGGACACTCTCTAATGAAACAATCATTTCTTATTATATTGACCCTTCTAACTCTTAACTGCTTTGGGACAACCACCAAAGTGACGAGAGTTATTGACGGCGACACCTTTGAAACTGAAACAGGAGAAAAGGTTAGACTTGTTGGTATTAATGCTCCTGAGATAAGAGACATATTTGGCGAAGAAGCAAAGCAACACCTAATTAGTTTAATCGAAAATAAAACTGTTGATTTGGAAGCCGACCATATTTCAAGCGACCGAGACAGATACGGCAGACTTTTACGATATGTAATTTTAAACAATACCGATATAAATAAACAAATGGTTCTTGACGGCTACGCCTTTGCATATTTAAAATATCATTTTGACAAAGAAGAAGAATATAAACAAGCTGAATTATTTTCAAAACAAGAAAACAAAGGCATATGGAATAACCAACAGAGCGAAGCAATTAAAAAAGAACAGGCGAAAAATGATAATAATATTTTCTCTTACTTCACTTTTAAAAATGTTATAGTAACTGCATCGGTGCTTCTATTACTAATTGCTGGAATTTATTACTACTATAAAAAATGATAGCTGCTAATAATAAAGCTTTCAACGAAATTTTTTTGACGGAAATCAGCAAATTTGATAGCCGCAAATACGCTTATGATACTTTCTTTAATTGCGACGAAAAGAGGTTTTCAAAAATTGCAAGACAATACGGAATTCAAAATGGTTCTGGCGCATTAAATTATATGCTCAAAACCTTCTACTCATGGAAAAGTAATCATGTTAGACCAAACGGAAGTTCAAGTTATAACATCGTCGCAAGCACTGCAGCGACTTTTACAATTGAAGAAAAATTTATTGAGGCATATACACAACTTGCAAAACATATAAAACATAGCTTTCCTAAAAAAATTGAACTTAAGGACGTTAATCAAACATTCTCCACAATATTGACAAATATTGAAACTTTTAATCTTGAAAAAACAAGTTATTATTCAAGATACATTTACAAAGGCGACGAATTAGAAAATTATCAAGAGTATGTAAAACGAATTTTTGAGTTTTACACAAAAATGATATTTGAAAATTTAAACAATGACATTCCGTTATTTAAAAAAACCTATACTGATGTAAATACTGCATTTCTTGAAATAAAATTCAATACCTATTTGTATAATATTGAAATAAACATACAAGGAATAGCAAAAAAAATATTTGCAATAAAGAAAGTATTCGACTTGCCACATCCAATTTCTTATGAAGAATTAATTAATGACAACCTCTCAGATTTTTCACTTGAACAAATTACAGAAATTGCAAAAGCTAATAACACAACTAAAATAGATGCTTTCTTAACTGAATTCGAGATTGGAAAAATTGTCGATAAAAAGAAAGAAATTGAAAATTCAAAAAGGAGCGGCAACATTCAATATACTCTCAAAAGTAATAGTGGGATTTTAACTATCAATTTGCGGATTTTATCACCAACAGAAAAACTATTGATTGCTTTAAGAATATTATTATTTATTGCCGCGGCTGCATCGCTTATTTATTACTGCTTCTTTTTTACACAATCATATTTTATCTTTATTGTTGGTCTATTTGTTTCTTCGTTTCTAATATCGCCTATTTATGACAATATTGTAAAACTTTTTAAGGATACTTTTAAATAATAAACAATGGAAGAAAATAACAAACTCCAAAAATTTGACCTCGATGCTCTTCCTGCTTTTTTTAAAGATTTGACGGAGGAACAACAAAAGGCATATTTAGAAAAACTCGCTAATGATAATGCCGATTTAAAAAAGTATGCGAATGAAAAAATAATTGATAGTAAAGTCGCTGAAAGAGATATGGTTACTGACATAGAATTTCTGAAACAGGTTGAGACAGAAGGAAAGGTAATTAAAGTGAAACGAAAGTATAGAACTGGTTCAGGAGAAATGGATATAAACATCAGTGGTGGCGACAAAAAATTTATTATTCCAATATTAGTTGTCATTGGTATAATAATTATTGCAATGCTTTTCATCTTATTTCGATAATGGACATCGAAGGACAAAACCACATGCCGCTAACAAGGGTATTGCCAAAATGCAGGCTGACGTAACGTGTCTTTCGACTTTTTGTTTTTTAATTTAGCAGTAGTTCCAGCTCGACATTATAAATTTAGCTAAGTGCAAACCATCAACTTTAAAATATAAATTTGGCTTCAGTCGCCGGGCTTGACGGAATTCTATTTCCTGCACTTCGGCAATACTTTTCCGTTATGGGCAAGCGTAGAGCGACACGAACCGAACAAAACAGACATTAAGGAAATGGGATTTTTGACAAAATTATTTAGAGACAAGAAAACGAAAAGTGAACCGACACAACCAATGACGACTGAATATTTTATTGACATTGACCCAATATCAAATTCTTTTTCTATAGCATTCAAAGACTTTTATCAAAATCATTTCGTTGACGCATTTGAACTTTCTAGGGGCGATGTAGACACTTACTTTTATGACGCAATGACAACTGAAGAAAAAGAAATTGCGAAAAGACTAATCCGACAAAATTTAAAATTAAGACAAGCTCACCTTTTTAAAGCAGCAGGAATTTTAAAAGATGCTGAAGCTTTACCAATCTTATATGAACAGTTAAACAGCAATTCAGACCTAAGTTGGCGGTTGACAATTGGACAAGCAATTTGGCGACTAAACCGTGATGAAATCTATGGTGACCTTTTAAAACAATTAAAAAAATATCCGTCTGACACAATGAGAGAAGCGCATTTCGACCAAGTAACGGACTTGAAAAATGAAGAAAGTATTGAAATGCTGTTTGATTATTTAAATGACAAAAGTGGACTTGTAAGAACAATGACAATTTCTAAGTTAAATTATATTTTAGCAGGACAATATGAAGAAAAACCAAAGTTTGACAAAGACTATTTTTTGGACAAACAAAACGACAAAGAATTGAAGAGAGAATTACTTGACAAACTAAAAAACATTGACGATTGACAAGAACGCCAGCCCATAACACGGGTTTTGCGTCAGGCGGGTTGACGTGCAAAATTCAACGGCAGTTTTTCAATTGAACTTTAGTAATAATATCGGCTTTTGTGCTTCGATTACCCGTCCGAACGCAAAGCCCGGAAACGTTACATGCAAGCGGCCTGACAGTACGCTGTTCGACAGCTTGTAGTTTTATTCGACTTTTGTTTTTCAATTTTTTTGTTTTATTGCTTGGCTTC
>NZ_FOXQ01000006.1 GCF_900115755.1 Parafilimonas terrae
CCACATTACCACATCCGGTTATAATACTAATAATAATATTCAATCAACTGATTTAAAATCTACTTTTGATTCGTACTGAAAATGGGAAGCCTACACCATCATCTACACTTCGTTTAAAATCGTATCGGGAAACATAATCCCCAAAAATCCGTTTGGTAATTTCATCGTCTTTGAAAAGTGGTGTTCCGGTAAAACCGATAAATGAAGCATTTGGCAAAGCGTTTCGCAAGTTCATTGCTAAATTTCCGCCTTGTGTTCGGTGTGCTTCGTCAGAAATGACAATGATATTATCCCGTTTGGTTATTTCTTCTTCAAAGTTGAATTTGTGAATGAGTGTAAACAAATAGCGGTGTTCGGAACTGAGCAATTCTCTTAAATGCTTTCCGCTGTTGGCTTTCAGTGAATCTTTGGCTCCTGCTTTTACTTGCGGCACTGCACCAATTCCGCTGAATGTGCCATAAATCTGTGTATCCAATTCGTTACGGTCGGTAACAATCAGAAAAGTGTAACTGCCTGTAAATTTATGGTGAATCTTTTGGCAGAAGAAAACCATTGAATATGATTTTCCGCTTCCCTGCGTATGCCAAAATACACCGAGTTTTTGCTTTTCTTCTAAACTGATTTTGCCCAGTTTGTAGAGTTGCTCTTTGTGCTGTATGTTTTCAATGGCTTTGTTTACGCCAATAAACTGATGGTTTCGGGCAATGAGTTTTATCACTTTGCCCAATGAATTATCAAACAGAATGAAGTTCTCGAACAAATCTAAAAAGCGTTTCTTTTCGCAAACACCTACAATAATTCTATCTAAGGCAACTATCCCTTCATCTTCTTCGGTGATGCGTTTCCATTCGTGGAAATGCTGATACTTGCCTGTTACACTTCCAATGCGACTTTCAATGCCATTGCTCAATAGTACAAAAGCATTGTAATGAAAGAGTTTTGGAATTACATCTTTGTAGTCCGTAAAATTATCGTTGTAGGCATTCTCTAATTTTCGGTGTGCTGCCTTCAGTTCTATGAACAAAAGCGGAATGCCATTTACAAAACCGATTATATCGGGTCTGCGTTCACGATTGCTTTTGCCCTGAATCCATAGTTGGCGAACGGCTAAAAAGTTGTTGTTGTCGGCATTGTCAAAATCAAAAACCTTGAGTGTTTTGTTTTTTACCTGTTCGCCTTTTTCGTTGATGAAGTCAACAGGAATTCCATTTCTTAATAGTTGGTGTTTCTCAAAATTGATTTCGGCTAATGACTTGGTGATGCTTTCTTCAATAAGTTTTTCGTATGCTTGATTGTAGGCTTGCTCGGGTAAGTTAGGATTGAACTCCTTTATTTTATCAAAGAAAATCTTTTTGAGCACTACTTCTTTTTTGTTCAGTCTACCCAAGGTGCTGCCTTCGCCAAAGCCTTCTTTGTTGTATGCCAATAGCGTATCCCAACCCAACTGATTGAAAAATAAATCAATCGCTGTTTGTTCTATTAAATTATCTTCTGAGTATTCCCAAGTCATGCTATCCGAATAAGGTTGGTGCTATTACATCGGTTCTGGTAAATTTTGCAGGTTTGCCGGCAATCGTTTTAATATTCGGGTTCTTCTTCAAGAAACTGGTTAATTTCCTGCTGTCCCAATCCAGTTTCAATCCAAGCAAAATCTCTTTTGATGTATATGTTCCTTTATTTAAAAATTCCAATATATCTTTCTCAATGTTTCTTTTACCATTTTCGTAATTAGTTGTTGGTTCATGTACTTCATTTTTTTGTGCAGGTTCAAACAATTTAGTTGGTGCTTTTATTTTTGAATCTACAACATCACCGTCCATATTTACCGCCAATGCTCCTAATTCAACCAATTTCAGGTTGGCATTTTTTTCCTTGGGTTCAGGGTAACGAACATAGATTTTTCTACCCCTTTTTAGTCCATCCATTGCTCCTTCCCAAGTACCACCCTTGCTGTCAGACTCTGCTACATAAATTTCTTTAGCCAAACCATAGATATAGGCGTTTCTTGCCATTGCCAAACCCACATCCCATCCAGCTTTTGGGAAAAATGTACTTAATACTAAAACATCACCATTAACAATCGGCTCATAGTATTTTTTGAAACCGGACTGGAAGGTTAAGATACCTTGCGGTAAAACAATGATACTCTTTCCATTGGCTTCTATCGTGCTGTCCAGTGCCTGTTTGTCAACTCCTTTAGCAAAGCCACTCACTACAACTTTAAATTCTTTTACACTTTTCTTTGCCACATGATCAGTAAACAATAATGCTTTATCTCCTGCTTTTCTGGAACCTACAATTGCTACTGCATCTTCCTGAAGCAAGCCTTTTCTGCCTTTGATGTAAAGAACGGGTGGTGAACTTTTAATTTTCAAGTTCTCTTTTAAAATCACCGGATAATCGGGAGAATTAATGGGGATAATTTGAAAGCCTTCATTCTGCAATTGTTCTGCGATAAAAGCTAACCTTGGCATATCGGCTTTAGTATACTGCAAATCTGCCAATTCTTTGTCTGTAAAGGCAAATAATTCTTTCCATCCTTTTTTGTCTAAGGCAAAGAAATCAGCCCACGACATTTTGTTTTCGTGGATGATTTGAATAATAAAGCGATTAGTTCGCTCAACCGACCACTTGGGCAAATGTGCTACTGCAATCCAATATGTTTTATCAATGTATTCGTTCATTTCTCTTCTTTTTAAATGTCGCCTCCCACAGTTCTTGCAATTACAAGCGGTGCAATGGTGGTAGCTCCAATGTTGGTCAAATATTGTCCAATCTCTTTGATGGTATAACCGCTATCAAAGATGTCATCAATCAGTAAAATACTTTTTCCTAAAATTTCCTCAGGATTTTGATAGGCAAACTTCCCGTGTACATTGTCTTTTTTGGAAATGCCGCTTTGAAATACTTTTTGTGGCGAAGTGGCTGCTGTTTTTACCAGTTTGTGCGAAATCGGAATATTCAGCGTCCGGGAAATTTTCTCGGCAAAGTTCTTCACCAACTCACCTGATTCAGTTGGCGGAACATAAAGTATCAAATCAAACTTTGTGTTTCCGTAATATTTTCGGAATGCTTTTAGTGTTAAGCGAAGCAGCCAGTCAGGGAAATCCCCACCACCTTCGTACTTTGAATGCCTAAGTGCAGCTCCCACATTGGAAACACCATAATAGGATGCAGCTACACCATTTACGATATTGCTTCGCTGCGTTTCCACTTCCAATACAGGAAAAAAGGTTTCTCTGAATTCCTGCAATTGCTGTTTCATAGCTTCTGTGGGTACAACACGCATATGTTGTCGAGTATCATTGTCGCAAGCGCCACAAGCTCCCTGCCTTTCATCACCCAGATAATTGCACAGGTATTGCATCCTGCAGGTCGAAATACCTGTGTATTCAAGCATTTTTTCTAATTCCTGATTCTGAGCATTTCGCAGTGTTTCAAAAGCGGAAAGGTCTAATTCCGGAGCATCAGGATTGAAAAAGTATTTTTTGCTTTTGCCTGCTATCTGCTCATTGATAATCTTTTGGTCAATCAGGTCAGCAAGGATAACACCCAACTGCGTTTGTTTTAAGTTAGTTGCTTTTATGATTTCGTTCCTGCCTAACAACGCTTTTTTGGTTACAGCAATCACCTTTTCATACTTTGATACAGCCGGTTTGCTTCCATCAATAAACGCTTTTGGCAATTCGGCATCTTCATGCGGATTATACAAAAGAATTGCAAAAGCTTCTTGTCCATCACGTCCGGCACGTCCGATTTCCTGATAGTAATGAATAGGCGATTGCGGCACTTGGGTGTGAATGATAAATCGAATATCGGGTTTGTCTATTCCCATTCCCAAGGCATTGGTGGAAACCACGCAATCATTTTTGTTATTGATAAAGTCTGATTCTACACGCATCCGACTTTCTGCATCCAAACGACCACTGTAAGCGGCCGAATTGAATTTGAGAAATTGTAACCAATTTGAGA
The DNA here is from genome assembly GCF_900115755.1 of Parafilimonas terrae. Taxonomy (GTDB): domain Bacteria; phylum Bacteroidota; class Bacteroidia; order Chitinophagales; family Chitinophagaceae; genus Parafilimonas; species Parafilimonas terrae. Next base: position 3,973 of record NZ_FOXQ01000006.1, read on the forward strand.
AAATATCTGTATTAGCTTGTGTTCCGGTATACACTATTCCTGTTTTCTTCAGTTTGGGTAAATACTCAGCCAACCAAAAGAATTTTTCATCTTCACTCTCTACATGCACCACAAATAAGCGAATATTCGAACGCATCAATTGCCCACGAATGGGAATCAAATCTGTGCCGACTTGTTCGATAATGTCTTCCTGTACTCTTGGTGTGGCTGTGGCGGTCGTTGCCAATACAGGAAAATTCTTCGGCAATAAACGAACAAGATTTACAATCCTTCGGTAATTGGGACGGAAACTTTGACCCCACATGGAAATACAATGTGCTTCGTCAATTACCACCATGGCGATTTTCATTTCTCTTGCAGCGGTTATCCATGTGGCATTCTCCATGCGTTCAGGGGCGATGTAGAGAATATCTAAATGGTTGTTTTGGGCTTTAGCAATAATGCCAGCATTTTCATCAGCGTCCTGATTGGAATTGATAGCAGCAGCACGAATACCTTTATCCTGCATGCTCCTCACCTGGTCTCGCATTAAAGCAATAAGCGGAGAAAATACGATAGTTACGCCATCTAATTGAGTAGCCGGAAACTGAAAACAAAGTGATTTTCCAAAACCGGTTTTCTCAATAAACAACACACGCCTTCCTGCCAACAGATTTTCAATCACCTGCCATTGCAAATCGTGAAACTGCTTGAAGCCAAACAGTCTTTGGAGTTGTATTTCGGCTTGTTGTCTGTTCATCGGTCAATCGCTGTTTGCTCTATTAAATAATCTTCTGAGTATTCCCAAGTCATAGTTAGTTGTCGTTGATTATTGAAGAAAGCCTACCCACAAAAGCCTCTTCATTTTTTATTAATTCTTGCATTGAGTGATTTTCTGAAACATAAATTCCATCAATAATAAATTGGACTTGGTTATCATCAATACCATAAATGGATTTTGAATGAGATATATCCGTATTGATTTCTTTGGATAGCGGATAAATCAAACCACTGGCCTTTAAATAGTTTTTGTAATATCCCGAATAGGAATGTATCTGATGCAAATCTGCTCTGTCCACATCTTCATTTCTCATTTCCATTTTTTTGAATTTGGCATCGAACACAACAACTTTTCCACTTGGCCTGTGCTTCATTACCAAATCAGGAAACATAGGTCGCTTAAAGAACTGGTGTTGATAGATAAGTAGTTCTTCTTGTCCACTAACCGTCCAATCCGGGAAGTTCCTGCTTAAAAGTTTCTCCAGATACAATTCATACAACTCGGCAATATCAAACAAGTAGCCTGTGGTAGCCATTTGTTGCTTTTCGTTGTCGGGCATCAAGTCTTTATCCAGCAAAATGATTTCGGCATAATCCAACACCTTCTTAAATCCGCTATACATTGGATTGTTGATGGTTTGATGTGCTTTTGCTTTTTGAATGGTTTGGTAGCTGGCAAATCTGCCTGAATATTGTTGTTTTAATAACTGGCTCAGCCCAAGTAATCGGCTGTGTATTTCCTTGCCAAAAATTCGTTCTAACTTCCTCAGAGCAAGGTATAGCACGTCTACAATTTCCTGCACATACATTCTCTCTCTAAACGTGCTGGTGAGTTTTCCCTGAAATGGAATATCTCGTTTTAAAAATTCATTAAAATCTATACTGCCTCTTACTTTGTGGCTGCGTTCCTGATGTTTTTGGTAGTGTTGTGGCAAACCCAATACCGCTGCCTTTTCCAACGATTGTATAAAAAGGTAAGCGATTATAAACAAAAACTGATTTTCTGTTTCGTCTTTTTTTGCTTTTACCTGCTCGTTGTCCACATAAATATCATTTACGAAGTTGAGCATTCGCTTCAAGAATGCATCGCCATATTTTGTAGTGATGTTTATTTTGCAGCCTTTATGAAACAGCACTCCGGCATACAATCCTGTTTGAACGATGTATTCTTTTTCCTGCTCAAGTTTTTCTTTGGAATATAGTTTTAGAATTAATCGTTCTTCATCCGGCTCGAAAAAACGGCTGCGTTTGAAATTGAATATTCTGATTTGTTTGAGCTGTTCTGCTCTAAGTTTTAATTCATAAACCGATGAAAAGAGTTCTTGCTGCAAATGTTTAACGCCTGCCTTTTTTACAGCAAAAGCTTCACCCAAAGCCGATTCGCGGATGGGTGCTTCTTCGTAAAAATTATGATTGACAGGTACGCTTATTCTCATTTTATTTCAATGTTTCTTTAAATCGGTTCAAAGCCTCATTCAGTTTGTTGTCTAATTCACTTTCTGCAAAAACTGCCCGCAGGTATTCTTTCAAAGTTGGACGTAAGTACAAATTGAAAAGCACTTCCAGATTATGTTGAGTGATTTCTTTGCGTTTGGCTATATCACTCATTTTCATAAAAAAGGAATGACCAAACTCATACGATTTCCCTAAACCCAAATCACTGGAAATATAGTTGTTCAACTTTTCGCAGGCTTTGATATACTGACCAATGTTGCTGAAATCTTCTTTGCGTTTAAAACGGGTTTCTTCTTCCACCACTTCATAGTCGCAATCTTTTCTAATCCATTTGAATCTTCTGCGAAGTGCTAAATCAAAAGCATCTATACTCTTGTCCACATCGTTCATCATACCAATAAAAAACACATTTTCAGGTACACCAAATTTCACTTCTCCATTATCAATGGCATAAGCTAAGGATTTGTACTTATCATCTTCTCTGATCAAATCTTCTATTAAAGCCGAATATTGGGTCTTAATCAGGTTTTTAGAACCTTTTCCATCGTGGCGATAATCTTTTTCTAAAAGCGAAAGGGTTTCTCCAAATACCGAGGATAGATTAGCCCGATTGATTTCATCTACCACAAAATAGAATGCCTTGCCAGGATTGTTTTTTGCTTTGATACAGAAGTTTTTGAAAACGCCATTCACCAATTCAAAACGGATATTTCCATCCTGTGAAACCCCTTTAGGTTTGATGCCTTCTATAAAATCTTCATAGGTAAACGAAGGATGAAATTGCAGTACTTCATAACGGGAACTATCGCCTTGACTTACAAAATCAAGATTGTTAACTACTGTAAAGGTTTTGCCTGTGCCCGGAGGTCCATACATAATTACATTCGGGTTGTCGGTATCGGCAATTGTTTTGGCATTCACATACCGCCACAAAAAGCGAGATAACAAAATGAGTTCGCCTTTGTCTTGTTCATTTACGGCTAACAGTTTTTTTGCTACCAAACAAACCTGATGGTTCTTGGTGAAAATGCCTTCGGCATCTCCATCAATAAAATCGTTGTACAATTCTTCGAGCCACTGAGTGGAGTAGATATAAAGAAAATCGCTCAGGTTGTCTAACACGGCCATTTTCATCAATATCTGTTTGGCACTGTATGTAGCATCTTCCACTATGCGAATTTTTGCCAAGGGGTCGGTTTCCGATACAATACTTTTTAGTAAGCCTTTAATGTTATCGTTAAAATGACTTTCTGCTTCTGCTCTTGAAGCATTTTGTTTATTCTGCTTTAAGATGTAATAAGTGATGTTATCATTATTTAATTTTACTTCAAAATTAAAAGCCGTGCCGGGCTTAGAAGAACCTAAAACGGTTCTGGTAGTGCGTTCTAAAAAATTGCACAAGTAACCACCGGGCATAGTAGCCGAGGCATTGCCAAGTATATTGGTGTAGTCATCCAAACTCAAGGTGCCGTTTGTTATTTTATCCTTGTATTGCTGCCACTGTGCAATTAAGGTTTCAATTTCTTTATTGTTGAAGTCTTTATCTTCTGCCTTTGTTTCTAACTTATATTTTTCCCAAAGGGCTTTTATTTGGGTTTGTCTTTCGACTGATAAAGGACTTTTACTTTCCATTGTACTTATTATTAAATTGAAATCAGTTTTAGTAATACTAACTATTCTGGCTCTTGTGTCTTTGTTTGATAGTGAATTATAAACGGCATCTGTATCTAACTTATACAGCCATATTTTTACGTCTTTTAGCTTAAAGCGAATTACTACATCAGCATCTTGCTTCACTTCTTCTTTGTCGCTATCTATAACAGCTTGCCCCCAATAGATTTTGGTATTAAATTCTTTAAATATTATTACATCGCCTCTTTTAGGTTTATAAGTAAGGTTGTCGTTGGTAGTAAAATAATACTCTTTCGTTTCAAGTATTGTACTTGTATCCCAAAACGAATCTTCATACTCACCTGGTGGCTTGTTACCAAAGATGAAGTAATTAGGCGCTATGTTTATTTCATTACTCATTCGTTATACTTCTATTTGTCCGTTCATTAGTTTAGGTAACAATATATCCCGTGCCTCACGGAGTTTGGTGTTTTGTTTTGTTAAGTTCAAAATCAAGTTATACATCTGTTGTGCTTCAATTTCAAATGCTTTCTGTATTTTCTTGCTTGGGGTTTTCAATTTTACTTTCATCAATTCGACCTTTGTAACGGCATTGAATATTGCACCATTACCAATAACATCTTCGGCAAAAAAGAACTCTTTCAATTGATGATAAAAATAGTTTTGGAAACCATTTTTACTCCTGAAAGCACACAAACCTCGACCAATACAAATTTTATCACTTGTAAAATTTATTCTCCCCACTGGTGCTCTTACTGAAAACAATATATCACCTTCTTCAGCAATTTTAATTGGTGCATTGCAATAGATTTTATGTTCTACGAAATAGTTTGAAAAATTAGATACCCCTTGATGGAAAGGCAAATTGTCATCTTTTTCATTGGTATATGTATCAGAAGTAGGACTTTGACCCATTACAACATTCGCTAATTCTTCAATGGTAAATTCCTCCAATTTTTCATTTTGAACTATCAACTTATACCTCAAAAACGCCTTCTCCTCCAACAACTTTATCCGCTTCAAATTATTCTCAATCAAATCATCATAAGCCGATAAAATGGAAGCGATTTTGCGTTGCATGGGGAGTGGGGGAAGTTTAATTTCAACTCCCTCAACATCAGTAGGACTTATGTTTGCTTGATTCGCTGCTCCTTGTGCTTTGTTGGCGATTTTTGTTAATGTTTCTTTCTGTAACAGAAAATAGAATAAGTAATCCTTGGAGCATCTTTCATTATCAATATTGATAAACTTTCCTGCTCTTTGGTTTAAGTAGGAGTTTGTCTCGTGTCTATATCTTGCAACCCTTCCAACAACTGATGAAGGAAGTGTGATATGTGAGCCTGTGAGTGAAATTAATATATCGCCTTTGCTCAAATGAAATCTTGTGGGAACTTCAATAGCTGAATCAACGCAATCGTTTTCGTCTAAGACAATATTTTCATCCTTGATACTTTTAATTTTTATTATAGGAGTGCCAATGGGTTGAAAATCTTTTGACTTAAAAGCGAATCCTGATATCACCTTTGCAACTTTTCCTATCTCAACTTTCTCCCACTTCATATCGCCAACTCTTTATAGTTTTCAGAAATAGTTGTCTGAACACGATTTTTTTGGATTACGGGATAGACAAGATTTTTCATTCACTTTTGTATTTAAGGTTATCCTTTGTAATTATCTTTTTATTGTAGAGCCTCTTGAAATCCAAGCTGGTATTGCCGAAATTTATCAAAAGCCCGTCTGCAATGTGAAAGGCTTCCAGATAGTTAATTGCCTGAGCTTTATGCACACCTTCCAACTTTTCGATTGCCTTTAATTCTACCATCACTTTTTCTTCCACAAAAAAGTCAACTCTTCTTGTCCCAACTTGCTCATCACGATAAAATATTGGCATCTCCAATTCTCTTTGAAAAGAAATACCCTCATAAGCAAATTCTATTGCTAAAGCTCTCTGATAAATGACTTCTTGAAAACCATTGCCTAAGGTTGAATGCACTTTCATTGAACAACCAATAATTCGGTGAGTCAATTTATCAATGTCATCTTCTATAATCTTGTCCATCAAATAATCTCTTTAATCGTGTTCTGAATTTGATTTGCTAAGTTGAATGCTTCTTCGTTCAAACCTTCCAACTCAATATGTATTTCGTTCAGGCGTTCTTCGTAGTCAAAGTCATCATCGGTGGTAGTGTCCACGCCTACATACCTGCCCGGGCTTAGGCTCCAGTCTTTGGCTTCTATTTCTTTTTGGGTTACTACTTTGCACAGTCCTTCCACATCGGTATAAACGCCATCAGGAAAACGGCTGGTGAGCCAATGGGCTTGTTTGTAGAAATATTCTGTTTCGTGCAGCAGTCCGGGTTCTTCTTCATCGTGATTGCCGCTTAGTTGTTGTTGCAGAGCTTTCAGTTGGTCAAGTTGCTCTTTTAAATTCAGCTCTTTCCAATCCTTGTTTTTGCTGAGTTGGTATTCTTTAGCGGCTGCTCCAATGGAGTCCAACAACTGTTTAATGAGTTTGTCTTGCGGCTTTCTTAATGCTTTGCACAAGTGAGCAATGCTTTCTAAATCTTTAATATCTGGGGCAACCACAAGGGCAGCCTGTACAAGAGCATTTTGTTGTTCGTAAATGCTTGCAATTTCTTCAATGTTCAACGCATCTACAAAGGATTTAGCTTCCTTGTTTTCTTTGGCGAAGTTGGTTGCAAAGTTGGTAACGGTTTTCAACACTTTCTGCAATTGCTTTTGCAGTTCGGTGGTTGCTTCGGCTGTTTCCTTGGCTAAATTGGTTGCCGTTTGCAGATAGCGTTGCACCGTGCTTTCAAATTTTTGTGCATTGCCTCTATACAGGTTTACAATGCAAATCAGGTTTTGCAGTTGCTCGGGGCTAAAGTCGTTTACCTTACTGGTTACTTTGCGGTAAATCTTCCTTGCGTCAAGCATTAATACTTTATCGCTTTTCTTTTTTTGTTGAGGAAGTATTCGTAAATCTTCCCGAACAAATCGCCTTCGGCTTTTTGCAATACTTCTTTATTGAAAATCCGTAGCAGTTCTCGCAATAGGTCTTTACTGAATATGGAGAAGTTCTTAGGCAATACACCTTTAAGGTTGTCGTATTCGTCCTCAATCAGTTTCATTGCGTTGTCAATCGCTTCACCTGTGTCGGCACTTTCGGGCAATGCAACCAAATAGTCAAACTGCGACTTTTCGGGCAGGAACATAGCATTTCGTTCCTCAAAATCTTTTTTAGTCACAAGTCGTCTGCCTCGTTGCGGATGCACAGGCAAATCCTTTTCAACTTCAATTTTTACTTTCTGAAAGCGGTTGTATGCGTGTCGTAAAAATATCAGTCCCAACACGGGCATTGAGTATTCCGAAGCAGTCAGTTTACTGTTAGCTCTAAGTTGGTCTGCTGCTCTCCAAAGTTCAGCTTCTAATTTTCTGAGTTGTTTTCCTTGCATTAATTCTTTCAGTGTCTTGTTAATATGTCAAATTTATTCTTCCTATAGGTAAGTTGGCAAATTGAAATATGTATATATAGTTCACCTGTCAAAATGGTTTACTTTGTTAATTCGTTTATGTTTTGGTTGCATGCTTAAGTTTGCACTGTCGTCTTTTAGGCTTACTGCCAACGTTAAGGCTTGGCGATGGGCTGGTATTCAATGAACGTTCTGCCCCGAACGTCAACCATTTAAAAACTACAGCCGAAGATAAATACAAAACGCTGATGTTTATTCTGCTGGAACCATTGCTGATAAAGTATGGGTTTAGCAGGAATTTAAGTACTTTATTAATCCTGCTCCGATACTATCTGCACACTGCTGCTGCATCCAATGCGTGTGGCTCCTGCATCAATTAATTCTTTGGCAAATGCGTAAGTTTTAATACCGCCTGAAGCTTTTATCTGAACCTGCGGAGACAGGTGTTTGCGCATTAATTCAATAGCATGCACACTTGCGCCTTTTTCTGCATAGCCGGTTGATGTTTTTAGAAAATCAACTTCTGCAGGCGCATACAATTCGCAACAGCGTATGATCTCTTCATCGGTTAAAACGCCGGATTCTATTATCAGCTTAATTACTTTATTATTTTGCTTAACCACAGGTAAAATATGATTGATTTCATTGGCAAGATATTGCCAGTCGTTATTTTTAAGTGCAATAAGGTTTATTACAATATCCAGTTCATCCGCACCATCAACAATGGCCAGCAAAGCTTCGGCAAGTTTGGCTTCAATAGCCGAATAACCAAACGGAAAACCAATAACCGTTGCTGTTTTTATTGTTGTATTCTCCAATAATTTTTTAGCCGTTTTAATAAACGGCGGCGGCACACAAACGGCGGCGAAATTATATTGCCTGGCTTCGCTGCATAAGCGTTCTATATCTGCAATTAAAGTGGTTGGCTTTAATATGGTGTGATCAATGTACCTGTTTATCTGCATTATAAAATTATTATAGCTGCAAAGAAAAATCATAATGGCAATACATCCTTGCATTGAATTTTTATCTTCGGCAGGTATGAAACAAAAGCCGGAAAGAATTATTTCACTTGTTCCTTCTCAAACCGAATTATTGTATGATTTAGGTTTGAATGAAGAAGTAATTGGCATTACAAAATTTTGTGTGCATCCTGGTGAATGGTTTAAAACAAAAACAAGGATTGGCGGCACGAAAAATATAAATATTGAAAAAATAAAGTCATTAAAACCTGATCTTATAATTGCCAATAAAGAGGAAAACGTAAAAGAACAGGTTGAGGCCTTGCAAAATTTTACAAACGTTTATGTAAGCGATATTCTTAATCTTAATGATGCACTGAATATGATTTTGCAGGTGGGCGAACTTGCGCATAGAAATGAAGCCGCGGACAAAATTGCAACGTTAATCAGCAAAAAGTTTTCAGCATTAAAGAGTGTTAAACAGGAGAGAAGGGCAGCTTATCTTATCTGGCAAAAGCCATATATGGCCGCAGGCGGCGATACATTTATACATGATATGATGCAGTATTGCGGTTTGGAAAATGTGTTTGCAGATAAATTGCGCTATCCCGAAACAACAATTGAAGAACTGCAATCGCTGAACTGTGAAGTATTGCTGCTTTCATCAGAACCTTTCCCTTTCAAACAAAAACAGGCAGATGAAATACAATCCCTTTTTCCTTCAGTAAAAATTATGTTGGTTGATGGAGAAATGTTTAGCTGGTATGGCAGCAGGTTAATATATGCGGCAGATTATTTTGATAATCTTATTCAATCCAGGCTATTGATCTGACGCTTTAATGCGTCTGACCAGGTATTTAATAATCTTCCCGTTTTAATTTTTTTCTTCCTTCTTTAAGCGATGATTGCAGCTTTTTATTTTTAAGCCTTCCTTCTTTTACGCCCTTTGGAATTTTAGTAGCAATTCTTATTTTCTTTGGCTGCAATGCATGGTTCACAAGTGCATTCATCTTTTCAATTACAGATTCTTTATTGCCCATCTGCGTTCTTTCGGTTTGTGATTTTACCAGGAAAAAACCATCAGCTGTTATGCGGTTTGAAAGTTTTTCTGCAAGCAATTGTTTTTGTTGTTCCGTTACCAGGTTTGAAGCATCAATAAGCCAGCGGCCTTCCACCATTGTTTCCACTTTGTTTACATTTTGCCCGCCTTTGCCGCCGCTGCGTGCGGTTTTAAAAATAATTTCGCTGCTTATATCAATCTTCATGGCCTTAATTTTAAACGCTTAAACAAAATTACACAACATGCGTGCAGTTATACAACGTGTTACAGAAGCTTCTGTAACAGTTGATGGAAATATTACAGGCAGTATTAAAAACGGCCTGCTTGTTTTTATAGGAATTGAAGATGCTGATGCAACAGAAGACATAGAATGGCTGAGTGGTAAAATTGTTAACCTCAGAATTTTTAATGATGATAACGGCGTAATGAATATAAGCGTTAAAGATATTGATGGCGGTATTTTGCTGGTTAGCCAGTTTACCTTGCAGGCATCTACCAAAAAGGGGAACCGCCCATCTTATATAAAGGCAAGCAAACCTGAAATTGCTATTCCATTGTATAAAAAGATGATTGCGCAGCTTGAAAAAGACCTCGGCAAAAAAATTGAAACAGGCGTTTTTGGCGCTGATATGAAAGTGAGATTACTGAACGACGGGCCTGTAACAATATGGTTTGATACAAAACAGAAAGAATGACCACTTATTAAACAGCTTTTGTGAAAGAACTCTTAAAATACTATAGCTTTTATTTTATTTATTGAGATATGTTAAAACGCTATAACTATTTTGCCGCTTTAAAATTTATCACTTAAAAATTTATTTACTTATGAAATTGCTTGCATCGGCCTTACTTGGCTGCATGATTGGCCTAGCAGCTTGTAACAGCGGCGGTTCTGCGTCTTCCAATACCGATTCTACTGCTGCAGATACAACTGTATCTGCGGGTAGCACAGACGGTTTTAAACTTGGTGTGCAAATGTGGACATTCAGGCTGTTTACATTCACAGAAGCGCTTGATAAGGTTGACAGCGCCGGAATAAAAAATATCGAGGCCTTCTGGGGACAAAAATTAGGTGGCGATATGAAAGGGGAATTTGGTGCTGGCATGGATGCCGATACACGCGCAAAACTTAAAAAGCATTTGCAGGATAAGGGCGTACAGATTGTTGCCATGGGCGTGATTACCCCAAAAGATAAAGATGAATGGATAAAGGCTTTTGACCTGGCAAAAGAATTTGGCCTGAGCTACATTACATCAGAGCCAATAAAAACGCAATGGGATATGATTGACAGCCTTGCCGGCGTTTATGGTATTAAAATCGCTATTCACGATCATCCAAAACCAAATGCATACTGGAGCCCTGATTCAGTTTTGGCTGCCATAGCTAATCATTCCAACATTGGTTCTTGCGCTGATATTGGCCACTGGGCACGCAATGGCATTGACCCCGTTGAAGCATTAAAGAAGCTGGACGGCCACATTATTGGTGTGCATTTAAAAGATATTGTGAAGTTTGATGATACAAAGGCTGCAGACACCGTGGTTTCAAAAGGCGTGCTTGATTTTCCCGCCATATTCACTGAATTAAAAAGGCAGAATTTTAATGGAATGATGTCCATTGAACATGAATCAAACTGGGAACAAAACCTGCCAGATGTAATATTTACAAAGCAGTATTTTGATGAGCAGGTAGCTAAATTGAAATAAGCCGCCCGGTTGTTTATGTTTTGCAAATGTTTCCAGCCTGGCATGCATACCTGCATGATGTTTGCACTGTTTCCATAAAATAAATAAATATGGAAAAACGTGCTAAACTTGAGGCAATTGACAAAATGCTTCGTGAATTGGATGACGTTAAAAATTCACAAACATCTTTATTGAAAAAGATTGCGCAATTAGAGGCGGAAAATATTAATGCAGGTGTAAGCCTTCTTGATAAATCACTGCCCGATGTGCATGGCCATGCAGATGATACGCTTGAAACAGTTTCCAAACTGATAGAAGATTTACAGGTGCATCGTGATGATTTTGCAAAAAAATATAATCTTAATGCACCCGAAGAGGCAACAACCTAAGATTTGATAAAAGTTACACAAAAGCCTGCCTTAGCGCAGGCTTTTGTTTTTATAGTGATAAAATATTATTTCAGTTAATAACTTGTTTTTTATTGTAATAAATCACACTTACTTTTGCCGTATTCAAAGCGCCCTTCATTCATGAACTCATTTGTTTATTTACTTGATACAGTTGTTACAGGAAATTCAGCAGACTATGTGCCAATCGGCATACAAATAATTTTTGCCGCAGGCTTTGTTGCCACCGTAATGATTGCAACACACCTGCTGGGCCCAAAAAGGAAAACAGCAGAAAAACTTGAAAACTTTGCAAGCGGTATAGAAAGTCATGGAAATGCACGACAGCCTTTAGCCATCAAATATTTCCTGGTGGCTATTTTGTTTGTGCTGTTTGATGTGGAAGTGATATTCTTTTATCCTTATGCCGTAAATTTTAAATCGCTTGGCTGGTATGGGTTTATTGAAGTGTTGCTATTTGTATGCTTCTTTTTAACAGGATTTATCTATATAATTAAGAAAGGCGCTTTAAAATGGGAAGATTAAATTGTTTAATTTGAAGATTTCCTGCCGCTGGCAGATAAGGAGAATGCGTTAATGAAATGAGGTGAATTTTCAAATTTTTAAATTTTCAAAATAAAGATAATGGCAAGACCGGTTAGATTTAATATACATCCCAAAGGAACATCTATTCATGATAATATTGCTTTAGCCGATATGCCGGAAGGCTCAATGGGCGAAGGTTATTTTGCAACTAATCTTGAAAAAGTTATAGGCCTTGCAAGAAAGAATTCCATATGGCCCTTACCTTTTGCCACAAGCTGTTGCGGTATTGAATTTATGGCAACCATGGCAGCAACGTACGACCTTGCACGCTTTGGTTCTGAACGTTTGGGTTTCACGCCGCGCCAGTGTGATTTGCTGATGGTAATGGGTACTATAGCTAAAAAAATGGGCCCTGTTTTAAAACAGGTTTACCTTCAAATGGCAGAACCACGCTGGGTTTTGGCAATGGGCGCCTGCGCTGCATCAGGCGGTGTGTTTGATACTTATTCTGTGTTACAGGGTATTGACCAGATTATTCCGGTGGATGTGTATATTCCCGGTTGCCCGCCAAGGCCGGAAGCTGTGATTGACGGTGTTTTGAAGATACAGGAACTGGTGCATAACGAAAGCCTGCGCAGAAGAAACAGTGAACATTATAAAGCATTGCTTAACAGTTATGGCATACAATAATTTGAGAATTTGAAAGTGTGATAATTACATTTTCAAATTTTTTGAATTTTCAAATTTTCAAATTCATACATGGGTTTAACTTACGATAGAATTAAAGAAAAGCTTACTGAAAAATTTGGCGGCCAGGTTAGCAATTTTGAAGAGCCTTATGGCATGCTTTGCTTTGAAGTGCCAAAGGATATGAACCTGAAAGTAATGCAGTTTTTGTATGATGACGATGAGCTTCGTTTCAGGTTTCTTACAACATTAAATGCCATTCATTATCCAGATAATAAAGGCCGCGAATTAGCCATTGTGTATCATTTGCATAATATGGTTGACAATGTGCGTTTGCGCTTTAAAATATATGTTGATATAACAAAGCCCGATGTATTTACGGCTACAAGATTGTTTGAAGCGGCCAACTGGCTGGAGCGTGAAACGTATGATTTTTATGGTGTGAACTTTATTGGCCATCCAAACCTTGTGCGCATATTAAATGTGGATGAAATGGATTATTTTCCTATGCGCAAAGAATATCCTTTAGAAGACCAGACAAGAAAAGATAAAGATGATGAGATGTTTGGCCGTGGCGGTTCTGCTGGTTACGGAACTGTAAAAACAGAGGATGATACAACCATTGCAGAATCTGAAAAAGATAATGTAGGTGATAAACTGATATAAATGATTAGATTTTTTAAGTATAAGCAGCTTATTTTAAGCATGGCTGTTTTGGTGGCTTTAATTGTTTCATTTGCTTTTCCTGCAGATGGATTTGCCCGGAGTTTTTTATTGGGGCTCTCTGCCGGAATTTCATTTATAATTTTAGGAATGCGCATTGGCAGCATGAGAGCAAAAAAAAAGCAGTATAGCAAATAAAGTACGTTGTTATCATTTTCAAATTTTCCCTGTCTGCCAACAGGCAGGAAATCAGCAATTGTTAAATTAAAAAATGCAAGACGTAGTTTCAATAAAAGATAATCATATTGTTCTGCCGGATGGCTCCATAGAAAAGCAAACCACAACGCTTAATCTCGGGCCAACACACCCGGCAACACATGGCGTGTTTCAGAATATACTGGAAATGGATGGCGAGCGTATTGTTTCCGCCAAACAAACCATCGGTTATATTCACCGTGCATTTGAAAAAATTGCAGAACGCAGGCCGCTTTATCAAATAACGCCGCTTACAGACCGCATGAATTATTGCAGCAGCCCCATCAATAACATAGGCTGGCATACAACCTGCGAAAAACTATTGAAGATTCAAACACCTAAGCGTGTTGATTATCTCCGCGTAATTATAATGGAACTGGCAAGAATTTCAGATCATCTTATCTGTAATTCGGTGGTGGGTGTGGATGCCGGCGCTTTTACCGGTTTCCTGTACGTAATGCAATACCGCGAACTGATTTATGAAATTTATGAATCCATTTGTGGTTCCCGTTTAACCACCAATATTGGCCGCATTGGTGGCTTTGAAAGAAATTTCACTAATGTTACCTGGGAAAAACTGGAAAGGTTTTTAAAGGAATATCCAAAAGCATTAAAGGAACTTGACGACCTTTTATTACGCAACCGCATATTCATGGAACGCACTATTGGCGCAGGTCCAATAAGCGCAGAACGTGCATTAAATTATGGCTTTACCGGCCCTAATTTAAGAGCTGCCGGCGTTGATTATGATGTGCGTGTTCATTCACCTTATTGCAGTTACCAGGACTTTGATTTTAAAGTTCCCGTTGGCAGCACCGGCGATTGTTATGATCGTTTTTTGGTACGCGACCAGGAGATGTGGCAGTCAATGAAGATTATAGAACAGGCTTATCAGAAGATACAGGATTTTAAAGGAGAAGAAGCTGAAGTATATCATGCAGATGTTCCGGATTATTACCTTCCTGAAAAGAAGGATGTATATACAAAAATGGAATCGCTGATATGGCATTTCAAAATTATTATGGGTGAAATTGATATGCCGGTTGGCGAGGTATACCATTGTGTGGAAGGCGGCAATGGCGAACTTGGTTTTTATTTAATAAGCGATGGCGGCAGAACGCCTTACCGCCTGCATTTCCGCAGGCCTTGTTTTATTTATTACCAGGCTTATGAAGAGCTGGTAAAAGGTGCAATGCTGAGTGATGCCGTTATAACCATGAGCAGCCTCAATTTAATTGCAGGCGAAATGGATAGTTAATATTTTGAATTGAAAATAAATGGTCAAGTTTTCAGAAGAAAAATTAAAAGAAGTTAGTGAGCTGATCAGCCATTATCCTGAAGGCAAACAGAAAAGCGCCTTACTGCCTTTATTGCATATTGCCCAGGAGGAATTTGGCAACTGGCTGGATGTGCCTGTAATGGATTACGTTGCTGAACTTTTAAATATTGAGCCGATTGAAGTGTACGAAGTAGCAACCTTTTACAGCATGTATAATTTAAAACCTGTTGGTAAATACATGTTTGAAGTTTGCCAGACCGGTCCTTGCATGTTGCGTGGCAGCGATGATATTATTGCCTATATTGAAGAAAAGCTTGGCATTAAACCAGGTGAAACCACACCGGATGGTATGTTTACTTTAAAAACGGTTGAATGTTTGGGCGCCTGTGGTTATGCCCCCATGATGCAGTTAGGCAAACATTATCGCGAACATTTAACCAAAGAAAAAGTTGATCGGCTTATTGAAGAATGCAGAACAAATGCAAATAGTCTTAATTAATGAATGAATGAAAAAACTTTACTTCATAATATCAGTAAGCTTTTTAACAGCCTGTGGCGCCGGTTCTGACCAGATTGCCGCAGGCGACAGCGCTTTTAAAACAGAAGTGCCTAAAGCGTTCATAACAGATGCCGAAGAATATACAGGTTCGTTGCCCTGTGCTGATTGTGAAGGGATTGATGTTTCGCTTCAGCTTAATAAAAATGACAGCAGTTATATAATGACTTCTGTATATAAAGGCAGCAGGGTTGATAGCAGCAATAATACTTTTAAAGACACTGGAACATGGAACGTTCACGGGGCCGATACATTGTACCTGTCTCGAAACGGAAACTCGGTTAAATACATTAAATCAGATACAACATTAATTCAGTTGGATGGTGACGGCAACAGGATAACCGGCCCGTTGGCCGATAAATTTATTCTTCATAAAAAATAAATTATGTATCATCTTGTTCCATACTTACATTTTAACGGCAATGCTGAAGAAGTACTGAATTTTTATAAAGATGTTTTTGACGGTGAAATATTAACAATTAATCGTTACGGCGATAGCCCGATGAAGGGTGATGAAAGTTTAAATGATAAAATAATTCATTCGCGTTTAAAGTTTGGCAACAATGTTATTATGATCTCTGATTCTTTTAACGGGCAACTTGCCAATACAGGTGGAAATATTCAAATGTCCGTTGAAGTGGATGATGAAAACAGGATTAAAGAGGTATTTGATAAAATGGCGGAAGGCGGAAAAGTTACCATGCCTCTTGCAAAACAATTCTGGGGGGCAACTTTTGGAATGTTGCAGGATAAATTTGGTGTGAACTGGATGTTTAATTACGAAGGAGAAAAAGCTGAACAGCATTAATTCAGTACACCTCCGGATGAGCCCGGAGGCAGGATTCACCAGCGATGTCATAAGGTACAGAAGCTGATAACATAAAAAATTCCAAAAAAGGAATGGCTATAAAAAAAGTTTTATTAGAAAAAGATCACGTTGAAGGCATCCGGTATTATGAAACATACCGGAGGGAAGGTGGTTACAGAAGCGTGGAGAAAGCGTTTAAAATGTCGCCTGCCGATATTGTGGAGGAAGTAAAGAAAAGCGGCTTGCGTGGCCGCGGTGGCGCAGGTTTCCCTACAGGCATGAAATGGAGCTTTATTGCAAAACCTGAAGGCGTGCCGCGTCACTTGGTTTGCAATGCAGATGAAAGCGAGCCGGGCACTTTTAAAGACAGGTATTTAATGGAATTCATCCCGCATTTGCTGATTGAAGGCCTGATTGTTTCTTCTTACGCGCTTGGCTCAAACACCACTTATATTTATATACGCGGCGAATACGCATGGATTGTTGATATTCTTGAACAAGCCATTGCAGAGGCAAAAAATAATGGATGGCTTGGCAAAAATATTGTGGGCAGCGGTTTTGACTGTGAAATATATGTACAGCGTGGCGCCGGCGCTTATATATGCGGCGAAGAAACGGCATTAATAGAAAGCCTTGAAGGCAAGCGCGGCAACCCGAGAATTAAGCCGCCATTTCCTGCCGTTAAAGGGGTTTGGGAAAGGCCGACTGTTGTTAATAATGTTGAAACACTTGCAGCAGTTGTACCTATCATTAATATGGGCGGCGAAGAATATGCAAAGATTGGTGTTGGCCGTTCAACCGGTACTAAATTAATTTCAGCATGCGGCAATATCAACAATCCCGGTGTATATGAAATTGATATGACGATCTCTGTTGAGGAGTTTATTTTCAGCGATGAATATTGCGGTGGTATTCCAAATGGTAAAAGGTTGAAGGCCTGCATACCGGGTGGTTCATCCGTTCCAATTCTTCCGGCAAATTTATTATTGAAAACGGCTAAGGGCGAACAGCGTATGATGAACTATGAAAGTTTATCCGACGGTGGCTTTGCTACAGGTACTATGATGGGCAGCGGCGGTTTCATTGTGTTTGATGAAGACCAGTGCGTGGTGCGCCACACATTAACACTGGCAAGATTTTACCGCCATGAAAGTTGCGGGCAATGTTCACCCTGCCGGGAAGGCACCGGCTGGATGGAAAAGATTTTGAAGAATATAGAATATGGCAAGGGTAAGATGAGCGATATTGATTTGTTGTGGGATATCCAGAGCAAGATTGAAGGCAATACCATTTGCCCGCTGGGCGATGCCGCAGCATGGCCGGTGGCAGCAGCAATAAGGCATTTCAGGGATGAATTTGAATGGCATGTTTTAAACCCTGATGAAGCACAAACAAGAAACTTTGGGTTGGCGCATTATGCAGATGAACTGGCAGTAACAGCGTAATCAATTGAAAAATAAAAATTCAAAAATCAAAAAAATTGGAGAGCGGATATTTAATAGAAGAACCTCTGAAAACTTATAATATAAAGCATCGTGCTTTTCAGTTTTCAAAGGATATTCTGTCATTCGTTTCTGAAACAAAATTGAATTTTTATGTTACTGCTTTGAAATCTGCAAATGAAACAAAATATTGGCTGTATTTAATCAGGGTTCAATTCAATCAAATAAAGTTGCAGCCTTGTTACAGGAAGCAGATGGATTATCAAAGATTATTGCATCAATAATTATATCGCTTAAAAAAACATGATGCCCGTTTTTTGGTTTTTGACTTTTTAATTTTGATTTTTAAATTATGGCTGAAGAACAACCTTTACTTAAAGTAACCATAGATAATATAACTGTAGAAGTTCCTGCAGGCACAACCATATTAAATGCTGCCCGCCAGATTGGTGGCGATGTAGTTCCGCCGGCAATGTGTTATTATTCCAAACTGCAGAACAGCGGCGGTAAATGCCGGACCTGCCTGGTGGAAGTAAGTAAAGGTTCGGAAAAAGACCCGCGGCCAATGCCGAAACTTGTTGCCAGTTGCAGAACAACGGTGATGGATGGCATGGAAGTAAAAAATATTACTTCGCAGCGTGTAATTGATGCCAGGAACGGCGTGGTGGAAATGTTATTGATCAATCATCCGTTGGATTGTCCTATATGCGACCAGGCGGGTGAATGCGACCTTCAGGACCTTAGCTTTAATCATGGTAAAGATGGCTCCCGTTTTGATTTTGAAAAGAGGGTTTTCGATAAACATACTTTAGGCCCGCACATTCAACTGCACATGACACGCTGCATTCTTTGCTACCGCTGTGTGTTTACAGCAGACCAGCTTACCAATAAAAGAGAGCACGGGGTCCTCGACAGGGGCGACCATGCTCAAATTGCCACTTATATTGAGAAGAGTTTAGATAATGATTTTATAGGAAATGTGATTGATGTTTGCCCGGTTGGCGCTTTAACGGACCGTACATTCCGCTTCAAAAACCGTGTATGGTTTACGAAGCCTGTGGATGCGCACCGTAATTGTTCCAAGTGCTGTGGCGAAGTAAGGTTATGGATGCGTGGTGATGAAGTATTTCGCGTTACAGCCCGCAAAGATCAATGGGGTGAAATTGCAACTGCTTCTGATGGTAAAACGGGATGGATTTGCGATGAATGCCGTTTTGAAAAAAAGAAAACAAGCGATTGGGTGATTGAAGGCCCTACAAAAGTGAACCGTCAATCGGTTATTGCCCAGAATAAATATGTTGGTTTGGTAAAACCGCCTGAATTTTTGCAGGAAGTAATGGATGGCACAAAGCCAAGATATATGCTGGACATACACAGCGTAAGCGGCGTTAACGAGCCGGAGATACGGCTTGATTTAATTGATGGCCCTGCACACAGCGAAGATTTTAAAATCGCTGACGAAAAGCGAAAAGAATTAGAACAATAATAAATTATAATGATTCACCTTCTTACTGTAGACTGGCTTCTTTTATTAGAAAAGCTTATCCTCATTGTAATTGTTGTAATGGCATCTTTGGTTATAGCCATGTACGAAACGTATGCTGAAAGAAAGATTGCCGCTTTTATGCAGGACAGGATTGGCCCAAACCGCGCCGGCCCGCTTGGCTTGCTGCAACCTTTGGCAGACGGCGGCAAACTGTTTTTCAAGGAAGAAATAATTCCTAATCATTCTAACAAAATCCTCTTTATACTCGGGCCTTCACTGGCCATGCTTACAGCCATGATCACCTCTGCTGTAATACCCTGGAGTGGTGATATAAATTTGTTCGGCAGAACTGTTTCCTTGCAGATAGCAGATGTAAATATTGGTATCCTGTATGTTTTTGCCGTGGTTAGTTTGGGTGTTTATGGCATAATGATCGGCGGCTGGTCATCTAACAATAAATTTTCTTTGCTGGCTGCCTTACGCGGCGCCAGCCAGGTTATAAGCTATGAACTGGCAATGGGCCTGTCATTAATTGCCGTATTAATGATAACCCAAACACTAAGCCTGAAAGAAATTGTTGAACAGCAAATGGCATCGCACTGGAATATTCTCTATCAGCCCCTGGCTTTTATTATATTCTTTACCTGCGCATTGGCTGAATGTAACAGAACGCCGTTTGATTTGCCCGAAGCAGAAAGTGAATTAAACATGGGTTATCACCAGGAATATTCATCCATGAAGCTTGGGTTCTATCTCTTTGCTGAATATGTAAATATGTTTATCAGCAGCGCGATTGTAGTTACTTTATTTTTTGGCGGTTATGATATACCATTTTTGGATGAAGCGGCGCATGCCGATTGGGGTAACTGGCTGGCACTTGCAGGCCTGGTTTGTTTTATGCTGAAGATTGGCTTTTTTATATTCCTGTTTATGTGGATCAGGTGGACGGTGCCAAGGTTCCGGTATGACCAGTTGATGGACCTCGGCTGGAAAAAATTAATTCCGTTGGCACTGGCAAATATGGTTATTACAGGGGCTGTTATTTTATGGATGAATAAGTGAGAAAATGAATATTTTTTTAGATAAATCGTTGCCAAAAAGAGTACAGCTATTGCTACAGGCTGTACGAGTGTTTTATTTTATTGCATTTTTTGGAGGAGTGTTTTATTTCAGAGATGATAAAGACCTTTCTGAAATTCTGATATTCATTGGAATCGGGGCCGCGATTATTTATACTATTCTTTATTTTCTTATACAACGTCTCAAGAAAAGATTAGTTAAAGAAACAGATAAAGAAAACTAAATTCAAAAATTAAAAAGGTTTTATTGATAAACGTTGTGTTTTGAGTTTTGAATTTTTACTTTTGAACTTTTAGAAATGACAACATTAACTGATAGGGCGAAACCGGTAAACCGTAAGCCGATGACTTTCCTGGAAAGCATTTACTTATGGAATATTTTCCTGGGGATGATTATTACGATAAAACATTTTTTCAAGAAAAAAGCAACCGTTCAATACCCTGAACAAACAAGGTCTTACAGCCCGGTATTTCGTGGCGTCCAAATTCTAAACCGCGATGAAGAGGGAAGGGAAAGATGTACTGCCTGTGGTTTATGTGCACTGGCTTGTCCGGCTGAAGCCATTACCATGGAAGCCGCAGAACGCATGCCCGGCGAAGAGCATTTGTACCGCGAAGAAAAATATGCAGCTAAATATGAAATAAATATGCTGCGTTGTATTTTCTGCGGTTTTTGCGAAGAAGCCTGTCCAAAGGATGCGATTTATTTATCTGAAACACACGCACCACCTGCTTATAACCGTAAAAACTTTATCTATAATAAAAAAGATTTACTGATTCCTGATCCTGTAACACAACCTGAAGAATATGCACAGGCAAAAGGTTTAAGGGAAATCAGCAAAAAGAATAAATAACTAATGACTGCTACAGAAATATTATTCTGGTTTTTAAGTGCGCTTGCACTGTTCAGCGCATTAATGGTACTGGTAAGCAAAAACCCGGTTCACAGCGTGCTTTGGCTTATTGTAGTTTTCTTTTCCATCAGCGGGCATTACATTCTATTAAATGCACAGTTTCTTGCCATTGTAAACTTAATTGTTTATGCAGGGGCCATAATGGTGCTGTTTTTATTTGTAATAATGCTGATGAATTTAAACAACAGTACCGAGCCTCAGAAAAATTCACTGGTTAAACTGGCCGGTGTTGTAGCGGGTTGTTTATTATTAACGGTGTTTGTTTCGGCCGTTCGTTCGGCCCAGGAAATAAAAGACAGCCAGGCTTTGATGAACACCGGAGATATTGGTTTGATTGAAAACCTGGGTAAGGTTTTATTCAGGGATTATGTGATCCCTTTTGAACTAAGCAGCATTTTGTTTTTAAGTGCGATGGTAGGTGCCGTGGTGATTGGGAAGAAGGAGTAAGCAGCTCAAGCCCTAACCAGCAAGAGCGAAAATTGAAATTAATTTATTAACTGCTTAGGTTCCACCAGGAGCTTAGGCTTAAAAGTCCCTTTAGGGATTTAGGGCATGCCGATTCAGTATTATATAATTTTAGCCGCAGCGCTTTTTTGCATTGGTGTAACCGGCGTATTAATCCGCCGCAATGCCATTATTATTTTTATGTGCGTTGAACTAATGCTTAATTCAGTGAACCTGTTGCTGGTTGCATTTTCAAAAATGCATTATGCTATCAGCAGCGCTAATAACAAAGGAACGGCTGCTATTACTACCGGCACAGATGCCCAGTTATTTGTTTTCTTTATAATGGTAGTGGCCGCGGCAGAAGTAAGTGTGGGTTTGGCAATTATAGTAATGATGTACAGGAATGTACATTCAACCGATGTGAATTTTTTAAACAGGCTTAAAAATTAAAAACTCAGAAGTAAAACAAAAAATGGCTGATCTGTTTTGACTTTTGCTTCTAATTTTTTCAACTTATATGGCTTACTTAGTTCCGCTTTTTCCTTTAATTGGTTTTTTGCTTAACGGCGTTTTCAGAAACTCGTTATCCAAGGGCCTTGTTGGTATTATTGGTTGTGGGGCCGTGCTTGCTTCATTTGTAGTAAGTGTAATTTTATTTTTAGATGTGAGGGCAGGAGGGGCGCTTGCTGTTCAGCCACTCTATCCTTTTATACATGTTGCCAATTTTAAAATTGATTTTGTCTTCCAGGTTGATCAGCTATCATCGCTTTTTCTTTTAATTATTACGGGCATAGGTTTCCTCATTCATTTGTATTCCACATCATACATGCATGATGAAACCAACGATCATTTTGCCAGGTATTTTTCTTATCTCAACCTCTTCGTGTTCTCTATGCTTTTATTGGTGCTGGGCGCGAACTATGTAATCATGTTCATCGGTTGGGAAGGTGTGGGGCTTTGTTCTTATTTGCTGATTGGATATTGGTTTAAGAATACCGATTATAATAAAGCCGCCAATAAAGCATTTATCATGAACCGCATTGGCGATGCCGGTTTTTTATTAGGTATTTTCTGGCTGTTGTCAAAGCTGGGCACAGCAAACTATACAGATGTTTTTGCAAACGTTTCAAACCTTACCCCAACAGATATTACCGGCATAACGCTTTTATTATTTATTGGTGCAATGGGCAAAAGCGCGCAGATCCCTTTATATACATGGCTGCCTGACGCAATGGCCGGCCCAACGCCGGTTTCGGCATTGATACATGCTGCCACCATGGTAACTGCCGGTATTTATATGGTTGCCCGCAGCAATGCTTTATATTCTTTAAGCCCAATTGCTGAAAATCTTGTTGCGGTTATCGGGATCGCTACAGCATTATTTGCCGCAACAATTGCCATCAAACAAAATGATATTAAAAAAGTATTGGCATATTCAACAGTGAGCCAATTGGGCTATATGTTTTTGGGCCTTGGCGTTGGCGCTTATACCGGCTCTGTATTTCATGTAATGACACATGCTTTTTTCAAAGCCCTGTTATTCCTTGGCGCCGGTTCTGTTATTCATGCTTTGCATCATGAGCAGGATATGCGCAATATGGGCGGTTTGAAAAAATATATGCCCGTAACACACTGGACTTTTTTAATTGCTTGTATTGCCATTGCCGGTATTCCGCCGTTCAGCGGTTTCTTTTCAAAGGACGAAATATTGGCGGCAGCTTATGCAAAGAACCCGGTTTACTGGGTGCTTGGTGTAATAGGCGCAGGGATGACGGCTTTTTATATGTTCCGTTTATATGCCACTACCTTCCTAGGCCAATTTCGCGGCACAGAAGAACAAAAACATCATTTGCATGAAAGCCCGGCAGCTATAACCATTCCACTGATTATTCTTGCTCTGCTTGCTTTTGGCGGCGGCTTTTTTAATGTGCCTGCCATATTTGGCGGCGGTCAGCAACTGCATCATTATTTATCACCGGTATTAACAGCAGAGCACGAACACGAAATAGCACATAGTACGGAATTAATGCTGATGGGTGTATCTGTTGGTGTTGCACTATTGGCAGCCATCATCGCCCTAACTAAATATGCAAGGAAACCGGAGCTGAATGAACCTGAAGGCCTGGGGAAGGTACTTGCCAACAAATGGTATATTGATGAACTGTATGATAATGTTATCGTAAACCCTTTGCTTGCACTTGGCGGTTTCTTTAAAAATGTAATTGAGAAATCGGGCATTGACGGCTTTGTAAACGGTGTGGGCGGTTTTATTCAATATTCATCGAGAAGGTTAAGGCTGGTGCAGAATGGCAAAGTGGGTACTTATATTCTTTTAATGATCTTTTCTATTTTGATATTGTGGCTGGCGTTTTGGTATCAGGCAACGATAACCGGCTTTTTTCAAAAAATATTTTAAATAAAATATGATCGCTTTATTACTCATACTTATACCGGTTATTGGCGGCTTAATAAATTTATTTATTAAGAATGAAAGTTCGGCTAAAGCATTTTCTTTAATTGTTTCATTGATTGTGTTGGCCGTTGCATTAGGCGGCATTTATACAAGCCAGGCTGATCTTTTGCATTTTGATATATCATGGATGCCCGACCTTGGAAGCCGTATTACTTTGGAGCTTGACGGGCTAAGCAAAATATTATCCCTGCTTACAGCCGTTTCCATGCCGGTTATTTTAATAGCCGTGTATAAAGATCATTATCCTGATGCCGGCAAATTTTTTGGTCTTATGCTCTTATGCCAGGCCGGAATGCTCGGTGTATTTCTTTCAATGGATGCCTTGCTTTTCTACTTCTTCTGGGAACTGGCTTTAATACCTGCATATTTTATTTGCTCTATATGGGGTGGCGAAAAACGCATACAGGTTACTTTCAAATTCTTTGTTTACACATTTGTAGGCTCGCTGTTAATGCTGGTGGCAATTATTTTTGTTTATTTCCACACACCCGATCATTCGTTTGCGCTTAAATCTTTTTATAACGCACATCTTACCGCTGCACAAACGCAGTGGATGTTTTGGTTATTCTTTATTGCGCTGGCCATTAAAATGCCTGTATTTCCATTCCATACCTGGCAGCCAGATACGTATGAACAGTCGCCTACAGCATTTACCATGGTGTTAAGTGGTGTAATGGTAAAGATGGGTTTGTTTGGAGTAATCCGCTGGCTGTTGCCCATGTTTCCGCAGGCTGCATCATCCAATAGCTCAATCATTGTAACGCTTACCGTTATAGGCATGCTGTATGCATCATTAATTGCTATAAAGCAGGACGATATGAAAAGGCTGATTGCCTATTCTTCCATCGCCCATGTGGGTTTAATGTGTGCCGCTTTATTTGCGAAACAGCAGGCAGGTATAGAAGGGGTGTTTATTCAAATGTTCAATCATGGGATAAACATTATAGGATTGTGGATAGTGGTTGACGTAATAGAAAAGCAATTAGGCACAAGAAAGTTCAGTGAGCTGGGCGGGCTTGCACAGAAAGCGCCAACACTCGCCATATTGTTTGTGGTGATGTGCCTTGCAAATGTTGCATTGCCGCTTACAAATGCATTTGTAGGAGAGTTCCTAATGTTCAGCGGGTTGTTTAATTATAGCCCTGTTATGGCAGGCACCGCCATTATATGTATAATACTGGCCGCAGCATATACACTTAATATGATCCGGAAAGTTTTTTATGGTAATACTGTTGCATCTACAGAGCATGCGCACGACAGCAGCTTTAATGTGAATGCAGCATTGGTAGTATTAGTGATTTTGGTAATAGTTTTCGGGTTTTACCCGCAGCCAATGATTGACTTAACGCGTGAAACCGTACAACTTTTTATCACCAAAATTTCTTAACAGGCAGCAATTATGAATGCAATTATATTTTCAGCAGGCTGGGGCATAATAATGATGTTTTGCAGTTTTCTTGTAAAGAACCAATCAAGTTACAGGCATATTGCGGCCGTTGGTTTGCTCGTACTGCTTGCGGCAAATATTTTTGATACTTACGGCGTTGATTTTTTTCATATTGATTCGGGCAAAATGCTTGCCTACACCCGTTTTGGCTTTGTGTTTAATTCCATCGCCATTGCCTCAACATTAATTTATGTATTGCTAACAGGAAGAGACATTGAGCGGCTTGGCAGATACACCGCTGAATTTTTTACACTTGTTTTTTTTGTGCTCTGCGGCGTTTGCCTGCTCTCTGCATACAATAACCTGTTGATGTTATTTCTTGGCATAGAAATTCTTACCATACCCTTATATATCCTTACAGGAAGTGATAAGCGTAATCTTAAAAGCAATGAGGCGGCCCTTAAATATTTTTTAATGGGCTCCTTTTCCACCGGCTTAATGCTCATGGGTATTGCATTAATGTATGGCGGTACGGGAACATTTTTACTTGAATCAAGCCGCCTGCAATCTAACCTTTACCATGGTATTTCTTTTCTTGAAATTGTAGGGCTGTTGTTTCTGCTTGCATCCATGTGCTTTAAAGTATCTGCTGCTCCCTTTCATTTTTGGACGCCTGATGTATATGACGGCGCGCCTTCAGTGGTTACTTCATTCATGGCAACTATTGTAAAAGTAGCAGGCTTTATTGCTTTTCTTAAATTATGTACCGTGCGCATGAGCGTTACTTCAACCGCCATTGACTGGAAGCTGATCTTTTCTATCATTATTATACTTACATTATTATTTGGCAATATCACTGCAATATTTCAGCAGAGCGTAAAACGCATGCTTGCTTATTCAAGCATTTCACAGGCCGGCTTTATGTTGTTTGCCCTGTTCAGCATGAATGAGTATGCCAGCAAAGGGTTACTAATGTATTCCGTTGCTTACTGTCTTGCCACCATTGGTTTATTTGCTGTTTTGGTAAAGATGAAAGATGTAACATTTGAAGGGTATAACGGGCTTGCCAAGACCCAACCGGTACTGGCAGCTACTAATGCCATTTTCCTGTTTTCGCTTGCCGGAATTCCTTTAACCGCCGGTTTTCTTGCCAAATATTACATGCTTGCTTCCATTATTAAAACCGGAACTTATACATGGGTTGTTGTGGCAGGTGTGTTGTTTGCGGCCATAAGCGTTTATTATTATTTCCGGGTTATACAGGCCATGTATTTCAAAAACGGGGAACCACAAATGGAAAGTTTCGGCAGGAGCTTTAAATTGGGGTTAGTTGTTCTGGCAGCAATTATTATTATCGTTGGCGCTTTCCCGCAGGCTTTGTTCAACTGGTTATATTTTTAACAGCGCATCATATTTTGTACTTTAACCCCTGCTTCATTAAACAATGGAACTGTAATTCAGCTATCATACTTTTCCCGGCTCGCTATTTTAATAAATCTTAAATCTTATCTAAATCAACTATGGAAGCGTATTCTTATTTTACATTTGTTATATAATCGCTGAAAAACATCTGGTACTAAGAACGTTAAACCTTGCTTCACAAATTGTTTGGTGCACGCCTGCAGATTATGGTTTGCTGCAATTAATTTTTCCCGACTAAGTGTTTGCCAAGCAAAAATTAGAAATTTAAAAAACAGGATAACGTGAAAACCGGAACTTAGTTAAGCATGTTGAATGTTTGGACAGAATTTTGATTATATCTGATAATACCAAGGTTAATTAGGAGGTTTAAGAAATAGTGTATTTGTATAATTACCTGCGGAAAAATAGAAGTAAATTGACTGAATAAACACTAAAGACTTTCTTAAACGCCAATTAATTTATGCCCGTGTTCAAAAAAGCGCTTTTTGTGGATGATGATGTAATAGCCATTAATATTTCTGAACGTTTGCTTACGTTTAATGGTTTTGCAGAAGAAGTGGTTGCCAAAACTGATGGTGAGCAGGCAAAAGCGTTTTTGCTACATAATAAAGCTGATCTTCCTGATATTATTTTTGTAGACCTGTACATGTCTATAATGAGCGGTGTTGAATTTATAAAATGGCTTAATACATGGCAGGCTAAAGAAAACCTTCATGTTCCGGTGTATGTGCTTTCTTCAAGCATGTCTATCGATGATTTTAACCTTGTTTCCAAGCACCAAATAAGCGGCTATATTGTAAAGCCTTTAACGTCAGGCCATTTAAAGGAGATAACTACCAAGCATGCTAATAAGCTGCATCATTTTCTAAAGCTTTATTAACTTAACAGGCTATTTAAATATCAAGGTATTTGCCTTTTCGATTTCATCCGTACTAATCGTATGCCCCATACTTGGATAAATTTTTACAGTTACATCTGCATGCATATTTTTTAAAACCGTGACTGTTTCCCGCACTCTTTCCACAGGAACATGCACATCGGGATCGCTGCTGCCTATAAACACAGGCATTTGTAAAAAATCGCCGCTGTAATTTTCTTTATAAATTTTATCACCAACCAGGCCGCCGGTAAATGCTACTGCGCCACCACGTTTTTTTGCATACCGTGTAATAAATTCCAGCATTAAACAGGCGCCTTGTGAAAAACCAAGAAAATAAATATTATTTGATGAAATGCCGGCGGCAAGAATATCCGCTTCAACCTGTTTTAAAATATTTAATGCCGACGAAAGCCAGGGCTCATTTTGTTGCGGTGGCGTTAAAAAAGAATATGGATACCAGGTGTTATTCGTTGCCTGCGGTGCCAGCAAAGCATAATCTTTTATATTAAAATAACCGGCCAACGACAATATATCTTCAGCAAATGCACCACGGCCGTGAACCATTACCAGCGCTTTTTCAGCTTCATTTAAAGACTTGCCTGCAGCGAATATTTTCTTTTGATGCATGTTAAATAAATTTATCTGCATTAAAACTTACAGGTGTTACAGCTTCTTCAATTATTTTACGATGCGGCTCATACCATTCAGGCAACTTTAAAGCTTCACCCAAATGTGCCTTATCTTCATCTATGGCAAAGCCCGGTTCTGCTGTTGCCACTTCAAATAAAACACCACCCGGCTCCCTGAAATAAATGGAAGTAAAATACTGCCTGTCAAGAATAGGTGTGGGGTTTAGCATGCGCTGAGAAATTTTTTCCCGCACAGCTTCCTGCGATTGTTTGTTGGCCGTTGCAAATGCAATATGATGAACGGTGCCGCCGCCACTAAGCCCCCGCAAACTATCGGGCGCACAAATTATATCTACATAATTGCCCGGTGTATCCTGCGCTGCAAAACGAAAGCGGTTGCTTTGCTCGCTTATCAATTTGTGATCTAATTGTTCGGTAAGTAATGCTGCTGTTCTTTCATAACCTTCTTCCCAAATCTCAACATTGTAAAAACCTTTTACGGCATATTCAATAGGAATGTGGCCGTATGAAAACCCTTTACGTTCATCTTTATCATTAAACACCAGCTCAAGACCAAGCCCGTCTTCGTCTTCAAAATAAATGTAGGCTTCATCGTTAAACCTTTGCTGTGGTGGTTTAAAATTTACGCCGAATTTCTTTAACCGTTCCTGCCAATAATCGAAAGACGACATAGGTACGGAAAACGACGTGGTGTTCAGCATGCCTTTGCCATGGCGGCCCTTTGCAATATTACCGTAAGGAAAAAATGTAAGTATACTGCCGGGCAGGCCCATTTCGTCGCCATAATAAAAATGATATACTTCAGGCGCATCGAAGTTCACCGTTTTCTTTACGAGCCTTAATCCCAAAATACCTGCATAAAAATCAATGTTCTTTTGCGGGTTACCGGCAAGCGCCGTTACATGATGTATCCCCGTTACCAGGTTATCCATTGGAGTGTGTTTTTAGTGGTGTGCAGTTTTTAATAAGCGTACAACGATCTTATCTATAGGCAGCGATACAGAGTCTTCTGTCAGCTCATCCCATTCTATCCATCGCAATACTTCACTTTGACCCTGCGGATCAGCTACCTGGTGCAATTCAAAATCGAAAACTTTTGTTTTAACCTGCAGTTCATTTAACCTCTCTGCCGTTACGAAATAATAAATTGAAATGATCTGGTCACAGGGATTAAATGCTGAAGGCTGAAAATAATCTGTTGTATAAATATGATCGCCAACCATTACATCAAGCCCCGTCTCTTCTTTGAATTCGCGTTTTAAACAATCCCTCGTGCCTTCGCCCAGCTCAAGGCCGCCGCCGGGAAATTTGGTAAAATAATCGCCGCGTATAAATTCATCGCTCACTAAAATTCTGTTATCATTATCTAATAGAATACCATAAACACGAACCGTGTATTTTGTAATTGCCATAATGCTAAAATACACAGATAAATGCTGGTGAAATAAAATTAAAAAATGTTTGAATTAATTTTCGTTTACATGCATCTTACTCTTTCCGGCTTCAAAACTCCGATTATCTTTAACTTGTAAATTTGTGCAATGCGGAATATTTCTACGCTTACTATTTGTTTATTGCTAACAGGTTTTATAAGTGCGCAGCCTGTTTCTGTGATCTTTGATTCTGATATGGGGCCTGATTATGATGACGTGGGCGCCATTGCATTATTGCATGCTTTTGCTGATAAAGGTGAAGCTAATATTCTTGCCACTATTTCCAGCACCAAATACGATAATGTTGCTGCTGTGCTTAGTGCATTCAATACATATTTCAGAAGGCCCAACATACCAATAGCCGTTCCTAAAGGCCAAGCGCTTGACCTCCGTGATTTTCAGCATTGGAGCGATTCGGTCGTAAAAAATTATCCGCATGCTGTAAACAGCAACAGGGATGTACCGGATGCCGTGGCTTTATACCGCAGGGTTTTAGCTATTCAGCCAAATAATAGTGTAACGATAATAACGGTGGGCTTTTTAACCAATCTTAAAAACTTACTGCAATCGAAAGCCGATATGTTTTCGCCATTAAGCGGTGAACAACTGGTAAAACAAAAAGTAAAACAACTGGTAAGCATGGCAGGCAAATTTCCTTCTGGAAGCGAGTTTAATATTAACCGTGATTTTATGGCTGCAAAATATGTGTTCGATCATTTTCCGGCGCCTGTATTATTTTCTGGTTTTGAAATAGGGGAGAAGATAAAATGCGGCATGCCACTTATTCAAAACGATTCTATTACTAAAAGCCCGGTTAAGGATGTTTTTCGCATTTCAATTCCGCAGGCAAAAGAAGACAGCGCCGGCAGGAAAAGCTGGGATGAAACGGCTGTGCTGGTTGGCGTTAAAGGTTATAAAGACTGGTACACAGTGAAGCAAGGCAAAATAATTATCAGTGATAAAGATGGCAGCAATACGTGGATGGATGATAAAACTTCAAAACAATACCATCTTGTAGAAAAAGCGGACCCTGCTGTTGTGCAGGAATTGATTGATAAATTAATTATGCATGAACCGGGAGAGAAGGAGTGATGTATTTGTATAAAATTTTTGCCAGGATTATTTGAACACAACTTACAACATGCGAAAACAACTTTCAACCGAAGGTTTTGTAGTTATTGACAACATTTATACATTAGAAGAAATCAATTCTATACTGGAAACCATTTCGCAAGCTGATACAAGCAAACCAACATTTAGAAGAACAAATGATTTATTTGCCATCCGCCAATTTTTAAAAGAAGTCCCTGCGGCATATAATTTAATTTTTAACAATAAACTAAATGCCATTGTTTCGGAATTCTTTGGAGATGATTATTTCATCGTCAAGTCGATTTACTTTAACAAGCCTGAACAATCAAATTGGTTCGTAGCTTATCATCAGGACTTAACTATTTCAGTTGATAAAAAGCTTGAAGTTGAAGGTTTTGGACCATGGACTGTAAAACAAAATCAATTTGCTGTTCAGCCTCCACTAGATATTTTAGAAGATAACTTTACTATTCGCATTCATCTTGATAATACAAATGAATATAATGGAGCCCTGAGAGTAATTCCAAAATCACATTTGAAAAGGATTTATAGACCCGAAACTATTGACTGGTCAAAAGAGACAGAAATAGTATGCGATGTTGCATTGGGTGGAATAATGATAATGAAACCTTTGCTTCTTCATGCTTCTAACAGGACAACAAGTAATAATAAGAGGCGGGTTATACATATTGAATTTAGTAATCGTTTACTTCCAGGTACATTGCAATGGTCAGAAAAGAAAGATTTTCGTCAAAAACTTGTCCATCACAAAGCAAAAATTAATAACAGGAATAACTAAATTTAAGGTTGTTTTGTAACAAGAAACCGGCAACTGATGAAGCGATTACTGTTCCTGTCTTCCTATATTTTTACAATGCTTGTTTGCATATTCATGCTTACCAAACTTTCATTAAACGGTTATATTACCGATTTTTATTTTTTTGTTGCCAGCCTTTTACTCAACCTTCTTGCATTTTGGGTGTTCAGCCGCATCAGCGGAGCTAAGGGCATAGGCATTCTTAACCTGGCTTTTGCCTCCTGGCAAATAATTGCGCTCTGCATTTTTTTATGTGCCAGCACTTTGCAGGTTGATAAAGTATATACGCCTGCAAACAATAAGCACAATTTATACAGCACAATAATAGGCTGGTATAACCGGGCTTACTTCAGGCCGTATAAGGATGATGAATTATGTGATGGCGTATTTTGGCAAACAAAAGTACCCTGTTTGTTTCCCCTGATTGAAATAGAAACAAGCAGGGATGAGTGCCATAACATTGATGATGTTCCGGATTATGACTGGCTTTTCAAGCATGTTCCGGAATAAAAACAGCGGGCACAAATTTTATCTTTTAAACTTCCCGTTGCGCTTCTATGGTTTTTTGTGTTTCTTCCTGGCTGGCATATTCTTCTTCAGGTTCAGGCAGGATTTTTATAACAGAATCCTGCAGCGATATTACAGATGATGCAGAATACAAGCCAATATATTCGCCTGAATAAGTATAATCAATCAGTGTAAGTTTTACAATGCCATCAACCGAAACCTCAATATAATTTCCATAGCTCAGCAGGCTGAAATGAAAGCTCCTTTCTTCATTTACCTTAAAAAGGTTTGCCTGTATATCGTTAAAAACAAAGTTGCTTTTAAAGTTATTGGGATTATAACCCCATGTTCTTATTTTCACAACGCCGTTTGATACATCAAACGAAATATAATAACCGCTGCCATCTTTATCAATATCTGTAACAATGCCCAGCTTACCCATACCTTCCACATTTATTCTTCCTTCCCAAATAAAAGCAGTGGATGGTTTCTTAAAATAAAACACTTCATAACCGCTCCTTGATCCGCATACCCATTTATCATCGTTTAAAAAAAGCGAAGCTGTAGGGTTATTGAATAAACACTTAACATCTTTTATATCCTGTTGCCGCACGCTGCCTGCTACCATTTGCTGCCAGCGATAATATGTTTTTAATAATAACCTTCCTTTATCATCGGTATCAAATTGCTTTGGCGGCGGCAGCACCCTTAACCGGTCAACGGTACCTGCGTAAAAAAAGTTAAACACCAAAAGATGTTCCCCATCCTGCACCGTGCGTGCAGCGTAATTGCCGAGCGGCAGCACTACATCGGAGTGAAAGGAATGATATTCTCCTGAGAATTCCGGTGAAAACCAATAACGCACTTTTATATCTTCCCTTATTGAACCCAGGAGATAAAAACGGCCATGCAATTCAAACAAACACGGGCATTCAATATCATCATAAGCCATGGGATGAATTAATGGCGGCAGAAATTCAGCGCCATCTCCGGTTAGTTTTATAAGGCCCGCACAACCTCTTCTTGATAAAGGCCCTGTATTACGGCGTGCACAAACAATCAAATAAGTATCGCCATTGTAATCGAAGCGGAAAGGATCACGAAAGCTTAGCCACTTCCTGGGATTATCTTTTTTGCTTTCATAATATATGCCGGGTGGTTCAATATACAAAGCCGGTTTATTGGTTTTTTTCCATGTGATTAAATCATCTGATTCTGCAAAACCTATTCTTGATATTACACCGCGGTCCCTTCGCTGTAAACCGGTATAATACATAATGAATTTGCTGTTGTTTTCACGCACATCCATCGTCCATAACATATCATCATCCCAATCGCCGGGATCGCCTACAAACAATGCATTCTTTGTGCGCCGCCACGACATGCCATCTTTTGAAACAGCATGCGCTATATAATCATGGTTAGGAATAATAAGATGAAACAAATGATAAACGCCATTGTGAATTAATACCGTTATATCGCCAATTTCCCATTCATTAAAACCAGAGCCTGAATACATATAATACCCGTTTTATAACAAGTTGAAATATACACAAATATCTCATTTTACGAGGATTAGTTACTTTTGAAACTTATAATGAAAGAATATTACATACAGTTATTCAGTCCACATGGGTTAATCCGGTATCATGAGCCAGAGATAGGAAGGGATAAAGATACAGGCGGGCAGGTGAAGTACGTATTGGAACTTTTGGAAACTTTATCACAGCATCCACAGGTAAGAAAGGCAGACCTCTTCACAAGAAAAATTATTGACAAAAGGGTTTCTCCTGATTATGGAAAAGATATTGAAATAGTAAATGATAAAGCCCGCATTGTTCGCATTACTTGTGGCGGTAATAACTATAGGCAGAAGGAATCGTTATGGGATCATTTGGATGAATTTGTTGACAGGACTATTCAGTTTATAGAGCATGAAAAAGATATGCCCGATGTGGTGCATGGCCATTATGCTGATGGTATTTATATAGCCGGCCAGTTGAGCGAAGTATTTGGTGTGCCATTTTTTGCAACTGCACATTCACTTGGCCGCAACAAAAAAAATATTCTGCTGCAGCAGGGCATGCCCGAGGAAAAGATTAATGAAAAGTTTAACATGCAGCGGCGCATTAAGGAAGAAGAAAAATACCTTGAAACTGCCGATGCCATTATTACAAGCACCAACTACATTATTGAAGACCAGTACAAGCTTTACGATAATAAAGCTTTGGGAAAATTTCATGTAATCCCGCCGGGCGTAAACAGTCATATCTTCTTTCCCTTTTACCGGCTTGATATGCCGTCTTACAATTTAACGCTCGAACAGGAACAGGCATTGTACCGCGTGAATTCTGAAATAGAACGCTTTCTTTTTCAGCCCGCAAAACCTTTAGTGCTTTCAATTGGCCGCGCCGATAAAAGAAAAAATTTTGAAACCATTATACAGGCTTACGGGCAAGATAAAGAATTGCAGGCAATGGCTAACCTCGCCATTTTTGCCGGGGTAAGAAAAGATATTTCGCAGATGCCGCCTGATGAGCAGGAAATACTTACCAATCTCTTATTGCTTTTAGATAAGTATGACCTGTATGGTAAAATGGCAATCCCAAAAAAGAATGACCCCAAATTTGAGGTGCCTGAAATTTACCGGGTTGCTGCCCGCAAGAAAGGTGTTTTTGTAAATGCCACACCGGGCGAAAACTTCGGCCTTACCATTGTTGAAGCTGCAGGTTGCGGCCTGCCTGTTATTGCTTCTCCCACCGGCGGCCCGAAAGAGATTATTGAGGACAGTAATAACGGAATTTTAGTTGATGTGGAAGATCCGGCTGCTATCGCGGCAGCATTAAAAAAGATAATCGCCGACCAGAATTTATGGGAACAATATTCTGCCAATGGCATTAAAGCTGCCACGCATGATTATTCGTGGGAAACGCATGCCAATAAATACGTAGAGCTTATAAACAAGGTTTTAGAAGGCAAGCATACCGGCGAAAAAAGTTATGTGCCTAAAACAGCCTATGGCAAAAAATTATCTGCTGCGCAAATGGCCTTTATATCAGATATTGATGGTACCCTGTTTGAGGAAGATAATACAGAAGGCCTTGATGAATTATTGCAATGGATAAAAAACAACAGGGATAAAATGATCTTTGGCGTTGCCAGCGGCAGGAACAGGCAGTTAACATTAGATGGTTTGCACAGCAAGGATATAAAAGATTTTGATGTGCTGATTTGTTCAGCCGGATCGGAGATTTATTATACGGATAAACTTATTCCCGATTATGGTTATGAAAACTATATTAACCGCCAGTGGAAGCGCGAAGAATTAAAGAAAGTACTTGAATCATTTAAAGGCATTCATCTGCAGGGGCCCAATGCACAATGGCCTTTTAAACTTAGTTATTATGTGGATGAAGATTTTACAAGAACTGATCTTCAAAACCTTTATAAATTTTTGAATGACCGCAAGCTAAGGGCTAAGATATTACTTACTGAAAACCGTTATCTTGACCTGCTGCCGTTTCGTTCAGGCAAAGGCAGCGCCGTGCGATATTTAAGCAATAAATGGAAGCTGCCTTTGGAAAAATTTATAACTGCGGGCAACAGCGGTAATGATATTGATATGGTGCGTGGTAAGGCCCGCGGTATAGTGGTGGCTAATTACAGCGAAGAAATGCAGGCGCTTAAAAATAACAGGCAGGCTTATTTTGCAAAGCAGCCACTTGCCAGGGGTGTGCTTGAAGGTATTAACCATTACATTTCACAGGATAGTTTTAATGATTGAAGATTATGCTATAAGCTGGTTCAAATGATTGCCACAGATGCACAGATATGATATGCAAGGTGCATTAATTGAAATAATTTGTATAGCTGCGCTTAAAAAACTAAACCGGAAAACAATAAAGAATTTTATTCAACGCATATTATATTTACCTGCTTTATAATTTTATTGCAGTTAAAATAATCATCAATGAAAAAATCATCCCGCAGAAAATTTATACTTACTTCTGCAGCAGGCAGCGTTGCTTTAGCTGTAAATGCAAAATCACTTAATATGAAAAGTAAACAAATAGCACATCATGTTTTTTTCTGGCTTAAGAATACCGGTTCTGTTGAAGACCGTGATAAACTGGTGGAAGGCGTTAAGACCTTATCAAAAATTCCGGAAATAAAAGAGTTGCAGGTGGGTATTGTTGCCGATACTCAAAAGCGTGATGTGGTAGATGCATCATGGGCAGTTTCTGAACTAATGTTTTTTGATACGCTGGCCGACCAGGCAAACTATCAAAGCCATCCCATTCACCAGGAGTTTATTAAAAATTACAGCGGGCTTTGGAGCAAGGTGGTGGTGTATGATATACAGCAGGTGTAGAAACCTCACCCTCGTTCCCTCTCCACCCCGTGGAGAGGGATGCCCGGCTTTGGAAAGCGTTTATATAATTTGAATGCGGGTTTATTCTCATAAAAAACTATAAATTTTTTAAATCAATATTCATGGAAATTTATGTTATTGTATATGTAGTTTTATCAGTATTTGCCGCATGACTGGTTATGAAAAAAAATTAGGTTTTATTCCTACGTTTATTATTTCATTTTTTTTTACTCCGTTTATAGGGATTATTTGCACTTTCATTTCTGGTGCAAATAATGATCCTCTTGAAAAAGCATTAATCGAAAAACTCGACAAAATATTAGAAGAGATAAAAAGTGCTAACCAACCAAGTGAAAATCCTTTTACGCATAGCATAAAGAACAAATATTTTAAAGTTGCTAAAGATATTCGCGAATCCGTTGCATGAGTTTTATGATGACGCTCAAACAGAGGCATCCCTCTCCATTTTTGGATAGGAACGAGGGTGAGGTTTATTAACATTCACACGTGCAAAAAATACTTCATTTAAGCCCTGAAACAGTGCATTAATCATTAAATTTGCGGGCTTTATTTTTTTAGCGATTTTATATTACATGTAAATAACGAATGGAAGAAAATCAACTACCGCAGGAAACTGCAGATAACGATCGCGTCATCCAGGTAAATATTGAAGAACAAATGAAAACGGCCTACATTGATTATTCAATGTCGGTAATCGTGGGCCGTGCTTTGCCAGATGTGCGTGATGGCTTTAAACCGGTACACCGCAGGATTCTATATGCGATGAATGAACTGGGTTTGAGTTATAACCGTCCTTATAAAAAATGTGCCCGTATAGTGGGAGAGGTGCTGGGAAAATATCACCCGCACGGCGATGGTGCTGTATATGATGCATTGGTGAGAATGGGACAGGAGTGGAGCATGAACCACCCGCTTGTTGACAAGCAGGGAAACTTCGGAAGCCCTGATGGCGACCCGCCTGCGGCCATGCGTTATACAGAAGCGAGGCTGGAGCGTTTGGCAGAAAGCATGCTGGATGATATTGAAAAAGAAACCGTGGATTTTCAGCTAAACTTTGATGATTCGCTGGAAGAGCCGGTTGTGTTGCCCACACGTATCCCGCAGTTGCTGGTAAATGGTTCCAGCGGTATTGCTGTGGGTATGGCTACGAATATGATGCCGCATAATTTATCAGAAGTAATTGATGGTTGTATTGCGCATATCGACAATAAAGAAATTTCAGCAGAAGATTTAATGAAATATGTAAAGGCGCCGGACTTTCCAACGGGCGGCGTTATTTACGGCATGGATGGCGTGCAGCAGGCTATGCTCACAGGCCGCGGCAGAGTTGTGCTGCGTGGCAAATGCCACGTGGAAACAAAGGCCAGCGGCAGGGAGCAGATAATTATTACAGCAGTTCCTTACCAGGTAAACCGTGATACGTTAACTGACCGCATTGGCCAACTGGTAAATGATAAAACCATTGAAGGCATTGCGCATGTAAATAATGAAAGCAATAAGAAAGAAGGCACCCGTATTGTAATTGACCTGAAACGTGATGGCGTTGCCACCGTTATTATCAATCAGCTTTATAAGTTTACCGAACTGCAAACAAGCTATGGCATTAATAACGTTGCTTTAAGTAAAGGCAGGCCAAAGACTTTAAATGTAAAAGCACTTGTAAGCGAGTTCATCGAGTTCAGGATGGAGGTGGTTATCCGCCGCGCAAATTATGAACTGCGCAAAGCCAGGGAAAGGGCGCATATTTTAAACGGTTACTTAATTGCGTTGGATCATTTAGATGAAGTAATCCGGTTGATAAGAAATTCTCCCACGCCTGAAATTGCAAAAGACAATTTAATAAATGCAGGCTGGGGATTGGATGAAATTCAGGCAAAAGCAATTCTTGAATTAAGGTTGCAGCGCCTTACCGGCATGGAACGCGAAAAGATCAAGGAAGAATATGAAGAGTTACAAAAGCAAATAGCCGGTTTGGAAGCCTTACTTGCCAGTGAAGAATTAAGATATGACCTTATAAAGAAAGAATTACTTGAGGTTAAAGAAAGATACGGCAAGCCAAGGCAAACGGAAATTCAATACCTGGCCAATGAAATGCGCATTGAAGATTTGATTGAAAAGGAAGATGTGGTAATAACAATTTCGCATTTAGGTTATATAAAGAGAACAAGCGCATCCGAATACAGGCAGCAGCGCCGTGGCGGCCGTGGCGCCATCGGCAGCAAAACAAGGGATGAAGATTATGTAGAACATTTGTTCGTGGCTTCCACACACGATACCATGCTGTTCTTCAGCCAGCAGGGAAGGTGCTACTGGCTTAAAGTATATGAAGTGCCGGAAGGTGAAAAGCAAAGTAAAGGCAGGGCCATTCAAAATATGGTGCAACTGGTGCAGGGCGATAAAGTGAAGGCGATAATGAATGTTAAGAACCTTGAAGACAGAGAGTTTGTTGAAGGCCATAACATAGTGCTGTGTACAAGAAAAGGTGTTATTAAAAAAACAGCGCTGGCAGACTTTAGCAGGCCAAGGGCCACAGGTGTGAATGCGATTACTATTTTAGAAGGAGATGAGTTGCTTACGGCAAGGTTAACAGATGGAAATTCTGAAATAATGATGGCTGTAAAAAGCGGCAGGGCTATTCGCTTTCCTGAAGAGAAAGTAAGGGCAACAGGCCGCGGCGCCATTGGTGTTGGTGGAATTGAAGTTGATAATGCAACGGATGAAGTAATTGGTATGATTTGTGTCCAAAGGAACGAAACTGCAAAAACGGTTTTGGTTGTTAGTGAAAAAGGGTTTGGCAAACGTACCAGGGTTGATGAATACCGCATTACAAACAGGGGCGGCAAAGGTGTAAAAACCATCAATATAACAGAGAAAACAGGCAGCCTTGTAGGCATTCTTGATGTTGAGG
Organism: Parafilimonas terrae; assembly: GCF_900115755.1. Lineage (GTDB taxonomy): Bacteria > Bacteroidota > Bacteroidia > Chitinophagales > Chitinophagaceae > Parafilimonas > Parafilimonas terrae. The sequence continues at coordinate 43,510 of NZ_FOXQ01000006.1, forward strand.
AAAGTGAAGATTTATTAATTACCTGTAAGTCGGGTATTATTTTAAGAACATCTGTTAAAAATATAAAAGAAGCCGGCCGCGCCACACAGGGTGTTAAATTAATAAGACTGGATGAAAGCGATGAAATAGCTGCCATCACCAAGCTGGATGAGCAAGAGGAAGAACCGGAAATTAATGACGCAGCAGATGAAGATATCATTGCCGGAACAGGAGGCAGTACTGCAGAAAGCAATAATAATGAAGAAGGTGAAAATAAAGAGGACGGCGATGGTAATTCAGGGAATAATGATGAAAATGCAACCGTTTAAAAATTGATCGGCAGATAACAATTAATAAATTTTGGTTAACAATAAAATTTAAATAAAGAATGATGAAAAAAATAATTCTATTGATTGCGTTTTCATTTTCACTCAGTTACCTTATGGCACAGGATGGCGATGTTATAGCGCTATATGTACAGCAAAAAAAGTTTGATAAAGCTAAGGAGGAGGTTGATAAAATGGTGAATAACCCTAAACTTAAAGAAAAGGATAAGCCAACAGCCTTACTCTGGGAAATGTATGTTTACGGGCAGCTATACAGTGATTCAGCGGTTGGCCCCCAAAATCCGGATGCAGACGTTGTAGCACTGGATGCTTTTAATCAATATCAGCAAATAGATCCTTCATTAAAACAAATGAAAGAAGGCAATTTTTCCAATGGGCTAAGCAGTATTTACAATGGGTATATTGTAAGAGGTAATGAATATTGGAAAAACAAAACCTGGGACAGCGCCTTCAAATATTTTTCAAAAGCTGAAAGGCTCGGGCAGGTGCTAATTGATAGTAAGCTTACGCAGTCAACTTCTTCAATTGACACAACAATGGTGTTATTTACCGGTGTTGCCGCCCAGAATTCAAAGCAAATTGATTCTGCTGCCAAATATTATGCAAGGCTTGCCGATTTAAAAATTACCGGCGAAGATTATGAAAGCATTTACCAGTTTTTGATCCAGTACTATATGGATAAAAAAGATGATGCTTCTTTTAAAAAATATCTTGCACTTGCAAAAGAACTGTATCCAAATAACAATGCAACATGGTCTCAGTATGAAATGAGCAACATGACCGCAAATGCAAGCCTGCCGGAACTTTTGCAGAAATATGAGCAGGAAGCTGCTGCGGGCAGCCTGGATGAACAAAAGATTGTGGGCTACGCAGAAGCCTTTGCCACCAACGATTCAGCACAGACAAAGAGTCTCGACAGCGCTCAAAGAGTACAGATGAAACTTGCTGCTGCACGGGCTTATGCTAAAGCATTTGATGTAACCAATGGTGCAAATGGATTATATGCTTTTGGCGCAGGATATTATTATCATTATGCTTTTGAAACTTTAGATGACCGCTATCATAGTTACACGGGCGAATCTGCTCCGTTAAAAGCTAAACGTGATGAAATTGCAAAAGAAGAAGGTATTTATGCCGACTCTTCAGCACAATGGCTCGAAAAAGCTTTCACCGTACTCAGCGCAAAGCAAGACAGGGAGAGGCTTGAGACTGCTAATTTAAATCATACCGTAAACTACCTTGCCCAGATATATCTCTGGAAAAGGGACAGGACTAAGTTTGATGGTAATTCAGCCGACTATGATAAATACGATGCACTGTATAAGAAATACGATGAACTGTTCAATACATTCAAGTAAGCATTGAATTGCTGAAAACAAAAAAAGCTGGTTTAATTTAAGCCAGCTTTTTCATTCCCATTAGAAATTAAGAGTTACGCTTCCTCAAAATTGTCCTCAAAATATTTCCTGGCTACATACCATTTATCTTCATGGTTTTTAGGGTTACGGGCAATCATGCCCATATCTGTTTCAGGATTATCTTCCTTGCTTACCGAAACGCCTGTAAGGTCTTCGTCTTTTATATATGGCCGCATTTCAGATAATCCTTTTCGTTTGTACTGTTTCCAGTTTTCCATATCTGTTTATTTTAATGATTAAAAGTAAAGTAATAGCCGCTTAAAATTTGTTATTAGATACAATCCAAAAATTGTGCGTGTAAATCATAAATGGAAGAGACGTTAACATAAATACGTTTTTTTTGATCATGCAACTTAACATAATATTAATTATAGGATAAAATAAATATTATCATTTCTAATAGCAAAATATTCAGATTGCTTTAAAGAGCCGCTGGATAATGGCGCTGCCAGTCCTTCGCCAATAATTAAATCCTTATTGGTTATAATCCTGATTTCATCAAAGAGTTTTTCGTCAATAAACGATTGCAATAATTTTGCGCCGCCTTCAATCAAAATACTTTGCAGATTTAACTGATAGCAAGCATTGGCAATTTGCCGAACCAGGCTTTTGTCTTTTTCAATTTTAAAATAATAAACCTGGTTTGTAAAATTTCCGGTATCTCCGGGTTCAAGCGTTTGTTTTTCATAATTAAACACAATGGTCGGTGATTCTCTATTGAATATTTTTAAAGATAGCGGCAGCCTGATATTTTTATCGATTATCAATCGTACCGGATTTTTTCCTGTCCACAAACGGTTGGTAAGCGAAGGATCATCAGCAGTTGCTGTGTTAGTTCCCACCAATATGGAAGCTTCCTCAAAACGCCATTTATGAACAAGCCTGTTTGTTATATTATTACTGATTATTAACCGTTTGTTGTCGTTTGTTGCTATTTTTTTATTAGCTGTTTGCGCCCATTTTAAAATTATATAAGGCCGTTGTTTGGTATGAAATGTAAAAAAACGCTTGTTCAGGTCTTTACAGGCATCCCCCAATATCCCGGTTATAACTTCAATTCCGGCAGCCTTTAATTTTTCAATTCCCCTGCCGTTAACTTCTTTAAAAGGATCACGGGAACCTATTACCACTTTTGGAATTTTATGCCTGATGATAAGGTTACTGCATGGCGGCGTTTTACCAAAATGCGCACAAGGTTCGAGGGAGACGTATAGCGTGGATCTTTCAATAAGTTGCCGATCTTTTATTTTTACCGAAGCAATGCAATTTACCTCGGCATGCGCTTCTCCGTATTTTTGATGATACCCCTCGCCTATTATTTTCTCTTTATAAACCAGCACAGCGCCAACCATTGGGTTTGGGGCAACATTGCCCGCTCCGGACTTTGCCAGTTGAATGCAGCGCTGCATGTATAGTTCATCAGTGGTCATTCTCAAAAATAATTAATAGCATTGCATTATGACAATTTCTGAAGCAGGTAAAATTTTACAATCATCATTAAATACAATATATGATCAGCGGGAAGCGTCCAATATTTCTAACCTGCTGATGGAAAAACTTACAGGTTTTTCAAGGTCTGAGAGAATGATTTATAAAGACAATTTCCTTACGGACAGCCAGGTAAGTTATCTAAAAAAAAATATCGAAAGATTATTGCAGAATACACCTGTTCAATATATTATAAATGAAACGTGGTTTGCAGGTATGCCTTTTTATGTGGATGAAAACGTTTTAATCCCACGGCCTGAAACCGAGGAATTGGTAGAATTAATCTTGCAAAATTCTCATAATTCCGGCTTGAAAGCCCCTTCGGTTTTGGATATTGGAACCGGCAGCGGGTGTATTGCCATTTCAATTAAAAAAAAATTCCCGGGATCAAATGTTTATGCATTGGATATCAGTGATAAATCGTTGGAAATAGCTATAAAAAATGCAGTAAATAATAATGTCTCTGTTCATTTTTTTGAAGCTGATATTCTTAATTTTCAACCGCCGGCTTCTTTTCCTCGGTTTGACATAATTGTAAGCAACCCGCCTTATATCGCCCAAAGCGAATCTTCTTTAATGCAGCCGAATGTTTTGCAATATGAGCCACACCAGGCCTTGTTTGTACCAGACGATGATCCATTGCTCTTTTATAAAGCAATTGCAGGTTTTGCCCTGCAGCATCTGAAGCGGCCGGGACAGTTATACTTTGAAATAAACGAATTAATGGGTGAACAGGTAGCGGCATTATTGCATGCAAAGGGTTTTACTTCAGTTGGGATAAAAAAAGATATGCAACAAAAAAAACGTATGGTATCTGCTTTTTTAGTATAAAACAAGGCATTATTTATGCCGCTTAAACTAAATTTGCAATTATGATTACCGGTATAAACAATTCAGCGCAGGTAAAAGAAGATATTGAGACAGGATTGTTGGATACTCTTGCGGCATCCTATAACCTGATTGTATGGAATGATGAAGTGAATACGTTTGACTGGGTAATTGAAACCCTTATTGAGGTTTGTGGCCACACCACGGAGCAGGCCGAACAATGCGCTTACATCATTCATTTCCAGGGGAAATATGCCGTTAAACAAGGCGATTACGAAACCCTTAATCCTATGCGTGAAGCCATCATCAACCGGGGCATAAATGCAACCATTGAAGAAATGGTTGAACATTAGTTTTGCTTTTATCCAAAAAAGAATTTATTTACCGCTTTTCTGCAGTCTGAATTTTATCACCAGAGCATTTCTTTATGTACCTGACCGTGCTGGATAGTAAATTATGGTTTCCGCCTGCAACCGCAACTACAGAGGATGGCCTGCTTGCCATGGGCGGTGATCTTAGCGAAGAGCGATTGCTGCTTGCTTACAGGCAAGGTATCTTTCCCTGGTTTGAAGGCGACCTGCCGCTTTGGTGGTGCCCCGATCCACGGTTTGTTTTATTTCCGGATAATCTTAAAATAAGTAAAAGCATGCAGAAGATTTTACACAATAATAGTTTTCAGTTTAAAACAAATACGGCATTTGAAGAAGTTATCAGGAATTGTAAAACAGTAAAACGTGATCATGCTGGCACATGGATAACCAATGCAGTTGAACAGGCTTATATTAACCTGCATAAAAAAGGATATGCCCATAGTGCAGAGGCATGGCAGGGCAATGAACTTGCAGGCGGTTTATATGGCATAAAAATGGGAAAGGTTTTCTTTGGTGAAAGCATGTTCAGCCGTATTTCCAATGCCAGCAAATTTGCTTTTATTAACTATGTAAAACAACTGGCCCGGGAAGGAATTGTTTTAATAGATTGCCAGGTTTATACAAAACATTTGGAAAGCCTGGGTGCTGAAATGATAAGCCGTAATGAATTTTTAAATCTGCTTCAACAGATTGCTTAACTTGAGAGTGATTATACAATTTAATTATTAACCGCCTTATAACGAGTGAACGATATTTATAAGCTGCCTCTTATAATCTGCATGCTGCTTGTTTGTTTTTGTGCCGGTGCCCAGGATAAGGATACTATTCAAACCACCTCAAAAAACAATATATTCAGCCATGCATTGAAGCTTATAAAAAGAAAGCATAAAGATACCAGCACTATTACCAGGCTTAACAGGCAGGAATTACTTACCACTAAGAGTGAAGCCGAATTCAAACAATATGAGGGTAAAATCATCCGAAACATTATTATTAATAGATTTAAATTTGAAAAAACTTTTGCAGATACATCAAAATCAATTGATTACTTCGGAACAAGACTCTTAAACAGCCTGCATAATAATACCAAGGAATGGGCAATAAGAGATAACTTATTCTTTAAAGAAAACACTCCCGTTGCTGCTTACCTGCTTGCTGATAATGAACGGTTTTTACGTACGCTCGACTATATGCAGGATGCACGTATCATTATTCAGCCTAAAACCGGTTCACCGGATTCTGTGGATGTTTATGTAATTACCAAAGACCTCTTCAGTATTAACGGCGTACTTAACAGGGCCAGCACCGGCAGGTTTAAGGCAACCGCCGAAGATGTAAACCTTTTTGGGGCAGCCCAAAGCCTCCGGCTTACTTTTCTTGCGGAAAAAGAAAGAGAACCCACCGCAGGCATTGGTTTGTCTTATACAAAATTTAATATAGCGCATAGCTTTATTGATGCATCTGTTGGGTATTCAACCATCAACCAGGATTTATTTAACCGAACTACCGATGAGCAGGCTACCTATTTTTCCCTCCAGCGAAACCTTGTTTCGCAATACAAACATTTTGCTGGTGGGTTAACTGTTGGAGATTTTAAAACCTTTAATAATTACAACAAGCAGCCGTTTGATTTTTACGATTATCATTACCGGTATTTTGATGCATGGATCGGTTATAATCTCGGTATAAAAAAATATGCGGTTAACCATAAACATCTCGACAGGCATTTTGTGAGTATCCGTTACATGAATACCAATTTTATAAAAACGCCGGAGCAGGCGGTTGATAAACTCATATTCAGGTTTGATGATAAGCGGGCTATTTTAGGACAGTTCACTTTTTTTAAACAGGAGTTTTATAAAACCAATTACCTGTATGGCTTTGGCAATACGGAAGATGTGCCTTATGGTTATAACGTGTCACTAACAGGAGGCTGGTATAAGCAATCATTTCTTTCCAGGCCCTATACCGGTGTTGATGCTAACCTTTACAGCGTTTATAAAAAAGGCGATATTGTACAATATTTCCTGCGGACCGGCACTTTTTATAACAAAGGAAAATTACAGGACGGAGCTTTGCTTGTAGGCGCATCCGCATTCAGCAGGGCTGTGTTGTTTAGAAATTTTAAGATGCGCCAATATGCCCGTATTTCCTATACGCATCTCTTCAACCGCACCGGGCTGGAACCTTTACGCATTAATAATCCATTTGGCATCCGTTATTTTAAAGCTGATTCCGTATTGGGAGAAGACAGGTTTAGCCTGCACTCCGAAACCATTACTTTTACCAATTTCAAAATTTTTGGCTTTAAGTTCTCCCCTTTTGGCTTTGCTGATGTTGCAGCTATAACAGCGGAAGATAAACCTGCTGTAACAGATTGGTATTACGGCCTGGGTGGCGGCATAAGAACAAGGAATGAGAACCTTGTATTTAAAACGGCGGAACTAAGGTTTGTGTATTTCCCAAAAATCCCGGAAGGCTTATCAAAGTTCCTGGCAAGAATTACCATCAACATACAGTTCAGGTATAATACCAATTATGTGCACGCACCGGATATTATCCAGCTTAACAGCGATTATGATAATAATATTTTTTAATCTCCGATAGCCTTGCTTTTATAATTTAAGACAAGAAGAGGCTTGTTTATACTTATTTAACTGCATGAGAAGTTTGATATGATAAATTTAACCCGGCAGAATAATAGGTGATTTTCAAACAGGCTATATTTGTTGCAATATCTAACGTAAAGCTGACCGGTTAAAACGCTTGCCCTTCGCAAAGGATTGGAATGCAGCAGGCCTGCCGGAAAGCATATTAATTTATATCTAAACAGTTTCAATTATGGGGTTCCAGGAAATACTCATCATAGCAGTTGTAATACTCATTCTTTTTGGCGCCAAAAGAATTCCTGAAATGATGAAGGGTATAGGTAAAGGCATACGTGAATTTAATAGTGAAAGAGACAAAGTTTCCACTATCGACGAGAAAGACGAACCAGCGAAGAAATAAATATTTCTCCCTGTTTTGACTTATTTATACAGAACTACCGGCATCATTTGTATTCACCATATACCGCATCGCGAAAACGCTTATGCAGGGTACCATAAAACGGCATCACCTGCACAAACATTACAGCTGTAAGTTCGTTTACAGGATCAACCCAAAACAAAGTACTGGCAGCACCATCCCAGAAAAATTCCCCCACCATGCCATTATTTTCCGCTTTTTGTTGCCGGCGGACGAAGCCGTACGGCAAAGTCAATTCCAAATCCCACCTGGCCTTTGGAAGGCAGCCACATACGTTTGGAAATGGTATCGGACAATTGGTTGGTATGCATCAGTTCTACGGTTTCAGGTTTTAATATTTGTACGTTGCCAAGTGTGCCTTTGTTTACCAGCATGCGGGCAAATTTCATATAATCATCCACTGTGGAAGTAAGGCCAAAGCCTCCGGGTTTTAACGGCCAATCTTTTATATTGAAAGAATTTTCATTACCCTGTAAAGGCGTTAAGCTGCCGTTTTCCTTCCTGTAAGTAACGGCAAACCGCTTCCTGTCGCTCTCTGGCACAATGTAGCGGGTGTTTGTCATTTGCAATGGACCGAGGATGGTTTCCTGCAGGTATTGATCAAAGGGTTTTCCCGATATGCGTTCTACTAAATAAGCCTGTATATCCACCGAAGGGCCATACGCCCATTCTTCGCCAGGCTGGAACAACAGCGGCAGGCTGGCTAGTTTTTTTGCCATTTCACCCAGTGTATTCTGTGGGTTCATGGCGTCGGTCTTTTTAATCAGCTCACCTATACCCGGCAGGTCTGAACTGGAAACAAACCCTGATGTATGCCGGGTAACATCCCTTATGGTAACGGATCGTTTGGCTGGCTCCAGCATAAGGTTGCCAGCAGCATCCACGCCTTTATATACCTGCATATTTTTAAATTCGGGTGCATATTTTGAAATGGGATCATCCAGTTGGAAAGCGCCTTTTTCATACAGCGTCATCAATGCCACGCCAGTGAGCGGTTTTGTCATTGAATAAATGCGCACAATGGTATTCCTGTCCATCGGGGTCCTGGCTTCGCGGTTTGCATAGCCAAATGCATTAAAATATACCTCCTCTCCTTTTTCGTATATCAATGCCGAAACTCCGGCAATTGTGCCTGAATCGATAAAGCTTTTTAAAACAGTATTGATCCTTGTTTTTACAGCATCGTTCACCACGGGCAAGTCCTTATTCTCTAAATCGTTTAATGGCTGGGAAGAAAGCGATGCGAAACAAATACAGGATAATAAACAGGCAGTAATGATCTTTTTCATAATGTATGCAGGTGTTTTTAATCAGGCTCGTATGATACATATCTTCTTTATAAAAATATGCTGAAGATAAAAATCAATAAGAGTAAGGAATTATTGTAAAGGGCTGCTGAGATTTATAGGATTGTTCCTGCTAATGTAACACCGGCTTTATTTTAAATAATTGAAATTAAAACAGGCTGGGAAAATTACGGTGCTGAAGCGGGAAAATATCATATTATGAATTTATAAAACTGTCCGTAATTTTCATCTAAAGATTAAACCATGAAAAATAACTGTATCCGGATTGTTTTTATTTTTTTTTCTTGTTTAGTGATTGGAACCCTGCCAAATGCATGTATCGCACAGTGTGATACATGCAAACCGGATTGTAACACCTCAATCCGGGCTTTGCCAAAAATGTGGGTTAGCAAAGAATCTGCTGACAAAAGAAAAAAACAACTCATGTATGCAAAACAGGGTGACACTTCAAAATACGATAGGTTGAAGCCAACCTTGTATAAGGAAAGTCCAACATTTTTTTTATCTAGGGACAATCTTGCATTTTTATTAAATAAGGTTAAAACTATCTCGGGCAGTGAAGGGTTGAGGATTTACTTTGCCATCTTTCAAAAAAAAGGAAGTAATCAAAATATCCACTTACCTGATGGTAAACTCATATTACTTTTCACAGCAGCAAAGCCTCTTAGAGATTGCGGGAACACATTTTTAATTGATACTAATGGAACAATATTTACTGCCGGGCACATGAAAAGTACATATATAAATAAATACATAAAAGATGTATTGCCTAGCCTTACAAGAACCGTTGACCACAATGATAGTAGTAATTATTATTCAGCGATGCTATCTGACACGAGAAGTATATTTTATAAAAAAGACAGGATTTTACAGGCGCTTGATACCGAGATAATTAAAACAAGAATAGACTTAGACAAACTTGCTATTACAATTTCTGCTTATGATACCAATGGGAAGAAGCCTACTTCTTATGATGGCTATACTTATAAAAACAGGATGATTTTACAGTTTGATTATATAAGAAAAGATGAAACTACATTCTATTTTGAAGATTTACCATCTTTCTGCTGTAGAAAGTGCAAATTGAATGAGGATGAAAGCTTAAAAGCATTAATAATTGATTCAGAGAAGGCCCTTGATAACGGCCACCTCTGCCCTGCCAATTGCCCTGTGCCATAAAATAAAAAGGTAAATGCTTTCATCCTATCTCAATATTACCGTGGCAGCAGAATGGGCTGCATTTATTGCGGCCATAATACTGCTGGATAAACCAACAGGCAGGTGGCGTTTATTTAAAATAATAACGCTGGTTACTATTTTGCTCGATGCGGCAGGCTGGTACCTCAGCTATAGCCGCCTGCTGTATTATAATGCGCTTCCATATAATTTCTTGCTTCTTATAACTGTTGTGCTTTTTATCAGCCTGCTGGGTGGGGCAACACCAGGCATGAAAAAACATTCCCGCTGGTTGATGGCTTTGTTTTCGCTGGGCTGGCTGCTGAATTTTATTTTCCTGCAGGGCATGGATGCTTATAACTCTTACACAGAAATAGCAGGTAATATTTTGCTGGCCGGTATGAGCTGCTTTCTTTTTTATGCCCTGCTTGTACAGGAACAATATATAAACCTGTTGCGTTATGAATATGCCTGGCTTGCCATAGGGTTATTGCTGTCTGCCATGGGCAGCATGGTACTTTATCTTTTTTTGGATTACCTGCAAAACTATTATAATGTTACCGGCATCCCGCTGTATGCTTATATTAATTACACCGTAAATGTATTTTTGTATAGCTGCTTAATTATAGCATTCGTATGCCGCCGCAAGAACACCCGCCCGGCCTGATAGCCGCCATTATAGTTGCTACAATAGTTTTATTGCTGGCAGGTATTTTCATTTTTATACTGGTAGCTTATTTCAACGGCCGTAAAAAAAGGTATATACAGGAGAAGCAGCTGATGCAATTGGCATTTAATGAGCAGTTGCTAAAAGCCCAGCTTGAAACACAGGAACACGCATTTAACCAGGTAAGCCAGGAATTGCATGATAATATTGGACAGTTACTTAGCAGTACCAAAATGTTGCTGAGCCTTGCCGGAATGGAAATAAAGCATGTGCCCGATACTTTTAAAACAGCGGAAGAAAGCCTTGCCCATGCTATACAGGACCTACGCACCCTTTCCAAATCGCTGAATACGGAATGGATACAGCAGTTTGATTTTATGGAAAACCTAAAGTGGGAGAAAGACAGGATAAATGCCGCCCGCAATATTTCAGTTAATATTAAGAGTGATTATGAACAATTACCGGTGGATGCAGAAGCCCAGGTAATGCTGTTTCGTGTGGTTCAGGAAGCCATTCAAAATACTATAAAACATGCCCATGCTTCTGCTATTAAAATAAACATTAAAAAGGAGAAACAGCACATTTGCTTATCGGTTAATGACAATGGTACGGGGTTCAGCGTAACATCAAATAAACACAAAAGCCTTGGTCTTCGCAATATGGAACACAGGGTTAAACTACTAAAAGGGACTATTGACTGGATTAGCCATAAAGAAGCAGGCACATCGGTTATCATTCAGATACCGGACCCGGCTTTGCAAGCAAAATGAACTATTTACTCGTCCTTTTCCGTACCTGTATTTAAAGGCAAACGGGTAAAACCACACATGCCATGAACTATCTATGAAGGAAGTATGGAGGAGGGTACGAGGAGCTATGGAGGAAGACATACCTTGTGCCTAATTCTATAATAACTATAAGCCCCGCATTGCAGGGCTTATTATAAAAATATTCTTTAAAATCATTATACGAGCATTCTCAGCGGCTCTTCCAGCAGGCTCTTCAGCGTTTGCAGGAAGGCTGCACCGGTAGCGCCGTCCACCACGCGGTGATCACAACTTAAAGTTACCTTCATTACATTGCCGGGAACTATCGTGCCGTTCTTTACCACCGGTATTTGTGAAATACCACCCACAGCGAGGATGCAGGCATCCGGCGGGTTAATGATTGCGGTAAATTCTTCAATACCAAACATACCCAGGTTGGAAATGGTGAAAGTGCTTCCCTCCCATTCTGCCGGCTGTAATTTTTTATTCTTGGCTTTATCGGCCAATGTTTTTACTTCCGTTGCTATCTGGCTTAGCTGCTTGGTATCCGCAAAGCGCACAACCGGTACCAGTAAACCCTCATCAACAGCAACGGCAACGCCAATGCTTATATGTTTGTTTACACGGATCTTATCACCCAGCCAACTGCTGTTTACTTTAGGATGCTGCCTTAACGCTACGGCAACTGCTTTCAGCACCATATCATTAAAGCTGATCTTAACCGGGCTTACATCATTAATACGTTTGCGCGCTGCAACGCAGGCATCCATATCAATGCTCATGGTAAGATAGAAATGCGGTGCAGAGAATTTACTTTCTGCCAAACGGCGGGCAATGGTTTTTCGCATTTGCGATACAGGTACTTCTTCAAATTCCTCTTTGCCATAAGATGCTGTGGCAACAACAGGCTGTGCCTGTTTCGCAGGTGCGGTTTCCTGGGGTTTTACTTCCGCAGGTTGTGATTGCGCTGCGGCTTTAGGTTCATCACTTGCAACCTGTGGCTTGCCGCCTGCAGCTGGCTGTTGATAATTATCTATATCGGCTTTTGTAATCCTGCCATTATCGCCGCTGCCTTTTACATATTTCAGGTCAATGCCTTTTTCTTCCGCCAGTTTTTTAGCAAGTGGCGAAGCCAGTATCCTTCCTTCATTTACCACTTCTTGTTCAGGAGCAGCCTCCTGTTTGGCTTCAGGCTGAGGCGCTGCAGTTTCTTTTTTTGTTTCAGCAGGTGTATCCGCTTCAGCACTGCCGCCTTTTGCAGCATTCACCACTTTATTTACATCAAAACCCTCTTTTCCAATAATAGCCAGCAGGTCGTTCACAGCAATTTTTTCTCCCTGTTTGGCGCCCTGGTATAAAAGCTTGCCATCTTTATAGCTCTCCAGTTCCATGGTAGCCTTGTCGGTTTCAATCTCGGCCAGTATATCGCCTTTTTTTACATCATCGCCCACATTTTTCTGCCAGCTTGCAATCACACCTTCTGTCATGGTATCACTCAAACGGGGCATCAGCACCACTTCATCCATTTTGGAAATATCCACTTTTTCAGTTGATGATTGTGCTTTTGCTTCAGGTTGCTGATTAGTGGTTTCTGGTTCCTTAGCTGCAGCTTTTTCTTCTTTGCCTGCAGCTTGCGGTTTGTCGCTTGCAGCTTTTCCATTACCACCAATTAAACCGCTTACATCTTCACCTTTATCGCCCACAATTGCCAGCAGGTCGTTTACCTGCAGTTTACCACCTTCTTCAGCCCCACGGTGCAGCAATACGCCATCCTTATAACTTTCCAGTTCCATGGTGGCTTTGTCGGTTTCAATTTCAGCCAGCAAATCGCCTTTCTTTACAGTATCACCCACGTTTTTATGCCAGGCAGCAATCACGCCTTCGGTCATGGTATCGCTCAAACGCGGCATTAGAATTTTTTCAGCCATAATAATTTTATTTTTTGGTGGCAGGCTGCATTGCCGTGATTAAGCACGGTTGCGTCGCACTACCGTCATCTGCATTAATGCTATGATGCTTTTTTAGCGCGGTGAAATTAATGCAAAATGCAAACATATATCAATGATTTACTTTACAGTTTTGAAAATGGGCGACCTGCAGGATGCTGTTTGATGTAAATGAAACGTTTGCAGCTGATGTGGTACCGCCAAAAGGGCCATGCTGAAATATCATGGCTGCATAAAGAGGAATGGCATCCTGATTTTTAGGATAAGGTTTGTTCTAAAAAAGAAGGGTTGGATTGTTCTAACGACAATTATCGCCATATAACATTAAAGTATTGATTTCGAACAACGGCTTTTTTGGAAATTTAGTAGCATATAACATAAATTAGCATGTTGGCAGCAATATTATTAGACACTTCGAAAAAACAAAATTGACGGAGACAAAAAAATAACATTTTTTGACCAAACAAAATCAAGATTATGGACACCACTACAGATTCAAAAATTAAAAAAATGAGTCCGCAACTTCTTGTGATTGACATTGACGCTTCAATTGAGTTTTATACAAAAAAAATCGGTTTTGACTTGGACTTTCGCTATGAAGACTTCTACGCAGGAATTAGCAAGGACGGACATTCCATTCATTTAAAATCCGGAAAACCTTCACTTGAAGAAAGGCAAAATAAATTGGCAAACGATGACCTTGATATTGTATTTTCAATAGAAGGTGTTGAAGATTTATACAATGATTTTATAAACAAATCCATACAAATTACACAGCCATTGTGCGACAGACCATACGGCAAAGAATTTTACATTGCTGACCCCGATGGATATATTCTTGCGTTTTTAGAAGAAGCATAACAAAATCATTATTGCAATTTTGGTGGACAAAAAATACTGCTGCCAACAAACGGTTCCTATGTACCAATGTCATTGAGGAGACTAAGAGATAATATGTATTGATCAGTTTTCTTTTGAAAGAGAAAGATTGAATGAAGTAATCAATCTTCCTCCTTCTCAAGATTTTTTCCTTCGTTCAAATTTAATAAGTTTTTCAAATCAACATATCCAGCATCCTATGAGTAGTCAGCTATTGTAAGCTTAAAAGACCAAAATGAAAACAATCATACTACTATTGATTATGGCGACAACGGGGTTATTTTCCTTCGGCCAAAACAGTAAATCAACGCAAGATACTTTTGAAATAGAAACTGTAAGTTCGATAAGGAAATATGAGTATGCTGATTCTTTGGGGCAGCGTCTAATCATACAAAACAGTTGGTCAAGAGGTATTCAATACGTTGACCCTAATGGGAAGAAAAAAAATAAAGTTTTATTCTGGACTCGAATAACCAATGAAACAGAAAATCCATTAGAACTGAATATAGCCTTTCCTGTAGAATATGAAGTTCCTTCTTTACCAGGTAAATACTTTAAAATATTGCTTCCTCCCGATACAATGGCACTTGCTAAAGAACCATTGCCAGACTATGGTATAACTGATTTAAAATCTTTTTTAGATAATAATATTGATAAGCCGTCATCTTTAAAAAGAACGATTAATCCAAAAGAATCGGGTGGTTTTTATGTTGCAATTCTCTTTGATGAAGGAGCAATGGGCCCCATTCGAACAGGACTTAGTATAAAGGGGCAAAATCTTGTTTATAGAATTTCACGATACGATGGCAGACGAGGGGGTTCATTAATGTTAGTGGACGAAAAAGAAATCAATTGTGGAAGTATTAATTTGAAAAATTTGTTACGACAGAAATAAAACAAAGCCACCGTACAACATTGGGCTTTATCAAGTTTGCACGCTTACAAATGATATCCTGATTTTTCAGGATAGGGTTTGTACTTTTTCAAAAAACCGCCGGATAACCCGCTCAACTTACCCCGCTGCCGGCATCGGTTGCTTCGTCAGGATTTACAAAAATGAGTTTACCGGTTTTATTCTCCGCCATTAAAATCATGCCGTTGCTTTCAATGCCACGCATTTTACGCGGCGCAAGATTGGCAACAACTACAACTTGTTTTCCGACTATATCTTCCGGTTTAAAGTGCAATGCAATGCCCGAAACAATCGTACGTGTTTCAAAACCCAAATCAATTTCAAGTTTTAAAAGCTTATCTGCCTTTTCCACTTTTGTGGCGTTTAATATTTTGCCAACACGCAGGTCGAGCTTTGCAAAATCATCGTATTGAATTTGAGCTTTGAGCTTTGGGCTTTCAGCTTTCAGCAAATCTTCCTGGCTGGTTGCTGATTGCTGATTGCTGACATCTTTATCCGTTTTCACTAACCCGCTTTTCAATTTATCAATCTGCATTTGAATCTCTTTATCTTCAATCTTCCTGAATAAAATCTCAGGAGCACGTAAACTATAACCAACACTCAATAATTTAACAGATCCTGCATTTTCCCAGTCGAGCATTTTATCAACCACCTTCATCATGTGCAGCATTTTCTTTGCCGTAAATGGTAAAAACGGATTGATAAGAATAGCAAGGTTAGCTGTAAGCTGCAAACATAAGTGAAGGCAGTTATCTATTAATTTTTGATTATGCGCCGCTTCTTCACTGTTGACCGTTGACTGTTGACTGTTGACCGTTTTCTTCCACGGCTCTTTTTCCTGCATATATTTATTGCCTTTACGGCTCAGGTCTATCACTTCAAATAAGGCTTCGCGAAAACGAAACTCTTCCAGCGCATTCTCCACTTTTGTTTTCGCCGCTTTAATGTCTTCTATTAATGCACGATCAATGTCGTCCATTACATCTGTATGCAGCTTAGGTACTTTACCGCCGCAGAGTTTATGCATCAAAACAAACGTGCGGTTTACGAAATTGCCAAATATGCTGGCCAGTTCGCTGTTATTCTTTTCCTGGAAATCTTTCCAGGTAAAATCGTTATCCTTTGTTTCCGGCGCATTGCTGCAAAGCACATAACGCAACACATCCTGGCAGTCTTTAAAATCTTCGAGATATTCATTTACCCAAACCGCCCAGTTGCGGGAAGTGGAAACTTTATCGCCTTCAATATTCAAAAACTCATTGGCCGGCACATTATCAGGCAAAACAAAATCGCCATGCGCTTTCAGCATGGAA
This sequence comes from Parafilimonas terrae, assembly GCF_900115755.1. Lineage (GTDB taxonomy): Bacteria > Bacteroidota > Bacteroidia > Chitinophagales > Chitinophagaceae > Parafilimonas > Parafilimonas terrae. The sequence goes on from NZ_FOXQ01000006.1 coordinate 59,936, forward strand.
GGAAAAATGATGCAGTGAAAAACAATATTGTCCTTACCAATAAAATGTATCAATCTTGTATCTTCCTTACACCAGTAATCGGCCCAGTTAGGCGTTAGTTCTTTAGTGGCGCTTATGTAGCCAATCGGCGCATCAAACCAAACATATAAAACCTTTCCTTCAGCATCAGGCAAAGGCACTTTAATGCCCCAGTTACTGTCGCGTGTCATGGCGCGGCTTTGCAGGCCATTATCCAGCCAGCTTTTGCATTGACCATACACATTATTCTTCCATTCTTTATGGCCTTCCAAAATCCATTGATTCAAAAAAGCTTCATAATCCTGCAAAGGAAAATACCAGTGTTTTGTTTTCTTTTTAACCGGTGTTGCATCGCTTAAAGCGCTGCGCGGATTGATAAGCATTTCCGGGCTTAAGGAAGAACCGCAGCGTTCGCACTGATCGCCGTAAGCATTGGGATTTCCGCACACCGGGCAGGTACCGATAATATACCTGTCGGCCAAAAAGGTTTTTGCTTTTTCATCATAATATTGCTCGCTTTCTTTTTCTTCAAACAATTTTTTTTCATAAAGATTAAGAAAGAAATCCTGCGAAGTTTTATGATGAATTTGATTGGAGGTGCGGGAATATATGTCGAATGAAATGCCCATTTGTTCCAGGCTGTTCTTTATGATCGCATGATATTTGTCAACGATCTCCTGCGGTGAAACGCCTTCTTTCATGGCGCGGATGGTGATGGGAACGCCATGCTCATCGCTGCCGCTTACAAATTTCACGTCGCGTTTTTGGGCGCGCAAGTATCTCACATAAATATCTGCCGGTAAATAAACGCCGGCCAAATGACCGATATGGATGGGACCGTTTGCATAAGGCAAAGCCGCCGTAATTAAATAACGGTTAAAGCCACCATCCCCTGAAGACGAGGTATTAGCTTCCTGTTTTTTTGAAGTTACGTTGTTATCGCTTGCTGTTTCTTTTGTATTTTCTGCCACGCTGCTCGTATTAAAGTCTGCAAAAATAAGTTAACGCCGTTAGACCTCAAGAAGTTTGAATATGGAAGATTTTTGCCACTGATGCGGATGAGAACGTTTCCCCAAAACTCATTTTAAAAACTAATGGCTTGTTATTTGTTTTATTTCCGGTATTGTTCATTATTAAATTCTTATTTATGAAAACAAATCCATCCGAAAAAAGCAGTACACAGAATACGGAACGGAATGTGAATGATGTGAAAAATAAAATGCAGGATTTGCATGGTAATGCGGAAGATAATAGCGAGAATTACAGGAAAGGCAAGGGAACAGGCATGAGCAGCGAAGCCGGCTCTGATCAAAGTGAACGATCATGGCAGGATACGGGCGGCAGCCATGCAAACAGGAGCGCTGAAAATAAGGATACTAACATGGCTGGCCACGTTGAGCCAGGCCCAAAAAACAGCAATACAGAGAACCTTACAATGAAAGAAGATAAAGGGCAATGGAGCAAGAAAGGTGATAACGGTTAATGTTTTAAAATTCACAGGTTCACGAGCTTACAAGTTATTATAGCGGGTTGCTGTTTCTTTACTTAAAGTTGAAGGCCACAACATTTATAAATTATTTTGAAGTATGTTGTTTTGTAACAGGTTCAACCCGTAAACCCGTGAACTCGTGAACCACTTCTTCCTTCAACCAGTCAACTTATCAACCTATCAACTATTCAACCCATTAACAATCCACCGAAAGCCGCTCCCAGGCAATTAACCACATCAGAAGCGATCATGCTTTCCTGTGATTGTTTTTCAAGAGCAATATCTGCGGCGAGGCCATGAAGATAAACGCCCAGTAATGCCGCTTCAAATGGGTGATATTTTTGGGCAAGTAAAGCCGTAACAATTCCTGTAAGAATATCACCGCTGCCCCCTTTCGCCAGGCCTGCATTGCCGGTGGTATTAAACCAGCCTTTTCCATTTTGGGCAATTAATGTATAAGTGCCTTTTAAAATAATAACACAGTTAAGTTCCGCCGATTTTTTTAATGCTGTATCAATTCTTTCAAAATCATTCTCAGCTTTACCAAACAATCGTTCAAATTCTTTTGGATGCGGTGTAAGGATTGAGCCGGGCGTAATTAGCCTGGATAATCTTTTATGCGTTGAAATAATATTGAGTGCATCTGCATCAATTACTGAAGGAAGTTTATATTCATTTAAAGTTTGTTCAATTAATTGCAGGCTGTCATCTCCTGTGCCAAGGCCGGGGCCAATGCCAACGGCATTTATCTTTTCAAAGCTTAACCCGTTTTCTCTTAACTGGCACATGGCTTCCGGCAAATGCGAATGCACTGCATTTAAAAACGCCGAAGGAATATTTAAAGTGGTTAAACCGGCGCCTGCCCGTAAACAGGCATGGGCAGCCATTAAAGCAGCGCCCATTTTTCCTGTGTTGCCTGCAATAATCAGCGCGTGGCCATAACTGCCTTTGTGCGAAAAAGGCTTGCGCGGTTTATAGATATGCTGAATAGACGCTGCATCTGCAGTTTGAAAAACAGTTTCTATATCATTTAGAAAACCGGGGAGTAACCCAATATCGAGTATGATCAGTTTACCTGTGTTTTCTGCATTTTCAGCAACGAGAAAACAAAGTTTGTATTGTTGAAAAGTAAGCGTAACATTTGCCCGCACAACAGCATTATTAATGCTGCTTTTATCTATAAACATTCCGCTTGGCACATCAATGCTGATAACAAATGCTTCTGATTGATTAATATGCTGCACCAGCGCTGCGCTTAAATCTTTCAACGGCCTGTTGAGCCCTGAACCAAAAAGTGCATCAATTACAATATCATTTTTGTTGATAACAGGAAAAAAGCCTTCATCCTGTATAAAATGAATATTTACAGTAAGCTCATGCAGGCGCTGAAGATTGGTTTGAAAATCTCCGGTACCTGCTGCACCAAATTCAATTATATATACGCTCACATCAAAATGCTGCTGCAGAAGTTGCCTTGCAACAGCGAGGCCATCTCCTCCGTTATTGCCTTTGCCGCAAAAAACTTTGAATGGTTTATTAAAAAAATTTTGTTGTGTTATATAATCTGTACAGGCAGTGGCAGCACGTTCCATTAAATTAACGGAGGTTATTGGTTCATTGGCAATAGTATAAGCATCCCAGCCATGAATTTGTTGTGCCGATAAAATTTTCATTCGTTCACAGTAATTAATGATGAATGTATACATTTGCGGCCTTTAAAAAAACTTATGCGAAAAATAAATCTTCTTGTAATACTGCTCATAATAATGTTTACAGCCTGTAAAAAAGACAGTGATAAAAGCTGCCCAACCGTTACAATAACTGCACCGGATTCGGAAGTTGCAGCACTGCAGGCTTATCTTGATGATAACAGTATTACCGCCACCAAAGACCCAAGAGGTTTCTTTTATGTTATTCATGCTGCGGGCGATAAAAAGCCTGGCGTTTGCGATGATGTTACCATTAACTATGCAGGAAAATTAACTGATGGCACGCAGTTCGATGCGGCTAATAATGTAACCTTTTATTTAGGCCGGCTTATAATTGGCTGGCAGGAAGGCTTGCCGCTCATCGGCACAGGCGGTTCTATTACGTTATATATTCCGCCCTCGCTTGGTTATGGAAGTGCTGACAACGGGCCAATTCCGGCTAATTCCAATCTTATATTTGATATAGAACTGAATGGAGTGAATTAATATAATTGCCGTATTTAATATAAACAAAACAGGTTGCGATGGCAACCTGTTTTGTTTATATGTGTCTTTAATCTTTCTGGTAAACCCTTACATAATCCACTTCAAATTTTTTAGGATATGTTGTTTGCGATGGGTCGCCGCCGTTCATTCCACCAATAGCAAAATCAAATAGCATATACTGCGGCTGTTTAAATGGATTAAAACCGCTGCCATCTTTATTTACCAAATCATTCATTGGCACTTTAAGCATTAAAGAATCATCTACATATAAAGCAATAGCTGTGGAATCCCAGTCCATGCGCCATACGTGAAACTGTGATGCCCATGCTGCATCAACGGGTTTCTTTTTGCTATACCAGTAAGCTTTATTCGGGGTAGCTGTTCCAGTGGCAATGTTTGCCAGCAAACTGTCGCGGTAATATTCCATTATATCAATTTCGCCGTTTGATGGCCAGCGTTTATTTACACCAAGCATCCACCACGCCGGCCACATGCCTTTGCTTACATCTATTTTACCACGCATTTCAAAGCGGCCATACAGCCATTGCTGTTTATTTTTTGTGATAATGCTGGCCGATGTATATTCTATATTTTTCCTGTTGGTGCGCCAGTCTTTACTGCCTTCCATATAATTTGGGTTGGGCTTATTTTCTTTCTTTGCTTCAATAATAAGATACCCGTTTTTGCAATATGCATTTTCCGGCTGGTACCATTGATGTTCTTCATTGCGCACAAAGCCTTTTTCATAACTCCAGTTTGCGGGGTCGGGGGCGCCGTCTTTATTAAACTCATCGGCCCATACAAGTTTATAACCTTCGGTAATGTTTTTATCGTGCTGCGCCTGTACGCTGCTGCACATCGCCATCAATAAAACAAAGCCAATTGTTCTGCCCATAATTTTGATTTTTTATTTAATTGATTTGTTTCGTTTATCTCAATTCATCAGAGCCAGTTTATTTCAGAAATATTATTATTATAGTCAATAGCAGCCATATACCTTGAATTTTCAAGATTGATTTTATTCCACTTGCCTGCCATAAAAATAAATTTTCCTTTTACCTGCATCAAAATATATTAAGCAGTATAAACATTCTTTCAATAAAGATTTTAATGTTGCTGCTTATTAAAAGTTTTGTGCGTTAATAAAAGAGAAGCATTCAATTACAGTCACGCAGTTTTGCTTATGTGCAGTTATCGAAAACTGAATGAATTAACCTGTGCTTAATTTTCTAACTGATTCAAACAATTAAAACTATTTAAGCCCGAGGTCTTTATATCTTTTCATCGCTTCCAAAAAATAATAATCGGCATAGGTAAGCGGCACATCCACTTCCGATTTTCCGGGCAGGCTGCCAACAGAATGTTTTAATATAAAGCCACCATTGGTACCAATAGCTGCTTTATATTCAGGTGATGATAAATTGGTAATAATTGTTTTGGCAACAGTAATATATTCAGTTGCATTTTCTTTTGAATACGTGCTTAGTTCAAGCAAAGCAGAAGCCGCTACAGCCGCAGCAGAAGCATCTCTTAATGCATTGGGAATGCCAGGTGCATCAAAATCCCAGTAAGGAATTTTATCATTTGGAAGATTAGGGTTGTTTAAAATAAAATGTGCTATATGATTAGCCTGGTCAAGATATTTTTTATCTTTTGTTTCGCGGTACATCACAGTATAACCATATAAACCCCAAGCCTGCCCACGCGCCCATGCAGAACTATCTGCAGCGCCCTGCGCGGTTTTTTTCTGTTGCACAGCGCCGGTTTCAGGGTTATAATTCAATACATGATAAGAACTGTAATCATCGCGAAAATGATTCTTCATTGTAGTGTTGGCATGCGTTACCGCTATTTTATAAAAAGAAGAATCGCCCGTTGTTTTGGTTGCCCAAAACAGTAATTCAAGGTTCATCATATTATCAATGATTACCAAAAAATCCGATGGTTTTGAATTCCATGATTTAATGCAACCAACTTTAGGGTTAAAACGGGTTGATAAAGATTTTGCACTGTTGATCAATACCTGCTTATAGGTTTCATTATTGGGATCTAAACGCAATGCATTGCCAAAGCTGCAATACATCATAAACCCAAGATCATGTGTTGAAGTATTGAATTGTTCTTTTTCAAGCAGCCCTAAAGCACGTTTGGCTTCAGTGTTTAAAGCGGCATCTTTTGTTTGCTCATAAATATAGAAAAGACTGCCGGGGTAAAAGCCGCTGCACCACCAGCCTGAATTGCTTGTGCGCAAGGTATCGTTCTCAAATGTTTTTGGAAGCTTACCGGCAGGCAGTTGTTTCATCATTACTTTATATTGTGCACCTGCATCATTAAAATTATGATTAATGATGCTGCGCATATCACTGCTGTTTTGTGCTGTGCAGCAAATGCAAGTAGTAACAGCAAATACAAGCAGGCATATTTTCAGGTATCTGTTCATTATTATCATTTTAAATTTTATAAGCTATTTATTTCCCCGTCAACAATAATTTTAAAGATGGCATAAATACAAGCGGCCAACCTTTTCATGCGCTGTAAAATGATGAAAAATTATAAAACCAACAATACTAATTTTAAAATTGTAATAATAAATGTCATAGCAACAACTATTCAATTGCGGGCTGCTTAATAAATAATAATGTTATTTGCAACAGCCAAACTATTCATACATATAAATTTTACTGAAATGTCAAAACGCTTTACACTGCAAATTTTATTTTCCGGCTGCATCTTATGTATAGCATGCGGAGTTGAAGCACAGCAGGCCTTAGCACAATACCAGCCCACTCATGATGAAATCGTGCAGCGTTATAAAGCATCCGAAAAAAGAGATAGCGCTGCCAAAAACACTATATTCAAAACAACTGTGAGGGCGCACTGGATTAAAAATAACACGGCATTCTGGTATGCCAATATTTTAAAAGATAGCACTATTGAATATGTGTATGCGGATGCTGCAACAGGTAAAAAATCACCACTTTTTAATACAACAAAACTGGCTGGTGTTTTAAGCAAAGCAACGGACTCTTCTATGAATGCGGAGAGGCTATGGTTTAAGGCACTTACGTTTAATGATGATGCCAGCCAGGTGGCCTTCGATTATCACGGCACATATTATCAATACAATATCAAAACAAACCGGCTTATTAAAATTGATTCGCTGCCGCAATATAAAGCGATGGACCAGCATCGTTTTAAGGGCAAGCATTGGTTCTGGACCAACTATCACACAGACAGTCTTTCACCCAACAAACAATACATTGCCTATGTAAAAAATAATAATGTTTTTATACGACCGGCAAACGACAGCACGGCTGCCATTCAATACACAAATGATGGGTCAGAAGAACATCCTTATGGTTCGCTGGCCTGGAGCCCTGACAGTAAATATGTTATCGGCTATCATATTTCGCCGGTTAAAGATTCCAGCATTTATTACGTGCTTAGTTCTGTGCCCAACACAACACGCGGGCAACTAAAATCGTATTCGTATAAACAACCAGGCGATCCATTCACCACCTATGAGATGTTTATTTTTCCGGTGCAGCAAAATGTTGCTGTTAAAGTAAACACACCCATTCTTGATTTTTATGAAGCACCCCTGCTCTACTGGCAAAAAAACAATGAACACTTTTATTATGAAAGAATAGACCGCGGCCATCAGCGTTACCGTTTAATTGAAGTGGACGTTAGTAACGGCAACACAAGGAATATCATCGACGATAAAACCAATACATTCATTTATGATGACCGCATTTATTCGTATTACCTTTCTTCAACCAATGAATTTATTTATACATCAGAGAAAGATGGATGGCAGCATATTTATTTGATGGACGCTTTAACCGGCACGCAAAAAAATGAGATAACCAAAGGTGAATATGTAGTAAAAAATATTGACAGCATTGATGAAGTAAAACGGCAGGTATGGTTTTCGGCAATGGGCGTACATGCCGGCGAAGATGTGTACAACACGCATTATTTCCGTATTGATTTTGATGGCAATAATTTGATTGACCTTACACCTGCAGCAGCTAACCATACCGTAAGCTTTTCTCCTGATACAAAATATTATCTGGATACCTATTCAACTTTAAATACAGCGCCGGTAACAGAACTGCACTTAACAGCAACAACAAAAAAAATTGCTGTAATAGAACAGGCCGATATTAGCGTTTACCTGGATATTGTTAAACACCTGCCCATACGTTTTATTGCCAAAGGCCGTGATGGCATTACAGATATTTATGGCGATGTTTTTTTACCAACCGAATTTGATTCTGCCCAACGTTATCCTATCATTGAAAACATTTATGCAGGCCCGCAGGATTCGTATGTGCCTGTAAGCTTTATGCCTTACAGAAGCGAAATGCAAAGCCTGGCCGATCTTGGGTTTATCGTGGTGCAGGTAGATGGCATGGGCACAGCCAATCGCAGCAAGGCTTTTCATGATGTATGCTGGCATAATCTTGCCGATGCAGGTTTCCCCGACCGCATTTTGTGGATGAAAGCCCTGGCTGCCAAATACCCTTTTGCTGATACAACGCGTGTGGGTTTATATGGAACATCAGCCGGCGGCCAGAATGCTTTGGGCGGATTGCTTTTTCATCCTGAATGGTATAAAGCAGCCGTGGCAAGTTGCGGCTGTCATGATAACCGCGTGGATAAACAATGGTGGAATGAACAATGGATGGGCTATCCTGTTGGCCCCTGGTATGCACAGCAAAGTAATGTTACCAATGCCCATAAGTTGCAGGGTGCTTTATTGCTGATGGTTGGCGAAGCTGATAGCAATGTGCCGCCTGAGTCCACTTACCGCGTTGCTGATGCATTAATTAAAGCGAATAAAACTTTTGAGTTTTTGCCATTGCCGGGCATGGACCATACGAGCGGCGGCGATTATGGCAGCATGCGGCGCAAAGATTTTTTTGTACAGCATTTATTAAATGTTCAGCCGCCAGACAGGAACAGTGAAGAACCGGCAGATATTGCCTCAGATAATTAAAGAAACATTCACCACAACTTATCACCCATTACTTTTTAAATTCACACATCATTAAAACTATCATGCACGTGAAAAATTATCCTGTAAAATCTTTTGTATGCAGTTGCTTATCGCTTCTATGCATCACGCAGGTTTTGGCGCAGCCTGCACCGGAACCAGCATTATACCAGCAAACAAGTGAAGTAAATGATATCATGGTGCAATACAATGCAGACTACCGTAATCTTTCACGCTTTTATGTTATTGAAAATTCACCGGAGGGAAGGCAAAGGTTATTGTCAACCGTGAATGAATATATAAATAAATTAGGCAAGCTTGATTTTGATAAACTCAACACCGGCACAAAAGCAGATTATATACTCTTTAACCGTGACTTGCACGAAGAACAATACCAGCTTGAGAAAGAAGCGAAAGAATATGATTCCGTAAAACAATGGTTCCCTTTTGCCGATAGTATTTATGCCTATGAAAAGCTGCGCAGGCGCGGCGCCGTGCCGGATGCAGAAAAGCTGGCCGCCGGCTTGAATGATTGGGGCAAACAAATTCAATCGTTGCGGCAACAATTAGCACAACAATCATCCATTCCTTTTTATTTAGGTGAACGTGCCGCAGGAACAATTGATGGTTTGCGCGATGCATTAAAAAGTATTTACAAATTTTATTATGGTTACGACCCGATGTTTACCTGGTGGATACCGCAACCATATAAGATAACCGATAGTTTGCTGAACGTGTATGTAAAAGATATTAAAGCAAAAGAGAAAAGTTTATTGCCGCCTAAAAAAGATAGCAGCGGTATAAAAGGCAACCCCATAGGTTTGGATGGATTGATGCGCGGGCTTAAATATGAAATGATTGATTATACACCGGATGAACTGATTGATATTGCTCATAAAGAATATGAATGGTGCATGAAGGAAATGCTGAAAGCGAGTAATGAAATGGGGTTTGGCAATAACTGGAAAGCTGCCCTGGAGAAAGTAAAACAAACTTATGTACCGCCAGGCCAGCAGCCGGCTGCCATGTTTAAATTATATAACGAGTCTGTTGATTTTATCAAGCAGCATAATTTAATAACCATTCCGCCGCTGGCAGAAGAAACATGGCGCATGAGCATGATGTCGCCCGAAGACCAGCGTGTTAACCCTTTCTTTTTAGGCGGTGAAGAACTTATTATTTCTTACCCCACAAATGAAATGAGTGAAGAAGATAAAATGATGAGCATGCGCGGCAATAACCCGCACTTTTCCAGGGCTACCGTGCACCACGAACTGATTGCGGGGCACAGGCTTGAATTTTATATGATGAGCCGTTATAAACCATACCGCCGCCAGTTCAATACATCATTCTGGATTGAAGGCTGGTCTTTATATTGGGAGATGCTTTTATGGGACCTTGGTTTCCCGCAATCGCCTGAAGACCGCGTGGGCATGCTGTTCTGGCGCATGCACCGTTGCGCAAGAATTATCTTTTCCATCAACTATCACACCGGCAAATGGAGCCCGCAGGAATGTATTGATTTTTTGGTTGACAGCGTGGGCCATGAACGCGCCAATGCAGAGGGTGAAGTGCGCCGTTCTTTTGAAGGCGGTTACGATCCATTGTATCAAATAGGTTATATGATCGGCGGGCTGCAGATAATGCAGTTAAAAAGAGAACTGGTTGATACAAAGAAAATGAGTTTTAAAGATTTTCATGATGCATTCATTCATCAGAATACCATGCCGATAGAAATGGAAAGGGCTATACTGGAAAACCTGCCGCTTACAAAAGATTATAAGGCTAACTGGAAGTTTTATAAATAATAAGATACCGGAACTAAAATTTTATCAGAATCATTAGCCTGCAGATCAGTACCGCCACATGCAATTTTTTCAGCCCGGCTGCAGCAAATGGCTCGTTATTTGCCTGCATGTTTTACTAAAAATTACGATTGGCTCTTATCTTGCGCCTTTCACAGTAATGTTAAACAATAACTATGAATAAAGTAAAACAACGTGCAGGCATTTTAATGTATGCTTTAATTGTGTTGATGACATTTGTAAGTTTTGGTTCCTGTAAAAAAGATGATATAGAGGATTATATTTTCTCTTATGTTGCAGCGCTTGATGGAACACAGGCCATGCCTTCAAACAGTGTAACAGGAACCGGCACATGCAATGCCACTTACGATTCAATCAAGAACCAGCTTGCATACACCATTACATGGGATGGGTTAACCGGCACTCCTTCAATCATTAATTTCCAGGCGCCTGATGGAAATGGCGGCTTTATTAACATGCCTGTAACGAATAGCTTTTCAGGCAATGGTGTTTCAGGTTATTTAACCATCGACCAGCAATATGAAGCGTCTTTGCTCAGTTATGGCTGGTATGTAAACGTAAGCACGTCTACATACGGCGATGGTGAAATAAGGGGGGCATTGTTAAAACCTCAAAAATAATTTCAACATATCTGCAACGGGCAGAGGCCTACAGTTAAAGGCGTCCGGCATTAAGGTGCGGACGCCTTTACATTTTATAAATGGGTAGTAACTTGCAGCAATGCAGTTACCTGTTTACCTGGATAATAATTCCACCACGCCTGTTGACCCGCGTGTACTGGAAGCAATGCTGCCTTATTTTACACAGCAATTTGGAAATGCCGCCAGCCGCACCCATGCATTTGGATGGGCTGCGTCTGAAGCAGTGGAACAGGCGCGGCAACAGCTTGCATCGCTGATTAACGCGCATCCGAAAGAGATTGTATTTACTTCGGGCGCAACGGAAAGCGTTAACCTTGCGCTTAAAGGCGTTTATGAGGCTTATAACAGCAAAGGCAACCACATCATAACGGTTGCTACAGAACACAAAGCTGTTTTAGATACCTGCAAACATTTGGAAAAACTTGGCGCTGTTATAACCCATCTTTCTGTAAACAACGAAGGCCTTATTAACATTGATGAACTTGAAAGTAATATTAAACCCTCCACTATTTTAATTGCTGTGATGTATGCCAATAATGAGATTGGCGTTATTCAGCCCATACAAAAAATTGCAGCCATTGCGAGGAAACATAATATTTTATTTTTCTGCGATGCTGCACAGGCTGCAGGTAAAATCCCGGTTGATGTAATAAAAGACGATATAAGCCTCCTCTCCTTCTCCGCACACAAAATGTATGGCCCGAAAGGCGTTGGCGCTTTGTATGTGCGGCGTAAAGACCCGCGGGCAAAAATTATAGCGCAAATGGATGGCGGTGGGCATGAAAATAATATGCGCAGCGGCACACTGAATGTACCTGCCATCGTTGGCTTTGGTAAAGCGTGCGAATTAAGTATAATGGAAATGAATAATGAAACTGAACGTTTATATGCATTAAGAAATCGTTTCGAAAATGCTTTGATGCAACTGGATAATGTTTTTATAAACGGAAATGCACAACAACGTTTGCCGCATGTTACCAATCTTTATTTTGAAGGCGTTTCTGCCAATCGCTTATTAACCGGTTTCAGCAAAAGTATAGCTGCTTCATCAGGTTCGGCCTGTACTTCTGCATTGGTGGAACCATCTTATGTTTTAAAAGCTTTAGGTATGGGCGATGAGCGGGCTAATAATTCACTGCGTTTTGGTTTGGGAAGGTTTACCGATGATGAACAGGTTGAATATGCTGTAAAAATAATAGCTGAAAACGTTTGCAAACTTCGAAAGGAATTACATTGCTGAAAGTTATGCCTTGCTAAGTTTTTCAAGCAATTCCGCATCTGAAATATCAGCAGAAGCGCCATAAGCAGTTACTAAAATACCTTTCACACCGCTGGAAGATTTAATAGCATATACAGCAGCTTCATCGGCAGGATCAGAAATTCCTTCATACCTGTAAACATCAACGATATCAAAATCGCTGGCTGCAAATTTACCTTCAATACAGGCCAGCACATTTTCTTCAATATTAAAATCGGTTGTAAAACCCTGCTGACGCAATGCTTCAATAGCTTTTGAAACTGTGTCGTAATGTGTTTTATGCTGCATGAAAGACCGTTAAGGAATTAAACAAAAAAAATTGCTGATGTAAAAGTATTGAATAAATGCTTTATAATAGTCTGAGCGGAGCCGAAGACTATTATTGAGCGAAGTCGAAAGAAATTCACGTTTGGCGTTTGACGATTCACGTTTCACCGCTCACAACATTAATTCTTTATCGCTGCAATAACCAGCAACAGCCAGCCTGCAATAAAACAAAGGCCGCCGATTGGCGTTATAGCACCAAGCCAGTTCATTTGTGTATTGCCAATCATTTTAAAATAAGAAAGTAAATACAGCGAGCCGGAAAAAAGTATAACACCGGCAATAAAGCACCGGCCGCTCCAGGTTAATAAATTACCAGGAATAAACTGGCTGATGATGGCCACTGCAAGCAGCGCAAATACATGATAGAACTGGTATTTAACGGCTGTTTCGAAAATATCCAATGCATCAGGCTCCATGCGGCCCTTTAAACCATGCGCCCCAAAAGCACCAAGTATAACTGATAGTGCGCCTAAAGCTGCCGCTATTATCAAGTAAGTTTTATTCATGCAGCGAAAGTATTTCAATAAAATGTTTTTCTGTAAGATGGCCGCTGTTTAAATGATATTTGGCTTTTGAATAAAAAGGTTTTCTTTTCTCACGCATTTCATAAAAAAAATTCTCAAGGTTTTCATCAGCCACATTCGCAATTAAAGGACGGTGTGATTTTTCTTCCTGTAACCGTGCAGCAATCACAGCAAGCGGTTCATCAATCCAGATGGTAATGCCATTCACATTCATCCATTCCATATTATCATGAAAACAAGGCGCTCCCCCGCCGGTTGCCAGTATGAAATCTTTTTTATCTGCAAAACTTTTCAGTATTTCATTTTCTTTTAAACGAAAGTAATTTTCACCTTTTTCAGCAAATATTTCAGCTATCGTTTTGCCTTCCGCTTTCTCAATTTCTTTATCTAAATCAAATGCAGGAATGCCAAGCGCTTTGCCCGCTTTATTTGCCCAGTAGCTTTTGCCGCTGCCCATTAAACCAATAAGAAAAATTTTCACCGTGGCAATTTAATGATTGAAATGAACAGGCAGAAATGCGATTGCAGATATATTGTATAGTTTTATGATAAAGCAGCATTATGGATTTTATAATTCTTGAAACATTCGATAATTACATTGATGCGCATTTAATGATGGGCAGGCTGGAAGAAGCAGGCATAAAATGCTGGCTTAAAGACGAAGACACCATAACACTTGCACCAATGCTTGGCAATGCGCTGGGAGGCATAAAGCTCATGATTAATAAAAATGATATTGATGACGCAAACAAAATATTGAATGAGCTTAAAGAAATAAAGCGTAAGAGTTTTGCCTGTCCTTATTGCAGCAGCCATAATATCGAGTACATAACGTCTTCCCGCAAAACGGGTAACATAATAAGTTCAATACTTACCTGGCTGATGGGCAGTTATGCTATCGGCATTAAACAAACATGGCGTTGCTTTAACTGCAACAAAGAATTTGATGAGCCTGTTGAATTGAACAAAGAAGATTTAAATATGAGCGAATGAGTTATGGCCCGCCAGCAGGTTGGGATATGCTATCTTTCCATTAATTGATATCTTCTTAATCGAAACTATAATACAATCTTAAATTAAATATTATTCTTTGCTATTACACTCCAGTCATCATTGCCGTGGCCTTTGGCTATCCATTCATCCATCACTGCTGCAATAGCCGGTGTAGTTATTAATCTGGAACCTGCTTCATCAGCGGCATTCATCATTAAGCCTGCATCTTTACGCGCCATGTTTAATTCCCATGAAGGCTGGCTAAATGTGCCTGATGTGATCTTCTTTAATCTTGCAGGCGCACCCGCGCCGGGATTCCATACACTAAACAAATTTTGTATTTCATCAGCGGTAATATCATGTGCTTTGGCAAGTGCTAATGCATCGGCAAGGCCTGCGGTTAAACTTAAGAGGAACAGGTTGCCGGTTAATTTTATACCTGCTGCTTTGCCTTCTATATCTCCAAGGTTAAGCAGCGTGCCGGTCATGGCAGATAGTTCCGGCTGAAACTTTTTTATTATATCCTGGTTGCCAGATACCAGCATAACGCCGGACCCTTCCAATGCATTTTTCGGGCCCATAAAAACAGGCGCATGCAAATAGGTAAAGCCCTTTGCCTTCCATGCATTGGTTCGTTCTATAGCACCTTTTGCAGAAGTAGTTGTATGATCTATAATTGCAGCGCCCGCTTTCAATCCACCGGATGCATTTTTCAATACTTCATCAACCGCCGCATCATCTTTAAGCGTAAGATGAATAACATCCGCATCTTTCACAGCTTCACTTACATCATCAAATGCTTTGGCGCCAAATGTTTCCAGCGCTTTTGCTTTTGATGCAGTGCGGTTCCATATCTGCACGGCTTCGCCTTTTTGCAGCATAGCTTTAACGAAATTGGAGCCCAGTAAACCCATTCCTAAAAAAGCTTTCATGATCTTTATGTTTTGGTAAATATACAAAGCCTCTTTTTTAATAGCAGCCACGGTATTATCAGCTATAATAATCAGGGACTGATTATTATAATATGATCATTTTAAATAACTGCTTTGTTTGCCTGTAATAATACTCAACTATGAATTGTTTAATTATTGCTAAAATGATATCGGCTAACCTGCAAGGCCAAATAAAACTTTGTTTTTTACGAAACTTTCGTAGTTTTACGAAAAATTCGTAGATGGAAAAACTCTCATTGCAGGAAGAAGAATTAATGAAGGTGATATGGCAATATGGCGAAGGTTCGGTAAAAACTTTCTTACAGGAATTTCCTGACCCTAAGCCTCCATATACCACCATTGCTTCTACTATTAAAAACCTTGAAAAAAAAGGGTTTGTCACCAGTAACCTGTTGGGCAATACTTACATCTATTCATCTAATGTATCAGAAGAGGCTTACAAACAAACATTCATGCAAGGTTTTATCCGAAATTATTTCAATAATTCCTATAAAGAAATGGTGAACTTTTTTGTGCAGCAGAAGAAATTAAAATCAAAAGACCTGCAGGATATTATTAACATGATTGAAAACAATAAAAAATAATTGTATGCAAACATTATTTGAATACATGATAAAAATAACGGCTGTTTATGCAGCAGCCTGGCTTTTTTATTGGTTGTTATTAAGCAGGCTCACCAGTTATAAAAGCAACCGCTTTTATTTATTAACTGCAGGCTTGTTTGCATTTATTATTCCATTGTTAAAGCTGGATTACTTTGTAACGCCGCAAACCATCAGCACATCTGGTATTCTTAATAACATGCCTTCCATCCCGGTGAATGCTTTTGCTAATGCTTATATGCCTGGCGAAAATAATAGCCCTGTTCCTGTTGTGCTGATCACTTTGTTTATAAGCGGTATGATTGTTTGCGCTTTGCATTTTATCATGCAATTAATTTCTTTCAGGAAAACAACTGCCAATGCAGTTTTAATTCATGCAGCAGATAATATAAAACTATATCACCTCGATGTAGATATTATGCCTTTTTCTTTTGGCAGGAATATTTATGTAAACAGGAACCGGCATACTCCTGCTGAGTTAAACGATATTATTCAGCATGAAATAGTTCATGCAAAACAAAACCATACGATTGATGTTATTATTGCTGAATTTATCTGCATGCTCAACTGGTATAACCCTTTTGCATGGCTGATGAAAATTGCTGTTAAACAAAACCTTGAATTTCTTGCTGATGATACAGTATTAAAAAAGGGCGCTGACAGAAAAAGCTATCAATATCTTTTATTAAAGGTAACGGGTTATTCTCCCATAAACATTGCAAACAGTTTTAAAATATCATCACTTAAACAACGTATTTATATGATGAACAAAACACGCACGTCGCAAAAGCATTTGCTGAAAATGTTATTTGTTTTGCCATTAATTGCTTTTATGATGCTGGCTTTCAGGAATGATGGCCAAATGCATATTGCCAATACGGCAAACAATAAAGATGAAGCTTTTATGCTGAGTGAATTGACCTATAATATACAGGATGCCGGCATAAATCAGCTCATAACAAATGCACAGGATAAAAGTTTATTGCAAACCGGAAAACCTTTTAGCATCACAACTATAAAAAATGAGAGAGACAGGTTGAGGTTATTACTTGAAAAGAATGGTTACAATCATATAAACAGCCACGCAATTACTTTTTTGATAGACTCAACATTTGATAATAACCGTTGCGCTATTGAAATAAATATTGATCTTAAACGAAAAGAATTATCATTCAATAATTCAACCATTCAGCCGGGTAATATTGCTGCAGGCAAAACAAATAATCATCTTGCTTTGCCTGGGCAATCGGCGAAAGAGGTTGACTGATAATTGCCCTCGTAATAATAATATTTCGGCTTAAATATTTAACATGCAGCAGCTCCTGCTTTTCTATCAACACGATAGTAACGCCATGATTATGTCTTAACGAAGCAACACATAAAATCAGTAAACAAATGAACTATAACCGTATTAACAATATTACGGGCTGGGCAATCTTTGCCTTTGCCTCAACCGTTTACATCATGACGAGCGAAGCCGGCGGCAGTTTTTGGGATTGCGGCGAATTTGTAAGCAGTTGTTATAAACTGCAGGTACCACATCCGCCTGGTGCGCCGATGTTTGTTATGCTGGGCAGAATTTTTATTGTGTTGTTTGGCGATAACCCGTTAACAGCCGCCAAAGCAGTTAATATCATGAGTGCTTTGGCAAGTGGCTTTACAATTATGTTTTTATTCTGGACGATAACGCATTTTGCAAAAAAGATTGTACAGCCTGGTACAACAAAATCTGTAACCAATATCCAGGTATGCAGTATAATGGCGGCAGGCATTATTGGCGCGTTGGCGGGCACATTCACCGATTCGTTTTGGTACAGCGCTGTTGAAGGCGAAGTATATGCAATGAGCTCCTTTTTCACAGCAATTGTGTTTTGGGCTGCACTGAAATGGGAACGTGTTGCCGATGAACCGGGTGCTGATAAATGGCTCATCCTTATCTCTTTTTTGATTGGTATTTCTATTGGTGTGCACCTGCTTTGTTTGTTATGTATTCCCGCAATTGTAATGATCTATTATTTTAAAAGAAGATCATCTTTTAAATATCCTGTTATTAGAAAATATTTTATACGCATTGTTTTATTTGGTGGCATCGCAGGCTTTATTTTATCATTGGTTGCTGCACAATCTGCAACAGATGCTTCAAGAGGCATTCCCACAGATAACACATTTGCAGGCCTTATTTTTTTAGCTTCAATCATCGCTGTTGGATTATTGTTCCTGGTTGAACGCACAGCTAAAAACAAAAGAGAGTTATACGGCGGTGTATATATTTTCATGGTGCTGGGTGTTGTAATATTCGGCATTATTCTTAAAGGCGTAATTCAATATTCTATTAAAGCAGCGGGTGCATTCGACATATTTTTTGTGAATGACCTGAACCTTCCTTTCTTCTCAGGCTTTGCGTTTTTCTTTGTGCTGGTAGCCGTTGGTATATGGTTTGGTTTGCGCTATGCTGAAAAGAAAACATGGTCTCATCTGCGGCTTGCTTTATGGTGCATTGCATTTACACTCATCGGTTACAGCTCTTATATTACTACGATGATACGCAGCAATGCAGATCCTTCAATCGATATGTTTAATGTTGATAACCCGCAGGCGCTGGAAGGTTACCTGGGCCGCGATCAATACGGGGATTTTCCTTTATTATATGGGCAAAACTTTACAGCGCAGCCGGTTGATTATGCAGATAAAGTAATGAAATATTCAAAAGGCGAACATACATACATTCCCGTCGGTAAAGATTTTGATTATGTATTCCTGCCAAAAGATAAAATGGTTTTTCCCCGCATGTGGGATATGACGAATGATCAAAACCATGCAGATTATTATGCTTACTTCGCCGGCATTAATAAAAGCCAGGATGGTACTTATGAACGCAATCCAACCTTTATAGAAAACCTGCGTTTCTTTCTCAGTTATCAAACCTATTACATGTATATCCGCTATTTTATGTGGAATTTCAGCGGCAAACAAAACGACCTGCAGGGTTCATTTATAAACAATGTAAGAGACGGCAACTGGATAACAGGCATTCCCATTATTGATAATGCTTTATATGGTAATCAAAGCATGATGCCTGACAGCATTCAAAAGAGTAAAGGGCATAATGTAATGTATATGCTGCCATTCGTTTTGGGTGTGATTGGTTTATTATACCAGTCGAAAAGAAAGGGCAGCGATGCATTGGTGAATATGTTGCTTTTCCTTTCGACAGGCTTTGCCATTGTTATTTACATTAACCAGCCCGGCTACCAGCCACGTGAACGCGATTATGCTTATGCAGGTTCTTTTTATGTGTATGCAATATGGATAGGCTTATCTGTTTTATATTTTATAGAGATGGCATCCGCATGCAATAAAAAATTATTAAAAGATGTGTTGACCAATGCAGCGCTCATCAGCTTAATCTTAACCATCTTCATAGCCATTGCAGGTTATGGCGCCGCCGCATCTTTTATAACCGGTATTGCAACCTTTCTGCTTATTGCATTCATAGCAGCAGGCATTCCTTCAGCATTAAAAGTTTTAAAGAATAAGCAGGCGATAATTGTTGCGGCATTTATAATTTCATTATTTGTACCAATATTGATGGGCGTGCAGGAATGGAATGATCATGACCGGCATAAGAAACAACTGGCACGTGATGTTGCCCGCGATTATCTTGAAAGCCTTGCGCCCAATGCCATTCTTTTCAGTATTGGCGATAACGATACTTATCCCTTGTGGTATGCGCAGGAAGTGGAAGGAATAAGGCCTGATGTGCGCATCATTATTACAACATTATTAGGTTCTGACTGGAAAATAAATGAGTTGCGGCATAAAGTAAACAACAGTGATCCCGTTGATGTAATATGGTCGTCTCAACAGGTACAGGGCAATAAACGGGATTATGTTTTTTATCAGCCAAACCCGCAATTTGCAGAAGACAGGTATTATAATTTATATGATATAATGAAGAATTGGGTAGGCAGCGATGATACATCTGCGCAGGTGCAAAGCAGCAGTGGTGAATCTGTTAATACTTTTCCTGTGCGCAAGCTGGCTGTGCCCGTTGATGCAACATTGGTACGCACTAACGGAACAGTAAAGGCTGATGATAAAGTAGCTGATGCCATGCGTTTTGAACTGCCTGCTAAAAATGTTTTGCTTAAAAATGATCTTGCTATTCTCAATATAATAGCAGCCAATAAATGGGAGCGCCCTGTTTATTTCACTATGCCATACAACAAACTTGGATTTGACAAATACCTGCGCCGCGAAGGCATGGCTTATCGTTTGGTGCCGGTTGAAAATCCATCTATCAATACGGCAAAAGGTTATGCACTTGTTATGGATAATAAGAAATGGAACTATGGCAATGCAAATCTTAACAATGTGTATTATGATGAAATTAACCGCACACAGTTATTAGGCATTCGTAAAGCTGATCTTGACCTTGCACTTGATCTCATCAATGAAAATAAATTAACAGAAGCCCGTAACATTTTAGAACATGATGATAAGATGATAAAAGAAGAGAACCTGCCTTATGGCATGACTTCCGGCAACAATATGCATAACCGTATTTCAATTGGTATGATGGAAGCTGCCTGGCGCGTAGAGGATACAAAGCTTGCTGCTAAAATTGCTACTTCTGTTGAAAAAGATTTATTACAGCAACGGCGTTATTATCAAAGTTTAAATGCACAGCAGCAGGCCGCACTCGAATATGAAAGTTCAATGAATGAAAACCTGATCCAGGCTTTAAATGCAATTAAGAAAAATTATACAGAAAAGAAAACGGGATTGGAATAGTAAATGTAAACGCTTACAATTTTTGATATGCATCTTCTTTAAAAATGTGTGCAGATATTGAAGAGTGGCTCAGCCTGTAAGTGAACCACTCTTATAAAATCAGTTACACCAGCTTCATATTCACCGGATCCCATTGAATAATCTTTTTCTGAAAAAAGCTTTCATTGCATGCAAGCGCAGGCGCTGCTGCCCTGAAACCAAATGTTGCATCTTCCACTACAGGTTTCCCTGTTCTCACAGAATCGAAGAAGTTGGTAAAATGATCCAAATGATCGCTATATCCCTGAGGCGCTTTGAATACAATATCATCTTTTTTAGGACGTTTCTTTTGCGCCTCCGTCCATTTTGCATCGTACTCTTTTTGCATTTTTTCACGCATATCTTTTGAGAAGGTGAAAACAGAATCGTAACCGCCAAAGCCCGGCGCTTCAGGCATAATGCTGTGATGAACTGTAATGTTATTTCCTTTCACATCAATCACACCTTCGGAACCAATGAGGCGGATTTCTTCCTGGCCACCCGTGCCACTGATAAAATTCACCTGCAACGTTAACTGGAATGCAGGGTGCTCCGGTGTATCGGCATATTGCATTACACCGGCCATTACATCAGGCATATTGCGGCCATCTTTCCAATAGCTAAACTGCCCGGTACTGTAAATGGAAGCAGGGCCTTTTGAATTGGTCATAAAATGTGTGCCGCTTAATAAATGAATAAACAGGTCGCCTGCAACGCCGGTGCCTACTTCTTTAAAAGCACGCCACCAGAAAAACTTTTTGGAATCATACGGCATTTTTTCTGTCACTTCAATGAAACGTTCCCAATCTGTTGTTGCGGCGCTTGCATCATCAGGAATTGTATATTCCCATGCACCAATAGCACTTTGCCTGTCGTACACTGCATTTACCATATTCAGCTTGCCAATTTCACCTGCCGCCAATAATTCTTTTGCCTTTGCCAAACCAATGCTGCTTACACGCTGGCTGCCCACCTGCAATACTTTACCATATTTCTTTTGCGCCTCAATTACGCCCATACCTTCACTTATTTTATACACCATAGGTTTTTCACAATATATCGCTTTGCCCTTAGCCAATGCATCTTTGGTAATGTGGGCATGCCAGCAATCAGTAGTGGCAATTATTACGGCATCTATATCACTTTTATCCAAAAGCTCTTTATAATTTCTCGTGGTAAATAAATCATTTCCGTATAACTCTTTTGCATTTTCCAACCTGCCGGTATATAAATCGCAAATGCCAGCCAGTTCAACACCGGGCACCTGCAAAGCAGTGGCCAGGTCATAATGCCCCTGTATGCCAAAACCAATAACACCTACGCGGATTTTATCCGCAGATGAAATTTTTTTCTCATAATGTAATATTCTTTCTTCAGCTTTTTCTTTTGCTGCAAGGCTGCTTAACGGAGAAGCTGCAGCCAGTATGCTTGTAGCGCCAATCTGTTGCAGGAATCTTCTGCGTGATGCCTGGTTTTGTTTCGACATAATTGAATTTTTATTGATTGATGTGAATAAGCTTAAGTGTTGCCGCTTTCTGGTTAATACTAAGCAATCATTGTTGCGGCTCTTCAAAAATAATGTATTTGAAACGTGATGGCAAAGCACTTTTTTAATCGCCTGGCCGTTATTCAAAATTTTAAACAAACAATTCAAACAGCTTCTTATATTGGTAAAAATTTCAGATAGTGAAATATTTACGATCGTTATTGTTTGCAACAATTATTTTAATAAGCAATGGATGTATGACGCACAAATATTCAACCGCGCAGTTAAAAGATAAAATAGCGGCGCAAATTGAAAAACACAAAGGCCGGTATGCCGTTGCTTTTAAAAACCTTTCAAACGGGGAAGAAATATTGATAAACGAACATGAAAATTTTCATGCCGCAAGCACAATGAAAACACCTGTTATGATTGAAGTGTTTAAACAGGTGCAAGCAGGAAATTTTTCAATGAATGATTCCATCACGCTTAAAAATGAATTTAAAAGCATTGTTGACGAAAGCAGCTTTTCACTCAGTGTTGATGATGACAGTGAATTTGATTTGTATAAACATATTGGCGAAAATAGATCGGTTTACCAACTCATGTACAACATGATAATTATGAGCAGTAATTTTGCAACCAATCTCATCATTGACCTTGTTGGCGCGGAAAATGCTAATGAAACAATGCGGGAAATGGGGGCAAAAGATATACAGGTATTGCGTGGTGTGGAAGACGATAAGGCTTATGAAAAAGGAATGAATAATACAACTACAGCCTATGATCTCATGTTGATTTTTTCAAAAATCGCCAATGGAGAAATTGTAAGCAAGCCTGCCTGCGATTCTATGATTGATATTCTTTCCAACCAGCATTTTAATTCCGTTATACCCGCAAAGCTGCCGAAAGATGTAAAGGTTGCGCATAAAACAGGCTCTATAATTTCGGTTCAGCATGATAGCGGAATTGTATTTCTTCCTGATGGCAAAAAATATGTGCTGGTGCTTTTATCAAAAGACTGGACTGATGAAAAAGATGCAATTGGTTTAATGGCAGATATTTCAAAAACGATTTATGATCATGTTGAAAATAAATAATTGAAAACAGCTTTATTGTTACAGGCAATATTTATAAAATTGTATGTTTGAGAAAATAAAAACAAAATGAAACCGCTTAAATCCTTCTTATTTTTAGTATGTGTTTTTGCCACTATTACGACATTTGCCCAAACTCAGAAATTTCTTAGCATACAATATTCAGATAAAGTATCGCTGCAAACTGCACTGATACGTATCAATAACAAGCCAGCCACATACAATGATCTTTTAAAAATTCAAGACAGCAGTGTATTAAAAGTTGAAGTATATTCAAAAAAGGCAGCGCTTGAATATGTTGATAAAGACGAAGCAAAAAATGGGTTAGTGCTCGTAACACTGCATAAAAAACATTTTCCTGCTTTTGCAGAAAGAAAAGACAGCGCTGCTTTTGTAATCGGTGAGAATGGTGATACTATATTTTGTTCATCATTAAAACATGCTGGTATTAATGGAGACACAACAGATACAGAATGGAATAAGTTTTTATTGCATTCTTTGAATGCGCAGGTTCCTGCGGACAATAGCGCACCGCCGGGCATTTACAACGTTGATATTATGTTTACGGTGAATTTAGACAGCTCTGTATCAAATCTTAATATGCTCGAAGATCCTGGCTATGGAACGGGATCAGAAGTAAGAAGATTAATGAATAAATCCCCTGTATGGACGCCCGGTTCATGCGATGGCCAGCCTGTAAGATTTCATGAACGGCAAAGAATTGTGTTTGTAGTAACGGAACAATAATATTTTGATAAATATGTTATTAGTTACAGTAAATAAAGCTGCCATGAAAATATGCAGTACAAGGTAGTGACACAACGAAGCTTAATAGAATTACCGAACCATGACTACATAAAAACTTACTTGTTATTCAAACGTTCATCCAAATCTAAATGATGGGCTTTTGCTGTTTCTTTTGCTGCTTCATAGCCCGCATCTGCATGACGAATCACACCAATACCCGGATCGTTTCTTAACACACGGCTTAACCGCGCTGCTGCTGCATCTGTTCCATCAGCAACAATCACCATGCCCGCATGAATGCTGTAACCCATGCCCACGCCACCGCCATGATGCAGTGAAACCCAGCTTGCACCACCTGCCGTGTTTAATAATGCATTTAATAAAGGCCAGTCTGCAACGGCATCACTGCCATCCATCATAGCTTCTGTTTCGCGGTTGGGACTAGCAACGGAACCAGTATCTAAATGATCGCGGCCGATAACGATAGGCGCTTTTACCCTGCCGGTTTTCACCAGGTCGTTAAATGCAAGACCAGCCTTTTCTCTTTCGCCCTGCCCGAGCCAGCATATACGCGCCGGCAAACCCTGGAAGGCAATTTTTTCTTTCGCCAGTTTTAACCAGCGCTGCAATGATTTATTTTCAGGAAACATGTTCGCAATCACTTCATCTGTTGCCGCAATATCATTTGGATCGCCGCTTAATGCAGCCCATCTAAACGGGCCTTTTCCTTCACAAAATAAAGGACGGATGTAGGCGGGTACAAAGCCGGGAAAATCGAATGGTGAATGCTGAGTGGTGAATTGTGAGTTTGTTTTCTCCATGTATTCCCGGGCACGTGCACGAATGTTATTTCCATAATCAAAAGTGATGGCGCCTTTATCCATCAGTTGCAACATCAAATCAACATGGCGAAACATACTGCGGTATGCATATTCAATATATTGTTCAGGATTTTCTTCGCGTAAAATTTTTGCCTGTTCGTATGACATTTCATGCGGCCAGTAACCAATCAGCGGATCATGTGCAGAAGTTTGATCGGTTAATGTATCAGGAATAATATTTCTTTCAATCAATCTTTCCAAAAGATGCACAGCATTGCATAACACGCCAATACTCTTGCTTACACCTTCCGCCTTATACCGTACAGCCTGATCTATTGCTTCATCAATATCCGTATATTTTTCATCAAGATATTTTGTTTGTAAACGTTTATCAATGCGCCATTCTTCCACTTCGGCAATCAACGCAACACCTTCATTCATGGTTATTGCCAACGGTTGAGCGCCACCCATGCCGCCAAGACCGGCAGTAACGTTGAGTGTGCCACGAAGAGAGCCTTGTCCGCCGCGGCGGAGTGAGCTTTGAGCAGAACCGGAAAAGTGTTTGTCAGCAACGGCTGCATAAGTTTCATAAGTGCCCTGCACAATGCCTTGCGAACCGATGTAAATCCAACTTCCAGCAGTCATTTGCCCAAACATCATCAGGCCTTTTTTTTCCAGTTCATCAAAATGTTTCCAGTTTGCCCAGTTGGGAACGAGTTGCGAATTGGAAATTAAAACACGCGGTGCATTTTCATGCGTTTTTAAAATGCCGACAGGTTTTCCACTTTGTATTAAAAGACTTTCATCATTCTCTAAAATTTTTAATGCGGCGATGATCTTATCCAGTGCTTCAAAGTTTCGTGCTGCTTTACCACGGCCGCCATACACAATCAGTTCGTCGGGTTTTTCTGCTACATCGGGATTTAAATTGTTCAGCAACATACGCAATGCCGCTTCCTGAACCCAGCCTTTACAATTCAATTGTGAACCGGTTGGTGTTTTGTATTTAATAGCGTCGTATGCAGGTTTTGTTGTTGTCATAGATAATATTTTTATGTTACCGGCGATAGTATTTCATGGCGTCACGGTTGTGTCACTCACTTGTACAGCACGAATGCTATGAGGCTTTACTAAAACCAGTTTAATTTTTTCCACTGCTTCACATTATCCTTATCGGCCCCACATTTTAATAATATCGTTTCAATATCATATTCCATACTCCAGTCAGTACCAAAGGCAATGAAATCATCTGAAACCGGCACTTTGCCCTTTAACTTATTTGCAGTAATTAATTTTGAAGTCTTAATCAATAAATCATCTCCCGTTTCCCAA
Organism: Parafilimonas terrae; assembly: GCF_900115755.1. GTDB lineage: Bacteria > Bacteroidota > Bacteroidia > Chitinophagales > Chitinophagaceae > Parafilimonas > Parafilimonas terrae. Next base: position 86,056 of record NZ_FOXQ01000006.1, read on the forward strand.
TCTTCTTTCATTTGTATATATTGATCAAATTCAGCAAACATCTCATCCAACTCCTTAGATGTATTTTTCTTAATATTTCGTTTGCAACAGGCGTACCACCAATAAAAATTAAATCAGTTTTGTTTAATAAAGCGTCTCCCTTTTCTTTGTCAGTAATCATCACGATATAAGGCCAATAATTATCTAAAGCATGATAGTTTAATTGAACATTAAATATTGGCTCCTCTATGCCTTCTTTATCCAAAGCGTTGATAATAGCGTCAGCCAATAAGTTTGAGAGATCATCAATAAGTTTTTCAATTGATTTTCCTGATGGCTTTATGTAAATTAATTGAGGAGGCCAATTCTCTGTAAACCTTTCGATTTTACTTAAGGATGATTTATCATCATAACTATACACATCTTCATAAGCATATTCGCCCATGCCTGGCACAAAAGCTATTCCAAAACTTTTAGATATTCTTTCATCTACATAATCACAAATTTTTGTGTCCAGAAAAGTATATGGATATTGAAAAACACGATCAATAATTTCTTGCTTGTTCAATTCTGAGAATATTGGGAAATTGCCTCTTTCTTTCAAACTTATTGACTGCAATCTTTTTTTGTTTTTATGAATGGAAATTTTTTGTACAGATGAAGGGACTTTAGTTGAGTAACAAAATTCAATGTATTCTGTAGTATTTTTATTCCATTTATAAAACCCAATCCACGCCACAACGTTTGACTTAAATATAATTGAAATAACAGGCAGCTTATCTTTATTTAACCCAAACTCACAATATGAATTACCGGGCGGGTTATTAAACAGCTTCTTATTGCTTTTTAGTTTTCCATTTTTATAGTCCTGAATATTGTAAGCGTCGTTATCGTGGGAATATTTTACTTCAACTACTTCAGCTTCATATTTTTTAAACTGATTAAACTCATCAAAGGCATTCATCCATCTTTCACTGATTTGCTGTTTTAATATTTTTATATCATTTCTCAAGCTCACAAGTTTGACCTTTGCAAATTCATGTTTTGATAAATTCAACAGTTTATTTTCCAAACAAAGATTTAAGTATCTGCAAAAAATCATCTGCAGATACAATATTTACTTTAGGAAAATTCAAATTTTTTGCTTCATTAAAATGCGCATCGTTAGTAACAAGATAATCTGCATCTGATGCTAAATAAGCATCGATAAATTTATTGTCATCTTTGTCCGCATCAATTAAATTCCATTTAAAATGCACATCAATTGGAATTATATTAGGAGATTCAACAAAAGCAGATAAGATGTTCAAGGCGGTTACCGCGTTCGCTTTTGATTTTAAGATTTCTTCATATTCAAGAAATATCTCTGTAGTCAATGCTATATTATATTGCCCTTCATTAAAAGTTCTAATAATGAAATGATAAGGAGACTTTCGTGGTAAAGACATCAACAATACATTCGTATCAATTACTGCTATCATTTGTAAGGGGTTCGCATATGTTCTTTACTCCATTCTTCAATCTTTTCTTCCCCCCAACCATTTTCCTCAAAAAGTTTATCCATTTCGTCTGAAGCCTTTTCTGCGAAATATTTTGAAATGAGCGTTTTTATCTCGATCCAATTTTCCTCAGGCATTTCTCTTGAAAATAATTTAAGCAAATCGAGCTGTGCTTTAGTAAATTTTCCGGTTGGTATAATGTCCTTCACTTCCATAACCCAAATTTCATATAAAGTTACAAATTCGATGCTTTCTTTCCAGCCTTTACAATTTAATTATAAACCCGTTGGTGTTTTATATTTAACAGCGTCATATTTATGTTGTGTTGTTGTCATGGATAAATATTTTTATGTTATCAGCTTTTGTTTGTTATGGCATCACGGTTGTGTCACTCACTTGTGCTGCAGGAATACTATTGGGTTGATATTAAAACACTTTAATTATTTTGCTTTGTGCTTTCATTTAAAATTTAATTATGACGAACCTTATTTAAACAACTTTTTTATTTTTTTAGGATTCTGTGAAGTGTTCCAAAAAAGCAGTAACTCAATTTTGTTTTTAATTTGATTATACCTGTAAACTAATGCTACACGTTTATGTATAAGCGTATATCTTATATTGGGGTTTTTATAATTTCTTGCAATTTTTTCTTCAGATAACAATTGGAAATTTTCAATTTCTTTTTGAGTCCAGTTTGTTTGCAAATAACGGATGATTTTTATATAGCTATTAATAGCATTTGGCATCCAGATAATATCAGAAGGCATTTTTTATTTTTTTCATGGCTTCTTCATGGGTTAAACCTTCTCCACTATCTGCTTGTTTAATTGATTCCTGAATTTCAGATTTAATTTCTTCAGGCATTTCATTCCACCAATCCGCAGAATCAACTTCTAACATAGCATGCATCATTCGCAATGTTTTTTCATCCGCAGCATCAATCATACTTTTCACTTCTTCACGTAATGTTGCAATCTCTTCCATAATCTAAATTTTATATGAAGTTACAAATTCCACCGCTTTCATCATATCGTCATGTAAAACCCTATCTTCCTCATTAAATGAAACAACCTTTCTGAAAGCCGTATGTAACTCTTCCAGCAACTCAGAAGTTTTTGCAGGCCTTCTGAAATCCAATGCCTGTGCGGCGCTCAGCAATTCAATTGCCAACACTTTTTCAACATTATCAATAACACGCAAACATTTTGTGGCAGCATTAGCCCCCATACTTACATGATCTTCCTGGTTGTTGCTGGATGAAATAGAATCAACGCTGGCTGGTGTACATAATTGTTTGTTTTCACTCACTATACCGGCAGCAGTGTATTGCGGAATCATGAAGCCGCTATTCAGGCCGGGATCAGTTACCAAGAACAATGGAAGGTTTCTTTGCCCGCTGATGAGTTGATAAATCCTGCGTTCGCTAATATTAGCTAATTCGCTCATGGCAATGCTTAAAAAATCCAACCGCAATGCTAAAGGCTGGCCATGAAAATTTCCACCGCTAACAATTAAATCATCATCCGGAAAAACATTTGGATTATCTGTTACTGAATTTATTTCGGTTAAGAAAACATCGAGCACATTATCAAAAACATCTTTTGTAGCACCATGCACTTGTGGCACACAACGAAACGAATATGGGTCCTGCACCTGCTCTTTTTTATGATTTGCAATACCGCTGCCATTTAAATAATCGCGGATAATTTTTGCTGTTGCAATTTGTCCTTTATGTGGGCGGATCGTTTGAATACATTCGGTTAGCGGCTCGGTTATGCAATCAAAAGCATCAAATGATAAAGCGCAGATAAGGTCAGCCATCTTTATCAACTGCTCCGCTTTTTTCAAACAATATAAACCATAAGCACTCATGAATTGCGTGCCGTTTATCAGCGCCAAACCTTCCTTGCTTTGCAGGCGGATAACTTCCCATTCCAATTCCTGCCATAAACCTTCCACCTTACGTCTTTCACCTTTATAATTCACTTCACCCAAACCAATTAACGGCAAACTTAAATGGCTTAAAGGTGCCAGGTCGCCTGATGCGCCCAGCGAACCCTGTGTATAAATTACCGGCAATACATCATAATTAAACATATCCATCAGCCGCTTCACCGTAGCAATCTGCACACCACTATAACCATAGCTCAGCGATTTCACCTTCAGCATCAGCATGAGCTTAACAATAACGGCAGGCACCTCCTCTCCCATGCCACACGCATGCGATTTTAAAAGATTATCCTGCAGTTTTTCTATCTGTTCGTTTTTTATGCGCACATTCTGCAAAAAGCCAAAGCCGGTGTTTATACCGTAATACACTGAATTTGGATCAGCCATTTTTTTGTTGAGGTATTCGCGGCATTTATTAATGCGGTCATGTGCGTCAAACGTGATGGAAATTTGCTGATCATAATCCAGCAGGTTTTTTACCTGTTCAAAATCAAGCCAGCTTTTATCGAGAGGAAGGTAATTATAGCTCATAGCAAATAATCAAATTACAGGTGCGATTCAATCCTGTCAAAAAAATCTTTTTCACTCAAACTGGTTTCAATTCCCGTTAAAGCTTTTAATATTTTTTTACTGCTGCTGCCCGATTCTTCCGCCAATTCATTCATGGCTTTTTCAAGCGCAAACCAAACGGGTTTTATTTTTTCGAGCAGCTTCCTGCCCTTTGCAGTAAGCATAATATTTTTATGACGGGCATCGGCTTTTGAGATAACGGATTTGATAAAACCTTTTTGCTGCAGGCTGCTTGCAAGCTGGCTGATGGCTGAATGTGATACCTTCAGGTTATTAGAAATTTCTTTTATGGAAACTTCATCTTTTTGCGAGAGTATATAGAATACAGGAAACCACGAGGCATCAAACTGTATTTTATGATTTTTGTATATGCGGTTTACATCATTTATAAATGTATTCCCCAAACGTTTTAAACGGCTGCCGAAAACAAGAAAGCCTAAATCCTGGTAAAAATTCATCCAACAAATATATAAGTACTTATATATTTATGGTTACAGGTGAAATATTTTTTATTTAAATTCTTTCATTTACCAGTTAAGGGTGTGCTGTACCCGGAGGTTTTTCCCTGGCCAAATTATTTATAACTATTATTCCAAACTCACATTACTTATGCATATATTGCCATCAATCCGTTAAATGAAGCTTATCATTCAAACCTGGCAGAGTATATGCCTGGAGAATATATTCTGTTAAAATAAAAATCATATAATAGTTGCATGCACTTTGCATATAAGTTGCAATCCATCTTAACGCCGATGAAATATATTACTGTGATTGCTTTGTTATTATCAGCCTTTTCGCTTAATGCGCAGCATAATCCTGATGCTATATTAGGCAAATGGGAATCTGCAGAAAAGAACCTTATTGTGGAAGTTTATAAACAGGATGATAATTTCCAGGCAAGAATAGTCTGGTTCAGCAATCCCGGGAATATGCTGCCTGAAACAGATATAAAAAACCCTGACAAAGAATTAAGGTCAAGGGAAATCGTGGGCATGGATGTATTATCAGGACTGGAATACAATGCCAAACAAAACAGGTGGGTGGGCGGAAAAATTTACGACTGTACCAGCGGCCGCACCTGGGATGCTACTGTTTGGTTAACATCGCCAAATGATCTTAAAGTGAGAGGATATTATCTTGTGCGATGGTTAGGGAAAACAATGCTATTTACACGGGTAGAATAAATTGCTTATTACAATTTTAAAATTAGCCTTAGCTAAAAGGTTTATATTTAATTAAATTTTTTGCCATGACATTAATGGGATTTCTGCTCCTGCTTTTAATAGCTGCAATATGCGGCGGCATTGGCCAGTCGCTTGCCGGTTACGATCTTGGCGGCTGCCTTGTATCAATTATCGTTGGTTTTATCGGCGCTTACATTGGCACATGGATAGCAGCCAAATTCGGCTTGCCGCCTATATTTGAAATTTCCATACAAGGCCAGTCTTTTCCTGTTGTTTGGGCCGTAATTGGTTCTGCTGTTTTTACGGCCATTATAGCTTTGCTTCGAAGAGCATTTACTGGAAAATAATTCAACTGCCTTTTGATGCGCTATTATACCAGCCTGTCTCTTAATAAAGGCATGCTCATGCAATGCGAGCCCCCACGCGCCCTTGAGAGTTCCGCAGAAGGCAATAAAATCAAGGTGTTTTTTATTGATTGCGGGCTTAAACCTTCATCAAATTTTTTAAACAATTCAGTTGTAGTAATTACATCAAAACCATTTTTACGAAAGCTTTCAGCGGTGTAATCATTCCTGTCGTAACCAATTACAACGCCTTCTTTTAAAGCAACCACATTGCAGGAGTCTGTCCATTGTTCGCGGTCATCATAAGGGAATTCATTACCCCCGCTGTAAATTATTTTTACATCAGCAGGATCGCAATGATAATCTTCCACACTTACCTGCACCAGCAATTCTTCAATACCCGAAAGTTTTTTATCAACACTATAATCTATCTCGGGTTTATAAAAAGCATCGGCAGGTTTATAAAACTGCAATATCTCCGGCTCTTCAATACCTACTAAATCCGGCTGGTGCATCAGCCGCCTTAAATAAGACTGTTTCACTTTATTTTCAGCAGCAATAATATTTTCAGAATACCTTCCATACAACACCCAAACATTTCGCTTCACCTGGGTGAAAATGGTATCAATGTGCATTTGCGCACGGTTTTTTGCAATTTTTACAACAGAAATTTTTTCAATACCGAGATCCTTTGAAAATATAGTATGGATGATTTCATTGATGGCATTGGATGAAGTTCTTTCGCTGCACCCGACAATTAAATGTTGCGGGTGTATCATCATAATATCGCCGCCTTCAATGCTTATAAAACGTGCTTTGCGTTCCATCTCTTCATATAAAAAGAAATCACTGTCTTCAATCACTTCCATCACCTTGTTTGGGTCTTCTTTAAACAGGAAATACATGGCAAGAAATTTTGTAATGAGCGATTCGCGTTTTCTCGCCGTGGTGGCCATGCGGCTTAAAAGAACGTGGTCTTTAATCATAATGCCGATATCCCTTGTAAAAATAAAATTGGGTATGGGCGGAAAGATGTATTGGTCTTCATGCGAACCGCTTGCTTCTTTGGGCAGAATGCCACTGATCAAAATTTTTGCAAGCAGGGCTGTGTCATCAATGGCCTCAAGCTGCAGTTGTGTTTTATGGCTTGATTCTTCATACGAACAAACGGCTGAAATTAAACGAAGCTTTACTTTTTCATCTTTCAATATCAACTCTAATAAATGCTGCACTTCAAGCACTTTATCTGAATTGAAATATTCTTTCTTACCGGGAATGAAGCAATTAGCTTTCAGCTTTTCATCGGCAGAAGCCTGGCAATTTTTTATATAATCAATTTTAGCAGGATCAAGAAAATACAACAGCAGCATTACATAGTGATTGTATTCTTTCTGCATGCTTTTTAGATGAACAATATCATCGTATAAGTTATCGGCAAAAGTGCCCGGTATTATTTTTCCAATGCCTCCGTCAGGGCTGTGTATAATTAATTTTCTAAGCGTACCAATTTCTGATTCTATATAATAGTTGTTATCATTCATAAAATATTTTTTGATTAGTGAAGAAGAATAATGCAGCAATAAACAAAGGCCGGCTGTGCTGCACGTTAGGTAAGATTAAGAAAAATGGCGAGCAGGTTATGCTTCTTCATAAGTGGCTTGCAAGGTAAGCTTTTTTATGGCAATGCTTTCGTTAAAACCTTCTATGCGCAGTACACGAAAGCGCACAAACATTTCTTCTTTATACCAGTTTTCACTGCGGGTTTTATGAATTACTTCTTTATGTTGTTGCAAGCCGTATGCAAAATTTTTCATAGCAGTTTTATTTTCCCAGATACTGAATGTTGCCTGTTTTATCCACGGCACCTCGCCTATCCCATAAGAAACAATTAAGCCTTTTGCTGAAGGCATTATATCTGCTACAGCATCAACATTACTCCAGAAATTTTTTAGACGGCTTAATCGTATGGTTGCCCTTGTTAATACAGCTACCGGCCCGTCATACATTGTTTCTCTCGATAATTCTCCAAAAACTTTTTTTCCATCCCATAAACCAAAGCCTTCTATCGGTTGCAATAAAAATTCTTTTATATCACATCTAAACAAGTTCCAATAGCGGGAAAGGAATCCCGGTGCTTTTGTTGTTTCATCATCTGCCGTAAATAATAATGCCCATTGATTTAAATCAGGATGAATATCAAACGTTCCATTCTTTCCGCTGCCCATTAGTTTAAAGAATTTAATCTTTTTATTTAGCCATAAAGGCAGGCGGAACAAAGCCATTGACAAAAAACCAAATATGCTGAGATGTTTAGGATAACGTGTTATAATGAGCGTGCAATACATGTTATCTGGCTGCCACTAAAAAAATAATTAAACATAAAACCGCAGCAAGCACAACGGCTAAAACAATTTTATATTTTTCCCATCGCTCCTGTTTATGTTGCTGTCGCAATAACATATTCAATTCATGTTGCAGCCATTCATGATCGGTATATAAAGGCTGCATTAATTCAATCAATTGTTTTGTTTGATGTGTTGATAGGTAGCCCGCCGCAAAACTTACCTGCCGTAAAAATTGTTTAAGTAATGATTTATTTGTATTTGGCAGCAGTTGCATATCATCAGGTATTAACTGCTGCAATGCATACAGCAAGGCATTTTTATTAAAGCGGAAAGGGTCTGTATTTTTTAAATCCGCATTTATTTTCCCAATACGCTGTATTAATGTTTCAATTGTTTCAGCCGGGCGTTTATATTCTTCTTCGGCAGTTAAATAACGCTCATAATTATAACGCTTCCTTGCGTCCGTATCACCAAGCACTTTATAGGCTTCTGCCGCATCCGTGAAAATGGCAGCGGCAATGGCATCGCCGGGATTCTTATCTGGATGATACAACATAGCAAGCTGCCGGTAGGCTCTTTTTATTTCTGCAATTGTTGCTGATGATTTTACATTCAATACGCGGTAATAATCTTTTGTAACTGCCATGCATGGCGAAAGTAAGTGTTATCCTAATGTATTAATTTCACCGCTTATAAAATGCAAGAAAAATGATTAAATTAAACACCCTGGTATGCACCTTCTTTGCCATTTTTTTTATGAATACAATATTTGCCCAGTCGCCTAAAATATTGGTATTTAGTAAAACTACCAGTTTCTATCATGAGTCAATACCCGAAGGCATGGCTGCCATTCAGGCTTTAGGAAAGCGTAATGGTTTTGGTGTTGATACCACAAGGGATGCCGCCGCTTTTACTGATCAAAACTTAAAACAATATGCTGCCGTAGTTTTTTTGAACACAGCAGATGAAAGCAGCACTTTATTTACCGAGGCGCAAAGAGCGGCTTTTGTGCATTTTATACAATCCGGAAAGGGTTATGTGGGTGTGCATGCAGGCTCAGATGCATTGTATAACTGGCCCTGGTACAACCAGCTTGTGGGCGCTTATTTTAAGAACCATCCAAAACCGCAGGAAGCTGAATTAACTGTTACAGATAAAAATTTTATTGCAACAAAAGAGTTGCCCGCATCCTGGAAACATTTTGATGAATGGTATAATTACAAGCAAACCAACTGGGATAGCGTACATGTGCTTTTAACAGTGAATGAGAAGAGTTATGCCGGTGGGGAAAACGGCAACTACCACCCGGTTTGCTGGTATCACAATTATGACGGCGGGCGCTCCTTTTTCCTGGGGCTTGGCCATACTAAAGAATGTTATACCGACCCGCTTTTTTTAGACCTGCTGCTGGGTGGTATTAAATATGCAATAACAAACAGAGATAAGTAATACAGTTCAGTTGAACTTGCAGAAAGCGTCTTTATGTATGCAGTGCAAGGGTTAGCTTTCTAATTATCATCAAGAAATTGCTCTATGTCGTGCGTCCATTCTGTTCGATATTTATTCAAATAGTTTTCGTGCCCTGCAAATTGATATGTCTTCAGCATTTTTTTGCCAGGCAGGTTTGAATAAATAATATCTATCTCTTTTCTGCTCACATTATTGTCTTCTTCGCCATACAGAAGTAAAACAGGACAGGTTATTTCTTTTGCGTAGTCTTCAGGATTATGGTTAAATGCCCAAAAACCATTTTGAACCCCGCCCCAAAAAACGAGAAGCCCGGCCATTGGAAAAGTTGGAACATTCATATTATTAAACCGGGCACATACCGTCTTATACATTGTGCCAAACGGGCATTCTATAATTATTCCTTCAGGCTTTAAGTCATAATCTTTTATAGCTTTCATTACAGCAACTGCACCCATTGATGTACCAAAAAGATAAATATTCTTCACGCCTTTATTTACCAGGTAATCATAGGCTGTTTTTACCTGTTCTGCTTCTTTAAACCCTATGGTTGTAGTGTTTCCTTCAGAGCCGCCGCTTCCCATAAAATCAACCAGGAAGGTGTTGTAATCCAGGTTGCCAAAAATTTCAGCTTTATCAAGCATTGAAGATTTCTCTCCCCCATAACCGTGACAAAGTATAACCGTTCCTTTAACAGTATCAGCTCTCATTCCATCACGCTTGGTTAAATACCAGCATTCAATTTTTTTGTTGCTTTGAAGATGGATCGTTTCATAATAACCGCCGGGCTTGGTTTTATTGATTGGCCTTGGGTTATTAACTCCAAAAAAAAGTGCTTTCAGCTTTCCACCAAATTGCAGTTGTTCAGGTGTTTGGGTTTTCTCAATATTAGTATCAGCAAAATGGGTGAATTTATATGAATGAAAAATCGCAACAATATTCATGAGGATAATAGCCAATACTGCTATCCGAATAACCTGCTTTACTATTTTCTTTCGTTTTATCAATTGATTTTTTAACGGTTTAACACTTTGATATTTCGCCCGCAGGTTTTTTTGACTAACATTCATAATTAAACCAAAAGCGTCCTGCACTTTTAAGATACAGGACGCCTGAAAGCATTTTCAATAAATTATCTTGGTTCAGCAGCCGGTTTTGCCGGTACTTTATATCCTTGCTTTTGCATCAATGATTTTATTTCGGTGATGGCACGCTCTAATTGCGGATCGATGCCTTTGGCCATGGCGGCAAGGTCTTCATCCACATAAATATCCGGGTCAACGCCATGTCCTTCTTTAAACCATGTTCCGTCGGGATTATACATACGGAAACTCGGGGCTGTTATGCTGCTGTTATCAATAAGGTCGGGTACGCCGCTTATGCCTATCAATCCGCCCCAGGTGCGGTTGCCAATCAGCGGGCCCAGCCCTTTCTTCCTGAAGAAATCAGGGAAAGCATCTCCGCCTGATCCGCTCCAGCCATTAATCAGCATCACCTTCGGGCCAAAATTGGCAAATGGTGGCCAGGGCCAGTTTTCGCCATCCCTTACAGCCCAATAAGCCAATGGTGTGCGATTGAGGATTTCTATAAAACGGTCTGGTATCTGGCCGCCGTCATTAAAACGCTCATCAATCACTAATGCTTTCTTATCCCATTGTGCATTAAACTGGCGCAGCAATTCCGTTTGTCCGTCAACGCCGGTGCTTGGAACATATATGTAACCAACTTCGCCGTTTGTTGCAGCTTCAACCCGCTTGCGGTTCTCATTTATCCAGTTAAGATAACGCAGCCTGCCTTCATCATCCATTGTTTGCACAATAGCCTTTTTTGCGCCGGTAAACGATGGTTTATCATTGTAAGTTAACTCAATGGTTTTATTGGAAAAACCTTCAAAAGCTGTAAATGGTTCGTGTGCCGTGGTTAATGGTATGCCATTCACTGCGAGAATATAATTGCCTTCTTTTATATCGATGCCCGGCTTATCCAGTGGCGAACGCACTTCACCATCCCATGGCGCTGGTTTTATAATTTTTTCAATTTTGTAATAGTTGCCTTCGGCCTGCCAGTTTACACCAAGATAACCAACGGCAATATGCTTCGTTCTTTCAGTTGGCTCAACACCATGATAAGTATGTGAAGCATTTAACTCACCCAGCATTTCACCGATGATAAAATCAACATCGTATCTGGTGGCAGCATCATCCAGCATTTTTTGATAGCGTTGTTTTACCTGCACCCAGTTTACGCCATGCATGGTGCTGTCATAAAAATAATCCCGTTCAATGCGCCATGCATCATTAAACACAGCCTGCCATTCTTCTTTCGGATTAACGTTCATCTGCATATCGCCCAGCGGCACTTTCTTATTCGCATCGGCGCCTTCGCTTACCTTTATTACAGCCAGGTCGTTGCCAACCTGCACCAACGCTTTTTCACCATTGCCCGCCAGGATATATCTTCCCACATTATCAATGATTTTCTTCTCCTTCCTGTCTTCAATATCAAAATATTTTAAAGCTGGATTTTCTTCTTCTGAACCTGTATTCGGCATTTTTACATACAGGATTTTGCCTTTTACCGCGCTAAGGCCGGAGTAATTACCCGGTGTAATTGGCAAAAATTCAAGCCTTCCTTCAAAGCCATCGAAATCAATTTTCACGGCTTTATCATCATCTTTATCCGCTTTATCCTCCTTCTTATTGTCTTTATCTTTTTTTCCTTTTTTTGAAGATGAGGCGGCTGAATCTTCTTTCTGCTTATCTTCTTCAATACTTATCGTATCATTTTTAGGATAAAGCAAAGAAGGCGTTTTCTGAAGAAGGCTGATGGCTCCTACTTTAGTGGAATTGGCATATACGAAAGAATTGTCAACATCGCTGTAATAAGCCTGGAATTCCTGATTGGTAAGCACATACAGGTATTTACCTTCGGGATCAAATACCGGGTTGTAAAAACTGTAAAAACCGCTTGTTGCGCGGTGCAACTGACTGCTGTTATAATCATAAATAAATACGCTGTTATGATTATTTTCTTCGTCAAGCGTAAAGGCCAGCCAGCGGCTGTCGGGGCTCCAGCTAAATGTAAAATATTCAAGCGCACCATGCGTAAGACGTTTGCCATGTGCAACGTCTGCTGTGGTGCCGGTGGCCGCGTCAACAATTTTTACCTGCATGGCCTTATCAATAAATGCCAGTTTTTTGCCATCGGGGCTCCAGTTTAACGCATACCTGAAACCGGGGCCGTAACTGGTTATTTTTCTGGCTGAATTTTCATTACCGGTTTGCATAACCCACAATTCATATTCACCACTTTTATCGCTCCAGTAAGCAATGCTTTTGCCATCGGGTGAATAAACCGGATAACGTTCCGCATTGCCCGGAGTATTCGTAATATCTTTTACTACACCTTCTGTTGCAGGCAATGAGAAAATCTCTCCTCTCGATTCAATCAGCACACGGTTACCATCATTGGAAATAGCAGGATGCGTAAAGTAACTTCTCACATTTAGCATGTAAGGCTTTAGCGGCGCTTCATCGGCAACCACCTGTATCTTTATTTCTTTTGGGGCGCCGCCTGTCAGCGGGTATAAATACAGTTTACCGCCATTCTCAAATACAATATCATCCGGCCCTAATGATGGGTAATGAATGTCATACTCTGTGAAATGGGTAAGCTGTTCAAATGATTTATTGCTGATATTATATCTCCACAAATTCATGCGTAAATCAGTGCCGCGGTCTGAAATAAAATAAATATGATCGCCGCTCCACATGGGATATTCATAACCGGCATCGCTCTTACCGGAAATATTTGCAGAAGTAGTGTCTTTAAAATCATAAACATGAATATCAGAACGCCAGCCGCCGCGGTAACGCTTCCAGTTACGGCCAATCTGTGTGCGGAAATTTAATGCCATCTGCTGTCCGTCAGGCGAATAAGAACCATATTCAGCATAAGCAAAAGGCAGTTTTGTATCAATGCCGCCGGTATCGGCAACGGAATAAAACTGGTTAAAACGCTGCTTGCCACTTTCGCGCATGGAAGCAAAAAATACATGCTTGCCATCGGGCTGCCAGTCAACAACCCGATCCGGGTAATCATGTGCCGTTAAGCGCACCGGCACGCCCCCTGTTGCAGGCATCACATACACATCTGTATTGCCGTCATAATTACCGGAGAAAGCAATTTTAGTTCCATCAGGTGAAAATTTTGGCCAGGTTTCAGGGCCGGGAGGCGAACTTAATTTATAAGCTGTTCCGCCGTTTTTTGAAACGATCCATATATCATTTGCATAGGCAAAAACCACCTGTGTTTTTGAAACATCCGGATAGCGCAGCAAACCTGCATCTATTTGTGCAGTTGCCGTTGTTACCATAAATATTGCTGTACCAAAGACTGAAAATATTTTCCTCATAAGCTAAGTTTATAAGTATTTCGGCAAACTTAGTTTTACAATAAGAGAATAACTAAAACAGCCTTAAGATTTTTTTAAATGAATGCAGGAACTGATAATGCGGGTGTTGAACGGTAAATTATACCAATAAGCTTAACAAAAACTCACATCTTTAACCATTATATTTGCGCCCTTAATACTCTCCCAAATAATGAAAGGCAAACACGTAGCGCTGCTAATTATTTTAATACTCGTTGCAGACCAGGCGCTTAAATTCTACATAAAATTAAATTACGTTCTTGGTGAAGAGCATAACGTTATCGGCAGTTGGTTTCGCCTGCATTTTGTTGAAAATGAAGGCATGGCCTGGGGTTTGAAATTTGGCGGCGGTTTGGGTAAAATTCTGCTAACGCTTTTTAGGCTGGTAGCGGTAATATTCGGCACTTATTATTTAAGCCAGATCATTAAAAAGAAATACCATAAAGGTTTTATTATTTGCGCTGCCTTAATTTATGCCGGTGCTTTCGGCAACTTAATCGATAGTTTATTTTATGGTTTAATATTCAGCGGCAGCAATCCTTTTACTGTGGCAACCTTGTTTCCTGCAGCCGGCGGTTATGCTTCCTTCTTTCACGGGCAGGTGGTGGATATGCTGTATTTTCCCATCATCCAAACGACTTATCCTTCCTGGTTTCCCATAGCAAGCTGGCGCGGAGATGTGTTTGAATTTTTCAGCCCGGTATTTAACCTGGCAGATTCTTCCATTTCAATCGGCGTGATTGCGTTGCTTATCTGGCAGAAGAAATTCTTTCCGCAGCATACACACAACGAAGAACCTATTAAAACTTCCCCGGCGGAAATTGATGACAGGGTGAAGGCGGTGTAAATATCCCCGCAATCCAGGTCACATTCCCAAAAAAATGCGCCCCGATTTGGGACGCATTGAATTCTATACATGAATTTATTGCGACAATTATGTCTATTACTTTTTAAGGAAAGAATATGTCTATAATGCCATTTGTAATTGGCACAACAGCACCCGAGCTTGTAAGTACGTGCCCGGAAAATGTTCCTTTCATTTCTTTTGTTATTGCATCATACGAAGTAACCACAATAGCGAAATCTGTCCCCGCATCTAAAAGGCTTGCTGTATAAATCGGGCTAATAATGGATGTTGCATCTATAAAATTAAATACAACTCCATTCTTGGCAGAAGTATATGTACCTGGCTGAATATCAGACGCTGCAATAAGGAAATTCAGGCTCAGGATTGTATCCTTGGTGGCAGTTGAACCGGCCACAAGCAGAATAGTTGCCACGCCGGATGAATTATCTTTTGAAGATGTATCAATAGTACCGGTAAAAGTTAACGAACCTTGTGTAAACTTCCATGTGCCTGCTTGAACCTGGGATGTATCACTATTTCCTGTTGTATCAATTCCGCCCAAACCCGTTCCGGTGCTGTCCTGCACATTAATTGCAAATGAACAAACCGTACTGTCAAAACTTACATTAAATGTGGAAGTGCCCACAAGTATAGGATGGCCTGAAGGTTTCAACTGTATGGTGTTAACCCCGGTATTGCTGAAATACCCGGAATCGGAAAAACTAAACCCGTTTGCCGTATCTGTTTTTATATTATAACCACCGGTTTTTGTAACATTTACCTGAAGTTCAACATACGCTGTATCGCCGCCCGGCGTAACGCCATTATAATACGTACCATGCACGGTGCTGGGAAGACAGTCGCCGGAAGAATCCCATAAACTTCCTTCTGCGGGGATGGTATTGCCTTTTTCAAAACTGTATTCCTTCTGGCAGGAGAAAAATGCCAGGAAGCAGGTTATTACAAATAGATATACAAGATTTCTGTTCATGTACAATAGTGTTCGGGTTTAATAACGTGCGGCAATCTTAATAAATTGTCCGCACATTAATGAACTTAGTTTTTTAATTCACCCACCATATTCGCAGGCACTACCCATTCATCAAATTGCTCAGATGTCATGTGCTCAAAATCAAGGCCTTTGAGTTTATATTCAAGCGCTGCCTGCTTTAAGGTAATGCCGCGTTTGTGCGCATCCTGCGCAATGGCTGCCGCATTGTAATACCCGATTTTTGTATTCAGCGCTGTAACCAGCATCAGGCTGTTATCCACATGCTTTTTAATATTAGCTTCGATGGGTTCAATGCCAGCAGCGCATTTGTCATTGAAAGAAACACTGCCCTCTCCTATCAGCCTTGCACTATGCAAAAAATTATAAACCATCATCGGCTTAAAAACATTCAGTTCAAAATGGCCTGTTGCGCCGCCAATATTAATGGCTACATCGTTACCCAATACCTGCGCCGCAATCATGGTTAATGCTTCGCATTGCGTTGGATTTACCTTGCCGGGCATGATGGATGAGCCGGGCTCATTATCAGGAATATGAATTTCACCAATACCTGCTCTTGGCCCGGAAGAAAGCATGCGCACATCGTTGGCAATTTTCATTAAACTAACTGCAACGGTTTTCAAAGCGCCGTGCGCTTCCACAATAGCGTCATGTGCTGCAAGGCTTTCAAATTTATTTTCTGCGGTGATGAAAGGAAGCCCGGTTAATTCAGCAATCTTCTTTGCCACCAGTTCAGCATAGCCTTTTGGAGTATTGATGCCCGTGCCAACAGCTGTGCCGCCAAGCGCCAGCTCTGATAAATGCGGCAATGCATTTTTAATAGCTTTTATACCATGGTCCAGTTGCGAAACATAACCGCTGAATTCCTGGCCCAGTGTAAGCGGCGTGGCATCCATAAAATGGGTACGGCCTATTTTTACCACGTGCATAAAAGCCTTACTCTTTTCCTTTAAAGTGTCACGCAGTTTTTCCAGGCCGGGAATGGTTTTTTCAACCAATATTTTATAGGCAGCAATGTGCATGGCTGTGGGAAAAGTATCGTTGCTGCTCTGTGATTTATTTACATCATCATTCGGGTGCAGGAATTTTTCTTTATCGGTTAATTTACCGCCATGCAATACATGTGCACGGTAAGCAACCACCTCGTTCACATTCATATTGCTTTGTGTGCCACTGCCGGTTTGCCACACCACAAGCGGAAACTGGTCGTCTAATTTATGGTCAAGGATTTCATCGCACACAGCGGCAATGGCATCTTTCTTTTCTGCCGGTAAAACGCCCAGTTCAAAATTGGTAAGCGCAGCCGCTTTTTTAAGATAGGCAAAAGCTTCAATAACAGGTTTGGGCATTTTATTAATATCCTGTGCAATCTTAAAATTTTCAACACTGCGTTCGGTTTGAGCGCCCCAGTAAACATTGGCAGGCACTTTTACTTCGCCCATAGTGTCTTTTTCTATTCTGTATTCCATATAAAAAATTTTTCGCGGCAAAGGTAATCCCGAATGAGCAGAAGAAGGAATGAAAAGCCGAATTATGCCGCTGTAAATTCTATTTTGGTTGCCACAGATACACAGATTTTTATCTATGCATCTGTGGCAATATCCTTTAATAGATTTTTGCCAAATTATTTAAGGAATTAAAGCTCCGGCGCAGATGATCACTCCAACGTTTCCTTCAGCCATTTAAAAAATTCATGCTGCCAAACCAACGCATCCTGCGCTTTCAATACCCAATGGTTTTCATCAGGCAAATACAAAAAACGGCTTTTAATACCTTTTAACTGTGCCGCCTGGAAAGCCTGCTGGCCCTGTTCAATGGGCACACGGTAATCTTTACCGCCTTGTACAATCATAATCGGCGTATCCCAGTTCTGCACAAAATTGCTCGGGCTTTGACTAAAGGATCGTTGGGCAACAGCATTATTCAATTCCCAGTAAGCCCCGCCTTTTTCCCAGTTTTCAAACCACATTTCATCAGTGGTGCCATACATGCTCCTGAAATCAAACACACCATCATGCGCCAGGAAAGTTTTGAAACGATGGTTATGTATGCCAGCCAAAGCATACACACTGAAGCCGCCAAAACTGGCGCCGATACAGCCGCGTTTTGAAGTATCAACATAAGGCAAAGTGGAAGCATCATCTATAGCATTGAGATAATCCTGCAAAACCTGGCCGCCCCAGTCTTTGCTTACCGCTTCATTCCACGCAGTGCCAAAGCCCGGCATACCGCGACGGCAGGGCGCAACAATTATATAATTATTGGAAGCCATTAACTGAAAATTCCACCGGAAAGAATAGAACTGCGAAACCGGGCTTTGCGGGCCGCCCTGGCAATACAAAAGCGTTGGATACTTTTTGGTTGAATCGAAGTTGGGCGGCAGTATTAACCAAACCAGCATTTGTTTATTATCCGTTGTTGTAACATATCTTTTCTTCCAGGAGCATAAAGCAAGCGAATTATAAATATCATCATTCACATGCGTTATTTGTTTAAGCATTGAAGACTTAACATCCAACGAATAAATTTCTGTTGCATGGTTGAAATCTGTTTTTGTTACATATAAAACATTGTTTACTTCACCAACAATACTGCTTATATCAAAATCACCTTTTGTTGCCTGGCGAACCACAACTGCCATTCTTGTTTTACCCGGATAATTCACTTCAAATAATTGCAGCGTACCATCAACCGGCGCAATAAAATATATTCTTTTACCATCATCACTCCATTTAAAACTTTCCACGTGAATGTCATCGCGGCTGCCGGTTAAATTCATCTTAGTAATGCCATCGGAAACAATTATATCCTGCTTGTCCGATTCATAGCCATCACGTTTCATGCTTAGCCATGCCAACTCCCCTTTACTGTTGTAAGCAGGATTGATATCATAGCCCATCATACCTTCTGTAAGATTTTTTGTTTCGCCGGTTTCAATATTATACTCAAACAAATCAGTGTTTGTACTAATAGTGTAAGCTGTTCCCTGTTTTGGCTTGGTTACATACACCACATGTTTTCCATCGGGATTAAATATAAAATCTTCATCGCCGCCAAAAGGTTTTTGCGGGCAATCGTAAGACTGGCCGGCCATCAGGTCTTTCTTTGCCGTATCACCTGTTTTGTTTAAAAATATATGGCTGAATTTTCCATCTTCCCACTCATCCCAATGGCGGTACATAAGGGAGTTATAGATCATGGCGTTACTCTTTGGCAAACCAGGGTAATAATCGCTGCCAAATACATTCATCAGCTTTACATCAGCAGCGCTTATCTGCCATTTGCCATCGGGTGAAATATGTGTGTTAGGCACAAGCGTATCTGCATTGGTAATTTCTTCTGCTGCGCCGCCGCCAATGGGAACGCGGCAGGCTTTGGTGGAACTTTTATTCGTTGCCACATCCGGTGTGCTTACAGCATACACAATATATTTTTTATCTTTTGAAATACCGGTGGCATTCACTCTTCCGAGTTTCCATAGCAGTTCGGGCGTCATTACATTTTGCGCAAGGCAAAACAGGGGCGCAACAAAAAGCAGCAGTAAGAATGTTTGTTTCATGTGATGAATTTTTATTTTTTAAGGCCACATGGAATTCGCCTATGAACATCTTCGGTTGGCATCAACTTTTTGTTATGGCTCATTTCATGTGATGATTTTTCCCTCACCCTCGTTCCCTCTCCACAAGTGTAGAGGGATGCCCATGTTCCGGGTGCGATTATTAAATATTGCAACGGGCGTTTGCATTTTTAGTTTCGTGTTTTTAAAGCAGGCTGGTTTATGTTTAATGTTTAGCAGTATCTTACATTTCGAAATATGCAGGATGCTTAACTTCGAATTGCAAGATAACCGATGTTTCTTTTATTGCTTATATTAAACTAAAACGGAACACAAATTTGGATCATAGGACATTTATTGAAATATATGCGAGTATTTATAATAATCTCAACTCTATTATTTTCCCTGGCATCAACAGCACAATCGGTTTTTCATGGGCGCATAATATTACAAGACAGTTTATTCCCGAAGGATGGACGCATAATTTTTCCTCTTATAAATGATACTTCCAAGGCAGATTTATACAACCCAATAAATATTGATTTAAGCAATCCAAATCACAGAATATTTTATTTGATTTGGCCAGATTGGAAAAGCAAAGTTTTCAGATTTATTGATGGGGTTTGTACCGACTCTGTTTACAGTATTAAAATCCCAAATGATAAATTCTATAAAGAATTTCAGCAAAAGGAAATTTGCCCTATCTGCTTCCGTTCAAAATATTTAATTCCGATAATTTATGGATTACCTGGTAGTAAACTTATGAAGCAGGCAAAGCGGAATAAAGTTATTCTTGCAGGTTGTATTCTTTATGAAGATGCACCAAAATTCTATTGCACAAAAGACAATTTCCAATTTTAATAAATACCATATTCTACAACAATAATAATAGTAATGGATAAATCCGGTCGAATAATACCTGAAATAAAATCTTTTGCTGAATAAAGCTTATGCAGCATAAGAGAATGACTTCCCAAAATCAGGGCAGGCTAACTATAATACCATCCCTTCAACTGCCGCCTCCAAAAAATCATTGCAAACAGCTTATTCACACCGCAAGCATTTCAAAGGAATTAACAAACCCAACATTATCTTTGCCGCTTATGAAGAAGATCAGGAATTTCTGCATCATTGCGCATATAGATCATGGTAAGAGCACGCTTGCAGACAGGTTGCTGGAACACACCAAAACTATCAGTGAAAGGGAAATGATGGCCCAGGTACTGGATGATATGGACCTGGAGCGTGAAAAAGGAATTACTATTAAAAGCCATGCCATTCAAATGAATTATGTGCATAATGGCGAACAATATACTTTCAACCTCATTGATACCCCCGGCCACGTTGATTTTAGCTATGAAGTGAGCCGCGCCCTGGCTGCCTGCGAAGGCGCTTTGCTGTTGGTGGATGCCACCCAGGGCATCCAGGCGCAAACCATCAGTAATTTATACCTGGCTATTGAAAACGACCTGGAAATAATTCCCGTTATCAATAAAATTGATATGGATGGCGCTATGATTGCCGAGGTGAAAGACCAGGTAATGGACCTGATAGGTTGTAAAGAAGAAGAAATTTTACTGGCCAGCGCCAGGAATGGTATTGGCATAGAAGAAATTTTAACCGCTATTGTTGAACGCATTCCCGCACCAAAGGGCAACCCCGAAGCGCCTTTGCAGGCTTTGATATTCGACAGCATGTTCAACAGTTTTCGCGGTATTATTGCTTATTTCCGAGTGTTTAACGGCTCTATAAAAAAAGGCGATACAATAAGGTTTATTTCAACAGATGCTGAATATGAAGCGGATGAAGTGGGCATTCTGAAACTGGGTTTGCAGCCGGCGAATGAAGTAAAAACCGGCGATGTGGGCTATATTATTACCGGCATAAAGAACGCCAAAGAAGTAAAGGTGGGCGATACGATTACATTATCCGGAAACCCCGGCGAGCCTATTAAAGGTTTTGAAGAAGTGAAGCCGATGGTGTTTGCGGGCATTTATCCCGTATCAACAGATGATTTTGCAGAGCTGCGTGAATGCATGGATAAACTGCAACTGAATGATGCTTCACTTACGTATGAAATTGAAACTTCACAGGCTCTGGGCTTTGGTTTCCGCTGCGGCTTTTTGGGCTTGCTGCACATGGAAATTATTCAGGAACGTTTGGAACGTGAATTCAACCAAACTGTAATTACAACTGTTCCCAACGTAAGTTTTCATGCTTACACCACGAAAGGTGAAAAACTGATTGTAAATAACCCGGCAGAAATGCCTGATACCACAAAGCTTGATCATATTGACGAACCGTATATTAAAGCGCAGGTAATTTCGCTGCCGGAATATATCGGCAACATTATGACCTTGTGTTTGGGTAAACGCGGTATTCTTATCAACCAGTCTTATTTAACCACTACCCGCGTTGAACTTATTTTTGAAATGCCGCTCACCGAAATCGTATTTGATTTTTATGATAAGCTGAAAAGCCAGACACGCGGTTATGCTTCGTTTGATTACTCACCTATCGGTTACCGCGAAGCAGATATTGTGAAGATGGATATTTTGTTGAACAGCGAGAAAGTGGATGCTTTAAGTGCCTTAATTCATCGCAGCCGTTCCCAGGACTTTGGCCGCAAGCTTTGCGAAAAACTAAAAGAGCTTTTACCGCGGCAGCAATTCCAGATTGCCATACAGGCGGCCATTGGCGCCAAGATAATCGCCCGTGAAACCATCAGCGCTTTTAGAAAAGATGTTACAGCTAAATGTTATGGCGGCGATATAAGCCGTAAACGCAAGCTGCTGGAAAAGCAAAAAGAAGGCAAAAAACGCATGCGGCAAATTGGCAACGTAGAAGTGCCGCAGGAAGCGTTCCTGGCGGTATTGAAGCTGGATTAAGTTGAGCTGCTGCCGTTTATACTTAAAAATCAGGCTTCGTGCTCATAATAAATCTTATAATACTTTCTGCCGTTTTCATCAATGCCCTGTTCTATCAGTTCACGGTTGCCATGAATATAAATATGAAAGTTCTTATCAAGTTTTAAAACACTTTTAAATGCCCGCGCCTGCTGCTTTACAGCCTGTGCGGATATATCAAAATTATCAGCCAGGTCCACTGCATTTTCCTGCCGGTAATGCTGGTCGAATTTTTGAAAAGATTCTATCACATTAGGATGAAAGAAAACCTCCTGTTCAAATTCCTCCTTATCAAACTGGTCATGCTTTTTAAAATAATCAACAGAACGGTTAAGCAAATCAATTTTATCAGCCTTGCTCATTTCAAACTCTTCATCTATTTGTTTGGTAACAAAATGTTTGGTGATGCCCAGGAATTGATTGGTTTGCATAAAATCATTATTCAATATCAGCACGCCTAAAAAATCATCTTTCCAGTATTGGGCTTCTGTTCCCTTGTTGGTATTATCTACAACAGACAATATAAACCCGTTTTCTTTTTCCGTATTAAAAATAAGGCAGCCTTTATCAAGCTTATTAATGTTAATGCCCTGACGGCTTTCTATATCAAAACCGCCTGTTACCGGTTCAACTTCTATATAAGTGTCTTTATTTTCAGATTTGAATAAGCCAACCGCATCCATTGTTTTACCGTTTAAATGGCAATCTTTAAGATAAGCCACATAAAATTCACCGCCTTTTATTTTAGGATGCGTGCTTTTATCATACAAATGTTTGGCAATATTTACAGACTGTTCATGCAGTGATTGCGGGTTTTCAAAAATGGCTGAAATGCAGGCATACACTGCATTTAAAGAAATATCTATTGTGTGGTAAAGCCGGTAATATTCTTCTGATTTAAATGATGAAAGAAAGTATTGTAACAAGGCATCCTGCAGTTCATCGTTCAGTGTTATACTTTCTTTTGATAACCGGATGGGTTCATCCAATAATTTATTGCCTGTTTTATGAATTGAAATAGCTTGTATCATTTTGCTTATGCTTATAAAAGGGGCCCAAGGATAAAGCAAAAAACTGAATTATATATGCAGTTATAAGATGGAACGGTTTTACGCATTCGCTACGTCGCTTAATAAATCAGAAGCGGGATAATTGAAGATAGATACATTATATTTCCCTAACAATTCTGCAAATGTTCTTTTGGTTAAACCGGCAACTTCAGCAGCCTGGCCTAATGTTAATTTACCTTGTTCATACAGTTGTGCCGCAACCAGCATGGCAATTTCATTATTGTCCATTTCTAATGTATCAGGAATAGTAAGTGTCACGGTTTTCATACATCAAACTTAATACTTTTTAAGTATCTGTATTAAATGCAAACAACGTTTTGTATTAATTATACATCACCACTTCCTTATCGTCCTCACACCAAAAACACGCCCTGCAGTTTTGCCATTGGTTGATAATACTTTTACATTAATAGTTGATTTATCTTTTAACAGGCCTTCCGGTATTGAATATGCTTCATCATAAAATTTGCCGGTTGCTTTTCCGCTCAATTCCACGGAGGCAATCTTTACTTCATCAACCAAGATATCAAAGCTCCTGTTTTTATCGTCGCCGATATAAGTAAATAGTAATGCCACCGGCTTATTGTTATCAACCTTCATATCAAACGAAAAGAAACCATCTCTTCTCACTTCACGGCCGGAGCGGCCATAAGCCTGGTCAACGTAAGATTGCTCGCTTGATTTTAAATTATGGTCGCGTTCCGGCTGCATTTCACCAATGCGGAAGTTATCAATGGTTTGCGCTTCTATTTCCTGCTGGTGCTTTTTCTCCGCCTCATATTCAGCCTGCCTTGCAGCCCAGTCCGCATTAGTAAAATAATCCCAGTAAACACTGTAATGATTATCGATATTCTTATAAAAAGGCGTGAGCGTTACATCAAAAGGTTTGCCCGTATTTTTCGTATGAAAAGTAAGCGGTGCCGTTTTATCTTTCACAACCCAGTCGCTCACATTCCTGTTATCCGTTAATAAAACCGGCGTGCCGTAAACAGGATCAGGCATAGTATCGCCCAGATTACCTGCCAGCACCAGCGGGCCATATAATAAAGCCACACGGTTTTTATTATCGGGCATGCTTTCGGTATATAAACTCATATCAAAAGCAATATCAATCCTGTCATTATCATTCCATTTTTTATTGATGACAAGAAAGCCTTCAGCATCTTTTTCAGCTTTAACTTCTTTACCGTTCACTTTTATTATGGCGCTGGTTGTTGCCCACCACGGCTGGCGTATTTTAACCGCGAATGCAACTGTTTTTTTTGTTGATATAACAACGGATGTTGTTCCGTTTTCAGGATAAGTTGTATGCTGTGTTATAGTTACATTTTTACTTCTCCAGTTAAGCTGGGACGGAATAAAAAGGTTGATATATAAGCTTCCGCCGGCGCCTTCAAAATAAATATCTTCCGTGTATTTGGAATGATTTTCCATACCGCTGCCCACGCAGCAGGTAAACGTATTGGTTGAATCACTGAATTGTTTTTTAGCGCCCATACGCAGCGGTTCAAAATACAGCATCATTGCATTATGAGGGTTTTGCGAAGCAAGAATATCATTATATAATGCACGTTCATAATAATCCATCAGGCTCGCCTTTGGCTGCCACGAAAACAGATGCCCTGTAAGTTTAAGCATATTATAAATACAGCAGCTTTCTGCAGTGTTATCGCTAAGGGCATCGTTCAGTTTGCCGGGCTGGCCGAGATATTCATAGTTGCCGTTACCGCCCGTTACATAACTATGATTATCCACCACAATATTCCATGCGCGGCTTGCAATGGTTTCATCGCTTTTGTTTGCCGTTAACTCATATTGCCTGGCACTGCCAATGGCTTTTGGAATATTAGTGTTGGAATGCCTGCCTGCAAGCGGATCGGGCTTACCTTCAGCTAATGGCTGCATAACAAAATCATCATAAAATTTATAGGAAAGATCGAGGTATTTTTTATTGCCTGTAATGGCATAAATATTTGCCAGCACATCGTTCATACCGCCAAATTCACACTTCAACATCTTCTGGCGTTGCGCTTCATTCAACGGGTCAACAATAGACGCTGTCCAGTCAGCCATCTTTGTCACAATATCCAATGCCTTATTGTTATCAGTATACAAATAAGCATCCACTAAACCTGCCATTACTTTATGCACAGTGTACCAGGGGCTCCAGCCGCCATTCAAATCAAAACCACCGCTCTTAATATCACCGCGCTGCACTTTATAAAAAATAGAATCTTCGTTGGGAATAGCGCCCACATAACCTGTTTTTCTTGCAGCCTGGCACCTGGTCAGCTCGTCAACAATATAATCCACCCGTTGTTTAAAATGTTCGTTGCCGGTGGAGGCATACATCATTGAAAGGGCAGATAAATAATGTCCTAATGTATGGCCCGAAAGCCCTTCACTCTCCCACCCGCCATAAACGCTATCCTTCGGCGGCAAACCTGAGTTTATATAAAAACGGGTAAGTAACCTGTCAGCGCTTAAAGACAATAAGTAACCGCCATCAATTTCCATAGCATGTTTAAAAGGGCTGTTATCAATCAGCCGCACATCTTTCAAGTTGAATGCGTAAGCCTTGGGCTGCACCGCAGGCTGCACTTTAAGCTTGCTGTTATTTTTTTCAGGAAGCCACGACTGTGAAAAAACAGTAAAAGAAAAAAATGCCGCGGTAATAACTAAAATAGCTTTCAGTTTCATGCTTAAAAATACTTCAGGAATAATGAAATGAATCAGTGAACAAGAATACGAATAAATAAGCTTATTCAGTTTTTTGAAATAAACCATACGGAAGCAGAGGAAATATTTATAGCCAGATGCACAGATTTCGATTTGTGCCTGTGGCTAAACTTTATATAAATGAGAGAAATGGCCCGTGTTAAGCAATATTCATCAGCCATAGATGCACGGTTTTTAATCTGTGCATCTGTGGCTAAACTTTACATAAATGAAGAGCAACGGCCCGTGTTAAGTAATTACTATGTGGTTAAATTAAACCACCAGAAACAAAAGCAATATTCATAGCCATAGATGCACGGCTTTTAATCTGTGCATCTGTGGCTAAATTTTACATAAATGAGAAGCAGCGGCCCGTGTTAAGTAAATGCTATGTGGTTAAAATAAGCCAAAAAATTCATGTACAAATTTTTACTGCTGACATACTGTTGTCACCAGGGCTTCCGAATTTTGTACAATAACTTTAAAATAAAAATAATGAGCACAAAACCAATTATTACCAAAGATGAAATGCTGCAGCATTGGTTAGCACACCGCGGCCTTACAAGAAAAGCAATTGAAAAATTTCCAGAAAAAGAATTGTTTGAATTCAGCATCGGTGGCATGCGGACTTTTGCAGACCTGGCAAAAGAATTACTCGCTATTGCCGTGCCTGGCTTAAAAGCCATTGCAACAAATGAAGCTGAGCCCTTCAATCCTGGTTCTTCAATACAAACCAAGGCAGCGCTTCTGCAGCATTGGGATGAAGCCACTCCAAAAATCACTGAATATTTCAATCAGATTCCGGAAGAGCGTTTTCATGAAAAATTTAAATTGTTTGGTGAATATGAACTAACCATTATCAATCATATTCTTTATTTCATAGACAATGAAATACATCACCGTGGACAGGGTTATGTTTACCTGAGGGCCTTGCAAATTGAACCGCCATTTTTCTGGGACAGGTATTAAAAGTTATTATTTCACAACAGGTTAAATTCTATTTATTTTAATTCCGGCATTATCTGCTAACAATATGATGATGCCGGAATTGATGTTTATGCATGGCATTTAAATTATAAACTATAATCTTTCCCCGTTCATCATCAGCCCCTAACTTTATAGCTTTTAAAATAACGGCATTATTGCCGCCTGTTGCTATATGTCAGAGTTCAAAAAAAGCATTGCTTTTATTATGGGATTATTGCTGGTTGCCGGCAATTGTTTATCACAAACTTTTCAATACGATACAACTTCCGCACGCCAGCGTTATGCGGTAACGCGCCTGTCTGAAGCTTTAAAGCAGGATAGGTCAGCCAATGTTTATACAATACAATTGATCACTGATACCTCAGCCTATGCATTGGAAAGTTTTTCTGTTAACAATAGTAATCATTCGGTCAGCATCACAGGCGGCAGCGACAGGGCATTGATTTATGGATGTCTTTCTGTGGTGGAAGACCTGCGCAACGGCATTGCTTTAGAAAATATCCAACCAAAAAAGGAGAAAGCTTTTCTTGCTTTCCGGGCTATTAAATACGACCTGCCCTGGGACACATACCGCCACAGTTATGCGCTTTCATTGCACGATACCACCTGCCGTGATACGGCTTACTGGAAAGCATTTTTAGACATGATGGCAGAGAACCGTTTTAATGCGCTCACCCTATGGAACCTGCATCCTTATACTTTTCTTATCAAACCCAAAAATTTCCCTGAAGCCAGCCCCTGGAATGATGATGAGATGAAAGCCTGGCAAACACTTTTTCACGCCATTATGCGCATGGCGCATGAAAGGGCGATTGATACCTACATCATTCCGTTCAACATATTTGTAACGCCTGAATTTGCCAAAGCGCATAATGTTGCTATGGATAACCTGCAGCATGATTATTTTGTAAGGGGCGATACCTCGGCTATTATAAAACAATACACCCGCGAATGCGTAACGCAAATGCTGGAAGAATATCCTGAGCTTACCGGTATGGGGCTTACCCTTGGTGAAGGCATGGCGGAGATGACGCCGCAACAGCGCGAAGACTGGATGAAAGAAACCATTATTGAAGGCATGCGGCAGGCTAACCGTAAATCGAAACTTATACACCGCATACCGTTTTCAAGCACTACGGGGTCACTGGGCATTACGAGTATTGAAACCGAAAAACTTACCCGCAATGCGATAAAACAGGAAGCTGCAATGGGCTTTATGGAAATGCCTGTTTGGGCTGATCTTAAATTCAACTGGTCGCATGCACATTCCACCACAAAACTCATTAAGGTGCATGGCGGCAAATTGTATGATACCTATTTTAAACCGGAACCGGAAGTATATAAGGTTACCTGGACGGCCCGTAATGAAGACTTCTTTTGCCTGCGGTGGGGCGTGCCTTCTTTTGTGCGGGAACATATTTTAAACAACAGCCAGTCATGGTGCGGTGGTTATACAATTGGCTCTGAAACCTATATTCCTGCCAAAGATTATTTCACCAAAGACAAGAATGATCTTCCCTGGCATTATGCATTTGAACGGCAATGGTTGTTTTATAAATTATGGGGAAGATTATTATATAACCCGTTGCAGGATGACGCTATATTCAATGCTGAATTTACACGCCGTTATGGTGTGCAGGGCAAACAACTGCCGGAAGCTTCTTCATTGGCCGGTTCAACTGCTTTGCGCATTGCATCAGATTTTGATTGCGGCTGGGACTTTACTCTATATACCGAAGGCATGATGGCATTAGATGCAGCTACCAAAAATGTAAGCTATATTTCTGTTGAACGGTTAATAAATCAGCCGCCGCTTGATACGGATTATGTATCCATAAAAGATTATGTTCAGCAGGTTCAGGCCGGGCAAAGTTTTGATAAAGCAAAAACAACGCCGCCACAGCTTGCAGCCATGCTTGAAAGGGATTGCAATAAAGCATTGCAGCTTGTGCAAAACATCAGCGCAAAAAACAATAAAGCATTGATGTATGAGGTAGCCGATATAAAAACATGGAGTTATCTCGGTTTGCATTTTGCCGCGAAGATAAAAGGCGGTATTGCATTGCAAACTTATCGCACAACCGGCGATGAAAAATATAAGCGGGACGCTGTTATGCATCTTCAAAATGCATTGAAGCACTGGGATGCAATTATCAGCATTACACGGCCTTTATATAACGATATGCCGCTGGTTCATCTAAGCCAGCAGGGAGGAAAAGAGAACGCAGAAAATTTCTATAAAACTTTTCACTGGCAAATGTTAAGGGCTGATGTATTGAATGATGTGCAAATGGCGGAGAATATTCATAAATAATGCAGGCTCAAAAATGATTATTCAAGGCCCTCAAATTTGCCGGGGATTTCTTCTGTCGCCATGATTACAATTAACGGGGTTAGCTGTGTTTTATACTTACATTGCTTTATAACGGGAATGTAATAGAACAACGCCCAATATACCGGTTCATATAAAGTTTTTAAACAAACAATTCAACCAGCTTCCCGATAGTGCGGGATACTTTTATACATTTGCTTAATTCAACATCATTTTAAATGGCACAATCATCTAACGATACATATAATCTTGAAAGGTTTGTTGAAGCGCAGGAAGCGGAATACAACATTGCATTAAACGAAATAAAAAACGGCAAAAAAGAAACCCATTGGATGTGGTACATATTTCCACAGGTTTTAGGCCTGGGCTTTACCAGCGTTTCCATGGAATATGGTATAAAAGATATGGATGAAGCAGCCGCTTATTTAAATCATCCTGTGCTGGGCTTGCGCCTGGTTGAAATATCCAACGTGCTCTTAACTCTTGATACCAATAATGCCCGTGAAATATTTGGAGGCTCTGATGCCGTTAAACTAAGATCAAGCATGACCTTATTTTCATTAGTGCCCAATGCTGATAAGGTTTTCCAGCTTGTGCTGGATAAATTCTTTAACGGGAAGAAAGACGAGAAGACCCTGCAACTGCTGGGGCTATAATGCCTTACATTAAAACCGGTTTTTTCCTATAGCATTATTAATGATAAAAAAATGCATTAAAACGGCGTTGTATTTAATATGTTTGTACTACCAAAATGAATTGACTTATTATAATCACCCCATGAAACAAATCCGATCAGCATAATGAATAAAATCAATAGCCGCAATTTCAATGTACGCAAACTTATTTTTCCATACGATGATAAAAAGGACCATTTTAAAGCGCTGGACGGTTTGCGCGGGCTTGCTGTTTTACTTGTTATCGTAAGCCATGCCAGTCTTGATAAAATATATGCTTTCCAGCATGCAGACTTTTCAGGAATGGGGAAGCCGGGTGTTTTTTTATTTTTTGTCCTTAGCGCTTATTTATTAGACCGGCAAATTATTGTTGGCTTCGTAAACGGAAAGGCCAATATTAAATTCTGGATGAATTATTTTCTGCGCCGGTTTATGCGTATCTACCCGATGTATGTTATTGCTTTATTTACTTTTTATTTATGTTATAAAGTTGGTTTTGGATCGCCTATACATGATTTACCAACCATATTCAGGCACCTTACACTGCAACAGGGACTTGGTATTTTCTGGAGTATTGCAGTAGAGTTTAAGTACTATTTTATTTCGCCGCTAATAATGGCTTTTTGCAATTATGCTTTACGATGGGACCTGAAAAAAGTAACTGCATTTATTTTAGCGATAATGATTGTATCTGTTTACCTGCAAATGCGCAATAAATACGATGAAATTACGCTCGTACGCTATCTCCCTATATTTCTCTCAGGCACCTTATTATCTATTTATGAAGTAGTGTTGGAAAAACGCCACAACCTGCAGCTTTTTAAAAGCAAAGGTTTAGGATATGCGGGCCTGTTTTGTTGTTTGCTCATTATTATAAGTATTCCATCTGTATATACCTGCCTGTTTCTGAAACCCGGTGAAAAATACCCGATAGCAGATTCCATATTTTATTTGCCTTATGCTATTGTATGGTGTGTTATTTTAATGGCAGTTAAGTATGGCAGCCTGAATTTTTTAAGAAGTTTCTTTGAGATTACTGCCATTCGTTTTCTTGGTGTTATAAGTTTCAGCATGTATTTATTTCATCTTCTTTTTTTAAAGATTGCCGGAATGCCTAAGCTGCATATTCCCCAATATGCGCAGTTTTATGTGTTCCTGCTCATTGCATGCTGCGCCAGTTTTTTCAGTTATGTTTTAATTGAAAGAAATCTTCAGAAAATAAAGATCAGGTATTAAGAAATTTCTATGTCCCAATTTGTATGGAGCTCATTATAAATAAACGGCCAGGTACTTTATAACAGGTTTCCTTGAAAGAACAACTGTTGACAGATATTACATCCTGCCATAATATTGTTCCGGCGGCATTTTAAATAAAACATTGCGCTGGTATTGCGTGAAGCTCTGCATTTCCTCATCGTGCGTGTAAACCCAGTTGTCATATTTATTCTTGTTGATGGCCTGCCCGAACAACCATTGGTTGTAAGCATCAAACATGCCATCACGCATTAATTTCAATTGCAGGTCGAATAATTTATAAGGATAATTATTGGCGTTTGTATTTGACCAGTTCAATAAAAACCTTGCCCGGAATGCAGTTATCATTTCAGGCGATATATCGCCGCTTTCGTTTTCCATAACGGCAAGCATAGATGATGCAACAGCTTTTTCAAAATCATTGCCGTTATTTTTCAGTTCCTCAATATTGGCTTTATTATTAAACAAGCCTTTATAATTGTTCAGTAATACAGTTTTTATTTCAGTAGTGCGTTTGGTAAGCGTTTCAATGTTTATGAATATCTCACCATAAATATTACTCCAGAAAATATTGTTGTTATCAGCATAATATTTACAGGCATAATAATAATTGCCGCTGTAACTGGGATCGGCGGCAATGCCTTTCTCCCATTGGTTGATGGCTTCACGCTTATTATTGTACTGCGTGTACATGTCGCCATATTCACTGTATAAAACACCGCTCTTAGGGAATTTTTTCAGTGCAGCCTTATACATTTTATCCGCATCCTTATAAGCTGCTATGGCCTTATATGCCATGCCGAGTATCTGGTAGCTTTGCACATCAGCATCATCACGGCCTGTAAGTGATTTACCTATTTTTATGGAACGCTGATAATCCCTGCTGATAAAAGCGATATAAGCCTCGTCTTTTAGCAGGTCAATATTATCAGGGTATTGCTCAAGCCCCTGTTCGAGTGTTTGAATAGCGCCGGAAAAATCCTGCTGCTGCGCAGCCGCCGTAGCCTGCTTGCGAATGGATTCAACTGTTTGCTGCGCATATAATAACTGCGAACTGTAAAGCAAAGCAATCAATAAAAAAACTCTTTTCATATACCGGCTTTTAATCATAAAGAAATCAAAACGCTTTCTTCATAAAATATCATGCCCATTAGCATCAATCACCCGTTAAATTTATTCATATATAAGATGGGTAACAAGCCCGTCCCTCAGTTTGGGTTCAAACCAGGTGCTTTTGGGCGGCATAATGCTGCCGCTGTCGGCTATATCAAACAACTGCTGTATGGTTACGGGATAAATGCTGAATGCCATTACACATTCGCCGCTGTTTACCCTTTTTTCCAGTTCATTCAGGCCGCGGATACCACCTATGAAATCAATATTCTTATCCGTGCGCTGGTCTTCTATGCCAAGGTATTTGCCCAGCACATTGTTTTGAAGAATGGTTACATCCAGCACGCCAATCGGGTCTTCGGAATAACTGCCTTCTTTTGAAGCAAGCTTATACCATTGATTGCCGATATACAAGCCAAACGTATGCGGTTGCTGTGGCTTATAAGCAGAGTTGGCTTTTTCCACTGTAAAATCTGCTTCCAGCTTTTGCAGGAAATCTTCCTGGCTTAAACCGTTCAGCGTTTTAACCACGCGGTTATAATCCATTATCTCTAACTGGCTGGAAGGGAATAATGTGGTAAGAAAATAATCAGAAGCCGGTGTTCTTTTATCGCCTAAGCTTTTGCGCACTTTAGCCGCTGAAGCAGCGCGGTGATGTCCGTCGGCAATATAAGTGAAGGGTATATTTTTCTCAAATATCTCCTGTATGCTGCTGATCACTTTATCATCGCTCACAATCCATAATGTATGTGCAATGCCATCTTCCGCTACAAAATCATACACGGAACTTTTCTTGCTTATCCAACTGTCAATTAAAGCATCCAGTTCAGCATTGGCCGGGTAAGCCAGAAATACATTACCCGTTTGTGCGCCGGTAGTTTTTATATGGTTAATGCGGTCGTTCTCTTTATCCGGCCTCGTGAGTTCATGTTTTTTAATGATGTTATTTTCATAATCATCAATGCTGCTTAATGCCACAAGCCCCACCTGGCTCCTGCCATTCATCACCAGGCGGTAGATATAAAAACATTCCTTGTTTTCTGAAAACAACACATCGCGTTTGCGAAATGCTTCCAGGTTTTCTTTCGCCTTTTCATAAACAGGTTCGCTGTGTATATCAGTGCTTTCGGGTAAATCAATTTCGCTTTTTGTAATATGGAGAAAAGAATTGGGATTACCCTGCGCTTCCACTTTTGCTTCAGCGCTGGTTAACACATCATACGGCTTACTCGCCACCTGCTTTGCAAACTGCGCCTGTGGCCTTAATGCTTTAAACGGTTTAATAATTGCCATTACTTATACTATCGCCTCAATTTTTGTTTTATAAATGTTTACAAGATTGTTGCTTGCAATCAGTGCTTCTACGTCTTTCCAGCAACCAGATAATAATTCAAAGAATGTTTTCATTTTTACATTTCCGAATTTTATATGTATCACTTTTGGGGGTGGACCATACGATAGCAGCATCAGTGAAAAATCTTTGTCCTTCGATATAATCGTCAGGTTATTTTTTTTTGCGTAATTCCATACCTCATCATCTGAAGCCTGGTCATCAATATCTCTTTGATGCACGAAATCAGCATTATTCCATAAAGAAAAATAGTATGGAAGATTTACATCAATCAAATACTTAGGCATTTACAATAATTGGTTGGATAGTGTAACTCATGCCTGAAATATTTGCAGCATATTTCAAACAGGCTTGTATATCTTCCTCTTCAAGTGAAGGATATTGATGTAATATCTCTTCATGGGTTTCTCCGGCGCTTAAGAATTCAAGAATAGTTTGTACAGAAATTCTCTTACCCCTTATAGATGGCTTGCCATCCAGGATGTTTTTGTCAACCGTAATTCTCTCAGGAAGGATATTCATGCTTTTTTTATAAAGTTAAATAATTGTCACCCATGCTTTTCATTAAAATCTTTCATCAGGTCGCATAAAACCTGCACGCTGCTTAACGGTAAAGAATTGTACATAGATACCCGAAGCCCGCCCACAGTCCTGTAGCCCTTTACGCCCACCATGCCATTGTTTTTACATATATCCAAAAACAGTTTTTCATGCTCCGGGTTTTGCGTGGTAAAAGTTGCATTCATTAAGCTCCTGTCGCGCTTATCCACCTTGCCCATGAAGGCATCCAATGAATCCAGTGTATCATAAAAAAGATCGGCACGCTCCTGCGCCCTGCGCTCCATTTCCGGCAACCCGCCTTCTTTTTTTATCCAGCGCAGCGTGAGCAGGCTCACATATACAGCAAAAACTGATGGTGTATTCATCAGGGATTTTGCCTCAATATGGTTGCTGTAATTTAAAATGGAAGGTATTGCCCTGCTTACTTTTCCTAAAATATCTTTCTTTACCACCACAATAGTTGCGCCCGCAGCGCCTGCATTTTTCTGCGCCCCGGCATATATGAGCGAATATTTTGAAAAAGGCATTTCACGGCTAAAGATATCACTGCTCATATCTGCTACCAGCGGCACATTGGCTTCAGGAATAAAATTCCACTGCGTGCCTTCCACCGTATTGTTGGTAGTGTAATGCAGGTAAGCTGAATCCTGCGGCACAGATAATTCCCTCGGTATATATGTATGTTCCCGGTCTTTTGAGGAACAGGCAATGTGCACATTGCCAAAAAGCTTTGCTTCCTTTATGGCTTTGGCGCCCCAGATGCCGTTATCACAGTAAGCAGCCGTTGCTTTTTCATCCAGCAAATTCATCGGCACCTGCATAAACTGCTGGGTAGCACCGCCCTGCAAATACAACACTTCGTATGAATCATCTAACTGCATCAGTTCCTTCACCAGCGAACGGGCTTCTTCCAGCACATTCACAAACCATTCCGTACGATGGCCTATCTCCAAAATAGATAAACCGATATGGTTAAAGTCTATAACCGCTTCGGCAGCCTGCTGCAATACTTCAGCCGGCAATATGGCCGGCCCTGAATTAAAATTATACATCTTCATTTGTACACCTTAAAAAAAGAGGTGCAAAAGTAAACGCTTTACGGGAGAATTATCTTCCTAAATGCAGCGTGCTGTATAAATGGCATGCGGGTGTTGAAAAATATAAAACCTATATAAAACCTATAAGGTTTCAAAAACCTTATAGGTTTGCCCCTTACAAGTCTAAAAACCGGCCATTCTCCGGTTTGGGGTAAACCACCTGCTGGTGAAATTTTATATATGCCTCCCTTCCTCCAAACCATTCCAATAATTCATTGCGCAACAGGCTTGTGGGCGCATTGCTTAATATAGGTTTATAACTGTCAAATGGCCATTCGCCTATTGTTTTGGTTAACCGGTGGTGCACTGCATTTTTATGAATATACCATACATACCCTGTCAAATCGCTTTCTGCCCCTGCCCTGCTTCGTTTTATATAATCCATAAACAAAGACCCCTTACGCTGGTATGTTTTATTGAAGGCTTTGGTGTAGCTGTTTAAAAAATTACTGAACCGTTCCATGGCAAAATCACAAATATCATGATGCAGCAGGCTGAAAGTAACCTGTTTTACTTTTTCAAAATGTGCTATCATACTTTCTTCGCTGTTCATTTTGGCCAATAAATGAAAATGGTTAGGCAGCAGGGCATAACAATATATTTTGCAAACGCCATCAGTATGTTCTTTTAATTTTTTTAGAAAAAAGAAATAATTCTCCGGCGAAAGGAATAATTTTTCGCTGCCTGTTGCCCTTGAAAACAGGTGATAAGTTTGGTTGGGCAGAAGTGGTTGATGGTACGGGTTCATATTTAAAGCTATAAAAAACCAGCAAAAAAACCTATAAGGTTTCAAAAAACCTTATAGGTTTTACATAGACAGGCCCGCCCGGTTGACTTTTTTAAAAAAATGCTCCGGAGGAGCAACATATTTTTGTAGATATAGATTGAATAATGAATGCATCCCGCCCGCCGGGGTTCGGGAATAAGAAATATTTCAACCCGGATTACAAAATTGAAGATGGCTGCAGAATATAAAACGCATCGAACGTCATTTCGACAACAGGAGAATTTAGAAGCAATCATCAAAACCTAAGAATAAATATGAATGAGACAAATTGAGATGTAGGGGGTATAAGGGTCAGGGCTCCTCCGTATCTCCTTGTACCCTCCTCCATACTTCCTCCATAGTTAGTGCATGGGAATGCATGGTTTCACCGGCTTCCCTTTAAACATATACAAGGTATAGAGCAGGTACCGCTATGGCTGCTCAAAAGCCATTCAATATATTATAACTCTTGCAGGGCATTATTGCTTAATGCTTGTTGATGGGTTTGCTGCCTTTAAACGGCATTCCCGTATCAAGCAGTTTATCCTGCTTCTTCTCCAGCCTGTAAGCCAGGCATACCAGCCATTTCAGGTACTGGTAAAACAACACCACATTGCGGTGTGTTTCTTTCTTAACACCTGTATAAGTAACCACGGCATCCAGTAAATCCATCAGTTCAATTACAGCATAGCTACGCCGGAATAATTTGCAGAAACGCAGAACCACTTTACCAGGTTTTTTTATTTCTTCTTCACATAGGTAATATATCTTGTTGTACAGCAGGCACATTCTTTTGGTTCTGTACCTGGGTTTGTTCAGTTCATATACAAGCCAAAACGCTTCCGCCAGTTTCAGCAGCGCATCCACAAAATCCATCATGTCTTCCCGCATATATGCTTCATCATAGGCACTTTGATCATTCGCCAGTGCCAGCCGCTGCCAGCGGATCAGCTCTTCCCTGCATATATGTAACTGGAAATTGATGAAAAAAGCACGTAACTTATTCAAAACATCTTTATTGCCTTTTATTAAATAGTGATAAGGCTTCTGAAACCTTGTTCTTATTATATCATCATTATTCATCACTTAAAAATTTAATGCCGGTATGCTAAAACATCAGCAATGAGCTTCTTTATTTTCCCGGTTGGTTTCAGCGTTAAGCATTGCGATTTTGCGCCGAAATATTTCCCCCGTGCGTTCATGCAGTTTTTTAGTGGCTTCAGTTATTAAAGTGAAATCATTATCACTTATATTGAAATGCTCCGAATACCTTGCTTCCAGGTAAGCCTTTTCCAGTATGCGCAGCAAACGGTTTTCTTCCGCTTCATCCTCTGACAACAGGTACCATAATTCAGGCACATAACGCCGCAAGGGCTTTTTTAGCTCAGCGAAACAATGCGTTTTGGGGCAGTTGCCTGACAACGCCTTTACCAACCCGCGTATATCCAGTTCAACGGCCTGTTGCAGCATAAAAGTTGCCATAGCTTCTTCATGCCGCCTGTAATAATCACTGGCGCCTTCCAGGAAGTTTTCCGCCCGCTGGTGGGCTACCTCAAATTCGTGGCTTGCGGTAGCTGCTTTTGTTTTCAGCATGCCCGGCTTTAGTGCGGGAAACGCTGTCTTTCCATCATCATACACCAGGTTTTGGCTGGTGCAGGCCAGTGAGTAGAAAATATGGCCTGCTTCCAGTTGTTGCTGCAGGGAAGCTGATTTGTGCAGCGACACATTGATCACGGCATTGTCAATACTGGCCATGGAGATTACCTGTTCATAATGGCTGAAAGCGGTTTGCGTGGTTTCAGGAATAACTACCAGCAGGTCAAAATACTCCTTACCCTGCTCATCATTATATTCAGCAAGCAGGTAAATCTTTTCCGGATTAATGCTGGCCTTAATAAAGCCAATTACTTGTTCTTTAGCGGTAGCAGGAAGTGGTTGCCCTTCTTCATGTTTGAATGCGTCAATTTCTTTACCGGCTTTGTCCAGTATGTCAAGCAGGGTATTGAAAGGATAAAAGAAATCATCTAAATAAAATGGCAAACCGGTACGTAGCTGATCTTCCAGGAAATCAATAAACATCCTGCGCAGGTTTTCTTTAAACTCTGCAGGATGCTGGTATTCGAAAAGCTGCAGGAAACGGTTGGAAACCTCTTCGCTGAGGGTATATGCTGTTTGCATGGCTATGGGTTTTAATTAGCATGAAGTACGGTTTTGTGTTTGGGATAAATTATTCCTGTGGTTACTGTTTTACGCGGTGTGGAAGGATGTTTTATTTCTCCTGTACTTTTTTCTTGATAAAAAAGTACCCCCGCCTGACCGGGGCCAGTCGGGCAGGAAAAAATCAAGAGCGAATGATATTGCTCAGCATCATGTTTGTTTTTATTGTCTTCGCGAACCTCCTTCGTCGGTTTCAGCACATTCGCTCATTCGCCTTGATTGCTCACTATATTTATTATTTTTTATGGTGTTCGCGAATCTCCTTTGTCGATTTTAGCTTTATGCTGATGATTCTTCAGCAGTTGAACCTTGATGCCTTAGTTCGATCCGGATTATGGCCTGCAATATGTAAACGTATATATGCTGACTTATAACCTGCATACCTGTTATTCAATATTCTTTATAACTAATAAAGTAACGCTGTAATTATTTTATCTTTATACCCTAAACCAGGTTATTATTATATGGAAAAAACCATACACGAAGGCCGCAACGTAAAACGCATCCGCGAAATGCTGGGCATAAAACAGGAAACCCTTGCCCTTGAACTCGGCGACGACTGGAACCAGAAAAAAATATCCTTACTGGAAGGCAAAGAATCCATTGAACCACAATTGCTGGATGAAGTAGCCAAGGCTTTGAAAGTACCGGTGGAAGCGATTAAGAATTTTGATGAGGAGAAAGCAATCAATATTTTTTCTAACACTTTTACGAGCAATGATACTTCAACTTTAAATGCGATAAACTACTATCCAACTTTTAACCCTGTTGATAAGATTATTGAGTTATATGAAAGGATGCTGAAGGACAAAGATGGGATAATTGAGGAGTTGAAGAAGATAGGTAAATAAAAAGCTTTGATTTATCCCTATAATATAGGGATAAATCAAACCGGTAATTCATTCAGGTTTTTCTTTCTCAACTGCCAGTTAGGTAAATATTGGTTCATGAGGGCAATAAAATCTTTATCATGGTGCCGTCTTAAAAAATGCATTAGTTCATGAACTACAATATACTCAATGCATTCAATTGGTTTCTTTACTAATTCGAGATTGAAATTAAGCCTGCCACTCTTGTCAGAACAGCTTCCCCATTTCGTTTTCATTGTTCTAATTGTATAGCCGGAAGGATTAACCCCGATTATTCTACGCCACTTGTCAACCAAAGCATCAAGTTTCAAAGCAAGTTGTTGGCGATACCATTTGTGCAATGCTTTTTGTTTTGCAATAGCATCAAATGGTTTTGGAAGTAATATTTCAATTGTACTATGATGTAATAAAACTTTTGTTCCTTTCACTGAATACGTAATCTTTAACAGGTAGCGTTTTCCAAACAGGTAATGCGATTCTCGGGTGATGTATAACTTTTCTGTTTCTCTTGGCTGAGTGATTATTTTTTTACGCTCTTTCCTTATCCATTGCAGTTTGGTTAAAAGATATACTTTAAGCTTATCAAGGGCAATATGTTCAGGCGATGAAATAGTTACCCGCCCATCTGGTGGATGCACACTCAAATGCACATTTTTAATGGGTTTGTATGAAACCTGCACTGCAATATCTGCTACCTTCAGCAACTGCATTAATAATCACTTTTATTATTTTCAACAATCTGGTAAATATCCAATGTACTTTGTTCGTCTTTTACTATTGCATAAATAGCAGCTTTTATCTCATTCTGTTTTTGCATATTTTCTCTGAAACCATCTTTCCTGGCATAATGTATGGCCGCATCACATTCCAGGGCTAAAGTTTCGTTGCCAAGATAATTGTAGATAGCCCTCACTCCTTGTGTTTTCAGTGAAACTGGCATAGCATCCCCAATACCCCTGTTTACCTGTTTAACCAGGTCGGCTATGCGTTGCAAATATTTTTTATATTCTATAACGCCCCGCTTTCTTTCTTCAATTAATTCATTCAGCAGATGCGACATTTTTTCAAAATAAACGGGATCTAACAAATGTTGTTTTACAATTTTTGAACGAACACTATTTTCTATTGTTTCGGCAACAGCCTCTTTATTATTTTTTATCCCTTCAGGCAAGCCATCAATTGCACCATTAATATCTGCTTCAATAAGGTCGAGCAGCGATATATCTTCAAAAGCAGTAACCACCTTAGAATCTTCTGCCTGTATATAATTATCAATCAGGTGCCGCATATCAGCCTCATAAGCCTTCATATCAAGCGTTTCTCCGCTGGCAATCCTTATTGTTTCGCGTAGCTTTAAATAAAAGTCAAGCCTTTCCTCAAAATGTTTTATTTCCCTTTCATTAAAACCTGCTTCTGTAAATTCACCGTTCATGTTCGCATAGGCCCGTATGTAGGCAACTATCAGTTTATATAAAGCAACCCGTTTATGTTCGTTAGCTTTTAAATCTTTCGATATTTCAGTATTGCCGCAGAAGTATTTTATAAAACTCAAATCATCTTTCGGGTACGGAACATCCGAGCATAACTCCTTTACTTGTTCAAGCGCTTCTTCCAATCGCTCACGTGCCATTTTTAAACGGTCTTTCAATACCACTTCCACTTCTTCTTTGGTAAAACTTTCTTCATCTAATTCGGAAGTATAAACATTAATAGCATCTGTCACATTACCGAACAAGCCCATGTAATCAATAATATAACCAAACTCTTTATCATCACTATCCAGCCTGTTTACACGGCAAATTGCCTGGAATAAAGTATGGTCCTGCATCTTTTTGTCAATATAGATGTAAGTGCATGGTGGCGCATCAAAACCGGTTAATAGTTTTGATACCACTATCAGCAGCTTCATTCTTGCAGGCTGTTTCCTGAATAATTCCTTGTTATCTATTTCGTAGCTTTCTGTTTTGGTTTTATTGGGTTTTGGAATAACATTTACCAGCAATTTTTCATACACTTTAAAAATGTATTCCCTTTCGGTTTCTGTATCCTCGCCTGTATCTTCCGTTGTAATATCGCTGTTGTTCGGGTTGTATGATGTGATAACGGCACATTTGTGCTTAAGTGGCGTTTCCTGGAAAAGTTCGTAATAGCGGCATGCTTCATAAATGCTGCCGGCAACAAGAATAGCATTGCCACGCTCTGATGATAAACGTGGCTGTACACTGAAATCAAACAGCACATCCTGCACAATTTTATCCATCCTCGACCTTGAACTGAGCAAATACTGCATTGTTCCCCACTTCTTTTTCAAGGCGGATTTCTGGAAATCATTCAAGCCCTTTGTTTTGGCTTCAAACCAGGCATCCACTCTCTCCTGCGATGATAGTTTTTGTTCTATATCCCTGCCTTCATATACAAGGTCTTTAACCACACCATCATCAACCGCTTCATTAAATTTATAAGTGTGGATATATCTGCCGAAAACATCCATCGTAGTTTTTCTGTCTTGTTTTAATAACGGCGTTCCTGTGAAACCAATGAATACAGCATTGCGTAGCATCACCTTCATGGTTTCATTAAGTTTGCCGCTTTGCGAACGGTGGCATTCATCCACAAACACAAAAATATTTCCCTGTGTTGGTATAGGATTGTTCTTTAATTCTTCGATGAAAACCTTATAATCAATATCGCCTTTCTTTACAAACTTGTGCAGCAGCGAGCAAATTAACCTTGGCCTTGAACTGGTTAAAAACTGCATTAACTCTTTGCCTGATTCCGTCCGTGCAATATCTTTTTCACCGGTATCCTGGAAAACGCGTTCTATCTGTTCATCCAGTTCTGTACGATCGGTTAAAATAACCATACGGGAGTTGGTAATATTTTCCAAAATCCATTTTGCCAACAGCACCATCATAATGCTTTTGCCTGAGCCCTGTGTATGCCATATAATGCCACCTTCCTGTTTTTGCACAAATAACTGTGCTTCTTTCAGCCCAAGGTATTGATGTGGACGCGGTAGTTTTTTAATACCCGCATCAAATACAACTCCGTTGTAAATAATATCGATAAAGCGTTGTTTGCCGCAAAGTTTTTTAAGGTATTTATCTAGTTTATAATCCTCGTTATCTGCTTCATCTTCTTTCCAGTTCAGGTAATATTTTTCAGGGGTTTCAATAGCGCCATAACGCAAACCCTGTGTATTGTTGCCGGCAAAAAGAAACTGAACTGTCGAATAAAACCATTCATGAAAACGGTCTTGTTGATTAGAGATGCTTTGCCGTATGCTTTCTGAAATATCTACAATGCCTCGTTTTAATTCAAGTACGGCAATGGCAATACCATTAATGTACAAAACTATATCAGGGCGGCGGGTGTTGTTGCCTTTTAACGTAACTTCTTCGGCAATACCAAAATCGTTATTTTCCCAGTCTTCTCCCCAGTCAATTGGAAAGACTGTCTGGTTCTGTTCACCAATATCTTCTTTGGCTTTTACGCCATAGCGTATGCGTTCATAAAAAAGTTTATTACGTTCGTATATATTGCCTGAAGTGCTTTTGGCAAGAGCTGTTATTTCTTGTATGGCTTTATTCTGCAAGGCCACACTGTATCCTTTTTTTTCAAGAAACTGCCTTAAATAAACTTCTTCTACATTGCTGTTGTTTTGCCTCTCTTCCCAATTGCCGTAATAAGTGTACCCAAGATTGGTAAACAGTTGTATTATCCTGTTTTGGGTTAAGCGTTCTATAGGACTGATCGTTGACATAATGGCTGGCAGTAATGGTTTATTGTATCATACTTTAATAATACTTGCTAATTTACTGCTTACAATTTTAATATCCTTTGCATGATCACGTTTTATCCGGTGCTTTTTATCATGGCTAAAATCAAAATAACCTAATTCAATTAGTGTAATGCCATGCCTGGGCAACACATCCCTGCGCCTTTGATCGTATAGTTCCCTTTGTACGCCCCTGTGTACACCGCTAACGGTTAATACATCCGGCTTGTCAAAATGTTTTACTGCGTTGGTATGTTGCGTTTCCCTGTATTCAAATACAAGGTTAAGCGAGGAATAATAAATATCCACAGGCAATTTTGTACCGGCATCACCCAACAAAAATACAAACCTGTGCTGGCGAATACCTTTTATACCTATAACCTCGTCACATAAATTTAAAACATACGCTTCATCACTGTCAGCCCTCTTTGATTTTGATACAATAGGTATTTTATTTATTGCTGCAGATTGCAGTTGCTTTTTAGCTACAGGCTTTTGTAAAACAAACTTACCAGTTCTGCCAAAGAACCAATTAGTGTTAATTGATTTTCTCTCAGCAATAACATAAGGAATTAAATGCAGTTGCCTTTCCTTATCCAGCTTTCGTAAAACTTTTCTTATTGGCAAACCCTTCTTTTCATCTTTCTCAAAAATACCAGCTTTTATAAAGTCAGGCATCATGTCTTTTGCTGGAATAGTTATTACAGACGGGTTGTTGCTGAAAAATTGTTGTAATACAGTATTTATGGCAGCTATCTTATTCATAAATTTATTTACACCAACCTTACTTTGCCTGTTAATAACGCCTGCATCATACCTCGTTTTATTTGTTGTGCTTTGACAAGTTTTTTTTCTAATACTTCTATTTCGGAATCCATATTGGAAAGTATGGAGGCGATGCGAGTCTGTTCTTTTTTATTTGGAATTACAACTTCAATTGATTTTACTTTAGTAGGGCTTATTTCTAGAAAAGTACTTCCACTCGCATTTTGCAATAAGGTAGATTTTTTTGTACTCATTAGATAATAAATAAATTCATTATCGTTTTCAGGCGAAACTAAAAGGGATTGAAACCCCTGATTTGTACAAGCTTTTATTTTTAAAATACCTAAATCACCAATAACAGCCCTGGATGTCATTAAAATTGCTCCAATAGGAAGAATTATTGCAGAAGAATTATTTAACCCAGATATAGATATTTTTCTTTTACTTGAAAATAAATATTTACTATACCCTATTTCGGTTGGAGTAAACCATTCAATACTGCCATTCCAATATTCTGATATTGACGTTGAAGGTGTTCC
This sequence comes from Parafilimonas terrae, assembly GCF_900115755.1. Lineage (GTDB taxonomy): Bacteria > Bacteroidota > Bacteroidia > Chitinophagales > Chitinophagaceae > Parafilimonas > Parafilimonas terrae. The sequence goes on from NZ_FOXQ01000006.1 coordinate 130,241, forward strand.
TCCTCCAATAACTGTTGCGACCGCTCCCAACTTCTTCACTTCCCAACCTTCTTTTGGTGTTAGCAGTTGTTGCATTGCACCTTGTTTAATAAGGCGTTTTTTGGCAATTAGTTTTTCAAGGCTTTCAATCCATGCATCGGTATCGCTTAATGCTTCGGCTATTGCTTTTTGTTCGGGAAGTGGAGGGAGGGGCAGTTTAATTTCACTTAATGTTTTAGGATAAATGTGAACAACGGCATCTCCCTGACCTTTAGATGCTTTCTGAAAATTGACAATTTTTGAATTAAGGGCATAACCCAAAAAAATCGAACTATCTTTTTGCGGAGATAAAATAATCACATCACCTCCAGCATATACTTCATCATTAAAAATAAATGCAGCACATTTACCAATCTCTTCTTTTGTTTCGCCTGAACCAGCAAAAAGTAAATCTCCTTTTTTTAATAATTTTGATTGCTTCGATACATTTTTAGAAATAAAAGAATGAAAAGATTTAATTATGTAGTTATGATGAGTGTATAATTCACCATATCTTATTGCGGGAATGTTTCCTGAGTTAGAATCTGATTTATTAATCCCCTTTCCTTTACTAAATGCTCCTATTTCACCTAATTCTTTCACCTCCCAGTCTTCCGGAATCAATCCAACTTCTGTTTCTTTATATTTTGTTTCTACCAGTTCCATCCCATTGCGTTTAAATGCATTTTTACTTTACTTTCATAATCCTGCACTTCCTGTTCTATGGCAGGCAATGTGTTTTCATAACGCTCTGCCAGTTCTTTAATGCGTTGCGCCAGGTTTTGGCTTATGCGCTCCTGTTCTTCCTGTAAAGCCTGTTGCAGGTGCTGCATCCATTTATGGTTAATTACAATATCTTTTATTTCATCTTCGGTAAGCATATCATACTGCGCTATCACCGCTTTTTCCATTTTGGCTTTGGCTGTTTTTATTAAGCTGTTGGTAAGGGCAAGCGTTTCATTCAGCTCAATGTAATTTTCAATAACCGCTATTTCTTCTTTGGGCGCAATCTCTGTTTTCCGCTGCTTTAAAAATTTCTTTGCACTGGCAAGGTTAAGTTTATCTAACTCGGCAAAAATGCCATCCTCAACATTGTTCTCTTCTTCGCTTTCTGCAATTTTCGCCTTTAATTCTTCTATATCCTGTTCAAATTTTTGCAGCACTGCCCAATCTTCGTGCAGGTATATTTCTATCAGCAATTGCGGTGGTATCATTCTCCCTGTAATGCCTTCCAAACCCTCTACTTCTCTGTCTTTGCCAGTCTTGCCTTCCTTGTTTTTCTTTGCTTTAATCACCTGTCGCTCCCATGTATTGCCGGCCTGCCAGCCATTTAGCGCAATAGTATAAAGATCATCCTGCATGGTTTCGTTCCAGTAAGCCATTAGTTGCTGATACAGGTCGTAAGCATCCACCAGTTTATTGCCTGCAAAAGCGTTTAACAGCAGGTCAGCCGTTTCTGCAATCTCCTGTTTGGGGTGTATGCCAGCAGTTAGTTGCTTAAAATGGGCAACTCTTTCCGTTTTCCAGCCGTCAAATGTTTGTTGCAACTGTGCATTGAAGGCTTTAAATTCAGCATGGTTGAATATGCATTGCTTTATTTCCGCAGGAGGCAATTGCAAAGCATAATAGTTATCGCTGATGCTTTTAAACAACGTGTTTTTTAAACTGGGATATACCTGCCAGTATTTATGCAGCGCATCAATATCAGTTTTTGGAATGCCGCCGTTCAAGTGCGCAAAAATATCCTGTATGTCTTCCGGCTCCTGGCTATCTATGTAGCGGGGAATATTCAGGTTGTAATCATTTTTTTCATCAGCAATTTCGTGCAACGGTACCATGCGGCTATATTTTGGCACTTTTTCAAAATGCGTGAACACATCGGTTATTTTGCGAATATCCTGTTCACGCAGGCGGTTTTTATTCCCGTCTTTTATAAAACCTTTGCTGGCATCCATCATAAAAATGCCTTTGCGTTGCGCTGCCTGTTCTTTATCAATCACCATAATGCAGGCCGGGATGCCGGTACCGTAAAATAAATTGGCGGGCAGGCCAATGATACCTTTTATATAGCCTTTGTTTATAATGTTCTTGCGAATCTCTGCCTCAGCATTACCACGGAACAATACGCCATGCGGCAACACCACGGCAGCTTTGCCATTAGTTCGTAAACTCTTTATAATGTGCAATAAAAAAGCATAATCGCCATTCTTTTCAGGTGGCACACCAAAGCCTGTAAAGCGGTCAAATTCATCAGCAGATGTTTGCACGCCATTGCTCCAGTTTTTTAGCGAGAACGGCGGGTTGGCAACCACGTAATCAAAGGTTTTTAATTTGCCATTTTCATTTTTAAAGAAAGGGCGTGATAAAGTATTGTCAGCAATAATTTCAGCGGAGGGATTGTTATGTAGTATCATGTTCATTCTTGCCAGGTTAGCAGTGGCAATTTCTTTTTCCTGACCGTAAAGCGTGATACTTTTTTCTGCTTCCTCTGCCACTTTTAACAGCAGCGAGCCCGACCCGCATGTTGGGTCATCGCTGTGGTTTGCGAAGTAGAATTGTTTTTATTGATTCCAATAACCTTTGCCAGTATGCGGCTTACTTCAGCAGGTGTATAAAACTGCCCTTTGCTCTTACCGCTTTCCGTAGCAAAATGGCGCATCAGGTACTCGTAAGCATCACCTAAGATATCATCGCCTTCAGCACTGTTGCCGGAGAAATCGAGATCCGGGGAGTTAAAAATAAGAACAAGGTTGCTGACTGTATCAACCAGGTCTTTATCTTTTCCCAGCTTACCCTCATCGTTAAAGTCCGGAAATTCATTTAAGCGGTTTGCTTCCTTAATCGGATTAAGTATTTTCTTGTTGACATCATCGCCTATATTGGATGTGCCTACCAGGTTTACCATGTCCTGGAAGCTGGAGCCTTCAGGTACCTTAATAGCGGCAAATGGTTTGCCTGCATACTTATCGGAAATATATTTTACAAATAAAAGCGTGAGCACATAGTCTTTGTATTGAGAGGCGTCCATGCCCCCGCGCAATTCATCACAGCTTGCCCATAGGGAACTGTACAGTTCAGATTTTTTGATGGCCATTAGTTAAAAAAGAAGAGGTTTTGGGCAAAAGTAGGGGGTTGGAAAGTATTAAGAATACCATTATTGGAAATACCATCTGTAAAGAAAGGCCTTTGAACAAGACATTAAGGGGAAAAAACATATAAATGGCGTGGTTTTTCACCTTACAGGCTTTTGATGTGGTTTTGATATTTGCACTTCATTTCTAATATACTCAAATATCAAAACTTTATGAAAAATATCATTATTAGCTGTTTATTATTAAGTAGCCTAAACGCGTTGTCACAAGACTCTGCTCAATACAATAACAAACGTCTTCAAACTGATGTTTTTACTTTAAGTGCTTGCTCGCCTAATCTTATTTCCATTCAGAGATCAGGTGATAACCCATATAAGAACAAACAGATCCCATTAAGCAAATTGTCAATCAACGTAAATAGGTTCAGTGCTTTTAAAGTTGAAAACATTAATCCCTTAAGGTACCATTATTATATTAATAATCAGTCTGTATCCCAATTCTTTGATGAAACAGATTTAATACTTGGCAATTTTATAAAAGATACTGCCGATCTTAAAATAAATGATATTGAGATTTTACAATTTTTTAAATCGGATTATAGAACTGACAAAACTCGTGATGAGATTGAAGACTCGAAGAAAAAAATCAATTTGTATAAAGATACTTTGGCAATTTTAAACAACTTATCGTATAAGATAATTGAAAGAATTAAAAAGAATAAAACAATGTATTATGATACTGCTTCCAACATAATTAAAACAACTGTTAAAGATAAAGAAGAAGAAAATAGTTATAACAAAACCAAGGACAGCATTAATACAGCCTGGGCCAAGCAATCAGCAAATTTGCAAAATGAAACAGATAATTGGGGCAGAAAAATGGAAAACCAAACTATCAATAATAACGGCAGCATAATTTTTGATGACATTCAAAAAATTAAAGCTCCAGGGTATGAAGATGTGCAGCAGTTGATTGCTAATGAAGCACAAAAAACCATTGATAATATGAAAGAGATTGAAAAACTGATTAGACAATTATCAGCTTTGCCATCCGATCAATATAATCAATCACATTTTGAATCTCTTTATAATAATTACAGCTATTATTCTAAATCGGATAATCAAGAAACAATAGATACTGTAATTAATCAAGTGAAAAAAATTAAAGAATTTGCTTCAAATAAAGGATTTATAGTTGATAAGAAAAAACTTGCAAGCGGTGATGAATTGGAAATATACAGAATAGAAGAATTTGCATTAAATGAAAAAACTAAACTTGCTGAATCTTTTGTAATTTTTTCCTCATTGCAAATAGGGAAATTATTACAAAGCACTCTAGTTAACTGCTCAAGGTTTAATAATGAAATTAACAGTCAAACATGTTTAAAGGATATTCAAAATAACATTGACTTCAACTTATTAAAAGATAGTGTTGTTTATACCTACATTCAGGATGTCTGTGCCGATTTAAATGTTTTAATAAATTTCCTGGCACTTGATAATCCGGTATTTAATAATACTGTGAAAAATATTAATGATAATTACAAACTGCTATTAAAGTTTATTAAAACGCTTGATTTTGTTAGCAGGAATAATGCAAAAGAGTTCACATTACCATTTTCTAATAATTTAAGGAATATTGATTTAATTAGATATTCTATAGAGCGAAAAGATAAACTAACAGGCAAAACAGAATCCTATGATTATGATATATGGGTGAAAGGCGGTCTCAAAGTAGATTTTAGCGTTGCCATTTTAATGTCGCAGCTAAGCGATATTACATTTAATAAAAACCCTTTATTTTCTAATCCTGTTTTTGATTCAGCAAGCAATAGCTATACGTCTGATCAAAGGAGTGACAGCTTTTATTTAAAAAAGACTGATGCAGGAAGATACAATTTTGCATTTGGTGGAATGGTCAATCTTATGTGGCGTACTGGAGCATCCTGGATAACACCCGGGTTAAGCTTGGGTATTGCATACGGAACAGGCACAAATAGCAAGTTACAGTTCCTGGGAAGTCTGTCATTACAATTTGGCAAAACAGAAAGATTAATTGCTCATTTTGGATTAGTAGCAGGTCAACAGCAACAACTAGATATTTCACAAATAACCTATAATCCAGCAAGAGATATTCTGGATCAGGGAAATACCTATAAAGTAAAAGGAGATTTCAGTACCATGGCTGTACCCTATAATTACAAATTCGTTTTTAAACCATTTTTTGGAATTTCTTATAACTTAAGTAAAAAGAATGCATTCAATGCAGTTGGCAGCAGCGCAAATAATTTTAAAGAGGCATTTTAAGTAACTGTTGTATGATTAACTACGGCAATAAAGGATGACAGCCTTCTTAATAAGCCATCTTGCACGAAGATAATAACACAAATAATTTAAAAAATTTTAAAAAATATTTTATGTCCAGACAGAATTTATTGGAGGTTGCCGCATACGAAAACGGCACCACTGAAACAAACTCCAATCTTACAAAATATGGTGAATGGTATGGATTAAACGGAGTAAAATGGTGTGCAATATTCGTAAGCTGGGTTTTTCATCATGCCGGCTATCCGTTAGGGCAAATTGATAAACCCAAAGGATTTCATTATTGTCCATCTGGTTATATGCATTGGAAAGAAAAAGGATGTTTTACAGATGATCCTCAGCCAGGAGATATAATACTTTACGATTTTCATAAACAATCTGGACAAATTGCAGATCATACTGGGATCTTTGTGCGTTGGATAAAAAGAGGCAGTTCATTTGAGGCTTGGGAAGGTAATACTTCTAAACATGGAGATACGGATGGCGGGCATGTTATGTTGCAAGATCGATATATCAACTCAGTTCGGGCATTTGTAAACCCTGAAGTGTACGGTTATAATTTTTAAAAAGGATCTCTTAGAAAGATATCTATCGCAGTAAGTTCCCTGCCCCGCAATATCTCTTAACCTCACTTTTCTGCGGGCAAGCACATTGCACCTTTTATTACAACTACTCCAAACCCCGCGGGTTTCAAAAATCCTCGGGGTTTCGTCGCCGCAGTGCCCCCATCCCTAAAGCCATTGCACACAGAATGAGCCCTCCGCTCAATACCTGCCTTAGGCCTTGCCCCTCCCACCTCAAACCTCATACCCCATACCCCAAACCTCATACCCCCCAAACCTCCCACCTCATTCCCCCTCCTCCTTAAAAAAAATTTTGGCAAATTAAATTTTGTAGTAAATTAGGTTATTCAATTTCACTAAACCAATTATCTATGAAACCCGCAATAACCAAAACCAGGAAGCCTTATTATAACAAACGCATTAAACCTGGAGTAAAGCCAATCCCGGTAACCAATACCACTATAAACGATTGGGTTGACAAACAGGTCATCCTCGAAACCTTCAAATTATCAGAGCGCACTTTGCAGAATTACCGTAGTAAAAGAATCATCCCCTCTTCAAACATTGGAGGCAAAATATTCTATTGCCTGCACGGCATCTTGCGCGTGTTGGAACATAATATGGGATAACGCCTTTCCAAAAATTGTTACCCCCTCACCTCATCCAAAACCTGCATAAAAGAGGTCGTTTTTAAACTTGCCGCTGCTGGTCTTGTTCACCAACAGCTTTTACCGTCTTTCTTGTTGTAGCGGGGGGCTATCAGCAAGGCCGGCCATCTTGTCAGGGGCATATCAGAAGCATATCAGAACTATACCAGGAGCATATCAAAGCTATCCATCCAAACTACACTCCCAGCCCGCAACAGCATTATTGTCAGTCCATGCATGTCTTTCGTGCCCCATGGTTGAATGAAGGCAGGAGCATGCATATTTGTGTTTGCTTAATCTTTAATCAGAAAAATCCTGTAAATCTGGTTCAGACAAACATCAAGGATCAACAGCCCAAAGAACCACCAAACCTACACCAAACCTATAAGGTTTTTGAAACCTTATAGGTTTACACCCCTTAGCCAAAGAGTCATCAGCACACCAAAGCTAAAATCGACAAAGGAGATTCGCGAACACTGCTAAAAGACAAACCTGCTGTGAGCAATATCATTTTTTCTTGATTTTTTCCTGCCCGACTGGCCCCGGTCAGGCGGGGGTACTTTTTTATCAAAAGAAAAGTACAGTAAGAAATCATTGTTATCAAGGGTAAAGAAAGTGACAAAAAGATTAAATCAAAGCTATTCATTTAGTGAAAGACATAAGCCGGTAGTAGAATATCATCCGTTTTTGATTTTTAGTACTTTTTATCAGGAAGAAAAGTACAGGAAGATGCGTCAGCCCTATGCATCATGTCCCTCCTCCAAATGCGTAACCCCGCCGGATATAACAAACTTCATAGCCTCTGCACTGTTCATATTATCAAGCGGCCTTATCTTTTCCTTCGGCACAAAATATACCACGCCGGTTAATGCATAAGACAGAGGCACATATACCGCCACATGTTCTTCAAGCCCAAACTGGGTAACATCATGCTGGGTAATAAAACCAACGCGCCAGGTATCTGCTGCATCCACGCTTACCAATACCGGCTTATCAAATTTTTTTCGGTTACCGCCAAAAGCTTCAAGAAAATCTTTTACGGCGGAATAAATATATTTTATACCGGGCGTTTGCTCCAGCACACGGTTTAAAAAACTCAGTATCCTCGAAACAAAAAATGAAGTGGATATAAACCCGATAATGGTTACAATTATTACAACCATTAAAAAGCCAAGGCCCGGGATAGTGCGCAGCGATCCGTCGGGCGCTGTCATCCATTTGGGAAACAGGGCAAACAGAATATCGGGCAGGAAATTATCAATCAGGTTAAACAGCCATACCACCACATAAATGGTGATGGCAATAGGTGCAATCACAATTATGCCCTGGAAGAAATACTGCAGTACATTCCTGAAACTGAATTTTTCGGGTGAGTTTTCCATAAAGCAAAATTCAGGTCAAAACATGTAAAGTTTACCGTTCAGCAAAAAATAATATAAAATTGTTTAGGAAACTTTGGTTACGAAAATAGTTTCCATAGTTTTGCCCCCGTTTTTTGAGTTATGAGCATAAAGGAAAGAATTCAGCAGAAAGCAGGCGAGCTTTTTTTCAGGTATGGTATCCGCAGCGTTACAATGGATGAAATAGCCAGCCAGCTTGGCATTTCAAAAAAAACCATTTACCAGTTTTATTCCGATAAGGATTCGCTTGTAAAAGACATATTCACCGGCATTACCGATGAGAATAAAAAGAAATGCATACGCTTTAAAGATGTTTCTGAAAACGCTATCCATGAGCAGTTTCTCGCAGCCGATTCAGCGCAGGAAATTTTCAATAACCTGAATGCTTCTGTGCTGTACGACCTTAACCGCTTTCATCCGAATGTGTTTGCAGATTTTGAAAAGTTTAAAAAACAGTTTCTTTTCAACTGTATTAAAGAAAACCTTCAGCGCGGCATAAAAGAAGGTTTATTCAGAAAGGATATTGATGTAAACATTATCACCTGGCTCAGGCTTGAAATGATTTCAGGCATTTTTCATAACGAAGAAGTTATAAGCGGCAAAACAAAACCGAACTATTTCGACGACGTAATGAAAGAGTTCTTTCTTCATGGCATCTGCACCGAAAAAGGGCTAACCTTATTATCGAAATATAAACACCAACGTCAAAAAAAATCAACATGAGTTTATTGAAGAGCACGTTGCTTTTGGGGTTAATATTCATTTCAGTAAAATCAATTTCGCAACAACCGGCAGCACATACATTCTCCGTTAAAGATTGCATTGAATATGCAATGAAAAATAATGTGCAGGTTAAGAATGCATTGCTGGATATACAGGTTCAAAAGCAGGATAACCGCGTAACAACCGCCCAGGCCCTGCCTTCCGTGAATGGCAGCGCCGGTTTTACAGATAACCTGAAAATACCCACACAGCTTTTACCGGGCGAATTTTTCGGCCAGCCGGCAGGCACTTATATTCCCGTGCAATTTGGTACGCAATACAGTGCAATGGGTTCTGTAACCCTGCAGCAAACGCTGTTCGACGGCCAGGTATTCGTGGGCCTGAAAGCACGTAAAACATCAATTGACTACCGCGAAAAAAGCCTTGCTGTAACGCAGGACATGATAAAGCAGAACATTTACAAAATATACTACCAGCTCGTTGTGAGCAAAACACAGATACAGCAAATTGATGCCAACATCAACCGCTCTAAAGACCTGCTGCGTGTAAACACGGCATTGCAAAAAAATGGTTTTGGCGAACAGATTGAAGTTGACAGGACATCTGTACAGCTCGCCAATTTTCAAACACGCAAACTCTCCATTGAAAGCACTATCAAGAACGGTTACTATGGCCTGAAGTTTTTAATGGGCATGCCCGAAAAGGACTCTTTGGTTTTAACGGATTCTTTGTCTGAAGACCAATTGAAACAGGGCCTGCTGAATGAAGGTATTTATAGTTACGAGAACCGCAGCGATTACCAGGTGCTGCAATCTACCGTGAAGTTGCAGGAGTTTAATCTGAAGCGCTATAAACTGGCCTTTTTACCAACTGTAAGCTTAACGGGTAATTATTTAAGGCAGGGCCAGGGAACGGAGTTTAATATTTTCGGCAAAGGGCAATGGTTTAGTTCCGCCTATGCTGCATTAAACTTATCTGTACCGCTCTTTAACGGGTTTTCAAAAGATGCCAACATAAAGAAGGCGAAGTTTCAACTGGAGCAGGCGCAAAATCAGTTGGAAGACCTTAAAAATTCAATCGACAACAGCACCATGCAGGCAGTTAACACGTTTCATTCAGCCATCAGCACACTTGATGACCAGAAACGAAATGTGGAGCTGGCAGAACGTGTGTACCAGCAGTCACAGAAGAAATATGAATCAGGTTTAGGTTCGCTGCTCGACATTACCAATGCACAGTCAGATTTAAGTATAGCGCAAAGCAATTACATCAGTGCCATGTATGATGCAGTAATAGCAAAAATTGATTACCTGTATGCAACAGGACAACTTCAATAACTAATCAAACTAAGTTTATGAACATAGTAAAGCATATAACAGTTGCAGTTTCTTTAATAATACTCGCTTCCTGCGGGGGCGAAAAAACAGGCAACACGCTTGCCGGTAAAAAGGCAAAGCTGGAGCAATTAAAAAAACAACAGGAAGATATTAACAAGCAGGTGGCAGACCTCCAGGCTGAGATCATTAAGCTGGACCCTTCAGCCAATCCTGAGAAAGCAAAGCTGGTTGCCGTTAAAACATTATCAACGGAAGATTTTCAGCACTACATAAACCTGCAGGGTAAAATTGATGCGGAGAATATAGCTTATGTCACGCCACGCAACCAGGGCGGCCAGGTAAAAGCGCTCTACGTAAAACAGGGCGATTATGTAAAGAAAGGCCAGTTGCTGCTGAAGTTGGATGATGCTATTTATCAGACCCAGTTAAACCAGGCGCATACACAATTAAAATATGCGCAGGATATATACCAGCGCAGGAATAATTTATGGAAAGAAAATATAGGCACCGAAGTGGAGCTTACAACCGCAAAGAATAATGTGGACCAGGCGCAGCACCAGGTTGATCTTATTAAAGAACAACTCGGCTATACAAATGTGTATGCAGAAATGAGCGGCGTTGCAGATGAGGTAACTATAAAAGTGGGTGAAACATTTACCGGCAACCCCGTTGCGGGCGGTTATATAAAACTGGTAAACACCAGCGATTTAAAAGCAACCGCACAGGTGCCCGATAATTATCTTGACAAAGTAAAAGTGGGCAGCACGGTAAAGGTTATTTTGCCTGATATTAATGATACGCTTACTTCAAAAATTACAACAGCGGGTAAAGTGATTGACCCTAACAGCCGCACCTTCCAGGTGGAAGCAAAACTTCCTTCAAACGCTAATTTTAAACCTAACCAGTTAGCGCTGATAAGAATAATGGATTATGCTGCCAATAACACATTCACTATACCGGTAAATACTTTGCAAACAGATGAACAGGGCAAATATGTGCTGGTGGCCGTAACTGAAAATGGTAAAACCTATGCCCGCAAAAAGCGCGTGGAAGCAGGCCAGTTGTACCAGGACCAGCTTGAAATAAAATCAGGCCTGGCCGCTGGTGATATACTTATTACAGATGGCTTTCAGAATTTATACGACGGCCAGTTAATTACAACTTCAGCCAGCTAAGCGCAGATTAACAAGCGGTGAAATAATATTCACCCGAAACATTAAACAGAATGTATGAGCTTAATTAATACCAGCGAAAAGTTTAAAGAATTTTTTGTAACCTCTTGGGCTGTTACCAATAAAACAGCGGTGTACCTGCTTATATTGATTGTTACACTCTGGGGCGTTACAAAATTTGTTACTACGCCAAAAGAACAGTTTCCCGATATTGTTATACCTACTATCTACGTTCAAACCATTTATGTAGGCAACTCGCCCAAAGACATTGAAAACCTTGTAACAAGGCCTATTGAAAAACAGATAAAAAGTATAACAGGCGCCAAGATCAATAAAATAACCAGTACATCGCAGCAGGATTATTCTGCCATTGTTGTGGAGTTTGATACCGAAGTAAAAACCGATGTGGCTCTGCAGAAAGTAAAAGATGCGATGGATAAAGCCAAGCAGGATTTGCCCACCGATCTTACGCAACAGCCAACAGCGCTTGAAGTAAATATTTCAGACCAGCCGATCATGTATGTAAACGTTAGCGGTAATTACGACCTGCAGCGTTTAAAGAAATATGCCGAAGATTTACAGGATGAACTGGAAAACCTGCCTGCATTAAACAGGGTTGATATTGTGGGCGCACCTGAAAGGGAATTCCAGATTAATGTTGACCGTAACCGCATGCAGTCTGCGGGCGTTACATTCGACCAGATAGCCAATGCCGTGTCTTACGAAAACCATGATATAACAGGCGGCTTGCTGCAGGTGGGCAATATGAAACGCACTTTGCAGGTACGCGGCCAGTTTAAAACTTCTTTTGATATTGAAAAGGTAGTGGTTACTAACACGTATGGCAATCCTGTTTACCTGAAAGATATCGCTACTATAAAAGACACTTTAAAAACAAGTGAAAGCTATGCCAGGCTCGATGGCAAAAGCGTAATTACGCTGAATATTATTAAACGCGCCGGTGAAAACCTTATTGAAACTTCCGATGCCGTAAAAGGTGCAGTGGAAGAAATGAAACAAACAGAATTTCCCAAAGACCTGGATATTGTAATTACCGGCGACCAGAGCAAGCAAACAAAAACTTCTTTCAACGACCTTGTAAACTCCATCGTAATTGGCTTTGTGCTGGTGCTTATCATTCTCATGTTTTTTATGGGTGTGGTAAATGCATTCTTTGTGGCATTGAGTGTACCGCTCAGTATGTTCGTGGCTTTTGTGTTTTTGCCTTTTGCGGATATAATTATCGGCGGCCATGTAACGCTCAATTTTATTGTGCTGTTTGCATTGTTGTTTGGCCTCGGTATTATTGTGGATGATGCCATTGTTGTAATTGAGAATACGCACAGGATATTTACGCAAAGCAAGGGAAAGCTATCGTCCACCATTTCAGCAAAAATGGCGGCGGGTGAAGTGTTTATACCCGTATTGGCGGGAACGCTTACCACGCTGGCGCCATTCTTCCCTTTGTTATTCTGGCCGGGCATTATTGGTAAATTCATGGTGTATTTGCCAGCCATGCTCATCTTCACTTTAACAGCATCATTAATTGTTGCGTTCCTGATGAACCCTGTTTTTGCGGTTGATTTCATGAACCATGAAGACCATGAAAACAAAAAGCCAAAGTCTGCTATTTTCAGGAAACCTTCTTTCTGGATTTTTGCTGCATTGGGTATTTTGCTCGACTTGTCAGGCGCTACGTTTGCAGGCAACCTTTTATTGTTCATTTTGATATTGATCGTACTGAACAAATATCTCTTTGAAGGCTGGATACATGCTTTCCAGAACAGGGCCTTACCCTGGATAATGAACCATTATGAAAACATGCTGCGCTGGGCATTGAACGGCAGAAGGCCGGTAGCCTTATTGCTGGGCACATTCGGGCTGCTCATTGTTTCTTTTTTCATGTTCTCTTCGTCTGTAAGCAGCGGCAGGGTGCAGGTGGAATTCTTTCCCAGCGGTGACCCCAACCAGATATATGTTTATTTAAAATTACCGGTTGGTACCGATGTTGAATACACAGATTCCGTTACCAAAGTGCTTGAAAAGAAAGTATATCATGTTTTGGGAATGGAGAATGGCAAAAAGAACCCTGTTGTGGAAAGTGTTATCAGTAATGTGGCCATTGGCGCCAACGATCCGTCAAGCGGTGACCAGAGCACACACCCCGAACGTGGCAGGATACAGGTTTCATTTGTTGAGTTTGGCGAAAGGGATGGCGTTTCCACATCACCCTACCTTGATTCAATCCGTGCAGAATTAAAGGGTATTCCGGGCGCCCAGATCAGTGTTGATAAGGAACAGAACGGGCCTCCTACCGATCCTCCAGTAAATATAGAAATCGCAAGTGATGACTTTGATGATCTTATTAAAACATCCGTTTCTCTAAAAAATTTCCTCGACTCCATACAGGTGCCGGGTGTGGAAGAATTAAAGATGGATGTTGACCTCACCAATCCTGAAATATCGCTTACCATAGACAGGGAAAGGGCCAATGCAGAAGGGCTTTCTACCGCACAAATAGGCAACGAAATAAGAACGGCCGTATTTGGCAGGGAGGTATCAAAAGTAAAAGAAGGCAAAGACGAATACAAAATACAGCTGCGCGACAAAGAGATGGATAAGGCCAGTCTTGTTGACCTGCTGAATATGACTATTACTTTCCGCGGTTCAACGGGGCAGGTAAAAACATTGCCTATCAGCTCGTTTGTAAACGTGGATTATACCACTACCTTAGGCAGCGTAAAACGCAAGAAATACAAACGTGTTATTACGTTAACATCCAACCTGCTTTCGGGTTATACAGCTACAACCGTAAACCAGCAACTGGCAGGTTATATAAAACAGTTTAAACAAAAGCCAGACACTGTAACAATAAGCCAGACAGGTGAAAGCGAGCAACAGGCAGAAACCGTATCGTTCCTCGGACAGGCTTTATTAATTGCCTTAATGCTGATATTGCTGATACTGGTGCTGCAGTTTAATTCGGTAAGCAAACCGGTGATCATTCTTACTGAGATATTGTTTAGTGTAATTGGTGTGTTTTTAGGTTTTAGTATTACCGGCATGACGGTAAGTTCGGTAATGACAGGCCTCGGCATTGTTGGCCTTGCCGGTATTGTGGTAAAGAACGGTATTCTTGTAATTGAATTTGCGGATGAACTGCGTGCCCGTGGTTTAAAAACCCACGAAGCTGTAGTGCAGGCAGGTAAAACGCGTATCATTCCCGTATTGCTTACAGCGATGGCCGCAATACTGGCGCTTATTCCGCTGGCTATTGGTTTCAATATCAACTTCATTACGCTGTTCTCCGAGCTTAACCCGCATATTTACCTCGGCGGCGATAATGCAGTGTTCTGGAAACCGCTTTCCTGGACCATCATCTTCGGCCTTGCCTTCGCTTTCTTTATGACGCTGGTAATTGTGCCAAGCATGTATTTAATTGCAGAGAGGTTAAGGCGGCCAATGCGCAGGATGTATGGAGGCAAATGGATAAGCTTTATGGGCATTCCGCCGCTTACAATTTTATTTATACCGATGGCAATTGCAACTACAATTGTTCAAAGAAGAAAAGCTGCCCGCAGGAGAAAGAGGGTTGATCCTAAAACCACAAATGAAGCCTTTGTTGGTAGCTGGTTTTAGTATAAATTTACAACGAAGGTTTAAGCGTTTACCACTTTAAAACTTTCAGAGGCCGCTTCACCTGGTGGGGCGGCTTTTTATTATTGTTTAACCTTGTTGGATTTTTTTTGCGAAATTTGCACCCTTTGAGCAGGAGATACAATATGATATTATATAAAACAGATGCAGAAATTGAACTGATGAAGCAAAGCGCCAGGCTTGTGAGTAAAACGCTTACAGAAGTTGCCGCTATGCTTAAACCCGGCATTACCACCATGCAGATTGACAGGTTGTGCGCCGAATTCATCAGGGACCATAAGGCTATTCCTTCTTTCTTAAATTATCATGGTTATCCTTTTACCATCTGCGCTTCGGTGAATGATGTGGTGGTGCATGGCTTTCCAAATAATATAGCATTAAAGGATGGCGACGTTGTTTCCATAGATTTTGGCGTGATATTAAATGGCTGGCATGGCGATCATGCTTACACATTTCTTTTGGGCGAAACCAGTGAAGATGTGCTGCAGTTAATGCGTATAACCAAAGAATCTTTATATAAAGGAATTGAAAAAGCCGTTGCGGGAAACCGCGTTGGCGATATTTCTTATGCTATACAGGAATATACCGAACGTAAACATGGTTATGGCGTGGTGCGTGAACTGGTAGGCCACGGCCTTGGCAGAAGCCTGCACGAAGACCCGCAGGTGCCTAATTACGGCAAGCGTGGAAATGGCCCAAGGTTAAAGGAAAATGCAACGCTGGCCATTGAACCCATGATAAATATGGGCACCAAAGATGTTTATACCGACGATGATGGCTGGACGGTAAGAACCCGCGATGGCAAACCTTCCGTTCATTTTGAACACGACGTTTGCGTAAAAAAGAATAAAGCGCTTATACTTTCTGATTATTCAATTATAGAAAAAGCTGAACAGGCTAATAGCAACCTGAATACTTCGTATTATACGCTGAAGCATGAAGCCGTTGCGGTATAATTTCAGAAGCTTTTATTTTTAAAAGGGTTTAGGGAAAATTATTCTATTCCTCTTTTATAAACTTTCTTGTAAATGATGTTACGCCATCTGTAATAACCATTGTATATATACCAGGTTTTAAATGTTCGATATTAATAGTAAGGTTTGCTTTCCCTTCGGGTTTTCCCAATTGTTTTATTAATGCCCTGTTACCTGAAACATCTGTTATAATAACGCGATATGCTGAAGCGCCGGCCGGGGCTGTGAAACCAATATTTAAAACATCCCTGGCAGGATTGGGAAATAATGTAAGGTTTCCGGTTACCAGGCCGGATGCTATTGCGGAAGCAGCCGCCGGTGCAATACCATATTTAATCACGATGGTGCTGCGGCCTGCAACATACAGGTTATCCGCAGGGTCTTTTTGAATGCCTAATGTAACCGTATTTTCAATTGAATTCAGCTCATATACATCTGTAAAAAACGGCGCCCCGTTTTTCTTATACCCGTTTGTAATGGCCACATGCCTGTTATTCTGATAATAACAGGTGCCTGTGACAATAACGTTTTGCTGTTCATCAACCACAATCCCCGTTGGACGGTCCGGCCCCCAAAAGCCTGCATTAAAAGTATCCGTCCATTTTTTTACACCTCCGGCAGCATATTTTGTAACGATGCGCTTGCTGTTAACATCAGCATAATTTAAAGTGCCCGCTACATAGCAATTGCCTTTGGCATCAATTGTAAAAGCACCGTAAAGAAACGGCATGGTAAAACTGCTATTCACTTCTTTCGCAGACCATAGTTGTTTTCCGGCCTTGTTATATTTTACTGTTAATATCCTCGGATTATTATAAAAAGCAATCGTATCTGTCTGGCCATTTATATAAATATTGTTGAGTAAATCGCATTGAACATAATAGAACCTTCCATTCTTATTATACTCATTAAAAACATTGCTCCATGCCAGGTTGCCGTTTGGCTTAAACTTTAAAACCATCGGTTTTTGTGTTTGAGGAAGGTT
Source organism: Parafilimonas terrae (assembly GCF_900115755.1). Taxonomy (GTDB): domain Bacteria; phylum Bacteroidota; class Bacteroidia; order Chitinophagales; family Chitinophagaceae; genus Parafilimonas; species Parafilimonas terrae. The sequence goes on from NZ_FOXQ01000006.1 coordinate 147,133, forward strand.
GCCGGGATCGGAAGCCCCGGCTATGATAATATTATTCATGTTGTCGAAGCAACCGGCATGGCCCACTACGTTATCCATTTTTTTTGTCCATAACGTTTTGCCTGCTTTATCCAGTTTCAGCAGGAGCAGGTTATTTATGTAGGTGCCCCATTCAGAGGCATACCTTGTTTCATTCCCCGTAACCAGGATAGCACCGCCGGGAGATATGGAAATATCTTTCGGGCTTGCCAGCACATAAGCAGCATCATGAAAACGGTTTAGCCAGATACGTTTACCGGAGCTGTCGTATTTCATGGTAACAATATCGCTTACAGTTGTTCCATAAGTGGCGCTGTCTTTCCGGGTTCCGGTAACATAAATAAACCCATCTGCATCTGTTGCAATTGCAATGGCTTCATCCATTGAATCTTTCAGGTTATTAAAATATCTTTTCCAAAGTGGTTTACCATCGCTGCTTACTTTTTTTATATAAAAATGCGTAAGCTGGTAATTACTCCAGTTGCTTTCATACCCTGCTGTATAAGTGTTGCCGTATTTATCAACGGCCATATCATTGAAATAATGATTGTCCGCAGCATTATCCTGGTATTGTTTTACCCACGCCCGCTCATACTGCTGCGCGAGGGAGAAAGAAATGCAAACAAAAAAGAAAATAAGTGTAGAAATGGTGCTTTTCATAATTATAAGTTTTAAATCTAAAAATAACCGTTTTTAAGACAGGAAATTCTGCGGGGAAATGATTTTTTAAAACTTAATATTCGTATGTTGTTCAAACCTATATTTTTGATTATAGCTATTGTATGAAAAATTTAATTCCAAGGGATATAAGCTGGCTTAGTTTTAATGCCAGGGTGTTGCAGGAAGCCGCAGACCCCTCTGTGCCTTTGAGGGAACGCATTCGTTTTTTAGGTATCCATTCGAATAATATGGATGAATTTTTCCGGGTGCGTGTGGCCACGCTGAAACGCATGATTGAGCTGGGCGGTAAAAAAGGGAATATGCACCTGGAAGAAAACCCTCAAAGCATAGTGGAACAAATTCAAACCATTGTACTTGACCAGCAGAATGAATTTAACCGTATATGGCAGGGCATCTTAAAAGAGATGCAGCAACAGGGCATTTACCTCGTTGATGAAAAAAAACTCAATAAACAGCAGCAGGCGTTTGTAAAAACTTTTTTTGAAGAAGAAGTACGTTCCAATATAATCCCTTTAATGATTGAAAGCCTGCCGCAACTCCCCTACCTGCGCGAAAAAAGCATTTATCTCGGCGTGGTAATGCGCAGGCAGGATACGGCTTACCAGCAGAAATATGCATTGATAGAAGTGCCCAGCCGCATCATTGGCCGCTTTATAGAATTGCCGGCGCCGGAAGGCCAGCATCATATCATATTGCTGGAAGATATTATCCGTTTTAATCTTCCTTATATCTTTTCTTATTTCAATTACACAAAATTTGAATCTTACATTTTTAAGGTTACAAAAGATGCAGAGCTGGATATTGATAACGATGTAACAACCTCCATTGTACAAAAAATACAAAAAGGTATTAAGAACAGGCGCATTGGCAAACCCACGCGTTTTGTGTTTGATAAGGAAATGGATTCAGGACTGCTTGAGTACATGATGAAGAAGCTGCACCTTACAAGAATGGATAATATTATCCCGGGTGGCCGCATTCATAATTTCCGGCATTTCATGGATTTCCCGGATGTATTCAAACAAAAAAGATTAAGGCGCCAGTCTTTTACACATCCGGAGCTCGTGAATACATCAAGGGTTACCGACATTATTTTAAAGCATGACGTATTGCTGCATTTTCCCTATCATTCCTTTAATTCTGTAATTGATCTTTTGCGGGAAGCAGCAATGGACCCTGAAGTGAATTCCATTAAATTAACAGCATACCGGCTGGCATCCAATTCAAAAGTCATCAATGCATTGATCAACGCGGTTCGCAATGGTAAAAGCGTAACGGTAATGCTGGAACTGCGTGCCCGCTTTGATGAAGAAAACAACCTTGAATGGAAAGAGTTGCTGGAAGAAGAAGGCGTGAAAGTACTGCTGGGTATGCCCAATATGAAAGTGCATGCCAAGCTTTGCGTTATTACAAAGCGCAGCAATAAAAAAACCATTCAATATGGTTTTGTAAGCACAGGCAACCTGAATGAAAAAACGGCAAAGGTTTATGCAGACGCCTGCGTGCTTACCAGCAACAGGAATGTAATGGCCGACATTAACCGCATTTTTAAATACCTTGAAAACCCTTCAAAGATTAAATACCTCAACAGTTGCAAAACGCTGATGGTTTGCCCAACATCCATGCGACAGCAATTAACCCAGCTAATTAACACGGAGATAAAGAATGCAAAAGCTAAAAAGAAAGCTTCCATTACTTTAAAGGTTAACTCTTTAAGCGATCCGCAACTAATATTAAAACTGTATGAAGCAGCAGATGCAGGTGTAAAACTCAACCTTGTTATCCGGGGTATATGCTGTGCAAAGCTGAAGCATAAAAAATGGCATCATGATGTAAAAGCTATAAGCATTGTTGACGAGTACCTTGAACATGCACGCATGCTTATTTTTGAGAATGGCGGCAGGGAAAAAATTTTTATATCATCTGCCGACTGGATGATCCGCAATCTCGACCATCGCATTGAAGCTGCCATACCAGTAAAAAATAAAGCGCTCTGCCTGGAGATAAAAGACATACTTGATATTGAGTTGAAGGATAATGTAAAAGCCCGCATACTCGATAATAATTTAGATAACAACTATGTGAAAACAACTGGCAGGAAAGTGCGTTCGCAAATTGAAATTTATAATTACCTCTATAAAAAAATAAAGCCTGCGAAACCAGCGGTAACAACGCCCATTCCTGAAGTGCAGGAAATTGTCGTGTAAGTGGTGCGGTTGTAATATACCTGTAAAAGTTGCCGGTTATTTTACAATCATTACCAAAGTTCCGGCAATGATCAAAGCGGCGCCTATTGCGGTTTTTAGCGTTAATGTTTCACCTAAAAAAATAATCGCTAAAATGATTGTAAGAGCTACGCTTAATTTATCAATGGGCGCCACCTGCGATACGTTTCCCAATTGCAATGCTTTGAAATAAAACAGCCATGATAAGCCTGTCGCCATACCCGAAATGACAAGAAAAATGATGTTCTGCTTAGATAACGAACTCATTCCTTTTGCATCACCTCTTGCAAGAATGATACACCAAAGCATTATCAGAACAACAATTGTCCTTATGCCTGTTGCCAGGTTGGAATTAATGTTGGCGACGCCAACTTTTGCAAATATTGCCGTTAGCGAAGCAAAAAATGCTGATAGTATTGCATATATCCACCACATAGTTGCTGGAATTAGTTTTATTATAAATGCCACTTTACAGACAGGTTAATTACCCTGCCGTCAATTGGCGCCCATAAAGGATTAAACACAGGGTTGGTAATTGTTCCGGTATAAAGAGCTTCCACTTTGCTTTGGCGGTAATCCAAAATATTTTCCCCATTTAAAACTACACTAAAATGCCTGCCTAACTTTTTTTCCATCATTGCCGCTATAAACATATAGCCCGGCGTCTGCGTATAATTTTCCCGGTACTGATGCCCGGTATAAGAGCCTTCAATACCAAACCTGAAACCTGCGTTTTCAAAATCTCTTACTATCGTGAACGCAAAACGATGTTTGGGCGTAAGTGGCACAAATTGGTTTTGTGCCAAATATTTTCTTTCTGCAATAGTGAAAGTATAACCAGCATACAATTCCCAATCATTAATAACTGCACGAATGTAAGTGTCTGAGCCTTTTGTAATGATTGATTTTGGTTCATTTTTGAATACGACATCATCGTTGTTTAAAACCGTTGCAACAACAGGATGATTTAACTGCGTTAAAAAAAATGCCTGGTTAACAAACAACTCATTACCGTTTCCCCAGGTGGTTTTATAATTTGCTTCTGCATTGTAACCGATGGATTTCTCAGCTTCTATCCCCGATGGCAATGATTGTATTTTTTGCAGGGCATAGTCTGTTGTTTGCGGCGCTAATGCGTTGGGGGTTTTATAACCAAAGCCAACACCTAACCGTGTTGCCCAGTGTTCGCTGAAACGATGAAATAGAGCTAAGCGTGGCAAAATAAAATTACCATAAGTAAATTGGTAATCGTTTCTTAAACCTGCTTCAATTATCGTTTTTTCTTTTATGTTCCATGTGTTTTGAATGAACAGGCCAACCGTGTTGTTATTGAAGTTATTCAGCGGAATATTGTTGGTTATTTTTTTAAACTGATCACCAGTTGCGTTAATACCTGCAACCAGGCTATTTTGTTTGTACGGAACTAATAATGACAATTCAGTATAATAATTTAATTGCCTGCCGGTAAAGTTGATATCGTTGTTATTGATTGTTCTGTTAAACGAACTTAAGCTGTTCTTAAAATCAAGCTCTTTTCCAGCAGATAAATTTCGTTGTGCAGTAAGTTCAAAGCTGTTTCGTTTAATATTATTTTTCTCAAAATACTGGTGTGTTGCATCAGCATTTCCTTTAAGCACCTGCATATCGCCACCGTTTCTTTTTTCAAAAGTGCCGGTATAACCGGCTACGATAGTTGTCTTGTCATCTGGATAAAAAAACAAACGTGGGTGAAGCACCAAACCGTTTAGATCACCAACATCAGAAAAACCATCATTATTTACATCAACTGCTTTCTGATAATTATAACCGCCAAAAAAAGTATAACCCACTCTTTTATATCTTTTAGACAGATAAGTGTTGAAGTTTGTTTCTTTTAAAGTGGTTTGATTAATGCTTACAACAGCTTCCTGTTGTGTAGTTGGTTTTCGTGAAATAATATTTACCAAACCACCAATAGCGCCACCGCCATATAAAGTGGATGCCGAGCCTTTTATCAATTCCACCTGTTTTAAATCCAAAGGTGGAATACTTAAAATGCCAAACCCACCACTAAAGCCATCATACAAAGGCATTCCGTCTTTTAAAATTTGTGTATACCTGCCATCAAGGCCCTGTATCCTCACATTGACATTTCCGGTAATAGCGCTGCTTTGTTGTATCTGTACACCACTCACATCGCCCAATATACTTGCAATGCCTGCCGGTTTTATAGCGCTTTCTTCATCCATTTCTTCACGTCCCAATACTTCTACTTTTAACGGTGAGTTTTCAATGCGTTGGTTATTTCTTGTTGATGAAACCACCGTTACTTCTTCCAGGGATTTTTCTGTTGCAGCAAGCGTTATCAATAAAGTATCAATGAAAGGTATTATTATTGAAGTATCGGCACCTTCAAAACCAACCGATGTAAAATGCAGGTGCACATTGCCTGGGTTGAGCTGCAAAACAGCTATCCCATTTTTATTCGTACTGCTAACAGATTTATTGTTCACAGAAATGCTGACAGCTTCCAAAGGCTCCTTGCTTACAGTACTTACAACCTTTATGTTTAACTTATTTTGTGCATTGGCTGTTAATGAAAGGAATGCTATACCAACAATAAATACTATCTTTTTCAACATCATTAGTCTTTATCTTCTTTAATAAAATTTCCAGCCGCATCAAAAATTACATCTTTGCCTTTTACTTCTGCTTCGTAATTTATTTCACCATCGGCTTTGGTAATTTTTGCAGCTTCTTTTATCCTTTGACCTGGGTAATTTTTTAAAGCATACGCTTTCACTTTTACAGGAAGCTCATCAACTTTAATTCCTGCTTCTGTTTCAAGAATATTCCCCGAAGCGTCAATCAAAACAGCATATTCAGTTTTGTTACTTTCAAAACCTGCTTCATAATTGGCTTTTTCTTTCTCCCATTTCACTTTCTTTATTTTGGGATATTGCTTTTGAAAAGCTGATTTTACTGTAGATGGAACATCTTTGTCCGAAATGTTTTGCGAATTGACGAATGTTATTGCAAACATTGCTGCTAAAAATAAAGTTGCTTTTTTCATTGCTTTGCTTTTTAAAATTTACAAGGCAAAAATGAAATGCGATTTGGAAGAAATTTTGAACTGCCAAACAATAACTTTTTTCGACAGAAGTAATTAATCGGGTATAACTGTCTCTTTTTTCCTGCCCCATTTGTATTGATGTGTCCAATAAGATATTTTTATTGAGAAGATACCAATGCCTGCACCCACTAACACATCACTGATATAATGCTTATTGTTTGCCATGCGCAAAATCCCAACTGATGTGGCTATGCTGTATGATACATAAGGCATCCATTTAAACTTGTATTTATATTCTTCGCTTAAAAAAGTGGCTGCGGCAAAAGCCTGTGCCGTATGTCCTGACGGAAAGGAAGAATAATTTGAGTGGTCTGGCCTTTGTATGTGTGTAGTGTTTTTTAAAAGCTGTGTAACCGCAATCATACTTAGTTCTCCTTTGAGCAGAACGGCTGTACGGTTTTGTATATCGGTTTTTGATTTTATGCCAAATGCATCCAGGCCATAAGCAATAGCGATAGGGCTGTATTGGAGGTAGTTGTCAACATGGGTTTTAAAATCCGGCAAATATTTATTTCGATCTTCAACAATTTCATTTTTGACACTTTCGGTGCTGTTGTCATTTAATATAAGTCCTGAAACAATAAGCGATGCAGGAACATACATTTTTTTGAATTGAAACTTGTATGGCGTAAGCAAATTCTCTTTTACGGTATCAGTTTTTGCAAACAGGCCGCTGTCCGCTTTCTGAGAATAACAACACTGAAATGAAATCAACATCAACAGAAATAATGCTTCTTTTCTCACCACATTTTTTGCTGCTAATGTCCATTTGGATTTGGAAGAAATTTTGAATTTCTAAAACGTTACAGTGAATGAATGAAGGTTGTTTTGAAAAGCATATTGTATTTGCCAGCCGTAACGGTTGCATATTTCTTTTATTATTGCTAATCCCAAACCGCTGCTGGCAGTTTGCGAAGATGAAACGGCAAAACGTTCAAATAGTTTTTCGTTGTTCAAGGCTGTTTTTCCTGTGTTGGAAACAGTTAATGTTCTGCCTGAAAATTCAACCTGTATAACGCCTTCCCTGGTGTTGTGAACTATTGCATTGATAAGTAAATTATTAATCAAAATTTCAAGCAGGGTTTTGTTGCAAACAACAGATAATTTTTGACTAAGGCTTTTAACTACGGTAATCTGCTTCGCTGTAATGTAGTCATTAAGCAGTTCATTGGTTTCATTTACAACTTCTGTAAGTTCAATATTTTCTACTTCCGCAAATTGGCTGTTTTCAATTTTTGCCAATAGCAACAGGTTTTTATTTATCCTTGTTATTCTTGCAACAGGCAATTCAACGGCTGATAATATTTCGGATTGTTCGCTTGTAATATCCTTGTTCTGCAACAACAAATTCATTTTTGATTTCAGCACAGCCAAAGGCGTTTGCAATTCGTGTGAAGCATTTTCAATAAACGTTTTTTGCTGTGTGTAAACTGAAATGTTTTTATCAATCAGCTTTTGCAATGATTGATTCAGTTCTTCAAATTCTTCAATATCTGTTTTATCAAACAAAACGGTTTGCCTTGCAGTTAAGTCAAACGATTTTAGTTTTTCAAGTGTGTTGCGGAAAGGCTGCCATATTTTCTTTGCTATTTGTTTATTCAGCACTATAAAACCAATTACCAATAATACAAAGAATAAAAGCGTTACAACAGTTATAGCCAACATGGTTTCTGCTGTTTCTTCCACATTGGTTTCAACCTGTAAATGATACAGCTTGCCGTTAATGCTGATGTATGATGAAAGCCCTCTGAAACGGTCAATCGTCTCATCTCCCGGGTATGCACTTATGTGTTCAACCGTATAAGTGCTATCAGCTTTAGTTGCAGATAAATTGGATGGTGTTAATGTTGAGCCGGGTTGTAATTTGTTCCAGTTTTTTAATATGCTGTTTAATTCAGTTTCTTCTATTTGACTTTTTTTAAAGCTGTTTTCAATGCCTTCTTTAATGATTTGATTGTGCTCATCCAATTCATTCATCCAGATAAAATCCACCACCCAATAATAAACGGGTATGCTGCACGCCAGGATGATTAAGGCGTAAATGGTAAATGCCTTGAATGGTTTATTTAATAATTTACTCATATCTCCCACTTGTAACCTGTACCGTAAATTGTTTTCAGATAGTTATCACAACCTGCCTCTGCGAGTTTCTTTTTCAGGTTCTTAACATGGGCATAAACAAAATCGTAGTTGTCAAACATATCGGCAATATCACCCGAAATATGCTCTGCAATGGCTGCTTTTGAAATAACCCTGTTTTTATTCCCGGTGAACAGTAACAATAACTCAAATTCCTTTTTGGTAAGGCTTAGTTCAACATCATTTACTTTCACGTTTTTACCTAACAAATCAATCATTATTTCATTTTGCTGTATGATGTTCGAGCTGTTAAACTGTTTTCTGCGGATGAGGGAATGAACCCTTGCCGCTAATTCCGAATGATGAAAAGGTTTTTCGAGATAATCGTCTGCTCCCATTTGCAGGCCCTTTACTTTGTCTTCAACTGAGTTTTGGGCTGAAATAATTATTACTCCGTCCTGCTTATTTTGTTTTTTTAATAGTTCCAGCAGTTGCAATCCGCTGCCGCCCGGAAGCATTAAGTCCAGTAAAATGCAATCGTAATCATACACCCAGATTTTTTCGGCAGCCTGCTCGTATGTTGTGGCCACTTCACATAAATAGTTCTCGCCTGACAGGTACTTTGCAATGTCTTCAACAAGTTCTTTTTCGTCTTCTACTATCAGGATTTTCATCCTGCAAACTTACCTTTTGAATTTTGAAGAAATTTGGAATGTGATTAAGGGAGTATTAGCGATGAGCGCATGCAGGTTAGTCACACAAAATGGCATTTAGTTTATGATTCTTTGAAACTATAAACTCAGTTTGATTAATAAAAATTCCACTGCTCTTTTCGTTTCCTCATCCTGATTAAGTGTCGTAGGCGCTGAAAAAGCCTGTGCCTGCTTGGAATAGTTTACCTGCTAAATGGTAATTGGGAAAAAGGGAAAACCTGCTTTATGCAGGTTATTGAAGCCCTTAAACGGGCGGGAGACAAAGCCGGGGCGCTTAATGCATTATTAAGGATGGCAACTGCCACATTTTGTGATAACTGCACAGAAAATATAGCTGCTTTAAAAGAAGCGTTGAAACTTTCGCAACAAACTGGCGACAGAGCGCAGGAAGCAGTTATCCGCCTGGAAATGGGATATAAATATTTAAACGATGGCAACGCCGGGCAAGCTGAAGAAGAAGCTGAAGCTGCATTAAAAATTCAAAAGGCAATTGGCTATCCAGCTATCTCCCATGCCTGTAAACGCTTGGCTGAACAAAGTATTTATAACGCTTCCGGTGATTATGGATACCTGTCAAATGCCTACTACCTGCTATCTGATTTAAGCCAGGATAAGGGGAATTTAAATCAAAAGCTGTTTTACATTTTTAAAGTGGTTGACGATGTTGAAAACAGCAATATGCCCCAGGAGCTTGACTACACTTATTTCCGGCTTGGCAATGCCTATTGGGAATTAGGTCAGTTTGACAAAAGCATGGAGTACCATAAGCAATCCGCAGCAATTAGTCATCAGAAAGGCCAGCTTATACAGGTAGGTATCGCCAGGCGAATGACTGCTGCTTTGCTCAATCGGGGAAAGGTTAAAGAAGCACTGGCGTTGTTACATGAGATTATAGACAAAAAACTGCTATGCAGCGTAGAAGATAAAATGTATATATAGCGCAAAGCCTGTGTTCCTGCTATAATGCACTTGAGCAATATGCAAGAGCAGAGAAGTATTATCTTGAAAGTGTGGCATGGAGCAGGCAATCACCCCTGCGCTTTCAGTTTGTCGCCTGCCAGGGAATCAGCCAGTTTTACGTTGCAAACGCCCATTATTCCAGGGCAGAGCCGTACCTGGAATTACTGCTCAAAGCGCCTCCCCAGCAGGTACTGCCAAATTATTTAACGGGCATACATTTAATGTGGTTCAAAGTGGATTCGGCGCGGAAAAACTATCCCCAGGCAATCAGGCATTACCAGCAATACAAGGCACTCCAGGATTCCATTTTTAACGCCACAAAAAGTAAACAGATAGCACAGCTAAGCATTCAATACGAAACAGCTAAAAAGGAACAGGATATCAAAATCAAAGAAAAGGATATTGCACTGCTGAAAGAACAAAATAAAGCACAGCAAAATCAACGCAATGCGCTTATTGTGGGCACAGGCTTACTGGCAGCTATACTTGTTCTCGGCTTTAACCGTTACAGCCTGAAACAGCGTGTAAACCGGCAACTGCAATACCAGCAGCAGGTGCTGCATGCACAACAAGCGCAGATTAAACAAAAAAACGAGCATTTATCTGAACTGCTTACAGACAAGGATATTTTACTGCTTCAAAAAGATACACTGATTGAAGAGAAAGACCAGTTGCTGACTGAAAAAGAATGGCTGGTGAAAGAGATCCATCATCGCGTTAAAAATAACTTTCATATTGTGGCAAGCTTGCTGGAAATTCAATCCAGTTACCTTAAAAATAAGGAAGCTTTATCTGCTATAAAAGACAGCCAGAACAGAATTCATTCCATGTCGATCATCCATCAGAAACTTTACCAGTCTGAAACACTGTCAATCATTCACATGCCCGAGTATATCTATGAACTGGTGGAATACCTTCGCGAAAGTTATTCCATCCGCGAAAACATCGGTTTTTCACTTCAAATAGAAAATATTGAACTGAACCACGCATCTGCCATTACATTAGGGCTTATTTTAAATGAAGCCATTACCAATGCCATTAAATACGCTTTTACCAAAACGAAAGACAAACAAATTTCTATTTCGCTCAGCCGCATTTCAGCCACGCAGCTGATGCTGGGCGTTGCCGATAACGGCCGGGGCCTTCCCGGTGATTTTAACACCGGGGTTGGCGCTTCCATGGGAATGGAATTGTTACAGGGACTTGCCTGTGACCTCGGCGGTAATTTCAGCATTGAAACAAATAACGGAACACAGATAAAAGTGATTTTTGATTATAAATCCCAAACTGTATAAATCATCTGAAATCCGCACGATGGAAATTTCTTCTGTATTATTTTCTTGTTACCTGCATTTTCAGATTCACCACTTCCCCATACATATCGCGATATTGTTTAACCAAGACTTCGGGAGAAAAATATTTGTCTATAATTCCCGGCGCTGCCGATGTAACAGCGCATCGTTTCGCTTTATCCTGCATTGCAGCTTCCAGCGCAGCCTGTATAGAAGTGGGTTCCGCCTTACATACCCATCCCAGGCCATGCTCTTTTATAAATGCGCTTAACGCCACGCCTTCCGTTACAAGTACCGGTGTCCCCGTGTGGAGCGCTTCGATTACGACGTTGCCAAAATTTTCGTTGTAACTGGGAAGTACAAAAATATCTGCCTGCATTAATACGTCAAATTTCTCTTTACGATCCTTCCACCCTATCCATTGTAGTTTGCTTGTTATGCCAAGATCAGCCGCCTTTTGTTTCAGGCTGCTTATATAGGCTTCATCGCCGCTGCCTGCTATCTTCAGATGAACCGGCACATTGATACGGCCTATGGCTTCAAATAATAATTCAAGCCCTTTTTTAGGATGGATGCGGGACAAAAAAAGAAGCGTAAAAACCGGGTTTTGTTTCTTGATAATATTAACCTGAGGCAGGTTATTGATGTTCGGTATCATCATGCCTTTCCAGCCCGGAATCATCCGCCGGCATTCCTCCATTTCTGATGCAGCCGTTGCATGGAGATAACTGTATGACAATAATGATTTGCCAAACAACTGATGGGCAAACTGCTTTACCCGGCTCTTGGAATGATAGATGATATAGTCGCTCAGCATGCCTCTTGGAGATAATACAACTTTTATCCTCTTTTTTTTGCAGATGAAAAGCCCCGCAAAACCAGGTATGTTCCACCAGGAATGAATATGTACTACATCAAACGTTTTACAATTTTTATACAGGTATTTAAGCAGGCCAATGGAAAAATGTAGTGGGTCTTTTGTTTGTCTTTTAAAATAAATAACCTTTACCCCTTCAACAAGATATATTTTCCCCGGATCAACTTCTAATTCTGTATTGCCGTTGGCCGTGGTGGTATATACGGTTATATCTTCCCCGGCCGCTGTTAATGCTTCGCAGAGATGGGCGATGGATTCAACAGGACCGCCATATATGTATGCGGGTTTATAGGAAGGTACAAGGTGAAGAATTTTCATGAACAATCGCAGGGCGTTTTATATCATACTGCACAAATTATGAGGCAGGAAGTATCCTTCTGAGTATAAATAAACCTATTGCTTCAATTCTTTTTTTAAATGAAGCATAGTCACTGTTGGAATGCGCTCCAATACCAATTGTACTAATTAAAAAAGGAAATCCTAACTGAATGCGATTTGATTGCCGGAGCGGCTTTAATGTTTTAAAGTATAAGGTCTCCATGTGCGATGCTGTATTTTCAGCAAGCTCCCGTTTAATATCGAAGAGATGTTGCTTATAAAATGAGGTTTTCATGATAAACAAAGTTGTAACTACGTAATGCTTCTCCAACTTCCAAAAGCTGAAATCCCTCGCATCTGAAAAGAAGTCATATTGCTTTTTATCCTGCAAATCAAGCAGTTTATTTAGTTGGGGAAAATACAACCGGCCTGTTGTTTTGATAATGATTGAATTTGAAGTTATCAGCTTGCTGTTATAAATAGCATAATCAATAATTTCCATATCGGAATAGCCATAATGAACACCTGGCAGACGTTCGGTTTCTTCAAATTGAAGAAATTCAATATTGCGCTTGTATATATTTTTTTTATTAGCTATTTTCTTCAATTCAATTAGCTCATAGCCCGAATTTTCCGCGAATACAATTGCTTTGATTCTTTTATCGGAATAATTAAGCCAGTACTCAAATGCTTTTTTATAATCTTCGAAACGAATATGAGGAGTAGCCCTAAAAGAAGACCGGTTGAGGTTTTTTGGTTTGATGCATGCCGTCATGAGCAACACATATTCACAACTTGTATGTATGCCGCGGGCATTCACTTTTTATTGATCTTTTCTTCCGTTAATCTCAATGAAATCAGCATTTCAACAATAGTTCTTTGTAATGTATAATGCCAGCCCCGCTGCCCGTTGAACAACATGCGTTTTCTGAGCAGGCAAAAGAAAAACATCATCAATGGAGTGTATATTCTTTTTTTCCTGAGTTTTTCAAGAAACGACATTTCCGGCCCAGGTTTGGTCATCAGCATTGTTGCTTCTTTCATAGAATAGGCAGACTGGTTAAGCAGCCACCGGCTTAATGGTTTACGGTCATCATGCAGTATCTTGTTTTTCAGGTCAGCCGTTTTGCCATTTATCCTGAGCCGCTGCGTGTGGCCGTCGTCATAATAAATACAATTGCAACGCTTGAATAACACGGGCCTCGGCGTAGTGTTATTGCTGGCCAATGATCTTTCAAATAAAACAAATTCAAAACCTGCATTAAAGGCGCAGGCATGGTTCTGTACAAGTTTTTGCTTAATCTCTTCAATAAAAGCGTAGGTGAGTATATAGTCGGCATCAAGACTTAATATCCATTCACTACTGCAGAGACTTAAACCATAATTCCATTGCTGTGCATGGGTATCAAATTTTCGTACATATATTTCTGTATTAGAAAAGCTGTTGATTAATTCCACCGTTTTATCAGTGCTGCCACTATCAACTATAATAATCTTTTCTAACCAGGTAAGATGATGCAGCGTTCTGGCTATATTTTCTTCTTCGTTCCAGGTAAGAATAACGGCGGTTAAAGTTTGGGCCGGAACAGCCCGGCTGTTATTAAAGCCTGGCTGCGATTGTTTTGTAGAGTTGATAGTAAGCATCAGCAATGGTTGCGGCATCAAAACGCTGGCTGTTTTTTTGCCCGTTTATAATGAGTTGTTCCCGATAAGCATTATCATTAATAATTTTAAGCAGCCCGCTGCGTATATCATCCACATTATATGGATTAACCAGGCAGGCAGCATCTGCCGCTATCTCCGGCATAGAAGATATATTGGAAGTAAGCACAGGCCTGCCCGTAGCATTAGCTTCAATAACAGGCATGCCAAAACCCTCAAATGTTGAGACAAATGAAACTACATCACAGTTTATGTATTCTGTATATAATTCTTCATTCGACAAACCTTGTTTAATAGTATAAGCTATGCTGTTTTCTTTAAGGCTTTTTAAATCCTTTCCTGAAACATTTCCTACTATAACCAGTTTACAAGGCAAAGATTGCAGGGCATCAGCCAGTCTTGCAATATTTTTATTTTCTGCCGCGCCTACCTGTAATATTACCGGGCAATCTTTATTAAAAATTTTAGCGGCAGGCTGAAAAATTTTATTTACAGCAACCGGTATCACCTGTATCTTCTCCGGCTGACAACCTGTGTAATGTATAACTGCCCGCTTTGTAGTTTCTGACACCGTTGTTATATAAGCAGCTTTTTTAACGGGAGCCTTCAGGTATAACCAACCTATTATTTTTTTTTGAAACCCTGTTTTGCGTTCCATGAAGCGGCAATCGTGTATGGTGAGCAACACATTTTTTTTTCGCATCAACAGGTTAAGGAAATGCACTTCGCCGGTAATATGTGTAACGCTGTCTTTTTGCTGTTTTAAAGCAGCACGAATAATATTAGTTAGTTTCGACAAGTAACCATCATTAAACCGTTTACAAACTTCAATATTAAAATTGATTTTGCTTTTTAGCTGATACCGCAGGTTTTCGAATATATCTTCTATACTGAAATTAAATCCGGGCCTGGGTTTGCGCTGAAAATGGATGACATTTATTTTTTCTGAACTTTTCAATATTTATTGTTTCTAAAAACAATCCCGGTTTTAAAGTTTACTCCTCATCAGTTTTCACCACTTCTTCGGCTAATATCTCTTCTTCCTCATCTTCATCCTCCGGTTTATTAAATGCAGCAAGCACCAATCCACCAGAAATAATGGAAAAACCTAAGTTGGTAGGCTGTCCCCATTGCCCCTGCAATATTTGTATAAATCCAAAACTTAAAAGCATCCAGGGTAATGCATTCTTTAATTTTAATTCCCTGATGCCTTTTGATAAAGTGGAAATACCAAAAGCTATCCGGACAATGATAATAATAAACCCCATCAGTAAACCCATTTCTCCTATTACCCTTCCCCATTCCTGTTCTGCAATAAGAAATGTAACTTTCCCTGTTAACATTTGTGCACCGGCATTCGTACCCATGCCCAGCCCATATCCAAAAAAGGGCATATTAGGCGCATTTTCAACGGCATAAACCATCCCGCCCAGAAACCTGTCCATAAATACGCTGTTTAAGCCACCTTCGCTTTCATTGGCAGAAGTAAATCTTGCAGTGAACACTTCCGTGCCCGTTGAAAAGAAGCCCTGGTTTTCTATCAGGTAAAAAACAGCCAGAAAAATTATTATGCCAATAGCAATACGCTTAAGATAGTTAGGCCGGTACCATACAGAAACAGTCATAAAGGCTGTAGAAAGAAATACTTCAAATAATAGCGTACGGCTGATGGAGAAAGGAACAGCAAAAAGCAAACAAACAGTAGATGTAATCAGCAGAAACCTGTTTATCAAAAAACTATTGAACCAAAAATAAAAAACATAAGCGGCCACTAATCCATAAAAAAGAGAAGTACCAGTTGTAAATGAAAAAGTACCCGGAGGCCTGTAATAACCTAATGCACCGCTGAATCCCGCTCCGCTCATATCTCCTCCCACGCCCCGGTTTACAAACGCACTTTGAGGGCTAAAGAACTGGGCAATAATCAGTGCTGTCATTGGCAATGATATCCACAATAATACTTTGCCATACCTGATTACATCCTGAATGGTAAATATCTCAGCTATAGCAAACATTAAAGGAAAATGGATAATGAATATTCTTGCCCCATATATTGCCACCATAAGATTACCGTGCCCCTGTAACAAGGCTGTTATAATGCCAAAGCAGCCTATCAGGATCATCCAGAAGCTATATGGATTAAATTTCAGAATTCCCTTCATCCTTGATACAAAAAGAATATAAATAGCAATAGGATCTCTTACAATCAGTAAAGGATTTGACAAACCTGGCAGAACCCATTTACGCAATGCCCCTTCAAAAATTAAAAGTATGAGGTACAACCATACAGCAGTTCTTAAACGCTTTAATGTTATGCTGTTACCCGTAACCATGGCAGGATAAAAATTTAATCTTTAAATGCGCCTAAAATTGTCTGGCCATACTTATCCCATGTATAATCAGAGGCATGTATAAATGCTGCCTCTCTCATCTCGCCTAATAGTAAACGGTTTTCCAAAAACCAGTTGATTTTTTCGGCAATTGCTTCCGGGGATCTGATAGGAACTAAAAAGCCGGTTTCGCCTTCCTTAATAAGATCTTCTCCGCCCGTATTAGGTGTAACTATAAGAGGCAGTCCTCTGCTCATGGCTTCCTGCATTACCAGCGCCCTGCCTTCAACAATTGATGGCAGGCAAAGCACATCACAGGTTTCCATTAATTCAAGTACTTCAGTATGAACTCTTGGCCGCTCATATTGAAATGAAGGACAGGCTTTTTGATAAAACTGAAGCGGCGCAAGCAAACTCCCTAACACAATAAGCTGTATATGATTTGTATTTAATAAACCAATAGCTTCAAATAAATCAGCCAGCCCTTTACGCTGGCTCATACTGCCTGCAAATAAAATACGCAGCGGCTTCTTAATGGACCTGTCATGAATTTTTTTATCATAGTTTGAAAAGCGAGGCGTGCCAAAAGGGGAAATAATTATTCTTTTTTGCATCGCCCAACCTGGTAATGATGCTGCCACAAACCTGCTTGGTGTAATTACCGTATCTGACAATTCCAATTCTATGATTTTACGTTGGAGCTTTTCTTTTGAATCAGCAATTCCACCTTTTAAAGTAGGTTTCCAGCCAGGCCATCGTTCGGCTTCTTCCGTCAATAATGTGCGTGCTGTTTCCCAATAAGCAATGGGCAACTCATACACACACTGCAATCCTCTTTCTTTAGCCGATGTGAAAGTATAATAGCTGCCATCTTCATATCCATAAACAGCTTTAATTGAAGGATAAGCATCGAGTTTACGGGCGAGGTACCTGTCTAAACTTTTATACACCGTATTAATACCGAAAGCACTTGATTCTTTATTGGTAAAATAAGATAACCCAAGTTTATTAAAAACGTGCCGGCCTGCTTCCCTCCAGGAATATGATTCTGTAAACGGACGCAGCTTTTCATCAAACTCTCTCCGGTTAAGGTCTTTAATAAGAAATCTTCTGAGCTTTTCTGAGTTTTCAAAACAGGCAATAGTAGTAAAAAACTTTTCAAGCATACCTGCCTTGTATAAACACATAACGATAGCCCTTACATTGGCGTTTCCTGTTGGATGTGAGATAACAAATTTCAAAAATATTCTTTGTATAAATTATCCTTAGGATGCAAAAACGGATTCCCATTTATTTATCAAAACTTCACGGGAAAAATGCTGTTTATAAAATGCCTGCTGCTTATCGCCTGATATGTCGCCATTTTTAATGTCGCAGGCAAGCTGCAAGACGGTTTGCTTTACCACTTCATAATCTTTTATATCAATAATTTTTGATAGAACAGGATCACAGGCAATATCAGCAATCCCCCCTTTGTTTGAAGATATCCATGGTATCCCGGCACTCATTATTTCCAGCAAAGAAATTGGCAACCCTTCCGCATGTGTGGTAAATAACAGGAAGGCATCCAGTAAACTGACGATCTCGCTAAGCTCCTCCTTGTTATTAAAAGCACCATGAAAAGACAGGTTAGGATATTTATTAAAAAAAGAGGAAGAGTATTCGTCACCTGTTCCCCACAAATGAAAAGAAATATTCCTGCAGTCCGGGTCTTCGCTAAGCCTGCATATTAAATCTATCCCTTTAGCAGGTATTAAACGGCCATAATAGCCGAAATGCAGTTTGTTACTGCTGTTTATTTCTTTGCGCATCTTTTTACTATTACTTAAATCACGCGAAAAACAGTGTACAGCATTAACAGGCCTTTTCAATTCTCTGTTAAGATTAATGGCATTAATATTTGAACAAGCAATAACATGATCTGCTAATAGCATACTTTTTTTATATTTTGGATTTAATGCATGGAAAAAATCCCGGTCGGCCTCCATGTGATGATGAAGTACCCATTTTTTATACCTGAGTATTTTTGCAGCTAAGAAAACACTTGCTCCATTTCCGTTTGTGTACAAAACATCGTATCGTTTAACTGATAAATTCAGCAAAGTCTTCATCAAAATAACCCGTCTTTTTAAGGGATTAGCTGACTTTATAAAAAACACCCTGCTGCAATTTCTTTTTAAAATTTCTTCGTGCAACTTCATTTTGAAGTTTGCAACCAGCAAATCAATTTCAAAATGCGGCAGCATGTTTTTACAAAACTCTATAATATGGCTTTCAATACCTCCCGAAGGCATTAATTGTGTACAATAAATTAATATTCTTTTCTTCATGCCGTTAGCAACTAACGTTTACAAGAAGGTGCAAAAAATTTCAAAAGATGATTCATTGATTCAATATGGAAAGAAATTTATGGCTTATATGCTGTACACCCCATTTTTCAGCAGGGCGTTGTGAGAGATATTTATTATAAGCATTTATTTCATTCTCATACTTATTGGTTGGTGAAGAGGAAAGCGTTACAACAGGAACATTGTGCAAGCGCAAAGCGGCATAGGCGCCGCTTTTACCAATAAATTCATAAGGCGTACATAAAACAGCTTCATCTAAAATATTCATCACACTTGATACATTTTCTTCCGTCAGTTCACCAAGTTCAACAAAACTCACCTTGTTTTTCAGTCTCTTTTTTAATTTCAGCAATTCATCAGGTCGGTTGTTTTTTCCAAAGATGATAATAGCAACCTGTTTATCATGCCTTTTATTTTCCAAAAACTTTGGAATAACCTCCGATAAATTAGACTCCGGGTAAAGCGTACCAAAAACACCCAGTTTATAAAAAGAATTTCCTTCCATTTCAACCGAATATTCTTTTTCAATAGATGAAATATATTCTTTATTTGGCTGGTGCCGGCTTATGTTGCTGAAAAGTGGCAGCCGCGTAACATCAATATCTTTTTCACTTAATACAAGCTCATATAAAACATTAGTTGTTGTTACACTTACAGGATTAAGCAATTTTATTAATGAAGCCGCAATCCTTCTTTGAAAATAACCATATATTTTATGCAGGAAAGGCGCGGCAGGGCTTATGCCTATCCATGTTTCATGAAACATAATGTGCCATTTGTAATTTGCAGTTAATCCCGACAATACACCAGGCAAATAAAATGGCAACCCTTTTTTATCGAAGCTATAAGACACATATTGAAGGCTTAGCCAATCAGGTTTGAAAGAAGATATGAGTGCTGCAACCTGCCTTATTTTTTCATTCCATTGCATGCCGGCAGAATAACGGTAGGCTGTTATCTCTTTTGATCCATCATGCTGCGCCTCTTTTACCCATGCTGATGACAGAAACTTATCGTTCAGGGAGATGATCACCGCTTCGTTTCCGGAAGCCATTAAACCGGCTGCCAGTTTCCTGGAATAGTCGCCAACTCCATCTCTGCCGGGTTGCAAAGAGCCACATAGGAAAATAATTTTCAATCTTCTGGATATTTAAGTTCAGGTGTTATAAATATGGTACCCCTGAGGTTTTCAGGCGATTTTCAGGAATGATTTTTTGCAGGATTAATGCAAAGTATTTTTTCCAGTAAATATGAGTTTTGTTAATAAAAAAACCAATCGCTAAACTCGATATTAAAACCACCATTATTGCTGCAAGCATAGCAACCCAATTACCCTCATCTGTTCCGAATATACTTCTGTAAAGAATAAATAATGGTGCATGAAGCAGGTATAAAGGGAAAGTAAGGTTTGCGAGCCTGCGCATTACAGCATTAAGGCTGTGTTGCATAACCTTTTTCGCCTCCACATTCGGCAATAACCAGATACCTGCAGAAAGTGTGAAGCCAATTATATAATCTGTAAAAAACTGGTTGGTAAAATACAGCGGTTTTTTACCCAGCGTAAATGGCATGGCAGGCAGTATCTCCATTAAAAAAACCGGCATAAGCATAAGTAAAATACCAGTAACCCACCGGAGCCGATAGCTAATACCAGGTTCGGGCATCCTGTAAGCAAAATAACCCATCATCCATACCGGCAACATCAGCAGTATTTTAGGGCCTGCCAACAGGCAGATGCCTGCCAATAACAAATAAAAAAATTTGGTGCTTCTTGCATACATGCACACCCCGCATAAACAGTAGTACCAAAATTCAAAACTCAACGACCAAAGGGGGCCGTTAATTGGAGGGGCGGCAGAAAAAAACCATATTTCGTTTAAGTATAAGGCGGAAAGAATATACCGTATAAAAGAATCTCCGCGGCTGTAACCTTCAAACAAGTTGGAGGAATTATAATATACATACAACTGAACAAGGCTTGTAATGATTAAACATGGAATAAGCACTGAATATAATTTTGACAATCTTGCCTGCGCATATTGTTTCCAGCTTCTTCTGTTTTTAAAAGTAGTGTATGCAATTACATAGCCTGACAATACAAAAAACACAACTACTGCAGTGTGCCCCCAATCTTTATCCAGATAGCCTGCAAATCCCCATTGAATAATAGCATGATGAATAAGAACGGTTATTGCGGCGGCTATTCTTAATACATCAAGCACTATGCTTTTTGATCCGGAGATTTCTTTGTTGCTTAGCAAATGATCGTTATTTTGGATTGGCTTCATTTATTCCGAGATCGCAGGCAAATTATCCATTCTGGCCTTTTTATAACCCTTTAAATACTTTAATCCGTTGAGCAGTTTTAAAGGCATTAACCTATTAAAGATATTGTAGCGCTTTACTATTTTCGGCGATGGTTTTAATTTAATTATCCTTATTAAATACTTCAGGATATCTGAAATATTCTTCGTCCCCAAACTCTCTTTAAAAGCCATCTCACGATTAGCATGCTTTATCGCATAAACCCTTACAATGTAATTGGAAAAATTATTTTCATTTAGATATTTAAGCAAAATTGCAGATGATCCAATTGATCGCTCTTGCCTTGCAATATTTCTCTGTTGTGAGCTTTGCAGTACTGAAAAATTATTACCGTGCACTCTCCATATTGACAAACTATTTTCAATAAAAAAACTCTTGCCATGAAGCAATACTGCATAAAGTAAAAACTCATCAATGTACATATCTATTTCGGCTGGTATATTTATCTTTTTAAGTACTGATGATCTTGCTGCATACGTTGACCCACCTCCAAAAAGTATGTTTTCAGAAAGAAAATAATGTAATAACTCAGTGCCATTAATAGGTTTATTCAAAACAGCCTTGCTTATTTTCTCTTTTGAAATTACTGCTCCAATTCTATTAACCAGAGTAGCGGCTGATGCTACATGTACGATATTTTTATCAGACTCAAAAACAGCAACCGTTTTACTTATTTTATCTGGCAAATAATAATCATCGGCATCGAGGTTAAATATATAATTGCCATTGCAAAGTGTTATTGCCTGTTGGGTAGCATAAGCCTTACCCTTATTTTTTTGAAAATAATACCGTATGTTACATGAGTCCTTATAATTGCTTACTATACTCTTTGTGTTATCAACAGACCCGTCATCGTAAACTATTATTTCTATTTGAGTTTTTGGATAGTCTTGTCTTAATACAGACTCAATCGCATCACCAATATAAAGCGCATAGTTATAAGTTGGAATTATTACGCTAACTAGCGGCATTCCCTGTTTATTTTCGTGTAGCAAAAGTTCTATGTTTTTCGCAGTAAAATGACTTAGTGTAACGGTTGATATCTCATTTTAATATAAAACAAATTGTAGCAAGCATACTTATTGCAAATTTAATAAAGGGCTGCAGAAGTAGTAAGTCTCTTGCAACTAAAATAATGATACCATAGAACTATTAGATTAAAATCTTATTGAAAGCTTGATGTATTAAATCCACTGCCCGCTTTTCGGTAGTCTGATCTCTTACCCATTTAAGCGAATTTTCTTGAAGCCTCAAATAGGCAGCATCAGATATACTACCGATAACATCTTTCAATTGTTTATAAGAGTTATAATTAATACAATTTATTCCATCAATTAATCCATGAGGGGCACATTCTGGCGGTTTTTTATTTAAATCCCTAAAACAGATAACCGCACCATTAGCAGCAATTTCGTAATGTCTCAAGCAATCCCAGCCTGAACGCTTTGTAGTAATTCCAAATTTAGCCTGCTGAATATCATCATAATAATCTGCCTCAGTGTTAAAAGCATATTTCTCCGTACTTGAATTTATTGACTTAGAAATTTCTATATCAACAACATGTTTTGTAAACAGCTTTTCTTTGAAAGGAAGAATAGTAATTATCTTTTCTTTTGGAATTGAAAAGGAAATAGGTTTTACGTTATCGCCAAGAAAAAAGCTATTAAATAAATTCTGAAAAAAATTCCAAAATCCTAACTGCGAATGTTTTAATATTAACTCACGTTTAAAATATGCAAAATGTGAATGTGGTTTTGGATAGAAAAAAAATTTAGCATATTTGCGCATGAAAGGGAAAAACCTGGAGCTATCTTCTCCATCTAATATTAATATTTTCGACTTTATTTCTTTCAATAGCCTAAAATGGGCATAAAAAAAATCAAATTGACGATGTATCGAAGAAAATATTATTAAATCAAAAGTATTTTTCACTATTGCTTCCTCAATATTAATATTTTCAGAAGCTTTTAATCTCTTATCCAACTTACCATATAATGTAAAACCATTACCCCGTAGAGAATGAAGATTATGATAATCATCATACAGAATGACCTTTGCAGGGAAATCAATAACCTCCTTTCCATACAGGCACTTAAAGCCATGTATAATCGAATCTTGCAAATAATCCTCTTCTTTACTGGTAAATATCAATATGCGCATACTATATTTTTCCCTTTATCAGTTGACTTACAGCAGCATAAAAATTCTTATTCACTGAAAAAAAATTACTATATCTGAAAAATTCACCGAACCGGGAATAATTAAATTCGTATAATCCATCCTTTCTTATAATGAATGTCTCATATTCATATTCCTTTAAAAAATTAATTGCATGTAGCAATGTACTACCAGCTATTGCCCAAGGAGCGTTATATTCAAACTGAATGAAGTTTATTTTACTTCCTCGTACTGCATGGACAGCACCTTCGAGAACAATAAAATCAAAACCTTCAGCATCAATCTTTAAAAAGTCAATATTGTTTAAATTATACTCCTCCATCAAGGCATCTATACTTATAAGTTGCACAGTTTTTTTAACAGCTGCTTTATTACTGAAATCCGCTGACAAAGAAGATGTTTCCCCTAACATTGGCTCTTCAAAAAAATAGGTTTCACCTGTTTTGTTAGCTGCTGCTTTGTTGATAAGAATAATATTATCTTGATTCTTAAATCTTTGCTTAAGAAAAGCCAACGCATTTGTTGAAGGTTCCAGTAATATGTATTTTGCTGTTTTGTTTTTACTCTTAAAATATTCAGTCCAATTACCTTTGTTTGCACCAACATCTATTATAACAGAGCAGTTGCTATATAAATAATCGATTATAGTATTTTCTCCATTTTTCTTTGAATCAGGCGAGTTAGTAAGATAATAAGCTATAATAGAATTACATTGGTTCCTTATGGCAACTAAGAATTTGACAAAAAAGGGAAATCTTGCGATAAAATGATGGGTTGAGTTAATCAATTTCCTCATAAACTTTCATTATTCATTCCAAAAGTTTTTTTGTTGAACCTGCAGTTTAAATTGCATATCAATTAATCTTTTACCATTCTTTGAATAGCAAAGACCATCTGATAAAATCTTTTTGGTGCAACCTATCAGGTCATTTGTTTCTAATGTACTGCAACAAATCGCCGCTTGATGCTTATTCAAAAGCTTACAAAGCGCACTATCTTCAGGGCCATGATAAAGTATAGTGCCCGGAGCACTCAAATAACCAATCATTTTAGTGGAAAGACTATATTTATAAAATTCAGGGTTCGTAAATTTTATAGGTAGGTATAAAATGTTCGCTGCGTCTATTTCATTTTTTATTTCTTCATCACTAACAAAATCATTTCTGTATTCTATTACTATTTTTCCGGCATCCAAACTTTTTAATGGGCCTGTTCCTCTTATGATTAATTTAAATTTTAAATTACCCGGATAATTATTAAGAGCTGTTATCAGTGATTTAAATAATTCCTGATAATGATAATGCAATAACCCCCCAAAATATAAAGTAATGGTATCCTTTTGAATTCTTTTAGGTATAGATATTTCCTCCGGCTTAACACCATCTGTAATTATTTCGTATGGCTTATTGGAAAATATAGCCTGATAATGTTCTCCCAGTTCTCTTGAAATAACAAACCTTCTATCTGCATTCTCCCATAGAACCTTAGAGTTTTCATAACTGCTTACTTGGGTATAATGATCATGAAAAGAAACCCAGAGTTGCTTATTTTTCTTACTCCATGGCTCACATAGACATGATAATAAAATGCCTTGATCAACAATATGTAATACATCAACGTCTAAACTTAAAGCAGTTTTTAAAATTCGCTTTTTATTGTATGAGGCAAAAAGGATTTTCTGAAAAAAGCCGTTTAAATTTCTGAGTTTCCATTTCATCCATTTCCTTCGCAAAGGGAACAATGTAAGTTTTAGCTCGGTTATATCTCCTTTAATTGCTTCATAATAATAATCGTAATATGCTATAGAAATTACATCCTGCTCCCTACCTTCATACAGGCGCCTTAAAACCCTGCCGCAACCACCGTTTTGATACAAAGAACAAGGTTGAAAAGAAAGTAGTTTCATAGTTTTTAAGCAGTCGGAATAAACTGATTCCAGAATGAATAATTTTTTTCCCAGGCATGGCAACCCATCGGCAGCCGGTTATTATTGAGGCGAAAGGATTGCTCCGGGTTAATATCAAAACCAAAATCCAATGCAGTTTTTAAAGAAGGAATTTTGAAAAAAGGATTATAAGAGTTAATATAAAAAGAAAAAAAGGCATCCTCGTTTCTATTAAAATTTTCTGCCTTCTTTTTAAAGAAATGCAGATTGATCAGAACACTCTTTACTTTTCTTAAAGAAAAGCCGCCATTACCTACAAGATTAAAGTTTCTATATCCAATTTTATACAATAAGGTACGCACAAAGGAGTAATGCGCGGCAGCAAACCCAGCCCAGGAATGACCAACCCAGGGGGAGCCGATATAATCATAGTTTTTATTGCACCAGTATTCCAGTTCATCCCTGAATATCCATGCATCTAACTGGTATAGCAGCATATATTTATATTCAATAAACCTTTCATAAAACCGGGTGGAAAGCATTAACCGGTTATAACCTGCCAAATCATTGAAATATGTATCGTTGAAACGTATTATCTGCAGATCACCCTTGGCAGCTTGTTCATAAAATTCAGTATTAAGGTTTTCAGGAGCAACAATCAACACCGGGTATTTATATAAAACCCTTAGGCATTGTTGAAACGATAAAATCTCAGTTAAACCTGGATTCGCCTTGTAAACAGGTATAACTACGCAGCAATTTATATTCTTATTACCCAACCTAACGATTTTAATCTGCTATACTGCGTGCATATGAACGCAAGATATTTAGCGGCAGCTTTACCTGCATCCACAACCAATATTTAAGCCCTACCAGGCGAATAAATTTTTTAGAAAAGTTTATTTGTGCAAATTGTTTCAATCCGTATTTCAATTGCAAAACGGATTTCAGTAAAAAATACCAGGCACCGGCTTCCTGCTCATACAACTCTTTATCTGAAAGCGGCTGTATGCTTTGTGGGAGCTTCCTGTTCCATTTACGATGTAATGCAAATGTATCCGCAAGCCAATACCTATCAAACCTGCCGGTTGATAAATGCTCTAACACCACATCGTATATTACGGCTATGGTATAGTGCCGGCCTACCGTAAGGGAAAAATCCATATCATAACAATGAAAGCCAGTGAAGCTGTTTTCATCAAACTTAACAGATGCAAATACTGCGGCTGTTGTGCAAAGGAAACAGCCATCCAAAACAATCACCGGCTCTATATCTTTATCATATCCCTTTCGTATAATATGCTGCCTTTGCCCATCAATGGTTTGAATAATATTTATTCTTAATCCAGCATTTCCCCAGGCAGAACCAAGACCTGAATATACATAAGGCTTATAGCGGCTGCCCGCAATACCAATCAGCCCGAGCCTCTTATCATTCGTAAAATGATCAATTATTTTCTGTCCCCAGCCATTTGTTTCAAACAACACATCTTCATGCACAAAACAGAGATAAGGATATTTTGCTTTGGCTGCGCCTTTATTATAAGCTTTGGCAAGCCCCATTGTGCCGGGATTATAAACTTGAATGATTTCAAAAGGCACTTTTCCTATGGTTGCCCTTACATTATTTGAAAAAGAGGCAAACAGGCCAGGCTGGTACGATGATACAATAACAGAAATCATGTTATGATATCAAAAAATTGCTGTACAATATGTTTTTTATCTTGATGCATGACCGCCAATTTTGCTTTCGCCTTTTCGCCATCTGCCCGTCTCAATTGAGGTTGAAGATAATAATCATATATACCTGCAGCCATTTGTTTTATGTCAAGATAATTAATGACTTTTCCTGTGCCTTGCACAAATTCAGGCGCACCACCTGCTTCGCTAAAACATATAGTGGGTATGCATGCGTCAGCTGCTTCCAATACTACAAGCGGATAAGGGTCTTCCCTTGAAGCAAGTACGAACAGGTCAATTCCTGCATAAAACAATGCAACTTCCTTGGTGGCAGGCCTTAAACTTATGTTTTGTAATCGGCATTTATTTATATCTGCTCGTAATAACTTATAATCAAGCGATTGACTATTACCTCCTATCCATACAAATTGTGCAGGTACACCAGGATGTTTTTCAATAAAATATTTTGCAAGCTGTACAAAAAGATCTGTCCCTTTCCTTAGTTCAACATTGCCGCAAGCTCCTATTATAAACCTGTTCTCGTTAGATTTTTTTAATGAATAATCTTTCGACGGAATGTAATAAGGTAAAATTTTTATTAATGAGGCTTGTACCTGGTATATTTCTTCAATTTTGCGTTTAACAGTTAAGCATGGCACCATTACAACATCAACCAGATTGAAGAAATCTTTACGGGATGATGACGAAATAAGAAAATCCATAGCCACCTCTAATTCATGTATATAACAAACCAGTCGCCCTTTATGGTATCTTCTTATTTGTTTAATTACATCTGCATTTAATACTGTATTAACTATCACCCAGTCATACTGTTTCAACAACAGTTTTTTAATAGCGGAAACCTGTGGATCAAACAATTTATTCAGCAACTTCCCGGCTATGCCAGTCTTATATTTAACACAAACAACTTTTCCAACCTCTTTAAAATCATTTAATATATCACCGTCATGTCTGAATAAAAAATCTATGCCATAAGATGTAATTTCTTTTATAGCTTTAGTAAGATTCAATAATAAGATACCAGACCCCGCTCTTTTTGCATCATAAGCAATAAACAAGATATGTTTCATTGTTAATATTTTAAACTTAAGTATGCATTTTTTATTAATCGCCTGCCAACACGCATAAAGAAAAACAGATCGGCTGCAAATATGGAAACCATCAATTTGAAGTTTTGCCTGACCTGCGTATCAACCTCAAGGTTTTTAAACCACAGGTCGCACATTCTGTTTTTCAAAAAAGCCTTTGTATGCTGATTGGAAGTTTTGGTAAGAATATATTTGTACAGGAGTATTGCTTCCTTAGTTAATATTGATGTGGTTTTATATCGCACAGTATTGGTATGCGAACGGAAAAAATCTATTTTTTTATTACAGAATATTACATCAGCCTGCAAACAAATATCTATCCACATTCGCCAATCGCCTGCAATTTTATAAGCAGTGTATGAAGTACCCGCTGACAGAAAAAATGATTTTCTAAAAACCACAGCGCTAGCATTTACCAACCAGTTGTCAATAAATAAATATTCTTCGGCAAAAGTTCTCCCGTCCATTACAGGTTGATTCGCGAAACACTCCGACATGCTTTGCCTGCAAGTAAATTTTGGTGTTATCAATATACCACTTTCATTTATCACATGGTAATCTGAAAAGAAAAGTCCCACCTGCCTGTTGTTTTCTAAATTTTTTACGGCTGTTTCCAAAAAACATTCCGCAGCATAATCGTCACTTTCTGCTATCCAAACATATTCTCCAACTGCTAATGCTACGCCTTTTTGCCATTGTTTGAACGTACTGCCACTATTCTTTTCATTAACAATTATATGGCTTACCTGCTGATGTTCTTTATATTGGTTGAGAATGTCAATGCTGCTATCAGTTGAGCAATCATCCAGCAAAATCATCTCAAAATCTTTATAGGTTTGATTTAAAATTGATTCAATACGCTGCTGAAGAAAACGCTCATGATTATAATTAGGTATGATAACAGAAACTTTTACCATTGTAACAATGCAGTAAAACCAGTTTTCAATATATAAGGCAATAATCCCGGTTTGCTTTGCTTCCGTGCGCTATGCCAGGCATATTTTAAAAGCTGCAACCTTCTTTTAACCGGTAGTTTATTGCCGGCATGACGCACATAATTAATAATGCGATGTTGCTCAAACAGTGCATCCCCGGCAGCACTAAGGCCGCCATCGCTATACACAGCAATATGTCGGTTTAAATAGCTATGCCTTACACCTCCTGAAAAAAACCAGCGCATGTTATGATCCCAATCTGCCTGTGCTTTATATTGCAGATTAAACAAACCTGTAAAAGCATATATATTCTTATGAAAGAATATAGCCTGATGGCAGATATTTTCATACAGCAATTTATCCGCATCAAACATTTCGCCATAATCGCCGCCAAACCTTTCACTCTGCACCTTACCATAAACCACATTATACTCGTTATGCTTTAAGAAGGTAGCTACATCACCTAACACATTATTGTCATACAAATAATCATCGCTTCCTAAGAAATAGAGCCATTCCGCTGATGCTTTTTTAATGCCTTTATTCATAGCATCATAAATCCCCTTATCCGGTTCACTCCACACCTTTATTCTACTATCAGTATATCGGGTAATTATATCCAGGGTATCGTCTTTTGAACTCCCATCTACCACAATTACTTCAAAGTTTGTAAAGTTTTGTTGCATTATGCTGTCCAGGGCAATGCTTAATGTTTCTGCTGAATTATAAGTTGGTATTATGATAGAAAAAAAAGGCAACTTTTTGCTCTGTTTAATAAATAAAATGCTTCTCTTTTAGAGAGCATCTTACTGGCGCAAATACAATGTCAACGTTTCTCTAAAAGCCCTCAGGGGGTTAAGAACTTTTTTGTAAAAAACATAAACATCCATAAAATTAGAAATAGATAAACCTTTATAGTGCATGTTTACAACATGAGATAAATTCCATATAGATGCATCTCTCACCTTTTTATATTCGTATCCGTTTCCCAGGTAGCTGAAATGATTTAATACCCAATTTAAAAACTGCAAATGACCTTTTAGTAAATTCCTCCTGTTTTTACTGGCTGTGCCTGAAATATTTTGATTGCTAACCCTCCAGTTAAGTTTTGCCCCCTTCATAGTACAAATACCTTTCACTGAAGAAAAAAGAATAGATGTTGCCCAATCAGCAGCCTGTGCGTAATCAGTATAAACAAACCCTTTATATTTCTCAATAATATTCCTGGAAAAAATATGATCCGGCATAGAGTTGCCTCTTTTTCCCATCAATATTTCAACAGCCATATTATAACTTGAATCAACAAAAGGGCTTTCGGGGGAATCTCCAAGAACGTTATCATGTTCGTTTATAATTCTCGTATCAAATCTATACACATCAAACTTATTATTATCCCCCGCCATGGTTTTATAAAAAATTTCTACACAATTTGCGTCAGCAATATCATCATCAGAAAAAAGCCACAGCCAGGGTTCATCTTTTGTTAATTGTATGCAGCGGTTCCACTGATGTACCAGGTATTTTGCACCAATATTATTTTCAAACCTGGTATAATGTATTTCAAGTTCGCTTTTGTATTTTTCCGTAATTCCTCTCATATCTTCAGGACTGCAATCATCGCCAACGTAAACGGTGAAGTTTTTATTGGTTTGATTAGATAATGACTGCAAGGCTTTATCAAAAAAAGCTGACTTATAAGCAGGAATAATAACAGCGAGAGCCTTCATTAAATATAAAAAAACTTATCAGCAATAATGTAATTATATATCTATTTTTCGGATGTTTAATTCCTCAAAAGTTTTCAACAAAGTGTTTTCTGTAAAAATATTATAGTCCAGAAGATATTTTTGGAATATCCATTTATAGACAACATAAATTCTGTGTATTGCTCCTCGCCTTCTTATATACAACAGAAAATCATGCATGTAGTTTATTTTGGCATAATACATTTCTTTTCTAAACTTTCTATATTGGGTTGAATAAGCTTTCTTGAAAAGTCTATGATTGTGATGAACAAAAAGATAACAACTATTAAGAAACCCTATTGTTGACCAAAGCGCACGACCTTCCCTCTTGTTTAAGCAGATATGATTGCTTTGAATATACTGAACAATATTTTCAAAAAAATCTATTCGTTTCTTAAGCGTTTCCAAAGAGGAAACGAATGGTATAGAACTTCCAATACTACCAATACTGTGTTGTCTATAATACGAATCCGGTTTCCCGTTTAAAAACTTCTTATACCTTTTTTTAGAAAGAATAAGCCGCAGATGCAAATCATAGTCTTGCCAGAATGTGAGTGTTTCATTAAAACCGTTCACTTCAAATAGGGTTTGCTTTTTATAGATTGCACCGGTTGTTTGCCAAAGAGCATCTATTCTCAGAAACCTAATCAAATCACTCTCTGTTGAATCTATATTCCATAATCCTTTTAAATTGGTTTTATTATTTTCAAAAAATAGCATTGGAAATACAAGGAAGTTTTCAGCGGGATATTGTTTAAAATAATTGATACGTGTTTCCAAGCAAAAATTTTCCAATAAATCGTCACTGTCAAGAAAAATAACATATTCACCAGAACAAATATCTAAGCCAGTATTCCTTGCACCCGGGGCTCCTTTTTTTCTGTTATTTTTAAATAGCTTAAATCGGTTATCCTTCTCGCAAAATGATTTTACAACCGTTTCAGTATTATCGGAGGAACCATCATCTACAATAATACATTCCCAGTTAACATAAGTTTGCTCAACTACGCTGTGAAGAGTTTCACCGATTAAAGTTTCTCTATTATAGGCTGGGATAATGATTGATACCAAAGGAAAACCAGTATCTTCTGTACTAAATTGCATATGGGTTAGCAACTTTATTACAACAAATTTTTATTATAGAGAAGTTAGAAAATCAAATTGTTTTGAACATACAATATATGTATCTTTTATTCCTGAATAAACGCCCTCTGAAAATATAATATTTTTTTCATTAAGTACCAATTTTAATTTTTCAATTGTTTGCTTTTCTCCTAAGCGATTATAATCATCCATAATTATTATAAAGTCTTTGGCTATCACATCATTTAAAACCATATCAACAATTTGATAACGTGAATTCTGAGGGCTTCCCAAAGGGCCATCTATTATTATCATATCGAATTTTTTCTGTTTGAGGATATTCAGCAAATTTTTATATTGATTTACTTTCACCCCTTCTATCATTACCTGCTCAATCTCCAGAATAGTTGTATTCTCTCTTATATCAAAAATCTG
This sequence comes from Parafilimonas terrae, assembly GCF_900115755.1. Lineage (GTDB taxonomy): Bacteria > Bacteroidota > Bacteroidia > Chitinophagales > Chitinophagaceae > Parafilimonas > Parafilimonas terrae. The sequence goes on from NZ_FOXQ01000006.1 coordinate 179,123, forward strand.
GTTAGAGAAATAATCCAACCATGCTTTATCCTGTTCAATTATTTTTAAATGGCTTTCCGGGAATGATTTGTTGTATTGATATGCTAGCTTGGTACTTTCACCAAGACCAAATTCAAGAATATTTACAGGCTTTATATCATTATAGATTCTAAATAATATATACAACATTGGATAGCCGGCCGCCCACCTGCCTGGGTTGAAAGATCTATTGATTAACCAGTCAGAATTGGAAACTGCATTATTAAAAATCATACCCCAATACAATTCATCTGATTTTTTATGTAATGCAATTAAATTATTTTGGATAGAAATGCTTTGATTAAACAGCTTGTCAAATCCTATTATCTTTTTATAAAAACTCTTAATGTTCGAAAACATCATTGAAATATTTGAAATTCTGAAACGAAAACACCTTGTCTTTCAGGTAACCGCCTGCCAGTTTTATAAAAATCTTCAAAAAGCATATTGAAGCCCGATGCATTCTCGATCCAGTCTTCAATTCCTTCATTACTCTCACAAAAGAGGTTCACATTATAAGCTCCTTCATTCAGCAATATTTTTTGTATAATAAATGAAACACTTCCTTTTTCCGGATCTATTTTATCAATAAGCATCGCTGTGCTCGCCCATGTAACCCTGTTTCCATAGATATCATTAATCCCAACATCAACTCTCAAGGTTTTACACATATATAATTCCTCAATGGCGATAAAGCTTACTTCAATTTCAAGGAATCTACCCACAATAAAGTCTTTCTTGGAAATACCATTCTCATCTTTAAAACATATATCGGTGAACCTGAGCCTGTTTCTTGTTTGCCTGCGTTCAAGATCATTTAAACTTAGCTTAGATACTTCGATCTGGTTTGTTATATATGCATCTATTGCTTCTTCTCCGGTACCTTTAAAATTTAATTCACCATTTTTTAAAATAATTCCTTTATTACAAAGATTTCTAACAGCTGCCATATTATGGCTCACAAACAACACCGTTTTTCCCTCTCCCTTACTCACCTCTCCCATCTTCCCCAGGCACTTCTTCTGAAACTCGGCATCGCCTACAGCCAGCACTTCATCTACAATCAATATCTCACTTTCAAGATGAGCTGCTACCGCAAAGGCAAGGCGCACATACATACCGCTGCTATATCGCTTTACAGGTGTATCGATATACCTTTCCACTCCGGCAAAATCAACGATCTCATCAAACTTGTGCGTTATTTCTTTTTTGCGCATGCCAAGGATAGCACCATTGAGATAAATGTTTTCCCTGCCGGTAAGTTCGGGATGAAAGCCTGTGCCCACTTCTAATAAACTAGCCACACGGCCGTTACCGGTGATTTTTCCTGTGGTGGGTGCTGTAACACGGCTGAGTATTTTAAGCAGGGTGCTTTTGCCGGCGCCATTCCTGCCGATTATGCCAACGGCATCGCCCTGTTCAATTTCAAAATTTATATCTTTCAGGCTCCAGACTACATCGCCTTCACTTTTGGTCGTACGGTCATTGGTTTCACCTATTTTCAAAAAAGGGTCTTCTTTGCCACGAGCCTTGGCATACCAGCGCCTGAAGTCGCTTTGCAAAGTTCCGGTACCAATCTGGCCTATCTGGTAGGCTTTGGAAAGATTCTCTACTTTAATGACTGTGGGCATAATTCTTACATTTCTAATCCTGCTAAATCCTCTCGAAATTTTCTGGAAATTATATAAAGGTCCTGCAGTTCCCACATACCTTTTTTAAATCGTCTATATTGCATAGGCTTAGGCTTAAGATTCTGGATCTGAGCATTTACATAATCTTCACTTACATAAGTCATTCCATATTGTGTTCCAGGCAAGCAGCCATCTTTGCTTAAAAGATTCACCTCCTCACTAACGGGAACAAATACTATATTTTGCTTTTGCAGAAACAAATTTTCTTTTAAGCTTTGATCATGTACAGTAAAAATCAGTAATCCATCATCATTTAGTAAATCATAAATACGCTGTAGCCATCTGCCAAAAGTTTCATCCGGTAGATGGCTGAATAAAGAGCCAACAAATATGAGATCAAATTGTTTAGTTAAGTGAAATGCATCAGGATCTTCGGAAGACAATATTCCATTAACACCAAATTTTTCAACTTGAAATTCAACAGCACCTTGTTTAATATCTGATATCCATATTTGTTTAGGATTAATTAATTCCGATGTATAACGGGTAAGACGGCCATAACCGCTTGCAAAATCAAGAAATGCTTTGGTTTTATAAAAAGGCTTGCCGGTCTGCTTAGCTATATTCATCAGTATATTCATCATGTGCGCACCTGAAGTTATATATTCAATATATGCCTTAGAGGAATCATTATAATGCTGTTTCAAAAACTGATACATGTAATCGTGCTTCGAAACCGACAAATTTCTGGGAACGGGGATATTTGGAAATTGCCATTGTTGCAAAATGCCCTTCTTTATCTCATTAGTTGGTATAATTATTTCTGGCTGTAGCTGAAAAACACTCTTTTCCAATTCTTCTATTTTTCTTATAATAGCTTGATCGATACCAGGCGTTTTATAAACTTCAGATTGAAAACGCTTTCTAATGGCAGTTTTCCATGAAATTGGTACAACATTTTTTACGATGCTAAACATGTTATTTTATTTATAATATAAGCAGAAACCTAATTAACTGGATGCTTTCAATACAGTATGACATCATACCGTGTCTATAAATTTTTTTTCAACCCTATTAAATACAATGATGCCAGCAGCAAATACAATGGTTGCAAAAAGTGCTGAATAACCCAATAGTTCCCAGCTAAAATTTCCCCTGCCTAAAAACCCGTAACGGAAGGTCTCAATAATGCCCGTCATAGGATTGGCTACAACAATCCACTTATATTTTTCCGGCGCTGCAGAAAGCGGGTAGATAACAGTAGTGCCATACATGAGTAATTGCATACCAAAAGTAACCAGGAATGCAAGGTCGCGGTATTTGGTGGTAAGGGAAGAGATAATCATGCCGCAGCCAAGACCGAGGCCTGCCATCATTAATACCAGCAAAGGAAAAAGCAGCATGTAAACATTGGGTTGAATGTTTGCACCCGAAAAATCATAAAACACCATAAAAGCAAGGAAAAGCAATAGCTGGATCACAAAACGCACGAGGTTGCTGATAATAATGCTCAAAGGCATAATTAACCTTGGGAAATATACTTTGCCGAAAATGCCGGCATTATCACGAAATACAGTAGAAGTTTTGTTAAGGCAGTCGGCAAAATAGTTCCACATAGTAATACCGGCCATATAGAACAGTGGCCCTGGCAGGCCTTCAGTTGAAATGCCTGCGATGCCGCCAAACACAAGGGTATAAATAACGGTTGTAAATACTGGCTGTATCAGGTACCATAATGGCCCCAAAATGGTTTGCTTGTAAGTAGCTACAAAGTCCCGCCGCACCAGCAGCCAGAGCAGATCGCGGTATGCCCAGGTATCCTGCAGCTTAAGGTCGAGCAACTTATGCTGCGCCGTTATTTCCCAATGATAATGTTGGTAGTCTGTCATTTTAAAAAACTACGTAAACGATATCGACCCTTTAACTCAAATTCCTAATTCCAAATTCCTAATTCCAAATTCCCTCTACCCTCTGCCTCATACCTTTTGCCTTACACCTTTTTTAAGCAGCTTCCCCCACCACGGTCTCTTTCCCGCTCCATGATACCCATATCCCATGCTGTAATCGTAGCCGTAGCTGCCGCCGTAAGCATAGCCGTAGCCATAATAGCTGCGAATACCTTTCACTTTTACATCATTAACCACCATTGCAAGGTTAGGCAGCTTCTTTTCCTTATACATTGTTTCCAGCATCTTTAACTGTTTACGCTGGGTGAACCGCTGGCGTACAATATAGAGACTGAGGTCAGCATATTCGCTTAGTACCTTGGCATCACTTACAATGCCAAGCGGCGGGCTGTCGATCACGATATAATCGAAATTAATTTTCAGGTAATCAAATAAATTTTTAAGACGGTCAGACAACAAAAGTTCTGCGGGATTAGGCGGCACAAATGAAGTGGTGATGGCATACAGGCTTTCATAGCCTTCTACCTGCCGGATAATTTTTTCAGGAGAAATATCGCCAGCCAGGAAACCCGGCAGATCGCCTGCAGCTTCAGAAGCTTTTAAGGCTACACCTATTTTAGGCCTGCGCATATCAAACCCCAGCAATATGGTTTTTTTACCTGAAACAGAAAGCACTGCTGCCAGGTTAAGTGAAACAAAAGTTTTGCCTTCGCCGGGCATAGTGGAAGTAATCAATATAGTGGAACCTTTTTTGTCTTTGGGCAAAAAATAACGCAGGTTGGTACGCACGATCCTGAACTGTTCCGGCAATATGCCCCTGGTTTTGCCTGCTATAATTGTTCTTTCTTTATCGGCAAAATGACTGATCTCGCCGATAATAGGCGTTTCGGTGAATTTTAATATTTCATCACGGGTGGTAACCCGGTCGTTCAGCAAATCCATTAAATACACAATCAGGAGGGGTAAACCCAGGCCTGCAAATATGGCCATCAGGTAAATGTTTGAATTTTTTAAATTGATGGGGCCGCCGCTCGAAGCCCTGTCCACAGCTTCACTGTTGCCTACTGCTGCTGCACGGGAAACCGCTGATTCTTCGCGCTTTTCCAGCAGGTAGAGATAGAGCTTTTCTTTGATGCCCTGCTGGCGTTCTATTTCAAGCAGTTGCTTTTCCTTGGCGGGTATAGAGCGGATTTTATTTAAAGAAGTTTCATATTGCCGGTGCGCTGCATTGTAGGCATCGGTATATACTTTTTTTACGTTGTTCACACTTTCCATTATCCTGCTGCGCGAATCGTCTAAAGCCGTTTCCAGCGCTTTCACCTGCAGGTTTTTTTCTCCCAGCGTTTTCAATAATTCATCCCTTTTTATAACATCTGCATTGTAACCGCTTACGAGGGCGCTTAAAGTGGCATCGCCAATGCCCAGGTTGGAAGGCACCAGTTCGTACCGCCGTTTCGGGTTATTGATATAGCTGCTTACCATATCAGCTATATTCATTTGCAGTTCCTGGTCGTCTAATTTTATTTCAAGGTCTTTGGCAATATCTGTTTCTGCCCTGCCTTCGGCGCTTATATTGAGCGAATTGGTTACCTTAAAATCTTTCAGGTTATTTTCCACTTCGTTCAGTTCGCCGCTGATGAAGATGAGGCGATCGTCAATAAACCGGATGGTATTTTCTGCAATCTTATTGCTTTGTTCAATATTATAACTATTATACTCTGCAGCCAGCGTATTCAAAATAACCTCCGCTTTGCGTGGCACCTGCGAAGAAGTGGACACCACCAGCACCGAAGAGTATTTACTTAAAGGGCTTACCGATATAGACCCGGCAAAGCCGCCTGCCACTGCATCGGTGGGGCGCCATACCGCCTGGTATTGATAATCAGGCTTATAATCTTCGGGATTAATAATATTAACCAGGTAATCAAAATCGGGTGTATGAATGGTGGTTTGGTTAGTTGCTTTTACAGCATTTTCACCATGTAAAATATAAATGCCGTCTTTTTTTACCTGCAGGGTAATACTATAGCTCCTGCCGGAATCTTTTATATTGGAAAATACGAGAAACCTTTTAATGGGGTCCGGCTCATACACCTCAATGGTATTTACCTTTCCGATAGAATAATAAGCGGTATTTAGCTGCTGTGTTTTTACCACCCTTGCCATTAGCTGATGCGACTGCAGCACTTCCATTTCGTTGTAAATATTAGGCTTGGAAGTATTGAGGAGTTCCGACAAAACCTGGTCTTCATTGCTTTCTTTACCAGCATTTTTAATGAGCACTTTTATACTGGTAGAATACACCGGCGTCTGGAAATGTATGTATATATAAGCTATGATAAGGGCAACCCCGAGAAAGATCGCGAACATAGGCAGGTAATTCAGCGATTTCATCAGTAATTCCCTGAACGAAAATTCGCTTTCTTCTTCCTTTATAATTGTTTTTTTGGTTGAAACAGCCGCCATTAAATTTTTATACTTTAATACCCTTTGAAAAATTAATTGCTTCCTGAACGGTTAAATTCAAAGCGAGTGTTTTCTCCGTCAAGAAAAAAGTAAAATGCCCAAACACGTTTTACCTGTTAATAATATTTACAATAAGCAAGGCAGCAGAAAGCACTGTCATGGCTAAACCCAGGTAACGTACATTCCGGTTAAGAAAAGCATCATTATTAATAAACTTTGCCTTGTCCGGTTCCACATAGATCACATCATTCTGCTGCAGGTTATAATAAGGCGACATAAATATTTTATTGGAAGAAATATCCACCCGGCCAAATTCGCGTTTGCCATCCTGTTCGCGTATCACCAAAATATTGTCCCGTTTGGCATAAAGGGTGAGATCGCCGCTTTGCGTAATAGCCTGCAGTATATTCATTTTACCATCAGGCACCTGCAGCGTACCGGGGCTTCCCACTTCTCCCATTACCATCACTTTAAAATTGGCAATATTCACTGTAACCACCGATCCTTTTATATAATCATCTAATTGCTTTTGTAACCGCTGTTGCAATTGAGCCGGCGCTAAGCCCGCAACAGGCACAGTGCCCAGTTGCAGCATTTGTATGTTGCCGGCAGCATCCACCAGGTAGCCTTGCACGCCCTGCGTGGCAATGCCCTGGGTAATATTAAATGCATCAGCCGCTTCCTTATTTATAGCGGTAATATTAATATTTAGCCTGTCGCCCGGCATTATTACCACTGGCTTTTGCAGCACCATACGTTCCGAATCGGTAACGCTGTCTTTGAGATATACAGCGTTTTGAAAATTCTTCGGCACGCCGCAGGAAGAAAACGCAGCGATAAAAATGATGCAGGCAAGCAGCGGGATAAGATATTTAAAACGAGAAAGCATTAGTCAGGTATATAGATGAATGCCCGGCTGGCACTTGCCAGGCAGTACACTTTTTGTACAGGAACAAAAAGCACATAAAATATTTGTTGTGTGAAAAGGAAATTACAGCACAGTATTCACGGCTTCGCCGTTCTCACTCCCAACTGCTTCTTAGGAACAATGCACCGGGAAAGAGAAAAAACTAAAGCAGCATTACCTGCTCAGTAATTCATAACATGCTTAAATGGAAAATATTGAACGGTACGGGCGTCCCCACCGGACGTGGGACTTGGCAAACAGTTTATTTTGGATTATTAATTTTTATTTTTTCGGATCCGGACTGATCATCACAAATTGCAATTCAGCAATCATCATCTCTCCTGCAAATATGCTGATAAAATAATTTCAAACAAAATTTAAGAAAGCCGAGTTGGTGAATGATGAATTGTACATTGTGAATGATGGATTATAAATGGTGAATGACATAATAGGCATGACAGGGATGAATATACAAGGCCGTTTCTTTTCAGGTAATACTTCCATGCTTTAACATCTTTCAGGTATGAACGAAGCATCCCGGTGTAATACCAAAGTCACAGCCTCTTCCCAAACACCTAAAAATAAGCACTTGCAGGCACAAAGCTGCAAGCCAGATCAGGCAATAGTGATCCCCGCTCCAATAATAAATGTTTTTTTGACAATTAAAAAACTTATCCTACTTTAGCATGCTTGTAAAACCTGCCGCACAGCAGGTTTTTTATACTATCAATAAGCTATAGCGCTATATGAAAATTGGTTACAGGATTAACCCGTATAAGGTTTTTAATACTTTTTTTATTTTTTGTCTAATAAGAATCCGGGAGCTGGTTTCTACCAGTTCCCTTGTTTTGTCTATACATACATTCAATTTAACCATGCAAAAAGGTAATTTAAGAAATGAAAATTAGCCGTGTAATTGCAATTGCTGCAATATTATTGTATGCCTGTACAACAGAAGGCCAGCCATTGGTTGTAAAGGCAGATAAACCAACTGCAGCCATTCAGCCAACCATGTGGGGAATATTTTTTGAAGACATCAACCTTGCAGCCGATGGCGGTTTATATGCAGAACTGGTGAAGAACCGTTCATTTGAATTTGCCAGCCCTTTAATGGGTTGGACTATTCAGCAGGCATCGCCCGGCACAGGCAATATTCTTGTTACCAACCGGCTGGAAACAGACAGCGCAAACCCGCGCTATATAAGGGTTACACGCAACACTGCCAAAGGAAAATTTGGATTAACCAATGAAGGTTTTCGCGGCATGGGTATTAAACAAAATGAGCAATACAACTTTACGGTTTGGGCAAAGAGCGAAACCGGCAATATTGAATTGCACGTGCAACTGGTTGACAGTACAGGTAGGGCTTTGGGTGAATCTCAACCTATCAATATTTCAGGCAATAACTGGCAACAATACAAAACAAGTTTCACGGCCACTGCAACTGAATTAAAAGCCAGGATGAATGTTTGGTTTGAAGGGGAAGGCGTTGCGGATATTGATATGCTTTCACTATTTCCCCAACACACCTGGAAACAAAGGCCCAATGGTTTACGTGCCGATTTAGTGCAGTTGCTGGCTGATATGAAACCCGGCTTCCTGCGCTTTCCCGGCGGCTGTATTGTTGAAGGGAGAGAACTGGCAACACGCTATCAATGGAAAAAAACGGTGGGACCGGTTGAAGATAGGCAGGTTATTGTAAACCGCTGGAATACGGAATTTGCACACCGCCCCACACCTGATTATTTCCAAAGTTTCGGGCTTGGCTTTTTCGAATATTTCCAGGTGGCCGAAGACATTGGTGCAACACCATTGCCCATTCTTAACTGCGGCATGGCCTGCCAGTTTAATTCTGCAGAAGTGGTAGATACAACACAGCTCGATCCTTATATACAGGATGCATTGGATTTAATTGAATTTGCCAACGGTGATGTTTCAACAAAATGGGGGCATTTGCGCGAAGTGATGGGCCATCCGGACCCTTTTAATCTTAAACTGCTGGGCATAGGCAATGAACAATGGGGCCCGCAATATGTTGAACGCTATAAAATATTTACGAAAGCCATCAAATACAAATACCCCGAAATACAACTGGTAAACAGTGTTGGCCCTTCTCCGGATGATGAAAGGTTTCATTATCTGAACGATACGTTGCGCAAGCTGAATGCGGATATATTGGATGAACATTATTACAGTTCTCCGTCATGGTTTCAAAACAATGCCAACCGTTATGATGATTATGACAGGAACGGGCCAAAGATTTTTGCCGGTGAATACGCAGCGCAAAGCGTGGCAACCGTTAGCCCATTAAATAAAAATAACTGGTTGTGCGCTTTATCAGAGGCTGCTTTCATGACCGGCCTCGAACGCAACGCAGACATTGTACAGATGGCATCCTATGCACCTTTATTTGCACATGTGGAAGGCTGGCAATGGACGCCCGATTTAATATGGTTTGATAATCTGAATTCTTTTGGCACGCCCAATTATTATGTACAAAAACTGTTTGCCAATAATAAAGGGGATAATGTTGTTGCCATTACATCGGATAATAAAACGCTTAAAGGAAGTGATAGTTTATATGCTTCTGCCGTAACAAGCACCGCCAATGAGGTGATATTGAAAATAGTAAATACATCTTCCCGGTCAATATCAAAACAAATAAGTATTGATACTAAAAGGAAGCTTGCAGCAAAGGCAACCGTAACAACGCTTCAAAGCAACGATCTTAATACGGTCAATTCAATTGAGTCGCCAAAAGATATCAGCCCGCTGGTGAGCGAAGCTGAGATAAAAAGCAGGCAATTAAACCTGGTATTACATCCTTATTCGTTTACTGTAATTCATATAAAAATGCAATGATAATTGCAAAACAACCTGGTCGCAGTAAACATAACTTTATTTAATTCTCAAAATAATTGAGATGTTTGCATTAAAGATTGAAACATAATGTTGAAGCACATTGCTGCTTATATATTTAATTAGCGGCGCAAATGCAGGCATTAAAATTGTTTTAATTTATAAGTTGATTGCTTGTTAGGCAACGGTAAAAGTGCAGCGGCGTTTTGCATTAGCGCTTAAAAAGATCAGAACTTTTTGATAAATTATATAATGTTCTCCAAAGCCAGCATCTTTCTTTGCAAGTAAAGAGAGAAGAAGGCAGGTCTTATTCATCATTTCAAAAAAATAAACATGACAAAATTGTTTGGTGCAGGTTTAATAATGGCAACGATGGCATTTGCATCCTGCAATGAAACACAACATGAAACTTCAGCAACTATGGGCACAACAAAAAAAGACTGGGGCGAAGTGGACGGTAAACAGGTTTACCTGTACACACTTACCAACAAGGCAGGCGATGTAGTTACAATCAGCAATTATGGCGGCACCATCACATCGTGGGTTTCACTGGATAAAAACGGTAATAAAAGCAGCATTATTATTGGCTTTGACAGCTTAAGCACTTACCGGCAAGACCCTCCTTATTTTGGCGCATTGGTTGGCCGCTACGGCAACCGCATTGGCAACGCACAATTTACATTGAACGGAACAACATATAAACTGGCAGCCAACAACGGCCCTAACAGTTTGCATGGCGGCATAAAAGGTTTCGACAAAGTGGTTTGGGATGCCACAGTCCCCGATTCCACACAACCTTCGCTTACATTAAAATATGTAAGTAAAGATGGCGAAGAAGGCTATCCTGGCAATCTTGATGTTACTGTTGTTTATACTTTGAGTGATGAAGATGGTTTAAAGATTGATTATACGGCAACAACCGATAAGGCCACGCCGGTTAACTTAACCAATCACAGCTATTTTAATTTAACAGGAAGTGTAAAAAATACAATTCTTGACCATACACTTCAAATTGATGCTGATCGTTATACGCCGGTTGATACCACATTGATACCAACCGGGGAATTAAAAGCGGTGAAAGGAACGCCATTTGATTTTACAACAGCTAAAAAAATCGGGCAGGACTTTAGCGCAGTACCGGGCGGCTACGATCACAACTTCGTATTGAACAAAAAAGATTCTTCTTTACAGAAAGTGGCAACACTAAGCGATTCTGTAAGCGGCCGCACGCTCGAAGTTTATACAACACAACCTGGCTTGCAGTTTTATACCGGTAATTTTTTAGATGGAAAATTCACCAACCACGATGGCAACCCGTTGTTGGCCAATACGGCTCTTTGTATGGAAACGCAGCATTTTCCTGATTCGCCAAACAAACCTGATTTTCCTTCTACTATTTTGGAACCGGGCCAAACTTATCATAACGTAACAGAATATAAACTGAGCGTGAAATAGTGGGTGGTGAGTATTTCGTGAATCGTCAAACGTGAATGTGGGAACGTGATAATTAAAGAGAAAAACTGAATTCATGTTTCAAACATTAAAATTAAAGAAACAAAGTTTTTGCAGCAGTAGTTTGTTTTGAAGTTTTCACGTTTGACGATTCACGATTGATAATTTTTAATTGTAATTTTGACAATTAAAAATCATTTCCTATCTTGCCCATCTAACGCAGCTCTTGCGATATGACTAAGAATACCAATTATGTTATCGGGGTTGATTATGGAACAGATTCAGTTCGCTCCATAATTGTTGATGCAGCAACCGGCGAAGAAGTTGCCGCTGCTGTTTTTTATTATCCAAGATGGAAAGAACAGTTGTTTTGCAATGCCGCTGTCAACCAGTTCAGGCAGCATCCCTTTGACTACGTTGAAGGCCTTGAAACAACCATAAAAAAATGCCTGCAACAGGCCGGCCCTGGTATTGCAGCTAATATTAGGGCAATATCAGTTGATACAACAGGCTCCTCCCCTGTGCTGGTAAATAAAAAAGGAACGCCGTTGGCGCTAACACCGGAATTTGAAAATAACCCTAACGCCATGTTCATTTTATGGAAAGACCATACAGCCGTAAAAGAGGCGGCTGAAATAAATGAGCATGCAAAAAAATTTGATATTAACTACCTGCAATACGTTGGCGGTATTTATTCTTCAGAGTGGTTTTGGGCAAAACTATTACATGTTTTGCGCGAAGATGAAAGTATTAGAAATGCTGCATATTCGCTGGCAGAGCACTGTGATTGGATTCCATTTCTTTTAACGGGCGGTACCGATGTGGCTTTAATGAAAAGAAGTATTTGCGCCGCCGGCCATAAAGCTTTATTTGCAAAAGAATTTGGAGGCTTTCCGCCGAATGATTTTTTTAAGGCCCTTGATCCATTGCTGGATGGCTTTACGGCCAGGCTCTTTGATAAAGCTTATACAGCATCGGAAAGTGCAGGCACGCTTTCAGAAGAATGGGCGGAGCGCCTTGGTTTATCAACCGGCGTGGTTGTGGGCATTGGCGCTTTTGATGCACACATGGGTGCTGTTGGCGGGCAAATTGAACCTTACTATTTAAGTAAAGTAATGGGTACATCCACCTGCGATATTCTTGTGGCACCGGAAAATGAAACACAGGATATTTTAGTGAAAGGTATTTGTGGCCAGGTGCCCGGCTCAGTTATCCCCGGCATGACGGGCCTGGAAGCCGGCCAGTCAGCCTTTGGTGATGCCTATGCCTGGTTCAGGAATTTATTAATGTGGCCTTTAAAACAAACCCTTAACCAGTCTGATATTATCGATGCTGATACAAGAAAAAAATTAATTGAAGAAAGCGAAAACAAACTGATTGCAGCCTTATCAGAACATGCCGCACAACTCGATGTGAATGAAGACGATGAATTAGCGGTTGACTGGTTCAACGGCAGGAGAACACCCGATGCCAACCAGATGCTCGAAGGCGCCTTTTACGGTCTTAGCCTGGGCAGCGATGCACCGCGCATGTTCAGGGCGGTGGCAGAAGCTACCTGCTTTGGTGCAAGGGCAATTGTTGAAAGGTTTATCGAAGAAAAAATACCTGTAAAAGGCTTGATAGGCATGGGTGGTGTTGCCAGGAAATCTCCGTTTATTATGCAGATGATGGCCGATATTATGCAGATGCCTATCCGTATTCATAAAAGTGAACAAACCTGCGCCGCAGGCGCAGCCATGTTTGCTGCAACAGCGGCGGGGTTATATAATAAAGTGGAAGATGCCATGGCCGCCATGGGGCTTGGCTTTGAAACGGAATATGTGCCTGATAAATCAAAGGCCGCCTTGTATAATAAACGCTATGCACAATACAAACAATTCGGCGCAGCCATAGAAAATCTTACCGTAAACAAATAATAAACAAACCTTGCTTTATGATGAAAAAACTTACCACAACGCTCTTTATTATTGGTATCTCGATTGCTGCTTTTGCGCAGGAAACTGTAAGCATGCAGGTAAATGCAAAGGCTGATAAAGACAAGATCAGCCGCTTTATTTACGGCCATTTTGCAGAACACCTCGGCCGCTGTATTTACGATGGCTTTTATCTGGAAGATTCCACTATGAATGTGCCGAAACAAGGCCGTATAAGAATGGATATTGTGAGTGCATTGAAGACCATCAATATTCCTTTGCTGCGCTGGCCCGGCGGCTGTTTTGCAGACAGGTACCATTGGAGCGATGGCATTGGCCCGAAAGATAAAAGGCCGCTGCGTATTAACTCAACCTGGGGCATGGTTCCGGAAGATAACAGCTTTGGCACCGATGAATTTTTACAGTTATGCAACCTGCTGAATTGCGAGCCTTATATAGCCGGTAATGTGGGCACTGGCACGCCGCAGCAAATGTCTGACTGGATTGAATACCTCAACTTCGGGGGCAAAAGTGCCCTGGCCGATATGCGCCGTGCTAATGGCCATGCCGATCCGTATAAAGTTGCTTTCTGGGGCGTAGGAAATGAAAGCTGGGGCTGCGGCGGCGATATGACGCCCGAATATTATGCTGACCTGTATAAACGTTATGCTGCTTTTTGTTTGAATTACCCCGGCGCTCCTTTAAAGAAGATTATGAGCGGCGCTAATGCTGATGATTATAACTGGACTGAAGTAAGCATGAAAAATGTGCGCCCTAATCAAATGTGGGGCTATTCCATGCATTATTATACGATTGTAAATAACTGGCAGCATAAAGGTTCTGCCACTAATTTTAATGAGGAAGAATATTTTAAAGGACTAAAAAGCTGCCTGCATATTGAAGACCTGATCAATAAGCATAGCGCCATTATGGATAAATATGACCCGCAGAAAAAAGTGAGTTTATGTGTGGACGAATGGGGCATCTGGACAGACCCTGAGCCTGGCACAAACGGCGCTTTCCTTTACCAGCAAAACAGCCTGCGCGATGCTTTGATTGCTGCCTCATCCTTAAATATTTTTAATAAACATTGCGACCGCATACGCATGGCCAACCTTGCCCAAACCGTAAATGTATTGCAGGCGCTGGTGCTAACACAAAAGGAGAAGATGGTGCTTACGCCAACGTACTATATTTTCGATCTTTATAAATACCACCAGGATGCCACTTTATTGCCGGTTAGCTTCTTCAGCCCGGATTATAAATATGGCGAAGAAAGCATTCCTGCAGTGAATGCCTCTGCCTCCAAAGACAGCAACGGCGTTATTCACATAACATTGGTAAACATCGACCCAAAGAATAAAATAACAATCAATACAAGTTTTAACGGGGCTGCATTTAAAACAGCAGAAGGACAGGTTTTAACTTCAGCAAACTTTACTGACATCAATACATTTGATAATCCAAACAAAGTAAAGCCTGCTGCTTTTTCTGATTTTAAAAAGAACGGAAATGAGTTAAGCATAAATCTTCCACCAATGAGCGCAACATTGATTACGTTGAAATGATTAGCGTGGTTCGTCAATCGTGAAACGTGAATGTAAAAGCGTGGCAATTTTAATTGCAATATTGTTCGGATATAATTTATAAAGAGATAAAAAACAAACGCATTTAAAAACAGTAATCAAACAATTAAATTTTCACGTTTGACGATTCACGATTAGCGAAAAATATTCATCCCACATGAGCAAATACATTCACATACAGCAGGAAGCTTTTGAAGCCAATATGCAGTTACCAAAACTGAACCTTGTTTTGTTCACCTTTGGTAACGTAAGCGCCGCAGACAGAAGTCTCGGCGTTTTTGCCATCAAGCCGAGTGGCGTTCCGTATGAAGAATTGTCGCCCGAAAAAATGGTGATTGTTGATTTTGACGGCAAAACAGTTGAAGGCAATCTCCGTCCTTCATCCGATACGCTTACACATGCCGTTTTATATAAGCATTGGGAAAAGATAAACGGCATTGTGCATACGCACTCAACGTATGCGACAGCCTGGGCGCAAAGCCTGCGCGACATTCCATTGTATGGCACTACGCATGCCGATCATTTAACCAGTGATGTGCCTTGTGCTGCGCCCATGAGCGATGAAATGATTAAAGGCGACTATGAATATGAAACAGGCTTTCAAATTATTAATGCATTAAAGGAAAAGAATTTAAGTTATACTGATGTTGAAATGATTTTGGTGGGCAACCATGCGCCGTTTACCTGGGCTAAAACTGCCGCAAAAGCGGTTTACAACAGCGCAGTTCTTGAACAATTGGCAAAAATGGCTTTCATAACAGAATCTGTGCATGCAAATGTTTTGCGCATGAAAGATGCTTTAATCAACAAGCATTTTGAAAGAAAGCATGGGCCAAATAGTTATTACGGGCAGGAATGATTGACGTCAACCGGCAATCGTGAAACGTGAATGTAATAGCAAAATAATTTGATATTCAAAATTAAATTCGAACATTAAGAATTAAAAAACGAATAGAATAATAAACGTGTTTGCAAACAAAAATCAAACTTAGAAGTTTTCACGTTTGGCAATTCGTCTGACGATTTAGAATTAACATAGAACAATCAAACTATAATAAATACAACAATGATAGATTTAAAAAACCTCGAGATATGGTTTATTACCGGCAGCCAGCATTTATATGGAGAAGAAACTTTAAAACAGGTTGCCGAACACTCGCAGGAAATTGTAAACGGCATGAATGCATCAAAACAAATTCCTTTTCCTGTTGTTTTAAAACCAACTGTAAAAACCCCTGAAGAAATAACAGCGGCCATTAAAGAAGTTAATGCATCAGCCAACTGCATCGGGATTATTACATGGATGCACACCTTCTCTCCCGCCAAAATGTGGATCAACGGCCTGAAGATTTTACAAAAGCCCTTGCTGCATTTGCACACACAATTCAATCGTAATATTCCGTGGAATTCGATTGACATGGATTTTATGAACCTGAACCAAAGCGCACATGGCGACCGTGAATTTGGCTTTATGGTAAGCCGCCTGCGCATGGAAAGAAAAGTAGTGGTAGGTTATTGGCAGGATGAAGACACTTTAAAAAGTATTGAAACATGGAGCCGTGCTGCTGCAGGCTGGCACGACTGGCAGGGCGCTAAATTCTTACGCCTTGGCGATAATATGCGTTATGTTGCCGTTACAGATGGTGATAAAGTGGAAGCAGAATATAAATTCGGGTTTTCTGTAAATACCTATGGCATTGGCGATCTTGTTGCTGTAATCAACAGCATAAGCGATGCCGATGTGAACAGGCTGATAGAGGAATATGAAGACAGTTATGTTTTAGCTGATGCCTTGCAAAAGAAAGGTAAGCAACGTAAGTCTTTAAAAGATGCGGCAAGAATTGAGCTGGGATTAAAAACGTTTATGGAAGCCAATAATTTTAAAGGCTTTACTGATACGTTTGAAGATCTGCATGGCATGTTGCAATTGCCGGGCATTGCGGCACAACGTTTAATGAACGAAGGCTATGGCTTTGCAGGTGAAGGCGACTGGAAAACAGTAGCATTGGTTCGTGCCATGAAAGTTATGGCGCATGGTTTAAAAGGTGGCAATAGTTTCATGGAAGATTATACCTATCATTTTGAAAAAGGCAACGAGATGGTATTGGGTTCGCACATGCTGGAGATTTGTCCATCTATCGCCAACAAAAAACCTTCCTGCGAAATTCATCCGCTTGGTATTGGCGGCAAGGCAGACCCTGTGCGCCTTGTATTCGATGTAAACGGTGGTGCTGCATTAAATGCATCAATTATTGATATGGGCAACCGCTTCAGGATGCTGGTGAATACAGTAGAAGCTGTTAAGCCCAAACATAAGCTGCCAAAGCTGCCTGTGGCAAGGGTTTTATGGAAACCAATGCCCGATATGAAAACCGGTTGCGCAGCATGGATATATGCAGGCGGTGCACATCACACATGCTATAGCCAAAACTTAACAAGCGAGCATCTGGAAGATTTTGCGGCTATGGCAAATATTGAATTTGTTTTAATAAACAAGAATACTAATCTTTATAGCCTTAAAAACGAGTTGCGCTGGAGTGAAGCATATTATAAATAACGCTGCATATTTTTTACCTGTTATAACGCAAGAACCATTGGCTACTTTTAATTATTTATACCCTGCTGCATTATTTCAAACAAAACATTAAACTAACGATACATGAACAAGCTTGTAACGCAAGACTACTTAGTATTTATCCTGTATTTTATAATTGTAGCATCGTATGGGTATTGGATTTATCGCCGCCGCAAAAGCAAAGAACATGATTCAAAAGCATTCTTCCTGGCCGAGGGTTCTTTAACGTGGTGGGCAATCGGCGCTTCTTTAATTGCTTCCAATATTTCTGCCGAACAATTTGTGGGGATGAGCGGCGATGGCTTCTTTGCCGGTGTAGCGGTAGCTTGTTATGAATGGGTTGCTGCCATTGCACTTATTATTATTGCTGTGTGGTTTATGCCTATCTATCTTAAGAATAAGATATATACCATGCCGCAATTTCTTAAGATGCGGTATAATAATACGGTGTCATTAATCATGACGGTGTTTTGGCTGTTCCTTTATATACTGGTAAACCTTACTTCAATTTTATATCTCGGTGCTGTGGCTATAAGCGGCCTTGTAGGCCCGGAATATCTGCACCCGATTATGATTGGCCTTGCCTTCTTCGCACTCCTTATTACATTGGGTGGCATGAAGGTAATTGGGTTTACAGATGTAATACAGGTAGCTGTATTAATTATAGGCGGTTTGGCAACCATTTATTTTGCATTGCAGCAGGTAAGTCATCATGTTGGCGATGGCACCGGCGTGGCCAACGGTTTTTCTACCTTAATGAAAGATGCACCGGATCATTTCCACATGATATTTGATAAGCCCACTGCGGAAAGCTCCCAATATGATATTCAGCGTTACGTAATCCTGCCGGGCATTTCTATGTACTTTCTCGGCCAATGGATCGTAAACCTTAATTACTGGGGATGTAATCAATACATTACACAGCGTGCACTGGGTGCCGATCTTAATACGGCCCGTACAGGTATTTTATTTGCCGGTATGCTGAAAATAATGATGCCGATCATCGTTATGCTTCCTGGTATTGCCGCTTATGTGCTTTACAAAAATGGCGTATCCATGACAGGGCTTACCCCCAATGTAGCGCCTGAAAACCTTTACCAGATAAAAGACAAAGCTTACTCATCTGTGCTCGCCTTTTTACCTACTGGGTTAAGAGGTTTGTCCGTAGCCGCACTTACGGCAGCTATTGTGGCTTCGCTGGCTGGCAAGGCAAACAGTATTTCCACCATTTTTACGCTGGACATCTATAAAAAATATATGGGAAAAGATGCAACCGAAAAACAGCTTGTGGTAATAGGCAAGCTCGCCATTGTGGTTGCTATGCTTCTTGGCCTTATGCTTACCTGGAATGATACGTTGGGTATTGGTGGCGAAGGCGGTTTCACATTCATTCAGAAATATACCGGCTTTATAAGCCCCGGCATCCTCGCAATGTTCCTGCTGGGTATGTTCTGGAAAAGGACCACTGGCGCAGCAGCAGTTGCGGGCATACTGGTGGGCTTTATTACTTCAGTGATCTTTAATAATTATGCTGCGGAATGGTTTGGTCACGAAACATTATTATATACAGCCTTTCCCATTATTAAAGAAGGCATTACTACATGGGAAATTCCGTTCCTCGTATGTATGGGATGGTCTGGTTTATTTACGGTTTTGGTAATGGTAGCAATTAGTTTGGCCGGGCCTAAAGTAAATCCGCAGGCCATTAATATTGAAAGAGGTATGTTTAAAGTATCGCCACGTGTTTTAACCATGATTGTTATTACACTTATATTGATTACGGCGATTTATGTAAGGTTCTGGTAAAAAAAGTTCAGTTAGAATAATAAAAAACGCTCCAAAACAGGGAGCGTTTTTTTTATGCGTGTAAAATCATAAACCCAAAATCTTTTTACAAGCTCTTCAATCAATGGCACCTGGTAAGCAAGAATTTTTTCCTTTGCCGTGACCGCATCAAACCATTCAGCCCTGTCAACTTCCGGCACTTCTATGCGTTTGCCGGAACGCGGCGGCCAGTCAACCCAAATTAAATTGCTGGTAATATTTGCTGTATCAAAATCCTGTTCTGCAGCAAAAGCATAAACGATTTTGCCGCTTTTATTTTTCACCGATGATAATTCAACAAAATCTTTCACTGAAATCTTTTTACCGGTTTCTTCTTCAAATTCTCTTTTCGCTGCCTTCAAAGCATCTTCTCCTTCATCTAACTCCCCTTTGGGTATTGACCAGGCGCCTGCATCTTTTTTTGCCCAAAAAGGGCCGCCGGGATGCACCAGCATTATTTCCAGGGAATTATTTTTTCTTCTGAATAAAATTATTCCTGCACTTTTTTTACCCATATTATCTGCCTTAACATTTTTATGTTTTGCAAGCTAACCACCACACATTACATTTGCGCAATTTACCTGTAATGAATCAAAAGCTTACTCACAACGAATCAGTCCCATCCAAAAAGAAAAAAATTATTGTTCTTGGCAGCGGCCCCAACAGAATTGGTCAAGGCATTGAATTTGACTATTGCTGCGTGCATGGCCTGCTTGCTATTAAAGAATGCGGTTATGAAGCCATAATGGTGAACTGCAACCCAGAAACGGTTTCTACAGATTTTGACATGGCCGATAAACTTTACTTCGAGCCTGTTTACTGGGAACATTTATGGGAAATAATTGAACTGGAAAAGCCGGACGGCGTCATTGTACAGCTCGGCGGCCAAACAGCTTTGAAACTGGCGAAAAGGCTGCATGAAAAAGGCATTAAAATTATCGGTACTTCTTTCGACAATATGGATATTGCTGAAGACCGCGGCCGTTTCAGCGACCTCCTGAAAGAGCTTGATATTCCCTACCCGCAATATGGCACAGCCTATACCGCCGATGAAGCCATTGAAGTGGCCAACCAGGTGGGTTACCCTGTTTTGGTGCGCCCGAGTTATGTTTTGGGTGGCCAGCGCATGCGCATCGTAATTAATGATGAAGAACTGGAAAAAGCCGTTGTAAGCTTATTAAAACACATACCTAATAATAAAATATTAATTGATCACTTTCTCGACCGTTGCCAGGAAGCGGAAATAGACGGCATTTTCGATGGTGAAACTTTTCACGTAATGGGTGTAATGGAACACATTGAACCTGCAGGCATTCACAGCGGTGACAGCAATGCCGTTCTGCCAGCCTTCAATCTTACGCCCCTGGTTGTAACGACGATGGAATATTATGCAGAAAAAATTGCACGGGCCCTGGACATCCGCGGGCTTATC
Source organism: Parafilimonas terrae (assembly GCF_900115755.1). Classification (GTDB taxonomy): domain Bacteria; phylum Bacteroidota; class Bacteroidia; order Chitinophagales; family Chitinophagaceae; genus Parafilimonas; species Parafilimonas terrae. The sequence goes on from NZ_FOXQ01000006.1 coordinate 199,693, forward strand.
AATATACAGTTTGCAATTAAAGACAACAAGGTTTTTGTGATTGAAGCCAATCCCAGGGCCAGCCGCACAACGCCGTTTATTGCAAAGGCTTACCAGATTCCTTACCTGAATGTAGCCACAAAAGTTATGCTGGGCGAAGCAAAGCTGAAAGATTTAGCTTTTGAAAAGAAGCTTGATGGTTTCGCTATTAAAGAACCTGTTTTCAGCTTTAATAAATTCCCAAATGTTAATAAAGAGCTTGGCCCTGAAATGAAAAGCACCGGCGAGGCAATCCGTTTTATAAAAGATTTACGCGATCCTTATTTCAGGCAACTGTATAAAGAGAAAAGTATGTACCTGAGCAAGTAAGTTCAGATTTATTGCATCATTAATTGTCTTATTAACAATTTCTGTGTGAAATATTCACATTTGGAAAATAAATCCCGGCGAAAAGTTGTAATTTTGCAGCCCGCATTTTATTTTTAGTAACTTTAACTAACAATAAGCATCCTTTTTGCGTATAACTTGTATTAATAACAAAGGACAACATATATGAGGCAGCTAAAAATCGCTACCCAAATCACCAACCGTGATTCCCAGGCCGTTGAAAAGTATCTGCAGGAAATTTCTAAAATTCCGATGATCACTCCCGAAGAGGAAACTACACTGGCACAAAGGATCAAGATGGGTGACCAGAGAGCACTGGATAAACTCGTGCAGGCCAATTTACGTTTCGTGGTATCTGTTGCTAAGCAGTACCAGCACCAGGGCCTTAGCCTTAGCGACCTGATCAACGAGGGTAACCTCGGTTTGATAAAAGCAGCCCAGCGTTTCGATGAAACCAAGGGTTTTAAATTCATTTCATACGCCGTATGGTGGATTCGCCAGTCCATTTTACAGGCGTTGGCAGAGCAGGGAAGATTAGTCCGCCTGCCTCAAAACAAAATTGGCACCTATAACAAAGCAAATAAAGCCTATATGGCTTTTGAGCAGGAACATGAGCGCGAACCTTCAACCGAAGAGTTAAGTGAGATTCTCGAAATGAGCGAAACCGAGATCAACAACATCTTTCAGAGCAACACCCGCCACACTTCACTGGATGCACCCGTGCACGAAGCTGAAGATGTAGCTATGGGCGATTTACTGGAAGGCAGCGATGATACGGATGAAGATGTGATGAAAGATTCTTTGCGTGAAGAAATCAAGCGTGTATTGAAATCACTTAGCCCGCGTGAAGCAGAAATTGTTAACGCATATTTTGGCCTTGAAGGCGAAAATGGTGTAACCATTGAGCAAATAGGCATGAAGTATGATCTTACAAAAGAACGCATTCGCCAGATTAAGGAAAGAGCTATCAAACGTTTACAAAAAGCACGTTATAGTAGCTCGCTCAAATCGTACTTAGGTTAAAAGCAATCGCTTTAAAAAATTAAGCCGCTTCATTTGAAGCGGCTTTTTATTTTATAATTATCAATTATTATTTAATAATTAATCCTTCCATAAAAAAGGAAACAATATTATTGAAAGCAGTACAATTAAAACATCAAGGCTGATAAGCAGTAAAACCATTTGCCACCAGCCGCCTTGCAAAGCATCGCTAAAAACCTTTGATGAAATTTTTCCCAACAATAATAACTGCGGAATTACGATAGGAAAACCCATAATAGCCATTAATGCAGATTGTTGCTGCGCTTTGGCTGCAATAGCCGCCAAAAATGTAAAAACAAGCCCTAAACCTACGCCACCTATAAAACTTATGATCACAAACTGAAAAAAATGAATAACCGGGTTGCCTAAGAGCAGTGTAAAGATTAATAAAGTAAGCAGGCTCATGACGAGCATGATCATTGCATTAAAAATTATTTTACCAATGATAAAATTAACAGGGCCGGAAATAGTATAATAATATAACATGCGGCCCTTACTGTCCTGTAAAAAACTTTTAGCCACCGCATTCACCGAAACAAATAACTGCACAATCCAGAATAAAGCATTCCATGTTTGATCCTCAGGCTGCCCGTTTGTAAGATATACAACAAATACGGTAGAAGCCACATACAACAGCACGCCATAAAACGTGTATTGCTGGCGGGTTTCAAGCAAAATATCTTTTTTTACCAGCGCCAGTATTTGCTGCGTGGAAAGTTTTTTCATGCATTGCAAATATACATGCATGTTAAGGCGCAAATGTTTTAAGTAAACGGTAATGGTAAAATTATGTTTCAGTTGCAAAACACTATGGCTTATTTACCGTTTGCGCTTATATTTGCGGCCTAAATTTTAGCTGCGTGCCTGTAAAATTTACTAAAGAGACTTATTTATATTGGTATGAGTTAATGCAACTCATACGCCAGTTTGAGCTTAAGGCTGAAGAAATGTATAAGATGGCCGGTAAAATCCGTGGCTTCTTTCATGCTTATGTTGGGCAGGAAGCCATTGCCGCCGGTTGCATGACAGCCACACGGCAGGAAGATATTTTTATTACTGCTTACCGCGATCATGGACTGGCTTTGGCCAAAGGCGCCAGTGCCAATGCCTGTATGGCTGAATTGTATGGAAAAGCAACAGGCCTTGCAAAAGGCAAAGGCGGCAGTATGCACTTTTTCAGCAAGGAACATTTCTTTTATGGCGGTCATGGCATAGTGGGCGGACAGATTGGTGTTGGCGCCGGTATTGCTTTTGCCGAAGCCTATAAAGGCACTGATAATGTAGTGCTTTGCTTTTTTGGCGATGGCGCTGCCAGGCAGGGTGTTTTGCATGAAACATTCAATCTTGCCATGTTGTGGAAGATACCTGTTGTATTTATTTGTGAAAATAACAATTATGCAATGGGCACATCTATTGAGCGCACCTCAAATGTTGTTGATATTTATAAACTGGCTGATGCTTATGAAATGCCCGGCGACAAAGTTGATGGCATGAGCGCCGAAGCGGTGCATGAAGCCATTGCAAGGGCGGTAAAAAGAGCAAGGGAAAAAGGCGGCCCTACCCTGCTGGAAATGAAAACCTATCGTTACAAAGGCCACTCTATTTCTGATCCCGGTAAATACAGAACAAAAGAAGAACTTGAAGATTACAAAGGCAAAGACCCTATTTTGCTTGTTTTAAAAACAATCAAAGACAATAAGTTCGCTTCTGACGAAGAGATAAAAGCTATTGACGAACGCATAAACGGCATAGTGGAAGAATCAGTAAAATTTGCCGAAGAAAGCCCATGGCCTGAAGACAGCGAAGTACTGAGGGATGTTTATACTGATAAAAATTATCCTTTTATAATTGACTAACGGTTTGCTTTTTTATTTTAAATTTTAATACTTAATATTTTTATGGCTGAAGCGCATGTGCATGAGGCAAAAACGGGAGATGCATCTTTTAACCTGGAGCGGTTTTGGTTTCGCAATCAAAAACCCATAATCGCTGTTATTATTGCTATAGTGGTTATTGCCGGCGGATGGTTTGCCTATCAGAATTATGTTGTTGCGCCCAAAGAAGCAGAAGCGCAAAATGCTATGTGGAAAGCAGAGCAGTATTTTCGCGAAGATTCTTTAAAGCTCGCATTAAACGGCGACCAATATAACCGCGGCTTTATTTATATAATGAATAATTACGGTTCAACAAAAACAGGTAAGCTTGCAAAATATTATGCTGGCTTATGCTATTTAAAAACAGGCGATTTCAATAAAGCCGTTGATAACCTTTCAGGCTTTACTACAAGCGCCAAACAAATCCAGATGATGGCTTACGGCGCATTGGGCGATGCTTACAGCGAGCTGAATAAAAATGATGAGGCTGTTGCTTCTTACAAAAAAGCTGCTGCCGAGTTTACAGATGATGCCGCCATGAGCAGTGAATATTTATTCCGTGCAGCATTAAAGCTTGAAACATTAGGCAAAACCAATGAAGCTTTGAATTTATATAAGGAACTTAAAGAAAAATTTCCAAACACCAACAGGGGTTTTGCTGCCGATAAATATATTTATCGTTTAAGTATAATTCCAAACGATTTTAGTACGAAATAATGGCATCAAAGGGAAATAAAACATTAAACAAAGGCATCCCCAAATTAAAGGATGCCTTTATAATTATAGTAAAAACCGAATGGAACAATCACATTGTTGACAAGCTTGAAAAAGGCGCCATTCAATTATTGCGGCAGCAAAATATTGCCTGCAAAACACTGGTGGTTCCCGGCGCTGTAGAAATACCTTTTGCTATAAAAGCTTATGCAGAAAGCGGGCAACAAAAAGCAAATGCCTTTATAGCATTGGGCACGGTGATACGCGGCGATACGCCCCACTTTGATTATGTGTGCAAATTTGTTTCAGATGGCATTCTTTCCTTAAATATGATACTGGATATACCTTCCATCTTCGGCGTACTTACTGTAAATGATGAGCAGCAGGCACTGGAGCGTGTTGGCGGTATCCACGGCAATAAAGGTGAAGAAGCAGCAATAACAGCCATTAAAATGATCGCCTTCAACCGAAAATTAAAGAAGTAATTTTGTTATCAGCGACATAACAATCATTGAGCACGGTTGTGTCACTCCCTTGTACTGATGAATCGCTATTCAGCAAACTTATTTTTGAAATGAATGTTCAGATTTTTATACCATGTTTTATTGATCAGCTATATCCTTCCGTTGGATTTAATATGGTAAAAGTATTGGAGAAAGCAGGTTGCAATGTCTCTTACAATACTAATCAAACCTGTTGCGGGCAGGCCGGTTTTAATGCGGGTTTTTGGGGCGAATCAAAAGATGTTTGCAAAAAATTTTTAAAAGACTTTAGTGGCAATGATTACATTGTTGGCCCAAGCGCAAGCTGTGTTGGCTTTGTAAAAAATTATTACGAAAAACTTTTTGAAAATACAATACAGCAAGCAGAAGTGGAAGATATAAAGAAGCGCATTTACGAGTTCAGCGATTTTCTCGTAAATGTTTTACACTACACTGATTTTAATGCAAGTTTTAATGCCACAGCAACTTACCACGATAGCTGCGCCGCCCTGCGTGAATGTCACATAAAGCAGGAGCCGCGTACGCTTTTAAAAAACGTAAAAGGTTTGCAACTGGTTGAGATGAATGATGTGGAAACCTGTTGCGGTTTCGGCGGTTCATTTGCCGTTAAATTTGAACCCATCAGTATTGCAATGGCCGATCAAAAAATTACTAATGCCATAGAAACAAATGCAGAATATATTATCAGCACCGATATGAGCTGCCTTATGCATATTGACGGATGCATTAAAAACAAACAGGTTAACCTTAAAGTATTGCACCTTGCAGATGTACTGGCTAATTTTTAATTAAGAAGATTTGATTGTGAAATACCAGCCCGGAGACGATATAATTATTTTACACACTAACGAAGAAGGAAAAGTAGCAGAGATCATCAATAACAAAATGTTGCTGGTAGAGGTACGCGGCGTTCGCTTTCCTGTTTACACAGACCAGGTTGACTTTCCTTATTTTAAACGCTTCACAAGCAAGAGAAATACACCTGCAAAAAAGCCGGCCAAAAAATATATTGACGACATTCCAAAAGAGAAAAAACAGGTACAGCAAACGGTAAGGGAAGAAGGCGTTTGGCTTTCTTTTATTCCAAAATTTACTATGGATGAATTTGGTGATGAGGTGGTAGAATTGTTTAAGTTATATCTCATTAATAAAAATACCATAGGTTATAAATTTCAATACATACAAGGCTTTTTTGGTAACGAAGAGTTTGAACTGAAAGGTGATATATTAATGCGTAATGATTTCTACCTGCATGATATACCTTTCAGCGATTTTAATGATAATCCTTTCTTCAATTTTGAGTTCAGTTTAATAACACCTGAAAAAAATAAAGCTGAATATTATGAAACATCCATCAAGTTAAAACCAAAGCAACTTTTTCAGCGCATTGAAGAAATGAAAGATAAAAATGAGCCTTCCATTAATTTTAAACTGTTTGATGTTTATCCTGAAAAAGCTATTGAAGAAAGCGTAGAGCTCACACCAAATATTCTTAAGAAAAATAAACTTTACCAGGCCGAAAGGATTCGTGAACATTTAGAACCCGCCCGCAGTGTGGTTGACCTGCACATGGAAAAGCTTTCAGATGACTGGCAGCATTTAAGCAACTTTGAAATTCTTACGCTTCAATTAAAAGAGTTTGAGAAATGGTATGAACTGGCATTGGCGCACCATCTCCCCTCTTTTACAGTTATTCATGGTGTTGGCAGCGGTAAGCTGCGTGATGAAATTCATGATATATTAAAAACAAAAAAAGAAGTAAAAACCTTCATCAACCAATATCATCCGAGATATGGTTATGGAGCAACGGAAATCTATTTTCAGTATTGAATTTGTTTTACTTCCCAACACTATAAAATTACCATGATTTGCTAACTTTAGGTACTAAACAATTAAAATGGAAACTACTATTCGTATAAATACAGATAATCTCACTGCTGATATACTTGAAGGAATAAAAAAAATGTTCCCGCATAAAACAGTTGAAATAACTATTCAACCGGCAGATGAAACTGAATATATAGTCAGTGACAGTGATTATGCATCTGAACTCGCAGAAAGAATTGAAGAATACAATACAAAAAAAGAAACTATTAAGGTAAGCCCTAATGATCTTTTATGAGAAATATTGAATTCGTTCCTAAAGCCTTTGAAGAATATAAAAAATTGGATACAAACAGACAGAAAAACTGCATTGCGAATAGGAGATTTAATAAGAGATATTTTACGAGATCCTTTTACCGGCATTGGAAAACCGGAGCCATTAAAACATCAATTCGCCGGCTGCTGGAGCAGGAGAATTGATAATGAGCATCGGCTTATTTATAGGGTAACAGATATTTCAGTTGTGATTTTCTCGTGCATGCATCATTATCAATAACCCTGCTCCTTCCCCACAATTTCAAAATTCCTCACAACCGATTCCCCGCTTTCATCCACAACAGTTAAAGTATGTTTTCCCGGAGAGGGATTAACCGCCATCTGATGAAAATTCTCTGTTTCACCTATATAAACATCGTCTAAACTCCAGAATAATTTTGCCTGATTATTACGTGCCGTTACGGTGAAAACCGTTCGCCCTTTTTCGCCGCTTATTTCTTTTGGCACTGATATTTTTGCGCCTTCCTGCGGGTAAACAATTTCAAATGCAGCTTGTATTTCATTCAAACATCCGCTCATAAAAGGCGGTAATACTTTATAATCTGTATGCCGCTGCCTGTAATAAAATTCCATAGTTGGAGGCAACACAAACCATTTCTGATGTACCATTTCAGACGGAGAAACACAATTAGCAGTTACACGGTATGTTCCCGTTTTATCAAGATGAATAATATGATGATAAGGGCAAACCGGCGCCTGCTGGGCGTTTTTGGAAACAAGCATGGTATCAACATCTGTACAATATTGGCCGGCTTTAAAACCGGATTGATGGCAAACGGGCAAATATGCAAAATCATATTGCGGTGGCTGAAACCATTTTGATTGCGGTAATGTTCTGAAAATATCAAACATAATTGGCGCTGCCGTATTAATGCCTGTTAAATCAGGGCGGCCAACGCCGGTTGTGTTGCCCACCCAAACCACCACGCAATATTTTGGTGTAAACCCAACCGCCCAGCCATCGCGAAAGCCAAAGCTCGTTCCTGTTTTCCACGCTATACGTTGCGCCGATTGAAACATTCCCCACAGGCCTTCTTCACCCGGCCGCATCACTTCATTCATAGCATTGAATGTGTGCCATAACGAAGTATAATCAAACATTTGAGCAGATGCTATCGTCTGTTGACCGTTAACTGTTGACCGTTGACCGTACTGCGGCATAAACCAATCTTCCCCATTCCATTTGCCTTTGTTTTGCTTTTGATGCAAATACATTCGTGCCATGCTCGCATACACACCACATAATTCATAGGGTGAAATTTCACAGCCTCCCAATATTAAGCTCATTCCATAAAAACCAGGCGGATGATCAAGCGTTGTGAAACCGCATTGCTTTAATACATTATAAAATCGCTGAAAACGATATTGCTGCAGCATTTTAACGGCGGGAATATTCAGGCTTCTTGCTAATGCACGATTGGCAGGAACCGCACCATCATAACCCAGGTCAAAATTTTGCGGCGCATAACCATTTATTTGCGTGGGAATATCAGGTACCAGTTGCTGTGGCAGCATTTTCCCTTCGCTTAACAGAGATGCATACAGCAAAGGTTTTAAAGTGCTGCCGGGACTGCGTTTGCTTGCGAGCACATCAACATAACTTTCTGCGGATGAATCTGCCGGTGTATAAATGTTGCCGATATAAGAAAGGATATCGCCGCTTTCAATATCAACCACCATTGCCGCGGCATTGTTTATCTGGTTTGATTGCAATTGCCGGTGATGCCGGTTAAGAATATCATTCACCCGTAATTGCAGGTTAATGTCTATTGTTGTTTGAATACCCGTTACAAGACTTTTATTGGAAGATGATTGTTGATGCGCAACAATATCTTTTTTAAACCTGTTTAGCAAATGCGGCGCTAATTGAGGAAGCGGTTTTGGCTCGCCGGGCAGCGGTTCTGATTTTGAAAGCATTGCAGTGGTCGAATCAATAATATTTGCAGCAGACAGCTTATCTAATAAAAAATTTCTTTTCCTTAATAGTTCCTGTTGGTTTTTCCCGGGCCGCACCAATGATGGCGCATTTGGCAAAACAGCCAGCGCAGCCATTTCGCCCCAGCTTAATTGTTCAGGGCTTCGGCCAAAATAACGCCAGGCCGCAGCATCCAGCCCAACTATATTACTGCCAAATGGCGCATTGGATGCATATAAAGCAAGAACATTTTTTTTGCGATGAGTGAACTCTAACCTTACAGCTAAAATGCTTTCAATAAGTTTATTAAAAATATTCCTGCTTTTGGCGCCACGGCTTAATCGTATAACCTGCATAGTTAGTGTACTGGCGCCACTTACCGTTGATTGCGATTGTATGTTCTGAACAAATGCCCTTGCAAAAGCAAGCGGGTCAACACCGGGATGATAATAGAATCTTTTATCTTCAAATGTTGTAATGCATTTGGCAAATTTATCGGGCACATTTTCATTAAAGGGAAAACGCCATTGGCCATCTCCGGCAATAGATGCATTTAAGAGGTTACCATTTTTATCTTCTATAACATAACTGGTTGGCGCGGGAAATAAGTTTGCAGGCAAACAAAAGCAAAACCATATAAAAAATATAACGGCAATACCCAGGAAAATTTTTCTACACAGAGGCAGTGCTGTTAATTTTTTTCTCAGACGGTGCACAAGTACGAATGTACATATAAAAAAAATCCCCCGGCAGAAACCGGGGGTAGTCAGGCACGGGGTTTTTCATGTAAAGCGTTTAACTACCATTTATACCTCGTACATTGATTCTGATTCCCCTTTAATTTCGTTATATTTATCTTTTGCACGATTTACAAGATCATTAGCCCGGGTTTTTACTTTGCCATAAGTTTCAGATACTTCGCCGGCAAATTCATCATAACTATCTTTAATGCCCTGCGCCCTTCTTGATATTTTTTTACGGGTTTCTTCCCCGCTTTCAGGTGCAAATAAAACACCAAGCAAAATACCAACGAGCACACCATTCATAAATGTTCTGAAATGCATAAATAAAATTTTAGTATTAATAAATACAAACTCTAAAATCAAGCCATATTAATCCTGGTTGGGCAAAGCCCTGGTTTTTCCTACAAACGCTGCAATTGTGCAGCTAATACCTAAACAAATAATGCCACTTAATACCATAATTATAGTTTTATGTGGAACAACATTGAAAATTTCATGCCTGCATCTTACATCCGGTAATTACGGCATGAATTTTAAAAATCAAAGAACTTTGTGGGAAAACTACTCCACACAAAATAACATCAATTTACTTTAACCAGCTTCTCCGTATTTTTTTGTGCATAAGATTTAACAAGTGTCCTGATCATTTCATTTTCAGGATAAGCTGTGAGGTAGGTTTTTAAATGAACCGGGTCAAATGACTCGTTGTCATGCGGCAACAAACCCATACCATAAAATTTTCCGTTTTCAACCAATACACAGCTTTTTTGATTGCCGGTGGCAGGCGCTTCAATAATGGCGAATGTGCCCATATTTTGCTGCAGAAAGTTTACAGCCTCTCTAACTTTTTCGTTATATAATTCACTGTTAATGGTAGCAGGTATATATAATTGTTTTTGCAGAAAACATAAAGCCGGGTGCAGCTCAAACTGTTTTACCATTTTCCATAATGCACGATGCGCATCGCCCAGCAGCGTAAAACTGGCAACGGGTTCTGTATGCTTTCTTTTTTTATCGATAGCAAGCCGTAAAAAACCTGCATTGTCTTCAAACAAATAAATGCCATAAAACTGTTCAGCATGTTTCTGGCTGAAGTTATATTCCGGCCAGTATTTTTTTATTTCAATGCTTTCAAGAATAAAAGCGGTAAACTCAGTAGGGCATTCTGTAAAACTAACCTCGTAAATATTGCGTAAAAATTCCTGGCGTTTTTTACCGGTATTTAGACCGGTGAAATGACTAAGCACGCGTTTTTTTAAATTCTTCGCCTTGCCCACATAAATTATTTTTCCTTTGGCGTTATGGAAGTAATATACGCCCGGCACATAAGGTAATTTCTGGATACTTTCTTTGGGAAGATTGGGCGGCAGAATTTGCTCGTGGTTATCCTTTTTCAGAAAGTCTTTAATAATTTTTTCGCCACCTTCTTTTAATATTTTCTGAAATAAAATAGCAGTGGCATCTGCATCGCCACCGGCACGGTGGCGGTTCACAACCGGTATTTCCAATACCTGGCAAAGATGGCCAAGGCCATATTTGGCCAAACCGGGAAATGCCTTACGGCTAAGCTTAAGCGTACATAATTTTTTAGGCAGCCAGTGATAACCATTTTCCTGCAAATGATGCCGGATAAAAGTGTAATCAAAGTTTACATTATGCGCGATAAAAATACGGTTGCTTAAAAGGTTATGAATATGCTGTGCCACCTGCGAAAAACTGGGCGCAGATGCTACCGTGTCATTACTGATACCGGTAAGATAAGTGATAAAAGAAGGAATGGGATAACCGGGATTGATAAGCGTTTCATAACGGCCTTCCACTTCCGTACCGTTATGTAAAACAATGGCTATTTCAGTAATGCCATTTTGTGCAGGATGGCTGCCGGTGGTTTCTATATCAACAATAGCATACACGCTACAAAGTAAAAATTAAAAAAGAAAATTCCTTAAAATTAAAAATTAAACCGGTTGCCATGAAACCAATATGCTCTCAATAGTACCTTTCAATTAAAAGCAGTTAAGTATTTTTGCGCCCTTGTTGCCGGGCAAAGCATTAATATTACAGGTGCGGGCAGGCTCCAGGGACGACACCACCTGCATTTCAACCGGTAACATAAAAGTAAAATCATTAAGAGCGAAGCGATTAATAACTAAACATGGAATTATCTAAAAATTTTAATCATACAGAAGCAGAGGCAAAATGGTATGCGCACTGGATGGAAAAAAAATACTTTAACAGTGTACCCGATGAACGTGAGCCTTACACCATAGTAATGCCGCCGCCAAACGTAACAGGTGTGCTGCACATGGGCCATGCTTTGAATAATACCATCCAGGATGTGCTGATTCGCCATGCCCGCATGCACGGCAAAAATGCCTGCTGGGTGCCGGGTACAGACCATGCCTCTATAGCCACGGAAGCCAAAGTGGTGCAAATGCTGCGGGAAAGGGGCATTACAAAGGCTTCGCTCAGCCGCGAAGAGTTTTTAAAATATGCCTGGGAATGGAAAGAAAAATATGGCGGCATTATCCTGCAGCAGCTCAGGAAGCTTGGCTGCAGCGCAGATTGGGACCGCACCACGTTTACCATGGATGATCACTATTATAAAACGGTGATTAAAGTATTCGTTGACCTGTACAATAAAGGCTTAATTTATCGCGGCGAACGCATGATTCATTGGGATGTCAAAGCCAAAACTGCACTGAGTGATGAAGAAGTAATTTACAGGGAAACCAATAGCAAATTGTATTATGTAAAGTATAATATAGTTGAAGAATCCGGCATAGGCTTGCATGATTTATCTTCTTTACAAAATGAAAAAATCATCATCGCCACCGTTCGCCCTGAAACTATTTTGGGTGATACGGCCATTTGTGTAAATCCTAAAGATGAACGCTACAAACACCTGGTGGGTAAAACCGCATTGGTGCCTTTAATCAACCGCCGCATTCCAATTATTGCCGATGATTATGTTGAAATGGAATTTGGCACCGGCGCCCTCAAGATTACACCGGCGCACGACATGAACGATTATAATATCGGCAAAAAATATGGCCTTGAGGTAATAGATATTTTAAATGATGACGGTACGATGAGTGAGGCCGCCCAGCTATTTGTGGGCGAAGACCGGTTTGAAGCCCGCAAAAAAATGGTGGCGGCGCTGGAAGAAGCCAAACATATTATAAAGATTGAAGATTATAAAAACCAGGTGGGTTACAGCGAACGCAGTGATGCAGTTGTAGAACCGAGGTTGAGCTTACAGTGGTGGCTTAGCATGAAAAAATTAAGTGATCCTGCTTTGAAAGCCGTACTGGATGAGACGATAAAATTCTTCCCCCCCAAATATGTAAACACGTATAGGTATTGGATGGAAAACATTAAAGACTGGTGCGTAAGCCGCCAGCTTTGGTGGGGCCAGCGCATCCCCGCCTGGTATGATGAAGAAGGGAATGTATATGTGGCAGAGAACGAAGAAGAAGCCAACCGTCAACGGACTTCGGTAAACGGTAAACTGAAACAGGATGAAGACGTGCTGGATACCTGGTTCTCTTCCTGGCTTTGGCCGATGGAAGTATTTAAAGGTTTATCTGAACCCGGTAATAAAGACATTCAATATTATTACCCTACACAAACTTTGGTTACAGCGCCGGAAATTATTTTTTTCTGGGTGGCAAGAATGATCATTAGCGGTTATGAATACAAAGAAGAAAAACCTTTCAGCAATGTTTACTTCACGGGTATTGTGCGCGATGAGCTGGGCAGGAAAATGAGCAAGAGCCTGGGCAATTCGCCGGACCTGCTTGCACTGATAGATAAGTATGGTGCTGATGCGGTTCGCTTTGGCATTCTCATCTCCTCTCCTGCCGGCAACGATTTATTGTTTGATGTAAAAGAAGAAAGCACTTTAAAACAGGGCAGCTTTTTCATCAATAAGATATGGAATGCCATGAAGCTGGTGAAGATGTGGGAAGGCCGGGCAACAGCCAACAATCAACAATCAACCGGGAACTTTGCTGTTACATGGTTTGAACAAAGATTGAATGAAGCCAAGCTTGAAATAGAAAAATTATATGAACAATTTAAATTGAGCGAAGCTCTAAAAACAATCTATTCTTTGATATGGGATGATTTCTGTAGTTGGTATCTCGAATGGATTAAACCCGGTTTTGAACAGCCCATTGAAAAAGAAGTGCACGATAAAACTATTTTCTTTTTTAATGAATTGATGCAGCTCCTGCACCCATTTATGCCATTTGTAACAGAAGAAATTTATCATTTGTTGCAGGAACATGAGGATGATATTTGTGTGAAACAATTAGCGGTGAATAGTCAATGGTCAGCAGATGTTTTACAGCAGGGCAACTTATTGAAGAATGTAATCACCACTATTCGCGATGCCAGGAATAAAAATAATATCAAGCCAAAAGAAAGCATAGAATTATTTATTCAAACGGCCAGTAAAGAAACATATACAAGTTTTGAAGAAATATTAAAGAAGCAGGTGAATGCGGCTTCTGTTGCATTCACCCATGAAAATATTGCTGGTTCGATTGTCACAACGAATGAAGAAGATAAGTTCTACATTAAGGGCGAACAGCAGGCAGATACTGCTGCATTAAAGGCTGAACTTGAAAAAGATCTTACTTACCAGAAAAATTTTCTTCAATCTGTACAAAAAAAATTAAGCAACGAACGTTTTGTACAAAATGCAAAGCCCGAAGTGGTTGAACTGGAAAGAAAGAAACAGGCCGATGCGGAAGCACGAATTAAAACGCTGGAAGAAAGTTTGAAAAACCTTGCGTAAAACCTTTTTGTCAACGACGGGTTTGCAGAATTATAAACACTGAAAATTGTACACGTTGAAGTTTCCAAACATTAAATCTTTTACAGGCATCCTGGTTGCAGGATGCTTTTTTATTGGCATAAAAACCAATGCGCAAAACTGGGATATTAATTTGCTGAGAGACATTAATCCACAGCATCCCAATTCGTTTATATGGAAAGGTGTTTCCAGTTCAGCTTATCCTGTAAGCATTGCACTGCCCGTTGGCTTATTTGTTGAAAGCAAGATCAATCACGATAAAAAAAATGAATACAGGGCTTATGAAATTGCAGGCAGTATAGTTCTTGCGGCCGGTGCTACTACCGTTATGAAACTTGTATTTGACCGGAAGCGCCCTTTTCAAAAATACAATGATGTTTTTCCGCACAGATATGAAGACGGGAAGTCATTTCCTTCAGGGCATGTTACGATGGCTTTTGCTGCAGCCACAAGCGTTTCGCTTCAATATAAAAAGTGGTACATTGTTGTACCGGCATATGCATGGGCAGCAGGCGTTGGTTATTCAAGAATGTATTTAGGCGAACATTATCCGACCGATGTTATCGCGGGTGCGGTTACAGGCGCCGGCAGCGCATTAATTTCACATTGGATAAGTAAAAAAATATTTAAATAAAAATGAATTTAGATATAACAATTCGCAGGGCCACAGAAACAGATATACCTACTATTCATAAAATGGCGCATGCCATATGGCCGCCAACATTTGGTGATATACTTTCAGCGGATCAAATAAACTATATGCTGAACCTTATTTACAGCGAAGCATCATTACTGAGCCAGCTTAAGGAAGGGCATATTTTTTTACTGGCAGAAGAAGGTGATATACCCATTGCCTATGCCGATTACAGTTTGCTTAAAAACGGCATATATAAACTCAATAAGATTTACATTCTTCCATCGCACCAGGGAAAAGGCGTTGGCAGGTTGCTGATTGAACACATTATTCAATCAATAAAAAAAGAAAATGCAACATCATTATTACTGAATGTAAACCGTTACAATAAAGCAAAAGGCATGTATGAGCGGCTTGGGTTTAAAGTAATTGGTGAAGAAGATATTGATATTGGCAAAGGCTATTTTATGAATGATTATATAATGGAGAAGAGTTTAAGGTAGATGCTTAAACTTTGCTTTTTCTTCAGCCCTATATCTAAGAAACTTCTATGCTGAAAATGAACATTAACTGTATCGAAACCGGACACCTTATCTATGTGTTGCTTAACTAACTAATTGCTTTTCAGGACTTGTGTTAATTGGTACATCTTTCTTATACTTGACGTACAATTAAATTAATCTGCATGATAGAACTACAGCATCTTTCAAAATGGATAACAGTGGGCGGCGCTAAAACTTATCTTCTGAAAGATATAAACCTCACCATTCAACAAGGCGAATTTATTTCTGTAATGGGCCCTTCCGGTTCAGGAAAATCTACTTTATTAAATGTATTGGGCATGCTGGATGAATTTAATGAAGGCGATTATTTTTTTATGGGAGAGCATGTGAATAAGCTGAAAGAAAAACATCGTTCACAATTGTATAAACAATATATAGGTTTCGTTTTCCAGGCTTATCATCTTATTGATGAATTAACGGTATATGAAAATATTGAAACGCCTTTAATTTATCAAAACTCAAAAACATCTGAAAGAAAAGCCATTGTTGCAGATATACTTGACCGTTTTAATATCGTTGGCAAAAAAGATCTTTTTCCAACACAGTTAAGCGGCGGGCAGCAACAGTTGGTTGGCATTGCCAGGGCGCTTGTAGCCAATCCTAAATTATTGCTGGCAGATGAGCCAACGGGCAATCTTAATTCAAAACAGGGCGAAGAAATAATGGAGTTATTTAAAAAGCTGAATGAAGAAGATGGCGTAACCATTATACAGGTAACACATTCTGAAAAGAATGCTGAGTATGGTTCCCGCATTATTAATTTATTAGATGGAAGAATAGAACAGTAAAAAGTATATGAAGAACAGCATTATGATTAAAACTGCATTAATAGCATTATTTACAATTATAAGCACAACAATATTTGCGCAGGCTGATTCCACACCCGCCAAACTTACATTGCAGCAATGCATTCAATTAGCATTAGAAAATAATAATGATGTGCAGCGAAGCGAAGTAACGTCGGGCATTTCAAAGGCAAACTGGCAGAATGCGAAAGGGTATATGATACCAACATTAAACGGAGATGTGAGCCATGGTGTAAACAGCGGGCGCAGCATCGATCCTTATACAAACTCTTATTCAAACCAAACAATAAGATATGGCAATTATGGTTTAAACACCAGCCTTACATTGTTTAACTTTTTTTCTATTCAGCGCGGCATTAAGCAAAGCAAGCTGGCTTTCCAGGCAAGTGAGTTCGAGATTCAACAGCAGAAAGATGCCGTGGCACTAAATGTAATTCTTCAATACCTGCAAATATTAACTAATGAAGAATTACTTTCTGCCGCCCGGCAACAACAGGATGTGTCTTCAAAGCAGGTGGAACGGCTTGAAATATTAAACCAGGATGGCAGCATTGGCCCGGAAGAATTATCTGACCTTAAAGGCGTGTATGCACAAAACGAATTGGCTGTAGTAAATGCTGATAATAATTTGCAAACAGCAAAAATAACATTGGCACAATTGCTCAATATTCTTTACAATAAAAACATGGAAATTGAAGCGATAAACATAGCCGGCATTACAGATAACACCACGTTAAATACAGATTCCATATACAGGTCGGCTTTACAAAACCTTGCCATAGTTAAAGCAGCCGAGCTAAGAAGAAACAGCGCTGTTTACGGCGTAAAAAGTTACCGTTCGCAGCGTTATCCTTCCCTTTATTTCAATGGCGGTTTATCTACCAACTATTCAAGCGCCGCCGCCACGCAGCAGTTTACCGGTTCAAATGATGTGGAAACAGATAATTATGTGTTGAACAATGGCAGCAAGCTTCCTGTGTATGCGGTGCAGAATAATTATGTGTCTCAAAAAATACCTTACGGAAGCCAGTTTTCCAATAACTTTTATAACTCTTTCAGTATTGGTATAAGCATTCCCCTGCTTAATAATTTCAGGAACAGGACGCAGATAAAAACAGCGTTGCTGCAACAAAAAGATGCAGAGATAGTTTTAAAAACCACTAAAACGCAGTTGCAGCAAAATATAGAACAGGCGCATGCCAACGTGGTATCGGCCAGGAACCGTTTTGCAACGCTTACAGAACAGGTAAGTGCATATAAAGAATCTTTCCGCATAGCCGAAATAAAATTCAATGCCGGCGCCGTTACTTCTGTGGATTATGTTATTGCCAAGAACAATTACGACCAGTCAAACCTGAGCCTTATCATAGCCAAATACAATTATGTTTTAAGTGCTATGGTAGTTGATTATTACAGCGGCAAACTAAAATTTGATTAATCTTTACCTGTTGTGCTATTAAAATTTAAGGAGTACCGGTTAAATAATGTTCTTAGCACGTCATGCCGAGGTAACGAGACATCTCTGCACAATCATCCGGGCTTTTTAGAATAGGGTTTGTTAAATGTAAAATGGCATCCTGAATTTTTAGAATAGGGTTTGTTCTTAAAAATGACGGGTTGGAGTTTTCCGGCGCTGCATGAGTAATGTAATTTGTGGGTTGGAATTTTACTGCAATGGGTCTTTAATCAGTGAAAGGAAAAGGGTGAATTGTCCTAACGACAATTGATTTTGTATAATATTAAAGTGTTGATTTTGAATAGCGGTTTTTTTGAGTAGTTTCGTATTATATAACATAAATCAGCGCGTGTTAGGCGCAATTATTTTATGAGACTCCCCAAAATTTTGTGGGTTTTAGTTTTGACACTTGTTGCTTGTTCATCAGGGCAACAAAGTAATTATGCAGCAGACACTTCGCAAGTTGCCAGACAGCAAGACACTTCACATTATGCAGACCTTTATCCTTTGGTAATTCAAGACCTGAATAAAAAGCATGTTACCGAAAGCGGTAGCTACTACATGCTGACACAATTTTCGGACAGTGCAGTTAAAATAACTTGGGGCAACGACACTATTAAACGGACTTACGACGAACCTCTTGATTTCATGTTTGCTGAAAGATTAAATGTGAAGTGGGAAAATAAAAACTATTTGATTTTGGATTATAGCACAGGTTCAGGTGCTTGGTTAAATGTGGTACTACCGCTTAACAATATGGAGCAAGTGCAAGAGTTCAACAACGGACTTTGCTTTGACAAAAAATACAACTTATTTGTGACAGAGGAATTTGCTGATACCGTTTTAGCAGTACGCAACTTAAAAACAAAAGCAACACAATTCGTTATTGAAAAAGAAAAACCGTGTGACGCTGGAAGCAATGACGCATGTTTGGACACCATTAGCATAAGCAGTAAAATGCTTTACTATAAATGGACAACACCACATAAGTATAGCGACAAGAAAAGCAGCATTGAAAAACGTGTTCGTGTGACAATATAGAAGCGCCTAATAACTAAGATCCTGTCGTAGCAGGGTCTTCATTGTATAGCCATGTGTGCAGGATGAGACTGCGTATAAGCAATTCAGTAAATTTGGAGATATTTGAACATAGCAGCGCAGGCTTTTATGAATTATAACAATCAAAACATTTTACCCCTGTTCATTATGAAGAGTTAAAATAAAACGCAGGGTCTCGTGGCTTTGCACAATGCCATTAACGAAGACCCTGCTGCGACGTAAAAGAGATAAGTATTAAAAATCAGGTGGCCATTTTTTTTGGAACTGCGTGGGATATTCGTAAATATTTGCGTTGGACATGATTTTCGCGATGAACGTAAAAAATGTATTTATAATTATTGGGCAAACCATTTCAGTTTCACTGTTTCTAATCATAGGTTTATCATTTATAAACAATCAGATCCCAGGGCACAGAGCTATTTGTGATGCAGAAAATATTTTCATCTTTAAAGCATTAATACTTTTTGTATTACTTGGAATTGCACTTTTCATTAATTCTTGGTATCATATCAAAAAAAATAAGTGGAAAAAATATAGAATTGTTTTAATTACTATAATTCCATTTATTTTCTGTTTATCCTTATTTCTAAGGCGAATGATAGTGCCTATTTTTTTTGGGAAAGAAAATAAACAGAATTGAAGGCAGCGATCCGATCAATGTAAAAATAACATTGTTTAAGAACGGAAAGTTTATCGCATATATTTATGACATAAGTTGCAAAAGCGAAAACACGGGCACCTACAAACAGATAGATACTCTATTGACACTAGAATTTGAAGATCAAAAATCTAAATATTTAGGTGCTAAATACAAAATTGAAAATGACTCTGTGAAATGTTTAGACTGCAATTTGGATTTAAGACTTAAAATAACTACGCCCAATAATTAAGCATTCGATGTTTACGAAGTACTCGTTGGAATGAATCTGTGACATGATGCGTGGGACTCAAATTCAAATCCGGCCTTAAGCAAACTCAAATCCCAATCTGCTTTCAAGCTTTGGTTTGAGGAATACAACCACAGGTTCGACTGCAGCGCGCCATCCTTCTTTAAACATACGCCCGGTAATGCACAAGTTGCATTTGTAATGTTTGTGCTGCAGAGCGTAATTGAAAATTATAAATTGTCCAGTGCGGTAATGATCGCTTGTATTATGCCGGCGTCAACAGGCTTGCCTTTGGCATCCTCCCCGGTCAATACCCTGTATTGCTGTTCCTCATCCTTTCAAAAACAAGTTCCTGTCCATCTAACCAGTTATTTACTGGCAAATTAAAAAGGCCGCTAAAGCGGCCTTTTTAAGCTATTGATAATCAAGTGCCCGGAACAGGAATCGAACCTGCACATCCGTGAAGATACCAGATTTTGAGTCTGACGCGTCTACCAATTCCGCCATCCGGGCTTTGAAAAGGAGTGCAATGTTACATCCTGAAATCAAATCAACCAAACACTACTGGCAACATTTCTTTTTGGGAAAGAAGAAATTCTTTAACCAGCGGGTTATTTGCTTTACCGTTTTCATTGTGCGGCAAAGGTACAGTATGCTTCATTCAGCCATTCCTATAATTCATACCGCATATCGTTAAAATAACGCGAGTTCTGGATAACGTTTTTTTATTAACCCAATGCTTTAGCATTGGGATGAATGAGCTGGTTTTTAACTGGCTTTAGCCAAAGTGAATGTAAATACTCAGGCTAAAGCCTTTTTATAGAACATTTCTTTAATCCCAAGCCTGAAGGCTTGGGTTATCCCCGAACTTACGTTAAAATAATCCATTCCAAAAACCCATTAAGTGTATTTTTCACACATCTTTGTTGCATAAACGATTGCCATGGCATTAACTGCTTCCTCCGCTCCTGCTTTCATATCAAAGCCAAAATTAAGTTTTGCGCAGATTTTCAATATGAGCTTTGGTTTTTTCGGAATCCAGTTTGGATGGGACCTTCAGCGTGCCAATATGGGGCCTATTTACGAATACCTGAAAGCTTCTCCCGAACAAATACCCCTGCTGTTTTTAGCAGCGCCGCTCACCGGCTTAATAGTGCAGCCAATTATTGGTTATATGAGCGACAGGACATGGCACCCGCGCTGGGGCCGCAGAAGGCCCTATTTTTTTGCAGGCGCCTTTTTAAGCACCATTTGCCTGTTTCTTATGCCTAACAGCGGATCGCTATGGATGGCCGCCGGTTTATTGTGGATTTTAGACACCTCCGGTAATATTGCCATGGAACCTTTCAGAGCTTTTGTTGCCGATAAACTACCCGAAAGCCAGCGTACACAGGGCTTTGCCATGCAGAGCTTTTTAATTGGCCTTGGCGGAAGCATAGCCTCTGCCCTGCCGTGGCTCATGTCGAATGTGTTTCATGTTTCCAATAGTTCTTCCGGCAATAGTATTCCGCATACGGTTGAATTTTCTTTTTATGCAGGCGCGGCCATTTTCTTTATAGCAGTTTTATATACAATTTTTACCTCCAAAGAATACCCGCCGGCAATTATTCCTGCAAAGGAAAAGGCAGTAAAAAGCGGGAAGGGTTTTGGCAACGGCTTCGTGGAAATTACACAAGCCATTAAAAATATGCCTTCAAAAATGAAGCGGCTTGCCCTTGTGCAATTCTTTACATGGCCGGGCTTATTCCTCATGTGGTTTTATTATAACACCGCCGTTGCAAGGGATGTATTTCATGCAACAGGTACCACCGATCCGCTGTACACAAAAGGTATTGAATACGGCGGTTTAACGTTATCGTATTACAACATCGTATCTTTTTTATTCGCGCTAGGCATTCCTTTTATAGCAGGAAAACTTGGCCGTAAAACCACGCATACAGTTTGTTTACTGTGCGGCGCCATTGGCCTGGTTTGCGTGCGTTTTGTAACACAGCCTTATGAATTATATTTCTGCATGACGGGCGTTGGCATTGCATGGAGCAGCATTCTTTCCATGCCTTATGCTATGCTGGCCGGTTCACTGCCTGAAGATAAAATTGGCGTGTATATGGGCATCTTTAATTTCTTTATTGTATTGCCCGAAATAATTGCTTCCCTGTTCTTTGGATGGATTATGGAGCATTTATTAAATAACGACAGGATGCTTGCGGTGCAGGCAGGCGGCGTACTTATGGCCCTCGCAGCTGTTTTATGTTATAGTTTAATTCGTGAAAATAAAAACGAGATAACTGATGACGCTGCTATTTATGAAACGGCAGATGACCGGCCTGTATAACCATTCATTTCTAATCAACTTAATTTTTATTATGAATAAATTATTTGTATTTCTCTTTATTGGTTTTGTTTGCTGCGCATCGCTTTCAGCACAAACAATTGATGTGTATCCAACGCATTGGTGGGCAGGCATGAAGAATCCTGAGCTGCAGTTAATGATCCACTCGACCAATATTGCAGATAGAATTCCTATGATTAAAATGACGGAAGCGGGCATGCGACTGGCAGATGGCATCACGCTTAAAAGAATTGAAAGGGTTGAAAATCCAAACTATATTTTTTTTGACCTTGTAATTGATAAAGATGCAAAACCTGGCAAACGCATTTTTAATTTTGGAGAAGGCAAAAGAAAGATCAGCATTAATTATGAATTGAAAGAAAGGCGGCAAGGCAACGGTACTGCTTATGCACAAGGCGTTACTTCTTCAGACTTTGTATATCTTTTAATGCCCGACCGTTTTAGTAACGGCGATACCACAAACGACCGTATTGCAGGTATGAAAGATCAATCGCTTAACCGCGATTCTATCTTCTTGCGGCATGGAGGCGATTTGCAGGGCGTTATCAATCATCTTGATTATTTAAAAGATATGGGCGTTACCACTTTGTGGATGACACCGGTTATTGAAAACGACATGCCCAACCGCACAGAACATGGTTATGCTTTTACCAATCATTACAAGATTGAACCACGCATTGGCGGTGAAAAAGCTTACCTGCAATTAAGCGATAAGCTGCACAAACGCGGCATGAAACTGATACAGGATGCAGTGTATAACCATGTTGGCCTGTATAACTTTTTTGTACAGGATATGCCTTCAAAAGACTGGCTGCATCAATGGCCTGAGTTTACTCAAACCAGTTATCGCGACCAACCTTTATTTGATCCACATGCGGCTGAATCTGATAAAAAAAGAACAAGCGATGGATGGTTTACGCAGCAAATGCCCGACCTTAATCAATCCAATCCTTTGGTGGCAAACTTTTTAATCCAGCATGCCATTTATTCGGTGGAAGAATTTGGTGTGGATGGCTGGCGCATTGATACCTATATTTACAACGATCTTGACTTTATGAACCGCTGCAATAAAGCGCTTACCGATGAATACCCGCACATAACCATGTTTGGCGAAGCGTGGGTGCATGGCACTGCTAGCGAAGCTTATTTTGCCGAGAACAATATCAACACTCCTTTTAAAAGCAACCTGCAGGGCATCACAGATTTTCAGTGTTTGTTTTATGGCATTCAGCCGGCTGTGAATGAACCTTTTGGATGGACGGATGGCGTAAATAAATTGTACACCACTTTAAGCAATGATTTTTTATACAAAGACCCAACACGCAATGTTATCTTTTTAGATAATCATGATCTCAGCCGCTGGTATTCTGTTGTGAATGAAAATTTGCAAAAAGATAAGATGGGTTTTGTATGGCTGCTTACCTGTCGCGGCATTCCGCAAATGTATTATGGCGATGAAGTGCTGATGAAAGGCATTACCAATCCTGACGGTTGGGTGCGGCTTGATTTTCCCGGCGGATGGAGCGGTGATAGCGTGAATGCTTTTACCGGAAGAAATTTAAAAGCGGATCAATTATCTGTTCAATCTTTAATAAAAACACTCGCGAACTTCAGGAAGAATTCCTCTGCTTTAAAAACAGGAAAACTAATGCAGTATTTACCTGTTGATGGCTTGTATGTTTATTTCAGGTATGATGAAAATCAAACCATCATGATTGTATTAAACACAAGTGATAAACAGCAAACAATTGATTTTTCAAAGTATACTGAGCGTACTTCAGGCTTTACAAATGCCATCAATATTTTTGATAACACAATAAATGCAACATCATCCCCAATTTTACTTGAAGCCAACACAAGCCTTGTGCTTGAGCTGAAAAAATAAGCGTCTCTCCTGCTGGTAATTTCAGTGCATAAATATAAAAGGCAGCAATTTGTATTTGCCGCCTTTTAATTATCTAAGATCTTTTTAAGTGAATTATAAACCAAAAGCTTCTTTTATCTTATCAACATAATCAAGCTTTTCCCAGGTAAATAATTCAACAGTTTTAGTAATCTTTTTGCCTTCAGGCGAAGAGAATGTTTTCTCAACCACTTCATTCTTGCGGCCCATGTGCCCGTAAGCTGCAGTTTCACTGTAAATAGGGTTACGCAGTTTTAAACGCTGTTCAATAAAGTATGGGCGAAGATCAAAAATACCTTCCACCTTTTTGCTTATTTCACCATCAGTTAAATTAACATTCGCAGTGCCAAATGTTTTTACGTTAATGCTTGTGGGCTTTGCAACGCCGATAGCATACGATACCTGAACAAGCGCTTCATCGCACACACCTGCTGCTACAAGATTTTTTGCAATATGGCGTGTTGCATAAGCTGCAGAACGGTCAACCTTGCTGGGATCTTTTCCGCTGAAAGCACCGCCGCCATGAGCGCCTTTACCGCCATAAGTATCAACAATAATTTTCCTGCCTGTTAAACCTGTATCACCATGCGGGCCGCCAATCACAAACTTTCCGGTTGGGTTTACGTGGTAAGTAATATTGTCTGTAAATAAAGGTTTGAATTCAGGGTTTTTCTTTAATATTCTTGGGATAAGAATATCCAGCACATCCTGCTTAATTTTCTTAAGCATGTTTTCTTCCGTATCGAAATCGTCATGCTGCGTTGATATGACAATGGCATCAATTCTTACAGGTTTATTATCATCAGAGTATTCCAGGGTAACCTGGCTTTTAGCATCAGGCCTTAAGTAAGTAATATCTTTATTTTCCCGGCGAAGCTCAGCCAGTTCAATCAAAAGTTTATGCGCAATATTTAATGCCAGCGGCATGTAATCTTCCGTTTCATTAATAGCATAACCAAACATCATTCCCTGGTCGCCGGCGCCCTGGTCTTCTTTACTGGCCCTGTCAACACCCTGGTTAATATCAGGCGATTGTTCATGTATAGCTGAAAGCACACCACAGGAATGCGCTTCAAACATATACTCACTTTTGGTATAACCAATTTTGCGAATAACGTTACGTGCTATATCCTGCACATCAAGATATGCCTTCGATTTTACCTCGCCGGCAAGAATAACCTGGCCTGTTGTTACAAGCGTTTCACAGGCAACTTTGCTGTTCTCATCAAATGCAAGAAAATTATCGATTAAAGCATCAGATATCTGGTCTGCAATTTTATCAGGATGTCCTTCAGATACACTTTCGGACGTAAATAAATAAGGCATATAATTTTTTTAAGAGTTGCAAATATAGTGCTATGCAGGAAAAATTATTCGGGCAATGAATACACTATATGCAAACGCATTTTGTACTGGCTGTTGTTATTGTTGCCGCCGCCCAGCCTGATCCTGCCTATTGCGGGATAATTAAGTGAAGGTGACGAAATAGGTACAGCGTATTGAAAATTTTTATCTACATAAATATATTGATTGTATGGGGCGGTTAACACCAGGTTATAAAGTGTATCGCTTCTTGTTATAATGCTTTGCACATATCTCGTAATATCAAAACTGTAATTATATACACCATTTTTTAATCTCGGTGAAACGCCAAACTGGGTAAGGTTACTTATACTTCCATTATATACGCTAACATCATAAGGCATTATAAACTGCTTTGCAGAATCTTTATTATATGCTGCCAGGAACAGGTTAGGCGGCGAAAGCAATGTATCGTTAGATGCATAAGGCACCTGGTTCATCAATATTTCTGCGCGGTGCACAATTACATTAGGCATTCCCTTTACATTGGAAATATTAATAAAGGCGCGTGTGCCCGGGCTTGTTTGCATAAATATCAAATCCTGGTTACTGTCTGGCCTGTTTACATAAGAAGGAATTTCAGTGCCGCTGTAATCTCTTAAAATCGTATTGGAGCTGGCTGAAGTTAAAGCCTTCGGTAAAAACCTTTTAACCAGTGTATCACCACCACCGAGTTTATGATAATATAATGAAAGCCGCGTAGTAGTGTCTGTAAGGTTCATGCGCATTAACGCCTGCCCCATAGCGCCGGGCTCAATCATAATACCTCTTAAATAAGTATAAAATGCAGAATCGCCGGTGTAGTAAGTGCTGCTGTCCAGCTTCAAAATATTTTCACCAAACGATTTATTTAATCTTATGCGAAGCTGGTTAGTTGTTATTTCAGTTGCAGCCACACCTTTTATAGTATCAACATCATCAAGCCTGCGGATATCTACATATTTAGCGGTATTAAATTCTGTAAGCTCCTGCCCTTTTATAAAGTTTTTTGTATTGGTATATGAGGAATTGCTGTTAAACAAATTTTCGGGGTCCATGCTGTAAACACGCAGGCTTAAAGGCTGCAATGAATCGCCCCAAACACCTTTGTATTTTAAAGATAGAACCACAGAATCCACCACAATACTATCTTTATTAATGCCGCGTGCAAAAGGGGAATTTTCCGGTGCTACCTGGAAGTTAATAGAAGCAGTGGTTTTTCCAAAAACCGGGTCGTTTACATAACCAAGCACATGATCGTCGGAAATGCTTACCGAAATGGTATCGAAGCCAAGGTTCTTTGTAAATACTTCGATAACAGTATCCTTTGTTATAACCCCATCAACCGGCGGAATTAACCCTGAACCAATGTCTGTAGTAATTATCTTGGTGCAAGAAAAAAGAACAACCAGAAAAAGTAAAGCACCCTGGAAAAACCTGGGCCGTAAATGAGGGTAATTCATGAAATTTTACTTCGACGCAAGCTCGTTATACAATTCTAAATACTCTGTTAAATCAGATTCTTTGCTGTAAGGCAATATCTTTTTACCGCGTGATTTAGCAAATTCTTCAACAAGTTTTTTGTCTATTTTCTCAGCGCCGAAAGTAATGGCATCTGCATAATGCGCACCGCCCCTGAACATGGCAGTGTTGTTATTATCTTTATAAGGTTCCAGTTCTTTTTCTTTAATGTTAGCATGAATAACAGCTCTTTCAAGAAAATGTTTTCCAAGCTTTTCTTTAAAAGTATTTTGACCAATAGTAAAGACTGTTTTGCTATGCAGAAAAACGGGTTCGCGTTTATAAACAGTTTTCAGGTACATGGGAATAAGGCCTGTCATCCATCCGCTGCAATGAATAATATCAGGAGGCCAGCCAAATTTCTTCACGGTTTCCAAAGCGCCCTTGCAGAAGAATATGGTGCGAAGATCATTATCATCAAACCAATGATCGTTCTCATCATGAAAAATATGCTTGCGCTTAAAGAAGTCTTCATTATCTAAAAAATAAACCTGCAACCTTGCATTAGGCAAAGACGCAACTTTTATTTGTAAAGGGTGGTCATCGTTATCAATAGAAACATTTATGCCCGATAATCTTACCACTTCATGCAGGCGGTGCCTTCTTTCATTAATCACACCAAAACGCGGCATAATACAACGCACTTCATAGCCATTATCATTACATTTTATTGCCAGCTTGTTTACAATCTCGGCAAATTCTGTAAGCTCCAGGTAGGGTGACATTTCTGTAGCTATGAATAAAATTCTTTTCTTTGTTGACATTAAAAACCTGTTTTTTACCTAATGCTAAAAAAAATAAAGAGTGCAAAGGTAACGAAATGCTTTGAAAATTAAGAGCTACAGGCATTTGGGCGTTGTTAAATCCCTTCAATGATATTATTTAAAACCATTCGGCCGCTGCAGACGAAACTGGAAAAACTGCGTAATAACAAACTGAAAATTGGCTTTGTTCCTACTATGGGTGCTTTACATTCAGGTCATCTTTCCTTAATGAAAGAAGCCAAAAAACAATGCGATATTGTTGTGTGCAGCATTTTTGTGAATCCCACTCAATTCAATGATAAAAGCGATTTTGATAAATACCCCGTTACAATTGAGCAGGATATTTTTTTACTGGAGACCAATAAAACCGATATTCTTTTTTTGCCTTCTGTTAACGAAATTTACCCGCAGGGCACACAGCATTTGCAGCATTTTGAATTGGGTTATCTCGAAAACATACTCGAGGGCAAATACAGGCCGGGCCACTTCCAGGGCGTGTGCAACGTGGTACACAGGCTATTAAATATTGTACGCCCGGACATTCTTTTTCTTGGCAGAAAAGATTACCAGCAATACCTCGTCGTGAAAAAAATGATGCAGGATTTTTATCCTTCCATAAATATACAGGCAGTTAATACAGCCAGGGAAACAAGCGGCCTTGCCATGAGCAGCCGCAACATGCGTTTAAGCACAAATGCACATTACAAAGCAACGGCGCTTTATGAATCTTTACAATTTATACAACAACATATTGCCAGCAGCGATATTGAATTGCTGAAAGTTGAGGCAAAAGAAAAAATATTGCAAAGCGGCTTTGATAAGGTTGATTACGTGGAAGTATGTGATGCTGAAACGCTGTTGTCTGTAACCACCGCAGAACCCGGCAAACAATTAATTGCACTTGCCGCTGCTTTTATTGAAGATGTAAGGCTGATTGATAATATTCTTTTGTAAATTACTATATCGAAATCTTGAACGATGGCTAACCTGAAAACAAAACAAACAGAAGACAGCGTTACTGCTTTTTTAAATAAAGTGGAAGACGCACAAAAACGCAAAGACTGTTTTGCCATTAGCGATATGATGCAAAAAGCCACCGGGCTTGCACCGGCCATGTGGGGCACCAGCATTGTAGGTTTTGGCAGCTATCATTATAAATACGAAAGCGGCCACGAAGGCGATATGTGTATAATAGGTTTTTCTCCGCGCAAGCAAAACATTGCCTTATATATTCCAGGCGGGATACATAAATATGATGATTTACTGGAAAAGCTGGGTAAGCATAAAACCGGCAAAGGATGTTTGTATATTAATAGCCTGGATAAAGTTGATGTTGAAGTTTTAAATTCTATTATCACACAATCGCTGCAATAACTTATAAAGGTTTTGATCTTTTCGAAAGTTTAAGCCACTTCTTATCTTCGCAGCTATGACACAGGAAAAATTACAGGAATTGCGGTCCCGCTTAACCGGGATAAGGAGGTTTCTTTGACGTTGATAACCGCACGCAAAAAATAGAAAACGACCGCCAGCTCTCGCTTTCACCAGGCTTCTGGAATGATAATGACCGGGCCACCGGCATTATGAAAGAAATTAAAACAAATGAATATTGGCTTAAGCTTTACAAGCAGGTAGAAACTGCTGTGGAAGATTTTGCCGTGCTGTTTGATTTTTGGAAAGAAGGAGATGCCACGGAAGAAGAAGCTAAACAGGCTTATGATAATGCACTAACCGCATTAGATGATGCAGAGTTTAAAAGCACGCTTAACCAGCCGGAAGATGAACTGCCTGCTGTATTACAAATTAATCCCGGCGCTGGCGGAACGGAAAGCCAGGACTGGGCTGAAATGCTGTTGCGCATGTACCGCATGTATGGCGATAAGCAAGGCTGGAAAGTTACAGAACTCGATTTCCAGGAAGGTGATGGCGCTGGCATTAAAACAGCAACACTGCAATTCGATGGCCCTTTCGCTTACGGATTTTTAAAGGCAGAAAGCGGCGTGCACCGTTTGGTAAGAATTTCCCCGTTTGACAGTAATGCAAGACGGCATACTTCGTTTGCCAGCGTGTTTGTTTATCCTTTAATTGATGATACGATTGAAATAAACGTAAACCCTGCCGACCTGGAATGGGAGTTTTACCGCAGCGGCGGTAAAGGTGGCCAGAACGTAAATAAAGTAGAAACTGCTGTTCGCTTAAAACATGCGCCCTCTGGTATTATTGTTGAATGCCAGCAAAGCAGAACACAGGGTGAAAACCGTGAGCTTGCATTAAAAATGCTGAAGAGCCGATTGTATGAAGAAGAATTACGTAAACGTGAAGAAGCAAAAAATGCAGCCAATGCAGGTAAGAAAAAAATTGAATGGGGCAGCCAGATAAGAAGCTATGTTTTCCATCCTTATAAAATGATAAAAGACCATCGTACAGATTATGAAGTAGGTAATGTGCAGCCCGTAATGGATGGCGAACTGGATGGTTTTATTAAAGCTTATTTAATGATGGAAAAGGAAGTGGAACAACAGTAACACACAGCAGATATATTAGTCACCGATGCACAGATAAAATTTATTATCAAAACATAAAAAATTATTTGTGCATCTGTGGCTAAATAAATTGCCCGGCCCGTTTTAAAATTCAGTAATCTTAAAATTTCCATATCATTTAATTATGGCACGATAATTTAAAGCTTATAAGTATTGTATAACCTTTAAAACTATTGTTATGCCGGATAATAAAATTGATCAGCAAGGTTATGCTGCTGTAAACGCCGATGAAGAAAGGGATTTAGCAGCAAAGGGAGGCCCTGCAAGTGGTTTAGGCATACCGGATGATAAGCACGGTATAAAACATCCTTATGATGAAGATACGCAAACACAACTGGCAGCATTAAGCACAAAAAATAAAAAAGATCAATCCTGCGAAAGCAAGAATAAATCTTAAAGATTATGGGAAATTCATAAACATCTCAGCTTTTGAGTAAACAGTTTATGTTTACCCGCTCCGGTTAGCAATGCTAACCGGTTTTTTTATGTAGTAACGTGTTGTGCTATTGGGCTGTGTGTGGGGAGGCTGAACCGTCATTTCGACGACAGGAGAAATCTCTAATTTATTTTGAATTTATAATTATGCAGAGATGCCTCGTTACCTCCACATGACGTGCTAAGAACATTATTTAATAGATGCTCCCTAAAATTTTAATAGCACAACACGTTATGTAGCAAACAAACCATAAACTTTATTTATAAGTTATGTGATATACCAGATACTCACCGGGCTGAAATGTAAACGTTTCTTTTCGTTTTATCTCAACAGGCATTCCTGAAAAAAGGTTGATATAATTTCCGGGCAAAGCCGGGTGGTCAATAAAAAATGTTGTTGTTTCTTTTCCAAGGTTCATTAGCACAAGCACCCTGTCTTTGCGCCGCCTGCATAAATAACCCAGCACATCAGGCGCGTTAGTATTTAATAATAAAACAGAAGCGCTTTCCTGCAAAGCTTTATTGCGTTTGCGAATGGTGAGTAAGGTTTTATAAAACCCATGTAATTCCACAGGGCCTTCCCAGTCAATAAAATCTTTTTCAAAAAATTCAAGCCGCTTATAATTTGGTTTTTCCTGGCCGGAGTATATTAACGGAATGCCCGGCCAGGTACAACTAAACACAGCCATTGCTTTTGCAGATGGCCCATATTTTTCATATTCAGTTCCCTGGTAAGTATTTTCATCGTGGTTGGATGTAAACAATAATTTTCTTGAACCGATGGGATAATGCGCATAATTAATCAACAGCGGCTTTATTTCCTCAAATTTTATTTCACCTTTAAAATATTTGTCAAAGGCACGCATTACTTCCCAGCCATAAGTAAGATCGAACGATTCGTGATAATTCAAAATTTCGCATTCGGCCAGCCAGAATAAGGGTTTAATGGCATCGCATTCGCCACGCGCTTCCACCCAAAAATCTACGGGAACGGTACGCGCCATATCGCAGCGAAATCCGTCAATATCAAAATTTTCAATCCAGTGTTTCATGGCAGCAATCATGCCTTCGCGCAAAGCGGGTATTTCATAATTCAGGTCTATCACATCAACCCAGCCATACAGTTCTGTAAAATTTCCCTGTTCATCTTTTCTGTACCAGTCGGCATGTTCTTTCGTCCATTGATGATCGTAACCGGTATGGTTGGCAACCCAGTCAATAATTACTTTCATTCCAAAAAAATGGGCTGTGGAAATCAATTCCCTGAAATCATCTTCCGTGCCATAGGCAGAATCAATATTGGTGTAAGAACTGGCCGCATAATAACTGCCAAAAGTGCCCTGCCTTTTCTCCACGCTAATGGGCGTAACGGGCATAAGCCATAGAATATCAATGCCCATGTTGTGCAGGCGCGGAATGTGTTTTATAAAAGCGTTGAAAGTGCCTTCGTGCGTGTATTGGCGTATGTTTACTTCATAAATATTTGTTCCGTTTCCCCAATCAATAATCGGAAAAGCTATTGCCATTTAAATTTTATTGCTAAAGAAATCAAGTATTATACCAATGACTTATATGATAGTTTGATTTTTGTTATCAACTGTAATAATTATGGTGTTTACTGCACCACTTTTTCCACTCTCACACCCGCATTCAATACATTTTCCAGCGGGTCTTCGCGCATTACCTGCCTTATGGCAAAAGTGTAAGTGCCTGAATCAAGCCTGGAAGGTTTGGTAAACAGCAGCATGCGCTGTTCAATAATATCATCCATCGCAGTGCCAATCCACCCTTTACCGTTGGTAAGCTTTAATTCAAAACGTGTTGTATGTGGTTTTTTGTTAGGAAATGTTGAAGTAAAGTCAATATATATATTATTAAAATGGTAGGCTTCTGTGTGCCGCAAAACAAAATAAATATTGTAATAGGCCAATGTATCTTTTGCCTGGAATGTAAACGACAGCGAGGTATCGCTGCTCCATTTATGCAGCGGTATTGGCGCTGTTTTTTCAAATACATCAATGGTATTGCAGGCGCTGAATAAAAAAGCAGGAACAATAAAAATTAAAAGCCTCAAATGCTTCATACACTACAATACATTTAAAATTTGCTCTTTTGCTTTTTCCAGTTCGTCTTTCATTAATACTACGCATTTCTGCACCTCTGCATCGTAAGCTTTGGAGCCGGTTGTATTTATTTCCCTTCCTATTTCCTGCAAAATGAATGATAACTTTTTTCCTTTTATAATAGCGTTATCATTCAGCACTTCTTTAAAATAAGTGCAATGATTTTTCAGGCGCACCTGCTCTTCGCTTATATCAATTTTTTCAATGTAATAGATCAGCTCCTGCTCAAGCCTGTTGGGATCATAATTTTCCTTGCCTATATTTTCTTCCAATACTTTTTGCAAACCTTCTTTTATTTTAACGCGGCGTTGCGGTTCAAGTGCTGCAACGGCAGCCTGCTGCAATTCAATATTGGTTATGCGGGCCAGCAAATCATCTTCCATGCTCTTGCCTTCTTCTTTACGATGATTATTCAGCTCTGCAATCACCTCTTTTAAAATGTTTTCAAATAAATGCCATTCAGCTTCGGCAATTACTTCATTAGATGTGCTTATAACTTCCGGCATGCGCAGCAGCGTGCTTAAAACATTTTCCTGCGACAGGTCCAACTCTTTAGACAATTCTGATACAGGTTCGTAATACGCCTTTATCAAAGCCTTGTTTAGCTTAACAGGTTTTTCAGAACCATTCTGTGAAACAGTAATAATGCATTCAATGCTGCCGCGCATCAATCCTTCATTTAAAATATTACGTATTTCAATTTCGTAAGGTTTTAGCAGCGATGGCATGGTAAGCCGTATATCGTATTGCTTGCCGTTTAACGAACGCAATTCAATTAAGTATGATTTGCCGCCGATTGTCTTTTCTGCGCGGCCATAACCGGTCATTGAGTAAAGCATAACTGCAAAGAAAAGTAATTATCTGCAAGCGGGCAGTTCAATTAAGCGGTGTATTTATAAATTATTTAATGAAAGCAGTTTGATTTTTATAATTTGATTTGAATGTTTTCAATTTATTTTTGAAATAAAACAGCATTGAATTTTCCCAGCGTTGCAATAGTTATACTGAATTACAACGGCCGTAATTTTCTCGAACAATTCCTGCCTTCTGTTTTTGCTTCCACGTATCCAAATAAAAGAATTATTATAGCGGATAATGCTTCCGCCGATGACAGCATTGATTATTTGAAAAATAATTTTCCCTCAGCAGAAATTATTGTGCTTGATAAAAATTATGGCTTTGCTGGCGGTTATAATGAAGCGCTAAAAAAAGTATCATCGGATTATTATATTCTTTTAAATTCAGATGTTGAAGTTACAGCAGGCTGGATAGAAGATATGATTGAACTGATGGAAAGCAATAAGCATATTGCAGCCTGCCAGCCCAAAATACTTTCCTATCATAACAAAAAATATTTTGAATATGCAGGCGCCTGCGGTGGCTGGATGGATACGTTGGGATATGCTTTTGCAAGAGGAAGAATTTTTGATGTTTGTGAAGAAGATACGGGCCAATATAATAGTAACGAAAAAGTGTTTTGGGCAACCGGCGCAGCCTTATGCATAAGGGCTGCCTGCTTTCATGAAATGCATGGTTTTGATGCATATTTTTTTGCACACATGGAAGAGATTGATCTTTGCTGGCGGCTGCAGCGCAAAGGTTATGCTATATATTGTTGCGCTTCTTCTGTAGTGTATCATGTGGGCGGTGGAACTTTGGCAAGAACCAACAGCCGCAAAACCTATCTTAATTTCAGGAACAATCTTATTATGCTGCTGAAAAATTTTACATTCTCTGAAGCAGTGTGGAAATTACCATTACGTATTTTACTTGACTGGCTGTTTGCATTCAAATCGCTTTTACAAAAAGATGCTGCTTCTTTTAAAGCAGTGTTTAAAGCGCATGGCCGTGTTATTAAATGGATGATGGTGGGCAATACATATCAAAAGCTTCCTTCAAAAAGAATAAAAGAAATACCAGGCGTTTATAATAACTCGGTTATATGGGCATACTTTTTAAAAAAGAAAAAACATTTTTCAGAAATTATTAAGGAGGGTAGATAATATTAACCGGAGGCCTTATTTTTGCAGCGTTAAAACTAAAGCATGTCACACGATACAAATATTTCAGAGTACAAAGACAAAGAGTTTGGTTATAACTGGGTAAACTCTTCACGCTTCTTATTTTACCTGCAGGTGCTTTGTTTAATAGCCCTTTTTACAGGCATGAGTTATTATCTTTATACTTACAGGTACAAGGGTAAGCCAGATGTGGAAATACCTGCCAATACTTTATATACGCCACAGTATAAATAAATTGCAAAAATATTTTGCAGTATCGGCTAGATTGCTATTTTTGCCATCCCAAAAAAAAGTTCTTAATCATAATGCGGAAGTAGCTCATTTGGTAGAGCACGACCTTGCCAAGGTCGGGGTGGCCAGTTCGAGCCTGGTCTTCCGCTCTGTAAAAGTTATTAGTTAGCAATAACTGGTAACTTTTTTTTTCGCCCTGGTGGTGGAACTGGTAGACACGCAGGACTTAAAATCCTGTTCGCCGCAAACGCGAGTGCGGGTTCAATTCCCGCCTGGGGCACATGCTGAATTTTCAGGCATATTTTTAAAAGGTTGTTCAATAATGAGCAGCCTTTTTTGTTTTAAAATCAATTCTTTCTGGCCGGGAGATTTCCATAAAAAAAATAATTCTCCTACATTTGCGCTCCCATTGCCCGGTAGTATAATGGTAGTATCTCAGATTCTGGCTCTGATGGTCTTGGTTCGAATCCAGGCCGGGTAACTTATCTTTCACGCATTACGCTTTCCTTTTATTTAATGGCGCAAAAAAAATTAATTCGTTTCGCAGAACTGGAAACGTTTCCTAACGTTTTACAACACCCAAAAAACATGCAGGGCAACTGGCATGCTTTTTTTCAAAACAATCAACCAATAACACTTGAACTTGCCTGCGGCAAAGGCGAATATGCTGTTGGCTTAGGAAGGTTATATGCTGAAAGAAATTTTATTGGTATTGATATAAAAGGCAACCGTATTTGGAAAGGCGCTAAAACCGCTTTAAATGAAGGCCTGAAAAACGTTGCCTTTCTGCGCACACAGATCGATCAGCTTGCAGATTATTTTACCAATAATGAAGTAAGTGAAATATGGATAACTTTTCCCGACCCGCAATTGCGTTTTTCCAAAATGAAAAAACGTTTAACACATCCAAAATTTTTACGTTTATATCAAAACATTTTACAGGAAAATGGCATTGTTCATTTAAAAACCGATAGCCCTGATCTTTACAACTTCACCAAAGCCGTTATTGATTTATATGGATTAAGAACGATTGCAGATAAAGATGACCTGTATAAAGAAGAGCACTTGCACGATGAACTTAAAATAAAAACACATTACGAAAGCCTCGATATTGCCCAAAGCAATAAAGTGCATTACCTTGCCTTTACATTGAATGCAGATTTGCCAAAAGAAAAAGATGAACAATTAAAAGCTTTATTCCGTGAACAGGCGCCTCAATGAAGATGACGATTATTATTTTAACAGCGATGGGCTTGTTGTGTTTACCAAGGAATATTTATTACAACGCGGTTATTGCTGTGGCAATGGCTGTAAAAATTGCCCTTACGATTATAAAAATGTTGAAGAACCAAGAAGAAGCTTGCTGCTGAAGAAAAGAGAGGAAGAGGGTGAGGTTGATTAGATTAGTTGAGAAGTTAATTGATTGATGTATTTTGGGATAAGGAATTTGTAATTGGGAAGAACAACCTGTGAACCCGTAATTATTGAACATTTTATGGCTGACACAAAAGAACATTTAAAAGACTTAACCAATAAGCACTCCTTCTTTGAAGATGTTTGGGATGTGGCGCGGCAAATTCCAAAAGGGCGCGTTACAAGCTATGGCGCTATTGCAAATTATCTCGGTACAAAAATGAGCGCCCGCATGGTGGGCTGGGCAATGGGCGCATGCGTGAATGTGAAACCTAAAGTACCTGCTCACCGCGTTGTAAACCGCGTTGGCTTATTAAGCGGCAAAATGCATTTTGGTTCGCCCGATGAAATGCAAAAACGCCTGGAAAAAGAAAAAATAAAAGTGAAAGACGATAAGGTTGTTGACTTTGAAAAACTATTCTGGGACCCTGCAAAAGAACTGATACTATAGCAAGCATCAAAACTGGAAAGCAAATTTATCAACATATCACTTGTTAATGATTAGCCTTGTTGCTTGAGTAAATACGTTGCAATAATTTATATACATTATAAACGTTCGCAAACGTTTTCGCAGATAAATTCAACTATTAATATTTTTACAAAGTCTGGAATAATGACCTTTATTTGTATGATAGGGATTGCCTATCTCATATCCTTATAAAATTTATTGACTAAAAAACGATAAGCCATGCCGAATTCAAGAAGAGATTTTATTAAAAAAACCGCCGGGGCTGCAGCCGCAACAATGATAGCAGGCCAGGGATTTTCCGCTGCAAGTTATAACCGCATTATAGGGTCCAACGACAGGGTGCGGGTAGGCGTAGTTGGTTTTTCAGACCGGTTCCGTTCATCTCACGTTCCGCCTTTTATGAAATTTTATAAAGAGATGAATTTTGATATGGTGGCCGTTTCTGATTTGTGGAAGAAAAGAAGGGAGGAAGGCGTTGCTTTCTTAAAAGAAAAAATGCAGCACGATATTACAGGCTGCAGGAATAATGATGAATTATACAGTCAGAAAAATATAGATGCGGTATTTATCAGCACAGCCGATTTTCAGCATGCGCTGCTGGCAAAAGAAGCTGTGCTGGCCGGTTGCGATGTGTATTGTGAAAAGCCTTTTGCAGAAACAATGGAAGACAACCGGGATGCTTTAAAAGCAATAAAAGCCAGCGACCGTATTGTTCAGATTGGCTCGCAGCGAAGAAGCGGCGCCAATTATAAAGCAGCAGCAGAATTTATTCAGTCGGGCAAGTTTGGCAATATTACTATGGTTGAACTAACCTGGAATGTAAACCAGCCGGGCCGCTGGCGCAGGCCAGACCTTGTTGCTCAATGCCGTGAAGAAGACCTTGACTGGAAGCGCTACCTGCTCAACCGCCCGTATGAAGACTTCGACCCGAGAAAATACCTTGAATACAGGTTATTCTGGCCTTATTCTTCAGGCATGCCGGGCCAGTGGATGAGCCACCAGATTGATACAGTACATTGGTTTTCCAAACTGAGCCATCCGAGAAGTGTTGTAGCCAACGGTGGCATCTACATGTGGAAAGATGGCAGGCGTAATTGGGATACCACAACGGCTGTTTTTGATTATGGACCTGCCAATGATCCTACATCTGGCTTCCAGGTAATTTTTTCTTCCCGCATGCATAACGGAGACGAGAACCCCGCAGAAATCTATTATTCAAACGGCGGCGAATTAAACCTTATTACCAATAAGGTTACACCTACCGGCGGCTTAACGAAAAATGCAGCGGCGGCTATGCACATGCAGCCAAACCTGCTTCCTGAATTAAACCTTTCTGAAGTTTCGGAAAAAGTTGTTGCCTCTGCCAATACCGGCGGCGATGTGCTTACCACTAACCATATTCATAACTGGATGGAATGCATACGGTCAAGGAAACAACCGAATGCGCCTGTAGAAGCCGGCTATTCTCATTCAATCGCTAATATTATGACAAATGCTGCCGTGCACACAGGCTATAAGGCAACGTTTGATGAAGCCACACAGGAAGTAATGGTTAATGGAAAAGTGTTCAAATATTAATAGCGTTACAGGATATAATATCCCGCTGTTTTAAAGCGGCGGGTTTGCTTTGTGTATTAGGTACTTGTGCGGGTTTGCTTTATTTTAAATTGCAAGGCACAAGTACGCCAATACATTTTCAGTTAACAGTAAAGGCCTGAATAGCAAAATTGCTTTGTAACATAGCGGGAATTACCAGGAAAACAGCAATAATAATTACAACAAAGGGCTTTTTATCGTTGTAATAAACAATGAACGATCATTTATAGATTTGGCTACAGTCACGAACACACAAATATCTATTACCGCCTGCGAAAACTGTAACGTTAGTCAGCCATAAAGTCTAATGCTTATGAACAGTTCACCGCTTTTAACTCATTTCAAACAGGAATATAATGCTTCGGATGAAGATTGCAGGAAAATCATTCCCCTATTTGAGCAATTGGAAGTAAAAAAGAATCATCATCTCTATCGTTCAGGTGAAATAGTGAGGCATGTTTATTTTGTTCAGCAGGGTTG
Source organism: Parafilimonas terrae (assembly GCF_900115755.1). Classification (GTDB taxonomy): domain Bacteria; phylum Bacteroidota; class Bacteroidia; order Chitinophagales; family Chitinophagaceae; genus Parafilimonas; species Parafilimonas terrae. The sequence continues at coordinate 238,429 of NZ_FOXQ01000006.1, forward strand.
CCTGCGGCAGTATTACATTAACAATAACGGAGAAGAACGTACCATTTATTTTAAAACGGAAAACGGGTGGTGCAGCGAGCTGGTAAGTTTCCTGGATAATAAGCCAACTGAATTATATGTGCAGGCGCTCGAAAACAGCAAACTGCAATGCATTAATCAAAAAAATTGGAAATATGCCGTAACACAAATACGGTCGTTTACCATGGGTTTTATAAGGGCGCAACAAGACACAAATTATATGCTGAAGAAAAGGCTCGCTGAAGCCACGGTGGAAACACCCGAAGAAAAATACAGGCGCTTTATAAAAGAAGAACCGTTTTTATTACAGCGAATACCACTGTACCACATAGCCGCCTATTTATCTATGACGCCGGAAACTTTAAGCCGCATCAGAAAAAAAATTACCGATAAGTAATTTCTTATTTCAAATCAAGAACATTGCTGTTTCGCGGCTATAGGTTTGCCTCATAAATTATTTTTATGAAAAAAGAAACCATCAAAGCCGGGCAAATTACAATTGACTTTTTGCTTGAAGCTGCAGACACTAATGGCGCTGCCGCCATGTTTGAATTTACCGTTCCTGCCGGTGCCAAAACGCCGCTGCCACATTACCACGAACACTACGATGAAACTATCTACGGTTTATCAGGGGTATTAACTTTTACAGTAGATGGCAAGATAACGGATATTAATCCGGGTGAAACCTGTTTTATACCACGCGGTGTAGTTCATGGCTTTGACAATTTAAAACAAAATGATGCCAAAGGGCTAACTATAATTACCCCGGCATTGCTCGGGCCCGTTTTCTTTAGAGAGGTAGCCGATATAGTAAACCAGCCAGGCACCCCTGATCTCAAAAAGCTGGGAATGGTAATGGCAAAACATGGGCTTGTGCCTGTTGTGCCCAAAAGATAATGCTGCACCGATTTATTTCAATAGATCTGAAAACGCAGAAACAAAAATTAAACTTATAAAAGCATATATGGACAAGTATCTTACAATGTTCTCTGAACATTTGGACGCAGCGTTTAAACCAGAAATACTTTTTCCGGATAAAAAAGTTCGCTTCAAAGAATGGATACAACGGAAATTCAGTGCAGTAAAGCACATAGTGAAAAACAACAAAAGAAGAAGATCAATAACAAACAATACACTTGAAACAGAACTGGTGCTCTAATCCGCAAAAGCAAGCGTTTATTTGGTGAAGACATTATGCCTGCAGCCTTTACTGTAACAGATTGACAAGCGGTGTAATTTTCGCTAACTACAAACATACCGGTAAAATGAAAACAGGCACGGTGAGTGGCTGACAAACAAATAAAAATCGTTTCATAAGAAGACTAAAGCTTTGTGCCACTATTGGTGTTCAGTAGCAGGCCAAAGCTTTTCCGGTTATTGCAGCGCTTTACTAACTGCGGGCTGCATTTTCACAACAGCTTATCCCAATTCATTCCGTTGCTATAATTTTAACCCTTATCAATTACAAAAAAATGCAGGCAATTGCTTTTGATGTCAGAACCGTAAATGTGATGCGCTACGTGGTTCCGCTGCGCGAAGGCGGCTCGCTGCCAGCCATTGCAGAGGCGGATGATGGTTTCATGTATGTAGTAAAATTTAAAGGCGCCGGCCAGGGCAAAAAAGCGCTTATTGCAGAATTAATTGGCGGCCTGCTGGCCAAAACACTTGGGCTTAAAGTGCCTGAAATAGTTTTTGCTAATCTCGATGCTGCATTCGGCAGAACAGAGCCCGATGAAGAAATCCAGGACCTTTTAAAATCCAGTACGGGTTTGAATATGGCGCTGCATTATCTTTCCGGCGCCGTTACATTCGATGCGGCTGTTACCGGGGTGGATGAAATGCTGGCATCAAAAATTATGTGGCTGGATTGTTTTATCTGCAATGTTGACCGCACAGCACGCAATACCAATATGCTTGTCTGGAACAGGGAATTATGGCTGATAGATCATGGTGCTTCTTTATATTTTCATCATGCATGGCAAAGTTTTTTAAAGAATGCAGAACGGTCTTTTGAACAGGTGAAAGATCATGTGCTTTTGAAATATGCATCAAGGCTTGAAGATGTTGATGCATTGTTTCATACAATATTAAATGATGCAATAATTGATGCTATTGTTGAATTAATTCCTTCCGCATGGCTTGAAGAAAACGACAGCGATGAAACGCCGGAAATAAAAAGGAATATATATGCACAATTTTTAAAAGCGAGGCTTGCCGCATCGGCCATTTTTATAAAAGAAGCAATACATGCAAGAAAAACTATTATTTGAATATGCCGTTATACGGGTGGTGCCGCGTGTGGAACGCCAGGAGTTCTTTAACGTGGGTGTAATTATGTATTGTGCTGCCGCCGGTTTTTTACAAACAAAATATGAACTGAATAAAAAAAAGATAGCTACGTTTTGTAAAGAGATTGATATAGATGACCTGCAAAAAAGATTGCTTGTTTTTGAACAGATATGCAAAGCTGATAAAAATGCCGGCCCTATTGCAGCATTACCGTTGGCTGGCCGGTTCAGGTGGTTAACGGCTGTAAGAAGCACGATTGTACAAACATCGCCGGTGCATCCCGGTTTTTCTGATAATCTTGAAGCAACGCTGGAGAAACTTTTTGAAACGCTGGTGTTGTAAGACCCCGTTCGCATTACATTAAGAAAGTTACTACAGGTCTGACGCTTTTGAAGCGTTTTCGAGCCGATTAACTATATCAATACTTGGCAGGATTTTTTTACATGGTAATGTATGAGAAAATTTTATCTCTTTTTTCCACAGTTTTTAATCTGCCTCGCTGCCTGCCATCCTGCTATTGCACAAACAACTGTTGATACCGCCGGGCATCATCAAAAAATAATTCCCGGCCCTGAATATGAAGCAGGCAGTTTTAAACGCTGGCTTTGGGGCAATAATTACAGGGATGAATGGACAATGCCTGCAACCATCCGGGTATTGAACCTTGACAGCACCGCAGCCAATTTCAAAATTCTTTCCGCCGGTATTAAGAATAATTTACTAAACCTGCACGTGCAAGATGCAGCCGGCAAGGAATATTTAATAAGGCCGGTTGACAAAAATTTGGGGAAAATTCTTCCTGAACTTTTCCGCAAAACATTTGTTGAACAAAGATTAACAGATGGCGGCTCTGCATCTAACCCTTATGCCGGCGCTCCCGTGCCTATACTGGCAAAAGCCGCGGATATTTATTCGGCAAATATTTCTTACCGGTATGTGCCTTCACAACCACTGCTTGGCGAATACAATAATACATTCGGTAATAAGTTCTTTGTATTTGAAGAACTCGTGCCGGGCAATTTTGAAAGTTATATTACAACAACAGTTTTATTGGATACATTAAACAGCAACGCCAATATAACCATTGATGAAAAAGCATTGATAAAAGCAAGGCTGTTCGACATGTTTTTAAATGACTGGAACAGGCCTGAACAAAACTGGCTTTGGGGCAAAACAATAAGCGGTGATAAAACAGTATATATTCCTTTGCCAGTTAACCGCGACCAGGCGCTTTCCAATTATGATGGGTTATTGTTTGGTGCAGGTTTAGGTATAGGCAGGTTAAACTATTTTCAAAAATTTAAGAACAATATTCCAAGCGTAAAATTTATTAACCAGCGGGAAAAAGATATTGACCGGAGATTGCTAAACCAAACCAGCCTGGAAGATTGGATAAGCATTGCGAAAGATTTGCAGCAGTCGCTGGCAGATGATGTTATTGAAGATGCCGTTAAACAATTTCCACCGGAAATGTATGCCGCCACGGGCAATGAAATAACGGCAAAGCTTAAAGAAAGACGCAGGCATATTGTGGAATGGGCAAATGAATATTATCATTTTATTTCCAAAGAAGTTCAGGTAACAGGTTCTGAAAATAACGACAGGTTTGATGTGCAACGCATTAATAACAATGAAGTGCGCCTGCAGGTTTTTGAAGCGGATAATAACTCTCCTTATTATGCAAAAACCTTTAAATCTTCTGAAACAAAAGAAATAAGATTATTTGGGTTGAATGGTAATGACAGTTACCGTATTTGGGGCGAGGGTAAAAATAATATCAGCATAAAAATAAGCGATGGCCTGAATAATGATTCTGTTATTGATATATCAGCGTTAAGCAAAAAGAATAATAACATAACGGTTTATGCAAAAGATGGCATTAAAACAAATGAGGCCAACAGCATTCACATCAGCAATGATACTATGTACCGGTCTTATCATTATGACTGGTTCAGGTATAACAGGCGCGGTATATCGCCGATAATATTTTTTACCCTGGAAGACAGGCTATTCGCAGGGCTTAGTTATAATATATTGTCAAATAAATGGGACAAGCGGCCATTTGCTTCAGCACAAAACCTCAGCCTGCATTACTCCATCATGGAAAATGCACCAAGCATAACTTACAAGGCATTATTTCCTAAATTAATTTTAAAATCAAACCTGTCGTTATTAGCTAATTATGATCATGTGCGCTGGCAGTTTTATTATGGGTTGGGCAACAAAACAACACATGAAGGCATTCGTAAATTAAAGTACTATACCACAAGAACAAGACAGTGGATATTCAGGCCACAGCTTACAAAATATTTTGGCAATAACAGCATTAGTGCATTTGCCAGCGTGCAGGGCATAAAGGTGATAAATGATACAGCAAGGTTTATTGCCAAACCTGGGATGAACACCACAAATTTTAAATGGCAAACATACGCAGGCGGCGGCTTAAGCTACAGCTATGAGCTGTTGAATGATGCCATTGTACCAACAAAAGGTTTTTATATTAATGCTTCAGCAATGGGCGAGCAAAACGTAAACGACCGTTCAAGCCATTATATAAAGTATGGTGGAAATGTTTACGTTTATATTCCGCTGGTATCAAAATTTTCACTCAATATCAGGGCTGGTGTTTCTACCGTTACCGGCAATCCTGAATTTTATCAATATCCTTCAATAGGTGGTGTAATATTCCGCGGTGTGCCGGCAGACAGGTTTCGTGGTAAAACAGCTTTTTATAATACAAACGACCTTCGTTTTATTTCGCCTTTTCATTCCTGGTTCTTTAATGGCAAAGCAGGTTTCCTTATTTTTTGTGATGATGGCCGCGTTTGGCTTTCGGGCGAAAAATCAAATACATTGCACATTGCTTATGGCGCCGGCCTTATAGTAGCGCCTTTCAATCTTATATATTTAGATGCCACATTTGGATTTTATAAAAATGAAAATACGCTGCAGGTGCGGGCAACATTTCCGTTAGTGAAATAAAATATCTTCTCTAATAATTCCATGCATTGAACAAATATTTAAATGCCTATTCTATAAGTAGAGCATCTTTACGTTATTTGATACTGTTTCTATAATCGGGTTTTTAATAATATAAAAATCATCTTTATAATACATGTACCTTTTATGCTTGTCTTCAACCATTATATTCACTAAATTCACAAATTGACCGTAGGTGCAATTCTCATTAAAATGAACTTTTATAATATTCATCGTATCGTGTGTGTATTCAATTTTTCTTGATTCATATTTAACAAGGTCAAACCGTTTTATATCTTCTGCAGGAATACCGGTAAGATAGATTGTTGTAATTTTTTTGCGCTGTCTTTTTGCTTCATTCAAAAACCCTTCACCACTAAAACGTCTTCCGAAATAGCTTGTATCCGGACCATCTTCCGGTAGGGCCATCCTTAAAACCACTGGAAATTTATATTTCTGGAGAACACGATCTGTTTGATGCATAAATGCAAGCAGCAGAAAAATCTGAACTCCATAAAGAAAAGCCATATTTACATTGTTCATTCTTTGTTTTGGTTTTGCCATACATTATAAGAAGCAAACAAATATTTTTTCCATAAAACTGCTGAAATAATACTAAGCCGTTCATTATCTTCAATACATGAATTATATAAAACAAATTGAAACCAGGTGGAGTGACCTTGATCCTAATTTTCATCTCCGCCATTCTGTTTATTATGATTTCGGGGCATATTGCCGTATTAATTTTTTGTTTGATAACGGCATAACAGAAGATGTAATGCGGGAACATTCCATCGGCCCAATTTTATTCCGCGAAGAATGTTTTTTTATGAAAGAAATAATCTTTGGTGATAAGATAAGCATATCGCTAAAGCTAAAATCTGTATCTGCAGATTTCAGGAAATTTTCTATGCAGCACGAAATTTTTAAAAACGAAAATGAACTGGCTGCGCTGTTAATTGTTGATGGCGCCTGGATGGATACTATAAAAAGAAAAATAGCTGCGCCTCCGCAAATGGTGATTCATACGTTGAATACCATTCCGAAAACGGAAGATTATAAAACTGTGTAATAATTTTTTGAACTAAATAAATGCAGGCAGGAATATTCTTCCTTAATTCAATTCTTTCTTTGCCTTTTGTTCACGCATCATTTCAGAGTAACCCATTTTTCTTGATAAGGCAGAAAGGGCCATTGCAATTCTTTTTGTTTTGGTAGGCTCTGTTTTAGCGCTGTCTATCCACTTGCTGAAATAATTCCTGTGGCTGCCGCTTAACGAATTGAAATGTTCCAGCGCTGCCGGCTCATCATTTAAGCAAGCCATAAAATCTTCATTTAATTGCACCGGCTTATTATCGGCTTCAAGTGTTGCAGTTATCATTGCACCTTTACGTTTGCCAATTGCTTTACGCATATCTGCATTTACCGGCATTATAAAACTGCCATCGCCCATTGGCATTATAGCTACACTGCTTAATTTATAATTATCCAGTTTGCCTTTTACGCGATATATTTTCTTACATCCAGGATTTATTTGCTGAGCAATATCTTCAGGTATAACAAAGTATGTCCAGCCGGTTTTTTCACCCTGTTCATCAAACTTTAATAATGTAGCGGTGATCTTTACCATTGTTATACTGCTTTCAGGTTAACAGTGAGTTGTCAGTAGTGAATGGTGAGTAATATCAAAACATATAATTCAGAAAAAAACAATCCAGGATTATGCACTTTCTCCAGCGATAAATCAGCTTTCACTTTCATCTTCGTTCACTTCAATTGCTTCATCGGCTGCATTGGCTATAATCACATTACTCATCTTGCGCAACGGGTTACTGCGGCTTTCATCATAATCTGCGCGGCGTTTAATTATATCTATACACTCAAATATAGCTGCAAGAAAAGAAGAAGCATCGGCCTGGCCTTTGCCCGCAATATCAAAGGCAGTACCATGATCGGGGCTTGTTCTTATTGCCGGCATTCCCGCTGTATAATTAACGCCCTCTCCTATTGCCAGCGATTTAAAAGGAATCAAACCCTGGTCGTGATACATAGCCAATACGGCATCAAACTGCTGGTACTGCGCCCTCGCAAAAAAAGCATCTGCACTAAATGGCCCAAAGGCAAGTATGCCTTTATCTTTTACTTCTTTAACAGAAGGCTTTATAATAGTTTGTTCTTCATTGCCCACGAGGCCTTCATCGCCTGCATGAGGGTTTAACCCAAGCACCGCAATCTTTGGCTTTTCAATACCAAAATCCCTTTTGAGGCTTTCATTTATTATAACAAGTTTGCTTATTATACTTTCTTTTGAAATATGGGCAGCTATGTCTTTTACAGGCACATGCTCTGTAACCAGCGCCACACGCAGGTTTGAAGCAACCATCAGCATAACAACATCATTTAAACCAAATGCATGTTTTAAATAAGGCGTATGGCCGGTGAAATTAAAATCGGCGGATTGTATATTTTTTTTATGCAGCGGCGCTGTTACAAGGCCTTGTATAAGCCCATCTTTTAATGCATTAACCGCATGCTGCAATGATGTTCTTGCATACCGGCCTCCGGTTTCGTTTAACTGCCCTGCAGAGATTGGCACTTCTTCATCCCAGCAATTAAATATATTAAGCTGCTTATGATTGATGCGTGAAAAATCCTTAACTGACTGGTACGAGAAATTAATTTCAGGCATTGACTTACGGTAAAAATTGATGCATTTATTGCTGGCAAAAACCACGGGTGTGCATTGGTCGAGGATGCGGTTATCACTTAATGTTTTAATAATAAGTTCAATGCCAATACCATTAATATCACCAGAGGTAAATCCTATCAATGGTTTTTGCTGTTCTGCATTCATAGTAATATTTTGTTTGGGTAAAAATAAATTAATCCGCAATAAAGCCTGTACCGGTTTTTATTTACGCATATATTTTTTGTGGCAAAAGTACTTGTATTTTAATTCTTTGCGCACCACGCACCTCATGCAATCTTTTACTGGCTTGATTGTTGAATAATTGTCATAAACGATTATATGAAACAAACTATGAAAACGACTGCTGCAAAGATGTTTTCATTATCATTTATTTTTTGCTTCATTACTTGCTGGTTATGTGCACAGGATACATCGGGCAATTTAGATGTTACGGCCACGGTAAAGCCAGCGCCCTGGTATGATCATACATGGATTTGGATAGTGGGGTCAGCCATATTTATTTTAATATTAGTAAGCCTTCCTGTAAAAAAATCCAAGCCAACAACTACTGAAATGTAGTTGGCTGTTATAGTAATAAAATAATGGAGGTTGCGAAATGCAACCTCTTTTTTATTTAGTATCGTAAGACCATTTAACCCATGTGGCGCCCCAGGTAAAGCCGCCGCCAAATGCTGCAAGGATCAGGTTATCGCCCTTCTTTAACTGCTTCTCCCATTCCCATAAACAAAGCGGTATGGTTGCCGCTGTTGTGTTGCCATACTTCTGAATATTAATCATCACTTTTTCCCTTGGCAATCCCATTCGGTTTGCAGTAGCATCAATTATTCTAAGGTTAGCCTGGTGTGGCACAAGCCATGCCACATCATCTGCGCCCAGGCTATTTTGCTTCATTATTTCTGCGCTCACATCGGCCATGCCTTCTACGGCATGTTTAAACACAGCTTTCCCTTCCTGGTAAATAAAATGTTTTTTAGCCTGAACGGTTTCAATAGTAGCAGGTTCACGGGAGCCGCCGGCTTTCATGTGCAGGTATTCAGCGCCTTTGCCGTCGCTTTTTAAGATGCTGTCTTTAATACCGGTTTCATCAATAGAGGGTTCCAATAAAACAGCGCCGGCGCCGTCACCAAAAATTATGCAGGTAGCCCTGTCTGTGTAATCAACTATGGCGCTCATTTTATCTACGCCAACCACCAAAACTTTTTTGTAGCGCCCGCTTTCAATAAACGTGGCTCCGGTTGTGAGTGAATACAAAAAGCCGCTGCAGGCAGCGCTTACATCAAAACCCCATGCGTTTGTTGCGCCAATTTTAGCCGCAATAATATTTGCTGTAGCGGGAAAAACCATATCGGGTGTTACAGTGCCCACAATAATGCAATCAATTTCAAGAGGGTCCAGATTTTTCTTTTTTATTATTTCCTGAATAGCTGGCAAAGCAAGATCGCTGCTTCCTTTACCGGCCCCTTTCAAAATTCTTCTTTCACTAATGCCTGTTCTTGTTCTTATCCATTCATCATTTGTTTCAACCATCGTTTCCAGTTCCTTATTCGTTAACCTGTACTCCGGAACATAACCGCCTACAGCAGTAATGGCTGCAGTTATTTTACTCATATTTTAAAATATTGTGTTTCAAAAGTATTGAAATTATAATTATTGACAGAACCCATCATTGCTTATACAGTTCTTCAAACATACCGGTTTGCCTGTTTTTACGGACATTATCCGCATGAAAATATTTTCCATTCATAGCTATATAAACACCGGGCGGCAAGGTTTGCACAAAAGCCAGTGCACTGCCGAGATTAAACAAACCATCTGAGCTGCCAAATTTATAAGGGATCATTGCGCCGGTAAGAACAATCGTTTTATTATTTATTCTTCCGGATAAAACTTTAGCTGTATCGGCCATTGTATCTGTGCCATGCGTTATAATGATCTTGTCTTCTTTAGCCGTTTCGCAATGATGCGTAATCAAATCCCTGTCTTCACTGCTCATGCCAAGGCTGTCAATCATCATTAATGTTCGTATATCAACATCAATATTGCTGCGGCCCAGCTTAAGCATTTCAGGCAAATGCGAATCTTTGAAAAAAAGTTCGCCGGTAAGCTCATTATATTCTTTATCGAAAGTGCCGCCGGTTATAAAAATGCGTATTGCCATACATAAAATTTTAGTTTACAAGTTCACAGGTTTTCTTGTTCACAGGTTGAAGTTAACCACGCAGTTGTAACCTTAGCCAGATGCTCAAACAAGTAAACTTGTGAACAGGTGAACGCTTGAACTTTTCTCTAATTATTTTTCCCTTTCAACATAGGTACGAAAGAAAAATAATCAAACCATTCTTCATCATAACTGCCATCAGCTTTTTTGGTAAGGCGCAGCATACGTTGCTTATCCCCTTCATTCACGGGCAATACCATTAAACCGCCTGCTTTTAACTGCTCCACTAATTTGGGCGGAATAAAAGGTGCTGCAGCTGTAATAAGCACTTTATCAAAAGGCGCATAAGCCGGCAATCCTTCAAAGCCATCTCCGTAAAAAAATTTTATGTTAGGATATTTTGTTTTGAAGAAGAAAGACTTATTAATGTCGTACAATTTACGCTGCCGTTCTATTGTATAAACCCATGCGCCTAATTCCGCCAGCACGCTTGCCTGGTAAACACTGCCGGTGCCTATTTCAAGAATTTTATCGCCGCGATGCACATTCAATAATTGCGTTTGATAAGCAACGGTATAAGGCTGGGAAATAGTTTGCTCCGCCGCAATGGGAAATGCCCTGTCTTCATAAGCAATTTTATCAAAAGCAGAATCTAAAAAAAAATGCCGCGGCACATTATACATGGCTTCCAGCACCATTTCTGATGTTATGCCTTTTGTGCGCAATGAATCTATCAGTTTTTTTCTTAACCCTTTATGCTGGTATGTATCTTCCAGTTTTCTCATTGCTGCAAACCTAAAAAGCTTGCGCTAACTTTCAATAGATGTTGAAGAAATTATTATGATGTCTGGTTATTAACATCTGCGCATTATATAGCATCTCCTTTAACTTTAAGGTAAATCTGCAACTTATGAAGAACGGTCGTCATTTAAAGCAAACCATACCATCTGCGGATTAAAATAAAAGTGCTTAAGGTGCTACTGCCATCCGCCACCCAGCGAACGGTATAATTGCACCAATGCTATTAATACATCTTTACGGTTATCATTTAGTTCGAGTTCGGCCTGCAATACACTTTTCTGAGCCGTAATAACTTCAAGATAAGAAGCGTAGCCTGCAACGTATAATTCGTTTGCAGAAGTTACGCCATTACTGAGCTCATTTACTTCCAGTTGTTTAAGCATTTGAATATGCCTTTTGTTTTTTATATCGTTCAATCCTATATACACTTCATTGAAACTATTCAGCAGTGATTGCTGGTATTTATAAAAAGCTTCCTTTTGGGCCGCCCCAGCTAATTGATAATTACCCTCTATTGCTTTTTTATTGAACAAAGGTGCTGTTAGCCCTCCAAGCAAACCATACGTAACCGAGGCGGCATTAAACAGCAAATTTCCCTTGAAAGAATTTAAACCGAAGTAAGGTGTTATGGTTAAAGCAGGCATTGCTGCCGCATTGGCCGATGCCACATCGAATTTGGTTGCCTGCAGTTCTAAAGCAGCCTGCTGCACATCAGGCCTTCTTGTTACCATTGCTGATGGAATGCCGGCATATATAACTTCAGGCAATTGTTTTTTTAAAGTACTGCTATCTCTTGCAACAGGCCGCGGATAGCGGCCAAGCAGGTAATTTATATGTGCTTCAATTGCTGTTATCTGTTGCTTTGCTTCATATTCATAACCCTGTGTATTGTACAACTGCGCCTGGAATTGCTGCACGGCAAGCGAGGTACTTTTGCCCGTTTCCTGCATAATTTTTACAACATCCAAAGCATCCTGCTGGTATTTAATATTTCGCTGAATTATCTTTAACTGGTTATCCAGTGCCAACAGGCTATAATAACTTGAAGCAATGTCTGCCACCAGCGATGTTACAATAAACTGCCTGCCTTTTTCTGAAGCCAAAACCCTTGCCGCAGAAGCTTCACGGGCATTTTTTAATCTTCCCCAAATATCAATTTCCCAGTTGCTGTGCAAGCCAATAAAATAATCCTGAACAATTGGCTGCGTTACACGTTGCTTATCGTTTATATTACCAGAAAGATTAGTGTCGTAATTGCCTACGCCGCTCATGGTATATTTACCATATTTATCAATAGCTGTTGAAACGGCTGCATTTACCGTGGGCTGCAGTGCCCCTTTATTCTTTAATAATTGCGCTTTGGCAGATTCTATTCTTTGCCAGGCAATCTGAATGTCCTGGTTATTAGCCAAAGCCGAATCAATCAGCTTAACTAACAAGCTGTCTCTGAAAAATGTGCGCCATTCTATATTGCCAATACCGGTACTGTCTTTGCCGGATTCTATAAATTTATCAGGCACATCCTTTAATTCAGGCGTTATAACAGGTTTATAAGTTTTACAGCCTGTGGCAACTAAAAGCAATACAATAAGGATATGATAAATGCTCTTATATTTTGTTTTCATCATTGTCTTTATTCAAACGTTTTTTATGATGGTGATAATGCGTATGTTCATGATGATCGAACTCTTCAGAAAAGGGAATTTCATGCTGATATGATGACTCCTCACTTTCTCCTTTTCTCTTCTTTCCAATACTTGCAAACAGAACATATAAACCGGGTATAATTAAAACCCCGAATATGGTTCCCGCCAGCATACCGCCTGCTGCTGCCGTACCTATTGAACGGTTCCCCATGGCGCCAGCGCCACTGGCCACACAAAGCGGGATAAGCCCTGCAATAAAGGCAAATGAGGTCATCAATATTGGCCGCAACCTCGATTTGGCCCCTATTACCGCAGCTTCCAAAATTGATATGCCTTTTTGCCGCTGCATTTCAGCAACCTCCACAACCAATATGGCATTCTTGCCCAACAGGCCAATCAACATTATCAATGCCACCTGCGCATAAATATTATTTTCAAGCCCTAACACCTTCAAAAAGAAAAAAGCGCCGAATATACCAGCCGGCAATGAGAGCAATACAGATAAGGGCAATGCGAAGCTTTCATATTGTGCTGCCAGCAACAGGTAAACAAATACAAGGCAAATAATAAAAATGTATGCTGCCTGGTTGCCGCTTTCAATTTGTTCTCTCGTCATTCCGCTCCATTCAATGGTGTAACCTCTTGGCAGTTTTTCTTTAGCAATGGTTTCAATAGCTTTAATAGCATCGCCGCTGCTATAGCCCCTGGCTGCATCACCAGTAATCATAGCCGATGTGTACATGTTATAACGCGTAATTTGTTCAGGGCCTAATACTTTTTCCAGTGTTATAAAAGATGAATAAGGCACCATTTCACCTTTATCATTCTTCACATACAAATTCAAAACATCATTTTCTGTATTGCGGTACGATGGGGAAGCCTGCAGCATTACCTTATACATTTGATTAAACCGTATAAAATTGGTGGCATAGTAACTGCCCAGCAGGGTTTGCAAAGTGCTCATGGCATTATCAATGCTTACACCTTTTTGCGCCGCCATATCCTGGTCAACATGAATTATATATTGAGGAAAGCTGGGATTGAAGCTGGTATAAGCTCCTGCAATAGCCGGGTTATTATTCAACTGCTCTGTAAAACTTTTTGTTACATTGGCCGTAGCAGCAAGCCCGGTTGCTTTATTTTTATTCAACAACCTTAATTCAAATCCACTTGCATTACCAAATCCCGGAACTGTTGGTGGTGAAAAATATTCAATAGAGGCATCAGCAATATATTTTGTTTTTTTATTCAGCATTTCTATTACTTCATCAATACTTTCTTTACGATCTTCCCATGTTTTAAGATTGATCATTGCCATGCCATAAGAAGCTCCTGATATTTCGCTCATTAAACTATAACCGGCCAGTGTGCTGATGTTATCCACCTGCGGCATATCTTTCGTTGCCAGTTCAATTTCATCAAGTATTTTCTCCGTTCTGTCAACTGTTGACCCGGGTGGTGTGGTAACATTCACATAAATCATGCTCTGGTCTTCAGAAGGAATAAAACCTGTGGGCAAAATGGTGGCTATTCCCCCTGTGGCTAAACAGAAAAACCCGAAAAGGGCAAGTGTTACAAGCTTACGGCCAGCAAGCTTTCCCACAATACCGGCATATTTATTTTCCACCTTATTATAACCTTTATTAAAACCACCAAACAGGCGTTGCAATAAGCTTTTCTTAGGTTTTGTATTATGCTTTAACAGTAAAGCGCACAAGGCCGGCGTAAGCGTCAAAGCATTAATGCCGGATATAACAATAGAGATAGCCAGTGTTAACGAGAATTGTCTGTAAAATACGCCTACCGGTCCCGACAGGAAGGCAACCGGTATAAACACGGCCGACATAACAAGCGTTATGGCAATGATGGCCCCGCTTATTTCTTCCATTGCTTCTACTGTGGCTTCCAATGGCGGCAGGTGCTGTTCCGTCATTTTCACATGCACTGCCTCTACCACCACAATTGCATTATCTACTACTATACCAATGGCCAGCACCAATGCAAACAGCGTTAACATATTTAAAGAGAAGCCAAGTATTTGCATAAATGCCAGCGAGCCTACCAATGCCACAGGAACAGCAAGTGCAGGAATAATGGTTGAACGGAAATCCTGCAGGAAAATAAATACAACAACAAACACAAGCAGGAAAGCTTCTATCAATGTGCGTACCACTTCATGAATACTGGCATCTAAGAACCTTGATACATCATAAGCATAATTGTACGTCATGCCGGGCGGGAAAGAACTTTCTTTCAATTCTTCCATCTTCGCCTTGATATTATTGATAACATCCCTTGCATTGCTCCCAGGCCTTTGCTTAATCATAATGGAAGCAGAAGGGCGGCCATCTGTTTTGGAAGACATATCATAACTCTCTGTTCCAAATTCAACAGCAGCGATGTCTTTTAGTTTTAAAATGGTACCGTCGGGCTGTGCACGCAATACAACCGCCTCATAAGCTTCGGGCGTATTAAACTTACCGGTATATTTTAATACAAACTGCGCTACCTGGTTGCCTTTGCCTGAGTTTTCCCCAATTACGCCTGGGGCTGCTTCTATATTCTGCCTGCGCAGCGCTTCTATCACTTCTTCGGTTGAAATATTATAGGCCAGCATTCGGTCTGGCTTTAGCCAAACCCGCATGGCATAATCACGCACGCCCATTATATCAACAAGCCCAACGCCTTCAATGCGCTTTAATTCCTGCAATACATTTATATCGGTGAAGTTGTAAATAAATTCTTCGTTCACCGTGCTGTCTTCACTAAATATGTTTAAAAACAGCAGCATGCTGTTTACTTCTTTTTCGGTGGTAACACCGGCACGAATTACCTCTTCCGGCAATTCATCTAATATGGTGGTTACCCGGTTCTGCACATTCACTGCTGCCTGGTCCGGGTCAGTTCCAACTTTAAACATTACCTGTATCTGCGTAACGCCATTGTTGCTGCTGACAGAATTCATATAAGTCATGCCGGGCACACCATTAACAGCACGCTCCAGGGGTATGGCAACCGCATTGGCGCATACTTCGGCATTGGCGCCATTATAGGTAGCTGTAACCACCACAGATGGCGGAACAATATCGGGGAATTGTGTAACCGGCAATGAAAACAGCGCCAGTACACCAAGCAATACTATAATAAGGGATACAACAAGCGAAAGCACCGGCCTTCGTATAAATATTTCAACCATTTAAATAACTTTAATTGTGCTGTAGCAATAATTATTTTGTGAAAATGCAACTGACGGGCTGATGCCAAAAGCACAGCTATATACCGCAATAATATTTATGATTTAACGCGTGGCGAGAAGGCTATCGGCTGCAAGCATGCGTGGCTCTATACGCATTCCATCACGTATGTTTTGCACCCCTTCATACACAATTTTATCGCCAGACTTGAGGCCTGACTGAACTACAAAATATCGGTCTATCCTGGTGCGTGGCACAAAGGTTTTCATCTTAACAGTACTGTCTGTATTCAATACAAAAACATAGTTTTTATCCTGTATATCAAATACAGCCTTTTGTGGCACCATTAAAGCATTATGCACTTGGGTAGTGATGCTGATTTTACCTGTAGAACCGTGTTTCAAAATCTTGTCGGGATTAGGAAACCTTGCCCGGAAAGCGATGGAGCCTGTGCCCTGGTCAAACTCTCCTTCCATGGTTTCTATTTTACCGCTACTGCCATACACTGAACCGTCGGAGAGAATGAGTTTTACGTTATTATCAGGAAGGTTCTTGTTGGTTTGAAGGTTGCGCACATATTCGAGGTATTCATTTTCAGATACCCTGAAATAGGCCAATACTTCAGAAAGGTCTGAAACAGTAGTAAGCAGGTCGCCTTCATTTATAAGGCTGCCCAGCTTAAGCGGTATTCGGTCTATAACACCATTAAAAGGCGCCCTTATTAAAGTGTGCGATAAATGCAGGGCTGCCTCATCTTCTATTGCCTGCTGTTCATTCAGCCGGGCTTGTGCGCCTTTTAGTTTTGACTGGGCTAATTCAAGTTCTGTTTTTGATATAACTTTTTTATCAACCAGCAACTGTATTCTTTTTATTTCCAGTTCAGATGCATGTACTGCAGCCTTTGCATCGGCTACGCCCGCCCTTGCTTTGGCAAGGTCGAGTTGAAACTGCTGATCATTTAATTTAAATAAGGGCTGGCCCTTTGATACAGGCTTCCCTTCATCCACATAAATTTTTTCAAGATAGCCCTGCAATTTGGAACGTATCTCCACATTTTGAACAGCCTGCACATCCGCTACATAACCATTTTGAAGGCTTGTATCTTCCGGCTTTAATTGTATAACAGGCAATACCGGAATTTCTTTTTGCTTTTTGTTTTCAGTATTAGAACTACAGCCTGTAATAACAATAATAATAGCGCAATAAATAATAGGTTTTATATTCATCGTTACAAATTTTTGGTTTAATCGTGCTCATAATGGCTATAAGCAATACCACATGTATTCAATATGTAACAATGAAATCAGAAAGGTGTTAAGCGAAAGAGAAAGTGATAATGTGCCGGAACGCTGAAGGTTCTGTTGCAAGCTGTAAGGCATTGCAATGCCGTTGCAGTAATTATTTTATAATTGTACTCAAAACTATTTTTTTTAGGGTATTCTTTTAAGCGAAACTGGTGGGTACGGGGCGTTTGCTTATCCATTTTAAAACTAAACAGTTCATGGCCATCGCCATTTAAATCCATATTCAACAGACCACCTAAGATGTGAAGCAACGACACATTATCTTGCGAGGTTGCTTCTATAGCATCTGAAATTGAGTCTATTTTATTATTGGCAAATGGCTGCACAGCATAGGATACAGTTCTTAAACCGAAACAAAAGAGCACTAAAAAACAAAGCCATTTTTTTAGTATATGGGTTTTGTATTTTTTATGCAGCAGCAATAATTACAAGATTTTTAAATGAGATAAATACCAACGCTGTAAAGATAAATTAAAGAGATGAAAACAGGGCCTGCCGCATTTCTAAGTTTTCTTAAAATATATATAAAGCGTATATAACACTTTAAATGAACCATCATCTTTTTCATCTGCTAAATCCAATATATTAAAAAGATATTTTCTCTTTACTATTACAATAGTGCGCCTTTAATTTTGATTGCAATAGGTACACTTTCAAATTCTCTCAATTGTTTAAAAAAATGTATCTTGCAACCTATCAGTAAATAATGAAATTCCTCTCTTCCAATTTAGATCTGCTCAATCACTAACACGCCGTTTTATACAGCGGGCAATTTCTTATGCCCTTTAGCATTTACGCTTCAAAAAATTTATCGTTCATTATTTAATCATTTATTATGCTTACTCATACTATATCCAAAAAAGCCCTGCATTATTTACAGTTAGAAGAAGATTTTGGTGCACATAATTATCATCCTTTGCCCGTGGTTTTAGAAAAAGGCGAAGGTGTTTTTGTATGGGACGTTGAAGGAAAAAAGTATTATGATTTTCTAAGTGGTTATTCTGCTGTTAACCAGGGCCATTGCCATCCGCGCATTGTAAAGGCATTAATTGAGCAGGCGCAAAAACTCACACTCACATCCCGCGCCTTTTATAATAATCTTTTAGGCGAGTATGAAAAATTCATGACTGAATTATTTGGCTATGATAAACTGCTGCCGATGAATACAGGTGTGGAAGCAGTGGAAACAGCCATTAAACTTTGCCGGCGCTGGGGCTATGAAAAGAAAGGCATTAAAGATGGTGAAGCAAAAATTATTGTATGTGCAGATAATTTTCATGGCAGGACCACAACGGTTATTTCATTCAGCACTGATCCTTTATCCAATTCAAAGTTTGGCCCGTTTACGCCCGGCTTTGTTGTTATTCCATATAATGATATAAATGCTTTGCAAAAAGCATTGGAAGATAAAACCATTGCAGGTCTTTTGGTTGAGCCTATACAAGGTGAGGCTGGTGTGGTTGTTCCGGATGAAGGCTATCTTTCCAAAGCCAAGCAATTATGCGAAGCCTATAATATTTTATTCATGGCCGATGAAATACAAACAGGGCTTGGCCGTACAGGAAAAATGCTGGCCTGCGATCATGAAAATGTAAAGCCGGATATTTTAATTCTTGGCAAGGCATTAAGCGGCGGAACAATTCCTGTATCTGCAGTATTAGCCAATAATGAAATCATGCTGAATATAAAACCCGGCGAGCACGGTTCCACGTATGGCGGCAATCCATTAGCATGTGCTGTTGCTATAGAATCGATAAAAGTATTGCAGGAAGAAAGCATGATTGAAAATGCTGATGCAATGGGAAACTTGCTGCGCAATGAATTGCAAAATTTAAACTCACCTTTTATATCCACCATTCGTGGTAAAGGTTTATTAAACGCCATTGTAATTGAACATGCGAATAAAGAAGCGGCGTGGGAACTTTGCCTTCAGCTTAAAGAAAATGGTTTACTGGCAAAACCAACACATGGCGATAAAATACGTTTTGCACCGCCGCTTGTTATTTCAAAACAACAAATACTGGAGTGCGTTGACATTATTGCCCGCTCATTAAAGGATTGTTTAAGCTAATTGTAAGATTAATATCAGCTTTTTAGTTTGCCACAGATGCACAGGTTTTCATTTGTGCATCTGTGGCAATAATGTTCTGCGCATTATAATATTCCTAAATCCTTTAAGGCACAAAAGCTTTGTAAGCAATAAGTTTTTCCGGCGTAGAAAAAGAATAAGTTTCACCAGCTAAAACAGCAACTACTTCTCCCCTTTTAGCTGTAATATTATTACTGCCTTCAGCATTAAGTTCGCCTTCAATTATCACAATAATTTCAAGCGAAGTTGCTTCTGCTTCATAAACTTCATTTGCATTTAATTCTATTTTACTAATGCCAAAATCAGGAACGGGGCAGGGATAATTTTTCTCACCGCTCGTAAGGTCTATCCCTTTCATCACATTCGGTTCAATGCCTTCAAATATTATATGCTTTATTAATTCAGGCACATCAATATGTTTTGGCGTAAGGCCGCCGCGTAATACATTATCACTGTTGGCCATCAGCTCCACGTTTTGCCCTTCAAGATAAGCATGTGGTAAACCGGCGCCCTGGAATACGGCTTCACCGGGATTTGTTTTTACGATATTAAAAAAGTAAATGGAAAATATACCACGGTCAAGATTGGAAAAATTTTCTTGCTGTTCATACAATTTTGCAACCCACCAGCCTGCGTCGGCTTTTGTAAGTTCATTATTTCTTTTACGGTTAATTTCCCTTTCAACAAGTGGCGTAAGCAAGGCATCAACTTCCACCTGCGGCATCAGCATCACATGTTCATATAAACCTTTATAGCCTTTGTCAATAACAAGGCTTTCAAAATTTTTAAATTCAGGCACAGTTTGCAAAACTTTCAGCAATTTATCTTCACTTAAAAAACCATGCAGCAGCCAAAACTCACTTAAGGCAACCATTACTTCGGGTTTATGATTTTTATCTTTATAGTTGCGGTGCGGCGCATTAATCGCAACACCATTTGCTTCTTCATCATTAAACCCTTTTTCAGCAGATTCTTTTGAAGGATGCACCTGTATGCTGAGCATATCTTTTACATCAAGGATCTTAAAAAGATAAGGAAGCTCGCCAAAAGTTGCATTCACTTCTTCACCAAGAATTGAATTGGCATCTTGTTGAATTAAGTTGTATAAATTTTCTTCTTTTCCATTAACGATCAATGCAGATGAGGCTGATGGATGGGCGCCCATCCAATATTCTGCAAACGGTTTATTTTCTTTGTTTTCAATTCCCAGCCAGTGCGGAATATATTCAGTGCCGCCCCATGCATAATGTTGAACTTTTCCTTTCAGTTTAAAAATTTTATCTTGTAGCATAATCAACCCTTGATTTTATGTCGGGATGGAACAAAACTACCGGAAACAAAGGAGAAGACCTTGCCGCAATTTATCTTTCTGAGAAAGGTTATGAGATCATTGAACGCAACTGGCGTTTTGGTTATGCTGAAGTTGATATAATTGCTGCACTGGGCGATCGCCTTCACTTCTTTGAAATAAAAACAAGAACCACTTCTAAATACGGTAAGCCTGAAGAAAGCATGAGCCATAAGAAAATGAAGATGCTGAAAATAGCGGCTGAAGAATATCAATACCGGAACCCGCAATGGAAATACCTGCAGTTTGATGTGCTGGCAATCACCATAGAATACGGCATACCAACAGAATATTTTTTAATTGAAGATGTTTATTTTTAATATCACTGTGAAAGCTCAGGACGTATAAACAATGTCAGGAATGATTATTCTTTTTCTCTTTTTCGATTATATCGGCTTCAAGTTTTTCTTTTTTAAGTGTAACCCTTATACGCGCATAAATGCTCATATAAATATTAGCTACCCAAACTATTGAAAAGAAAGAAATAAAATAACCTTTCCAATCTGTATATAGCAATTGAAATTTTGTGATGATGAGTAGCAATGCTGTTACATAATGGCTAAAGCAGTATTCGCAGGTAAACAAATAAAAGAACTTTCTTTTCAAAATATTTTTGCTTTCATTTTTACACTTTACACAATAATTTTTCAACTCAGCAAAAGCTTCTTCGTGTGTGATCGTCCATGCAATGCAGGCAACAGGTATTGCTATTATAAATAAAGCCGCTACAGCTTTTCCTGTTATTATAAAATCCTGCATAAATAATTATTTACCTGTTTTTATGGGATGTGTTGTTACATTTTCAAAAGAGCCCTTCTTCTCCATTTCCACGGTTTCAGTCCATACCGCATAATCATTCGGATAAATGCGCCGGCCTTTAAAATGTGCATAGTTTTTTGTGAAGGCAGCGCCTCCATATAAAATAATGGATGAATAATACACCCACAATAAAATAAGGATGATAGAGCCGGCAGCGCCATAAGTATTGCCAATATTTCTTGTGCCGAGATAAAAGCCAATAGCGAATTTGCCAAGCATAAAAAGTAATGCCGTTGTTATAGATCCGGTAAGCACATCGCGCCATTTTATTTTAGCATCGGGCAGCACTTTAAAGATGATGGAGAACAGTAAGGTTATAATTAAAAAAGTAATAAAAAGATTAATACCATACGCCAGTTTTGCTTCCAGCCCTATATTGGGAAATAAACTTATAAGATTAGGCATAAGAGCGCCTAAAAAAATATCCAGTATAGTATTTATCAGTAACGATACCAGCAAAATAAAACTTACACTCGCAATAATTGAAAAACTTAAAAGCCGGTTTAATAAAATTTTTATCCATCCTCTTTTTGGTTTAGCTTTTAAGCCCCATATTAAATTGATGGAATCCTGTATTTCGCCAAACACACTTGTAGCGCCTATTACCAAAGCTATAATGCTTGCAAAAGAAGCAAACCAGTTGCCTTGTTTTATAGTTGCTTTTTTAATAAGTTCCTGAATTTGCAAAGCTGCATCGCTGCCAACAAATGATTTTATTTCATGATAAATGGAACCTTCAATTGCGCCTCTTCCAAAAAAAATTGCAGAAAGGCTAATTATTAAAATAAGCACGGGAGCAATGGAGAAAATAGTATAATAAGCCAGCGCTGCACTCATGCGTGTAATGCGGCAATCAGTAAAATCACTGCCGGTATCTTTTAATATTTTCCATAAACCTTTAAAAGTAAGTTTAACTTTTCCAGGTTTTTCTACAGTAATGTTTTGATTAGAGTTATTCATCATGCAGCCTGTATGTTTAAATATGAAATATAGCAACAAACACATAACAAAAAGCCGGCTAAAAAATGAAGCCGGCTCTTTATCCATCACATTATCACTCACCTTTTTTTATCGTTATTGTCATTACGCTGTGGTTTTCTTTTAGCCACGTCGTTATTTTTTTGTTTTTGCTGTGGTTTTACAGCAGGTTTTGCTTTTTGCTGATTTTTTTTCACCACCTGGTTTTTAAGCTGACTATTTGCAGGCTTTTTGTTTAGCGATTGCGGTTTCTTTACTGCTTCTTTTTTATTTGTTTTATTTACCGGCTGTTTTTTAACTGCTGCTTTCTTGTTGTTTTTATTAATGGTTGTTTCACTGTTTGCTTTTGCAGCAGTTTGCTTATTAACCGTTACTTTATCGGTTCTTTTATTTACTGTAACAGCATTTTTATTTTTATTCACCGTTGTTTTGTTATTACTGTTTTTATTCACCACAACAGTTTTGCTATTATTAATTGCCGGCCTGTAAACATTCACTGTATTATTATTAACAACTGTTTTGCCAGGTTTTGAAGAATTGGAAACGGTATAAGTTTTAACCTTCGTTCGATTCACCCTTTCAACATCCTGCCTTCTCGGGCCTGCCACATAATGCACGTTATTTTTTACAGTAACATTATTTACCACCGTAGTGTTTTTAATAATAGTTACGTTACGGTTACGCGGCACATAATAGCGGCTAATAGCCCGGCTTGTTATATACCTGTGCGGTGCAAATACCCACCAGTTTGCAGGTATGGTATTGAAATTAACAGTTACACTTAATCCCGGCGACAAAGGCGCCCATCCATAATAATCACCGCCGCCTCTCCAGGCCACCCATGCAGGCGCCCATTCATAGCCAGGCACCCAATACCAGCCATAATTAGTGTTATAATTCCATCTTCCATAATGGAATGGCGCCCAGCCCCAGTCGTAATCTGAAACCCAGGTCCAGCCATAATCTGTATAAGCCCAATGGCCTCCGGTGGAGTAAGGAACAAAATTCCTGTCATTGCTTATCCAAACCTGTCCGTAAGTGGAATTATTCATCCACCGGCCGTAAGGTTTAAGTGAGTTATAAAAGACAGAAAAACTCACATTGGCAGCCTGCGATTGTGCTTCATTAGCGTGCACCGATGCTGCACCAACCAAAACTGCAAGCAGGTATATTTTAAATAATTTTTTCATATAAGTTAATTTATTTCATTAAATCATTTTTATATTAATAAGAAATAAAACCGGGCCAAAAGATTACAGGTTATTTGTTAAAAGATAAGAGTGCAAAAACATGAATTAACCTCGTGGAATTAACAACTTCATTATTATACATTTGCAGCTATGGCACTCAGTTTCAGCCTGGAACATACCGATGCAGATTCCAAAGCAAGGGCAGGGAAAATTACTACGGCGCATGGCGAAATTTCAACGCCCATCTTTATGCCTGTTGGCACTGCCGGGAGCGTAAAAGCCGTTACGCAGCAGCAACTTTACCAGGAAGTAAAAGCACAAATAATATTGGGCAATACTTATCATTTATATCTCAGGCCGGGGATAGAAATACTTAATAAAGCAGGCGGCCTGCACGGGTTTATGCATTGGGATAAACCTATACTTACCGATAGCGGCGGCTACCAGGTTTTTTCGCTGGCGCAAAGCAGGAAAATAAAAGAAGAAGGCGTTTTATTTCAAAGCCATATTGATGGCAGCCGGCATTTATTTTCGCCGGAAAAAGTAATGGATATACAGCGAAATATAGGCGCTGATATTATCATGGCATTTGACGAATGCCCGCCCGGCCAAAGCGAATACAATTATGCTAAAAACAGTTTAATGCTCACGCAACGATGGCTTGACAGGTGCATTAACCATCTTAACTCAACAGAACCATTATATGGTTATGAACAAAACCTGTTTCCTATTGTGCAAGGCAACCAGTTTCATGACCTGCGGAAAATGTCCTGCGAATATGTTGCTTCAAAACAGGCGCCGGGCAATGCTATCGGCGGCCTTAGCGTGGGCGAACCTGAAGCGGTAATGTATGAAATAACGGCGCTTTGCTGCGAGCATTTGCCTGCAGATAAACCCCGTTATTTAATGGGCGTTGGCACACCCTGGAATATATTGGAGTGCATAAGCCTTGGCGTGGATATGTTTGATTGTGTTATGCCCACACGCAATGGCCGTAACGGCATGCTGTTTACAACGAATGGTGTCATCAATATAAAAAATAAAAAATGGGCTGATGATTTTACGCCCATTGATGAAGGCTTGCCAAACGAAATAAGCCATTATTACACCAAGGCTTATTTACGGCATTTATTTGTGGCCGGGGAATTACTGGGCTTAACGATTGCCAGCCTGCAAAATCTTTGTTTTTATTTATGGCTGGTGAGTGAAGCGAGAAAGGAAATAATAAAAGGCACATTTACTTCATGGAAAAATGCCATGACTGAACAACTTAAGCAAAGATTATAATGCCTGTTTCGTCCTGAAAAAGCCGGCCCCCAACAGTAAACAACTTAAAGCATACTTAAAGTCGTTTGCCCGATTCTACTTATTTGATAAGGCGGCAAGGTCACCGGATGAAGCATCTTTCACGCAGCGGAAACCAACGTGGTTGGAAGCAGACCTGTATTCGCCTTTGCCCCTTGTTCCCACCATATAACGGGTGCAATATTGATCGGTGCAAAGGAATGAGCCGCCACGCTGCACTTTCTTTTTTGCACCGGGTTCATCAGGATCATAAGGTTCAGACGGCCCTTTCGGATTTTTGGAAACAGCGCCTTTTTCTGCAAGCGTTTTGTAATAATCGGGCCTGTACCAATCACTGCACCATTCCCAAACATTACCAGCCATATCGTAAATATCATACCCGTTTGCCGGGTATTTTGCTACGGGTGCAATGCCTGCATAACCATCCAATGCCTGGTCGGTGGATGGAAATTTTCCTTCATAAATATTGGTCATCCATTTGCCATCAGGTTTTAGCTGGTTGCCCCAGGTGTACATCTCTCCTGTTTTGCCACCTCTTGCTGCAAACTCCCATTCCGCTTCTGTGGGTAATCTTTTGCCGGCCCATTTTGCATAAGCTTCGGCATCTTCCCATGATACCTGTACAACAGGATAATTATCTTTGCCTTCAATAGTGCTTCCCGGCCCAAGCGGGTGCTGCCAGTCAGCGCCACGCACATAATTCCACCACTGTAAATAGTTGGAAAGATTTGTTGTGGCGGATGGCGTAAACACAGCAGAACCAGCCACCAGGTCTTCTTCAGGCACACCTGGAAATTCTTCCCTGGTTGGTTTACGTTCAGCTACTGTTACATAACCTGTAGCTTTTACAAAAGCAGCAAACTCCGCATTGGTAACTTCTGTTTTATCCATGAAAAAACCATTCACATACACACGGTGAATGGGCCTTGTATCATTCATCAATTCATGGCCGCCATCTTCCATATTGGTGGGGTTAACATTGCCCATGCTGAATTCACCGCCGGGCACCCAAACCATATCTTTTATAGTGTGTGAAGGTTTATAATCGTTAACAACAGTTGGTTTAAATTCTTTTCCGCCCTGTTTCATATAAGTTACACTATCAGCTATGGTGAAGCCAAGCACGCTGCACGAAACAGCACCGTCAATTTTTGCCTGTGCAACTGCACTTTCGGCAGTTGAATCAATGTGCTCATCAGGCGTTTTATTGTTGTTGCAGGAAAAAAATGCCAGCATTAAAAGATTTGTTGCTGCAAATAACTTTATGCGTTGCATATAAATAATTTTTAAATGCCGGTGGTTTGTTTACTGAAAATGCAAATCTATACATTCATAAAAGTAGGAACAATACTATATGCCTGCAATTATTAAAATTTCGGGATGGATTAAAAGGCTTTCAACCATGTATCATGCAAGAGTTGAAGTGATTATGCTGTTGTACAAGTAGGTTACTTTATTTCTTTTATCATAACCAATAGTTTTCTGTCTATACCCGGAACACCTTCAATGAGCTTGGCGAAAAAACTAATTTTTTTTGTATCACCAGAATGTGTTTGCAGTTCGAATATTTTAGTCTCGTTTATGTTATGTCGTGTAAGAAAATTAAGCGCTTCCTGTTTTACATCAGGCCGTTGCCAAAAAGGATTATCAATATCAGACAAACGGCTGTTCTCTGCAGGCGCTTCCCCTAATTCAAACAGCCGGAGAAACGTTTTATTGGTTTTAATAACACGCAGCCTGCTATCGAGTATAATAAGGGCTGATTCTTCTACTGAATCAAAAATAGTATCAATAAATTCATGCGATTCTATGAGGAATCTTTCCAATTGTTTTTGCGCATGAATATTATGCACCACTTTAACCAGGAATGAATCGCCATCTTTATTTTCTATGTAAACAGATTCGCCTGTAACCCAAACCTTGTTACCATTCTTATGTACCAGGTAATTCTCATCGTTGGCAGAACCCTGTGCCAAAACCGTTTGCAGTTCTGTTTCCGGTTTTAAAGCAAGCTGATCTTTTTCGGTAAATAATATTTTAAAATTTTTACCCGTTAAATCTTCAGGCGTATAACCGAAACGGGCGTGGAAGGCTTCATTTATGTTTAAAATAATGCCTTGTTTATTCATTATAACAATGCCGTTATACCGGGCATTGCTAAAGAAAGTTTCAAAAAAACCTGATGTATCCAAGACTGAAATTTTTGTGGTTAATAAGCAAATGTATTATTGTGGCCGAAATAAAAAAATCCCCCGGCAAACGGGGGATTTGTAAGGGAAACTCAACAGTGATTATTGCTTCACCTTTTCTAACACCTCATTCCTAAATACAACTACACCATCAAACACATCAACCAAAACAGGGTTCGACCTGTCTATATCGCCTGCGAGTATCTTTTTACTTAGCTGGTTTACAATCTCTTTTTGAATTAAACGCTTCAACGGCCTTGCACCAAACTGCGGATCGTAACCGGCTTCAGATAAATAATCAATTAAATAATCTGTGAATTCAAGTTCAATATAATTTTGCTGAAGGATCTTCTTCAAATCATTCAACTGTATTTTTACAATGTTCTTTATTTCTTTGCGCATCAGCGGCTGGAACATAATGATCTCATCAACCCTGTTTAAAAATTCAGGACGGATGGTTTGACGCAATAAATTCATTACTTCCAGCTTTGTTTTATCAACCACTTCCTTCAGGTTCTTTTCGCTTACATTCTGAAAAGCATCCTGTATCAAAGTACTCCCAATATTGCTTGTCATGATAATGATCGTATTCTTGAAATTTACAACCCGGCCTTTGTTATCGGTGAGCCTTCCATCATCCAAAACCTGCAGCATAACATTCCAAACATCAGGATGTGCCTTTTCAATTTCATCTAACAATACAACGCTGTAAGGTTTGCGGCGAACGGCTTCAGTTAGCTGGCCGCCTTCATCATATCCCACATAACCCGGAGGCGCACCCACCAAACGGGACACTGTATGCTTTTCCTGGTATTCACTCATATCAATACGCGTCATCATGCTTTCATCATCAAATAAATATTCTGCAAGCGCCTTTGCGAGCTCTGTTTTACCAACGCCGGTTGTACCGAGGAATATAAAAGAACCAATAGGTTTTTTAGGGTCCTGCAAACCTGCACGGCTTCTGCGAATAGCATCTGCCACAGCCGTAATGGCTTCTTCCTGCCCCACTACCCTTTCATGTAAATGGTCTTCAAGCTGTAATAATTTTTCGCGTTCACTCTGCATCATTCTTGTTACCGGGATGCCCGTTGATTTGGCCACGCTTTCTGCAATGTCTTCAGCGTCCACTTCTTCTTTCATCAGGCGGCGGCCATGCTTGCTCAATTCATCTAACTGAACGGTAAAATCGTGAATGATCTTTTCCTGTTCCTTTACTTTACCGTAACGTATCTCAGCAACCTTTCCATAATCGCCATTGCGTTCTGCCTGTTCTGCTTCGAGTTTTAATTGTTCGATGGAAGCCTTTGCATTCTGAATTTTTTCAACCAGTTCTTTTTCCTGTTTCCATTTTGCTTTCAGGGTATCACGTTCAACGCTCATATTGCTTATTTCAATATTCAGCATCTTCAGCTTGTCTTCATCATTCTCCCGCTTGATGGCTTCGCGTTCAATTTCCAACTGGCGTATCTGCCTTTCGAGGTTATCTAATTCTTCGGGCATTGAATTCATTTCAAGGCGAAGCTTGGCAGCGCTTTCATCAATCAGGTCAATGGCTTTATCAGGCAAAAACCTGTCGGTGATATAACGATGCGATAATTCAACGGCTGCAACAACCGCTTCATCCTTTATGCGCACATGATGGTGCGTTTCGTAGCGGTCTTTTAAACCACGCAAAATTGAAATAGCATCTTCAACGCTCGGTTCGTCAATCAATACTTTCTGGAAACGGCGTTCCAGCGCCTTATCTTTTTCAAAGAATTTTTGGTATTCAGTTAAAGTAGTTGCACCAATTGCACGCAGCTCGCCACGGGCTAAAGCAGGTTTTAAAATATTAGCTGCATCCATAGCGCCTTCACCACCGCCTGCGCCAACGAGCGTATGAATTTCATCTATAAAGAGAATGATCTCTCCATCGCTGTTGCTTACCTCTTTTACTACGCCTTTCAGCCTTTCTTCAAATTCACCCTTATATTTTGCGCCGGCAATAAGCTGGCCCATATCCAAAGCATATATGATTTTTGATTTAAGGTTTTCAGGCACATCGCCGTTTACAATGCGGTGAGCAATCCCTTCTGCAATGGCCGTTTTACCAACGCCGGGCTCACCAACAAGAATGGGATTATTTTTTGTTCTGCGTGAAAGGATATGTAAAGTTCTGCGTATCTCTTCATCGCGGCCAATTACAGGATCAAGTTTGCCCTGCCTTGCCATTTCATTCAGGTTTTTTGCATATTTATTCAATGCATTAAACTCCTGTGACTGTGTTTGAGAAGTTACGGTTTCGCCCTTGCGCAATTCTTTAATAGCTGCAATCAAACCTTTTTCAGTAAGGCCTGCATCCTTTAATATTTTGGCTGAAGTATCGTTGCCCTGAACAATAGCCAGCAGTAAGTGTTCAGGCGTGATAAAGTCATCGTTAAACTGTTTAAGGCCGGCGCCGGCGCGTAATACTACGTTATTAGCATCGCGGCTGATGGATTGCGCTGCTTCGCCGCCCTGTTGTTTCGGGAGTTTCTTAAGCGCTTCATCCAGCTTGGTTTCAAGCACGTTAACAGTAACGTTATTTTTCTTGAGCAGGTAGTCAACAGGAGAATCCTGCTGCTCCAGCAGGGCTTTTAAAATATGTTCTGTTTCTATATTGGGATTGGCATTATTAAAAGCAAGCTGCTGCGACTGCTGAAACGCTTCGGCTGCTTTTATAGTGAAGTTTCCTAAGTTCATATATTAATTTTTTTCCTTTTTTGAAGTGAGTGTATAATTCCGGGAATTATTATCAAAAATCATTCAGAAAAGTTACACCGGTTTCTTTATGAAAAAATGTCACTTAACTTGCTGATTTTATGAAGAAATTACAGTTTATTTTAATTTTTACTGAAAACATTTCCGCTTACTTTTGCGAGACCTTAATAAAGAGGATAATACAATACGGGGATGAAGCGACTACTTATTTGTTTGGCCGCAGGTTTCACTTCTATCTGCGCAAAAGCCCAAACACCAAAACGTCATATTATTTATGGCATGTACCTGCAATGGGGCTATAATGCTGAAACATACACACGCAGCAATATTCATTTTAAAATGAGCAATGGCGACAACTTCGTGCTGCATCATGTAAGGGCGCATGATAAAGGTGATTATGATGATATTTATAAGAAGCCAGGTGAAATTTCAATACCTCAATACAATTATCGTATTGGCTTCTATTTAAATCACAGCCTTACAAAAGGTATTGAGCTCAATTTTGACCATGCAAAATATGTGGTAACAGATGGACAAAAAGTGCACGTTACCGGTACCATTGCCGGGCAGCATGTTGATGGAGACAGCATATTAAACCCTGAAACTTTCCTGCATTTTGAACATACCGATGGCGCCAACTGGCTGCATATAAATTACTTTGAACAAAAACCACTGATTGAAAACAGGGCCAAAACAAGGGATTTACTTACACTTATCTATAAAGCCGGAGCGGGCATCAACATTCCAAGAACAGATTTTACTTACCACGGCGATAAACTAAATAATGATTTTCACATTGCAGGTTATAATATTAGTGTTGAAGGCGGCTTAAGATTTTATATGTTCCGGAATTTCTTTCTTGAAGCAACCGGCAAAACAGGTTATGTGCGCTATATAGATGCACTTGCCAATACAACTACAGCCAAGGGCAACCGCGCCACACATGGAATAGGATATTTAGAAGGAATTGCTACACTTGGTTACCAGTTCAGGTTTTAAGCAGGTTGCCAATATAGTTGCTTCAATAAAATATTCAATATTCAACAATACAATACCCAATGTTCAATTGTAAACATCTGCAAAATAACTATTGAATATTGAGCATTGATTATTTACAATTTTAAAATCAGCCTTAAGAGAATGATGTTGGCTCATCACCATCAATTCTCTTTTTTTACCAGCACCACCTGGCTGCGGTCTGCTTTATAAATATCATTAATGAATTTGGCAAATTCGGCGTAGTCTGATGAAGGGAAACGGCCGGCAAACCTTGTATAGTTTCGCACTACACTGATATTATTGTTGGCAACTTTAAACTCTATATTATAGTTACCAAATTTGCTGTTCAAATCAAGATTTTTTGGAAGTGCTTCTGTCGTATAACCATCGGGTATTTTAATATCAATTGAATCAATATCATGAAATGAATAAGTGTATTCAATATCAAATAAACGCTTATCATCAACATTAAATTTACTGCCGGTTTTATTAAACAAATTGGGTTTAATAAATAAGCGTTTTCCTGAAACCGAAGCATAGTTTTGAGCGCTTATATGCAGGTCTTCATTTATTTCAGGTATCAATCCTTTATTTTCTGTATAGTTTGTTTTATCAACCTTATAAGTAGGCAGGTTTAATTCATCATTCAGGTATTTTTCGCGATCTTCTTTTGTGGTATGGTACATAAGCGCATGTGGCAGTTGCTGCTGAATGCCTGTATATTTTGTAACAAGCGCTGCATCTAAATTTCCTTCCGCATCAATTGAAGCTGTTACAACACGTGTTTGCAGGTTTTGTTCAGCTTTGTAGGAAGGTGTATTTACTACATGGCCGCCATCATCTTTAATCATTAAAGCTTTTCTATTGCCAACAGATGAACCCATGAACCCAGGCGTTGCCGTTTGACTGGTGCATTCAAACCATAATGTATCTTTTCCATCCGGCATACACAGCACCGCATGATTAAAGTAAGGAGAAGGAAAATCTTCCCAAAGCCCGTGCGTATCGTCATCATCAGAATTAACCAGTACATAATAACCATTTAAACCAGCCTCCTTTAAAAGACTCTTCATATAATTGGAAAGCGCTTTACAATCGCCATATTTTTTTGTGGCTACATAACTGGCATCATAAGGTTGCCAGCCGCCAATACCCAGTTGCACACTTATATACCTTGTGTTTTTTTGAAGGTAGTTGTAAAGTGTAAAAGCCTTTTCTTTTGGTGTAGATAAATTATCGGTAAGGGCATGCACATCTTTCTTTACATTTTCAGGCAATGCGTCCCGGCCCGCATTTAGCTGTGCAATGAACTTTCCAAGGTTTTTCCAGCTATCCATTTCGCCGGTATAATTTTCAATTTTAAAGTTTACAGGTGCAATAAAAACCGACGTTGTCATTTCTTCCCATTGCGGTGAAAAAGCTTCATCCTCAAAAGCATGCAGGTTTTTAACTTCCCATGTATAGGTAATTTTTTTCCCGTCATTCACGATTACCGGGTTACCGGCATAGTTAAACTGTTTGTACCGCAGCTTATAACTAACCGGCGTTTCCACAATAAACCTGCTTTGCTGCACGGCACAGCGATTAGTGCGTTGGGGAATCCAGCGTGGCAGAAAAAAAATGCCGTCAAAACTCTGCTCGTCTTCATATTCAACAGTATAAGGATAAGCGGAGTAATAAAAATCATGTACTTTAAAACGTGCATCCGTTGCAAGTGTGGCTTCATCATCGCCGGAATAATCCGCTATATCTTTTCTCTTTACATTTTTTAAATGCTTGCCTGCGGCATCATAAAGATTGCCATCTATATCACTTAAATCTTTCAGCTTGTCGTAAGTATTACTGTAAGTGGCATACCGCCTGCCGGCTTCGTTTAAAATGGTTATTGCATATTTACGGGAAACAACTGCGCGGTCAATATCTTTTATTGAAATCTTCAGCTCTTCATACCGCTTTACAGCATTTGCTTTATTTGTAAGCGAATCTGGAATGAGCATTATGTTAAACGACTGCGCTTTTGCCAAACCGATAGTTGTACAAAAAATAATTAAAAGCAGTTTAAAGGTTTTCATGTCTCTTACATTTTCTTGAATACAATTTGTTCGTTTTGCTTTTCTACAATAAAAGCGAAAAAGCTGCGCAGGGTTTCGTAGTCTTCAGGTTCAAACGTTGCTTTATTTAGCTTGGTGCGGCAGCGCAATTGAATACCATTCCCGCCTGCCTGTATCAAATACTCAAACATGCCTTCGCCGCCATTTAAAGAAACACGTGCGGGCTTTGGCAATTCATCCACTTTATAACCCGCAGGTATTTCCATATTCAGGATATATACTTCATCAATGCAATAAGGAATTTCCACGGGATAAAAACGTTGCGCTGCTTTAAAAGGGTTTTGCTTATAGGCATCGGCTGTCATCATCGGCGAGAAATAAATAATATCCTCATCAGCATGAAAGCTTACGTCGTATTGAACCGATACCGGCATTTCTTTTTGATCAAGGGAATCAATAGCGGTATTGCTAAGATTTACTTCAAAAGGATAGGCTTTTTTAATGTCCTTAAAATATTCTTCTTTATTGGTTTTCTTCATCTTCTCACGCATATTTTCGGAACCTACTGCGCCAAAAACAGTTTTATATGATCCGGTTAATTTGCCATCACCATCATTGGTAACAAAGAATGAAGTAATGGCAGACTCCTTTAAAGAATCCGCTTCCAGGTTTATTAAAGAAGGCATGGAAGCTATTACCCTTGCATTGCCGTTATAACAACTGCCGCTTAAATGCCCAAAACCTAAAACGGGATCTGAAGCATCGAGCAGGTATTGCTTGTCATCAATGTTAAGGCGGGCAATAAGGTAATTAAACCGGCTCATTATAGGATACATATCATACGTTTTCCCGTGTCCCCTTGTGCTCAATAACACCGGGTCGGCAGTATAACCGGCCATTCTCAGCATAGTGATCAGCAACATATTGATGTCAACCACATTTCCTTTTTTCGACTGCGCTGTTTTTTTAGGCGGCTGTGATAAATACCTTGCCGAATTTTCTGTGCAGGTATAATTATCCCTCACATATTCATAAATCTTTTTTGCTTTATTTACCGGGTCCGTTTCGCCATTTACAGCAGTTTTTACATCGTCTTTCAGCCATCCGTTTTCTTTGTTTAAACCGGCGCCAAAATCTTCATCTTTCATTAACTGGTCAACCGTTTCGTACCAGTTATGAAGGTAGGTTTTCGGTTCCTGGTTAGGAAAACGTTCTGCTGAAAACTGGAATTCCAGCCGCTCCACATGGTTATCGAGCGTGGTAACAAAGCTTTCTTCTTTCAATGCTGGAATATCTTTAAAAGCCCAGGTATGTTTTACAACGCCACTTGAAAAATTTACCGTTCTTGATGCGCCGGTGGAATTTGGTATCAATACATTGAAATTATCTTTTGTTATGGATGTAGTATCTATCACAGGATTGAGGTAGCCCTGGTTTAAAACCACAAATTCAAAAAACTGCGGCTGTTCAATGGTAAATTCGCTCCATAATTCCGGGTAGCCACCCTGGAAAGCCCATGAGGGGATATGCTGGTAAAACGGACTGTTGGTTGTGTAGGTATATTCTATTATTGAACCTTCCTTTATATTGGGAAAGGTAAATTTTACTACTTCGTAATCGCCGTCTTTATCTTTAAAAATTGAATTCTTATCAACCTTGGTTTGCACCACTTTTCCATCTTCAAGGTTATAAGTGGCAGCCTGCAGGTTTTCTATTTTTTCTTTTGCAGTGCCGCTTTCATACAGGTTTATTTTCACAGTGCTTAAATCATCAAAGCTGTTTTTGCTGGTG
The DNA here is from genome assembly GCF_900115755.1 of Parafilimonas terrae. GTDB lineage: Bacteria > Bacteroidota > Bacteroidia > Chitinophagales > Chitinophagaceae > Parafilimonas > Parafilimonas terrae. The sequence goes on from NZ_FOXQ01000006.1 coordinate 273,029, forward strand.
AGTAAAATACGCCGGTGAACTTTGTAGATCACAGAAAACCATCCATGGCTATTTCCTTCATGTTTTACAGAGCCCGCTTCGTACAGATACACGGCTTCTGCTGCGGAATCGAGTGAAGAATAATCTTTTGTAAATTCTTCGGGCTTAATATCGCCGAATTTTACTTTAGGCTCCCTGCTCTTCTGAGCCAGGGTTGCAATAGACATCACGAGGCATAAAGCCAGGGTGGTTGCACGGTTGAAGTACATAAATAGTTAGTTTAAAAGAAGTAATTATATTTTAGAAAAAACCTGCATGGTCTCGGGCTTTTTGAGGGAAGCTGGTTTCAAAGCAATGTGTTTTCTAAAACAGTGCAAACATACAGGTTTTGCAAATATTTTTGCATATTGAATAAAATTCATCATACAAAATTTATAAAGGATTCAGCAGAGCAGCTTGGCTTTCATTATTGCGGCATTGCAAAAGCTGTGAAATTAGATGATGATGCCCGCCGCCTTGAACAATGGCTGCAGCAAGGCATGCATGGCAACATGCATTATATGGAAAACTATTTTGACCTCCGTACCGACCCGCGTAAACTTGTGCCAGGGGCCAAAAGCGTTATCACTTTATTGTTGAATTATTTTCCCTCAAAGCAGCAGGAACAAGACATTCCAAAAATTTCCAAGTACGCTTATGGAAAAGATTATCATGAAATGATTCGGGAAAAACTCAACAGCCTGCTTGAACTGATCCGGCAAAATATAGGCGACATAAATGGCCGCGGTTTTGTTGACAGTGCACCGGTACTTGAACGAAGCTGGGCCGTAAGAAGCGGCGCAGGATGGATTGGCAAAAACGGTAATCTTATAACTAAACAGCAGGGGTCGTTCTTTTTTATTGCAACGCTTATAACAGATCTTGATCTTATTGCTGATGATGCCTTTGCCAAAGATTACTGCGGCAGTTGCCGAAAGTGCATTGACCACTGCCCCACCAATGCTATACAAGCAAATAAAGTAATTGATGGCAGCCGTTGCATTTCGTATTTCACTATCGAATTAAAAGATGCCATTATTCCTGCAGAGATGCAAGGCAAGTTTGAGCACTGGATGTTTGGCTGCGATATTTGCCAGGACGTTTGCCCCTGGAACCGTTTTAGCAAACCAACAGAAGAAATAGCATTTACGCCCATTCCGGAAATACTTAATCTTTCAACCAAAGAATGGGAAAGTATGAGTGAAGAAGCTTTCAGAAAAACATTTAAATATTCCCCGTTAAAACGTGCAAAGTATAAAGGCTTGCAGCGTAATCTTAAATTCATTCAAACCACAAAATTGTAAAGCCTGTTTGACGTTTTAATTTTTTGCAGGCGTATGGGAACATTTGCCTGTAAAACCTACTATCAGCGGACAATTTGGAAATGTCGTAACATCTTGTGTGTGGGCTGAAAAATCTTCTGAAATATTTATAAAAGCACAAAGCTTAGCGCAGCCTGTCCATACTTCTTACCAGTTTCTGGTCCCTGTAAATGCCCTGTATTGCAAAAAATAAAAACACGGGAATAATAAAAGCTAAAACAGAAGTTAAGGCAAGCCCTCCGCCGGCATAATCTTTTTTATAATTGAAGTAAAGAAGAATATTACCAACGCTTATTATCAGTGCAAGTATGGTTAACCAAATTTGAAGTTTGCGTTGTTTGAATATAAAAACAGTAAATAAACTAAGCGTGCCTAAAATGGCTGTGAGGATTAATAAAACAATTTTAGTGGTGGCGTTAAACTGGTCTGAAGCGAGGTCAGGATTGGGGCCGATATAATAAAATGGAAATTTCATGGTTAAGAATGTGCAAGCAGCAGCCAGCAGCAGCCAAACAGTTTGTATTCTTTGTATCATACGTTGATATTTAAAATCAATTTAAAAATAAAGCTAAGTAACAAGCCGTAAAGTAAATGATAATGATCCTTATTTTTCGTGCTATATATTTGCAATCCTTAAAAAATCTCTATGTTCAATAATCTTACCGAAAGGCTGGAAAGCGCTTTTAAGAATTTAAAAGGTGAAGCGAGAATAAACGATCTGAATATTGCCAATACGGTCAAAGATATTCGCCGCGCTTTAATTGATGCCGACGTTAACTATAAAATTGCCAAAGAATTTACAGACAGGGTTAAAGAAAAGGCAACCGGCGAAAAAGTAATCAACGCTATTAGCCCCGGTCAGTTAATGGTAAAAATTGTGCAGGATGAACTTACCGACCTGATGGGCGGCACCGAAGCTACATTCGACATTACCGGCAACCCGGCCGTTGTTTTAATTGCGGGTTTGCAGGGTAGCGGTAAAACCACTTTCAGCGGCAAGCTGGCGAATTATTTAAAGGGACAGAAAAAATCGCCTTTGTTGGTAGCGGCAGATATTTATCGCCCTGCAGCCATTGACCAGTTAAAGGTTTTGGGCGAACAGATTAATGTAGAAGTTTACAGTGAACCTGAAACAAAAGATGCTGTTGCCATTGCGCAGAATGCTATTAAGGAAGCCAAAACAAAGAATAAGAATGTTGTTATTATAGATACAGCCGGCCGCCTCGCCATTGATGAAGCCATGATGACCGAAGTGGCTGATATAAAGACTGCGGTTAATCCAACTGAAATATTATTTGTGGTTGATTCTATGACAGGCCAGGACGCGGTGAATACAGCCAAAGCCTTTAATGACAGGCTTAATTTCTCGGGCGTTGTTTTAACCAAGCTTGATGGTGATACACGCGGTGGTGCTGCCTTGTCTATTAAATACACGGTAAATAAACCCATTAAGTTTGTAAGCAGTGGAGAGAAATTAGACACGCTTGATGTTTTCTATCCCGATCGTATGGCCCAGCGTATTTTAGGCATGGGTGATATTACTTCACTGGTAGAAAAAGCGCAGGCACAGTTTGATGAAGAACAGGCGAAGAAACTGGAAAAAAAGATACGTAAGAACCAGTTCGATTTCCAGGATTTTTATGACCAGCTGCAGCAGATAAAAAAGATGGGCAACCTGAAGGATTTAATGGGCATGATACCCGGCGTGGGTAAAGCCATAAAAGATGTGGATATAAGCGACGATGCTTTTAAAGGCGTGGAAGCTATCATTAATTCCATGACGCCTTATGAGAAAGCAAATCCTGATATTATTAATCAAAGCCGCCGTACCCGTTTATCAAAAGGTTCGGGCAAATCCATGGAAGATGTGAATGCTTTTATGAAACAGTTTGAACAAATGAAACAGATGATGAAGATGATGAACAAAATGCCAATGGGCGGTATGCGCATGCCCGGTATGCGCCGGTAAATATTTTTTGAATAGGGAAAGCAGGGCAAACAGAGAAAATTAAAAGCTTGTTTTTGGGCCTTCTTTTCTTCTGCACTATATCTTAATTTCCATGTTCCGGATACTCTTTGTTTGCAGCTGATAAAAAAAAATTAATTTTTATATGCAGCGTTTTTGAAATCATTATTTATCACTTACATTCGCAGTTCAATTATTCATTTAAACCTTTTGAAAAAAGGCCTTTAAATTTCTATTTAAAATGGCAGTAAAAATCAGACTTCAAAGGCACGGAAGTAAAAAGAGACCTTTTTACTTTATCGTAATAGCCGATGCCCGTGCACCCCGTGATGGAAAATTTATCCAGAAAATTGGGACCTACAATCCGCTAACTGTTCCTGCAACAATCCAGTTAGACCGTCAAAAAGCATTAGAATGGTTGCACAAAGGTGCTGAGCCAACAGACACTGTTCGCCGTATCTTATCCTTCAAAGGAGTGCTCTATTTAAAACACTTATTACGCGGTGTAAAACTTGGCCTGTTCGATGAGGCAGCAGCCATGCAGAAGTTCCAGAAATGGCATGAAGAACACGAAGTTCATGTAAAGCGCCGTAGTGATGAGCATAAAAGAGCCAGGATTGCTGCCCGTCCGCAACCTGCTGCAAGAAAAGCACAAGCTCCGGACTCTACAGAAGCGTAAGCAGCCACATGGAAAAATTTTTCTTAAAATCCCGTTAGCAATAGCGGGATTTTTTTATTTTGTTTGCCGGCAAATTAACTCCGGGTTAAACCACGGTTGTGTCACTCCCTTGTACTGCATATTTTCATGGCAGCTATGGGTTGCATGCTCAACCGGTTAATTTTAAATTTTACATCATTATATTTTGAGCGAATATATTCACATAGGTAAATTAGCTGCCACACACGGCCTCCAGGGCGAGTTTGTATTAAAACATGTATTGGGCAGGAAAACAGATTTTAAAAATACTTCAGCCATCTTCATAGAAAAAATAAAGGGTGAATACCTGCCTTATTTCCATGAAAAAAGCACTATAAAAAACGATGCTGAAACCATTATAAAACTGGAGGGCATAAACACAAAAGAAGCTGCGGCCTCATTACTCCAGAAAAAAGTATGGCTCACCAAAACAAATTTTGATAGCCTGGTAAGTAAAACAGCCCCGGTAAACCTTATTGGTTTTACCGTATATAATGACAATGAAAAACTGGGTTCCGTTGAATCGGTAATTGAACAGCCGCTGCAAGTATTATTACAATTAACCATAAAGAATAAAGAAGTGCTTATTCCCTTAAACGAAGCAACCCTTCTTCATATAGACAGGAAAAAGAAAGAAGTGCATGTTAGTCTTCCTGCTGGTTTATTAGAAGTTTACCTGGGCAATAATTGAGTGTTTCTTTATCGTAAGGGCGCAAAAAAACCTACCTCAACGATTTCTTACCAGGAATAAAGCAAATAACCTAAGGCAAATTACCGTCGTTAGCAATTAAAGGCAAAAATCAATTGTTGTACGTATTAAATTCAACCTTTCTCAGCTAAGAAAAAATTGAATTAGTACATCAACAATTTCAGGTTTAATTGTGCTTGTCTGGGGCATATTTACTGGTGTTTGATTCATAGACTTCATGATTTTTGTTATGAAAAAATGTTGTCCTGAGCTCTTGTTTAATAAAAAAACCGGATAAAGCCAATTGAATTAATTTATCCGAACTGCTAAAATAACAAAACCCTCTTTTTTAGGGAGGGTTTCGTTATTTTCTCTTGTTAAAAAATTTTATTCTGCGGCGCCTTCTACCAAAACCGTTGTTTTGTTATCCAGCACTTCTGCAAAACCGCTTTGAATTGTATAGCTGAAAATCTCTGATTTGGTTTTCAAAACCTTTATTTTTCCTTTTCCAAGTGCGGCTACAAGCGGCGCATGTTTTTCCAGTATTTCAAAAGACCCTTCAATACCTGGCAATTGAACGCCGTGTACTTCTCCGCTGTATAATTTTGTTTCAGGTGTTAATATTTCTAAAGTCATTTTGATGTGCTGATGTGCTGATGTGATAATTTGCTAATAATCTTGTGATTTTCATTAGCAGGATTAGCACATTAGCTTATTTGCTAATTATCCTTTTGCCTGTTCAATCAGTTTCTTACCTTTTTCAATAGCATCTTCAATAGTGCCTACCAGGTTGAAAGCAGCTTCGGGATATTCATCCACTTCGCCGTCCATAATCATATTGAAACCGCGAATAGTGTCTTCAATACTTACAAACACACCTTTTAAACCGGTAAATGCTTCTGCTACGTGGAAAGGCTGGGAAAGGAAGCGCTGTACACGGCGTGCACGGCTTACCACCAGTTTATCTTCCTCGCTTAACTCATCCATACCAAGAATGGCGATAATATCCTGCAATTCTTTATAACGCTGTAAGATCAGTTTTACACGGTTGGCAGTATCGTAGTGTTTATCGCCAACAATAGCCGGCGTAAGAATTCTTGAAGTAGAATCCAGCGGGTCAACCGCAGGGTAAATACCTAAGTCAGCAATTTTACGGCTTAATACTGTTGTGGCATCCAGGTGAGCAAAAGTTGTTGCCGGTGCAGGGTCAGTCAAGTCATCCGCAGGCACATAAACTGCCTGTACAGAGGTTATTGAACCGTTTCTTGTAGAAGTAATTCTTTCCTGCATCAGGCCCATTTCAGTTGCCAGCGTTGGCTGGTAACCCACGGCTGAAGGCATACGGCCTAACAAAGCTGACACCTCAGAACCAGCCTGTGTGAAACGGAAGATATTATCTACGAAGAAAAGAATGTCTTTACCTTTTCCGGTACCATCGCCATCACGGAAGTATTCTGCAATTGTTAAACCACTTAAAGCCACACGTGCACGGGCGCCGGGAGGTTCATTCATCTGGCCGAATACGAATGTGGCCCTTGATTCTTTCAGGCCTTCCATGTCCACCTTGCTCAAATCCCATCCGCCTTCTTCCATGCTATGTTTGAAAGAATCGCCGTATTTCATAATACCTGCTTCAATCATTTCACGCAGCAGGTCATTTCCTTCACGGGTTCTTTCACCAACGCCTGCAAACACAGAAAGGCCACCATAGCCTTTTGCAATATTATTAATCAATTCCTGGATCAATACCGTTTTGCCCACGCCGGCACCACCGAACAAACCAATTTTGCCACCTTTTGCATAAGGCTCAATAAGGTCGATAACTTTAATACCGGTAAATAAAACCTCTGTAGCAGTGCTAAGGTTCTCAAAAGCCGGCGGCAATGCGTGAATAGGGCGGCCATTTTTCTTGTCAACAGCAGGTAAGCCATCAATTGCATCTCCGGTTACATTAAATAAGCGTCCGTTAATGGCTTCGCCTGTTGGCATTGCGATTGCTTTGCCGGTATCAACAACGTCAGCTCCGCGAACAAGGCCTTCTGTGCCGTCCATTGCAATGGTACGAACACTGTCTTCGCCCAAATGTTGCTGAACTTCAAGTACTAACTTGTCGCCGTTAGAACGTGTTAATTCAAGGGCATTATAAATTTCCGGCAGTGAACCGTCAGGAAAATGCACGTCAACCACCGCGCCGATAATTTGTTTAACCTTACCTGTGTTGGCCATAAAAAATATGCTTTTTTAAAATTTGCGCAAAAGTAAGCTTATAGCGCAAGAAAATCGAATAATAGTTAGCAATTCTGATTTTAGATTTCAGTTTTCTGTATAAAAAATGTTTAAAATTTACGGATGAATGACAAAGCAATTCCCGAAATAGCAGCTTTTATATTTTTTTGGATTGTTTATAGCCGTTTTTCAGCAGCCATTGCAGTATTTTTTCCCGCTGATCACCCTGTATAATTATTTCGCCATCTTTAACAGCGCCACCGGTACCACAAAAATTTTTAAGTTTTTTCCCGAGGTCTTCGAGATCATCCGTTGCGCCAATAAACCCTGTGATTAAACTTACGGTTTTACCACCGCGATGTTTGGTTTCAAGCCGTATCCTCAATTTTTGCTGCGCCGCAGGCAGGGTTTCCTGCTCATCGTTTTCATCAGCCTGAAAAGAAAAGTTGGGGTCGGTACTGTAAACAAAACCCCTTGAATCTGGTTTGTTTTTCTTACTCATACTTTACACGTTCAAATTACAACAGCTTTTAAACTCAGGTCTAAGCTTTGCGCCTGGTGAATTAAGCCGCCCACACTTACATAATCAACGCCGGTTTCAGCGTAAGATTCAATATTATTCAAATTAATGCCACCGCTGGCTTCAGTTTCAAAATCATTTTTAATAACATCCAGCGCCTCTTTTATTTGGGCGGGCGTAAAATTATCAACCATAATGCGAAACACTTTGCCTTTGCCAACCGCACACACCTTTTTTACGTCGTCTATATTTCTTGTTTCTACTTCTATTTTCAATCCCGGTTTTTTTGTTCGCACATACTGCCAGGCCTTTTCAATAGCTTTCTCAATACCCCCGGCATAATCAATATGATTATCTTTCAGCATAATCATATCAAATAAGCCAAAACGATGATTAACGCCGCCGCCAATACGTACTGCTTCTTTTTCCAGCAACCGAAAATTAGGTGTTGTTTTTCTTGTATCTAACAACCGGGTTTTATAGCCTTTTAATTTTTCTGTGTATTGATGAGTTAACGTTGCAATGCCGCTCATTCTTTGCATGCAGTTCAATACCAGTCTTTCGCATTTCAGGATAGTGTGAATATGCGCTTCTACTTCAAAAGCGTTTTCGCCATTGTGCATGGCTTCGCCATCTTTTTTATAAATATTGAAAATGGAAGAAGGTTCTGTATAATTAAAAATCTGCAGTGCTATATCAACGCCGGCAATAATACCATCCTGCTTTATTTTTAAAACAGCTTTGCCTTTTTGTGCAGATGGAATACAACTTAATGAAGAGTGGTCGCCATCGCCAACATCTTCGGCAAGTGCCTCTTTAATTAAATGATGTAAACGTTCGTTGAAAGATTGCATGAATTTATTTAGTGCTAAGTTAAGTGAGTTGCCGGCAATGAATAATGAGCACACTCAAAACAGATCACTTTCTGCTCGCTTTAAGCTAAACAATTCATCGCTTTAAACATTACATTAGTTCTGTTTAAAACGATTAAATGACCGCCAGTATTTGTCTTTATAAATATTGTATGATATTTCAAATTTATCATCGAAATGGCGTTTTACCTTATCAAACACTTTGGAAGGTTTGCGAAAATCTTTACAGGCAAAATAAATTTCTCTTATGCTTTCCGCTGTTTGCCTGCCTACATTTAAATAGCCATCGGCATCTTTAAGGTCTTCGCAAATTTTCTCTTCAATTACATTCAGCAGTTCTGCCACTGTTTTGTCCGGCATGCCGCCGCCATACTCGCCTTTATATTTTATTTCAAATTCGCCAATCCAGGGATGTGAACTTTTGCCATCCCATTCAAGCAAATCCATATTCATGGTTGCAATTAAGGAGTTCCCGTTTTTTAATGCAACCTTGAGTGTTGCATATTGATCGTTTTCAGAGCTGTGGCGTATGCCATCATATTTTTCAACAAATTCTTTCTCCCGCCATTTTAAATAGGTTTTTAATTTTTCTATCGGGATAAGCGGCCGGTTAGCCAATGCTTTCCTGATTACTTTCATATTATCTATCGTCGTTGCAAAATTTAATTCGCCTATATAATTATCAAGGAAAACATAAACACCGTTTGTAATTGCCTGCCAGTTATCTTCAACCAAATCATCATGTACTATGGATATATTTATTTCATCCGGATATTCATCGTCACCGTTTTCATAAAACCAAATATTCTCACTGTTGAAAGAATAGCCAGACATGTTTATAACGACATTCTTTATATCAAGTGCAGGTTTTAGCGCCGTGAATTTCCAGCCTTTGATTTTAGGGGCAGCAGCCACCAGTTCTTCAATAAAAACAATATTTTTAATTACGCCTTCTGCAGTAAATATTAATTCAACAGTATTATCGTTGCTCATACCGGTAAGATAAAATATATCTTTACTTACCTCATTTAATTTAGGCGCAAGCTTATTGAAAAAGGCTTCTTCAATATTGCCCTTATTTTTTATTACGGTGTGAAAATCTTTTTCATTTTTCTGAAACCAGTCCCAAAAATTCCTGTACAGATCCGATTGAAATCTTTTGGTAAAAATTTTTTTGAGAAGTCCCATGATTTTGTGATTTAGAGTTGTTGTAGAATATTTAAGAGTTAATTGTTTGCAGCAGCCGCTGCTAAATTACATATTATTTTGATTGCCCGCGCTGAGGGCTAAGCAAAGCGGGCTTAATCAAAATATGGATAAATATGTAATTTATAAATTATACGGGCAAGGCATTTTTAGCTGCCTGCACCAAAATTTTGCTGCCACGCCAGCATGCCGCCTGTCAGGTTTTTTACATTTTCAAATCCCAACTGCTCAAGTATCATTGCTGCCTGGCCGCTGCGGTTGCCACTTCTGCAATACACCACCACTTCATCTTTTTTCCAGTCATCAACAGGTTCTGTTTGCATATTGCGTACTTCACCAAGCGGAAGCAGCGTGCCGCCAATATTAAATTCAGCATTTTCGTTTGGTTCCCTTACATCCAAAAGATGAATTTTTTCTCCTGCATCAAGGCGTTGTTTTAATTCCTGTACTGTTATTGTTTGCATAATAGATTTTTATTAATTATTAATAACCGGCGGAGTTACAGATGAATCTTTTACCGGCGGGGTTGTACTTATCCATATATCCATCATTTGCCCGGCGCGAATACGGTTATTTACTCTTTCACCGCTTGGCAATAATGTTGTTGGGTCAGGGTTTTGGCGAACAATATAGGCATTGGCCGTATCTGCAACCGCACCTTCCGTGAGTATTACACCTATGCCTATATTATCCCCCGATAAATATTCCTTTGCCTGAGACACCGTTAAACCCACAAGATCGGGAACAGCAAGCTGTGTATCACCAAGCCCGTTACCAAGCACAAGGTCTATGGCAGTGCTCATTGGCACTTTGGTACCCGGGTTTACTGTTTTTCCATTCAGCAACTGGTCTTTAACCGCATTGCGGGCAATATCCGGCGTATAACTTATGTTACCCAGTTTAAGCCCCAGGCTTTCCAAAAACATTTGCGCACTTCTGTAAGAGAATCCTTTCAGATCGGGCATTTCAATTAATGGCGGGGTTGCACGGTTTATAGTTAGATAAATAGTGCGGTTTGCTTTTACTACTTCTTCACTTTCGGGAGATTGCTTAATTACAGTAAGCGGCGGCACGGAATCAATATATACAGAATCCTGTACAGCAACCTGGAATTTTTTTTGTTTCAGGAAGCTGATTGCATCTGCCAATGTTTTTCCTGTTACATCCGGTATGGATATAGATTCATTATGTTTTGTAACAGAGCTGAGTGAAAAGAAAAACGCAAAAATTATTAATAAAAGCAGCGCTATTGCCACTAACAGGTTTACAAAAAAAGAACGTTGCGTTATGAATTTAAACATTAATGATTTGTTTCTTATTAATTAATTCCAGCATTCTTCAATAAGCGCTGTATAAAACTGCTCCAGCGTCCACCCCATTGCTTTTACCTGTTGCGGAATAAGGCTTGCCGCACTCTGACCGGGCACGGTATTTACTTCCAGCATAAAAGGCTCGCCTTTAGCTTCGTTGTAAATAAAATCTATTCTCACCACACCACGGCAATTTAATACCGAATATATTTTTCTTGCAGCTACCTGCACTTTTTCAATAATTGCAGGATCTGCCTGCGCCGGCGTAATCTCTTCGCTTAAACCTTTATATTTCGCTTCAAAATCAAAAAAATCCTTCTTCGATTTTACTTCTGTAATGGGCAATGTAATTATTTCGCCTTTTGTTTTAAATACACCAATTGTAAATTCCCGGCCCTCAATAAATTCTTCAATCAGCACCTGGTCATCTTCATTAAAAGCTTTCTGTAAAGCTATTCCAATTTCCTCCGAAGGCCGGTTTACTTTACTCATGCCTATGCTCGACCCTCCATTATTGGGCTTCACAAACACCGGGAACTTCAATTTATGAATAATGTCTTCCTCGTTTATAACATCGTTTCTAAAAACATGCATGGATTTGGCAACGTTTATTCCTGCGAAACCTGCAACGGCAACTGTATATCGCTTATTAAAAGTCAGGGCCGATGTGGCCGCATCGCAGGTTGTATAAGGTAACCCTATACAATCAAAATAGCCCTGCAGTTTTCCATCTTCACCAGGCGTACCATGAATGCACATTAATACGCCGTCAAAATTTATTTTTTCGTCGTTTACAGTTATTGAAAAATCGTTTTTATCAACACTTATTTTTTCCCCGTTGGCATCTTCATAAAACCATCCTTCCGGGTTTATATCGATAAGATAAACATCATATTTATTTCTGTCAACATTATTGTTTACCGTTACCACGCTTTGATAGCTTATTTCAGATTCGCGGCTATAACCACCAGTAAGCAATGCAATTTTTTTCTTCATAACCTTTTTATGAAACGCAAAGAAATAGAAAAAAAGTACAAGCCATTCCTAAATCATTGCCGCTTTTTATTCTACCCGTTAGCTGCCGGCGGCAACAGGCAAAAACATTATTGGCACACAGAAGATTATGGCTGATACTCCACTACCACTCTTGCATTTTTTTGTTTATCGCTTGATACAAACAACTGGTAGCGCTTGCCACCTGTTGTAATAATCATCAATGCTGTATTGGGCGGAATGGAGCCGAGGTTATCGGCCACCATCACAAATTCATGCATTGTGTTGCCGGCATCGGCTTTCACATTAATTGTAACAGGCTTATCCGTTAAACCTTTTTTCCAGGCAATAACCTCGTTGTTATGATATACCGTTATGGTATCGCCATCAATATCGCCGTTATCATACAATTCAATCTTAATATCAGGTTGATTGGTAACAATCGTTCTGATAAGCGGGTTACTCCTTGTTTTAATAACCTCCGGCACCGGTATCTTTATTTTTTCCGGGATAACTTCAGGCGCTTTTGCCGGCGGCTGTGTTTTCACAACTGTATCAGGTTTTGGCGCTGAGGGATGTGCCGGCATTTTATTCTTCGCAATTGCATCTGCTTTTTTAATACGGTTTATCAAATCATTTACCTGGTTTGTATTGGTTACATCAAGCCGTTCTTTAAAACCAGGCAATTTATTTTTTAAAGCTGCAATTGTTTTAGGCCCGGCAACGCCATCCGCAGGCACGCCCAACGCGGTTTGCAGCCGTTTGGCATTTGCTTTTGAAATATCATTTGCCGGCGATGGCGTTTTTACGGTAGCAGAAGAATTAGTTTTCTTAATACGGTCTATGAGTTTGTTAATAGCATCCGTATCATTAAAATCCGGTTCATCGTTATAACCGGGCAGTTTTTTTCTAAGAGCCGCCATGGTTTTAGGGCCGGCCTTTCCATCTGCCGGAACACCCAGCGCTGATTGCAGTTTTTTTGTATTACTTGTTATAACTGTATTTTTAGAAGATGGCCTTGGCCCGATGCGATCCTGCGGTGAAGGCGCCGATGGTTTTTTCTTCAGCAAAAAATCTTCTTTATGAAAATCTGATTCCTGCACCCTTTCCAGGTAAACGGTGCCGCTGCCACAATCAGTTTTGCTGTTTACGTTTATGCTTGTAAAGGTGCCGCTGAGAATTTCTTTTCCATCCTGTTTTGAATATTCAAGGTTGCATGTCATAGCGCAGGCCTCACTGTTACCAGCCATTTTAAGCTCAACAAGCTTTAATTCCTTTATAAGGGCGCTTTCTGTTTTTGGAAACCATATACCTTCAAATGTGGCCTTACCATAAAAAACAGTGGTGCGGTAAGAATAAGTTACGCCTTTTATAGAATTGTTATTCAACTGATCTATCTGCACTTCGTATTTATAATATTGCTGAAAAGGCGGTGCGCCGGCATAAAAATTACCACGCCAGATGCCGGTTAAATCCTGGGTGAAAGCCGGGCACAGAAAAAACATCAGCAATAACAACAAGAAAAAGCGCTTCATGTTACAAATCTAATTTTCAGCATTAAAAGGAAGCGTTAAGGTTTGGCTTATTTAATGAGCTGCAGTTAACGCGGTTTCCATATAATTTCGGCTGCATGCAATTCCTGTGCAGTAAAACGGGCAAGCACAAAAAGATAATCACTCAGCCGGTTAAGGTACTTTAATATAAGCGGTTCAATAAACAATTCGTGCTGCTGCATATTTACGCATAAACGCTCTGTGCGCCTGCAAACACAACGTGCAATATGTGTTGCAGAAACAGCCACATGCCCGCCCGGCAGGATAAAATTTTTCATGACAGGCAATTGTTCATTCATATTATCTATTTCGTTTTCAAGTATAGTAATATCATCTTCCCGTAAATCAGGAATATGCATGCCGGTTTCTTTTCGAGGATCGCAGGCAAGAGATGAACCTATTACAAATAACCGGTCCTGCACCAGTTTTAAAACCTCACGCTGATGTTCATCAGGCGTATAATCCGTTACAAGGCCAATATGTGAATTTAATTCATCAACAGTACCATAGGTTTCGATACGGATATCATTTTTAAGAATTTTCGTTCCGCCAATAAGAACGGTTTTTCCCTTATCTCCCGTTTTTGTATAAATCTTCGTTGACATAGGGTAAAGTTAAGTACTTGCGCATCATTCTCACAGGCTTAAACTTTAAAGTTATATGTATAAAAAAGAAAAAATGACTTGCGGTTAATACAAGTCATTTTGCATATAGGAAGAAGCTGTTATCTGATAAAGATTTCCAAAACACCTGATCAATAATTCATACAAATTTTAAATAAGACAAACCAACAGTTCATTGAATTAGTTATCATGTATCTCAACTTTTGGCGGTGGCGGCGGTGGTTCACCGGGAGCCGGATGTTTGGGAACTTTTACGGTAGCGGTACAGGAACAAAGCATTATTGCCGCTATTACTATTGCACTTACAGGCTTTAATATTTTTCCGGAAATATTTTTCATAGTAAAAGGTTTTATAAGCATAATAATTATAAAACCATGCCATAAAATCATTATGAAACAAAAACAAATGTTTAAACGCTGTTTATAAAGCTCCGCTTTCGTTTCACCGTCAGGCTTTATAAAACCACGATACATTCCTTCGGCATAGTTCACTATTATTATTTTGCTTTGCAGAAAAATATTTCAACTTCATATTAAATCAACATTGTTTTGCGCGACATATTTTTTAAACACATTGCCCAAACATCGCCTGCACCTATCGGGCTTGAAATTGTAAAGGCTGAAGGCATTTATCAATACGATGTAAAAGGTAAACGATACATCGATTTAATTTCGGGTTTTAATGTGGCCAACATAGGGCATTCAAATCCTAAAGTAATTGAAGCTGTTAAAAAGCAGGTGGATGAATATATGCACCTGATTGTTTATGGTGAGTTTATAGAAACGCCGCAAACGGCTTATGCCAAATTGCTTACGGAGCATCTTCCTTCAACATTGGATTGCATTTATTTTACCAACAGCGGTGCAGAAGCAACAGAAGGCGCTTTAAAGCTGGCAAAACGCGCCACCGGCCGCACGAATATTATCGCATTCAATAAAAGTTATCATGGCAGCACGCAGGGCGCATTAAGCGTTATGGGCGATGAATATTACCGCAATGCTTTCAGGCCTTTGCTGCCCGGCATTTTACATATCGACTATAACAGCGATGAAGTTTTTGACCTAATAAATGAAGCAACAGCCTGCGTAATTCTTGAAACGGTACAGGCAGAAAGTGGTATTACTGTACCATCAAAAACATGGATGCAGCAACTGCGAAAAAAATGCACAGAACAGGGCGCTTTACTCATTCTTGATGAAATACAGGCAGGCTTTGGCAGAACCGGAACGTTGTGGGCATTTGAACAATTTGATATTGTTCCTGATATTTTATTATTGGGTAAAGCTTTAGGTGGCGGCATGCCGCTTGGCGCATTTATAGCTAATAAAAATGTGATGCAAACTTTAAGTTTTAATCCCGTGCTTGGGCATATCACAACGTTTGGCGGGCATCCTGTAAGCTGCGCTGCGGGCAAAGCTGCGTTTGAAGTTTTATTAGCCGGGAATTATATAAACTATGTAAAAAAGAAAGAAGCACTTTTAATTGAACAATTACATCATCTGTCCATAAAAAAAATAAATCATTTTGGCTTATGGGCTTCTCTTCAGTTTAAAACAATGGAAACAGCTCAAAACATTATTCATGCATGTGTTGATAACGGTTTGATTACAGACTGGTTTGTTTTTGCGCCTGACAGATTGCGCATCGCCCCGCCTTTGATAATTAAAGAGGATGAAATTAAAAATGCTTGTGAAATTATTTTGAAGGCGATTGAAGAATATGCCTGAAATTAAAGCACTACTATCAGTAAGCCCGGATTAAAACTTCCGTGGGGATATTCCAGTTTTTGTGAAGCTGCCGTATCATTTCCAAAGAAAGCTTTCTTTTTTTATTAAGTAGCTCGCTTGCCCTGCTTTTATGCCCAATAATGTCAGCAAGATCAGTTTGTGTTAAGCCTAATTGTTCCATCCTGAATTTAATAGCTTCCACTGGGTCGGGCAAATCAATTGGGAAATGATCATCTTCATATTTTTCAATCAGGAGGCTCAACACTTCCAATTCATCGCCATTGTCTGTATTTTTTTTAGCATCAAATAAAGTTTCCAACCTTGCAAGGGCGCGTTCGTAATCTCTTTTCGTTTTAATTAGCCTAATGTTCATTTTAAATATTTTTAGCATTTATTTTATCATATTCTGCATGTGTTCCTATAAAACGAATCCATACTATTTTATAGTCATAATTTATTTTTACAATTAACCTGTATGTATTGCCTTTTATGTTAAACACAATTCTGTTACTGCCAATAATACTTGCAGCCGGGTATTCCGCTTTTATTTCATTTAAATTGGACCATTCTGCTTTTAAAGCTTCATGGTACCATGCTTTAAGTTGTTGTTCACAATCTCCGTGTTTCTCCCAGAACTCACGAAGTATTTTTTTTGCAATAACTCTCAACAATATCTATTTTATCAAAGATAAGAAAAGTTACCAAATTGGGAAATTACAATATTAACCGTTTTTTATTTTCCGCCATTGCTTTAGGTTTGCGGCAAACCAAAAAATTAAAATGAGTATTACTGTAGTAGGAACAATGGCTTTTGATGCTATTGAAACGCCTTTTGATAAAACGGATAAAATTATTGGCGGATCGGCAACCTATGTGGCTTATGCAGCGTCTTTTTTTGTGCAACCAATTCAACAAATTTCCATTGTGGGCAACGATTTTCCACAGGAAGAATTGCAGGCGCTGCAAGCCAGGGGTGTTAAAACAGATGGCGTTGAAATTGTGCCTGATAAAAAATCATTTTTCTGGAGCGGCAAATATCATCTTGATATGAACAGCCGTGATACCTTAATTACCGACTTGAATGTACTGGCTGATTTTGACCCCAATGTTCCGGACAGTTACCAGGATTGCGATTTTTTAATGCTCGGCAATCTCGTGCCTGCCATTCAGCAAAAAATAATCAACCAGTTTAAACAGCGCCCGAAATTAATTGTAATGGATACCATGAATTTCTGGATTGAAACGGCATGGGAAGACCTTAAACAAACGCTTACCATGGTGGATGTTTTGCTGGTAAACGACAGTGAAGCCAGACAAATAACCGGTGAATATTCGCTTGTAAAAGCAGCTAGAAAAATATTAACAATGGGGCCAAAATTTCTTATTGTGAAAAAAGGTGAGCATGGCGCTTTACTGTTTCATGAAAACAAAGTTTTCTTTGCTCCCGCAATGCCATTGGATGATGTGTTTGACCCAACCGGCGCCGGCGATACTTTTGCAGGCGGCTTCATTGGCCATCTTGCAAAAACAAAAGATATTTCTTTTGAGAACATGAAAACTGCCATTATTGTTGGTTCTGCCATGGCAAGTTTTTGCGTGGAAAAATTTGGTACGGAGCGCTTAAAAGAAATTTCAAAGGAAGATATTGGAAACCGCTTACAGGAATTTGTGCAGCTCGTTAACTTCGATATTACTTTGGCATAAAAGCATTGCTTTGGTGTGATAATTGAAAATAAAATTCCCATAATTTCAAATATGAAAAAATTATTGTGGGCTATTCTTTTTACAGGTATTGGCGTTTATTCATGCAAATCAAAACAAAAAGAAAAAATAGAAGTTGATAAAAGTATTAATCAAAAAACATCTTTTAATAACCTCTTCATTGATAGTAATACCATCAAAGTTTTTTTAACAAAACATCCTGAATACACAAAGTTCATCCAGCAGTATAGTGATTTTTATAAGTTACGCAATTATCAATGTGCATGGTTTGACAGCAGTGGCATTGGCGAGCAAGCTTATAATTTTATGAACCTGCTCGCAAATGCCGTTGATACATATAGCGACAGCAGTTTATACAATAAAAAACTCTCTGATGAAGTAGATGAGTTTAAAACAGACACTTCAAATAAAAATATAAAAACAACGCAGAATATTACTGACACAGAGTTAAAGCTCACGGGCCAGTTCTTTGCTTATGCTTCAAAAATTTATGGCGGCAGCGATATAAATATCCAGGAGCTTGGCTGGTTTATTCCACGTAAAAAACTAAACCTTTCTGTAATGCTTGATTCGCTTATCGCGAATAAATCAGACATTAAAAAAACTGAAATTCCTTTAAGCAGTGCATATAAAAAGTTGCTCGACTATCTTTCCGTTTATCGCAAGATAGCACAAACCACACCATGGGATTCTCTGCCATATCCTGAAAAGGCACTTCATAAAGGCGCCACATCACCCGAAATAATAACCATAAAAAAACGCCTGTTTGCTTTGGGAGATATGGAAGAAAGCGATACAACAGATATTTTTGATTCGTTAATGCTGTCGGCCGTAAAAAAGTTCCAGGTGCGCATGGGTGTAAGCCCGGATGGTGTAATTGGAAAATCATTTATTACACAACTAAATGTAACGCCGGCTAAAAGAATAGAACAAATTCTTATAAACCTTGAGCGCCTGCGCTGGATGCCGCCAATGAATGACAGCACAAATTCGATTGTGGTAAACATTCCTGAATATAAAATGTATGTGTATGATAGCGGGAAGCTTCAGTTTCCTATGAACGTTGTTGTAGGTTCATCGGCCACCGGCACCGTTATATTTACGGGCAACTTAAAATACATCGTGTTTAGCCCGTATTGGAATATACCGGCAAGTATTGTGAAGAAAGAAATATTACCGGGCATTGCACGCAATCCTAATTACCTGGCCGCACACCACATGGAGCAGTTTGGCATGCAGGCAAAAGGTGTTCCGGCAATAAGACAATTGCCCGGCGCTGACAATGCTTTGGGCAGGGTAAAATTTTTATTTCCAAACAACTTCGATATTTATTTTCACGATACGAATAATCGTGGAGCATTTAATGCATCAAACAGGAACATCAGTCATGGGTGCATTCGTTTGAGCGAACCTAAAAAACTCGCTATGTATTTGCTGCGTTACGATACAGCAACTTACAATAACCAAACGGTTGACAGCCTCATGAGCCTTGATAAAGAAAAATGGGTAACGCTTAAAAAACCAGTACCGGTAGTAATAAGTTATTATACTGCGTTTGTTGACAATAATGGCAGCCTCAATTTTCGCCGTGATATTTATAAACATGATTCTGCAATGGCAGCCAAATTATTTACCGGCAACAGTAATTTAATGGCATTGAAATAAAAGATGTTCAGTCAGCATTAAACACATTTTTCGTGAATTGTCAATCGTGAATATAAAAGTATGATGATATCGATGCAAAACCAGGTTTGATTTATTTATGAAAAAGCCTGCTGACGTTAATAACAATTATTGATTTGAAGCATCTTACTCACAACTGGCCACTCACAATTCACACAAAAACTTTTCACATTTTATCATATCAAACCATGCCGTCCATTCCAAAAAAATTCAGCATACACATGCAGGTGCAGCAACCTCATATTGATGCAATGAACCATGTAAACAATGTGGTTTATATACAATGGATGCAGGATATCGCTTCTATGCACTGGCATGCAATCGCCACGCCTGAATTAAAAAATAAACTTGTATGGATGATAAGAAAACATGAAGTGAATTATCATAACCAGGCTTTCTTAAATGATAACCTGCTTATAACAACATGGACGGGAGAATATACAAACGTGACCTGGAAACGCCATTATGAAATAACCCGCCCGGCAGATAATAAAAAAATTATCAGTGCAGTAAGCTTGTGGATACCTGTTGATGTGGAAACGCAAAAACCTCAGCGTATTGATGAAGCTATGGTAAGATTGTTTATGCAGTAATGGTTATATGCGCATTACTTTCCATCATAATAGAAAACAATTTTAGCATTGGTTTGCATATCTGTTTTTACAGATAATTTATAAACCTTCTCTCCCACCGTAACACGCATCAGTGCTGTATTTGGAGCAATTTTTCCAAGGTTCTCTGCAATCATGGTAAACTCATGCATTGGGTTAGCAGCATCAGCATGAATTTTTATAGTGATAGGTTCTTTTAATAAAGTTTGATTGTTTACAATTAAAGCACCATTATGATAAACGCTTACCCGGTCGCCATCAATTTGTGCATTGTCAAACAGCTCCAGTAAAATATCCGGCGTTGTTATGTGATATGTGTTTAATAAAACATTATCCCTTGTTTCCAACGCTTTTGCAGTTGTGGGGCTCGCTGAATCTTTAACAGGCAATGGCGCTTTTGGTATAGAAGCTTTTGCAATGGAATCGTTTATATGCTGCGTTTTTTTTTGTCTGGCAATATTATTAGCAGCAGTTATCGAATCCTGCATTTGTTTATCATGCTTCTTTGCAAGGTTTATTGAATCAGCAATCTCTTTTCTTCTTTTTTTTACAAATGCAATTGCAGCAATTGTTGAATCTTTAATTCGTTGCTCTTCATTTTGCCGGACAATATTATTTGCAGCCGCAACAGAATCGTTATACTTTTTTTCTGCGGCAATATCAGCAGGCGTTTTTTCTTTGCATGCAGAAAGATCATCTGCACCATCGCCAAAACGGGTAATAAGATATTGCTGTGTTGCTGAATCAAAATCGCAGATTGATTTATGGTAAACAGTAACGCCATTGCATTCCTTTTTACAACCAGAAATACGTGTAGTTAAAACAAGCCTGCTATTTTCAATCGTTATATTATTCTCAGAGTTACAGTTTGAACAATCGCTCCATTCGCCATTTGGCGGGTTTTTCCTGTAAAGCACAGCACCATTCTTAATCACGATAGTTTCACCATCAACAGAACCGATGAGCGCCGTTTCAACTTTTATATTATGACGGCCTTTTATTTCATTGGTTCTTATACCAAAAAAAGAATTGCCATCAGTAGAATCTATTATGATGGTTCTTACGAGTTCAGTTTTATTAACGCTGGATGACCCATTCCATGTACCTAACAACCAGTTAAGGCTTTGGGCATTGTCGGCAAAGCATATAAAGCAGCCAGCCAGCAGCAGCGCCGGTTTTTTAAGTTTAATCATAGAGCAAACAATTAGCTTCGTATACAGGATTAAAACGTGTTACAAATTTACTTCTGCTACTAAAAATACGCTGCCACAAATTAAAACCAGGTCTTCTTTATCAGCACGGGTAATGGCTTCAGAAAGCGCTGCATTTACATCTTCAAAATATTTTCCTTTCAGGCCATGCACAGCAGCAAGGCCGGCAAGCATTTTTTCGTTTAGGGCCCTTGGCAATTGCGCTTTGGTAAAATAGTAATTCGCAGTTACAGGCAACAAAGACAGGATGCTTTCAATATCTTTATCTTTTACAAATCCAATAATCAAATGCAGGCGGGTATAGCTTTCAAGCTCAAGTTGTTCCAGCAGTTGTTTTATGCCCGCAGCATTATGCGCCACATCAACAATTACAGCCGGGTTTTCTTTTAATTTCTCCCATCGCCCGTGAAGGCCGGTGAGATGTTTTACTTGTTTTAAAGCCTTTTGTATATGCTGCAGTTTTATTTGCCATCCCTTGAGCTGCAGTTGATGCACCGCTTCTAAAACAGTAACTATATTTTTTGTTTGATAAATGCCCGGCAAATCGAGCAGGAAAGTATGATGTTCATCTTTTCTCACATCAACCACTTCTGCTTTCAAATGATTGTTTTCATAGTTGAAGTCCTGCACATAAAAATTTTCCTGTGCAAAAATCAGCGGTGCGTTTTTTTCTTTGGCAGCCGTTTGAAAAACCGGTCTTGTTTCATCCACAACTTCGCCGATTATTGCAGGAATATTTTGCTTGATAATACCTGCTTTTTCATAGGCTATTTTTTCAAGCGTATCGCCCAGTATTTGCGTATGATCGTAACCAATATTTGTAATGATTGAAAGTTCAGGCAATATAATATTCGTGCTGTCAAGCCTGCCGCCAAGCCCCGTTTCTATAACAGCTACATCTACATTTTGCTGCGCAAAATATTCAAACGCCATTGCAACCGTTATCTCAAAAAAAGAAGGTTCGAGACGTTCAAACTGTGGTTTAATTTTTTCAGTGAAATCAATAATAAATTCTTCAGTGCACATTATACCATTCACTTTTATTCTTTCCCTGAAATCTTTTAAATGCGGCGACGTATATAAGCCTGTTTTATAACCGGCAGTTTGCAAAATGGCCGCCAGTATATGGCTAACAGAACCCTTGCCATTTGTACCTGCAATATGAATGCTCTTAAATTTTTTTTGCGGGTTATTTAATGCAGCGCAAAGTTGTTTGGTATTGGTTAAATCTTTCTTGTAAGCATCTGTGCCAATGCGGCTGAACATGGGCAACTGTTCGTATAAATATGCAAGCGTATCAGCGTACGTCATACTGCAAAGTAAAATGAAAGATATTGGATTTGTATTGTAATCAATATTAGAAATATTAGATTTATATGAGATAGACTGTAATTAAAAGGCCGGAAAGCTTTTACACTTCCCGGCCTTTTATCGGTTATTAATTTTTACTTTATTCCATTACAAAAGTTTCCAGGAATTTGGTAGTGAAATTTCCTTTGCGGAAATCTTCGTTCTTCATCAATTGAAGATGGAAAGGAATGGTTGTTTTTACTCCATCAATTACATACTCGCTTAAAGCACGGTACATGGTATCAATTGCTTCTTCACGGGTGCGGGCAACCGTTATGAGCTTGCCGATCATAGAATCGTAATACGGCGGAATTACATAACCTGCATATACATGGCTGTCAACACGCACACCATGACCGCCGGGTGTATTCAATACATTTATCCTACCGGGTGAAGGCCGGAAATCATTATACGGGTCTTCCGCATTTATACGGCATTCAATAGCGTGCATTTGCGGTGCATAGTTTTCACCGGAAATTCTTTCGCCCATTGCAATTTTAATCTGCTCTTTTATAAGATCGAAATTGATAACTTCCTCTGTAACGCAATGTTCTACCTGTATGCGGGTGTTCATTTCCATGAAGTAAAAATTACGGTGTTTATCAACCAGGAATTCTATGGTGCCCACGCTTTCATAATTAATAGCCGAAGCAGCTTTAATAGCGGCAGCGCCCATTTTTTCACGCAGTTCAGGCGTCATAAAAGGCGAAGGGGATTCTTCTACCAATTTCTGGTGCCTGCGCTGAATGCTGCAATCGCGTTCGCTTAAATGGCAAACCGTACCAAACTGGTCACCTGCAACCTGTATTTCTATATGGCGTGGCTCTTCCACAAATTTCTCCATATAAATGCCATCGTTTTTAAACGAAGCGGCTGCTTCAGCTTTAGCGGTATTATAAGCACGTTCAATTTCGCTTTCATTCCATACAACGCGCATGCCTTTGCCACCGCCACCAGCGGTTGCTTTTAATATAATGGGATAACCAATTTCCTTTGCCAGCGATTTGGCTTCATCCAGGTCTTTTAATAAACCTTCACCGCCCGGCACTACAGGCACGCCTGCTTTTATCATGGTTTCTTTGGCGGTTATTTTATCGCCCATAGCATTAATCATGGCCGGCGTGGGCCCTATGAATTTAATACCATGATCGCCGCATATCTGTGCAAACTTTGAATTTTCTGCCAGGAAACCATAACCCGGGTGAATAGCATCAGCATTGGTAATTTCCGATGCGGCAATTATATGCGGAATATTAAGATAAGAATCGCTGCTTTGAGGCTTGCCAATGCATACAGCCTCGTCGGCAAAACGCACATGAAGGCTGTCTTTATCGGCAGTAGAATAAACAGCCACCGTTTTAATGCCCATTTCTCTGCAGGTTCTTATAACACGAAGGGCAATTTCGCCACGGTTGGCTATGAGTATTTTTTTAAACACTTTAATAAATTAAAAATTAAAAATTAAAAATTAAAATCGCGTTATGTCAAATGATGTTTTGACTTTTGATTTTTTAATTTTTACTTAGGCTGGTTCTACTAAAAACAGAGGCTGGTCGAATTCAACGGGGCTTGCATCTTCAACAAGTATTTTTGCAATTTTGCCGCTCACTTCACTTTCAATTTCATTAAAGAGTTTCATGGCTTCTATTATGCAAACAACTTTACCCGGTGCAATTTCATCCCCAACTTCTACAAAATTTGGTTTGTCAGGGCCAGGCCTTTTATAAAAAGTACCAATCATCGGGCTTTTTATGGTGATGAGATTATCTGTTTTTAAAGGAGCAGTTGCGGTTTGCTGTGCCGGTGCAGTTGCTGCGGCTACCGGCTGCGGAAGAGCAGCGGCCTGTGGCTGAACATATAGCGGCGCCTGTACCGGGAATTGCTGTATCTCAGGTTGATAAACTTTGTCTCTTTTCTGTTTGATTAATATTTTAAAATCTTTTTCTTCAATGCTCAATTCCCCTATGTTGCTTTTATTTACAAGCTTAATAAGTTCCTGAATTTGTTTATAATCCATAATTTAATTTTTGGGGTTATTTATATGATTTTAGTGAAAAAGGGCAGGCAAAATAGGCAAAAATTGCACAGAACAGCCAGTTTTTGTAAAAAACAGGCGTTTTCTCAGAAAATATATTTTTAAAAAAAAGCTTCATTTTTTGCATACAATAGTGTATAAGCAATGCCTGGTTTTTATTGTTGTCATCAATATGCATTTTATCGGACCAATATAGCGAACTGCTGGCTGAAAGCGCCTGACGCTGCAAAAATATCTTTAAAGAAAGATGGCTTTGAAACAGTATAAAATGCCGAAAAATTCTCTACTCTTTCCTGCAGGTTACCGGAAGGGAAAAGTTGCTTTTTTATTTTTTGCAACTGCACCTGGTCTGTAACATATTTCTTTTTTTCAGCACGGAGCATTTTTTTCTCGAGGCCGGAAAGCCCCTTAAGCGTTTTTACTTTTAATGCTGCAATATGCTGAACAAGCGTGGTATCTATTTTTGAAGCAATGCCCGAAATTTCATTATACAATAACTCTGCCTGTGTAAATTCTGCTTCAAGGCTGGTGATGTTATTACTGTGCTCGTGCACAAACCGGTTCATTAAAAGGTGTTCATCTTCAAAGAAATCGGCGGGAGCAAAATCCATCGCTTTTATCTTTCCTGCCGCTCTTTCATCTACCAGTAAAAATGAATTGCGCAAAACAAGCATGGGATATGGAATATCCACCGCATTAAAAACATCTTTTAGCTCAAGCCAGTAAGCCAGCTCTCCACCGCCGCCAACGAAAATAATGTTCGGTAAAATGGTTTCCTGCAAAGCGCCACGCAAAATAACATTAGGACTGAAACGTTCAGGATGTTCGTCGAGTTCCTTTAATATTTCATCAAGCGACCATTCCAATTTTAAACTTTCAACCTTGAACTTTTCATCTTCGGCTTCAATCCGCTCCCGCTTATCATCAATTAAATAAAACAGGTTTATCTGCCGGCCGCTTGCCTGCACCTTGTAATGCGCTTCAAGCTGTTTTGTTGTTTTAGCAACAGCTTTATGTGAAAATTGTTCTTTTAATTCTTTTTCAATTACAGGCTGAAAAAGTTTTTTGAGAGCAGCATTATCAGGAATTAAAACAATCAATCCATATTCTCCAAACAAACCATTTAATAAATGAAGCGTTGCCTGTTGAATACTTGTTTTTTCTTTATAGGCAGAACGAAAAAGTTCCATCAGTTCTTTACCATACGGCAATACGCTAAGCTGTCCTTCTATTTCATTCAACACCTGCAGCAAAGCTTTATCAACATACATTCGGCCAACAGCGCCGGTTTGTTTTGTTTGCCAGGTGTATTTTATCTGGTTGATGGTAATATTATTCAGTTCATCAAGATCTGCATCTTCGCTGCCCATAAAATACACCGGCACAAAATGTTTTTCTTTATGAGAAGCGTTTAATTCTTCTGCAATTTTTATAACATGAAAAATTTTATAGATAACATATAAAGGCCCGGTAAAAATATTGGGCTGATGCGCGGTTGTAACAGTAAAAGTGTTTTCATTTAAGAGCGACTGAATATTAGAAGATGTTTTTTCAGAAACGCTTAACCCTTCATACTGTTGCTGAAGCTGCTGAACCAAAACCTGGCGGTGTTTAAAACCTTCCTTTTGAGCGATGGCAGCCGACACATTTTCCGGTTGCGGACGAAGGTTATAAAAAGGCTGCAAGGCCTCAGCGTTATTTAAATAATCAATAACGAGCTTAGAAAAATATCCTGTCTTTTCGTAAGAAACATAACTACAGTGTGTATCCATTGGGATGCAAATTAAGGCACTAAACAACACGTTCCGTTACCGGCTCTATATAACTTCTCCTTCTAAATCGTAATCGAAGGCATTGGTTATTTTTACCTGTATAAACTGGCCCGGCTGTAATTTTTTGCCTGATTGAATAATTACTTCATTATCCACCTCAACGCTGTCAAATTCTGTGCGGCCCAAATAGCGGCCTGCTTCTTTTTTATCTACGATAACTTTAAATACTTTGCCTACTTTTTCTGCATTTTTTTCATAGCTTATTTCCTGCTGCACTTCCATTATTTCTTCTGCACGCTTTTGTTTTTCAGCAGCAGGTACATCATCAACAAGGTTATAGCCACTGGTACCTTCTTCATGTGAATATGTAAACACGCCAACTCTGTCAAAACGTTGCTCCTGCAAAAAAGATTTCAGTTCTTGCACATCATCTTTTGTTTCACCTGGAAAGCCAGCTATTAAAGTAGTGCGCAAACATATACCCGGCACTTTATCACGGATAGTATTTAATGTTTCAATGATTTCTGTTCTGGTGCTTTGGCGTTTCATTAGCTGCAGCATGCGGTCACTGGCATGTTGCAAAGGCATATCAAGATAATTGCAGATGTTTTCACGCTCACGCATTACATCCAATACTTCAAAGGGAAATTTGTTAGGATAAGCATAATGCAAACGAATCCATTCCAGGCCCTGCACATCGCTTAATTTTTTCAGCAGGTCGGCCAGCATTCTTTTTTTATAAATATCCAAACCGTAATAGGTAAGTTCCTGTGCTATCAGCATGATTTCTTTTACGCCACGTTTCACCAAACCTTCTGCTTCTGCTACAATTTCTTCAATGGTTTTGCTGATGTGTTTACCGCGCATTAAAGGAATAGCGCAAAAAGCACAAGTGCGGTTGCAGCCTTCGCTTATTTTTAAATAGGCATAATGTTTTGGCGTACTTAATAATCTTTCGCCTAATAATTCTTTTTTATAATCGGCATCAAATTCTTTCAATATCAAAGGCAATTCCAATGTTCCAAACCAGGAATCCACTTCCGGGATTTCTGATTCAAGGTCATTCCGATAGCGTTCACTCAAACAGCCGGTAACATACACTTTATCCAGCTTGCCACGCTTCTTTAAATCAACCTGTGCGAGAATAGTGTTAATGCTTTCTTCTTTGGCCTTATCAATAAATCCGCAGGTATTCACCACCACAATGTTGTGATCGAGTTTGGCATTTTCATGCACCACATTTATTTCATTGGCTTTTAGCTGGCCGCTAAGCACCTCGCTGTCAACCAGGTTTTTGCTGCAGCCCAGTGTAATAATATTTACCTTATCAGGTTTTAATGTTCTCGCCTTCATAATAAAGTGTGCAAAGGTAAAGCAGGGAAATTTATGCAGGAAGATATTAACAAGTAGCCGGAAAGCAACTGCAATTGTTTTAAACTGATATGAATACATTGCAGGTATCTCTCATTTCATCAACCCGTCTATCCCAGTTTTTTTCGCAGCCATTTACGAACCGGCTCATCATACCATTTTAAACTGGCATACGCCAAAACGATGCTACCTATTAAAATTAACAACGCATAAGGCCAGGCCTGCGCGATGGTAACACCTTTATGGTTGCTGATCCAGGCAACATAAAAATACACTATTGGATAGTGCACGAGGTAAAGCGGGTAAGATATATCGCCTAAGAATTTGCATATCCTGCGTTCAGCCTGGCTATATATTGCGCCACTGGCACCGAGGTAAACAATAAGTGGAAAAATAATGATGATACACACTGATTCATAAACTCCGTTCATCCAAAGATGTTCAGCACCGCCTATGCGTGGCATGTATAAAACAAGGGCAATTAAAAAGCTGCACCATAAAAAAGCATTCTTAATGCGGGTGGGTTTAGCTATGCGTGAAAGCAGCAGGCCTGCAAAGAAGGGATACATAGTGCGGGTAATGCCCACGCGTACCTGTTCTGCATTTAACGTCCAGCCGCCGCTGACATCGCCGTTGGTAATGGCTAAATGCGCGAGTGCTATGGCCGAGATCAATACTAAAATACCCAACGCTGTTTTTGAGAACTTCCTGATGCCGATGGCATACAGAATATTGGCAATGTATTCAAAAAACAATGACCAGCCTACACTATTGAGCGGGTGCATTTCTTCCCATCCACGTATATCCATTGATAAAGGAACAGGCAGGATAGTATATCCAATAAACATCACAAGCAGCATTTTCCACAGGGGAATGGTATGGATGATAGGCCAGATGGTTGAATCTGTAAAGTAAAAGCCAATTGCCCCAAGCGTCATTCCTAACACCACCATTGGTTGAAGCCGTTCAATACGGCGCTTAAAAAAAGTGCCGGCAGTCATTTTATGCCAGCGGTCGTCATAGGCATAACCGATTACAAAGCCTGACAACAGGAAGAAGAAATCAACAGCCAGGTAGCCATGGTTAACAATAATATCCAGATGCCCGGTTCCTAATGGTTCTGTAAGGTGAAAAGTTACAACGATAATGGCTGCCACACCACGTAATCCATCCAATATGAGGTAATGCGGCTTTGTGGAAAGACTGTTATTATTACTCATTGAGCTTAAATATGAAACCCGGCCTTAATAAGATTAAATTGTTATTAATAGACTTTTGTAAAAATAGGTAAGCAGCTTATCTGAATTAAACCAAATCGTATCAAAATGCAGACAGATAGTTTCAATTTTATATAATTGAAGTGGCTGAAATAACATATCAGCCATCATCTCTTCAAATCTCTTAAAAATAAAAAAGGCGCAATTGCTTGCACCTTTCGTGAACCCGCTGGGACTCGAACCCAGGGCCCCAACATTAAAAGTGTTGTGCTCTACCAGCTGAGCTACGAGTTCATCCCTTTTTGTTTTTGGGAGTGCAAAAATAGAAGAAAAACATATTGCACCAAAACTTAAATAATATCTTTCTTCTTACTTTTCAATATTTACATTTCTACAACCTTTACAAGTAACTAAATTTGCAGGCAAATAAATGATATGTCGTTTTTTACAAACAAAGTAGTATTGGTTACCGGTGGCACGGATGGAATTGGCAAGGCGCTCGTTTATTCATTAATGCAGCAGGGTGCAAAAGTTGTTACCTGCGGGCGTGACTATGACAAGCTGTATCATTTACAAACTGTATATGCAGGCAAGCCATTGCTGGCATTGTCTGCAGATGTAAGCAACGAAGCTGATTGCAAGAGTATGGTTAACCAGGCTATTACCACTTTTGGTACTATTCATATATTAATTAATAACGCAGGCATTTCTATGCGGGCATTGTTTAGTGAAACAGACCTCGAAACCATTCATCGTGTAATGGATATTAATTTTTGGGGCGCCGTTTATTGCACCAAATATGCTTTGCCTCATATACTCAAAAACAAAGGCACTGTTGCCGCTATTTCATCTATTGCAGGCTACAGGGGCTTGCCGGGAAGAAGCGGTTATTCCGCATCAAAATTTGCA
Source organism: Parafilimonas terrae (assembly GCF_900115755.1). GTDB lineage: Bacteria > Bacteroidota > Bacteroidia > Chitinophagales > Chitinophagaceae > Parafilimonas > Parafilimonas terrae. The sequence continues at coordinate 302,632 of NZ_FOXQ01000006.1, forward strand.
TTGCAGGGATGGATGGAAGCGCTAAGAACAGAATTACTGGACAGTGGTGTAAACGTAATGTGGGCCTGCCCGGGTTTCACAAAATCGAATATTCGAAATGTTGCTTTAAATAAAAATTCCCAGCCGCAGGGCGAAACACCGCTGGATGAAGAAAGCCTTATGAGCGCTGAGGAAGTGGCTGAACATATTTTAAAAGCCATTGAAAAAAGAAAACGTACCCTGGTTTTATCAGGACAGGGAAAACAAACAATTTTTCTAACCCGTTTTATGCCTGAGCTTGCAGATAAATTAGTGCATAAATTCTTTTTTAATAAAGGAGTTTTGGTTAAATAAAGCGAATGCCTGTTATTTACAATTCATGCCTGTAATTACATTATCTACTGATATAGGTCAAAGCGATTATGTTGTTGGTGCTATTAAAGGGCAACTTATAAAAGCTGTTCCTTCAGCTTCAATTATAGACATTACACACCAGCTTGTGGCCAATAATTATTTGCATGCCGCTTATGTTTGCACCAATGCTTTTTCTTTTTATCCCGCAGGTGCTTTTCATTTTGTAATTATTAATTTATTTGAAAAATCACCTGATCATTTATTGCTTGCAAAACATAACAACCAGTTTATTGTTTGCCCCGATAATGGCATCTTAACAATGATCGCCGGTGAAAAACCTGCCGAAATTGTTTCCGTTAAAATACCAAATGCATTAGGTGTATTAAGCTGCACCGAAGCTTTTGCCAAAGCACTGAATGCAATAGAAAATGGTTCATCATTACAGGCAATAGGCGATGTGGTTACAGGCATTGAAGAAAAATATCCATTTCGTTCAACTGCCGGGCCTGACTGGATTGACAGCCAGATAATATTTATTGACCAGTTTGAAAACGTGGTCATTAATCTTACCAAAAAAGAATTTGAAGAACACCGTAAGGGAAGAAAATTCAGGATAGTTTTACCTGCCCGCAACGATGGCGGCATTGTAAACATTAGTGAAAATTATGCATCAGTTGAACAGGGCGAAAGACTTGCCTGGTTTAATTCTGCGGGTTATCTTGAACTTGCTATCAATAAAGGCAATCTTGCAGGTTTGTTCGGGCTGAAACGTTTTTCAGGCGGCACTACTTTAAACACTTTGCCCAGCAATAAATTAATGTATGAGCGTGTAAAAATCTTCTTTGAATAATGCCATGCGTTTTCAATCGTATTTTAATTCAGCTATAAAAATTATACAGTTGTATGATGGAACTATGCCGTTACAACATTTCTTAAAACAATATTTTTCGCAGCATAAAAAACATGGTTCGAGAGACAGAAAGATTATAACGCATGTTTGCTATAATTTTTTCAGGCTGGGAAAAGCTTTTTCAACTATTTCAGCAGAAGAAAGATTAAAGCTTGCCATTTTTATTTGCAATGATAATATTGAAAACTGGAAATTTTTGTTTGAAGGCGAATGGCTGAATAATCATAATAATTTAGAAAAACGCATAGCATTTGTTCAGTCAAAATATTCCTTTTCGTTGCAGGACGTTTTTCCGTTTTATAATGAAGCCAGCAAACCTTTAGATAATGATGCTTTCGCCAAAGCTTTCTTTATTCAACCAGATGTTTTCTTAAGAATAAGGCCTGGTTTTAATAATGGGGTTATAAATAAACTGCAATCACATAACATTCAATACAACATTATAGAAGAAAGCTGCATCGGCCTCGCTCCTTCCACCAACATTAATTCAGTTATAGATATTAATAAAGAAGCTGTAATTCAGGATTATGCTTCGCAGCAGGTGGGCTCTTTTTTATATGAAGCAGCGCAACATCTGCCAGCTATCAGCTATCAGGTATCAGCTATCAGTAAAGAAGAAATTCAAAATCGTATATCAGTGTGGGATTGCTGCGCGGGAAGCGGCGGTAAATCAATACTGGCTTATGATGTATTAAAGAATATTGAATTAACTGCTTCTGATATTCGTTCATCCATCATACAAAACCTTAAACAACGTTTTGCAAAAGCAGGCATCAAAAAATATAAAACTTTTGTGTATGATGCGGCCAATTCCCAATCCCCAATTCCCAATTCCATATTTCCAACTCCTCACGCTTCAACCAATCAACTTTTCAACCAATCAACTCTTACCAATTCCAAATTCCCGATTCCCAATTCCCCTTACGACCTCATCATCTGCGATGCACCCTGCACCGGCAGCGGCACCTGGGGCAGAACACCGGAACAACTATATTTTTTTAATGTAATAAAAATTGAAGAATATGCTGCACGCCAGCAAAAGATTGTGCGCAATGCGGTTGAATATTTAAAAACTAATGGCTTCTTTCTTTATATAACCTGTTCAGTTTTTGAAAAGGAAAATGAAGCAACTGCTGATTTTATTCAGCAAAAATTAAAACTGGAATTGATAAAACTGGAATTAATAAAAGGCTACGGTAAAAAAGCGGATACCATGTTTGCCGCTTTATTCAAAAAGAACTAACATTTTTAAATCCTCACTTCGCTTACATTCGCAAAATAATTTTTTTATACATGAGCCAGAGTTTGAGCAGAAAACAACTGATTGAAGCAGCAGAAGAATTTGGAACACCGCTGTATGTTTATCACGCAGAAAAAATTGAAGAACAGCTTAATGAATTAAACAAGGCATTTAAAGAATGTAACGCTAAGTTTTTTTATGCCTGCAAGTCGTTAACCAATATCAATATTCTTAAGTTAATGCATAAGCTGGGCGCTGGCCTCGATTGTGTAAGCATCAACGAAGTAAAACTGGGTTTAAAAGCCGGCTTTACGCCCGATAAAATATTATTTACGCCCAACTGCGTTGACTTTGAAGAAATAGAAGCGGGAAAGTTATTGAACGTGCATATCAACATAGATAATATTTCTATGCTGGAACGTTTTGGCAATAAATACGGAAGCTCCTACCCTGTTTTCATTCGCCTTAACCCGCATATTATGGCAGGTGGAAATTTTAAAATTTCAACCGGGCATGTTGACAGCAAGTTTGGCATTTCCATTCACCAGGTAAGGCATATTGAACGCATCATTAAATCAACAGGTTTAAATGTGCAGGGCCTGCACATGCACACCGGCAGCGAAATAAAAGACACGAATGTATTTATTGCCGGGCTTGAAATTATGTTTGAAATGGCGCGCCAGTTTCCGCAGATAGAAGTGATTGATTTGGGCAGTGGTTTTAAAGTGCCTTATTACGATGACGATGTGAGAACAGATGTGCACGACCTTGGCAAGAAATTAGCACAGGCTTTTACAAAGTTTGAAAAAGAAACCAGCCGCAAGCTGGAAGTTTGGTTTGAACCGGGAAAATTTTTGGTAAGTGAAGCCGGTTATTTTATAGTAAAGGCAAACGTAGTAAAAACAACAACTGCCACGGTTTTTGCAGGTGTAAACAGTGGGTTCAATCATTTAATAAGGCCAATGTTTTATGAGGCTTATCACCGCATAGAAAACTTATCAAACCCAAAAGGCGCTGAGCGCATTTATACGGTTGTTGGAAATATTTGTGAAACCGATACGTTTGCCTGGGACAGAAAATTAAATGAAGTGCGGGAAGGTGATTATCTTGTTTTTTATAATGCCGGCGCCTATGGTTTTGAAATGAGCAGTAATTTCAATTCGAGGTTAAAACCTGCGGAAGTGTTGTTTAAAGATGGCAAACCGCAACTGATAAGAAAACGTGATGAGTTTGAAGATTTGCTGAAGAACCAGGTGGAAGTATTGTAATTGTTGTTGATTAACATTACCGATACAGCAACCTGAAACATATAGATATGATTGAAGTAAAAAATATAAGAAAGAGCTTTGGCGACAAGGTTATACTTGAAGATATAACCGGTGTGCTGGATACAGGCAAGTGCAATCTTATTATTGGGTCAAGCGGCAGCGGCAAAACGGTTTTTACCAAATGCGTTGTTGGGTTGTTCAGGCCTGACAGAGGCGAGATTTTGTATGATGGCAAGAATATGCTGGAGATGGACCGCGAAGAAAGGACAGAACTTCGTCAAAAGATAGGCATGCTATTCCAGGGCTCAGCTTTATTTGATTCGATGACGGTGGAGCAGAACATTATTTTTACGCTGGATATGTTTTCTAACTTAAGTTACCGCGATAAAAAGAAGCGGGTGAATGAAGTGCTGGAAAAAGTAGAACTGGAAGGCTCGAACAAGAAATTTCCGGCGGAAATAAGCGGCGGTATGAAGAAGCGTGTGGGCATTGCCAGGGCAATTGTGCTTAACCCGAAATATCTTTTTTGCGATGAGCCTAACAGCGGCCTTGACCCGCAAACTTCACTGGTTATTGACCAGCTTATAAAAAACATTACTACTGAATACAACATCACAACAGTGGTGGTTACCCACGATATGAACAGCGTAATGGAAATAGGCGATCATATTATGTATTTATACAAAGGCAGAAAAGAATGGGAAGGTTCTAACAAGGATATTATTTTCAGCAAGAATGAAAGGCTGAACGAATTCATTTTTGCTTCTGAATTTTTACAGGGTGCAAAAGCCATCCGCATGCTGGAAGTGGAAGGAAAGATTGAAGAAGGCGCTGCTGTAAAAGAAGCTGAAAAAATTATTAAGGAAGGCGATAATTTACCTTGAGCAGGCTTTTAGTTTTTTTATTGTTTCTTTTGGGTCAGCAGAACTGAAAACGGTATTGCCCGCTACTAAAACATCAGCACCTGCATTAACCAGCGATTGCGCATTTTCAACTGTAATACCGCCATCTACTTCTATTAAAACATCCAGTTTTCTTTCATCAATCATACGGCGAAGTTTCTCTACTTTTTTAAGTGAGTGCGGAATAAATTCCTGGCCGCCAAAACCGGGGTTAACGGTCATAATCAAAACATGATGCAGGTCGGCCAAAATATCATCCAGCATAAAAATAGGTGTATGCGGGTTGATGGCAACAGCAGCCTTCATGCCCAGTTCTTTTATCTGTTGAATATTGCGGTGCAGGTTAGCACAAACTTCATAATGAATAATAATGCTGTCTGCACCTGCTTTTTTAAATGCAGACACAAGGTTTTCCGGCGTTTCAATCATTAAATGCACATCGCAGAATTTGGTGGTTGCTTTGCGCACATGTTCAATAACCGGGATACCAAAACTGATGTTGGGAACAAACTGACCATCCATTACATCAAGATGCAGCCATTCTGCTTCACTGGCATTCACCATTTTACATTCATCTTCGAGCTTTAAAAAATTAGCAGCTAATAATGATGGCGCAACGATAGACATAGTTTGTTTTTAAATCAAAAGTAAAAATTAAAAACTCAAAATATTTATTCCCCCAATTGTTTCAGGTGTGCTTTGGCTTCATCCAGCGTGGGATCGAGCTGTAACGATTGCTTAAAACGCAAAACAGCGCTGTCTTTTTTATTCATCATTTCATAACAACGCGCCATATAATAATAGGCATCGGCATATAAATTATTAACTGTTGATGCCAATTGAAAAACAGACAGCGCTTTGTCATATTGCTTCATATCAAAATAAACAAGCCCTTTTTCAATATAGGCTTCCATGTAAGTATAGTTATTGGCAATACATTCGTCAAAATATTTCACTACATCATTTGCTTTGCCGGTGCGTGCAAAATATACACCTGTTATAAAAGCGCAGTTGGCATCTGCTGCCCTTCCCAGGCTTAAAGCTTTAACGCGGGAACATAATAAAACAGCACGTTCATTTTTCATTTCTGCATAAAGATTTGCCAGTGCCAGCAATACATCAGGAGATTCATAAATGTTGGCAGCCTTTGCATAGCTTTTTATGGCAAGCGCCGTATCACCTGCATCTTCCGCTATCTCACCCTTTGCGAAAAACAAACCGTAATTGGCAGAATCTTTATTGGTTAACGAATCCATTTGGGCAAGCGCCTCTTTATACATTTTAACGCTATCCAATGTAAACGCATATTGCAGGCGCAATCCCGCACTGTCAGGATATGTTTTTAATTGCTTTTCCATCGATTCAAGTAAAGGCTGCAAAGCGTTTTTTACTGAATCATCTTTCCTGGCGGAAGAAGATGCATCGTTACTGTTGCAGGAAAAAAAGGTACAGCAAATGCAAATAATAAAAAGCATTTTGAAAAGCCTGGAGACTTCGCGGAACGATAACCTATATAATGATTTCCTCATTGAATGAAATAATGTTTTATGCATTTGCGGTGCTGGCATGTTTGTTTACAACAGCATTATGCATACGCTGCAGGAAAGATAACATTACATTCATATCATCTACATCATTCACCACCAATAAAAAGTTCTTACCCACTTGTTTTAACCTCGCTTTATTAGTTCCGGTTTGCAGGTATTGCATAATGCCCTGAAATATGTCGCTTTCAAAATAAGGCGAATCATTTTTATTGATGAAATAACTGCGCAGCGTTTTATCTTTTAATGTCATCTTTTCAAAACCCAAATCAACCGCAGCCCAACGGCAGCGCACAGTTGTAATCAAATCTTTTACTTCATTTGGTAACGGCCCAAAGCGGTCTATCAATTCTTTTTCAAATGACTGCAACTCCTCATCTTTTTCACAATTATCCAATCTTGTATAAAGCGATAAGCGTTCTGTTATGCTTTCCACATAATCATCAGGAATAAGAATTTCAAGATCGGTATCAATGGTACAATCGCTTACAAAATCATCCTGCCTGCTAATCTCCTCCTTAAATACATCTTTAAAAGAAGTGCGCTTTAATTCACGTATGGCTTCATCCAAAATTTTCTGATAAGTTTCAAAACCAATATCAGCCATAAAGCCGGTTTGTTCGCCGCCTAATAAATTGCCGGCGCCACGAATATCCAGGTCGCGCATGGCAATTTGAAAACCACTGCCCAATTCACTGAATTGCTCCAATGTTTGCAAACGCTTTCTTGAATCAGTAGGCAATGTGCTCATTGGCGGCGCAAACAAGTAACAGAATGCCTTTTTATTACTGCGCCCAACGCGGCCACGCAATTGATGCAAATCACTTAATCCAAATTGATGCGCATTATTAATAATGATAGTATTTACGTTCGGAATATCAACACCGCTTTCAACAATATTGGTGGACACAAATACATCGTATTTCCTGTCAATAAAATCCAATAATCTTTCTTCAAGTTTATTGCCTTCCATTTGCCCGTGCGCAAATGTTATACTTAAATCGGGGCAAAGGCTTTGTATCATCGCACTCATTTCGGCCAAACCAAGCACGCGGTTGTGAATAAAGAAAACCTGGCCGCCACGTTCTGTTTCATAATAGATCGCATCGCGAATGGCATCTTCATTAAACACGGCCACTTCCGTTTGTATGGGCTGGCGGTTAGGTGGCGGTGTATTGATGATGCTTAAATCCCTTGCACCCATCAAACTAAACTGCAATGTTCTTGGTATGGGTGTTGCCGTTAAGGTTAAACAATCAACTGTTGCTTTTAATGTTTTTAATTTCTCTTTATGCGCCACGCCAAACTTCTGTTCTTCATCAATTATCATCAAACCGAGATCTTTAAACTTAACGCTATTGGCAAGCAAACCATGTGTGCCAATAATAATATCGATCTTTCCTTCTTCAACTTTTTTGAGTGTTTCCTTTTTTTCTTTGGCAGATTTAAAACGATTGATATAATCTATGGTTACAGGAAAATCTTTCAACCGCTCACTGAAAGTTTTATAATGCTGAAACGCAAGAATGGTTGTGGGCACAAGCACAGCAGCCTGCTTACCATCAACACAGGTTTTAAATGCAGCACGCACGGCCACTTCTGTTTTACCAAAGCCAACATCGCCGCAAACCAGGCGGTCCATTGGTGAAGCTTTCTCCATATCCTGTTTTACATCTTCTGTTGCTTTTGCCTGGTCGGGTGTGTCTTCATAAATAAAGGATGCTTCAAGTTCGGTTTGCATATAATTATCCGGCGTATGCGCAAAGCCTTGCTGCGCCTTGCGTTGAGCGTATAATTTAATAAGATCGAACGCAATTTCTTTAACCTTCGTTTTGGTTTTTTCTTTCAGCCTGTTCCATACATCACTGCCAAGTTTATTAACCTTTGGTGCTGTACCTTCCTTTCCTGTAAACTTTGATATTTTATGCAGTGAATTAATATTCACATATAAAATATCACCGTCTTTATAAATAATCCTTACAGCTTCCTGCAGCTTGCCATTCACTTCAATTTTTTGCAAGCCGCTGTAAGTACCCACGCCATGATCAATATGCGTAACAAAATCTCCGGGCTGTAATTCTTTCAACGTGCGAAGTGTAAGCGCTTTATTTTTATTATAAGCCTGCTTAACACGGTATTTATGATAACGCTGAAATATCTGGTGATCTGTATAACAAACCACTTTTACATCATCATCAATAAAGCCTTCATGGATGGACGTGGCAATGGGTGTAAACTGAATATCTGTATTAAGATCATTAAAGATAGAATGTAAACGCTCCAACTGCTTTGCCTGTTCTGCAAAAATGTATAACGCGTAACCTTTAGCTTCATGCGTTTTTAAATCTTTTATTAAAAGATCGAACTGGCGGTTAAATGCAGGTTGCGGTTTAGTGTTTAATTCAATTTCAAAATTGGAGAGATGCGGCTTATAACCAAATTCCACCAAATGATGTTGCTGTATTTGCCTTTCAATTGTTGCAGCAGGAACAAAGTCTTTCAGTTCAACCGTCTTTAATATTGTATTATCATCATCTTCTTCGGTGGACTGTGGACTATGGACTATGGATTCCAGATAATCTCCCAACTGTTCTTCCTGTTCATGTATCACTTCCCGGATAACATCCCAGTCTTTAATCCAAACTACAGTTTGTTCAGGTAAAAATTCAAGCAGGGAAATTTTCTCATCGCTTTCAAACTGTGTATCAATATTTGGTATGATGGAAACCTGTAATAATTTTCTTTCACTTAACTGCGATTCCGGATCGAATATGCGAATGCTGTCAACATCATTGCCGAATAGCTCAACACGGTAAGGTTTTTCATTGCCAAAAGAATAAATATCCAGGATACCGCCACGCAAAGCAAACTGGCCCGGTTCATATACAAAATCGGTGCGCTCAAAACCATACATCACAAACAATTCAAGCAAACTGTCAAGGTTAAGCGTATCATTTGTTTTTATGTGAATGATGTTACTGCTTAACGTTTTTGACAATACAACTTTCTCAAACAACGCTTCAGGATAAGTGATAATAATACCTGAAGGTGCAACAGACATTTTGGTTAAAGCTTCTGTACGCAGCATAACATGGCTGCTGTTAAGATGTTTAAAATCTTTTTTGCTTTTGAAAGAAGAAGGAAAATAAAACAGGTTCAATGCTTGTGTTAAATTTTCCAGTGTATTGTGAAAATAAGCGGCTTCTTCCGCATCATTCAAAACAACCAAATGTGTTGCTGCATTGTTTGTTTTATCATTTTGATATTTATCAAACAAAGCCGCTAAAACAAATTCGGCGCTGCTTCCCTGTAAGTTTTTAAGAAATATTTTTTGAGTATCGGCAAAAGTAAGCCTGTCCGCCAGGTGAAAAAGGCGGGGATGTTGTTTGTACTTTTCAAGTAACGCACCAAGATTCATAAACGCGGTGCAAAGTTAATTCATTCAAAGGCAAATATTAAATCTTTGAGTTTAAGGGAATGATAATTTAAAAATATTCTCCCGCAACAACTCTCATTTATGCCTTTATATATTCAGGATAATCGGTTGTATGATTATTAAAGATGTTTTTCACCAGCCATGTTTCACCATCGGTATCAAAAGTTATATACCAGGCTGTGTGGCGGTTAGGTTTGTACATGCAATAAAACAAGCCGTATTTTGGGTTGGTGGTATGATAAGCCTGTTGGGTTGGAATGGTGTTTATAAAATTTTCTATTCCCTTTACATATTCAATAGCTGAAGCCCTATAACTAAAATATTCTTTTTTATAAAGAATGCTGACTAACTTATTTAATTTTCTGGTTACGGATGGTTTAGCTATTACTTGTCCCATTTAAGGCTATTTATAAAGTCGTACACCTGTTTAAAAGCTTCATCTACCGGTATCGCATCTTCACAGTCCTTTTCAAATTGTGTTTTTTCAACCAGGCCCATCTCTTTCAGTTTGCCAACAGCTTCAGGATGTTTGTGTACATCTATTACAACATGCGTTAAACGACCATCGTTGTTCTTTATTTCTTCAATGCCCTCTATATGTGCCATACAAAAAATTTACTTGTAAAAATACAATAAAAATCATCGAACTGTTTCCAAACACACAACCTTCCCGTCCATTGTAGTTACGATGATCCTGCTATTTAACGCGGCAGTAATATTTGTAACAAGCGCATTTGAAATTTTATGTTTCCATAAAATAGACCCGTCTTTATTTATGGCAACAACAGTTCCATCATCAGAAGGCACATAGATTAAACCATTATTTGTAACAATTGCTGTTGGCGCAATTTCATATCCCAAGCTAGTATTTAATTTGAAATCAATTTGCATACTGTCGGCTTTGGTTGAAATACCAATCACCTCTCCTTCCATTGTTTTTGCATAAACCAATGAACTGTCTTCTGATAATCCCATTGATTCCCTCACCCTGTTTGCAGGGTCTTGTTTACGCCAGATAACATTACCTGTTTCTGCATCAAAGCAGGTTGCATAACGATCAGGCGCAACGATAAAAACGCTGTTGTTAGCAGCAACGGGATAACATGCCGCCGGTGAATACATCCTGTTGGCAGAACCATTATTCCAATTCCATGCAAGCGTTCCATCATCCGCATTTAATGCATAAAATTCTGTGCCCCATGTGCCAAAGTATATTTTATTATTATAGAATAAAGGTTTGTCAACCACAAAGCCTTTTACACCATCGTAACTCCATTTTAATTTTCCTGTTTGCAAATCAAAGGCGCGGAATTTTCCATCGGCTGAACCTATGTAAACCACATCATTTTTTATTAAGGGCGAAGCAACGATTGGCTTATGGGTTTCAAATTTCCAATGCAGCTTTCCGTTAGTTGTGTTCAAACAATAGATATTGTTATCGGTTGATGCAACTACAACAAAATTATTTTCTGCAGCAGGCGTTGAATAAATTTTCCCCCTGGTTTTATACGACCATACCTTCTTCCCGTTATTAATATTCAACGCATAAATAAACCCTTTTGAATTGCTTGCTATAACAAGATTACCTGGTATTGCAACACCGGAACCTATGTCGCTGTTATCTGTAAATTCCCAAACCGTTTTTACATTTTTGTAAGTTGAATTAACTGCATACGATGGCCGGTAATATGTTGTTGTATCTGCTTTGAAATTGTGTTTATACAAAGCCACCTCCGCCCATTGCTTTTCTCCTTGCGTAACGGGATTGCGTTCTGTATAAATTACCGTATCATTTTTTATGGTAACGATGTTATAACCGCCCACATCTTTTCTTGCGCGAAGATTAGAGCGTCCCATAATACCAGGTATGCCTTCAAAATTAAACTGGTGATTTGCGTGGCCATGCCCGCATATAATAAGTTGCGTATTTTTTGTTTTTAGAAGATCAATTACATCGTACCAGTTATTCAAAGAACTATCCATTGGATAGTGGTTTACAAAAATGATAGGCTGCTTTTTATTCTTAAGATGTTTTAAGGCAGAATCGAGCCATACAACATTTTCCCTTGGCACCTGGCCAGGGCTCATGCGCATGTTTGGCCCGCAGGCTGTGCCGATAAAATAATAACCGCCATATTCAAAGAAGAATGTTTCACCACCGAATATTTTTTTGAAACTGTTTGTACCGCTTTCACTCCAGTTGGCATCGTGGTTGCCGGGAATAATGTGCCACGGTTTATTTAAACTATCAAGAATTTGTTTGGCAACAATAAACTCAGCATCAGAACCAAAATCGGTTATGTCGCCGGAAAGAATTACAAATGAAATGGACGAATCGTTGTTGATGCTTTGCACTGTTCTGCGTAAATCATCTTCTGAATTATTACTCCCGATGTGTATGTCGGAAACATGTGCAAACGTAAAACCGTCCTGGGCTTTCGCTGAACCAAAGCTCCATATAAATACAATAACAAACAGTACTTTCTTCATGCTTATAAAATAAAAAAGCACAGGCTTTTACACCTGTGCTTTACATGCAACAATTTTATTACCAGCCTTCCGTTTGAGAAAGCGTGTAACCTTTATCCTGGTATTCATCAATCTGCGTTTGCCCCACAGGAGATAAGTAATTCTTATCTGAAAATCCATCCCTGTTTGCAGCATTCTCTACCACCCAAAAGCCTACCATATCACTTGCATTTGTTCCGTCATAGGTAACGATTGTGCCGCCTGCCTTTTTCACTTTTACATTCCCTTTTGAAGCGGCTGCATCAGTTAAAGCTGTAGGCAGTTCAACAGGCAGGTTCACCCAGGGACCAAGAAAGTAATCGGGATTAGTGCTGAAATCCATATACTGAAGTTTCTTCCATCTTTTCAGGTCTAATAAACGGAAACCTTCAAATACAAATTCCATCCTTCTTTCTCTCCGGATTTCCCATATTAATGCCGGTACATCTGCATCTCTTTCCGGGTCGTCCGGAAGCGCTGATAATGTAAGCGGAGCTGTTTTCTGCACGCCTTTTGCAATTGCATCTGCATCTAAAGGACGGCTACGGATAGCATTGATTGACTGATCCAGGTCTGCCTGCGTAACTGAAGGACCGCCATAATATTGTGCAAGAACAGCCTTTGCTTCAATCCAGTTTAAGACTACTTCGCCTAACCTTATTACCGGCGCATCACTTGTGTTTGTATTGCTTCCCCAAGCAGCGGGATAAGTTTTTCCTATGTAAGTAATAGCTTCCCTGGATGCAAATTTATATCCATACAACAGGGTTGCGGAAGCCGGGTTGGCATTATCAATAAATGAAGCTTCAAAACGTGGGTCTCTTGTTTTGGCAAGATTGGCAATGGAAAAATCATCAGCACCCGGCTCGGAAGAATGCTCCCAAACATTACCATCATTCATAATAAACGATTTGGCCAATACAAGATTTGGATCCACCCCTACTACTTCAGTGCCATTAGAATAAGAACCTATACAATGGGTTATTGACAAAGCGGCGTCATATTTCCTGTATAATAACACTTCCGGGTTGCCGGCGAGGTTTTCGGAAGAAAACAATGCTTTAAAATCGCTGCCAAAATTATATTTACCACTACCCATTACTACATTTGCGGCATCAACTGCAAATTCAAGGTATTTCTTAGCCCTTGCAGCATCTAAGGAATGATAATGTTCATACGTTCCTTCAAACAGCATAAACCTGGAGATAAAAGCGGCGGCAATGGTTTTGTTTAAAAACAACGCTCCATCATCGTCACGGATATTGTCCAGTACAAATTTAAAATCATCATACACTTTATCCATTACATCTCCCCGGTTATCCCTGTCTTTATACAAACTATCCAGTTCGCTTTCCTTAACCACCCTGCCATAATAAGGCACATCGCCAAACACACTAACCAGACGGGAATATTCAAATCCCCTGAAAAACCTGGCCACAGCGCTCCAATGCCGGTAAGCCTCATCTGTAATATTTGCTTTTGCTATATTATCCATACGGTCAATAAAAATGTTGGCTTTGCGCACCCACGCAAAATCCCATGTAGGGCCAGCGTATTGAGACATCCAGGCCGCAGCTTCGGAAGTTGAACCTCTTGATGAAGGCACTGAACTTTCAAAATTAGACTGAACGTTTTTACCGGTTAAATCATCATTAAATGTATAGCCGCGTACTGGTGTGTAATCTGCTGTAAAGGAAGTGTTATACCCGTTAAAATAATTGGTATAAAAACCATTGGCATACATGCGGATGTCGTCTTCATTTCTCCAGTATTGTCCGTCCGCATCCACATAACTCGTAAGCGGCGGCCTGTCTAAGAAATCTTTTTTGCAGGAAGTGAAGAGCATGCATGCTATTCCAAAACCGCAGATATATTTATATATTTTCATCCGAATATTTTTTGAGTTTTTATTTGCCGGACGGAACCTCGCATACTCAGCTCCATGTGCATTAAATATTTTTATCGTGTTCGGTTTCATCATGATAATTTTAAAAGTTTAATTGAACACCTATTGATATGCTTTTGAATGCGGGCGTGCCTATACCGGTACGGCCCAGGTTATAGTTTGATGTATTCCACATGGAATAACCATTAATAGCTTCCGGATCAATGGGTAATCCCCTGAGATGGTCCCAGGTGATGAAATTTTCCAACGCGCCATAAACCCTGAAAGAGTTAACGCCCACTTTTCTAAGCAGGTCTGGCGAGAAGGAATACCCTACGGTAAGGTTTTTAAGCCTCAGGTAAGCCATGTTTAATAAATACCTGTCCTGCACCTGTATATTATTAGCAGAATTGCTGCCGGCATTATTATAAGCAGCAGGATAAAATGCATTGGTATTATCCGGCGTCCAATAGTTATCGGCAATAGCTGCAGGCATGGCGCCATCTGCAGAGTTATATCCCGGAATGGCTAAAAATCCATCGCCCCATATCTGGCGGCTGCCCACGCCCTGGAAAAACAGGCTGATGTCAACGCCTTTATAATCCGCGCCAATCCTGAACCCATACTCATATCTTGGTGTGGAATTACCAATTACAGCCAGGTCGCCATGATCATCCAGGGTTGCGCTGCCATTATCGATAACGCCATCGCCATTCAGGTCTTTAAACTTCACATCGCCCGGCCCAAAGAAGAAGTTGGACGAGTTCTGAAGGAATACCTGGTAAACTGGCTTTTCCCCATGTGCCCCAGGTTTTAACTGGTTAGCTTTTTTACCTGCATATTCTTCAGGCACATCATCTGCTGTAAGTGTAATTAACTGCGGGTTGCCATCGGGGCCTAATTCAAAATCACTTGCCTGGTAAAGCCTGTCTGTGCGATAGCCCCATATTTCCCCTATATCTTTTCCATTGTAATAACTGTTCACACCGGTAGATGTGCCATATTCCAGGATATGCGTTTTTGCATCTGAAATATTTCCCCTGAAATTCACGCCCAGGCCATTTTTAAACCTATGGTTAAACTCAACAGTAAGTTCCCACCCGTTTGTGCGTAACGAGCCGAAATTTCCCTGTGGGGCGCCTGTGCCGAAAGTATAAGGTATGCCTTCAGACGGAACAATCATATTCCTGGTATTTCTCTGGAAAAGATCGAAAGTAACAGACAGCTTGTTTTCGAAGAATGCAAGGTCAACACCAAGATTTTTTGTTTGAATGTCCTGCCAGGTAATATTATTTACAATGGCCGGTGGTGTTCCAACCGTAACAGCCCTCGACCCGTTAGCACCAATCCAGGAGGAAAGGCCGCTGGACATGAGCGGCAAATACAAAGTGTTCGGCACTGTTTGATCACCAATAGTTCCCCATGAACCTCTTATTTTGAAAAAGCTCACTACATCCTGTGAAAGCATGAAGTTTTCCTTTGATATTACCCAGCCTGCAGAAACTGAAGGGTACCATCTCCACCACAGGTCGCGGGGAAATTTGGATGAACCGTCATAGCGAAGGTTGCCTTCAATAAGATACTTATCTTTAAAGGCGTAGTTAATACGGCCAAAATAACCTAATTGTGATTCCCAGAATTTATCGCCATCTACGATTGGCGGCGAGCCAACAGCAAAACTAAACTCAGGGTTATGAATGTCTGTCAGCTGGTTCACCTGCTGTGATTGCCATTCGGTTTGGGCAGCCACCCGGTTAATACCAAGCATGAATTTAAACCTGTGGTCATCTTTCAAATTCAGGTTATAAGTTGTATAAGCATTGATGGTGCTGCTGTGGAAGTTAGTAGTGCGGCGATAAATGTGATCAGGATTTGCACCCAAAGAAGTATAAGTATCATAAGACAGATCAAAAGCGGGCATGGCGCCGGGTGCCGTGGCAGATACCACGTTTCCGGTACTGTCCACATAAATGGGACCGCCGTTGTCATCCACTCTTGCTTTGGGCGCTACCCATGAGTTACGTGCCGTATATCTCGTTCCGGGACGGTTCCATATTTCTTCCTGGTTAGAGAAAGTATAGTCAAAATCGAATGTCCAGTTACGGGTAAAATTAAGGGTAGCGCCAGCGTTTACATTCATATAATTCTGGAGAATGTTTGCTGTGTTGGCAGCACCGGCTTCGCTTACCGGGCTGCGGATGGGATCGCCGTTTTCATCATTACCAAAGGGATACAGCGAGCCCCACCGGTACAGGTAAAGCCAGGGATCGGCAGTGGTAGAACTGGTAACATACGGATATTCCTTATTTCTTCTTGAATACATAGCCCCTGCACGAACAGTAATGTATTTATTTATTTCGTTTGAAAGTCTAAGCGAAGCATTATACCGGGTGAAATCGTCTTTTTTAGCTGGCTTTATCATACCGCTTTGATCCAAATATCCCAGCCCGATGTTATAAGTAGTTTTATTTAATGTTTGCCCAACAGAAATATTATGCTGCTGGGTAGGCGCCCATTCTTTGATCATATAATCATAAGGGTCGTAAGTTCTCACGCCCATCTTTTGATTACTTGCTCCCTGTACATACCAGTCGCGGCCAAAGACGGTAGGATCATCAGGCCCTATCTTTCCGCCATATAGTTTCTGCCATTCTACTGATCTCAGGTAACTGGCCCTGTCCACATAATAGAAAGCTCCGGTTGGTGTGAAAGTGCCCCACACGTTCAGCCGCATCCACAGTATATTTCAGGGCATTCACCTGGCCAATCTCAAAATCTTTCCATACATTTTGCCAGGAGAAATTATTTGAATAAGTAACCTGCGGCTTGCTGCTGCCTGAACCTTTTTTGGTAGTAATCAATATAACGCCATTAGATGCTTTTGCACCATAAATGGAAGCTGCAGCCGCATCTTTCAATATGGTAATAGAAGCAATATCGTTTGGATTTACAATCTGGATGCTTGGTATTTCAACGTTGTCTAAAAGTATCAGCGGTGTGCTGGTGCCCTGGAAAGAAGTCATTACACCTCTTATCTTTATAATAGGGTCAGAACCTACTTCACCACTTGGTATAGTTACACTTAAGCCTGAGGCTGAACCCTGCAGCCCCCTGCCCACGTCGGCAATTGGCCTGTTGGTTAATGTTTTTGACACATCAATTGTTGAAACAGCGCCTGTAAGGTTTGCCTTTTTCTGGGAACCATAACCCACCACAACCACATCTTCCAGTGCGTTTGAAGCATTGTCCAATAAAACAGATATGGTGTTTGCATTGCCCAGAACAACTTCCTTATCTGCATATCCAACATAGGATAGCAGAAGTGTTTGGGCCGGTGCAGCGTTAATGGTGAAATTGCCCGAAGAATCGGAGATAGTGGAAATTTTAGTTTCCTTTACCGTTACTGTAACACCGTACAGTGGTAAATTGGTTCCTGCTGCAGATACATTGCCATTAACTGTTCTTGTTTGGCCAAAACAAAAACAACAGGTTAATGTGAGCAGAAAGGAAAAAAATAAGTGTTTAATTGCCCGCATAAATGCTCTTTTTTGTGATTAAGAATAATTAAATAAGAATAAATAAAACTGCCATTCAATTTTGAATAGCTATAAAGTCTACAGTTCACTTAAAAAATTACAAGACTTTGATTCCCGCATCCTTATAAGGCTTGAGTTTCTCATCATCAGGAGATAATTCGGTTATAAGCATATCAATCCTGTCGAGACCGCAAATATGTACAGGCTGCCTTGTGTTGAGCTTTTCTGAAATGGTTAAGCAAACCTGTTTATCTGATGATTCTATCATTACTTTTTTTACCTGCGCCACTTCCCAATCGTTATCTGATACGCCGGTGGTATTAATGGCGTTTACACCCAAAAAACACAAATCTGCCCTCAGTTCCTTTATTTTGGAGATAGCATCCGGGCCCACGGTTATCATGGAGCTTTTTGAAACCTTATCGCCAACCACTATTACTTCTATATTTGGATGAAGGATATATTCAGACAATACAGGTATGCTGCCGGATATAAAAGTGGCATGCAGGTTATGCGGTAATATTCTCGCCATTTCAATTATGGTGGTACCGCCGCTGGAATGAACAAACATTCCATCTTTTATGAGCCGCACGGCTTTTTCTGCAATTATTTTCTTTTCCTCGTAAGCATAAATGCTTTTGGGTGTTGAATGTGAATTATAAAATGACGGCGATAAGGCGCCTCCATGCACTTTTATAATTTTCCCGGATTTTGATAACTCGTGCAGATCGCGGCGAATAGTGTCATCAGAAACATTGATCCTTTTACTTAAATCAACAGATAACACCTTATTGTGCAGGTTCACCTCATGCAGTATTAATGATTGCCTTTCCCTTTTAAGCATAGCAAGCTTTCGTTTCGTTAACGAATATAGAAGGAAATCATAGTTAAAATGCAAATACCCGCAAAAATGTGCATAAATACTTTACAAAAACCGCAAATAACCGCTTTTATTAAATCAACCTTTCATCAAAGGCGCCAATGCTTTTTGATTCTGAAAAAAAACATAAATACTTGCTTTTAAAAACTTTGAATTGTATCTTACCTTAAAATTTTGCTATGCCAGAACCTTGGAGAACAGGCCGGTTTACCAGGATTGAAAAAATTAATGAAGCTGTACTGCGTTTTTGGATTGAGATACCGGAGCTCCCGGTTTTTAATTTTAAACCCGGCCAGTTTGTAACGCTCGATTTGCCGATTGGCGATAAGCCTGTTAAACGCTGGAGAAGCTATTCCATTGCTTCGCACCCCGATGGAACGAATATAATAGAGTTGGTTATTGTATTGCTGGAAGGCGGGGCAGGCACGCATTATCTCTTTAACGAAGTTACAATTGGAACTGAAGTTCCTGTGCGCGGGCCGCAGGGTGTTTTTACCTTACCTGAACAGATAGATAAGGACCTGTTTTTTATTTGTACCGGAACGGGCATCGCCCCTTTCCGCTCAATGATAAATTACATTCAACTGCATAACCTTGAACATAAAAATATCTACCTCATTTTCGGCTGCCGTAAATTATGCGATAGTTTATACGGCGAGGAAATGAAGGCTGCCAGCCAGGTACTTAGCAACTTTTATTACCTGCCCTCTTATTCCAGGGAAGATAAAGAGAATGAAACAATAAGGCATGGTTATGTGCACGGTATTTACCAGGACATTCTTAATGCACAAAAGCCCAATGCTGATTTCTATTTATGCGGATGGAAAAATATGATTGATGAAGCAAAACAAAATATCCTTTCAATGGGATATGATAAAAAATCTATACACCTGGAACTGTATGGTTAGGAGATTTTTAGATTGCGGTCAGTTGGCTTATAATTTTCACTTTCTTTCTGAAGTTCAGCTATCTTTTTTTCAAGGCCTAATATGGTTGAATGATTAGAAAGCATTTCATCTTCAAGGCGAAGTATTCTCTTTTTTTGCTTGGTTACCATTGCCTTTTTATACAATAAACCCAGGCAAAATGCCACAACCGCGGCAACTGCTAATGATATCATAGATCTATATTATTGGTTTTCAAAAACGCAAATAGTTATTCCGTATTTATACGGATCAGGTTATAAAATAGTTTACTGCGTTAGCTTCAGTTATGCACTGAAAATTAACAAATCCAGTAATTTGTCTTTGATTTCTTTTACGGGTATCCTCTCCTGTTTCATAGTATCCCTGTATCTTATTGTAACGGTTCCATCTTCTTTTGTCTGGTGATCTACCGTAACGCAAAAAGGGGTTCCCACTGCATCCTGCCTGCGGTAACGTTTGCCTATCGTATCTTTTTCTTCGTAAAAACATTTAAAGTAAGGTGTGCATTCGGTAATAATGCTTCTCGCAATTTCCGGCAAGCCGTCTTTCTTCACCAGCGGCAATACCGCTAATTTAACCGGGGCAATTTTGGCCGGAATGCGCAATACCACGCGGCTATCTTCTTTACCATCTTCCTTTACCCATTTTTCTTCCTGGTATGCATGGCTTAAGATGAGTAAAAACATCCTGTCTAAGCCAATGGAAGTTTCAATTACGTAAGGAATGTAATGCTGGTTAAGCTCATTATCAAAATAGGTAAGTTTTTTACCACTGTATTTTTGATGCTGGCTTAAATCAAAATCTGTTCTTGAATGTATGCCTTCAACCTCCTTAAAACCAATGGGGAATTCATACTCAATATCCAAAGCGGCATCAGCGTAATGCGCCAGTTTGGTATGGTTATGATAACGGTATTTTTCTGCCGGAATGCCGAGGCTTAAATGCCATTTCAGCCTTTCTTCTTTCCAGTATTCATACCATTCTTTTTGTGTGCCGGGACGAATAAAGAACTGCATTTCCATCTGCTCAAATTCGCGCATGCGGAAAATGAACTGGCGGGCAACAATTTCATTGCGGAAAGCCTTGCCGGTTTGTGCAATACCAAAGGGGATTTTAAGCCTTGACGTTTTTTGTACGTTCAAAAAGTTCACGAAGATACCCTGTGCGGTTTCAGGCCGCAGGTAAACAATATTATCATCAGGATTATCGCTGGCAACCGCCCCAAACTCCGTTTTGAACATGAGGTTGAATTGGCGTATATCAGTCCAGTTGGAAGTACCACTTATGGAGCAAACGATTTTATTATCATCAATCAGCTTTTT
This sequence comes from Parafilimonas terrae, assembly GCF_900115755.1. Lineage (GTDB taxonomy): Bacteria > Bacteroidota > Bacteroidia > Chitinophagales > Chitinophagaceae > Parafilimonas > Parafilimonas terrae. Next base: position 323,322 of record NZ_FOXQ01000006.1, read on the forward strand.
CAAACCCGCCAAATCGCCTTTTGCATCCAGCTCTTCCAATTTTTTTAAAATAGAGTTAGCCAGGTCTTCTTTACCCTCTTCTTTTAATTTATCGGCATGCGCTTCAATGAGATGATCTACGCGATAACGTTTCTTACTGTCTTTGTTATCAATCATCGGGTCGCTGAAACTATCCACGTGGCCGCTGGCTTTCCAGGTGGTTGGATGCATAAAGATAGCAGCATCAATACCCACAATGTTTTCATGCATCTGCGTCATGCTTTTCCACCAGTAATCCCGGATGTTCTTTTTCAACTCGCTACCATACGGGCCATAATCGTAAACAGCGCTCAAACCATCATATATCTCGCTGGAAGGGAATACAAATCCATATTCTTTAGCATGGGAAATTATTGCCTGGAAACGGTTGTCTTGCTGTACGCTCATAACGATAAAATGGGCGCAAATATATTAAAGTTTAAGGTTTTTTGCTGAATATGTACAAGTTCACCGGCTTATGGGTTCATCCGGTTGGCAGGTTTCCGGTTTTTATTCAGCCATATATTTTTGAGGCTTAGGAGTTTAAACAGCCGTTGCACAATAAAACGAAAATCCTGAAAATACAGGTATCTTTCTAAATTGAAGGGACTAAACACCATAACGTTCCTGCAAAATATTGCGGTGATGTAAAAGATGGCCGTAAATAATATAAGCAAGGGCATTTACCGAAACCGCATTATTGGAAGCCGTGCCCATACGCTTAACCTGGTCTTCATTTAGAGCTAACAGGAATATATCAGTGGCAGCGCGAACCGAATTAAATTCCTGCTTAAGCGAAGACAGGCTTCTGTCTTCTGCAAAACCATTTTCAACATAAGTATTTTCATCAAAGGAAGCCAGTGGCGTTGCATCGCCGCGGCTTATGCGCAAGGCCCGGTAAGCAAAAACGCGTTCCGCATCCGCAAGGTGCTGCAATACCTGTTTTACCGTCCATTTATTTTCTGCATAGGCAAAATCCGCCTTGCTTTCAGGCAGATTATTATAGAACTCCTGTATATCAAAGGCATAATTGTTTACCAGTTCAGTTACTGAACTGCCTTCTGCCAGCGCAATATATTTGTGATAATAAGCTGCTGATTCGTTAGCCTGTGGTCTTGCCATGATCATTTTTTTTCAAGGTTATTCTGCAAAGGTTTGCTGTTTACTTTTTTCGCTTCAGGTTTTAAGGTGGAAGCCAGCTTTACAGCCGCAGCTGCATTTAGTAAGCCGCCGCTGGTAAGTTCGCTCATTTCAATTGACTCATCTGTTGAATTATCGTCCTTTAAAGGCTTATTTACTGTACCTAAATGTGTGGCAGAACCGGTTAACGCATATTTTATTTGCGCCGCCGTTAACTGCGGATAATAAGAGCGCAGCAATGCCGCAACTCCCGTAACAACCGGTGAAGCCATGCTGGTGCCATCGTGATAACCATAGCTATGCGGTAATGTTGAATAAATTTTTACACCGGGCGCAAAAATATCAACCGTGCCCTTGCCATAATTACTGAAATAAGCTATGAATTTACCGTTATTAATTTTAGGATCGCCATAAGCGCCAACTGTTATAAAATTATCCGGTGCAGTTGTGGTGTTAAGAAAATCCGGATTGGGAAAGTTATCAACCGAATCAATATTATTAGATTCATTACCCGCTGCATGCACCAGCAATACGTCGTGGTCTTCAGCATATTTCACCGCTTCATCCACCCATTTCTTCTGCGGCGAAAAACTTTTACCAAAACTCATATTAATCACTTTTGCGCCATTATCAACTGCATATTTTATGGCCAGCGCCACATCTTTATCATATTCATCGCCACCGGGAGGCAAAGCCCGAACCATCATTACCTGCACATTATCTGCAATACCATCCACACCAATTTTGTTGTCTCGCTGCGCACCAATTATTCCGGTTACATGTGTGCCGTGATCCGGATCGTTTGCCATAACATCGCTGTTACCATAGTATTTATCATTTATATCGTAATAATTATCTTTTATTGATTCTGCACGGTAATCAGGCGGCGCTGTTGTTTTGTTTTGCAACGAACTCTTTTTACCATCAAGGTATTCTTCAAGGTCGGCCAGCAGGCTTACATTGGTAGTGGTGCTGTCTGTTTGCACAATTTTTAAAATATTCATGTAGCTTGTTTTGGCCTGCTTGCCTGAAATACTGGCTATCTGGCTATGTTCAAGATCGCTGATAGAATATTCTTTTTTACCAAGCTCCTGCTGCAAAATAGCATCTTGCTTGCGCAGGCTTTTATCTAATGCTTCCAGCATCATCACTTCCATTTGTTCATCGGTGGAAATGGTCATATCGGCGGCAGCCTTTTTCCATTCTGTATATATCCATTTTTCATCGGCGCTTAAATTTGCTGTATCAATATTCTTTCCTTCATATCTATCGCGGTAAGCATAATAAACACGGGAACGTTCATCAGAAGTTTTGGTAAGATTATCGCCATTTTTATTACCAAGAAAATTCCATCCGTGAATATCATCTACGTACCCATTGTTATCGTCATCAATACCATTGCCCGGAATTTCTTTTTTATTCACCCAAAGAATTTTCTTAAGGTCTTCATGCGTTGTGTCAACGCCTGTATCAATCACCGCAACTATTACAGGCGTGGATTTTTTTCCTTTCAAAAGCTCGTAAGCTTTATTAAGGCTTATGCCATCCATAAAATCAGCGGCAGAATCCTGCTGATACCATATTTTCGTATTGATACGGTTAACACTGTTTTGGGCGTTAACTGAAAAACTGCAGCAAACAAAAACCAGCAACACAATAGCACTCGATAAACGCATAATAAAACTTGATTTTTTTGAGACGACAAATATCTTTAACAGATAAAGAGTAAATTTTTAAAGAAAGGCAATTTAGGAAACTATTAGTAAAGTTAATGGCTGATATGTGAAGGAATACCAAAAAGGAGTTGCCCGGTTATTTAATCATATTTAATACAAAAAAATGCACAGGAATCTTAACGTTCTAATGTTAATAATGGCGGGTTTATTTATTTTAAATACAAACCTGCAGGCACAAATAATACCAGTTGATTCAGGCTATTTTAAATCGTTTGACAATACAAAAATTTATTATGAAGTGCGGGGCAATGGCTTCCCTGTTTTACTGGTACATGGCTTTATTGTAAACAGCAATTCCTGGCGGCATGCAGCTTTATATGACAGCCTTATTGCAGCGGGGAAGAAAGTGATATTAGTTGATCTGCGGGGCAACGGGAAGTCTGACAAACCACATACCGATGCCGCATATAATAACGATGCTGAAGCAAAAGATTTAATGCTGTTATTAAAACATCTTCACATAAATAAATACGATGTGGTGGGTTATTCGAGAGGCTCTATTATAACAGCAAGATTGCTGGCATTGGATAAAAACCTGCATAAGGCGGTAATGGGTGGGATGGGCTCAGACTTTACCAATCCCGACTGGCCGCGGCGCATACAGTTTTATCATGCCCTGGCATTTGATACAGTGGCTTCGCTGCATGCAATGGTTCAAAATGTGCAGAAAGCAGGATTAGACCAGGAGGCGCTTGCATTGCTTCAAAAATACCAGCCATCTACATCTAAAGAAATTTTATCAAAGATTAAAACGCCGGTATTGGTTATTCATGGGGACAGTGATGTTGATAACGGCAATGCAGATGAACTGGCTTCTTTCTTTCCTAATGCAACAACAGCAGTTACACCCGGCGATCACAACCACGCAGCTTCAACGCCTGAATTTGCTGCAGCCGTGATGGCCTTTTTGAAGAAGAATGATTGAACACCTGGCATTAGAGGATGGGAAATAGTGCCGTTTTAATATTAGCGAATGCATTTTTTTCGCTGTTTTCCTGCTATTTCTCGCTGTTTAACGCAATCTTTTCGCTGTTTTTTCGATTATTCCCGCTGTTTATTTGATCCATTTCGCTGCTTTATTGATAATTCTCGCTGTTTTTCCGATTATTCTCGCTGTTTTATAAAACATTTTCGCTGTTTAAACTTCCATGGTTTTAATAAATATCCCGGTTTTAAACACAGGAAGGTTTAGTACAGTCAGCATACTAAACCCTTCCTGCATATTTATTTAAAGATTTCAACCCGCCGGAGAAAAACTGCCCAAAGCCGTGGTTTAAACCTTTACTTTTTTCCATCCACCGCGCCTGAAAAAATACCAGGCAACAATCGTGATTAATGTTTCAGCTACAGGTATGGATACAAACACGCCGGTTGGCCCGAAACCGAAATATAAAGTAAGCAGGTAGGCCAATGGTATCTGGAAAAACCAAAAACCTGCAAGGTTTATCCACGTTGGCGTCCAGCTATCTCCGGCGCCGTTGAAAGCATTTGCCATTACCATGCCTATGCCATAAAATATATAACCTGAGGCCATGATGCGCAATGCTTTTACAGCAATTTCCTTTACCGCCTCATCGTTGGTAAAAAAGCTAATAACAGGATAGGCGCCTAACAGGAATATTAATGATACAAGCCCCATAAACACACCATTATATTTTGCTGTTTTTATAACACTCTCTTCTGCACGCTGCAACTGTTTTGCACCAAGGTTTTGGCCAACCAATGTTGCAGCGGCATTACTCAATCCCCATGCAGGCAGTATGAAAAACACAACCACCCTTAGTGCTGTTTGATAACCTGCCGATGTTACGCTATGGCCGGTATCTGCTACCAGCCTTGCCAATACCACCCAACTGCATGAAGCAATGATAAACTGGAACACTGCAGGCGCTGCAATATTGATAAGTGACTTAAGAATTGACCAGTCAACATTAAAATGTTTGCGCTGTATTTTAATAATGCCATCGCCTTTAAATAAATGGTATAACTGGTAACAAACTCCAATGCCCCTTCCTGCTGTGGTTGCAATAGCCGCACCTGTTAATCCAAGTGCGGGAATCGGGCCAAAACCGCGAATAAGCACCGGGCAGAGAATGATATTGAAAATATTTGCAAGCCACAAACTCTTCATGGCCATTGATGCATCGCCGGCGCCGCGAAATATGCCGTTGATAAGAAAAAGCAGCATGATAATTACAGCGCTTCCCATATCAATGCGGGCAAAGGCAGTACCTATAGCTACCGTTTTTTCATCAGCGCCCATAGCACGTAAAACATCGTCAGCAAATACAACACCCAGTATGCTTAATATGATGGCTATTGAACATGCAAGCCATAATGACTGAACTGCTGAATGTGCTGCTTCATCAGCATTCTTCTCTCCTGTCCGCCTTGATACTACCGCTGTTGCGGCCATGCTTAAACCGAAAGCAATTGAATATATTATTGAAAGAACTGATTCGGTTAAACTTACAGATTGCAATGTGTGCTCGGCATCAGGCAAATGCCCTACAAAAAATAAATCTACCAATGCAAACACGCTTTCCATACTCATTTCAAGTATCATAGGTATGGCCAGCATAATAATCGCTTTGCGTAAACTGCCTTGCGTATAATCCATCTCTACCCCTTTGATAGAACTGACGGCAAGTGTTAGAAATTCTTTTGACTTATAGGTTAGTCGTTTCAACATTTTAATTTGGTTTTACATTTTTGCTATACTGAAATTCAAAAACGTGCGGGCAATAAAAAACCCCGTTGATAGCGGGGCTGTTATAGTCAGTTAGTAACAGTTGTGGTTAGCTGAAATAAGCTGCCATGCCCGCAATCGGATAATCTACCGGGACGAAATTTATTCCGCGGGTATCATCCTTTTGTATATAAGAGCATAACATTTTCACTGTTCAATTTTTTTTAAGAGACGCGAAGTTGCGGGTATTTTTACTGCCCACAAACTTTTTTTAAGAATTTTTTTAGATTCTTTTTATTATTGAAATACTATTGTGATAATCTATATAAGTAAGTTGTTCAATTAATATTGATTAGTACTTAGTAAAACCAATGTGCAGGCCTGCATTGGCTGTATATTATTTTCAAGCGCAAGCTTAGCCAGTTCTTCGTTTTCAGCACCGGGATTAAATATGATCCTTTTAGGATGCAGCGAAAGAATATAATCGTAATACTGTTTTTGATTCTGTGCATTCAGGTAAAGCGTTACCGTATCCACATCTTCAACGTTAATCGTTTCATTTACTATATCAATATCATTTATCCGTCCTTTTCTTTTGCCGATTGGTATTACGGTGTGCCCATGCGCTGCCAGCCTGCCGGTTGCAAGATTGCTATAACGTGCGGGATTTGGAGAGGCGCCTAATACAACAGTTTTTTTATTCATACTGCAAATTATAAATATTGTAAAAGTCCGAAATGTTTGATGAAAGATTTTGTTGTTAAACCTTTACATTTGCGCCAAATAATGGCCCTGTAGTTCAATGGATAGAATAGAAGTTTCCTAAACTTTAGATACAGGTTCGATTCCTGTCGGGGCTACCATACAGGACTGGCTTCCATTATTGGAAGCCTTTTCTTTTCTCCATCCTCTGTAACCCTTGCCACTATTGCATAAAAGCATGAGTATCTCATTGGCTTCTTTGGTTCGATATTCACCCTCAACAAATTCAAGTTTCTCAGGAAATATCAAACCAAGCATCTTTTGCTTTACTTCCAAATTGGCAGTTTCGTAGTAATGAGAAAGGTTGCTTAACAAAGACATTCCATATCGGCTATACTTTGAAAAGCCGCTTTCTATATGCTGCAAGTCGTTAATCCTGGCACTAATTCCGTTTAATTCATTATCCAGTTGCTCTTTAATACGGCGGAAAGTATGTTTGTCCAGATCATCATTTACCAGCTTAATGCCTGCCTTTGTAATCATTTCCCTTTTCTCAGCTTGTTCGCCTTGTAGCTTCGTAATTTCCTTATTCCGGTCGCCTTCCCTTGTCTTAAACACATCCTCCATGATGGCGAGATATAAAGAAGCTACTTCAGAACGGAAACTTATTTGTGCTAACCATTGAGAAAAATGGCTGTGTGCAGTTTCAGCACGGTATCTTTCATTGCAACCAGGTTGGCAGTGATAATAGAAGTACCTGCCGCCATTTCCTTTTGAAGCACTCCCTGTTAAGTTTTTGCCGCATTTGCTGCAAACAAGGTTACCACGTAAGTGCAGTTCCTCAATTTGCTTTGAAGGCTTTGCCTTCTTTTGCTTTCTCTTAGTGGCAACTTCCTGTACTTTGTAAAATATCTCTTCGCTGATGATTGCTTTGTGTAAGCCATCAACTATTTCTTCCGGTTCATCTTTATATTCAGGTACACGGATTTTACCACAATATACCGGGTTACGCAGCATTTCTGAAAAGCTGTTTTTAGAAAGACTCATTCCCCTCGGCTTTAGTTTCTTTCTTAGTTCTTCTTTTTCATATACGCCTGTTGCGTATAATTCAAAAGCCTCTTTCACCAAAGCTGCTTTATCATCTTTGAGAGTAATAACAGGTCTGTTCTTGTTGTCCCGGTTATTTTTATAACCAAAGGGAGCTGTCGCCATCCACCGACCTTCTTTTAATGCTTTACGCATTCCATTTTTTGTATTGAGGGAACGCCTTGCATTTTCCACCTGTGGTGTAGCCAGGTAGATTGCTTTCATTAAGAGGTTTTCAGGAATATCATCATCGAGAGGTTGTTCGATAGCTTCTACTTCCACACCATATTTCTTCAATGTGTTTATCATAGCCAAAGCACCTGCCATGTCTCTTGAAAACCTATCCCACTTAACAACAAACAGTTTTTGAATAAACCCCTTATTGCTTTTCACAAAGCTCAACAGCTTTATAAACTCAGGTCGCTCAAAAGTTTTGGCAGAATGCCCGTCCTCATAGTGCTTTATTACTTCAAAACCTTTTTCGCTGCAATACTTTTCAAGTCTTGCTTTTTGGTCCCGCAGGCTGTACCCTTTTTCTTCCTGTTCATCGGTTGAGACACGGGTGTAGATGATTGCGTTACGCATCGTTCATTTGTTTTAGAAGTGAAGTGTAAATAATCAAGTTCTGCCAACTGGTATAAGAACTCTCTTATTCGTTTAATTTGCTCAGGCTTATAAGAACCGCCTTTCTGTGCAAGAATCTTCCTGCACTTTTCAATACTTAGCATTTAAAATTGCATGGCTCTCACGCCGGTTGCTCCGGTCATTTAAGCAAAACGCAATTACTTAGGGTTGCTCCCTTTTGTAAACTTCTTTTTTATCGTTTGAAAGATGGCAGTTATTTCGCCATCTTCTTCCTGAATTTGTATGTCCTGGTAGTTATGCTCCCTCATAATTTCTTCAATCCGTTTCTTAGCTTTCAGACGTTGTACACCTTCAAACTTTTCCATCTGCCCATTAAGAAAAAAATGTCTTTAGATGACTTTGAAACACATCAGGAAGAATTGCTTGAAGATTCTGATATTAGAAGTGCTTGGCTGACTTATTTAAATAAGTTTCCACATATTAGTCAGTACTATAGAAAAGCAAAACAATATGCTAATCAGATTTCTATTGTAAATGGTAAGAAGGCGGGATCTGATATAAACCTTTACAAGCTATTTTTAGAGCAATCCTATAATCTACTCAAAGATGGTGGCTATTGCGGGATTATTATTCCATCAGGAGTTTATAGTGATTTGGGAAGTAAACAATTAAGAGCTCTGTTGTATTCCAATTGTAGTGTTGAACAACTAATAAGTCTATCAAATGAGAAGTTCTTATTTGAAACTGTCCATCACGGTTTCAGATTTTGCTTACTATCATTTAGAAAAGGAGGCAAAACTGAAAAAATTCATTCAGTATTTAAGATTAATCCGAGAGAAGCAATCGGTAAAAGCGAAATTGAAAGTTTTTTAAATGATAAATCAGTCTTGCTTCCTATATCAGTTGATTTTATTACCAGACAGGCTCCAGATAGTTTATCTATTATGGAGATCAAAGATGCTATTAGCTTTTCCATAATGGAAAAGGTTTTAAAGTTTCCGATGTTAGGTGAGAAAATTGATCACACTTGGAATGTTGAGTTTACAAGAGAGGTAAATAATACAACTGACAGGAAATATATTACAGATACAGTTCGTAAAAATTATTTCCCATTGTACGAAGGGAAAAATATTCACCAATTTTCAAATTCTTTTTCTGATTTCAATTTGTTTATTGATGTATCGAAATTCAACAAAGAAAATAGCCTGGTATTCAATAAAAAATTTCCCTCAGACTACTATAGACTTTGCTTCAGAAGGCAGTCTGCATCGACAAATGAAAGGACTTTCATTGCTACAATAGCTCCAAAAGACAGGTTGTTTTACGACAACTTAGGGTATGTAAAACCATTTAATGAGACTAAAAGTTTAATCAGCGATATTGAAATACTTTACCTGCTCGGCTTTTTTAATTCGTTTTGTATTGACTACATTTTGAGGCAAAGTATCAATACTAACTTATCCTTTTATTTTTTATATCAATTACCAATTCCAAGAATCAAGCATTCAGATAAGGCTTTCAGATTAATTGTTGAAAGAGTTGCAAGTCTTATTTGCACAACTGACGAATTTGCTGAATTGTGGGAAGAAATAATGAAGACCAAATGGAATGAAAAGTCAGTAATGATTGATGAGGAAGAACGCAATAAAACAAAAGCTGAAATAGATGGTATAGTGGAGGCGTCGGCAAAATTGACCACTCTTCGCCGGTTTAAGCTGACCAGGTATCGCCAAAGTATATTGACCACCTTTGGCCAGCCTAAATTGAC
>NZ_FOXQ01000018.1 GCF_900115755.1 Parafilimonas terrae
GCGCAGGACTGAATGTGCTTTTTTTCATTTCTTACGTTTTAAAATTAAACTTTACTGTCTACTTTCAAAACGTACTGTTTTTGGGGAAGCTTACAATCCCAACCCTTCTCCAAAGGAAAAGGGCAAGAAAAAAACATAATGTTTTGCATGTTTTATTGCAATTTATGGTCATCATTTTTTCTTTTGGCCGGGCAAGTTTACCTGAGAAAAAATAGTTTCATATTCATCAAAGCGGTGTTTACGAACAGGTTTCACATAAGGTTCAGTAGAGAAATACAGTAATAAGCAGGGGGAAATACCTTTATAGTTCTCAACATATTCGTACCGAACAAGTTCCCCGCTTTTTATTCTCTGCTTAATTTTATTATGATATGGATACACTTATCTCTTTTTTTATTATTGTTTTTAAGTCTTATGTTCTCTCTGCAATTAATAGTTCGCCAAATGTTGCAGTTACACAAAGTAAGAAGCCTCCGCAAAACCAACTGCCGAAACCGGTCTTATTGTGCTGTATGGCACTCTGCATTTAAGTAAACGTCACTTTTAATGTTTTCTCAAATTTTCATCACCCCAAATTCCAAGTCTATTATCGTAAGCGTATTTTTCATCAGCTTTTATTTGTTCAAGAAACATGTCATAAGATTTCTTATCAATAAGTATTTCTGTCGTTCCGTGGTCAATTTTATTGTTTGTGTAAAATTTCTTCATTTCTTCTGACATCTCATTCCATGCCTGCGGCCGGAGCATTGTACTTCCGGGAAAGCAACCGTTTTTAACTAAAGAGTTATTAAGCGTATCTTGGTTGTCAACAACCCAACAATATATTTGTCTGGAGTCAGGATTATTTTGCATTACAGGTCCATCAGATGAAACAGGAATTACAGTTGCATTCGGATGTTTGTTTATCCAATCTGAAATTACGCTGTCCGAATTATCAGTGTGTGGTGTTCTGAAAAAGCCTGACCCAAGTAAGCAATAAGTAACGTGCCTATTTGTATCCTTGGTATTAACTCCAAACATTGAAAAAAAATGAAAATCAGCAAGTTTTAAATCGGAATTATCCTGTCCGAAAGAACTTGTGAAAAAAACAAAAACTGAAAAAATTAATGCTGTTAGTTTCATAAACGTTTAGATTGCAACTCCATAATGTAACACCGGCAACCGCAGAGCTTGTCCGCCGTGGCGGATTCCGTTCAACAGCGCTTTCATTGTTCGTCCTGCGGACGCAACGAATCTTAATTATTGGCGGTAGTACTTTGTCCTAAATGATTTTTAAAATTTTTGTTCGCTCAAAATACTTCACTTGATAATCTAATAACTCGTCATAAGTTATGAAATTAATATGCGTTGCATTCATTTGTTTCATTCGTTTATTAAACACACTAAAATTATTTGTTTTGTCATTCAATCTTCCAATTAAAATATTGTATTCAATGCTGTCGGGAACAAAACCAAAAACTTTTTCAATAGTTGAAAAATATTCATCACTTTCCAAATATTCTTTATAGTCGTTGACTTGAAATATATGAGCAATAATATTGTTATAGGGCTTTGGATGAAATTTTGTTTTTTTTATAAATGCTTCATTTGGAAGTTTTACTTCTAAAATACTTAAATCTGTTTGATGATTAAAATTCGGTTTCAAGCTATAATCTGGCTCAAAATATTCAGCTTCGTTATAGTAAAGTTTTGGTTCATGCCAATGTTTACTATAGTTATCTCTTTTGATTAGAAATGGATACTTATTAAATAACTTATGGAATTTCTTTTCTTCTTTTTTCTTATTGAAACGAACTGATTTTTTCAACTCTTTAATAAATTCATCAATTGCTTTCTCAATTTGTTTGTCATTGTCACTAAGCCAATCGTATTCAAGTTTTCTACAAAATCTTTTAAAGTTTTCAGATAAAATGTTTGTACTTATATCTCTTTTTCGCTCTTCAGAGAAGTAAAAGGTATAATCTATAATTCCTGAATTAAATTTAATTCCTAAGTTGTCAAGTTCATCTAAAACTTTTTTTCTCCACGATTTTACTGCGCTTCTAAAATTTGAAATGGATAAGTGTAATTTATCTAAACCAATATTGTCAACTACATCATAAAAACCATAGTTTGTATAAGCATTCTTGTTTTCATCCTTGTCAACAATTAAAACCATCGGAATAGTACAAAACCGAAAATCAAAATTAGAATATGTTCGTTCTTTGTCTTTAGTGATTGACTGATAAAAATCTGTTGCCTTTTGATTCCAAATGTTATTTTCAGAAATAATTAAGTCAAGCGGAAGTTGATTTCTAATAATTTGATTGTTGATGAAATCTTGTGCCTCGTCATAGGAATAAAAAAAGGCAATGCTGTCTTTCTCGCAAAGTTCTTTAAGATTGTTAGTAATTATCTGGTCGTAATATTTGTTTTTTGAAATGAATATAAGTCTCACATGATGGTGTCTTTGAGTATTACCGTCAACGCAAAGATTTACAAATATTCCACGCAGTTCCAAAAAAAATTCCGCTTGATTTTCAATACTCACCCCTTTCGTTTTTTTGTATTGTCGTTGCGGCAATTAATTTCTATCCTAAAAAATCAGGATGCCATTTTCCAGTTGGAAAACCCTATCCTGAAAATTCAGGATGCTATTCCACAATACCGGCGCCTTATTCCATCAATCTTTTACATTAAATTATTCAGAATATAATTCTAATTTAGAAAAATATATCGAATTTTATTCTGAATATTATTAGCTTTACAGAAAATTTGTCTGAATGGAAGTAATACTGGATGATACCGACATTAAAATACTTAACCTCATCCAGGGCAACGCCCGCATTTCAAACGCCGATCTTGCAAGGGAAGTGAATATGGCGCCGTCGGCAGTATTGGAAAGGGTGAAAAAACTGGAACAGAAAAAGGTGATTAAGCAGTACAATGCAGTTATTAATCCTGTTGCTGTACAGCAAAAATTACTGGCATTTATTTTCATCAAATCCAAAGAAGGGTTTACCTGCTCCACAGAAACGGCTAACAGCCTGGCGGCTATTCCTGAAGTGCAGGAAGTGCACCATATAGCCGGTGAAGATTGTTTCCTGGTTAAGGTGCGTACGGCCGATTCTGCGGGGCTGATGGAACTGATGCGCAACAGCCTGCGGAAAATACCAAACATCCTCTCAACAAAAACTACTATTGTATTGGAAACGGTAAAAGAAGACCACCAGCTTGTAATACAGCAAAAGAATAAAACAGGATAGCAGCGGTATTATGCAGAGCGAGCAATTATATTCATTAACCGAAAGAAGCATTGTTATGAATGCAACCGTAAAAAAAGAAGCATCAACCCTGATGGTTATTATTGCCTTTGCCACGGTTTACCTGGTATGGGGCTCCACTTATTTCTTTATTCAAAAGGCCGTGCACGATATTCCACCATTTATTATGGGCGGCATGCGTTTTTTAATTGCAGGCCTGCTGATGATGGCCTGGTGCATCTATAAAAAAGAAAACCTCGGAAATTTTCATCAAATTAAAATTGCAGCCATAAGCGGCCTTTTATTGTTATTTATAGGCAATGGGGCTGTTATATGGGCTGAACAAAACCTGGCAAGTTCCCTCGTGGCGGTACTGGTGTCTGCAGCGCCAATATGGTTTGTATTGCTCGATAAACCTAAATGGCATGAGAACCTGCGCAGTAAAGAAATCATTATTGGATTGGTGGTAGGTTTCGCAGGCGTTATCCTGCTTTTTAGTGAGCGTGTGTCTGCAGCGCTTTCAACACCGGGCAGCCTCATACAGGTGGCAGGCCTTGCTGTTTTGATTATCGGGTCAATGTGCTGGGCCGGCGGTTCTTTATATGCAAAATATAAAAGCAGCGGCGCTGTAACTGTAAATACTATGTGGCAATTAATTGCTGCCGGTATTGCCTTCTTTATTTTCAGTATTACTACCAATGAATGGAAGGCCTTTGAATGGCAGGAAGTAAGCACGGGCGCATGGCTGTCTGTATTATATCTTATAACAATGGGTTCGTTAGCCGGGTACAGCGCTTATGTTTGGCTACTGGACGTAAGGCCGGCAACGCAGGTGAGCACTTATGCTTATGTGAACCCGGTGGTAGCAGTATTGCTGGGCGTATTATTTGCAGGTGAACATGTAAGCCTGCTGCAGCTTGCAGGCCTTGCTATAATATTAACCAGTGTATTGCTGATTAATCTCGCCAAACAAAAGAAAGAAAAAAAGAAATTAATGCAGCCGCCCCTGGAAGTGAAGGCAGCATGATGTTTCGGCGCCGGGCTTATTAGTTGCCGCGTATTTATTTGCAAGGGCCTTAGTAATATAAAACCCACAAATATCTTACCTGCTAATGGTTATGTTTAACAAAAGCATCTAACAGGAAAATGCTAAATCCACCGGCACACTTGAACATATCTTTTATTTTTTACGTTGCAAAGCACAATTATACTGTACACCATTTCTTTGCTGCACTGGAGCCGGCAATAAGAAAATGGCAGCGTATCATTATTATATTTTTATGCAGAAAGTTCAATACATCAAAGAGCATCATAAACTAAAAGCAACCGTTCTCTCTTACATTTTGGTATCACTGGCAGGCCTGGCTACAGATATTTATTTGCCTTCCATGCCGCACATGGCTACCAGCTTGCATGTTAGCGATCAGCAGGTGCAATTAACCTTATCATCATTTTTAATAAGCTACGGCATTTCCCAGTTCTTTGTTGGCAGCCTGCTGGATATGTATGGGCGATATGTTTTGTCTATGATCTCGCTTGTATTATTTTCAGCCAGTTCCTTTTTAATTGCCGCATCAAACAGCATAGATATAATTATTCTGCTGCGCGTTATTCAAGGCATCACTATTGGGTTTATAGCCGTGGCAAAAAGGGCATTCTTTGTGGATGTGTATGAAGGGGATAAACGCAAATATTATATCAGCATTATTACCATTGTATGGAGCGTGGCGCCGATTGTGGCGCCTTATATAGGCGGCTACCTTGAACATTTTTTTAGCTGGCGTGCCAATTTTTATTTTCTTGGAATATACAGCGGCCTGATATTTATCTGCGAGATTTTTTATTCCGGTGAAACACTGGGCAGTTTCTCAAAATTTAAAATAAAAAACGTGCTCTCTTCTTATAAAGTACTGCTTACTACACCCGCATTCCTCGTGGGAATGGGTATGGCTGGCATTTCCTTTGGCGTAGTAATGATATACGGTTTAAGCGGTGCTTTTATATTGGAGCACAACATGGGTTACAGCCCCGTTGCCGCCGGTTATGCGGCGCTTGTTTTAGGCCTTGCCTGGATGTGCGGCGGCTTTCTTGCCAAAGCCAATCTTCATAAACCATTATTCAAAAAAACGCTCATTGCCACCCTCGTACAAATAATAATGGTGATACTGATGATTGCTGCAGCTTATTTTGGCACCAATATTTATACATTAATTGCTTTTGCCGGGATAATTCATTTTATGAGCGGGTTTAATTTCACCAACTATTTTACCCGTAACCTTACGATGTTCCCAAATATGGCCGGGCTTGCGGCAGGCGTTACTTCAGGCGGCAATTACATTATTACTTCACTGCTTACTTACACAATTGCATGGGTAATACAGGCGCAAAACCAGGAGCAATTGGGTTTCAGCTATGCTATTGCAATAGCTTTAATAATGTTGATATTTATCATTTTTCAAAAAAGGAAGGGAGTGTGATGTTGCAAAACAATGAATGCAACCCATAATTTTTAAATAGCAAATGATAAGTATTAAAAAAGCATATTAAAATAACGTGAGTTCTGGATAATAAGTTTAATTTATTTTGAATATAAAGTTGTTCAATTTTTATTATGAAGGTGAGCCGGCACCTCAACGATAGGAAAGGTGTCACGATTTTCCTGATGGTTGCTATCCGGGAGATTTCTCCTATCGTCGAAATGACGTGCACCTCGTTCCTTATCCCGAACCCACGTTAAAATAATAAAGGAATGCCCATTGCCGCCTGTATAAAAAGTAAAGTTGTAAGAAGGAAATACACAGCCGCAAAAAGCTGAACGCCGCGTTTATTTTTGGCTATAAAAAAACCAAACAGCGGTAATACCTGCAAGGCATGCATGCCGGCAAAATGGGCTATGCGCAAATCTCCATATCGTTTACTCCAGTTTATTACCGGCAAGCCTTCTCCTCCATCGGGCGCACCAACTGTGTGAGCAAGATGCATACCCATTACGCCGCCTTCAAAAGAAAAAATCACAAACAATATTATACCTAAACGAATGCCCCATATATAAGCATTTGAAATAGTAAATTTTTTCTGTTTGAAAAACATGTAACCTATATAACCCGTCCAGGCTGCCAATACAGAAATAGCAGCGCCCATTAATATAAATAACAGCCTGTAAAATATAGTGGTGGTATTAAAATGCGAGAGCCTGCCATTGGCCGCTTGCCAGGTAATTACAAAAAGTTCATACGTCATTACAAGCAGCACCATTTTTGAAAACCTGGTTACTTTATGCTGTGCTATTAAATAGTGCATAATCCACGCCATTGTCCAGCAATAAACAGCAACTGAGATAAAAAATTTGGCCGGCTTTATCCATGCACTTATGCCCAGCACAACAGTACCTGATAACTGTGTCATCAATATGCATATAAATGCCCCGGTAAAAGAAAGTACGCCATACCAATACAATAAAGTATTACGCCTTTTTAGTTCTGCTAAAAACGCTTTCATTTTTATATATTTTTAAAATGATCTAAAAATTCCCCGTGAAGTAGTGCTTTGTCTTTATCAATCTTATGATGAGATATAACAGTAACCCGGCAGGGCCGAACAAGAATGTAAGCAGCATGCAGGGCGCCAACAACCAGTGATTGATATGATAACGAACGCCGTTGCTTTTAATAAACAAGCCTGCAAGCAGGTCAAAAGCCAGGTAATGAACCCAGCCTGCAACAACCAGCTTATCACTTTCAAAAAGTTTCTTTACACCGCTCAGGGAACCAAAGCTTTCTATATCTGCAGGTTTAAACGCTGTAAACATCAGCCAGGTATAAACAAGCCCCATCAGTGTTATGATTATACCCGTTATAAACTTATCGGAAGCCTGCCAGGAAGGAAGAAAAATAAGAATAATCCATCCTGCCATTGCAAGCGTATTTGCTGCTGTAAATATTTGTTCCGGGTGCATAGCTGTAATTTGTTCTACAAATTTCTTTTACATGCAGCTCGTTTTCGTTAACATTTATCAATAAATAACAGCCTGCCAAAAATTTTGCAAATACGATGGAGACACATTGATGCCCGTGATCTCAGCGCTTATTTCTTATGCGGCTTAAATGTTCAGGCGTAATGCCGATAAAGGAAGCAATCATATATTGGGGAACACGCTGAATTAACTGAGGTTCTTCATCAAGCAGGAACTGGTAACGCTGCTCAGGTGTGTGGGCGCGTAAAATGGTGTTGTGTTTTGAAAGCAATAAGTAAAGATATTCAGCAATCTTTCTTCCGAATATTTCAAAAACAGGATATTGTTTATACAGGTTTTGCATGTTGGTAAAAGAAAGGTTTACCAGTTCGCAATCCTCCAAAGCTTCCATGTATTGTGCAGCCGGGGCATTGGTTAAGAAGCTTGCATATTCGCTTATAAATTTATTTTCCGTTATAAAAGCGGTGCATATTTCTTTACCATCTTCAAGGTAAAACAGGCGCATCAGCCCTGTATTAACAAAACATACATGCCGGCATATATCACCCTTTCTTATAAAGAAATCTCCTTTCTTTAAATGCTGAACGGTAAGGCGCTCCTCCATTGCATTCCAGCTTTCATCTGTAATAGCCGGAACAAGTGTTTTGTAATAGGTTTTTATTTGCTGAAACATTTTTCAAAAGATTTGAATTAGCTGTTCCTTCCTGCTTCACTTAAAGAAACGGATCGTTTATACTTTTCTTAACCACATAGGAACATAGCAACAACTTAAGAAAATATATTTAGTATTATGATTTGCTTTAACCTTAATTAAAATGTTTCCATAAAAGTGCGGATAATTTTCTTGTAAGCACCCATGCTTCATTATCGGCATTCCAGCTTGTGTCTTTATTGTTCTTTGTGAAAATAGAAAAGATGTAAGGGTTTTTACAGTTCACATAAAGCACTTCATTGCGGCTTTCATCAACGGCGCCATTTTTATCCGCAGTGAAAATGCCTGCCGGTATTTGGCTAAGCGCTTCTTCATCCCAGTATTGCCTACCGAGCAAACGAAGCATTTTTTCGCTTGCTTCCGTGCTTATGATTTTCTTGTCAACAATATCATTCATAATGGTTGCAATTTCACGCGGCGTGGTTTGTCCCCAGCCATATTGTGAACGGTAAGTTTCCCTGCCCGGTGTTCTGCTGTTTACCCGTGTATTTTTATATCCCAAACTATCAAGCAATGCATTTATGGTTAAGCCGCCCCCGGCAAGGCCCTGCAGCCAAAGGCTTGCACAGTTATCGCTTATGGTCAGCATCAGCATCATTACTTTGCTCAATTCAATGGTGCTGCTGTCTTTAAAGTTTGAAAGAATATCATCGCCTTCACTGTAATATAAAGAGTCGGTATATAACAAGCGTTGATGATAATCCAGTTCACCATGCTGAATCTTGTTCATAATGCCGGCGAGAATTGAAATTTTTACAATGCTGGCGGTTGGGAAAACAGTATCAGCATTTATGCTCACGGTTTTATGATGCTTCAGGTCGTGCACATAAATACCTATATCACCATGAAAATCTTTTATGAGTTCAGTGATTTGTTGCTGCAGCTTAACATCTGTTTTTTGCGCATTTGAAATAAGGCATGTTAATACGAGGGCTAATACAAATATCTTTTTCATGCAAAACGTTTAGATATATCAAATATATAATCCAACGTTTAATTGCAGTGGTTGTAAACGATGCTTTCCTTTATGTTTTATTCATTTACCTTTTTTAATTCTTCATCACTCGCATCCATCAATACATAGGTTCTTATATTGCAGATAAGCATTTCATCAAGAGCACGTACAACATCTGCGTAAGTTGATGCGGGCGTAGGTTTTATTAAAACTACCATACCCGAATCTGTTCCATAATCTTTTCTTACAGCAGCTTTTTTATCAAGAATAGCATCACGCAATACAGTGGTACCGCTGCCAATACTTCTTTCATTATTAAGCTCTGTTCCATTATAAACATACACATCGTTGTTTGCGCCTAACAGTATATTCAATGTTTTATTTTCAGGAATCAATGATGGCGGTGCAGGTTTTGTATCATCAGGCAAAGCAAGTTTCATTGAGGTTGATTGCTGAATGGTTGTTGTAAAAACAAAGAAGGCAATCAACAGGAAACCAAGGTCAACCATGGGTGTAAGATCAACGCGTAAGGAAGTTTTTTTTGTTTTGCGAACACCGGCTTTATGCAGATGTTGAGCGGGTAAAATATCAGCCATAAATTTTTTATTATTGAGATGAAGTTTTTGCAGCTTTCCATAATGAGGTAGATATTATTTGATATGAGGTCAGCATAAGTATACGCCAGATGGCATGGTATGAATGAAACTAATTACAAAATACAAAACGCTTCGGTCGTCATTTCAACGCAGAAGAAATCTCCTGGTATTCAGCCAGCATGAATTTCAGGAGATGTCTCGTTACCTCTACATGACGATGCAAGCCTCTATTTTTATTCTGCACTCACGTTATTTATCATATAACCTTTTGAACTACCAAGGCACAAAGGCTCGAAGCTGCATCAGGTAATCATGCACAGAAACATAGTGATGGGTTAACACATAAAAAAATCCCCCGAAAAATCGGGGGAAGTACAACTAAAACTCTATGCCAATCGCTTAGTCTGGCTTCTTTCCATCAAGAAAAGTATTGATGGTTGAAATTTGTGTGTTATTGTTATCGTCTTTCTTAACTGCTACCTTGCTGTAAAAATCTTCTACCGTAGTAAGCTTATTGTTGCCGAATAATTCAAGGTTGCGGCGCACATAAGCCGGAACATTTTCATATTCATTATTGCCATCCATAGAATTCATATTGTAAGAAAGATTGCGCAGTTTATGTATGCGTTCTTCAGCACGGCGTTTCTGCTCTTCTTCTTCATCATTTGCAGGCAGGTTGAATACAGCCGCCGGTGTTGATTTTACAGGCGTTTCATCTTTTATCACCACATCAAACTCAATTGTTTCTTCTTCAAATAAAGGTTGCTGCTTCGGCTTTTTAACCTCTTCTTTTTTTGGCTCCTCTTTCTTTGCTTCTGCGCGTGTTTCATTCGGCTGCGCATAGATTGAAGCTGGCTTATTTAAGAAACTTGTGGAAGGCTTTGGTTCTTCTGCATGCTTTTCTTCGTACAGCATATTGAGAATGGAAGGCGTTTCTTCCGCTTCTTCTTTTTCCTCGGCTACAGGTTTTACTTCTTCCGTTTTTGTTTCCGGAATTTCAAGTTCAAAATGCAGAGGCGTTTCATCTTTCACATCAAGCACAGGAGATGGCACTACCACGGGCGCCTCATTAACAGGCTCAGATAAAGTGGGTGCATACACGTCTTTTTCCTGAACAGGTTGCGGCTTTGGCGTTTCGGCTTTCTTTTGTCCTTCAACATCCAGCGTTAATATGATCTTTTCTTCTTTCGGTTTCTCCATCTTTTTTGCAGGCATTGTTTCCCTGTGCAATGCAGCCACGGGATCTTTTTGTTCAAAGCCAGTTGCAATTAATGTGATACCGATTTTTCTTTCAAGTGAAGGATCGTAACCCATACCAACAATAACATCAGTTGCTTCACCTGCCTGCATGCGTAAATAACTATTGATGATCTCGAGCTCATCCATTGTGCATTCAAATTCACCTTCAGCACTGTTGATGTTAATCAATATCCATTTAGCGCCACGTATATCATTATCGTTTAATAACGGAGAATTCAATGCTTCTTCAATTGCTTTCTGCGCACGGTTTTCGCCCTCTACAGCAGAACTGCCAAGGATAGCAACACCGCCATTTTTCATTACAGTGCACACATCGGCAAAGTCAACAATAATATGGCCCCGGCTGTTGATAATATCTGTGATACATTTAGCAGCAGTTGCCAATACATTATCAGCTTTGCTAAATGCTTCCTTCATTTTTAGGTTGCCGTATTGCATGCGCAGTTTATCATTGCTGATGATGAGCAATGTGTCAACATAAGGCTGTAATCTTTTAATACCTTCTTCTGCCTGCAATAACCTGCGCGGTCCTTCAAAACCAAACGGCGTTGTAACTATACCAACGGTTAAAATGTTCATATCGCGGCAAACCTGTGCAATGATCGGTGCACCACCGGTTCCTGTTCCGCCACCCATACCAGCGCATATAAATGCCATCTTGGTATTTACTTCAAGAATGCGTTTTATTTCTTCCAGGCTTTCTTCTGTTGCATTGCGGCCAACTTCAGGATTGGCGCCTGCACCAAGGCCTTGTGTTAAATGCGGCCCGAGCTGCACTTTATTTGGCACTTCGCTTTGTTCCAAAGCTTTTGCATCTGTATTACATATAATGAAGTCTGTGCCTTCAATATTTTGGGCATACATAAAATTTACTGCATTGCTGCCGCCGCCTCCAACGCCAAGCACTTTTATAATGGATGATTTTTGCTTTGGCAAATCAAAATGTATCATACGTTTTCGTTTTTTGTGGTTAGTAAGTTTTTTTAAGCTGTAAGCTTTTAGCTGCACGCTGCAAGCTTTTTGAATTTAAATGGTTTGTTTTCGGTTAACGGTTAACGGTCAACTGTCAACTTATTTTATCTCCTTATCATCTTCTTCTTTAAACATATCAATCAAACTGTCTTTGAATTTATCCCAGAAGTTATTTAATCCTTTGCGTTTTGAAGTATCTACTTTTTCTTTCTTCTCTTCTTTTCCATTCACCGGCATATCTTCTTTTTTCAATACTTCAGGCACTTCAACTTTCTTAAAACGGTTATCAAACTCCTTGCGTTTATGTTCATAATCATTATACCCTTTCAGTATTAAACCAATACAGGTTGCATACATTGGTTTCTTTAATTCATCAATATGATTTGGTGCAAGATGCTCGTTGGGATAACCAATACGTGCGCTTATGCCGGTGCAGTATTCTGTAAGCTGAATGAGATGTTTGAGCTGTGAACCGCCGCCCGTTAAAATAATACCACCATTCAATGCACGTGCATCCAATCCAATCTGCTTTATATGATACGTTACAAAATCCAGTATCTCACCCATTCTTGCCTGTATGATAGCCGCAAGGTTCTTCACGCTTATTTCTTTTGGCGCCATACCTTTTATACCAGGAATAGTAATGTAGGCATTAGCCTTTGCTTCGTCGGCCAGAGCAGTGCCGAACTGCACTTTCATAGCTTCAGCCTGCGCCTTCAACACACCCAAACCCATGCGTATATCATTCGTTATATTTTCACCACCAAACGGTATAACGGCAGTGTGTTTTAAAATGCCATCATAAAAAACTGCAAGGTCGCTTGTGCCGCCGCCAATATCCAATATGGCAACACCCGCTTCCATATCAATATCGCTCATTACCGCGCTTGATGAAGCTAATGGCTGCAGCACCAGGTCTTTTGTTTTTAAACTGCTGCGGTCAACAGCGCGATAGATATTGCGTATCGCATTCCTGTCGCCGGTAATGATGTGAAAGTTGGCACCAACTTTCACGCCATTATAACCAACAGGGTCTTTAATGTTTTGATAATTATCCACATGAAAATCCTGTGGTATAACATCAATGATCTGGTCGCCTGCAGGAATAAAAGTCTTGCGCTGGTTTTCTACCAACTGGTCAATTTCCCAGCGGGCAATTTCTGTTTCTGCGTTCTGTCGAACAATGTCGCCGCGTGTTTGCAAACTCTTGATGTGATGGCCCGCAACGCCCACATACACATCACGGATTTCAAGGTCCGGATTGCTTTTTGCGCAGTTGGCCAGCGCCTGCTGAATGGCTTTAATCGTTTGATCAATATTCAGCACCTGGCCATGCTGAACACCGTTACTGTCAGCGCGCCCAAACCCGAGTATTTCCAGCTTGCCATACTCGTTTTTGCGACCAGCGATTGCAGCAATTTTTGTAGTGCCTATATCAAGGCCTACAATAATCGGCATGCCTGTATCGTCGTACGCAGTTTGTGTGCCGCTTGCATTTTGGTTCATAGATTTTGTTTTAGTTGTTTGTTGTTATTAGAAAAAACATCACCCTCGTTCCCACTCCGCAAGTGGAGAAGAATGCCTCTGCTTAAAAGCCATCATTAACCACATTGCAGGTGCCTGAACATCAGGGTATATAAATATTTTTTTAAAGAACTTAATTATATAATGCTTCCAATCCGTTAATCTTTGTCAATGCCGTTCAGCCTTTCTTCTTCATTACAGCTTTAGGCTTTCTTTCCTGTTGTTTTTTACTGCTATTATTGCTGTTTGTTTTCTTCTCTGTTTTTTTATTTGCTTTGACAACCGGCTTCTTTGCCACAGGTTTTCTTTCCGCAACTTTTGAAGCTGTTATTGCAGCAGGTGCATCAACCTTTACAGGCTTTGATATTGGCGCTGTATAAGCTGGATCGCTTAAAGCATTACTAAGTTTTACGTCGCTCTGTTTTAACTGCCACATGGCCCTGGCTGTATCAGAAGGCACAGTATAACCTTCCCCTTTTCTAACTGCCACCACCTGGTCTTTATACTGCACATCAACAACACTGTATTTTTCAAAACCAACCTTGCTGAATACCTGTTTATAAAAAGCCATAAGCCTTATAAACTTTTCATCAAGGTTTTCCGCATTACCGATTTTTATAACCTGGCTGCCAACCACAGGTATGATTTCATAAGTGCGCTGTGATGTAATGTTTATCTGTGCGGTTTGCGCATTCATAAAACTATCGGCAGATATGTGCAATGCGATCTGCTTCACATCATCCAGCACAAGGCTGTCTGGTTTCGATAATATTTTTTTATCGGAAGGGAAAGATGTAAAAACAATCAGCCTTGCCATTGCATTGGCATTTACCGGCAGGCGCATGCCTGAGCTGTCTATATAAAAAGAACTTCCGTTTACTGTAAACACACGTGCCACAGGCTCACGTTCCGTAATTCTAACATGCAGTGTTTGATGGTTATCGAAGAACAGTTCAGCGTCTTTTGTCCATGCATTTTTTTCAAGCGCTGTTTCTGCTGCTTTTAAATCAATATCATCCAAAGCCTTACCTGCATTAATGCCATTGTTGTTAAGCACTTCAACCACATCGGCCTTTTTAATGAATATATTTTTTGTTGCCCCGTCAATACTAATTTCAATATTGCTGCAACCTTTTGAATCTTTTGCTTTCATGGCAGCAACAAGCAGCACTACGCAGCATAAACCCAGCAGCGACCAGCTAATTGTTTTTATTTTCGTTTTTACACTCATTACTGCGTTTATATAAACCTATAAGGTTTTAGAAACCTTATAGGTTTTTTGTTTGTTATAATTCCAAAATTTTTTTTACCGGCTGCACCAATGCATCAATATCCCCGGCGCCGAGCATTATTACCAGTTGTGGTTTATACAACTTTACCCAGTCCAGCATAGCATTTTTATCCAGCAACTGCTTTTGCGGCAACTGCATTTTATCTAATATCAACTGGCTGGTGACACCTTCCATTGGCTTTTCCCGCGCAGGATAAATTGGCAGTAAAACCACTTCGTCAGCGATATCCAAACTTTTTGCAAATTCATCAGCGAAATCATTTGTACGGCTAAACAGGTGCGGCTGAAAGATCACCGTTATCTTTTCTTCCGGAAACAAACTGCGAACACCTGTCAGAGCTGCTTTTACTTCGGCAGGATGATGGCCATAATCATCAATTAAAACATGCTTATTATTCTTTAATGCATACTCAAACCTTCTGTGTATCCCTTTAAAATTTTTAAGCGCTTTCTTTATCTTACTATCATCAATTTCGAGGTATTTGCACACAGTTATGGCAGCAAGGCTGTTTTCTATATTGTGCAAACCACCCATGTGCAATTCCACATCATATAGCTCCCAGTCTTTGCTTATCACATTATATTTATAAGCACCATCTTCCACTTTTATATCATCCGCATACACATCGGCTTCTTTATTATCGTAGCAATAAGTATAATGCGTGGCAGCCGTCAAATCTTCACTCCTGTTCAGTCCATATTTTGAAATAAGACAGCCATCTTTATGTATGCGTTTTGTAAATGCCACAAAAGCATTTTCCACTTCTTCAAGCGTTCCATAGATATCGAGATGATCGGCATCCATCGCTGTTATCACAGCTATATCCGGCGATAATTTCAGGAAGCTCCTGTCGTATTCATCGGCTTCAATCACATCAACATTATTATCGCTGCTCCAGAAATTGGTTTGATAGTTTGCTGCAATGCCACCCAAGAAGGCATTGCAACCATAACCACTGTCACGAAGCATGTGCGCTATCATGGTGGTTACGGTTGTTTTGCCATGTGTTCCCCCTACGCATATATCGTAAGAACTTTCAGTTATCCATTGCAGTACATCGCTCCGTTTAACAACCGTATAATTATTTTCTTTATAATAAACCAATTCTTTGTGTGTTGAAGGAATAGCCGGCGTGTAAACAACCACATCAGCATTTTTCGGAATCATATTTATATCTTCTTCAAAATGCACATCAATATCTTCCGCTTCCAGCTGCTGCGTAAGTGGCGTAACGGTTCTGTCGTAACCTGTAACCATTGCGCCTTTGGTTTTGAAATAACGAGCCAATGCACTCATGCCAATGCCGCCAATGCCTATAAAGTAAACGACAACATCGCCCACATTCCCTGAAGGAGAATTTATAAATTGCTTTATTTTTTGAGGCGCATTCATTTACTTAATTTTTACTACCTGCCAATGTTTTTAATATGGATGTTGCTATTTTTTCATCTGCATTTTTTACTGCGAACACCGCAATATTATTTGCCAATATTTCCTGCTTAGCCTTGTCTTTTGCAAGGTTTGTTATTTCATTAAACAACCTTGTCCTTACCATATCATCTTTCACCATTAATGCAGCATTCCTGTCAACCAGGTATTTTGCATTTACGGTTTGATGATCTTCCGCCGCATAAGGAAAAGGCACAAAAATCACAGGCTTTTTTGCTACACATAATTCTGCAACAGACATAGCTCCTGATCTTGACACAACAAGGTCTGCGGCAGCATAAGCTTTTTCCATTTCATTTATAAAATCGTTTGCCCAAACATTATGTAATGATTTGGCTTTTGAAAGATATTTGGCAGCCGTTGTTTTACCTGTTTGCCATATTACCTGCAGGCCCAAAGGATTAAAATCGCCTATGTGCCGGGCTATTACTTCATTAATACTTCTTGCGCCAAGGCTTCCGCCAATAACCAGCACAGTTGGCTTTTTTCTTTCAAGCCCAAAGAATGCCAGCGCTTCCGTTTTACTGATGTTGCTGCCCGCAATGCTTTTACGCACAGGGTTACCGGTGATCGCAATTTTATCTGCAGGAAAAAATCTTTCCATGCCTTCGTTTGCAACAAAAATTTTAGTAGCATGTTTACCTAATAAGATATTGCTCTTACCCGCAAACGAATTGCTTTCGTGAATAAAAGTTGGGATGCGTTTTCCCTGTGCAGATCTCAATACAGGAAAACTTGAATAACCGCCCACGCCAATTACTGCATCTGGCTTAAAGTTTTTAAGAATGCTCCTTACCTGTAAAAAACTTTTAATGAGCTTAAATGGCAGCCATATATTTTTTATCAAAGAACCTCTTTCAAAACCTGCTATCGTTAATCCCTTAATGTTATAACCAGCCTGCGGCACTTTTTCCATCTCCATTTTTCCACTTGCGCCAACAAACAATATTTCAGCATTGGGCTGCAATTCTTTTATAGCATTGGCAATAGCTATCGCAGGAAAAATATGACCACCCGTGCCTCCACCGGCAATGATGAAACGCCCCCCGGAAAGGGAGCCGGTAACAGCTTCTATATTTTCAACATTACTCATTCTTCAACTTGCTGTTTTGTTTTCGTTTTAATATTATCAACCTCTGCTATACTTACTTTTGGCTGCGGATTTAATTCATCGCCCGCAGGATTAATTTCTATATTTCTTGCTACGCTTAAGATAATCCCGATAGCTGCGCAGGTGAATAAAAATGAGCTTCCGCCCATACTTATTAATGGCAACGTAACACCGGTAACTGGTATAAGGTTTACGCCAACGGCCATGTTTGCAATGGCTTGTATCACCAGCGTAAAACTCAATCCCAGTGCGAGAAAAGCGCCGAATGCATACGGGCATTTTCTAAACACCCTTATACACCTGAACAGGAAAACGAGGTACAGGAATATGATGAACAATCCACCTAATAAACCATATTCTTCTATGATAATAGGATAAATAGAATCGTTATAAGCCTGCGGCAAATAATTACGCTGCCTGCTATTGCCGGGGCCTAGTCCAAATAGCACACCGCCATTGGCTATTGCAATGTTTTGCTGCTGCACCTGGTAAGGAATATCTTCATCTTTTGCATAAATAAAATCCTGTGTGCGCTGCACCCATGTTCCAAACCGGCCCATTGAATTTAATGTTGAAGCGATGGTTTTGTGACTATCACTGCTATTATTATTGTTGCCATCATACGTTGACATAGCAATAGCAACAATTAATAAAACAGGAATAGCAGCAATAAATAAAACAAGCAGTATATGTTTAATATTTACACGGCCAATAAACATCAGCAGCAATGATGTTAACCCGGTTAACATTGCTGTTGAAAGATTGGCAGGCATAATCAGCACACAGATAATTGCAACGGGTATTATTAATGGCAGAAACCCTTTTTTGAAATCTTTAATATCATTTTGTTTGCGGCTGAGCTGCCTTGACAAATACATAAACAAAGCAAGCCTTGCCAGGTCACTTGTTTGAATGGTTAAATTAATAACAGGCAGCCTTATCCAGCGGCTTGCATCGTTCACTTCAACCCCAAAAAATAAAGTATAAACAAGCAGCGGGATAGAGATAAGGTATAACCATAATGCCACCCTTGAATAAATGATATAATTAACCCGGTGCATGAAAAACACAACCAGTACGCCAATTATGATAAATGCAAGCTGCTTGAACAAATACACCGAAGTATTGCCATCGTAATACTTGTAAGCAAGCGAACCTGTTGCACTGTAAACTGCCAGTAAAGAAATAATGGCAAGCAGCACAACAACAGTCCATATATATTTATCGCCCCGTGCACGATGATGCAGATTATTGCCCCATTCACGGCCCATGCCCATGAATGGCTGCATTGCATCTTCTATACTTTTAAATGTTTTATCTATCATACACGTTGTCGTTTGTCACATTCTTCTATTAAGGCAGCTTATAAATTCTTTACCGCTTCCTTAAACTGCCTTCCCCTGTCTTCATAATTTTTAAATAAATCAAAGCTTGCGCAGGCAGGGCTTAATAACACTACATCGCCTTTATCTGCAAAATGAAAAGAAGCATTAACAGCATCTTCTGCACTTGCCGTATCAATAATGGGAGAAACCAATCCATCAAATGCTTTATGAATTTTTGAGTTATCAACCCCCATGCATACAATAGCTTTTACTTTTTCTTTCACCAGGTCTTCAATCAAACCATAATCATTTCCTTTATCCTGGCCGCCAAGAATAAGTATCACCGGCTTTTCCATGCTTTCCAATGCATACCATGTACTGTTTACATTCGTAGCCTTGCTGTCATTTATAAACTCAACGCCACGCACAGTTGCCACTCTTTCCATGCGGTGTTCCAGGCTTTGGAAATCTGTAACAGCTACACGTATCTTCTCTTTTCGTATATCCATTACCATTGCTGCTATGCATGATGCCATAGTGTTATATTGATTATGTTTTCCCTTAAGCGCAAAGTCGTAAACGCTCCATGTGGTGCGCTCATCGTGCAGGCGCAGCGTCATATTATTTCCTTTAATATAGCCGCCTTCGTTTGGTTCATAGTTCATAGAAAAAGGTAGTAAGTTTGTATGTAATGTTATTTGCTTCAGTTTATTGGTAATTACTTCATCATCTGCGTTATAAATAAAGTAATCGTTGCTTGCCGCGTTTAATATTATCCTGAATTTGCTATCTATATAATTTTCAAATTTGTATTCGTATCTGTCGAGATGGTCTTCTGTTATATTCAGCAGCAGCGAAACATCTGCCCTGAAATCTTTTATATCGTCCAGTTGAAATGAACTTATTTCCGCCACGTACAATGGTTTAGGATCCTCAGCCACCTGCCTGGCAAACGAATAACCGATGTTGCCCACCAATGCACAATCCAATCCTGCAGTTTTGCAGATATGATAAATTAATGATGTGGTTGTGCTCTTACCATTGCTGCCTGTAATGGCTATAATTTTTGCATCGCCTTTAAAGCGGTAAGCCAGTTCTATCTCACTTATAACAGGAATTGAATTTGCACGAATGGCTTTTATCAATTCATTTTTTTCAGGAATGCCGGGGCTTTTCACCACTTCATCCGCACTTAATATTTTATGAATTGTATGGCCGCCTTCTTCAAATTCAACCCTGCTTTCACTTAATTGAGTTTTATATCTTTCATTCAGGTATCCGGCGTCACTTAAAAACACGTCATAGCCCTGCTGCTTGCCCAGCAAAGCTGCGCCAACACCGCTTTCGCCACCCCCTAAAATCACCAGCCTGTAAGACATGTTTTTTATTTTTTATTTACCAGCTTTTGTTCTTCACTCATCATGGTTGTGTCACTCCCTTGTACTGCATATCGCTATTCATCTTTCATTTCAAATTATATAAGTGCTTATATAATCTTCAACCTTTCCAAATCCGGCCCAGGTAGCTATCTCACTTTTAATGTTATTATCGATGCTACTACCAGCAGTATGGTTATAATCCAAAACCGCACGGCAATTTTATTCTCATGAAACCCTTTCTTCTGGTAATGATGATGCAGCGGGCTCATTAAAAACACACGCCTGCCTTCTCCATATTTCTTCTTTGTGTATTTGAAATAAGTTACCTGTATTATTACGCTTAAATTTTCAATAAGGAAAACACCGCAGAAAATGGGAATCAATAATTCTTTGCGCACAATTATTGCCAGCGATGCAATAATACCGCCCAATGCAAGGCTGCCTGTATCGCCCATAAACACTTGTGCGGGATATGCATTGTACCATAGAAAACCAATGCATGCGCCCACTAAAGCACCAACGAATATCATCAGCTCGCTCAGGTTGGGGATGTACATAATGTTAAGATAATCGGCGAGCACATAGTTGCCACTCACAAAAACAAATATGCCAAGGCCCGCTCCTATTATAGCACTAACGCCGCCCGCCAAACCATCTAAACCATCCGTAATATTGGCGCCGTTTGAAACTGCCGTTACAATAAATGTTACAATAATGATGTATGGGATCCATGTAAACTTTTCAGCGCTTGGGCTTATCCAGCTTATGAGTTTGCTGTAATTAAACTCATGGCTTTTTACAAACGGGATGGTAGTAATTGGTGTTTTCACTTCAGCAAAACGCCTGGTTACTCCATTTATATTTCGCTCAACTATGTTTGAATCGTTGGCCCTTCTTTCGCCGAGCATTAATGTTGAATCAACAGTTTGTTTGCCTATTAATTCGCGTTCAACCACAACATTATTACTGAAGTATAAAGTGGTGCCTATAATAATACCTAAACCTACCTGGCCTATTATTTTTGAAATGCCGGCAAGGCCATCTGAATCTTTTTTTGAATAAGATTTGCCTGCAGCCAACGCTTTTTTTCTTGATGTTATTTTAAAATAATCATCTAAAAAACCAATAAAACCAAGCCATACCGTGCACAACAACATTAACCGTATATAAGTTTTTTCAAGATCTGCAAATAATAAAGTGGGAACAACAATGGCCAGCAGGATAATAATTCCGCCCATTGTTGGCGTGCCTTTCTTCTGTTGTTCTCCCTGCAAACCCAAATCACGGACTGTTTCACCAATTTGATTTTTACGCAGCAGGTTTATAACCCTTCTTCCATATACCGTTGCAATGATGAGCGAGAACAACACTGCCATCGCTGTTCTGAATGAATTGTATTCAAACAGTCTTGCACCCGAAATATCGTAATGCTCATGCAACCATGTGAAGAAGTAGTATAGCATATAAAAGCTGTCAGCTGATAGCCATTAGCTATTAGCTTTTTATTTTTTCAATAATTCAAACATTTCCCTCAGCACTTCCTTATCATCAAAATGTAATTTTTGCTTGCCGATGACCTGGTATTTCTCATGTCCCTTTCCTGCAAGCAGGATAATATCTTCAGCATTAGCGAAGCTTACTGCTGTTTTAATGGCCTCCTTTCTGTCAACAATTGATATTGATTTCCGCCTGCCCGCACTATTCAAACCTGCTTCCATATCTTTTAATATTTGTGCTGGGTCTTCGCTGCGCGGGTTATCGCTTGTAAAAATGGTGCGGGTGCTTAATGCCGCAGCTATCTCCGCCATTTCCGGACGTTTTGTTTTATCACGATCACCACCGCAGCCTACCACTGTTATAACCTGCTCATCGCCCCTGCGTAATTTTTTTATTGTTGACAATACATTTTCCAACGCATCCGGCGTGTGCGCATAATCAACAATGCCGATTATTTTTTCTTTACTGATGATGTAATCAAACCTTCCTTCAGCGCCGGTGAGGCTGCTTAAAACGAGCAATGCCTTTTCACTTTCTTCACCCAAACAAATAGCAGCGCCATACACTGCCAAAAGATTATAAGCATTGAATTCGCCAATCAAAAGAAAGTGCACTTCTTTATCGTTTACCAGCATTACCAAACCGGTTAATGCATTTTCCAAAATCTTTCCCTTGAAGTCGGCAACGTTCTTTAAACTGTAATAATATTTTTTAGCAGGCGTATTCTGTAACATAACTGTACCGCGCTTTTCATCAAGGTTTGATAAAGCAAAAGCATCGCTGGTAAGGTTATCGAAGAATGATTTTTTTACACGGATGTATTCATCGAATGTTTTATGATAATCGAGATGATCGTGTGTTATATTACTGAAGATGCCACCGGCAAAATGCAGGCCTGTTATACGATGCTGATGAATAGCATGACTGCTGCATTCCATAAATACATGCGTGCAGCTTCCATCAGCCATTTGTTTTAATAAAGCGTTTAAACTTATTGCATCCGGTGTTGTATGGGTTGAAGGAATAATTTCACTGGCAATTTGATTTTGCACCGTGCTTATTAAACCGCATTTATATTCAAGGCTGCTAAACAGCTTAAACAATAATGTTGCTATAGTAGTTTTACCATTTGTTCCGGTAACACCAACCAGCTTCAATTTTTTAGAAGGCTCATCATAAAAATTATGTGCGATATAGGCCACTGCTTCATGCGCATTCTTAACTTGTATATAGGTAACTGCATCGTATAAAAGTGCAGGCAGTTCTTCACACACAATTATAGCAGCGCCGCTATTAATTGACTGCTGAATAAAATCATGGCCATCAACCTTTTCCCCTTTTATGGCGATAAACACAGAACCATTGTGAACCTTGCGTGAATCAATAGTTATGCTATTTACATTCACATCACGGCTGCCATGAATAGCAATGATGCGCACCTTATATAATATGTCTTCCAGCTTCTTCACTAATTCAAATCAAGTTTTATTTGCTGCCCTTTTTCAATAGGCGTCCCTTCGGTTATTGATTGATTGGCTACTTTTCCAACGCCGTTTACTTTTACCACCAGCCCTGCGTCTTCACAGATGTATAAAGCATCTTTTAAACCCAGCCCTTTTAATGCGGGCATATATTTATTACTCAAAGGCATGTTTGTCAGCACAGGTTTATCCTGCTTATTGTACATCTTAGCCAATGTGGTTTTAGCAGAGTCTTTATATGAAATATTTATGGTGGAAAGAATTGATTTAATATCATCTTCATAACCGGCATAACTATAGTTTTCATTATCACCGGCATTTATTGAAGCGAACTTAACATCAGGCTGCGGCGCATTTAAAGTAACCAGCCTGTCGGCAATTTCCCTGAACACGGGGCCTGCAACCAGCGCACCATAAAATTTAGCCGCATGTGGTTTGTTTTTTATTACTACAACACAAGTGTATTGCGGGTTATCAGCAGGAAAATATCCGGCGAACGATGATTGATAAATATGATCCGCATAACCATGTTTTCCATTGGCAACAAGCGCTGTTCCCGTTTTACCGGCAACAGAATAAGTTGCACCTTTAAACAAGCGGAAAGCTGTTGCACCGGAATCTTTACAAACACCAACAAGGCATTCCTGTAATTGTTTTAACGTAACGCTGTCGCATATTGTTTCAATAGAATATGGCTGTTTTTGCTGTATAACATTCCCTTCCTGCATTACACTGTTTAATAAATATGGGCGCATCATTACACCATCATTAGCCACAGCATTATACAACATGCATATATGAAGCGGCGAAACAAGCACATTATAACCAAAGGCCATCCAGGGCAAGGTTGTAGCGCTCCAGTATTTACTGCCGGGCCGGTCAACAAAAGGTGAACGCTCACCATACAAATCAATACCGGTTAACGTATCAAGATGCAATGCTTTTAGATGATTAATAAATTGCGAGGGCTTATTGGCATAGCTTGCATAAGCCAGCTTTGCCATGCCCACATTGGAGCTTAATTCAAAAGCACGTTTTACAGTTACGTTCGTCTGGCCATGTTGCTCACTGTCATAAACCGTTCTCCTGTGTACCTGCCATGTTCCGCCTTCAAGGTTTACGATACTGCCGAGATTAAACTTTTTATCTTCCAGCACAGCAAGCATGGTTGCCAGTTTGAATGTTGAACCAGGTTCACCCGGCGACATGGCGTAATTAAAATCTTCCCAATAAGAGCCATCATTCTGGCGGCCAAGATTGGCAATAGCTTTTATCTTCCCGGTCTTAACTTCCATTACAATAGCGCAACCGTGTTCGGCTTCATTCTGCACCATCATTTTCATCAAAGCGTTTTCTGCAATTTCCTGTATGCGGCTGTCGAGTGTTGTTACAATATCTTTTCCATTCTTTGGTTCAATATCATAATCTTCATTTACAGGCACAGCAACACCGCCGGATATATAACGCACCAAACGCTTGCCAGGCGTGCCTTTCAGCAGTGTATCATAAGTTTGTTCAAGGCCAACCTTCTGCGCATTTTGCCTTTCTAAACCAATTGTTCTGAATGCTAATAGCTGATAAGGATTAAGCCGGATGTTCTGCACTTCGGCTATAAAACCGCTTTTATTTTTACCAAGCCTCACCAGCGGAAAAGTTTTTAGTTGCTGGTATTCATCGAAGCTTACTTTTTTCTTTAAAGCAAAATAACGGGCTTTGCTTTTGTAGCCTTTATTAAGAATGGCTTTATACTGAATTGCTGTTTTATCCTGGAAAAGATTAGCAAGGCATAAGCTTAAAGAGTCAATATTTTCTTTGAACACTTTACCGTTATCCTTGATTAACCCATCGGCTTTGAAGTCAACATAAATATCAAACTGCGGAATGCTGGTGCTGAGCATTTGGCCATCTTCACTATAAATAGTACCGCGTTCAGCATCCACGCTTTCAATGCGGGTGTGCATGCTGTCGCTCATGCCGCGCCAATATGCACCCTGTACCTGCTGAATGTAAAATGCTTTACCAACAATGCAGGCACATATTACAGCTATCACTATAAAACAGAGATAAACACGCCATAATATGTCTTTCTTTATTTCCATGTTTCAGCTATGAGCTATCAGATTTCAGCTATCAGCTATTGTTTTTTTATTGTTACAGAATCGGCCACCAGTTTTACCGGCGGTGTTATGCCGGGCTTTAAACCCAGCGCCGCAGCAGCCTGTGTTACCTGCGATTCACGGCTGCGGAACATTTCCAGGCTTTTCAAATTCTTGTACTCATACTCCATATCTTTCACCTGCTTTTGTGTTATGTTGATGTCGCGGATTGTATTATCCGCCCAATGCCCGTTGGCTATATAAACAATTGCCAGCACTGCCAGGAAGAGTAAAAAACCAAAATGCTTTACTATCCAGGCATAGTTTATCCAACCCTTACCCTGGGCAGTTTGCGTTGTTTCTGTTTTTTTACTGAATAAACCCATTGAATAATTTTGTTTATACTATTTAACCTGTCAGTTTTTTTGCTGAATTATTTGATGCAGTATAAGGGAGTGACACAACCGTGATGCCATCTGCATTGTAGCTGATTACCAAATAATTCCCCTACTACCGGCCTTGCACTTTTAAGCGTTTGGCCGGTTATATTTTTTCTGCAACACGAAGCTTTGCACTGCGCGACCTCGGATTTCGCTTCAATTCTTCTTCGCCTGGCGTTACAGGTTTTTTATACACTGTTTTGAATACCGTTTGTTTTTGTGCCGTACTGAAAGGATTGTTTTCATCTTCGCTTGTGCCTGCCTGTTTAAAGAAGTTTTTTACAATGCGGTCTTCTATGGAGTGGAATGTAATGATGGCAACTCTTGCGTGCGGGAGCAGTACACCGGGTAACTGGCCAAGCATTTCGTTAAGGGCGCCCATTTCGTCGTTCACCTCTATTCTCAGCGCCTGAAAAACCTGTGCGAAATATTTATTGGGATTTCCTTTTACAACAGGCTGCAACATCAACTTAAAAGACGCTATATCTTTTAGCGGCATTGTGCCGCGCTGCTGTACAATATGCCTTGCTAATGTTTTAGAATTGGAAACTTCACCGTACTGTTCGAATAATTTGTGAAGCTGCGGTTCGCTGTACTGCATTAAAACCTGCGCTGCCGTTTTTTCTGTGCGCTTATCCATACGCATGTCCAGCGGGCCGTTGAAACGTGTAGAAAATCCTCTTTCCGCCTCATTGAACTGGAAACTGCTTACACCCAGATCTGCCAGCACCCCGTTTACATTTTCATACTGGTGCAGTTTTAAAAAACGCTGCAAATGGCGAAAGTTATGCGGAACAAAAATGAGGCGCTCATCCGCCTGAATATTTTGCTGCGCATCGGCATCCTGGTCAAAGGCAATCAATCTTCCTGCCTCACTTAACTTTTCAAGAATGCCTTTTGCATGACCACCGCCACCAAAAGTGCAGTCAACGTACACGCCGTTTGGCTGAATGTTAAGCGCATCAATTGCCTCATTGAATAAAACAGGAACATGATACGATGATTCAGGCTGCATATAACTGTTTTAAAAGTTTATGCCGGCTGTAACATCTGAGGCAAGGCTTGCGAAAGCGTCAGATGAAAAATCTTCAAAGAGCTTTTTATACTTACCGGAATCCCAAATTTTTATTTTATCAATGTCGGAGGCGAGCAAAATATCTTTCCCCAGCCCTGCATACTCCCTCAACGAAGGCGGCAGCAAAATTCTTCCCGCACTATCCAGCTCAACATAACTGGCGCCGCCAACAAACAATGTCCTGAATTGGCTTACCTTCGGATTGAATTCATTCAGCTTTTTAATTTTCTCTTCAATGGTCTCCCAGCTTTTTTGTGGATATAGCAACAAACATTTTTCAAAACCACGGCTGATTACCATAGTGGTGGTTCCTTCCGGCATTTGTTTTTTCAACCCGCCGGGGAGAAGGAAGCGCCCTTTGGCATCAATTGTTGCTTCATATTCACCCAGAAAACCAGCCATTTAGAGAATTTAAAGAACGAATGTATAAAATAATGACACAAAATAACACTTTTTCCCACTTT
Organism: Parafilimonas terrae; assembly: GCF_900115755.1. Taxonomy (GTDB): domain Bacteria; phylum Bacteroidota; class Bacteroidia; order Chitinophagales; family Chitinophagaceae; genus Parafilimonas; species Parafilimonas terrae. Next base: position 26,844 of record NZ_FOXQ01000018.1, read on the forward strand.
TATTTGAAATTTGGGCTTTTGATATTTTTCCACATATTTATTTCAGCCTGAAATTCAGTTGCAGCAATGCTTTCAGCGGCTTTTTACTAAAATTTTCAGCGGCTTATGTGCAGATACGGTGGATAAACTGTGGCTGAAGATGGCTTGATTGTGATTTTAGAATTTTGAACGCCGCAATCTTATTGTATTGAATAGATAAATTACTTCGTGCAACTTTGCGCCTTCCTGTTTTGTGGTTTAGATATTTGAACCACGAAGACGCTAAGGCACAAAGCAAACACAAAGAAGAATGAGCATTTCCCCGAAACAGTTACAGATAAAAGATTTTGATTACGATTTACCGGATGAAAAAATAGCCAAACATCCGCTGGCGAAAAGAGACGCCAGTAAATTGCTCATATATAAAAACGGAGAAATAAAGACAGATAACTTCATCCATCTTTCCAATTACCTGCCAGAAGGTTCACTCATCATTTTTAATAATACAAAAGTGGTTGAAGCAAGATTGTTGTTTAAAAAAACGACCGGTACAACCATTGAAATTTTTTGCCTTGAACCGGCTGATGATTATGCAGACATCACAACAGCCATGCTGCAGCATAAGAAAGTTTTATGGAAATGTTTAATAGGCAATGCGAAGAAATGGAAAGATGAAATTCTCGTAAAGAAGATTTTGCATAACGGGAAAGAAATTGAATTAAGTGTAAAAAAAATAAGCAGGCAGGGAGAGAATTTTATTATTGAATTTTCATGGAATGATGAACAGTTAAGCTTTGCGGAAATATTGCATACTGGCGGTGTAATTCCATTGCCACCTTACATGCACCGTGATGCGGATGATGAAGATAAAAAGCGCTATCAAACAGTTTATGCAAAGCACGACGGCTCCGTTGCAGCGCCTACAGCGGGTTTGCATTTTACAGGTAATGTTTTTGAAAGATTATCAGCAAAAAATATTCAACGGGATTTTGTAACACTGCATGTGGGCGCAGGCACGTTCAAACCTGTAAAAACAGAGACAATTGAAGCACATGAAATGCATTCGGAGTTCTTTGAAGTAAGTGTTGAATTGATTGAGAAACTCATTAATGCATCAAATCAAAACATTATTGCGGTTGGAACGACAAGTTTGAGAACATTGGAAAGCCTCTATTGGATGGGAGTGAAAATCAGTCAACAGTCAACAGTCAATGGTCAACAGAATATTACTATTGATGATATAACTATTCATCAATGGGATGTATATGAGTTGAATGATGAAAACATTTCTTTTGAAGATGCATTGCATGCTTTACTTGAATGGATGAAAGCAAACAATCTTAATAAGCTTATTGCCAAAACGCAAATCATTATTGCACCGCCTTATAAGTTGAAAGTTGCAGATATTTTAATTACTAATTTTCATCAGCCTAAATCAACATTATTGTTATTGGTGGCAGCCGTTATTGGCAACGATTGGAAGAAAGTATATGATTATGCATTGAACAATAATTTCCGATTTCTCAGTTATGGCGATAGCTGTTTGTTTTTTGCATTATAGAGCCCGGTGTTTTGCAGGGTCGAATGTGCGCTTCCAGCGACGGTGTGTCCATAAATAATTTTCAGGTTGTTCGCGAATATTCTCCTCAATTAAATCTCTTGTTCGTTTTGTAATCTCTCCTTCAGTTAACAGTCGGGGGTTTGCAGTTATTTCAATTAAATCAGCATGATAATAGCCGCGTTTTATCTTTTTAAATTTTGCATAAACACACACACTATTATTTAACCGGGCCGTTTTTTCAGGGCCGGTAACAAATGGCACCATCTTTCCAAAAAAGGGCAACCAGTAAGCGAGGTTATAATGACCGGCATTTTGATCGGCCACAAATACCAGGCATGATTGTTCTTTACTATAAGGTTTAAAATCTTTAAGAAAAGAAGTAGCGCCAATCATTTTTGCATTGAAGCGTGTACGCAGTTTAATAAATACTTTATCCATTGCTTTGTTGGCAATCGGCATATAAACAACCAGTACAGAAAATTTTGAAGCAAGGCTTACAGAAAGGTTTGCATATTCCCAGTTAAAAAAATGACCAAGATGCAACTGCACATTTTTTCCTTCCTTATAATACTTATCCAGGAATGCATAATCCCATGTCATGCGCTTTTCCAACTGCGCAGGTGAAAGGCTGAAGAGTTTTATCACTTCAATAAAATTATCGGTAAAATTTTTATAGAAGCTTTTTGCAATAAGCCTTCTTTCTTCGTTTGTTTTTTTAGGAAAAGCAATAGCAAGATTGGAAAGCACTACCGCTTTTCTGTACCCGATTATATAGTAAATAAGCAAGTAGGCTAAATAACTTATACCGTATAACATCCAAAAGGGAAGCAATGAAATAAGATATAGAAATCCGTAAAGAACGTAGTACATTAAAGAAAGATAATACTTACAAAATTATATTTTGCAATAGATTGCTTTTGTTTGGATGATCCGTATTGTAATGCAGGCCGCGGCTTTCTTTTCTAAACTCAGCACTTTTTACAATCAAATAGCCAACCGAAATAAGATTGCGTAACTCGCACAACTGCGGTGAAACTTTTGTTGATTTGTATAAGGCTTCCGTCTCAGTAAATAACAAATCAAGCCGCTTCATGGCGCGGTCAAGGCGCACGTCGTTTCGAACGATGCCCACATAATCGCTCATTATTTGCTGCAGTTCTTTCAGGCTTTGCGTAATCAGGATCATTTCTTTCGGCTCCGAAGTGCCAAGTGTATTCCAATCCGGAACGGCGCTTTCCAAATCTTCAAAAAATTTAAGGCCGTTTATTTTTTCAACAGTATTTAAATAAGCACGGTGACCAAACACCATTGCTTCTAAAAGACTATTACTTGCCAATCGATTGGCGCCATGCAAACCGGTGCTGGCACATTCGCCACAGGCATATAAATTAAGAATAGAGGTTCGCGCCCATTCATCGGTTTTAATGCCACCGCAACTATAATGCGCCGCCGGTGCAACGGGTATCATTTGCTTCGACACATCAATCCCAATACTTAAACATTTTTCATAAATGTTGGGAAAATGATGAATGAATTTTTCCATATCCATGTGGCGGCAATCAAGATACACGTGTTCCGTACCTGTAATCTTCATTTCATTATCTATGGCACGGGCAACAATATCACGGGGCGCAAGGTCTTTTCTTGCATCATAGCGTTCCATAAATGCTTCTTCATTTTTATTGCGAAGAATGCCGCCATCTCCACGCACAGCTTCCGTGATAAGGAATGAAGGAGAAACACCGGATTCATATAATGCTGTTGGATGAAATTGGATAAACTCCATATTTTCTACCCTTCCCTTTGCGCGATAAACCATTGCAATGCCATCGCCGGTTGCTATTTTAGGATTTGTTGTTGTGCGGTACACCTGCCCGCAACCACCGGATGCAAGCACCGTTATTGGCGCTAATATTTTTTCGATGTGATTGGTGTTAATATTCAAAACATATACGCCATAACAGGTGATATCTGTTGTGGATTTTGTAACGAGGTAACCAAGATGATGTTGGGTTATTATATCAACTACAAAACAATAATTGATAAACCTTATGTTAGGAAACTTCTTTACTTCCTTTAATAAAGCGCGTTCCATTTCCCTTCCCGTTACATCTTTATGATGAAGAATGCGGTTTTCGCTGTGACCGCCTTCACGGCCCAAAGTATATTCACCGGTTTCATCTTTATCGAAACGGGCGCCGTAGCCAATTATCTCGCGAATACGTTCCGGGCCTTCTTTTACAACAATCTCAACAACGTGTTCGTTACATAAGCCATCACCAGCGATTAAAGTATCATCAATATGTTTATCGAAGCTGTCGTTCTCATCATCCCAAACGCCGGCCACACCACCTTGCGCATATTTAGTGTTGGTTTCATCGGCAGTGGTTTTTGTAAGAACGATAATTTCTTTTTCAGGAAAAGCTTTTGCCATTTTAATAGAGTAGGTTAACCCGGCAATGCCTGAACCAATAACAAGAAAATCTGTTTGCATAGAGTGCAAAGAAACAATGATTATCTTTTTGAAATAAAAAACAGTTTAAATTGATGCCAGGCGCACATTCATTTGCGACAATTCTGCAAATAAAAAAGCGCAGGCTTTTATAAAGACCTGCGCTCACAATAAATTCGATGGCCGCTAAACGTCTGTGCTTCTTCTGCCAAATATCAACGATAAAATAAACAGCACTATAAACAGGAAAAACAAAAATTTGGCTATACCTGCTGCGCCTGCTGCGATACCACCAAAACCAAATATTGCAGCTATTATAGCTACAACCAGAAATATTAATGTCCAACGTAACATAGTATTAAATTTTAATGATGAACAATGCATACATTAAATAAAATACCATGCCATCTTATTTTTTCCTTTAAAAAAATGATTGCAGCGATTAATCCGGCATTATGAGGAATAAAATTCCACATAATGTACATGGCTGCGTACATTATTTTTCCATTTGATCAATAACCTGTTGTGTAACGCCGGTAAAGCTGAAGCCGCCATCATGAAACAGGTTTTGCATGGTCACCATTTTTGCATAATCGCTAAAAAGCAAGGTGCAATAGTTAGCGCAATCTTCCCCGGATGCATTACCCAGCGGGCTCATTTTTTCGGCATAAGCCATAAAGCCATCAAAGCCTTTTACACCGCTGCCGGCTGTTGTTTTGGTAGGTGACTGGGATATTGTATTTACACGTACCTTTTTCTTTATACCATAATAATAGCCAAAGCTGCGGGTAACGCTTTCAAGCAATGCTTTTGCATCGGCCATTTCATTGTAATCGGGGAATACGCGCTGTGCAGCAATGTAGGTAAGCGCAACCACACTGGCGCCTTCGTTCAATGCATCCAAATCCCATGCAGTGCGTAAAACACGGTGCAGGCTCATGGCTGAAATATCCAGCGTTTTCTGATTGAAGTTATAATCGATTTCTGTATAAGCTTTCCCTTTGCGCACATTAAGGCTCATACCAATTGAATGCAGAATAAAATCAATACCGCCGCCAAAATGTTTCATGCTTTCTTCAAACAGCTTTTTCAGATCATCCATATTTACCACATCGGCAGGAATAACAGGTGCATTACCGCATTCAGCAGAAAGTTTATTTATTTCACCCATGCGTAAAGCAATAGGTGCATTGGTTAAAACAAGCTGAGCGCCTTCGCGGTAGCAGGCCTGCGCAGTTTTCCAGGCAATGCTTTGTTCGTTCAATGCACCGAAAATGATGCCTTTCTTTCCTTTTAGTAAATTATACATGACTTTAATTTAAAGTGATAAAAGTAAATTAATTCGCAACCTGAATTGCCTGCAAATAAACAAACTGTTTAAAATATACCGGTGCATTTTGGTTTTGTTGTTGAAATAAAATTATCCGGGTATGCATTTAATTCATTGTTTTAGCGGCCTGAAAATAAATACCAACATTTTTTTACTCCCTATCTTTTTTTGCCTGAATTTTATTTTTACATATTTAAAACAAATACAATGAAAACTTCAGTTCTTACTTTAATTGCAATTGCTTTTTTAACCTGTGCAAAAGCACAAACAGCCGATGAGATTATTGCCAAACATATTGATGCTATTGGCGGAAAAGATAAACTGGCCCAGGTAAATTCTGTGTATATGGAAAGCACTTCAGAGATTATGGGCAATGAATCTGCTACAAAAACATCTGTTGTAAATGGTAAAGGTTACAGGAATGAATCTGACTTCAACGGTCAAAGCCTTGTTCAGGTTATAACAGATAAAGGAGGATGGATGATTAATCCTTTTGCGGGCTCAACAGATGCTGTGGCTTTTTCAGATGATCAGTTCCAGGCTTCTTCCGACCAGGTGTATATTGATCCTTTGTTTAACTATGCAGCCAATGGCGCAAAAGTTGAATTGCAGGGCCAGGAAAAAGTTGGCGATATAAATGCCTATAAAATTAAATACACCAATAAATACAATTCTGACATTACTTACTATATAGATCCTTCAACATGGTATGTAATCCAGGCCGTAAAAAAAGGAGAGGCGATGGGCCAGGCCATAACGATAACGGTAACGCCTTCCGATTATAAAAAAACAGATTTTGGCGTTGTTTTTCCAAATAAAACACACCTGGATATGGAGCAGTTTGCTTTAGATGTAACGGTAAATAAACTTGAAGTAAACAAAGAAATCGATCCGGCCATTTTCGATATGCCTAAATAAAGCTGTTTAAACCAGGCATGAAATAATGCCGTAAAATTAAAAGAGGAAGTTTGCGTTGCACTTACTTCCTCTTTTTTGTTATGCTGACCAGATACGCTAAACAAAAACATTATTTGCTTATGCCATATTTCGTTTTATAACGTTCGTATAATTGTTTTTGTTTATTATCAAGGTTTATTTGCCGGCCTTGTATAAAAGCATACCCGATATTGCTCGACTTTGCATCCAGCACATCGCCATCGCTTACAATAATATTGGCATCTTTACCAGCTTCAAGCGAGCCGGTTTTATTATCAATACCTAAAATTTTAGCAGCATTTAATGTTATGGCCTGCACCGCCTGTTCTCTTGTTAAGCCAAACCCAACCGCCACGCCTGCGTTGAACATAAGGTTCCGGCCACGGTTCATTTCATCAAAATCATTAATGCAATACAATACGCCTGCCTGCTGTAATTGATAAGGCAGTTTTGCATACGTATCCACATCATCATCCTGCATTATGGGCAGCGTATGCATCTGATTAAGTATAACGCCAATATTATTTTGCTTTAGATAACCGGTGATTTTATTAGCTTCTGTGCCGCCAACAATTACCGTTTTAAAACCAAATTCCTTTGCAAACTCAATGGCAATCATCATTTCATTTACCATTTCGCAATGCACAAAAAAGATTTGGGTTTTATTAAACAAACCATTTACTGCTTCAAATTTTATATTGGTAACGGTGTGGGCAGGTTCAGCAAGATAGGCTTTTGCTTCGCGGAAGAAAGTGCGCACTTCATCAATTTGATCGTATGCTTTTTTTAAGATATCGGCGGCATCCGCACTTCTCCGGCCAGGCATAAGTGAAGGCATACGAAAATGAATGCCATTATCCTTTTGATAGGCTGCATCTTCCCAATTCCATCCGTCTAATTGCATAACAGATGAAGTGCCGCTGATAATGCCACCATCAGGAACAATGTTTGCAAGCAAAACGCCATTACTTCTAACGGTATTGATAATTTTTGAATCGGTATTATAAGCAACCAATGAATGCACGCCGGGATTTAATTCACCCAGTTCATATTCATCGTGCTCAGAACGTATTGCGCCTATTTCATTCAGGCCAATCTGGCTGTCGCTTAAAATAAAACCGGGATAAATTTGCTTGCCGGTGCAATCAATAATTTTTGCATCGCTTACATCAGCAGATTTACCAACTCCCGTAATCTTTCCCTTTGCAAAAACAATTGTGCCATCTTCAATTACCTGCCCATTGCCAATATGAATAGTGGCATGCATTAAAGCAATTGCCTGTGTTTGTGCCGGCGCAGGTAAAACGTTTGATTGCGCAGTAACTTTTATGATGATAGTTAAAGAAAGTATGGTGAAAATATTTTTCATGTTTATTTAGTTTGAATGTTTACGAGTTCACATGTTCACAAGTTCTTATGCTCATCTCTCAGACCTGAACTTAGTTCCCTTTAATTCGCTCGTTTGTAAATAGTCAATTAGTTTTTGAAGTAAAACAATTATTTCCTTTGCGTGTTTATAAAGTAAATAAAATTCATACTGGTTTAAATATTTTCTATCCAATGCCCTGTAAAGCCGAGAACGGAATTCGCCGCATGAACCTTTTGAAATATATAAAAACTGAATAAACTCACGGTTTCCGCTACGCTCAAATCCCTCAGCAATATTATCCATAATTGAACCTGAAGAACCTTCAATCTGATCAATCAATCTATAACTGTGTTTGAATTTTCCATCATCAATCAATTCGCCTGCAAGCCTGCAAAGTTCTCTTGCCCTTTGCCAGGAAATAATATCTTCAAAACATTTTATGGTTGCCATATTATAAAGTTTGATAGTTTACGGCTCAGTCAACTTGTAAACCTGTGAACACGTGAACTTGTGAACTAAAAATCAAAACCCTCCAACCATCGCCCCCACCCTGTCTTCTTCGCATTCATTTATCTGATCAAATGTTCTTGTGGCAGGTTGTGTTTTGGCACCTTCTTTTTTTGCAGTAAGCATTTTTTGAATAAGCCTGTTTCTTTCATTTGCAATATAAATGCGCATGGTTGAATCCCGTTGCCTGTCGTAATATTCAATACCATCAACAAACGTTTTTTGTGCAGTTGCATATACACTCAACGGGTTATCATTCCATAAAACAAGGTCTGCATCTTTGCCAACTTTAATGCTGCCCACACGGTCTGCAACATGCAGCATAATGGCAGGGTTTAATGTGCACATTTTAAATGCCTGCTCCGGTGTTATACCGCCATATTTAATGGTTTTTGCTGCCTCCTGGTTCAGGTGGCGAGCCATCTCAGCATCATCACTATTTATGGCAACCGTTAAACCAACATCCGTCATTAAAGCAGCATTGTAAGGAATAGCATCCTGCACTTCAGCTTTATACGCCCACCAGTCGCTGAAAGTGGATGCATAAGCACCATGAGCTTTTAATTTATCCGCCACTTTATATCCTTCAAGAATATGCGTGAAGGTGTTCACCTTAAAGTGAAATGAATCGGCAACATGCATCAGCATATTTATTTCGCTTTGCACATAAGAATGACAGGTTATAAACCTTTTTGCATTAAGTATTTCTACCAATGCATCCAGCTCCAAATCTTTTCTTTTACCGGCGCCTTGTTTTTCATAATCTTCAGCCCGGATAAAAGCATCAGTTAAAACCTGTTCGACGCCCATGCGCGTATTGGGGAAACGGCTGTTGGTGGGGGAATAAGAGCGCTTTACATTTTCTCCTAAAGCAAACTTTATAAAGCCATCCCAGTTTTCAAATTTCATTTCTTCTGCATCTTTACCCCATCTTAATTTTATTAGCTGCGTTTGGCCGCCGATGGTGTTACAGCTTCCATGTAAAATATGTGAAGATGTTACTCCATCTGAAAGCTGGCGGTAAATCTGTATATCTTCCGGGTCTATTACATCGCCCACACGCACTTCTGCCGTTACAGATTGTGAGCACTCATTGATGCCGCCTGTTGCTGCAATATGCGAATGCTCATCAATGATGCCCGGTGATAAATACATACCGGTGGCATCAATTTGTTTTGCACCTGCAGCGGAAAGATTTTTACCAACAGCAGCAATCTTTCCGCCTTTAATTAACACATCCGTGTTTTGCAAAATGCCATCGGCTTCGTTAGTCCACACCGTTGCATTTTTAATTAAAACATCTTCCTGTTTGGGCATAGTTGTAAAACCATAACCAACAAACGGATATAGTACACTTGTATCAATTAAATCTTTTTTCTTTTTTGGTTTAGCAGTATCAGGTTTTTCAATGTATGGCGATGATGCAACCATATTCCATGCCACCGTATTACCATAAGCATCATAACCGGAACCATTCCATGCATTATTATTAATGATGCCGGCGAGGAAATTGTTTTTGGAACTATCCGCTTTAGCGCTCCATCTTAAATTAACCGAGTTATTGATGATGCTTAATTTAATGTCGGTTTTAGTTGTATCGCCTGCAGGCTTAATAGTGGCAGAAAGCTTATCAGGCCTGCCTTCCACAGCCACATCATACTGCCTGTTATTATTATTTTGCTTAATGGTAAGTTTATAATTGCCGCGATAATCGTTCCATCCTTTATCTGTTATAATAAACTTCTTACCCAAAATCCAGTTTTGGAGAAAGACTGTTTTTTCATCAAATACAGGGCCTGTGGTAATAATGAAATCAGCAAGTTTGCCGGCTTCTATACTTCCTATTTTATCGTAAGCGCCAATTAATGTGGCGGGCGTTTTAGTTAAAGCATCCAATGCTTTTGATTCACTCAATCCATTATCAATTGCTTTACGAAGATTATCCAAAAATTCACCGGGAGCAGTACCGCTGGCTGTAAGCGTAAAATTTAGACCTGCTTTATCAAACATCCCCGGTTCAAGCGGCGCCATTTCCCAATGCTTCATTACGCCTAATGCAACAAGGCTTGTGGCATTTGGGTCTTCCACATCAATAGCTTTTGGAAAGTTTAGTGGCAGAATGAAATTTGCTTTTGTAGCTTTCATTTCAGCCATGCGCTGGTATTCATTGCCCCCGCCTTTAATAATATATTGCACGCCAAATTCACCGGCAATTTTTGCTGCACGCAATACATTCCATTTTTCACCAGCATCAAAAATTTGTGGTAATGATTGATTATCGTTCCAGGCTTGTAAAGAAAGATTGGTGCCTTCGCTGGTTGACTTTTCCCTGTCTTCAGGCTTAAGATTTTTATACCATGCAGCATCAAGATAAGTTTGCCGTAATAAAGCAACCGCGCCCATTAACGACGTTGGATAATCCTGCGTGGAACTGCCTTTGCTGAACGAATAAAAAGCCGCCGCTTTTTCTTTCAGCATATTAAAATTTTCTTTTTCATCGCTTAACGTAACAAGCGTGCCTGTGCCGCGTGCAATGCCATCCTGCAAATGTGAAAGCACAACGCCAAAGCCTATGCTGCGCATGTCTTTAGCTTTCTCATTATTTACAGCATATACTTTATAGGCATCCGTTTCAGGGCGAATGGCCTGGTTCCATCCGTAAGCGCCTTTGGTATCGCTTACCGGCTGCACAGTGTAGCCACGGCGTTGCGCAGGTTGTGTTGCCGTTGTAATGCCATAATCGCTAATAAGATCGATGAACGAAGGATAAATGTATTTACCCTTGCAATCAATACTTGCAGCATCTTTTGGCACAGCGAGGTTGTTGCCAACAGCAATTATTTTTCCTTCTTTAATAATGAGTGTTGCATCTTTTAAAGTTGTTTTGGAATCCTTAATAATGGTAGCATGTGTAAAGGCAACATAGCCTTGCCGGTAATCATGTATGCCATTAACCGGAAAGGTTTCCTGCGCTTGTGCTACTGAAATAATACAACAAAAAAAGAAGAGCAGTTTGGTTCTTTTCATGAGTGAAATTCAGATTTTACTAAAAGAGTAAAATTAACAGGTTACACTTTATAACAAAAGGGTTTGTTGTAAAAACAAAAGATGATACAAATATTATGGTCAGGCTAATGGTGAGTTGTGGGTAGTGAATGGTGGGTAAATCCTGTGAAGCATTTATTATTGATAACACATCTGAAATGCATATAACTTTTACGCTTCAGCCATACTGCTGACGTGGGTTGGCGGCTATTGCCCAGCAAAATTTGAATTGATCATCCATATATTACAGCCGGTATGCCCTGAATTGCCTAAGGGTTTATCCATTTTTATGAAGCCATATTTTTCATATATGCTTACTGCTTTTGAGAACTGCGGAAGGCTTTCAATATAAAGTTTTGTATAGTTCATTTCTTTGGCTGATTGAAAACATTGCAGCATTAATTGCTTGCCGATGCCCTTGCCCCGTATTTTGTTTGAAAGATAAAATTTAACCAGCTCGGCGCAATCTTTATCAAGGCCCTCGGTTGGATAAACGCCGCAGCAACCCAGCACCTCTCCATCAACCGCTGCCACCCAAAGCACTGAACGCGGCGTTTGAAATAATGCATATAAATCATCTGTAGTAGGATCGGTGTAAACCGTACCAAACGTGGGCGCTTTAAATTCATTAAACACTTCCCTTATCATTGCTGCAAGGGCAGCATTGTCGGATTCTTTTACTTTCCTTATACGAATGTCAGCCATTTTTTTTAATAGGTACTCAATTTAAGGAATTGCTCAATATTCAATACGCAATAATCAATGTGTAATCACAAGGCACCCGCAAAATAATTATTGAATATTGAGCATTGAACATTGATTATTTTAAAAACCGAGGTCAATTAAAGAATATCAATACATACTCTTTAATTAAACAATCATTATCTTCTCTCCTGTTGCGGCAGCTTTATAAATAGCATCTATCACTTTCATATCTTTTAATCCTTCTTCACCCGTTATGTGCGATGGCAAAGGTTTATTCTCCAACAGCAATTTGCTTATGCCATCCATTTGGGCAGCCTGCTGGTTTATATCCGGAAAATGCAATTCACCATTGCTGGTTCTGCCTTTGAAAGGACCGTAACTTATGCCCGGGCTTAACTCAAACTGGCCATCATCTGCTGATGCAAAAAAACGATCAACGTTACAATTATATGTACTTGTGCAATTGCTTACGAGGCCGCTTGGAAAATTAAGCTGCCACATAATAGATGCTTCCACTTCTGCAAATAATTGCTTATCCGTTACAGGGCCAAATTGCGCAGTAACAGAAAGCGGTTCTTCACCTGAAACATAGCGGCTGCTTTGCAAACAATAAATACCAACATTCATTAAAGGGCCGCCGCCTGACATAGCTTTTTTTAAACGCCATTCATTAGGATCGAAGGTACGATAACCAAGCGAAGCTTCAATTAAACGTACCTGCCCGAAAACTTTTTCCTGCCCTAATCTTTTCATCTCAAGATTATAGGGTTCATAATGCAGGCGGTAACCAATGGCTAACTGAACCCCTGCATTTTTACAGGCTTCTATCATTTCTTCACAATCAGCGGCATTTAATGCCATTGGCTTTTCGCATATAATATGCTTGCCTGCTTTTGCCGCACGAATTGTATATTCTTTATGCATTGAATTAGGCAATACGATATACACAAGGTCTATATCCTTATTATTTTTTATGTTATCAAAATTCTGGTAGTTGTAAATATTTTTATCAGGTATATCGTATTGTTTTTTCCAGGCTTCCGCTTTTGAAGGCGTGCCTGTTATTATGCCTGCAAGTTTGCAGTATTCAGCATCCTGGAATCCATCGGCAAGAATGGATGCATAACGGCCAAGGCCGCATAAAGCAATGTTGAGTCTTTTACCGGTATATTTTGAATCTGCATTTGACAATAATAATGAAGGCACAGCAACAGCAGCTGTTGATGCCGTAACAGCAAGCCCGGTGTTTAATAAAAAGGATCGCCGTGAGAGTTTTTTCATACGTTGGTTTTAAATGCAGCTAAACTAACCGCAACAAACCTGAAAAAATTTATAAAATAATATGAGCGGCAATTAATTATGTAGCAAATAAACCCGTACACTTGTTAGCCTGTTAAGGAAAAATCTACAATACAAATATCTGCGGGCAATGGTTTTATTAACTGCATTAAAAAGAAAACAATGGGTGAAGCTGAAGTTGATATAAATAATAAAATACTTACAATCCGTTCGCACATTATCACGTATGGAAATGCCTCTGATGCTGCTGTAACCGAACTGATACGCAGCGAAATTGAGACAATGTGGAATGAACCTCGGGCAATTGTGCATGTAAATAAAAAGCCTTTACGCGTTGTATTTTTCATAACGGCTGAATGGAAGCCCGGTATTGATATGGATGAAATTATCATGAATACTGATAGCCGCAATAATTATTTCCGTATAGAAAATTTTGCACACGGCAATATTTCTTTTGTAGATGACATTGGCTGCAACACCGGTTATTTTTTATTGGAAAATTTATATGCAGGTTCCACCACTGCAGCACATGAATATGGCCATACGCTCGGGCTCCTGCACCCTGAAGATATTGATATAAGAGGAAAAGGCGTGCCCGGCATCATGTATCCACGTGGCACACTCGTGGATGCACAATATCAATATGACCCATCCAAACCTGCGGGCGTAAAAGGTGGTACTATGTACCCTATTTATCGAAAGGTTTTTCAAAATGATATTGATAATCTTAAGCTCCACAAGCTGAGGCTTAAAAACGACAGGGATATTGTTGGCAGGTTTACCAATGTATATCATCACGATCACGGGCGGCAAGACCTTTCTTCATTTGCATAACAGAGCCATTTCCGGCACGTTCAGGCTAATCTGGTACAGTTATAGTATAGCTGTAAGAAAAGATAACGATATGTTTGACAAAATTCTTGAGCTTGTAAAAGAACATTTTGAGAATAATCCCGAAATCAAATCAAAGCTTACAGATGAACAAAAAGATGCTGTGGCAACAGAAGTTGCAACCCATTTAACGACAGGCCTTACCAATCATGAAGCCCTGCCCGGAGGCACAGGCGGAATACTTTCCATGCTGGAAAATGCGGGGTCGGCTGATAATCCTCTTACAAACGCAATGGAAAGTGGCCTCATCAACAGCCTTGCCTGTAAGTTTGGATTATCGCATGCTGTAACGGGCGCCATTGCAGAAGCATTGCCTGGTCTATTACAAAAATTTGCTTTAAGAGCAAAAGATCCAAATGATAAAAACATAACCACTACGGATATAACAAGGCCCATAAACGATAAAACCATTCCGGCAATTTAATTAGCCGCGAAAGGGCGATTTGTATTATTTACACATTAAGTATTAAATAAGGTGTAATAAAACTGATTGAAATTAATTTTTTTTAAAATATATACTTTTTTGAATGATAAATTTTTAAAAAAAATTTAGCAGAAAAAGATTTAGGATTTTTATTTTTCGCTAAGTTGCACCGCCCCGAAAAATGAATAAGCCGACTAAATTTTTACTAATTTTAGTTGCGCTGTGTTTTTATGTAAAAACCAACGCGCAACTACATGCCGATTTCACGTCCAGTCTTTCAGGAGGATGTTCTCCCCTTGTAGTTGATTTTACCGATATTTCATCCGGTGATCCCACATTATGGTATTGGGATTTAGGTAATGGCATTATATCCACCAATCAAAATCCAAGCGCTGTTTATGTAACGCCCGGTTCATATACTGTTAAACTGCACATTCAAAACTCACAGGGCGAAGATTCAATTATTAAAACAAATTATGTAATCGTTTACGATAACCCAACCGCCGAATTTAGCGGAACACCAACGGAAGGATGTGTTCCTTTTGAAGCCGGGTTTAAAGATTTAAGCACGCCCGGTTCAGGCTCAATTGAATCATGGACATGGGATTTTGGCGACGGGGTTATATCAAATGAACAAAACCCGGTTCATAAATATACGATTGTTGACAGTTTTGATGTAACGCTTACCGTTACCAACAGCTATGGTTGCCGCCAGTTTATAAATAAGCCGGCATATATTGTTGCCAATGGTTTAATCCAGGCGAAATTTACTTACGATTATAACAGCGCCTGCACAGAGCCGGTTACTGTAAAGTTCAGTAATACCTCAGAGGCAACACAGGAATTGAGTTACCAATGGGATTTTGGCGATGGCAGTTCACCAAGCACTGAAAAAGATCCTCAACACACTTATTTAAGCACCGGAGATTTTACCGTAACCCTCGTGGCTTCCAATAATATTGGTTGCACAAGCACTTATGTGCAGCATATTACGATTGGAAAATCAAAGTCTGATTTTACTTATACAACAGCATGCCTTGGTGAGCCAATAACTTTTACAGATTCTTCGTCCTTAAAACCGTTAAGTGAAAAGTGGAGTTTTGGCGATGGCGCCACAGCAGCTGGAGACACAGCAACGCATACTTACTCAAAACAAGGCAGCTACACTGTAAAACTGGTGGCTGATTTTGGCGGGTGTAAAGCTTCCGTTCAAAAAACCATATCTATACTGGCTGAACCTGAAGCAGATTTTGATGTTGTTGGAAATGCCTATAATTGCAGTTACCCGGCAACAATCAGCTTCAGCAATAAATCAAAAAATGCAAAGTATTATAAATGGATATTTGGCAACAACGCTGCCAGCGATGATGAGAATGCATCCTACACTTATACCAAACCGGGTAAATATACCGTTACATTAATTGCCTTTAATGCCAATGGCTGTTCAGATACCATAGTAAAGCCTGGCTTTATCCAGATTGGCGCCCCGCAAATAAAGAATATTAAAAACCTGCCTTTCAAAGGCTGCGCCCCGCAAACGCTTACTTTAACGCCGGTAATTGATACTGGTTATACAATATCATCTTATGCATGGGATTTTGGGGATGGAACTACGTCAAACATGGCAATACCAGTGCATGAATATAAGCAGGCTGGCGTTTACAACGTAAGGCTGATTATTACATCGAAAGAAGGCTGCTCAGACACTTTATTAATAAATAATGCAGTTTCACTAAGTGTTAAGCCTGATGCTGATTTTACAGCCGCCCCCACTGATGCCTGTGCTTCAAAAACTATTCAGTTTACCAATAATTCAACGGGATCTGTTTCAGAATGGATATGGGATTTTGGCGATAATTCAACTTCAACCCAGCAAAATCCTTCGCATAATTATGGAGATTCGGGGTATTTTGATGTAACGCTTATCACCGGCCAGTATAAATGTTATGATACAATTATAAAAAAAGCATATATCCATATAAATCCACCTGTGGCCAGGTATGAAATTATTTATGATTGCAATAATCCCTTTAATTACAGTTTTAAAGATGGTTCAACAGGCGCACAAACATGGCGGTGGGATTTTGGCGACGGGCAGACTTCTTCAGCGCAAAACCCTTCGCACACATATAGCTCAAAGGGCACATACAACGTAACGTTGACCGTGTCAAACGGCGCCTGTGAACACACTACCATCAGCACCGTCCGGGTTGTGGATGAACATCCTGTAGTTCAATATAATTTCGTTTCATCCAATACATGCAAGTATGATTCACTTCGCTTTTCTGTAACCAATTATGATGCAACCGGCATACAAAATTATCAATGGAATTTTGGTGATGGCAGCAAAGTAAATAAGGGCAGGAATGACAGCATTGTTTATCATTCTTACAATACTTCAGGCACTTATGCGCCTTACCTGGTTGTAACAGACGTGAATAAATGTGTTGACACAATACAAAATAATATTTCTGTAAAAGTTACCGGGCCAACAGCGGCATTTACCAATAAAAAGGGCGATTGCCTTAATTCAACTATATCCTTTGAAGATGCTTCAGCACCAGAACCCGGCAACAGCCTGAAAACCTGGATATGGAATTACGGGGATAACACGAAACCAGATACCTTAACCGGCGGGCCTTTCAGCCATACATATACTGCGAAAGGCAATTTTAATGTTTGGCTTAAAGTGATAGATAACAATAATTGTTATGATACGGCCACTTATAACAAACTAAGCATAACGCAGCCTGTTGCAGCTTTTGGAGTAAGCGATACCATCAGTTGCTCAAACAACTCCATAAAATTTGTTGATTCCAGTGAAGGCACTGCCATGCAGTATTCCTGGGATTTTGGTGATGGCGCTACATCAAAGCTTCAATCGCCTTTACATAAGTATGCCTATAACAATACATATAATGTAAAACTTGTAGTAAAAGATAAAAATGGCTGCGCCGATTCTTTATTCAAACCGCAATATATAACCGTTGCTGATGCAACCGCAGGCTTCTCTTTAACCGATAGCCTTTTTGTGTGCCCCCCGGCTTTTGTTGACCCGTCCAATTCATCCAAAAGCTATAAAAGTATTTCATGGGATTTTGGAGATGGCAATACATCTGGAGAAACAACGCCACAGCATTACTATACAAGGGCAGGCATATATCATCTCACATTAACTGTTTACGGATATGGTACCTGCACAGACACAATGACAAAAAGAATTATTGTAAAAGGCCCGAAAGCAACCTATAACTATGCACCACTTACAGGCTGTGATGCCATTGCAGCCAGGTTTTCAGCCAAAGGTGAAAACGTAGCCAAATACACATGGGATTTTGGTAACGGGGAAGTGCTGAATACTAAAAACACGCTGGTGCAATACAGCTATATAAAGGCGGGTAAATATTTACCGAAGCTTGTTATTGAAGATACAAGCGGTTGCCGTGTGGCTATTATAAATAAAGACACTATTACAGTTGCTTCTGCAAATGCAAAGTTCAATACCGAACGTATGGCAGGTGTGTGCGATTCTTCTTTATTTGATTTTAAGAATGCAAGCAATGCGGCTTATGATAACATAACCGCCTATAAATGGAAGTTTGGCGATGGTGATTCTGCAATGGAATCGCATCCAAAACATTATTATAATGCCGAAGGACGTTATAATGCATTGCTGCATATTACAACCCGCCTTGGCTGCACATCAGAATTTAAATTACCGTTAGATATTAAGATTGATGCATCGCCCGAAATATCTGCAGTTATCCCGGCAAGCACCTGTGTAAATGATGGTATTTCAATTTCCGCAACCGCTAATGCAGGTTCTCCGGCAATTAATGCATGGCGATGGGACTTAGATGACGGCAGCCAGCTTAATACCAGCAATGCCACGCATACTTATACGGATGCCGGCACCTACAATGTGGCTGTTTCAGCCACAACCAAAGCTGGCTGTTCCGATACAGTTATTCAAAAACTCCTTGTAGCACCGCTTCCTTCCACAGATGCGGGAAATAATGTTATTATCTGCCGCGATCAGTCGGTGAAGCTGCAGGCTTCAGGAGCTGATAATTATGTATGGAGATCAAGCGCCGTTCTTTCCTGCCAGGATTGTGCAGCACCCAATGCATCGCCCGGAAGAAATACAACTTTTTATGTAACGGGCATCAGCAGGTATGGCTGCAAAGCATCCGATTCTGTTACGGTTGAAGTAAAACAGCCTACTGCTATTAAAGCAAGTGCGCCGGATACGGTTTGCGCGGGCACCATTGTTAATCTAATCGCATCGGGCGCCGAAACCTATAAATGGGGACCGGCTGATCTGGTTAAGAACAGTACGGATTCTATAACATCATCTGCGCCAACATCATCCGTAACTTTTACAGTGGTCGGCTCAGACAGCCAGGGATGTTTTTCAGATACAGCTTCCTTCTACGTGAATGTTTTTCCTATACCAACCATTCAGTTAACGGATTCTGTTATCAATCTTACCGGGGGAAACAGTTACCAGGTTAATGCCACAGGCTCGCCCGACATAACAAAATGGTTATGGAAGCCCGCCATAAACATTTCATGCACCAATTGCCCCAACCCGGTAATAAGCCCGAAACAATCTACATTTTATACGGTAAATGCATCAAATGTTGCCGGTTGTTTTACAGAAAAGATTGTAAGGGCAAACGTTTTGTGTAATGGTGAAAATAACCTGTTCATTCCAAATACATTCTCTCCAAACAATGATGGCGTGAACGATTATTTCTATCCGAGGGGAAAAGGTTTAATGACGATAAAGTCTATAAGAATATTTAACCGTTTGGGAGCACAGGTATTTGAACGCAGCAATTTTCCTGCAAACCAGCAATCGTATGGCTGGGACGGAAAATATGCAGGCAAAGCCTTGCAACCAGATGTATATGTTTACATAGTTGAGATTAGCTGCGAGAATGGCCAAAAGATAAGTTCGAAAGGAAATGTGACTTTATTACGCTGATTTTTTGAAGAAGGACTAACATAAATCTGTTTAAAATCCAATATCCAATTAATATGTATTGTAAGAATGCTTATTCTGAATGCATTATTGCGGCAGTAAAAAAAATATCGATGCAAGCGCTGGCATTGTATTGTTGTTGCTGCACGTTAAACGCTAATGCCCAGGACCCCCATTTTTCCCAGTTTTTTGAAGCGCCTTTATTGCGCAATCCATCGCTTGCCGGATTGTTTGCAGGCGATATACGGTTGCAAGCCGTTTACCGAAATCAATGGCAAAGCGTAACAACGCCTTATCAAACGTCTTCGGTAAATTTTGAGTATAAGCAACCGATAGGCCGCGGCAATGATTTTATTACCACTGGAGCGCAGGTATTGTTTGACAAGGCCGGCGTTACAAATTTTACTACTACCAATATTTATCCTGCGTTAAACTATCACAAATCGCTCAACGATTCAAAAAGCAAATACCTTTCATTGGGCATAATGGGTGGTTATGTTCAAAGGAGGATTGACCGCAGCAAAATAACAACCAACAACCAGTTTGACGGCAACGGCTACAACCCGGCTTTAAACGATGGTGAAACGCTTACCAAATTCAGCTACCACTACTGGGATGGAAGCATTGGCCTTTCATTCAATTCATCTATTGCAAACAGTGAAAGAGATTATTATTTTATTGGCGTGGCATATCATCATTTCAACAGACCTGTTAATTCCTTTTATACCAATCCGCCGGTTGAATTAAACCCCAAGCTCGTGCTTTCGGGCGGCGTGCATTTTTCTGTAAATGATTATTCGGACATTATTATACAGGGTGATTATTCAAACCAGGGCAACTATAATGAGGCAATTGGTGGTTTTACATATAGCAGGAAACTGGGCGATGATTATGAAGACCCACTTTATCTTATTCATCTCGGCGCATATATGCGCTGGAAAGATGCGATAATACCGGTAGTAAAGCTTGATTATCTTCCTTTTTCTGTAGCGGTAAGCTACGATGTAAATATTTCACAACTTAAAACAGTGAGCCAATACAGGGGCGGATTTGAAGTATCGCTTACTTATGCAGGTTTCCTGGACCGGGACAATTCAACAAAAAATGCGGTGTTATGCCCAAGATTTTAAAGAAGGAATTGCGGTTTAGTATTAAAGAAATGCAAAATTTTTGAATAAGCCGCTAAAATGGGCGGCAATTTGGTCAATATATTTATTAGCTATAATTTTATTGTAAGAATATGAATAAAATCTCTACACAGCAACCTTTAAAACGTTTAATACATTTTGTGCCGGTAGCAATAACCTGTGCTGTTTTACTTTTATGTTCCAATGTAGTAAACGCTGTAAGCCCGCCTGTTAGTATAAACGTTCAGGCAAAAAATGTTAAATGTTACCCCAACCCGGCTATATCCTTTATAAACTTTGAAGTTTCGCAGAAATACGTGAATAAAAATTACGCACTGCAGGTTTTTAGTTTTACGGGTAAAAAAATGTACGAAACCACATTAACGGCATCTAAACTTACACTCACATTTACAAACGATTATTATCGCGGTATCTATGTATATCAGTTAAGGGATGCCAGCGGCAAAATTGTAGAAACGGGTAAATTCCAGATAAACAAATAAATAAATCACTGAAATATTTTTCTGAACGCCTGGCCAAAGCAAGCCGGGCTTTTTTATTTTTGGTTTGAAATAAAGCCGCCTATCTTGAATTTACTTGAAAATATTTCGCTCAAACCATATAATACTTTTGGCATTAATGCAACAACCCGTTTTTTTTCAGGTTTTTATGCTATTGATGACTTAAAAGAGCTGCTGCTTTTTCAGAAGCAGCAAAAACTAAAAAGCTTAATACTTGGCGGTGGCAGCAATGTGCTTTTTACCAAAGACATTAACGGAATAGTTTTAAAAAATGAATTAAGAGGAATAGAATTGGTAAAAGAAGACATGAACCATTTCTATATAAAAGCAGCCGCGGGCGAAAACTGGCACCAGTTTGTTATGCATTGCATCGAAAAGAATTATGCCGGCCTTGAAAACCTGAGCCTTATCCCGGGAAACGTTGGCGCATCGCCCATGCAGAATATTGGCGCTTATGGTGTGGAAATAAAAGATGTATTCGAAAGCCTGGAAGCCTTGCATATAAAAGATCTTTCAACCAGAACTTTCAGCGCCAATGATTGTGGATTTGGTTACCGCGAAAGTGTTTTTAAAAAGCAATATAAAGATGAATATATAATCCTGAATGTTACTTTCAGGCTGAACAAACAACCTGTTTTTAATACATCTTATGGCGCTATTGAACAGGAGCTTGAAAAGATGAATGTTCGTGAATTATCTATTAAAGCTATATCACAGGCTGTAATCAATATCCGCAGCAGCAAACTGCCCGATCCTGCAAAAATTGGAAACGCAGGAAGCTTTTTTAAAAACCCGATAATCTCATCAAAACAATTTGAAACATTGCAGCAAACAAACGCAGGTATGCCGCATTTTGCAGTTGATGATGCTCACGTAAAAATTCCTGCTGCCTGGCTTATTGAACAATGCGGGTGGAAAGGATACCGCGAAGGCGATGCTGGTGTGCATGTGCATCAACCGCTTGTGGTGGTAAACTATGGTAACGCAACCGGTGATGAGATTTATGAACTCTCCAATAAAATTATAACCAGTGTTAAAGCCAGGTTTGAAATTAAACTTGAGCGCGAGGTAAACATTATTTCAATCTAAAAGAGTTGCTTTATCAGTCTTCAGGGCCGGCAGTATTTTTTGTTTGGTTTTTAGCGGCCTTACTCTTTTGATAATTCATTTGTTCTTCGTGGTTGTAAACTTCTTCTTTATAACCTTTGTCTTTTGCAGTAAAAGGCCTCGTATTCGTTTTATTAGCTGATGTACTTTTTTTAGCGGCCTGCTTTATGGTTTTCTTCATAGCTGTATTTTATATAATCTTATACAAATATTAAACCCGCTTTGCAAGCGGGTTTAATATTATAGTTATCAGAAGGAAGAAAATTTTTATTTAAAACGCTTTTTAAAATTCTGATTACGGCTATTGCTGTTACCGTTATTATTGCGGTTACGGTTATTATTGCCATTATTACGGTTACGGTTATCACCGCGGTTATTGCCATTACGGCTTCCAAAATTTTGCCTTCTTCCATTATTACCTCTGCCATAATCATCACGTTCAAAAGCCGGGGGGCGGTGTTTTATATAAGGCGTATTACTAAACTCAAGCTGCCCGCCTGTCATTTCATTCAGCTCGGTACGAATAGCATCATCGTGCACGAGTTCTTTATGCCAGTTGCTGTAAGCAAGTTTCATGTAATAGGCAATAGCGTTAGCAAAGCCTTCCTTCTTTTCAGCATCTTCTTCATTAAGTGCCTTATCAATAATGATTTCGAGGTTTTTACCAAGATGAGAAAATTTGGGATAGCGTTTTGGATAAGGCAGCGGATCTGGCTTCTGTTTGTAAGTTTCCCTTTGCGGAATAGGATAAGGACTGTCAACATCCAGTTTAAAATCGCTTATAAAAAACAGGTGGTCCCATAATTTATGCCTGAAGTCTTCCACATTTTTCAAGTGAGGATTTAAAAAACCCATCAGTTCAATCAGCACCTGGGCCTGTTGTTGTCTTTTCTCCCTGTCTTCGATAGTTAGCAGGTATTCCACCATTTTTTGTATATGGCGGCCATATTCACGCATACTCATTTTATTGCGTGTAGTATTGTATTCCATTAAAGTAAAAATATTAGTCGGCAAATGTAATTTAATCAGCTAATCATGCAACCTGCAAATTCTTATTGCCATGTTATAAAAAGGGTTACCGTTTCAATCAGCAGTAAAAGTAAAGCTGCAAAGTTATAGCCATTTGAGCAATTTTCATTAACCAGTTTTCGGCAGTTAAATTTACCAGCCGCCACTGGCGCCGCCACCGCCACTGCTTCCACCGCCAAAACCACCGAAGCCTCCACCTCCAAATCCGCCTCCACCAAAACCACCACTGCCTCTGCCCCAGCTTCCGCCGCCGGGAAAAATAGTTGGGATTATCCATGGATTAAACCCTCTGCGGCTCATCATGCCGCCACCACGGCCACCACCTCTTCCCCTGCCTATGATAAAGAAAATAATTATAAGAATTATGATGAAACCGATTATGTTACCACCATCATTATCATCATCATCTTTGGTTTTACCGCGTTCTTTATATTCGCCTGCAGCAGCTTTTTCCAGAGAATTTATTGCTTCATCAATACCCCTGTAATAATCGCCGTTCCTGAAATTCGGGGTAATATCGTTATTTATAATATCACTTGACTGCAAATCAGTTATAGCACCTTCCAAGCCATACCCTACTTCTATCCTTATCTTCCTGTCTTCTTTTGAGATGAGCAGTAAAATACCATTATTATGCTTTGAACCGCCTATACCCCATTCACGAAAAAGCTTAACAGCATAATCTTCTATCGGCACATCATTCAGGCTGTTAATGGTTACAACGGCTATCTGGTTACTGGTTGTATCATTAAAAGCAACCAGTTTTTGTTCCAGGATATGCGCCTGTTCGGGAGAAAGTAAATTAGCGTTATCAACAACTAATCTCGGTGGGTTTGGCGCCTTTAAAACCTCCTGCGCACTAAGATTAATTGTGATAAAAGCAAAAAATAATATGTATAAAAAACGTTTCATTATAATCTTCAAATAGATAGGTTTTTTTAGATATAAAACCGCGGGATTATAAAATATGCAGCACAAAGCAGTGATATAACATGCTTATTTAAAGCTTGATTGGCCTGGGAGACAACCTTTATTCTTATCTTCCAAACACAATATCATCCGGCAATTCGTTTTTATCGGTTGAAGCATCGTAAGGGAAATGCGTTTTAAGTAATTGCCCTGTTTTGAGAATTACTTCAGCAATGCCTTCTGCAATATGATCTTTTTTAAACTCGCTGACCATGCCTTTTACCGCATCGTTCCAAAACTGCTGGCCGGCCTTATTATAAATGCCCTCATCTGCAAAAACGGCAAACTGGTGGTGCACCGTTGCTATATACACCAGCACCGCATTGCGGTTTACCGTTTCATTCATTTTAAGCTGGAAAAAAATTTCTGCGGCACGGTCAAGCGGGTCAACAAAGCGGCACTTGCTTTCAATAAACAAACGCACTTCACCGTTTGTTTGCTGCTCAGCCTCGCGAATGGCATTGAGAATTTTTGTTTGTTCTTCCTGCGAAAAAAATTTTTGCTGCTTAGATTTAAATAAAGAAAACATTAGCAACAATTATTTTTTATCAAAATCTACAGATGGAGCTTTTTCCGCACCGGCATCGGCCTGGAAAGGTTGTTTGGGCGTAAATCCAAACCATCCTGCATAAAAGTTATTCGGAAATGTTCTGATAGTGGTATTATATTCCTGCACAGCCGTATTAAAATCGTTTCTTGCCACTTTAATGCGATTTTCGGTGCCTTCCAATTGTACCTGCAAACCGCGAAATGCATCATTAGCCCTTAGGTTAGGATAATTTTCCGTAACCACCAATAACCTTCCAAGCGCCTGTGACAATTGTCCCTGGGCCTGTTGAAATTCCTGTAGTTTTTCAGGTGTAAGATCATTGGGATCCACTTTTATCTGTGTGGCAGAAGCCCTTGCTTTAATAACATTTTCAAGCGTTGTTTGTTCAAAATTAGCTTCACCTTTTACAGTGCTAACAAGGTTAGGTATTAAATCACTGCGACGCTGATATTCACTTTGAACATTTGCAAATTTTGCTTTTACGTTCTCATCAAGCGCCACGCCTTTTTTCTGGAAAGAGATCGAACCACAACCAACGCACCCCCCAACAAGAACAATTAATCCTAAGATTACTATAAGAGCCAAATTTTTTGTTTTCATTACTGATTGAATTTTTGTTAAAGATAGTTATCAAAATAAATACCTCTTATTCAATTTATGACGAGACGTCATTACATTATTTTGATACAAAGCTGCAATTTGGCTGCAATAGCTTATAATATTACTTCAAAGCATGTAAAACACTTATTGCACCGGCATTTTCTTTATTGATGAACGGTATTCATCAGCTTTTATCTTTATGAACAGCCCATCATTTTAAATTCCGACAACAGTTTTTCATTTCACAATAAGATTGTTTCTTTGCAACGCTTAAAACCAACAAGTACAGGTTTGTACAAAAGTATCAACCGCTATGCGGCTTTCCGGGATACATCCTGTTCGGACAAATCAAAATAAAATTAATATTATGAGCAGCATTGTAAAAATTCATGCAAGACAAATTCTTGACAGCCGCGGCAATCCTACCGTTGAAGCTGATGTTATAACCGAAGCAGGCTTTTTAGGCCGTGCAGCTGTGCCAAGCGGCGCCTCAACAGGTATTCATGAAGCGGTGGAACTGCGTGATGACGATGCCAAAGTTTACACCGGGAAAGGTGTTTTAAAAGCTGTATCAAATGTAAATACAATCATCGCCGATAAACTTGCTGGTTTTGAAGTGAGTGATCAAACGGGCCTTGATGCCAGGCTGATAGAGATTGACGGCACCGAAAATAAAAGCAAATTAGGTGCAAATGCCACGCTTGCCGTTTCGATGGCTGCTGCAAGAGCCGCCGCGCAGGAAGCCGGCCTGCCACTATACCGTTATATAGGCGGCACTAATGCGCACATTCTTCCCATGCCTTTAATGAATATTTTAAACGGCGGCGTTCATGCTGATAATAAAATAGATTACCAGGAATATATGATCGTGCCTATGGGCGCTGATAGTTTCAGCGAAGGCCTGCGCTGGGGCGTTGAAATCTTTCATAAACTGAAAAGCGTTTTAAAGAAAAAAGGCTACAGCACCAACGTGGGTGATGAAGGTGGTTTTGCACCGGATATTCAAAGCAATGAAGAAGCCATTGAAACTGTGTTGCAGGCAATTGAAGATGCAGGTTATAAAGCAGGTTCGCAAATTGGTATTGCATTAGATGCAGCAAGCAGCGAAATGATGAAAGATGGTAAAAACTATACTTTTTATAAAAGCTCAAAGAAAGTAATCACCAGCGACGAAATGGTGGCTTACTGGACAGAATGGGTGAATAAATATCCCATCATTTCTATTGAAGACGGCATGGCCGAAGAAGACTGGGACGGCTGGAAAAAATTAACAGATGCCATTGGCAATAAAGTTCAGTTGGTTGGTGATGATTTATTCGTAACCAATACTAAAATTTTACAACGCGGTATTGATAATGGCATCGCCAATAGCATTCTTATTAAGGTAAACCAGATTGGCACCATTACAGAAACCATTAATGCTGTTCAGCTTGCCCAAACAAATGGTTACACAACCATTATGAGCCACCGCAGCGGCGAAACAGAAGATACAACCATTGCCGATTTAGCCGTTGCATTAAACTGCGGCCAGATTAAAACCGGTTCTGCTTCACGCACTGACCGTATGGCTAAATACAACCAGTTATTGCGTATTGAAGAAGAATTGGGTAAAAGCGGCATTTACCCGAAAGGAAAAATTAAGTTCGCCAAATAATTATTCACATATTCACACGTTAGTATTAATCGTTGACAGAAGTTGTAATTTTATTCTGTCAACGATTTTTTGTTATGGGAACAGTAAAAAGTACAATCAGGCTTTTCAAAAACAAATATCTTATTGTTTTAACAGCGTTTGCCATTTTAATGCTGTTTATAGACCATAATGATATTTTCCAACAACTGGAACGCCGCAAACAATTGAACGAACTGCTTGCCAGCAAAGCATTTTACGAGAAAAAAATAGAGCAAACCAAAAAGAATCTCTCCGATCTTCAGCATAACGCTGCAGCACTTGAAAAATATGCCAGGGAAAAATATTATTTAAAAAAGGATAATGAAGACCTCTTTATAGTGCCTTCCACATCGGGTGAGCAAAAAAATAACGGGGCGAACAATAATTAGAACATTACAGCCGTTTAATCAATAGTTCTTATCGAGTACCTGTAAGAAAACTGGTAATAAATTCGTTCACCAAAAAATTTGAGCTATGCCAAATTTTACACCTGAAGACTTATTGTTATACCTGGCTGGAGAGTTGAATGAAGCGCAAAGCAAAACCGTTGAGGAAGAGTTAAAGACAAACTGGGTTTTGCGCGAAAAATTTAATGTGCTGAAAGAAGCAGGCAAACGTGTTGATACTATGAAGCTGCAGTCTCCCGCAAAACAAACGTTGCAAAATATTATGCGCTATGCCATGCGCAAGCCGGTGAAGGCATAAATTTAACTGTTGAAAAAAATCTGTTCATGACTAATTTCGCTGCCACGAACAGATTTTTTTATGACACGTAAAGAGCGATTTCAGTTTTGTATTAATTATTTTGAAGAGCATTTCCCCATTGCCGAAACTGAACTGGAATATAAAAACCCTTACCAATTATTAGTGGCTGTAATTCTTTCTGCCCAATGCACCGACAAACGCGTAAACCTTACTACACCCGCCATCTTTCAAAAATATCCTTCTGCCAAAGAATTATCCGAAGCAAGCTTTGAAGAGCTTTTTCCTTATATAAAAAGCATTTCTTATCCTAACAATAAAACAAAACATTTAATAGGCATGGCGCAAATGCTTATAAATAATTTTGGCGGCGAAGTGCCTATGACGGTGGAGGAATTAATGAAGCTGCCGGGTGTTGGGCGCAAAACCGCCAATGTAATTACTTCGGTTGTAGATAAGCAGCCAAACATGGCTGTGGATACGCATGTGTTTCGTGTAGCCGCAAGAATTGGGTTAACGGTGAATGCGAAGACACCATTGGCAACAGAAAAACAATTGATTGCTTTTATTCCAAAAGAGCTTATTCATAAAGCGCATCACTGGCTTATTTTGCATGGCAGGTATATATGCGTGGCAAGAAACCCCAAATGCGGCGAATGCGGTTTAAAACCCGCATGCAAATATTATAATACTGTTATTAAGAAAAAAATTGCAGAAAAAACTAAGCTTTAATTGCTTCGCTATCAGTTCACCGCTTTTTTTAATTTAATATTCAGGTCAATAAAAATCTTTTCAGTTTCTATCATCATTTTAAGCTCATGGCTTTCAGGATAGATGAGTTTTAATCTCTTGGAAATATTTTGCAAAATCACGTTACGGCCATTGGTAAGTGATGATGTTTCTATTGGTTTTGTCCAGGCGAGCTTTACATTAATTTCTTCATTCCGTACAGAAATAATTATGTTGAGCAAAGGATCTTTAATAGTATAGCTGCACAGTTGTTTAAAAGCATTTTCAACAAGCGGCAGAATTATAAACGGTGCAATGGTTTCATTGGCAAACGAACCATGCACCGAACAGTTTACACGAATCTCTTTTTCGGCAGTTAGTTTTTCAAGGTCAATATACTGCTGCAACAATTCAATTTCTTTTCGCAGCGGTACTTTCGATGATGTATTCTCATATAAAATATACAACAGCAGGTGCCTTATTTTTTTCATGGATTGCGCAGCCACCAACGGCCGTTCGTTAGCAATTATTTCCATGCGGGTTAAAAGATCGGTAAGAAAAGCCGGTTGAATAGCTTTCTCTTCATCTGGCTTAAGTTTCAGCTTCTCCTGTTCAAGCAGGTCAAGCTCCTGTTGTTTTATATAATAGAGCTTGCCAAGTTTAATGGAAGCGGCCACACAGCCTTCCATATTTATCTGGCTGAACAAAAGAAAAAAATCAGACGGATAAAGTTTATAACTGCCAACTTCCAGCTTCATACCAAACAAGCCCCTTATGTGCGGCACTATATATTTTGCATTCAGGTAATAAAAAAGTATGAAGGCGAGACTTGCTAAAAGCCATAGAAACAACATACCTGCATACCTGCCTTTATGCAGGAATTTTGGGAACAGGTAATAAATAATAAAATAACAGAAACACATATCCAGCGGTGTGGTTTCTGCCACTTCAACAAATGCTGCAAAAAAACTTTTTCCAAACCCCCATTTTGGCTCCATCACTATAGCCGACATGAGCGCATAATATACTATCCACAAAAACCAAAACACAGCATGCCTGCTTAAGCGATAGTTTGGATTATTTGAAAAGATAAAAGGATGAATCTTCATCTGCTATAAAAATTGGGTATGGTAAAGTAAATTGAATTTTTAATCAGCTTCTAAAAAAAGTACAGGTGGTAAAAACCACCCGTAGTTGTCTAAAATGAGAAAAAAAATTCAATCCTTATGCCTCAAACTTATAATACCGGCACTTGTAAAATTTCTTAAACATTACCAAAGCATGATTTTTTTATACCGAAGCCTGCGTTTATCAACTTTAAGTTGTCCTACAAAAGAACGGTAGCTCAATTATTAATTATCGCCGCTTGTAACTATTAACTTTTTAATTACGTTATCTTAAATAAATATTACGTTACTAATAAGCTAAAATGGACACCGCTGCATCTATATTATTTTCTGCAAAGCCAGGAACCTTCATAAAAAAAAACCTGGCTGTAAAGCTTATAGCAGTGCCTGTGCTGGCGGTATTAATTGTAAACATTTCGAAAATAATAACCAATAACCGCTATAGCTTTTTACAATTGTCGCTTATATACACTTACTTCATCAGCCTGGCATGGCTTATATGGGAAGGTAATGTGCGGTTGCTGCTATTTCTTAAAGCCAGTTTCAGGCTGCCATCAAAAGAATATTATAAAACAGTTCTTGCTTTATATAGTTTTATTATTTTATATACAAGCTTTATTGCAACAGGCGGCCTTTTTTTGTGGCTTAATTTTTCAAAGGAAGATTATTCATCTTATGGAAAAATTTTTCCTGCCGTTATCATTATAGTTATTACGGCTTTGTTTATTGCTAATCTTTATGAGATGTTTTATCTTAAAGCCCAACAGCAGGATATAGAGAAAAGGGCAGAGCAGTTAAACATAGCCAAAACACATGCAGAGCTTGTTGCGCTAAAAAACCAGATAGACCCGCATTTTCTTTTTAACTCACTTAATACTTTATCTTATCTTATTTCATCAGACCCGCAAAACGCCCGTTTATATAACGATACGCTGGCAAAAGTTTACCGCTATATTTTAGTGAGCCGGGAAAGAAACCTCGTATCAGCAGCAGATGAACTGGAATTTCTAAGCAACTTTTTTTATTTACTGAAAATAAGGTTTGACAAAGCTGTAAATATGGTTATTGAAATAAAAAGCATGTCAACTGAAGAAGTTTTTCTTCCGCCTATTTCATTGCAGATTTTATTGGAAAATGCCATAAAGCATAATGAAGTCAGCTGCACAAACCCGCTTTTGATAAATGTAATCCTCTCATCAAATTATATAATAATAAGAAACCGCATCATTAAAAAATCTTATGAGCAGCCATCAACAGGTACCGGTTTACATAACCTTGATAACAGGTATAAATTACTAACCGGCAAAAACATAATTGTTTATAAAAACAACGATTACTTTACTGTTAAACTGCCCATCATATACCCACAGATATAACTTATATAAAACTGAAAAAGCATGAAAGTATTTATAGCAGAAGACGAATTACCAGCTCTTGAAAATTTAAAAATGTGCTTAAACAGCGTTGGCAACAATATTGAAATTGCAGGTACTGCAGGCAGCGTTATGCAAAGCCTTCAGTGGTTGAACACACATCCTTTACCTGATTTAATATTGATGGACATCCATCTTTCAGACGGCTTATCGTTTCATATTTTTAAAGAAGGCCAGGTGAACTGTCCCATCATTTTTACAACGGCTTACGACAAGTATATGATAGAAGCTTTTGAATACAACTGTATAGATTATTTATTAAAGCCTGTAGATGCCGGCAGGCTTTCTGTAGCATTGAATAAATATAAAAACCTGCAGCAACATTTTATTAATAATTATACTTCCATTATTGATTACCTGCAAAACAGCAAAAAGAATAAATCGAGGATCATTGTAAAAAAAGGAACTGAATTTTTAAGCCTGAAGCTGGACGACATACTTTATTTTTTTACGGAGCACAAACTTGTTTTTGCAGTAGATAAAGACAACCGGAAATTTTTATGCGAAACAGGTTCATTAGCTGATGTTGAAGCCATGCTTGATGAAACAAAATTCTTCAGGGCAAACAGGAAGTATATTGTAAACGCAGATTATATCACCAAGTTTAAAAGCATAGACAAAAGCAAGATAAATGTGGAGCTGGCTTTGCCTTTAAATGAAGAAATAATCGTGAGCCAGGAAAATGCCGCTTCTTTTAAGAAATGGATAAGTGAAGTTTAAATGCCGGCCGGCCTGAACTCAACTTCTTTTATACCGTTAGTATTATTCAGCGACTCTACAAAGCTGAGCACTGCTTTATTGGACATGCTGCGGTTAATTCTTATTTCAACCGCGCATATATTATCTTCTTTAGCATTGGAAAATTTCAGGTGATTATAAGCAATATTATTTGTGTTCAGCATTGCTTCCAGTTGTGATAAAGAAATCTTTTCCCGGTTAAACCTTAACTGTATTTCGGTTTGCCTTCTTTCAACTATTAATTTCTTTTTATAAGGCTTGATAACAACGAGTATAATTAAAACCAAAACCGTTGTTACAGCCGCAGCAAAATAAAGGCCGCCACCAACAGCGAGGCCAATGCCTGCAACCGTCCATAAGCCTGCTGCAGTAGTAAGGCCTTTAACAACTTCATGCTTTAAAAACAAAATGGTGCCAGCGCCTAAAAAGCCAATGCCACTTATCACCTGTGCTGCCACGCGTGATGGATCCAAAGAAATATGCCCTTCCATCTGAACGCCGGCAAAGCCATAAGCAGAAACAATCATTATTAAAGCAGAGCCCATGCATACGAGCATGTGCGTTCGCAAACCGGCTGCCCATTCATAACGTTGCCTGTCAATGCCAACAGCGCCGCCCATGACCGCTGCGAGAAATAAACGTAAGGTAACTTCCTGCCATGTAATCATAATTACAAAGCTATTAAAAGATTATCGCGATAATATAGCTTTAACCATTATCAACAAACCCGGGATATAAAGTCATGCCGCCATCTACAAACAATGTTGTACCGGTTATATATTCAGCATCATCACTTGCCAGCCACACAGCCGCTTTCGCTATATCTTCCGGCACGCCTATTCTATTATAAGGAATAAGTTCCAACAGCTTTTCCCTGTCTTGTTTTGTATCCCATGCGTCTTCGTTAATCGGCGTTTTAACAGCACCCGGCGCTATGCTGTTTATGCGAATTTTATTTGGAGCAAATTCCTGTGCAATAGATTTCATCAGCAACATTATACCGCCTTTACTGGCTGCATAATTTGCATGCCCGGCCCAGGGAATAACTTCATGCACACTGCTCATACAAATTATTTTACCTATGCTTTTCGATTTACCATTATCGCCCCTTCGCAAAAATTCTTTTATGGCTTCCCGTGCACATAAAAACTGGCCTGTAAGATTTACGCTTATTACAAAGTTCCAATCATCCAAACTCATCTCCGTAAACTTCCCATCTTTTTGCAGGCCTGCATTGTTTATAAGAATATCAACCGTGCCGAATTGCTTCACTACTTCAGCAAACATTTTTACTACTTCATCTTCTTTACTCACATCACATTGATAACCGGCAGCCTTTCCGCCATTGCTTACAATATCATTAACTATAATATCAGCTTTGGGTTTTGATGATGCCCGCGGATAATTTACAATTACCGTGGCGCCTGCTTCAGCAAAAGCTTTGGCACAACCGGCGCCAATGCCAGAACTTGCCCCGGTAATAACAGCAACCTGTTTATCTAATTTCTTATCCATATTAATTGTTTTGAATGATGAAGGTTTATAATTGCAGGCAATTCATCATATAGCAGGTTAATCAAAACAACTATAATGCCCAATCAATTGGTTGTTGTTTTTGCTTTACGAGGTATTCATTTGTTTTACTGAAATGCCGGCAGCCAAAAAAACCTTTATCAGCACTGAAGGGAGAAGGATGTGCTGCTTTTAAAACATAGTGTTTGCTTTGATCTATGAGCTCCTGTTTCTGATGTGCAAACGAGCCCCATAATAAAAACACGATGCCTTCTTTTTCATCAGATACTTTTTTAATTACAGCATCTGTAAACTGGTGCCAGCCAATCTTTGCATGAGAATTTGGCTCACCTGCACGCACCGTCAAAGCAGCGTTTAATAACATAACACCTTGTTCTGCCCATGGCGTTAAATCGCCGGTAGCTGGTATAGGTATGCCAACGTCATTATGTAATTCTTTAAAAATATTAATGAGTGAAGGCGGCTGCCGTATGCCTTTTGGAACGGAGAAAGATAAACCCATTGCCTGGCCCTGGCCATGATATGGGTCTTGTCCTAATAACAGAACTTTTAATTTATTAAATGGTGTTTTTTCAAAAGCGTTAAATATCAATGAGCCGGGCGGGTAAATAATTTTACCCTGCGCTTTTTCTGTTTTAAGAAAAGCCGCTATATTTTCAAAGTAAGATTTGGAAAACTCAGCTTGTAAAACATTCTTCCAGCTTTCTTCTATTTTAACATCCATACCGTACGCTTTAGGTTTGGCTGCAAACTAATTAAAAATTACTTTTGCGGCGTTTATACTAATGGTTCGGTAGCTCAGCTGGATAGAGCAACTGCCTTCTAAGCAGTAGGTCATTGGTTCGAATCCAATCCGGATCACTTTAAGCCTCTTACGTAAGAGGTTTTTTTATTATGACTGCGTATTGCTATATATTATTCAGCGCTAAACTTAACAAATACTATATCGGCTCAACAACAGATATTGAAAGAAGACTGGCTGAACATAATCGCGGCAAAGAAAAGTTTACCCAAACAGGTATACCATGGATTTTAGTTTATAAAGAAGTTTTCTCAGAATTAAAACCGGCGAGGCAAAGAGAGTTTTACATTAAGAAAATGAAAAGCAGGTTATTTATTGAAAAACTGATTAGTTCAGTTGGATAGAGCATCCCGATTTCTAATCGGGAAGGTCATTGGTTCGAATCCTGTCCGGATCACTTTAAGCCTCTTGCCAAGGCTTTTTTATTATGACTGCGTATTGCTATATATTATTCAGCGCTAAACTTAACAAATACTATATCGGCTCAACAACAGATATTGAAAGAAGACTGGCTGAACATAATCGCGGCAAAGAAAAGTTTACCCAAACAGGTATACCATGGATTTTAGTTTATAAAGAAGTTTTCTCAGAATTAAAACCGGCGAGGCAAAGAGAGTTTTACATTAAGAAAATGAAAAGCAGGTTATTTATTGAAAAACTGATTAGTTCAGTTGGATAGAGCATCCCGATTTCTAATCGGGAAGGTCATTGGTTCGAATCCAATCCGGATCACTTTAAGCCTCTTGCCAAGAGGCTTTTTTATTGTGCATATCATTGCCATTATTATTCAGCCTAAGCTTAACAATTATTATATTGATTCTGCAAATCGTTCAAACACAATAATGCGGTTGAAGTTAAATCCAACCGCATTTTTATCAGAGGCCGTTATTTTATTGTTCTTATTTCCGGGTCTTCCTTATCTTTTTGATCATTCTCTTTAGCCTTTTCTTCTATTTTATGCATTACTGAAGAAAAAGGCCCTCTCATGTGCTCTTGCGGATCGGTGGTGTTCAACGTTTCAGGATCGGGCTTACTGCCCGCATTCTTATTGGAATTATCAGGCTGTACCTTTTCTCTTTTTTCGTCTGCCATAATTTATGTTTTATCTTATATTCAACAAACTTTTTGCCAGCCTTATAATCCTAACAACAAATAACCCTTTTTATATCGATGTTATTGCTTTTTAAAATCCCGTTTGCTGTAGAATTAAATGGGCAAAACAAAACAGGGAATCAAAAATGCATTTCGTTTATATTGCAACTCAATAAAATGCAGCATATAATATGAAAGCAAAAACCGGTGTATCGCTTGCTATAATGATGTTCCTGGAATACTTTGTTTGGGGCGCATGGTATGTAACCATGGGCACATACATGGGTGAAAATTTACATTCAACAGGTTTGCAGGTTGGCGCAGCCTTCAGCGCTTTGGCTATTGCCACCATGATCTCTCCTTTCTTTATCGGCATGATTGCAGACCGCTATTTCGCTGCTCAAAAAATAATGGGCGTATTTCATATTATTGGCGGCGCATTATTAGTATTTGCAACAAAAGTTACAGACAATACTGCTTTTTACTGGATCATATTGCTGTATTCGCTGTTATATATGCCAACCATTGCATTAAGTAACAGCGTGGCTTTTCATCAAATGACAAATCCAGGCAAACAGTTTCCGTGGATTCGTGTATTTGGAACGCTCGGCTGGATTGTTGCAGGCTTATTAATAGGCTATCTTGGTATTGAAAAAACGGCTAATACATTTTATATGGCAGCCGGCGTTTCTGTGCTGCTGGGTTTATTCAGTTTTGTTTTGCCCGACACGCCGCCCAAAGGAAAAAGTGCCGATGCAAGCGCTTCATCGGCATTAGGCACGCAGGCATTTGTATTATTTAAAAATACTTCCTATACCATTTTCTTTATTGCGGCCATTCTTGTATGTATTCCGCTTTCATTTTATTATGGCTTTGCCAATCCGTTTTTAAATGAAGTAGGCATGAATAATGCTGCGGGAAAAATGATTTTAGGCCAGGTTTCTGAAGGCGTATTCATTCTTGCCATACCATTTTTGTTTAATAGTATTGGCGTAAAGAAAATGCTATTGCTGGGCATGACCGCCTGGATTTTGCGCTATATCTGTTTTGCTTATGGTAACGTGGGCGCTAATGAATGGATGTTATATGCCGGCATAGTTTTACATGGCGTATGTTATGACTTCTTTTTTGTAACCGGTTATATGTACACAGAAAAGAAGGCCGGCGAAAAAATTAAAAATGCAGCACAGGGCTTGTTTACGTTTGCAACTTATGGCGTAGGCATGTTTATAGGCACATGGTTTTCCGGTGTTATAGTGGACAAGCACGTGATAAGCCCGGAACACCACGACTGGACAAAAATCTGGTTTGTACCTGCATATATCGCCATTGGCGTTTTAATTTATTTCCTGCTGTTCTTCAGGGAGAAAAAAGATGCTGAGAAAGCTGCAAGCTATTAGCTGTGCGCTTTCTATCGCTTGCAGCGTGAAGCTTGTGGCTTGAAGCAAAAAATAAAAACCATCTGTTATGATAGTTCGTTTATGGCATGGGAAAACATCAACGGAGAACGCGGAAGCGTATATGAATTATATAATGCAAACCGGCGTTAAAGATTATCGTGCAACGCCCGGCAATTTAAATGCGCAGGTTTGGCAAAAACAGGAAGGCGACATTACACATATATGGACGGTTTCGTGGTGGGTGAATATTGAAAGCATTCGTGCATTTGCAGGAAAGGATTATGAAAAGGCAAAATATTATAAAGAAGATAAAAAATATTTGCTGGAGCTTGAACCTACGGTGCAGCACTATGAATGTTTTGGCGAGATAAGATAAAACAGATTTATTAACGGAATTGGAATTACTGCTCAGCGGGTTATACGTATATGAATACAGATGGCGGATTATCGCATAAACTGCATGGCCTCGACCATTTGCGTGCTTTTGCAATTGTCTATGTTTTCCTTTATCATTACGGAAGGTTCTTCCCACATCCGGAGTGGACAAATACATTAACCAGGTTTGGATGGAGCGGCGTTGATTTATTTTTCGTATTAAGCGGGTATTTAATTGCTGCGCAATTATTCAAATCAATGGCCACATACAAAACTACTTCACTGCGCAGCTTTTTTATAAGCGTTTCTTCAGGATAATTCCTATTTATCTTGTTACCGTTGCTTTATATTTTTTGTTTCCTTTTGTAAGGGAACGCGAATCGCCTGCTCCCCTCTGGAAGTATCTAACCTTTACGCAAAATATTAATCTTGATATTGCCAAACAGGGCACATTTTCACATAGCTGGAGTTTATGTATTGAAGAGCAGTTTTATTTATTGCTGCCGTTTATATTACTGGGTTTGATCAGGTTTAAACTATTTAAAAAAGGTTACTGGCTTTTGGCGGCATTATTCATTGCAGGGTTTACTGTACGGATTGTTTTGCACGCTAACCTGGCTTCAGATACAGATTGGCTCACCTGGTATAAATGGATATATTTTCCCACCTGGGGCCGGCTTGATGGTTTGCTTGTTGGCGTTAGCATTGCAGCTTTATTACAATTCAGGCCTGCCTTTAGCAAGAGAATCCTGGTGCATGAAAAAGCATTGCTTTTAACCGGCGTCATCATTTTTGCAGTTAGCCACTATATATGCAGCAATCAAATAAGTTTTAAATCGTCTGTATTTGGGTTGCCGCTTACAGATATAGGTTATGGCTTTATTGTTCTTGCCGCTTTAAGCCCGCAAAATTTCCTGTATAAATACGAATCGAAGGTAACTTCGAAGATTGCAACATTATCTTATGGCATTTACCTCATTCATAAAATGGTAGTTCATGTTGCACAACCTCAATTGACAAAATTTAATATAAACAACGAAAGCAATTTGATGTTCATCATTTGTACCGGCCTTGTTTTTATCAGCGCTTTATTGCCTAATCAAATAATAGAGAAACCTTTTCTTAAGTTGCGCAGCAAATTATTGGTGAAGACAAAGAGCGCATAAGAGAATTCGATAAAAGCTTGCAGGGTTTCAAACCAAAGGTGAGCAGTAATTGCAGGTTGGATTGTATGCCTTAGTTACTCAGGTATAGAAACAAAAAAAGCAACAGAAATTAACTTACTAACCCTGTTGCTTTTTAAACAAAACCGTTAAGTCTTGTTTAGTTTTTGGCTTTGAACCGGAGTTCTCTGCCGTTTTTTGATTTTCAGGTTCTTACTTTCTGTTTCACTGCTTCCGGCCGAAGCCTTCCGCTGTTCAACTTTCCGTTTTCACCTTCCAATCTAAGATTTTACTCTTTGCTATTGTCTTGCTGCAACCACCACCGAAATGCTGGTCAGTACCAAGCAACCGCATTAAATTCAATCTTGTTATGTAAATATACTATTGCAAAAAAGCCATTTCCAAATTTTTTTTCTTTCTTTTACGCACGTGTTTCGTACCTTAAAAGCAGGTAATTTCAACACTTATAAACATATTTTTGAAAGGATATAAACATTATTAAGCGAAATTGCTTTATCATCAATTAAAAACAATTTTTTATGCTACGAATTGCTATGCTCGGTTCAGGTTTTATAGGCCGCTTTTATGCTGATTCAATTCAGGGCCAGCGAAGTAAAGATAAGATTGTAAGTATCTATGCCCGTAAAGAAGTAAATGCCAAAAAGTTTGCAGAAGATTATGGATGCGAACATTACACATCAAATATGGAAGAAGCTATTGCGCATCCAAACGTAGATGTAGTTTGCATTGCCTTACCAAACAACGTACATGAAGACGCTGTTATGCTTTGCTGCAAGCATAAAAAGCCTGTTGTTACAACAAAACCTTTGGGCCGCAATGGCGCCGAAGCGCTGCGTATGCTGAAAGCTGTGGAAGAAGCCGGCATTTTTAATGGCTATCTCGAAGACCTTGTTTATACACCAAAATTTTTAAAGGCTTATGACAGTGTAAAAAATGGCGCTTTAGGAAGAATATTATGGGCAAAGAGCAGGGAAACGCATCCCGGCCCGCACAGCGACTGGTTCTGGAATATAGAACTGGCAGGTGGCGGTTGCATTCTTGATCTGGGTTGCCATTGCATTGAAATAACAAGAAGTTTCATAGGAAAAGATATTAAACCGGTTGAAGTAATGTGCTGGGCAGATACACAGGTAAAACCTATTGAGGCCGAAGATCATGCCATTGGCTTGATAAAGTACGAAAACGGCGCCATTGGCCAGTTTGAAGTAAGCTGGACATTTCGCGGCGGCATGGATTTGCGCGATGAAGTAATGGGCACCGAAGGCACGATATGGATCAATAATTTTTTACGCACCGGCATGGACATGTTTACCACCGGCAAAGGTGCAGATTATGTTGCCGAGAAAGCGGAAAGCAATACGGGCTGGCTGTTCCCGGTTGGCGATGAGGTGAACGATCTTGGTTACAACCACATGTTCACGAATATGTTTCGCAGCATAGAAGAAGGCAAACAACCGCAGGAAACTTTTTATGATGGTTATGTGGTGAATGCCATTATTGATGCAGCCTATAAATCAGCCAAAACAAAATTATGGGAACCGGTAAATCTTGAAGTTTGGCGCGGGCAGGAAGGCTTATCAAAAGCAAGTAACCTTGTTGATTACGACGAAGATAATTATTTGGTGAAAGAAGAAATGACGCATTACGGCGCTAAAAAACTTATTCTTAAGAATAAGAAAACCGGCGCTTTTGAAGAAAGGATACTGGAATAATATTACCTGTGAATTGTCAACTGCGCATAAACCTATGAGGTTTTAAAAACCTCATAGGTTTACTC
Organism: Parafilimonas terrae; assembly: GCF_900115755.1. Classification (GTDB taxonomy): domain Bacteria; phylum Bacteroidota; class Bacteroidia; order Chitinophagales; family Chitinophagaceae; genus Parafilimonas; species Parafilimonas terrae. Next base: position 66,796 of record NZ_FOXQ01000018.1, read on the forward strand.
TTACTTCTAAATATGCAAAAACCTTGAAGATTTTTTTAGTTTCAAAATATATCTTGCAAACCTTGAAGATGAATAAAATCTTCGGGGCTTTTTTATGCAGGCAACACGCATTAACCTCTGGAGCAGTCCACGCAATATTTCAACTGCCATGATGTATTCTTTCGCGCAGCGAAATGATACAGTTGTGTTTGATGAACCTTTATATGCACATTATCTCAAATCGACAGGCATTATTCACCCGGGCAATGATGAAATTTTGCAATCGCAAAATAATAATGGTGAAAAAGTAATAGAAGAAATTATTTTAGCCAGTCACGATAAACCTGTTGCTTTCTTTAAACAAATGACGCATCACCTGGAAAACATCAATCTTGATTTTTTGGCGCAAACAAAAAACATCATCTTCATACGCAATCCCAAACAAATTATAGCATCGTATTCACAGGTAATTAAAAATGTTACCATGCAGGATGTGGGCATAAAGAAGCAATGGTGGTTGTTTAATTATTTAAAAGAAAAAAATCTTTCCTGCATTGTGCTCGATTCAAATGAAATACTCAAATCGCCTGAAAATGTAATGCAGCAATTATGCGCAGCATTAGAAATTGCGTATGATGAAAACATGCTGCACTGGCCTGCAGGCCCCAAACCTTATGATGGCGTGTGGGCAAAATATTGGTATGATAATGTGCATCAGTCAACAGGTTTTTCAAAACAAAAAACAAGCGGGCGCGAACTGCCTTCTTATCTTGAACCATTGTACCAGGAAAGCAAAATTTATTACGAGCAGCTTTATCCTTTTTCAATAAAAGCCGGTTAGCTTACCTTAGCCATAACCAACTATGTGAAAAAAAATTTTTATATCGGCAAAAACGGCAATACATCATTAATCATATACTACTTCAAAATAATTATGCAACAGAAATTTTATCCGCAGAACGAAAACATACAGGTCTTCATTAAAGATAAATTATATCCGCGCAGCGAAGCAAAGATCTCCGTATTTGACAGCGCTGTACAAGGTGGCGATGCTGTTTGGGAAGGCCTTAGAATTTATGATGGCAAAGTGTTTTGTTTGAATGAACATATCAATCGTTTACAGGCATCTGCGCACACATTAGCTTTTGCTGATATACCGTCAAAAGAGTTTGTAAGGGATGCTATTTTTCAAACATTAAAAGCCAATAATTTTTATAACGATGCACACATCCGTTTAACGCTTACCCGTGGTGAAAAAATTACTTCCGGCATGGATCCGCGTTTGAATCAGTTTGGCAGTTGCTTAATTGTGCTGGCTGAATATAAACCGCCGGTGTATGATAATGCCAATGGTATTAAACTAATTACTTCGCATACACGCCGCAACTCACCGATGCACCTCGATTCAAAAATTCATCATAATAATTTGCTCAATAACATTCTTGCAAAGATTGAAGCCAACTATTGCGGCGCTGATGATGCCATCATGCTTGATAATCTGGGCTTTGTTGCCGAAACAAATGCCTGCAATATTTTTATGGTGAAAGATGGCTTGTTGCTTACACCCAATGCAGATGCCTGTTTGCCGGGCATTACAAGAACCAATGTTATAAAACTTGCTCAAAAACTGAATATTCCTGTTGCGTTAAAAAATATTTCCATTGCAGAATTTTATAATGCTGATGAAGTTTTTACAACAGGCACCATGGGCGAGCTTACACCGGTAAAAGAAATTGATGGCAGGGCCATCCAGAACAAATCCAGTTCAACCATACGTGAACAATTGTATAAAGCTTATAAAGAACTTACAGAAAAAGAAGGCGAGAAGATTGTATAACCACCAATATTGAATGAAAACTTTTTCTGCGGAAATATTTATCATCGGCATAAACCCTTATGTGTTTGTGCCGGATGATATTTTGCAATACCTGTTTAAAAAATCAGGAAAAGAAAAAGGGCATATACCGGTTCATCTTATCATCAATAAACAAAAATTTATTCAGCATCTTGTAAAGTATGCAGGCGCGTGGCGGCTTTATCTTAACATGCCTATGCGTAAAGCAGCAGGTAAAGATGTGGGTGATATCATCACTATAAAAATTGATTATGATGAAACTGAACGTACAACACCAATGCATTCAAAATTTGATGCTGCATTAAAGAAAAATAAAAAAGCAGCAGCCGTTTTTAATAACCTGCCGCCTTATATGAAAAAAGAAATTCTTCGTTACCTCAACAACCTTAAAACAGAAGAAGCATTAAATAAAAATGTTCAGCGTGCAATAAATTTTTTATTGGGAAAGGAAAGATTTATCGGAAGGGATAAACCTTAAAAAATTTATTATTTTTTGTCACAGATGCACAGATAAAAACCAGTTTTATTAAAGATCGCTGATCGTAAGATACTGGTCAGACGCTTTTGAAGCGCCTGACTACGTTAGCGCACTATCAGCCATGCTGAATCTTAGAAGCACGCATATAAATTCTATAAACACTCTTTGAAGCCCGGGCACCCCCTCTCCGCTCGTGGAGAGGGAACGAGGGTGAGGTCAATTCAATTCCGCTTTTAAGAACTTAGCCGTATGGCTTTCTTTATTCTTTATCAAGTCTTCGGGCGTGCCTTCGAATAAAATCCTGCCGCCGCCATCACCACCTTCAGGGCCAAGATCAATTACATGATCGGCCACTTTAATAACATCAAGATTGTGTTCAATCACAAGCACTGTATTACCACGGTCAACCAGTTTATTTAAAACATCAAGCAGGTGTTGAATATCTTCAAAATGCAAACCGGTTGTAGGTTCATCCAATATATAAAATGTTTTACCTGTATCGCGTTTACTTAATTCCGTTGCCAGCTTTACGCGCTGTGCTTCACCGCCGCTTAACGTTACAGCGCTTTGTCCAAGCGTTATATAACCAAGCCCAACCTCTTCCAGCACTTTTATTTTACGATAGATATATGGCACAAGCTGGAAAAACTCAACTGCCTCTTCAACCGTCATATTCAATACATCGGAAATGGATTTTCCTTTATAGCGTATTTCCAGCGTTTCGCGGTTGTAACGTTTGCCATTACATTTTTCACAGGGCACATATACATCAGGTAAAAAATTCATTTCAATTACACGCATACCGCCGCCTTCACACACATCACACCTTCCGCTTTTCACATTAAATGAAAAACGGCCGGCATTATAGCCACGTATTTTTGCTTCAGGTACCGACGCAAACAAAGTTCTTATATCAGTAAAAAAGCCGCAATAGGTTGCAGGATTGCTGCGCGGTGTGCGGCCAATTGGTGACTGGTCTATCTCAATTACTTTATCAATATTTTCCAGTCCCTTTATACTTTTATATTCGAGAGGATTTGTTTTAGAATTATAGGCATGCTGAGATAAGATAGGATACAGCGTTTCATTAATCAATGTGGATTTACCGCTGCCGCTTACACCGGTTATTACAATAAATTTTCCTAATGGAAACGTAGCATCAACATTCTTTAAATTATTGCCTTTGGCGCCTTTCAGTACCAGTTTTTTACCATTGCCCTTCCTGCGTTCTGCAGGTACTGCGATGGTATGAACACCATTAAGATAACCTGCCGTAAGCGTGTTCAGTTTCAGCATTTGTTTGGGATCGCCTTCTGCTACTACCCTGCCGCCATGATAACCGGCTTTCGGGCCAATATCAATCAAATGATCTGCAGCCAGCATAATATCTTTATCATGCTCAACAACAAGCACACTGTTGCCAATGTCGCGCAGGTCCTGCAATGCTGTAATTAAACGATGATTGTCGCGTTGATGCAAACCGATAGAAGGTTCATCTAAAATATAGGTAATGCCCTGCAGTTGAGAGCCAATTTGAGTTGCCAGGCGTATGCGCTGGCTTTCGCCGCCGCTCAGTGTTTTTGAAGGCCTGTTTAATGTGAGATAGGTTAAACCAACATTCAGCAAAAAAGTTAAGCGCTCACGTATTTCTTTAATTACATCTTTTGCTATGGTTCGCTGTTTATTGTTTAACCTCAATTCAATGCCGTCAAACCATGCATACAGTTTATCGAGGTTCATTTCACTTAACTCAGAAATATTCTTTCTATCAATCAAAAACCAGAGGCTTTCCTTTTTCAAACGTGCGCCGTTACAGGATGGGCAGGTTTTAAGCGTCATATATTTTTGCACCCAGTCACGCAAAGCTTCTGTGCTGTAAGAAGAAGCGAACCATCGTTTCAGCATTGGGATAATACCTTCATAACTTCCGGTATATTCGTTGGGAACGGTTTCATCATCCGTGTTCACTTCAAGCGAAGCATTGATATTTTTATCGCCATACAACAAAAGGTTTAAATGCTCTTCGGGCAGTTTTTCTACCGCTATATCCAGCTTTATTTTATTCTTCTTCGCAAATGTTTCCACCTGCTGAAATACGCTGGCATCCCTTTCCTCACCTAAAGGCGTAAGGGCTCCTTCACGCACACTTTTTGACCGGTCGGGCAACACCAGGTCCATATCTATTGTAAACACGCTGCCCAATCCTTTGCAGGTTGGACAAGCGCCATACGGCGAGTTAAATGAAAATGAATTGGGTGAAGGTTCTTCATAAGAAAGGCCTGTATCTGCACACATCAATTGCTTGCTGTAAGATGTTATTTCCGTATCGCCTTCTATATGTACAAACATTAAATCTTTACCCATTTTTAATGTTTGCTGAACACTCTGACTTAACCGGTGGCGAAAGCTATCTGCTACTTTTAAACGGTCAACCACCACTTCTATGTCGTGAATTTTATAGCGGTCAACCTGCATTTTGGGTGTAATGTCTTTTATCTCTCCATCCACCCTAACCTTTACAAAACCTTTCTTTCTTATTTCTTCAAACAGTTCGCGATAATGGCCTTTTCTTCCACGCACGAGTGGCGCCAGCAAAGAAATTTTCTCGTTATCAAACCGCTGAAAGATATTATTTACAATTTCCTCCTCGCTCCATTTCACCATTTTTTTACCGGTATTGTAACTGAAGGCTTCGCCAATGCGTGCATATAACAGGCGCATAAAATCGTACACCTCGGTTACAGTACCAACCGTTGAACGTGGGTTTTTATTGGTGGTTTTTTGTTCAATGGAAATTACAGGCGAAAGGCCTGTTATTTTATCCACATCCGGCCTTTCCATTTCGCCGATAAACTGCCGGGCATAAGCGCCAAAAGTTTCCATATAACGCCGCTGGCCTTCGGCATAAATGGTATCGAACGCCAGCGACGATTTACCGCTGCCGCTTATACCGGTTATAACTACCAGTTTATTTTTAGGAATATTGATGTCGATATTCTTAAGATTGTGCGCCCTTGCCCCGTAAACTTCTATTAATTCTTCGGGTGAATACCCCGGGTTTTCCTTATTCTCAGCCATAATGAAGATGCCGAAATTACAACAATCTGCTTTTTTATTTTGTTATTATTGCTGTACCGCAGCCATCGGGAATGGGCAGGTAGCTGATATTATTAAGGCTGCAAAATTCTACCACAGCCTGGCGGGCGCCTTTATAAAGGTCATTATTAAAATCATGCACAAATATGTAACCTTTATTTTCCAGCCTGGGATAAAAAAACTGAAGGCCGCTGAGCAGAGGTTCATATAAATCAGCATCGAGGCTAACAAAACAAAACCTGTCATCCACGCCTGCAGCCGACCCGGGAAAATATCCTTTTTTCACAATGCAGTTTTTCGGGTATTTCATCTTTCCCAAAACCAGTTCAACACTTGTGTCTGAAAAATCCTGCTCGCCGCTTGAAAAATGGTTTTGCTTTTCTGCGGAGATATCATTTTGGTGAAAGCCTTCAAATGTATCAAAGAGGTATAATTTCCGGCCGGGAAAAAGCTGGTTTAATCTTTTTGCAAATTCGCCTTTATATACACCCAGTTCGGCAACATTTCCCTTAACATTATTTCTTATTAGCTCTTTGTAACAAAGTTCCAGTGTTGTGTATCGTACAAAATCAAGGTTATAACCAAGTTCCTGCTTAAAGGATGAATCAAACTGCAGTGATTTTGATAAATGCAATTTGCGGGAAGCTAAAAACCTGGCAACAGGTTGGTATAATGGTTTCAGATTAGCATGCATATTTTAATGTAAGCCGTTTAAAACGAGCGTATATCCCAATAGCAATAAAAATGCCCGAAAACATGCGGGAACGATTTTTACAGAAAAATAACGGCCGTTCATTTCCCGGCAAAACAGGATTTTATAATTCCCTGCAAAGCAGGCCTGGTATATTATTTACGCTTAAAATCTATCGTCTTAATAGGATTTATGCCCGTCAAACCGTACATTCGCGCAAAAATTAAAAAACATAGCGTAATGGAAGTTGTAAAAAACATCGTTTGGCATAATGCCACCATCAACAAAGAAGACCGCCACCGTATGAACGGTCATAAATCTGCAATCCTTTGGTACACTGGCCTTTCCGGCGCCGGGAAATCTACCCTCGCCAATAAAGTTGAAGAAAAATTATTTGAAAGAGGTTATCATACTTATGTATTGGATGGAGATAACATCCGCATGGGTTTGAACAAAGGCCTCGGCTTTACGGCTGAAGACCGCAAGGAAAACATCCGCAGGATTGGTGAAGTGGCTAAATTATTTGTTGATGCCGGTGTTTTGGTTTCCACTGCTTTTGTTTCGCCTTACATAGAAGACCGCGAAATGGTTCGGGCCCTGGTGAAAGAAGGTGAATTTGTTGAAGTTTATGTAGCCGCTTCGCTGGAAGTATGCGAAAGCCGCGATACAAAAGGTTTATATAAAAAGGCCCGCGCCGGTGAAATAAAAAACTTTACAGGCATCAGCGATCCGTATGAAGCGCCTGTAAATCCTGAATTAACAGTTGACACGGGCAGCCAGACATTAGACGAAAGCGCCCAAACAGTTATCAACTACCTGGAAGAAAAAGGCTATATTGAAAAAGCATAAATCAATTCACCAACAAAAAAAATAATATATTATGAATCAACCACATGGCGGTACGCTGGTAAACAGGATTGCTACAGGCGCCCGTAAAGATGAACTGGAAGCTAAAGCAAAAAATATTTTCCAGCTAACAATTGAAAACCGTTACGGAGCAGATGTTGAAATGATCGCAATTGGCGCATTCAGCCCCATTACAGGCTTTATGGGCAAAGCAGACTGCGAATCTGTTATTGAAAATATGAAATTAACAAACGGCCTTGCATGGGGCATTCCTATTCCATTGCCTGCAGGCGACCAGTTTGATAAAATAAAAGAAGGCGAAGAAATTGCATTGCTGGACCAGGAAGGCCGTGTTTTGGCCGTAATGACTGTTGACGAAAAATTCGAGCTTGACCTTGATAACTTCGCCCAGAAATGCTTTGGCACTACTGAAGATAAGCACCCTGGTGTTGCTGCCATCAGGCGCGGTGGCAATAAATATATTGCCGGCCCATTGGAAATGGTAAACAGGCCATTGCGCAAAGAAGATATCGATGCCAAGTATTTCCTCGATCCTTCAGAAACACGTGCTGAATTTGAAAAACGCGGCTGGAAAACTATCGTGGCTTTCCAAACACGTAACCCCATTCACCGCGCACATGAATATTTAATTAAATGCGCCCAGGAAATTGTGGACGGTGCCATGATCCACCCGCTTGTTGGTGAAACAAAGAGCGATGACATTCCTGCCCCTGTGCGTATGAAATGTTATGAAGTGCTGATTGAAAATTATTTCAATCCGGATAACACTACACTGGCTGTTTTGCCTACCGCTATGCGTTATGCCGGCCCGCGTGAAGCCATCAACCACACATTGCTGCGTAAGAATTATGGCTGCACACACATGATCATCGGCCGCGACCATGCAGGTGTGGGTAACTATTATGGTACTTACGATGCGCAAAAAATAATGTCAAAAGTTGGCCCTGAAATGGGTATGGAGATTTTAAAGTTTGAGCACACTTTCTGGTGTAAAAACACAGAATGTATGGCCAGCAATAAAACCGCTCCTAAAAATCCTGATATTGTTTCTTTAAGCGGCACAAAGGTTCGTGAAATGCTGGCAAACGGCCAACGCCCGCCTTCTGAATTTTCACGCCCGCTTGTTGCTGATATTTTGATTGATTGGGCAACTAAAAAAGCAGCTACTACTGCTTAATTAGTTTCTGTATAAAATAAAAAAAGCTGTTCTGAAAAGGGCAGCTTTTTTTATTTCCGGAGGCAGTGAATCTTTCGGTAAGCACATTACCGCCTTAATATTTTTTGCTATTACAGTTTTTTTTATCAGCTTTAGCTACGATTTCCCAAACCACCGTAACATGAAAACCCAACTGCTGTTATTACCTTTTCTTTCCTATAATATTTATGCTCAAAAATTGCAAAACAGCAACTGCTGTTTTACGAAAAAGGGAGAAGAACAATTATTTCAAGATCAAATAACATAAAACCAAACACCATGAAACTATTTACCCTGTTAGCATTTTTAAGCTTAATCGCAACATACTCATTTGCCCAGCCGGGCAGCCTTGACCTTAGCTTTAACGACAGCGGGAAGTTTTAAACTATGGCTTTGGCATAGTGCGGGCTACAGCAATTCAAAGCGATGGAAAAATACTTGTAGCGGGGCAATATACTGATGAACTATCAGATTCATTTACGATTGCCAGGTACCTGCCTGATGGAAAAATTGATGAAAGTTTTGGCACCGGCGGCAAAGTTCAAACAGGGTTTACTGATGGTAGTGGTGGAATATATAATTTAACCGTATTAAAAAGCGGAAAAATATTAGCTGCCGGATACGGGCTTGTTTTCTTCCAGTTTCCAATATACCAGTCGCCTATACTTGCCCAGTATTTGCCTGATGGCAGCCCCGATCCTTCATTTGGGGATAA
>NZ_FOXQ01000004.1 GCF_900115755.1 Parafilimonas terrae
ATAATTTTATCGCTGGTGAGCATCGCTATTATTTTTTGGTGTGGTAACTCAAAAATAATTTCTTCTTTGCTCACCCTCTTTTATCTAGCAACTTGAATTAATTAACCAAATGCTTTAGCATTGGGATGAACAAGTTAATTTTTAACTGGCTTTAGCCAAAGCGCATTAGCCAATACTTAGGTTACCTTTTTATAAAACGTTCCCTTTAATCCCAGGCCTGAATGCCTGGGTTATTGCGAACTAACGTTAAAATAATTATCTGAAGTTTATTGCAATAAAAAATCCGGGAAGTATAAACACCCGGATTTTTATTATCGAACAAGCATTAAGCCAAATGCTATTCATCATCACCTGTATCAAAAGCCAGGTCATCTAAATCTTCTTCGGCTTTATTTCTAAAATTGCGGATTTTATCTTTTACGTTACCGGCCAGGTCAGTAGCTGAATCTGCAATGCGCTGACGAATTTCGCTGCCGCTTGCAGGAGCAACCATTAAGCCAACTGCCACACCGGCAACAAAACCAGATAAAGTTGCAATCAATATTTTCTGTGCACTCATAGAACAATTTTTTAATGATGATGTAATACGGGGTTTTGCCCAACAACCTTGCCAAAATAATTATTGCTGCATGAAGCGCTTGTTTATCCTGAGATCACGCAAAATACCCGATTTAGGGTTAAGCGTAATGGTGAAAGATTTATACAGGCCAACGTTTATATCAATCGTCATTTGCCAGCAATGCATATCTCTTGTGAGGAAGAAATTAGAAGCCTGCAGCTTGCGGGTAATGATATCAAAATAAAACCCGCCGCCTAACTGCCATTTAGGGGAAAGGCTTATGGTACCGTTTACATTTACGTTAGTGGAAAGATTATTTTTATAATGTATCAAGTCGGATTGTAACATTCTCGTAAACCCAAGCGAGTAAGATAATTGCAGCGACCATGGTGTATTAAAATCTACAAATTCAGCAGGATTGCTCCGGATATAATCAAGCTGCGCCTGCTGTTCATCGGGCGTGAGGGTTTCATCATAATCATTCAACCGGTCTTCATCCGAGCGGTCATCTTTTTTCGACTTGCTTTTCAGCGATGTTGATAACGATAAATTGCCCTGCTGAAACTGTCCTATCTTTCCTTCTTTCCAAAGCAAATGATAATGATTGGCAGTATCCTGCCTGTATGGATTAATGGTTGCGTTAGCCGTAATATTAATCTTATTAAAAAGATTAGTGCCGGCGCTTATGCTTATGGGGCTTATCGGCCTCTCTTTATTCGCACTGTCGGGAATAAGGTTATACCCGCTGGTAATGCTCAGGTTATCAAGTATGCGCACCTTTTTTACACTGTCGGCAGAAGTGGAATCTGTATTACGCTTTTTCATTTCAAGCAGGTTACTTATACCGAAAGTAATACCACCAAAACGGCCTTCGCTAAAGCCGCCCAATACGTTGCCCTGCAGCTGGGAAATACGCCTTACCTGTCCTGTCGAATCCACAATAACATTCTTATAATATTTGCTGACCATGTTTGGTTTATAACTTATACCAATTGATGGGTCAATCTCATGCCGCAGCTTTGAATTTTTAAAATTATAGGTACCAAAAATGCGGGTGTTCATGCTCATGCCAAAACTCATTTCCCGCGCTGCATAAAAACCCCTTTCGATAGATGTATCAACTTTGCCGCTTTTTTTATTCCAGTCTGAATAATTTATTTTCTGGGCATACCAGTTTTCCTGGTAATTGATTGAAGGCGCCAATACCAATGGGCCAAGTGCCGGCAATGTTAACGTAATAGGAATGCGGTGAGTAACGCCCCATTGCATGGTATCGAGTATCTTTCCAAAATTTATGGCTGAATCATAGAAAGAAACCACATTAAGCAAATTGCCTGAATAACCGATACCCAACTTCTGGTACCATTTAAGTGAACCCACCTGCTCTTTCTTCTGAAACGGATATATGGTGGGCGTGGTAAAACTTACCGTTGGCAGGTTCATATTTATAAGGCGGCTAACGCTGTTCTGCGTTTCGTTTAAAGAAACACTCAGGTTATTGCCAAGCCCCCATGTTTTACTATAAGTTATTGATGAAGCAAGGTTATTATTAAAATTAGCCATGGCATTATTGGTCAGGTTTTTATTGTACTGCGTACTGCCTGCCTGCACACTGGCACTGAAGGTTGTTCCAGGCCTTGCCTTACTGTCAGAAGAATGGTTCCACCTTACCTGGTAAGTATTGCTGGTGTAGAATTCTTCTTTGGATAAACTGTAAAGATCATTGTTCAATCTTTTTGTATGTATAGCGCTGAGCGCAAATGTGCCGCGATATTTATAACGTTTGTAATAATTGGTTGTGGCATCTGCCTGCCATCCGCCATAAGAATAAATATTACCCTGTATCCTCGAATCCCAGTTATCATTAATTACTTTATAATAACCCAGGCCTTCGAGCCCCAATCCAAATACATCGCTTGTGGTAAACTGTGGCGGCAGCAAACCGGAATGGCGGCCGCGCTGTAATGGATAAATGCCAAAAGGTATGGCAATAGGCATAGGCACACCTTCAAATTCGGGAAAGGCCGGGCCTGATACGGCAATTTTATCATTAACTATTTTAATTTTTCTCGCCCGTATATCAAAGTGCGGCGTATCAAGGTTACAGGTTGTAAATCTTCCGCGGTAAGCATATTCCACATCTTTTTCCACTTTCTTAACCCGTTGCGCATTTACAAACATTTCACCGGCTTTATAATAAGTATTTTTAGTAAGCCCTTTTTGCGTTTTGAGATTAAAAAAAACGGTGTCCATTATAGAGGTCTGATCGCCCTGCACAAAAGTGGGCAGGTTAAGCGCTCCCTTTGAAGTATCGGTGCCGCCATACGCTTTTATAAGATTTTTATTCTGATCGTACTCAATGGTATTGGCATCAAGCTTCATATCCGTATATGTTGTATTGGCCTTTCCATACAGTAAAAACTGTTTGGTAGGTATATGCAAAACAGCGCTGTCTTCTGCCGTGTAACTAATGGGCGCATCGAGTGAATCTTTGGAAAATAAAGTAGTGTCAACCACAATCCTGCGAGAAGAATCAGAAAGCGTGTCTGTTTCCACAAAAGAAACAGAATCAGAAATTACAGGCTTTCTTATAACATTTTTTGCAGGAAGCGTATCGGCAGGGGCAGATATGCCGGAGTCTGTGCGTGCCGGTATTGTATCAGCAGGTATTGTTAATAATTGTTGAAATTTATTTATACACCTACTGTTAGCAAGTAATGGGAACGTTATAAAAGTTAATACGCATAAAAAGATTACTGCGGTTTTTATATTTGCGTACAGTTTATATTGGTTCTGCATACAGCCGGAACAAAAATATAGTTTAATAGCATAAAAGATTTGTAAAGAAACCTTTTTAACGTACTAAATCATGCAAAGAAAAATTGCAGCCATTTCTTTTCTTATTGTTATCGTTTTTTGTTGTACTTCTTTCAGGTTTGCTTTGGCCACCAAAACTGCGCCTGCCATTACAGATAATTTACAGCAACAACAGCAAAATAAATTGCGCACTATTGTAATTGATGCCGGCCATGGAGGTAAAGATATTGGAGCGAGAGGAAAATATTCTTATGAGAAAAATGTAGCGCTCGCTATAGCATTAAAATTGCAGGCAACTTTGCAGCAGGCTTTACCTGATGTAAAAATTGTAATGACCCGCACAACAGATATTTTTGACGACCCGCGTGTAAAAGCAAATAAAGCCAATGCAGCTAAAGGCGATTTATTTATATGCATTCACTGCAATTCTGCCAAACCCATTACACACAGTGAAATCACAGGCTACAAAACGCAGACATATTATACAGGCAAAGGGAAAAAACGGAAAAAACATACAAGAAAGGTTGCCGTGCGCCGTTACTGGACCACGCCAAACCCCGCTAAAGGAACTGAAACTTATATATGGGCCGCAGACAGGAATGATAATAAAGAAGTTGCCATGATGGAGAATGAATCTTTATACATGGACAGCTCCCTGGCGCAGCAGCTTGGCGATTTTGACCCGGGCGACCCAACCAGGAAAATGTATTATACACTTAAAACGCAACAATATTTCCAGCGCAGCGCCAATCTTGCCCGCGATGTGGAAAATGAGTTTATTAAAATAGGCCGCACCAGCCGTGAAGCCAGGCAAAGAGGTGTTGGCATTTGGGTATTACAAGCCACAGCCATGCCAAGCATTCTTGTGGAAACAGGTTTTATTTCCAATCCTGAAGATGAAGATTACCTTAACAGCACCAGTGGCCAGCAGGAACTTTGCAATGCTATTACCAATGCAGTAATGAATTATAAAAACAACCTTGAAACAAACAGTTTTCAAAGCTTTTCACAGGATTCGCTGCAATAGTTTTTTATCCTGAAAAACATTTTTGCCACTTAAAAAGTTGTGTATTTGATACGGAAAACTTTATGCACTTTTGCTCGGTAAGTAATATCTTTTAGTTTTGCCTTCATTACATCTTTGGCATGATTGTATATTAAGAATTTAGCCACAGGTGCAAAAGATAAATTCCACACATGAAAATTTCGAATGAAACTAAAATAGGTGCTTTAACTACTATCGCGGTGGCTTTTTTAATTCTCGGTTTTAATTTTTTAAAAGGTAAAAGCGTATTAAAAACAGGCTTTTTTTTATACGCTAAATATTCCGACCTTAAAAAGCTCTCATCATCCAATGCTGTTTATGCAAATGGTTTCCAGATAGGCACTGTTTACAGCACCACATCCGATCCGGCATTAAAAGATTTGATTGTTGAAATAAAGCTTGCACAGGATTATAAGATACCGGCAAACTCTGTTGCAACCATTGAATCAAATCCCTTAGGTTCGCCGGTTTTGAATATTCAGCTTGGCGGAAGCACGCAGTTTCTTAACAGTGGCGATACATTGCAAACCCTTGAAGGCAACGGATTTCTCGGTTCTTTGTCAACCAAGCTCGGCCCGCTGTCTGATCAGCTAACCGCATCACTGGTAACATTAGATTCATTAATGAGGAATTTTAATACCTTGCTTGATACTACCACCAAGGGTAATATCCGCAGCGTAATAACCAATCTCAATAATGCTACCGGCCATATTTCAGAATCTACCATAGCGCTGCAAAAACTATTAAATGTACAAACCGGGGCACTGGCACAATCGCTTGCAAACATTAACGAGTTTACTGCGAACCTTGCAAAGAATAATCAAAAGATAGACAGCACGCTTTTTTACCTGCAGGCAACCACAAGAAATTTATCACAGGCTGATGTTGATGGTTTGGTAAATGGCTTTAAGCAAAGCGCAGATTCTTTATCGTCCATTATCAACCGCGTTAATTCAACGGATGGTTCCATCGGCGCTTTAATAAACGACAAGGCATTATACAATAATCTTAACAACATTACGCGCAGTTTAAATGTTTTACTTGATGATCTTCGTGTGCACCCGAAGCGTTATGTAAATATTTCCATTTTTGGCAAAAAAGATAAAGGCGATTATCTTACAGAACCGCTTCCGGTAAAAGATTCATCTGCGGTAAAACCATGATACAATATAAAGCGATAGTTTTTTTTCTCAGCGCAGCTTTTCTTTTTATATGCTCATCGCTTTTTGCACAACAGCCTGCAGACACCGCATCAAAAAGGAAGATCATCATTCTCAATGCAGACAGGCTTAATTATCAGAAAATAGATTCAGCTGAATTTCAATCTGCAGCCGGCAATGTTAAAATAAAACAGGATTCTACTTTATTCTATACAGATAGCGTTGTATTGAATAAAACTAAAAATATGCTGGAGGCATTTGGCCATGTGCATATAAATGATAACGACAGCATACATACTTATTCTGATTACCTGCGCTACCTCGGCAATGAAAAAAAAGCTTACCTCAAAGGCAACGTAAAATTAACCGATGGCAAAGGAACACTTACCACGCCCGATCTTGATTACGACCTGAACACACATATAGGCATTTATACAAAGAATGGAAAAGTAACCAGCGAAAAAACAGTGCTTACCAGTAAAGAAGGTTTTTATTATGGCGAAACCAAAGATGTTTATTTTAAGAAAGACGTAGTGCTGGTAAACCCTGATTATAATATTACAACCGACACATTACTGTTTAATACTTACACGAATGTTGCCACTTTTACCGTTCCCACCATTATAAAAAGCGGTGATAATAAAAAGATATTTACCAGCGATGGTTATTATGATTTAAAAAATAAAAATTCTTATTTCGGCAAACGGCCTCACATAGAAGACAGCACAACAATGCTTGATGCAGATATAGTTGCTTCCAACGATTCTACCAAAGAAAGTGAAGCCAGTGGCAATGTTATTTATAAAGATACCGCGCAGGGCGTAACCGTATTTGCCAATAATCTTAAAAGCAAAGGAGAAGAATCCTCTGTATTAGCCACACAAAAACCGGTAATGGTTATAAAGCAGGAGAAAGATTCTATTTACCTCGCTGCAGATACTTTATTCTCGGGCAAGCTATCTACCATTAAAAAATACAGGAAAATTCCTGTGATACTCGATTCGCTTCCCTCAACAGATTCTGTTTCTATTGCGTTCAGCGATTCGGCAAGGGCTAAACAGGATAGTGCAAAAGACCGTTTTGTGGAAGCTTATTACAACGTAAAAATATTTTCCGATTCACTGCAGGCTGTGGGCGACAGTTTATTTTATTCATCGGAAGATTCTGCATTCAGGCTGTTTAAAAACCCGGTTGTATGGAGCCGTGAAAGCCAGATAACCGGCGATACCATTTATTTATTTACGCTTAATAAAAAACCAAAACGCATGTACGTTTTTGAAAATGCCTTAAGCGTGGAAAAGGTTGGCCCTGAATATTACAACCAGGTAAAAGGCCGTACCATAAATGGTTACTTTACCAATGGAGAAATAGATTCTATACGGGCCAAAGGCAATTCGGAAAGTATTTATTATGCACAGGACGACAGCAGTAAATTTATTGGTGTGAACAGGGCAACGTCTGATGTAATTGATATGTATTTTGTAACACGTGAAGCTAATAAAATTGTTTTGAGAAGCAACGTGGTTGGCACCTCTACACCTATGCGCCAGATGAACCCTTTTGAAATGCGGCTGCGCAATTTTCAGTGGCTTGATGACCGCCGGCCCAAAACGAAATATGATTTATTTGGCAACTGATGTTATACAAGTTGTGAGTTGTAAGTGAGTATTGCTTACTCATTACTGATCACTCGTCACTTATTCCTTCATTAAAGAACCGGCGTTATTAACGTTTAGCATGAAAATTAATTACATCACTTAAGATTTTGAATTGCCTGCTAAAAAATCGTTCAATTATATCATTTATGACGGGCCTGTTCACCGGAATTTATTTTCAATCCCTATCTTTATTCCTGCAAACAATAAAGAATGGTATCAAAAATTTCAGAAGGCGTTGAAATAAGTGTTGAGAGCTTTTACCAGTCAGACTACAGCAATCCGACCAATGGTGAGTTCATGTTTGCTTACAGGATTACAATAGAAAACCAAAATAGCTTCAGCATAAAACTTTTACGCCGCAGTTGGAAAATCTTCGACAGCAGTGGTGAATATCGTGATGTGGATGGCGAAGGTGTTGTGGGCATGCAGCCTGTATTGCAGCCGGGCAAGCAGTTTCAATACGTAAGTGGCTGCAACCTGCGCAGTGAGCTTGGCCGCATGATGGGCACGTATGAAATGGAAAACCTCAACAGTAAAAAAATATTTAAAGTAAATATTCCACCGTTTGATTTAATTGCTCCGTTAAAAATGAACTGAGCATCGGTTAACAGTTAACCGGTTACCTCGGCTTATACTTCGTCTCATCATATATCTTTTTCTCCGGTGTATTAATTAATTGCTGCAAGGTAATTTCCGGGTTTTTATCCATCCATTTCTTTACAACCTGCCAGCCTATAAACTGCCCTATAAATCCCGGCGAAGCCTGGCCTAAAACTTCTGTGTAAGGGCCGTCCTGCATATAATCCCTTACCTGCAAAGGATCTGTTATAAACAGTAAATTATTCTGAACAAAATAATTCCATATACCAGCTTCATTATCATAACAGCCATCCAATTGTTTTTGCGTATAACCTGTTTTCAAGCTGTCTGCAAGCTGCGGTAAAAAATGATCAAGAAGGTACAACCTTTTTCCTGCATCAATCATCTGATATATTAACGGATCACTGCCGTTTTTTTCAGGATAAATATCACTTACAATATTCTTCATACAATTAACGGCAATGTATGCAGGCTTAAACCTGCGCTGCTGGTAATCCGGGTAAACATTGGTTATAAATTCTGAATGATAAACAGGAAAATCGTCACCAAGATATAATTGCAAACCCACAGCAAGCCCGCTTGTAGTAAGCACATTAGCATAACCTTCAACAGGGCCTATAAAAGTTATAACGTTTGCCGGTATTTTATATTCAGGAAAATAATACTTCACATATTGAAGGCCTCTTTTTATCTCTTTAAACTTATCGCTAAAATCATCAAAATATTTCTGCGCTGTATCATAAACAAAATGATAGTCGTGCAGGAACATTTTAATTTTTTTTGCAACACTGTCGGGCTGCGGCGGCAATACCATTATGTTATATAAATAATCATTCAGAAAAGCGCCATATTTTTTTTGAAGCACATTCAAAGAATTTTCAACATTATCCGTGTGAATTGAAAACAAGTCTTTATCAAAACGAAATAACTGCACGTCCACTTTAATATCGGAAACGTCGGGCGCTGGTTTCTTTTGCTTACAGGCAAATAACAGCAAACAAAAAAATGCGGCGGCAAAAAATTTCATATTGCAAATAAATTACTTGCTGCGCAAGCAGGTTGTTAATATTTATTTTAAACGAACTTTACAGTATGAAAATTACAATAGCCCAGCAAAACTATCATATCGGCAATTTTGAAAGTAATACGGCAAAAATTATCGAAGCTATTAAAGAAGCAAAGCAACAGGGCGCTGATCTCATTTTATTCAGCGAACTATGCGTTTGCGGTTACCCGCCAAGGGATTTTCTGGAGTTTAGCGATTTCATTAATAAATGTTATAACGCAGTTGATATAATTAAAGAGCATGCGGATACAATCGGCGTAGTTATTGGTTCACCGGCACGCAACCCAAAATTTGAAGGCAAGGATCTTTTTAATGCTGCTTTCTTCTTATATGAAAAAGAAATTAAGGCTGAGGTACACAAAACTTTGCTGCCCACTTATGACGTGTTTGATGAGTACCGCTATTTTGAACCGGCGTTCGATTGGAACGTTGTAGAGTTTAAAGGCAAAAAACTGGCAATAACTATTTGTGAAGATATCTGGAACCTTGGTGACAATCCATTGTATCGTATATGCCCGATGGATGCATTAATAAAACAAGCGCCTGATTTAATGCTTAACCTCAGCGCATCACCTTTTGACTATACACATAATGAAGACCGCAAAGCAGTTATAAAATCAAATGTGCTGAAGTATAAGCTGCCCATGTTTTATTGCAACACGGTTGGCAGCCAGACGGAGATTGTATTTGATGGCACTTCACTTTCATTTGACAAGCATGGAAACCTTTGCAAAATGTTGCCCATGTTTAAAGAAGCACTTGAAACTATTGTGTTGAATGATGATGGCACTATTGATGCACCTGTTATTGAACGCGCAGAATATTTGCCCGATACAGAATTTGCTGCAAAAGAATTTCAGCCTGCATTAAATCTTGAAATGATTCATGAAGCGTTGTTATTAGGCATTCGCGATTATTTTAAAAAGATGGGTTTTACTAAAGCTATTCTCGGTTCTTCCGGCGGCATTGACAGCGCTTTGGTTTTAACGCTTGCCTGCGAAGCATTGGGCCCTGAAAATGTAAGGGCCATTTTAATGCCTTCGCCTTATTCCACAGAACATTCTGTAAACGATGCGGAAGCATTAAGTAAAAATCTAAATAACCCGTATGATATCATCCGCATTAATTCAATCTATGAATCGTTTTTAGAAACATTGCAGCCTTTATTTAAAGACCTTCCATTTTCTGTTGCCGAAGAAAATATTCAAAGCCGCATAAGAGGTAATTTGCTGATGGCGATAGCCAATAAATTTGGTTATATCTTATTAAACACATCCAACAAAAGCGAGCTTTCAACCGGTTATGGCACTTTATATGGAGACATGGCCGGTGGCCTGAGTGTATTAGGCGATTGTTATAAATCGCAGGTGTATGCGCTGGCAAAATATATCAATCGCGATAAAGAAATTATTCCGGCTAATATTTTAATTAAAGCGCCAAGCGCTGAGTTAAGGCCTAATCAAAAAGATTCAGACAGCTTGCCGGATTATGCTGTGCTTGACTCCATTTTATATCAATATATAGAACGCCGGCTTGGCCCTAACGAAATAAAAGCCTTGGGGTTTGACAGTGCAACTGTTGATCGCACATTAAAACTTGTAAATACCAATGAGTACAAACGTAACCAGTTTTGTCCTATCATACGCGTATCAGAAAAAGCCTATGGCGTTGGCAGGCGCGTACCAATTGTAGGCAGGTATCTTTCATAAAGATGACAGATGACAGTTCACAGATGACCGATGACAATTGACAGCAAACACTCACCGTTCACTCACTCACTTATTAAGTTTGATATATGATTGATGAATTAAGAAGGCTCGAAGAAAATGTAAGTAAACCGGTTCCACTTGTAAAATGGGGATCATATTTAAGTGAAAGGCAATGGGCGACAGTGCGGGAAGATTACAGTCCCGATGGCGATGCATGGCATTATTTTCCTTTCGATCATGCGCATTGCAGAACGTACCGCTGGGGCGAAGACGGGCTTGCTGGCATTTCTGATTACTATCAAAACCTTTGCTTTTATATAGCCTTGTGGAATGGCAAAGATCCAATACTGAAAGAACGGCTTTTTGGTTTGGCAAACTATGAAGGCAATCATGGTGAAGATGTAAAAGAGTTGTATTATTATCTTGATAATTTGCCCACGCATACTTACATGGAGTATTTGTATAAATACCCGCAGCAATTATTTCCCTATGAACAATTAAGAACGGAAAACCGCAGCAAATCAAAACTCGATCCTGAATATGAAATTCTTGATACAGGCATATTTGATAACAATGAATACTTCGATGTTTTAATAACGTATGCAAAAGAAGATGATGAAGATATTTTTATTAAGATCGATATAACTAACCGCTTTACCGCGGCGGCGCCCATAACCGTTTTACCCACTCTATTTTTTTATAACCGCTGGCAGCATTCACCCGATTCGGACGTGCCTTCTATTACTTTATTAAACAGGAACGCAGTCATCACCGATCACTACAGGCTTAAAACAAATTACCTGTATTTTTTGAACGCCGATGACAGGTGGTTTACAGACAATGAAACCAATACAGAAATTATAACAGGCACGCCTAATAAATCAATATTTACAAAAGATGCATTTCATAATGCAGTTATTAAAAAGAAAAATATTACTGATTTAAGAAAAAGAAAAACGGGAACAAAATTCGCCGCCGTATATAATTTAAATATTGAGGCAGGCGCAACAAAAACCATTTACTGCAGGTTCAGCAATGAGCTTTTAAAGAAGCCTTTTTATAAAGGCTTTGAAAATATTTTTAATAAGCGCAAAAAAGAAGCAGATGAGTTTTATGATTTCGTTCTGCCCAAAAAAATAAATGATGACCTGCGAAATATTCAGCGGCAGGCTTTGGCAGGCATGTTCTGGACAAAACAATATTATCATTTTGATGTTGAGCGATGGCTTACCACCGGCGATGGCATTACGCCGCCCAGCGCATCTAAAGCCAATGGCCGCAACAGCGACTGGAAGCATTTAAAAAACCAGGACATTATCAGCATGCCCGACAAATGGGAATATCCCTGGTATGCCGCGTGGGACCTCGCTTTCCAAACCATTTCGCTGGCGGTTGCAGATGCCAATTTTGCCAAGCACCAGTTGCTGCTTATCATGCGTGAATGGTATATGAAACCCGATGGACAGCTACCTGCTTATGAGTGGAATTTCAGCGACGTAAACCCGCCGGTGCAGGCCTGGGCTGCATTGCAGGTTTATTATATTGAAGAGAAGCAAACAGGTAAAAAAGATGTTCAGTTTTTGAAGAAAATTTTTCAAAAGCTGCTTATCAATTTCACATGGTGGATAAACCGAAAAGATGTAAAAGGCAATAACATTTTTGAAGGCGGGTTCCTCGGGCTTGATAATATAGGCGTATTTAACCGCAGCTTTAACCAGCAGGGAAATATACAATTGGAACAGGCTGACGGCACAAGCTGGATGGGCATGTATGCATTGAACATGATGGATATTGCCATTGAGATTGCCTTGCATGACAGTGCTTTTGAAGACACAGCAACCAAGTTTTTCGAGCATTTTGTGTTTATAGCAGAAGCTTTGAATGAACATAACCTGTGGAATGCGGAAGACAGTTTTTTTTATGATGTATTAAATGTTGCAGGCGCTGATCCAATGCCTTTACGCATCCGTTCAATTGTAGGTTTGTCGCCGCTTTTCGCTGTGTCAAATATTTATGCATGGGAATTAAACAAGTTGCGGGATTTTAAAAAACGCATCACCTGGTTTGAACATTACCGCATAGTAAATAACAAGTTCTGGCCAAATGAAGAACGCAGCGGCGATTCAGAAATATTGCTTTCACTTATACGCAAGGAAAGGCTTGTAAAACTGCTGAATTATTTATTAGATGAGAACGAATTTCTATCGCCCGGCGGCATAAGGGCATTATCAAAATATCATTTGGAGCATCCTTATTCCACAACGGTTGATGGCATTGTTTACAGCATTCAGTATGATGCAGGCGACAGCACTTCCAATATGTTTGGCGGCAACAGCAACTGGCGCGGCCCTGTTTGGATGCCTGTTAATTTTCTTATCATTCAATCTATTCGCAAGTATGGTAAATTTTATGGTGACAGCTTGACTGTTGAATGCCCGGTTGGTTCCGGCAACCAGATGAACCTTGAGCAGGTGGCCGATGAACTTACACGCCGTGTAATAAGTTTATTTGAGAAAGATGCGGAAGGCAACCGTAAATTATATGAGCAATATAACTGGTTTTATAAAAGGCCGGAAAACCAGCACCTTATTTTATTCCATGAATATTTTCATGGTGATAATGGCAAAGGCCTCGGTGCTTCGCACCAAACCGGATGGACAGCATTGGTGGCTGAGTTAATTAGCGAGTATGGAGGTAAGTTGTAATTGCTACATACAGCGGCTATACAGAAAATCTTGCCAGATGCCCGGATTTATAAAAACAGTTGCATTTATCAGCGCAGCCAGCTTTCAGGATTAAGATAACCGCCGCTGCTGTTTTCTACCATAAAAACAATTTCACCATCACCTTCGGAGCCGGGGCCCGCAGTGCCAAGCACAGTGCCTGCATGCACTTCTGTTCCTGATTTCACTTTAATATTATTAAGGTTGCTATATGCCGTAAAATATTTACCATGCCTTATTACAACAGCCTGCCCGCTACCCATATCAAATACGCCTGATACGGTGCCATCGGCAACAGACTTAACAGTTACACCAAGAGGAACTGAAATATTTATACCGGAATTATTGCCTGTTATTTTAGTGCCGGGAATGGTATAAGATCCAAATGGAATGCTTATGATACCCGAACTAACAGGCCAGGGCAAGCTTCCCCTTCTCGTTTCAAAATTGATAGAAGTTATTTTATCTTCTTCTGTTGATTCCAGCACATTATAAACACGGGTGCTTTTAGGTGCAGCACTATTGCCAGCAACGCTTGCCGCATTCGATGACGGCGACTCTGGAGGGGGTGTTTTAGCATTATCTGCAGGAGAAGAAGAAGGATTATTGGAGGCCGCATTATTTTTTGCGGCAGCCGCAGCAGCAGCTTCTCTTTTTCTTTGTTCTTCCAATGCCTTTAAACGCGCTGCTTCTTTACGTTTGGCTTCAGCAATTTCACGGTTAATGATTGCCTGCAAAGCGCCTTTCAATTTTTGCTGGTCGCGCTGGTTTTGTTTTATTTGTTTGGCAACATCGCTTTCCCTGCCCTTTAAATTATTTAAAACATCATCCTGTTCTTTTCTATCTTCTTTTAAAACAGTTAGCTGTTTGCCCTGTTCAACCAGGGTAGATTTTTTTTCTGCCTTGTTTGATGTAAGTGTTTGAATTTTTTGTTCAATAACCCTTTGCGTTTTTTGAATAGTGCTTACCTGCGTTTCACGGTAATCGCGGTAACTTCTGAGATAAGCTATGCGTTTAACAGCATCATTAAAACTCGTTGCAGAAAAAATAAAATTGAGATAGTCGTAATTGCTGCGGTTTTTGTAAGCAAATACCAGGCTCTTGGCGTAATTTTCTTTAAGCGAATCAAGCTCCCGTTTCATCCTGTTTATATCAAGCTGGCTTGTATAAATGGTATTATCAAGTCTTCTCAAATCTTTATTAATATTATTAATAAGCGCATTGCGCGTTCTTATTTTTTTCTGCACCAGCGCCAGTTGGCTCAGCGATTTTTTCTTGCTTGATTTTATTTGATTAAGGGTGCTGTTTAATTCAGCTATTTCACGTTGCAGTTGCTGCTGCCTTTTCTGTATGTCTTCTTTACTTTCATCCTGCGCAGCCGCTGCCATTGCTATGCTTAAGCACATAAAAGCTGCAAACAGTTTTTTTATCATGAATAATTGCGTTTGAGATGATTGCTGCTAAATTAACGATACGAAATGCTTATTCGTATTTAACACGGTAATTTTTTGAAATTGTAAACACAAAACTCAGCGGCTGGTTGAAATTATAATCCTTAAAATTCAGAGTTAGGCTCGCCGGGGATTTACCGCTAACGGCAATATCCCTGCTTGCAGAAAAGTTGAAATTATTTACAACATGATAATCGTTATAAAAAATATTAGCGCCGGTTACGTCGCTGTTGCCGATGGTTTGATAATTACTTTGCCCGAGCAAAAAGCCGTTCTTTGTAAATGAATAAACAGAACGCAATACTTCGTCAGTACTGGAAACAGTAACAGAATCTTTTTTAACCTGGTAATTATTGTTGCCATCCAATATAGCCTTACCCAAAATAATATTCTGAAAATCGCTGAAACCAAGCGGCAGTTTGGTTATTGCCTGAAGATGTTCAATGCTGCTCAATTGAACTGTATTCTCCAGCTTGTTGATTATTTTAATGCTGTCGGGTGTTACCAAAACCCTGGCGCCTTCTATATTCAAAGGGCCTGTTATAGATATCCAGATAATGCTATCCTTCAGCATTTTTATATACACCGTTACATTGCCTGCAGCCTGCGGCGAGCTAAAGCTGGCCTTTGCACGGCCATAAAATGTATTAAAATTTAATGGAGTATTGGCAGCATCCATTAACTGTTGTTTTAAGATGGCTGCTGAATCTGCGTGCGGCAGCTTTATGGCGGGCGATGAACTTACTGCAGAATCCTTCACCACATGCTGCGCCTTTTTTGCAGTGCGGCAACCCGATGCGGCCATTAATCCAAAAACAATAATTATAAAAAATATCCGCTGCATATTATTTCCCGGTATGCCCAAAACCGCCTTCGCCGCGTTTGGATTCATTTAAAACTGTTACTTCTTCCCATGCTGCTTTTACAACAGGCTGAATAACCATTTGTGCAATTCTTTCGCCATGCTGAATTGCAAAAGGCTCTGTGGAAAGATTTATCAAAATTATTTTCAATTCGCCGCGGTAATCACTGTCAATAGTACCGGGCGTATTCAAACAGGTAATGCCATGTTTTATAGCCAGCCCGCTGCGCGGTCTTACCTGCGCTTCATAACCTAAAGGCAATTCAATAAACAAGCCAGTTGGAATTAATGCCCGCTGCATTGGGGCTAAATTAACAGGCTCCTGAAGATTGGCCCTTAAATCCATGCCCGATGAGCCAATAGTTTCGTAAGCGGGCAATGCGTTTGTAGAATTGTTAATGATTTTAATGGTAATAGTTTGCATGAATTATTTTTTAAACACTCAATATTTCAATACGCAATAGTCAATGTTCAATTTAAACGCTCTCAAAAATGATTATTGAATATTGAACATTGGTTATTGATTATTCTTTTAAACACTCAATATTTCAATATGCAATATTCAATGTTCAATTGTAAACGCTCTCAAAAATGATTATTGATTATTGAATATTGAGCATTGGTTATTGATTATTCATTTTTAACACTCAATATTTCAATATGCAATATTTAATGTTCAATTGTAAACGCTCTCAAAATGAGTATTGAATATTGGACATTGACTATTGATTATTTTTTTTAAACACTCAATATTTCAATACACAATATTCAATGTTCAATTATAAACGCTCTCAAAATGATTATTGAATATTGAACATTGACTATTGATTATTTTTTTTAAACACTCAATATTTCAATACGCAATATTCAATGTTCAATTGTAAACGCCCTTAAAAATGATTATTGAATATTGAGCATTGGTTATTGATTATTTTCTTTTACTATTCATTCTTGCGGTTTCTATGCTTTTAGCAATTATTGCAACCAGTTCCTCATTTTCTTTCTGTAGCGGTTCAAGTTTACTTACCGGCTTAATCATTTCTTTTGCAAAAATGAGCTTTAAACATGCCCTTGTTTCTTTAAGCTCTTTTAAAAGAATTTTCATTTTATGTATAAAATCCTCTCTTGATTCTGCTGCCTGGGCTTCCCCGTACATCAGCGATGGGGCAAGCCCGCAGCGAATGAGCTGACCTGCAATATAATTACCCGCCCTCGTATTTGGCAAGGTTTCAACTACATCAATAATCCGGGATGAAAAATCAATCAGGCGATCTTCAAGATCAAATTTTCTTTCATTGTTCATTTTGGTATTTATTTAAGAGTTAGAAACTGATAAATAAAACTACCAAAATGATTGTTTATTTTAAATACTCAATATTTCAATGTGCAATAATCCCCGCCTGACGGACGGGCAGGAATATTCAATTTAAACACTCAATATTTCAATACACAATATTCAATGTTCAATTTAAACGCTCTCAAAAATGATTACTGAATATTGAACATTGGTTATTGATTATTTTCTTTTAAACACTCAATATTTCAATATGCAATAATCCCCGCCTGACGGACGGGCAGGAATGTTCAATTGTAAACGCTCTTAAAAATGATTATTGAATATTGAGCATTGGTTATTGATTATTTTCTTTTAAACGCTCAATATTTCAATACACAATATTCAATGTTCAATTGTAAACGCTCTCAAAAATGATTATTGAATATTGAGCATTGGTTATTGATTATTTTCTTTTAAGCACTCAATATTTCAATACGCAATAATCAATAATCAATATTCAATTGTAAACGCTCTTAAAAATGAGTATTGAATATTGAGCATTGACTATTGATTATTTTCTTCCAACTTTTCCAACAGCACAGAAGCATACGCCACCACGCCTTCTTCCCTTCCCACAAAACCTAATTTTTCTGTTGTGGTGGCTTTAATGGAAACATCTTTCTCTGTCAAACCTAAAATATCCGCAATCGTTTTTTGCATTTGCTGAACGTAAGGTTTTATTTTAGGCGCCTGCAGGCACAGGCTGCTGTCAATATTAATTATCCTGTAGTTTTCTTTTTGTATAATCTGATTTGTTCTCGCCAGCAAAACCTTGCTGTCAATGCCTTTAAACTCGTTGGAAGTATCAGGGAAATGTTCGCCTATATCGCCCAGGCATGCTGCGCCAAGCATGGCATCGCAGATGGCGTGCAATAAAACATCTGCATCGCTGTAGCCCACAGCGCCTTTTGTATGCGGCACTTTTATACCGCCCAGCCAAAAATCCCTTCCTTCTTCAAGCCTGTGAAAATCTATACCGGAGCCTATTCTTATATTCATATTATTTACAACTATATTTTGCCACTAAGACGCCAGGGCACAAAAATTAAATACGCACTTTGTGACTTAGAGACTTAGTGGCGTCTCTAAAAAGCCTCATGAAAAAAGCGAAGGTAACTGCCTCCGCTTTAAACTTTATTTAAATTGTGTTGAAATAATATTATTCCTGCGCACCAAAATCAAACAAAAGGCTGAAGCGCAAAGTATTTGATAAAGGGTTTCTTGTAACGCCATTGCCGGATGGGGCAAGATAAGAGAAGTTGAAACCATATATCTGGTATTTTATACCAACGCCCGCCGTAAAATAACTGCGGTTGCCCATTTGTTTTGTTTCCTTATAATAACCTGCACGGATGGAGAACATATTATCATAAGTATATTCTGCGCCCAAAGAACCTGAATAAGCATTATCACTAAAAGATTTAAACCAACTGCTGAAAACGCTCTGCGAATGATATTCATTAATGGCTGCATCATCGGCATCGGTATCTCCGGTCAGCTTGGGAAAGGCAGGCACCAGTAATTTATTTACTTCTGCCGCCAGCGTAAACTTATGCATCTCCTGGAAAGCCCAGGTATAGGCGCCGCCAAGACCCATGTTTGCAGGAATGTAATCTTTGGTTTCGGCATTATCGGTGTAACCTATTTTACCGCCAAGGTTTGAAAGAGAAAGGCCGTAAGTAAAGCCCTGCCCGTCTTCAGTAGTATTATCGCCGTATAAAGAAAGATCAGCAGCTACTGTGCTTCCGGCTTTATAGGCAACGCCGTTATTTGGCGGAGCGCCATTAGCCAGGTCAGAATTTATATACCTTAATGCCACGCCTAAACCTAACGTACTGGATATTTTTCTTGAATATCCCAAATCAATAGCAAATTCAAATGGACGGCCAGAACCTGTGGGAGTGCCTGTAAAATCTGTAAAATCTATATTGCCCAGGTTAAAATATCTTATGCCTGCAGAAAAAGCCTGGTCCTCATCTAATTTATGATAACCTGCCAGCGTAATCATATACACATCTTTGGCAATGTCTTGCAGCCAGGGTGTATAGGTTACACTCACCGCCGTTGGCGATGTGGTAAAAGGTGTTTTAGCAATATTCCAGAAAGCTGAATTGGCATCGGGGCTTATGGCTATACCTGCATCGCCCATACCACCGGCACGTGCATCCGGGGAAATTCTAAGGAATGGGGTTGCGGTTGTTATAATATCATTTTGTGCAAATGCAGGAGACAGTAAGCAGCAACCCGCCAGCAATAAACAAGCCGGGGCCAGTAATTTTTTTCGCATCATTCGTTTGTTTTAATCATTTTGGTTTATCGTCATATTGGCTTTTAGGGCTAACTGACTAATGCGTATAATTTATTCTATAGAAGTATTTAAGACGATTAAAAATAGCTGGTTAGTATGGCAAATATGTAATATTTTTCAATTTTTTACTAATAATACGTAAAAAAGAATCCAAAGGCGGCTTACATTATGGCCTCTTATTTTTTTCCCTTATTGTCTTGTAAATTTTTATAGCGCTCATTAATAATACTACAAAGCAAACCAGCCCAACCAGCCCCCAAACAAAACTCATGCTTTGCTTTACCGTGGCCAGCATTACAATAGCCACCAAAAAAATAGTAGCCACTTCATTCCATATACGCAATTGCTGGGAACTATATTTAAACACACCGCTTATTTGCTGCTTAAATATTTTATGAATCGAAAAATGGTAGGCATATAATAACAATACAAAACAAAGCTTTACCAGCAGCCAGCGGCCGGGTTCGGTAAAAAGAGCAGGGCCCCATCCGCCAAAATGTAAAACCAGCGAGCCAAAAATTAAGGTAAGAATAGCCGATGGCCAGGTAATACCAAACCAAAGCCTTTTCATCATGATAGCAAACTGATCATGCAATGCCTGTTTTACAGCCGGTTCTTTGTCATTGGCCTCTGTATTATAAATAAAAAGCCTTGGCATATAAAACATACCTGCAAACCATGTTACCACAAAAATGATATGTATTGCTTTCAAGTATTGATATGACATAATGCATCGTATTTAAAAGCGTTTGAATTATTTATTAAAGCTGATGACGGGTTATCAGCCCGGCGCTTTCCAGGTGAAATAATTATGTGCTGCCAATTAAAGCATCAGGTGGTAAACATCATTTCTATTAATCCAAACAGCTTATTATTCAAACAACATTTCTGTGCTGCCATTAAAATAATCCTTTATCCAGTTGGTTACAGTTTGCACCCATAAAGGCTGCGTATTCATGCATGGAATAAACTCAAAAGATTCACCGCCTGCATCTAAAAAAATTTGCCTTGCCTGAATGGCAATTTCTTCCAGCGTTTCCAAACAATCGCTTACAAATGCAGGGCACACAACCAGCAATCTTTTTATGCCTTCGCCAGGCAAATCAGGCAGCCGTTCCTGCGTGGAAGGTAACAGCCAGGGATCTTTACCCAGCCTTGACTGGTAAGTTTGCTCTATTTTTTCTTCCGGTATGTTTAATGCTTTCGCCACAAGCTCGGTTGTAACAATGGTTTGATGGCGATAACAGAATTTATGTGCTGGTGAAGCCACATGGCAGCACCGGTTTACCTGCAGGCAATGCTGGCCGGTTATATCACTTTTCCTGATATGCCTTTGGGGCAAACCATGATAACTGAATAAAATTTTATCGTAATCCCTTTGCAGGTATGGCTTTATGCTTTCACTTAAAGCATAAATAAACTGTTCATTATTATAAAACGGTTTTATTGTTTTAAGCACTGAAGCATAATTCTTTTTCTTATGCTGATGTTTAATGTCTTCAACCGCAGTTTCATAACTGCTCATGGCATAATGCGGGTATAAAGGCAGCAGCAAAATTTCTTTAAGCTGCGGATTTTCTTCATGCAGCTTTTTTAATACAGATGCCGCAGAAGGGTTCTGATAACGCATCACGAGTTCTACAGGCTCTTCAAAATTTGCCTGCACTGCTTTTTGCAATTGCTCGCTTATTACAATTAAAGGCGAGCCTTCTTTCATCCATATTTTGCTATAAGCTTCGGCAGAATTTTTTGCCCTGAAGGGAACAATAATGCCTCTTACAAGCAATGTCCTTAACAAAAAAGGTTTATCAATCACCCGCCCGTCCATTAAAAATTCATTGAGGTATCTCTTTACATCTTTTACGTCTGTAGAATCGGGCGAACCGAGATTCATTAATATTATCGCACGGGTATGCTGGTTCATAAAGCCGCAAAAGTAAAGCCTGTTTTGCTGAAACAATACTTTCTATGTACTTCAATCCCAAATAAAAAGGAACAGTACTGCCGCAACTTAAAATGCCTGAGCCGGAATTCTTCAAAACATGACATATAAATGACACTTCAACTGATTTTAATCATGTTTATAGGATGGTTGCAAACTAATTTTGCGACGTTTGATATAACAGGATGGATATATATAAATTTTGCGTAGCAGGAATAAATTACAAAAAAGCAGATGCTGAATTGCGCAGCTCGTTTGCTGTAAATAATGATCAATATTCTTCTATTCTTAAAAATGCCCCTTTATTTGGATTGAAAGAGGTTTTTGTGCTTTCAACCTGCAACAGGACAGAAATATACGGGCTTACTGAAAATGCTGATGATCTCATCAGCCTGCTTTGTGCAGAAACACCGGGCAGCGCGGAAGCTTTTGCAAAATCGGCTTACATAAAAAAAGGCCGTGAAGCAATAGAACATCTTTTTGATGTGGCTGCCGGGCTTGATTCCCAGATTCTCGGTGATTATGAAATTGTGGGCCAGATAAAATCTGCCGCCAAGTTTTCAAGGCAGCATGGTTTTCTCGGTGCATATTTAGACCGCCTGGTGAACAGTGTTCTGCAATCGTCAAAGCTTATTAAAAATAATACAGCATTAAGCGGCGGCACTGTTTCTGTTGCATTTGCCGCAACACAATACATTAAGAAGCACGTAAAAAATATCAGCGATAAAAAAATATTATTGCTGGGCACAGGAAAAATCGGCAGCAGCGCCTGCAAAAATCTTGTGGATTATCTCGGCACAAAAAATATTATGCTTATAAACCGTTCTCCTGAAAAAGCAATAGGGCTTGCAACGGAGCTTGGTTTAAAAACAGCTTCTATTGATAATGTTGAAAACGAAGTGAATGCGGCCGACATTATTGTAGTAGCCACCAACGCAGCAGAGCCCGTAGTACTTGCTTCACACATCACCTCACATCAACCCAAATTAATCATTGACCTTTCTATTCCGTTTAATGTGGAAGAAAGCGTAAGGCATCTGCCGGGCGTTCAACTGGTGAATGTAGATGAATTATCGAAGCTGAAAGATGAAACGCTTAAAAAGCGGGAGGCTGAAGTGCCAAAAGCGAAGGCCATCATTGCTGAATCGATGCAGGATTTTATTGAATGGTATTATATGCGCAGGCATGTACCCATGCTGAAAGACCTGAAGCTAAAATTAAAAGAACTGCATTCTTATACTTTTATTCCCGATGCAGATAACCCGCTTTGTGAATCCAAGATCAATATTAAAATTCAGCGCGTGGTAAACGAAACAGCCTGCAAAATAAAAGAAACAAATACCAAAGGCTGCCATTACATTGCTGCAATAAATGATTTTATTTGCACTGCATAAATCATGGCGAATACAATTATTAGAATAGGTACGAGAGAAAGCCCGCTGGCCGTTTGGCAGGCAACACAGGTGCAAAACCTGCTTACTTCACAGAACATACAAGCAGAACTGGTATATATAAAAAGTGAAGGCGATACAGATTTGATTACGCCTTTATATGCGTTAGGCGTTCAGGGTATTTTTACCAAAGCGCTGGATGCTGCTTTGCTGAACAACAGGATTGATATTGCCGTTCATTCCATGAAAGATGTGCCTGTGCAAATGGCGGAAGGCATTGTTCAGGCTGCCGTTTTAAAACGTGCATCTTATAAAGACGTGTTTGTTTATAAAGACAAAACTGATCTTGAAAAGATTGGTTATATAAATAATGCATGGAGCAATTACTCACCACTTACAATCCACAACGCACAACTCACCATTGCCACCAGCAGCGTCCGGCGTATTGCACAATGGTTAAACCGCTATCCCAATACAGTTATTGAAAACCTGCGCGGTAATGTAAATACCCGCTTAAATAAAGTGCAAACCAATAACTGGAACGGCGCCATTTTCGCTGCCGCCGGAATAGAACGCATTAATTTAAGGCCTGAAAATTCAGTTGATATTGACTGGATGCTGCCTGCACCTGCACAGGGCGCTATTGTTGTTGTTTGCAGAAAAGATGATGAAGCAATATTTAATGCATGCAACAATTTTAATGATAAGGCCACAGCCTTGTGTGTAAAAATTGAAAGGGATTTTCTAAAAACTTTAATGGGCGGATGTTCAACACCGATAAGTGCTTTGACGAAAGTTGAAGACAATACAGTTATATTCAATGGGAATATATTATCAACAGACGGAAAGCAAAAAGTGGAAGTAAATAAAAGAGTTGCTTTGAACGAAGCCGCAGCACTTGGTACGCTTGCCGGTGAAGAAGTTTTGCAAAACGGCGGTGATAAAATTATTGAGCAAATTCGCAATGCTGGCAAATAATCCTTCTATATTAATTACAGGCGAAATTGATGAAGCCTTAATACAACAACTTACTTCCAAAGGTTTTAATGTTGATGTTATTCCATTCATTAAAACAGAGAGCATTCAATCAGCAATTATTCAACAGGAAATTGAACACATTGCGACCATTGATGCAATAATTATTTTTACAAGCAGCCATGCTGTTGAAGCTATATCACATCTTTTATCAAACAAAAAAATCAACTGGAAGGTTTATTGTGTTGGCGAAAAAACAAAATATGTAATTGAGCACTTACTGCCGGCTGTAAGCGTAGCAGATTATGCAGATAATGCCATTCATCTTTCACAAAAAATAATAAGCACTAATAGTATAAACGAGGTTTATTTTTTTTGTGGCGACAAGAGAATGGATACCTTACCGCGATTGCTTGCCAGCAATAATATAACTGTGCATGAAGTACAGGTTTACACCACTACTATTTTTGAATATGCACTTAACCGTTACTATGATGTTGTTTTATTCTTTAGCCCGAGTGCGGTGCGGGGTTTCTTTACATCAAATACAATAGATGAAAAGACTGCTTTGTTTGCTATAGGCAATACAACCGCAAACGAAATAAAACGATATACTTCAACCAATATTATTATAAGCGAAAAGCCCGGTAAGAAAGAATTAATTGAAAAGCTGGTTGAATTTTTTGAATAAAAAAAGCCTGCTTATTCAGCAAGCTTTTTATTGATGATAGAACGTTTATTGATTGATCGCAGCCAGCGCATTCAATTTACCATAGCCAAAATTTCTGTTCTTCTTTGGGTAACCACTTGCCGTTGTTGTAAGCCGTTGTACAATTTGTTCTCTTGTTTCTGTTGGATGTGCCGCCCACACAAGCGCTGCAATGCCTGCTGATGTTGCCGTTGCAACAGATGAGCCGCCAACTGTTGTTGGCACATTGCCACTTATGGCATTGGCAATAGGGCTCATATTGTCGCTGGTTTTATTCATCACGATCACAAAATCAATCTGCCGGCCTTTATGGCAATCGCCGCATGCTTTTAATGTAGCTGTATTTTTTACACCGGTTATAGCCTGCACCTGTGGTAAAGTTGCAGGGAAGGTTACGCCAACCCATGAAGTAAAATCGGTTGAAGTTCCGCCTGCACAAAACATCAGTTTTCCTTTATTGTAAGCATACATAATGGCATCTTTTATTTGAGAAGCCCCTGTTATGCGGCCAAGGCTTAAACTGATTATTTTAATGGAAGCATCATCAGCCGCATACGTATAAGCATCTGCAACACCTTTAACTTCTGAGCCATCAATTATCACATCGTTAGCGGCTTTACAAACAACAAGGTTGCTGTTATAAGCCACACCGCACGAATTTCCATTCGTGCACCGCGGTGCAGTTGCTGTGCTCGTCATTGTAGTGCCATGCCCGCAATTATCATTTGTATTGGCTGTTTTTGGAAGGGTAACTATTTTCTCTAAAGTCCTGCCGGAAGAATAACCCTGGTTAAAGCCGTTGTTCATATTATCCTGGTCGGGGCTAAGGCCGGTATCAATTACCATTATTTTTATACCGGCGCCGGTGCTTAATGCCCATGCAGCCGGTATATTATGATAACTGTAATTCCATGATTGTTTTGCACCCGGTGCAATGGTTATATAATCATCGCCTTCCTGCAAATTGGTGGCGCCTGTGTAACCGCCGCAGCCTGCACCAAGCGAAGCACTTAACTGCGCATCCAGGTCAGCATCATAATTTCCGGGCTCATAGCCTATTGGCTCAGCATAACGGATAAGCTTACTGTTGCGCAGCATTTTAAATGTGCTGAAATTATCAATGCGCACATCAATAACCGGCAGCTTATTTTCTTTCCAAACCTCTATATCTACTGCTTTTAAACCAGGATGCAGCAATCTTTCCTGCTGCAATATCATTTGTATAACCTGCGTTTTTACAGCGCTCCATTTATTATCGTGAATATTAATTTTTGCAATACGTTCCTCAATATTGTTTTCGCTTAAAGGTTTATAACCCACGGAAACAATATGATGAGGACTGTGCATGACGGCGCTGAATGCCATTAAATCTGAAGCATCGCTCCAGTTAAATTCACCTTTTTCGTTGATTGTTTTTGTAATGAAGGCGTTTATTTGTGCTGGCGTCATCAGTTGTGTTTGCACTTCTTCAACCGATGCACTGTTAACTTCATTTGAAGTTGACATTTTATTACAGGCCGCAAA
This sequence comes from Parafilimonas terrae, assembly GCF_900115755.1. Lineage (GTDB taxonomy): Bacteria > Bacteroidota > Bacteroidia > Chitinophagales > Chitinophagaceae > Parafilimonas > Parafilimonas terrae. Next base: position 25,836 of record NZ_FOXQ01000004.1, read on the forward strand.
AAGTAATACGCATGCAAGCAATGCAGGAGACAGCTTTTTCATAGTAGTTGCGTTAAAATAGCAGTTAATAAAGCAGTAAGTTACACGTATTAGTTATTAATACAAATTAATATTTGTGATTCTCTACATGCTTGAAAGCATTGGCTATAATCATTTGCTGAATAAATTCCGGTACAAGCCTGCTGATGTGGTAAGATAGTTTATTTATAAATCCCGGGATAATTCTTGCCCTGCCTTTCAGCATTTCTTCTATGGCTTCTTTTGCCACTTCTTCAGGCAGTAAAATGGATAGCTTTGCCATGCCTTTTAATTCTCTATTGCAGGCAATGGTATTGGCATTACTGTCGGTGCCGCCGGGGCATAAAACGCTCACATTAATATTATGCTGTTTTAGTTCAAGCCTTAGCGAACGGCTGAAATAATAAATGTATGCTTTGGATGCTATATAAACTGTTTTACCGGGAATCATATAGAAACCGCCCATGCTGCTTGTGTTCATTATATGCGATGGCGCATTGGCTTTCAGTTCAGGCAAAAACAAACGCGTAAGCATGGTGGCTGCATGAATGTTCAGTTCAAGCTGGCGTTCATAAAAAATAGTTTCGGTGTGTTCAAAATCGCCTTTGCTGCCAATGCCAACATTATTAATAAGGATATTGATGTTGTAATTATTTTCTTTCACCCATTTATATACAGCGCAAAAAGATTGGGGCTTGCTTAAATCAGCACCCAGGCCGCAGCATTCTATATTCTTAAAAGTTGATTGTATTTCATTAACCGTGTTTTCCAGCTCAGCGCCGGGCAGTGCAACCAACAATAAATTCATATTTCTTTTAGCGCATTCAAAAGCAAGCGCTTTACCTATACCAGCTCCTGCACCTGTAATCAAAGTGTACATCTTCATTATTGCTGCTTCTTTATTTTATATTGTTAAGAGCAAATTAAACAGGTTAATAATATTTCTTCTTATAAATATGTGAAGAGAAAGAATTAACCCAAAACGCAGGATAAACTTTAAAAGTATAATTCAAAGCTATCAATTTTCATTATGGCATTTAGTCCGGATTATTTTTCAGCCATTCAACCGTTTTCTTCAACCCTTCTTCCAGCGATATAAAACTATAACCGAGTTCACGCTGCGCTTTACTGCTGTCAACATCCCAGTTGTAATAATATTTTCTTATCCATGGCGGCGTAAGCAATGGTGGCCTGCCCGTTAGTTTCGAATATAGTTCAATTACATTACCTGCAAACATCATTGTCCACACAGGAAATTTTATCAATGTATGTTTCCCACCTGTAATCTGCGCCAGCAAATTAAAGAATTCAATGTACGATGCATTTACACCACCCAGGTTATACCGCTCTCCTGCCCTTCCTTTCTGCATGGCAAGAATATGGCCGTTCACAATATCATCAATATATACATAGCTTCCTGTGCGTTTGCCATCGCCCGGCATAATTTTCCATTTGCCCGACATATATAATTTTACCAGCCTTGTAACAGCATTACTTTCGGTTATAATGCCTGGCCCGTAAATACGCGGCGGATTTAATGTAACGATGCGCAGGCCATATTTGTTACAATATTCTTTTGCCAGTTCTTCAGCCTGGGTTTTGGTGGCTTCATAAATTGTAAAAGGCTTGCCTATTCTTCTATCTTCTTCTTTCACCGGCCTGCGGCCTGATGGCCCAAGTGTGCCGCCGGTTGAAGTGAATACAATATTATTAATATTGTTTTTCAATGCAGCATCAAACACATTTTTGGCGCCTGCCACATTAAGCCTGTAAAAAGTGGAAGCATCTTTCGCCCACACCCGCGCATAAGCAGCCAGGTGATAAACCTGTTCGCAACCCTGCATGGCTTCATCCATTGAGTCAACATCAGTAATATCTCCCTTAAAAATTTTTATGTTGGAATGCTGTAAAACCGGGGTATTCACATCCCGGCATAAAGCATGTATAATATTTCCATCACCGGCAAGCTTTTTAGCAAGGTTATTTCCAACATAACCGGTGGCGCCTGTTATAAAAATTTTCATCAATCAATTGTTCTGAATAAAATACATGAGCTTGAAAAACAGCATTATTATTGTTGCCCTGCTGCAAGGATAAGCAAGTAATTGGCTACCGAAAAATTTTTATTACGAAAAAATTTGTATAAAAAATATTTTTATTGCTCATTAAATAAGCCCAAAGTATATAAGATTGAAAAATTTTATATGGGCTGTAAATCTTTATTTTTGCGGCTTACGAAAGGAAATTTTTGCATGAAGAAGATAGAACTTGAAATTGTTGCATTATCGCATAGCATCACACAAACGCATTCGTATGCGGTTGTTTTGGGTGAAGTAAACGGGTTGCGGCGGTTGCCCATTGTTATTGGCGGTTTTGAAGCCCAGGCTATCGCCGTTGCACTTGAGCGCATGCAGCCCAGCCGCCCGCTTACACACGACCTTATGAAAAATTTTATGTATGCCTTTCATATAGAGTTGATGGAAATAGTGATCAACGATTTGCAGGAAGGCATTTTTTATTCAAAGCTCGTATGCGTAAATGAACATGACACTATTGAGATTGACAGCCGCACCAGCGATGCTTTAGCGCTTGCCGTGCGGTTCGGATGCCCCATTTATACCTATGAAAACATACTGGAAAATGCAGGCATTTTAATGGAAGATGAAGCCCGGCAAAAGAAATCTGACATTACCGTTGAAGATTCCGGGTCTTCCGCCGGCGACAAAGATTTAAGCAGGATGAGTTTGGATGACCTGCAAAAATTGCTCTCTGAAGTTCTGGAACATGAAGATTACATCCGCGCTATTGAAATAAGAGATGAAATAAACAAGCGCAAGTAATATTCAATTTTTTGCTTTGATAGTTTTTCCCAATTGCAAAATAAATATCGGCCTAAGTATTATTGGCAAAAGAAGCGACGGGTATCATAACCTCGAAACCGTTTTTTATCCCTTGCCTTTCTATGATGTGCTGGAAGTAATTCATCATTCCGGCCAGCACGAAGATTACACTTTAACCACTTCAGGAATTGAAATTGAAGGCGCCGCTGAAAACAATCTTTGCGTAAAAGCATACCGGCTTTTAAAACATGATTTTCCGCAATTGCCTTCAGTAAAAATTCATCTGCATAAAGCTATTCCTTCGGGTGCCGGCTTAGGCGGCGGCAGCGCTGATGGTGCTTTTATGCTAATGCTTTTGAATGATAAATTCAAACTGCATCTCACGGAAGAAAAATTATTGCAATATGCGCTGATGCTGGGCAGCGATTGTCCGTTTTTCATCATCAATAAACCATCGTTTGCACAGCAGCGTGGTGAAGTAATGCAACCGGTTCAGCTTGATTTATCCGGGTATCATTTAATGTTGATTAATCCACTCATTCACGTAAACACAGGCTGGGCATTTTCACAGGTTGATTATTCAGGTTCCAATAATATAAAAAGCATAATTGAGCAACCGGTTGAAACCTGGCAGGGAAAACTGGAAAACGCTTTTGAGCAACCTGTTTTTGAAAAATATCCCGAGATTAAAATCATTAAAAACGTGCTTCTTAAAAATGGGGCTTTGTTTGCTTCAATGAGCGGCAGCGGCAGCAGCGTGTATGGTATTTTCAGCAACCCGGCAGATATCGATCTCAATGTATTTCCATCGCATTACTTTGTACAGCAATTAGCATTGTAAAGCTGCTTTATGGATAAAGTAAATTATTTAAAGACTGTAACAAGCATTCTTGTAATTGCTCTCCTCATTTTATTTCCACATTTCGCTCACTTGCCTTTTGCTTCTTATGTTGTTGTATGCTTCCTGATAATTATTATTTATTTAAAAACACAGTATAAAACGCTTGGCTACATCGGGCTTAAACGAAAAGGCTTATCTGTTCACACTTTTATAGTTGGCGTTCTTTCAGCCATTCTTTGGATGGCTTTTGTAAAATTCATTTATCTTCCTTTCATAAATCATTTCTTTCAGGATTATATTAAGGCTTATACGGATTATGATTTTGTAAAAAATAATCTGAGCGGTTTATTAATTGCAACTATAGTGGCGTGGATAGCCGGGGGGTTTTATGAAGAAATTGCTTTCAGGGGATTTATTCAAAACATTATTCAAACATGGTTTTCAAAGTATAATTTTTCTTTTTGGCATGCTGGGCTTTTTACAAGTATTTTATTCGGCGTGTATCATTGGCAGCAGGGCATATTTGGTATAATCGGAGCCACCCTTGGCGGTTTGTATTGGTTATACCTGTTTAAAAAGTACAATAAAAATTTATGGTACCCCATTATATCGCATGCCGTGTATGACACAATAGCATTGACAATGATTTATTTTGATGTACTCAATAACTAATCACTGCTATAAAACTGTTGCACATTTGCGCTGAAAAGGAATATGGATCCAGCGATACTTTAATCGCCAGGCAACAGTAAAAAATTGAATGGTTTATGGTCCGGCTCATTTAATAAGCGCTTTGATTAAGCCGCCTGTTTAAAAGCTTTGCCCGAACAACTTAACTTTTGTTATTTATCCCGAATCCATTATCTAATATTTGTGTATTTATTACACTATACATACTTTCGTTAATAGGCTCCCCTGGAAAACATAGTTTGTATTTTTTTAAATTAAATTTTTATTCATTGGAAACCGGACAGCAAAAGAATGACAAACAGCAAAGTGCTGTTTCCATAAATAACCTGGAAGAAAACCCATCCGCCCCGAAAGCAGTAAAAAAATCAGCGGAAAAAAAGGCAAAATCTGCCGGGCCTAAAAAGGCTGCCAAACAGGCTGCAGGCAATAAGCCCAAAGCTGCAGTTAAAAAGTCAGCTCCAAAAAAGGCTTCAGCCATTGTTGAAACCAAAGAAAAGGCTCCTAAAAAAGTTGCTAAATCAGTTAAAAAAACGGCTGCAACAAAAATAATTTTCCAGCTTAAGTTTCATACTAAACCCGGCCAGTTGCTTTTTGTTACGGGCAATCATCCAATATTCGGCAATGAAAATATTGCAGATGCACTGCCGCTGCAATACCTTAACGAAGAAACCTGGGCTTCAACAGTTGACATAGATACAGCATCTGTGCCTGAACAGGGCATTCAGTACAATTACATTTTAAAGAATGAAGATGGTTCTGTTATGTACGACTGGGGCAATGATAAAACACTCATGCCCGGCTTATTTAAATATGAAGAAGTATTAATTGCCGATTCATGGAATTTTGCCGGTTATTACGATAATGCATTTTACACCGAGCCTTTTCAAAATGTATTGCTGAAAAATAATTATACTGAAATAAAAATTAAAGAGCCCAAAAAATTTACACACCAGTTCAGAATAAAAGCGCCCTTATTAAAAAAAGGAGAAACTATCTGCCTCTTAGGCTCTGCTGAAGAAACAGGAAAATGGACTGCAGAAACTCCTGTTTTATTAAGCAGGAAAGCCGGCGAAGACTTTCACAGTGTTTCACTCAATCTTGCCAACATCGACTTTCCGTTAATATATAAATATGGCGTTTACGATACTATTAATAAAAAATTCCTGCGTTATGAAGATGGTAAAAACCGCATACTCTTCCAGGCGCATGCGGCCGCAAAAAATAAAATAAGCATCATTAACGACGGGTTTATTATTCTGCCCGATAACACCTGGAAAGGCGCCGGTGTTTCCATACCTGTTTTTAGTTTACGAAGCAAAAGCAGTTGGGGCGTTGGTGAGTTTGCGGATATAAAATTATTGGTTGACTGGGCTAAGAAAACCGGTCTTCAGTTAATACAAGTATTGCCGGTGAACGATACCAATGCTACCGGCACGTGGAGCGACTCTTATCCTTATGCCGCTATTTCGGCTTTTGCATTGCATCCTATGTACATTAACCTGGATACGCTTGCCGCTAAGAAAAATAAAAAATTATTAGATGCAGCAAAAGAAGAAAGGCTGGCCCTGAATGAAAAAGATACGGTGGATTATGAAGCCGTAAACAATTTGAAATGGAAGCTGCTTAAAGAAATATATGCCCTGCAAAAAAAAGAAACTTTTGCTTCAGCAGCGTTCAAGGCTTTTTATAAAAAGAACCAGCATTGGCTGGCGCCATATTCCGCCTTTTGCTATTACAGGGATTTGTACAATACTTCCGATTTTAATAACTGGCCATCTAACAAAATCTTCAATGCAGATGAAGTAACCAAATTATTTGATAGCGCAAAAACGGCTGATGCGGTTTTGCTGCATTGTTTCATACAATATCATTTGCACCTGCAATTGCAGGAGGCCACTGCGTATGCGCACGAAAATGGTATAATTATTAAAGGCGATATTCCAATCGGTATTTACCGCTATGGCGCAGATGCCTGGCAGCACCCTGATTTGTTCAACATGCATTTACAGTCGGGTGCGCCGCCCGATGATTTTGCGGTAAAGGGCCAGAACTGGGGATTTCCAACTTACAACTGGCAGAAGATGGAAGCCGATCATTTTGCCTGGTGGCGTCAGCGTTTTGAACAAATGAGTTATTATTTTGATGCTTTTCGCATAGATCATATTCTTGGCTTCTTCCGCATCTGGAGCATTCCCATGCATGCGGTAGAAGGCATTATGGGGCATTTTGAACCCTGCATACCGGTGCATGTGCACGAGTTTCATCAAAGAAATATCTGGTTTGATTACGTGCGTTATACCAAGCCGTACATTACAGATCAACTATTGTATGATGAGGTGGGCGACGAAGCTGCACATTTCAAACAAACATACCTGAAAGCTAATGATGACGGCACTTACAGCCTGCTCGACGAATATGCAACACAACGAAAAGTTGAAGAACATTTTACGGCATTTGAAACAGCCGAACCTGATATTTGGGTAAAGCAAAAATTATTTGATCTTATTTCAAATGTTATTTTGTTTGAAGCAGAAGGAACAAACGGGCAGCAGTTTCATTTCCGCTTTTCAATTGAGGCAACCAAATCATTTCAATACCTCGATCAGCATAAACAAAACCAGCTAAAAGAATTATACATCGATTATTTCTTTCGCCGGCAGGATGAGTTCTGGAGAAAAGAAGCGCTTAAAAAACTACCTGCTTTAAAGCGCTCAACCAATATGCTTATTTGTGGTGAAGACCTTGGCCTCGTGCCAGGCTCCGTGCCTGAAGTGATGAAGCAGCTCGGGCTGCTCAGCCTTGAAATTCAGCGCATGCCCAAGCAGGTTGACAGGGAATTTTCTCATCCTGATGATGCACCTTATTTAAGTGTTGTTACGCCATCTACACATGACATGAGCACTATTCGTGGCTGGTGGGAAGAAGACCGTGCTAAAACACAACGTTTCTATAATTACCAGCTTGGCCAGTGGGGCGAAGCGCCTTATTTCTGCGAACCGTGGATTAACCGTGCAGTTATAATGCAGCATTTATATTCACCGGCCATGTGGAGTATTTTCCAGTTACAGGATATTTTGGGCATGAGTGAAGAACTGCGCAGGCAGAATCCAAATGAAGAACGCATTAACGTACCGGCCATTCCAAAACATTATTGGCGTTACCGCATGCATTTATTGCTTGAAGATTTATTGATTGCTGATGTGTTTAATGCAGAATTACATGGCAATATAGAAGCCTGCAACAGAACGGTTGAATGAACATTAACCTCTCTTCATAAATGAAAAGAGGTTAATTAAATTTATATCATCTCTCTTTGCAGGGAAGGTTTCTTCACTTCGTTGCGCATTTCATTATAATTTTTGGCAGCAGCAACAAACTCAACAAATAAAGGCGCAGGCTTTTCAACCGTGCTCTTTAATTCAGGATGGTATTGAACGCCAATAAAGAAAGGGTGATCTTTTACTTCCAGTATCTCTGCAAGGTTTGTATCAGGATTAATACCGCTCGCAATCATGCCGTTCTTTTCAAACTGGTCAAGATATTTGTTATTGAACTCATAACGGTGGCGATGTCTTTCGCTTATTAATGTTTTACCATAAATGCGATGCGCCAATGTGCCCGGTTTTATTTCACATGGATAAGCGCCCAAGCGCATTGTGCCGCCCATCTTTTTAATTTTCTTCTGTTCTTCCATCATATCTATAACCGGGTCGGGGGTTTGCAGGTCCATTTCTGTTGAATGCGCTTTCTCAATACCCAAAACATTACGGGCAAATTCAATGGCAGCCATTTGCATACCCAAACAAATACCAAAGAACGGGAGATTATTTTCACGGGCATATTGCACGGCAATAATCTTTCCTTCAATGCCACGCTTGCCAAAGCCCGGTGCAACCAGTAAACCATCAAGATGTTCAAGCTTTTCTTTTACATTTTGTTTGTTTAAGCTTTCGCTATGTACATCAATCACCTGCACTTTTACTTCATTCATAGCGCCGGCATGTATAAAACTTTCCAGGATAGACTTATATGCATCCTGCAGTTCCATATACTTGCCAATAAGCCCAATATTTACTTTACTCTTCGGGTATTTCAGTTTATCAAGAAAAACTTTCCAGTTTTTAAGGTCTGCTTCGGGAACAAGTGTTGTATTTAATTTCTTTAAAGTAATTATATCAAGTTTTTCCCGCAGCATGGTAAGCGGCACTTCATAAATAGTGGAGGCATCCATCGCTTCTATCACAGCTTCTGGTTTCACATTACAGAACAGGGCAATCTTTTTCTTCAGGTCATTATTCAAAGGTTCTTCTGTTCTGCAAACAATAATATCCGGATGCACGCCCGTTTCGCTCAGCATCTTTACACTATGCTGCGTTGGCTTTGTTTTTAATTCTTTTGCTGCACGTAAATAAGGGATTAAAGTAAGATGAATAACGCATACATCGCCTTCAGGCAACTCCCATTGCAACTGGCGCACTGCCTCTATAAATGGAAGGCTTTCAATATCGCCAACTGTGCCCCCGATTTCAGTGATTACAATATCGTAATTGCCATCATTGCCCAGCAATACCATGCGGCGTTTTATTTCATCTGTAATATGCGGAACAACCTGAACAGTCTTTCCCAAAAATTCACCGGCACGTTCTTTATCAATTACAGTCTGATAAATTCTGCCGGTAGTTACATTATTGGCCTGCGAAGTGTAAATATTTAGGAAACGTTCGTAGTGGCCAAGATCAAGATCAGTTTCTGCGCCATCTTCAGTTACATAACATTCACCATGTTCGTAAGGGTTTAATGTGCCGGGATCTATATTGATATAAGGGTCCAGCTTTTGAATTGTTACCCTGAAACCCCTTGCCTGTAACAGCTTTGCAAGCGACGCTGCAATAATGCCTTTACCTAAACTGCTTGTTACACCACCGGTAACAAAAATATATTTTGCCATAACTTAATTATTTATAGTTATAATAATTTAATGTTTAAGCGCTGTGCGCCTGGTGTTTTATTTTGTTACCGGCAGCAGCAAACCTGACAAATACCATTGCGTCGTATCAATTATGCTGCATGTATGTTTGTTCAACAAAAAAAGAAAACCCGCACAGTAAATTCTGTGTTTCGTTTTCATCAATCTTATTTTATGATTAGACTTCCGGTGACCGGAGAGAAGAAATTTCTCAGTGGTCATGCAAAGCTAAAATATATTTCTTGCGTTTAAAAATTTCGCTGTAAAAACTGCAATGAAAGTGGAAAATTTTTTATTCTTATTATGAAATGGGCAAACATATTTTTTGGGGCTTACCTTTGCAGCCCAAAATGATTCTTCACCATAAAAATTGTATATGAAAGTTACTGTTGTAGGTGCAGGCGCCGTAGGTGCAACCTGTGCTGATAACATTGTGCGTAAAGAAATAGCGCATGAAGTTGTATTGCTTGACATTAAAGAAGGTTTTGCTGAAGGTAAAGCCCAGGATATGATGCAAACCGCAGCCCTGCTTGGTTTTGACACACGCATCAGCGGCAGCACCGGCGATTATGCTAAAACTGCAAACAGCGATATCGTTGTTATAACATCCGGACTGCCACGCAAACCAGGCATGACCCGCGAAGAACTTATTGGCACTAATGCAGGTATTGTAAAAGGTGTTGTTGGAAGCATTTTAAAATATTCACCCAATGCTATTATTATTATTATCAGTAATCCGATGGATACCATGACTTACCTGGCGCTTACAGCAAGCGAATTACCTAAGAACAGGATAATTGGTATGGGCGGCGCTCTGGATAGTGCAAGGTTCAGGTACCAACTCAGCCAGCATCTCGGCTGCAGCCCGGCTGATTTGAATGCCATTGTTGTTGGCGGTCATGGCGACACTACCATGATTCCTTTAATAAGCAAAGCAACATGGAACAGCGTTCCGGTTACTAAATATTTAAGTGCAGATCAGCAAAAACAAATCGTATCGGATACAATGGTTGGCGGAGCCACGCTTACCAAGCTCATCGGCACATCTGCATGGTATGCACCCGGCGCGGCAGGCGCAGCACTGGTTGAAACCATTGCCAGGGATGAGAAAAAATTATTTACCTGCTGTGTTTACCTTGATGGAGAATATGGCCAAAGTGATATTTGTCTTGGCGTGCCTGTGGTCATCGGCAAAAACGGCTGGGAAAAGATCATTGAAATTGATTTAAATGAAGAAGAAAAAGCTGCATTTAGTAAAAGTGCAGATGCAGTAAGAAACATGAATGATGTTCTGAAAACATTATAAGAAGCTTTTCAATTAGAAAGAGGTTCACATTTTAAAATGTGAACCTCTTTTATTTTAAGTCAGCCGTCTTCCTTTCTCATCGGAGGTATACAGATTATTACAAAAATAAAAAGCCCCGCAATTGCGGAGCTTCGTTATAATGTAGGGATTCTTCCTAAACTCTAAAGTGGGAGAAAGCTTTGTTAGCTTCTGCCATGCGGTGCGTGTCTTCTTTCTTTTTGAAAGCGGCGCCTTCACCCTTGCTGGCAGCGATAATTTCGTTAGCCAGTTTATCAGCCATTGTTTTACCATTACGGTCGCGGCTGTAACGGATAAGCCATTTCATACTTAAAGAAATTTTACGGTCTGCGCGCACTTCTGTAGGTATCTGGAAAGTAGCACCACCAATTCTGCGGCTGCGCACTTCTACAGCAGGCGTTACATTTTGTAAAGCTCTTTTCCAAATTTCATAACCGTTTTCGCCGGTTATTTTGCTCACCTTATCAACCGCATCGTAAAATATGGTGATTGAAGTACTTTTCTTTCCCTGCCACATAAGGTTATTCACAAAACGTGTAACCAGTTTATCGTTAAAACGAGCGTCTGGCGCTAAGGGTAACTTTTTTGCTTGTGCTTTTCTCATCGCTTATAATGATGAATATTTAATTATTTTTTTGCTTTTTCTTTCTTGGTACCGTATTTAGAACGGCTTTGCTTGCGGTCTTTTACGCCGGCAGTATCGAGGCTGCCGCGTACAATGTGATAACGTACACCCGGTAAATCTTTTACACGGCCTCCGCGGATAAGCACGATAGAGTGCTCCTGCAGGTTATGGCCTTCACCCGGAATATAGGCAATCACCTCAATTTTATTGGTTAAACGCACCTTTGCTACTTTACGCAGGGCTGAGTTCGGCTTTTTGGGAGTTGTAGTATAAACCCTTGTACAAACGCCACGACGCTGAGGGCAGGCATCTAAAGCCCTTGATTTGCTTTTTGCCCTGATTATTTCACGGCCATTTCTTACTAATTGTTGTATTGTAGGCATTATTAACCTTAATTTTTTGGGACGGCAAAGGTAACTGCAACAGTATTTAATTCCAAATAAATTGGTACGCTCTTCTGAAATTATTGCGAAAAATGAATAAAAACCAACATTTCCTTTACACTTTAAACAACCATCCGTGCTTATCCGCAGTTTTACCAAGGCGTATCTGGTCAAGTGCCTGTTTAACTTTTGGAGAAATGGTAAAGCTGTTCACATCAAAATCCATCACAAAATCTTTGTACTTCAATTTTTTTATGTTTGAAATAACCGCAGCAGTGCCCATTCCAAAGATTTCTGTAAGCGTACCATTCTTATAAGCTTCCACCACTTCGTCAATATTCAGCTTTCTTTCTTCTACTTTAATACCTATATCTTTTAAAATGGTAATGATACTGTCGCGGGTAACGCCTTTTAAAATCGTGTCTTCCAGCGCGGGGGTCACAAATGAGTTATTAATAACAAAACCTATGTTCATCATACCTACTTCCTGCAGCCATTTATGCTCGAAGGCATCTGTCCATAAAACCTGGTCATAACCCATTTCTTTTGCCTTTGTAGCAGGCAGCATGCTGCCGCCATAATTGCCGGCATTTTTAGAAAAGCCGACACCGCCGGGCGCAGCCCTCGTATATTTTTCTTCCACAGCAATTTTCATGGGCGCTGCGTGGAAAGGCCCAACTGGACTAAGGATAATTAAAAATTTATAGGTTTCAGAAGGTTTTACGCCCAGCATATAATCCGTAGCAAACATAAACGGACGTATATATAATGAATGCTCTGCCTGTGTTGGAATCCAATTTTCATCAAGCTCAATCAACTGCCGCATGCCTTCAATAAAAATCTCTTCCGGCACTTCGGGCATGCTCATACGCCGCGCAGAAAGATTAAAGCGCTTTAAATTTTCGTAAGGGCGGAAAATAACAGCTTCACCGTTTTCCTGCCGAAAAGCCTTAATGCCTTCAAAGATAGACTGCCCATAATGCAGTGCGGAAACTGAGGGATCTAATACCAGCGGCTGATAAGGTTTAATTTCTACCGCTTTCCATTCACCATTTTCATAATCGGCTTCCAGCATGTGATCGGTAAAAAATTTTCCGAAAGGAATGTTTTCGAGGCTTATGTCAGTCAGCTTGCTCCTTTCTATTTTTGTGATGTTTATGTCTAACACTTCTGTCATACCCTTAAATTTGATGCAAAGAAAATAAAAAATCTTTTAGGAGATAAGGCCGCTTATCAATAGATTATTGCATTAGCAGCAATTTTTGGCACCGGCGGCTTTTTGAAAATCAAATAATTTACAATTGATGAAGGAACAATTACCACCGCAGGTTTTAGCGGGATTATTTAATAATTCGCTGGTTTATACCGGTGAGAAAATTAAAACAGAAACCATTTATGATGTACAGCAACCTGTTGCAATAAATGAGTACCCTGTTGAACTAAAACCTGCACCCGCAGAAGAAAAAGTGCACAAGCCCGGCAAATGGTACCTGGGTAATTATGAAAAGAAATTTATAGTACTGGTAAACGATGAATACAATGTTTATTTAAGTGAAAAAGAATTGGAATTCCTTACAGGTATTTTAAATGCCTGCAAAATGAACCTTGCACATGTTGCGCTTATCAACTTCAAAAACCATCCTGTTCAATTTCAGCAGATGAAGAAAGATTTGCAACCGCAATTTATTGTAAGCTTTGGCATAAATGCATTGCAGATAGAATTGCCATTTTCGATGCCCGACTACCAGGTGCAGCAATATGATAATTGCGCCATATTAACGGCACCTGCATTGGTTCAATTAAACGCTGCAACGCCTGCAGCAAAAGCTGAGAAAACAAAATTGTGGAACAGCCTTAAAAAAATGCTTAATCTCTGATGAATAATAAAACCCTGATTTTCGCGAGCAACAACAAACATAAAGTTGAAGAAATACTTGCCGTTATTGGTAACCGGTATAAAATAATTACATTAAGCGAAGCCGGAATAGATATTGACATTCCCGAGCCGCATGATACAATCGAAGCCAACGCATCTGAAAAATCGAGAACTATTTACCAGCTTACAAAACAAAATTGTTTCGGCGATGATACCGGCCTTGAAGTGGAAGCTTTAAATGGCGAGCCCGGCGTTAAAAGTGCAAGATATGCCGGCGAACAAAGAGATTTTGATGCGAATATTGATAAGCTGCTTTCTGAACTTGATGACAAAGAAAATCGTAATGCGCAGTTTAAAACTATTATTTCTTTAATGTGGGATGGCACGGAATATTTATTTGAAGGTATTGTAAAAGGAATGATTATTTATGAACGCCGCGGCACAAATGGTTTTGGGTACGACCCTGTTTTTATACCTGATGGAAGCTATAAAACCTTTGGCGAAATGACGCTGGAAGAAAAGAATTTATTCAGCCACCGTAAAAAAGCTACGGACAAATTAATTGAATTTTTAAAGCAGCAATAATTGCTACAAATGCACAGATTTATTTGAATAATTTAACTGATTCCAACTGTGCGCATGTAACCTATTTATAAAATAATCGCATGGAACGCATTAAAATAAGCCTGCCGGATAATTTCAAATTCTCCACTGTAATTAAAGTTCGTATTACCGATTTAAATTATGGCGGCCATGTTGGTAACGATAGCTTTCTTGCTCTTGTTCACGAAGCGAGGATGCAATTCCTAAATAACTTTGGTTATTCGGAATTAAAACTTGAAAACACTTCATTAATTATGTTTGATGCGGCCATTGAATTCAAAAAAGAATTGAATTATGGCGATGAAGTAAAAATATCTGTTGCAGCCAACGGGTTTGATACAAGGGGTTTTGATATTTTTTACAAGATGGAGATCATTAACCGCGATGCCCCGGTGCTGGCTGCAAAAGCAAAAACAGGCATGCTTTGCTACGATTATAACAATAAAAAATTAACCGGCGTTCCGGAAAAAGTAAAAGAAACATTGATTTAAATACATCTGTTATTCAAAACCATCATTCCACTTTATATGGGTAATATTTTTATTAAGGAAGATAAGGATGATATCCTGCGCAGGATTGACGAACTGCATCCCAACTCAAAAGCAATGTGGGGCAAAATGAATGTTTCGCAAATGCTGGCGCATTGTGTTGTGCCAACAAGAATTTCAGCCGGAGAAATAGAAAGCAAACAAAGCCTTATAGGAAAACTATTTGGCAGTATAGCAAAGAAACAAATGCTCTCAAGCCCGGAAATGAAAAAAGGTTTGCCAACTGCACCGAATTTCATTATAAAAAACACGCCTGATTTTTATGAAAGCCAGCAAACTTTAAAAGATGCGATTGAAAGATTATATGAAACTGATAAAACGGACCTGGTTCAACGTAAACATCCGTTCTTTGGAAAAATGACAATTGAAGAATGGGGCATTCTCAATTATAAACATTATGATCATCATTTAAAGCAGTTTGGAGTTTAAGGCTTATGCTATAAAAATCAATTGCTGGTAACAACAAAATAAAAAAGCTTCGCTCATGCGAAGCTTTTAAAATTATATAAGTGCTTATATATTATTTCGCCTTATCAAAATTTTCCTGCACTTTTTTCCAGTTGATAACGTTCCAAATAGCTGCCAAATAATCAGGACGTTTGTTTTGATATTTCAAATAATAAGCATGCTCCCAAACATCAACGCCAAGAATGGGCGTGCCTTTTACTTCGGCAACATCCATTAACGGGTTATCCTGGTTGGGCGTAGAAGTAACTTCAAGCTTGCCATCTTTTACAATAAGCCAGGCCCAGCCACTTCCAAAACGGGTGGCGCCAGCCGCATTAAACTTCGCTTTAAATTCATCAAAAGAACCAAAGGCGCTGCTGATGGCTTCAGCTAAACTGCCCGAAGGTGCGCCGCCATCTGCAGATAAAATATCCCAGAAGAAAGTATGGTTCCAATGGCCGCCGCCATTGTTGCGAACGGCAGGTGAAATTTTGCCTGCATTGGCAATCAGGTCTTCAAGCGATTTATTTTCATGTTCCGTTCCGGCAATTGCTTTATTCAGATTATCAACGTACGCCTGGTGATGTTTGTCGTGGTGAATCTTCATTGTTTGCTCATCGATGTGCGGCTCTAATGCATTGTATGCATACGGCAGCGGAGGTAATGTGAATGCCATAGTTATAAAATTTTAGATTTCTGATTGTAGATTTCTGCTTTTACAGAAATACAATTATTGTTTATAAAGGACAACAAATTTAGTGCGAGGCTGGCAAAAACAGATTAATTCTTTCTTATATCGAAAATAAGCTTGTGTTTATAGGCATTTAATCACCAAAATCAAAAAAAATATCCATGATTTCGTTTTGGCTTTTATTCATGTATGACAGAATTTCTTCTCTTGCAGATTTGCCAAATTGTTTATCACTTTGAAAGCTATTATAAAGTTTTTTCAAAACCTTATTACCTTTTATTTCATTGCCTAACATTATCAAGTTTATAGCCTTATAAATAGTAAGCATTTTATAATCTGCATTTTTATTGCTCATTGTATCCAACACTGCATTGCATATTGATAGTGACCCATGAAAATATGTATCCGAGCTTATTGAATCTTCTAATTTTCTGTGAAGCATACCTCCCATTAAATATATATATCAGCTGCGTTGGGGTTAATTCTTATACACGCATTAATTGAAATGATCGCATCCTCAAATTTCTTTAATGATGATAAAAACATCAATTTATTATAATAGCATAAAAAACAAGAGCTATCAATTGATGTTGCACTATCAAGATATGAAAGGGCCTTTATACAACTATCTGGATTATTAATGAAAGAAACTAAAGGGATTATTTGATTGCTAAGCCGAACTACTTCTGGATTTGTAATATGTTGCACTTTAGGCTGGCTAATTGAATAAGAACTAATTAGCAAAAAAACAAGTATCAGTTTTAAACTTGTCATGGAATACATTATTTAATTATCTCTTCTGCTGAAAGAAAGTTTTCATAAGCAATGCGCAATCTTCAGCCAAAACGCCGGTTCGTATTTTTGTTTTTGGATGAAACGGAAAGTTAGGTGATGTTATGCGGCGATGTCCATTTTTTTCATCAGCCGCACCCCAAACTACGCGATTTAATTTACTCCAGTACAAAGCGCCTGTGCACATTAAACAAGGTTCAACAGTTACATATAAAGTTGCATCGGGCAAATATTTGGTACCAAGAAAATTATAAGCTGAAGTAAGCGCCAGTATTTCTGCATGCGCAGTTGAATCGTTCAGTTGTTCCGTCATATTATGCGCCCTTGCAATAATTTTTTGATTAATGACGATTACAGCACCAATGGGAATTTCATCTTCTTCATAAGCTTTCTCTGCTTCCCGCAGAGCATGCTGCATATAGTATTCATCATTCAATATCATTAATACAAATTGCTTATTCTTTATCCTTTTCTCTTTGTTTACGACGCTTTTCCCTTTTATACTTATTAAAGAGATCAAGGCTTATTTTAATCTGGCCATCATCACCATCTTTAGCACGCAGGTTAATGCTTCTGCCGGGATCATTCAACTTGTCGCGGTCTATCTTTTTAAAATCTTTATCTCCGGGCTTATTGGTTAAAGACGACAAGGGAACCTGTATTAAAATATCCGTTCTGTTTGCAGTACTGTAAACACCTTCAATATACATGGTAATTGCAGACGACTGAACGGGCATTCTCCGTATGTATACATCACCGTTTTTTATATCAAAAGTATCCTTTAATTCTGCGAACTGCACATTATTCAAATCCCGGTTTTTAAAAACATACTGCTGAATATTGAGCAGCGGTTTAAAATTAGTTAAAGCTGCATTCTTTAAAGAGAAATAGAGTTTGCCGTTCAGGCTGTTTGTAAGCAGCTTACCGGCATTGTTTACACCAACAGCCAGGTTCGCTTTTGCATTCATAATGCCCTGCAGGTTGCCGGATGTAATGCTCGTTTGCCCGAAATTATCAAATGCGTAAAATAATTTTTTCACATTAATCTGACTAAGGTCTGCGTTCACAACAGCCTGGTGATAGTTATTATTAACCTGGTGCACTTTAGCGGAAAGATCAAACGAACCATCAGCATGCTGAAGCGATGCTTTTTGAATACCCCAGTCGTTGTCTTCAAACAACATACTTGCATTTACATTGGTTGCTTTAAAATTATGCAATGCAACCTTATCTGCTTTCAGGATTACATGCATATCTCCGTTTTCAAGAGCATCATCCACTGAGGTTATAACAGAACCGACACCACCTTTCTTTTTTATTTTTGCAGCGCCTTTATTGGCAAATAAAGTTTTGAAATCATTCAGATCAACAGAGGGAGAATAAACGCTGCAATTTATACTTGCTTTCCCGGCCTCTTTTTTTGAATAACGGTTTAGGTCGCTGCCATTAATATTTACAGTAAACCGGCTGGCATTTACATTACATCTAAAGTTATTCATCGCCAAAGTATTACCTGCTATAGCTATAGCGCCGTTGCAGGAAGAGAAAGTAATATTTCTCGGTACATATACCATCGTTCCATTCTCAATTTCAATTTTTGCATTCAGCAGGTTTAGCAAAGAAGGGTCGGGAATTAAAGGGCCATTATAAGCGAGGTATAATTTGGCGCTGCCTTCGGTAAAATCGAATGTTTCAGATAACAGCGTTTCATCTAACTGGGCCATTGTACATGCCGTATTAAATTCAAATTGTATAGTTGGTTTTGATAAATTGGTTATAGCAATTGTAGGCGTGCTCATTTTTATCTGTCCCCAATTACTTGTAAAACCGGTAACAATAATTTTGGAGTTGGAATCATTTGGTGCAATCCGGGAATCAACCTGGTTTGAATAATTTCCTTTAAAGCTGCAGTTTGTTAAATTTACAACGGGTGTTGTAATATTATTTTCTGTCGTAACAAAATCAACCTTAACAGCGGGGTCTCCTTTTTTGGCTAATGGCCCTGTTAATGAAACATTCACATCTACAGGCTCTGTAAGATTTATCTTATCTAACCTGTTTCTTGTTTTAGGTTTTAAAATCGTTAGTGCTGAAGCATATTCAATACCTTTCGTTGAAGCATCTATATGAAACTGTGATTTTCTTTTGAAATCAAATTCACCCTTAATAAGAAAAGGCTGGCCTTGTATTTTAACCTTCGATTCGTTTATGGTAAGTACGCCGCTGGTATCATATATCAATTTCCATTTGGCTTGTATGCGCTGGTTTTCCAGCCAATACCCCTGCGGCAAATTAAAACCAAGCCCACGCAACATTAAATCTTCATCAAAAGTTATGTGATATTTTGAGCCTGTAAAACGCATGTCAACATCAGCATCGTCAATGCGGCCCGCATACCTTTTTTTACGAATAACATCTTCCAAAACAACTGTTACATTTTCAAGATTAAAATTTTTAAGAACGATTGGTTTCTTGCTCTTGCCGGCATTAGCCGTGTCTTTTTTATGCGGCATCAGCACATAGTTGTTGGAGTAGCCGTTCGCATCAGTAAAACTGTGCAGCACCGCATTTTTTACAGTTACGGAGCCAATCTTCAGCCTATTGCCAAGCAATCCTATAAAGCCTGCCCTTGCGGTAATTTCTTCGGCTTTAATAAAAGGCCTGTGGTAGAATGAATCACTGATAGTTACATTCTCAAGCGTAATACCAATATCAGGAA
Source organism: Parafilimonas terrae (assembly GCF_900115755.1). Lineage (GTDB taxonomy): Bacteria > Bacteroidota > Bacteroidia > Chitinophagales > Chitinophagaceae > Parafilimonas > Parafilimonas terrae. The sequence goes on from NZ_FOXQ01000004.1 coordinate 45,199, forward strand.
ATGTTCTCCATATAGTTATATCGGCATTATTAATTTTTAATTCTCCTAAAATGGTTTCTTTCATCTTCGCATTAAGAAACCCCAGCAATCTTTCTTTTGATGATGATACATAAATGCTAAGGCTCACCAGTAATAAAATATATAAGCCAATTATTACGGCAACAATACGCACAAAGCGCCGCCTCCATTTCCCGGGCACATGAAACCTGCTTTTCTTCTTTTCTTCCTCCATAGCTTAACTATTAAGCAGCAATTGTATAAGAAACGCTGTTGTGCAACAGCGTTTTTACTAAAATTTATTTTGAATGATATAAGGAAGCATATTCAGCCATGTGGGCCAATCATGCGTCCATCCTTCCCAAATGCTGAAATCGTGCCATATACCTTTATCCCAAAGCACCTGTGAGAACCTGCGGTTGGCATCAGGATCTTCATAAGCCCCACCGCCTGTATAAACATGAATATGATGACTGGCGCGTATTTTATCAAGGTACCATTCATCTGTCAAATTGGGAATATAATGAATTGGGCTGTTAAAATAAACCTGGTCATCCCAAAAACCTTTTGAATATTCTGTAAGATCATACACGCCGCTCATGCTTATAACGCCGTTAATAATATCGGGCCGCTTTAAAAATAAATTCATGGCATGCAATGCACCAAATGATGCGCCGCAAGTATAAATCATCGTTTCATTGCTTGAACTGTTGCGTATAAACGGTATTACTTCGTTATGTACATAATAGTTAAACTCGTTTTGACGAATGGCTTTATGCGGCGGGTACATTTCGTTATTCAGCCAGCTTTCATTATTAATGCTGTTGATGCTATAAACTTTTAATTTGCCTGCATCAATAAAAGGGGCCAAAGCATCTATCAGTTTAAAGCGTTCATATTCGAGGTAATCAGCCGCAGCGGTTGGCACCAATAACAATGCAAACCCATAATGGCCATACGTTACTATTGGCATTTCTTTATTGAGTGAAGGACTGTGCCAGGATATAATTTCTCTTTGCATATAATTTAAGATGTGACTTTTTTATCCAAAAAATTGATATCAAATTTCATTTCGTATTCGCAGAGAAATACATTTGGTGTCATTTCTACTGCATATTTAATTTTCTCATCCATTTTATTAGCGACAATATATCCATAAACATTTTTATTTCTTGCCATATTTATTTTAACCCATCCCATATATCTTAATAATTGCCCCAATGCCCTATCGACTCCTCTTGAAAGTTTAGTTTCAAAAACAAAAAAATCTCCTTTGTCATCAACCGTTAAAATATCAATTGGCCCTACATCAGTTGGATATTCTTTACCTCTTCTTTCTCCATCGTCATACAGTTTTAAATTATGTTTCCTAATTGTTGATAAATTACGGATAAGAAAATCCTGAAGATGTTCTTCAAGAGCGAATAAATAAGTTTCCTTCTCAGTTATAAACTCTTCATCTTTAGCAATAGAAATTATTTCTTGAGTAGAATTCAAACCTAATTTTTGTTCATGAAGCCTAAAGTCAATATATCTTTTAAAGGCGTTTGATTCTTGTTTATGCGAATTGTCATCGTTTTGCTTAAATTCCGGAACAGAATACCATCTGTGAAAAATAGATTGCAATTCTTTTGGATTTTTTATGTCATATAAAGATTCCGAAATTATTGACCTTATTTTTAAATCCCTTGATAATTTGTCTATTTTGCTTGAATAAGCGTTAATGCTGCTTTGAGCCCACTTATCTGTCATCCAATTAATAAAACCCTCTTTTTCTGTCATTGTTATTTTAAAATTTCATTCTACAGTTTTAATGATATTACAAACAAACCTTCTTCACTTCATGCCATAAATCACGGTAGCATTGCGCTGCATAACTGCTGTTGGCATATTCAAATAAAGGCTGCTGGTTAATGCCCATTTTCTCTACATCGCTTAAATAAGGAATATAATTTTTAAAGAACAGTTTATCCCTGTAAAATTGTTGCATCACTTCATGGTGCAGGTTTTTCCTGTGGTCAACCATACTGAAGAAGCATTTTAACTTGCTTTTATCAAGACCGTTATCATCAAAATAAGCGCTCACCATTTCAAAAGAATTTATGGAAAGCGTTGTGGGGATATTCGGCATCAAAATATAATCTGCCGCATTAAAAATATTTTCATGCAATAAAGAAATACCGGGCGGGCAATCCAATATTACAATATCATATTCTTTAAGGTTTGCCAGCAGCGATTTTAGTTTTCTTTTACTGTGTTTTATATCACTCAGCAATGTATCAATATTACGCGCAGAAATATCCGCCGGGATTATCCATAAGTTTTCAAAAGCAGAATCCTGTGCGGCATCTTTTACATCTATTTCTTCTGCAAACAATTTTTTTGTTTCGTTTTTATTGTTTGCCTGCACTTTTAGATAAAATGAAGATGAACCCTGCGGATCAAGGTCCCATATCAGTGTTTTATAAACATCGGCAGCGGCGAGATAAGCCAGGTTTATAGCGGCGGCAGTTTTGCCCACGCCGCCTTTGAGATTGTATAAAGCAAAGATTGTCATACATCTAAAATACAAATTAAAACAGCCCACCCCAAAAGGAAGGGCTTTGCACTCAAAATAATTTAATGTGATCTGGTATTACAGCGGGTTGTAAAGGCTTTTCATTTGCGGGATATTTAGGGAAAGGCTGCTATTCTTCCCTCAACTGTTTACCTGTAAGATGAATAAAAACATCTTCCAGGTTGGCTTGTTTTACTTCTTTGGGTTTCTCAAAACCAGCAGCTACAAGATCATCAATCAATTTATCCGGAGAAGCTAATGCTATTATTTTACCTGAATCTATGATAGCAACCCGGTCGCATAAAATTTCCGCTTCATCCATATAATGTGTGGTGATAATAACCGTAGTGCCTTTGCTTCTTATATCTTTTATCAAATCCCAGAGATTGCGGCGCGCCTGCGGATCGAGGCCTGTTGTTGGCTCATCGAGGAAAATAATCTTTGGCCTGTTTATTAATGTTGTGGCAATAGAAAAGCGCTGTTTCTGGCCACCGCTCAGTTCTTTAAATTTTGCTTTGGCTTTGTCGCGAAGATTTACTGTACCGAGTAAATCCATTGGGTTTACTTTGCCGTTATATAAACCCCCGAAAAGCTGGATAAGTTCCACCAGGTTCAGGCCCGGGTAATAACCTGAGCTTTGCAACTGAACACCAATTAATTTTTTTATTTCATTGGGTGCATTATCAAGGTTAAAACCATCAACAATTATTTCCCCGCTTGTTTTCTCCCGCAGCGTTTCAATAATCTCAAGCGTGGTAGATTTTCCGGCGCCATTAGGGCCAAGCAGGCCAAAAATTTCACCTTCATACACATCAAAGCTTATACCCTTTACAGCCTTAAAATCGCCGTAATGCTTAACGAGATCCTTTACTGAAATAATTGGTTTCTGTTGCATATAAATGATATAAAGAATGTATTACAAAGAAATTTATATACTTGTTTATTTTGCAGCAAATATCTTTGAACACCTTTACATGCAAGAAAAATTAACTGTTATTTACATAATATCCGACAGGCGTTCCGGCTCTACGCTGCTTGAAAATATGCTTTCAAAGTCACGGGAAATTTTATCTGTTGGCGAACTGGCAATGCTTAAAGGCCATATTTATAAAGAAGGGCCGGGCGAGCTATGGAACTGGAACTGCAGTTGCGGCAAACCTGTTATGCAATGCGAATTCTGGAGTAAAGTGCTTAAAGGCATTTATGATGATAATTTTGAAACCAAGATAACCTGGCAATATAAGTCTGTGCAATTGCTGCTTTCATCATTTACATCTATCAATAGCAAAAGCACGCTGCAAAAATTAATCAATACAAAAAGAAATAAACAAACAGTCCAGGTACTGAATGAAGTTTATAAAGCTTTAGGTAATATTTCAGACAAAAAATTTATTGTTGATTCTTCAAAGGATCCCATACAGGCTTTGGCTATTACAAAATGTGTTGATATAAATGTGAAGCTTATCTGGCTTACAAGAGATTTGCGCGCCATTACTTTTTCAAAACTGAAGAGATGGAAACAAAATAAGCGTTCTGATAAAAAGCCTTTGGAAACATTAATCGACAGTTTCAGGTATAAAAAAGTTTGCAATGCAGTTATTAAAAACGTTGGTGAAAAGAACACGATTAAAATAAGTTATGAAGCGCTGGCCGAAAAGCCACAGCAACAATTAGATAACATCTGCGCCAAATTTGGATTGGCTGATTACCAGGCGCCTGAATATATGGAGTTGAATAACGATCATACCATTGCAGGCACACCAGGCAGGTTTGAAAAAAAAGTGATTGCTGCTGATAATTCATGGAAAGATTTTTATAAACAACATGCCATGCTGAATGCATTGGGCAAAGTTTTTAATGCATTATAAATGGAGAAGGGCAAAAATGATTTCTTTATTCTAACAGCTCCGAGAAGCGGCTCTACTGTTCTTACAAGAACGCTCGACCAACATCCGCAAATATTTTGCGCAGGAGAAATTTTTCATCCGTCTGATGAAACCTATCATCCTGAATGGCAGTTCCCATTCATTGGTAAAAAAAGTAAAAAAGGGTTTTCAAGAACCTTGTTTACATTAACCAATTATATAAAAGGTTATTTAACGGCGGCCACGCACATAAAAAACTTTTATGCTGTCCACGATACAAAACCTATACGCGGGTTTAAATTAATGAACAGGCATGTTACAGATTTTCCAACAGTTTGGAAATACCTGCTGCAAAGCAATAAGAAAGTAATTGTGCTTGTAAGAACAAATACTTTTCGCGAAGCGCTTTCAAGTTTCAGGGCAAGAAAAATTGGCGTATTTCATTCAAATGAAGATGCGTCACTGGCGGCAAAGAAAGTCCAGGTAAATGCAGTGCAGTTAAAAAAGCGCGTGGATGAACTGGAAGCCATCAACAGTAATATTTTAAAGCTTGGCAAAAGCTTTAATCATATTGTGCTTACGTATGAAGAATTTGAGCACTGGCAGGAAATGCTGGATAAGGTTTTCGATTTTCTTGAAGTGGAAAAAATAAATATGCCGGCGCAGTTAAGAAAAATAAGTGCAGCCAACTGGCGCGATGGTGTTGAGAATTATGAAGAAGTTGAAAATATAATGAAGGATAAGTATGCACATTTTATAAATTAAAAGGCTGTTTGAATTAAACATAAAAAGTGAGTATGGGGTTTCGGAACTGACAGTTTTTTAGCCACAGATGCACAGATAATATCTGTGCATCTGTGGCAATAATTAATTATTAAGAAGATTATTTAAGTTAACAAAAAACATTACCCGTTACTAATCTGACGCTTTTAATGCATAAATATTTAATAAGAAAATTCCCAAAAGCATCTAGCCGGTATTACAAAATTTTAAACAAGTAATCAAACACCATCAACAAGCTATAGAAATGACAAAATTTATAATCTTCACTTTACCGCGAACAGGTTCTACCCTGTTAAGCAAATCGCTTAACAGGCATCCAGAAATTTTTTGTGATGATGAAATATTTCATTTCAGCTTTCGCGACTATTTCAGCCCTAACCAATTCAGGTTTTTAAAAATCCCTCTCCTTCCCAAAAAAATAAATTATATAATTAATTATCCCGCTACTTATCTGCGTTTGCCATCTTTCCTGAAAAAATATTTTTCCAATAAAGAAGATGAAAATTTTAAGGCGCGGGGCTTTAAGCTCATGTATTATCAAACCCTTTATATGCCGGGTTTAATAAACTACCTCAAAAAAAATAATATTAAAGTGATATTGCTTTTGCGTGAAAATATTTTGCGCAACGCACTGAGTGATTTGCGGGCACGGGCCACGGGCATATATCACAACCAGGATGACAATGAAGCACAACGTTCCGGCATGGCCAAACTGAATGTTGATATAAATGCACTCCAACAAAAAATGAATGATATTATCCGGCAAAACAACCTGCTGGAGAACATTGTGAGCGATATGGATTATATAAAAATCCGTTATGAAGATTTTGCAGAATGGGATGCCACTATAAATAAAATTGCATCATTCCTGCAGGTTTCCCAAACTGTTGTAACTGCAGGCGCCAAAAAATTAAACCCTGATGCGTTGCAGGATATGATTGAAAATTATACCGAAGTGGAAACATGGCTGAAGCAAAATAATTATGCAGCGTTTACAGCATAAAGTTGAGACCGTTGCGTGGAATCGGTCATAAAAAGGGCCCGGAAAGAATTCCAGGCCCGCTTATTTATTCATCACCTAAAAACGAGAAAACTAATTTAATCCGCCGCCCTGCGTACCCACACGTTTGCTTTCATCTTCTGCACCTGTTTTACGCTGGCGTGCTGCTTTTACCTGGTTGCTGCCAAAGCGGTAGGTAAAGCTTAAACGCAGTTGCCTGCTTTCATTGCCGCCTTTTACTTTCAGATATTGGCCTGCAAAATTGCTTTTACCTGTCCAGCGCAGCGTTTGAAATATATCTGTTACACTTGCTTTAGCTGTTGCTTTACCTTTAAAAAAGGTTTGCTGTATGCCGCCATCAACACTCCATAATGCACCGCTTTTAAATGTGCCCTGCCATATAGATGGCGAAGTGTAAAAGCCGCTTACTTCAATGGTTGTTGCCTTTGCTACTTTAAAAGTTTGCTGTGCATATACATTTACTGCAAATACATCAAGGTCTATATTCCTTCCAGTGCCAAAATTGGCCTTGTAATGAGAATAGTAAGAGTTTACATTCGCAAACACGCTGTACCATTTATATTGAAAAGGCATACTGATATTCAGGCTTACCAAATCCTGGTCTGCAAGATTTTTCTTTGTAATAAATGCTTTTGATTTGTCAGCAGTATCTATGATTTGAGAGAACACATCATTAACATGGCTGTACGTTAACTTGGTTGTTAACCTGTACCAAAGAGTATTGGTTAACGATATACTGTTAGTGTATTGCGGCCTCAACTGTGTATTACCTTTCTGATAAGTGTATTCATCCAGCTTAAATTCAAAAGGATTTAAATCCTGGTAAGCAGGCCTGTCAATTCTCCTGCTGTAAGCAAGGCTCCACTGGTTCTTTGGATTTTTATTGAACGTGATGGCTGCGCTTGGGAACAGATCAGTATAATTTCTTTTGAAAGAAGAATCGTAAGGCTGGTAACCGCCGTTCCAGTTATACCCGTCAGATATGCCTTTTGAATTGGTGTTTTCTGCACGCAAACCTGCTTGTATCATAATACCATTTTTAAACTGGCGGTTATAATTAACATATGCTGCATTTACATTCTCTTTATAATTAAAATCGTTGCTGCGTAAAGTGTCTAAAAATTTATCATCTGAATACACATTATACCTTTCAAAATCATTTGCAGATTTTACGTAAGAGAACTTAGCCCCATAACCTAACTTTCCTTTCAAAAAGTTTTGTTCATAATCAGCTTTTACTGAATAGATGTCAATCTTAGTTGGCGCTATCATGTTATATATATACTGGTTCTGCAGCACTGAACCGCTTGGATCGTAATAATAATTAGGCTGGAATTGATCGCTCTTAATATCATAATATCCATAATCAGCATCAACATTTAATTCATGCCCTGAAGTATCTGCAAAATGATAATTGAGATTAGCATTTACATTATCCCTTTTCATGGAGCTTGAATTATCAGCCTTTAATATTTTATTTACATCGCCTGTAGGCTCATAAGATATTATTGTATTGCTTTTGTTTGAAACATTTATATCCCCAAGGTTACCATTCACCATTACACCAACAGTATTGCGGCTGTTGATAAAATAGTCCACGCCTGCTTTAAAGTTGTGGCTTTTATTATCAAAACGCATTTTGGAATGCTGGTCGAAAACAGTATCAAGCTGAATGCGGTACAGGTTCATGAAGCCTTCGTTCTTACTATCATTATAATTATAGCTGCCAAAAAGGTTTACTTTTTTATTGCGGTGATTGATGGAAATGCCGCCGTTATATTTTGGATAAATACCAATATTATAACCAGCATTCACAGAACCGTTGGTACCAAAAGATTTGTTCTTTTTTAAACGGATATTAATAATGCCCGCATTGCCCGCAGCTTCATATTTCGCCGATGGATTTGTGATCAATTCAATTGATTCTATTTGCGACGACTGCAATGTTTTTAAATAATTGGCAAGGTCTGAACCGGTTAACGGCGAAGGTTTTCCATCAATATAAACCTGCACACCGTTCTTGCCTGCAAGACTTATATTTTCATCTTTATCCACCACCACACCGGGAGATTTTCGCAACAGTTCTAATGCATCGTTGCCGGTTGCGTTAATGGTGTTTTCAACATTTAATATGGTTTTATCTGCCTTCACTTCAACAATAGGTTTCCTTGCCGTAACCACCACATCTTTCAGATCATTATTGGCTTTAACAAGTGAAATGGCAGCAAGGTTTACATCGCCGCCGCCTGCCACTTCAAAAACCGGCGAATAACTGGCTGCATAACCAACAAAAGTTGTGTTGGTTAAATATTTCCCTTCTTTTATATTCTGAAACTGGTACTGGCCGGCAGTGTTGGTAACAGCAATTTTTACTATTGATGAATCTTTTGCATTCAGTAAAGAAACACTTGCATTGGATAATGTTTTTCCATCAGCATCTTTTACAACGCCCTTTATATTTTGAGCGAACGTGGTTAGCGATAAAAGTATAAACGCACTTAGTATTGATAAAATCTTTTTCATAAGTTTAATAATTTTCAAAATTGATAATTGCAGCAGTTACTGCATATACTTCTTTTATTAATGGCACAAAGAAACTTATGAACGGAAGCGCAGGCAATCGTTAATCGGCGAAGCAAATAATAAAGCGGATGAACTGTAATTTTTATGTAACAGGCAGTAACTGAGCGTCGGCGAAAAAATAAAAAATCGGTAAACGGTATGTTAACATAGGTTAATTAACAAAGCTCCACCATATGCCGATGCGCAACCATAAACCTCTTTCAGGATAACCCGGCGCGCTGTAATTATATTTGGTGAAAGCAAAGCCATTGGCAAAATCAACGGTGTTTAAATTTTCAAGCCGCACAAACCCTTTAAAGCCTTTTATGCGCATGTTAAGATAAATATCCACATCAGGCCGGTTAGTAATGGTTGAAGTATCCTGGTAAACAAACTGGCCGTTAAGCGGCGAATAATCATCAGCTTTATACGGCGTGTTATACCTTACCTCAAACCCGGTTGAAAGAAACAGATTTTTAAAGAAGTTGCCTTCAAATGCAAAACGGGTGCGGCCTAATACAAGCGGCACATTCACGGGCGCATTGCCTGCTATCTGCTGCACATTACCCTGTAAGTACCAGTTTAAATGTTTGGCCACTTTAATTTTTTTATAAGCGCCAATATTCAGCACATTAAAAACAGAAGAAGCCTGGGCAGGCGTATATAAACCGCTGAAATAAGCAAGGTTGGTTACAAGATAATAATCGCCGGTTAACTGCAAAGCCGCAGGCGGCACATTCACCACTGCAAATATTCGCGTAATATTTTCCTTTTTAAAACTTTCACCTGGATACGAAGGAAATGAGCTGAGCGAATAACGGTCGCCTGAGGCATAAGTATTATACTCGCTCATAATAAATGAAGGCGTACGGTTTACGTTTTGAAAACCTACCTGTATGGAGCCAATATTTTTTTTGAGCGAACGCATAAAACTTATGTAAGCCGAATAATCGCCTGCATAATACCCGGTTACATATAATTTGCCCGCAGCTTCTATATCATATAGCTGGTTGCGGGTGCGGTTGCGATATTCTGCCGCCGTGTAAATATTATTATACTGTGTGGCAAGATAGGTTTGGCCTTTTATATTTTCATAACCTGCATTTAATTTCAAAAACTGGTTCAGGTTATTTTTTTGCGGGTAAGAAATAATGGCAAGGTCGTTGGTAAGTGTTTGCCAGCTATCATTGAATTTAAGAGAATCTGTGGTAAATGGAAACACAGTGTACTGCATAAAATTTGAATAGTCTGAAGGTTCCAGCGCATTATCATGGTATTCATATCTTTTGTTTGAATATTGCAGTGTATGCTGAAAACGCAAACGCGGATAAAACAATTTAATGGTGGAAGAATCTGTTACAATTGAATCTTTTTGTCCAAAATCATAACTGTGCCGTAATACGAATGTAAGATCGTTGTACTGCGTGCCTATACCAACCGTTACACCGAAAATACTGCGTGTTGTAAGCAAAGCCGAGCCCAGCTTCGTTAATGCGCTGGTAGGATTATTCATGAAAAGACTGTCCACATTCTGATTAGGCTGAATGCCGCCATTTTCAGATGAAAGAATTTTATTGGCGATGAAAATTATATTATTGGTATAACGCTTATTGCTTGTTTGAAAAAACGTATTAACACGTGTATTGCTTATGTTAGTGCTTTGATTTCTGTAGGTACCCGGCGAATTGATAACCCTGAAATCCAACCCTATATTAAAATTACTTTTTCTGTTTTGCGTGTGAAACAGGTTGATCATTTGTTCGGCCCTGCTTCCTAATAAATAAGCTGTCTCCGAATAAGGCCGCGTGGTTTGAAAAAACCTCGTGTTTTCAGGCGTGTACATATATACATCGTATGCATGAAAGCCCGCATCAAAACCTGGCCTCATTAAAGGCTGAAAGACATAAGATTTAGCAGCGCTTCCAAAATTGCCCATATCGTAATACTTCCATGAAACGGGAAACCGCGTATAGAAATCATCTATAGATGAATCTATTTTATTGTTGCGGGTAGAATCCCAGTAATGGAATGAAATAGTAATAGAGTCTTCATATTTATCGCGGTGCTGCAGGGTTTGGTTAGTTGTATCTTTCTTGCCGGTTATCCTGCCCTGGCTGTCATATTCATAATTACTGGTATCCCTTGTTACCTGCGTATATGCCATCGCAGAAACCATCATTAACAATACCAATAAAAGAAGACGTTTTACTTTATTCTGATACATCGTTCAGGCAAAGATGCAAAGTAATTTGAAAGCTGTGAATGAAAAGGTAATTTGATGTGGTAATTATTTAACACGTAAAAACTGTTGGGACAGGTTAATAATGATGTTAGAAAGAGCCAATTAAATCTCTCATTCATAGTTTAGGCTTTATATTATTTTTCTATAAGCAGATTCTAACGTATATGTATTAAGCTATATACAATACATGTTTACTGTATGAGTGAAACTAAAACATAAAATTGATATATATTATATCAAATGCGCTCTGCTTCATACAATTTATGTTAACTTGCGATTGAGCTATGAATTTAAATAACATCATCATATCAGACCCCGAAATCTTAAGCGGAACGCCTGTTTTTAAAGGCACCAGGGTTCCTGTAAAAAATCTGTTTGATTACCTTGAGGCAGGTGATTCAGTAGAAACATTTCTCGCAGATTTTGATTACATACCTAAAGAATCTGTTCTTGCTGTATTAAAATTCTCGGAACGGATTTTTTCTCAACCCTTCCTATATGAAAGTGTTGCTTGATGAGCAATTGCCATTAAAATTGAAATACAGGTTTATGCCAGAAATAGAAATCTCAACAGTAAGAGATGAAAACTGGTTGGGCGTAAAAAATGGAATGCTAATTCAGATGGCTTTAAAGCATGGATTTTCTGTATTTATAACAAATGATCATAATCTTCTTCATTTTCAGCAAAAGCTGGCGGTGTTGAATATTTTATTTATCAACCTTAATTTACCTTCTAATCGTTACGAAGAACTTTTACCGGTTATATTGATTTTAAAAGAATGGCTGTTGAAAAACAAAGAGAATATTAGCGATCTCATCTCAACAAAAAATTACCTCGTTTATCCAAACGGCTTTCTTTCAGATCAGCCTTAATTAATCTCCCACACTTCTTTTCCTCTTAACAATTTGTCCAAATCGCCTTTACCTTTTGTTGCAATGGTTTCTTCCACCTGCAGGTTTAAAATATCTTCATAGCAGGCGCGTTCGGTTTCATAAAACACGCCAAACGGACGTGGCAAATGGTTTTCAAGCCGCGGGTCATCAAACATGCGGATCAATATCTGGGCTTTATAAAAATCAAATTCATCATGCACCCAAATATCATCAACAGACGCATCCACGCCAATTTCTACAACCACCGGCTTAAAGCCATCAAGCTTAATACCCTTGTTTTTGGTTGCACCAAACAATAAAGGTTTGCCCTGTTCCAGGAAAAGGGTTTCATTTGGTTTGGTTGATTTTTCGGTGAATATTTCAAAAGCGCCATCATTAAAAATGTTACAGTTCTGGTATATTTCCAAAAATGATGCGCCTTTATGTTTATGGGAACGGGTAAGCATTTCCTGCAGGTGTTTCGGATCGCGGTCCATACTGCGGGCTATGAAAGTTGCATCAGCGCCCATAGCCAACGCTGAAGGGTTAAACGGATGATCAATGCTTCCAAACGGTGTGCTTTTGGTTACTTTTTGTTTCTCCGATGTAGGCGAATATTGCCCTTTTGTTAAACCGTATATCTGGTTATTGAAAAGCAAAATATTCACATCAAAATTCCTGCGCAGCAAATGAATGGTGTGATTGCCGCCAATGCTCAGGCTATCGCCATCGCCGGTAACAATCCATACACTCAATTCAGGCCTTGTGGCCTTTAAGCCACTGGCAACAGCGGTTGCACGGCCATGTATGGAATGCATGCCATACGTATTCATGTAATACGGAAAACGGCTGCTGCAGCCAATTCCGCTTATAATAACTATATTTTCTTTCGGTACGCCAATGGTTGGCATTACTTTTTGCACCTGCGCCAAAATGGAGTAATCACCGCAGCCGGGGCACCAGCGCACTTCCTGGTCGGTTGCAAAATCTTTTGCAGTTAAAACGGGCAACCCATTCTCAACAACACTCATATCTTTAAATTTCGGGCGCAAAGTTAATCAAATTCAGGCTATCAGCTATCAGCTATCAACTTGCAGCTTGCAGCTATTTCATTAACTTGCGCCTCCACAAAAAAGCTTATGGCAGAAACACTTTATGATTTTGGGATGATAGGCCTTGGTGTAATGGGAAGCAATTTTTTACTGAACATGGCTGATAAAGGTTATAAAGCTATTGGTTTTGACCTTGATGCTTCCAAAGCAAAAAAACTGGAAGAAGAAGCCACACCGGGCACCGTTGTAAAGGGCGTGAATACATTGGAAGAAATGGTTAAGCAACTGGATAAACCCCGCCGTATAATGATGCTTGTGCCTGCAGGCAAACCGGTTGACGCCGTAATTCAAAACCTTTTACCGCTTGTAGAAAAAGATGATATTATTATTGATGGTGGCAACTCTCACTATGTTGATACTTTAAGAAGGCTTGAGGAATTAAAAGATAAAGGCATTCACTTTATGGGCATGGGCGTGAGTGGCGGCGAAGAAGGCGCACGTTATGGCCCAAGCATTATGCCCGGTGGCGATTTTGCTGCCTGGAAGCGGGTGCGGCCTGTGCTGGAAGCCGTTTCAGCCAAAGTAAACAATGAGCCCTGCGTTGCATACATGGGCAAAGATGCTGCAGGCCATTATGTAAAAATGGTGCACAATGGTATTGAATATGCCATCATGCAATTGATAAGTGAGGCCTACGATTTAATGAAACGTGCACTCGGCTTAAGCAACACTGAACTGGCAGAAGTGTTTAGAAAGTGGAATGAAGAAGAACTGGAGTCTTTTCTTATTGAAATTACCAGCAAAATATTCCTTCGCAAAGACCAGGATACCGGGAAAGAAATCGTTGATATTATTTTGGATGAAGCTGGCTCCAAAGGCACCGGCAAATGGACTTCACAGGATTCAATGGACCTGCCTGTTTCCGTGCCTACGATTGATATTGCAGTTGCCATGCGCATCATTTCTGACTATAAAGAAGAAAGGCTTGCTGCTTCCGAATTATATCAACCTAAAATAAAACCTTCCAAAGGCAACAGGGATGCTGAAATAAAAAGGATAAAAGACGCACTGTATTTCTCCACGCTTGTTGCTTATGCGCAGGGGTTAAACATGCTGCACAAAGCTTCAACAGAATTAAATATGGATATTCCTTTGGCAGATGTGGTAAAGATATGGCGCGGCGGATGCATCATTCGTTCATCGCTGCTGGAAGTATTTTATAAAGTGTACAAAAAGGATAAAACGCTTTCTAATATCTTGTTAAATAAAATCATTGCAAGGCTTGTAAAGAAGACTGAAAAAAATGCAAGGGCTGTTGCTAAACTTGCAATGCAAAATAAAATTCCGGTTATGGCTTTAACCAGCACTATCGGCTATTTTGATGCTTATTGTTCGGCAAATATGCCCACCAATTTAATACAGGCGCAGCGGGATTTCTTTGGCGCCCATACTTACCAGCGCATTGATAAGAAAGGCATTTTTCATACAGAGTGGAATGAAGAAGTGGTGCAGGCCGATAAGCATCATGCCACAACAGAAAATCCTCAAACACCAATCATTTAAATAACAGTTTTAAGAACAAGTGTTATTGAAGAGCTTTAAAATAAAAACAACATTGATAACTTGCATCCTTTCAGAAATACAGGAAAAACAATAATACATGGCTTCAAATAATAACAACAAAAAACCAAAAGCTTCGGTAATATTTATTTTTGGGGGAAGCGGTGATTTAAACCAGCGTAAATTAACACCTGCTTTATACAATCTCTTTATTGATGGTTGGATGCCCGAAAAATTTGCCATCGTGGGATTGGGCAGAACACAATATTCCGATGATAAATTCAGGGACCATTTATCGAAAGGCATCCAGGAATTTAGCCGCCGTAAAGAAAAGAATGGTATTTGGAAAGACTTTTCGCAACACATCAGCTATATGCCAATGGATGCAGAAGATGATGCATCTTATAAGTCGCTCTCTGATCGCGTTAAAGAATATGAAAAAGATTGGGGCGTTAATCCCAATGTAATTTTTTACCTGGCTGTAGCACCGCAGCTTGTTCCCGATATTGCGCAAAAATTATCAACTATAAAACTTTGCAGCGATACGCAAACCACGCGCATTGTGGTGGAGAAGCCATTTGGCCACGATTTAAAAAGTGCAAGGGAGTTAAATAAGCTGCTTACTTCCTTATTTGATGAAGACCAGATCTATCGCATTGACCATTATCTTGGTAAAGAAACCGTTCAAAACATATTGGCTTTACGTTTTGCCAATGCTATGTTTGAGCCTATCTGGAACCGCAATTATATTGACCATGTTCAAATAACTGTTGCAGAAACAGTGGGCGTTGAAGAACGTGGCGGTTATTATGAACAAAGCGGTGCTTTGAGAGACATGGTGCAAAACCACATTCTGCAGCTTTTATGCATGGTGGCCATGGAACCGCCTGTAAATTTTGAAGCCAATGAAATACGTAATAAAAAAGTGGCTGTATTAAATGCCATCCGAAAATTTGACCGTGCTGAAGTTCAGAACTATGCCGTGCGCGGGCAATATGGCGATGGGTGGCTAAAAGGGAAGAAAGTAAAAGGCTACCGCCAGGAAGAAAAAGTTAATCCGCAATCAAATGTGGAAACTTATGCGGCGGTTAAGTTTTATATTGATAACTGGCGCTGGCACCGTATTCCGTTTTATGTGCGCACCGGTAAATACCTGCACCAGAAAACATCTGTTATTACCATACAGTTCAGGCCTGCACCGCATTATGCTTTTCCCGCCGAAGCAGCAGAAACATGGCGGCCTAACCGCTTAACCATCAGCATTCAGCCTGAAATGGATATACGCCTTCGCTTCCAGGCAAAACGGCCGGGGCAGACTATGTCATTAAGCCCTGTTGATATGATTTTCAGTTATACAGAAGCTTATCCTGATGAACATGAACCGGAAGCATACGAAACATTATTGCTTGATGTAATGGAAGGTAACCCTGCTCAGTTTATGCGTGCCGACCAGGTGGAAGCAGCGTGGGAAGTGGTAATGCCTATTATTGAAGCGTGGGAACAGCGCCCGCCGATTGATTTCCCCAATTATGCGCCTGATAGCTGGGGGCCTGAAGATGCCGAAGCATTAATTGCAAGAGATGGCCATAACTGGATAAACCTGCCCACAAAAAGCGAATAGCCTCATTATCCTGGCAGGATAAATGGACATAAAAATGATAAACAAACCAGCCCGTTGATATCTTAAGCAACAGGCTGGTTTTTAATTTTACGCTGACAGAAAACGTCATTACATGAATACAAATATTGCAGATATAAGAAAAGATTACAGCTTACTTGCTTTGAATGAAGATGACATTGCAACAAACCCCATAGAACAATTCAGCCGGTGGTGGAACGATGCCATGCACAGTGAAATACTGGAAGTAAATGCAATGACACTATCAACCGCAACCAAAGACGGCAGGCCTTCGGCAAGAATAGTTTTGTTGAAGGGTTTTGATGAAAATGGTTTTGTTTTCTTTACCAATTATAACAGCCGTAAAGGCAATGAACTTGCAGAAAATCCGTTTGCAGCCTTAACTTTTTTCTGGAAAGAAATTGAACGCCAGGTGAGAATTGAAGGCACTGTTGAAAAAACAGATGCTGCAGAAAGCGATGCGTATTTTTTTTCAAGGCCGCAAGGAAGCCGCATAGGAGCATGGGCATCGCCTCAAAGCACTGTAATTAAAAGCCGCGATGTGCTGGAAGAAAATGTAGCGAGATATACAGGTGAATTTAAAAACAGCATTCCCCGGCCGCCACACTGGGGTGGTTACCGGGTAATGCCTTTAAGAATTGAGTTCTGGCAAGGACGAAGCAGTCGTTTGCACGACCGCATTTCATATACCAAAACCGACGAAGGGAGTTGGAAGGCTGAAAGATTAGCGCCATAAATTACAGCGCTATTCAGATTTTTCTTCTTTTGCTTTTTTAACAGGCTTTGCAGTTTTTGCAGGCCTGCTTTTTCCAAAAGAACCTTTGAATATTTTTCCTTTTTTTGTTTTCTTATCTCCTCTGCCCATAGTTTCTGTTTATTAATACGAAAATTTATAGAGTAGTGTTGTGCTGATTATTGAATTTAATCTTTCAGTTGAATTATAATATTACTCATCATTACACCACTCACTATTCACAATTTACATTTATAACTTAGCTGATAATTCTTTACCTGCTTTAAAACGGGCAACCTTTTTAGCTTTTATTTTAATGGTTGCGCCGGTTTGCGGATTGCGGCCTGTGCGGGCATTACGCTTTGTAACAGAAAAAGTACCGAAACCAACTAATGTAACTTTGTTTCCGGATTTAAGTGCTTTGGTTACAGCGCCGGTAAAGGCATCAAGTGCAGCGTTAGCCTGGGATTTGCTTAGGCCAGCATCGTCGGCAATTTTAGCAACTAATTCAGCTTTGTTCATAGTATGTTATTTTGAATTTTTAATGGGTGACAAATGTATTTTCTTTTTACACTTATCAAAATATTTTTTGCGTTTGCAGGTAATATTAAAACAATTTATTCAATTACTTCAAGCAATGTTCTGAAATCAACGAGGTTATTGCCCCACTTTTCTGCATACTCTTTTCTAAACACATCGGCATAAAATTCTATATAACGGTTATATAAAGCTTTGCTTTCTGCAAAATATTGCACCACATAAGTTGGCCCTTCTTCTTCATTCTGTTCCTGCAGTTTTGAGAGCTGGTATTTTATAAAACAACCTGTGGCAATCATCGCAGGCATATACTCCTGCTGCATGCATTTCAGCCATGCATCGTGAATATTCCAGCTCACTTTTGTTGTAACGTTATAGATAAACATACTGAAAATTATTTAGCTAAAAAAATGATTATAAAAATTCATTATCAGAGTTTGATTGCCACAGATAGCGAAAATTAAACTGGCTTATACATCAATTTCAAGATAAACAGGGCAGTGATCGCTATGCTTTACATCAGGATAAATCTCTGCATCTTTTATAGTATTTTTTAAAGGTTCTGTTACATTAATATAATCTATTCTCCATCCTTTATTTTGAGCCCTTACCGAAGGAAACCGCTGGCTCCACCAACTGTATCTATGCGGCTCCGGCCTTATCACACGAAAAGCATCCACCCACCCATTCGTAAAAAGCTTATCCATCCATGCCCTTTCTTCTGGTAAAAAGCCAGATGTTTTTACATTGCCTTTGGGATTATGAATATCTATTTCTTTATGGGCAATATTATAATCGCCGCAAAGAATAAGTTTAGGATGTGTTTGTTTCAACTTTTCGAGGTAATTAAAAAATCCTTCCAGCCATTCGTATTTAAATGATTGCCGCAATTCGCCCGTGGTGCCCGAAGGAAAATAAGCGTTGATCAAACGAACATCACCAAAATCAAGCTGTAACACACGGCCTTCATCATCGCTTACTTTATGGCCTGTTCCATATACGACATTCGATGGCTCGACTTTAGAAAAAACAGCAACACCGCTGTAACCCTTTTTTTGCGCGGAATACCAGTAATCGTAATATCCCAAATCCGTTATTTGTTCGTGGGCAACATTATCTTTATGCGCTTTTGTTTCCTGCAGGCATATAACATCAGCAGGGTCTGTTTTCATCCAGTCAAGCAAGCCTTTTTTTAAAGCAGCGCGAATGCCATTTACATTATAACTTATGATGCGCATAATAAAAAGTTTACCGCAAGATAAGGGTATAACGAAGCTTTTAATGACAGTTAATTGACGAATATCAACTTTGCGTTAACAATACAGCCAACTACTTTTGCAAATTAAATTTTTCGTATGCATTTAAAACCGGTAACTGTTGTTGATGATATAAGCCCAGCAGATTTTAAACGCAATTATTTCAGCACCAACACTCCTGTTGTAATAAAAAATTTTTCAAAAAAATGGCAGGCTTATTCTAAGTGGAACTGGGATTATTTTAAAGAGATTGTGGGCGATAAAAAAGTAGGCATTTACAATAATGTAAAGAGCGATGCATATACGCCTGTAAACAAAGCCGACGATTATACAACCTTTGGTGAATATGTGGATATGATTCGCAAAGGGCCTGCAGCATGGCGCATTTTTTTATTCAATATATTTAGCCATGCGCCGCAGCTTACCAAAGATTTTACATGGCCTGATGAATATATGAAAGGCTTTGTAAAACGTGTGCCCATGTTGTTTACCGGCGGCCAGGGTTCTATCACACATATTCATTTTGATATTGATTTAAGCCATATCCTGCACACGCAGTTTGCAGGCAGAAAGAAGGTTTTATTATTCCCTTATAGCGAACAATATAAATTATACCGCAAGCCGTTTGAAGTATTAAGCCTTGCAGATTTCAGCAATTATTATGATGCGGATAAAAGTAAACTCGATACTAAAAGATTTCCGGCGCTCGAAATTGCCAATGGTCTTGAAGTTACGCTTGAACATGGCGATACTTTATTCATGCCCGGCGGTTACTGGCATCACATGGAATATTTAGACAGTGGTTTTGCCATGAGCCTGCGTGCATTGAACAGTTCTGTAAGCGGCAAGCTGAAAGGCCTGTGGAATATTGCCGGCATGCGTAATATTGATACACTGATGAAAAAAGCCATGCCGCATAAATGGTATCACTGGAAAGAGAAGAAAATATTTGAGGCCGCTAACAGGGAGCTTGCTTTGAGCAAAGCCTGATGATTACTTTTTAATTTATTTCAACAACGATCTTATTAAAAAACGGCTAACGTAGTTTCAGTTATTGCCATAGGTAAAAATCTGTGGCAATAATTCAAAATGAATAACCAGGTTCTTTGTTTATCAGCATTTGCTGAATTGAATTTTTGCCGATAGCTTTATCCTCATCTATATTAAAGTATTGCTTTAAGCATTGCTTATCTTTTAAACAGTTGTTGTATGCAGCAAATAATAGAATGCGTTCCTAATTTCAGTGAAGGGCGCGATTTAAATATCATCAAACAAATTACAAACGAAATTGAAGCTGTTGAAGGCGTTCGTTTATTAAATGTTGATCCGGGAAAAGCTACAAACAGAACTGTTGTAACTTTTGTTGGCGAACCAAAAGCCGTGGTGCAGGCTGCTTTTAAAGCCATTAAAAAAGCCGGAGAATTAATTGATATGAGCAAGCACACAGGTGAGCATCCGCGCATGGGCGCCACTGATGTTTGTCCCTTAATTCCTGTTGCCAATATTACGATGGAAGAAACCGCTGAATATGCGCAGCAGCTTGCAAAGATGGTTGGTGAAGAATTGCATATTCCTGTTTATTTATATGAACATGCACAGAAAAATAAATTGCGCCATAACCTTTCAATCATTCGTGCAGGTGAATATGAAGGCTTTTTTAAAAAGATAAAATTGCCTGAATGGAAGCCGGATTTTGGCCCGGACGATTTTGATGCGAAACGCGGTGCAACTGTTATTGGTGCAAGGGATTTTTTAATTGCCTATAATGTAAATCTTAATACCACATCAACGCGAAGGGCCAATGCCATTGCCTTTGATGTACGCGAAGCAGGCCGCACGAAAACAGAAAACGGCAAACCTGTTTTAGATGAAAACGGGAAGCCGGTAACTATTCCCGGCAGTTTAAAAAATGTAAAAGCTATTGGGTGGTTTATTGAAGAATATGGCATTGCCCAAATTTCCATGAACGTAACCAATATTGGCATAACGCCTTTGCATATTGCCTTTGATGAAGTTTGTAAAAAAGCCGATGCCCGTGGTATTCGTGTTACAGGCAGTGAGCTTGTTGGCCTGGTTCCATTAAAATCCATGATTGATGCGGGCAAATATTTTTTAGAAAAGCAGAAACGTTCTACCGGCGTTGCTGAAAAAGAGTTGGTGCGCATTGCCATAAAATCGATGGGATTAGATGAACTGGCGCCTTTTAAACCTGAAGAAAGGATTATTGAATATTTACTGAAAGATGCGAAGGACAGCAAACTCATCAACACAACACTTACAGATTTTGCTGATGAAACGGCCAGCGAAAGCCCTGCACCCGGCGGCGGTTCCATCTCTGCTTATGTTGGCGCTTTAGGTATTTCATTGGCCACAATGGTCGCCAATTTATCATCACATAAAAAGGGCTGGGATGAACGCTGGAAAGAATTTGGTGACTGGGCTGATAAAGGGCAGCAATATAAAAATGAATTAATGCAGTTGGTGTATGCAGATACAAAAGCATTTAATCAAATAATGGCTGCAATGGGTCTATCCAAATCAACTGATGAAGAAAAACAAATACGCAAACAAGCCATACAGGAAGCCATAAAATTTGCTATTGAAGTGCCGTTTAAAGTAATGCAATTGGCTTATGAGAGCATGCATGTAATAAAAGCTATGGCGGAAACGGGCAATCCGAATTCTGTTTCAGATGCGGGCGTTGGCGCATTATGCGCCCGCAGTGCGGTAATGGGCGCTTTTATGAACGTGCGCATAAATGCTTCGGGCTATGATGATAAAACTTTTGTTGAAGACATTATTGCAAAAGGAAAGGATATTGAAAGCAAAGCCATTGCTTTGGAGGCTGAGATATTAAAAACGGTGAATGAGAAAATTGGGATATAATTCCGTCAACCGGCAAAGCCCTCTGATGATCTGACGCTTCAAATAGTAAATGGATAACGTTTGACCATTATTTATAAAAATAATCCAAACGGCTTTTAAACTAAACGCACATCTTCATAAATATCTGCAATCAGGATTTTTTTATCAATGGCTTTTATATGCAATTCTTCTTCAGGCGAATTATATTCTTCCAGTTCCCAGTGATTATTTTCATTTAAGCAGAATACTTCAACATGTATGCTTTCAGAATCAACAAGAATATATTCTTTTAATGTTGGTATATCGCGGTAAAGCTTAAACTTTTCACCACGGTCATAATTTTTAGTCGATGGCGAAAGCACTTCACTTATTACAGTGGGATTTAAAACATTCCAGTTATCATTATTAAGAGTAATCAACTCACCACAGACAATAGAAATATCAGGATAGGTAAACAAAGTATTCTTTTCTATATGCACACGCTGATCGCTGTTATAAGGCTTGCATTTTTTCCCGCTCAATTTTGTACGCAAAGCATGATACAGATTACCAGCAATTTCATTATGCGGTACTTTGGAGCCAGACATAGCAAATATCTCTCCCTTATAATATTCGTGTTTCTCTATTGAAGCCTTTTCCATTTCGAAGTATTCTTCCACGGAAAATTTTTGCTTGCCGTAAGCTATTGCCGGCTCTCTTACTTCCATGCAATAAAAATACAAAATCTGTGAATGAGAAGCCGGAAGTTTCCATATTCGTCTACCGGTGAAACGACATTAAGATGAAAGCACCATCAGCAAAAAGCATTTGCTTTATATAGTTTATTATTTAAAAAATTTTTTCACCCTTCAACACTTTTATAGCGGAACCTTCCGCAAGAAATACAGATTCAGGTTGCTGGTTTAAAGTTTCAGCAAATGCCTGCCCATACAATTCTTTTGTGCTGCAAACAATATCGTAAGATTTTATTGTATGCACATTCCATTTAGGGTGCTGAACTTCATAAACGCCGGCGCATGTTTTATTAATACATGTATAGCCCCAATAATGTTCGGTAATAAATTCCTCAGCCGAATTTTCAGCAATGGTTTCGGGCTCTTGTGATGCAATACAATTTATATGATTCCATTGTTTGCCAACTTTCCATTCATATCCAATACTCAAATCATTATCGTTTTTGTCCCATTTGTGTTTGGTTTGAAGTGTTACATAATTCTCACCATACAAAGAATTGGCAACAAAACTTATCATCCGCTTTGATACAATTTCTTTTATAAACACAACACCACGCCTCCATTCATTGCTTTGTTTATAGCGGACATAAAAACGCAGGTTTATTTCTTCAAAGCTTGTATGAAATGGAAATGATATCCCCATCACCTTCACATCCTCAAACATAAACCCAACAAGGCTTACATAATGTTTGCCATTAAATGTATTAAGCTCAGTTTTATAGGGGAGATACGGCTGCAGCAATAACGGGTCAATTCTATAATTAGCCATTATAAGGTTGCGCCATGCCGCAGTAAGAAATGTTTTTTGCATTATGCTGCTATTTATACCACAGGCTTCCAGCCTTTTTCATATTCACGTTGCCATAGCTTCATGGCTTCAGGATTATTAAGAATATGGCCATTGGAAGGATCGCAATGTAGAACGCCGCCGCTGCGCTGTGCAATGTTCGCCAAATGGCAAAGCAATACAGATTTACTGCCTTCATTAACCGGTGAATTAAGCTTTGCATCACCTCTTACGGTATCAACAAAATTTTGAAAATGATATAAATCAAGATTGCCTGTTGAACTTACAAGATTATTGGCTTCCGCAGCAACATCTGTTTTACCTTCTTTTACCAGTTTGTTTTTTGTATCAAATATTTTATAACCGCCGCCACCATCATTCACCAATGTTCCGCCATCACCATAAATAATAAATCCGCGGCTTTCACCTTCAACAGGATAGTTATTGCAACTGCGGCTTTCCCATGTTATTGCTTTTTCATCTCCAAATTCAAATGATGCTACCTGCGTATCAGTAGTTTCCCAGTCATCTTTAAATGCATAACGGCCTCCGGCGGATGTGACTTTTGTTGGATAATCAAGTCCTAAAAACCAACGGCAGCAATCAATTTCATGCGTACCATTATTACAGGCTTCGCCCGTGCCCCAATTCCAGAACCAATGCCAGTTATAATGCACGATATTATCTTTAAATTGTTTGCGTGGTGCAGGTCCCTGCCATAAATCCCAATCCAATGTTGAAGGCACAGGAATAACTTTGCCAACACCGATAGATGCACGATTATTGGCATACCATGCTTTTGCGAAATATGCTTTACCAATAATACCTTCTTTTATAAGCTTCGCCGCTTCTATTAACGTAGGCATTGAGCGGCGCTGGTTTCCCATTTGTATATGTTTGCCATATTTTGAATATGCCTGCGATATCAACTCTCCCTCATACGGGTTTTGGCCACAGGGCTTTTCAACATACACGTGTTTACCATTTTGTACGCCTAAAATTGCTGCCGGTGTATGCCAGTGATCGGGTGCAGCCACAGCCAGCGCATCAAAATCATTTTGCTTAAGCAACTTCCTGATGTCTTTTATAACAGTTGGTTTGCGCGGTGCATCCTTCAAAGCTTCAAGACCGTTTTTAATGGCGCCATCTTCCACATCACATATATAAGCCACTTCCACATTAGGCAATGAAGCAAACGATTTTGCAAGATAACTGCCCCGGCTGTTCACGCCCATTACGGCTAATATAACTTTATTGCTCGGTGCATTTTTTCCAAATACCGGGAAATTTAAAATAGTAACTCCTGCAGCAGCAGTAGATGTGTTTTTGATAAATTTTCTTCTGTTCATAATTGCAAGCTTATGCGCTAAAGATAATGAACAGTAATATTCAATACTCAATGTTCAATACACAATGCTCAGCCTGCAATGGTTTTATAATTGAACATTGAGTATTGTTTTGTTCCTGCCCGACTGATTCGGTCAGGCGGGGAATATTGAATGTTTACTTAAAAAAATATTTGAGAAATGAAGCCTGCAGCTTGCAGCCAGGGATTGTGTACTAAAAACCGGTTTTAACTCAATGTTTCATGGCTTTAATTTGTTTGTTTTAATATTGCAGCGTTTCGGCCACCGCAGAAAACATTTTCAGCATAATAAAAAAATAAATTTTTACAGTGTATTCGGCAGGCCTTAAAATATATAAAAAGACTGTAGCGTTTCGGTTGCTGGTCAACAAAAATAAAAGTGAATGGCAAAGAATTTATTGATAGTGGAAAGTCCGGCAAAGGCAAAGACCATTGAAAAATACCTTGGCAGCGATTTCGAGGTTAAAAGCTCGTATGGGCATATACGCGACCTTGAAAAAGATGACATGGGTATTGATATAAAACATAATTATTCTCCCCGTTATATTATTCCCGAAGACAAACAAAAAGTTGTAAAGGAATTAAAATCTGTTGCAAAAAAAGCGGATGAAGTTTGGCTGGCAACGGATGAGGACCGTGAAGGTGAAGCCATAAGCTGGCATTTATGTGAAGTACTTGGGCTTGATCCTGTAAAAACAAAGCGCATAGTTTTTCATGAAATAACGAAACCGGCTATTCAAAGAGCGGTGCAGCAGCCACGCACAGTGGATATGAATTTAGTGGATGCACAACAGGCAAGAAGGATTTTAGACCGCATTGTTGGTTTTGAAATAAGCCCCGTTTTATGGCGCAAAATGAGCATGCGCAATTCTTTAAGCGCGGGCCGTGTGCAAAGTGTTGCTGTACGTTTAATTGCAGAAAGAGAAAGGGAAATAAATGCTTTTGAACCGGTAAGCAGTTTTAAAATTGAAGCCATCTTTAGCGGGCAGGACATCAATAATAAAAATGTAAGTTTTAAAGCTGAAGGCATCCGGCAGAAAAATGCAGAAGATGCTGAAACGTTTTTACAAAGCTGTGTGGGCGCCAATTATAAGGTGAGCGATATACAGGTAAAGCCTGCAAAAAAATCACCGGCGGCACCATTCACCACATCAACTTTGCAGCAGGAAGCAAGCCGTAAACTTGGTTACAGCGTGAGCAAAACAATGCTGCTTGCACAGAAGTTATATGAGAGCGGAAACATTACTTACATGCGTACAGACAGTGTGAATTTAAGCGACACTGCATTGAACGATATTCATTCAAACATAAGTAAACAATACGGCAACAAATATTTACAGCCCCGTAAATACAAGAATAAAAATGAAAGTGCGCAGGAAGCGCATGAAGCCATTCGTCCAACTTATATTGAAAATACAAGCGTGGACGACAGCGATACAAAACGTTTATATGAGCTGATATGGAAGCGCACAATCGCGAGCCAGATGAGTGATGCCGAACTTGAAAAAACAACAGCAAAGATTGCCATATCAACCAATAACCAGGAACTGTCGGCGCAAGGTGAAGTGTTGAAATTTGACGGCTTTCTTAAAGTTTACATGGAAGACAAGGACGAAGAAGATGCAACGGAAGAAGACACGGAAGGCATGCTGCCACAACTTAGCGTGGGTCAGTCTTTAACGCTTAACCAGATGCAGGCTATTGAACGTTTTACAAGGCCAGCACCAAGATATACGGAAGCCTCGCTTGTAAAGAAGCTGGAAGAATTGGGCATTGGCCGGCCTTCTACTTATGCGCCAACTATATCAACTATTTTAAAACGCGGTTATGTGGAAAAGCGCGACAAAGAAGGCGTTTTGAGAAATTATCGCGTGCTTGTTTTAAAGCAGGATAAAATCAGCAAAAAAACAGAAAATGAAACCACAGGTGCAGAACGCTCTAAATTATTTCCAACAGACCTTGGTTTGGTAATAACAGATTTTTTAGTGGAATATTTTTCTGATATAATGGATTATGGCTTTACTGCAAAACTGGAAGATGAGTTTGATGAAATTGCAGAAGGTAAAAAACAATGGGAAAAAACGATTGATGGCTTTTATAAACCCTTTAAAAAAGACGTAGAACATACACTTGAAAATGCAGAACGTATAAAAGGTGAAAGGGAATTAGGTGTGGATGAAACATCGGGTAAAAAAGTGGTTGCACGCATGGGGCGTTATGGCCCGATGGTACAAATTGGCGATGTGAATGATGAAGAAAAACCGCGCTTTGCAAAGCTAAAGCCCACGCAAAGTATTGAAACCATCAGCTTTGAAGAAGCAATGGAATTATTCAAGCTGCCGAGAAATTTAGGGCAGTTTGAAGACGAAGATGTAACGGTAAATATTGGCAGGTTCGGCCCCTTTGTTGCACACAACAAAAAGTTTTATTCTTTAAGCAAAGAATACGATCCTTATAGCATAACACTGGAAGAATCTATTCCCATTATAGAAGAAAAACGCAAGGCAAAAGAAGAACGCACCATAAAAGTTTTTGAAAAAGAAAAGATACAGGTGCTGCGTGGCCCTTACGGCCCATACTTAAAAGTGGGATTACGTAATTATAAACTTACCAAAGAACAGCAGGAACGTGCCGCGGATTTAACGGTTGAAGAAGCCAAAAAGATTATTGAAGAGTTGAAAGCTAATCCGCCGAAGAAAGTTGCGAGGAAGAAGAAGAAATAGTTTGTGAATTATTTTTTCAGCTAAATGATATATGAAATTTTTTCTCTCTTTATTACTATTTTTTATCACGAAGAATATTAAATGTCAACCCAAAGAAATTATCAAGAATGGCTTTGTTCTAATTATAAACGACAGCTACTTTTTTCTGGAAAATGATAGTTCGAACGAATCCATGGACAGCCTGATTTTTGACACAACAAAGGAATTTATAAACTTGATTCCATCTAACAATAACGAAATGGAAAATGTTGTGTCACATAGCTTATCATTTAAACGCAACTTGTATATGTGCGGAAATTATAGTCCGTATAATAAAATGAAATACGCAAGAGTAAGCTTGACCACTGTTAAAAATAAAATTACACATAATAAAAGCGAAGTTGGACCTGAATGCTTTTATGATTTTGATACGCCTGTCACCCCCTATTATTTTAAATATAGACCCAGAATAATTATTGCTAACACAATCAGTTTAGTTAAATAGATAATCTCTTTCGATTTATGGCATTTATTCTCGCTATTATCTTTTTTGTCGTGACATTTATTTATAAAATTATGTATTCATACGCCCGGATAATTCAGCAAACCATGCTGGCTGGCGGTAAATATATCCCTGAAAATTCTTTCTATTTCAGTTTTGCCGTTAACTGCAGATAATCCGCAATAAGGATAAATGGCAGCGACCTGTGCCCGGCATTCTTTTACAAGCTGAACACTTAGTTTATTAATATTGTTTAGCCTTTTTGCCTGAATATTTTTCTTTATCAAAAGTTCATTCCACGCCGCTTCAGCAGCTTCATAGAATTTTGTACGGAGCATTTCAATTTTATTATTGGCATCTGCAATTAATTTATTTGAATAATCATACTGCTTTATTGTAATTTTTTTTGCCTGCTTTCTTTTTTTAATAATAGCATTTGATTCTTCTAAAAAATGCCTCGACATGCCAAGCGTATTTACAGCAAGTGTTAATGCTGCAAACTGCAAAAAAGGAAATTGAAAAACAGCATCATCATGAGTGGCTGTTTCAGCATTAATTATGAATGATCTTTCTTTTGGCACATATAGATTTTCAACAAAAAAACTATGCCCTGCCGTTGCTTTAAGGCCAGGCGTATTCCAGTCTTCAATAACCTTTACCTCACTCCTTTTAAAAAAGAATGATTGGATTAATGGCTGCTGGTTTTTATCCAATACCGGTTTACCATTTTTTTCAATAGTGCAGTTAGCAGTAAAATGTGTAAGATGTGGCGCTCCGGTTGCGTATTTCCAAAAACCGTTTACAATAAAACCATCATCGGTAATAGAGGCTTTACCGCTTGCAGCGCCGCTTCCTCCCAAACAAACTTTCTGCCTGCTGAATATTTGCTTTGCTATCTTTTTATCAATATAACCAACAAATAAATTGGCGCCGGCACATAAGGTAATCGTCCAGCCAAGGCTGCCATCAATATATGCAAGCTGCTCTTCCAGTAACAAAGCTTCGGGCAAATTCATTGCAAGACCGTTATATTTTTTCGGGACAAAAATTTTAAACCATCCATATTTATACATAAGCTTTAATTGTTCCGGCTGCAATACACTCTTTTCATCTGCAACAGCAGCATACTTTCTTAATATTGCAATTGTTTTCTTATCAAATGCTTTGTTCTTCATTAATTATCTTTTTCCATTTAAAATATCCCTGTATAGCAATTACAAAAAGAAAAACCGTAAGCAATGCATAAAGCGGCAATTCTTTATAAAACAAAAGCGGTATGGCAAAAGCATTGCTTATGTTGAGCCATATCCAGTTTTCAAGCTTCCGTTTTGCGAGCAACCACATGCCTGCCCATGCTGTAGCGCTAACCCATGCATCAAATAAAGGCACGCGTGAATCAGTAAAATTTTTAAGTATGAGATAAAGAAAGAAGAATGCTATTACAACAATAGCGACTGTTATCTTCTTATCTTTTGCATTTGATCTTGTAACAGGCAACGGCGCTTTATCTTTCCTGTAAATCCATAGCCACCAACCCCAAATACTCATGATGAGGTAATAAATATTTAAAGCGCTTTCAGCATATAAACCAACGGTATAAAAAAGATAAATAGTAATTATTACAGAAATAATACCCGCAGGATAAAGCCATATTTTATTAGCTTTTGCAAACAATACCTCAGCTACGCCAAAACTTACACCGAGCCATTCGAGCCAGCCTGTTTGTTTTACCTGTTCCCACAAAATATTAATCCATTGAATTAAATTCATGCATCTGTTATGTTATACAGGAGTGCATGCAATAACAGACGATTCTATTCCCTGCGCCGGCATTATCCGTATCAGGTTCAATGGGTATAATCTCAGCCTGTAATTATCCGGTTAAACCGTGAGGCACCCCGTAGTGATGAAGCACGAATATAAATGATAAACAGCATGGCCTGCATACAATTTTTTCAGCTTGCAAACTGTTATATTATATAAGAAAAATATTGTGTTTTAATTTATACACAGATGTTATTTATTTTATCTTTAAATTAAAGTTAGCGATGTTAGTTTGTGCCTGATTTATGCATCAAAACGCTGAAATATCTGCTTTGCTCACATTAATTGATGACCCCGATGAAGAAGTTTTTACTACGGTGAGCACACGCATTGTGCATTATGGAAAAGGCATTATACCCAATCTCGAAAATCTTTGGGAAAATACATTGAGTGAAGCCGTGCAGGAACGCATTGAAATGATCATTCATAAACTGCACTATTCAGACCTTGTGCGTGATTTAACAGAATGGCGGGATAGCGCATATCATGATCTTTTGTTCGGTGCATTGCTGGTGGCACGCTTTCAATATCCCGATCTTCAAACATCGCCTGTTATACAGGAAATAGAAAAAATAAGGCGCAATGTTTGGCTTGAATTGAATAGTTTTCTTACGCCACTGGAGCAGGCCAATGTAATTTCAAGTATTGTTTACAATTATTATAACCTGAAAGGTGCAGAAATTGCATATAAAAATCCGGATGATTTTTTCATGCATAAGGTGCTGCAAACACGAAAGGGCAACACGCTTTCAAATGGTATATTATATCTTGTATTAGCCGAACTGCTTGCTATTCCTGTAAAGGCAATTAATATTCCGCAACAGTTTGTGCTTGCTTTTTTTAATGAAGATTATGATGCCGGCACTTACAATGGTAACCCGCAAAAGAAAATACATTTTTATGTAGATGCCACTTCCGGCCAGCCTTTTACCCACAAGGATATTGAGAATTATTTCAAGCGTATTAGTGTGCCGCTGGTTCCATCTTATTTTAAGCCGATGAATGCAGTTCGTGTAATACAGGTTTTGCTGGAAGAGTTGGCACGCTGTTTTGATGAACCGGCCAAAATGTACAAACATAATGAGCTGCTTCAACTTTCTGATTTATTATCTGAATAGGAATAAGCTCTCAATTTTTCCAAACAACTTTTTCTTCCAAAGGAATAATACGGCTGCCTTTTTTTATATCACTATCGGTATAACCAAGATAAATTAAACCAATCACCTGGTCTTCGGCCTGCAAGCCTAAAAAGGTTTTCATAGCATCATGAAATGTAATGCCGCCGGTGCTCCATAAAGCCGCAATATTTAAAGAAGCAGCGCCAAGAAGAAGATTTTGCACAGCAGCAGCAACAGCGCATATTTCTTCAACTTTTGTAATCTTCGGGTTATTGCCCCGCTTCATATAAACAGCAATTATGTGCGAACAATTATCACCGTTATGCAATATCTTTTCGTATTTCGCTGTTTCAAATTTTTCAGCAGGGGCATTTGCTTTATATAGATCTGCATGGTCTTTACAAAACTGCTGCACGGCATTGCCGGAAAACACAACAAAACGCCAGGGTTCTGTGTGGGCATGTGTAGGCGCCCAATCGGCAAGTTGCAATAGGTTATTAATAACAGTATCATCAATCTTTTTGCCATTCATGAGCATGGGTTTGCAACTGCGCCTGTTCTTTATAATGTTTTCTATTATTTCAAAATTCATACAACGAAAATAGTAGCTTGGTAATAAAATTTATGCAGGCGTTAATTTCTACATTTCGTAAATAAACACATGCAATGATAAGCCGGAAGCAAAAAATGTCAGGTGTAATAAGGCTGTATCATCCAGTAAACTACCGGGCCTGAAACCGCCACATAAAACCACAATGGCCATGTGATGCGGGCAAGTTTTTTATGTTTGGGATATTCTGCTATTAAAGCGCGATAGGCTGTGAATAAAATAAACGGTAAAATAATGCCTGCTAAAAATATATGCGTAAGCAAAATGATGAGGTAATAAGGCCTCGAACCACTTACGGCAGCCTTCTCTGTATCGCTTAAAATACCATTATGATCAGCATCACCGTAAATTGCTTCGCCGGCTAATAAATGATGCGCTATATAAGAAACCAAAAACACTACAGATAAAATAAGCGCTGCGAGCATAAGCCGTTTATGCAAAATATAATTTGATCTTTTTACAGCAATTAAAGCGATTAAAAGCAACACCGCAATAACAGAATTAATAATAGCATTGGCCAGGGCAAAAATGTGAATGTCAAACCCTAAATCAATATCAACTTTAAACTTTGCCAAAAAGCTTACGGCAGCAAATATTACAATAGAAAATATAATGATAAGCCAGGTTGCTTTTTTATCGTTCTTGTGTATTACCGGCTGAGGCAGTTGGTTCATCTGTATTTTTTTTACGGAATATTAAACGCGTTACCACTATAGTTGCCACAATTGCTATAACAAAAAATATAGCCATTAAAGCAGGATCAAATGGAAGTTTCTGCGGATTGTCATCCACAGCCAGCATTAATAATCCAATATCTTTGGAAAGCTTGTTAAGCGATGTTGAATCCAGGCCATTATAATAACCGCGGACATTAAAGTTTTTATCAATCAGCACAAATCTTGTAGTGTGCACAAAATCGGGATTGATGGGAACCGTATCAAATTTATCAACCTTTAATTGCTCAAACGCATAATTATATATGGTATCGCGGTTGCCCGTTAACAGCCACCAGTTACCTGGATCTATCCCAAAATGATCGGCATATTTCTTCAATTTTGCAACAGAATCTGTTTCGGGATCAATGCTGAATGAGATAAACTGAACGATAGATGAATCCGGTGCAGACATAATATCGCCGCCTCTTGCAAAAGAGCGCTGCATCGTAAGCATATTTTTTGTAAGCAGCGGGCAGATAGATCCGCATGATGTGAAGAAAAAATCCATCACTATCAGCTTGCCCTGCAAATCATACAGGCTTACCGTATCGCCCAATTGATTTACGAGATGGAAATTGGCTACGCGATGCCAAACTGTGTCATTTACCATCTGGCCTTTTTCCACGTGATTTATAACAGTATCAGGCAGGTAATGGGCAGGCATTACTGTTGCATTATCACTCGCCTGCTTAAGCCATAAATAGCTTGCCAGTGGAATTAATACAGCTATTGCAACTGCCAGTAAAGCTTTTTTAGTCATGCTTAAAAATATTGCACGGCATTGCCGAAATAAAAAACCACCGCAAAGGTGCGATGGTATTTTATTAATATAAAGTGTTTCACAAAATTTTATTCAAGGTGGTGCGTGCCTTCTTCCTGCACAGGCATCTTTTCTTTACTGTGCTCAAGATGGTTTCGGTCCCATTTGTTCTTATAATTTTTAAATGAATTTCCATCTGCAAGAAAAGCGCTGATAAACCATATAAATAAACAAAGCGGCACCACGATGGTCATTATCATATTACGCAGTTCATGCTTAAGGTGCATGAAATAGGCAACGATATAAAAAGCCTTTGCAAGCATAAGAATAACAATTATGCCTTTTATTATATGGCGCTTTAAACTTTGCTCATCCATCCCTATCATTGAAAACCCTAAAGCAAGCTCCACAATTGTAAGGACGGAAAGGATAATAGTAACTCTCCATATTTCCTTTACACCTCCGCCTGCATGCCTTTCTTCGGCTAAAGATTCTATAGAATGATCCATTAGTATTGTTTATTATTTAATTAAATAAGATAAAAGCAGGTGAATACAAATACCCAGACAAGATCAACAAAATGCCAGTATAACCCGGCCTTTTCAATCATGAGATAATGGCCTCTTCTTTCAAATACGCCCCGTAAAACCATTATAAGCATAATGCAGTTTATTATTACGCCGGAGAATACGTGAAAGCCGTGAAAGCCCGTTATTGTAAAGAAGAAATTGGTAAAGTTGGTTGTGCTGATTGTGCCATCTGCATTTGGAAAAGGGTTTCTTCCCCACCATGCACCTTCATGATAAAGATGCGTCCATTCCCAAGCCTGGCAACCCAGGAAAGCAAGGCCGCCCAAAATGGTAAGCACCATATATTTTGCAACGCCTTTTTTGTTCATGGCATGCCCTTCGTGCACGGCAAGCACCATTGTTACAGAACTGATGATAAGAATAAAGGTCATTATACTTACAAACACAAGCGGGGCATGTGTTTCTCCGCCAAAAGGATAAGTGCGGAATACCGTATTGGGGTCAGGCCAGCCATTGGTTGCAAAACGGGTAGTGCCATAAGCAATAAGAAATGCGCCGAAAGTAAAAGCATCACTCATCAAAAAATACCACATCATCAGCTTGCCATACTCAACATTAAAAGGACTTCTTCCGCCCTTCCACATTCCGGTAGTTGTAACAGTTGTGTTCATGTGTATTTAAAACTTGTATGGTGGCAAAGGTATTGGCTACGGTTTAAAAAATAAAATCGTTGCTGTTTTTTTCTTAAAACCATTTTAAGAAAATAAAAAGATATATCCAAAGTATATCCACAAAATGCCAGTACGTGCTTACAATCTCAATGGCAGTAGTATTATAATTTTTGGTTTTTAAACTGTATGCCCTGAAAAAAATAATGAGCAATGCTATAACACCGCCTAATACGTGCAACGCATGCAGGCCAACAATTATACCAAGGAAAGATGCAGAAGGATTGCTGCCTATACCAAAAATTTTTACACCATGATTGTATAAATAAGAAAAACCGAAGTATTGCAAAACGCCAAACAGAATGCCCAATACTGCTGTAATGGTTATGAGCATGCGGTAGCGCCGCATTTCCCTTGCCTTAAACGATTTAAGGGCAAGGTGTATGGTTAAACTGCTTAACAATATTACAACGGTGGAAATCCAAAATACGGAAGGAAATTCAAACTCCAGCCAGTTGGCTGCAGCTTTGCGCACAATATAAGCGCTCGTTAAACCTGCAAACATCATTACAATACTTCCCAGGGCAACCCAAAGCGTAAACTTATGCGGGTGGATTCTTTTTCTTTCGTTACTTACTGTGGCTGGCATTGTTACTGCTTTCATTATAAAACTTGCTTTTAAAAAGCGGTGCGAAATTACAACATTGCAACCAGCTTAATTCCTGTGAATATTATAATATTAAATAAGAGCATAAAAAAAGGCTGCCGGATATACCGGCAGCCTTTTAATTATCAGCTTGTTGATTAATGTGCAACCAGCAAGGTTATTTTTCCAATAACCACGCCGTCCTGCTCAACAGCCACATAATAGTAACCATTATGCAAAGCAGAAAGGTTGTTTAATGTAAAGCTGTTTTTGCCTTTTGTTTGAACACCTGCTTCATAACTGTTCTTGCTTACGCCCATTGCATCGGCCAGCCTGAAGGTTACTTTACCGCTGTTTACAAGTGTGTAATTCAGTTTTACCGAAGACGATACTATTGGGTTTGGATATACCGAAATATCGCTTATCAATGTTTCAGTTGCAGCGCCGGCTGCAGTAATATTTACACTGTAATCTTCCACTTCTCCCTGGTCGAATGTGGCACAAGGATCGGTGATAGCCGTGTTATAATGCATCTGGATACGCATGCGTGTAAGGCCAGCCTTAGCCGAAGCTGGCACTTTAAATGTCTTGGTAAGAATGGCTGCAGATTTTACAACAACAGAGCCTACCTTTTCACCGGCATCATTAAAATCGCCATCGCCGTTATAATCAATATACATTGTCCAGCCTTCTTTACGCACAACACCGGGGAAGCCTGCCCTAACCTGTATAGTTGCTTTCTGGCCTGCAACCACATCAGAAACTACCGAAGTAAAATCACCATAGCCGCCATTGTCACCACTCACATAATCGCTGCCGTTGAAATTCACAAGATTAATATATTCATTGGCAGTGCTTAATCCTTTTGAAACGCAATAAGCAGGTTCATCTTCTCCATATACGCCCACAGCATCCCAGGCATTTTTTACCTGTGCTACTTCGTTGGATGAAGCGCCATATAAATCTGTGGCTGCATTTACACTGGCTTCCCTCCAATCTGCATAAACGGAAGTGCTTGTAAGATAAGCAGTCTCGGTACGGTATATAATCTGTTCAGCTTTTTCAATACCAATGCCCTGAACATTATAAGCATCACCATTATCATTAGTGCCGCTTCCGCCTGTAACGAGCAGGTAATACATAAAGTTGCCAACACCACTGTTTGTATGCACACCGCCATTATCGCTGCCGCCATTAACCCAGTAAGTTCCTTTATAAGTGTCTGGCTGCTGATAAGCATTAGGGTTACTCATATCTCTTATAAACCAATTCATATCATTACTCAGGCGCCAGTCAATATCGTTTGGCTTTGCCCAGAACTGAACTGATTTACCCATAATGTCACTCATGCTTTCATTCATAGCACCCGGTTCATTTTGATAAACCAACCCGCTTGTATATTGCGTAACGCCGTGTGTAAGCTCATGGCCTGTTACATCAATACCGGTAACGCCTTTTTGAGAACCGCCCGACCGGATGCCATAATTCATGGCAGTACCGCTCCAGGAAGCGTTATCGCGATATAAAATGCTTTTTCTGTTTACATAGCTGTATAAAGCATAGCCATTGTTATCAATACTATTGCGGTTAAAAACTTCTTTATAAAAATCATACGTCATTTCAACGCCCCAATGTGCGTCCAGTGCGTTTTGATCCGGCAGGGATAAATTCCAGTTGGCTGAAGTGCTGGTAAAATCATCGCCCCCCACCCTTAAAGTAATCACACCATTGCCTCTTGAAAGATCGTGCAAACGATAAGCATTTGTACCGGTTTGTTCGGAGTGAATGGTTTGCGTGCCGCTGTATAAAGTATTAGCGGTTCCGGTTACGTCGGCTGTATGAATGCGTTCTTCACGGCCCAATAATTTTCCGGTTGCGGCATCTATATAATAATATGCCCGGCTATATGGTTCTGCAGCATATACATCTATTTTATAAGCCAGCTTAAGGTTTGCCGGGTTAATGCTGCTTACTTCAGAAAACCAGCATTTTTCTGCCACAGGATAATAGGTTGCAGATGAATTTTTGAACTGTGCTTTTAAAGCAGCTTCCATGCCTTTGTCCTGCCACATATATTTGGTTGCAGGCACATTTCTAAGTGCATAGGCTATTGCCTGGGCCGGGCTTATTTTAGCTGCACCGGTTGCAGTTGCACTTTCATTGAAATCTGTAATAACAGTGCCCGACAAAGAAACAACCCTACCATTTTTAGTGTTTACGATATACATGGAATGATTAACCGGTATGCCCTGGTAAGTTTGCTGAAAGCGGTAATGTACAAAGCCAAGGTTATCTTTTTCCGTGCTTTTCAATACAAGCGAACTTTTGTCATTTAAGCCAAGCAATTTCGCCGCCTGTGAAGTATTAAATGGCAACTGCTGATCCTGTGCCAGCTTTACAAAATGTTTGGTTGTACCATTCTCGCCCCTGATAAGCGTTTTTAAATTGTTTTGAGAAAAACCATGTAATGCAAGGCCGAGCATTACAATTGAGAGTAAACGTGTTTTCATGTTTGAATTAATTAGTTAAAAAAGAATGTTAAAGCTAACAGATGTTATCATCCCCGCGAAATATTTTTATAAAGTGAGTAACCAGCGGCTTATACAAATAACAGAAGATGGCTCTCATACCATTATCATTCCTTCAAAAAAAATTATTTATCACAGCACGCATGGTGCATTGCAGGAAAGCCGGCATATTTTTATTAACAGCGGGCTGAAATATTTTTTAAATAAGTATGCTGATGCAAATGAAACTATCCATGTTTTTGAAATGGGCCTGGGCACAGGCTTAAATGCATTGCTCACATGGCAGGAAGCAGCATTATTAAAGCAAAAGATTTTTTACCATGCCGTGGAATTATACCCGCTGACAAAACCAGAAGCGGACAGTTTGAATTATGACAATTTTATGGAAAATAATAACGTTCGTTTATCAGCAATTCATCATTCAGCATGGAATGAATTAATTAGTTTGAATGAATATTTTTCTTTTATAAAAACTAATGCTGATATACAAAATTTCAATACAGCGCAAAAATTCAACCTTATTTATTTTGATGCATTTGACCCGAATGCCCAACCGGAATTATGGACAGAAATCATTTTTAAAAAAATGTTTGACCTGCTGCTTAACAACGGAATCTTAGTAACCTATTGCAGCAAAGGCGCCGTACAAAGGGCAATGAAAACTGCCGGTTTTATTGTACAAAAACTAAAAGGCCCGCCTGGAAAAAGAGAAATAATAAGGGCAATAAAAACTACACATTAAAACTCAAATGCTTTATCAATTCTTCAGGCAGCTTTGGCAAATTTCTTCTTTCAATTAAAAACGTAGAAAGGCCTGCAATATCCCTGTAAACATAATGTTTGTTCAATGCACCCTCAAGGTAACCCGAACCAGATGTATTGCCCGTGCCCACCCGCATACCAATCATGCGGCGCACCATTATTAAATGTTTATGCCGCCAGTTGCTCATTAAATGGTCAATTTCAATTAATGTATCGAGTATTTGATAAGATGTTTGGAATACGGGAAAATCCCTGTAAAGCATTATAAACAAGGCAGCGCGCAGTGCCTGCGCAGAAAAACTGCTTCTCAAATTGTTTAATGTTTCGGGTGCAATGCCCTCCTGCATGATGTTGAAGAAAACGTAATCGAAATCAATAATTTTATTGGCTTCCCTTTGCGTTAAACCTGCCTTATAAATATGCCTGTAATCATTCCAGAATACGTGGCCTGCGCCGCTTTCTGCCGAAAGCGGCGCATAATTTTTCCAGAACAGTTCTTCAAAAAAAGGCATTCTTTCAAGCCAGTGGTTAATGAGTTGTAAAAGGTTTTGGTGCT
The DNA here is from genome assembly GCF_900115755.1 of Parafilimonas terrae. Lineage (GTDB taxonomy): Bacteria > Bacteroidota > Bacteroidia > Chitinophagales > Chitinophagaceae > Parafilimonas > Parafilimonas terrae. The sequence goes on from NZ_FOXQ01000004.1 coordinate 83,550, forward strand.
GTTCCTTTTCTGTGATGCGTGCATAGTCTTCCTGCGTAAAGCCGCCTTCATTTACCCGCTTGTAATAATCTTTCTGATGACGGTTTTCCAGTTGCAAACCCAGCACCGATTCTATGAGCCTGAACTGTGCGCTCTGAAAGCCGGAGGAAGGCGTGAGCAAGTTCCTGAATTCTAAAAAATCAAGCGGCGTCATCGTATCCAGGATACTTACCTGCTGGTTTAATAATTCCAAAATTTTTATAATGCGCCGCAAACGGTGCAATACGAGGTTAAGGTCTTCAGAATTATCATTAATAATTTCTTTGCTGAATATTTTCAATACATAATCAAGCTCAAATAAAATTTGTTTAAACCACAATTCATAAGCCTGGTGTATAATAATGAAAAGCATTTCATCGTGCGCCGGGTAATTATCTTCTTTAAAACTTTCCGGCTGCTGGCTGCCTAATATTTTATCAAGATGCAGGTAATCGCTGTAGTATAAGGTATCTTTCATTAATGTACTATTTATTATTATCCATATTTAATCTTACAAATAATTCAAACAGCTTTTAATTGTTCTTTCAAATTTTCCCATCCGTCTGCAAACAGGGATTTTTCTATTTGACTTTTCGCTTATTTTGCAGCCATTCATAATCAAATCTGAAAATAACCGCATGTTACCAAGGTACAAAAGAATAGTATTGAAACTTTCCGGAGAATCTTTAATGGGAAATGGCGCTGATGGCTTTGAACCTTTTAATGCACCGGTAATAGAGCAATATGCAAATGAAATCAGGACCATTACTGATCTTGGTGTGCAGGTTGCGCTTGTAATTGGCGGCGGCAATATTTACCGCGGCGCCAATGAAATTGAAACCGGCATTGAACGCGCTCATGGCGACTATATGGGAATGCTTGCTACAAGCATTAATGGTATGGCAATGCAGGCCATGCTTGAGCGCATAGGCGTTGACACACGTCTTTTAAGCGCTATAAAAATGGAGCAGGTGGCAGAGCCTTACATTCGCCGCCGGGCCATTCGCCATCTCGAAAAAGGCCGTGTTGTAATTTTTGCAGCCGGCACGGGAAACCCTTATTTTACTACAGACACAGCCGGTTCTTTAAGGGCTTTGGAAATTAAGGCTGATGTAATTTTAAAAGGTACGCGTGTGGATGGTATTTATACTGCAGATCCGGAAAAAGATATAACAGCAACCAAATATGAAACCATTACCTACCAGGAATGTATTTTAAAAAACCTTAAAGTAATGGATATGACGGCCTTTACACTTTGCATGGAAAACAACCTTCCTATTGTTGTTTTTGACATGAATAAACCGGGCAACCTATTAAAAGTAGTGGAAGGATTGAACGTTGGTACATTGGTAAACTAATAAATAGTGTTTAAATAAAAAAAGCAGGTTCATAACCTGCTTTTTTTGTATCAGCTATTTAAGAAAGCTTTTAATTCATTGGCATCATTGGGCTTCATTTTGCCGCTTAATATCAGGCGGAGTTGCCTTCTTCTTAAAGCCCCGTCATACAAGGCTTTTTCCTGTTCCGTCTCGGGCAAAACGGCTGGCACCAGCCTCGGCTTATTATTGGGATCGAGCGCAACAAATGTAAAATAGGCTTCGTTGCTTTCATACCTGTATTGATGCAGGTTATCTTCTCCCCAAACCATTAAATGTATTTCCATTGAAGTATGAAATGCCCGTGTAATTTTTGCTTCAATATGCACCACATTGCCAAGCTTAATAGGGTTTTTAAAACTGATATTATCCACACTTGCCGTCATGCACGGGGCGTTGCAATGTTTACTGGCAGTCATGGCTGCGGCAATATCCATCCAGTACATTAACCTTCCTCCCATCAAATTTCCAAAAACATTGGTATCGTTTGGTAATACCAATTCGTTCATTACGGTTATGCTTTCACTAACTTTCTTACTTTCCATTGCACAATTTTGCGCAAATATAATTTGCGATGTGCGATAATATTTTATTATCGCATTAATAAAGAACTGCCCTTTTGTGAAAGCAGTTCTTTATCACACTTTTTATTTGCTTAAACCTTCCAGCATTGCATCTGTTATCCGCACGGCTGTTTTTCCATCTCCCGTGCCCGTGCCGCTGTATGCAATTGCATAAACCACCCTGCCGTTTAATTCATTTAAAGTTGCATCAAATAATTCTTCAGAATTTAATTTAATGCCATACTCATTGGATATAAGATTTGTTTTATTACAAGCTTTTTTATAGGCATCTGTGCTTTTAGCAAAACCATCAAAACAACCATTAATATTATACCAGTGCACATTGAGGTAATCAATAGGAATATTGCGGATAGATTCAGCGTAATAATTCACGGCTTTTATCAGCAAATTAAAATTAGCCAATTTACCTCCAACCCAATATTGACTAAACCATTCGGCTGCTTCTTCCTGGGAAAATTGAGTATAAGCCCATCTGCGCAGGCCGGTGGAAGTTATACCCGCGTCGGCAATTTTAAAACCGTATTTATGGCCTACCTCTGTAATGGCAGCAAGCTCATTCAGGTAATGGTCTATGGTACCTTTGTGATAAAGAATATTATCCCATTCATTTTCCACAACCACCACAGGTATCTGGTCCTTTTGAGGGGCATAATATTTAAAAAATTCTTCAGCCCTCTTTTTTACATTAACAATGTTGGTGGGAAATGGCTGAGGGCCAAAAGCTACGTTTGCCCAGTTAAGATTTACCTGCACATGGTACCCATTTTTCAAATACTTGTCAATAACTCCGCTCTTTGTTTTTTCAGAAAGAAAGATATTAAGTCGCGTAAGTTTAATACCAGCATAATCAAGCTGCTTTGTTGTAGCATCAAATCCTCCTTTGGCAACAAGCAGGCCATGCGTTGTTTGCGGTGCGGCCTGCGAAGAATACTCTTCTGCGGCAGTGCCGGAGGTTTGGGTTTTAAGAGGTTGGGTTTCTTTTTTGCATGACGCAGCAATGCATAGCGCCAGCAATAAATAGCACACTTTCGGGGCGTTCATTTATTAATAGATATTGGTGACAATACATCCTGATTGCGATCGGAAACAGGCTTGCTTTCTTCTTTGATATAGCTATCCCTTTAGAAAATTTGGCTTTTCAGAATAATGATTAATTGGACTTTCGATAATTTGCTTTTTCAGATTTTTTTTCGATCAATTGTTACCTGCTAATGGGGCTAAAACAGTTATGTAATTACTCTAATTCGTTCCTAAATATTCAATCAGCGGCGCAAAGGTATAGTATTTTTAAATACAACATTTATTTTTTTTAAATTTTCTGCCCTTTTGTCTCAATTTTTATTTTGCACAGAATTTGGTTCGATGTCGATTCTATTTATCTTCAACGCTTTAAAATAATAATTATGGATTTTGGAAAGGAATTTGAAAAATACGCAGTTAAGCACAGGGGAATAAGTTCAAATACAATTCATGGATTTAAGCAGCACACAATCACTAATCTCACTCCTTATATAATTGAAGAACGCCCGCTGAACGTTGCCAGCATGGACGTTTTCAGCCGATTGATGATGGACCGCATTATCTTCCTGGGTGAGCCGATTGATGACTATGTAGCTAATATTGTAACCGCACAGTTGTTGTTTTTAGACAGCACAGACCGCACAAGGGATATTCAAATGTATATCAACAGCCCTGGCGGCAGCGTGTATGCGGGGCTTGGCATTTACGATACCATGCAGTTTGTAAGCCCTGATGTTTCCACCATATGCACAGGCATGGCTGCCAGCATGGGCGCCATTTTAATGTGCGCTGGCGTAAAAGGAAAACGCAGCGCCCTGAAACACAGCCGCATCATGTTGCATCAGCCTTTTGGCGCTATTGGCGGGCAGGCAACTGATATTGAAATCACGGCAAAGGAAATTCGAAAAATAAAGCATGAATTATATGCCATTATCGCCCATCATACAGAAAAAGACATTAAAAAGGTAGAAGAAGACTGCGACCGCGATTTCTGGATGACCGCCGATGAAAGCAAGGCCTATGGTGTGGTGGATGAAGTATTGGTAACTAATCCAAGAAAAGAAAAAAAATAGCTCAAAAAAATTTGCAGTAATCAAATAACCATATCAAATTAAATAATATGATCGATTTGAAAAATATAAGCTCATTAAGATTAAATGAAGACGAAGACGAACCGCAGAAAGAAGAGAAGCCGGAACAATCTTCTTACCTAATGAAAAAAATGGAGCAACTGTTTTTAAAAAACAGGGCCGTTTACCTGTGGGGGCCGGTAGAAGATAAATCAGCCCGTGATGTTGTAAGCAAACTGCTTTTGCTGGATGCTGATAAACCGGGCAAGGAAATAAAATTTTATATTAACAGCCCGGGCGGTGTGGTTACAAGTGGCATGGTTATATATGATACCATGCAAATGATTCAATCGCCCGTAAGTACCATTTGCATGGGCCTTGCCGCCAGCATGGGCTCTATTTTATTAAGCGGCGGCGTTAAAGGAAAAAGATATATATATCCTCATGGGGAAGTGATGATTCACCAGCCAAGCATTGGCGGTTATTTCCAGGCTACAAGCGCCGATATTGAAATTCATGCAAAACAAATGCAGCGCACTAAAGAGATAAGCGCAAACATCCTGGCAAAAAACACAGGCAAATCTTTCGAAAGAATTATGAAAGACTTTGATCGCGATTACTGGATGGATGCCAAAGAGGCAGTTGAATACGGCATTGCAGACGAAATAGTTGAGAAGCTATAAGCTGAATTATTAGGATATTATAAAGCAAAGGTTTAATAAATACGTTTTACCTTTGCTTTCTTTTTTAATCAAATTTTATTTATTTAATTACGATGGCAAAACAGTCAAACCTGCATTGTTCTTTTTGTGGCCGCAGCCGTGATGAGGTAAAGATTCTTATCGCAGGCCAGGAAGGGCATATTTGTGAAAACTGTGTTGAGCATGCCCAGGAAATAATTATGCAGGAATTGCAGGTAAGGGACGAAACCCGCACCACGCAATACAAATTCAATATCCGCAAACCCTTAGAAATAAAAAATTATCTTGATCAATATGTAATTGGCCAGGAAGAAGCAAAAAAAATCTTATCTGTAGCCGTTTACAATCATTATAAAAGAATTACCCGTAAACAGCAGCAGGATGATGTTGAAATTGAAAAGAGCAATATCATTATGGTTGGCGAAACCGGCACCGGTAAAACCCTGCTTGCCAAAACAATTGCCAAACTTTTAAACGTTCCCTTCGCCATAGTTGATGCTACTGTATTTACTGAAGCCGGCTATGTGGGTGAAGATGTGGAAAGCATGCTTACGCGTTTGCTGCAGGCTTGTAATTATGATGTGGCCGCCGCCGAAAAGGGAATTGTTTTTATAGACGAAATTGATAAAATAGCCCGCAAAGGCGATAACCCTTCCATAACCCGCGATGTAAGCGGCGAAGGCGTGCAGCAGGGTTTACTGAAAATGCTTGAAGGCACAGAAGTGCTCGTTCCGCCTCAGGGCGGCAGGAAACATCCTGAGCAAAAAATGATAAAAGTAAATACCACAAATATCCTTTTCATTTGCGGCGGTGCTTTTGACGGCGTTGATAAAATAATTGCACGCCGTATTAATACAAATGCCATCGGGTTTAATGTAAATAAAGAAGAACAGGAAGACCAGCGCAAGAATTTACTGCAGTTTGTAAATGCGCAGGACATCCGCTCTTTTGGTTTAATACCGGAATTATTAGGCCGCCTGCCAATAATCACTTACCTCAACCCGCTGGATGCAGAAACCTTGCGGGCCATTCTCACCGAACCTAAAAACAGCCTGATAAAACAATACACCAGGTTGTTTGAAATGGAAGGCATAAAGCTTACGGTTGATTTGGATGCGCTTGACTTCATGGTGCAGAAAGCACTTGAATTTAAACTGGGTGCAAGAGGTTTAAGAAGTATTTGCGAACATATACTTACTGATGCAATGTTTGAGTTGCCCGGCAGTAACAAAAAAGATCTGCATGTAACGCTTGAATACGCTTCTACCAAGTTTGAAAAAAGCAAGCTTAATAAACTCAAGGTTGCCTAAGCTTTTTACGATACTGCTTCGGCATTGTTATATACCTCAAATAATTTTATAGCTTCTGCAGCTTCTTTTACATCGTGTACACGTAAAACAGATGCGCCGTTCAACAAAGCGATCATGTTCATTGCTGTAGTTCCATTCAATGCATCCTCCGCTGTAACATTCAGCGTTTTATAAATAGCCCCTTTTCTTGACAGGCCGGCAAGTACAGGCCTGTCAAGCATTTTGAAAACAGCAAGATTTCTTAATAGCTGAAAGTTATGGCTGATGGTTTTGCCAAAGCCAAAACCGGGATCAATGATCACATCTTTAATGTTATGCTGCCGGCATTTTTCTGTTTGAAGAATAAAAAAATCAAGCACTTCCTGCACCACGTCTTCATAAACAGGATTTACCTGCATAGTTTCCGGCCTGCCCTGCATATGCATGCAGATATAAGGCACCGGGAATTTTCCAACAGTTGCCAGCATGTTATCATCCATCATTCCACCGCTTATATCATTAATAATGGAGGCGCCCGCTTCAATCACTTTTTCTGCAACAGCAGCATAGTATGTATCGGCGGAAATAATTGCACCAGGAAAATTTTTATGAATTAACTCAATTGCAGACAATAATCTTTCCTCCTCTTCTGTTGCTGATAACCTTGTGCTGCCCGGCCTTGTACTTTGTCCGCCAATATCCAATATAGCAGCGCCTTCTGCAATCATTTTTGAAGCCGCTTTTAATACTTCATCTTCTGTTTGCACACGGCTTTTTGAATAAAAGGAATCGGGTGTAATATTCATAATGCCCATTATTACAGGCTTATCAATAACAAGCAATTTTCCGTTGCAGTTAAGTGTAAATAAAGTCGTTTTTTCAGATGCAGGCATTGCAGGAATAAATTTATGTCTATTGATTTATTATAATTTTTATGGCTGAGTTTGCCAGAAAAATATACGGCACAAATATCGGCATGCAGCATTCATTATTATGATTGCTTTCGTGGTTTTGTTTGCTTTATAGCCCAATAAAATTGATGATGTCTTTCAACCCGGGATCATATCCTTCTTTGGTATCAACCTTTAAAGTTGGCAGGTTTATATTAACCGGTTTATATTCATCTGTAAGCAGCACGTTTAGTTCTCCTTCTTCATTTACAAACCTGTCGTTGTGAAATTTTTCTCGGGAAGAATCATCCGAGAGCCTTTGTTCAAACCGTTGCCGGGTTGTAGCAAGCGGCGCATCACAAATAATTATTTTTATAGTTGCCCGGTGCGAAAAATTCAAAAGTTTTTCTTCCCATGATTTATGTTGAAAAGCAGCCTCAGCAATGAATGATATATTCTTTGAAATAAGAAAACCTACTACCTCAAAAAAAGTGTTATAAATGTGCCAGTCAGCTTCATTACCAGGCTTGTTATATGTATCACCAATGGTATTTATATAACCTTCTTTAAGTTCATCTCTTGAAATAACAGGGCAGTTTATTTCCCGTGAAAGTTTATGCGCCAACGTTGTTTTTCCTGAAGCAGGCCTTCCTGTAATAACAGTTAATAATGGCTTATGCATTTGCAAAAATTGATTTTTGTTTATTGAGTGAATATAATTTTATGAACTGGAATTTATGAAGAAATATACGATACAAATATCGCGATAAGGTTTATTTTATATAACTCTGCATTTAATGGAAACATCTCCTAATCTGCTCAAAAACTGGGCAGGCAATATTACTTATAACAGCAATAGGCTATATAATGCTGCTTCTGTAAACGAAGTGCAGGATATTATCGCAAAACATGCGAATATTAAAGCTTTAGGCACCAGGCATTGCTTTAATACCATTGCTGACAGCCAGCATAATTTTATTTCATTATTGCAGATGAATAAAGTGTTGCACATAGATGAAACCAGCAGTACAGTTACAATGCAGTCCGGTATGAAATATGGAGAATTAGCGCCATTGATCAACAGTAAAGGCTTAGCGCTGCACAACCTTGCTTCATTGCCGCATACGTCTGTTGCGGGCGCTTGTATTACAGCAACACACGGATCAGGTGTGCATAATAAAAATTTATCGGCAGCAGTAACCGCTTTTGAATTTATTGATGCAGAAGGCAGGCTTCATCATTTATCAAAACAAAAAGACGGTGAAAAGTTTAACGGGCTTGTAGTAAATCTTGGCGCCGCCGGTGTTATAACAAGTATTACGCTGCAAGCGGAACCAACTTATAACATAAAGCAATTTGTTTTTGAACATCTTTCTTTCAATACCATGAAAGAAAATTTTAAAACCATTATGGGCGCCGGCTACAGTGTAAGCCTGTTTACCGACTGGACAAATGATATAAACGAAGTTTGGATAAAGCAAAAAGCAAATGAGCAACAGGCAGGCATGAAAGCATTTTTTGATGCAATGCCTGCAACAGGAAACCTGCATCCTATTGCATCCATTTCAGCAGAACATTGTACAGAACAAATGGGTGTAGCCGGCGCATGGCATGAGCGTTTACCGCATTTCAGGATGGGCTTTACACCAAGCAGCGGCGAAGAACTACAATCAGAATATTTTGTGGCGGATGAACATGCCGTTGATGCAATCATGGCAGTTCAAAAGCTTACTGATAAAATAAGCCCCTATTTATTGATTTCAGAAATAAGGAGTATTGCTGCAGATGAACTCTGGCTTAGCCCTTGCTATAAACAAAACTCCACAGCTATCCATTTTACCTGGAAACAAAACTGGCCTGCAGTACAAAAATTATTGCCTTTAATTGAAGAAACTTTAGCAGCCTATAATGCAAAACCGCATTGGGGAAAGTTGTTTTCCATGACAGGCCTTCAGTTGCAAAACAGGTATGAAAAAATAAATGCTTTTAAAAGCCTGCTTAAAGAATATGATGCTAAAGGAAAATTCAGAAATGATTTTCTGAACCGTAATATTTTTGTTGTTTAAGAACTGTTTATTATTTAAGATGGGTTTGCAAATATTCAATATGCAATGTTCAATAATCAATGCTCAGTTTGCAGGGGTTTTATATTGAACATTGCACATTGTTTTGTTGAATATTCGCCTTAAACTGAGCTGTTCACCACTGACAACTCGCTTACTTAATATTAACGTGAATTCTGGATGAGCATTTTAACGATAAAGATGTTTGCGAATTGAGCAGGGATTTGTATCGTCATGTCGGGGAAACGAGACATCTCCTGAAATTCAGACTGGTTGAAAGCTAAGAGATTTATCTCTTTCATATTTATCTTTTAGGTCTCGATGATTGCTTCGCAATTCTCCTATCGTCGAAATGACGTTCGAAGATGTTTATATTTTGTAATCAGTTTTCAATTTCATAGCATAACGCCTCACATTAATATTAAATTGACCTGGCAACAATAATCATTTTTCATCTTTCCACAATCTTGCCCCTCCTCTTATGCCTTCTTTATTGTTAGCGATAACCATATTATCATCCAGTGGCATGGTTAAGTTCCTCGCATTGCCACCACTTATATACAAGCGATCATAATTAAATACCGTTTTTAAAATCTTAAACACTTTTTCCATCCGGCGGTTCCATTGTTCTTTACCTTTTTGATTATATGCTTTTTCACCAATATACTGGTCGTAATCTTTATCGGTTTTTACAGGGTGATGTGCAATTTCAAAATGCGGTAATAATTTGCCATCATACAATAAAGCTGTACCGAAACCTGTGCCCAGCGTTATCACCATTTCAAGGCCCTTGCCGCTTACAATGCCCACACCTTGCAGGTCTGCATCATTTACTACCCTGGCTGGTTTTCGCAGCAGTTTCCCAAGAAAATTTTGCAGGTCAAAATCCTTCCAGTCATCAGTGCCAAGATTGGGCGCCGTTTTAACTACGCCGTTTTTTATATAACCCGGGAAACCAACAGATATTTTATCATACTCTCTAAGGCCTTTTACCAGTTCTTTAATACCATCTAATACATTAATAGGCGTGGAAGGCTGCGGCGTTGGTATTTTTACATATTCTGAAACAGGTTCCCCTTCTTTATTTAATAAAATGGCTTTGACGTGCGACCCGCCAATATCTATCGTTAATATATTTCCTGCATTCATATACCTGTAAATTTTTTGATGAATTGTATTGTTGTTACCTGCTTCTTAATAACCGGTTTTCATTTATTATTTCCAGCTCAACTTTAAACTTTATATTTCAAACTTTGAAAATTTATTTCAGCCAGAAAGATACTTTTTTTACGTCTCTTGAATTTGGCCCGGTCATCACTTCAAATTCGCCGGGTTCTGCAATGAGTTTTAAGTCTGGATTATAAAACATCAGGTCACTGTGATTAATATTGAATACAACCTGTTTGCTTTCACCCTTCTTCAAAAATATTTTCTGAAAGCCCTTCAATTCTTTTACAGGCGGTGTAATGCTGGCCACTTTATCATGCAGGTATAATTGCACAATTTCCTCTCCATCATAATTGCCTGTGTTGGTTACCTTAACCGTTACAGTTAAACCTTCCATACCACTGATAGTTGTTTTGCTTAAAACAGGATCGCTATAGTTGAAATTTGTATAACTTAAACCATAACCAAACGGATATAAAGGCTCGTTGGTAACATCCAAATAATCTGATTTAAACTTATGGCCATCGCCCGGGTTTAAAGGCCGGCCTGTATTCTTATGATTGTAATAAAGCGGTATCTGGCCAACATTCTGCGGGAATGTAGTAGTAAGTTTTCCTGAAGGATTATAGTTGCCAAACAATACATCAGCAATGGCATTACCGGCTTCAGTACCTGGAAACCAAACATCTAAAATAGCAGCGGCATCTTTATCTTCCTTGTTTAATGTCATAGGCCTTCCATTAAATAATACAACCACAACCGGCTTTCCGGTTGCAACCAATGCGGCTAATAAATTTTCCTGGCTTTGCTGTAAACTTATGTCACTCATGCTGGCCGCTTCACCGGTAAAGTCTGCAGCTTCGCCTAAACAGGCAACAACAATATCCGCTTTATTTGCTGTTGCAACAGCTTCATCAATCATTTGCTGTGGCGTTCTTGTATCAACATCAATTTCTTTTGCAAAATCATTAATGTTCTTAACGATCATAGAATCGTCGCTTATGTTGGCGCCTTTTGCATACAATACATTTACATCGTTGCCTGCAACATTCTTAATGCCCTGCAGCACGGTAATATCTTCATTGTATTCACCGCGTATATTCCATGTTCCGAGCATATTGCGCTGGTTATCTGCCAGCGGCCCTACCAATGCAATCGTTCCTGATTTCTTTAAAGGCAAAACATTATTGCTGTTCTTTAATAACACAAATGAATGCTCTGCCGCATTGCGCACGGCAAGCCTGTTGGCATCAGTAAGAATTGAAGTTTTTGCACGCGCTTCATCACAATGATTATAGGGGTCATCAAACAAACCCATTTTATACTTTGCTTCAAGCACTCTTCTGCAGGCATCATCAATTTCCGTTTGTGTAACCTTGCCTTCCTGTAAAGATTTTTTTAATGTAGTCAAAAATCCTTCAGACACCATATCCATATCCAGGCCTGCTTTTAACGACTGGGCCGATACCTGCTGCAGGTCACCAATACCATGATTGATCATTTCACTTACTGAAGTATAATCACTCACCACAAGCCCTTTAAAGCCCCATTGATCGCGCAACACATCAGTCAATAAAAATTTATTACCGGTTGCAGGAATGCCATCCACTTCATTGAAAGAGCTCATCACGCTGCCAACGCCCGCATCAATGGCGGCTTTATAAGGCGGCAAATAATATTGATACATTCTTATGCGGCTCATATCAACCGTATTGTAATCGCGGCCTGCTTCTGCAGCACCATATAATGCATAATGTTTTACACAAGCCATTACAGCATCTTTTGCAGCCATGTCTTTTCCCTGGTAACCACGCACCATGGCCGCAGCTATCTTTGAACCGAGATAAGTATCTTCACCCGAACCTTCTGCAATGCGCCCCCAGCGCGGATCACGGGCTATATCAACCATTGGCGAATACACCCAGTTTAAACCGTCAGCAGCAGCTTCTGTGGCAGCAATGCGTGCACCTTGTTCTATCAGTGGCATATCCCATGAACAGGATAGACCAAGCGGAATAGGAAATATAGTTCTGTGGCCATGGATCACATCTAAACCAAACATTATAGGAATTTTAAGGCGCGAATTTTTTACAGCAATATCCTGCGCTTTGCGGATTTGATCGGGGCCGTTTATACCAAACAAACCGCCAACCTGACCGTTCCGGATTTTATTGTCCACATCTGTGCTTACAACAGCCCCTGTAACAGCGCCGCCCGGCGTAACAAGATTTAGCTGGCCTATCTTTTCATCCACAGTCATCTTACTCATCAGGTCTTTTACAAAAGCATTCATTTTTTGTTCCTGCTGATAAGTTTGCTGGGCAGATAAGAATGATACAGCAGTTATTGTAAAAAGAAAAAACAGGCAGATTTTTTTCATGGCAAAGAATTTACTTATTCAAATATAATCATGAACAAACCGTGCAAAAAAAATACTGCTTATATAGCTAACCGGTTTACAGCTTAATAATTTTTTTCGTCAACACTTTATCTGAGAATATTGCCTGAACAATATACATGCCTGCAGCGCAACTACTGAGATCGATATTATAATAATTGCCTGCTTCCCCGTTTACATTAACCTGGATGATCTTTTGCCCAATCATACTATATATAACAATCGCTTTAAGGTTGGATGGCTGCGGATAAAACTGTACCGCAACATTGCTGGTGGCAGGATTGGGCGTTACCAAAAAGCCCTGCGCTTTTAAATTTGGATTGATAGTAACAGTCCTTATATTAATATCATCCAAATAAATATTGTTTTCATATTCTTCTGTATTTCTGAAAGCTAACATAATGTTGCCTGCATTTATATAATCTGCAAGATTGATAGAGTCTTTACGCCATTCAGATGAAGCAGGCACAAATTCAGTGGTTGTTGGCGTTGTTCTTGTTACAAGATTGCTTCCGTATTTTTTATAAATGCTGGTATAAGTTGCGCCGCAGTCTTTGCTTACAAGCACTTCCAGCGTATCCCAGGTATTGTTGCCGGTATTAATATCAGTATAAGTTGCAGCCGCCACATAAAATGAAAGAAAGGCAGAATCCACATTAGTAATGTTGATATCCGGAAAGCGCAAATCATCTTTTTGATCGTTGGCGTTATAATTAAAATTATTGATCATAATGCTGGCATTACCTGACTTTGCCGCACGGGTGGTGCGTTGCCATGTAATATAACCGTCAGGATTTACAATATCCCAGGCTGCTGGCGGAAATGTTGTGTTTTCAAAACCTTCTGAAACAGTTGCCGCTGCTGCATAGTATTGAAAAGTGGATGTAAGCGTATCGTTATCTGTAACCTCATCCCGCTTATTGTTGGGGCCTGAAGTATAAATAGCAATGGTGTGAATACCATCTGCTATTGTTAAATCATTCAATTGCACCTGCGCAGTTGCGTTATGCGCCAGTGAACCATTCCAGTTATAGGTTGAACTGTTTTTACCATCAATTAACACCGTTATATTTAAGCTGGTTAATACCTGCATGCCTGCATTTTGTATGGTAACTGCAGGCGTTAAACTGTTGCTGCATATTCTTGCTGCCGGCGCATTTATTGATTGAAGCGCAGCATTGTAAGCATATTGCACAGGCGGCTGGCAACCATCGGAAGTTAACAGTGAAGAACGGTAAGCCAGCACTGCATCTTCCATACGGTCAACCTGTTCTGTTGTAAACAAAACAAGGCAATCATCGTTACTGTAATCCATATAATTCTGATACATGATGCCGTTACCATCCGTAGTACAGTTATCAGTTCTTACGCCTGAATAACAGCCTGCACTTGCATCGGCCTGGTTCGGCGTATCATCAATGTAATCTGTACCGGCACAAGCGCCTTTATCATCTCCCCATATATGATAAAGGTTAAAGTAATGACCCGTTTCGTGCGTTAAAGTTTTACCGCCATTGTATGCAGTGTAAGTGCTGCCGGGCAGGCTGCGGTAATCAATAACAACGCCTTCCGCATCAGCAGAACTATCTTCAGGAAAAGTAGCATAACCCAAAACACTGTTTGATAAAACGCAAACCCACACATTGAAATATTTATCATCATCCCAAATATCGGCGCCGCCAGATGAAGCATATTTCACGCCATCATTAGTACTGAAAGAACTCTTTGTGGTAACAATACGCTCAATACCGCTGGTGCTGTCGCCGGTGGGTGTGCGCCGGGCAAGGCAGAATTGAATATTCGATTTGCCATACAACGATTTAAAGTAAGAAGGGATATTGGTTGAGTCTGCATTCTGCCCCGCAAAATCTTTGTTTAAAACATCCAGTTGTTCATGTATCTGTTCATCCGTTACTGCATCCGGGTTTTTTAATACGATATGAAATACCACGGGGATGGTAGCAACAGATTCAAGCCTGCTGCGGCTTTTAAGCAGTTTATAATAACCGCTTTTAACAGCATCATTAAAAGCTTCGCGCTTTTGTTCAAATCGTTTTTTGAATGTGGGGTTGTTCTGAAACTTTATTTCAAGCCGCTGCATGGCGCCACATTTTTCCTGCACAACTTTATTCTTTTCCTGTGCTGAGGATGTTGCATAAAAAACCATGAATGCGAGCAGGCATAAAAGATATCGGGGGTTATACATTCGATGTTTGTTTTGGAATTTCTTTGATAAAGCTAATCCTTCTGCAGTAAGATCATGTAATATAAATTTATGCTGCTTACTCATCTTATTAACACAAAAGTTCCTTTTCGTAAAATTTCCTTATTGGTATAATCTGTTCCCAACGCAATAAAAACATAAGTGCCCGCAGGCTGCGGCGTTCCATTCCATGTGCCATCCCAGCCCTTGCCTTGTTGCTCAGTAAAAAATACACGCTGCCCCCAGCGGTTATAAACACCAAAATATTTAAAAGATTTTATGCCAACCAGTATAGGTTTTTCAACGTCGTTCAGGCCATCATGATTTGGCGTGAAACCGGTTGGCACAAAAATGTCGGGCTTCGTTGTAAACACATATACTTTTATATCATCGTAAGCATAACAGCCTTCGGCTGTGGATACTTTTACCGTATAGGTAATTGTATCGGCTGAATGATAAGTGCCAACAGGATTATAAATGGCTGGGTTATTTAAATAGGTTGATGGCGTCCATAAATAAACGGCGCCGCCTGAAGCATTGAATTGCAAAGGCTGATTAATTACTACGGCCGTATCGTTGCCTGCAAAGGCATTTACTTTAGGCACCACATTAACCACCACCACATCGGTTGATGGTTTGGGGCAACCCAATGTATCATATACAGTAATGGCATAAGCCGTTGTATCCATCGGGCCGGCAACAGGTGTTAAAGTGTTTGCATTAACCAAACTGGTTACAGGCAACCATGTAAAAGAACTGCCATTAATTGTTGCGCTTAACTGTGCAGTGTTTCCATAACATATAGATGTATCGTTTGATGCCGTTACAGCAGGATAAGGAACTGTGGTAATTTGTACAGCATCATTAGCAACGCATTTTCCTATGCTTGCCATAACGGTATAGGTTGTATTGTTTGGCGGAAATGCCAATGGTTGTTTAGCAGTATCGCTGCTTAAATAAGTTGAAGGCGACCATTGATAATGCAATGCATTGCTGGTTGTGAATATCTGCATGCTATCTGTTGTGCAGATGGTTGTATCGGGCATTACATTTAATGATACGTTATCTACAACATTCACCGTAACCGTGTCGCTGGCAACGCAACTTTTTTCAGTAAGTGTAACAATATATTGCGTTGTGTCTTTTGGATAAACATAAGGCGATGACGAGTTTGCATTAATGATGTTGTTGCCAGTCCATACAAAATTTCCATTGCCATAAGCCTGCAGTTGCAATGTATCTATACTGCAGATTAATGTATCGCTGAAAGCAAGTGAAAGATCAGGCTTGTCTGTAACGTTCACTGTTTTGCTAACTGTTTCACTGCAGCCTTTGCTTGATGTAATGGAGAGCGTAGCCGTTCTTGTTGCTGCCGATGGATAAGTATATGATACCGTTTTTAAAGACGATGTATCTGCTGCAGTTGTTTCATCGCCAAAATTCCATAAGCGATAAGTTATATAACCATATTTAATGTAGCTGGTATCATTAAATAAAAACGGCGACTGGTAACAATTCCCTGAAACAGTGAAACCAGGGCTGAAGGCCGGGTAAACAGCTACCTGTGATGTAGTTGAATCGGAACAACCGGAAGTAGAAACCACTTTCAGCTTTACAGTATAAACACCGGTATCGGGATAAGTATAAGATGGTGTTGCTTCTGTTGATACATCTGCATTCGTTCCGCTTACGCCAAAATCCCAGTAATAAGAACTGATATTGGAAGCAGATGCTTCATTTTTAAATGATGTGGTAAAGCTGTCGCAGTTGGTATAAGACGGTGCAAGCTCTGCCGCTGTTAAGCTGCAATTGTAAACATATATCTGCAATTCTTTTTTCACAGAATCAATCAGTACGCCATTGCGCCATTCCTTTACATATACAGCCATAACAAACTCACCGGTGGTTGTTGGCGCAGTGCCGGATATCAACCCTGTTTTCGGATTGATGGTAACGCCGCTGCCCATCGGGCTTGCGCCGCTGTAACCGGAGTTGTAAGTAAGCGATGCAAAAAAAGGAGCGGATGAGCTTGATGAAGTATTCAATCCATTACCAAAAGAATAACTGAGCGAATCATTATCAACCGGGTCACTTGCTGCAAACTGGTAGTTGAACCCTTCTTTATAACATACAATAGCTGTGTCTTTAAAATCAAAAACAGGGCTTGTGTTTTCATGATAATCCGCGCCTGAATTACCGGGAATAGTTGCTGTAATGGCTATACCTGTTGAACTTGAATTGGCTATATTAATAATATTATCCGTTCTGTATTCATCTGTAACGGCCAATACATAACCGGCTGTAATATCAGTTAATGTAATTGTAGTAACATAAGTATAAATTTCATAACAGATTGTTGGCGGGTTAACCATGCAACTGCTGAAACTCTTTTTAGTAGATGTGGCAGAAGTAGTAGTGTTAATAGTTGTTGATAAAACCTGCGAACCCGTAGCGCCATTCAATGCGCGTAATGTTACAGATGTTCTTGGGCCTTCAACGCCACAGCCATAAAACACTGTTACGGTTACTTTATATTTTGATGTGCCTGAAGAGGCGCCGGCGCCTGCATATTCATAACGTATATAGCCGCCTTTTACATGATGTGCCAATGCGTGCTGCCCAATAAAAACAAGCAAAAGAAAAATGCAGCCTGCCCTCATCCTGTAATGGTTTTAAGTGTTCAAATTATTTAATCATTTATGCGGAGAAATGTTTCATGCGGTAAATGCTCAAAATGTTGCGGGGAAATGGTTGTGTTGTGAGTTGTAAGTGGTGAGTAATTACACTGCCTACACATTAAACACAACAATTTATCAATAACATAACACTAATTATATTTTCCGTATTTCGCGCTGTTGAACCAGAAAGCTTTGAAGGATAAACCAATTACAAACTGCGTATAACTTTCCCGTATCTGGTTATTGCTTGTTGAACCTTTTTTGCCAAATTCAAAACCTAAATTGTAGCTCAGCCCGCCGTTGGATATGCGGTAGCCAAAACCGTTTGTTACCCTGTTGCCAAACCCAATTGAATAAGAATAATCAGCCAAAGGGTTATTGTTAACGTGTATATAGCTTTGCTCATAAGAAAAGCCAGCCTGCAAATAATATTTTTCAACAGTCTGCAATCCTGCTTTTCCTTTAAAACTATATTCAGCGCCCGCAGAAAAGCGAAATGCTTTATCAATATAGGAACTGGGATAATTTACTTTCTGATATTTCCAGTTATAAGAAGTATAATCGGCGCTAAGGGTAAGGTTATCATTAAACACCAGTGCATAGCCAACGCCAATCTGCACAGGCAATGTAATATGCTTTGCAGCATTTACTTCTGTTGTAATGGTTGAATCGCTGGTAACATATTCTGTTGACCACTGGCCTGTAAGTTTAGCAGCATTGGAAATAGTAAAACCTAATTGCTGCGTTATATGTTTGCTCAATTTACCGGCATATTGCAGGCCGCCTGTAAACATTAATGCATGCAAAGCATCGTATTCATTTCTCGTAACATCAAGGCCAATGCCGGAGCTTGTATAAGTAGTATTTGTTTGAAGTGTTCCAAACAAAACCGATGTGGTTAACCCAACAGAAAAGTTTTTGTTTAACGCAAAACCATTTGACAGGAAAACCTGGTTGAGCCCGCCATTGCCGTCAACTGATTTACTTAATATGCTCGTATTATCAGCGAGTTTTGCAGAATCGTTAAGCATGTAGTTTACCGTGCTGTATGGCCTTAAGCCGAATGCAAATGCCCATCTTTTTTCCGGCTTATATGCTAATGATATTCTGCGTATAGCAAAATCTTTGGAAGGTGATGTAACTGTATCCCTGCCAGGTACCAAAAAGTTGCTTACCCTGCCGCGCATGATAAAATCAAAGTTCATCACCTTTGGGTCGAGCGCCGTTAATGATGCCGGGTTGCTGAAATTAAATGCAGCGCCATTACGCAAAGCAATAGATGTGCTGCCCATTCCAAAATAACGCCCAAAGTCTTTTGTTTCTATATCGCCCACGCCAAATATGGAATAAGGCGATGTAACGTTTTGCGCAAAAGCCGCAGTGCTGCTGATTGTAACAATCATGCTTAACAGCAGCTTTGCAAACTGTATATATTTTTTTTTACAAGCCAAGTACATTGAGTTTTAATTTGAAACTTCCATTATTTAAAGCGTGTAAAATGAGGCGTTGTTCGTTTGAATTTGAAGCTGTGCTTTCAGGCTGCATATAGAGATAGTATGTGGAAGATGTGCCCGCTTTTAAAACAGCATTTACAAAACTGGTTATATCGTAAGTATATTTTGTATTCTCGCCGTAGAGATAATCTATATACAGGTTGCCTGTTTGAAGTGTGCTCGTACCTGAATAATACAGGTAGCCCGACGTTTCATCATATTCATTCAGTATGCTTAAATTTATTGTATCGGGCAGGCTGTAAAAAGACTGCAAGCCATAACTGCCTTTTAATGGATATATCTCCAGCGTTGCACTTACAATATTTACATAATTATTTATTTCTTTCAATGCATACAAAGACGGGAAATTAAACTTAGGGCACAAACCATGATTTGCTTCCATATACACATAACCGCCGGTTTTACTGCTTTCCAGTGTTTGTGTTTTTTTAGCAGTGAAAACAGAAAGGTTGGTACCTGAATGATCTGTTGTAAAACCATTAAACTGGTGTTCCGTATTCAGTGGCAGCTTTACAGTATAATTTACCGGCAGCGGCGCATTTTTATGATAGTATAATAAAACAAGGCTGGAATCCCCGGTCGGTTTCATGTAATATACCGTGTTATTGTTTGAAGCGCCTGTTAAGCAAAAACCTTTTATATACTTTAAGAAAACATCATTGTCGGTAATGGTATCTGAATTGCGCTGGATCTTATTATATAAATCCTTACCTAAATCATCTGATAATTTTATACGGATAGTGTTTTGCCTTCCGGGAGAGACGGTCGCCGTAAAACTTCCCAATGGCTCTGTTGTATAATTACGGCTTGTAACATTATAACCAAATGTATTATTGTCTGAAATAAGCTGTGTAAGCTGGTTTACATTTAAGGTAAACGGCGCTGTTGTATCGCCATAAAAGCCGCCTGAAAATTGTGTGACCAAAACAAGCGAATCGAAGTAGCAACTTGTACAGCCATTAAGCATTTGCGCACTGTCGTATGGAATAGTAAAATCAAAATATGCTGTTGCCTGCAGTTTGCCAACTGTACTATCGTAATGATTGCCGGCAATAAAATACCCGCTGTTAACTGTGCTGAAAGAATCAACCTGCGTGGTATATGCATTTACGCTGATGGTATCTATTGCAACAATGTTGGGGTCATCTGTTAAAGCGCTTCCACCAAAATCAACTTCCTGTTTCTCGCAGGAGAAAAAGCCGGTTGCCAAAAGCGCGAACATCAAAATATACCTGTATGTATGATTGATACAATTCATTTTATACATCAGTAATGCGGTACGGGTTTATTGCTGCGTTATACCGAGGTTATTTAATTCCTGTAACGTTAATGTGGGCAGTTCGTTATTCCTTATCTTCTGCGCCACCAGTTTGCCTGTTTGTGCTGCCAGCACTTCTGTTGGAAAAGGTTTATTGCCCTGTATAACGGGAATGCAATCCTGCCTTATGAATTCTTTGTGATCAACAATAATGGAATATCCAAAACCTTGTTGTGTTGGAAAAGTATAAACCTCTACCCTGCTGCTGTCAGCGTGCTGCTGATGCGCATTTGCATTTATATCAGCTTTATTATTATTGTTATTATTACATGCCGCAATGCAAACAGCGAGTAAGGCAATTGCCAGCGCCCTTTTCCAATTAGTTATCATCATCGGACTGGTCTTCAGTTGGGTTAAAGCTCCAGCAATCATCAAACTGGTAAGTGCTGTTGTTACCGGTGGCTACATAACCAACATTGTTAAGTGTAAAAGCTACAGCGCCTATGCGGGCAGTACCTTCAAAGCTGGTGCGCTGCACCCATAAATCGGTTGAAGGCGTATATTCCCATGTGGTTGAAATGGTGCCGCTTTGCTGGCCGCAGGTTACATAACCTTTGCCATTCATAACAAATGCAACTGCATTGTCCCTTACAATGTTATAATCATCATCATAATCTTCATCTGAATTGGCATCAGATATTTTTCTTTTTTCTGTCCACTCATCAGCATTGCCGTTATACACCCAGAAATCATTAATGTTATCGCCATTATTAATACCGGTGCACACATAAGCCAGGTCATCAATTACAAATACAACAGCGCCTTTTCTTTTATAACCGCCGAGGCTTGCTTTCTGCGTCCATGTATCTGCAGATGGATTGTATTGCCAGTTATCTTTTAAATAATTATCATCAAAACCCGTAGCGATATAACCTTCATTATTCACTGAAAAACCAATGGCATCGTAACGCGCAGTGCCGCCAAAATCTGTTTTCTGTGTCCATATATTATTAGCAGCGTCGTATTCATAAAAATCTTTCAGTTTATTCACGCCGTCATAACCTGTGCCCACGTAACCTTTTTCGCCAATAGTAAAAGCAACGGCAGAATTTCTTTCTACACCTGGCAAATCAGCCTTTTGTTTCCAGGTGCCGGTTGAAGCATCAAACTGCCAGAAATCCTTCAATCTTGTATCGCTGCCTTTATAGCCTGTGCCCACATAAGCATAATTATCAATAGTAAAGGTTACGGCTTCCGTTCTGGCAACGCCTTCAAAGTCTGAACTGCGTGCCCAGTTACCTTCATAATCATCGGAGGTGGAAGCGGTTTTATCACAGCTGTAGAAAGCACTGCACAGGAGCATAAGCATCCATGCATTCCTGTTTAAAATCCTGGCCTGTTTCAGGTTCAACATATTTATAGTTTAATTTAATTTAAAAAAAATGGGTCATGTTTACCCTCATTTAACCGGTTCCGCTGAAGAATCAGCCGAACGTTGCATGACCCATAATGAAACGGCGACGAAAATATTTTCGCCTTATCGTTATGAAAAGTTAAAGGGACTTGAAGTGGACAGTTTTGAAGCTGAAGCGGGCAGCTTAGCTGGCCAGCCATGTAAGAAACTGGGGAGCTTTTGTTTTGCTGACAATTATTTCGTGCGGAAAGCGAATGGTAAGGTGCACCAGCAATTTTCTTGCAAAAAATTTAGACACCTCTTTTATGGCTTTTTTATTTACAAGATATTGCCTGTTTGCCCTGAAGAATTTGGAAGCATACTGGTTTTCTATATCGTCAAGATTGGAAGAGAGCATGTATACAGACTGGTTAAAACAACACAGCTTGGTAACTTCATTCTCTATATAAAATACGGCAATGGAATCGGTGGCAATAGGTACAATTTTATCTTTATGATGCACCAGCACCTGCTTTTCTTCATGCCTTAATTTATCGGCAACTGCATTAAGGCCTTCCAGCAATTTATTATAAGGATTATTGCTTTGGGTGAGGTTAACAAATTTTGAAACAGCTTTTTCAATGGCTGTTTTGTTATAAGGTTTCAGAACGTAGGCAATACCGTTATTATTAAATGCTTCGAGCGCATATTTATCATAGGCCGTGCAAAAAATGATGGGTTTGTTTATATCAATCTCTTTAAAAATATCAAAGCTTAAACCATCGCCGAGATGAATATCGCTGAAGATAAGGTCATAGTCATGCTTTTGTTGGAAAAAAAACGCTGCTTCCTTCACCGATGATAATACGGCCACAACTTCAACCGGGTAAGAAATTTCACTGAGTGTTAAACTGAGGTCTTCCACATTCATGGCCTCATCTTCAATAATTACAATTTTCATTCGTGCAAGTTTGATTTTTCAATGGTCTCATGCATGTCCCGGACTTGTTTCGGGAGAACCTCACCATGTACATTCCCCTGTGTGAGAAAAAATTATAATGCTCGGTTTCATCAGTTTATTTTTTGTTTCTTTTAATGGCCAAATGGAATCTTTGATGATTTCATTACAGCAGCTTTAAATAAACTGTAAAGTGGTTTTCGGTTTGTTCAATTTTTACGTCTTCGCCGGCAAGGTATTTATATCTTTGAGAAAGATTTGCTAAACCTACGCCCGATGGCGCTTCAGCCTGTTCGCGGCTTTGCATATTGTTGGAAACAACAAGATAATTGTCTTCACTATAAATGGTTATTTTAAGCGGTTGCTCCTGCGTGAATTTATTATGCTTTAAACAATTTTCCACCAGCAGTTGCAATGAGAATACAGGTACTTTTTTTTGCGCCGCAATATTTTCAGATATATTCATTTCATAAAACAGGCTTTCGCCAAACCTTGTTTTTTGCATTTGCAGGTAAGTAAGCGAGAACTGCATTTCTTCCTGCAGCAACACAACCGTATGTTCATTATGCGATAAGGAAAAGCGTAAAAATTCAGAGAGTTTTACCAGGTAATCTTCAGCTTCTTTCGTATTGCGTTTAATGAGTGTTTTTAAAGCATTCAATGAATTGAATAAAAAATGCGGCTGTAACTGGTGCAGCAGTTTTTCATGTTCGGCCTGTATGTGCTGCATCTTAAGTTCGGCGTTTTCAATCCTCACCTGCGTTTCAGAATATCGTATGAGCAAAAGCTGTATGATGATAAGGATAATGGTATTGGTGGCAGCCGCAGAAATAACAGGCATTAAAACCTCAAACGAATTTCTTTCCTCCGGAAAAGGAAAAGGCCCCGGGTGAAAAATTACTTTTCTTACTATCAATGCAATAGCTGCGGTAATAGCATAGCTTAATATAAACCTGATGGCATTACCTGATTTTTTTACAGAAAATAAACGTGTGCCATAAATAAGCAGTAAAATATTCTGCAGCCATATAAGTGCTACCTGCAGGGTTACAATTAAAAAAGGAATAAAATGATTTTGCTGGCGAAAAGGTATTTGCATGGGATGCCCCGGGTGCATGGGATACTGCGGCGGCCCGGAATATTGCATAATGATCGGGTTGATGATTGGCGTAATACCAAACAGGCCAATAAACGGCGTAGTTAAAATAGCCGTATAAATAATGGTTTTATATTTTGCCTTTAACGTCATAAAGCCGCCAAAAATAAATAAAGCCTTAATAACAACAGCAAAGGTTTGAAGAGGTTAGTTAACGTGATGCCGGGATAAAAAAGTTTCATCGCTTTAGAAAACCTCACTTAAATCCACCTAACGCCTGTGCGTTATTTAAGCATTTACACTATCTTTATTTCTTTATAAAAAGAACCAGCGCTGCTGTTTTTTTCAAAAAATTTGATAAATCCTGTTCCTTTGCTTTTTGCCATATATTAAAGTAAATGAAGCAAGGTTTATAATTTAACTGAATAAGCAATCAACATGAAATCAAAAGCAACACGGCTTATTGCCATAGCATGTTTTACAGTTATCAGTCTTGCACTGCTCCGCTTTAAACCGTGGGAACGCAGCAATAACAGCAGTGATAATAATATGGCAACCGCTGATAATGTGATTCATGAAGGCGGCAACAAAAAAGCAACGCGGGAACTTACCGTGGGGTTTCTCCCGGTAACCTGCCATCTTACCTGCCCGGTTACAGACTTCGCTTCAAAGAATACGCAAACCAATACCAATTTTAACTCAAGGCTGTTTACAGATTTTCCTACAGTTGTAAGTGCCATGGAAGCCAAACAGATACAGGCATCTTTTATGATTGTGCCGCTGGCAATGAAACTTCGTGAGCAGGGTGTGCCCGTTCAGATATGCTATCTCGGCCACCGCGATGGTTCTGAAATTGTGGTAGCTAAAAACGGCCCTATCAGGAGCCTGAAAGATTTAAAAGGAAAAAAACTGGCGCTGCCCAGCTTTTTCAGCAACCAGAATTTTGTTATTCATAAACTGATGGAAGATTATGGAATGAAAAAAGACGATATTACTTTTATCATTCTTCCGCCGCCTGATATGCCAACCTCTTTGGCAGCCGGCGCCATTGATGCCTATTTTGTGGGCGAACCTTTTTGCGCCAAGGCAGAGCTTGACGGCACTGGCCGCATTCTTTATTATTCAAGGGATATATGGCCCAATTTTATTTCCTGCGCACTGGTGGTGCATGAAGACCTGATAAAAAGTAACCCCGACGTGGTAAAAGACCTGGTGGGCGGTATAGCCGCATCCGGTCTTTGGGCTGAAAAAAACCGCGCCGATGCCGCAAAGCTTGTAGCGCCTTATTTTCATCAAAACGAAAAGGTGCTGAACTATGTGCTTACCTCCTCTCCCGAACGTGTAAAATATATAAGCTTAAACCCTACCGACGAAGACCTGCAAAGCATTGAAGACATGGGTATAAAACTTGGCTTCCTGAAAAAGGAGATACCTATTAATGAACTTGTAAACCGTGATTTTATTCCAAAGGAAATAAAACCTGCTGCTATTAACCTTGCGGATATCGGTAAGGCTGGTGGAAAATAAGGCTTTGAGCTGCGGGCTGCGAGTTGTGAGCTGGGATAGGATCAATGACTATGCAAAGTGCATAATGCTTTGTTGTTTGATTTTGAGTAGCAGCTTTTTTTTAATTTATTTGTTGCACATGATAACGAAATAAAACCTTTTGCACACCACTTTGTTATGACCCGCTTAATATTTGCAATTCCCTTTTTGCTATTATCAATCTCTAATGCTTTTGGACAAAGTTCCAACTCATCTGTTTTAGTAAAGAAGTTTAATCTAAATCTTTTATTAATAAAGGAAAAATTGGTTGTTGATAGTCTTTTAAATGTTTATAACGACCGTTCTGATGTTGAATTAAATAAAATATTAAGTGATTCAGCTTTCATTAAATCTTTAGTTCAATCAAATGCCCACGACCATGACCAGCTGATTTGTTCGGCTTATAAAATTCCATACATCATCAAGCCATTAGGTTGGACAAGCGATTACGGTCATATTTTTACGAATAACCAAATTGCAGGTCTTGACTCAATGCTAAGTGACTATGAAAGGAAAACAAAGAATGAAATTGCGGTTGTTACTTTTGATAGTTCATTTATTCATGATGAAGATTTTGACAGTTTGGTTTTAGCAATTCACAATTTTTGGAGAGTTGGAAAAATTGATGCGAACAACGGTATCTTAATTGGCATAAGTACAGCCAAAAGAAAAATAAGAATAAATAATGGCTATGGTATTGAAGACAAACTATCAAATGAGGAAACAAAAACAATTATTGATAACATAATTGTACCTGCATTTAAAAAGGCAGACTATTTTGATGGTGTTAAAAACGCTATTAAAGAGATAATGAATAAAATTTAAGAAAAGCGGCGTACACATACTACTGTAGCTACATCGTCTCTGGAAAGAGATCGGATAGGCCTAATGACTATACAAACGCATGACAGCAACTCTACCGATAGAACAAAAGGACAGGACAATTATTGTGGATGTAATTCGTGGGTTTGCTCTTATTGGTGTGTTAATTTCCAACTTTACTTCTTATGTTGACCAGCAAACACCAGAACCAATTTTGAATTCTATTTCATCTTCCTTGGACAGGTTTCTAATGAATTTCAATTCTGTTTTTCTTGAATGGAAATTCATGACCTTGTTTTCAATTCTTTTCGGTTACGGCTTCGGACTTATTCTTGAAAGTTTAGAAAAGAGAAACATCAACCCTAATTTCTTTTTTGTTAAGCGTATGTTTTGGTTATTTATTTTTGGTGTTATTCATTCTATTTTTTGGTGGGGAGATGTTTTAAATCTCTATGCTATGAGTGGGATTCTTTTGCTTTTGTTTAGAAATAAATCTAACAAGGCAATTTTATCTTGGGCTGTGTTGTTTATGCTTGTCCTTCCTGTATTCATTTCATATTTAGTCCGTAACCAACCAGAAACATTTACCACAAGCGACATACAAGAACTTTACAATCGGTATAAGCTGGGAACACTCCCTGAAATTTTTAAATTCAATATCAATTTTTATTACCGAATGTTTATTGTTTCGGGAGGTAATTTGCACGACATCATAGAAACGCTTGGCAGGTTTTTATTTGGATATTTTCTTTTACGCATCAAGTTTTTTCATTTAGTAGAAACAAAAAAATCAACATTTAATAAGATTGCCTTGTATGCAGCACCACTTATGATTTTATATTTTATTTTTAAGTGGTTATTTATGAACGGAACTATTCAAGCAAATCAATATATACTTTCTCCACTTCTATCATTGGGTATTCTTTCTACAACAACCTTTTATGTTAGTGTTCTTGTTATCGCTTACATAAATTTTGGGTTGAATAAATTCTTTGCAGCATTGCAATCCTTGGGGAAAATGACACTAACAAACTACTTAATGGTTTCTGCATCTCTAATTATTCTGTTATATGGTTTTGGGTTTAACAAGTTAGGCGAATTATCTATTCACATAATTTGGCTGTTTGCTTTCGTGTGGCTGTTTGTTGAAATTATGTTTAGCACTTATTGGTTAAAACAATTCAGATATGGACCAACAGAATGGATTTGGAGACAACTCACATACTGGAAACGACTTCAATTGCGAAAATGAACAGAGAAAGAAAAATACATAGCATCGCCTTGAACAAACTTTGGTGCGCACTTCAAACAGTTGTGCTCCGAACGAACAGCTTGGCTGCGTATAACATTGGTCACTGTTGCACAATCTTAATTTTTAAAAAAGGTTATAAAAAGCCGGCACCCTAAAGCCATTAGAGCTTAAAGCCGGCCTTTAAATTTTGATGCTTTTGTACAAGCGGTTTATAAAACAAAAAATTTAATGCAGCTATTGAGCTTAAAATGAGCTGTATAAAGAGATTTAGCAATGAGGGCTTGGCTTTCCTTTAAAAACAATGAGCTCAAACTTATTGACACGGTAAGTAAAGATGAATATTCTGGTGGTGGGACTGTACAACAATTTACAAATGCTTCAGAGTATTTAGACTTAGTAAAAAGTAGAACCATTTCAATTTTTAATCATTATGTCCGAATGACTCAAATCTACTGACAACAAATATTAATCAACTTCACAACCACTACATCGTCTCCGGTTCATTTTTATGCCTGGGCTTCCAGTAAATATAATAATAGGCAAGAATGAGCACGCCCGTGAAAAAAGGTATTAAAGCGAGGTGTTTATAAGTCATCTCCCCAAAAACAATTTTTTCATCAAACCCAAAAAACTCGCTGATCATCCAGTAACTGTTGGCGGCAATCCAAACGCTAATGGCAACATTATGGCATAATTCCGACATATATTGCCGCGTTCTCCAGGCAATTACCAGCGATATGATAAAGGTGGGCACTATCATCATAATCCCGAGCGGCTTCCATATTAAGCACCAGCTTATGTCTTTAAACAGCCAGAAAACTATGTGCAGGTTTTCCATTTGCCGGTAACGCAATGGTATAACATAGTTTTGCTCTTCTTTCGATTCAATAACAAAGGAAGAAGCAGCGCTTATATTATCTTCATTTCTCATAATCAATTATTTATAAAAGTTTCAGGCCATTTATTTTTAAAATAAAATTTTATATTAATTAATAAACAGTATTTAACTGATTATCAATGAAAAAGTCCATTATTAATTTATAAAAAATATTAAAGGCCAACTTTCGGCAACCATTCTCCTGTTCCGCCTGTTTTTATAATAAACAATTTAAAATTTAGTACTATGAAAAAAACATTTACCGTTTGCCTGTTATCAATGTTTTGCTTCGCTGCATTCAGTTGCTCCAAAGATGTAAAGTCTCCGGCCAAAGTTTCCGGCACTGCTACAACAACTACCACGAATGCTTCTTCACCATCCGGCGGTCAATATGGTTCAGGGCACACCTGTGGCAACGATCATTCAGGCAATAACAGCGGCGGTTATTAAAGCAATACAGCGCTAATTATTCCCAACGGAACACTTTAACGGCCGCTGCATAAATTAAAACACCCCACAACAAAAGAACCCCTATATCCGGCCAGCAACTGATAAAGCTTGCTCCTTCAAAAGATATATTGCGCATGGCATTATTAAAATGCGTAAGCGGCAGGATATTGCAAAAAACCTGCAGCCATTTAGGAAAAACAGTGACCGGGAAAAATGTGCCCGCCAGCAAAAACTGCGGCAGCGTAAACATATTGGCAAACGGCGGAATAGTACTTTCATTTTTGGCCACACTGCTTACAATAAATCCAAAACCCATAAACACAACAAGTGAAATAAAGCTCAGCAGCATTATTTCCATAAAAGTTATAAACCCTTTTACCAGCGTGAATTTAAAAGCAAAAACACCAAGCCCTATGATAATGATGGCTGTCATCATTTGAAAAACAACACGGCTGAGCGTTTCACCCAAAACAATAAAAGTGCGGCGCACCGGCGTTGCAAAAAAACGTTTTAAAATAAGCTGCTGTCTCAAATTAAAAAATGAAAACGCCACCCCGAATACACCGGCGCTTAAAAGAGAAAAACCTAACTGGCCCGGCAAAATAAAATCTATGCGGCGGTATTCCCGGCCCGGAATTTTTTCAATTGTGTTGCTTACTGCAGCTATTGTTTCTGCCTGCGGGTATTTTTCTGCATTTATATTACTGATGATATTTTTAAGTATTGACTGCAGCACCTGGATATTCTGCGGGTTCACCGCTTCAGAACTTTTCAATTCGATTATATATTCAGGGTTTTCAAAAGTATTTTTAACGATATTGATAATGGCCGTTATGTTTCCTTTTTCAAGGTCTTCTTTTAACAACAAACTATCTTCCTGTACAATATGAATACTGCCGATATCTTTTATAGAAGAATAAATAACATTTGACGTATCTGCATTCTTATTTAAAGCCACATCCAGTGTAATCCCGTTGCTTCCGCCTATGAACCCAAACACCAGTATAAACACCAATGGAAAAACAATGCTGAAAATTACTGTGGAAGGGCTCCTGAGCATCGACCTGAAGCTTGCTTTTGAAATAGCAAGCATGGCTTTAAACTGGCTATACTTTGTCTGCATCATAAAAATATTGGCCGCAAAACTATTTCATCATTTATAAAGAGCTAACGATTTTTTATTTGACATGCCTGGAAAGAATGCTGTCACCGGAACACAACACATAACAAAATTTAAACAAACTTCATAAAATTCATCCTGCATTTATGCGTTATAAAAGCAATTAATGGCCAGCGTAATCCACATACTGTTAGCATCTTTATAACAAGGGCTTAAGCTCACTGTAAATAAATTTGTTCCATGCATACAACCATTGCAGAATTAAATTTTGAAAGAAATAAAAATATCAGGGCATTAGCTTACACGGCTGGTATAATTGGTATTTTATTTTTACTGTTTGTTTTATGGCGCTGGTCGGTGCCTATTATGCAAAAGCCGCTTGCAGATACAGGCGTGGAAGTAAACCTTGGCAACAGCGATGAAGGCCTGGGTGATGTGCCGCCCCAGATTCCGGGCCCACCCGCAGAAGAACAGCAAACAAATTATAACCCACCGCCATCTCAGCAGGCCGAAGCGGAAACACAGGCTGAAGTGGCTGAAAACGATGAAAAAGATGTGCCGGTAATTCATACTTCACCTAAACCAGAAAAGAAAAAAGAAGTTGCAAAGGTTAATAATCCCGTTAAAAAAGCCGCAACAAAACCAGTTACCAATCCAACGCCGGCGCCACCCAAACCAAAGGCTGTATATGCCGGCGGCAGCAGTAAAACCAGTGGCGGCAATAATGCCGACAGTTATACAAAAAGCAATAATCAGGGTATTGCCGGCGGCAAAGGCGACCAGGGTAAAGCTAACGGCAATGTTAACAGCGACAGTTATACAGGCAATGGTGGAACCGGCAGCGCCGGTATAAGCATAAGCAGGGGGTTACAGGGCAGGCGGCTGGCTGGCGGGGCGCGTTTCCAGGACCAGTATAAATATGGCGGTAAAGTTTCTGTGGATGTTACCGTTAATGAAAACGGCACTGTTACCAATGCAAAAGTTAAGCCCGGCAGCCCGTTTGCAGATTTAAACAGTATTGCCGAAAAACGTGCATACCAGCTTAAATTCAATAAAGGCAGTACCACACAAACAGGCACCATTACCATTGTTTTTCAAAATCCAAAGGGTTAGAATAGCAGAGCTTTACGCAGTGCGCTGCGTTCTTTCAAAATCCATCAGCCAGGCCTCATCGTGCAACAGCTTTACATAGCTGATAATTCAATCATTTTTTCTCACATTATCTTCCTCACTTATCAGATATTCTCCTATTGGTATTTTGTTTTTCGCCTATAACAACTTGCAAAATGCAATGGTGCATTATACCTGAACAGTCATCAAAATGCAACATGGTTGATTTTATATTTTTTATGATGAAAAGTTGGCTTGGTAATTTTGCAATATATAAGTGCTTATATAAATTTCTAAGTATGGAAACAGTGAACATGAAAGTAAAAGGGATGAGCTGCACTAATTGCGCACTGTCTATTAATAAATATCTTGAAAAGGAAGGCCTTCAAAATGTGAAGGTGAATTTTATAGGCGGCGATGTGAGCTTTGATAAAGATGTCAATATCCCAAAAGAAAAAATAAAAAGGGGCATAGAACGACTGGGCTATGAAGTGGTGCCGGACGAACATCATCATGATGGCCACGGGCACAATCATACACATGAAAGCAATTCCAAAAAACTGCTGGGTAATAATTTTCAGCGTTTTATTTTCTGTCTTGTATTTGCCGCCCCTCTGTTCCTGCACATGCTTGGCGTGCATATATCTTTTTTAATGAATGAATATGTGCAGTTAGGCTTGACGTTGCCGGTTTTTATTGTGGGCATGTTATATTTTGGAAAAAGTGGTATAAGAAGTTTGCTGGGCGGCGTACCAAATATGGATGTATTGGTTTCCATCGGTTCCATTGCATCATTCGCTTATAGCTTATACGGAACGATAACAGGCCGGCCGGAACAGTTTATGTTTTATGAAACTACGGCCACTATTATCACGCTTGTTTTTATGGGCAACTGGCTGGAAGATAAATCTGTTCAAACAACCCAGTCGGCTTTGAAAAAACTGGCCGTTACACAAAAAACAATGGCCAATAAAATTGTGTATGATGAAAGCAGGCAGGAACAAATCATTCACATAGAAAATACTCAACTTAAAGTTGGTGATACAGTATTAATAAAAACGGGAGAGCCCGTACCAATGGATGCTGTTATTACCTGGGGCGAAGCCAGTGTAAACGAAGCTTTGCTTACTGGTGAAAGCATACCGGTTGAGAAGAACCTTAATGATAAATTAATTGGCGGAAGCACTGTTGAAAACGGAGCATTGAAAGCAAAGATCACAGCCGTTGGTGAAGACACTGTATTGAGCAACATTTTAAAAATGGTGCGGGATGCGCAAACTGAAAAACCACCCGTGCAGCAGCTTGCCGATAAGATAAGCGCTGTGTTTGTGCCTGTGGTTTTAAGCATTGCTGTTATTACTTTTTTAGCCAATTATTTTTTAGGGCATCACATTGTAAGTGCAAGTGTATTAAGAAGTATAGCCGTATTGGTTATAGCCTGCCCCTGCGCCATGGGTTTGGCAACGCCTGCAGCCATTGCTGTGGGGCTTGGAAGAGCTGCCCGCAACGGCGTGTTGTTTAAAAACGCAAGAAGCCTGGAGGTTTTCAACAATATTCAACAGGTAATATTTGATAAAACCGGCACGCTTACAACCGGCAAATTCACCATTACCAGTTATAAGTTTTTTATTGATGAAGAACAGGGTAAACGTATTGCTTATTCACTTGAAAAATTTTCCAATCATCCTATTGCAAAAAGCATAAGCACTTCCTGGAAAACTGCCAATGAAATTAAGTGGAGCAATATTGATGAAGTAAAAGGCTTGGGCATGCAGGCTTCCG
This sequence comes from Parafilimonas terrae, assembly GCF_900115755.1. Taxonomy (GTDB): domain Bacteria; phylum Bacteroidota; class Bacteroidia; order Chitinophagales; family Chitinophagaceae; genus Parafilimonas; species Parafilimonas terrae. Next base: position 116,184 of record NZ_FOXQ01000004.1, read on the forward strand.
GGCTTAATGGCAGCACCTATATTGCCGGATCATACAATGCGGCCAGGCATTTAACAAACGACGACACACATAATGTTTATATCATTCGTAATAATGAGCTGATAGGATGGATTGATGTAGCGGATGAAATTCGCAGCGAGGCAAAAAATATTATTGCAATGCTGCATGCAAAAAATATAAAAACGATTTTATTAAGCGGCGACAGAAAAGATAAAACGCAGGCCGTTGCCGCCAAATTAGGCATTGATGAAGTTATTGCAGAGCAAACGCCGGAACAGAAATCAGCATGGGTTGCCAAATTAAATGACGCTGCTCCAACTGCAATGGTGGGTGATGGCATTAACGATGCGCCGGCACTGGCAAAAGCATCTGTAGGCATTTCGTTAAGCGATGCTTCGCACATTGCGGTGCAAAGCGCACAGGTAGTTCTAATGAATAACGGGTTGAAAAATTTACCCCTTTCATTAGGCCTTGGGAAACATACCTATATCACCATTAAACAAAATTTATTCTGGGCATTTTTATATAATGTTGTTGCCATTCCTGTTGCTGCATTTGGTTTTTTAACGCCAACTTTCGGGGCATTGGTAATGGGTTTAAGCGATGTGGTGCTGGCCATAAACTCCGTAAGGCTGAACTGGAAGAAAGTTGTGTGAATTGTGTAATTTTAAAAAAAATAGATATGCTGACATTTGCAGAATTAACAGAGAAAGTTGATGAACTTTCTAAAGAGGAGCTTGAAGAACTAAAACGTATTATAGAACTACGCTGGATTGAATTAAGAAGGCAGGAAATTGTGGAAGCTGCAGAACAAGCCAGAAAAGAACATAATGAGGGAAAAACAGTAGTACTCTCTTCACCGGAAGAAATCAAAGGTTATTTTATGAAAATGATTAACGATGAAGATTGAACTTAGTGCAAAGTTCAGAAAGGCGTATAGAAAGCTTTCAGTAAGAAAGCCGGACATTGCCACAATAGCCTTAGAAAAAATACTTCTATTTTCACAACAACCTAATAATCCTATTTTAAAATTTCATAAACTTCAGGGAGATTATAATGGCCAATATTCTTTTAGTGTTGCCTATGACGTAAGAATTATTGTTGATTTAATTGATTCCGATACGGCCGTTCTTACAATGATTGGTTCTCACGATGAAGTTTATTAATGCGCATGCCTTCTCCCCTTTCCATACTTCAGCAATACTGGCGCTATGAATCTTTCCGCCCGCAGCAGGAAGCCATTATTGAATCTGTCTTAAATAAAAAAGATACGATTGCTTTACTGCCGACAGGCGGCGGCAAATCAATATGCTATCAAATCCCGGCATTAATGAACGAAGGGTTATGCCTGGTGATAAGCCCGCTGATAGCTTTAATGAAAGACCAGGCATCCACACTCGAAAAAAAAGAGATTGCAGCTCTTACGCTGCATAGCGGGCTAACCTTTTATGAAGTAAAACAAGCCTTGCAAAATGCCTTACATGGCGATTATAAATTCCTGTTTGTTTCGCCCGAGCGCCTGCAAAGCAGGATATTCAAAGAGTTTTTACCATCATTAAACATCAATTTAATTGCTGTTGATGAAGCACATTGCATATCGCAATGGGGCTATGATTTCCGGCCATCTTATTTACAGGTTGCAGCGTTAAGAGAAATTATAAATGCGCCTTTACTTGCCTTAACAGCATCGGCTACGCCTGTTGTTTTGGAAGACATAAAAGATAAGCTGAAATTAAAAGACGCTTCCATTGTCAGGCAGTCATTTCAACGCAGCAATCTTTCTTATTCGGTATTTAAAGTTGACAGTAAAATAAATAAAGCCATTGAGGTTTTGAATAACGTAAAAGGCAGCAGTATTGTGTATTGCAAGAGCCGCAAACTCACAAAAAAAATTGCGGAACTGCTTCGCCTTCAAAACATAAATGCAGATTTTTATCACGCAGGTTTGCCGTATGAAATGCGCAGCGAAAAACAACAGGCATGGATAGATAATAAAATCCGCGTAATGGTTTGTACCAATGCATTTGGAATGGGTATTGACAAGCCCGATGTGCGAACAGTTATTCATTATAATGTACCCGATTGTGTGGAAAGCTATTACCAGGAAGCCGGGCGTGCAGGCCGCGATGGCAAAAAATCGTATGCTGTTTTATTGTATAACACTGAAGATGAAAAAGAGCTGGAACTCTTGCCGGAGCTGCATTTCCCGCCCATAAAAGAAATTAAAAGAATCTATCAATGCCTTGTTGATTACCTGCAAATACCCGTTGGCATTGGCGAAGGCAATTATTATAATTTTAACCTGAATGAATTCATTAAAAATTTCCGGTTGGATGTATTTGCTGCCATGAGCACATTGAAAATGCTGGAACAGGAAGGATACATTAGCTTTAACGAAACGGTTTTTATTGCGCCAACAGTTGAATTTACTGCACCGAAAGAAGTATTGTTTGATTTTGAAAATGCGCATCCGCAACTTGAGCCTGTTATCAAATGCCTGCTGAGAACGTATGAAGGCATTTATGATAATAAAGTTTCCATCAGCGAAAAATTAATTGCAAGGCTCATTAAAACTTCTGTTGAAAATATAAAGCAACAATTACAGCAGCTTCAGTCTCTTCATATAATTGATTATACACCGCAAAAAGATACGCCGCAGATTTATTTTGTTACCAACAGGGCGCCGGCGCAATACCTTGTTATAAACTATGAAAGATATAAACAGCGTAAAGCTGATTTTACAAAACGTGTTGAAACAATGCTGCGCTTTATGCAGGAAACATTGGTTTGCAGAGGTAAATTCATTGGTAATTATTTCGGCGATAATGAAATAAACGATTGTGGTATTTGCGACAATTGTTTGAAAAGAAAATCTGTTGCAATAAATGAAAAGGAATTTATTGTAATAAAAGAAAAAATTCTGAGTACAGTTAATAGCGGCAACGCTTCCATTCAAAATATTCTGTACGATGAAAGGCATATAAAAAAAGAAAAGCTGTGGTTTGTGCTTAATTTCCTGCAAAGTGAGCGGGTTATTATAATCAGTGCCGATGGAATTGTATCAATGCCACACCATGATTAATTTTTGCAAACCACAAAGGCGCTAAGGCACTAAACAGGCCACATTAATGAAACATAAGCAGTCAACATTTGGAAGTTGTGAAACGAGCTCCTTAATCTTCTTCATTCATTACTTCTTTCTGGTAAGCCATAATAAATACAGCGCCGAGATTTCTGTATGGCGGCACATAATCATTAAATAAATCGCCGTGATTGAACAACACTCCAAAACGTTTCCACATTACCGGCCAGTTAAGGTCTTTACCTTGCCTTAATTCATCAATAATAGTATTGATCATTGGCTGGTTTATATTGCCTGCGCCTGTTTGTTTAGATGAAATAATTTGAGCTGTCGGGCAAATCTGCAATACCTTACTCAGGTTCTGATAAGCACCGCAACTGCCAAGCATAACCAGCCTGGCAGAATCGCTTAACTGGTCTAACGTGGAAGGCAACCAATAGCTATGGCCGCGATGAATAACCATCGTGGGGTTTAAATCATTATCATACAAATACTGGTTTAATGCACCCTGCGCCTGCGCATCAAGCCCTTGCTTTTCATCTAAAGGTTTATTTGTATAAATAGTTACAGGAACGCCTTTGGTGGAAGATATGGTTACCCACTGGTTATTGGATTGCATCTTCCAGTTACCGTTTCTAAAGCTGTTTACAAACATTGGAAAGAAAGTTCTTCCATCTTCATCCCCATAAAAAAACTGCTGTATTATAATCCGGCCCTTCGCATCCCGCATGTCTTTATTCGGCATAAAATATATGGGCGGAATACCTAATTTTTCAGAAAGATCAATATGATTGGATGAATCGATGGACAGGAACAGCGTATTTAAAATATCATAAATATCTTCTGCTTTCTTATTGGCCGTTTGTTTTGATTGCTGTAGGTTATTTTGCACCTGGTTCAAAACAAGGCTTTGTATGGCTTTATCATTAATGCTTGCATAAGAATCTGCCACATCCACAGCATCTTCAAGCGTTGCAGATTTTTCAAGCCCGTTCACAAAAGCCTTCATTAAAATTTGTGCATTGCCTTTATCCATCCGTTTTAAAAAATCATCAAGCGTGTTATAATTGGCAGCCATCTTAACCCACTTCCTGAAATAGTCAAACTTTACACTTAACAACAGGCTGTCACCGCCTTTGCCCGTCTTCATTTTTTTCCAGATAAAAGGATAAACGCCATGCGTATAACTGCTTGTATAAATCACATCTTCCGTCATCACGGCGAGGTAATACAATTCCTGCGGTGAAAGGTTTACAATTTTGCGAAAACGAATATTATCAGGCGATTCATGCAAACCATTAATAACGTTTACATAGACTTCCGAAGCTTTATCAGCAAGCTTGCGCCTTAATGCAATTATGGAAAGCGGCGTATCACGGCGGCGCACCCTGTCTGCATAATCAATTTCAGTTTTTACAAGCAGCGAATAATATTTTTCATCATCCTTTAACGCAGTTTCAACTTCATCAAAGCTTATTTTATTATTAGAAAGATTATCAAGAAAAGGAAAAAACATGCGGCCTGTGGGCATTTTAGAAATACGCACAATAAGCTGAACCAGGCTATCGGAACTGTTGCGAATGCGTTCTGCAAACTTATTATAAGCGGCAGCATACGTGTATAAATCATCGGGCCGGGTATGGGCGGCCACTACTATTAAACTGTCGGTATAAGGAAAATCCGGGTTCTTGCTGAGTATCGTCATCATGCGATCCGGATGTTCATGACAAACCTTCAGCGTTAAAAAATCTTTCGATGCCTGCAATCCCTCGTTGTCATTAAAAGCATAAGCATTCACTAATATATCGCCGGCATCATAACTGTGTTTTTTTATTTCCGGGAATATGGATTGCTTCTTCTGATCCAGCACCATGCAGTTTTTATAACCCGAAACTACTTCCAGCAAAACAGGCGATTTAACCGTTTGATATTTGAAGCCAATATAAAAACGCTGCAATGCTTCATTCAGCCCGCGCAGGTAACGTATTTTATCATTGTTATCTGTAATCTTACTGGATTCTATTGCATCTTGTATGGAATCAACCCGTTCAGTTAATGCTTTATCAAGCCGGTTATTCAGGTCGTCATTATCTGCGGGTTTAAAAAATTCATCATTCTTGCCATCAAGTTTTCTTATCAGCTTTTGCGTGCTGTCAATCTTCTCATGAAAATAAACACGCACCAGCGGAATATCTGGTTTGGCAGCAGATTGTGCAACTGCAAAACCCGACAATCCTAAAACAAAAGCTAAAAGCAGGTAAGTTTTTTTCAGTTTAATCATACTCATTTTCATTCCCTTAAACAGCGGTAATATTTATTAAAGTGAATTATGCAAATTTATGGCTAATATTATGCCATACCCTTAACAATAAGATAATAATACAAATGCGGCAGATTGTGAAAGCACAGGTTATTTTTGTGTAAACTTTGTGTTAATGGACCCGAAAGACAAAATTATTTTAATAGCCGATGATGAGCCGGATATTCTTGAAATAATCTCCTATAATCTCACAAAAGAAGGCTATACGGTTTATACGGCAAAGGATGGAAATGATGCACTGGAAAAAGCAAGGCTGGTAAATCCGGATTTATTTATACTGGATATTATGATGCCTTATAAAAACGGAATTGAAGTTTGCCGTGCATTGCGTTCACAGCCGAGATTCAAAGAATCTCCTATTATTTTGCTAACAGCATTAAGCGATGAAGGATCACATATTAAAGGGCTTGATTCAGGCGCTGATGATTTTATAACCAAACCTGTAAGCCCTAAAATTTTATTGAGCAGGGTAAGCGCTTTGTTCAGGAGAACACAAACAGAAGAAAACAATATTATAACCGCAGGCAACATTACCATTGATGCCACAAAATATACAGTTGCTGTAAACGGTGTTACTATAATTCTTGCTAAAAAAGAATTTGAATTGCTGCACCTGCTGGCAACCAAACCGGGAAGGGTTTTTCTACGCAATGAAATACTGGAACAAATTTGGGGCAACGATGTAATTGTGGGCGACAGAACTATTGATGTGCACATAAGAAAAATACGCCAGAAGCTTGGCGTTAATTGCATAAGCACGATTAAAGGTGTAGGCTATAAATTTGAATACGAGCCGGAACCCAGCCTTAGTAAAGCATAATACTTAGCCTGAATAATAAGCCTGTTGCCAATGCTTACCTTTGAAAGGAAAAGGTGATGATGCATGTTTAATACCAAAAATATTTCTCCGGATAATCTGTCTTTTTTTACGGCTGTATGCTTATCAGTTCCTGTAGGCATTGCATTCTATATCATCAGCTTTAAATGGATAGACGCCCTTATTGCATTGGTGATCGTATTTATACTTTCATTTTTTCTTATCCGCTTTGTTTTAAATAAATTTATTTACAGGAAAATAAAAGTTATTTACAAGTACATCTATCAAACCAAAGCCAATAAACGCGAAGAGATTTACCAGAAATATATTCTGCCTAAAAAAAGTATTGAAGAAGTAAACAGCGATGTTGAAAAATGGGCGGAACAGCAGGCTGCTGTAATTGATGATCTTAAAAACAATGAACGTTACCGCCGTGAATTTTTACAAAACCTTGCGCATGAAATAAAAACACCAATATTTGCCATACAGGGCTATATTGACAGTTTGTTAGATGGCGCTCTCGAAAACCCATCTTTAACTAAAAAATTTCTTGAAAACGCTTCCCGCAATGTAGGCCGTATGGTTGAACTGGTACGCGACCTTGATGAAATAACAAAGCTCGAAAGCGGCGAACAGCTACTGCATAAAAAGAAATTTATAATACAGGAAATTATACGTGAAGTGTTTGAAACGCTTTCAAGAAAAGCCGGTGAAAAAAACATTCATTGCAGCATTAAAAAAGGATGTGAACAGCCGGTTGAAGTATTTGCCGATAAAGAAAAAATCGTTCGCGTTTTAATTAACCTTGTTAGCAATGCCATTAAATATGGAAAAAACGATGGCCATGTAACTGCTGGTGTTTATAATACAGACGAGCAGCATGTATTGATAGAAATTTCAGACGATGGTATTGGTATAGCAGAGCAACATTTATCAAGAATTTTTGAACGATTTTACAGAACCGATACAGGCCGCAGCCGCAATACAGGCGGAACAGGATTAGGCCTTGCTATATGTAAACATATTATTGAAGCGCATGGCAAAAGTATTCATGTGCGCAGCAAAGAAGATGTGGGAACAACTATTGGTTTTACGCTTGATAAAGGATAGGATTAGCAGAAAGCATTTTACAATTGAACATTGATTATTGATTATTTCCCAGCTCTTATTTTCCCATCCACCTCTTAAAATCTGATACCTTTTCGCGGCTTACAATAGCTTCTTTATCAACAGCAGGTTTTAACTGCAGCAATAAACGGTTGCCAAAGTAATCGTGTATCTGGCTGATGCTTTTCACAGCAACATAAAAGGCGCGGCTTATACGAAAGAATTGTTGCGGGTCGAGCATATCTTCCAGTTCATCCATTGTATAATCCACAACAAATTTCCGGTTGTCATCTGTTTTAAAAAAGTTGAGCCTGCCATCACTGAAAAAGTAAGCGATCTCATCCACATCAATGGAAACAAGCTTTTGACCATGCTTTACCAGGAACCTTTTCCTGTATTCTTTCGGCTGCAGTTTCTGCTGTAGTTCTTTCACCAATGCATCCACACTTAAAGCGGGTTTTGTATCATCATCCTTATACAGTTGCTTCATTTGCCTGTACTTCTTTAATGCAGATGCAAGATCTTCCTTCTGTATAGGTTTCAGCAGGTAATCTATACTGTTTACTTTAAAAGCTTTTAATGCATATTCATCATACGAAGTTGTAAATACAACCGCACTTCTCACTTCTGCCCGGCTGAATATTTCAAAGCTCTGGCCATCGCTTAATTCAATATCCATTAAAATAAGGTCCGGTGCGGGATTATTTTGCAGCCATTCAACCGTACCATTTATACTGTCGGCAATGCCAACAACTTCTGCGCCTTCATCTATATCATTTAATGTTTTCTTTAATTTTTTAACGGCAAGTTCTTCATCTTCCACTATCAATATTTTCATGTTATTTATTTTATGGTTAATCAATATTTGTTTTATTGCTCCTGTTTATAAAACTAAATTTCATATCGCCTGTATTATTCCATATCAATGGCAATACCACCGTAAAATTTTTTCCATCGTGCAATACTTCATAGCCGCTAACATTTAGCAGTTCATATTTCGACCTGATATTTGCCAACCCTATTTTATTGGAAGGCATTTTTATTTTCTTGGGCTGAAGATTATTATGAACAGCAAGCCGGTTGCCTTCAGTGCTAAAAATATCTATCAGCAATGGCTGGCTCCTTGATACAATATTGTGCTTTACCGCATTTTCCACCAGCAGTTGCAGGCTTAAAGAGGGCAGCAAATAATTATAGTATTTCCGGTCAACTTCCACCTGCAATTCAATGGCATCACCATGCCTCGTTTTTAAAAGATTATAGAATGACTGAATAAAATTCAGCTCATCTTTTAATGTTGATAAACTGTCTTCGTTATTACGTAATAAATAACGGTAAACTTTGCTCAGCTCATTCAAAAAAACTTCGGCCTGCGGCCTGTCTTCATTAATTAAAGATGATAACGTGTTGAAACAATTAAAAAGGAAATGCGGGTTTACCTGGCCTTTCAATGCATCAAATTCCTGCTGAATATTCAACTGCTGCATTTCTTCTTTTTCAATAATGCTTTCTTTATACTTTTTATAAATAAAATCTGATTCCCATAACGTATCAGAAAGCATTACCAGCGCAATTACAATCCATATAGACAGGTTTAGCTGCTGCAAATCTTTCTTAAATCCAAACAGTGAAAAAGCATCATACACATTAAACACAAGTGTATAAACAGCTATGGCTATAATAGTATGCGCCCCCACAATAAATGCAACCCGCTTAACAGTCTGTTTCAAATCGGGCAGTGCCAACTGAATTTCATGCATCACAATTACATTCAGCCAAAAAGTGGCTATTCCTATTAAAAAATTAATACAGAAAACAACTGTAAATGCATCGTATCGCGCCCATATACTTTCGCCATACATTATGTAAAGCGTAATTATATCAATTACGGGCATGAGTATAAAGAAACTCCTCCATTCCCTTCGTGTTGGTGCATAAATGCTCATGCCATTACCTCCGCTTCACTGTTAATTAAAGGCAATTGTATAATGCGTTCATGCGCAGTATCTGCAATAATCAAATCGCCCTGGTTAAGCAGCCTGTATTTACTTACCAGGTTATCCAGCCCCAGCTCATAATCAAATGCATTGGTTACCGTTTTAAGCTGGATATTATTTTTAATGATAAGCTGCCTGTTATCATTTGCCTGTATGGTTATTTTTAAAGGCGATGCTTTCTGAATTATATTCCGGCTCAATGCATTTTCAAATATGGCCTGGAGGCTCAGTGGCGGCAATAAACAATTTTCAGCATCTTCAGTTACATGTATGGATACGGTTATGCCATCTCCGTATCTTGCTTTCAGCAACACGTAATACGATTCAATAAAAACCAATTCTTTTTTCAGCGATACAAGCAGGTCTTCATCGTTGCGCAGCATGTAACGATATACCTTCGTCATCTCGTTTAAAAAAACTTCAGCGTCATTACCCTGTTCATTAATAAGGCTTGATAAAGAGTTAAGGCAGTTAAACAAAAAATGCGGGTTTACCTGGCTTTTCAGGCCTAATAACTGTCCCTGCTTTACTGTTTTTTTCAACGCTTCTGTTTCATGGATACTGGCGCGCCATTTTTCAAAACGGGCCACACCTTCATGCAAAAAAGTGAGGAAAATATTTAAAATGCCCATGCATATATAAGCCAGCGTAAAGCCGCTCTGGTTAAACCGGTATTCGTAGAAATGAATAAGTTCATAACCGGAAAAAAGGCCATAAAGAAACAGGCCTGAAATAATAACAAAAACAACTATCATGATGGCAAGCCGTTTCTTAACCTGCGCATCAAGCGGAAACCTTCGCCTGAGGATTACAGCAATGCCATCGCACGCAATAAAATTTATAGCGATAACGCAGCTTGTAATAAGCGTTGCAAGAAAAAAAATACCAATACCGCTAAAATACTGTTTACCAAAAATGAGAATGTTTAACACCATCACAAACGGCAGCATCGTCCACGCCATAATCACGTAGTCTTTACTGGTATAATGCGGCAGTGTGATTTTCATTCGTACAAGTTTGATTTTCCAGTGGTCTTATGGAACCCCGATATGTACATTTTCATTGCGTGAGAAAATTTATCATGCCCGGTTTCATTTATACAAATTACCACCTTTTATATTACTCCGTTGCCGGCGGTAACACAAGCTGCCCTGTAGTTGTTATGAATTGATGATTTTGGTGTATGAATTGCAGCAGGAACACAACCTATTATTTTTATACAACAGATTAATATGATCAGGTTAATGTATTTAAACTGGCAAATATGTTTTCAGGCAGCCGGTCATTTGTTGCTGGTATTCTTTGGAAACAGTAGCTGCAGTTTCAGCAAAATCTTCCTGCGTTGAAGCATAGAGAATTGAACGGCCAACATTCACGAGCAATCCGCAATCTTTATTCATTCCGTATTTGCTTACATCTTCCAGGCTGCCGCCCTGTGCGCCAACGCCGGGTATAAGCAAAAAATTACTAGGAATGATTTTACGTATATTCTCCAGCTCTTTTGCCTGCGTGGCGCCCACTACAAACATTAAGTTATCCTGCGTGCCCCAGGTTGAAATTTTGCTGATTACTTCCTCATAAAAATAATTACCGGTATTGGTTTTAAGATACTCAAAATCGCCGGCGCCTTTATTGGAAGTAAGGCCAAGCACAATGGTGAATTTATCTGTATATTCAAGAAAAGGCCTGATGCTGTCCTCACCCATATAAGGCGCTACGGTTACGGCATCAAAGCTGTAAGTTTCAAAAAACGTTCTGGCATATTGGGCAGATGTATTGCCAATGTCTCCGCGCTTTGCATCGGCAATGGTAAAATGTGTTGACGGAATATATGCCAGCGTTTCTTCCAGTATTTCCCAGCCTTTCAGGCCATACACTTCATAGAAGGCGGTGTTTATTTTATAGGCAACACAATAGTTTTTTGTAGCGTCAATAATGGCTTTATTGAATTGCAATACAGCCTGCGGCTGCGATTGAAGATGCGCGGGGATTTTTGTAACATCAGTATCAAGGCCAACACAGAGATAAGATTGTTTTGCTTTGATTTGTCCGGTGAGCTGAGAGCGGTTCATTCAATTTATTTATCTGGCTAAATTCAATTAAATAATTTATATATACCTGCTATTATAAATATTAGGCCTACAATTTTAGCAAATAGCCTTGCATTACCTTCTGATTGTTCTGTAATAATTATAAATCTTTTTGGATCATGAGGATCATACATTACTTCCACGCTTTCTCCTATTTTATACTGGCCTGAATAAAACAATCCAAATTCATTTTGCGCCTCTGCGGTTACCCATTCCAGCTTGTCAGTTACAAATCTTACGATTATTTTATTATAAGCAATGCTGTCAAAAGAGCTTAATGAACCTGAAGACCGGCCCTTCATCTCAAATATTATTCCTTCAGCCTTTTTACCGTTTTCAATAAGCATTAGAGTTGTGGTCTTTTTGAGGAGCCCATATAACATAACACCCAAACCAACAACTATAAATATGTAGGGTAAAAATAGATTGATATTATTTTCTGAAAACATTGGTTTTATTTTCTTTCATTGTTTGAGCAACAGCCTTTGCATCAGCATCACCGCCACTTAAATGTTCAATTATGTTTTCATAACTTTTTTCATCACGGTTCTGGCTTAATTTAAATATATGCTCAACTGATGTTATCTCTATTTCAAAAGCCACAATTGCTTTCATCATATTATGCATATATGCTTCATCCATCTTTTCAACCAATGCAGGTGAATGCGGGCTGGCTTCAAAATTTGCGGTAAGCTTTTCAAGCAGGGCATAAAGAAAATTATCATCTTTCCAATGCAATATTCCACCGGCATGTACGGCCTGGTAATTCCAGGTGCTGGCAACATCTTTCTTTTCATACCAGCTTGCGCTTACATAACTATGGGCGCCAGAAAATATAGCAAGCACATTGGGGTTTTCTTCAAAAGCCAATGTATGTTTTTGTTTGCGCATTACATGCGCCTGCAAAAATATTTTATCTTCCCTTTCCTCTATTAATACAGGAATATGTGTGGCAACAGGCTGGTTATTTTTATTGCATCCGCACAAAAGAATAAAAGGATGTGCGTGCATAAAATCAGTTATATCTTTATGGTTTGCCGCCTTGAAATATGGAACATTGTACATAAGCGTTTAAAGATAAAACAACCTATGTGAAGTTTATAATTACTTCAGGAGAAACAATCTCTTTACAGCTTAATCATCTATTCCGTTCTTAAATTCTTCACCGGGTTGCTCAACGCTGCCTTTATAGCCTGGAAACTTACCGTTATCAATGCTATTAATAATGTTGCCAGCGCCGTAACAACAAATACCCACCATTCAATGCTTATGCGGTATTCATAATTCTGCAGCCAGTTATGCATAGCCCACCATGCAATTGGGAAAGCGATCAATGCAGCAATGAATGCAAGCTTTATAAAATCTCTCGATAACACAAAAACAATATTGCTTACCGTTGCGCCAAGCACTTTACGCACGCCAATTTCCTTAACCCGCTGCTGTGCAGAATAAGCAGACAATCCAAACAGGCCAATGCAGGCAAGTATAATGGCTATGGATGCAAATATGTTCATGATCTTTCCAAGCCTTAATTCATTTTGATAAAGCTTGTTGTAATCATCATCTAAAAACCGGTAATCAAAAGGCCTTTCGGGAACAAGTGTTTTCCATTTTTCCTGCAAAAACGAAATGGTTTGCGGAATGCGGTTACCGGTTATCTTCACCATTAAAGTATTGCCATAAGGGCTTGGAAAAAGCACCACCGGTTTGATAGGATTACGCAGCGATTGAAAATTAAAATCCTTTACCACACCCCTCACATAACCCGGCCTCGACCGGTCCAGGAACATTTTTTTGCCAACAGCTTCCTGCGGCGTCCAGCCTAATTGTTTGGTCGCTGATTCATTCAATATAAAATGAAAGACAGGCTGCGTATTTTCATCTTCATTCGCCACATCTTTTAAATCCTGCTCTGTAAGGTTTTCCCCGGCAATTAACTGTAAACCTGCTGCAGGTATAAACTCGTTATCAACCGGGTTGGCCGTTACGGCTACCTGTGCATTTTCAGGCATTTCAGGCTTGCTCATGTTATAACCGCCCAAAATACTTACCGGCGTATTGTAGCAAAGTGAAACGTTTTTTACATCTGTGTTCTGCTTAAATTCAGTTTTAATTAAATCAACATTTTTAGGGCCATAACTAACCGGAAGTACCAAAACATGCTCCCGGTCGTAACCCAGTTTTTTATGCTGGATATAATATAATTGCTGCTGAATAATGAATGTGGACACGATGAGGAAAACAGAAATTACAAACTGGAAAATAATCAGCGATTTTCTTAGCCATTGCCCTGATGCGGCGTTTTTAAAAGCGCCTTTTAAAACCCTTGCAGGCTGAAAAGATGATAAGACCAGTGCAGGGTAACTACCCGCTGCAAAACTTACAATAACTATAATAAGAATAGCCACTCCAAGTATAGGTAAAGAAAACAATGAAGACAATTGTAACTGCTGATTGGTAAGCTGGCTGAAGGAAGGCAGCAATAAAGCGGCACATGCCAAGCCAAGCAAAACAGCGATGCAGCATACAACCGCCGACTCTCCAATAAACTGCCAGAATATTTGATTTTTTTGTGCGCCGGCTACTTTACGAATGCTTACTTCTTTAGCACGTTCAACAGATCTTGCTGTGCTTAAGTTAATATAAGTGAAACAGCCTATAATTAATATAAGCAGCGCAACGCCCGCCAATATGTATATGTAAGTAATGCTTACATTGGGCGCAAAAGCATCGTACGGGGAATAAAGATGGATTTTATTAAAAGGCTCGAGATAAAAGTTTACGGTGGCATGCTGGCCTTCCATTTCTTTTTTCATAAATGCAGGCAGCCTGGCCTGCAGCGTGCCGATGGAATTTTTATCATGCAAAAGAAGATAGGTTGTGTAATTGGCGTTCCAGTAAGTGCCATAATATTCTTTCGACATACCGAATGTTGAAAAAGAAGCAATAAAATCAAACTGTATTTGCGAATTGGCCGGGCAATCGGCAACCAGGCCTGTTATTTTATAGAAATTACTGTCGCCAGAAAGTTGTAATGTTTTACCAACCGGGTCTTCATTGCCAAAATATTTTTTTGCGCTTGATTGTGTGAGCACAACGCTGTAAGGCTCCGTCAATGCTGTGCGTTTATTCCCCTCTAATAAATCAAAGCTGAACAGGTTGAAAAAAGAAGAATCAGCATACATGAAATTGTCTTCTGTAACAAGGTTGTTATTATAACGAATGATCTTTTTACTATTCATCATTATCACCGCATCCTTTACTTCGGGGAAGTTTTGTTTCATTACCATCGGCACGCGAACACTTGTGTAATTGCCTTTATTGCTGGCATCGCTGCCTTCAAAACTATACTCCATAATTACACGGGCAATGCGGTCGCCATTCTTCTGAAATTTATCAAAACTCAATTGCTGCTGTATATACAGCGCAATGAGCAGGCAACTCGTAAGGCCAATGGTAAGGCCGGCAATATTGATAAACGAAAACGTTTTATTCCTGGTGAAGTTTCTGAAGATAATTTTTAAATAATTCCTGAACATAAGGCGTAAAGTTTCTGATGGTTTCTTTATTTGCTTTGCAAATTTGTTTTATATGTTACCGGCCCTGGTATTTCAATTAAGCACGGTTGTGTCACTCCCTTCAACTGCAATAATTCTACTGAGCATACTGCCAGCTTCAACATAATCCTGTCAATCCATAAATCCAACAAATCCCCGTTTGTACGTTTATTTTTCAACCACTGTGCCAAAGCCAAAATACTTGTACAGCAAGCATTTCAGTAAGTGGCAAATAAACGGAGTGTTCGAAAATGAACACCCTGTGTACAATTACGAACTTGCCGTAAAAAAAGTTACAGGCAGCACATATTGCACTTCCAGGCCCCCGAAAATGCATTGCGTTTGTTAAACTGAGCCTTTAAATTCACCCGAAATAATTGCTAAAAATCTTCAAACCGTATCTTTGCACGCTTATGCAAAAACGGCGTTCGGTAGCATTTCACACATTGGGCTGCAAGCTGAATTTCTCAGAAACATCCACGCTTTCAAGGTTATTGGAAGCAGATGGTTTTGAGAAAAAAGACTTTGATGATAATGCCGATGTGTATGTTATCAATACCTGCTCCGTTACTGATAATGCCGATAAAGAATGCCGGCAAATAGTAAGAAGAATTCAGCGCAAAGCGCCGGAAAGTTTGGTAGTGATAACCGGTTGTTATGCACAGTTAAAACCAACAGAAATTGCAGCAATACCTGGTGTTGACCTGGTGCTTGGCGCTGCTGAAAAATTCAATATCACACAGCATTTAAAAGACCTGCATAAAAATGATTCGGCTAAAATATGCAGTTGCGATATTGAGGCGGTTACAGGTTTCAACACTTCGTTTTCTGTGAACGACAGAACAAGAACTTTTTTAAAAGTGCAGGATGGCTGCGATTACAGTTGTTCTTTCTGCACCATTCCTATGGCGCGGGGCAAAAGCCGCAGCGACAGTATTGATAACGTTATCCGCAACGCAGCCACGCTGGCCGCAAAAGGCGTAAAGGAAATTGTATTAACCGGCGTAAACCTCGGCGATTTTGGCAAAGGCCCTGATGGTGAAAAACACACGCAGGATTTTTATGAGCTTATACAGGAATTAGATAATGTGGAAGGTATAGAACGGTACCGCATATCTTCCATTGAACCTAATTTATTAACGAACGAGATCATTCAGTTTGTGGCTGAAAGCAAACGCTTCATGCCGCATTTTCATATACCGCTGCAAAGCGGCAGCAATAAAATTTTAGGGCTGATGCGCCGCCGCTACCGCAGGGAATTGTATGCAGAAAAAGTAGCTGTTATAAAACAGTTTATGCCGCACTGCGCTATCGGTGTTGATGTGATTGTTGGCTTTCCTTCGGAAGATGAGGCTGCCTTTAATGAAACATTTGAATTCCTGCACAATCTTGATGTTTCTTACCTGCATGTGTTCACTTATTCGGAAAGGGATAATACCAAAGCGCTGAATATAGAGCCGGTTGTACCGGTGCATACAAGGCATGAACGCAATAAAATTCTGCGCAACCTGTCTTATCAGAAACTACAATATTTTACAGCACAACATGCCGGGCAAACCAGGAAAGTTTTGTTTGAAGACCATAATAAAAACGGTATGATGGAAGGTTATACCGATAACTACATACGCATTACAACGCCTTACCGAAATGAATGGGCGAATGAGATTGTGGAGTGGAAGATTTAACTGCTTATAATACCTGCTCTGAACTTAACCTAACGGAAGTTTGAAATAAGAAATACTTTAAGGTTACTGCAAATTCAAAACTTTTCGAACGTCATTTCGACGACAGGAGAAATCCCTTGAAGTTTAGAGATCTTGAATAACCATTTAATTGCAGCCAAGAAAACAATCTAACTGTTAGCATAATCACTTAAATATTCAAAGCCGGGTGTAAGCTTTCCCTCTTTTAAAATAGTGGCTTTATCTATAATGCTGCTGCCTTTTATATAATCACTCAATACATGCTTTATTAATTGCTCGCCAAAAAAACGGCTGGCATCGCGGGGCAGCTCGTTGGGCAAATTGCCAACAGCCATTACATCTATACTTGTTTTTAAATAAGGAGCGGTGCGTTGCAATGTAACCTTATCAACACCATAAACAGGATCGTTTATAGTGCAATCGCCAAGGTTAACGGGAATGCTGCCATGTGCATCATCGGTAATATCCGCAATGGTTTGTATTTTAAATCCATCCGCCTTTATATCATCTGCCTCAAATAAGCGTGGAATAGTAGCATCCCAGTAAACGCCGTTCATTAAAATATCTGTATGCAAAGTATATGGTTGAAAAAGGCATTCATACTGCGGCGCATTCGCATGAAAATCGTCCCTTGTATAAGTGCGCTTTTCTTTGTGCGTATATAAATCTGCACCTTTTAAATGCACATAAACAGGGTAAGAAAATGTTTTGTTTATATATTCATCAGGCTCCACTTCCTGCACATCTACTATATTCATTATTTCGAGAATGCCATGCGCTACACGGCCGCTGCCTGTTACTGCAATTTTTACAGGCGGCAGCTTCAAACCAAAATACGTATGAATTAATTCGAGATAATCTTTCTGTTTATAAACCCTTCCTAATTTATATGCACCGGTTCTTTCTCCATAAGCCATCAACCCGTT
Source organism: Parafilimonas terrae (assembly GCF_900115755.1). Taxonomy (GTDB): domain Bacteria; phylum Bacteroidota; class Bacteroidia; order Chitinophagales; family Chitinophagaceae; genus Parafilimonas; species Parafilimonas terrae. The sequence continues at coordinate 133,783 of NZ_FOXQ01000004.1, forward strand.
GTGCGCACCAACTATGCCTGCAAAAAAACCAAAACCGATAATACGTTGCCCGTCTTCATGTTCCAAACATTCATAGTCAATCAATGTAATTTTTTTCTTCACCATTTCCTGCATGAGCTTTTGATTATACGGCTGCAATTTTTTGGTGTGTGAAAAAAACATGTAGGCTTTATTGGCCAGCAGCATATTTACCGGCACTTCTTTAATGCCCAGCAACAGATCGCAGTTCGAAAGGTCTTCCTGCAATACAGCGCCGGAGCGCTCATATTCATTATCGCTGAAACAGCGCGTTGAAGATGGCTGAACAAGAATTTTAAAGTCAGTGCTTTTCAAAAGCCACCTGCATTGGGCAGGCGTAAGTGCAACACGATTATCAGCAGGGATTTTTCCTTCACGAATTAAACCTATAACGGGCATGCAATATGTTTTGGTGAATAGTAATGATGAATAATGAATACCTCACTACCCGCCATTCACCACTCACAATTAAATAACAATATTTACCATCCTGTTTTTTATAAAGATGATCTTCTTTGGTTCTTTGCCATCCAGCCATTTCTGAATCACATCGTTTTGCAGCACTATTTCTTCCACTTCTTTTTGAGAAGCGTCTAAAGATATATTGATGGTTGTTCGCAGTTTACCATTTACGCTGATGGGGTATTCTTTGGATGACTCCACCAAATATTTTGCATCGAATGTTGGATAAACTGCATCTAAAACGCTGCCTTCATTGCCCAAAGTATGATATAGCTCTTCGGCAATAAACGGCGCATAAGAAGATAACATAATAACCAACGGTTGCAATATTTCTTTCTTATGGCATTTTAAATCGGCCAGTTCATTCGTGCAAACCATAAAGGCCGAAACAGCAGTATTATAAGAAAAGCGTTCAGTATCTTCTTCAATTTTTTTGATGGCTTTATGGAGGATTTTTAATTCAGCATCGGTGGCTTTATCATTTGTTACAATAACCTCACCCCCCGCCCTCTCCAAAGGAGAGGGAGCCGTTGCAACTTCCTTGTAAAATAAACGCCAGAATTTTCTCAGGAAACGATGCACGCCTTCAATACCTTTTGTATCCCAGGGTTTGCTTTGCTCCACCGGCCCTAAAAACATTTCATACATGCGGAAAGTATCGGCGCCATATTTATCAACCAGATCAGAAGGGTCAACTGTGTTGAATTTTGATTTGGACATTTTTTCGGTTTCAACACCGCAGATGTACTTGCTTGTTGAACTTTCAGAATAGATTGATCCGTCTTCTAAGATAAATATTGCATTTGCATATTCGCCGTTACGCCATTGTTTGAATTTTTCTATATCTAATTCAATGCCATCAACAATGTTTACATCAACATGACTTTCATATATAGAATAAGCCTCTATCTTAGCGCTACTTGAAATTTTGGCGACTACCGTACGAATAATAGAATCAAATTCTTCCTTTTTAGCTTTATAATTACCATACTGCCCTTTTGAAACTACTATCTGTGGAAAATTCGGTTTTTCCTGCCCATCTTTACCTTCATACCATAAAGCTACCCTATATACAAACCTCGAACTTCCTTGTATCATTCCCTGGTTCAACAATTTTTTATAAGGTTCATCAAAGCTTATCAAACCAAGGTCAAATAAAAATTTCGTCCACATGCGGCTATATAATAAATGGCCGACTGCATGTTCAGTTCCGCCCACATACACATCCACCTGGTTCCAGTAATCGCTGGCTTTTTTAGAGCAGAAAGTTTCATTATTGTGCGGGTCCATATAACGCAGAAAATACCAGGAAGAGCCGGCGTAACCGGGCATGGTGGAAGATTCACGCAGTGCGACCTCACCCCCCGCCCTCTCCAAAGGAGAGGGAGCCACTGCAACACCGGTATCATCTCCGGCAATTAAACTTTCGCTGATCTTTTGTAATACCTGCGGCAAATGATCTATAACTTCATCATTAGTAAATCTTATCAATTTATACTCATACTCCTTTAGCCATTCAGTTCTTACTTCATCAAATTTTCTCTGTTCTTCTTTATTATGATACTCACCATCAATTTCCACAATTAACTTCTTTTCCAGACAAACAAAATCAGGAATATAGCCTGCAACGGGATGTTGCCTTCTGAATTTGCATCCGTTTAAATTTCTGTTTCTTAATTCCTGCCATAATTTGTTTTCAGCTTCAGTTTTATTCCGTCTGTTCTCTTTTGCATACACAGATAATATTTTCCATTGTTCGGGCGTACTGGTAATATATCCGGGCATTGAGCTTTTAGCTCCCCTCTCCTTTGGAGAGGGGTTGGGGGTGAGGTCAATAATTGAACTTGCAGGAACTTCAATCCAATTTAAGTTGTTTGAAAGGGGGCCTTCACCATCCTTTCCCGGTTTTATATCTTCCATAGGTGGCAATTCCAGCGGCAATTCGCTTTCATCCAAAGGATAAGCAATGCCATCTTTCCAAACTATCGGGAAGGGTTCGCCCCAATAGCGCTGGCGGCTGAATGCCGCATCCCTCATCTTATAATTCACCTTGGCCTTGCCATAACCCAGGTCTTCTATTTCTTCAACTACTATTTTTATGGCATCACGCATCAGCATGCCGGTAAGAAAATTACTGTTTTCCAGTTCCGCATCTTTTGTTGGATTGGCTTCTTTGCCATTAAATGCTTCGCCGATAATATTGGTAATTTCTATATCGAAATGTTTGGCAAAACGAAAGTCGCGTTCATCGCCGCAAGGCACAGCCATAATAGCGCCGGTACCATAACCCGCCAACACATATTCACTGATATAAACAGGCACTTCGCGGTTATCAAATGGATTGATTGCATACGCACCGGTAAATGCACCGCTAATGGTTTTCTCCGCCATGCGCTCACGCTCACTGCGGCTTTTGACCCAGGTAATATATTCTTCAACTTCCTGCTTTTGTTCGGGCGTTGTTATTTCCTCAACCAGTTCATGTTCCGGTGCAACCACCATAAAGTCAACACCAAAAATGGTGTCAGGCCTTGTAGTAAATACACGCAGCTTTTTATCGCTGTCGCTTATTTTAAAATCAATTTCAGCACCGTAGCTTTTACCAATCCAGTTGGTTTGCATTTCTTTCATTGCCTCACTGAAATCCACTGTTTCCAGGCCTTCCAGCAAGCGGTCGGCATATTCAGTAATGCGCAAATACCATTGGCGCAGCTTCTTTTTTACAACAGGATAACCGCCGCGTTCACTCACGCCATTCACCACTTCATCATTCGCCAGCACTGTTCCCAATGCTTCGCACCAGTTCACTTCGCCATAACCGCAATAAGCAAGGCGGTATTCCATAAGAATATCTTGTTGTTGCTTCTCAGAGAAATTATTCCATTGTTCAGCAGTGAATGTATTACCGGTTGACGGCTGACCGTTAACCGTTGGCCGAAACTGAAAATTCTGATTTGGAAACGGATGATATTCATTGCCATCTTTTTCAAACGAAGCAACCAGCACATCAATGCTTTCTGCCTTTTTGGTTTGACGGTTATAGAATGATTTGAAAAGCTGCAGGAAAATCCATTGTGTCCATTTATAATAAGACGGATCGCTGGTATTTACTTCTCTTGACCAGTCGAAACTGAAAGCAATTTTATCCATTTGCTTCCTGAAGTTCTGAATATTCTGCGCCGTGGACACAGCGGGATGAATGCCATGTTCAATAGCATACTGCTCAGCGGGCAAACCAAATGCATCATAACCCATGGGATGCAAAACATTAAAGCCTTTTAAGCGTTTATAACGTGCATAAATATCGCTGGCAATATAGCCCAGCGGATGGCCCACATGCAAACCCGCACCGCTTGGATAAGGAAACATATCAAGCACATAATATTTGGGTTTGGATGAATCGTTGCTTACTTTATATATTTCATTGGCGGTCCACCAGTCCTGCCATTTCTTTTCTATTTCGCTGAAATTATATTCCATAATTAAGTTTAAAAGTTTACGTGTTCACGGATGCAGTTTCTAACGGTTTGATGTTTTAAAAAGTCTGACCATGTTTACCATTGTTGCAACTCCGAAAACCAGGAGAGCCAGCAGTAAGGCCAGGTCTGCTGCCGATTATTAAACAAAAACACTTATTGTAAAAGAATTTTTGCAATGGCTGCAAACCTAAGTAAAAGCTAAGAAAATATACTGGAATGAAGTTTTCCGGAATTAAAGCCGTTTTTTCAGGGCAAATGCTTCTGTTTATGGTGCAGCTTCTTCGCTTTCAAACGCTGCCTTTGCTGCATCAAGATGCTTTATGAATTTATCAATATCAGGATCATAACCATATTTAATATTGCTCAGTATTTTTTGATCAGCCGTAATAAACATATACAGGGGTTGCGCATTGGAACCAAATTTGGTTATTTCGTAATCAAGATTTCTATCGCCTACATTTTCAACTTCTTCCCCTCTTGCATTCTTATATCTTTCATCAGCGGCTAATTCTGTCGGCTCATCCACATATAAACTCACAAGCACAAAGTTTTCACTTATTCGTTTCAACACTTCAGGATCGCTCCATACCTCCGCTTCCATTCTACGGCAGTTAGAACAGGAATAACCTGTAAAATCAAGCATAACAGGTTTATGCAAGGCTTTTGCAGCAGCTATGCCTTCATCCAGGTCGAAATAAGCGGTAAGGCCATGCGGCGCCGAAATTTTATCAGCAAACTTTTTAGGCGGTAATGCTGCGGATTTCGTTTCATCGCTGTTATTTGAACCAGCATTAATATGCACCCTCGACAAATTAAAATCAAGCGTATAGTCCGGCGGAAGCCAGCCGCTTAAAGCCTTTAAAGGTGCGCCCCACATGCCGGGCAATAAGTATAAAGCAAAGGTGAAAGCAGCAATGGCAAAAAACAGGCGCGTGATGGTTAAATGCTTCACATCGCTGTCGTGATAGAATTTTATCTTGCCCAACAAATAAATGCCCAGCAATATGGCGAGCACAATCCAAAGCGCAATAAAAATTTCGCGGTCCAGCAGGCGCCATTTATATATCAAATCAACATTGCTTAAAAATTTCAGCGCTAATGCCAGTTCAATAAAGGCAAAGCTTACTTTAACGGTGTTAAGCCAGCCGCCACTCTTTGGCAATGAATGCACCAGCGAAGGGAATAAAGCCAGTATGGTAAACGGCAAAGCAAGCCCAACGCCAAAGCCAAACATACCCGCAATAGGGCCGGCCGCAATGCCTTCTGATGAAAGATAACTTAATAATTGCCCTGCTACAATGCCCGTGCAGCTAAAGGAAACAATCACCAAAGTGAGCGCCATGAAAAATATCCCGATATAACCTTTTTTGCCTGCAAGCTTATCGGTTCTTGTTGACCATGATGAAGGCAGTGTAATATCAAACAAACCAAAAAATGAAAGTGCAAAAACAATGAAAATGGCAAAGAACAATAAATTGGTTACAGGATGAATGGAGATTTTATACAACGTGGTATCGCCAAAAATTAATGTAAGCAATGTGGTGGGGATGCCATAAATAAGAATGATACAAAGCGAATAAAACAATGCATTTTTACGGCCTTGCTTTTTGCCGCCATAGTGATGCATGAAATAAGTTATAGTTACCGGGAACAAAGGATAAAGACAAGGCGTGAATACGGCAATCAGCCCGGCAATTAAACCTATCCAGAAAAAGTTCAGCCAGCCCTTTGGCTTTTCATCTGTAATATTTATGCCTGTTATAGAAGCTTTTTCAGGCGCAACAGTCACTTCAATCTTTTCTTCGCCGCTGGGAAATTCATCACCAGTTTTACCAAGCCATGCAAACGAACCTTTAATAACAGCGCTATCTTCTTTTTTTATTTTTAAAGGATAAGATATGATTGCTGAATCTGCGAAAGCCCTGAAAGTAGTTGCAGTGTTTTCATCGTTAATTAACTGAAGGTTGGAAGATTGGGTGATGCTTGTATCAACAAGATATTTAGCAGCATTGCTATCTAAATTAAGCTGCGATATAAAAGCATCATCTGTATTAAGTGGTTTAACAGAAAACAACAAAAAACTTTTATCAAGCTTTGCTTTTATTTTAAGATACACCAATGAATCATTTTTTCTTTCTGTTGAAAAAGAAAAATGAACCGGGGTGTTTTGTGCATGCACGTTAAAACAGCATGCCAATACAATCAGTAATAAAGAAAAGCATTTAATGCAGCGGCTTTGCATTATTGTAGTTGAATATTAAAAGGAACGGTTTTAGGTGGTAAACACATTTTATCGTTGCATACCATATACTTAACAGTGCCTGAAAGATTTGTTTTTACAGGTGATTTTAATTTTACAGTTTGCACAAAAGATACTGTTTCGCCATAATATTTTACATCAATACCAAAAATTTCATCATGCACTGTTTTAGGCCTGCCATCTTCTGTTGTTTTGCCATCAATGGTAACCAATGGGTTTCTTTTAAAAGTTACGGTGGTTGGCACTGGCCCGCCGGTTGGCGTATTCATAGAATAAATATGCCAATTAGGTTCAAGCGTAGCCGAAATGGTTACGATGTATTCTTTATCAGATTTTTTTGAGGCAGTGTAATTCCATTTCACAGGGTTCTGCACCTGCGCATTAAGCGCAGATAATACAATAAGCACAGCAGCGAATGTTAACGTAAATCTTTTCATCATATCTCTAATTTAAACCTAATTCCTTAAAAATTTTCAAGCCATCCGTATTACCTAAAGCCGGTGACGCAGCACGTTCCGGGTGAGGCATCATGCCAAAAACATTGCCCTGTTTATTTTTAATGCCCGCAATATTTCTTAAAGCATGGTTAGGGTTAAATGCTTTATCCACATTACCCTTATCATCACAATAATAGTAAATTACCTGGCTATTGTTTTCAAGCTCATCCAGCACTTTCTCTTCTGCAAAATAACGGCCATCGCCATGCGCTACAGGTATTTTAAAAATATTGCCGGCAGCATTTTTAAGATGAATATTTTTACAAACAAATTGCTGGTTGCCATTTGGCAATAATGCACCGGGCAATAAACCGCTTTCACACAAAATCTGGAAACCATTGCAAACACCCAGCACTTTGCCGCCTTTGTTGGCAAATTCAACCACGCTTTGCATCATCGGGCTTAAACGGGCAATGGCGCCGCAGCGTAAATAATCGCCAAAAGAAAACCCGCCGGGCAGCACTATACAATCATTGGTACTGAACATACTGAGGTCTTTATCTTTATGCCAAAGCATTACCACCTCTTTATTCATGTCGTTTTGCAATGCATCCTGCATATCCCTGTCGCAATTAGATCCGGGAAAAACAACAATGCCAAATTTCATATATAGTTTTTTTATTTTTTACAAATGAATATGCCTGATGCAACTTTACAAAATTAATCTTCCTAATACTAACATTAGCTTAATACTTTGCAAACCAGTTGTTATATATAGAAAGGCCTAAAAGCACCCAAAAGAAAATTACAGGTAAAATATTACGGCTGCTGGCAAATGCATAACCGGTATAAGCAGCGCCGGGCAATATAACCAGTAACAATACCAGCGGATAAGCCTCTTTTATAAAAAACACTGCCGGTAATAAAAGAAGCATGGCAATAAAAAAAACCGACCAGCTTTTGCGCACCTGTATCAATGCGTTAATGCCTGAGCTTTGTACAGAAAAAATGCCCCAAAGTATAATAAGCGTTGAAACGGCAAAAGTTATAATAAACATGATGGGCGGCACCGGCAGTTGAATTATATCGAATATTTGCAGCGGTTTTGGAAGAAATTTTAAGTTGCCTGTTAAGAAAAGATAACTGGCCAGGAAGTAAGCCGGCGTTATTAAACCAAAAAACAATACAAACCATTCATTTATTCTGAAAGACCGCATAATAACTAATGCCAGCAAGGCTATAATTATAAGCGGAAGCATGGGATAATACAATAGTATGGAAAAGCCGCAAAGCATGCCAAAATTAAAAATGGAGGTCTTGGGATTGGGCGCGGCATATAAACGGCAGGCGCTGTATAATATCCATATAAAAAGATTGCAGGCAAATAAAGCCGTGCTTAGCACATTAAACTGTGGCAGCAATGCTGAAAACAACAAAAAGGCCAGCGCTGCCGTATTCGTTTGTTTAGGAAACATGTGCAATGCATTCAGCATAAAATTCAGTTGCATTGCCAGCAGGAAAATTAGAAGGATGAACAGCAACGAAATAAAATAAGGCTGTGCATTTTTTAGAGGCTGCAGTATATAATAAAAATAACCATCAGCGGGAGAAATTATAATATCAGGCGCATGTAAAAGAGAACTTGTATGCAGCCCGAAACAAATAATAATGAGCCAGAAAACTGAAACCGCCGACCTGTCTTTAAATAAGGATATCACTTGTGTTGCTTAAAATTCAATTTTGGCAAAGCAAAGATAATTTCTGTATTGACAAGGGACTAAAACTGAATGGCTGCCAATTTGTTTTAAATACCGAGGCATAAACTGGTAACCTCTGTCAAGGCTTTTGAGCGTAGGCGCTTCCACCCTTTTCCCCTGCGGATCTATGCTTTGTGCCTGCAACAATAATGTTCTTTTTTCAAATTGATTGAAAAGAAAGTTTATTCCATTGGAAGTAATGAATGTGCCGTACCCTATAAAGTTATCCGTATTATCGTCGTATTGCAATTTTGGCACTATGCTGGCCCATTCCATTGCAGCCGTGGAATCAAAAGAAAGTACAGCTATATTGTCTGCATAATAACGGTTTATCTGCGGGCCGCCAAAACCATAAGGGCTCATCCACGGATAAGAATAATAACCAAAAGGGCTGCCATATAAATAATAATTTGAACTGCCCCAATATGGGCTGCCATACATATAATTCCAGCGGTTATTATAAACGCCGCGGCTTGAAGAATAAGCAGCTTCTGAGAGCACGGCAAAACCGCCATCTTTCCTTAATATGATATTTTGCAGGAAGTAATCATTAAATGCAGCACGTGTGGAGCCTTCGCTTTTTGCGTTGCTTTTTAGCTGATCATTAAATTCCAGCAGGTTGGTATTTAAAAACGAATCCGTATGCCGGCTCCACAAAGCGCAATACATGCCGTCAACATTGCCGCGCTTTTGTTTTGTATAAAAAGCTGCAATCAAAACATGCTCATTCACATTATCTACCTTAACCCTTATATCATCCAGGAAAACTTTAGGCATATCAATCGGGTAAATGGAAATGCTGTCATAATTCGGCGGTTTCATCATCAGCGTCATATTTTGTATGGAACCGTTGTCGTTATTGGCAGCGCTGCCGGAAGCTTTTACAAAAACCATCCACCCGTTGTTACCCAAAGCAAATTCTGTGAGAAAATCAACACGCGGCCTTATAGCAATGTGCGCCTCATCTTTATTAAGCAGGTTGAGCGAGGCATCAAAAAGGCTGCGGTTAAATAAATAATTGGTTTCGTTCTTACTGTTTATTTTATAAACACAGATCTTTTGCTTGTCTTCACTATAAATAATATTATAGATTTTATTATTGGCAAAGAAGTTAATTGCGGTAGTGTCTAAAATAACCGGGTCTCCAATTAGTTTGCCTTCGCTGTTCATTTTTGCAGCGGTGCAATACACTATATTTCTTTTTTGGAATTGATATATAAAATAGAAATAATCCCTGTATGCAATAATGTCGGAATTAATAAGCCTGTCTGGCAGAAAATCCATCTTAGGCTTATCCACAAGCTTCATATCATCATCATAAACAGCAATATTATAGGTTGACCGCACTTGCTTAAATACAAGGTACCTGTTGCCTATTTTGCCAATAATATCAAAATTAACAGAACGCACATCATCCCTGTCGGGCAGGGAATAGGTTATTTCCTGCGCGTTTACAACAAAAGAAAAAGCAACCATTGCAACAAGACCGGTAATATATTTTCGGATCATCAATTTCAAAACTTTAATACTAACAAATGTAAGGCTTAAAAAAAATCGGATATTTAAATTAAAGGCTAAAAATTTTCAGCCCTCATATATAACGGGCTTCAAATTATTTCATTATACATTTGTGATGAAATAAATGAATAATCACCTTATACTTCTAAGTGAGCAAAAGCATTAATAAAGTTTCCGCAGCCGGTTTACTTATAGCTTTAGGAATAATTTATGGAGACATAGGCACCTCACCTCTTTATGTTTTCAATTCAATCATTTTTGGCAGGCAGGTAACTGAAGACCTTGTAATTGGCAGCCTTTCATGTATAATATGGACAATAACCGTTCAAACAACCATAAAATATGTGATGCTTATTTTGCGTGCCGACAACAAGGGCGAAGGCGGCACTTTTGCCTTGTATGCCCTGGTGAGGCGACGGCGCAAATGGCTGGTAATTCCCGCAATAATAGGTGGGGCTGCATTGCTGGCAGACGGTATTATTACGCCGCCAATTTCAATTACATCTGCTATTGAAGGATTAAAAAACATTCCTGCTTTTCATAATATTTCAACGGATACCATTGTGTATATAGTGCTTTCTATACTGGTGGTATTTTTCTTTTTACAACAATTCGGCACCAGCTCAATAGGCAAAATGTTTGGCCCTATCATGCTTATATGGTTTACCATGATTGCAATTTTAGGCTGCATACATTTAATGGACGATTTGAGTATTTTTAAAGCCATTAACCCATATTACGCGGTTCATTTCCTGGTGAATTATAAAGGCGCTTTTATTTTATTGGGCGCTGTATTTCTCTGTACAACGGGCGGCGAGGCGCTTTACAGCGATTTGGGGCACTGCGGCCGCAGCAATATCCGTGTTTCGTGGATTTATGTAAAAGCCTGCCTTATAATTAACTATATAGGTCAGGGTTCTTACCTGCTTGCTCACAGAACAGGCATGACGATTACTTCTTCCGTGAAGGAACAGCTGCACCTGAATGCATTTTACGACCTTATGCCTGACTGGTTTGTAATAATCGGCGTGATAATAGCAACCAGCGCCGCCATAATTGCAAGCCAGGCAATGATTGCTGGTTCGTTTACATTAATCGGCGAAGCGCTGCGCCTAAATTTATGGCCCAAACTGAAAGTGAAATACCCTTCTGAAGCAAAAGGCCAGTTATTCATTCCTGCTATGAACCTGCTAATGTTCCTGGGCTGCACGGGCGTTGTTTTGTATTTCAGGGAATCATCAAAAATGGAAGCTGCTTACGGCCTGGCTATTATTATAACCATGATTGCCACAACCATATTGTTTGCCAACTTTTTGGTGCTGCACAGGGTAAAGGCTTTCTGGATATATGTTTTTCTTATCTTCTACCTCATTGTTGAACTAACTTTTCTCGCCGCCTTATCGCACAAATTTCTCGAAGGCGGCTATATAACCATGCTGATTGCCGCCGTGAATTTCATTATTATGTATGTGTGGTACAGGAGCCGCAAGATTAAGAACAGGTATGTGGAATTTGTGCGGCTGGAACATTATATTCCCATGATCCAGGAATTAAGCAATGATAAATCTGTGCCCAAATATGCCACGCACCTTGTTTACATGACGAGCGCCGGCAACCCCAAAGAAATTGAGCATAAGATCATCTATTCCATCCTGAATAAAAAACCCAAGCGCGCCGATATTTACTGGTTTGTGCATGTTGACACGGTTGACGATCCTTACACCTGCGAATATATTGTTGACCACATTATCCCCAACGATATTATCCGGGTTGAATTCCGTCTCGGTTTCAGGGTGCAGCAAAAAATAAACCTCATGTTCAGAAAAGTCGTAGAAGATTTGGTAAATAATAACGAAGTGAATATTACGAGCCGCTACGAAAGCCTGGAACGAAATAATGTGGTGGGCGATTTCCAGTTTATTGTGATGGAAAAATATCTTTCACAAGACAATGAATTGCCTTTCTTTGAAAAGATAATTATGAAACTGCACTTCTGGCTTAAAGAAGCGAGCCTGAGCGAAGAAAGAGGTTTTGGGCTCGACCCCAGTTTTGTAACGGTTGAAAAATTCCCTTTAATGATTTCACAGGTTCCCCAAATATCTTTACGAAGGATTTTTGATGAACCGATTGACGAAAAAACCTCGTAACGTTGCCTGCTGTAATTATTGGATTTAACTTTTGAATGTGAGCAAATACATCAACCGGGTTACAGCCGCCGGCATATTAATAGCACTGGGAATTATCTATGGCGACATAGGCACTTCCCCGCTTTACGTACTCAATGCCATTGTGAATGGAAAGGTTATAAGCGAAAGCCTGGTGCTGGGTTCTTTGTCCTGCATTATATGGACACTTACACTTCAAACCACCGTTAAATATGTAATACTTACTTTAAAAGCCGATAATAAAGGCGAGGGTGGTATTTTCGGCTTATATGCATTGGTAAGAAGGCGAAAAAAATGGCTTGTTTTACCGGCGATGATTGGCGGCGCCGCACTGCTGGCAGACGGTATTCTCACGCCGCCCATTTCAATTACCGCAGCCGTTGAAGGCTTAAGGCAAATTCCTTTTTTTGAAGAAATAACAAGAAGCACCATTGTAATAGTTGTATTGGTAATACTGGCAGCTTTATTTTTTGTGCAGCAGTTTGGCACGCTTTCAATCGCTAAATTATTCGGGCCACTTATGGCTATATGGTTTATTATGCTGGGCGCTTTGGGCATATTGCATGTAGCAGATGACTTTCATATTTTCAGGGCTTTTAGCCCGCATTATGCCATTGAGCTCCTTACAACTTACCCTGAAGGTTTCTGGATATTGGGTTCTGTTTTCCTGTGCACCACAGGCGCGGAAGCCCTGTATTCTGACATGGGCCACTGCGGCCGCAGGAATATCCGCATATCGTGGATATTTGTAAAAACCTGCCTTATTTTAAATTATATGGGGCAGGGCGCATGGCTGCTGGCTAATTATAAAGGCATTGAAATAAGCGGGAACCTTGCCGAATCTTTTAATGCTTTTTTTGGAATAATGCCGCATTGGTTTAGAATGACGGGGATTGTTATAGCCATAATTGCCGCCGTTATTGCAAGCCAGGCGCTTATTTCGGGTTCTTTTACCTTAATAGCAGAAGCGCAAAGATTAAACCTTTGGCCTAAGATGAAAATATCTTATCCCACCGATGCAAAAGGCCAGGTATTTATTCCGGGCATTAATACATTATTATTTATTGGCTGCACGGGCATTGTTTTACATTTTCAGAAATCGGGCAATATGGAAGCTGCTTACGGGCTTGCCATCACTATATGCATGATAAGTACTTCTATTCTTTTTGCTAATTATATAGCAATGAAAAAGGCTGGCAATTTCTGGATAGTGCTATATCTTTCTGTTTATCTTACCATCGAACTTTCCTTTTTAACAGCCAACCTTCAAAAATTCCCGCATGGCGGTTATGTAACATTATTGGTGGGCGGTTTATTATTTCTTGTGATGTACACGTGGTACAGAAGCCGGAAAATAAAGAACAGGTATGTGGAATTTGTAAAGCTTGAACATTATATTCCCTTAATACAGGAATTGAGCAACGATAAATCAATTCCTAAATATGCAACGCACCTGGTGTATTTAACCAGCGCCGACAATCATAAAGAAATTGAACATAAAATCATCTATTCCATTCTTAATAAAAAACCCAAGCGTGCAGATATTTACTGGCTCGTGCATATAGATACACTTGACGATCCTTATACCTGCGATTATTATGTTGAGCATATAATTCCCAACGATATTATCCGCATTGAATTTCGTTTAGGGTTTCGTGTGCAGCAGAGGGTTAACCTCATGTTCAGGAAAGTGCTGGAAGAACTGGTAAATAATAAGGAAGTGAATATTACCAGCCGTTATGAAAGCCTTGAGAAAAATAATATAGTGGGCGATTTCCAGTTTATTGTGATGGAAAAATTTCTCAGCAACGATAACGACCTGCCTTTTTATGAAAAGCTGATTATGAAATTTCATCTTTGGCTGAAAGACTTAAGCCTGAGCGAGGAAAAAGGCTTTGGCCTCGACCCCAGTTCTGTAACCATTGAAAAATTCCCATTGATAGTTTCACCAACGCCGCCATTAAAGCTTGAAAGAATTGAAACCGGGCATGATTGATGATTGGCAGCAGGAATATTTTTAAAATAATCAATGCTCAATACGCAATGTTCAGGTTGTGCATTAAATAACCATTTCCCTTACATTATTATCAATCAGCAGTTTGCCGGCGGTTTTAGTTTTCACTTCTTCCACGCTTACCCCGGGCGCAAGTTCTTTCAACAAAAAACCTTCAGGTGTAATATCAATAACGGCAAGTTCAGTAACCACTTTTTTTACACATGCAAGGCCGGTTAAAGGCAAAGAACACTTTGATAAAAGTTTGCTTTCCTCCTTTGGGTTTGTATGCTGCATGGCGACAATTATATTTTTTGCGCTGGCCACCAAATCCATTGCACCGCCCATGCCTTTTACCATTTTACCGGGTATTTTCCAGTTGGCTATATCGCCTTTTTCGCTTACTTCCATTGCGCCCAAAACTGTAAGGTCAATTTTACCGGCGCGTATCATTCCAAAACTTTCTGCACTGTCAAAAAAAGCCCCACCTTTAATTACGGTTACCGTTTCCTTTCCGGCATTAATCAGGTCGGCATCTATATTTTCCGCGGAAGGATAAGGCCCCATGCCTAAAATACCGTTCTCACTTTGCAATACCACTGTTACCCCTTCGGGAATAAAATTGGAAACGAGAGTGGGAATGCCAATACCCAGGTTTACATACATGCCATCTTTCAGTTCTGCGGCAATGCGTTTTGCTATACCATATTTATCTAAGGCCATAATTTTTAATGTATAATTTCTGATTTGATGAATGATGATCTGCAATAATTCGCGCTCCTGCATTTAGAATTGACAACTGACGATTTACGGACCTTCTATCTTCACCGTTCTTCTTTCAATGCGCTTTTCATAATTACTGCCCTGGAATATGCGGTGCACATAAATGCCCGCAACATTAATATGATCAGGGTCAAGCTCGCCAGGTTCCACCAGCTCTTCCACTTCCGCAATTGTAATATTACCGGCTTTAGCCATTGAAGTAGAAAAATTTCTTGTGGTTTTATTGAAAACAAGGTTACCCATTGCATCGCCTTTCCAGGCTTTCACAAAAGCATAGTCTGCATGCAGGGCATATTCCATAAGATAATGTTTGTTATTAAACACACGCACTTCTTTACCTTCCGCCACTTCGGTACCATAACCTGCAGGCGTAAAAAAAGCAGGAATACCCATGCCGGCCATTTGTATGCGCGTAGCCAGTGTGCCCTGCGGAATAAGGTCGACTTCCAGTTCGCCGGACAGTAATTGTCTTTCAAATTCTGCATTTTCACCAACATAGCTGCTCATCATCTTTTTTATTTGTTTTGTTTTAAGCAGCAGGCCCAGGCCAAAATCGTCAACGCCCGCATTGTTGGATATACAGGTTAATTGTTTTACATCTTTCTTTTTTAAAGCAGCAATCAAATTTTCGGGAATACCGCAAAGGCCAAAACCGCCAAACATAATAGTGGCGCCATCTTTAATATCGGATATGGCAGCAGCCGCATCATCAAAAACTTTTTTCATATATGAGCAATGTTAGATAATGCAAGGTAAAACTCTCGCTTCATAGCAAAAAACAATGCCGGTAAAACGGAGGAATGCCTTAAGAGCCTGAAAGCAATCGTTCACCAACAAATTTCCAACGTTCACAGAGTTGGCCGGCATAAAAGATTACCAACTTATATTTTTGTATAAATTCCAAAACCGTATCACTATGAAATTAAAACTTTACCTCTTATTATTATTCATATCTTTTTATACTTTATCCTGCCAGAAGGAGTTAATTAAAACAACTACAACAACGCCTCCTCCTGTTACTGATACAACCGGTACAAATAACGACGGCGATACTTCCATTGATAATTCTATTGTGGGAACATGGCAGTTTGTTTCAATGGAAGCAAAAACCAAAAGTTCATCCGAAACAATAACAGGAAATATTAACCAAAGAGTGGAAACTTTTTTAGATTATCTTTCTACAGACAATGCGGGTTCAATTGTAATAAGCGACACCTCCATGAATTGTACAGGCCTCACTTATAAAGTTTCCAGCACAATCAAAACATACAGGTATCATAACAATGTTTTATTAGATTCCCTATTTACGCCTTATGAAACCACGTTTCCTGCCACAGATTCCTATACGCCGTACTGGATGACAACCGAAGACTCCATATTTTTCAGAAAGGGTGGCTTTTCCAACGTATCCGGCTCAAAATACCAGGTTAAATCTTCTGCAGCTAAACTGGACCTGAAAGGAGATGTGCTTACATTTATACAGCCGATAAAAAAAGATACTGTTGAAAATATTGCCGGCATAGATCAGCATACAATAATAAGCGGCATTGCTATAATCAAACTTAGCAGGCAGCGGCAATAACTTCCCTATTTAATTATATATTCTTACAATTTTAACCCTTGCATTGAAATGCAGAGGGTTTTATTAATTTGCGGCATGCAGATAATCCCGCTAAGCGAAGGTGAATTTACAATTGACAAGTCTAAAATTTTTATTCCTTTTGATAAAGAAAAAGATGAATTGCAGGCAAGAAGCACCGGCAGCCTGCTGGTTGAAGTGCAGCCTTTTATAGTAATAACAGAAAAAGACATATTGCTGCTTGATACCGGCCTAGGTTTTATGCAAAACCACCAGATGCAACTGCACAAAAACCTTGAAGAGCAAGACATAAAGCCGGGAGATATAACCAAAGTTTTATTATCGCATTTGCATAAAGACCACGCCGGCGGCATAAGTTATAAAGACAACCTCGGCCATTATCACCTCTCTTTTCCCAATGCTGTTTATTATGTGCAGCAGGCAGAGTACAACTTTGCAATGAGCACGGGCTTTCCTTCATTTATGACGGAAGAAATTTCTATTCTTGAAAATAATTCGCAGGTTGTTTTTTTAAATGAGAATGAAGGGAATATTGACGGCTATATTCATTATAAAATAACCGGCGCACACAGCCCGCACCACCAGGTTTTCTGGATCAAAGAAGGAGATGAAACCGTTTTTTTTGGTGCTGATGATGCGCCGCAATTGCAGCAAATGAAGCACAGGTTTGTTGCCAAATATGATTACGATGGCAAAAAAGCAATGGAGCTGCGCCGGCAATGGTGGGAAGAAGGCAACAAAGAAGGATGGTTGTTTTTGTTTTATCACGATGTAAAAACGCCTGTAACGGTTGGCCGGTAATGTGTGCAGCATAATATGAAGCAAAAGAAATTGTTCAGGGAGTTATTATTGAAATGGCATTATGGAGAAAATAAAAGAGCCATGCCATGGAAAGGCGAAAAAGATGCTTATAAAGTTTGGCTGAGCGAAATAATTTTACAGCAAACAAGGGTGGAGCAGGGATGGAATTATTACGAAAAATTTATTCAGCAATATCCTACGGTTATTCAATTGGCCAATGCAAAAGATGAAGCCGTTTTTAAACTTTGGGAAGGCCTCGGATATTATACGCGTTGCCGTAATTTATTGCATACTGCAAGGGTTGTAAGAGATAATTACAACGGCAGGTTTCCATCTGATTATAATGCAATTTTAAATTTAAAAGGTATAGGAAACTATACAGCCGCAGCCATTGCGTCTTTTTGTTTTAACCAGCCTTATGCTGTGGTTGATGGCAATGTGCTTCGTGTGCTTTCAAGATTTTTTGGTATTGAAAATCCAATCGATTCTACTGAGGGCAAAAAGCTTTTTTCAAAACTGGCACAGGAATGCCTTGATGCAGCCGGCCCCGGCGAATACAATCAATCCATTATGGATTTTGGCGCCACTGTGTGCAAGCCTGTTCCGGTATGCAGGCAATGCCCGCTTCAAAAGAACTGCATAGCTTTCAACACAAACAAGGTTGGCATTTTACCGGTAAAAGAAAAAAGCATCAGGAAAAAGGAAAGATGGTTTACTTATTTCGTTTTTTCATATAAGGATAAAACTTTTGTGCAGCAGAGAACAGCAAAAGACATCTGGCAAAACCTTTATGAATTTTATCTCGAAGAAACTTTAACCGATCCCGCATGGAACCATCAAAAAATAAAACACTGGCTGCATAAAAAAAACATCTTTCCTTCAAAGGAAACCGTAATTATTCCGGCAAAAAAACAGGTGCTTACACACCAGGTTATTCACGGATATTTTATTCTCATTGAACCTAAAACGCTGCCATCAGCGTTAAAAGGCGCCTGGCTCAGTAAAAAAGAAATAAAGCATAAAGCCTTTCCGCAATTCATACATCAATTTACAGGTAAAACAAACCTTCAATTGCAGTTTTTGTAGAACAAACCAACAATACATGCAGAATTTATGTAAACTGTAAAAGCATTTTGAATTCGCATATAAAAATTTATTGAGGTTTAACTGCTTCTGCATTATTTACTTTTTCTGTACTTTTAGATTCATTAATTTATTACGCTGAACTAAATTTAATCTTATGCGAGGAGTAAACAGAGTAATGCTGATTGGGAACCTGGGCAAAGATCCGGAATTGCAGTGCCTTGAAAAAAACATCAGCGTAGCAAAATTTCCGCTTGCTACCACAGAAACACACAAAGACAAAAATGGCAAACTTATTTCACAAACAGAATGGCATATTATAGTATTGTGGAGAGGCCTTGCAGAACTCGCACAAAAATACCTTCACAAAGGAAGCCTTATTTATGTAGAAGGGCGCCTGCGCACACGCAGCTGGGAAGACAGGGATGGTAATAAAAAATTTGCAACAGAAATTGTTGCTGATAACTTAATAATGCTTG
The DNA here is from genome assembly GCF_900115755.1 of Parafilimonas terrae. GTDB lineage: Bacteria > Bacteroidota > Bacteroidia > Chitinophagales > Chitinophagaceae > Parafilimonas > Parafilimonas terrae. Next base: position 152,618 of record NZ_FOXQ01000004.1, read on the forward strand.
ATAAACGAAGTGATGGCGGTAATAGCTTTACTACACCTTTACCTCACGACACAGAAAATCTGGAAGATTTTAATTCAAATAATGATTCGCCGGCGGATGATGAACCAACCGGCACATTACCCTTTTAAGTATTTTGCAGGAAGTTATATAAGATTGATGTAAAGCATCGTAACGAAAACTTTATAATTTGGAAATTCCATCGCCGCTATTTTCATTTTTGCAGATACAACATGCCATTATTGATTCGCAGGCAACCACCGTACTTGTTTTTTTACTTATTGCATGTATGTTATTGTCATTTGTTGTATCGGGTGCCGAGGTGGCATTTTTCTCTCTTAACTTTAAAGAAATTAATCTTCTTAAAACAAAAGAACAGCCCTATTACAAACGCATTGTAGATTTACTTGAAGACCCCAAAGGCCTGCTCGCTTCCTTATTAATTGCAAATATTTTTTCCAACATTGCAATTATCATTATATCAAACCAATTGCTTGATATTGCATTTCAGTTAAATAACCCGCCTGCTTTTATTGTTCAGTTTTTAACCAAACTGGTTATTGTTTTGGCCATTATTATATTGTTCTGCGAAGTTATTCCCAAGATATATGCTAACCAGAATAACATCAGGTTTCTTAAAAATTTCGGCCTGCTTACCGAAGGCATTTATTATCTTTTTCATGGCATGGGCAACTGGATGCTTAAATATTCAGATGTTATAGAAAAGAAGCTCTCCGATAAAAACAAATCCCGGTACAGCATGCAGGAACTTGACCATGCTATTGATATAACAACCAACAATGCAGCATCTGAAAAAGAAAAAAATATACTTAAAGGCATAGTAAAATTTGGCAACATTGCCGTAAAGCAAATAATGCGCACAAGGCTGCATGTAAACGGCATAGAATATAATACATCGTTCAGCGATTTATTAAAGCAGGTGGAAGAACTGCATTACAGCCGGCTGCCTGTATATAAAAACAACCTTGATGAAATTGTTGGCCTGATAAATACAAAAGATTTATTGCAGCACTTAAATAATGCAGATGATTTTGACTGGCACAGTTTACTCAGGCCCATTGCTTTTGTGCATAGCCATAAACTGATTGATGACCTGCTGCATGAATTTCAGCAAAAGCGCATTCATTTTGCCGTTGTGGTGGACGAATTTGGCGGCACCAGCGGTATTGTAACGCTCGAGGATATTTTGGAAGAAGTAATTGGAGATATACATGACGAGTTTGATGAAGAAGATATTGAATATACCAGGGTTGACGACAATAACTATATTTTTGAAGGCAGTATAATGATTTATGATGCCTGCCGCATTATGCAGCTTCCGCCAAATACATTCGATCCCGTAAAAGGAGAAAGCGATTCACTTGCAGGGCTTGTGCTTGAAATAGCCGGTGAAATTCCGCAGCAAAACCAGGTTATTACCAGCGGCGATTTTGAATTTATTGTCCTGGAAATTAATAAGAACCGTTTGCAAAAAATTAAAATCACTATTAAGCCACAGGATGATTAGGGTAAAACGGTCAACAGTCAACGGTCAACGGTCATCGGTCAACCGTCAACCGTTATTAGTCTTTTTCCTGCTTTTTGTTTTCTTTAGCTGCAATTCGCCTTACATACCAAAGCCAACCGGCTATTTTAAAATTAATTTTCCTGAAAAAAAATACCAGGAATTTAATAAGCCCGGCTATCCATACACGTTTGAATACCCGGTTTATGCAAACGTAATAAAAGACACTACCTTTTTTGATTCTTCCACAGAAAACCCGTGGTGGGTTAATGTGGATTTTCCTCAATTCAATGCCCGCATATATTTAAGCTATAAAATTATCGGGCAATATAAACTGGACAGCCTGCTTAATGATGCATATAATCTTACCAACAAACATTCCATAAAAGCATCCTTTATTGATGATTCAATCATGAATATTTCCAATAATGTTCATGGAACTTTTTTTAAGGTTGAAGGAGATGTTGCAACGGCTGACCAGTTTTTCTTAACCGATTCAACAAAAAATTTTATAAGAGGCGCTTTATATTTTAATGCCACGCCTAACCAGGATTCTTTGCGGCCTGTAAATAATTTCCTTGTGGAAGATATGAAGCACCTGATTAATACATTCCGTTGGAAATAGTTTACTGATTGATTTGTTGAACAACGATAAATGTGTAACCATTAAACAAGTTTATCTTTTAATTTTGCCGTTTGATATTTTATAACATGATTGCAATAGACAACAAATTAGTGAGCGACGAAATTGTGGAAAAGCAATTTGTTTGCGATTTAGTGAAATGCAAAGGTGGCTGCTGTGAAGATGGCGATGCCGGGGCGCCACTGGAATTAAATGAGCTGGATGAACTGATTCACAGCTATGAAATTGTAAAACCCTATCTTACCGAAGCCGGCATACAATCCATTGAAGAGCATGGTAAATATGTATATGATAAAGAGTTTGGATGGGTTACGCCAACCATAAAAGGTAGTATGTGCGCTTATGGTTTCAAAGATGAGAACGGCATAATAAAATGTGGTATTGAGAAAGCTTATAATGAAGGAAAAATCAGTTGGAAAAAACCAGTAAGCTGCCATCTTTTTCCCATCCGTGTAAGTAAAAGCAAGGAAGATGAAGACCTTGAATATTTAAATTATGAACCGCGCCCGGATTTATGCAGGGCCGCATGTAAACTGGGCAAACACCTGAAGGTTCCCGTGTATATTTTTTTGAAGGAATCCATCATCCGTAAATATGGGGAAGAATTTTACAATGCGCTGGAAGCCGCAGCGCAATATGCTGAAGCAAATAAATAATTGCCGTTAAATATTTTTTATCAGGGAATTTGCCACAGATGCACAGATATTATTTGTACATCTGCGGCATTCACGTTTCACGATTGACTATTCACGAAAAATACTCACCACTCACCATTTGAGCCAACTATCGGACTTGAACCGACGACCTGCACATTACGAGGGTGCTGCTCTACCAACTGAGCTAAGTTGGCTGATAGATTTCTTTATAAAAACTCAAAAATAGAAATTAAAAATTATCGCGTCGTACATTCGTTGCCATGTTACCGGAATTTTTAAAAGAACTCTTTGCCAATCAGCAATACGACGAAAATAATTTCTTTTTGATAGCAGGCCCCTGTGTTGTAGAAGATGAAGATTTATTAATGGAGGTTGCCGATAAAGTTTCAGGCATATGCAAAAGGTTGGGCATTCCCTATATTTTTAAATCAAGCTATCGCAAAGCCAACCGCACCAGCGCTAATTCTTTTACAGGCATTGGCGATGATAATGCCTTGCATCTTTTACAAAAAACGGGTAAGCATTTTGGCCTTCCGGTAACCAGCGATGTACATGCGCATGATGAAACAGCAGAAGCTGCAAAATATATTGACATATTGCAAATTCCGGCTTTTTTATGCAGGCAAACAGACTTGTTGCTCGCAGCCGGAGATACCGGTAAAATTGTGAATGTAAAAAAAGGGCAGTTTTTAAGCGGCCCGTCTATGAAGTTTGCGATTGAAAAAATTAAATCAACCGGCAATAATAAAATTATACTTACTGAACGCGGCACAACTTTCGGCTACCAGGATTTGGTGGTTGATTATCGCAACATCCCCTGGATGCAGGAACAAAATGTACCCGTTGTGATGGATTGCACGCATAGCCTTCAACAACCTAATCAAACAAGTGGCGTTACGGGCGGCAACCCGCAATTAATTAGCACCATAGCCAAAGCGGCTATTGCCACCGGGGCGGATGGACTGTTTATAGAAACGCATCCTAATCCTGCCAAAGCCAAAAGCGATGGCGCCAATATGCTTCATTTAAGCTTGATAGAAGACCTGCTTGAAAAACTGGTGAAACTGAGAAAAGCTGTAGTAAGCTTATAAATATTTAAGCGGGTTTCTCCTCGCCGATAAGATATATTTCTTCATGTTCAGCCAAAAAGCCATCACCATATAAACAATTATCGGTGAGCCCATGGTTAAAAAAGAAATATAAATAAACCACATGCGTATGCGGCTGGTAGAAATGCCAAGCCTTTCGCCTAAAGGTTCGCACACGCCAAACGCACGCCACTCAATAAGCTGTTTAAGTTTGTACATGTTTGCAATTTAGAAAAAATAATTTTCCTTCAGAAGCATTATATTTTCTTTTTAACTGTTCATTTCTGTTTTACGGTATTGAAATGTAAATTTGCCCGGTTCTTACTAAATATTGTTTTTTTGCCGGCAGTTGATACGTTGTGGCGTCGTCCCTTGTGTCACTCCCTTGTACTTTAGGTTTTTCAAGCATCTTTTAAATATACCACACATGGCATTTGATATTGAAATGATTAAAAAAGTGTACAGCCAGTTACCAGATAAAATTGCTGCAGCACGAAAAGTTCTTAACCGTCCATTAACCTTAGCAGAAAAAATCTTATTCGCCCATCTTTCTCCTGAACAAGCGCTTGAAGCATTTGAGCGCGGAAAAAATTATGTAAATTTTGCACCGGACCGCGTTGCCATGCAGGATGCAACAGCACAAATGGCGCTTTTACAATTTATGCAGGCAGGCAGGCCCAAAGTTGCCGTGCCGTCTACTGTGCATTGCGACCATTTGATACAGGCAAAAGTTGGCGCTAAAGAAGATCTTGCCAATGCACTTACTGTAAATAAAGAAGTGTACGACTTTCTCGCTTCTGTTTCTGATAAATATGGCATTGGTTTCTGGAAGCCCGGTGCAGGTATTATTCACCAGGTGGTATTGGAAAATTATGCATTCCCCGGTGGTATGATGATTGGCACCGACAGCCATACGCCCAATGCCGGCGGCCTTGGTATGATAGCCATTGGCGTTGGCGGCGCCGATGCCTGCGATGTAATGGCAGGATTACCCTGGGAATTAAAATGGCCTAAGCTCATTGGTATAAAACTTACCGGTAAAATGAGCGGCTGGACGAGTGCAAAGGATATTATTTTGTGGGTGGCCGGGCAGTTAACCGTTAAAGGCGGCACCGGCGCTATTGTTGAATATTTCGGCGAAGGCGCCGATAGTTTCAGCGCAACCGGCAAAGGCACTATTTGTAATATGGGTGCAGAAATAGGCGCCACCTGCTCTTTATTTGCCTATGATGATAAAATGTCAGCTTACCTCAAATCAACTGCAAGGGCTGATATCGCAGAGCTCGCAAATGGAATAAAAGAACATTTGCGTCCGGATGCTGAGGTATATGCAAATCCTGAAAAATATTACGACCAGGTACTTGAATTAGATTTAAGCACACTGGAACCGTATGTAAATGGACCGTTTACTCCCGATCTTGCAACACCAATTTCAAAAATGAAAGAGGCAGTTGAAAAAAATGGCTGGCCTGCAAAACTGGAAGTTGCTTTAATAGGCAGTTGCACCAATTCTTCTTATGAAGACATCAGCCGTTCTGCTTCTATTGTAAAAGATGCGGTAAGCAAAGGTTTGAAGACAAACAGCGAGTTTACCATCACGCCCGGTTCAGAGCAGGTTCGTTTTACTATAGAAAGGGACGGTTTTATCAACGATTTTGAAAGTGTTGGCGGTGTTGTGCTGGCAAATGCCTGCGGGCCATGCATCGGTCAATGGGCAAGGCACGTAGAAGATCCATCCAGGAAAAATACCATCATTACTTCTTTCAACAGAAACTTTGCCAAGCGTAATGATGGTCTTGCATCAACGCATGCTTTTGTAGCTTCTCCCGAAGTAGTAACCGCTATGGCTATAGCAGGCACAATCGCCTTTAATCCACTCACAGATAAATTAAAGAATGATAAAGGCGAAGAAATATTGTTGAATGAGCCACAGGGATACGAGTTGCCGCCCAAAGGTTTTGCAGTAGATGATCCGGGTTTCCAGGCGCCGGCAGAAGATGGCAGCAACGTACAGGTTGCAGTTGACCCGAACTCGCAGAGGCTGCAATTGCTTGCACCTTTCAAAGAATGGGAAGGTACAGATTTGAAAGGCCTGAAGCTATTAATAAAGGCAAAAGGGAAATGTACAACAGACCACATTTCTATGGCAGGCCCGTGGTTAAAGTTCCGCGGCCATTTGGACAACATTTCCAATAACATGCTGATAGGCGCCATTAACTTCTTTAATAATCAAACTGATTCTGTAAAGAACCAATTAACCGGTGAATACGGCTCCGTTCCTGCAACACAAAGAACTTACAAAGCCGAAGGTATAGATACTATTGTGGTGGGCGATGAAAACTACGGTGAAGGAAGCTCCCGTGAGCATGCAGCCATGGAACCGCGTTTTCTGGGCGTACGTGCCATTCTTGTAAAAAGCTTTGCACGCATTCACGAAACCAATCTGAAGAAACAGGGAATGCTCGGCCTTACATTCGCTAATAAAGATGATTACGATAAGATTCTTGAAGACGATACTTTTGATATTGTTGGTTTAACATCATTTGCACCTGGTGTACCGTTGCATGTTGTAATTCATCACAACGATGGCACTTCTGAAACAATTGAAGTAAACCATACCTATAACGAACAACAAATTGAATGGTTTAAGGCAGGCGCCGCATTGAATATTATACGTAAGAAATTTAATGCATCTGCAGTTTAGCTTATTAATGTATTTAGTAGGTAACAATTATGCCCGGGCAACCGGGCATTTTTTTATGGTTTTAATACTTAAATAGAATTATAGTAAAAAATGTTTTAGGATTATTGTTTACTTTGTTATCATGTTTGGTGTAACCATTCTTGGAAATAATTCTGCATTGCCCGCTTACAACCGGCACCCCACAGCACAGATAATAAGTTTAAACGATCAATTGCTTTTGATTGATTGCGGCGAAGGCACTCAAATGCAAATGAACCTGTATAAAATTAAACGCAGCCGCATCAATCATATCTTCATCTCTCATTTGCATGGCGATCATTATTTTGGCCTGCCGGGTTTAATAACGAGTTATGGATTATTAGGCCGCGTAACCGATTTGCATTTATATGCGCCGGCACCATTAAAAGATATTCTGGATATGCAGCTTAATGTTGCAAGCACCATTCTTCCCTATAAATTACATTTTCATTTCCTGGAAAAAGAAGAGATAATTGTGGATGAAGATAAATTCTCCGTTGAGTGTTTTAAAGTATTTCACCGGATAGATTGCTGGGGATTTTTATTTCGTGAGAAAAAGAGCCCAAGAAAAATAAATATTGAGGCAACAACACGACACAATGTGCCTGTAGAATTGTTCAAACAACTGAAAGAAGGCCGCGATGTGATGGTAAATGACAATCTTATAAAAAATGAAGACCTCACTTTTGCAAACAGGCCGCCCAAAAGTTATGCGTTCTGCGCCGATACAATATATACGGAAAGCCTCTCTGAAAAAGTAAAAGCTATTGACCTCCTTTACCACGAAGCCACTTATTTGAAAGATAAAGCAGAAAAGGCAGCCAGCCGTTTTCATTCAACCGGGGAGCAGGCAGCCATGCTTGCAAAACTTTCCAATGTAAAAAAATTATTGATTGGCCATTTCAGCAGCAGTTATGAAACGCTTGATGAATTTTTAACGGAGGCGCAAGCCGTATTCCCCAATACTCAGTTAGCCCTGGAAGGGCAAACTTTTATTATATAAGTACTTATATAATTTCATTGCAGCAGCCATCTGTAAAAATCAGGAAATTCCTGCCGCCAGTATTTTTCATTATGCTGGCCTAAAAAAAAAATAACATCCTGCATCTCGCAACAGTTTTTCGCTTTAATAATGTTGTACATTTTCTGCATGTCGCGAATCATGGAAGCGCTTTCCTTTTCACCGGCATATAAATAAATACGAAACTTTTTTTGCCATTTTACATTCGCAACATCATTATAAAGTTGCGGCGTTAACCAGAATGAAGGAGAAAAAACACCTGCACCGCCAAACACATCAGGATATTGCACCAATGCATATAAAGAAATCAACGCGCCCATGCTGCTGCCTGCAATAAATGTGTGCGGTGCATCCTTTTGTGTGCGATAATTTTTATCAATAAAAGGTTTTAATGTTGTTGCAATAAATTCAAGGTATTGCTTCCCCTCTCCTTTTCCATACTTCGTATCGTCATAAGGATTGTATTCATTCATACGTTTATCGCTGCTGTTATCAATGCCCACAACAATACATTCTTTACCACCTTTCTTTGCCATTGAATCAAGTGTTTCATCAATACCCCATTCACCGGCAAAAGCTGTTTGTTCGTTGAATAAATTTTGCCCATCCTGCATATACAATACAGGATAAGTATTTGTTTTTAATTTATTATACGATGGCGGAAGATAAATCCATATACGCCTGTAGCGGTTTAACTGCGGCATAAAAAAAGCAGTATCTATAACATGCACATTCGCTGAAGCCGTGTTAGGCTTAGGTTTTTCAGGCGCCGCATCTTTCCATCCTGCAATGATAATATTGATGGTTGTATCGCCCTTTACATTTGCCATCCGGTTATCAATATCGTCGCCTTTTGCAGTTGTTTCCACTTTATCCCAGCTTCCTCTTGTAAACTTAAATTCGTAATGCCCGGTATCAACATTCATTACAATAACACGGCGGCTGCCGCCAAAAGGCTTAAGCTTCCATTTAATATCAGCAGGGTTCCAGTCATTAAAATTGCCTGCAATAAAAACTTCATCCTGCGGTTTTGTTGCAACAGAAGATACAACAATGCGTACCATGTATTGTGCTCTTAAATAACTGGTGCAGCAAGTGAAAACAACAACGCCAATCAAATACTTCATACTATCAAAATATATTTATAGAATGATATTAAACAAACAGCATATAAAATTTAAATACAATTAACAACTACCGGCCACGTTTTGCCTGTTGTATCTTTAAGAATGATTCAAATGCATTTAATGGGAAGCTGCTGAGATTTTGTGCAGCAGTTATACCAGCCTTTTGTGCAGCCAGCACGCCATATTTTGTATGCTGAAAAGCTTTTACAGAATGCGCATCAGGATTTATTGATATCAATACATTTTTTTGCGTGCAATAATCAAGATAGCGCCAATCCATATCAAGCCTTCGTGGGTTAGCATTTAATTCCACAACAACATTATGTACCGCACACGCATCAATAATTTGTTTATGATTAACGGGATAACCGGCGCGGCTCAACAATAATCTTCCCGTACAATGGCCAAGTATGGAAGTGAACGGGTTTTTAATAGCATTCAACAAACGCATCATGGCCTTTTCTTCATTCATTTTTAAATTGGAGTGAACGGATGCAATTACAATATCAAATGAAGCAAGCACGTCATCATCGTAATCAAGACTGCCATCGCCCAATATATCGCTTTCAATACTTTTAAAAATTTTAAACGGCTTAAGCTTTTCATTCAATTCATCTATCTCTGCATGTTGCGCCTTTAACCTTTCAGCCGTTAAACCATTCGCATACACTGCGGTTTTAGAGTGATCACTTATCACGAGGTATTCAAGCCCTGACTTAATAGCGGCATTTGCCATTTCTTCAATAGTATTATTACCATCACTCCACTTGGAGTGGCTGTGAATAATAGCTTTAATATCTGTGGGCTGAATAATTGCAGGCAGGTTATTCGTTGCAGCTTTTTCAATAATAGTTACAGCCTCTCTTAAATAAGGCGGAACAAACTGAAGCCTGGCCTGTTCAAAAATTTCCTCTTCTGATGTATAAAAAAACGACTGACCGGTTAGCGCTTTTTTATTCCATTCTTCCAGGAAACCTTCACTGCAGGAAGTTTCAAACAAACGCTGAAAAATCTTTTCTTCTTCAGCATGATAAAAATACAGGAGTATATTTTCTTCCTTTCCCTGGAAAACAGAAGTTGCCGCATCAAGCTTTTCTGTTACAAAATTGTGTTGCAATAAATATTCCTGCAAAAGTGCCGCAGGCGCATTGGTAACCCATTCAAGCTTATCAATGGTTTCCATCTGCCTGCGAAAAATACCGGTGCTGAAAAACCTGTAACCGCTAAAATTATTTTTCAGTATGCCATCCAGTTCATCAGCCAGCTTTTCCACCTGTGCATACAAATAACTGCCGATATTATCCAGGAAATACTCAATGGCCTCCTGTATGCTTTTCTGTGTTTTCTCCCCAAAACCTTTGTAAAGCGTAAGCCTGTTTTCGTTGCAGGCATATAACAGTTCGCCAACCGTTTCTATGCCCATTTCTTTCCATATAACCGTTACCTTTTTAGGGCCAATACCTTTAATATTCATCATTTGCAATACGCCGGGCGGCGTTTTTTCTATCAGCCTGGTTAAATCGGTTATTTCACCTGTCTCCAGTATTTCAACTATTTTTTTAGCCGCCGAATCACCAATACCTTTTATGGTTGCATACTTTTCAGCAGGAATTTCAGCAAGCTGCTGCGGCAGCTTATCAATTGTAAAAGCAGCAGCACTGTATGCTTTTGCTTTAAAACTATTGCCGCCATGCACATCGGTTAATTTAGCAAGCAGCGAAAACTGGTCAGCAATAAAAGAGTTATCTGCAGTCATTATTTACCTGATATAATATTAGTATATAAAACCGGCAGGAAGATAGTAATAATGCGCATAATGCCTGCGCATAAAAAAAGGCGGCAATGTGCTGCCGCCTTACGATTAAAACATACATCAACTGCTTAAATCTGTATGTTCAAGTTCCCCGATTGCTGTCCCCTGCCTATGGTTGTATAATTCCATGAATTTAAAATATTGCCTTGTGTATTATAGATAACCTTATAATATACTTCAAGCGTTTCCCTTTTATCATTCACATTGGGAATGGAAATCTGCTGCATCATAGGGTTGCCTGATGTGGGAAAATCTTTCAGTTCGGTTGGCTGAAATGTATGCTGCCAAACTGTATCCCTTTTATTGTGTTTAACCCTTAACACAGTTACTTCAAGCGTGGCTGTGGTGTTTTTATAAACAGGCGCCACATAGCTGGATGTTTTATACACTTCCACATTAATACTTTTACTTACTGTTTTTGCTTCCATTATATTTTTGGAAGTAAAGAAACCGATGATGCTTAAAAAGCTGAGAGCGGTTGCTGTGATGATTAATTTCGTTGTCATATATAGTTCGTTTTTTGTTTTTTTAAAATTGGTTATGCCAGAATATTTTCAAAGCGAGTACCACAAGGCTTTTTGCAAGCGAAATGGTAAAAAATCACAATTGAGCGGTTTTATAAAATGATGAATGGCTGAAAATAAAATCAAGGCAACCCATCACTGTACGGAAGCGTACAACAATTGAACGGAAATACAATTACTTTAAAGTGAAAACCCATGCGTATTGCAGCGAAACATAAGAACAGGCTGCAGGTTGTTTTAATTTCCGGGATATATTTTAATTGTTTGCAACGGTTTATCGCATTAGGTTGTCAGGAGTTTGCAGGAATGTTTTTCCTTTTATGAAAATTCACCCGGAAGTTCCTCTTCGGCCGTTGCTAACCTGGTTTTTATAGAACTTCACATAGTATTTCAGCTTTAGGTACTTTTCTTAGCCAGATAAATTGCTGTAATAACGTTATGCAGTATAAATTTGGCCGTCTCCGTTTATTTATTATCCAAGCTTGTTTAGCATGAACGTATACAAAAACCCATGGAAGATTACAGGTAAAAAAGATATTTACGATAATCCGTGGATAAGCCTTACAGAATACCAGGTTATCAATCCCTCAGGCGGTAATGGCATTTATGGCAAGGTTCATTTTAAAAACCAGGCCATTGGCATTGTGCCTTTGGATGATGATTTGAGCACCTACCTTGTTGGCCAATACCGCTTTACCATCGATGAATATAGCTGGGAAATACCCGAAGGCGGCGGGCTGAATGAAGACCCGCTTATTGCCGCACAAAGGGAACTGCTGGAAGAAACGGGCTTAAAAGCTGAACGCTGGCAAAAAATAAGCGAAATGTATTTAAGCAATTCAGTTACAGATGAATACTGTATTATTTTTATTGCAAGAGGCCTTACGCAGCATAAAGCCATGCCTGATGAAACAGAACAACTGATCATAAAAAAACTTCCATTTGAGGAAGCTTATAATATGGTGATGGAAGGAAAAATCAAGGACGTAGTTACCGTATCCGCAATATTGAAAACGAGGATATTACTGCTGGAAAATAAAATATAAGCCCCGGAAACAACGGAAACGCATCTGAGAATTACGAAATGCCATCTGGGAATTGCGGAATGACATCTGAGAACTGCGAAATGACATCTGGGAATCGCGGAATGTCATCTGAGAGTTACGGAATGCCATCTGAGAGTTGCGAAATGACATCTGAGAATAACGGAATGTCATCTGAGAATGACGGAATGCCATCTGAGAGTTACGGAATGGCATCTGAGAACTGCGAAATGCTATCTGGGGAAGTGCAGAATGCTATCTGAGAGTTACGGAATGCCATCTAAGAATAACGGAATGTCATCTGAGAATGACGGAATGCCATCTGGGAGTTTCGGAATGGCATCTGAGAATTACGGAATACCACCTGAGAGTTTGGAAATACGATCTCTATGTTTCGGAATAACATCTCATTGTTTGTAAATTTTCATTGGGGGAGACATATAATATAATATGATGGCGGGAGAAAAGTTAAAGGATACGATTACTATTGCCGCAATACAGCCAACAAAAATTTTGCTTATGGAGCATAAGGTATAGGTTTTTATGTAACTTCCTGTAAAAGTAACTTTATGAAAACCACCTTTACATTTATCTGTTTTTATGCAGCCCTTCTTTGTTATGTAAACTCATCTGCCCAGCAGGCTACTTTTCAGAAGAGTTATGCGTTTGAAAAAGATCATCATGTTGAGCAATTCTTGCAATTACCCGGCAAGGGCAGTTTAATGATTGGCTGGCAACCCGTTGTATGCAGAGGCGGGTCAAATTGCAAGCCTTATATTTTTTGTTTAAGATTTGATGAGCGTGGCAATGCAATATGGTCTAAAAATTATTATACTAACATTTCTTTTTCAAGTCCGAAAGCAACAATAACTGCTGATGGAGGTTTTCTTTTTTTGGGGAAATTATATGATAAAACAAAATTAGAATATAAAGGAGCCTTGCTGGTAAAATGTAATAAAAACGGAAACGTTATCTGGTCGAAGCAAATAAGTTCAAAAAATTATTCTGCGTTATCTCCACAATTAATTTACGAGAACAAGAAAAAAGAAATATTAATATTATATACAGTAGCTAATGACATGTACTATTCTGAGCTTTTTCAAATTTTAAAATTAGATAAAAACGGGAATTTGCTATGGTTCAAGACTATTGATACAAAACCATCCTATTCTGTTGATATTTATACAGCTAATAGTATTATCCAAATAGGTAACGAAATTTTTATTGGAGGAAATATTAATTGTCAGCCATGTGAAGGCATAGTTACTGCCAATATTATTCATTTAAGCAGTAATGATGGCAGTGTTATTAGTTTTAAAGAATTAAGGGCACGTCCATTAAATTATAATAATAACACTAATATAATAGATTTTTTTATCGCTGATAATAAGCTATTAGCTTTTGGAGGATTTGGCATTGAAAATAGGTATAATTGGTTTGTTTATCCTATAAATGATAGTACAACTTCAGAATCAGCAGCATTAATAAAACCTGATTTATTTGCATTACAGCGTTATTTGAAGGCGCACAAAATCTTGCTGCCATTACAATTTGCTTCTTCCGCTTATTTTAAAAAAGATTTAAGTTTAGTTGAGTTTTATACTTATGATCAATCGGAGAAAATCAATCTTAATCAATACGATTCATTAGGAAGGATTTGCCCTGAATTTTCAATTCCAAAAATTCACCTTTCAATGCCTGACAAGAAATTTTCATTGAATACAAAAGTTTATTCGATTATTTCTGACAGTGTTTATATAAGCAATGGAGTTGTTCATGATTCTTCCTTTACCTTAATGCAAACTTCAATTTGTGAAGATTCAGCAAATATCCAAAGCAATTCAAAAGAAAAAATAAGTAATGTAAACACTGATAAAAATACAAGTACGGTCTTCCCAAACCCTGTAGAGAATGTGTTATATGTTCAACATTTAAAAAGCGGAAAAAATATACTTACAGTAATAAATTCAATTGGCGTCGTGCTTAACAGAACAACTACGTATAATCAAAATGAAAAAATAATGGTAGGGCATTTACCGGGCGGCGTCTATTACCTTAACATCCGGGGTGATAAACAAAACACAACTTACCGCTTTATTAAGCAGTAACTTTCTCAATCACCATGGCACTCGCGCCGCCGCCGCCGTTACAGATACCGGCAGCGCCAAACTTTGCATTGTTTCGTTTCAGCACGTTAATCAGCGTAACTATTATCCTGGCGCCACTGCATCCCAGCGGGTGGCCTATCGACACAGCCCCGCCGTTTACATTAACTTTCGCTGCATCCAAACCCATTTTCTGAATATTGGCAATGCCCACCACTGAGAAAGCCTCATTCAGTTCAAAGTAGTTAATATCGGTTAGCTTTAAACCCGCTTTTTCAACCGCTTTTGGCAAAGCCAGCGAGGGCGTGGTGGTAAACCATTCCGGCGCCTGCTCGGCATCGGCATAACTTCTTATAATGGCTATCGGTTTTATATTTAATGATTCGGCCTTTTCTTTACTCATTAATACAAGCGCCGCAGCGCCATCGTTCATAGTGCTGGCATTGGCCGCGGTTACCGTACCTTCTTTTTGAAAGGCGGGTTTCAGCTCGGGTATCTTTTCAAACTTTACATTAAATGGCTCTTCATCTTTTGCAAATTGCAAAGGCTCGCCCTTGCGCTGCGGAATTTCAACCGGCACCACTTCATTGTCAAACCTGCCTTCATTCCAGGCCTGCTGGCTGCGCTTGTAGCTTTCAATGGCAAAAGCATCCTGGTCGTTCCGGCTTATATTACATTCCTTCGCGCAAAGCTCTGCCGCATTGCCCATTGCGTAGTTATTATACACATCGGTAAGGCCATCTTTGGCAAGGCCATCAACCAAACTCACATTCCCATATTTATTGCCCCAGCGCATGTTAGGAGAATAATAAGGCACATTGCTCATGCTCTCCATGCCGCCGGCAACAATTATATCCGCATCACCGAGCATAATACTTTGGGCAGCCTGCGCAATGGCTTTCATGCCGCTGGCGCAAACTTTATTTACGGTGGTGGCCACCACATTTGCAGGCAAACCGGCAAACATAGAAGCCTGCCGGGCGGGCGCCTGGCCGAGATTGGCCTGAAGCACACAGCCCATTAAAACTTCCTGTACATCTGCGGGTTTTATACCGGCTTTTTCAACCGCGGCTTTTATGGCGACTGCGCCTAACTGCGTTGCTGAAAAATCTTTTAAAGCGCCGCCAAAGCTGCCAATGGGCGTTCTCACCGCCGATACTATATAAACCGTTTTATTGCTCATGCTATGTAGTTTAAAAATGCTAAGATAACGATTGTTAGTTTTATGGAGAGAGAGGGGTCGCCGATTTTACTATTCAATGAGGTTGATTTAAGGAAATATTCAATACGCAATGTTCAATTATAAACCGCTGCGAATTGAGCATTGATTATTGATTATTGAATATTGATTATTTACAATTTAAATTACTCTTAAGTGAACGACGCTGGCAATTCCAAATTCCCAATTCCCAATTCCCAATCCTTAACCACTCAACGTACCAACTAATCAATCAATCAGCCTCAGCTTGAATGATCCGCAATAATCAGCCATTCCCCGTTTATTTTCCTGAACAGTAAAGTGAAATAGCCGCCCACATCGCCAATGCTTCTCTTCAAATGCCATTGGCCAAGCACAAAATAATATTCGGGCGATAAAGGCTTTAACTGCAGCAGGTTGAAAGAAAGCTTGCCCATTGCCGCCGCATCGGGATAGGCCTTTTTGTATCGGTCCAGCGTTGTTTGCCAGCCATACGTTGGCGGGTTGCTCACAAACAATAAGCTATCATTCTTCCAGTAGGTTTGCATAAAGGCATCCACATCGCCGCGGTTCCAGGCTTCTGTTTGCTTATCCATTACCTTACGTATGGCTGCTTCATCGGCAGAAGTTTGGGCCTGGCAAAAACTGCATACTACAATCAGGGAGCAGGCAATAATTATTCTTTTCATATTTGATATGTTTAAAAGAAAAGTGTTTGACCGGTTATCGTATCAATGTAAACGTACCTTTTAATTGGGGCAATTTATTGTCTTTAAAAGTAATCATGTAAATGTATGTGCCGGATGGCTGATCAATTCCATTCACCTTGCCATTCCACGAAACGGGCGCTGCTGCAACGTGATAAACCATTTTGCCCCAGCGGTTAAACACCTTTACATCGGCGGCGAGGCCAATATCCAGGTAAGGAATTTTCCAATAATCGTTCAGGCCGTCATTATTGGGCGTAAAAGCGTTGGGAACAAATATGGCATCTGCCACTTTCACCTGCACATCATCGGAACTTTTACAATTATATGCTGATTGCACCGCCAGCGTGTAAATCATGTCAGCCGGCGGCGTTACTATGGGATTAAGCGATGCCGCGTCATCAATGTATAAAGGTGGCTTCCACATAAAGCTTACATCTTCCCCGGTTGCAGTGCCGTTGAGGGTAACAGGAAAATCTTTTATATAAATACGGTCGGCGCCCGCATCCGCCCAAGGTTTGGGATGTATAGTTATTTTAAGCAGGTTAGATGCAATGCGGCAGGAAGTGGTGCCGGCAAAAGCCTCGTCCGTTACGGTAAGGCGGTACCAGTATTTACCAACTGCAGACGGCGGCGTGCTTGCATAGGTTGTGCCGGTGGCGCCTGCAATATCCTGCCACGATTCGCCTTCATTTATACTTGTTTGCCATTGATAAAAAGGATTTTGATAGGCGGAAGATGCATTGCCTGAGAAATAATAAGTGGGCACGGTATCTCCTTCGCAAAGGTTTACGGTATCAGCATTATCCCGTATAAATGCCGATACCTGCGGGCCGCAGGGCCTGAAACCAATATCATCCAGCGCCAGGTCGTTACCGTAGCCGCCAGGCGAATTATTGCGCATGCGTAATACAATGGTGGCGTTATCTGCAGGCGTTGTAAAGAGCAACCCATACTTTACCCATTCAGGTGAATGCGTAACAGGTATAGGGCCGGAATCGTAGCTGCCGAGAATGGTGCCATCGGGTTGTTCTATAGTAAAAACCACATCGGGCATAATACTGTTTTCAGGCATCATTACATTACATATCCAGGCAGAAAATTCATAGGTGGTATTTGGGCAAAGATTGGTTACGTTGGTAAGAAAAAAATCACCCGGTTCAATGGAAGCATTTACCAGCATAAAATTCCCGTTGCCGGTATGATCTTTTGCAACAGTATGCCAGGTATTCCCAAAACAACTGGAAGTTGAATTGGTAATAGTATAAAAACCATCATCCGGGCAATCGGATGATATATAAGTATAACCGGATGCCGGCACATACGATGAAGCGCTGCCGGCGCCATTTCCGAAAGTAATGTTTACGGCAAGGTCGCCAAGGCTGCCTGTGCAAACCTGGCATTGAATTGTTTTAAAAGGAAGAAAATAAATGCCTGTATATAGTACGAACCTTAAAAATGAAGTTTTATTCATGCACCTGCAACGTTAGCCGTGGTTTAACGAACAGGCAATTTAACGGATATTCTCAGAAGCTGTTTGAGTTGATGACGTTTATTATGAAATACCAGTCAGATGCTTTGGTAACTGGCAGCGGTATTTCCAGTAGCTCAAACAGTTTCCTGGTTCAAAAAATCCTTTACGAATTGTTATTGGCAAATAATTGCATCATGGATAATGCTTTCATTTCATCATCTGCCTTATCCAGAATTTCGTGAAAGCGGTATAATTCTTTTACAGTTAAAACAATACAGCAACCGGCAGAAGGAGTTGACAGGAAAATGCCTTTGGTATCATCGGAAAGAAAGTCATTACCATTAACGGAAACAATATTCATGTGGGATGTGGTTAAATCGTATAAAGCGCCAAATTCTTCATTGGTTAGAGTGAGCATGGTTGTTCCAAAGGCGAGCTGCAGGTAACCGCATTCTGTACATCTTACAACATATCCATCTCCGGAAAAGGCCAGCTTTTGAAAATCACACATGAGCGTTAAATTAAAATGTATAAGTTTTATACCGGCAGGCCTGTAATGCCTGTTCATAATAAACCGGTTAGCAGAAATTTATTAACCTGGTGTTATATAGCTGCAACTAATTCTCTTTTTACAATTACCGGCTTAGCAACTTTTTTCTTTTTATGTCTTCCGCGCCAGATAAGAAAGCCGGTTATGGGCAAACTTGCCGCAATAAGGCTTGCAAAGAAGGCTATTATTTTACCCGTAATACCTAAAACTGCGCCGGTATGCACATCGTAATTCATGCGCATAATTTTATCAGCAGCGCTTGTATTGGCATACCGGCCATACGGGTGGTTTACACTAATTTCCTTCAAAGAATATTGGTCAAAATAAATATAATCTGATTTCCAGTAAGTGCCCGCATCAGGATTAGCAACGGCTTCTATAGCTGTGGAATCACTGCCGGGAATATGCACTTCAATCACTTCGGCAGCAGGATAATCAATATTCATTTTCTGCCATACTTTATCAATAGCAGGCGACCCGGTGCTTATAACCGGCTGAGCTGGTTTTTCGGAAACAGATTCATAAAACTCCACCATTTGCTTTCCGCCCGAAGTGGTCCAGTATAATGATTTTGCAAACCACTGGAAACCCCATACAAGCCCGGTAACAGCAATAAAGATGGCTATCCAGCTCATATAAAAACCAAGCACATTATGCAAGTCGTAATTTTTACGCTTGAATGTGGCATTCCATTTTACAGAAAATCGTTGTTTGCGTGCGGCTTTATTTTTCGGCCACCATAACACAATGCCGCTTATGAGCATTACAAGAAAGATTAAAGTAGCCGTGGCCACAATGGGTTGTCCTATGGCCGGCGGAAGCCATAAATAAAAATGGCCCATAAGCACTACCCTGAAAAAGTCGGCATCTTCATTTTTTACCTTTAAAACCTGTCCTGTGTACTGGTTAATATAAACAGTATAGTAATACTCAGGTTCTTCATTATAGAATACAACCTGTGCAGATCTGCCTTTATCAGAGTAAGAAACGCTGTGCGGTAATTTATCGGGAAGCGCAGCCACTGCAATTTGCTGCAGTTTGCTGGGCGGCAAAACGGGCTGATTGCTTTCTTCCACATAAAGATATGGCTGCGTAACCGACTTTATTTCCTGTTCAAAAGCAAGAATGCATCCTGTAATCCCCAGGAATACAATAATAACTCCTGAAGCAAGCCCAAGCCATAAATGTATTTTACCTGTAATCTTTTTAAACGTTAACGCCATTCTTAGTGTTTTGCAAACAGCTTCTTAATTAACCGTAATTGACCGTGCAACAAAAATGTTTTGAAAAAGCGCAAATCTTTATATTAATCAGGAAAAATCTTTACGAAATGAGGAAACTAAGGCATGGTTAGAGTTAATTCTAAAAAAGCAGTATAGGGTTTTATAAATTTCGTTATTAGCCACAAATGCCAGATAATTGGCAAAGTGTGCAGTATAAATAAAAGCCCCGCAAATTTGCGGGGCCATTGCACATACCCATTCTCCTAAACTAAACCGTTGCGGGCTCTTCTTCTTCCAATATTTCCAATACTGTTGCAAAGCGTATTTCACTCAGCTCTTCCTGTGCTGTACTCATCAGATGGTCAAATACAAATTCCGGCGCCGTGGCTTTCACCTGCTTCAGCCAGTTGGCCGCATCGGCAGTGCTTATGGCACGCATCATCCATTTTGATGTTTGCTCAATGTGTTCCTGCGGTATAGCAGCCATCAATTGCTGTTGTATTGCCATGATCTGTTCATCCGTATAATGTTCCCATAAAACCTGGTTAAGCAATTGTTCTTCCCTGGCCATGTGCTCAAGATTAAACACAAGAAATTCCGTAAACGATTTTGTAATAGCAGAACCGCAAACCGTTCTTTCTTCCGGGAAGAAAGTATTTTCATAAATAACAATAATATTTTTTAAACGGTTGGAGATGCGCAAATCTTCCACATGCTCTTTCTCAAAAGATGCAGCCAGTGCAGGCTCGTATGTCTCAACGGCCGGCATAATAAAACTATCTTCATGATGTGCATGGTTATCAAAAGCAAAAAGCACATCATTAATTTTTACAAGCGCTGCCCGGGCCTCTGTATAGTTTGCAAAATCTGTTTGCTGCAGCGTTAAAGCTGTATCATATAACATGGCGCGAAGCGCTTTATGAATGAGGTAAAATGTGTTGTAACGTTTCATAAGTTTTGTTTTGAAGGTGTTTTTTCAAATTGATACAACAATATTACTTCACCACAAAAGCCAAGTCAAGCATGGAATGCAGCAATTGTATTTTTTGAAGGAAGAATTGTTTAAAAACAATTATAGTTTGTGGGCGGACGGCAATAAAGAACAAGTAATGTTATTACTTAAGAAAACACTCAATATTCAACAATACAATACGCAATGTTCAATTGAAGAGCCTAAACATTGAACATTGCGTATTGAGTATTGGTTATTGAATATTTTAAAACTAATTAAACGACAATAAATGAAGAATTATATCAATCGAATAAAAATCAATCCACAACCTCAGCTACTTTTCCCACAGAAAAATCAGCATTAATCATAGATATGCTGCGGGTGGCAAGATTGGCAAAATTCTCAAATGCGTTGCGGGAAATTGCATCATCGCTCATCATTACCGGCACGCCCTGGTCGCCGCCTTCACGAATGCTCTGCACCAATGGTATCTGCCCGAGGAAAGGAAGATCATATTCTTCGGCTAAATTTTTTCCGCCTTCTTTTCCAAAAATGTAATATTTATTGTTGGGTAATTCTTCCGGCGTGAAGTAAGCCATATTTTCAACCAGGCCAATTATAGGCACATTAAGCTGCGCCTGTGCAAACATGGCAATACCTTTCTTGGCATCAGCCAGTGCTACGGTTTGCGGCGTTGTAACAATCACGGCGCCGGTAACAGGAACTGTTTGCATTAAGGTAAGATGAATATCGCCGGTGCCGGGCGGCATATCAATTACAAGATAATCGAGTTCGCCCCAGTCAACGTCGGTTACAAATTGTTTAATGGCGCTGCTGGCCATTGGCCCGCGCCAAACCACAGCGCTTTTTTCATCAACCAATAAGCCAATACTCATAAGCTTTAAACCATAACGGTCAATCGGAACAATCATGCCTTTGCCATTCACATCCCGCATCATAGGCCGCTCGCCGCGAACGCCAAACATAATGGGCACGCTGGGGCCATAAATATCGGCATCCATTAAACCAATCTTTGCATTATGCTGGCTTAAAGCCAGCGCAAGATTAGCAGCAACAGTGCTTTTGCCAACACCGCCTTTACCGCTTACAACAGCAATAATATTTTTTACACCGGGCAAAATTGTTTTGGGATCAATACGGTTACTGGTTGTATGTGAAGTAAAATTTACATTCACAATAAAACCCTCGTCTAATTGCTGAATAGCATTAATGCAATCTGTACGCATTACCTCTTTTAACGGGCAGGCCGGCGTAGTAAGCACAATAGTAAAAGAAACTACATTGTCTTTTACCGAGAGGTCTTTTACCATGTTAAGGGTCACAATATCTTTTCCCAGATCGGGTTCATTCACTTTACTTAAAGCCTTCAGAATATCATTTTCAGTCATGTTATATTTTCGTTTTTCTTTATCACAAATCAGCGGCTATAACTCTTCATTTTAAACATTATAGCGCATCTCATTTTTTTGTTAAAAACCATGTACGGCCCGCAAAGTTAACCCTGCTTATGGTTTATTTGTTAAGTGATCGTTTTATTTGCATAAAAATTGATTGTTTTAAATTTATTGCATGAATAAACTTCTACCATATTTTCTTTTTGCAACATTGATATTCTTATCGCTGACAGGAGAGGCTCAAACCCGCAGGGATTCTGTTGTTCAGTTTTATGGTGTGGTAATGAGCGCAGATAGTTTGCGCGGTTTGGATGCAACAAGCGTTATTGTGGAAGGCACAGGCCGCGGCACTATTTCCAATAGCCAGGGCGTATTTTCCATAGCCGCTTTGAAAGGGGATAAAATCCGTTTTTCGAGCACCGGTTTTAAAGATAAAACGCTTACAATTCCCGATACGCTTAAAAGCAATCAATATTATGTTATCCAGCTAATGGTGAACGATACAGCCTGGCTGCCTTCTACCATTTTAAAGCCCAGGCCCACCCGCTCTCAATTTGAAAGAGATTTTGTGAATACCGATGTGCCTGCGGATGCTTTGGAAATTGCCCGCCGCAATAATGATGAAGCTACCCGCAAAGCCTTAATGCTAACCCTGCCGGTTGACGGCACGGAAGCCATGAACACACAAATACGCCAGCAGGCGCAACGCTATTATTATTCAGGGCAGCTTCAGCCGCAAAACATCTTTAACCCGGTTGCCTGGGCAGAGTTTATACAGGCATGGAAGCGGGGTGATTTTAAGCGGAAGTAGAAGGCAAAGCATTAACTGTTACATCAATATTCATTATAAAATGACTATTCCTGCAATTCATGGATTTATTGAAAGAAGGATGCTTATAAATTTTACAGCAGCGCCTGAATACATTTAAAAAATATTAAGCCAAAAGGATTCCCGGGTTTTACTGGCGTGAATTCAGAAAACGGGGCACACAGTATTCCAGTTGAATGGAATGATAACGGTGAAATTAAAGAAGGCGTTTATATTCCAAGAAGAGATACATCCCTAAAACTCAATACGCTTATAGGCGGAAAAATATTTCCGGGCAAACATTATTTTGCAAAATTTAATGTGGTTGAAAGAAATAACCACTTTCATTTAGATTTTAAAAGCTCAGATAATACTTACGTTGAAGTTGATGCAAGATTAACCGGCGAGTTAAATAAAACTTCAATTTTTGAAACGCTTGACAAGGCATCAGCTTTTTTTGAAAAAGGTTCCACCGGGTATTCTCCAAACGGGAAAAATTTTGATGGATTAAAATTAGAAACTTATAAATGACAGGTAAAACCGCTCGAAGTAGAGCATGTAAGATCAAGTTTTTTTGAAGACAGAGAGATATTTCCTGAAGCAACGGTAAAATTTGACAATGCTCTTCTTATAAAAAATATAGAACACAAATGGAAGTCGCTGTCAACTATAAACGCCTGCTACTAAAAACCAGGTGCCATTACAATAATTGCAGACAATAAGCGCAACCCTCATATTGTTTACTCGCCTTTAAATCATTCTTACAGTATAATTTATTTTCTGAATTTTCAATAATTATTGAAAATTCAGAAAATATTTACTTCCTTTGCATCATGAATATAACAGAAGCCAAACAAAAGTTTATAGAACAATGGGGCATACTGGCAACGCAATGGGGCATTAACCGTACCATGGCGCAGGTGCATGCACTGCTGCTCATTTCTGATAAAAACATGAGCACTGACGATATCATGGCTGCATTGAGCATAAGCCGCGGCAATGCCAATATGAATGTAAGGGAATTGATGAACTGGAACCTGGTGCGTAAGGTAATAGCGCCCGGCGACAGGAAAGAATATTTCACCGCAGAAAAAGATATGTGGAAAGTGGCCATGAATATCATGGAGCAACGCAAAAAAAGAGAACTTGACCCAATGGTTAAGCTGCTGGATGAACTGAGCAAAGTGGAAGGCGATAAACGCAACCCTGAAATAAAATCATTCGCAGATTCAATGAATAACATTAAGAAATTCTCAGAGCAGGCAGATAAAATAATGGGCGTGATGATAAAGGCTGAAGAAAATTGGTTTTGGGGAAGCTTCCTGAAAATCTTTAAATAAAAAATGTTTCTTTATGAAATACTCAATCCCTCATTTTATAATCATCGTTGCAGCAATAGGTCAAATGTTTACGGCTCTTATCTATCCGTATATACGTCACGTTGTTTTTGACTGGTATAATGATATTAAAAAACTAAAACCGCTAAACCAGGAAATAGCCAAAACGTATGGCAGGTATATCCAGGGATTAAATTTCTCGTTTGGTTTAATCACTATTCTTTTAATTGATGAATTACAAAATGGAACAGGGCTGGCGATTGCTTTAACCGGTTTAATAGCCGCTTACTGGACAGGAAAGGTGGCCACACAATTTGCCTATTACCCAATGTACCAGATTCCTGATAAACTCATTTTTAAAACAGGCGAAGTTTTAATGAACGCCTTGTTCATCACATTTGCAATTGTATTCCTGCTGCTGTTTGTAAACAATATTATACGCTATATAAATTAATCATGAAAAAGATTGTTATTGCTGGCGGAACAGGTTTCATCGGCAGTTATTTAAAAACAAAATTTGAAGAGCTTGGTTACACTGTTATTATCATTTCAAGGCAGGAAAAATTTGCAAACTGGAATAACGTAGCCGCAATAGTTGAAGCTTTGAATAATGCAGAAATGCTGATAAACCTTGCAGGTAAATCTGTGAATTGCCGATATAACGAAAAGAATAAACGCGAAATACTTTTATCAAGAACAGAAACAACAAAAGTTTTGGGCGAAGCCATACAACAATGTACTATTCCGCCAAAACTCTGGATAAATGCAGGCACGGCAACCATTTACCGCCATGCAGAAGACAGGCCAATGACAGAAACTGAAGGAGAGATCGGGAATGGATTTTCAGTTGATGTGGCCAAAGCATGGGAAAAATCATTTTTCAATTTTCATTTAAAAAATACAAGGCAGGTATTATTGAGAATAGCTATTACACTGGGCAAAAACGAAGGCGTTATGAAACCTTTACAAAATCTTGTTCGTTTTGGTTTAGGAGGCAGGCAGGGAAGCGGTAATCAAATGTTTAGCTGGATACACATTGAAGACCTGTTCAGCATTATCCTCTTTATAAAAGATCACAGCAATTTAAATGGCATATTCAATTGCTCCTCTCCTAACCCGCTTAGCAATAAAATATTTATGCAAAAATTGAGGCGGTGTATGAATATCAGCATTGGTTTGCCTTCACCCGCATGGCAGCTTAAAATCGGGGCGGTTTTAATAAAGACTGAAACAGAATTAGTACTTAAAAGCCGATGGGTTTTGCCGGACAGGTTATTAAAAGAAGGCTATACATTTTTATACCCTTCCCTCGATAATGCCTTGATAAACTTAATCAATGAATGAAGCCATACCATCAAAAGCATTTAAACATAATCTTCTCTTTATAATAGCAGGATTTTGTTTTAATACATTCATGTTAGTGCCGGAGTATTATTGCATATTTGAAAACAGCTTTTTCATACATACAACACTTTTAAAACTCCAGGTTTCTCATTTCATCTTTGTGATGATAAACGTTGTTTTAGCAACAACGCTTCAAAACAAATCACTTGTATTTTTAATTCACGCCAATTTAATCGGTTTAATGTATTCAATACTTATGGCGCCATTATGTTTGGTAAACTATATGCATAACATGCCAGCGATTTTAAATGATTGTTATATGGCAGCCGCATTTTATGTGATGGTTATACAATATAAAAAAATGATACGGCTTACAGGTTTGCATACAATAAAGTATTTACCAATTGCCGATGCTATCGCAGCATTTGCATTTATTGCTTATCTTATTCTTGGCTGATTTTTGCCTACTTCAGCAAACCCTTAATCTCATTCAGTTTCATCAGCGCTTCAACAGGTGTTAAGCGGTTGATGTCAATGTTTTCCAGCAGTTCCCTTATAGCAGCAAATGTTGTGGAATGTTCATCAAAAATGGAAAGCTGCATTTGGGGCGCTGTAATCTTTTTAGTATTGATATTATGGCTTCCCTCCTGCTTCGTCTCCAGTTGTTTTAAAACATCATTGGCGCGGTCAATAAGCTGCGGCGGCATACCGGCCATTTTTGCTACATGAATACCAAAACTATGTGTGCTGCCACCGGGCGCAAGTTTCCTTAAAAAGATGATCCTGTTACCAACTTCTTTATTGGTGATATGATAATTTTTAATGCGTGAAAACTTAACCTCCAGTTCATTCAACTCATGATAGTGTGTGGCAAACAATGTTTTTGGCGCACAGCCTGAATTATGCAAAAACTCGGCAATGCTCCAGGCAATGGAAATACCGTCATACGTAGATGTTCCGCGGCCAATTTCATCCAGCAATATCAAACTGCGCTGCGAAATATTATTGATAATACTTGCCGTTTCATTCATCTCTACCATGAAAGTACTTTCACCGCCGCTTAAATTATCGCTGGCGCCAACACGTGTAAAAATCTTATCAGTCAATGGAATTTTTGCTTCATCTGCCGGAACAAAACTTCCAATATGTGCGAGCAATGTTATCAATGCTGTTTGCCGCAGTAATGCACTTTTACCGCTCATGTTGGGCCCGGTAAGAATAATGATCTGCTGCGATGAAGGGTCGAGCAAAATATCATTTGAAATATATTGTTCGCCTGCTGATAAATTCCGTTCAATAACAGGATGGCGGCTGGCCTTTAATTCCAGTTCAAAACCTTCATGCAGTTGCGGTTTTTTATAATTATATTGAATGGCATTTTGTGCAAAGCAGCACAGGCAATCAAGAACGGCTAAAACACTTCCGTTGTTTTGAATGGGCGCAATAAAATCCTGCAGTTCGGTTATGAGCTTATCATATAATAATGTTTCAAGCTGCAAAATTTTATCTTCTGCACCGGTTATCTTTTCTTCATATTCTTTTAATTCAGGCGTTATATAGCGTTCGGCATTGGCAAGCGTTTGTTTTCTTATCCAGGAAACAGGCACTTTATTTTTGTGTGAGTTAGTTACTTCAAGATAATAGCCAAACACATTGTTGAAACCGATCTTTAAAGAAGTAATACCCGTTTCTTCTGTTTCCCTTTGCTGAATATTTATAAGATACTGTTTACCGCCGCTGGCAATATTGCGCAATTCATCCAGTTCTTTGCTAACACCGTTTTTTATAGCGCCACCTTTATTTACTGCAACCGGCGGCGTTTCTGTTATTTCATCAAAAATTTTTTCAGCTATATAATTACATGGGTTAATTGCAGCGCCTAATCTTTTTAAATATTCGTTATTGGCATTGCTGCATATTTTTTTTATTTGTTCAGCATGATGCAAACCTTTTGCAAGGTGCATTACATCTCTTGGGTTAATCTTTTTTCCGGGAATACGGCTTACCAGCCTTTCAATATCGCCGCATTGTTTTATCAATTGCTGCAACTGTTTGCGCACATCTGTTTGAAGAATCAAATATTCAACAGCATTTAATCTTTCATTTATTTTATTAATGTCTTTCAAAGGCAGCAGCAACCAGCGTTTCAGCAGGCGGGCGCCCATGGGGCTTACTGTATTATCTAATACTTTTAATAAACTTAACTGATCATCACTGCCTGTATTTAATAATTCAAGGTTGCGGATGGTAAAGCGGTCCATCCATAAATAATCTTCTTTTTCCAGTCTTTGAATATTGGTAATGTGCTGAAGATTGGGATGCTCCGTTTCCTTTAAATAATGCAGCACAGCACCTGCCGCAATAACGCCGCAATGCAGATTTTCAATTCCAAAACCTTTTAAGGAATGGGTTTGAAAATGTTTTAAAAGATTGTCTGTTGCAAAAGCTTCATCAAAAATCCACGCATCTAAAGTGTAGGTATAAAATTTCGTTCCGAATTTTTCTTTAAATGTTTTTTGATTATTGCGCTGGTAAATTACTTCTGCAGGCTTTAAAGTTTGCAGCAGCTTATCGGCATATTCCTGGTTGCCTTCCGCCACAAAAAATTCACCGGTGGATATATCAAGGAATGCAAGCCCATACACATCTTCGCTGCTGAAATGAATGCCTGCCAAAAAATTATTGCTGTTATGTTCAAGTAGTTTTTCATTAGTGGCAATGCCGGGCGTTACCATTTCTGTCACACCGCGTTTTACAATGCCTTTGGCGGCTTTGGGATCTTCCAGCTGGTCGCAAACGGCAACGCGATAACCTGCCTTTACCAGTTTATGCAGGTAAGTATCCAGCGCATGATGCGGGAAACCTGCAAGCTCACTGGCGCCGCTTGCAGCACCATTATTTCTTTTGGTTAAAGTAATGCCCAAAACCTGTGAAGTAGTAATGGCATCAGCGCCAAACGTTTCATAAAAATCGCCTACACGAAACAACAAAATGGCATCAGGATATTTTTGCTTGATCGCCTTATGTTGCTGCATTAATGGGGTATCGTCAGAGCCTTTAGCCATGGCGGCAAATATAACGTCAATCGTGAATGGTGAACCGTGAATGCAAGTGCCAACTTATGCACATTTGCTTATCAAATAACAACTAAATTCCACTTGCGATAAAGACTATAAAAAGCTTATTGATTGTATGTTAATTTCCCAAGGTTTCTTAATGCATAATAGATGGTGGTTAAATGCATGCTTTGCATGATTTTGTTTTCATCAATCAACTGCATCAGTTCATCAAAACTTATTTCATATACATCAATTTCTTCATTTGGGTCAAGTGACTGGCTTTTTGTTTTCCTGCCGCCTGTTGCCAGGAACATGTGCATCAGGTTTGTATTGGTAGACGGGTTAGCGGAAATTTTTCCCAGCGGCTTTATTTCATCAAATTCATAGCCGGTTTCTTCAAGCAGCTCTCTTTTTATACCATCTTCATATGATGCATCAGCAGCATCTACGCAGCCACCGGGCAGCTCAATGCATACTTCTCCCAAAGCCTGCCGATATTGTTTTGTCATCAATATTTTACCTTCAGCCGTTAAGGCAAAAGCCGTTGCCCATTCGGGAAATTCAAATACGTAATAATCATTGATAATTTTGCCATCATTCCGTTCGCAAACATCTTTCCGCACCGTAAACCAGGGTGCATGCGATAAATATTCAGACGATAAAGTTTTCCATTTCAAATGTTCATTGTTCTCTAAAATATTGCTCATATCAATTTAATTTTTGTAAAAATAGCTATCGCCATTTGTTTTATGATACGGCAACACTTCATCTGAAGTTTTTCAATATCGGCATGACTTCAACTTTAAAATAAAAACTGTGAACTTGTGAACAAGTGAACTATTAAACCGATAAACGCTCAGTCTTTACCAGTCCATTTTCTCCCGCAGGTTTTTAATGTGCGCCACATGATGTTTGCCATGCCAGGCATACATGCCCAATAATTCCCAAAGGCTGATTTTCTTTTTATGTTCCGGGTGAAAAACAGTGCGTTCCCATATATCATCGCCCAATTCTTTAATAGTTGCGTATAGCCGCTGGTGCAATGCATGCAACAAGGTTAACGACACATTTATAGGAAGCGTTTTTGTATCATTCAACTGCGCCCAGGCATCCTGGTCGTAAGGTTTTATGGTTGGGTTATTCTCAGTAAGCCCAAGCCTGAAACGCATATAGGCATTTATATGGCTGTCGGCAATATGGTGAACCAATTGATGAACAGTCCACCCGCCTTCACGGTATGGGGTTTGTAACTGTGCTTCATCCAGGTTTTGTATGGCCAGCTCTAGCTCCGGCGGCAGAAATTTTATATCAAGAAGCCACGCTTCTTTTTGCTTTTGTGAAAAAGGCTGTGGTAAAAATTCACCTATGGGAAAGCGTATATCCATGCGCATAAAATAAAAATGACAAAAATAAAACCCTGCAAATAGCAGTAAATATCCTGATATTTCTGTCACATTTTTACAAGAGTTTTAGAAAACCTTGGCCGAAGGCTTTTCTAATTTCATTACAGATACCTATATTTGCAGCCCCAAAAGGGGAAGCAGGCCCCGTAGCTCAACTGAATAGAGCATTTGACTACGGATCAAAAGGTTTCAGGTTTGAATCCTGACGGGGTCACACTGAAAATGAGAGAGTTACGAAAATTGTAACTCTTTTTTATTTTACAATCGCGACACAAAGCTGTTTTTATGAAAGAAATCCTATTCACCTTGTCCATCTGCCTAATGTTTTCCGGCTTTACTAAACAAGCGTTAAAGCAATCCCTTTTTCCTCATTTCAAGCCATTAGCTATAAGAAAAACTATTCTTCAGGAAGCGGTTTGAAATCATAATTGAAAACAGCATCTCCAATAGCAGCCATTAATTGTTTGAAGAAATAAGGTTTCATAGTGTTTATTTTACTATTAATTATTTCATCATCAGCATATAAGGTAAGTAAATGCATGCGAACATGACAACCTAATTTGTGTAGCTTTTTTTCAAACATATCATCTGTAAGTGGAAATGAAAAATCATCCATGTGATTCGAAGAAGTAATCATCACCGCAATAAATGTTCCTTCGTTATTGTTTGCTTTTAAAGTGGAAAGGACAATAAAGGGATGCGGTTGTGTACCGTTATTGAACGGGAAGGGTAATAGATAAACATCTCTTTGTTTAATTGCCATTAAGTACTTTTTCTAATGTTCTTCTTGAAACATGAGATGTACTTCTTGCCAGGTCACTGGTTGTTCCTTCAACCGCTTTATTAGCACGTCTCAATAAGCGTAACATTTGGTATGTATCATCAAGACTTTCTATTATGGCTGCTTCTGCCAATTGTATTTTAGAATATCTCTGTTTTTCTTCTGAATCTATACTTTCTAATTCACCTTTAACTTTAGACAAATGAGCAACTAACCTATTGGAAACAGCAATCACATCATTTAAATCACGTCCTTTTATATTATCAAAGTTATCCGCTATGTATTTATGTAATCCTTTGATTTGAAAAGATAAATTATAAAATGATTTTAATAACCACCTCATTTGCCAGAACCTCAAAACAAACCTTGGCAGGAGCTTAACTGATAATTTCAACCACTTAACATCACGATCAATATTAGTATATTGATCAGCAATTATTGAATTGAGAGGGATTGCGTACATATTAGTTACTGAAGTAGAAACGATTTAATAGCAACAGACAAAATGACTATAACATATCAATTGTTATATATGATAATTTAAACAATTCTATATCCAAAGTTATATCAAAAGTGATATAAGGTGCTAAAATGTGGCAAAATCTTGTACTAAAATTGTTACGAAAAAATGCCATATTTTCACAATCGATTAATTATCAATAACCAAGAATCTCTTATTTCTTAATAAAGCACATAAGAAACAGCACCACCGTGTAAGCCGCTTAATCGCGGCTTTATTATTTGTAGATACGGATTACAGTGGCATTAATTAATGAAAAACCAGATGCGCCCAGAGTTTCATCTTATCAAAATCATAAACACAAAAGCTAATTTAAATCTTCGGTAGTGTCTGAGTTTGAATTTTAATGCTTTAAAGTTTGGTATCTGCCGGAAGCCAGTCAATTACAGGTTTCAGAGGAAATTCGAGTTAAAGTAGATTCGGATGAATTAAGCGTTTTTCGTGCTACGGATCAAAAGGTTTCAGGTTTGAATCCTGACGGGGTCACAATGAAAGCCAGGCACTTAAAAATTATTTTTTAAGTGCTTTTTTATTTTGTGCCTAACAAGAAAGAAAGATAAAATGCAAACCGGTAATCTCTTATTTTACAGATCAACTTCCGCCATACAATATTTATGAGGTTGTAAATCATTTTTCAAACAATCAGCATACAACAAAAAATATTGCCCGGCGCTGCGCGCCGGGCAATTCACTTCATTTATTTTTCAATAGCATTATTTGCCAAACAGGCCGCCCAATACATCTCCCAGCCCGCCGCCTTTGTTATCGCTGGCATTATTATTATTATTCCCCAAACCAAACTGGCTTAGTACAGAGCCAACATCAAAATTACCGCCACCAAAATGGCTCAATATGGAAGAAAGATCAAAGCTGCCGTCATTGGGATCGTTCGTTTTATGGGTAAGCTTGCTTAATACCATCGGTATAAGGGAAGATGCTATGCCGCCGGCCTGCGCATTCGACAAGCCGAATTTCTGCATCAGCCTTTCAATTAAATTACCCTGCATGTTTTGTGTAAGCGCCAGGGAAGAAGTATTGCCGCCTCCGTTATTAAAAAGCTGCATTACTTCGTTTACGTTGCCGCCCTGTATGGCGTTCTGGAAAGTTTCAGAAATTGACTGTGTGGCTGTTTCCACAGCTTCGTCATTTCTTTCATTAGGTATGGCATTATTGTTAATAATGTCGTTGCCTGCATTTTCTTTTACAAGCGATAGCAATTGTTCAAACATATATAGCTGGTTTTAGTTTCTAAAATTAATCAAAACTTTGATTGGCTGTTTGTGCCAGTTTCAGCAGTCGGTCGTATTGTTCGGGCGTGAGATCATTATAAAAATAATATACGGGGTCAACAGGATTTTTGCCCCTGTGCACTTCATAATGACAATGCGGGCCTGTGCTTTTGCCGGTACTGCCCACATAACCAATCACCTCCCCCCTTTTTACACGCTGTCCCCTTTTTGCCTTTACGCGGTACATGTGCCCGTATAAAGTTTCGTAACCATAACCATGATTAATAACCACACAATTACCATAACCGCCTGCATTATAGCCAGCCTCGGTTACCGTACCATCAGCGGTGGCATAAATGGGCGTGCCTGATGGAGCAGCAAAATCGAGCCCCGCATGAAATTTCGGTACTTTATACACGGGGTCGATGCGCGTGCCAAAACCGGAAGCGACATGCCTTAAATCTTTATTGCTCACAGGTTGTATGGCGGGGATGGCAGCCAGCAGCTTCTGCTTGTTTTTCACCATCGCTTCAATATCATTGAAACTTTTTTGCTGATAAGTTACCAGAAGTGTTAAGCGGTTCAATTGTGAGCCGATACTATTTAAAAGCTCATCCTCTCCCAGCCCGGAAACCAGTTGCACCTCTTTTACTTTTTCCATAGCCTTCATGCGGGCGCTGTCGGGTATGGGCGAAGATTCAAATATGGAACGGTAAACATTATTATCGCGGTTCAGCAGTTCGTTCATTTGCTGTTGCAGCGTATTTACCCGCTGCTGTATCATGGCATAATTATTCCGAAGGTCTTCATTCTGCTGCTCCAGCATAATGGCTTTGGGTGAGTCGATATATTTAAAAGCAATTATTACAATCAATGCCGCCGTAACAATGGCCGTTGCAATAAAAGCAAACACCCGTAATAGTTTTACCCTGAGTGGTGTAATAAGCTTTTCATAGCGCAGGGTATGCGTATCGAAGTAATATTTTATTTTTTTCATTTAAATAAAAGCCGCAGGGCACAATCATTAGCGCTGCTAAGTTATTTATTTATGGGCAACCAGCTTTACTGTAAATTCCCGGATGCAGTGGCGGCTATCCGCTTGCAAGTCCTTGCCCTTATTGCTTAAAAATAATGAAGGCGGCCAAAGGTATATTTTATCAGCCCAAATAAATTGTAAAAATACAGGAAGCTCAATGCTTTGGTAACTGGCTGAATGTTTTCTCAACCTTAATATAATCTATAATTTCTTCTATTTCTTTATCACCGTTGCCAATATGTTTCAATTCGCTATTCATTACTCCTTCAAAATACGCAGATATTTTAAACGTTTATATTTGCCGCTTTATTAAATTAATGTGAGCCCGGAATAACGTTTTTTTAATTAACCCAATGCTAAAGCATTGGGTTAAATGGTTGGGTTTTAACTGGCTTAGCCAAAGTGATTCTGTGGATGCTTAGACTAAAGCCAGTTATAAAACGCTTCTTTTACCCCGAGGCCTGAAGGCTTGGGTTATTCCAGGCTCACATTAAATTATAAGCGAATTTCTCTTAATATTTACTATATATGACTTCTTCAGATATACGCCGGGCTTTTCTTGATTTTTTTAAAAATAAAGGGCACGAAATTGTTCCCTCTGCTCCCATCGTTATAAAAAACGACCCCACGCTCATGTTCACCAATGCGGGCATGAACCAGTTTAAAGATTATTTTCTCGGCAACAAACAGGCGCCTTATAAACGCGTTGCCGATACGCAAAAATGCCTTCGGGTAAGCGGTAAGCACAACGACCTGGAGGAAGTGGGCGTTGATACCTATCACCACACCATGTTTGAAATGCTGGGCAATTGGAGTTTTGGGGATTATTTTAAAGCCGAAGCCATTGCCTGGAGCTGGGAATTGCTGACGGAAGTGTATAAAATTGATAAAGACCGTTTATACGTTACCGTTTTTGAAGGCGATTCAGCAGAAGGACTGCCCAAAGACGATGAGGCTTTTAATGAATGGAAAAAACATATTGCCGGAGAGCGCATTTTAATGGGCAATAAGAAAGATAATTTCTGGGAAATGGGCGATACCGGCCCCTGCGGCCCCTGCACCGAAATTCATTATGATGGCCGCAGCGATGAAGAAAGAAAAGCGGTTGACGGCAAAACTTTGGTGAATGCCGATAACCCGCAGGTTATTGAGATTTGGAATAATGTATTCATTCAATTCAACCGTTTAAAAGATGGCAGCCTTGAACCATTACCGCAGAAACATGTGGATACAGGAATGGGCTTTGAACGTTTGGTGCGTGTGCTGCAAGGCAAACAAAGTAATTACGATACAGATGTTTTTACCGGTACAATCAATGCCATAGAAAACATTGTCAACAAAAAATATGATTACAGCGATAGTAAAGAAGCCGTTGCCTTTCGTGTGTTAAGTGACCATATTCGCGCTATCAGTTTTACAATTGCTGATGGGCAGTTGCCTTCCAATACCGGCGCCGGTTATGTTATAAGAAGAATTTTGCGCAGGGCTGTTCGTTATTATTATTCTTACCTGGATTATAAGCAGCCATTATTATTTCAATTGTTACCGGTAATTGCAAAACAGTTTGAACA
Organism: Parafilimonas terrae; assembly: GCF_900115755.1. Classification (GTDB taxonomy): domain Bacteria; phylum Bacteroidota; class Bacteroidia; order Chitinophagales; family Chitinophagaceae; genus Parafilimonas; species Parafilimonas terrae. The sequence goes on from NZ_FOXQ01000004.1 coordinate 187,489, forward strand.
TGTTTTCCCTGAATTGAAGAAGCAGGAAGATTTTGTAACAAAGGTCATAAAGGAAGAAGAAGATGCGTTCTTGAAAACATTAGAAAAAGGGATAAAAAAATTTGATGCTTACATTGAAGATTCTGAATATATACCCGACTACTTTTCAGAAGAAAATTCTACTAAAAAAGAAACCATTTTAAAAAACAACAAAATATTGGAAGGAGCCGATAAGAAAATTATTAATGGAGTATTTGCTTTTGAATTAAATGATACTTATGGTTTCCCAATCGATCTTACTGAATTAATGGCGAAAGAAAAAGGCTGGACTGTTGATATTGATGGTTTCAATCAGGCATTGCAGCAACAAAAGCACCGTTCCCGCGCAGCCACAGCAATTGATACGGAAGACTGGGTTATTGTGGGTGATGAATTTTCACAAAACGAATTTGTTGGCTATGATTCACTTGAAGTAAAAACCAGAATTGTAAAGTACCGGAAAGTAAAGGCCAAAGGCAAAGAACAATACCAAATTGTTTTGGAAGCCACACCTTTTTACGCCGAAAGCGGCGGACAGGTTGGAGATACAGGAGTTTTGGCTCCCCTCTCCACCTGTGGAGAGGGGCTGGGGGTGAGGGACACCAAAAAAGAAAACAACCTCATCATCCACTTTACGGATTCACTGCCAGAAAATATAAATGAAGAACTGATTGCCAAAGTTGATGTTACAAAACGTAAACAAACCGCAGCCCATCACAGCGCCACGCATTTATTGCATGCGGCTTTGCGCCAGGTTTTAGGAACACATGTGCAGCAAAAAGGCAGTTTGGTAAATGCAGAACACCTGCGTTTCGACTTTTCGCATTTCGCCAAAATGACTGATGAAGAAATTGCAAAAGCGGAAGCCATTGTGAATGAAAAAATTCGCGAAAACATTCCGGTTATCATCAAAGAAATGCCAAAGGATGAAGCTTTGAAATTGGGCGCTATGGCGCTGTTTGGTGAGAAATATGGCGATATTGTTCGTGTTGTTATTATCGACCCCAACTATTCTGTTGAGCTTTGCGGCGGCACGCATGTTGGCGCGACCGGTGAACTTGGTTTCTTTAAAATAAAACTGGAAACATCTGTTGCCGCAGGCGTTCGCCGCATTGAAGCGGTTGCTGGGAAACCGGCTGAAAACCTTATACAACAACAGTTTCAGCAACTGGCTTCTGTTCGCGAAGCCTTAAAAAATCCAAAAGATATTTTAAAAGCTATTGAAACTTTAAGCTCGGAAAATACAGAGCAGAAAAAACAAATAGAAAGTTTTGAAGCAAAACAATTGCAATCCATCAAAAACGAATTGCTGCAAAAAGTGCAAACTATAAATGGCGTAAGCTTTATAGGCGAAAAGGTGGAAGTAAGCAATGCTGATGCGTTGAAGAAATTATGTTTCGAACTTAAACTGCAGCTTGCTGATTATGTGGTTACACTTGTTTCCAACATCAGCGGTAAAGTATCCGTTGCCATCATCATAGATGATAAAATTGCTGCTGATAAAAATTTAGATGCCGGCAAAATCATCAAACAAAATATTGCTCCGTTAATTAAGGGCGGCGGCGGTGGCCAGAAAACATTAGCTACAGCCGGCGGGCAGGATGCAAGTAACCTGGATAAGGTAATTGAAGTAGTGAAGAATTTATTGTAAAATATTAAAACATATTTAAAAAAAATTTTACCGTGAGTAAATTCAATAGACTCATATTAAAATTGCTTTCAGGAAATCTTGACAAAAATTTTGAGTTTGATGAATTGGTTAAAATACTCTCGCAGCTTGACTTTAGCTTAGAATTAAAGGAAGTCATCATATCTTTACGAAACAAGGTGTTGATGAAATTATCAACCTCCAACCTTTGGGCAAGTATGCGAAACCTTACCAGGTAAAGCAGGTAAGGGCACTTTTAGTTAAATATAAACTGATTCCTGATGAACGACTTTAAATATGAAATAATCATCTACTGGAGTAATGGAGATAGTTGCTATATCGCTGAGGTGCCTGAACTTCCAGGCTGCATGGCTGATGGAAAAACATATAGCGAAACGCTATCTAATATTGAGGTAATTATTGGAGAATGGATTGAAACCGCAAAAGAAATGGGAAGAGAAATTCCCCGGCCAAAAGGCAAATTGATGTACGCATAAATGAACATCATCTTTCAATCAGCGCGTTTATATTTCAGAAAATTAACTGAAGAAGATGTTGCATTATTGCTTGGCCTCGACAGCAATCCCAACGTTACAAAATACATGCACAGGCCGGCGCCAACAATTGAAAACATACTGCAGGAACTGCATAAAAGAATCCTTCCGCATTACAAAACTTATGGTTATGGCAGATGGGCCATTCATTTAAAACAGGATCATGAATTTATTGGCACAGGCGGTTTAAAATATATGCCCGAATTAGATGAAACCGATATGGGCTACCAGTTAAAAGAAGCATATTGGGGCAAGGGTTATGGTTATGAGGCTGCGAAAGCTATGATTGATTATGGCCGGGATATTTTAAAACTGCCCGCCATTTTTGCCAAGGCTTTGCCGGAAAATATTGCGTCGTGGAAGATCATGGAAAAATGCGGTATGCAATACCTCGAAAATGTAATGGACGCTGATGGGCTGATGGTAAAAAAATACCGGATAAATACTACATGAGGAAGTTTTAAAGCAGTTTTTACACAACCCGCAATAATCAATCATCAATACATCCCCTGCCCATACAGCCGTAAAGATTAAATTTGTATCCTTGCAATTCTCAACACACAATTATGAATGTGGAGCAGGCTTACAGTGAAAAAATTGACATGCATCGTGTTTGTGTAATCATTCCAACTTACAACAATGCAAAAACGCTGGGTAGCATTATTGCAGATGTTTCAGCGTTTACCAATAATATCATTGTTATAAACGACGGTTCAACTGACGAAACAGAAAATATCCTTGCCGTTTTTCCATCCATTCATATCATCAGCTATAAAAAAAATATTGGCAAAGGCTGGGCATTAAGAAAAGGTTTGAAACAGGCAGTTGCTCTCGGCTATCAACATGCCATCACCATAGATTCAGACGGGCAGCATTTTGCAAAAGATATTCCTGTTTTTATTGATAAGCTTGAAACGCTGAATGATGATACTATTATTATCGGCGCAAGAAACATGGACCAAAGTTCTGTGCCGGGCAAAAGCAGCTTCGGGCATAAATTTTCCAATTTCTGGTTTAAGGTTGAAACAGGTATAAATGCGCCCGACACACAATCCGGTTACAGGTTATATCCTTTATTACCATTGAACAAAATGAAATTCATAACACGCAAATATGAATTTGAAATTGAAGTGCTGGTGCGCAGTGCATGGAAAGGAATAAAGATTGAACCGGTGCCGGTTTCTGTTTATTATGCACCAAAGGAAACAAGGGTTTCACACTTCAGGCCGTTTAAAGATTTTACAAGAATAAGCATACTGAATACACTGCTTGTTTTTATTGCCTTTTTATATATAAAGCCGCGTGATTTTTTCAGGAACATATTTAAAAAAAAATTCTGGATTGATATTTACAATGATCACTTTTTAAACCCCGGCGAGCCCGACAGCGTTAAAGCGCTTTCTGTTGCATTTGGTGTATTTATGGGCATAGTGCCAATATGGGGGTTTCAACTGGTTTGTGCTATCTTTTTATCCATGTTATTCAGGCTGAATAAAGTGATTGTAATAATGTCTGCACATATAAGTATCCCGCCGATGATACCGCTCGTTATTTTTTTAAGTTACAAAGCGGGCAATTTATGGATGAATGAAAATGCAGTACACATGGAACTTAGTAAAAACATTGGCCTTGCAACCATTTCGCAAAACCTGCAGCAATATATTTTTGGCAGTCTTACACTGGCAGTAATAGCTGCTTTAATTTTTGGCGCTTTCACTTTTATTGCGCTGAAAGTGTTTAAACGCAAACCCGAGACCGCCCTGTAAGTTTAAGGAATGGAAAAACTGTTTACCAGGATATATTATTATTTGAAACAACACCGGCCGGTGTTGTTTATTTCATTCCTGGCAAGCTTGGCAATCATAGCATTCTTTGCAGCAAACATTCATTTTGAAGAAGACATTTCTAAAGTTTTACCGCATGATAAGAAGATAGAAAAACTGAACCAGGTTTTTCAAAATTCAAAATTTGCAGATAAACTTGTTATAACGGTTTCATTAAAAGATACAGCCGCTACACAGCCGGATAGTTTAATTGATTTTGCAGACACATTGGTTGCACATATTAATGAAACATTACAGCCTTATATAAGCAAAATAAATTATAAGGCAGATGATGATATTGCATTGTCGTTATTCAATACCATCAACAATAATTTGCCGGTTTATTTAGATGAAAAAGATTATGCAACTATCGACAGCCTTATACAGCCAAAGGCCTTGCAGCAAACGCTTCAGCAGGATTTTAAAACCCTGGTTTCTCCGGCCGGGCTTGCGCTAAAGAATATGATTAGCAACGACCCGGTTGGTATTTCTTTTATCGGCTTAAAAAAAGTGCAGCATTTACAATACGATGAAAATTATCAGCTCTATAATAATTATATAATCACCAAAGATGAAAAGCATCTTTTAATTTTTATCACACCAGAATATCCCTCATCCAACACCGGTGAGAATGAAAAATTTTTAACCGGGTTAGACAACCTTATTCAAAACCTTAGGCTAAATAATCATATTAATGTATCTTATTTTGGAGCGGCGGCTGTTGCAGCCGGCAATGCACAGCAATTAAGAAAAGACACTTTATATACACAGGGCATTACCGTGCTGTTTCTTATTTTTTTTATTGGTTTTTATTTCAGAAAAAAATCAGCGCCGCTGCTGGTTTTAATTCCTGTTGTTTATGGCGCCTTGTTTTCGCTGGCGGTCATCTATTTTTTAAAAGGTTCCATTTCTGTAATTGCGTTGGGCACAGGCTCCGTTATTCTTGGCATTGCAGTTAATTATTCTTTACACGTATTCAATCATTACCGGCACGCACAAAATATTGAAGCTGTAATTAAAGATCTTGCTTTTCCTTTAACGCTCGGCAGTTTTACCACCATTGGCGGGTTCTTTTGTCTTCAGTTTGTACAATCAGCAATATTAAAAGACCTTGGTTTGTTTGCTGCATTCAGCTTAATTGGCGCAGCCTTATGTTCGCTTATTTTTTTGCCGCATTTTATTACATCAAAAAGAGAAAGGCATTCACAAAGCAACGGGCATTCATTTATAGATAAACTGGCCGCTTATCATCCTGAACGCAATAAAATATTTTTAATTGTTATTGGCCTGCTCACCATTGTATTTGCCTTTAAAGCCGGCGATGTACAGTTTGAAGCCGATATGACGCAGGTGAATTATATGCCTGATAATTTAAAGGAAGCGCAGGCAAAGCTCGATGCCATTAACCAGTTTTCTTTAACGTCTGTATATGTTGTGGCTGATGGAAAGAATTTGAATGAAGCCTTGCAGAACAATGAAAAGCTTGCTGCGGTTGTTGATTCGCTTCAGCAAAAAAATATCATTAAAAAGTCTTCGGGTGTTTCGTCCCTAATTATATCTGATTCATTGCAACAAAAAAGAATTACTTTATGGAATGCTTACTGGACACCGGAAAAGAAACAGCTTTTGTTTGAAACATTGGAAAAAGAAGGCAGCGCACTCGGGTTTTCCGCAACCGCATTTGAAAATTTCAAAACACTTCTAAATAAAAAATACACCCTGGTTCAGCCTGCTGAATTATCGGAAATAAGAAAAACATTTTTAGACGATTACATTACTGAAAAACCAGGCGCAGCCAATGTGGTAACGCTTTTAAAAGTATCGCCGGAAAACAAACGGATTGTTTATCAAACATTCGAAAACAATAACAACATAACCGTTCTTGACAAACAATATCTCGCCGATACAATGGCAACAATCATCAATGCTGATTTTAACCGCATTGCCCTTATGTCATCATTACTGGTATTTGTTGTGTTGCTGGTAACGTATGGCCGCATTGAACTGGCGCTGATCTCCTTCATTCCTATGTTCGTGTCATGGATATGGATATTGGGCATTATGGCCATTACCAAAACAGAATTCAATATCATCAATATCATTATATCTGCGCTCATCTTTGGCCTCGGCGATGATTACAGCATCTTCATCATGGATGGTTTATTGCAGCAATATAAAACAGGTAAGAAAAATTTATCCTCCTTTAAATCATCTATTTTTTTATCAGCCATTACAACAGTTGCAGGGCTTGGCATTTTAATTTTTGCAAAACATCCTGCATTAAAATCAATCGCTTTTATTTCCGTTACAGGCATTGTTTGCGTGGTTTTAATATCGCAGGTTTTAATACCTTTTCTGTTCAATATTCTCATCACTAACAGAACACAAAAAAAGTATTTACCATGGACCTTATGGAGCTTTTCATCATCCATATTTGCCTTCACTTATTTTGCATTAGGAAGTATTATTATCATTCCGTTTGGCATTGTTTTAATTAAGCTTAACCCTTTCAACAAAGAGAAAGGAAAATATATCTATCACATCATTTTTTCAAAATTTGTGTGGAGTGTTGCGTATATAATGATGAACATAAAAAAGGTAATCGTTAATACGCAAAAAGAAGATTTTTCAAAACCCGCTGTCATCATCTGCAATCATCAATCGTTCCTCGATATTTTATGGACGGCAATGCTTAACCCAAAACTTATATTGCTCACCAATCAATGGGTTTGGCACTCGCCGGTATTTGGCATTGCCATAAGAATGGCAGATTATTATCCTGTTGCAAAAGGCATTGAAAACAGTATTGAATTATTAAGAGACAGGGTAAACAATGGTTATTCTATCGTTATATTTCCAGAGGGAACAAGATCAGTTGACTGGAAGATAGCGCGCTTTCATAAAGGCGCATTTTACCTGGCAGAACAATTGAACATTGATATTTTACCCATTGTTATTGATGGCACCGGTTATACGTTAACCAAGAATGATTTCTTTCTGAAAGATGGCCTTGTTACGCTCACCTTCCTGCCAAGAATAAAACCCAACGACGCTTCATTTGGCACAACGTACAATGAAAGAACAAAAAGCATCAGCCGCTATTTTAAAAACACATATAACGAACTGAAAATTCAAAATCATACACCGGCGCATTTTAAACAGCAGCTTATCTATAATTATATTTACAAAGGCCCTGTGCTTGAATGGTACATGCGTATAAAATTCAGGCTTGAAAAATATTATGAACTGATAAATTCGCTTGTTCCAAAAAAAGGAAAGATATTGGATATTGGCTGCGGTTACGGTTTTATGGATTATGCTTTATACTTTGCTTCAGAACACCGGGTTATAACCGGCGTTGATTATGATGATGAAAAAATAGCAGTAGCGAATAATTGTTTCAGTAAAGATGAAAATATCAATTTCATTGCTGCCGATGCATCAACATTTACGTTTGAAAAATATGACGCCATTATTATGAGCGATGTGTTGCATTATCTTGATGCGCCTGCTCAAAAAAAATTGATAAAAGATTGTTGTGACAGTTTAAATGATGATGGCATGTTGCTTATCCGCGATGCGAATACAGATATAAAAAGCCGTCATTTTTATACAAAGCTTTCAGAGTTCTTTTCAACAAAATTTATTGGCTTTAATAAAACGTCGGGCAACAGCCTTAGCTTTTTCTCTGAGCAACTGGTTAAGGAAACAGCCACATTGAACAACATGAGTTGCGTTACTGTTGAAAATTCTAAATACACTTCGAATGTTATGTATGTTTTAAAAAGAAATGAGCCTGCTTCAAAAAATATAAATACAGTTACTGTAAACAATAGTGATGAATGAATTTGATATCATAATAATCGGCAGCGGCATGGGTGGGCTTGTTTGCGGGGATCTGCTTTCCAGAGAAGGTTATAAAGTTTGCGTTCTTGAAAAGAACAGGCAAATAGGCGGCTGCCTTCAAACGTATGCGAGGGATAAAGTAATATTTGACTCAGGTGTGCATTATATTGGCGGGCTTGAAAAGGGGCAAAACCTTTACCAGCTTTTTCAATACCTCGGCATAATGGATAAGCTGAAACTGGAACGCATGGATGACGATGCATTTGACAAAATCATCATCAGCAACGATAATAATGAATATGCGCTGGCGCAGGGCTATGATAATTTTACAGAAAAACTTTCAGCATATTTCCTCCGGGAAAAAGAAGCCATTAAAAAGTATTGCGATGCGATACAAGGCGTTTGCACAAAATTCCCTTTATATAATCTTGATGAAAAAGGTGGGCTGGAAGAAAAGCAAAGCGTACTGGATATAGACACAGAAACTTTTATTGCATCGCTTACCAACAATAAAAAGCTGCAGGCTGTGCTCGCAGGCAATAATCTTTTATATGCGGGTGTTGGTAACAAAACGCCTTTTTATGTGCATGCATTAATATTGAACAGTTATATACAAAGCTCCTGGAAATGTATTGATGGCGGCTCTCAAATCGCAAAACTGATAGCAAAAAATATTCGTAATAATGGTGGGACCATCATGCGTAATGCAGATGTAGTAAGGCTTGCAGAAGAAGATGGCGAAATAAAGTATGCCCAATTAAGCGATGGCAAAAAGTTATTTGCAAAATATTTTGTTTCCAACCTGCACCCGGCAAAAACAATTGAGCTTACACACACAAACCTGTTTAAACAGGCTTATAAAAGCCGCATACAAAATTTAAAAGATACTATTTCCTGCTTCATTGTAAACATTGTGCTTAAGCCGGGAACATTCAAATATCATTCGCACAATTACTATTATCACAAAGAAGGATATTTATGGAACCAGGCAGGTTATACCGAAGATAACTGGCCGCTGGGTTATGCTTTATTTATAACGCCGTCTTCAAAACATAAAGAATTTGCAAACGGCCTTACGCTTTTTACTTATATGCGTTACGAAGATGTGCTTGAATGGAAAGATACTTTTAACACAGATTCATGCGAACAAAGCCGCGGCGAATCTTACGAAACATTCAAACAACAAAAAGCAGAAAAATTAATTGATCTTGCCTGCGAAAAATTTCCATCGCTCAGCAATTGCATTCAGTCTTATTATACTTCAACTCCGCTTTCTTTCAGGGATTATATCGGCACAGATAATGGTTCTTTATATGGCATTGCAAAAGATTATAAAGAACCATTAAAAACATTTATATCACCGCGAACTAAATTGCCCAACCTGTATCTTACAGGCCAGAACTTAAACCTGCATGGCATTTTAGGCGCAGGCATAAGCGGCATTGTTACGGCAACAGCATTAACGGGCAATAACGAAATAATTAAAAAGATAAAACATGCTTAAAACAAACAGGTTTACACGAAGGCTTTTGCGTGTGTTTGGCGTTATTGTTTTGCTGTTTGTTTTACTCGCCATTTATCTCGTATGGGTATCGGATATAAAGCCGCCAAAAATTGCAAATACAAACGCTTCTCAATTACAAAGAACACAACACGACAGCAGCTTTTACACTTTAAATAATAACTGGTTTCGTAAAAGCAATTCGGGCCTGTATGAAATGTATGTTGAAGGCAAGCCTTTTGACCGTGGCGCTATTAATGGCAAACTCAGCAAAGAATTGATACAAAGCCAGGAAGATTATTTTGCAGAGCAGTTGGATAAGATGATCCCTTCATCATTCTACCAGCATTTTCTCAAATATTTTATCGGTTGGTTTAACCGCAAGTTGCCCGACAACATTACGGAAGAATATAAAGAAGAGATATACGGCGTATCATTATCCGCTTCTGATAAATATGATTATATCGGCAGCAATTACAGCCGTTTGTTGAATTATCACGCAGCGCATGATATTGGCCATGCCTTGCAAAACATGGCATTGGTTGGTTGCACTTCGTTTGGCACATGGGGCGCTATGAGCCAGGACAGCACCATGATCATTGGCCGAAATTTTGATTTTTATGTGAATGATGATTTTGCAAAGAATAAGATTGTGCTGTTTTGCAATCCTGCGCAGGGGCATAAATTTATGTCGGTGACATGGGGCGGATTTATAGGCGTTGTTTCAGGCATGAACGATAAAGGGTTAACCGTTACCATTAATGCAGATAAATCAGAAATTCCAACTTCATCTGCAACGCCCGTTTCTTTGGTGGCAAGGGAAATTTTGCAGTACGCTGAAAATATTGACCAGGCAATTGCAATTGCAAAGAAGAGAAAGATGTTTGTGTCTGAATCTTTTTTAATTGGCTCAGCGGAAGATAAAAAAGCGGTGATTATTGAGAAGACGCCCGACACGCTGGCTGTATATGATCCGCAACAGAATTATATAATGTGTGCCAATCATTTTCAAAGCGATGCTTTAAAAAATTCGGAAGCTAATAAAGTGCAGTTGAAAGAAAATGCTTCGCCATACCGTTATGAACGCTTAACCCAATTAATGCAGCAAAATGGCCAAAATACGGTGGCAAAAACAATTGCCATTTTAAGAGACCATGAAGGTTTAAACAACACCAATATCGGGCTTGGAAATGAAAGGGCCATGAACCAGTTTATTGCGCATCACAGCATTGTTTTTGAGCCGGAAAAATTAAAAGTTTGGGTCTCCACGTCACCGTGGATGCTGGGTGAATTTGTTTGTTACGACCTGAACAAAATATTCGCTTTAAACGGGTTGACAACAGATAAAGAAATTTACGACAGCGCTTCAACTATTCCTGCTGATAGTTTTATACAAACGCAACAGTTTAAAAACTTTGTGCAATACAGGCATTATACGCAGCTTTTATCAGATGGAAAAAATATAAACGTTGACAGCATGATTGCAGACAACCCGGAATATTATCATGCCTATGTTTTAGCCGGTGATTATTATTATAAGAAGGAGCAATGGCAAAAAGCACTGGGTTATTATCAAGCTGCATTAACAAAAGTTGTAACTACAAAGCCGGAAGAAGAACATATAAAAAAGCAAATAGAAGCTTGCAGGAAAAAATTGTTGTAAATGTGTTTATGAATAGTAAGCCTTCTTTAAATATAAATTAACTCATAGCTGGCTACTCACAGCTCACCATCATAAATTATCATAATGATATTTGGCATAGGCACCGATATTATAGAAGTTGAACGCATCGCTGCTTCCATAGAAAAACAAAGCAGTTTTAAAGAGTATGTTTTCTCAGCAAATGAAATTGCTTATTGTGAAAGCAAGGCGCATAAATATGAGCACTATGCTGCGAGGCTTGCAGCCAAAGAAGCTTTATCAAAGGCATTGGGTACCGGCTGGCCCGAAGGCACACACATTAATGAAGCGGAAGTATTGAATGATGAAAAGGGCAAACCATTTTTCAATTTTACCGGTGCAACGGTAAATGTTATTGCTGCCATGAATATTGCGGCTATTCATGTTTCACTTTCACATACGAAAACAATGGCAACGGCTGTGGTGATGGTGGAGAAATAAAGTTCTCCGGATAAAACTTTTCATAAGCGGGGCCATGCTATAGTTTATGGATCATGTACCTGCATTTAGGATCTGTTTGAGTTATTTTTTTATACCAGTAAAAGTTTTGTGGAAGTCCTGAAACTTTTTCAGGCTTAATAATTATAAAAAAGTAAGAGTATTGGCTACAGATGCACAAATAAAATTTGTGCATCTGTAGCTAAAAACAAAAATCTGCCAAATTGGAAACCCTTTATTTAAGCGCCCTGCTTATTTCCCGTTTAATATCTTTTTCCCGTAACGAATCTCTTTTATCGTGTACTTTTTTGCCTCTTGCCAAACCTATTTCCACTTTCACCAGGCTTTTCTCGTTGAAGAAAATGCGCAACGGAACGAGCGTAAAACCACGCTCCTTCATTTTTGCCTGTATGCGTTTTAGTTCGCGTTGGGTTAAAAGGAGCTTCCTGTCATGCACGGCAATATGATTGTTAGTGGTGCCTAATTTATACTCGGCAATATATAAACCACGCAGCCATAATTCATTCTTATCAAACAGGCAATAAGCATCGTTAAAACTCACTTTTCCTTCACGTATGCTTTTCACTTCGGTGCCAAGCAGCACTATGCCTGCCACATATTTATCTTCTATGTAGTAATTAAAATAAGCCTGCCTGTTATTCATTTCTTTCGACATAAGTCTTTCGCTGTGCAGGTGATTAAATGGTGTTTTTTATGATGCCATTGTAAGTGCAGCACAAGTGTTGCGACGCAAGGAAGATGCCATGCAATACAAAAGCCTGTATCATAAAATAAAAAATGCGAAGCATTAAAAAACTTACACGATGGTTAATGCTCTATAAGATTTATAAGCGTGGTGAGCTTGCTTTTGAGTGCCTTACGGTCAACAATAAAATCAAGAAAGCCATGTTCCAGTAAAAACTCGCTGCGCTGGAAACCTTCGGGCAAATCTTTTTTAATGGTTTCTTTAATTACACGCGGGCCGGCAAAACCAATAAGGGCGCCGGGCTCGGCAATATTAAAGTCGCCAAGCATGCCAAAGCTGGCTGAAATGCCGCCGAATGTGGGATCGGTTAATAAAGAAATAAAAAGCAAACCCGCATCGCTTAACTGCGATAATTTACCGCTCGTTTTTGCCAGTTGCATCAGGCTGAAAGCACTTTCCATCATGCGGGCGCCGCCACTTTTACTTATTACCAGGAAGGGCAACTTATTCTGTATGCAATAATCAACAGCGCGGCTGAATTTTTCACCCATTACGCTGCCAAGCGAGCCGCCGATAAATTCAAAATCCATACAGGCCACCACTAATTCAATACTGTTTATGTCGCCTACGGCAACACGCATACTGTCCTTAAGATTTGTTTTGGAGTGAATTTCATCAAGCCTTTTCTGGTAGGGCTTTAAATCGGTAAAACCCAGGAAATCTATGCTTTGAATGTTATCAAAAAGCTCGGTATATTTTTTATTGTCGAATAATATCTCAAAATAATCTTCACTGCCTATGCGGTGATGGTAATTGCATTTTGGACAAACGTATAAGTTTTCTTTGAGTTCGCTGGTAGTACAGATGTAGTGGCATTCAGGGCATTTGCTCCATAAACCTTCGGGCATTTCCCTTTTTTCGGAAGTGGACGTAGTTATGCCTTTGCGCAAACGCTTGTACCATTTCTCTTTTGTTTCGCTGCCGCCTGTTTCCTCTTTAGAACTTTCTTCACCGGAAAGCGATTCACTAAGTTCATCGTTAAGTTCTGCCATAAACTATAATAAGCGTAAAATGGCGGGAAAACCTTTGTTAAGATTTCACCCGCCATGCAAGTTATGTCTTTTAATCAATTAAGCAATTGTAATGCCTTCATCTGTATAAACATCCATTATTTTTCCAAGCATTTCAACGCCTTCATTCATTGGGCGCTGGAATGCTTTACGGCCAAGGATTAAGCCCATACCGCCGGCGCGTTTATTAATAACAGCCGTTGCCACTGCATCTGCCATATCTGATGCGCCCTTGCTTTCACCACCGGAGTTAATCAGTCCTACCCTACCGGCATAACAATTTAAAACCTGGTAGCGGCAAAGGTCAATCGGATGGTCTGTGGTTAATTTTGAATAAACCAGCGGGCTTGTTTTACCATGTTTTGTTGCAAGATAACCGCCGTTATTGGTAGGTAATTTTTGCTTGATGATATCTGCCTGTATGGTTACACCCAAATGGTTTGCCTGGCCGGTTAAATCGGCTGAAGTATGATAGTCAACACCATCAACTTTAAAACCATTATTTCTTGTGTAACACCAGAGAATAGTTAACATGCCCAGTTCGTGCGCATATTCAAATGCCTCAGAAATTTCTTTTAACTGTTTACGGCTTTCTGCGCTTCCCCAATAAATGGTAGCGCCAATGCCCACAGCGCCCATATTCCATGCATCTTTTACGGAACCAAATAAAGTCTGGTCGTAAGTATTAGGCAGGCTTAAAAATTCGTTGTGATTAATTTTTACAATGAAAGGAATTTTATGGGCATACTTGCGGCTCATAATTCCCAGTACGCCATACGTGGAAGCAACGGCATTACAGCCTGCCTCTATGGCCAGTTTAATGATATTTTCAGGATCGAAATATATTGGATTGATAGCGAAAGATGCGCCGGCGCTGTGCTCAATGCCCTGGTCAACAGGAAATATATTGCAATAACCTGTATTGGCAAGGCGACCATGACCAAGTAATTGCTGCATGCTGCCTAAAACACGGTTGCTGCGGTTGCTTTCTTTCCATACTCTGTCTAAATGATCCGGGCCTGGTAAATGCAGTGTGGATTTATCTATTGCCGGGCTCGAATAATCTAACAGGTATTCGGCTTTATCGCCAAGCAGTTCGCTAACTTTGGAATTTGCCATAACAATTTTTTGCATTAATAATATATATAAACAATCGGTTTTCGGGGTGCAAATATAGGCAGTAAATTTTTTAATGAATTTTATTTATGTATGCAATATTTTATTGACGCATTGCCTATTGTGATATAATTCCTTAACAGTTAATTCTGTTACATCATGAAAAAAATCCTAACACTTCTTTTAGTTGTTATTTTCTTTTTAGTTGCAAAAAAGAAAATGCCGTACAACAGTCATTAGATACAGATACAGTAACTTATCCTAAGTGCAGGCTACAGTACCTGCTATTATAAAGGGTATAATTTTTTCTAAACAAAAGATGGCTTCAAAAAACAATATTTGAAAATTTCAGGGAAGGACAGGTTCATATGAATGCAGGCGGTTTTAATAAATACAGTTTTTAAATAGTTGCTTTCGCCGCAACATTTCCCGTTTTAATCGAATTTATTTTCAGGCTGTTAAACATTAGTGCAAAGTTTGTATCCTTAATTGAAGGAGTTAAACTTTAGCATGAGGTATAAAATTCTATTCATAGTTATTTTCCTGTTTACTGCTGCTGCTTCATTCAGCCAGGGCATTCCCGGCTCAATAAAAGGTGTTTTAAGGGATAGCACTGAACACCAGGCGCTGAGAAATGCAACCGTAAGTATTTTACACAGCGACTCTTCTTCATTTAAAGAATCCCTGTCTAAAGAAGACGGGAGCTTTTTAATAACCAATATTCCCACCGGTGATTATATATTAAAAGTTACGTTCAGCAGTTATGAACCGCGTTTAACCAATTTTACCATTGACAGTATAAATGCAACACTTAATGCCGGCATCATTTATATGCAGCCACATGCACATGAACTGGCT
Source organism: Parafilimonas terrae (assembly GCF_900115755.1). Taxonomy (GTDB): domain Bacteria; phylum Bacteroidota; class Bacteroidia; order Chitinophagales; family Chitinophagaceae; genus Parafilimonas; species Parafilimonas terrae. Next base: position 202,748 of record NZ_FOXQ01000004.1, read on the forward strand.
GAAGTGGTGGTGGAAACGCCTCCTATCATCATAAAAAAAGACACGTTTGAATTCGCTGCCAATGCTTTTGCCACAAAGCCCAATGCAACTGCAGAAGACCTTTTGAAAAAATTGCCTGGTGTGGACGTGGACAAAGATGGTAATATAAAAGCGCAGGGCGAATCGGTGCAGCGCGTGCTGGTAAATGGCAAGCGTTTTTTTGGTGATGATCCGCGTACGGCAACGCAAAATTTACCCAGTGATGTAATTGATAAAATACAGGTGTTTGACGACCAGAACGATCAAAGCCAGTTTACCGGTTTTGATGATGGCAACCGTGTGAAAACGATTAATATCGTTACCAAAAAAAATTCCGGCAGCTTCGGAAAGTTTGTTGCTGGCGCCGGCGATAAAGGCTTGTATAATGTGGCAGCAAATTACAGCATGTTTAAAGGCGATCAGCAGATAAGTTTTATTGGCCAGTTGAATAATACAAACAAACAAAACTTTACACCGCAGGATATTTTCGGGTCTTCCGGCAGAGGTGGCTCCAGGGGTGGCGGAGGAGGATTTCGTGGTGGCGGAGGTGGTTCCAGGAGAGGTGGCGGGCAAATGCAGCAACTGCAAAGCCTTAATGCCAACAGCAATAATAATGGCCTGATAACCACAAGCGCTGCAGGTTTAAATTACCGTGATGTTTGGGGAAAGAATACCGAAGTGTATGGCAGCTATTTTTACAATAACCTGCTTACTGAAAAAGAACAAAACAGCCAGACAGAAAATTTTGTTACAAATGATTCTTCCTTGTTTAATAACCAGGCACAATCTTCATCCAGGAGAAACGTAAATCAACGCCTGAATTTTAATATTGAAACACAGTTTGATTCGTTAAACTCAATGATTATACGGCCTAACATTTCTTACCAGGAAACAAACAATAACAGCATTACGAAAACAACTACCACGCAGGGAAAAGCGGGCTTATTAAATAATGCAGATGCAACTTCCCTTAGTAATAATAAAGGTTATAACGGCAGTATTGATGCATTGTTCAGGCACCGCTTTAAAACAAAAGGCAGAACTTTTTCGCTGGGTTTAACAGGCTCCGGAAATACAAACGATGCCAATGGTAATAATTATTCGCTTACAGATTACTATAACAGCGGCATTGATTCATCTTACACCATTAACCAGCATTATGTTTCATCAACAAAAGCGCAGGGAATAAGTGCAACGGCATCTTACACAGAACCTATCGGTAAAAAATCGCTCGTTGAATTAAATTATAATTACAGTTATAATAAAAACACTTCCGATAAGGTAACTTACGATTATGACAGCGCTACTGAAAAGTTTACCACTATCGATTCGCTGCTCACCAATAATTATGAAAACACGTATTCATCAAACAGGGTTACATTAAACTACCGTTTTCAAACAGAGAAAATAAATTTCAGTGTGGGCAATGGCATACAGTTTGGCAATCTTACCAGCATTAATAACACAAAAGACATTAATCTTACACAGCATTATACTAACCTGTATCCTACAGCCAATCTTACTTACAGGTTTAGCAGGACATCCAACCTGCGGTTCAATTATTCCGGCAGAACAAGCCAACCAAATGCTATGCAACTGCAGCCTGTGATTGATAACAGTGATCCTTTAAATGTAGAAATTGGTAATCCAAACCTGAAACAATCATTCACACATTCATTCAGAGCCTTATATAATAACTTCAGCTTTAACCGCGGTAACAATTTCAGCAGCGATGAAAATAATTTTCATAACATTTTTGCAACTATAAATGCAAGTTTCACAACTAACGATATTGTGGAAGCAGTTAAAAGAAAGAATGGAATTGATACGGTTACATATACCAACCTTAGCGGCGCCTATAATATTTCAGCATTTTTCAATTATGGTTTTCAGTTAAAAAAACCAAAATCTAATTTGAACTTCACAACGAATTTTACTAACTCAAAAGATGCCAGTATCATAAACAATACTATAAACTATACAAACAATTATACAATTGGCGAAACAGTAAAATTCACCACCAACCTGAAGAAAAATTTCGATATGAATTTTTCTGCAACGCCAACATATAATATAGTGCGTTATTCATTTCAGTCAGATCAGAGCGATAATTATTTTTCACAGAATTTAAGTGTAGGTGCTACTTATTATACCACTTCGGGCTGGATATTGGAAAGTGATTTTAATTATACAGCTTACAGCGGCAGGTCTGATGGATATAATACCGCGGTGCCTTTATGGAACGCTTCGTTTGCAAAACAGTTTTTAAAAGGCAAAGCTGGTGAATTACGTTTCAGCGTATATGATTTATTAAATCAGAATCAAAGCATAACAAGAACAGTTGAGCCTACTTATATACGCGATGTGCAAACAAAAGTGCTTACCCGTTATTTCATGCTTACATTTACTTATAACCTTCGCAATTTTTCAAAGGGGCAACAGCAAGAACAAAGAAGGTTGCCTGATTTCAGGCGCGATGGCAATATGCCGCCGCCACCTCCTGATGGCGGCGGCCCTCCTCCGGGCGGCGGTGGGCCTCCTCCCGGCGAGCCTTCATAATAGCAGCAGCTTTATAAAATGCTATAATAATTTTTTAAAGAAAGGAAATAATTCATTCGCAAGCACGGCATGCTCTTCCACACTTGGATGGCCGGCACAGCCATGCGCCTGCATAGGCTGAAAGAAGAATAACTGCACGGCCTTATCTTTTGGATATAATGCATCCACGTTACTTTTTATAGCGGTTAAACAATTTTGCAATAGTGTTCTGTTATCACCATTTACCATCGGGCTGCTTAATAAAGCAATGATGGCTTTAGGATATTTCGATTTCACCAATTGCACAAAAGCCGTATAATCTTTTACAAAAACAGCGCTGTCAAAAGGTTTTCGTTCATGCACGCCGTCACCTTTGCTAAGGTCGTTTGTGCCCAATGCAATGCTTACAATTTTGGGTGAATATTTTGAAAAATCCCAATGCATCGTATCACCTGTTTGCAGGCTTTGCTTTTCATACACAAGCGGCATAGATGGCGCATCCATATTCCAGGTACGGTAAATGCCAATGCCGCTAACGCTGCTCAAAATATAATTTGCATGCAGGGCCCTGGCAACCCTTGGCCCGTAAGCATAATAAGCATTATGCTGATCATGGTAAACGCCTTGCCCGCATTTAACTTCAGCAGTATCGGCGGCGGCGCCACAGGTAATGCTGTTGCCAATAAATTCTATTAAAGGTTCATTGGATGACTTAATCGCTTTAATATTATCGGCTGTAATTTTTTGTATGATGATGGGGCCTGTTGCTGCTTCAGTAGCTTTATATACCCACACTGTATGCTTGCCATCATTACCCGCATTAATGGTTATAGGTTGAACTTTATTGCCTTCTACTTTTAGCCGCTTTTGATACACACCGTCTAATTCATATTGCAAATAATTATGGCCATCTGCATTATTAATAAAAGCATCAATGGTGCAGGATTCTCCGGTAAAACTAAAACCAAAATGAACGGCTGAACTTATCAGTTCAAGGTTATTTTCTGCATTTAAGAATGACCGCCCGTAAGGCTTTAATTCACTTGCGGCTAATTCTTTTTTTACAGGAGTATTGTTTGAATGCGATGGAGAATGAATAGTAAATAATATGATAATGAACAGCAGGTACAAAGTTTCTGGTTTCATGCGGTAAGAATTTGAATGGGTGAATATAAATATTAAACAGTCAGCAGGGATCTCTTTTGTTTATATTAAACCAAATTGCCGCAGATGTACAAATAAAAATCTGTACATCTGTGGCAAATATTCCTTTCAAAACAGTTTCTAATGATGCCTGTAAACTTTAATGCTTAAAGATGAATTTGTAAAGTATATTGGCTCCGGGTACAGGTTGGCTATTTATTACTACAAAGCAATTTATTCTGCTTAAAATCTTTATACTCATTATGCGTAAAAAATTACTGTTTATCCTTCTGCTTGCTGCAGTACTATTTTTTGAACCGAAAGCGCAGTCCGTTTACGAATTGAATGATGGCTGGAAATGCATAAAAGCTTCATCCGTTAAAGAAAATGGCAGTATTATTTCTTCTTACGGTTATAACCTCAGCAAATGGAAAACCGCAACTGTTCCCGGAACTGTATTAACTGCAATGTTGAATAATAAAGAAGTGCCCGATCCGTTCTATGGAATGAATAACGAAAAGATACCGGACATATACAATGTTGGCGCTGCTTATTATACCTATTGGTTTGTAAAAGATTTTAATGAAACAGCTTCAGCAACGGAACAGGTGTATTTAAAATTACGCGGCATTAATTATAGTTGCAATGTTTTTCTGAATGGCCATCAATTAAACAAAACATTACATAAAGGCATGTTTTTAAGCCAGGAATACAATATCACATCTTACTTAAATAAAAATGGTAAAAACAGGCTGGCTGTAATTGTTTATCCGCCTGATGTTGTGGGCAATGCCAATGGCGGCCAGGGCGGCGATGGAACCATTGCAAAAAATGTAACGCATCAATATGTGGCGGGCTGGGACTGGATTCAACCCATTCGCGACCGCAATACCGGTATTTGGGATAAAGTATTAATAGAAAAAACGCAACAGGTAAAAATTCAAAATACACATATTATTACAGAGGTGCCCGGCATAAGAAAAGTGGAAGGAGCGCAGCAACCGGCCATCATTCATGTTTCAACGGAGTTATACAATCCAACAGCAGCAACAGTTTCAGGCGTTTTAAGTTATGAGTTAGATGGTAATACTATTACTGAAAATATTACAGTGCCTGCACAATCAACTAAAGCCGTTCAGTTAAAAGATTTATCATTACAAAACCCAAAATTATGGTGGCCGAATACGTACGGGCCGCAAAATTTATATCCGCTGAATTTAAAATTTACAATTGGTAATGTGTTAAGTGATGTTGATTCATCCACCATCGGCATTCGCGAAATAACCACCTACTGGAATAATGTTACACGCAGTAAAGAGGTGGCCGTGAACGGGCAAAAGATATTTATAAAAGGTGGCAACTGGATTATCTCCGATGCCATGCTGCGCTTTTCTGATGAACGTTATGATGCAGAAGTCCGCTTTCATCGTGATATGAATTTAAACCTCATCAGAATTTGGGGTGGCGCTATTACAGAGCGTCCTGAATTTTACACAGCCTGTGATAAATACGGCCTGCTGGTGATGCAGGGCTTCTGGGGCAGCGGCGATTGCAATGGCCGCTGGGTTGACCCGAAGAAAAAAGACGATCAATGGACAAGAAGAAATTATCCCGACGATCATCATTTATTTATTGAATCTGCTGCTGACCAGGTCAAACTTATACGCAATCATCCTTCACTGGCTATATGGTGCGGCGGCAACGAGATAACATTACCTGAAGATATTTTTCATGCACTGAAAGATTCATTAATGCCGCTGCTTGATGGCACGCGCTGGTTTATTGATTACTCCAATTCAGACAGCATGAGTTATAATTTTCTTGGTGGCAACGGCGATGGCCCTTATGGCATTCAAAATATAAAAACATTCTGGGGCGAACGAACATATCCGTTTAATTCAGAAGTTGGTTCTGTTGGTTTAAGTGATTATACTTCGCTCAGGCGTTTTATTCCGCAGGAAAATTTAATTCCGCCTGTTTATGAAAACGGAAAATATAAAGTTGATTCTGTCTGGCAATACCATAAATACATTGGCTATAATAAAACACTGGATGCTTATGGCGGCGCAAAAGATGCCGCGGATTTTGCAAACAAGGCACAGTTGATTAATTATGATCAATACCGCGGGTTGATTGAAGGTTTTTCTGCGCATGCCTGGGATTGGTACACCGGGGTTATTATATGGAAAACGCAAAATCCCTGGACGGCCATGCGCGGCCAGATGTATGATTATTATCTTGACCCCAATGCCTGTTTATATGGTTTGCATACAGCCGGCGAAGCTTTGCATATTATGTTTAACCCGGTTGACAGTTCTGTAATGGTTGTGAACAATACATTCGAGGCGCACCACGACATGATGCTGCAGGTTTTATTGGTTGGTATGGATGGAAAACAAAGAAGAATAACACAAGTGTTTTCTGAAATAGGGCCAACTACTGTAAAAAAATATCTTTCAGTGGCGGGCGCTTTGAGAAGATCATCAGCAAAACAAGGCGTTTTTCTTGTGTTGCGTTTATTGAATTTACAGCAACAGCCCATCAGCGATAATTTATACTGGCTGCCTGATTCAACAGGTAATTATTCAGGCCTGCAAAATATTGCTTCAACAGATTTGAATATAAAAGCAACAAAAGTCAGCAACAGTCAAATTCAACTTATCTTAAGTAATCCTGCCGATAAACCGGTTGCGTTTTTTAACCGTGTATCATTACTCAACAGCAAAACAAAAGAAAGGATATTGCCAACGTTTTACAGCGATAATTATATTTCTGTTTTACCGGGTGAATCAAAAACAATTATTATTGATTGCAATAATATGCCATCAGAAGCTGCCATTGAAATAGAGGGCTGGAATACAGGAAACCATGAGTATAAAATAAATTAAAGATTGTAACAGGGCCGGATGCATCAGGCGTGAGACCGTTAGGGTTTGTTTGCCGGCGCAATAAACGCAAACGTTTGTTTACTTATCATTGCCGCTGGCAGGTTAAATTTGAAAAGGCATAAAATACATTTCATTTTCATAAAGTATTTCGACTATTTACATTACTAAAACCAATACACAACATGCAGCAGACAGAAGAATATGCACAGCCAATTGAAATAGCGGCAAAGCCGCAATCAGGCACATCAAAATCCATCTTTATTATTGGCATCCTGTTTTTCATTTTTGGTTTTGTAACATGGGTAAACAGTACCTTAATTCCTTACCTGCAAATTGCATGTGAGCTCAATACATCACAGGCTGTTTGGGTAACATTTGCGTTTTATATTTCTTATGCCGTAATGGCCTTTCCATCATCATGGGTAATCAATAAAGTAGGGTTTAAAAACGGCATGATGTATGGCCTTATCGTAATGGCAATCGGCGCATTAATATTTATTCCTGCAGCACAGCAACGTACGTTTGGGTTATTTCTTACAGGCTTGTTTGTAATTGGTATTGGATTAGCCTTATTGCAAACGGCATCTAATCCTTACATCACTATTCTTGGCCCGATAGAAAGCGCCGCCAAACGCATGAGTATAATGGGCATTTGTAATAAAGGCGCAGGCGCATTAGCCCCATTAATCATGGGGGCTATTTTATTAAAAGACATGAATGGTTTTGAAGCCAATCTTGCCACGCTTAACCCGGCAGATAAAGCAGCCAGGTTAGACCAGCTCGCATCACAGGTAATAATGCCGTATATAGTGCTGGCAATTGTTTTGGTGCTGCTTGCCATTATGGTACGGCTGTCTTCCTTGCCTAACATCCAGGCAGAAGAAGATGAAACAACAAATGCAAAAGGCACGCGTTCCATCTTTTCATACACTTATCTTTTCCTGGGTTTTATTGCGTTGTTTTTATATGTAGGCGTTGAAGTAATGGCCGGCGACATTATACAGGTTTATGGCAAAGAAATAAATATACCGCTTGACATTGCAAAGCATTTTACAACCTACACCATGATTGCCATGCTTGTTTCTTATTTGCTGGGCATAGCATTAATTCCAAAATACATCAGCCAGGAAAAATCATTGCGCATTGCAGCCATATTAGGTATTATTTTTTCATTGGGCGCCATCTTTACTTCGGGCTATACATCCATCACATTTATTGTATTGCTTGGTTTTGCCAATGCACCTGTTTGGCCTGCATTGTGGCCGCTGGCAATTGATGGCCTGGGCAAGCATATTAAAACCGGTTCAGCATTATTAATTGTAGGTATTGCAGGCGGCGCCATTCTTCCAAAATTATGGGCTATCATTGGCGAGCATGTTGGCCTGCAAAAAGCATTCTGGATAATGGTGCCTTGTTATCTTTTCATTTTATACTACGCTGTTGCAGGAAATAAAATTGGTAAAAGAGTGAAATAAAATTTATATTATCGCAACAATAAAACCTTTGTGGTTTATATTTTGAACCGTGAAACCATTAAGCACTTACAACTGGTTCATTCTTATTTTAACATGCCACGAAACAATAATTTTAAAACAGCTATTAAAACTTTAATTTGTCGCTCAATACAAAACTGATTAACACGCATGTTTAAACGATTGCTCTCCTTTTTATTTTGTTTGTATTTCTTTTATGCCTGCACTTCTTCAACTGATAATTATAATGGATGGAAGATGTATGGCGGTAATAGCGACAATAATCATTACTCTTCTTTAACGCAGATTGATACAAACAATGTACAACAACTGCAACCTGTGTGGACGTACAATACCGGCGATGTGGATACAGCAAATCATTCGCAGATACAATGCAACCCAATAATGGTTAATGGTGTTTTATACGGCACTTCGCCATTAATGAAATTATTTGCCCTTGATGCTGCAACCGGCAAACAGAAATGGGTATTCAATCCTTTCGATTCATTTAGCGCCAATAAAAGATCATTCTTTATTTTAAATAATTGCCGCGGTGTTACGTATTGGAATGAAGGCGATGACAAACGCATTTTTTATACTGCAGGCACCGATCTGTATTGCATTAATGCAGCGGATGGAAAACCTGTTGCTTCATTTGGAAATAATGGAAAACTTGATCTGCACACCGGTCTTGATCGTGATGTAAGCGATAAATTTATTACGGCTACTTCACCCGGCGTTGTTTATAAAGATGTAATTATAATGGGCAGCCGTGTGGATGAAGGCGCCAATGCAGCGCCCGGCCACATCCGCGCTTTTGATGTGAGAACAGGCAAATTACGCTGGGTATTTCATACCATACCGCAACCCGGCGAATTTGGTTATGATACCTGGGAAGACACTGCCGCCTACAAACATATTGGCGGCGCCAACGTATGGAGCGGTTTTACATTGGATGAAAAGCGGGGAATCGTTTTTGCACCAACAGGTTCTGCTTCCTTTGATTTTTATGGCGGTAAAAGGCGCGGTGATAATTTGTTTGCCAACAGCATGCTCGCATTGGATGCTTTAACAGGCAAACGCATCTGGCATTTTCAAACCATACATCACGATACATGGGATCATGATCTTTCTTCTCCACCCGCATTGGTAACCATCAATAAAGATGGAAAGAAAATTGATGCCATTGCCTTTACTACCAAAACAGCTTTTGTGTTTGTGCTCGACCGTGAAACAGGCAAGCCCATTTATCCTGTGGAAGAAAGGCCTGTGCCGCAAAACACAGAACTAGAAGGCGAATATCTTTCACCAACACAACCTTATGTGGTTAAGCCTGCACCCTTTTCAAGGCAAAACATAACAGAGAATGATTTGAATACTTTATTGCCGGATAGTTCATATGCGGCAGTAAAGAAACAATTCGAAAGTTATGACAAAGGCAATATGTTTCAGCCACTTTCAAAACGCGGAACGATAGTAGCGCCCGGCCTCGACGGTGGTGGAGAATGGGGCGGCCCTTCCTATGATCCTGAAACAGGCATTTTATACGTGAACGCCAATGAACAAATAAGCATATTAACGATTGTTGACCTGAAAGATGATGCATCAAAAAATGAAACAGTGCTTAATGCAGGTGAACGGTTGTATAAAACAAATTGCATGACCTGCCATGGCGCTGAAAGACAGGGCAGCGGCAACTATCCTTCGCTCATCAATATCAATAAAAAATATACGGCAGCACAACTGCATGATCTTGTGTCAGCCGGCAGAAGAATGATGCCTGCTTTTACGCAATTATCAGAAGCGGAAAAACAAGCCATTGCTGCTTACATACTGGATATACATTCGATACAGCAAAAGAAATTTATTGATACAACAAAAAAAGAAGATCCTTATTTAAAGATGCCTTATGCCATTACCGGTTACAACTGGTTTGTAACAAAAGAAGGCTTGCCTGCCATTGCGCCGCCGTTTGGCACTTTAAATGCAATTGACCTTAATACCGGTGAATATGTTTGGCGCGATACACTGGGCGATCACCCGTATTACGCCGCAAAAGGCATTCACACAGGTTCTGAAAATTATGGCGGCTCTGTAATTACAAAAGGCGGTTTGCTATTTATTGCCGCAACACGGGATGGGCATTTACGTGCATTTAATAAACGCACCGGCAAATTATTATGGGAATATAAATTGCCTGCGCCTGCATTCGCCACGCCTGCCACTTATGAAATTGACGGCGATCAATATATTGTAATTGCCTGCGGTGGCGGGAAGCTTAATACAATTTCCGGCGATGCATATATTGCTTTTAAACTGCCGGGCAGGTAGTATTGTTAAAGGGTTACTGTAAACGTCATCAATCATTTTTTAGTGATTGAGGATAAAAGATATAATCCCCCCGCTGAATGAATTTGATTATTATTGATGCTAATGTATTGCACCAATAGCTTTATGCTTGTTCAAGCACAAATTTGTTCCGGTTGCTAACCAATACTTATTCTCAGAAATCTTTAACGCCCTTATTATTAATAAATGGATGAAGGAAAAGCAAGCCCCGGGTTAATAAAACTATTGCAACAAATATACCATCAGGTTGCAGAAAATGCGGTTTACAGAATAAGTCCGGATCCAAAGGATAATTATCTTTTTGATCTCGCAATTCAGAATAACTGTGCTTTTATTATAAGTGACGATAGAAAATTACTTTCATTCCGCATCCAACCCGTAAAAGTTAAAAGCACAAATTGGTTTCTTAAAAACTTCCCTTTATAGTTCCGGTTTTTTAAAGCCTTCTGCAATCTGTAACCTATTTTTATGCAGCATGAAGAAATTGCTCATCAAACTCTTTCGCAAACCTGTTTTACGCCTGGCGGAAAAATTTTCTTCACGGCCTGATAAAGAAAGAGTGTTTAATTCGCTTACGGAACTGCATTCAAAAATTCTGAGCGGCGATAAAAAGAAAGGGCTGATAATCCCTTTCAACACGGCTTCACAAAAAATAATCATATTCTCCGATCAGCACAAAGGCGCCAAAAATAAAGCGGATGATTTTGCCGTTTGCGAGCCGGCCTATGTTGCTGCATTGGATTATTATTTCAAAGAAGGTTTTACGTTCATTAATCTCGGAGATGGAGAGGAATTATGGGAGAATAATATTTTCCAGGTAAAGAAACACAACAAACTTTCATTTGAAAAAGAGAAACTATTTGTTCAGCAAAAAAGGTTGATAAAAATATTCGGCAATCATGATTTGTATTGGGCAAACGATCCGCTTGCATGGGTGCAACTGGAAAGTATTTATGGCAAAAAAATTCCTGTATATGAAGGATGTATTCTTACTACAACTTTAAACAACCGCCCTTTCCAAATTTATCTTACACACGGCCACCAGGGCGATTTACAAAGCGATGGCAATGCTTTCAGTAAATTTTTTGTAGCGAATGTTTGGGGGCCACTGCAGGGTTTGCTGGATATTAATCCTAATACACCGGCTTTTAATGATCAGTTGAAATCTCTGCACAATACCATCATGTATGAATGGAGCAGTGTTGAAAAAAATGTACTATTAATAACAGGCCATACGCATCAACCTGTATTCATGTCGCTCACACACCTGGAAAGATTGTATGTAAAACTTGCCGAAGCGCAGAAGAATGAAGATGCCGATACTGTAAAAGCTGTTGAAGATGAAATAGCCAAAGCGAAACCTGTAAATCCAACAGCACCCGATCTTTCCAAAATCATCCCTTCTTATTTTAACACAGGTTGTTGTTGTTTTGATGACGGTGATATAACGGGAATAGAAATTGCCGGTGGTTGTATCCGTTTAATAAAATGGCAATCGAAAACCAATCCTCCCAAAAGAGAAGTACTCGAAGACATTAACCTGGGTGAGCTGGAAGACCTGTTGCCTTAACACGTTGTTATTATTCCTGCAAAGCATCAGCAGGCATTTGCTTTTTCGCCAGCGAAGATTCACGTATATCCAGCCTGGTTTTAAGTTGCACCGTTGTATATTCTTTTGGTTTTTCTTTTGTTTCAATCTGGCTGATTAGTAAAGCGGCAGCATGCTGCCCGATTTCAAAGGTGGGCTGTGCAACGGAAGTGAGCGCCGGGCTTAAGAAACCGCTGACGGGGTTATCTGAAAAACCGGCGATAGCGACATCGTCGGGGACTTTTAAATTTAATTGCTTCATCACTTTCAGGCATACCATCGATAAGCGCTCCACGGAACTGAAAATTGCATCTGGTTTGTACGGGCCCAATAATAAATTACGCACATCTTTTTCCATGTGCCCGGGATCAAAATCGCAATGTATTATCCATTCTTTTTTTGTTTTGATGCCGTATGCTTTCAGCGCATCTTTATAACCTTTCAGGCGGCGCTGCGTTATAGCAAGGCTGGGTGAAATAGTAAGATGGGCAATGCGCTTGTAACCCTGCTGTATAAGATGTTCTGTGGCATTGTAAGAGCCTTCACAATCATCCACAATTACTTTATGCGAAGGCAGGTATTCACAAACCCTGTCAAACATAACCACGGGTATGCCCTTATCAATCAGGTCCTGCAAATGCGCAGCATTTTTTGTTTCGTTGGATAAGGTGATGATTATGCCGTCCACTCTCCTCGATGCCAGCAGGTGAAGGTTGGTTACTTCCACATCATACTTTTCATGGCTTTGGGAAATGAGCACCTGGTAACCCATCTTATTGGCATAGTCTTCAATGCCCGCAATGGTAGCAGAGCAATAGTTATTAGCTATCTCCTGCACCATTACACCAATCACTTTTGTTTTTTTATCTTTTAATGATAATGCAATGGGGTTTGGCCTGTAATTCAGTTCGTCGGCCACCTGCAATATCAGCTCCCTTGTTTCCTTTTTAATATCAGTACTGCCCCTCAATGCCCGCGACACAGTTGACACCGACACATTTAAGCGCTGGGCAATATCTTTTATCGTTATATCATGAAGTGGATTCATAACCGCTACTGTAATTTAATTAAGGCACCTAAAATTGTTTGCTGAAAAAATATCAAGTCTACTTTGATTTTATAACGGGACATGCAGTAACTGATTTTCCCGTCTTACTTTGATTTCAATTTTCCCTGCAATCCGTTCAGGCAATTTGTTTACATGAAATACCTAAATCCATTAAACAATATACATCAAAAGATGTGTATTAATAATTGTTTTCAAAATTTTATAAAAGAATCTTAAACAAAATTTATTGCAAACGTTTCCGGAAACGTTTGCAACATTAACAATAATTTTTCCAAAAATCATGCTATTGTTTCCCCATCCTCAACGCCCTACTTTTGTTTCAACACATTCTGTCAAACGATTTGCTTTAAGTCAATGAAAAAGGTTCCCACCTGTACTTTATTTCTTGTCATCATCACATTATTCAGCAGCTTTAATGTAAGCTGCCAGGTAGTTGCAACACTAACAGTGAATGCGCAGCCTGCAACGGTTGCCGTTCCTGTATATATTGACCTTGACAATATAACACCGCAAAACGATTCGGTGCTTGTGTTAAAAGAAGTAAGTAAAAATGGTGCGGTTGAAGTTCCCTGCCAGGTAGAACAAAATTATCACCGCTTTTTATGGTGGATGCTTACACCACAGCCGGTTGCTTCCAAAAGAACTTTCACCTTATCGATAGAAAAAAACAGGAAGCCACAGCAATATCCTTTGCAGCTGCAAGACGATTCTGCACTCATTATAAAAGCATATAACAAAAACGTTTTACAATATAATTACCGCACACATTATCCGCCCGCAGGTGTTGATACAGCATTTAAACGCAGCGGCTTCATACATCCGTTATGGTCTCCCGCAGGCAATGTGCTTACGCAGGTCAATCCAAAAGATCATTATCATCATGTGGGCATCTGGAACCCGTGGACGCATGTTTTATACAAAGGAAAAGAAGTTGACTTCTGGAACCTCGGCGATAAAAAAGGCACGGTGCGGTTTGCCGGTTTTATTAATAAAGACGCAGGCGCTGTGTATGCAGGTTTCAAGGCTTTACAAAATCATGTGGCTTTTAATATTCCGCAACAGGGCGATGAATCTATTGCTATGAATGAAGTATGGGATGTGCGTGTATATAATACCGGCGGGCATGTTTGGCTGGTTGATTTTACTTCAACGCTGAATAATGCAGAAGAGGACACAATAACACTGGAAGAATATCGCTATGGAGGTTTTGGTTTCCGCGCTGCACCGGACTGGAACAATCAAAACAGCAAAGTGCTTACATCAGAAGGTAAAACAAGAAAAGATGCAGATGCATCCACAGCACGCTGGTGCACCGTTGATGGCGATATGCAAAGCGGCCATTCAGGCATTGAGTTTATGAGCTATCCTTCCAATTATAATTTCCCGGAACCAATGCGCGTATGGCCTGAAAATATGAATGGCAGAGGTGATGTGTTTTTCAGCTTTAGCCCCACGCGAAATAAAAGCTGGGTTTTAATGCCGGGAAAAAACAATGTTTTAAAATACAGGATGCTGGTTTATGATGGCACTATAACAGCTAAAGAAGCTGAAGCTATATGGAAGGCTTTTGCACAACCGCCGGTCATCAGCATACAAAAAAATAAATAAGTGGGTTGCCGGTAGTCAGTTCACGTTTAACTTAACAATGGTTTGTACATGAGAAAATTTATTACGCTAAGCTTCCTGTTTATTATAACAACATTATGCGCCTGCAAGACACAGCAGCAAACAGCGGCAAATAATGTTAGCTGGAAGAAAGTAAAAGTTTTTGTTTACACAAAAAATGGTAAAGGTTATGTGCACGACAATATTGCTGCTGCCGCAAGATGCATACAGGAATTAGGCGCACAAAATGGTTTTGCCGTTGATGTATCAGACGACCCTGCAAAATTTAATGATGATAATTTAAAGCAATACAATGCGCTTGTTTTTACAAGCACTAATAATGATGTGTTTGATAATGATGCGCAGAAACTTGCACTGATGCATTACATACAAGCAGGCGGTGGTTTTGTTGGTATTCATTCTGTAACGGGGACTGAAAGAAACTGGCCCTGGTTCAAAAGGCTTGTGGGCGGCACGTTTGAACGCCATGCAAAACACCAGCCGTTTACAGAAATTGTTATCGATCATAACAATCCTTCCACTTCATTTCTTCCGGATACCTGGAAGCGCGATGACGAATGTTATTATACAAAAGAAATAAATCCCGACATACATGTTTTAATGGTGCACGACCTTTCAACAGTTGATGATAAAGGCAAGCCTGTTATATATGGCAATACATTTCCTTCAGTATGGTGCCATGAATTTGATGGCGGAAGGGAATGGTACACTTCTTTAGGCCACGACAGTACAACATATAAAGAACCTGAATTCCGCAAACATATTATGGGTGGTTTGCAATGGGTTTTAAGCAAACAAAAACCATTGGATTATTCAAAAGCACATGCAAAAACACCAAACGATCCACTGCCATATTAACTAATAAATATCATTATCATGCAAAAAGATCAATCATCTGCTTCCAGGAGAAATTTTATTAAAACCAGTTTAAAAGGGGCCGGTGGCGCAGCTTTGTTAAGCGGCTTTCCCACTATTGTTCCGGCAAGGGTTTTAGGTAAAAATGCGCCATCCAATCTTATCAATATTGGTGTAATAGGCACAGGCCGTATTGGAAGGGAATGGGATATGCCGGGCGTTATGAAGCATGACAACGCAAAGATGATTGCGGTGTGCGACCTTGACAGCAACCGCCTGAAAAAAGCGCAGCAGTTTGTGGACGATTTTTATACAAAAAAGAACGGCTCATCTTATACCGGCACAAAAGGCTATGAAAATTTTGAAGACCTTATTGCCAATAAAGATATTGATGCCGTACTTATCTGCACACCCGATCACTGGCATGTGATTCCTGCAATAACCGCCGTGCGCGCAGGCAAAGATGTGTATATGGAAAAACCGGCATCGCTTTCCATTGCCGAAGGAAGAATATTGAGTGATGCTGCTACAAAAGCAGGTGCTATATTTCAAATAGGCAGCCAGCAACGTTCCATGCCGCAGTTTAAAAAAGCATGCGAGCTGGTGCGCAATGGCCGCATTGGAAAAGTACATACGGTTTATGTGGGATTGCCGGTTGATGATCCTAAACAAAGCACAGTTGAGCATGAAATGCCCATACCGCCCAATCTTAACTATGAAAAATGGCTGGGCTCCACGCCGTATGTTCCATACACTGAAAAGCTCGTGCATCCGCAGGATGGCACGTTTTCAAGGCCGGGCTGGCTGCGCTGCAGGCAGTTTGGCGCAGGCATGATAACCGGCTGGGGCGCCCATCATTTTGATATTGTGAACTGGGGACTGGGAACTGAACATACAGGCCCGGTTGAAATATCAGGTACGGCAGACTGGCCGCCTGCCGATGCTTTGTGGGATGTGCATGGCAACTTTAAAACAGAAACCATTTTTAATGTAAATGGCGATACGGTAAAAGTGCTGGCAAGTAATGAATATCCCAATGGTGTAAAATTCGTTGGCGATAAGGGATGGATATTTGTTACCCGCGGCAATTATTCCGTAACGGCAAGTGACCCTGCTTCCAACGCCAAAAACTCCAAAGCACTGGATGCAAGCGATCCAAAAATTCTTACGTCAGAAATAGGCCCCAATGAAATTCATTTAATTGACAGTACAGACCATCATGGCAACTGGCTGAACAGCATAAGGACAAGGGAAATAAATATAGCACCAATTGAAGTAGGCCATCGCGCATGCACCGTTTGCTTATTGAATGATATTGTTTTCCAGTTGAAGAGAAAATTGTATTGGGATGCCGAAAAAGAAATGTTTAAAAATGATGATGAAGCCAACTTCATGCTCATGCGCAGCCAGCGCTGGCCTTACCAGATCAATAAAGAATATGATGTAAGAACACTCGTTTCAAAATAAAAAACTTATCAATATTCCTGTTGGTGAAATAACAAATAATAAATAAACCTGAGATTTAAAATTTATTTATGGTGCCTGAACTCAAATATCAAGGTTCATCTGCTGAAAAATCATTAGTACAAAAGTTTAATCAAGGCGTGTGCACGGATGTGTTTAAACCGACGAAGGAGGTTCGCGAAGGCCATAAAAAAATAAATATGATGCTGAGCAAATATCATCCGTGCTTGAATTTCTTTTGCTACTTTCTTTTTTCAAGAAAAGAAAGTAACAAAAAACAAAAGCAGAGGTTTGATTTGCTTAGCAACGGTGTAACTTATTTATCTATAATTTTTTTATTAATGATGAATATTGGCTGCAATACTTCCACAACATCAAACACACCTGCTGAAGACAGCGGTAAAGTGCGTTTGATAACCTTAGCGCCCGGCCATTTTCATGCAGCATTGGTACAGAAAAATATGTACCCGGCAATTGATTCGGTCGTGCATGTGTATGCACCTGAAGGCAATGAACTGCAGGCGCATCTTAAACTTATCGATCAGTATAATCATCGCACAGATAACCCCACGCATTGGGTGGAAAAATTATATACCGGCAGCGATTATCTTGACAAAATGCTTGCTGATAAAGCAGGCAACGTGGTGGTGCTGGCAGGTAATAACGAACAAAAAACAGATTATATAAAACGCAGTGTGGAAGCGGGTTTGAACGTATTGGGCGATAAACCAATGGCGATAAATTCAGGCGATTTTAATGTATTGCAGGAAGCCTTTAGTGCAGCCGCAAAAAACAATGTGTTGTTGTATGATATTATGACAGAGCGTTCTGAAATAACCAACACATTGCAAAAAGAGTTTGCACATATACCATCTGTTTTTGGTGAATTGCAAAAAGGAACGGCCAACGATCCGGCAGTAAGAATGGAAAGCATTCATTACTTCTATAAATATGTTTCCGGAAATGTATTAACAAGGCCCGACTGGTTTTTCGATCCCAAACAACAGGGCGATGCCATTACCGACGTAGGCACACATTTGCTTGACCTCATTCAATGGGAATGTTTTCCGGATTCTATCATCGATTACACAAAAGATATTGATATAACCAATGCACGTATATGGCCAACAGCGCTTACATTATCACAGTTCGCAGCTATTACAAAAGAAGATAAGTTTCCTGATTTTCTTAAGCCATATATAACCAATGACACAGTGTTACAATCACATGCCAACGGCGAAATAAACTATACCATTAAAGGTATTCATGCAAGGGTAACGCCGCGCTGGGAATACAAGGCAGCAGCCGGTGGCGACTCGCACTATTCCTTATTAAAAGGCACGAAAGTTTCACTGGAAATAAAGCAGGGTGCAGCAGAAAATTATAAGCCGGTATTATATATCTGGCCAGGCAATAACGCGAAAAATTTTGCTGATACACTAAACGCAGCCGTTCAGCAATTGAATGAAAAATATCCTGGTATTACGGTTCAGCCAATCAATAAAGGTTTCAAGGTTGTAATACCCGAAAAATACGATGTAGGCCATGAAGCACATTTTGCACAGGTAATGGAAAGATATCTTCAATATTTAAAAGATAAAAAACTCCCCGGCTGGGAAGTGCCCGGAATGTTAGCCAAATATTATACGGCAACGAAAGCACTGGATATAGCAACAGGTAAAAAATAGGATTTAAACAACAGGTTGTTTGAATTGATTTTTGATTGCGAGCTACAGAAACAGGTGATGGTCCGCTGCGGCGGGTCACTCCCTTGTACTGTATATCGTGAGCGGCTTTTTATTGCTGTGCATGCAGCCCTGTAAAAGCTAATTCAAACAATCATTAAATAAATTTCTTATCAAACAAAATTAAAAACATGCACCTGCAGGAAAACATTCAACAACCATCATCCAAAAACACAGCACAAGCCATGTTTTCACTCAATGGAAAAACCGCAGTGGTAACCGGCGGCGGCAGCGGGCTGGGATTAGCCATTGCAAAAGCATTGGCCGGCAATGGCGCTAAAGTTATTATTACAGGCCGCGATGAAAACAAGCTGCAAAAAGCCTGTGAAGAAATTGGCAATGCATGCTGCTATATTCCTGCCGACCTTTCTCAACTGCAGGCTATTCCCGCCTTTGTTGAACAACTGATACAACGGGCACAAACAATCGACATACTGGTAAACAATGCCGGTATCAATATGAAAAAAGATGCACTGGATGTTACGGATGAAGAATTTCAAAACATCATTTTAACCAATCAGCAGGCGGTGTTTGCGCTCACAAGGGAAATATCAAGACACATGGCCGCTGCACAGCAGGGCAACATTATTATGATCAGCTCTATGGCGGCACATTATGGTCTTCCAAAAGTGGTGGCTTACACCGCATCAAAAACAGCCGTAGAGGGCATGACAAGGGCATTGGCTGTGGAGCTGGCTGAAAAGGGTATTCGTGTAAACTGTATTGCGCCTGGTTTTATTGCAACAGATATGTCGGCAAAAGCATTGAACAGTGATAAAGACAGGATGCAGCGTGTATTGGCCCGCACGCCTATGCGCAAGCTTGGCCATCCGGATGATGTGGGTTATGCAGCCGCATTCCTTGCTTCTGAAGGCGCAAGGTTTATAACAGGCACCGTACTGGCTGTTGATGGCGGCAATTCTATTGGTTTTTAATTTCTAACTATAAAACTATACGTATGAATCGCACTGTAATTTTTCTTATCTCTTCACAACTAAATACTGCATTATGAAAAAAGTCCTTTACAAATGGATGCTGTTGAGCGCATGCCTGCTCTTTTATGCGGCGGACACTTTATTTGCGCAGTCGCCTATATCAGTTAAAGGCACAGTAACAGCAAAAGAAAATGCAAAGCCCCTGGAAGGTGTAACGGTAATGGTTGAAGGCAGCAAACATGGCATTACAACAAATGCTGACGGCAGTTTTGTGCTTTCGAATGTTCCGCCATCTGGTAAACTGATTTTTTCTTTTGTGGGCTATACATCGCAAACAATACCGGTTAACGGTCAAACAACTTTTAATGTAACGCTTGAACTTGAAAGCAGCACGCTCGACCAGGTAGTAGTTATTGGTTATGGCACACAGCAAAAGAAAGACTTGACCGGCGCAGTGGCCCAGTTAAAAGCATCGCAGCTTGAAAATGAGAACCCCACGCAGGTAACGGATATGCTGAGAGGCAATGTGGCAGGTTTAACCATCTCGCAAACAAACTCAGCCTCGGCAAAAGGCGGCGGCGATTTGCAGATACGCGGCCGTTCGTCAATCAATGCCGGCACTACGCCATTGATTGTGGTGGATGGGGTTATTTATCCCGGCGCATTAAGTGATATCAATCCCAATGACATCAGCACGATTGATGTTTTAAAAGATGCAACATCCGCTGCTGTATTTGGCGCTAAATCTGCCAGCGGCGTGGTTATTATCACTACTAAGAAAGGCTCCCGCAAAGGCGCACAGATAACATTAAACTCAAATTTTGGTTATGGCGAGCTGGCCATGAACCAGCCGATATATGACGGGCCTGGTTTTGTTGCCTGGAGAACAGACGTATTGAACAGCATTAACGTTAACCATAAACCCTACCAGTTTAATGATCCCAGCACCCTGCCGGATTCTATTTCGGTAGATGAATGGATGGCGTATGATAACTCGCAGGGCGACCCCGTGGACGTGTGGCTGAACAGGTTAAAAATGTATCCCGTTGAAATAGCCAATTACAAAGAAGGCAAAACAACCGACTGGTATAATATGATGTTTCATAAGGGTCTCAGGCAAGACCATACGGTAAGCGTAGCCGGAAGAAAAGATGAAATATCTTATTATTTATCTGCCAACTATACCGACAATGACGGGGTAATTGTGGGCGATGATTACCAGGTATTCAGGGTGAGGACAAACCTTGAAGCAAAGATTGCTAAGTTTTTAACCGCCGGTATAAATTTTCAGTTTGCCGACAGGGATGAAAGCCAGGTACCTGTGAATTGGGGGCAAATGGTAAACGCATCGCCTTACGGTGAAAAATATAAAGATGGCACTACAGATTTAAGGGATAGCCCGAATGATGACGTGGGCAATAATATTAATCCTTTCCTGGATTATACTTATACCAACCGCCTTCAAAAAACGAATACTTTATTTGGAACAATGTTCGTAAAAGGCGAATTGCCTTATGGTTTTTCATACCAGGTAAACTTTACGCCCAACTATTCCTTTTATCGCTATTTCAATGGTATATCTGCTAAAGATTTTCAATACAAAGCAAGAGGCGGTGTAGCCACACGCACGGATCAAACCACTTTTAACTGGCAGGTAGATAACCTCATTAAATGGAATAAAACCTATGGCGATCATTCCTTTGATTTTACTTTCTTATTGAATGCCGAAAAATTCCAGTCATGGAGAAGCCAAATGGATAACGAAGGTTTTTCACCCAATGATGTTTTAAGCTATCACAATATAGGCGCAGGTATTAAACCGGTTATCAGCAGTGATGACCAGGTAAGCACAGGCGATGCCATGATGGGCCGTTTAAATTATTCCTATAAACAACGTTACCTGTTAACAGCTTCTTTCCGCCGGGATGGTTATTCAGCATTTGGCCAGAAAAATCCAAGGGCCGACTTTCCTGCCGTTGCATTGGGATGGGTTTTCTCCCAGGAAAAATTCATGCAGTCAAACTGGTTAAGTTATGGCAAACTGCGTGCCTCATGGGGAAAGAATGGTAACCGGGATATTGGCCGCTATTACGCACTATCCAATCTTAATACAGGCAAATATCAATACATAAAAGCCGATGGAACTGTTGTATTGATTTCCCAGTTGTACGTTGACAGGCTGCAGAACCCCGACCTGAAATGGGAAAAAACGACTTCTTATAACCTGGGTCTTGATTTCGGCTTATTCAATAACAGGATAAACGGTTCTTTTGATGTATATGAAAAGCAAACAAAAGACCTTTTGATACTACGTTCGTTACCGGATATCTCAGGCTTTTCCAATGTTTGGGACAACCTGGGCCAGGTAAACAACAAAGGCTTTGAAATAAGCATCACCAGCGCCAACATTGCCCATAAAAACTTTGCCTGGAATACAACGCTTAATTTTTCACTCAACCGGAATGAAATAAAACATTTGTATGGCGCAGTAGATGTTACTGATTCTACCGGCAAGGTAATAGGCCGCGAAGAAAGAGATGATGTTGCCAACAGGTGGTTTATTGGTCATGCGCTGGATGCAATATGGGATTTAAAAGTGTTGGGCGTATGGCAGCAGAATGAAGCAGATGAGGCAGCTAAATATGGTGTGAAGCCGGGCGACTTTAAAGTACAGGATTTTAATGGCGATGGTAAATATTCTGATGAAGACAGGCAATTCCTGGGCTATAGCAATCCACGTTTTCAATGGACGTTAAGAAACCAGTTTACTTATAAAGGTTTTGATTTTTCTTTCATGATCTATTCAAGCTGGGGACAAAAATTATCGTACAACAATGCTAAAAATAACTCGGGTTTTATTGACCGTCAGAATTCTTATATAGTTCCTTACTGGACTCCGGAACATCCAATTAATGATTACGCAAGATTGTATTCAAGCAATGGCAGCGCTGGCTTTAATGTGTACAGGTCGGCTTCTTTCATTCGACTTAATAATATTGCCCTTGCTTATACTTTACCGCAATCCCTTGTAAACAAGGCCGGACTGGAAAGCATGAAATTGTATGTGAATGCCAACAACGTGGCCGTGTTTGCGCCCGACTGGGATTTCTGGGACCCCGAATTCAGGAACAGGGATAGTAACGGCAATATATCCACGGCTATTCCGCCACGCATTTATTCGATAGGTATTAATGTTGTTTTTTAAAAAAAAATAATTCACATGAAGCTAGATTCAAAATATATATGGCTGCTGCTGATAATCTTCACAGGTATTTCAGCAGGCACAGGCTGCAGCAAAGACCGCTTAACACCGGAACCTTTGTCTTTTTACGAGCCTGATCTTACTTATACAACGCCAAGCGCCATGCAGGCTGCCCTTACCTCCTGCAACAGGAATTTAAGAAACGAATATTACGGCGATAACCCGCCCATACTTACAGAGATGGTTTTTTCTGAAGTTACGGTAGAAGGCACAACTGATAAATCAGGTCCGGCACAGGATTTAAACCTTGTAATCACGCCTGACCTGGCAGGCTACAATGATGCCGACCATGCAAGGATTTACTACTACTGGAGTGAAGGGTACAAAGGCATTAAATATGCCAATACGGTTATATCGAGAATAGATAATGTTACATGGGATTCACCGGAGCAGCGTAATTCGTTTTTAGGGCAAGCTTATTTTCACCGCGCCATGCGCTATTACAGGCTTACCAACCAGTTTGGTGATGTGCCGGCCATTATGCATGAAGTGAGCGAAAAAGATTCCGCTGTTAAACCTTTCTATTCAACCAAAAGAGATGTGATCCTGAGAAAGATGAAAACAGATCTTGATTCAGCTAAAGATTGGGTATCTGATGATGTGATGCGTGGCGAAGTAACCAAAGGCGCTGTATTGCAATTACTCACCAAAGTAAATCTTGCCCTGGGCGAATTTGATGATGCCATTGCCTCAGCCTCAGCCATCATCAATGGTGGTAAATATCATTTAATGACGCAGCCCTTCGGTGCCACTAAAAAGAATGTGATATGGGATTTGCATCGCCCTGAGAATAAATACACAGGCGAAAATACGGAAGGCATCTATCTCGTAACAGACCATTATGGCGACGGTGGTTACGACGGTGGTATGCGCATCATGCGGCAGGCGGTTCCTTACTGGGGCACTAATATTACTACACCAAGCGGTAAAAAAGGAACAAATGACGGTGTGGCGGTAAAGTTTGTTCAGTCATCTTTATATGGCAGGGGCATTGGCCGTTGCCGGCCTACCAACTACAGCCAGTATGATATATGGACTGACAGTAATGACCTGCGCCATTCTCATGATAACTGGATGAATATGGAAGACCTTGTATATAACAATGATGGCGCATTGGTAGTAGATGGAGTTACTGATCCTTATTATTTAAAGCCTTTACAGAAATACAACTCATCCGGCGGCGTACTTTGCGTTGATACTATCAGAAGCTGGTTTGGCTGGCCACAATACAAAGTATTTATTCCTGATAATGAAAATTCGCCAATGCAGGGCGGGCATTCTGACTGGTATGTTTACCGTCTTGCAGAAACCTATTTATTACGTGCAGAAGCTTATTTCTGGAAAGGCGACCTCGCCAGCGCCGCTGCCGACATTAATATGGTAAGAACACGCGCCCACTGTGCGCCAATAACGCCGGATCAGGTAAATATGGGCACTATATTAGATGAACGCGCCAGGGAATTATTTTATGAAGAGCCGCGTAAAACAGAGCTCACACGCATAGCTTATATCTTCGCTTTAACGCATAAGGTTGCAGAAAACGGCAAATCATATTCACTGGATAATTTTTCTGATAACAATTATTTTTATGACAGGGTTATAGCCAAAAATAATTTTTACCGTGAAGGCATTGTTACCATTCACGGTGATAAATACACCATGAGCCCTTACCATGTTTTATGGCCGGTACCCACCAAATCCATACAGGCCAACACGTATGGCCGTATCAATCAGAATAAAGGTTACCAGGGTTATGAGTCAAATGTGCCGGCGTTGGATTATATACCGTAATAACATAAATTGAAACGCTAAAAAAACAGAAATGCAATCAAGAAGAAAATTCATACAGGCAGGAACATTAGGCATGGCGGCTTCGGCTGCCATGCCTTTTCTTGGAAAAGCTGCCGTAAATGCATCAGGGAAAACAGCTAAACATGAGCCATTAAAACTGGGCATGGCAGGCTATACATTTTTAAACTTCGACCTGGCAACATCCATAAAAATGATGCAGCGCGTAAATGTTACCAATCTTTCCATCAAAGATTTTCATTTGCCGTTAGATAGCTCGCCCGAAAAAATAAAAGAAGTGCTGCAACAGTTAAGCGATGCAGGCATAACGCCGTATGCAGTGGGTGTTATTTATATGAAGAGTAAAGAAGATGTTGACCGCACCTTTAATTATGCAAAAGCAGTTGGCGTAAATATGATCGTTGGCGTTCCCAATTATGATCTGATAGATTATACCGAACAGAAAGTAAAAGAGCATAACATTAAAATAGCCATTCACAATCACGGCCCGATGGATAAATTATATCCAAGCCCTAAAGATGTATATGAGCACATTAAAACAAAAGATAAGCGCATGGGTTTGTGTATAGATATAGGACATACACAACGCACCGGCCTTGCACCTGCTGATGCTGTATTGCAGTTTAAAGACCGGTTATTAGACCTGCATATTAAAGATGTTACGGCTGCCGCAAATGAAGGCAAGGCAATTGATGTGGGCCGCGGCATAATTGATTTTCCTGCATTTGAAAGGGCGTTATATAAAATAAATTACCAGGGTATGTGCAGTTTTGAATACGAACTGAATATGAAAGACCCTTTGCCGGGCATTGCAGAATCAGTGGGCTATTTTAAAGGTGTGATGAATACGATTTAATATCGTGTTATACTATAAATGTTCGTCATTTCGACGATAGGAGAAATCTCTGCGGATATAGGATTGCATCAAATTCAGGAGATGTCTCGTACCTCTGCATGGCGACCGAAAAGTTGTTAGAAAAACAATGAAACCATTTTTATCAGAAGATTTTTTATTACAAACAGGCACAGCAAAACAGTTATATTTTGATCATGCGGCAAACATGCCCATTATAGATTATCATAATCATTTGCCGCCCGATGAAATTGCAAACAATAAACAATTTAAAAATATTACGGAACTGTGGCTTAAAGGCGACCATTATAAATGGCGGGCCATGCGCAGCAACGGTGTGAATGAGGAATTAATTACAGGCAATGCTGATGATTTTGAAAAGTTCAAAGCCTGGGCTGAGACAACGCCTTATACCATGCGCAACCCGCTGTACCATTGGTCGCACCTGGAATTGAAAAAGCCCTTCGGCATAACAGAATTGCTGAATGCAGGTAGCGCTGCATCTGTTTATGCGGCCTGCAATGAACAATTGCCGCAATACACCACACAGGCTTTACTAAAATATTTTAAAGTGGATGCACTCTGTACAACAGATGATCCTGCTGATGAGCTTGTTTATCATAAAAAAATAAGTGAACAGCCTTTCGGCATAAAAGTATTACCGGCCTTCAGGCCGGATAAGGCAATGGCAATTGATGATGCGGAAGCCTATAAAAATTACCTGCAAAAATTATCCGCCATATCGGGCATTGAAATAAATTCTTACGATAGTTTACTGGAAGCATTGCATAAACGCCATGATGTTTTTCATGAAGCAGGCTGCCGCGTTTCAGATCATGGGCTGGATACCTTTCAAAAGATTGATGGCACCGCGCAACAGCTTGAAAACATATTTTCAAAAGCTGCTACAGGCAAGCCTGTATCAAAAGAAGAGTCCATATTGTTTAAAATGGCAACCCTGCATTTCATCTGCACCTGGAACCATGAGAAAGAATGGGTGCAGCAGTTTCATGTTGGCGCGCTGCGTAACAACAATACGCGTTTATTAAAGCGCATCGGCGCTGATGCCGGCGTGGATTCTATGGGCGACTGGCCGGTGGCAGAAGGCATGGCGGCATTTTTTGATAAGCTGGATAAAGATGATAAGCTTGCAAAAACAATTATCTATAACAATAACCCGATGTATAATGAAGTATTTGCTACCATGACCGGCAATTTCCAGGATGGCAGCACACCGGGTAAAATACAATATGGCAGCGGCTGGTGGTTTTTAGACCAGAAAGATGGTATGGAAAAGCAAATGAACACATTAAGCAATATGGGTTTATTGAGCCGCTTTATTGGTATGATAACAGATTCCCGCAGCTTCCTTTCTTTTTCAAGGCATGAATATTTTCGCAGGATTCTTTGCAATCTTATCGGTAACGATGTGGAGAATGGTGAACTGCCTGCCGATATAAAATGGCTGGGTAAAATGGTGGAAGATATTTGCTATAACAATGCGAGAGATTATTTTAAGTTGTAAGCTCTGTTCTTTTCTCTTGAAAGAAAAGAACCCCCGCCTGACCGGGGCCAGTCGGGCAGGAAAAGTTCAAGAAAAAATGATATTCAGCACATTTTTTCGTCCGCCTTGATTGGGCTTTGTGCTGCTGATTTTTCAGCTTTTGATCCCTGATGCTTAGGTGTAATAATGTATGTTATTTTCCATCATTTAATCATTGAATATGGTAAAATTTTAACGGCCTTTATTACAACAGAAGCATCATAAATATTCAGGTTGCTAAAGTATAAATTATTATAACGTTGTTTGAAAAGGGGCATCCCTCTCCACAAGTGGAGAGGGAACGAGGATGAGGTAAAATTCTATTAATAACCATTCATGAGATCATTTGTGACCACTGTAAAAATCTTGATTATCTGCACTGCGTTTTTAAGTTTATTAAGTTGTAACAGCAACAATGGAAATGGCGGCAAGCCCGATTCACTGGCCATACGCAAAAGCATAGAAGATGCGTCGGTGCTTAAGCCCGCTGAGGCCATTAAAAAAATGCACATTGAAGATGGCTTCGAAGTAAAACTGGTGGCGGAAGAACCCTTGATTGCTGCACCGGTGGCCATGAATTTTGATAACAAAGGCCGCTTATGGGTTGTAACCATGATGGATTATATGCCGGATACATCGGGCACGGGTGAAGATATGCCAACAGGCAAGGTGATGATATTAAGTGATACTAACGGCGATGGTGTTATGGATAGCAGTAAAGTGTTTTTAGACTCGCTGGTATTGCCGCGTGCTTTGTGTTTAATCGACGGCGGCATTCTCGTTGCCGAACCGCCAAAGCTTTGGTATTATGATATTAAAGATGATAAGCCCGTAAACAAAACGTTGGTTGACAGCAGCTATGCAGATGGCGGCAACGTAGAGCACCAGCCCAATGGTTTGCTGCGTGCGATGGATAACTGGATATACAATGCCAAAAGCGATGTGCGTTACCGGAAACAGGGTAATAAATGGCTGAAAGAAAAAACACATTTCCGCGGGCAGTGGGGCATTGCGCAGGATGATGAAGGAAGGTTGTTTTATAACACCAACTCAGAAAATTTATTGGGCGATTATTTTATGCCCGGCCTTGGCTCCGGCAATACCAACCAAAGAAAGGTGGCGGGTTATGTTGAGTCGATTATTAAAGACAACAGGACGTATCCTGTGCGGCCAACACCTGGTGTAAACCGCGGCTATATGGAAGGCGTGCTTGACGATAGTTTGCGCCTCACCAATTTTACGGCTGCCTGCGGCCCTGTAATTTATAACGGCGGTTTATTTGATGAGGCTTATCACGGCAATGCCTTTGTAGCCGAGCCTTCTGCCAATCTTATCAAAAGAAATATCTTAACGGATAAAGGTTATATTGTTGATGGAAAACAGGCATATCAAAACAAGGAATTTTTAGCCAGTGAAGATGAGCGTTTCAGGCCGGTGAATTTATATGTTGGCCCCGATGGCGCCATGTATATTATAGATATGTATCGCGGCATCATTCAGCATAAAACTTATCTCACGCCTTATCTTAAAAATGAAATAAAGGAGAGAAAGCTTACCAATCCTTTAAACTGCGGGCGTATTTATAAAATAATTCCAAAAGGAGGTGACGCAAAAAATATTGTGTTCAACAATGACCCGCAGCAACTTGTTGAATTACTGAAAAACAAAAACGGCTGGGTGCGTAATGAAGCGCAGCAAATGATCATTGACAGTAACTATACTGCTGCATCGCCTGCACTGCATGAAATGCTGAAGTCAACAGATAATTTTATTCCCGTTGCACATGCATTATGGACATTGGAAGGCTTGCATGCATTACAGCCTGCGGATGTATTGCCTTTGCTGCAAAACAATAACTGGCTCATAAGAATGCAGGCATTAAGTGTATTGCCTTCTGTTATGAATAAAAATAATTACAACCAGTTTTTACCGCTGCTGCAGCAACTGGTGAACGATACGCTGGCCGCGCCTTATATTGGTTATATCATGCATAATATGCAGCAGTATAATGCAGCCGCTGCCAAACAAATACTGATGCAGTTGACATCAAAATACGCAGCCAATAAATATGTTGCCGATGCGGTGATCAGCAATCTTGAGAATAAAGAAGAAAGCTTTTTGAAAGAGGTGGTAAAAATAAATGCTGATACAACAACAGTGTTTGCAAGGAGATTAAGAAAAGTAATTGATGATATTGCAAAAGCCAGGAGCCAGAGCAACCAGAAAAAGCTTGCCGCTTTATATCCAAGAGGGGCGCATATATTTACAACACTTTGCCAAACCTGCCATGGCCTTGATGGCAACGGCGTTACAGCATTGGCGCCGCCGCTGAATAAATCAAACTGGGTGCAGGGCAACAAAAACCAGTTGATACCAATTGTGCTGTACGGGTTAACAGGCCCTGTAAAAGTGGCGGATCATTTATATAAATCGCCGGAAATAAATGGCGATATGCCGGGCATCGGGTCGAACGATGAATATAATGATGAAGATATTGCGCAGGTATTAAACTACATTCGTAACTCATGGAATAATAAAGTTTCCGGTTCTGCCATTACAGCAAAAGATATTTCTGATACAAGAAAGAAATATGAAGGCAGGCAGAAGACGTTTACAATGGAAGAACTGGAAGGGATTAAGTAGAAGTTGATTGGTTGAAGGGTGAGAAATGGGAATTTGGAATAAGGAATTGGTAAGCAGGAAAGTTGATTCGTTGAGAGGTTGATTGGTTGAAGGGTGAGAAACGGGAATTTGGAATAAGGAATTGGAAAGAAGGAAAGTTGATTGGTTGAGAGGTTGATTGGTTGAAGGGTGAGAAACGGGAATTTGGAATAAGGAATTGGAAAGAAGGAAAGTTGATTGGTTGAGAAGTTGATTAGTTGAATGGGAAGAAACTTGTGAACAAGTGAACACGTGAACTTTTAAACGGATGGGAATTGCTATCAGCTTGTAGCTCAAAGCTGATAGCTGATAGCTCGTAGCTCAAATATGGATAAAACAACAATAAAAGCAGGTATTATTGGCTCCGGCTTTGCCGCCAGGTTTCATTACGATGCATTGCAAAGGGTGTTTAGCACCGGGGTTGAAATTGCGGGCGCTTATTCGCCCACGGAAGAACGGTTGAAAGCATTTACGGATGCAAGAAAAATAATGCCTTACAATGACCTTGAAAAATTAATTGCCGCCTCAGATGTGTTGCATGTTTGCACGCCGCCTGTAACGCATGAGCCCATTGTTATTGCTGCATTGCAGCAAAACAAACATGTAATTGTTGAAAAGCCGCTTACAGGATATTTTGGCGATGGCACAGATAACTTTAACGGCGATACATTTCCAAAACAGCAGGGCCTTGATCATGCATTGCAAAGCATACAAAACATGCTGGATGCAGAAAAGGAAAGCACGGGCAAAATAATGTATGCAGAGAACTGGGTGTATGCGCCTGCTGTTCAGAAAGAAAGGGAACTGATACAAAAAACCGGTGCGCAGATTTTATACATGCGCGGCGAACAATCGCACTCCGGCTCGCATTCATTAACGTATGGGATATGGAAGTTTTCAGGCGGCGGCTCCATGATGGGCAAAGGCTGCCATCCCCTAAGCGCAGCCATTTATTTTAAACATGTGGAAGGCAGGGCGCGCAATGGCAAACCCATTCATCCCAAAACAATCACGGCACGCACCCATGCGGTTACACGTATGCCCGGTTTTAATAATGAAGGCTATTTAAGAGCGTCTTATACCGATGTGGAAGATTTCGCCATGCTGCATGTGGTGTTTGAAGATGGTACATTTGCTAACCTGGTTGCCAGTGAACTGGTGCTGGGCGGTGTGCATAATATAATTGAGGTAAATACTACCAATCACAGAACGGTATGTAATATTAATCCGAATGATGCCATGCAATCATATACGCCCGATAAAAAATATTTTGAAGACATATATGTGCTGGAAAAGATAGAAACAAAACAGGGCTGGTCGTGCATTTCGCCGGATGAAGGATGGTTTGCAGGCTATCAGCATGAAATGGATGCGTTTTATCGCTCGGCCGCTTATGGAGATGCTATTGAAAGTAATAGCAGCCTGGCCGCAGATGTTATCGCCACCATTTATGCGGGCTATGTATCTGCCGAGAACAAAGGCGCGGAAACGGCTGTTCCCCTGGTGTTATCATAAGTAAATGGATTGTTGTTGATTTAAAAAATAATCAACAATCAATACGCAATGTTTATTTAATAGAAAAGTCCCTCTCCTTTGGAGAAGGATTTAGGGTGAGGTCAAACAATTAAATTAAACAATCTCACATAAATAATCAATACCTGCATTATATCATCATTAAAATAATCTAACAGGCATGCCATTAAACCAGACAACTTCAGGCAACATTAATAACAAAATTGGTAAATACCGCTGGACGATATGTTCGCTTATATTCTTTGCCACTACCATCAACTATCTTGACAGGCAGGTGATCAGCCTGTTAAAACCCACGCTGGAAAAAGAATTTAACTGGAGCGAATCGGATTATTCCAATATTGTTATAGCATTCCAGTTTGCCTATGCCCTGGGCATGATTGGCGCCGGAAGATTGATTGATAAGATAGGCAGCAAACTGGGATATGCCCTTACACTTACGTTATGGAGCATTGCCTCTATCCTGCATGCATTTGCAAGGGGCGTATGGAGCTTCGCGGGCTACCGCGCATTTTTGGGGGTAACAGAAGCCGGTAACTTCCCCGCAGCATTCAAGGCTGTGGCAGAATGGTTTCCGCGCAGGGAGCGGGCTTATGCTGCCGGCATATTTAATTCGGGCACCAATGTTGGCGCTATACTGGCGCCGATTGTAGTGCCGTGGCTTGCCATCAATTACAGCTGGCGCATTGCATTTATTGCCATTGGCGCCTTTGGTTTTTTATGGCTGATATTCTGGTTTATTTTTTATGAAGTGCCCGAAAAGCAAAAACGTTTATCAAAAGCGGAATTTGATTACATACACAGTGATAAGGACGGGGACGATGCGGTGGAAGCACAACCTAAAATTTCCTGGGGAAGGTTATTGGCTTTCAGGCAAACCTGGGCTTTTATCGCAGGCAAGTTTTTAACCGACGGCATCTGGTGGTTTTTATTATTCTGGCTGCCTGCATTTTTAGATGCCCAATATCATCTCACCGGCATGCAGGTAAGTTTGCCCATTGCATTTGTTTACACATTAGCGGGCGTTGCAAGTGTTATCGGCGGGTGGCTGCCCATGTATCTTGTTAAGAAAGGGTTCACGGTTGTAAAGGCCCGCAAAACGTCCATGCTCATTTACGCCTTTTGCCCTCTGCTGATAATAGCAGCGCAGTATGCAGGCGGTTATCACATGTGGTATGCCATTATTATTATTGGCATTGCTGCATCTGCCCACCAGGCATGGAGCGCCAACCTGTTTACAACCGTTAGCGATATGTTTCCCAAAAACTCCGTGGCTTCCGTAGTGGGCATCGGAGGCATGGCGGGTGGCATAGGCGGTATGCTGGTATCAAAATTTGCAGGCCTGTTATTCGATCATTACAAAAATCTCGGGCATATTGAAACCGGTTATTTTATTATGTTCCTGTTTTGCGGTTTTGGTTATTTAATTGCTTGGCTCATCATGTTCCTTGGCCTGGTGCCTAAAATGGAGAAGGTGAAGATTGTGTAATGCGTGGCCTGGGATGAGAAGTATTTATAGCTGGATTTAGGCAATTATAGATGACTGGGTAAAGCACTTTAAATGTCATTTCGACGACAGGAGAAATCTCCCAAAATACAATCCTCAAAGATTCCATAAAGTTCCTGCTATGGGCAAGCTGAAGGAAGAAATTGAGTGATTCGCAGCCTCATTAACGAAGTAAAGAAACCGGCCATTTTACCGTCATGCATGCACCAGCTCCCTGTCCCGGTTCTTTCAGGAGATTGGGCATCTCATCATTAGCCATTTACTTTTGATTGTTATGCAACCGAATGTTTTCCCAAAATCAGGTTGATTAACGTTAATATTCCACAATAAAAAATCCCGCTTTGTGCGGGATTTTTTTATTCATTTACCAGGATAAACTTATTGAGATTTCTTTGCGTCTTCCAAAAATTTAGCCAGGCCAATATCGGTAAGCGGATGCTTTAATAAACCGAGAATGGAATCAAGCGGGGAAGTAATTACATGTGCGCCTAATTCTGCCGCCTGTATAATATGATTGGGGCTACGGATAGATGCCGCCAGCACCTGTGTTTCATAACCCTGTATATCGTAAATCTGGACAATCTGGGCAATCAGTTGCATGCCATCCCAGCCACTGTCGTCAATACGGCCGATGAAAGGAGAAATATACCTGGCCCCTGCTTTAGCTGCAAGAATAGCCTGGCCGGCAGAAAAACATAAAGTACAATTGGTGGCAATGCCGTTATCGGTAAACCATTTAATAGCTTTCACGCCATCCTTTATCATCGGCACCTTTACCACAATATTTTTGTGGATAGCCGCCAGCTTTTTACCCTCTTCAATAATATCTTCGAATTTGGTGGAAATAACTTCAGCGCTTATATCGCCATCAACCATTTCACATATAGTTTTATAATGGTTCATAACCGCTTCATTACCTTTAATACCCTCTTTTGCCATCAGGGAAGGATTGGTGGTTACACCATCTAAAATGCCGAGATCGTGAGCTTCTTTAATTTGTGCGAGATTAGCTGTATCAATAAAAAATTTCATAGCGCAATGCCGTTTTCCGGTAGTATTTAATTTGAAGAAAAATCCTGATTATTTATATCCCCCCTTCAGGGGGTTAGGGGGCAAAATAAAAAGGCAGGCTTATTACATCGCACCGCTACAACCGCCTACTCTTGCTGCATTCCTGCCCTGGGAGGGTTCAGCAGGAGCTGGTCGTGTAAGACCTGCCGGCCGCAAATGTAAATGATAATCGTCAAAAAAATATTTATTGTTGCGTTAAGTTACGGCTGTCCACTGTAACGGCGCTCACCAACTGGTCGGCACGGTCGCTGAGAGACCGGTAATACACAAGAATAGTGTACGTATTTTCCGTTTCGGAAAAATCACCTTCCGTATCTGCTGTTTCCGTGGCATTATTTTTACTGCCGGGTGCTTTTGTTACATAGGTATAATAATAATAACCATTCTTCAGCAACAGTGTTTTTTCAAATACACCTTTATCTGCATTAAAATCCAGCTCGCAGATATTATCATCGCAAACACCGGTGGCCAGTTCCCCTGTCATATACACTTTCCTCCCGGCCAATGCATTAATATTTTTTGGCACAAAAGTGAAATGCACATTCGCATAGTCGCCCTGCGTCCAGGGATTATTTACGTCGGTAGTGCTTACTTCAAAAAAACCATTCCTGTCAACATAACTTACATACCTTATACCGGTGCGCTGCATATCAGGCCTCAGCCAAACATTAAAAGGCACGATGTTTTGATCAACACTGTCAACCCGTTCGCTCTGGAAACGAAAGCTCCTCAAATCAACCCAGCGATATGGCCTGCCGCCGGGGAAAACCAGTGAGGTTTCGTTATTGTACTCATAGGCATTACCGCGCATAAAGGTGGGCTGAATGTTCATTACCGCATTATCCCACCTGAAATTTTGCAGCACCACCACTTTCAACTGCTGCTGCGGATTGTTGATATTCAGCTTGGTTTTATCAACTGTAAACTGCAGCTTCTGGTGGGTGCGGAACAGTTGTGTATTGAAAGGCTGCGTGATCTTCACTCCTACTGCAACCATATCATTCAGCACCAAAACGCGTCTTGTAAATGCAAGTTTGGAAGTATCGCCATTCAGGTAAACTTTCAGCAAATAATTACCGCTTAATTTGGGCAAACAATTTTTTTCAGGCAATAAAGCCTGGTAATGCACATATTTTGTTTTGGCAACAGATGAATTGCGGTATTGCATGAGCTTGCCCTGTGTAAAACCCTGCAGGTAATCAAACGGGCTGAGGTTGGCAGGCTGCCAGTTGGCATCGCATAAAACATAGGTATAATTATAGCTTTTAATACCGCCGCCCAGGTCATCAAAATGCAGTTCGAGGCTGCTGACTGCATTGAGTTTGATAACAGGATATGCATCCTGGTTGCCCGTAAGAAAGAGTTTTACGCCGTGTATATTCGGCATATAAATTTTATCTGGCTGCTGTGCGTGCAGGTTAAAAGTAAAAAGCAGGATAGCGATAAATGCAAAAGCGGTTTTCTTCATGTATTTACTACTGAGAGTTCAAATGTAGGGCACTTCCTCCGTATCTCCTTGTACTCTCCTCCATACTTCCTCCATAGTTGGTGCATGAAAGTGCGTAGATTAGTGAATCTCTTTTAAACATTTACAAGGTATATAGCAGGTGACTCATCCCAACCCTTCTTCAAAGAAGAAGGGCAAGAAATAGCGTGATTTTCTAATGCAAAAGAGCAGGCTGGTACAGCGCAAAAGGGTTTAAGGCTCCGGTTAGGTGTAAGGCACCTAAATTAATACCGGTTTCCAGCCGTCGGAAGGGTTTAACTGTAATGTTATCTGCACAGGTTGCTGCGTTGCAGCCGTTTGTTTCGCCGGTTCCCGTTTTATAACAGGTTGCCATTTTACATCGAGGTAATTATTCATGCCCGGATCGCTGTTGTAAAAAGCTTCTGCCTGCGGGCGGTATTCTCCGCCCACTGGTGGCGGCAACAGTTGCAAAGTATTATTGCGGTCAAACAATAGCATACCGTTTTTATGCACCCAGTTAAAAAACAGGTTGCCTTCATTCATGTGTTTCAATACAAAGTATAGCGGGTGCACCACCATATTCACGGTTCCAAAATGTGCTACCATTTCCTGTATTTCGGCCAGCTTTTCTTCGCCGGCCTGTATATGATCAGGTGTTATTACCAGCAGGTCGCAGGTAAAATGCCGGTCTTCCTTCAACTGTCTTTTTATAAAAGCTGTACGTGTGATAACACTACTGGTTCTGCACCCAAAACAGTAGATCATAAGGGCATTGAGCTGGGCCGCCACCAGCTTTTTAATGCAATGGATGGCGTTGCTTTCCATGCCATTGAGTTGGGAAATGTAATTTTTCATGTGTATGTATTTTGATGTTAAAAATTATATGGGAAACAGTAGGGTTGCTGATTTATGTGCACCTTTATTTTTCCATCTTACTAAGATTTCTTTCTGTACCTTTTTCATTTGAATAACAATCAGCTTATTGTTACTTTCTTTTCTTGAAAAAAGAAAGTAACCAAAGAAATTCAAGCACAGATGATCTTTCAACACATCCGCGCACATGCCTTGATTTGGCTTTTGTGCTGCTGATTCTTCGGCTGTCATGCCTTGATATTCGATGCCGGCTTCCTGACTATTAGTTATTTTTTAAAATGCAGGGAGACCACTATTGCATACAATGTAAAACAGGCACAACCACTTGCCGTCATTCCCGGCTGCATTGTAAACCCTCGGGTTTACATCCGGACTACGGCAATACCTGAAAAAATTTTTATTCTGCCTGTGATCATGTCTAAGCATATTGCAAATTTCATTATGGCATGTGCCGTATCCCACAGTAAAGCCATGTTTAATACTTCAACCAGTTTGTATTTTACTTAGTTTTACAAGGCAATGATTGTTTGGGGATAACCGTTAAATTTGTTTATGACAACTACTGCAAAAAAGGTACACGAAGGCCGTAACGTAAAACGTTTTCGCGAAATGCTGGGCATAAAACAGGATGCGCTGGCGGCTGAGCTGGGCGATGACTGGAACCAGCAAAAAATATCGTTACTGGAACAGAAAGAAACCCTTGACCCGGTTATATTAAAAGATGTGGCCGCTGCTTTAAAAATACCCGCCGAAGCGATACAGAATTTTGATGAGGAACAGGCGGTGAATGTGATTGCAAATACTTTTAATGAAAGGTCTTTTGAGAATGCCTTTGCTAACAATTGTACTTTCAATTTCAATCCCATAGATAAAATGATTGAGCTGTATGAACGGATGCTGCAACAGCAAAGGGAGATGATTGAGAAGCTGGAAAAGTTGATTGAAAAAAAGTAAGTTGTTTTAGCATCATTATAATAGAAACCAAACCTAACACCTGAAAAATGGATAATTCATTTTTTGTCTTCTCAGATGTTGTTACGAATAATCCGGTAGTGATTGAACGTTCACATATATGTTTATGGGAATTTAAGAACAACAGTGCTTTAGTTGAATTTGGCTTCGAAGTTTCTAAAAACTCTCTTCCTCAAAACCAGCTCAATATTAACGTATTTATCCCTTGGCTTTCTAAATCGGCAGGAGAAAAAGATTTATATGAGAAACTTAGCAATTCTGAAAATAGCAGATTTATTTTCAACGACTCCATAAAGCAGACTCAATCGTTGGACGATGGCAGAAATAAACTTGGTGTCATTCATGAGTTTGCCAATAGGGATTATCTATGCATTTTACCTATTTCAATTATAAGGAAAGGGAATAATATACTTGAAGTAAAAATTGATCTTCAACATTACAGAGCAGCTCAAGCAGATGCGAATATTTATTTCAGATTTGCTATAACCCCGCAAATGCCTGCTATATCTATGCATAAAAAAGGTATTAGCAAATCAACTATCGTTTACGATATAAAAGTGAATGAAAGAAGAAATATCCCAGATCAAATGCTTACCTTCTTTTCGCAAAGAAATTTTTGTGCCATCAAAGCCTGTTTCTGCTTCTTTATTATTCCCAACGATTACGATATTGTATTCTTTGAAAATGATTCGCTCAAAAGCGTACGAACTCTTGAGTATGACGCTTTTACTAAATATCTTGGCGATAAAAGAGTAAAGCAGGATGAATTGATAGTTGTATTCAACAAGAAAAAAAATTCTGAATCATTCTCTTTCTTTTCAATATTTACAAAAGAACGAATCGGCCCGGAACAATATATCTTAGCTATTTTAATAAATATGGTTTCCGGCATCCTACTGTTTTTACCGGGTTTCAGAACCGGCATTAATAAGGAAACATCAGTTTGGAAACAACTACCTGTTGAATTTATTATAGCGATATTAATCACTGTAGTAACGTTTTTATATTTCCTTTGGCCAAAATTTAAAGCATCAAAAAAGGAGCTAACTCTCAAAACCTAAAGTAAAAGAATGCAAAAAATATGAAAGCATTATTAGATACCAATATTATAATACATAGAGAAGCTGGGCGTGTTGTGGAACAGGATATTGGTATTCTCTTTCGATGGTTAGACAGAGCTCAGTACACCAAATGTATACACCCTATAACCATCCAAGAAATTCATAGAAATCCAAATAAAGAAACAGTACAAGCGTTCATGA
Organism: Parafilimonas terrae; assembly: GCF_900115755.1. Classification (GTDB taxonomy): domain Bacteria; phylum Bacteroidota; class Bacteroidia; order Chitinophagales; family Chitinophagaceae; genus Parafilimonas; species Parafilimonas terrae. Next base: position 241,252 of record NZ_FOXQ01000004.1, read on the forward strand.
CTAAACTTGACAGTTATGAGCAAATCAAGTTTCCAACGCCGTTACAGCAAGATGTAAAAGCCGTATCTGATAAGTATGACATAAACCAAAATGATATTAATGATTCACTGCTACTAAATGAAGTTTTTGCAGATCGTGTTGATATCCTAATTTCAGAAGACAAAAAGATTCATTTAAAAGCGAAAGAACTTAATATATCAGATCGAGTATTTAAAATTGACTCCTTTCTTGAGAAAATATTTTCAGAACACCCTGAACTTATTAATTATAAGGTTTTAAATGTACGTAAAGAATATTTTGGACAAATCAATCTTAATGATCATTTCTTTGATAGTTTAAAAGAAGACTACCCTGGTTTTGAACACTGGTTTATAAAAAAATCTGACGAAATAGCTTATGTGACAATAAATAGGGATAATAACCTGATGTTGTCTTTTCTTTATTTAAAAATTGAAACTGAAGGTGAAAACTATTCTGATATCATGCCCGTATTTGTGCCTAAAAAAAGATTAAAGGTTGGTACGTTCAAGGTTATCAATAATGGTTTTCGTTTGGGTGAGCGCTTTATGAAGATAATTTTTGACAATGCCTTAGCTAATGGAGTACAGGAAATTTATGTAACAATATTTGATCATAGAGAGGAACAAAGACGGTTAATAGAATTGATGGAACAATGGGGGTTTTCCTATTGGGGATTGAAAAGAGGGGAACGTGTATATGTAAGAGATTTTACCCCGACATTCGACATCAGTTATTTAAAGGAAAACTATCCTTACATTTCCAGAAATAGAAACATCTATATCGTTCCTATTTACGAGCAGTACCACACAGAATTGCTTCCAGATTCCATTCTTAATACAGAATCACCTTTAGAGTTTATTGAAGATTTTCCGCATCGTAACGGCATTAGTAAAGCATATATTTCAAGGGCAATGCTACCACATCCATCAACCGGTGATTTACTGGTTTTCTATAGAACTGGAGGCTATTACAAAAGTGTAGTTTCTACCATAGGTCTGGTACAGGAAGTAATTTATAATATTGAAACAGAAAGTGATTTTATTAAACAATGCAGAAAAGGCAGCGTGTTTCCAGAAACAGAATTAAAAGCAATGTGGAATTATAACAAAAATTCAAGGCCCTTTGTCATTAGGTTTTTATATGTTTACTCATTCCCACATCGTATCAATATGCAGCGATTAATTGAATTAGGAGTATTGCAAGGCATTAATGATGCACCGAGAGGATTTAAGCCTATTACAAAGAATCAATTTGAATTAATATTAAAAGATACAAGGAGTAATGAAAGTTTTATTGTCGATTAAGCCTGAGTTTGCTGATAAGATATTTGCAGGAACTAAACTTTTTGAATTCAGGCGAACCATTTTTAAAAACAAAGACGTTAAAAAAGTTGTGGTTTATGCTTCGTCCCCCATTCAAAAAGTTATTGGCGAATTTGAAATCGACTTTATTATTAAAAATAGTTTAAATGAACTTTGGCATCAAACACAAGAATTTTCGGGTATAACACAAGAGTACTTTTTTCAATATTTTTCCAACAAGGAAGAAGGATTTGCAATTAAAATAAAAAATCAAAAGAAGTATAAGCAACCCAAATCATTAAAAGAAGATTACAACCTGTTACCACCCCAGTCTTTTATATACCTATAGCTATTAACTATTTTCTGTAATCTTCCTATAAAACACTTCTCCAACCTCGTAATTTACCTGCCCTACATGTAGGATACATACTACATCTTTTATTGGTTTGCTATAAAAACAATTATGGCAAACAAAACTTCTCCAATTCTTTTCAGCAGGCTAATGTTTTTACTAAAGAGCGTGGGCTTGGGATAAGGAAGGGTTTAAATTTCTCAAGTTGACCTCGCCTAAACTTTACAGATTTCGGGACCTTCTTGCCCTTCTCCTTTGGAGAAGGGTTGGGATGAGGTCAACCTGTTATTATTATCATCCCTTTATATCACCCAATTTTTGTTTATGCAAAAGAAACCCTACACTACATTGTTTTTTGAGAGCATACTTCAAAAAGAACAATATCATGCTCTGCTGTCATGGCAGCAAAAAACAAAAGGCTGCCTGCTGCTGGCAAAGCTTACCGCACCTGCTGATGCAGTGCCCTATTGTATTTTTAAATACAGTGCTTCCGGCAACTTTTCCATACTGGCCAACAGCCTTGCAGTGCACACTTCGTACAACCATTGCTTTATATACCGCCGCAATATGGCCTGGTTGAGTTACCGGAAAACTGAAAACAAATTGTATTATAAAGGCAATGCCGAAGCCCGCAGCAACATGCTCCGGTTTTTAACAGCAGGAAAGCTCAGAGCAAAACTGGGGCTTGATTTTCTTACCGAAACAGATGTATCGTTTGCCGGGCAAAGCACTGCTTTGCTGCATAAACTTTTTGCTAAAGAAATAACGGCGCAAAGCACTGCCTGGAAATTCTACCTGCAGCACTGCTATCATGTTGAAGGTAATATTGACTACAAATCGGCGTACCGGCTGTATGGCATTGTAATGAAATTAACAAGCCAGCAGGAGCGAAGAAATTACACCGAACTATTCTTTAAAATACTCTGTACTTCCAATAACCTGCAGCGGGACATAAGGCATTTTTGCAGCGATAAAAAACTGCGCCGCACATTAGTACAGATGGAGGAGTTTATCAACAATAGTTTTTTGATGCATCGAAAAGTAAACTATACCCTTTCCCAAAGCCGCCTGGAAGAAACCTATGCCCTGCAAATGCAAGACCTGCTGCATATAAAAATAAAGAACGGGCTGGAACAACCGGGACCGCTTATTCCATTTTTACCGGCCACTATGGAATTCACTTTTGGCGGCCTGGCTTTTTACCTGCTGAATGATGCTGCAGTCTTTCATGAAGAAGGCCTGGCTATGCGGAATTGCATTTTTGAATGTTCCGCTTTCAGGAAGAATACAATGAAAGGGGAAGCACTGTACTTTTCCGTGCGCAGCACGCAGCACACGCATTTAAGAGGAACGCTGGAAATATACATCAATGAACATGCACCACTGCTGCACCAGTTTAAATCAAGGCTGAATGAATATGATTTTCTTCATCCCGGTAAAAAGAGTTTACCGTTTGGTGAAGCCTTCCTGCACACCACCCGCAGCTTTATTGAAAGCAGCGAAATGCGCAGCTTCTTTTACAGCATATACAAACATTTTAAAAGTGAGGAAGAGCAGCTTTGAAATGAGGGCTTTTAATAACGGCATAATTTAAGTTGATAAACATCCTATTTACGGTTTCCCGTATTTTTTGCAGGCTGGATGGAAATAACTTAACACGGTTTATAACTGCATTGCTACAGCCAGTTTAAGCATTGGTTTGTACTGGTAAAATAAATAACTTTGGTTATCTAACGAAGCTTAATGTAAACCCGGACTTTAGATTGAATAACTGCTGAGCTTGAAATAGTCCAATGTAAATTACAAAGCGTAGAAATAAAAAAGCCCCGTATTGTAAGACGAGGCGCTTAATGTTTTCACAACGGAATAATCCATTATTGTGAATTGCTTTCGACAACAAACGTAAACCATTATATTAAATGAACAAAAAAATTTTAGGCCTTGATTTAGGCACGACCTCCATAGGTTTCGCCAAAGTTATTGAAGATGAAAACCACCAAAACTCTTCTGTTGAACTGATTGGCGCCAGGGTTAACCCGCTTACCACAGATGAACAAAATAATTTTGAAAAAGGCAAACCTGTTTCTGTCAATGCAGATAGGACCTTAAAACGTGGCATGCGACGCAGCCTTGACAGGTACCAGCTTCGACGCAATAATTTGATTGAGGTATTAAAAGTTAATAAAATCATCAATGATGATACAAAACTTGCGGAGGATGGCAAAGGCACAACGCATTCTACGTATGCCCTGCGTTCTTTGGCAGCAACAGATCAGATAGGATTAGAAGCGTTTGCAAGGGTATTGCTGGCCATTAATAAAAAACGTGGCTATAAAAGCAGCCGCAAGGCGAAAAATGATGATGAAGGCCAGGTTGTAGACAGCATGGGTGCGGCGAAAAGATTATATGAAGACAATCTTACACCTGGTCAACTGGCCTTTCAATTACTAAAAGATGGAAAGAAATACCTGCCGGATTTTTATCGTTCTGACCTTACTGCAGAATTGGATAAGGTCTGGAATTTTCAGCAACAATTCTATCCTGAAATTCTTACAGAAGAATTTAAAAAACATTTAGAAGGTAAAGGCCAGCGCGCAACATCGGCTGCGTTTTGGGGGCAATACAAGTTTAATACAGCCGAAATAAAAGGAACACGCGAAGAAAAGAAGCTAAAGGTTTATGAATGGCGGAGCAAAGCGCCGAACATGCAACTTGCCAAAGAAGAAGTTGCCTACGTAATTACTGAAATCAATAACGATCTTAATAAATCCAGTGGCTATCTCGGGGCTATTAGTGACCGGAGCAAGGAATTATTTTTCAATAAACAAACCGTTGGACAATACTTGTTTGAACAACTGCAACAAAACCGGCATACACGTACAAAAGGACAGGTTTTTTATCGACAGGATTACTTAGATGAATTTGAGCAGATATGGGAAACACAGGCAAAATTTTATCCTCAGCTCACCGCTGCCCTAAAGGAAGAAATCCGCGATATTATAATTTTTTACCAACGAAAGCTTAAATCACAAAAAGGTTTAATCAGCTTTTGTGAATTTGAAAGCAAAGAGATTGAAACAGAAAATAACGGGCAGAAAATAAAGAAACGTATTGGCTTGCGTGTAGCGCCGAAATCTTCACCACTATTCCAGGAGTTTAAAATATGGCAGGTTTTGAACAATCTTCAATTCCGCAATAAAGAAACCAAAGAATTATTCTTCCCGGACTTAGATGCCAAACAACAATTATTCAATGAACTAAATATTAGGGGAAATATTTCCGTTTCAGATGCAATAAAAATATTAGGGTATAAATCAAAGGATTGGGAAGCCAATTACAACATACTTGAAGGCAATCGCACCAACAAATTTTTATACGATGCTTATTTTAAAATAGTAGAGCAGGAAGGTTATGATGAAGACTTGCTCAAGCTTACAGGAAGCGATGAAATAGATGTTTCCAAAATAGACAAACCTGCAGCCGAGATTCAAAAAATGGTTAAGGATATTTTTGAATTGTTAGGGATTGATACGAATATCCTGGACTTTGATGCAGAGTTAGATGGAAAAGAATTTGAGAAACAAGCTTCTTACCAGCTATGGCATTTATTATATTCAGCAGAAGATGATAACAAGAAATATAGCAGCGAAGATATTTTTACTTATGGCAATGATAATATTAGTTTAAAGAAAAAGCTTTGTAGCAAATTTGGCTTTAAACCGGAGCATGCCAAAATATTAGTGAATATAACATTTAGTGATGATTACGGAAACCTAAGCAGTAAAGCCATGCGCAAAGTGTATCCGTTCATGAAAGAATTAACTTATGATAAGGCATGTTTTGAAGCCGGCTACAGGCATTCGGCATCATCCTTAACAAAAGAAGAAATTGCAAGCCGACCTTTAAAACCACGATTAGATTTATTGAAGAAAAATGTACTGCGCAGTCCCGTGGTAGAAAAAATCCTCAATCAAATGATAAACGTAGTAAATGCATTGATTGATGAAGAAAACAAAAAAAGAAAAGCAAATGGTTTACTGGAAGATTTCCATTTTGATGAAATACGCATAGAACTTGCCCGCGAGCTGAAAAAGAATGCAAAGGAGCGTGCAGAAATGACGAGCAATATAAATGCAGCCAAACTGCTTCATGAAAAAATCATTAAAATATTACAAGCTGAGTTTGGCGTTCCTAATCCAACAAGAAACGATATCATTCGGTATAAATTATACGAAGAATTAAAAAACAATGGCTACAAAGACTTATATACCAATACTTATATACCGAGGGAAATTCTTTTTTCCAAACAAATAGATGTAGACCATATTATTCCGCAAATGACTTTGTTTGATGACAGCTTTTCAAACAAAACCGTGATATTCAGAAAAGACAACCAGGATAAGGGTAATAAAACAGCTTACGACTATATTCTTGAAAAATACGGCGATAAGGCTGTTGAGGATTATGTAAACCGCCTTACGAGTTTATTTGAATTAGGTAAGAAAAATAAGGAAGAAGGAATTAGTAAGGCTAAATTTCAAAAACTTCAAAAGAGGCAAACTGAAATCGGAGATGGTTTTATTGAAAGAGACTTGAGAGAAAGCCAGTACATAGCAAAAAAAGCGAAAAATATGCTTTTGGAAATTTGTCGCAGCGTAGTTTCTACAACCGGTGAAATCACTGCAAGGCTGCGTGAAGACTGGGGCTTGGTTAATGTGATGCAGGAAATCAATATGCCCAAATTTCGTGCTTTGGGTTTAACCGAAATGATTGACAAAAAAGATGGCGGCCAGAAAGAACGCATTACAGACTGGAGCAAACGCAATGACCATCGTCATCATGCTATGGATGCGCTAACCATTGCTTTCACTAAACATAATCATATACAATATCTTAACCATCTTAATGCAAGAAAAGATGAAATAAGCAAGTGGCACCCTGTCGTCAACAGAATAGAAGAAAAAGAAACCGAATTGGTGTATGACGATTTAGGTAACCGAAAAAGAAAGTTTAAAGCGCCAATGCCCAACTTTCGTGAAGTGGTAAAGGAACATTTGGAAAATGTGCTTATATCACATAAAGCCAAAAATAAAGTTGTTACTAAAAACAAGAATAAAACAAAATCAAAAACCGGCGAAAAAGTAAAAACAGAACTTACACCAAGAGGCCAGTTACACAAAGAAACCGTGTATGGAAAATATCATTATTATGAAAGTAAAGAAGTAAAAATAGGAACTGGTTTTGATCAGGCAACAACAGCAATGGTTGCCAATCCTATTTACAAAAAACTTTTACTTAAACGGCTTTCCGAAAATAATAATGACCCTAAAAAAGCATTTGGCGGCAAAAACGCCTTAAACAAAAACCCGATTTATTTGGATGAGGCTAAAAAAGAAGTATTGCCCGAAAAGGTAAAACTGGTATGGCTTGAAAGCGATTATTCCATTCGTAAAGATGTAACGCCGGAAAACTTTAAGGATGCAAAAACAATCGAAAAAATATTAGATGCAGGAATAAAACGCATAATGCTGAAGAGGCTGGAAGATTATGGCAATGACCCTAAAAAAGCATTCAGCGATTTAGAAAAAATTCCTATATGGTTGAACGAAGCTAAAGGCATAGCAATAAAAAGAGTAACGATAAGTGGCGTAAAGAATGCAGAGCCGTTGCATTATAAAAAAGATCATTTGGGTAATTTTATTTTGGATGAACAAGGTAAGCAAATGCCTGTAGATTTTGTAAGCACTGGAAACAATCATCATGTTGCTATTTATCACGATGCTGAAGGGAATTTGCAGGAAAGGGTTGTATCCTTATTCGACGCAATAAGGCTGGTAAATGCCGGTGAACCAGTTATAGATAAAACCTATAATGAGGGAATCGGCTGGCAATTCTTATTTACCATGAAACAAAATGAAATGTTTGTCTTTCCAAATGAGAAAACAGGTTTTAATCCAAAAGAGATTAATTTGTTAGATCCAAAGAATAGAAAGGCAATAAGCCCGAATTTGTTTAGGGTGCAAAAATTAGCAACTAAAAATTATATGTTTCGTCATCATTTAGAAACAAATGTTGATGAAAAAAAAGAGCTTGTAAATTCAGCTTATATCAATATTAGAAGCACTTCTCCTTTGAATAGAATTATAAAAGTTCGAATTAATCACATTGGGCAAATAATTTCAATAGGAGAGTATTAAGCTAATTTAAAGATAAGCCGAAACAAACCCCGAGGGTTTTAAAAACCCTCGGGGTTTACAACACCAAATAAAACGTTTATGATTAAACGCACCATCTGCATAGAAAACCCTTGCCATCTTAAATGCCGCAATATGCAGATGGTGGTGAATTATGAACATATAAAAGGTTATGAAAACCTTTCCGAAAAAACAGTGCCGATTGAAGACATCGGCATACTGGTGCTGGAGCATCAGCAAATTACCATCAGCCATTATTTACTGGATAAACTGGTAGCTAACAATGCCGCCGTTATTACCTGCAACGAAACGCATCATCCCAGCGGCATGATGCTGCCGCTGGAAAGCAACAGCATTCAAAGCGAAAGGTTCAGGGCACAGATAGAAGCCACCGGGCCGCTGAAAAAACAACTCTGGCAGCAAACCATAAAAGCCAAGCTCAGCAACCAGGCCGCTGTTTTAAAAAAATGGGGCATCCGGCATAATTATCTCACCAAACTGGCGCAGGATGTAAAAAGCGGCGATGCCGGCAACAACGAAGCCAAAGGTGCTGCGTATTACTGGAGTCATTTATTCCCGGATGCCTGGCAGTTTTTCCGCAAACGCGAAGGCCCGCCGCCTAATAATTTATTAAACTATGGTTATGCTATTTTAAGGGCTACAATGGCAAGGGCGATAACAGGTGCCGGCTTGTTACCGGCGCTGGGCATATTTCACCGCAACCGTTATAACGCCTACTGCCTGGCAGATGATATGATGGAACCTTACCGCCCTTTTGTGGATGTGATTGTAAGAAGCATTATAGATAAAACATCGTCGGTGGAAAACTTAACACAGGAGCTGAAAGTGCAGTTGCTGAAACTTCCAACCATAGATGTATTATTAGGCGATGAAACCAGCCCGCTGATGATTGCCACGCAAAGAACAGCAGCATCGCTGGCAAGGTGTTATACAGGTGAACAACGGAAACTGTTGTATCCTGAAATGGTTGATAATGGGTAATGGATAATTGAGAATTGACAAACCCTTTTTATGAAAGAGAATATAGTTAAACAGAAAAGCTATGCTTTTGCCATCAACATTGTCCTTTTGTGTAAAGATTTACAACAAACCCAAAAAGAATTCATTCTCAGCAAACAGTTGCTGCGTTCAGGAACAGCAGTAGGTGCGTTGATACGGGAAGCAGTGCTGGCAGAAAGCAAGGCAGGTTTCATACATAAATTATCTATTGTATTAAAAGAAGGAAATGAAACGGGATATTGGTTATACCTGTTTAAAAGATACGGGATACATTATCCCGGCAGGCTTCAATTTAATAATAACGGGTATAAAGGAATTGTTCCAGTTATTGACAAGCATAATTAAAACCGCAAAACTCAGTTCCAAATAATTGCCAATTATCCATTGTCAATTATAAATTGTCAATTGTCAATTAAAGTGAAATCCAATCGCCTAAATGCATATCGTATTATGTGGGTATTAGTTTTTTTTGACCTGCCTACAGAAACCAAAAAAGAGCGGAAGATATACGCCGATTTCCGCAAAAAGATCCTGCAGGACGGGTTTGCCATGTTCCAGTTCAGCATTTACCTGCGGCATTGCAGCAGCATGCAAAATGCAGAAGTGCATATAAAACGGGTAAAGAAAATTTTACCTGAAAAGGGCCATATAGGCATTATGACCATTACCGATAAGCAGTTTGGGATGATGGAAGTTTTTTATGGGAAGAAACTGGCTGAACCTCAAAATAGCCCCCAACAATTAGAACTATTTTAACGTGAGTTCGGGATAAGAAATATTTAAACCTGAATTACCAAATTAAAGATGACTGCAAATATAAAACGCTTCGAACGTCATTTCGACGATAGGAGAAATCTCCTGAGATTTAGAGGGTTTGAATAATATCTTAAAATTTTTCAATTTCTACATATTCACCCAAATTTAGATTTATTGAATTGATCAATTTTTCTTTCTTTAACCTGTCCACTTTTTTATTTGTTTTCTTTCAGGATTGCTTCTTCTATTGAAAAAGTTTTTATAATACACACAATATTCAAGGTCGTATTCAATGCTCCTTCGAAATGACGGTCACTGACTAATCTTATCCCGAGCTCACGCTATTTTTAAGTAAATTATTGCAAGGCACGGAGTAACCGGGATGCTTAGGAAAGTAAAAACCCTGTGAACTCAAACTGCCCACAGGGTTTTAAACTCATTTTTTCATTCCTGTTTTTCTTTGAAACCCTTTATGGGTAAGGCTTTCGGCTTAAACTGTTGTATTCAAAGATCACAAGAATAAAGTTTGAAAGCAAATCACAACAGGGGCTTGTGCCGGTGTGCTTATATACATGTTGTATTCAAAGATCACAAGAATAAAGTTTGAAAGCAAATCACAACTTTCGCCTAACGTCTCAACCAGCTTCTGCAGTTGTATTCAAAGATCACAAGAATAAAGTTTGAAAGCAAATCACAACATGACAAATATGTGGACGTTCCTTCGATTAGTTGTATTCAAAGATCACAAGAATAAAGTTTGAAAGCAAATCACAACATAAAACGGGCGCTAAAACTTCTTTTAACGTTGTATTCAAAGATCACAAGAATAAAGTTTGAAAGCAAATCACAACCCTTGCTTCGGCCTGCTTTCCTCTAAATCGTTGTATTCAAAGATCACAAGAATAAAGTTTGAAAGCAAATCACAACTGGTTGCTCTGGCTGGGAAATATTACCTGGTTGTATTCAAAGATCACAAGAATAAAGTTTGAAAGCAAATCACAACGCCGGTGTTTTCGTCTATATCCTGGAAGATGTTGTATTCAAAGATCACAAGAATAAAGTTTGAAAGCAAATCACAACGGCTTTCTATTTCGTTGGCAGCTTCTTTGGTTGTATTCAAAGATCACAAGAATAAAGTTTGAAAGCAAATCACAACTGGAAAAACCAATGGGCCAAACGTGATGAAGTTGTATTCAAAGATCACAAGAATAAAGTTTGAAAGCAAATCACAACGCAATTGCTGATTTGGTTGAAAGCGGCATAGTTGTATTCAAAGATCACAAGAATAAAGTTTGAAAGCAAATCACAACGGTGAGTATGCTTACTGTCTTTTCTGTTGGTTGTATTCAAAGATCACAAGAATAAAGTTTGAAAGCAAATCACAACATCTTTATTGCAAATGTTTTTTCTGTGTATGTTGTATTCAAAGATCACAAGAATAAAGTTTGAAAGCAAATCACAACATCGTATGTCGGGTTAAACGCAAAGCATTTGTTGTATTCAAAGATCACAAGAATAAAGTTTGAAAGCAAATCACAACTCCATCCTACAGGCTCCTTTTCTTCCGGTTAGGAAAACATCCTCCGGCGAAAAATTATCAGGCCCCGATACAGGCAGGAATTCATTTATCCGCAACACAGCCAAAAATTGAACGCTGAAAATGACAGCCTTATAAAATAAATAAGCGCCGTTTGCATACTGCTTCAGTACCACCATAATATCTCCCGGCATTTCCTTCAATAAAATAATCTGCCGATTAAATGAAAGCCATATTTTTGATGCCTTTGTATGATAGCATTTGTAAAAGGAAATTTTGTAACCAAACTGCCCTCGCAGGTAATTGTTGATGTAAACGGCGTTGGCTACGATTTGCAGATAAGCCTGAACACCTATTCGGCTATTGCAAATAAAGAAAGCGGGAAATTGTTTACTTACCTGCACATTACTGAAAATGCGCACACATTATATGGCTTTAATGATGTGGAAGAAAAAGAGCTTTTTTTACAGCTCATAAGCGTTTCCGGCGTGGGCGCTTCCACGGCAAGAATGATGCTGAGCGGGCTGAAACCGGAGGAGATCATCAGGTCGATAGCAAATGCTAATACTAAACAATTGGAAAGCATTAAAGGCATTGGCAAAAAAACAGCCGAACGCATTGTATTGGAACTGAAAGATAAATTAAACCGCCTGCAAACCAATTTACCACAATCTGCGTATTCACTTAATACAGTTGAGTCTGATGCCCTGAATGCACTTGTAGCTTTGGGGATTCAAAAAAATATTGCTGAAACAGCCATAAAAAAGGTACTTTCATCCGCCAATAACCTTTCAGTGGAAAACATTATTAAACTTGCACTCAAAAACTTATAGCTTATAGAGCAATTTTACCTAACCAGGCTACATAGAAATTGACAAAACTTCGCATTGCTGATAAACTCTTACTGATAATACTGCTGGTATTTTGCTTTTGCAACATGGCTGCTGCACAGGTTAAAGATACCACAGGTTATTCGCTGCACGACAGCCTGCATTATCCTTTGCAGGACAGGCGCGGCGACAGGTTTTCGTGGGACTATGCGAACCCTTTTGATATAAGAGATACTTCTTTCATTAAACAAAATATTGAATATGACCCCATTACCAATCAATATTATCTAACGGAAAAGATTGGTGATATTATTTACCGCAAACCCACTTACCTCACTTTTGATGAAATGTACCGCCTGCAAAGCCAAAAGCAGGAGAATGATTATTTTAACCGGCGCGGCCAGGCATTGCTCGATCTTAACCGTAAAATTTCACGCCCGGCGCCCCGTGTTTACGACAAACTTTTCGACAGGATGTTTGGCCTTGGCCCCAACGGTCTCAGGGTTGATATAAAACCGCAGGGCACCGTTGACCTCACCATGGGTTACCAGGGCCAGGTAATTAAAAATCCAACCTTGCCGGAAAATGCCCGCAGGAATGGCGGTTTGGATTTTGACATGAATACCAACCTGAACATTAATGCCAGCATCGGCGACAAACTTAAACTGCCCATCAGCTATAACACACTTGCCAATTTTGATTATGAAAACCAGTTAAAGCTCGATTATAAGGGTATGGATGATGAAATATTAAAATCGGTGGAGGCCGGCAATATTTCATTCCAAACCAAAAGCACTTTAATGACGAGCCCGCAAAGCCTGTTTGGCATAAAAACGCAGCTTCAGTTTGGGAAATTATTTATTACCGCCGCGCTGGCCAGCCAGAAATCGCAGCAGCAATCCGTGGCCTTGTCAGGGGGCGGTTTAAGCCAGACCATCAAGAAAAAGCTGGATGATTATGATGAAAACCGGCATTTTTTGCTGGCGCAATATTTCAGGAAAAATTATAATAATGCCATGAGCAACCTGCCGGTGGTAAACAGCCAGGTGCAGGTTATGCGCATGGAAGTTTGGGTTACCAACCGCACCGGCGCCACCACTAATACAAGAAGCATTGTTGGCTTCGCCGATTTAGGCGAAAGCGAACCTGCCAACAGTAATATTCATACCATAACCAATGATGTTTTGCCGCAAAACAATACCAACGACTTGTACACAACGCTGCTGGAAAATGCCAATTTCAGGGATCCTTCGCTGGTAAACAGTTTATTGATTGCAAGGGGCCTGGCGCCGGTGAATGATTTTGAAAAAACATTTGCCCGCAAGCTCGACTCTACGGAATATTACTACAATCCGCAGGTCGGCTTCCTTTCGCTGAACGTGCAGTTGCAGCCCGATGAAGTGCTGGGCGTAGCTTATCAATATACTTACAACGGCAAAGTTTACCAGGTGGGGGAATTTTCACAGGATGTTACAGTTGATTCAACACAGGGTGTACAAAAAGTGCTTTTTCTGAAACTGTTAAAAGCCACATCGCAGCGCGTGAACCTGCCTATCTGGCAATTAATGATGAAAAACGTTTACTCTATTGATGTAATGGGCATGCAGCAGGGCGATTGCAAACTCAACGTTTTATACCAGGAACCCAGCGGCGGTTTAAAAAGATACCTGCCGGTAAGTGATCCTGCAGTAGCAGGCCAGCCGCTTATCCAGATACTCCGTGCAGACCGGTTAAATAACCGCAACGACCCCCAGCCGGATGGTTTGTATGATTTTGTGGATGGCTTTACCGTTATTTCACAACAGGGTAAAATTATCTTTCCCGTTTTGGAACCTTTCGGGCAAGACCTGGCTGATCTCGCTTTCCAGGGCGTTGACCAGGATACTGTTAAGAAATACGTTTACTTCCAGTTATACGATTCCATAAAAGCAATAGCGCAAACCTATGCCAATCTTAACCGGTACGAATTGCAGGGAACGGTCAAAGGCAGTTCTAATACCGATATCTATCTCGGCGCATTTAATATTCCGAGAGGCTCGGTAACCGTAACGGCCGGGGGGCAGGTATTAACAGAAAACACGGATTATATTATCGACTATAACCTCGGCACATTAAAAGTCATTAACCAGGCGATCATTAATTCCGGGGTACCTGTAAATGTTCAGTTTGAAAACAATGCCACTTTTGGTACGCAGCAACGCAGCTTCATGGGATTGCGGCTTGACTACGTGGCTAATAAACATCTTTCTATTGGCGGCACTTTGGAGCGGCTGGCAGAAAGGCCTTATTTCACCAAGGTTAATTATGGCGAAGACCCGATACGCAACAGCATGTACGGTGTTGATTTCAGTTATCAGAATGAATTGCCGGGATTAACAAGACTGATCAATAAACTGCCTTTCTATAATTCAGATGCCACAAGCTCAATCACTGCTTATGGTGAAGCCGCCGTATTAAAACCCGGCCATCCTTCGCAAATTGGCAAAGGCAGCAGCGGGCTTGTTTATATTGATGATTTTGAAGGCGCTACCAGCAGCGTTGACCTTCGTTATCCTTTTATTTCGTGGACACTTGCTTCCACGCCAAGCTCATTCCCGGAAAGCCAGTTGATCAATAACCTGGATTATGGTAAGAACCGCGCCAAGCTTGCCTGGTATAATATTGAACCTATCCTTCAGGATAAATCGAGCCCCAATAATCCTTTGCGCGGTAATTTGAAGGAATTAAGCGATCCGCGTGTAAGGCAGGTTTATACCAATGAATTATTTCCCAACCGCACAACCAATATTACTGATGTAATTGCTTCAACATTCGATCTTGCTTATTATCCAACCGATCGTGGCCCTTACAATTTTGCTGATGATAAAGCCAATGTTGATGCCAATGGCAAGCTGCTTAACCCGCGCCAGCGCTGGGGTGGTATTATGCGCAGCCTCGACCAGACCGATTTTGAAACCGGCAATATTGAATACATTGAGTTCTGGGTACAAGACCCTTTCATTAAAGACCCTGCCAGCACCGGTGGTAAACTGTACATCAATCTCGGTAATATAAGCGAGGATATTTTGAAAGACGGGCGGCGGTTTTATGAAAATGGTTTGCCAACACCATCAATCCCTGCTATTACAGATTATTCAACATGGGCCAGGACGCCGGTGAATCCCATTCAGCTTACGCAGGCTTTCAGCAATGACCCCGACGACAGGAAATACCAGGATGTGGGCTTTGACGGCGAAGCAAATGATTCTGAAAGAGTGCAGCGCAGCACATATCTTGCTAATATCGCCAGCAATTTTGGCGCAGGTTCCCGTATTTACCAGGAAGCCGATGCCGATCCTGCCAACGACGATTACAAATGGTACCGCGATGCCGGCTATGATGCAGCCGGAACAGGCATTTTGGGCAGGTATAAAAATTATAATAATCCACAGGGCAACTCTCCTATCTATACCGGCACATCACAGTTTTCCCCGGCAGCCACTTTATACCCGGATAATGAAGACCTGAACAGGGATAATACGCTGAATGAAACGGAAGAATATTATGAATACGAAGTTGACCTGAAACCAGGCATGGCAGTAGGCAGCACTAAATATGTTACCGATAAAAAAACGGTAAACCCACGTTTAGCCGATGGGTCTTCAGCGCCGGAAGACTGGTATTTATTCCGTGTGCCGGTAAAAGATTTTACGAATAAAGTAGGCCAGATACCGGATTTTAAATCTATCCGCTTTATGCGCATGTACCTTTCCGGTTTTGAAGATTCCGTTGTACTGCGCTTTGCCACGCTTGATATGGTGCGTAATCAATGGCGTTCATTTACATACAACGTAGATACAACAGGCAGCTACACGCAAATTCCTTCCAACTCTCCCACTGTTATGAATCTATTGGCCGTGAACGTGGAAGAAAACAGCAACCGCCAGCCCATACCGTATGTTATACCGCCCGGCATTGAACGGGTACAGGAATTAAGCAATAACGGCGTAAACCTTTTGCAGAATGAACAAGCCATGAGCTTAAAGATCAATAACCTGCAAAAGAATGATTCAAGGGCTGTATTCAAAACGCTTAACCTCGACCTGCGGCAATACGGCCAGGTGGATATGTTCATTCATGCTGAATCGGGCTTAACGCAGCAGCCCGCATTGGCGAACGGGCAAATTGCGGCAGTTATACGCATTGGCCAGGATTTCCTGGACAACTATTATGAAGTAAAAATTCCTTTGCAAATCACATCATTTGGCAGCACAACCGCCCAGCAAATATGGCCCGATTCCAATAACCTTAAACTCATTTTAAATGATTTGGTTCAGCTTAAAATAAGAAGGAATGCAGCATCCAATAATATAACCCAATATTATTCTGAACAGGTGGGTTCAAGAAGATATGGCATTAAAGGCAATCCTAACCTTGGCGAAGTGGAAGGCATTTTAATCGCTATTGAAAATGAAACTGCTAATACTATCAGCACGGAAGTTTGGGTGAATGAATTAAGGCTTTCAAAGATTGATGAAAAAGGTGGTTATGCTGCATTAGGCAGGGTTGATATGCAACTGGCCGACCTGGGTACACTGTCGCTTTCGGCCAATACTTATTCTTATGGTTTTGGAAGCATTGACCAGCAGGTAAACCAGCGGGCCCGTGATAATATGTTCCAGTATGATGCGGCTTTAAATATTGATGCAGGCAAGCTATTACCGCAATCCGTGGGTTTATCCATCCCCGTTTATGCAAGCATCAATAAAACTATTTTAACGCCAGAATACGACCCCTACGATCTTGATATTCTTTATAAAGATAAGCTGAAAATGGCAGGCAACAGGAGGGATTCAATAAGAAAAGCTGCTGCTGATATTACCACTATTAAAACCATCAACTTTACCAATGTGCGGTTTGCACAGCGCGGAACAACAACAAAACTCTGGAGCCCAAGCAATTTTGATTTCAGTTATTCTTATACCGAATATGATCAGACCAATCCAACTATATCGCTTAACAATATAAAAACTTACCGCGCAGGTATTGGTTATACATTTAGCAATGCATCGAAATTCAAAGAGCCTTTTAAAAATCTCATTAAAAATAAAAGTGCATGGCTGGCGCCAGTAAAAGATTTCAATTTTAATTATATACCATCTTTATTAAGTGTTCGCTACGATATTAACCGGCAGTTTGGCATGTACGTGCCGCGCATTGTGAACACTTACGATTCCAAAGTAGAAAAGGTGGATACCACGTATGATAAGTATTTCACTTTCGACAGGTATTATAACCTGCGCTGGGATTTTACGCGGAGCCTCAACCTGGATTTTTCTGCCATAGCTTATGCAAGGGTGGATGAACCGTTTGGCAGGCTTAATACAAAAGCCAAGAAAGATACGGTGCGGCAAAACTTTTTTCATGCAGGCAGAAATACTTTATACCAGCAGCGGGCCACGTTAAGTTATAATATTCCTTTTGCAAAGCTTCCGCTTACGGACTGGATCAATGGACGCTACAGCTATGCCACTACATATAACTGGATAGGCGCCAGCTTACTGGCCACCAGTCTTGGCAACACCATTGAAAACTCGCAGCAAAACAGCCTTACAGCAGAGTTTGATTTAACAAGATTATATTCCAAATCAAAATTTCTTACTGCCGTAAGCCAGGTGGATGATAATACAGATACGGAAGCAAATCCCAATGACAGCATTCAGCCTCCAAAACCAAGGGCGGAAGTAATAACAGATTCTTCCGGCAATAAATTAAGAGGCATTGAAAAAAGGCATGCCTTGCAAAAATGGCGTCAGCAAAAGAGGGATTACCGTAAACAACAGCGGAAGAACAGGCAAACTACAGGACCAGCCGGTGCTGTAAAGGCTGTAGGCCACCTGGTAACCATGATTAAGCATGCGTCCATAAATTATAATGAAAATTATAACAGCCGTGTGCCGGGCATAACAAGCGGAACAGGATATTTGGGGCAGGACCAAAAAGCCAGCCAGCCTGGCTATGCCTATATTTTTGGCAAGCAGCCGGATACCAGTTGGCTGAATAAAAAAGCGCGGGAAGGCGTAATTTCAAAAGACACATTATTCAACCTGCTGTACACGCAGGATTACCAGCAGCAGCTGAATTTTTCGGCACAACTTGAGCCGCTCAGGGAATTTAATATCGACCTGAATATTCAAAAAACATTCTCCAAAAATTATTCTGAGTTATTTAAAAATCTTCCCACCGTGGCAGGCGGTGAAGAATTCAATCACTTAAGTCCGCTGGCAGGCGGTGGCTTCTCTGTCTCTTATATCAGTTTCCAGACATTATTTAAAAAGTCAAACCCGAACCAGATATCCAACACGTTTAAGAAGTTCCAGGATAACCGTTTGATAGTAGCCGGCAGGCTTGCCAAAGCAAACCCATACTGGGACCAAACTTACCAGGCCGATGGTTTTCCAACCGGTTATGGGCGTTATCAGCAGGATGTTTTACTGCCATCGTTTATTGCAGCTTACACAGGCAAGGATGCCGGTTCGGTTTCTTTGATCAATGAAAATAATTCAACCATAAAATCAAACCCGTTCAGCGGCGTACGCGCATTACCTAACTGGCGTATAACTTATACCGGGTTAACGAGAATTCCATCTCTGGCCAATACATTCAGCAATATTACCCTTACGCACGGTTATACCAGCACTTTCAGCATGAACAGCTTTACCAGCGCATTATTATATTATGATCCGCTGCATCTTGGCCAGCCTGCTTTCAAAGACACCGTTTCCGGGAATTACATTCCCTATTTCCTTATTCCTAATTTAACCATACAGGAGCAGTTTGCACCATTGATTGGTTTTGATATTACCACCAACGAGCAAACGTCATTAAGGTTTGAATATGCAAAAAGCAGAACGCTGAGTTTGAGTTTATATGATTACCAGTTGAGTGAAGTAAACAGCAGTTCATTTTCGTTTGGCGGCACCTTCCGGCAAAAGGGTGTGAACATGCCGTTTAAATTGCCTTTTATAAAAGCTGATCCGGATAAAACAGATCTTAATATAAGCCTTGATTTATCGTTCAGGAATGACCTGCAAACCAACAGCAGGCTTGACCAGCCGGCGGCCTACAGTACGGGCGGGCAAAAAACAATCAGCATACAACCTAATATTGATTATTTAATTAATAACCGCATTGATCTTAAATTGTATTTTGAACAGCAGCGCATTATTCCATACATATCCACATCGGCGCCGATTATTAATACCAGGGCAGGTATTGAAATACGTATATCAATAGCGCCAGGTAATAATACAGGCAATTAATAGGGTTACTTTTAAAAATTACCTATAAAAATAAATCGGGATATAAAGGGCCACCGGGGTTAACGGCATACGTTGATAAATCCGTTATGTTTTCGGCTTCCAATACTTTTTCATCAATAAAATTATTACCGGTGCATACCGCGGCCGCTTTGCTTAAAATATAAAAAGCGGCATCAGCCACTATTTCAGGTTTGCGGCTCATTTGTATTAATGTATCACCTCCCAATAAATTCTTAACCGCAGCCGTGGCAATGGTAGTAGCCGGCCAAAGCGTATTGGATGCGATATTATACTTCCTGAATTCTGCAGCCCATCCCATTGCCAGCATGGTCATATTGTATTTGCTTATGGTGTATGCAATATGTTTATCCAGCCATTTTTCATCCATGTTTATTGGTGGCGATAATGTAAGTATATGTGCATTGGCTGATTTTTTTAAATAAGGAAGACAATGTTTGGTCACAAGAAAAGTACCGCGAACATTTATATTAAACATTAAATCAAAACGCTTTGCTTCGGTCTTTTCTGTATCGGTTAATTGTATGGCCGATGCATTATTTATAACTATATCAATACCGTTAAAAGTTTTTACTGCTTCTTCAACGGCCTGTCTTATTTGTTCCTCATCACGAATGTCAACTTTTACGGGCAGCGCATTGCCGCCGGCCGCTTCTATTTCTTTTGCCGCCGTATAAATAGTGCCGCCAAGCCGTGCATCTTCTTCAACCGTTTTTGCTGCCACAATAATATTAGCGCCGCTTTCAGCAAGTTTTAAAGCAATGGCTTTTCCAATGCCCCGGCTTGCGCCGGTAATGAATATGGTTTTGTTTTTGAATGATGGCATACATTTTAATTGACCATAAAAATAAAGATTTATAATTCCGTAAATTAGCAGTATGGAAAGTATGTTGCACCCGCCGAGAACAGCGTTGGAATTATTTAAAATACTTCCCGAAGGAACCCGTTGCCAATTAATAGACGACCATATAATTATGTCACCCTCCCCCATTTGGAAGCACCAGGATATTGTTAAGATTATCCTCTTCCGTATAGAAAGCTACTTGAGAAAAAATCCTGCAGGGAAAGTATTAAGCGATGTTGATATTTATATCAACGAAAAAAATGTTTACCGCCCTGATATATTTTTTGTGGCGGAAGAACAAATGGATATTTTGGGTGATGACGGCTATGTGCATGGCGCGCCGCACCTGGTGATTGAAGTTTTATCACCGGGCACATCCAAATATGACAAAACAAAGAAGAAAGAAATTTATGCAGAATATGGTGTAAAGGAATACTGGCTTATCGATCCACAAACGCTGCAATGCACTGGTTTTGTAAATGAAGGCACATCTTTCAAATCGCTTCCATCTTCACAGGGTTCTTTTACTATTGCTTTACTTGACATTGCAGTGAACCTACAATCCTAAAAAATTTTTCACAGCGGCTTCAGCTTCTTTACAGGCATCTTCCAGCTTATCATTAATAATTATTTTATTGAATTGTTGTTTAAAGCTCAATTCAAACACAGCTTTATTTAAACGTGTTTGCAGGCTTTCCAGGCTTTCCGTACCGCGGGAACTCAATCTTCTTTTCAATTCTTCAACAGATGGCGGCTCAATAAAAATGGTAAGGCAATTTTCATCAAACTGTTCAAACACATGTATGGCGCCTTTTACATCAATATCAAGCAACGGTACTTTGTTTTCATTCCACATACGCCCCAGCTCGCTTCTGAAGGTGCCATAAAACTTTCCTTCATACACCATTTCCCATTCCAGAAAATCATCATCCTGTATTTTATTATGAAAGTCTTCCTCAGTAATAAAATAGTAATCAACGCCATTGGTTTCATTGCTGCGTGGCTTTCGCGTGGTGGCCGAAACCGAGAAGGCAAGCTGTGGAATTTTATCCAGTAAATATTTAGTGACTGAAGTTTTGCCGGCGCCGGATGGCGCTGTTATGATTATTAATTTGCCTGTGTATTCAGCCATAAAAAAAATTGGCGTGCAAAATACGCTAAACAGTTATTTTTGCAGCCCATTAATCTATAACCCTTTATAAAAATTTGACTCCGTAGCTCAGTTGGTAGAGCAGCTGACTCTTAATCAGCGGGCCCAGAGTTCGAGTCTCTGCGGGGTCACCGGAAAATCAAAGGTCGCTGAACAGCGGCCTTTTTTATTTAGCCCAAATAACTGTCCTGATTTTTAAACGTATTCCAGGTGATTATCAATTTGTTATAAAGTCGTTTCACAGCAGGCTTTCATTCCGGCGCTTCCAATTTTTTTTGCTGACCAATTTTTGAGTGCTGCTGCCTGCCCTTCTTTGATGATGAATTTAACTTTGAAGCTTGTTTTAACCGTTCTACCTGGTGCAAAGCCTCCGCATAAGAGATTTCTTGCTGCGAGCAAATTACCTGTAGCGCCAGGGATGACCTTTCCTGAAATGATGCAGAAGTATTTATGGCAAAATATACTTTTTTAAGACGGTATTGCCGGCAATGCCAAACCATACCTCCTAAAAATTATTTAAGGGATAGCCGTGCAAACTTTTCCACTGCTCATCAAAAATTTAACGCCAGCCTAAGCCCGGTGCCACATACTTTAAAATGGAAGACAGTACATGTATATTGTAATCAACGCCTAATGTATTGGGTATGGTTAAAAGCAGCGTGTCTGCCTCCCGGATGGCTTCATCTTCCGCCAGCTCTTTTATAAGCTGATCTGGTTCCGCAGCATAACTTCTTCCAAAAATAGCCCGCTTGTCTTGCTCAATCATTCCGATTGTATCGGCCCTTTTCGCCTCTTGCCCAAAGAAATAACGGTCCTGGTCTGTTACCAATGCGAAAACAGAACGGCTTACAGACACCCTTGGCTCACGCTGGTGCCCTGCTTTTTTCCACGCTTCTTTATACAACCTTATCTGCTCAGCCTGCTGTACATGAAAAGGTTTTCCGCTTTCATCATATTTCAACGTGGAGCTTTGAAGGTTCATTCCATTTTCGGCTGCCCAAACAGCAGTAGCATTAGAAGCCGCTCCCCACCAGATACGCTCCCGCAATCCTTCTGAGTATGGCTCCAGCCTTAGCAGTCCCGGCGGGTTTGGAAACATTGGATATGGATTAGGTTGGGCAAAACCAATGCCTTTCAGCTTATCCAGAAATTCCAGGGCTTTACGGCGTCCCATATCAGCATCGGTTTCTCCGGCTGCCAATTCATATCCGAAATAACGCCATCCATCAATTACCTGTTCCGGCGACCCCCTGCTAATACCCAATTGCAGCCTTCCCCGAGATATTAAATCGGCAGCGCCGGCATCTTCCACCATATAAAGCGGATTTTCATAACGCATATCAATAACACCTGTTCCAATTTCTATTTTGCTTGTTTTAGCGCCAATAGCAGCAAGCAAAGGAAACGGAGAGCCTAACTGCGCTGCAAAATGATGTACCCGGAAATAAGCGCCGTCCAGCCCGATTTCTTCGGCAGCTACCGCCAGATCAATAGACTGAAGCAATGTATCACTTGCGCTACGGGTTTTATAAGCTGGATGGTTAGCCCAATGCCCAAACGATAAAAATCCTATTTTCTTCATACCTTTTTTGCATCCTTATTTTTGAGACAAACATGAAATGTAAATATAGTTCTTACAAGATTTACAAATGCGCCGGGTAAACTGCTGGCAAACGTTTAATTGCCGCTGCATACAATTTAAATAGACTGCAAAAAGATTTTAAATTGTATTAAATTCGTGAGATTTAAATGAATTAATATTCATCTATTCCTAAGCCTGTAACAGAAATAAAAACCGATTACTGCAAAATGCCTTCAATAAAAAGTTCAGGCGGGAAGGCCGGTGTGGGAGTAAAAGTTGCGAAGAAAGATGCTGTAGAAAAACATTCGCTCCGGCAGCAAATTGAATATTATAAAACAGAAAGGGAGATACTGCTGGCCTTAAGCAATGATATTACAAAGGTTCGCGGAAAGGATGACCTTATCAAAGTATTTTCATCAAGGCTTAAGCAATATTTTTATTTTACACACGCCGTTATTTCGCTTATTAATCACCAGAAAAAAACGTATTATCCTTTTCTTATAGACAGGGAATCTATGCCCATCAGGCACCGTACAGAACTGCCTTCTTTGCTTAAAATGGAATTTGTTATCACCGACCCATTCCTTACGCAGGTAAAAAGCCCAAACACGTCAGCAGCTTTCCTTTTAGACGATATTATTAACGAACCGGGCATTCCCGGTTTTTTGAAAGTGAATTATGAATGCGGTATAAGAAAGGCGATGATTGTGGAGTTGAAAAATAAAATGGAAACCTTCGGCCATGTATTGATGTACTCAGATAAAACGGACAGTTTTCCTGATGACTTTAAAGATGTGCTGGAAGGCATTGCGCCGCATCTGTCAAATGCCGTTACCAATATCATTATCAACCAGGAAATGTCGCAGAAGGATAATGACAAATCATTTCTCATTGATTTTAGCCACGATATAGCTTTAACACGTACAAAAAATGAATTGAACCTGGCCATTCATCAATCCCTCAAAAAGCTGGCGCAGATAAAAACTTATTTTATACGTACGCTGGATGATAACGGTATTACGCTAAGCCCATTTATGCACGATGAAAAAGTGTTTTACGAAAACGACCCCGGGTTTAAACATCTTTATCAAACTAAAATGAGAAAAGATGAAGGCATCACAGGCAGGGTATTAAGCGGCAATGCACCGGTACAAATTGATTTTGCTAAAGAAGTGAAACAAGGTAATACCGATTATTATATTGAGTTCTGGAAAAGCCTTGGCCCGGAAAAAGCGGGCTTTCAAAAAATGGTAGGCGTTCCGCTTAAAACCGGCACTGCCATGCTGGGCGTATTGTGGGTGATAACACAAAAGATAAACCTGGAACTGCTGGAAGGCATAAGCGCGCAAATATCTATCGCTATTTCAAACATCAGGTCAAATGAAGAAATTGCCGAAAGGGAAGCGGAAAAATCTGCTTTGCTTTCTTTAAGTGAAGAAATAGCTGCTTTGAAAAAAAAGGAAGATTTGCAGGAAGTAGTAAATAAGCAATTCAAAACTTTATTCTCTATTGAAGATTTTGGGTTCCTGCAGATAAATGAAGACCATACTTACAGTTCATTTATGCTTGATCTTGGAAACCGTATAAAGGCAGAACCAGGCTATGATGAAATAACCTCAGAAAAGTTCCCGGTTGGCGATCCTGTTTTTGAACAAATGATGAACTCGGAAAACCCTGTTGTATTTGAAGTAGATAAACTGGCTGCGCACACCGGCATGCCTTCTTATGTTTATTTCTGGAAAAAACTTGGCGTTAAAAGAATATTAGGAACAGCATTGCGGGTGGGCGGAAAAAATATTGGCTGCGCTTTTCTGCATATTGATACAAATAAGAGCGGGAAACTAAAAATCAATTTGCTAAAAGCTGTTTGCGCCCATATATCCGTAGCTGTTTCCAATATTATTTCTACGGAGCAAATCTACAAAAAACACAAGGAGCAAACCTTTCTGCTGGAATTCAGCAATGATATTGCCCGCGTAAGAACCAAGGCAGAATTGCAGGCTGCTATTTTTAAAGTGCTGGAAAAAACCATGCACATACAATTAGCCATGATACAGGTGATTGACGAAGATGGCTTTAACCTCAGCCCGTTTATGTATGATACCACTTTATATGATAAATCAAGATCGAAATCTTTTTTTGATGAAATGGTAGCCAGGCGGGTTACCATTAATGAATATTATACAACTAAAGTGCTTGCCAGTGATGAAGGTGTTGTTTTGAATGTGGATGATGAAGCCGCAACAGGCAACCCTTATGCAAGGTTATGGCAAACTACCGGGTTTAAACATACGTATGCTTTGCCGTTGCGAACGGGCAGTAAAAACCTCGGCACAATCTGGCTGCATGCCAACCACGTGAGCGAATTGATGGTAAAAGGCATTTGTGCGCAAATATCTATTGCCATTGCCAATATACAGGCCAATGAAAAATTACTGGCATATAAAAAACAACTGGAGGTAGAAAACGATTACCTGCGGGAGCAGATAAGTACGCTCTATAATTTTTCTGATATTATTGGCAGCGGGCCTGAGATGCAAAAAGTATATCACCTTATGTCGCTTGTTGCTGAATCTAATTCCACCGTTCTGTTGTTGGGCGAAACAGGCACCGGCAAAGAGCTGATAGCCCGCGCCATTCACAATGCATCTCCCAGGAAGGATAAACTGATGGTAAAAGTGAATTGCGCCGCATTGCCGCCTAACCTTATAGAAAGCGAATTATTCGGCCATGAAAAAGGCGCTTTTACCGGTGCTATTGAAAGACGTATTGGCAAGTTTGAGCTGGCCAATAACAGCACTTTATTCCTTGATGAAATTGGTGAAATGCCACTTGAAACCCAGGTGAAATTATTGCGCGTTTTGCAGGAACGCGAGTTGGAGCGGGTGGGCGGAAAAACTACTATTAAAGTAGATGTAAGAATAATTGCAGCTACTAACCGTAACCTGGAAAGTGAAGTAAAATCCGGGCGCTTCAGGTCTGACCTCTTTTATCGTTTGAACGTATTTCCCATTACATTGCCTCCGCTAAGAAACCGTATAGAAGATATTGAAGCATTGGCTGTATTTTTTCTTGCCCGGTATTGTAAAAATTCAGGAAAGAATATAACATCCATATCTGCAAAATGCCTTCGTGAATTAAAAGGCTATGCCTGGCCCGGTAATGTGCGGGAGCTGGAACATTTAATTGAGCGGAGTATTCTTTTAACGCAGGGAAATGTGCTGAACGAAATACAATTGCCAAAGGCATTTGGTAATGAAGACAATGATTATGCGGATGCTTCAAATAAAACACTTGAAGAACTGGAGCGTAATTATATTATCGAAGTTCTTAAAAAATGCAGCGGTAAAATATCAGGCAGCGGCGGCGCTGCCGGTGCATTGGGCATTCCTTCCACAACCCTGCATTCTAAAATGAAAAAGCTGAACATTATGAAAGGAGATTATTTTCAATAACTCCAAATACCTGAAAAATAAAACTGTTAAGGTTAAAGTGTAAACATGCATACTTTCTTAATCGTAATATCTGTCATGCAACCTTAAATATTGTGCTGTTATATTATTGAGTAAGATAATTAATACAGGCATCTGCTTAACTGCTGCAATTACATATAATCATACTTATAGCCTTTAATATCTGCGCAAAGAAATAAATTGTACACACCAATTTACGATATACAGTGTGCTGCTTCGCCAATTGACGGAATATAGTGTAATCCTTCCCGTCTTCCTGTTTATAACATATTGATTATTAAATAACTGTGCAATGGCATGGCTATTGTTTTTCCCACTGCCGATGAATGAAAAAAATGAAGGACATGCAGGCAGAAACAGATGCTTAAACTAAAATAATACGCACTAAAATAATGGCTCATGAAATATGAATACACAAGGGCAGCATTTGGCCGCCACTCATTTATTGAAGTTGAAAAAAATGTAAAACTGCATATATCAGACCTTGGCAAGGGTGAGCCCATTGTGTTCATACATGGCCTGCCATTTAACAATACCATGTTTGAATACCAGCATCAGTTCTTTGTTAAAACAGGCTATCGCGTTATAAGCATAAGTCTTCGCGGGTTTGGCTTTTCAGATAAGCCATATGGAAAATATAATTACAATGTGTTTGCTGATGATATAAAAATAATACTGGAAACGCTTGAAGTGGATAACGCTATGCTGGTGGGTTTTTCAACAGGTGCCGCGGCTGCCATACGATATGCATCAAGGTATAACGGCGCTCATATTAACAAGCTGGTTTTATGCAGCGCGGCAGTGCCTTTCCTGGCCGAAAAATATGAACCTATGTCCATTGCTTTAAACCAAAATATTGAGGAGCTCATCAGGCTGATCAATTCAGACCACCCGGCTTTTTTCAAAAAATTCGCAGGGCTTTGCGCCGGCAATAACCAGTTTGTATTATCGAATATAATCCCATGGTTCGATAATATTTATACACAGGCCTCACCTTACGCAATAGAGCAGGGTTTGCTGTTGCTGCGCGATGCTGCGCTTTATACTGATCTTAAAGAAACAACCTTGCCTGCAGCCATTTTTCATGGAAAAAAAGATGAGGTATTCCCGTTTGATTTGGCAGAGCGCCTGTACGATCTTATTCCGCATGCATGGTTTGTTCCTTTTGAAAACAGCGGCCATGCATTATTTCTCGAAGAAATGGAAAAATTCAATTTATCACTGATGAAGTTTATGCGGCTGGGTATTGCTAAACAAGCGGCAGCCGCATCATTATATTATTAATAAAAATGCATGAACATGAAAAATTATAATTCCCTCAACGATGCTTTAAAAGACCTCAGGCAAAGAGGTTATACGGCAAATTTTAAAACGCAAAAGGTTTGCCTTTACTGTGGCGACCTGGATATGCGGCTCGATCCGCAGGATTTTAATGTGGATGAATCATACAGGTTTCCTGAAAATATAAATGGGGTAAGCTGCCTGCTGCTGGCCATCACCAGTTCAGGCGGTTTAAAAGGCACTTTGTTAGACGATTATAACACCGGCCCTGCAAACATAAATGAAGCAATGATGGAAAAATTAAACGCACATATTCAGCATGCAATAAGCGGTTAATAATTCAGCATAAAAAGCCAACCAAGAAAAGCACCATTTTAAAAACAGTTTTATTTCTTATACATAAATACATTAGTTATGTCACAAATTAACAAACCTGCAAAAGCAGAAAACGACCCCCGCATATTCAAAGAAGTAAGGGCATTTCTTGAAGTGCTTAATTCAGGAACAGGCAAGCCTATTGAACAGCTTAGCCCGGCAGACGCCAGGAAAGTATTGATTGATGCACAATCTTCCGTTCCGGTTAATTATGCCGGTATTGAAGAGGCTGAAAGAACAATAACACAAGACGGTGAACAGGTAAAGGTACATATTGTAAAACCTGTGGGTGTGCAACCGGCGGCGCCCGTATTCATTTTCATTCATGGGGGCGGATGGGTACTGGGCGATTATCAAACACATAAACGGCTGGTAAGAGACCTTGTGGTGAAAAGCGGCGCTGTAGCTGTTTTTCCCGACTATACACCCTCGCCGGAAGCATATTATCCTGTTGCTGTTTATCAAATTTATGCTGTGCTTAAATGGGTGGCCGAACATGGAGATGAAATAGGCGTTGATGGCAAAAACCTTGCTGTGGTGGGTAATAGCGTTGGCGGTAATATGACGGCGGCCATAGCATTAATGGCTAAGGAGAAAAATGGCCCGGCAATAAAACTCCAGGTTATGCTTTGGCCCGTAACCGATGCCAATTTTGAAACAGGCTCTTATAAAGAATTGGGCGAAGGAAGATTTCTTACAAGAAACATGATGATATGGTTTTGGGATAATTACCTGCCAGATAAAAAAGCCCGTAAAGACATATATGCTACCCCGCTAAATGCCGGTTTGGAACAATTAAAGGGCTTGCCGCCGGCACTTATTCAAACGGCTGAAAATGATGTGCTGCGCGATGAAGGCGAAGCTTATGCACACAAACTGAACGAAGCCGGCGTAAAAGTAACGCTTACACGGTATGGCGGGTTGATTCACGATTATGGCTTATTAAACGCTTTGGCAGAAGTGCCTGCCGTTAAAGTGGCGCTTTTGCAGGCAGCAGCAGCCATAAAACAGGCATTAACGCCAAACGATACTATTGTAAAATAAAAAATGTTTTGTGGTGAGCAACAATGCTGGTGCTATGAATATTCTTAGCCGGTGCATGACAATGCACTTCAATAAAGCAATTTGGTGTCACGCAGTCCTATCATTCAACAGCATCAGCATTTCCTTTAAAAATCATCGCATCAAAATTTAAGATATCAATCTTATCATAAAATCTAAAAAAGAACAATCATGAAAATTGTAGTCATCGGCGGAACCGGCCTTATTGGTTCAAACCTTGTAAAAAAGCTTGGGCAGAGCGGTCATACTGCAATTGCAGCTTCGCCATCTTCAGGCGTTAATACCATTACCGGCGAAGGTTTACCTGAAATATTGAAGGGTGCAGATGTTGTTGTAGATGTTTCCAATTCACCTTCTTTTGAAGATGAGGCTGTTTGGAATTTTTTCAGAACATCTACTTCAAGGCTTTTGGAAGCAGAAGCGCATGCAGGTGTTAAACATCATGTAGCCATGTCGATAGTTGGCGCCGACCGCCTTCCGGATAGTGGTTATCTCCGCGCAAAAGTAGCGCAGGAAGAACTCATTAGAGCATCAAGCATGCATTATAGCATATTGCGTTCTACACAATTTTTTGAATTTGCCGGCGGCATAGCCAATGCTGCTACTGTTGGCGATGAAGTGCATATATCCCCTGCGCTATTTCAGCCTGTAGCATCTGAAGAAGTGGTGGAAGTGCTGGCAGATATTGTAACAGGCAACCCGCTTAACGGCATTGCAGAAGTGGCCGGGCCGGTGCGTATGCCCATGAGCGAATTTATACGTTATTACCTGGATGCAACAAAAGACAGCCGGAAACTAATAGTAGATGAGCACGCTAAATATTTCGGCACCGAATTAAATGATGATTCACTGGTTTCGGATGCCAGCCCACGCCTCGGAAAAATTAAATATGAAGATTGGTTTAAGCAGCAATTAGTAAAAGCATAGGCTCCCCGGTATTATTTAATTTTTTTCAATAACTGCCTTTCGAAACGAAGATGACGGGTGTCAGTTCGTTGAGGCGGCTGTAAAGGGCATGCACTTTCCACCCGTTCGTGCATGAGACAAACCCACGCCGGCGCGGCGTCTCCGCAAAAGCTGGTCAGCCACACAATGAAACGAATGGCAGCATGCTGTTTTTTCTTCAAACAATAAATGTTTTCTTATGAAGCTGGTTCTTTTACCTCAAAAGTCCGGGCATGGCAATATGCGTGCCTCATCAGAAACATTCCAGGAAAGCATATATCCTTATCTCCGCGAAACAAACATTACAGATGGCGGTGAGTTTCTGGACGATTTCAAACGGTTGGGTGATCAGCCAGCCGGTGAAATACTTGCAGAAGATGATGAATGATCTTTTGCCGGTATGATACACTATTTATTAATCAACAAAAACAAATTTTATGTTTACAGTTACACAACTTACAGCAGGTGCATTACTGGCAGCGGGCGTTCTTTTTGCCACGCCGCAAAATGCAGATGCACAAACCAATATTAAAGGGGTAAAAAATATTGTATTGGTACATGGCGCCTTTGCCGATGGGTCAAGCTGGGCGAAAGTTATTCCTTTATTACAGGCCAAAGGCCTGCATGTAATAGCCGTGCAAAACCCGCTTACTTCGTTTAAAGACGATGTGGAAGCCACCAAAAGAGCAATTGCAGAAGCAGACGGCCCGGTGCTTTTGGTTGGGCACTCTTATGGCGGCATGGTAATTTCAGAAGCAGGAAAAGACCCTAAAGTAGCCGGCCTGGTTTACGTGGCTGCGCTTGTACCGGAAGAAGGCCAGAACGTGAACGATGTTAATGCGGCTATGGCTCCAACAGCGGTAGGCCCTGAGCTCAGGCTTAGTGCAGCAGGCTTTTTGTCTTTATCATTAAAAGGCATCAACGAATTTTTTGCTCAGGATTTACCCGCCGGTGAAAGAAAGGTGATTTACGCAACACAGGTACCCTGGGCTGCATCTGCCACTGAAGAGAAAGTATATAACCCTGCCTGGAAGAGCAAACCTTCGTGGTATGTGGTTGCTTCAAAAGATGGTATGATTAACCCCGACCTGGAACGTTTTAAAGCAAAGCTGATAAATGCTGTTACGCTTGAACTTCCAAGCAGCCATATCCCTATGGTATCCCAGCCGGATAAGGTTGCCGCCTTCATTATAAAAGCCGCAGAACATTTATAAAAAACAATGAATGAAGCATGATTAAAAGCTGTGGCAATCGCTAACGTTGGGCACAATATACAGTCACGATTGTTCAACGTTAGCTGATTTAATACAGCAGAAAAAAATAAATAATAACCGATAAACAGAGTTACATGTTAGCAACAGGAACAAAGGCGCCGGAGTTCGAATTGTATTCCTCGCCATATCAAAAAATAAAACTGAGTGAATTAAAAGGCAAGAAAATTATTCTCGCATTTTATCCTGCAGACTGGAGCCCTGTATGTGGTGACCAGATGAGCCTTTACAATGAAATGGAAAAATATTTCGACCGGCATAATGCCAGAATAGTAGGCATATCGGTTGACAGCAGGTGGTGCCACCTGGCATTTAGCCAGCATAATAATTTTCATTTTCCATTGCTCGCAGATTTTGAGCCCAAAGGCGAAGTGGCCAGCTTGTACAAAGTGTATAATAATGAAACAGGAGAATGCCAGCGGGCATTATATGTTTTGGATGAAAACGGAATAATCCGCTGGAGTTATTTATCGCCTGTTGGTATAAATCCCGGTGCTGATGGAATATTAAGTGCACTGGAACAATTAGATAATTAAAAAAAAGTAAACAAATGAAACAACTAATACCGGTAATAAACAGCAACGATCATATTTATGGCAATGAAAAAGCGCTGATTGAGCTGGTTGAATACGGAGACTATCAATGCCCGTATTGCGGCCTTGCTTATCCAATTGTAAAAAATATTCAGCAGGAACTGGGTGCTGATTTAAAATTTGTGTTCAGGAATTTTCCACTTTCAAAAGTTCATCCGTTTGCTTTTGCAGCCGCTGTGGCTACAGAGGCTGCGGCCCTGCAAAATAAATTTTGGGAAATGCATGACATTATTTTTGAAAACCAGGAAAGGCTAAACATTGAAAATATCATTGTATTTGCTGAAAACATTGGGCTTGACCTTCAGCAATTCAAATATAATATCCAGCAAAAAGAACAGTCCGTTAAAGTAGAGCGTGATTTTGAAAGCGGCCTTCGAAGCGGTGTAAATAGAACACCATCTTTTTATATCAATGGCAATAAATATGAAGGTGAGTGGCGGGAAAGTGAATTGCTGCAGTATATGCAAGGCCTGTTAATAGCTGCGCCTGAAACTGCTCAATATGCAATGCTCAATA
This sequence comes from Parafilimonas terrae, assembly GCF_900115755.1. Lineage (GTDB taxonomy): Bacteria > Bacteroidota > Bacteroidia > Chitinophagales > Chitinophagaceae > Parafilimonas > Parafilimonas terrae. Next base: position 273,674 of record NZ_FOXQ01000004.1, read on the forward strand.
ATCAATAATAATTTTACCGCTATTTTCAGTTTAAGCATTGCATATTTATTTTATTAGCGTTGCGCTTAGGCTTTATTAAGAAGCTGTTTGCGTTAATAGTTGAAAAAAGTTTATGCGGATAAGTTCATAAAAAGTGTAGTATTAATCATGAAAGTTGATGGAAAGTATTTATGTAAAAAATATTTCCTCCACCAACTTTCAGGGGCAAACAATAGAAGTTTACTTTGCTGTAAACGAAAATCAAAATGTGAATTAAGAGGAACTTTTTCAAATTTAATTAACCTGAACAGCTTCTTAGCGTAACATTTCAACTAATCAACTAATCAACTCAATCAACTTCTCTTTACCCGTAAGCGGTCATTTTTATTTCTCTTATTTTGCACAAAAATTTTTTATATGAAGCGATTAGGTGCACTCATTTTCTCCGCTGGTATCATTACCCTTACAAATACTGCAATGGCACAAACCACATCAAAGAATTTTAAGTTTATTAATCCTACCAATATGAATATGCAGGTAAAACCGGGCGATAATTTTTATTTATATGCAAACGGAAGCTGGATAAAAAATAACCCGGTCCCTTCTTCCAAAACACGCTGGGGCAGTTTTGATGAACTGCGCCAGGCAAGCTTAGACAGGCTGAAACTGCTTTGCGAAGAAGCGGCCAAAAACGCATCGAAAAATGATTTATACCAGCGTGTTGGCGATCTCTATGCAGCAGCAATGGATAGCGCAGCTATTGAAAAATCAGGTTATACACCTATAAAACCTGAGTTGGAAAGATTAAATGCATTATCAACGCAGGAACAGGTGCTGAATGAAATTGCCACTTTGCGCACAAAAGGCGTTGGAGGTTTATTATATGGTTTTTCTGTTGGCCAGGATGATAAAAATGTGAATGAATATATTCCTGAATTAAGGCAGGGCGGCACTTCTTTGCCAGACCGTGATTATTATCTAAAAAATGATGCACGCAGTGAAAATATTCGCAATGAATATGTAAAGTATATAACAGATATGTTTAAGCTGGTGGGCGATGATGAAACCACAGCTCAACAAAAGGCTCAATATATTTTAAACCTCGAAACAGCATTGGCAAAAGCACAGTTAAGCCGTGTTGAAATGAGAGACCCTGTTAAAACATACAACAAATTTTCTGTTGATGATTTCAGTAAATTAACGTCCGGGCTGGATTGGAAAAACCTGTTTGCTTCGATGAAGGTAACCGGCGCCGACAGTTTGCTTTGCAATAATCCGGCCTTCTTTAAAACCATTAATTCTTTATTAACCGCTGTGCCGGTTAATGTTTGGAAAGCTTACCTGCAATGGGCTGTTATTAAAAATTCAGCAGCATATTTAAGCAGCGATTTTGTAAACAGGCAGTTTCAGTTCAGCCAGGTATTAACCGGCCAGAAACAAATTACGCCACGCTGGCAACGCATGAGTGCCTTGGTTGACCGCAATCTTGGTGAATTGCTTGGCCAGTTATATGTGCAGCAATATTTTAATGATGCCGCCAAACAGCGCATGCTGGCACTGGTAAAGAATGTACAGCAAACTTTTGCAGACAGAATTAACCGGGTTGACTGGATGAGTGACAGCACAAAACAACAAGCCATTATAAAACTAACAGCCATCGTAAACAAAATTGGTTTTCCAGATAAATGGGAAACATATCCAGGCGTTGTTATAAACAGGAATGATCTTATCGGCAGCCTGCGCAGTATTGATGAATGGGCATATAATGATAATGTTAGCCGCATGGGCAAACCGGTTGATAAAACAAAATGGGGCATGACGCCGCCAACCATCAACGCTTATTATAACCCGTCCAATAATGAAATTGCTTTCCCTGCAGGCATTTTACAGTTCCCGTTCTTTGATGAAAAAGCTGATGATGCCGTGAATTATGGTGGCATTGCCGCTGTTATTGGCCATGAATTAACACATGGTTTTGATGACCAGGGCAGGCAATATGCTGCAGATGGCAATTTAAAAGACTGGTGGACTGCTGCTGATGCAAAGAAATTTACAGAACGTGCAGATAAGGTTGTTGACCAATACAATGCTTTTACTGTGAACGACAGCCTTCATGTGAACGGCAAACTTACGCTGGGTGAAAATCTTGCAGACCTTGGCGGGCTTAATATTGCTTATGAGGCTTTCAAAAAAACAGAAGAAGGCAAGAGCAATAAAAAGATTGATGGTTTTACACCCGACCAGCGTTTCTTCTTAAGCTGGGCGCAGGTTTGGAGATTAAACATCTTACCTGATTTTGCAGCACAACTGATATTAACCGATCCGCATTCACCAGGCATGTACCGTTGCAACGGGCCAGTAAGCAACATAGATGCCTGGTACACGGCCTTCGATGTGAAACCGGGAGATAAAATGTATAAGCCGGAAAACGAAAGAATTAAAGTGTGGTAACACTGATAAAAAAAGCAGCCCTGGAGCTGCTTTTTTTATCAGTAAATATTAGCCCGGATAGCAAAGAAAATTTATTTTTAACTACATAAAACCGTATTGCAAACCGGTAAAAAAATATCTTCATTATATTTTATAATCAATGAAATATTCTTATAAAAAATAAAACTATACTAATGAAAAACATTCTTATCCCAACTGATTTTTCTGATGCTTCCTATCATACAATATCTTACGGAATTGCATTGTCAAAATCATTAAATGCTGAAAAGATTATTATATACAATGCTTATCAGCCTTATATTTCAGAGGACCCCGAATTCAAGCCGGTGCTGTTAAATGAAATAGATATGTATAAAGAGGTGAGTGAACAGGCCATGCAAAAATTAAAGGATACATTCCGGGAAAAAATTTCTCCCGGTACACAATTAATTTGTGAAGTGGATTATAACGTTGTTGAAGGCGGCATTATAGATGTAAGTGAAAAGTATAATGCCGATCTTATTGTTATGAATGTAAGCTCAACGGGTGCACTGGAAAATCTTCTGTTTGGAAGCACTGCAGTAAGTTTATCAAAGCATAGTAAAATACCGGTGCTCATTGTTCCTGCTGAAGCAAAATTCACAAAGCTGGATAAGATATTACTGGCCATTGATCTTAAAAATACAAAAACAACTGCGCCTGTCGATCATATTAAAAAGATACTGGACATTACCAACGCGAAATTAGATGCGCTGCATGTTTTGGTTCGCGAAAAGGATACGGATAATGTGAAAGAAGAAGAGATTGAATTTCTAAAAACAAATTTCGCAGGGTATAACACGGAATATTATATTGAGCAGGCGCATAGCCTTACAGAAGGCATAAATGATTTTGCCGGCAAACATCAATCAGATGTTATAATAATGATACCCAAAAAACGCGGGTGGCTGGAAAGCATTTTCAGGCGCAGCGAAAGCAAAGCCGTAGTGTTTCATAGCCATATTCCCGTGCTGGCTATTCGTGAATGATCATCAATTTCATTAAATGCCCGAAATATTAAACAATACAAAGCTGAAAGACAGGTTAGAGGCCATAAAAAGTTTTTATAACAGTGGTGTCACGAAAACTTATCCATTCAGGAAACAGCAGCTATTAAAACTTAAAAAAACTATTCTTGAGCACGAGGAAGAATTATATAAGTGCTTATATATCGATCTTAAAAAAAATAAAGAAGAGACCTGGGTTACAGAAATTGGTTTTGTAATAGCAGAAATAAACGCAGCACTAAAAAACCTGCATAAATGGATGCGCAAAGAAAAAGTGCCAACCAATCTTGTTAACCTTCCATCAGCGAGTTATATTATTCCGGAACCTCTCGGTGTTGTATTAATTATAGGCCCGTGGAATTATCCTTTGCAGCTTTTGTTTTCACCGCTTATTGGCGCGATTGCCGCAGGTAATTGCATTGTATTAAAACCAAGTGAATTGGCGCCTGCAACAGCATCAGTTATGAAAAAAATAATTGAAGCCTGCTTTCCTGCGCAATACGTTTTTTATATAGAAGGCGATGGCTCTGTTGTGGTGCCGCAATTAATGCAGGAATTTATATTTGATCATGTTTTTTTTACAGGCAGTACGATTACGGGCAAAGCTGTTTATAAGCTTGCGGCTGAAAATTTAGTGCCGGTAACATTAGAGCTTGGCGGCAAGTCGCCCTGTATTATAGAAAGCGATGCAGATATAAAGGTTGCAGCCAAACGTATTGCTGTTACAAAATTTTCTAATGCCGGGCAAATGTGCGTGGCGCCCGATTATTTGCTACTCCACGAAAGCATTAAAGAACCATTTTTAAAAACGCTTATTAACACGATTGAAAAGTTTTATACAACAGACGCATCAGGCAGTGAAGATTATGGAAAAATCATCAATGAAAAACAGTTTAACCGCTTAATAAAATACTTTGAAGAAGGAAAAATTATTTACGGCGGAAATCATGATAAAGAAAATCTATTTGTTCAGCCAACCATTATAGAACATATCGATACCAATGATGCTTTAATGCAGGATGAAATATTCGGGCCCATTCTTCCTGTAATTACTTTCAGCAATAATGAAGAAGCAAAAGCCATCATTCAGAATAATACAAATCCGCTGGCTTTTTACGTGTTCACATCCTCTAAGCAGAAAGAAAATTACTGGCTTGAAAACATTGCATTTGGCGGCGGCTGTATTAACAATACAAGCTGGCACTTAACCAACCACAACCTTCCTTTTGGCGGCAGGGGTAAAAGCGGTATGGGAAAATATCATGGTAAATATTCTTTTGACACTTTCAGCCATTTTAAAGCTGTAATGAAAACGCCAACATGGTTCGACCCTTCATTGCGTTATCCTCCTTTTAAAGGCAAGTTGAATTTGTTTAAAAAAATAATTCGCTGATTACAACCTCTTAACAAAATCGTTTAGCACTTCTTTGTATTGCCCGGCATTTATTTCAGGCAGCTTATAATTGAATGAAACTGCTTCTCTAAGCTGCATTTCAAAATCATCTTCCTGGTTAAAGGTATAACACCATTTTTGTGCAAATAAATGTTGTGCAAGATATTCCTGCTCGGTTTGGCCGGGCGTAGGAATAAAAACCGCTTTCTTTTGAAGCGATAAAACTTCCATCACTGTTGTATAACCACAGCGGCTTATTACAAACTCACTCTGTGCAATGGCAGCCTGCATTTCTTCAGTGTTCAAATGGTTGAAGATGGCGCAATTGGGTGATATAAAATTCTCCTCGTTTTCGCCGGGCAGCCCGCGAACAATAATAAATTTATCAGGCATTTTGGATGCCAGCTCAAAAATTTTCTTTTCAAAAATTGATCTTTGTGGTTCAGGCCCTGAAATAATTGCAATCCATTTATAGTTTAATATTGTTGTATCCATTTTTTTTAATCTCGAAAGCGGGCCAATATATTTTGAAGGAATAGCAGGTAATTTTTGTGGATGTGAGAGCGCACCTGCAATATTTAACGTTCCGTTTAAATCAGGTATCCAGCATTCATTAAAACGGTTAATGAAACGGTAATTATACTGCTGCAGCATCCTGTCAAGCCATGTAATATTCGTTTGTATGCAAAGCTGGTGGGTTATAAAAACACTGGTTGTTGCTGTTGTGTAAAACCCATAACGGTTATCTGAAATAACAGCATCAAAACCATATTTGTGATGTGCTTCATGCAGCCAATTACGTTCAAACCTTATTATTTTTAAAATTTTAGGGATTTGCAATAAAATTTTAATGACTAAATAACGTTTGTTTTTTGAATAAGAAATTTCATATCCGGGCAGGTGTAAGAACATAATTCCGGGAAACTCGTTCTCTAATAATTTTTTTATTTTTCCTGATGCAGCAATAGTAACAGCACACCCGAGTTTCTGCAAAAATCTAATGAGAACAATGCACCTGGTTGCATGGCCAAGGCCCCAATCAAGCGGCGCAATTAAAATTTTTTTTATGTGCAGATCTTTGTTCAAAAAAAAATTGTTGGTTTGCTTAAAAACTGTGTAATTTAGAAATTGCAAAATAATGAAGAGGGAATATAAACTGGGTTTTTTTGTTATGATGTTAACGATTGTATTTGCTTTATCTTGCAGCCCAAGCAGCCGTACCAAATGTGGTTGCCCTCCCGTAAGACGAAGTGTTGGGTAAAAAAATTTTTAAAATGTAAACTCAGGTAAACTATGAACCCCCGCAATAGAGACCTGCTAGTACTTACAAAAAAAGAAAAATTAAATCAGCAAGAGCTTGAGCAGGAAATTGCGCTTTTGAATGATTTATTTTTCCGGGTAGAAAGCTCGGAGGCTTATTTTATTGCCAATGAAGTGATCGATGTAAATCGTTATAAACTGATTACAAAACTTCATAAGGTGAAGCAAATTTTAAAAGAGCAGAATCATAAGCCTTTTGTATTTATCAGCAATAAAAATTAGAAACTATCCATTCTTTTCAATAAATCTATTCCAGCCTTAGCAGTGCTTGTTTCAGTTCAGCCAAAAAAGGTTCTATATCTTCTATTTTGCAGGTGCCAATACTTAGCCTGTACCAGGGAGAATCGGCGGCCGCCCCAAAAGCATAAAACGGAACCACGGCAAGTTTGGCTTTCCCTAATAAATATTCCGTTACGTCTGCCTGTGTTTTCAATACACCTTCTGTTGTTTTCCTGCCTGCAAGATCAAATTTTACCGTTAAATAAATGGCAGCCTGCGGCGCTATAACATCAACATTAAAGCCCTCATTCTTTAAAGTAATCAATCCTTCATAAATTTTTCTCAGCCTTAATTCCAGTTGTGCTTTAAAGCTGCTGAAATGCTGCTGCACTAAATTCTTTTGTGGCAAATATTTCGCCGTGGCATGTTGCTCGGCCATAGGCGCCCATGCACCGATATGGCTTAAAAAAGCTTTCATCTTGGCAAGCACCGCAACAGGGCCAAACGCCCAGCCAACGCGAACACCTGTTGCTGCAAAGGCTTTTGAAATCCCATCAATAAATATAGTATAGGCACGCATTTCCGGGTACAACGTCACCGGGTTATAATGCTTAATATCACCATAGGTGAGTGTCCAATACATCTGGTCAAACATTAAATACAGCTTCTTTTCATCAGCGCCTCTCCTTTTATTTTCTTCAACAATAAGCCGGCATATTTCCGAAAGCGATTCTTTTGTAAGCGTTGTGCCAGTGGGGTTTTGCGGCGTGCATAAACAAACCAGCGCAGCATCTTTAATATGAGGAGCAATGTCTTCAGCAGTGGGCATAAAATTATTTTCCGGCGTGGCTTCAATCACGCAATGCCGGCCTTTATGCAGGTTAGTATAATGGTTATTATTCCAGGAAGGCGCAGCGTAAATAACCTTATCTCCTTCATCAACCACTGTTTTAAATACAGTATAGATCAACGGCCTGCCACCGGAAGCAATCAATACTTCCGAAGCTGCATAATCAAGCTGGCCCCATTCTTTCAGAAAGATGGAAACAGCTTCACGCAGTTCAATAATGCCATCTGCCGGCGGATAATTAGTATAATGATTTTTGTAAGATTCGATGATAAGTTCTTCCAGCGGCTTAGGTATTGGAAAAACGGCAGGATCAAAATCGCCTATCGTAAAATTGAAAATTTTTTCTCCCTTTCTTTTGCGTTCATTTATTTCGTTTCCAAGGCGAACAATTTCACTGCCTATCATATTTTCTGCAAGCCTGCTTAATTTTTCCATTATGCAAAAATAAGGTTTGAAAAAAAAGTGGCCTGACTGCGTAAATTTTCACGCTCTGAAATAAGTAAGGATTGATCATTTGCGGGCACATTTTGGCATTGCGAACCTACTCACCATTCACTACACACAACTCATCTATTAATTGGAAGATTGCTTTTCCTTCGCTGCCATTTTTTGTTTAAACTGTTCAATGGCAATTTTACTAAAGTCACTTAAAATAAGCCTGCCGCTGATGGCAGCGCGTTCATGCAAGAATTCGTCCCAATGTTCTGTGCCTTTCCAGAAACCTTTTTTCAGCACCGCCACAGCCTGGGGATTGGCATGTGTGAGAAAGGTAGATAGCTTTAATACCGCTTCATCCAAACTTGCTATATCAGGATGCAGCTCTGCATATAAATTTCTTCGCTTTGCCCAGTCGCAACTGCGCCATGATATGGCATCAATTGCTAACTGGCTAAAAGCCGACATATTTATTTTCCGTTCAATAATGGGTCCCACCACAAATGGCCCAATACCGATGGCAAGCTCACTCAACTTTACGTCGGCGCCCGAAACCGCAATAGCATAATCGCAGGCCGCAACCAAACCAACGCCTCCGCCAATGCATTTGCCATGAACCCTTGCAATAACTATTTTAGGGCACTTGCGCATGGCATTAATGATATTTGCAAAGCCACTGAAAAAATGAGTGCCCTCGGCTTCTGTTTTAATGGCAGCAAGCTCATTAAAAGAAGCGCCTGAACAAAATATATTGCTGCCGGCACTGCGTATCACAATCACTTTACAGTCATCATCATGGCCGGCAATATGAATGGATTTGGCAAGTTCATCTAAAATTTTATATGGAAGGGAATTGCCTTGCGGATGAAAAAACTCTATAGTTGTAATGCCCCGGTGCGTTTCGGTTTTTACATAACCTTCCTGTATTTCGTGTATCATAATGGCAATAATTTAAAGTAGTAAAGTAAGAAAAAATACTATACGCAAGTGTTATTAATTAAAGATGAAACGTAAAACTTCATGCTTTGCCGCCAACAAAAAAGCCGCAAAAATTTTGCAGCTTTTTATGTTGAAAAATGAATTGAAATTATACCGCATCAGATAAAGAGCTGAACGTAAAGTCTCTTATTTTCATTGGCGGTATCAGGGCATGAATGCCAGATTCACCGCTCACCGTTCTTTCAGGCACACCCAGCGCTTCAATATTATTAAGCATTATGATGGGGCTTTCGTTAAACCTGAAATTTTTTACAGGATATTTTACCTGCCCGTTTTCAATATAAAAAGTACCATCTCTTGTAAGCCCGGTTTGCAATACGGTTTGCGGATCCACTTCGCGTATATACCAAAGCCGTGTAACGAGTATGCCCTTTTCTGTGCCTTTAATTAATTCTTCCAGCGATTGGGTGCCGCCTTCCATTATAACCGCATCAGGCTGCGGCACTGCTTTCACCCCTTGTTTCTGCGCCCAGTAACGCGAATAAAATAAGTTCTTCATTACACCTTTATCCACCCAGGTTATTTTTTCCTGGGGCCTGCCATCTCCGGCCCATGTGCTTGTGGGAAGATCGGGATTCCACGGGTCTGAATAAATGGTTACACGTTCATCCACCAGTTTTTCCCCAAGCCTCGTACCGCCGCCTGCTTTGCTCATAAAACTCCTGCCTTCATCGGCGCTTCTTCCATCCATATTAAAAAACATGGTTTCGAGCAAAACAATAGCCGCTGTTGGTTCAAGTATCACGGTATATTTTCCGGGCTCCAGCGCTTTGGCATCAACTGAACCTGCCGCTTTCTTTGCCGCCACTGTGGTAAGGCTTTTTACATCCAGCTTTGAAACATCATTATACCCCTTTGAAGCATAGCCGGAGCCTTTGCCATCCTGCGTGCGTAATGTGAGATTAAAATTTATATTGGTGGCAGTGTTATAAGCAAACAAACCTTTTGAGTTCATCATGGCAGAATAACCTGCGCTGTTTTCCAAAAAACCTGCGGCAATTAAATTATTGTCTTTTGAAATTTGCAGGCTGTCTCCAACCGCATCAGTCCTGAATTTGGGATCGATGGCGGCTGTTGTTTCTACATAAGTTTTTGAGGGCGCAGTATATTGCTGAGGCCCGAGAATTGAAACATATTCAGGGTTTTCCGGTGCAAGCTGTGCCAGCTCTTCAGAACGCCTTACCACTTTTTCCAGCGAAGCATCATCAAACTCATTAATAGTTGCCACACCAAGTTTTTTTCCGTAAGCAGAACTTACAACAAGCGTACTTTGCGTAATGCCGCCGCTTGTTGATACGGCGTTGCGTGCATAACGGATATTACCCCCATCGCTGCTGCCGATATTTACCTCACACTCATCTGCTTTTGAATAGCTTAATACTTTTTGTAAAAGTGTTTTTGCTTCCTGTTCTGTAAGTATTGCCATATTAAAATGTTTTGTCCCCGTAAAAATTTATCTCGTACAGGGATATACATAAATTTTGTTTGTTGAATTTCTAATTCCATTCTTTACATTTCAACTTATCAACCTGTCAACTAATCAACTTCATCCCTGCTATATCTTCCTCGCCGTATTAATTACGTTCACGCCGTTAAACCTTGCAGTGGATGCGCCATGCGATACGGCGCTTGATTGCGGTGGCTGGCCTTTACCATCAAAGAAAGACCCGCCAAGGCGATAATCCTTTTCATCGGCAACAGCTACGCATGAATTCCAGAATTCCTGCGTGTTGCTTTGATAAGCTACATCTTTCAGCATGCCCGCAATTTTTCCATCTTTTATTTCATAAAACAACTGGCCGCCAAACTGGAAATTGTAGCGCTGCTGATCAATAGAAAAAGAGCCATCGCCAATTATATAAATGCCTTTCTCTACATTTTTTATCATATCGGCAACAGCCAGCGGCGATTTGCCGGGAGCAAGTGATACATTGGGCATACGCTGAAACTGAACAGAACTCCAGTTGTCTGCATAACAACAACCCTGTGATGCATTCAGGCCAAGTATATGCGCCTGGTCGCGTATGGTTTGATAATTTACAAGAACACCTTCTTTTATCAAATCCCATTCCTGGGTGGCTACACCTTCATCATCATAACCAACAGCGCCAAGGGAGCCGGGTTGTTTTTTATCTGCAAAAATATTTACGTTATTACTGCCGAATTTAAAGTTCTTCGATTGCCATTTATCCAATGTAAGAAAGCTTGTTCCTGCAAAGTTGGCTTCATAACCCAGCACACGGTCAAGCTCTGTGGGATGGCCAACAGATTCATGAATGGTTAGCCATAAGTGTGAAGGATCGAGAATAAGGTCATATTTGCCGGCTTCAACAGATTTTGCTTTTATTTTTTCGCCAGCCTGCTGACCGCCAAGCTTTGCATCTTCAATCATATCATACCTGTTACGGTATAAAGTGGTTTGGCTGCTGATCTTTTCTGCCGCTGACGGCATCACGTATTCATAGCCCATGCCCCGCGGCGCACTTAATGCATTGCGGGTTTCAAACTTACCGGTTGTTGCATCAATCTTTGTGATAAAAAATGTTGGCCATATACGGTGAATATCCTGGTCTATATAACTGCCATCTGTTGATGCAAAATATTTCTGTTCGTTTACCAAAAACAAAATAGAGTTGATGTAGTTAGCTCCTGCCTGCATTGCTGCCGAATTCACGCCCATTAGCAAATCAACTTTTTCTTTAACCGGCACTTCAAATGCATTTTTTTCAATCGGCGTTTTCCAGCTTACTTCACCAAAACCTTTTTGCGGTGCAAGCTGCACAGGTTCGGTAAGCAACCTTGCATTTTCTTTTGCGATGGACACTGCAAGCTCTGCTGCTTTGGCAATGCTGTCTTTATCCATATTATCCGTAGCGGCAAAGCCCCAGCTCCCGTTAGCAATAACACGAACGCCAATGCCATACGACTCAGTGTTTACAATGTTCTGCACCTTGTCTTCGCGGGTTACCACAAACTGGTTAAGATAACGGCCAATGCGCACATCTGTATAGGTGGCGCCTTTGCTGCGGGCTGCATTTAATGCAACGTCGGCCAGTTGTTTTTTGAGCGCCACATCGCCCGGGTCCCATGGCCTGTCGAGTGGTACCGCATTACCGACTATAGGTATGTTGGCAAGCATAGAAGCTCCAACACCCATGCCGGCAATCTGTAAAAAATTTCTGCGTTTCAAGTGGAATTATTTTGAGGTGAAAAATAGTTATGTCTCTTTAGCTGTAAGTTTTAATGATAGCAATTTAAGCAGGGATTAATATTATCACTAAAATTTTTGATGAAAGGTTGCTGACTTATTTTTTGGGGCGAGGAACCAGCTGCTGTAATAAAAGTTGTCATTTTCTTACAGATCCAAACTTAAAATAATTAAAAAAGAAGCCCATATAAAGGCTTCTTTATAGCAAAAGAAATTTTGTATTACAGCGGAAAAACCTTCCTGCCATGCACTTCGTTTATAACCTGCGCAACGCAACCATAGAATGCAGCGCCACCGCATACAATACCTTCGTAACCAGCAATTGTGTGCAAAGATTTATTGCCGGTAAAATCGCCCAAAGCCAGCAGGAAAAACAATATGGTAAGTGTAAAGAAAACCACCTGCAATAAACGGTTAAGTTTTAATGTGCCGATAAACATAAAAAGCGTGAAGATGCCCCATAATAATAAATACCATGCAACTGCCGTTTCGCTGGATTTGTATTCCGCACCAAAAGATGTTTTAGGTATAAGCCATAAAGCAACCAGCGATAACCAGAAAGCGCCATAAGCTGTAAATGCCGTTGCGCCAAATGTGTTGTTCTTTTTCCATTCCTGCAGGCCTGCGAATATTTGTGCAATGCCACCCATAAAAATGCCCATACCCATTATCATGCTGTCAAGCTCGTAAATGCCCGCATTATGAATGTTGAGTAAAATAGTAGTCATGCCAAAGCCAAGAAGGCCAAGCGGCGCAGGATTGCCTGTTGTGTCTTTAATGATAATTGTTTTTGGAGAAACATCGTTAGTTGAATTCATGCAGCAAGTTTAAAAGATTAAAAATAAAGGTTTAAAAATAACGAGGAAGTTTAAAATTGAGCATCATCAGCCAAACAACTTAAAAAATATTTGTGGAATGTGGTATGCATTTATTTTAAACTGAAGTAATGAACGTTTAAAAACGCGGCAATTTAAGCCTTGTGGCATGTTTGGCATTTCTCACCTGCTATTCATCAAAATAATTCGGAATAAACTTTGGTAATAAGAAATAGAAACTACTTTGAATAACTGAGGCTTAGCAGTGCTGAGATTAAAGCTGGGTAAGGGTTTAGGCAAACCATTTAATTGCTTATAAAGCTTGCACTACTGTTTAAGCAACTAACTAAACTGTAAAGATTGACATGTTTGAAAATTTAATTAAAAACCTTAACAGCTATCTGAATTTTACTGATGAAGAATTAACCTTTTTCCTTTCACTTTTCGTATACAAAAAGGTGAAAAAGTATGATTATATTATAAAAGCCGGAGAAATTTGCCACTATGTTGCTTATGTGAATAAAGGATTGTTCCGTTATTATTTTACAGCGGGCAATAAAGAGCATACCACACGCATATTTTTAGAGGATTCATGGACGGGCGATTATGTTTCATTCTTATGCCGCAGGGAATCTGTGGTTAACATTGAAGCGCTTGAAGATTCCGAACTATTCATGCTGAATTATGAATCCATCCAAAGGGCCTATGATAAGGCTAAAACCTTTGAACGCTTTGGCAGGCTGATAGCCGAATCACTGTTTATTGATATCGTTAGCAGGAATACGAACTTCCTGAGGAAAACACCAGAAGAACGATACCTTGATATGCTGGAACAAACGCCACAAATATTCAACAGGGTTTCTCTTAAATACATAGCGTCTATCATTGGTATTGAACCTGAAAGCCTCAGCCGCATAAGAAAAAGAACAGCCGGCAGATAATCTTAACCAACATCAATATTTCCGGTTTATTTCTTAACCAACGTTAAGTGCAAAACAACGCTTTGCATTTTACATTTGTGTTACCTATTTATACGGCCAGGACATTAAGTAATAATATAAGGTTTATTATTACTCCCGTTTTTAAATCCGTTCCCCTGCTGGTCATACTGCCTTGTTGCAAGCAATTAATAAACTCTAACTAAAAGTTATGTGGAATCAATTACACGGAATCTAACAGCAGCAAGGTTTTCAGGCTTAACACAGGTTAAGTTTTGAAATTTATTTCTTAACAAACATCAAGAAACATTCAATTACGTTAATGAATTTATCAAATTAAAAACAGCCATCCTTATCAACAATATTCTATCAGAAAAAAAATCTTTAAAGGCCGTTGCAACATTATAGTCCCCGAAATCACCTGCCATTTTCTTACTGTTTATGCATGCTGCATATACATTAACAGCATTCAAAACTGTCCATTATAATTGGTACTTATAATGCTTCAATGCCTAAACCCTTTTTATATATCACAGGCGCAAAAATTAAATCATCTACGCCGCGTTCCAGCCTTTTTCCACCTGTGTTCATAATCTTATAATAGTACATATAATTTTCTGTTTGTAAATTGGGACAAACATATTTATATGCGATGGAGAAGATTTAACGGCGAAACCATTCACATGCCTATTAAATCGGCTGTGGAAGATGCCATCAAGCGCGAGCACGACAAAGGCGTGCATTTAAAAGTTTGCATTGGCACCGACAGCCAGGTAAAAGGCAGTGAAACGGAGTTTGCAACCGTAATTGTTTTTCTACGGGAACACAGCGGTGGCTTTATGTTTATTCATAATGAAAAAACAAAGCAACGCTATAATATTAAAGAGCGCATGCTGGTTGAAGTGGCCAAAAGCATTGAAGTGGCTTATGAGCTTTGCAATCTTTTTATTCAGTATGATGTTGACATGGAAGTGCATGCTGACATTAATACCAATCCTCATTTTAAAAGCAATGATGCATTGCGTGAAGCTATGGGTTATATTATGGGGATGGGCTTCGCTTTTAAAGCAAAGCCTGAAGCATTTGCCAGTAGCTGCTGCGCAGATAAAGCCTGCAACTGATCATCTTTTCGTGCAATAAAGCACTGCAATAAATTACTTCACGTCTCCGGATGTTTTCCGGGGCTAATAATTCCTACGCCGCCAATTTCCTAAATCTATACAGCCTTATCCGCTTTCTTTATCAAATAATCACTGAATATTAAGCATTGATTATTGCTTGTTTAAAACAATTATACTTCGCCTGAAAAATACCGGATGTAACGCTATAAATTTATCTCACCTTCATTATCCCAGTTCTTCTTCACCGTTAATTTGCGCGGGAGGCGTATTACTATTTCAGGCTGGCGTTTAAGTTCAAAGCTGCCGGGCGTCCATGTAAGGTTTTTATCCTCATCATATAAAATGCGCAGTTCATAATCGCCGGGCTTGTATAGCTTGCGGTAAAACTCGGTGCTGGTTAATGCAGCCGAATCAACTACTTTATCATTTTGTGTAAACTGCAATACAGGGTTAAGGCTCAAATCAATTGTAGGGAAACGCAAACGCACACTTCCATATTCACTTTCTGCTGCAGTTTGAAATTTAATGGTATCTGTTTTGGCCAGCATTTTACCGCTGCTGTCAACAAAAGCATCCGGCTGAATTACCAGCCTGAAATACTCCCCTTCTTTCCACGGATATTCTACCGTGAATTTTTTAAATGAAGTATCTGCAACAATCCTGTAATTACTAAGCGGTTTAAAATTACTATCGGCCAAAATAATTTTAGACGAATCAAATGTAGCCAGCTTCTCCTGGAAATTTATATCAAGGTTGCTTAACAAATCCTGTCGCCCGTTTTCCATTGCCACAGCATATTTTAGGGTTGTATCATTTCCTTTTTTTCTTGGTGGCTGGTTAGTTGATTGCTGTTGCCCAAAACCTTCGTTTTCTTTACCGGGCCTGTATTCATTATAGGCATATAACATAACAGGCTCCGCTGAAGTAACGCTATCGATTGTAACCGGTTCATCCAAAAAAGCAAACAGTTTCGTGCTGTCATCGTAACGCTTGGTATAATCGTTGGGCAAAACATATACGGCATATTTGCCATAAGCCACATATTTAAAATTAAAACGGCCTGCACTATCGAGCGTGGTATAGTAATCAGGCCTGAGTTTTTTAACAGCAGAATCATTGAGGTTGCTATGCAGCACAACAATAAGCGTGGAATCAGATTTCCCTGTTTCAGCAAGCTGTACTTTGCCGCTTAACCGCCCATCTATAATATGATCACCGGTGGAAAAAACGTAAGTGAAATTTTTAGCAATATTGCCTTCGTTATTATCTTTTAAAGCCTTGCCAAAATTGATGGAATAAGTGGTGTTTGGCTTAAGCGAATCTTTCAGCCGTATATTAATATCCTTTAAATGCGCCATTATAATCGGCGCTATTTCTGGATTTGGCGATACTACCAGGCTCGTTTGCACCGCCTGGTTATCTAACTGAATATATTCATTAAACGTAAGCGTTATCCTGTTGTTTTTAAAATTAAGCGCTGAATCTTTAGGCGTTGCAGCAACCAATACCGGCGGCAATGAATCCCTTGGTCCGCCCGTTGGCGGAATAATGTTGGCACAGGATGTTAATGTCTGAACCTGGATTTGTAGGATGGATAAGATTATAAGGAAACTTAAAAAATTTCTTTTCATGTGATTGCTGAAAATACAAACATAGGATGTTTAAAATTGCAAGCTTCCTAATAATCCGATAAATTGTCTGAACCGGGATTAATGGGATTTAGGGATTAACCGGATTATAACGATGCTTTCATTGTAATCCTGCAAATCTTATAATTTATAAAAATCCCGGTTCAGACTATTTTTACACTTCATGCAAAAGCCACTTAAAATATTACAGGCGTCTGCAGGTTCCGGAAAAACCTTCAGCCTTGCCGCCCATTATCTTACCTTATTATTCAGCGGTGAAAATAAATACCGCGAACTGCTGGCGGTAACTTTTACAAACAAAGCCACCGGGGAAATGAAGACCCGCATACTGGAAGTGCTGGAAGGCCTCGCCAAAGGCGATGAAAGCGTGAACAGTTATCGCAGCATTATTTTAAAAACACATCCGCACCTGGCAGGCGAAACATTGAAAGAAAAAGCGGATAAAATATACAGGAAGATATTGCATGACTACAGCCGGTTTGCCGTAAGCACGATTGATGGTTTTGTGCAGAAAGTGATACGAGGTTTTGCATTTGAGCTTGGCTTGAGTTCTGATTATGCGCTGGAGATGAATTATGATAAAGTGAAAGATGAACTGGTGCAAAAAATGGATGCTTCGCTTGACAATAATAAGCAGTTGCTCGAATGGATAATTACGCTTGCGCTGGAACGCATCAGCGATAATAAAAACTGGGATTATAAATTTGAATTAGGCAGCCTTATTAACGAAATATTCAAAGAAAGCTTTGAAGTATTTGAGCAGGCCCTTGCCACTATCGGCACAGAAAATATTGATGCGCTTTTTAAACGTTATAATCAAATAACAAAACAGGAAATTGATGCGTATGAAAAACAACTTTCCGAATATGGAAAGCAGGCGGTGACTGTGTTTGAGCGGTATAATTTAGATAAAGCGCATTTTGTGCAAGGCAGCAGAAACTGGTTATTCAAGCTACAAGCATTCATCAATAACGACCAGGATAAATTTGCTAAAATATTTGCATTGATTGATAACCCGGATGCATGGTTTAAACCAGACAAGGGCGACGGCAGCATGTACCAGCAGCTAAATGCATTACTAAAAACCATACAATCATTTTACGAAGAAAAAGTTGGCTCGTATGAACTGGCCATAGCTTTTAAAAAGAATTTATATTATTTAAGGTTGATGCAGGAAGTGGTAACACTGTTATCAGCTTATCGCAATGAACACGACAACCTGCTGATAAGCGATGCGCAAAAACTCATTACCGGCATTACCGGCGATGCAGGCGGCAACCCTTCTTTTATATGGGAAAAAGTGGGCGCCCGCTACCGAAATTTTTTGTTTGATGAATTCCAGGATACTTCCGTTAATCAATGGAAAAGTTTCAGGATGTTACTCGCCAATGCATTGGCGTCAGCCGAAGGAAAATATATAGACAATTTAATTGTGGGCGATACCAAGCAAAGCATTTACCGCTGGCGTAATGGCGACTGGAATATATTGCACCAGCAGGCAAAAAAAGATATAGGTGAATTATATATTTTAGAAGAAAGCCTATCAGAAAATTACCGCAGCACTGCCAACATCATCGATTTTAATAACCATCTGTACCAACTGTTACCGGCATTATTGCAATCATATTTAAACAATACCGTGCAGGAACAACCGGCGGCTATTAATGAATGGTGGAACAGCAATGGTTTTAATGAAGTAATTACATCAGTATATGCAGGCGCAGCGCAATCCAAAGCGCTATCTACAAAACCCGGCGGTGCTATAAAAGTTAAACGCTTCAGCAAAGCTGAAGATGAAACAGCGCGTTATACCGAAACAGTTTTCCGGGAGCAGGCATTGAATGATGTGCTTGAAGAAATCAAGGTACTGATACACGAAAAAAATTATGCACGTAAAGACATAGCCATTTTAGTGCGTTCTAATTTTGAAGCAACAGCCTGTGTTGAAAAGCTTATGGAACATAACATCCCTGTTATAAGCGGCGATGCATTGCTCATTAGTAATAACCTTGCAGTTGATCTTATTATCAATACACTAAAAGTTATAACCGGCATTGATGAACAAACAGCTTTGTATAAAGCTAACTGCATTGCTTTATATCATGCGGTGCATCAAAACCAGGCAGGGCCCCACCTCTATTGCGACTTGAATGAAAAATCTTTATCACAATTAGATAATGTATTGCCCGCTTCCTTATGCAACAACTGGCAGCAATGGCTGCAATTGCCGCTGGCTGAATTAGCAGAGAATTTAATTACAAGTTACCAGCTTAATCATCTTCAGCAACACATTCCTTATTTGCTGGCCTTTCGCGATTTAATTGGCAACGCCACAAAGCCGGGCGAGAAAGGCATTGGCGCTTTTTTAGAATGGTGGGAAGAAGAGGGTTGCAAAAAATCATTGCCTTCTCCTGATGGTGCAGATGCAGTGCAGGTAATTACCATCCATAAATCAAAAGGGCTTGCATTCAGGGCGGTGTTTGTGCCATTTTGTATATGGGACAATGAAACAAAAGCCAACTCCGTATTCTGGGTTCCGGCACAGGATACCATGTATCATGAATTAGGTAATATGCCTTTGCGCTTCAGCAAAGCGCTTGCACGCACTTCGGTTGCCAAAGCCTATTTCAAAGAAGTGTTGTACAGCAATATGGACAGCCTGAATATGCTGTATGTAGCCACTACCCGTGCTAAAGATTTTTTATACCTCGCCACCATGTTTAAAAAAGAAGCGGATAAATTATCTAACATTGGCGATGCAATTAATACGGCAATGCAGCAGTTTAACCCGGAGTTTGCAAAAGATAATTTGTATGAAAAAGCAGAAGACATATTAACCGCGGCCGCACCACAGCAACGTTCATGTATTACATTGGAAGATTATCCCACTTCGCAAAGGCTTTCAGAACTGTATGTGGAAATAGAAGATAAACATATTGTTCATTTGCTGAACAGGGAAAAATCGGGTCGCAGAGGTTCACTCGCACATGATGTTTTAGCCAATGCGT
This sequence comes from Parafilimonas terrae, assembly GCF_900115755.1. Taxonomy (GTDB): domain Bacteria; phylum Bacteroidota; class Bacteroidia; order Chitinophagales; family Chitinophagaceae; genus Parafilimonas; species Parafilimonas terrae. The sequence continues at coordinate 293,084 of NZ_FOXQ01000004.1, forward strand.
CTAACGAAGATGAAACCAATGCTTATTTAGAAAAACTATTATCGGAAGGCGTGATTCAGGAAGAAGAATTGCAACCTTTAAAACAGGCTGTAATGGATGTGTTGCAGCATCCTGAACTGAGTAAGTTGTTGCATCAATCAGGCCACAGCATTATTGAGAGGAACATTATTGATATTAACGGCCGCATACAACGTCCCGACAGAATATTAATAAAAGACGACAGTGTGCTACTGCTGGATTATAAGTTCACATTAGAGCAAAGTGATAAACATGTTGAACAGATTTTAAAGTATAAAGATTTATTAAAGCAAATGGGTTATGTTAATGTGCAGCCTTATTTGTTTTATGCAGTGAGGAAGGAGCTGAAAAAAGTGGGGTGATTAGGAACCGTTACAAATAGATACTTTTCCTTGGGTGGCGCCTTGTATCGTACATGTTCAGCACTTCGATGGTATCGTCTTTAATCCGGTAATACAACCTGTTATGCTTCGTTATCAAAATGCTCCGTACAGGCTTAATTACAGAAGAAGGCGCACCGATATAAGGTTGTTTAGATAAAGTTTGAAGTCTTTTTTGTAGACGGATAATAAATTCATCAGCAACTTCTTCACCCCATGCTGATTTTAGATAGTCAAGCAGTTTAAAGAGCCTTTTCTGAAATCGTTTTTTGTAAATTATTTTGTACGCCATTGCCTGATTGCTTCATCCAGTTCCTGTTGGGAAATAGCATCAAATCCAAAAGGCTCGTTAACAAGGTTGATTAACTCCTCTTTGTCTTCTTCTGATAATTCATCAGTTACATCTTTGCCTTCGTTTTGTGTAAAAAATTCATAATCTGTTTTAAGTAACAGCAATAAATTTTGGTCTTCAGTAGAAGATATTTTATTAATAAGGTCTTGTTTTATATCGTTGGTCATAATTCTAATTTAAATTCTTATGAAAAGGGTAATTGTGGAAAATCAACCTTATCAAATTTATACCATTTTATTATTTAAATTAACAAGCTGCAGTCATGATTAACAAACTGTAATTTAGCCCGGCAGTAAGATTATTGCTGCACAATGATATGCAGTACAAGGGAGTGCCACAACCGTGACGCCACCTGTTCAATAGCTGGCAACCCAAATAAAAACAATCAATTTAAACTGCAGGTTTAAACAAAACTTATATTGATATTTTTATAGTATGAAGCCGTTTTTAAAAGAAGTAGCAGAAGATTTAATTAAAAAGTTTGGATTGAATATTCAGCATTGTGCCATTGTGTTTAATAATAAACGGCCGGCTGTGTACTTGCAAAAGTACCTGGCGGATATTATTCAAAAACCTCTCTTCAGTCCTTCTGTATTTACCATACAGGAATTTTTTGATGAAGCTGTGCAGGAAAAACCCGCCGATTTTTATATGCAGTTTTTTACGCTGCTGGATATTTATAACCAACTGCTGGCGGAAGAAGGTTTGCCCACCATAAAAAGCAGCCAGTTCTTTGGCCTTGCCAGGATTATACTCGCCGATTTTAACCAGGTGGATAGTGATCTCGTTGATGCAGACAAGCTTTATAAAGAACTGGAAGATATTGCTGCCATCAATCTTGAATTTGATTACCTAACGCCGGAACAATATGCATTCTTATCACAGTTTTGGCAATCATATTCTGAAGGAAAACATAAACGGCAGCAGGAATTGTTTATACAAATGTGGCGCAGGATGCCACAGCTTTATCATCGCTTTCATGCAGCGCTGGCAGCAAAAAAACATATTACGCATGGCGGCGCTTACCGCAGGCTGGCAGGCATGGACATAGCGGAAATGGGCTATTTAAAAAAGTTTGAAAAAGGCAAGGTCATATTTGTTGGCTTTAATGTATTAAGCCGTGCCGAAGCACAACTTTTTACCAAACTGCAACAAGCAGGTAAGGCTTTATTTTATTTTGATGCAGATGAATATTATTTGAACGATACATTGCAGGAAGCAGGTTTGTTTTTGCGCAGGAACATACATGAACTGCATTTAAAAAACGAGTTTGCAGCGCCGGTTAATTTAATGAAAACAGCAACGCATAATGTTGATGTATATAAAGTACAAGGCCAGGCGGCGCAGGCTAAAATACTTAATCATATTCTTGGCAATGACTACAAACAACAAACGGAAGTAGATGCCGTGGCCGTTGTATTAGCCGATGAAACTTTATTGTTGCCTGCGTTGCAAACCATTCCATCGCAGGCAGACGAAAAACCAATAAACCTGAATGTAACCATGGGATTTCCACTGGGCATTTCTTCGGTGTTTGGGCTGGCAGATTTATGGTTAAGCTGCCAGTTAGAAATGTTCAACAACACCAATATATTAAAGTCTTCATCAACGCATATTACCTACCAGCAGCTTGAGTCTTTCCTCACACACCCGCTTACGGGATTGAGTGAGAAAATGAAGAATAAAATAAGAAAGGCATTGATTGATGAGAACATTGTACATGTAGAACAAAACCGTTTGATACGGCAGGGCGGTATGCTGCAAAAATTCTTTACACATATACATCAACCCAAACAGTTAATAGCAGCCTTGCTGGATGTATTGAATTTTGTGCTGAATAATCTTTCGCAACAAAAGCAGTTAAAGAATATAGATGCAGAGTTGTTTGTAAAAACCATTCATGAGCTCAACCGGCTTAACGATAACATTAAAGATTACCTGGAAAATGAAGAGCTGCCTTTTGTAATAACGCTTATACAAAAAGCATTGCAAAACATTAATGTGCCGTTAAGCGGCGACCCCTTGCAGGGAATCCAGCTAATGGGTTTACTCGAAACGCGGAACCTTAATTTTAATAAAGTTGTATTCCTTGGTTTTAATGAAGGCATCATTCCAAAAACGTCTATTGGCAATAGTTTTATACCCGACAGTTTGCGCAGGGTTTATGGCCTGCCGGTGTTGGAAAACCTTGATGCCATTTCTTCCTACATGGTGTATCGTTTGTTGCAACGGGCCGAAGATATTTCCATCGTCTATAACAACCTTACTGATGAAACTACCAGCGGCGAACCCAGCCGTATTTTAAAACAACTGGAATATGAAAGTGGTTTCAACTTTAATTATTATGAACTGGATTTACCGGTGCAGACAGCGGAAAAACAAACAATAGAAATTGATAAAAAGAACCCGATGGTAAGGCAACGTTTGCAGCGCTATCTTAGCCAGGAAAAAACCTTGTCGCCTTCTGCCCTCACCACGTATATCGCTAACCCCATTGATTTCTTTTTTAGTTATGTGGCCAACATAAAAGAGCCGAAAGAAGTAACGCCTGTAGTGGAAGCCAATGAAATTGGTTCTATACTGCATGCGGCAATGGAAAATTTTTATCGCCCTATGTTAAAACAGGAAGTAACGAAAGAATGGATACAGGAACGCCTTCAACAAAAAGATGCACTTATAAAAAAAGCGTTTGCCAAAGTGCGCAATATGCCGGATGCAGATACGTATGAATTCTCCGGCATGCAGCAGGTGGTGCTGGCAATAGTGGATGCTTACATCAATATTATTACCGAACGCGATATGGAAGATGCGCCGTTTACCATTATGGCGCTGGAAGAAAAGATAAATGCAGCAATTCCTTTTCAGCTAAAAGGCAAAAAGGAAAGCATTAAAATATTTGGTATTGTTGACCGTATTGATGTTAAGAATGGCGTAACAAGAATTGTGGATTATAAAACCGGCAAAGATGAACTCAGTTTCAATGCCATTGATAAACTTTTTGATACGAATGATAAATACATTAACAAGGCGCTAATACAAACTATGATTTATGCTGATGCGTATGAGAAAAAATCACGCAGCCGGCATGTACAACCGGTATTGTATGTGGTGCGGACCATGAAAGAAAAAGGCATTGTTTTTTCATCGAACCGCAAACAACTGGAAGGGCCTTTTCTCGCCGAACTGAAACCTGCATTTCTTGCAGGGCTTGAAAACAAACTGGCGGAATTGTTTGATGAAGATATTCCTTTCAAAGCCAGCGAAGTGGCGGATAACTATATGTATTCTATTTATACAACGCTGTTTTAGGACATGCTTGCTTTCGTCACTCTATACAGCAAGATCAGTAACGGATGATACTTACTCAGGTTTATGTTTATTTTATTTGTGCTTGCGGAGCTCCTTCGCTTGTTTCAGCAGTTTTTTATTCGCCTTGATTGAGCTTTTGCAGTGCAGATTTTTTAAGCAGTTGAACACGATATTGCAAGAAGAAATAAAGTTCTTGCGCGTCATTTCGACGACAGGAGAATGCGTAGCTTCATTGATGCAATTAAAATAGTTATGAGCGAAGCGTGTAAACAATAAAGATTCAATTTTGTATCTTTGATAAAAAGATTAAAATGTCTTATAATAAAAAGGAATTAATGTCTTTGCCTGCAGATGAAAAACTTGAGCTTGCAGAAGAATTATGGAGCAGTGTGGAAGAAAGCCTAATGCCTATAACAAATGAGGAGCTTGCTTTTGCAGAAGAACGCCTGAAATTGCACGAAGCCAATCCCACTGAGGGTATGAGCCTTGAGCAACTTAAAAAATATTTTGCCGGCAAGTATGGTTTTTAAACTTATAATAAAACCAATTGCTTTTACTGATGCAGATGAAGCAGTTACTTATTATGAAAAAAAATTGAAAGGTTTAGGCAATCGTTTTTATAACAGCTTACTTGTATCCCTGGAAGAAATTCAAGCAAATCCTTTTTACTATTCATTTATTAAACAACCTGTAAGACGACATATTATTTCAAAATTTCCTTACAAAATTTATTACCTGGTTTCAGAAGAAATGATCTATATAATTGGTATTTCACATGCAAAAAGAAGTAATGCATTTGTGAAAAGAAGATTGAAATTATTGGAATAGGGCCAAAAGATTTGGTTTGTTTCAACACGAGCCAAGGCAAGGCTGCGGTTCCGGCTATCCGTTACAAATGCGATAGCATTCATCGAGATAATTGAAAAATATAGTGAAAGAGATAAGTCCTCACTACACTGCGTGCTTTCCACTTCGATTACGGCAGCCTTTGAGCGTATACAACCCTATTCATCTGATAAATCCCTGAAAGTGTCATTGTTCTCAAGCAAACGAGCTGAATGGTGCACAGTGATTATATAGATCTTATCATTTTCAATTCTGTAAATGATTCTGTATTTCTTAAAAAGTATTTGCTTGTAATTTGATTGAGGTAATTCACGAATCGTCCCACCAATTTCAGGAAAACGTTCAAGCTTAAGGGTCGCGTCAATTAATTTTCTTACAAATTGCTTTGCATAAAATTCAGAGTCTTTGCTGATGTACGAAGCAATGTTGTCAATATCATTTAAAGCGTTTTCCGTCCAGGTTATTGAAGCCATTTTGATAGCTTTTCTTTAGCTTCCTCTGTTGTATATGTTTTGCCTTCATCAATATTCTTTTCCCCAGCTTCAATTTTGTTCAACAACATAATACGTTCAAGCAACACATCAATATCCACAAACTCTTCTTCAGGCATCGCATTGATTGATTCTATTACCTTTTTTTTTGAAACTGCCATAGCTTATTTCTTTTTTCAAACTTACTAATTTGTTTTATTTAAAAATTATGCATTGTGACTTAATATAATGTAAATTATAACCAGTTCGCCATCCTTTCTGCGAAAGCAAGGATTTCATAATTGCGTTGCTTATAATAATTGTTCTGCTCTTTTTCTTGACAAAAAGAACCAAAAAGTTAAAAGAGATATTCAACGCTTTTTTTCATTCTATGATTGAGATTTTTTTGTGCAGATTTTTGAGCAGTTGAGCGTTGATATTGCATGAATTTTCTTACTTTCCTTTTAGGTACGGGGTTTTGAGCTGTAAGCATTGTACCGAAATAAAAAAATTTTATTTGGAATAATATCCATTCTTTTTAGTTTTTGGGTACATAGGAAAAGCTATATGTACCCGTTTTTGCACTTTTGGGTACATATCAAAGCGCTTATGTACCTGATCTTAATTTTTTTGCGCCAGTTGCTTGTTTAGTAATAGCTGCTATCAGCTCTACAGATGGGACGTTGGAACACCTTCATACTTACTTTATCATAAAATTTATTTACATCGAAAAAAGCGCAAGCCAAAAAATTACAATTGCCGAAATATTGTATTTCGATTCGCTGCGCTCTTTCAGCTTCACGCATAATTACATTGCCATCAAAACGCTCTCGCCATCTCTTGCTGTTGGATCCTTCAGTTCAATAAAAAAAGTGATTTACCATTTTTATTTTTAAGCGTTATATCAGCGCAACGCTCTTCCAATGATGTATAGGGATGAATGCGGTTTCCTAAACCTTTTTCTTTTATAAGTTCAGTAAAACAGTATTTAAAGTTCATTGCAGTTGCCGTTTAATAGCTAACCACCAAACTGTTTCATTTTTATAAAAAATTTGTATGGCTGATAAAGGCTTGCTTTTTATTCCCGACATAAGCGGCTTTACAAAATTTGTACACGAAAACGAAATTGAACATAGCCGCATCATAATTGAAGAACTGCTGGAAAACATCATCAACTCCAATCAAATGGGATTGAAAATTTCTGAAGTGGAAGGGGATGCAGTATTATTTTATCGTTTTGGCAACAGCCCGTCTTTTGAAGAGATATACGGCCAGGTTGAAAAAATGTTCTGCAATTTTCAAAAGCAATTAAAAAACTATGAGAAAACACGCTTGTGCATTTGCGCTGCCTGCAAAAGCGCCGTAAACCTGAGCCTGAAAATAATAACACATTATGGCGAATTCTCTTCTTACACCGTAAAAGATTTTAATAAGCTTATTGGGAAAGACGTGATTATTGCCCACCAGTTATTAAAAAATGATATAAACCTGCATGAGTACTGGCTTGATACCAATACTTCACCAGCCGGGCAGGAAAGCAACCAACTGTTTCCGGAGTGGATGCAATGGCAACATGGTATAAAACAAACAGAAAATGGCAATATTGATTTTACCTATTGCATGCTTACTAACCTGAAACAAAAAATAGAGGCCGATCCGCCGGAAGATAAAACAATAGGCAGGCAAAAGATAAAAGTGCTGAGGGCTGAAAAGACAATAGATGCAGGCCTGGTGACGGTTTTAAGCGTCATGGGGAATTTATCTTTGAGAAATAAATGGCAGGACGGCGTGATAAAAGTGGACAACATTAATCATCCTATTTATCATTTAGGCATCAAATTCAGAGTTGTTACAAGACAAGGCAGTACTGTTTTTTATTCAAGTTCTTTTGAAGATATGGGCGATGTTTTTTGTTTAAGTGAAACGGATGAGCGCAAAACACAAAGTTTGTTTATAACATTAAAATCAATCGCTTAAAATAAAACGCTGGTTGCATTTGATCTGTATCTGCGTGATAAGTTCATCAATCGTATTGTATTCCCTTTTTTGTTTAAAAAGAAGCTTGCCAATAGTTTTAATACTTCTTTAAATAATCTTGCAACATTGCTTGCAAGCGGGAAAATTGATAGTATATAAACCTTCGGAAAGTCAGGTTTTGAACATCCGTAATCTTTCAGCCGCTTGTTTAAAACAAAAACAAAACAATCACCGCTGGAATTTAGAAGCAGCTTTAGTTGAACACTTTTATCTCAGTTCCTTCAGCATAATTTACTTACTCAGTTGCCGCCTCATTATCAAACCGTTTAAGCTCTGTTACGCTGCCATCTATAAATGTGAGCTTTACAGCAATATATTTTGTTGAAGAAGGTGCTTCAATATAAATATGCTCCTGCATTTCCGGTATGCCGCCTTTCGTCCAGGGCTGAACCGGAAATGTTTGAGATAATGATTCGTTGTTTAGAGAATAATTAATTGCTTTAATCACATCCCTGTCGCTTAACAGCGAAGTAAAATAAACAAGCAGCTTGTTGTCATACTTTTGAAAGCTTACCCAATTCATTTGTGCAAGATTTTTCTTTACACTTATCATCCTTTCTTTCTGCGTGTCAAGCATAAAACTAAATGGCCCCTGCTCCTGCCCTTTCATGTCAATATATTTTACACTTACCGGGTATTGCCCGTTTTTTAAACGGCCAACAAACATATCCGGGTCTGGGACCTCTCTTCCTGAACGCTGATAACCGGCTAAGCCCGTGGCACGATAGCCGGTGTCGTTATTAAATTTATAATAGATCTTCGTTGCCGGTTCGCCAATGTTTGTGTATAAATGCCAGCCATCATTTGCCAGCATATAGATCATTTCAACCTGGTTTTTTAATGCTGCTGTTGTATAATCTGCCTGCTTTAATCTTGTAACAGCATCTTTAGTTTGTTGTACAGCAATTGCTTTATCTATATAATACTTTTGATTATCACCCAGCGAATCCAGGTGAAGAAATTCGGTTAAGTAAGTTCGCTCCAGCGATTTTTCTGTTAAAGATCTTTCCCCCAGTTTATCCTGCGAATATTCATTGCCTAACTCGTAAAATGCCGGTGCAAAATCAGGATATTGTTTTACCAGTTGCAGCAGGTTTTTAATGGCAATCTCCCTGTCAGCCAGCAAAGCATTTGCAAACGTTGTTACAGCCGTTGCATTTGTTGAAAGCAACGCTTTATATTCCTGGCGCGCTGCATTTATACCTTCCTGTGATTTAAGCATGGACTGGTAACTTAAATGCGGATCAATATAAGGCAGGTTGAATTTAAGGTATTGCTTATACGATTTTTGTGCGTTTGCAAAGTCTCCGCTTAATTCAAACATTTTAGCGCTGCTGTAATAGTCCTTTGGTGTTGAAGGATGCGTAATATTTCCATTTGAATTTTTTTTCCAGATACCAAAAGCTATAACCGCCGACAACACCAGCAATAGCGGCAATGCCAGTTTACGGTTAAAAACAAAAAGCTTTTTACGCAGGTTGATAGATTTGATCAGCCTTTCAACATCAAACTTCCATCGCGAATCTGTAATTTCTATTGCCTGCCATTTACATAAATCTTTTATATCATCGGGCAATGCACTGGCATCAGGCATGCGTGTGCCCTCAAGCAATACAGGAATTAATTTTACTTTTCTTTTAATGGCAAGGCTTATTTCTTTGCGCACAAAATCATCAGCATTTTCTAATCGCCTGTTGCCTGCACTGTCTTTACAATTAAGCCAGGTATTACCAATCAGTATAAGCAGGTAACGAGACTGGTCTAATGCCTGTGTAATTACTTCTGTGAAATCTGAACCGGTATTAATTTTCGTTACATCAATAAATATATTATCCTCTCCAAATTCTGATGCAAGCGCATCAGCTATCCGGCCTGCGTAGCCGCTTGTATCCTCCCGCCTGTAGTTAATAAATATTTTAGAGGAGTCTTTCATACTATTTAAACGAAAGCAATTTTATACGGTTATATTTTCCATAAAGCACAACAGCAATACGTGTGAAGCATAGGTTATACTTCAAAGGTAATTACACCGTAATAAACATAACTATAAACAATTAATTGTTTTTACTGCAGCGCATAATATCTACATCTGTAAGCTGCTGATCATTTGAATTATTGGGTTTTATGTTTGTCAGCTTACAGCCCAAAATGAAACCACGATTTTAACCTGATTATACTGATTGACTGATTAAAAATTATAATCAGCGCAATCAGACAAATCCTATAAATCATGGTTCTGAATTCTTCCTGGTACGGTTAGTTTCGGCGCCGCACATCTTTACAATCTTTGGCGTGAACTTGCCCACCACATCCACCAACGCTTTCTGATGTTGCATCACCACTTCAATATCCTTGTACGCAAATGGCGCTTCATCCAAACCGCCGCCGAGCAATTTTACATTGTGCCTGGCAAGCTCTTCTTTCAATGCATTATGCGTAATGTTTGCCATGGCTTGTGTGCGGCTCATCTTTCTGCCGGCGCCATGCGATGCGGAGTTGATGCTAGCTTCTTCGCCTTTGCCTTTTACAATAAAGCCGGGCGCTGTCATGCTGCCGGGAATAATACCCAACACATTTTTACCGGCAGGCGTGGCACCTTTACGATGCACAATCACTTCTTTGTTATCATACATTTCTTTCCATGCAAAGTTGTGGTGATTCTCCACCATCTTCATGGGCTTGCGACCTAACTGCTTCGCAATTTTTGCATGTATCACATGGTGACAAGCACTTGCATAATCACCCGCAAGGTTCATGGCCAGCCAATATTCCGTGCCTTCAGCTTCATCTAATGAAAGCCATGCAAGGTTTGCAGCTTCCTGCGGCAATCTTCTTTTCTGTTTTGCAATTTTTGTATAATGCTGCGCAATGTTTGCGCCCAATGCACGTGAACCACTGTGCGTTAAGAAACCGACATACATGCCTGCAGAAACATTCAGCGTGGCATCTGTTGCAGGCACCTCAATAATACCAAACTCTGCAAAGTGGTTACCGCTTCCTGATGAACCCAATTGTTTCCATGCACGGCCATGCAAATTTTTTAGCAACGGCATTTCATAAAACAATTTATTGTCCATCACTTCATGTTCTTCTGCACGTTGAAACTGTGCACCGCTGCCAAACAAAGTAGCTTCACCGAGTTCACGTGTAAAGAATGCTTCACGTTGCGTAAGGTCTTTTACATCAATATCAAAAATGCTTAAACACATGCGGCAGCCGATGTCAACACCAACGCCATACGGTATCACCGCATTCTCTGTTGCCAGCACACCACCGATGGGCAAACCATAACCATGATGCGCATCGGGCATTAATGCACCGGCAACTGCCACCGGCAATTTTGATGCGGCATACATTTGATGCATGGCACCTTCTTCAATTTCATCTCTTCCGAAAATATTGAAGTGAATGCCTTCTTTGTTTAAAGAGACCTCACCCCCAACCCCCTCTCCAAAGGGAGAGGGGGCTTTAGGCAGCAGCTTCTCTGCAATTGGTTGCAGTGTTTCATGCGTTGCATATTCTTTCGGAGATTGTAATACCGCTTTTAAAATATCAAACGCTTCTTCTTTTGTGTGATGTTTAAAATGTTTTTCCATCACGTTCATCGCTACCGGAATTACAGGGCTTTCGGGATAACCGAGAGCACGTAATTCTTTGGCGGATATTTTTAATTTCATGTTGTTTGTTTTTGCTGCCACGAAGGCACGGAGACACGAAGTCTTTGTGATGTTTTGAGCCTTTGTGACTTTGTGGTTTGCTTTTATCTATTGTAGTGATGCATTATGATTATATCACTCGCTGTACTACAGAACTTGAGTGACAATATCCGTACTAAAGTTTATCATGTATTTTGTAAATTGCATATACTATAAAGTTTAATTATTTTTTGATTATGATAAACTCTGAAATACGCGACCAAATTCATAAACTGATTGATAAAGCCAGCGACACTCAACTTGATGCTGTACTACAGATTCTTGAATCTTCATCTATTAATAATAAATATTCAAAAGAAGACCTTGATTCGTTTTATGAGCGCATACAAATGTTTGAAGACAGCAGCAGCAATGGATATTCAGTTGAAGAATCTCATGCAATGATTCGCAACAAACACAAACATGGCGCATAAACTTATAATCACTCCATTTGCGCACAACGATGAAGACGAAGCGTACGCATGGTATGAAAAACAATGCATCGGTCTCGGTGAAGAATTATTAAAAGAACTTGAAACTGCCTATCAAAAAATCGCTAACAATCCTGAACATTACAGCTTTATTGATGAAAGAAAAGAACTCAGAGATTTTTTAATTCATCGTTTTCCTTATCTCATTGTTTATCGAATTAAAGTTGATGTTATTGAAATCATTGCTGTTCATCATGCTAAAAAACATCCGTTGAAAAAGTATGGTGGTAAATAATTTGCAAAGTTGAATATTGGCGCCATACATCAAAACAAAACCTATTCATACTTCGCAAAAAATTATTGAAGAGCGCAAAGGCGGAATTGTTTTTGCATTGATGTTATACCCAACTTTGAACTGGAACGTGAGCTGATCGGTTTTGGCGAAGGTCTAAAAATTATATCACCAAATAGTTTCATGCGCCGCATCAGGAGAAAGGTTCGCCTGATGCATGAAGCGTATTTTGGAATACTTGAAGAATAATAAACCATTCAATACACAACGTTCTTTTTCCTGCTTTTCAATTGACAGCTTTTTAATGCAGCGATATGTAATTAAGTAAAGCATAGCGTCATTAATAAAGAAATCTGCAAAATGTAACCCGGCAGGTAAAAGTTTTCGCATTTTTGAGAAAGACATAATGCTAAACCTTCTGCACAGCAGTTGTGTTTCTTTTCACACCTAACTTTGCCGCTGAATATAAAAACATTCATGGCAACAACTCCTCCGCAAAGCAGTAACATAGGCACCAAGCAAAAAGCACTCGAAATAAATCTTGACCCGAAGATATATGGCACTTTTGCCGAAATAGGCGCCGGGCAGGATGTGGCAGCCAATTTCTTTAAAGCAGCGCATCATCGGGTACCATTGCCAAAACCATGTCGGCTTACGACATGATTTTTTCAGACGAAATCTACGGCGCCGATGCAAAAAAACGTTACGTAAGCGAGAGCAGGCTTATAAAGATGCTCGACAAAGAATATGAGCTGCTGATTGAGCGTCTTGAAAAACAACGTGGCCCTTCTTCCACTTTCTTTGCTTATGCCAATACGATTGCAGCGCTTAACTATCATAAAACAAATGTGGGCCATGGATGGATGGGCGTACGTTTTCAACTGGAACCCGGCGGCGCTTATAATGATGTGGTGCTGCATGTAAAACTTTTAGATAATGATAATAACCTGCAGCAGCAGGCCGTGGGTATATTGGGCGTGAACCTTATTTATGCCTGCTTCCGGTATTATCAAAACCCAACCTTGTTTTTGCTTTCATTAAGGGATGACCTCTCGAAAGACCGTATTCAGATTGATATGATCCGTTTTGAAGGCCCCGGCTTTATAAAGGTTGATAACCGGCTGATGAGCCTTCACCTCGTTAAGCTTGAGTTTTCCGATGCGGCTGTTTTTGGTCCCGATGGCAAAAACCTGCAGCCAAGCGAAGTGCTGTATAAAAAACATATAATGGTGGTACGTGGCCGTTTCAGGCCGGTTATTAATGTGCACATCGATATGCTTAAGACCGGCATAAAACAGCTTCTTGAAGAACCGGATGTTGACTCAAACAATGTGGTGGTAGTTACAGAACTCACCTTGCAGGCTTTACAAGAACGCAATTCAAATGAACTGGATGCCGATATTGATGAAAAGGATTTTCTTGACCGCGTTGATATTTTATGTTCACTTGGCCAAACGGTAATGATTTCCAATTTTCACGAATATTATAAGCTGGTATCATATCTCTCTACCATTACCAAATTGAAGATGGGCGTAGTGCTGGGCTATCCCAACCTCGAATATATTTTTTCCGAAGAACATTACACTGCCCTGCCGGGCGGAATCCTGGAATCGTTTGCAAGGTTATTCAGCCGTAATGTAAAGCTGTTTATTTATCCCACTATGCGCAACGGTGTTATTCAAACATGCCAGCAGTTTCAGCTTCCGCCACATTTAATAGATCTTTATCATTATCTCCTTGCCAACAATAAGATCGAAGACATTCCTGACTACAACAAAGACAACCTGAATGTTCAGCCGGATAAGGTGCTTGAGCTGATAAAAGCCGGCGCTTCCGGCTGGGAAGAATTTGTACCGGATGAAGTGGCTGCAATAATAAAAAGCCGCTGCCTGTTTGGCTATCCGTGTGAAGTGAAGACAGAAGCTTAAATGTTTACAGGTGCACAAGTTCACGGGCCCACTTGTTATAAAACATTTTTGTAAGTCAAATTAACTTGTAAACATGTAAACACATAAACTCACACAAATTTGGTTTAGGTGGCTGGCGGCACCAGCCTTGCTTTAGTATTAGGCCACAGAGTTTCAATAGATCTTGATTTCTTTACAAATACAGCTTTCGATATTTCACAGGTTTTTCAGGTTATTACCAAATCATTTCCATCAGCATCATTACTGTTCGAACAAAATCAAATGATGATGTTTAGCATCAATGCGATAAAAGTTGATTTTGTTTTATATCCTTTTACCTGGCTAAAACCTTTTTCAACAGTTGAAAATATAAAATTGATAAGTATTGAGGATATTATACCCATGAAGTTACAGGCTGTACGGTTATATACAAAAAGCCTGTTGTAGCAGCTAATGTTTGCAAACGTGCAAGACATTTATTTTCTGCTAAATAATCTCAATTATTATTCTTCAATATTAAGTTTTCTCCCCAATTTATGCAATCGGTTGATTTTTTTGGGCGAATTGCCCTTTTCTATTTAAAAATTCCTTTACTTTAAAGCCTATAAATATTTACTAACTAAAGCCATACGATGAAAAAAACGATTTGCCTTGCATTGCTTGCTGCTTTCATTTCTTACACGCATGCCCAACAAATTACACCAACGCCGGAACAGGTAAAAATGCTTACTTCAAAATGGACAGGTGAACGCTTTGCAGACGGCCGCCCCAAAACATCAGACCGCCTGCTGGAACGCCTAAAAAATGTGTCGCTCGAAGAAGCCTGGGGATACCTGCGCAACAAAGGCTACCAAAACCAGTTTGAAGGCGACTGGATGGTTATTCGCCCCGACAGTGTTATGACAGGCCGTGTTGTTACAGCCCAGTACATGCCGCTTCGCCCGGATTTTGACAGTTCCGTTAAAGCAAACGGCAAAGCCGAAGGCCGTATAGGAGCGCCCAATTCATGGCCGATTGATGTATTGCAAAACGGCGATGTTTATGTGGCCGACAGCTACGGAAAAATTGTTGACGGCACCTTAATTGGCGATAACCTTGGCAATGCCATTTATGCAAAATCGCACCGCGGTGTAATATTCTACGGCTCTGTACGCGATGTGGAAGGCCTCGAAGAAATACAGGGATTTAATGGCTGGATAAAAGGCTATGACCCTTCTTACATTCAGCAGATGATGCTGGCCGGCATTAATGTGCCCATCCGCATTGGCCGCGCCACCGTAATGCCCGGCGATGTAGTGCTGGCAAAGAAAGGCGGCATTGTATTTATACCGGCACAATACCTTGCAGACCTCGTATTGAACTCCGAATTTGTAATGCTGCGGGACGATTTCGGCCATCAGCGTTTGCGTGAAGGCAAATACACGCCGGGCCAAATAGACCAGCAATGGACAGATGATATTAAAAAAGATTTCCTGCAATGGCTGGGTACACAAAAAGACCTTCCAATGACGAAGAAAGAATTGGATGATTATATGAAGGAACGGAACTGGTGAGTAAACACTTACCGCTCAATCATTCACTATTTAATGTCTTTGCTAAGAAAAATACTCAATATTTCCCGCCTGACCGAATCAATCGGGCAGGAACAAAACAATACTCAATGTTCAATTGTAAACGCCAGCAAAATGATTATTGAATATTGAGCATTGATTATTGATTATTCAAGAATTAAATCTTAAGTAACCGGCATTAATTCATCACCATTCACAACAACACTACTCACAAATATTTGCTTACCATAAAACCACAATTACCAATATGACTCCTGCACAAAAAATTTTAACGAAGCTTGGTTTAAAAGAACCTGAAAGCAATGAAGCAGCTATTCAGAAAGAACTGCAGCAACATGAAAATTCACGCCGCTCTTTTTTTAAAAAGACAGCCATGAGCGGTATTGCCCTCGGCGGCGCTTTTATGCTCTCTCCGGTAGAAGACCTGGTAGCGCAAAGCACCCAGAAAGTAAACCGGAATTCAGCGCCATCTGACCTGAAAATAACCGATATGCGTTATTGCGTTACTACGGTTTTGGGCAGAACAGCTATCATCCGCATAGATACCAACCAGGGTATTTATGGTTTAGGCGAAGTGCGCGATGGCGCCGATGAACGCTATGCCCTCATGCTCAAAAGCCGCATACTCGGCATGAACCCGTGTAATGTGGAACAGATATTCAAATTCATTAAACAATTTGGCGGACAAAGCCGGCAGGCAGGCGGCGTTTGCGCAGTTGAAATGGCATTGTGGGATATAGTTGGTAAAGCCTATAACGTGCCCGCATGGCAATTGCTGGGCGGAAGGTATCGCGATAAAATCCGTTTGTACGCCGATACGCCGGAAGCAGGCTCGCCGGAAGAACAGAAAAAATTAATTGATTACAGGCTGCATGAACAAGGCTATACCTGGCTGAAGATGGATTTAAGCATTAACGAACTGAAAGGCGTTGAAGGCGCGGTGGTAAATAATAAATTCTGGGAGAACAGCCGGGGCGATTTACAACAGTGGGGCGATATGAGCAACCCGATGTCGTATGCCAATACAGCGCATCCTTTCACGCAAATACAAATAACAGATAAAGGCCTGGATGAACTGGCCAAACTGGTTGAAAATGTTCGTGCCATGGTGGGTTATGAAATTCCGTTATCAACAGACCATTATGGGCACTTTGATGTAAACAACGGCATACGTTTAGGCAAACGCATGGAAAAATACAGGCTGGCCTGGCTGGAAGATGTGATTTCCTGGGAATATACTGATCAGTGGAAATCTTTATCCGATGCACTGGAAATACCCTGCGCAACCGGTGAAGACATTTACCTGCTGAAAAGTTTTAAACCGCTGATAGATATTCATGCAGTTGATATCGTGCATCCTGACCTCGCTTCATCAGGTGGCCTGCTGGAAACAAAACGCATTGGTGATTATGCTGAAGAACATGGCGTTGCTATGGCGATGCACCAGGCCGGAACGCCTATCTCTTTTATGGCAAATGTGCATTGCGCCGCCGCCACGCAAAACTTTTTAGCGCTTGAACATCATTCCATTGATTTGCCCTGGTGGGAAAGCCTGGTTAAAACCACCGATGGAAGGCCGCTTATTACAAAAGGCTTTGCCAACCTGCCGCTTACAGCACCGGGCCTGGGTATTGAACTGAATGAAGAAGTAGTGAAACAGCATCTGCATCCAAAGGATAAAAGTTATTTTGAACCTACTCCGCAGTGGGATGATAAACGTTCGCACGACAGGATATTCAGTTAGGTTCAAATTTCCCCGCCGTTAAGGGAAAAGTTTGGTAAGGCCCGGAATATTTAAACTATAATTTAATTACAAAGCCTTCCTGCCCCTCTCTTTTGGAGAGGGGTTGGGGGGTGAGGTCAACACATGAACAATACAATTGCGCCATCACGATGGTACCGTTTAATTCCCGTAGCATTTATTACTTATAGCTTAGCATATTTAGACAGGGCTAATTTTGGTTTTGCAGCCGCCGGCGAAATGGCTCATGACCTGGGTATTACCGCAGCCACATCTTCTTTATTAGGTTCGCTTTTCTTTCTGGGTTATTTCTTTTTTCAAATTCCCGGAGCGCATTATGCAGCCAATAAAAGTGCAAAGAAATTAATATTCTGGTCGCTGATAGCCTGGGGCGCCCTCGCTGCCGCAACAGGTTTGGTAAGTAATGTTACCGTTCTCATCGTTATAAGGTTTATGCTCGGTGTTGTAGAAAGCGCTGTAATGCCGGCCATGATAATTTTATTAAGCCGCTGGTTTACCAAACAGGAGCGATCAAGGGCCAATACATTTTTAATACTGGGCAACCCTGTTACCGTTTTATGGATGTCGATTTTATCAGGTTATTTAATTCATTCGCTGGGCTGGCGCTGGATGTTTATACTGGAAGGATTGCCTGCCATTATCTGGGCTTTCTTCTGGTGGAAGCTGGTAAATGATAAGCCGGCTAATGCAAACTGGCTTACGGATGAAGAAAAACAGGCTGTTGAATCGGCCCTGCAAAAAGAACAGCAGGCTATAAAGCCTGTAAAAAATTACGCAGCTGCATTCAAATCGAAAGCTGTAATTCTATTAAGCCTGCAATACGCATTATGGAGCATTGGTGTATATGGTTTTGTAATATGGCTGCCTTCTATCATTAAAGCAGCACCGCACATGAGCATGATAGAAACCGGCTGGTTATCTTCATTGCCTTATGCTTTTGCCGTAATAGGCATGATAACAGTTTCTTATTTTTCTGATAAAACCCTCAACCGTAAAATATTTATATGGCCTTGTTTGCTTATAGCCTCGCTGGCTTTTTATGGTTCATATTTAATCGGCACCAGCAACTTCTGGATGTCATTCACCCTGCTGGTAATTGCCGGCATGATGATGTATGCGCCTTACGGCCCTTTCTTCGCTATCATAACTGAAATATTACCGGCTAATGTCACGGCGGGCGCCATTGCCTTAATCAACAGTTTTGGCGCTTTGGGTTCTTTTGTGGGTTCCTATATTGTTGGCTATCTCAACGGTACTACGGGCGGTTTTGGCGCATCATATATTTTTATGGCTGGTTCTTTATTTATATCTGCGATTGTTACAATTATTGCAATAAAAAAGAAAGAATAATTAAAGAAGTTATAATAACTATCAACCCGGAAAAGCCGGCCTGATGCGTGCCATTTTAAATGGCATCCCTCAAACCTTACTAGACATTGAAACAACTTGATAAATTGACACATCCATTCGTATGACGCAAAATGCAGATTTAGAAATTAAGGTTATCAAAAAATTCGTCGAGAAGGCAAAACAAGATCGTTATATTCAGTTTATTTCATCAGCTAAAAACCGACACAAATTTATCAGTGACCTTTCTCACTTCAATTTTTTCAAGTGGAACTTGTTTGACACAATCAAGAAGGATGAAGAATATGCAATATTTCAAGCACTCCTTAAAAACGGAATAGCTAACAAGACTTGCTACATTATTAGTGAAAACGCTAACATTGACACCAAGACATTAGATACTAAACAAGCAATCAGTGAAACAGTTGGTTACGGTATGGGAACAATTCTTGTTTTCGGTGATGCTGACATGATTTACTTTGAAAATGAGACGATGAACACAAGGTTTATCAGCAAAAAAATAAGTTAAGTACTGTGCATCGTTGGGTTGTGAAGTACAAGCATACAACAGGCGGAAATACATCTCTATTTCTTTATTCTATGGACAGACCATTGTCGCAGGCCGCCCAGATTTAACGTTATAATCAAATGGCTGCATTAATTGATTAGTGGTAACGCATATTAAGCGGAATCAATTTTCCTTTGCTTAAAATTTACTGCTATGAAAAAGCACTTATTAACTGCATCTTTTATTATCGCTACGCTTTATAATATCAATGGCCAGGCATTGCGCTTACCAGGCAATACCAATATTATTTGCCTTACCGGCAGAAAAGTTGGTGTTACAGAAATTGAAATTCATTACAGTGCCCCGGGCGTTAAAGGCCGTGAAGGAAAGATTTATGGTACCAATGTAGTGCCTTTCGGATATGAGGTGTTAGGCTACGGTTCAAACGTGGCTTCACCGTGGCGTGCCGGTGCTGATGAATGTACAACCATGTCTTTTTCAACAGATGTAAACATTAACGGGAAAACATTGCCCGCAGGTAAGTATGCTTTTTTTATTGATGTACAGGCCGACAGCAGCGAACTCATCTTTAATAAAAACACGAAAGAATGGGGCAGTTATTTTTACCGCAAAGACTTAGATGTGTTACATGCGCCTGCCATTCAGCAAAAAAATTTACCGGATTTGCAGGAAAGGCTTGTATATGATTTCAGCAATCAAACTGACAGCTCAATTGATATTAACCTGAAATGGGAAAGATGGAGTTTTCCTATACATGTATCAATTGACCTTAAGCACACCGTACTGGAAAATATTCGTGAACAGATGAGCGGTGCTATAGGCTTCGATCCCGCAAGCCTTGAAGCAGCAGCACAATGGTGCGTAATGAATGATACCAATTATGATGAAGCGCTTAACTGGATTAATACGGCCGTTGATCCAGATATGGGTGGGCGAAGTTCGTTCAACGCACTTTCTGTAAAAGCATCGCTATTAAAAAAATTGGGTAAGGAACAGGATGCGGCAGCAATTATGAAAACGGCTGTTGCCAATGCATCAGCTTTGGAATTACATTTTTACGGAAGGCAATTAATGAATGAGAAAAAACTGAAAGAAGCATTCGATATATTCCAACAAAATTATACAAAGCAAAAAGGCGCATGGCCAACCAACACAGGCATGATGCGTATTTATTCTGCTATGGGCGATTATAAAAAAGCACTGGAGTATGCAAAGGCGGCGCTGTTACAAGCGCCGGATGATGCCTCTAAAAAGTTCCTGGAAACAGCTATTCAAACTTTGCAGCAGGGAAAGCCGATCTGATCCTTGCATCAACAAAAAATTTAATTCCTGCAGTGTATTGGCTGATATGCGGTTCATATCGGAGGCTTTGACCTGATGCTTAATGCATATACATTTGCAACGCGAAAATCTTTGATTGCACAGGGGTTTTCTTTCATTACATCAATCCAATAACAATGAAAAAGATTGGTTTATTTTTTTTTATTTGCACTGTCTGTATAAAAAGTTTTGCGCAGCAACCGTTAGATACGCTCAGTTATCTTCAAAACAATAAAAATATTTACGGGTTAATAGTAAAGCAAAACAATACCGTTTTATACGATCAATATTTTAATCATTATAATAGTGATAGTTTATTTAATGATCAGTCGCTAACCAAAAATGTAATTGCTATTTTGATAGGTATTGCTATTGATAAAGGCTTTATTCCATCGGTTGATGAAAAGATTGCTGATTATCTTCCTGAACTTAAAAACGACAGTGATGCACGCAAACAAAATGTTACCATACATGATATAATGAACCAGGCTTCGGGCTTGTATCATGAAAACCTTGAACGCCTTGACCTGTTTTTAAAACTGCCTGATCCTTCTGCCTATACATTACAACAGCCGATGACGGCAAGCCCTGGAACGGAATGGCATTACAATAATGCAGCCACACATTTACTCTCGGTAATACTTACCAAGGCAACAGGAATGAACACCTATTCTTTTGCGCAGAAAATGTTGTTTCAACCGCTTGGCATAACCCATACTGACTGGATGAAAATGGCAGACGGTTATTATGATGGCAGCGGTTTATTAAGCATGCGTTTAAATACAAAAGCGCTTATTAAAATAGGCGAACTGTTGTTAAACAAAGGTGTGTATAATGGCAAACAAATTGTTGCGGAAAGCTGGGTGCAGCAATTATTAACGCCTCACAAAACATATAGAAGTTACTGGGGTTTTCCGCAATCGGATTATGCTTTAACCTTTTATCATTTCACGTACAACAACACAAAAATAATGTATGGCATGGGCTGGGGCGGTCAGTTTATCGTTATTATACCTTCACTCAATGCGGTTATCGCCATCAATCAAAATATTGCTGATGCCAATGCAATAAACCAGTCAATCGCATTTCAGCAAAAAATATTTCCTGCAATATTCAGTATGCTGAAAAAATAATAACAGCATATTGCAAAAGCTGATGACAAGCAGGCTTCACTTTACAATTCTCTATCTTCATCCGCAAATATTTGCACCAGTATGAATTATAATTTTGATGAGATCATTCCGCGCAATAATACCAGTTCTGTAAAATGGGATTTATCAACCATTGAAAACGTATTGCCTCTATGGGTGGCCGACATGGATTTTAAAACAGCGCCACCCATTATTGAAGCATTGAACAAACGCATACAGCATGGCATATTTGGATACACCATAACACCGCCTGCGTTTTATGAAGCCATATTGCAATGGTGGCAAACAAGCCATAATTTTCAATTGCAAAAAGACTGGATAATTCCGGTGCCCGGCATTATACCTGCTTTATCAGTTATTATAAGGGCATTTGCAAAGCATGGCGATAAAATAATCGTGCAATCGCCGGTGTATAATCATTTTTTTATTTCTATAAAAAACTGCGGCTGCGAAGCGCTTTGCAATAACCTCCTTTATGAAAATGGCGGATACAAAATTGATTTTAACGACCTCGAACAAAAGACTGCCGATCCATCTGCCAAACTCATGCTGTTGTGCAATCCGCATAACCCTGTGGGAAGAGTATGGAGTAAAGATGATCTTATAAAGATTCATGCAATTTGTAAAAAACATAATGTATTGGTCATATCAGATGAAATACATTCCGACCTTGTGTATGATGGCTTCACCCACACTCCATTCGCTTCCATTAATGAAGAAGCATTAATGCATTCCATCACCTGCGCATCGCCCAGCAAAACCTTTAACCTCGCCGGCGTACAGGTGGCGTATATGATAAGTGCAAATGAAAATATCCGCAAACAACTGGAAGCTGTATTAAACGAGCAGGATACAACATTCCTGAATGTTTTTGCATCAGAAGCTTTGGTGGCTGCTTATAATTATGGTAACGATTGGCTGCTGGAATTAAAGCAATATTTATACAACAATTATAAATACCTCGCTGCATTTATAAACAAGGAATTACCGCAGTTAAAAGTGTTACCATTACAGGCCACTTATCTGGTGTGGATTGATTGCACTGCATTGCGGCAATCTTCTGAAACCATAGCTGAAACCTTACTGAACAAACACCAGCTTTGGGTTAATGCCGGCACGATGTATGGCGCCAATGGCGAAGGCTTTATCCGCCTGAATATTGCTACGCCAAAAGTCTTGCTGGAAAAGGGTTTGAATAAACTGAAAGTATTTGCGGGGAGTTTGTAAAAGAATTGTAACAACAAGCATTATCAAATAAATAAACCCTGTTCATCTTCACATTAGCCTAAACAGCATTATTGTATCCAGGCGTGCCGGGTTTGCCAAAAACTTCCCTGAACCTTGCCAGGTATTTTCCTATTACATCAAATTCAATATTCACAACCGTTCCTTTCTTAACACGCTGAATGTTTGTATGCGCATAAGTATAGGGTATTATAGCTACTTTAAAGCTGTTGAATTTTATATCGAAGGCGGTTAAG
Organism: Parafilimonas terrae; assembly: GCF_900115755.1. Lineage (GTDB taxonomy): Bacteria > Bacteroidota > Bacteroidia > Chitinophagales > Chitinophagaceae > Parafilimonas > Parafilimonas terrae. Next base: position 315,982 of record NZ_FOXQ01000004.1, read on the forward strand.
CTTATTCCATTTAAACACACCGACCCTTTCTCAATTATAAGATGGGTGAACTCAGCAGGCACCTGGAAACGGTATTCCCAACTGCCATCTTTTTGTTCAACTTCAATGCAGGAAGCCGTTGCATCCACATGCCCCTGCACCAAATGGCCATCAATCCTGCCATTCATCTGCATACATCTTTCAATATTTACCTGCGTATTTTTTTGCCAGAACAGGAGATTGGTTTTAGACAGTGTTTCTTCAATAGCGGTTACGCGGTGCCTGTTGTTCTCAACGGCTTCCACTGTAAGGCAAACGCCGTCATGGCTAACGCTTTGATCAACTTTAAGCTCGTTTGAAACCGGCGATGCAATCCAGTAACTTACATTAGTGCCATTCTTTTCAATTGCTTCAATAGTGCCGGTTGCTTCAATAATTCCTGTAAACATGTTTGCAAATTTCTTTTTCTATTTAGCCCAAAAAATGTTTGTATGCACTTTATAGAAAGCATTCTTTATTAATTCGATTCTTTTCCTGAAAGACCCAATCCTTTTTCTCAATAATCCAATCCTTTTTCTGAAAGATCCAATCCTTTTTCTGAAAGATCCAATCCTTTTTCTGAAAGATCAAATCCTTTTTCCCAATAATTCAATCCTTTTTCTGAAAGATCAAATCCTTTTTCTCAATAATTCAATCCTTTTTCTGAAAGATCAAATCCTTTTTACCGATAATCCAATCCTGGTTTACTGCGGTTTTTTGGGCATTACCGCTTTTGGCCTTGCTGTATCGGCAGGTGGTTTGCTGGCCGGGTTTTTATTTTTACCGGTTGCCGGGTTTACGTTTTCACCGGTGGGCGATTTCTCATTATCATATAAATCCTGCGTATTGCTTTCGGGCGCAATATTTTCAGGGTTGGTATTATCGTAGCCCTGCTCGTAGTCAGACGACTGGCCGGTGCCCGTATTATCGCCCTGTGCGCCTAAATCCATCTGGCTGTTATTGATGTAATCATAACTTGGTTCGTTCAGGTTCACATCAGGTTTGGCAAATCCTGCCGTATCTGAATAAGGGAGCGTTTTATCTTTTTCCACTTTATTATAAAAATAACCCCAAACAGGTAAAGCCGCAGAAGCGCCCTGGCCGTTTGTCGTGCTGCTGAAACGGATAAACCTGTCGTCGCAACCCGACCAAACACCGCAAAGTAACTGTGGCGTATAACCAATAAACCAGGCATCACTGTTATCATTAGTGGTACCGGTTTTACCGGCGATAGCGCCTTTTACGCCATAACTCCACATCCTTCGCCCCGTACCTGCTTTTACCACGTTCTCCATCATGCTGATAACGAAATAAGCGGTAACATCGCTTATAACTTCTTTACGCTGCGAAGTGCGTGTTTCCAATACATTGCCGTTTTTATCTTCAATACGGGTAATATACATTGGCTGCACGTTAAAGCCTCTCCCGGGAAACATGCTGTATGCCTGCAGCATTTCATATAAAGAAATTTCGCAGGAGCCTAATGCAATGGACGGATAGGGCTCAATTTTAGCCTTTACATTACAGTTCTTTAAAAACGATACAAAACGCTGAGCGCCCTGGTTGTCTTTATCTCCGCCCAACTGTTTCATAATGTAAGCAGTGGCGCAGTTACGGCTCCAGGTGAGGGCCGACATCATCGGCATTGTATTGCCGGTACAGGAAGCCGCCGTTGCAGGCACCATGCCATACTGGCCAAAACTTTGCTGCTGGTCAACCACCATAGTATTAGGCGTAAAGCCTGCTTCTTCAATGGCCAGGCTGTACAGTAATGGCTTTATAGTTGAACCAACCTGCCTGCGCGTGTTGATGTTTACATGGTCGAATTTAAAATTCTTGAAATCAATACCGCCCACCCAGGCTTTAATATGGCCGCTTAACGGGTCCATCGACATGAAGCCGCATTCCAGCATCTGCCTTGAATATTTAATGGAATCATAAGGCGTCATCACGGTATCTTTTTCACGGTTATTGTTCCAGGCAAATACTTTCATGCTTGTTTTTTCCTGGAATGATTTGCGGATATCTGCTTCAGAAAGGCCGGCTTCCTTTGAATTTCTCCAGCGGTCGCTGGCTTTCATGGCTGCTTCCAGCACATTTTCATGCCCTTTCCACACCGATCCTGTTTTTATATCCCTCTGTGAATTGAGGATTTTCTGCATATACGCCATGTGCTTAGCCACGGCTTCCTCAGCATAGATTTGCATTTTGGGATTGATGGTTGTATATATTTTCAAACCATCGAGGTACAGGTTATAATTCTCGCCGTTAGGTTTTGTATGCGTTTTGCACCATCTCTTCATTTCCTCGCCCAGAATCATCCTGAAATAAGGCGCCAGGCCTGTATTTTCATTCAGCTTCCTATAATTAAGTACGATAGGTTTTGCCGTTAATGCATTGGCCTGCGTTTGTGTAATAAAATTACTGTTCACCATTTTATTAATGATGAAATCCCTTCTTTCTTTTGCCCTTGCCGGGTATAAACGCGGATTATAAGCAGTGGGTGCATTTACCATTCCTATTAAAGTGGCTGCTTCTTCAATGGTGAGCCTGTCGGGTTCTTTTTGAAAGAATGTTTTGGCCGCATTGCGGATACCATAAATATTATCGCTGAACGGAACGGTGTTGAGATATAAAGTAATAATTTCTTCTTTGGTGAAATTGCGCTCAAGCTTTATGGCAATAATACCTTCCTTTATTTTTTGCGGGATCCTGGTGAATATATTGCTGTTTTGCCAGTTACTGGTAAAAAGGTTTTTTGCGGTTTGCATGGTAATGGTGCTGCCGCCGCCCTGGCTGCCTAATAAAAAAACAGCACGCGCCACAGATTTGGGGTCAATGCCACTGTGCTCATAAAAACGTTCGTCTTCTGTTGCCACCAAGGCTTCTACCGCATATTTACTGATGTCGGCATATTTTACATTTATCCTGTCCTGTATTAAATATTTGCCCATCAGGGTACCATCATCTGCAAACACCTGGCTGGCAAGTGATGCCGAAGGGTTTTGCAATTCTTCAATTGATGGCATTTTGCCCAGCAGGCCAAAATCTGCCGCTACAATCAATAGCACACCTAATACGATGCCTATAAAAAATACCCTCCATAAAACTTTTACAGATGTTTTTATCCCTGATGTTTTCTTTTTTGCATTCCTGCCCATAACTGAAATTAAAATTTGCCCGGTAAAACTTTCTCCAGCATTTCCCTGTAACCGGTTAAATCTTTAGTGTCGTTTAAAATATCAAGATTAGACTGACTTATAATTGTAAAGCTATACTTTTCGGGTTTTAACCAGGGAATAATTGAAGCCGGCGCTTTAGGTTTAACTTTTTCTGAATAAATAAGCGCTTCTGCCGCATCACTGAAAGGCCCTAAAAGCACAATACTCAACGAATCACTGATTTTTGAAGAACTGATATTTATTTTCTGATTATAGAAATTTATCTGGTTATAACGGTTAAATGCATTGCGGGTTTCATTGGCATAAACCGGGTCAACCTTATTTAAAATAATACCTACAAACTGCTGATCTGAAGCGTTGAAAACATAAGAATTCACCGCAGCTTTCATTTCCTTTGCAGAGTCAACAATTGTTTTTGCAACCTGTCCTTGTTTTTCAATTACAGAATCTGCTTTCAGTTCCTTCTTCTCCTCCACCCTGTCCACTTTGTTTAAAGTTACAACACGGGATGGCTCATCTTCCGGTAAGCGGGTTACCTGCAGGTTAGTAAGATAATTCTCAATTTCCGGGCGCCTGCGCAAAACATCAATCATCGTTTCAGCCTTCTTTGCCAGTGGCGTGCTGCCAAACTGGGTAGTTAATGAAGTGAGCGTTTCAATGGCCGTGCTGTCTTCCCTTTTCGATATATAATAAATTGACTCTATAAAGAGCAGTTGGGGCGTCCAGTGGGAGTTGCCATACGAACTATCAGCAACGGCTTTTGCCGCTTTGGCTTCATCAAATTTGCCCTCTATAAAAAGATTATAAATCCGCTCATATTCTTCTGTGGCCGGGTCTTTTTCCGTTGCCCTTTTAGATTTTTTCAGGCTATTAAGAATAGCGGTAAACTTCCCGTCTTTATACTTTGTGCGCAGAACGGAGGCCACCGAATCAGCAGAGGCTTTCCTGCCCAGTTTATTGTAGCAATAATGCAGGTTAAGCAATGCTTCTTCAGTATGTGCATCGTCAGGGAAACGCGTAAGGAGGCTGTCGTAAGCATTAATAGCTGCATTATAATCTTCCAGGTCGTCCTGGAATTTTTTACCATTGTTGAAAAAGCCTTCCGCAATTTTGTTGTTTGATTCTTTCAGCTTTTCTTCTGTCAAAGGCAGGTAGGACATTAAAACATCATACGAAATCTGCCCGTTCATAATATTATCCTTAATAGATATTCCGGCATTAAGCATTGGATCGCCTAACGGTGAATCAACCATATCTGTATCATTGCCATCGGGATTGCCCTGGGAGGCAGCGGCAATTTGTTTTGATACGGCATCAATCCTTCTCCAGTTATCAACATCGGGCCGGTTGCCCCAGGCAGAACGGAAACCCGCATAGCCGCTGCTTTTTAAAGTATTATTATTAAAATACCAGTCGCCTTTGGCCGACGCCTGCGCCGCAAACAAATCATTTGCCGCTGTATTATTATTGTTGCCAGTGAGCTGAACCGCAGGGTTTATAAATACAGAACTATCTTCATCTTTCAATCCCTGCGCCCTTCTTAGCTGACGAACTGTTTTTTTAATTAAAGCAGCCCTTGCTGCTTCAGGCATACGCGCAACCGCCTGTAAGCTGTCCTCGGTATTAATAATCGTTACATTGGCGGCTATTACCTGCAAAGCAGCAAGCCTTGCGGTTAATCTTGCCTCGTCTTCGGCATTAGCAAGATTGCCTGCATCTACGCTGTCGTAAGCTGCTTTGGCAAGAAGGTAATCGGGACGTGCATATTCGAGATCGCCCAGCAACATAAAGCTGCGGCTGTGCTGCGTGGGATTATTTACATTGTATTTGATGCTTTTTTTGGCAAACTGGTATGCCTGCTCATAATTATTGTTTTGCATTAACACCTGCGCCGCAGTATAATAGATCAAGTCGCGGTAAGCCACATACCTGTCTTTTTTGGCAAGTTTCAGCAAACTTGTAATTTTTTTATCTGCTGCATCAGATGAATCTCCGGCGGCATTTATGGCATTCAGGCTTGCATAAACAGCCATGTAAGGATCAACGGTATGATCTGCGCTCCTGGTAAAATAATCTTCCGCTTCTTTCTTTAATCCTGCTGCCATGAATAATTGCGCTGTTAAATATTCACGCCTGGCTTTATCCGGCTTGCCATCGTCCATACTGGTTGCTTCGCTTAAGTGGTAGGCAGCGCTGTCATAAGCACCGGATTTATAAAAAAGATAACCGATTGTTTCATGCAGTAATGGCCGCAGGCGTTCGGGAAAATGCGGATCATACCGCAGCATTTCGAGGATGGCAGATGCCTCGTGCGGCTTGTCTTCTTCAATATAATTTTTCGCTATCCAAACAATATCTTCATTCCTTTTTGGCTGCGGGCTCAGCAGCTTTTTCTTTTCTTTTGTGGCGATAGAAAATTCAGTTCCTGTTTCGTTGCTTCCAACCGGGATGTCATAGCCTTCATCTTTTGGTGCAAAAGCATAGTTCAAATATGCAAAAACCCGTTCTGCCGAATCAAAATTTTTGCGTAGGTAATAAGCCCTGCCCATTAAAAGATAGAGGTCATCCACCCAATCATTCCGCAGGTCGTGCAGTAAAATACCGGCATTGCATTTATAAATTATTGTATCTATATCATTATCGGCAGCCGTTGCATCAAGAGAATAATTGTAATAAGGAAGAAGCTTTGTATAATCGTCTTTAAAACCCTGTTTTGCCCTTTCAACAATTTCATTTAAGCGCTCGTTGGCATTAAAAACATAGTTATAATGTGTAATGGTATTCTGGTAGAATTTTTTTACAGCGCCTATTTTACCATCCGTTGTTTTTTCAGAACCCAGCGTACGGCTTGCATACTTCTCAGGTTTCTTTAAATCCACAGTGGTGCCCGGTTGCGCATTTGCACTAAAATGCACATGCATTATCAAAACATATAATAATAAACAACGGGCAAATTGCATGCGGCAAATATTCTAATTATTAACTGAATAAAGGCTGAAATTATTTTAAAATTTACAGTATTCTTAGTAAACGTTTTGCAGCCGGGAAGATTGCTTTTGCTGCAATAACAATATCATTAAACAGGCACTACCATTACTTTCCTGTTCTTTTTTAATTTGTCGGGCACAGCCAGTAAAATTTCTTTTTTTAACTCATCAATGAGACGGCGTTTTGAATAGTCGCGGTGCGTGACAATACTTACTTCCCTCACCGGCACAGGCGCTTTAAAATAACGCAGGTGGTTTTTTTGGGCAGCCGTCATATCAAGTGTGGCCAGTTCAGGTAAAATAGTGATGCCGTCGTTCAGTTCAACCATGCGGCGCAGGGTTTCAAAACTGCCGGCTTCATATTCAAAATGCGAATGTGTTTTTGATTTTTGCAGTTCGCACAACTGCACCATCTGCGAACGAAAACAATGTCCTTCCTGCAACAATAATAATTTGTCGGGATCAATATCTTTCGGCAACAGATATGTCTTTTTATAAACAGCATTATTCTTTGAAACATAAGCCAGCATTTCTTCATAAAACAACACGTCTTCCTTAATGCCGGTTTCGTTTAAAGGCGTAACAAGAATGCCTGCATCAATTTTACCCTGGCGAAGGCTGGCGATGATATTGTTTGTTGTTAATTCATTTACCACCAGTTTTATCTGCTCATGTTTTTTGGTGAAGGATGGAATGAATAAAGGCAGCAGGTAAGGTGCCAGTGTTGGAATAATGCCCAGCTTTAATTCTCCTTTTACAAGATCTTTTTTAGCATTGATCATTTCATTCAATGCATCTCTTTCGGCTAAAATCTTTTTTGCGTGTTCAATTATTTCAACGCCCGGATCTGTAGGCAAAACCGGCTGTTTGCTGCGGTCGAAAATTTTCACGCCTAATTCTTCTTCCAGTTTCTGCACCTGCATGCTAAGTGTTGGCTGCGTGATAAAGCATTGTGCAGCAGCATCGGCAAAATGACGATGCGTATCTAAAGCAACTATATATTCAAGTTGGGTAAATGTCATTATAGTGAGTTGTGAGCAGTGAATAGTGAGTGAGCCAAAAGGTGTATAGCTGTTACTCTTAGCCGGCTGTCACAATTCACTGTTTAGTGCGACAGATTATAGATTCTGTCTATCAAAATGCAAAATTAATCAATTTATACAGGGCTGAATTGATTTGCAACAGATACACAGATATTAGTAACTAAATAATTTATACCACGCCGCCCATTAAAGGGTCGGTAATGCTGGCTTTGCCTGTTTCCACGTGGCCGGCATATCTTCTTTCAAAAATTTTATTGTCTTTTATTTTTATACTCACATCGTACCAATTGCTGCTTTTATTAAGATTGACAGGGATAGCTAAAATTGCATTTGGCGCAAGTGTTTGCGTAATAGCTGCTGCTTTATAAGCGTTATCAATAATTTCAATGACCTGTTTTTGTGCAGACATATTTTTTATGCCCAGTTCAATATTGCCGGTTAAACCACTTGCGTTTTTTTGATAACTGCACACCACTTCAATTAAAGTATTTGCCTTATCGCCAATAAATTCCCTGTAAAAACCATTAGGCCCGTTTACACGCAAATGATAATCGCCATCAGCATTTATATTCCATTCATCGGTGATTGTATCTCCCGGCAGCACAACATAATTACGTGGTGGCAGATCATTTAAAAGATTATACACAATAAAAGGTGCGCCGGTTGTTTTATCGCCAAACAAATCTTTTTTATTATCAAACTGAATATTGAACACAGTGTTGTTGAGTTTGCCTTCTGCATATAACTGGTATGGAATAGCGCAGGCAGGGCGTGTGCCCTTTTCCTGTTTTGGAATGAAGGGTGAAGCAACCGCATTTGCATTTAAGGTATCTATATCAGCACGCGACAATTTTTTATAGCCCGACGGCATTGCTTTAAACTGCGCTTTATGAATACCTTCCAGGAATGGAATCCTGTCAACAGGCGTTGGCAACGTAATGTTTTCGCCATTATATGGCCTGAAAACAGAAGTAAGATTGCCGCAAACAGCCCTTCTGAAACTATTTACTTCATTCGAATAAATTTTCCTGCCTGTTTTATGCGAAAGAAAATGTTCCATGAATTGAATAGGTGAAGTAAGGTCGAATACTTCTGAATTAACCCAGCCGCCTCGGCTCCAGGGCGATGCTATTACAAGCGGCACCCTGAAACCCAGCCCTACCGGGCCTTCCGCCTGTTCTTTCATGCGTTTTGCATCTTCTTTCATCCAGCTTTGCTGCTTGCTTACATATTCTTCTTTTGTATTAACGGAAGCAGAAGCTTTACCGCTATTTTCTTTATATGGATTGGGCGGAACAAACGGCGGCACATGATCGAAGTAGCCATCATTCTCATCATAGTTTAAAATGAAAATAGTCTTCTTCCACACTTCGGGGTTTTGTGTGAGTATATCAAACACTTCACTTAAATACCATGCACCATACCAGGGCGAACCGGGATGATCGGAGAAATTGGAAGGCGCCACAATCCATGATACAGTTGGCAACTGGCCATTCTTTACATCTTCTCTTAACTGGTACAACACATCGCCTTTTGGTATCTGCATGGTTCTTGTTGTGCCATTATCATCGTAAGTAATGGTTTCAAGGCTGCGGTAATCTGCATCGTTGCTGTTGTTGCAAAACGCTTTTTCATGCAGGTTTTTTTGCAGCGGAGAAAGCTTATCAAAGCTTTCAGCCGTGTATTTATTTATTGCATCTTTTACATAATTGTATTTGTGCTGCAGGTTTTCAAGTTTCTTCTTTAAATCAGCAAGAGATGCATCATCGGCAGGTAATTTGTTTATTGTATTCTGTAATGTTTTTATGTTTTCCGGAAGTGTATAAATGGCTTTTTGTAAATAGGCAATATGGCCTTTTGCAAAACGAATATTGAACTGTTTAAACCATTCAATAGGATTATCGGTAAAATTTGCCAGCCAGTCTTCTTCCTCACCTTCAAAACCCGTGTCTATGCTTACTTCGTTCTGGTATATTTTCCATGAAATATTGTTCTCTTCAAGATATTCGGGAAACGTTTTCCAGCCGGCCTCTTTGCCATAATCAACATCAGAATTATATACATTGGCAATTGCATTTTCATCGTGCTTTTCGCGAATGGTGCCTGTCCAGAAATGCAGGCGGTTGGGCGTGGTGCCGGTGAGCGATCCGCAGAAATGCTGATCGCATATAGTAAAAGCATCTGCCAGCGCATAATAAAAAGGAATGTCATCTCTTGTAAAATGCCCCATTGTTAAAGGCATGTTTTTACATTCCTTCCGCCCCGATCTTTTTGCATCAAGCCATTTATTATGATGCCCTTCATTTCTTGCCATCGCCATATCGTCCCAGCTATGCGGCAAAGAACCCAGCCAGGTTATTTTGCTGTCATTTATATCAAGGCGAAAAGGCGTATAGGTTTCACCTTCAGCATTGGTTTGCGCCCATACTTTATTTTTATCGGGGAGTGAAATGGCCCGCGGATCGTTGAAACCACGAACGCCTTGTAATGTGCCATAACAATGATCGAAAGAACGGTTTTCCTGCATGAGGAAAACGATATGTTCTGCATCAAGATAAGTGGAACCTGCATTTGGATTGATGGCAAATGCCCGCTGGATTGATGCCGGCAATTTGCCCGTTAAACTTATGCCGCCTGATAGCAGTGCAGCTTTTTTAAGAAACGCCCTTCTGTCTGTCATAGTTATAAATAATGGCAGTGTTTGTAACAAGCCAAACGTAAAAAATAAATGACAAAAACAAGATATACTTAATAATTAAATAACAAAAAGCCCTTATTGTGATTTAGCGAAATAGTTTTCTAAAATTATATTTTGTTCATCATCTTCGGGTTAGCTTTAAACTATGAATCATTTTCCTTTCTCAACATACTTAACCACTAATACCGGGCTTGAAGCAGAAGCAGTAAATGATATTATAGCTAATCAAAAAAAGCAGCACGTTGAAAAAGGCAAATTTCTTTTGCGGGAAGGCGAAATATGCAGCCAATCTTTTTATGTTGAAAAAGGTTTGCTGCGCTATTATTCAATAGATAATAAGGGCAAAGAGCATATTATACAGTTTGCCCCGGAAGGCTGGTTTGTTGGCGACAGGGAAAGCCAGTTTTTTAACAGGCCATCGCAATTTTTCATACAGGCGCTTGAAGACAGTGATGTAGCGATGATTGATGAGCAACTGATCTGCACCATTTCAAATGCAGATGAAGCATTTGGCTTATTCACCAACCATTTGCTGCATAACCATATACGCCAGTTGCAGCACAGGATAAATATGCTGCTCGGTGCAACAGCAGAAGAACGTTATCTTGATTTCATAAAAATTTACCCCGATATATTACTGCGGGTGCCGCAAATACTGGTGGCTTCTTATCTTGGCATTACACCCGAAAGTTTAAGCAGGGTACGTAAAGACCTTGCCGCTAAAAATTTTAAAATATAATATTATCCGGATCAATTTTTAACAGCAGTGCAAACGATAGCGTTAAATAAAGCAAGCCGCTTGCTTTACCTTTGCGCAAATTTTTTACTATGAGTCTTGGATATTTTGCCTACCCTATGCCGGTAAATGAACCGGTTTATGGATACGCTGCCGGTTCAGCAGAAAGAAAGCAGTTGAAAAAAGTTGTAGCAGAATTAAAAAAAGCGGAAGCTGATATCCCGATGTATATAGGTGCGGAAGAAGTGCGCACCGGAAATAAAGTTGCCCTGCACCCACCACATGAAACTGCGCATACGCTGGGTTATTTTCATGAAGGCAATGAAAGCCATGTTAAGCAAGCCATTAATGCGGCGCTCGCTGCGAAAGAAAACTGGGCAGCTATGCCATGGGAAGACAGGGCGCATATATTTCTTAAGGCTGCTGATTTGCTTGCCGGCAAATACCGTTACCAGATAAACGGCGCCACCATGCTCGGGCAAAGCAAGAATGCTTTCCAGGCAGAAATTGACAGTGCCTGCGAGCTCATAGATTTTTTACGGTTTAATGTTCACTTTTTAAGCGAAATATATAAACAACAGCCTAATTCGGCGCCGGGCATGCATAACCGTATGGAATGGCGCCCGCTCGAAGGTTTTGTGCTGGCGGTAACGCCTTTTAATTTCACGGCTATTGCCGGCAATTTGCCAACAAGCGCTGCTATGTGCGGCAATGTTATAGTATGGAAACCTGCGCACACGCAAATCTTCGCAGCGCAAGTGTTCATGCGTGTTTTAAAGGAAGCAGGTTTGCCCGATGGCGTTATTAATTTAATTTATGTTGATGGCCCTGTGCTGGGCAATGTATGTTTCTCACATCCTGATTTTGCCGGCGTGCATTTTACAGGCAGCACAGGCGTGTTTAATCAAATGTGGAAGACGATTGGTGAGAATGTTGGCAATTACAAAGTTTATCCACGTATTGTTGGTGAAACAGGCGGTAAAGATTTTGTATTGGTGCATAAATCTGCAGATGTTGATGCTACCGTTACAGCGTTGGTAAGAGGCGCTTTTGAATTCCAGGGGCAGAAATGTTCTGCTGCATCAAGGGCATATCTTCCATCTAATATTGCACAAGCAATCAAGGATAAGCTTGTTGCAGAACTTAAAACGATGAAGATGGGCAGTGTTGAAGATTTCACCAATTTTATGAATGCTGTTATAGATGAAAAAGCATTTGACCGTATTGCAAAATATATTGATGCGGCAAAGCAAAGCAGTGATGCTACAATTATAGCAGGAGGTAACTACGATAAAAGCAAAGGCTATTTTATTGAGCCAACAGTTATAGAAACTTCAAACTCGAAGTATGTTGCTTTATGTGAAGAAATATTCGGGCCGGTGCTTACTGTTTATGTGTATGATGAAAATAAGTTTGAAGAAACAATAGAACTGGTTAATACAACTTCGCCTTATGCGCTTACGGGCAGCATTATTGCACAAGACAGGGATGCAATTGTATTAGCAACAGAAAAATTGAGAAATGCGGCAGGCAATTTTTACATCAACGATAAGCCAACCGGCGCTGTTGTTGGCCAGCAGCCTTTTGGCGGCGCAAGGGCAAGCGGCACCAACGATAAAGCAGGCAGCATGCTTAACCTTTACCGCTGGCTGAGTGCAAGAACCATCAAGGAAACTTTTAATCCGCCAACTGATTATCGTTATCCTTTTTTACAGGCTGATTAAGTTTAAGAACATATAAAAAAGCCCGGCGATTTTTTGGTTCGCCGGGCTTTTCATTTTATAAACCAGTGTTTACTTCAACCATGCAGCAATCAATTTAGCCTTATATTGTAAAAATTTTTTACCCGGGCATGGCAGCAGGTTTTACTCAATTAATTATTTGGTTGGTTGCAGGCATCGTTGTTATCGTTTTGCTTACAGCAAAATATCACATACATGCTTTCTTCGCTTTATTGATTGCCTGCTTTGTTGTTGGCCTTGGCGTGCAAATGCCTTTTGAAGATATATTGAACGCAGTTAAAGATGGTTTTGGCAACATCATGCGTTCGCTGGCATTGATTATCGTTTTAGGTACAACGCTTGGCGTATTGCTTGAACATACAGGCAGCACCAAAGTAATGGCCAATTTTATATTAAAGATGGTTGGTGAGAAAAATGCTTCGCTTGCATTAAGCCTCACAGGTTTTATTGTTGGCATGCCTATATTCTGTGATTCAGGTTTTATTGTATTAAGCGGCATTAATAAATCTGTTGCAAAGCGTGCCGGCATTTCTGTTGTTATAACCAGCGTTGCTTTATCTACGGGTTTATATGCTGTGCATTGTTTAATGCCGCCGCACCCCGGTGCTGCAAGCGCTGCAGGTATTATTAATGTTGATTTTGGCAAGCTGATATTAACCGGCATTATTGCTGCATTGCCCGCTATGATTATTGGAAATATATGGGCGAGGTTCGCTGGCAAGAAAACAAATTTTATTGAAGCCGAAGAAGAGATTGTTACGGCGGCGGCAAAACCGCCATCGGTTATGCAGGCATTTTTACCGGTTGTTATTCCCATAGTGCTGATAGCATTAAAATCTTTCTTTGCATTGGAAGGAGATGAAACAAACATTGCACAAATCTTTTCCATTTTGGGCGAACCTGCAATAGCGCTTGCAGCAGGCGTATTGCTTGCATTTAATTGCAGCCGCGCATGGACGAAAACCATTGTAAGCAAACAATTACAGGAAGCTGCTGAAAAAGCAGGCGGCATTCTTGTTATAATAGGTGCAGGCGGCGCTTTTGGTGCAGTGCTGGCAGCAACAAAGATTGGCGAACATTTCAGTAGCGTGCTGCCATTAGGTTCGCTTGGCATTTTATTTCCTTTTTTAATTACGTTCATTCTTAAAACGGCGCAGGGTTCATCAACTGTTGCTATTATAACGGCTGCTTCAATCGTGCAGCCTTTATTACCCGCACTCGGTTTGCAAAGTGATACAGACAGGTTGCTTTGTGTATTATCAATGGGCGCAGGTTCTATGATGATCTCACATGCCAACGACGCCTATTTTTGGGTAATCGCCAAATTCAGTGGCATTGAAATGAAATCTATGCTGAAAGTATATTCCATCGCCACAGCATTTATGGGTTTAATAACCTTGCTCACAATTTATTTATTGTCATTTATTATCTGAAAAATGAATATTCTTATTGCACCAAACGCTTTTAAAAACAGCCTCAATGCAACTGCTGCCGCAAAAGCTATTGGTGAAGGTTTGCTGCAAAGCAAACTTCCATGCAGTATTGAATATTTTCCTGTTGGCGATGGTGGCGATGGAACGGCAGAACTCATCATTCAAAAACAAAATGGCAAAACCATTAATGTTGAAACGCATGATGCTTTGGGCAGAAAAATAAAGTCTTCCTATGGCCTGATTGATGATGAAAGAACGGCTGTGGTAGAACTGGCCAATGCATCGGGTATAAAATTGCTGAAGACAGATGAACTGAACCCTTTGCATGCAACAACATTTGGAACAGGTGAATTAATTAAACATGCTTTGGATAAAAAAGTGCGCAAAATAATCCTGTGTATTGGCGGCAGTGCAACTGTGGATGGCGGCATTGGTATTTTGCGGGCGCTTGGCATAAAATTTTTGAATGATAAAAACAAATTAATTGAAATCATTCCAAAAGCGTTACCGGCATTAAGTTTCATTGATACAAGCGAATTTGATAAAAGGGTGCTATCCTGTGAACTGGTTATTCTTTGTGATGTTGAAAATACTTTGCTTGGCAACAATGGCGCTGCAAAAATATTCGGGCCGCAAAAAGGTGCATCGGAAGATGACATTATAAAACTGGAGGCAGCGCTTACCGTATTTAATGCTGTCACTTTAAAGCAAACAGGCATTGATATGTCAGCCATAAAACACGGCGGCGCGGCAGGTGGCGTTGCTGCCGGATTAGCTGCTTACTGTAATGCAAAACTGGTTAACGGAATTGAATATTTTCTTTCCATAACCGGGTTTGAAAAAGCTTTGCAAAAAGCAGATATTGTTATAACCGGTGAAGGGAAAATTGATGCGCAAACCTTGCAGGGAAAAGGGCCCTACGGCGTAGCAGTAAAGGCAAAAGAAAAGAATATTCCGGTTATAGGTGCGGCAGGCAATGTTCCGCTTGAAAATAATAAAGAATTGCAGCAGTATTTTGATGTATTGTTTTCAATTAATAATGAAGCAACTGATATAAATACCGCTATGCAGCACACGAAAGCTAACTTAATAAGAACCGGGGCTATCATTGGAAAATTGATAAGTATATCACAAAAAATTAAAGCTGTTTAATGCAATTTATCTTTGACAATTTTCAATCATGATTATCGTAATTCAGTGTAAAGACAGGGTTGGTTTGGTAGCGGCAATCTCTGGTGTATTATCTGCCAATAACATCAATATAGTAGCGATGCGTGAACATGTTGATACTGCCGAAAACCGCTTTTTTATGCGGCTCGAAACAACGCACTATGAAGAAGCAGATAAACTTCAGCAGGAGTTATTACAGGTGTTGCCGCAAGATGCAAACGTGCACGTAAACCCTTTACCGGAAAAGAAAATAATTGTATTGGTAACGAAAGAATATCATTGTCTTGCAGATATTCTTATCCGCAATTATTTTAAAACGCTTGGCGCAACCGTGCAATGCGTTATTGGCAACCATACAACGCTTGAAAATATATGCAGCCGCTTTGACGTGCCTTTTCATTTTGTATCCCATCTTGATAAGGATAAAGAAACATTTGAATCAGCTATCAAAAATATAATTGATGGTTACGATTGCGATTATCTTGTTTTGGCTAAGTTCATGCGCATATTGTCGCCGGGATTTGTAAAGCATTATGCTATGCACATCATCAATATTCATCATTCATTTTTGCCCGCATTCATCGGTGCTAATCCTTATAAAAAAGCGTTTGAACGCGGCGTAAAACTCATTGGCGCCACAGCGCATTTTGTAACAAATGATTTGGATGAAGGCCCTATCATTGCACAACAAATTATTCCGGTAGATCACTCTTTTACAGCCCAGGCCATGATGCACGCCGGCAAAGAAATTGAAACGGCTGTGCTGGCAAAAGCATTACAGCTCGTTTTAAACGACAGGGTTTTTGTTTATAAGAATAAAACAATTGTGTTTGAATGATATTTGCATTTAACGATATGCTGTCTTTTTAAAAAACAAAACTTAACTTTGTTATATGTCAACAATAACTTTAAAAACAATGAAAAGGGCTACTACTGTTCCCCGCTCAAAGATCCGCAAAGCTGTAGAAGCCGCCTATGCAAAGCCCTTGAGTGCAGTAAAAGCACCTGCTGTTGTAAAAATTACAAAGAACACCTCCCGGAAAACCAATACCGTTAAAGATTAACTGCTATGGCCTTGAACCCGGGCTATAACGATCATGTATTTATAAATTGCCCCTTCGATGAAGATTATGCGCCGCTATTGCAGGCTATTGTTTTCACTGTGTACAGGTGTGGTTTTGTACCGGTAAGTGCGCTTATTGAGGAAGACAGCAGCTATAACAGGCTGGATAAAATTATAAGCTGGATAAAAAAATGCCGCTATGCCATTCACGATATATCAAGAATAGAAACGGGAAAGAAAGGCTATCCCCGCTTTAATATGCCGTTTGAGCTTGGCATTTTCTTTGGCGCAAAACGTTTTGGCAACGATCGCCAAAAGTCTAAAGTGGCTTTAATATTTGAACGTGATAAATTTAGTTACCAGCAATATATTTCTGATTTGAACGGTGTTGATATAAAAGCCCATAATAAAAACCCTTTGCAAATTATTCGGGGCATACGAAACTGGTTACGTTCAGCTTCCCGACGTACAACTATTCCCGGGGATATTATACTGGTAAACGAATATCAAGAATTTATTGCCCGGTTGCCGGAAATTGTTGCGAATGCAGGGTTTAGCATCAGCAGTATCCCTTTCAACGATTTTTGCCAGATAGTAGAAGAAGCCATCCGTGAAAAAATAAAAAAATAACCTTACCTTTTTTCTACGCATGATATGAGTTTTGGCAGCGGCATTCAATAATAAAAACAACTTCTTAATTTGCCGCAAACTTTCAATCATGTATTCTACAGCGCAGGTTCAGCATCTTGAAAAAATATCAAAAGCATTTCTTAAACAACCCGCATCGGCAAAAGATATTGATGCACTTAGAAAAGCATTGCGTTTTCATGAATATCGTTATTATGTTATGAACGATCCGCTGGTTTCCGATACGGAATACGACCAGTTGTATAAACAGCTTGAAGCGATAGAGAAAGCACATCCCGATCTTATTACCAATAATTCGCCTACGCAGCGCGTGGGTAGCAGTTTAATTTTAAATACGGCTTTTCCTACCGTTCAGCATCTTGTGCCCATGCTTAGCCTCGACAATAGTTATAATGAAGCGGACCTTATTGATTTTGACCGCAAGGCAAGAGAGAATACAGGGCTTGATATAATTGAATATTGCGTGGAGCCAAAGTTTGATGGCGCCAGTATTTCGCTTATTTATGAAGATGATGAGCTAAGCCGCGGTGTTACACGCGGCAATGGTGTTGAAGGTGAAGAAATAACCACCAATATTAAACAGGTTCGTTCTATTCCTTTATCAGCGGCATTTTCTGAATATAACATTCAAACGGCTGAAATACGTGGCGAGGTATTGATGAGCAAAAAATCTTTTGCAAAATATAATGAGCAAATGGAAGAAGAAGGCCTGCCTGTGCTGGCTAATCCGCGCAACGCAGCCAGCGGCAGTTTGCGCATTAAAGACCCCAGGCTCGTTGCCAAAAGAAACCTCGAAGCATTTTTGTATCATGTGAGTTATTATACCACGCTGGAAGGAAAAAAAGTTTCAGATGAAATGAGCCATGAACAGGTATATGAAGATTATGATAAAACTGCTAATGGCGAATTCGATGCGGCAAATAAAAAAAACAAAAAAAATCCGGATCAAAAAGATCATTCCAAAGAAAATATTTCTGAAGAAGAAGCGCCTTTTATAACGCATAGTGAATCGCTGAAAATGCTGTGGGACCTGGGTTTCCGCAGCCCTGAAAAAGAGAAAAAGGTAGTTAAGGGAATTGATGCAGTAATAAAATATTGCCGGGAGTTTGAGGTTAAACGCGATGAACTTCCGTATGAAATTGATGGCATGGTAATAAAGGTGAACGACCTTGCCCTGCAGGATAAACTGGGCATGACATCGCATCATCCGCGGTGGGCAATTGCTTTTAAATTTAAGGCGCGGCAAGGCACAACAAAATTGATTGGTGTGGAATTTAATGTGGGCAGAACCGGCGCTGTAACACCGGTAGCCAAACTTGAACCCGTGTTTATCGGCGGCGTTACAGTGTCAAGCATTTCCATGCATAACGAAGAATACATCAAAGAAAAAGATTTACGCATTGGCGATATGGTACTGGTGGAACGTGCAGGCGATGTAATTCCACAGATTGTAAAATCGTTGCCGGAAGTAAGAACAGGCAAAGAAACAATTATCAATTATCCTGCTGAATGCCCGGTTTGTAAAAGCAAATTATTTAAAGAAGAAGGGGAAGCCGTATGGCGTTGCATTAACATAGAGTGCCCGGCACAGGTGGTTGAAAAGATCATACATTTTGTGAGCAAGGATGCTATGGATATAAAACATTTTGGGGCAGCCAATGTGCTGAAGTTTTTTGAACTGGGTTTATTAAAAGATATTCCCGGTATTTATACACTGGATTTTGAAGCCATCGGCAAACTGGAAGGTTTTGGTAAAAAGTCAATTGATAATTTACAATCGGCTATTGAAGATTCTAAAAAACAGCCATTGCACCGTTTGATTTATGCTTTGGGTATTCGTTATGCTGGTGAAACAACTGCCAAAACTTTAGCCAATGCTGTTAAGGAAATATATGATTTTGAGAAAATGAGCATTGAAGATTTGCAGCAACTGGAAGACATCGGTATTAAAGTGGCAACAAGCATTTATGGCTTTTTTCATAATGATGATAACCTGCAGATATTACATCGTTTGCAGGATTTGGGTTTAAATATGAAGAACACCAAAAAGCAATCATCTGAAGAAAGCAATACTTTGAGCGAACAAACATTTTTATTTACAGGCACATTAAACAAACTTAAACGCAGCGATGCAGAAGAACTGGTTGAGAAACATGGCGGCAAAATCGTTAGCGGTGTTAGCAGCAAACTTAATTACCTTGTTGTGGGCGAAGATGCCGGCAGTAAACTGGAGAAAGCAAAAAAGATCAACACCATAAAAATCATCAGTGAAGATGAGTTTCTTGCATTGATTAAATAACCATCGCTTCGTTATTTTTCTTTATGAAAAGTAATATTAAGAATACTTACAATTGTTAGTTTTATAACATTTTCTTAGGCCCATTTTGGCTGATAAAAAAGTAATATTGCGGTATAACCTTGCATAATGAAAAAAATATTTATTACGCTAATAATTGCATCTTTTTCAGTGATGTGTTTTGCCGGCCCCGCACAGAAAACAGGAACTGCAAATGATTCTGTTGTGATTGACACTATGCAGGCAGACAGGCTCGCAAAGCTTGAGAAGGAAGTAAAAGAATTGAAGGCCTCTAACGAAATTCTGCAAAAGCAAATGGCAGAATTGAAAGCGCAGCTTCAGGTTAAAAAGAAGAAGCTCACTGTTTCCCGAACAGGCAGCAAGCAGCCTGCCTGGATTGAAGAATAGTTATAAAAGAAGCGGTTATTAATAGCCGCTTTTTTTTATAATCGGTAGCCGGCTAAATTAACCGGATGGTTTTGACAGGTAAATTCTGTTGTGTTACTTTTACACTTCTATTGCGAATTATAAATTACTTGCCATGTCTTCAGCAGAAGCTATCTCCGGTATAAAAAAACAAGAAGATACAAACAATGCCCTGGAACAGGTTCAGCAACTGGTTGAAACTTATCCGCGTGTGCCCATAACAGTTGACTGTGTGATTTTTGGTTTTGATAATAATGAACTTAAAGTGCTGCTTATACGAAGTGACCTTGAAATGTTTGATGGAAAATGGACGCTGCTTGGAGATTTTGCACATGATGATGAAGAGCTTGATGATGCCGCTTACCGCGTTTTGCGTGAAAGAACGGGCATGCGGGATGTTTACCTTGAACAGGTTAAAACATTCAGCAAACCACACCGCCATCCCGGTGGCCGCGTAATTACGGTGGCCTATTGTTCTTTGCTGAATACAGAACATCATGCGCTTAATATTCTTGATAATGAATTGCATTGGCATACAGTAAAAACGGCCTGCAATATGGCTTTCGATCATAAGGAAATACTGGATGTTTGTTATAAATGGCTGCAAAAAAGAATGCTGGAACACCCATTGGGCCTAAACCTTCTGCCCGAAAAATTTTCCTTGCGTGAACTGCAGAATTTATATGAAGCCATCCTCGACATAAAGCTTGACCGCCGCAACTTTCGCAAGAAATTCTTTTCTATGGACTTTTTGATTGATACCGGCGAATATGAAGATGATGTACATCACCGCCCCGGCAGGTTATACCGTTTTGATTTTGATAAATACAGCCAGAATAAAAAGAAATGGACAGGGATTGAGTTTTAAATAACAATAACATGCAGGCTAAGGCTTCCCGCACAAAAACAATTTTCCTTGCAGGTTTTATCGCCGGCACATTAGATGCTTCAGGCGGTGTAATTGTGTATTGCCTGCTGATGAAAGTTGTAACAGTTACGCAGTTATTTCACGGCATTGCTGCAGGCTTGTTTGGCGATACAATTATTGGCAGTGAAAATGTGATGGCTGTTATTGGATTGCTGCTGCATTATTTTATTGCTTTTTGTTTTGCAACCGGATATTTTTTTGTTTATCCGCATTTACGGTTTTTGCAAAAAAATGCATTCATAAGCGGCCTTTTGTATGGCCTTATTGTTTGGGTAATAATGAACCTCATCGTAATTCCTTTGTCCCAGGCACATCACTCACCGCCAACATGGCCCGGCTTTCTTCGAGGCGCGGTCATTTTAATGATATGCATTGGCTTGCCCATTAGTTTTATAACAGCATCGTTTTATAAAAAGAAAATAAAAGTTCAGTAATAATTATTCAGGCCTAAGTATTTAAAAATTGCCTTTCAAATAAATAATTGCCGCTTTCTTGCATTACTTCAATATGTTTATTGTACTTAAAAAATGCATAATGAAATACACCTTAATTCTCGTGTTTTTTTGTATTGCTTATACATCAAAAGCGCAAAACGACTCATCCGTTACATTAAAATCAATATTGCTGGAGCAACTTAAAACAACGCATAATATGAAGGATTGGTTTGTGCCGCCAACCATTGCTGTTGCAGGCTTAACGCCGGAACAGGCTAACTGGAAAGACAGCTCCGGCAACCATTCCATAGCGCAGCTCACCACACATTTAATTTTCTGGAATAAAAGGGTATTGAATAATTTAAGGGGCATAAAACAAGATCCTTTTAACGCTGATAATAAAGAAACCTTTTCCCCGGTTGACGAAAAATCGTGGCCGGCAACTATTAAAGAATTAGATAACGTATTAACGGGGATTGAAGATGCCGTACAAAATGCCGATGATGCAACACTGGCAAAAATAGCTTCGACTATTGCGCATATTGGTACGCACAATGCTTATCATACCGGGCAAATTGTTTATATAAGAAAAATGAAAGGCTGGTGGGATGATAACAATGGTGTGAAATAGCTTTTGCCTTGCCGGATAAATAATTGGCTCAGCTTTTAAAAGCAAAATGTTGCATGTAAAAATTTACATGCAACATTTTGACAGGTTAATTTTTTTATAGGTCAACACTTAAATAGGAGTTCAATGTATGTTGAAATTGTGTTGTAAAAAATAGGGATTTATCCTTAGTTTAGCATACCTCTATAAGTGCACTATGGAAAAAACTAAAACATTGCTTCTTGATGTTATTGACCCTGCTGAATTTACCCCCGCTTTGGGCGGAAATAAAATAGCTGCCGGGCAAATAATACCGGAAGATGTTTTTGCTGCTTCTTTAAGTTATTACAATAAGTTCGCTGTTGGGCGCTATTTCTGGTTTATAGCCGATACTACTACCGGCACAACAAAAAAAACCGGGGGTAAGGTGGAAGAAATGATGTTTTTTTCAGAGAATGAGATTATTGATGTTTCCTCGCAAATACTTTTTCGAAATACACATCCTGAAGACCTGCCAAAAATGTTTGCTTTTAGCAGTTATTGGTATTCTTTTCTGTCAAAACTCCCTATAGAACAAAAAGAAAATTTCAGAACAACTATTTATTTGCGGTTATTAAATCCCCAGCAAACATATTATTGGGTTATGGTACAATTTGCCGATCATATTTTCGATAAAGATGGTATGGTAATTTATGGGCTTACGGTTATTACAGACATATCTCATATAAAAACAAATGGCGTTGCCATGATGACTGTATTTGATGCAAAAAACCAAAGCTGCCAGCATCTGTATTGCAAAAAAGATAATAGCCTGACAAAGAAAACCGCAAAAAATTTAAAAATTACCCACAGGCAATTGCAGGTATTGAAACTGATATCGGCCGGTTACAGCAGTAAACAAATTGCTTCAGAATTAAGCTTATCTGTAAAAACAATAGGTAATCACAGGCAAAATCTTCTTAGCAGAATGTCTGCGGCATCCACCGCTGAATTGGTAGCCAACTCTATAAAAACAGGGCTTATATAATAGCCCCTAGCTATTCATGTCGGTCGCCCAGCGGTCGCGTTCATCCGGCGAAAATTTCCAGGGCGCAAAATTGTTTTCAATATTGCTGAACATAGCATTCCATTCCTGCGGCGCATTGCTTTCTTCCATCACCAAATATCTTCTCAATTGTACAATAATATCCAAAGGATTAATACTTACCGGGCATTCTTCAACACAGGCCTGGCAGGTGGTGCAGGCACGTAATTCTTCAGGCGTTATATAATCATGCAATAATGATTTATTGTCTTCTGTAAAAGATTTGTTTTGATTAATGTTTCTGCCAACTTCCTCGGCGCGGTCGCGGGTTTTCATCATGATTAAACGAGGGCTTAAAACTTTGCCGGTAATATTCGCCGGACAGGCTGCAGTGCAACGCCCGCATTCGGTGCAGCTATAGGCATCCAGCAAATTTTTCCAGCTTAAATCAAAAATATCTTTCGCACCAAATTTTTTATGATCCGGCGCAGTTGCTGCAGGCGCCAGTTCGGGTTGCATGGCATATAAAACTTCCTGCTGAATTTCGGGCATATTATCCAGCTTTCCTTTTGATTGAAGCCTGCCATAATAAGCGTTCGGGAAAGCAAATAAAATATGTAAATGTTTGGAATAAGGAAGATAATTTAAGAATGCAAATATGCCAACAATATGCAACCACCAGCAGGTTCTTTCCAGCATCATTAATGCATTATCGCTCATGCCTGCAAACAATGGCTGTAAAAACTGGGAGAAGGCGAAATTGCCTGTAACGTGTTGCGCATATTCGCCGTAGCCACGGGTTTGTAAAGCCGTATCGGCAGCGTTCATTGTAAGAAAAAAACTCATCAATAAAATCTCCGTGATAAGAATATAATTGGCATCGCTTTTAGGCCAGCCATCCAGTTCTTTCATCCACAGGCGTTTTACATGCAGTATATTTCTTCTTATTAAAAAAATAACACAAACTGTAAATACACCAACCGCTAAAAATTCAAATGCATTAATAAGCCAGGAATATAAACCGCCCAGCGGTTTTGCGAAAATTCTGTGTGTGCCAAAAATGCCATCTATAATTATTTCAAGCACTTCAAGGTTTATGATGATGAAGCCTGCATAAATTATAAAATGCATTACGGCCACCAGCGGGTTGCGAAACATTTTCTTTTGCCCGAAAGCAAGCAGCAAAACATTTTTCCAGCGCTGCGGCTTATTATCGTTAATTGTTTCATCACGGCCAAGTAAAATATTCCTTCTTACCTGGCCTGTTTTTCTTGTAAAAAGAAAGATAGCCGCGGCAGCAATTACAATAAATATTACCTGTAAAATAATATGCATAGAATTATGTATAACGAAGATAAAGTTCGCGCAAATGCCTCATTATAAAAACTCTTATCTTATTTTTATAGCATGCAAAACAAAACGATATTAACGCCGGAAGTATCTGAAGAGAAGTTTCACCGCATGGCGCTTGAAGTGGCTGAAAATTTAAGCGAAGACAATACTGAACTGATTATAATTGGCATTGAAGGCGCCGGTAAATTTGGTATAGAAGGTGCAGGCAATCTCATTGCCGCCAAAGTTGCAACACACTTAAAGAAATATATATCCATACCTGTAAAAACAATTTCGCTTCATCTTGATAAGCAAAAGCCTGCTGTTATTACTTTAAGTGAAGAAATAAATTTTGATGATAAAAATGTTTTGCTGGTAGATGATGTAAGCAATAGCGGAAAAACTTTAATGTATGCCTTAAAACCTTTTATGCAATATCATCCGAAACGCATTCAAACACTCGTGCTGGTGGAACGCATGCATAAACAGTTTCCTATAAAACCCGATTATGTTGGCTATTCCATAGCTACAGCGCCGGACGATTATGTGCAGGTAGAAGAAGTGAATGGCAATGTTTCTGCTTCCATCGCTTCAGGGGAATGAAGCTGTTAGTTTAAAGCTACAAGCCGCAAGCTTCAAGCGCTTACATTCACATTTCACGATTGACGATTTACGTAATCACATTTCAATACCTATTTGTTTCATCAATAAAGAAGCATTCATGCTCGTGCAAATGCCTTGTTTTAGCTTATAATCAAAGAATAATTTTTCATCATTCACCGCAACATCAAAATGGTAATTGTTAATTGACTGCGGAAAATCATTTACGAGCCCTGATAATTCAATATCGTGCGTTGCAATTACAGCCACAGCATTCTTCCTGATGAGTTGCTGTATCAATGCTTTTGAACCGGTATGCCTGTCCAATGAATTGGTGCCGCGTAAAATTTCATCCAGCAGAATAAAGCATTTGATATTTGCATTAACTGCATCAATGATAGTTTTTAGTTTCTTCAGCTCCGCATAAAATGTAGAAGTGTTTTCAGCAAGATTATCTTCAATGCGCATGCTGCTCATAACGGTTGCCACCGATGTTGTAAAGCTTTTTGCGCAAACGGCAGAACCTGCATAGGCAAGGATCATATTAACGCCTATGCTTCTTAAAAAAGTGCTTTTACCGGCCATATTGCTGCCGGTTATTAAATCAACTTTTGCAATGCCCTTTAAATTGAAATTATTGGTGACGTTTTGATTTTTTGGAATCAAAGGATGACCAATAGCTTCGCCTGATAAAGTGAAATGCTCATCGGCAATTGCAGGGAAACACCATTCAGGATTATTAAAACTGAGTGTTGCAAAACTGCCGGCCACTTCAAGCTGTGCAATTACATTAAACCAGTTTGATGCTAATGGTTTGTTTTGTTTTTTCCATTCTTTCAAAGCCAGTATTTGCCACAAATCCCATAAACAAAATGTGTTTAAGATAATAAAAGCAAAAGCATTTAAGCGAACATCAAACCGGTTAAGGATTTTTTGAAGATGACTGATAGATGCTGATGCTGTTTTATCAGTTGAATTACCCAAGCTTTTTTGAAGCGTTGTTAAAAATGCGCTGTCGAATTTTTCGTTCTCAAAACTTTGCAATTGATTTTTTAAAGTAGCAACAACAGGTTCCAGCCGCGACAGCAAAACATATACATCCTGAACTTTGCGGCTGATAGCGATGCTTATTAAAAAAAAGATAAGAACACATAGAGAAAACAATGGAGATGGTAAAACATCATCAAGATAGAGATACACGCAAAGCAATGTAATAAAAGGATAGATGCGCGCCAGCATTTTCCATCCTTTGCTTGTATAAACTTCATTGTTTAGCTGAAGCCAGTTGTTGATTCTTTTCTCTGCATCCCTGGTTATTTTTTCATGTATGCCAAAAGCCCGGAATTGCTGCCACCAGTTTATTTTATTGCTTATTTCTTTTACTGCCTGCTGTTGCTGCAATATATTTTCTTTGCTTAAAGGATTTAATAATCTTGTTGCCAGCAGTTCAATTGCCTGTTCAGCCTTACAACGGTTGATGTATTGAAATAAAGATGTTTTTCCAAATACATCAAGGTCTTTTGCATAAGCATGGTTTGAAGGTTGCAGGTCTTTACCATCGTACTGATGATGAAAATTATGCTTGAGGAAATCAATTTCATCTTTATTGATGGATAACAGCGTTTCAGCATTTTTGATAGCTGCTTTATTGTTTGCATCTTTTGATATAGCAACAAGAAACAGTACGATGCCAATAATAATTCCCAGGGTAATTGCCGGCCAACCGGCAGGCCACAAAAAATAAACCGCAACACAGGCAAATACAAAAATGGCAAAACGTAGCCAGGCAATTTTGCTTCTTGTATTATATAAAACTTTTAACTGTTGTTCAAGTGCTGCAATTTTCGCTTTATAAAATTCCTGCGGATTATTTTCTGCCTTCATACAGGCGAAGATGCGTTTTAAATATTTTTTGCAAAAAACATTTGTAAATTTGCTGTTCGCTCTTTGAAATGATGTTAACCGTTAATGGTTGACAGTTAACCGAATGGGGCTGTATTGGTTTTGACAGCATCCGTTTGTGGTAAGTGTAAGCATGCCGTGCGTTGTACCGTTTGCACGCTAATCCGAAAGTTCAAACTACAAATGGCGAATCTAACTTCGCTATGGCTGCCTAATCAGTGATTAGTTAGTCATTAGGGCCGCGTTGAGCCGGTTGTTCTGTTACCACGCTCCGCCGCCGACTCAAAAACAAATACAGAATGCTGCAACAGAATGCTGTGACTGTTGCAAAAGATTATTCAGCTAAGCGAATAATTGGTTGGTTTGTTCCCGCTTATTTGCCGACAATTAATAATAAACTAAGCATGTAGAAAGCTTATGGCAAAGATGTTTGGACAGGGGTTCGAGTCCCCTCAGCTCCACAAAATAAAGAGGTACTAATTACCGGTGCTTTTAATAATACCTTTATTATTGTGAATACTACAAAAAGCATTACCGGAAAAACGATCCGACTAACTGATGAGCGTTGGTTACTCATGGTAGAGGGGCATCCTGAAATGGCAGGTCACCTGCATGACGTATTACTTACCGTTGCTGCTCCTGATATAGTTTTGCAAGGCAGCGCAGATGAGCTATTAGCCGCTACATATAACAGAGCTGATAAATTGCTTGTTGTAGTGTATAAAGAAACTGAGTGTGACGGATTTATCCTTACCGCGTATTTTACAAAACGTATTGATAAAATACTTAAAAGAAAAATAGTATGGCAGAAATAATCATTCCTGAAATGATGCAGGCATTGAAAGCAGTGCGTCAGAGTAATGCTAATGATGTTCATATACGCTATGACAGGGAAGCTGATGTTATGTATGTGAATATAGGTGCGCCCGGGCCCGCCGACGATAGCGAATTGGGGGATGATGATATTCTTTACAGATATGCCAACGGCAAAGTAATTGGCTTTACCATAACCCATTTTAGTAAGCGTTAGTTTGTTCAACAAAGTATTTAAAAGCTGTATTCCCGGTAAAAGGCCTGCAAAAATTTACAGGCCTTTTTATTAGCCACAAGTGCACGCATTTTTATCTGTGGCTGATACGTATGTTAATGTGAGTTCTGGATAAACATATGTGAGGGGTTATGCTATGAAATTGAAAACTGATTACAAAATACAGACATCTTCGAACGTCATTTCGACGATAGGAGAATTGCGAAGCAATCATCGAGACCTAAAAGATAAATATGAAAGAGATAAATCTCTTAGCTTTCAACCAGTCTGAATTTCAGGAGATGCCTCGTTTCCCCGACATGACGATACAAATCCCTGCTCAATTCGCAAACATCTTCATCATTGAAATGCTTATCCGGAACTCTGGTATGTTATATAACAGTAACAGAAAAATTCTTTCCTTCCCAGTGGTTGGCATCAATCCAGAAAAAAGTAAAATCCAGTTTTTTAGTTTCAACAGCATGGATATTTATATCAACATAAAACAATCCAAGAGTGGTGTTATTGGTTGGTATAACATTCACTGTTTTCCAGTTATCAAACGTCCAGCTAACATTGGCTGCTGCAAGCAATTCAATCCTTAATATTTTTTCTTTTTTAAGCTGTGCGATTTGATTAGAGAACTTCCAAACTGTTATTAAAGAAGTTGTTTTTTGTTTGATATAACGTTCCTGTGTTGCCTGCGGCATATCAAACACCTTCCTGTTTTTTAATGAAGCGCTTAGCTTTATGTATTCAGCATGTGCCCATGTAAGCGGAATGGCAGAGCCTGTATGTTTGCCAAAATAAAGGTCTTTATCCGGTATGCTTTCTGTGTCCCATATTTGTTCAGATAATAAACTATGATCTGCAAATTTTTCCATCGCCTCTATTAGCTCTTTTGCATAAGCAAAATTGCCAGCAGCAATTTCATAATGCGCCCGCTCTCCCGTAAGCAGCGGCCAGGCCCTGCCAATGCCTGTTATATTATAAGCATTGCCTGCGGCATCTTCCCCATAGCCATCATTTACATAACGATGCCAGCTATCACCATAAGGTGTGGTCACCTTCAGCATGGCATCAATCAATTTTATAGTATTCAGAATTTTGGGATCGTTGGGTGCACGCAATCCAAAGCGCACCAATGCCAGCACATCAACACATATCAGCTCATTTAATAAAATTTTACCGTTGCCATCTATGTGATTTTTCAGTTCAATCGTTTTATCACCTAATTCATTCGCTCCAATATTATAAGGGTTAATGCGTATGTAATATCCATCTATATTGTATTGCTTTGCAAGCGGTGTATTGGTTACGTATGTCCAGTATTCAATGCTATCGTTCCAGTAATCTGCAGTTTCGAGACAATAGGTTGCCAATGCAGGTTCATTGTTTTCTTCGGCGAGTTTTGCAGCGGCAAGCAATGCTGCAATCTGTGTTGCCAGCGTAAAAGGCGTATAGCCCTTTTCTTCTTCCCACCTGTCTTGCTGCGTGTATGGCCCGTTAAGTATAATAAACTTAATTGCTTCTTTTATGCCGGGCCAGTAACGCCCCATCCTTTCTTTACTGATGGCATTATGCACATTGCATTTATCAATGAGAAGAATGGGCAGCGCCGTTTGATCCATCTGTATGCCTTTCCAATATGGTATTCCCGGCAGCCACATATTCTGAGGCCAGCTTCCGTCGGCTTGTTGCGTGCTCATTAAATAGTTTAATACACGCAATGCATCTCCATGCACTTTTAATGCAATAAAACCGTTAGCCGTTTCGCAAAGATCCCGTGGCCATACCACATGATATCCGCCTCTGTGCGAATCATCTTTTGACGACCCCCAGGGTATAGAAAGGCTTGCAATAATACCGCCGGGAAAAGCTTTTGCTTCATGCATTCTTAACACAGCCGCGCTTTCACGATAAATTTTTCCTTTCAGATTATGCAAGCCCTGCAGCCATTGCTGCCACGATTGTACATACATCTTTTTGGCCGATTCAAAACCTTCCAGTATGCTGCCCCATGCATGCAATGCCGCTTCTGCTGTATTTATTCCGAAGCCCATTGCCAGTACGAAATCCGAACCTTCCGATAAATCTATTTCACCAATTAACGCGGTATTGCCATTTGCTGCGTAATCATATTCCCATGTGATTGTTTTATGTTCATTCAAATCTGTCCAGCCATCGGAAACGCCTACGTAACCTGCAGAACATTTTAACCATTTTGCAGAACAGGCAACAGCTAATGCCAAACCTTTATGTTCGGCAAACAGCATTTTAATCCCTTTGTATTCGCCAATCCAGGCGTTGTTGTTATTGCCTTCATTATTTAAATGTGGCGCTACCAACGCGTATAATTGTAATGATGTATTTTTTGCCTGCTTAAACTGCACATGCTGAAGCACCGTGTTTCTTAAAGGGTCGCAGATAATCTCTTTTTTTAGCTGGTATTTTTTTTGAATGCAGGTATTGATGATTTGATAGCAGGGAACGCCCGGCTTTATCGTTTTTGTTACATGTTTTGTATGACGCTTTTCTTCCGAGAAGAAATCTTTTCCATCGGCTACAAGAAATTCCATATCGCGGATGCAGGCAATGTCTTCTCTTGGAAAATATATTTCATTTAACACGCCATGACTTAATGTAAACGTTACTGAAGAAGAAGTGTCGATTGCTTTGCCAATACCAGATTTGGCGCCAGAAGTCCATTTGGCTGTAACACCTGGTGCGCCCGGTGCGTGTTGTTGCTGCATAATAAAGCTAAATTTATAAACAGAATATATATTTCCTGATTCATTAATGAGCAAGAAAAACAGGAGACCTACTCTTTATATACATTCTTGTTTTTATCTTCTTTATCTCTTTTTCTTTTAATGCTTAAAAAAATCAGGCAAGCCACTACAATAAAAGCAACACAAGCAAATAATATTGTTGAAATCATGATGAGTTTTTTAATTAATTCAAGTTGCTAGTTAATCAGGTAAGCTTATCAAGAGTAAACCCAAGAATAAACATTACCAGTTTTATTAAAAACCCTTTGAAAGTT
>NZ_FOXQ01000015.1 GCF_900115755.1 Parafilimonas terrae
CGCTGGTGAGCATCGCTATTATTTTTTGGTGTGGTAACTCAAAAATAATTTCTTCTTTGCTCACCCTCTTTTATCTAGCAACTTGGGTTAATTAATCACTTGAATTATAAAAAAAGTTTGGGATGCCGGAAGAGGTAAGGCAATAATGTTAAAGCAAGTATGCCACTTAATATTACAAAGCCTGCAACCAATCCATGATTGCCATAAAATGCAGCCTGGCTTTTATCGGAATGCAGGAATGCAGTTGTGCATATAACTGCAATAACGATAACTGCTATGGCAACATCATAGCTTTTAAAACTGTTGTTTTTTGCAAACAGGTAAAAAAACATGCCCGTTAACGTTAAAACAATCATTGTTGCAAATGTTATGGAGAAGAAATTAAACCAGGCTGCAGGTTCGTAATTGGTGATACTTCTGAAAATAACTTCATAAATAACATTAATAAGTGTTGCTGCCATACCTGTAAGCGCACCTGCCAGCAAGGCTTTTGAGAAGGCTGGAAAATATTCAGGTTCTTTCATAACTATATATTTAAATGAACTAATCGTTACTTAATACAATGCAGGTATCTGTAACTTTCAAATAAGCATATTGATTGTTACTGATATATCATACAATCGTTGTTCCAAAACATATATCTTTTATTAACCCGCTTAAGAAAGCAGTGCAAAAACATGAATATTGCCGTATTATTATAGTTACGGCCTCAGAAAACAACACTGCCCGTTATTTTAACAATACGTAACAGCAGCATTATTACTCAATATTTACAATTAGTGTATAATTTTCGGTACATGTTATACGCGGAAAATGGTACATGAGATCATGTAACAATTCACAAAGTGTCATATTCCGGGCCGGGCAACAGGCCGGCCTACTTGTTATTTCAGCCACATCGGTTTAAGTTTTATTATTTTTTTATAGACGGGGCAGTCTTCCGCATGGGCGCCCGGCAGATAGCCGCTGCTCATTAAAAATTCGTTTACAATTTCACCGCCGGTAAACCTGAAATGCTTTTTAAAAAGTTTTACCCATTCTTCTTTTGTTAATGGATGATTTTTATCAAGCCATTTTTTAAATGAGCCATGTTCTTTTTGTATCTCCAATATTTTTTTTGCATTCTCAATGGCCGCATTAATTTTTAAACGGTTGCGTATAATACCTGCGTCGTTGAGTAAAGTGTCTATTTTCTTTTGATTATATTTTGCAACCTTCTTTACATTGAAATTATCATAAGCTTTAAAGAAGTTATCCTTTTTATTCAGTATAGTTGTCCAGCTTAAACCAGCCTGGTTAATTTCAAGTACAAGGCGGGCAAATAATTCATCATCATCTGCAAGCGGAAAGCCATATTCTTTATCGTGGTAATGTTTGTGAACATTATCGTTATTTAACGCGGCAACATAACTGCAATAGCTCATAAGATTTGTATTATAGAGAAATAAAAATACATGCTCAGAGTTATTGTTTGGCATGATTTTGTAAACATATTATTCAAACGGTGATTCTCTATTAACCTTGTTATTCTTTACTAACATGAAGAATAGAAATTAAAAGAGATAAGCGTTTAGGAAGGTGTACTTCAAACTGAGGCACACCTTTTATTTTTATGGGCTTTACATTTTTATGTTCTTAAAAATTTAATGCATTTTCATTTATAGTATATGCTATTGAATTTACAATTTGGTAATATACCAAAGCTTATCAAATCATAGTTTCGCACCACTTAAACAAAGAGCATAAGCAACAAATTACACAGCAATGCAAGCATTCCGTTTACAGTTATAAAACAATCATATTCAAGACAAAAAAATTTGTAAGCATCAGCTTAGACTTGTAGCTTGCTTATCCTTTTCTGGAAAAGAACCTTTTGTCTGTACCCGCTTGTTTTATCCATATTTAAAAGGCCGCTAAAGGCGGACATGTACTTGTATTGCCCAAAAAATAAAATGAACCATTATGATGAAAAACTTACATGCTATTTGTGCATTTGTAATATGCCTGCTGGCAATTACAAATCCAATAAATGCACAACAAACCAGCGCTGCAGTTGCAGGCGTTGTTCAAAATGAAAATGGCAGCCCGGTTTCAGGTGCGGCTGTTACTGTGAAAAATGCAGGCACGGGTTTTTCCACCGGTGTTTTAACAGACAGCTTCGGACATTATGAATTTAAAAGCCTGCCCGCCGGCGGACCTTATACTTTCAGCTTCTCTTATGTTGGCTATACAACAAAAACAATGAGTAACTATCAGCTTAATGCAGGCCAGTCAGTTACTATTGATGCGCAATTAACCGATCTTTCTTCATCGCAGTTAAATGATGTGGTGGTAGTAGGTTATGGCACGCAAAAGAAAGAGAATCTAACCGGCGCCGTAGCACAAACTTCCGGCGAAGTATTAAAGAACCGTTCTTTATCAAACATTACACAGGGCCTGCAGGGCGTGGTGCCTAACCTTAACCTTATACCGCCCGATGGCAAGCCTTACTCATCCGCCGCTTATAATATCCGCGGTAACACATCAATAGGCCAGGGTGGTAATGCCCTGGTATTGATTGATGGCGTGCAGGGCGACCCAAGCCTGCTTAATCCAAACGACATTGCATCGGTGAGCGTGCTGAAAGATGCATCATCAGCCGCTATTTATGGTGCCCGCGCTGCTTATGGCGTTGTATTAATCACAACAAAAACACCTTCAAAAGAAAAAGTAAGCGTTACTTATTCTTCCAACTATTCATTAAAAAGGCCAACCACCGTTCCGGATATTGTTTCAAACGGTTATCAATATGCGCTGATGTTTGATTCTTCATGGAGCGCCTGGAACGATTATTCCCAATCGCCGCAGAATATTAATAAAACACAACCCTATTCACAAGGCTATATTGAAGAATATGCCAAAAGAAATGCAGACCCTTCTTTGCCTAAAGTAGAAGTTGGGCCCGATGGTAATTATGTATATTATGGCAACACAGACTGGTATGACCTCTTGTATAAAGACAACACGTTTGCAATGGACCAGAATGTTTCTGTTTCGGGCAGCAGTGGAAAAACCAGTTTTTATATCACGGGCCGTTATTATAACCAGGATGGCATTTTCAATTATAATCCTGATGATTATGATATGTACAATTTTACGGCAAAGGGCTCAATACAATTAACGCCCTGGCTGCAGGTTACAAATACCACCATGTATAACAGGCGCAAGTATCACAATCCTTTGAATGTGGGCGAAGGCGGTGGTATATGGCGCAACCTTGCTGATGAAGGCCATCCATCTTCCATGTTATTCAATCCTGACGGAACACTTACTTTTTCTGCAGCTTATACAGTAGGCGATTTTGTATATGGAAAGAATGGGATTGATTTGTTAGATGAATTCTTTAAAAACACAACTGGCTTTGTAGCCAAAGTTGCCGGCGATCATTTACGTATCAAAGGCGATTTTACTTTTCAAAAAAACAACACCGATCAAACAAGAAAAAGAGTGCCGGTTCCATACAGCAACGCGCCCGGCGTAATAAATTATGTTGGCACCACAACAAATGATATTACCAAAACCATAGGTAATACCGATTACAATGCAGCCAATCTTTATGCTGAATATGAAAACACTTTTAATGATCATTATATTAAAGGATTGATAGGATATAACTATGAACAATCAGTATATAACAATACAGTAACGCAAAGGAACGGGCTTATTTTTCCTGACGCAGATAATATTAATCTTGCTTTGGGCCAAAGTATAAATACTTCGGCTGGTTATGAAAAATGGGCCATACTGGGCGGCTTCTTCCGTGTGAATTATTCTTTTAAAGACAGGTACCTGGTTGAAGTAAACGGCCGTTATGATGGCTCATCAAAATTCCCGTCAAACCAGCGCTACGCATTCTTTCCTTCCATATCTGCCGGATGGCGTGTATCAAAAGAATCTTTCTGGCATGTATCACCAAAGTTTATTACCGATTTAAAAATAAGAGGTTCTTATGGCTCTTTGGGTAACGGGAATATCAATTCTTATGTATTCCAGGAACAACTGATGATCAGTCAAAGCTCCCGTGTTATAAACGGTGTGCTGCCGCAGTACACCAGGGCCCCGGCAGTTCTGCCCGATGGATTAACGTGGGAAACTTCAACCACAGCCGATCTTGGCCTTGATCTCAGCATGCTTTCAAACAGGCTAAACTTTACGGCGGATATATATGAGCGTAAAACAACAGACATGTTCACTACCAGCCAAACATTGCCTGCTGTGTTTGGCGCCGATGAGCCAAAGGGAAATTATGCCGACATGAAAACAAGAGGCTGGGAGGCAAACATAAGCTGGCAGGATAACATCAATATTGGCAGCAAACCTTTTCATTATAACATTGGTTTCTGGATGTCTGATTATTCAGCCACCATATTAAGTTATAACAACGACCAGGGCAATCTGACCGACCATTATGCAGGTGAAAAACTTGGCGAAATATGGGGTTATACAAATGATGGTTACTGGACGGAAGCCGACGTGGATAAAGCTGCGGCAGCCCAGTCTTTTATAAAAGCTTCCAATACAGGCCAGTTTTTACCCGGCGATATAAAATTTAAAGACATTAACGGCGACGGCGTTATAAACAATGGAACCAATACACTCAGCGATCCGGGTGACCTTTCCATAATAGGCAACTCCACCCCGCGTTACAGCTATGGCATTACGGCCGGTGCGGAATACAGCAATTTCTTTTTCAGCATCTTCTTCCAGGGCGTAGGCAAACAGGATTGGTGGCCAGGCAGTGAAGCAGACCTTTTCTGGGGACAGTATAACAGGCCTTATAACTATATTTTTCAATCGCAGGTTAACAAAATCTGGTCTGAATCAAACCCCAATGCTTACTTCCCGAGATACAGGGGTTATGTGGCGCAGGGAACCGGGAGGGAATTGAATGTTAAGCAAACCAAATACCTGCAAAATGCACGTTACATACGCTTAAAAAATGTGCAGATTGGATATTCATTACCTAAAAGCCTGCTTTCAAAAATACACCTCACCGATGCAAGGGTTTACCTGTCGGGAGAAAACCTGTGGTCTTCTTCCCCGTTGTATAAAATAACCCGCGATATAGATGTGGAGAGCATTGGCAAATCAGATATTATCCTCACCGGGAATTCTAATAACGGCAACGGTAATAACTACCCGATATTAAAAAGCTTTACAGCAGGTATTTCTGTCACTTTCTAAAACAGCTTACAATGAAAATCAATCAATATATCAAACAGCTTTGCAGTGTATTAATGCTTGCTGCAGTATTTACATCGTGCACAAAAAATCTTGATCAAACGCCCGAAAGCACTGCCGACCGGGAAGCTATATTCAGCAGCGAGGATGGATTGAAATTATATACAAATTCGTTCTACAATATACTGCCCGACATTAATACGCCTTTCAGAACAGATTGCAACATGTCTGATTACGGCGCCACCAGTTCTGTGAGTGATTTTTTGCGGGAAGGTGGTTATACATCAAGGCAGGGCACAGGCT
This sequence comes from Parafilimonas terrae, assembly GCF_900115755.1. Lineage (GTDB taxonomy): Bacteria > Bacteroidota > Bacteroidia > Chitinophagales > Chitinophagaceae > Parafilimonas > Parafilimonas terrae. The sequence goes on from NZ_FOXQ01000015.1 coordinate 5,524, forward strand.
GGGACTGGAACGATTTACGTAACATCAATTATTTTATTGAGAATTGCACAAACCAGAATATTCCGCAGGAAATAAGAGATAATTATCTCGGTGTCGCCAGGTTCTTCCGCGCTTATTTTTATTTTGAAAAGATGAAGCGTTTTGGCGATGTGCCGTGGATAAACCAGCCTTTGGCAGTGGACGATCCTGCCCTGTTTGCAGGCCGCGATGCAAGAACGCTTATTACTGATTCTATAATTGCCGATCTTGATTTTGCCGCAGCACATATAACTCAAGAAGAAGATGAAACAAGAAGCACTATTACAAAATATGTGGTGTATGGTTTAAAATCGAGGGTATGTTTGTTTGAAGGCACATTTAGAAAATATCAAACATCTTACGGGCTTGAAAATACAGCAAACGGTTTATTACAGCAGGCTGCCGATGCTGCTAAAACGGTGATGGATGCAAACATATACCACCTGAATACGGCCGGTGACAGCCTGGCTTACCGCAACCTCTTTATAAGTGCAGCACCGGTTGCCACTGAAATAATGCTGGCAGATGTTACGAGCACCTCACTTGCTAAATACAATGACGCCAACTGGTATTTTACAAGCTCCACGTATGGTTCAAGGTTTAGTTTTATCCGCAAGTTTATCAATACTTATTTAATGCGTGACGGATCAAGGTTTACAGACATCCCGGGCCATGATACAGTTACATTTGCCAATGAAGTCAAGAGCCGTGACCTGCGTTTGCAGCAAACCATCCGCATGGGCGATTATAAACGTGTTACCAATGGAACGGTTATTCCCGGGCCACCTGTATTTTCTTATGTGTATACAGGTTACCAGCCTATAAAATGGTGCCTTGACGATATGTATTATGATGCCGGCGCATACAACACTAACTCTGTTTCTTTAATGCGCTATGCTGAAATATTGTTGAATTATGCTGAAGCCAAAGCGGAGCTGGGCACTATAACCGATGCAGACTGGGCCGCCACTGTTGGCGCACTGCGTCAAAGGGCAGGGATAACCACAGGCACTGCAACATTACCAACAGAACTTGATCCTTATATGCACGATAATTATTACAGCGATATATCAAATCCTGTAATCATGGAAATAAGGCGCGACCGCGGCATAGAGCTTACGCTGGAAGGTTTTCGCTTTTACGACCTGGTGCGCTGGAAACATGGAGAGCTGTTAACCGATGAATGGAATGGCATATATGTGCCTTCTGTTGACAAGCCGATGGACCTTAATGAAGACGGCATTTTAGATGTAAGCTTTTACATAACATCACCGGCAGACCCCATTGATGGCGTTACTTACCGGGATGTATCCAAGCCGCCGCAAACACTGGAACATGGCACTTATGGCGAACTGCACTGGCTTGATAATGTTTCAAGGGTTTGGGCAGATTATAAATATCTTTATCCCATTCCTTTTGATGACCTGCAGTTAAATCCTGCCCTTAAGCAAAACCCGGGATGGGAATAATTATAGTTTAACCAGGAAGCACCAGCATTTTAGCAATGCTGGTGCTTTTAAATTAAATGAGATGAAGAAAATATTAAGTATCGTTTGTTTAATATTAATTGTAAGCTGCAGTGAAGCGCAGCAAATAAAACACGTAGTATTAATCACCATTGACGGTTTTCGCCCGGATTTTTATCTTGAAGATAAATGGCACACGCCTAACCTTAAAATGCTGATGCAGCAAGGCTTTTACGCCAAAGGCGTGAACAGCGTTTTTCCGTCCATGACCTATCCTTCACACACAACAATCGTAACCGGTGTGCAGCCTGCAAAGCATGGCATTTATTATAACGGCATGTTTGAACCTGATACAATAAAAGGTAAAATATACTGGAACTATGCTTCCATTCATGTTCCCACTTTATGGCAGGCTGTGCATGATAAAGGCGGAAAAGTGGCGGCTTTATTCTGGCCTGTATCTGCCGATGCGCCTGCCGACTATTTAATTCCTGATAACGGCAGCATGGGTGAAGCCAACCGTATTGTTTATTCAAAACCTGCAGGGTTTATTGAAACATTACAAAAAGATGTTTTTAATGACACAGGAAAAATTAATTATGGAGTTGATCATAATGTGGCGCAAATAGCAGCTTATGTAATTAAACAGGCAGCACCTGAGTTAATGACGGTGCACTTCTTTTCAGTAGATCATTTTGAACATGCACAGGGCCGCGAAGGTGAGCTTGTGGAAAAAGCTATTTCAGATGCCGACAGCGCCGTTGGCATTGTATGGAAAGCCATACAGGAAAAAGGCATCGCAGATAATACGCTGTTTATTGTAACAGGCGATCATGGTTTTGAAACGGTGACAAAATCTGTAAACCCGAATGTGTGGCTGAAAGAAGCCGGCCTCATTACCGGTTTAAAAAATGGCGACTGGAAAGCAAGGTTTTTATCTGTTGGCGGATCAACTTATTTATATCTTAAAAACAGGGATGATAAAGCAACGCTTGATAAGGTAAATTCCATATTGAATAACCTGCCCGATTCTGTCAAACAATACTTACGCATTATCAGCAGGCAGCAGTTAAACAGCATTGGCGGCAACCCTGAAGTTGAGTTTGCCATCAGCGGTTTAAACGGCATTTCATTTGGCAATGCAGAAAACGGGGAGGCTATTAAATCAATAAAAACAAGTGGCACACACGGTTACTTTCCCGATACAAAAAATATACGCACGGGTTTTATTGCGTTTGGAAAAGCGGTTAATAAAGGTTCTGTTGATGAAATGAATGAAAGAGATATAACATCTGTTGTAATAAAAGCATTGGGATTAAATTTTCCAACAGCAGAAGGCAAACTGCCAAAAGGATTATTTAAATAAACGGGAAAGGATTATAAAAAACGAAGGGCCTTAACCGGGCCCTTTGTTTTTGTGATATGTAAAGCAAACAATTATTGATTTATAGAGTTAACCAAACATAGTTAACTGAACTGCGGCCTGGTTAAAATAAAAAGTTTCTTTTATTGCAGGCGCATTATTTTTTATATGATACACTTCCGTTTCATGATAGCGGCTTGCCACAACAATTTTTGTTTCACCTGCATGTTGCAAAAACGTTTGTTCAACCAGTTCCGGCGTATTATTATTGCTGGATAGATGTGACAAGATAAGGTGCGTAAGCTTATCAGAACGGTGCATATTAAAAAGCTCAAGCGCTTCTGCGTTTGATAAATGCCCATTGCCGCCACTGATGCGCTTCTTTAAAAACCAGGGATAACCACCGGCAGCCAGCATTGCACCATCATAATTAGCTTCGAGAAAAACAGCATTGCATTGTTTGAAATGATAGATAACCTGCTCGCATGCTTTACCGATGTCTGTAAATACGCCTATGCATACATCTTCACCGTTCTGAATAATAAAACTATGCGGATCGCAGGCATCATGCAATTTGGCAAAAGCTTTTATGGTAAGGCCGCCGATCCTTATACGTTCATTGGAACAAAAATGATGAACCTGCTCAGGCTGCAGCTTAAACCGGCAATTGCGCAAAGTGGTTTCTGTTATATAAACCGGCAAGGCATGTTTTTTTGCCAGCGATTCAATACCATTTATGTGGTCATCGTGCTCATGCGAAATAAAAACCGCTTTTACCTTTTGCATGGAGAGGCCAAGCCTGTTCATTCTTTTTTCTGTTTCGCGGCAGGAAATACCGGCATCAATTAAAACAGCTTCGTTGTTATTGCCTACATAATAACAATTACCGTTACTGCCTGAATTTAATGATGCGATGAACAGAGACATGCGGCAAATTAATCAGCTTACAACACAATGATGCATTTGGGGAAATATATTTTTTGCAGCTATGAGCGGAGAAGCGGGTTATGAGCCATGAGCTTTTGAGCTGCGAGCTTAAACTTTATATCTTCAATACCCGCTTAAAATTTTTCAGTTCATCAATTTCCACAGGCGTAAGCGGCTGGTTATTGTTGTATTTGGTTTGAAGAAATAAAACGCGTTTATGTTGAGGGTATTTGGCGAGTATCGCATCAATAATATCGCCTGCAACTTTATCTTTTTCATATAAGGGTTTGGGTTCCGGCAATTCAGATTTAAAACGGTTGGGCATTTTCTTTATCACCGCTTCAAGCGTTGCAAGTTTTGCCGGTGAAAAATCTTTTATAGCTGCTGCTTTTCCATGCAAACCCTGTAATTGTTTTTTGCTCAGGCTTCCTCTTTTTTGATATTGCTGGTAAATGCTGATAACAAATGATGAAACAGGATAGGCAAGAATACAAGCTTCCAGCGCTTCATTAATAATATCAAGGTCTGATGGTTTTTTATTCACCTGTTTCATTGGCTGTTAAAATTATACGGTTTTCCATCAAAATAAATAATTCAACAAACTTCATAATTACAAAAGGCTAATTTATTTTGCATATACTCCGTTCCAATGGTATCAAAAACATTTTTAAGTTTAATCATTGGCTGTATTTCAACAATTGCAATGTACGGCCAGGCTGCTGTGAATTACGGCAACAACCCCGCAGCGGGAAAATATTATAATATCCGCGGCATAAGAATGTACTGCGAAATATATGGCAGTGGCAAGCCATTATTAATGATACACGGCAATGGCGGGAGCATTGGTTCATTTGCCGGCAACATTCCTTATTTCGCCAAAAGATATAAAGTAATTGCAGTTGACAGCCGCAGCCAGGGCAAATCCATTGATACAAAAGATTCCCTGAGTTTTGAAATGATGGCCGATGATTTTGCCGTTCTGCTCGACACACTGCGCATTAAATCGGCATACATTTTAGGCTGGAGCGATGGCGGCATTACTGCATTATTGCTTGCCATAAGGCATAAGAACAAAGTGGCAAAGCTGGCATCAACCGGCGCAAACCTCTGGCCCGATTCAACGGCGCTTATGCCCTCTTCCTGGAAAAGCATGAATAACCAGTACAAGGCATCTTACAATAAAAAACGAACCACCTATAAAGAGAAGAACGACTGGAAATTATTTATGCTCGATTTTAAACAACCGCATATTTCACTTTCATCTTTAAAACAAATAAAATGCCCTGCACTTATAATTGGCGGAGATCACGATCTTATCCCGGTAAAGCACACGGCATTAATTGCACAGAATATTCCGAAAGCGCTTTTATGGATCGTTCCCAATTCAGGCCATGCAACATTGCAGGAACACAAAGAAGATTTTAATAAAAAAGTGGATGCATTTTTTCAAAGCAATTAAGTAAACCTGAAGAATAAAACAGGCAACTAAGATTTTTAATAAAGGATATTTTATTCAGGCTCCGCCATTTCCTGTTATATGCAATAATGCATCAAAATAACTATTGCTTAACATTTATTGTTTTCCCCTATTTTTGTCCGCCACAAAAAATCAGGTATTGCTTTATGACTGAAACATTATTTCTTCTCGTGCCGGTTATGGGTGTAATCGGGCTGTTTTACACATTTATAAAATTTAATTGGGTAAGTAAACAAGATGCCGGTAATGATCACATGAAAACGATCAGTACTTATATAGCCGAAGGCGCTATGGCATTCTTAAAAGCTGAATGGAAAATCTTAGGATATTTTGTTGTAATCGTTGCCTTGTTGCTGGGTGTAATGGCCAGCAGCAACCCGCATTCGCACTGGGCAATTGCCCTTGCCTTTGTCATAGGCGCGGTTTGCAGCGCCACTGCAGGCTATATAGGAATGAAAGTGGCCACAAAAGCCAATGTGCGTACAGCCCAGGCAGCCAGGACCAGTTTATCCAAAGCTTTAAAAGTTTCTTTTACGGGCGGCTCTGTTATGGGGCTTGGCGTTGCCGGTCTTGCCGTATTGGGTTTAAGCGGCCTGTTTCTTATTTTAAAACAACTGTTTGCAGCGGATGCACCGGTTAATTCTGAAGAAATGTTCCGCACCATTGAAATACTTACCGGTTTCTCACTCGGTGCAGAATCCATTGCATTGTTTGCCCGTGTGGGCGGCGGTATTTATACCAAAGCTGCCGATGTGGGCGCTGACCTCGTGGGAAAAGTGGAAGCAGGCATTCCTGAAGATGACCCGCGTAACCCGGCTACCATTGCCGATAATGTGGGCGATAATGTGGGCGATGTTGCCGGCATGGGCGCTGACCTTTTCGGTTCTTATGTGGCCACCGTTTTAGCCACCATTGTATTGGGGCAGGAAGTTACTGCGCCGGGCGGCGGTATTTTAACCGGCGCCTTCGGCGATATGGCGCCAATTCTTTTACCCATGCTGATCGCGGGCATTGGTGTTATCTTTTCTATTATTGGCACTTTGTTCGTTAAAGTAAGCGATGCTGCCGGTATCAATACATCTAATGTGCAGAAAGCGTTGAATATGGGTAACTGGGGTTCTATTATTCTTACGGCTATCGCCAGCTTTATACTTGTAAAATATATTTTGCCCGACCAAATGGAACTGCGTGGTTTTGAATTTACCAGCAATGGTGTATTAGGCGCAATTTTCACCGGCCTTGCAGTAGGCACTTTAATGAGCATTATCACAGAATATTATACGGCAATGGGCAAACGCCCTGTTATGAGCATTATCCGCCAGTCTGCCACAGGACATGCAACGAATGTTATCGGCGGCCTGGCAGTTGGCATGGAATCTACATTGCTGCCTATCCTGGTGCTTGCAGGCGGTATTTATGGTTCTTATGCTTTTGCTGGATTATACGGCGTTGCCATTGCAGCCGCCGGTATGATGGCCACTACAGCCATGCAGTTGGCAATAGATGCTTTTGGGCCCATCGCTGATAATGCAGGCGGTATTGCAGAAATGAGCGAGTTGCCAAAAGATGTGCGTGAAAAAACCGACGTGCTGGATGCTGTGGGTAATACAACCGCTGCTACCGGTAAAGGCTTTGCCATTGCCTCAGCAGCATTAACCGCACTGGCCTTATTTGCCGCATTTGTAGGTGTTGCAGGTATTTCGGGTATTGATATTTATCATGCTGATGTATTAGCTTCTTTATTTGTTGGCGGCATGATACCATTTATATTTTCTTCGCTGGCTATACGTGCCGTTGGGCAGGCAGCTATGGCAATGGTGGAAGAAGTGCGCAGGCAGTTCAGGACCATTCCCGGCATTATGGAAGGAACGGGCAAACCGGAATATGAAAAATGCGTTGCCATTTCCACCAGCGCTTCCATTAAAAAAATGATGCTGCCCGGCGCTATTGCCATTATCTCCCCTCTTATTATTGGTTTCTTATTAGGCCCTGAAGCATTGGGCGGATTTTTAGCAGGCGCTACCGTTAGCGGGGTATTAATGGGTATGTTTCAGAACAATGCCGGCGGCGCATGGGACAATGCAAAAAAATCATTTGAGAAAGGCGTGGAAATAAACGGTGAAACTTATTACAAAAAGAGTGAGCCGCATAAGGCATCTGTAACAGGCGACACTGTTGGCGATCCGTTTAAAGATACATCAGGCCCTTCTATGAATATCTTAATTAAACTGATGAGCATTGTATCGCTGGTAATTGCGCCCACGCTGGCACAGATATACCATACAAAAGACACTGCATCTGTTCAAAAACATAAAACAGAAATAACAGCTACTGTTATAAAAAAATAAGAACAGCCTGCCAGGTTCAGGAACCTGGCAGATTAAAAAAATTGTTTTTAACGAATAAAAGAGGTTGTATAAAGCAACCTTTTTTATTTTTACCATCTTATGAAAAATAAAACATTACCCATTGTTATTGCTTTCACTGCTATAGTTTTTGCAGCTTGCGAAAGTAAACCTGCTGTTACAACAGAAAGAGCAACAGTAAAAACTGAACCGGTAAAAACTTACCAGGAAATAGTAAAAAGTGATGAAATAACCGATACGTTTAACGTAGCCCTGTATGAAACCAAATACACTTTTAAATACCTTATTAAAATAAATTTTAAAGGTATTGAAGCCACTGACAGCCTTCGCATTCCTAATCTTGGTTATGAGCCACAGCCTGAAATAAAGCAGGGTGAAGTGCGGCCTTCCTGCATCATCGGGTTTTTGGATGATAAAAAACAATTTATGGAGGGGAATGAAGTTCTGTTTAAAGACAACCAGCTACTTTACCACCCGCTTAAATCCTATGATGTTTCGGAGGAAAAATAAAATCGCTATAATAAATAAGCCGCCTCAAAAGTAAGAGGCGGCTTTTTTATAATTCAGCATACCTGTTTTCCGAAGGCAGGTAGCCCTTATCTTTCAAGATATTACCAAGCCTGTTATAAAAAGCAGGATCAGCGGGCGTAACGCTGGCAAGGCCGTCAACATACCTGTTATATAAACTGAATAAGGCTGCTATCAAAACCGTATCATGCAGTTCCATATCCGTTGCTCCTTCCGCTTTTGCTGCAGCAACCATTTCTTCCGTAACAAGCCTGCCATTCCTGCCAGCAGCCTGGCCTATCTTTAGCAGAGCTTTCATTTTGTTGCTTACAGGCGCTGTATCAATATCTGCTTTTACTTTTTCAGCAATATTATCATCATTCAATAAAATGCTTGCAGCAGCCGTGTGCGCCGCCGTACAGAATTTACACTCATTACCCTGCGAAACAACAGTAGCAATCAATTCCCGTTCGCCTTCTGTGAGTGTAGATTCACCTCTTAATAAAATCTGTGTGAGCTGTCTTATGGGCAAGGCCGTGTCTTTCCTGTAGTCAAGCAGGCCTGTAATGCCCGGCAATTTTTCGCTTAATGGAATATATGGCATAGTAAATATTTATGCTGGTTGTTTAACTGTAAATGGTTTGGTAAGATAACCTTCTGTTGCACGCTGTTTGCCAATTGCATCATACACAGCAGCATCATTCGGCGCCCAGGTGGCAAGACCATCCACATAACGGTTAAACATACAAAAAACAGCAGCTATTAAAACCGTGTCGTGAATTTCCTTATCAGTAGCGCCGGCGTTCTTTGCGTTTTCAATCTCTGTTTCTGAAACAGCTTTCCCGCTTTGCTGAACTTTTGCGGCAATGCGCAGCAATGCTTTCATCTTATCGCTTACATCAGCCACATCAACATTCTTTGCAAGAATATCTTTCACTACATTTTCATTTCCACCCAGGTGATGTTTAGCGATGGCGCCATGCGTATTAGCGCAATATTTACATTCATTTAAGCCTGATGTATAAGCGGCAATTAATTCGCGTTCACCAGGCGTAAGGGTTGACGTATGCTTGTCATGCAATAAAACCTGCACAAGGTTATTTAAAGGTGCTGCCGTAGCAGGGCTATACATGAATAAACTGCGAACACCGGGATAATCTTCAGGCAAATTAATATGTGGCATACGAATATTTTTGAGGATGAAATGTACAACATTTTTACAGCGGTAAAGAAACCTGTGATCTTGCGCATAAATCATTTTATAAAATCTTCATTCATTTTATCAATATCTTTCAGCTTTTAAAATTTTCCTCAACAGTTATGAAAAAGCTTGCACTACTAATTGCTTTATTAGCTACTATCCTGTTTAACCAAAGTTGTAATACAGGTAACAAAACAAGGGTTTTACTTTTTACCAAAACAACAGGCTATCACCATGCATCTATTGGTGCGGGCATTGAAGCCATTAAAAAAATTGCAGCAGAAAAAAACTTTAGTGTAGATGTTGATTCTACCGGAAAACATTTTAATGATAACGATCTTAAAAAATATAAGACCGTTATTTTTTTAAGTACCACAGGTAATATTTTAAACAGCGATGAGCAGGTGGCGCTGCAGCGTTATATGGAAGCCGGTGGTGGTTTTATGGGCATTCATGCAGCAGCAGATGCTGAATATAACTGGGCCTGGTATAATAATCTTGTGGGCGCTTATTTTAAAAGCCATCCGTCAAATCCCAATGTTCGCAAAGCAACTATTGTTGTAACCGATACAGGTTTTATTGCCATGAAGGGTATTCCCGAAAAATGGGAACGCACCGATGAATGGTATAATTACAAAAGCATAAGCCCGGCCATTAAAGTGGTGGCCATGCTGGATGAAGACAGTTATGAAGGCGGCGAAAACGGCAGAAACCATCCTATTGCCTGGTATCATGAATTTGATGGCGGCCGTGTTTTTTACACCGGCGGAGGACATACGGATGAAAGTTTCAGCGAGCCTTTATTTTTACAGCATCTTGCCAATGGCCTTTCTTACACAATGGGCCCTGATACGGCAAAACTTGATTATTCAAAAGCTTACGCTACCAAAGCGCCGGAAGAAAACAGGTTCACCAAAACCATACTCAGCAACGATTTGAATGAACCGATGGAAATAGCGGTTACGCCATCGGGCATTGTATATATTGTTGAACGGTCTGGTAATTTCTATGCTTATAAGCCCGCAGATAATACTACCAAACTCATACATACATTTAAAGTATTGCCTGATACAAAAGAAGCTTTCGGCAATGGCTTACTGGGTATGACAATTGACCCGGATTTTGCAAGCAATAAATTTGTGTACTTTTTTTATTCGCCCGATTCTCTGCCTGCCCACCAGAATATTTCACGCTTTAAAATGATCACAGAAGATTCCATCGACCTGGCTTCTGAAAAAGTGATCATACAGGTTCCTATCGATCTTGAAGTAAGCGCACACACAGGCGGTTCGCTGGCCTGGGATAAAAACAAAAACCTGTTTATTTCAACAGGCGATAACACGGTTCCGTTTGCATCTAATGGCTATGCGCCTTTGGATGAAAGGACAGGCAGAAAGATTTATGATGCACAACGTTCTGCTGCCAACGCCAATGATCTTCGCGGCAAAGTTTTACGCATACATCCTGAAGCAGACGGAAGTTATACCATACCTGACGGTAACCTGTTTGCAAAAGGCACAGCAGGCACAAAACCTGAGATATATACGATGGGTTGCCGCAATCCTTACCGCATTGCTGTTAACCAAAAAACTTCAACTTTATATTGGGGTGAAGTGGGCCCTGATGCCGGGGAGGATTCATGGAATGACCCGCGTGGTTATGATGAATTTAACCAGGCAAAAAAAGCCGGCAATTATGGCTGGCCTTATTTTGTGGGTGATAATAAAGCTTACCATGATTCAGATTTTGCAACACAGGCCATAGGCGCTCTGTTTGATGTGAACGGCCCTGAAAATAATTCTCCCAATAATACCGGCTTAAAAAAGTTGCCTGCGCCAACAAAAGCTATGATATGGTACCCGTATAGTTTTTATGACACTTTCCCACAACTTGGGCAAGGAGGCCGTACAGCCATTGCCGGGTACTTCTATCACTATGATAAATCTAAAGCGAAGACCAACAGCATTCCGGAATATTATGATGGTTGTTTATTTGTAATGGATTGGATGCGCAACTGGATATTTGCCGTTCGTTTTGATGAAAATGAAAACTATAAACGCATGGAACCCTTTATGCCTTTGACAGGTGATTTCAGAAGGCCGATTGATATGGATATAACACCGGAAGGCATTATGTATGTGCTTGAATATGGCTCGGTATATGGCGCCGATAATGACGATGCGAGATTGGTAAGGGTAAACTATAACAGTGGCAACCGTGCACCGGTTGCTAAAATAAGCGCTGATGACTCCATTGGCCTTGCACCACTCACTGTAAAATTCAACAGCAGCAAAACTTACGATTTTGATGAAGATGATAAGCTGAAATACGAATGGACGTTTGAAGGTAACAAGGTTGGTTCAACGGACGCCAATCCAACCTACACATTTAAAGATAAAGGTGTTTATAATGTACTGCTTAAAGTTACTGATCCATCCGGATTAAGTTCTGTGGATACAATGGAAATTAAAGCAGGCAACACAATGCCCGATGTAACCATTAATACAACAGGTAATAGCATGTTTTATTTAGATAATGAAAAACTTGATTACAACGTAGATGTAAAAGATAAAGAAGATGCAAATATTGATGCCAAAAGAATAAATGTGCAACTGAAATATATTCCCAAAGAAACGGGCAGTTATAAAACAGTACAGGGCAAAGGCACATGGATAATGCCCGGAAAGGCGCTGATAGAAGCCAGCGATTGCCAGGCCTGCCATACCGTTGATAAAACCATCGTAGGCCCTGCATTCAATGCCATTGCAGAAAAATATTATAATCAACCTGCTGAAATACCACGCCTTGCCGGCAAGATAATTTCAGGCGGCGCCGGTGTTTGGGGCAATCACTATATGAATGCACACCCTCAATTAAGCAAGGACAATACAACTACAATTGTAAAATATATCCTTTCATTAAAACAGCAGCAAACGAGAGACAGCCTTGCTTCTGCCGGCACGGTTGAATTAAAACAACCTTCCGGTACAAAAGAAGGCACATGGGCTTTATCTGCTTCTTACACTGATTTGGGCAATGGCATTGTGCCTTTAACAGCAACAAAAGAACTTGTGCTCAGGCCACCGGTGCTGCAGGCTGAGGATGCAGATATCGTTCGCAATATTAACCGCGGCGACGACATTTTAGGCAGCATACATAACAAATCTTATTTTGTTTTTAAAGGTGTGGATTTAAAAGGTATCAGCAACATCACTTATTATTATTCTTCCCGGAATATTGATGCAACGCTTGAAGTGCATACTGATTCGCCAACGGGGCCGGTTATCAGCACGCTTGATTATAAATCAACAGGAAGCTGGCGAAATTATAAACAGGTTACAACCGCTATAAAAGATCCCGGCGGCATTCATGATCTTTATTTTGTTTTCAAAAAAGATACAGAGCCAAACCATGATATGTTCTCGCTTGACTGGTTAAAATTTGGGAAATAAGCAATTATTGTTCTTACAGTAATTCTTTACCACGAAGGCACGAAGAAATAACTCTTAGGGATTATGGCTTTGTGCCTTCGTGGCTTTGTGGCATAATTTCCTGTCGCTTGTTAACACTATACTTCTAATGCCCGCTGAAAAATCAAGCATTGCAGCTAATGCTTTTTCGCTGTGCATGAGTTCACCATTCTCAAGCGACTCCTGCGCTGCAACTGCCGCTCTTTTACGCATATTTATTTCATAAAAAGAAATCGCTTCCTGCAAAGTATTGTATCTGTTGTCCGCTAAACATTCGCTCAGCTCTAATGCATCAAGCATTGCCATGTTCGCACCTTCGCCTGCAAAAGGTGGCATTACGTGTGCAGCATCGCCAATCATGGCTAAATCAGGCAGCGCCTGCCAGCTTTGATTTAAAGGCATACAATAAATAGCCCGGGGGATAAAAGGCGTTGTTGCATTTTCAAACAACTCATACCAAATACTATCCCACCCGGAATATGTGGTTTTAAACCATTCCAGCATCTGTGCTTTATCAGCATAATCCAAACCGTTATTCGCAGCCCAGCGCTCATCCGCTTTAAAGCTTGCATAAAAACCTATATCGCCATTACCCTTTTGGCCGCCCAGCATACATTTTGAATTCCCGAAAGCCATTACTTTTCCTCCATTTAGCAGAGCATGAATACGAGGCGTTGCTTTTGCTGCATTATTAATATTTATTTCAAGCATGACAATGCCTGAATAAAAAGGTTTGATGTTTGTAATGTATGGACGGGTTTTAGAATTAACGCCATCGGCAGCAATTACAATATCAGCATAAGCAGATGGTCTGTTTTTAAAATGCAGCAGCCAGCCTTCATTTTGCTTTTCCATTGAAATAAAATGGCTGTCCCACTCAACTGTTGTTGGTTGCAAAGATTTCAGCAACATATTTCTTAACGGGCCGCGATCTATTTCGGGGCGAAAATATGCATTGCCAAAATTTTCACTGGGTTTGGTTTCGTGGTCACTGAAAAATATTGCTGCCCGTTCATTTGTTATAACTTTTTTATCGGCGCCGGGGTGAAAATTCTTTTTAAACTCATCTAATAAGTTTGCTTTACGCAAAGCCGCCAATCCGGACTCTTCATGCATATCAAGCGGGGAGCCTATTAAACGGGCATTCTTATCATAATCCCTTTCATATACCTTTACGGTTACGCCTTTCAATTGTAAAAGCCTTGCCAGCATTAACCCGCCAGGGCCACCGCCAACAATAGCGATTGATTTATTTTCTATCAGCATTCTTATAATTTAGTTGTACGGGTGCAAAACTATTGCTGCTTTAAAACTGATAATAGTACAAATCGGTCGTTTTGATTTTTGGATAATTCTTTCGGCGCCACGCCTGAAAATTTCTTTACCTGTTTAATGAAATGGTTTTGGTCTGTGAAGTTTAATTCAGGAAAAAGCTTCCCTTCAGCGATGTGTTTTAACGATGCCCTGAAGCGCAAAATATTACAATATGCTTTTAATGAAAGCCCGAATTGCTGGTTGAAATAGCGATTGATTTGCCTGCTGCTCCAGAACACTTTTTCCGAAAGTTCTTTTACGCTCATTTCACCGTTTGATGCATAAATCAATTCGAAAAGTTTCCGCTTTCTTTCATCAATTGCCAAAGGCAAAAGTGTTTTTATTTTTTGAGATGCTTTCATATAAAACGCATCAAAACTTTTCAGGTCATCAGCATTAAAATTCCAAAAATTATTAGGAAGTTCCTTTGCACTATTTAATATACCGGCAATAGAGCCGTGTAAAATATATTCAACAGCAAGCGGTTTAAAATTAACATCAAAAGCAAGTGCGTGCGGCGGAATGGTTCTTTGTTTAGGCGCAGTTTCCAGGCCGGTAAGTATAATTTGAAAAGGCCCTGATGCAGGTTTCCAGAAAAACAAATCAATCTTTCCATCGGGTATTACAACCACTTCTTTTGCTTCATCCGACGGATTGTGAAACATGCCCAAACTTTCTACAAAGCCGGCAAGCTGCCCATCCGGTTTAATAAACTTATAATAGAAGCCATTGTTCATTATTCCTGTTCATCACGAATGCTGTGCCGGAAATAAATAAGAGGTTATACGCAAGCATTCAGTGTATTCCTGCATAAAACCTGCAAGACGATTCAACACAAACGCATCAAAATTTTATTTCACCTGCACTTCTGGATTGGGTATAAAATTGAGGAAGGAATTGAATTTAAGCTGGTATTTTCTTTTATCGAGCTTATAATAAAAAGCGCCTTTTTTAGAGCCATTTTTTTCCTTGTCTTTCTGCCTGATGAGCAAACCCGTTGATAAAATTTTCCTGCTGAAATTACCCTTGTCCAGGATTTTATTATAAACGTCTTCGTATAAAGTTTGCAGTTGCGGTATAGTGAATTTTTCAGGCAGTAACTCAAATAATACCGGGTGAAAAGCTGCCTTGTAGCGCAGTTTCTCTTTTGCCATTTCAATCATTTCTTTATGATCGAAAATAAGGGAAGGCAATTTTTTAAGGGGAAACCACTCTGCGCTATAATCATGGCTTATCTGTTCTTCGTATTGGTTAATATCGATGAGTGAGAAATAGGCAACAGATACCGTGCGTTCCGTGGGATCGCGGTGCGGGTCGCCAAAAGCGGCGAGCTGCTGCAGGTAAATATCCGTAAGGCCCGTAAGCTGTTTTAAAATACGCGCTGCCGCCTGGTGTATGTTTTCTTCCGCAGTTACAAACCCGCCCATCAAGCTCCATCTTCCTTTCTGCGGTTCAAAGCCTCTCTTAATGAGCAATAATTTCAAGTGTGTTCCATCAAAACCAAAGATGATGCAGTCCACTGCCACTAACATCCTGTTTTGATGCGTATAACGTTTAAATTGTGTGGTTGTCAATGGTTGACAATTTTGAGTTATGTGAATAGGTTTAGTCAAAAGTATTTTATAAAAGTAAATCAGCGGAAAAAAATAATTGTCATAATGATAAAAATAAATGGAGAAGCGCTTTTGTAATAATGTAATGATATAAAATTAAAAAACTATCAGCCACTTATAAACCGGCTGATAGTTTTTAATAACAGATAAAAGATAATAATTAATACCCGGGGTTTTGTTTCAGGTTACTATTTTTTTCAAGCTCTGTACGCGGAATAGGAAACAATGCTTTATTGGCATCGCTTGCCTTATGGTCAAACCATGATTTTGCAGTGAAAGCACCAAAGCGGATCATGTCCTGCCGCCTTCTTCCTTCCTGGTCAAACTCCCAACCCAATTCATCTAACATGCGGCCATATTTAATGTCTGCACCGCCTTCTTCTGTGGTGTTTAATGTGGAGCGCAAACCATAATTATAATGGCTGCCTTTCATTAAATCTGCGGCGGTAACCGTTGCTTTTGAAGGGTTATCTTTAAAAGCCCTTTCCCGCACCTGTGTTACCAATGCGGCGGCTTCATCTGCGTGGCCAGTGCGCAGCAGGCATTCTGCTTTCATCATTAATATATCTGCATAACGAAAGAGCGGGAAATCATTATCCAATTGTACGGCTGAGCCCATTGCAATTTCGAATTTTCCGAGGCGATAGCCATGCACTTCTTCAGAAGCGTCAATATTTGGCACTTCATTTATATATGCCAAAGGCTTGCCGCTATAAGCGCCAAGGCTTCCTATCAATATTGAGCCGTTCGATTCATATTGCTGCCCCTGTATCCAGTTATTTTTAACACGGCTATCATCGGCATCAAAAGAATTGATGAATTGCGGAATAGCACACATGCCACCCCAGGGAGATGTCATAAGATTATATGTTTTCTGATTCTCCGGCTCAAGGCTTTGCATGTGCAGGTCAAAGGCATTCCAGTCTGTTGTGTACTTGCTGTCTATGGCCAGGCCAAATATGATTTCTTTTGAATTTTCATTTTCTGTTGCAAAAACATTTTTCTGATCCGGTTCAAGCATATAACCTGCGCCGGAATTGATAACCGCATTGCATTCTTCTATACATTTATCCCAGGCCGGTGTGCCTGTATAAACTTCCGCATTCAAATACATTTTAGCCAAAAGCGTGTGTGCCGCCCATTGATTAAAAGTGCCATACGTAGCAGCACTGTTATCCGTGCTTAACAACGATATATTATCTGTTATCTCCTTTATTATAAAATCATATACTTCTTTTCTTGTGTTTTGCTCAGGAAGATAACCGGTTGGCAAATCAAATTGTGTTACGATGGGAACGTTGCCAAAAAAATCGCATAAGATATAGTAATAAGATGCTCTCAATACTTTTATTTCAGCAATAGTTGCATGTTTTATACTTGAATCTGTAATGGGTATAAGATTATTTTCTATCTGGTATATAATACGGTTGCAGGTGGTAATGCCTGCATAAGTTCGGCTCCATGTATTCACAACAATTCCTTCATCGGCCGTCCATACATGCTGATGAATTCTTTTGTAAACACCGCCATCAACCCAGCCATTGGGCCTTGCGGGTATTACTTCCTGGTCGGCAGATAATTCCTGGGCACGCCATAATCCATCCCATAACAGCAATACCTGGCGCCAATAAGTATAAGCAGCACCTGTAATAGCAGGTATATCCTCTGCTGTTGGATTAAACTGGTCTGAAATAATTACACTGCCACTTTTATCTTTCAGTTTTGTACAGCCTGTATATAGTCCTATGATTAGTATGCAGGCGAGAACTTTATATAAACTTTTAAAACGGTTCATGTTATTGATTTTTTATCGTTAGAAGGTTACGTTAACGCCAAATGTGTAGGTTCTTGATGTGGGATATTTATCGCGGTCATCATCGCCGGGGTTTAATCCAAGGCGGTTCACTTCCGGATCAATGCCTTTATAACCGGTTATAGTAAGCGTATTGATGGTGCTTGCATACAGGCGCAATCCTTTAATGTATTTTGAATGCAGGCTGAATGTATAACCCAGCACTATATTATCCACTTTCCAGAAATCACCGTTTTCAATGTAATAGCTGTTGAATTCAAGCGGCGCAGTTAAAAGCGCTTTCCCATAAGGTTTATCATAAGCAGATTTTAACCTGTTATAATTCTGCAATGTTGGGTTTTCGTAATACATGCGCTGGTAATTTAATACCTGGTATTTGAAAGCGCCGCGCATGGTAATCGACAAATCAAATGCCTTATATTTAAAGTTATTATTCCAGCCTGCATAATATTTTGGCAGGCCATTGCCAATTACTTTTTTATCTTCAAAACTGTGCGCAAAATCATCATAGTTTACCGGCTTTCCATCCTGCCCTTCATATATCCATTTGCCGTTATCATCTAACCCGGTTACTTTAAATCCATAAAAATCCCCAATACCTTTTCCTATATATACAATATGCGTAAAAGTTTGAATGGGCTCGCCGGTATAACCAGTAGTAAAATAATCGCTGGTTGCTTTGTATAAGTCATTTGACAAACTGATGAGCTTATTGGAATTGGTTGAAAAATTAACACTGGTTGTCCATTGGAAGCTTTTGGTTTGAACAGGGATGAAGTTTACAATTACTTCAAAGCCTTTATTTTCCATAGTGCCCACATTGGCTTCTGTTGTAGAATACAAATTTGGCGGGCTTGGCACCTGGTAATTATACAACAACCCTTTTATGCGACGAATATAATAGTCTGCGCTACCGCTTATTCTTCCTTTAAGCATGCTGAAGTCAAGCCCTATATTGGTTTCCTGTTTTTCTTCCCATTTTAAATATGGGTTTGCGTTTTGCGTAGGCGCAAGGGTTTGAATCCATTGTCCGTTTGAATAGTTATAAGACCCATAACCTATTTGTGCAACGCCAAGGAATAAAGAAGCCGGCGGGTTGCCTGTAACGCCATAACCTGCACGCAGCTTCAAGTCATCAAACAGAGTTTGATGCAGCATAAAGCCTTCCTTTGTAATATGCCATCCAACAGATACAGAAGGAAAAGTGCCCCAGGGTTTTTTAGCGCCATATAACTGGCTGGCGGCTTCCCTTCTTATACTTGCCAGCAAAAGATATTTATCCGCAAAACTGTATTGCAACCTTCCGAAAAAACTTATAAGGTTTGTTTCGCCTTTATAACTGTATAAAGTTGCTTTACCTTCTTTTAAAGCATTGCCAAGCTGTATGTTGCTGTAATCAAATATGTCGGTAGGAAAATCATAATTCCGTTCATAGAAATTGAAGTATTCATTTTCCTGGTAGCCATATCCGCCCAACAATGAAAAGCGGTGATCTTTGAATGATTTTGTGTATTCCGCCGTAAGCTCTGTAAGCCTGTCAATAGATTGCGTTGAGCCAACTGCTGCATACCCGTTTAAACCATCCCTGAGCGTAGATACATGTTGCTTGGTTTCCGAATAGCCGCTTTCATTATTAAGACGGGAGTAAGAAAACAATGCATTCAGCTTTAAACCTATCACAGGCGTATATGTAAGATTCGCATTAATCCTTGTGTTTACACCCTGGTATTTTCCACTGGTTTCATATATTCTTGATAATGGGTTTTCATAGTTGAAATTACCAACCTGCTGAAACCAGGTGCCATCCTCATTTTTTACAGGAGATGTAGGGTTATAGATCAATGCCTGGCGGTAAGTATAACCATTAAAACTACCGCCATCGGTTGTTTGTATGTAATCAATATTTTGGTTCAGCAACTGAAGGTTCAGCTTGAGTTTATCATCAAACATATTATGATTAATGTCTGCCCTTCCGGTAAACGTGTTATTATTCGATCTTAAAAAAATCCCCTGCAAGGCGCGGTAGTTTAACGACAATAAATAATTTGTTTTACTGTTGCCGCCGCGGAAGGTTATATTATGCACCTGCGAAACAGGAGTACGGGTAATTTCATCAAGCCAGTCGGTATTGCTTCCCAAATCCCAGGATGCGTCCCTTATGCCTTCTTTAATTTGTTCGCGGTAATCTGCCGCAGTAAGCATGTCTAATTTTCTTGCAATAGTTTCGGTGCTTACATAACCATTATATTCAACGGTATTGATATTATTGCCGCTTGCACGTTTGGTGGTAATTAATATAACGCCGTTGGTGCCGCGTACACCATAAATGGCTGCAGCAGAACCGTCTTTTAACACGTCAATCGATTCAATATCTTCCGGCGCCACGGTGGTTAAAGAACCGGGCACACCATCAACCAATACCAACGGATTTGTGTTTGCACCAAAAAGCGTTGTATTGCCCCTTAATAGAATTTGCGTACCAGAAGTGGGATCGCCGCTCGGAGCAGAAACCGTTAACCCCGCAACTTTTCCCTGTATCAATTGCCCGGCATCCTGCACAGGGCCTTTTATAAAATTTTCCTGTTTTACCGAAGCAACGGCACTCGTAACATCGGCCCTGCGTTGCGAGCCGTAACCAATCACAACCACATCGCTTAAAGCTTTTACTTCAGTTAGCATGGTAACAGTGAGTAAACCTTTACCACTAACAGGAATTATTTGTTCACTAAAACCAATGGCTGTTATACGCAGCTGGTCGCCTGGTGCCGCATTAATAGTAAAGGAACCATCGTTCGCTGTTATAACATTTCTTTTTGTACCATTCACCGAAACTGTGGCGCCGGCAATAGCGGCAGCAGCAGAATCCCTTACAACACCTTTAATTTCCTGTGTTTGGGCAGCAGCCTGTTTGGGATTGAAGGCAGATAAAAGTAACAGCAGCAACGTCAAGGCACGAAAAATGGCCTTGCGATTTTGATTGTGCAATCGCATAATTAATTTTTTGGTTAATAAATAGAAGTTATTCAGCAATCAACATTGGCCTTTAAAGCAATCAATCGGTGTTATCCCAGCAATCGTTCATCAATAAAATAAAAGTCAATAAAACAATTAGTAAAAATCATTTTTTAACTGATGCTTTAAAGAATAATTGTCAACTTTACAATTGTAAATATAAATTCATTTTACAATCTGCCAAAAAAAAATCATAAATAATCGAAGAAAAAAAGGCGGATGATATTTTTTGGTATAAATTGCGGCGGTTTTTTCAAAATCCATTGTCTTAATTAACGCAGCTATTATGCATCATATAAGAAAAACCTTTGGGATGGGATATGTGAGGATCAACGGTGTAGAGTATATGTTTAAAGCAACTAAATACTAACAAATTTTACTAACCAGCAGGCAATCAAAAAAAATAATAAGCCCGGTACAAATTGCTTTGTGACTACAAAAGCTGTTTAAGCCCAATTTATGAGTGCAGTCCTTATATCAATAATAGCAGTTGTTTATACAGCTATCATTTCAATTACCTTACTGATTTTTCATCGCTTCCGCGATAGAAATTAACCGGGAAGTTCCGTTAAGAAGAGAAAAGATTAATTTCTTATTGGCTTACCTTTCTTAATTACCGCTTCAATACGCTGCAGGGTTTTCTTTTCCCCGCTCAGGCTTAAAAACGCTTCGCGCTCAAGGTCCAGCAGGTATTGTTCACTCACCAAAGTTTGTTCGCTTAAATCGCCGCCGCACATTACATAAGCTAATTTTCTTGCAACCAAAGCATCATGATCTGTTGCATAATTGGCAAGCCGCATGCTGTTTATGCCAACATACAAAGCTCCTAATGCAGAACGGCCCAACACTTTTATATCCGTTCTTTTTACGGGCTGAACATAACCCTGGTTATATAATTCAATCACCGCATTTTTGGCTTCGCCTGTTCTGCGCTGCGGGTTTATAACAACCTCATCGTGGCCCTTGCGCAAAATACCAAGATCGTATCCTTCAAAAGCAGAAGTAGCAACTTTGGCCGTTGCTATGGTAAAGAAGCGGTTTTTTAAAGTGATGGTTTCAGGTTCATCTTCATGCATTTCATCAGCGGCCCGTACTACAAATTCTTTAGTGCCGCCACCACCGGGAATTAATCCCACACCAAGCTCCACCAAACCGATATAGGTTTCTGCGGCTGCATATACTTTATCGGCATGCAGGTTCATTTCACAGCCGCCGCCAAGCGTTAAGCCAAGTGGCGCTGTTACGACAGGGACCGATGAATAGCGCACCCGCATCATAGTGTTCTGAAACATGCGTATGGCCATATCGAGTTCATCGTATTCCTGTTCGATGGCGTACATGAATATCATTCCAACATTGGCGCCTGCGCTGAAATTGGCGCCGCTGTTGCTTATCACAAGCCCTTTGAATTTATCTTCAGCTATCTCAATGCTTTTATTAACCGCCTGCAGCACTTCGCTGCCAATCGTATTCATTTTGGTTTGCCATTGCAAGGCCACTACATCATCACCAATATCATATAACCAGGCGTTGCTGTTTTTCCATACAATTTTGTTCTTATAATTTTCAAGAATGATGAAGTTGCCCGCAGAAGGAACAGGTTTATATGTTTTTGAAGCAACATCGTAATATAAGCTGGTATTATTTTCTGTTTTATAGAAAGATGTGTTGCCGGCTGCCAGCATTTCATCAACCCATGAAGCAATGGGATAGCCTGCTGCTTTCATAGCCTGTGCGGTTTCTGCAACACCAAAAACATCCCAGCTTTCAAATGCGCCTATCTCCCATCCAAAGCCAGCCATCATGGCATCATCAATCCTGTATAATTCATTACTTATTTCGGGAATGCGGTTGGAAACATAAGAGAATAAAGCATAATGAAAATGACGGTAAAAATCGCCGGCTTTATCTTTTGCTGTAAATAATGCTTTCAGTCTTGTTTTTAAATCTTCAATTGGCTGCGCTGCTTTTACAGAACCAAAGGATGCTTTTGTACGAGGCTTGTATTCAAGGGTTTTTAAATCAAGTGTATAAATTTCTTTATCGCTTTTTCTTTCTTCAGGACTGCCTTCTGTAACGGGTATTTTTACTTTCTTAAAAAAGCCCTGGCCGGTTTTATCGCCCAGCCATTTATTTTCTATCATGGTTTGCAGCCATGCCGGAATTTTAAATAAATCCCTTGCTTCATCATCAGTGCAATTTTGTGCAACGCCATCGGCTACTTTTACCAGCGTATCAATACCCACTACATCTGCCGTTCTGAAGGTGGCTGATTTTGGCCTGCCGATAATGGGGCCGGTTAATGCATCCACTTCATCAATACTTAAATCAAATTTCTCCATCGTATTAAAGATGGACATGATGCCGAAAACGCCAACGCGGTTGGCAATAAATGCAGGCGTATCTTTTGCGAGCACTGTTGTTTTACCGAGAAAAACATCGCCATAATGCATCAAAAAATCTATGACCGATTGATCGGTTTCCGGTGCGGGAATTATTTCGAGCAGGCGTAAATAGCGCGGCGGGTTAAAGAAGTGTGTGCCGCAAAAATGCTTTTTAAAATCTTCGCTCCTGCCTTGCGATAATATATGTATGGGAATACCCGAAGTATTGGTTGTGATTAATGTTCCCGGTTTGCGAAACTGTTCCACCTTTTCATACACCTGTTGTTTTATATCAAGCCTTTCCACCACCACTTCTATCACCCAGTCGCATGAAGTAATATCTTTCATGTTGTCATCAAAGTTGCCGGTTGTTATACGCTTTACAACATCCTTTGTATAAACAGGTGAAGGATTTGATTTGATAGCAGCCTGCAAAGCATCGTTAACTAATTTGTTTTTAGGCAGCTTATTTCCTTCCCAGCCCGGCGTTGCTATATCCAGCAATAAAACCTGTACGCCAATGCCTGCAAAATGGCAGGCAATTCTTGAACCCATTACACCACTGCCTAAAACAGCAACTTTTTTTATAGAACGTTTCATTGAATTGTATTTGAAGTTTATAAGCTTACAATCAAAAGTAAAAATAGTTAGTTATGCAACTATTTTTGAAATTAACTTTTATGAGAATAGGAAAGACTTAATCAGGCAAAGCAAAATAGCAACAAATGAAAATTGTATCTTTATATGAAATGATATGACTAATGGCAATAGTGATTGACGATAAAATTTTAGCTACAGCTAATATAAGCGAAAGAGAGTTGCTAACGGAGATAGCGTTTTTGCTCTACGAAAAAAATATTATTGGGCTTGGAAAGGCACGTGAATTTTGTGGACTTGGCTTCATAGAATTTGAAGCTGAAATAGCCAAAAGGAATATTTCACGATTTAGCGAAGCAAGCCTCCAACAGGACGTTGACACAATAGATAAACTTTTCGGGAAATGATTGTTGTGTCTGATACTTCACCCATAACCTACCTTATGCAAATTGATAAAGTATATCTTTTGCAACAGTTGTTTCAAACGGTTATCATTCCTCTTCATGTTTATAAAGAGTTATGTGCTGTTGATGATCAGAAAAAATGGCTGATGTCTGAGTCTGCATATTGGATTGAAGTAAAACAAGCTACTGATTTAGAATTTGTAAAACGATTGAATGCTGTTTTAGACAAGGGAGAGTCCGAGGCTATTGCTTTAGCCAAAGAGTTAAAAGCTGAGGTAATTTTGGTTGATGAATTGAAAGGTAGAAATATTGCGATAGGAGAAGGTTTAATGGTAACAGGCGTTATGGGTGTATTACTGGCAGCCAAACGGCAAAATTCAATAATAGAAATCAAATCATCCATAGATAGTTTAATAAAAAAAGGATTTCGAATTTCAGACAATATCTACCGCGCTATACTGACCCACGCAAATGAAATATAATTTTAGGTGCATACCTTGCCCTGTAGTAATGTAAAGTAAATATTGACTATAAGAATTGCCTTTTCTTCAAATTATTTACTTTCATCGCCATAAACAGCTTTATGCAAACTGCTCCTAAGAAAGTTATTAATGCCTGGGCTATGTACGACTGGGCAAACAGCACTTATAATTTAGTTATTACAACTACTTTTTTTCCTATCTATTTCACCACAGTTACAAAACATGCTTTTGGCAGCGAAAACGTGCCGTTGCTTGGCAGAACATTTATCAATTCTTCTTTGTATGATTATACTTTGGCGGCGGCCTATTTTATTATTGCGCTTTTGTATCCCGTGCTTACTTCCATTGCAGATACAAGGGGCAATAAGAAAAACTTCATGCGGTTTTTCTGCTACATGGGCGCTATCGGCTGCAGTGCTTTATATTTTTTTCATGGAGATAATATATGGGTGGGCATTATTGCTTTTATGATGGCTGCTGCGGGTTATGTGGGCAGCCTTGTTTTTTATAATGCATTTCTTCCCGAAATAGCATTACCGCAAGACCAGGACAGGATAAGCGCCAAAGGTTTTTCATTTGGATATATCGGCAGCGTAATTATGCAGTTAATAGGTTTTGTTTTGGTTTTGCTGCTGGCAGACAACCCTGATTATCTTGGCCCGCGCATTACTTTTTTACTGGTTGGAATTTGGTGGGCGGGCTTTGCGCAAATAACTTTTGCCCGCGTGCCGGAAGTAAAAAGAAATAATGCAACAACAGGCAATGTTTTTAAAAACGGTTTCCAGGCAGTAAAAAAAGTGTATGCAGAAGTAAAAAATATGCCTGTATTAAAACGGTATCTCCGCGGGTTTTTCTTTTATAGCATGGGCGTACAAACCGTTATGCTGGCTGCCACCATATTTGGAAGCAAATTATTACAATTAAAAGATACCAAGCTCATCATTACTGTTGTTATTATTCAACTGGTTGCTATTCCGGGCGCTATATTAATGAGCCGCCTGTCCAATATTTTTGGTAACCTTAAAGTATTAATGGGTGTAATTGTATTCTGGATATTGATTTGCATTGCAGCTTACTTTACTGCTGATTATAAAATGAAAGGTGGCAACCCTGAATATTTTTTTTATGGTTTATCCGTGGCTGTTGGTTTGGTAATGGGCGGCATACAATCGTTAAGCCGCAGCACTTATTCTAAGCTGATGCCTGAAACAAAAGACACAGCTTCATTTTTTAGTTATTATGACCTTACCGAAAAAATCGCCATCGTTATCGGCATGCTGGCTTTTGGTTATATTGAAGAGCTTACAGGCAATATGCAAAACTCCGTATTGAGCTTAATTGTATTTTTTGTTATTGGTTTTATATGGCTTTTTTCTGCACTGAAGAAACAGCAGTCTTTAACAGTTAAGGCATAATAAAGCTTATATATCTTGCGCTAAAAATAAACGGTATGAAGTTATACAGCATAGAGACAGAATTATTCAAGCTTGATGGCGGCGCCATGTTTGGCGTTGTTCCAAAATCAATCTGGAATAAATTAAATCCTGCAGACGAAAATAATTTATGCACATGGGCCATGCGCTGTTTGTTGATTGAAGATGGCAACAGATTAATACTAATTGATAATGGCCTGGGCAATAAACAGAGCGAAAAATTTTTCAGCCATTATTATTTACATGGTGATCACACGCTTGAAAAATCTTTAGCAGAAAAAGGATTTGGTAAAGATGATATTACCGATGTTATTTTAACGCACCTGCATTTTGATCACTGCGGCGGCAGCGTTGACCGCGATGGCGATAAACTCGTCACTGCTTTTAAAAACGCTGCTTATTGGAGCAATCAGGAACACTGGAACTGGGCCGTTTATCCTAATGACCGCGAGAAGGCATCTTTCTTAAAAGAAAATATATTGCCTATACAGGAAAGCGGGCAATTGAAGTTTATTGAAAGTGTAAACAATGAAGCAGATGAGCCATTGGGTGAAAACAGTTTTAATGATAACATCAGCGTTCGTTTTGTAAATGGCCATACGCAGCAAATGATGTTGCCGCAAATAAAATATAAAAACAAAACCATTGTTTATGTAGCCGACCTGCTGCCTTCGGTGCATCATATTCCCATGCCTTACATAATGGGTTATGATATGTTTCCGTTAACCACCTTGCATGAAAAGAAATCTTTTCTTACGGAAGCTTTAAACAACGATTATATTTTATTTTTTGAGCATGACCCCAAGCACGAATGCTGCACGCTGAAACAAACAGAAAAAGGTGTGAGGCAGGATGTAATCTTTAAGCTGGACGAATTGTGAAAATTATTCAATTGAAAAAATCATGGCTGATTGCCTGGATTCACTCCATAAAGAAAGCCTCCGCTGTTAACAGAAGAGGCTTGCGTATTGACTGCTGCTGATATTATTTTATCCAGTTAAAATTCCTGTCGTAATGATTGTAATTGTGCTTATTCCTGTAGTCAAGAAAACGATTATTTACGGCTTCGATCTTATTATTCCTTTCCCTTTGTAATTGCTGTATAAGATCAATTTTTCTTGAAGCCGCAATGCGCAGGCTCATCGCTTCTCTCACCTGTTGGTTATAAGCGGCATTAATGTTTGCAATTTGCCGGTCACGCTCAACAGTTGTAAGTGAATACGTTTCCACATAATGCTTTCCATAACTAAAATGTACGGCTGGCGTACGAAATGTAACTGCCGCTGCAAACGGCTGTGAAAATGCGGCTGCACTTATAATGAACAAGGTTAAAAAGAGTGTAAAGATTTTTTTCATGTTGTTGATTTTTTACTGTGAATCAATGATTATGAGATAACGTTTTTCTTTTTGCGTTTATCAAAACATTGTTAATCATAAATAACCATTATCACTAACACAAACAACCTGACTTCAAACAAAAAAGCAACGCTGTTGTTGCGTTGCTTTCTGTCTGCAAATTATTAATGCAGTATTATTTTTGTGTGCTGTCTTGTTTTTGCTGTTGCATTCTCTGTATCTGTTCCTGCATTTGCTGTTGCATAGGATTTACAGGCTGTGCAGGTGCATCGGTTACATCTTTCACTTCTATATCAAATACCAGGTTTGAAAATGCGGGAATTTCATTGCCCTGCCGCTGTTGCCCGTAACCCAGGAAGGCCGGGATATACAATTTGCCTTTTCCACCTTTACCAAATAATGGCAGCCCATCGCTGAAGCCCGGTATCATACCCGGTGCGCCCACTACAAATTCAAGCGGTTCAGTGTGCCCTTTGCTGCTATCCATATTGGTATCAAATTCATGGCCTGTTGTGAGCAATTTGCCACGGTACATTACAGAAACTTTTTTGCCGGAATCAGCTTTCAGCGCCGGATCGCCGGCATTTTCAATAACAGCATAAGTGCCGTTTTTTGCCTTAACACCTTTCAGGTTATTTTTTGCCAGGTAATCTTCTATTGCTTTAATCTCATTATTCTTTTCATCTTCCATTGCTTTTTCGTAATCTGCCATTACAGCTTTTTCGTCTTTAAAAGCCTGCAGCAGCTTAACTTTTGCTACCATCACCTGTCCCTTTACAAAAAGTTCGTCATAACCCTGTATCATTTTTTTATTTACCAGGGAATCAATATTCATGCTCACCACAGCGCTATCGCCCACACTCATCAACGGTATTATTTCCATGAAAGAATATTCCGATCTTTTACTGGTATCAACCGGGCCATAACCGGGCACATGGCCAAAAGTGCTTTGTAAAACTGAATCACGGTCCATTAACCTGAATTCCACATTGAACTTTATAAATTCACCGGCTTTGGGTTTCTCAGTTCCGTTGCCCTTGAATATTTTATAGGAAAGGCCGGAAGGCGTTTGTTCGTAATTCATGCTGCAGGCGGCTAAACTTGTAATAAGCATCGCCGCTATCAATGTTCTTTTCATTCGTATATTTTTTGTTTTTTTTAATGCTCTCATGGAACCTCGCTATGCACATCCCCTATGTGAGAAAAATTATCATGCTCGGTTTCATTTTTTTGCTTTTGTTTATACAGATTTTTATGCTAACTGTTTTTCGTATAGTTTAATTACTTCTTTAAATTTTTTAAGGCTTTCTTCCAGCGTATCGGAGCTTCTGCCGCCTGCCGCATTTTTATGGCCGCCGCCTTCAAAATGATTACGCGCCAGTTCATTCACATCAAAATCCCCTTTGCTTCTAAAGCTCCATTTACGTTCTTCCGTTCTGTCTATCAATAAAGCACCAACCTTAATGCCTTCAATCGTGAGTAAATAATTTACAAGCCCCTCGGTATCGCCGGTTTGTATCTGGTATTTCATAAGATCATACCTTGAAATAGCCATTACGGCTGTATTATATTCATACAAAACATCCAACCTGTTTAGCAGCGCATTACCTATAAACCGCAGCCTGCTTTCCAGGAAATTATCGTAAATGTTTTCATGAATAAGGCTGTGATTCAATCCCAGTTCCTTTAAATGTGCAACGGCCTTATGCGTGTGTGCTGATGTAATGGCAAACCGGAAAGAACCCGTATCTGTCATAATTCCGGTATAAATACAGGTTGCCATATCAAGATCAAGCTTATCTGCAAAAGGCGATTGTACAATAAAATCGTACACCATTTCGCAGGTGGAGCTTTTAAGAATATTACTCACACCATAATCAAAATGTTCTTCAGCAGGCTGTTCATGATGATCTATAAGCACCTTTACGCATTTAATGCCCAGCAGCAGCGTTTCCATTTTTTTGGTGCGGTGCATGGCGTTAAAATCGAGGCAGAACAATATATCTGCATTTTCTGTTAACGCTGTGGCCTTTTGCATTTGCGCCTCAAAATCCACCACTTCATTGCAGCCGGGCATCCAGTTTAAAAACTTCGCCCAGTTGGTGGGAGAAACAACAGTAACATTATGGCCAATTTTTTTAAGGAAATGAAATAAGGCAAGTGCAGAACCCATTGCATCGCCGTCAGGCTTCTGATGCATGGTAATTACAATATTCCTTTTATCTTCCAGTAATGGATATAAATGCGCTATCGGCTGCATAAAGGCGGCAAAATTGCGGCTTTAATAGCACACGGTCAAATGATTTTTGGTTTACCGGCCATCTATAACAATTTGCTTTGATTTTTAAATTATTGATAGCTTAGTTTTGCGCCGAATTTTAAAAACTATGAGCAATACAACATTTACCATGATAAAACCCGATGCTACGGGTAAATCATACACAGGCGCTATTCTTGACCGCATTGTAAAAGCCGGTTTTAGCATTAAAGCCATGAAGTGGACAAAACTTACCAAAGAACAGGCAGGCGCTTTTTATGCAGTGCATAAAGAAAGGCCTTTTTACGGCGAACTGGTTGAATTTATGAGCAGCGGCCCCATTGTTGCCGCCATTTTGGAAAAAGAAAATGCCGTTGCCGATTTCAGAAAATTAATTGGCGCTACTAATCCGGCACAGGCTGATGAAGGCACCATCCGCAAGGAATTTGCCGCTTCTGTAGGCGAAAATGCCGTGCATGGCAGCGACAGTGATGAGAATGCCGCAATTGAAGGAAATTTCTTTTTTTCTGAGCTTGAAAGATTTTAGGCTAAATAAACTTGTTTGTTAAGTGCAGATGCTTACATTTGCACTTTAAGGGTTTAGGGTTGAAAAAAGGGGCGTCGATTCTTCGTCAGCCCCAATTTTATTTTAATACATTATATAAACTGCCGCCTTTAATAAAAATCCTGTCAATGTTTTTTTCTGTAACAGCATCTTTTTCAAGTACAGGCGCATGGTGTGGTTTAATGCGTGCATCTAAAACAACTGCATCGCAGCCCCAGTGTTTATGGTTATAAAAACTGTTGATGCCATATATATCATAAGCAGGATTACAGCGGGTGAAGGTTGCCCATAAAAAATTATTCAAACTGTTTGCAGTAAACGATGCCTCATCGCAAATAATAATAAAAGGCGTTTGCTGTAACGCTGCAGATGCATCTTTTAATTGTTCATGCAGTTGCTGCATCTCCGTTTCCGCATTATTATAATCAATAAATTTTTTCGTTTGAATACATACAATTCCGGGCAACGCCAGTTGTGCATTCTCAAAATTTTGTAGTTGCGAAAATGCAGATGGAATTGATGTGCAGAGCTTTCTCGCCACATCGCTGTATGCTGCAAAAACAACCTTGCTGCCCTGGTTAAGCCCTGTGCCTGAGTAATCAAGCGTATCAATAGTGGTATTGGTATAAAAATGAATGTCCCTTTTAAGATTGATGCGCTTCAACATAAAATCAAAAAAAGCAGGAATATTTTGAGGCGATAATTTTCGCTCATCATCAGCCGTGATAAATAAAAATTTAGCAAGGCTTAACTGGCCGGTTCCTAAAATATGATTGGCGATGGTAAGTATTTCTGCCGGTTGTTTTATTTTATTGTAAGGTGTATAACGCTCACTGCCCGTTGCCAGCAACAAAGGATGCACGCCGGCAGCATCCACGGCATTCACCTGCTGCAGGCCGGGAATTTCTTTTGTTAAGGCGTCGCCCGTAAGTTCATGGATTAAATTGCCAAAAGCCGTGTCTTCCTGCGGTGGCCTGCCTACCACTGTAAACGGCCATATCGCATTATTTTTTGCATATATTTTTCTCACATGCATTAAAGGAAAATCATGCGTTAAACTATAATAGCCAAGATGATCGCCAAACGGCCCTTCCGGTTTATTCTCTCCGGGCAAAACTTCTCCCGTAATTACAAAATCTGCATCGGCGCTTATGCAAAACCCATCTTTATAAAAATACCTGAAACGCCTGCCGCCCAACAAACCTGCAAACATTAATTCGCTCATACCTTCCGGCAAAGGCATTACAGCGGCCAGCGTATGTGCAGGCGGCCCGCCAGCAAATATGCTTACTTTTAAAGGCAAGCCTTTTTCATTGGCTTTTGTTTGATGTACGCCAATGCCGCGGTGTATCTGGTAATGCAACCCTGCTTCCTCATTCAAAACATAATCATTACCGGTAAGCTGAATGCGGTACATGCCAAGGTTTGACTGATGCACACCCGGCTTCGTAATATCTTCTGTATAAACCTGCGGCAGTGTTACAAAAGCGCCGCCATCTTTTGGCCAATGCTGAATTAAAGGAAGGTCCGTGATCTTTATTTCATGATTGATCACAGGCGAAGTATTTACTTTTTTAGGCAGCGATGATAAAGCGTTTATGCCATGCTTTGCTGCACTGAACGGATGCTTAAAAATTGTTTGCGGATTATTTCTTAAACTGATAAGCCGTTGAATGGCTTCGAAGCGTTTCCGGAAGATAAACCGGCTTCTTTCCATGGTGCCGAAAATATTGGAAGCGGCGCGGAATTTTGATCCTTTTACATTTTCAAACAATAAAGCCGGGCCCTGCGCTTCATGTACCCGTAAATGAATGGCGGCCATTTCAAGATGCGGGTCAACTTCTTCCTTTATTCTTATTAAGTGACCATTCTTTTCAAGGTCGTTAATACAGTCTTCAAGCGTTGTGTAAACCATGGTTATGCAAACCTATAAAATAACCATCAGCTTATATTTAAATCTATATATCAGGCTTATCAATAGCTTAGGCTTCAAACCTGCTGCGGGCGGTTCATATTACCCCAAAACTCTTTTATCAAATTGCTTTTTAATTTACCGCGTTCGCTACTGTCCTATTTCACATAAACTAACATTCATAAGTTATTCAAAGAATATTTGCCAAAAGATTATTAATTTTTAGTTAGGCTAAAGCCCGCAGTTAGCGTTTCTTTGCAATCCCAAAAAATTGACAAAGTAAATTTCACAGGATGAAACGCCCATGTAAAATTTTTCACACACAAGAGGATGTACATCAGGCGTTCCATGAGACCATTGAAAAAACAAATATGTACGAATGAAAGTTTTAAAATTTGGCGGTTCTTCGGTAGCGAATGCAGAAAACATTCAAAAGGTTGCCGCCATTGTTATGTCAAATAGCGAGCAGCAGGTAGTTGTAGTGAGTGCTTTAGGCGGTGTAACGGATGCATTGATTAAAGCCGGCACACTGGCAGAACAAACGGACGAAACCTATAAAGATGTTTTGAAGGAACTTGAAAAAAAGCATCTTGACACTGCGCGGGCATTATTGCCGGTAACGCACCAAAGCAGTTGTTTGAGCATGATCAAGCAACAGTTTAATGAACTGGAAGAAATTTGCAACAGCGTTTTCTATTTGAAAGAATTATCACTGCGCACAAGAGATCGCATTATTAGTTTTGGTGAATTATTATCATCAAAAATTATTACAGCTTTTTTACAATCGAAGCATGTGGATGTGGAATGGCTCGATTCACGCAAGCTTATTAAAACCAACAGCAGCTTTGGTTTTGCCGCTGTAAATTTTGAAACCACCAACCAGCTTATTATAACAACTATTCAGGCCTTAGATAAAAATATTTTTTTAGCGCCGGGTTTTATTTCCAGCGACAATAACAATAATACAACAACGTTAGGCCGTGGCGGCAGCGATTATACGGCGGCCATTTACGCTTCCTCGCTGAATGCAGCCTCTCTTGAAATATGGACAGATGTAAGCGGTATGATGACCGCAGATCCACGCTGGGTGCCCAATGCAAAACCCATTGAACGCATTTCTTACCAGGAAGCAATGGAGCTATCGCATTTTGGTGCTAAAGTGGTTTACCCGCCAACCATTCAGCCGGTGCGCCAGAAAAATATTCCTACATGGGTTAAAAATACATTTGCGCCAAACGACGCAGGCACCGTTATCGACAGCATTACGCAGCATGATGGCGATATTGTAACCGGTATTTCAAGCATTAATGCTATTGCCGTTTTAAGCCTGGAAGGCAGCGGCATGATTGGCATACCGGGTTTTTCAAAACGTTTG
Source organism: Parafilimonas terrae (assembly GCF_900115755.1). Classification (GTDB taxonomy): domain Bacteria; phylum Bacteroidota; class Bacteroidia; order Chitinophagales; family Chitinophagaceae; genus Parafilimonas; species Parafilimonas terrae. The sequence goes on from NZ_FOXQ01000015.1 coordinate 38,836, forward strand.
TTTGAAGCATTGGCAAGCGCTAATATTAATGTGGTATTGATAACGCAAAGCTCATCCGAACATTCTATTTGTGTGGCCGTAAACACGAGCGATGCAATAAAAGCCAAAGAAGTTGTTGACAGCACGTTTGAAGTAGAAATTGCGCAGGCAAAAGTAGAACCTTTAAAGGTGGAAACAGAGCATTCAGTTATTGCACTGGTGGGCGACAAAATGAAAAGCCATCCCGGCATCAGCGGCCGTATGTTTGATGCTTTGGGAAGAAATGGTATTAATGTAAGGGCGATTGCACAAGGTTCATCTGAAAGAAATATTTCGGCTGTAATTGCACACGCCGATATTAAAAAAGCGGTAAACGTTTTGCATGAGGCTTTCTTTGAAAATGTTTACAAACAGCTTAATATTTTTATCCTCGGCGTTGGAAATGTTGGCGGCAAATTACTTGGCCAGGTATTGCAGCAGCAAGCATTTTTGCAGGAACATTTAAACCTTCAGGTGCGTGTTACGGGCATCGCCAACAGCAGGAAAATGTTATTCGCCGATAATGGCCACGACATTGATTTAAAACAATGGAAAGAAGAATTAAGTGAACAGGGCGAGCCGATGCAGCTTTCCAAATTTGTTGAAACCATCATTCAGAAAAACTTTCGCAATTCTGTGCTTGTGGATGTAACAGCCAACGAAGATGTTGCAAAAGTATATGAGCAGCTTTTATCAAAAGCGGTTTCTGTGGTTGCGTGTAACAAGATTGCAGCTTCAGCATCCTACACACATTACAGCGAATTAAAATCACTGGCAAAAGAATACAATGCATTGTTCCTGTTTGAAACCAATGTAGGCGCAGGATTACCTGTTATCGGCACATTAAATGATTTGCGAAGAAGCGGCGATGTGGTAACCAAAATACAGGCAGTGCTTTCAGGCACATTAAATTTTGTGTTCAATAATTATGATGCCACAAGGCCATTTGCAGAAGTGGTAAAACAGGCGCAGGATGAAGGCTACACAGAACCAGACCCTCGTTTGGATTTAGGCGGGACAGATGTGATGCGCAAGATATTAATTCTTGCACGTGAAGCTGGCGAGCAACTTGAAATGGAAGACATAACCAACAACGGTTTTTTGCCTGAAGAATGTTTTAAAGGAAGCGTGGATGATTTTTATAAAGCCATGCTTAAACATGAAGATCATTTCAAAAAATTATACAAAGCAGCAGCATCTGAAAATTGCAAACTCAAATTTGTAGCAGAGTTCATCAATTCACCGGAAGGCAAAACCGCCAATGTGGGTTTAAAACATATTCCTGCTGATTCTGATTTTTATCACCTGTATGGCAAAGACAATATTGTTTTATTTTACACGCAACGTTATCCCGAACAGCCGTTGGTTGTAAAAGGCGCCGGCGCCGGTGCTGATGTTACCGCCAGCGGCGTTTTTGCTGATATTATAAGAGTAGCAAGAGTATAATGAAATCAGTTAAAGTAAATAGCAGTGCAACTGTAGCGAATATTGTTTGCGGCTTTGACATTCTCGGCTTTGCATTGAATTGCCCTTGTGATGAGCTTACCGTAGAAGTAAGTGAAGAACCCGGCGTTCAGATCATCAACGAGGATGACTTCGATCTACCCACCGAAGCAGAGAAAAATGTAAGCGGCGCAGCCTTACTCGCATTACTGGAAGAAGCCACAGATATAAAAGGGCTGAAATTAACAAGCAAAAAAAATATAATGCCGGGCAGCGGCATCGGTTCAAGTGCAGCAAGCGCCGCCGGTGTTGTTGTTGCAGCCAATCATTTATTAGGCAATCGTTTTACAAAACAGGATTTGGTACGCTTTGCCATGAATGGCGAAAAAGTTGCCTGCGGCGTAAAACATGCCGATAATATTGCGCCCTGCATTTATGGCGGCGTTACCTTGATACGTTCGGTTTTTCCGCTGGATATCATCAGCATTGATGCACCGCCTTTGCATGTAACCGTTGTGCACCCACAAATAGAAGTGCGCACTTCTGATGCGCGTCAAATTTTAAAGCAACAGGTTTTATTAAAAGATGCCATTAAACAATGGGGCAATATTGCAGGGCTTGTTGCAGGCTTCATTAATCATGATTATGATTTGATTGGCCGCTCGCTGGAAGATGTAATTATTGAACCGGTACGCAGCATATTGATACCCGGCTTTGACGAAATTAAAAAAGCAAGCAAGGAAGCCGGTGCTTTGGGCGGCGGCATATCTGGTTCCGGGCCATCTATTTTTATGCTCAGCAAAGATGCAGCAACCGCTTTCGCCGTTGAAGCAGCCATGAAAAGTATTTATGATAAAATGGGCGTTGCCTATCACACGCATGTAACAACTATTAATAAAGAAGGTGTAAAGATTGTCTGAACTCCCGTTTTACGGAACAGGCCGGATTTTTATGATTAAAAGATTAAGAGGAATTTTTATTATTATGAACTAAGCTGCAGTACTGCTATTAAACACGGTTGTGTCACTCCCTTGTACTGCAACAATTCTATTCAGCATGAATTACTACAGTCTAAATAAAATTTCAGCATCTGCTACTTTCGAAGAAGCCACGGTGAAAGGCCAGGCGCCTGATAAAGGATTATATTTTCCTGAATCAATTCCAGCATTATCTAAAGATTTTATTACCAATATACAATCATATTCAAAAGAAGAAATTGGCTTCACGGTAATGAAGCCTTTTGTTGGCGGAAGCATTCCTGATGATGTGTTACAGCATATTGTGAATGAAACCATCAACTTCGATTTTCCGCTGGTGAAAGTGAGCGATACTATTTATTCACTTGAATTATTTCATGGGCCTACTTTGGCTTTTAAAGATGTTGGTGCGAGGTTCATGAGCCGCTGCCTCGGTTATTTCAACCGCAATAAAAATCAAAAAACAACTGTACTCGTTGCTACATCCGGCGATACCGGCGGCGCTGTTGCCAATGGTTTTCTTGGTGTTGAAGGCGTTGATGTAATCATCTTATATCCTTCAAAAAAAGTGAGCCCTGTACAGGAATTGCAATTAACAACGCTGGGTAAGAATATTACAGCCATTGAAATAACGGGCAGTTTTGATGATTGCCAAAGCATCGTAAAGCAGGCATTTGCAGATGCTGAACTGAATAATAAATATTCGCTTACATCTGCCAACTCTATCAATGTGGCAAGATGGCTGCCGCAACAGCTGTATTATTTCTATGCTTACCAGCAATGGCAGCAGGAAAAACCACCAATCATTAGTGTGCCAAGCGGCAATTTTGGAAATATATGTGCAGGTATTTTGGCTAATATTTCAGGTTTGCCTGTTAAACATTTTATTGCCGCCTGCAATGCCAATGATGTTGTGCCCGAATTTTTGAAGACCGGTAATTATCAGCCTAAACAATCTATCGCAACTATATCCAATGCAATGGACGTAGGTAATCCAAGCAACTTCATCCGCATACTTGAACTGTTTCATCAAAAAACAGATGATTTAAAATCGCAACTCAGCAGTGTTAGCATTGATGATGTAACCACCGAAGAAACAATTAAAGATATTTTTAAAAAATATAATTACGTTTTAGATCCGCATGGTGCTGTAGCCTATTATGCGTTGAAAGAATACATGGAATGGGATAACAATGAATTTGATAATAGTACCTTGCCAAAACCGGCCGGTATTTTTCTGGAAACGGCGCACCCTGTAAAATTTCCGGAGATAGTTGAAGCCGTTACAGCACAAAAAATTGAAGCGCCTGAAAGTGTTGAGTATTTATTCGACCGCAAAAAGCTAAGCATTGAAATGCAGCCTTCGTTTGCTGCATTTAAAGAATGGATGATGAGTAAAAATGTATAAACTTATCGTTTAAACCAGCCGCGTTTTTTAAATGCATAAATCATAACTACGGGTATGAAAAGCATCAGTGCAACAGCAGCAAAAAAGCCATATTTATTATGCAGGTAAGGTATGCTTTCAAAGTTCATCCCGAATATGCCGCCAATAACTGTTGCCGGCGCCATTAAACAGGTAACTATCGCCATCACTTTCATCACTTCGTTTAAGCGAAGGTTTACTTTGTTTAAATAAAGGTCCTGCATGCTCATCATCATATCACGATAGGTTTCAACGAGGTCATTTGCCTGCACGATATGATCATAAACATCTTTAAAATATTTGGTAGTACGTTCATTTAATAAATCGCTGTCGCTGCGCAAAAAGCCATTAATTACTTCCCTTACAGGGCCAACATTCCGTTTTAAAATAATCATTTCTTTACGCAACCCATTTATGAGTGCAAGCGAACGTGTATCGCCCCTGCGTATAATTTCTTCTTCAAGTGTTTCAATATGCTCGCCTAATAATTCAAGCACCGTATAATAATTATCAACAATTATATCAATTAATGAATAACACAGATAATCTGCACCGGCTATTCTTAATTTGCTGGTATTTATTTTCAGCTTTTCCCTCACGGGATTAAACACATCACGGTTGGCTTCTTCCTGGAAACTCAATACGAAATCTTTGCCCAATACAATGCTTACCTGCTCTGTTTCTATGCTATCGGATGCGGCATTATAATAAAGCATATTCATTAAACAGAACAATATATTATCCAGCTCATCCATTTTAGCCCGTTGCCCAACACTTAATATATCTTCAACCAACAGGGGATGAACATCATAACCTTTGCATATAACTTCAACATCACTTTTTCTTAAGCCGTCAATATTTATCCAGGTGATGCGATCATTATTCTTAAATTTTTCGCAGGCATATACGGAGTTATACTCGTGATGCTCAATTGTTTTAATATTGTAATCAAACACTTCAACTTTTATTGTTTCCGGCTCTGCACGCGCTGATTCCACTGAAGGGTTAAAACGCAATACCGGATGCGCCGGCCTTGAACCAAACGCCGGCAGTATTTTCTGAAGATAATCTTTGGTAAACGACATGTTTGCTTACTTATATAAATGAAATTACTTAATTTAAATATCAGCTTTCATATCTAAAATTTATTAACAGCCGTTGATAAAGCAGCAAATAAAAAAGCGAATGCATTACTTTGCTTCAAAATTTGCAAACAGCAGTGTTAAAGCCTTATTTCAAAAGAAAGTATATTGAAGCCGGGTGTGATGAAGCAGGCCGCGGCTGCTTTGCAGGGCCTGTTTGTGCGGCTGCTGTAATCCTTCCTAAAAATTTTTATCACCCGGTATTGAACGACAGCAAGCAATTAACACCTGAGCAACGCGAAACACTGCGTGTGTATATTGAAAAGAAAGCGTTGCATTATGCAGTTGCCATGGTGGATAATGATGAGATTGATTCCATCAATATTTTGAAAGCTTCATTTAAAGCCATGCACCTGGCACTGGAACAATTGCCGGTTGAACCCGCTTTGATTTTGGTTGACGGCAACCGGTTTACAACCTGGCGCAACGTGCAACATCAATGTATAATAAAAGGCGATGGTATTTATGCAAGCATTGCTGCGGCAAGCATTCTTGCCAAAACATACCGTGATAAATATATGCAGCAACTGCATGATGAATTTCCGCATTATAACTGGGCGCAAAACAAAGGCTATGGCACAGTTGAACACCGCCGCGCCATAGAATCGCATGGCTTGTGCAGGTATCACCGCAAAAGCTTTAATATACTTTCTGCACAACTGGAAATAAATTATGAATTGCAGGAAGAGATAAATTAGTAATGAATAAAATCCTTCTTTTATCCTGTTTGGCATGGTTATTTTTTTCATCCTGCGGCAAGTACATAACCGAGACCGGCAAAGCATCTTATTATGGTGATAAGTTTGTGCGCAGGCCAATGGCGAATGGCAAAAAATTCAGCCAGCATAAATTAACGGCTGCGCACAAAACACTGCCGCTTGGCACAAAAGTGAGGGTCATAAATCTTACCAATCACCAAAGCGTAAAAGTGCGCATTACCGACCGTGGCCCTTTTGTGCAGGGCAGAATTATCGACCTGAGTAAAAAAGCGGCAAGAAGAATAAATATGATTAATGCAGGCGTTGTTGCTGTTGAAATAAAGTATAAAAAGAAGAAGTAGTATTAAGCTAAAAAGAGTTTGCCATTTTTATAGGCATCCCATTGGCATAGCATAACTGCTTTATTCATTACCTGTCAACATTAACTGCAACCCTTTTATGAAAGTCGGGACCTGCGTATCCATGTGATCTAACCCGGAATACACATCAGCTTTGAAAAATATTTTTTTTCCCAAAACTTCCGACAATTGTTTTAGAACATCGGGCTGGTTACTGCTTTCATTTAGTTCGGGCCCGCCGTAAGTAATATACATTTGTATGTTATCTTTTTTATGGTGGTCAATTTTTTTGAATTGATCAAGCAAATAATAATTGTTATAGTGTAAAGAAGGACTTGCTGCTATGTAATTATTGATGCTGACGCTTTTGCCTGACAGGTTTTGCAGAAGTGCATAGCTTGTAAAATACCCTCCTAATGAATGCCCCATTAATGTTCTTTTTGCAGTATCTGTTCTATACATACTGTCAATGGCCGGAACCAACTCTTTATCTATAAAAGATAAAAATCTATCAGCCCCGCCACTAACACTCATCTCATATTCAGGTATAGCAATGGGATATGTATCGTCTCTGTTTCTTAATGAATCCATTGCCGTAAAATCTTTATATCCTATCCCCACAAGTATAACAGATGGGGCTAACCCTACTTCAGAATATTTATCAAGAATAGCAGCAACAATATCGAAATATAGGTTTGCATCTAAAAGAAACACAACCGGGTATTTGTTTTTATTGGCTGTATAATCGGCCGGTAAATTCACGTTGATGTAAAATGAATCTTTTACATTTTCTGAATACATAGGGATTTTATTGAAGCCATCTTTATTTTCTAAGTTTTTGTCCTTGTCAGAACTCAGATTACAAGCTGTACTTGTTAACAACAGGAGTAAAGAAAAGAGGTGCCTGATCATTTGCTTTGTTATTGATTTAATATTACTATATGATTATTGAAATATAGACTGTGTTATTCTGATGCCAGGTGTAACACCTTTAAAAAAGTTATTGAAATAAAGCAATGGCTCAACAGAAGTTTTATAGAATTGAATTTTACCGGCACCAAACCTGAAGGTATTTTTCTCAAAGAAATCTCCTTTTCTGTTTATAAGATAGCCGAGTGAAAAGGCTGCGCTGTAAGAGAATCCTTTTGTTGCATCATGATCTTTTATGCCACCTTGTTCATACATGAATGTCAGAAAATCGTTGCGATAGGTTTTTAACTTACCGGTACTGTCTCTGGAAAATAAAAAGTTTGGTTCCCAGGTAATAGTGGGCTCCCATTTGTATGTGCGTGCACGGTTTACTATACTAAGTTTTATACCAATACTGGCTGACGGTACAAAATAGTTTTTATAGTTCTGAATATTGGCTGAATAATATCCTGTTAATTGGTCATTTGAAGTACCTGGTCTATACCCGGCAACGGCCTCTGCTGTTATAGCCGGGTCTTTTATCATATACCAGGAACCTGTACCCTGCACGATATGCCATTTGCTTTTTACATCAGCTTGCAATGTTGTAAACTTTTGTCGTAAAATACCATTCATATACCCGGCCAGCTCTTCGATATTGTTCAGATAAAACTCAAAATGATAATAACGTGTGGCAGTTGCGCTAAGTTTGGTAGTAGGCTTTGGCGGATCTGGAATAACACCTATCATATTAATAGTGTCCTGCATTGTTCTTAATGTTACTGTTTCGCCTTTATTAATAAGAAAACTGGATGATTTGGGCAGGTATTGCTGAAATCTTATTTTTTTACGATTGTGCGCATCAGTTATATAATCTATGCGTTTTGAAGTAAGCGGATCAATAAGTGAGTCTTTTAAAAAAGCTATATCATTTAAAAAGATTTTGAGCAATGAATCAATATTACCCACCCTTTCGAGGTCCGAAATATCACTCAGGTCTATTTTCATTTTATTACTGTTGCCAAAATCAATGTAAAAACTCCTGGTGAATAATATATTATCCGATATATCAAAAACTTTATCGCCAGATTGGGCAAAAAGATTTACCGTGATGCCCGTTGCAAGCATCAACAAACAAATGATTTTTTTCATTTTATTTTAGTTTGGAGAGGTTTTGTGTTTTAGGATACTTATACCTGCTCCGGTGTTATGGGCTGCAAGTGTATAATCGGTATAAATATCCTGGTTAAATATTTTTATTCTTGCCGGAATACGGCTTTCAGCCATATTGAGACAGCTGCCTTCATTATCCAGTTCGTTTGCATGAACTATTTTCAATCTTTTGGGCGCTTTTGCTATTATTGTTGGTGTTTTAACAACACTGTCTTTTAAAACAGGCGGCACTGTCTTTGCTTCGTTTATTAAAACCGGCTGCGTTTGAGATGTACCGGTAATTTCTATTTCAGGTATTTCAGCAATTTGTTTGAAAGGCTTCTCAATCTTCTTGCGGGTTGATTTAATTTTTGCTATTGGATGTGGAGCATTCGTTTTTTCAATTACAGCTTTTTCAATGAGCTCTCCGGGAACAACATGTTGTTGCTGCAGTTTTACTGAAGGTTGCTGTACAACATTATTATTGTTTGTGCTACGCAAAAACGAAATAATTGTTACAACAGCAATAATACTGGCCGCAGCCATCTGATACCAAAAAAATTTTGGTCGGTGTTCCTTATTCAGTTTACCATACAAACTTTCCCACACAGCGTTTTTATCGGGCAATGTATATTCCTGCAACGCATCTGTATCTTCAAGCTTCGCCTGCCAGGCATTGTTATTATTTAATTTTTCGTTTGTCATAGTCCAGCCCGTTTTGTAATAATTTTTTTTGCAACAGCACCTTTGCTTTACTTAATTGAGATTTTGAAGTGCCTTCACTAATACCAGTAGCTTCAGCTATTTCTTTATGATTCATTCCTTCAATTACATGCAGATTAAAGATTGTGCGATAACCCACCGGCAGTTCAAGAATAAGCTCAAAGATTTCTTTGGCCGATAAGGTATTTAGTGCATCTTCTTCCAACTGAACCCCTATTGCTGCGTCTTCAGTTACTATATTAAATACATTCTTCTTTCTAAGCATCATCAAACATTCATTGATTATTATTTTTTTAAGCCACACATATAATTGTGCTTCGCTATTGTATTGAAATGAGCTAAGGCTTTTAAAAAACTTATGAAATCCATCCAGCAATGCTTCTTCTGCATCCTGCCTGTTTTTTAAATACCGGTAACAAATAAGCATCAGCCTGTCATTAAACTGGTCAAACAGGCATTTCTGCGATGCTTCAATTCCCCGTTTTGCTTCTTTAACCAGTTTTTTTGTATTCATATAATTTCAACAGTGCTTATTGCTTTTACTCTATAAATGCATATTTATGGAAAAGGGTTGTATGTAATAAAAAAATATTGCTAAAATCTAAACCATAAACTGTCAAGGAGATAACAAATATAAAACCCCGGATAAGCATAGCGAGCCGTGGCAGGAATGCCTGTGTAGAGTTAAAAAAGGTATTTGATATTAAAAGGTTAATGCAGCCGGCATGCCGGTAAGCAGTATTTGAATGAAGGGCGAAAACTGCAAAACCTTATGGATGGATAACTTATCAACTATTCAACTTATTACCACTTCAACAACGCACTGGCCCAGGTAAGCCCGCTGCCAAATGCCGCAAGGCAAACGAGATCACCGTTTTGTATCTTACCTTCCTGCCATGCCTCGCATAAAGCAATGGGAATAGAAGCTGCAGTTGTGTTACCATACTTCTGAATATTATTATACACCTGGTCGTCATTTAGTTTTAATCCTCTTTGTACAAACTGGCTTATGCGCAGGTTAGCCTGGTGCGGCACCAGCAGCTTTATATCCTGCGGCGTATAACCATTTTTAGTAAGCGCTTCCATTACCACTTCAGGAAATTTTACTATTGCTTTCTTAAACACTTCCGGCCCGTTCATAAAAGGACGGTTTTGTACCTTATCAATCATGGCATGGCTTTCAAACATTTCACCAAGCTCTGCATCATCAAAATCGGCAAGGCCTTCCTGCCAGTGATTGGCATGCGTGCCCGGATTATACATAGCCAGTATTTCTGCGCTCCTGCCATCGCTGTGCAAATGCGTGCTGAGTATGCCGCGGTTTTCATCTTCTGTTGGCTGCAATACAACAGCGCCGGCGCCATCACCAAATATTACAGATACATTGCGGCTGCGTGTATTAAAATCAAGCCCGAAAGAATGTTTCTCACTGCCAATAACCAAAATATTTTTATACATGCCGCTACGTATAAATTGGTCGGCCACACTTAATGCATATACAAAACCGCTGCATTGATTGCGCACATCCAGCGCACCAATTTCGTGCATGTTTAATTCGCGTTGCACAATTACACCACAACCCGGGAAATAATAATCGGGAGACAGCGTAGCAAACACAATAAAGTCAATATCCTGCGGCGTAATGCCCGCTCTTTCTATAGCCATTTTTGCAGCCGCAATGCCCATGGTAGCCGTGGTTTCATCAGTGCGGTGGGCATACCGCCTTTCTTTAATACCGGTGCGTTCCTGTATCCATTCGTCACTGGTATCCATATATTTTGTAAGGTCGTTATTCGTGAAAATATTTTCGGGCACGTACATCCCAATTCCTGCAATAATACTTCTGGGCATAATGTTGTTTTTTATAGATGTGTTTTTGGTGGCCGGCTATAGTATTTCATGTCATCCCTGCCTGAACTGCATTCAGACAAAGATGACAGCACCACCAAAGCCGATAACAAAATAAAATTAAAACTTAAAAGCTAAATGCAGATCAATTGTGATTAGTGTGGGCTTATTACTTCCAGAACTTTAAAATCATTATCCAATACAACCATATTCACTTTTCTTCCTGTTGCAATAATGCCAACTTCATTTTCCATACCCAAAACTCTGGCAGGATACAGGCTGCACATACGCAAAGCTTCTTCAGTGTGAATATTGCAATGGTCAACAAAATTCTTTACACATTTATTCATGGTTAATGCAGAGCCGCTGAGAATGCCATTCGCTGCGTATTTATCGCCATCCAACGCATGTGTATAATAACCTTCTTGCGTTTCTGTTACGGCATCGGTAATGGCAAACAATCTTTCACCCATTAATTTTTTAGCGATGCGAATGGCAGGGAAACTTACATGATAACCATCAGGCACAATGCTGCAGTTAACCGATGCATGATCGAATATAGCGCCTACCATGCCAGGCTCGCGGTGCTGCAAAGCGCTCATGGCATTGTATAAATGCGTGGCCGTTTTTATTGTATTAAATGACTGTGTGGCCTGTTCGTATGTTGCATTGCTGTGGCCCGCAGACACTGCAATATTATACGATTGAACAAGTTCAATCACTTCTTTGCTTACAACTTCCGGGGCCAGCGTTATTATTTTTATTACATCTTTTCCATATTCCAATAATGCTTCCGCCTGCTGAACAGAAGGCGGGAAAATCCATTCCGGGTTATGTGCGCCGCGTTTGGCATGGCTTATCCACGGGCCTTCCACATGCAGGCCTAAAACGCCCGTCCCGCCTGCATTCCAGTAATCTCTTACGGCATCAACGCATTTGAAAATTGTTTCATAAGTATGTGTGGCAACCGTGGGCATACAGTGCGAACAACCGCCTGCTTTACTGTATTCATAAATGGCTTTCACCGTTTCTGCATCGGGGTAAGCAGAAAGCAGTCTCTTATAAGCGCCGTATAATTGTATATCAATAAACGCAGGCGCTATCAAGGCGTTTTTATAATCAATAATTTCGGCACCGACAGGCACATCAGTTAACGGATGCATGCCAATAATTACATTATCCAGCACAGCAACTGCATGCTGCTGCTGCATATCGTAACCTGTAAATATCTTTTCTGCCAAATATATTTTTGTATTACTCATCTGTTATTTTAAACCTGTCGGCGTCTTTTAAAAATGGAAATTTCGCTCTTATATCTTCAAGATGTTTTCTGTTTAATTCAATCGTAAAAACATCTTCCTCATCTTTTTTATGATAGAATATTTCACCCAGCGGGTCCACAACCATGCTATCGCCTGAATGATAAATTTCATTACCATCATTACCAACCCTGTTCACGCCAATAACATAGCATTGATTTTCTATTGCCCTTGCCTGCAATAAAGTTTTCCATGCAACGGAACGGCGTTCGGGCCAGTTGGCCACATAAATTAAAACGTCATATTCCGGTTGGCCCTCGTCCCCGTTTCCTCTCCACAAATATTGAGGGGTGGCTTGCCTGGCCCACACCGGAAATCTTAAATCGTAACAAACCTGCAGGTTTATTTTCCAGCCTTTTGCAGATGCAATTAGCCTTTTATTGCCCGGCGTATAATGATTATGTTCATCACCGTAAGCAAATAAATGGCGCTTATCATAATAACCATATTCACCATTTGGCAGCATCCATACTAAACGATTATAGTATTGTTCATCTTCTTCTATCATCAGGCTGCCAACAACGATAATTCTTTTTGAGGCTGCAACTTTTTTCATCCATGCAACGGTATCACCATGCATTGTTTCAGCAAGTTTTTCGGGCTGCATACTGAAACCCGTTGAAAACATTTCAGGCAGAATAACTACTTCGGTTTTCTGCTGAATGGCATTTAGCTTTTCTTCAAACATCTGCCTGTTGGCAGCAGCATCCTGCCAAAATAATTTTGATTGAATTAATGTGCAGGTAAGTGTTTGCATCAGTTGTTTATATTTTGTTGCTGCTTTAAAAATTGGTCTGCCAACTTAAGGTCTTCCGGCGTATCAATACCAATACTTGCATGATTCGTTAATACCATTCTTATATTAATACCATTTTCAAGATAACGGAGCTGCTCGAGCTTTTCAATTTTTTCCAGTTCGCCGGCCGGCCATGTTGTAAACTTCAGCAAAGCTTCTTTCCTGTAACCATAAATGCCAATGTGTTTAAAATGCCTTGCTTTTGTACCTGCATCCCTTATAAAAGGAATTACGGAGCGGCTGAAGTATAAAGCATCATTGTTTTTGTTAACAACCACTTTCACATTGTTCGGGTTTTCAATATCGCCTTGCTCAAACAGTTCATGCATTACGCTTGCAACATTTACGCATTTATCATCAAAAGCCGATAATAAACCTTTAAGCACACCCGAATCAACAAATGGTTCATCACCCTGTACGTTTATAATTACATCGCAATCAACATCGGCAATAGCTTCTGCGATACGGTCACTGCCACTTTCATGGTTCCGTTTGCTCATTACAACGTTATCGTTCTGCAATTCGTTATAAATAATTTCACTATCGGTAACAACCATTACATAATCAAACAAACCTGTTGCTACCGTATTATCATAAGTGGTTTTTATAATTGTTTTTTCACCAAGCATCTGCATCAGCTTTGCCGGGAAACGCATTGATGCATACCGTGCAGGAATCACTGCTATCTTCTTCATGCGTGCAATTTCGTTTAAAATTTCATTTCCTGGTTTTATGATTGCGTTAGTTATTTACAGCACAGCTCCATTTTTTACCTTTCATACATTTCGGCATAACTATTTAAAATTTGGTTAGTTTTATTTGATAAAAATTTATTGTGCCTGTTCTTGAAATAAATAATATTACCAAACATTATAAAACTGTTACCGCTTTAAATAATGTTTCATTCAGTGTGCCGGAAGGCAGCGTTTATGGTATTCTGGGCCCAAATGGCAGCGGCAAAACAACTTTGCTCGGTATTATCCTTGATATATTAAAACCATCATCCGGCAGTTTTACTTTGTTGGGCAAACCTGCTGATGCAGATGTGCGTAAACAGGTAGGCACTTTGCTGGAAACGCCTAATTTCTATCATTATTTATCAGGTGAAAAAAACCTGCGCATTGCTGCGCATATAAAAGGCAAAGGCTTTAATGAGATTGATAATGTGCTGCAGAAAGTAAACCTTTATCAACGCAGGCAAAGCAAGTTCAATACCTATTCTTTAGGTATGAAACAAAGGCTTGCAATTGCTTCCTGCTTATTGGGCGATCCGCAGGTTTTAATTTTTGATGAACCCACTAACGGGCTTGACCCAAATGGCATTGCTGAAATAAGGGAACTGATAAAGCGGCTTGCAGAAGAAGGCAAAACCATTATTATGGCAAGCCATTTATTGGACGAAGTAGAAAAGGTTTGTACACATGTAGCTATAATCAAAAACGGCAATCTTTTAACGGCAGGCAGCGTTGATGAAGTGCTTGTTACCGATGAAATAATTGAAGTGGCTTCAGATGATTTAATAAAGCTTGAAGATGTATTGCAGCAGATGGACGGCTTTTCATTCATCAAAAAACATAACAACGTATTGCAATTATTTTTTTCGAATGGCAATGCAAATGCCGCTGCTATAAACCAGCATTGTTTTAATCATAACATCGCATTAAATCATTTACAGGTAAAGAAAAAGAGCCTCGAAACTAAATTTTTAGAACTCACGAATAAGGTATAAGGTAAAAGCTATGAGGCGTAAGGCGCAACCTTCTTACACCTCATACCTTACGCTTCACACCTCCAAATACGAATTATGGCGCACTTATTAAAACTTGAATGGCTTAAGGTAAAAAACTATCGTGCCTTCTGGATATTTCTTGCATTATATGTAATAAGCCTTTACGGCATAAACCAGATTGCATTTAATGTGCAGGGAGAAATTAAAAAGAATAATATGCCGGTTACCATTTTCCCTTACGATTTTCCTTCCGTGTACCAAACCATTGCATGGGTAAGCAGTTGGCTGCTATATTTCCCCGGCATGTTAATGATACTTGTTATAACCAATGAATATAATTTTAAAACGCACCGCCAGAATATTATTGATGGTTTAACAAGGCAACAATTTATCCTTGCGAAAATATTTTTTGGGCTCATCATTGCAATTATAACAACCGCCTGTTGTTTTTTGATTGCGGTTTATTTTGGAAGCAGCTTCAGCAAAACATTCTCGTTTAATGGCATTGAATATATTGGCTATAGTTTTATTCAAACGCTTTGTTATTTATTTACCGCTATGATACTTGCCGTATTAATGCGGCGCAGCGGCCTGGCAATGGCTGTTTTCTTTTTATATGGATTAGTGTTTGAGCAGTTAATCGGCGGCCTTATTGATTTCAAAATTATAGGCGATGGCACTGTACGTTATTATTTTCCTTTGCAGGCAAGCGATACATTAATTCCTGTAACATTCGGCTCCAAAATCATTTATAACAATGCACCATCTGCAACAATATTATTTGTTATATGCCTTGTGTATATAGGGCTGTTTCTATTTCTTTCTTTCTATAAATTTCAGGAAGACGATTTATAATTCAGCGGGCCGCCTGAGGTTGTGTTGAATAAGCAATAATCAATGCTCAATATTTAATAATCATTTTAACACAATTGAACATTGATTATTGTTTTGTTCCTGCCCGACCGATTCGGACAGGCGGGGAATATTGAGTGTTTATAAATTGAATAACAGAATTTACAGTTACAAAGTGCTACAATGCATCGGCAATACGTATTGCAAAAATGCCTTGTTTGGAAATATCGTTGGCCGTAATGGAAGAAAGATCCAACTCCACATCATTGCCTTTTTGCTTCCATGAACATGCATTTTTTGCACCTGTTATTGTTGCTTTTGCTGAAGCTGGCAATCTTAAATTTTTCAAGGTGAATTTAGATTGATAGAAAGGCAGGATGCAATACAAATCTTTACCTTTTTTTGTAAAGAAACATTCAACAAAAGCGGAATCCTTTTTAGGAACCGTCATTTTTGCAATGCTATAACCAGCCATATAGCTTTTATCTTTCTTATCTGGTTTCACACCACCACTCCATTGATAAGATTGTTTATAAGCTTCCGTTTCATAAATAGCATCGCCATATAATTTAAGCCAGTCGCCCATATCAATTAAACGCTGCTGCATAATAACAGGAATGCGGCCGTCAGCCGTGGGGCCAATATCCAATAAAAGATTGCCACCTCTTGAAACAATATCGCATAACATTAAAATAAGGTCGTGGCTCGATTTATAATCATCCAATTGCTCGTTGCGGTTGTAACCATAAGAATGGCCGATGCCCTGGCTTTCTTCCCACACAACATCTGCATTCATACCGCTTCCATATTCAGAAGTGGTATAAGTACAGCCTGTGTTTTTGCCGCGGGTATTGCTGCCCCACCTATCGTTTATAACCACATCATCTTTTACAGGCGAATCATTAAAAAGCCATGCTAATAGCTTCGTGCTTTGCCATGCCGTATCACTGAGTTCCCATTCGCCATCTGAAAAAATAACGGAAGGCTTGTACTTTGTTACAAGGTCTTTGAATTGCGGTATCATGTGCTCGCTTACAAATCTTTTTTTATCTGTTTGCCACAATGGGTTAAACCATTCATACAAAGAATAATAATAACCCATTTTCAGGCCTTCACTGCGAACAGCGGTGGTAAGGTCACCAAGCAGGTCGCGGTGCGGTGTTCCTGTAACCGCATTCCATGGCCGGCCCCAGTCGCGGTCTGCTTCTGCATTATTCCATAAGCAATAGCCTTCGTGATGTTTTGAAGTAAGCACCACATATTTTGCGCCCGATCTTTTAAACACATCAGCCCATTGTGCAGGGTCGAACATCTCTGCTTTGAACATAGGCTCAAATTGCTGGTAAGTAAAATCTTCACCATAATTTTTATTATGAAAGGCAAGGAAATCTTTTTGTTTTTCCTGCAGGCGGTACCAATACCATTCAGCATAACTATAACCGCTGTTGGGAATTACCGGAGCATACGACGGCACGGCATATACGCCCCAATGTATAAAAATGCCAAACTTATCCTGGTGAAACCATGCAGGTATTTTGCGTTGGTTTAATGATTGCCAGTTATCCTGGTAAGTTTGTGCATGAAGTGTTGAAAGTGCAAGCGATAATACAAGCGTGTAAATAAGTTTTTTCATATATGCAATGGATGAGGCGTAAAGATATTGATCACATAAACAATTAAAGTCTTTTGATAAGTTTTTTATACTCCGCAGTAATAAATCTATTTATTGTCAGTTAAATTCTGGAGTGCTGCTTCAATCGAAGGATATAAAAAACTAAACCCTGCATCATGAATTTTTTTATTGCTCACCGTAGCGCTTTTTAAAACTTCAATGCTCATTTCACCCATTATAAGTTTTAAAACAAATGCAGGAACATAAACAGGCATGAAAATTTTGCCGCGCATTTTATGTGCAAGCTTCAGCGTAAAAGTTTTATTACTCACCGTTTCATCAGCAACAGCATTGTAAATGCCATGTATATTTTCATGCTCAATAGCAAACAATAAAAGCCTGCATAAATCATCAATATGAACCCAGCTTATAATCTGTTTACCGTTGTCCAATATGGCTGCAACGCCTGCTTTAAGCGGTTTTTTAAATTCAGCAAAAGCGCCGCCTTCTTTACTCAATACAATGCCAAACCTTGTAATAACTAAACGTTTATTCAACGCTTCAACAGGTTTTATACTTTCTTCCCAAAGTTTGCAGGTATTGCCTAAGAAATCATTATTGGCAGGCGTATCTTCTGTAAACCCGTTTTGTTTTGAAGCAGTTGTATCAGGCCCATACCAGCCAATAGCTGACGCACTTACAACCGTTTTAATTTTATTCGGAATTTCTTTAAGCGCTTTTACAATCAGTTCACCGCTTTTAACACGGCTTTCAACAATTTCTTGTTTGCGTTTGTCAGTCCATCTTTTTGCTGCAACATTGGCGCCGGCAAGATGAATGATATAATCTGCGGAAGCAATAGCTTCCTTATCTATCTCTCCTTTTTCTACATTCCATTTTGCATAAGTAATGTTATTGATTTGCGGACGTTTTGTATCACCCCGAACTAACACAATTACTGAATAACCTTTGCCTGCTAAGAATTGTTGCAGCGCCCTGCCAATCATTCCCGTTCCTCCTGTGAGTAAAATTGTTGCCATGTTTATTAGTGTTCAATGCAACAAAGTTTATTGCTTATTATGTAAATAAAAAACACCTGCTTTATGCAAGTGTTTTTTATACAATCATACAGCATCCCCTACTTTATCTCATTTATCCATTGCTGCACAAATGTTCTTGAAGTTTGCACTACATCACTGCCCGCACGAAAAGCCATTTTCCATTTATTGTTTTTGGCTTCATATTTTTGATCTGCAAAATATAGCTTACCATTCCTTTCAACTGTTGCAGCATTAAAATCAACATCTGCAGTTGCCGTCATAAATTCTTCCAGCCTTTTCTTTACAAACAACATGGCATTATCTGGATATTTCTCCTGCCATTTAGCTGCTTTACTTGCAGAATCTTTTTTGTAATACTCAAGTGTTGTTGAATAATTATCAGCATAATATTTTAGAAACTCGTTATCAGGTTTCTGTAAATCTTCAAGATATTTTTTTGCATCATCCAGCGAGGATTTGAATGTAGTTTTATCTTCTGCTGTAGCGTTATCATAATATTTCTGTGCATCATCAGCAGTTTGCTTTGCCTGGTCAATTAATTCTTTTCTGTATGCTTCGGGCGTTGCCGGAACGGGTGGAAACGAGGGTTTATGATTTTCTTTTTCAGCAGCATATAACCGCGCAAAATCATCAGAACTCAAATACTTTTTTGTGTATGACAGTAAATCCATGGCAACGGCGGCGCGGTTGCCCGCAGCAATGTTTTTTACATTTTTAATGCCCCAGGTTTGCATATAACCATTCAGGATGCTGCTGCTAATTTTTTCGTTTGCCTGCGAAGCGCTGATCCCGATAGTGGCAAAAACATCATCGTTAAATTTGGTTGTTTTAAAAGAAATTAAAGCATAGCAGGCCGCTGTTAAAACAAGCGCTGCAAGGTTAAATCTCATGCAGTGCATAATAAATGAAATATGTTTGCCGGTACGCATAAAAATGTTTTTTGTTTGATTAATTTGATTATTGTTTTAGTTGTGCAACACAAAGCTCAACACATTTTTATACGCTTTAAATATGCCCACGTATGAATTGTATTAAATGATTGATGAGTTGTTATAAGGCATTCAATGTTGAAAATAAAAATTGAGTAATTTTAAAGTTTAAGATTAACCCTATGGCCATCGATCAGGACAATAAAATATTTCAGCTTGCAGAAAGCCTGGTAAATGAAAGCAACCGTAATATTTTTCTTACAGGAAAAGCCGGTACCGGTAAAACCACTTTCTTAAAACATATCAGGCAGCATTGCATCAAGCAAATTGCAGTAACAGCGCCAACCGGCGTTGCGGCTATTAATGCAGGCGGCGCAACCATTCATTCTTTTTTCCAGTTGCCTTTATCGCCTTTTATGCCCGAAGCAAGAGGTTTTATGCAAAACGACAGCATGGTAAATAAACACAGCCTGCTGGGAAGAATGCGTTTGAATAATGAGAAGCGTAAAGTGCTGCAGCAACTGGAGTTGCTGATTATTGATGAGATCAGCATGGTGCGGTGTGATACGCTGGATGCTATTGATACGGTGTTGCGGCATTTTCGTTATCGCAACAGCGAACCTTTTGGCGGCGTACAGGTTTTATTCATCGGCGATATGTTTCAGTTGCCGCCAATAATTCCCGATAACGAATGGAATTTATTGCGTGATTTTTACAGCAGTCCTTATTTTTTTGACAGCCAGGTAATGCGCCAGTTTCCGCCGGTATATATTGAGTTTCAAAAAATATACAGGCAAAGCGATGAAAAGTTCATTCATCTTTTAAATGAAGTTCGGCACAATAACCTGAGCGATGCCGGGATGGAACTGCTGAACAGCCGTTACGATCCCTGGTTTGAATTGAGCAGTAATGATGGTTATATTTTTCTTACAACACATAATTATAAATCAGACAGCACTAATGCGGAAGAGCTTGCAAAACTGAGGCAAAAAACTTTTTCATTTAAAGCTGAAGTAACCGGCGAATTCAGCGATAAGGCTTACCCCGCAGATGAAAAGCTTGAACTTAAAGTTGGAGCGCAGGTAATGTTTGTTAAGAATGATAAAGAACGTGTAAAAAGATATTTTAACGGAAAAATAGGAACGGTTACAAAGATTGAAGACGATGCCATTTTTGTTCAATGCAAATATGAAGATGATGAAATAGAAGTGAGCAAAGAAACCTGGGAAAATGTACGTTATTCTGTTGACAAACAAACGCAGCAACTGGAAGAAGAAGTGATAGGTAAATTTGTTCAGTATCCTTTACGGCTGGCCTGGGCCATCACTATTCATAAAAGCCAGGGGTTAACGTTTGATAAAGCTGTAATTGATGCAGGCCGTGCATTTGCGCCCGGCCAGGTATATGTGGCATTAAGCCGCTGCACATCATTAAATGGTATTGTTTTAAAAAGCCAGATCACACCTTCAGGATTACAAACGGATAAAAAAATTATTGAATTTTTTGGGCACAGCACAACGGAAGAAAGCCTGCAGGAACAACTATATCAATCCAAAAAAATATACCAGCAAAGCTTATTATTAGCATTATATGATTTTACTGCAACTATAAAACAATGCAGTGCATTAAACAAGATCGTGAAAGACAACAAAGCTGCCTACAATGCAGAACTGCTGCTTTGGTTAGATGAAGTTGAAAAAGCTTTAAATGCATTGCAAACTGTTGCCGATAAGTTCAAACTCCAGTTGAACAAACTTTTTATAACAGATGAATTGCCTGAAGAAAATAATGCTATTCAGCAAAGGTTGCATTCAGCCGCCGGTTATTTTATAAAGCAGCTTGATGAACTGATGGAAACACTAAAGCAGTCGCCAGCCAGCACTGATAGCAAAATGCACGCAAAAGCTTACAACGATAATCTGAAAGAAGTTTTTGTTTTGCTTGCAGAAAAGAAATACCTGCTGCAATCATGTATAGAAGATTTCTCTGTGAACCGGTATTATTCTTTTAAAAAAGACTTTGTTGCTCCACCGTTTTATGT
Organism: Parafilimonas terrae; assembly: GCF_900115755.1. Lineage (GTDB taxonomy): Bacteria > Bacteroidota > Bacteroidia > Chitinophagales > Chitinophagaceae > Parafilimonas > Parafilimonas terrae. The sequence continues at coordinate 59,870 of NZ_FOXQ01000015.1, forward strand.
GAATGCTTATGCAACTGCATCGGAACAAAAAACGGAAACACCTCATCCCGATCTGCATAAAAAATTAAGGGAGTTAAGAAATAAAATATGCGAGCAGAAAAACCTGCCTATTTATTATGTAGCTAACAGCGCCACCATTGATGAGATGGCTTTTTACCTTCCACAAAATTTAGATGAAATCGTTAAGATAAAAGGCTTTGGCCAGGCAAAAGCAAAACAATACGGTTATCTTTTTTTAGAGGTGATTAATGAATATTGCAATGAGCATAACGTTACTTCATCCATTGCCGGCAAGCAATCAAAAAAAGAACGTAAACAGAAAACTGAAACGGTAAAAGAAGATACTAAAAATGTAAGCTATACATTGTTCAGGGAAGGAAATTCTGTTGAAGAAATAGCTAAGCTGCGCAATCTTGCTATTGGAACAATTGAAGGCCATCTTATATTTTATATTAAGCGTGGTATGATATTAATTCATGAACTGGTGGAACAGGAAAAAATCGTTTCAATACAGCCGCACATAGAACATTTTGAAAATGGCGCTTCCATCACATCCATAAAAGAAAAACTGGGCGATAACATAAGTTATAGCGAAATAAGAATGGTGCTTGCTGCAAGAGAATGGGAAAGGACAAAAGGTAAAACTGATAAAGAAGATTAGAAGCCTGAGCTAAAAAATATCATCAATAGTTACTGGCCTTACGCATCAAATGAAATTAAGCGGTTTCCTGAAGCGCCTGTTCGTTATTTAGATCCATCTTAATCAAATAATCCAGCCAAGCCCCCAAGCCTTCATTAATTTGTTATGAATGTTCCTGGTGCATAACTTCATATTTCTTTATTGAAGATTGCTTTATGAAAAATCGTTTTTATTCAATCATTACATTGATATTATTATGCCTGAATGTAAACGCGCAGCAAACCATACAGGAAAAATTAGGTTATTCAAAAGATGCAAAATTATTGATACTGCATGCAGATGACCTGGGCTTGTCTCATTCAGAAGACTCTGCAAGTATTTATTTGCTGGAAAAAGGTTTGATAAGCTCAGGGAGCATCATAACCCCAGCCCCCTGGTTTTCAGAAATGGCCGCTTATGCGGCACAACATCCTAATGCAGACCTGGGCATTCATCTTACACTTACAAGTGAATGGCAATATTATAAATGGGGCGCTGTTGCAGGTAATGACAAAACCAAAAGTTTACTGAATGCCAACGGTTATTTTTATAATGATTTAGACAGCCTTGGCAAGTTAGCCAGGCTTGCTGAAGTTGAAACAGAATTACGGGCGCAGATTGAAAAAGCAATTCATTCCGGCATTCGCCCTTCGCACCTTGATTCTCACATGGGCAGTTGCTTTTTTAATAAAGATTTTTTAAAGATATATCTGAAACTTGCACGTGAATATAAATTGCCATGCCTGCTAAACACAGCCGCCTTCAAAATGGTTTACCAGGTGGATATAAGTGATTTAATAACCGATAAAGATGTGCTGACAGATAATGTGTATATGGCTTTTCCTGCAAACAGGTTGCAGGGTATGGATGCTTATTACACGCAGATATTGAACAACCTGCATGCCGGCCTCAACTGCATTTTGTTTCATGCTGCTTATGATGACGATGAAATGAAAGCCATAACTATGAACCATCCTGATTATGGGGCAGCATGGCGGCAGGAAGATTTTAATTTCTTTTCCAGCGAAATGTGCAGGCGGCTATTAGCTAAAAACAATATTCATCTCATAACCTGGCGCGAAATAAAAGATAAATTAATGCCATAATAATAAAACTGACTCCATTTTATAAAAGGAGTCAGTTTTATTTTGAAAAGTTTGAATACCCATCAATCAACTTAACTAATTGCTCTTAATTACCTTTTTTACAAGTTTTGAATTACCAAAGTTTACTTCGAGCATATACACGCCTGAGGCAAGTCTTGAGCCATCAAGTGTCAACCTGTTGGTGCCTTTAATAAGGTTAACGCCAGGCCGTTGCAACACTTTTGCACCAAATGAATTGTAAACCGTTACATCGGCTTTCCCTTCACCCTTCGCATTTATGGTTAATGTAAATGACTGTGCAAATGGATTAGGTGCAATATTTATACTCTGATCGGGTAATGTATTTGCTATAGCTGCGTTTGGCGCTACTGAAGTATCAGCCTTTAAAGCAACAGGACTTCTTAATCCTTTTTCAGCATCACTCATTATTACTCCTTCAGACATAGCCCACCTTGTAACAGAACATGGTTCGAGATAAGCAACAAAGCTGGAACCGTTTTGAGCAGTGAAACCAGGCAGCAGGATTACTTTATCCCTTGCTGTGAAATAGGTGGTAGTACCGCCTGGTGTAATGGTGGTTGTGGAACTGCCGCCTCCATAGGTTGTGCTGATTGCCTGCACCCATGTTCCGCTTGCAGGATAATTGCCATAAGCATACTGGATGTATGCAGGTGATTGCGATTCTACACCAACGGCATGCCAGGCATCGCCAACAGAAATTATTTCCTGTGAGCATTGGCCGTATAAATCCCAGGCGGCCCGCAGCGATGCATACCTTGCATCAATATATTGCGAACCGGATGTGAGATATTCTGTTAATGCACGATATGCAATAAGCCTTGCCTTAAAGCGCGTTATACCTATTACATTATAGCTTTCTCCTTTATCATTGGTGCCGGTTCCGCCTTCAGACAGCAGATAAAACCAGTGATTCTGTACACTACTGTTTGTATGCACGCCTCCATTGTCCGCGGTTCCGGTGTACCAATTAGTTCCCTTATATGTATCGGGATCGCCATAAGCATTAGGATTAATAAAACTTCGTATGGCGCCGCGATCTGCGCCAACGAGATAATCATTGATGCCTTCAGACCAGCTTTCAACCATTTCTCCAAAAATATCGCTGAATGATTCATTCAAAGCGCCTGATTCATTTGCATAATCTAATCCGGCTTCAGATTGGGTAACGCCATGTGTAAATTCATGCCCCATTATATCGTTTGTATTCCAGTCATCGGTGGCGGCGCTTGTGCTTCCCGCGCCAAAAATGGTGCTGTTGCCGGTACAACCCCAGCAGGCATTGTTAAGGCCGAGGCCTGGCTGGTTTGAATTGTTATATGCAATCATATCCCCGGCTGCATTATTCCAGCTTGTACGTGCATGCTGCCCCAGGTAATAATTATAAGTTTGCTGAGCGCCCCACATTGCCTGAACAGCAGATTGCGTTAAAGCTGTTGCGCCCCAGGCATTATCTAAGTCAGTGTAATAAGTGTTGGATGCGGAACCTCCGTTGCAGTTATAAACATATATATCTGTTGACTGGCAATTATTGTGTGAGCGATAAACGCTTCCTGTATATTCAGTGTTAACGCTTACTGAGCCATTAAAAGCTGATGTGCCGGTTCCTGCTGAACAAGCCATCGAAATATCAACAGTACGCATAACCTGGCCGGTAAGCGCATTAACAAAAACTTTTTTTGCCATTACTTCAGATTGATCCGGATAAATATTGAATTGCCACGCCAGCCGGTAATCTGCGGGATTGAATTTGCCATCATATTTAACAGGTGCATATACTAACTCTCCTTTTGGATAATAGGTGGCGTTCTGATCTTTTTGCTGGCGCTTCAGCTCTTTCTCCATTTCTGCATTTTGCCATAAATATTTACCGGCATTCATAAATTGCAAGGCTGCATTCAATGCGCTTTTTTCTGTAACAGATGGTGAGCTTCCCAATTTTAAACCGGTAATAAGCCGGCCGTTAGCTGATGCTACAAACCCATCGGGTTGCTGATGTACGATATATTCTCCATACTCTACAGGATGATTTTTATAATACTGCTGGTATTTATAGTGCGAAAAATTTATTTCGTCTTTTTTTACTTTTTGAATAATCATATCGTCGTTATCCGATAATTCAAAAGCAGTTTTAAAATCTTTAAATATGGATCTTGGTTTTATAGACGAATCTTCGAAGAAAGTAATCCATTCCCTTGTGCTGCCCGCTTTAGCCATTTTCTGAAGCTTTGCGCTAAGCAGTGTTCCCACCTGGCCAAATGCCGAAGCCGCAATAAGTAACGGCAGCAGCAACAATGGCGGCCGGATATTCCCGGTGATGTATTTTATAAAGCTTTTCATGTCAAATTTTTTTAGATTGATAAACTTATTTCTTCAGTGCTTCAATATCTGCCTGAAGCTTTTTGTTTTCTTTGCTTAACTGGATGACATACAGGGTAAGTTCTTCAATCTTTTCCATCATAGCTTTATTCATCTCGGCTACTTTTAAACCATCTTTTTCAACTTCGCTTGCCGGTGCAATGCCTGGCAAATGTTTATTGTCGTTTATATACTTTTCAAGCTCATCTATTGACCTGAGTTTATAATCTTTTTCAAATACATAATCACACCACCCGGTTTCAACACGTACTTCTTTTGCGCGTATGGTACCGCATACTTCAAGCCTGTAAACAGGCGCTGTAACACCAATGCCAACATTACCATTTGAAAGATTTACTGTCATCCTGCTTGAACCGGCGCCAAGAAAGTCGAATTGGTCTCCGTTATCGGAATATTGCAAACCCCATGTAGGAAAGCCGGGTGAATGAGCGATAACCATACGGGCAGCATTAACGGTGCCTGAAGCAAACATATACATCATTGGCGCCGGTGTAGCGCCGGGGTTGGCAAATTGAATGGACTGTGTGCCTTGCGTAAAAGTCAGGTTACCTTCTAATGTCTGATTTCCAACTACATGAAGTTTATTAGCCGGTGTAGCCGTACCTATACCAATGTTACCATTTGAAAGATTGATGGCCAGTTTGCTTGATCCGGCGCCGAGAAAATCAAACTGGTCGATGCCATCATTATATTGTAAGCCCCAATCCGGATAGGATGATGAATGGGCAAGTACCATGCGATTGTTATTGGCGGTACCGGATTTAAACATGTATATCATGGGCTTAGCTGAAGCGGGTGGGTTTGCAAACTGGATCAATTGATTCCCTCCCACAAAATTAAGATTGCCCGATAGTGTTTGACTTCCTACTACATGAAAAATTGTAGTGGGAGTGGCAGTTCCTATTCCTACTTTGCCATCTGCCGTAATTCGCATTCTGTCAACCCCTTTTGTAATTATGCGAAGTGCATGGTTATTGGTCGTACCCAAAGTTGTGTCGCTTGCTGACGCATTACCGCCAAATTTCCAGTTTTGAGCGTTTATTTTTTGCAGGCTGCCAATTATTAATGCAGCTACCGCCAATGCGAGTGTTAAATTCTTTTTCATGTGAGTGTTTTTATAAATAAAAGATTAGCGCTTACTCTTTTAAAAGGTTTTCAGCTTCCCCTTTGTTTTGCAGATAAAAGCAGTTAACATATTGATTAGTTCATCAATGATAAATAAATAGAAGTAAAAGGATTGAAGACTTCAGTAATAAAGAAAGCTGTTTAAATAGTCGTAACCAATTTCCAACAGGGAACAAATTCTTGTGTTTCTCTCAAAATTATTAGCACATTAAAGTTAGAGTTTTTTGCTTTGAAAGAAAAATTGTTTAGAGGAACAATAATCACATTTACACGAAGCCTGGAGAATAGAAATCCAACAGGGAATCATAATGCTTTCAAAATAAAAATTTTATAAAAGTGCAACCCTTTAATTCACCAAACGATGACTTTAATTATAAAGTCTTTTCTCCAACAAACTGATCGCTTTGGTGTTTAAACAGCACGTTGAAAGTGGTGAGGCTGCCGTAAATGCGGGTAATATATTGCTGAAGATCTATCTTATCTTCATCGGATAATAATTTATGGGCATTAATGCGCTGTTCCATTACGCGCAGCCTGTCACGAAGCATAACGATCTTATGAAAAAATGTTTCAATGGGCACTTCTTTTTCTTTTAAAGCGCTATCGCCGGGTTTTAAAATCATCAGCCCGTTTTTCCATTTATCGCCCAAAGGAATTATTTCTGTAACATCGCTCCATTCACGCAATATTTTTATTAATGCATCTTCAGCCTCCGAAAAACTCACATTATACTCCGGCTCAATTTTTTCGATAACCTCAAGCTCAAAATCCTTTGGCACGGGTTTTATTCCTGCTTCTGTAAAGCAAACATCATAGTTTCTTTTATTCAAACGAATAACTACACCCGTTCCAAAAGACGGATGTTTAACACGTGAACCAATTCCTAAAATTTCCATTGATAACTTTTTATAAAAATAATGATGCCGTTCATGTCAAAAGATTAGAATAGCCTGAATATCCACTCAACTAAAAATATAATTATGATGGCGCCTACGATTATTATACCAAATACATAAGGCATCAATCTCTTCTTTTCATCATCGTTGTTTAACATAGAACAAAATTAATAATGAAAGCGCAGGCTGCTAACATATCATTTATTTCATGAAGCAAACTCGCTTAATTCCAGCCAGCGCATTTCCTTTTCTTCAAGTAAGGTATTAATTTGCTGAAGCCTTTCACTTACACTCGTAATTTCTTCAAAACTAATATTGCCGCTCATTTTTTCCGTAAGCAGTTTTTGTTCTGTTTCAAGCTCCGGAATTTCCTTTTCCAATAATTCGAATTCACGCTTTTCTTTATAGCTTAATTTTTTGCTGACAGTTGGCTGAATGTTAGTAGCCGGTTCTGCTTTTCTTCTGTTATCTTTCATCTGTGAACTGTCAACTGCTTTCTTTTCTTCCAATCTATATTGTGTGTAATTACCCGGGAAATCTTTTACATCGCCATCGCCTTCAAATACAAATAAGTGGTCAACCAGCTTATCCATAAAATAACGGTCATGCGATACAATTAAAACACAGCCGGGATAATCGAGCAAAAAATTTTCCAGCACACTTAACGTTGGTAAATCAAGATCGTTGGTGGGCTCATCAAGAATTAAAAAATTAGGATTACGGAATAATACCGTTAATAACTGCAAACGCTTTTTTTCGCCACCGCTTAATGATGAAAGAAAAGTGTATTGCTTTTCCGGTGGAAATAAAAACAGCTCTAAGAACTGGGCTGCGCTTAAGCTTCCGCCTTTTGCCAGCGGGAAACTTTCTGCAAAAGTTTTTACATATTCAATCACCCGCATGTCTTCTTTTATCACCAAACCCTGCTGTGAAAAATTGCCGAACACAACCGTGTCGCCAATATTTATTTTACCGCTATCCGCTTCTTCAATGCCTTGCAGGATATTGATGAACGTTGATTTACCAACACCGTTCTTACCAATAATCCCGATGCGTTCGCCTTTGTTAAACGTATAATCAAACCCTTTAAGGATAACTTTATCGCTATACGATTTATAAACTTTTTTCATTTCGGCGATCTTGCCGCCGAGCCTGCTCATTTTTATTTGCAGTTGCAATTGAGCATCTACAATTTTTTGTTTGGCCTTTTGTTCTGTTTCGGTAAATGCATCTATGCGGCTTTTAGATTTTGTGGTGCGTGCCTTGGGCTGCTTGCGCATCCATTCCAATTCTCTTCTGTATAAATTTCTTGCCTTATCAATGTTCGCCTGTTCATTTTCTATGCGTGCTGCTTTCTTTTCTAAATAATTTTCATAATCGCCTTTGTAAGTGTATAATTTCGTGTTATCAATTTCCCATATTTCATTACATACGGCATCTAAAAAATAACGGTCATGCGTTACCAGCAATAAGGTTACATGCTGCTGGCTTAAATAATGTTCAAGCCATTCAACCATTTCTATATCGAGATGATTGGTTGGCTCATCCATTATCAATAAAGTATGTTTGTGTTCAAAACCAATATCAATAAGCGTTTGGGCGAGTGCAATGCGCTTTCTTTGCCCGCCGCTTAATTCACTGACGTTAGACTGAAGATGATGAATATTAAGCTTGCCTAAAATTTGTTTTACGCTGCTTTCAAATTCCCAGGCATTCAATTCATCCATTTTAATTAATGCAGCTGACAATTTTTTTTCATCGTTAAGTTCTATGGCATTTTCATATTCTTTTATAGCAGCAATGATGGGGTGATTAGTATGAAAAATATTTTCAAGCACCGTTTTATTTTCATCAAATTTTGGTTCCTGTTCAAATAAGGCAACAGTTACATCTTTGTTTATCCAAACCCCGCCATCATCCACGGTTTCTCTGCCGGCAAGTATTTTAAGCAAGGTACTTTTACCAAAGCCATTGCGGGCTATTAAGGCAATTTTATCGCCTTCTGATATATGAAATGAAATGTTTTTAAAAAGATCGCCGGCGCCAAAACTTTTCGTTATTCCTTCTGCAGATACATAATGCATGCGGCAAATTTAGTTATTCGTGAATCGTGAATCGCCAAACGGGAATGACAAGTTGCAGATGACTTTTAAATGCGTGATTGATTTCAAAAAAAATATTTATAAGAAATTTATAAATCAATGTGCTGAAATAACAATGATCAAGTTCAGGCATTTCCACGTTTGACGTTGTTTATCGGCATTAAAGTTGATTGAAGCTAAAAAACGTTTAATATGTACGAAGACTACATTACCACACAGGATGAAGCTATTTGCCATTTGTTTTTGCATTGCTGTTTTAAGGATGGAAATTTTACGCAGGAAGAAGTAAATACTGTGGCCTCAAAATTTGTTGACCTGCAAATTCATAAAGACCTGAATTTTAAAGAAGAGCTGATGCATTACAAATCATACAAAGAAAATATGGGAGATGAAGAAGAATTTCTGCAATATGTATTGAAGCTGATAAACCCCGTGCAAAACCTGGCGCTATATTCTTATTGCATTGAATTATGCTTAAGCGATCAGCAATTAACAGCAGAGGAAGATGGATTGCTTTGCAGGATTGCAGGGCAGCTCGACATTAATAATGATGATAAGAATATAATAGACAAGCTTATCACCCAGCGCAAAGCTGTTGAGATAGAAAAAATATTTTAGATATTTTTAAGAAGGTGTATTAATATTTGCCGCCAGTTGCCTTGCAGCCTTGAGTTTAGGCACTATTATATATAAGGCAACACCTGCTATAATTAAACCAAGCGAAATTATTTCGGCCTGCGTGGGATTGATGCCGAGAAAATGATATTTTGTATTTACACGGATATGTTCCACCAAAAAACGCTCAATGCCATTTACAAAAAGATAGATAGCAAACAGCCTGCCCGGCATTTTTATTCTCTTTCTTATTGACCATAAAAAAGCAAATAATAAAAGGCAAGCCACAATTTCATAAATAGGAGTTGGAAAAACAGGCAATGGCAAATGGTTGCAATAATTATCCCAGGTGCATCCAAAAATGGGGATGCCTTCGCTGTTTACGTTATGCGGGTAAGTGTAGGCAAAGAGCCAATTAGGTAAACCCAGGAAAGGCTTTACTGCTGCATGCTGCACTTCGTTCAGCGAGCCAAACTGGCTTACGTAATATTGTGCATTATCAGCGAGCACTTTTTGAAATTCAGAAGATGAGCCCGCCAATTGAACACCACCTTCTGCATTGCTCACAAAAGCGCTGTTTATAATGCCCCAGTCGCCATCGCCGGCAACCTGGCAGCCCATCCTGCCCCATCCGTAGGCAAACATTAAACCTGGCGCACAGGCATCTGCAACATTTATAAAACTTATTTTATTCTTTCTGAAATAATACAGCAATGCAAGCGAAGCCACAATTAAACCTCCATAAAAAGTAAGGCCGCTTGCAGAAAACAAATTGCCAATAGGATCTTGTATAAAACGGTCCCAGTTTTCAAGGTTATCGAAGATTTTCGCACCTGCAAAACCGGCTACGGCAGCAATAATAGTTATATCGCCAACGCGGTCGCTTGGCCATATACGTATATTTCTTTTTTCAGGCTTAGGCAGTTTTGCCTTGTTCTTTTCCCACCATTTAAAACCGGCAAAAAACAATCCCAGCAAAATGCCTGCAGGCAAACTTCCCAGCGACGAAAAAATAAATTCCTGCGGATCATTTAATGCGCCTTTAATAATAAAAATGCCAAGAATTTTATATCCCAAAAGAAAACCGAGGAAAAAATTTATAAGCAGTTCTGCTATACTTGCCGGTTTGCCAATTTCAATTGTTACTTCTTTATAAACAAAATAACCCAGCGCCTGTTTGCGCTTTAATTCTTTTACCAGCAGCCATGCACACACCAAAAAAGATATGGCAACGCAAAAACCAAAAGTGTTTACAATTTTCAAAGCGGGCAAATTCCATCCAAAAACATCTTTAAATAAATAATATAGATTGGGATACATGCATTTATTTTAAAACGTGCAATGATACTAAAAGAATAAACCCTTTGCTCAAAACGCGCTGGTTATAGCTTAAACATAAACAAACAAATGATAGGAACGCAACTGAAAGAAAGAATTTTGACAAAAAGTCGCAATATATATTCATATTTTGAAATTTTGTCATGCTTTTTATAGTTATAATGCAATTTTTTCCTGGGAAATGCTATGGTATGCTGTTTGAACATTATGAAGCAAAATAATTAAAGAACATAAAAAAACAAATACTATGGCAGCCTTAGTAAAACGTAATTACAGAACTTTCGACAACTTATTTGATGAATTATTCAGCAATTTACCGGCAACAGTTGGTAAAGAGTTTGGCTGGAATAATCCCCCGGTGAACATTCATGAAAACAATGATGGTTTTCATCTTGAATTAGTTGCACCAGGTTTAAAGAAAGAAGATTTTAAAGTAAATGTTGAAAACGGTTTACTTACTGTGGGCTACGAAAAGAAGAGCGAAACAGAAAACAAAACCGATAACAACGATTACAAAACCCATCGCCGCGAGTTTAATTCCACAAGCTTTAAACGCAGTTTCCGTATAGATGATGTGGTAAACGTAGAAGGCATACAAGCTAAGTATGAAGATGGGATTTTAAAACTTTTCCTTCCAAAAAAAGAAGAAGTAAAAGTTTTACCTAAAGAAATTACCATACAATAAGATTTTTTCGTAGCAGTTGGTTTTGGTTAAACCCCGTGTTTTTACATGGGGTTTTTTATTGTTTACTCATAAACTACAAACTGAAATCCCAGAACATGTGAACGCAGAAACTTTTTACGGCACAGGATCATAACCGCTTTTACCCCAGGGATGACATTTTGAAATACGTTTAATGGCAAGCCACCCGCCTTTAAATACGCCGTATTTTTTTAAGGCCTCCAGTGCATAGTTGCTGCATGTTGGCGTAAACCTGCATTGCGGGCCTAATATTGGTGAAATTATTTTCTGGTAAATTTTTATCAGCAATATAAACGGGTAGCTAAGTATTTTTAATATCCACTTCATGTATTAATCGTTGTATGCACAACTGCATTTTTTCTTTCAGCAAAATATATTCCGGTAACGTTTTGTCAATATATAATAGAAATACGGCGAGTTTTTTATTGCGTTGGCCAAGAGCTTCGTGCAATGAAAGTTTTTCTGTCCGGTAAGCTTCACGCAGCAAACGTTTAACCCTGTTGCGATGCACTGCTTTTTTAAAATGCCTGCTGCTTACGCCAACGCCCGTTTTAATAATATTATCCTGCATATCATCTGCAAAAGCAAAAAAAACTTTTAGTGGAAAGGCCGTAAAACTTTTGCCTTTTTTAAATAAGGCATCCAGTTGCTTCCTGCTTTTTAGCTTTTCCTGTTTGTTATATGAGAATTCTTTTGTCAATTTTTTAGGCAATCTATGCACTCCTATTTATTGAGGGTTATTACAGGTTATCATGAAATGACTTTGTTTCATACACATTTAACCTGCTTCTCAAATGGGCAATTTCATTCTTCATATTCTGAACCCGTTCCAGCAGGAAATTAATAGCTTCAATGCCCTGCATATTTATATCGAGCTCATAATGCATCCGTATAAATTTTTCAAGTGTTTGCAGTTCATCTTCTTCAAGAAATTCATCTGCATCAACCCTTACAGTTTTTATAAAACCGTATTGTTCCAGTGAATGAATAAACGATAATTCAATCTTATAGTGTTCGCAGCAAACCATAGCAGGCACAAGGTTCTTATTTTCCATAACTATAATTTAGATAGCTCTTTAAATAATTCTTTTTGTTTTTTGGTAAGATTGGTGGGTATTTTCACCTGCCATGTTACAAACAGGTCGCCAAACCTGTCTTCCTGTTTATACACCGGGAAGCCTTTGCTTTTTAGCCGGACGATGCTTCCGTTTTGTGTTTCTGCATTTACTTTCAATTTTATCTTACCGCCAAATGTTTCCAGCATGTATTCGCCGCCGAGAACGGCTGTATATAAATCTATTTCTGCAGTGGTATAAAGATCATTGCCAACGCGTTTGAACCTGGGATCATCATCAATTTTAAATGTTATATACAAATCGCCATTAGGGCCGCCATTTACACCAGCACTGCCATAGCCTTTCAATTTAATAACCTGTTCATCTGCTATGCCGGCAGGCACGGTAATTCTCACCTGTTTGCCATCGATGGTAAATGTTTGCTTATGGGTTGTATAGGCATCACGCAGGCTTAACTGCAGCGAGGCGTTGTAATCGTTACCCCTGAATTTTGCACGTGTACTCCTGCCACCGCCACCGCGTGTATGACCAAACAATGATTCAAAGAAATCTGAAAAATCGCCTTCATGCTGGCCACCCGAATAAGTGTATTCCTGCCAGCCTTGCGAAGATTGATTGTGCTGCTGCCTTGCCTGTTCATATTGTTCTGCATGTTGCCAATGCTCGCCATAAGCATCATATTTTTTACGCTTTTCAGGATCGCTTAACACCTCATTGGCTTCATTTATCTGCTGGAATTTTTTATTAGCTTCAGCATCATCCGGGTTAAGGTCCGGATGATATTTTCTTGCAAGCTTGCGATAGGCTTTTTTTATTTCATCTTCTGTAGCATTCTTCTCTATGCCTAATGTTTTATAATAATCTACAAATGCCATTCTACTATATGTTTATCAGGCTAAGTTAAAAATGAATATAATAGTTTAATGCATCAATGTTCAATTTTATAGAAAGCTTAAACGCCCATATTAAATAAAAACGCCCCGTTAATTGCGGGGCGTTTATAAATTTTTAATTATTGCAAAAGATAAGTTCTGGGTATGGGCAGGTTTTTACTTTCTATATCCCATATTATACTGGAAACTTTCCAGCCATCTTTTGTTTTAATAAGCTGAAAACTGTTAACACCTCTTTCTGCGGGCATATCTGTTCTGTTGATATACGTTTTATAAGAGCTGATGCGTTGAGCAATTTTTCCATACTGATCTGTTCTGCCATAAATTTCTTCTTCACTAAAAGATTGCACCTTGCTTGTTTCAACATAATTTTTATAGGCTTTTACAAAATCGCCGATTGACAATATTTGTGCAGTATCTGCAATAAAATTTATGAGTTGCGCCTGTGGTATAAAAGCATATTGAATACTATCAAATGCCGGTTGCGTTCCTGCTGAAAAACCAAGCGATTTATAAGCATTATCAACCGCCTGTTTAATTGCAGCTTCATCCGTGTTTGTTGCTATGGCTGCGGATGTGTTTTTATCAGGAGAACTGCAGGCTGTAAAAAGAAGTAAAATAAGGGATGCATGTACAATCTTCATAAAATTCTTTTGTTGAATAAACTGTTTTTAGATAAATGAAGGTAAATTTTTTATTCTGTATATTGGCTGCAGCATAAGCAATAATGAAACTGCAAGTTTTAAAATTTTTATAAATGAAATATTCTGCTTCGCTTTTATTCAGCCTGCTTTTAAGCACTTTTTGTTTTTCGCAAAATGGCTTTACCAGTTTGTTTGATGGCAAAACGCTTAATGGATGGAAACGCATTGTGGGCTCAGGAAATTATACTGTTGAGAATGGGATGATTACAGGCACAACCGTTGCCGGTTCTCCCAATACATTCCTGGCAACAGAAAAAGAATACGGCGATTTTATACTGGAGTTTGATGCAAAGGTTAATGATACAGCCAGCAACAGCGGCGTACAGGTAAGAAGCCATTATGATGCCAATGAAATAAATGGCAGCAACAAAGGCCGTGTGTATGGCTACCAGGTTGAAGAAGATGCATCATCAAGAGCCTGGAGCGGCGGCATTTATGAAGAAGCGAGGCGGGGCTGGCTTTATCCTGTTACACTTAATCCTGCCGCACAAGATTTATTTAAGACCGGCGAATGGAATCATTATACCATTGAATGTATTGGCAACACTATTAAAACCTGGATAAACAATAAACCCGTTGCTACTTAATTGATGATGTTTCTGCAAAAGGCTTTATAGCATTGCAGGTACATGCCGTTTCGAATGCTTCAATGGCGGGTAAAAAAATGTATTGGAAAAATATTAAGATTAAAACAAGCGATCTTACGCCAAAGGCTTTTCCAAAAGATGTTTTTATTGTAAATACCATACCCAATAATCTTTCAAAAGACGAAGCAGGTAGCGGATGGAAATTATTGTTTGATGGCAAAACTTCAAATGGCTGGCGCGGCGCTTTTAAAAAAAGGTTTCCTGATCATGGCTGGAAAATTGACAGCGGCATGATAACTGTTTTAAAATCGCATGGTGAGCAGGGAAAGAATGGCGGAGATATTGTTACATTAAATGAGTATAGCGCCTTTGATCTTACATTCCAGTTTAAGTTAACGCCAGGCGCTAACAGCGGTGTAAAATATTTTGTAACACTCAACGAAAAAAGCGACAGTTCTGCTATTGGACTGGAGTACCAGGTTTTGGATGACAAGCTTCACCCCGATGCAAAGCTTGGCAGAAATGGCAACAGGACATTATCATCTTTATATGATATGATCCCTGCCAACAAAAGTGAAAGATATTTTAACCAGCCCGGCAAGTGGAATTGGGGAAGAATAATCGTTTACCCCAACAATCATGTGGAGCATTGGCTGAATGGTATTAAAGTATTGGAATACGAACGTGGTTCAAAAGAATTTAAAGACCTTGTGGCGATAAGCAAATATAAAATATGGGAAAACTTTGGCGAAGAAAAAGAAGGCCATATTCTTTTACAGGACCATGGTGATGAAGTTAGCTATCGCAGCATTAAAATAAAGGAATTGAAGTAAGCGGTTCTTATTGCAAACGCATGCGTTAATATGGAATACGGGTTCTATTAAAACTGTTACACTCCAAGGTTTACTTCAGCGCGAATTGCCTTTAAACCTTTTACGCCCTGCAGTTGCTCTAATTCCAATAATTCAATGGTTGGCTTCAAAATATTTCTTTTCTGCAATTCCTGTATATAACCTGTATATTCTTTTTCATGCTGTGGCTGTGTATAAATAATAGCCAGTTTTCCAGGCTGCGTAAGCCTTTCGCCGGTTTGTTTTATAAGCACTTTATCAATGCGCTTTTTTATAACATGATAACGGATGTTATAACCGCCTTCCACATCAAACCGCTTTTCATCCATTCTGAAAGTAATGGCTATTGAAGATGCATTTACATAAATAAGCTGTGTTGTTTGCAAATGAACAGGCAGGGACTGCGCAGATGCATGCACCAGTTTGGCAACCGCAGCCATGTTCTCAAGCTGCAGATACCTTAGTTCATTCAGGTAGGTTTTCTGATAAGGTTTTTGAGGCGAAATGGATTGCCCCAGGTACATGTCGTATTCAATACCATCCGTTCTTACCTTCTCAAAATAAATAGGATATTTCTTTTGCAGTTCTTCCTGCATCTTTGAAAAATGATCTGAAATAATGAAGTTGATACACTGCATTGAATTTTCGAGCACGCGCCTGCTTTTATAGGCTTTCCCGTGCTTCATATCTATATCCCGGTAATAAGTATTGATGAGGTTTTTATTATGCATTTCGTCACCCTCTATTTGCTGCAGGTAAGCGTCGAGTTTCTCCATAAAATTATCTATCAATGCTTCTTCATTACCTGTAAATGACGACTCTGGCAATTCCAAAAAACTATTGGCTTCATCCGTCAACTCATTAATGACTGCTTCATTCTGTATATGTAATTGTTTTAAAAAGTTTTTTACCATCTTAAAATAATAACGCATGTCGTTATGCAGCGCATTATTTCTTTCAATGGTGGAGTTGCGGATGTCGATAGCACCATACAGCGGATGCAAATGGTCGAAACGTATTTCTTCCATATTCCTTACTGAATCAGCATCGGCATTTTTAATATAATTCCAGGCTACTTCATTAAACTTCCATAATACCGATGATTGAACAGCAGTAAAATTTTGCCTGATAACGTTAGTAATGCCAGCAGCAAAATCTGTTTGTGTCTGGTGCATTAACTGGCCAAGGATTGGGGTAGCAGCATCAATTCTCGAAACAAGATCATCATCTATCAGATCCGCGTGTTTTGCTCCAATTTCCAAAACACCGGCAACTTCATTATTGTAAAACACAGGGGTGATTATATAACCCGCATAACCCATTTGCCTGAAGGCTTTATACACACCATCACCATGCTCATTTTCAAAAGCGCACTCTTTTTTAATAAGTGTTTTCGGGTGTTCGTAATACTTGTTTATCCATTCAACAAAAGTTGATTCAGGAATATCCAACTTCTTGGAAATATTAATTAAAATACTGTGTGCATAATTTCCATAATAAGAAACCAATCTGTCATTCAATTTCAAAAAAGGCAATAAACCAAATGTAATATGCGGCCTTCCGCATAACTGCATGAGCAGTTCAAGTATATTTCCATACGTTGCACTATAATCATCAGGATTGTGTTTAATGATGGCACTGCGCATTTTATGCAACGCATACCTTGCTGTAATATCTTTTGTGGTGATTATTGAAAAACCGGAAAACGAGAACATTGAAAGTGGCAACATTCTTTCAAGTTCTTTAAGAGAATCTATATCGGATAACTGCTGCTGTACCTGGTTAATATTAATTTCAGGTAATTCGCCGGTATATTCAACTTCAACAAAACGGTTATTAATGTTTAAGTTAAAATACCGGGTAAGATGCGTCTCGTTATCCACCCGCGCATGCACCATTTCTTCCTGCACCAGCGGCTGAAAATCATACAACCGCTCTAATATCAGTTCATATTTTTTCTTTAGTTGCCTGAATTGGATCAGCTCTTTTCGCTCCTCGGCAAATTCCATCTTAACATCAAAAGATTTATTATGAAGAAGATGGTTGAATGCTTCTGTTTCTAAAAAAAATATGGGATTAAAAGGAACGCCCAGTGCCAGTGCAAAATCTTTTTCATTTGACAGATGTGGCAGCACAACGCCTTCCAATAAATTAAAAAGATTGGAATAGTGTTTTAAATCGTAAATGCTTATTGTCTTAAGCAGTTCAGGATAGCGTTTAAAATGCTTTAATACAAACTTGAAAAATTTGGATTTGAGCGAATCGTCTTCATTTGCTTTTTTATTAAGAAATTCAACAAATTTTTTAAAGGAAACACGTGTGTTATCATCATTCAAAAAATCATCTGAAGGAAAAATATGAACTACCTGGTGCTGCATGGTCTGCTATTCTAAATGAGTAGAATAAATAATAAATACTGTGCAAATTTTACTTTTTATTAAAAAAACGACAAGATGTCTTATTCATGCTCAAAACCTGAACCCAAATGAAATATATGGATACCAGCCTTCCTCAGAATAAGCCAATGTTGCACGCAACAAAAACAATTGGGCTGGTGCAAAATATATTCCACCGCCAAAGCCGTTATGCCATTTCGCGCTGTTTTCATTATCAACCCACACCCGCCCCACGTCAAAAAAACCAAGCAAACCAAACTGCCCCGGTAAAACATAGCTTGCAATATCTGCGACCTTGATACGCATTTCCGTATTGTTATATAACATTTGCTGCCCTGCAAAACGATATTGCCTGTAACCGGATAAATTATCTTTTCCATCCAAAAAAAGTAACTGATAAAAAGCAGGCTTGCCAAATGTAACGCCACCGCCAAGCCGGTTTGCCAGCACTACAGAGCCACTGTTGGTAATGCTTTTATAAACCGCCACCTGCGGAATTATTTGCGTGAATGCATTTGAATAATCATTCAGTCCGGCATACGATTGCATGCGGACATTTATATATGCGCCAAAAGTGGGCAGCATTTTGTTATCCCTTGAATCGCTTGTAAAATTTATAACTGCACCAAGATGAAATTTATCATCGGTTATAACAGCACTATCGTAAGTATTTAACTGCGATATATGTTCAATAAACCGGCCCTTGTTTTCATCTGCATCATAACGATAATATTGGAATGACGGCCCAATTGTAACACTTGTTTTATTGCCCCAGCGCAAGGCTGCATTTGCCGTATATAAATCAAAACGCGCCCGGTAATATTTTTTATAATCCCCGGTCTTATCAAATGCAGTTTCATTACCTGCGCCAAAAAAATTCTGTGTATTGTCAGGCGCTTTTGCAACACCATTTAATAACAGGTCTGCTTTACCAACTGCATCTTTCCATTCGCCGCTATAAACAATCCTGAAAGCTCTTGTTGAAAAAGAATGCCCCACGCCAAATTGCTGCACATTGGCCCACGGCGTTTTCCTAAAACCTTTATGCGTGTATTTAAAGCCGGCGCCAAGGATTATGCCGTCATCGATATTATAACCGGCGACAAGCAATGGCTGCCACCTGTTATACAAATCAACAGGGATATATGCAGTATTGGCTGAATCGTTTGAAAAATGCCTGCGTAATTTATTGGCATCACCGGAAATGTTTACATTATTGGTATAATTATAAATAATTGGTTTTTTATTTACCTGCTCTACATTATATGTTTTATTATCGCCCCTGCCAATAACCCTTATTAATATTCTTCTGTTAGACGTATTGAAAACAATGCTATCATTTCCATCATTAACGTATAATCTTATTTCTTTGGTAATGGATGGATCAAACGACTTATAATATAATTGCTGCTTTACATTTCTTTCTTTTGAAAGCTTGTGAATGCTAACAAGAACATTATTATTTAAAGTATCTTTTATTTCAACCAGTTCATTCTTATCCGATGTTTGTATATCCACAATTTTATTAAGGAAGAAATAATATTCATCAAATGCTTTAGGCAATACGGCCCTCCTGTTTTGAAGATTTTTCAATAAGGTGCTGTAACGGATATTGTAAGCGCTTGCAGGCAATCTTTTCAAAGCTGTATTTAATACGCTGTCGTTTTCTGCCGTAACAAAATCGTTTACAATATTCATCCATTGTGCATGATCTAACTGGTTTAAAAAGCGGCTGTTTAAATCCCTGCTTTCCCACATAAAATCATTAATGCTGCGTAGTTTTTTATAATCCTGCATAAACCACAAAAACCAGGGCAGTGAAGAAACGCCCGGCAGCAAACCTTCATTCACATAAAAAACCTGGTCGCGGTCTCTTGGCACAGCAAAATAAGTTTTACCACCGTTGTTATTTTTGTTATAAGCAAAGCGCCATTGGTCATTATGGCGGTCCCAGTCATTTATCAAAACATCTAATAGCCTTGCACGTAAAAAAAGTGCCGTATCAAAATTATTATCGTTATCATCAATAAGCTTACGCATCATTTTTTCTGTTTTGTCCGACTCACCTTCCGGTTCACGTTCTTCCAGCAGGTTAACCGTATTGGCAAATGTGTTGGCGTAGATGCCCAATTTTTTATCAGGCGCTACCCATCCAATTTCAGGATTGGTATGCGGTACGTTTGCTGCATCAGCCAACGGCGGCACTATCAGCGCAGAATATGGATGCTGGGCGCTCATGGCATCATTGATCCAATCGCCGGCAAACGTTTGGCGCAAAGCCTGTGGCAGCAAGACTTCCGGATATTTATTCACGCTGCGCAACACATATTCTTTGCCATCTTTATCTTCCAGCCTTAATGAATAAGACTGATGACCACCGCCACGTTGTGTGGGTGTTAAACCGCCTTTTTCAGCAGATATTTTTATAACCGGTAATGTGGTTGGCACAGACCATTCCTTTCGATAATTTTCACCAAACAACCAGCGATGAAACCCGCTGACAGAATCGTATGAAGGATGAGTAGCCACTGTAGTACTATCATCAGGAATATTATTGATGGCGGCTTCTTCCAGTTGCTTTATTGGTGTATAATTAAAAGTGTAACTGAAAACATTTTTAAAACCGCTATCAGTTTCAGCAACATAATAAGTAAACCTTACGCTATAATCGAGTAACTGGTCGGCAACAACATAGCCCGGCGCTTTTTGCGCATACATGGAATGTTTACCTTTTTTTACAAACGCTTCTTTAGCGCCTGCGCCGCTCACCACCTGTATATTATTGGCTTCTTTAATAAACTGCATGCCGTGCTCATGGCCTGCAACATGCACGAGGTTTGGAAAAGTATCAAACACATTATTCACGCGGCTGATCATATCCTTATACCAGGGATGGATTGCATCTTCAGGATTTGCAAACAGTTTACGCAGCAGCGGGTACAATGAACCCACAATCGGCATTGGAACATATAAACTTTTATTGGCGGCAGTTAATGGAAAGATGTGGTCTTTCCAGCCATAGTAACCGCCATGATGGCCATAACTTTTAAAGGGATGATGATCTGCAAGCAGGATAGTTTTATAACGGTTCTTATAAAAAAGCTCTTCCAGTTTTGAAATTACTTCATCATTTGTATTGCAATCACAATCGGCTTCTGCATTTGTTTTATCATGTTTGAATAACCACCATTCGCTGTCAAATGCAATAATGACAATATGATCGTTGATGCTGATTTCATAAGGGCCGGGGCAGCCATCCGGTGGAACAACTTTTAATAAACTGTCATTCTGCTGATCTATAAAACGCCACTGTGCTTTCATTTTGGCAAGGCCGTTCCCGCCCATCCTGTCCCAATCATGATTGCCCGGCAAAAAATAAACAGCCGCGTTATTACCACGCATAGGCTGATACTGCGCCCGTAAAATATTTTTAGTTTGTTCTTCTTCTTTACTGCCTGGCAAGCCCATGCCCGTGGGATAAACGTTATCGCCAACATACACAACCGTTGTTTTATTGGGAAGTACTTTTTGTGCAGCGCTGCCAATAACATTGTTTTGCTGGTTATCAATTTCTCCGGCATCGCCAACAAAGATTATTCTGTGCGAAATACTATCCTGTGTGTATGCTGTTGCAACTGTTGCGATGAAAAAAGATGATAGTAAAAATTTCATCATAATGTTTACCTGTTTTACGCTACCTACGGTATGGTATTTTTATAATGGTTGCTGATTGACTATTCCCTTTTTCATTTGAAATATATAGGTTATTCGCAGCATCCAACGCAATGCCTTCCGGCTGGTTATAGAGCGATGCTTCGAGCTTGTATGTTTCTTTCACAGTAAAATCAGCCGACGTTCGAACGATAAGTTTATTAACCGAAGAAAGAATAAACCATTCATTAGCATCCTGTGTTTTTGTCAATGCTGACGAGCGAAAATTCAGTTTCTTAAGCCCTGCTTTTTCAGCAATGGCTTTTACATTGATAGTTGCGTTACTTTCTAATTTTACATTACCATTATTATCCATCGACAGTATATAAACCGTTGTTGTTTTATCCTGTTTTTCTTTACAGCTCTTACAAAGCACATACAATTTTGAAGCGGGGTTATCGGCATATAAACCTTCATATTCGCCACCAGGTAAAATGTGCCTGAATTCTTTTGTGTTGTCAGTTTCTTCTGCATTCATATCATTAAAAGGAAATGTATATAAAGCCCCATCACTGCGCAGCATAACAATATAATTATTGAGCAGTTGTATATCTTCATAATCACCTTTGCCGGCAAATTTTATTTTGCGTACGCTGCCATCGTTCAAATCATATACAAATACTTTTCCTTCTTCGTCCTGCTCAGCATAAATAATATTTGATGTTTTTGGGTGAAATGTTATGCCTGAAATTTCATCCAATTCCTTTGGCATATTAAAAACCTTTTGAGGTTTGTTTACATCATAATGCCCGGCGAACAGGCTTTGGGCATTATTTGTTTGCGCCTGCTGCCCGCAAGCTATCAATACGCTTAACGAAAACAGTATATAGTTGCACAATCCTTTCATACGCCGGTTTTTTCTTTTAGATAATCATAAATAGCCTGTTGGGAATTTACAGGTTTCTCGTTTTCATTTCCTGCAACAGGTACATTGTTTAAATACTCATTTATATAAACAGCCTGCACATTATCGCTCCACTCTATATTTATTATGTCGATCAACTCCTGTTTAATAGCTTCATCATATACAGGGAAACAAACTTCAATACGCGTATAAATATTCCGGTTCATCCAATCTGCAGAGCCGGCAAAAACTTTTATATCGCCATTGTTATGAAATATAAATACACGGCCATGTTCAAGATATTTGCCAACAATTCTTTTAACAGTAATGTTTTCGCTCATGCCTTTAACACCCGGAATCAGACAGCAAATACTGCGAACAATTAAATTGATCTTTACACCTGCATTTGATGCTTCATATAACTTATTTATTAAAGTTTGCTCTTCAATATTGTTAAGCTTGATGCAGATGGAAGCCGGTAATCCATTTACTGCATTATCTATTTCCTGCTGTATCAAAGCAAGGAATTTTTGCTGCAAATTAAATTGTGCCACCAGTAAATGTTCAAATGATAAAGCATCATTTATGCCAGGCTTTTTTCGTTTATCCAGGAAATGAAAGAGCATTTCAAGCTCATGTATTATTGGTTTGTGTGCCGTGAACAACTGGTGGTCTGTATAAACTTTTGCAGTGGTTTCATTCATATTACCCGTGGCTAATAAGGCTACGTGTTTTGTACCTCTCTTCTTTACCAATGCAATCTTGGCGTGCACTTTAAGCCTGGGAATACTGTAAATAACTTTTACGCCGGCAGCTTTCATTTTCTTTGCCCAGCGCAGGTTATTTTCTTCATCAAACCTTGCCTTGAGTTCATCAAATACAAAAACCTTTTTGCCATTTTTTGCAGCGGTTATTAATGCATGCGCAATCCTTGAATTGGTTGCAATGCGATAAAACGTAATATAAATTTCTTCTGTTTGCTTATCTATCGCAGCTTCATTAAAAAAACGCAGCACCGTATCATAATTATCATAAGGCGTATGCAGCATAATGTCTTTTTCAAGGATAAGCCCATGCAGGGTTTTATCAATTAACTGCAGGTTAATTGAAGGTTGTTTTACATCGAACAAATATTTTGGCAATGGCAAAGCCATAATATCTTTGAGGTTGTGATAGCGGCCGCCTTCAATAGTATTGGAGACAGCTGTTTTAAACTGGTTACATAAAAGCTGTAATTGCCGCAAGGGAATTTGTCTTTCATATAATAATCTTGTTGCTTTGCCAAAATCTCTTTTTGTTACCTGTTTTTCAATTTTTTCCGCAAGTGTTTCAGGCAACTCATCTTCAAGAAATAAATCTGCATCCCGCGTAATTTTAAAACTGAAACAATGTTCAATTTTCTTTTCCTGAAAAAGATATTGAAGATTTTGTTTTATAATGTCATCAATAAAAACAATATACCGCTGTTCATCTTTTTCAACGGAAAAAAACCTGGGCAGTTCGTCTGAAGGAATGTTTATAATGGCTGCATCTTCATGCAGGTTATCAAAAGAAACCAGGAAGTAAAGTTTATTATTTTGAGGAAAGAAGTTTGATTTTTCCGAGAGATAATTCACTTGTAAAAAAGCAGCGATCGTTGAAAAAAAATATTGCCGCAATGTATTGTTTAACCATTCAGGAATGGATTTTCCATACAGCCAGGTTATCTTCTTCTCAGCCAGCAAGGGGATTAATTTGTTTACAAGAATATCGCCGTAATATTCCTGCTGGCGATGAATAATATTTCTCGCTTCATCAAATTCCGAGGCGGCATCCAGCAACTCAGGCCTGGTTGTTTTTTTGTTTAATGCATATATTTTTTTCGCCATCAGCACAGGCATACGCACACGATAAAATTCATCCAGGTTGGAAGAATATATTGACAGGAATTTTAAACGTTCGCCTAACAACAATTGCTCATTCAGCGCTTCATTCAAAACGCGTTCGTTAAATGAAAGCCAGCTTATATCCCTGCTGAAAAATCTTGATTCTGTCATTAATAAACAGATAAAGTTTATGATAACTGTGTGCAACTAACTGTCGATTGTTGCAGCTATAATAAATGCCACAACAGAAACGATCAATCCAAACATAAATATGTTATAGGCGGCACGCAGCAGTTTGTATTTTCTGCCCAACACCACTCCCTGCGCATAAATATCTTTTATCAGCGAGCCATATAAAAAATCACGGTCCCCCATCATTTGCAACATGCCTTCTTTATAACTATCCAAACTCATTTTAAAAAAATTGCCAAAGAATAAAAGATTAGTTGTTTTATTATTCAGCTCCTGCTGCGTAAATGTTCCGTTTGATATGTTAGGCCTTGTTGCAAGAATAGATAAAACAATGGTGGCAAGGCTCACCAATAATAATAATATGGCGGGAATAGTAAGATGATTGTTCTCATCAAGCTTACGCAAGAGCAAACTTACCACCACAGATATGATAATTGAATTAACGGTAATGAGAATATGTGATTTATTGTCGGCCATATCGCTCAGCTTTTGATGATTGCTTGATGCAACACGAAACATCGTTTCTATTCCACGGTCCGGCCGCTTTTCATTCTTCGATTTATTGTTTTCACTAATGCCCGTTATATCAGGCTTAGCCTGTTCTTCATCGTTGTTTTTCATGGCAGTTTTATATTGCTGGTTCAATAACCGCTCCATGTTCTCCAGCTTTTTTGCATTTAGCCTGTTACGGCAATATTCTGTAAAATAATTATGTGCTTTAAGCAGTTCTATTGTTTTATTCCGCCATTCTTCTTTTGTAAAATCTTTGTGATAAAGAAGCCTGGCCTCTTTACGCATGCGCTTGTTGTTCTCTGTAAAGTCATCCGTTCCAAAATGAAATAAATCGGCATCACATATTATTTCTTCCAGCAGGTTTGTTGGATGCTGGGGCAATTTTGTAGCTAATATGCAATGCTTAATTTTTTCGATTATACTATCGCTTACATCAAGCCTTGTTAATAAAGCGGCTGCTTCATCGGCTCCAATTTCTTCGTGGCCGGCTGTTGTGTGCAAATAACCAATATCATGAAACCAGGCAGCCGTAATCACAATAAAAAAATCATGATCGTTCAATGCATAATGATTGGCAATTTGCGTAGTAGCTTCAACAACTTTTTGCGTATGCGTTAAATTGTGGTATAAAAGATTGGATGCATCAGGCGTTTTAAATAATTGTTCAACATGATTTTGTACCTGTTCTAAAAGAATCCTGTAATTCATGCGGGAAAATTTGTAACTGAAAATAATAAAGAAATATGTTTAGCACTAAACCCTAAACTTCATTTTTAATTTTTGAACAAGCTGCCGGAAGCTTTCCAGTTCTTCCTGTTTCTGTTTTATAAAGCTATTGCTGTTAAAGCTGCCTGTTACATTATTCATCTCCTCCTCTGAACCATATACCATTTTGCGAAACGGGTTTGTATAATCTTTTTTTCTTGATTGAATAATGCGCTTTGTAATGCCTTCATTAATCAATACTGCTTTATCAAGCCATTCAATAATTTTTTTATCAGATATATTTTCAGGCTGTATATTTTCAATTTCAAGCAGGGAAGCCAATGCATGCTGCGCTTTTTTGAATGGATAAATTTTGCCTTCATTATAATACGCTTCATGCAGTTCGTCCCAGCTATTGATTGTTTGATTTTTGATTTGCTCCTTCAACACTTCCACATCTTTTTCGCTCATTAACTGTCCGCCAATGTTTAACCACTTTGCATTACGGCCTTCTTCACTGAAAGCCTTTGAAAATTTTGATGCATCCGTTATTTCATTTGCCTCTGCAGACTTAATTAAATGCACCAGGCCATAATGCAGGATCATTTCTTTATAGGCATTATATGCAGCCTGTGCTTTTCTTATAACTGTTTTACGTTTTGAATTTTCAAAACCAGTTGCCACAATTTCCAGTTCATTAATAACTGTATCATTCTGCTGCAATAATTGTTTGCCTTTTTGTATGCATTCATCATCATTAATATCATTCTTATTGTTTTTTATGTACCACGCTTTTCCTGTAAATAACTCAAGCAATTGCAACGATGCAAACATTTCATTCACGCTGTCGGGCGCCAGGTATTCATATTCCAGCAACTGGAATTTTTCTGTACGGTTATCCCGGTCTTTATATTTCCACTCATTACGCGCCAGTGCATACATGTTATACATAAACCAGTAAGCCGGCATTATTTCAAGCGTATCATTTTTATAATTTAAACTGATTAATGAAAAAGGCAGCGGAATATCAAGTTCATACAAATAATCGCCTTTAACGAGCATGGTAAAACTGGCAAACCTTGAATTATGTTTAAGGCTTACGCACAAGCCAGGCCAAAACCCGCGGCCTGCAATAATTTCACCGTCTGCCGCCCTTGAATTATGATTGGAACCAATAGTTGCACCTGCGGGAATATTGCTTTGTCCCATCACCAAAGCAGCACATAAAAATGAGTTGTTATGATGTTGCTCATGTGCCGGAAATATCAGTGAATTCAATACTTCGCAGCAGGAGATGGTGGCATTGTTACCAAGGTAAGAATTGATGAGCCTTGCGCCATACTTCAATTGCGAATGAGCTGCCATAACAAAGCGCACGGCTTTCACACCATAAAATATCCTGCAGCCTTTGCTGATGATGCCATTTACCAGTTCACAACCTTCTCCAATTTGTGTTGGTGCTTCTTCAGATGAATGTATGGTGAGGTTTTTCAATTTATTAGCGCCCTTGATATAAGCATCGCTGCCAATCCAGCAATCTTTTATAATAGCGGAATTTTTTATAACCGTGCGATCGCCAATCTTGCCATGATAACCGCGTTCTTTTTTAAATTCCTTTTCAGTTATTTCTTTAAACCGCTGCAACAATCTTTCATCATCCCTGAATTTGCTCCACAGATAAGCATCACCGGGCAGCATGCCTGTAAAAGGTATTACGCTCCTGCCGCCATTTTCATTGCATATTTCCATCCAGATGCGGATGCTTTCCGGCTCGCCTTCTTTTACAATACCATTGCCAAACTTTGCATGATCGGTTGTGGCTACTTCATTTGTATTGGCAATAATAACTTCGTTGCCGATGATATAATGCGACAGGTAATTTACATTTTCAACGGAAACATTATCGCCGAGATCTGAACTTACAATATTAGAGTTATACAATCCAACCGCATATTTCATATCCTTGAACTCAAGAAAATATGGCTCAAGTTTGCCAATACGCACAAGGCCAAAAAACTTGCAGTTCTTTACCAGTTCCGGGTTGAAAGCATCGCTTACTAAAATCTTATTCCAGTCGTCGCTGGCGTTGCGGTTTTTAACAAGCGCTTCAATTTCATAAGCGGTAAGATTACGGTAATTAATGCCGCTGCGGTTTTGCAGGTTACGCAGGTAATATTCATCTTCCCCTTCCGGTAAAAACTGCGGCTTTATAAAATTATAACCAAGCTTTTCTATAGGTGTTTTTATGATTGCATTTTTTGCCATGGCAATGAATGTACATGTTTAGAAAATGCAAACTTAAAAACTGTAAACCATACTGTTGTTAAAACAAATTAATGTTGCCCGCTAGTTAAATTGCCATCCTGCGACTCAATAATTCAGAATTATTTAACGAGCGTAAAGCAACTCTCTATTTCTTCAATAATTATCACTTGCCTGTATAGCCTCTCAATAATTATTTTTTTCACATCAGTAATCACTTTTACAAAAGAAAAAGCGCTGCTATTGGTCTTTAGCTCAGTGGTTGTGTGCCAACTAATTCTTTTATCTTTTAGAATATGGACAAAATGGATTAAAAATTTAAACCAGCAAGTAAAGGATTTCGATCTTGATGAAGAGAAGTAGTTTTTATTTAATGGGTGATACACAAGCAGTCAACACTCTTCAAAGTGCTTGACAGCGTCCCTTCTCATGGAATTAAAATAAATTTATGCGGGTTGAATATTTTTAAATCAATGACCGCATTGGCTTTGCAATCATGATATATCTCCTTTTGAATAAGTTTATCGTTTTCATAAAAATCGCAGGCCGTTTCACTCCAGCTGCTGCCAAACTGTTTATGATTATAAAAGTAGCCTTCTTCTTTTTCGCCATGTGAATAATTTATAAATCTAACAACAACGAGTTTGTGTTTATCAATCCAAAACTGGTTGGTTGCTTCATTAATACTATCCGCTCCAATAATATATACAGAATCGTTTTCATAAAATTTGCTGAGGTTATAGCCCAGCCTTCCAAATATGGCTTTTACAGAATCCAGCGGATGAAAGTACATGCCACCTAAAATGAAAGTGAGATCATCATCATTGCTGAATATATTTTGCAATTTGCCGCCCCGAAAACTATAAACAGAATCGGGTGTAAAAATGGCTGCATTGCCGCTGGTTTTATCGCCAAAATCTATGCGGAATTTATCAGGATAAATAATATGTTCATACCAGGGTGGATGTTTTAATTAAACTATCATTTCGATAGCTTTCCGTTGTTTGGGTGAAGCTGAAGCTTTTCATCCATTTACCCGCATATTTTGCATGCATTTTGGCAAGTATATTTTCACCTGTATCATGCGGCGCTGTAAACATTAAAGCAAGCATTAGTAATGCCGGGATTTTCATTGCAAAAAGTTTATGGAAAAATAAGAAATGAAGATGGCTTTATGCACTAAAGTTTACAGCCGGTTACACCTTATGTCAGTCTAAATATAAAATGCACAATTATTGATATAAATCTAAAGGAAATTTGAAGCTTTCATCATCACAACATTAAAAACAATTTTATGGAATCATTTGCGCAATTAATTCAATCACAGCAACCGGTATTGGTTGATTTTTTTGCTACCTGGTGCGGCCCGTGCAAAGCTATGGAGCCCGTGATAAAAGATGTAGCCAAATCAGTTGAAGGCAAAGTGCGTGTGGTAAAAGTTGACATTGATAAACAACGGCAGATTGCATCTCAATATAATGTAAGTGCCGTTCCCACCTTTATGATCTTTAAGAATGGAAACGTTGTATGGCGGCATCCGGGCATGATTGATAAAAGCAGTTTGCTGAACATGCTTAATCAATCAGCATGAATATTGTGAATGGTGAGTGGTGAATTGTGAGTCATCCAAACCTAATGCGATACAAACTTTAACCCGGCAATAGAAATAATAAGCGTTACAATAAAAAACAAACGCCAGAAATCGGAAGGCTCTTTAAATACCAGGATACCAAGCAATGCCGTTCCCACAGCGCCAATACCGGTCCACACTGCATAAGCTGTTCCGATTGGTAAAGTTTGCGTTGCTTTAATCAGTAATACCATGCTGATGATTAGCGCAATCAAAAATCCTCCATACCACCAGTAAACATCCATACCAGTTGCCTGTTTTGCTTTGCCAAGGCAAAATGCAAAACCAGCCTCAAACAGGCCTGCTATAATTAAAATAATCCAGTTCATATTTTCTCTTTTAAAAAACAAAGCCTTCTTCATAACAAAGAAGGCTTGCTGTTAGTAATACGTCTTTAATTACTTGCCCAGCTTCTTTTTCAGGTTCTGGTCAAGCGCTTCTAAAAATTCTTCAGTATATAAATAATCTGTGCCGTGTTCTACTTTTGGTTTTATAGTGATGGCAAGGTCCTTTGTCATTTTGCCACTTTCAACCGTTTCAATACAAACCTGCTCCAGTGCATGGCAAAAATCAATTAATTCCTGGTTGTTATCCAGCTTGCCGCGAAACTCCAAACCGCGTGTCCATGCAAAGATGGATGCAATAGGGTTGGTTGATGTTGGCCTGCCCTTCTGATGCTCGCGATAGTGGCGCGTAACCGTACCATGTGCAGCTTCTGCTTCCATGGTTTTACCATCGGGCGTAACCAAAGTGGAAGTCATTAAGCCAAGGCTGCCAAAACCCTGCGCAACAGTATCGCTCTGTACGTCGCCATCATAGTTTTTGCAAGCCCAAACAAATTCGCCATGCCATTTTAATGCGCTGGCTACCATATCATCTATTAAACGATGTTCGTAAGTAATGCCCAGTTCATCCATCTTTGCTTTAAATTCATTCTCATAAATTTCCTGGAAAATGTCTTTAAAACGGCCATCGTATTTTTTAAGAATAGTATTTTTTGTAGAAAGATATAAAGGCCATTTTTTCATAATAGCCTGGTTAAAGCAGGCACGGGCAAAACCGCGGATGCTTTCATCGGTATTGTACATGGCTAAAGCCACGCCATCGCCCTTGAAATTATATACTTCATGTTCAATTACATTACCATCTTCGCCTTCAAACTTAATGGTAAGTTTGCCTTTGCCTTTGGTAACAAAGTCGGTTGCACGATATTGATCGCCGAATGCATGACGGCCAATGCAAATAGGCGCAGTCCAGTTGGGAACAAGTCGCGGAACATTTTTACAAACGATGGGTTCGCGAAAAACAGTGCCGTCCAAAATGTTACGGATTGTGCCATTAGGGCTCTTCCACATTTGTTTTAAGCTGAATTCTTTTACACGGGCCTCATCGGGCGTAATGGTAGCGCATTTAATACCAACACCATATTGTTTAATGGCGTTCGCAGCGTCAACAGTAACCTGGTCATCAGTGGCATCGCGGTGTTCAACACCAAGGTCATAATATTTAATATCAACATCAATATAAGGAAGGATCAGTTTGTCTTTAATGAACTTCCAAATAATGCGTGTCATTTCATCGCCATCCAACTCTACTACGGGGTTGGCAACCTTAATTTTTTCAGGCATCTTTTCTTATTTTTTTAATTTTCGCAAAAATAGCCTTTTGATTATTTTTAAAAACTTATTGTAAAACATTCTTTCATATTCCATCATAAGTATTATATGTGCTTAAAAATATATATAATAGCTGTTTTACAACTGGCTCTGTTTTGGTTAATTACCGGCTGTATAAAGCAGTCTGAAAATCCCGGCAATATCGCACCTCGTAATAATGATACTCCCATGCATGACACGTCTCATACCGGCAATTTTTCCTGGCTTGCATTAGGCGACTCTTATACCATTGGAGAATCGGTAAGCGCTGCTGAACGATTTCCTGCCCAAACAATTGCCTTACTCACCGGAGATACTATTTCTTTTAGTGATCCTGAATATATTGCCGTAACCGGGTGGACAACTCAAAACCTGTTGGATGGTATTATCCAAAAGAACCCTCAATCCTCTTTTGATGTGGTAAGCTTACTGATTGGTGTAAATGATCAATATCAGCATTTTGACACGGCAGGTTACCGAACCCGTTTTACGGCATGCCTTGAAAAAGCTATTGAACTGGCAGGTAATAAAGAGCGTGTTTTTGTGCTTTCCATTCCTGATTACAGCGTTACGCCTTTTGCGCAGCAAATGGATAGGGCACAAATAAGTAAAGAAATTGATGAATTTAATATGATTAATAAGGCAGTTACTTTATCTTATAATATCAGCTATACGGATATTACACCGCTTACCCGTGAAGCGGAAAACGATAATACACTTATTGCTTTGGATGGATTGCATCCTTCAGGTAAAGAATATGCAAAATGGGCGGCACTGCTGGCGCCTCAAATACAAAAAATATTGCAGTAATCAGGCTTCAATTACAGTTGTTTTGCTCAGGTAATCATGTAAAGGGCCATCAAAAAAAGGAATAAAAAAACAGTCGATAATAGTAAGCCGTACAAGGCTTCTTACAAGAATTTGCCAAAAGGCAGGCTTGCCGCCTTTGCTATTTGCCACCTTGCTTTTACTCAGCCATTTGCCAGGTGAACGTTTAAATATGGATTCAAAAATGGTATAGTAAATAAACAGCATGATAAAGAACATGGTATAGAACTGTATGGACGGATAATGCCAATACATGACATGAAAATCCCACCAGGCACTGGCTGCATAAGTAATTCCAAAGATCAGAAAAGTGTCCACTAAAAAATTCAGTACCCTGATGCCAACACCGGTTCTTTGCATAATGCAAATTTGAAAGAATAAATCTTAAACTTTTGGAAAGTTTGAAACTTTCCAGAAGTTCTTATTGCTGCTGGTAAACCCGCACATAATCTATATACATTTTTGCGGGCAATAAACTTTCATTTACTTCTTGCCCGGGCCAGTCGCCGCCAACGGCAAAATTCAGGAGTATAAAAAAGGATTTATGAAATTCGGTTTTGGCCCCGCCAGTAATATCAGCCTTATAATATTCTGTATTGTCAACAAACCATTTTATAGATGAAGCATCCCATTCTATACTGTACACATGATATTGTGCAGGCGTTGATAAAATCGTATCGCCTTTAAAAACATGGCCATTATCATCCCAATGTAACGTGCCATAAATAAGGCTATCTGTATTAATATGTTCCATAATATCAATTTCACCACTGGCCGGCCAGTCAACCGTTTTAATATTCGCGCCGAGCATCCAGAATGCAGGCCAGAAACCCTGGCCCACCGGCATTTTTATACGGGCTTCTATTCGGCCATATAAAAATTCTTTTTTGCCTTCAGTTGTCATGCGCGACGAGGTATATTTATTGAAACCTGCCTGTTGTTTTCTCGCAGTTATTACAAGGTTGCCATTTTCAATTGAAGCATTGTCACGCTGATAATATTCCTGCTCATGATTGCCCCAGCCGTGGCCGCCGGTTTCAAAGTTCCAGGCAGTTGTATCAATAACAGGCTGGTTAAATTCATCCGCCCAAACAAGTTTAAATACAGAGGCGCCAACCACATCTCGAATACTTGGCTGCGCCAATAATTTCGGGTTAAAGAAAAAGAAGCATCCTATAAACGCAACAGAGCATTTAACAAAAGCAGTGAACATTTTTTTCATATAACAAGCTTAAAGTTTAACCGGATAATAAACGGCAATAATAAATAAAAAAGCCTCACTGTAGAAACAGAAGGCCCATAAACTGATTGCTTTATATTATTCGTGAAGTTGATCTATTAATCGTAAGCCCTGCATAAATGGAAACAAGGCATTAAATTTATATTCACCGTGAACACCAAATAATTGTTTTTGGAATGCATGTTGCAATTTCTATATAATGAAAACAATTCCGGTGGCCAGGCATATTGTGCAAATGCGGCATGGGGCAGCCCATAAAATTTCTCCCATGTATTTATCCAGGAGCAAAACAGTAAGTTTTATATTGATCTTTCTTGTATTGTGCGGATGTTCCTATTCTTCAAAAACATCTAAAAGGATGCTTGATTCTTCAAAACAGCATGTATGCGACATTATTATTGTACCGGGTATTCCATTTGATACGGCTGCCGGTAAATGGGGCGATATTATGAAAGCGCGGGTTTATTGGTCAAAATATATTCTTGACAATGGCATTGCCAAAAATGTTATGTATTCCGGGTCGTCTGTTTACACACCTTATTATGAAGCCAGGATTATGGCCTTATATGCGGAAGCCATCGGCATAAAGAAAAAGAATATTTACACTGAAACGCTGGCCAAACACAGTACTGAAAATATTTATTACGGCTATCAGAAGGCAAAACAATTAGGGTTTAAAAAAATAGGGCTTGCAACAGATCCGTTCCAGGCCAAAATGCTAACAAGCTTTGTACATAAAAAAGTGAGCCCTGACGTTGTAATTATACCTATTATTTTCGATACGCTTAAAGCTATGGAACCACAAATGATTGATCCAGCTATTGATTATAGCAAAGCATATAACAAAGATTTTATACCTATTACCAAAAGCGAAAATTTCTGGCAGCGTATGCAGGGCACTATGGGCAAAAGGATTGATACAGCTGCTTACAAATGATATGCACTGATATCTGCGTAAAGGAATTCATTAAAATTTATTCAGTTTAAAAAGTTTTAAGGTTTTGTAAAATGCTATAGCGATTATTCGACATTTTCTTAAACTCAAAACATTACTTAAACTTTATCGGCCAGCAATGAAAGGAATACGATAGGCAAATAAATATAACTGCTGAACATAACCCGCCTTGCCGCTGTTGCATTTAATTCAATCAACAGCCTTACGCACTGAATTAAAAGAAAAATATTGGCAGCCAGCACAATCCATAAACTTACAAAACCGGTTATGTGAAGATAATAAGGCAACATGCCAACGGGCACCATAGCAATTGCATATAAAACACTTTGTAAAGCAGTAAACCTCGTAGGCCCTTCATTTGAGGGCAGTAATTTAAATCCTGCTTTTGCATAATCGTTGAAGGCAAGCCAGGCTATGGCCCAGAAATGGGGAAACTGCCATAAAAATTGTATGGCAAATAAAACCCACCCTGCAGCATTGGAATAATTTATGCCATCTACGCTGAATGTTTTAAACGGGCTAATAAGCCCTGTTGCAGCAACCCAGCCGATAAGGCATGGCAGTGCTCCGGGAAAGGCGCCTACAAGCACGGCAATAGAGCTTCTTTTTTTAAGAGGCGTGTATATAAAGGCATAAAGAAAAATACTAAACGCAGAAAGTAAGGCAGAGGCAGGGTTAAAGAAAATATACATCAGCAAAATGCCGGTAATGCCGGTAACAGCAGCAAAAGCATACGCTTCATTCACACTCATCCTGCCGGCGGCAACAGGCCGTTTGGCTGTGCGCCTCATTAAAGCGTCTGTATCTTTTTCTACCGCCTGGTTAATAGCGTTAGCGCTACCGGTTATCATTAATCCGGCAACAAACAAAAGGGTAATATAAAACCAGTTATATTCAATTATATTAGGTGCAATAAGATAGCATAAAACACAGGTAAAAACAACTGTAAAGCTTAGGGTAAACTTCATCAGCTGAAAATAATCTTTTACTTTTAAAACCAGGTTATACGACGATTCTGTACTGTTTATTTTCACTCGGCAAATGTCAGTTAAAAAAAATGTCCCGAAGAATTTTCGGGACATAATATGATGGTTTGAAAATATTAATGCGAAGCCTCATTTTCTCCCACAGGCACATTCTGCGGTATAAAATTACGGCCATCTTTACCATAATCGTATGGCCAGCGATGTACTTCAGGTATTTCACCAACCCAGTTGCCATGGCCGGGATGTATTGGCGTAGTCCATTCAAGTGTATTTGATTCCCACGGATTCTGTGTTGTTACTTTTCTTCCTTTAAAGATGGAATAGAAGAAATTAAACAGGAACAAAATCTGTACAGCAAAAACTATAATAGCTACAATACTAATTACGCGGTTCAACCCTTCAAACTGGTTAAAGCTAACCCATGTGGAATAATCAAAATAGCGGCGCGGCATACCTGCAAGCCCCTCATAGTGCATAGGCCAGAAAATGAGGTAGGCGCCAATCATTGTAATCCAGAAATGAATATAACCAAGTGTGTTATTGAGATACCTGCCATACATTTTAGGGAACCAATGATAAATGCCGGCAAACATACCAAACATGGACGCAACGCCCATTACAAGATGGAAGTGGGCAATTACAAAATAAGTATCATGCAGGTGAATATCAAGAGCAGAATTACCAAGCCAGATACCAGTTAAACCACCTGAAATAAACATGCTTACAAACCCAATAGCAAACAGCATGGCCGGCGTAAACCGGATACTGCCCCGCCATAATGTGGTAAGCCAGTTAAACACTTTGATAGCTGAAGGTACCGCAATTAGTAACGTAAGCAACACGAATATGGAGCCAAGGAATGGGTTCATGCCGGTTACAAACATGTGGTGCGCCCACACAAGGAAAGAGAGCGTGGCAATAGCAAAGAAAGATGCCACCATAGCCATATAACCGAATATTGGCTTTCTTGAATTGGTCGAAATTATTTCGGAAACTATACCCATTGCCGGCAAGGCTATAATATACACTTCAGGGTGCCCCAGGAACCAGAAAAGATGCTGGAACAGTATAGCGTTACCGCCTTCGTTTGGCAATGCCGTATTAGTGGTAGCTACAAAAATATCTGAAAGATAAAAGCTTGTTCCAAAATTGCGGTCGAAGATGAGCAGGATGAAGCCTGATAAAAGAACCGGGAATGAAAGTACGCCTAATATGGCCGTAAAGAACAGTCCCCATATTGTAAGCGGAAGCCTCGTCATGCTCATACCTTTGGTACGCATATTCAATATAGTTACAATATAATTAAGGCCACCCAACAAAGAGGAAACAACAAACACCGCCATGGCTATCAGCCAAAGGTCCATGCCATGCTGGGAACCAGGAGAGGCATCGTGCAAAGCGCTGAGAGGCGGGTAGGCCGTCCATCCTCCGCTGAAAGGCCCTGTGGACACAAATATGCTTGAAAACATAATCACGCTGGCTAAAAAGAAAAACCAGTAGCTCAGCATATTCAACAAAGGAGAAGCCATGTCTCTCGCACCTACCTGCAGGGGAATAAGCAAGTTGGCAAAAGTGCCGCTTAATCCTGCCGTTAACACAAAAAATATCAATACAGTTCCATGAGTTGTTACCAATGCATAGTAAGCCTGCGCGGTTAAATGGCCATCCTCAAACCACCATTTCCCCATTAAATCCTGCAGCCACATAAATTTCTCTTCGGGGTAACCAAGCTGAAGCCTGAACAATACAGACATTAAGCCGCCTATTACAGCCCAAATCATACCGGTAATAAGAAACTGCTTGGCAATCATCTTATGATCCTGGCTAAATACATACTTAGTAATAAAGCTTTCATGATGATGGTGATGCGCGTGTTCTTCATGATGATGCACTTCAACCGGAACATTCACACTTGTATCAGCGTGCATAGAGGCTTCGTTACTCATAATAATTCTATATTAATATTTTATAATAAAATACCTTTTGGGTATTGATACAATTACATTTTTGTTTTCACAACATCAGTAGTTTTTACTGAAGCTGTGGTCTTTGTGCTATCAGTGGCCAGTTGGGGCTTTTGATTGGAAGGGTCTTTATCAGGGAAGACTGTATAGTAATTGGGCTTCTGCTGTGCAAGCCAAACATCATACTCTTCCTGGGTTACTACTTCAATTACGCCTTTCATTGAATAATGGCCGTTACCACACATCTGGTCGCAACTAATTTCGTATTGAAAATCGGGTTTTCCTAATTTTTCTTTCATTTCCTTGGTGGTAAACTTAGGCGTAAACCATAAAGAAGTAGGAGTGCCCGGTACTGCATCCTGTTTCAACCTGAATTCGCTCAAACCCACATCGTGAATAACATCGCGGGAAAAAATCCTCAGGTTCACCGGCCGGTTTACAACACAATACATGGTTTGGGAAACTACAACATCATCGAAATTCTTGCTGTCTTTCCAATCCTGGCCCAATGAATTACTGTTAGCATCGTCAATGAGCTTATAATATTTTTTACCAAATGTCTGATCCATTCCCGGGTACCGGAATATCCAGCCGAATTGCTTGCCTGTAATTTCAACCTGTAAAGCTTCTTTTGGGGCAGGGCCGGTAAATGCAAACCAGTTTTTTAAGCCAAATACAATTAAAGCTGTAAGCGCTATGGCAGGTACTGCAGTCCATATTACTTCAAGTTTGTTATTATGCGGATAATAATAAGCCTTCCGCTTTTTGCTTTCCTGGTATTTGTAGCTGAAATAAAACAATAGTATCTGGGTGATAAAAAATACAACGCCTGTAATCACTATAGTAATCCAGAGCATTGAATCTACTTTTTCGCCCTGAACACTTGCCGCCTCATGGGAGAGCAACGTGTCCGGATAAAGAACCTTATTACAAAAATATACACCGAATAATCCTGCTATTAAAAAGGCAATCATCAAAAAGCCGTTTACCTTATTTTGATCTGCACGGGCTTTTTCTTCGCCTTTAATAACTGATACATACTCGCTTGCTTTAGCTATTTGAAATATGATCAAAAACACTAAAACTATAACCGCTATTGTGAAAAACATTGACATGATGCTGCTTCTGTTTTCTGTTTAATTTATTCTATATGTGGTGAGCAATACTTTCTTTTAAGAAAGGATGATATTCTGAAACAAGTGGCTTTTTCGCCAACGCCCTGCTTGTAAAATGTATCATCAACCCAATAAACAAAGATGCAATTCCAAAATCCAGCCAGCTTAGTGAGGCCTCATTTTCGCGAACGCTGCCCATAACCATCTGGTAAAAATCTATCCAGTGTCCAAAGATAATCAATACTGCCATGAATGTCATCAGCGTATAATTCCTTTTAACCGAACGCTTCATTAAAATAAGCAGCGGGCAAACGAAGTTGATAATGATATTCATAAAGAAGATACCCTTGTAAGCTCCCTGAACACGGTGTTTGAAATAAACGGTTTCTTCAGGAATGTTTCCATACCATATAAGCATATATTGGGCAAACCAGAGATAAGTCCAGAAAATGGAAAATGCAAATATGAAGATACCAATGTTATGCAGGTGGTTCTCATTTGCATAACCTAAATAGCCTTTATTTTTAAGATAGATAAGCCAGAGGGCAATGAGGCTCATTCCTGTTACGAAAGAACTCCCGAATGTGTACCAGCTATACATGGTGCTGTACCAGTGCGCATCAAGGCTCATCATCCAGAACCAAGGCACTGTTGACCCGATCGTTAACGCAAACCATACTATGAACAAACCAGCAGTAACCGTATTTCTCCAGATGTAACTTTTACCGGTGTTTATATCCATCGGCTTCTCATCAGCTTCGCTGCTAAGCTTGCGCATTCTGTGTCCTAAAATACTCCATATACCAATGGCAAGGATACTCCATATCATAAAGAAGGCAGGATTTAAAAAACCGCTCTTGCCGCTTAAAAGATGGTCTTTTGCCACAGCATCTTTATCAAGCCATTCGTATATGCTGGCTGTACGGTCTATTAATACCACATATATGAAAATTACGAGGGTGATAATACCAAAAACAGGAACAAGGGTAGAAATAGCTTCAGGTATTCTTTTTATTACAGTATGCCAGCCGCCCATTGCAAGCGTGGTAGCGCAAATGAAAAACATGCTCGCATTGCAAATCAGCATCCAGAAAATACTGTTATACATTAATGTCCCGATAAATGTAGCCTTCTCCTGCTCGTCACCACTCATGCCCTTCGTTATAAGACCAAGAATAAAGGAAATCACACCAATGACTATTAAAGCCATCGACCAGGTTTTCATTTTGGAAGGAACTTCAAATTGCTCTTTAATTGATGCCATTATAATTAATTTATCAATATCTGAATCTGACTTTTTATTTACCTGCTGAACTGTCCGCTGCTGCCGGCTTACTGGTGGTAGCACCGGTCTTTGCCTGCTTCGATTTAATATAAGCGATTACTTCCCAGCGCTGAACCCTTGTTAGTTGAGATGCGTAAGAACCCATGAGGTTTTTACCATACGTTACAGAATAAAACATCTGGCCGGCAGGCATTTCTTCATACTTCGCATCGCCAACTAATGTTGCCGGCTTTGCTGCAAAAGGGCCATTCCCTCCTTTATACAGAGGACCGTCGCCATCAAGCTTGGCGCCGTGGCAGATACCACAATTAATAAGATATAAACGTTCAGCTTCTTTCATCGTAACAGAATCAAGCGATTTTATGGGGCTTTCAATTTGCTTCGAAGCCACGTAATTAGTTGTGTCGCCCGGGGCATCCATGGCCAGCGGGAACGGCATATCTTCGCCCCTTGCAACGGTGCCTGCAACCGGCAAATGATTATAAAATATTTTACGTCCTGCTTCAGCCACATTCTGTGTAAACTTATTGGAATCAAGCGCATCATAAGTTTCGTACGCACGGCTTGGCCCCATGTCGGGAACATAAACACGGCCCGGATCGCGGCGAACATCGCTGCAACCGGCTATTATGAAACCTGCGGACAAACAAAATATAATCAATCGGATTTTCATCTTTAATAATATTTAAGCTACAGTCGGTTCATCTTTTATTAGTACCTGTTCTTTATCATACGTGCCTAACCACCAGTTTGCTTCTGCTTCCTGCACATTTACATCAAATGCACCGGTATTGGAAAGGAAAGCCTTTAAATCTTCAACATTGGTTTTTGAAGTACATTCTATCACCATTACAAAATGATCGTCGGTGGCCCGTGAACTGAAATGATGCTTTTTTACAAAAGGCCCCAACTGGCACAAATAACAGAAAGTGAGCACCATGCCTACTGCAGAAAGCAGTACAGTGGTTTCAAATGTGATAGGTATGAATGCCGGCAATGGGAAATGTGGTTTACCGCCAATATTCAAAGGCCAGTCGCTTACAAAAACCCAGCTCATAGCCCCCAAAGCAATGGTAGTTCCTGAAATACCGTAAATAAAACCGGCAGTATGCAGGCTTGTTTCACGCAGGCCCAGCGCTTTGTCTAATCCATGCACGGCATACGGGGTATACACATCATGGATCTTATATCCTGCAAGACGTACTTTTTTTACCGCAGGAAATAAAACATTCTCATCATCAAAACTGGCTACTACAAATTTCTTTTTTGCCATACTTTATAACTTAATAAGGCTTTTAAAATGCTAATGTTAGTGCGCTGCTGCGTGCGCAAATTCTTCAACAGGTTCTTCTTCCAGCTTATCCATTTTCTCCTTATAGCTTTCACCTGAAACTTTTAATATCTGCTTCACTTCCGCAATAGCTATTACAGGGAAATATTTAGAGAAAAGGAAATAACAGGTAAAGAAGAGCCCGAATGTTCCAACATAGAAACCTATTTCCCAAATACTCGGGCTGTAATAATAAGGCCATGAAGACGGCAGGTAGTCGCGGAACAGTGAGGTAACAATAATTACAAACCTTTCAAACCACATACCTATGTTTACCACGATGCTTAAGAACATGGTTACCCATAAATTCCTGCGCATCTTTCTAAACCAGAATATCTGAGGCGATACTACGTTACAGAACATCATGCCCCAATAGGCCCAGCCATAAGGACTGAAGAAGTTTGCCCTGCTGTAGAAGAATGCATAACTTTCATATTGGTTCTGGCTGTAAAATGCCATAAACAATTCAGTAAGATAAGCGCAGCCAACTATTGAACCCGTTAATACAATTACTTTGTTCATCGCCTCAATATGGCCGAGTGTAATATATCCCTGAAGGCCTAACACTTTCCTGGTAACCAGCAGTAATGTTTGCACCATTGCAAAACCAGAAAAGATGGCGCCCGCAACGAAGTAAGGCGGGAAAATGGTTGTATGCCAGCCTGGTATAACCGATGTGGCAAAGTCAAAAGATACTATCGTATGCACTGAAAGCACCAGCGGCGTTGCAAGACCGGCAAGCACTAATGATAAAGATTCAAGTCGCTGCCAGTGTTTGGTGGAGCCAGACCAGCCGAACGATGCAATACCATAGGCAAATTTGCGGAACTTGGTTTTTGCCCTGTCGCGGATAGTGCCGAAATCAGGGATCAGGCCTGAATACCAGAACAAAAGTGATACGGTAAAATATGTTGAGATAGCGAATACGTCCCACATCAAAGGAGAGGCGAAGTTTGGCCAAAGCGGCCCGCGTGAGTTTGGATAAGGAAATACGAAGAAAGCGTTCCATACACGGCCCATGTGCCATACAGGAAACTGGCCGGCGCACATTACTGCAAATATCGTCATCGCTTCCGCAGCCCTGTTTACACCATTACGCCAGGTTTGCCTGAATAATAATAAGATAGCGGAGATAAGCGTTCCGGCATGACCAATCCCTACCCACCAAACGAAGTTGGTAATATCCCAGCCCCAGCCTACCGTGTGGTTTACATTCCACTGGCCGATACCATATACCACTTCGCGGTAAACACTATAAATACCAAACAACAGTAAAGCAACTGAAATGTAAAATCCTATATACCACAGTTTACCCGGTTTGCCTTCAATAGGACGGCAAATGTCTTCGGTAACATCGTGGTAGGTCTTGTTTCCGTCAACCAGCGGCTCTCTAAGTTGTGATTCGTATCTTAATAATGACATACCTTTTTCGTTTTTGCCTTTGGCTATCAACCGGGCTTTTGTAAAGCCGGTTATTGTAATTTATTAAGCTTTTATTGAGTTGCAACCCTGTCTGAACGGTTTGAGCCGGGCAGAATTTCGGCTGCAACAATTATCATCAATTAATTAACCTTCGTGATGAGTGCTCACTGCCTCTTCTTCCCTGTTACGCACTTTTGCCAGGTAATTTACATTTGGCAATACGTGCAACTGTTCGAGAGAATGAAACAACCTTAATTTGTTGTTTTCACGCACTTTTGAAACAGCACTGTTCTTATCGTTTGCATTACCAAAAACGATAGCACCTGTAGCGCAAGCCTGCTGGCAGGCAGTTTGAACATCAGGCGTATTTTCCAGTGTAACTTCTCCACTGTTTAATGGCCTGCTTTCCCTTTTGGCATTCAGTTTACCTTCCTGGCAGCGCTGCACGCAGAATGAACATTTTTCCATAACCCCGCGTGACCGTACCGTAACATCCGGATTTAAAACCATCCTGGTTAAATCTTCATTCATTACATGCACGGCAGGATCAAGTTTACCAACGCCACTGAAATTTTGATTATCAGGGAAGCTGTCACCGCCGTTATAATCTGCCCAGTTAAACCTGCGCACTTTGTAAGGACAGTTATTAGCGCAATATTTTGTACCGATACAACGGTTATAAGCCATTTGGTTAATGCCTTCGCTGCTATGGTTGGTAGCGCTTACCGGGCACACATTTTCGCAAGGCGCGTTATCACAATGCTGGCACATTAAAGGCTGGAATACCACCTGCGGGTTGTCCATATCACCACTGTAATAACGGTCAATGCGCAACCAGTGCATATCATGAAAGCGCTTTACTTCACTCTTGCCAACAATGGGAACATTATTTTCTATATGACA
This sequence comes from Parafilimonas terrae, assembly GCF_900115755.1. Taxonomy (GTDB): domain Bacteria; phylum Bacteroidota; class Bacteroidia; order Chitinophagales; family Chitinophagaceae; genus Parafilimonas; species Parafilimonas terrae. Next base: position 102,743 of record NZ_FOXQ01000015.1, read on the forward strand.
GGCTACCACGCAGGCACCGCAACCAGTACAACTGTTCAGGTCAACGCTCATACCCCAGTGAATACCCGGTTTATCATAATAAGGATAAATCGTCCCCTGCTTTTCATACGACTCTAAGCCACCATAATGCCTGGTTTCGTATTCCCTGTCATTTAAAATTTCTTCAGGGTCTTTCTTAAAGGCTGCAAGGGTAAGTTCTTTTACCACTTCAGTCCTGTTACCCATTGGAGTATCATAAATATTATGGGTCTGAATCTGGGCAACATCATAGGTATCGCCGGTCTTTTCAACGGTTACACCAGGCACTTCAAAACTAACGCTGGTACCATTGAAAGAGGTAAGATAGAAAACATCTTTACCAACGCCTTCAGCAACCTTTCCTAATTTATCTGTACGCCCGTATCCAACTGCAATACCAACAGTATTAGGATGAACGCCAGGCACAATTAATATTGGCAGCGATACAGGGTCTTTTCCTTTTGCCGTAACTTTTACAACATCCTTCGCCGGATGAACCTCATAGGCATCAACGTGTGCGTTATTATTTAAATCGATGCCCAACAGGCTCTTGGCCATTGCCGGGGAAATAATCACATAATTATCCCAGGTTGCCCTTGTAACAGGGTCTGGCAATTCCTGCAGCCATGGGTTGCCAGAACCTTCTCCGCAACCTATGCCCACTTTCTTATAAAGAACAAGTTCAACATCTCCGCCTTTTGGCAAATTGCCGATTGCAGCAATAGCCGCAGTAACGCCACCGCCATTATAGCTTCCTGCATTGCCTGTAAGCGCCCTTACAGGTGCGGCCAAAGTATCAGCAATTGACGATACGATTGAAGTATTGACAGATGCATTATTAACAACACCTGCCTGCAACGCTTTATCAAAAGCAGTTTCGTTACCTAATTTTCCAAGCCAGTAATTCTTGAAATAAGTATGATAGTCTGAAGCAGCGCCAACCCATTTCAATAAAGTATCCTGCCACTGGCGGGTTTTAAATAAAGGATTGATTGTTGGCTGCATTAATGATACAAAACCGGATTTAGGTTCAGCATCACCCCAGCTTTCAAGATAGTGATGATCAGGGATTACATATTTACAAAGCTGCGTGGTTTCATCGTTTTTAGGGTTTAATGAAACGGCAACTTTTACTTTCTTTAAAGCATTTGCAAAAGCTTTTGAATCGCCCCAGGTATAAGCGGGGTTTGAACTAATAATAACCACAGCCCCTACCCTTCCTGCATTCATATCATTTATAAGGCCTGCCAAATCTGAGTCAACGCCAGCTTTGCTCTTGTTTACAGACGACCAGTCGATAGTATTGCCGCCAGCACCAATTGCATTGTTGATGGCATTTACCACCTGCTGAATATTAGGATCGTTACTGCCGCAAACCACAAGGCCTGCGCCACGGTTGGCGCTTAAATCTTTCGCCGCCTTAGCAATGCCGGCTTTCAATTTAGCATCGCTGATATTGGCAGCGCCTTCACCTGTTAAAGCATTCAATAAGGCTACAGCAATAGCGCCTGTTTCAGAGGGCTTATGCGTATAACGCTCATCCGCATTGGAACCTGTTATGCTTAAAATAGATTCAAACTGGTAGTGTTTGCTCATTGCAGGGTTCTTCTCATCAATCTTTCTTCCTTTCACGTACTGTGGAGCAAATTCGTCAGGGCTTAGCCAGGTACCAAGAAAATCAGCGCCAAGGCTCACAATCACTTTTGCTTTGGCAAAATTGTAAGATGGTATGGCGCGTTTACCATAGTTTGCCTCATTTGCCAGCAATAAACCTGTATAAGAATCAGCATCATACACCACGTGCCTGCTGCCCGGGTATTTTGCCAGAAACTGGCCTATCACTTCCAGGCCTGAAGGAGAATTGATGGTACTTGTAAGCAACGCTACCTGTGCACCACCTAAACCAGTTAAAGCTGTTCCAACAGCCTGGTCAATATATTCAAGTGTAACCTCTTTGCCATCAATTGTAGGGAATTTCAACCTTGCCGTGTCATATAAACTTAAAACAGAAGCCTGCACTTTTGCAGAAGTACCTCCGTTTGTTAATGGCGACAGGTAATTACCTTCTATTTTTATCGGGCGGCCATCCCTTACTTTAGCTAAAACGCTGATAGCTTCCCCATCCTGCACATAAGTAGTGGCATAATAATTGGCAACGCCAGGCACAATATCTTCCGGCTTATTGGCAAAAGGAATAGCCTTCCTAACCGGCATTTCGCAACTCGCAGCTATCATGGCCGCAGTAGTACTAAAACCGAGATATTTTAAGAAATCTCTTCTTTGAGTAGGCGCCTTGAATAATTTATCGGAAAGTTCAAAAGGCAATTCTTCACGAAATTCATTATCCGCTGCTTTTTTTGAAGCTTCACTATCATTCAGTTCACCAAAATTTTGCCAGTACTTTTTCTCCATAATATAATATTCGTAATCCTTATACTACCTTAATTAATAGTGACATTTTTGACATTCTGCACCACCAATATCTTTTACAGTTACACTGTCCATTTTATGATTCTTGATGTCTTCCTTATATTTTTCATACATGCTGTAAAAGCCATTGCTTTCAAACTGAACCTTTGTGGTGCGGTGACAGTTTATACACCAGCCCATGCTTAACGGAGCAAACTGGAACATTTCGTTATAGCTGGTAACTTCACCATGACAGGTTTGGCACTGAACCCTTCCTGCATTTACGTGCTGGGCATGGCTGAAGAAAACATGATCGGGCAGGTTGTGTATGCGTACCCATTCAATTGGTTTGGCTTTGCTGGGATCCCAGGGTTTGCCGGGCTCAAAACCTGCATATTTATATAATTTCTGTATTTCCGCTGTACCATCCACTTCTTTTCCTTCTGCGTTAAATAATTTCTCCCCTTTGTATTCATTAATGGCCATGTGGCAGTTCATACAAATATTCACCGTAGGAATAGTTGCCTGCTTGCCCTGGTAAACACCAATATGGCAATACTGGCAGTTTATCTGGTTTACTCCGGGATGCACTTTATGAGAAAAGAATATTGGCTGATGGGGCTCATACTTTTGCTGACGGCCAAGGCCAACAGCACCATCTGTAATAAGATATCCGCCAATAAGAAAAAGAACAAGTGTGAAAACAGTTATGTAAGCTTTATTTCTCCAGAAAGGAATAGGCTCCGTTGCCGGGATACCTTCTTTATCATCTGCCATCTTTTTAAGGTTGGCATTTATATATAATAAGGTAAAGGCAACAATGGCAAGTATTAAAGTAAGAATGCCATATAATAAAGTTTGGTCTCCATTATCGGCAGCAGTTTGAGTTTCCCCTACAGGTGCTGCAGTAGCTGCTGCAGCTTTAGTTTCTTCAACTTTTATATAATCAAGAATGGCATCAATATCTTGTGCAGACAACTGCGGGAAAGCGGTCATCTGTGTTTTGTTGTATTCGTTGAACAGGTTTACAGCATATTCATCGCCGCTTTGAATAACCTTTGAACTGTTGTGCACCCAGTCGTGAAGCTTTTCCCTGCTTGGCCACCGGCTTTCCACTCCTGCCAGTGCAGGCCCGGTTAGTTTTTTGGTTACGGAATGGCACGAAGCACAGTTAGCCGTAAACAAAGCCTTGCCATCCTGTGCAAACAAGGATGCTGAAAACAGAAAGCTTACAAATAATAATAAATATTTCTTCGGAGTAGTTATCGTAGTTAATTGCCTTAGTTTAAACATGTCACAAAAATCTGGTTGTTGCGATGTTGGGAAATTCTTCGACAGCGGCAAAAATATGACAGGATGCTGACAATTCACATCTGATTAAAAATTTTTTTTAACCATAACGAATATGTAAGTTAAGCGCTTTGAATATTTATCTTGCACGCAATAAATGAATACAGGTAATAATATCAGGATAGCTCTTTTTGCTTCGGGCGCCGGAACCAATGCAGCCAACATCATTCAATATTTCTCCAACAAGCCTTTAGTAACAATAGGTTTAATAGTTTGCAATAACCCAAAAGCAGGTGTTTTAAAAATAGCGGCAGACAACAATGTCCCCTCTCTATTAATAGAAAAAGAAAAATTTTTCCGCGGCGATGGCTATATGCCTGAATTGCAAAATGCCGGTATAGATTTTATTGTGCTGGCGGGTTTTTTATGGAAGATACCTTCAACACTCATTAATGCTTACCGCGATAAGATTATTAATATTCATCCGGCGCTGCTTCCAAAATTTGGCGGCAAGGGCATGTATGGCAGTTTTGTGCATGAAGCTGTTTTATCAGCCAAAGAAAAAGAAAGCGGCATTACTATTCATTTTGTAGATGAGCTTTACGATAACGGGAAAATTATTTTTCAAACCACATGCCCGGTTTATGAAAATGATACCACCGAAACACTTGCCAAACGCATTCATGCACTGGAGTATGAACACTTTCCAAAAGTGATTGAGCAACTGATTGAGAAAAAAAATCAAACCCGATCTTGAAAATATTTTAAAAGCAAACTTGTCATAATATGAATATCAGGCGTAACCTCGGTTTAGGAATCCTTGCAGGCATTACCATATTTATTTTTGCCGGTTGCAGCAGCACCCGCCGAGTGCAAACAACTTCAGCAGATTTACCGGGCTTAAAAGGCATGGAGAAAGTAAAGCACGTTGTAGTGATTTATATGGAGAACCACAGCTTTGATAACCTGTATGGAGAATTTCCCGGCGCCAATGGCCACGCTAATGCTTCCCCGGAATCTATAACGCAGTTAGACCGCGACGGCAAGCCTTATCAATACCTGCCAGCCATTCCGCGGTCAAGCGAGTTTCCCACCAATATACCTAACGGTTTCTTTAATATAGACCAATATGTTCCTTCAGATAAAGAAACACCGGATGTTACACATCGTTATTACCAGGAACGCGCCCAGGTTAACGGCGGCAAAATGAATTATTTCGCAGCTTACAACAGTACTGCAGGCATTACGATGGGTTATTATAAAACTGAATTATTGCCTTTATATCCAATTGCTAAACAATATACTCTTTGCGACAACCTTTTTCATAGCGCTTTCGGCAGCTCATTTCTCAACCATCAATGGCTGATAGCCGCCGCAACACCTTATTTTCCCAATGCGCCGGAACATTTAAAAGCTACACTGGACAGCAATGGAAAAATGGAAAAAGATGGCCTGCTTACGCCCGATGGCTATGCAGTGAATACTACTTTTTCTGTAAACCAGCCGCATCCTGCCGGCGTAAAGGAAGCCGATCTTATTCCCAATCAAACCAACCCCACCATTGGCGACCGGCTTTCTGATAAAAATATTTCCTGGGCATGGTATTCCGGCGGCTGGGACGATGCTATGGCAGGAAAGGCAGACCCTTTATTTCAATACCACCATCAGCCTTTTGCTTACTTCGCAAAATATGCTGATGGCACGGCTGCTAAAAAGGAGCATCTTAAAGATGAAAAAGAATTTTTACAGGCTGCCAAAGACGGCACATTACCGGCCGTTTCTTTTGTAAAACCTTTGGGTGCGAATAACGAGCATCCGGGATATTCTAATATTATCAGGGGAGAAAAACATGCTTTGGAATTAATTAACGCTGTTCTGAATGGCCCTAACGGCAAAGATGCTGTTGTTATATTAACTTATGATGAAAACGGCGGCTTCTGGGATCATGTGGCGCCACCTGTAATTGATAAATGGGGGCCGGGCAGCCGCATTCCCGCAATTATCATTTCGCCTTTTGCCAAAAAAGGATACGTTGACCACACGCAATATGAAACGGTAAGCATTTTAGCTTTTATTGAAAAACGCTGGGGCCTGAAGCCATTAAACAGCAGGGATGCAAATGCTAACCCGCTGCAGGGCGCGTTTGACTTTGGAAACTGATGTTGAACAAAAAATATTTAAGGGTAATCTTCGTATTGGCGCTTGTAGTAGCAATGTGTGAAGGATTATTATCTTTCGGGCCAAAAAACCATACGCCCGAAGAAGAAATTGCCAATACAATTTGCCATGATATAGATGCTTTTTCCCAATACATAAGTGATACGCTGCAGCCGGCAATTCTTTCCGGACCTTCTCAAAACTGGCAGCCTTATTTTCTTGAAGCACGCAAACATTATAAGAAGATAGAATGGGCGGCTGAATACTTTACTTATTCCACAGCACGGCTTATTAACGGAGCGCCTAAAACAGAAGCTGAGCTTGCGGGGCAAACGATTATGCAGCCTTCGGGCCTGCAGGTAATGGAAGAATATATATTCCCGATGCCGGATACTGTTGCGGCGCCATTATTGTTGCAGCAAACCGCAATCATACTCGAAAACCTGCAGTTGCTTAAAGCGTATTTTTCCAATATATCGATTGCTTCCTGGCAAATTTTTGACGCGGCTAAACTTGAAGTGTTCCGCATTGAAACGCTTGGTATCACTGGCTTTGACAATGCACTTAGCCGCAACAGCATGCAAGAATGCGCGGTAAGCCTGGAAGCTTTGGAAAAAGTTTTTAAGCATTATACTTCTTCGAACGATAGCATTCAAAGCCTGCTCCATAAAAGCGTTGCTTTTTTATTGGCCAATAAAAGTTTTAATGATTTTAACCGCGCTGAATTTATTCGTGAATATGCAAATCCGTTAACAACAAGTATTGAACTGTTACGGAAAAAACTAAATTTTACAGGTTATCAATACAACAGGTTATTACGCCAGGATGTTTTTACATTGTTTGATTCCAATGCTTTTAATGCAGATGCTTATTCGCCATTCATTAACCAGGAAAATAAAGCCGCCAAAATAAAGCTTGGACAAATATTGTTTACAGAAACAGCCTTTTCAGGAAACAATAAAGTAAGCTGCGCTTCCTGCCACCAGCAGGAAAATGCTTTTGCAGAAAACATGGTAAAACATGCTGCCATAAAAGGCACTGGCAGCATCGACAGAAACACACCTTCGCTAATTAATGCAGCATTGCAGCCGCAGCAGTTTTATGACCAGCGTGCAGAAACGCTCGAAAGCCAGGTGGCAGATGTAATCCATGATCCAAAAGAAATGAATGGCAATCTTAATGTGGCCCTAAAAAATATTATTGCTTCGGGTAAATATGAAACGCTATTTAGTAATGCATTTCCTGAAAAGGAAAGTATTGATTCAACATCAGTGATTGAAGCGCTGGCAGCGTACATACGCAGCCTTGTAAAACTTAACAGCCGCTTTGATGAATACATGCAGGGTAATGACACAGCACTTACCAGCGAAGAAGTGCAAGGTTTTAATTTATTCATGGGTAAAGCACAGTGCGCCACCTGCCATTACATGCCATTATTCAGCGGCGTTTTTCCGCCAAAATATATTACGCAGGATGCCGAAGTGCTTGCTGTTCCGGCAAAGCCGAAGGGAAAAATAATTGATCCCGACAGGGGATTATTCACCACGCTGCTGCACTATAATTATTACGACAGCACACGCCTGCTGGAATTTGACCATGCTTTTAAAACACCTTCTGTAAGAAACATTTCCCAAACAGCGCCGTATATGCACAATGGTATTTATGAAACGCTGGAAGATGTAATGGAGTTTTATAACAATGGCGGTGGCGCAGGAGAAGGCTTGCAGGTACTCAATCAAAGCTTAAGCTCAGAAAAATTGAATCTTACGCCTGCAGAAATAAAGGCGGTTGTTGCATTTATGAAATCGCTGGACAGCAGGTAAAGGTTTTACAGCGCAACCAACAGATATGTTTTTTACATTGTTCATCAGCATACATATTGCTTTTCGCTTCTTATATTTGATTCGCTTCTAAATAACCAAACATGAGAAATATTGCCTTGCTGCTTTTAAGCATATTAATTTTTTCCTGCAAAAAAGATATGAAAACAAATGCCGTAACCAGCGCTGCTATAACAGGTGCAAAAGCTGCCAATTCGGTTGAAGCTGTTTACTGGGATAGTGTTTTTACAAGGTATGGTAACGGATGGACAGGCGGCGATGGCGCTATATCTTACAAACTCCCCGATGGCCGTTCGCTCTGGTTATGGGGAGATTCTTTTCTTGATACAGTTTATCCCGACAGACACCGCCCTGTTGTGGGGTTCATTCATAACCAGGTAACAACAATGGATGCCGATGGCGGTAATTTTAAAACCTATTACGGCGGAACAAAACAAAATCCAAAGCCTTTTTTTGAAGCTAAAGGCGATAGCTTTTACTGGCCGGTTTATACCGTTATGAACCCTAAAAAAACAAAGCTGTATGTATTTCTTGATAAAGTGTATGCTTATGGCACCGGCTCCTTCGATTTTAAAGTAACCGGCGTGGATGTGGCTGTTTTAAACTATCCTTCTTTATCCATACAACGAATTGTACCTTTTTCAAAAGACACGCTGGTAAACTGGGCCGGTGATGCGTATGAAAGCAGCGATGGCTTTGTGTATTTATATGGCGCCGAAAGCACGAAATACAATAAGTTTATTCATGTGGCGCGGTTTCCAAAATCAAACCCTTTTAATATTAAATACTGGAATGGTACTGCATGGGTAAAAAATGCCGGCAAAAGTGTGCGGGTTCAGGGCGGCGTATCTGAAGGGTTTTCTTTCTTTGAATACCAGGGCAAACAATATCTTCTATCGCAGGAAAACCTGCTGGGACCAAATATTTATCTCTGGGATGCAGCCAGCCCGGTTGGTCCGTTTACAAGAAAAAGGCTTGTTTATACAACTATGCAAAAGGTTGGCAATTTTAATGTGTGGACTTACAATGCAAAGGCGCATCCGCAGTTTATTGATAACGATGGCCGCCTGCTTGTTGGCTATTGTTCTAATTCGCAAACTGCACAGGGCTTAATTAAAAATGCCGACACTTACCGGCCTTATTTTGTGTGGGTGAGTAACTGGCAGTAATATTTAATTGCTTAATTTTTTTATGAAATATAAATCCTTAATCGTTGGTTTAGCATTTCCATTTATTTGTTCAGCCCAAACCCACTCGTTAGTAATTTAATGTGAGTTCTGGATAAGCTTAGATTGTTATTTCGACATCATCCTGTAGGCTTCCCATTTTCAGTACGAATCAAAAGTAGATTTTAAATCAGTTGATTGAATATTATTATTAGTATTATAACCGGATGTGGTAATGTGG
>NZ_FOXQ01000020.1 GCF_900115755.1 Parafilimonas terrae
TCGCTGGTGAGCATCGCTATTATTTTTTGGTGTGGTAACTCAAAAATAATTTCTTCTTTGCTCACCCTCTTTTATCTAGCAACTTGGGTTAATTAGTTGAGATGTTGATTAGTTGATAGGATAAAAACGTTTCGAAGAATAAGGAATGAACGTAGGACCTAGAAAAATAATAAACAAGAATCACAGATTAAAATTTTATGAAAGAGGAAAATAATAATGAAGATACAATGGCTCCTTTTAAGGCGGGGAGTTTTAATACCGTAACTATTGTTGGTGTTGGTTTAATAAGCGGTTCGTTTGCTTTGGCATTGAAAGAAAAGAACCTCGCCAAACATATCATTGGCGTAAGCAGAACGCAGGCAAGTGCAAAGAAAGCTTTGGAGCTTGGCATTATAGATGAAGTGTTGCCGCTTGAAGAAGCGGTTGCTAAAAGTGATTTTATTTATGTAGCCATACCTGTTGATGCAACTATTCCGGTTGTGTTGAAGATAATGGATATGATAACCGACAAGCAAATTGTTGCAGATGCCGGCTCTACAAAATTTGCATTAAGTAAAGCCTTGAAAGATCATCCCATGCGCAAACGGTTTGTATCAACACATCCTATGTGGGGAACGGAATACAGTGGCCCTGAAGCTGCTGTGCATGGCGCTTTCGCAGGCCGCGCCTGTGTTATCTGCGATGTACATCAATCAGATAAAAAAGTGGTTGCTATAATAGAAAATATTTACCGCCTGCTGGGAATGAATATAGTGCTTATGGATTCTGAAAATCATGATATACATGCCGCTTATGTAAGCCACATTTCCCACATAACATCGTTTGCCTTAGCCAATACGGTACTGGAAAAAGAAAAAGAAGAAGAAGCCATTTTTGAATTGTCTGGCGGTGGCTTTGAAAGCACGGTGCGCCTCGCAAAAAGTGCAGCCTCCATGTGGGTGCCGGTGTTTATGCAAAACAAGGAAAATGTGCTGGATGTACTGAACGAGCATATTACTCAATTAAGAAAATTCAAGGCAAGCCTGGAAAAAGAAAATGTACAATTTTTAACTGAGCTGATTGAAAATGCGAATAAAATAAAACGCATTATTAAATAAGGCTTTCAGAAAATCTATTCAGCACGTGCATTCGATGCTGCATAATCGAGGTTGCAGTCTTCAATAAATTTCAGCACATCATCTTTTCCTGATTTTGATACTGCGCTGGTTACAAAATACGGCGGCAGAAACTCCCAGTTTTCTTTCATCTTTTCAAAAAACAATTTCACATTACGCTCAACAGCGCCTGGCTTTTCTTTATCAGCCTTTGTAAAAACTATAGTAAATGGTAACTGCCATTCGCCTAAACTATCTATAAATTCAAGATCAATTTTTTGCGGTTTGTGCCTCGCATCTATCAATACAAAAATGTTTAAAAGGTTTTTACGCTTTCGCAAATAATCCTCAATCATCTTCGTCCATTGCTTGCGCAGTTTTTGGGCACGTTTGGCATAACCATAACCTGGTAAATCAACTAAAAACCATTTTGTTCTGGCCTTTTGATTAGCTGCTACGCTTTCAATTTCATAATGATTAATGAGCTGCGTTTTTCCCGGCGCTGCTGATGTTTTGGCAAGCTTCGCATTATTGCAAAGCATATTGATTAACGAAGATTTGCCAACATTGCTTCGCCCTATAAATGCATATTCAGGCCGGTCTGGCTGCGGGCATTTATCAACCGAAGGACTTGAAATAAGATAGGCTGCTTTTGTTATTTGCATTTGCATGCAAAGAAAGTAAAGTTTGTAAAGAAGAAAATATAAATGTGTGTACTATTAATGATGCAGTACAGGCGTTAAAGCAACAAACTGGTGTATAATATATACTTCAGCGCAAAACATAACAACAGCAAGTGAATAAGGAAACAGATCAAGCCATTCAAAATTGAAAACTGGCTTTTTTTGTGGCTGTGTTATCATCCTGTCCATAACAACAATGTTTACACCAATATACAACATGTTTGTATAAGAAGTCATTCAAATCACAGGCATGAACCATGTTTGCAAATGTGCCACGAAGGCCCAAAGACATTAAGATTAAGTTCTTTGTGCCTTAGCGCCTTCGCAGCAAACATTATGGTTTTGCGAGAATATCGCCTGTCATTTCTTTTGGAACCTGTAAGCCCATAAAAGTTAAAATAGTTGGCGCTATATCGCCCAGCTTACCCGGCTTTACTGTTCCTTTAAATTCATTATTAATAATAAAAAACGGAACAGGATTTAATGAATGTTGCGTGTTGGGCGATCCGTCTTCATTTATCTCATAATCTGCATTGCCATGATCTGCAAGCAGGAACGTGGTATAACCATGCGCCAGCGCTGCTGTAACAACCTTTTCCACACAGGTGTCAACCGTTTCCACAGCTTTTATAACTGCCTCCCAAACGCCGGTATGTCCCACCATATCAGCGTTAGCAAAGTTCAGGCAGATGAAATCTGCTGTTTCATTTTCAATTTCCGGAAGCAGCTTTTCAGTCACTTCATAAGCGCTCATTTCTGGTTTAAGGTCATACGTAGCCACCTTTGGAGAAGCCACCATTATCCTGCTCTCATCTTTAAATGCCGCTTCTCTCCCACCGCTGAAAAAGAAAGTTACGTGTGGGTATTTTTCTGTTTCAGCAATGCGTATTTGTTTCAGGTTATTGTCTTCAATTATTTCTCCCAGTGTTTTGGTGAGGTTATCATTGTCAAAAACAATATGAATGCCCTTAAATGTTTTATCATATTCCGTCATGGTAACATAATATAACTGCAATGGCTGCATATTGTATTCAGGAAAAGCCTGCTGTGTAAGGGCAACGGTAATTTCACGGCAGCGGTCAGTCCTGAAATTAAAACAGATAACGGCGTCGCCATCTTTAATGGTGGCAAGCGGTTGCTGCGCTTCATTTACAATTACTGTCGGCATTATAAATTCATCGGTTACATTTTCAGCATAAGATTGTTCCACAGCAGCAATAGCATCGGTAGCTTTAATGCCTTCACCTTTTGCCAGGGCATCATAAGCCAGTTTAATACGTTCCCATCTTTTGTCGCGGTCCATCGCATAATAACGGCCGCTAACGCTTGCTATCTTTCCAACAGAATTATTAATGCTTTGCTGCAACTCCTTCATAAAACCAAGCCCGCTTTTAGGGTCTGTATCACGGCCATCAGTAAAAGCATGAATATATACTTCATTTAAACCATGCTGTGCACATACTTCACATATTGCCTTAAGGTGATTGATATGCGAATGCACGCCGCCATCGCTTACAAGGCCAATTAAATGCAATGCTTTTTTATTGGTTTTGGCATAATCAATCGCCTTTAAAAGTTGCTCATTTTTTTGAAACAACCCTTCACGAATAGCTACGTTAATGCGCTGCAGTTCCTGGTAAACTATTCTGCCTGCTCCAAGATTAAGATGCCCAACTTCACTGTTGCCCATTTGACCTTCGGGCAGGCCAACAGCTTCACCGCAGGTTATTAAAGTAGTATTTGGATATTTACTGTATAAACTGCTTACGAAAGGCGTTTTGGCATGTTGAATAGCATCAGAGGCATAAGCTTTTCCAAGCCCCCAGCCATCCATAATAATTAAAATTGCTTTTTTGCTCATGGCGTAAAACTAATAGATTTAATGTTTTTGTTAAATGATTTTTCAGGATGGAATAAATCAAATAAAAAATTTGAAAGCCCGTTATTACAAAAACAAAAGCAAAGCTAATTGAGATATGTTTAAAAGATGTTTTGATTGAATAGGTTTTATATTCCTTAAGGATCGTTAAACAAAATATAAAAACCATCTTTCATTTCACAATTACATAACTACATTACTTAAACATTAAGCGTTATCTTTAGTCAAAAATTCTATATCCCATCATCAATGAAAAAATTATTAACGATAATCGGGTTCTTCTTAACGGTAAATACGTTTGCACAGTCTGCCGACGACGTTGCCAGCGCTTTAAATGCAGGCAATGCCAATAAGTTCGCCAGCTATTTCAGTAATTCTGTAAATATCGCATTGCCGCAAAAACCGGAAGTGAAAAATTTAAGCAAAGCTGAAGCTACCGCTATGATACAAAGTTTCTTTACAAAGAATAAAGTATCAGGGTTTGAAAGGTTTTCTGATTCGCGACAGTTAAACGACATGACGTATGTTGCCGGAAAATTAAAAGGCACACAGGAGTATAATATAACTGTTGTTTTAAAAAGCACAGGCAATGCAATATCTGTTATACGGGTAAGAATATTCTAAATTTTAAAACCATTTTAAAAAAGGCTGCCTTGCTAAGGCAGCCTTTTTTATGCTGATTAATTCCGCATTTTAAACGACGGAGAAATAATTTCCAATAATAGCTAATTTATTTTTAGATTTGTCTAAAAATAAATTACATGCGGGCTAATTTTTCTATTGCTGAAGAAAATTATATAAAATCAATATACCATTTGCAGCAGGCAACAGGCGAAGTAAACACCAACGCACTTGCCAATCATCTTAATACAAAAGCAGCATCGGTTACCGATATGCTGAAAAAACTGCAGGCAAAAAATTTATTAAATTATCTTCCATATAAAGGATTCAAGCTTAGCCGCGAAGGCAATAAAGCAGCCGTGATGATTATCCGCAGGCATCGTTTATGGGAGTTTTTCCTTGTTGACAAGCTTCATTTTAACTGGGATGAAATACATGAAGTGGCAGAAGAGCTGGAACACATCCGCAGCAAAAAACTAATTGATAAACTTGATGAATTTTTGGGTTATCCAAAGTTTGATCCCCATGGCGACCCTATCCCTGACAGCAATGGCAAAATAGATGAGCTTAAACAGTTACCATTGGCAAACCTGCCCGTAAATAAACAGGCCATAATTACGTCTGTTTTAAACCAGTCAAACGAACTGCTTGCTTTTTTAAGCAGTCGCAACATAGCAATAGGCACTGTGCTGGAAATAAAGGATAAGCTCCCGTTTGATAATTCTGTTGAGATTAAATTCAAAAACAAACAGTCAATTAATATTAGTGAACAGGTGGCCAAAGCCATACAGGTAAACCCTTTATAATATGGTAAAGAGCGATTCAAATTCTTTAAGTGATGTACATGAAAGCATAGATGCCACCCGTCAGCGCAAAGGCTGGAAAAAGATTTTGGCTTTTATTGGCCCCGCCTATCTTGTAAGTGTTGGATATATGGACCCAGGCAATTGGGCAACGGATCTGCAGGGCGGCGCACAGTTTGGTTATAAACTTATCTGGGTTTTGCTGATGAGCAACCTGATGGCATTATTACTTCAATCTTTAAGTGCAAGGCTTGGCATTGTGAGAAGAAAAGACCTGGCGCAGGTAAACCGCGAAACCTATCCCCCGCTCACGAATTTTTGTTTGTATGTGCTTGCAGAATTGGCTATCGCAGCCTGCGACCTTGCAGAAGTATTAGGTATGGCGCTGGGCATTCAGTTGCTTACCGGGCTGCCATTAATCTGGGGCGTTTCAATAACAGTGCTTGATACATTCTTACTTTTCTACCTGCAAAAAAAAGGCATGCGCGCCATGGAAGCTTTTATTATAGCATTAGTATTGATAATAGGCATATCTTTTTTAATCGAATTGTTTTTTGCCAAACCCAATGTGGGTGAAATGATGAAAGGCTTTGTTCCTTCTTCGTTAAACGACCAGGCTTTATACATTGCTGTGGGCATAATAGGCGCCACGGTTATGCCGCATAATTTATACCTGCATTCGGCGCTTGTTCAAACGAGAAAAATAAATAACAGCGAAGTTGCCACACGCAAAGCCATTAAATATAATATTGTTGATAGCACAATCGCTTTAAATGCTGCATTTCTTGTAAATGCCGGCATATTAATATTAGCAGCAACAGCATTTTTTTATAATGGCCATTCATCTGTAGCAAGAATACAGGATGCTTATTTATTGCTTGAGTCAGCACTGGGAACATCACTGGCGCCAATCTTATTTGCTGTTGCCTTAATTGCTGCCGGGCAAAGCTCAACGGTAACAGGAACTTTAGCCGGACAGGTTGTTATGGAAGGCTATTTGCACCTGCGCATCAATCCGTGGATGAGAAGATTACTCACCCGTTTGTTAGCCATAATACCTGCCGTAATTGTAATTGCTGTATACGGCGAAGCTGAAGTTGATAATATGCTTGTGTTCAGCCAGGTGTTATTAAGCCTGCAGCTTGGGTTTGCCGTAATTCCCTTAATACATTTTGTGAGCGATAAAAAAACAATGGGCGTATTTGTTATCAAACCTTATATAAAAATTATTGCATGGCTGGTTGCAGCCATATTAGTGTTTTTGAATGTAAGGCTTGTTGCAGGCGAAATCATCGATGTGTTGTCAGAAAGCGGGCATTTGCTTATAAAAGCTATCATTATAATTGTTTCATTAGTTTTTGCATGGCTGTTTATTACAATGACGTTTTATCCTTTATATGCTAAAAGAAAAACAAGATCGTCAGAAGGCATTCATGGCAAAGTGCCGCAATTGCTTAACCTTTCAATAAACCCCTTTCAGAAAATTGCAGTAGCGCTCGATTTCAAAACGCTTGATGAAAAATTAATTGCCCATGCTATTAAACAGGGTAATAAACATGCTGCATATTTATTGCTGCATGTGGTAGAAACAGTATCGGCATCATTTTCCGGCAACGCAACAGATGATGATGAAACACGCCAGGATGCAGAAAGATTGCAGGCTTATGCTGCACAATTAAAACAAATGGGCTATACTGTTGAAACGCAGCTTGGCTACCAGCACCGCGTTGAAGAAATTGTGCGCATTGTAAACGAATTTAATGCCGATATGCTGGTAATGGGCGCTCACCGGCACCGCGGTTTAAAAGATGTGTTTTATGGTGAAACTGTAAATATTGTACGGCATAAACTGCCTATGCCCGTGCTTATTGTAAGTTAAAAAGTAATTACACCCTATGGGTTTATTTTTATATAACAGGCAATTGTATTTCATGCAGCCCAACGCAGCGGATCCCTCCTTGGGCTGCATATTTTACGACAGCGATTTGATTATTAACCAATCCCCACAAAAACCTTATCCCCATCTCGCCATTCATTACTATTACTTCTTACAATAATTTTTGCATCATCAACCACTACCTCAGCCTCGTAAAAACTTCCCCAGAAACTTATCTTCTTTATAACGCCTTTTACGCCGCTGCCTGTTTTATATATCCTGAAATTTTCGGGCCGCGTCATTATAGCATTTCCTTTTGTATCAATGCCAAACAAACCGGCTATATGAGGTTTTATCAGATTGTATTTGCCAAACAAACCGGCCACATATTCATTCACCGGCTTATAATATAATTCCTGCGGGCTTCCTTTTTGCAGCAGCTTTCCATCTTTAACCACTAATATTTCATCAGCCCATGAAAGCGTATCATGCGGGTCATGCGACGTAAGCGTGCACGTAATTTTCAACCTCGCTGTTATATCATCCAATACATCTTTTAATGTGTTCGTATGAATAGGGTCGAGATTGGAAAAAGGTTCATCCAGCACGAGCAACACCGGTTGTTTTACCAGCAGCATACACAAAGCAATTCTTTGTTTCTCCCCGCCGGATAAATAATTCGTTTTACGTTGCAGCAAATGATCTATCCTGCATATCTCAAATAGCTGGTTTGCCGCTGCTTCATCCAACCTGTTTTCAAACCATATTAATTCTTCAACACGATAATGATTGGGCAATTCATAATGCTGCGACAGATAACCCATCTTTTTATGGCCGGGCATCAGCTTTTCTTCAGGGCCAATCACTCTTTCGCCATCAAATAAAATTATTCCCCCGGTGGGTTGAGCATTGCCGGTTATTATCTTCAGCAAAGTTGTTTTGCCTGCACCTGATTCACCTGCAATGGCTATTTTTTGTAAGGGCTGTTGTTCAAAACTTATATCATCTATGATTATACGGTCTTCAACTTTTTTCGAAACATTCTTTACTTCTAATAATGCCTTCATTCGTTTAACCTCAATTTTCTGATTGATCTTATTTTACGGACTGCAAAAGTGCATTAATAATTTACTTTTCCAACCGGAAATGTATTATCCAGCATCATATACACATGTTCAATGCCGTCTTCCAAATAAATATCACTTATCACTTTAAACCCAAGTGAAGTATAAAATTTCAAAAGATAATATTGGGCGCCAATCTTAATGGGGCCATTGCCAAAATGCTGCCTGCACAAGGCAATAGAATATTGCATCAATTCTTTCCCCAAACCTTTGCTGCGATGCTTATGCGATGTTACTACACGACCGATTGACATTTCTTCATAAATATATCCCGGCGGCGCAAGCCGCGTATAAGCAGCCAATTCATCGTTCACAAAACCCATCAGGTGTAAACAGCCTTCATCTTTATTATCCATATCTAAAAAAACACAGTTTTGCTCTACCACAAAAACTTCACTGCGCAACTGCAGGATTTTATATATTTCAGGCGGTGATAATTCATTAAAAGCTTTATAATGCCATTTTATATTCATTTTCATTGCAATAAATATTCGCAAGATAATTTTGTTGACGAACTGTTAAGATAAATATTGCTTATTTGCATAATAATAATTTGAAATAGAATTGCAACTATGAACATTCCTGTAATTATGCGCTGTTTATTCGCTTCATGCCTGCTTGTTTCAATAACAACAGGTGTTCAATCTCAAAATATAAGCATTAACAGCGTTCAAAACAGCCTTGAAAATTTAGCAACCAATTTTCCGCAGGAAAAAATTTATGTTCAGTTTGATAAGCCTTCTTATGCGCCGGGCGAAACAATATGGTTTAAGTCGTATATAATGACGGGTGCTGACCCATCTCAAATAAGCAAAACCGTTTACATTGATTTTATCAATACACAAGGCAGAGTGCTGAAACATTGTGTATCGCCGGTATTGCAATCCGGTGGCAGCGGCGATTACAGCCTTCCCCTCGAATTTAAAGATGAGGTTGTATATGTAAAGGCTTATACAAAATGGATGTTGAATTTTGATTCATCTTTTCTTTACAGGAAAACCATTCATATTATTCAGTCGAAGCCGGTAAGAAACAAGCCTGTACCGGCAATTAAAACCGCTATACAGTTTTTGCCGGAAGGCGGCAATATTGTTGAAAATATTGAAACCAACGTTGCATTTAAAGCCGTGCATTTTGACGGAACGCCGGCGCCTGTGAGCGGCGCTGTTTTTAATAACAGCAATGCAAAAGTGGCTGATATTACAACCATACACGATGGTATGGGTGTATTTTCACTCACAGCTAAAAATGGTGAAACTTATATTGCAAAATGGAAAGATGACCTTGGCAATAGTTACGAAACAAAATTGCCGGCTGCGCAGGCCACAGGCATTGTGTTAAAAGTATCACCACAAGCTGATACAAGATCGTTTACCATACAGCGGCAAGACGATGCACCGGCTAATCTTCAGAAATTATATATCATTGCTTCTATGCAGCAGCACCTTGTGTATGGCGCTGCCGTTAATTTAAAAGATGTGCCCGTAACCGGCGGCGCCATACCGGTTAAAGAACTTCCCTCCGGTATTTTGCAGGTAACTGTTTTCGATTCAAACTGGGTGGCAATTGCGGAGCGCATTACTTTTATTAATAATGAAAATTATGCTTTTGAACCTGAAGTTGGTTTTGCAGAACTGGGTACCGATAAACGCAAACAAAACACCCTGGTGATTCATACAGATTCTATTAGCGCTAACCTTTCCGTTGCTGTAACAGATGCAGGCATTGGCATTGACAGTTCCGATGATATTGTATCCCACCTGCTTTTAACCGGCGATTTAAAAGGCAATGTTTATCATCCTTATTATTATTTTCAAAACAATTCAGATACGCTGCAAAAGCAGCTTGATCTTGTAATGCTCACGAATGGCTGGCGCCGTATTGACTGGGAAAATTCTATTCGCAGTAAATATCCAAAAATAAGATATCAAAACGAAGCCGATTATTTAAGCCTCGCAGGCAAGGTGTACGGCGCAACAGACCAGCAGTTAAAAAAAGGCGCTATGCTGCTGCTCATTATTAATAACAGTAAGGATACGGCCAACCGCTTTGAACAGGCCATAGTTGATCAATCCGGGAAGTTTGCCAATCCCAACATTATTTTATACGATACTTCAAAAATTTATTATAAGATATCAGGCAATGAAAGCTTTGCCAATTCTTCCGTTATCAATTTTGATAACAGTTTATCATCTCCTAAAACAATAGCAGAAGACACGGCGGCCAATGCTTTTCTTGCCGATACGGCAACAGAGAATTACAGGCGCAGGCTTGCAGAAGAAGAGCTGCGTAATGCCAAATTCAGGCAGGGCACAACGCTGCAGGATGTGGTAGTGAAAACGAGAACTAAAAGCCCCATGCAGGTATTGGATGAAAAATATGCGTCACCGCTTTTTAGTGGCGATGGCTACCAGTTTGATGTGATGACCGACCCGTTTGGAAGAAGCGCCTTGAGTGTGTTTCAATATTTGCAGGGTAAAGTTCCGGGCCTGCAGATTACAACAGGAGGCGGCACACCAAGTGTTACATGGCGTGGCGGCACACCAGCATTTTTTTATAATGAAACACCTGCTGATGCAAGCATGCTTCAAGGCATAAGTATGAGCGATATAGCTTATGTAAAAGTTTTACGGCCACCGTTTATAGGCGCTGTTGGCGGCGGTGCAAATGGAGCCATAGCCATTTACACACGCAAGGGCGGCGATGTAGCCACTACGCCCGGTAAAGGATTGCCATATAAAGTAATCATTGGTTATTCTGAACAAAAGGAATTTTATTCTCCCAATTATGATATTTATAGCGAGAACAATGAACAAAAAGATTTGCGCACAACTTTATTTTGGTCGCCTAATGTATTAACTACGCCAACCAATAATACTTTCCGTCTGAAATTTTATAACAACGATGTTACGCAACGTTTCCGTGTGATTGTAGAAGGTATCACCACCGATGGTAAACTTGCACATATTGAAAAAGTAATTGAATAATTTTTATATGGGCCGCATTGAAAAACTGCAGGAACTCTTGCAGCAAATGCCTGATGATAGTTTTTTGAGGCATGCACTTGCACTGGAATATATAAAACTTAATAACGACAAAGATGCAAAGGCTTTGTTTGAAGCTGTTTTAAAAAATGAGCCGGGTTATGTAGGTTCTTATTATCATCTCGGGAAATTGCTTGAAAGGAATGGCGAAACGGCGCTTGCAATTGAATGGTATGAAAAAGGAATGCAACAGGCAAAAGCAGCAAATGATCAGCATGCATATAATGAATTACAGGCGGCGTATGAAGATTTGGTTTATTAATTCATGATTATTACAGCATAAAAGTCCTGCAGTGAAAAACACCAGGACTTAATAATTTCAGTGCTTATTATTTCAAACATTACTTGGCAGAATAACGTAGCCATTTTTTACACTGAATATTTCTTTGATTGTTTTTACCAGCTTTTTCATAATCATAATTTTTTATAATTAATCGATTGTATATAGGATAGTGTGTATGCAGAAAAATTTAATATTCACATTCTAAAATCATGTTAAACAGGATTGCCTTAATTTTATGTTTCAACATAAAAACATAACCAATGAAATCACTTTTTTCCTTACTTGTATTATCTGTTTTGTTCAGCAGTTTCACCATCGTTAATAAAGCAGAGCTTACAGAAGCTGAAAGAAAATTTGCCGTTGATCATCTCATTAAAACAAGAGATGATTTAATTAATGCAGTAAAAGGTTTATCTGATGCGCAGCTAAACTTTAAACCGGCACCGGACAGATGGTCGGTGCTGGAATGTGCACAGCACATAGCATTAACATCGCAGGGTTTGTTTGGCTTTGTACAACAAACTTTACAAACACCTAATGACAGTGCACTTAAAGCAACTGTTACAGATGAACAGTTTATCGGCATGGTGGAAGACAGAAGCCACAAAGCACAGGCTGCAGAACCTTTTAAACCTGTGCATGCACCTTATAAAACATTGGATGAAACATTAAACGCATTCAATGCAGGCAGGGACAGCCTGATTAATTATGTGCAAACAACACATGATGATTTAAGGGGCCATATTGCGGAATTACCCTTTGCCAAGATTGATGCCTACCAGGCCATACTATTGGTTTCTGCGCATACCAACCGGCATACACAGCAAATAGAAGAAGTGAAAGCCGATCCCAATTTTCCCAAACAATAAAACAGGATAAAAACATACTGAAAAGCTGCACTTAAATGCAGCTTTTTTATTTTATACAGCCTTTTGCGTTAACAATGGCATAATTATTTTATAGATTTAAGGTATGCCGGTTAATAAAAAAAATAAAGCATTGAATGCATTGCTTGCCAGGGGAACAAAACAGGAGTCCCCACAAAATCTCTCTCCTATGCTTGCCACACTTATTGACAAGCCTTTTGATGAACCCGGTTGGTTGTACGAAGTAAAGTGGGATGGCTATCGCGCCATCATTTACCTGTATAATGGCAATGTGGAAATGCGTTCACGCAATAATAAATCTTTCAACGAAAAGTTTTATGCAGTTTACAATGTTTTAAAGCAATGGAA
This sequence comes from Parafilimonas terrae, assembly GCF_900115755.1. GTDB lineage: Bacteria > Bacteroidota > Bacteroidia > Chitinophagales > Chitinophagaceae > Parafilimonas > Parafilimonas terrae. The sequence goes on from NZ_FOXQ01000020.1 coordinate 12,643, forward strand.
ATTAAATGCAGTGCTTGATGGAGAAATAGTTGTAATAAACGACGAAGGCATTTCCAATTTTGGCGATCTACAAAACTGGCGCAGTGAAGCTGATGGAGAATTAATATTGTATTTGTTTGATGTGTTATGGATAGATGGCTATAATGTAATGAGCCTGCCTTTAACTGAACGAAAGCAAATACTCAATGCCATTGCGCCTGATGCAGGCATTATTCGTGTAAGTGAAAGTTTTGACACAGGCGCTACTGAATTTTTTGAAGCCGCAAAAAAATTAAACCTCGAAGGTATTATCGCTAAAAAAGCCAACAGCATTTATTTGCCCGGTAAACGCAGCAACGACTGGCTGAAGATAAAAACAAATAAGCGCCAGGAAGTAATTATAGGCGGCTTTACTAACAATGAAGGCAGCAGCAAATTATTCAGCGCATTATTGGTTGGTGTGAATGAAAATGGCAAACTGAAATATACCGGCAAAATAGGTACAGGTTTTTCTGATAAGCTGCAGAAAGAAATGATGGAGCAATTCAAGCCGCTTATCACCAATAAAATACCTTTTACGCATGAGCCCGATGTAAATAAGCCATCACGTTTCAGGCCCGATCCGCCAAAAGCAACCGTAACATGGCTAAAGCCAAAGCTGGTTTGTGAAGTTGCTTACACAGAAATCACTTCAGATGGTGTAATGCGCCACCCTTCTTTTGAAGGTATGCGTGTTGATAAGAATGCAAAAAATATACATCTCGAAAAAGAAGCGCATACAAAAGATATTGTGCCAACCAATAAAAATTCAGTTATGCCAAAGAAAGCCGCAACAAAAAAAGCAGTGAAAAAAACTGCACCAAAAGCAAACGATCTTACTAAGAAATTGCTGAAAGGATCAACAGGTAAAGAGCGGAAAACATTGCTTAACCCAACAGAAAAATCACAAACAAAAACGATCAACGGCCATAGCCTTACATTCAATAATCTTAATAAAATTTATTTTCCGGCAACCAAAAATACCAGGGCTGTTACCAAGCGGGACGTAATCAATTATTACTACCAGGTTGCGCCTTATATGGTGCCGTTCTTAAAAGACCGGCCGCAAACTATGATACGTTATCCAAACGGAATTAATGGTCAGAGTTTTTATCAAAAAGATGTTACCGGGAAAGTGCCGGATTGGGTTGAACTCTTTCCCTATAGCACGGAAGAAGGTGGTGACAGGAATTATATGATCTGTACCAACGAAGCAGGCTTATTGCTAATGGCATCTTTGGGCAGCCTGGAAATACATCCATGGAGCAGCCGTGCACAAAAACCTGATAACCCCGATTGGTGCATTTTAGACCTTGATCCCGGAGATAAAACAAGTTTCGACCAGGTTATACAGGCCGCACAACAAATTAAACAGGTGCTCGATGCCATTGGCGCAGAAGCTTACTGCAAAACTTCCGGCGCAACCGGTATGCATATTTATATGCCGCTTGGTGCAAAATATAATTATGAAGTCAGCAAAGAGTTTGGAAGGGTGCTGGTTACCATTGTGCAATCGCAATTACCCAAGTTCACCAGCATTGAACGCATTGTACAAAACAGGCAGGGAAAAATGTACCTGGATTTTTTGCAAAACCGCCCGCAGGCCACACTCGCGGCTCCTTATTCATTAAGGCCAAAACCAGGCGCTACCGTTTCTATGCCACTGCATTGGGACGAAGTCAAGAAAGGATTAACCGTTCAGCAGTTTAATATTTTTAATGCTGTTGACCGCATAAAAGAACAGGGTGAAATTTTTAAAGGCGTTATTGGAAAAGGTATCAACCTGAAAAAAATATTAAAGCAGATCAATACTGTTTTTGGTGAACAGGAAATGCATGAATCGTTGCTGAAACTGATGTGAGGAACTATTACAAGTCGATTTGTATTTATTCACCTATTCCATTAAAACAAAAATTTATAAAACGCCCACCAGCGCTTTAAACAATGCCGTCATTTTAGGTTCTGCTTCACTTGCAGCCGCCAGCACTTCTTCATGTGTAATAATATTATCTTCTTCACGAATGCCTATATCGGTAATAATGCTCATGGCAAATACTTTTATACCGGCATGAACAGCGGCAATCACTTCCTGCACGGTGCTCATGCCAACTGCATCGCCGCCGACCGCTTTAATAAGCTTATATTCTGACCGCGTTTCAAAAGTGGGGCCGGTAACACCGCAATAAACACCTTCCTTTACTTCATAACCTAAATCTCCTGCAACAGATTTTGCCTTGCTGATAAGTTCTTTATTATAGGGTTCGCTCATATCGGGAAACCTTGTTCCCAGCGCTTCCTCATTTCTGCCAATAAGCGGGTTTACTGTAAAAAAACTAATATGATCTTTAATGATCATCATATCCCCTACTTTGAACGACGTATTCACGCCGCCAGCAGCATTTGACAAAAGCAACGTTTTAACACCAAGCATTTTCATAACACGAACCGGATAAACCACCTGCTGCGGCGTATAGCCTTCATAAAAATGAAAACGGCCAGCCATAACCATAACTGGTTTGCCATTCATATTGCCAAAAATCAATTTGCCTTTATGGCCAGCCACTGTGCTTACGGGGAAATGCGGCAGGCTATTGTAATCAATTTCACACTCCACCTGCATGCCGCTGGTAAAATTGCCAAGCCCGCTGCCTAATATCACACCAATAAGCGGCTGCTTTGTATATTTTGATTGAATGAAAGCTGTGGTTTCATTCAACTGTTGTATTAAATTATTTTCCATGATATTAAAGCATCAAAGATAGAATTGATAAGTTGAATTGCTGATTGGTTGATAGGTTTAGGAATTGAGAATTGGAATAAACTCGTGAACAAATGAATTATCAAACAGGGTTTTAAATTATTAATTTGATAAAATGTTTACTGGTTGCAGTTATTTATCTTAGCCCGCTTATTAACCTGAAATTAATTCAATAACTGATGAAAAAATTTGTTGTATTCTTTGCGATTGCATTATCCGCTGCTGCCTGTTCAGTAACAAAAAACAGCAGCTCCAAAATTAAGTTCGCAAACAATCCTGTTGTAGCGCACAGGGGCGCTTATAAACTGAATGGTTTTCCTGAAAATTCTATTGCCTCATTACAACAGGCGATTAAATTAAAATGCACAGGTTCTGAATTTGATGTTTGGATGACAGCTGATGATTCGCTCGTTATTCATCACGATCCGGATTATAATAAACTCGTTATTGAAAAGACCAATTTTGATGAACTGAGAAAATACCCGCTTTCAAACGGCGAGCCATTGCCCTCGCTGCGCGAATATTTGATTGCAGGCAAAAAAGATAATAAAACAACAAGGCTGGTGCTTGAAATAAAGCCTTCTAAAATAAGTAAAGAGCGTGGAATAAGAGTGGCGGATAAAGTAATACAATTAGTGCATGAATTGAATTGTACCAATCTTATGGCATATATAAGTTTTGATTATGACATAATGAAACACATTCACGCCATTGAACCCAAAGCCATAACGCAACATTTAAACGGAGACATTGCTCCTGCTGCTTTAAAAGCTGATGGCATAAGCGGCGCAGATTATCATTTTTCTGTTTTTGCAAAAAACCCTGCATGGATCACAGAAGCAAAAAAGAATAATATACAACTCAATGCATGGACAGTAGATGATTCAACTAACATGCGCCTGCTTTTAGACAGCGGTTTTAATTTTATTACAACCAATCAGCCTGAAATGCTTTTTGAAATATTGAAAAACAGGAAGTAAATGTTGTTCTTTGATTAAGCTGCAATAATCCGGTCAAACTATTATTAAAGCTGGCCGGATTACCGCATATCATTATTTAGAAGCCAGTTGCTCTGTCCTGGCGGCAGGTACTGTTTTAAGAAAATTATAAATGGCCTTCAGTTCATTATCATTCATGTGTTTGAAACTGTTCCAGGGCATTTCGCTTTGAGGAATAAGTTTACCTTTTCTGAAGCGCTCAACAAACTGCTGCTGCGACCAGGTAAAAATACGTCCGGTGGAATCGTTGGTAAGATTAGGTGGTATTAAGCCATTTATAGGATTACCGCCTGCAAGATATGGCCCGTCAAACTTGCCGCTTAAATCGCGTTTTGAATGGCAGCCGATACAATTGCCCACATTAAAAACAAGGTATTTTCCATAGGCAGCAGTTGTATCTGCTTGCAACGCAACAGGCACATTCCCGGATGGCCCAACCGGCTTCACCATATATGCTTTTACAATATTGCCCATAACGTTCAAAGTATTTTCAGGCACTTTATTTTTTACAGGTTTTGTACTTCTTAAATAAGATATAACTGCCGTTAAATCTTCATCGCTCATATCATGAAACGACATAAACTCATAAACTGCTTCGCCGTTTGCATGCACGCCATAACGTATAACCCGCGCTAATTCGGCATCTGTCCTGTTGCCGATACCCGTTTCTTTATCAGGCGTTATATTTCTTGAATAAACAGTACCCAGCGGCATTTTAAATGCATAACCGCCTGAAAGCGGCGGCTCCTGCCCTGCCTGCAGCATGGAGTCTGCATTAACCAGGCTATGGCAATCTGCACAATGTGCAATGCTGAACACCAAATGTTTTCCGCGTGCAATTACAGCAGTGTCTTTTGAAGCATGTATATCAGGATAAGGCGCATCATATTTTAAATGTTGCCTCGATGCAGTTGTAATAGATATACCGGCAATTAATACAAGCAATATAATGCCCGTCCATTTTAAAATTTTCTTTATCATAAAAAAGGATTTATTTTTTTCATAAATGCCGCACGAAAGTAGAATGGCGGTAAAGCGGCGTCAATCAACAACTGTATCAACTGCTAAAAAAAAGTGATGACATGTAGTATTCCATACAATACTTAAATGCAATGCCGGTAAAGGTTTTCGGGCTTATATTTTAATTTGAAGTCAATTTCACATATATACAGCATCACTAACAGCTCAGCCTTTTACATTTCATCAACCCATTTATACAATTCAGTCATCACAGGCTTGCTGTTGTACTTAATTCAAAAAAAATTTACAGCGGAATTCATCTGAACAATTTCATCAATACAACTAAAACTTTTTTATGAATCATTTTTCCGCTAATCAAAACCACAATGCACTGCACTGTAAAAAAAGCAGTATAAATATTTTACTGATAGCACTATTACTTGCATTTTCTTTTAATGCAAAAGCACAGAATGTGCTCGTGGGCTTAACATCAAATGGTGGCATTAATGGCAAAGGCACAGCTTTTCAAATAAATACCAACGGCAATAATTTTTCAATTATTAATGGCTTTACCGATTGGGGTAATACGCCTCACGGCAGTTTATTTAAAGATACGGATGGCAATTTTTATGGCATGACGAACAGCGGCGGCACGAATAATTATGGAACTATTTTTAAAATGACACCAGCCGGTGAAATAACTATATTAAGGCAACTTGTTTATGCTACCGATGGCGGCTATCCTTACGGTGAATTAATTAAAGGCGCAGATGGGTACCTGTATGGTTTAACTGCAGCCGGCGGCACAAATACTTATGGTACTATTTTTAAAATTTCAACCGCTGGTGATTTTAGTGTTATAAAACATTTGGCTTATGCAGATGGCGCTAATCCGCACGGGCATTTAACCCTGGCATCAGATGGTAATTTTTATGGAATAACCTATAATGGCGGCACCACAGGCGGCGGCGCTATTTTTAAATTAACGCCCGGCGGCGTGTATTCTGTTATTCATTCGATGGTTAAAACAACAGAAGGCGCTAACAGTTATGCCAGTTTAACCGAAGGCGGCGACGGCAATTTATATGGCACTACTTACGCTGGTGGCCAATATGGTTTTGGAACGATATTTAAAGTAACAAAAGCCGGTGTGCTTACCGTATTGAGGCATCTCAATTCCACAACGGACGGCACTTATCCGCAAAGCGATTTACTTAAAGCAAAAGATGGATTTTTATATGGCACCTGCTATGGCGGCGGTCAATACGGCGGCGGCACCATCTTTAAAATTTCAAACAAAGGCGCTTACACAGTATTAAAAAACCTTTCTGTTGGTGCAGATGGCGGTTATCCTTATGGCGGCCTTATGCAATACAACGATACAAGTTTTTATGGCATCACCCGCTCCGGCGGAACAAAAAGCGGCGGAACAATTTACCGGCTTACTACAACAGGCAAATACACCATTATACACGCATTGGATTATAACAACGAAGGCAGCAGCAGTTCTTCTGTACCGGCCAAAGGCAACGATGGTAATCTCTATGCAATGGCAAGCGCCGGCGGCTTGCTTAATTATGGCATTATATTCAAAACAACTGTTGCAGGCGATTTTACCATACTTAACACATTCAATGGTTCGGTGCAGGGCAACACTCCTTATGGTTCTTTTATCAAAGGAAAAGACAGCGCTTATTATTGCATGGCGAATGCAGGCGGCGCTTATGGCCATGGCAGTATTGTAAAAATTTGTGGCGGCACTGCAACCGTATTGCATTCATTTAATAAAGTAACTGAAGGCGGTTTCCCAAAAGGCAGCCTTTTACTTGCATCCGATGGTAATTTTTATGGCATGACTTCAACCGGCGGCATAAAAGCGTATGGCACTATTTTTAAAATAACACCAGCCGGCGTATTTACCGTGATACATGATTTTATAAGTTCAACTGAGGGTGGAACTCCCGCCGGGAATTTAATTCAGGCAAAAGATGGCTTTTTATACGGGATGACAACCGGCGGCGGAGCAGGCAATGCAGGTACCATCTTTAAACTGAAAACTTCAGGCAGCAATTTTACAGTAGTAAAAAGTTTTGTGTTTGCAACGGATGGCGGCGCACCGCAAGGCAGCCTGTTGCAGGCAAAGGATAGTAATTTTTATGGAATGACAAGCAACAGCGGGCGCATTTTTAAATTAACCCGTACAGGCGTTTATACAAACCTGCACACCTTTAACAGCAGCTATGAAGGTTATAACCCAATGGGCAGCCTTATTCAGGGTAAGGATGGATATTTATATGGCACCTGCAGCGATGGCAGCGCCAATGCAGCCGGTACTATTTTTAAGGCAGGGCTCGATGGGTCAATTAAAATGGTTGTAGCGCTTAATAAAACCACCCAGGGCAGAATGCCGAAGGGCACATTAATGCAAGGCCCTGATGGAATGCTGTATGGCACAACAAGCATTGGCGGCACTTATAATGCAGGCACAATTTTTAAGCTTACAACATCAGGAACGCTTACAGTTTTACGGCATCTTAACCTGGCTACTGATGGCGGCAATGCTTACAGCGCATTAATCTTCGCACCAATAAATAATCTTGTAGCCGATGCAAAAAAAGCAAGCGTAAATGAAGACAGTAAAGTACAGATAACACTAAGCGGTTCCGGCGGAAGCCCGTTGAAATATACAATCATAAATAAACCTGTACATGGCAAACTAACCGGCACTGCACCCGCAATGACTTATACGCCAAATAAAAATTACAGTGGAAAAGACAGCTTTAGCTACCTCGTAAAGGTTGGGTGCATTGCTTCAGCAAAAGCATTTGTTTTAATAACTGTTAAGCCAATGCCGGACACGCCGGTGCTTGCAGCCATCGGTAACAAAACAATAAAGAAAGATTCAACACTAAAATTTACGGCGAAGGCTACTGATGCTGATGCAGGTCAGAAAATAACTTATTCATTAATTGGCGCTCCTGCAGGCGCAACCATAAATGCAACCACCGGGGCATTTAAGTGGAAAGCAACGGCTGCAGGAACCTTTACATTTAAGATAAGAGCGACAGACAATGGCACGCCAGCCTTGTATGATGAAGAGCAAATAAAAGTGACTGTAACAAAAACATTGGCTGCAATGGCTGCTGAAAACCCTGAAGTTACTGAAGCAACAAGCGTGAATATATTTCCCAACCCGGCACATGACATTTTACATATTTCCATACCGGCGGGCACTGAAAATATTCTGGCAAGGATTATTGATGTTAATGGAAAAATCATTTCAACATACAACCTTAAAAACAATGGTAAAGTAAATGCAGAGGTGAACATATCATCTTTAATGAACGGTGTATATTTTCTGCAGGTGCAGGCAGGAGAATTAATACAAACATTGAAGTTTATAAAGAATTAAGCGCTGTTACAGGCTGTAAATGCAGTTTTACGCATTGCTTGCTTTGCAGTTTTATATTCAAGAGGCTGTTTAATAATCATCCTTTTCAAAATGCTGTTGTTACTTTTGAAGTATTTTATAGAATGTTTTTAAACAGCTTCTTAATTTATTCACACAACCGTTACAATAACCATGAAAAAATTTGATGCCATCATAATCGGTTCTGGCCAGGGAGGCGCACCGCTTGCAAAAGCACTGGCTAAAGCAAAATGGAAAACAGCATTGATTGAAAAAAAATTTGCCGGGGGCACCTGCATTAATTATGGCTGCACGCCAACCAAAACAATCATATCCTGTGCAAAAACAGCATATAATGTTAAGCATGCAAAAGAGTGGGGCATTAATGCTGCAAAACATGAGGTTGATATAAGAACAATAATGAAATTCAAAAACAGGGTTGTAAATGAATCAAGAAATGGTTTGCATAATAGTCTTACTTCCACACCGCATCTTACTTATATAGAAGGAGCGGCGAAGTTTACCGGTTTTAAAGAATTATCAGTAGAATTAAGCAAAGGCGGCATAATGCAATTAAAGGCTGAAAAGATTTTTATTGATGCGGGCGCCAGCCCTGCAATTCCTGCGATTGAAGGCCTTGATGAAATTAAGTATTATACATCACAGTCATTACTGGATTTAAAAGAAATACCAGAATCGCTGATCATTATCGGTGGCAGTTATATAGCGCTGGAATTTGGGCAGACATACAGCCGGTTTGGAAGTAAAGTAACCATTCTCGAAAGAAGTAAAGATTTTCTTCCAAAAGAAGATCGTGATATTGCCTTGTGCATACAGCAAATACTTGAAACTGAAAATATACATATTCATACCGGGGTTGATGTATCAGGTGTAAAAAAGTCGGGCAGAAAAATAAGTGTAGCGTTCACAGAAAATAATAAAACATCATCATTAAGTGCAACGCATCTTTTAATTGCAACCGGCAGAAAACCCAATACAAAACCATTGGATTTGGAGATAACCAATGTAGCAACAGATGAACGTGGTTTTATAAAAGTGAATGATAAACTCGAAACTTCTGCAAATGGCATTTATGCTATCGGTGATGTAACCGGCGAACCACAGTTCACGCATATTTCCTATAACGATTATGTTATTTTGAAAGATAATTTATTGAATGGAAAAAATAATTCAACCCAAAACAGGCAGGTACCTTATTGCATGTTTACCGATCCGCAACTGGCCCGCACAGGCATTTCTGAAACAGAGGCCAGGAAACAAAAACTGCATTATAAAGTAGCCACGCTATCAATGAAACACGTGGCAAGGGCAAGGGAAACCAATCATACAAAAGGTATGATGAAAGCAGTAGTTGATGCAGACACAAAACAAATTTTAGGCGCTGCCATTATTGGTGAAGAAGCAGGTGAAACAATAGCCGCATTGCAAATGGCAATGCTTGGCAAAATAACTTATACCCAACTTGCAGAGATGGTTATTGCACATCCAACTTACGCAGAGTCTATTAATAATTTGTTCCTTCCCCTAATAAAGTAGTTCAATACCGGCAAGTATAAAATGATATAAGAAATAAACTGTCCTTTCTTATAAAGAACACATGGTATATTAGCGATTCAATCATTACTAAGCTATGATATATAAAAAATCAATTGTTGCATTGCTGTTTATTATTTTCTGTGTTCAGGTAAACAGCCAGTCATCGCTTCCCCGCAGCACACCGGAAGCCGAAGGTGTTTCTTCAAAAAACATTATACAGTTTTTAGATGCAGCCAATACAAGCAAAACAGAGTTTCACAGTTTTATGCTGTTGCGTCACGGAAAAGTAGTTGCAGAAGGATGGTGGAACCCTTATAGTGCCGATCTGAAACATACGCTGTATTCAACCAGCAAAAGCTTTACAGCAACTGCGATAGGCTTTGCAGTAAGCGAAAATTTATTATCGGTAAATGATAAGGTTGTATCATTTTTTCCAAACGATTTGCCGGATACTGTTAATGCCTTCTTATCCGCACTCACGGTGAAAAATGTTTTAAGCATGAGTGACGGCCAGGAGCCTGACCCTACCGGCGCAGTTGTTGGCCGCGACAGTAATTGGGTGAAGGGATTTTTATCAACGCCAATATTGCATTATCCCGGCACAGAATTTTTATACAATTCTTTAGGCACTTACATGCTTGCTGCTATTATTCAAAAAGTAACGGGGCAAACAGTGCTTGATTATTTAAAACCACGTTTATTTGAACCTTTAGGTATTCATGGCGAAGATTGGGAAACAGATGCACGTGGTATTAATACAGGCGGCTGGGGATTGAGATTGAAGACAGAAGACATGGCAAAATTCGGGCAGTTATTTTTACAAAAAGGCAATTGGAATGGTAAACAATTATTACCTGTTTCATGGATTGAAGAAGCTACTACTGCAAAGATTTTACAGGATCCCGATGCACCGCAATCAAAAAGGGATTCAAGCGACTGGCTGCAAGGTTATTGCTACCAGATGTGGCGCTGCAGGAATGAAGCTTACCGCGGCGATGGCGCGTTTGGCCAATATATAATCGTAATACCAAAAAAAGATGCAGTTATTGCAATAACTGCCGAAACGCCCGATATGCAGGAAGAGATTGACCTTGTATGGAAATATATATTGCCCGCATTGCAGGACGAAGCATTGCCGGCAGATGCAGCGGCTTCATCACAACTAAAAGAAAAATTAGCTTCACTGGCATTATCAATACCGGCAAATGCAAGCGCATCTTCTTTGCAAAAAACATTAAAAGGCAAGACTTTCAAATTGCAACCAAACCAAAAGAACATTCAATCAATCTCATTCAAATTTGATAATGATGTTTGTTATGCAACTATAACCGATACGGCGGCACACAATTTCGCTTTTGGCGCTGGCAAATGGATGCGCAGTACAACAACCATGCATGGCCCCAATCTTGTTGCCGGCGCAAAGAACAGCCTTAATGGTTTGCCTGCATTTGTTACAGATGGCGCTTATAGATGGACAGATGATAAAACGCTGGAACTTACATTACGCTTCACTGAGAGCCCGCATACATACACCTATATTTGCAGTTTTGATGGAAAAAAAGTTACAGTGAATGTAAAAACCAGCTTCTATTTTGGCAAAGGCGATATAAGTATAGTAGGCGAGGCCACTAAATAATGTTGCAATGGTGAACCAATGATGTTGTTTTAGAACACTCAATATTCAACACTCAACAATCAATGTTCAATTGGTAACATCAATGAAATGATCAATTGAATATTGAGCATTGATTATTGAATATTTCAGAAAATATCTTTTAATGATATTGAAACGCAAAAAACTACAACTCGTGGCTATTGGCCCCGGCCCTGCAGCTTACAGCATGAAGCTTGCAGCCTTATTAAAAAAGCATTAACCGATATGAATAAAAAAATTGTAATTATTGGCGCTGGTATAAGCGGGCTTGCTACTGCTTATATTTTAAGCGGCAGCAATAAATATGATATAACAGTTTTGGCAAAAGAATTTTCTCCCAACATTACATCTAACAGGGCTGCGGCATTCTGGTATCCTTACCAGATAAGGTTTGATAAACGCGGCATCGCATGGAGCAAAAAGAGCTATGATTTCTTTAAAGAGCTTGCAAACGATGCTTCGTCGGGCATAAGCATGAAACACCTGTTAAAAGTAATACGTAAAGATGTAGTGGAAGAAGCACCAGTATGGCTTGAATTTATCCCGGAAGGCGTTTGTACAATAGTGCCTGAAAATCAGTTAGCACCTGATGTGCAAAAAGCTTATGATGTATTGGTGCCGCTGGTTGAAACACAGATATTCCTTCCTTACCTGCAAAATATTTTTTCAACACGTAATGTTGTTTTCAAACAACAGGAAGTAAAGAGCTTTGATGAGCTTTCATCGTTCGATATCATCATTAATTGTACGGGTTTGGGAGCACGCAGTTTATGCCATGATGATGCCATCATCCCTATACGCGGGCAAATAGTTCTGCTTGAAACAGATACGTCGATGCCTATTTATATGGACAATGAAACACCTTTATACATTGTGCCGCGTAAAGATGCGATGATTGTTGGCGGCACTTATGAACGCGGTGTTTACGATGCAGTAACAGAACCTGAAACTTTGGAACGCATCCTTTCCAACGCTTACAATGTATTTCCTCAATTAAAAAACCATAAGATATTAGGCAACTGGGCGGGCCTCCGGCCTTATCGTCCGCAGGTGAGGGTTGAGCGTGAACCCGATACTAATATCATACATAATTATGGACATGGCGGCAGTGGTTTTACTTTAAGTTTTGGTTGCGCATCAGATGTGGCCAACCTTGTTGAACAAATGAATTAATTTATGAGTATTACAATCAGAAGAATAATTAAAGAAGATTGCGCACGCCTGCTTGAGCTCGTGCATGAACTGGCGGTTTATGAAAAAGCGCCGCAGGAAGTTACGGTAACGCTTGACCATTTTATTGAAAGCGGGTTTGGCGAAAAGCCCGTGTGGTGGGGCTTTGCAGCGGAAGAAGATGGCATTGTGCTGGGCTTTGTTTTATACTACATACGTTATTCCACATGGAAAGGACAACGCATGTATCTTGAAGATTTTTTAGTTACCGAAAAAGCACGCGGCAAAGGTATTGGCAAACTATTGTTTGACCGTTTGATTGAAGAAGCCAAAGAAAAAAAGTTTAATGGTATTGTGTGGCAGGTATTGGAATGGAATGAACCAGCCATTAATTTCTATAAAAAATATAATGCATCTTTTGACGCCGAATGGATTAACTGCAGCATTGAAATAAAGTAGTTTGACTAATTATAAATAACTTTCTTACAGCTTAAGAAACTATTGAGTTATTTGACCAGATTGGTCTTGAAAACCGGTCAGACGCTTCAGTAAACAATTAATTCTTTTTAAGCCTCGAAAAGCGTCAGACCGGTAAGTAGCGATGATACTTTTATTATTCAAGCCACCAAAAGCTCCCCGCTATAAATAAATTATAGAACGATTGTTCAGTCATCATTGTCATCAACAATAACAGAAGCCGTTTCTTTTTGTTTTAATGATGATGCTTTTTTTACAAGATTGATAAACTCTTTCCTGTAACCTTCGTCATCATTTTCAATTGCAGACTGTGCTATATTCTTTACACTTGAGAAATCAGCTTCGCCTTTATATTCAGAATCGCGCAGCAGCATGCCAAATGCTGCAACGGCGGTTGCAAAACGAAAACTACCTGATGTTGAATTGAAAGCAATGTCTTCATCTTTTAGCGAACGTTCAATCAAAACACTTTTATCGCCATCCGGTTCTTTATAACGCAGTTTTATATTCATTACCTCATCATTAAAACCACTCTTTGATAATGGTTTTATTTTTTGATAGCGCAATGCGTCCACATCTTTCAACATTGTATCTTTTATACCGGCGGGAATTAATTCATATAAAGCCGTAACTGTATGGCCGCTGCCCAATTCACCTGCATCCTTTTTGTCATCGTTAAAATCTTCTTTGTTCAATAATCGGTTTTCATAACCAATCAAACGGTAACCCTGTACTTTATCGGGATTGAACTCAATCTGCAGCTTTACATCTTTTGCTATAGTAAATAATGTTCCGCCAAACTCATTTACAAAGACTTTTTTTGCTTCGCTGATATTATCAATGTAATTATGATTTCCGTTTCCTTTATCGGCAAGCGTTTGCATTTTTGCATCCTGGTAGTTACCCGTTCCAAAGCCCAGCACAGAAAGAAATATGCCTGAGCTTCTCTCCTTTTCTATCAAGGTTTGCAGTTCATCTTCACTGCTCTGTCCCACATTAAAATCTCCATCGGTACAAAGTATAACACGGTTATTGCCGCCTTTTATAAAATTATTCCGGGCAGCTTTATAAGCAAGCTGAATGCCTGCCCTGCCTGCAGTTGAACCACCTGCTTCCAGTGCATTAATGGCATCTTTGATCTTCATCTTTTCATCGCCGCTTGTTGATGGCAACACCAAACCTGCATTGCCTGCATAAACCACCAATGCAACTTTATCCTGCGGGCGCAATTGGTCAACCAATAATTTTAAAGATGATTGCACCAATGGCAATTTATCAGGCTCATTCATACTTCCGCTAACGTCAATAAGGAAAACAAGATTGGAAGCAGGGAGGTTTTGGGTTGAAATTTTCTTTCCCTGCAATCCAATCATTACTAATTTATGCTGGGCATTCCACGGGCAATTTGATATTTCTGTATTAATGCTGAATGGCGTATCGCCTTGCGGCTGTGGATAACTATAGTTGAAATAATTGATCATTTCTTCAATACGTACTGCACCAGCAGGCGGCAACCGGCCATCATTTATAAAGCGGCGTACATTGGCGTATGACGCGGCATCTACATCAATAGAAAAGGTAGAAAGCGGGTTATCATTTGTTTTTAGGAATGGATTTTCAACAATGTGGTCATAACCTTCTGTATTGAAGTTGCCATTGTAACGCCATGATTTATCATATTCTTTTTCCTCTTTATACCGGGTTGAATAGCTCATGCTTTTATTACCCCGTATATAAATACCTGCAGCCTTGCCGCTTAATTGTTGAGATAATACCGGCGCTGCATTTAAAGCAATATCAGCAGTTTCGCTTCCATAACCTGCAACAACAACTTCATCAAGTTTTGAAATTTGAGGCTTTAGCACAATTGTATAATCTGATTGATCAGAAAGCTTTACTGTTGCCGTTTTATAACCAACAGAGGATGCTTCCAGCGCTTTAACCCTATCATCAACAACAATAGAAAACTTACCATTAGCATCTGAAACAACCCCGTTTTTTGTGCCTTTTGCAACAACAGAGGCTCCCATAACCGGCTTTCCATTTTCATCCTGTATCGTTCCTGTTATTGTTCTGTTTGTTTTTGAAGTAAAGGCAAAGCTCAGCAGGGCGAGCAAAATGCCCGCAAAAAATATTTTTTTCATATTGATTATTTTATTGGTTGATTAACGGTTACTTAATTACTTCTCTTTAGGTTTTGAGATGGGTGTTTTTATTATACTGTAATTACCCGTTGGCATATTGAAACGAATTGTGCTGTCGGGTTTTATAACGTACATGTTATCCGGTGTTGCAGTATAAATATCAAAATGATTGCTGTTGCCTTTGTAAGTAAGTTTTGGCGTTGGCAACCTTAAAACACCATGGTTTAAACTATCTGTAAACGGGTATGCCGGTTTTGCTTTTTGTTGCGCTTTTACAATTGAAAAAGAAAGCAGGGCAATCATGATGCACATAATGATTTTTGTGTATGATTTCTTTGTTCGCATAGCCGCTGGTTTAATAAGGAGATGCAAACAATTTTCTGATTACATAAGGATGCAGAAAAAAATTTTATGCTTTCATAAATTTTGAACCACGAAGCATTAAAGCTCGAAGTTTCACGAAGCTTTGTGCATCTTTGTGCCTTTGTGGTTAACTATTAAAATTTGCCCGCACAGTTAAAACATATACAATCCATCGCATCATTAACAGATGAAGCATTGCTGGTTGAATTCAAAAAGCAAAACGACCAGCAATTGCTGGCCCAGTTGTATATGCGTTACACTAGCCTGGTATATGGCGTTTGCATGAAATATTTAAAAGATGCAGAAGCGGCAAAGGACGCAGTGATGAATATTTACCAGGAATTATTAACAAAGCTGCAAACACACGAGGTGGATAATTTTAAGAGCTGGTTATATGTAGTGGCAAAAAACCATTGCCTGATGCAGTTGCGGAAAGATAAAAAAATGCAAATCGTCGAATTTACACCAACCGTTATGCAATCGGAAGACTTTTCGCATCTTGACGATGTGCTTGAAAAAGAAAGCGAATTAAAAAAGCTGGAATTTTGTATTGAACATTTACCGGATGAACAAAAGCAAAGCATTCAGTTATTTTATCTTGAAAGCAAATGTTATAATGAAATAGTTGAACAAACCGGTTATGAATGGAATAAAGTGCGAAGCCTTATACAAAACGGGCGGCGTAATTTAAAAATCTGTATGGAAAAAAATGGCTGAGCCGTTAAAACATATCAATTATTCGTTTGAAGATATTCAACGGTATTTGCAGGGCAGAATGTCTGCAACAGAAATGCATGACATAGAAAAAGCTGCCTTGCAGGACCCATTTCTCGCCGATGCTATAGAAGGTTTTAATGAAGCCGATATTAACACCGCCAAACAACATTTGAATGAGATAAATGCGGGCCTGTTTGCAGAAAAGCAAAAAGCCAAAGTTGTTGCCTTTAATAAAAGAACAAGATGGCTGAATATTGCTGCATTGGTTGTTGTGCTTGCAGGCGTTGGTTTGGTAATATCTTTCTTAACAAAAACATCGTCTTCAGATAAGCAGGCAGAGATTGCCAAAGTGCAACCGGCGCCGGTTAAAAAAGAAGCTGTAAAAGACTCTTTTGCTGCACCTGCTAATACTGGTAATGTAATTAAACAGGCAGATACAACTTTATTAATTGCAGAAAATAAAACGGCAAAAAAAACACAGCCTTCATCGGCTAAAACAAAGGAGAAAGAAAAAGCTGAAGTTGCTAATGCAAATACACCAATTGAAGCGGAAGAAGATTCTTATAAAACAGATGTTGCCATTGCAGCTTCCCCCGCCCCCATTCCTGAAAAAACGATGATGTCAAGGGCATATTCTGCAGCTGCTGCTAATGCAGACAGTATGCAAACAGCTCTGCGGGGAAAGGTTAGCGGCTTTTCTGTTCTGCCAACTACTTTTTCCGGAAAAGTGGTTGATGAAAACAATAATCCTATTGCAGGCGTTTCTGTGGTTTCAGCAGACAATAAAGCTGCAGTTTTAACCGATATAAACGGTGATTTCAACCTGCAAAAAAATGATACATTATTACATGTAACTGCAAGTACGGTTGGGTATAACACCCAGAGCACAGCATTACAGCAGGGTTTTAATAAACCAATCATGTTAAAACAAAGCAGCGGGTCTTTAAACGATGTGGTAGTTACCGGTTACGGTATAAAAAGGAAAAGAAATGCTTTTACAGATTCACTCATTCGTGCGCAAAGGAAAATGAGCGGCGATTCTGCCATGCCGGTGGGCGGGTGGAATAATTTTAATAATTATGTGGTTACACAATTGAATAAAGACACCACAACATCAGGCATAACTAATCCAAGAGACCTTGTAGAGCTGGAATTTTTGATAGATAATTCCGGCAATCCTTATAATATTAAAGTAACCAAATCGCCCAATGATGTGTATAGCACAAAAGCCGTGGAGATATTAAAGCACGGCCCAAAATGGACGAAGCCTGCGAAAAAGAAAAAGGCTAAAGTGGTAATTAATTTTTAATAACTGCCGGGTTCCGTTACCATTTCCTGCCCAATCACACATATTTTTCAAATTTTGCACAGAGGTTCCCAGGTTCCTGGCACCCGATGCCATCTGCACTGCTTGCTGAAGGGGCCCGCGATTAAAACCGGGATAGATGAGATGACACCCTGCTTGTATAAAGGGGTTCAGGCGGAGAAAACGCCATTTGTTCAACTGCTGATAACATAAAAAATAAGGCTTAAAGCACAAACTTTAATGATTTTCATAAACCCGTGGAATTTCTATTGATGGGCAAGTGAAATTTTGTCATTCCTTTCTGAAAGCTTTTCTTTGCCGCCACTTTTAAAACTGTCAGGGTTAAGCAATTCCGTGAAAATTTGGCTTTAAGCCCGGCAGTGGCAAAAAAATTGATAACGGTTTGCCTGCCGACAGGCAACATCTATTCAGTTAAATTTTAAAATTTATACATTTTATGGCTAAAACAGACATCAAGGTTACCCCATTACACGACAGGGTAATAATCGAACCGGCTAAAGCCGAAGAAAAAACTGCAGGCGGAATTATCATCCCTGACACTGCTAAAGAAAAACCACAGCGTGGCACTGTTGTAGCAGCAGGCCCCGGCAAAAAAGACGAGCCTGTAACCGTTAAAGCGGGCGATACTGTACTGTATGGCAAATATGCCGGTACTGAAATCAGCATCGAAGGCACTGATTATCTTATTATGAGAGAAAGCGACATTTTGGCGATTGTTTAATTTAAAAATTTGAAGATGTGCTAATTTGATAATATTAGCAGCTTCAGGTTTTCAAACTCAATTTTCAAATTTTCAAATTATTAAATTTTCAAATTAAATACTATGTCTAAACAACTCTTCTTCGATATTGAAGCGAGAAATAAAATGAAACGCGGCGTTGACGTATTGGCAAACGCAGTGAAAGTAACATTAGGTCCTAAAGGCCGTAATGTGGTGTTAGAGAAAAAATTCGGCGCACCTTCTGTAACAAAAGATGGTGTTACCGTAGCCAAAGAAATTGAACTGGAAGATTCTATCGAAAACATGGGTGCACAAATGGTGAAGGAAGTAGCTTCCAAAACTGCAGATATTGCAGGTGACGGTACTACTACCGCAACCGTGTTGGCACAGTCAATCATCAGCGAAGGTTTAAAAAATGTTGCTGCCGGCGCTAATCCAATGGATTTGAAACGCGGTATTGACAAAGCTGTAGCTGCTGTGGTTGAAAACCTGAAATCTCAGAGCCAGACCGTAGGTGCTGACGCTAACAAAATTCAGCAGGTGGCTTCTATTTCCGCCAATAACGATGATACCATCGGTTCACTGATTGCTGAAGCTTTCGGCAAAGTGGGTAAAGATGGCGTTATCACAGTTGAAGAAGCAAAAGGCACTGAAACCAACATCGAAATTGTTGAAGGTATGCAGTTCGACCGCGGTTATCTTTCAGCTTACTTTGTTACCAACAGCGAAAAAATGGAAGCTGAACTGGAAAAACCTTACATCCTGATCTACGACAAGAAGATCAGCGCTATGAAAGACATTCTTCATATTCTTGAAAAAATTGCTCAGCAGGGCGCTCCTTTGCTCATCATCTCTGAAGATTTGGAAGGTGAAGCATTGGCAACATTAATCGTAAACAAACTGCGCGGCACTATTAAAGTAGCTGCTGTAAAAGCTCCGGGCTTTGGCGACCGCAGGAAAGAAATGCTGAATGACATTGCTACCTTAACAAAAGGTATCGTTATCAGCGAAGAACAAGGTTATAAATTGGAGAATGCAGACCTTTCATATTTAGGCCGTGCAGACCGCGTTGTAATTGACAAAGACAATACAACTATTGTTGGCGGTTCAGGTTCTAAAGATGATATCCAGGCACGCATCAATCAAATTAAAGCACAGATTGAAACTACAACTTCAGACTACGATAAAGAAAAATTACAGGAACGCCTTGCTAAATTAAGCGGTGGTGTAGCTGTATTAAATGTTGGCGCAGCTACTGAAGTTGAAATGAAAGAAAAGAAAGACCGTGTTGACGATGCTTTACATGCAACACGCGCAGCCGTTGAAGAAGGTATTGTACCTGGCGGTGGCACTGCTTTCATCCGTTCAGTTGAAGCTTTGGAAAAATTAAAATCAGACAATGAAGACGAAGCAACCGGCATCAACATCGTTAAACGTGCATTGGAAGAACCATTGCGCCAGATTGTTGCTAACGCAGGTATTGAAGGTTCTATCGTTGTACAAAAAATAAAAGACGGCAAAGGCGATTTTGGTTTCAATGCCCGCACAGAGAACTATGAAAAATTATTCTCTGCCGGTATCATCGATCCTACTAAAGTTGCCCGCGTGGCTTTGGAAAATGCAGCATCTATCGCAGGTATGTTGTTAACAACAGAATGCGTGATTGCTGATAAGCCAGAACCTAAGTCTGCCGCAGCAGCCCCGGCTGGTATGCCAGGTGGTATGGGCATGGATTATTAATCTTTGGGTTTATATTTTTAAAAGGGCCGTTCGTAAGAGCGGCCTTTTTTGTTTTGAGAAAAAACCGAGATTTTAGGGTGGTGTAAGTAATTAATAACAAGAAATAAGTAGTGTGGTTGGTCAAACCTTTGTGCTAAATATTTCTATGCCGCTTCTAAGTAATGTGCAAAGACACATATTACGTACCTTCTTTCTACTATCAATAAATAAAACATATTAAAAAAAAGATTACCTTAACTTACAAATTATATAACTGCCTATAAAAGCATCTTAATAGCGCTAAACTAACAACCCCAAAATAGATTTCAAAGGATATAATGCCTGCCTATGATTTATAAAATTCATAAAGTCTTTATTAGTTCTACGTTTGAGGACTTGAAAGATGAACGCAAAAAAGTAATAGATGCTTTGCTTGCAGAAAATTGCATGCCTGTAGCCATGGAATTTTTTGCGGCTTCTGATAAAACACCTATTGAAATAATTAACGAGTATATGCAGGATTGCGATTATTACCTCTTAATTATAAAAGGCAAATACGGGTCACTGCACGAAAACACCAATACCAGTTTCACTGAAATGGAATACAATTATGCCATGGAAAACAAAATCCCCCTCATTGCCTGCATATACGACCAGCCCGACAACCTTACAAGGAAAGAGATTGAATATGAAAACATAGATTTGAGAAACAAATTGGAAACTTTCATAAATAAAATAAAATCCAACCATACTGTGCACGGCTGGAATTCTGCCGAAAACCTAGCCCAAACACTACTGCACTCCCTACGTCGCTTTTTTGAAACCAGGCCTCGCCATGGCTTTGTGAGAACAAATAATAGCAGTATTGCCGACAACCCAGAAATTTTGCATGCAAAGCATTTTGATGAAATTAAAATACAACAGAAGAAAATAGGTTATATCAAGTTTATTCACTTTCAGCCGGTTAAAAGTCCAAGCCCCCCAGTTTATCATCGCTACCTGCCTCGGCTAAAACATTCTATACCTATTTACAATGAATATGTTTTATTCAAAATCAATGAGTTCAATGAGACCATTACCGGTTTTATTGCAAAAGACTCATCTACAGGCACCATTGACTTAAATATACTTAACCCTTGGCAGCCTAAACTAAAGTTGCCTGAAGGAACATATGAACAAACGCCGGGCGAAATAGAAGAAACCATACATACCCCATCAAAGATTTTCCTTACCTCGACTCATTACTACAACGCATTTACCAAAAACCAAACTCTGGCAATTAAAATGGAAAAGGACACGGTAAAAGCCAGGCTGATCATAGACTTCAGGTATGTGCTGAACGATGAGGAACTAATAAACCTGAAAGTCATTAAAGCCTGGTGTATATCAGGCGCTACCGAAAGAAAGTATAAGTTGAAAGTGTATAACATCTTTCCTGATTACAAAAAAAAGTTTTCGCAAATTGAGGGACTTTATTGGGTAAACGCAGAAAACTTAAAAAAGGGTGATGTCATAAAAATGGACTTTTCTGAAGCTATTAACTGGAAAACAAATTAAAACTATGCAGCAAACCTACATTTTTGGATATGGCTCCTTAATAAATCTTAACAGTATTTCCAAAACATTGCGTCGCCCTCTGGTTAAAAATGATTTGTGGGTAATAACAATACAAGGCTGCAAAAGAACCTGGAGCATAAAAGACGATGTTTATTCAGAGAAACTTCAAAAAGCAGTATCTGCTGTTTTTTTAAATATAGAAATAAATAACCAGTTAGAAAGTGTTTGCAACGGAGTTATTTTTAAAGTAAATACAGAAGAATTAAAATACCTCATTTGCCGCGAAAAAAATTATTTACCCGTTGATGTAACCAATAAAACAATTGGTTTTGATATAAATGATAAAAAAATAATATCATTTATAGGCAAACCAGAGTTTATTATAAGAACCCCAAACGATAATTCTTTTGTTATGAACAATTATCTTCAAATTTTATACGACGGGTGCAATTTTTGGGGCAAAGAATTTAGGAAAGCATTTTTAAACTCAACGCAACTAAACCCCTTTTCTATTTTAGACGGTGACTATAGATTTATCGATAGTAAGCAAAATGAAGCAATCAACACGGATAAAATACCCTAATGGTAATATCTGCTCAATAAAATATTATAAAGCTTAACCTGTTGGCGGAGTTAATTCGCGAGTGCATGTTTAACCCTGCTTACCGGTTTGTTGTAAATAAATTTATTTAAGAACTGTAAAACAGTAAAACCTGTAACCTTTGCCAGTATTCTGGACTTGAAGCCTGCAAAGGATTTGGCATAGTTTCTCTGTATCATAAACTGGTCGCATAATTGAGAGAAAACGGTTTCTATTGTCTTAGCCCCCTATAAACTGGACAGATTTTTCAAAAAGGTTTAGACCGTTTTTTTGTTTTTGGGATTGAGTTTTTGAAGGCATCTGCAACAAA
>NZ_FOXQ01000010.1 GCF_900115755.1 Parafilimonas terrae
GTCAATTTAGGCTGGCCAAAGGTGGTCAATATACTTTGGCGATACCTGGTCAGCTTAAACCGGCGAAGAGTGGTCAATTTTGCCGACGCCTCCACATCCATGAAAAAATTAATGAATGACATGTACCGGTCAACATATGAAGCTGCGAATCTAACCAGATCCGTGCTAATTGTTGTTGATGTTTTAAAAGGGAATAAAAGCAATTTAAAAGATGGCGATACATTAGACTTAAGAGGAATGTCAAGTGCACAACTAACACAATTTTTGCAGGCGCTATTAAAGCAAGGCTTCAAAGGCACCGTCCATAATCAATAATATCGAAGAATGTGAGACAGTTGTTGCTAATTCTAAAAATTATATTTATAATCCTGTTCATTCTAAATGTTTCAATTTGGATTATTGCTCAAGGTAGTGGGCATAACATACCTTTAAGAACAAATTTGATATTTGGTATTAGGAGTTTTATCTGTTTGATTTTAATTATAGTTTTTAATTATTGGGAAGGCAAAGCGAAGGCAAAAAAATAAAAGAGTATAAATTAAGATGTGCTATTGCAGCAATCCAGATCCTAATAGGTCCAAGTACGTGGTTTAAAAAAATTAGGTTGCTGACAAGAAAAGGGGAACAAGCAAGCTGAAAATAGAGATTACTATTATTGATGTTGTAAGAAGTCTCGTTAGTTATGAAATCCAAGCAAATAAATTTTTTTATTACCCCGGGCGACAAGCACAAGATAGATTCTTTTCTTAAAGCTAACAATGCCTTACTATTAGAACTAATGTTAAGGCTCCAAAAATTGATTCTGATATTTCTTTTGAGAAGGAGAACATTTTTCAATTTTTTTTATCAAAAGAGGAATTTATAAAAGGGATTTTTTTCAAGCAAGTTGAAAATAGAGATTACTACTATCTTGATGTTGTAAGAAGCCTCGTCATAGAATTTGACGTTGGTGGATTTTATCCATATAGCAACAAGGAGTTACATCGCGGTAGATTTTACTGTGTCACATCCTTTTATAAGGAAGGAGCTATTATAGATAAAGATGTCGAATTTATAAAATGGATGAATGGAGTCTTCAAACTATTTCAAAAAGAGTTTCTTGTTAGAAAAAGTGAATATATGGGTTATTATTTTTCTGACAATGCAATAAAATGGGTTAAAGAAAATAATGCCCGAATTATTGAAGGTGGTTTAAAGCTGCTTGCAGGGGCTAAGATAAATGCATAATGGAGTCTATATTTTACATCTTTATACTATTACTTTGCAGAATAGTTCTTAATCATTTTTTCTCATTGAGATAACTTATGAGACTAAAAAATGGTGGAATATAAATAGTTTGTTTTCAAATTATTATACAGGTGCTGTTAATCCTGTCCTCCCGACTTTTTAGGGTTCAACCGCATCAATCCTTGTAAGATCATTTGATTTACAAGGATTTTTTATTTTCTATCATGTTAAGTTATTTCAGAAAAGGCAATATTCAGGTGAGTAAACTCAGGCACATGCTTCCATCTTATAAAAAACATTAAAAGAATTACTTGAAAAAAGGTGAGCGTAAGTAACTGCGTTTTGAAAAGGTTGTCTTTGACAGCCTTTTTGTTTGATCATGGGTTGAAATTGATAATAATATACAGTTGGTAGAGAGTTAGAAAGTTGAAGTAATAAAACAGCCTGTAAATAAATTTGATAAGCCAAACAACAAACCTTCCATGAAAAGAAATTTTACGTTTTACTAAACGTAATTATTCCATATATTTGTTAGGAAATAATTCTATTATGAGCGCAGCGACAAATACCAAGATTTCCCTTTTTAACCAGTATGAAAAAGAGTTGTCTAACCCCATAGCGATGGTAATGAAAGCTGCAGAAGGGTTAGCAGTATCTGTTTTTGACGAGATTATCCGGATTTCTGCCCTGAATAAAAATCAGTTGGCTGCATTCATTGATGCTACGCCCAAAACGATTGACAATTACCGGATGCGGCAACATAAGCTGGGCCGCATAGAAAGCGAACAGCTTTTGCAGCTAATGGCGCTCTATAAAAAAGGGCAGGAAATTTTTGGTGATTCAGAAGCCCTTAATCAATGGTTGAAACAACCCGCTTCGGGGCTGGGAGGAATTATTCCCTTTGACCTGCTCTATACGCAAGGAGGAATCAACCTGGTTATAGAAGAATTACTAAGGATTGAATACGGGGCGCTGGCATGATCGTTTATCGCATCACCCTGGCAAAATGGGTAGGCCATCTTACGGCATCGGGGCGTGCCGCCCGCTGGAACAGCAATGGTTACTTTATGCTCTATTCGGCTAGTACAAGAGCGCTGGCCTGCTTGGAAAACATGGTTCACCGGCGCAGCATCGGAACAGATGATCTTTTCCGGGTTACGCTGATAGAAATACCGGACAACCTGAAAATAAAAAAGATAGATAAAAGAACGCTTCCGGCCAACTGGCAGGAATATATCAATTATACATCCTGCCAATCTATAGGAGATGCTTGGTTAAAAGGAAATGAAACTGCTGTATTGCAAGTTCCATCTGCAATCATTACGGAAGAACACAATTATTTGATCAACCCTCAACATCCCGATTTTACGCGAATAAAAGTGCATTCCATCGAGCGCTTTACGTTTGATGAACGATTGTTGAAATAATGCCAATGCAGTTTGATTCTTGGCCTACATGTTTTTATGGACTCCTCAAAGAATTGTGCAACTTCTCTATAAGATACTGTTTGGGATGACTTTAAATTAAAGTTGGAAAATTATTTCAGTAAAATTGATTTTCAAGTAATGGCAAAAACAAAGAAAAGAGTCTTATCAGATGCTCATGAATCAAATGCCGGAACGGATTACCACATTCTTTTGGCGAATAGTTAGTTGATAAACCAAATGTAATGAGATTTTAATAATGTACGGAAGGATATTTTACATCACCTATACATTTTAAAAACGAAAATGTAGTTTTGTTAGAATCTTATTTTATTACAGAAACGTTTTATTTCATTGCCGAATATGGGTCCGGAGCCGCAAAAAGTATTGGATTATCATGGTGACAACGCCATTTTTATGGTGTGGAACTTTAAGCCTGGCATCGCAGTAAAAGATAGCTTTCAGCGCGTTTGTGCATTGGTAATAAACCTTAATAATTCAGCCGGTAACCGTTTCCCCGATTCCGGCGCCAGTTGCGTAATGGGCATAGGGCATGATGCATGGCTGCGGCTTGAGCTTCCAACGCCCCTGCCTGAGGAACTGGAAAATTTTGCCCCGGTAATTGGCGAAAAACATACGGCGGTTTCCACAAAAGGCGATTTGCATTTTCATATAAGAGGAACAGGTAAAAGCTTGTGTTATGATATGGCGTCGGCTATTGCAGAGGTGCTATCGCCCGTTGCAACAAGCGTGGAAGAAGTTCATGGTTTCAGGTATTGGGATGGGCGCTCTATCCTCGGTTTTGTGGACGGCACCGAAAACCCGCAGGGAAAAGACCGCGCCTATTTTGGTTTGATTGGTGATAACGATCCCGCTTATCGCGGCGGCAGTTATCTTTTTGTTCAGAAATATATTCATAACCTGGCTGCCTTTAAAGCATTAACCGTAGAAGAGCAGGAAAAAGTGTTTGGCAGGTATAAATGGGATGATGTGGAAATGCCGGATGATATAAAGCCCGCCAATTCGCATATTGCTTTAAGCAATGTGGGCGATGACCTTAAAATCATCCGGGATAATATGCCTTTTGGCAATATGTCAACCAATGAAATGGGCACTTATTTTATTGCTTATGCCAGCACCTTTACCACGGTGAAGAAAATGCTCGATAATATGTTCATTGGACTGCCGCCGGGCAATTACGACAGGCTGCTGGATTTCAGCACAGCCAAAACAGGAACATTGTTCTTTGTGCCGTCGGCAACATTTTTGGATAATGTAGCATCGGGGTTGCCCGCACTGGAAACCGGGGGCGCAAATGCAGAAGACAAAACGGGGAAGCTGCCGGGCGATGGCTCGTTAAATATTGGATCACTAAAAAAATAAAAAGATATGAATAATCTTTACCGGGAACTTGCTCCCATTTCTGATGAAGCCTGGGCCCAGATTGAAGAAGAAGCCAGCCGCACCCTTAAACGCCACCTGGGTGCAAGGCATGTGGTAGATGTGGTTGGCCCTAAAGGTTTTGATTTTTCGGCGGCAGGCACCGGTCACACAAAACAAATTGAAGCGCCGGGCGATGGCATACAGGCTGTGCAGCGTGAAGTGAAAGCATTGGCAGAACTGCGTGTGCCGTTTGAGCTTTCTCGGCAGGCGATTGACGATGTGGAACGCGGCTCCGATGATTCTGACTGGGACCCGCTGAAAGATGCTGCGAAAAAAATAGCTTTTGCAGAAGACCGCGCCATATTTGAAGGTTATGCGGCAGCTAATATACAGGGCATGCGGCAGGAAAGCAGTAATGCAGCATTAACATTATCTTCCAACGTGCGTAACTATCCTGATATAGTGGCACAGGCCATAAGTGAATTGCGGCTTGCAGGCGTTAATGGCCCTTACAGGCTTGTGCTGGGTGCAGATGCTTACACAATAGCCACGGGCGGCAGCGATGAAGGTTACCCGGTGCTGCAACATATTTACCGGCTGGTGGAAGGAGAAATTATCTGGGCGCCGGCAATTAAAGGCGGCTTTGTGCTTTCTACCCGCGGCGGCGATTTTGAACTGGACCTCGGGCAGGACATTTCTATCGGTTATCTCAGCCACACCGAAACAGCGGTAAAACTGTACCTGCAGGAAAGTTTTACTTTCCGGGTGCTTACCACGGAAGCATGCGTGGCGCTTAATTCTTCAGTAAAATAAATTGTTCAGGAAAGCTTTGAAATTTTTATTGTGCCAGGCATAGCCTCACAGGTTTGATTGTTTAGAATTTCCATTCATCAGGAACAAACCTGTAAGGGTTAACGCTTATAAAAAATATTTTAAATTTTATGGCAGCAAAGTTTAAAGTGGGTGATAAAGTGAGCTGGAATTCAGAAGCGGGAAGGGTTTCAGGCACTATAATAAAAGCACACACAAAAGATTTTGACTATAAAGGTTACACGCACCACGCCACGAAAAACGATCCGCAATATGAAATTAAAAGCGATAAATCCGATCATATTGCAGCGCATAAAGAATCGGCGTTAACGAAGTTGAATAGTGTATAATGCAGCCGGAGGAAGAACTTCTTACACCCTTTTTATTATTTCGAGGCAAGCCCTTGAATTATGATACGGGCATTTCCATAAGCCGGCCTTATCTTCTTTTTGCATAACGGAATTATCTTCTTTTACGCCCCAGAACCATTCGCCGTGGCTGCTGTCAAGAATATGTTGCTGAATAAATTGCCAGGTATTAACAGCTTGCTGCAAATACTTATCATCACCCGTTAATTCATAAGCATTATAAAAACCAACAAGCGCTTCTGCCTGCGGCCACCAATGCTTTTCTTTTATTAAAGCTTTTTGCAAAGGCTCATATTCATACCATAAACCACCATCTTTATCCAGGCCTTCTGCTGTTGCATCAGTAATTTTTACCGCATACTGCTTATAAATCTTTATCCATTTTTTATCATTAATTATTTCAGCGCATTGCAGTAAAAGCCACGCAGCTTCTATATCATGACCATAAGAAATTACATTAGGT
Organism: Parafilimonas terrae; assembly: GCF_900115755.1. GTDB lineage: Bacteria > Bacteroidota > Bacteroidia > Chitinophagales > Chitinophagaceae > Parafilimonas > Parafilimonas terrae. The sequence continues at coordinate 5,676 of NZ_FOXQ01000010.1, forward strand.
TTTTCATTCCATTGCTCATCAAAAAACAATCTTAAATGCCAGGTTTTATGATCGATGAAATAAGTATCAAACAGTTCAAGCAATTCAGCTATTTTATTTTTTAAATCTTCAAACGGATAAACTTTGTACAGGTTAGCATAGGCTTCAATAATATGCAAATGCGTATTCATGGTTTTCTTTTCATTGGCATCTTTCGCACTTAAACGCAAATCATCCATTTCCAGCCAGTCTTTCGCAAAGGCTTCAAAATAACCTTTGTATTGTTTATCGTAACTGTGTTCTTCAATCGTTTTATATAAATCCAATGCAAGATTTAAAGCTTCATTATTTTTTGTTACCAGGTGATATTCACTCAAACCATAAATGCAAAATGCCAGGGCATAAACCTGTTTTTTTGAATCAAGCGCCTTGCCTTCAAAATCCACTGTCCAGCATACGCCGCCGTATTCTTTATCAATAAAATGTTCACGTAAATATTCAAATGCCCTCGTTGCGATGGAAAGATATTTTTCGTTATTAATGGCGTTGTATGCAGCAGAAAAGGTCCATAATATCCTTGCATTCAGCACAGCGCCCTTTGGCGCGGTTGCATAAACATCATTGGCGTTATCAATCTTGCCAAAAAAGCCGCCGTTGATCTCATCAACCGTGTGCTTCATCCAGTAATCCAAAATAGAAAGCAATTCATTATAAAGCTGCTGTTTCAATTGTTCCGGTTGCATGCTGGCAATGGTTTTATCATTAGTTACTTCCTTAATGATTATTCGTGCACAATAATAAGTAAATGATTATTTTTTTGCTGCCCAGAAAATTGCATTTTTAACGAGCGTTACGTAAACAGGATTATCCCAGAGATCAGGCCCGTGCCCCATGAATATATAAATGTTTTTGGCCTTTACTTTATCATTGGTCCAGATAACAGGATGATCGCCCATTTTTATATTTACATTACCAGGCTGATAAGAAGATTCATCTACACTGGCCAGCACATGCACATTTGGCCGCGGGTTTTTATCATACGTGTACCATTCTTCTTTATTAATGGTGAACCAGCGTGGCATATTTTTAAACACGGGAAACGTTGTATCTTCTATATGCACTGTGCCTGAAGCAAAATCAGCAATATAATTTTTGAATTGAATGCCACCCATAAAACTGCAGAACCAGGGCCACATTTTATACCCGTCAAAATCTCCTAACAATGAAGCATGATGAAAGCCAATCCATCCGCCTTTGCCTTCTTCTATATATTTTTTAAAAGCATTCTTTGCCTGGTCATTCCATCCGTAAGGAACAAAGTCAAGCTGGATTAGCAGTTGATATTGCAATAAAAAGCTATCGGAAAAATCATTGGTATTTTGCCTGTAATCGATAGTAAAGTTGCTGTCGGCGGCCAGTTGATTCAGCCATACAATAGCCCTTTTTGAATAGGCTATATGATGCCCGCCATTTTCATAAAATGCCAGTACTTTAAACCGGGGAGATACGTTTTGCGCCCTGGTATTTAATGACGCCATCAAAACAACTATAATTATTAAAACCTGCTTCATTATTTTGTTTACAGCAATACGCCGGATTATATGCAACATCTGAAACTGAATTGTTCTGCCACTTCAGTATTAACCACCGTTACATAAAATCAATGCCCTTTTTTGTCAGTATTAATCTTCATGGTATTCCATCCCGATTTATTCATGTCAATCATTTGCAGCTTCGATGGATCGATCTTTACATATTTTATTTTTTCGCGGCGCCAGGTATAAACAATATGTATCATGCCGTCTTTTGATTGTATTACTGCAGGGTAAGAATATTCACTGATGGGAGAATCTTCCAACACAACCGACGCATACCATTGTTTGCCATCTTTTGATAAAGCAACATTCAACGGCGTTCTTGCGCCGCTGCCATTTCCCGCACCAGCAGGCGGCAATACATGATTATACACAAGCAACTGCAAACCGTTATTCAATGTTACAGCATCAATACCTGAGTTATTATTAGGCAATTCAGTGCAGGTTAAAGCGCTCCATGTTTTGCCGTTATCGTTACTCCAGGCTGATGCAATACAGCGGCTTTTTGTTCTGCATACAATTTGTAAATGGCCATTTTGATAGGTAAGTAAAGAAGGCTGTATTGCTTCCATAGAAGAATCCAGTTTTATCATTGACCATGTTTTGCCTGCATCAGCCGTTACTTCAAGGTGCACATGCCAGCCGTTATTTTCCGTGCTTGACGGACAAATTAATTTGTTGCCAACCATCACAGGTTTATCTTTTATTGGGCCAAGGAAACCATCAGGTAAAGCCTCTGCGGCGCTCCATGTAAGACCGTTATCTGTTGATCTTTTCAGCCAGCCTTTCCATGTGGAAGGGCTTGGCCCAATCTTATAAAATAATAACAGTTCGCCGCCGGGCATTTGATACAGCACCGGGTTCCAGCACGGGTAACGCAATGTATCATTCACAATGTCATCAGCCACCTGCACAGGTGTTTGCCATTTATTATTCACCATCCTGCTCAGATAAATGCAAACATCAGGATTGCGTTCTTCTGTGCCGCCAAACCAGGCAGCTACCAATCCTGCAGGCGTTTCTGCAATTGTTGAAGCATGGCAGGAAGGATAAGGCGCGGTGTCATAAATAAATTCATCTGTTATAATACCTTGTCTCCAGTTAATATTTTGTGCTGAAGCAGCAATCATAAAACATAAACATATTACCGATAAAAGATACTTCATTATGGTCAATTTAGTCAGGTTCAACTGTTAATCAGGCCGCATTATTTTTTTGCAGCGTTTCATTATTCAGCAATAATGCATAGGCTACAAAAAAGCCATCATGTGTTAAGGAAAGCAGCACATCCGGATGCTCTTTAATATATGGAATGCCTGCAGGTGTTTTTAAAATTTCAAAGTTATTTCCCGGGAATTTTGCCAATAAAAATTTTCGTACTTCGGATGACTGGTTAAAGTGATTGGCGTCATCAATTTTCTTTATGCCCCAGCAAATATTTTTATACTCATTTTCAGCAGTGGTAATGGTATAAATGAATTCTTCTGTAATAATTGACCAGGAATAATATTTCTCTGTGTTGATAATAGCTACGCTTTCATAACAAAATTCAACCGGCATAAATTCACTTTCTAATAAATTATGATGCATGGCAAAAGATGAAATTGCCGGTGGGTTTATTGTGTGCACCTGTATTTTCCAGCCGCCTTTTAAAAGTTGCGGCTGCTGCCTCTTCTGGAATTTATATACAGATTCTTTTATGCTCCAGCAAAGCCATACAAACTGCACAAATGAAATTGCCAGATTATTTGTATTAAAAAGGGCTGCTTCCCTGTCTGTAAGAAATTTTGAATAAAACCTGGAACTGCAGGCACGTTCAATGCCCGTATTGGTTAAAGCAACAATATCGTTACCAATACTATTTTTTCTCATTTATTTTTTCCAAAATAACATCAACACAACTGCCGATGTTATGTATTTTTTCAGCAGAATCCATATCTATTTCAATATCGTACCGTTCTTCAGCTTCAATAATAATATCAACCATATTGGCTGAATTTATTTTAAGGTCGTTTACAAAATCGGTTTCCGGGCCAATAGAATTAAGCGTTTCCTTATCTGGTGTATAATGTGCCAAAACTTTTTTTAATTCCTCTAAAATGTCTTCTCGCGTCATTATTTTTTAAATTTTGAAAAAATTAAACAGGCATTTACATCGCCAAACCCAAAGTTAGCTTTAGCTGCAATATTAATTTCTTTATTTACTTTTTTTGTTGGTAATGCGTTCACACTTACAATATCTGTTATTTCAGGATTTGGATCCTCAAGATTGATATTGGGATGTACAAATTGATGCATGAGCTGCAAAATTACAGCTACACTTTCTATTGACCCCGCTGCGCTTAAACAATGCCCTATCATTGATTTAAGGGAATTGATCAGCGGAAAATCTTCTCCTCTCCTGTTCAGGGCTTTGCTCCAGTTTTCAATCTCCATTTTATCGGCCATTGTTGCTGTTAAATGCCCGCTTATCAAATCAATATCAGCAGGATCAATTGCGGCATTCGCTAAAGCAGCATCTATACAACGAATAACACCTTCGCTGTTTGGCGCGGTCATAGAACCGCCTTTTTTCTGTCCGCCGGAATTGGTAGCGCCGCCCAATATTTCTGCATAAATGGTAGCATTACGCGCCAGTGCAAAATCAAGGTCTTCCAATACCAGCGCTGCGGCGCCGGAACCAGGCACAAAGCCACAGGCCGTTGCACTCATAGGCCTTGATGCTTTTTCCGGCTCATCATTAAACTTTCTTCCGAGAATGCGCATGGCATCAAAAGCGCTGAACACGTAGCTGTCAATATATTCATTACTGCCTACCAACATGCGTTTGGCAGTACCACTTTTAATGTATTCATAACCCATTAAAATAGCCTGCGAGCCGGTAGCGCAGGCTGCCGAATTAGTGATTACCCTGTTTCCTATACCCAGCAAGCCGGTTATATTGGCTGTGGCGCCGCTGTTCATTAATTGCTCCACCACTTTTGAGCCAAGCTTGCGGGATTGCTTCATATCAACATGTGTAATCACCCGTTTCATTATCTCCATATCAGCGAGGCTGTTGCCGAAAACACAGCCGGTTTCCCAGTGTATTTCGCCGGTATTGATGGCATTGCCGGCATCCATCCAGGCATCGGCGGCGGCTTTAATAGCATAACCTATTGTGCTGCCCCGCAAACCGTGAAAGGCAACTTCAGATAAATAGTTTTTGAGGTCGTCAAACTGAAAATCGGGAATACCACAAACCTGGCAGTTAAAATTCAATTCCCTGAAATGCGGCATGAACTTAAGGCCGGAAACACCATTTTCAATAGCATTTAAAAAAGCAGGAACGCCAACGCCGTTTGGCGCCACAACCCCCAAACCTGTAACAACAACTCTTTTACTCATAGCGGGTTATTATTGCTTTGTATCATCATGCCTGAAAATATGCCCCTTGCAACCGTTTCGTTTTTTTCATTCATCATTTCTACCGTGCATTTTAACTTATTAAAACGAAAATATTGTTTTTTAGATACAACCTTTAGTTTTTCGCCAGGCAACACAAGCTTATGAAAGTCAACCTGGCTTGAAGTAAATAAAGGAATTATTTTTTTTTCGGGAGATAAACCTGCCTGCATTAATAAATAGATGCCTAACACTACCAGGCCAATTTGTGCCATAATTTCTGTAAGAATTACGCCGGGCGTAACGGGATTGCCAGGGAAATGATCTTCATAAAAAAAGGCATCCGGCCGCAAGGTATATTCCCCAACAACACCATTTTCATCCAATGAAATAATAGTATCAACAAAACGGAAAGATGATTTATAAGGGAGCTGGTTTAAAACTTCTTCGTACATATTTTCTGTTTTACAGGCAGTGTTCCCCTCCGTCCACATGAATTACAGCACCGTTAATCCACGAAGCTTCCGGCATACATAAAAGATAAATAACGTTTGCAACATCTTTAGTGGTGGTCATTCGCCCCAGCGGGTTTGATTGCTTTGCATGCTGCATCAGTTTATCATTACCTGCAATTTTTTTTAACGAAGGCGTTTCGGTTATCCCCGCTTGAATCAGGTTCGTTTTAATACCCTGTTTTCCAAACTCAACCGCCATATAGGTGGCAAGGCTTTGCAGTGAAGCTTTGGCTATGGAAACTGCTGCATAACTCTCCCAATATTTATGGGCGCCTGCGCTGGTTAAACCAATAATACGGGCATCTTCACAAAACAGGTTTGCTTCAAAAAGCAGGCGCGCCCAATCGAGCAGGCTGTTGCCCATTGCATAGCTTGTGTAAGCAATATCTTCGGTAGTTATTGTTTCTTTTTTATCTGCCGCAACAACAGGTTTTAGATTGCCCCGCGCCACAGAATGCAGCAATAACTTCACACAATTGCCTGCATTTACTTTTTCGGTAAATGTCTCCATGAATTTTTGACGGCCATTTACTTCCAGTGCGTTAATATTAAAAGGAAGAATAGTTACCTCGTTTGCCTCGGCAATTTGCTCAAAATGCAGTTTTACAGGTTTTTCTGCAGCGGCCGTTTCCCGGTAAAGAACAGCGATGTTCATACCATGTGCAGCCAGTTTTTCTGCGGCAGCAAGACCAAAACCGCTGGAACCACCCAGAATTACCGCCCAAAAGCCTTCAAATTGTTTATTGCCCTGCAACAGATTATTATTTAAATATTATTGGGGCGCAAATAACTGAAAAAAACTTTATTTGCCCCTACAGAATTACCGCAGGTTTTTAACATTAATAGAATAAACAACAAGTAAAAGCAAGGTTCATAAATTAAATTTGCCCGGTTCTGGCAGTATTTGAATAGTGCTCTAAGCTGATTAAATTTTATTGTATATAGATATAATTAAACGCTTTTTAACCAAATAGATAAACCATGAAAGCAGTTTTATTTTCACTATTATTCATTACGGTATTTTCTCAAAAAGATAGGAACAGGAAAGATTTTGACAAGCAGGCTTTTTACAATGCCGTAAGATCAGAATCCGTGAAAACTATAGATGAACAAATTACAGCCGTTCAATCTTCAGGCCTGAAAGATAAAGATGCTTTTGAAGGAACGCTCTTGATGAAAAAAGCCGGGCTTGTAACCGGCGCTAAAAATAAACTCAACCTGTTTAAAGATGGCCGCATAAAACTGGAAGCCGCCATAAAAAACGATAATTCAAATACGGAATACCGTTTTATGCGGCTGATAATTCAGGAGCATGCGCCTAAGATTGTAAAGTACAGAGATGAACTTACCGCAGATGCCGCCTTTATTGAAAAAAATTTTAGAAATTTATCGCCCGAATTACAACATATAATTATTGACTACAGCAAACAATCTACAACACTAAAAACAACCAATCTACAATAATGAGTAAAAAGATCCTGGCGATTTATTATTCGCAAACCGGCCAGTTGGGAGAAATTATTTCAAACTTTTGCAAACCCTTTATAGCTGCGGGCCATGAGGTTGACTTTGTGCAGTATCACATGCAGCAGGAGTTTCCTTTTCCCTGGACAACAAAAAGTTTTTTTAGTGTAATGCCCGATTGTGTTTTGGGAAACATTAAGCCTTTAAAGCCTTTCAGTTTAAAATATGAAAAATATGATTTGATTGTTTTAGGTTATCAGCCCTGGTTTTTATCACCCAGCATTCCTTTTAATTCTTTAATGCATGATGAAAATTTTTTGAAAGTGTTAGCCGATACGCCGGTTATAACGCTTACCGGCGTAAGAAATATGTGGACGAATGCTTTCGAGAAAATAAAACCGATGCTCATCAATGCAAAAGCCAATCATGTGGGTACAATAGCCTTGTTCGACAGGAACCTGAACCTTGTTAGCATCTTTACCATATTTCACTGGCTGGTTGGCGGAAAAAAAGACCGTTATCTCGGTTTCTTTCCATTACCCGGTGTTTCTGCTGAAGATATTGCCGGTACCGAAAACTTTGGAAAACTGGCTTTGCCTTACCTTGAAAAAAATGAATGGGGTGGCCTTAAGCAGGAGTTCATCAACGTAAAGGCAGTTGACCCTAAATATCATTTAATGTTCATTGAAGGCAAGGCTGGCATCATGTTTAAAATATGGGCAAACGTCATCAGTAAAAAACAGAATAAAAGCTTCTGGCTTGCTGCATTCAAATATTATCTTTTAATTGCGTTGTTTATAGCTGCGCCAATTGTTTGGGTAATTAACATGCTCATTTTTAAGCCGTTTTTATCAAAACATATCCGCAGAAAAAAGGAAATGCTTTTAAAACTGAATTAATTACTATGTCGCTGAACGAAGTTTATATTACAAACACCTCTTTATTTCTGCCCAATGAACCTGTGCCTAATGATGATATGGAATTGTATCTTGGGTATATTAATGGCAAGCCTTCCAAATCAAAAAAAATTGTACTTCGCAATAACGGTATAAAAACAAGATATTATGCATTGGAAAAAGGTGGTAAAACCACGCATACCAATGCGCAAATGACGGCTGAAGCTGTACGGGAATTGTTTAAAGATAATCCTGAAAAATTAAAAGCAATCGATTTGCTTTCCTGCGGCACTTCTTCGCCCGACCAAATGATGCCTTCACATGGCGTAATGGTGCATGGCTGGCTGCCGGAGGCAGAAGCTATAGAAGTGGTTTCTCCATCGGGTGTATGCTGCGCGGGCATGCATGCTTTTAAATATGCTTACCTCGCTGTTAAATCAGGCGATGCCGTTAATGCTGTTGCAGCAGGCTCTGAAAGGTTTTCTGCATCTTTAAGGGCCAATAATTTTGATGAAGAAGCGCATAAGCTGGAAGAGCTTAATAAAAATCCATACATCAGTTTCGATAAAGAATTTTTAAGATGGATGCTTTCCGATGGCGCATCAGCTTTTCATCTCACCAATAAACCGAACGATGAAGGTTTGAGCTTACGCATCGACTGGATTGAAGGTGTTTCATACGCCAACGAAATGGAAACCTGCATGTACATGGCCTGCGAAAAACAGGCAGACGGTACCATAAAAAGTTATCTTGAATTTACGCCGGAAGAGATCATGACAAAATCTATCCTGAGCATTAAACAGGATATCGGTTTGCTCAGCGATAATATTGTTCCGCTTGGCGGCAGAAAGCTGAAGAAAATATTTGAGCGCGAAGGTTTAACCATTAATGACATAGATTATTTTCTGCCGCACATGTCAAGCGAATTTTTCAGGCCGAAGATTTATGAGATCATGTCGGTTTTTGAAGATTATATTCCTTACGAAAGGTGGTTTGTAAACCTTACTACTTTAGGCAATGTGGGCGCGGCATCTGCTTATTTTATGGTGCATGAATTATTCAAAAGCGGCAAGCTGAAGAAAGGAGAAAAATTACTTGTGCTCGTGCCGGAAAGTTCAAGGTTTTCGTATATGTATGCGTTGCTTACGGTATGTTAACAGGAAAGTTTAATGAACAAAGTTGTTTAATTTTATTGTATGGCTGAGTTTACGTATAAGATAAGATTACAAAAAGAACCTGAAGGTGGTTATACAGTAACTGTTCCGGCCCTGCCAGGTTGCGTAACGTATGGTGATGATGTGGATCATGCAATTGAAATGGCAAAAGAAGCGGTTGAATTATACATTGAAAGCCTTGTTCAGCATGGTGAAAAAATTCCAACGGAAAACAACACACTGGAATACTCTCTTCATGTTACACCTGATGTTCCTCAATTAGCATGAGCAAAACACCCGCATTAACACCTAAAGAACTTATTAAATTATTAGAGCAAAAAGGGTTTGTTTTTGATCGTGCAAAAGGTTCGCATCAAATTTATTTTCATAAAGAGAAAAAATTAAGGGTTGTTGTTCCAATGCATAATAAAGATTTACCTGCAGGAACATTGCATGCAATTTTAAAACAAGCAGATATTTATAAAAATGAATTACTAAAATGATGATTTATTTTGCCATATAAAGCTGAACAAATATGAAAAAAGATGAAGTTCCGCAGGATTTGGGCGCACTTGGCAAACTCACCAAAGAAGTTTGTTACGCCACCGATGAGCAGGGTAAATACACTACGGCTTTAAGCAATGGCTGGGAAGTAAAAACGAATGCGCTTGATGTAACCTGGGAAAATATTCAGCATAAAGTGGAAGCGGCAAAAGCAAAAGTGTTGAACAATGAAGCAAGCCCTATCTTGTTTTTCATGGAAAAAAATATAATGGATATTAATATCCTTTCAAGTTATACCGGTTTTTTTAAATGGCAGATAAAACGCCATTTAAAACCGGCTGTATTTAATAAACTCTCACCAAAAAAAATAAATAAATACGCCGAAGTGTTTAATGTAACTGTGGACGAATTAAAATCAATGGAGGCGTATGGCCAGTAATTTCCATCACGCACAATCTGCACATTGCGAAAGCGGCGTTACCAGGAACCTTCTTCAAAATATAGGCGTTAAACAAATTACAGAACCGCTGGTGTTTGGCATGGGCGCAGGCTTGTTTTTTATATATATTCCTTTATTAAAAATAAGTGGCGGCCCCGCATTGGCATTCCGCTCTGTTCCCGGCATTATTTTTAAAAGAACCTGTCATTCTTTAGGCATTAAAATCATCCGCAAAAAATTTTCTTCAAAAGAAAAAGCAAAGGAAGAATTAGATAAAAAACTGAGCGAAGGCATGGCGATTGGTTGCCAGGTGGGCGTATATTATCTGCCTTACTTTCCCAAAGAATACCGTTTTCATTTTAATGCACATAACATTGTTGTGTTTGGAAAAGAAGACGGCAAATATTTGATAAGCGACCCTATTATGGAATATCCAACAACCATGACAGATTATGAGTTGGAGCGTGTGCGTTTTGCCAAGGGCGCTTTAGCGCCACGCGGACAAATCTATTATACCTTGGCAACAGAGCCTGTAACGGAAGAAAGAATAAAACGCGCCATCATTAAAGGCATAAAGCTGAATGTATTTCACATGCTAAAAATACCGGGCGCTTTTGCCGGTGTAAAAGGCATTGCTTTTCTTGGTAAAAGAATAAAAAACTGGCGTGATAAACTCGGCACCGAAAAAGCAGGTTTATACCTTGCCCAGGTGGTGCGCATGCAGGAAGAAATAGGTACCGGCGGCGGCGGCTTTCGTTATATGTACGGCGCTTTTTTGCAAGAAGCTTATAATTATTTTCAGCATGATGAGCTGATGAAATTGTCAGAAGAATTTACCAAAGCAGGCGATCTTTGGCGCACAGCAGCCGTGCAGGCTTCAGGCATTTATAAAGGCAGGCTTGGCTCGCAGCAGGATTATAATATTATGGGTGATTATCTTGCCGAAATATCTGTAATTGAAAAACTGGCTTTTACAAAACTGGCCGCTGTAAATAAACAATTAAAATGATACCGCCGGCTATTCAAATAACCAATCTCTGTTTTAATTACAGCGATCAGCAAAACCTGTTTACAGGTTTAAATTTAACGGTTGAAGCTGGCGACCGCTTTGGTTTATTTGGCCCTAACGGCGCAGGCAAAACCAGTTTAATGAGTTTAATGACAGGCCTTCTGCCCTTTCACGAAGGCAGCATTCATTTGCTTGGAAACTCCGTTGAAAGAAATGATAAAAATGCAAAAAAACTTTTTGGTTTTGTACCGCAGGATTTTTCTTTTTATGAAGAACTTACACCCAAAGAAAATCTTGAATTTTTTGGCGCATGGAGCGGCCTCGGTAAACGTGAAATTGAGCAACGCAGCAATGAACTGTTTAACATCTTAGCGCTTGAACCTGTAAAGAATAAAGCCGTTAAAAAATTTTCAGGCGGCATGAAACGCAAGGTAAATCTTGCCATCGGCGTAATACATAATCCACGTTTATTGTTTTTGGATGAGCCCACTGTTGGCGTTGATATTGAAACACGGCAGGAAATTATTGCTTATTTAAAAAGGCTGAACGAAAGCGGCACCACGCTTATTTATACTTCGCACCAGTTAAGCGAGGCCGAAGAATTATGCAATAAAATAGCGCTCATAAGTAATGGAAAAATCATTGCTTTTGACACGCTTAATAATTTATTGCAGGAACATGGAAAACAAGACCTCGAAGATTTATTTGTTCACCTAACCGGCAAGGCTTACGAATGAAACCGCGCATGATATTTTTTTTCCTGCAAAGAGGTATATACATAGCGAGGTTACATGAGACCATTGAAAAAACAGATATGCACGAATGAAACTTTGGGCAACCATACAAAAAGATATACGCATTTTATTCCGCGATAAAACAGGCCTGCTGCTGATGTTTGCAATGCCGGTTTTATTAGTGCTTGTGGTTACAGGCATTCAAAACAATAGCTTTGATGTAACCCATAAAAGCACTTTATCAATTATTGTCTGGAATAAAGATACCGGGAGCATAAGCCGTGAATTTGTTGATGCGCTTGATTCAACCGGCTTATTCCATCTTTCTTTTTACAGAAATATAAATGAAGAAAAACTGCGCAATGATATTTTGAAGAAAAATATGGCGGGCAGCATCATCATTAATAATGGCTTTTCACAGCAAATACTGGCAACATCAAAACAAACGGCAGGCAGGGCCTTGCAATCTTTCGGGCTGGAAAGCGATACAACGGGCACTGCTTTTTCAACCAATAAAAATCATTTAAAATTTTATTATAACCCTGCATTACAACAATCGCTTAAAGCCTCAGTAGAAGGTTCTGTATTAAGCGCTTTGCAGATAATACAAAGCCAGGAAGTATTAAAACAATTATACTTTGCCATTAATGAAGCGCCGCTACCCGACTCTTTAAAAAAGCAGTTATTAAAAAGCGATATTGGCCTTGAAGCAATTCCGCTTACATCAAACGGGCAGGCAACCAATTTAAATGCAACACAACATAATGTTCCCTCATGGACTATTTTCGCCATGTTCTTTATTGTAATGTCACTCGGGGCCAGCATTGTAAGAGAAAAGCTCAGCGGCGCTTTCATACGTTTAAGAACATTGCCAACCAACTATTATATTTCACTGCTGTCAAAACAAATTACTTATCTCACTGTTACTTTTATACAAGCCGTTTTAATTTTTACCATTGGCGCTTTAGTATTCCCGCTTATTGGTTTACCGGCGTTACAATTACCCGGCGATATTGGCGGTTTGATACTTGTTACGCTGGCATGTGGCTGGTGTGCTGTAAGCTACGCTTTATGTGTGGGCGTGTTTGCCAAAACACAGGAGCAGGCAAGTGCATTTGGCGCTGTATCCATAATTATATTGTCGCTGATTGGCGGTTTAATGGTACCGGATTTTATTATGCCGCAAGGCTTTAAAAGTTTAAGCAGCCTTTCACCTTTACACTGGTGCCTGCAGGCTTATTACGGTTTATTTTTACAGAATGGCAAACTTGGTAATGTTGCCATGTATATTTTATTTATCATTATTATTGCAGTTGTTTTACAATTAATTGTTTTGCTGCAATTAAAAAGAAAAAGATTTATTTAAATGGAAACCTCAGAACTGAAACTTCAGCTTAAAAAGCAAATTATAGAGTTTTTAAACTTAACTGATCTTACGCCCGAAGATATTAAAGACGACGCCGAATTATTTGGCGAAGGTCTCGGCCTCGACTCAATCGATTCCCTCGAACTTATTGTGCTGCTTAACCGTGAATACGGCATTACAATTAAAGACCCAAAAGAAGGCCGCAAAGTGCTGATTGATGTAAACACGATGGCCGACTACATTCAGCAGCACAGAACAAAATAAATTATACTTGAGTTGTTTTGCAGCCAATGGTTCCTGCACTGTTGCATCGCGGCGGCTGCATCTTCTTTCATAAAACAATCGCTGATATTTTTATAACGGCTCAAATCATTATTCCACAACAATTCTTTATAAAAGTAAAGGATACATTTTAGCAACGTACCCTTTACTTTTAATACTATAATTAAAACGTCGTTACTTCTCCGGCATCAATACCGCTTTTATATAATTGTTCATGTTTAAATATTTAACGGCTGCTTCCTGTATATCTTTTGGCGTTACAGCCTGCGCTGCTTCATTATATTTCAATATCCAGTCAGGATTTTGCTTATCTATAAATGCACTGCTAAGGTTGGAAAGCCAGTAATCATTGTTCTTTATATCTGTTGCATATTGCTCCCTGATATTTGCTTTTACTTTTTCAAGATAAGTTGCTGCAACGCCATTTTGCTGCACATCTTTTATAATAACAAATAATGCCTTTGTTAAGGTGTCAACATTTTCAGGCGCACATGGAAACCGCACAGTAACACTATAATGGTTATATGGCCTTGCCGTTATCAATCCACCCATACCGCCGCCATAAATGCCGCTCATGGCTTCACGCAATTGTTCAATAATTTTAATATTCATTACTTCTGTAAGCATATCCAGCTTTAATGCATCTTCATAACTAAATTTAGCATCGCCTGTAAAAATGATGTTTACTGTGCTGCGCGGTTCATTGCCTTTCTGTACCGTAAAATCTTTTACACCTTTAACCGGCCTTAAACCAACATCAGTGAATTTATTTTCTTTTTGTTTGCCTGGTAAACTTCCAAGATATAAGGCCAGCAAGGGTTTGATGGAATCAACATTAATATTGCCAACAAACGTAAAATGCATGCCATACATATTGCTGTATATCTTTTTATAAACAGCCATAACTGCATCAAGGTTAATGGCATCATAATCCGCAGGCTTTGGAATGCCTGAAGCCCATGGATTATTGTTGTACATCACTTTTGTAAGCGTATCGCTGAAATAAGAATTTGGATTGGCCTGTATGTTTTGAATAAAGGCTTTTTGAGAAGATATAAATGCTTTGAATAAATTATCATCCCTTCTCGGTGCAGTTGCATATAAATACAGCAACTGCAACATTGTTTCCACATCTTTTACATTGCAACTGCCTTGTATGCCCTCTTCTGATGTATTGATATATGGCTGAACACCGGCTGTTTTGCCCGCCATGAATTTACCAATATCTGTTGGCGACATATTGCTTACACCCATCGATTGTATAATGCTTGCGGCATTTTGAGCACTGAATTTATCTGCCAGCGGAAAGTTTTGATAACCGCCCCAGCGCCAGCCGTCAAATTGTATTTCATTATTCTTAAATGTGGTTGGTTTTAAGGTTACAGAAATACCATTGCTTAAAGTAATATCTGTAGTGCCTAACTCAGCATTCTTTTTCTCGCTGGTTATTTTACCGGCAACGGGTTGTTTATCCAGCAACGATGTGCCAACAGCATTTTCCGTATAAGCTGTTATTGGCTGTTTATAGGCATCATTCAAAGCAGTTAACAAGCCTTCATCCGTAGGCAAATCTTTTGCATTATCTGGCGCCATCAATAAAGCAAATTTGCCTTGTGTGCTTTCCATTTTTTTAGCAACAGCATTCACTTCAGCCAATGTTATTGTGGGTAATACCTGTTGCAAAAATTTATAGCGGTTGGCAATGCCTGTTATAGGTGTGCCTTCCAAAAAGCTATTTACATAACCATCAACAAAGCGTGATGATTCTGTTTTATCAGCATCTTTATAAGCCGACTCGGTTTGATTAAGCAGGCTTAGTTTAGCCCTGTCTAATTCCGATTGCAGGAAGCCATATTTTTTCACGCCTTCTGTTATTTTGGTAACAGAATCAATAGCCGCCTGTACAGGTTTATCGCCCAGGAAAATAAAAGAAGTAAATGCCCTGTAACCGCGAATAAACTCCTGGAAGCTTGTTCCGGCAAACAGGAATGGCGGGTTGGCCTGCTGCGTTAATTCCCTTAAACGCTGGCCAATGATAGCATTGAATAAACCTTCTGTAATAGACTGCCTGTAATCGTTCCATGTAACAACGGGCGTATCTTTTTCTACATAATTAAATACCTGCAGTATAGTGTTGGTTTGTTCTTTATCCGTTAATACCATTGCCTTATTTTGCGTGCGCATTGGTATAGGAATAATAGATGGCCTTGGCACTTCATTGGCAGGGTTGGTAAAATGGCTGAAATGCTCTTCAATTTTTTGTTTGGCAACAGCCGGGTCAATATCACCTACAACAACAACGGCCTGCAAATCGGGGCGGTACCATGTTTTATAAAAACGTTCCAGCGTTGCGGGTTTAAAGTTTTTTAAAGTATCATCAATACCAATGGGCAAACGCTTTGCATATAAAGAGCCATTGAATAATTCAGGGAAATATTTGGTGCGCATACGTTCACCGGCGCCTTTGCCCAGGCGGCTTTCTTCCAGCACAACACCTCTTTCTTTATTTATTTCAGCAGTATCGAGTAAAGCATTGCCGGCCCAGTCTTCCAGGATGGTAAAGCCGCTGTCAAGCTTGGCGGCATCATCAGAAGGAATAGGAAGAATATAAACAGTTTCATCAAAACCTGTATAAGCATTCAGGTCAGCGCCAAATTTTACGCCGATTGATTGCAAATAATTCACTATTTCATTCTTTGGAAAATGTTTCAGACCGTTAAAATTCATGTGCTCCATAAAATGTGCAAGACCTTGCTGCGATGAGTCTTCCAGCACAGAGCCAGCGTTTACTACAAGCCTTAATTCCACTTTATTTTCAGGCTTTTTGTTTTGACGTATATAATAAGTTAAGCCATTGGAAAGCTTACCCACTATAACATTACTGTCAACAGCAATTTTGTCGTTAAGGTTAAACTGTGCATTAAGCGTACTGAAAAAAAATAAAGCAGCAGCTAAACATAAAAGTCTTGCAGTAAAGGTTTGAATTGTTTTAACCATAAGTAAGTTTTATGCCGATAAATGTAGTGCGTTAGCGATAAATAAAACATGCAATATTTTCAATATTTAAAAAATGCCATCAAAAAGTGTTGATTTTTCATGCAGGACAAAGGAGCATAAAGAGAAATAATACAATCCTGCAGTTAAGGCAGTGCTTTCTGTGCAACAGAATTTCAAACTGCCTTTGGTTATACAAACAATTTCCTGAAAAGCAAGCTATACTTATCTTCGCGGCATGGAACTATCAGCGCAAATTGAGCAGCATAAAAAAGAAATAGAAGCATTCACAGGTGAAAACAGTGAAGCTGCAGAAGCTTTCCGCATAAAATATCTCGGCACAAAAGGCATTGTAAAAAATATAATGCAGGAAATGAAAAATGTGCCGAACGATAAGAAGAAAGAAGCCGGCCAGCTATTAAACAGCTTTAAACAATTTGCCGAAGCAAAATATGAAACGCTGAAACAGCTATCAGTTGTCAGCCATCAGCCATCAGCCAAAAACATTGATTATACTTTACCAGGTGATGATATAACTATTGGCACGCGCCATCCTTTAAGCATTGTGCGCAGCCAGATTATTTCCATTTTCAGCAGGCTTGGTTTTATATTGGCTGAAGGACCCGAAATTGAAGACGACTGGCATAATTTCACGTCGATGAATATGCCTGAAAATCATCCGGCCCGCGATATGCAGGATACTTTTTATGTGCAGAAAAACCCAGACTGGCTTTTGCGCACACACACCAGCAGTGTGCAGGCCAGGGTAATGGAAAAACAAAAGCCGCCTATCCGCATTATTTGCCCCGGCCGTGTGTACAGGAATGAAACCATCAGTGCAAGGGCGCATTGTTTTTTTCACCAGGTAGAAGGTTTATATGTGGCAGAAAATGTAAGCTTCGCCGACCTAAAACAAACGCTTTACTTTTTTGTGCGTGAAATGTTTGGCAAAGACGTGAAGATACGTTTCCGCCCCTCCTATTTCCCGTTTACCGAGCCCAGTGCAGAAATGGATATAGATTGTTTGATCTGTCATGGCAAAGGCTGTAATGTGTGCAAGCATACCGGCTGGGTGGAAATTTTAGGCAGCGGCATGGTGCATCCTAATACACTCAAAAATTTTGATATTGATCCTGAAATTTACACCGGCTTTGCTTTTGGTATGGGCATTGAAAGAATTTGCCAGCTTAAATACCGTGTAAACGATTTACGCTTGTATTCACAGGATGATGTACGGTTTTTAAAACAATTTGCCGGCGTGGTGTAAATAAACTTAAGAGATATGTAACTACCAACGGTTTTGGTTTAAAATATTAAACTAAAGCCGTTTTCAATTTATAAAGGCAATTTGGTAAGATACCTGTTTTTCCTTAACAAACTGCTGTTTTCAAACAAGTTTCACCATTATTTTTTTGCTTGAATTTTAAAAGAATTAGTACTACATTTATTCGAACAATTCGCCCCAACTGCGCAAAAAACAGCGGGCATTTCTTCACTAAAATTTAAATCCCATGGTCGAAACAGAAATCTCCCAGTTTGCCAGGGAATGCAACGATTGGAGAGAAACATTGCGTTCCCATCGTGATGAATTGCACCAGATGCAAACCACATTACAACAGGCAGTTAATCATCCGTTATCCAAAGAAGAACAAACAGAACTGGAGCACCTTCAAAACCAGTTACACATTCAGCTAATCAACATTCACGATCTTAAACACGCAGTTAAATTGCACGACCGCAAACTGCACACCGACGTCTCGGAACCTCCCGCATTTCCTGATAATGTTTCTGTTTATCACGAAAACCTTAATGAAGATTATCATTCGCTTGAAAGCACAATAAGCGAACTACGCGAACAGATAGATAATTTCATACACCAGGTTCAGTAAAATCCGATAAATAAATTTCTTTAATAACCATTTGAATGAGGCAAAGGCTTTCGCATGCTGATAATTGCAGCATTCAAATGGTTTTCTCTTAATGATAAATTTTATGCTATGCCAGAATTTGATACCGCACACGTTAAATCAATTGTCTTGCTCGGCCATGCCGGCTCCGGTAAGACTACATTAACGGAGTGTATGTTATACGAAGCCGGATTGATAAATCGCCGCGGCACTGTTGCAGAAAAAAATACGGTAAGCGATTACCATGAACTGGAACAGGAACGCGGCAATTCTATTTTTAGCAAATTGCTTCACACCAAATGGCGCGGTTACAAAATAAATATTATTGATACGCCTGGCTATGATGATTTTGTGGGCGAAGTAATATCTGCATTGCGTGTGGCCGATACAGGCGTGATGCTGTTAAATGCGGTGAACGGCGTTGAAGTTACTACCGACATTATTTGGGATTACACCGAGCAGTTTAAAACCCCGATGATCTTCGCCATAAACAAATTAGACGATGACGATGCAGATTTTGACCGCACAGTTGCCGAAGCAAAAAATCATTTTGGCAGCAAGGTGCAGGTGGTGCAATATCCCCGGCAGCAAGGCGCAGGCTTTCATGAAATAATTGACGTGCTGCGCATGACGATGTATAAGTTTAAAGATACCGGCGGCAAGCCTGAAAAACTGCCTATTCCGGATGATGAAAAAGCAAAGGCCGATGAACTGCACCGTGAGCTGGTGGAAGCCATTGCCAGCAACGATGAAACCCTGATGGAAAAATATTTTGATAAAGGTGAGCTTGATGAAGATGAAATGAAAGTTGGGCTAAAAAAAGCAATGATTAATCATGATATATTTCCATTGTTTTGCTTGAGTGCAGAACGCAATATGGGCAGCGGTAGGCTGATGGGTTTTATTGATAATGTTTGCCCAAGCGCTAATGAAATGCCGCCACAGAAAACCATTAAAAACGAAGATTTGCCCTGTGATGAAAAAGGCCCCGCCTGCATGTTTATTTATAAAACTGTAAGCGAACCGCATGTGGGCGAACTGTCTTTCTTTAAAGTATATTCCGGCTGCATTAAAAGCGGTATGGAACTGGAGAATGAAAGCACAGGCGTTAGTGAAAAAATAAACCAGTTGTTCTTGGTAGAAGGCAACAAGCGTACAAATGTGAATGAACTTTGCGCCGGTGATATTGGCGCAACACTTAAACTAAAAAATACGCATGTAAATAATACATTGCATGCAAAAGGCAGGAGTTATGAATTAAAGCCGATAGAATTTCCGCCACCCAATATTACAGTTGCCGTTGAGTCAACAAAAAAAGGTGAAGAAGAAAAGTTATCGCAGGCCTTGCACCAGTTAAGAGAAGAAGATCCAACATTGATTGTTGAGTTTTCTCCCGAGCTGAAACAGATGTTGATTCATGCACAAGGCGATATGCATTTGGCTGTTGCCAAATGGAAAATTGAGCACAATTTTAAAATAGAAATAAAGTTTGAGAAGCCGCGTATCCCCTATCGCGAAACCATTCGCAGGGAAGCTGATGCCACATATCGCCATAAAAAACAAAGCGGTGGCGCCGGGCAATTTGGCGAAGTGTTTATGCGCATTGAACCCTGGTATGAAGGTATAGCAGAACCGCATGGCTTAAATGTACGTGGCCGCGATACGTATGATTTGGATTGGGGCGGCAAGCTTATATTTTACAACTGCATTGTTGGCGGTGCTATCGATGCACGTTTCCTTCCCTCTATTTTAAAAGGTGTGATGGAAAAAATGCATAATGGGCCGCTTACCGGTTCGTATGCAAGAGATATCCGTGTATGTGTGTATGATGGAAAAATGCACCCGGTTGACAGTAATGATATTTCTTTCAAAATAGCAGGGTTGCAGGCCTTCAGGCAGGCATTTAAAGATGCTGATCCGCAGATACTTGAACCTGTTTATAAAGTGGAAGTACTTTGCCCCGATGACCTCACCGGCGCTGTTATGGGCGATCTGCAAACACGCCGCGCCATTGTAGAAGGCATAGATGCAGAAAGAAATTTTCAAAAGATAACAGCCAAAGTACCGCTGGCAGAAATGGATGGTTATTCATCATCCCTTCGCTCCTTAACACAGGGCCGTGCAAAGTTCAGGAGCACCTTTTCAGAATATGCACCGGTGCCTTATGACCTGCAGCGTAAACTGATGGATGAATATAACAAAACAGAAAAGGAAGAAGTGGTGTAATTTAATGTCCGAAGATATTGCAGAATATAATAAAAGCCGCTTTAGAGATTAAGCGGCTTTCTATTTCAAACCAGCCATATAAACAAAAAATGGTATATTTACACAACCGTTAAACACCCATCTGATCTTAGCCATGCTACGATTGAAACTGCTTCAGATACCATACCCGGTTGTTGTACTATTTATATGCACCTTAATAACAAGCAGGTGTTATACGCAGGGCATAACAGCACCTGATGATAATTTTAATATATTGAACAAAGAGGAAGCCTATCCGAACGGAAAAATCAATGCTTATACTTCCACAATAAAAAGGTCAGCACAGGCAATAACAAAATTTCATGCATCTGATTTTAAAACATATACCACAGCGCAAGGGCTTTCCGAGAATTTTGTTATCAGCATTTGCCAGGATAAGAAAGGGCTTATGTGGTTTGGAACATTCGATGGCTTAAATAAATTTGATGGCTTTCAATTCAAGGTTTTTAAAAACAATCCCGGAGATCCGTATTCAATCCCTACAGGCAATATATCTGATATAGTGGAGGACGATAATGAAGACCTCTGGTTAATCATTAATAACTCGGCGGGAAGGTTTGACCCGCTTTCTGAAAAATTTTACAAAGTACATTTTGACACACATCCATCAAATGAATTCACCAATATTATGCCGCTATCAAAAGATTACCTTTTATTATGCGGTATGAATAGTTTTATACTTGATAAAAGAAACATGACAGCCAGGGAAATAAAAATATACAATTACGACAGCTCTCTAACAAACAAAACGTATATAAACATACTTTTTAAACCCCTTCTTTTTAACAGCAATAAATACTATGATATCAATTCAACGAGATGTAATTGGCTGGCCGGCACCAATGAGTTTTATGCTACAGAAAATTTATACAGCAAGCCACGATTAGCACACGATAGCAAAGGCAGAAAATGGATGTTTGTCATGGATGAGCCACCAGGTTATTCTTACTGGAACCTGCCCGGCGAACCGGCCAATATTTTCAGAAAAACGGGATTGTGTAGCTTTATTAATATTATTGAAGATAAGGATGGAAATATATGGGCAGCTTCATCAAAAGGCTTGCTGTATATGCAAAAAGATGCAGATTGTTTTGAGGCGCTTGGAAATATAAATAAAGACCTTAATTATACCTGCGAAAATGTTTTTATAGACAGGAATAATGTCTTATGGATAACGACAAGAGGTAAAGGTGTTATACAATATGATTTAAATCAAAAGCCTTTCAATCATTTAGTGCATGATAAAAAGAATGCCCAGAGACTTTTCAGTAATATCATACTCGGTATTTATCCTTATAAAAATAAACTATTGATAAAGCATGATTTTGCCATTTCTGAAATTTCGGTTTTTGATACCAAAACATATACTATTGAAATTAAAAAAGAGAATGAAATCCCTGAAATAAATCAAATCAAAAAATTTGAAGACAACCTTTTAAAATACGGGGACAAGAATAATGCGTATTTCAACTGGCTATATAAAAACCGCAATGAAGATTACATTAAGCGGGTTGCTAAATATATTCCTGTTTATGACAACACTTTAATAAACCGGGTATCAGGAATTGCTCACGGCAAAACTGCTTATCCAGTGTTTTTGAATGGCCTCACAGATTATAATATGTGCCACTGGCAAAGCGATACACTTTGGATAGGTACAAGCTTATCGGGGCTGATAGCGCTTTCCCATAAAAGTCAAACCTATAAAAGATATGCACATCATAACAATGACCCACACAGCATATCATCCAATACAATAATGGGATTTTTGTTTGATCCCTCCGGCAACCTGTGGATTGCTACCACATCGGGCCTGAATTATTTCAACAGAAAAAATAACAGGTTCACCCATTACACAAAAGCCAACGGGCTTGCAGATAATGCAATTTATTCTTTAACCTATGATCATTATGGAAGGATATGGCTGGGTACCGGGAAAGGGTTAAGTTGCCTTGATACTGCCACAAAAAAGTTTTATAATTTTTATACTTCTGATGGGTTGGTTAATACTGAATACAACCGCTGGTCTGCTTTCACTGCGAGTGATGGAACTATTTATATGGGTGGTATGGATGGTATTGATTATTTTAATCCCGCTGATATAAGTTTTTCAACGGATACTTTAAACCCCGTAATAACAGAAGTACGGGTAAATAATCAGCCGGTCAATTTCAATAAAAATTTAAAACTGAAAGCATCAGAAAACAACCTTACTGTTTTTTTCACTGCAAGCAATATCACTAAAGCCGGTATTGCCATGTATGCATATCAGTTAAAAAACAGTGATACAAACTGGCTTCCGCTGGAAGATGCACACCAATTGCGCCTGGCTTCACTCACTGCGGGCAATTACTCGTTAAAGATACGGGCAGCCAATCCCCGCGGTAATTGGAGTAAGTCCATTGCTGCATTTAATTTCACCATATTACCTTACTGGTATCAAACGGCCTGGTTTAAATGCCTGGTCTTTGTTTTTCTAAGTGCAGTAATTTTTATCATTATAAAATTATACATCAGGCAAAAAATACAAAAGCAGCGGTCTGTGCTTGAAAAGCAATATGCCATTCAGCAGGAACGGTCCCGCATATCAACTGAACTGCATGATGACCTGGGGAGTGGCCTCTCCACTATAAGGATTTTAAGCGAATTGAATAATGCAGCAAACATGCAATTATCAGGCAACAACTATCGTAAAATATCCATGCATTCAAAAGAACTGTTGCAAAAAATGAATGAAATTGTTTGGGCATTAAATATTAGCAACGATACACTGGGCAATTTAATAAGTTATATAAGAGAGCAAAGTGCAATTATTTTAACAGAAGCGCATATTCTCTATTCGTTCAATATTTCAGAGCAGTTACCAGGTTTATCAATAGGCGGCATTAAACGCAGGCATATTTTTTTACTGGTAAAAGAAGCATTACATAATATTACAAAACATGCAGGCGCATCTTATGTAAAGATTGGGATTGGTGTTACAGAACATCTTGAAATTATGATACAGGATAATGGCAGAGGCATTCCATCTGAATGTATAAAAACATCAAAAGGAAATGGTATAAGCAATATGCAAAAACACGCCGAAGCAGTTGGCGGAACGTTGAACATAGAAAACGGAGAAGGAACCAAAATAAAACTGGTGGTTGAATTAAAAAAACTTTGCCTGGAAGATGTTGTATAAACTATTTTTAAACGATAAAATAGTTGTTTTACACCTGCTTTAAAACCTATGTTATCTTATTATATTACAATTTTCGGGGCCGGCGCCTTATGCCTGGCAGCAGTTTATCAAACCATTTTATATTTCAATAAGCGGGATAGTTTATTGCTGCGGTATGGCGTTTATTTATGGAGCGTTTTCCTTTTCTTATGTTATCGTTTAGTTTTTGGTATTGGAGTGCAATATCACACCCACCATTTTGACTTTTTAAACATAACTATTGCCAGCGATCATACTTTGCTAATGATTACATATATAGCCTATGCAATTTTTTGGAAACAATCTTTACAGTTACAAAAAAAAGATGGAAGATTTATTTGGTATTATTATAAATCTATTGCTCCTGTTATCTTAATTTATATTATTTGGGAAAATATTACATCTAACATAAATGTAGGTTTTGTAGAAATGATATTTTATATAATAATCAGGATATATTTGGCTGTATTTACATTTACTACTACAATCTACACGTTAAAACTTAGGAATAATATTTATTATGTTTATCTGGCTTGTGGCACAATATCCATCATATTATCCGGCCTGTTTTCTACTTATGTGCAACTTTGTTTAAATGGAAGTTTATTTACACTGAATGCTTTTTCATGGATGATTTTTGGTTATTTTTTTGAAACAATATTCTTCTCCGCAGCCATAGGCTACAAACTGAAACAGGAAACCATTGAAAAAATAAAAGCCCTGCGAAAAGTACTGGAACAACAAAAGATAATACAGGCAAAAGATCTGGAAAAAGCAGAGGCCGCCTATAAAGCAAGGGAAGATGAACGTTCCCGCATTGCCACAGAACTGCACGATGACCTGGGCAGCGGCCTTTCCACTATCCGCATTCTTGCAGAAACTACCAGGGCTAATATCGATCATGTCCATGGCATGTACCTCGAAAAGATATCCAGGCAATCAAAAGAGCTTTTGCAAAATATGGGCGAAATAATCTGGACATTGAATACCAATAACGATACATTGGAAAACCTTATAGCATACTTCAGACAGCATACAGCAAAAACTTTAAATAATGCAAACATTCTGTACAATTTTCATATTGCAGAAACAATACCGCCTGTAAAAATCAGCGGCGCCAACAGAAGGCATATACTGTTATTGATAAAAGAAGCCTTGCATAATATTTTAAAACATGCGGAGGCAACACGGGTAGAAATTTACATAAGCGTTTCGCAGGAATTCAGAATAACCATTAAAGATAACGGCAAAGGCATACCTGAAAAATACATTGCCGATTCAAACGGTAATGGTCTGCGCAACATGCATAAACATGCTAATGCAGTACGGGGAAGCATACACATAACAAACCATAACGGTACGGTTATAAATTTTGAAGCGCCGGTAACATCGCTCTCACACGAAAGTGTTATTTAAATTATCAGCAGCTTACGTAGTTTTATTATATGATAAGTGTATTATTAGTAGAAGATAAAACGGATTATCGCAATGCATTAAAACTTATACTTGATAATACACCGGGCTTTTGCTGTGTGGCCGATTACAGCAATGCCGAAAGCTGCATGAATGATAATACATACAACAATGCCGATGTGGCGCTTATTGATATCCAGTTGCCTGGTATAAGCGGGATACAACTGGTAAGCTTTTTTAAAGAGAAAAACCCTGCCCTGCTTTGCCTTATGTGCACATCGTATGAAGACAGCGATAATGTTTTTCAGGCATTGCAGGCCGGCGCACATGGTTATATCTTAAAAAGCTCCTCCCCCTCAAAAATACTGGAAGCCATAGTTGAAGTAGTGAATGGCGGCAGCCCTATGAGCAGCCAGGTTGCCCGTAAAGTAATTGAAGCTTTCCGCCAGCCTGCGACGGAAAAGTTTTCACTTACCAACCGCGAAGAAGAAATATTGCAGCATTTATCAAAAGGGTTATTGTATAAAGAAATTGCTTTCCGGTTAAGCATCAGCATTGAAACCGTGCGCCGCCATTGTTTTAATATTTATGACAAGCTGCATGTAAACAACCGTACAGAGGCGTTGAATAAGTATTTTGGGAAGGCCCCGCACTGATTAAAATAGCCCTTCTACAACTAAAATGTTATTGTTTCCACTCCTGTTGGGTTCTACTTTCATCTTCAGTTAAATAACTAATCTAACAGCCAATCCATGAGGGTAAAAGCGCCTCCATATATGTTATTATCCTTCTTTATATCATGTAAATCTTTTTATAATACCATTAATACACTACGTTATGAAAACACGATTACTTCTCTTTGGCCTTTCAGCGCTCATTGTAATGCATACACATGCGCAATCTGCCGGTGATTACCGCAGCAAACAAACCGGCAACTGGAATGATGCCGCCAACTGGGAAACATTTAACGGAACAAACTGGGTGGCTGCAACCAATTACCCGACTGCAACTGATGGAGAGCTTTCAATTATCGCAACAACCAATATTACCTGTAATGTCACTGATAATATTGACCAGCTTACAATTGAAGCAGGCGGCACCTTAACGATTGACAACACTGAAAACTTTAACCTCACCGCGGGGCCGGATGATGATGTTGACCTTAAAATATATGGCACATTACAATGGAACAAAGGCTGGGCGGGCAATTGCGGCACATGGGAAATATACAGCGGCGGCATTGCCAATATTAACTGCGGCAGCTATGGCACAGGTTGCAATACCTGGAACATCAAACCGGGCGGAACCATGAATTTTATCCACGTACAATGCTACATCAACGGCACTACCATTAATAACGAAGGCACTATCAACTTCACCCCGGATTGGGAGAATATGTACGTAAGAAGCAATACGCCTAATTCCCCAGGCACTATTCATAACAAACCGAATGGCACGGTGAACATGATAAAAACCGGAAATAACGGAAGGTTTGGTATTGCCAGTGATGGCAATAATGGCAGTGAAAACTATGTAAAATTTATCAATGAAGGCACGCTTAACCTAAATGAAGGTACAGAGCTTTATTATGGCGGTCCTGGCCAAACTTCATCCGGTATTAGTTTCGAAAATACCGGCACCATAAATATTGCAAACAATGCAATGCTTTCTAATGCGGGTATTTTCAACTTTAATGGAGGTAATATTAATGGAACGGGTAATGCGCTTATTAGACAAATTGGTTATCCGGGTATATGGAAATCAAATGTTCCATGCAATCTTCCGGTAAATATCACTTTTGAATTAAAAACTCAATTAGGTGGACCAGCAGAAACCACAATCAATGGAAAACTCAGGTTCGAAGGAAGATTATCAAACCGGGATTATTCTGAAGACATAGCAAAACTCAGGCTATCGCCTACAGGAACTGCTATTCTGGTAAGCGGATATTTAGGTGGCGCGGTCTTAACCAATGAAGGCGTTATTACAATGCCAGAAAACTGGGGAAGCGGGCTTAATTGGGAAGGCATTGGTAAATTCATTAATAAAGGTTTATTGAAACTTACAGCAAACCAAACCCTCTACCTGCACAACTATGAAACGGAAAATGGCGATTTTATAAACGAGGGAGTTGTTGAGATTGGAACAGGTGGCAATTTATTATCTAATACCAACTCTGGACAAACAAACGACTTCTTTAAAAATACTTCCGCAGGTATAATTAAAGGCAATGGTTATGTCCAGTTCGATGCCGGGTTTTCCAACAATGGAGCTATTACCCCAGGCACTTCTCCTGGTATTTTACAATTCAATGGAGCACAACCGCTTTCAGCAAACAGTACGCTGGAAATAGAAGTAAAAGACGCAAGTGGTGCAGGTACTGGTCATGATCAGCTCACAAGGTCCGGCGACCTTACACTGGCAGGAAAATTAGAAGTTATCAGCACAGGGAATGTGCCTGATGGAAGTTATATGATCATCAGCCTGTCTTCCGGCACTATCAGCGGCAGCTTTTCTGAGCTGGATATGCCATTGGGATATACGTTAACCGTAAATTCAGATAATGTAGTGCTTAATTACGCCAGCGACATGGATGATGACGGTGTAATAAACGAAGAAGATTGTGCACCAACAGACGCTACCAAATGGCAGAGTGCCACACTGTATATTGACGCCGACGGCGACGGTTATGATGCCGGCCAGGAAACCGTTTGTTACGGCGCAACCGTTCCTGATGGTTACAGTGAAACAAGCAATGGTGAAGATTGCAATGATGACGATGCCAATGTTCATTCATCACAACCCTACTATGCAGACAATGATGGTGATGGATTTGGCGATGCCGCCAATACAACAAGTGCCTGTTCATCCACACCTCCTTCAGGCTATGTAACCAACAATACCGATTGTGATGATAACGATAACACCATCTATCCCGGCGCTCCTGAACTGCCTGATGGAAAGGACAATGACTGTGATGGCGAAACAGATGAAGGAGCAGGAACTACATGGTACGAAGATGCAGACGGGGATGGTTTTGGCAATCCTGATGTTTCGCAAATAGCTGTTTCACAACCGGAAGGTTATGTAGCCGATAACACAGACTGCGATGACACCAAATTGTTATACGCAGATAATGATGGCGATGGTTTTGGTGCAGGTTCACCGGTAGCATGTGGTGTGGACAATGATACAGATTGTGATGACAATGATGATACCAAATGGCAAAGTGGTTTGTTATATATAGACTTTGACAGTGATAATTTCGATGCTGGTCAGGCCCAGGTATGTTACGGCGCTGCAATACCATTAGGATATAATCCCATTTCGCTTGGCCAGGATTGTAACGACCATGATATGCATGTTCACACTGAACAGACATATTATGCGGATTATGACGGCGATGGTTTTGGCGATCCCAATAACAGTATCAGTGTTTGTGAAGCTGTTCCGCCAATGTATTACGTAACTGATAACACCGATTGCAACGATAACGATAACACTATCTATCCCGGCGCTCCCGAACTGCCTGATGGAAAGGACAATGATTGTGATGGCGAAACAGATGAGGGCACAGGAACTACCTGGTATGAAGATGCAGATGGGGATGGTTTTGGCAATCCTGATGTTTCGCAAATAGCTGTTTCACAACCGGAAGGTTATGTAGCTGATAACACAGATTGTGATGACACCAAATTGTTATACGCAGATAATGATGGCGATGGTTTTGGTGCAGGTTCGCTTGTAGCTTGCGGCGTTGATAACAACTCAGATTGTAACGATAACGATGCCACCATCTATCCCGGCGCACCTGAATTGTGTGATGGCAAAGACAATAATTGCGATGGTACAACAGATGAAGGTTGCGGCATAACCACATCACTGAGGATTGATGGCCTGGCAATGCGTGAAGGCAATTCCGGTAAACGCAATCTCAATTTTGTTATTACCTTAAACAAGAAAAGCAATGTGCCAATAACGGTTAAATATCGCACAACAGATGGCAGCGCCACTGCACCTGCTGATTATGTTGCGGCTGATAAAACAATTACTATACCTGCCAATACCAGGCTCCGTACAATTAATATAGCCATAAACGGAGATAAAGATTATGAACCAAACGAAACCGTTAAAGTAGAATTATATGATGCTGTTAATGCAACCATAGCAAAGAGCACCGCTGTTGGCTATATATTGAATGATGACCGGAAGCAATCTGCAGTTAATGAAGAACCTTTTGCTGCAAAGGCTGCTTCAGGCGGCAAAGTAACGCTGTCCCCCAATCCTGCCAGCAATATCATCACGCTAAGCGGGATTAGCATTGGAAAACATATCACGGTATCAGATATAAAAGGCCGTACATTAATAACACAAATATCAAATGCAAGCCAGCAAAAAATCAATATTTCCAACCTGGCAGCCGGCACTTATATTGTAAGATATGAAACGGAAGATGGCAGCTACAACTCATTAAAGTTCATAAAGCAATAGCAAGTTTAATCCCTATTCGCTAAAAACAATAAACCCCCGCATTTGCGGGGGTTTATTATAAAATTTATAATTAAACAAAATCAATATTCGTCTTCATTAAACAAAAAGTCTTCCTGGCTTGGATAGTCTGGCCAAATGTCTTCTATGCTTTCATACACTTCGCCTTCATCTTCCAGTTCCTGCAGGTTTTCAACCACTTCAATTGGCGCGCCGGAGCGTATAGCATAATCTATCAGCTCGTCTTTTGTTGCGGGCCAGGGCGCATCTTCCAAATAGCTGGCTAATTCTAAAGTCCAAAACATTGCCTTTCAAATTTTGCGCAAAAGTAAGTGTTGTAATGAAATTACCAAATGCAGTTTTTTTTCCAAACTGTTATAGTTTTCCAAACCTTAATAATTTGTGTAATTGACCTTAAATGTGCCATCTTTGAAACATTCTTAACTTGAGTTCGGATAAAATAACCCAAGACTTAAGTCTTGGGAGAAATAATATCTTTTAATTGATTTGGCCTTAGCCAAAGTGCTAATTCAATAAAGGCGGGCTTTGGCTAAAACTTGTTGTTTTGAATTTGATTTTGGTAATCAGCAGGGAAAACCCAACTTATCACGGTTGGCCTGTCCCGGTTTTCGGGAGTCGCTCTGCTTTAAAATAAAATGGCAGCTTCAGCCTTAATTTTGAAGTTTGTATTATAAAATATTGAAAAATCCCCTTCAGGAACAGGGCTTATGCTTACAGCAAAAAATATCAAAAAAAAATACGGCCAGGTAGAAGTTTTAAAAGGTGTTGACATCAGCATAAATAATGGTGAAATAGTAAGCATTGTAGGCTCTTCCGGTGCAGGCAAAAGCACGCTGCTGCATATACTCGGCACGTTAGATGCACCCGATGCCGGTGAAATATTCCTGAATAATGTTCCCGTGCACAGTTTAAAAGGCAAAAAACTGGCAGATTTCCGCAATCATCATATTGGTTTTGTATTCCAGTTTCATCATTTACTGCCCGAATTTACAGCCCTCGAAAATGTTTGCATTCCCTCCTGGATTGCAGGCAACGGTAAAAAACAAACAGAACAGCAAGCCGTTCAATTGCTGGAAACATTGGGTTTAAAAGACAGGATAGAAAACAAGCCCAACCAACTCAGTGGCGGTGAACAGCAACGTGTTGCCGTGGCAAGGGCGCTCATCAATAAACCCGATATTGTTTTTGCCGATGAGCCAACCGGTAACCTCGATTCCGTTCATGCCAAAGAACTGCACGAATTATTTGTGCACCTGCGCAATCAGTTCAAACAAACATTTCTTATAGTAACACACAACGAAGAAATGGCGCAAATGAGCGACCGCATTCTGCAC
The DNA here is from genome assembly GCF_900115755.1 of Parafilimonas terrae. GTDB lineage: Bacteria > Bacteroidota > Bacteroidia > Chitinophagales > Chitinophagaceae > Parafilimonas > Parafilimonas terrae. The sequence continues at coordinate 36,621 of NZ_FOXQ01000010.1, forward strand.
ATGAAGGATGGGAAGATAGTTGAGTAGTTTGATTAAAAGTTGACAGGTTGAATAGTTGATAAGTTGATTTGTAAATCTCTTACTACTTATCAACCTGTCAACAATTCAACTTATCAACTACTCTCCTAAACATTATATTTGCATCCCAAAATAAAAAAGCAATGCAACTATCTTCTTTACTGCAACGGTTCAATGAGCCTGAAACGTTGAAAATGGCTAAGCTCGGCCGCGAATTAAGAGCTAAAGGAATTGATGTGATCGACCTAAGTTTAGGCGAACCGGATTTTGATACGCCGGAACACATAAAGCAGGCTGCCATAAAAGCTATTGAAGATAACTATAGCCATTACACACCGGTTGCCGGTTATCTTGATCTGCGTGAAGCTGTGTGCACAAAATTTAAACGCGATAACAACCTCGATTATAAACCTGAAAACATTGTTGTTTCCACCGGCGCCAAGCAAAGCCTTGCCAACACAATTTTGGCTGTGGTGGATAAAGATGAAGAAGTAATTATTCCAACACCTTACTGGGTTACTTATTCTGAACTGGTAAAAATTGCCGGTGGTAAAGTGGTGGAAATACGCAGCAAGCCGGAAAACGGTTTTAAAATTTCACCCGCTGAACTGGAAGCTGCCATCACGCCAAAAACAAAAATGTTTTTGTTCTCTTCACCTTGCAATCCTTCCGGCGCTGTTTATTCAAAAGAAGAATTGAGAGGTTTGGCTGATGTGTTTGCAAAGCATCCAAACATTGCTATTATCTCCGATGAAATTTATGAATACATCAATTTCGTTGGCAAAAATGAAAGCATTGCACAGTTTGATGATATTAAAGACCAGGTGATAATTGTAAACGGTTTAAGTAAAGGTTTTGCCATGACGGGCTGGCGCCTTGGCTTTATTGCCGCACATCCCGACATTGCAAAAGCTACAGAAAAAATACAGGGGCAATTTACCAGCGGCACCAATGCTATCACGCAGCGTGCGGCCATTACCGCGCTTACCGCCGATCTTAAGCCAAGCATGGATATGGTGGAACAATTTACAGAGCGCCGCAAAAAAGTGCTTGAATTAGTAAAGGCCATCCCGGGCATTAAATGTTTTGAACCGCAGGGCGCATTTTATATTTTCCCTGATGTTAGCTCCTACTATGGCAAAAGCGATGGTGAAACCACCATTACCAATGCCAATGATCTTTGTATGTATTTACTCAATACAGCACATGTATCAAGCGTTATGGGTGATGCATTTGGTGAACCCAACTGTGTTCGTTTCTCATTTGCCAACAGCATGAATAATATTGAAAAAGGCTGGGCAAGAATTAAAGAAGCATTGGCTAAATTGAAATAGGGAGCGGAGAGTTGTCAGTAGTGCGTACTGCTGGCAACTCACAACATATAATACTCAATATCCAATAAAACAATAATCAATGTTCAATTGTAAAACCTCTGCAAATTGAGCATTGACTATTGAACATTGATTATTGTATATTTAAATATGCTTTCTCAACAGTCAACGCATCATTCACCATTCATCACTCACTACTCACAAAATGGACTACTCTTTCTTCATCCTCATCATCTCCATCTTCGCTTCACGCTTTATACAATTGAATGCTTTCAGAACATTAAAGGATGAAGACAAGGGCAAAGTGCTTTCAAAAAACATTATGCAGCTTTCGCAGGTAAGCATGGTTATTACTATTGTATTAATTGTTGCCTTTTACCTGCTCGTTAGTAAATATCCCGATAAGCTAACAGCCATTGCAGCCACATTCTTTGTAGCCTTAATTGCACAGCGCGTTATTGTTTATTTATTCACAAGAAAAAGAATGACAGACAACGGCGTTCCATCCGCCTATACCAATAAATATTTTCTTAGCTGGCTTGTAACAACTGTTGGCGTAGCTTTATTCATTGTTTTATTTATGCAGCAGTTTAACCATGCACTTGCCAAATGATAAATTTATAATGTTTCAAAACCGTTTGCTTAAAGTGTATAAACATAAAAGCAAACAGGCCAGGCGGTTAAACATAAGTTGCTACCGCATTTACGATCACGATCTTCCTGAATTTCCTTTTGCCATAGAATTATATGCCGATAAAATTTATGTGGCCGAATACCGGCGCAGGCATGGCATGGATGATGAAGAACATGAAACCTGGCTACAGCAATCTTTTGAAATTATCAGCGAAGTTTTGCAACTGCCTGCTGAAAACATTTACAGCCGTGAGCGCAAACGCCAGAGCCACCGTGAAAAGCAACAATATGAAAAGCAAAACAGCGCAGAGGAATTTTTTAAGGTGGAAGAAAACGGTTTAAAGTTTTTAGTGAACCTTACAGATTATCTTGACACAGGTTTATTTCTCGATCATCGTATCACAAGAGAGATGGTGCGTAAAGAAGCAGATGGCAAAAGGGTGCTGAACCTTTTTTGTTATACAGGCTCATTTTCGGTGTATGCGGCAAGTGGCAATGCAGCAAGTGTAACATCCGTTGACCTTTCCAAAACCTACCTGGATTGGGCAAAAGACAATTTTATAATCAACGGTTTTAAAAATACAGATCAATATCATTTTATTCATGCGGATGTATTGCAGTACTTAAAAACGCTTCAACCCAATAGTTTCGATCTTATCATATTAGATCCGCCCACATTCAGCAACAGCAAGCGCATGAAAGATTTCTTTGATGTACAAAAACACCACACGGAAATTATAAATGATGCGTTGCTGGCCTTATCCGTAAACGGCATACTCTATTTCAGCACCAATTATTCCAGGTTTGTGTTGGATGCGGCCGGCATACATACCGCAGTTATTAAAGACATTACCAAAGCCACCACGCCATTTGATTTTGAAGGCAAGTTGAAACGGTTTTGTTTTAAGCTGGTAAAATAACTTGAGTTCGGGATAAGCATTGTGTGAGGCGTTATGCTATAAAATTGAAAACTTATTGCAAAATATAAACATCTTCGAACGTCATTTCGACGATAGGAGAATTGCGAAGCAATCATCGAGACCTAAAAGATAAATATGAAAGAGATAAATCTCTTAGCTTTCAACCAGTCTGAATTTCTGTCGTAGCAGTTTATATGTTTGAAAGCGGTTTAAGTTTTTAAGTTGCAAGGCACAAGTACGCTGCGCTCAAAAGCTAAGTGGCATGCCTGCGCCAGATGAGAGGGAGGTAGGGCATTATTGCTTTGCATATTTCTTGTCGAAAATAATTTTGGCGATTGAGTCCATTTCCTTTGTCACTGAAATGGTATCAAGTTGATTTTTATCTGTCAAATGATAAGCTCTATTGCCAATATCACTACTGTATAAAATTATTGTGTCTTTAGTAGGATACCAGTTAACAGCCCATTTCATGCAATTTGAAGCTCCGGTTTGAAAAGTTGAAATTTCTTTATTACTCGTATCGTACAAGGTTAAGACTACGCAACCATATTTCGTTTCATCACTTTTATCTGAATTTATTTCCACTTTTAAAATAAAATGTTTGGAAGGCGAAGCAATTAAGTCTGGCGGCTTACGCATATACAAACATGAAGTAAAAACAAATAGCAAAAGTCCAAATAAATAAAGTCGCATTAAGTGTAAATTAGAGTTGTTCATTATTGTTCTGCTTTAATTTTAGTGCTTCTGTCGTAGCAGTCCTTCATTGCATAACTATGTGTGCCGTATGAAATTCTGCGTTGAGTAAACGCGGGGCCTCGTGGCTTTGCACCAATGCCTTTAACGAAGACCCTGCTGCGACGTAGGGTTTTAAGTTGCAAGGCATAAGTACGCTGCGTTCAAAATCTAAGTGGCATATTTGCCAAATGGGTAAAGTACATTTGTTAGCTGCTGCCACTTTTTTCGGATCTTTTAGCTTTTGATTTATAATACCATCTCGCTAATAGAAGACTTACAATAAGAAGTGAAAAAAATGAAAAAGCAAAATATGCAATTAGACGTTTTGTGTCTTGCTCATCATGATATTTGGTTAAATACCTGGCATACCTAAAAGCAGAAAGTAATGCTATTGTAAGTGATGCTACAATACAATATATGTATCCACGTTTTAAGCCAAAAATCATGATATCTGACATATTTGTTTATAGAAACCCTAAAAATTTAAGTTCTTTTTACGATTGCTTGTAAACAATTAAGTATTTACAAAGGCAAGGAATTCATTAATTGTCCAGCCCGGTACAAATGCCCATCTGAAAATATTTTGTTGAAGTTATGTACTAAAGCTGATAAATATTCGTCTGCTCGAACTGAAGCCTATATCAATCTGCAGCAGGTACAGTTACTGAAATTTTATAAAGTCATGCCGCCATCTATCAGGAAATCAGCTCCTGTTATATAGGATGCATTTTCGCTGCACAGGTATGCCACCATTTTAGCTACATCTGCCGGCGTGCCTGTTTTCTTCAAAGGAATAATCCCGGCAAGATTATTCCAGATAGCATCGGCTGCTTCTTCACCATAAGAACCATTTAAAACATTGGTTCTTGTAGGACCGGGGCTTACTGTGTTTACCCTTATTTTCTTTGAAGCCAGTTCTGCGGCAGCCGTTTTTGCAATAGAATTTAATGCCGCTTTGCTTGCCTGGTAAACAGAGCTTTGCGGTTTGTGCATGGATGCTGTATTGGATGAAAGAAAAACCACAGAGGCACCTTCATTCAGCAAAGGAATAAACCTGTTCAATGTAAAATAAGCTCCCCTGAAATTAATACTCATAACAGCATCAAAATTTTCCTCATTTGCATTTTCTATTAAAAGCGGTTTGCCGGTAATGCCTGCATTGATAAACAAGATGTCTACTTTGCCATATTGCTGCTGAATTACCTTACTCAATGTATCAATATCCTCTATTTTGGATTGGTCTGCCATAAAATAAACAGCGCCAATTTCCTGCGCTGCTTTTTCAAGCGCTTCCTTTCTTCTGCCTGTTATTATTACAGTTGCACCGAGCGCTTTCAATTCTTTAGCTGTGCCCAAACCAATACCGCTGTTGCCACCTGTAATAACAGCTACTTTGTTTTTCAAATTCATTGTTTCAAATTTTTTACAAAGATATTCGGCAAACTGGTATACATTTGTAACCAGTATCACAGAGTATATCAATTTACAATAATGGCAAAAACAAGAGACCAGGCGGAAGAATTGCGTGCATTACAAGATACACTATATTTTGTCGGCGGCAAATGGCGGCTGCCTGTTATTAATTCTATCTGCAACGGCAACAGGCGGTTCCGGGAAATAGAACGTAGCATTCCCGGCATTACCACCCGCATGTTATCAAGGGAATTAAAAGAAATGGAGCTGAGCAAACTGGTAAAACGAAATGTGTATGCCGATACACCTGTTTTGATAGAATATGAACCAACAGAACATTGCCGCTCTTTTGGAAAAATCATTATGGAAATGATTAAATGGGGACGAGGTCACCGGCAGGTCGTTATAAAAAAATGACTTTGAGCTTTGATAAGCCTGCAATCTTTTCATCTTCCGTTATGTTTAAAGCATAAGGTGTTTTTAGCGTAGCCGGTTCCCAGAAATCCTGCTGGTTATAGAAAGCAACTTTTAGTTTGGCAAAGCGTTCTTCATTTGTTTTCGTTTGCTGAACGAGGCCGTTCCATGAGGCTTCTGTGTGAAGGCTTGCCAGGTCGCTATCCTGCATCAATGTTTTCATGTCTGAGAACCCGGCATTAATGGCCGCTTTAAGATAAACCAATGCCGCCGGCTTATTTCCAGCTAAAGCAAAATAGCAGGCTGTATTATAATCTGATATTTCATATTTGCCTGTTTTAAAACCATCCATCAACTGTTCAGCGTTTGCACTTTGGGCAGATGAATGATTCAATAATAAACAGGTGACAGTCGAAATAAGGAGCAATGTTTTCATACCATTAATTTTTCATTGATGAGTTTCCAACACACAACACGATAATAATTCAATTGCAATATTAATTTGCAGTTTGCGAATCACTAGCTGGTCTATCCTTAAATTTATCTTTATGACTTTTTAGAAACCGGGGCCATTTATTGATTCAAGCAAAGGCAGAAAGCAAACGCAATACACGAAGCCAACCCTGCATACTTGCACTATCATGCAGCAATTTCATCATTAAGCTAATAAAAAAATTGCATCAGCGTTTGCTGATGCAATTTTTATTTAAGCCCTTTTTGAATTAATGATTCGAAAATGATTTATGCATTATAAGCTGTTGAAACAGTATCTGCGCCTTCACCCGTCCAGTTGGTATGAAAGAATTCACCACGCGGTTTATCAACACGCTCATAAGTATGTGCACCAAAGTAATCACGCTGCGCCTGTAAAAGATTCGCCGGTAAACGTTCACTGCGGAAGCCATCAAAATAACAAAGCGCTGAAGCTAATGCAGGCACAGGAATACCATTGGTTAAAGCGGCAGCACAAAGCCTGCGCCAGCCGCTTTGCGCAGCTTCGGTTTTTTGTGCAAAGAATGAATCAAGCAATAGGTGAGGCAAGTTTCGATTTTTATCAAATGCTTTTTTAATATCACCTAAAAATGCAGAGCGAATAATGCAACCGCCGCGCCACATAAGCGCTATATCGCCGTAATGCAAATCCCATTTATATTCTTTTGCGGCAGCCATCAATAAATCATAACCCTGTGCATAGGAAACAAGTTTTGCGCCGTATAGCGCCATCTTTAAATCATCGAGCATTTGCGCTTTATCGCCGCTAAATTCAGGCTTGGGCCCGCTTAACACTTTCGATGCTTCCACACGCATATCTTTTTGTGAAGATAACATGCGTGCAAAAACAGATTCAGCAATCAACGTTAATGGCACGCCCATATCAAGCGCCACAGTGCCTGTCCATTTACCAGTGCCTTTCTGCCCTGCGGCATCCAGTATTTTATCAAGCATGGGCACGCCATCTTTATCTTTATAAGCCATTATATCTGCTGTAATTTCTATAAGATAAGAATCGAGTTCTTCACTATTCCATTTCTTAAACACTTCGTGCATCTCGTCTGTTGTCATGCCCAGTAAATCTTTCATTATCTGATAAGCTTCGCAAATAATCTGCATGTCGCCATACTCAATGCCGTTGTGAACCATCTTTACAAAATGCCCGGCGCCATCGCTGCCCACCCAATCGCAGCAAGGTGAACCATCTTCTACTTTTGCCGAAATGGACTGGAAAATATTTTTTACGGCAGGCCAGGCCGCAGCACTTCCGCCAGGCATAATTGAAGGGCCGCGAAGGGCCCCTATTTCTCCGCCGGAAACACCGGTACCGATATAAAGGAAACCTTTGCTTTCTACATATTTCGTGCGGCGAATAGTGTCGGGGAAATGTGAGTTGCCGCCATCAATAATAATATCACCGGGTTCAAGATGAGGAATAATCTGCTCTATGAAATCATCAACCGGCTGGCCGGCTTTTACAAGCATCATTACTTTACGGGGCCTTTCAAGGGAAGTTACAAGCTCTTCAATAGAGTGAGCGCCAATAAAGTTTTTACCGGCCCCTCTCCCGCTCATGAATTTGTCAACTTTTTCAACCGTTCTGTTATAAACAGCTACCGTAAAGCCTTTGCTTTCCATATTAAGCACTAAGTTTTCGCCCATTACAGCAAGCCCTATAAGGCCTATATCAGCATATTTTTTCATCTGTATATTTTTTTTGTTTTTTCAATTGTCAGATGGAATTCTGCATAAAAATTTTTATCGCATTAGGCATGAATTTGCCAGAAAATTTTTATGCTTCATTTCATAGCTATATTATTGTTTTATGATAAAGATTTTGTACAAGAATATTTTGAATAATTTATTTATTGTACTGCCATTCGTTTCACAAATACTTCTTGGATTGCAAACATAACAATTGATGTAATATGCATTTTATTTATTATGGCTGATGCATGCGAAAACTTTATGTGTCAACCCGCAACTATAAATAAAAAATAAAGGGTTTCAGTAATTGAAACCCTTAAAATATTATTCAAATAAACCCTTATATAGCCATCATCTCTTTTTCTTTTGCAGCAAGATGTTTGTCAACAAGCGCTATAAATTTATTTGTGGTTTGCTGCACGGACTCTTCTGCATCAGCCGCTGCATCTTTGCTTAATCCATCTTTTTGCAGGCGTTTTATCTCTTCAATAGCATCCCGCCTGATATTTCTTATGGCAATCTTGGACTGCTCTCCTTCGCCGCCTGCTTTCTTAAAAAGTTCTTTACGCCTTTCCTCCGTTAATGGCGGAAGAAAAAGCCGTATCTGGTTACCATCGTTTTGCGGTGTTATACCAATATTCGCCTGTAATATTGCCCTTTCTATTGCCTGCAACATATTTTTCTCCCAGGGCTGAATGCTTATTGTTCTTGCATCAAGTATTGAAATATTAGCTACCTGTGCGATTGGAGTAGGATTTCCATAATATTCAACAAAGATTCCATCAACCATCGTAGGATTTGCTTTGCCTGCGCGGATTTTTGTTAACTCAACTTCCAGGTGACTAATAGCTTTTTGCATAGACGATTCGGCATCATCCATAACCAGTTCCAATTCTTCAGGATCCATAATAGTATATTTTAGATGCGCAAATCTAAGGATTCAAAAAAAATTAAGAATCTTCCCCAACAGAAACTTTCTCGGCAGCCGGGTAAATCTGGTAAACTTTAGTTGTGCCCTGCAGGCTGGCGCTTGTAATTTCGGCAGGCACAATATGCATTTTCTTGCGAACAGGGATATACTTATTTACAACATATACCAATGTGAAATAAGCGGCAAACTGTATGCCCAGTATTATATTGATATTAATGTCCTGTAAAATAAACGTAAGCCCGGCAAAAAGAAATTGAGAAAGTAATAAAGTAATAGTTACTTCAGCATGCGACAGCCCCTTATTCTGCAAAAGATGATGCAGATGGTTCCTGTCCGGTATCAAGGGAGATTGTCTTTTATATATCCTGAGTGCAAATACACGCAGCACATCCATCAATGGTATAAGCAGGATGCCAAATGCAATTACCGGTGTTGACTGGTTTGCAAGGCTTGACTGTATTGGGCCGCTTTCCACAAATTTTATAGCAAGTATAGCTGTAATTAACCCAATTAAAGTAGAGCCGGAATCGCCCATAAAAATTTTTGCAGGCGGAAAATTATACATTAAGAATCCAAGCAGGGCGCCGCACATTGAAAATGCGAGTATAGCATACGTGAACACATTATTCATTAAAAAGAAAACACCCAATAAAAGGCAGGAGATAAAACCTAAGGAACCCGCAAGCCCATCAACCCCGTCAATAAGATTAAAAGAATTAATAAGTAATAAAATGGTAAAGAAGCTTATGGAAACACTTGCACCAAAACTTAATTCATATATTCCCAGAAAACCATGAAGGCTTGTAATTAACACACCTGCTTTTAAAGTAAGCATGGCCGCAACAAGAAATTGGCCCAGGAATTTTTTCCAGGCTTTTAAAACAAAAATATCATCAACCACGCCAACGCTGAAAATAATAAAAAACGCAGCAATGAAATATTGGAAATCAAGGTGCATTTCATTAAAATCAGATACTAAAAGCAAACTCATAATGAGGCCTGAGAATATAGCAACGCCCCCTAATGAAGAAACCCCGTGATTATGTCTTTTACGCTCATCCGGAACATCGTAAAGATTATTATCACTTGCAAATTTGATTACTAAAGGCAGCAGGAAGAAAGTTAGTACATAACCTATCAGAGTTCCAGTAATTACTTGTACCATGAAGAATTATTTGTGGTTTTGGGTTTTATATCCATATAAAATGCGTGCAAAATTAACATTAACAAAATATAGAAACCTATAAACAGGTATATTATTTTTTAATAAATACATAATATTTATCTTTTACTAAGTATTTGTTAATTAAATTATTTAATGCAGCGTTTTTAAAACAGGTTCATTTATGAAAACCGGGTATTGTGCTTTGAGGTCTTTTATCCAATTCTTTTCAATCTCTTCCTGATAATCGTTTATAACTGCACCCCTGGCTTCTTCAAAACTTTTTTGTTCAGGCTTATCATTGGAACTTAATACGTGAACGAAAGTATAAACGTTCCCTGCCTCATTGCTTTCCGGCAATGTTTGAAAATTCGCTTCATATTCAAGCTTTGCTTTTACCGGCAATTCGTTCACATTAAACCGGCTGCTGTCAGCATATACTTCATTATAAGCTGCTGCAATGCTTCGCCATTTTGAAGGATTACTTTTTATTTTCAATGCAATTGAATCTGCAATAGCTTGCCCGGGCGCCGATATTACAAGTGCAGTAACGCTTTTCTGCCATGTATAATTGCCTTTATGCAGCTCATAATACTTTTTTAAACCTGCCGTATCGTTAGAAGCTTTGCTCCACACATGCTTATCCATAATATAAAAAAGCATATTGGCTTCATTAAACTCTTTTAACTGTTCTGAGATTGACGGATCAAAGTCTTCAATATGCGACCTGTAATATTCATTGCAGCTTAGCCAAATAAAATCATTCATTTGCCTGCTATAGCTGGAAGGTTCCTCCCTTGAAAATATATCCCTGGATTGCAGGTAACTCATCCAATCTTCAACTGTAAATTTTCTGCCTGCGAATTGAAATAAAACCATTCCCGGTTTTACGGCTTTGTACGACGCAAATATTTTGCCGTTATTTCTTAATGAACTGTCAGTATATATCCATAAATCATTTTTATTATAGCTTGCTTCTTTAAATCCTGTTATGCCAAGCCAACTATTAACAAGATTTTTTTTAGCCGCATCAAGCCTGCCTGTATTTTGTACTTGTGTTTGCAGATAGCTTTCAAATGCTGCATCATCTTCATTGGAAGGCACCGGCAGTTTTTCAACAAGCCTGATTATATTATAGCCATACGCAGTTTTAAACGGTTTTGAAACATCGCCTGTTTCTTTCAAATCAAAAACTTCTTTTTCAAAATCATCTGTGTATTCTCCTGCTTTTACTTCAATAGTGTTATCCGGATCATTGCCATCATAATTATGGCCATACAATGGCATCAATGCGGTGAATGGAATTCCATTTTGCAAAAGATTATATACAGAATCAGCCTGCTGCTTCACTTCATTCAATTGCGCATCAGAATAAAAATCATGCACAGCAAATAATAATTGCTGAATTTTTCTTCTCCCAATGGCAGGCCTTTCACTCACATTTTTAAAAATATGATAACCGGCGCCTGATTTGTATATTGCAGAAAAGCCGCCCGGTTTGAGATTATAAATAATATTTTCGATTGAATAAGGCAAGGTGAATACAGTTATGTAGCCTACAATTCCTTTGACATCCTTTACTGCCTGAACGTTGGAATATTGAACAGAAATTTCTTCAAAATTTTTACCGGCCTTTAATTCGTTCAGCGCTTTTGATATTTGATTATACGCCGCGCTGGTATCAGCGCCGTCAAACTGAACAAAGACCTGCTGCACTAAAATATCTTTCCTGCTGCGCAAAAATGCTTCATGTACGAGGCCTGCGAGATTTGCCTGCTTGTTGATAAAATTATCTGTGAGCTGCGTTTTAAAATTTTCTGTTTCAGCTTTCAGCTCTGCATTTGTATTTATCTTTTCGTCATAAGCGGCCTGCAGTTTCAATTTGAAATTTATATACAGGTCAAGGTATTCTTTCATTCTTTCCTGTCTGTTACCCGAAGAATCAGGGTTCTTGTTATAGGCTTCCAAAAATTCCTGTTTGGAAACTTTATATTTTCCATACGTAAACAGAGTTTGCGCATTAGCAATACTTGCCGCAGTTGCAAAACAGGCAAATAAGAAAACAATCTTTTTCATAACAGTTATTGGGAAACTGGTAATGATTTTAGTTTGGCAGCGATCAGCTCATCATATTGTTCAAGGCTTAGCCCTTTGGCTATTATTTTTTTATTCTCATCTAACAAAAAGAAACTTGGCGTTTGAAATATATCGTATAGCTGCCGGTAATCGGGCTGTTTGTTGGCAGCAAGCTCCGCTTTCTTCTGTGGTGTTTCATAACCATGATACCAGCCATTCAATTTATTGTCAACAATAAATTTTTTCCAGTCGTCAACAACAGCATCATTAGTGCAAACCGCTAAAATTTTTATGCCTTCATTCTTCCATTTCGCTGTGTAAAAAGAATCAAGCCTGGGAATCTGCGTTTTGCAATGCCCGCAATGCGGATCCCAAAAAGCAACAAACGTTAATGGCGCTTTTATATTATACAACGATAGCGCCCTGCCGGATGTATCTGAAAGCTCAAGCGGAGATGCCTGCTCATTTATCTGGTTGGCCATTAAACTGTAGGCCCGGTCAAAAATATATTTGCGCTGCTTTTCATTCAGCCAGGTTGTATCGCCTTTTGAATAATAGTTCTGGAACAAAAACAGGAAAACCTTATCCTGCCCCATGAATTCCGGATTGATGTATTTATCAGTAAACTTTCCCAGAAGATAAGTATGCACATCATTATTTTCCCTTGAAGCGAGCATCATATAATTCACTTCATTGATAATTGAATCAGGGTTGGGTGACACATAATATTTATAATATTCATCAAGCTTCGAATCAAAAAAAGGCGTGTGCAATATCATGTCATTATTAAAATCAACACTATCCCAGTAATGATCCTTTACATAATAAAATGGATACAGCGAATCCAGCGTTCCATCTGCACGCTTTGGCATTTGCGGCCTTTCGGGCACCTTTGCTATTTCCAGCAATTTCGCCAGCAGGCTGTTGGGCTGGTTCTTAACAATGTTATTCCTGAATGTTGTTAACTCTCCCGCTTTTGCTGCAAGCTGTTTTGCTGCAGATGATGAATCGGCTGCTGTTTTAGCTGCTTTCATTTGTTGTTGCAGCGCATTTAGTTCGGGTGAAACTTTGGAAAGAAAAATGGTATAATCTGAAAACAATTCATTATCCGGCGAGCCGGTAAATTTTATTTCACCGGGTTTGGTAGAATCATAAGCAAGTGAAAAATGTTGCTTTTCATCCATCAGCAATTCAAAGAGTATTACATATTTCGGCGATACTATAAAGTAAATGCCCTGCGGTAATTTTGTGTTTCCTTTAAAAATGGCCAGGCCGTTAGCATCTGCTATGGCAGAATCTGAAAGCCGTTTATTTTTACCATAATAAGTACCAAGATACATTTTCGCGTTCTTGAAATCAGTAGTGGCTTTTACCTCGTATCCTGGTTGCGACTGGGCTTTAAGAGAAGTGCAGAATATTAAAATTGCTGCAGCCAAAAATATTCTCATTGGTTTAAAATTGGGTGTAAAGATATTTCAATATCCCTTTGCTTTTGTTAACCGGGTGTGAATGGTAATTAATCAGTAATCAACTTAAAACATATAAAACAACATTCCTCCTGTATATAAAAGCAGTAAAACCAATAAATCACTTATGCCATTAGTAATAATATCCGGGGAACCAAATGTGCTAAGGAAAGGGTTAAGATGAAATTCAGGAGATTTGGCAGTACTTGTTTTAGCATTAATGATTTTGCAATAGAAAAAACCGCAATTGCTTTTATCAGAGTGCAACCATTTATCTTCAACTATATCCCTGAGTTCCTTACTCTTCAACAGTAACAATTTCAGTGAGTGGTTCCAGCAGGCTTTTAAGTACTATAAATGTCCTGTCATCAATATATGCAGTCTTAACCTGGTAAAGCTGGTCGCCGGTTAATGAATCAAGGCATTCCTTCTTAATAAAATCTTCAGGTTTACAATTGTCAGTTATGCGGCATATTTGTTCGTCCATCCTGTAATCAATCAGTTCCGGGTGCTGCAATAGTTCAGACATTTTAACCGTCGATCCTTTTTTTATTTTATATGGATAAAATTTTTTCATGATAATCCCTCTTATTATGGAATTAATTATCCCATAAAGCAAAAGTAATGTTAGTTACTGTATAAGGCCGGCAATCATGAAACCGGTTTAAGTGTTTAAATATCTTCTTAAAAAATGCCAACATTACGCTGCAGCTTTCAAAACCATCTGCATCTTTTTAAACCATTGTATATTTGCAGTTTTTAAAATTGCAAAAATCCCACGGGGATAAGTTATGAGCAGGAAAGGAAAAGTTTTAGTGGCAATGAGCGGCGGTATTGACAGTACCGTTACGGCGTTGATGCTTCATAATGAAGGATATGAAGTGGTGGGCATTACCATGAAAACATGGGATTATGCCAGCAGCGGCACCAGCAGTAAAGAAACAGGCTGCTGCAACCTCGATAGTTTTAACGATGCCCGCGCTGCGGCTGTACAGAATGGCTTCCCGCATTTTATTTTAGATATACGCGAAGAGTTTGGCGATTTTGTTATTGACAATTTTGTGGAAGAATATCTTGCCGGCAGAACGCCCAATCCCTGCGTGATGTGCAATACGCATATTAAATGGCGGGCTTTACTGAAGCGCGCCAATGCATTGGGTTGTGATTTTATTGCCACCGGGCATTATGCCAATATTCAACAACATGAAAACGGCAGGTTTTATATAAGCAAAGGTTTGGATGAACTGAAAGACCAGAGCTATGTTTTATGGGGATTGCAGCAGGATTTATTAAGCCGTACTATTCTTCCGTTAGGGAAATATCATAAAACAGCAATACGCCAGATGGCGCACGATTACGGGTATCCTGAACTGGCTAAAAAAAGCGAGAGTTATGAAATTTGTTTTGTGCCTGATAATGATTACCGCGGCTTCTTAAAGCATCGTGTTAAGGGCCTTGAAGAAGAAGTTAACGGCGGCTGGTTTGTTGATAAAAACGGTTTGAAATTAGGACAGCATAAAGGCTATCCTTTTTATACTATCGGGCAACGGAAAGGTTTGGATATTGCCCTGGGCCGCCCTGTGTATGTAACGGCTATTGAACCTGCAACCAATACAGTTGTATTAGGTGATGAAGAAGATTTGCAGCAAACGGAAATGACAGTTACCAAATTAAACTGGCTTAAATACAATGGCATTGAAGACGGAAGAGAAGCATTCACAAAAATCCGTTATAAGGATAAAGGCGCGTTAAGCAATTTGTATAATGATGGCGGTAATATCCGCGTCAGGTTTTATGATAATGTAAAAAGCATTGCACCTGGTCAAAGTGCTGTGTTTTATGAAGGCGATGATGTAATTGGCGGTGGTATTATTCAAAGAGGCACAGTCCCGGCCTTTAACGCCGCTGTGTTTAATTCTTAATCGTAATGCACTGAAAAGTTTGAAAGATTTGTGTCTGCTGCCGCATCGCGGCTTTCCACCTTTTCTACATTTGCTGCTGGCGATCCCTGCCGGCACCATTCCAGCAGTTCAATAACAGCTTCTTTATTTCCTTGTGCGAACATTTCAACATCGCCGGATATTATATTTTTTACCCACCCGCTCAAACCCAGTTCTGTGGCTTTTTGCTTGGCATACTTTCTAAAAAATACACCTTGCACTTTTCCTTTGATTATTATATGCTTTGCTGTTACCCCCATATTATAAAATTGAGACCGGAAGATAATAAAGATGGTTTTCTGCTCAGCGTTTGCAAAAAATTTTTCTTCATCCCAACAAAATCTTAAAGCACCTCAATTTTTTTAATGTTTAAAATTTCTGCTACATCTTTACGTTTAAGATCAAACCAATACAATGAAACAATTCATTTTAATTATACTGGCACTAACAAGCTTAACCGCTATTAAGGCGCAATACAACGATGATAATTATGATGAGCCGGCAGGATTTAAAAAAGAGAATATATTTTTAGGTGGAAGCTTATCGCTTGGCTTTGGATCGGGCAGTTTTGCTGTTGGCGGTAATCCCGAAATAGGCTATTCATTTAACAGGTGGATGGATGCAGGCGTTATTCTCAATCTTAATTACTACTCACAAAAAGATTATTACAATAGTGTGAAATATTCCAGCTTTAACTATGGAGGTGGCGTTTTTGTAAGGGCATGGCCGTGGCCCTTTTTATTTGCACAATTGCAGCCTGAATTAAACTGGATTAATTACAAAGAGAAATATCTGAATTCTGATATCAGTTATAAAAATACAGTTAGCGCCGTAAGCTTAATCGGAGGCGTGGGTTACGGGCAGCACATCGTAAACCAGGGCAGCTATTTTTTTATGATTGGCTTGGATCTGCTTAAGGATAAGTACTCCCCATATCTTGACGGATATGGCCACCCAACGCCCATCATCCGCGGCGGCTTTGATATTTATCTTAAACCATCAAGGAAATCAACTCCTTCGGGTCCGATATTGTAAAAAAACTTTCATTCCAGGGCGTATATAAAAAACCTTCGCGTTGCATCTGATCTAAATGCGCCAGCAGGTTGTTATAATAGCCATCCGAATTAAGCAGGATGATGGTTTTATCATGAATGCTCAGGTTGTTCCAGGTTATCATTTCAAACAATTCATCCATTGTGCCAAAGCCGCCGGGCAGAATGATAGCGGCTTCGCATAATTCAAACATTTTCTTTTTACGCTCATGCATGGTTTCAACAACGTGCAGGGTTTCCAGTTCATCATGTATATCTTCTTTTTCGCTTAATAAAGAAGGAATAACACCCGTTACTTTTCCATTATTTTTTATAGCTGCATTGGCCACAACGCCCATCAGGCCTCTTCTTCCGCCGCCATATACCAGATGAATATTTTTTTGCGCAAGTAATACACCAACAGCTTCGGCGTGTTGTGCAAATAATTTATTATTCCCAAACTTGGAGCCGCAGAAAACGGCAATTGAATTCCACATCTGATTTTTGAATGCAAGTTATTATTGATTTGCTCAGCAGCTATTAATCTTTAATGAATTTTATCAGCTTAAACCACAGTATGCTTAATTTGCAACAAACCTTCATTAAACAATGAATTATCTTATAAAGAACGCAACGGTTGTAAACGAAAACAAAACCTTTCACAGCGATATATTAATTAAAGATGGAAGGATTGAAAAGATTGCGCCCAATATCAGCCTTAAATATGTGATAAAAGAAATTGATGCAACCGGCCTGCATTTGCTGCCCGGCGCTATTGACGACCAGGTGCATTTTCGTGAACCGGGCTTAACACATAAGGCAACTATTTATACGGAATCCAAAGCGGCTGTTGCAGGCGGCGTTACCAGTTTTATGGAAATGCCCAACACGCAACCGCCGGCTTTTACACAACAATTGCTGGAAGACAAATACAGCATTGGCAAGCATACTTCACTCGCCAACTATTCCTTTTTCATGGGCACCAGCAACGATAATTATGATGAAGTAATGCGTTGCAACGAAAAGCGTAAAGACATTTGCGGTGTAAAGATTTTCATGGGTTCTTCCACCGGAAATTTACTTGTTGACAGCCCGCTGGCGCTTGATAAAATTTTCGGCAATTCAGAATTATTGATTGCCACGCATTGTGAAGATGAAAAGATCATCAAAGAAAATTTTGCAAGATTAAAAGCAGAAAAAGGCACGCTTCAGCCTTCCGACCATCCTGTTATAAGAAATGAAGAAGCCTGTTTTGAATCATCATTTCGAGCTATACAATTTGCCAAGAAATACGGAAGCCGCCTGCATATCCTGCATATCAGCACTGAAAAAGAATTGCAGTTATTTACCAATTTAATTCCTTTAAAAGAAAAGAAAATTACTTGTGAGGTTTGTGTACACCACTTGCATTTTACCAGCGATGATTATGAACGCCTCGGCAACCAGATTAAATGCAACCCTGCTATAAAATCATCAAATAATAAAGCGGCTTTATGGCCTGCTTTGCTTGATGACAGGCTTGATGTTATCGCCACCGATCATGCACCGCACACCTTGGAAGAAAAAGGTTTTTACAGGAACGGCGAAGGGCTGTTGGCTCCCTCTCCTTTGGAGAGGGCCGGGGTGAGGTCTTCTTACGAAAAAGCGCATTCCGGCTTACCATTGGTGCAGCATTCATTAATGCTGATGCTGCATTATTATAAAGAAGGAAAGATAACGCTGGAGAAGATTGTTGAAAAAATGAGCCATGCCGTGGCTACCTGTTTCAGCATTGAAGACCGAGGCTTTATACGCGAAGGTTATTTTGCAGATTTAGTGCTGGTGGATTTAGATAAACCCTTCACTGTAAACAAGGAAAACATTTTATATAAATGCGGCTGGAGCCCGCTGGAAGGCTTTACATTTCCTTCATCGGTTACACATACTTTTATAAACGGCAACTTAATTTATGCAAATGGAGCGTTTGATGAATCTAATAAGGGAATGAGATTAAGATTTATGCGTTAGTTGATTAGTTGACTGGTTGCCTCGTTCATACATTCCTTATCAATCAACTTCTCAACAAATCAACTAAAAACACATGCACATAGACAAAACAACACTCTACGATCTTTCCATATTCGATCATAACGAAGAGCAGTCTTTAATGCACCACCTCAATTTTTGCAAAACGAGCAATGGTGTTATATGGCTGGAATATTATCTTAAAACCACTCTTTCTTCCATAGCTGAAATTGAAGAGCGCCAGCAGGTGCTGCAGCAAATAATCGCTGTACATAATCAATGGCCTGAAATTATTACCAACGGCTCTGTGTTAATGATTGAAAAGTTTTACGAATCGCATATTGATAATATTCCCAAAAGCACCGATATCATCAGCAGCAATATTTATAAAGTTGTATATGCGCCTGATTATTCACTGCTTCGTTATTCTGTTTCCCATTTTATTGATTTTATACAGGGCATGCACGGCATTTATCAATTGCTGTACAAACCAAACAACCCGGCGGCGCTGCATGTGCTGATGGAACGCACCAGGATGCTGTTGGCCAAACCCATTGTGCAGGAAATTATTCAGTATAAAAAAGAAAAAAAATTATCATTGCCCGCTGTTTTAAAGTTCGGGCATTTTATACGTTTTCATTATAAGCAGGATGCGCAGGAACTGATTGAAATTTACAGCCGGCTCGATGCTTTATACAGTCTTGCCACTGCCTGCATAAAATATCAATTTACTTTTCCGCAGTTTACGCAGGATATCGTTCCGCATTTTGAGGCCATACAATTATATCATCCATTACTGCCCACTCCTGTTGCATACAATATTGCATTAACCCCGCAAAAAAATTTTTTATTTCTCACCGGCGCTAATATGGCCGGCAAAAGCACTTTTATAAAAGCTGTTGGCATCAGCGTTTATCTTTCGCATATCGGTATGGGCGTACCTGCCCGGCATTTGCAATTGAATTTCTTTGACGGATTAATCAGTAATATCCATGTGATTGATAACATTATAAAAGGCGAAAGTTATTTCTTTAATGAAGTGCAGCGCATCCGCAAAACCATTGAGCAAATAACCGACGGTAAAAACTGGCTGGTGCTGATTGATGAATTGTTTAAAGGCACCAATGTGCAGGACGCCATGAAATGCAGTTCAACCGTGATTGAAGGCTTACTTAAAATACGCAGTGCTTTATTTATTCTCTCCACGCATTTATATGAAATTGGTGATGGATTAAAACAATTCCCCAACATACTTTTCCGTTATTTTGAAACTGAAGTAAAAGATGAACAACTTTACTTCAACTATACTTTAAAAGAAGGCATCAGCAACGACCGTTTGGGTTATTTAATATTGAAGAAAGAAGGTGTGGTGGATTTGCTGAGAGAGTTATAAACAACTGCTATCAATAAAATTAATGCTCTTGTCGTGGCAAGGTGCCACCTAAACTTTACAACTCAATGAACTGGAAGCGGCTTATACTCTTTTGTGCACTCTGCATAGTTGCATTTTGGGTTATTAAAATTGCTTATCTTGTTTTGCAGATAAGTGCTATTAATCCCCCAATGAAAGAATATAATTTTTCTTTAAACAGGATGACCTTGTAAATAAGATATACAATATTGATGAAGCTGATGATAACTTAAATTTTAAAATAACCGACACAACAGGTACTGTAGAAAATGGATTTAGATATTATGCGGACGTTCATCTAAAGAGCAATGGCACTTCATATACTTTCAACCTCGTTTATCATCAATCAGGTAAAGAACATTCCAAAATAGGTTTAGTTGGAGCATTTGACAACACCAATAAATTCGGCGGCTACCAAAGCAATGGCAAAGACATGCAAAACCTGATTGATACTTTTGAAAATAAGTTTATTTACAGGATCAGTAACAATCCATAAACAAAAAATACTACCCTGTTTCTTTAGCTAAAACAGGAAGCACCAAACCACGTTCCCGCAAGCGCCATTATCGGCAGTACAAAATGAGAAGTTGCCGTGGCCACATGCGCCGGAAAATCGAGCAGGCTTATTAATGCGGGCACATGATAATGCCGCCACCAATTCCTAAAAAGCTTGATAGGAGCCCACAAAAAAACTCAGTATTATACCAGTGCAGATGTTGAATAATAATTCACCCGGCCTGTAAAACAAATTTTACAACGGGCTATACCGCAAAACACAAAAGGCACCAGGCGTTAATCTTTTCGCGCCTTAGTGCCTTTGTGGCTAAAGTTATTTTTTAATGCTTATTATTTAGCGGTATCTGTTGAATCTACAGCCGGCTTTAACTCCCCGCCTTCTTCAGGCGCTTTGGGAAGATTGCCGCCACCTAATACCTGCTGCACCTGGCTCAGGCGGTCCAGTAATTCCTGGGCGCCCTGTTTTTCATATGTTAATCCATTTGCCTGCCAGCCTGAAAGCGAATTATAATATTTCATCTGCTGTTGCAAATCCTTTTTTACAGAGTTGGCAACTTTCTCAGCCAGCGCCTTATCATCTGCCATATAAGCTGCCTGCATTACAGCCAGTGAAAGCTGGTTATGATCGTTGCCGCGGCTAACCATTCCATAAGGGAAGTTTTCCTGCAGCATATTCTTATCCACTTTTTGCAACACAGCTTTTGCCGAATCTTTTTTGCCTTTTTCAATCAAGTCAAATGCAAGGTCAACTTCAGCTTTACGTATTGTGTTTAAATGCCTGCGGTTTTCTTCATCAAAATAAACACCGGGAATATTGGCGCTGCCAAACCCGAATTTATTCATGATTACATTATACGTCCAGTTAGTATTTACACCGCTGCCTTCAACCGGCACAAGGCGGTAAGACAAACCATCCCTGCGTATATAATTACTAAATCCAAGTTCACCGTAAGGCATGGTGAAATAGATAGGACGTTTCCATTTATTGGCAGCAATCACGCATAAAATAGCCAGGTCATTCTTATACAAATTATTTTTAGGAATGCTGAAACGAACGGCATCCACAATACTGTCGTTTGCGTTAACAGTACCATTGCTTAATACGAGCTGCTTATCAACCGGCAGTGCAACTTTATGTACCGGGAAAGTATTATACCGGTTACCGTTTTGTGCGCCAACCAGCGAAACATCGCTTCCCACATAATCTTTCATCATCTGGTAAAGATCATAAAAGCGGTCTTCAGGAAATTGCGGGTTTGCGTTAAAGAAAACCACGTCGCGGTTGTTACCTTCAATCTGGTCTGCGGAAAGAATTAAATCAATCGGATCGCTTTCATTCACTTTATAGCGAAGCTGATTCACGTACCAGTCTGTGCCAAGCAAGCTTGTATTAATAACACGAATGTCGCGGCGCACACCTTCTACTTCCTGTGCATACCAAAGCGGGTAAGTATCATTATCGCCAAAGGTGAAAAGAATAGCATTGGGCGCGCAGCTTTCAAGATAATCTTTGGCTATATCGCGGGCCAGTTGCTTTTTGCTGCGGTCATGATCGTCCCACTCCTGCTGGCCCATTAACACCGGCACCGCCAGTGATACAGCTATAGCTGCGTAAGCAATGGTTGAGGGGCTTTTCAGCATTTTAAAAATATAAGGAACGCCTGCTGCAATAGCGCCAAACAAAATGGCAAAACCAATACCGAGCCCTATGCCGCCGCCCGCTGCAAGTGCGCCAAATAAAAACAGCGCTGCAAAAATGCCGCCTGAGATTAACATTGATTTTAACGCCTTCGGGTCCCATTTGGTGGCCATTTCTGTAAAGTAAGGTACCGCCAGGCCAATCCATATTGCAAATGCATAGAAAGAACCCACATAAGCATAATCACGTTCACGCGGCTGGTAACCTGCCTGGTTAAGATAAATGACAATGGCAAAGCCGGTGAAATAAAAAAGTAAAAGTGTAACCAAAGCATCACTGCCTTTTTTGCGGAAATGATAGAACATGCCGATCAATCCCAGAATAAAGGGCAGCATAAACATGGTGTTATGCGCTTTATTGTGTTTTATGCTGTCAGGCAAATAGGTTTGATCGCCATACAATGCGCTATCCATAAACGGAATGCCTGAAATCCAGTTGCCATCGCGTACATTGCCTGCATATAAACCTTGCAAATCATTTTCCCTGCCGCTAAAATTCCAAAAGAAATAGCGCAGGTACATGAAGTAATTCTGGTAGCTTACAAAGAAACGCATGTTATCCATGAAAGTAGGCGGGCGCTCATAAGTGCCGTCCTGCTTTTTCTGAATGCCCATAAACACGGCATAATAATCCGCATGGTTCTGGTCGTTGCTGGCATCCCACATACGCGGGAAAACCATTTTATCTTCCTTATTGTAAACGTATTTATAGCTGCGGACAACCTTTATGTATTTGTCTTTACTTTTCTGGTAAGAATCAGATTCTTTAGAATCGATGGGCTGCGCTGTAAATTTTTGTCCATACAGTATGGGAAAATCACCATATTGTTCACGGCCAAGATAACCAACCAGGCTCATAGGGTTATCTACATTATACATGTCAACAGCAGGATCTGCATTACTGCGTATAAGCGTGGTTAAATAAGAGCTATAACCTATCAGCATAAAAGCCAGGCACCATAAACCGAGGCGCAAATAATACCAGCTTTTTTTTGAAGCAACACGCAGGCCGAGCCATATAAGCGCCGCCAAAAGCACAAAAAATACGGTAAAGCCGGAGAAGAATGGCATGCCCAGTGAATTCACAAAAAAGATGTCGAAATAACCGGCAGCCTTAATTGTTACCTGGATTACGCCCACCTGTACTACACCAACGATAATACAGCTAAGTACAAAGAATATGTAAGTGCCACCATAAAAATCTTTACGGTCTTTATTATAGCCTTCAACCAAATATAATAAACCTATTGCTGCTGCTGCACCTAAAAGAATAAGGCCCGCAACAGTAGCGTCCATTGGCACACCCCTTGAACTGTCGGCCTGCGCACTGGCGCTTGCCAACGCCACAATAAAACCTAAAATACCACCGATAACAGTAAGCCTTATAAAATATTTTCTTATAACCTCATAACGGAAATGTTCGCGCTTGCGGAAGAAATAAACCATTACAATAGCAGGGATGGTTAGCAGGTTCAGCAGGTGCACACCAATGGATAAGCCCATCAGGAAGAAGATCAACACAATCCATCTGTCAGCACCGGGTTCATCAGCCGTATGTTCCCATTTAAGAATGGCCCAGAAAACAATGGCGGTAAAGAAAGAACTTAATGCATATACTTCACCTTCAACAGCGCTGTACCAGAATGAATCGGTAAATGTATAAGCTAATGCACCAATTATACCAGCGCCCATAATGGTTACCAGTTGCGTTTTGGTTAGCTCGTTATTGTTCTTGCTGTTGCCCAGCGCAATACGGCGGGCAAAATGCGTTATCGTCCAAAATAAAAATAAGATGGTAAAGCCGCTGGCAAGAGCGTTCATAATATTCACGGCTTTAGCGGCGGTCATAGGGTTATCGCCAAACAGCACTATGAAAATTCTGCCCAGCAAAACAAACAATGGCGCACCGGGCGGGTGCGGAATCTGTACTTTAAAAGCACTGCTCACAAATTCACCGCAATCCCAAAGGCTGCCGCCAGCTTCGCTGGTCATTATATAAACAGTACAGGCAATAAGGCAAACTATCCAGCCCGTATAATTATTAATGCGCTTGAAGTTCATGTAAAAAATTTTGAATGTCCCGTTTTTTTAAAGTGGCAGCAAACCTAATGTAAACAAATGAAAATGGGAAAAGTGATTGTTTTTTTAAGAATAGTTTTCAGGCGCTGCATTTCCTGCAAATTTTTCATGTGCGGCCAGGCCATAAATATTCGGTTTTTGCAGTTCCGGCAGCTGCACTCAATCTGCTGTAGAAACAATTGTTTTTATCATTAAAAAAAACAAAAAAAATGCGTAACTAAAAAGTTACATATATATTTGCGTAACCGTTAAGTCACATATTATGCAAACCAGTATTCAACACAAAATTTTCTTTTCATTACCGCCAAATATTGTATGGGAGTATCTTACAAAGGCCGAATTAATTGAGCAATGGCTTATGAAGAATGATTTTAAGCCGGTGGTTGGCTACGATTTTAAGTTCACTACCCGCGCCTTGCCCAATTTTAATTTTGACGGCGTTGTGTATTGCAAAGTGCTGGAAGTAACCCCGTTTAAGAAATTGGTTTATTCATGGAAAGGCGGCCCCGGCAATAATAAGATAACGCTTGATTCAATTGTTGAATGGACGCTGCATGAGAAAGATAATGGAACGGAACTTGAGCTTAACCATACAGGTTTCAGGGAAGCGGATAGAAATATGTTTGCACTTATGAATACCGGATGGCTAAAGAATATGCAGAAGATTAATGAACTTATTAATACAGCAAAACATGGCACAAACAACCCTTGATGCCTTCCAGGTAATCGCCGATCCCAGCAGGAGGCAGATATTGCAATTGCTTTCAAAAGAAAGTTTAACCATTAATGCGCTTGCTGAAAATTTTGACATGAGCCGCCCTGCTGTTTCAAAGCATATAAAAGTATTATACAATGGCGGTTTTATATCTATTCAAACTATAGGAAGACAACGGCATTGCGTATTAAAACAGGATGGCTTTAACGCTGTTCAGCAATGGATAAATTATTTCGACAGTTTCTGGCAAACAAAACTTAAAAAGCTGGAAGATGTTTTAAATATAAAAGCTGAAAAAAAGATCAATAACCACTAAAACAAATAACATGGGTAATGGCATTGTAACGGTTGAAAAACTTTATAACGCACCTGTTGAACAGGTTTGGAACGCCTTAACTGATAAAGATGAAATGCGTAAATGGTATTTTAATGTAAGCGATTTTAAGCCCGAAAAAGGTTTTGAATTCAGCTTTGCAGGACAGGGCAGCAAAGGAGAAGAATATGTGCATATATGCAAGGTGCTGGAAGTTATTCCCAATAAAAAATTACAGTATAGCTGGGCTTACAAAGGCTATCCCGGTTATACGGTTGTAACGTTTGAATTATTTGAAGAGGGTGATAAAACGCATTTAAAGCTTACACATGAAGGCTTGGAAAGCTTTGCAGAAAACGGGCCTGATTTTACAGTTACAAGCTTTAATGGCGGCTGGAACGAAATTGTGAATGTGATGCTGGAAAAGTATTTGGCAAATAAATAAAAAAGCTATAAATATTTAAGGCAAGTTCTGAATAACCTAGGCCTTCAGGCCTGGGAATAAATAATATTTGCTAAAAGGCTTTGGCCAAAGTGCATTTTGGCTAAAGCCTTTTAAAAACCAATTTATTCACCCAAAGCTAAACCATTGGGTTAGTTAAAAACTGTTATCCAAACTCATGTTATTTATTTAAACTGCCTGTTTAAAGTTAAATAACCTAAACCGCCGGGCCCGGCATCAATAAATTTCAAGCGTAAAAAATAAACCGCTGTTGTTTATGATAGTTTAATTTGAACCTGTTATCTTCAATAAAAATTAACAGCGCAAAGTTTTATCCGTGTCAGCACTTATTTTTATTCACTCCAAACATTTAATCGTATGAAAAAGATCGGTATTTTATTCGGTAAAGAAAGAACCTTTCCTGAGGCATTTATAGAAAGAGTAAACAGTAAAAATATTGATGGCATAACAGCAGAGCCCGTGCACATAGATAAAGTAATACAGGGAGAGCCCTGCGGTTATTCTGTTATAATAGACCGCATAAGCCAGGATGTGCCTTTTTACCGGGCCTTTTTAAAGAATGCAGCCCTCACCGGAACGGCTGTTATCAATAATCCATTCTGGTGGAGCGCCGATGAAAAGTTTTTTAATAACTGCCTTGCTACAAAAATTAATGTGCCTGTTCCTAAAACGGTGATACTGCCTTCTTACGATTTACCCACTGATACCACCGGCGAGTCTTTTTCAAATCTTGCATATCCTTTAGACTGGGAAAGTATTTTCAATTATATCGGTTTCCCCGCTTACATGAAGCCGTTCGCCGGCGGAGGATGGAAAAATGTTTATAAGCTGAACGACAAAGAAGATTTTTATGCGAAACATAATGAAACAGGCCAGTTGGTAATGCTGCTGCAGGAAGAGATAGTGTTTGAAGAATACTACCGGTGTTATTGCATTGGTGGCAAGCACGTGCGCATAATGCCTTATGAGCCCCGTAACCCGCATCATTTGCGTTACGTTGCAGGTTTTACGCCCGGCGCTGAAAAACTGAAGGAGATGGAAGACATTGTATTGCGCATTAATAAATATCTTGGCTATGATTTTAATACGGTGGAGCTTGCACTGCGTGACGGCGTTCCGTATGCAATAGATTTCTGTAACCCGGCGCCTGATGCAGACCGGAACAGCGTGGGTGAAGAGAATTTTGCATGGGTAGTGGAAACGGCTGCTGGTTATGCTATTGAAAAAGCGCAATCAAACGAAGAGGGAAAAGATAACCTTACCTGGGGTGAATATGTAAAAAGAAGCGCTGATAAAGTAAGCCTGATAGACTGAAGCAGATGGAAAATCCTTTTAACTACTGAATGATGCTATCATCATCAAAATTTTTTTATAACAATTTTCGTAACCACGAATTTATAAACTCCCTTCAGGGAATGGGGGCGTTCTTGTATGCTACACATCAATTATAATCATTTTACGCTTGGCGTTGAAGAAGAATACATGGTTGTTGATCCCGAAACAAGGGAGTTAAAAAGCCATGAACAGAAGATTGTAAACGAAGGGCATAAAATGCTTAAGGATAAAGTAAAGGCTGAAATGCACCAGGCTGTTGTGGAAGTGGGCACTGACATTTGCAAGGATATTGAAGAAGCCCAGCGCGATGTAACCACACTGCGCACGGTAATTTCACAAATAGCCGAAAGCAATGGCTTTTGGATGGGCGCATCCGGCACGCACCCGTTCAGCCACTGGGAAAGACAGTTGATAACCGATCATGTGCGTTACAGCCAAATAGTGAATGAACTGCAGGAAGCTGCCCGCAGCAATCTTATTTTCGGGTTGCATGTGCATGTGGGAATGGAAGACCGCAAAATGGCTATTCACATAGCAAACTCTGCACGTTATTTTTTGCCGCACGTGTATGCCTTAAGTACGAATTCGCCTTTTTGGGAAGGAAGAATTACGGGCTACAAATCTTACCGCACCAAGGTGTTTGATAAATTTCCGCGAACCGGCATCCCTGAATTTTTTGACAGCATAGAATCGTATGATAATTATGTAAACCTGCTCATAAAAACCAACTGCATTGATAATGCAAAAAAAATATGGTGGGATTTAAGGGTACACCCCTTTTTCAATACAGTTGAGTTCAGGATTTGCGATGTGCCCATGACCATTAATGAAACCATTGCCATTGCTGCTTTGTTCCAGGCTATTTGCGCCAAGCTGTATAAACTGCGATTACAAAATCTCAACTTCATCATTTATCAACGTGCTTTGGTGAACGAAAATAAATGGCGTGCCAGCCGCTATGGCATTGATGGCAGCCTTATTGATTTTGGCAAAGAATCAGAAGTAAATACCCGTGTTTTGATTTACGAACTGCTGGATTTTGTGGATGATGTTGTGGATGAATTAGGCAGCCGCCATGCTATTGAATATGTACACAAAATGCTGGAACAGGGAACAGGCGCCGACAGGCAAATTGATGTATATAACCAGCGTCAGAATTTCAGCGATGTGGTGGATTATATTCACAGCCAGTTTTTAGTGCAGTAAGGCCTGCTTGCTATATTATCACTCATATAACCGCTGCCTGTATTCACTGAAGAATATTTTACGTTTTGAACGGCTTAAAATTTTCATGGTTACCTCACTCCCATCAGCGGCATATTGCCGGCGATACACGGAAAAATGCAGGTGCTTATTCCTTTCTATAATTTCATACCAATGCTTTGCATATTTCACTGTTTCTTTTATAAGTTTTGTAATTTTTGCTGCCGGTATTTTTCCAACAATGCTTTGCGGATGAATGCCGGCCAGGTATAAAACTTCATTACGGATAATATTGCCTGCTCCGGTAAAAATTTGCTGATCCATTAATACGTCGCCAATGGTTTTGCCGCTTTGCATCTTCAGCAACTTTTTCACATAAACCATATCAAAATCTTTACTTAAAATATCAGTGCGCCAGTCATATACTTGTGTAACAGGTGCTTTCAATTTTTCTGCACGCACAACATAACCATTTATTTCACCATTGGTAAATTCAAGAAAAAATGAACGGTTAACCTTTTTGCGTTCATTGATTAGTATATCTCCAAATAAACCCAGGTGCACCCTTACCGTTCCGTTTGCAAACAGCAGCAATAAATGTTTTCCCCATGTTTTAATATCAAGTAATTTTTTTCCGTTTATCCATCCGGCAGGCATTGGTCCATAACCACCGGCTTTCTTAACAACTCTGTTTTTAAATGGCAGCAGTTGGTTCCTGATATGTAATATAGACGGGCCTTCAGGCATATACAAAATTCTTAGTAAAAGCACAGGCAAAATGTCTGCCTAAATACAGGCTGTAATACTCGTCGCATAGATAACACCAATCCGGTTTCGTAAAAAATGTGTGGCAGATAATTGTAATTGTTTCCAGGGTTCGAAGGTTATGCCAAACAAAGAGAAAAGAACACTTTAAGGCAACTATCGTCAAGCCGTTTTACGAATGCCACTTTCATATTCATCAATAGCTTTTTTAATAAGCAGGTTCAGTTTGCCATCACCTTCGCAAAGCCATTTATCTTCACCTTCCTGGAGCCATTTCCCATCTTTTGTTTTCAGTAACCGGTATTCACGAATATCGTCCACAGGATTTACTTCTACTATATAAGCCAGCTTTTCTTCTGTATCAATTTTTTTCCACGGCATCAGCAAATGCAGAAAAGTTTTTTGTTCTTTACGTTTAATACCTGTTCTAACGTTTCCCTGCCTGTTGTTTGGCAGGTCGATGAAAAATTGCGCCATGTAAAAGTTTTTTATATGCTTAGTAAATTACTTAACGAAGAACAGCTTAAAATGTTACAGTTGCCGAACGGTGATATAGAATGACCAAAGGGTTAACCGGCTGCGAACCTTTTATATGAACAGTTTTACGAAATAAATCCTTGCAGAAAAAGAAATATATGCTTAAGATGAATATCCCTGTTTTTCTATAACACGCAAACCATTTTCACCAGCTATAACGGCTTTATGCGCCATGTTATAAAACAACGATGATTCCAGCACGCCCGTAATATTTTTTAAGGCAGAATTAAGGATAGGTAATCCAGGAAATTCATCAAACCAAATATCAATTAACAAATTTGAATAACGGGTTTTGCTTTCACGAACCTGCATTTTACAAAAAGGGAAAATTTTATGCACCTGTTCCTGTGCAAATTGTATAGCATCTGGAATTACTTCAATAACAACCGGGTATTTTGTTTGCAGCGCATCAACGTATTTTGATTCATCGCCCACTAAAATAAATTGCCCGGCCATTGAAGCCAGTAATTTTTCTGTGGTATGAATACCAGAGCCGCTCTTAAGTGCATTCAGATTTTTATCAAACTGGTCGCACCCATCAAAATAAATATCTAAAGCGCTTACGGCGGATATTTCATTTACGGTAAAGCCAGCATCTTCCAATAATTTTTTTGTAGAGAAAGAAGAAGTGAACAGCGTAAGTGAATTGTTTTTATTTACCGTTAAAGCTTTAACCATATAACTTATTGCAGCGCCATCGCCCAGGCCGATGATTGTATTACCTTCAATAAAACGAATGGCTGCTTCAGCAGCTATTTTTTTAAAATTCATTTGCATCGTTTAATAAATTTTACCCGGCCGCAAACTTCGGTTGACCAGTTCTTATACAAAACTATTGTTGCAAAAAATCTTCCCGTGCAGGCGTAAAAACATCTATTAATACACCCGCTTCTTTGCAAACGCAACCATGCAAAATACCAGGCGGAACAAAATAACCATCGCCCTGTTTTAATGTTTTCACTTCATCATCAATGGTTAGTTCAAAACTGCCGCTTTCCACATAACTTACCTGCACATGCGGATGTTTATGCATAGCGCCCACAGCGCCGGTTTCAAACTTTACTTTCACCATCATTATTGCATCGTTGTGACCAAATATTTGTCTTGAAACACCGTTGCCGGCATCAGTCCATTCAATATTATTATTAAGCTGAAAAAAATTGTTGCTGTCCATAAGGCCAAGATAATGCATTAATTATGGCCAACGCCTTTCATGGCAAAAATGCAAACCGGAGATTATCTCCGGCATACGCATAAATAACCGGCCCGGATGCAATATTGTTTCTTTATTCTGTTACTTTAGCATTAATTCATTTTTGCAGATGTTTCTTATTTTTAAACCTTTCTCAAGTATCCGGCAAAACCCTGTAATGGTAATGCGTAAAAAACTAATACTGCCTGTTTTATTTATTCTTTTTTGTGCAATATCACATGCACAATCTCTGGGCTGGATGATGGGTACCTGGAAAGGTACAGGCGGAATAATTCAGATTGATGATGTTTCAGGTGGAAGCTTTAGCGGTACTAAAACATCTGGCATCAATAATCATAAAATTACTACTGCAATATCCGGCGCTTTCAGGGGAAGAGGATTGTATTTGGAGGATGGGGAAGTTCTACGTGGTGAAGGACAGCCAACCAGCCAGGGTTATGATTGTTCTGCATGCACGCCGGTAACTAAAATAGTTATAAAACAAGACAGCCTTGTTTTAGTTAACAGCATTTCAAATTGTGACGAAAAATGCAATGGTGAAACTTTCTTTTACAGGCTGCTTACTGAATATGACAGCGCCACGCAACGATATCTTGTTGACCGGTTTGGAAGACCTTCAGACATCATTGGTTTCCGGCCACGCCGCCCGCAGGAAGATATACCGGTTGCCTCCAACGATAATAATGAGCCTTTAAAAAACGATGTTGTTCCCAACGCAGCAATAAATGATGCAGCAGAAAAAGAGAAACGTATAAAGGATTCACTGGATAATATTGCAAGAATAAGGCAGCAACAAATAAAAGATTCTACTTTATTTGCACAACAGAAAAAGCGGGATAAGGAAATAACAGACTCGCTCAATCTCGCAAAACAAAAGGAACAACAACGCATACAGGATTTGCTGGATAATGTTGCAAGAATAAGGCAACAGCAAATTGCCGATTCCATTCTGCTTGCACAAAAAAATAAACGGCAGCAGGAAATAACAGACTCTCTCAATCTCGCAAAACAAAAAGAACAGCAGCGCATACAGGATTCACTGGATAATGTTGCAAGAATAAGGCAACAGCAAATTGCCGATTCCATTGTGCTTGCACAACAGAAAAAGCGGGAAAAAGAAATCGCTGATTCACTCAATCTTGTACAACAAAAAGAACAGCAACGAATACAAGATTCGCTGGATAATGTTGCAAGAATAAGACAACAGCAAATAAATGATTCTACTTTACTCGCACAACAAAAAAGACGGCAACAGCAAATAGCCGATTCCTTAGCAGCAGTGCATAAACAACAATATGCTGATTCCCTTCAGCAGGCAGCTTTGGCTAAAACAGTTCCGCCGTCAGCGGCAGACAGTTCTTCTTCTGGCAAAGCACTTACCACCCGTACCAATGTATTATTAGGAACGTATCACATTACTTCACCGGATATTTTGATTGAACTGTTTGACAACGCTGAAATTGATGGCGACAGGGTTAGCGTATATCATAACGACACGCTTATTGTAAGCAACGAAATGCTGGATAAAAAACCCATCACACTAAACATTCATGCTGATACAGCAAGCCGCGAACATGAATTTGTGCTGGTAGCGGAAAACCTTGGAAGTATTCCACCAAATTCAGCGCTAATGCGGATAACGGCAGGCAAACAGAGCTACAGGTTATCAGTTAAAACCGATATGAAAACGAATGCAAGGATTGTGTTTTATTACGATGGAAAATAGACGGGGTTTATCTATTGATGCCCCAACTGATCCTGTGGTCAGAAGATTAATTGAAATTGAAGTATAGCCCGAATAATTTAAAAACGTGCAGGATAAATCTAAACATATTCTATTTTCACGGGATATTAACTCATTAAAACTAAAAACAACTCTAAATGAAACTACTGCACAGGCTTTTCTTTATAATGGTATTGCTGGATATACTCCCAACAAATAATATATCTGCCCAACTGGGTGTAAACGCAGCAAAGGTTGCAGCGCATGGCATTGTGGCCATTGCAGGTGGCAGCCGCCAGGAAAAACAGGAAAAAATTATTGAGCAATCCGTAACACAGGAAAAAATAAGCGGGTTAAAAGTGACCGTGTTGCGTGTGAAAGAATCAGATATAAAAAGCAAAGCCAAAGCGCATATTATAACGCTGCAAAACCGGCTAAACCATTACGACTCTCTATATAAAAATAATCAGCCAATTGATATTCCAAAGAATGACAGTGATTTAATCGCGATCATGGATAAAGATGAAGATTGGCCAACCGAATATTATGCCGGCGAACTAAAAGCGTATAAAAGATACGCTTTCCAGCAAAAACAAAAAGCAGCAGTTGCACCCGCTGATAGCTTACATGCAATGCCTGCTAACCCGGCAAACACCGATACTACAAAGGCAAAGTTGTAATTTTCGGCGGCTGCATATTTTGCAGTTAATCTTTAGCCGTAAAATGAACGAAAGTAAAACATTCAGGCACGTGCGTATCGCTAACGCCGTGCTTATTAAACGCCCATGCTGGATGCGGCTGTATTTCCTTTCCGCCTGATATAAGCTTCTGAAAACGGCCAAAAAAAATACGCCAGGTATCGCCTTCTGCAGGCGGTAATGACCTGCCATTAGCCAGCCAGTGCATGCTTTTCCAGGGAATGGCTATTTCCAGTGTCCAGCCTTTATCTGCGTGATTAGGATCATTTATTTTACCATCAATTTGCACGGCTGTTTGCAGCCCTTCCATGTCGTAATCCAAAAAGGCCCATTTAACACCTCTTGGATGCCGTCCCGTCCAAAATGAATCTTCCTGGCGGTCATCATTCCCGCCAAAAGTGTAAGCCTTTTCTTTATAAACATCAAAGGCAGGAACATCAAATTTTCCACCTTTTTTATAAGCATCTTTCCATATAAAAAAAACTTCATACACAGTATTCAGCGCATT
Organism: Parafilimonas terrae; assembly: GCF_900115755.1. Lineage (GTDB taxonomy): Bacteria > Bacteroidota > Bacteroidia > Chitinophagales > Chitinophagaceae > Parafilimonas > Parafilimonas terrae. The sequence goes on from NZ_FOXQ01000010.1 coordinate 70,071, forward strand.
TATTTCCAGTTCGTAATAACAATCACCGCCGTCAATAAATACTTCCAGGTCATTTTCGCGGAATATAATGCCATCGCGCTCTGTTATGGTGGCTGCTACATAAGGTTCTTCGGCCCAAAAAGCAATGTACAGGTATTCATCATTCCAAAGGGCAGCACAACGGGTGTCATAAAAAGCCGGGCTGCCATCAGTCATATCTACAAACCTGGGCGATTTAACTGCATTTATCCATTCCTGTTTGGTTAAATCGCCGTTTATGGTGAGATGCGTTTGTATTTTGCTGCAGGTATAATGTTTTACTTCAGTTTCATCGCAGCCGTATCGTTTAGCAGGCATCGTTTGAGCATTTGATTTTTGGAATAAAATATTTACCGGCTTAAGATATAATAAAAATGTTTGAGGTAATTTATTTCTTCTATTAATGCGGAATTATAATTGAGCTACAAAGATGGCGTTTAGCTGAAGCAAGAAAGAAATACCGTCAACGGGTTACTGCCCTATTAAAATATGCGGATAGCAATAGGGCTGGAATGCCTCATAACTTACCTTTTCTACCAGGGTTTTGAGCGCTTCTGGTTAGTAATTGCACCGCTATAGAATATGGATAAATTTTAAGACAGATGCAGTAAAGCTGCACCTTCATCTGAAACACTCAGTTCTTATATGGGCCAACCAATAAACTAAGCTGCCTGAGAATATTCCGGTAAGTAGTTTTGTGTGTAGTTGCTATGGGCGCTTCGCTTTGCCAGTGATGGTCTTTATGGATTATTACAATTGAGTTTCCAAGTTCATCTTTATGCTCGTATGGCATTATCATTACAGAACATCCTGATGATTCAAAATTAAAGATGGCGACAGAACGTATCTGTTCTCCGCAATGGCTGAATTCAATGATTTTAGTCATAAACAATCGTTTTACGTTTTTAAGCAGTGTCAGGTAAAAGAACCTTAATAAGAAGTTAGTTTTAATTTACTTTAAACAGCCGGATAATTGTTACACTGGTTGTTTAAAAATCGTGTTGTAAAAAAACAAAATTTCAGTATAACAGGTAACTGCATATATGTAAACGCTGCATTGTATTTCGTGACAGTTGTGTTTTTTACTTTTCCCGCAATTTATTTGCATGATAATGTTCTGGCTTCTCCCCGACAGTATATAACCTGCTTCAAACCGCACGACAAGACTGCCATCGAATTCAAACAGCGGTCAACATCAGCAGGGCAGATTAATCAACAGGGAAGCTGATTCAATCATAGATAAATTGTTACCAGAATCGCCAATAGATATAACACCAGGCAAGTGCATATAAAGCCAGCCATAATTTAATCTGCTTCCACCATGGCCGTTGCGTTCCCTTATCATCAAGATTTTTAACCCAGGACCACTTCCACAAAAAACGATCTATCTCTTTTAAATCGGGAGGAGTTGTTTTTAGGGAGACAATTATTATCAGTAACATTGTTAGTACTTCTGCAATAGCACCGGCATATAACCAGTGAAGTTTTATATCTGCAGCCAGCAGAAAAGCGCCTAATACTATTTGAATGATTACGCCGCCTGTTAATCCGGCAACAGCGCCTGCATAGCTGGTGCGTTTCCAGAATATACCCATCAGCAATACCGAAATAAATGGCGTAGCCATATACGTAACGCCGGTTTGAAAATATTTAAAGAGGCCAATGCTTCCCACCAGCGGGGCCAGGAGGGCAGATATGATCAACGCAGCGCCGCCCGATAACTGCCCGGTAGCAATCAGCTTTTTATCACTGGCGTTCTTATTAATAAATTTCTTATAAACATCTAAAGAAAAAATTGTGGCAATTGAATTAGACAAGGAGCTTATGCTGGCCATAACCGCTGCAAAAAAACCAGCCAAAATAACCCCCTTTAACCCCGACGGTGCAAAAAGCTGAAGCGCCAGCGGAAAAGCCCTGTCCTGGTTATCAGGCAACAAAGACGGGCCATTATGTAACACTTCCAGCCAATGATAAAGAATAAGGCCCACAAGACAGGTTACCAATGGGCGGACAATATTAATAAAGCCGGAAAATATCAGTCCCATTACGCCATCCCACCGGCTCCGCGCTGAAAGTATGCGCTGTATCATTACCTGGTTGGAAGATTGGTAAAATAAAAACACGCCAAATGTTGCAAGGATCAGGCCTGCAAATGGCGCTTCCGGGTCGGAAGCAGGCTGGTAGAGATGGAACCGTTCAGGCGCTGCAGCAACCATTGCATCCCATCCGCCGGGAATATGGCGTAAGGCCACAAAATAAAATATTATGCCGCCACCAATGAGCATGATGCATTGAATGGCATCCGTCCACATTACAGAACTGAGGCCACCGGCAAGCGTATAACTGGCTGTAATGATTATGATGCCTGCCATCACATATCCCTGGTTCCACCCGGTTAATTCACTCAACGTGATACTTCCTCCATAAATAACCGGCGGAAGAAAAACGAATACATATCCGATTAATATAACAAAGCTATAGATGGCACCGCAGGCCGGGCCAAAACGGCGGTTCAGCAATTCCGGTACGGTCATAATTTTATTGCGCAGGTACAGGGGTATAAAGAAAATCATCGTCAATAAATAAGTTGGTAAGGCCCACCATTCCCAGTTGGCGATACCCAGCCCGCCTTTATAGGCAGCGCCTATCGTTCCCACAATCTGTTCGCTTGAAATGGAAGTAGATACAAACGCAGCGCCAATAAGATACCAGGGCATATTGCCGGATGCCAGGAAATAACCCGCAGCCGTTCTTTTCACCTTTCGCGCTGCTAAAAAACCAATGATGACAACTAAAAGAATCTCGGCAATTATGATCAAAACATCAAGTGCGGAGAGATGAAAATTTTCCATAATAATGCTGCTGCAATTGTGATTGAATGCTGCCTGGTTTTATCTTGATTTAAATTTCCAGTGTTGCCTGTGAGTCACCGAGCCTCCCGGGGCCACTAAAAACCTTTCGCTAAGTGTTTCCAGCTCTGCCCAACCCGGGCAAACAAATATTTCCGTATTGGATCCTTTATCAACACATAATTCCGCGGTAGTTATATCAGGACTGCTTACAGTGAATTTGCCTTGCTGGCTTATCGCTGTTAATTCAGGAGAAACGCTGTGCCAGCCTGCCTTTCCCCTGAAATTCCCGTCCTCCACTTTTATTTTACCATCATCCAGCTTCCATTTTGAAGCATCTGTGCCGGGCCAGAAATTAATGGCCTTTGTTGTACAGGAACCAGATAATTTACAGGAACGCGGCACACAGGTGATGGCCCATAAAGCACCCTCCCACTCCCTTACTCCTGCGTTAAAAAGAACATGATCTATATAAAAACCACCCTGCGATGCTTCACTGATTACAAGTGAAAGCACCAACCCATTTGGCCGTTGTTTTGCTGATATGTGTACCGATGTGCCCTCAAGCCTTACTTCACACGGATCATTGTCGGGATGATAACTTTCGTCATTTTCGGGCGCTGTGGTAAACCTGTGCCCGCCATACATATACCACGCTCCCACGCTGAAGCCGGTATGATCTTCATATAAAATATTTTCCCCGCCATTATGCGTAAATGAAAGTATTCTCGGGCCAACAGCAACTCCTATTGCTAAAGTATTTTGACCTGCAATACATTGCACGGCATCGTTGCTTTTCCATCGCTCAAAGCTTACATTCATGGTAATATTCTGCTTGTAAGCCCGCGTTGAAAAGCATCAAGCCTGGTAAACGCTTCTGCATAACGGCAACCAGCGGCCATTCCGCGAAACCGTGCCTGCACTTCAATCATATCAAACAGGTTAGTATCTGCTAAATCTTTCATGGCTTCAAACTGGCTTTTATGGCAGGCAAGCATTTGTTTTTTCAGTTCAAATACATCCGAAATATCTACATACTCCGCAGGTGAAAAACCAATGCCGCCAAGATTATCCATATAATATACCCGGGCTTTGCCAAACCTGCATGCCGGCATTTGCTGATTGGGTATATGCGGAAGGCCTTTTTGGAAATAAGCGTCAAACACTAATTGTGATACATAACGGTGATCAGGATGATAGTCATTAGGGGAATGCGTGAAGATAATGTCAGGATCAGCCTTCCTTAAAATATCAATCATCTTTATTCTTTGCGCTGCATCAGGAAAAACATGCTCATCTATTACATCGCCCCAAACAAGATTTGCGCCGATAAGGTCCGCAGCCGCCCTGGCTTCCTTTGCACGTATATTTTTTAAAACAGCCGGTTCAATAACTGCATCACCCATACTTCCATCTGTGAAGATGGCTATAGTAACGGCATGCCCCGCCTGTATATAGCGGATAAGCGTGCCTGCACAAAGTATTTCCGTATCATCCGGATGAGCAACTATACAAAGTATATTCATAAAAAATTCAATTATTAAAGCACGCCATAACGGTCATACACAACACGTAGAGAATCTCCGTTTAAAAGGTCCCTGCGTGATTCATTTTCCTTAAACACCTTTTCATGCGCCAGTTCCAGCACTTTATCTTCAACCTCGTTAGGAATAACCACTACGCCATCAAAATCTGAAAATATCAACTCGCCCGGTTTTACAATAACGTCGCCGCAACGCACCGGTACATCATACGCCATTACACGGCCACGGCCGAGGCTATCGAGCGGACGGATGCCGCCGCAAAATATAGGGAATTCCATTTCCATTATTCTTCTGCAATCCCTTATCATGCTATCGCATATACAACCCACTGCGCCGTTGCGTTTGGCAATTGTGCTCATCAGTTCTCCCCATGGGGCATTGGTGCCTGCAAAATCCGTGGAATGCACAACAACATCGCCTTTTTTAAGAGAATCTACAGCTTCAATCTCCAAACCATAAGGATCCTCATATTCAATATAATCGGTTTCCATCCAGCGGTAGGTTCTTGCCCTGCCAACAATAGTGCAATTATCGGCGTCAAGTGGCCTTAACCGCTGGTGCATGGCCTGGCTTCTATATCCCAGTATATCTAATACATCGCAAACAATTGCCACATACAGGTTGTCCTTAATCCACCTGAATTTTTCTTCGTCACTGGCAAGTTTGAATTCTGTCATCATGATTTGTTGATTTTGGTAGTTCTTTTAATTGTAATTTTTTATTAAATATCCCAGGTAAACGGTTTAAAATGTTTAGGAATAACGGGTTTGCTCAATAATCTGTGATGATGGCAAAACCATTCAAACACTTCCGGATTTTCAGCGTTCAGCGGCATAAGGTCATAATGATTGGGCATTACATAGCCGGGGCTCACTGCCTTTGCAAACAATACAGCTTCTTCAGCATTGGTGTTTTTCCATTTACCGTTTATGGGAACCAGCATAACATCGGGTTTTGAAGGCGCCGCGTCCAGTACCAATGGGTGAAACTGTGTATCGCTGGTGTGATACACAGTTCTGCCATTTGAAAACTCAATAAGATACCCGGTGGTGTCAATCACATCTTTCCCGGTAGGTAATGCGAATACGCCCGTTACAGTAACCGAATCAACGGTAACACTTTCACCTGCATTTACCACGAGAATACGTTCTTCCGGCACACCTAAGCCGGGCAGCTTTTTTGCCGCTAACCTGGGCGCTATAAACCATGTTTCAGTTTTACGGGGATAAGCCCTGATGGTGACCGGATCAAGATGATCAAGATGGTCATGCGTAATAATATATACATCTGCATTTAATGATTCAGGCAATAGTGGCGCTGCAAAAGCACGGGAAAAACCGGCAACTCCCCCGCTGGCACTGTCAGATAAGTACGGATCGATAACAATAATTTTTCCGCCTGATTTTAAAATATACCCGGCCTGCCCCAGCCACCATAAAGCCGCTTCGGAAGGTTGCAACAAATAATCCGTAATTATTTTCATCTCCATGCCTTACAGGTTTATACAAAACCGTTTTACTGCTTTTTCGTCAATATCAATTCCCAAACCAGGGCCTTGCGGCACCGGGATATATCCATCTGCATCCAACTGTACCGGGTTGCGGATGATTTCACGCAACATTGGATTATCGCTTACGTTGTATTCAAGAAATAGCGACCTCGGTAAAACAGCATTGAGATGAAGGCTTGCTGCCGTAAGCAAATCAGTCAGCCATGCGTGGGGACAAACGTCAATACCTGCATATTCAGCTTCCCACATAATCTTTCTTGCCTGGGTAAACCCACCGCACCTTGAAAGATCAGGTTGCACCACATCTACGCCACCTTCCGCAATTAATTGCCTGAACCCCCAGGCTGTAGCCTCCTGCTCGCCTGCGGCAATGCGCGTTTTAACGCCTGCATCCTTTACCTTCCTATATCCTGTGTATAATTCAGGATGCAAAAAATCTTCCAACCAGTAAATGTTATAAGGTTCCAGCAGGCGGCAAAGTTCAATGGCGTCGTACGCACTCCGGTTCACCATCCAGCCGGCATCCACCATTAAAGCTATGTCAGGGCCAAGCGTTTTTCTTGCTGTTTCCACCAGTTTTATATCGAGCTTTCTGTCCTGCCCAAATACGCCCCATCCAAACTTTACCGCCTTAAACCCGCGCTGCATATAAAATTCACAGGCATGCCGGATAGCATCAGTGGTTGGACGAAAAAGTGTGGAAGCATAGGCTTGCACTTTATCTCTTCTTCCTCCACCCAGTATTTTATGTACAGGTTTGCCAATGGCTTTGCCAATGATATCATGGCAGGCAATGTCAAAGCCTGACAAAACCTGCATGGCAACGCCCCTTCTCCCAAAATAAATAGTGCCCCGGTAAATTTTATCCCATAAACGCTCCACATCAAAAGGGTCTTCGCCTGTTACCAATTCCTTCAGCCCTTCAAACATGCCTATCCCGCTTTCCGGTGCATTCACCACGGCTTCACCCACATGTGGTGATGTCTCAACATCCGACCATCCTGTAATGCCTTCATCTGTACTTACTTTAAGCAAAAGACAATGCTTTACGCCACGCGCCTCCTCGCTGCCCGCCGGGTTCGTGATCTCAAAAGGAGACTGAAGAATAAACGGTTCTACATTTGTTATTTTCATCTATCTATATCTTAACAGTTCAATTAAATACCAACGCAACTTTTAATGCTTTATCATGCCCGTTACTGGCAAGATCAAAAGCTTCTTTCCAATCATTAAATGCTATTTCGTGTGTAACAATATTTTCCAGTTGGAGTGATGCATCGCAAATACATGCCAGTGCGTCATCTATCTTATGCTCATCATTGCAGGCGCCGGCTATTTCCAGTTCACGCACATGAACACTAAAAAGATCCAGAGAAACCGGTTGGTGAACTGAGCTAAAAATCACCATTCTCCCACGGGGGCGTAAGGCTTTCATACAGGTATTTATAGCTTCTGCATTTCCCACGGCCAGGATGGCGATATCTGCAACCCTGTCCGGAACGGCAGTAAGTATTTCTGCACCAGGTATCATTTGCAGGCGGAACGGTGTGCGCCCGTTAACCAATACCCGCTGTGCGCCGGCCCTTTTTGCAAGCCGTGCGATAATATTCCCAAAAGGCCCGTCACCCACAATGAGCGCTGTTTTATCTTTCATATCGCCAGCACGGGAAACTGCTTCCAGGCAAACGGCTACAGGTTCCAATAAAGCACCCACGGCAAAAGGAATATCCTCAGGAATTTTCCTTACCCTGTCTTCACGCTGCAAAAAATATTGAGCAAAACAACCATCGCGGTCTATTCCAAAATGACCCATATTTGAGCACAAATGCCCCAGGCCACGCATACATTCTTCACAAACACCACAGGGAACAACGGGATGGACGGCGACCCTGTTCCCAAGTTTCAATTCTTTAACACCGGCGCCACACTGAACAATTATACCCGCACCCTCATGGCCCATTACACGGGGATATTGTATTCCAAAAGGGTTGCTACTAATATCATGGAGATCCGATGTACATATTGTGGCAGCTTTTGTTTGAATCAATACTTCATTCTCTTTAGGCACGGGAACAGGAAGCGTTACCTGCACCAGTTGATCTATACCCTGCAATTGCAGCGCCTGCATATATGGTGGAATTGTGTTCACTTTTTTAAAGGATTAGGCAGGTTGAGTAAATGCAATGCATCACGGTGAATAATTTCTTCTATTACGTCCGCAGGCACTTCGGGTAAACCGCTTCTGCCGGTAACATTGTTTAGTGCCCGTACCTGTGTTATTGAATCACCGGTTGTTGTAAAAGGAAAATCGGAACCAAACAATACTTTATGTTGCGCTTTATATTCAACCAATAACCGCATGGAATTATAAAATTGCCAGGGGCGGTAATAAAGTGCAGAAATATCCGCATACACATGAGCATGCCTGCGTATCACGGCAATCGTCTCTCCTTCCCAGGGATGGCCAAGATGTGCCAGCACCATGCGCAGTTCAGGGAAATCTATCGCCACAGCATCAAAATGAACAGGGCGGGAATAATCCAAAGGCGTACCGCTTACAAAGGAAGTTCCTGTATGAAAAAGTATGGGCAACCCATGCTGCTGGCAGTAATGATATATTTCATAACACCTTTTATCCTGCGGGTGCACATTTTGATATAAGGGTGAGAGCTTTACGCCAACAGCGCCCAATTGCTGATGACAGCTTTGCAATTCTTCCATAAAATTGTCGCACAGCGGATCAATGGATGCAAAAAACAACAACCTTTCAGGCGCTTTTGCCACATGCCCGGCCACCATATTATTGGGAATATTCCAGCCTGTTGCCGAGGCCTGCAAACCAAACACTACGGCCACATCTGCAGCTTTAGTTGTTTCCAGATGCCTTTCTTCCACATTGCCCCACACATCCGGGTTAACACTGCATCTTTCCAGGTCGGCATTGAGCTTTGGCCCGAAATGATGCGCAGCATTAAAAACATGTGTATGTATATCAATAATCATAGCTTTTATTTTTGCTTTCAGCTATCGGCTATCAGCTTTCAGCCTCATTATTCATTTTTCACCATTCACCATTGCCCCTACTCAAACGACCAGTAATGCACACCCCAGGGTTCAAACTTCACGTCGATGGTTTGCGTACCTTTTTTTAGTTTGATAAACGGGTCTGGCCGCAGCCGCTGGTTTTCTTCCAGGCCTGATCCTGATGCATCCAGCACAATATGGCGAACCTGCATATCTTTTGGCATATCATCAAGGCTAAGCTTAACCGTTACCGGCTGATCCGAAAAATTCCAGAGCACCAGGTTATGCATCAGCATTTTTGTGTCGTGTGCAGCAAAGCCGTGTACTTTATCGTTATCAGAGCTAACGGCAACCCTGTTTCCGCCCAGCCTTGACAATAATTTGAATGTATAGTAGGCCGGGCGCAACTGGTTTTGATAATCAATCAACCCGCTGAACTGCGCCTGCCGGTTCCACCAGCGCGTCATAAATGCCGTGCCGTGAGGTGAGAAAAATCTTGAGAATGTATCAAACGACACATACCAGTCGCGGATATGATAATAACACGACCAGTCAAGGCCCGCATCTTTCATTTGCCAGATTGTTTCAGCCACATAACAGGGCTGGAACCTGGGATCCAGAGGTGGGTTAAACAGATCCATGTTCCATTCATCCATGATCACTTCCGGTTTCAGCCCGGGATATTGGCTGATAAGATTTTTTACATATTCTATCTGGCCCCGTATAACAGTTGGGCTGTTGTTATAATGATGAAAAGAAACAAAATGCAGTGGCAGTTTTTCTGCTGAACAAACGCGCAGCAGTTCGGGTAAAATCGGTGATTTATACCAGGCCAGTGCAGGGCCGCCCACTTTGGCTTTGGGGTCTGCACGAAGGATGGCAGCAACTGTATGTTTGTAATACCTGGCGTAACTCTCCGGCTTAAAACGATAGGGCGTACCGCCATCTTCACCTATATCCACTTCATTTCCCACTTCCCAGTAAGTAATGCCCGCTCCTTTATCCAGGTAATGTTTTACTACGTCATATACAAATTGTTCCCAGCCTGCATAGTCATTGGGCTCAACAATATCGTGATCTACCACCGGGAAAAACTGTTTGGGTTTTAAACAAAAACTCATAAATGGTTTGGCGCCGGTTTGAAGGATATTAGACACCATGCTGTCGAGCGTAGCAAAATGATATTTTCCGGGTTCCGGGATAACATCATAATATTCACTCACAAATATTCTTATAATGCCGGGATGTAAAGCCCTTATTTCCGTTACCCGGCTGGCCAACATTGGTTCTTCGGAGAGCCCGCCCTGGCCTAAAGCCATTTGCTCCATTTTCATGGGGCCGAGTTCTTTGTCAAACTCCACTTTTACATTAGTAACCTGTGCATGTAATTGCACACTAATCAAAATGTAAACAATGATATTTTTTATTTTAAGCATGCTGTTTAATTGAGCCGGAAATGATCTTTAATATTTTGCCGTGATATTATATTTTCCTGCCGGTGCAGGAATGCTGATATATTCCTTTTTAATATCAAAATTCGTCCAACGCTTTCCGTTTACCATTACAGATTTGATTTGTTTTCCCAATGGATGGCGAAAGCGGATAATCAACTGTTTTGGCGGATTGCGTTCCGGCGTTTCAAGCGTTGCTTTGATTTCGTTTTCCTTGTTCAAACCTTCTATTAAAAATGATATTTTACCGAAATAAGTAGGCGCATCTTTCACGTCTATTTTCTTTCCTTCTTCCAGCCATTGCCGGGGTATTGCCTGGCCAATCATAAGCGTATCATTGCCCAACTCATTCAATAACATTTTCCGGTAAATTTCAAACCAGGCGCCGTCTGTGCTTGGAGGGCCGTAATATTGTCCCCATGCCCAGCGATGTTCAAGCGACGTAAATTGTTCGTGGGAAAACCCACAGGCCATCAAACTATAAAATGCACGTATCACAGCCTTAACATCATCCCTTAAAAAATACGGGGCTGCCTGCTGCACATACACCGGCTCGTTCGCAGCGCCCTGGTTTTTCAGGAACAAGTTATCTTCATTATCATGCAGCATGGCCGTAGTTAACCAACTATTTGCATCAAATACACCAAGACGTGATAAATGCAAAGGGCCGCAATCAACGTCTGTTGGGTACCATTGTTCCATCATGCGGCGCGGGGTAAGCGCATCTGTGGGCACATAATTAATCCAGGTGCCATCGGCGAGTCGTACCACAGGGGATTTAACGCTGCTTCTTGAGAATTCCTTTACTACTGATGCTTTTAATTCATCTGCAATTTTAGCTGTTTCATCAGCCCGCGGATGCCCGTATAATGCCAGCGCCCTCGCAAACATTTCAAGCCCGCCAACATAATACGCCTGTGTGAAAGCCCATTCTCTTTCGGCATTGGTTAAGTCATTGAGCGGCGCTAAGATCAGCCCGTTTTTACCGGAACCTTCTTTTGCTTTATTTACCTGCGATATACACCAGTCAAGCGTTTTAAGTGAATTGGGCAGAAGCTGATCAAACAATTCTTTATTACCAGACAACAAAAAATTTTGCGCAATAGCATATAACTGGCCGGGAGAATATACACCCCAGTTGGCAAAACCGCCTATCCTGCCATCAGGCTGTTGCTGGCTTTTAAACATGGCGGCGTATTCTTCCTGCGCCGTTGTATCATAACCACGTAAACCATAAATCATATAATCCACATAAACTGCCTGGTTAATGGGCCAGTCAGCATTTCTTTGCCCATAAGCCGTGTTGGCGTAAGGCAAATCCATGTGCGGTTTTCCATCTATATCCAATGTGTGCCGCGGCAGGATGAGTGCATGCCAGAGATTGGCGCGACATAAGTCATTAACGGCTTCTTCGGGTACCTTAAACTGTGCCCCTTTTGCGAGCCAGTTTTCCCAATAAGCAATTGTTTTATGTTTTTCCGCTGCATAATCCAGGTTATACAATCTCGTTAATCCAGACGGGGCAATAGCAGGAGAAGGCAGCTTGACTATAAACTCAGCATTTCCCGCTTCTGAAAGCAGGCCTGAAACAGTTAAGGTAAGTTGCTGCCCATTATCGGCAGTTACAGGATTTTTAGGCGTAACAGTTATATCTTTTCCTGCATCGAGCACTAAAAGAATACTGCCGTTTTGCTTATCTGCAATAATCCATTTACCTGCATCTTGTATTGCCTCAATATCATGGCTTTTTAATTCATTGCTTAGTGATATATTAAAATTGAATGGCCCGGGTTTTCCTGATATTTTTACCCGGCTATATATCAAACTCGGAATGTAACCGCGTATAGTGGTTGAGAGATCAGCCAGCGGCCCGGCAAACTGTTCTATCGTGGCTTGCTGCCCATTCTTTTCAAGTGCAGTAACAATAACCGGAAGTCCGTCACTGATTTTCTGGCCTTTCCACCTGCTTTCAGGCCATGTAAGATCAAGCCTGAACTTGTGCGGGGACGCAAAATCGGGCCGTACATTACCCCAACGGTCGATAGCAAATTTATATATTGATCCTGCTGCCGCTGCCGTTACAGTAAGATGGCCGCGGGTGCCCATCCATTGTGTTTGCCAGGATACGTCCCATTGGTATGGATTGCCAATATCCGGCCATAACCGGTTAAAAGTTTCTCTTGAAGCATCTGGTTGTTTTGCCACTTCATCCAGCACCCTGCTTCCTTTTAAAGAAGCAAGATGTTTTTTGAAATCAACAGGTTTATTCGCCAGGGTTATATAAACATCCTGTTCCGGCAGCCACATAGCACCATGTTTTAGCAGTTGCTCCAATGCGATGGTAAAACCTGCAGTGCTGTCATCATTCAGGCGTATGGTAAGTAAAGGTGCGTCGGGCCTGAACCATGAATCATCTTTTAAACTTGCCGACTGTCCCGGAGAACCGTTTTCCATCAGATAGCCCCACATGGCATCATCTTTCAGCGTATAGGAATCTTTATGCCCGGCCAATTTTCTTAAAGGTGCTGAAGGTTTGATATAATTTATATCCGCAACCAGTTCGTCCACATCACCTGCGCCGCAGTTAAGCATAGCCGAAGCCGCACTTAAGCGATCATTTTTTTCTGTTTGCCTGCCTGATACTTCTGAAACAATAACACCGGAAGAGCCACTTACCAATTGTACAAAACGTGCATTGCGCACCGAAGCTTTATGCCCCAGCGAAAGTTTTACCTGTATTCTTTCCGTACTACCTAACTGTGGCTGTGCTGCACCAGCCAGGCAGGTAACCAACCCCCATACTGTAATAACTCCGGTTATAAAACGCGTTGTTCTTTTCATAATAATCCTTCCATCGCTGATATACAGCTACAATTATATTTAATTCTATGCTAATTTAATAATTGGGATTTTGTTCCAGGTTAGGATTTTTATCAATTGCCGATTGCGGAATAGGAAGTACATAATTCTTTGCAGGATCAAAAACTTTTGCGCCGCCGCCGGCCGGAACAACCGTATAAACTGTATTTCCGCCAACTATATCAATTTTTATAGCATGCACTGTTCCGTTAAGTTTTGTTTCTGCAAGCTTAAGCCTTAATAAATCCGGTAATCTTTTTTCTTCAAAAGCAAGCTCCACCCTCCTTTCACGGGCAATTACCTTACGCATTTCTTCCTTGTTTAAGCCGGTTTGAATATCCGGCAGGTTTGAGCGGTTTCTTACGGCGTTAATAGCATCATATACAGATTGATCAGGACCGGCGGCTTCGTTTTTGGCTTCCGCATAGCTAAGCAATACTTCCGCATAGCGGAAAATGATCCAGTTAGCGCTGTTGCCATTATCCTGTGCGCCTGCATATTTCGGGTTTACGCCTTTAATAACATAATAGCCTGTTCTTGTTGATATGCTGCTGTTATTTAAATCTGTTGCATTCAGGCTGCCTACACCCTGTTTCATGATCATGGTAGCGCCCAGCCAAACGGATTCATCGTATATGATGGACTGGTAAAAGCGGTTTTCACGGTTTTCATAAGGATGCTGCGCATCATAACCTGAAGCCGGATCGGTAATAGGCAGTCCGTTAGCCATGGCATATTCATCCACCAGGTCTTGAGTAGGATCCACATGCCCCCATCCTGTAAGAGAGCCATTTACAAAACGCGGCCCTATCTGCCCGATATAATTCGCGAGGGAAGTACCACCGAGATGCTGGCGGCTGAATATCACTTCCTGGTTATTATTGTTGTCTTCATAAAAAAGTGTTGAATAGTCAGGGAATAAACTGTATTTATTCAGGTCTATTACTTTTTTATATGTGGCTGCAGCCTGCTCCCAGCGGGATAAATCGTTTGAAGGGTTTTTTAACGGGCTTGCATTAAACAGCTCTGTATAACCTTCAAGCGTAAGCGCTGCGCCTCTCGTTGCCCTTCCGGATTCAGCATCTACCGGTAAGTCACCCGCAATGGCCGCACATTCAGAGATGATAAAGCCAGCGGTTTCTTCGGAAGTATTTCTCGAACGGAATACTGCATCTCCCTGCTCGTTAATATTCAATACATCGGTAATGATGGGCACACCGCCATGATACGTCCATAACAGAGAATAGAAATAAGCCCTCAGAAAACGCGCTTCTGCCAGCCTTGTTTTTTTCCAGTCTTCGGGCAATGATGAAGCCGTAACTTTTTCTATGAACAAATTGCATTTGCGGATGTTAGCGTACTGTCCCCATTTGTTGGGCGTATTGGCCGGGGTATAAATTCCGGGCCCGTAAATATTTGTGCTTGTGCGGCCTGCCTGCCCGTTGAGGGAATTATCTGAAAAATTCTCCCAGGGGTCGCTCACGTCCAGCGTAGGTACGGCCGCATAGATATTGTTCAGGAATAAATCTGCATTATCTGAAGTTGCCCATAATGTTGCATCTGAAACCTGCTGTTTGGGTACCACTTCAAGGTATCGTTTGCAGGAGCTTATCAAAACAGATGATGAAATGATAATGATGCCAAATGCTATTTTAAAAAATTGCTTATTCATAATGTTTGGTTTGCCGGTTAAAAAGTAATGTTCATACCTATTGAAATTGCCTTCTGGTTTGGATAGCCCCAGCTTCCGTTGGGTATCCATGAATTGTTGGGGCCAATTTCCGGATCGTAATTCATCAGTTTTGTCCAGGTTAAAATATTCTGTCCTGATAAATAAATCCTGGCAGACTGAAGCTTGATCC
Organism: Parafilimonas terrae; assembly: GCF_900115755.1. Classification (GTDB taxonomy): domain Bacteria; phylum Bacteroidota; class Bacteroidia; order Chitinophagales; family Chitinophagaceae; genus Parafilimonas; species Parafilimonas terrae. Next base: position 85,188 of record NZ_FOXQ01000010.1, read on the forward strand.
TGCTCATTACCGAAGCCGGTATTGTATAAGATAATGTAGCGCTTTTCAGCCGCAGGTAATTTGCATTCCCCATCCAGAAAGAAGATGTTTGAGAGTTATTAACGGTTGGAGAAGATGTAAGCCTTGGGAATTTAGCGTTGGTATTTTCCGGCGTCCAGTAATCAAAATCCTGTACGTACGGAAGCATGGTTTCCCAGAACGGCATAATAGTAGAGCCATGATAGTACCAGTCAACTTTTGCCGCACCCTGGAACAATAATTCCAGCCCAAAACCTTTATAGCGAACGGCAGGCGCAAACCCATAAACAATGCCCGGCACGGCTGTTGGGTTACCAATTACGGTTAAGTCATCATTATCAATCTTCCCGTCCTTGTTCATATCTTCATACCGGATGTCGCCGGGCTGAACTGCGCCCCAGGGTTGTGTTGCAATACCGGATTTTAAATTACCATCCGCATCAAAATCATCAGCCTGGAAATAACCTAAAGCATGAAAACCAAATTGCGTTCCGAGCGGCCTTCCGGTAACCCGGCGATTGGGATTATTATAGGTGGTAGGCGTTTCAAAAACCTGGAGCAATTTATTTTTTGCATAAGTCATATTGGCCGATAAAGACACACTCAGGTCTTTTGAAAATTCATGCACGGACCCGATGGTAAAATCAAAACCCTGGTTTGACATGATGCCTGCATTAACCTGGCTAAGTCCTACGCCGTATTCAGCCGGTACAATTACATCGGGGCTTACAAGCATGTTAGACCTTTTTTCATGAAAATAATCGAACTCAACATTCAGTAACCCTTTCCATAAATTCACTTCCAGGCCAATATCCGTTTTTCTTGCCCGCTCCCAGGTAATGTTAGGATTAGGTTCTGCACTTTCGCTGATGCCTTGCACCGCATTGCCGCCCAAAACATAATTTGTACCCAACACATTATATATACTCATGTATTGAAACGGACTTCCTGCCAAAGCCCCTACTTCACCATAAGAGCCTCTTATTTTCAGGTTGTCAAGCCAGTTAAATTTATCCTTCAGGAATTTTTCTTCAGACAAACGCCAGCCCACCGAAAATGCAGGGAAGAAACCCCATCTTTTATCCGGTGCGAAATAGTAGCTTCCATCATAACGGCCACTTGCTTCCAGCAAATATTTCTGCGCATAATTGTAAGCCACCCTGTACACCAGCCCTTCCTGTCTTGCAGCGCTGGAGGCGCCGCCTGTGGTCATATCCGCAGCACTGGAACTGCCCATATTAATCTCATCAACCGTGAGATTAAAATTTCTGCGGGAGGCTGCAAGACTTACCAGGTCGTTGCCTTTTGCTTCAAATAAACCCAATACTGAAACATTATGCTGTCCGAATGAATGGTCATAGTTCAGGCCAACCTGGTAAGTAAGCTGTGTAGCATAATCAATATTTTGACTGAGCGAAGGCTTTGTCTGGCCCCAAATACCATCTGTAATCACATAAGGTGTTTGCGATTTATCAAGGCTTGCCTTGTGCACCGGCAAAGTCCATAGTTTATTCATGGCATAAGAAGGGTCGAATGCGATGGTACCTTTTGCTTTTAAGCCTGGTATAAAAGGTAATTTCTGTTCAACGGAAAGTTGCGTATAAAGCGCATTGGTAAGAATTTTTTGATACCCGCTGTTAAACAAGCTGCCGGTAAGAAAAGTTCCGGGCATTCCATTGCTGAAACGCAGTGGCCCGTACAATGGGTGCAAATAACCAATGAGCTCAAAAATGCGGCCCGTGGAAACCGCGGGATACATATTTTTCTGGTTTCGCCCGTTTACATTTAATGATACATTGGTAGTGGATGTTACCTGCGCATCTAAATTAAGCACGAGATTAAACCGGCGGGTATTGGTGGCTGGCCACATGCCTTCCTGGTACTGGTAACCCAATGCTGCATAATATTTCACTCTTTCCGAACCACCGGAAATTTCAACATTATGCTGTGTCAGCAAGGCATTTTTATTGGTGATCATACCCCATATATCTTTAAAAGTAGGATAAGCATCAGGGTCTGAGCCATCCTGGAATTTCTGCAGTTCTTCGGCGGAATATGGCTCGGGTAAGCCTTCATTTACAGCGGCTGCATTTCTCAACGTGGCATATTGGTAGGAGTTTACAAATTTTGGTAATACAACCGGGTTTTGAGAACCCACATAACCATTATACGTGAGAGAAGGCGCACCTGATTTTCCCCTTTTAGTGGTAACCAGTATTACACCATTGGCGCCGGCAACACCATAGGGCGCAACAGCAGCGGCATCTTTTAATACTGTAAAGGATTCTATAGTGTTGGGATCAAGTTGCTGGAAAGTTCTTGGTATGCCATCAACAATAAGCAAAGGCTGGTTAGACCCTGTAGAGGACAGGCCCCTTATATAAATATTGGAGCCATCCCTGCCCGGCTCACCGGACCCCTGTTTGAAAATAACACCGGATACCCTGCCGCCCAATCCATTACTTAAATTGGCAATGGGCACAGAGGCAATTTCTTTTCCACGCATGGTTGATACGGCAGCCGTTAGGGAAGTCTTCTTCTGTGTTCCATATCCTACCACTACCACATCGCTCAGCACATTTCCTGCCGAAGCAATAAGGTTAATGGAGATATGGTCCCCGTTGCCCACTTTTACGTTTTGTGTTTCAAAACCTGTGTGAGAAACTACAAGTGTTTGCCCGCGTGAAACAGACAGTGTGAACTCACCGGCTTCGTTGGTAACCGTGCCCTGCTGCGTTTCCCTTACCATAACAGAAACATCCGCCAGGGCTGCTTCGCCATCAGTAACTTTACCGGATAATGTAAATGTTGTCTGTGCAACCACTCCTTTCGCAAAAAGCAAAAAAACAAACAATGCAAAGAATGTTTGCTTGAGAGAGATAAATTTTGAATGCGCTGATTTCATAGCAATCGTCTTGTTTGTTTAACTTTAATTGGTTTAATACCGGACAATCAGTTTTATTTTGATTGCGTAAACAAAACTATTTTTCAGGCCCGCGCATTTTTTACACAATCTTGCTTAATCAATATCTTATCTTGTTAACACTCAAACACTAATTATCCTATTTTGACTTATTATTATCTTATTCTGCTATATAGCATACAAAATCAGGATAGGTTTTGCCATTTGCTTATGTTTGAATAATGAAGCCGCATTACAAACCAATTCCATCAGAATCAAAGCTGTTTAAGGTTGAATTTCAGAAAACAAGCCAGGAGTTTTATTATCCCTGGCATTACCATGCCGAGCTTGAATTAACTTTTATATTAAGCGGCCAGGGTGTGCGATATGTGGGTAATTCCATTGAAAATTTTCATGGGGAAGAACTGGTGCTGCTTGGCTCAAACCTGCCGCATGTATGGACAGAACAGGATGAGCCGGTAACTGCGATTGTAATTTACCTGAAGGAAGATTTTTTTGATAAAAACTGGATGCACAGTATTGAATTTGAAAGCATCAGGAACCTGTCTGTATTAATGAATAAGGGAATAAAAGTTGACCCGGAAGTAGCTTCGGCACTTAAGCTGAAATTCTATGAACTGCTTAATGCATCGCCATTTGAAAAATTGATGATTTTGCTGCAGGTGCTTGAGTATCTTTCCCATAATCACAAATCCAGGTTTTTATGCGGGCAGGAGTTTACGTTTGACCTGGATGACACGGACAAAACACGCATCAACTGCGTTTATGACTACATTCAGAAAAACTATCAGCGCCAGGTATCCCTGGCAGATATTGCTTCAAGATTAAATATGAGCGAAGAATATTTCTCCCGTTATTTCAGCAAAACAATGAAAAAACCCTTCTTCGAATTTTTGAATGAATATAAAATCAACAGGGCTTGCAAATTGCTTATTGAAACAGATAAACAGATCAGCGAAATATGTTATGCTTCCGGGTTTGAAAGCATCCCCTTTTTTTACAGGCAGTTTAAGAAATTTAAAGATTGCCAGCCTAAAGCTTATCGCATAAACTTTCAGAAGGTGCTAATGTACCAGCCGGTATGATTTATATCCCTGAATATGCTTTGATATGATACGGGCGAATTAAGGCATTACAGAAAGAACATTATTCGCATGCTGATAAATAAGTCCAATTTCTGCTTTAGCTTTTGTAGAACTATGCTCATATCAGGCGGCGTTTCTTCTATACGTTTCAGCAACTCCTAAATTAATCGCTTCTTTTCTAAAGTTTACCTACTTCAATAATTGCCTCTGCAAAATCTTTTGGCGCTTCCTGCGGAAGATTATGACCTATACCATTCTTAAGTAATAAATGCTTGTACTTGCCTGTGAATTTTTTTGAATACACACTACTATCCGGATGGGGAGCGCCATTTGCCTCTCCTTCAAGCGTAATAGCAGGGGTGTTAATTACAGGAAATGTGGAGAGCTTCTTTTCAATATCATTGTACCTCGCTTCTCCTTCGGCGAGCCCGAGGCGCCAGCAGTAATTATGAACAACTATACTCACATGATCTGGGTTGGCGAATGAGGCCGCAGATTTTTCAAAAGTAGCATCATCAAACTTCCATTTTGGAGAAGCGAGTTGCCATATTAACCTGTTAAAATCATTCGCGTATTTTTCATAACCTGCCCTTCCTCGTTCTGTTGCAAAATAAAACTGGTACCACCATTGCAACTCCGCAGCCGGAGGCAAAGGCTGCTTACCGCTTTCCCGGCTTCCGATGAGGTAACCGCTTACAGATACCATTCCTCTGCATCTGTCAGGCCAGATCGCTGCCACAATATTAGCAGTGCGTGCGCCCCAGTCAAATCCCCCAATAATTGCACTTTTTATATGCAGGGCATCCATCAGGTTTATAACATCATAAGCTAATGCGGCAGGTTCGCCGTTACGCATGGTTGCATCAGACAGAAAGCGTGTTGTTCCATAACCACGCAAATAAGGAACAATTGTTCTGTAGCCCTTTGCTGTCAATATTGGAACAACCTCAATAAAGCTATGAATATCGTAAGGCCACCCGTGCAGCAATATAACTACAGGCCCGTTTGCCGGCCCTTCATCCACATAACCAACATTCAAATCCCCGGCGTTAACCTGTTTTATATTTTCGAATACAGTGTTATTAGCCGGCCTTCGGTTATTCATACGCGGTTCGTTTGAATGGTTCAAAAATCCATCGGTTAATACAGTCATTGCAGGCGGAACAGCTACGATTGACAGTATTGAATTGCTTAAGAAATGGCGGCGGCCATATTGTTTTTCTTCTAACATCTTTTTTAATTTTTAAGTGATAAAATTTAAACCCTGGTTAATATTGACATATCAATATATATCAGCCAAACGTCACAGAAAAAGCTTCGGCTCCTCCATTAAGAAATTCAATTTCAACATCCCTGTCAATTATGGTGTCCTGCTGACGGATCAATTGATATAATCGTTGTTCTTTTACATCACCATATCCCTGTTCATCAATATCAATCCCATGTGCCTGCCCCGGAGGCTTACCATCTATCAATACACGGAAACGGATAGAAGCATCAGGGGATGATGGCCCCATCACGATGTGCATGTCCCGGGAATGAAAACGGTAAACTATTTTCCCATTAGCTTCATTCAGGCTTATGCGGTCTTTACCAATAGTCCATTTCCCTGAAACACCCCACTGGTTAAGATTTAAATAACCGGGCAATGTGTAGCTATATGGCTTTTCATGTACCAAACCATGCGATGAAAAATTTTCCATTCGTTCATACCCCAGGTAATTTTCCGGCGAGGCTAAATTATTTAAGTCGGCAGCCAACTCAATCCCCTCACCTTCCGTAGCTACTAAATCATTATCTGAATCATTAATTCCCGTCTCTTTCAACAATTGCAGGATCACCTTTTCAGATTCCTCATAATCACCTTCCCCGAATTTGCTATAACGGATGCGGCCTTTTACATCTATAAAGTAGAGCGCAGGCCAATACCGGTTGCTAAACGCATTCCAGATTGCATAATTATTATCAATTGCAACCGGAATTTGAATCTTCATATCCTGCATTGATTTCCGCACGTTATCAATATTTCTTTCAAAGGGAAATTCAGGTGTATGCACCCCGATTACCACTAACCCCTTGTTCTTGTATTTTTCCGACCAGGCCCGAACATAGGGCATCGTACGCAACCAGTTAATGCAGGTATATGTACAGAATTCGATCAAGACTACTTTTCCTTTTAAAACCTCTGCAGTTAACCCGTCAGCATTAATCCAGGCATCGGCCTTGCTGATAGATGACAATTCGCTTTTCATATAAGGTTTATCATTTTGCATTGATTCATTAGAATAGTTACCCGAAAAACTCATAGAAACAATGCCGGCGAAACAAATTGTTATCACTAATGCACCCAGCTTACGGCGTGAATCAGAAATAAATTTTTTTATCATATTTTTTATTTGAACCAGTTTCAAATAATGTAATTCAGAAACTGAAGTGGCACACTGGACTGGGCGCCGTTCACGTCTCGCCTGCTATAATTGCTATTTACGGAGCGGTCTGAATGCAGCCCTTAGCTCCTGTGTAAATAATTGCGGTTCTTCCCAGGCTGCAAAATGGCCGCCTTTATCAACTTTGTTATAATAGATAAGGGTTTTGTAGGCCTGTTCTGTCCAGGTTTTTGGCGCCTGGTATATTTCTCCGGGAAATACGGTAACGGCAACCGGTACCGAAATTTCTGCAGTTCTTTGCTCCACCACATTGAAATTATTATTATTGTTTTCCCAGTATAATTGTGCAGAGGAAGTTCCTGTATTTGTCAGCCAGTACAGCGTAATATCATCCAGCATATCATGCTTCGAGAGAGATTTCTCTGCATCGCCCCCACTGAATGTCCAGTCATTAAACTTGTCGTAATAGAATGCAGCCAAACCAGAAGGTGAATCGGCAAGACTATAACCCAGCGTTTGCGGACGGGTTACCATGATGCCCGCATACGCTCCTCCTTTTGTGTACAAATCATTCATTGATTCGTATGCTTTCTTTTCTTCTTCTGATAAGCCTTCAGGCGCGGGGTCGCCATTCTTAAGCGCTTTTGCAATATCTGCAGGAACAGTTGCGGGCATGTTTACATGAATGCCCAGCAATCCTTTCGGCGCCTGGCGGCCCATTGCATCACAGATTACCGCGCCCCAGTCGCCGCCCTGAGCCACATATTCTGTATACCCCAATCGCTTCATTAATACGTCCCAGGCTTTTGCAATACGGTCGGGGCCCCAACCGCTATTTTCCGGTTTGCCGGAGAAACCGTAACCCGGCATTGAAGGAATCACCACATCAAAAGCATCTTCTTCCTTTCCGCCATAAGCTGTAGGGTCGGTAAGCGGCCCGATTATTTTAAGTTGTTCGATAACCGAGCCGGGCCAGCCGTGCGTTACAATCAGTGGCAATGCGTTTTTGTGCTTTGAACGCACATGGATAAAATGTATATCCAGTCCATCAATATTTGTTTTGAACTGTGGCAGTGCATTCAGTTTTGATTCTATCTTTCTCCAGTCGTAAGCAGTGCCCCAATAATTTACAAGTGTTTTAAACCTTTCCAATTGCACTCCTTGTGAACGGTCTGCAACCGTTTCTTTATCGGGCCAGCGTGTGGCTGCTATTCTTTGCCGAAGTTCATTTAAATCCGCATCCGGAATATTGATTTTGAAAGGCACTACTGTGTTGTCAATGTGTGCTTCCGGAAGTGATGCAGACGACGACGTATCAGAACATCCCGTAGAAGAAGTAAGGGCCATTAAACTAATTATAGTTATATAGCTAAAACCGGCTTTTACATTTTTCATTGCTTAAGTTTTTAATATTAAATGGTATGTATGTTTTTTGTTTTTAACTGGCCTCATTTCTATTTTTCGCTTATTGATTTTGCTGCAGTGTCAATAACATCTGCAACTTCCCTGGCATGAGAAATAAAAACGACATGGCTGGCCTTGATTTCCGTAATAGTGCCGCCGGCCCGTTTGCCCATAAACCTTTCCAGCGCTACCGGAATTGAATGATCTTCTGTTGATATGATATGCCAGCTCGGCTTTGTTTTCCACGCTATGTTTTTGTCGAATACATAAGTAAAAGCAGACGATGCTACAGGAACCTGGGAATCGTACATAAATTCACTTTCTTCTTTGGACAAATCGGCGCAAAACCCGGAATGATATTTTGCATGATCGTACCAGGCAAACCCATTCACCGCCGGAAGTATTCCATTAATAGGATCCGCAGGATAATCACCGAATAATTTTCCTAAAGTTTCTCCTTCATCCGGCGCAAAAGCGGCAACATACACAAGGCCTTTAACCTTGGCCGAATTACCTGCTACAGTAATGATTGCACCTCCATAAGAATGGCCAACGAGAATTACGGGGCCATCCTGCCTGTCCAATACCCGTTGGGTTGCTGCTACATCGTCTTCCATGCCGGTATTGGGGTTACCAACTACGCTTACGTTGTAGCCACGGTCTTTCAAAATAGAATACACCTTATTCCATCCGGAGCCATCAGCAAAAGCGCCATGAACCAATACAATGTTTTTAACCTGGGCTACTGCAGTAATGCTAACCATACCCAGGAAGATGGTCGCAAAAAGCAATTTTGTCTTTGTCATTTTTTATGTTTTTATTGTTTATAGTATGAAGAAGGTCAAGCTCCCGATAACGAAGCCTGCATTTGTTTCGCGCTGTGCCGGTTATGTCAAATCAACGCGTTTATTTAAGCTGAAAACCGGTTTTCAAAAATATTAGCAAGAGCGCTCCGTGAACAAGCTTCAACTACTTCACATGGACTAAATAAAAGTCAGACCGGCCAAATACATCCCTGAAATTCTCTGCAGTTTTTTCATTCACATTGGGCTATTTTATTTCTCATGCGCGTGAAGTTGTTCATGATTAACTGTGCAGGATAAGAAGCAGCTGCTAATAATATCTCCAACAATTGTTTGAGCACATTGCTGCATGAACAGGCAGGGTGGATTACCGGTTATCCAGCCATTGTAAAAACTCAGTCACTCTTTCTTTGGAAACGATAAGTTTATCTTTCATAGGGATTACAGGGTTTACCAATAGCTTCCTGGCAAAATAATGCTCCACTTCTTTTACAGCGTTAAAATTGATCAGGTATTGCCGGTTCAAACGGAAGAACTGCTCTTCCGGTAACAAATTTTGAACCTGTTCGAGCGAATAATTGACAAAGTATTCTTCTCTATTAAAAGTCATAATCATTGCCGACTCATATTTTATATAGAAGAAAGCAATTTTGTCGGTAAGTACATTTACATACTTATTATTCTTAAAGACAAGGAAACTTTTTTTTCCTGCTGTTGATGTTAATTTATTCAGCGCTTCTTCCAACCATGGAAAACGAATGTGGCGGAAGAAATTTCTGAGTTCTTCCTTTGTTGTTTCATTGATGTCCGAAGTTGTGTGCTGAAAAAGTATCTCCGGCAATACCACTGCCGGGTTTACATTGTTAGTAACCGAACGAGCTTCCATTTCAATAGATTTTATGATATAGATTAAGATGAATTACAGATTTATTCAGAAACTGCAACCAATGCTGCGGTGCAGTCCGCTTCTTATTTCCACTCGAATACTCCAAACAGGAAATACCTATTTGATTTGATTCAACATAGCTGTTTGTGACTATAAATGTTCAGTAATAAAAACAGACGAATTTGAAAAGTTGCCATCCTGTTGTTGTTTGTGCCATATTGTATTCAAACGGGATGCCATTAGAAATAAATCATTATATATCAATCAATTGCTCTTAGAGCGTTATTTATCACAGCGAAATAGCGCGGCGATAAACAGCGCTGGCCACGAAATAGAACGGCAGCATACCGCAGCTATCAGAAAAAATCGTAAAACGTATCGAAGAAGTCAATAAATACAATTTAGTCCGGCCATAATAATGTCCGTTTTATCCACAAAGATGTCTGCCTGGAACATTTTAAGATTGCCATGGCATTGCCACCCGGATAACTTTAGACCTTATTTAAAAAACCAGATAAAAAACATCTTAAAATGAAAAAGAATAAAAAAATAATTGCAAATGCCGTGATGGCAGGCGCCCTCGCATTACAAAGCACATTAAGCAACGCTCAAACAGAAACAGGCACAACTTTCTCACTCGACGAGTCAGTACGTTCTTTCCAGGTACATATTCCGCAGGAAAAAATTGATGATTTAAAAAAAAGAATATTGACAACACAATGGCCAGACCAGGAACTGGTGGAAGATGAGTCACAAGGTGTTCAACTGGCAACAATGAAAGCATTGGCAGCATACTGGGCAACCAAATATGACTGGCGTAAAATAGAATCAAAGCTTAATTCCTATCCCCAGTTTATCACAAACATCGATGGGTTGGATATTCATTTCATACACGTCCGTTCTAAACATAAAGATGCAATGCCGGTCATCATTACGCATGGCTGGCCGGGTTCTATAATTGAACAGCTAAAGATTATCGGGCCGCTTACAGACCCTACCGCTTATGGCGGCAAAGCGGAAGATGCGTTTGACGTGGTCATCCCTTCTCTCCTGGGCCATGGATTTTCAGCCAAAGCAACAGAACTCGGATGGAACCCTGTTAGGGTAGCAAAAGCATGGATTGAATTAATGAAACGTTTAGGGTACAAAAAATTCGTTGCCCAGGGCGGCGACTGGGGAAATGCAATTTCAGAATCTATGGCATTAATTGCCCCACCTGAATTATTGGGTATTCACACCAATATGGCGGCAGCCGAACCGGCAGAAATTTCAAAAGCATTGGCCGCCGGCACCATGCCCGATGGCCTTTCAGACGATGAAAAGAAAGCATATAAGCAATTGGATTTCTTTAATAAAAAAGGATTGGCATACGCACAGGAAATGGGGCTTCGCCCCCAAACATTGTATGGCATTGCAGATTCACCAATTGGATTAGCTGCCTGGATGCTGGATCATGATGACGCAAGTTACAAACTCATCACACGTATATTTAATGGTGAAACGGAAGGATTATCGAAGGATGATATATTGGATAACATTTCTTTGTATTGGTTTACAAATACCGGTGTCTCTTCAGCCCGGCTCTATTGGGAAGCAACACAAGCCTCAACCGGTGGCGGCTTTTTTGACCCAAGGAATGTACAGATACCTGTTGCCGTTAGTTCATTTCCCGACGAAATTTATGCAGTCCCAAAACCCTGGGCAGAAAAGGCATATCCGAAACTGATCTTCTTCAATAAACATAATAAAGGCGGGCACTTTGCAGCATGGGAACAACCTCAGCTTCTTACTGAAGACCTGCGTGCTGCCTTTAAAACACTTCGTTAGTTCAGCAGTTGGTTTTGTTTTGGAAATTACGGGGCGTGACGCAGGTCACGCCCCTTTTTAGTGTGGCGTTACCAAGAGGCCCGGTTTCTTCCGAAAAAATTAAAGACATGGCTACCGGATGATTTCGTATAATTTTAAAATCCTGAGCTATTGCATAAATCAGCAAGTAAAGTGGCAGCAAGGATCAGGGCGAAAAGAGAGGAAAATCGCCTGCAAATGAATATATGTACCATTATTTTTGTTGTAGATTTGACAATTAATAACCGTTGAAGCAGCTAACTGTCCGACGATTAATTTGCCTGAACACGGGATTGAAAGGAATACACGAAAAACAAAATCAAGGCTTTTATCGAGTTATGAAGGAGAAAGTTCTTATTGTGGAAGACCAGTTTATGGAAGCAGATTACCTGCGCATGATGCTCACCAGGGCGGGTTACCAGATTACAGGCATAGCGCATTCTGTTCCACAGGCACAGGAACTGATAGCAAGGGAAAAACCTGATATAGTATTGCTGGATATTTTTGTAAAAGGAAAATTGACCGGCATTGATCTTGCACGCCAATTAGCACAGGAAAATATTGCTTTTGTTTACTTGTCTGCAAGTTCCAATGAAGAGGTGCTGAATGAAGCAAAAGCTACGCAACCCTACGGTTTTTTGGTAAAACCATTCCGGGAAAAGGACCTTTTAATCATGCTCGAAATTGCCCGTTACAGGCACGAGCACAGCATTGAATCGAAACTGAAAAAGGAGCACATTCTAAATGATAAATTAGCGGCCCTGGTTCATACTTCAGAAACAAATAATAATAAATTGCTTTTTTTATTCCGGGCATTACAACCCTTTATCTCTTTCGATTATGTAACTGCAGGATTTGATGCAATTGAAGACAAACCCAATGAGGCCGTCAGTTTCCTGCGAACAGGCTTTGACGAGTACCAGCAAATCGGGGTCCCGGAATTGTTAACCATAACGAAGTTGAAGTTGAAAGAAGTTATCTCCATTATCAATACTTCATCTTTTTATGAACTGCTGTCGCAAACATTTCATATAAATTCTCGCACATCACTTCCTTTGCAGCTTTCCGGCGGCGGGCAATTCACGATTTCATTTTATTCCCGTCAGAAGGATACTTATACTCCGGAGCTAACCGCATTATTAACGCATTTTAAAAAAGCAATTACTTCGGTTGTCGAAACCTTATTCAATAAAAACGAACCTGGCAGTGTTACCATTGCAGGTAAAACACCGGCGACTGAATTTCCTGGAACCGGGCAGGGTTTTGAGGGCATAGTTGGCAGAAGCCCGGCGCTGTTAAATGTTTTTGACATGCTTACGCAGGTGGCGCCGTCCGACACATCTGTGCTTGTACTTGGAGAAAGCGGAACAGGTAAAGAGCGAATTGCAGATTGCATTCACAATTTGTCACCCCGAAAAAATAAGCCTTTTGTGAAAGTGAACTGTGCAGCATTGCCTTCCACATTGATAGAATCTGAATTATTCGGGCATGAGAAAGGAGCATTTACCGGGGCATTGGATAAACGCATTGGAAAATTTGAAAAGGCAGACGGCGGCACTATCTTTTTAGATGAAATTGGAGAGATGCCGCTCGATTTGCAGGTGAAGTTGCTAAGGGTATTGCAGGAAAAATATATTGAAAGGATTGGCACCAGGGATATTACAAAAGTTAATGTGCGCGTGATTGCTGCAACGAACCGAAACCTGGAGAAATAAGTAGCAGAAGGCCGCTTCCGCCTCGACTTGTATTACCGGCTTAACGTATTCCCGGTTGAACTGCCGCCACTGCGCGAACGCACGGAAGATATTCCTCTTCTCGCCAATCATTTTGCCAGCCATTATAATCGTAAATCCGGGAAAAAGATAACCGGCTTGTCGGATAAGGCATTAAAAAACCTGACCAATTATCACTGGCCGGGGAATATCCGTGAGCTTGAAAATATTATTGAAAGAAGTGTATTGCTTTCAAAAGGAACCATAATTGAAGATATTTCTCTGCCTGTAACCATGCAAAAAAATAGTCCCGGTATTTCTGTAGACTTACACATAAAAACGATGCATGAAAATGAAAGGGATTACATTATCAGCATATTGAAAAAATGTAATGGCAGGATATGGGGCGCAGGCGGGGCCGCGGAAATATTAAACCTCCCGCCATCTACTCTAAAGTCAAAAATGAAAAAACTGGGGATTAAGAAAGAGAGCATTGAATAATTTCACTTGCATAGTGATAACCCAATAATTGCTGCTTGTATGAAACGGATTATTTTACTTTCATTAGTGCTGTTTTCTGCTGCTATTGTTGCAGCACAAGGCATTTCCCGCCACGATGCTGATTCGATGCTGGTTAAATTAAGCAAGGCCAAAACGGATATAGAACGTATTGATTTGATGGCGGGGATAGCTCAATTTTATATACTCAAGCCGGGCGAAAATCAAATTGACTTTGATAGCGCTGAAGTGTATTTAAAAAAAGCCGAAGCATTGAATGCACGTATAAAATCTGCCGATGCCACCGGCTATCTGTTACTTGTGCGTGCCGGTATGATCAAAGAAAAAGGCCAATCCGATAAAGCAAAAAAAATGCTGGAAGATGCCATTGATATTTTAAAATCCGGTACCAATAAAAGCTATCTCGGGCAGGCATATTTTGCCCTTTCATGGTATTATAATTATGCAGACAGCACAGAACTTCCTATAAGATTAGAGCTTGTCAATCAATCAGTAGTTGCTTTTCAGCAGGCAAATGATTTAAAACGAAAGGGCCGCAGCCTTGAAATGCTGGGCGACCTGAATGTGAATATGCAAAATTATTCAAAGGCAGTAGAAATACTTAACCAGGCGCTTGCTGCTTATAATGCAGCAAAATATGAGAACGTGCAGGGGGTGTATGTTTTGCTTGGCATTGCATACAGGTGGCTGGGGAATAACGGGCAGGCGCTATCGAATACGCTGAAGGCTTTAAAAATAGCACAACAGTTGCATGATAGCAGTACACAGGTGTGCCAGATTGCTACTAATTTGGGTTCAGTGTACAGGTCTATCGGCAGAATACCAATGGCAATCAATTACTATAAAATGTCATTGGAAATAGCGCAAAAAAACAAGGATGAATATGATATTTATGCGACAGCAAGCATCCTTGCACAAATGTATATCAATAAGGGGCAACCGGATGAGGGCGCTAAAATGATGAATTTAATTCCTGCGAGTTTTTTGTCCTATCCGAATATTTCTGACCAGGTTAGCGTTTGCGTAACTTATGTCTCGTTGTATCTTAATCTTAAACAGTATGATAAAGCCTGGAGGTATTGTGAAGAATTGTTACAAAGAGTTGACGACCCTATGCTCTGGAATACATTGCGAACATGGAGTTACCGGGCAGTAGCAACTTATTATCTTAAAACGCATCAATTACCCAAAGCCCGTAACTACCTGGTTAAAGCAGAAAAAATAGATAGCAGCATAAAATTTGAAACCGGCCTGATCCTAAACCTTCAATTGCGGTATAAGCTCGATTCTGCAGAAGGCAACATACCTTCCGCGTTCAGGTATTTGCTGCTGTATAAGCAAAAGAACGATTCTGTTTCCGTTACCAAAATGGAAAAACAATTAGAAGTAATAAGTATGGAATATGAAATCGAAATGAAAGAGGATTCCATAAGGGCAAAGGATAATGATATTTCTTTCCTGAGACAAAAAGCTAATCTTCAGCAGGCAAACCTCCGGCAGGCAAGCCTGATTAAGAATATAACTATAGGCGGCATTATACTGGCGCTTGCTGTTATCATTTTGCTTTATCGTCAATACAGGCATAAGCAAAAAAGCAATGAGTTGTTGCTATATTGCAAAAGGAAGAGATTGATGGAAGCAATAAAGAATTGCAGCGGCTGAATGAGCAGCAAACAAAATTGATAATAGAAAAGGATTGGCTGGTAAAAGAAATTCATCACAGGGTAAAAAACAACCTGCAGATGATGGTGAATTTGCTGAATGCCCAAACTGAGTTTCTTCACACTCCATCTGCGCTGGACGCTATAAAAGAAAGCCGTGAACGCATGCAAACTATCGCTATCATTCACCAAAAACTTTACCATGCAGATAACACCACAGTAATCAATATGCCCGGCTACATAAATGAATTGGTGGAAAATATCAAAGACAATTTTGCAGACAACAGCCGCATACGATTCAGGCTTGACATTGATAATGTGGCGCTCGATATTGCACAGTCAATGCCCCTTGGCCTCATCATTAATGAAGCAATCACCAATGCATTGAAGTACGCTTTTTCCAAAGATGAAAGGGGTTTAATACAAATCTCTTTAAACTCGCAGGATAACGAAAGTGTGTTTTTGAAGATTGCAGATAATGGAAAAGGGTTACCCGAGGGCATTGATATTATGCATACCAATTCACTTGGACTAAAACTTATCCGTTTGTTCTCAGAGCAATTGGAAGGAGATCTGCATTTTGCAAATAATAATGGTTTAGAAATTATGCTGAACTTCAAAACGGCTGCGTATCATGCGACATTAGCTGACGCAATTCCGGTTTAGCATGTTTTGGGATAGTATTCCGTTGTGGCATGAAAACGTTTCCGTTGAAAAATAGTAATAAGTTATGTGCAAGCTCTAATTTTAAAAATACTGTTTTTAATTATGGATAGCTTGCGTACTTACATTCTTCTTATTATCTCCTGTATTGCCTTTTGCAGCAATAAAACTTTCGCCCAGGCAAATAATAATTTGCCTGTTGACAAGATTGTTCAGCTTGCAGAAGAAAAATACCGTTCTTTCATCAATCATTACAATAACCCACTGGTGCACCTTTACAGCTTTGATGATGACTCGGCACTTTTAACTGTAAACTATAAAGACTGGACAAGCGGTTTTTTTTCGGGATGTTTATGGTATTTATATGGTTTTAGCAATAACAGCGAATGGAAACATTATGCAGATGAGTGGACGAACAACCTGCAACCGGCCAGCCTGCTCACGAATAAACACGACCTTGGTTTTATGCTGTTTACCTCTTTTGGCAACGGGCTACGGTTTACAGCAGACAGCGCTTATAAAAAAATATTATTGCAAGGTGCCAAATCACTCAGCAAAAGGTTTAATCCTGCCATTGGCAGCATCCGCTCGTGGGATAACGGCCCCTGGCATTACCCTGTAATAGTGGATAACCTTATGAACCTGGAATTGTTATTCTGGGCTGCACAAACTTTTCATGATTCTTCCTTTTTCAATATAGCGATATCTCACATAAACAACGACTTAAAATACCGTTTCCGAAAAGATGGAAGTACTTTTCATGTGCTCGATTTTGATTCTGCTTCGGGCATGCTCTTAACCCAAAAAACATGGCAGGGCTATAGCGATGCTTCCTGCTGGGCAAGAGGCCAGGCATGGGCAATCTATAGTCTTACAATGGCTTACCGGTACACGCACAATAAAAACTATTTATCGTTTGCAGAAAAAGCCGCACAGTATTTTATTCATCAAATAAATAAAATACCAGACCACATTCCTTACTGGGATTTTAATGATCCCGGTATTCCAAATATTGAAAAAGATGTATCGGCGGCGGCTGTTGCAGCATCGGCGCTGATAGAATTAAGCAATTATACCCCAACATCACGAAAGCTATATTATAATACTGCCCTGCAAATGCTAACCAGTTTGTGCAGCGATAAATACCTGTGCTTTTCAAACGCTGCACCCAATCAATATTTCCTGTTGCGGCACAGCGTTGTAAACAAGCCAAGAAATAAAGGCGTTGATGTTCCGGTTATTTATGCTGATTATTATTTTCTGGAAGCCTTATGGCGTTATAAACATTACAAAGACAAATAAAATTTTACCTGGCCTTGATGTTAACGGTTACGCTGCTTTCATTAGCCGGCGCAGGCAACACAATTGTAAATATATGCGAGGCCGCATCAAAACTTACTTTGCCTTTATCTGTTGATACAGCATGTTCTGCATAGCCTTTCAAAATAATCGGCTCCTCCCCTTTTGCAAATAATACTTTTACCTGCAATCCTTTATCATTCTGGATTATATCTGCAATCCTCTTTTTACCGGTTGCGGTTATTTTGCCCGCATCACCCAAAAATGCAATGCCCGAAGCCGTAACAGGTGCAACAATATAATATGCATATTTATCAGCCGGAAGGTTGTCACCAAATTGTTCATCAGCATTTATTACGCTTACTGTATTAAGCCCCGGGTTATACACCACAGCCTTGCCATTTATTCCAATTTCATTGGTATAAAAACTGAAATGCTTTGATATTGAATAAGCCTCGGCAAAAGCAAATACATACGCTGTTGTAATATTATTATGACGGGTATAGGTATAACCTAATAACGGCTTATTTTCTTCTTTGGCTAACTGGATATAATCTTTATCAATAGGCATTATGGGCACATCCGGTTTTACAATTACGCCATCTGTGCGGCAAGCCGTTAAAATGTTCGCTTTATTTTCCTTTCCCAAAGCATCGCCTGTGCCTACCGGGCTGCCTGATAATACAGAAAGAATAAGATTGCCTGTTTCGCTGCTTTTAAATACATCAGACCAGGGCCAGATACCCATTTCGTAGGCCAGTTGTGAAGTGAATAAAAAGTTCTTCCACCTTTCAGGTTTAAATCCGTCGCCGCTTACGCGAATAGTTGTGAGGTTATTATATTTCACGCCCTGCATAAAATATCGTGGCAAACCCATGCAGTATTGCAGGTTAATGCCATTGGCAGCCGCCGCTTTTGCCATACCATCGGTAAAGGCATTGCCAATATTAATATCGGCTATCATTTCGGGGTTAAGTGTGTACATATAATTCATCCAGTCCTGTTCGTAATTAATAACGCCCGACTGCTTCAGGTAATGCATAATGTGGTACCAGAAAGCCGTATCCACTGCCGAAATACCTGATATTTTATATTGATTATGATAAGGGCTTGTTGAGTCAATCCAGCGGTTATGCGTAATAAGCGGCACACCCAGTTTTTGCTGAAAATCTGCGAGGCCATCCGGAAACAACAATGTGTCTGCCGTATATCGGTATAGCCCGCCGGAACGGTTCCATAACCCTGCAGGCAATTCTTTCTTTTTTATATCAGCGCCCAGCTTGCCATATACATTATACCTTGTTTTCTCATACCACCAGCTGTCCAGTTGCATATAGCCCATGGGTATGCCTGCACGTTTATAATAATCCTTTACGGCCAGCAATGTTCCCGCATATCCTTTTGCCGTATCATAATTATAATAATAGTCTGCGCCATTGTCTGTCCAGTATCCAAAATATTTAAGCACGGCATCACAATCGCTGGCTGGCCGCTGGCGGTTATACAATGCCCTCAAGGTATTACCCCATGTATTCCATGCAGTGCGAATACCATTGGTCATAACCATAATGGTTGAATGGGTAAAACCTGCGGGCAGGTTCTTTACTTCAGGGTTAAGGCCGCTGCATATTGCGGTGGAGTCTTTATTGGTCATAAGAGAAACAATAAAATCTGATGCCGGGGAAATAAGGCAGGCGTCTGCATTATCATTAAAAAGCATCCACGGCGTTGAAGTTTCTTCGAGGAAAAACTGCGGCAGCGGAAAAATCCTGTTGTGAAAACTATAATGATAAGGCATATCGGGCAATATGGTAAAATCGGGAAAGGCTACCGGCGCCTGGTCATTTGCGCCATTGGGCAAGATGAGGTCAAAAACAACAACCGGCTGCTTCATATACCAGCGTATGGCGCCTGAATAATTAAGGCCTGATTGCCAGCTAAAATGAATGGCCTTATATGCACCTGCCGCATCCTTGCCTTCTGTATGTTGAACATTGCTTAAGGGATGGTTGATGCTGCCGCCAATTTTATATGCCGGCCCTGTGGATTCAATTAAATAATTACCGCTCTTTTCATCCACTTTCACAGTTATGGTATTACCCTGGCTGAAAGCTGCAACAGCATGCATAAAAAATATAATAAAGGCCAAAATTCTAACTGTCATATTGTATAAAATAAGTTTTAGAAATTATTAATAACACTGATAATTCCCGGAATAAATATTGATTACTTCTTTTGTTTGTTTGCCGGCTGTTGATTAAACACGCCTACTTTTTTTGCCCAGCTTTTCCATAAGCCGGCCATCTCCTTTACTTTTTCAGGATATGCCTTTGCAAGATCATTTAATTCACTGCGGTCATTTTTAATATTGTACAATTCCCATGGGGCGTCTTCACTTACCGCTTCCAATTTATAATCGTCTGCCAATATTGCTTTATGGCCATTAAGCGCCCAGCACACCGGTTTATGCGGTATTATTTTATCATTATTAATTACCGGTAACAAACTTTGCCCTTCCATTGGAAGAATGGCTTTGCCATTATATTGTTGTGGATAGGTTGCGCCGGCAAGGTCACAAACTGTAGGCATTATATCTGTAAGATGTGCGGTTTGTTTTATTATGCTCCCTTCCCTTTTTTTTGCTATTGCGGCAGGCCATCTTATAATAAGCGGTGTTGATATTCCCCCTTCATGCAGCCATTTTTTAAAGAAGCGAAAAGGCGTGTTGCCTGCGTTTGCCCACGACTGGCCATAACTCATATAAGAGTCTTCGCCTCCTGGCGGCAAGCCGTTATTTCTTTTATCAAATCCCCATAAACCCTCTTCTGCGCAGGCGCCGTTATCAGATAAAAATATCACGATAGTATTTTCTTTTTTTCCAGCCGTATTCAGCTTATCCAGAATTTTACCGATGCCCTGATCCATACGGTCAATTTGCGCTGCATACACCTCCATCTTTGAAGACATGTCTTTCTTTTGTTCATCTGACAATTTATCCCAGGCATACACTTCTTTATCACGCGGCGAAAGCTTTGCCTCATTGCTAAGTATGCCAAGCGTTTCCTGTTTTTTGTATCGAAGTGCCCGTAAAGAATCCCAGCCTATATTATACTTGTTTTTGTATTTGGCAATATCTTCCGGCAAAGCCTGCAGCGGCCAATGCGGTGCGGTATAAGCCACATACAGAAAGAACGGGTTTTGATCATTCTTTTTCTCATCAAGCATTTTTATGGCATAGTCTGTTATTGCCTCAGTCATATAAAACCCTTCTTTAGAAGGTGTGTATGGCTTATCGTCAAGCGCCATATAACGGACAACATTGTTTCCTTTTGTTTTTGTTATATCAAAATAGTTGGCAGCGCCGCTAATCAACCCGAAATAGTGATCAAACCCACGGTCCGTTGGCCAGTGTGGTTTAAACTCGCCCAGGTGCCACTTACCCGATAAAGCTGTTGAATAACCGGCTTGTTTCAATACTTCGGCCAACGTTACACAATCATCGGTAAGATAACCCTGGTAAGGCCCTTCAGGCCCCGGCTTTGGCCCCGCCAATATACCCATGCCAGCCTGGTGCGGATATAAACCCGTTAACAACGATGCTCTTGAAGGAGAGCACCAGGCATTATTATACATTTGAGTAAACCTGATACCTTCTTTTGCCAGGCCATCAATATTAGGCGTACTTATTTCACTGCCATAACAGCCAATATCTGAGAAACCCATATCATCCGCCATTATGATAATAATGTTTGGCTTCCCCGGTTTAGTTGCCGTTGGCGCTTTAGGTGTATTATCCGCAGTACCGAATAATACAGTTATGGCCAGGTAAACGAGCAGTCGCATAGGCTTTCTGTAAGCGTGATTAATTAAACTCCCGGTTTGTATCCAAATAAAATATTCCGTTAACGCCTTCCTGCGCAAAAATTATTTCGGGGCGATTATTTGCACCAGGTCCTTATCTGCATCCAGCTTTTCCCCGCTCACATTATTTAAGATAAACTGCTTACCGTTGTCATCTTCTTTTACTGCACAGTTGGTTAGCGTTAACCCTTTTACATCATCAAAAACATAAGCCGGGCGATAGTCTTTATCCCTTGCTACAACTTTAATATTTTTCAGTGTAAGCCCTTCTGCATGGCGCACATAAAAGCCCCATGCAGGCAACTCCCCAAACATGGAAAATTCAGGATACCCAACTTCAACTTCGGGAACATCTTTTAAACGGTATAAAGGCAAAATAGCAAGCCCGTCATTACCCCTGCCGGGGTAACTGATCTCTACATTTTCAATGGTAACTTTCTGCACCGGGTGGCCGGGAATACCCACAATGGAAGAAGGAAATATATTATGGAAGAAAGGCAGGTCCGGCCCCTGCAAATCATATTTATCATCGGGGCGGCCAAACGGAACTTCTACTTTTATATTCCTGATGAATACATTTTTAAGCGTGCCCACATTTTCATCTCTGTTACGATGGCCGAGACGTATAAAGATGGCGTTACCGGTATTAACGGCATTAATGCCATCTACCAACACATTTTCAAGCACGCCGCCATCTACCGATTCTATTGCAATAGCAGAACGGAAAGTATCAAACACCCTGATGTTTTTAACGATAACATTTTTAAAGCCGCCTACGGAAGCTGTGCCAAATTTAACAGCGCTGGCGCTGGAGCGAACAGTACAGTTATCAATATAAATACTATCATTAAAATACCCTTTGTTTTCAGATTTAAGGCAGATGCCATCATCGGCTGAATTTACATAACTGTTGGTGATGCGCACATTGGAACAGTCCACCACATCAATGCCATCGTTGTTCCAGTAAGCATCGCTTTCCACACGGATAGAATCAATGATTAAATTTTTACAGCGTATATAATCCTGCACCCAGTCTGTAGCATTTTTTATGGTTACACCCGTTATTTTTATATTATTACAATCGAGTATCCGCAAAACATTTGGTCTGGCTTCCGGCCTTTTTCTTCTAAGGTTATAATGGCTGCTATCGAGTACGCCTGCATAAAAAAGGCTGTCGAGTGTAAGCGCTACTGTGCGCCCCCGGCCATCTATCGTTCCTTTTCCGGTAATGCTTATATTATTTTGCCCGGCAGCCACAATCAAACCGCGTATGTAATTGTTTTCATCTTTTGTTTTCTCCAATATGCTTTTTGTGTAAGGATAATCATAAGGGTTAGTGCTGCCCAGCAAAAAAGCATTGGCAAGCAGGTGAAGGTCAACACCTGACTTCAATATTAATGTTCCGGTTACGAATTTACCTGCCGGTACAATTACCTGGCCGCCTCCATCCTGGCTTGCTTTATCTATAGCCGCCTGGATATTTTCGGTACTAAGTTTAACGCCATTGCCTGCAGCCCCAAAATCAACGATATTATAGGTCTTATTTTTTTCAGGAGGGGCAAATGCAAACAGGGCTACGGAAATAAGCAATAAGATAATTCTCATTTTTTGTTGTTTTATTTTTGATTTATTTGGTCTTGATTTATTTTAATTTTTTAATGCTGTCCATTAACAGGCTTAATTCCTGCACGCGTTGCGGGTATTGCAAATACAGGTTATTTGCTTCCGAAGAATCTTCCCTTATGTTGTACAACTGGCCTTTGGGCTCTCCTGGTTTGGGTGTATAATTTACGGGCTCGCTAAACCCGCCTGAACCTCTTCCGGCAATTAATTTCCATTCGCCTTTTCTTACGGCAAACAAACCCTGGGAAGACTCGCTCATTATTACCTGCTGGCATAATAATGAATCTGGCTTGCCGAGCAGCACCGGTAAAACACTGTAACTGTCCGGCGCTTTTTTACTCAAACTATCTCCACCCATCAATGCCGAACAGGTTGACATAAGGTTGGCAAGCGTTGTTGTGATATTACTTACAGTTCCCGCTTTTATATGACCGGGCCATCTTACCATAAATGGCACCCTGTGGCCGCCATCCCATGCATCAGCTTTCATGCCCCGGTAAACATAAGCAGCATGATGATTGTATTCTTTCACAAACTGTGGTCGCCAGTAAGGGCCGTTATCACTGGTAAAAATCACTATGGTATTGTCAGCATCACCGCTTTGTTCAACTGCATCCAGTATGCGTTTTACCATGGCGTCTGCCTCCATTACATAATCGCCATAAGCGCCGGCCTTTGATTTGCCTGCAAACTCTTTCGACGGCAGCCAGGGCGTATGCGGAGCTGGCATGGCGAAATAAAGAAAATATGGTTTGGTTGCCTGTGCATGGCTTTTAATATAATCAACCGCCTTACCAGTAAAATGTGGCAATACATTAGTGAAGTCAAAACCGGGCGACATGGGGCCGGTCCGCCAAAATGCGCCGGTTGCATAGTTGGGACTGCTCTTCGGGTTTAATTCACTGCCCTTTGTTGAGGCAGTTAAAGGCTGCGTAAGCGTATCGTTTTCGAGGTAGCAATAAGGCGCCATATCAAGCGAAGCGGGAAGTATATACGAATATTGAAAACCATGTTTCAAAGGCCCGTCGGTTGGTGGTTTTGTAAAATCAATATCATCGGGATTCATATCCTTTATCATCCTGGCGCCGGAAGGATCATTCTCCGGAACGATCAATGCTTTTTCATGGCCGGGCTTCACAACCCAGTCCAAACCCAAATGCCATTTACCAATAATAGCGGTAGCATAATCGTGGTTTTGCAATAAAGAGGCTACAGTTGGTGTGCCGGGTTCTATTAATGCGCGCCCATATCCCGATAACACGCTTTGCGGAAGCCGGCTTCGCCAGCAATATTCTCCCGTTAATATGGAATAACGCGAAGGCGTGCAAACAGATGATGCTGCATGTGCATCTGTAAAGCGGATGCCCTGGTTTGCAAAAGCATCAATGTTAGGCGTATTGATTTTTGAACCGGGATTATAAATTGAAATATCACCATACCCTAAATCGTCGGCCAAAATATAAATGATGTTAGGATGGCTGGCTTCCGCAACATCAATATGCTTTTCTTTTTCTTTTGAATGGCAACTGGCAACAATGACGCTTAATAAAAACAAATAACGTTTACACTTCATTTAGTAATGATTTTTTACTTTGAATAAAGCAGTTTGGTTTTACATATTAATGCTAATCGCCGCTACTGCTCTTATTGCTGGTTGTATAATGCGTAACAAAATTTTGATAGATATTATCCGGCAACTTCAACAGGTCATTTGTATCGCTCATGTGTTTTTTTACTTTCTCAATGAGCTGGTTAACGATGGCTTCATACTTTATATTAACGGCCAGGTTATTTTTTTCCAGCGGATCAGTGGAAAGGTTATACAGTTCAATAAACACTTCATCTTTAAATGTGTCTATTATCAGTTTATAATCACCCTCTACAATACATCTTTGATTATTGCCATAAGCGCCGTTGCCATCATACTGAATAAATACATTTTTTCTGCCTGTTGCTTTCCCTTGCAGTAAAGGCATAAGCGATTGCCCGTCTGTGTTCCCGGCATTATCGATATCGAGATAGTCAATCAATGTTGGCCATACATCAATAAGGCTGACGTTATCGTTAACTTCTTTTAATGCCGGTTTATAATCTGAAGGAAATTTTATAATGAATGGCACCCTCGCTGATTCTTCATACATGCACATTTTTTGCCACAGCGAGTGGCTGCCCAGCATTTCGCCATGATCGGATGTGAAAATGATCAATGCTTTATCGTACAAACCATTCGTTTTTAGGGCATCTATTACCCTTCCAATCTCATCATCAACAAGGCTTACCAGCCCAAAATATTTTGGCCATACCTGCTTCCATTGTTCTTTGGTATAACGGGTACCAATAAAGCCTGTTAAATTATACAATTGCAATGTTGACTGGCCGGCATACCACTCGCCGATGTTATCAGGAATAGCAAAGTCTTCCGGTTTAAATTTACTGTAGTAAGGCTCGGGCACATCAAAAGGCGGGTGCGGCGACAAATACATCAGGCTTAAAAACAAAGGCTTTTTATCGTGCTTGCTTTCATTAATGGTTTCAATAGCCTTGTCTGTATAATAATTATCATCAAAATATTGCAAGCCGGGTTTATACACATCGTATTTAGGTGTGGAATAATTTTTATACTGTGTGTATTTGTTTGATACAAGTTCCGGTAACATAGCTTTAAACTGCGGGCCGCCCGGCGCTTTTTCATTCACCGATTTCACCCATTGCTTATAGGTTTGCGGTGTAATCCATTTTGTTTTTGATTGCGGGTCTTTGTCTATTTTATCCTGCGTTACAAAATGCTGTTTGCCTATATGCCGGCTATTCCAGTTATCGCCCAGCAAACCATACATGTTTAGGGTGCCGGATTTCACTTCGCCATAATGGGCATCTTCATCCTGCCAGCCATTAATGAGACAGCCATTATCGTTAGGATATTTTCCTGTAAAAAAAGCAGCCCGCGATGGTGCGCAAAGCGGCGAAGCGCAATAAGTTCTGTTAAATGACACACCATCGGCTTTTAGCTCGTTGATATGCGGCGTATATTCTCCAATTGCATCATACCGCAACTGGTCGCACATAATGATTATAACGGGCGCCTGTTTTGTTTGAGCAAGCGCCTGCTGCTGAACAATCAATGCGCCTATAATAAAAACAACAATTTGTTTCATACGCATTTAGTTTTTTTTGTTTTGATAAGCCGGGTTATACTTTCCCCTTTCCTTAAATCCCGGAAAGTTGCGCATAAGCCCAAAGCGCGGGTAACTTTCAAAAATATCCCCATAACCAAGCATGCGCGGATCATGCTGTTCCGTAAGCAATTGCTGCAGTTTATCCTTCAATGCATCCTTTATTGCAGTATAAGATTTGTCATTTGCAAGGTTGTTAAGGCAGGCTGCATCATTCCTGATATTGAATAACTGTATTTCTTCACGTTTGGCAAAACCATCATCAAATAAATCAGGCCACCGGTTCCTGTTTTCCAGCATAAATAATTTTGTTGGCGAAGGATCGTCAATATCATTATATCCAACACCAATTGCCTTAATATCTTTATTTGCAGGGTCTGGCTTTTCTTCATTATCCGGTGGCGGGTCGCCGGCCGGCCAGCGGTCTGGCTTTATATTCCAGATCAATAAAAAACTATCTGTACGAATGGCGCGGGACGGATAACCCACATCATCAGGCCGTGCATGTGTATGCCTTTCCCTTCCTGTTAACACGCATGTTCTGTAATTGGTTTTATTAAATGATTTATTGAAAAGGATATCATGCAGGTTTTTGCCGGTCATGGCGGGTGCATCTTTCACACCGGCAATATCAAGAAATGTTGGCGCAAGATCAATAAGGCTTACAAGATCATCTGAAGTGGCGCCGCCCTTAATCTTTGAGGGCCAGCTTACAGCAAGCGGCACATGCGATCCATATTCCATAAGATTGGCTTTGGCAGATGGAAAAGGCATACCATTATCAGATGTTACAACAATCATGGTGTTTTCCAATTCACCTTTTTGTTTCAGAAAATCAATCATTTTTCCCAACTGCGTATCGAACCATTCTATCTCAAGGGCATAATCTTCTATATCGCTTTGCACAACAGCATCATTTGGAAGAAAGCCGGGAACAAATGCCTCCTGAATATTTTTACCGGCTTTTCTTGCTGAACCTTCTTCATAAACACGGTGTGGTTCATTCGCACCAAACCAAAAGAAAAATGGCTTATCACCTTTTCTTTGATTATAGAAATCAACAAAGTTTTCGAAGTAATCAATATTGCTTATGCCTTTTGTTGGCGGCTGCAGTTTCTTTGAATTGAACTCAGGCCCAACCGGGTTTCTTTCCCATCCTGCATCTTTCCAGTTGCCCGGCCCCCAGGGCTTCCCTGTGTAACCAATACGGTAACCTGCATTTTCCAGCAGGTTGGTAAATACCTGGAATTTCTTTGGAAAATAACTGCTGTGTGTGCCCGCTTCTTCCAGTTGCCAAATATTTTTACCGGTAAGTATAGCCGCACGGGAAGGACTGCATTGCGGTGCCGCTGCAAAAGCATTGTTGAATAAAATGCCTGATTTGGCTACAGCATCAAATGCCGGTGTTTGCACACCTTTTGCGCCATAGATGGATGCATAAGGATAAGACTGGTCGTCTGCAATCACAAAAAGGATATTCGGCCTTTTTGCGGGCGCAGCAGTTTGTTTTTCTTTCCATGCAATAATAACGGCGATGCTGCCAAAAGCCGTCAGCATTATTACCAGCAATTTTATCTTCTTCATAAGCAATCAATGTTTTTCAACAGGGATATTTTTAACAGCATCAGGCATTACATCTCCCGCTTCAGAAAAAACATACTTTCCATCAATCCATTCTGCCAGTTTGCTGCTCCCGTTTATTTTACCATTAAATGTTTCATTACCCATTTTTAGTTCATCACCGCCGGAGGTAAAAGCAATGCGCTTATCATTGTTAAACGCTTCCAGTAAAGCGGGTTTGGCTGCATCTAATTCCGCTTTTATAACCCAGTTGTCTATAATTAATTCGCCTTTGCTGTTTAATTGATACGATACCGGCGCTGCATTTACTTCGCCATGCTGGTTTATCTTCATTACAGCGAGGAACCTTATTTTATCAACGTTTGTTGTTGTGGCTGCCGTTAAATGCCACTGGTCATTTTTATATTCAATGAGGTTGCCATCTTCATCTTCCCTTCCCAGCCAGTTTACAGCCTGCACGGCAAACGTGTCAGTTATATTCCATTGCAGGTTTTGTGTAGTGAATAAAGAAGTATTGGCTGATACTTTTTCGGAATTGCAATAAAACGCATGCTTTCCTGCATCTATTTTTATTTGATAAGGGCTGTGGATAAGCCATGACCATTTTGCGGCATGGTCTGCTTCAAGCTCATCATACACAATCAAAATGTCCGGATAAAGAAACAGCAGGTGGCGGCGGAATTTTGTTAAGCCTGTTTGCTCTTTCTCAGCCTGGCTGGAATATGCCTGCGATGCATCGCCCACCACATAGCCAAGGTTTTTACCATCTATGAACCGGGGCAGGTAACCATAGGCTTCTGAGTTAAACGGCTGCCCTTTATTATCTATCAGAATACCGTTGTGCCCCTGGGTGGCTTTATACCAGCCGAGCCGGTGCGGGTCCTGCATTGCCACTTTGTGGCCCGACATATAAAACAACCTGTCGCCGCCAACCAATACATTGAATGTGTTTTGATCTCCCAGCAAATGGCCATAAGAACCATAAGGGCTGGAGCGCATGGAAACCATTACATCGTTTTGCCTGTTTGTAATGGCCGAGTGCATATCTGCCACGCCGGTGCCCGGAAATTTTTGTGCAGCAGAAAGCGTTGATACATCAATAGGATCAGGCCTTTTTACACCATACAGGTAACGCATCCTGAACCAGCGAAGCATATCTGCATCAGATAACTTCAGTTTATCATCGGCGCTTTTTTTATACGACGTAACGCCGTTCACCCTTTCTTCTGTTTTTGTATTGTTTTTTCCCATCCTTTCAATTTCACCGGCATACCACGCAGCCAGCTTATTGCCGGTTAGCTTAGACAAGGCATCTGCATACGCCAGATATTCTGTTCCCGGCGAATAAATTTTTTCAACATCATCGCCAAAACCATCAGTTGAAGAACCGGGAGGGAAAGAATAGGCCATCCAGTAAGGGTTCAATTCATACCATTTCTTATTGGCTATAAAATCGTAACCGGTGTATTGTTTTATAATCATTGGCACATCCAGCAGGGTTTCCATATTAAGCCGGAAATAAGAAGCGCCCTCGCACCAGGCGCCGTCATCGCCGCCTAATACCGGCGCCCTTGCCAGCCACAGTTCGTAAGCATAATTTATCCAGTTGGCAGCATCGGGCGTTTCGCCATATACCGCAATAGCCGTTTGAAAGAAATAATGAAATATATATTGCCATACATGATTGGAAAGCACCTTGGCATCAATGTTATTAATCCAGCTATGGTAAAAGCGGTCTGCCCTTATATGAATGGCATCTGTTAATATTTTTTTCTGTGATGGGGTTAACTGGTCGTAAAAAGTATCGAGTGCAAGCGCCATAGACAACATACAGCGGGCGTCACCAAAATCGCTTAATAAACTTAGCCCGTTTGGGTCCCAGCCCGAAACAGACATGGCCCATTCAATTGCTTTTTTTGCATACTTCTGATCGCCGGTTAATATATAGGCTTTGCAAAAGAGGTGGACCGCATTATAAATTTTATTGCTGGCGCGGGAACTGGCTACAAGTGCAATCTTATCATTCTCTGCTTTTGACTTCCCCTTTAATTTACTTTTTGCATCTGTTTCAGGTGGAGGGGCAAGTTTTACCAGTTTAGCGGCTTCTTCAATAATCATTTTTGCATCAGCCGTGTTTTTATTTTGTGCTGAAAATGTTTTTTGCCCACTTTTATCAATCAATACCCTGGGATGCGCGGCGGGAATGGCTGCATACATTTTTTCAACCGGCGGAGAGAAATTTTTATTGGATGCGCCTGTTATGCGAAAAGCCAGCACATCAGACCATTTACCATCGTGCTGCCTGTATTGCCAATACCATGTTCCTTCATTTAAGGCACGGTGTGGCGTGTACATCGTCCATTGAATATTTTGCTTGCTGATGGTTTTATCAGCAGCAAAAGAAGCATCCTGTGAAAGACGAATATCGTAACCGGTTGCTTTTTTATTATTGGGCCAAAGCAATGTTGGCGAAACACAATCAGCCACATTATTCAACGCCGGCGACGGCCATTGCCTGAACTGCGGATGAATAACAGGATAATCAGCAGAAAAATTTGCCGCCGTAACAGGCTGGGATAAACCTTTTACGGAGAAGCAGATAAAAATGTATAAAAGGCAGCGTTTTATGTAAGTCAGTTTTATAGTATTACAAGTAATCATTTCTTTCAAAGCTTTGGTTTTAATCATCATCACCTTTTTGTTTTTTTCCGTTTAAGGCAGTGTCTAAAATTTCAGCATGAACCTGTTGCAGGTAGTTCATTAATTTATCATTAA
This sequence comes from Parafilimonas terrae, assembly GCF_900115755.1. Lineage (GTDB taxonomy): Bacteria > Bacteroidota > Bacteroidia > Chitinophagales > Chitinophagaceae > Parafilimonas > Parafilimonas terrae. The sequence continues at coordinate 115,406 of NZ_FOXQ01000010.1, forward strand.
GCTGTTTAAATTTACCAGGCATCTTTGCAGATAAATCATTTGTTTCACCAATATCGTTATTCAGATCATACAACTCTTCCTTGCCTGTTTTCCAAAATTTTATCAGTTTATAATTACTGTCAATTATAGCAGAATGCGGATAGCTACTTGCATAACGATGAAAATAAAAAGCATCTTCTTTTCTTTTTATCACACCAGATTCCGGGTGTTGAAATGCAGCACAAAAGCTGGCGCCATCCAGGTAACCGGGGAGCGTTTTTTTATTATGGGCAAGCTCGCTTATGGTTGGCAGAATATCGCAGCCGGTAACGGGTATATGCGAATAAGTATGCGGCTGAATGCCCGGCCCTTTTACCATAAACGGCACACGTATGCCGCCTTCATACAACGTCCATTTACCGCCTCTTAACGGGTAGTTGCGCATGGGCTTTGAAAAGGAAGACGGATGATCGAGCCTGTTTGAAACCGGCGGCAGAAACTCAACCGCGCCATTATCGCCCATTAAAAAAATATAGGTATTATCATCAATCCTTAACTGGTCTATCATGGCCATTAATTTCCCTATGCCTGCATCAAGGTCTGCAAGCATGCCGGCCCAGCCGGGATTATCGTGTTTCTTACCTTTTTGTTTTTTTAAATAATGCTGATAGGTGCTGTCTTTAGTTTGTATATCAACATGCGTGGCATAATAAGATACCTGCAAATAAAAGGGATTGCCTGCGGCTGCCTGCCGCTGCATAAAATTGATGGCGCGGCCGGTAAGCGTTTCCGTTTTCTTAGGGTCGTTGTTTAAATAAAGGCTTGACCATTTTGTTTTTTTATCCAGCATCACATCGCCATTGCTATTGCCTGTATTGCCATCGCTTTCGTCGTAGCCAAGATCTTCAGGATAAATATCTGCACGCAAATCCCACTTTCCAAAATGCGCTGTTTTATAGTTGGGGTTGATAGATTTTAATAAGGCCGGAATGGTTAACCATTGTTTTGCTTTGGGACTATAATTTTGTTTAAAAAGCACATTGCCTGTATGAACCGGGTTTTGCCCGAACTGGAGGCTTCTGCGCGAAGGCGTGCATAATGCATCCGGTGCATAACCATTTGAAAAACGCATGCCTTCATTGCCAAGCTTATCAATATTGGGCGTTTCAAAATAATCGCTTTTTGAATCGGCATAACGGTTATCCATTAATGAAGATACGCCGGTCCAGCCATGATCATCGGTTAATATAAAAACAAAATTGGGGCTTCCCTTTTCTGCATTTTCGGGCGGTTTATGCGCCTGCAAAAAGAAAAGGCCGAAACCGGCACCCAATAAAACAAGCATGTATTTTTTCATTGCTTACAGTTTATAAATTGGCATTGTTTATTTCCCACACTTTAAAATTGCGATATCGGAAATCAGTCCACCGCATTTGCCGGAAACCTATTTTGCCCGCAGTGTACAAAGGGCCATAGATTTTACCATCATCGGTATAATCAATTACTTTTCTTTCATCAATAAACATAACAATGCGGGCTGCTGCTTTTACCAGCCGCACATGATGAATACCTGCAGAAGAGGTTGGAATACCTTCTTCGCCGGTTTGCAATAAATCAAATGCTGGGTCTTTTCTTAAATGGGTGTTGCCGCGGTCCGGCGCTTTGGGGTTATTGGCATAGTAAGAAATATGATAACAATTCATCTGGCCTTTATTATAGTATTTAAAAGTGCCATCGCGTTTGGGCATGGATGGGCTAAAAATATCTTCGCCATTACTTCCTTTTGCTGCAAAAAAAATAATGGTAAGCCCGTTGGCGGTATCAAGGTTTTGCACATCCCACTCTGCTATAAAACTACCGGGAAAATCTTTGGGGCACCAGAAAACATGATCCCATTTTTGTTCCGGCGAATACATCTCCATCCAGCCACCGGCAAACTTTAATTCGCCGGGGCCTTCCATAATCCAGTCTTTTACCTGCTGCTTATCACCGAACGGATTTTCGTAGATCAATTTGCCTTTGGCATACCCGGTTGTATCTGCATACGGGTTATCGCACGTCATCAGAAAATTAATAAACATCAATATGGAAAGCTTAATCATAACAGTACCGTATGTATGTTTAGATTGTTTAATTATTAGTTTCAATAGCGCATTCTTTTCATCGCCCTTCAGCGAAAAAAATTACGGGCAACCGGCATAGCTTAAAGCATCCTGGCTTTATCGTAATTGTACATCCGCAACCTGTATTTTGATGATATATGCCTAATAAGAAATTAGTATTGCAACCGATATTGTTGGTTTAAAACCAGTGAGCAAATTATAGTTTTTCAAAAATCATAAAACGTTTAATCTACGAAAACGTTTCCGCAGTTTGGCTTATTTACAAGCATGGCCAGTGCCTAATTTAGAGCAAAAAATAAACATGCATTCTACACGAAACAAGCTTGCCATTGCTGCTTTTGTAACCGCTTTTTCGTTGTTGGGCACAAACAGTTTTGCCCAACAATGGACACCGTTATTTAACGGCAAAGATTTAACCGGCTGGCATCAACTGAATGGTAAGGCAAACTATAAAGCAGCAAACGGGGAAATAATTGGCGAAACAGTTGCCAATACACCCAATTCTTTTTTAGTTACCAATGCTGTATATGGTGATTTTATATTGGAACTTGAGTTTAAGCTGGATAATGAAATGAACTCCGGCATACAGGTAAGAAGCGAGAGCAGCCAGGATTATAATAACGGAAGAGTGCATGGTTACCAGGTTGAAATTGACCCTTCGGAAAGGGCATGGACCGGCGGTATATATGATGAAGCACGAAGAGGCTGGCTATACCCGTTAACCTACAATCCTGATGGCCAGAAAATTTTAAAGTTGAATGAATGGAATAAGATGCATGTGGAATGCATTGGCAATACTATCCGCACATGGATCAACGGCGTTTATACTGCATCTGTAGTGGATGATATGACGAAGAAGGGGTTTATTGCCTTACAGGTACACCAGGTATCGGACGCTTCAAAAGCAGGCCATACCATACGGTGGAAGAATATACGTATTCAAACAAACAATCTTCATGCAACACCGCCGGGGCATATTTATGTGGCCAATCTTATTCCCAACACTATTTCTGCTGAAGAAAAATACAATAACGTTGCCCTTTTGTGGGATGGCAAAACAACAAACGGATGGAGGGGCGCTTATAAAAAATCTTTCCCTGATAGCGGGTGGGCTATTAAAGACGGCACTTTAACCGTATTACGTTCCAATGGCCAGCAGGAAGGGCGCGGCGGCGATATTGTTACCGATAAAGAATATCATGCATTTGACCTGCAGTTCGATTTTAAATTAACGCCTGTGGGCAACAGCGGCCTTAAGTATTTTGTAAAAGAATCGTATGATGTTAACGGTGCATCGGCCATTGGTTTGGAATACCAGGTATTGGATGATGACAGACATCCCGATGCAAAGCTTGGCAGGGATGGCAATAGGACCATTGCTTCTTTATACGATATGATTGCCAGTAAAAAACCAAAGGGCGCAATAAAACCAATTGGCGAATGGAACCACGGGCGCATTATTGTTTATCCCAACAATCACGTTGAACATTGGTTAAACGGTTATAAAGTGGTGGAATATGAAAGAGGCTCAAAAGAATTTAAAGACCTTGTAGCTATAAGCAAGTATAAAAAATGGGAGAATTTTGGTTTAGCAAATGAAGGGCATATTCTTTTGCAGGACCATGGCGATGAAGTTTCGTATAAGAGCATTAAAATAAAAATACTCCAATAGATTATTTCCTTATTTATGGTGAAGGCTTGCCTGGTTATTCTTACAACAAGTATCTACGGCCAGGCTTTGCCGACCCCATTTATCTGAATAGCAGGAAGATGAGAGTTTTATATCGCAAAAAAGCACTACGGCTCAAAGGCAATTGCTTATCTCACATTCAATCCAAATAAGCCGGATTTATTAGTTTGACGGGAAACAGCAATACATTACACCTGAGAACGGTTTCTGTGTAATCAGCAATATGACTTACGGCAGGCTTATAATAAAAACGGAATAACCTGCTTTTTACAATTCAACCATTATAATACTATTGAAAATTAATTTTATTCGGCTTTATACATGCGCAGCAGTACAACACCATGATATGGTATAGTTGTTTTAAACTGATTGTTATAAAAACCCACATCCTTTTGCCTCCACACGTCTCTTAATTTCCATTTTCCATGCAAACCGGCCTTTGCGAAATTAAATTCAAATGATGCCGGTTTTTCGTTACCCCACCTGAAATAGGATTGCGGCGTTTTTCCGTAATCATCTGTATTAAATAATCCAACAGCATAAGAACCGTCAGCCATTGGTTTTACCCAAACCTGTACGCCTTTGTCTTCAATTATTAACCGTGCAGGCTTACCCAGGGGATCCTGGTCAATCTCTATTACCTCATCGTTGGACAATAAATTAAGGGTAAAAGCATCTAACATGTTGAGCTGGCATCCAATCAGCATTGGTGCGGCCAGCAGGCTGTAAATGCTGATATGGCTGTATTGTTCATCCGGCGTAAGCCTGGTAGGATGTAGTTTGCTGCCTGCAGCCATATCACCTACAATCATCATATCCGGGTCATTCCAATGGCCGGGGCCGGCATAAGGGGCCCATTTATCAAGTGTAAACGCCAGCATATAAAGGTTATTCCAGCTATCGTGGATATCCGGGCCGGTGCGGTACATATTGGATGTATGCATCCAGTCTTCTACTTTTTCGAACGGTGCATTGTTAGATAAGCTGAAGACAATATCTCTTCCCGATTGCCGAAGCGCCTCTGACATCCGTTCCGCTGAATTGACATCTATGCGCCAGTCGTATTTCAAAAAATCAAACCCCCAATCAGCTATTTGTAAAGCATCATTTTTCTCAAAACGATATTTTCCTATGCGCATAAACGGCTGCCTGCCGGCTTTTATTAATTCATGCGTTTCACCGCCTTCAGGATAATCGGATGATCCACCCACATATCCCCCATAGCTTGATATATAAGGAGTGGAATAAATACCTGCTTTTAAGCCAAGTGAATGAATTTCCTGCACCATTTTACCAATGTTGGAGAATTGTTCATTTGGCTGAAGCGCATGTAACAGCCCTGCTCTTTTACCCTGCCAGCTATCGTCAATATTTATATAGCTCCAGCCGTGATTATTTAATCCCAGGGTTATCATGGCGCGGGCTGAAGCCATCACATTTTCTTTATTCAGATTACCGGCCAGCGCATTCCATCCATTCCAACCCATTGGTGGTGTAAGGGCAATCGTATCACCAATTTTTATTTCTAACGCTTTGGTATATTCTCCAAATCTGTTGTTGGCTTTAAGCGTTACAACATATTCCCCTCTCTGCTTTACATTACCCGTTATAATACCCGAAGCCGTATTTAACGTAAGGCCTTGTGGCAAATTATCTGCGGAAAAAGTTATGGGGCGACCGCCGGTTGCAGCAATGGCGTAGAAAAAAGGATTCCCCGGCGTAGCGCCAAATACGGCAGGCGAGTTAATTCTTGGCTTTTCCGAAGGCGATGGCGTTAAAATATATTTTTCATTATCATTAGGAAAGAGTGCGGGCATATTATCATTCACCATAGTAAACTTTGCATCCGCCCAGTCACAATAAGTTCGTTTATTGTTTATGCCTCCAATATCATCGGTTGCCAAAAGCCCTAAACGCACTACATTAGTCAAGTCAACATCTACAGGTTTTGCGGCATCGCCAACCTTCATTTCATCGCTTGCATAAAGTATTTTTCCGTCGGCCAGCACATAAAATTTAACGGGTATTTCCTTATTGCCTTTATCATCCGCCCCTATAAAAGCTGTAAACCTTTTTGCTTTTTTATTGAGGAAGAATGAAAGTATGGATACTGATTGCGCCCCTATTCCCCTTTGATAAAAAACATTGTTTATTTTGATGGAATCATTGCTGTAGTTTGTCTTTGCCTTGGTAGGCCGGATGCTCCCGGAAAAAGACATAATATCCAGATCGTCAAGCCACACAGTTTTTAATGATTGCGAACCGGCATGAAATGATGTAAGCAGTATTAACAGAAAAAGAATTCCGGCTACTATTTTTTTCATGACAACTTTATTTATACTCAGCGGCATCTTTAATTATCCGGCTTTATACATTCTCAACAGCACCACGCCATGATGCGGTATAACTGTTTTAAATTGGTTGCTGAATATCCCCATATCTTGTTGCTTCCACACATTCCTCAGCTTCCATTTGCCGAGAAGGCCCGCTTTGGAAAAATCAAATTGGTACGATACAGGTTTTTCATCGCCCCAACGGAAAAAAGATTGCGGGGTTTTGCCAAAACCAGCAAGGTTAAATAAGCCAACAGCATAAGAACCGTCTTCCATCGGCTTCACCCAAACCTGTACGCCTTTGTCTTCAATTATTAACCGCGCAGGCTTACCCAGGGGATCCTGGTCAATCTCTATCACCTCATCGTTGGTAAGCAGGTTTAAAGTAAAGGCATCAAGCTGGTCTATGGGACAACCAATAAGCAGGGGTAAATTAAGCAGGCTAAATATGCTGACATGGCTGTATTGCTCATCGGGCGTTAATCTCGTAGGGTGCATTTTGGAACCTGTGGTTACATTGCCCACAATAAGCATATCTGCATCATTCCAATGGCCGGGGCCTGCATAGGGCGCCCATTTATCCAGCAAAAAAGCTGAATAATAAAGACTGGTCCAGCTATCGCGTATGTCGGGGCCGGTGCGCCATACATTCGCTGTTTTTTTCCAGGTGGCCGCGCTGTCAAATGGCGCTGAATTTGATATGCTGAATACAATATCCCTTCCTGATTTTCTCAATGCTTCCTGCATTCTTTGCGCAGACTGCACATCAATGCGCCAGTCGTATTTTAAATAATCAACGCCCCAGGCCGCCATTTGCCGGGCATCAGCATTTTCAAACCGGTATTTGCCTGTGTAACGGTATTGCCTTTTATTATCCCTTACTGAATCAGGGTAACTTCCATCTTCAAAATTTGAAGAGCCGCCGGCATATCCCGCATAACTTGTTATCCACGGCGTAGAATATACGCCCAGCTTTAAACCAAGTGCGTGTATAGAATCTGCCATATCCTTAAAGCCGGGAAATTTTTCATTGGGCTGAAGCGCTTTATCGCTTCCCTCCCGCCGGCCCTGCCAGGCATCATCTATATTTATGTACGTCCATCCGTGATTGTGCAGGCCCTTACTCACCATGGCATGGGCAGAAGCCAGCACTTTATCTTTATCAATCTCCCTTGCCCATGAGTTCCATCCGTTCCAGCCAATTGGCGGCGTAAGGGCAATGGTATCGCCAATTTTTATTTTCAGAATATTCGTTGTTTCACCCCATTTGTTTTTTGCTTTAAGCACAACCGGGTAAATGCCCTTGTTATTAACCTTTCCGCTAATAATGCCGGTGGCGCTATCAATATTCAAACCCTGGGGTAAGTTGCTTGCAGTAAAATACATAGGCCGCACGCCTGTTGCCGCTACTGCAAATAAAAACGGGTTGCCCGCAGTTGCGCCAAACACTTTTGCCGAATTTATTTTTGGCAATGCAGAAGAAGCTGGGGTAAGTATATATTTCTCACCGGTATTGGGAATATGCTCCGGCATATAGCCCGGTTTCATTACAAATGCAGCATCCACCCAGTCGGAATAAGACCTGGAAAGATTGGCAGCATCTACCATCACTAATAATCCCAGGCGCTGAATACCGGAAAGGTTAACCTGTATTTTTTCAGGCTGGTCACCAACTTTCATATCCTTGCTTTCAAACAATATTTTTTTATCGCCAATAACATAAAACTTATATGTTGATAATGGGTTGGCTTCATCATCGGGCCCAACACCTGCAGTAAAACTAATAGCATCGCCATCAAGCAGGAATGGAAGAACGCTAACGCCATTTGTTCCGATGCCACTGGAAAAATAATGGCCGCCAATTTTAAGCGGGCCGCCGCCTGCATTGGTTTTGGTTACAATGCCCGGAATGCCTTCGGAGAAAGATTTAATATCCAGCGCATCAAGCCTGGCTATATTATTTTGAGCGCTGCCAACCGCACACCACAATGTGCAGGCAACAACAAGCAGCATTATTCTTAATGCATTTATCTTTCTTTTCATGGCGTTGCAAACTTTACCGAAACTGTTGAGGTCTGGTTAGCTGATGAAAGTACGCATGCTACAGGTTGTTTATTAATGGCGTTATTTTTTTAGATGCATCGGCAAGGGTAATAAAATATTGGCCATTTTTACTGGTTATAAACACATCTGCTGGTTCATTCAATTGAAGTAAGGTTTTGCCATTTTTAACCAACTGCACAAAACCTGCAGCGGCAAACTTTTTTAAACCGCTTTTTTTATCAGCATCAATTATTGCGAGCCCTTTGTATTGGCCTGCATATACATCCCCGCTGATGTTTACAGAAAAAGAAGCAATACTATCTGTTCTTATAGAAGCAAGATTGGTAAACACGTAAGAGCCATCGGCATTTTTAGCGCCATCTTCCAGCCTGTTCTTTAATAAACCAAGCTTTCCAATACCTTCCACAGAATATCCTTTTACAGTGGCTTTATTATAGATAGTTTTAAATCTTTCCGTAATATTATTTGTATTAAAATCGTGATCGGCGCTGCCTTCTATCATCAGCTTGCCACCTTTGTTTTCATACGTTTCAAGAAAATTTAACTGCGCTTCTTTTGCGTACTGTGGATTAAGATAAAGTATAGCATCGAAAGTATGCCCGTTCAATACCGGCTTGCCGTCTTCATTAATTTTCAGTTGGCCGGTTGTAATTAAATCTGAAGGTACGAGTGCATTCAAATAACCGGCATTCCATAGCTCAATAGCTTTCTCATCAATGCCCAATTTATCATTTATATCATAGGTGCCCCTTTTACTGAAATCAGGATACCAGTTTTGCAATGCTTCCATACCAAATACAACCAGCAATTTTATATCGGGCAGCGAAGGGTTGAATTTGTTGAGAAGACGGCTGCAACGTTCCACTTTATTAATGCCATCAATTGCAACGGGCATTTGCAGGTCGAAGCGGTTAGGCCGCTTATCGTGCAGTGCATGGTAATGTGTTCGCACACCATACCGCAGGTCGAACAATGCCTTTTCCTGCACCGGCGGAAACACTTTATCATAATACTGGTTATACATTACATTTTTATAATGCGCCATGGCTACGCCCATGCGCACGGGCAACGATGTTTTTTCATCTGTTTGGCCATATACCAGTGGCTGCCTCCACCACGCAATACCGTTAGCCCATATTTCATCGTTTACAAGGCTGTTATGATAAGTATCGTGAATACCGATAAAAATATCCTTACCAATAATTTCCCTTGCTTTTTGATAGGTTGCAGCCTGCACGCGCAAAGGGCCCTGGCGCATAAAATCCATATAATAATTTATGGCCTTCATCCGCACTTCCAGCTTGCCCTGGGGCGCATAACGGGTATTGAAAAGCACCATATCCAATGGCTGGCCATTTTGTTTTTTGTAGGCATCTGCCATAGCATTGGAATACCACTGGCCGCGAAAAATAAAATCAGGGCCACGTTCTACCGAACGCTCTACAAACTTGTTGCCGTATTCATCCATAGCAAAGCCGTCAAAAGGCACATCGCTGTAGGTTTTCATAGCTTCTGCAAAACCGTTTATTTCAACATCATCCCACATACTGCTCTGGCTGCAATATTCCTGCACCATTACATAAGCGGTAAGCCCTTTTGAAGCAGTGCCCGCATTTATTTTTATAACGGCGCTGTCTTTGGCAGGCAGCATAGCCGTGCAGTATTGTGTAATATCTTTTAATGTTGAAGGGTCATAAAAACCATCTGCTGTTTTTTTAAAAGCATACACTTTAAACAAATCTGTTTTAAGCAACCTGTCGGGAAAACGGATATATTTTGCACTGGCCGCATAGCTTGCGTTGCCGGCATCATCAAGCTGAATTTCTTCACCAACAATCATTCTTTGCGAGCCTTCTATTTGCTTATCCTTATAATTGCCCCAAAGCTGCAGCCCTACCTTTAAACCATATTCATGCGCTTTTGCCACCAGCTTTTTAAAAACCGGGTGCATTACATCATAATCATAAAAACTGGCGCCTGCCCTTTCTGTCAGGAACAATAATGTGTAAGGGCATTCCCTGGCTATGGTATCGAGGTTTTTAAGGTATTCATCATTTTGCAGCAGGTCGGGCGAAATAAACCAGTATCCGATTTCGGGATGGTTTTCATTGTCAAACCTTTCTACATAACTGAGCTGTTGTGCATAAGCAAACTGAGCACTTAAACAAAACAGCACTATTACAAAAAATACAGCTTTCTTCATACAATTATAGATGGGATTACTTTGTTGCAGCACCTGCAACCGCATTGCCTGTTTCAGCTTAAATAATATTTTTTGGTATTAATTGAATGTGGGCAAAGCGTTGTGTATTCAAAAGAACACACAACGCTTTTTAAATTTTAGTATCCCGGGTTTTGCTCAACCGACGGGTTGGAGTTATCCAGTTCGCCCTGCGGAATTGGCCGCAGGTAAACATGCTCGTCAATTACCGGGCTGCCATTTAAACCAAACGCAGTCCAGGGGTTATATTTTGTAGCCCTTGAAACAAGCGAGTTTGTGCGTTTAAGATCATACCATCTCTGGTCGCCTTCGCCAAGCAGTTCCCTTGCCCTTTCATCCAAAATCATATCTATGGTAATATTGCCGGGCGTAGCGCGGTAAGAAACCGCAGCAAGATCATCTACATTTCCGGGGTTAACCGCACATTCCGGCGATTGTCCTGCATTGGCGCCAAGCGCACGGTCTAATACTTTATTATAATACACATCAGCCGTTCCCAGCTTTGCGCCGGTGGCGCCTTTTACAATGGCTTCGGCAGCCATCAGGTACACTTCTGCAGAACGGAATAAAGGATCGTTGAAGGTAGAATAACCGTCGCCATAATCAATACCCGGCTGCCAGAATTTCCAGAACATGGGCGCACCCCAGGCCAGTGTGTTGATTACAGGGTTGCCGCCAACATAGCCAAGCCCCATATATTCATTCGCATTAATTACCGAATAATGTTTTGTACCGCCGGGAATATCCACGCCTCTTTCTGCAACATTGGTTACGGGATCGTTCCATGGCCTGGCCACAGCCGTTGTATCGCCTGCATTATAAGTAAGCGTTATATTTTGGGGATTGGGATTATTGGTAGCAAGTGAAACGCTGCCATTTGTGGTAGCATAACAAACACTGTTGAATGTGCCATTATAGCGTGCATCCAGTTTTGGATCGAAGAGCCGGTAAGCTGCCCAGGTGCACCTGACCATGGGATTAAACCTGTTGTAAGCGCTTGTTCTGGTTAATTGGGCTACTATGCTGGGACCGTCTGAAATTTCAGAATGCATATTATTGCCCACCAAGGTTGTTCCGGCGCTTGGATCGCCGTAATAAGCCGAAGCGTTTGCATATTGTACGGCAAAAATCACTTCTTTGCTCTGGTTGGCGGCGCTTACGGAAGAAGATGCTGAAGCTGTTTCCTGGTTGGGATTGATATTATGCAAAGGCCATAAATTATTCCAGTCTGACTCCAGCGGATATAAACCTGATGCAATAATATCGTCGCAAAGTTTTAATGCACTTGTAAAATCGGCATCGGAACCGCCTAATGAATTATTATAGTTCCAGCCACGGGTAAGGTACACCCTTGCCAGCAGGAACTGTGCAGCGCCTTTTGTGGCCCGGCCCGTTTCAGATTGTGTGGCAGGCAGTGTGCTGATGCATTCAGTAAGATCTGATATAATCTGGCTGTACACATCTTTTGCCGGCACTTTTACTACTTCAACATTGGCTGTTGTTGTTTCGTCTAACGGCATTGGAATATCGCCCCATTGCTGAACCGCCCAGAAGTAGCTTAAAGCCCTTAGAAATTTGGCTTCCGCTACTCTTTTATTGCGCAAAGAATCCGAAATGCCTGTAATATTCGGAGCCCTTGTTACAGCCGTGTTACACCTGTTTATTTCCCTGTACAATAAATCCCAAAGCGTTTGCACTTCAGCGAGGGAAGCATTTAACCGTATATCATATTGATCGTAAGGGCTGCCTGATGGGTTTGGCTGCTTATAATAAACCGCGCCCCAGTTATTAACGGCAAAAACATCTGTGCCGGCGAGCGCAAGCATTCTTTGCTGGGTAATATCTCTTAATAAAGGATAACAGGAAGTAACCAGGCTTTCAAACCCCGGTCCATCAACATAGTAATTATCAGCAGTTTGATTAGATGGGTTGTATTCGTCGAGGAAACTTTTTTTACAACCTGCTATAAGCAATAGAAGCAAAATGCTTACGGGATAAGCGGCTTTTATATTTTTAAATACGTTCATAATTATTTGTTTTAAAATGATGTTTGGTATTCGATTAAAAACCTATGCTGAGGCCTAATGTGTAAACCATATTCGGCACATCGTCCACATAAGTATTACTGTTATATTCCGGATCCATCCCTTTATATTTTGTGAATATAAACGGGTTGGTAACCTGCAAATAAACCCTGAACTTATCCATGCTATACTTTTTAAGCTTTACGCCGGGCATGGTATATCCAACAGTAATATCGGAAACCCGCAGGAAGTTTGCTATTTGATAGGCTATGGCATTTTTATAGGGTTGTGATACGCCAACGCCATACATATCGTTTGTAGGGTTATTTCTTGTCCAGTAATTTAGCACTATGTGGTTATACCTGTTGTTAGTATAATCAGCCATTGTGCCGCCGCCAAACAAACCATTCATAAACATGGTTCCGTTCCTGTAATACATAAAGAATGACAGGTCGAAATTTTTATACGTGAAATAGTTCGTCATACCAATGGTGTAATTAGGCAATTGCGAGCCCAGTACCATGCGGTCGTCTTTATCTGTTGAAGAGGAAATAACGCCATCGCCGTTTTTATCAATCACCTTTACCTGGCCGGGCAACTGGCTGTAAGATGCGGCTTTACTGCTATCAGCAATTTGCCAGATGCCTGTAAACTTATAATCGTAATAAGACTTAACAGACTCTCCAACAAACAGGCTGTTGCCGATTATAGCATCTACACCATTGGCAAGCGCTTCAATCCTGTTGATATTTTTTGAGAAATTAATTGTAGTTCTCCAGGAGAAATCTTTGCTCCTGATGTTGGTTGAGTTCAACAATACTTCTATGCCTTTATTGGATATTTTACCCACATTGGCCGTTACAACTTCAAAGCCTGTAGAAGTGGGGAGGTTTTGTTCTAAAATCAGGTCTTTTGTATTCTTTTTATAAAGCTCAACAGTAGCAGTTAAACGGTTATTAAAGAAGCCCATATCAAGGCCGAGGTTTACTTCTTCACTTCTTTCCCATTTAAGGTCTTTGTTGCCTAAAGTGCCTGGTGCAAAAGCATTTCCGGCCAGCTGGTCGTAACTGTAAACCGTATTTAAAATTTGCGCCTGTGTGCTGTAAGGCGAAACATTGGAATTGCCTACCTGGCCATACGTTAACCGCAATTTCAGATCAGAAAACACTTTCGAATTTGCCATGAAGTTTTCATCAATAACGCGCCATGCAAAAGCGCCGGATGGGAAGAAAGCCCATTTGTTGCCATTAGCCAATTGAGAAGCACCATCACCACGGCCGGTTAAGGTTACTATATACTTATCATCATACGTATAATTGATTCTTCCCATATACGACTGCAATGTGTTTTGAACATAATCACTGCTTAATGCAGTTATATTGGAAAGGCCTGCGCTGCCGAGATTGTGCCACAGCGATGCAAAAGGAAGGTTTTGAACAGATATAGCATAATTCTCTGTTTTTGTTTTAAATGCGCTTTGCAAAGCAGTTGCATTAATCTTGCTTTTGCCGCTTGAATAATTATAAGTAAGCTGATTATCGAAAGTCCAGCTGGTTATGCCGGCATCGGAATAATTGGCCCTTGGCAATTTAGAACCGGCCCTGTCTTTTGTATAAGTACCCCTGTAATCGCCGGTACGCGTATCAATATTTGAAGCAGATATAGAAGACTTAAAGCTTAAACCTTTTAATAAAGTAATCTCAGCATAAGCATTGCCCATCTGGTTGGCGGCCTTAACCAAATACCTGGCATTTCCCGGATCTACCTCAACAACCGGGCTCATAACCTGGTTATCTTTTATTCCCATCCATACAGCATAGCCATTCCATGGCCCCTGTGCTTCATCGTATCCATCGCTTGGATTTACAAGATCATCGTAATAAACCACCCCTGTGGGCCTTGCACGATAAGCAGAACGCAAAGCTTCCAGTGAACTTCTTGGGTTTTCGCTGTAATTAATAAAAGCAGTAAATCCTACACGTATAAAGCTGTTTATTCTACTGTCAACAGAACCGTTTAAACTATAGCGTTTGTAAGAGGTATGTTTAATCGTGCCATCTTCCTGCAGAAAGCCGCCTGAAAACCGGTAGGTTGTTCCGCCAAAACCTCCTGATACCGCTGCGGTTGTACCTGTTTGAATGCCGGTGCGGGTAATTTCATCAACCCAGTCAGTGGTTTTATCACTGTTTATCATTTCCAGTTCATTTGATGAAAAAGTAGCGGGCGTTCCATTGTTTAATATAACATCTGTGTACTGGCTTTGATAGAATTGCTGGGCTGTTTGGAAATCCGGCAAATGTGCAGGTGTTTTTTGTCCGAAATAAGCATCAACCGTAAACTTAGCTTTGCCGCTGGAGCCTTTTTTGGATGTTATGATAACAACACCATTAGCTCCCCTCGACCCATAGATAGCAGTGGAAGAAGCATCTTTAAGGATATCGATAGATTGGATATCGGCGGGGTTGATATCTTCAATTCTGCCGCCCATTACCCCGTCTATTACAACCAATGGTTCTGTTACACCTGTAATAGTGTTTTCTCCCCTTATATCCATTGAAAATGCCTGGCCGGGCAAATTGCTGGCTTTTGTAATGTTAACACCTGCAAACTGGCCCTGCATGGCTTTTTCAGCATTGGTAGGATTTGACCGTACAATATCTTCTGATTTAATAGAAGCAACCGCACCCGTGAGGTCTTTTTTCTTTACGGCTCCATAGCCAATCACAACAACATCACTTAACTGTTTTAAATCGGGTGTCATAACTATTGTAAGAACATTTTGTGCCCCTACTTCTATCTCCTGCTGGTTATATCCTGCATTGCTTACCACCAGTATAACGTTCTCATTATTTGCAGGCACTGCAATGGCAAACTTTCCGCTGGCATCGGTTGCCACCCCTTTTTTACTGTTTTTTATCATTATTGATGCCCCGGCAAGCCCTTTATTTGTTGCACTGTCGAGCACCGTTCCTGTTATCTGGCGCTGTTGTGCCAGGGCTGTTATCACAAAGCCAAACGACAGGATTAGAAGCACTAGTTTTTGTTTCATAATCATCAGTTTTAGTGATAGTTAGTTGTAAAATCGTTGTTTAGTTAGAAGATATATTTATAGAATTAAGCATACATATGGCTAAATCTGCAAGACCGCTATTTATTTTCTTAAACACCGCTATTCACCACAAATCCTCCGTCAACATTAACTGTAGTACCTGTAATAAATTTTGAGGAATCGCTTAACAGCCAAATAAGTGTTCCCTTAAGTTCATCAGGATCGCCAAATCTTCCAAAGGGTGTTTGTTTAAGAATTGAATGCCCCCTGTCTGTAAGGGAGCCATCCGTATTGGTGAGTAATGTTTTGTTTTGTTCAGTTAAGAAAAATCCGGGTACAATTGCATTAATTCTAATCAAATCTTTATACCGCCTGCTCAATTCCAGTGCAAACCATTGGGTAAAACATTCTACCGAAGCCTTGGCAAGGCTATAGCCAAGTATTTTACTGATTACTTTTTTAGCTGACATCGAAGAGATATTTACAATACTTCCGCTGCCATTTCTTGCAATGGCATCTCCAAATACCTGTGTAGGCAATATTGTTCCCCACAGGTTTGTATCCATTACTTTTTTTAACCCTTCTACATTAAGATTGAAAATATCATCGCCATATTCAGTAACAGCTTCAGGAATGTTTCCGCCTGCCGCATTTACCAGGCCATCTATTTTTCCATACATATTAAGCATTTGCTTTCTGGCATTAATAAGCTCATTTTTGTTGGTTACATCTGCACACAACGCCAGCGCCCTGCCGCCGTTTAAATTTATTTCGCTGGACCGTTGTTCGGCAACCTTCCTGTTTCTTCCCAGTATGCCAACAGTTCCGCCGGCGTCTGAGATAGCTGTGATAAAAGATTTACCTATAATGCCGGTGCCCCCGGTTACTACTATAACTTTTCCCTCCAATGAAAATTCATTTTTTACAGTCATAAAATTCTGGTCTTAATAAAGTGTATAAGTATGCTTATCTAAGTGAAATAATTTCTGGTAAACTATATATACCGTATCCGGAATAAACAATCTGTTATTACTAATAGCAATCAATACTTTCCCGAAAGAAATCTTTGAAATGAGCAATCTTGTTTTCAGGGTTGAAATTGGCAGAAAAAAATAATATGCAGCAAGGTTGAACGCTTTTTATTTACGAAAACGTTTTCATAAGTAATTAAAAAAATATTGATTCATGCGGAGAAGCAATGCTTTATTAAAATTTGATTATTAATAAGTTATAAGCTTATTTTTTTCGAGTATTGTTTAATCGCTCGCTGGGCACAATGCACAACAGCCAGTTAGGTTTTCTGTATATGCCTATATATTTTTTGAACCTTTAAAAACCTATGCACTATGCGTTTTTTTTGTGCTCTGCCTGGGAATAAGCGAAGACTTCAATACAATTTTCTCATGCCTGTTCATGTACAGTTTTTTTTCTAAATAGCGAAACAGCTGCATAGCTGCCTGCTTCCCAATTTCATAAGCGGGCTGTGTAATAGTTGTAAGGCTTGGGTTTAATAAAGTAGATATTTCAAGGTTGGAAAAGCTTATTAGTTTGAGCTGCGACGGAATATCAATATCAAGCCTTTTACAAACGTTGTAGCTGGCAATCGCCATTTTTTCAATTGATGCGAAGGCACCATCTGGTTTGTTTGCAGAAGTAAGCACTTTAGTAATGGCGGCTTCGTTTGCAGCTATATCGTTACCAGATCGCACTATCAAATCATCATCCTTATTTATCCCATATTTTTTAAGGGCAGCTAAATAACCTTCATATCTTTTGCGCGAAATAGATAAATGTTCAAAAAGGCCAAAAAAACCAATGCGCCTGCAGCCACACTGGAACAAATGCTCCGTAGCCGCAAAGCCACTCTCAAAATCATCGGTAATAATACTGCTCGTTTCAATTGATTCACAAATCCTGTCAAAAAAAACGATAGGAACACCACTTTCCATTAATTCGTTCAGGTGATCATAATTGTTTGTTTCAGCCGAAACAGACATCAGTACCCCATCTACCCTTCCATTATGCAAGTGATGCGCAAATTCAATTTCTTTGCGCACATCTTCGTGTGTGATATAAATTAAAATATGATAGTTTTTTTCCTGGGCTATATATTCAATACCATTAATTACCTGTGAAAAAAAATTATTCGTGATTTCAGGAATTAAAACGGCGATTGTTTTGCTGCGATGCCGGCGCAAACTGCTGGCATAAGGATTAATGCGATAGTTTAGCTGTTTCGCCATTGCCCTTACCCGGGCTTTTGTGGGTTCACTTATTTCATAGCTGTCACGCAAAGCCCTCGATACGGTACTAATGGATAAATTTAATTGTTCAGCTAGAATTTTGATATTCATATAACAAGCAAAAAGACCCACGCAATATATGTAAAATACATAGTTATGACTTGCTATATGTTATAAAAGTTCGCAAACGTTTTCGCAAATAAAAACCTGGGTATACAAAAGCGCCAGGCACTCAAAGCAGGGCAGGTGAATTAAATTCTATAAATAGAAGATAAAACGCCAAAGCGACCGAATGGTATTTAGATATTTCAGCGTTGCTATGAATATAAAATTCCTGTTTCCAGCCCCCGCAATTCGGCCAATCCTCTTAACCTGCCTATTGCAGAATAGCCAGGGTTGGTTGTTTTGTTAAGATCGTCCAGCATCTGATGCCCATGATCGGGCCGCATGGGGATCGCAGCTTTTCTTTTATTCATTATAGCCTTTAAAGTTTTTATAATGCTGCACATGTCCGTATCTCCTTCCAAATGGTTTGCTTCATAAAAATCGCCGTTGCTATTCCGCATCGTGTTGCGCAGGTGAATAAAGTATACACGATCAGCAAATTGTTGTAACATGGCAGGAAGATCATTGTCAGCCCTAACGCCGAAAGAACCCGTACAAAAACACAATCCATTGCTTAAAGAAGGAACTGCATCAAACAATGCCTGCACATCTGCAGCAGTGCTTACAATTCTTGGTAATCCTAATATTGAGAATGGAGGATCATCCGGGTGAATTACCATTTTTACATTACAATCGTCTGCAACCGGAATTATCTCTTTTAAAAAGTAAACCAGGTTATCGCGAAGTTTATCTGCATTGATATGTGCGTAAGCATTTAATGCTTTCTGAAACTGCTGCAGCGTAAAACTTTCTTCGCTTCCCGGCAGGCCTGCAATTATATTTCGTTGCAGCAGTTGCTTTTCTTCATTTGTCATTACAGCAAACCGCTTATAAGCGGTTTCCAACTCCCGCTTTGTGTATTCTTTTTCTGCATTTTTCCGCTTCAGCATAAAAACATCAAAAGCTATAAAAGCTGCTTTTTCAAAGCGCAAAGCCTTAGAACCATCTTCCATTTTATAGGCAAGATCTGTTCTCGTCCAGTCTAAAACCGGCATAAAATTGTATGTAACTATCCTGATACCGCAAGCACTAAGATGCTTTAAGGTTTGTTTATAATTATCAATATAACCCTTAAAATTTCCCTGTTGTGTTTTGATAGCTTCGTGCACCGGCACACTTTCAACCACAGGCCAATTAAGGCCGGCCTGTTCTATCATTTTCTTTCTTGTCTTAATAGCTTCCATACCCCAGGTTTCACCATTGGGTATATTATGAAGTGCGGTAACAATACCGGAACACCCTGCCTGTTTTATATCAGATAAAGATACCGGGTCGGCAGGCCCAAACCACCGCATGGTTTGTTGCATTTTGTACATAAATTTTCTCTTTAAATTAAAGCTATTGATGGCGCTATTCCACTGAGTTAATGTTTTAGCAGAGATTAATTTATCTTGTTACAGATGGTGGCTGGCTTTGCATATCTGCGCCCCAGGAAGCGGGTTCAGCCTGCAACCAGATTTCGAACTTCCCTCCTTTGATAAGATCACTATAGCGAATATAATTTTCCGCATATTTTTTTCCATTAAAAGTTATGCGGTGAATGTATTGATCTGTGCTGTTTTTTTTGTGACAAATAATTTCAAATGTTTTTTGTTCAGGCATGTTTATGCGAATTGTATCAAATAAAGGTGAGCACAACACATAATTTCCGGATACCGGATCAACTGGATAAAAACCTATAGCTGCAAATATGTACCATGCGCTAATCTGTCCTGCATCATCATTACCGCTTAAACCGCCGGGGCCGTCATTATATTCCCTGTTCAGAATTTCCCTTACTATTTGTTGTGTTTTCCAGGGTGATGATGTGTAATTATACATGAATGGAATCTGATGCCCGGGTTCATTGCCGTGCCAATATTCGTCTTTTATAAAAAGGCTATCCAGCGCATTTTCCAGTGCCTTGCGCCCGCCCATTAATTGAGCCAGGCCATGCACATCATGCGGCACATAAAAAGTATATTGCCTGGGGGTGCCTTCTGTTATATATTTTTCCCTCACATCAGGGTTAAAACTCTCTGCCCACGCACCGCCTGCATAACGTCCACGCACAATGCCAGCCTCTTTGTAAAACACATTTTTATAGTTAAAAGACCGCTTATGTAAATCATTATAGTCAGCAGTTTTATCCAATGCCTTTGCCATAATGCTTAATGCATAATCATCATACGCGTACTCCAATGTCCGACTCACCTGTTCTTTTTTATGAAATGCATCTGGCACGCTGTCTTCCATAGGTATATAGCCATATTTTAAATAGGAAGGTAAAGCCCGCCTTCCTTTACCATCTATATATGCTTCCCTGTCCGGAACTTCAAAAGCATTTTGACGTAGCAGGCGATAAGCCTCGCTAACATCGTACCCGCGGATATTTTTATTAAAGGCAGACGCTATAAAGGCGCTGGTGTGATCGCCTACCATTTCAGAAGTATAATTATTCCAGCAGGGAAAGATGGGCATCCATCCACCTTCCTGCCCTTTTAAAATAATACTTTGAACCAGGTTGTTGATAAGGCCAGGCTTAAGTATTTCAAATAGTGGCAACTGTGCACGGTAAATATCCCACATTGAAAAATCGTCATAATAATCACCTTTCTTCAACTTATTGAACTGATAGCTGTGTGCAAAAACGGGATACATTCCGTCCACATCATTATACAACCTGGGAATCTGCATTGCATGATACATTGCCGTATAAAAAATCCGCTTTGATCTTTCATCTGCGGTTTTTACTTCAATGGCAGAAAGTGCTTTTTGCCATTCTTGCCTGGCTTCCTCTTTAATATCATTAAAATGCTTTTTCCCTATCTCCGTTTGCAGGTTTAAACGGGCCCCTTCCGCACTGCTAAAGGAAGTTCCCATGTATATATCCAGGTGCTCGCCTTTCTTTAGATAAAAACCTGCGTATCCACCTATATTTTTCTTTTTACTGATAATATTTGAAGTGTAAATTTCTGTGCCGTTAAAAGTTCCGCTGCTGCTGATTTCTTTCTCAACTTTAAGATAACACCAGCCACTGAACCCGGCAGGCTGGCCCCAACCCTGGTAAATGCGATGCGCAGGATTACCGGCTTCTATTTCTCCGCTCAGCGGATTAACCTGCAGTGAGCCTTCACCATAATCGCTATTTGGTATAACCAATACATACAAACTATCATCTTGTAACATAGTGAACCGTATAATGGCGCACCGTAATGTGGAAGTAATTTCAGTAGTAACAGGTTTGGTGTTCAGCTTATAATAATATGGCGTTGACAACTCATTCTCATGCGAAAAAGGAATGGCATATTGTTTTATATCAGTCTTTAGTTTTCCAACGACAGGCGTAATGGTAAAACTTCCAAAATCCTGCATGCAGGAACCGCTGATCCAGTGTGTGGCGCGAAACCCGCTGATGGCTGTATCATTATAGTAATAAGGTGGAAGGCATTTTGTTTCTGTGGGGTTTGTTTGTGCCACCCATTGTGTCATGCCAAAGGGCCTGCCTACAGCCGGTATGGTATTGGCTTTTTGCTCTGAACCTGCGGCAGAATGTTTTTTTGCCGCGACTGTAGTAGAAGGCGCTGTTCCAGATAAAGGCTGCACATATTGCAATACATCCTGAGCTTTCAACGATGTTAAACAGAGTGCAAGGAAAGTCAGGTGCAGTAAACAGAGGGCAATTCGTTTCATTAAGCAAGTAGGTTTATTATTATACTTTTAAAAAGTTGCCATTCATCAATAACAAATCAGGGAAGCAATATCTTTCTTTTATCATTATTTAAAACATTGCACCCTTTGTTTATTTACGGAACCGTTTCCGCATTAAATTTTAACCAGCTAATAGATTTATTTAAGTAGCCTGCAGTACTAAAGTTTTAAAATTGCCTAATGATGCCTCATTCATCTGCCTGAAAATAAGTTTGTTTATGTTGCTTTTATCGTAGTTAGTTCTTCATAAAAATACTCAGTGAGTAATTCGCTGAGTATTGCTGATAGATACTTATAAGAGATTGAAAAATGATTGAGTACAGAGGGTTTTCGAATCCTGTCCTCGCTTTAAAATGCTATGCAGATCAGCCGGGTAATCTCAGGTTCTAATTTCAGGTATAGGTTCTGTGCTTCTCTCCTTTTTTAAGCGAAATTCAAGAAGCTTTTCGATCATAACCGGCCCCCCTGATAAAATCGCCCCATTATGGTAAACAAATTAAAATTTAATTTTATAACCCGGTTTGGGAAATCATTATTACTACTTTAAATATTGAAATCATGCTGAAAAACAAATGCAACATCGTTTTATTAAGTAAATATCCGCTGTTGAACGAAAAAGGGGGTGTATTATGAAAGCGATCGTTGTAACCGACCAGTCTACAGGAAAAGCAGGAATGAAACTGACAGAGCTACCCCGGCCACAGGCTGCCATAAACGATGTCGTTGTCCAGGTTTATGCGTCGGGCATCACAGGAGATGAGTTGTCGTGGCCCTCAACCTGGGTTGATCGGGCTGGTCACGACAGGACGCCGTCAATTCCCGGTCACGAACTGGCCGGAGTAGTCACCGACCTCGGTTATGGCACAACAGGGCTGTCTGTAGGACAGCGGGTGTTTGGCCTTACGGACTGGTATCGCAACGGCACACTTGCGGAGTATGTAGCTGTTGAGGCACGCAACCTCGCCCCGCTCCCGGACGACGTTGACTTCACGGCCGGCGCCGCACTCGTGATGCCGGGCCTGACCGCATGGCAGGGGCTGTTTGATCACGGTCATCTCCAGGAGGGACAGACCGTCCTCGTACATGGTGCCGCGGGCATAGTTGGGTCCATGGCAGTCCAGCTTGCACGTGAAGCCGGCGCCCGTGTTATCGGAACCGGGCGAGCTGCCCACCGCCAAACGGCGCTCGGTTTTGGCGCACATGAGTTTGTTGATCTCGACAATGATAACCTGGAAAATATAGAAAAAGTTGACCTGGTTTTCGATGTCCTCGGCGGTGACATCGCGAAGCGCTCTGCAAGCCTGATCCGTTCCGGGGGAAGATTGGTAACCGTTACAGGCCCAACTGATGCCCGGCCTGCCAACGGATCAACAATTGACTTTGTTGTAGAAGCGAATCCTGCTCAATTAAATGAAGTCGTACAGCGGTTGCAAGAGGGGCGCCTGAGAACGAATATCGGCGCTACATCTACACTGGACGATGCCGTTGCCACTTTCAATTCTACCAATCGGGTCACCGGGAAGACAATCATCCTTGTTCGCCCTTAAAAGTAGCTGCAGAAAGAAATATTCCCGGTTGATAATCAGTGCAGTTTCTCTGGACGGATAAGAATAATGGAGTATGTATTTTCATGTTTGATAATACATACTCCATTCCTTTCTCTACCGGCGGCATAAAAATTTTTAAGATTTTAATGAGCAGAATTTCTCTCAATTGATAATAATTGTTATAGCGCATCTATATTTTTTAACCGCATTAGCAATTATAAATATCCAATCTTTATTATAACATGTTAATTTATGCTATTCCAAAACTGAATGAATTTATTTTGCAGCCGTGAGAAAACGAAGACAAAAAGTAATACTTGAAGATATTTTAATTGAAAATTATGCAGCAGAAGGAAAATCTATTGCAAGGATTGATGGCAAAGTTGTTTTTGTTGAAAACGTAGTGCCCGGTGATATTGTTGATGTGCAATTATACAAAAGCAAAAAAGATTGGGCTGAAGGTTTTCCGCTCCGGATAAAAAAACTCTCCGACAACAGGGTTACACCTTTTTGTGAACATTTTGGTGTGTGTGGTGGTTGCCAGTGGCAAATGCTGCCTTATGAAAAACAGCTTGAATATAAACAACAACAGGTATTTGATGTATTAAAGCGAATAGGTAAAGTTGAGTTGCCTGAAACGCAGAATATAGTTGGCGCAACAGAAACTAAATTCTACAGGAATAAACTTGAATATTCTTTTTCGGCAAAAAAATTTATTCCAGAAAACGAATTCAGGCAAATGCTGCATGAAGGAAAAGATACTGAAAGCGTTACCAATACCAACGTTGCAGGCTTTTATGCCAAAGGTGTGTTTGATAAAGTAGTTGATATACATAAATGCTGGCTGCAGGCAGAGCCCACCAATGCTTTAAGAAACGGCATTGCCGCTTTTGCCCGTGAACATAATTTTTCGTTTTACGATTTTAAGCAACATGCAGGCTGGCTCAGGAATATGATGGTGCGCATTGCTACCACCGGTGAAATAATGCTGAATATTGTGCTGGCTTATGAACATGAAACCAATATGCAGTTGCTGTTTGATTTTATACAGCAGCAATTTCCGCAGGTTACTACGTTGCTGTACACTATCAATGGTAAGCGTAACGACAGCATCTACGATCTTACACCACAGGTGGTTTATGGTAAAGGTTATATCGTGGAAAAGCTGGAAGATTATCAATTTAAAATAAGCCCGAAATCTTTTTTTCAAACCAACACAAAGCAGGGAGAAAAGCTGTACACAATCGCCCGCAATTTTGCAGAATTATCGGGTAAAGAAGTGGTGTATGATTTATATTGCGGCACCGGCAGCATTGGTATCTTTGTGAGCGGGCTGGCGAAAAAAATTATTGGTGTAGAGGTTATCAGCGAAGCTATTAATGATGCAAAAGAAAATGCTGCTTTAAACAACATTGCAAACACATCTTTTTATACAGGAGATGTTATTGATATATGCACAGATGATTTTTTTGAAAAAGAAGGCAAGCCTGATGTTATTATTGTTGACCCGCCCCGGGCAGGGTTGCACAATAAGCTTTCGGAAAAGCTGTTACAGATTGAAGCGCCGCTCATTGTATATGTGAGTTGCAATCCTGCAACGCAGGCAAGGGATTTGCAAATGCTCGGGGAAAAATATGCTGTTGAAAAAATACAGCCGGTTGATATGTTTCCGCATACGCATCACATAGAAAACGTTATACAATTAAAATTAAAGAACTAATTAAACTGATCGAATGAGAGAGTTCAGGCCAGGTGGTTTCCAGATATTACCGTTAATAATTAAAAACCTCATTATTATAAATGTGCTGGTATTTCTTATACAGAAAACGGTGGAAAGTGGCAGCAATCCGGATTTAATGAACGACCTGTTTGCCCTTCATACCTGGCAAAGCCCGCTGTTTAAGCCCTGGCAGTTTGTAACGCATCTTTTCATGCATGGCAGCTTTACCCATATTCTTTCCAATATGTTTGCCCTGTGGATGTTTGGTTCTGTGCTGGAAAATCTTTGGGGGCCAAAAAGGTTTCTTACATTTTATATTGTTTGCGGGCTTGGCGCCGCTTTGCTGCACATGATTGTATTGTATGTTGAAACCAGCTCTGTGGTGAATGATTTTAATGCTTTGAAAAGCAATTTCACTTTTGGCAATTTTGAAAACTTTGTAGCCGAGCACCATGTAGCTGATGTTTTTAGAAATAACGTGGTTCCCAGCATTATAAACGAATGGCGGAATAATACTTCTGACGGGTCAATTGCTCAAAATGCATATATCGTTGCCAATAGTTTTGTAACGGCCCGTTTGAACGAACCCACTTTAGGCGCTTCCGGGGCCGTTTTTGGCTGCCTGGCTGCTTTTGGTTATTTATTTCCCAATACCTATATATATATTTATTTTTTCCTGCCACTAAAAGCAAAATGGTTCGTAATTATATATGCAGGGTTTGAATTAATGATGGCTTTACAAAACAGCGCCGGCGATAATGTGGCCCACTTTGCACATTTAGGTGGCGCAATTTTTGGTTTAGCTTTAGTGTATTTCTGGAACAAGACAAACCGGCGAACATTTTATTGATATTTTCTAATTCAATTTTGCAAAAGATATGTCTGTAAGAGAACAAAACAGAAAGAAAAAGATTTTAATAGGCGATGATACCAATGCCCTTACCTGGCTCATCATTCTTAACTCTTTATTTTTTGCAGGCATACTTGCAGTGAAAGTTATTTTTTATTTAACCGCAGGCATAGAAAATACCAATACTGCAGGTATTGATAGCTGGGTTGCCCTGCCTGTAGATGGTTACCAGTTGCTCACCCGCCCGTGGACGCTGGTTACTTACATGTTTGCGCATAACAGCATCTGGTATCTTATAAGCAGCTTATTATGGCTTTGGTGTTTCGGGTATATTTTGCAGGACCTGGCAGGCAATAATAAACTCTTTCCAATTTATTTATATGGCGGTTTTTTTGGTGGCCTGAGTTTTATTATCACAGCTAATCTCATACCTTCCATACATGCAAATGCCGCTTCTATTTATATAATGGGCGCCGGTACATCGGTAATGGCTATAGCTGTTGCTACAACTACGCTTTCTCCCAAATTCAGGATTCTGCCTATGCTTAACGGAGGCATTCCTCTATGGGCACTCACATTGGTTTTTGCGGCAATAGACCTGGGCACGATTGGATTAAGCCACAGCGGAACAGTTGCCATAAGCCATATTGTTGCCGGGGCTACAGGTTTCTTTTTTGTTTACCAGTTGAAACGCGGCAGAAACATAGGCAAATGGATAACAGACCTGGCTAATTGGGTCAATGACCTTTTCAACCCCGAAAAGAAATATGCTGAAACCACTCACCGGCAGCTTTACTATAAAGCAACGCGAAAGCCTTTTGAAAAAACCCCTCATTTCAGCCAGCAAAAACTTGATGAAATTCTTGACAAAATAAACGAAGAGGGCTATCATCTTCTTACCGAAGAAGAAAAGGAATTTTTAAAAAAAGCAAGCAAAGAAAATTTTTAGTCCCGGTATTAATTCATGAAAAAACTTATAAGGTTTGCATGGATCTGCGGCTGTATTATATTAACTGCGGTTTTCCTTATTTCCTGTTTCAGCGCTTATATTTCACCGTTCTCTTTTTCGTTTATACCATTGTTTGCACTCTGGTTTCCTTACTGCTTTTTAGCGGTGATAATATTAGCTGTTACAAATTTCTTTGTACGAAGAAAGAAGTTAGGAAGCTTTATGCTTCTAACCTTATTTTTTGGTTTGCCCAATCTTCTCAAAACAGTTGCATTTAATGCACCTGCATCATTTAATATTCAAAAGAAAGATTCATCATTGAGAATACTTACCTGGAATGTGCAGGGCTTCGTTTCATCTAATCCAAAATCGGTTAAATGGTCCGGCATTTTGCAGGTGGTAAAAAATAATAACCCTGATATTGTTTGCATGCAGGAGTTCCTGAACATCATTACAGATTATGACAGCAATACTTTCATACAGGATGAAATGCAGGCCATGGGATATAACTATCATTTTTTTTCAAACGATGGCTTTTTCAGATTATACAATGGTGTAAAGGTGGTGGATGGCTGCGCCATATTTTCAAAAAAACCTTTTATTGATAGCGGCAGGGTTACTATTACCACCGATCCTGAAAAGCAAAACATGATTTATACGGATATTCAGCTCAATAATAAACCTCTCAGGATTTTTACAGCACGCCTTGAATCTTTCAGGTTATACAACGATACTTCGCGGTTAAAACAGGATATTTACGAAATAACTTATCACCGTAAAAGGGCTATTCAATATAAGCTTCGCGATATAGAAAAGCTGCATGCAAAAGAAGTGAACATCATCCGCAATAAAATTGATAATACACAGATACCTGCCATTTATTGCGGCGATGTAAATTCAGTGCCCACTTCTTACACATATCATCATTTAAGAGGAAATTTCCAGGATGCTTTTCTTGAAAAAGGCTCAGGCATTGGCCGCACTTTTTATAAAATTGTGCCTACGTTGCGTATAGATTATATTTTTACTGATAAACAGTTTAAGATTGAGCAATGTACAGTTTCCGGCAAAAAGATTTCCGATCATTATCCTGTTATAACCGACCTGCAATGGAAATAAAATTTATGCCAATTCGTTAATTTTAATTAATGGCAAATATTGTACGGCATATCATCAGAAACATTTTCCTTGTTATAACTATAATAATTTGCCTGGTGTATGTGCTAACGCTGCTGGTTCCGTTTTTAAATCCGCAACACTGGTGGCTGGTTGGCTTTCTCGGGCTTACATTTCCCTATCTGTTTTTTTTATTATTGTTTGCCTTCTTTTTCTGGCTTATTGCAAAGCCCAAAATATCATTATTGCCACTGCTTATTTTACTGCTTGGCTATAAACAAATAAGCGTAACATTCGCGGCCAATTTTACACCGTCCAATCTGAGCATTAAACCCGACAGCACTGTGCGCCTCATAAGCTGGAATGTGGCTAATATGTATGGCTTAAGTAAAAACCAGGAAACCAAGCAACATAACCGCACAGAACTGGCCCAGTCAGTGCTCGATCTTCAGCCCGATATTATTTGTTTGCAGGAATTTAATCATTCCTTTACACGTGGTGAAAATGCCGATAACATTGGGCTCTTCAGCAAAAAGTATCCTTATTATTTTTATTCAAAAGACTATGATAAGGAAAACGGTTTTTATACTTCGGGCTCAATCATTTTTTCAAAATACCCGCTTATCGATTCAGGAAAAACAGGTTTTCCCGGCGAGTTTGCCGGCAGCCTCATTTATGTGGATGCCAAAATAAACAACGATACGCTGCGCATTTTCACAACCCATCTCCAATCGTTTGGATTTAATACTGCTGATTATGCCGAGATGAATAAAATAAAAGAACGCGATGATGAAGCTATACACGCTTCCAAAAATATTTTTATTAAGATGAAAGCCGCCTTTACTAATCGCGGCCTGCAGGCTGATATTGTGCGGCGGCAAACAGATTCCGTTACGTATTCCTCGGTTATTTGCGGCGATTTTAATGATGTGCCTACTTCTTACACTTATTTCCGGGTAAAGAACCGCCGGAGCGATGCCTTTCTAAAAACAGGCACGGGCGTTGGCAAAACTTACAGCACATTAGCGCCCATGCTTCGCATTGATTATATTTTGCCCGATACCAGCATTATGGTAAAACAATTTGATATGGTTGATGAAAACCTCAGCGATCATGTAATGCTGGTAAGCGATTTAAAACTGAAATAAATAAAAACCTAAAACCCGGTTTTTATGTCTCAGCTTAATAGCCAGAACTACGTGCTTTTAGCCAACATGTTTATGTCAAACACTTTATCAGGAAAGGTTTTTAATTGTGCCAAGTATGTTTTTTAACTGGCGGATATGCCTTTGTGTATGATATAATACAAAGTGCAGTAATTCAAGCTTGGTTATTTCACCAAATACAGGCAGGTCAATAATTTCAGAAAGATCGGTTTCATTGCGCCCGGTTTGCAAATTCGTGATTGATAGTTTTAACGCACTCATTATTTGTTCCTTGTTATGATAGCCATCTTCAGGAATAGTAAAATCGGGCGAATTATATTTTGCCGTAAAATCAAGAAATATTTTTTTAAGATTACCTGCATTTTGTTCAGGGTCTCTTTCAGCAGGCAAGCCGTGCATTTGCAAGCCTTGCACTATAGCCCGGTTCGACTTCGTTATATGAATTAATACCTGCGCTGCCGTCCAGCTATTAGCGAAAGGAACTGCGTTGAGCGTTTCTTCCTTTTCATTCTGCACCAATTGCATTAATTCGTTGCTTGTTGCATCAAGACTGCTGAATAATGCTTCAGTATTTATTTTTTCTTTTGTCATAATATAATGTTTTTGGGGCTGCAAAGCAGCAGCCCCGGTTTGTTGAAAGCTTTTACTAAACCACATTATTTTAAAAAATCATTTCACTTCAACCACAGAAAGTATATTACCCGCCGGGTCTTTAAACCAGGCAATATTTGGCCCTCCATTATTCCTGCTTATACCTTTTTCATCTGTTTTAATATCGCCGCCATATTGTTCGAATACAATACCTTTTTCAATGAGGGCATCCACGGCTTTATCAATATCATCAACCGGGAAATTTAAAATGGTAAAGGTGGCCGGCTCATGGTTAGGCTTTGGATAAATAATAATTGGATTGTTGTCTTTAATATGCAGCTCTAATATGCCCATTTTGCCATCCGTTACTTCAAGCCCAAGTACATTGCCATAAAATTCCTTTGCTTTCTGTATATCATTTGCAGAAAATCCGCTGAATGCCTTTGTGTGTTTAAACATAAATCAGTTTTTAATTGTTATTGAATTTTTCAGTATCATCATCAACACCAAGCTTTTTACAGAATTCCAATTTTTCTATTATGCTGATTTTACAATACAAACTTAAAATGTGCCAATAATTTTTGAGCGGTGCATATACGGCTTTGTGAGGGGTTGATTACGACAAAAACATTTTTTATGTTTGCTGTGCGCATTGCGGCCATAACCTGGCGTCATAACCAGGTGCAGTTGAAGGGAGTGACGCAAACCTGCCTACGTGGACGCAGTTCAGGCAAGGAAGCTTAATAGTATTACAATAGCCTGTAACATAGAAAAATTGCGCAGCAATTGAAAAACACAACAATATGAAACATGTATCAATTCTTATTCCACACGGGCATACAAGCGTAGTGAATATTGAAGGCACACACCAGATTATGAACGAAGTGAACACGTTGCGTGCACGTGAAGGCAAACCGCCTTTATTTAAAGTGCAGCTCGTGGGCATTTCGAAAGAGGCAAGCCAGCGTGGTTTATTTACAATTATGCCCGATGTATTGATTGACGATATAAAGAAGACTGACCTGATAATGATACCGGCCATACATGGCAAGCCTGATTCTGTCATGCAAAACAATGATGCCTTTGTGTCCTGGATAAAAGATCAATATGAGCGCGGTGCAGAAATAGCCACATTTTGCATTGCATCATTTTTCCTGGCAAGCACAGGATTGCTTGATGGCAAGCAATGCGCTACACACTGGACAGCGGCCAATGATTTTAAAAAACTGTTCCCGGAGGTAAACCTGGTGGATGATAAAATTATGACAGAAGACAGTGGCATTTATACAAGCGGCGGCGCTTACTCTTTTTTAAACCTGCTGGTATATATTATTGAGAAATATGCAGGCCGCCAAATTGCCGTAATTATCGCCAAAGAATTTATGATTGATATTGACAGGATAAGCCAGTCTCCTTTCATAATTTTTGAAGGCCAGAAAACGCATGATGATGAGCCCATAAAAAAAGCGCAGGAGTTTATTGAAAACAATTTTGAAGAAAGAATAACTGTTGACCAGCTTGCTTCCATGTTTGCTTTGGGCAGGAGGAATATGGAACGCAGGTTTAAGAAAGCTACGTCAAACACTGTTATTGAATATATTCAGCGTGTAAAAATTGAAGCCGCTAAAAAGAACCTTGAAAGCAGCAGAAAAAACGTGAATGAAGTAATGTATAATGTGGGTTATAATGACCCGAAAGCTTTCAGAACAATCTTTAAAAAGATAACAGGCTTATCGCCACTTGAATACAGGAATAAATATAATAAAGAAGCGATTGCTGTGTAAGAAGGTTACCTGCAGTTTTTGCAAATACCATTTACCAAAACATTGGTTTGATGCACGGAAAATCCTTTTGGAATAGTTACCTGGGGAATAGTTACATTATCCAGGCAATAAGTGGTGCCGCATTCCTCGCATAAAAAATGTACGTGATCATCATGGTGATGGCCTTCGCTGCAGGTATCCTTGCACAAAGCATACATGATGGAATTATCTGCAGTAGGTATGGTATGAATAATTCCTTTATCAACAAAAGTTTGAAGTGTGCGGTAAATAGTTACACGGTCAAAATGTTTGCCGCTCATTTTTTCAATATCGCCATGGGAAAGCGCTTTACCGTTTTTCTGAAAAAGCTCCAATATTTTAAGCCTGTTTTCTGTAACGCTAAGCTGGTTATTTTTTAATATTTCTGATATTACATCTTTCATCTCTGTTAATTTGCGAATGATGTGCCGTTAGTTGTTATTTCAGGCGGTTTTGTTTCTTTCAATAATGCGCGGATGTTAGTTTCCATCAGCTTTAATTCATCAGGCTTTAAGGCATCATATACCTGGCCGCGTACATTACCAAATTTATCAACCAATGCCACAAATTGTGAATGCAAAAACTGGTCGTTAATGTTGCCTACATTATTATTGGGATCATCAATTAAATAACTGTTGCGGGCGGCAAAGTAAAGGCTGTCTTTTCTGCCGGTGAGAAAAACCCATTTGCGCGTGTCAACCTTCATTGAATCGGCATAATGCTTTAACTGCGCAGCGGAATCTGTTTCAGGATCGCAGGTATTGGAAACAATCATGAAATCTTTTTCGTTCTTAAAATCGCTATATACTTTATCAAGGTTATTATTCATTACAGGGCAAATTCCTTTGCAGGTGGTAAAAAAGAAATTAACGGCGCAAACTTTTCCGGCCATATCTTTTTCGGTAAAGGGCTGGTTATCCTGGTTGGTAAAAGCGAATGGCTTTACAAAGCTGATGATAGGAGCTTTTGCTTTCCATTTATCTGTGCCTGCAAAAACAGCTACTAAAAACCCGGCAGCGAGCACTAAAAAGAAACTTATATATCCAACAACTTTTTTACTCATACATGCAAAGTTATAAAAGCCAGAAACAAGTAATTGTTAACGAAATTAATTTTGCAACACTGTTGCAAAACTTTACTTTTGCATTTCGATGATAAAAACACTTAGAAAAATCAATCTTGATACATTAGGAATTTCCGCTTCGCTGATATGCGCTATTCACTGCGCCGTTTTGCCCTTGTTTTTTACAAGCCTGCCTTTATTCGGGTTAGAAGTATTGCATAACAATATATTCGAATACAGCATGATTGGTTTGGCCGGTTTAATCGGCTCTTATTCCTTATACCATGGCTGGAAAAAACACCATCATAAAAAATTACCCCTTATTATTTTCTTTATTGGTCTTTTGCTTTTGATACTGAAAGAAGTGATTACGGGCGCTGAAATATTGTTACTGATCCCCGCTGCTATGCTTATCATAGGCGCACATATTTTAAATTATAAAGATTGCAGGAAAGCTAATCATTGCCATAAAAATGATTGCAATCACGAGCATTTGGTTGGATAAAGGCTGCCTAAGGCCCAACGTTTTTGAAACGCCGGGTAGCATCATTACCTGCTGTTTTTAAATTGCCTCACAATTCGTTTTCTGCTACCAGCACATTTCTCGAAAAACTTTCTTCAAGCGAAATAATAGTGTCTGTTCGTTCAATGCCTTTTATTTTCTGAAGCTCGTCGTGCAGCACAAATTTTAACTGGCTGATGTCTTTGCACACCACTTCTGCAAACATGCTGTAATTGCCCGTGGTATAATTAAGGCGCACAATCTGCGGTATCTTTTTTAATTGTGCCGCCACGCTATCGTACAGCGAACTTTTTTCAAGATAAATGCCAATGAATGCAATAACATCGTAGCCGAGGATTTTAAAATCGATATTGAATTTTGTTCCCCGCACAACGCCAAGCTCCTGCATTTTTTTAATGCGCACATGAATGGTACCGCCGGAGACGAACAGTTTCTTCCCAAGGTCGGCATAAGAAATATTGGCATTGTCCACCATAGCCTGGATTATCTGAAAATCCAGTTTGTCAAGATTTAATTTACCGGTCATATCAGCAGGTGATTTTAGAAAATATTTACTCAAATATATAATCTATTAGACGTTTTCTATAATTAAAAAATTTGGCTTGAAAAATTTCTATTGAATTGGTTTTTAGTTTTAATATTGCACTGCAAACGCAATTAGTTCTTATACATACTGTGGGGTGATGAAATTTTTGGCAGACATGCCCTCTCGTCTCGGGGGTGAGGATTACGGGATAAACAAAATGTAGAGCCGACGTTACTTTTGGTAAGGCCGACCAGGGTTGACCACTAAACTTTGCATTTTAGCTAACCGCCTCGTGGAGGTTCGACCCCTCCCCCTACAGCTTAAAAGAGCCTTAGCTTGTGTGATTATGAATGAGTTAAGGCTTTTTTGTTTTTAGCCACGAACACCTAAGCGCAATATTATCTACTCATCTCTTCAATTTTCTATGCTTTTTCCTTTTGATAAAAGACTATTTAAAAAAATAATACCAATCATTGCCGTTACATACAAATAAAAAAGCCGGCATAAGCCGGCCTGCTTTCAAAGGTTAACAATTGTGTTTATTGATATTCGAATTTTAGTTGTGTTTCACCATCGTTGCTGGTAAGCACATAACCCTTATCATCAAATGTATAAGCGGAGTTTATGCTATAATCTTCTTCGGTGCCGGGAAAATCCCATGCAACAGAAAGCAGCTCATTATCCACGCCATATTGTACGGCAAACCCGGCCTGGTCTAATACCCAGTTGGTTATTTTAGGAAATACAGGTTTGTGATTGCCAAATGTGAAAGTGGCTGAATATTTATAAGCACCTGTGCTGGTAATAGATTTGGGATTACCATTGGCATAGGTTACTGCAAAGTTCATTGAAGTTTCGCCCATCAGTAAATCCACTTTAATGTTCGTTACCTGGTTATTGCTTACAATATAGGTGAGCTTGTCATCTTCAATTAAAGCATCCGGCTCGCCTGCTGTAAGCTGCCAGCTTTTGAATGTACCTGAAACCGGTATGTTATTCTGGTACGTGTAAGTATAAACGTTTTTAAATTCATTGTCTTCCCTTTGTTCAATACCGGTAAGGTTACCTGCGTTATCATACGTAAATATTGTTGACTTTGAATCATCGGTGCTTTTAACTGATGTAAGGCGGTTATCGTTATTGTACGTTAAGTTGTACGTAGTTACCTGCCCATCTTCAGTCTCAATTACCTTTACCAATTTCTTTCCGGAATTGCCCGGCCCGCCCGGCGCAGGATCTGATGAGTCTTTTTTGCACGATGCAAATGATAGCAAAGCAACAGCAATGGTTGCAATAAGTGATAAGTGTTTCATGTGTTATGTTTTGTGTTTTAGTGTTTACAGGCTTAGCTGCTTTTTTTATTTATGATGCAATACTAAACCGCACACACTACGCGGTACAGGGCGCCTGTAATGAGTTGCATTTTGATAAGGATGAATTGAAGATATAGCGATTATAAATTGTTCATCAAGCCGGCCCGGCCATGTGTTTATAATGAAATGAATAATAAGCAAAACAGCTCCTGGCGGAGCTGCATTATATAACTGAAAGAGGTAATTAATTAAAGAAGGCTTTACTCAAAATATTCAAAGCATCAACCATGAACAACATCATTAATTGCTGCTGCCAAATACTTTCTTTAAAAGCTCGGTTGTGCGTGCTGCGGGGTTATCCCTTATGTCTTTTTCCTGCTGGCCTATCTCATAAAAAATGCCGTTCAAAGCCCTGCCTGTTACATAGCTTGAAAGGTCTGTATCGAGTTTATTGTTGCCAAAAAGATTGATCTTATTATAGGCAGTAGCTAAATCGCTCCAGTATTTTGTAGCATTTACTTTCTGCAGCGACTTTTCTATTACAGGTTTAAATGCCGCCGTTAAAGGATCAGTTGTTTTTGTTTTAAGATAATGCGTTGCAGAAGTATCGTTACCTTTTAAAATACCCCAGGCATCCTGGATGGTCATTTGTTTTATGGCATTCACAAATATGGGCGCTGCACTTTTACTGGCATCTTCAGCCGCGTGGTTCATAGAAGCAATGGCATCATCTGCAAGTTTACCAAGGCCTGCACTGCGCAATACCTGTTCAGCTTTCTGCGCTTCGGGCGGTAATAAAATTTTTATGGCTGCATTTTTTAAAAATCCATTAACGGCAGAGAGTTTCGACGTGCCGTTTTGTGTTCCTTTTTCCAAAGCTTGTTTTAAACCGGCTACCACATCTTCTGTGCTAAGCGAAGAGTTGCCCTGCGACAATCCGTCCAACACATTGCTTACAGAAGAATCTTTGGAAACAGATTTTATTACTTTATCCAGCAACTGTGCATGGAGTGCAGAACAAATAAACAGGGTTGCTAAAAACAGGCTTAACAATTTTTTTATATGCATGGTTCAAAGATAACAGCGCCGGTTTTAAGGTAGCGTTAAATGCGGCTGATGCGGGCAGTTATTTAATACAGAAAAGAAAGAATATATCCGGCTCTTATTACATCACAATTTGTTTAAATAAACCCTGGTTTTTATATTGCCACAAAACATGCTGCTCATGGAAAATATACTTACTCCAGAAGAACAAATAAAAATACACGATAGCTTATTAAAAAAATTCTTCGGCCTTTGGGCGGTGGTGTATGTGTATGCTTTTATGGCTACTTCGCAATTCAGCATTCCCATACCTTTTCTTGAACAATTCGTGGTTTGGTTTGGCAAAACATTCCTGCACCTGGAAGACCTGCATAAAATAACCAACACCGGCAGTGGCGATACCACGTACGATTTTGTTTTGATATTGGTTATCACCATTCTTTCTTTACTCATCACCATTATCATTTTATTTATTGACCGCAAACGCGCCAGCTATCGTTCTTTATATTTATTCACGATTGTTATTGCACGGTACTATGTAGCGTTTACCATGATCACGTATGGCTTTGCAAAACTCTTCGACGGGCAGTTTCCCGCCAATGGTTATTCAAGGCTGGAAGAAAAAGTAGGCGATATGTCGCCCATGGGTATGGTGTGGGCATTTATGGGCGCATCCCGTGCTTATACTTTTGTTTCAGGCCTGCTTGAATTTACCGGCGGCGTGTTATTGTTATTCAGGAAAACAAAAACCATCGGCGCATTATTTTCCATGGCAGTAATGCTGAATGTTGCTTTACTGAATTATATGTATGATGTGCCGGTTAAAATATTCTCCACGCATATTGTATTGCTCTGCATTTTTATATTAACGTTCGACTGGAAACTGTTGTATAATTTCTTTATCCGTCACCGCACAGAGAAACTTTATTACAATAAACTGAGGGCGCCCAAAAAATGGATGCAAATTTCATTAAGGGTAATAAAAATTCTATTCATAGTGGTTATGCTGAACAATAACTATTATTATTTACAACGTGCATTCAATAAACAACCGCTTCCTATGGAAGGATATTATGCCGTGAATACTTTTATACTTAACCATGATACATTGCCCGTAATTGCCAATAAAAAAGATACCGTTGGCTGGAGCAAAATGTTTATACAATATCCGGGCAGCGTATCTGTTAAACTAAATTCCGATACTACTATATGGAAAAAAGTAAAGGTTGATACGGTTAAAAAAACTTTCAACATCAGCAACTACGACTCCACGCAATATGCTTTGCTTAATTATACCATGCGTAATGATACGGTGGCCTTCAACGGAACTATCAAAAACGATACAGCCACTATTATATTCATCCGCAAACAAAAGAAAGATTATTCGCTCAGCGGAAGAGGTTTTCACTGGATAAATGAATACCCGCCGAATTGGTAAATCGTCTGAACCAGGATTTATAGGATTTTTCTGATTAAAAGATTATACAATCTCAAACAAGAGCAAGCGTTATATAAAAAGAAAACACTTGCAAAATGACACTAAATTCAATAACAAGCAACACAATAAAGCAAGCCGCACAGAGGGAGGCGATGGCCCGGCAAAACGTGCGGAGCAATCGGGTTTGTCTTGATTTTTTGGTTCTTTTGCATCAAGGCAAAAGAACATACTAAAACTTTAATTCATTTATATTATTCCTCTGTACTTTTCTCTTGAAAGAAAAGTACCAAAAGTTCAAGCACGGATGATATTTCGACACATCCGTGCACGTCCCTGATTAAGCTTTTGTACTGATGATTCTTCAGCAGTTGAACCCTGATACTTGCCTGAACCTGGATTATAAGATTCTTCGGCTTAAAAGATTATACAATCTCAAACAATCAAAAACGTTATATAAAAACCGGACACAAATAATATGATTAATAATGATCAAACATTCAGCAAGTAACATAATTAATAAAGCAAGCCACACAGAGGGAGGCGATGGCCCGGCAAAACGTGCGGAGCAATCGGGTTTGCCTTGATCTTTTTGTTACTTTTTCCATCAAGGGAAAAAGTAAAGAAGAAACTTTTTCATTCAAAAAATAATCACTACTAAAATCAATTCATCAAACAAAAAAATCATTTATAAAACACAAACCCATCAATTTCGCCAATCAAAAAAAATAAATAATGGCAGTACTCTATATATTACTCGGCATAATCATTTTACTCTTAATTATTGTATTAATAAAATCATTCACCGGCAACAATAATGCACAGCAGCAATCTATAGAAAACATAGAAACAAAACTGAATGAAACTGCCATTCAGCAAAACGCTAAACATGAAGCTTTGCAAAGCAACCTGCAACGCATAGAAGCCGCCCTGCTTGCCGCCGGCCAGCACACAGAACAATCCCTGCGCAACGATTTGCAGCAGGGCCAGGAAACCATCCGCAAAGAAATTTCTTTCAACCGCATTGAAACCAATAACCAATCCTTACGCGCCAGGCAGGAACAAACAAAAGCCCTGCAATCCTTCGAAGAAAAACTCAATCACCTCACCAATACCATCGATCATAAATTATCTGCTTTCAGCGAAAGCAATAATAGCAATGCACTTGCTTCACGCACAGAAATAAAAGAAGCGCTCAACAGTTTCAAAAAAGATTTAGCGCAAAGCATCGGCGATTTCAATACACAGCAAAAAGATAATTTCTATCAATTGCTGCGCAAACAAAGCGACCAAAACACAGACACCAGCACGAAGCTCGACACCATGCGCAACACCATCGAACAAAAAGTTACCGCCATGCAAACCAGCAACGAGCAGAAGCTGGAACAAATGCGCATTACCGTGGATGAGAAACTGCAGAAAACATTGGAAGCAAGGCTCGGCGAAAGTTTTAAACTCGTAAGTGAAAGACTCGAAGCCGTACACAAAGGCCTTGGCGATATGCAAACTTTGGCCACCGGTGTTGGCGATCTTAAGCGTGTGCTCAGCAATGTAAAAACACGCGGCGTGCTTGGCGAGTATCAACTGGAAAGTTTGCTGGAACAAATCCTCACGCCTGATCAATATGCAAAAAATGTAAAGACCAAACGTGGCAGCAATGCACTGGTGGAGTTTGCCGTAAAGCTGCCCAACAAACAAAACAGCAACGAACCTTTATGGCTGCCCATCGATAGTAAGTTTCCCAAAGAAGCTTTTGAATTGCTCACCGATGCGTATGAACACGGCAACCCCGAACAGGTGGAAGAACACCGCCGCACCTTCAGCAAAGGCATACGCAACTGCGCACAGGATATTTGCAGCAAATACATTGATGCGCCCAACACCACTGATTTTGCCATACTCTTTTTACCATTCGAAAGCCTGTATGCCGAAGTGCTGCGCACGCCCGGGCTCTTCGAAAGCATGCAGCGCGAATGCCGCGTTATCATTACCGGCCCCACCACGCTCAGCGCGCTGCTCAACAGTTTACAAATGGGTTTCCGCACCCTCGCCATAGAAAAGCGCAGCGGCGAAGTATGGCAGTTGCTCAGCGCCGTAAAAACAGAGTTCGGCAACTTTAATACATTGCTCACCAAAGCGCAAAGCAACATACAAACCGGGCTTAACCAACTGGAAGATGTGGTGGGCAAACGCACCAAAGCCATAGAAAGAAAATTAAAAGACGTGCAGGTGTTGAATGTGGATGATGCGAATAAAATAATACCAATGATTGGAGATGAACAATTGAATGATGAAGAAGAATAATTTTTATTTGGGGCTGTCAGCGGTTGTATATCTATCAACTGCATTTCGGGCTTTACAGCAAATCCGGCACAAGGCAAACGCACAAAACCTTCACCGTGTTTTCCATTTCAATCCCGCAGCCGTTTATCTGTTAAATAATTATCAGCATAATTTACAGAAATACGGCAAAGAATAGGCAAGTTAAATTACCACTATTAGGATTTTCAAAAAAATTGCTCACTGTATTTAATTGTTGTTCTGGCAATGATTTTAAAACTGCTATTATTAATTTTTTTAACAACTTAGTTTCCGCTCTTAATTCCTAACTTGTTTTTCTAAACTTTCACCGGTGTTAAATTCTTGATTAGAATTAGCATTTAATAAGGGTAAATAATCAGTTATTTGCATTTTTATAAATTTTTAATATTGCCAATATTTGTTTCTTAAAATTATTCTGTTACTGTCAAGATAAAAGGATAGTAATGAGAAGAAGAATGGTCAATAAGAATCAGGATCATTAGGATTATAATAATTACCTCCATAATCTTCGTCATCATAATTTTTCTCTCTCAAATCTCTCCATGGATCTTCAATGTCTGACCACATACCGTCTTCCTTGCCACCATATTGCTCATCTAATTCGGCATCTTTCTCTGCCTTTTCTATCATTTTAAAAAAAGGTTCATTTTTTTTAAAAAACCATTCTGACAATTTTATTACAAGAAGCTTATGATTTCTATCAACTCCATCGTAATCTTTGCACTTGCGAAATTCATTGAAAATAATTTGACTTTTAGGAATCCATAGACTTTTATAACGTTCCTGCCCTATTTGATACTCAAGCATTATAGCTAAATGCGTAATTTTTCCTATTTGAAAATATCCAACATCTTCAATGACAACTCCTCTTCCGAGTGTAAATACTTCATCTTCATTCATAATAAAAATTTTTAATTGAAAAACAATTATTAAAAGAAAATAACTATACGTCCGTTGGTATAAAATTGTTTAAACCAATTGATTGCTCTGCAATTTTTATTGCATCGTTATAACTTTGTGCTTCAATTATGCATTCATAAAATCTTCCAGTTTCAGGACTAAAATCACCGCTATAATAGTTGTGAGTTTCTTCTTTTTTCACAACAATTTCTTCTGCTATCAACTTGTCATTCTTGCGTATTATCCTATATCCCCAACTCGGCGAAGTGTTCGGGGAGTCTCGGCGAAGTTTGCAACTTCGCCGCATCTATTTTAAAGTTTGTAACTTTGATTCAGCATTCAACAACAAAAGAAGAAGTTTAAAACTTCAATATAACATAAGCGAAGTTGCAAACTTCGCTTAGCGTCCAAACATTATTTCGGCGCTAATTCAATCAGGCATTTTTTGTTATAATAAAATCTTGCACTGCTGTATAAATAATCTTCCGCATGCTCTACAATGCCTGCACGAACAGGATTATTATGAATATAATCTGTTCGTTGCCGCCACATCTTTTCATAACTTAATTCAACAGCATGATAATCCTGTTGCCAAAACTGGTAAGTTTTATTATTGCTGTTTCTTGCGCCTGCAAAAGCAAACTTTTTCAGTAACCATTCTTTTCTGCTTTCATTTGTATTTATAATAGCATCAATTATTTGTTTGGCAGTAAATTTTTTAAAATCCCTGATAATGTCACTTAACAGAAGTTTGTCACTTGAAACAATTGCATGCAGATGATTGCTCATTATTACAAATTCATAAACATATAACCCTTTATTTGTAATACAATATTTCAGGCTTTCGATTAAAATATCTTTATATTCTTTTCTTGTAAAAACATCCACCCAATCAATAACAGTTAATGTAATAAAGTAAGCACTATGCTGGTCTTTTATTCTGTATGCATCAGCCATTCGATGAAATTATAAACTTTGAAATACAAAAAAGCCAGGTTGCCAACTTGGCTCTGTCGCAGCAGGGTCTTCATTGCAAAGCCATGTGTACAGCATGAGACCTTGTGTTGTAAGACCTGCAATAAAAATGCTTTATTTGTTTGGCCAGTTATATTTATTAACCGCTAAAAACCTTCACATATTTCATTATCCCGGTTTTTGTTGCCGCTATTGCAGTTAAGCAAATCTGTTTATTATTACTTAAAAAACCTGTCTGCAAAATCCAGGTATTGCTGCCAGTCGTAAAGCTGTATATCATGCCCGCCTTCGCGTATATGATAACCTATTGACCCGCTGCCCACAGGCGTATTTACCGTCGGCGGCACAGCGCCCGGCAACCCGGTGAGGTTATACAGCTTATATACTTCTCCTGCATGCCATGCAGAAAGATATTCCCCGGTGGGGTCTGACCACAGGTCCTGCGATGCACTGGCAACATATACCGGGCGTGGCGCTATTAAAGCAACGAGCTCATGAAAATCTACTGGCAATTCATCTTCACGGTCATTATACGCTTTGTAGTTATCACAAAACCAGTGCGGGAATGCTGTATTGATCTTTGTAATCGTTTCTCCATATTTTCTTCTTGTAATTGCCGCACCGCCTTCACCCGAATTATTGGATATCACCAATGCAAAACGCTTGTCCTGCGCACCGGCCCACAATGCGGTTTTGCCCAGGCGGGAATGTCCTATTACGGCAACCCTCTTAGCGTCAACCGCCGGGTCGGTTTCCAGGTAATCCATAGCCCGGCCCAGGCCCCATGCCCACACACCGATGGCGCCCCATTCACCGGGGGCAGGTTTTGTTTGGCCATCTTTATAAAACAAAGGCGCGATGCCTGCATTAATACTGTTGCTGCTGTCGGGCTGAAGATCGCCATAATATATTGTTGCCAATCCATAGCCACGGTTAATGATTTCTTCCACCGGCCACCGGCCTGCCTGTACGCCGCGGGAAGCTTCCGTGGCATGATGATCTTTATATGCCGCCCCTTCCTCATACCTTACCCACCGTTTTGAAATCAATATTCCTGTATCCGCATTTATCGTTTGGTTGCCGCCAAAATTCAAACCTAAAAACAGCGGTGCTGGCTTGCCCGTATTATTGGGCAGGTACAATAACATATCCATAAAATATTTTTCATCTTTTGAAAAATAGGCCCGCACCTGTTTGCGTGTAGCTGCTCCATTCAGTGCAGTAGTGTTAACCGACAATGTAACAAACCGCACAGGGATTTTCTTCGCCGGCGTTTTACCATATACATATTTTTCAAACAGGGCAAGCACTTCGGGCCTGTGTTTTTCCCAGCCTGCTGCAGTATGAATGGCTTTGCCCGATTGCGTTATTAATAAAGGCGGCAATTGATAGGAAGTGTCGGGAATTTCTGTTGTTTGAGCAGTGGCAGCCATGGTAAGAACAACAGCCAATGCCGTACCTGTAATAAATTTACGCATCATGCAAGCATTTGATTTAATTGTACCGGAATAATATTAAAGACCGGCGTGAAAGATACTATATCCCGTTGGTTTAGGGCAACCGGTTTTCATGCAATTGTTTAACGAATGGCAAAGTGTTCGCCGCATCTGTTTTAAAGTTTGTACT
The DNA here is from genome assembly GCF_900115755.1 of Parafilimonas terrae. Taxonomy (GTDB): domain Bacteria; phylum Bacteroidota; class Bacteroidia; order Chitinophagales; family Chitinophagaceae; genus Parafilimonas; species Parafilimonas terrae. Next base: position 158,455 of record NZ_FOXQ01000010.1, read on the forward strand.
TTTATTATACAATACATGAATTTAAACCTCCTGTCTGCACTGAATCATAATCGTATTTAAAACAATTGGTCATGTCAAAGAAAAATTATCTTTCATCACTTTTAATTACAGGGTTTTTACTTTCCATCAGCCTGCATAGCTTTGCACAAATGAAAGTATTATCAAAAGGTTCCAAAGCACCCATGTTTACCAGCAAGGCCAGCATGGCGGGCAATGAGTTCGAGTTTTCTTTAAAGAAAGCCCTTGAAAAAGGCCCGGTAGTTGTGTATTTCTATCCTTCTGCTTACACAGGCGGCTGCGATTTGGAAGCACATACCTTCGCTGAAATGAAGGATAAATTTACGGCAGCAGGCGCCACCATTATCGGTGTATCAGCAGATGATATTGAGCGGTTGAAATCGTTTTCTTCTAATCCTGATTATTGTGCAGGAAAGTTTCCCGTAGCTTCAGATGACGGAGGAAAAATAGCAGCAACTTATGGCCTGGAACTGATACCTCCAAAACCGGGCGCCAAAGATATAAACGGGCAGGAGATCACCCACGGCTTCATTCCGCGAACAACATTTGTTATTAATAAAAGCGATGAAATCGTGGCTGTCTTTTCATCAGACACAGATCATATATCGCCCGATGAACACGTGAAAAAATCGCTGGAAATTGTTACACAGCTATAGCTTAAAATAGTATAGCATTAATTAATGCACCACCTCTTCAAACCCTTGCACAATGCAAGGGAAATGTTTGATGTGTTGTAATATATGCCCACTCTTACATCTTCATTATTACCAGTAATAATTTTACTGTTTACTACATTGCATAATGAAAAATGCACATTATTATTTAGAATGCTGTTTGACATTGGCCAAACAGGCTGCGGAAAAAGGGAATAGCCCTGTAGGCGCCGTTATAGTAAAAGATGATGAAATTATAAGTGAAGGAGAAGAGGCAGTGAAAACAAAAAACGATATTTCCTGCCATGCGGAAATGGAAGCCATCAGGCAGGCTGTAAAAAACTTAAACACAAATGATTTGTCGGCCTGCATTTTATATACCACGCATGAGCCTTGTGTTATGTGTTCGTATGCTATAAGGTTCTATAAAATCAGCGAAGTTATTTACCTGCATCAGTCAAAATATTTAGGTGGCGTATCATCATCCATGCCATTACTTATTACAACTGAAGTTCCACCTGCGTGGAGCAAAGCGCCTGTTATTAAGCATGCAAGGGAAGAATACAGCATCTAAAAATAATGCAACACCAAACCCGCCACAGCGCCGGTGAGTGTATTTAAAAAATTCACTGCATTATTATTCAAAATATCCTTTCGCTCTGCTGTGGCGCCCAAAACAGAGTCGGTTAAATTGCCAATAGTGCCTGCAATAACTATCCATAAAAAATCAATCGTAAATCCTTCCTGCACTGAATATATCGAAGCTATTAAAATGCTGCCGGCTATACCAATCAGGGTTCCTTCAAAACTTATTACACCATTCAAACCACGCAGGTCTTTTTTAAAGTTGACGATGTTATAAAACTTCTTTCCATATACATTACCTAATTCAGAAGATAGTGTATCTGCAATGGCTGATGAAAGACCGGATGCAATCATTAATAAGAACAATGATTGTTGTTCCATAAACATAAAAGCCAGTAATGATAAAAGTGCTGTAACGCCACCATTTGCCATAACCTGTGCCGCTGTTCTTTGCCCGTGGTGTTGTTCGGCCAAACCGGCTTGTTGCTTTGTACGCATTTTCCACGATGTGGCAAGCGTACCGGTTATAAAAAAAGCTGCCAGCAAAGTAATGCCAGTATAGCCTGTGCCAAGCCAAACAATAAAACCTGTTATAACTGCAACAACAGCGGCTTTTGTATCCAGTTTTTTTAATAAAACTATTGCCACTGCTGCAATAGATAATAAAATAAAGGCAATAGCATTTTGAAACATGTATAACAAGATTAAGATTTTTTATTCTTTGCCCCGCCGGAGAAAGATGATTTTTGGATGAGAGAAACGAATAGACTGGACGTGTTCTCTTCAGGCTTCTTTTCTGTTCAATATTTTCATTAAACCTGCATAAACTGTTTTATAAAACTCAGCGATATATTTTACAATAGCGGAGGCTTCAAATCCTATATGATAGCGCATAACAAAATACCAGAAAATGGTGCCTAACACAGAAGTGATCAATGTTCCAATGGCTGCTCCATAAAAACCAAAATAATAAAAACAGGCATAATTAATTAATAAGCCTTCCACCAGGCCGAGCGTATTTATCCAAAAACACAATGCAGGTTTATCAATTGAATTTAAAAGATTGGCTGCCTGGTTTTGCATTGGCCTGAAAAGACTGGATAGCATGTATAACTGTAATATGGGAACCGCATCTAAATAAGAAGATCCCGCAATAATAGTGATAACCAGCTTTGGAAACAGGATAACAAAAATGGCAAGCGGAATAGTAAAAGAAAGTAAAATGGATACCATTTTTTCATAAAGATATTTTACCCGCTCTTTGCCCTCGTGCGCAGATGCCTGTGCAGTTTTTGGGAAAAGAATTTCTGCGGCGGCATACGATGGAATATCAACCATTCCGTTTATGCGCGAAGCAGTATTATAAAACGATACAGAGCTGCTTGAAATAAATTTTGCAGCCATTACCTTGTCTATGTTGGAATAAATATTTCCCATAATGCCCGATCCGAAAATATAACCGCCATATCCTAAAATCTTTTTTATCCATGCGGCTTTAGGCGCATATTTATGCACTAAATATTTCTTCGTAAACATATACAAGGTTATTGTGCCAATGAGTATGCTTATAAATTGATATAATGCTAACAGGTTTAGAGAAAGTTTTGCTTTAAAAAGCAAATTTGCTGCTATTAAAATAAAAAAACTCACCTGCCGAACAAGATAACTTACAGATACGCCTTTGAAGTCGAGATAGGATTGTTGAACAGCCTCCAGGTGCGAAAAAAATATCATGCATATAATGCCCGGAATAAACCACTGCAGCATAGACGACAGTGCTAAGTCTGCATTTAATTCAGCGCTAAGCCACTCCGAACCTAACATTATAAACGCTATAAAAATGATGCTTACAATAAGGTTAATAATAAACGATGAAGAAGCAATTGCAACCTTCTCTGATTCTATATCACTGCTGCTCACATAACGCACGTGCGCATTTTTTAATAAACCGCTTTTGGAAGCCTCAAAAACAGAGGTAACGGTTAAGAACAATGCCCATATTCCCATTTCGGTGTGCGATAATACACGTACAAGTACCATGAAATTGATCAACCCGAAAAGCGTAAGGGAAAAACGTTGGAGTATGGTATAAAAAGCAGATCGGATCCAGTAAGACGAAAAATATTTTTTTAAAATTTTTATAGCGATGATTTAAGGTTTATAGTGATAAATAATATGAACTATATTAAATGATCCAGCCGGTAATAAAATATGGATGAATTAATGAGTGATTCAATTTGAATACACGAAAACTTATCAAATCAATACGTGGCTTGTAACATCGCTCTCGGTAATGGTTTTGCCGGATAATATAACCAGCCTCTCCACCACGTTACGCAATTCGCGTATATTACCTGTCCAGCTATGGCGCTGCAAAGCTGCAACAGCATTGGCATCAATTTCTTTTCTTGCCTGGCCATAATCTGTAGCAATGTCTTCAAGAAATTTATCAATCAATAAGGGTATATCGTCTTTGCGTTCATTAAGAGAAGGTACATTAATCAATATCACATTCAAACGATGATATAAATCTATACGGAAGTTCTTATCTTCCACTTCCTGCAAAAGGTCTTTATTGGTAGCGGCTATTACACGCACATCCACATTAATTTCTTTATCGCCGCCCACACGTGTAATTTTTCCTTCCTGCAATGCCCGTAAAACTTTAGCCTGTGCAGGCAAACTCATATCGCCCACTTCGTCCAAAAATAAAGTGCCGCCATTGGCCAGTTCAAACTTGCCGATGCGTTGTTTTATAGCCGATGTAAAGGAACCCTTTTCGTGGCCAAACAATTCGCTTTCTATTAGCTCGGAAGGAATAGCCGCGCAGTTTACTTCAATAAGGTTTTGATCGGCACGTTTACTTTTTGCATGCAGCCATCTTGCTACCAGTTCTTTGCCCACGCCGTTTTCACCGGTTATTAAAACCCTGGCATCTGTTGGGGCCACTTTTTCAACCGTATCTTTTATCTTTTTTATGCCATCGCTATCTCCTATCATTTCCTGCACGCCGCTTACTTTTTTGCGCAGCACTTTAGCTTCCCTGCTCAGTGAATTTTTATCGAGCGCATTGCGTATGGTTATCAGCAGTCGGTTAAGATCCGGCGGTTTGGCAACATAATCATAAGCGCCTTTTTTTACAGCATCAACTGCTGTTTCAATTGTGCCGTGGCCGCTGATCATAATAACGGGAACATCAGGGTTTATCTCTGCGGCTTTTACCAAAAATTCAAGCCCGTCAATTTTAGGCATCTTAATATCGCACAGCACCACATCATACGCTTTATCAGTAAACATCTTTAAGCCTTCTTCGCCATCAACAGCTTCATCAATTTTAAAACCTTCATAAGAAAGAATTTCATTTAATGTTTTTCTTATAGAACGTTCATCATCAATAATCAAGATATTGCCGGAAATTTTTGCCATATTATCTTTTATATTTAGAGCGTAGCAAGGTAATAAACAGGTTTCAAAAAGAAGTTACTAATTTCAAAACTTTAATTTTTATGATGAAAAGCATATTCTTTCTTTTATTGCCGGTTGCTTTTGCTTTCCCTGCAAAAGCACAGGTAACAATGCCGGGCGCTGAACTAATTTTAATTGACAGTAATTTCTCCTTTACCGAAGGGCCGGCAACCGATAAAAACGGCGATATATATTTTACCGATCAGCCAAAAGACAACATATGGAAGTATGATATTAACGGCAAACTTTCATTGTTTATGCATGGTGCAAAACGTTCTAACGGGATGTATTTTGATGCCAAAGGAAATTTAATAAGCTGCGCTGATGAAAACAATGAACTCGTTGCAATTAATAAGCATAAAAAAATTACTGTCCTGGCGAGCAATTATAATGGCCATATTTTAAATGGCCCGAATGATGTTTGGGTGAACAGGAAAACTGGCGGCATGTACATTACAGATCCTTATTACCGGCGCAATTACTGGAGCCGCACAAAACCTGATACCGCTTTAGGTGGTGAAAAATTATATCTTCTTCCGCCCGGTAAAAAAGAGCTGGTGCTGGTTGACAGCACTGTTGTAAAACCCAATGGCATTACAGGCACTGCCGATGGAAAATACTTATATGTGGCCGATATGGGCGTGGGCAAAACTTTTCGTTATGAAATTCAGGCTGATGGTTCGTTAAGCAATAAAACACTATTTGCAAACGAGGCATCAGACGGAATGACAATTGATGAGAAAGGCAATATTTATTTAACGGGCAAAGGCGTGATCGTTTATAACAGCGCCGGTGAAAAAATTGAACATATTGATGTGCCGGAAAACTGGACGGCCAATGTATGTTTTGGAGGAAAGGATAAAAACATTTTGTTTATCACTGCCTCCAAATCCGTTTATGTAATTGACATGCAGGTAAAAGGGATTGAATAATAAGTTGTGAGCCCGTTAAAGGCTCACAGCTTATGTATTAATTTGATGAATCAAGCGATCCGTCTTTTGCATCTTTCTTCATTTCTTCATTTGCCACAATAGCAAGTTCAACACGGCGGTTTAATACGCGGTTGGCTTCGCTGGTATTAGGATATTTAGGCTGTGCTTCACCATACCATTTAACTGTAAACCTGTTGGCAGCAACGCCTTTTGATTTAAGATAATCTGTTACGGATTCTGCTCTTTTTTCTGAAAGCTGCATATTATAAGCATCAGTACCAGTGTCATCGGTATGGCCTTCCACCAGGATATTTGTTTCAGGATATTTTACAAACACTTCAGCTACTTTATCAAGGCCTGCCATTGCAGAATCACTTAGTGTGCTTGAATTGATCTTAAACAATAAAGCTGAATTAAAGGTCACATTAATGCCTTCGCCAACACGCTCTACCTGTGCATCAGGAATTTTTTGTTTTATTTCCTTTGCCTGTTTATCCATGTTGCGGCCAATTAAATAACCACCTGTGCCGCCAACAGCAGCACCAATTATAGCGCCAATGGCCGTACCGTTTTTACCACCAATTACAGAGCCTGCTGCTGCACCCACCCCAGCACCGGCACCGGCGCCGATAGCTGTGCCCTTTTGTGTGTTATTCATGCTTTTGCATCCGGAAATTATGAGTGCAGCCATCCAGGCGTAAACAAATATCTTTTTCATGATTTGATTATTATTGTTAGAGTTATTTACAAATTGCTAATTGCAGCAGGTCTATGCTTTGCACATTCACGCCATAATTTTTGGCTTGTGTAATATCAGTGCAAAGCATTTGCTTGTCTGAAGCAGATATTTTTGCAGCAAGATCAGAAGTATTGCTACCTGCATTATATTTTTTCTGCATCATTTTCACTTCGGCTTCCACTTTTGCCTGCCAAACCTTGGCGCTGTTGCCACCATAAGATACGGCCTGGTTATAAGCGGTTATAGCATCACTGTACATGCTTTGTTCGGCATACACATCGCCTTTGAGTATATAAAAATCTGCATTGGTATTATCAGTTTGTATAGCAGCATCCACATTGTTCATGGCATCGCTGTACATATTTTGTTTAAGGTCAAGCTCTGCTATTTTTGCATAAATGGTAGCGCGGTCTTTTACATTCCTGTTTTTCGTTGTCATATCAATCACCTTTACAAAATCTGCTTTTGCTTCAGCCTGCATATTCAAACCCAGTTCAGCCGCTGCTTTTTGAAACATATTTTCAACACTTGTACTGCTTATTTTTAAACCGGCATTAGCAGCGTTCAATGCTTCACTGTATTGCTGCATTCCATTATATGCGGTTGCAAGGCCTGCATAACCTTTTTCCTTGGCATCATAAGCATCACATTTTTTCAGCACTATATTAAACTTGTCAGCAGCGTCGCTGTAGTTGCCTGCATCATTGTAAGCGCTGCCTTCCTTAATAGCATTGTAGCAGGCGTTGGTCATTGTAACAAGACCGCTGCGACAATTGGTAAAAAGCAGGGAGCAAAAAGCCAGGCAAATAAAAAGGTAAATTTTTTTGGTACTCATATATAAAGCTTTTCAGAATTTAGTTAATCAATTTAAAAAGCACAATTGATTAAATCAAAATCATGCCAAATTAAAAATAAAATTCATGTTTGTGGCAAAAATCAAGAGGCGCATTCAGCATGATGCCTTGAAAACTTTCAGTATTTTTTACCGGCGGCTTTTAACATTAATCCCGAAATTTGGCCGTTATGCGTGTATTTATTACGGCGGCCACAGTTGGCGAATGGATGCCATGCTTTACCAGGCTTGATAAATTATATACTGAAAAAAGCAGGCGGTTTAAAGTTTACTTTCACCAGTCGGGTGTGGGTATGCTGGCATCAACATTTTCATTGGCAAAATTGGTGCTGGAAGAAAAGCCCGATTTATTACTGCAGGCAGGCCTGGCAGGGTGTTTTGATACCTCCATCGATTTGGGCAAAATTGTAGCAGTTGAAAAAGACCTTGCAGGAGATATTGGCGTTGAAGAAAATGGCAAATGGCGCGACTTATTTAACATGAAGCTGGAAAGGTCAAACTATCATCCTTATGAAAAGGCAGCGTTGCCTAATCAGCATATAGAAAAATTCAATTTGCTGAAATTAAAAACGGTAAAAGGTATTACAGTAAATGAAATCACTACACGCAAAGAGCGTATAAAACAGCTTGTCAAAAAATTTGATCCTATAACTGAATCGATGGAAGGTGCTGCACTCCATTATGTGTGCCGCAGCACCGGCACGCCGTTTATGCAGATACGTGCATTAAGCAATTATGTTGGAGAAAGAGATAAAAGCAAATGGCTGATGCGGGAAGCGCTGGACAATCTTAATACGGCGCTGATAAAATATATTCACAAACTTTATAAAATGGCTTAGTTGTGTATGTGAAACATCTGCACCAAATCTTTCTCACAAAACAAAAGCATATTACCGTGTTCCATAAAACCATTGAAAAAACGAACTTATACAAATGAAATTAACACTTGGGTTTTCACCTTGTCCCAATGACACTTTCATTTTTGATGCATTGGTAAATAAAAAAATAGATACAGGCAATCTTGATTTTGAGGTAGTGCTTGAAGATGTGCAAACGCTTAATAATTGGGCATTGCAGCAAAAGCTGGATATAAGTAAAATAAGTTATGGCGTATTGCCGCTGGTTTTAAATAATTATGTTTTATTGGAGAGTGGCGGCGCATTGGGAAAAGGCGTTGGACCTTTGTTAATTGCAAAATCACCCATTGATACAAATAATTTAAATGATAAGCGCATTGCTATTCCCGGTGAAAATACAACAGCGCACATGCTTTTTTCACTGGCATTTCCTGGCGCAAAAAACAAAGTATTTAAAGTATTCAATCAAATTGAAGATGCCGTTTTAAACGGGGAGGTTGATGCGGGTGTGATTATTCATGAGAACAGGTTTACTTACCAGGACAAAGGCCTGCATAAACTGATTGACCTTGGCGATTACTGGGAAACAACAACACAATTGCCTATTCCCTTAGGTGGTATCGTTGCAAAAAAACATATAGATAAAGATGTTTTAAAACTCGTGGATAGTTTAATAAAACAAAGTGTTGAATATTCATTTAAACACAACTATAAAACATTAAGTGATTATGTGAGGCTGCATGCACAGGAAATGAGCGAACATGTAATGCGCAAGCATATTGATTTATATGTAAATGATTTTTCCATTGCTTTAGGTGGCAAAGGAAAAGAAGCTGTAAAGAAATTGACAGATGTATATGCCCGGCTTCATCCTGGCGCCACTGCGGCATTACAACATACCTAATCTTTGCCTGTAACTGTACTATTGTTGCGCTTAAACCAGTAATAAAACGGCACGCCGGTAAGCATTAAAGCAGCACCGATGGCTGCTTCCCTCGGGCGGCTGAATACCGTGTTTACAATTAGCACGGCGCAAAAGATTACCACAATAGCAGGCACTATGGGATAGCCCCATACTTTATAAGGCCGCGGTGCATCAGGCATTTTTTTACGCAGGATAAATACGCCTAATGTTGTAGCTCCATAAAAAATAAAAACGGCAAAAATGATCATGTCAGTCAATTGATCAAAAGTGCCGGATAATACCAATATGCAAGCCCAAACACCCTGCACCCATAATGAATTTACAGGCGCCTGTTTATTATTTAATTTCGCAACCCCTTTAAAAAACAACCCTTCATTTGCCATAGCAAAATAAGTTCGGCAACTTGACAGTATAGTTGCATTGCAACAACCTAATGTTGTAATAACGATGAGCACAGAAATAAATAAAACTCCGTTATCGCCCCAAAAATTTCTTACTGCTTCAATAGCCGCAATTTTATTACCGGCTTTATAAATATCATCCAGTTCAGGAATAGATAATAAAGAAAGATAAGTTGCATTTACCAACTGGTATAGAATAATAATTGTTATTATGCCGATAACAATGCCCCGCGGCAAATTGCGTTTGGCATCTTTTATTTCACCGCCAACATAACCCGCAGAAGCCCAGCCCTGGTAACCCCAGAATGCAGCCAGCATTGCAGTAAACACAGCACTCACAGTAACAGGTGTATTATTATCAACCGCCATAGATATACGGCCTGTATCAGCAACATCGCTGGCAAGGCCAAAAACAATTATCGTGAAGATGCTGCCAAACACTAAGATTAATATACCCATGCTTACTTCAGCACCTGCTTTAATGCCAAGACTGTTTAGCCATGTGAGCAATATAATCAGCAGGATAGCAACCAGCTTAACACTTAAATCTGCAAAGGGATAAAATACACCGCCAATGCTTACATCAGCCATCGAAGGCAGCAGCTCCGGGAAATGCACAACGCTGTTAAGCGATTCTGCAAATACATACGCCAGTGCAGAAATAGCAGCGGTTTGTATCACGGCAAACAAACTCCATCCAAATAAAAAGGCAAAAAACTTGTTGTATATTTTCTGATAATAAGAATATTCACCACCCGTATCAGCAAGCAGGCCGGCAACTTCAGCATTGCATAGTGCGCCAAACAAACTAATAATACCTGCAAGCACCCAGCAAATAAGCACCCAGCCTGAAGAATGCAATTCTGCTGTCATGGGCGCTACCTTTTTATATACACCGGAGCCAATAATATTTCCTATTACAAGCACAATTACCAGTTGCAAACCAAGTGAACGGTTAAGTTTTGGTGAACTCATTATTTATTTTTTGTTTGATTACAATATTAACTGATTAATGCCTTACATAAAAACGCTGATTCGTGAATTAAATTTTGGAAGATGCTTGATACAGGCGTGAGGTGTGAGGTAAGAGGTGTAAGCACTGATAAACTGTTAAACATAAAAACTACCGTTTGCATAAGAGTTTGCAGGCATGCGAAAAATGTTTTTTTACATTCGCTGAAAAATTATTTGATATGATACGCAATCATGAAATTGATTATAAAATTTTTGGTGAAGAACTGCAGTATGTGGAAGTAGAGCTTGATCCCGGAGAAACAGCAGTGGCAGAGCCCGGCGCTTTTATGATGATGGATGACGGCATCAGCATGCAAACCATTTTTGGCGATGGCAGCCAGCAACAAGATACCAGTTTAATGGGCAAATTATTTAGTGCGGGCAAGCGCATGCTGGTGGGTGAAAATTTATTCATGACAGCTTTTACGAACACATCGCAGGGTAAAAAACATGTAAGCTTTGCCTCACCTTATACAGGCAAAATTGTACCGCTTGATCTTTATAATCTGGGTGGAAAAATAATTGCACAGAAAGATGCTTTTTTATGCGCTGCCAAAGGCGTAAGTATTGGCATTGAATTTCAGCGCAGGCTTGGCACCGGCTTGTTTGGCGGCGAAGGTTTTATTATGGAAAAGATAGAAGGCGATGGCATGGCTTTTTTACATGCAGGTGGCTTCGTGCAGGAGAAAGAATTAATGCCCGGAGAAACTTTGAAAATTGATACAGGCTGCATCGTTGGTTTTAGTGGCAGCGTTGATTACGACATTCAGTTTATCGGTGGTATCAAGAATTCTATATTCGGTGGTGAAGGTTTGTTCTTTGCGGTTTTACGCGGCCCTGGTAAAGTGTGGATACAATCATTGCCCATTAGCAGGCTGGCCTCCCGCATACTGGCTTACGGCACTTATAAACGCAAAGAAGAAGGCAGTATTTTAGGAAGGTTTGGCAATATGCTTGATGGAGACGGATATTAATTTAAAACAGAAAGCTAAGTAGTCCGGAGGCCCGAAAAATTAATTTCATCCAGGCTTCCGGGCTTTACCTGCAAGCACGCAATTATATTAAATGCTTATCATTCTTCTTTGCAATTAACCATTCGCAATGGCTTTCCGCTAAAGCTTAAGTTGCTCCTGTTTTTAAAAACCATTTTGTCACCCTCTTCCTGCATATCGCCATAGCCTTCAATAAAAGCAGACTGCCGTTTTAAAAAGGCCACTTCCCTCGTTGATGTTATGCCCTCGCTGTTGAAAATATAATCGGCAATTAAAGTGTCGCCATACATGTTGCCTTTGATAGTTCCGCTGTTTTTATCCTTTTCATAATAATTATATACAAGCGAACCTGTAATAACTTTCGATTGGCTGAAGATGCTTAAAAACACCGTGTCTTTGCCATTTATATTTTCATAACATTCTGATATAGTTTCTGCAGGCGATGAAGTGCCCGTATTATAATCCTTTATTGTATCTGCATTGTCATAGGTTTCAACATTACTGTTATTGCAGGCAACACACATCATCAACAGGAAAAGCAGGCTGTATTTCATTTTAGTGCTTTTAGTTTCACAAGATATAAAAAAGAGATACTGCATAAACCGGCAGCACAGCAGTTAATATTTTTTAAAGCCGTAATATCGAAATTAATCTTTCATTAGGTTTGCTGCTTTCAAAACAATAAATACTTCTTTGTGGTAAAGGAAAAAATTTTGGTGATAGGCGCCAGCGGCCAGATTGGTGTGGAGCTAACTATGGCATTGCGAAAAATTTATGGAAACGCCAATGTTATTGCCAGCGATTTGCGTGAAGAAAACCCGTTGCTGCACGGCACCGGCCCTTATGTTTCACTCGATGTAATGAACAAAGAAATGCTGCACGTGCAGGTAATCCGCCAGAATGTAACACAGATATATCTGCTTGCCGCCATCCTTTCTGCAACAGGTGAAAAAAATCCAAACCTTGCCTGGAACCTCAATATGCAGGGCTTGTTAAATGTGCTGGATATTGCCAGTGAAGAAAACCTGCAAAAGGTTTACTGGCCAAGCAGCATTGCTGTTTTTGGCCCGACATCACCCAAAAAAAATTGCCCGCAGCAAACTATAATTGAGCCCATAACCGTTTATGGCATTAGTAAATATGCAGGTGAGTTTTGGTGCAATTATTATAACAAACGTTTTGGTGTGGATGTAAGAAGCCTGCGTTATCCGGGCCTTATAAGTTATAAATCAGACCCCGGCGGCGGCACCACGGATTATGCAGTTGAAATATATCATGATGCCATAGAAGATAAAAAATATACAAGTTTTTTAAAAGAAGATACGTATCTGCCCATGATGTATATGCCCGATGCCATTCGCGCCACGATGGAATTGATGGAAGCGCCGGCAGATAAAATTTCAATTCGCACATCGTATAATATTTCAGGCATAAGCTTCTCTCCTGCTGAAATTGCGGATTCTATAAAAAAGCATATTCCTGAATTTGAAATAATTTATCAGCCGGATTACAGGCAGGCCATTGCAGACAGCTGGCCCCAAAGCATTGACGATGCTGTTGCCCACACAGACTGGGGTTGGAAACATGAATATGATCTTGAAAAAATAACTGCAGACATGCTAAAAAACCTGCAACAATAATAAGCTTATGCGCACTGTTTTATCCATACTGTTTTGCTGCATTGTATATAATGTTTTTGCGCAGGATGACATTCCTGATTATCGCACAAAACGGGATAACTTTTTAAAGATGCAGGAGAAAGATATTCGTGCCGACCTGTCGCAATTTACTTTTGGCGGTATAAGTGAAAGCCTTACCAAACACAGGCTTGACGCTGTTCCGCTTGAAAGCGTAAGCAACGATACTATTGTATTTTCAAACGATACGGCAATTATACAAATTACGACAGGCAGCTTTGATGCAACCAAACATAAAGTAAGCTGGTACGACGATAAGTATGCAGTTAAGTTAGACAATAAACCTTTCTGGGGCACCGAACACAAAGTGCCAAAACGCACTATAACTTCAGTTATTGCCATCATTGAAAGCGATACTGTTATTGTACCGCAAACGGCTTTCTTCGATCTCTATGAGCCCAAACTTTTTTATACCGATGCAAAAGGAAAACAAAAAACTTTTTGTAACGTTTATCGTTCACCGGATAAGCGTAAATATTACATCTATATGGTGAACGGCGAAGGTTCAGGCCGTTATGAAGTAACCTGGGTTATACAGGATAAAAAATACCTGCGCCGCGTGGTTGACTGGAACTTTTAGGATTGCTTATAAAGATATTTAGCAGCAATCCATCTTTATTTCTTCTCTATTTATTGCAACACTAATATTTAAGTATTTCCTTTTATTTTAATCAGCCGCCAATATTTTTTTCTTAGGTTTGAACACATGAAAAAATGGCTGTTCATTATTCTTGGTGCAAGTATTATTTTTTACTCCTGCACATCTTCAAATATTACAGTTGGCCCGGGCAAAGAAATTGATCCCTATCATTTTACCATTACTAAAAATGTTTCTGTAAACAATGGCTGCGTGGCCAGTGCACATCCTTTGGCCAGCGAAGTAGGGCTTGCTATATTAAAAAAAGGCGGTAATGCTTTTGATGCCATGATTGCAACCCAGCTTGCACTGGCTGTTGTTCATCCTGCAGCGGGTAATCTCGGCGGTGGTGGTTTTACTGTTGCAAGGTTGGCAAACGACTCTTTGCTTTCATTGGATTATCGTGAAATGGCCCCGCTAAAAGGCGGCAGGAATATGTATATCGATTCTGCCGGCAATGCAAGAACAGACTGGTCGCAGAACGGGCATTTATCTGCAGGCGTGCCCGGAACTGTTGCGGGATTATTTGCAGAACATCAATATGCAAAACTTCCTTTTAAAACATTGATCCAGCCTGCTATAGAACTTGCAGAAAAAGGTATTGTGCTTACCAAACGTGAAGCTGATGGTTTAAACAGCAACAAAGACGATTTTATAAAATACAGTACGAAGCCCACGGCTTTTGTAAAGAATACAGCATGGAAAGAAGGCGATACTTTATACCAGCCTGAACTTGCGGAAACTTTAAAACGTATTCGTGATAATGGCGCCAAAGGTTTTTATGAGGGTGAAACGGCCAAACTGATTGTGGAAGAAATGCAGCGTGGCAAAGGCATTATGAGTTTGGAAGATTTAAAAAATTATGTGTGCAAGCCACGCAAGCCGGTTGAATTTGATTATCGCGGTTATCATGTGGTAAGCATGCCGCCATCGAGCAGTGGTGGTATTATTTTGGGTGAGATGCTCAAAATGATTGAACCCTATCCTGTGAGCAGCTATGGTTTTCAAACCGTAAAAAGCGTGCAGCTAATGATTGAAGCAGAACGCCGCGCTTATGCCGACCGCGCCGAACATTTGGGTGATCCTGATTTCTGGAATGTGCCGCAGAATATTTTATTGAGCGATGCTTATCTTAAAAAAAGAATGAGTGATTATGATTCCACAAAATCAGGTGTGAGCGCAAACATTAAAGCCGGTAATGTGCATGAAAGCGATCAGACAACGCATATAAGTATTATTGATAAAGATGGCAACATGGTGGCCGTTACCACAACGCTGAACAACAGTTACGGCAGCAGGACAGTTGTGGGCGGTGCAGGTTTTCTATTAAATGATGAGATGGATGATTTCAGCATTAAACCCGGCGTACCAAATATGTTTGGCGCCATTGGAGGCGATGCCAACGCTATTCAGCCGGGCAAGCGCATGTTAAGTTCCATGACGCCAACATTAGTTTTAAAGGATAATAAACCCTTCATAGTTGTGGGCACGCCGGGCGGCACTACCATTACCACTTCAGTATTTCAATCCATTGTAAATATTGTTGATTTTAATATGGACGCAAATGATGCAGTGAACAAGCCTAAATTCCATCATCAATGGCTGCCTGATACGGTATCTGTTGAAAGGGATTTTAATGAAGAAACAGTGAAGCAGCTAAAAGATATGGGTTATAAACTGATAACGTTAAGGGCAATCGGCAGAACTGAATTAATAAAAATCTTGCCTGATGGAACACGTGAAGCCGCTGCCGATAAGCGTGGTGATGACAGTGTAAGCGGGTATTAATTCTTTAAACTTTTTGAAAGTTTAGAACCTTTCAAAAGTTATCCAAAACATGAAAGACCATGAATACTGAAGAAGCTTTTTTACAATCATCCATAAAAAAATTCAAAGCACAAAAATCACTTGGCGATAAAACATTTGCTCAGCTTGATGAAAAAGATTTGTTTTTTAAGCCTTCGGCAGAAAGCAATTCCATTGCTGTAATTGTGCAGCATGTAAGTGGCAATATGCTTAGCCGCTGGACAAACTTTTTAACGGAAGACGGAGAAAAACCCTGGCGTGAAAGAGATGCTGAATTTGAAAATAATTTATCAACGAAGGAAGATGTTTTAAATGCCTGGAATAAAGGCTGGGCCTGCGTTTTAGCAACGCTTGAAAACCTGAAGCCGGAAGATGTAATAAAAACAATTACCATACGCAATGAACCGCACCTGGTTGTTGATGCTATCATAAGACAGATAGATCATTATGGCAGTCATGTAGGCCAGATTGTTTATATAGGCAAACTGATAAAAAATGAAAACTGGCAATCGCTGAGTATTGCAAAAAATAAAAGCAAGGCATTTAACGATGCCATGAACCATAAAATATAAAAACCAAACTTTTGGAAAGTTTCAAGCATTCCAAAAGTTATTTAGAATAAAAACTATGTTTCCACAGGCAGTAATATTTGATTTAGACGGTACGTTGGTAGATAACAACCCATATCACATTGAAGCGTTCAAGGAATTTTATCAGAAGACAGGCAAAGCCTTTTCACTCGAAGAATATAAACAGCATATCAACGGAAGGATGAACCGTGAAATTTTTAATTATGTTTTTAATACAACGCTAAGCCCGGAAGAAATTGAAAAATACACCAATGAAAAAGAAGGGTTATACCGAGAGTTATATGCGCCGCATATAAAACCTGTTAATGGTTTGATTGATTTTTTAAACGAACTCGAAAAAGCAAAAATTCCAAAAGCGGTTGCCACATCGGGCATAATTCCCAACATTAATTTTATGTTTGAGCATATCCCGATAAGAGATTATTTTCTCAGCGTTATTGATTCAACACAAATAAAAACAGGCAAGCCTCATCCTGAAATATTTTTAAAAGCAGCAATATCTGTAAATGCTGTTCCTTCGGAATGTGTTGCGTTTGAAGATTCGCTGGCAGGTATTCAATCTGCAAAAGCAGCCGGTATGAAGGTGGTGGCGTTAACGACAACGCACACGGCTGAAGATTTGCATGACGCGGACTTAATTATTAAAGATTATACAGAAATATCATTGGTAAAATTGCAGCAGTTAAAATAATCCGGTATAATAAATATCTGCAAGGAATAAAACTCAACCGTTCTGTGCGATGGCATCAAACAGTTACAACGCTTCATTTAAATAAAGCTATCAAACACAAATGCAGCGGCAAAATGTTATACCCGTACCAGGCCGGTAAAAGTTATCATACCGGTGGGGGTTAGCCCGACATATAAAACACAGGGTACGGATATTGTTTATGATTGTTATATTGATATCTTCTAACTTTTTGGCTTCACATCATCCACTATCAAAGTTTTAACACCACCTCTGTCAGAATACGCGCCGGTTGCTGTTATTTGTTCGCCAGCATGTTTTTTAGCTTCTGCATAAGCATCTTTCTTATTATGATCTTCAACAATAAGATACACTTTGCCATCGCTTGTGAGAATGCCCATAGGCGAGCCGGCTTTAATGCAATCCGCGGCACAGGATTTATGCGCTTCGCCGCTGGCGCCGGAAGAAGAATAACAGGCCATATCCAATACTTCGCCACTAATAGTCATACTCTTTTTTTCCTGGCCGAATGACGTGAGTGATACGGCGCTGAACACGATTGCAAGCAGGGAAATTTTTGCTGTAAGAGAAGTTTTTTTCATATTATACAATTTATGTGTGAAGAATTGAGAGAGGATTGAGAACATAAATGTAATACTTTTCAAATAACCTTTTTATAATACACTTGTTTGTCAGGATTGTTGGTAAAATATTCCTGAACTGTTTAAAGCCATGCAACCAACGATTATGTATAAATATATTGCTACCGTTAAGGCTTCTCAATTAAATTTTCATCAATATTATACGCTGCAATTTCATTTAACAATGGTGTTGCTTTAGCATCATCAATCTTAACAATAAAGCTGTCAGCCTCCATAGCAGGAAAAGTATAAATTCTTTTTTTACCTACTGTATTGCCGTGCAATTCTTCTACGGTTCCATTATTTAAACGAAGCTGAATAGTGAACGATTTTATTTTCTGGCCTGTGGCAATATCTTCATTCAACACAATACAATTGAGCTTTTGTTTACCATTCAATTGTATGGCATAAGTTGATGAAGCCGCTGCAAACTTTTTATCGGCTAATGCATTATCAAAACTTTCATCCCTTAATTTTTTAAACCCGATCAATGCAGCAGAATCATGGACATTAAAATGCCCGTTCCTGTCTGGTGGAACATTCAACAAAAGGTTTGCTCCTCTCCCAACAGATTTTAAATATAACTGGAACAATTCTTCCGGCGACTTTACTTTTTCATCTTCTTCCGCATGATAAAACCAGCCTGGTCTTATGCTCACATCACACTCAGCAGGAATCCACACTTTTCCATTTACATTGCCATGATTTAAAGTATCCTGTTTCGGAGCACCCAAGCCCGGTGTAAAACCAATCGTATCCAAAGTATTCCAGTTGGGATCGCCTGCAAAACCTTTTTCATTTCCAACCCAGCGTGCATCAGGGCCAATATCGCTGAACACAACTGTATTCGGTGCAATGCTGCGCATGGTTTGCTTAAAACGTTGCCAGTCATACACCTGCTTTTTTCCATTCGGGCCTTCACCATTGGCACCATCCCACCAAAACTCGAAGAAAGGGCCGTAATTGCTTACCACTTCTTTCATCATATTTACAAACACATCGTTATAAGCCGGCGTTCCATACTTTGGATGGTTTCTGTCCCACGGCGATAAATACACACCCATCTTCAAACCATATTTTTTGCAGCTATCGCTTAGTTCACGTAATACATCGCCCTTGCCGTTTTTCCATTTGCTTTGCGCCACCGTGTGTGTTGAATATTTACTTGGCCAGAGGCAGAAACCATCATGATGTTTTGCCGTGATGATAATGCCTTTTGCACCGGCTGCTTTTGCAATGCGGCACCATTGCCCGCAGTCAAGGTCTGTTGGGTTGAACACATCTTCCGGCTCTGTGCCTTTACCCCATTCAAGATCAGTAAATGTATTTGGCCCGAAGTGAACGAAGAGATAGTAGTCAAGCTTTTGCCATGCCAGTTGCCGTGACGAAGGAATAGGTTGATTAACGACAGGCTGCTGCGCCTGGAGGCCTGCGCAAAAAAAATATGCTGCAGCGAATAACAGTAGTTTCTTCATTGCAGCAATTTAACGACTGTTATTTAAAAATTGTCTGAATTATTTTAAAGACAAACGAACTGCGATTAAACATGGTTACGTCGCATTACTGTCATCAATATATTTCCATGACAGCCAGAGTTATCTGTTCTATTCTTTGCCTATTATTTTGAATAGTTTTTTTGGGAAATACATTAGAATTTAAATCTTTGTCAAGCAATAACTATAAAATACTCTAAACTTAAATTATTTAAAAATTAAGAAATGATGAAAAAATTAGTAGCCCTATCGTGGCCCTTTTTAATCAGCACAGTATCATACACACAGGCAAATCATTTTCCTAAAGGAGCTTATATGAGTTTTGAGGAAATCAGTAATAAAAATCCATCAAAACAACTGGAACTTGAAATTATTAAAAGAACCGACTTTGATATTAAAATGAATGGCGGCAACGATTATAAGTTTGAATCTAATAATGGCTCTGTGTCAAAAAAAACTATAAAAAAAGAGATATGGGCCTATTCAACCGGTGATACACTTTACATAAATTGCCTGAAATTTTCAATACAGACATGGTATGCCCCAATAATTTCAGATGGAAAATATTTAATAGTTAAAGCCGGATTGTCTAACTATGCTGCAGAGCAAAAGAAACAATTAAAGACGACTGGCAATGGTTGGAATGCAACTGGTGGTGCAATTAATGGGGCAAGATTAGCCACACTCAGATTTTTATATGCAATAGACAAGAATACGCAAAAAGCAATTACAGTAACTTCTGGAGCTATGCAAGACATTCTGAAAGACAGAAATGATTTGTTGGTGCAGTTTAATGCTGAAACTAAAAAAAACGACGAATTTATCTGCCTCAAATATTTAAAACTTCTTAACAATGATTTATAGGTGATTTATTAATGAAGGGGTATTTCAAACTTCAATCAGTTTACCTGACCTACTGGGAATGACGTACAGTGTTGTTGATTGAATGCAACTCTAAACAGGCAAGAGCGAAATGGAATAACAACTTCACATTAATTCAAACTCCTGAAATCCACCGGTACTAATTTACTTACACCTGGCTCCTGCATGGTAACGCCATAAATAACATCCACCGTGCTCATTGTTGTTTTATTGTGCGTTACAATAATGAACTGTGAGTTATCGCTGAACTGTTGTATCATATTGGTGAACTTGCCCACATTGGCATCATCCAGCGGCGCATCCACTTCATCAAGAATACAGAAAGGCGCAGGTTTAATAAGATAGATGGCAAACAGCAATGCCGTTGCCGTTAAGGTTTTTTCACCACCGCTTAACTGCGTAATGCTCGATGGCCTTTTACCTTTAGGCTTTGCGACCACATCAACGCCTGTTTCAGCAAGGTTATCGGGATTTTCAAGTATTAAATCAGCTGTATCTTCTTCAGTAAATAAAGCTTTAAATACGCGCTGGAAATTCTCACGCACTTTATCAAACGTATCACGGAACTGTTGGTTTGCTGTAGCTTCCACTTCTTCAATAGTTTGCAACAAACTTTCTTTGGCACTTACCAGATCCTGCTTTTGTTCGAGGATAAATTCATAACGTTTTTTCATTTCAACAAAAGCTTCAATAGCCGTAGGGTTTACTTCGCCAATATTTTCAAGGCGTTTGCGCATGCGGTCAGATGAAGCCTGTAATTCTTCGGTTGATGAATCCGATGTACGTGGTTCGTCAAGAATATCATCGAGGTCAATCTTAAATTCAACATGCAGTCGCTCACGCATGCCTGCAAGGTTTAGTTTCAGCTCGCTCAGCTTATCTTTTATTTCCGTTAAAAGCTGGTCTATTATTTCACGGCTTTTTGTTATGTGACGCAATGAACTTTCCTTTTCCTGCAAGGCATTGCGCTGATGATAATAAGCTGCATCCGCCTCATTCAGCTTCTTCTCTTCCACTTCTTTTGTGCGCAATAAAGTATGCACAGTTTCTTCTGTTGAAGCAAGCGTTTCTGCGCTTTCTGTTATCTGGCCGCTCACTTCTTCCAATTGCGTTTTATTCTGTTCTATTTGCGTATGCAGTTCTTTCAACTGGTTTTGTTTATAATTTACTTCCTGCTGCAATGCACCCAGTTTGCTTTGCAAACGTGTAAATGCAAGGTTCGTTTCGTTAAACACGCCAGATACAGCGCGGTATTCCTGTTCGGCAATTTTATAAGCTTCCTCCGCTTCTTTAATTGCAGTTGTAGTGGCATTTAATTCTTCATTCAGTAAAATAAATTCTTCACGCAATTTTTCTACAATGTCCTGCTCACCTTCCAGGCGGCCCTGCATATCATCTAATTGATTAGCTGCATTCTGCTGTGTATTTTGCAGGTTTTCCATTTTGTTGCGCGCAGCAAAAAGATTATTGGTGAGTTGGTTTATTTCATTCTCTGTTTGTTTGATGAGATTTTCCTTCAACTGCTCGTTATAACCAATTACTTCGTTGTGTTTTTGCTGAATAGCAGTCTTTAATTCATTCACTATTTTTTCCTGCGCCGCAATTTCTTCCCGCATCTTTTCAAGGTTTTTTGCACGGCCTATTCTTTTACCTTCAAATAAACCAACACTGCCGCCGCTTAACGTGTACTCTCCTTTCACATATTTACCAGAACGTTCCAGCACCACCACATCATCGCCGGCATTGTTTACCGCGTCTTCATTCTCTGCAATAAATACATTGCCCAATAAATATTCTGCAAGCTTTTTATATTGTTCATCCACTTCAATCACATCCATTGCTTTAATGGTATGTTCCGGCTGCTGCGCATTTATATTGATATTGGCAATTTTATCAAGCAATAAAAAATTCGCTTTTCCTTTTTTGTTTTTATCGAGGAGTTCTACAGCCTGCAAACCTTCCTGCAGGTTGTTTACAATATAATAATTAAGATAAGGCGTTAACACATTTTCCAGTGCAGTCCTGTATTCCTGCTGCACATAAATTATATCTGAAAGAATCGGCGCTTTTGAATTCCATTGACCATTATTGTGCAGAAATTTCACGCTTTCAGGATAGCCTTCCATTGAATCCACAAGGCTCTTCAGCAAATCGTGTTCATTACGTTTTGCATCATACTTACGGTTTTCTTCAGTAAGCTTTGCCCGCAACGATTCCAGCTCGCTTTGAGATTGTAATATCTGTTGTCTTGTTAATTCATGCTGCTCTTTTAACTGCTGTAAAGTTTGCTGCCTTTCCTCAAGGTCCTGCGCTTTGGCAGCCACTTCTGTTTCCAGTTGCTGTACCTGGTAAGAGCGGTTTTGTTGTTCCTGTTCAACCTGTGCTATACTTCTCTGTAAATTATGAATAGATGTTTCCGCTACAGCCAGTTTTTTTTCTGCATCAAATTGCCTGCGTTGTGTTTGCAGGTGAGCGCTGCGCACTTTATCTGTTGATGAACGTTTCTCATCAAGTAAAGTGCGTTTGGCATCTGTTTCCGTGCGTGTTACATCAAGCTTTTCTTTCAGTTGCTGCAATGCTTCTTCTTCTTGCTGATACTGCAATTGCGTATATTGAATGGAATCTTCAATATTCTTCAACTGACCTGTAGCGCGTTCCAAAAATTCTTTTAAAGAAGCATCTTTTTCTTTTAAATAATGCAGGCTTTGCGATGCAAGGTTTTTTTCATTTTCTTTCGTACGCAATTGCTGCACCAGCTCATTAAAATTATGTTGTTGTTCCTGTAAAGCTTTTTCCTGTTCAAGAAAATCAACGCGGTCTTTTTCCAGTGCAGCTTCACCGGTTGCTATTTCAGCATCCAGGGCATGCTTTTTATCTGTTTCATCTTCCTGCTGTTTGTTGAGATCTTTATAAGTAAGATTAAAACCTTCCAATGCAGCCTTAGCCAGTTCAATGGAAACCAGCTTATATTCTTTCTTTATTTCATGATATTTCTCTGCTTTTTTAGCCTGGCTTTCTACAACTTTTAACTGGTTTTGAATTTCGAATAACAAGTCTTCAATCCTGTTTAAATCGCCTTCTGTTGCATCCAGTTTTTGTTTGGCTTCTTTCTTTCTCGTTTTATAGATAGTGATGCCCGCAGCCTGCTCCAGCATACGGCGGCGGCTGTTATCTTTATCACGGATGATATCATCCACCATGCCCAGTTCAATAATAGCATAGCTATCATTACTTACACCGGTATCGAGAAAGAGGTTATGAATATCTTTTAAACGGCAGGCAACATCATTTAAACGATATTCGCTTTCGCCGTTTTTAAAGAAGCGGCGGGTAACGGTTACTTCATTAAATTCTGTAGGAAGCAGATTTTTTGTATTCTCAAAAGTGAGGCTTACTTCTGCAAGGCCGCTGGCCGAACGGGTTTTGGAACCATTAAAAACCAGGGCTTCCAGGTTTTCACTTCTTAGCTGCGAAATTTTTTGTTCGCCAATTACCCAGCGAATGGAATCGATGATATTGCTTTTGCCACAACCATTCGGCCCAATAATGCCCGTAATACCTTCATCAAAATTCAGGATGGTTTTATCGGCAAAGCTTTTAAAACCTTTTATTTCAAGCTGCTTAAGTTTCATCTGTTCATTTTTTATTTTTAACCAGGCAAGTTGCCCGCCCAATAAACATCCCCTCGTGTGTCAAAATTTTATATGGGCGTTTCATACCTTAAAAATTTACTTACTAATAACGAATCGAAATAGAATATCCGTATATATACAAAATGTGCCTGCGAACATAAGTATAATTACAGAGGCCTAAATTCACACAATTTGCACTGTGGAGAAATGGTGGAAAGAAGAAAATAATAATTGCCTGATTTAATACTGTTGATTTGGAGGAAAATTGTAAATAATCAATATTCAATAAACAACAATCAATACCCGATTATAAAATGTACGCAAAATGATTATTGAATATTTCTTTTCAAAACGTTCAATAAATCAATGCACAATAATCACCGCCTGATTTTATAAACGCCCCACCCTTACCTGCGAGGCCATTTGTTCGAATGAAAGCTTTGTATTAATGCGCCGTTTATCTGACCATTGCGGGTAAACAAACCGTATGGCAAGTGCAAAAATTATGCTTACGGTGTACCAGATACTGGTATCCCAGAGGTTGCTTACAAACAATGCCGCTATCATCATAATTAAATAGCTTAACCCCGGCGCTGCCAGCACCATATCCTGCCGGTCGAGGGAAAATTTGTATAAACGATATGACCATTTTATAACAAACAACACAAATGCTATATAAAGCAAAGCAGCAATTAAACCGTATTCAACAGCGGCTTCAAGATAAGTGTTGTGCATAATCCTGTCTTCCACCATAGCAGGTGCATACCGCGCCACCGCCGCAATAGAGGCCGTTTCATCGCCGCCCATGCCAAAAATAGGAGACGTACTAAGCGCCTGTGCGCCGGCAGACCAGTAATAAGTACGGTCGCCGCCACCTTCTGTATCGGTCATGTAAATAGCACGCTGCAACGTGGGGGAGTTAAGCGACAGCAACAAGGCTATGACAGCGCCGATAAAACATACAGAAACAATAACAAACTGGAAATCGATTTTCCGCCTTACCAGGTGAATATAAACGCCAACAGCGCAAAGTATCATGAATGAAAGCAGGCCGTTTCTTGAACCCATCATCATAATCATAATGCCAACCAAAACAATTGTTCCAAACGCGAAGAAACGCGTAAAGAAGCCAATATTGGGTTTGCGGCTGAACAGCGTTATAAACATATAAATGGACAAGGCGCATAAAGTTGAAGTAAATGTGCCGTGATGCACATCGCCCAACTGTAAAGTGCCCGAATAGCCTGCACCGTTCTGCACCCTTCCGTTCAGCAATAAATTGAGGCCTAAAGGAATGATGATAAAAGGCATACAGCGCCGCGTGTATTCGGGAATCTTATAAAGTGTTTCTTTTGGATAATTAATGAGCACCCTCAGGAAAAACAGGTAAAAAACCAGTTTTATCATCTTGACAATACTATGAAAAGCAGCCGCATTTTTTCCGGTTCCTGCGGGAAGGCCCTCAAAATTTTGGGGATGCTGGTAATAAACAAAAATGCCCATGAAAACAAAAACCAGGAAGAACAGGTAAATGATTGAAAACCGGAACGGGACCATTTTACTCTTTTGAGAAAGCAAGTCCCAGGCAAGTATGGGCGCTATGGTGGCAATGGTTAAACTTTCTGCGTAAGAAGCATCAGCAGTTCCCACACCCGATGTAGCGGTATCGGTAAATGCACCCTGAGATAATGAAATAGTCATAAACATCGGGTACATAAAAGCACGGTCGTATAAAACCAAAGGAATGGTAAGCAAAACCAGCGGCGCTGAAGTTAAATTAATCAGCGAGATATAAAGTGTAAGGCCTATCGCACACAGTATCCCAAGAAATAATAATTCTTTTCCGCCAACATAAATACCGCTGCCATGCGATTGTTGTAAATTATTTGAATATCCTCCGTACATGCGGCAATAAAATTATTTAATTGTAAATAATACTATCTGCTAATTTTTATTGTTCCTGGCCTGTAATTATTGACTGGTCTTTTTGCTTCTTTTTCTTCTTCTTAAACATCTGCAAAAAATCTTTTTGTATATACACTATATCACTGCCAAGCAATTTAGGCTTCCTGATAAATGCAGCCAGCGCAGCTACGCCTGTTACAGAACATAACACTGAAAATGCAATAATTTCATCAGCAATAAATATATGTAATAAGCGGTAAAGCAAATAAGCCGGAATTACCCAGCATATACTCAGTAAAACGCCATTATAATAAGGCCTGAATACCAGCGATTGCCAGTCGTTTTGAAAAATTCTTTTTCTAACAATGGCAATCATTATTACGTAAGAAATTAAAGTGGAAACAAAAATGCTCCAGCTAATGCCCGTTAAACCTGCTGATACATAACCTATATAAATAAGCACACAAATGATAACAGAATTTTGAACCTTTCTGATGAGATTAAGCCTTATTAAACCATGCACCCGCATCAAGGTATCACCAAGGCTTGCCGTTGTGCGCAAGGGTAAGTTGAGAAAAAATACCTGCAGCAACGGAACAGCATCCAGCCATTTTCTTCCCAATAATATAAGCACAACCTGTTTACTGAAAATGACAAGAAAAACTGTTAGCGGAACAAGCGCAGAATTAATTAATGAAAGCGATTTCGAAAATACTTTATATGTTCCTTTTTCATTGTCGTTTTTCTTTACCATGGCCGGCATCATTACCCGCTGCACCATGTCGTAAAAAAAGCGCTGGGGAATATTCATGATGCGGAAACTCCGGTCGAAAACGCCTAATACGGCGGCGCTTACGAGCTTGCCCACTTCCAGTATAATCCCAAAATTTACGATGTAATTATTCACGCGGATAAGCGTTAAGCCGGAACCATAACCAATTAAATCTTTCCAGTGCTTTTTTGTAAAACCAAGCTTAAGCGGCAAGGGATAATAAAATAAAAGTGTGAGCAACTCTGCGCCGAAATAAAATATCTGCGACCAAACGAGCGACATTACACCAAAACCTTTGTAAGCCAGGATAATTCCCAGCACGTTTGATAAAAGCAGCATTACACCATCTGCAACAAAAATTTTTTTGAACCTGAAATTCTTTTGCAGCATGGCGAAAGATGGCGAATACATAGCGGCAAACCAAAAGATAACGCTGAATATGCGCAGTGATGATGTAAGCTGCGGTTCATTATAAAATTCTGCAGCAAATGGCGCAAGAATAAAAATAGCTATGTAGATAATGGCTGCCAGCAACATGCTTGAAAAAAATGCCGCATTTACGTGCTGCTTTTCTGTTTCTTTTCGCTGAAGCAAAGCATCGCCCATACCGCCATCGCCAATCATGTTGCCGAAATTCATGAAAGAATTAAGCAGTGCGAAAATACCAAGCTCAGATTTTTGCAGCAGCCTTGCCATAACTGCATAATAGCCAAACTGGGAAAATACCTTAACACACACATTAAGCATTTGCCAGGCACCGGATTGTATAACCTGCTTTTTTTTAACCATGGGCTTTATACGGCCTTAAGAACGAATATGCCACAAGCTTGTATAAGCAAGCTTATGGCAATATGTAAGTTGAATTAATTTTATATTATGCAGTATGCGTTCTGCGTTTTCTTCTGCCAAAGAATGATTTGCGTTCACCATAATAATCCTGGCTGCCATTATATCCATAAGTATAACCATAGCCCGGCACCCGTTTTATATCGTTAAACACAATATTAATATTCTTGAACTTTTTATCGTTTGCCAAACCCTGCACAAGATTTACCTGTTTTTTATAAGTAAACCGCTGGCGCACTACATACAATACCGTATCCACATATTTCCTTAACAATAATGCGTCTGTTACGAGGCCCACCGGCGCACAGTCAACAACGATATAATCAAATTCAGATTTCACCTCATCAAATAACTGCTTAACCCTGTCGTGCGCCAATAATTCTGCAGGATTTGGAGGCAACATACCGGGGCCTATATAGTAACAATCGGGATGAAGGCTGGTTGGCTTTATAATATCTCTTGCATTTATATCAGAAATAATGTAATTGGAAAAACCTTCATTGTTATCAACACCCACTATTGAATAAATGTATGGCTTGCGTAAATCCAGCTCCATTATCAAAACCTTTTTGCCTGAAAGAGCTACTGCTGCCGCAAGGTTTACCGCAACAAAAGATTTGCCTTCCCCACCCATGCTCGACGTAACCAATACGGTTTTATCTGAAGCATCGGGCAGAAGAAAATGCAGGTTGGTTCTTAATGTTCTGAACTGTTCCGAAACCTGGCTCCTGTCATCTTTAGAAACCACGATTGCTTTTCCTTCTTTATTGTGATTAATGTCTGCAACCACAGGAACATACGTTGCATTGGTTATATCATTCGTGGTAATAACTTTTGTGTTAAGCAGTTCTTTCAGGAATATTACAACGGAAGGAACCAATAAACCAAGAAATAAAGCACAGGGAACTAAGATAACCCATGTAGGGAAAAATGGCATGGGGCCGCGTTTTACTTCATCAATAACGCGGATAGGGCCAATATTATACGATTTTGAAACTTCGGTTTGTTCACGTGTTTGTAAAAGGTACAGGTACAACTCCTGCACCACGTTTTGTTTTCTTGTATAATCAATATAAATACGCTCTTTTGTGGGCACTTTCTTTATGTTACCCGTAACCTGGTTATTCCTGTTCTGCAGTTCATTCTGCTCTGTGGTTATGCCTCTTTTAAAGGTGCGCATCATGCTTAATAAATCGCCGCGTAACTGGGAAAGCTGTATGTCTATGCTTTTTACGTTGGGATTTTGCTCCGTTGAATTCTGCAAATAGCCCTGGCGCTGCAACTGCAGTGTGTTATATTTTTCCAGTGTTTGCACAAATGCCGCATCCTGAATAGGCGCTGTTGTAGGCATTACCCTTGTGTTGTTATGCTCATCCATCAAATATTTCTCAAGGTCATCCACCACCTTCAACTGAACCTGTTTATCAGCAAGATCATTACTTACAGTGCTGGAAAGCTGGAGCAATTGTTTGGAATCGTCGCTAATATCAGTGATGCCGTTTTCTTTTTTGAAGGTCTCAATATTCTTATCGATATTATTGAGGTCTTCCGACACTTTTATAAGCCGGCTGTTAATAAAGGCTATGGTGCTGTCGGCTATCCTGTTTTGATTATCCACATCAGATTTTACGTACAGGTTAACCATGTGCCGCAGCATATCTTCATTTTTGGCAGGGCACTGCGCTGTTATGCTGAGATCAATAATGTTTACAAATTCAGTGGTGGTAATGGCTTCTATATCATCCATCAGCATTTTTAAGGTAGCATGATAGCTGTTGATAATAAGCCCAAGGTGGCGGTCAGGATTTTTAATTGTTACGGCCGGGTTTCGCTCTAAAACCCAACTGCCATACCAGAAGGTAAGCGTATCGCCATAAGAAGCCGTAAAACTGCTGTCAGTATCTTCATCTTCAAACCACACCTTTTTATCATCGGCCTTTACATCGTATTCAACAGGTTCAATAATCTTATCGTCATTCAAATACAATACATGTATGAAATAAGGAGACTCTTTATATATTTCCTCATAACGTATTGCATTCTTACCAAAATACTGAAGATTAAGTTCAAGGTCGTGTATGGTTTTTTCTATAATGGTTCTTGAATGGATAATTTCAATTTCATTGGAAACTGAGTTGGGATAGGAATTTTTGCCCAGGTCGCCCAGCATGGTGGCCTGGTCTGTGCCCACAAGCTGGCGGCCCTGTGAATTATAGCCATTTACAAGCACCCTGCCCATTACAGTATAATAAGGCGATGTATAGAAAAATATAAAAGTGGCCAAAACAATAAATAAGAAAACTGATAATACATACCAATACCAGTTGCCAAAAATTTTGCCTACAAGAAACTTAACATCAATATCGTGATGCGGAGAAACGTTTCTGCTTACATTTAAATCATTATATGAATCCTGCATAGTAGTAGCTTCTTGAACTTTACCGAATTAATAATACCGGGGATATTTCATTACAGGGTTAACCGTGCAATAATAACTATCATTAAAGATATGGCGCTGGATATAACTGCTATATCCCTTACCCTGTAGTTGCTTTCGCCAGCCACTTTATCCTCTGTTGGTTCTACATATAAAACATCATTTGGCTTAAGATAAAAATAGGGCGATGATATGGTAGTGGTGCTGTCTAAGTTAATCCTCACAATTTGTTTTGCGCCGTTAGCATCACTTCTTATCAGCATCACGTTATCCTTTCTGCCGGAAACGGTTATATCGCCCGCCAACCCAAGTGCATCAAAAATAGTCGGGTTTTCGTTGGGCACCAGGAAAGTGGTGGGATTACGCACTTCTCCTAATACAGTTATCTTATAATTGGCAAACCTCACATTGACAACCGGGTCTTTAAAGTAAACAGAAATTTTTTGTGTTACCAGGTCTTTTACCTGTTGTGTGCTAAGGTCTTTTACCAAAACATCACCAATATAAGGCAGGTGAACATACCCGTCTTTATCCACAAGATAGCCGGAGATAATAGATTGCTGGCCATTCCTGTCGCCCATGCTTGTTATAGCGCCTGAGTTTAATGGCAGGTTACCCTGGTTTAAAACCGTATTTGCCTGGGGATCGAGCGTTTGGATATTAATGTTCAGTACATCATCAACCCTTACAATGGCGGCAGGCGGTGTTAAGGTTTGCAGTATTTTCTGGGCCCTTGCCGAATCCGGTACATCTTTAAAATAGGAAACACGCTGAATTTTACAGGATACAAGATTTATAAAAAGCAGGGACACTAATGAATACGTAATTAGCCGCGAAGCAGTTTGAAACATTCTTAGTTAATTTATATTTTTTCCCAAAAGCAGGCAAAAATAACTTGCCCTTTTATTAATGCCAAATTAATAATATCGTTATATGTTAAAAGGTTTGTATGCGTTTTCCAGGGTTAGTTGCGCATAAAACTAATGCATGCAATAAAACCTCTGGCGCCATCAGTTAAGCCTCGCCTTTTGCACCTGCATCAGCTTGTTATCGTTTGCATTAATAAGCACCAGTGCAAAAATACCCAGTATAAGCAGCAGGGCCACTTCGAGATGCGACATAATAATCGTTCCGCCAACATCTATTTTTGCAATGCTGAAAATGTTGCTCCCCTCACTTGCCTGTATTTCACTTAAAGCATTTAAATGCTGTATTACATTTTCAAAACTTTCATTTACGGCTTTGTTGTTTTCCTCAAGCCCGGAAGTAAGCGTATTATATTGTTCAAGCTCCTTTTTAAAAGCAAGCCAGTGCTTTTTTTCAGCAGGCGTTAAATAAGTGGTTTCGTAGGTTTTTATTATTGAATGAATAGCACTGTCATGCCGGGCAGCAATTGCCGCATTATCATTCGCCTGCATTTCATTCAATAAAAATTTCTTTTGGTAAAGATGGTCAGTAAGCTGGAATATATAAGTCGCAGGCATCAGCCTGTCTTTATAGATAGAAGCGATGGATTCATTCAGCTTTGAAAAGGTTTTCCTGTTGGAAATATTATTCACTAATATCAATACAATAATTAACAGCAGCACCGCAACCGCCTTCATTTTGTCTTTTACAAGATAAGCCCATTTCATCTGTATGTTTTTTATTTTGTAATTGCCAGGTGCCCGCCTGACCGGACGGGCAGGGAATGCCCTTAAATAATCATCGCTTTAATTATACTAAAAATCCTATAGGCATTTCATAACAGGAAATTTAAGTATTGTAATATAAAAAGATTTAAGATAGCAACCATTGCTTTGCATTATTAATCGTTTATTTAACTATTTCTGTTATTGAAGAATACCATTGTATTATAACAGCAAATTTTTTTCGCTGCAAAAAGCGTAAAAAATAATAATCTTTGATGCTTTAGGCAGAACAACCAATATCAACAGGAAACATAATGAGCACAAACGAATTTTCGGGTCACGTTGCAATAGTTACAGGCGCAGGCCAGGGCATTGGCTTTGAGATTTCAAGGCAGCTCTGCATTCAAGGCGCATCTGTGTTAATAAATGATATAAATGAAACGCTGGTTGATGAAGCCGTTGCAAAAATTTCAACACATGGGCGTTGCACAGGTTTAGCCGGCGATGCCGGTGATGCTGCCTTTATTCAATCAATGGTGGACGAAGCGGTAAATAAGTTTGGTAAATTAACGATTGCCGTTGCCAATGCAGGCATTACTTTATTTGGCGATTTCTTTGAATACAAGCTGCAAAACCTGCAAGCTGTTATGAACCTGAATATCGGTGGAAGTTTTTTGCT
Organism: Parafilimonas terrae; assembly: GCF_900115755.1. Lineage (GTDB taxonomy): Bacteria > Bacteroidota > Bacteroidia > Chitinophagales > Chitinophagaceae > Parafilimonas > Parafilimonas terrae. The sequence continues at coordinate 190,225 of NZ_FOXQ01000010.1, forward strand.
GGCCCAGGCCGCGGCCAAACAAATGAAACAACAAAACAGCGGTGGGAGTATTTTGCTCATGTCATCGGTAACGGGCCACCAGGCACATAAAAATCTCGCAGCTTACGGTATTACAAAAGCAGCGCTTGAAATGCTGGCAAAAACGCTGGTGGTTGAATTATCGCCCTACAATATTTCAATCAACGCTATCGCGCCTGGCGCTACTGTTACCGAGCGCACAAGCGAAGACAAAGACTATAAAACCACCTGGAGCCGCATTACGCCTATGGGCAAACCAGCTATGGTAGAAGATATTGCCAATGCAGCACTGTTTATGGTTTCGCCTGCATCAAGGCATGTTACCGGGCAAAGCCTGGTTATTGACGGCGGCTGGACGAGCGTAAGCCCTTCGCCGTATTAAATCAATATAAATGTTCACTTCATTTTAATAAGATATTATGTTCAGATTAGATAACAAAACAGCTATTGTAACCGGCGGCGGCAGCGGCATAGGAAAAGCTATTTCCATATTATTTGCACAGCAGGGCGCAACAGTTTGCATTATTGATATTAATGATGAAAGCAAAAATGTGGCTGATGAAATAAATGCGGGTGGCGGCAAATCATTTTTCTATAAATGCAATATTTCAAACCAGGCAGAAGTAAAAAATGTTGTTGCCGGAATTATGCAGCAGCATACGGCCATTGACATTTTAATTAATAACGCCGGCATTGCACATATTGGCACCGCAGAAAATACTTCTGCAGAAGATTTCGAAAGAGTATTGAATGTAAATGTAAAAGGCGTTTATAATTGCTTGCACGAAGTAATTCCTTTTATGAAACAGAAAGGCGGCAGTATTGTAAACATGGCTTCTGTAGCAGCATTGGTTGGCCTGGTTGACCGTTTTGCTTATTCTGCCACTAAAGGTGCTGTGTATGCCATGACGCTTTCAGTTGCCAAAGATTATTTATCTCATAACATACGCTGCAACAGCATTTCGCCAGGCCGTGTGCATACGCCTTTTGTAGATGGATTTCTTGCCAAAAATTATCCTGGTAAGGAAGCCGAAATGTTTGATAAACTTTCCAAAACACAACCTATCGGCCGCATGGGTAAACCGGAAGAAATTGCACAGTTGGCCTTGTATTTATGCAGCAACGAAGCATCGTTTATTACAGGCTGCGACTATCCTATTGATGGTGGTTTTGTAAAGCTGAATACATAAAGTTTCAATTTTAAAATTCTTTTCAATAACCCGTTTTGAAACACTTTTTAATGTGACTGGTAAGTTGTAAGCACAAGTACGCTGCGCTCAAAAGCTAAGCGGCAAACTTGCGCAAGATGGGATAACTGCTGCTGATTTAGGCAACCAAAAGTTGAGGTTGCGTTGGGTCAGCCAGTTTTTTGCCAAATCCAATGTTGAACTAAACCTACGGAAGCCTTCCGCACTATCCGTAACTTTAGCCCTCATCAAAAAAGAATAAATATGGCAACGAAAAAAAATCGCCGGAA
>NZ_FOXQ01000008.1 GCF_900115755.1 Parafilimonas terrae
CTCACCATTGCCGTGAACCTTGCTTCCTGCAGGGTGGAAGGGTTTACAACTGTAACGGTGCTGAATCCTTTCTGTATTCCAAACTGTTCTGTAGCGTGAATTATTACCGGATTGCCGGTTGTTGCCTTTCCTTTATACAAATGGATTTCAACTTCGCCCGTATTTGTAAGTGTGCTGCCCAATAAAACCGGGCTTACGGTTATTTGTTCCCCCAGTTTCAGCCTGGTGGTGCGCAGTTTGGGTTTTTGGCTGCTGTCGTCCACCACAAAACCCCAGTTTCCCAGCGATTTTTGGTTATTGCTAAACAGTTTCATTAAATAATTGCCAATGGTTTTTATGTTTTCCAGCACGGGCAGCCAAATTTGGTTGCGAAGTTCCGTTTCATTCTCGCTTTGCTGGGCTGCCGTGGTGAAACTGGTGTTATTGGTGGTGGCTTGTTCCACTAATGCGCTGTCGGCATCCAGGTTTATGTTGTGCTGCGTGAGAAAAGGCTGCAAAGGGCTGTCGCCATCGGGGTAACTGTTGTGCTTTGCGGTAAAAGCAATGAATACGGTGGTGCGGTCGCCGAATGCTGCGGGGTAATTCACCTTTCCGCTGTCGGTAATGGTTATGCCCCAGTTGCCAAGTTCCTTGGTATTGCCTTTATAAAAGGTTTTGAGAAACTGAACGCCGCCGGTTAAGTGCGTCCAGGGCGTACTGAAATAATGATCGCGGAGCTGGCGGTAGTTTTCGCTTTGTTTTTTAAGCAAAGCACGGCCCACATCGTGTGTTTGCGCCGCTGCGCCGGTGGCCGCATCGTTTGTGAGCACAATATTTTGCTGTGCTAAGAATGCGGTGAGCGGGCTTGAAGCGCCCAGCGCCGTGTTTTGTGCAATAATGTTGTTAAGCAAAGTAAGCTGACTGGTAAAGTCGTCGGGGATAATTAGTCTGGCCATGTTTTTGGGTTTTTATTTATGAAGAATTAAGTATTTAGCGGTTATTATGTTTAGGTTTTGGCGAATAGTTAGTTGATAAACCAAATGTAATGAGATTTTAATAATGTGCGGAAGAAAAAATAATTTTTAATTAACCCAATGTTTTAGCGTTGAGATGGTGTTAGCGGGCCCTTAACCGGTTTTAGCAAAGTGAAATTTGTGAATACTTAAAGCCTAAAAAGCAGAAGGCAGCATTTTAGGCTGCTTTGTTTTAAAATTGAGGGCAACAGATAGGGCCGGTGTTTTGGTAATGATATTAAAATCGGGTTGCACGTGCATGCTTAAATCGTCGCTTACATCAAAATCTTTTAAGTGGCCAAATACGGTGGCATCCACCACGTTCAAACCCCAAACCAGTAAAAAGAATAAAGCGGAATAATCCCTGTCTTTCCTAAACTGGTTGCGGAACGATTGTATGTAGGAAGCATCTATATTTTTCAGGTCAGGATAAATCTTAGAAGTGTCGCCGCCATTTACCAATATACCGTATGCTTCTTTTGTGCGCTGGTACCACTTGTTATTATAGGCAAATAAACTTGCCGGCACAGCCAGTGCGCCATATACAATGGGTATTTTCCAGTATTCGCGGTTATATGCCTGGCCCCAGCCGGGAATAATGGCAGAGCGGCGGGTGGCAATATGCGGATCGTGCTTCTTTTTTGCGGGAATGGAATCTGCCTTAGCTGTAATGCCGGTGCTGTCTTTTTTTTCGGGCTTTACTGTATCGGGCAAAATTTCTTTCCCGGTATTTACTATAATGGCGCTGTCCGGCTTTTGGGCAACGGCAGTAAAAGAAACAGCAGAAATGAGCATTAATATGAAGCAACGATATAAACGCATGTTAATCTGCCTGAGCGTGCAATAACTCAAGAATTTTATTAAGCTCATCGCTGGAGTAATATTCAATAACGATGTTGCCTTTTCCATTTGAGTTGTGCTTAAGCGTAACTTTTGTTGAGAAATAAGAGGCTAAATTATCTTCTATACGTTTGTAAGCATCGTTAAGGTTTGATTTTCCGGCAGATTTAACAGGCTTTGCATCCACGCGGTAAAGTTTGCGCACCAGTTCTTCGGTTTGCCTCACGCTAAGCTGCTTATTTTTTATTTCGTTGAAAAGATAAAGCTGCTTATCAATCGTATCTATATTAATCAAAGCCCTTGCATGGCCCATGCTCAGGTTGCCGTTACGCACTGCCACCTGAATGTCCGGCGGAAGTTTAAGCAAACGGATATAATTGGTAACGGTGCTTCTTTCCTTTCCCATTCTTTCGGCCACCTGCTCCTGGGTGTAATTAAGCTCGTCCATCATGCGCTTATAGCTGAGGCCAATTTCAATGGCATTTAAATCTTCGCGCTGCAGGTTTTCGAGCAAGGCCAGTTCAAGCAGTTCGCGGTCGTTGGTTTGGCGTATGTATGCGGGCAAATCTTTTAACCCTGCAATTTTTGCGGCGCGTAACCTTCTTTCACCGGCAATTAACTGGTATTTACCATCGGCAAGTTTTGATACCGTTATAGGCTGAACAACATCAAACTGTTTTAAAGAAGAGGCAAGTTCGTTCAGCGCCGTTTCATCAAAATCGCGGCGGGGGTTTTTGGGGTTAGGCTGAATTTGTGCAACCGGAATGCGAAGCACATTGGTGGCGGCTTCCACTACATTGGTTTTTAATGTGCCGCTGGTGGTTTTAAGATCTGAATCTATAGTCTTTAATAAAGAGCGTATGCCCTTTCCTAATGTTTCTTTATTTGATTTGGATGTTGCCATGTTTAACTAAAGTTTAAATGTTCACTAAGTTCACAGGTTCACGGGTTCACTAAGCTTGTGAACATTGGAACAGGTGAACTTTTAAACTATTCAAGTATTCTTTCTTCGTTTTTAATTTTAGTCATATCGTTTTTCTGAAGCACTTCTTTGGCAAGGTTAAGATAGTTTACAGCGCCCTTGCAATCAGAATCGTACAACACAACCGGTTTTCCCACGCTCGGGGCTTCGCTCAGCTTGCTGTTGCGGTGAATGATGGTGCTAAATACCATATCTTCAAAATGCCTTCTTACTTCGTTCACCACCTGGTTGCAGAGGCGCAGCCTTCCATCATACATCGTCATTAAAATACCTTCTATTTCGAGACTGGTATTTAAACGGCTCTGCACAATTTTTATGGTATTAAGCAGCTTGCCTAATCCTTCCAATGCAAAGAACTCGCATTGCACGGGGATTACAACACTGTCGGCAGCCACCAATGCATTTACGGTTATTAGCCCAAGCGATGGCGAGCAGTCGATCACAATAAAATCATACTCGTCTTTTACCGGCTCGAGAATGCGTTTTAAAACCAGTTCCCTGTCGGGGTAATTGATCATTTCAATTTCAGCGCCCACCAAATCAATATGCGAGGGGATAAGATCGAGGAAAGGAACATCTGTTTTTAAGATCACTTCGCTGGCGGGCGTATTATTCACCATGCAATCGTACAGGCTTTTGGTAATGTTATGCAGGTCGAAACCAATACCCGTGGTACTGTTGGCCTGCGGGTCTGCATCCACCAGCAGGGTTTTAAATTCAAGCACAGAAAGGCTTGCTGCCAGGTTTATTGCCGTTGTTGTTTTGCCAACACCGCCCTTTTGATTTGCTACTCCTATTGTTCTTGCCATAAACTATTTACTTAAATTATCTTTTGCTTCATCAATAATGATTGGTAAGTCGTAAGCAAAAACATTATTTTTTTCAAAAATAAAATCTGCCTGCACGGCAATTTCCTTCATATTTATTTCAACAATTAATTTTTTAAAATTGCTGTTTCCAAAATTCCTGAACAAGAAATCAAACTTCCGGTTCCGGGCGGCCATTTTTCCGTCTGAAGGGTCGCAAATGTAAAATATTATGTTTCTTTTATCCGACTCAAAAAAATGAAAAAAGATCTCAGCTATCGTAATGCCAATAACATAGTCATAATGATTATAGAGACCTGGATAAAGAAGCTGAATATCTGCACTGAAAATAAAATCTTTTACGGGATGCTCTGTCTTAAAGTACATTGATGCAGCATCAAAGGAAACCTTATATGCAGCACCAAAAACGGTATAAAATTCATACTCGTTAGGCGCAGTCTTTATAAATTTATAGCCCGCTTCGTTCAATTTTTTTTATTTGCTTTTCAACTCCTTTTTTATAAAACTCCCTTCTTTTTTTTCTGAGTAAAGACAAATTTTTTAAATATTCGCTTATGCCTGTTTCCAAAACAGACCCCTTAATTGCGTTAACTTTTATATGAATCACACTATTATCTTTCATCATTCAAATTTAAACCATTCCATATTCACCGTAAACCTGCATTCACACTTCAATCGTGTCGCCAATTGCCGGTAATAGTAAATTTTTACCCGCCGCTTTAAATTCCTCAACAGCCTTTTCTTTATCTATTTTTATAAGGTCAAATGTGTTATAATGAACGCCCACAATATTATTACAATTAATGAAGTCTGAGGCAGCAATGGCATCAGTCACGTCCATTGTAAAATTTCCGCCTATTGGCAACACCGCAAATTTAAGTTTTGCCCAACGTGGAATTAATTGCATATCCATTGTAAGGGCTGTATCTCCCGAATAATAAAAATCACCTTCGGAAGTAGTAAAAACAAAACCCAAAGGATTGCCCGCATAACTGCCATCCGGAAATGAGGATGAGTGAATAGCATTCACTGCACGCACTTTTCCAAAATCAAAACTTACCGGCCCGCCATGATTTAAGGGATGCACTTTTTCTATGCCTTTATTGCCAAGCCAGTCTGCAACTTCTGCAGCAGCCACGCAAACAGCGCCGGTTTGCTGCGCAAGTTCAAATGCATCAGCAAAATGATCGGTATGGCCATGCGATAAAAAGATATAATCAGCCTTTATTTCCTTTTTATCAATATCCTTAGCCAGCGGGTTATATGTAATAAACGGATCGAACAATAATTTCTTACCGTTTACTTCCACGCTAAAGCAGGATTGGCCATAATACGTTAAATTCATTACGGTATTGTTTAAAGGGGCACAAATGTAATTTTTTACAATCACTGTCTTCAACAATATTAATTTTTTAGGTTTACTTACACAGGTTTTTTATGCACATCTTATAAAGCCTGTTTTAATTTGTAAAAATTTTAAATATGCGAAGTTCAGGTGGCTGGTGGATCATCATTCTTATTTTGCTATTGGTTGACCTCTATGTTTTTTGGGTATTGCGGTTTCTTACACATAATAACAGTGAAAAAAGCCGTGCGATTATTTATTGCGTTTACTGGCTTATTTCCGTTGCGGCCATTGCATTCATTATTTTCTTTCCTTACTCCGGGTATCTTTCCACTCATACTGTGATTCGCAACTACGCTTTCGCAATCATTATAGGTTTATTCTTCGCCAAGCTTATTGCCTCTACTTTTTTCCTGCTTGACGATATACGCAGGCTCTTTGTTTGGCTCATGACTAAAATTTTTCCAAAAACAGGTGTTGATTTTGCCAATGAAGGCAACACAATTACCCGTTCAGCTTTTTTAACCTGGACGGGTTTTGTTTTAGGCGGCGGGTTGTTCACAACGCTCATGGCCGGTTTTTCAAACAAGTATAATTATAAAGTAAGAAGAATAAAACTGGCTTTTGATAACCTGCCCCAATCGTTTAAAGGCATGAAAATTTTGCAGGTGAGTGATATTCACAGCGGCAGTTTTACCAATAAAGAAGCAGTAAACCGCGGTGTTGACATGATCGTGAAAGAAAATGCTGATTTAATTCTTTTTACCGGCGACCTGGTGAACGATAAGGCCAGCGAGATGATGGATTATATGGATGTGTTTAACCGCTTAAAGGCGCCGATGGGCGTTTACAGCACCCTCGGCAACCATGATTATGGCGATTATGTGCAGTGGCCAACTCCCGAAGCCAAACATGCCAACCTTGAAAGGCTGAAACAATTGCAAGGTGAACTTGGCTGGCGCCTGCTGATGAATGAGCATGTTGTTCTTGAAAAGAATGGCGAACAAATTGCTTTGCTGGGCATTGAAAACTGGAGCGCTTCCAGCCGTTTTCCAAAATATGGCAGGATGGATTTAGCATATCCCGGAACGGAAAAATACCCGTTTAAAATTTTAATGAGCCACGATCCCAGCCACTGGGATGCAGAGGTTCGCCCCAAATATCATGATATTGATTTAATGCTTTCCGGCCACACGCACGGCATGCAGTTTGGCGTTGAAAATCCATATTTCAAGTGGAGCCCTGTTCAGTATTTCTATAAAGAATGGGCAGGGCTTTATAAAACCGGCAGGCAATGTTTATATGTAAACCGTGGTTATGGATTTATTGGTTACCCGGGGCGAGTTGGTATTCTTCCGGAAATAACAGTAATTGAGCTAGTGTGAGTTACGCGTTATTTCGACTATAAAATAGTCATTAAAATAATTGCAATTAAATTTGAAGTAAATGGAACCCGGTTAGCAATTAATTATTCTGTTTCGTCATCTTCTCTGCATTTTCAGCCACCTGCAAAGCTTCAATAAACTGGTCTATATCGCCATTCATAACGGCGTCAAGATTATAAGAAGTTAAGCCAATGCGATGATCTGTTACCCTGCCTTGCGGGTAATTATAAGTGCGGATCTTGGCGCTGCGGTCGCCTGTACTTACCAGGGTTTTCCTGTGCCTTGAAATTTCCTCTTCCTGTTTACGCACCTGTTCTTCATATAATTTGGTACGCAACATTGTCATCGCCTTTTCGCGGTTGCCCAACTGGCTTCGCTCTGTCTGGCAAACCACCACTGTCCCGGTGGGAATATGCGTAAGCATCACTTTTGTTTCCACTTTATTTACGTTCTGGCCACCGGCGCCGCCGCTCCGGGCAGTTTCCATTTTTACATCGGCAGGGTTTAATTCAAAATCCACCTCCTCTGCCTCCGGCATTACCGCCACTGTTGCAGCAGAAGTATGCACACGGCCCTGTGTTTCTGTATCGGGCACACGCTGTACCCGGTGAACGCCGCTTTCAAATTTCATAGTACCATAAACGTCTTCGCCAATAATTTCAACATTTATTTCTTTGTAGCCGCCCACTGTGCCTTCACTTTCACTAACAATGGCCGTCTTCCAGCCTTTTTTTGCAGCATAACGTAAATACATATCAAGCAGGTCGCCGGCAAACAAACTGGCCTCATCGCCGCCGGTACCGGCACGAATTTCAAGCACAGCATTTTTATCGTCCTGCGGATCTTTTGGTATTAAAAGTTGGGTGAGGTGTTTTTCAAGCGCTTCTTTCTTCTCCTCAAGTTCAGGCAATTCCATCTTTGCCAGCTCCCGCATTTCTTCATCGTTGCTATTCAATCCGTCTTTGGCAAACTCGTAGTCTTCCAGCACTTTTTTATAGTCTTCATAAGGTTTTACAATTTTTTCCAACTGGCTGTATTCCTTACTCAGTTTCTGAAATTCAGATTGTTTGTTTATAATTTCAGGATTGGTTAACGCAACACCTGTTTGCTCAAACTTCGCCTTTATTGCTTCTAACTGGTCTAACATGTTATAAGTTTCAACGTTCACAAGTTGCCGACATTTTAACCTGTAAGCATCTTTTTAGCCTGTGAACTTTTAAAAAGTGTGCAAAGTTATATGTTTTCAGCCGCTAATTTTACAACATGCATTACAGGAAATTTAAGGCCGATTTTATTTTTGACGGAAAGGAAATTCTGAGTGAAGACAAGGTTCTTGTTACAAATGAAGCTGGCGTGATTGAAGCAATTATTAACGAAACCGAAGCCGGCGGCGATATACAAAAATTTGAAGGCTTGCTATCTCCCGGGTTTATTAACTGCCATTGCCACCTTGAATTGAGTCACATGAAAAATGTGATTGGGACGGGAACCGGCTTAGTTGATTTTTTAATATCGGTTGTTGGCAAACGCGGATTTGAAAAAGAAATTATTACGGACGCCATTATTGCTGCCGATGCAGAAATGTATGAAAACGGAATTGTTGCCGTTGGCGATATATGTAATACAATTGATACTATTCCAATTAAATTAAAAAGTAAAATAAACTATTCTAACTTTATAGAAACCATTGGCTTTACAGAAATGAAAGCTTTGGAAATATTTGAAAAATCGCAGCAGTTGTATAATGATTTCGTTACTGCCGGATTGCGGAATACTTACGTCGTTCCGCATGCGCCTTATACAATAAGCGAAGCTATGTTTAAGCTGATCAATGATTTTTCAGCCGGTAAAATTGTCTCTATACATAACCAGGAAACAAGCGCCGAGGATGAATTGTACCGTAAAAATGCCGGCGATTTTTTCAGGCTTTATCATCATCTGAATATTAATACAAAATTTTTCCAGGCGCATAATAAAAGCAGCCTTCAATCTTATCTGCCATTATTAAACAAGACAAAATCGCTGCTGCTTATTCATAATACGTTTACCACACAAAGCGATATTGAGTTCGCCGTTGAACAAAGCAAAACAAATAAGCAGGATTTATTCTGGTGTTTTTGCCCAAATGCCAATTTGTACATAGAAGATAAATTACCTGATATTAAATTATTTAGTGATAATAATTGCAATATTATATTAGGTACAGACAGCTATTCAAGCAATTATAGCCTTAGCCTGTTGGATGAAATGAAAACACTGCAAAAGCATTTTCCATTTCTTGAAACTGAGCGCCTGCTTCAATGGGCAACATTAAACGGATCAGCCGCTTTGGGCGTTTATAATCATTCAGGGAGTTTTGAAAAAGGAAAGAAGCCTGGTATTGTTTTGATTAATAATATTCAACACAAAAATTTTTCTGAAGCTTCTGCAGCCAAACGGATATTATAATTAATCCAGCAATTCCTGTAGCACAGGCAGGCTTTTTGGTTTTTGAAAGCCGGTAAGGTGATACGAAAGATACACGAGTAAACTTTCCAGTAATTGGCGGCGCGACTGCCTGTTCAGTTTAATATTTTCAAGTTCGTTATATAATTGTATGCGCTGAATTTGGGAAATCGCTTCAGCCAGCGGGCCGGAAATATAATCGGGGTGAATTGGTTCCAAACCCGTATAAGCCCCTTCTTTTAAATCAAGCACAGGCGTTTGCCTGGAAAAATTTCCATGCAGCTCAAAACCTGATTCGGTTGCCAGGTGCAGCATAAAATATAACGGAAGATTAGCCACTGCAGCGTTGCCGCCCTTGTCGGCTTCCAGCAGGCTGCCTTCCAGCAAATAAAATAATTCAGGATTGGCTTCCGGCTGTTTAACGGCATGTTGGAAAAGTTCTATCATAAACTGTGCAATCGCAGTGCGCACCACATCAAACAAAACTTTTCCGTATAAATAACCCCATTTATATTCCTTAATGAATTGAAGGTTTTTTAACTCGTTGTGATAAACTTCCATTTCCAATATAGCCGAAGGCTGAAAATACATTTGTTTGCCCGCTGATTTTTTTGTGGCCTGCCGCACGCCTTTTACAATATAACTCTGCAGGCCAAAAAGCTCCGTATAAACAGCAGTTATTATACTTGTTTCACCATAATTAATGGTTTTAATAACGATACCTTTGGTTTTATGCGTCATACATCCGGCAAAGCAAACAATTACTTGTAAAAAGAATGAAGTTTACAAAAGGAATTTTTAACATGTTTGTTTCCAAAATCAATTAACAATTTTTGGTGAAATTCTTTTACCTTTGCCGTCCTTTCACAAGGAGCAGTATGGTGACTGTTACCTGGTTTTATTGAAAATAATTGTTTTATACAATAAAAATTTTTACTGATGAAAAGAACGTTTCAGCCACACAATCGCCGCAGGAAAAGCGTACACGGTTTTCGCAAACGCATGCAAACTGCAAACGGACGTAAAGTTTTGGCAAGCCGCAGAACCAAAGGCCGCCACAAGCTTACCGTTTCTGATGAAAGGAAATTAAAATAAGTTTATACAACTATACTGATGTTTAAGGCTGGCTTTGCGCCGGCCTTTTTTATTTTGCATATAATCAGGCCATCAAACATTTGTATTTATCTTCGGCATAAACTATTAAATAATGGAACTGCACGTTTGTAAAGATTATGATGATTTGTGCGAACACCTTGCCAACTGGATGGTAGATTGCATTTGCAAAACGCTGGCAACCAAAGAACGCTTTTCAATTGCTTTTACAGGCGGCAACACGGCTAAAAGACTTTATGCGCTTTTGGCAGGTGATGCTTATAAAAATAAAATCGACTGGAGCCGCGCCAATATTTTTATAGGCGATGAGCGTTTTGTTCCCTACAGCGATGAACGCAGCAATGCAAGAATGATACGTGAAACTTTATTAAATCACGTGGCGGTTAATGAAGCGCATATACATTTTATGCAAACAGAAAATATGAGTGCCGAAACTTCGGCTGCTGAATATGAAGAGGTGTTGCAACATTATTTTAATAAAGGTACAAACGAACCAACATTTGATGTTGTTTTATTAGGCATGGGCGATGATGCACATACGCTTTCATTATTTCCCGGCCATACAGATGCTATCAATGAAAAAAATAAATGGTGCACTTATTTGTGGCTTGAACAGCAGGATATGTACCGTATAACCATAACAGCGCCCATAACAAATGCTGCAAAATACTTGGCATTTATTGTAAGCGGCAGCGGTAAAGCCGTGGCTTTAAATAATGTAATGCATAAACCATACGATCCCGAAAAATATCCTTCTCAAATAATAAAACCGGTGCACGGCGAATTAAACTGGTTTGTAGATGAAGCAGCCATGAATGGCTAAAACCGCAGGTTTCCCATTTTCGTAAAGCCGTTTTCCAAATTCGTAAACAACAGCAAAGAGGGGCAAGTACTTTTGCGCCCCATGAGACTGAGTATAGCAGCTTCCGCGATTTTCATTTTACTTTTTTCCTTAACATCAAAGGCTCAATTCAGAACCAGTGCGCAAAATCTTGTACTAACGAATGAAGATTCCCTCAATAATGGAATGGGTAAAAACAAAACTGTTATCTCTGGCTATGGCGATGCATTTTATCAAAGAAATTTTTATCAGCAACAATCTACTGTTTCTTTAGAAAGAATTGTATTGTTTGTCGGCCATCGTTTCAGCGATAAAATTTCCCTTTTTACAGAAATGGAATTAGAGCATGCCGTTGTGGCCGGCAGTAATAGCGATGAAAGCAACAGCTCTGTTGGCGGCGACATATCTATGGAGCAGGCCTACCTGAAATTCAATTTCAATTCGCGAAATTATTTGGTGGCAGGCTTGTTTCTGCCAAGGATTGGTATATTAAATGAAAACCATTTACCAGTAAATTTTAATGGCGTTGAAAGGCCGCTGGTTGAGCAATTGATTATTCCTGCCACATGGCGTGAGATTGGCGTGGCATTTTACGGCACACTCAATAATATTCCGCTTACTTATGACATCGGTATAATGAATGGTTTGAACAGCGCAAATTTTCAGCATGGTTCGGGTTTCAGGGATGGACGTGGCCTTGGCAGCAATGCCTTTGCCAATAACCTTGGTTTAACGGCTGCTGTGCAATACAATATTTCAGATTTTAAATTCCAGGTTTCAGGTTATATGGGTGGAACAGTTGGCTTAAGCAAACGTGGCGCTGATAGCCTTGACCTGGATAATGGCGCCTTTGGCACGCCGCTCTATCTTGGCGAAGCAGATGTGCAGTATTCAAAAAATGGTTTCAGTGGGAAAATTTTAGGCGCTTACGTTGCCTATCCCGATGCTGATAAAGTGAATACGGCTTATGCAAAAAACGTTGCCAGCGGCATGTATGGAGCTTATGCAGAAGCAGGTTATGACTGGTTATACAACAAACAAAAAACAGCGCAGTTTATAACATTCGTTCGCGGCGAAATATTCGATCTCAATTCAAACCTGCCTGCTCCGCCAAAAGCAATTTACGATGGCACAGAAAAGCAAACGCAAATTATTGCTGGCTTTAGTTATTTACCCATTCCAAATGTGGTTATAAAGGCTGATGTGCGCCTGCAGCATACAGGGCCTCAAAACCCGGCGCTGGTCATTAACCCGCCGCCAAACGCTTTGCCGTATAGCCGCAGTAACCAGTTCTTAAATGTTGGGATAGGGTATTCTTTTTAATCAGAACAAAGATTTGGGTTGATTAAAGATGAAAAGAAAACATTTATATCCTTAACTCAGATAATCTTTTAAAATCCTGGTTCATACATTATGCAACGCAGAAAATTTTTATCATCATCCTGTAAAATATGCCTGTTAGGCGCAGCAGGCTATTCCTGGCTTCAACTGGAAAGTTGTTCGCCTGTTGCACCGGTATATAAAACCGCTGTTACAAATGGCTTTCTTAATATACCATTGAATCTATTTGATAAAACTGCATTGCAGATCGTTCGCCCTAATGGCTGGTATTACGATGTGGCAGTTCAAAAAAATCCTGATAATTCTTATACAGCATTATTATTACAATGCACACACCAGGATAACCAGTTAACGCCAACGAACAACGGCTATCATTGCAGCTTGCATGGCAGCGATTTTGATAAGCAGGGAAATGTGAGAAAAGGCCCGGCAGAGCAGCCATTACAACATTTTAATACAACGATTTCTAATAACACTTTAAACATTCACATAAACAATTTCAAACCATGAAATGAGCCATGAGAATACGTTATGCCAACTGAAATGGTTACTGGCGGATTACGTGTGGCAATAAAAAAATAAAAAATATGCGTATGAAAAACAAGTTAGCGGTCATCGCTTTTGCAGTGCTGGTTTTTGCAGGTTGCAGTAAAGATGATAACGATACAACACCAACTGATAACCTTGCTGAAACAGAAGCTGCAGTGGCCGGCAATTTCGGAACAAATGTAGCGCTGGCTACGTATGCAGACCTCGCTGCTTCAGCCACTACTTTAAATACAGCAGTAAATGCTTTTGTTGCAGATAAGAGCGATGCTAACCTTGCCGCCTCCAAGCAGGCATGGTTAAACCTGCGTGCTATTTGGGAAACATCAGAAGGTTTTTTATTTGGCCCGGTTGAAGACAATGAGTATGATCCTAAAATGGATACATGGCCAACTGATTATTCAGAAATGAATACATTATTGGCAGATGAAAGCAATGCGCTTGAACTTGCAGATATTCAAAAACTCGATTATTCTTTACGCGGTTTTCACCCTATTGAATATATGCTTTGGGGCGAAAAAAGCAATAAAACCGCTGCTGAATTTACTGACAGGGAAATTAAATACCTTATAAGCCTTTCTGCAGATGTGGAAGAGCTTTGTAATGAATTACACACAGACTGGACAAGCGGTTACACCGATAAAGTAACTTCTGCCGGTAACGGAAGTTCAGTATTCTCCACTTACTATGAATTCTTTACTGCACTAAATGACGGAATGATTGGCATTTGCAATGAAGTTGGGCATTCTGATGAAGATGAGGGTAAAATTTTTGTGCCATTTATCCAAAGTGATTCAAATAAAGTTGAATCTCCTTATTCTGAAAATTCAATGGTGGATTTCAAAAATAATATCCAGGGCGCTTACAATGTATATCTCGGAAAATATAAAGCACAGGGAACAGGCTTAACAAATATTGTATCATCCATGAATAAAAACCTGGATAACCAGATAAGGCAAAAGTTTGATAACGCCATCAATGCATTCAGTACAGTTAATGGTCCTTTTGAATTAGCCATTTTTGAACAAAGGGTACAGTTGCAGGGTTTAATGGACGCTATTGGCGAAGTAAGGGACATCCTCGAAGAAGAATTACAGCCGTTCCTGCTGGCAAACATTAAAAATTAATAAGTACAGAGATTATAATGAAGTATTTGAAGACTTTGCTGCTGATGACAGGTATTGTATCTGCCTTTGTTATGTGCAACAGGGCAGATACATTTCCTGCTTCAGGTTATGATGACAGGTTAAGCGGTGGTGCAGCAACAGTATTCGATGTTTCATCACAGGCTTTTACACATGAAATTGACGGCTTAAACAGAAGAGACCTTATCGTGCATGGATTAGGTGATCAAAACTTTGAACAGACCTTCGTTGCCGACTCAACTGTATTCGGTGGCAAAGGCCCCATCTTCAATAATGTTTCCTGTATTTCCTGCCACCATAATGATGGCAAAGGAACACCCACAGCAGGCTTTCAGAATTCATCGCTGTTATTCAGGATAAGCATTCCCGGCCTGGATGAACATGGAGCGCCGTTAAGTGCTCCAGGTTATGGTTTCCAGGTGCAGGATAAAGCATTGCTTGGCGTGCAGCCTGAGGCACATATTGATATTACTTATAAAGACAGCATAATTAATTATGCAGATGGAAGCTTTGTAACATTACGCGTGCCGACATACACATTGCAAAATCCATATTATCCTTTACCTGCTGTTTATTATTTATCACCAAGATTAGCGCCGCCCGTTTTTGGCGCCGGTTTACTGGAAAATATCCCTGAAAGCACCATTTTATCTTTTGCTGATGAAAGCGATAAAGATGGCGACGGCATAAGCGGGAAACCTAATTACATTTTTGATACTGCCGTAAATAAAAAGCAGTTGGGACGATTTGGGTTAAAAGCCAATACCAGCACAATAGAGCGACAGGTTGCCCTTGCCTATCAGCAGGATATGGGCGTAACCAGTTATTTACTCCCCGACGAAAGCAGTAAGGGGCAATCTCAATACACACAAACAAGAACCAAAATAGAATTGCCCGACAGTATATTGAATGCTGTTACATTTTATATTAAAACTTTAGCAGTACCGGCCCGCCGCGATGTGAATGACAGCAGTAATGTGCAGGGCGCAAAATTGTTTGCGCAGATCAGTTGCGCCAAATGCCACATACCAACAGTGCAAACGGGGATTGATTTTGCTGTATCGCAATTATCCAACCAGCGCATTCATCCTTATACTGATTTATTGCTGCATGATATGGGGCCTGGCTTAGCCGATGGCCGCCCTGATTTTGATGCCAGCGGTAGCGAATGGCGCACCATGCCTTTATGGGGAATTGGCCTTTTTCCCAAAACAAACGGAACACCTTATTACATGCATGATGGCCGTGCCCGCAGCATTGAAGAAGCTATTTTATGGCATGGTGGTGAAGCCGAAAAAGCTAAAGAACAGTTTATGAATTTGTCATCTGCTGAAAGGGCTAAGCTGATTAAGTTTTTGAATAGTTTGTAAGAGAAAAGGTCCAGGTGAGAGCATGCAAGGCTTCGTTCAATGGCGCTTTCATTTGCTGTAGTTCGTACGCATAGAATGTTTAGTTTTTGGCTGTTCGTTTTCTTTGTCAACTTGCGGCACAATTTTCTTTCGTCAAAGTCAAGAAAAAAGCATAGAAACTTTCTATGCTTTCAATTGAACTTATTAATTATTGCACTTCTTTTTTCCTGAATTAGATGAAATTCCAAATGCAGGTGGCGCTTAAAAGTGCCCGGTACCCTAATCTGCTTTATGATATAACTTTTAGATGAGGCAGTATATTAATTTTACACAAATACCTTATAATATCTCCTACACCTTCCCGTTCTTAATCTCTTCCACAATATTCGGGTCGAGCAATGAAGTGGTATCGCCTATATTTTTGGTTTCACCTTCGGCTATCTTGCGCAAAATGCGGCGCATAATTTTTCCGCTGCGTGTTTTAGGCAACCCGCTTACAAACTGTATTTTATCAGGCTTGGCAATAGGGCCAATGATGCGGCTAACAGTCATGGTAATGTCGCGTTTGGTAAGCTCAGCATCGTGGGTGCCGGTATAAATTACATAAGCATAAATACCCTGGCCTTTTATATCGTGCGGGTATCCTACAACCGCGCTTTCAACAACGCCGCTGTGCATGTTAATAGCATTCTCTACTTCAGCAGTGCCAATGCGGTGACCGCTTACATTCAATACATCATCCACACGGCCAGTAATGCGATAGTTGCCATCTTTATCTTTTAAAACACCGTCGCCGGTGAAATACAGGCCAGGATAAGTAGCAAAATAATTGGTGCGGCAACGTTCATGATCGCCATAGGTGGTGCGTATAATGGAAGGCCATGGAAACTTAATACATAAGTTGCCTTTATATAAGCCTTCTTCATCAGGCTCTGTAACTTCCTGGCCACTCTCATCCACCAGCAGCGGCTGCACACCAGGCAGCGGAAGCGTTGCCCAGCTTGGCTTTGATGGCGTTACGCCTGCCAGGTTCGAGATCAATATGCCCGCTGTTTCTGTTTGCCACCAGGTATCAACAATGGGCGATTTTTTCTTGCCGATATTTTCATCATACCAATGCCAGGCTTCTTCATTAATGGGTTCACCAACAGTGCCCAGAATCTGCAATGAAGAAAGGTCTTTATCTTTTAAAGGCGCTTCGCCAAAGCCCATTAAACTGCGTATGGCTGTGGGCGCTGTGTACAGAATGTTTACTTTGTATTTGTCAACAATATTCCAGAACCTCCCGGCATCGGGCCAGGTAGGAATGCCTTCAAACATTAATGATGTTGCACCGGCAGCCAGCGGGCCGTAAACAATATAGCTGTGGCCGGTTATCCAGCCAATATCTGCCGTGCAAAAATGCACTTGCGGAAACTGGTACTGAAATACATTTACAAAACTGTATGCGGTAAATATCATGTAACCCGCGCAGCTGTGCACCACGCCTTTGGGTTTTCCGGTGGAACCGGATGTATATAAAATAAACAACGGGTCTTCCGCATCCATTTCTTCCGCATCAAACTTAACAACGCCATTTTTTTCCACCTGTTCTTCGGCATACAGCATTTCATCTTCCCACCATATATCGCGGCCTTTTATCATAGATACGGGTGTTCTCGTTCTTGTAAAAACAATTACCCTTTTTACGGTTTTATTGCCTACCAATGCATCATCAATCACATCTTTCAACGGAATAACTTTTTCGCCGCGATAAGCGCCATCGCAGGTAATAATATATTCGGCCTTTGCATCTTCCAAACGGTCTGCAATACTTTGTGCGCTAAAGCCGCCGAATATTACAGAATGAATAGCGCCTATTCTTGCACAACCCAAAACAGCATAAGCCAGTTCGGGTACCATGCCCATATAAATACAGACACGGTCTCCTTTTTTAACGCCATTGTTTTTTAGCATTTGCGCCACCTGGCAAACGCGTTTATGCAGGCGGTTGTACGTAACCACTCTTGTTCTTTCCTCAGGATTATTTGGTTCCCATATAATAGCGGGCAGGTCGCCCTTTTCTGCCAAATGGCGGTCAATGCAATTCTCTGTAATGTTTAGTTTAGCACCCTTAAACCATTCCACTTTAGGTTCGGTAAAATTCCATTCGAGCACTTTATCCCATTTCTTTTTCCATAAAAAACTTTCGGCTACTTCACTCCAGAATTTTTCGGGGTTTTCAACACTTTGCTTGTAACGTAACTGGTATTCTTCCAACGATGTGATCTGAAACGGATATGGCATGAGCTATATATTTATTGTGAGGCGTAAATTTATTAAACATCTTTACATAGCAAAGAATAAAATGTTTTTATTAACGGAGTGGTAAGCCTCTGCTTTATTACAGCGGCTATCTTTGTGAATGCTGACAGGGTTCGTGAATCGTCAATCGTCAGACGTGAATGTAAGCTCGTTGAAAATTTATAGTTGTTATGGCCTTGCAGGCAGCTTGATTTATTTGGTGACCAGCAATTGATACATTGTGGCATCGTTCCTTGCGTCGCAACACTTGTACCGTTGAACAGATGGCAGCTTGTCTGAGCCCTGATTTGTGGGATTAATGGATTTACAGGATTGATTTTCGTGAAAAGTGAATCGTCAAACGTGAATGTAACAGCTATAAACAATTAAGCTCTTGAACATACTCACGCTGATTGAACCTAAGCATCAAGGCTAAACTGCTGAAAAGTCATCAGCACAAAAGTTTAATCGGGGCGTGGAAAAAAATGTGCTGAAACCGACGAAGGAGGTTCGCAAAGACAAATAAAAAACCAATATGCACTTTGCAATATCATTTTTTCTTGATTTTCTTTGGTTACTTTCTTTTATCAAGAAAAGAAAGTGACCAAATATAAAATAGAAACAATCTTATCATCCCCTTGGAATTAAAAATAGAAGAAGGTTCAATAATAAAAGCATGTCAATTGAAGTAAAAAATCTTTTAAAACAATACGGTGAGCAAAAAGCCGTAAACAATGTTTCTTTCTCTGTTGGTAAAGGAGAAATTGTTGGCTTTCTTGGCCCTAATGGCGCGGGCAAAAGTACCACCATGAAAATGATAACCGGTTATTTACAACCCGATGATGGCAATATAAAAGTGTGTGGCGCAGATGTAAGTAAGGATGTGATGAATGCCAAGAAAAAAATTGGTTACCTGCCGGAATCTAATCCTTTGTATTACGATATGTATGTAAAGGAATATTTGCAGTTTATTGCGGGCGTGCATGAGATTCAACATGCAAAAGAAAAAATTCAAAACGTTATTGAATTGACAGGCCTGTCAATTGAAAGCAAAAAGAGAACAGGGCAGCTTTCAAAAGGGTATAAGCAACGTGTTGGCCTTGCCGCGGCGTTATTACATGATCCTGAAGTTTTAATTCTGGATGAACCAACCAGCGGTTTGGACCCTAATCAAATAATAGAAATACGCAACGTTATTAAAGAACAGGGGCGAAATAAAACGGTATTATTTTCTTCGCATATTTTACAGGAAGTACAGGCCATCTGCGATCGGGTTATCATCATCAACAAAGGCCAGCTTGTTGCCGACAGCAGTGTGGAAGCGCTTAAGCAAAATGTGCAGTCAAATAGTATTGCAGTAAGTTTTTCAACGAAGATCAATAAAGCGCAGCTTGAAAGTTTACCCGGCGCCAAACAGGTTGTTGCAGTAAATGATCAAAGCTTTAAAATATCCACCAGCGATACCAATGAGCTGCGCAGGCAACTGCTTGAATTCGCTGTTGCTGAACAGTTGGATATAACTTCCTTACAAACAGAAGGCAATAACCTGGAAGATATATTCAGGAGTTTGACTACATCAAACGTGAATCCCCGCCTGACCGGCTCAGTCGGGCAGGGTCAAGCGTGAATGTGAGATGGCCTGGATCAAAAAGTGCCTGCCAGGTTTATTGAGCTAATGAACCAATCAACTATTCAACTAACTACATACTATGCTACAAACATCAACACTTCAATTTCTAAAGCAACTTGCAAAAAATAATAACAAAGAATGGTTTGATGCTAACCGCAAAAAATATGAAGCGGCCAAAGAAGATTTTACGGCCTCGCTTCAAACTATATTATCGGGTTTTTCAAAAACGGATGCAACATTGGTATCGCTTGCGCCAAAAGATTGCCTGTTTAGGATTAATCGCGATATACGTTTCAGCAAAGACAAATCGCCTTACAAAACCAACTTTGGCGCATACATAAATGCTGGTGGCAAAAAGAGCAATACAGGCGGTTATTACCTGCACCTGCAGCCGGGCGGGAGTTTTGTTGGCGGTGGCATTTACCAGCCCGATGCTGATATGCTGAAAAAAGTGCGGCAGGAAATTGATTACAATTTTGATGAGTTTAAAAGCATCATTAATAATAAAAAATTTAAAGCGGTTTATACAAAAGGCATCAGCAGCGATAGTGAATGGAGTTTAACAAGGCCGCCGAAAGGTTATGATGAAAATAATCCCGCTATTGAATTTATAAAGCTTAAAAGTGTTGTTGCCATGTCGCCTTTAAGTGATGAACAATTGACTGATAAAAAATTTGAGGCAACCATTATAAAAGCTTTTGAAGCGTTGTACCCGCTTATTGTTTTTTTGAATAAGGCGCTGCAGGGTTAACGTCTGTCCAGGCTTTTTATTATACCTCAAAATATATTAATTACCCCGGGCTTATACAAACAAACTTGCCCCTGCTTTATAGCGGGCAACCCTGTCTGATAACCCGTTATACCCGCCGTTTATTTTTTTGGTGATGGCTTTAAATTGAGTAAGGTTCAAATCGTCTTCAATCGGTTTTGTTATATCCATCTTATCTGCGAGGTCATTTAATTTCCTCGAATTCCAAAACCAGCCTGCACTTAATGCCGCGTTTTTTAATTGTTCCGGCGTGCATACATTGGCATTACGCCCGCCCAATAAAGAAGGGTTATTCACACAATCAATTCCAAGGTCATTACTAAGCGATGTATAATTGGCCCGGCCTGTAATTTGTATAAGCCCTCTTCCTTTATAACGTATGCCATCGCCGGGCTGCGTATTGCCTAAATCGGCCCGCCCTTCATAAGCTTTTCCGCTGGCTAATTCTTCTGTATAAAACAATCCGCCGCTTTCATGGCCCACCTGCGCTAAAAAACATAATGCACGGGCTGGTGTATTAATTTGAAAACGGGTGCAGGCATCATTTAAAAATGTTGAAAATTTTTCAGCATAGGATGTTAATGCGCCGGTGGCAAACTTTATTTGCAATGCAGAAACACCTGAAACAGGCGTTGGCGGATGTATTTCCGTTGCTACATCTTTTACTATCATTAATGCGCCGCCCCAATAAAAAAAGCCATCGCTGTCTTTATACCATTTATCAAGTGGCGGCTGTGGCAATGTAATGCCGGGAACAGCCATAACTTCAGTGCCGAAAAATATATAACCTTTAGGCACGGTGTCAACAATATTATTAGCGTCAGGCAATATCATTGGCAAAGCACTGCGCTTATTCAATTTTTTTGTAACCATTAATTGCGGCATAACTATCCTACAGCCTCCTCGCTGGTATTTTGTGTGCTTGTTGTATTAGTCATAGTGGTTGAGGTTTCTTTTGCTGCAGTTAAATCAACCGTATTACTGCTGTTGTTATTGTTGCCTGCCCCGCGTATTTTAATGAGTTTATTTAAAAGATCAAACCAAAAAGGTGCACCCAGGCAAATGGCAAAAGCCGTGATCATAAACCCAAGTATTTTTTTAGCGCCGACTGAATAAAATATATAAGATGTTTTTATTCTAACAGGGAAATTTTTTACCTGTTCTTTATAAAACTGAACAAGTATTAATGAGTCTTTATTAACCGGTTTTTGCTGAAGGGAGATTTCTTTGTTTATACGATTGCTTACCGCATTAAGCGAATCTTTCATCCGTATTCTTCCAAAAATTAAAAACCGGTGAAAGCATTTGGCCGAAAGCCTGCGTATAAATGCCGGGTCATCTTTTCCATATTCGCCCCAGCCAAGACCGGCAACCATATTCGGGTTTTTAAGACTGGAGTCCAAAGTTCTTTTAGCTTCATTTAAATAACCCTGTGAAAGTTTTAATAATGAATCAGGATTTGTTTCCCCGTTGGCAGGCTGCTGCTGTTTTTGCACCCGCGGATCATTTTTATATAAATCTGCTGACTGCACAGCTAACTGCACCACCTGGTCTCTTGCATCTTTGTCTGTTGATAATTTATTGGTAATGGCAACGGTATCAACATTAAAAATAAAAGCGAGAGCAAAGCCCAGCACAAAAAGTATGAATTGTGTTTGTCTTTTGTACCAGCCGCTCACCCTGTCCATCGTATCGTTATACCAGCCTTCAATTTTTTTATTAAATGCATTAAAATCAAATAAGCTGTTGCGCAGGTGCAACTGCAGGATGCAGTGTATCTCTTTGTCAAGCCCACGCGGCAGGCCGGGCAGTTCATTATAGGTTTTAATGCCCGGGTTTGCAGCATAGTACCAGGCGTAATAATCAAGCAATTCTTTTATTTTGATAACATCAGGGCTGTTGTTCAGCTCATCAAGCACTTCACGAACAGATTTTCCGTTGCCAATTTTTTGAGCTGCAATCTCATTGATCTTGTTATTAAAATCTTCTTTTAAACTTTCAATAAGAATTATGGCAAAGTTGGAAGCAGCAAGATAGGAGGGAATTTTAAAAAAACTGCTCGATGCATAGTTTCTAATTATAGGATGCGAATAAAACTGGTCGCCTATATTTTTATCTTCAGGTTTCTTCTCCGGCGCACCGCCAAAAATGTAAACTATCTCTGTAAAAATCCCGGCGAAGCCTTTGAGGAAGTTGAGTATTTTATTTTCTTCTTCTGTATTGGAAAGCATGCGCAGCATGATGGCTTTCCTAAGCATTCTTGCCCGCAGCGAGAGGCCCGTTGCAATAGCTTCATTAACAGACGTGGCAAGCAGGCTGTATAACAAAAAAATAAAAACAAGCCCAATGGCAACATCGAGAACAGGAGTGTTGAACATGCTGTAAGTTTTTGGCCTACTCTGAATACCTTTTCGGCTATATGGTTATATAAAATAATTTCTCAAACCAGGCAGTTATAAATCCTTATACGAAGCAGATGATTTTACAAAGTGTTTTTCTAAATATTATTCGGAAAAGCATAACTGCACGCAAACACAATAAATAAAAAGAATGAGGGATGCAGCATTTTCCATAGCACGTTAGCCTTTAAAAAAATCCCGTAACGATATTAATTACAATCAGGCATATTTCCAAAGTTTCTGCAGACAAATTTTTGATTGTAATTTTGAGGCTGATGAAAACGATACGGCAAATTTCCTGCAATGTTCTTGTTGTTATTTTACTTGCTTCCTGTATGGGCAATAATTATTTGCCTGCGGCAACAGCGCTGGAAGGCGGGCGTGAATTTATTGATGCATGTTTAAAAGGAGATTTTGATAAAGCTGCTTTTTATATGATCAATGACAGCGTTAATACAGAAGACCTTTTAAAAATAAAACGCGACTATAATTTAAAGCCCTCTGATGAAAAGTATAGCTACAGCGGCGCTTCCATTATCATTAATGCCGATGAAACGATAAATGATTCAACCCATATTATTAATTACAAAAATTCTTATGATAAGGTTGCACGAAAAGTGAAGGTTATTAAAAGGAATGACAGGTGGCTGGTGGATTTTAAATATACATTTGACGGTAATCTTTAAGAAGCATTAAAGAATAATCAGCCACAGATACCAGGATGTTTATTTATCTGTGCGTCTGTGGCAAAACAAATCCCGGCCAATTTTTTCTCCTTTTGTGCAACGCTTTTTAATAACTATGAAGCTGACCAATCTTTAGGTCTTCGGGCAGCAGGCTGTAAGCATCTTTTATTATGTTATGATGAACCGTTTTTGGCTGTAATGATTTCTTATTTTCCTGTATAGTTATGTATTTCCTGATCACCAGTATTAATAAAGTAACACAGGCGATCAGCAATAATGTTGATCTCATTTTATTATTTAATTTGAAAAGATGGCGGCTATGCGCCTTTACAAACCGGTAAATTTTTACCGGCGAAGATTACAGGACAGGAACTTCCGGCGGATTTTCCCTTAACCGGCAAATAGTGAATTTCTTTTGAAGAAATGTATTCATAATATATAGAGCAATGCTCTTTTATTTGAAGGCGTAAAGATATACAGCCCCGGAATTGCCGGCATAGAATCTCATACAAACGGTATTTTTTATTTCACGAATGGTAAGGTATGTATTATGGATGCAACAATTGAATGGTGAATTAAATATTGATAACACATGAATTTCACAACTGACCATTCATCCTTCACTCGTTTTATTTCCATTTCACCTGCAATGGCTTTCCAAATTTTTCTGCTTCGTTATGCAGAAATTGTTTGAAAAAACCTTTTGAAACAAATCTTTTATCCGTCAGTTTCCAGCAACTATAAAACCTGAATGTTAGCGGTTCATTGTCTGTAATATTTTGAGCAGCAAGATGTGTTTCCATTACATCAGAATTGGACTTTGGCGCTTCTTTAAAAAAGGCGAATGTTTTTTGCGGAAGTAAAACTGCCATGCCTAATTCATCTTTATTCTCAGATTGTTTGCCATGCGATAATAAGGCAGCCGTGTTTGAAGTATGAAAACTATCAACTGCATTTTCATAAAAATCTGCAATGCCGCTCACCAGATTTGAACCCTCCGGCGCGCCGATTACCGTTACGTTGCTTTCATAAAAATATTGCCCGCCCCAAATGCTAACCTGCTGGTTTATGGTGACAGGTTTACCATTAATCTTCCATTCATAATGCATGTTAAAAGCTGCATACAAAGGGCCATCGGCTATTTGCTGATATGTTTCTTTTGCAATGTTTTTGCCGCCTAACCGTATTAGCGTGTCTTTGCCGTTTTCATCTTTTGTGGCAATGGCCAGCGAACCGGCGCCAAGCGATTTTACAACATGCAGAATATCCATCCCCCATGCTGATAAATTATGATAGCTGTTTGCCGGATTGGCGCCCACTGTATCCATCACCATACCGGGAATGCGCTTGCCATAAATATCAATTGTATTTCTTGTATCAAAGTATAAACGAAAAGCCACTTTATCATTTTCCCAACCCGGACCTTCCGTTAAATAAGGCGGTAATTTTTGTTTACTGAAATCCGTTGGTGGATTTTGATATGGCATGGTTGCGCTGGCTACACTTTCACCAAAACTATCGTCTGCATTTTTATATTTCATGCGCACATGCGCCATTGCAGTTGCTGTGTTTGCAACAGGTTCATTAGTCATAACAAGTTTAAAAACTTTTTTTTCACCTGGTTTGAATGATGATAAAAAAACGAGTTCATCCCAATTGCCATCATAATTTGTATCAACAGTTTGATAAACTATTTTATCATTCCCTGATATGATTTCATAACCGGAATCGCCCGAAGTTTTTCCTGCGTATTTTTCAATATCACTCCTTTTAAGAATAACAAGTTCATTGACCCTTTCAACTTTTGTTTTGTTTACAATGGAAAATGTGTGCTGCTGTGCATTGCTTTTTACACTACCCAAAAAACTTATTATTATAAATAGCAAAATATTATTGATGACTTTCATTATTGCAAGTTTACATGTTAATGATAAGAATGAAAACCACGCAGCGATTTATTTGCGGTAAGAATGGAGAAGTTGAAATAGCTTCATAGTAACAAGGAAATATATTGAAGCTGCTTTATCGTGAGTTTGCATTTTTATTACTGATAGCATTTATAATAACCATACCGCTTGCCTGCATTACTGCTTCAAAATGGTTACCGTAAAAGCAGCGGTGGCAAATCCTGTAAAAAGTTTGAAAATTGAATAAGTAAAAGAATGAATTTAAGCTGGAGAATTATCAAAGGTTATAATACACAGATGCAAATATTCTGGCTGCAATAAAAATTTATCAAACTAAATAGCAGGCATTTGTTTGAATTAAAAAAAATTATTCTCCAAATGCCTTTTTGAAAATTGATCTTAATTCAGGTATGCTTTCAGGTTTCTGAAAATAATGCTTTGCGCCTAATTCAGATGCTTGCTTTTTGTTCTGAAGGCCTGCGTTTGTTGAATACATATAAACAGATATATTTTCGGCCTGCAAAAATTCTTTAATGGATTCGAGGAGTTTTAAACCATTAATGCGTGGAAGGTTAACATCTAAAAACACCCACTTGGGTTTTATTGAGTGAATTAATTTCAAGCCTTCTTCCCCGTCGTATGCGGATATGACCTGGAGACTGGATTTATATTCAAGTAATTGT
This sequence comes from Parafilimonas terrae, assembly GCF_900115755.1. Taxonomy (GTDB): domain Bacteria; phylum Bacteroidota; class Bacteroidia; order Chitinophagales; family Chitinophagaceae; genus Parafilimonas; species Parafilimonas terrae. The sequence goes on from NZ_FOXQ01000008.1 coordinate 25,509, forward strand.
TCAATAAAAAATTCCTGATCTTCTTCGTCGTCATCAATCAATAATACTTTTTTCATTGTAATGATTTTTATGAAAGTCTGTAGTTATTGATAAGAACTTAGCAGAAACGTATCAAAAATTATCAAACCGGGTTTACTGTATTGCCTATAATCATGCCAAAAGCGGTGATACACTAAAGATAGCTTTTTTTACTTTTTCCCAATATGAAATTGATTGGTTTAAATTTTTAATTTTCAATCTGTTAAGTTTTAAAAATTGATATTCTTAAACTCCGGAACAAACAACACGGCGTCCGCTACAATAGTTTGACTGCCTTTATTGGAAATTTTTACATAGGCCTTTTTTCCTGCAGGTAAGCTATATGAGCCCAGCTCAACCCATTCACCCGATGTTTGCCCCTGCACATTTATATCGCTCTCTTTTATTTCTTTTTTAATGATTGTTTTACCATCATAAACTTCCGCAGTAATTAATGGCGACAGTGAAGCAAACTTTGGCATGTAGGTATATATTTTATAGCTGCCTGCTTTTTTTACAGCCGGCATAAATGTTACCGAAGCCGTTTCACCGGCTGCTCCGTTTGTCACATACATTGACGGGCCGTAAGAACCTCTTGTTTCTTTTTGCCAGTTGCCTTTAACAATGGCCTGCACAGCGTCATCATTATCAACCAATATTTCAGGCGTGCTGTTATCAGCCAGCGGGTTCATAATAAGTTCCTGCTGTAACTTTTTTATATTAATATCCTGAACAGCTTTGTTTGAATCAACGGCCATTACAGCAGCCATTGCAGCAGATTGCGCCAGCACCATAAAAACAGGCTCCATTCTTATAGAGCCATAAGCAATATGTGTTGCAGATAAACAAACCGGCACCAGCAGGTTTTTACATTCTGAAGGTTTGGGTATTAATGAGCGGTAAGAAACAGGGTAGGGGCCAAAGCCTCCAATCTGCACATCGCCTTCGTTTTTTACCATACCGTTTACTACAATGCGTTCACAATTATGCGAATCCATTGTGTAGGCGGCCATGCCAATGCCATCTTCCACAACTTCCTTTCCTTCACAGTTTGCCTGCGTCATAACATAATCTCCTTTCATGCGCCTTACTTCACGCACATACATTTGTGGCGACCAGTTATGGTTATCGGTATATTCATCTTTCGGATAACCCCAGCGCAGCATGCGTTCACGCAAATGCTGCGGCATGCGCAGATCATGGCCTATAAAATATAAAAGCCCTTTGGTATAAGCTTCGTGCTTTGCCTGTATTTCAGAACGCGTTTTATAATCAGCTTCAGGATAATTATAATTCATGCCGATCATATCTGTTGAAAAAGGGCCGTTATTATTGATGTCTGTTTTATTGTTGGGCATCAGGTCAAACTTCAAAAAACCTCCCAGGTCTTTAGCCGGTTTTTTTTCCAGGTAACGCAGCAGCAATTCATAGCGGGAAGGATCATAATCTGCAGGCTTTGTAATGTCTGTTTTATTAGCAGGATCGCTGGTTAAACATATCCTGAAATTATAAGCCTGTATTTTTTTATCACCGCTGCCTTGCGGCTGCAATGGTTCATTGCTGATGCCCCATAACAAGCCGCTTTCTGGTTTGCCAGGAATTTTATAAGGATCAATGCCATCCGGGAACTGGTGCTTGTCCCTTAACTGAACGCCATTGTACGTTTCATTATAAAGGCTGTTGGCTTCCCTGCCTGTAAAATATGATACGCCTGCTTTCGCCATAAGGTCGCCTTCATAAGAGCAATCAATAAATACCTTTGCAGTTATTGTTTGATAAGCATTAGTGCCGGGATTGCTGCTGCTTTCAATTGTAATATTTTTAATAAACCCGTTCTTTTTCTCAACACGCACCACCCTGTGCTGAAGCAGTGGTTGCACCGATGCACGTTTTAAACAATCCATCAATATATTTTCAGCAACATGCGGTTCAAAAATCCATTGTTCAAACTTTCCGTAATGTTCTCCTACGCGGCGGTAAAAATCTCTTGCAAGGCCGGTGATGGCATATTTGTTACCTATGTCGGTAAAGCCTAAACCGCCTGTTGTTAAGCCACCCACATGTTTGCCCGGTTCTATAAGCAAAACTGTTTTGCCTGATTGCTTTGCTGTATAAGCTGCTATTACACCGGCCGCCGTTCCACCATAAACACATATATCGTATGGCTTACTGTTTTGTGCCTTTAATTGTATTAAACTGATGATGCCAACAATAAGCAGTATATATTTCTTCATGCTTTTTCATTATGGGGTTTAAAAGTAATATCATTATGTTTTCAGATTTGCAAAATCATACATTTTGCAAAGCGTTGTAAAGATAATAACGGTGTGCCCTTAAATCTGCAGATTAATCTTTACCGGAAAAGCAAGAAGAAACAATGCATTAAAAAGACATCGTTATAACGCATCTATCTTTCGTTGTATAAGCTGTTTGTCTTCCGGGGTTTTAGCGAGTTGCAATGCTTCAGAAAAATGGAAGGCTGCCTTTTGCACATTTTTATTTTTGTATAATTCTCCCAGTAAAGTATGGTATAAATGATTATGGGTGAGCTGCAGTTTTTCGGCTTCTGCAATGGCTTCATCAATGCTGTTAGCTTTTGATAAAGCATACGTTCGGTTTAATGCAATAACCGGTGAGTATTCCAGCATCAGCAATTGATTATATAACTGCAAAATGTTTTCCCATTTTTCTTTCGTGTCTTCTTTGTATGTGTGCCAATAGGCAATGCCTGCTTCAAGATGATACTTGGATAACTGCTTTCCACGCGATGACTGCTGTAAAAAATATTCGCCCTGCTGAATTAGTTTTTTATCCCAGAGCGTTTCATCCTGCTCATCATATAAAACAGCTTCTCCTTTTTCATTCATCCTTGCATCAAACCGCGAAGCATGAAAACTCATTAATGCGAATAAGGCATTCACCTGCGGGAGGTTTGTTTGCTCATTTTCTATTAATGAAAATGTCAGGCGCATGGCTTCATAGCAAAGTTCCCTGCGTAATATATTTTCATTTTGCGAAGTATAATAACCTTCATTGTATAAAAGATATAAAGTTCTCAATACAACATCCAGGCGGTTATTAATTTCATCGGGCAACGGCAACTCAATAGAAATTTTTTCCCTGCGCAATTTGTCTTTAGCCCTTACAAGTCTTTTATTGATGGTTGCCTTGTTCGTTAAAAATGCAGAAGCGATTTCATCAATGCCAAAACCGCAGAGAACCCTTAATGCCAATGCTATCTGTGCTTCTGTGGCAATGCAGGGATGGCAAACCGCAAACATCATTTTTAACTGGCTGTCACGAATGTTTTCAGTGCTCAGGTCTATTATTGTTTCTTCGGTTTGAGGGGCGCTGTATTTAATGCCGGGCATTATTTTATCAAGCAAAATCTTATTATGCTTCAGGTAGTTTTTCGCTTTGTTTTTAGCAACGGTAGTTAGCCATGCTGCGGGGTTATCAGGCAGGCCTTTAATGCCCCAGGTTTCTGATGCCTGGAGAAATGTATCGCTGGCGATATCTTCTGCTATCTCAATATGTTCAAGTCCGAATGTTTTACAAAGCACAGCAATTATTTTCCTGTACTCTGTGCGAAACAAATGCGGTATTAATTTATCATCATTCATAAAAGAAAAAGCCTTCGCAAAAGTACGAAGGCTTTTTTCGGGGAATTAAATAGTGCTTACCTCTCTTATTTCTATGCTCCCGCCTATATTAAGTTTAAACAGCGGGTTGTTTTTTGCAATATCAACAGCTTCTTCAATCGTAGCTGATTTTATAATGAGGTAACCGTTTATAGCTTCTTTGGTTTCCACGTAAGGCCCGTCTGTAATAATGTCCTTGCTCCTTAAAACTTTTCCCGAGCCCGGTATTAAACGGTTGCCTTTATCTGCCAATTTATTTTGTGCAGCAATATTTTCAATCCAGCCTTTGGCTGCTGCTGCAACGTTTTGAAGTTCTTCAGCAGAAAGCCGGCCCATTCCTGCATAATCAACACGGAAGATGAAAAGAAAATCTTTCATTGTAATTTAATTTATGATTAAAAACAAACGACAATCTGTGAAATAAACATAGGACAGGTTCAGAAGTTTTTTTTGATAATTACATCACGCTGATTTCTCTTACTTCCACAGTGCCGCCAATAGAAAATACAGGACAGCCTTTTGCCATTTCACAAGCTTCTTCTATAGTATTGGCTTTCACAATGGAATAACCGCCAATGGACTCTTTTATTTCCGCATAAGGGCCATCTGTAACAAGGCTGAGCCCCTTCACCACTTTCCCCCCAACTTCTAAGCGATTGCCCCTGTTCACTAACTTATTTTGTGCGGCAATGCTGCCTATCCAGTCCATCCATCGTTTCGTTTCAATTTGCATCTCTTCCGGTGAACCTTTGGGAATATTGTTAACATCCCTGCGATAAATAAATAAGAATTCTTTCATGGTTTTATTTTTTTAAGTTTTTAAAATGAATTGTAATAACTGCAAAGAAATTAGCCTTCTTTGCAGTTAAAGAAGAAACATAGGTTAAGCAAACTGGCCAACTTTATAACTGCCCACATCTGCCCCGAATGCAATATTAATGCGGTTATAACTGTTGATGGCAATAACACCCATGGTAAGGTCGATCAGTTCTTGTTCAGAAAATTGGGTGCGTGCATTTTCATAAATTTCGTCGGGTACCGAACCACTTCCCAATTGTGTTAATGCTTCTGCCCATGCTAATGCCGCCTTTTCGCGATCACTGTAAAAAGGCGCTTCCCTCCAGGCATCAAGCACATATAAACGTTGTTCCGATTCGCCCATGGCCCGCAGGTCTTTAGAATGCATATCAAGGCAAAAAGCGCATTTATTTATTTGTGATACGCGGAAATGAACCAGGTCGAATAAGGCGTTTTCAATAGAAGATTTTGCAAGGTATTTATTAAGCGGGTAAAGGGCCGTAATTGCTTCGCGGCCTGTTTCATTAATTTTAATTCTCTGTTTCATCATTCAAATATTTAGTAATTAAAAACAAATGACAACTTAATGAAACAGAATAGGACAACCAGGCCGAAATAATTTTTAAAAAAATTCCGGCTACGCAAGTTGCCGGAAGAATTCAGGGTATTTTTTGCAGGGGCATTTATTCCGAAAGGCCTTTGCCTTCGTTAATGAATTTTTCGAGGGTGTTAATATGACCATTCCATCCTTTTTCACAAACATCATAACATTCAACTTCCGGCGTAAGGCCCATATGCGTAAAGTCAATTTTGGTTTTTCCGTTATTTTGGGAAAGCTGAAAAACAACTTCTGTATTATTCCATTCTTTTTTATCCTTAAACCAGGGCAAATAGCAATCAGTAACTTTCCAGGCTAGTTTTTTGCCGGGTGAGAATTCGCTTACAACGAACTCAACAAAAGAAGGCGCTCCAAACGGAACGGTGAATGCATTATCCAATTTTTCAGCACTGCCTGAAAAATCTTTTTTCCACCAGGCGTTTACCTGGCTTATTTTTTTCATAGCTTCTTCTGCAGAAGCGCTTACCGTAATGGTTTTATGAAAATCCTTTTTTGATGTTGTGGTTGTATCCTCAAAATGCCGGTTCCTGATCTTCGCTGCTTCAGCCATTTTTGCAGAAGGTGTGCCCACTGAAATAAAGTGAAACAACCAATCTTTAATAACTATATCCCACCCTTTTTCGCACATTGCATAACATTCTTTCTCGGGAGAAAGCCCCTCGTGTGTAAAATGAAGAACAGTCTTGTTTTCATTACCGCTTATTTCAAAAATCATTTTTGTATTTGTCCATTCTTCCTTATTGTTTTCAATCCAAGTAAGCTGGCTTTCTGTAACAAGCCAAACTATCTTTTTATCAGGAATAACTTCAATTAATTTTTGTTTTGAATAATGCTTGCCGGGATGGTTAATGATAAATTCATCATTCAGCTTTTCGCTGTTACCTTCAAAATCTTTACTCCACCATTTTGTTACATCACTAACTGCATTGAAAACTTGCTTTGCTGATTTGGCAACATTAATGGCTGCACTGTAACTTTTATTTTTCATATTGTTTTGTCTTTAATTGTTATACAAAAAAAGATAAAACCATTAAGGCAATATTGTAAAAATCGGAAGTGCTATTCCCTGTAATAACTTTTACCGAAATCGTTTGTTTGCTTTTCAAACTTTGTAGGAGCCAGGCCGGTAAAGCGTTTAAAGTCTTTTATAAAATGAGACTGGTCGTAATACGCGTTATAAAAGTCGTTCCTGGAAAACGGTTTTTCCTTGCTGTTTATATATACTTGGTAGTATTGTTTGAAGCGAATTATGGAACAAAGGTTTTTTGGGCTTATACCTAATTTTTCATTGAATTTTAAATTCAGCCAGCGGCTGCTGTAACCTGTTTTTCTTTCTAATTCTTTAACGGTTATACTTCCTTTTGAGGCAGCTATTTTTTCAATGCAATATTCAAAAATAAGATCATCATTGGATAGCGAAAGTTGTTTAAGAAGAAACTGCTGTAATAAAATTATTTTTTCCTGTATCAATGCAGTATTGCTGATTTGCTCCGTTAACCGGCTTCCTGTATTTCCCAACACATCACCCAGGGAATAGATTTTATTCTGAATATCATTCAGCTTAAAATGAAAAAAACGGTATGCCCCTTTCGGGTTCAATTCAATGCCGATGGTTTCTGTAGTGATATCCTTATCAACGTCTAATATTACCGGCACATCAATCAAGCCTGTTAAAGTAATATCGTGTTCTTTGGATGCAAATATTTTATCGTTTATCGCGGCTACAACTCCGTTTTGATAAGAAAGGGTGAGTTTGATATTCCCGTTTGGCACCACCAGTTTCATATCATCAGCAGGCATTTTTCCGCTGCTTTTAAAGAACCACATCTTTTCTATATAGCTCTTGAGCAGAAAATGAGGTTCAATGTGATGAAACTGAATTTGCATTGCTTATCCTGCTATGATATTATGGTAACGTTCAGGCCGGGTGGTTTTGTACAGCGATCACTCATCATACAAAAGCCTTTTCAAAACTATAAAATTTCTGTAAATGGGAATTATTACTGCGTTATGCCAGCAGCAGGTTTATGGCCTTTTTACTAATGCAGTTAATTTTTTGCCGCCTGTTATGACTGCAACCGCAATAAGGCCGGCAAGCAAACCAAACAATATCTCTTTAATTATGGGTGGAATTCCCGGGAAAAGATGATGGAAGTAATCAACATAATGTATAAAAATGCCGCCTGAAACCAGTATTAAAGCGATGGTACCAACAACACCAAGTATCTTAATAATAACCGGTAATGCCTTCACCAGTAGTATTCCCAGTTTTGACAAAAAGCCCTTATTGTTTGTATGTTTTATAAGCTTATAACCTGCATCATCCATTCTTACAATGAGCGCAACAATTCCATACACGCCAATTGTGGCCAATGTTGCAACAACAATAACCGTAATGATCTGAATGGCCATGCTTTTATCTAAAACCGTTCCCAGTGCTATGATCACAATTTCTATAGAAAGAATAAAATCAGTTGATATGGCCGCTTTTATTTTTGCTTTTTCTGCATTGTTGTTATTTTCTTCTTTTTCTGCAATTACTTCCTGGCCTTTTTTAGCGCGGTGAAAAAGAAAATCGATGATTTTTTCAACCCCTTCATAAGCGAGGTAAAAGCCGCCCAAAACCAATATTATTTTTATGGCGATGGGAAGAAACATATTCAATAATAAAGCTATTGGTATTATAATAGCTTTATTAAGCAGCGAGCCTTTTGTAATAGCCCATAACACCGGTAACTCCCTTGAAGACAGGAAGCCGGTGGCCTTTTCTGCATTCACAGCCAGGTCGTCGCCTAATATTCCTGCTGTTTTACCGGTAGCTACTTTGCTTGCCACCGCTACGTCGTCCATTAAAGCGCCTATATCGTCTAAAATTGCAAAAAAGCCTGATGCCATACTTGGTTTATTGGTAAGGGCGTAAAAATATCAATTTAAGAATTGTATTATGCTTGTTTTTAAATGTTTAAACAAGCATGTGCCTCACCGGGTTTATAAGCCTTTTATTTATGACAACGTCAACAGCAAACTTTTTTTGCAAATTTTTGTTGCTTCCCTGCATCAGAATTCTCTATTGCTTCATGCGAAACAGGCGTAAAGAAATTAACCAGGTTGCCATCCGGGTCCCGAAATAAAAGCGACCTGTTTCCCCAGGGCATTGTTGTGGGCTTTTGCACAATATAAGGCTGAAGAAAACCTGCGAGCCTTTCGTAGTCTTTATCTGCATCTGCAACCCTGAATTCGATGATAGCTGTATGGTTTTGCGCTGCTTTTGCAACTTCATCACCTCCAAAAAATTGAAGGGTATTGGTGCTGCCAATGGCTAAAGTGGCTGATTGTGTTTTTAGTTCGGCAAAATCTTCAGTGTATTGTATAGGTGTAACGCCGGTTACGTGTTCATAAAATTTCACCAGGCTTTTAATATCAGCCGTAATTATTCTAACAGAAGCGAGGTTCATATCTTAATTTTTAATTTAAAAATTTAATTCATCATTTAAATGTTTGCACGATGTAAAGGTCAATTCTCTTTGTGACAACAGTATGTCAGCAGGATTGAATTTTTATCAAAATTTATGAAAACTAAGGGATGCTGCTACGTAGGTCAATTGCCTGGCAGCCTTTCTTAATTTTTGAATTAGCGGCTCCTGTATTATGCATATTTATGATTGTATTTTATATTGCAGTACAGGAGGAATTACATATATATCTGATGTGGTTTTTGCATCAATAATAAATATGATTAACACTAAAAAGCAAAAACATGAAGACCTCTGCAACACATGTTTTAGCTGTCACCACACTGTTATCCATAATTTTTATCTTACAATATGTTTTATCATAAGCATACGCCTTGTGCGGCATTGCAGCCGTTCATAGCATGTTATTTTATTTGGGATAGCGAAGGGCCTATGGATTCAATGATGATGGTTGAATCTCCTCCAAGTGGTTTTGGTTCTATTGTATTTAATTATGGAGATGCTTATCATTTGCAAAATAAAAAATATGATAAGCTGCCCGTGCCACTCCAGTTTGCATCGGGGCAAAGCATTTACAGCTATAATTTGTTTTTACAGGGAACGATAGGCATTGCGGGTATTGTTTTTAAACCTGCGGCGCTGGCAACAATTTTTAACTGGCCAATGTTTGAATTTGTGGAAGAACGCATTGACCTGTATAAATTATTTTCAAAAGAAATTATAGATAAATATATAGCTGCCATTAAAGCGGCCAATAGCGAGCAGGAAAAAGTAGCGGTGCTTGAAGCGTTTATGCTGCAACAATTACGTACGCTGAAACCCGAACCTGATTATATTGACGAAGCAGCCAATTTTATTGTGGCGCAAAATGGTATGTTGCAGGTAAATGACCTACTGGAAAAAAGCTATATGAGCCGCAGGACCTTTGAAAGAAAATTTTTTCAGAAAGTAGGCTTAAGCCCTAAATATTATGCCCGCATTCGCCGTATTGGTTACTTGTGCAACCTTATTGCAGGTAAAAAGAAAGTTGACTGGCCGAAGATTTTTTATGAATGTGATTTTTATGACCAGGCACATTTTATAAAAGATTTTGAAGAATTTACCGGCCGCACACCGCAACAATATTTAAAGGAAAATACAGAACTCGCTAACTATGTAGAAAAACCGGCAGGCAATAATTGATTATTTATTAATTGAAGTTTAGCACGTTCGCTGTCGCATTTTTACAACGGATTGACGCATACTTACAATACTGCCCCGTGCAGGTAAAATAACTTTGTTCAACAAACAAATTATCCAAAAACAAAAAAATGCATTATGGAAACCACCGTCGCAATGCAGCATGAGCTCAGTTTAAAAAATGCCTGCGTTGAATTTATGTTTGTCTATCAGCAAAAAAATATTGATAAAATGTTGTCGCTTTGTAATGCCGGTGGCATAGTTGAATTTGTGCCATTGGGTGATGCCGGAACCGGTAAAATTGGTGAGTTGGGTAAAAACATCTGGATAACATTGACAGATTGTTTCCCCGATATTGATAACACTTTAGATGCGGCCGTTGCTGAAGATGAAAACACCATACGCTGCCAGGTTGTAATTCGTGGTACGCAGGCAAAAGACTTTGCAGGCATTGAAAGCAAAGGAAAAACTTTTGACAGCGATCACATTTTTGTTTTCCGTTTTAGCGATGATAATATTATTGAGCGCATAACGGTTACCTGGGATCATGCAGACTTTATGAAGCAATTAGGCGCCTGATTGTTTCGTAACTAACCTCACTTTACTGAATGTGCCTGCAGGCACGGGCTTGCTGTGCCCCGTAATATGCATACCGCAGTAAGTCTTCTTATATATCAGCCTATTCATTACAAACAAAAATAAAAATCTATGAAAAGGTTTAATGCTATTGTATTGACCATTATTTGCTTTCAAACCACATTTGCACAAAACGCTAATCAAAGCCTCTCAAATTTAAATGCTACCACTGCCGTAAATGCAACGCTGCTTCCGGCAAATGATAATAATCTCAATATAGGTTCAGCTTCCAAATCATGGAAAGACATGTTTCTTGACGGTTCTATTTACATAGGTGGTTCAAGATTTATTACTTGTAGCACCGGAACAGGTTTATCGAATACGGCCGTGGGAGCTGATGCGTTGATTGCCGGCACTTCTGGCAACAATAATACCGCGACAGGGTTTAATACATTGCGCAATAATGTAACAGGGCAATCAAACACAGCCAATGGCGCTTATGCTTTATATGCCAACAGGTCTGGCTCTTTTAATACAGCTATAGGAGACGGAAGCCTGTACAATAATGCAAACGGCTCGTCAAATACCGCTACAGGTTACAAAAGCCTTTACAGTAACAGAACAGGGCATGGCAATACAGCCAATGGATACCAGGCGCTTTATTATAATACAAACGGAAACTATAATATGGCAATTGGTGAGTCTTCATTATTTAGAAATACAAGCGGCAGCAGCAATACGGCAAGCGGTTATTATACACTTGCGCAAAACACAACAGGCTTTGGCAATACAGCAACAGGCGCAGCTGCGCTTTCTGAAAACACAACAGGTTCAGGGAATACGGCAACAGGCAGGCTTGCGCTTACGCATAATATTACCGGCCGCTCAAATACGGCAACAGGCATAGGATCGCTTATGGCTAATACCTCCGGTTATGAGAATACAGCCAACGGTATAAGTGCCATAAATTTTAATACAATTGGATATGCAAACACTGCCGCCGGGGCAAGAGCGCTTTTTTATAATCAATCAGGTTATCAAAATACAGCAGGCGGCGCAAATGCGTTATACTACAATACCAGCGGTTATGGTAATGTAGCATACGGTTATAATGCGCTATATAATAATACAACGGGTAAAAGAAATACAGCCATTGGTTTTTTTGCTAACGTAAGCTCAGGCGGGTTAACCAATGCCATAGCTATTGGATATATGACACAGGTTGATGCATCAAACAAAGTGCGTATAGGTAATACAAATATTGTTTCCATAGGCGGACAGGTTTCATGGACAACTTTTTCTGATGGCCGTTATAAAACGAATAAAAAAGATGATGTAAAGGGGCTGGCTTTTATTAATCTGCTTAAACCTATAACATATACAGTTGATATAAATGCGCTGAATGCATACTATGAACGAAACGCAAAAAATGATAGTGCTTATAACAGTCTTAAACGGGAAATGCAAGCTCAAGCTGCCCGTGCAGCAAAGATTGTTTATAACGGCTTTGAAGCACAGGAAGTAGAAGCTGCAGCCAGGCAACTTAACTACAATTTTAGTGGCGTTGACAAACCTCAAACTGATGATGGTTTATATGGATTGCGATATAGTGATTTTGTAGTGCCACTGGTAAAAGCTGTGCAGGAATTAAGCAAGGACAATGAGGCAAAAGATGAAAAAATAAATAACCTGCAAAAACAAATAGATGAGTTAAGGGTAATGGTTGGTTCGAAACAGTTAACGGCCAATAATCAGCATGCCACTATTATTGCTGATGCAAGATTGGAGCAGAATATGCCTAACCCGTTTAATAATACCACAACTGTGGCCTATTCATTACCCGTTAAGTTTTCATCTGCAAAAATTATTGTCACCAATATAAACGGCAAGCAGTTAAAGCAGTTAAATATTTCAGGAACAGGTAAGGGCACCATCCGTATTGATGCATCTGCGCTTGCTTCCGGCGCTTATTATTATTCTCTGTATGTAGACGGAAGGTTGGTTGGTTCCAGGCAAATGATACGAAATTAAAGGTGCCGGTGATATTACCATTTGAGGGGCTTGTTAGCAAGAGTTATGCGTGCGTATTTAATGTTCTTTTACAGAAACGCTGTTAAAAAAATTGAGTGAAAAGGCCTGATGATTTTCAAAAAAACTTATAGTGAAGCTAAAGACCTGGTTATATTTTCTATTGAAGTTTTAATTTCAGAATAAGGCTGAACCCGCCTGTTATAACCGAAAAGTTGTATGCCATTTCCAACAGCTTTTTTTCCTTCTTCATTATCAAATAGCGACATGTTTTCAAAAAGCGTTCCGCCGCAATTCACTTTATCAATAACCTGCGAAATATTGTTTGCGTAATTGCCATTATTTGGATTAAAATCTGCCGGTTCATTTTCTATCACCTCCACTTTATAGAACATTTTCGTACTTACCTTTTCAGGATTCCCGCGGATGCATAAGAATGTAATGTCTTTGGTTTTATTGTTTGTTAACCTGAATAAATACAACGGATGTTCATGAAGATATTTATCAAGTAAATCCGATTTTTCTTTGTCCGGCCTTGATTGGAAATTGTTGTCATGTTTAAACAGGCTATCTAACGGATCATAAAAGAATACTGCAACGTTTTGTTTATTTATTTTGAAGTTATCAACGTTTTTACCGCCTTGTGCATGAATAGAATTTGCTGCGAATAGTAACGTTGCAAAAAAGATCGATATTTTCATTTGAAAAATGAGCAGTTTAATTTATTCCAATATCAGCTATCAGTTTTTACGGGCGCATTATCCGGGTTGTTTTTAATATCGTCTCCTTTGAGATAGCTTGGAAGGCTAAGCCCTGCCATATTAAACAGGTCGTTAAGCGGTGGAACGGTTTTCATCATTCCTGAAACAAAGTTGGCCGTTGTACCATTGCCGTTCTCAGTATTGCCGCCATCCCAAACAGTTATTTTATCAATCTTGATATTTTTAACAGCTTCCACCTGCGTCTTCACAAGTTCGGGAAGTTTCTCCAGCAATAATAGCTGGAATGCATTGGTAGAATTACCACCGGCAGCTTTCACCACCTTGTCGTAACCTTCAGCCTGCTTGGTAAGTATTTCATATAAGCCTTTGGCCTCCGCTTCCATTTTTGCAAAGATGGCATCGGCCTCACCTTTTGCTTTCAGGCGAATGTTTTCCGCTTCTGCTTCGGCATCTATAATTGCTTTTTGTTTAGCAATCTGTGCCGGTATGATTACATTGGCATTTTGTGTAGAGCGTTCTCTTTCAGCGCGGGCAGCTTCTGCTTTTTGCTCTGCCAGGTATGATTCTTCCAATGCTTTTGCAGCCTGCACTTTTTCGGCCGTAACAGCCACTTTTAATGCTTCCGCTTCTTTCTCGCGGCGCAGGGCGTCGGAATTAGCAATGGTTATCTTAGCATCATTCTCACCTTTCACAGCAAGGGAGTTGGCCTGGGATGTTGCAATCCTTGAATCTCTCTGCGCCTCTGCTTTTCCAATGGCTTCATCTTTACCGGCAGAGGCAATGCTTACTTCCCTGTCTTTTTGCGTTATGGCAATTTTTACATCCCTGTCGCGGTTGGTTTCAGCAATCTGCGTGTCTTTCTCCCTGTCGGCACTGGCTTTCTCGGTTTCACCTATTTTTTCCTGCTCAGCCACACTTATTTTGGCTTCATTAATGGCTTTTGCAGCGGCTTCTTTACCAAGCGCTTCAATGTATCCTGATTCATCTTTAATATCAGTAACGTTTACATTGATGAGCTTAAGGCCGATCTTTTTTAATTCTGTGTCAACATTTTTAGAAATATTATCAAGGAATTTATCACGGTCAGAATTAATTTCTTCTATGGTCATGGTGGCAATAACCAGGCGAAGCTGGCCAAAGAGTATATCTTTTGAAAGCTCTTGTATCTGATCGGGGCTAAGGCCCAATAATCTTTCAGCAGCGTTGCCCATGGTATCATGTTCGGTTGAAATGGCAATGGTAAAACGGCAGGGCACATCTACCCTAATGTTTTGCCTGGAAAGGGCATTGGTTAAATTGGCTTCTATTGATATAGGTTTTAAATCCAGGTAAGCAAAATCCTGGATCACCGGCCAGATAAATGCGCCGCCGCCATGAATACATTTGGCAGAAGCACCGCCTGTTTTTCCATAAATAACCAATATCTTATCGGAAGGGCAACGTTTATACCTTGAAATAAGGGCTGTAAGGGTTACAAACAAAACAATTACAGCTACAATAATTAAAAAGAAAGGGCTGTTCATTAAATTTTCCATGAGCAATTATGATACTTTATTTACAATTAAAACGCCATTGGTTATACCTGTTATTTCTGCCAGGCTGCCGGTAGTTATTGTTTCGCCTTCTGTTATGGCAGGCAGTTCGTGGTATGTGCCGTTATGGCTTACCTGTATTTTTCCTTTTCCGCTCATTTGTGCAGGTATGGTAAGATACACATCGGCTTTTTTACCTATTAATCTTTCTATTTTAAAGGAATTGTCTTCAGAAAGTTTTAAAAATTGCTTTATGATAAGAAAAAACAGGTACACGAATAATATGCCTATGCCAAAAGCAAGGGCAATAAGTAATCCTTTGTTTTCAACAGCGCTGTAAAAGCCAATGCCCGCCCAGCCAAAACCCAGCATGAAGTTTATAAGATTTCTTAAGGAGAACATCTGAAAGGGCGCATGAACGCTATCCAGGTCACCGCTAAAATCTGCATTTACCCCATCAACATCTGTGTGGCCACCGCCAATAAATGTTGCTATTGTCTGAACAAAAAAAATGAGGCTGGATATTAGCGCTACCCACCAGAAACCCTGAAGCAGGCCAGGCATACCATCAAAAAAAGAGATCATTGTTGAAATTATTTTTCAGCTATTTGATTAAGGGCAAATAAATTATTTTACGACAACTGAACTTATAACTCATAGCAGCGTCTTCTGTGCGAATATAGAGAATTATAAATAGCAGCATTGAAAATTATTTGTGTGGTAAAACCTTGCAAAAAAGTATTTCAGGTTAGAGAATTGATTGATATTAACGGGCTTGATTCATTGATTATAATAATATGTAACCGGGCTGGAAAAGTATAATGAGAAATTGAAGATTTGAATAAGGCTGTAGATGTTTTGTGGTAAGATTGGGATTATATGAATTGAACACATTTATTTCTTCCTCTTTACTTTTTGAAGAGCTCTGTAATTTTGATTTATTTTTGGGTTACATCTTTTGAATTTTTACTTTGCCTTTTCCCTTCTTTCCCTTACCTTTGCCGCCCCAAAAGTTCTTTTAGAATATTTCCCGGTTAGCACCGGGATAAACTTGGGAGTCGAGCCCGCACAATGCAGGCGAGACGTTTGAACCAATAAAAATTATTAAAATGGCTAAAGAAATCTCCGGCTTTGTAAAGCTGCAGGTAAAAGGCGGTCAGGCAAACCCTGCACCTCCGGTAGGCCCTGCACTTGGCTCTAAGGGTGTGAACATCATGGAATTCTGCAAACAGTTCAATGCCCGCACACAGGATAAAATAGGAAAAGTGCTTCCTGTTTTAATTACCGTTTACTCCGATAAGTCTTTTGACTTCGTTATCAAAACTCCTCCCGCTTCAATTCAGTTAATGGAAGCTGCCAAAATTCAGAAAGGTTCCAAAGAAAGCAACCGTAGCAAGGTGGGTAAAGTAACCTGGGATCAAATTGAGGCTATTGCCAAAGATAAGATGCCCGATCTCAATTGCTTTACGGTTGAGAGCGCAATGAAAATGGTTGCCGGTACTGCCCGCAGCATGGGTTTAAATGTTGAAGGCACAGCACCCTGGAACAATTAATCACAACTAAACTTATTACAATGGCAAAGCTTTCTAAAAAAAGAAAACAAGTAGAAGGAAAGGTTGATAAAAATAAATTATACACCTTAAAAGATGCATCTGCGCTGGTAAAAGAAGTGAACACAGCGAAGTTTGATGCTTCTGTTGACCTGCATATTCGTTTAGGTGTTGATCCTAAAAAAGCAGACCAGCAGGTTCGTGGCACCGTAAGCTTACCGCACGGTACCGGTAAAACAAAAAAAGTATTGGTTTTATGTCCTCCCGATAAAGAAGCAGATGCAAAAAGCGCAGGTGCTGATTTTGTGGGTTTGGATGAATTTGTTCAGAAAATTGAAGGCGGCTGGACGGATGTTGATGTTATCATCGCAACGCCATCAGTTATGCCTAAGATTGGTAAACTGGGTAAAATTTTAGGCCCGCGTAACCTTATGCCGAATCCTAAAACAGGCACCGTTACAAACGATGTGGCAGCCGCAGTAAATGAAGTTAAAGGTGGTAAGATAGCTTTCAAGGTTGATAAAGCAGGCATCGTTCACGCTTCTATCGGCCGCGTATCTTTCACTCCTGAAAAATTAGCTGCCAACGGCCAGGAACTGATCAATACCATCATCAAATTAAAACCAACAACAGCTAAAGGTATTTACCTGAAAGGCGTAAGTGTTGCCAGCTCTATGAGCCCCGGAATAACTGTTGACACAAAATCTGTTCACTAGCCCATATCCCAGCCTTCCTAAAGGGAAGGGGTAAGAAGGCACAAAAAATATTCTTTATGAATAAAGATCAAAAAAACGAAGTAATTGAAGCTCTTAAAGAGAAATTCAATCAATATAATAACTTCTATGTTACCAACACAGAAGCATTATCAGTTGACCAGATTGGTAAACTGCGCCGCATTTGTTTCAATAAGAATGTTGAAATGAAAGTGGCTAAAAACACATTGATTAAAAAGGCGCTTGAAAGCATTGATGCGGAAAGATATTCCGGCATGTTTGAAAGCCTGAACGGCGTTACTGCTTTAATGTTCAGCGAAAACCCGAAAGAACCGGCGTTGATCATCAGCACCTTTCGCACAGAAGGCAAAACAGAAAAACCTGTTTTGAAAGCAGCTTATATTGACAGCGATGTTTTTGTAGGCAACGATCAGCTTGAAACATTAAAAACGCTCAAAAGCAAGAACGATCTTATCGGCGAAATCATTGGCTTGTTGCAATCACCTGCCAAGAATGTTATCAGCGGCTTAAACGCCGGCGGCAAACTTGCAAGCCTGGTAAAAGCGCTGGAAGAAAGAGCAAACTAATTTACGATTTCAGATTTACGATGTACGATTTTTTGAAAGTGTATAAATCGTAAACCCCCAAATCGTAATTCGTAAATAATTATCTCAAGCCTGAAGGGATAACACACAAGTTTTTTTAATAACTACCGCCGGAGCTCAGGCAATGAAGGCGGCAAAAATTTGAAACCATGGCAGATTTAAAAGCATTTGCAGAACAACTGGTTAACCTCACCGTAAAAGAGGTGAATGAATTAGCAAAAATTCTTAAGGAAGAGTACGGTATTGAACCTGCGGCTGCTGCAGTAGCTGTAGCTGGTCCTGCTGCAGGCGGTGCTGCTGCTCCTGCTGCTGAAGAAAAAACAGCTTTTGATGTAATTCTGAAAAGCGGTGGCGCTAACAAATTACAGGTTGTAAAAATCGTGAAAGACTTAACTGGTCTTGGCCTGAAAGAAGCTAAAGATTTAGTTGATGGCGCTCCGAAACCTGTAAAAGAAGGTGCTGCTAAAGCTGAAGCAGAAGAAATCGCAGCTAAATTGAAAGAAGCAGGCGCTGATGTAGAAGTTAAATAAATTCTGCACAAGCTTCTTTAAAAAAGATAATGAAATACAAAAAATCCCGCCACCGTTTCCCGGCGGGATTTTTTGTTTATATAGGTTACTGTGCATTTATTTTGATATATAAAACTTATTGCTGCCATGACAAAACTGTTTACACAAATCCGCATTCTCATAATTATTTTCATCATTGTGCTTTTACTAAGCGGCATAACAGTATTCCCGTTAATAAGCGAATTAAAATTTTTACTTGGCATCCACTTTTTTGAAGAAGGTTCCATTATACAGCAATGGCTTTTAAAAGTGGTAGCAGGTTTGGAAATAACTCAAAAAGAATATCCTTTTATTTTTTATGGATTCGACTGGCTTGCTTTTGCACACATTGTAATTGCTTTTCTATTCATCGGCGTTTACCAGCATCCCGTGCGCAACAGGTGGATCATTCAATGGGCTATAATCACCTGCATTTGCATTTTCCCGCTTGCATTTATTGCAGGCGGCATAAGAGGCATTCCTTTCTTTCATATACTGATAGATTGCTCTTTTGGCGTGGTTGGGCTGATTGTTTTATTCTTTATTCAAAACCGTATTAAAGAATTAAAAAAATACAGAACGAGTGGAAAAGCCGGTCATTAATAAATACATAATTATAAGTTTATTTTTGCTGCCTTTATCTAACTTAATTTAATCAGCATGACCATACAGCAAGCACAGCAGGATGTAGATGCATGGATAAAAACAACCGGCGTTCGCTATTTTAACGAACTTACCAATCTTGGTATTTTAATGGAAGAAGTGGGGGAGTTATCGAGGTTAATGGTGCGTACTTATGGCGAGCAATCTTTCAAGGAATCTGATAAAAACAAATCTTTAAGCGATGAGATGGCCGATGTGTTTTGGGTGTTACTTTGCCTTGCTAACCAAACAGGCGTTGATCTTACAGAAGCTTTACAGAAAAATTTTGAAAAGAAAAATATTCGTGATGCAACGAGGCATAAGGAGAATGAGAAGTTGAAGGGAAGTTGATTGGTTGAATAGTTGATAAGTTGAAAGGTTGATTGGTTGAAGCGTTGAGGAATTTGGAATCAGGAATTGGGAATAAACTTGTGAACAAGTGAACTATTGGACTTTTAAGAAAACATTGGAACAACGAACTTATAACATATCAGAAATAAAAACTGTTGCCAAACAACTATGGAATGAATATAGCTCAAAAAAAATATGGGCTTTTCATGCAGTAATGGGCAATGGTAAAACAACACTTATTCATGCATTGTGTGAAGTGCTGCAGGTAAAAGATGCCGTGAGCAGCCCAACGTTTGCTATTATAAATGAATATACAAGTTCCGTTGCGGGAACTATATTTCACATGGATTGGTATCGCATGAAAGATGAAACGGAAGCCATACAGGCAGGTTGTGAAGATTGTATTGAAAGCGGCAATTATTGTTTTATTGAATGGCCTGAAAAATTTCCGGAACTTTTGCCGGAAGATACATTGCACATTTCATTAGAAGCTATTGATAATAAAGTACGTAAGCTTGTAATTCTTTAGCAACTATTCTAACTTAATATTATTTTTATAGCCCCAATTAATTTAAAGCATGGCAACCACGAAGCCAATTATCAGTACCGGTTTCAGTTTTGAAACACAGGAAGAAACATTAGACATAAAACCGCAAAGTGCGAAGTTAACCATAGGCATTCCTAAAGAAATGGTATTCCAGGAAAACCGCGTAGCGCTTATTCCCGAAGCAATTAATGTACTGGTAAGCAACGGCCATCACGTAATTGTGGAAACCAAGGCAGGCGAAGGCAGTAATTATTCCGACAACGATTTTAGTGAAGCCGGCGCAGAAATAGCTTTAAAAAAGAAAGATGTTTATAAGGCGCCTATGGTTATTAAAAGCGCCCCGGTAATGGAAGATGACCTTCCCTTTTTGCATCACAACCAAACCATTATTTCGCCCATTCATCTTTCTATGCTTAAGAAAGATTTGGTTGAAAAAATGATGGAAAAAAAAATTACGGCGCTGGGTTTTGAAAACCTGAAAGATGGCAGCGGTAATTTTCCTATTGTTCGCTGCATGAGTGAAATTGCCGGCAGCGCCGCCATGCTTATTGCAGGCCAGTATCTTGGCAGCCGGGAAAAGGGCAGGGGCGTTTTATTAGGCGGTATAAGCGGTATTCCACCCACAAAAGTTATTATCATTGGCGCTGGTGTGGTTGGTGAATTTGCTACACGAACAGCATTGGCGATGGGTGCATCCGTAAAAGTTTTCGACAATAATGTTTACCGGTTAAAACGTTTGCAGAATAACCTTGGCGTTCGTATATGGACGAGCGTTATTGAGCCCCGCATTCTTGCCAAGCAATTAAAAACCTGCGAAGTAGCTGTAGGTGCATTAACCAACCAGGGTGGCAGAAGCCCGATTGTGGTTACGGAAGAAATGGTTGAAAATATGCGTTACGGCAGCGTTATTATTGATGTGAGCATTGACCGTGGCGGCTGTTTTGAAACCAGTGAAATTACTACGCATCAGCACCCAACATTTGTAAAGCATGGCGTAATACATTATTGTGTGCCGAACATTCCAAGCGGTTATGCACGCACAGCAAGTCATGCCATCAGCAATGTGCTGATGCCTTTACTGCTGGAAGCCTGCGATGCTGGTGGCATAGAAGAAATGGTGTGGCACGATTTTAACCTGCGTAATGGCGTGTATATGTACCGCGGCCATCTTACCGATTTATATATCAGCCAGCGCTTCGATTTAAAATTTACTGATTTGAATTTGCTGATTGCAAGCAAAAGATAGACGCTCTCAGTTAAATTCCTTTTTGGCCAAAGAATGTTTATAGTAAACACCGGGTGAATTTGCGCCTGCTTTATCGGATTATAAAATTACCGTTCTTGTTCACAAGGTTTATTCCAATTCCTAATTCCTAAACGCTTCAACTATCAACCAATCAACTTATTCCCAATCCCTATTCCTCCTAATTAATCCTGAAAACCGGTATCCTCATATAACCTGGTTCACTATACGGCGAATGTGTGTAAACAAAATATAATTGCTGCTGTGCCGAAGCAGCAAAAGCTGCATCTGTCTTCTTTTTATCTTCCAGTTGACTGCGTACTTCGGGATGTTGTTTTAAATAGGCCGCTGCAACATCTTCCCAACGGTAATTACTGTAATATTCTTTGCGTTGAAATATTGCATCAAAAAAATTCCATGAAAAGAAACTGTCATCGCCCAGCGGCTCCAAAGTTTCAACAATATACCTGTCTGCATTTTGCCCGGTATAGATAATATAATCTCCTTTTAAGAAATGAATGGTATCAGTATATGTGCTTAGTTTGATACGGTTATTGCGATGATGTTTTTCATAAGCTTTAGGCATAGCTTTATAATCATCCACTTTATAGTATTCAACATTAATCACCGTATCTTTTTGCAGTTGATGCATGGTAACGTTATTTAGTTTTAAACGGTTGATTGCATCATGCAAGCCCTGCGGAATAATGTATGCTTTTGGTTTTTGTGCAGATACAGATGGAATGAAATAATCGTAAAACTTTATTTCTTTTTCAAATGGTTTTGAATGATTGTAATAATAACGTGGCAGGCCGGTAACATCGCTTATATTCATAGAAGTATCATAACCCTTAAAAGTGATGTTATCATACTTTGAAGAATCAACTTTCCAGCTTAAAGCAAATTCTTTTTGCCGTTTAACAGCATCAAGCGAAGCTTTTCTTTTTGCCAGAATATCATCAGAAAATTTTGAAGCCTGTTCAATCACGGTTTGCATAAAACTATAAGTGCTTTTTACGCGGTCTGCATACGGTTTCAACATGTGTGTTTCGGGCATAAAAGCTATTGTTTCAAACAAAGCGGCGTAACCGGTGCTATATCTTGGAGCATCGTAATAAGCTTCCCATCCATTCTTTAAACTACTTTCTTCAAAGTTTACATACGGGCACATATCCCAGTTCTTTTCCTGCATGCCTTTATACAATGCAGGTTCAAAAACATCATGCAAAAAACTGCCAATTTCACCGCCAAGCTTATTATGCAGCGTTGTAAGCAATGTTATTGTATGCTGATAGTCGGCGCCATCGCTTACATGATTATCTATAAAAATATCAGGGTTTAATTGCTGGAATATTTTTTCAAAGGCAAATGCATTTTTAGAATCTGCTTTTATAAAATCGCGGTTAAGATCAAGATTTTGCGCATTGCCGCGAAAGCCATAACGCTCCGGCCCGTTTTGATTAACCCTTGAAAAACTGCCCCTGTTTAAACTGCCGCCAATATTGTAAACCGGGATAACAGCCAGCACTACATTATCGGGCATTTTTATTTTGCCTTGTCCAAGGTCGCGCAGCAGCATCATACTTGCATCAATGCCATCCGGCTCGCCTGGATGAATGCCATTATTAACCAATACAGCAACCTTACGTTGCTTGTGCCATTCATTGATATTAAAATTCTTATCAGCAGCAAATAAAACAACGTGCAAAGGATAACCCGCATCGGTTGTGTCGCCGGTTAATATTTTTATTGCGGGAAAAGTTGCTGCAAGCTGTTTATAATAATCAATGCATTCAAAATAGGTTGCGCTTTGATTACCGTTTGATTTTTCAAAAACAGTGACGAGGTTTTGTGAAAACGATATTTGTGCAACCAACAAGAATATGAATAGAAAAAAATTTTTTTGCATGTGTTAAAGATAACAACAGGAGAGGCATTAATTTTTTAATGTGAATATTTTAAAAAACTGTAATGCAGTAAAAGCATTTTATCGTTTGCCCAATTAAATTTTTTAAATTTTATTTTTACAGCAATAACGCTCCCTGCATCTTTGAGGATACTTCGATATAATAACATCAGCTCAAAATATTGTTTAAAAAATATAAGATGAAGAAATTATTATTTGCCATTTCGTTTACAGCGGCTTGCTTTTTTGTAAATGCAGCCAATGTTGATACCATTGCCATATACAGCAAAAGCATGCATAAAAATGTGAAGTGTATTGTTATAACGCCGTCAAAATATGCAATGGATACTGCGCATTTACCGGTTGTTTATTTGCTGCACGGCTACAGCGGCAATTATAGCGACTGGGTTTTGAAAGCGCCTGATTTATTGCAAACAATTGATGAAAATGATTTTATAGTTGTTTGCCCTGATGGTGCTTTTGGCAGTTGGTATTTCGATAGCCCGGTTGATACAAGCATGAAATATGAAACCAATGTTGCGCTTGAAATCCCTGAATATATTGATGCACATTATAGAACCATTGCTTCACGTAAAGCCCGTGCCATAACGGGTTTGAGCATGGGCGGGCATGGCGCATTATATCTTGCTATAAAACATACAAATATTTTTGGCGCAGCAGGCAGCATGAGCGGAGGAGTTGATTTCAGGCCGTTTCCTGGCAACTGGGATATAAAGAAATATCTCGGTGATTATGCTTCACATAAAGATGTGTGGGATAAAAATGTTGTGGTAAACCTTGCTGGTTCTTTACAAAATGATGAACTTAAACTGATATTTGATTGCGGCGTGAATGATTTTTTTATACAGGTTAACCGTGACCTTCATCAAAAATTATTAGATAATAAAATTGATCACGATTACATTGAAAGGCCCGGTGAACATAACTGGGTTTACTGGAATAATTCAATAAAATATCAACTGCTTTTTTTTCGCCGGTATTTTATTGATAACAAAATGATGAACTGAAAAATTATTAGCCACCGATGCAAGTTTATTTATGCATTCGTGGCTAATAATCCTTTACTTTTTATTTAAGCGGGAAGTATATTCCGCCCTGGAAACTTAAATTATTAAAGTTGCTAAACCCGTCATGGTGATAAGAAACCATATTATAATTCGCACCTAACCTGAAACCGGCTTTGCTGTATTTTCCAAACGGCACTTTAATGCCAGCACCACCCTGCAACATTAATCCACCTGCATTATCAGTGCCACCAAACTCACCAAGGTATTGTGTGAAACTCGATACACCCAAACCAGCACCTGCAGTTATATAAGGCTGAACAGGCGCTGCACTGCCAAGCGGGCTGAATTCAGCTTTTGCCAGCAATGGTATGATTTGAACAGAATTGCTTAATACAGCGGAGGTTACTTCTTTGTCTCCGGTATTGTATAAGGCTCTTGGATATTTTTCATAAAAATCCTGGAAACCAAGACCGAGGCCAACTGAAAATTTATCGCTTACACCATAGAGAATATCTCCCGTAAAACCACGGGGCGAACCCTTGCTTATAACATCTGTTTTAAAGCTTCCCAAAGGCAGGGCATAATTATATTGCAGGCTCATATTTACCACGCCTCTTTGTGCATGTAACTGCGCTGCAGAAAAAATGAATATTGCGAAAAGCAACGATTTTAATGCTTTCATGATTGTAATTCTTTTAATTGCTGTGTAAATAAGTTGACTGATCGAATAAAGCTTTTACTGAGCCTTCGGCTATTGAAGCGTTGAATATGCCTTCGCCGCGTATTAGGCCATTCCAGATAACTTCTATTTTACCTTTTTCAGAAGCATTTTTTAAATCAAGCATATCCACACTCATAGCGCCTTCGGTTACCTGGTAAATGCCGAAAAATGTGGGAACATAATAACCATATCCGCCATAGCCCCAGTAATAAGGATCCCAATAACCACCATAATAATCCCAATAATCATCATAGCTGTAATATCCCGTGGAGGTATTATATATTCTGTTCACATCTATACCAATATCAGGGTTGGCTGATCTGGTTACTTTTGTATAACCGCGTTCCTGCATATATTTATTTACAGCGTCAATATATGATTGATCGGAAGGCTGAAGGTCTTTATATGACTGGCCATTATCAAGTACAACAACAGAATCTGAAATACTGTATGTTTTAAATGCGCTGAAATTTATAGTTGTGTCGGCGTTTGTTACATAAATCCTGGACTCTTCCTGCGTGAGATTATTCAGAGGCTCTTTGGTGCAACTAAATAGCGTTACAACGCAGGCGAGCAGCGCTGCCGATGTTAATTTATTATTTAGCATTGTGTGAAATTTTTTAAGTAGAAATCAAATCAAGTGCACAGAAATTATAGCGTGTTTATAAAACGTTTATTTGACAATAATTTAATGCAGAATGTTTATTAAGGTTTTCCTAAAATAAAAACCGGTTTAAAACCGGTTTTTAAATGCTTAATAAGAATTATCGTATTTGTAATTATGCTCTTCTTCCGCCTATTAAGCCAATTAATAAAGATATTATTGCCAATACCAGCAGAATATGGATTAAACCGGTTACGCTGTAAACAAAAACGCCGAGCAACCATCCTATAACGAGGATAACTGCGATGATGTATAAAATGCTTCTCATATCTTATATTTTTATAGTAATAATTTTAAAAAGTGTGCCAGTTATTTACTACAATGCGATAGCGGATTTATTAACTATAAGAAGAAGCTTATTGGGCATTATATTCTACAAGGGTTTGTTTTTAACGGGCAATGTTACAGCAAAAGTAGTTGACCTGCCAGGCTCTGAAATTACTTCTACAGAGCCATTGTGTGCCTGTATAATATTCAATGTGGAAGCGAGGCCTAAGCCAATGCCATTTCTTTTTGATGTATAATAGGGTTCAAACAAACGGTGAAGGCTATCCTCGCTTATGCCGCTGCCATTGTCAGTAATTTCAATAAAGGAATTTGCTTTATCGTTTTTAACCCTTATAGATATCCTGCCTTTATCGTGTTCAATGGCTTCAACAGCATTAATTAATATATTGAGCAGTGCTATTGTTATTTTATCAAAATCGGCATTAACATTAATTAATTCTGAAGGATAATCTACCTGCAGTGCAATATTTTTAAGACTGATCCTGTCTTTGGCAGCGTTTATAATTTCATCGATAACCGATTGTAATACGCAATCTGTAAGCTGCATTTCAGCGGGCCTTGAACTATTGAGTAATTCTTTTATAAGCTCGTTAATGCGCCCGCTGTTCCTGTAAATAATATCGAGGTATAATCCATTTTCTTCTGAATTATCTATGCTGCGCAAATGCTCGCAGGCAAGATTTATATTGTTGATTGGATTACGCACTTCATGCGCCAGCGTACGCACAAGCCTGCCTGTTGCAGCAAGCTTCTCAGCGCGTAAATTGGCCCGTTCCGCCTGCTTAATAAAACTTATGTCGTGAATTACACCCTGGTAATAGGCTTTGCCTTCAGCATCTTTTTCTTTTGTTGCAGAAATGATGCAGGGAACGGGTTTATTTTTTTTATAACGTATTTCGGCCTGCCGGTTTTCAATGGAACCTTTATGTTTGAGTTCCTCCGTTAATTTTCTTGATAAATGATTATCTGTAAATAATTCTGTAAGTTTTACTTTAAATAAAGCATGTTCATTACAGGAAAGTATGTTGCTGAATGCTGTATTTATTTCAGTGAAACAAAGTTTATCGTCTGTAACAAAAATGGCATCGCTCGATTTATCAAAAATATTCCTGTATTTTTTTTCTTTCGCTTTTAATTCATTCAGTGTTCTTGCCCTGTCAATAGAATACCTTATGGACCGTTCAAGTTTTTCACTGCTTAATTCTCCTTTAACCAGGTAATCAAAAGCGCCAAGGCTCATGGCCTCTTCATCAATATTAATATCTCCTTTGCCGGTAAGTATTATAAACGGAACATCTGTTTCAAGCTTTACTGCTTCCTTAATAAGATCGATACCTGTTTTAGCGCCAAGCCGGTAATCTACAAGAAAAACATCATGCTTTTCACGCTTTATTTCATCAAGGGCATTTTTATAATTATAACACCATTCTATAATAAAGTTTTTGCCTGGTATGTTTTTAAGATAGTCACTCGTAATAAAGTAATCGTCTTCATCATCATCTATAATAAGAACATTTATATTATCTGTCATCATTTAGCCTTCTGTGTTTTTTAGGAGCACGATGATATGCGCAAAATGCCTGCTGATGCATAAGCTTCTTATTAAGAGCTTATACATCAGCAAAAAATCAAGTGATCATTGTAATTGAAAATATTTTCGCCCTGTGGTTCTTCCTTCTCACTTATTATTTAATAATTGATATTCTTTGATTTTATTATATAAAGTTTTCCTGTCTATTTTCATCAGCTTAGCCGCCTTGCTTTTATTAAAATTCACTTGTTTCAGCGCTTCAAGAATTGTTTCATATTCAGCATCAATGCTGGCCGATTTTAAATCAAGGCTACCTGATTTAACAGCAGGCGTTGTTGCTGCCTGTGGCGTTGCGGCATTTGTAATATCATTGCTCCTTGCTGGCTGTGACGGTATAAATTCATTTATCTTTTCATAATTTGTTATTTCAAACGGAAGGCTTTTGAGTTCTATTGTATCGCCATCGCTCAGCAACACAGCTCTCTTAACCACATTTCTTAATTCCCTTAAATTACCATGCCATACATAATTATTGAATGCATTAATAACATCCTGTGAAAACCTCGTTACATTCTTTTCAAGTTCCTTATTGGTAATACGCAGAAAGTAACCGGCAAAATGCATTATGTCTTCTTTCCGGTCGCGTAAAGGTGGAATTTCTATACTAAATTCATTAAAGCGGTGATACAGGTCTTCCCTGAATTTACCATCCTGTGTTGCATTCCATAGTTTTTCATTGCTGGCAACAATAATCCTTACATCGAGCTCAATATCTTTAGTGCCACCCACACGGCGCATTTTTCTTTCCTGCACTACTCTTAATAAGGAAACCTGTATGTCATAGGAAAGGTTGGCCACCTCGTCCAGGAAAATAGTTCCGCCATTAGCTAATTCAAAGCTTCCCACTTTTTGATTTAATGCGCCGGTGAACGATCCTTTTTCATGACCAAATAATTCACTTGCAGCAAGGTCTTTACTCAACGCGCCGCAGTCAATGGCAATGAATGGTTCTTTAGCACGTTTGCTATGCCTGTGAATTTCATTGGCAACAGCTTCTTTGCCGCTGCCTGTTTCACCATAAATTATAACGCTGTAATTGGTGGGCGCTACAAGTTTTACCTGTTTTAATATTTGCTGAAATGCCTGACTGGGGCCAACTACATAATCTTCATGCATATCAAATTCAAGGTCTGGTGCATTTTCACTGGTTTTCTTTTGTGATTGCGCAGATTTAACAGGTTGATTTTTTATAGCCTCGCCATTAGCCAGCGCCTGTTTTATGGTCACTAAAATTTCATCGGGAAACAATGGTTTGGTAATATAATCATAAGCGCCGTGACGCATTATTTCAACAGCGCTGCGTACATCGCTATAGCCTGTAATAATTAAAAAGGGGAGGGAAGGGTTCGTTGCTTTCATCTTTTGAAGAATTTCAAGGCCGCTTATATCTTCAAGCCTCAGATCGCACAGCACAATGTCGGGCATATTTTCCTCATACCAGGCCAATGCTTTTTTACCACTTGTAAAATCTATTACTTCGAAATTATTTCTTTCTAAAAATTTCCGCAGTAAAAGGCACATGTCCCTGTCGTCGTCTATTACTAAAACTTTAGTCATGAATAAATTTTTGTGATGGTTTAAAATTATTTCTTTGCTGCTCAGTTATGCAAGTACAAGACCAAATTGGGTATGCTTTACTACAACGTTATTCTTTTGGGTAAATTTACTCAGAAACAGGAAGTATATTGTAGAATTATGTCAACAAATATTTAGGTTTGAGGAATTGCGTAAATACAGTTTACCAAACTGCCATACAACGCCGTACCAAATTCTCTTGCTTTTCATTATGGTTTATAATACAATATTTTGTAAAAAATATTAGGCATATTTTTTATTGTATAAGATGGCTATGAACGGGAAAAAGGTGTTAATTATTGATGATGAAGTTGATTTGTGCCTGCTATTGAAAAACTATCTCACCAGGCAACAATTTGAAGTTGTTATTTCACATAAATTATCCGATGGTTTAAAAGAAGCGCTTGACTTTGTTCCTGATATCATTTTTCTTGATAATAACCTGCCTGATTCGCAAGGATGGACAAAGGCCGGTTATTTACTTGAAGCATTACCAAATACTTCCCTCTATTTAATCAGCGCTTATAAATCGGGCAATGAAGCGCCCCAAAA
Organism: Parafilimonas terrae; assembly: GCF_900115755.1. Taxonomy (GTDB): domain Bacteria; phylum Bacteroidota; class Bacteroidia; order Chitinophagales; family Chitinophagaceae; genus Parafilimonas; species Parafilimonas terrae. The sequence goes on from NZ_FOXQ01000008.1 coordinate 54,619, forward strand.
TCCGCGTGTAACTGTTATTGAAAAACCGCTCTCGTTAAAAGCAATTGAAAGCCTTATATCCTGATTTTGAACCACGGTATTTATGACTGGCCTGAATATATCGCATAAAGATTTTCTTAAAATAACAAGAGACTATTCCCGCACTGCAGAAGTTGCCAAACTTATATATGTTACAGATAAAGAGCAGGGAATTATACGGCTGAAAAAAGGCAAAGGGTTTTCTTACCTGTTTAACAACGAAGTATTAAAAGATAAGCGCCAGTTAGAAAGGATAAAGAAATTAGTGCTGCCGCCTGCCTGGAAAAATGTATGGATCTGTTATAAAGAAAACGGGCATTTGCAGGCAACGGGTTATGATATAAAAAACAGGAAGCAATACCGTTATCATGCGTTGTGGAATACACTGAGAAATGAAACAAAATTTCACCGCATGTATGAATTTGGCAAAGCTTTACCGCAAATTCGTTTGAAGGTTGAAAAGGATATGCTTCAAAAAGAATTGAATGAAAATAAGGTGCTGGCTACAGCCGTCAGCCTTATGGAGCGAACTTACATACGTGTTGGCAATACTGAATATGAAAAAGCCAATGGCTCGTTTGGATTAACAACGCTTAAGGATAAACATGTAAATATTAATGGCAGCCACATTACGTTTGAGTTCAAAGGCAAACGCAGTATAACGCATAATATTACTATTCAAAATAAACGGCTGGCAAAAGCTGTGAAAGATTGCAGGGATATACCTGGCAGGGAATTATTTCAGTATTACAATGAAGATGGTAATCATAAGAGTATTGACTCAGGCATGCTGAATAACTATATAAAAGAAGCAACAGGCGAAGATTTTACGGCAAAAGATTTTAGAACATGGGCCGGCTCTTTGCAAATGCTGCGCAGTTTAAAAGCGTTAGAAAAAGCGGATGATGAGCCGAACAGAAAATCGAATATTATTGCCGCTTTAAATGAAGTGAGTTTAAAACTTGGCAATACGAGAACCGTGTGTAAAAAGTATTATGTGCATCCGGGCATTATAGATCTTTATGAAAAAGATGGTATTGAAAATTACCTTAAAGAACTTGACGGAATTGAAGAACCCAATGATAAATCGGGCTTAACCAAAGATGAAAAAGTGTTAATGAAAGTGCTGAAACAACTGGTTGCCTGAATCAATCCAAAAACCAAAACCTTCTGTCATTCTTTATTAATGCATTTTATTTATATTTATTGCACTTTGCATTTGTCTGGCATTTTATGATTAATGAAACCAATGAACAGTCAAACATTAAATTTTAAACATAAAACTTTCTATATGACTCCGGATGAACGTTTTGAACAACTGAAATTAGAACTGCCGCCTGCACCTTTACCGCTGGGCGTTTATAAGCCATTTTTAATTGTGGGCAACCTTGTATATGTGTCCGGCCACGGGCCTGTATTACCGGATAAGACTCTAATAAAAGGAAGGGTGGGAGATACTATGAATGAAGATGAAGGCAAGCATGCTGCGCAACAGGTGGGCCTTACCATTCTTGCTACGCTGAAACAAAACCTTGGATCATTTAATAATATCAAAAGGGTAATAAAAGTGCTTGGCATGGTGGCGGCAACGCCTGATTTTGAAAAGCAGCCTTACGTTATTAATGGCTGCAGCGAGCTGTTTGCCCATGTATGGGGCAGCGATAACGGTGTTGGCGTGCGCAGTGCTGTGGGCATGGGTTCCCTGCCGGGAAATATACCAGTAGAAATTGAAGCCGTATTTGAATTGGAAGAAGCTCAGTTTGCTACATATACTGCATAAAAAATTGCGGAACGTATTTTATCTTCATACAAAGCCGCAATCGCATTCATTAACTAACACTTGTTTAGTTAGCGTTGATATAAATATCGCTGAAAAAAACTTAATTGTAGTAATTTAGCAGCCCTTTAAAGAGCAGGCTTTGCCGAGTAAAAATCGGAACGTACAAGGGAGTGACACAACTGAAGATGCCATTACTACTACAGCCGGCTACATAAAACAAACATCAAAAAAATGCAAGCAACTGAAGCAAACATGAAAGAGGTTACACAGGCGGTTTGGAATAAAAGGCCGCTGGTTATTTCAGGCCCGTGCAGCGCTGAAACAGAAGAACAGGTAATAGAAACAGCTGTTCGTTTACAAAAAACAGGAAAGGTTGATATGCTGCGTGCCGGTATATGGAAACCGCGTACCCGCCCCGGCAGTTTTGAAGGCGTGGGCACAAAGGGTTTGCCCTGGATGCAAAAAGCCAAACAACTTACAGGCTTGCCTGTAACCGTTGAGGTGGCAACCGGTAAACAGGTGGAAGATGCTTTGCATTTTGGTATTGATGTTTTATGGATAGGCGCCCGCACTACCGTTAACCCTTTTAGTGTGCAGGAAGTGGCTGATGCTTTACGCGGCGTTGATGTACCGGTGCTTATTAAAAATCCTATTAATCCTGATCTTGAATTATGGATTGGAGCAGTTGAACGCGTTGCAAAAGCCGGCATTAAACAAATTGGATTGATACATCGCGGCTTTAGCTCTTATGGCAATTCTGAATACCGTAATGCGCCTATGTGGCACCTTGCCATTGAAATGAAACGCCGCAATCCCGGCATAATGCTGATAAACGATCCTTCACATATTTGCGGGCGCAGGGATATTCTGCTGGATGTTGCTCAAAAAGCAATAGACCTTGATTATGATGGTTTAATTATTGAAAGTCATATTACACCAGACCAGGCCTGGAGCGATGCCAAACAGCAGGTTACGCCTGAAGTGCTTGGTGAAATGCTGAGCGCCATAAGCTGGAGAAAAGAAGATGTGGCCAGTGAAGAATTCCACGCACAAATGGAAAAATTGCGCCAGCAGATAAATCACCTGGATGATGAACTGATGCAGATTTTAAGCCAGCGTATGAAGGTATCTGAAAAGATAGGCCAGTATAAAAAAGATAATAATATCACCATTCTTCAAACCAACCGGTGGAATTCAATACTCGAAAGGGCATACGCACAGGGAGAAAAATTAGGCTTAAGCAAAGAATTTGTTACAAAATATTTTGATGCCGTTCACATGGAAAGCATCTCGCATCAGAATAAAATAATGAATGATGAATAACAGGCCATCAATTTTTTTTGAAAGGCTTAAAAACAAATTGTAACACTTTACAGCTTTGCAAACATTGCTTCTTTGCGTGAAATGAACATTAAAAAGGTAAACTTCAATACATCTTCCACTACTTTTTATTTTGCGGCAGGCATTGCTCATTTAAAAGAGTTTGTTGATGTTCAACATGCGGTTATGCTTGTTGATGAACAGGTTTTTAACCAGCATGCAAAAAGGTTCAAAGGCTGGAAAACAATCATATTAAAATCAGGGGAGCAATATAAAAAGCAATCAACTGTTGATGCCATTATAAAACAGCTGATTGAATTGGGTGCAGACCGTAAAACAATATTAATTGGTGTGGGCGGTGGCGTTGCCACAGATGTCACCGGTTATATTGCCAGTATTTATATGCGCGGAATAAAATTCGGTTTTATTCCTGCCACTATTCTTGGAATGGTTGATGCATCTATCGGCGGCAAAAATGGAATTGATGTTGGCGTGTATAAAAATATGGTTGGCACCATCAATCAGCCATCATTTATTTTACATGATCTTGCTTTGCTGAACACACTTCCCGAAATTGAATGGCAGAACGGCTTTGCAGAAATCATTAAACATGCCTGCATAAAAGATGCGGTTATGTTTAGAGAACTAGAAGCAAACAGTTTAAAAAAATACCAGTCGAAGAAAACATTATTGTGTGATCTTATTCAGCGCAATGCTTTAATAAAAACGAATGTTGTTATTAAAGATGAATTTGAAACCGGCGACAGGAAGCTGCTGAACTTCGGCCATACATTCGGCCATGCAATTGAAAATACCTACAAACTTTCTCACGGTTATGCCGTAGCTGTTGGAATGGTAATGGCTTGTATGATATCGGAAGCTTACCAGGGTTTTAAAGATACCAACCGTGTTGTTGAACTGATAAAAAAATATGGTTTGCCTGTACATCAATCCTATAATGCAAAAAAAGTGATTGATGTAATGAAAGCCGATAAGAAGAAAGTGAAAGATGTGATCAGTTATGTGTTGCTGCAAAAGATTGGTAAAGCTGTTGTAGAACCGATTGCAATAAGCGAAGTTGAAAATATAATAACACAACTGGAAGCCAAGTAGAACAAATGAAAGCAATCATAAAAGGATACGGCTTTAATAACTTCCCTTCAGCGAAAAAAAACAGCGTTCATGCGCCTGCCTCTAAAAGCTCCATGCAGCGTGCCTGTGCAGCAGCATTGGTGAGAAAAGGTGAAAGCATTATTCGCAATCCAGGCAAAAGCAATGATGACATTGCAGGATTGAATGTTATACAAACTTTAGGCGCTGAAGTAGAGAACCTTGAAGATGGAAGTTTGAAAATTATAAGTGATGGCATTGATCCTGTTTCATCTGTTGTAAATAATGGTGAAGCAGGTTTAGGTATTCGCATGTTTACGCCAATTGTTGCATTGAGTAAAAAAGAAATGCTGATTAACGGTGAAGGCAGTTTACTTACAAGGCCAATGGATTTTTTTGATGAGGTGATGCCGCAATTAGGTGTGCAGATTGCATCTAATGAAGGTAAGCTTCCAATAAAAATACAGGGGCCTTTGCAGCCAAAAGATATTACAATAGACGGTTCATTAAGTTCTCAGTTTTTAACAGGTTTATTGCTGGCTTATGCTGCAAAAGATGCAAAAAATGTAACGATTAATGTTACCAATCTTAAGAGTAAGCCTTACGTTGATCTTACTCTAAGTGTAATGGAATCTTTCTTATTAAAGGTTCCTGAAAACCGTAACTACGAAGCATTTTATTTTGATGAAACGCCTGATACGGAAAGCGGCGACTTTGTTGATTACACGGTTGAAGGCGACTGGAGCGGCGGTGCATTTTTATTGGTGTTTGGCGCTATTGCAGGCAATATAAAAGTGGCTGGTTTAGATATAGCATCAACACAGGCTGATAAAAAAATACTGGAAGCTTTGGAAAGCTGCGGTGCACAATTGCTGATTGGTGAAAAGGAAATAGAAGTTGCTTCATCAGGTGATGGACTTAAGGCTTTTGAATTTGATGCAACAGATTGCCCCGATTTGTTTCCGCCGCTGGCCGCACTGGCCGCATGCTGTAAAGGCATAACAAAAATTACGGGCGTTCATCGTTTGGCGCACAAAGAAAGCAACCGCGCTTTAACCATCCAGGAAGAATTGGGAAAGATGAACATTAAAGTTGTGCTGAATGATAATGTAATGGAGATTGAAGGCACTACAAAGATTAAAGCCGTAACCGTTCATTCACATCATGATCACCGCATTGCCATGATGTGCGCTTTGCTGGCATTAAAAGCTGATGGTGAAACCACTATTGAAGTGGCTGAAGCTATCAATAAATCATATCCTGATTTTTACAGGCATTTACAAGAGCTCAACGCTTCAGTAAATTTTAAGTAATTTTAGTATATGAATAATCCTGATACAGATATTATAATTCGCGTTCCGCAAAACCTGTATGATAAGCATGTACAGCGGCTGATTGATTACGTTGAATATAAAAAAATAGTGAGCAAATCAAAGGCTACCCAAAAGGATATAGATAAATTGGTTGCAGAAATTAAAAAAGAAAGAAAACCAAAAATCGAAGCTTTAAAACAAAGACTAAAGCTTGATTAATGAAGATTGTTGTTGATACCAATATCTTAATAAGCATTTTTATAAAACCTGATGGACGGATTGCTGATTTATTTGATAGCTTGAAGTTTCATGCTTCTTTATATATAAGTGATTATTCATTAATTGAAATTGCAAATCATACTACTAAGATTTTAAAATTATCAAAGCTTAGGAAAGATGAATTTGAAGAGATAAAATTTAATGTTTATAAAAACATTAATGTAATTAATACTGATATTGTACCTGATCCATTTCTTATTAGTGCATTTGAACTCCGCAAAAATATTGATGAGTTTGATGCCCCCATTGTTGGCTTGGCATTATCATTAAAAGCAATTTTATGGACAGGCGATAAAAGACTTTTAAAAGGGTTGCAAAAAACATTTCCGGATTTAATTTACAATTCTTCACAGCTTCGGGAGCTTTTACAATTATGAACTCATTTGGCCGCATATTCCGGGTAACAATTTTTGGCGAATCGCATGGCGAAAGCGTTGGCGTTAATATTGACGGTATTCCAGCCGGGTTACCATTAACCGCAGAAGATTTTTTAGAAGATATTGAGCGCCGCAAAGGTGGTACGCAAAAAGGTACAACACCAAGGCAGGAAAGCGATTTGCCCATTTTTAAGAGCGGCATTTTCAATAATAAAACCACAGGTGCGCCGCTCACTATTATTTTTGAAAACAATAATACACGTTCCGGCGATTATGCAAAGCAACGTGCAGTACCGCGCCCGGGCCATGCAGATTTTGTAGCCAGCAAAAAGTTCGGTGGTTTTGAAGACTATCGCGGCGGTGGCCATTTCAGCGGAAGATTAACGGTATGCCTGGTAGCGGTGGGCGTTATTGCAAAGAAAATTTTAGCTTCAACCCAGTCTATAAAAGTGGCTGCTACAATATTGGAAATAGGCGGCGAACCTGACCTTGAAAAAGGCCTGCAAAAAGCCATTGACGCCAAAGATTCCATTGGTGGTATTGTTGAATGCCGGGTAAATAATTTGCCGCTTGGTTTAGGTGAGCCATTTTTTGATAGCGCTGAATCTTTATTGGCGCATGCCGTATTTGCTATTCCTGCTGTAAAAGGCGTTGAATTTGGGGCGGGTTTCGCGGCAGCAAAAATGTTTGGTGCAGAACATAATGATGCCATTACAGATGCATCCGGAAAAACGAAGACGAACAACGCAGGCGGTATTGTTGGCGGCATAACCAACGGTAATGAACTGGTGCTTCGCATTGCTGTAAAACCTACATCGTCCACCCCAAAAGAACAGCAAACCCTTAATTGGGAAACCAATCAAATAGAAAAATTTTCTGTAAAAGGGCGTCACGATCTCTGCATTGCATTGCGGGTGCCGGTGGTGCTTGAAGCTGTTACAGCTATGGTACTTACAGATTTAATGCTGCTTGAACAGCGCATTCCACGCATACTTCCTTAGAATTTAGGACAAGGTACAAATTTACCGTCGGGATGTTTCATAATATAGATTAATGAAATCTCAATGCCGCCGCGGCTTTCAGAAGCTGTTTTCAGGTCGGAAAAATTTATATCGTAAGTAGCGCCAACGCGTAAATTGTTGAATTCAAGCCCGAGGTAAGGTATGAGGGCATCGCCAAAGCGCATCCATGCACCGCCATAAAAACTTGTTGGGTTTTCAGATTCGGGATCTCCGGCCATAAACTGCATGGCGCCGCCTATGAGCGTTTCTGTTGCGCCAGCCTGCGTGCTGAAAAGCCCGCTCAGGTGCAAAGTGGTTTGAACGCCCACGGGAAAATATCCGCCTGCATGAACAGTAGCTCTTGGATATAAATCGTAATTAACACCTGTAAATTCCTGTTTGGGACGGTTAATATGATATAAACTTACACCTGCATAAAAATTATTACGGTCGGTGGTGCTCATGGAGTAAAGTATGCCTGCATTCAGATCGAAATAATTGGCTTTAAGCGTTGAGTTATTAAAAACTTCCTGCGTGGGATTTGTAAAACCGGCTGCGGTTAACTGGTCTTCAAAAGTTAATTTGGAAGTGTTGATAAGCATGTTTGAATAAGTGGCCTGGAAACCCAGACCAAGTTGTTTAAGGCCGTCTTCATCCAGACCTTTATGATAAGCCGTTGAAAGTGAAAAATAGTTAAAGGCCACAGCGCCGGCAGCGCTTTTATCGGTATAACCCATTAAGCCAACGCCCCAGGTATCATTATAAGGAATTTTATTGCTAAGAATGGGAAAATCAACTGAGGCTGTTGCTGTTTGGTAAGCCCTGTTTATGGTGGGCCACTGATTACGGTAATTGAAAGCGCCACGTACCATGCCATTGAATTTTCCGGTAAAGGCGGGGTTAAGCGTCATGGGTGAAGAGAAGAATTGGGAAAAATGCGGATCCTGGGCAATGGTTGTTGCAGTAATCAATAAGCAAAAGATGGTTACAAATAATTTCATTCTCGAAATTTAATAAAACGGGCTTTTCTCAATTTTATTGAAAGCGAATAATAATTTTTTAAGACAAGTTGATATAATTAAAGCTGCATCCTTTTATCAGAATTGTGTTTTAGGGCCAAAAGCAAGATCGCCTGCATCACCTAACCCCGGCACAATATAACCTTTGGCAGTTAATTCATCATCAATATCACCGCACCAAATATATATTCTTTCTCCAAATTCTCTTACTACATATTCAATTCCAACAGAAGCTGCAATAGCAGAAACAATATGTATTTGCGAAGGGTTGCCGCTATCTTTTAAAGCCTGCAATGCAGCCACAAGTGAAGAGCCTGTTGCCAGCATCGGATCGGAAAGAATTAATATCCTGTCTTCGAGAGAAGGAGCGCTAAGGTATTCAAGGTTTATTTCGAAGCTCCCATCACGGCGATGCTTGCGGTAGGCAGAAATAAAGGCATTATCAGCTTTGTCAAAGTAATTTAGTAATCCCTGGTGCAATGGCAACCCAGCCCTGAGTATAGTTGCCAGCACAGGCTGCTGCGCCAGCACTTTGCTTAAATGAATGCCCAGCGGGGTTTGAATTTCTTTTTCTTCCCAGGGCAGTGTTTTGCTTATTTCAAAAGCAATGGCTTCGCCAATGCGTTCGAGATTACGGCGAAACCGCATGCGGTCTGTTTGCACTTCTGTATTTCTAATCTCGCTTATCCAGTTAGTGAGTAAACTGTGCGTGGCGCTCAGGTTGGTAACCATGGCACGAAGATAAAATGTTTTCAGGTTTATAAATTACGTTGTAACTACAGGTTTTTAAACCTTTTTTGAAGCTTTTAGGGAAGGGGGATATAGTTGGGTTTGCGGGAAAAAAATAAACCTTGTAAAATGGTTTATCCGGGAATGAATTATGAATTTTAACTGAATAAATATTGATAGTGTTTACAGGGAAACAAAATTTCTTCTTATTGCTTCAAGCGCCATGCCTGTGCGGCTTTGAACATTAAGCTTTTTAAACAGGTTTTCCCTGTAGCCGTCAACGGTTCTTTCCGAAACATGCATGGTGGCGGCAATTTGTTTATAGGTAGCATCGCTGCAGGCAAGCTGTAAAAACTCTTTTTCTTTATCGGTAAGCTGCAGCTCTTTTTCTTTATCCTGGTGCTGCAGCAGGCGGCGGTAGTTTATATTAGCCGCATCTGAATTGTAATAACCTTTTTTATTTATTTCAAGAAGCGCTTTATTCAATTCTTCCGGATGAATATCTTTTAAAAGATAAGAGCAGCAACCGGCTTTTATCATGCTGATAATAGTGGCATCGTCATCTTTCATGGAAAGGGCAACAAGCTTTATGGCGGGGTATTTTTCAGAGAGATATTCTGCGGTTTGCCTGCCGTCCATCACCGGCATATTTACGTCAAGCAGGATTATATCAGGCTCAATTTTCTTTATTTCAAGTTTATTGATGAGGTCTTTACCATTCATGCCCTCTGCAATAATAGTAAAGTCTTCAAGGCTGCTTATGAGAAGGCTGAGTGATTTCAAAAATAATTGATGATCATCTGCTATGCCTATGGTAATTTTCATGATTGTAAAGTTTCGCAGTTTTAAAGCCTGGTTATATCTAAAGGTGTGATTTTTTTTAATAATCTATAAATGAAATTTTAGTTTTTTGGGTAAGGCTTTTTGTCATCAGCTAAGCAATTTCTTTATTATTTACAGGTATTTTAATTTGTATTAAGTATTTATTGATTTCGTTGTATTGCCACTTAATTGTGCCACCGAGCAATTGAATGCGCCGTTGCATATTGCTTGAAACTGTATTTTTCTTTAACGGGTACGCAATATCTGAAAGCGCAATTTCAATCTCAAACAAATTTAATCCGCCCTTTAACCGGATAGTTATGCATTTGGCAGAACAATGTTTGGTTATATGCTGCAATGCTTCATAAACTACCCTGAACAGTATTATCTGAACTCCGGGCTCTAATAACAGTTCTTCGTTATTGCTTATAATAGCAACCTGTGTCATGCCCCGCGCATTTATTCTTTCTTTCTCTGCTTCCAGGTGGCTGATGAAATTAAAGTGCGGCAGCCATCCATTGTGCAGTGTTTTTGATAATGAGCGCAGGTCAGCTATTGCTTTGGCAAGCGTATGTTCTGCAGTCTTCAATGTGTCGGGCGGCTGTGCCAGCCCCATTGCCGTCATGCCAAGCAATAATTTAGTTGTACTTAATAACTGGCCTATATTATCATGCAATGCCATACTTACCTGGCTGAATGAATATTCTTGTGTTTCAAGTTGTGATAACAGTAATTCATGTTCGAGTCTATATCTCATTTTTACCTGGCTTTCTTTTTTATTTTGCTGAAGCATTAATTTATAAAGATGCGCTTATGAATATAAGTGCCGATAACACAATCATTATTGAAATAACAGGTTGTTGTGCAAAGCTGCCGACGCTTTATAAAAGCGTTTTGTAATTTACAGATTACTTCAGGCATTAGCGATAATTTCGTTTCAAATTGTAAGACGCTATACCAACAGGAACAACCAACGTGCCAACACATAAAGAATAACACGGGTTAATTTACAGGCTATTGGTTTTATTTGGTTTCAGTAATTGCTATTGTTATAAAATGGTTACTGTTTTAATATAAACGGTAATCAACAAGTTTTTATAATTTATTACAGGCCAATAAAATACGATACTTTCTTTACAGCTTTCCGGCCTTTTATCTGATTACTTTTCAAATACAATGTTCAGCTTTTTGTGATTATAATAAAAACGTATTTTACGCATTTAAACAACGGGAATTTTCCCGTTTGCAAAGTGGCCGGCAATACATAGGGCAACCCATTTTATGTGAGGATATTATTTTACGATTAATTAAAAGGTGAAGAAACTGTTTAGATTACCGGATAGAAACAGATGCTCAGGACATGTTTATCTGCAATCATTGCTGTTTTGTCAGTAAAATCATCTATGGCATTCCTTCAAAAAAGTTTTTTGCTTCAAGCCAGGTATTCATTCTCTCATACTCTTTATAATGTATGTTATGCGGCGCTGTGAATACAATAGGCCTGCCGGGAAAAACGGAGAGGTTGAAATCGTGGTCATCAATTAATACATCGCCTTTTACCAAATGTTTGTTGCCACAGAATATTCTTTGCTTCCAGTGAATGAAAGGAAAATGCTCATCAAGCCATTCATATTTATCCGTAAAAGAGTATTTAAATTCCATTGCTGCCGATACAATATATAATTCATGCATCCTGCTTAAAACCTCTACGGTTTCTTTAGCATCCTGTATAACCGGCAGGTCTTTAAAAAAGCCTTTCTGATGCGGGTAACTTCTTACCAGTTGCTTATGTTCATCGGGCACTATCTGGTAAAAATGTTTGCCGGGAATATCTGCTTTGGTGTAGCGGATGCCAAAATCCCGTTCATACCATTCAAAAAACCGCTCCACTGCATCGGCTAATACATCATCCATATCTATTAAAATGCGCATACAAATTATTTTCCTTCAAAGAAAATAAAACACCATTACTTCGCAAACAAAAATTGTTTTAGAGTAAACCACGAGCGCTTTTCTTAACAACCGGCAGCAGTTTCAACAAGCCAGTTTTCCGTTTATATAAATTTTAAGAGTTGGCACAATTGCTTTCTTTTATTTTTGTTTTAATGAAGCAGTTTGAAAATCATAATTCATAAATATCACCTGCTTTAAATATGAGAAAAAAATGATGAAATATATTATAAGTTTTCTTCTTCTCTTTTCGCTTGAAAAAATACATGCACAGGATACTGCTACCTGGGATTTGCGCAAATGCGTGGATTATGCTATAACAAATAATGTAAGCGTACTGCAGGCTGACGTTCAGGCCAGGCTTGCCACTCTGGATAAGAAATTGGCCAACTGGCAATCTATTCCAACCCTGGGGTTTAATACACAGGCTGGTTATCAGTTTGGCCGCAGTATTGATCCTACGTCGAATCAATACACTAATAATAAGATATTTTTTCAGAGCTATAGTTTGCAGGCAGGTGTTACATTGTTTAATTTTTTCAGCATAAGAAATAATCAGCTCTCATCAGCTAAAAATGAAGAAGCTGCAAAAATTGGAGTAGAGAAAGCCAGGAACGATATTGCTTTGAATGTAGCAGCATCTTATTTGCAAACACTGCTTGCGGTGGAGCAAACGAATATTGCAAAAGTGCAGATTGACCAAACCCGCGCCCAGCTTGATAATACAAGGAAATTGGTTGATGCGGGCAGCATGCCTGAATTGAATGCGGCACAGCTTGAATCGCAACTGGCAACCGACAGCTCCAATTATATTACTGCATTAGGTACGGCAGATCAGAACCGTATTCAACTGATAGCGATGCTAAATTTAGATGAGTCCACACCTTTTAAAGTAGCCACGCCGGATGTTGATAAAATTCCTATTCCGGCATTGGCCGAACTTGATCCTGCCTATGTTTATCAGTTGGCTTTGGGTAGCCAGCCCTTGCAACAATCAGACAGCATACGTATCCTTTCAGGAGAATTTGCCGTAAAAAGCGCAAAGGGGGCCATGTATCCCACGCTAAGTTTATATGGGCAATTAGGCAGCAATTATGGTAATAATTATTATGAACAAACTGGCTCAATACCTTTTACTGATACGGTATTTACCAACCATCGGGATTACTATATTGTTAATAATGGCAATGCGCCAATTTACAGTAAGGTGCGTTATTTTAAACAAGTGGGCAATATTAATTTTAGCCAGGGTATAGGCCTGCAATTAAATATCCCCATCTTAAACGGAAGGCAGTTAAGGACGAATTACGACCGTGCTAAACTTAATCTTGAAAACTACAGGCTGCAAAAACGCACCGACGACTTAACATTGCAGCAAAACGTATATACTGCTTACAGCAATGCCGTTGCGGCTTTGGCAAAATACAATTCAACAACAAAAGCAGTGCAAACGCAGCAGTATGCTTACGACCTTGCCACAAAAAGATACGAGATAGGCATTCTTTCAACAATAGATTACATTACCATTCAAACCAATTTATTTACAGCCAAAATTAACCAGGCGTCTGCCAAGTACGATTACATCTTTAAAATGAAGGTGCTCGAATTTTATAAAGGCCAGGGCGTACAGTTTTAAGATGAATGCATAAACTTTTACATTATGAGTAAAAAATTAAAATGGATAATCGGGATACTGTTAATGCTAATTGTACTGCTTGTTATTTTAAGCAAAGCAGGTGTGCTGGGCAAAGATGAAGGCATTGAAGTAACCGCCGAAAAAGCGGCTACGCGTACCATTACTGAAACGGTAACTGCCACAGGAAAGGTGTTCCCTGAAATTGAAGTAAAAGTGAGCCCTGATATATCAGGTGAAATTGTGGAACTGAATGTACAGGAGGGCGATACAGTGCGCCGCGGCCAGGTGGTTGCCAAAATTTATGCTGATATATATTCTTCACAAAGAGACCAGGCTGCTGCCGTAGTGGCTCAATCGCAGGCACAGGTAGCCAATTCACAGGCGCAACTGGGGGCATTAAAGGCTACGTTGGACCAGGCAGAAGCTGCATACAAACGTCAGAAAACGTTGCTTGATCAAAAGGTGATTTCGCAGTCTGAATTTGAAACTGCCCAGCAGGCTTATGAATCTGCAAAAGCTAATTATATCGCTGCACAAAGCGGCATCAACGCTAATAAAGCCAGCGTGCAAAATGCACTTGCAGGCTTAACCAGCGCCAATAAAGATTTACAGCGTGCTACCATTACCGCGCCTATGGATGGCGTAATAAGTTTGTTGAGTGTAAAGAAAGGCGAACGCGTTGCGGGCAACAGTTTTAATGTGGGCACGGAAATGATGCGCATCGCCGATCTCAGCAGCATAGAAGTGCAGGTGGATGTTGGTGAAAACGATATTCCCAAAGTAAAGCTCGGTGATACAGCAATCGTTGAAATTGATGCTTTCAATAATCGTAAATTCAAAGGTGTTGTATATAAAATAGCCAACCCTGAAACATCTGCCTTAGCCAGCAGTTCTGGTTCTTCTTCTACTTCTGTTACCAACTACGAAGTGCATATCCGCCTGCTTCCTGATGATTATAAAGACCTTGTTGTAAAAGGGCAGCCTTTTCCTTTCAGGCCGAATATGACAGCCAGCGCCGATATTCAAACGCAAACACATACAAACGTTTTAACGGTGCCTTTGAATGCTGTAACAACGAGGAGCAGGGAAGATGTATTAAAAGCCGATTCAACTAAAAATAATAAGGCCGACAGCACTGTAAACAACACTGATAATGACCTTGCAGAAGTTGTTTTTATTTTACAGCCTGACGGTAAAGTTAAAATGAGTGAAGTAAAAACTTCCATACAGGACATCAATAATATAGAAGTGACAAGCGGTTTAAAAGCCGGCGAACAGGTAATTACAGGCCCTTACGATGTTGTAAGTAAAACACTTAAGAACGGCGACAAGGTTAAGGTGGTAAACAAAGACCAGCTTGTAAAAAGTTTTGAGAAGAAATAGGCAGGCTAATGGGGTAAGGTATGGGGTATGAGGTATGAGGAAGAATGATTGTGCTATTTTATTCTCTTCGTTATTATTCAAATAATTGTAAGGTGGGCTCAGTTTTTAAACTGACCCCGCCTTTTTATGCAATGTCTTTAAACATGCGATTAACACGCGAAATTCATTGTTTGCAGGTTTTGCTTCTATCTTTGATATTCTAATTTATGATATGCAATTTGGAGTAATAGGAAGCGGAAGCTGGGCCACGGCCCTCGCAAAAATTTTAACCGGTAACGGCAACAATATTTATTGGTATATACGCAATACTGATACCATTAATCAGCTTGCACAGCGCAGGCATAATCCTCATTATTTAAACAGCGCATCATTTAATACAAGTTTATTGGAACTAAGCAGCAACATTAATTATGTGATTGAAAAAAGCGATGTGCTGGTTATGGTAATCCCATCAGCTTATGTGCATCAGTCTTTGAGCGGTCTCAATAAAGATGTGTTTGCAGGAAAGAAAATTATCTCTGCCATAAAAGGTATACTGCCTGAAAAAAATCAATTATTAAATGAATATCTCGCAGAGAATTTTAATGTGGAGCTTGAAAATTATTTTACAGTACTGGGCCCCTGCCATGCGGAAGAAGTGGCGGCTGAAAAGTTATCTTATCTCACTTTCTCAGGACTTGATTCAGATATTACCAAACAGCTTGCCGCCAGTTTTAAAACAGACTTTATTAATACAATTGTAAACACTGATATTTTAGGCGTGCAGTATGCGGCTATCTTAAAAAATATTTATGCACTGGGCGCAGGTATTGCACACGGCCTCGAATATGGTGATAATTTTTTAAGCGTTTATATAGCCAATGCTGCCAATGAAATGGTTAGATTTTTACGCGAAGTAAAACATGAAGCTTCGGATGCCCAACTTAACTATTCGGCATCTGTTTATCTTGGCGATTTGCTTGTAACCTGCTATTCTTTATACAGCCGCAACCGCATGCTGGGCAATATGATTGGCAAAGGATATTCTGTTAAAGCTGCACAACTTGAACTGGGAATGGTAGCAGAAGGTTATAATGCGAGCAAATGCATTCACATCACCAATCAGAACCTCAACGTACAAATTCCGATAGCAGATATTGTTTATAAGATTTTATGGGAGCAATTGCAGCCCGCTGAAGGCTTTGCCGCTATTGAAAATTTATTGGTTTGATTCCATTGCTTTCATGTAAGTAGCCAAATCTTTATCGCCTCTTCCGCTTAAACAAAGTATTGTAACGTCGGTTGGCTTCAGCTTCATTTGTTTCAACGCTGCCAATGCATGTGCAGATTCCAATGCCGGGATAATGCCTTCCATTTTAGTAAGATTGAAAGCTGCATCCAGTGATTCTTTATCGGTAGCGCTTAAAAATTTTGCACGGCCGCTTTCATACAAATGTGCATGCAAAGGCCCGATGCCCGGATAATCCAGCCCCGCTGAAATACTGTGTGGTTCTACCACCTGGCCATCCGGCGTTTGCATTACAAGGCTTTTGCTGCCATGCAAAACTCCCGGTTTGCCAAGCTGCGTTGTAGCAGCGCTCATGCCGCTGTTAATGCCACAGCCTGCAGCTTCCACAGCCACCAGTTGCACTTTAGGGTCATCTAAAAAATGATAAAAAGCACCGGCTGCATTACTGCCACCGCCCACACAGGCCACCACATAATCCGGGAGTTCCGTTCCTTCTTTTTCTTTTAACTGCTTCTTCATTTCTTCACTAATCACACTTTGAAAACGCGCCACCATATCAGGATAGGGGTGAGGCCCAACAACAGAGCCGATTACGTAATGCGTATCGTTGGGATTATTGATCCAGTCGCGGATAGCTTCGTTGGTAGCATCTTTCAAAGTTTTGCTGCCGCTTGTTGCAGGCAATACCGTTGCACCCAGCATACGCATGCGCGCTACATTAGGTTGCTGGCGTTCCATATCCACTTCACCCATATATACAATGCATTCAAGCCCTTTTAATGCGCAAACTGTTGCGGTAGCCACGCCATGCTGGCCTGCGCCTGTTTCTGCAATAATTCTTTTCTTGCCCAGTCGTAAAGCCAATAAAACCTGGCCGATTGCATTGTTTATTTTATGTGCGCCGGTATGGTTTAAATCTTCGCGCTTTAAATAAATTTTTGTATTGAATTGTTTGCTTAAACGCTCTGCCAAAAATAAAGGCGTTGGCCTGCCTGCATAATCATGCAGCAAATGCTGAAACTCTTTCTGAAAGCTCTCTTCATACATTATCTGCAAATACTTTTCTTTTAATTCTTCCACATTGCTGTGCAGCATTTCAGGAATATAAGCGCCGCCAAAGCTTCCATAATAACCAAAGATGTCTGGTTGTTTGTATGTGCCTTTATTATTAGGTGTTACTATGTTTATCATCACTCGTTAATTATCGTAAGAAATATTTTTTATGATACCAGCTTTTACAATGCTATTGGGCACGGTTGCGTCGCAACACTGCGGCTGATGAATTGCTATTGGGCTTTTTAATCGTTTGCCAAATTTTGTACTCAGTAAAAAATTACTCTTATTAACAGCTATCATTATTATAACCTCAAATAGCTTTTTTTCTTTGTTGAATTTAGATGCACCGATTAAATCCGGCGCCCTGCGAAGTCAGGAGACTTCGCAGGGCCCGCCAATTAACTTTAAACTTTACAATATCAACTGCATAAAAATTAAATCAAGCCATTTATCAAACTTATAGCCTACTTCTTTTAAACGCGCTGTTTCCACAAAACCAAATTGTTTATGCAGTGTAATGCTGGCTTCATTGTCAGCGGTTATGCCTGCGATCATTGTGTGCAGGCTCATATCTTTTGCAGTATCAATTAAAGGCTGCATTAATGCTTTGGCAATTCCTTTGCCGCGTTGACCTGCTTTCACATATACGGAATTCTCCACAGTATATTGATATGCCTGCCATGCCCTGAATTGCCCGAATGTACTGAACCCGGCAATATCATTATTTTCTTCAGCTACAAACACAGGAAAACCTTCTTTTTGCTTTTGAGCAAACCATTCTTCCCGCATTTGCAATGTTTGCTGGTTGTAATGAAATACAGCCGTTGTATTTTGAATTATATCATTGTAGATATCAAGTATTGCAGGCAGGTCTGCCATTGTAGCTTTGCGGATAGTTATCATTGTCAGGTATTTTCTTCAGGCAAACCTGGCGGCAACGGTTCTTCCAGCCGTTTTTTAAATGCTTTTATTAGTTCAATATCTTTTACGCCGGGCATTAATTCAAATTTGCTGTTAATGTCAATAGCAAACAGGTCTTTTGCAGCAGTATGTGCAGTAAATTTTTTTATTTCATCTGCATCATCAGGTGATATGCCGCCCGCTAAAAAAAACGGTTTTTGAATATTCAGTCCTTTTAAAATTTGCCAGTTAAATTTTTTGCCGCTGCCGCCAAATGAAGGCGTTTCCGTATCAAATAAAAACATATCGGCTGCTTCATAGTAGTCTTTTATTTTCCATTCCACATTATCATCATTGCTTAGCCGGAATGCTTTAATTACAGTTATATAATTTGATATTTTTTCACAATACCGCGGCGATTCATTTCCATGTAATTGCACCAGGTACAAACCGCAATCATCCACTGTTCGCAGCACTTCATCCACATCTTCATCCACAAAAATTCCTACCTTATTTATTTTACCTCGTATTTTTTTTATAGCTGCAGAAGGCATGCTTTTATAAACATATCTTGGTGAGGGCCGATAAAAATTAAACCCGGCGAATTCCACTCCAAGCTCGTTTAGCTGGCTTACCTGTTTTGTATTGGTAAGCCCGCAAACTTTAATTCTGAAATGGTTTCGCTGCTTTATACTACCGGCAGCCTGGTTATTCAATTCAGTCATGTTTTATTGCTGAATGTTGCCGTTGTTTGAAGACTGATATTAAACCCCTGATGCTTCAAACAACATCATCAATAATTAAATTACTGCATGCTTAAAAAACAAGCTTCTTCTGCTTTTTAAGCGCTTTCATAAATTCAGCAAAAGCAACCGCAGGTTTTGAAGCCTTCATAAAATTTTCACCAATTAAAAATCCTGTAAACCCAAGATTGTGTAAAGCGATAATTGTTTCAATATCCGAAATGCCACTTTCAGATATCACGGGCCTGTCTGCCGGCAAAAGTTTTATCAGGTCTTTTGAAGTTTGTATATCAGTAACAAAAGTTTCGAGGTTGCGGTTGTTGATGCCAATAATATCTGCTTCATCACAAATATGCCCGGTTTCTTCTGCTGCGTGTAACTCAAGCAATACTTCAAGGTTAAGCTCTTTGGCTTTTACAGCAAGCTGCTTCACATGCTCTTTTGTTAAGCAGGCTGCAATCAGAAGTATAACATCTGCCCCGTAAGCTTTGGCTTCATATAACTGAAACTCATCTATTATAAAATCTTTGCGCAATAAAGGAATCTCAACTTCAAGTCTTGCTATTTTTAATTCTTCTATGTTGCCGCCAAAAAAATCTTCATCCGTTAATATAGAACTGGCTGCAGCGCCGTACTCTTCATAGGCAGGCACAACTTCACCAATATGTATATGTTGATTGATCCAGCCTTTTGAAGGAGACTTTCTTTTAAATTCAGCTATGATATTTGGCTGGCCGTTTAATAAACGCTGTTTAAGAGAAAGGCCTTTGGTATCAAAATTTTTATTCAGCGATTTTAAAAAATCAATATCCATGATTGATTTTTTTTCAGCCACTTCCAGTTTCTTTTTTTCTATTATTGTTTGCAGGATATTCATTGCAGCGAAATTAGTTTTTGTAACGCAGAATATGCTTTTCCTCCTTCAAGACTTTCTACCGCCGCATTATAAGCATCGTTATAATTTTTATAATTGCCTGTGCATTGCAGAGCCATAGCAGCATTGGCCAGTACCACGGCATTCTGCGCCCATGAACCATCGCCTTTTATAATTTGCATAAAAATTTTTGCCGCTTCCTCAATTGTATTCCCGCCTATAATGTCCCGGGCGTCAACAAACCTTTTTCCAAGTTCCACCGGTGTTTTAATTTTTTCACCGCTATTCGTTATCACTTTTGTATCGTTGGTAAGCGATATTTCATCATAACCATCAAGGCCGTTGATAATGGTAAAGGGCCTGCCGCTTTTTTGCAAAAGATAATTATAAATTCTTGCCATTTCCAGGTTATACACGCCTACTAACTGAAACGCCGGCGATGCAGGGTTAACCATCGGCCCCAGCATATTAAAGAATGTTCTTAAGCCGAGATTTTTGCGAAGCGGCCCCACTGTTTTTAATGCAGGATGAAACAAAGGCGCATGCATAAAACAGATATTGGCTTCTTCTATTTCAGTGTTCAGCTTTGCATTATCAGCTTTGAATTTGTAGCCTATTTGCTCCATTACATTGGAAGCACCGCTCACAGATGTTGCTCCATAATTACCATGCTTTGCCACCTTCTGCCCTGTGCCTGCAACAATAAAACAGGCAAGTGTTGAAATATTAAATGTATTTTTTCCATCACCGCCGGTACCAACAATATCTATTGTTTTATGGCCGTTCAGGTTAACTTTTACACAAAGCTCAAGCAACGCATCACGAAAGCCTTCAAGCTCTTCAATGGTAATGCTGCGCATAAGAAACACCGTTACAAAAGCCGTAACTTCTGTATCATTATATATGCCTCTTGAAATGTTGACTAAGATTTCCTTTGCCTGTTCGTAAGGCAATGTCTTGTATTCAAATAAGTATTGTAAGATCTTTTTCATTGTCTGAACTATGATTTGAGTGGATAGGAAGGATTTTGAGGAATGTGTATAATACAGGGATTGTATTTTGAATTGGTAAGCCGCTTAAATTCTAAATTTATTGATCCGAAATTAATAAGCAGTCCTATCTCTATATTAAATGCTTCAAGATAATTTTTTGCTTGTGCAAAATGAACGGGTTCAAGATTTATGATCGCCTTTAATTCAACACAGATTTTATTTTCAACAAAGGAGTCAACCCTTCTTTCACCAATTTGTTGTTCCAGGTAAAGTATTGGCATATTGCATTCTCTTATGAATGACACCCCCTCTGTTTCCATTTGTAATGCCAATGCTCTTTGATAAATAATTTCCTGGAAACCGTTACCAAGCGTTGAATGCACTTTCATTGCAGCGCCAATAACTTTTTCAGTAATTTCTTTGTATTTAAAATCCATATTAATCTTTAAATCAATTTAATCTTTCAAAATCCCCGTTCAGGCACCTAACCAGTTCCGCATAATTTTTTCCCCATCCGGCGTAAGCACACTTTCAGGATGAAACTGCACACCCTGCACGTCATACGTTTTATGCTGAAGCCCCATAACAAAACCGTTTTCATCTTCTGCTGTTATTTCAAGCTCCGGAGGAAAATTTTCTTTGCTAACAATCCAGGAATGATAACGGCCGGCGACAAATGTTTGTGATAAGCCTTTAAACAAAGAACTGTTGACATTTGATAGTTGATTGTTAATTGTTCTCACCGGTGTTGCCACCCCATGAAATACACTGGAAAGATTAGTAAGCTGCCCGCCAAAAGCTTCAGCAATTGCCTGGTGGCCAAGGCAAACGCCAAGTATAGATTTTGACGGTGCATATTCTTTTATTAAAGGCAATAATAAACCTGCTTCTGAAGGAATGCCGGGGCCGGGCGATAAAATGATTTTATCATATTCCTTTATTTTTTCCAGCGGTATTTTATCATTGCGATAAACATCTACTTTTTGATGCGTTATTTTTTCAACAAGATGAACAAGGTTATAAGTAAATGAATCGTAGTTATCAAATATTAATATTTTCATTTTAAACAAGTCCATTTGACCATGGACCATGGTCTATCGTCATTAAATTGTTTGGGCTATTTCAATTGCTTTTTTAAGTGCGCCTAATTTATTGTTCACTTCCTGTAACTCGTTTGCGGGGTTTGATGCGGCAACAACACCTGCGCCAGCCTGGTAATGCAACGTATTTCTCTTACTTAAAAAAGTGCGTATCATAATGGCCGTGTTGCAGGTGCCGTCAAACCCTATGAACCCTATACAGCCTGCATAATATCCCCGGGTTGTGGGCTCAAATTCATCAATCAACTGCATGGCCTTATATTTTGGTGCGCCGCTTAAAGTGCCTTGCGGAAAAGTAAGTGCAATCAATTCAAAAGGGTTGGCATCTTTACCCACATTGCCCACAACTTCGCTTACCAAATGGATAACATGCGAGTAATAATATACCTGCCTGAATTGTTTTACCTGCACGTTATCGCAGCAACGGCTAAGGTCGTTGCGGGCAAGGTCAACCAGCATGGTATGCTCTGCATTTTCTTTTGCATCTTCCAATAAAGCTTCTGTAAGTTCACTGTCTTTTACCGCATTGCCGGTGCGTTTAAATGTACCGGCAATAGGATGTACGATGGCTTTTTCATCTTTAATTATCAATTGCGATTCGGGGCTTGAGCCCATGAGTTTATAATCGCTGTAATCAAAATAAAATAAATAAGGTGATGGGTTCACGCTGCGCAAAGCGCGGTACACATTAAACTCATCTCCCGTAAATTTTTGCTGAAACCTCCTGCTTAAAACAATTTGAAAAACATTACCGCGAATACAGCTTTTAATGCCTTCCTTTACCATTTGCATGTAATCATCATCAGAAATATTCACCGTTTCACCTGCCTGCAGTTTGAAAGAAAATACAGGCACGTCCCTGCTTCTTATAAGCGATTCTATTACATCCATTTCACCCGGTAAGCCATTAATGGCATTCTCGCATAAATACATTTCATCCTTAAAATGATTAATGGCAATTACATACTGATAAAGCCTGTAACGCATCACGGGAATTTCGGGCGTTTGTTTTTTGCTTTTTAATTCTATTGTTTCAAAAAACTGAACCGCATCATACGTGCAATATCCAAATAACCCCTGCGCAATTTTTATATTATTGTCATCAGTTTCGTTTACTTCAAACTGCTGCATAAAATTCCATAACAAAGAAGGTACATTGGTTGTTTCATTAAGCGGTTTTTTTTCGGGTTTATGATTAGGATACTTTAATTCTATTTCTGAAAAACTGGTTATTTCAATACCGCCTATGGCATTAATGCCGATAAAAGAATAACTGTTTTCAGCCGAGTGATGATCGGCGCTTTCAAGCAGTATGGTATCCCTGAACCGGTCCCGCAACCGGAGGTATATGCCAACCGGCGTGTGCAAATCTGAAAGCATTTTTTTGTAGCGTGTTTCTATCCGGATCTTTTTCATTCGTATAATTTTTGTTTTTCAGTGGCCTCAAGGAACGCCTTTGTACATCTCTTGTGCGATAAAGGTTTAACATGGGCCTTCATATATCAATAATCTTCTTTAGTGTGTTAACAAACAAACAGCCCCGGTGTTGCCGGGGCTGTTTAATATTATTATAATAGTAATAGCATTACATGCCCCTCAGAGAGTTTGTATGCCACCACCAATTAATATTTAAGCTTAATTTTTTCATTTATGCGTTGCGAATGTAAAACAATTTTCAAATCATCAAAATTATTTTGCAGAATTGTTATTAGTGAAGCTCTGACATTGTTTTTAAAAAAGTTTTACTCAATTTTTTTTCATCAGGCGTTAATTCCGACGTGGTAAGTGGATGTTGCTCAAAAGGGTCTGTGGCAAGATTATAAAACTTTCCTCCCTTTGGATTATCTGTGGTATCGTATTGTTTGTAAACTGAGTTTTGCATCCATCTTCGCAAATGCGTTAAATCTCCCTCAAACTTACCGGCGCCGGGATAATGATTAAAAACCCAATCTCTTAAAATATATTGTTTTCCTATTAATTGCGGTGCAAAGCTTACTCCGTCGGTAATGCCATACGAAGCAGGTATGGGAATCTTTGCTATGTCGGCAAATGTTGCCATGAAGTCAACGAAGCTTATAAGCGAAGAATCTTTTTTACCAGGAGGTACCAGTCCAGGACAATAAGCCACAAACGGCATGTGTGTGCCAAGGTTTAAAGGCGATGATTTTCCTCCGGGAACTATAATGTTATTAGCCTCACTGTGAATGATGTTGGCTGTACCGTTATCGGCAGTAAATAAAATAATGGTGCTGTCTGCAATGCCGGCAGCGTTTACTTTATCTATCAATTGCCCGATAAGCTTATCCATATATTTTACCATTGAAGGAAAATACAGCGTATCATCCAGGCTCCTCGGGCCCTTTGGGTTCCACGCTGCAAACGCAGGGTCGTCTGGCATAGGGCTAAAGGGGGCATGGCAAAGATCTAATGCCCAATAAACAAAAAATGGGTTTTTATTGGCATTGCTATCTATAAAATCAAATACATAATCCCTGAACATATCCTGGCCAAACTTGCCATTGGTTTCACTGTCTGGTAAGTAGTTTCCATTTTCATATATCTCCGGATTTTTATAAAATTTATTTGCAGTTTCTTCAGCGCCTCCACTATTCAAATTATAGGCGTTATTTACCATGTATTTATCAAATCCAAACAGTTTAATCGAATTATCCCCGCCATCAAATTGCCATTTTCCCGAAGCGCATGTAGCATACCCTGCCAGTTTAAAAATATTGGCAAAAGTGCGCTGAGACTGATCCATTATGCCCCATGTGGTATAATTCCTGAAATTATATTTTCCTGTTAATAACATGAACCTTGACGGAGAACACAAAGCACTGCTGTAGCAATTTGTAAACTGGGTGCCGTTTGCAGCCATAAAGTCGAGGTTAGGCGTTTGATAAGATTGGCCACCGCAAAAAGTTGGGATTTCATATCCAACGTCGTCTGCCAGGATTAAAATTACATTCAGCCGTGAATTAGATATAACCGGGGGAGCAGGAATTGTGTCAACCGGCTTGACAGGTATATCCGGTGGGGATAAATTTGGTTTGCGGCATCCTGTAATGCCTAAGAAAACAGATAATATTAAATACAGCCATACAATGCCTTTAACGTGAGAAAATGTTCTCAAACATTTGGCAGTAATCTTTCTCATACCAGATAATTAGAAATGTAAGTCAGCTTGCATTAAAGAGCAGCAGGTTAAAGTTTGATCAGTCAAAAATATCTAAAATAAACTTGATTGTAAAAATTGCAACAGAAAGTTTATTTAATTGTTATTTGAGTGATAAATTTAGTGCTGGTACATTTAAAACTAAATTTATTAATTGTGATAGGAGTCTATTACATTTTGCAATGTTGCCCTTTCCTTTTGCTCATTGTTTGTTTGTTCGTTTTCAGGTATCGGGTTTTTTTCCAGGATATCTTCTGCATAATTTATCAGGCTTGTTTGACTGCTGTAAAGTTTATATTTTTTATCCATCGCCCACACAATTGGAGGATCAGCATCAGGTCCGCGCTGATTTAAATCATACCAGTTATAACTGTACTGTCTTGCTTCTGCATTACTGCTTCCCATTAACTGATCATAAAAACTAATACCGTCCAGTGGGCCGTTACCTGCAGATACGCCAACGCCTGCAGCAGCTGCAATGGTTGGCAGAAAATCAACAAGGTCAACAATGTTTCCATTCTTGGAAGGTAAAATGTGCCCCGGCCAGTATGCTGCGAAAGCAAGATGGGTGCCTGTTATTTTAGTATGTCCTTTTCCGCCACTGATATATGTACCCTGAAATTTTGAATTGATCTCATCATCTGTTCCATTATCTCCGGCTATAAATAATATCAGCGTATTTTGTTCAATGGCCGTTGCTTTTAGTTTCGCCAAAAGCGTACCCATATTTTTATCGTAATATTTTATCATCGATTTAAAAAATACAGTGTCTGAAAACGATTCCCGTTTGTATGGATCCCAGGCAGCAAATTCAGGATCATCAGGCGTTGGCGAAAAAGGTTTATGGCAAAGATTTGGTGCATAATATATAAAGAAAGGTTTCTTTACTTTATTCGAGCTGTCAATAAAACTCAACATGTAATTCAAAAAAATGTCTTCAGAATACTTTCCTTCCATCTCCGATTCAGGCAGGTAAGCGCCATTTTCGTATATAGTTGGGTTTTTGTAAAGCCTTAATGTTGCCGAGTTATTTTCTGATGCCAGTTTAAAAGGGTCTGTTATGCAATATTTATCAAAGCCAAAAGTTGCCAATCCTGTATCGCCGTGGTTAAGTTGCCATTTACCGGCAGCACAAGTTGCATACCCGGCAGACTGAAGTGTATTGGCTATTGTTTTTTGATCCAGTCCCAAATCTGCCCATGATTCATCTCCATAATTTCTGAAATTGTATTTCCCGGTAAGCAACATAAAGCGGGATGGTGAACACATTGGGCTTCCATAACACCTGGTAAACTGCATTCCCTGTTCGGCCATTGCATCCATATTCGGAGTAGCATAAGATTCACCGCCTGTAAAACCAGGTACTTCAAAGCCAATGTCATCGCCCATAATTAGTATAATATTTGGCTTCGAGCCCGGCAAAGGATCGGGAATAACCGGCGTTGCAGGATCAGTTTTTTTGCAGGCAGTATTTGTTATTGTTATAAAAATTAAAAGATAAAAAGCTGATTGCAACAGGCGGGAAAAAACAGTGCTCATTATTTGGTTTCTGTAAAATGAACACGAAATAAATAATAAAAGATAACTTTTTAGGAGAATCTGTGCAGATTAATTAAGCAATTTTAATTTTAACAATTTCAGCTTTCTTAAATATCGATTTCATATTATTGTTTTTTATTACTGAATTAATAGTACTATAAGTTTTTTAAAAACCGTTTATGCAACCGGTTAATTCTACCAACTCCTTTTCATCAAGATTGCTTTCCCTCGATTTTATGCGGGGCTTTATAATGGTATTGCTGGCGCTTGAAAGCACAGGTTTATATGAACATCTTTTTGACGCATCTTCTGAAGAAAGTATTTTTCGCGGCTTTATGCAGCAGTTCTTTCATCACCCGTGGAATGGCCTGCATTTCTGGGACCTCATTCAGCCGGGTTTTATGTTTATGGCTGGTGTTTCCATGGCTTATTCATTAAGGAAACAAAAACAACAGGGTTATACATGGAACAGGTCGTTCAAAAAAACACTTAGGCGAAGTGCATGGCTGTTCTTTTGGGGTGTGCTGGATTATGCGGTTAGAAAGTCTGGATTATCGTTTGAACTCTGGGATGTATTAACGCAGCTTTCTTTTACAACATTGGTTACATTTTTAATATTTGAATGGCGTGTAACCACACAAATATTGTTTTGTGTTTTTCTTTTATTGCTTACGGAAACGTTATATCGCTTTACCAATGTTCCCAACTTTAACCAGCCATTTACCGACCAACATAATTTTGGAAATTATATAGACCTGTTGCTGATGAACAAAATAAACGGCGGCGGCTGGGTGGCTATTAATTGTATTCCAACATCGGTGCATACAATTGCCGGCGCCTTAGCAGGTAAGCTGTTTTTAAGCGGTTCAAAAAATAAATTGAAGCCGCTTGTGTTATGGGCATTTATATGTTTGATTATTGGTTATGGCCTGGATATTGTGCACATAACGCCCATCATTAAACGCATTGCCACATCATCGTTTACGCTGGCATCCCTTGGCTGGTGCTTGCTTGGCCTTGCATTTTGTTACTGGTGGATTGACGTGCTTGATCATAAAAAATATCTCAGGTTTTTTGTGATAGTTGGCATGAACTCTTTATTTATTTACCTGTTTTTTGAAATAGTTGGCCATCGCTGGTTTAATGATTATATAACAGCTATAAGCGGCGGGCTAATGGAAATTATAAAAGTGCCGGACTTGCCCGCCTCCATCATTTCATCGCTTTGTATTTTTGCGCTGGAATGGGGTTTATGTTATTTTTTATATAAAAAGAAAATATTTTTTAAGTTGTAAATATGATAGCAGGTTTTTTGAGTGTAAAAAAAACGGTTACCGGTCAATCAATATCAGTCAGCAGTCAATGGTTAATAGTTTATTTAAAGGTGTTTATAAAATCCGCTTCATTATGATTCATTATTCATCATTCACAACTTACTATTCACCATTCACTATTCAATCTTCATTTTATCTTTACCCGCATAACACATTGGCTTGGTTAAAAATATCGTGAAAATATTGTTGGGTTTAGGCATTGCAGTAGTTGCATGGATGTATATCTGGCCAAACCTGTTATTGCTGATTATAGTTTATGTGCTGATAGCATTTTTATTGTTATGGCCAAAAACATTTCTTCGTTTTATAACTGGCCTTTTTGCTCTCTTGTTATTGATGTGGCTGCTGATTCAGTTATCGCCTGTTCAAAATTATATTGCCGGTAAAGTTGCTGCCAAACTATCTGCCGATTTAAAAACAACGGTGAAGATAGGAGAGGTGAATTTTTCTTTGTTCGATAAAATGAACCTCAACAATACGTTTATTCTCGATCAGCATAAAGACACGCTGTTAAAAGCCGGCGCTTTAAAACTGCGTATTACAGACTGGTTTTTTATTAAGAAGAATATTGAACTGAAATATATCGGCATTGAAGATGCAGTTATTAACCAGCAGAGAAACGATTCTACCTGGAATTACCAGTTTCTCATCGATCATTTTTCTTCGCCTGATAAAGCACAAAAGCAAAGCAAGAACATCGTACTTAAAATACAAAAGCTTGATTTAAAAAATGTGGTGTATGTAAAGAATGATTTGTGGCGCGGACAAAAAACAATTTTAAAAACAGGCAGCCTGTTGATTGATGCCGATAACATAGATATTTCCAAAAACCTTATTCTTATCAATTCAATTGATATGGATAAAACATCTTACAACATTGAAAATTTCGACGGCATTGATAAAACACCAAGGAAAGTAACGGTAAGGGATTCGGGGCGCATGTATTTTAATCCGGGCAATTTGCGTGTACGTGTATCAACTTTAAATATTACAGATTGTTTTTTTGGCACAGGATGGCGTAACGAAATAACGCATGAAGGTTTTTTTAACGGAAGAAAGCTGATGGTAAGTAAGATTAACGGAACCATTAAAAACCTTAATTTTCTTAAAGACACCATTACGGCCAGCATTGACATAAATGCTGCTGAAAGAAGCGGCTTGCGCGTAAGAAAACTACAGGCGCAATACAAATTAACGCCGCAGAAAATGGAGTTTTCAAAACTGCTTTTAAAAACAAACAGAAGCACCATTACAAATTATTTTGTAATGAAGTATAAAGATTTTAATAAAGACATGGCCGACTATACAAACAAAGTTGTTATGGCGGCCAATATAAAAAGCAGCCAGGTTTACTCAGACGATATTGCTTTCTTTGCACCGGCGCTTTCCAAATGGAACCAGTTGTTTACACTGGGCGGCACGTTTAATGGTACCGTAAATGATTTTACTGTAAAAAATCTTTTCGCAAAGAATGGTAATAACACCTATGTATCGGGCGACCTTGCCATACAAAACACTACAAGCCCCGGTAAGATAAACATTACATTAAATGGCGCTAATGCGCAAACCAACAGCAAAGACATTGCTTTTATTTTGCCTGATATTGCCACTATCAAATCGCCTGACCTCGCTGCACTCGGCAACGTAAGGTTTGTTGGCAATTTTGCAGGTACCTTAAACGAGTTTAAAGCAAAGGGCACGCTTGCCAGCGCTTTAGGCGGCATTTATACAGACCTGTCTTTGTCTTTTCCCCAAAAGGCAGAACCATATTATAAAGGCGCTATTGAAACGAGGCAATTTAACCTGGGCAAGTTTTTGTCTGTGGCTGATCTTGGTAATGTTACTTTCAAGGGCAATATTTCAGGCAGAAGTTTTAACCTGTCTAAAATATCAACACAGCTTAATGGTGATTTCAGCATGCTTACTTTTAAAGAGTATGCGTATCAAAACCTGAGTTTTAATGGTGAAATAAAACAACGCAATTTCCAGGGAGAGTTTATTGCTGCTGATACCAACTTCAACTTCACCAGTAATATAGCAATTGACCTGAACGGGGAAGCGCCTTCATTTAATATTTTGGGCGACCTTGTAAATGCCAATCTGCACGCTTTGAATTTTACTAAAGACAGCATTGTGGTTACAGGGTTGTTTGATATGAACTTCCAGGGCCATAATATTGATGACTTTCTTGGATTCGCTAAAATACTCAATGCATCGGTTAAGCATAACGATCAGCAGTTATACCTTGATTCAATAACTTTATCTACTGCGCTTGATTCAAATAATGTAAAAGTGCTGAAGCTCGAAAGCCGCGAACTGGTAGCTTCAGTGGAAGGGCAATATAAAATATTGCAATTGCCGCAAAACTTCCAGGCTATCCTTAACCGCTATTATCCTTCCCTCATCAGCCCTCCAAAAACGGAATTGAGCAACCAGAATTTTAATGTTTCAGTGCACACCGGCGATTTTGAAAGCTATGCCAAAATACTCGATTCTAATTTTTCAGGTTTTAATGATGCACTGTTAACCGGCAGCATCACCACCGTCAATGGCAAGCATTTTAATTTTGATATAAACGTTCCGGTTGCCGGGTATAAAAACCTGTTGCTGGAAGATGCGAAGTTTACGGGTGATGGCGATGAAGACAGTTTATTGCTTACAGGTAATATTGGAAGGTTCTATGTGAGCGACAGTATGTATTTTCCAAATACGAAAATGTCGATCAGTTCTGCCAACGATTTATCACACGTGCTTATAACCACGAGCGCCAATACAACGCTAAATGATGCGCAGTTAGATGCAGATGTGCGCACTTTGCCTGAAGGTGTAAGCATTACATTCCATCCTTCAAGTTTTGTATTGAATAATAAAAAATGGAATCTTCAAAACCAGGGCGAAGTAGTAATTAAAAGGGATTTCTCTTCTGCGAAGAATATGAAATTCACACAGGGTTTCCAGGAAATTTCCATTGAATCTGTGCCCGATGAAACAGGCACTTCCAATGCACTTGCAGTGAAACTGAAAGATGTTGATATTGGCGATATCATGCCGTTGTTTGTTACAAATCCATTAATAGAAGGCATTGCAAACGGCAATATTTTTTTCAGGGATATTTACACCAAACTTATTGCCGACGGCCAAATACACTTAACACAATTCAGGCTGAACAATGATTCAATAGGGCTTGTTGATCTTTCAACAAAGTATAATGCTGATATTGGGAAAATTATATTCAGCATAAAATCAAACAATGAAAATTTTGTATTGAACAGCGATGGTTTTTACAACCTGAAAGACTCAACCAATAAACCGCTTGCCACTACCATGCATCTCGATCATGCAAAGATTGGGATACTTAACAGTTTCCTCGGAACCATATTCGATGATATTACCGGGCTTGCAACAGGCACTATACATCTTAACGGCAGTTTTAAAGACCTGCATTTAACAGGTAATGCACATCTTGACAGTGGTGCGCTTACGGTAAAATATACGCAGGTGCGTTATTTTATTCCTTCCGCAGATTTTGTGTTTTATGATGACAGGCTTGACTTTGGAAGCTTCATTATTAAAGACAAATTTGGAAACACCGGTAAAGTAACTGGTGTATTGAATGAAACGGCTTTTAAAAATAACCGCTATGCATTTAATATGTCAACAGATAACCTGTTGCTGCTTGATACAAAGGCAAAAGATAATGCCTTGTTTTATGGCAATGTTATAGGTAAAGCAAATTTAATATTGAGTGGCCCGCAGGAAAATATGCAGATGTCAATCTCCGGCGAACCCACTGAAGCCTCACATGTATTTATCCAAACCAATACGAGTAAGAAAAGCGCCGATGCTGATTTCATCATCTTTAAACAATATGGAGAGCAGCCAAAAACCGATACAACGGCAATAACCAATCTTAATATAAATCTTGATCTTACTGCCAACAATAAAGTAACCATGTCTGTGATACTGGATGAGTTAACCGGCGATATTATTGAGGCTACCGGCAATGGCAGAATGCTTATTAAAGTGCCTGCAACAGGCGATGTGTCAATGAATGGGCGTTATAATATTGAGCAGGGAAATTATAACTTCAATTTTCAGTCTCTGGTAAAAAAGCCATTTGAATTATTGCCCGATCAAAACAGCCATATAGAATGGAACGGCGACCCTTACAACGCTACAATAAATATTACAGCAAGATATGCGGCAAAGAATGTATCCGTAAGCGATCTCGTAAATAACTCAGGTTTCCTGCTTGATCAAAGCATATCGGGTTACAGGGGAGATGTATATGTGATCGCCGAGCTGGTTGGAAGGCTTACGCAGCCGCAAATTAAATTCAGGCTTGATTTTCCCGAAGGCAGCGCCATACGTTCCAATGATAATTTCAACAGGCTGCTTGCCAAAATGGAAAGCGATGAAAACGAAATGCTGAAACAGGTTACCTGGCTTATTGTGTTTGATTCTTTCTCGCCTTATGGAGAAATTTCAGGCAGCCAAACCTTTGTGCAGTCAACAGCCTATAATACGATTTCGCAGAAGGTTGCCAGCGTATTAAACAGCAAAATCTCCGACTTGTTATATAACCTTACCGGCGACCGTACTTTGCATTTTGATGTAGGCGCTAAAACTTACAGCAGCTATAGTATCAATGGCGCTTCTTCATCGGGCAATACATTAGACAGAACTGCGGTTGAATTAAAACTGAATAAAAGCCTTTTAAATAACAAGCTTATAATAACATTTGGCGGCGATCTCGATTTTAATGTAAGCGGCGCAGCAGCGGCTACTGCAACCAATAATAATTTACAATGGCTGCCGGATATTTCAGTTCAGATTATTCTTTCCAGGGATAGAAAACTGCGGGCCATTATTTTTAACCACAGCAGCCTTGGCGCTACCAATACAGGTACAATCGGCCGCGTTACAAGACAGGGTATCAGCATTTCCTATACAAGGGATTTTGATAAACTTTTTGGTAAAAACTATAACGACAGTTTCTTTATAGCACCATCAACCGCAGATACAGCACTGCGCAGGCAAAAACGCCAGAAATGAACGGTGCAACCTGGCGTAAGACGTTAAAATCATAATACTTACATTTGCCGCATGGACAACTTTGCCGCAAATACCCTACCGGAAGACATGCTTTCGTATGAAGGCTTTCGCAATGCTGTGCTCGAAGATTACCGCATTGTTATTGAAAGCCGCGAAACAAGTTTGTTTGGCCGTAAAGAAGTATTAACCGGTAAAGCCAAGTTTGGCATTTTTGGGGATGGAAAAGAAGTGGCGCAGGTGGCGCTGTCTAAATTTTTTCAGCCCGGTGATTTTCGTTCAGGATATTACCGCGATCAAACCTGGATGTTTGCTTCAGGCATTGGCACCATTCAGCAATTCTTTGCACAGATGTATGCTGATCCAAACAAAGAACACGATCCCTTTAGCGCCGGCAGGCAAATGGTGAGCCATTATGCAACAGCCAATACAGATGAAAATGGTGAATGGATAAACCTTGCAGCACAAAAAAATGTGGCGGCAGATATGGCGCCAACAGCCGCGCAAATGCCGCGTAGTGTGGGCCTTGCACTTGCCTCTAAATTATTCCGCAACAGTAAAACATTAAAACCGTTCACAAACCTTTCCAATAATGGTAATGAAATTTGTTTTTGCACCATAGGCGATGCTTCCACCTCGGAAGGGCATTTTTGGGAAGCCGTAAATGCAGCCGGCGTTATGCAAATACCATTGGCCATATTTGTTTGGGATGATGGATATGGCATTTCTGTTTCAAAAGAAAATCAAACTACCAAGGGCTCCATTTCAGCAGCATTGAAAGGCCTGCAGAAAAGGCCGGATACAAACGGTATTGATATTTATACTGTAAAAGGCTGGGACTATGCGGGCTTGTGCGAAATATTTGAAAATGGCATTAATAAAATAAGAGAAACACATATACCTGCAGTTTTTCATGTGGAAGAATTAACGCAGCCCCAGGGCCATTCTACATCAGGCAGCCATGAGAGGTATAAAACACCTGAGCGTTTGCAATGGGAGAGGGATTGGGATTGTGTAAAGAAAATGCGCGAATGGATTATTGAAAACAATATTGCAACAAGCGAAGAATTGTTTGAGATTGAAATTGAAGCAAAAAAGAAAGTGTTGCAAAGCCGTAACAATGCATGGAAAGAATATATTCAGCCAATAAAAGAACAGGCGGCAAAGGCAATTGAATTAATCCAGGCAGTTACGGTAAACGATATAGACAGGCATGGAGAGTTGCAGGCGTTAATAAAACAGCTGCAGCAAAATACAGAGCCTTTGCGTAAAGATGTGATGAAAGCTGTTGCAGCCGCTGTACTTATTACAAAAAATTATCCAGGCCACAGCAATTTGCTTGATTACTATAACGAGCTAAAAGATTTAAACAAATCTCTTTATAATCGTTACTTGTATAATGAAGGCGTAAAAAGCGCTGTAAAAGTAAAAGAAGTTAAACCTGAATATGGCAATAAACCAACCATTGCAAATGGCTATGAAGTATTGAATAAATATTTCGACCAGTTGTTAAGCCATGATCCGCGTGTGGTTGCATTTGGCGAAGATGTTGGATTAATTGGTGATGTAAACCAGGCATTTGCAGGATTGCAGTTAAAGTATGGTGATGACAGGGTTTTTGATACAGGCATCAGGGAGCTAACTATAATTGGGCAGGGCATAGGGCTTGCCTTAAGGGGCTTGCGGCCAATAGCAGAAATACAGTATCTCGATTATTTGGTGTATGGATTGGAACCGCTTACAGATGATGTGGCCTCGCTGCACTACAGAACGAATGGTTTAATGAGCTGCCCGCTTATCGTGCGCACACGCGGGCACAGGCTGGAAGGCATCTGGCACAGCGGTTCGCCAATGGGCATGATCATTAATTCCCTTCGCGGAATGTATGTTTGTGTGCCGCGCAATATGACGCAGGCGGCAGGCATGTATAACACTTTATTGCAAAGCAACGATCCGGCAATTGTAGTGGAAAGCTTAAATGGTTATCGCTTAAAAGAAAAACTTCCTGTAAACCTGCTTGATTTCAGGGTGCCAATGGGCGTTCCTGAAATATTAAAAGAAGGAGATGATGTAACTATTGTTTCTTATGGTTCCGTGCTGCGCATTATTATGGATGCAGCCGCAAAACTTGAAAAAGAAAATATAAGCTGCGAGGTGATTGATGTGCAAACTTTACTGCCTTTTGATACAGAACATTTAATTGTTGAATCCCTTAAAAAAACAAACCGTATTATTTTTATTGACGAAGACGTGCCCGGCGGCGCTGCTGCTTTTATGTTTAATAAAATAATGGAAGAGCAGCAAGGTTACCGCTATCTGGATGCTGCTCCCAAAACCTTAACAGGAAAGGAACACAGGCCTTCCTATGGCAGTGACGGCGATTATTTCAGTAAACCAAATGCAGAAGAGATTTATGAAGCTGTTATTGCTTTAATGGCAGAATAAACTATCTGCTGTAAATATTTTTTATAAAAATATTCCAGCACTTGCAGGTGCTAAATTTTGGCCGCAAATCTTATTTTTTTAATCTGAAAATTTATTTTAATTCCCTTACATTCACAGTACTAAAAAAATAATGCTATGATCAAATTAATGGTAATTGGCAATCTTGGCAAAGACTGCATAGTAAACACGGTAAATGGAAAAAACGTTATAAATTTCAATGTTGCACATACAGAAAAATTTAAGGATAGCACCGGGGCACAAAGGGAAAAAACAACCTGGGTTGAATGCGCTTACTGGACTGACCGTACAGGTATTGCACCTTACTTAAAAAAAGGAACGCAGGTGTATGCAGAAGGAACGCCTGAAGTGCGTACCTATCAAACAAATGATGGAAAAAGCGGCGCTTCGCTAAGCCTGCGTGTACAAAGCGTTCAACTGCTTGGTTCACGTGCTGATGGATTAAATGCGGGAGGCCAGCCGCAGGAAAGATCCTATCAAACATCAAACGGCAGCAGTTATGCAAATAATACAGCGCAGGGCAGTAATGATGATATGAGCAATGCCGGTGATGACCTTCCATTTTAATAAAAGAAACGAATAAAAAAAGAGGCGGGATTATCCGCCTCTTTTTATTTGTATAACTTATTTAATTGAGTGGCCTAATCCTTAGTCTCCTTCCCGATTCCATGATAAATAAAGCCGAGCCTTTTCATTTCTTCGTTGTTATAAATATTACGGCCGTCAAACATAACCCTGCCTTTCATTTTCTTTATAATTGAATCCCAATCCGGCAGGCGGAATTCGGGCCATTCCGTTACCAGGATAATCGCATCTGCATTTTCAGCTGCGGCTGTTTCGTCTTTCTTTAAAGAAGCTTTGCCATGTAACAAATGCTCTGCTTCATTCATGGCAACCGGATCATAGGCCTGCACTTTAGCACCTGCTTCGTGCAAAGCATCTATTAAAACAAGCGAAGGCGCTTCACGCATATCGTCTGTTTGAGGTTTGAATGAAAGCCCCCAAATACAAAATGTTTTACCGGCAATATCTCCATTGTAATGCTTTTTAATTTTTTCAAACATTACTTTCTTCTGATCATCATTTACATCTTCCACCGATTGAAGGATGCGCATGTTATATTCATATTCACGGGCTGTGCGTATTAGTGCTTTTACATCTTTTGGAAAACAGGAACCGCCATAACCGATACCGGGATAAATAAAGCGGTTGCCAATGCGCGGGTCTGAACCAATGCCATTGCGCACTTCATTTACGTTTGCACCAACACGTTCGCACAGGTTGGCAATCTCATTCATAAAAGAAATTTTCGTTGCCAGCATTGCATTAGCGGCATATTTCGTCATTTCTGCTGATGGAATATCCATGAATAAAACAGGATGGCCATTTAATACGAAAGGTTCATATAACTGGCGAAGCAATGATTTTGCCTTTTCATTTTCAACGCCAATAACAATGCGGTCTGGCTTTAAAAAGTCATCAACAGCAGCGCCTTCTTTTAAAAACTCCGGGTTGGATGCCACATCAAATTCAAGCGCAGCATTACGTTTTTCAAGAGCGGCTTTTATGGTTTTCTTTACTTTGGATGCCGTGCCAACAGGTACAGTGCTTTTTGTTACAACAATTAAATAACCATCCATATAAGTACCCACCTGGTCTGCAACCTGCAATACATATTTAAGATCAGCACTGCCATCTTCACCCGGCGGCGTACCTACTGCAATAAATGCAATTTGTGCGCCTTTAATAGCTTCTTCAATATTCGTACTGAAGCGCAGCCTGCCTTTTTTATAATTTCTTTCTACAATCACATCAAGGCCGGGTTCATAAATAGGCAGGATGCCTTTTTGAAGATTGGCAATTTTTTCTTTGTTCACATCTATGCAAATAACTTCGGTACCCACTTCTGCAAGGCATGCGCCGGTTACAAGTCCAACATATCCTGTGCCTACTACAACTATTTTCATATTAACAGTGTTTAAAATTTTGGTTCTTAAATAACGTTTTATTTTTAATAATAACGATTAATAGCATACGTTGGGGTAAAGATCCGGTAATTACGAGGCTTCATAGATTTAATTGCAAGTAAGCGAGTAAATCTTTATTAAAATTTAAATAAGATAAGCCAAAAATATTTCCTCAGCTCTTCAAAATGAGGTGCAAAGAAATTTAATTTTTATTAAAAACTCAAACCCTGCCATGCTTTTTCTTAAAAACGATAATGAGTAATGAATGCATTTATGCCGAATGATACAGCGCATTATACTTATCAGCGCAGCTTTGCATACTATATTCTTTATTATATAATTGCTTTTCGTTGCTTTTTAAAGTTTCAATAATTGTTTCATTTGAATGAAGATAATTCTTCAATGCCTGCAGAAATGATGCTTCGCTCACATCATCACTCAAAAAACCAATATCTTTTGTTACAATATTAATAATGCCACCTACCGGTGTACAGACAGGTATAACACCTGCAGATAATGCTTCTAACAAGCTTATCGGCAGGCCTTCAAAAATTGAAGTAAGTACAAATGCATCGGCATTCAGATAGTAATCACTTACGTTAGCAACTTTACCTAAAAAGTAAACATTGGAAGGTTTATTGGTGATAAGCTCATCATAAATGGTTTTATCATCGGCAACATAATCACCTAAAATAACAGCAATAACATTTTCGCCGGTAAGGTTGCGCATTACATCAAGCAAAAGTTTCTGATTCTTTTGCTTTGTTATTCTCGCCACATTCAGTAAAACCTTTGTGCGGCTGTCTTTTTTTAAACTGTTTATTTTTTCGGTTGTTTTCTGTAATGCTGCGGTAGGCTTTACTTCATCCGAGCCGTTTGGAATAAGTGTTTTAATATATGTACCATATTCTTCAAGTGCACTTTTATGTACCTCTTCAGATATGGTTACCGCTTCAATAATATTTTTCTTGAAAAAATACTTAAACATTTTACGGCCATGCGGTGGAGCGTCCTGCTTTGCCAGGTTATGTAACGTGTGAATTTTCTTATATGGATATTTTAAACGCAGGTAAGTATAAAAGCAATAATAGCCTGCATGCAAATGGGTATGCACCACATCGGGCCTGATGTTTTTGAGCGTTTTATAAATCTTTAAAAACATGGAAGGATCAATACCTGATTTTTTGCCGAGTGTGATGAACTTTACTTTCTCATCGAGCATGGAAAGCGGGAGGTGCTTTTGGGGATCGTGATGATACATGGAAATTAATGTAACTTCATAACCCTCTTTTTTTGCAAACTCGTTACACAACTGAATGCAAAAAACCTGCGCTCCGCCCCAGCCTAATGCAGGCACCATTTGAACTATTTTATACATAAGCAGCCTGGTTATTCTTTAGGTATTGTGTTATGCGCAAACCATTTTGAAAAAAAGTTGGTATTAAGTAATTCGTCAAGTTTTGTAGTGTCGTGCAAATAAAATTCAGTTAGTCTTTCCCTTATTTTTTTAAGTGTTTCTTCTTCAACAAAAACGTCAGCAGGTTGCCTGGCTGTTTTTGATGTATTCATCTCAAACATTTTGTTCTTCAGCAATTTTCTTTTATTAACCGGCAGCCATGGATCAATCAGCTTGTCAACAATCCATTTACGAAAGCCGCTTTTCTTTATAAGCCTTTGTTGTAAATATTTACTTTTTAACTCACCGGTAATATTTTTTGCAGTGAGATCGGGCTTAAAGGTCTCATCAATATTTAAAAAATGAAAAACTTCCTGTAAAAGATTTTCCGGATTATTTTTCAACTCATCATAATCCAGCACCAATAATTGTTCTTTTGAAAAATATTGAAGGCAATTTTTTACCTGTTCATAATAAAACCCATGTTCTATATAAGTAAAATCGTTGTTGTCCCTTGTTATTTCAAAATCTTTTTTGGGTTGATAGGCGAGTGCTGTTTCTATATCCCTTGTTTCGCGCATCATCTTCCTGAAATAAAAATAAGAAGAAACAGCCCTTGCCACGGGATTGCGTAATATGAGTAAAAGTTTTGCAGCAGGTTGCTTTGCGGCAATCTGCTGCAAAAGTGATGGATAGAAAATATAGTTTACCGCAGCGTGAAAAACAACAGGCTCGTTTTGATATGCAGGTGTTTCGAGCAATAAACGTTTATTAAGTCTATCAGGCTCCGGGAATTTTACAAAAAGCGGTATGTCTTTTAAAGAATTATAGCAATACACCTGTGGATGTTGGCTGATCCAGTCATTTAAAGTTGTAGTGCCGGCCTTTTGTACACCTATCAAAAAAGCGTTAGGAAATGGCGCCTGTTTTTCACTCATGCAACAGTTGTTTGTTACTGATTAATTGCGTTCAACCACAAACCAGGGGTTCAGGAGGTTTTCTTTGTTATACTCCAGTTCTTTGCCGGTTTCATAATTGTAAACATTGCAACCTGCAAACTTGGCAACTGCATGGCCCGCAGCAGTATCCCATTCCATAGTTGGTGCAAGGCGCGGATACACATTAGCTTTGCCTTCTGCCACTAAACACAGTTTAATGGAACTGCCTGAACTGATACTTTCAACTTCGCCATGTTGTTTTCTTCTTTCTTCAATAAAACTTTCTGTTTCGGGCGTATTATGACTGCGGCTGGCTACTACTGTATAAACTGCCGGAGCCTGGGCATCCGGAAGTTTTGAAGCGTTATTTATATAATCTTCTATAGATGCAGAAGAATTGGGATCGTAAGTAAATGCAAAACTGCCGGCTTCTGCAGAGCCATAATAGGTTTTGCCTGTAACCGGCACATGCACAACGCCTGCAACCGGGTAACCGTTTTCAACAAGCGCTATATTTACAGTGAACTCTCCATTGCGTTTAATAAATTCTTTTGTGCCGTCAAGCGGATCTATCAGCCAGAATTTTTTCCAGTTTTTTCTTTCTTCATAGGAGAGGAGCTTACCTTCTTCACTTAACAAATCAATATTAAGCGGGGCCAAAGCGTCTTTAATTGCATGGTGGCTTCTTTTATCAGCTTCGGTTAGCGGTGAGTTGTCGGTCTTGGTTTCTACTTCAAACTCGTTTTCATAAACTTCAAGGATTTTTTTGCCGGCATTAATTGCGGCTTCAATAGAGACTTTCAGTAAATCATTCATATTGGATGAGGAATTTTTTGTTATGGGCGAAAGATAATGCAGGAATGTTTAATAAACAATTGAGGCGGCCCGGGCCGCCTCTGAAATAATTAAAAATCAATTACCTTTTTTATTTTACCGGCTAATAAAGTAGTGCAAAAGCCAAGTATTGCAACCACGGCAAACGACCATCTTAAATTTGATGCCTGTGCAATAAAACCAATTACCGGCGGGCCTATTAAAAAGCCAAGGAAACTAATGGTGGAAACGGCTGCGAGTGCAAACTGGGGCGATATACCTTTTAGTTTTCCAGCCACTGCATATACAAGCGGCACCACGCAGGAAACACCGAAGCCTACCAGCAAACAGCCAGTTATAGCTATTTGCAAAGCCGGAAATAAAATAACCAAAGCAAAGCCGGAAGCGATAAAAGCACCGCTTAACTGCAGTATTTTTTCAACGCCGAACTTTGTAATAAGCTTGTCGCCAATAAACCTGCCCGTTGCCATAGTAGCCATAAATGCAACATAGCCGAGCGTTATATATTTTACAGGTGAATGAATAACCTCATGAAAATAAATACCGCTCCAGTCGGCCATACAGCCTTCGCAAATCATACAGCAGAAACCAATAAAACCTAACAGCAATATGCGTTTATCGGGTTTTACAAAAAGCGCCTGCTTTTCTTCTGTTGTTGTATTATGCTGCGGCAAAGTGTATTTGTAAAAAAATGAAACCAGCAGCGAGACTAAAATGGCAATGATTGAAAAATGTATAAGCGGGGATATTTTTCCTGATACGAAAAAGTTACCCAAAGCAGCGCCTGTAAACCCGGCAAGGCTCCAGAGGCCATGAAATGAAGCCATGATTGACCTTCCATATAGGGACTCTATTGCCACGGCCTGTGTGTTCATCGAAATATTAAAAAGGTTTCCCCAGAAACCAAAAAAGAATAGTATGCCAACCAGTTGCCAGGTTGATGCTGCCAGCGAAAGCATGACCAAAGTGAGGGGAAAGAATATTGATACAGAAATCAATAATTGCCTGCTGCCAAATTTTGAAATAAGCCAGCCTGATAATGGAAGGCCAACAATTTGGCCGGCCGGAACAGCAAAAAGAACGCCTCCCAAAGCCGCTTCGCTTAATTGAAGGCTCATTTTTACATCCGGTATCCGGCTTGCCCAGCTTGCGCTCACAAGCCCGGCTATAAAAAAGAATACGCTTATTGCTATTCTGTGTACCCGGCTGTTTGCCGAAAGTGTAATATTCATGGAAAAGTCTTTATATAGATGTTCAGCTTGCTTTTGCCAGCGGGTAAGTTTTAGCCACTGTAAAAGTATTTTTATTGGCTATTTTTTTTTCATCTGTGCTGACTTTGTATTCATTATCAATCAATTTTGAATTAATGACAAAATCAGCGGTTGTTCTGTTTGTTGCAATGATGATGTTGTTTTTAATTGCCGTTTCCAGAATGCCATATAAACTCCTGTTATGCATGATTTCCTCAGCGTCATTAAACATTATTAAAGCGTCAATTTTATTTTCTTCTATAAGATTACGCAAAGCAGAATACTCGCCCGGCTTTCCTGATTCTGAAACATTTACTTTTTTATTTAGCGTGCCTTCGAGAATATTTGCCGTATTTCCTGATGCTAATATTTCATGTTTTGCAAGTGCATCTTTATTAAAATAAGACCATTCAATAAGATCTGTTTTATTATCGGGTGATGCAATAATTGCGATATGTTTTATCTTGTTCATAATTGTTCTTGTTTTTATTTGTCCCTATAAAAAGAAAGCATCAATCTCAAGGAAACTGATGCAATCAATCGTACGGTGTATTTTGTACACATTAATACCGGAAATGGAAAAAAGTAACCTGTTAAATAAGTTTAGTAATTGAAAGTTAATAGGTTACATTAAGATTCCTGCAATAGTGGCCGACAAGTAAGATGCCAAAGTGCCGCAGAACAATGCTTTTAATCCTAATTTGGCTAAATCGCTTCTTCTTTCAGGCGCCAGCGCACCTATACCGCCAATTTGCATGCCCACGCTGCTAAAATTGGCAAATCCACAAATGGCAATGCTAATAATAAGCAAGCCTTTATCTGTTAATATGGGAACCGATTTATTAGTAAGGTTTTGAAAAGCTACAAATTCATTAATGGTTAATTTCTGGCCTAAAAGTGTGGCGGCATTGTTTACATCCTGAGCCGGTACGCCCATGCTCCATGCAAAAGGATAAAATACCTTGCCGAAAATATAATTCAGCGTAAGGTCAAAATCTTTATTAAACAAATGGCCTATATGTACCAATATGTAATCCAATAAAGCGACAACGGCAATAAAGCCAATCAGCATGGCTATAACATTCATGGCAATTTTAAAGCCATCTGCTGCACCATGAGAAATGGCGTCGATCACATTTGTGTAAGTGCTGTGTACTTCCAGTTTTACACGCCCGTAAGTCTCGCTTTCTTCCGTTTCGGGAAAAACGATTTTTGAAATCACCAGTGCGCCAGGCGCCGCCATTAAACTGGCTGTTATAAGTTTAGGTGCGAGGTCAAGCCCGGCCTGTGCGCCCATATTTGCATATACCACTAATATGCCGCCGGCAATACAGGCAAGGCTGCCGCTCATGCTTGCCAGCAGTTCACTTTTTGTCATGCCTTTTAAATATGGGCGGATCATTACCTGTGCTTCCACCTGGCCCACAAAAGCGCTGGCTACATTGCTAAGGGCTTCAGCACCGCTCACCCGCATTACATAATTCATAGCCCGCGCAATAAGCGATACTATGTGCTGCATAATATTAAAATGATATAACACTGCCACGATTGCGCAAACCAATATAATAGTTGCCGTAACATTAAAGGCAAATACAAAACCGCCTTTAAGATAATCGGCGGCGCTGCCATCGGGCTGGGTTACGTTTATACCGGAATAAACAAATGATGCACCCTGCCTTGCAAATGTTTCGAGCCTGCCCATACCGTGACCGAGCCATTGGAAAAAGTTGCCAATAAAAGGAACCTTGAATACCAATATAGCGATAGTTACCTGCAAAGCGACACCACTTAATACAAGCCTGTAATTAATCTTCTTTTTATTATTTGATACGAGGTATGCTAAACCAAGAATTAGTACAATGCCAGCAAGGCCCTGTAGTCGTTGCATTAAGTTGCGGTTTAAGCGCTCAAATTAAAATAAGTTAACGAAATCTTTATCTTATTGCAAGATTATTTAAAACAAGAAAGGCCGCCTTGCGGCAGCCTTTCTTATAAAAAAAGAAATTTAATTACAGGTTTGCCTGTATTTTTTTATCCAGTATAGATTTTGGAACTGCACCAATTTGTTTGTCAACTACTTTACCTCCTTTAATAAATAATATTGCAGGAATAGAAGTTATGCCGTAGTTCATGCTTATGTTGGGGTTAAGGTCAACATTTACCTTTCCAATATTTACCTTGCCTGCATAATCTTTTGAAAGTTCTTCAATAACGGGACCGATAGCGCGGCAAGGGCCACACCATTCAGCCCAAAAATCAACTACAGTTAATTTATCGCTCTTCAGAACATCTGTTTCAAAGTTCGTATCTGTAAATTCAAGTGCCATATATTTTGTTTTTATGTTGAGCTAATAGGGAACAAAAATAAGCCCAAATATCATTTTAATAACTTAATGACTTATTAAGCCATGTGAACAACTAAAATGCCGTTAATAACTGACAGTGCGGCAGTGTTTTTATGAAAGAAGGCTTTGGCGGGCTAAAAATTCCAGCTTTCCATTTGCCACCATAAGTTTTTGTGTAAGCTCTGCATTTTCCCTGCGCAACATAAAAACTTCGTGGGCTGTTCTTACAAAAATGCGAATATCGTTTTCATTCCAGGGCTTGGTAAGATATTTGTAAACCTGCCCGCGGTTAATGGCATCAATTACGGCATTTATATCTGTATAACCGGTAATTAAAATACGAATAGGCTCGGGATGTGTTTCTAAAATTGATTCAAAAAATTCAATGCCCGTTATTACCGGCATGCGTTGATCGCTTAAAATAACGTGAATGTCGTTTTCGTCTATTATTTTGCGGGCTTCAGAAGCAGACTCAGCAATAAATATATTGAAATCGCGCCGAAATGCAGCTTTGAATGCTATAAGATTATGTGGTTCGTCATCTATGTACAATAAATTTATTTTTTTGTCATTCATGTTGCTTTGGTTTTATAAAAGGATTATTGGAATAAGGATAAAGTTACTGAATAAAAGATATTTTTTTTATTATCGCAAAATATAGCGTAATTGTAAATATTCTGAAGTTACTGCTTAAAAAATTTTTACATAAGTACCGATTAATTAATATTCGCAATTGAACTTTTAACTCTCTGATGGAAACAGAAGTAAGAATCAGGGCTTTTAGAGCCACTGATGATAAAGAAACATGTATAAAGTTTGTTTTAGGGCATCAAAAAGTATTGGAAAATCACGGCATTCAAAAAGTAACCTCTTCAACCAATGCATGGATAGACAGCCCTTCAGTTATTGTTATTGTAGTAGAATCGCTTGACAGGCAAAAATTATATGGCGGCGCCCGTATTCATATTGCTAATGGCATTGACCCCCTGCCGCTGGAAACGGCTACGGGCGATAT
Source organism: Parafilimonas terrae (assembly GCF_900115755.1). Classification (GTDB taxonomy): domain Bacteria; phylum Bacteroidota; class Bacteroidia; order Chitinophagales; family Chitinophagaceae; genus Parafilimonas; species Parafilimonas terrae. Next base: position 99,557 of record NZ_FOXQ01000008.1, read on the forward strand.
GGACCCTAAGATTTATGATTACATAAAGCATTATTCAAAAACGGGTACTGCAGAGTTGTGCGGTTTATGGAATTCAATTGAAGTGGCAGGCCTGGGCATAGGCAGCTATTTTCCTTCAAGGGCTTCTATTGTTATTCTTAACCAGTTGGGTTTAGGTTCCCTGTTTAGTTTATGCTCGCCGGTAACATTAAGGTTTAACCAGTGGATTGGCGCCAGGGTATTTACCGAAGTGGGCAACCAGGGCACATTTTATTATCCCAAAATTGATTTGCTCGCAACCATTATCTTTTTGGAAGACCCGCTCACTTTAAACAAAGCCCATCCGCGTGAACGGGTAAAAATGTTCTGGATGCGTGAAAACCTTTCCAATGTGCACGAAGAAAAATCCCCGTTTAAAAACATAACTGTTAAGGTGCATTATGAGCTTGAAGTTAAAGGCATTAAACAGAATGAATTTAATGTTGTATAAATAAAAGAGGAGAAGAAAATATTTTATTTTTTAACGAACCTTTTTATACTTACTGAATAATTGCTTTCTTTACAGTTTACAGTAATATTTAATATCTTAAAAACCGATGTCTATAAAGCAGGTTTGCATTTGCATAGCTTTTCTTTTTATTGTTACAAAGACTTTTGCGGGAGACATTATTTTAAATAAGGGGACGGACGCTCAAAAAATAGGAGAGTCTCTTGAAATACTCAACAACAGCAATAAGAAGTATAATAGCAGTAATATAATTGACGCAAAAGAATTTTACACCAGTACCCGAAAAATGCCTGTGTTTTCATCGCTGGATGTGAATATATGGATCAGGTTTTCCATAGTTAATAAATCAGGAGGTGATGTTTATCTTAATCTCGATCATGCAAACACATCCCTTATAACGCTGTATAAAGATTCTGCCGGTACACTTGTTAAAATTTATATGGCCGGCAATGCATTAAAACAACAAAATAGAAGCGAGCTGCCAAATTATATAGCCAATTTAAGCCAGGAGCAAAATTCTGCTGTTACTTATTATGGCCATATTGAAAGCGCCCACCCTGCAGTGCTGGATATGTATGTGGGCTCTTATGGTAAAGTGATTGAACAGGCAAACAAAAAGCTAAACATAATTACTACTTATTTCGGTATTTTATTAGCTATATTTTTTTATAACCTTTTTCTCTATTTTGTAACGGTTGATAAAGGCTACATTTTTTATATACTTTATATTTTCTTTCTTGGTTTTGCCCAGTTTACATTAGCTGGTTTCTTGTTTAAGTATGTGTGGATGAATTATCCGTGGATTAATTATTACGCAGTACCTGTTTCCTCCTCTATGGCTATCATATCAGGCGTATTGTTTTCTATGAATTTTTTAAGAACAAAACTTTATACACCCTTCATTCATAAGATATTTATTATAATATTATTTGCCTTGCTTGGATCAATTATAGCAAGCTTCATGCACCTTAATTCAATCAGTTATTACATGATTGTTTTTTTCCAGGTGGTGGTAAGTATCGTGGCTATTGTTGCCGCATTTATTATCATGTTTAAAGGCTACAGGCCCGCTACGTTTTATGCTGTTTCGTGGGTATTGTTTTTAACAGGGTTGCTTATTTTCAGCCTTAGAAATTCAGATATATTACCCGCTAATTATTTTACGAATTACATTCTGTACATAGGTTCTGCCATAGAAACCGTATTGCTTTCCATTGCGCTTGCTGATAAAATAAACGTGCTAAAAAAAGAAAAAGACCAATCGCAGGCTGAAGCCCTGGAACAGTCCCGCAAAAATGAGCGCCTCGTAAACGAACAGAACATTATTCTGGAAGAAAAAGTGTCTAAAAGAACGGCAGAATTGCAAAACGCCAATCATCATTTAAATGAAGCGCTTATTAACCTTAAAGATGCACAAACGCAACTGGTAGAAGCAGAAAAAATGGCATCATTGGGCCAGCTTACAGCAGGCATTGCACATGAAATAAATAACCCTATTAACTTCGTTAAGTCGAATATAAATCCCTTAAGGCTTGACATCCAGGATTTGCTTGAAGTATTAAATGCATACGGCGAATTGCATTCGTTAAAAGATGATACTAATTTTAAATCCAATCTTGATAAAATAAAAAATCTAAAAGACGAAATTGATCTCACTTATGTACAAAGTGAGATCGAAAACCTGATAGCAGGCATTGAAGAAGGCGCAGAGCGTACGGCGGAAATTGTGCGGGGCTTGCGCACATTCAGCAGGATTGATGAAGCATCATTAAAAACTGTAAATGTTCACGATGGAATATTATCTACAATCGTGCTGCTTAAAAATACTATTCCTTACTATATAAAGGTGGTTAAGGAGTTTAATGCCGAAGGTGTGATAGAATGTTTCCCCGGAAAGTTAAACCAGGTTTTTATGAACATTATCACCAATGCAATACAGGCTATAAAGCAGAAAGCAGTAAAAGGAGATGAATTAATTACCATTAAAACGAGAGATACGAACGATGGTCAAATTGAAATCTCAATTAAAGATTCCGGGCCCGGTATGGATGAAGCAACAAAGCACAGGATTTTTGAACCATTTTTTACAACCAAAGATGTTGGTGAAGGAACAGGGCTGGGCATGGCCATTGTGTTTAAAATTATTCAAAAGCATTTTGGAAAAATAAATATTAATTCTTCGCCCGGAAACGGTGCTGAATTTATAATAACTTTACCTCATAAATATAAGGGAGATGATTAACCCTAAAAACTGTGAAAAACCATACTATGTTTGCTGAAGATAAAAAAATCAGGGTTCTGTATATTGATGATGAACTAAATAATTTGCTTGCATTCCAGGCAAGCTTTCGCCGTAGATACAAAATATTTATTGCATCTTCCTCTGCCGAAGGAATGAGCATTTTAAACGACGAAAAAGATATTCAGGTAATTATATGCGATCAGCGGATGCCGCAATCAACAGGTGTGGAATTTTTCCAGGTTATCCGCAAAGCCTTCCCGGACCCCGTTCGTATTTTGCTAACCGGTTATACAGATGCTGAAGCTATTATCAATGCCATTAATGAAGGTGAGATATTCCGCTACATAAAAAAGCCCTGGGATGAATTTGAATTGCAAAATGCGGTTCAAAATGCTTTCGAATTATACACAACAAGGTTGCAGTTAAAAAGAAAGGTAAGTGAACTTCAAAAAACAAACGATGAATTAAACCGTTTTGTTTACAGCACATCGCACGATTTGCGTTCACCTCTTGCTTCTGCCATGGGCATTATAAACCTTGCCCGCATGGAAAATTCTGTTGATGATCCCAATAATTATTTGGGAATGATAGAAACATGCGTCAATAAAATGGATGCCTTTATCCAGAAAATAATAGAGTATTATAAAAGCATCAGGGTAGAAGATGAATATGCGGAAATAGATTTTGAGAGCATGCTTTCAGAAACGATTGCCATATGCCGCATGCAAAAGCCATCTGTAGAATTCGTACTGAATGTTGACCAGCAAGTGGTGTTTTTTAATGATCCCTTCCGTGTATCCATTATTATGGATAACCTTCTTTCCAATGCGGTTAAATATTCAAAACCAAGCACCGAAGCCCCCAAAGTTGAGGTTAACATTAAAGTTGATGAATATAAAGCCCAGATAGAAATAGCAGATAACGGTATAGGGATAGTAGAAGAACATTTAAATAATATATTCAAAATGTTTTTCCGCAGTACCACGCATGTAAACGGGCTTGGCATTGGGTTGTATATTGTAAAGGAAGCACTTTCAAGAATTGGTGGTGATATTTCTGTAGCATCAGCTTATAGTGTAGGCACAACATTCCATATTATGATTCCAAACTTCAAAAAGAAGAAGGAAGACCAGGAATCGAATTAGCTTTTTATTCTGAAAATTTAATTTTTATTTCGCTGAATTATTATTGAAATGAAATCAGCATTACTTTATATTCTGCTTGCCGCAGTTGGATTGGTTACAACCAGCTTTGTTTCACCAGGTATTTTTAGCGGTGAAATAAAATATTCTTCAGTAAAAGAAGTGGCAGTTAAAAAAGATGGCGGCATAACATTTATAGAACAGGATTGGGATAAAGCTTTAAAAACTGCACAATCTCAAAATAAACTTGTGTTTCTTGATATTTATGCCACATGGTGCGGACCTTGCAAAATGCTGAAACAATACACTTTTACAGACGCCAAAGTGGGTGAGTTTTTCAATAAGAATTTTATAAATGTTTCTGTTGATGGTGAAAAAGGAGTGGGGCCGGGCCTTGCAGAAAAATATGCTATTGAAGGCTACCCTACATTGATTATTGCCGATGCTTCAGGGAAACCTGTATTAATAACGGCAGGCTACCTGCCTTCTGATGTGTTGCTGAACTTTGCCAACGAAGCATTGAAAAGAAGCGGGAAGCAGCCTGTGAAATAATATATGCAGCTTGCTGGCATTATTGCTTCCTCATGCGTTTATAGTTGCTATAAAATATATGGTTGAAGGAGTTCCGGTAGTCATCGGAATAAATTGTACAATCGTGCTGCAACAACGTACCAATTGCCGGTACATAAAAAATATAACTTCCTTTATATTTACCCGTAATTTAACCGCCATGCAAACAAAACCTCAAATACCATTATTTAAAAGCTGGCGCTCCTGGTATATTTTGGTAATAGTTGTGCTGGTATTGCTTATTATTTTCTTTACCTGGTTTACACATTATTTTTCATGAGTAGTGCCGACTGGATAGTACTCATTGCTACACTGCTGTTAATAGTTGTGTATGGCTTGTATAAAAGCCGCACCAGCCGCAACCTTGAAGGATATTTTTTAAATAACCGCAGTATGCCCTGGTGGCTTGTGTTGCTTAGCATAATGGGCACGCAGGCAAGCGCCATTACCTTTCTTTCCGCACCCGGCCAGGCGTTTACAGACGGGATGCGTTTTGTACAATATTATTTCGGGCTTCCCATAGCGATGGTGATTTTATGCATAACCTTCGTGCCCGTTTTTTCAAAGCTGAAAGTATTTACACCTTACGAATTTTTAGAGCAGCGGTTCGATTTAAAAACAAGAACTTTTACAGCCGCATTGTTTTTGCTTTCCCGCGGTTTCTCCACAGGCATAAGCGTATATGCGCCTTCTATTATTTTGTCTTCCTTATTTGGATGGAATATTTTTTATACCAACATTTTAATGGGCGGTATTCTTATAATCTATACAGTAAGCGGCGGCGCCAAAGCCGTTGCCTATACCCAGCAACTGCAACTAATAATTATTATAACGGCCATGTGCATTGCAGGCTATTATATCGTGCACCTGCTGCCGCAAAATATTGGATTTACAGATGCTTTAAAAATAAGCGGCGCGTCGGGAAAACTGAATGTAATAACAACAGGCTTTGAAGAAGGCAATGGTTTTGTTTGGAAAGATAAATACAACATTATTAGCGGTGTAATAGGCGGCTTCTTTTTAGCGCTCAGTTATTTTGGAACGGATCACAGCCAGGTAGGACGATATCTTACCGCTAAAAATAATACGCAAAGCAAACTGAGTTTGTTGATGAATGGCCTGGTAAAAGTGCCCATGCAGTTTTTGATCTTGTTATTAGGTGCATTGTTATTTGTGTTTTATCAGTTTCAGCCATCGCCTGTTTTTTTTAATAAAACAGCGGAAACAAAAACTTATGCTGCGCCTTATAATGATTCACTTAAAGCAATATCGTCAGCATTTAACGATGTAAATACCAGGCAAAAAAATACAGCAGCAGGTTATGCTAAAGCCTTAAATAAAAATGATGAAGCAACTGCAACTGATTTGAAACTGCAATTGCAGGAACTGAACACGCAGGCTAATGAACTACGCAGTAATTATAAAACAGTTTTATCAAAAGCAGACCCAACTGCAGATACCAATGATACCAATTATATTTTTCTGCGGTTTGTTACAGATAACTTACCTAAAGGCCTTGTTGGTTTATTAATCGCAATCATTTTCCTGGCTTCATGGGGTTCAATTGCAGCAGCATTAAACTCACTGGCAAGTTGCACGATGATAGATTTTTACATGCGTTTAAAAAAGCATCATCTGCATCCGGAAAGATCAGATTATGAAGATGAAAAACGCTACCGCATTTCAAAATGGCTAACTTTTGGGTGGGGAGTTTTTTGTATCGTGATAGCGGAATTTGCTAACCGCATGGGCAGTTTAATTGAAGCGGTGAATGTGCTTGGCTCACTGTTCTATGGCGTTATACTCGGTATTTTTCTCGTAGCGTTTTATTGCAAAAAAATAAAAGGTACGGCGGTGTTCTGGTCATCGGTTATATCGGAAATAATTGTTGTTATTTTATTTATACTTGATAACAATAATATAATTGGCCTGGGCTTTCTCTGGCTCAATGTAGTTGGTGCTGTGGCCGTTTTATGCATAAGTTTTTTGGTGCAGCGCATTTTACCACCGCCTTCATCATTGGTCAAATAATTTATGTTTTATTAAAGAATCAACACAAGCATTCGCTGCTACTTTTGCAGCTTTAATTTTTTATGCGTTATATAAAAATTGTTTTTGGAGGCCTTTTAATATTATTTATACTGCTCACGCTTATGGGTTTATTAATGCCTTCTTCCGTAACTGTTTTTCGCTCTGTTGAGATAAATGCGCCCGCTGATACCATTCAGTATTACACCAATAATATTGCTCATTGGAAATATTGGATCAATGGCGCTGATACAACTTACTTCAAACAACTCACCAGCTCTGCAACTGATAAAGATTCTAAAATTGCACTTGGCTCTTTTACCATTACCATAATTTCCATCGATCCAAAACATATCACCACTTTTTGGAAAGGAAGCAGTGGCGGCGAACAACTGAATTACCTGGAATTAACCAATAACTCAAACGGTAACACATTAATCAACTGGAGTTTTCAACAAAAGCTTAAATGGTATCCGTGGGAAAGGTTAAGTGCCATGCTGCACGATAAAGTTTTTGGCCCGTCTATGGAAGTAAGTCTTGCTAAACTGAAAAGGGTTTGCGAAGGAACTAATCCATAGCGATTATTAATTCTACAAAATTTCTGTAAGCACCGCATACACTTTTTCAAGCTCTTCATTCGTAATACAGTAAGGCGGCATTATATAAACCGTATTACCAAGCGGCCGGATATAAACGCCTTTCTCCAAAGCCTTTGCGGTTACAACCTGGCTTATATTGTTCAGGTAAACATCATCACCCTGAGCAATTTCAAATGCGAGTATAGTACCGAGTGCCCGCACATTTTTAATACCATTCAATTGTTTCAATTGTGCTGCAAATGCAATGTTTTGCGCACTGATATTTTCTATTTGTGCCAGCACATTATTTTTTTCAAACAGGTCAAGGCTTGCGTTTGCAGCTGTACAAGCTAACGGGTTTGCTGTAAACGAATGCCCGTGAAAAAAGGTTTTTCGTGCATCATCGGTTATATATGCATTATAAATTTTTTCTGAACAGGTCGTAACACCAAGCGCCATAACACCACCGGTTATGCCTTTGCTCAAACAAATAATATCAGGCTTTGTTTGCATGTACTCACTGGCAAACATTTTACCCGTTCTGCCAAAGCCGGTCATTACTTCGTCTGCAATGCAAATAATATTTTTTTGCTGTATAAAATAAAGCAGTTCATCCAGCAGCACTGCATCATACATTTTAATGCCACCCGCGCCCTGCACCAAAGGTTCGTAAATAAATGCTGCAATTGAATTCTCGTGTTTTGCTATTTCTTCCTTTATTGAACTGATATTATTTTCATCAGGTGTATCAATAAAAATTACATCGAGCAATATATCATGAAACGCCAATGTAAAAACGCTGCGGTCGCTCACGCTCATTGAGCCGAATGTATCGCCATGATAGCTGTTTTTAAAAGCAAGCAATTTATTTTTAGTCGTTGACCGTTGACCGTTGACCGTTGACCGAACATTCCACCAATATTGAATCGACATTTTTATTGCCACTTCCGTTGAAGTAGAGCCATCGTCGCTATAAAATATTTTGGAAAAATTACCAGGAAGTATTTTCAATAATCTTTCAGCCAGCTTAACAGCCGGTTCATGTGTAAAGCCGGCAAAAATGATGTGCTCCAGTTGCAAAGCCTGGTCATAAATTTTTTGGGCGATATATTCATTTGAATGGCCATGAATATTAACCCACCAGCTGCTAATGGCATCAATGTAAGCGTTGCCATTTTCATCAAATAAATAACTGTCTTTTGCTTTGGTAATGGCAACCGGCGCATTCATATTTTTTTGAGGCGTAAACGGATGCCATATATACTTCCTGTCGCGTTCAATTAAGTTCATGCGGCAAAGGTAGTAAATGGGCTGCCGGTTGCGACAGCGGGCCGGCCGGCAACTTATTTCTTTCTAAAAAATATTCTAACAGGCACACCTTTAAAATCGAAAGAAGCCCGCAGTTGATTTTCAAGATAGTTCTTGTAAGGCGTTTTTATATCATCCGGATAATTGGTGAAGAATGCAAATGACGGCACAGCCGTTGGCAGTTGCATGATGTATTTTATTTTAACCGAATTGCCCCGCACAACCGGTGCATGGTGCGCCGCAACGGCTTTAAGCATAACATCATTTAATTTGCTGGTAGCAATGCGGCGCTTACGGCTGTCATATACTTTTAATGCTGTTTCCATCGCCTGGAAAATGCGTGTTTTTTCTTTGGCAGAAATAAATAAAACAGGCACATCGGTAAAAGGCGCAATCTTTTCTTTTAGTTGCTTTTCATAATCCCTTGCCGTATTGGTTGATTTTTCAACCAGGTCCCATTTATTTACCAGCAATACAATACCCTTTCCCTTTCTTGCAGCCAGCGAAAAAATATTTACGTCCTGCGCCGTAATGCCTTTTTCCGCATCAAGTACCAGGATGCAAACATCCGCTTCGTCCATGGCGTTTACAGCGCGGATAACAGAATAAAATTCAAGGTCATCTTTTTCTTTATTCTTCTTGCGCAAACCGGCTGTATCAATGAGTATAAAATCTTTCTGGAAAAGATTATAATGTGTGTGAATAGTGTCTCTTGTTGTGCCGGCAATATCACTAACAATTGTTCTTTCCTTACCAACCAGCGCATTCAATAAAGATGATTTACCAACATTTGGCTGGCCGATTATGGCAAAACGCGGCAATTCATTATCTGCCGTTGCAGCTTCAGCTTCTTCTTCCGGAATTAATTCCGTTATGGCATCCAGCAGCTCGCCGGTGCCGCTGCCGCTCATGCTGCTGAGAAAAAAAATATTGTCAAAACCAAGGCTGTAAAATTCCGTAGCATCCAATTGCCGTTCCGAATTATCAACTTTATTCACGACAAGAAAAACAGGCTTGGTAGATCTGCGCAGTATCTCCGCCATGCTTTCATCCAGCGTTGTTATGCCGGTTGAAACATCGGTCATAAAAATAACAGCATTGGCTTCTTCAATGGCTATCTTAACCTGCTTGCGTATTTCAGTTTCAAAAATATCTTCACTGTCGGGCACAAAACCGCCCGTGTCTATTACATTAAAATTTTTTCCGTTCCAGTCGGCAACGCCATATTGCCTGTCGCGGGTAACGCCGCTTACATTATCTACAATGGCTTTGCGTTGTTCAAGCAAACGGTTGAACAACGTGCTTTTGCCAACATTTGGCCTTCCTGTTATTGCTACTGTAAAACCCATTATTTTTAGCTTTAGCTGTTAATATCCGTATTCCCTCAATTTAAAATCATTATCTCTCCATTTAGGTTTTACCTTAATAAAGAGTTGCAAAAATATCTTTTGCTGAAGAAAGCTTTCAATTTCTGTTCTTGCCAAAGTGCCAAGCTTTTTAATCATCTTTCCGCCTTCACCCAATAAAATGGCTTTCTGGCTTTCGCGTTGCACAATTATATCTGCCTGAATTTTTATTAAGGATTCTTTTTCTTTGAATTCATTAATAATAACGGCTGTCTGATACGGAATTTCTTCTGTAAATAATTCATATACTTTTTCGCGGATGATTTCACTTACAAAAAATTTGGTTGGCAAATCCGTTAGTTCATCTTCATCATAAAAAGATTCGCCTTCAGGCAATAATTCAATAATGGCTGATAAAAGCGCATTAAGATTGTCTTGCTTTAAAGCTGAAACCGGGATTATTTTTTTATAGGATGATGAGGATTGCCTGAAATTTTCAATTGCCGCTTCAATCTGTGCCGGCTTTAATTTATCCACTTTATTTAGTACAAGTATGGATGGGACTTTTAAACGAAGGCTTTGAAAGATTTCTTTTGCTTCATCCACATTTTTTGTTGCATCAGCAATTAACAATGCAATGTCTGCATCTTCCAAAGCGCTTTTTACGCTTTGCATCATACGTTCATGCAATTTATATTTCGGTTCGATGATGCCGGGTGTATCGGAAAAAATTACCTGGTATTCGCCGGGCTTTGTAAGAAAAGCTTTTATGCGATGCCTTGTAGTTTGCACCTTGCTGGAAACAATGGCCATTTTTTCGCCAACCAATGCATTCAGCAACGTGCTTTTGCCCGCATTGGGCTTACCGAAAATATTTACAAAACCTGCTTTCATGTTTATTTTCAGGAAAATGAAACGGCAAATATAAGCTGATGGCGCCTGAAGTAATGCCTGGCATTTCACCGGTATATAAAAACAAGGTTTAATTTTTGAAGTAAAGTGATAACCATTAATTTTAAATTTAAACCTGCTGATCTTGGTACAGAAATCCACCATACAACTTCTGCGTATCCCTTTTTCGTTCTTTTTAATGCCGGTTTTTTGGTTTGCTTTATCGTTCGTTGAAAAAATTAATGTACCTGATACTGTATTGCTGTTTTTCATAATTCATTTACTGGTATATCCTGCCAGCAATGGCTATAACAGTTATATGGACAAGGATACAACGAGCATTGGCGGCATAAAAAACCCTTTGCAGCCAACCAACCAGTTATTTGTTTTTACAGTTATAATGGATGTTGCGGCGGTATTATTATCGTTTTTTATTTCACCACTTACTGCAGCATGCATTTTCACTTATATCATGTTTTCAAGATTGTATAGTTACAGGCGAATACGATTAAAAAAATATGCGCTTGCTGGTTATCTTATTGTAATTCTTAACCAGGGTGCACTTATTTTTTTTACCGTATTTAATGCTGCAAATAATGACGCTGATACTGTAGTGCCATGGGCTGGCGGCATTTGTGCAACATTATTAATAGGAGGGTTCTATCCAATCACGCAAATTTATCAGCATAAAGAAGACAGGAATGATGATGTGGAAACCATAAGCATGCTGCTTGGAGAAACGGGAACATTTATTTTTTGCGGCATTATATACGCATTGGCTTTTTTAATCTTGTTTATTTATTTCCTTTCTGTAAATAAATTATTATTGTTTTTTATTCTATTTATATTCTTTATCCCGGTGGCTATTTATTTTACGGTATGGTTTTTACAAGTAAATAAAAATGCTGCCTGTGCAGATTTTAAACATACCATGCGCATGAATAAAATTGCATCGGCCTGCACTAACATGGCATTCATCACTATATTAATATTAAACCAGCTTTGATTGAAATTATTTCGATAGGAACGGCAGTGCCACAGCACAGCTTTAATCAGCGGGATGTAATACCCATGATGCAAAAAATTTATGGGCTGGATGATAAGGAAGCACGCAGGCTTGCATTTATGTACAGGCAAAGTGAAATTGAAACACGATATACTGTACTCGCTGATTACACACAACCCGATGAAAAATATTGGAATTTTATACCATTATCGCAGGATGAACCTTTGCCTAATCTTGATGAGCGGATGAAAATCTATAACCGCGAAGCATTGCCGCTTTCCATAGCAGCAATAAATGATTGTTTAAAGAAAAATGTGCTGCCTGCTGATATAACACATCTTATTACCGTTAGCTGCACAGGCATGAGTGCGCCCGGCCTTGATTTGCAAATTGCAGAAGCGATGGATATGCAGCCGCAGGTATTCAGAACATCTGTAAACTTTATGGGCTGTTATGGCGCCGTGCATGCTTTAAAACTTGCCAAACTTATTTGCGACAGTACGCCCAATTCAAACGTATTGATTGTTGCAACAGAAATATGTTCTATCCATTTTCAAAAAGAATACTCGCCTGATAACGCTTCAAGTTCTATCATTTTTGCTGATGGCAGCGCAGCCGTTTTGATTTCAAATAAAATTCAATCTGAAAGAAAATTACAGTTAAGTAATTTTTATTCCAAAGTGGCTTATAAGGGAAAAAAGGATATGGCGTGGGAGCTAAGCCATCGTGGCTTTATTATTACGCTCAGCAGTTATATTCCCGATTTAATTGAACAGGATATTGCCCTGCTGGTTGAGGAAGCTGTTCAGCATTATGGTTTATCAGTAAAAGATATAACACATTGGTGCACCCATCCCGGCGGCAAAAAAATATTAAATGCCATTCAAAGGCAATTGAATTTGGATAAAGATGACCTGCGTTTTTCAAAAGATATTTTAAGCCGGTTTGGGAATATGTCTTCACCCACAGTTTTATTTGTATTGAAAGAGATTTTGGAAAATCTTGATGACAAACCTGCAAATATTATGGGCACCGCATTTGGCCCTGGCTTAACTATGGAAACATTCTTATGCACCAAACAATAAACCTGCGTTACCGTTCATATAATAAAGAATTATTGGATGGAGATGATATCCCGTTTGAAGATATACAACGGAACATGCAGGAAATAAATACCATTAATGCCTCGCTTGGTGGTCACGCAATTACGATAAACGGGTTTAGAAAATTATTAAGCCATAGAAAGAAAGTTCATGTTTGCGAAATAGGCTGTGGTGATGGCAACAATCTTTATCAATTATATAAATGGTGCAAGAAAAATAATGTTCAGTTCAGTTGCACAGGTATTGATATAAAAGCCGAATGTATTGAAGCGGCTAAAAAAAAATATGCAATAGTCAATGCGGTTTGGCTGGCACAGGATTATAAAACTGTAAAACTTACATCAAAGCCTGATATAATTTTTTCGAGTTTATTCTGTCATCATTTCAGCGATAAAGACTTAATAGAACAGCTTAAGTTTATGCAGCAAAATTCAACGATTGGTTTTTTTATAAATGACTTGCAACGCAACTGGTTTGCCTATCATTCCATAAAAATTATTACTCAACTTTTTTCATCTTCTTATCTTGTAAAAAATGATGCGCCGCTAAGTGTGGCACGCGGTTTTCATAAAAAGGAATGGATAAACATTTTTAATAAAGCCGGTATAAAAAATTATACTATCAAATGGAAATGGGCGTTTCGTTATCTTATCATTTTTAAGCATGGCAAATGATTATGATATAGGGATTGCCGGTGGCGGGATGGCAGGCCTCTGCCTTTCTCTGCTGGCTGCCGATGCAGGTTATTCGGTTGTATTGTTTGAGAAAGAAAAGTATCCTTTTCATAAAGTTTGTGGTGAATATATAAGTTACGAAAGCTATGATTTTTTAATACTGCTGGGTTTGCCTTTAGCCGATATGAATTTGCCTGAAATAAAGAATTTGCAGGTAAGCGATGTAAACGGAAGGTTGTATGATTTTAAACTTGATCCCGGCGGTTTTGGAATCAGTCGTTATACGATTGATAACATGCTTTACCAGCTTGCTTTAAAAGCAGGCGTTACTGTTTTTACAGAAGAAAAAGTAACTGATATAAGCTTCAATCAAAACAATCATATTATTCAATCAAACAAAAGAGAAGTTACAGCAAAAATTGTTGCTGGTACTTATGGAAAACGCAGTAACCTTGATGTAAAATGGAAGCGTTCTTTTGTTGAAAGAAAACCAGATAAACTCAATAATTATATTGGCGTGAAGTACCATGTACGTACCGGGTTTGAAAAAGATCATATTGCCTTGCACAATTTTAAAAACGGTTATTGCGGCATATCAGCCATTGAAGATGATAAATATTGTTTATGTTATTTAACCACTGCAAAAAACCTTTCTGCCAGTGCTAATTCAATTCAAAAAATGCAGGAACAGGTTTTATATAAAAACCCTGGTTTAAAAAAACTGTTTACCGAAGCAGAATTTTTGTATGATGCGCCGCTTACCATTTCGCAGATAAGTTTTGATAAAAAAAAGCAAATTGAAAATCATATCTTAATGTTGGGCGATGCTGCCGGCATGATAACGCCCTTATGCGGTAATGGCATGAGTATGGCTATACATGCATCCAAACTTGCGTTTGCCGAAATGAATGATTTTTTAAAAGGAAGAATTTCAAGATTTGAGATGGAAACAAATTATACGTCAGCATGGAAAAAACAATTTGCTTTAAGGCTTGCTACCGGAAGAATGGTGCAAAGATGTATGGGAAATAATTCAACTTCTGTTGTTTTAAAACTGTTGCATGGCCTGCCTTTTCTTGGCAGGAACCTTATACGTGCCACGCATGGCAAGCCGTTTTAAAATAGCTGTTTTTAATTTATATGTTATAAGCATAGCAAAGTATTAACACCTGCCATATTATTTTTGTCGAAACCAACATTTGAAGCAACACTTAATTTACATCAATGAGAAAGATATTTTTTGCTTTCAGTTTTATGCTTGCTGCTACAGTTGTGCATGCACAGACAAAACAATTCACAGTTATAAAAAATAATGCCGCAACGCCTGTAAAAAACCAGGGGCATTCCGGTACATGTTGGTGTTATTCTTCAACAGCCATGACAGAAAGCGACTTGTTGATGAACAAACAACCGGAACTTGATTTATCTGAAACTTATACCGTTTATAATTTATACATTGATAAAGCGGTGAAATATATCCGCCGCCGTGGTAATACCCGTTTCACAGAAGGAGGCCTTGGACAGGATATGCTGAATGCCATTGCTAATTTTGGTGCAATGCCACAGGAAGTTTATCCGGGCATTGGCGGCGACACCATCATGGCGCATAATTATAAAATGGCTGGCCAGTTAAAAGATTATCTTGACAGTGTACTGGCCGCGAATACCGATTCAATACCCGCAAACTGGAAAGATGGCTTTATTAAAATATTGAATAGCTATCTTGGCCAGCCACCTGCTGCATTTGATTACAAGGGGAAGCATTTCACGCCTGCAAGTTTTGCAGCCGCATACATAACAGAAAAACCTTCTGATTTTATTGGCCTCACTTCTTTCACACATCATCCTTTTTATACAGAATTTGCAATGGAAGTTCCGGATAATTATAACAGCAATGCTTATTATAATCTTCCATTGGATGAATTAATAAATGCCACAAAAGAAGCCATTAAAAAAGGCTACACTTTAACCTGGGATGCGGATGTAAGCAATATTGGCTTTCGCCAGAAAACGGGTATTGCCAAATGGACGACCAATGCCGATGATGCTGCCGCATTTTTATCGTTTAATGAGCCGGGTTATACGCAGCAAATAAGACAGGATTTATTTGACAAACAAATAACACAGGACGACCACTTAATGCAGATAACCGGTATTGCAAAAGATGAGCATGGTGCTGAATATTTTATAGTGAAGAATTCATGGGGAGAAGTAGGGCCTTACAAAGGTTATATCTATGTGAGCATTCCATATTTTGCCATTAATACCATTTCGGTAATTGTGAATAAAAAGGCTTTGCCGGCTAATGAGCTTAAAAAGCTCGTAATGAATTAAGCGGCAACCCTTATTTATAATTTTTAGTTTTTGTTGATAATCTTTAGGAATTAATCGCATCAAAGTATAACAGGGCTTAATGAAACGTGTATGATAATTTTCTCACCCGGGTAAAAATACATGGCGATGTTTCATGAGACAACTGAAAAAAATTGCACGAATGAAAGCAGTATTTACAGCAATAGTTTTATTGACAGGATTTTTTACGCTAAATGCTCAGCAATATAAACCGGTTGATGAACAAAGTGAAGTGAAATTCACAATTAAGAATTTTGGTATTAATACCAATGGCACGTTAAATGGTTTGAAGGGAACAATAAAATTCGACCCGGCCAATCTTTCGGCGTCTTCTTTTAATGTTACTGTTGACGTAAATACTATCAATACCGGTGTAGATGGTAGAGATAACCATCTCAGAAGAGAAGAATATTTTGATGTTGCGAAATACCCGCTAATCAGGTTTGTATCGTCTTCTATAGAAAAAAACGGGAACAGTTATATTGCTAAAGGGAATTTGACGATAAAAGCTGTAACCAAGTCAATATCAATTCCCTTTACTGTAAACCGAAGCGCAGATGAGATTATATTTTCAGGTGAGTTCAACATTAACCGTAAAGATTTTGGCGTTGGCGGAAGCAGTGCCGTTATGGGCAGTAATGTGGATGTGAGCCTTAAAGTTTCTGCAGTGAAGGAATAATAATGCCAACTTATCGTTATGAATTCGCCGGGCTTACAAACACATAACTGTTAAGCTTTTATAGAATCAGTTTTGCAATTCAGCTTTCTTTCTTACCTTCGCCGCCCAAAATTTATTTATTAATTAAAACAATCAGGGTAATGAACAATTATGAATTGATGGTGATTTTTACCCCTGTGCTTTCTGACGATGAATTTAAAGCCGTTCAGAAAAAGTATGCTGATTTCGTTACAGAAAACGAAGGAAGTGTTGTGCACAGCAATCCCTGGGGCCTAAAATCACTGGCGTATCCTATCCAGAAAAAAACCACAGGCATTTACTGGGTTCTGGAATACAGTGCGCCATCCAGCTTCAATGAAAAGTTGAAAATTCAGCTTTTACGTGACGAACAGGTGCTTCGTCACCTCGTAACTGCACTCGACAAATACGCCGTTGAGTACAATGCAAAAAAGAGAAGTGGCGTACCTACAGGAATTGAAAAAGTGGAGGGTTAATTTATGGCAAAAGCAAACGAGATAAAATACCTTACCGCCATAAAGACGGAAAAGCCCAAGAAGAAATTCTGCCGCTTTAAGAAATATGGTATTAAGTATATAGATTACAAGGATGTTGAATTCCTGAAAAAATTTGTGAACGACCAGGGAAAAATATTGCCCCGCCGTTTAACAGGTAATTCTTTAAAATATCAGCGTAAAGTAAGCGATGCAATAAAAAAAGCACGCCAGATGGCGCTGATACCGTATGTAACTGATTTATTAAAATAAGCTGAAAGCTGAAAGCTGAAGGCTAAAAGCTAATTAAAATGCAGGTAATATTAATACAGGATATAGATAATCTTGGCGCTGCTAATGAACTGGTAAACGTAAAGAACGGTTATGCGCGCAACTATCTTATTCCGGGCAAATTTGCCGTTGAAGCTAATGCTGCCAATAAAAAGCAACTGGATGAGCGCATGAAAGTTCAGGCTAAAAAAGAAGCGGCAATGCTGGCTGAAATAAACAAGGTGATTACGGTGCTTAAAGAATCTCCAATTAAAATTGGCGCTAAAACCGGCACCAGCGGAAAAATATTCGGCAGTGTAACTTCCTTACAAATTGCCCGCGCTATCCGCGACCAGAAAGGTTATGAAATTGACCGCAAGCGCATTACACTTCCTGATGAAGTGAAAGAGCTTGGCACCTACAAAGCAACTATCGACTTTGGTAATGGTAACAATACAGAAGTTGAGTTTGAAGTGATAGGAGAGTAACCTGTTAAACTTATATAAAAAGCCGGTTCATAATTGAGCCGGCTTTTTTATTTATATCAGCCAAGGCTTGGCGAAGAACAGGCATTTGAAATTCGTCTAGCCTGAACCATTGCTTAATTTATAATTAAAAGTTCATTGTTATTGATGTCGCCAAATTTATAACGTTGTGCAGATAACAAGAGCTGAATAGCGAGATAAAAGTTGATGTCGCGAACTGTCGCCAGTTTTTTACCTTTTGTTGTGGCTTTGTTTTACTTATCTAATTTTAAATGTTGTGTCAATATACAACAGTCAGTTATAAGAATATTTGCCGCGCCATATTTGTTTTGTAGAAACTCGACAATGTTTAATATTCTCTTGCTTTTGTCAAGTCTTTTGCCTTTTAGTTTATTGATGTAGCCAGTTGTGTTACCATTCCAAAAACAAAAGATACACCTTCCATTTTCAAATTGATGTTCACAATTTCTGCAGCCATATAAAATGTGAGCGCACTCAGGACAAAGGTTACTCATTTGAGAAGTGTCCGAGTAATATTTGCTGTTGCATTCGTCGCAAGTGTTAAGGCTTTTATTTGATAATCTATCGTCCATTTAAAGGGTTGCCAAAAATGACGCACAACTCATAAATTGTCTAAATTTATAACCTAAATAATCAGGCTTTTTTCTTAACCGCAGCTTTCTTTAAAGCCTTTGCTTTTTTATGAACAGTTTTTATTTGTAAAGGCGCTTGTTTTATTTTTTCTTCAACAGGCTTTGCCTGCTTCAAAAAATCTTTTCCATGCAAACCCTGCGTAAGCATTTTGACCGCTTTCTTTAGCCTGTTCTGAAATTCTTCTTCATTTATTAAACCTTTCAATTCGCCCAGCACAGGTGCAAGTTTAGCGGCAAGTTCTTTTCTGAATTCTCTTTTTGGATGTACAGGTTTGTCTGCAGCCCTTTTCATATTGATTAGAATTTACATTAAATGATAATGCAAATTAATATTAGATTACCCTTTCCAATATTAATTTTTGATATTATGGCTGCCAGGCGGGCAGAGTGAATAGTTAATTGTAAATACCTCACTATCACTAATTGACAAGACACACTTAGCTTAGATTAATTGTACTTGATAACCTTCTTTTTAATTACAGTCTTTCCTTTCTCGTCTGTAATCCGTAAAAAATAAACACCGGCGGAAGCGTTTTTTATTGTGATACTAAAAGTTTGGGTAGGTGAAGTTACATCTAACCTGCCGGTTAAAACCTGTCTGCCCATAGCATCAAACAACCCATACTGGTAATATGCACCTGTAGTATTTGTGATGGTAATATTTGCAGATCCGTTCATAACCGGATTTGGCGTAACACTAACTGTGGTTTCAATGCCGGGATTTGAACCATTTGCATTGAAAGTGGCATAGAATGTGGCTTTTGTATTTCTTATTCCATCGAAATACAGAAGATATTTATGGTTCTTCTCAAGCCCGGTAATATTAATTTTTCCATCTGTATTAAATGCCTGGCAAAAAACAGGAGATGGATAAGATTGTCCTTCAGGACAGGTTTGCACATCATATAACGCAAGCCTGATACCTTGTCCTGCGCATGAGCTTAATTCAGCAGGCACCGTAGTATAATCGCTTATATCAATTTTTACTTCCGTTTCCGTGCCGGTTGAAAAAGCATAGTACACATTATTGGTAACTGAAGTGCCTGTGCCGTCGCACATAACTTGCCTGAATGAGGGATCTTTTAATTTATTGCTGGTAGCGTGCACAAGGTCAAAACTTAGGGTAGTGTTGGCTGCTATGGGAGAAGAAGGAAAAGAGGAAGGGCATTCATCTGTGGTGAGCGCCGTAACGGATAAGGGCGCCATTTCCTGGGCATACAATCCGCAATTACCATACGTATTGTGCTGAGGCGTTATGTCATACAAAACACCCTGGTAGGCGGAAGCATCGGGTGACCTTCTTCCTACATAATCCAGTATAGCATAATGCATAAGCTTTGATGGATTGACTGTTACATATCCGCCGCCGCCATTTTCAAAATCATCATTTATGTGCGAAAGATTTAGCGCATGGCCAAGTTCGTGCAGGATGATCATTTCCAGGTCATAAGAACTTTGTGCGGGAAAACATGGCCCGTTTTCAATAGAAAGTTCATCGCCTGTGGAAACAGCTTCATTTCTTAATACAATATCAAAGCCTGTTTTCTGGGCAATCAGTATTTGCCCGTTTTGCTGGCAGGCTGAAAACCAGCTAAAAGTGGATTCCAAAACACCATCTGCCATGTGTGCCACACCTGAATTGGTGTTATCAAAAACTACCAGGTTCAGGCTATCATCTGCAACTTTCTGATAAGTAGTTGTATTGCCGGAAATAATATTAACGCCTGCCACTTCTTTCCAGGTTGCAAGAGCGCGTTCAAAAGCTGCCTTGGCAGGCGATTGGGAAAAGTTAATGCCTTTGCCTGCAGTGCTTGTGCTGTAGAAAATTGTATAACCTCCGCTGCCATTGGTGTTCATTAATCTTGGTTCTTTTATTACGTAATCATCATTATCGTTTTGAAAAAGCGCATCAATAACAGAAAAGAAAACTTCTAAAGGCCCGGCGCTTGTTGCGGTAGAGCCATCAGTAACAACTACCGAAAATTTGCCGGTACCGGCGCGATCCGGCACATGCAATTTTATCTGTGTGTCAGTCCACGAAATAATATAAGGAGAGTTGTAGGCAATTTCATAATCAGGGGTAGTGTTATCATTATTGGCATCTTTAAAATTAATTGCCGCACTGCCGGAAGGGTTGTTGCCAAAGCCTGAGCCATTAATTGTTAGAATGTTATTGGTCGCATCATTTATTGCTCCGCCGTGTACAGTAGTTGGTGAAAAAGAGGTTATGGCAACTGCGGTTGTGCCATTGCTTATAACAGGTCCGGTTACTTCGTCCCGGGGCGCAATGTTTGAAAAACTATTGTCAATTATTTTTTCTCTTGCGCCTGTATATTGGCTTATTAGTTTATAAAGTGTTTGCTGAATATTATCGTAAGCAGCAAAAGGGGCAAATGCTTTTTTTCGTGCTTTATCGTATTGCAAAAACCCCTGGGAACTGCTGTAAACATCAAATAGTATATTTTTTGTTTGGGGTGAACGCAGTTTGCCCGCATGCTCATACAGAAAGAACATACCTGTTTTGCCTTTATCCAATTGCAAAACGTCACTCACTTTAAGGCACCTGTTACCTACAGTGCCGCCAAGCGTTAATACCTCAATCTCTTTATCAATAACCTGGCCTTTAAAAAGTTTATAAACATGTATTTTGTTTGAAGTATAAATAACGGTGTGTTCATCGTTCCAGAATGAATACTGTTCTGTAACTTTTCCTTCAACAATGTGCGAGGCTTTTTTTATTTTATCTGCAAGCTCAATCTTATAAAGCTGGGCATGGGCAGTTGAAAAAGCAGTTGCAAGCAGCAGCAGCAGAATGCTCACGAAAAGTTGTTTGGTATATTTCATTCGTGCATATTTGTTTCTTCAATGGCCTCATGGAACGCCCTGGTACACATTCTCCTGTGTATGAAAAACATTTTACAATAGGCGTTTCATTTCGTGCATATTTGTTTCTTCAATGGCCTCATGGAACGCCTTGGTGCACATTCTCCTGTGTATGAAAAGCATTTTACATAGGCGTTTCATTCGTGCATATTTGTTTTTCAATGGCCAAATGTAACCTTGCTATTTTTCTGTTGTAATAGATTATTATGCCTGGTTTTATTCGCCACAATTTATACGTAATAAAAATACGACTGAAATAAAAAATTGTTTTATGGATTCAGCAAAACTTTTGTAATAAAAAAGGCTGTTTTATCAAACAGCCCTTTTTATAAAAGAATATCTTTTTTACCATTTATCCACTTCTTCGCCGGAGGAAGAAGCGCTTGGAATATCTTCTGTTTCTGCTTCAATTTCTATTTCAACCGCCGCTGTATCTTCTGCCAATGTACCATTTTCAGGATATTCATGGTTGAACGCATCAAAATCAAAATCGGGCATTAATTCTGTTTTTACATAATCAACAGCCTCATTCAATGCCTTGGTAAACTTGTTGAAATCTTCTTTGTACAAGAATAATTTGTGCCTGTCGTAGCCGCCATCATTAAACCTTTTACGGCTTTCGGTAATTGTAAGATAGTAATCGTTACCGCGGGTAGCTCTTACATCAAAAAAATAAGTTCTTCTTTTCCCTGCTTTTATGCGTTTGCTGTAAACGCTTTCCATTTTCTTGTCGTTATTTTCGTAAGCCACTTTTTCGTTTGGTTTGATGATTAATGTTTGCTTGCAAGCAGCAAATATAATATTGTTTTACAATTACCAAAATTTTGATAAACTTTTTGCATACAGTTGCTGTTTGCAATTTGAAACAAGCTAATTAAACCGGTGCTTTTTCTTCGCTTAATTGCAGGTTATATAATTCCGCATAATAGCCGTCTTTCGCTAATAGTTCTGCATGTGTTCCTGCTTCGGCAATTTCGCCATTGGACAGGATTATAATCTTATCAAATTTTATGGAAAGAAAAATGCGGTGTGTAATTATAATAGTCGTTTTATTCTGGAGAAAACTGTTCAGGTTGCTTACAATTTTATGTTCCGTTTTTGCATCAACAGCGCTAAGGCAATCGTCAAACAACATTACAGGGCTTTCTTTCAGCAATGCCCTTGCAATGGAAACACGCTGCTTTTGCCCGCCGCTTAGTGTAACACCACGTTCGCCAACCATTGTTTCATAGCCTTTATCCAACGACAATATTTCATTGTTAACTGCAGCATATTCAGCATATTTTCCTACATCAATATCATTATTGTTATTACGTAATCCAAAACGAATATTATTATCAACCGTATCACTAAAAAGAAAAACATCCTGCGGCACATAACTTATATAATTACGCAGTGCAGGTAAAGAAGCATTACGAATATTTTTATCACCAATAAAAATTTCACCTTCATCAGGATCATAAAAGCGCAGCAGCAATTGCGCAAGTGTTGATTTGCCGCTTCCTGTTTTGCCAAGGATCATTACTTTTTCTCCGGGCTTTACTTTAAGTGAGAAATTATGCAAAGCCCTTATGCCTGTGTGCGGATACGTAAAGGTTACATTTTTAAAAACAATGCTTCCGCTGAACGTTTCACCTGCATTATTTTTTACAGGATCTGTAACCAGTGGCTTTGTATCTAAAAATTCATTAATTCTTTTTTGTGAAGCCGCAGCCCTTTGTACCATGCTGGCAACACTGCCAATAGCACTCACAGGAAACATGAGCATGTTTATATAAATAACAAACTCTACAATAATGCCCACTTTATCAGGATTGGTTAACGCCATTTTGCTTCCGATGAGAATGGTAAGCAGTGTGCTTAAACCAACCAGCAATGTCATGCTTGGAAAATAAATAGCTTCCACTTTGGCAAGGCTCACAGCATTTTTTCTGTAAGCTTCGCTGTTTTTACTGAAGAACCCAAGCATAGCTTTTTCCTGAACAAAAGATTTTATTACACGTATGCCCGAATAAGATTCCTGGGCATTGGTTGTAAGGTCTGAAAGCAAAGCCTGCACCCGCTCACTTTTCTTATGAATGATAGTATTTACAAAATAAATAGTAATAGCCAGCAGGGGCAGGGGCGCTACTACAACCAGCGTTAAATGAAAATCTTTACGCAGCATGTTTACCAGGCAAAGTGTAATAAGCGCCAGCAGGTTTACCGTGTACATAACGGCAGGCCCGCAATACATTCTTACGCGGCTTACGTCTTCAGCAATGCGGTTCATCATATCGCCGGTACTGTGAGTTTTAAAGAAACCCATATCAAGCTGCTGGTAATGATTATATATGGCATTTTTCAGATCATATTCAATATAACGGCTCATAACAATAAGGGTTTGCCGCATAAGAAACATAAATATGCCACGTAATAAAGCAAGCAGCAGGATTACGATACTGCTTATTAAAACAATTTTGCTGAAACTAAAATCCCGCAACCAGTTAATCAACGCTAGTACAGAAGCGGAATAATTTTCGGTTGTTTTGCCAGGCTGACCGGAAATATATTGCTGCACCTGGCTCACAACATAGCCTGTAACTTCAGGTGCCATCACCGTAAAATAGTTGGACAATACAACGAAGAAGATACCCGCCAGTAAACGAACCCTGTACTTCCAGAAATATTTATTTAAAGCTGCAAGATGTTTCATTTAAAATGGGCAAAGGTAGGCGATAGATATTTTTTGAATGCATGAAGATGTTTTCGGTATTCAAAGCATTTCATAAAATGGTTATACATTTTTTTTGCTGATAAGATTCGCATCTTATATTTGCGCCGGAGGGATGTCAGAGCGGTTTAATGAGGCGGTCTTGAAAACCGTTGACTGTAACAGGTCCGGGGGTTCGAATCCCTCTCCCTCCGCAAGGTCAAATTGAAGCAATAAAAACACTTCAATAAAGTACTTCAAAAAAGTTGTGGCAATTTTGTGGCAATTCATTTTTTGAAGGAAAAGAAATCAATGTTGACGCGGGGTTTCAAGAGAAAGGTTCATATCCCGCTCTCTCCGCCAAACAAAAATTTCAAAGTCCTTAAAGTATCTTAAAGGCGCATAAAACCTGCAAATTTTGTGATTTGCAGGTTTTTTATTTGTACCTGTATCTTCAAAATTTGCAAAAACGCTCAAAGTTTCTGTGGCAATTTCGTGGCAATCTTAAAATTTGAAAAAAATTGCCACAAATAATGATTTAATCAATTGATTATCAACAAGTAAAGCACATTAACGACTTGATTTAAAGACTCTATAATTCGACATTTAATCATCTTAAAAGTTGAATTATGTTGGAGAGTAGTTTTGGACTTACATTCTTCCTTAAGAGTCCGCAGAAAAAAATAACCACACACAGGAAGACAGACATAAGATATGTCTACATGAGAATTACAGTTGATGGTATTCCTAAAGAAACATCCACTAAACGCAAATGGGATGCTAACCGCTGGGATCAAAAGACAGAAAGAGCGACCGGAAATAAAGAAGATGCACGCGCCTTGAATTTTTTTCTGGATTCAATGGTAATGAAAGTGCATCAATGCAAAAGTGACCTTATATACAACGAGCAGACGATTACTACTCAAAAGATCATGGATTATGTTTTGGGCAGAATTGCACCAAAAGCAAAAGTTCTGGAGGAATTTCAATTGCACAATGATGAAATGTTGGCATTGGTGCCAAAAGAGTATGCGAAAGGTACACATGAACGATTTGTGACTGCGCGTTCACATGTTGGGGAGTTTATCAAATTCAAGTATCACGTTGATGATATGGAATTCAGGGAATTGAGTTATGAATTTATCAAGGATTATGAGTTCTATTTGAAAACTGTAAGGAAATGCAGTAATAACACTACCTTAAAATACATATCGAATTTCAAGAAAATCGTTCTTAGGGCAATCGATAAAGAAATCATAACTACCGATCCATTCAAAAGGTTCAGAGGTAAAAAAACAAAGCTTATGAAAAAACCCCTGAGCAGGCAGCAGTTAACTATTCTTGAAAATCATCAATTCTCAACCCCTCGTTTGGCAACAGTCAGAGATATTTTCATATTTCAATGTTATACAGGCCTTGCTTATATTGATGCATTTAATTTAAAGAAATCGGATATAAAAACAGGTATTGACGGAGAGCAATGGATCATTTCGGCAAGACAAAAAACAGGCAGTCCTATTAATATACCTCTGTTGCCAAAAGCAGTGGAAATCATGGAAAAATATAGGTGTCATCCTATATGTCTAAAACGAGGTTCGGTACTGCCAGTGAGTTCCAATCAAAAAATGAATGAATACCTGAAAGAAATTGCGGACTTGTGTCAACTGGATTGTACACTTAATACGCACAAAGCAAGACGTACATTTGGCAGTACTGTAACATTAAATAACCATGTACCTATCCATGTTGTAAAAGAAATGCTCGGCCATCATTCTGTTAAGCAGACAGAGCAATATGCACTCACAGAAGAACAGGCTATAGGCCGGGAAATGCAGGAATTGAAGAACAGGCTGAACAAAAAGGAAATTAACAATCCTAATCTTTCATCGGATAAAATTTTAAGACTTGAAGCGGAGATACAAGAATTAAAAAAGCAGCTTGCCAAGCAAAATAGTGACCAATCTTCATTTCCCGATCAATACACAAGTGTTGCATAAAGAGAAAATATTAAGACCATAATGATTACACATTATGGTCTTATACTAAAATTTCAATTTCACTTTTGTAACCCGGATGATACGACGGTGTATATTTTATATATCCCATTTGTTGCAAGTCCTTAAAATATTTGTGATACGTTGGTAAAGTAGCTATGTGTGACAGTGACATGATCTTACTTCTGCTCACCTTAATTGTTTTTCTCTGACCTTGCCGGTAACCTAAATACAGGATAGCAGTTAATATAGCGAAGTGCCAAACCGTCAACCTCTGGTCCTTTTCAAATAAGGATAGATATATTGATAATTCTGCCAGGCTCATTGCTTATAAGTTACTCATTGAACAAAGCCTGCAAATCGCTCTTGTTATAGTAATAAGAACCAAGAATCTTCTTGTAACGAACCTTTCCTGTTATCCTCAAATTCTGCAACGAACCTGCAGACATATCCATTAGCTTTCGCACAGCTTTGCTCTTTAACCATTCAGGATGCATGCCCTGGTTTTCGCAAGTAATCTTTTCAAGCAATTTTTGTATGTCATTCATCAAAAGCATACCGAACTGCCTTAAATCGTCTTTTGTCACTGCATCTTCCATTTCTATCTTACTTTAGATTGATTCATTGTTAATCCAATTCAATCGACAGGAAAATAAATCCTGCTTGCCTGGTTACGTTTAAAAGAAGGTATGTAATGGATGTACCCATATGCACTCAATTCCTTGACGCATTTATGATAGGTTATAGGGGCCGATATTTTTGCGATTTTCATGATCTCATGGCCAAATACCTGGATGGGATTCGCGAAGTCACAGTGAATCCTGTATTGCAGCAAAGCGGCGTAAATGCCGATATGTGTAATGCTGATGCGGCCATCATCACGGATTGCCGAAAAGAAATCGCTTAACATCTTTAACTGATCCATTATTATTACATTGATCAAGGCATACTGTAAGTGATAAGGTCATAGGCATAAGCACTGCAATCAGCAGCGTATACTACATCATTGCCACTCACAATAGCACCCGCGATATCACTTGTCGTTGCGGCGATCCATTTCACGATATTTTTAATACTGAAGGTCGCACTTGAAAAAGGCTCTTTGAAAACATTCATCCAGTAGTAAATAGAGAACCTCGCAATAGATGTTATTTTGAGAATGGCTTCACTATCTTCTGCCGACAATAACTTATCCAGCATTATTTCATTTTCAAAACCGGCAATGGCAGTTTTAATAACAGAATAGCGGCTGTTATCATCTGAAAGCTTATTGATTATTTGCATCAATGAATCCAGCTTTAATTTCAGCATCTGATCGTAAGAACAACCAGCAATGATATTTTGTATATCTGCGCGACTCTTATTTACTGTGCTGCTTACTGTTGCAAAGAATGTTGCAGGCAAATCAATACCATACGACTGTTCATAAAATTTCAGCACATATTGTGTCGACACATTCGCATCAGGAGGCGTATTGCCTTTACAACTTAATAAATAAGCAACGATGCGGTTATGCAGGTATCCTGTACTATCGTAAGGATTAAGCAGGTTTTCAGGCGTTGATATAGCCATAACATTTCCTGTATCAACATCAACGTTCAGTGATATTGCAACATCCGTATTATCTTCTTTTTTACATGAAACGAAAACTGAGATCATCATGGTCATCACTATTATTTGTTTGTTCATTTTGTTTGCTTTCAGTTGTGAATGGATTTGTATTAAATACCGTCGCCTGACAATAAGCAACGGGGCAGATCAGCGTTTAGCTGATCTTCTGCCTGTTCCTTTTTTTCTTAGATGCTGAAGGAACCTCCGGGCCATCATCTTCTGCAGGCGCCTGCTTTTCTTTTTTATTGTCCTGTTTAACAGATTTCGATTCGCCTTCAGACTGCTGTTCGCTTTTCGCCTGGCGGGTATCGATCCTTTGCATATTGCCGTCATAAATGTTGATGGTCTTGAACTGGGGATTGGCTTCGATATATTGTTTCTGGTTGGCGCCATTGATCTGAAACGTGGCTGATTGTAGGTTGCCTTTCTTCAACGAATCCATCAGGCTTTTCTTGAACTCGTCATTTGTCAGTTCGCGGATAGGATGTTTGGACAATACGGCTTCCAGGTCATATCCATAATTCTGGTGATAGTGCTTCAGTTTAAAATTGCCGTTATCATCACTCTGCTTGAAGTCCATTTGAATCCATGCGTTATACACTTGTCCTTCCTTACCGGTCAGGTCTTTATTTACAGACCGTCCTTCCATCAGGTTATAGGCTTCTTTCAGCGTGATGTTGTTTCCTTTGTTGATATAGAAGGTTTGTTCCATTTGTTCAGCAGTACCTTCTTTTTGCAAGGCCACCTGGTAAGAATTTAAAAAGTACATATCACTTTGTTTGGACTGGCTGAAATTTAATGTAGCTGTTACCGTATCGTCACCGTATTTGGTTTGATGCTGCAATTTGAATTCCGGTTTGCCTTCTTCTATTTTCTGCTTCAGTTCGTTTTCCAAACCTTCACCGAAACCGGTATATTTTACCTGTTCTTTCAGGTATTCAAAATTTTTCTGGTTCATGATCTTTTTGTTTTTGAATGTTATTTAAATGGATGATCGTTGTTTATGGAGATAGGCGCTTAGTTTATTGAAATGACTTTTAGCAGGTCCCTGTTCTTTATATGCAGTTCCATATGCCTGCCACCATTTTTCTCCATGAGTTGGATAGCGAGGTACTTTTTATCGGGAATAGTAAACTTGGGCACTGCAAAGACGATGGTTTGATCTGTGGCCCTTGTGACTTTGTTTGTATTATTGGACACATGGACAGGCTGTATCTCTATTTCCTGTGTAGCGGTGCGTTTCGCCTTTTTCTGATCGCGGATATAAAAGCGCAACTGGTCTATATCATAGTCTACATTGGTTTCGTTGGTAATGCGGAAGCGCAGGTACATAGTTTCATCATGGATAAAAAGTCCGTCCATCCGGAACCGGATACCATAACTGTGATCTTTGACTCCTCTCAGCCTTGCTTTCGATATGGCGGCTATGCCTGCATACTGCTCCATCTCTTTTGTATTGGTATTCCCTGCAAGAACAGCTACTGCGTTCTTAGGTGCTGTGTCCGCCAATGAAAGATTCAACCCTGATGGTTGACTGGCATAGTCAACCATGAAGGATGTTAACTTGCCGTCAGCCGTAATGACAGAAAGGTTCGTTTCCGGGAAACTATCCCTCGCTGCTTTTAGCTGGAGTATATTTTCTACTCCTTTTGCTTTTTGCGCCAGCACATCCCTGCTGCCACGGTCTACGCTGATGATCGCATAAGGGAAGATAATATTGGTGGTCACGGCATAAGAAATAGCGACATGGTAAGGCGCTATCACTTTCAATTGTTGTTCATGGAGATATTGGGCCTGCGCATTTACAATGCCGCATATCAGAAATCCCGTTAGCATTACTACACTGATCTTTCTCATCTCTGGAATTTTTAAATGATTAATATTTAGTTGGATGTATCTTGTTTTTGCTTTTCGTCGCGCAACAATACCTGGTAGCCTGCCTTTACGGTCACTTTTACAAGCTTTACCTTTTTTGAGAACAAGGTCTTTGCGGCTTCGATGCCCGCACCTGCAGCCTGGGCCTGCCAGGATGGGTCAAGGCTGGTTAAGCCAATGGTTTGCATGGAACGGTCTGCGGATTGTTTGGCGACATCTCTTGTGATAGCGCCGGGTATATAGATCCCATCCAGTCCATCCATATCATATACCGATAATTCAACGGGGAACAGGGAATTATGATAACGTACGCTATTGATCCTAACATTCAATCGTTCGCCGTTCAACGAAGCGGTACCAAACAGGAAATTACCTTTCGGGATAAGCACTCCGTTAATGAATACGTCATTCATCAACCTCAATTTTACGGTAGAGCCGTCTACGATGGTTTGAGTTTCATGTACCACGGCTTGAATAGCATTCTGTGCATCGGCTGTTGTGTTCGTATCATCAAGCAGATAAAACCCATTGCGTTCTCCACCCGGAATGGCATCATTATGAAGCAGGGAAATATTATCACCCTTTGGCTTTGCCATAACTGCAAGTACCTGACCTTTTCTTTTTTCAGAAGCCTGCTTTAATTCTTCTTCCATACGTTCCGGGTGCTGCACATCGAGTATTTTATCTAACATCCCATCTAACTGCTGCATTTCGGGATCATTTGTTACAGGCTGGTTCATCGTATGCATCATTTGTTCCAGACGGTCTATATCGGACGAATTCATCGCTCCGCTATTATTATCACCCAGCACGCTTTCGGGAACTGTACCATTATTGCTGTAATCGCTTGGCGGTGTAAGCGGCTTATTGATCTCATTATTCAGATCAGAAAGCTTCTGGTATATTTTATCAACATTAGGATCAACGTCATGTCTTCCGGACAATGATGTATTAAGCCCTTTTGTGTACGTGGGTTCCGGCAACAGGTCGTTTTGTTCCAATAAAATACTGTCGGTATCCGCTGCGTTCATATCCCGGTAGTTCGGATCATTTTTCCTGAGTTCTTCGAACTTTGCAGAGTCTTCCTGTGCCAGGTCATAATAACTCATCTTGTCCATCGGCTTGTCATCCTTTATATGGGCATCGGGCAGGTCAATATTGATGCCTTCCTGTTTTTTTGTTTGTGCCGCTACAGCCTGCACACTCCCTCCGCTCAGCGCCCAGAAGATCACCGTAATGAACGGCAAAACAAGTAAGGGCAACACCAGCAGGAATTTACGTTGCCGGATCATCTTTGGGGTCATTTCCTTCTTCTTCATATTTATTTTTGTTTTAGCTGTTGATAATAATTTTCAATAATCCGCACACTGTCCGGTAAACCGGGACGATGCTTCATAATGCTGTCATAAATGGGTTTGCCAGAAGGGCTTCTTGCCAGGCTGTCCATATACATCCTGAAGTTTTTGATCCGGTTATAGCCTGTGTCTGTCACTTGCGGGGTTGAGGTCACCACGTCGCCGGTTTCGTTGATATGAGCGGGTGTTCTTATGGGAGTAACTGCGATGCTTTTGCTACCCTTTGATATGAATGCATCTATTGCCAGGTAAATGCTATATCCACCTGCCGTCAGGACGAACAATGCCAACAGTAGCTTCCATGTATTACGCGAAAATCTTTGGGTGCGCTTTGTCATCCATTTTGCCCACTTTGTTTGCAAATGCGCAAATGCTATCTGCGTTATACCGGGCAGCAGGCCGGGATGCACCTTTTTCGTTTTCTTTCTTTTCAATGAAAATTTCATAACCTATGTTTTACGGATGCCTGCTTACTGTTTTTAGATCGCGGTTATCAACGGTATTCCATCTTTCTATCAGGAAACCATGCGGGTTATTGTCACTTCGGGACACATTGCGCAAAGCCCCTTCCGTTACCAGGCTACGTGTAGTGATGCTGGTTGGGCGTATAATGCTCTGGGTAGCATAGCAACGGAACCTGTAGGGGTATTTATTGATATCAACGAATACACTGTCCACCGCAATGGTCTGGTTGACATTGCCGGATATCAGCCCTGCATAATAGCCGTTCTCTTTAAGGTCATCGTAGATGCGCTTGGCGCTGCCGTCCGCGAGGTACAAGGCTTTGGTAATATTAGCCTGTATAGCCTTTTCATCAGGGTCAAGCGTAAAGAATAATTCATGGAAGGTCTTTACATGATCCCTTGCTTCCACGGGTATATTATCCTTTCGTTCGGACGCATAAGCTTCTAATGCTTTGCCGTTGGCAAGGATATATATCTTGCCCTGCATCATGGATACCAGGCGGAAGCTTTTATAGAGCGCAAAACAGCAGATAAGCACACATCCCGCGATCATGAGCATGGTAAAACTCCTGACATGCCGGAAGGCCGTATCTATATTTTTCATTTTTTTGAACATATTGCTCCTCCTTAACTGGCTATGATTTGCCTTTTAATTTATCATTCATATATCCGGAACCTCCTCCGCTTTTTTCGTTGAAATAAGGGTTGGATTGGCTGCTGCCGGCCATGCTTTGCCATGCACGGCTTGCTGCATTACCAAGAGCATCTGTTGCCATTCCTGCACCGGATGAAGCAGTACTCACAACACTCCTGGAAGTATTGCCGAAGATGCTGGTTACTTTGTGGCCTAATGCGCCGCCACCACCTGCATGCACGATATAGTTGGCCACAGAAGGAACGGTAAAATATCCAACGATGCCAATGATCATGAATACGAGATAGGCTACGTCGGTACTGCTGAAGAAGGTATCGCCATATTGTTGTACCTGGGTGATGTCAAGCTTCAGCATCTGCTCCTGTATCTTGCCGATGATGCTGCCGAAAATATTAGCTACGGGAAGCCATAGAAAAATATTGATATAGCGTGCCAGCCAGACAGTGAGGGTATGTTGAAAACCGTCAAACACAGCGATACCAAAAACTAATGGGCCAAGTATGGAAAGCACTACTAATTGAAAAGTTCGTAAAGTGTCAATACATAGGGATGCTGCCTGGAACAACACCTGCAGCACTTCGCTCATCCATTCTTTAATAGTATTCCGGAAATTATAGGATGCCTTGGCCATAGCGAATTTGATGTCATTGCCGATGCCATCGAATACGCCTTCACCGGAAGGGTCCGCATTATCATGTGTGTATTTATACCAGCGATCACGGTCGCCGTCGCCGCTTGGTCCTACATACATCTGCCATGTATCGGATTGTTTGATGGCATCTTCTTTCTGTTGCAGTAAGGTGGCAATAGCCTTGTCTGAATTTTCCACCATAGCGGCAGTGGCTATTACGGTGGGTTTCATTACTCCGTTAATGATGCCTAAAACGGACGGAAAGATCAATACGCAAAAGCCAATGACGAAGGGCCGGAAAAGCGGGTAAAAATCTATAGGTTCCGCATTGGCGAGGTGCCTCCATATCCTTGCTGCGATATGCCACATGGCTGCAAACCCTGCGAGTCCCTGTCCTACGCCTACCAACTGGCTGCATAGCGGCATCATCTCGTCATATAATTGTTCCAGTACGCCATGCATTCCTTTCATCTCATCGGCGATACCCTGCGCATGGCTCATAAAGGGCAATACCATTCCCACTGCCGCTATCCATGCGGCCTTTCTGCACGTTGCCATATTTTATTTGTTTAATGTTCTAATCCATATAGTTGCTGAACAGCCTGCGCATCGTTCTTTTCTTTCGCCCTTTGCACGGCCAGTATGGTGGTGTTATTATTGAAATGCCTTAAAAACATCAGTTTGTCTTCCATGTCGGCATAGATCCGGTCAATGGCCTGCAGCCTTTCGTCATCGCTCATACGCGCTTTGCCCGCCGTGATCACGGTAAGCAATTCATCCAGGTTGCGCAGGCTTTCTTTAAAAAGGTGATCGTACACGCTTCCCAGGTAAGCTATTTCGTCCACACTGAAGTTATTATCCTGCTTAAAGCGCCCGTAGGCATTCTTATATTCTTTTACAAGCGTAAGCTGCCCATTGATAATATCAGCAACCCTGTAGTAATTGCGAACAGTCGGGCTAACTTCCAGAAGACCGTCCAGGAATGCTTTGTGCAGGCTGAAATTACCTTTCGAAATATCCTTCACGGTATTATATCCGCCTTCCAGTACCTGGTACCCGGCTTTCATATCGCTGAGTATCTGTTTGAACTGGCTGAGCTTTTCTATATCCAATGCTAACTGCGCCAGCTCATCTGTCTGTGCGGATGCATGGAAACAACGAAATGTTGCTATAAGAGAAAGTGCTGCAATAATGATTATCCTGTTCATGATTATTTATTTTTGAATGCCCAGCCATGCACGGCCGGTTTGAATATCTGTTTGTTCCCGTAGCCTGGATGCTGCCAGTATTTTGGCATCATTGGAAAAACTTTGTGAAAAACTGTATTTATCCTGCATATCCGCATAAAGCTGATCTATGCGTTTTAATCGTTCATCATCTTTCATTGCTATTTTGCCGTCCGTAGTAACCGTTATTAACGCATCCAGTGTTTGCGCGCAATCATCCAGCAGCTTTGCAAATACTTCGTTGATATAAGTGAGTTCATCACCGGATAAAGCATTCGTGCCACATAGCTGCTTATAGTTACTATGGTAACCCTGAACGATCTTCACCTGCAGGGTTATAATGTCTGCGACCCTTGCATAGCGTTTTATGGAGGGATTGACCGTCTTCAATGAATTGAAATAATCCGTATGCAGGTTCAGTTCTCCTTTTGTGAAACCGCTGATGGTATGCAACCCGTCTTTAGCGATCTTGTATCCTTTCTGTAAATAGCCCATATATACCTGCAATGCTGCAATTTGTTGGAGCAGATATTTCTTCTGTGTTTCCTTTTGCCGGAACCATTCATTGAAGGTCTGGGCGTTAATTGTATTTATCCCAATGGACAAAAGCACTAAAAACAAGCCTGTCTTTTTCATAACTGATCTATTGAAGGCCATATAATTTTTTGACTGATTCCACTTCGCTGATCGACTTAGCCCTTTGGAGGCTGAGTAGCATGTTCTGGTTATTGAAACGGGACAGGTCATCGTAGTTCCTGTCCACGCGGTCAGCCGCATCGTTAACCAGTTCCAGCCTTTGGCCGTCACTTATCTTGGTAGTAAAGGATTTGATGACCATACTGATCTGCTCCACGTTTTTCATACTCTCATCCAGTATGCCGGAATACACATTTCCCATGTAGGCGATCTCTGCGGCCGTAAAATGCCTGTCCTGCCGGATCAGTGACCACGACCTCTTGTACGCATCCACGATAGCTGCCTGCTTTCGCGTAATGTCACGGATACGCTGGTAATAGGTGATGATCTCTTTGACCTTCACCAGTTCTTCATAATACTGCCGGTATTGTTCTTTCTGCTTTTGAGTCCAGTCCGATATTTCGTCCAACTTTAGTTTGGAAAGCGTGTTTTCCAATGTCTTCTGTGCATTTTGCAGCCAGATCGTTTTATTCTGCAGGCGCTGCACCTGCAGGTCCATCGCCTTGATCACCTTCTTGATGGCCGCTTTCACGACCACCCAGACAATTGCATGGCTTTGCTTCGTGGGCGCTACCGTTAGTAATGCTGTAGATAACAGGGTGATCAACCATATCTTTTTCATATCCTATAGTGTTTTAATGAATAATTCAACGGTTATATTTCCTTTATCTGTCAATGTTTCCAGGTATATGGATCGGGAGACTGTTTCCATAAAACAGCACCGCCAGCCACCGATCTCCAGGAGATGCTCACCCCGGCTATAGATAGCCAGCCAGTTGTATTCATCGGTTACCTGGTCACCGGTATATTCTGTCCTGGTTACCCGGTACAGGCTTCCCGCTGATCGTATGGAAAGTGTTGTTTCCACACCAGCAATCCGTAATGCGTCCTGCGGTAATTGCTTGTTATATACCCCCGGCAGCATGGTAAGTGCAGCATGGTGCTGCCAGCCAAAATGCAAGGCAACTTTTACTACTGCATATATATCCTGAAACACATTCGTCCGTTTCATCACTGTTTGTTTTAATGTTTGCTTCTTATATCATCCGCCATTGCGGCAATACCTTTCTTTATATCTCCGTCAAACCTGGCGGCATATTCCATCAGCTTCACTTTTTCCGACTGTTCGGTCGTGTATGCCAGGTATTCTTCCAGGCTTACTTCGGTGCGGTATACTTTGCTGAGCATACCTCCTAAGCTGATAAATACTTCCTTGTATTTTTTAGCTGGATCATTTGCTTTATTGACGGAAAGGATGAGTGCCTTTTCTTTTTCCGTTAATCCTAACAGTTCCTGTATCTGGTCAAACTTGTTCTGGTACTTGCTTTGATCCAACAATATCTTGCAGTCGCTGTTGTTGATGATGGCCTGTTTTACCACGGGAGAAGAGATGATGTCCTCCACTTCCTGTGTTACCACGATCGCTTCACCAAAGAATTTGCGGACTGTTTTGAACAGGTACTTAATGTATTCCGCAAAGCCTTCTTTCATCAGCGCCTTCCAGGCTTCTTCTATCAATATCATTTTACGGATGCCTTTCATCTTGCGCATCTTGTTGATGAAGACTTCCATGATAATGATGGTCACCACGGGAAATAAGATCGGGTGGTCTTTGATATTGTCGAGTTCGAATACGATAAAGCGTTCCTGTAACAGGTTGAGGTTTCCGGTAGCATTCAGCAGGTAATCAAATTCCCCGCCCTCATAATAAGGCCGGAGCACATACAGGAAGTTGTCTATGTCAAAATCCTTTTCTTTCACCCGGTCACCTTTTAATACCTGTATATACTGATCTCGCAGGAAAGCGTAAAAACTATTGAAGCAGGGAAATACCTCCGGGCGCTTATCCAGGTATGCATAATAGCCGCTAATAGAATTGGACAGCGCTACATATTCGCTTCTCTTAAATGCTTCATCATCTTTTTTCCAGAGTGCCAATAGCAAGGTCTTGATGCTTTCTTTCTTTTCCGTATCGAGGCTGTCGCCTTCGCCGATATAAAATGGGTTGAAGCGGATGGGATTGTTTTCACTGTACGTGAAGTAATATCCTTTTACCATATCACATAACCCTTTATAGCTATGCCCTACGTCCACGAGCACGATATGCGTTCCCTGCTCATAATAGCTGCGCACCATGTGGTTGGTAAAAAAGGATTTTCCGCTGCCGGATGGCCCGAGTATGAATTTGTTCCTGTTGGTACAGATACCCATCTTCATGGGCTCATCGCTGATGTCCACATGCACGGGCTTGCCGGTAAGCCGGTCGCCCATACGGATACCAACCGGGCTTAAGGATGAACGATAGCCTGTTTCGAGGTTGAGAAAACAGGCCGCCTGTTCGGCGAACGTATCGAAGGTGTCGTTCATCGGGAAGTCGGCTGCATTGCCCGGGATGCCAGCCCAGAATATTTGCGGTGCGCCGACAGTTTCCTGTTTGGCCACGGCATCCATTTGCGCTAAAGCAGAGGATACCATATTCTTCAGGTCTTTCAGTTCTTCCTTTCGATCTGTCCATACCAGTACATTGAAATGCGATTTTACAGGCAGCCTTTGCTGGCCGATGGCTTCATTCAAAAAATCATTGGTCGCATCCCTTGCGATCATATTCTCACGGCTATAGGCGGAAAGGGATTGGAGGCGCAGCCTTTTGGACTCTAATTTCTGAATGGTCTTTTGCGCGTCTTCAATAAAGATGTACTGGTTATAAATATGGTTGCAGGGTAACAATTGCCCTAATGTGGAAGCAAAACCGATACTGAATTTTGTTTTGTCGGTGCTGTATTTATCATAGTTGATCCGGCTGCCACATAAGGCAGGAAGATCGGCGGCATCGCCTAAGGTATAAAGCTGGCAATGTTTGTCTCCCACCTGCAGGCTTTCATCGAAGACGATATCGGAAATAATGAATTCATCATGCTTTTCAGACAGGTAACAGTATTGTTCAATTAATCCCATCCTGCGGCTCTGGCTGCGCAGTTCTTTTTCTTTTAACCTTCTTAGCTTTACAAATCCACTATCTTCCATAATGCGCCGAAACTGCCCCGCACTATCCAGAAAATCCTGTAATAACTGTGGCTTCAGTATTTCTTCAGGCACAATGGACCTGCGCAGCAGGCTCGAAAACATAGATGTTGCTGTCTTTCTCCCTTCCGGCTTTTTTGTAAGCAGGATATAACAGCTATGGTCAAGAAAAGGCCGTTCGTTAAAGAACCGTTCACTGGCGCGGCTGAGAAAACTGGTATCTTCTTTTGTAAAATCAGGCTGGTATTTAGCTTCAAGGAACCAGTCCTGTTTATGAAATACGGTGTATTTAGGCAATAGTTTGATGGCCTTGATCCATGCCTGGTGAAAAGCTTCATATTCCTGGTCTGATAAGGTAAACAGTTCCGGCAGCTCTGCTTTATAGACAACCGTCACATCGCCTTGCCTGCTTAAAATGCAGTCATGCTCCACATCCATAATTGGTAATATATCGTCCAGCACTTTTTCCATCTCACTTCATTTCTTAAATAAAATCACTATCCTTTTTTCATGAATGTTTTCCTGCTTCCTGACTTGATAATTTTCGGCACTTGCTTTCGCGCCAAAGCTTTCATCAGTCCATGCTCCCCGTATTGACGGCTCATGCGATATATTTTCACCACAAGAAAAGTCCCTGACCCGAGGATGATCCCGATGCACAGGTAGATAGGCAGGCCGATAATATAGATCACGGCAAATACGATAAGGAGCCCTACTACGCCACCTCCCAGGTACCAGATATATTGCGCTTTCAAACCTTTGAACTCTATACTCTGGTTAATGCCTTTATTAATTTGATATACACTGTTTGCCATATAATATCTGCTTTACTTTTTTATAATCTCATCCTGCTTCGTGGCCGTTCATTTAAGGTTGGCGGCACCAGTGCTATTTCCTTTGCCGCCGTATGTTCCTTGTTTATATTTTCCGTCAGTTCAATAACAGGCGCCTCTGTAATATCTTCCTGTTCGTTCATTGCTTCCTGTTGCTGCTTCAGTTGATTTTCCTGTATCTTAATAGCGATCTCTCTTTCAAGGCTTGCCAGCTCCGTTTTCATCTGTTGTAATTCAGTCTCCTGCAAAAATGGTTTTGCAGTAAGCTGTTCCAGCTTAGGTATGGTGTTATCCAATTCAGCTAAACTGCGCTCATACTTTTCGCGCAGGCTTTCCACGCGATCTATGGCATTTAAAAAATGTCTTGCTGCCAGCTTCGGGTTGTCTGTATTGGGCAGGCCATTATTATAGGTGTACTTAATACCGTCTTCCATCCGTTGTGCATAGAAGCTGTTGGAATACCTGTATTCAAACAGGCCGTTTTCTTCATAAGCATCCTGCTGCCTGCGGATATAGAGATCGAAGCCATACAATTTTCCTATCTGCTCTTTCTGTTCACCTGCAACGGCAGGCTTCCAGTCCCGGTATAGTTGAATAATATATTTACCAATAGCTTCGCTGTCATTCGTGCTGATACCTGTTAATTGTATAGGGTTGACCTTGATCCCGTCCTTATCTGTCTGCAGCTTTGATTTATATTCCCGTTCATCTGCTCTCAGCTTATCAAGCGTTTTTAAGGTATTCGCCCTTTCATTCTGTTTATCTTCCAGTTGGTATTTATTACGGGCTGCTTCCCTGAAATGGGATACTTTCAGGCTTTCCATCACGGCGATCTTCTTTTCCAGCTTTGATTTCTCCAGTAGAGAAGTGTCACCTGATAGTATTGCGATGTATTCAGAAAAATTCATACCGCTCTTTTCATCGATAGCCCCTTCATCAATGGTGCGCACATTCAGTTCGCAATTCTTCATCTGGGAGATGAAGGTTTGTTTGTTCTTCAACAGGTTGAACTTGTAATTGTCCAGCGATTGCTCCACAGCATATACATAATTCTGCACTTTATTATCGTAATACTGTTTGGCTATGAGGTTGCCCTGGCGTGCGCCACGGCCATTGCGTTGCTCCAGTTCGGATGGTTTCCAGGGAATATCCAAATGGTGCATGGCTACCACCCGTTCCTGTACATTTAACCCGGTGCCTGCTTTATCGGTGCTGCCTAAGAGGATGCGTATCTCGCCGCGGTTCATTTTTTTGAACAGCTCAGGCTTCTTTTTGTCCGTCCAGTCATGTATAAAGGTGATCTCCCTTGCCGGGATACCGAGGTCGCGGGTCAGCTTTTGCTTTAGCGCATCATAAATATTGAATGCATCCGACTTTGGTGTTCCTATATCACAGAAGACAATTTGGGTCCCTCTGTGCGCTTCCGTTTCTTTATGTATCTCCGCGATCTTACGCGCACAGCTATTCACTTTATTATCCGGATGATCGCTGTAAACAGCGTCATTGATCAGCCGCATGTCGGCAGCCATCTTTTTAGCATAATTGGTAGCGATCAGCATCCTGCCTTTATCTTCTTCCGGTGTCAACCTGCGGCGCCCGATCAGCTCCCCATTACCGGTCTTGGCGAATTGCATCAGCTTTTTGATGAACTCCGTTTGTTCCGGTGTTGGTTTGATATTGACCAGTGTTTCGTTCAGCTCTGGCTTATCCAGGTTGATATGTTTAGCGGTTTTATAGTCCGTGATCTCGTTGTAGAACAATGCCAGTTCCGGCACTTTAATGAAATGGCGGAAACGTTCTTTGGCGATGATCTCGTTGGTAACAGAAAATTCAAAATCGGTGGTCTTCTTTGCGAATACCGCTGCCCAGCCATCAAAATTTTCAATATGCTGCCGCTCCATTTCTTTTGGCCGCAGGTATTTGAACAGCAGGTACATTTCGGTGAGGCTGTTGGAAATAGGCGTGCCGGAAAGGAAGGTAACACAGAGGTCTGCATTAAAACGATGCTGCAATTCACGTACGGCAAACAGCATGTTGAGCGCCTTCTGGCTGCCCTCCACGTTACCTAAGCCTGCCACACGGTTATGCCTCGTGGTAAAAGTGAGGTTCTTGAACTTATGGGATTCATCCACGAAAAGATGATCTACACCCATTTCCCGAAAGTTGATGCCTGCATCTTTCTTTTCCTCTATGTCTTTCAGT
Organism: Parafilimonas terrae; assembly: GCF_900115755.1. Taxonomy (GTDB): domain Bacteria; phylum Bacteroidota; class Bacteroidia; order Chitinophagales; family Chitinophagaceae; genus Parafilimonas; species Parafilimonas terrae. The sequence continues at coordinate 140,000 of NZ_FOXQ01000008.1, forward strand.
ACTGCTTTCAGTTTGCCTTCCAGGTTGCTTTTCCTGATCTCCAACCCCTTGAGCATTTTCTTGGATATATCTCCGCCCAATGTTCTCACCGTGTCCAGGTCCCTGTCCGTACAATCCAGTTCATGCTCAAAAATTTCCTTTTGTATCTCCGGTGACTGCGGGATCTTGCCGAACTGGTCATGCGTGAGGATGATGCAGTCCCAGTTATTGTTTTTTATTTCATGGAAGATGCGCAGCCGTTGTGCCGGTGTAAAATCGTTTTGTCCCGGGAACAGGATGCGGGCTTTAGGATAGGCTTTTCTATAGGTTTCCGCGATCTGGTTGACGTTCGCCTTTAATGCAACGATCATGGGTTTATGAACGATGTTCAGGCGTTTCATTTCCCGGGCAGCAACGATCATGGTCAGGGTCTTGCCTAAGCCTACCTCATGATCCACCAGTGCGCCGCGGTTCTGCAGGATGCGCCATGCTGCATTTTTTTGAGAAGTGTACAAATCTTCAATGCCCAGGGCTTTTTTGTCCAGCCCCGGGAACTTCAAATGGCTCCCGTCAAACTCCCGAAGCACATAACAATTGAACGTATCATTGTAAAGGCTTTCAATATATTTTTTCTCTTCGCCCGGCAGTTCATTCAGCCAGCTCACAAAACCGTTGCGTATCTGTTCTATCTTCTGGTGCGCCAGTTGTATGGCTTCATTATCCGGCAGGCGTATGGTTTTACCATCGCCAACGGACACTTCGTAGGTGAAAAACGGGGTCGTATTTTCCAGCGCATGTTCCAGCAGTGTATAACCGTAGGTCGTCCTGCCGCTTTTAGGTGTTACGGCAAATTCCCTCGACACTTTGATATTCATCCCGGTGCTTACCTTGAACGCATCCAGCGAAGGGAAATAGTTGATGGTGGTATCCTGCTCAAATAATGCGGTAGCAAAACGTTCATAATATGAGGTGGGTATCCACCTTTCACCAAGATTGAAATCAAGCAGTTCAAACGGGATGCGTTCCGGCTGCACTTTTGTGATCGCCTCTAAACTTCTTTTGTATTGCAGGTTGTCGGGGAATTGTCCGGCTATGCGTTCCGCTTCCCTTAGCTTCTCTACCACATTCCCGCTTAAATACTGATCGGCTGTTTCCCATTCGTTACCTGCAGGGTTTAGGTAAATATGATTGCCCAGGCACCGGATCACTTCTGCTTCCTCCAGTTCCATAGCTGCACTGATAAATCCCATATCTACTTTCCCGGTATCGTTCAGGCTATGGGCAAGCGCTTCTATAGGGTCATCGGTGATGAACCGTTCCTTTACCTGGTGAAGGGAGCGGGTGAGGATATCCGCTTGCACAAAGTGTTCGCCTTCCCTGCGTTCCAAAGACGATAAGGCGATAATGCCAAATGCGGTATCTTCTAAAATACGTCGGCGGTTGTCCGGTGTATTTAATAACCCATATTGAGCAATAAAGGTTTCATATTGTTCATGGAGCCGCTCCCGGTCGGATTCGTTAATGGCTGCTCCTGCGACCTCCTGTGCGGATAATTCCAGGTATGCATCCCGCAGTGAAATGTATTGTTCGTAGAAATGAATATTTCCATGCAGACCAAGCGGCTGAAATATCGCTTGTTTAAATTCCTGGTCAGGATTGGCTATAGTTCCAGCCTGCCCGTTATGTACCACTAATGTGCCTTCCTGGTAATAAGGCTTTAGCCCGATAAAGGGCAGTGGCGTACTTTGCTCAAAACGAAAAAAACCTTCCAGTGTCCGGTCGCCCTCGTATTTAAAGCTGTGGTCAAACTGTTGCAGGTAATTGGAGATGCCGGTCAGTTCATGGCCCAGCAGGCGGGCGTCCATCCAGCTTGCAGGCAGATGGCCTGCTTCTTTGATATTGGCGCAGAGCTTATATAAAAACCGGTTGCTTTTGTGCTGCCTGGCGGTGAGCAACACCACGCTTTCATGTTCGGGTTTATCCGTAGTGCGTATCGTACCTATGATACGCGCCGAATCCTTTTGTATAATGCTTTCATCCTGTTCCCTGATATAGGCATTCGCACGATTGATGCTTTCCGTTGGCACGGTATCGAACAATCCCAATTGCGCAGAGGATGTGCCTGCTTTGCCTTCCGGCATGGGCAGGTAGGTCAGCTTCCTGCCTTCATTACTGCTTTTAGATATGGATATGGCTTGAGCATTTTGATATAGCTCTTTACGGAAGCGTTTTTTAAACTGTTGCGACAGTTCAGCTTCCAGCTTACCGGCAATCAGGTGAATGGCCCCTTCCTGCCATACGGTTTCATGTGCCTGCCCGTATTGGTTTTTGCCGGGTTCTACCTTGTCGCCGATGATCGCTTCTTTATGATTATACAGGTACAGGTTCTGGTGGTAACTGCCGAATTGGTTCTTCAGCTCCGTGGTATCCAGCAGCAATTGTTCGCTATCAGAAAGCTGTTGTTTGTTATGATGCTTTTGAACGATCAGCAGGTGGCTGGGCGCTTCCGTATTGCCTGTATCCTTCATCAGGTTATCGGGCATCACAGCGACTGCAACAAGATCAGCGCGTTCAAACAGGTATTGCCTTGCCGTATGATTGGAGGGGTTATTCAGGAAGGCATCCGTTGTTATATAGGCCATCAGGCCGCCATCCGACAGTTTATCTAACCCCTTTGCGAAAAAATAGTTATGTATCTTACCGGAAAGTTCCTTATCAGGATATGCTTCATCATAAACGGAGAAATTACCGAAGGGTATATTGCTGACGACCAGGTCATAGCTGCCATTATCACTTACCGGCGCTTCTTCCAGCCCGCTGACATGGGTGGTTGCCTTGACCGGGAGCGTACTGTTGATGGTAGATAATACCAATCCTGTGAGCCGATCTTTTTCTACTGCGGTAATTTGTTCTATGTCTGGAAATATGGTGGCCGCTTCGCTGATGAACACGCCGCCTCCGGCAGATGGCTCATACATCCTTTTAGGATGAATGCCTTGCGCTGCCAGCACTTTATAGACCGTTTGAGGTACAATTTCGGGAGTATAAAAGGCAGTTAATACGCTGTTACGTAAGGAAGCGATCAATTCTTTGTATGCAGTGTCAGCAAAATGTTCTTTCAGCAGGTCATGCAATGCCATTATTTCTTCATGGTGCCGAAGGTCTTCCCTGGTAGCGCCATTGGTCCGCCACTCTTCCTGGGTTCCGTAAGGATATAATATAGCCTTAATGCCTCCAAAGCCTGCATATCTTTTCAGGCTATCAGCATCGTCCGCAGCAAGCGGCCGGCTATTCGCATGGTCCAACGCTATACGTATTGCACGAATATTATCCTGTAATTTTTGGGAAACATTATAAGCCATAACACAGTTTTTCTCTCTTCACTTTTCTTCCGGCTCAGTTGAAGTAATTATGTACCTCACCAATGATGGCATATCTCAAATGCCTGTTATCTTCATTGTCTGTATTGAAATCAAAATCACTAAAGATGTCTTTGCAAGCTTCTATGAGGTTGACGATCTCGTAGGTAAGCGTTCCATTTTCCTTCAGCCGCTTATAATCCTGTGGAAATTCTTCTTCTAAAACAGAAAGGAGATACAAGTAGCGGGATGGTTTCAGGCCTGCTGTCAGTTCTTCGAGTGCTGTTTCTTCGATGATATAAAGCGGTTTGCCTTCTTCCAGCAGTTGCATTACCTGCGGCATGATACCACTGACTTTTTCCTCCAGGTATTGCGTAACACCTTGCTGCTCCTGCAGGCGAAGCATCAGTTCGGGATTATTATGGACGATATAGGTCCATAGCTTTTCCATTAACCTGTTTTGCATGATCGTCTGTTTATACGCCGAAAAATGATTTAATGACCGTTGCTACCACAACAAGAAAAATGCAACTGCCGAACCATGCTGCCGCCACTTTGCCGGTATCCTGGTCGCCTGCATTCCATTTCTGGTACACTTTGACTGCGCCTATCAATCCTAACAGTGCACCAACGGCATACATCAGGTTGGTGCCTGCATCAAAATAACTGCGTACCTTGCTGTTGGCTTCGTTGATGCCTTCGATACCATCCTGAGCATAACCCTCCAGGCGCATGGTTACAATGACCAGCAAAGCGATAAGGCGGTATATCTTTTCCCTATTTCTTTTCCTCGTTTTCCAGCTCCTCATTTTCATAACACGTTTATTAAGATTTTAAATTCAGTTCTTTTAAAAAACGAAGCGGCTTCGCCATCACACTACCCGCTCTTCTTTCACCATTTGCCCTTACGCACCGGGACGGACGGGGAAGCTCAGCTCCGTTGACAGGCTGCTACACGGCTTCCTTCCATAACAATTCCGCTTCTTCCTCTCTTAGTGTAACGGCGCCATATTTTTGACATTCGCTTATGATCAGTTCGTTTATGGACGAGCGCAAAGGGGAATACCGGAGGGAAGGATATTCTTTAAGCACCAGGCCCAGGTATTGCTTCAACTCCTGTGGTATCAGCTTCCTGCGAGAAGCACCGGCTATCACTGTTTTAAGGCGTTCAATAAGCTGTTCTACCTCGTCAAACTCATTATCGGTTGTACCTGTGAAGCTGCTATTTATGTCAATATCCGGCTCTACAAATTCCCTTTGGTTGTTGCCAATACTATTTCGCGCAATTCTGAATTTTATTTTTTGTTTCCCCGAAAGAAGATTTTTTATTTCTGCTGAATAATACCGTAAGCTTATAAACAGGTAATACATTGCTAAACCTATGGCAACGGTAACTATGTAGTCATTCCATGAGATATTCCTTATCATATTCCTCATTTTTATTTTATATTTTTTAATCCAGGTATTTAAAACCGTTCGTTATTTATTATTCCGGGAGCAAAAAAACAACGATAAGGAAGACGTTTCAAGTCCAACTTTTTGTTGTACCCAAAGTTGTACCCCTGTACCCCTTGATACTTAATTACAAATGGGAGGGATAACAACTGAATTATTTTTAAACTAATTTGTTGGGGCCAAGTAATAAATGAGATACAAAAGTTTCAGTATGTAAGAATCAAGTAATAAAACAGGATGGCTCATCCATTTATAGCAATTTTGAACCGCACAATTGCCTATACAAAGACTACTATGGAAGTGATCTTGCAAGCCAGGCTTGCTTATAAAGCTGTTGTAAATGCCGTACTCAACGAGTTGTCTAATGCCCCCATACACCGATATGAAATTCTTTATTATCAACAGAAATTTAAACGTTGTTGTAACGAACCATCTGTAAAAAAACGTCTGTGTCGATAAACCACTTAATGAAATTCGTTTTGTTATTTGCGTTGGTTTGCAACATCAACCTGGTATTTGGACAACAAAATGTTGCTGATAAAAAATTTTCAGCTCCGGAATTAAAACAAGATATAGCCTTTTTAAAGCAACAGATATTTAATGTTCATACCAATCCTTATAGTGAATTAACTCCTGGTAATTAATAAAAAAAGTATTTGATTTCATTAATGCAAGCATCAAAGATTCATTAAGCCTTATTCAGCTCTTAAACTGATAAAGCCGGTTGTTTCTTATCTGTCAGACGAACATTCAGCAATTACATTGCCGGAACGACAACTGTCATTATTAAATGATAGTGCTGTTTTTCTTCCTTTTGCGATTAGAGAGCTGGGGAGTAGTTATGTTGTTGATACTGTTTTTGAAAACGATACAGATTTGAAACCAGGAGATGTGATAATATCTGTGAACCAGATACCGCTTCCACAAGCAATAGCAAATTGCGAACCTTATACTACACCCCTTTAATAAATGTAAATGAAAGCAATTCCGTTATAGCGATATGAAGACTTAATATTCCCTTATCTTCTTAATGATTTGTTGAAGTGTTTGAATCACAAGTTCTTTATCGCGAAGTTCAGCAGCATAAGATTTGCTTCTCATGCTGTCATATGATATATCCTCATGGCCCGGCGTTGATAAATGGGGTACGATACTTTTAAACACGCTGTTTAACGATCGTGCCACTATAATTTTTATTTCGTCCGCCGCTCTCAATACCAATGCTATCTGGTCAACAGATAATTTGACCAGCAGTTTTTCTGCAATCTTATGCTTCATATTTCTTTTGTCTGAATTTACAGCTTCCTTTAATAGGCTGCCTGAATATTGTATTTGTTTTCTAGTATAGGAAATTTCTTGCTTGAGCCAGGTGGCCACCTGTGTATGCAAGCTGGCATCGCATGCATTAAACACTGCGCCAGGCTTTCTATTAACCTGCCTGAAGGCTTTAAAATAAAGGAGCAGGTTACTCATTTTTTCTTCAGGTTTTTCTATGTTGTTTAAAAGGTCGGCTAATTGCTTGCAAAGAATATGAATGTAAGGCCTGCTGTTAAAGTTCAGTCGGATAAGTAATTCATCAAGTGGTGTATAAATAGCGGGTTCATGAACAGTTTTAACTTTTTTCAGATCAATGCACAAATCCTTAATATAAAGCAGTTCCTTGAATGTATAAGTATGCTCAACGTCAGCATAACTTAAGAATTTCTCCAATTCATTTTTTACTATACCGAATGCCGGTTGAGATGATAAATACGGTTCACTGGCCAGAACCTCCAGCCTTCCGGCAAGCGCTTTTTTTTGAGCGATTAAATAAGTAAAGGGAACCTGTTCATCCTTACTCAGGTAACGGTTGAACCTGCGCTCAATTAAGGCAAGCAGTTCATCCATACAGGCGATAGTTGTATTAAATACCTGTTTTAGGGGTTTATGCTTTGAGATGCGTGACCGGTTTTCAAATGCATGCTCCAATAAGTTAACAAGGCTTGAATGATATTTATTGATGGAGCTCTTGATTTTTACATCATCATCTAGGTTAAAGACTTGGGTTTTAATAGCTTCTTCAACCTTATTCTTTTCCTCTATGACAAGCCTTTCCAATTTTGCAATATCTTCCGGTGAAGCAATTACATGTTTCGGATTTACCGGGTTTAATGTAACCGTAATCAGGTTGTCCAGCCATTCCAGTGCATAACCTTCTCCCATAATCCTTCTTTTTGCATGGCAACAAGTACCGCAAAACAAAATGATAACAGTAGGAACAAATGTTTGATATTCCCAATAACAATGATGTAAAACTACAACAGCAATAAAGGGGTATCATGTATAAAATCGGACAGAAATAAAGATTCTTTGTCAAATAATTTACAGCATCAGGCAGCATCTTTTTTTAAGGCATAAAAAGATGCCCTGGTCATTCCTAAATAGGAGGCCAGCATGCTGTCTGTAATTCGTTTATCGGTAAGCATCCAGGGGTAAAGTTGTGTAAGCAGTAAGTAACGCATTTTTGCAGGCTGCAGCAATAAAGAAACATGTTGTTCTGATAAGCTGTAATAGTGTTCCAATATTTTCCGGCCATTGATGTTGAACTCGAAGTGTGTATTATACAGCTCCTGAAGTTCTGCATAATAAATATAGTATAAGGTGGCCTGTGAAACCGAACGTATAGCAAGCATGCTGGGCGTTTGTGCAAAGAAGCTTCTTGCCGAAATAATAACTTCGTTTTCCCTGTTATACCATAAGCATACTTCTTTAGCACCGGACTCAAAATATACTTTAAGCAGGCCGGTTTCAATAAAAGCAATCTTATCGCATACGGCATCTTGCTGCAGCCATACCTGGTTCTTACGCAACTGTTTTTTACGCAGTACCTTGCTTAAATATTGTTGCGTTTCCGGTGTTATTGAATAGATATTATTTAAAAACTTTAATAACTCCAGCATATTGTGTCAGAATTTATATCTTCTCAGAAACTTTATTACTACTAACGCTATGATCGCAATAAACAAGAATAAGGTAAGCAGTGGCAGTACATCCTTGAATGCATACATATTCATAAAATGCTCCGAAGAAAAAAAGAATACTAAAAGAGAAATAACCATTAGCGTAACGCCGATAAATTGTATAGTTATTGCGTTTTTCTTATTGATAAGACTCACTAAGGTTACTACGATGCCTGCTATACCGATGATAGCATAAATATATCCTTCCTGCACGGCATGATAGAGGAAGAAACCATAAGGCCCACCGAAGTTAGCACTACCAACAATGATGATGCAAAAGCTTATGATCTGTATGATGGGATGGGATAGTAATTGAGTAAGTTTCATGTATCAGCGTTTAGTTATTAATTACATGGGCCGTGACTGGTGCCGCCATAACCTTTTACGCCTGGCATTTCCACACCGGAAACACCTTCGGAAGCCATCTGATTTAACTCCATATACAAGCCCTGCGGCGTATTACTGCCTATGGTTCCGTTAGGGTAACCGGGTATTTGATATTTAGGTATATATAAATCTCCCCCTGCTGCATTAAAAATGTCCAATGCAAAATCTGTACAATTGAAGGTAGCAATATTGTAGTTATAGCTGCTATAGGTTTGCACAGCATTTAGTGCTGCCTGAAATTGCGTATTGCTCACTGAAATTGTATATCGTGCATTGTACTCATGATTTGCATTGTCAACCATCTTGGACGGGACGAAGTAATCATTAATTGATTTCCACCCGGTGTTAGGATAGAAGCCTATGTTTTGTTGGATTAGTCCTGCTGCACTATTCTTATAAAGTTCTATATAAGTGTGCCCGGGCGTGGCATTTGACCAATTAAAAAACCTTGAAGGGTCCCCGTTCACGGGAATATCAGTTGCAATTGTAATTGTATAAGTAGCACCGGGTTCCTGCACTGAACCAAAACAATCAAGATACTTCTTAATGTCGATGGCCTTTGCGTTTTCTGCAAATTCATAATCAATTTGCATGGTTGGGATTGAGCCGCTGCCACCACCGGCGGGGCCGGATGCTCCGTACGTGTAGGAAGTTCCAATACCGCCACTGTTCAATCCCAACATACCATCATAAAAGTACCAGTAAGTAGGAACAGGTTCATAATCGGTATAACCAACTACAACAACATCTGGTAGTATCTGCTCGCCTGCAGGCCCTTCTTCTTCCATCATCGAGCTAATATCTCCTGAACTTGCAATTGCGCTTTGATTGCTGCTATAGTTCTTGCGATTGCCGTTTTTGAGATAAATAGTTTTTTCCCTAGTCAATGAACTGACTTTAACTCGCACATTATTTGTTAGCGAATCCATACTGCTATTCCATTGCATATTTATAATTTTCGCTTTCATAATAGCACCGGCATTAGTTGTTTTTAGAAGAATAAAATCTTGCGATATATTCTTTTTATAAAATCCGAGCCTGATAAAATAATTGCCTGATACAGGGTCTTCGCTTGAATACATTTTATTAAAGTCAATGGCGGCAAAATCCTGCGCGCTTAAACTATCCTTTAAAGACTGTTTAATTCTGGCTGAATGATCAGGTTCTTTGGTATGGGCATCTTCCTGATTATTGATTGATAGCTCTTGTTTTGTACAGGATGCTATGATGCCTGTTAACGCTAAAAAGAGGATTAGGTTTTTCATCTAACTGGTATTTAGATTAACAAAAGGCTTAATCAACTTTATTGATCAATGAATGGGCTTGGTATTGCCTCATAAGATCAAAGTACAATTGTTGTATGAAAAATGAATATTGGAGTTTAAACGCCAACCAATATCATGCTGGTTTTAAAAACATTACTATGAATGCGGGAGAAATAAGTATGTGGCTGGTACTTTTTTAATTTTTCAGAATGTAAAGCTTTGTGACATCATTTATCGTCACAAAGCTTTACAGAGTTTAGATTAAGAAGAAAGAATTATTATCTGTTTAAAAACAAACAATAATGGCTTGGTTTTCTATGCTAAACATTGAAAGAGAATAATGGCTTTTATTGCTCTTTCACAAACTTCAAATCCGTTGTATTAATGCCTGATACGAGCTCAAGATAATACACACCTTCTGGCAGGTTCTCTACATTCAGCTTATATGAAGAGGTTTGTTTAACCGTTGCCTTTGCAACAATATTGCCCTGCCTGTTTGATACCTGCAAACTATAGCTGGCGGATGCATCCAATCCTTTTATATATAGCATGCCTTGAACAGGATTCGGAGAAACAGAGATAGCAGATGCTTCATTTATGGTTACAGCAACAACATTGGTTGTTTCTATATTGCCTGATGGGTTTACCTGCTGTACGCGATAATAATTAGTGCCAGGCAAAGGATTATTGTCTGTAAAGGATTGTGTTTTACTATTTGTTCCTGTAGTGCTGCTAACAACCCTGCCTATATTTACCCATGTGCCTGTAGTTTGAATGGTATTATAAGCAGTGGCACGTTGCACTACATAATGATCTCTACCATTTAATTCTGTGTTCTGCCAGTTTAAGGTTATACTGTTATTGCGGTTGCGCCACCACTTAAGTATTTTCTGAATCTTTTTGGCAATAGGTGTGCTGCCGTTGTTGTAACGGGCCAAGGCAAGGTTGTAGTATGGCTGTGGGCCACCCTCTGGGATCAGCATATTGCCTGCAACTACAATTTTACCATCAGTTTGCAGACTTAAAGAAGCGGCGTATTGATAATATCCAAAATCGGTTAAAGTTTTTCCCCCGTCCCCAAATGCGGTATTTAAATTACCATCTTTATTAAACTGTGCAACCGAAAACATTTGCCTGGCGTCGTCTTCAGGTAAAGGGCGTGCAAAACCGCATGCGGTAATTTTTCCGTCCTGTTGCAGTGCTACATCATTTGAACCACTATTATACGCATCAAAATTAGCAAGCGCTATACCGTTATTGCCAAAGCTGCTGTCATAAAAGCCATTGGGGTTAAACCGCACCACGCACATACTTGATGTGGTTATACCGGCAGGCGCCACGCGGCCAGATGCGAGTATTTTTCCATCTGGCTGCAGGGCAAGCGAATAAAGCACATCGGTGCTGTTGTTATAATCTATAATGCGTTTGCCATTATAACCAAAACTGCTGTCAAGTGTGCCATCTGTTTTAAAACGGGCTATTAAAAAATTGGCTGAAGAATTTCTGTCAGTAAAATAACTGCCGCCTACTATTATCTTTCCATCGGGCTGTAATACAAGGCAGTTAATATTGTCAACGCCCGACAAATACACATTTGATATGCCATTTACACCAAATGTATTGTCTAAACTACCATCGGGCATATACCGCAATACAGTGGTATTCTGTGATTGATCGCTGCCCGCCTGCACTATCCTGCCATCTTCCATTACGCCCATGCCCCTTGCAGTTACACCATGTCCAACGGAAAAATTAACGCCAACAAGCCCGTTTTTACCAAAAGAAAGATCGGGGCTACCATCGGGTAGATATTGTGCTAATATAGGAGAAGGATACCCCAGCTTTAGCCCTCCTCCATAACCCCCCGCAAGTATTTTTCCACTTTTTAATAAAACAAGATTGTAAATGCCAGAAAGGCTTATAAAATCTTCACCCGGAGGGTCAGGCCAGGGGCTTTTCAATATCCCTTTTTCACCAAAACTTTCATCAATTTTTCCATCCGGCAGGTACCTGGCAATAGCAAATGCATCCATAGTATCATCGGTAAGGGTCGTTTCGCCAGCTATTAAAATTTTCCCATCGCTTTGAATTGCTGTTGCCCGCACTATGCCAAAGCCATAGTTCAAAACTTTTCCGCTGTCATTAAATGTGTTGTCTAATGTTCCCGGCTGCGCTTTTATTGTGTTTTCAACAATTAAAGCGGCCACAATGAGTAAAAAGAATTTCATATTGTATAGTTTAAAAAATTAAAAAAATTATGCAGTTTATGGCAATGGTTAAATAATTATTCGTCACCGGGATCTAAAAAAAACTGCCCATCGCAGTTATTCGTATTGGAGCAGGCTGCGTTCTGGTTGGCCACCTGGCATAAATGCCGTTTGTCTTCACATTCTATAAATGCCGTAGTGCCGGTGTAATGATTGGCAGCATCCTGGTAATGCAATATCAACTGGAAAAAATTAGCGGCCCTCGCGGCAATGTATTTATAAGTATCTGCCCTGTTTGCAGCGCCGGTGCCAAAATTACTTGCATAGCTGCTTCCATTACTGTCAAGCCCATGCTTCATCTGGCAATCAACAAATATCAAAGTGGCAATGCCGGCATTTTTTAAAACGGTATATATTTTTTGGGAACCCATTGAATAAATATCCGGGTTGCCATTTATATCAGGATTTACTGTGTAAGCAACCCCTGTACCTGGGCACGCCCCAACACAATGCGTTTCTGAATGAATGCTGATATTGGTGGGAATATTGTAAGGGCTGTACACAGCATTGGCTGGTGCATAAAACAATGCCGTGGTATCAATCGGCAATGTAGAATCTTTTAGCCCGTGAAAAGAAATTACAGGCGGTTTATAACCATCATTATTCCTGAAGAATGCACCCGGGTTGCTTTTGAAAGATTTATGTATAAACACATTGCCCCAATTGTTTAAAACGCCTTTTATAAAACGCCTGTAATCTAAAGTATCGTTATACACATCATTTGCTTTGGCAGTATCAGGGTCATAAAAATCGGCGTTTATGGAGGCGCCTAAAGCTGTTCTTACACCAGGCAGTATACTGTCAATTTTGCTTTGCCTATAATAATAAGCACACATCATGGCGGTTATACTACCGGCACTGCTGCCACCGAGAAAAACATTGTTGGTATCTATCCTGTAAGGGTCGCCGGTAACATTGGCGCCTAAATTAATTTGCCGCTGTATTATACAGCGTATAGCGCCCCTGGCATCCTGCTGCGCCCGGTAAATTGCCAATGGCCCTTGCGCGGTTATATAATCTTCATCATTATAATTGCCTCGCCTGTATTCTACATCAAAAGCTACAAAACCTTTTTTGGCAAACTCCTGGCAAATGGTAATTGCATCGTCGCCATTGCCGAGGCCGGTGCAGTCTTCAAAACCGCCACCATGAAACATAATTACCGCCGGCAATGCACAGGTTGTATAATTTACATCTGTTGGATAAAACACCCTGTAAAAAAGGTCTGTGGGTGCGCAATTGCAAGTGGTGCTTGTTGGCGAAGTGCCGCAGCCGAACTTATAGCGCACATCGCTGAATGTGGAAGGCATGCCTGTTTGTTTGCCGTAATTAATAATGATGATATTGTTACTGCCATTAATGGCATGCGGGCTTAAATTCATGTCTTTTTCACAATTAAATGGATCAGCACAAGGCTGGGCAACGGAACTATAAAAAATTAGTAATAGCAGTGGCAGCAGGGTGGTTTTCATAAAGCTGGTAGTTAAAAATCGTAAGTAATAAAGCTAATAAAAATTCACAATAAAAAGAAAATACAGCAATCCTGATTGAAATTATTAGCTGTGTTGTATTTGATGCGTTTATTCCTACACTTGCAAGGTCATAGTTGCAAAAACCTTCAGGCCAGGAAGGCAGATAATAATTAGAAAAAGTCTTGTGCTTTAATAATGCACCCGCACCAATTAATAAGCAGGTACTTTTAAGGAATTGTTTTCGTGATTGCAACATAAGCGCTAGGATTAAAGTTGATTGCAACAGTTAGTAACATAAAGCTATTGAAATAAAATATACCTATCCAATAATTTTTTGTCTAAGGCGAATAAGCCCCACTCCTGGCATGTTGAAAAATACCAGAGGTAAAATATTTCCGCGTTCTTCTTTGTTTTGAATTACCAGCCGCAGGCGTTGTCTAGCAACAGATTAATTGTAAAACTTAAATCATCAATATCTCTTCAATCTTTAAGCGCAATATTCATTTATGAATAATTTATTCATTGTATCAATAAATATAACCCCGGCTTTATTTTTGAAAGCAGATAATCTGTTTCAATCGAAGGCGCCGTTACTTTCACGGACTAACAAACTACTTTAAGACCCTGTCATGCAAAGAAAATCCAATGAGGAAAACATATATGAAAACCTGCTCGCTGCCGGCTTTACCAAAAGCGAGATAGATTCAACGCTTTATAAATTTCTGCAAGCAGAAATTGAACAAAGAAAAACATACAGAAAGCTTTCAACCGCTGGTAAAGTGTTGTGGCATATAAGAAAACTCCCGTTATGGATCAGGCATTTCTACTCGCTCTTAAAACAGAGTTGTTAAGGCGTTGGCTTTTCTGAATATCTAAGTCGTGCGTATGCTCAAATTATTTATCACAAAAGCAGCACAAAGTTAGCTGAGTTGAAAACAGGGAAAGTAGAAACAATCCCTGTATCGTCTAAACAAGAAAAACCAAGCTACCATGAAGCCTTAATCACTGCTACTTCCATGTTTCTTTCTGTTTCCTCTAAAGCAAGGCCATATTTTGACAAGAAACCATTCCATTGCTGTACGTTATAACTGTATATGTCAAATGGAAAATCGAAACTTATGTTTTTGGTTAGCCCTGTTGCATCAATTACAGGTGCAGGCAACATATAATTCAGCATGTCAATAAACCGGGAGAGCGGCTGGTTGTGCATATACTTATGCAGTGACGTTCTTTCTATATCTGTTGCTGCGCTGTCTGCTTTTAGAGAAACGGTATCTCCATTACCAACCTTTTTTAACACATAACATTTCAAGTTTCTTTCCTCATTAAAAGCGATAGCATGAAATGTTCGTTGAAGATCCTGTCGCATATATGTTTTTACCTCAACAGGTGAAGCAGGCACTATCACTTCATAACAATAGCTGTTTTTATTATCTTTCTCTGCGTCCTGATGCAGCATAAATCCGGATGAATCTTTTACCTCGATTATGGTTCTGTTGGCAGGATATTTCAGCACCTCGGGGTAAGCCAGCTGGTACAGCGTGAGCAGGGGATAATTGATTACGTAAAATCTTTTAGCCTTTCCCTCATTCAGCTCCTGGCTGCCTATAAAGGCAGGGATGCCATCTTTATAAGGTGTAATGATTGACCTGTATATAAAATTGCTGCCATCACCACCATTACCATCTACAAACAAAGGTGTATTCTTGTCGAAGCCCCAATCATTCTTTACCGGGAAACGGATTTTTTCTCCTGCCAGCAGGGCCTGAATGCTTTCCGGTGTAACGGCCCATGAGTAAGTTGAGCCAATAATAAGGCCCTTTTCATTAATCACAATAACATGCGGTACGGTTTCGTGAGGGAACAAATGGTTTAGCATGGTATCGTGTAATGGCATCGGCACGGTAAGCGTTAAGCCGGTGCGTTGTTTTACCCTTGTCAAAACCTGCTTCACCCGCTCGTCAGGATCATCCTCAGCAGGATAGGGGTTTACCAGCAAAACCTGTATCCTGTCTTTAAACTTATCCTGCAAAGCCTGCATTTTAGGGAAAGCTTCTATACAGGAGCCACAATAGGTGCTCCACATATCAAGAATTATAAGCTTGCCTTTAAAGTCTGAAAGCCTGGCTGTTTTAGAAGGATAATTAAGCATTTGCCTGAAGGTGAAATCAACAACCGTATCACCAACATTTAAAGGATGAATGGTTTTACCTGTTTTATTTTGGGCATCAGCAAATTTTACTGTCAGGCAAAACAGTAATAAGAGAAAGTATTTCATGTGTAATTCCTTTTTTAAATAGTTTTACACTGCACTATTTTCAGGAATTACATTAAAGAAGTGTTGCAAAAATGAAAGCTATTACCTGAATAAAAAATGCACGCCTGAATAATATATTCACGACTGCTTTATGAAAGAAATATAAACCTATGAACACTCCTCCAGATGTAAATTCAGAGCTAAATTTTGTACGGAATATCATGCGCGATGCCATTGGTGTTATGAAGCTGTTTCCGGAAGGTTTTTATAAAACAAACAGCAACAGGCCGGAAATAGAAACTTCGTTAGTGATGTTTACCCCTAGTGTAAAAAAAATTTTGGCGGATAATAAAATACAGGCATGGCTAAAACAAGTCATGGAGTCTTTCCCAAAAGGTTTTCAGCCTGTATTCATTCAGAGTAGCAACATCATAGCCCAAGTACTTGATTCTTTTTCCGGCGATAGTTTGCCCACTTTAATGGAACTAAGTTTCCGGGATGAAAAAGCTTTTATGCTTTTGAATAGCTTAATGCAACTTCGGTCTGAAAGAAAAGACAGCGGAGATAAGCAGGAGGGTTTTGAGTTAGCTTTACAATATGAACTTTACAGGCGGCAGGTAGCAGCAGGATCGCCTTACGGGCAATTGTTAACTACCCTTTTGGGCAGGGATGCCCTGTTATGGTTAAGAGCTGCCAGCAAGGATGGTTATGGAAAAATGCAGCCGCATGAATTTTCCCGCAGTGGCTGGATTGACATCTGGACAATAAAAAACCAGATAGATATTGAAAAGGAATTTCTGGAAATACCTCCGCAGTACGATCACTTATCGAAAATAGTAGTTGCCTTATCATGGACGCTGGCGGCCCTGGCATCTTTTATTCCTCCCGACATATTTTTAGGGGAAGCATTGCCGACAATTACCTCGTTGCGCGACGGGAGATTAACTGTCACTAAAGGACAATATACAGTAGGTGCTTTTCATCCGGAGTCGATGTTGAAACTGGTTCAGATTTTAGCGGAGGGCCTTGTTAACCCGCTTTTATCTGCCGCAGACCTGATGTGGGTTGCCGTTAGTTTAGCTCATCTCCACGAGGTTAAAACATCTGTAACACGCACTGCAATATTGAATGAAGGGCGGTTTAATATATTTCTTAGCCACAGGGGCCTGGATGCCAAACTGGTGTTATCTGAAAGTGTGCGGCAACTGCATGCCGAACACGGGGTTTTCCTGGATTGTTTAACGCTGCCACATGGCGTAATTAACCGGTCTTTTGTTTTTGGTTCTTTAGCTAAATCAGATAAGGTATTGATAATTGAAACAGAAAATTTTTATCATTCTGACTGGTGCAGAAAGGAAGCCTGGTTTGCTGATGCCCTAGCTTCGATAGGAGCGGCCAAAGTTGAACGGATAAACCTGGATTCAGCCAAAGAGCGAATTGCAATTGAAGGGCCATTATCGCGCAGGAAGCCGCAGGACTATGCACTCAATTATCCTGTTACCGGCCGGGTGCTCAGGGATATAGACGATTGGACCAGGGAGCCGAATATGAACAGCCTGAAAGCATCCGGTTACCCTATCCATTTTTTGCTGGAACTGGAGAACGTATGTAAAGGTGGAACAAGAGAGGAAGATAAAGGCTGGATTGAAGCAACCGCGGGCACAATTTTACAAACATTGAAAAATGTTATTCAGCAATGTCCGGAAGGCGATCCCTTTGATGTGTGGTCTGCTGCACTGCAGCTTTGTTTTGCGGTGTTTGGTATTGGAGCTTATGCAAGGTCTAAAGTAGAAGTACGGCAAAGTATTGATGAAATGAATGCGGCCTTAAAAAAAATCATCGCGGCTGATTTGCATAAGCATGCTATGTTTAAAGAAAACGGACAACATTATCTCGCACTTATTGCAGCGGCCGCTGTACTGAGTTTAACGGGGTTTACTTTAAACAATAACATCCTGCCGTTAGTACAAAAAACTTTACATAGTGTAGCAAGGTTACAGGATGGCTTGCTGTTAGCTGATGCGCGTAACCCTGGGCCAAAACGGGATTTCCAGCTTCAGTTTATAGTAAAGCTGATCAATAATAATATTGGCAGTGTGGGCATTGTACAAAATGCTGACGCGCCGGTACATCAGCAGCAGGTGGATGGCTTTCCCCTGGAAATTCTGCCCTGTGTTACACTTTACCCGGGCATGAAAGACCCGTTTACTGTTAGTGCCTAAATATATTAGCTCCTTTACTAGAACTCCTTATAAAGCTAATGCCCCTAAATCCATGTGTGCAGTAGGAGTTCCATAAATGGCAGTTAATTGAATTATTATAATCAATTATATGATTTTTTCTTAAATTGCCAATAATTTTAGTGAAATATTGACAGATATAAAAACTCTTGCCCCTTATTTGTAAAAAAATTTCAATCAAATAACCCGTACACTATGGTTAGTTTCCCTCACATCTCGGTAAATAAATTAGGAGAATATGTTTATGCCACTCCGGCTAAAAAACGCAGTATTCTTAAAACCATGAAATACCCCAGCAGCTTCAAGCTGGGCCGGTATCCTGAACCTCAAAGTGCTTTTATTCATTTTATGGCAGATGAAAAACATGATATTGGTATTTTCGAAAAAAAGAAACAACAGGTTGCCGGCAAAAAAATTACATCTGATTGGGTGAAAACAAATATACCCTGTTGCCTCGAAGCGTTAGATCACCTCATTAATTGCTCAAGCACCTTGCTCGTTCCTTATCTGCGCTTTAATGCAGAAAAAGGCTTGCCTCCGCAAAACCAAAACACGACAATTCAAAATGTAATAGTACATATTAAACCGGAAGTTGTTTTACTGGATGCCAAAACAAAAGAAATTAAAGGCGCTATTAAACTGGTGCTTTCAAAAACGAGGCATATTGATTTGCCTGAAGCAAATATTATTGCAGCCAGCATTAAAAACCATCTTGAATCGCTTTATAAAATAAAATTGAAACCGGAAAATTGTATAGTAATAGATGTATTTCATCGTCGAAAATATACTGCTCCCAAATTCATACAAACTGCAAAGATGCAAATAAAGCTTGCCTGTAACGAAATTCTAACTGCCTGGCCAACGATAACTGATTAAGACTATTAAGAAACTGCTATACTACAAAAATGCTAATCAATTTTAAAGTAATAAGTAGGTAATAGTATTATAAAATAATTTATAATCAAACTGTAGAAGCTGCTTATTTTTTTAATAAAATAGAATAAAATGAATACAGACATTATTAATGCACTCAAAAATTTAAATGTAATTGAACTTCATTATGAAGGTAAATTAAGAGTTGTTGAACCGCATCGTTATGGTAAAACAACAGCTGGAAATGAGTGCCTTCGCGCTTATCAAATAGGAGGGTATAGCTCTTCTGGAAAATTGGGTTGGAAAATGTATGACTTAGAAAAAATTAGTGATATCATTATTTCAGACCAAACTTTTGATGGGCCTCGTGAAGATTATAAACATGGCGATAAAAATATGCCAACTATATATGCAGAACTCTAAACTTACGTAAACAAAAAACCATATGAGATCAAAACTATTAAACATTACTGTTGGAAATTTAGGTTGCATTGGAAATGAAGGATTATCTGTTAGTCTGGACAATATCCTATGTCTTGTTGGAGATAATAATTCTGGAAAATCAACAATCTTGAAAGCTTATGAGCTGGCTTTGGGAACACAATCGTATTCTTACGAAAAGGATTATTGCAAAAGGTCGAAAGGAGAAAATACCTATGTAGAAATATCTGTTCATATTCCAGAGGGGACTGCGAATATTGCCGAAAAGTGGAAAGAAAAAAAAGGTGAATTATTAGTTGTAAAAAGTAAGTGGGAATGGGATCAGAACGGCACTAAGACACGAAAAACTTTTGATCCCGAAATTCAGGATTACTCAGATGATGGAAATGCGGCAGGGTTGGATAATGTATTCAATAGCAGGTTGCCTGTTCCCTTCAGAATTGGTGCTTTGGAAAACCCGCAAGTTGAACTAAAAAATTTGTTGAAACTTATTGTCGATCCCATTGCTGAAAATTTACGTTTAAATTTAGATGATAAAGAATCTGAGTTATGTAAGGCTCTAGAAGTTTTTACTGCTCACGCTAAAAAGCCTGTAGAAGAACATAAAGAGATTATTGAAAAAATAAATCAAAGAATCACCAACAGCCATAACAAAATTTTTCCAAACCTTTCTATTGATTTAAATATAGGTATGGCTGATCTCAAAGTAGATCCACTTGATGCGTTAGTAAAAGGATCCAAATTAAATATTAAGGAATTTGAAGATAATATTGATTGGGATCAGCAAGGAACCGGTTCTCAACGAGCTTTATTTTGGTCTTTACTGCAAGTTCGTTCGAGGTTACAAGCCGTCAAGAATTTTAAGTCAGACCATGAAAAACGAGTTAAACAAATAGAAAAGGATATTAAAAAACTTGAAGCAGAAAAAGAGAAAGCAAAAACTGAAACTAAAAAACAAGAAAAGCAAACTGCTATTGATGAAAAGCAAAATGAATTGAAGCTTGCCCAGGAAGTTGAAGCTGAAAAAGCTATCGATGAAAGAAATAGTGAATTGGCTCTGCCTGGCTACATGTTGCTAATTGATGAACCAGAGATTGCACTTCATCCTAATGGAATAAGAGCTGCTTCAAAATACCTTTATGAATTAGCAAATGATCCATCCTGGCAAGTAATGCTTACGACACATAGCCCGCTTTTTATTAATCCTTTTGAAGATCACACAACAATAGTACGATTGTCAAGAAGCGAAGGCAACCCAACTCCTAAAACATACCGATCTGACGATATTGCTTTTTCTGAAGAAGAAATTGATAATTTAAAGTTGTTAAACGGCTTTGATCAAAACCTTTCAGAAATGTTTTTTGGTCAATATCCAATTATAATTGAAGGAGACACTGAATATGCTGCATTTGATACGATTATGCGAATGCAACCTGAAAAATATCATATCAACTGCAAACCTATCTTAATAAGAGCAAGAGGAAAATATACTATAATCCCCTTAATTAAAATGCTTACACATTTTAAAGTAGATTTTTCAGTATTGCATGATTCTGATTTTCCTAAAAATAAAAATGGAAATGCTAATAGCGCCTGGTCTGGGAACGAAAATATTTACACTGCTATAATTAATACCAGAAATTCAGGTTTAAGGGTTGTACATCGCGTTTCTATTTCAACATTTGAAGTAGCCCATAATGGAATTGGGTTAGACGAAAAGGGTAATTATATTTCTGGAAGTTCAAAAGACAAGCCCTGGCTGATGTATCAAAAACTTAAAAGCAATGACACAACAAGACAATCAGTTGAAAAGGTTTTAGATGATTTGATAGATTGTAACTGCATTGAAGAACCATTCGAAACAGATTTTACATCAGGATTATCAGAAAAATTTAAAAGCTGGGTTATGGAAAATAACATAACAGATTTGCGTTTTTTAATGTGATTTAATTAAGGAATACATAAAAGCTATTTAATAAATGATACAAACAGAATACATAACAGGTACAGAACTCAATGAAAAACTAAATGATGCTTACAGGTTAATATCTGAAGAAGCCATATTGCGCCTGGCAGCTAAAGATGCTGCAGTTAGCAATGTTGCAAACGGGCTTTGCAAAGACTGTTTTGGTATATGGTGCGATGAAGAAGATTTTTCACCGAATTACACGCTTGTTTATATCAATGGTGAAGGATTGCTGCAAGGTGAGGCTATCAATCTAAATATTGAAGATAAGTATAAGTTTGATATCACTATGGCATTCTGCAACCACCTCACTAAAGAATATAAGCACCTTGATTTAATAGATGTATTCAATACTTATAGCTATAAATTAAGATCATATTTAGAATTGTTTGACTATCGAACGATTAGTGATAAGGAAATGTCGGAAATAGAAGGAGAAAATGTAACTTTTATTGCAAAGGCTAAAGGTATTTTATATGTACCTCAAATAGACAAACTGAAACTTTACAGAGATTTTTTTGATAATAACTATAACTACGATAAACCTAAAGATGAAAATGTTGTTTATTTATTGCTTGATCTAAACACCAGTCATATTAAAATTGGCAGAAGTAAAACAATCATGCATAGAGAAAAAACCCTGCAATCCCAATCGCCTAAAATAGAAACAATAGCTTTCTGGAAAGCCCCAAAAGCTACAGAAACATTTTTGCATAAAACATTTGTCGCAAAAAGATTAAGAGGCGAGTGGTTCAAATTGAATTTTTCCGATCTAAATCATATAAAAGAATTAATGACCCAATATGCATGAACGCTATTATATTTTGCATTTCAAGTAACACTAATTTACTGATAGGCCAATACCTATTTAAATAATTTTGGAATAAATTTTCAATTAAGCACAAATGAATATTGACACAGACTATAAATTGGATGATATAACCCTTATCAAACATCTTAAAGATATTAACAGCCCTTTTGTTCCAAAAATTTATGAAGTTTATGAAGAAGTAAAAGATATTCTTAACTCCAGAGTACAATTTGTCTTTCCAAACTATACGCTTCATAATACGGGTCATTCATTTCGAATAATGGAATACATGAGTAAGTTAGTAAGCGATTACAAATTGCTTGATGAACTTGAAATTACTCTTTTAATTTATGCTGCACTTCTTCACGATATTGGAATGGCTATCAGCGATAAAGATATCACTGCGATTAAGGCTGACGATTTTCCTTTCTGTGATATCAAGTTTTCGACAATGAAAAAACTCATGGGAGGAAATGAAGAACTTGCATTACAAGAATATGTACGTAGAATACACGCTTCACTGTCTGGCAAATATATTATAGAAGAGCTAAAGGAGAAATTGCTAATTCCTAAACTTGCTGCTTTAGATTTTGCACAAGATCTTGCTTTAATTTGTGAAGCACATACCTGGGACTATGATCGAATAAAAACAGAATTGCGTACACATGAAATAAAAGGCGATTATAAATTTAATTCTCAATTTATTGCTGCAATTCTTCGCTTGGCAGACATATTAGATATTGACGGAAACAGAACGCCCTACAATTTATATAAACTAATTGCACCCAAAGGTATAAGTGATGATGAATGGAAGCAGCACTATCTTATTTCAAATAATGAAAAAATTACTGTTGACGATAGAACACAACAAAAGAAAATTGTTTTTCATGGCAAATCAACAAATGCAAGCATACATAGAAAGCTATTGATTTACATTGGTTGGGTAAAGGATGAACTGATCAATGCCGTGTCTCTTGTTAAAGGAATGATACCTCAATATAATTTGGTATATGATACAACACCTGAAGTCAATATACAAACTGAAGGTTATACGTTTTCTGATTACAAAATGACACTCGAATTCAAAGCAATCAGTTCATTGCTCATGGGTGAAAAAATTTATGGAAGTAGAACTTTGGGACTTAGGGAACTTGTTCAAAATTCAATTGATTCCTGCAAAATAAGGCAGGAAGCGGAAAAGCTTAAATGGGAATTTGGTGAAGAGCAATACCAACCAAAAATTAAAGTGATCTTAGATAAAGATAAAAATCAGGCAATAATAAAAGATAACGGCACTGGCATGTCTATCAATATTATAAAAAAGCATTTTTTAAATATTGGTGTTTCATATTATAATTCCACTGATTTTTTACTTAAAGATTTTAACTACAGGCCGATTGGAAATTTTGGTATCGGCTTTCTTTCTTGTTTTATGCTGTCTAATGATGCTAAAGTTACAACGAGAGATTATGGATCAAAATATAAATATACAATTGAACTTGAAAAAGGAAATGAATATACTTCTTTAACACAGGCGGAAGATGTGAGGTTTGATGGAACCGAAGTGGTTTTAAATTATTCAGATTTTATTTCAGTTTTCAATAACGATATAAAAGAAGTACATGGATTTTTAAGTCAGTATTTCTTAACAGACGGAATTGTTTTTGAATTGATAGATAAATCCTTGACAAAAAGCGAAAAGATTGTACAGAGCATTGCATTGACCGAGCCACTGGATAAGGGATTAATAAAAATTGATTTTAAAGATTATCTAAAAGAAGTTGAGGGGTATGCTCTAATAAAGAAAAAAAGACCATTTATTAAACAGTTCGATGAAATAGATTTTGATGAGATTCTTTATAAATATGATGACGAAAAAGGATTGGTGGAGATAGTTGAACCTGCCAAACTTAAAATAGATGATTATATCAATGGTACTGAGTTAAAATATTTTTCAATACCGTTAGTTGAATCCAATGTGGAAGATGATTTCTTAAATGGTTTAAATTTTACGGGAGATGTAGATGAGGTTATTACAAAAATGGAAAATGAATTGACATGGGTTTCTATAATTGTACCAAAAGATAGACAAGAAGAATTAGCTGAAACTAGTATTGACCGCAATACAGTTTATATTTTTGATAATCTTGAAACAAGGGATTTACACCAAATTGGCCATTCAAAAGACTGCGAAACAAAAGCTTTTGTAAAAAAAATTACATTATTTGAAGGAAGGAAAAATACTTTGTACCTGCCCTTTAATAAAACGGAGCGCGACCATAAATTTTATTGGTGGAAAACAAGTGACAGTAAACAGTATTTATTCATGCGGAGCGTGTTGATAAAGGATTTTAATTTTGATATAGATGTATCGGCTTCAATTTTTGAAATTAGCTCCTTCATTACAAATATTACTTCCAAAAAATTTATTCCTGATATTTCCAGGAATAATGTTGATGCTGAAACGAGAAAGATACTAAATTATATTATTGGAAAAGCTATACATCTTGGTGCAAGAGATAATTTAGATTTGGATAAAGATGAAAAGCAAACGTTAGAAAATTTTATTAGGACTTATTACGATGAAAAAACTGAATATGAAATATAATCGACTGCAGGGAATCTTACACATATTGAATAAAAATTGTCATATTTGAATTTTAATTTCAGTTTTTACTAATTTAATACAGTTATGGCAACCAGTACGCTTAAAATATTAAGAGAAGTAAATGACTACACGCAGGATTTTGTAGCCGAAGAAATATTAGGTATAAGCCAGGCCACGTATGCCAGGCTGGAAGCCAACCCTGCAAGAATAACTGCCGAACAAGCGCAAAAGTTATCCGACTTATATAAGGTCAGCATTGCTAACTTGCTTTCCGAGGCAACACCTATAGTAACATTTCAATCGAAATCCATTTCAGAAAATAGCAATAATGGCAATATAGGTTTTGTTCAAAGTCAAACAAATCAGTTTGATGAAACCACTATGAAAGTTTTGAAAGAGCAGAATGAATTATTAATTAAGCAAAACACAGAATTAATGGAATTGGTAAAAGCATTGGGTGGCAAATTGGCTCATTCATAAAGTGAGCATAGTTACTTGATCTTTTGTTGGAGCCTTTTAATTTCTTGCTTAAGTTCCCTTATTTCTTCATTTTTGGTAAGCACAATTTCTTCCATGCCTCGATCATTGTATTGGTGATTCACATAACCACTACTGCCTCCTTGGCCACCGATAAAAGTGCAATTATGGTATAAAACATTTGCACGCAAATGATGAGTTACGCCAAATTCACTAAGCATAAACAATTCAATTGGTGCTTGATAAAAATCCGACAGCTTTTTTGCATGAATTTCGTTGATTTTTAGTTTCCCTTCTTCTAGTTTTTTGTATGATTCAGTGGAAAGATTAAGTTCTTTTGCAATCATTTCAAGAGAAAGTTTTTTATACTGACGATAACAGGAAAGGATAAAAAGCTGATTCATTTTCTTTTAGATGTCTTTTTCTTTTTAGCTAACGCTTCCCTTTCTTTTTTTCTTTTCGCCTTATATATCTCGACAGGTGCCGGTCCTTTTCGATCCGACCAAGTTGTTGGCTCTATAAGATCTTTTATATTTATTCCAAAAAATTCTGCTATTACTCTTAGTTGATATAACGATGGCTGAACTAAGTTTCTGCACCATCTAGAAACAGAGTTTCTATTAACATTAAGTTCTTCTGCCAATTCTATTTGATCCATACCAAACTCAATTAGGATATGTTGAAGGCGGTTATACTTTATTTCCGGATTTTCTTTACCCATTGGATAAAGATATATATGGGCAATTTATTGATTTTCAATATATTATATACTTTAAAAGTATCATTATATCATTTTGGATGTTCATAATAATATCATAAGTGATATTTTCGTTACCTTTAAATTGCTACATAAAAAGTTTATTTATCTCTATTCCGAGTAGATTAGTATGCTTTATAAGTCTAACAGTGGATTTAATTCAACCAAAATGCTTTCCTTCAAAACAAGTTTTGAAGCATACTATCCATCTTTATGTTTTTTCGCCAACCGCATTATAAACAATGAAGAAGCCGCCGCAGACATAACCGAAGATGTATTCATTAAACTATGGGAGAAAAAACCCAATTTCAGCAAGTACAAAAACATTAAAGCCATATTATACATCGCTGTAAAAAATGCCTGCCTTAACTATATTCAGCAACAAAAACGCAATACCGCCAAACAACATGCTTTCGCTTATTTTGCCCAATACGAAAGCGAAGATTTCATCCTCAACGAAATAGTGCGTGCAGAGGTGCTGCGGGAGGTATATGCGGCCTTACAGCAACTGCCGCCGGAGCAACGCCGCGTTATGCACCTGCTCTTTAAAGAAGGCTTAGACAGTAAGCAGGTGGCAGAGGAATTAAATATTTCCATTCACACCGTGAAGAAGCATAAGCTTAATGGCATTAAGGCGCTTAAGAAGAAACTGGGCGTTTCGGGGTTGGTGGTTATTGCGGTGCTGGCGCATTTGTAAATGCTTCGCATTGATTGTCTGTACTTTTTTGCTTGTCCAAAAAAGTACCAAAAAAAGACCTCCGAAAACGATATTCAGCACGTTTTCGGATTACGCCTTGATGTAGCTTTTGTACTGATGACTTTTCGGCTGTTTGGCCTTGATGCTTAGGTTCGATCAGCATGATTGATGGCTACTATCTTTTAGTAAACCATTATTCAGTAAGTTTAATTTATTAGGGTTTCACAATGCCTAAGCTTACAAATGAAATAATGCATGTGCTTTAATGTAAGTTCATTGTTTACAAAGCAATAGTCCTTATCAAAGCCAAAAGCCCTGCAAATTTTTTCGGCATGGATTTTTGCCACCTCAAAAATTCGTGCTTCAGTTAATTGTGAAGGATTAAACTGAAAGCGTATTTTAAAATTATCATGTTGCGTATTTTCGGCGTTCTGTTGTCTCTGAATCGATAAGCATCATTTAGGTTATAAAGAATGTTATTTCGCATATTTACAAAGCTTAATTGAAAAAGCACGTCGTCGTTATATTTGATCAATCTATAAAACTTTTTGGCAATCCCAGCAGCATCATTTCATATCCGATAATGCCTGTTGCATTTACTTAAACCTGCATATTGTTTGCATGATAAGCTTCATCAGTATAGCCCTAATATCCTTTTTCTTTTAGCCAGGTGGCAACTGCATAAACATAGTCGCCAAAGTAAGCATTGGTTGCTAATTCTTCAGGTGTTATATTTAAACTATGGCAAATCTTTGGAAGGTTTTCCTGGAATTCCTGGTAATGTTTCCATATAGCTTCACCACCCGGCAATCTTTCTGTTGAATACTGGCTTAACCATGTTCGTACACGTTCAATTAATAATTTTGCTGAATTATTGTGCACGCTTATATCCTGGCCGCTAATATCGCTTAAAGTAGCTCGGTACCGGTGTTCCATGCTGTCAAGCACAAGCAGTCTTTTGTTTCGGTAACTTCCATCGGCATATAACATGCAGCCCCAGAACAGCCCGCATTCAAAAGGCATATTGAACCTCGGCAAATTATTACCATCACTTAGTTCCACCCGCGATATGTCATGAACGCCTAACCTGCATTCTTTGATTATGTCAGCTATCTTCATTAACCTGTTAGCTTCAGTACCAGAAGATTCCAATGCGCATCTTGGACTAAAACCGGAATCCTGTATGGCAAACACGAGGGCTAAGAATAGTTCATTATAATCTTTATCAAAGGGACAGTTGATGAATACATTATTTTCGTAAGGCAAAGCAGTAAATGTGAAGAGTGGCGGGTTAATAAATGGCAGCCTTTACAGCTTCCCGAATCTTTTCTTTCGAGTTTGTGGTTGGAACACGAGAGCCTTTTACAACCCTGTATTCACCGGCTTCGGAAGATGAAAAATGCATTTTTTTTCCGAATCTCAGTTTCCAGAACTTCCGCCTTCGGTTTGCAGCATTTTGCGAAGATTTACCGTTAGCTTTTTTCATTGCTTTTTGTTTTAAAGATAACACGATCAGCAAAGTTATACAAAAAAATAAAACTGCTTTTATGCACAATTTTAAAATTAGTGTGTGTATCTTAAGAAACAAGTTAAATATTATTTTAAAATGAAGGCCTTGCAGGCTTTAAGTTTGAATTGTTATATAATTTTATCTCACTAAAAACACTTTAGAATGATCAACCCAAAAGAACTCATGATTGGCAATCTCATTGATACTACCGATGGCCTGCATGCAGAAATAACCACGCTTACAAAAGATAAAATGATTGAAGGAAAACCTACAAAATTAAATGTGATGTACCTGATGGGTTGTGGGTTCAGTGAAAAGCCTGGCAGAAGGAAAATTTGGGTACATGCAGCAACCGGTATTGAACTGAAAGCAATAGATTCAGTAACCTTTGTGCAGGTTTGCGGAAGGAAAGAAATTGGTATTCCGTTACGATATTTTCATGAACTGCAAAACCGGCTGTATTGTGTATCAGAATATGATCTGATAGCAGAATCAAAAAAAAGAAAAATAGGAGCTGGCGCGGTGGGCAACCAATAAATTCACGCAAGCATAAAAATAATTAAAGCCGGAGGGACAATCATGGCCGCTAATAAATAGAAAAACTTGTAACTAATATCGAAACCTATGTGGTAATAGACAAGGTCCCGGTTGATAAAATACATGATCATTACAATCAAAATGAAGAAAATGATTGTTTTAAAAACAACATTGATGAAATGGCTTTTCTTCGGCAAGTCCGTTTTTTAAAAAGATTACATATTTATGATGCATATTTAAGAGAAAATCTTTAATTTTATTCTTTAAGGGTTTAGGGTTGAAAACGAGCTTTTGTATTCACGAAGGCTCTTTTATTTTAAAAGCTTCGTATAACAAATATTATTTCATTTAAGCACCGCTATTCTTAATTTTCTTTTTCCTTTTAATGCATGCTTTTGGCCAGACCGGCTTTTATATCAAAAAAGAAGTTTATCGGTTTGACTGAAAGCTTGTTATTCTTTACAAGTTCAGCATGGATGCGTTTATGAATCCAAATTGATAACTATAAAAGCCCTGCATGCGGGGCTTTTATATATCCGGATAGCAGAAATAGTTATAGAGCTTCAGGTTCTTCAGCAGCTTCATAATTCACACTGTTTTCTGCAATTGCACTTAACTTTTCATCGGTTTCTTTTTCTTCTTCCAGCGTACTTCCCAGTAACTCTTTTATCTCGTTCAGACCAAGGGTCTCTGCAAGCTGAGCAAGGCCGCCATAAGTGGATATTTCATAATGTTCTACTTTTTTGCGCTGCAAGTATTAATCCTACATCACGGGTAGCCGTACCTTTCTTTGTCTCCTCTATAATGCCTGTTCCTTCCTGGAGAATACCTGCCATAGCATCGCATTTTTTTGCCTGTGGTTTTTTTTCAAGCAATGCAAATACTTTTTCAAGTCTTTCAACATGTGTTTGTGTCTGGGCATAATGTTCCTCAAACGCGTTTTGCAATTCAGATGATGTTGCAGCTTTTTTCATCTTGGGTAAGGCTTTCAGGATGTTTTTCTCCGCCCAGTAAATGTCTTTAATTTCATCTTGAAAGAAGTCTTTCAACATAGAATCATTAGCAGCGGCGCCCGCGCTTTTAGAAACTTTGCTTTTTGTTTTATTAGCCATATTAATAGTTTTTAAAGATGTGTATCCAATTCTGTGCAAGTTTTCTAAGATAGTCGCAGGGTTTAGATGATAAGACCGGTTTTCTTTAGTGGGTAGGGGCTTTTGTATCGGTCAGAGAACTGGTATTCAGGGAATGGTTTGTTTCCCCGAAAAAAGCATAAAAGTCCTGTACATAATTTTGTAGCTGGTGCAGGTGTTTAATTTTTGCTTTGCTTTTTTTCAATCCGCAAACCATAATAAAAGCCATCCTGCTTTTATTTGGCATGGTGATCACTGTTCTGAAATAATTCAACCATCAAGGAAATGCCCACGGTAACATATTTTTTGAATGATCTCCATAATTACTGTATCCATATTTATAGCCGCACCACTTAACAATAGCCGCCTTGTAGAGGCCCCATTTAAAAATGAATAGGCATTAGCAAAAACCACCATGGATTGGTCTAACAAAATATATACTGCAGTATAAGCAGACCCGAATAGTATCATACTACGGGCAAGTTTATCAAGCTTATTCCATGAGGGTAGGTAGTCTTTTGCAAATTCAGGGGCAGGCTTGTTTTTGCCTGTTGTAAAAGCATGAAGTCATCTGCCATATATCTTCAAAGAAATGCGGTGAATGCGGATATTTCTCTATATCGCTGTAGGCATGGTGCATGCGATGCATTATACCGCAGGCGCTTGGCACTAAAAAAGAAGAACCTTGCACAAACCAGGTAGGGGAATAAAAAAACTTTTCCCATGTTTTAGATGTAGTGTACATTTTGTGGGATGCATAACGGTGCAGGAAAAAAAAATGAAAAAAAGCAAAAGAAACCAATGCGTAAAAAGAACAGAAGAATGATCAATATAGTATCTGACTGAAATTAAAATTGCAGGCCGTACTTTATACGCCTGCAATTAACTTATTTATAAATTTGGTAGTTAAAAGAAACGGTTACGCGAAAATGAATTTCTTCCGCCACTTCTTTCTTCTCTTTGCCTGGCCACTGAAACAGAAAGTGCTCGGCCCTGTATTTCTTTACCATTCAGGCCATTTAATGCAGCATTACCATCTTCTTCAGAAGGCATTTCTACAAAGGCAAAACCACGGGACCGATTGGTTTCCCTGTCCATAATAATCTTGGCAGAATCAACGCTGCCATACTTTGAAAATAAATCTTTAAGGTCTTCTTCACTGGTGTGAAAACTTAAATTGGAAACATACATGTTCATAAAAAACATTTTTTTAATTAATAATACTTGAAGGAAGTAGAAACAAAAGTGAGAGAAGGATAAAATTTACTTTGGCAAGTAAAAAATAAGATTATCTAAAATATGCTTTTACAGCTCAATTAAAACGAAAGTAATCTTTTAATCGGAAGAATAGCTATAAACTTTGTTAAGGCAGGTAAAACTCATATAACTGGATAAGCTTTAATCATAATGAATTAGCTCTACAGCAACAGCTTTCAAAATGAATTATAACAGTATGGCTTTTCTACGTTAATGCTTCTTTTATCACACTGCACTTGTTCATGAGAACGATTTTATTGCCATTAATTAAAAAACTTCATTTTACGGTATCCGTTTTTTCAATTTCATTGTCTCTATAATATACACTGCATTTTTTTCAGAAAGGAAAGAAGGAACTTATTAAAACAATCACATGGCTACATCAAAAAGGCCTGTAAGTTTTTATATCGCCTCGCTTATTGTAAAACACCTTAAAGGCGGGCTTACAAATGCGGAACAACAGGATTTAAACAACTGGCTGGCAGCCTCCAAGCAAAACCGGGATCTGTTCAGGGAATTAACCAATGCTGATGAACTGGAACGCCAGGTACAGGAACTGGATAAGGTGAATACCGGAGCAGCATGGCAGCGGGTAGAACAGCAAACATTGAAAGCGCCTGAAAGGGCTGGCCGGAAGAGGTTAAAGCAATGGTGGCAGGTTGCAGCAGCCATATTTATACTGGCGATTGGTGGAGCTGTTATTTGGCACTTTGGCAGCGACAAGCAAAATGCCGGGTCGGTACTTGCAAGTAAGTATGGTAATGATGTATTACCGGGTACACATAAGGCAAGATTGGTTTTAAGCAATGGCAATACGGTTGTCTTAAACAACGGCGCCGACAGCGCGTTTGACGACAAAGGCCTTGCGATACACATAGCCGGTGGCAGGGTGGTTTATGAGCAGGCAACCACAAATATTACTGCAGCTTATAACACACTTTATATACCCAAAGGTGGCGAATATATGACGGTGTTGAGTGACGGGACTAAAGTGTGGCTGAATGCGGCTTCTGCCTTGCGTTATCCGCTGCAATTTGATGGTAAGGAGCGCCGGGTGGAATTGCTGGAAGGTGAAGCTTATTTTGAAGTGGCAAAGAATGAACATAAACCGTTCAGGGTTATTATGAATGATGTGGAGATCCGGGACATCGGAACGGCTTTTAACGTGAATGGTTATAGCAGTTCAAACGGACTGATAAAAGCCACTTTGACGGAAGGTGTTATAAAGGTTGTGGCTTCGCAAAAATCGATAGTGCTGCAACCGGGAGAACAGGTAAAGGCAAATGATAAGGTAATGCAGCTAATTAAAGTAGATACATCACTTGCTGTTGCCTGGAAAAACGGGTTGTTTATGTATGAACGCACACCACTGGAAGACGTAATGGAACAGGTTGCACGGTGGTATGATGTGCACGTTGTTTATGATAATGCTTTTACCGAAAAGAAATTTTTTACAGGAGAAATAAAAAGATCATTACCGCTTAGCAAAATACTGGAAATGATGGAGCTTACCGGCATAGCCAACTTTACCATTGAGAACAAAACTGTCACGGTTAAACCCTATAATGTTAAGTGATATGTAAGCGTATAATTTTCTAACCAAAACACGATTTTAATGAATAAACAAACGCTGCCCGGGAGCAGGGTAGGGGCTGTTCTTTGCCCTGCAGGAAGAACCTTTCTTATATTATTGCTGATGGCTGTATTTGCAGGTGCGCAGGCACAGGCCAATCAATCGTTACACACCGACTCGGTAACAATAAGCCTTACGAATGCTTCATTGGAAAACGCTTTTACGCAGATAAAAAAGCAAACTTCCTACAGGTTTATTTACGATAATGCGTTACTGGAAAAAGCCCGGCCTGTTACGATCAACTCCCGTAAAGAGCCTTTGGATAATATATTGAATATGCTGTTTAAAAGCCAGCCCTTTAACTACCGGGTGATGGATGCTACCATTATCATCACGCCAGGGGAAGCGCAACAGACCGCTAAAGCAGGTAAACAGCAAATGAATACGGGTGATACAATAATTACGGGAATGGTAGTTGCAGATTCTTCCCTGTTACCTCTTGTAAATGCAACGGTAAATATTAAAGGCACATCGACGGTCACAACTACAGACGAATCCGGTATGTTTAGCCTCGCAATACCTGTTGCAGAAAGTGTAGGAATTGTAATAAACTATGTTGGATATATACCTCAGGCAATAACCATCACCAAAGACACGCAGTTTCCTTTAACGATAAAGCTTAAGGAAAAGCCGCATGCGTTAAATGAAGTAACGATAGTAAGCACAGGCTACCAGGATATTCCAAGGGAAAGGATTGTGGGCGCTGTGTCAACAGTGGATAATAAAACGTTTAACCAGCAAACAGGTACCAATGTTTTACAGCGGTTAAATAATGTAACCAGCGGCCTGTTGTTTAACATAAACAAGCAGGATGCTCAGGGCAAACCAAACACCATTTCAGTAAGAGGGCTGAGTACCATCAATGGCCCGGTGGCGCCGTTAATAGTACTGGACAATTTTATTTATGAAGGTGACATCAATAATATTAATCCAAATGATGTTGAGAATGTTACCATATTGAAAGATGCAGCAGCAACATCTATATGGGGTGCAAGGGCTGGCAACGGCGTGATTGTGATTACAACAAAGAAAGGCAGCTTTAATAAAAAGCTGTCTGTTGATTTTAATACAGATGTAATACTGACACAGAAACCAGATTTGTATTACCTGTCGCAAATTTCATCTGCTGATTATATAGATGTTGAACAATACATTTTTAACAAGGGCTATTTTGATAACGACATAAACAATATATACCAACGACCTGCTTTAACACCGGCTGTTGAGATTTTTCTTAAAAGGAGAGAGGGACTGATATCTGCAACGGATTCTGCCGCGCAGATTGACGAACTAAAAAAGATTGACAGCCGCGATCAATATGATAAATATTTTTATCAAACGGCAGTAACCCAGCAATATAATTTGCAGGTTAGTGGCGGAAGTAACGATGTGGCATGGATAATTGCAGGCAATTTTGATAAGAGTAAAGGTTCCCTTAAAGCAACGTTTGATAAAGTTAACCTTCGTTTCAGCAATACATACCATCCGTTTAAAAACTTTCAGGTTGCGCTCGGGGCTTATTTTACAAACAGCAAATCTGTAAGTGGCATTCAAACTGATTTCTGGATAAACGGAAGAAGTGTTCCATATTTAAAATTTGCAGACAAAAACGGCAACGGGATCGCAATTGACCGGTATAGGAAAGATTATATTGACACGGCTGGCGGCGGTTATTTATTAGATTGGAATTATTATCCTTTGGATGATTACAAGCATGATATAACAACAATCCGTCAACAGGAAATAATTGGCAATATCAGTCTGCAATATCAATTTCTCCACGATTTTCAAATAAGCGCAAATTATCAATATCAGAAGCAAACAACCGCTTCTGAACGGCTTGCAGATATACAAAGCTTTTATACAAGGGATCTGATCAATACTTTTTCTCAACTGGATTACAGTTCCGGCAACATTAACTACATCATACCAAAAGGCGGTATACGCACGAACTATGTCACAAATCTTTCTTCCCAAAATCTCAGGGGCCAGATAAATTATAATCATAACTGGAAAAACCATTCTATAACTGCTATTGCAGGAAGTGAAATAAGAGGCTCTGTAATGGATGGAGACATGTTGAGTGTTTACGGATATACTAAAGATCCTTTATTTCAGGGGCAGGTAGATTATAGGAACTATTATCCAACTTTTATTTCAGGGGGTTATCAAAATATTCCAAATGCAACTTATACTTCCCCAACAAATACCTACAGGTTTGCTTCCTTCTTTGGTAATGCATCATATATTTTTAAACAACGATATATTTTGTATGGAAGTTTAAGAAAAGATGCTTCAAATGTTTTTGGCTTAAGCACAAATGATAAATGGAATCCGCTATGGTCTGCCGGGGCCGGGTGGAATATTTACAAGGAGTCTTTTTATAGCCTGCAATGGTTGTCCTACTTAAAGCTACGGGTAAGTTATGGGTATAGCGGAAACGTTGATGTAACCAAAACCCCGCTGCCTATATCCTCGTCGGGTTATACAGATCTTTATTCAAATCTGCCCATTGAGATAATCAATAATCCCAATAACCCGGAACTCAAATGGGAAAAGTCTGGTCAGACTAATTTCGGAATTGACTTTTCTTTTAAGCAAAACATTTTGACGGGAAGTATAGACTACTACATTAAAAAAGGAAAAGATTTATATGGTACAACAACCTTTGATTATACGGTTTTTCCGAGAACGCTTTCAGTAGAGAAGAATGTTGCTAATATGAAAGGAAACGGCTTGGAAATTATTTTGAATTCAAAAAATATTGATAAAGGGTTAAAATGGAATTCACAGCTTTTATTCAATTACAGTTCAAGTAAAACTACCAGGTATTATGCACCGGAAGCCACGTCATTAGCTCGCCTTGTTAGTACCGGAAAATCAATAACACCAGTTATAAATTATCCGCTCTACTCTATTGCCGCTTATAAGTGGGGAGGGTTAGATAATGAAGGTAACCCGCAAGGATACTTAAATGGTAAGCTTAGTACTGATTATAACAGCATTGTTTCGCAAACCGGCGTAAAACCTGGAGACAGTTCAAGTATAACTTATATAGGCCCCTCAAATCCGGTCATTTTTGGCTCTTTGATAAACGAGTTTAATTGGAAAGGCTTGTTTATTTCTTTCAATATCTCATACGGTTTCAAATACTACTTTCAAAAATCAACATTTACGTCAGATGCCTTAATTAACCGGGGATTTGCAACTGCTGATTTCGAAAAAAGATGGCTGAACCCCGGGGATGAAGTAAAAACAAATGTGCCGGCGCTTGTATATACAGATTACCCACAATTTAATTCAAGGGATGTTTTTTACAGCTATTCCTCTGTTAATGTATTGAAGGCTGATAATATTCGCCTGCGGTATATTGATGTAGGATATGTCTTGCATGATAAAAAAAATCAATTGCCGGTTAAGCAATTGCAGATTTATTTAAATGCTGCCAACTTGTGTATTTTATGGAGAGCCAACAAGGAGCATCTTGATCCGGACTATCCTTATTCATTGCCCCTCCAAAAAACATTGACTGTTGGATTAAGGGCAAGTTTCTAATTTATAAACGAAATAATCTGAAAGTGAAAAATATATTTCTTTTTATGCTGGTATGTCTTGCATCACTTGCAAACCTCGGTTGCAAAAAATATCTGGATAAAAAATCAAGTACAGGTATAACTGTGCCAACCACCCTGCCTGATATGCAGGCATTACTCGACAACGCAACTAATATGAACAGGCAAAGAACACCAACATTTGGTGAAGCTTCTGCCGATGATTATTTCTTGTTGCCGGCGGACTATGAAACACAAACAGAAAGGGATCAAAATGTATACAAGTGGATACCATACGAAAATTACGGCTGGCCAAATGATTGGTCGTCCTGTTACGTCCCGGTATATAATTCAAATTATTGCCTTGAACAGATACAAAAAATACAACCAACTCTTCAGAATCAACAGGCGTGGAATAATGTTAAGGGATCTGCTTTGTTTTACAGAGCCTATTATTTTCTTCAACTTGCGTGGACGTTTGCGAAGGCTTATGATACTGATTCAGCATTTATTGATCCGGGAATTGCGTTGCGGCAAACCTCCGATATCAATGTTAAATCTGTGAGGGCGAACATTTCTGAAACTTATGAAAGGATAATAGAAGATGCCGAAGAATCTATTGCTTATTTACCTGATTTGCCGGTACACGTTAACAGACCATCAAAGGCTGCAGCGTATGGCCTGCTTGCAAGGACCTATTTAAGTATGCGCGTGTATGACAGCGCTTTTAAGTATGCAGATTTGTGCTTAAACATTCAGCATGAGCTCATGGACTATAATGGCGATCCGGATATTATTGGTTCATTTAATGATGCTGAATCCCCCTTTAAGTTATTCAATAAAGAAACCATATTTTATACAGAGATGGGATATGATATAACTCCTATCAGTCCTTTTTATGCTAAAGTTGATACCATTTTACTTGCGCTTTATGCAGATGATGACCTGCGCAAAAAGGCATTCTTTGCGCCATATTCCGGCTATCTGCAATTTAAGGGCAGTTATACGCAAGATATGTGGACGCCTTTTACCGGACTTGCCACAGACGAAGTTTATCTGATAAGGGCAGAATGCTATGCCAGGAAAAATGATAAAACCAATGCATTGCGTGATTTGAATGCGCTGTTGATAAAACGTTACAAGTCAATCAGCTTTAAACCAATTACAGCTACTGACAATAAAGAAGCCTTAAAAGTAATATTGAGTGAGCGGAGAAAAGAGTTGCTATATCGTGGCCTGAGGTTTCAGGATATAAAAAGATTAAATAAAGAAGGTGCCGGCATCATTCAAAAAAGATTAATCGCCGGTCAATCATTTATATTGTATCCAAACGATCCAAGATATGCTCTTCCCATACCGAAGGAGGTAATTGATAATTCGGGTATGTCTCAAAATACGTACTAATATCAAAACAAAAGAAGCTGGTGTGCGTATCACCAGCTTCCTTATTCTTTTAATTCCTGTTCTTGATTGTATTATCAACACTGGAGCCTGAGTTTTTTACATCCTGTAAAACAGAAGGTGTTGTAGCACTCGCTTGCAGTGATACTGTAGAAATAAAAGAACTACCTGATACGATTGCGTTTGGTACGGCTACCTGGCAAGCCTTGACATTGCCTTGCTGACAAGGAGTGCTCGTGGTATTCCAATTGGAGGGGTTTTGGACATCACCCTGACTATAAGTTGCCGGGCCGTGATAGTACATTGTAGTAGCAAAAAATGATTTCTCGGATTTAAATGCACTTGTACCAATGGCCAAAATCACCGCAAGAATAATGGCCAAAGAAGGCATGGCAATCTCTTTAATCTTTTTCATGATTGTAAGCGCTTTTATAATCTTAAAAAGCTAAACTTGAGTTGATGAAAATTGCCTGCGCGTTTAATCAACTTGTTGGGGTCGCAGGTTTAACCTTACAACAAGTATCCGGATAAGTTATCCTTGAATTACGGAATACAAGTTTGAATTTATTCTTACCAACGATCTGCCTGTCAATTGAATTTAAAAGAATGCCGCACTTCGTTCTTCTTTTCAAGAAAAATGCCGGCAATCGCCAATGCTAAAAAGAAAAAATTGAACACGATATGCTGTCTCCAGGAAAGTGATGATATAACACCTCCACATGAACATGGAAGTGCGGCATTAAAGCTTATCATTATTATTAGAAATAGTGTAAACGAGGCTAACATTATTGCTGCACTGTACAATCCACATTTCATGGCTTTGGGAACTGCCAGGAACACTACAATTAATAATTCAGTAAGCGGTATTGCCAATGATAAAAGGCCACTAATTTTTGAAAGCCATAGAACTGCACTTAACTGCTCACGAAAAGTATTAAAATCAAAAAGCTTGCTTACCGCAGCATAAGTGAATAATAAGATAAGCAGACTTTGAATAGCTTTTAAGATAGCTGGCTTTTTCATGAAAGACTATTGAAGGTCATTGAACATATTAACTATAAGCCTCTTGCATTTCTATCTGCAAGCTACCTTTTAAAAAATATGTTAATGGGAGAAAAAAGTATGAGCATGGGATTAATGAATTTATTAAAATTAATATCTCCTTTTCTTTTTTCGCCACTCCTTTGGTGTCATTCCAAATTTGTTTTTAAAAGCTGCGGAGAAATTATTGGCATCTTTATATCCATTGTGTAACGCTATTTGTTTTATCGATTTATTGGTTTGTTCCAATTCCATGCTGGCAATCTTTAATATCTCGTTGCGGTAATATGCATATAGCCCCATTCCAAAGATTGCCTTAAAGCCTTGTTTAAGCTTTTGCTCATTAATACCTGCTTTTCGCGCTATGAAGGAAATGGAATGATGATAGGGGAGGTTATTGTCAATAAACTCTTTCGCCGTATAAATACTTTCAAGCTCATTTATTTGAAGGGAATTTATCCATTTACCGTTTTCAACAACAAGATTGAGCAACCGGGTCATGAGCTCTTTAATGATTTCAATATGGAAGTCTTTAGTACTTTCAGAAAATGGCGAATGAATCAATTTTCTTATTAGATCGAGGCATTGAGCGTTTAGTCTTAGGTTTTTGCTGGCTACTAAAACCGATTGTAGAGATTCAATTTGGTCTTTCAGTGATTCGAGCGCCGGAAAGAATTTTAATGAATACAAAAAGAAGTTAATCGGATAATCAATAATGATAAAAATCTGCCTGTAATCTTTTTTTAAAAGAATGTCTGCCTGTAATGTAGTTGTATAAAAAATATTAAACTGGCTTTTTTCAAAGACGAGATCACCAAATGAGTTTATATAAGCTTGATGGGTTCCCTTTAAAGAAGTAAAACACAACAAAGAAGGGTTAAGGGTTGAAATGTAGAGGAGGGTGTCCTCACTTACTGCATCTGATATACAGTAAGTGAAATCAAAATCGCCGGCTTTAATATATTGCAGTGTAATACTGCCGAAAGCTGCCACGTAGCTTTCTATATAGCTTCCGGGAATGTGATATTCCTCAAGATGTTTTGGAATTTCATTGGATATAGAGAGATTCTTAAAATCTCCCACATTAATTTTAAATTTCATTTTCTATGTCGGCTCGTTTTATACGTCCTAATAGGTGAAACAATGCAATAGTAACTGTTTCAATGATATAGCTGTAATCAAATGCAAAAGATTGCGTATAAATACGTTGTTTTTGCGTATTTATACGCAGGCTAAAAAAAGAAACACTCCCTACATTGCACGCATAAAATGAATATCTTATGAGCAATTATGAAATTTCTTTGCAGCAGGCCATTGATATGATAACAAGGTATAAAGCTAATAGGCCTGCAAATTTTCCTTTAAGTGAGAAGTTTGATGTGGAGGCAATCAACAAATTGATTTCCCCTGAGAATTGTAAATACCTTAGAATTTATTACGGGATGAAAGATGATATGGAAGTTCATGCAATATTAGTAGCAGCAAATGCGGATGATGAAGATCTGTTACCATCTGATGAAACTGATAATGTTATAGTTGAGGATTCATTGCGCTGTCCTCCGGTATGTCCACCACCATCGCCGTTAAATGGAGAATAATGTTGAATAGTTTTGCTTTTGATCTTGTTGTTAGCTTTTCCATAATATTGCCTGCAATTACAGGTTTAATAAAATTAAATCAGGTCCGATGGAATTACCTTCCGTTTATCCTTCTTATATGGATAGGGCTATTTAATGAGGTCATTAGTACGATATTTATTTTTTCAACACACAGTAACACCATTAATTCTAACATCTACGTATTGATTGAATATTCCTTGCTTCTTTTTCAATTTTATAAATGGAACGGTATAGAACGAAAAAAATGCTGCTATTTGATATTGCTGGGAATAGTTGTTTGGATTATTGATAATGTTATACTAAACAGTGTCTGGACCAATAATTCAATTTTCAGGATTTTTTATTCGTTTGCGATTATCTTTCTAAGCATTAATCAGATCAGTAAGGTTATTATTAATGAACGCATGAGCCTATTGAAAAACACCATATTTTTAATTTGCATAGCATTTTTGATTTATTACGGTTGCAAGGCCTTTATAGAAATTTTTAATGCCTTTCATCTGGGCTTTAGCAATGCCTTTAACCGTAATATTTTTATGATTTTGTACTTTGCAAATTTATTTTCTAATGTGATTTATGCTTATGCGATATTATGCATCCCAACGAAACAAGAATTTTCCTTGCTATATTAACCGGTGTTTTAGTCATTATTTTTTTGATAGGGGTTTTTATCATTTCTGCCATTTATCATCAAAAGCAGAACGCGCAGCTCAAACTGGCTCAATTGAGCGTGCAGTTGAAGGCGCTTGAAAGAGAAAGGGCCAGGATCGCCGCAGATCTGCATGACGATCTTGGATCATCACTTGCTGCTATCAGGCTTCAGATTAAACATTTGAAAACCAACAATCAGAATGATGCGGCTATTATTGACGAAGCAAAATCATATATTGATGAAGCAATACAGAAATTAAGTTATGTGTCATTCAATATGATGCCCTTGATATTGCAGCGAAATGGGCTTTCGGATGCCATTAAGGAACTAACAGAAATGATTGAGCTCACAACTGCGATAAAAATTAAGTGTGATTGCACAGTTGATATAGGAGATAATGACAGAAGAATACATTTCTACCGCATTATTCAGGAAGTTTTAAATAACATCGTTAAACATTCTAAAGCTACTGCTGTGAATATCTCGGTCAGCAGGAATGAAAGATATATACTGGTTGATATAACTGATAACGGCATTGGATTCGACAAAGACAGGATAATAAAAAATAGTATCGGAAGAGGATTAAAAAATATAAAGTCCCGGGTGGAGGTACTAAAAGGTAAATCCTATTTATCAACTGGAATAAACAAAGGCGTACATTATTCGTTCGAGATTCCTGATACAGAACATAATGGATAGTAAAATAAAACTCATAATTGCAGACGACCACAATATGTTTCGTCGTGGTTTAAGTTCGGTGCTGGAACAGGTAAAAGACATTGTAATCTTAGCCAGCGTTGCAAACGGGAAAGCCTTGGTCCAGGCCGCAAAAGAATTAAAACCTGATGTAGTGATAACGGATATTGAGATGCCTGGGATTGATGGTATAACAGCTATACAGGAGATGAAAGCAGCCGGATTAGCAACGCGATCCCTGATCCTTTCAACGTATAATTCAAATCAGTTAATTGTAGATGCAATGGAAGCCGGCGCTCTTGGTTATATCACAAAGAATTCTGATGATGAGGAAATAGTTGATGCTGTTAGATGTGTATATGGATATCAGCATTATTACTGCAAAACAACAAACCTGAACTTGATAAAAAGAATTGCAAAAAGCGAGTTTAACCCATATAAACGACTGTCAATAGATTTATTAAATGATAGGGAAAAGATGGTGTCTATATTGTTTTGCCAACAAAAGACGGCTGAAGAAATGGCAAAAATATTATTCCTCAGCAAAAGGACTGTAGAAGGGATTAAAGAAAAGATCAAAAAGAAAATTGGAGCAAAATCCGATACAGGGATTGCCATTTTTGCCATTCAAAATGGCATTTATATAATTGAATGAATATTCATATTCTAACCCGAGTGCGTTGTTTTTGGATAAAATTGCTTAATATAATTCAAGTGGTACTTGAATTATATACTAAATCACGCATATATTATATATTTTTAAAACCAAAGCTAAAATCCAACAAGCCTTTAAAATGTTATCAACACAAATCGGAAAAACCATTAAGCAGATACGTATTTCAAAGCAACTTAAACAAAGCGCGGTGGCTGCAGCTGTAGGCATGTCGGTCACAGCCTATAGCGATATTGAACGTGGTAAGACTAACAATATAACTTTAACACGGCTTGAGCAGATAGCAAATGTTTTGGAAGTTCAGGTTGTTGAAATTATATCTTCTATCAGCCGTAGTAATTCCAATCATGCAAATTAACCTGATATTGATGGTACGTGTTCAACTTGGATGGATACATTCACGCAGAACAGGCTGTTATAATAAAGAATTATTAGAAATTTCAAGTACAACTTGAATTGTTGAAGCCCTGAAAATTTGTTTTAAACGATAGCGCGTTCTAATTTGCTTGCTCAATCTTGTACCTGTTGAAAACGCGATGAATGATTAGTCGCAATTTAAAAATATTGATGTTTGAATTTATTACTTTAAATATATCGGTCTATTTTGAAGAAGCCATAGAAAAAGCCTAAACAGAACCCTAACAACTGCTTAAGCAATCGTTGTAGAAAGTCGAAATAACCGAAGCTACATTTCATAAAATTGAAGTCTAAACTGGTATACGGCCATGTAATGACTATAGCTGTAATATGAGGTTGTCCCTGCATGCAATAACTTATATAAGCTTGCTGTTTTGCGTGAGCAAGATACAAGCACAAGCACTTAATAATATTACTAAGGTGCCTGTAAGAGAAATTGCAGCAAAGGCGAATTCAATAATACATGGAAGTCGTTTTATATCGCAACCACAACTCAAGGATTCTTTACCGAAAAAAAGCAATAAAAGGAGTGGCGTTAAATCCAATACGACAGTACATCCGCATATAGATTCAATGCCTGCAAGAAAAGGCAGGATATATATAGTTTCAAATATCAAAGATGCTAAAAGGTTACCACCAACTTGTGTATTACGTGAAATAAAACCTGCTAAATGCAAGTTGGTTGAATTTGTCTTTGTTGACACAGCAATAACGGTTAAGCCGGAACTTGCCGCTGACAATGGCTATGTATCCATCCCGGCAAGAACGCCTTTGATGGTAATTCATGGTAATATAGCCTATGATTATTTTTATCAATCGCGTCTGGATACACCTTTTATTGGTGAGGATTTGCAACAGCATACGATAACGACCCGCCTTTCTGTCCTGCTGAAAGATCAGTATCCGTTTAACGTGTCGCTGTCCAGCACTTTTGGTAATAGCCCATATATGCGAAATTTCTTCGGGGCGAACCTAGACTTTGATCAAAGGAAATTTACACAGATTGTCAAAAACAGGGCGGAGAACTTCATCAGAAACAGCATGGAGGACAGTAATGTATTCAAACAGCTGTCAGATGATTTGGATAAAAAAATCCGGGCGCTGAAAGAGATCAGGGAATGGCTTTATAATCCTTCCATCACGCAAAAACTGGTGGAAGCCCGGGAAAGATACCTTGCACGGCAACAGGCGCAGTTAGCGCAGCCACCTGCAGACACAACTACAGAAGATTGGTACACTCAGCTTGGTGCTCTGAAATTAAAAAACAGCGCTTACCGACTTAATAGTCCGAAATCAATAGGAAGAAACGCAGACAATAATGAGGATTCGGCATATAAGCGCTACCAG
This sequence comes from Parafilimonas terrae, assembly GCF_900115755.1. Taxonomy (GTDB): domain Bacteria; phylum Bacteroidota; class Bacteroidia; order Chitinophagales; family Chitinophagaceae; genus Parafilimonas; species Parafilimonas terrae. The sequence continues at coordinate 183,774 of NZ_FOXQ01000008.1, forward strand.
CGGTTTTATAATGAACAAAGAATAAAGGCCGATAGCATTGCCCGCGAAATAGACCAGCTGAAAGGAAAGCTTCTATCAAAGCAAAAGCGCCTGGATAGTACGCAAAAATCCCTGTCGGCCCGGATCAATAGCTATCGCGATCTGAATACGCTGAATGATAGTTTGAAAAAGATAATGCCAGATAGTGTGTTGCCTAAAGGACTTTCATTACTGGCTTCCCTGAGAAAATTGTCCATCGGGACTTCCACATTAGATTACTCTGAACTGTCGGTTAAGAACATTACTGTAACTGGCTTGCAGGTGGAGATAAATCCAAAATGGTATTATGCGGTAGCGGGTGGATTTATCAATTACAGGTTCCGTGATTATTATATGTTGAATGACAGCCGAACCCACCACGATCAGTATCTGGGTATAATCAGGTTTGGTAAAGGCAAGCCGGAAACAAGCCATTTATTCTTGACCTATTATTTTGGGAAAAGAAATCTATACAACTATGGCACTTCGGCGGACTCGGGTATAGCTGCAAAAAATGCCTTGTCCGGTATTGCACTGGAACAGAAAATTGCAGTGACAGACAACATCAGCATTACCGCGGAGTTGGCTAAGTCCTCAATGCCTTACTACAACAGGATGGCACAGGACAGCAAATTATCGAGTGGGGCATTTAATCTCAATGATAGGTCGAATGAGGCTTATTCCATTAAAGCAAATGTTGATATTCCCGGGACCAGCAGCAGGATAGATGGATATTTTAAGCGCTACGGAGAAAATTTTCAATCCTTTACCATGTTTCGGACAAACAGCCGGCAGACCGCCTGGCAAATACACTTGCAGCAGACGTTGTTTCAAAAACAATTGACCCTTAATGCGGCTATAAGAAAAAACGATTTCCTGAACCCCTTCCTGGACCAGCAACTGGTATCCAATACGGTGTTTAAAACACTCCAGGCTACACTTAGAATAAAGAAACTGCCGGTTATTTCCCTAGGATATTTTCCAACCACGCAGATAGTAAAATTTTCAGATGAAAAGTATATGGAATACCTGTTCAATAACTTATATGGAAGTGTTCAATATTATTATAAAGCAGGCGCACTGCAGATGAGCAGTTCAATAACAGCCACCAAATTTTATAACAGGAAGGCTGATAGTAATTTCGTATATTATAATGCCGGTAATATCTCTTTCAACCAGTCGGTATTTCTAAAAACATTCGTATTACAGGGAACTCTCAGTCAGTCCCAAAGCACCAACTACACATTGCACACCTGCGAACTGGGGTTACAGAAGAAATTTAAAAGACAGTATGCCGTTGGCGGAAGTTTGAAATATAACAAACAGGACATACTGCCTGATCCTCAAATAGGCTTTGCCCTGTATGGTGCAATGTCATTACTAAAAAATACCAGTATTCAATTGCGTGTTCAAAAAACCTATATGCCGGGGCCGGACCGCACGCTGGTTCCCGATAACATTGGGCGTGTAAGCCTGTACCAAAATTTTTAAGCATATGATTAAAAAATTATTGTTTTCTTTCCTGGTGCTGTGCATGGCAGCCTATAGCAAAGGCCAGATAACCATTGTACCACAGGTACCGCCGGCCGGGGTCATCGTCAAAAGCCAGCTATGGAACATGATGGTTGTAAGTACCGGAGATTATGCATCTGTGAGCATTTCACTCATACTGAAGGATGCCTCGGGCGGAAATACGGTTTTGAGCGGGGCTAGTAAAATGATCAATATAACGACGGGAAACAATCAATATGATTTCGCTGCGCTTTCTCCTATAACCTATGATTACCAGAGTCCGGATATGGGCAGCGATCCCGATGGTTTTTTGATTGCCGGAAGTTATATTGCCTGCTATGCAGTAAAAGAAAGTATTCATGGACAGGTTACTGAAACCTGTATTCCCATAGTAGTGGAACCAACCAGCCCTCCTCTATTGAACACACCTTATGATAATGAGGAACTGGTTTCCTATATCCCCAATTTCTCATGGATTCCACCTATGCCTGTTGAACTTTTCAGCAATTTAAATTACGATTTCAAATTGGTTGAGGTTCAGCCTGGTCAGAGCACGGCAGATGCTATCCAGCAAAACATTCCTGTTTACTTGACTAACCAAACAGACCCGTTTCTTTATTATCCTTCTTCTGCAATGAGCCTGGACACGGGTAAGTTATATGCCTGGCAGGTCATTGCCAATAATAACAGCACCTATTCTGTTTCCAGCGAGATATGGAGTTTCCGTATTGTTGATAATTATGATGAAGATACGTTGCTGGTGGCCAATGAATTGTACCTGCGCCTGAAGAATTATTCTGACGGTACGGTACCGCAGTGTAAAACACAATTACGGGTCGCTTATACTAATGCCAGCGTTGATTCGGTTGTTTCATATGTCGTTAAAGATGTTCGTGAAAGTGACCAGCCCGTGATCTCGTCCGGTGAACTGATATTGAGGCCTGGCCTTAATCTTTTATCGGTACCGGGAACCGGTAATCTGGAAAATGAAAGAATATATCTGTTCCAGCTTTTCAATTCAAGAAATGAAGTATGGAGTGTCAAATTTCAGTTCCAGGCGCCACAAAAATAATTATTGATTTTAATTCCAACTTATTATAGAGTATGATTAACCATTTAGTAAAGCTTCGCAAATCAATTGCCTTATTATTTGCCACCGTATTGTATTGTCAATTTGTTTTTGGTAGTGGCTTTTGGATGAGACCTGGCAGGTATTCGGTAATCCGTGACATACCACAGAAAAAATTAAATATCCCTGTTCCAAAATTTGAAACGGAACAACGGGAACCCACAATTAAAGACTATGCAGCAAAAGAATTTACAGGCGGGCCTACTCAACCCGAGATGCAGGCTTTTAGTTCTGTCAACAATGCCAACATGGTTGATCTGTTCACGGGTGATTTTTCCTATAATATTCCCTTAATGGATGTCGGTGGATATCCGGTAAATATCTCTTACAGCAGCGGGGCGATGATGGACCAGGAAGCCAGCTGGGTAGGCTTGGGATGGAATATCAATCCGGGTACCATCACCAGAAACATGCGGGGCTTGCCGGATGACTTCAGCGGTGGCGCTGACACCATTCAGAAAACAACAAAAACAAAAGAGAATAAGACCATTGGTGCCAGCATTGGTGCCAGCATGGAGATCGCGGGTTTTCCAACCAATGCCTTTGGTGCAGGTCTTAATTTATCAGCAAGTACCGGTGTCTTTCATAATACATACCGGGGATGGGGAATGGAAACATCATTTAGCCCGAGTATCAATGTTGGCAACTCAGCAAAAGGTACCCTTACGGGTGGCCTCTCCATTCAAAATAGTAGCCAGGAAGGACTGACGCTTTCGCCATCTTTTTCTTACCAACTGACACAAATGCGGGAGGACCTGAATGCAGGAGGATATCTTTCCAGCGGGCTTTCCTATAACAGCAGGACCGGGATAAAAGGATTGCAGTTAGGCTTAGGGATAACACAATATAATAAGGCTAATGATAATCAAAACAAATCGGTGAGCAGCAACTATTCCTCATATATTTCATTTGCAAACCCTACCTTTCTGCCGAGAGTTGAAAACATTTATACATCCACTGGTTATACCTTTACCGCCCAGATAGGTCTGGAGAATTCATCCCTGCATCCTTCCGGCAGCCTAACAGGATATGTTTCAACGCAGGAAATTGCAGCAGAAGACCAGGTTCGCAGTATTCCTGCTTACGGTTTTTTACATGCATATGACGGATCAAAGGATTCAAAGGGCATTCTCGATTTTAACCGTGAAAAAGAAATACCCTACCGCGAAAAGCCTGCTGTTCCCATTATAGCACTTCCTTACTATACACCCGATGTGTTTTCTATTACAGGAGAAGGCACAGGCGGCATGTTCAGGGCTTACCGGGGTGATATTGGATTTGTGCATGACAGTTATATAAAAAGTAAAGATAATTCCGACCGGTTCAATGTAGATATTGGTGTTGGAAATCTTTTTCATGCAGGCGTTGATCTTAACCTGAACAGAACTTTCACGGAAACAGGAGCCTGGAGAACAAACAATCTGTTATCCGGCAGTATTGATTTCACAAAATCGTCAGGCGATTATGAAGCTATATATTTTAGAAATCCGGGCGAGAAAACGGTAAACACAGCAGGCTTTTATAACCGTATAGGTGGCGAGGACTTGGTGTCCGCTGAGCTAACGCAAAACGGCCTTTCCAGTTCAATTAAAGCAACCAATTACTTAAGGAGGTTTAAAAACCAGGTTTTCCAGGGCAGAACCCTTTTAACGCCTGCAACAGCATATAAGGATCAGCGGGATAAAAGAAAACAAGTCATTTCTTATCTCACTGCGGAAGAAGCTTCCCTTGTTGGTGTTTCAAAATACATTGAAACGTACGATCTTAACAAATGGGGCCTTGCCACGTGTAATGACGGCATTTTACAGCAAATGGATAACAGGGGCGGGTTGGAAGCAACTTTTTTTGATAATATTGATTTTCTTGGCACCGGAATAACGCAGATAATTCCAGCAATTGATTATTATCGGAAAAAAGATGGCAACGGCAAATTAATGCCTGCTGCAATCACCACTACTGGAAATAATTTCTCTGCAAGATTTAAAGGGAGACTATATGCCCCTGAAAGCGGTGCGTACAAGATATCTTTCAAAACGGATGATGGCGTGAGAGTGCGCCTTAATGATTCGGTAATTATCGATGAATATCACAGGCAAAGCCCGACTAAATATACCAGCGATGTATTAAATCTTGTCAAGGATCATTTTTATGATCTCAGCATTGAATATTTTCAGGGCAAAGGCCGGTATTATGTTCAACTGTCCTGGGAGAGACCTGGAAAAACTGATACGATAATAAGCCCGGATTATTTGTATCAGCCGGAGAAAATCACCACGTTTAAAGTGCCGGGAACACCTTTAACACTTGAAAAGCGGGTTAACAGTTTCCGGCAGTCAAATCATATATCCGAGGTAAGTGTATTAAATACAGATGGCAGGAGATATGTTTATGGTATACCTGTTTACAATCTCAAACAAAAAGACGTTAGCTTTTCTGTTGACCCTGCCGGCGGTAACAGTAATGAAGGCCTGGTTAAATACACGAAGAATGTTGATAACTCTCTTCTGAATAGACAGGGACAGGAAAACTTATATACAAGTGAGCTTACGCCTGCTTATGCCCATTCTTTTCTGCTGACACAGATTTTATCACCCGACTACGTAGATGTAAATCATGATGGTATAACAGATGATGACCTAGGAGATGCTATTAAGTTCAATTATTCCAAAGTTAGCGGCGTTGATAATCCGTATAACTGGCGGGCGCCATACGTGCAGGACAGCGCCAGCTATCAGGAACTATTGAAAACATATAACCGGGACGACAAGGCAAGCTACACCTATGGCCAGAAGGAACTGTGGTACTTAAATTCTATAGTTTCTAAAAATATGATTGCAACCTTCACCCTGCTTGACAGGGATGATATGCTGCCAATTGGTGAAAATGGAGAGAAACTTGCCAACAGTCATACTGCTAAAAAGTTAGACAAGATCGATCTTTATTCGAAAGCGGATTTTATAAAGAACGGAACAAATGCAGTACCGATTAAAACAGTTCATTTCGAATATTCTTATGAACTATGTAAGGGCATAAACCGACCGGTCAATACATCTACGGGAAAACTAACTCTTAAAAAAATATGGTTTACCTACAACGGCAATGATAAAGGAATACGGAATCCCTACACTTTTACATATAGCAGTATTAATCCTGACTATAATATTGCTTCGTCTGACAGGTGGGGCAGTTATAAAAGTGCTTTACAGAACTCTGGTTCTACTGCCGGAAATATGATAAACAATGCAGACTATCCTTATGCATTACAGGACAGTACTACGGCATCAAAGAATGCATCAGCATGGGCACTTACGGAAATTTTACTGCCCTCAAAAGGAAGAATGGAAATCACCTATGAAAGCGATGATTATGGGTATGTCCAGAACAGGAGGGCAACCGATATGTTTAAGGTTGCAGGTTTCTCTCATACCAGCAGTTTTGTCGCTTCAGGTTATAATAAAATGTATGATGACGATGATAAATTATATATGCTGGTTAAGGTTCCAACACCGGTAAGTAACACGAATGAAGTTTTTGAAAAATACCTGGAAGGTATTTCAAAACTGTACTGCAAATTGTTTGTAAAAATGCCGGCAAATGAATTTGGTTCGGGCAGTGAATTTGTTCCCTGCTATTTCCGGCTCGCTGGCGGAACAGGGAGTTATGGGGTTACAACCAATCATAACATTATATGGCTGAAAATGGAAGCCATAGATAATGAAGGTAAAGCTGGAGGCGACTACAGCCCTTGTGCCAAAGCAGCTATACAATTCTTAAGATTGAACCTTCCCTCAAAAGCTTATTCCGGTGCTGAAACTTCGGATGACCTGGATTTGGGCCAGGCAGTGAAAATGATCGGAACTATGTGGGGCAATATAAAAGATGCCTTCACCTCTTTTGATAAAATAGCTCGTGGCAATTCATGGGCTCAGGTTATAGATACATCACGTTCCTTTATAAGACTGAATGATCCTGATTATAAAAAATATGGCGGTGGCCTGAGAGTAAAGCGTATAAAGATTTATGACAACTGGAGTTCACTTACCCAAACGGCCCAGTTGCCCGGTGAGCGTGAAGCTGTTTACGGACAGGAATATGATTATACGACTATAAAAAATATTCATGGACAGCAAATAAAAATAAGCAGTGGCGTTGCCAGTTGGGAACCTGCAATAGGAGGCGATGAAAATCCTTTTCATGTACCTATTGAATACCTGGAGCAGGTGGCTCCGCTGGCTCCAGTTTCATTAGGATATGTGGAAGAACCGGTTGGAGAATCTTTATTCCCTGCACCTTCGGTAGGCTATAGTGAGGTAAGAATTCAATCAATCAATAATAAGAAAAGTAAGTCCGCCAATGGGTATGAAGAAGTAGGGTATTATACAACGTACGATTTTCCAACAATCGTTGAAAGAACAACCATTAATAGCGATTCGAAAAAAAGATACAAACCTGGCCTGGCTAACTTTTTAAAGATTGATGCAAAGCACTATTTAAGCATCTCACAAGGCTTTAAGATTGAGCTGAACGATATGAACGGGAAAATGAAATATCAGGCCTCGTTTTCTCAAGCAGACACATCAGCCCCGGTTACTTCTACCCGGTATTTTTATAAAGTGGATGATGCAAATGCTTCTTATAAGCATCTGAATAATTACGCCACCGTAATGGGGCCTGATAATACAATCGACACGGCTGTATTAATAGGGGAGGACATCGAGCTTATGGCAGATATGCGCCAGCAGCTTTCAGTCACCAATGGTAATAACTTCAATATTAACACTGACTTCTTCACTTTTCCCTTTCCCCCGGTTTTTGTATTGCCCTCATTTTTCGGTCTCGCCCAACGGGAAGAGAATTTGTTCCGGACGGTTGCCTTGACAAAAGTGGTTAACCGGAGCGGGATACTGGACAGCATCGTACAGATGGATAAAGGCAGTGTGGTTGCTGTCAAAAACCTGGCGTACGACAGGGAGACTGGCGAAGTTCTACTTACAAGAACAACAAATGAGTTTGAAGACCCTGTATTTAATTTCACTTACCCATCACATTGGTATTATGACGGCATGGGGCCTGCCTATAAAAATATTGACGTTGTACTAGATGATATAAACATACTCGATGGAAGGATAACAGCGGGCCTCCCTGCAGGCAAGACAGAACTTGATTATTTCACCGGGGGCGATGAAATGCTCGTTGCCAGCAGGGAGAAAACCTCTGCGGCTACATGCCCCGATGCATCCGGCATAGCTTCTTTTCCTTCCTATACTGAATTATGGACCATTAATACAAGTTCAGTGAATGGTAGTACGCCTGAAATCTACTTTGTTGATAAAAACGGTAAGCCTTTTACCGGATATAACATGTCCATTAAGATCATCCGTTCCGGCCGGCGAAACATAGAAGGATCAATCGGTGCTGTTACCTCCCTGATTAATCCTATGAAAAAAAGTGGGTCAAAATATGTGTTGACGATTAATAATGCGGCGCAAATCATAAATGCAAACGCTATTGAGTATAAAGAGCTATGGAAAACAGCCAACGCTATTGATTGTAACGCCTGTCCTGAAGGCAGTATCAGCAAGAATGGTCAGTGTGTAAAATCGATTGCACCGGTTTTTATTAATGATAGCTCAGAATATACAGTATGTTATGCAAGTTCTCAGGCAGACGAGTACAGCTCGTGCGGCAGTTATATTTATTCAAGTTTTAATACGGATAAGAGTGAATTTGTAAGGAGCCCGATAGATCCGTCAAATCTTTATTGGATCAATGTTGGTATGTCCGGTTATTGCCATTTACCTAGCGAAGGGGAGGGGCAATCCCTGTTCAGGTCAGAGAGTGTTATTTTAAGAGATTCATCTGTTGCATCATTCAGCGCTGCGGAAAGAAGCCTGCAGGCATTTCAAAACACTTCAATTGTAGAAAATAAAGGCCCGTTAAACCGTGTGGGTATATGGTTATGCCAGGATGATCCCAGTAATACAGCAATGTTGCCACAGGGGGAATGGAAAGGTTTTGTAAGTCAGTTTACCGCTCCTGTTACCGGAACGTATTATGTGGGCGCTGCCGCAGATAATCTGCTGCGGTTAAGATTAGATAATGTGCTGCTGATTGAAGATAAAATTCAGCCGGCTACAGACAACTCAAACTTCAGTATCTGGCATTTGTATCCGGTCAGCCTTACCGCCGGTGTCCACAGCATCCAGGTGGAAGGTTATAACGAAGTAACGTCCGAGAGTTATAATCCTGCCAGCATTGGTGTGGAAATATACAACAATACTGAAGCAGAATTGCGGGCTGCACAGAGTGACACCAGCCTGGATATTGTCTTTTCCACCAAAAACCTGATAGGCACATCACAACCTTCTTCCGGTCATTTTGCATGTTCCGTGGGCTTTGCCCTGGATTCCACTTACGGCACCTACTCCTGTGACTCGGTTGTAAATCCTGTTTCTGAATCCAACTTTTATAATTTAGGGTTGCTTGGCAATTTCCGTCCTCAAAAATCTTACGTTTATTACGATGACCGCAAAGAAACAGACCCTGCTGTAACACCGGATATTAAACAATATGGAACTATTATAAATTTCACGCCTTTCTGGAAGTTTTCTTCCAATAAACTAATCAAACAGGCAGATACCTTAAAATGGGTTTGGAATGCAGAATCAACGCTGTATAACCGGAAAGGGTTCGAGTTAGAGAACAAAGATCCGTTGGGCCGGTATAATTCCGGCCAGTACGGCTATGGCAATTCGTTACCGGTAAGTGTTGTTCAGAACAGCCCCCTGAGAGAATCGGCTTATGAGGGTTTTGAAGATTATGACTTTGGAACCCAGATATGTGATAATGTGTGCGCGATACCACTTCACTGGGATTTTTCCGCAAACGTGGGCAATATAGTAAGTACTGAAAGCCATACAGGGCGAAAAAGCCTGCTGGTAAACGGCGGTACTTCTATCAGCAACACCGTGCGGGTTAAAAGTTCTGTAGCGGAAGAACCTGTTCTCGGGCTGGTTACAAAAGCAAGTGTATGCCCGGCATTCAGCGGCAATACGCTTAATAATATTTCAGTAGATACTTCAGCTGTTGTCCCTTCCTTTTCTCCCCATAATGGTGCTTCCATATTGTTCAGTGCCTGGGTAAAAGAACAACAGGATTGCAGTTGTATAGACTATACTAATAATAATGTCACTATTGTGTTCACGAATCAATCCGGTAGTGCCATCGCAACTGTGGTGCTGACGCCTTCGGGAAACATTATTGAAGGCTGGCAACGCTATGACAGCACCCTTACAATTCCGGCGGGTGCCTACAGTATGACACTTTCATTACAGGCAACAAGCAGCAGTATTCCTGTGTATTTTGATGATGTCCGGATTACACCTTTCAATGCAAATATGAAATCTTTTGTTTACGACGCTGTCAGCCTGCGGCTCATGGCTGAACTGGATGAAAACAATTATGCTACCTTCTATGAATATGATAATGATGGCACACTGATCCGGGTAAACAAGGAAACAGAGAGAGGAATACAAACAATCAAAGAAACAAGAAGCTCACTTTATAAAGAAAACTAATATGAAAAAATGGATAAATCGTAAGGTATGGCTGGTTGCCCTAATGGCTTGCCCGGTTATAGTATGCTCCTCTCAGGACTTGCAGTTACGGCATATATTAGAAAAGAGCCTTGAAATGTATCAGCATAACGATTCTGCTCTAAGCTTTCATGTGAAATTCTACTATGCAGACTACAACGAACCCTCTCTTATACAAGACTCAATTACCGGGGTATTCGCCATGTCTGGGAAGAAAGTTTTTTTTGATATTGGAAAAACAAAAGCGGTAAAAAACGATAGCCTGGCTATAACAGTTTTCGAAGAAGACAAATTGATTTATATATCCTCCATACAGGATAAACTTAAGGAATACCAGCCAGGTTCAGTTCTTGAAACGCTGTTGTCTGCCAATTATGCTGCCGAAAAAAAGATTGCTATAAATAGCAATATTGCCGAGATCCAATTAAAGTTCAAAGACACTTCAATCTGCAAAAGTGTAGCGATTGAAATAGATACCAATACAAGTTATATTGTGAAAATTGAAACGGTTGTAAGAAAAGATGCGGCAGATGACGAAGCCAACCAATACATGCTTTCGCATTCCGAAGATGATTATTCGATTATTACAGCACTCTATCAGGAATATGCATTAGCGCCAAAAACTAGTTCTCCGGAGTTCGAGGCCAGTCAATATATACAAAAAAATGCGGAGGGGCATTATATGCCTTCATCCCGCTATGCTGATTTTACAATCTTTTTAGCCAATCCTAAAATGCAATAATCTATGTTTAAGTTTTCTGAAAAGATTCATCTACGTTTATTGATCATATTGATTTTAAATGTTACAGTTTTTAGCGCAAGAGCCTCAGAAGACGTTCCTATTATCAAGGTACTTGATGGCAGTCAGGGCCAGTTAAAGACAGATTCTTCTATAACCGTTAATGATGACTACCAGAGTGCACTCGCTGCCGGTAAAATTGAAGCCGGCGCTTATTCCAGGAACGCTGTAACACTTCGGATTAATGAAGCTGCCACTTATCAGTTAACCACAGGATTTGTCGCATCGGTAACAGTTAGAATTGTATATACTTCGGATATGGTTCAATACGATTCTGTTGAAAAAACACTCGTTATAAATTACGATACCAGCAGTATTTATGCCAACAGCAGGAGTTTTGTGTTTTCCGGTGCACATAGTGTGAGTGTACGAGTGCTGGCTATTTCCTTAAAAAGAAATGGAACTGACCTGGCTGGTACGGATGCCGACAATACACTTTCCTCTCTTTTGCTTGAAAATTCAATAACACGGTCTCCGGAATATACCTTCAATTGTTCTAGCCACAATCTTGTAGCTATTGTAGCAACTGCTGTTGATGGTAGCGGGCCGGCAGACCTTGATAACACGAGTACTAAGCACGTATACGTAAGCTGGCCTGTTGTGAACGGAGCAGATGAGTATGATGTGGAGTGGACCTATATTGACAGTAGTGCGCTTGCCAATAACCTTTATGGTAGCCCGTTGAACAAACAGCTCATCTTTGAGAATAATGCAACACGTGCCACTGTCACGGGAATTACTACACGTATCCCGTTGATTTATTCAGGTGCAGGTTCGGTGTTTATCCGGGTGAGGCCGGTGCATATAATAAATGGCCGCCGGATTACGGGAAAATGGAGTTCTGAAAGAAATCCCACGCTGGGGTTAGGCCGCTATAATTTTTCCGGTCACGAACCTCGTTTGAACTGGCAATCAGAGGTCACATTCGCAGAAGACGGCAAAAAAAATGTGACGGTACAATATTTTGATGGTAGCCTCAGGAGCAGGCAAGCTGTTTCGAAGGATTATGGCGGCATGCTGTCAATTGTTGCAGAAACGAAGTATGATTACCAGGGACGCCCTTCATTACAGGTCATGCCCGCGCCGAATTTTCTTTCTGCTATGTTGAACTACAAACATGTTCCCAACTTAACAACAGATAACAATGAATACGAAAAAAGCGTATATGATTCCGCCGCAGGTGGCTCGCTGTGTGACGTTGCTGCCCCGGCAATGGGCGAACTGATAGGAGCTGCTAATTATTATTCTTCTCAAAGCCTCTATTACACTAATCCCAACAGTTTATATGAACGTTCAATGGATTTCGTACCGAAGGCAAATGGTTACGTTTTTAGCCAAACCGTTTATACGCAGGACAATACTGGCAGAATATCCCGGCAGGGAGGAGTCGGACAGCAGTTTCAGGTAGGCAACCATGACACCCGCTATTATTACGGAAGCGCCTCCCAGGAAGAGTTAGATGCACTCTTTGGCACTTCTGTTGGCAATAGCAGCCACTATTTTAAAAACATGGTGCAGGATGCCAATGGCCAGGTCAGTGTAAGCTATACCGATATGCATGGAAGGACTATCGCTACGGCATTAGCAGGTAATGCCCCGGATAACATACAAAAGCTGGAGAACTTTGATTCTTCCTCTATAATTGAAACACTTATAGACCCGTCTGGCGTACAGGTTGAAGATGGCGCCGTAACGAGCAAGAAAAGCCTGCTGGTGCCTGCCAAAGGGGATTATGTTTTCAATTATGCGCTTGACCCGCAGTCCCTTGGCCTGGCAAACTGCCAGGGTGTGCCCATTTGTTATGATTGCCTGTACGACCTTCAGATAACCATAACGGACGATTGCAATAACAAAAATTTTGATGGCCAGCCTTTCGATACGCTTATCAGTAATCTTTCATTGCCCGTACCGGATACAACCTGCACCAACAATCCATCTGCATTTAATGTAACCTTTACGTTACCGCTGGAAATCGGAAACTATGAAATAACAAAAACACTGAGGATTAGTAAGCGTGCCAAAGATTATTACAGGGATAGCGTTTTTATGAAGAAGAATACTTGTGTCAGTCTTGATTCCATGATTAGTTACCAGTTTTCGCTTATCAATAATGCTGCCTGTAAACCTACCTGCGAGACCTGTATGCAAAGCCTTGGCACCTGGGCACAGTTTCGCAGTTCCTATATGACAAGTGCCGGCATACCTGTAACCGACACCGCAAAATACCGTTCTGAAGCGCTTGCAGCTTACCAGGAAGCAATATCAAATTGCAATGTATTATGTAACTATAATGCCCCGACGGAAAATGATATCCGCAAAAGTATGCTGCTGGATATGACAGCGCCCTCCGGTCAATATGCCGATCTCGCAAAAAGTACTGATGAATACTCTGTATTTTATGCTGACGAAGACGCCGATGATGAGCAGGCCGTTCCGCTATATGCAAGGCCTGGCGTAAATTATCTTGATGAGTACGGCAGGCAGGAACTGGTTTATAACAGTGCGACCGGTACTTACGTAAAGCCAAATGAATTGTCGGCAGAAGAGTTCTCTGAGAATTTCAAGCCTTCCTGGGCAAATGCCTTGCTGTCTTATCATCCCGAATATTGCAAACTTTTGCAGTATGAGTTGTACAATAGCAGCTACCAGTGGGATAAAAAGATGCAAAGCATAGACACCTATAGCAGTGCTTCCGGTTCCGGTTATTTTACACCTACCGCCAATACCGCTGCAAAGGACTCTTTTGCCCTGATGTCCACAGCAAACCTTAACCAGTTAAATGATAGCCTGAATAACTATCGTCATGTACAGATAAACGGCACAGGACCGACTTACACGGTGAGCTTGTGGACAATGGCGTCCATGGTTACCCGCTGTATTTCCGGAGATGATGCACAACGCCAGTCCTGCATGGAAAATTTTATTCAGCATCCTATTGATTCCACTTTCAATTCAAATTGGTGTACGGGAGACCTCAATATGGCCTGGCGGAATTTCAGGGAAATGTACCTGAATATTAAGCGCGAAATAATCGATGGCCGGATTAAAAACGCAAACTGCCCGCAAACGCCGTCTGCAGCCACACTTATTGCCGCCAGCCACTATCCTAATTTCAATGAGGTAAATGATGCAGTTAGCCAAAATAACCTTGACTATAATGTATCCTCAGCTGAAAGTGAAGACGTTAAAAACGCTACCGGCTCATTTTACCAAAGCAATTGCGAGGCTTATGCTACTACATGGATGCAACAGTTAAGAACCTGTGTAGAATATAACCAGGCAGCCTATGATGAGATCATACCCAAACTGGTGGCTGTTTGTACCAAGGGTTCTGATGTAGATCATCCTTATGGCTCAAGTTCTATTTCGCCAGACAGCTCATATGAATACAAGAGTTTTGAAGAGGTACTTACGGCATACAACCAGGCACATGGTATTACAAATACCGTCAACTGTAATGCTGACCTGATATTGCAACCCAAGCCTTACAATCAGCAGCAGGTATATTATCGAAAGCCGGTATGGAGCAAGCCTTCAGATTGCGAATGTGAAACTATCAGCAGCCTTTATGCTGACTACAATGCTTTCAAAAGCGGCGCTGAAACCTTTTCAGCCTATATAAAACGCACTACAGATAATGATATAACGCAAGGGGCTCTTGACACGCTCCGGAGCATGTGCAACGGCAGTTTTAGCTGTAACTATTTGTCCAAACCGATAATATTGCCCGCTGCGCTTCAGTGTGATAAAGGGGATATTTGTATAAGTTGCGAGGAATTCAGTGTGGCTTACAATCAATATAAAGAAAAATATCCCAGCAAAATTCCTGCATTACCTGCAAATGACACAGCACAGGTCAAGATAAACACGCTCTTTACCAATTATATGAACAGCAGGCTGGGGCTTGGGAAGCCAACAGTTGAATATCTTGACTTCATGGCGCAATGTTCGATTAATGTAGGAAACCTTGTACAGCAGGAATTGCCTGATGTTAATAAAATAAATACGGATGTAATTCCTTCGTTCACCATTCCCAATACCCCTCAATCAGGTGAATGCTGGAATGGTACTGCGACTAGTTTTTCTGTGAAAGATTCGGGGTATTGTGTATATGGCGACAACACACAAGGCTCAGGGATGCTCTTTGTCATAAGGCCAAAAAGCGGCGAGAAATTTTGCTATGAGGCCCAAAGTGTTGCAGTAGAACTTTGGTTTTACAGGTATTCGGACCATGACCTGAAAAGTGAAGGCATGTTTAATATCAGCCCTGCCAATGATAAGGTATGTGTTTTACGCTCGGATTTTGACCTTGAAGGATCAGCTAACGACTACAACATGTATGGTGTATGCGGAACGCTGCCTTCTTGTGAAACAACTCTACCCTGTACAGCAGAAACCTCAGATTATGAATTTATAGACTTGGGAACATGCAGCGGGCAAAGCAGCTCTACTTCCAGGAAAATAAGAATTAAACCTAAAGCCGGAAAACAAATTTGCTCCGGTGACAGCATAGTTTATTTAAGCGTATACTATAAAACCGGAACAACTACAGGCGAGTTTAAAAAATCAGCACGAATTTATGCAGACACTGGATATACTGATATTTGCGTTACTTACCTGCCTTCAGGGTTCAGTCTTTCGAATATTGTTGTATGTGGACCATCACTTTGTGATTCCACTTCTAATGGTGGTGATTCAACCGGTTGCTACCCGGTAACAGATTTTCATTTTGAACAGCGCAATTTTACAGAAACTGGCTCTGACCCTGATGAATGCTCCATAAAAACGTACGATGCTTACCTGGTACATAACGGGGAACCTGTCCCGGCAACGATAAAAGTGCCGATTAAAAGAAAAAAGACTACGCTGTTAAATCCTTCAGGAGGTGGTTCTTATTCAGGTACATCCATTACCTATTTTGATACAGTCACCATCCAGGCAGGGCACAGCGAAGCTTATATAGGAAATTTTACCCAGGCGGATAGGATGACAGAAGGCACATTAACTGAAGATTGTTTGGAAATTACCAATGTCTTTTCCTTCTCAGATTCAACTCAGCTTGTTTGCGGTGTTCCGGATCAGCCCGGCTTCTGTGACAGCCTGCACAGCATTGTGGATTCATTTAAAATATTTTACGCAGGCCTTGCCAATCCGAAACCTGACTGCAAAACCAGCTTTGCATCCTACTATAATAGCCGTAAGGGTACCAGCTATACATTTGATGATATACAGGATATTTCTTTTAGCAGGTGCGGCGCTTTCCTGCCTGTTTGCCCACAAACCAGCGGCCCGAAACTTTGTGGTAAAGAGGTGATTTATCCACCGGCAACGATTGAAGAAATTGATAACTGTTCCGATAATGAATTTTTTGCCGTGAGTACCGCCACCGAACGCTACATAGCCTACACAGATTCTTTGAAAAATGTGTTTGATACCGCTTACCGCAATAAATGTTTGCAGGCCTATAAGTATGAGACCTTTACCGTAAGCCATAGCATTAAGGAGTATCATTATACGCTATACTATTACGACCAGGCCGGTAACCTGCTGCAGACCATCCCGCCTGATGCCGTTGTGCCAAACAGGAGCGTCACCTTCTTAAACCAGGTGAAGCAAAAAAGAGCGGAAGGCGACACACTTACGCCGGCACACATATATACGCTGGCTACCAATTACCGCTATAATTCGCTGAACCAGGTGGTAATGCAAAAAACACCCGATGCCGGTACCTCATCCTTCTACTATGACCGGCTGGGAAGGCTGGTCCTGTCAAAGAATGCCAAACAGGCCACCGCCAACAATTATAGTTATACCAGCTATGACGCCATAGGACGTATTACTGAAACCGGCCAGTTAACATCATCGGCCACCATGAACAGGACGGTTAGTAAAAAACCGGCCCAGTTGACTACCTGGCTGAATAATGCCAAAAACACAAGGGAACAGATCACCCAAACGGTATATGACCTGCTTTATGCACCTATTGAAGGCACCGTATTAAATGCGAAGAACCTGCGCAACAGGGTGGCTTATTCAGCGGTATATGAAACGGCAACCAAACAAACCCAGCTTAAGAATGCTGCAGCCACCTATTATTCTTATGATATAATGGGTAACGTGGATACGCTGGTGCAGGATTTTACCTTCGGCAATGGCAACCGGTTCTTTAAGAAGGTTATCTATAATTATGATCTTATCAGCGGCAAGGTGAATTCCATTATTTACCAGAAAGACCAGCCGGACGTATTCTATCATCGTTACACATACGATTTTGCCAATAAGCTCACCAATGTAGAAACCAGTGACGATAGCATTACCTGGGAGAATGATGCGTTTTATAACTATTATGCACACGGGCCGCTTGCCAGGATGGTAGTTGGTGAGCAGCAGGTACAGGGTATGGATTATGCCTATACGTTGCAGGGCTGGCTGAAAGGCATTAACTCCACCTCGCCGGGCACCAAGTTTGACATTGGCGCTGACGGACGTGCAGCGGAATATGCACCCAATGCCATGATAGGCCGGGATGTGTTTGGTTTGGCGTTATACTATTATGGACAGTCTGATTACAGCGCCATTAAACGCACCAACCTCGAACAGCCGTTTGCCAATGCCGACCCGCTGAATGCCTCTTTCTCTCCGTTGTACAATGGCAACATAGCTGCCATGAGCACCAACTTTAATGATGTGCCTGTAAACGGCACCAACATCAAGCCTTTACTCTATGCTTATCAATACGACCAGTTGAACCGGCTGGTGCAGATGCGGGCCTTTAAAAACAGCATCGGGTTTACCAATGTTAGCAATATATGGTCACCGGTAGCGGTGGATGATTTTGGGGAAGATGCTGCCTATGATGCCAATGGCAACATTACCAGGTACAGGCGCTATGGCAGCAAGAGTGTGAACCTGGTTAGCGCCACGGTAATGGATAGCCTCAGCTACAAATACAATGCAGGCACCAACCAGCTGAATTACATAAAAGATAAAATTGGCGTGAATGCCTACACAACTGATATTGATAACCAGAGTGCTGACAATTACAGCTACGATGCTATCGGTAACCTTACTGCTGATGTAAAAGAAGGCATAAGCAGTATTGAATGGACGGTGTATGGAAAGATTAAGACAATCAATAAAACTGATGGCACCACAATAACCTACAAGTATGATGCTGCGGGCAACAGGGTGAGTAAAACGGTTGGTAACGTTGAAAGCTGGTATGTAAGGGATGCCAGTGGCAATATCTTAAGCATATACACAGCGGGAGATGCATCGGTAAACAACGGACATCTTACATGGTCGGAGGCAGACATATATGGCAGCAGCAGGCTGGGCACTTATACACCGAACAAGGATATGACGGTTACTCCGCCTGCGAAAGAAGATTTACCAACGCTTGGTGAAGTAGGATATTTTGCTACATTTACAAGAGGGCAGAAGCATTATGAGCTTACGAACCACCTGGGTAATGTGCTGGCTGTTATAAGTGATAAGAAGATACAGGTGAGCTCGGATAATGTTACGGTAAGCTTTTGCAAAGCTTATATAGAATCAGCAAATGATTATTATCCTGGCGGTATGCAAATGCCAATGAGGACTTACACAGCTACAAGTTCTTTGTCTTACAGGTATGGTTTTAACGGAAAGGAAAAAGACAATGAGGTAAAAGGTGAAGGCAACCAGTATGATTATGGCTTTAGGATTTATGACCCGAGGGTGGTGAGGTTTTTAAGTGTTGACCCAATCACCAAAAAGTATCCTTGGTACACGCCTTATCAATTTGCGGGTAACAGCCCAATAAAAAATATAGACTTGGATGGATTAGAGCCTGCCGGGAATCAAAGTGATTGGGAAGTTGTGCCTGGAAGCGTGAATGTTTATACAGCGTCACATGTAACTGAGAAAGGAAAGACTGTCTTAACCAGAGCAGAACAGCAGTTGGTTAAAGATAAGACAGGCGCTAAATATTGGGTTACTCATCATCAATGGGTTGAAACAGTAGATGGTATTTCTTCAACAGCGAATGATTACTCGTGGTATAATGAAGACCCTAAAATTAAACTGCCAGGGAAAGATGTAGGCAGGTGGCAGCGATTTGAAACTGATATTATAAAAGAGCAAAAGGGTAATTGGCAGATGGCTGATAATATTGGTAAAGTCACGTTCGGTGCTGCGTTAGTTGGCACAGCTTTACCAGTGGCTGCATATACTGGCGGTTCATTATGGGCTTTAAATAATCCGTTGACACGTGTTGGTTTAACAAAGGCATTAGTTGGAGGTTTAAGCGATATAGCTGGGCAAAAAACTGTTAATTCGGATAACCCAATTAATTGGTATAGTGTGGGAGCAAGTAGTCTTTTTGGAAACCCTTGGATTGGTTCTGCAGTTGGTTCTTTAAAAACTAGAAGTATCAATGGAAAGTATAGTTGGTCAAGTGCCGAGGCCATTGCAACGACTACCATATTAGGTGGTATTGCAGGTTCGATAGGTGGAAAGGCTGGGCTTTCATATCCAGCCGATGCCACATATAGATCAATCGGTAATCTTTCAGTTAGAGGCAGTGTCAATCTTCTTCCAAGTTATTGGTCTAATATAGGAGGTAATGTGTCTTCTAGTGCTGCTGTAAATGCCTTTTCTTCTACAACTTCATCAAATCAAAATTCAAATGAAAATCAAACCAATAATCAAAAACCCTCTTACTAGTATTTTCATTGTTGTATTAGTATTTAGCATAATTTATATAAATGGTAGGAATAGTGAAGATGATTATCGGGAAAAGGTTTTAAACAAACCAGAGCTAACAACAGGCACTGTTACAAATGTTGAATTTAAAAGCCGCGTTGGATATGAAGTGCAATTTTATTTTTCTGCCAATAATGGTGAAATACATTCTAAAACCAGTTTTGGTGATATAGTCTCCTTGCAACATTTTATTATTAATAAACAATTCCCGATAATCTTTAGTTCTGTCAATCCAAACTATAATATGATATTAATTTTACCTGAAGACTTCAAAGATTATAATGTTCCTTTTCCAGATAGTTTAAATTGGGTATTGCAATATGTAAAGTAGTTTAAAGCCGTGCTTAAATTAGCGGCTTTTTGCAGGCACCAACCAGCTGAATTACATAAAAGATAAAATTGGCGTGAATGCCTATACAACCGATATTGATAACCAGAGCGCCAACAATTACAGCTACGATGCTATTGGTAACCTTACTGCTGATGTAAAAGAAGGGATAAGCAGCATTGAATGGACGGTGTATGGAAAGATTAAGACAATCAATAAAACTGATGGCACCACGATAACCTATAAGTATGATGCTGCGGGCAACAGGGTAAGTAAAACGGTTGGTAACATTGAAAGCTGGTATGTAAGGGATGCCAGTGGCAATATCTTAAGCATATATACAGCGGGTGATGCATCGGTAAACAGCGGACATCTTACGTGGTCGGAGGCGGACATATATGGCAGCAGCCGGTTAGGCACATACACTCCCAACAAGGACATGACGGTTACGCCACCGGCGAAGGAAGATTTACCAACACTTGGTGAAGTGGGATATTTTGCTACATTTACAAGAGGGCAGAAGCATTATGAGCTTACGAACCATTTGGGCAATGTGCTGGCTGTTATAAGTGATAAGAAGATACAGGTGAGCTCGGATAATGTTACGGTAAGCTTCTGCAAAGCGTATATAGAATCAGCAAACGACTATTACCCTGGCGGTATGGCAATGCCAATGAGGACATATATCGCTACAAGTTCTTTGTCTTACAGGTATGGATTTAATGGAAAAGAAAAAGACAACGAGGTTAAAGGTGAGGGTAATCAGTATGATTATGGAATGAGAATTTATGATCCAAGAGCTGTAAGGTTTTTGAGTGTTGATCCACTTGCTCCAAAGTATCCTGAATTAACGCCTTATCAATTTGCTTCAAACAGGCCAATAGATGGGATAGATTTAGATGGATTGGAATGGTTTAAAAAAGATAACACACAATACACAATCAATTATAAACCCGTATTAAACACGCCAAACGTTTTAGCAGGCGCTAATAATGCAGCACACAACACTTTGGCCTTTATATGGAATGGTACTTTAGGTGCTTTAATGGAGGGTGGTAAAGGCATAAATAATTACATTGCTGGTGGATATAAAGAACAAAGCAGCGCGCCTGACCCAGTTCATGATTTTATGGAGAGTACAAATGATGTGTTTAGGTATCATACAAGAACTCCATTTAAACAACAATTAAGTGATTTTGCTGATGCAGCTACTGATTTAAAGAACTATGAAATAATACCATCTATAGTACTTACTCATACATTATCAAGCTCTGCAGCAAGTGCTGCAACGTTTAGTGGGGATATAATTAGCGCAAGAAAACAATTAGCTTCCAATTGGGGAATACATGTTGAAAATGTAAATTTTGAAAAACAAGTATTTACACAGGCTGCTGATGTGAATACAACATATTACCAGTACCGAATACCCGGCACAGAAGCGGGTGCTTATTATGTAAAATCTTTAGATATTACACCGGAGCAAGTAGGTTTATTATCTTCTGAATACACAGATGTATATAAAGTAACTGTTACAAAAAGAAGTCAGACATTAGTAAGTACCCATATAGAAGATGCAAAATATTGGCGTGATGGAAATAGCCCTGTTCAAGGTGGGGGGCAGCTAGTCCTGAATTAAAGAATTGCCACCTTTGAAAAAATTAATTCAAATGGAAATTAATATATTGATTGATACTTTACATGATCGTTTATTAGCCTATAAAAAATCTGATTTATATCAAAATAAGGTGCTAAGGCAAGATATACTTTCTATTGAAATTGCAATATGTCTTTTTGAAATTGCTGTTTACTGCAACAGAACGATTAGCGAAGGAGAAAAATATTGGTTTAAAGGTGGATATTATATTGCTAATGACTTGACAGGCAAATGGGAAGACATATCAAAGATGTATGATGAATTAGTTAAAACAGCAAAAGAAAAAAAATTAATCTGATAAATTGCGCCAGTTTTTAAGGTCATTGAAACCATCAGCGGCTTTTTATTTTCTTTCCTTCATGAGCTTGTCAATGAGTTCATTTTTTTCTTTCAGCATACGTTCGTAAAGTTCAATCTTCTGCCGATAGAGCTCTACTATTTTTTCAATCGGATTAAATTGATGGTTAACAGGCAAAACATACGCTTGTTTTCTGTATTTTAGATAAGCAAAACAAGTTCTTTGAATAGCATTCGGGCGGCATGCAAATGCCAATGAGGACATATACGGCCACAAGTTCTTTGTCTTACAGGTATGGGTTTAATGGGAAGGAAAAAGATAACGAGGTTAAAGGAGAGGGTAATCAGTATGACTATGGATTTAGAATATATGACCCAAGAGCCGTAAGGTTTTTGAGTATTGATCCATTGACAAAACATTATCCTGCATGGAGCCCATATCCTTTTGCAATGAATAACCCTGTATCAGGTGTTGACTTAGATGGGTTAGAATATTTATATTTTAATGAAGCTAGAATAGAAGTAATGCGTGGAGGAGTTTTTTTAAAAATTGAAAACATGCATAATATTACTCAAAACGCCTTCAAACAAGCAAATTCAGATCCCAATAATTGGTCTTATGATCAATTTGGACATAAAGGAATAGGAATAAGTACTGAGATAGGTAGTATTAATTTGCAAAAATATACTCCCAATAGCGAAGCAGACTACAATGCAACAGATAACTCGCCGGGGGCGCCGGAACCAGATTTTCAGCCTGGGCAGACTCAGGTACAAAACCCAACTGCTAAAAGTACAGGATTACCGGATAAAAGATATAAGGACAGAACAGTTAGCAGCGCTACTCCTGCTGGATCAAGAGGATTGGCATTGGCATCAATTGCAATAGATGCAATTATTGTTGGCTCAAATATTTCAGCTAATTATTTAGTTAATGATGACATCAATTTAGCAAAGAAACATATTGAAATTTTAAAGCAAGCAACATACGATGTTCAAACAGCGTTAAATGAGGGGTTAGTACCTCAAAAATATCTGACGGATGAATTTATTTCAGATATAATAAATGTTGTTTTATCTGGGGTTAGCAATCTTAATAATAAAGATATAAGTAATATAGGAAGACAAATCTATAACACAGTATCAAAAAGGAGGATGCCTTATGATGGACAAATCATAATGAGAGATGTTAGTGGTCAGGTTATTAAATCAATACCCAAACCAAATCCTATCTATGACCCTAACTATGGTAAGACTAATAACTCAGCTTCACAATCGGAAAAGAAACCTGTAGCTGGTTCAGGGAATTAGTCAATGAGATTGCATAGATGCTATTTTTTGCTGAATAGATTTTGCATTTGGATATTGTTCTAAGTATAGTTTGTAATATTTAATGGCGCTATCATTTTTATTAATTTTTTCAAATGTTTGCGCTAACGGTAAACTATAATCTATGTTCATGGCATATGCTGTTCTGAAGTCTTCAATTGCTTCATCAAAATGATTTAATTTTAAAAAAGTGATAGCTCTTTTATTAAGCACATATGGATTTTTGTTTTTTATAACTGCAAAGTTATATTCAATAAGTGCGCTGTCATATTGCCCTTTTGCATCATAGAACATTCCTTTAAGAGCATGTAAGTGTGTGTTATTGGGATATCTTGGAACTAATTGGTTTAAAACATTTTCAGCTTCAATTAATCTTCCTTTTTGTATTAAATTTTCAATGCTGTCGTAAAAACTGGTTTCTTTATTTATACCATTTAGAAATGTATCTAAGCTTGGTTGTGTTTGTTGTTTTAATTCCTTTATCTTTTTTACAATGTCGGGTTTAGGGGTAAAAAAATTTATTAATAAAAAAGTAATTGCAATGGATATAATAACAGAAAAAAAAATTGAAGTTTTTTTCATTGATGAATTATGATATAAGTGTTTATTTGTTTTGCATTAGCTTATCAATAAGTTCATTTTTTTCTTTTAGCATGCGTTCATAGAGTTCCATTTTTTGCTGGTAGAGTTCAACGATTTTTTCAATGGAATTAAACTGGTAGTTAACTGAAGAAGAATGGTCATGATAGTTGTTGGAGATAATATTAAAAGTAGCTTCTTCATTAAAGTTGCGGATAGCATCAGCTGTAACGCCGAGTGCTTTAGCCACTTTATCCAGCGTAGGTGCATCAATCGTTTCTTTCTGTTCAAGGAGGGAAACGGCCTGTTGTGTAATCTCCAGGTCTATAGCCAATGCATCCTGTTTAATGCCAAGTATCTCCCTTATGCGTTTCACGTTGTGGCCTTCGTGTATTTTATTTGCTGCTGCCATAAGTACAATGTTACAATATTTTAAACTTGTAAAATACAAGCGGTTTGCTTGTGCAATACAAAGGTAAGCCGTGCTGCTTAAACAAAGGTGCAGGGTAATTTAGAAACTCATGCACCATTATGGCAACGGGCACATTAAAGATATTGCGGGAGTTAAATGATTATACGCAGGCGTTTGTGGCGGAGGATGTGCTGGGCAT
The DNA here is from genome assembly GCF_900115755.1 of Parafilimonas terrae. Taxonomy (GTDB): domain Bacteria; phylum Bacteroidota; class Bacteroidia; order Chitinophagales; family Chitinophagaceae; genus Parafilimonas; species Parafilimonas terrae. The sequence continues at coordinate 208,370 of NZ_FOXQ01000008.1, forward strand.
AAGCCAGGCCACGTATGCGAGGCTGGAGGCCAGCCCGTTAAAGCTCACCGCAGAACATGCCCAAAAATTAGCAGCATTATACAACGTAAGCGCAGAGCACCTGCTGGCAGCAGGCACGCCTGTAATTGTATTTAAACAGGCAGAAGATGGTAACAGCACCGCACAGCTTACCGCCACCCTTACAGCCCTGCAAACGCAGAACGAGCTTTTGATACAGCAAAATACAGAACTGGTAAAGCTGGTAAAAACATTAAGCCAACAAACAGCGCTGCCCTATGAATAAGCCGCTAAATCATAGCAGTGTAAAAGAAGTGTTTTACCAATACTACCCACCCCTTTGCCTGTTTGCCGGGCGTTTGGTAAACAATGAAGAAGCCGCCGCCGATATAACCGAAGAAGTGTTTATAAAGCTGTGGCACAAACAACCCGACTTCAGTAAGTATAAAAACATCAAGGCCGTATTGTACATAGCCGTAAAAAATGCCTGCTTAAATTATTTGCAGCAGCAAAAACGCAACACGGCCAGGCAATATGCCTTTGCTTACTTCACCCAAAACGAAAGCGAAGGTTGCATACAAAATGAGATAATACGCGCAGAGATATTGCGGGAAGTATATGCGGCGTTGCAGCAACTGCCAAAGGAGCAAAGACGTGTAATGCAGCTCTTGTTTACAGAAGGGCTGGACAGCAAAGCCGTGGCGGCAGCGCTGAACATCTCCATCCATACAGTAAAGAAGCATAAGCTCAACGGGCTAAAGGCTATAAGAAAAAAGCTTGGCGTGCCGGGCCTTATCATCATAGCGGCGCTGGCGCATGTGTAATGTTCTTTTCACCACCTATTATTCTTATGATATAATGGGCAACGTGGATACACTGGTGCAGGACTTTACATTTAATAATGGTAACCGGTACTTTAAGAAGGTAATTTATAATTATGACCTCATCAGCGGCAAGGTCAATTCCATTGCTTATCAGAAAGGCCAGCCGGATGTATTCTATCACCGCTACACGTACGATTTTGCCAATAAGCTCACCAATGCAGAGACCAGCACCGACAGCATTACCTGGGAAAATGATGCTTTTTATAACTATTATGCCCACGGGCCGCTGGCAAGGATGGTAGTTGGTGAGCAGCAGGTGCAGGGTATGGATTACGCTTATACGTTGCAGGGCTGGCTGAAAGGTGTCAACTCCACCTCACCGGGCACCAAGTTCGATATCGGCGCTGACGGCCGTGCGGCGGAATATGCACCCAATGCCATGATTGGCCGGGATGTGTTTGGTTTGGCATTATACTATTATGGCCAGTCTGATTACAGCGCCATCAAGCGAAGCGCCCTGTTGCAGCCGTTTGCCAATGCCGACCCGCTGAATGCCTCTTTCTCTCCGTTGTACAATGGCAACATAGCTGCCATGAGCACGAACTTTAATGATGTGCCTGTAAACGGTACCAACATTAAGCCTGTATTGTATGCCTATCAATACGACCAGCTTAACCGGCTGGTGCAGATGCGGGCCTTTAAGAGCAGCATCGGGTTTACCAATGTAAGCAATATATGGGCGCCGGTAGCGGTGGATGATTTTGGTGAAGATGCCGCTTATGATGCCAACGGTAATATTACCAGGTACCGGCGTTATGGCAGCAAGAATGTGAACCTGGTAAGTGCCACGGTGATGGACAGCCTGAGCTACAAATACAATGCAGGCACCAACCAACTGAATTACATAAAGGATAAAATTGGCGTGAATGCCTACACTACCGATATTGATAACCAAAGCGCCAACAATTACAGCTACGATGCTATCGGTAACCTTACTGCAGATGTAAAAGAAGGCATAAGCAGCATTGAATGGACGGTGTATGGAAAGATAAAAACAATCAATAAAACTGATGGCACCACAATAACCTATAAGTATGATGCTGCCGGCAACCGGGTAAGCAAGACAGTAGGAGATGTTGAGACCTGGTATGTAAGGGATGCCAGCGGCAATATCTTAAGCATATATACAGCGGGTGATGCATCGGTGAACAGCGGACATCTTACCTGGACGGAGGCAGACATATATGGCAGCAGCAGGCTGGGCACGTTTACACCCAACAAGGATATGACGGTTACTCCGCCAGCCCTGGAAGATTTACCAACACTTGGTGAAGTGGGATATTTTGCTACATTTACAAGAGGGCAGAAGCATTATGAGCTTACCAACCATCTGGGTAATGTGCTGGCTGTTATCAGCGACAAGAAGATACAGGTTAGTTCGGATAATGTTACGGTAAGTTTTTGCAAGGCGTATATAGAATCGGCCAATGACTACTATCCCGGCGGTATGCAAATGCCGATGAGGGCATATACTGCTTCAAGTTCTTTGTCTTATAGGTACGGATTCAATGGGAAAGAAAAAGACAACGAGGTTAAAGGTGAAGGCAACCAGTATGATTATGGGTTCAGGATTTATGATCCGAGGACAGGCAGGTTTTTGAGTGTTGACCCGTTATTCCAATCTTACCCTTGGTATACACCTTATCAGTTTGCAGGCAACAAGCCGATTTGGGCGATTGATTTAGATGGGTTGGAAGAAAAAACGAGTACAAATAAAGGGTTGACATTTTTTCCGATACTTACACCCGTTAAGGCAAGAACTGCTGGTCAAATGATGTCTCAGCAGTTTAGTAAATCTGCACAAGCATTTTCGGAATCAAGAACCGGAAAATTCATAGGGGGCGCATGGAATTTTACTACTGGAACAATTGGGGCGCTTGCTTCTGTAAGTTATATAAGTGCGACAGATGGGGCAGGCGCAGCGGTCGGAGGTGTCGTGGCATTGCAATTTTCTTTTGGAGAGATGTCAATAGGAACTGCACAAATGATGGATGCTCTCTTTTCAAAAAAGACAAATGATGTATTACAAAATTCAGGTTCAATTCCTGGATTAATAGCTTATGGCACAGGATCTAAATATGCACCTTTTATTGATGCACTTGGACAGTTTACACCTACTTTATCTACTGCAGGCTCGCTTAATGGATTAGTTAATAGTGGTTTGGGTATAATTGATGCAGCCAAAACCCTTAATAACACTCCGACTATAGCCAACACAATTGCTCTGTTGGATCAAATTAGCGACACTAAAGGGTTCGTGTTAGAGTCGTTTAATCTGGCCAATGATGCCAGTGGTGGAAAGCTGAAACAATCCTTAAGTTATGCTTTCTCTTATACGGTTCAACAAGGTGATAATCTTACAAGTATTGCTGATAAATTTCATACTACTGTCGAAACAATAGCTAAGGACAATGGAATAAAAGATATTAATAAAATTAATGAAGGGCAAAGTTTAAAGTTTTCTGGTTATGCAAAGGGTACATCTGGTGGTGCTGGCTCGTCTGATAATTATTAAATTAGCGTTGTGATAGAAATAAAAAGTAAAAAAGATTATTATAAGTCTTTAATCAAATCTAGTTTATGGATAGTGGTTGGTTTTTTAATAATACAGATGATAAATCCTTCTTTTTTCTTTGGGACCCTAATTATTTTTTTAGTTATAGAAGCAATTTTAATTTCTGAAAATTTTACTCAAAGTATCAGCATTGATGCTTTGAATGTAAAGATTATAAAGTATCATTTTTTTTCAAAAGAAGAAATCGTTATCGAAAGAAATAAAGTCGAATTTAAACTCTTAAAAAAGGCTTCTTTTCGAAGCCCAGGCTATTTTGTATTAGATGTTTTAGAAAATAAAAGGAGAATTTATACCATTGATAGCCGTAACGGTTTTGAAGAAGAAGAATTAATAAAGTTAAATGATTTTTTAAAATCTAAAAACGCTTTTGATTGAGTTAAAGGGCCGTTAGCGTAAATAGCTTTCGGCTTTTATTTATAACCGTATTGTTTTTAGTATGGTTCATCGCCGTTAATATTCGTTGCCAACGGCTATTACATTCCTTCATCAGTTCTCAATGGGTTCATTTTTTCTTAAGCATGCGTTCATAGAGCTCAATTGTTGTTGGGTAGATGTTTTTATTCTATACAGCAACTTATTTAAAGAAGTCAACAAGTTCAGCTTTAAGTGCGGCAGCCAGTTTAACCATCGTAAAGAACTCTATGTTTAGCTTACCGTTTTCTATGCGGCTAATATCGCTGTGATTGATTCCGGTAGCCACTTCCAGGTCAAGCTGCGACATTTTATTTTTCTTGCGCAGGCTTTTTAGTTTAAGGCTAAACAATTCGATTTAAAATCCTATATTGTTTATGATTACATAAGCTATTTGAATAGCATTCCGGCGGTATGCAAATGCCAATGAGGACATATACGGCCACAAGTTCTTTGTCTTACAGGTATGGGTTTAATGGTAAGGAAAAAGATCCAAATATTACAAGCGAAGATTATGATTACGGTGCAAGAATATACGATGCAAGGACCGTGAGGTTTTTAAGCATTGACCCAATCACCCAAAAGTATCCTTGGTACACGCCTTATCAATTTGCGGGTAACAGCCCAATAAAAAATATAGACTTGGATGGATTAGAGCCTGCCGGGAATCAAAGTGATTGGGAAGTTGTGCCTGGAAGCGTGAACGTTTATGCAGCGTCACATGTAACTGAGAAAGGAAAGACTGTCTTAACCAGGGCAGAACAGCAGTTGGTTAAAGATAAGACAGGCGCTAAATATTGGGTTACTCATCATCAATGGGTTGAAACAGTAGATGGTATTTCTTCAACAGCGAATGATTACTCGTGGTATAATGAAGACCCTAAAATTAAACTGCCAGCGAAAGATGTAGGCAGGTGGCAGCGATTTGAAACTGATATTATAAAAGAGCAGAAAGGTAATTGGCAAATGGCTGATAATATTGGCAAAGTTACTTTCGGTGCCGCGTTAGTTGGCACAGCGTTACCTGTGGCTGCATATACGGGGGGTTCATTATGGGCTATCAATAATCCTTTCACACGTGTTGGTTTAACAAAGGCACTAGTTGGTGGTACCGTTGACTTATTAGCTCAAAAAACGGTTAATACAGATGGCCCTGTAAATTGGTACAATGTAGGTGCAAGTGCAGCTTTTGGAAATCCATGGACCGCATCATTTGCGGGTTCCTTGTCCTTTAGAGATAATACGGGCTATCATTTATCAGGTGGAACTGATATAGTAACAGGTACCGTTTTAAGTGGTGTTACTGGTTCGATTGGTGGGAAACTGAGCATACCATATTCTGCTGCAAGTTTAAGACCTGGAGGCAATTCTACAGTAAGAGCGGGTCTTAATCTCTTACCTGGTTATTGGAGTAGTGTAGCAGGATATTTATCTTCAGGTGCTGCATCAAATGCAATTTATCCTTCCACATCATCAAATCAAAATTCAAATGCAAGTCAAACAAATAATCAAGAGCCCCCTCGTTAGTGTTGCTGTTATAATCTTAGTAGCGCTTTTAATTTATATCAGTGGCAAAAAAAGTGGAAACGATTACAAAACCAATATTTTAAATAAACCATCTTTGACAACT
>NZ_FOXQ01000019.1 GCF_900115755.1 Parafilimonas terrae
CTCACCATTGCCGTGAACCTTGCTTCCTGCAGGGTGGAAGGGTTTACAACTGTAACGGTGCTGAATCCTTTCTGTATTCCAAACTGTTCTGTAGCTTGAATTATTACCGGATTGCCGGTTGTTGCCTTTCCTTTATACAAATGGATTTCAACTTCGCCCGTATTTGTAAGGCAGCATAAGAGCAGCAGCCATCAGAAAAATACAATCAACCTCTTTCCCGAAACAAAAATGTTTAGTTACTTGCTTTCTTTATGGCAAAACTGGTTTTAAATATTGATGGCATTGAAGATGATTTTTTTACCGGTGCAAGAATGCTGGGCATAATGTCGCAAACCAAGAATTTCCGCTTTTGCTGGCTGGTGAATACGCATTTGCATGTAGATTTCAGGCTGAATGCCGATGCTGAAATTCAGTTAAACAAAAAAGGCAGGAATTATTTTTTTGAAGTGTACCAGTTTTGCGAGCCGGGCTGTGAAACCGAACATTATATTTATCACAACCAGTTTGAAGGGGAACACCTTTTACCTGAATTTAAGCATTTCGATTTTTTATGGCTTGCCAAATCTGCCAACCTGAATGATGAAGATTTCTTGCTGCTGCAGCAAAACCTGAAAAAAATAAACGGCGTGCAGCTTGTAACCGAGCTTACTCCCGAAAAGATAAAGAACAAAACCAATCTTATTTTTTAGGGGTGCCTGCAGCTTGAAGAAAAATAACCAATGAGCAATCAATGTCGTTGATTTAAGGTTTAATTTTTTGAAAAATACAATAATCAATAATCAATATTCAATGCTCAATTTGCTGAGTTTGCAATTGAACATTGTTTTGTTGAATATTTTCTTAAATGAACGACATTGAATGAGCAATAAATAATCAGTTATGGATGATGTAATAAGTGAATGCACGCAGCTCATGGCTCACAGCTTTTTAGCAGCTTTCAATTCAGCACTTCCTTCAGCTTTTGTTCCAATGCATCGCCGCGAAGGTTGCGGGCAATAATTTTACCATTGGGGTCAACGAGTATGTTTTGAGGTATCATGTCTATATGATACATTTCTGCCACCGCATTCTGAAATTGTTTCAAATCACTCACGTGCGTCCAGCTTAAATTATCGGCGTGAATGGCTTTAAGCCAGCTTGCTTTATCGGCATCCAGCGAAACGCCGAGCACCGTAAAATTTTTGTCTTTGTATTTATTGTAAGCAGCCACCACGTTAGGGTTTTCCAGGCGGCAGGGCTTGCACCAGCTTGCCCAAAAATCAATCAGCACATACTTTCCCTTAAACTGTGAGAAAGAAACTTTTTTACCCGATGTGTCCGGTTGCGAAAACTCAATTGACTGCGTACCCACAGCGCCTATTTTATCACGTTTAATTACTTCTGAAAGGTTTGTGGCAAACTGGCTTTTTAATGCAGGGCCGCCAAGCTGCGCATATCTCTTTTCAAGCAATAATACATCGCGGTTAGGGTCGGTATCATAGCTGTATGCCAGCAATAAAGCTGCAACGGGAGAATTTTTTTTACGCTGAAGAAAACGGTCAATTGAATTTTGATAAATATTATAAGCTGTGTTCAGCATAATAGAAGCAGAATCATGCAGGCCCTGCGATGTAGCCGACATTACCTGGTTGCGGTAATAACTTACGTAATCATTTATAGGCTTAATGTCGTATAAAAATTCTTCATATTCAATATTGCTGGGCGAGCCGGTAATTACCATATCATTTTCGCTGCTGCCGTTAATGTTCACCGTATCGCCGCCCATAAATACCACAACCCTGCGCTGCAATGATGGAAAAAGAATAATACGGGCATCAATATTATCAACTGCGCCGCTCAATTTAAAAATGCCATTTTGCACGGTAGAAGTGGCAAGCGTATCGGTGCCATTAAAGCCAAGTAAAATAACCTGCGTGCTTTCTGGAACAGATGTGATATGGCCTGTTATCAAAAAATTCTTCTTATCCTGTGCATTTGCAATTGCAGGTAATAACAACAACATAAAAATCCATTTCCGCATCATAATAGCATTCATATTTACTGTTCAAATTTAAAAATCATTGCTTCGCAAAGATTTAGTTTATTATGTTGCCAGCTATGGTATTGCATGGCATCTTCCCTGCCCGAACTACATTCACGCAGGCAGGGTTGGTCACTCACTTGTACCGCATATTGAATTACTAACCAATAATCGGCTGCAAAAATGCTTTGGTACCTGCCTTAATATCTTGTGCCGATTCAATATTTTTAATATAAGCCGTGCCGATAATAGCGCCGCTGGCATGCTTGCAGGCGGTTTCAAAACTTTGTTTATCTTTTATACCAAAACCCACCAGTACAGGATTTTTTAAGTTCATGCCTTGCAGGCGCTGCAAATATTTTTCAACTGCATCAAAATCCTGCTGCTTACCTGTTGTGGATGAAGAGGAAACCGCATATAAAAAACCAGTGCTTAATTCATCCAGTTTTTTTATTCTTTCTTCCGATGTTTCTGGCGTTACCAAAAAAATAAAGTCAAGGCCATAGCGCTTAATGATGGGGCCGTATTCCGTTTCAAATTCATGTTCCGGCAAATCGGGAAGAATTAAACCATCAACCGGAATGGCGGCGGCATGCTGGCAAAACCTTTCAAAGCCATATTGCAGCACAGGGTTCATGTAGCCCATTAAAATAATGGGTATATAAATTTCTTTGCGGCAATCCTGCAATTGGGCAAACAGTTTTTCAATCGTCATGCCGTTCTGCAAAGCCCTTGTGCCACTTGCCTGTATAACCGGCCCGTCAGCCAGCGGATCGCTGTAAGGCATGCCAAGCTCAATAATATCGGCGCCATTATCCTGCAAAGCTTTCATCACTGTTAATGTGCTGTCCAGTTCAGGAAAGCCAGCGGTGCAGTAAACATTTAATATTTTTTCTTTCTTGCGCTGAAATAATTCTTCTAACCTGTTCATGTGAAATTGGGATGTTTAAATGATCTCAGGGCTTTGACTGCCTGACGTGGTAACCCGTCAAAGTTCCGGCTTAAAATCAAATAATGTTGCGGTAAATTCTCCGCGTTCTCTTTTTTTGGTTATCGCACTGAAGTTGCCTTTATAACGCATGGCTTCAGGCACCAGCAAATTACCAACATGCGTCATCTCTACTTCCATCGTTACATTAAAATCATAAAGCCCCGCTTTATAGCTTAATGAATAACTGCGGCTTACCACTTCCATTGTTGCAGCATCAAACCTTGTTGTCATTTCATCCACTACAATATTCTTCCTGCTAAAAAAGCCGAGGCCTTCTTTAGGTTTTATGCTGAAAATATAAACGGAATTGCCTTTGTAAGTATCGTAATCAAGTGCATAATCATAAAGCTTATGCGCATCTTCATCATACAGGTCGAGCTTATTGCCAATAAACGGTATGCCCGGAATTTTTCTGCCGGGATTAAAGAACAGCATCTTTAATTGTTCTTTGTGTTTTTCGGTGCCGCTTTTGCCGGCGGTAGAAAATTCGCGGCCTGCAACAATATTATCTTCACCGCAGGTTTTGCCTTTGGTAAGAAAAATGGATGCATACATTTCACCCGTTAAATAATTAAAGTCGCCGTTAGGCTTAAGAAAATCGCCGGTGGTTTTTTGATCGAGCGTTTCCATATAACGGCAGCCGTTTTCACGGTGCTGCTTTGTTTTACTGTAATAGCTTGCCTGCACGCCGCCGCTTTTATTCAGCATGCTTATATTGTTGTATGATGTGAATGCAACAATATGCAGGTTGCGGAATGCTTTATAAAAAGTAGTATCGTTTTGAATGCGGCGCAGGAGGCTTTCATAGTCAATGCCGCTTTGCACAATTACCGGTTTAAGCGTAAAAGTGCCTTTATCAATAATAATAGTAGTGTCTTTTCCTTCAACAATAAAAGAATCTTTTTGCTGAGAAAAAGTAATGGCAGGCAACAGGGTTAAGACAAAGACTACATAAATTAATTTCATTCGTACAAGTCTGTTTTTTAATGGTCTCATGCAACGCCCTGGGTCTTCTGCTTGAAAAATATATTTTACATAGGGCGTTTTATTTGGGGAATGCCATTTTATAATCCACTTTCACCTTTCCTTTAGTAATGTCAGTAAGCTTACCCTGCAATAATTTTTTTCTGAATGGCTTAAGGTAATCTATAAAAAGTTTGCCTTCAATATGGTCGTATTCATGCTGAATGATGCGGGCTGTGATACCATTAAATGTATCAATATGATGATTGAAATTTTCATCATCATATTCAATGGTTACGCTCTCCGGCCTTGAAATATCTTCCCTTATTTTAGGAATGCTTAAACAGCCTTCGTTATAATCCCAGGGCAAACCATTGGTTTCAATGATCTTTGCATTAATGAACACTTTTTTAAAACCTGGTTCATCGGGATACTTACCTTTTTCATCATCTTCCTGGTTGGCAAAAAGCTGCTCGCTGTCCACAAGAAACAGGCGGATGTCTTTATTCACCTGCGGTGCAGCCAAACCCACGCCGCTGCTGGCGTAGAGTGTTTCCCACATATCTGCAACCAGCTTTTCGAGATTGGGATAATCTGGCGTTATATTTTTTGCAACCGTTCTTAAAACCGGTGTGCCGTATGCTACGATAGGTAAAATCATGAGAGATCTAACTTTAATATTTTTAAATCATCTATTTTATAAAAAACTTCATCAAACGTTATTAAAGGAGTGTTCAGGAAAAAACTCGTTGCGGCAATAATAGCATCAGGAAGTTTAATTTTAAAGTTTTTTCTTAAGCCAGCGGCAATTTCGCAAATAAGGTCGTTTGTATGAATAATATGTATAGAACTGATATATTGCTTTGAAAGCAATTGAGCGTACGTTATAGATGAAATATAGATAAGATTATTATTCAGGATGGTTTCAATCTTTTGGTTTCCTGCAAGATGATAAATAATGGCATTGGTATCTGCAAGAATTTTAATTCCACTCATTTCTCAGTTTTCTTTGAAAATCAAGGCCATCACCAAAAGATTTTATTTTGCCTGTAAACTTTTTTGCATCAAGGCCATTAATAAATTTAGATGAATCGCCAACGGCTTCTACTTTCTTTTTTATAGAGTCTTTTGTATCATCCTTTGTTATGGTAATAATAGTTGCCATAGCAACAAAAGTAAAAAATTAAAAGTTAAGAGCTTTCAAATACTCCTGCAACATAATGGTGGCGGCTATTTGGTCAACATTTCCCTTTTTTTGGCGGTCTTTTTTCTTCATGCCCATTTCAACCATTGCCTGCGAAGCCAGTTTGGAAGTGTAACGTTCATCAACCGTTTCAATTTTCATCAATGGAAAATCTTTCTTAAATTTTTGTATGAACTGATGCACCAGTGGCGTGGCATGTGTATCGCTTTCATCCCAGTTTTTGGGCTCGCCAACCAATACCAATTCTACTGCTTCCTGCTGAAAATATTTTTTAAGAAAAGAAAACAGGTCTTTTGTTTCAACGGTTGTTAATGCCGATGCAATAATTTTAAAAGGATCGGTTACGGCGAGGCCGGTACGTTTTTTACCATAATCTATGCAGAGAATTCGGGGCATAAAATTGTTAACGGATGATAAATGACAGTTTAGTTTATAAACAGATCTGCGATTACAAGAACTCCAAATACTACGCTTGCAATACCGTTGGCCGTCATAAAGGCGAGGTTTACCCGTCTTAAATCGTTTGGTTTAACGATAGAGTGCTGGTACAATAGCATGCCGCAAAAAACAGCAATGCCTATCCAGTACACAAAGTGAAAATGACCATAGAAACCGGCGGCAATCACACAGGCTGCGCTCAACAGGTGCAATGATTCAGAAACATGCAGGGCTTTTGATTTGCCCACAACAGCAGGAATAGAATAGAGTTTTTGTGATTGATCGAACTCAATATCCTGCAGAGCATAAATAATGTCAAAACCGCTCACCCAGAATATTACAGCGAATGAAAATAATATGGGCAATACATCAAACCTGCCTGTTACGGCCAGGTAAGCGCCAATGGGCGCAAGTGATAAACCTAAACCTAATACCAGGTGGCAAAGGGGTGTAAAACGTTTTGTATAACTGTAAAACAATACCACAAACAAAGCTATAGGAGAGAGGAAGAAGCAAATTTCATTGATAAAAAATGTTGCTGTTATAAAGATGACGCAATTCAATATTACAAACCTTAACGCGCTTTGCGGCGATATAATGCCTTTGGGAATTTCGCGAATGGCGGTTCTTGGATTTTTGGCGTCGAAGCTCCTGTCGAGATAACGGTTGAAAGCCATGGCGGCGCTGCGGGCGGAAACCATGCAGATGAGGACTCCTATAAAAGGTAAGCCATAATAAATATAATATGGAACAGCAGTTATGGTATGAGTTTGTTTCCACATTACTCCCAAAAAAAATCCAATCAATGCAAACGGTAATGCAAATATTGTATGTGAAAATTTTACGAGTGATAAATAGTTCTTAACCGTGGTCATGCTGCAAAAATAGGTTGAAGTTTTTATACACTCTCTTTGGGAAAGGGAGTTAATACTCTTCCAAATTTATTTGCAGGTTATTTAAAGTGCGGATGGTTACAACTGATGAATTTTCATACTCAACTTTAAACTGAGTTTTAAATACATCTGAAAGAAAAGCTTTTGCAGTTGGTTTTTCCTGCATAAAATCAATTATAATATATTCCTGCACACCGGATTTTTCATATACTTCAAGCTTTTTGCCTAAATCATATTTTTCAGTTCCTGATGATAAAATTTCTATTACTAAATCAGGAGCGCCATAAATGCGTTTTTGATGAATGATGCCGGCGTTTTCATTGCTGATAAATAATAAGTCGGGCTGATACACATTGCCATAATTTAATTCTACATCTAAAGGTGAAAAATAAACCCTGCCTAATTTATTTTTCCTTACGTACACATTTATTTCAGTAGACAAAAAAATCAACATGCGCTGGTGCGCTTCTGTGGGTGCGGGAGACATAATAATGTTATTGTTTATGAGTTGTGCCAATGTGCCTTGCGGCAACATGTCAAACACCTGCTTTATAGTTCTTGGAATGGCTTGTGTTTCCATAACTTAAAGTTACTTTTTTTCTTCTTAAATATCTTGGCTGGTAACCCAAAGACGATTCGAACCTGGCTGCAAGCCAAAGTAAATGTTATTACGAATCCACAAACTTCTTCTTCAAATATTTTCTTACCGGGATATCATAAAATTTCATCACCAGCCAGGCAAATGCAACTAAAAAAAATATACCGGGAATAATAATGAAAGGAAGTTTATCCATTGATGGTTTGAAGCCGGTGTAATAATTGCCGAATATCCATATTGCGGCATAATGTGTCATATATAAAGGATAGGATATGTTGCCTGAAAACACGCAGATGTTTTTCATTTTCGGATTAAGTGCAGCGCCTGCGCCAAGCGATACGATCAAGGGAAAATAAAACAACACAACAAGCAATTCTGTTAACCAGTTAAAACTTGTTCCGGGCATAATAAAAGCCAGGCTTAACAACACTGTGAGGCCAATAAAACCGATATTGTTTTTAATGATCCAGTTACTGCGATATATTAAAATTCCTGCAGAAAATGAATAGGCCAATCTTGTGCCGCCATCCCAAAAAGTTTCCCCTGACCAGCCGCCCAATAAATTACCCGAACGATAGCTTACATAACATAAAAGTATAGCCGCCGATATTGTTATTATAATAAGCAGGCTTCGCTTTATCCTGCATAAAATAAATGCATAAATAATGTTGGCGATATATTCCCAAAACAGCGACCACGATGGCGCATTCAGGCCAAATAAATTAAAACCGCGGTCTTCCATTGCAGGCATTGGAATAAGCATGATTGAACTCATAAAGAGCAATAAAACCCTGCCTGTATTGTAACTGGTATAAGCATTGGAAAATGGATCGAGCAGGAAGCCCGCAACACCAAGTACAGTACCCAATACAACGAGCGGATGCAACCGTATTAAACGCAGAGCGAAGAAATTTTTTAAACCCATTTGCGGCATGCGGTTATCATAAGCATAACCAATAACAAAACCGGAAAGGCAGAAGAAAAAATCAACTGCGAGAAAACCGTGGCCTATAAAGTTTTGGTTGTAATCCGGGAAAACCCATTCCATAAAATGAAATATAACAACAGCCAGTGCTGCTATGCCCCTTAAGCCATCAAGTATATTAAAATGCGGTTTTGTTTTTAAAACGGAAGGTGCCGTGTTTTCAACTGTCATGCTGCAGAAGAGAAGTTTATTTTAATTTCAAAGATCAGCGTATGTTATACTTTTTACCAGCTGCCATAATACAACACCGGCGGCAACGCTTACATTTAAAGAATGCTTCATACCCTGCTGCGGAATTTCAATGCAGCCGTCGCATTGCTGCATCACCAGGTCCTGCACGCCGGTTACTTCATTGCCAAAAACAACGGCTGTTTTTTGGTTGTGGGGGATAGAAAAATTTTCAAGTGAAATACTTTGTTCAGCCTGCTCAACGGCATAAATTCTATAATCATTTTGTTTGAGTTGATTGATGGCGTCAACAATATTGTCAAACTGCATCCAGTCAACTGTTTCAGATGCGCCAAGCGCCGTTTTATCAACCTGCCGGTGCGTTGGCGGCGGCGTATAACCGCAAACAAAAATGCATTCAATTAAAAAGGCATCCGATGTGCGGAAGATGCTGCCCACATTGTAAGCGCTGCGGATATTATCGAGCACTACAATTATCTTATGTTTTTCCGCCTGCTTAAATTCTTCAACTGTTTTACGGTTCAGTTCATCCATGCTTAGTTTACGCATGGCGCAAAAATAAAACTGCAGGTAACAATTATGCAATAGTTATTTTAAGCGTGTAATCCATAAAATTCATTATTGAGTTCAATTCCAAAGCATCTTATAAACAATTGCGAAAAAACCAGGGCCGTGTTATTATTTACTTCCATACAAAGGCCTATGATCTTATAAGTTTCTTCTTTTAGCGGAAAATTTCATGGGTTTGATATTAAAGGCCTGAGGCTAATTTATTCAGCAATTTAAGATATTTATTGCCACAGATGCACAGATATAAATGTTATCACCAAAGCAAAAAAAATCTGTGCATCTGTGGCAATCTGTTGATATTAAAGGTTTGGAGTCGGTTATTCAACAACGCTCATATTAATTTGAAGTCAAAAGCTTCTCAGCGCAAATCCGGTTTACGCATGGCGCAAAAATAAACTGCCCCGCTAAATGCGAGGCAGTAAGTATAGCAATTGGCTTAAAAAATTATTTCAGCTTCATGTCAACAATAATATCCTGTATCTTTTGTTTTTGTGAAGCCAGTGCATCATCAAACGCTTCTTTGTTTTTAAGCGTAGTGCGCACGCTAAAATAGAATTTAATTTTCGGTTCAGTACCACTTGGCCTTGCCGAAATTTTTGAACCGTCCTCCAGCTTAAACTGTAATACATTGCTTTTCGGCAAATCAATTTTCCAGGAGTTACCGGTTTTTAAATTTTTGCCTTCCTGTGTTTGATAATCGAGTAATTCAACAACCGGGGAGTTATTAATAGTTGTAGGCGGATTATCTCGATAAGCTTTCATCATCTCCGCAATTTCTTCCTGCCCGCGCATACCTTTTTTAGTAATGCTTATCAGTTCTTCATAAAAGAAACCATATTGAATATAAAGATCGATGAGCTTATCATATAAGCTAACGCCTTTATTCTTTTCATAAGCCGCCATTTCGCATAAGAAGGCCACGGCTGATACAGCATCTTTATCACGCAGCTTATCGCCCACCATCAAACCAAAACTTTCTTCACCACCGATGATATAATTTTCCTTGCCTTCTTTCTCTTTTATTAATTCAGCAATCCACTTAAAACCGGTAAGCACATTATAACATGCAACATTATTTTTTTCTGCAATGGCGTCAATCATATAAGTGGTTACAATCGTTTTTATAACCATATCATTTGCCTGTGCAATGCCTTTGGCTTTGCGTGCTTCGAGCATGTAAGAAATAGCCAGCACCGCTGTTTGATTACCATTCATTAACACCCATTGGCCTTTATGATTTTTTATGCCGATGCCAACGCGGTCTGCATCCGGGTCGGTGCCTAATAAAATATCAGCATCCAGTTCAGCAGCCTTTTTAAGGCCGATGCTCATGGTCTCACTTTCTTCCGGATTAGGATAAACAACGGTTGGAAAATTGCCATCGGGTGTTTCCTGTTCTTCCACAACCGTTACATTATCAAAACCAAATTCTTTCAGCACTTTTGGCACCAGTGTTATGCCTGTGCCATGAATGGGCGTATAAACGATTTTAAGATCGTGCTGTTTTTGAATAACATCAGGATAAACACTCAGGCTTTTTACCATTTTAATATAAGCCTCATCAATATCTTTACCGATGATAGTAATGTTTGATTCACCGCCGCTGAACTTAACATCATCCACACTTTTAATGGCTTCTACTTCTTTAATTACATTTTTATCGTGTGGCGGAACCAGTTGCCCGCCATCATTCCAATAAGCTTTATAACCATTGTATTCTTTCGGATTATGGGAAGCGGTTATTACAACGCCGCCGTTCAATTTTAAATGGCGGATGGTGAAGCTTAATTCAGGCGTAGGGCGTAGCGCTTCAAACAAAAAAACCTTTATGCCATTGGCTGCAAAAACATTAGCGGTTGTTTCTGCAAAAAAACGGCTGTTGTTGCGGCTGTCGTGCGCAATAGCTACTTTAATTTCAACATCGCCTAAAGTTTTCTTTAAATAGTTGGCAAAACCCTGCGTGGCCATACCAATCGTGTACTTATTCATGCGGTTGGTGCCAACGCCCATTAAACCGCGCAAACCGCCGGTGCCAAATTCAAGGTTCTGGTAGAACGATTCAATCAATTCTGTTTCCTTACTGCTTTGCAGTTTTTTTATTTCATTTTTAGTTTCTTTATCGTAATTGCCATTAAGCCAGGTGTCAACTTTTTGTTTTACGGCGGCATCCATATCTGATTATTTACAGGTTTAATTTAAAGGTTGTAAATATATAAAAAAAGCCTCCATACCCTCAACGGAAGTTTTTAATTGATTTATTACTTTCCGGAATTTTTTTCGGCAGGCTAAGCTTGAATGCACAGCCTGTCATGTTTATAAAAGCAACGGTTTTTTTGTAAAGAGCAATTTGCAGACTTCAATCAAAATCATGTTTAAGTTTGTTGCAATAACATTCACTATTATGAAAATTATTGCAGCAACATTTTTAGCTTTTTTATTTTGTATCAATTATAGCCAGGCACAAAAAAATACAACACCCAAAAGCAAATCGTTTTATACAAAACAATTGATGGATTCGGATGCGGTGTATTTCACGCCTGAAAATTTCAATATCAAAGCGGATGGTTCAATGGATGTGAGCGATGTGTTGCAACAGGCTTTGTACGAATTAAAAACCACGCACAATTTCGGAATACTTTTTTTGCCCGAAGGAAAATACCTCATCAGCAAAACGATTTATGTGCCGCAGGCCATTCGCATTATTGGTTATGGCGCCAATCGCCCGTTGATTGTGCTGAAGAAAAATTCGCCGGGATTTAATGAGATTGATTCATCAGACAAAGGCAATGCAAAATACATGTTCTGGTTTATTCACAGCGTACCCAGGCCGGGGCATAAACCCGGAGATGCAGGCGCAGGAACGTTTTACAGCGCTATGAGCAATGTGGATCTGGAAATTGAAAATGGCAATCCGTATGCAGTGGCGTTGCGCACACATTATGCGCAGCATAGTTTTATTGCGCATGTTGACATTCACATCAACAATGGTTTTGCCGGCATGTTTGATGTAGGCAATGAAATGGAAGATGTAAAATTTTTTGGCGGTGAATATGGCATCTATACCACGAAACCTTCGCCGGGCTGGCAATTCATGATGGTGGATACTTATTTTGAAGGCCAGCGCAAAGCCGCTATCAAAACACAGGAAGCAGGTTTGACGATTGTGCGCATGCAGGCAAAAAATGTTCCGTCGGTTATTGACATCAATCCGAATTATATAGAGAAATTATTCATGGAAGATTGCCGTTTTGAAAATGTAAAACAACAAGCGATTCTGGTGAGCCTTCCGGATAATGCAGGCAATCAAATCAGTTTGAAAAATATTGATTGCAGCAATGTGCCGGTGCTTGTAAATTATCGCGACGATACAAAAAAAGTGGAAGGAAAAGGAAAGGTGTATAAAGTGAAAGCATTTATGCAGGGATTACAAATGGACAGTTTGCATGCAGACCCGGTTGTAAAAACGATTGCTGAAATGGAAGCATTAAAAACTTTACCCGCGCCTGCGCAAAAAGATATTCCTGATTTTCCGGCTATAGATAGCTGGGTAAATTTAAAAACGCTGGGTGCTGTTGGCGATGGCGTTACGGATGATACAAAAGCCATTCAGGATGCGATTGATAAATACGAAACCATTTATGTGCCGCAAGGCTGGTATCGCGTAAGTGAAACCATCAAACTAAAGCCCAATACGGCTTTGATTGGATTGACGCCAATCGGCACTCAATTTATTCTAGCAGAAAGCACGCCTGCATTCAGCGGCTTTGGCGCACCAAAACCTTTGCTTGAAAGTTCCAAAGGCGGCAACAATATTGTAACGGGCATCGGGCTTACAACAGGCTTTGCCAATTATCGCGCCGTTGCATGCAAGTGGATGGCGGGCGAACATTCTTACATGAATGATGTGAAGTTTATCGGCGGCCACGGAACAATGCAATGGATTTGGAAACACAAAAGCGAAGAGAAAGATATTTATGGCGACAACCTTGTGAATGGTTTCGACCCTTTGTGGGCAACGCAATACTGGAGTTTGTGGATTACTGATGGCGGCGGCGGAACATTTAAAAATATCTGGACAGCAAACACCTGGGCCACCAACGGCGCTTACATTTCCAATACATCAACACCGGGACGCATTTATGCCATGTCTATCGAACATCATGTGCATAATGAAATTCGTTTCAGCAATGTTTCCAATTTTAAAGTGTACGCATTGCAGTTAGAAGAAGAAAGCCGCGAAAGTTCTGAATGCCAGCCGATGGAATTAGAGCATTGTAAAAACATGGTGTTTGCCAATTTGTATATGTTTCGTGTGATAAGAGTGAATGTTCCTTATCCGTATTCTATAAGAAATTTTGGTTCGTCCAACATTGAATTTTTAAACGTGCATAATTACAGCCAGATAAAATATACCACCAGCAATCCTTTGTATGATGTGAACTCGAATACAACTGTTCGTCCGTGGGAATTTAACCGGTTGTATATTGATAAAGCCACTTCGGTTGTTACAAATAATAATGAAGTAAATCAGCTTGCAACAGGATTTGAATTTGCAGAAGGCATTTGTCGCGACAGCAAAAACAATATTTATTTCTGCGATTCAAGAATGAAGAGAATTTATAAATATGATGCTTCATCGAAACAAACAACATTGCTCGCAGATTATCCATGGGAGCCGCTTTCATTGGCTTGTGATAAAAATGATAATTTACTCGTCGTGTTTAAATACAATCCGCAGAAAGGTTATATCGTGAATGGAAAGCAGGAAGCATTTACCAATCCGCCTGATGCCCGCGGAACCTCATTCAGCGGTTGGGGTAATTCAGGTTTTGCAACGTGGGTGTATTCAGTTAATCCATCTAATCCTGATGAAACCATTCATTTATTGGATACAGTAAAAATGAGCAGCGTTCAAAATGTTTATAAAGCCTTGTATCCCGGCCATCGCTGGAGAGATTATCACGACTTCAATACCGTAACTGTAAACAGGCCTGAGGAATGTTTCATTGCGCCCGATGGCGTTACCATCATTCCAAAAGTATATGACCTTGCAAGGGCCAGTTGTTTGTCTGAAGCGTTTCCGAACAAGCCCGCTTATGTTACTGATGAATATGATAAACGCACGGTGAAGCTCGATGTGGATGCGCAAGGCTATGTAAGCAACTTAAAATATTTTGCAGAGAAAGGCGAGTTTGGAACAGCAGAAGATGATAAAGGAAATGTGTATATAGCAGACGGAGAAATTTATGTGTATGATGCGCAGGGCAAATTCATCAAAGAAATTAAAACACCCGAACGGCCCACTTCTGTTGTGATTAGTGATGATGGCAACATTATTTATTATACGAGCGCCGGCTCTTTGTTTAGTAAGATTTAGAATAAATTTTATGATAAAATCAAATTCAGTTTTTAAGAAATTTTTGTTTTTTATTTTTTGTTTTGGAATGGTAATCCATTGCGCGTATGCACAGGATGCTTTATTGCAAAAACAACTTCATCAAAGTCAATACCTGCGTTTTACCATGAAGCCCGATTCTGCTGATATGGGTTTCACAAGGTGGGAAAAAAAGAGAGCTACCTTACAACGCTACCTTCCTTTGGCTACTGATTTCAAATCACTGGAGCTGCAGGGGCCGGGCGCTATCAGCGTGGATAAAAACAATACGGTGTCGGGCCAGGGCAGTGTACTCATTACAACACCTTCCTCGCTTGCTAAAAAAAATCCGACCAACAGGAGTTATGCATCTGCCGAACTGGTGCGCCCCCTGAACAGGGAAAACCTGGAAGCATACAATCGTTTTTCTGTTTGGGTATATGCCGATGCTCCGGGCTTTAATTCGGTTTTTGTTGGCTGCACATTGTATAACAAAGGAAAGCATGAAATGCCAACACCTGGCCGTTTTGAAGGACAGCATTTTGTGACAGTCTATCCCAATAAATGGACGCACATTATTTGGGAAATACCTGATTTATACCGCGATGCAGTCACCGGCTTTTCGGTGAATATCATGCTTACGGGCTCTCCCAAAGGTGCTTCAGACACGCTGAAGTTGTATGTGGACAATATGAGCATTGATAAAGTGGCGGCGGAAAACACGCGTGGCTTTGACCTTCGAAGGAATGCCATTGCGTTCAGCAATAGCGGCTATAGAACCAATGCAGCCAAGCAGGCATTGGCACAACATACAAACACCATCAAATTTCAATTGCTCGATGCAAAACATAAAATCGTTTTTAACGGTGATGGAAGAAAAACAGGGAATGGTTTTGTAACAATGGATTTCACCAATTTTAAAAAACCCGGTTATTATACATTAAAGATCGGTTCGCTTGAAACAAAACCTTTTCTAATTGGCGATGATGCTTACTTAGCCACGGCATGGCATACGCTGAATTTCTTTTTTGCGGAGCGCTGTGGCTACGACCAACCGGGCATTCATCAAATCTGCCACCAGGATGTTTATTGTGTGCGTCCCGACGGAAGAAAAATCAATGTAAGCGGCGGCTGGCATGATGCGGCTGATTTAACGCAGGGCGTGGGCAATACAGCAAGAGCGGGTATCAGTATGCTGGAGTTGGCTTCCACCATTCAGCACAAACGACCTGAGTTATATAAGCGGCTGCTGGAAGAAGCGCGCTGGGGTTTGGACTGGACGCTGCAAACCCGGTTTGGCGATGGCTACCGCGAAAGCGGCATCATCATTGGCATTTGGAGCGACAATGAAACAGGAACCAAGGATGATATGGAAAACAAAGCCACTAATACCCCGGCTGATAATTTTATTGCCGCTTCCTATTGCGCACTTGCTGTTCCTTTTTATAAAGACGATGCGGCTTTTAGTTATTTATTAAAAAAAGCGGCTATTGAGGATTATGGTTTTGCAGTCGCAAAATTTGATTCGGACATCAACGAAAAAAATGAAACCGAGATGAATGCGCAGGCGGTGGTAGCGGCGATGTATTTATACCGTTTGACAAAAGAAGATCGCTATCTGAATGATGCTGCCCGGCATGCACGCGTGGTGATGCAGGCGCAGCAAATGGAACGAAGAACCGATTGGAGAATGCCATTGCATGGTTTCTTTTATGAATCTGCTAAGAAGAAAAGAATACTCGAATATTTTCATCGCAGCAATGAAGAGATGATGATGCTCGGGCTAACCATGTTATTGCATGATGCGCCGGATAATGCAGATGCTCATTTATGGAAAGCAAGCTGCGAAGCCTATTCTGATTATTTAAAAGAAACTTCCACCGTGATGTCCCCCTATGGTATTCTTCCTGCGGCGATATATGAAGTGAACAATGCAGACTTTGAAGGTATTTACCACGAAGGCGATGCTGTGGGCATGCCTTCTATGGAAGAATATAATGCGGAAACAAAAAACGGCATTCATTTGGGTGGCGATTTTTACCTGCGCAGGTTTCCTGTGGCTTACCAGTTCAGGGGTTTTCATTCTGTGCTGATGGAAAAGGCAAAAGCGGCTTTTGTGCTGGCGGATGCTTTGCATGACGATACCTTGCGAAACATTGGCACAAGGCAATTGGAATATATTGTTGGATACAATCCTTTTGCCATGAGTACGATTTATGGCGATGGATATAATTATCCGCCGCTCTATGGCGCTTATGCCGGCGATGTGGTAGGTGCTGTGCCCGTGGGCATTGAGACTTTTGAAAATGAAGATGCGCCTTACATGCCCATGCAGGTGAATGCTACCTATAAAGAAATCTGGACAAACTCTACCGGCAATGTGATATGGCTGCTGTCGAAGATTATGAAAGAATAAATACTGTCGTTACAGCTAATGCTGTAAACGAATTATATTATTTAAACAGCCTGAAAATATCCAATCCCAGTGCATAGGCCATTAAACCAAGCAATAAGATCATACCAAACATTTGTGCGTATTCCATGAATTTATCCGTTGGTTTGCGCCCGGTGATAATTTCATAAATACAGAACAATGCGTGGCCGCCATCCAAGGCCGGTATGGGCAGTATATTCATGAATGCAAGAAGAATGGAAAAGATTGCAGTAAGCGTCCAGAAACTTTGCCAGTCCCAAACGCCGGAGAAAGCATCGCCTATACTGATTACGCTGCCGAGTGAATCGCTTACTTTAACTTCAGATGAAGTAAAAAGCAGTTTTAAATTACGTACATATTTGTCAAGTGTTTCCCAGCATTTGTTCATGCCTGCAGGAATGGCCTCAAAAAAAGTATAATTAATTTGTTTGATGCCTAAAACCTTATCAGCGCCTCTAAAGCCAATATAGTTATTACCGTTATCATCAAAAGTAACGGTTGCATTAACGGTGTCTTTGCCATTGCGCAAAACAGTTATAACGCCGTCTTTATTTTTATATTCTTTTGCAAGCCTTACATAATCGGCATTATAATGTACAGGAGAATTATTAAAGGCAATAACAGAATCACCTTTTTGTAAATTGCCCGATTTAATTTTTGCTTTTTCTAAAACAGAGTCAACAATAAGCGGTAAACGCACATACGAAAAACCGCCCAGCCTGTTTTTGTTTAACTGGCTGATAAAACCCGGCGGCAGCGGCAATTTAATCAACTCCCCATTCCGGTTAATTGTAACAGATTTAGCCTGGTTAATAATAATAGTGGAGCCAACCGTGCCCACTTTTTCAATTCTTGTTGTATCTACAAGCACAATATTATCGCCATCTTTCAGGCCTATTTTAGTGCCAAGGCTATCAGCATATACGCCATATTTTAAATTCTCAACAGGAATATAACGGTCGCCCCAAACCCATGTAATTGTTATAAAAATTACGATTGCCAGCACCACATTCATAAACACACCGGCCACCATTATTATTAAACGTTGCCATGCGGGTTTGCTCCTGAACTCATAAGGTTTTGGCGGTTGTTTCATTTGTTCCTTATCCATGCTCTCATCCACCATGCCCGAAATTTTCACGTAGCCGCCAAAAGGCACCCAGCCAATTCCGTAAATGGTTTCACCGATCTTTTTTTTCCAGATGCTGAACCACGGATCAAAAAACAAGTAGAATTTTTCAACACGGCATTTAAACCATTTTGCAGTGGCATAATGGCCCAGCTCGTGCAGTGTAACCAATATAGAAAATGATAAAATAAACTGAAGTATTTTAACGCCAACACTTGTCCAGTCGATTGCTAATAATGTCATAGTAGCCTAATCCGCCACGGCGGACTTTTTAAGTTTGTAAATGTTTTAAGATTGCTTCGCAATTTTTTTATGATACCAGCTTTTGTTTTTATGGCATCGCCTGTTGCGTCGCAACACTTCAACTGTTGATTCGTTTATTCAGTTTTAGCATTAGAGCTTATAATACTGAATACATTCAAACAACTTTAAAAATTTTGCAATGATAGCAATTCATTTGTTAATCAAATAATATAAGCCGGATAAATGGCGCAGTTGTCAATTTATAATTGTATTAATGATGCGGCGTATTGACGGGCTTCGGCATCGCTTTCAAAATAATCGGTAAGCACAGGCTTTTCTATAAATTTAATTTTCTCCATTGTTTTTTCAATAACAGCAGTAATATCAAGGAAGCCTATTTTATTACGCAGAAAAGCATAAACAGCAATTTCGTTAGCTGCATTTAAAATGCAGGGCATATTGCCGCCTTTGTATAAGGCCTCTGTTGCAAGCACAAGATTGCGGAACGTGCGTAAATCGGGTTCTTCAAAGTTTAAGGTAGAAGGTTTTTTAAAATCGTATCGTGGAAATTGATTAGGTAGTCTTTGCGGAAATGCCAGCGCATATTGAATGGGCAGTTTCATATCAGGCAAGCCCATTTGTGCTTTTATGCTGCCATCTTCAAACTGCACCATGCTGTGTATAATGCTTTGCGGATGGATCATAACCTGTATCTGGTCGGGATGCAGACTGAACAGCCATTTGGCTTCTATCATTTCCAGTCCTTTATTCATAAGGGTGGCAGAGTCAATAGTTATTTTAGCGCCCATTGCCCAGTTGGGATGTTGCAATGCATGATCGCGTTTTACATTCACTAAAAAATTCGGTTTTTTACCAAGAAACGGACCGCCGCTTGCGGTGAGGATTATCTTTTCAATTTTATTCCTGCCTTCGCCAACCAAACATTGAAAAATAGCCGAGTGCTCACTGTCAACAGGAATAACAGGAACCCTTTTTTCAAAGGCTTTTTGCATTACAATATCACCTGCTACCACCAGCGTTTCTTTGTTGGCCAGTGCAACGGGTTTTCCTGCTTCAATAGCATTAAACGTTGGCTGGAAACCGGCATAGCCCACAATGGCAGCCAGCATTAAATCGTATGAATCCATCAGCGCCACTTCATTCAAAGCCTTTTCGCCGGCAAATACTTTAATGGGCGTATTGGATAAAGCGTCTTTTACTATTTCATATTTTCTATCATCTGCAATTACAACAATATTGGGGTTAAACTTCAGCGCCTGTTCAATTAATAATTTATCATTGGTATAAGCGGTAAGAATTTCTACGGAAAATTTATCAGGGTTTGCCTCTATTACTTCCAAAGCCTGTGTGCCTATTGAACCTGTTGAACCAAAAATTGCAATACGTTTAACCATAGCTGCTGCTTGAATTTTGTAAAGATAAAAGAATTAAGATACGCCGTTAAGCAAATACAATACCTGAAAGTAAAATGAAATGTATTTACTGAAACAACAACGTTAATTGGCTTTGTAATTATATAAAGCGTTTGCAATTATCCTTTCGTTGCTTAAGCGTGGAAGTTTATTCTGGCCGCCCAGTTTGCCAATTGATTTCATATAATCTATAAAACCATTCTTTCGTATGGGCACTATTTTTAAAGGTTCAAGAATATTACCGCTTATCAGGTCGTCGTAGTAAATATTTTTTTCCCGAAGGGTGTTATCAATTTCTTCAGCAAGCGCTGTAATGTTTTCAGGCATGTCTTCAAATTCAATGAACCATTCATGATAACTTTTGCCTTCCTTTTGCGCTACCATTGGCGCTACGGTAAATTCAATAACGTTTGTGTTTAATTTTCCCGCTGCATGGGTTAATGCAAACTCCACTTCTTCTCCAATTACATGTTCGCCAAAAGCTGAAATAAAATGTTTGGTTCTTCCGGTAACCACAAGGCGGTAAGGTTTAACGCTTACGAATTTTATCATGTCGCCAACATCGTAAGCCCAGAGGCCTGCATTATTGCTTACGATCATTGCATAGTTTTCATTAACCTTTACATCTTTTAACTGCAGCCTCTGCGGATCAGGCTTCCCAATTTCATTTGCCGGAATGAATTCAAAGAAGATACCTGAATCGGTATTTAATAACAGGCCTTCTGCTTTCTGTGAATCCTGGAA
Organism: Parafilimonas terrae; assembly: GCF_900115755.1. Taxonomy (GTDB): domain Bacteria; phylum Bacteroidota; class Bacteroidia; order Chitinophagales; family Chitinophagaceae; genus Parafilimonas; species Parafilimonas terrae. Next base: position 20,209 of record NZ_FOXQ01000019.1, read on the forward strand.
AGCAAAAAAACCTTCGCTTGCAGGAAACAATTCAATGGAATCAATCTTTCTGCCTACGCTTTCTTCAATCCTGCTTTTATAAGGTTCGAAGTTTACGCCGCCATAAACCAGCACCGACAAATTTTTAAACAGTTCGCCCACTTTTTTGCCGGAGACTTCCATCAGCCTGTCGAAATACATTTGCATCCATGGCGGAATGCCGCTGATAAGCGTCATATCTTCTTTGATGGTTTCTTTTACAATGGCATCCAGTTTGGTTTCCCAGTCATCAATGCAATTTGTTTCATAAGTGGGGAGTTGATTGCCTCTTAAATATCTTGGAACGTGATGGTTTACTATGCCGCTTAACCTGCCGGTGGGTATGCCTCCAATGCGCTCCAGCTCAGGCGAGCCGCTCAGAAAAATCATTTTACCGTTAGCAAAAAGCGAGTTGCCACTCTCGGCCATATAACACAGCAAAGCATTTCTCGCTGTTTCAATATGATTGGAAATTGATTGTTTTGAAATGGGTATATATTTTATACCACTCGTGGTACCACTGGTTTTGGCGAGGTAAATAGGCTTGCCTTTCCAGAGTACATTTTCCCTGCCTTCTTTAATTTTTTCAACATAAGGTTTAAGTTGTTCGTAATCACGCACAGGGATTTGCCGTTTGAAATCTTCATAAGATTCAATTTTATCAAAGCCATGATCTTTGCCGAAATCAGTTTGCCTTGCTGATTTTACCAGCGTTTTCATTATTTTTTCCTGGTCTTCAACGGCGGATTCCATCCATTTCTTTGTCTTGGCGGAAACATAAGTAGATAACGGACGTGCTAACAAGGATTTTAGATACATAAGCAAACGCTAAAGCCGCAAATTTAATAGTAAGTGCTTTTAAAAACCGCCTTTAGAAGAAGGTTAGGAGAATATTTGCAAATTTCTTTTCATAAATATGCAGTAAAACATTACCTTTGCCGTCCAAATTTTTAAAAGTTATGTTCGCTATAGTTAAAATTGCCGGTCAGCAATTCAAAGTGCAGGAAGGGCAAAGCCTGTATGTACCACATATTGCAGGTAAAAGTGGAGATAAAGTTGAATTCTCAGATATATTATTAGTAAATGCTGATGGCAAACTTTCTGCAGGTAAAGATGCAAGTGCAACCGTTAAGGCTGAAATTGTAAACGATCTGGTTAAAGGCAATAAAGTAATTGCTTTTAAGATGAAAAGGAGAAAAGGCTTTCGCAAGAAACATGGCCACAGAACGCAATACACACAAATTAAAATTGAAAGCATAGCTTAATTAAATTTCAAAACCACGCATTAATAACAAACGAGATTTGATTTTGAAATTTGTTATTTAATGTTTTTAAATAAAATATTATGGCACATAAAAAAGGTGAAGGCAGCGTAAAAAATGGCCGCGACTCGCAAAGCAAACGTTTAGGAGTAAAAATTTATGGTGGCCAGCCTGCTATTGCGGGTAATATAATTGTTCGTCAAAGGGGAACAGTTTATCATCCTGGTCAGAATGTTGGTGTTGGTAAAGACTTTACTTTGTTTGCACTTACAGATGGCGTTGTTGAATTTAAGAAAACAAAGGCCAATAAAACTACAGTATCTGTAATGCCTGCGCAGGCATAGCTTACTTATAGTTTATTTTTACATCCATAGTATTATCCATATAAATGAGTTATCCACTTTATATGGATAATTTTTTTGGCGCATAGTAATATAGTTTATACTTTAGTCAAATTATTTTACTAACCATTAAATTTCAAAACTATGGCAACAGCAAAAAAAGCCGCAAAAAAAGCAGCCCCTAAGAAGGTAGCAAAAAAAGCTGCTCCTAAAAAAGCAGCCGCTAAAAAGGCAGCTCCTAAAAAAGTAGCAAAGAAAGCAGCTCCTAAAAAAGCAGCTCCCAAGAAAGCAGCTGCAAAAAAAGCGGCTCCTAAAAAAGCAGCTGCAAAGAAAAAATAAGCAGTTTTAACTTTAGTGTTAATAGAAATTTTAAGTCCTCCCGATTACATATCGGGGGGACTTTTTTTTATTTATATAATTTGTTTTGATTTTTTCTTTACCTGCACGAATGCTGCAACTGCTAACAGTAACCATACTATAGCGGATGCAATAATGGCAATAATTAAGCTGTTATAAAATGATGCAGGTTTAAACTCAAAGCGGATATTGTGAGTGCCTGCGGGCACAGCCAGGCCACGCAGCACATAATCTGTTCTTACAATCGGGGTTTCTTTATCATCAATGTATGCCTTCCATCCGCGATCATAATATATTTCGCTGAATACTGCAAACTGGTTGGCATTGCTTTTACTTGAGTATGTTATTACATCGTTATCATTCTTTATTAAATGAATAGATGCTGTGCTATCGAACGCCGGTGTAAACGGAATTTTGCTTTTTTCAGCTTCTTCTACAATTGCACTGTCAGCAGGATTGTTATTATCCAGGGCCCGCATAGCCGCTGCATCATCTTTCACATAAGCTACCTGTTTTGCAAACCAGCAAGGCCCAAGATTACCAGGGTTGATTTGAACTTCGGCCTGTCCCTGTTGACCGCGGTTAATCACATACTTTGTGTTGAGCATGTTAAGCACGTTGATGTTTAGTTTGCTGCTTAACTGGTAGGTAATTAAATCCTGGTAAATAGCAAGCTTGGCCGGGTTATAACCACCAATGGAATTATGAAAGTAAGACGTCATGGCATCGTTAAATACATCGGCTGTTAAATTAAGCACGCGGTAATAGCTTGTATCCTGCATTATCTGCTGGTCAACAGCCGAAGGTGTAAAGCTTTGTGCCTGCTGGTCTTCTTTTGTTTGAAATTTTTCATCATTTAAATATCTTCTTCCTACGGCCAATACATCAATAGAGCTTAACAATAAAATTGCAAGCATTGCGTATGAAGATTTGAGTTTATCTTTTGTGTACAACCAGATAAGCCCAAAAGCAAGTACAACAAATATTAATGACCGTATAATATCGCTGCCAAATAATGATTGCCTGTCTTGTTTTAATGCATTGTAAAAGTTATTGGCAACATCTTTATTGCCACCAGTCAACTGGCTTAGATAATTTACGGTTGAACCATCTGTTGATGACTCATACGTAAAACTTGAATAAAACATGGCAGCCAGGAGAAACGCTCCAATCATTACAAGCCCTGAAACCTTTAATTTTTTCCACACATAAGTTTTGTCGTTTTCGCTAAAAAATAATTGCTGTAAAGCAACTATACTAAGAAGAGGAAATAACAATTGCGGAATAATAAGTGTGTATGTTGGAACCCTGAATTTATTATACAGGGGAAGGTAGTTAAATAGAAAATTATTGAATTCAGGGAAGAACCTGCCCCAACTCATCATGATGGCAAGAACACTGGCTGCCAGTATCCACCATTTATCTTTTCGTTTCAGGTAGACCATTCCAAAAACAAACAGAAAGCAAATAATAGCACCAAGATAAACAGGCCCTGAAGTAAATGGTTGTTCACCCCAATATGTTGGCATTGATGATGCAAGTTGAACAGCCTGGTCTTCCGGTACACCGCTTTGTATTGCCAGTTTTGCAAAATGTGAATTTTTATCAAGGCCATTACCGCCTGATGATACCCCGCCATAAATATCAGGAACGAGCATTGATAAAACTTCTGACTTCTGAAAGCTCCACTGAAAAGCATAATCAACAGGCAAGCCTGTTGATTTTGTTGACGTATTATTGGAATCTAAATTCAATACGCCATTACGCATGGTGGCCTTGGAAAAATCATAAGTAGTGGCTAATATTACCATGTTTGACGCCACGCCTATAATACCCATGATGCCAACAATAACCAGCGATTTAATAAGATGTTTATATTCCTTTTCACGAACCCATTTTATGACATAATACAATGTCATAAAACAGGCAATTATTAAAAAATAATAGGTTACCTGCAAGTGGTTTAGGGCAATAAATAAACTGGTAAACAACGCTGTAAGTGCTGCGCCCACCCAATATTTTTTTTGATATACAAGCAATACGGCGCCAAGCAATGCAGGCATATATGCCATTACAAGCACCTGCGATTCATGGCCCGCTACCACCAGTATTGGACTAAACGATGCATACGCATAAGCAAGTGCACCGGCAATGCCAATTCTGTAATCAACTTTATATACCTGGCTTAAAAAATAAAAACCCAGGCATAACAAAAAGAAAAACTGGAACGGTTTACCAAGGAACAATGAGAAAACCTTATGCAGATAAATCAGGTTAAAGGGATTGGAAGGGTCCTGGGTAATCTGGAAAGCCGGCATACCGCTGAACATGCCATTTGTCCATAGAGGAAAATGCCCGTGCGTTTCTTTATATTTAAAAGAATTCTGCGCCATGCCTTTCCAATGAATGATGTCTCCCTGCTGCAATACTTTTCCCTGTAAAGCAGGCTTGCAATAAATAAGTGCCACTACTAAAAAAATAGCAATGGCAATAAGATGCGGTGTAACCTTGCTCCAGTTAATTTTCTTCATGCATGAATTTTAAGAGTGGCAAACCTAATGAAAATGTGTAATTGTATTACAGGCTGTAAATTGGTTGATTATATTTTATTTTTTACAGAAACGGGGCATCTTTATAACAAAATTTACAAATGATATTATTTATCACATTGCCCATATTGGTAATGAATACAAGATACTTTTGCAGCAATAAAAATTATTCAACAAATAATTAACCTGGAAAAATTATGCAGTTAAAAGAAACATGGCGGTGGTTTGGTCCTGATGACCCCGTTACACTAAAGGATATTTTGCAAACAGGCGCCACTGGCATTGTAAATGCTTTGCACCAGGTACCGCACGGCGATGTTTGGACGATTGATGAAATTAAAAAAAGAAAAGACATTATTGAAGCCGCAGGCTTAACCTGGGATGTTGTTGAAAGCGTTACAGTGCATGAATCCATAAAAACACAAACCGGCGGGTATAAAAAATATATTGAGCAGTATAAAGAAACATTGCGCAATCTTTCCGCCTGCGGTATAAAAACCGTTACTTACAATTTTATGCCGGTTACAGACTGGACGCGTACTAACCTTGATTATCTCATGCCTGATGGTTCACGTGCCTTGTATTTTAACTGGTTTGACCTGGCTGTTTTTGATATACATATTTTAAAAAGAAAAAACGCTGCTGAAAGTTACAACAGCACTATTATTACAGAAGCAGAAAAAAGGTTTAAGCAATATTCGCAATCACAACTGGATGAAATTACACGCATCGTGTTATTTGGTTTACCCGGTGAAAAAAAGATAACCGTGGAAGAAGTGCAGGAAAAACTGGATTGGTATAAAGATATTGATCATACAGCCCTGCGTGAAAGCCTGAAATATTTTTTGCAGGAAATTGCACCCGTTGCTGATGAAGAAAACATAAAATTGGCTATTCATCCGGATGATCCGCCATTTGACATTTTAGGCCTGCCACGAATTGTAAGCAACAAAGAGGATATTGAATTTATTCTTTCTTCTGTGAAAAATAAAAGCAATGGTATATGCTTTTGCTCAGGCTCTCTGGGCGCGGGTATTAAAAATAATCTGCCTGAAATTGTTCAGGCTATTGGCGATCGTCTGCATTTTGTGCACCTGCGTAATACGAAAAGAGATGAATTTGGTAATTTTTATGAAGCCGATCATCTTGGCGGCAATACTGATATGTATGCCGTGGCAAAGGAAGTGCTGAGCATTCAGCAAAAAGTGAATGCGCCTATTCCGTTCAGGCCCGATCACGGGCATGTGATGCTGGATGATATGGGCAAACAAACCAATCCCGGTTATTCCTGCATTGGACGCATGCGCGGTTTGGCAGAATTGCGGGGATTAATGCTGGGAATAAGCAGGGCAAATGGCTGGGCATAAGGAAATTCCCGCTCTCTTTATCAATTAATTTACTATAATAAAACTGTTAATTCAGCTTTTTGCGCTACTTTTGCGCCCCTATATAGAAGGATGAAAAAATCTGGATGCAATTAAATTAATTAAGATGTCTTATTTAACTACTGAAAAAAAACAAACAATTTTTGCCAATTTTGGTGGCAAAGCAGAAAATACCGGTTCAATTGAAGCACAGATCGCTTTACTAACTGAACGTATTTCAAGTATTTCCAAACATTTGCAAAGCAATAAAAAAGACTTCGATACACATAGCGGTCTTATGCACATGGTTGGCCAACGTAAACGCCTGTTAACCTATCTTCAGAAAAAAGACCTGCAGGGTTACCGCGCACTTATTGAGAAGCTTGGTTTAAGAAAATAATTATAGATAATAAAAGCAATCCCAACTGCAATGGTTGGGATTGCTTTTATTTGCAATTATTCTTGCCGGTAGTTTCGCCAAATACCTTAACGTGACTGTTATCATCTCCCGCAGCACGTATTATTCTCTCTCTTTTTAAAATGAATTTTATGTTATCTCAACCATTTCAATCAAGTTTTAAACTGCCTGACGGGCAGGAAGTTATTATAGAAACGGGCAGGCTGGCCCGCCAGGCCGATGGTTCCGTTACCGTTCGCCAGGGAAACTGTATTATACTCGCAACGGTTGTTGCCGCCAAAGAGCCCAAAGAAGGGCAGGACTGGTTTCCTTTAACCGTTGATTACAACGAAAAGTTTGCTTCCGCCGGAAGAATCCCGGGTTCTTTCTTTAAACGTGAAGGAAGGCTGAACGATTATGAAATTTTGATAAGCCGTTTAATTGACCGGGCATTACGCCCTTTATTTCCCGACGATTATTTCTGCGATGTGCAGGTGCTGGTTACGCTTGTTTCATCCGATCCTGAAGTAATGCCAGATTCACTGGCTTGCCTTGCTGCAAGTGCTGCACTGGCTGTTTCTGACGTTCCGGTAAAAGAAATTATTTCAGAAGTGCGTGTGGCCAGGGTTGATGGCGAAATGGTTGTAAATCCAAAACGCTCCGATCTTGCCAAAGCTGATATGGATTTTATCATCGGCGCTACCGAGAAGAACTTAATGATGGTGGAAGGTGAAAGCCAGGAATGCAGTGAAGAAGACCTGGTAAAGGCTTTACAGCTTGCACATGACGCTATTCGCGTTCAGATTAAAGCGCAGCAGGAGTTGAGAGATAAAGTGGGCGTTAAAGGCAAACGCGAATATGCTTTGCCTGAACAAAATGAAGAGCTGAAAGAAAAAGTAATAGCCTTTTGCAAAGACCGCTTATACCAGGTAGCCGCGGGTGGCACTGCAAAACACGAAAGGTCTGAAGCGTTTAAGCTTGTTAAAGATGAATTGCTTTTAAGCTTGCCGGAAGATACAACGGACGAACACCGTAAGCTTGCAAAAAAATATTATGAAGATTTGCAGTGGGAAGTGGTTCGTAACATGATACTGGACGACCGCAAACGTTTGGATGGCCGTAAGCTGGATGAAGTGCGCTCGCTGAATATGGAAACCGATGTTTTACCTGCACCGCATGGTTCGGCATTATTTACACGTGGCGAAACGCAATCATTAACCACCGTTACTTTAGGTACGCCTTTAGATGAGTTATTAGTTGAAAGCGCTGCCACAAGCGATTACAGTAAATTTATCCTTCACTATAACTTCCCTCCGTTTTCAACCGGTGAAGTAAAGCCTATGCGTGGGCCGGGCAGAAGAGAAGTAGGCCACGGTAACCTTGCCATGCGCAGCTTAAAACAAATGATGCCGGGCAATGATTATGCTTATACCGTGCGTGTGGTGAGCGATATACTGGAAAGTAATGGCTCCTCTTCCATGGCTACGGTTTGCGCAGGTTCTCTTGCATTAATGGATGCAGGTGTTCCCCTTCCAAAGCATGTGGGCGGTGTTGCGATGGGATTAATCACAAGATCAAGCGATAACAAGTATGCTATCCTTACCGATATTTTAGGCGATGAAGATCATTTGGGTGATATGGATTTTAAAGTTACCGGCACCCGCGATGGTATATGTGGTGTGCAGATGGATATCAAGATCGATGGCCTGAGCATGGATGTAATGCGTGAAGCATTGGAACAGGCCCGCAAAGGAAGGCTGCATATTTTAGATGCTATGTATGAAGCCATGCCTGTTGCAAGGGAAGAAGTTAAACCGCATGCACCACGCATGGAGAAACTTATAATCGATAAAGAATTTATTGGCGCCGTTATTGGCCCCGGTGGTAAAGTGATACAGGAAATTCAAAAAGAAACCGGCACCACCATTAACATTGAAGAGGTTGGCAACTTTGGCGAAGTAAGCATCTTCTCAACCAATAAAGAAAGTGTTGAAAGAGCACTTAAATGGGTTAAAGGAATTGTTGCCGTACCGCAGGTGGGTGAAGTGTATGAAGCTAAGGTGAAAACCATACAGCCTTATGGCGCTTTTGTTGAATTCCTGCCAAAGAAAGAAGGCTTATTGCATATCAGCGAAATAAGCTGGAAACGCCTTGAAACCATGGAAGGCGTATTTAAAGAAGGCGATATAGTAAAGGTGAAACTTATAGGCCTTGATCCTAAAACGGGCAAGTTTAAATTAAGCCGCAAAGCTTTAATGCCTAAGCCTGAACCTAAACCAAAACCTCAGGAAGATTAATCATTTTTAAAACACTATTTTCGATAAGAAATCCCTTGCAGCAGCAGGGGATTTTTGTTTCATTATCAGGATAAGTATAATAATCTCAGGCGCTTAACTTTGTTATATATGAAGAAAGCATTGGGCATTTCAGCTTTGATAATAGTGTTGCTGGCATTGATAGCTGCATGGCTTGTATTTGGCGCTGCTACAGAGTTTGAAGGCAAGGCTAAATATTTATATGTGCGGGATGATATCAGCGCGCAAACGCAAATAGAAAGGCAATTAGATACAGGGCATATTATTCGTACAGTTTTTATTTTTAAGATGCTGGCAAAACCTGCAAAGGCCTGGAACCGTATAACGCCGGGAAGGTTTGAAATAAAAAATGGTGAAAGTATTTTTGATGTATTGCGAAAACTGCGGAATAATACACAAAGCCCGGTGCGCCTCGTAATTAACAAATTGCGTGTTCCGCAGGACCTTGCAAAGATCATCGGCAAAAATTTTTCAACCGATTCGCTGCAGGCTTTATTGTATCTGACTAATAATGATTCTTTGCAAACATTAGGCGTTGACACCAATACCTTAATGACGGTTATTATTCCTGATACCTATTTTCTTAACTGGAATACATCAACCAGAAAAATATTGTTGCGCTTAAAAGATGAAGAAGATAAATTCTGGAGCAAAAATGACCGCATTCAAAAAGCGCAAGCGCTTAATTTAACAAGGCAGCAGGTTTATACCCTGGCCTCAATTGTGGAAGAAGAAACCAATAAGAACGATGAAAAAGGAAATATTGCCAGCGTGTATATAAACAGGCTGAACGGCGGCATGCCGCTTGCTGCTGATCCAACCATAAAATTTGCCTTGAAGAACTTTGCATTAAAGCGAATTTATTATGGCCAGCTTAATACGGAATCGCCGTATAATACATATCGGAATAAAGGTTTGCCGCCCGGGCCGATCTGTACGCCATCTCCGGTTACCATTGATGCTGTGCTGAATGCGCCTGCAACAGATTATTTGTTTTTCGTAGCAAAGAGCGATTTTAGCGGCTACCATCAGTTCTCCAATAACTTTGCTGAACATACTAAATATGCTAAACTGTACCAGCAGGCTTTGAATGAACAAATAGCTAAAAGGCAACAGGATAGTTTAAATAAAACATTACCACATTGACGAAATTTGAAAAATTTCTTACCGGGCTAAAACCAGTTGCTTTTCTTATAAGGAAAAGCAAGGCCATGATATTGCCTGGTTTTTATGGTTTATACCTTTATGATGTGGTAACGTTTGTAATAAGCCAGATAAACAGGATTGGCATAAGAGACAGGGCTGCGGCCATTGCTTTCAATTTTATAATGGCCATACCTGCAGCGGCTATTTTTCTTTTTACATTAATACCTTATTTCCCGGTGGCCCAAAACATGCAGGATGAATTGTTTAAATTCATTTCTGACGTAATGCCCAATTCAGAATCGCGGGCATTGATTATAACCACCATGCTCGACTTATTTAATAAACCTAAAAAAGGACTATTGTCCATAGGTTTCATCCTGGCATTATTTTATTCGTCTAATGCCATGCTTGGTGTTATTCGCACATTCGATTCATCGCTGTTAGTTAAGACCCCAAAAAAATTTATGCAGCGCAGGCTTCGTGCTATCAAACTTACAGTGGTAGTAATATTTCTGGTAATTGCAACCATATTATTAAGCATAGGGCAGGGTGCATTGTTTGCGTCTTTCCTAAACTGGATTGGCATGAGCGGAACAAATAAAAATTTCTGGACAGAAATATTGCGCTGGCTGCTTGTAATATTCCTGTTTTTTTATTCCATTGCCTATACTTACAAATATGCGCCTTCCGTACAAAAACGATGGCGGTTATGGTCGCCGGGCGCAGTGTTTGCCACGGTTCTTATTGTATTAGCCACCTGGGGCTTTTCAATATGGGCGCAGAATTTTTCAAGCTATAACCGTGTGTATGGCTCCATCAGCGCTTTACTTATAACCATGTTGCTTATTTTTATTAATTCATTGATGTTGCTCATAGGTTATGAACTTAATTTAAGCATAAATTACCTGAAGCAAAAAGCAGAAGAAAGAAAGCAGGAAGAAGAAAAGACTTCAGTAAAAGTTTAACGGCACTTTGTTTATAAATTACAGAAAACACTATCTTACAATCTATTTTTAATTTAAATCTATTGCTATGTCATTACCAGTGAATAACAAAAAAGCAGCAAATAAAGGCCAGAAAAGCCAGGCTGCGTCGGGCAGTAATTCCAAATTCATAAAAGCAAATTCCAAACCTGACGGCGCTAAACAAAAAGTGCGTTCAACCGGGGCAAACCGCGGAAGCTAATCAATTGCATTTAATTAGCTAAAGCTGCTGCATTAAAAACGAAAATTAATTTTAATCTTTTCCAAAAAACAAGCTATATGATAAAGTTCAATGAAATTAAAATCGGCGATTACGTTTTGGGAGAATATGAAGGCAAAAAATGGGAAGGCGAAGTGGTGAATTTAAATGGTGATGAAAAGCAGGTTTGCCTTGCAACAGATGTGCAGGAATTCTGGTTTGAAACAGAAGACCTTTACCCGCTGCCTGTAAGCGATGCAGCCTTATTGAAATTAAATTTTGTAAAAGAAGTGCAGCCTGATGGTTCTGTGAAATATAAAAAAGGCTCATTCAGAATGCTGATACCTAAAGCAGACGATTTTAGTCACATGGATATATGGTACCGTGATGACAAGCGTATTAATCCTAATATACAATACGTTCATCAACTCCAGAATCATTACCTGCAAATGACCAAGATACATTTAACAGCAGAGCCGATCTCATAAATATTCAACATCGTTTATTTAAAAACAATATTAAATAAGGCTGCAGAAAGCAGCCTTTTATTATGTTATCTCCAATGCCCTTTTCTCCAGTAAAAACCATGAGGCCCTCTTGCCCAATTGCCGTTAACCCAGGCCCGGTGCGACCTTGGCCTTGCCCAGTGCCCGTTTACATAAACATAACGGCCTCTGCGCCAGCGCCAGTCTCCGTCAACCCACACGTATGTTGGTCCCGGCGAAACAGGCCTTGTATAAACAGGCGCTACAGGTTGTTCTGCAACATAATGGGAAGTGCTGCAGCTATTGAAAATTAAAGCGCTTGCAGTAAGGCTAAAAATTACAAATAGCTTTTTCATTCGTATATATTTGTTTTTCAATGGTCTAATGGAACGCCCTGATGAAAATCCCCTGTGTGTGAAGAATTTTACATGGGCGTTTCATAAGAAAATTTGCTGATTTAATAAGTACCAACAGTATGCCACATTAAACCAATTGAATTGCAGAAATGTAAAAGGTTTATTGTGTTGAAATTTTTTTAATAGAAAACGGGCGTAACGGTATATCCTTTTTGTATTAACAAGCTAATAACGCCATTGTCATTACCAAGATGGGCTGCGCCAACAGCAAAAAATGTGGGTTTTAATTTGGCCTGCCCAATAATTTCAGGTATCCATTTTTTATTGCGGTTGTTCAGCAGCATGTCCATAAAATCAGAAGGAGTGCTTGTTTCATCCATCATTTTGCTTAAAGCGGCAAGGTCTTTTTGCTTGTATAAAGCAAGCATCTTATCAAAACTTTTTTTAACGCTGTCAATGTGCAGCACAGATTGCGCAAATTCTTCGGCCTGTGCTTTATAAGGAATTTCATCAAATATTTTTAACTGGTCTTCCACCTGCTCAAGCCCTTTAATTTCCATATTATTGGCTTTTGCCATCTGCATAAATTTTTGCTCCCATGCCTGCGCGCCATCGCATCCAAGCAATTTTGGATAAATAGCAGATTCAATTAATTGCGGCTTCATCTTTTGCATCATGGTAAGCGGAAGCCCCGATATATTCTGAAAGGCCGATACAACAGAATCATATTGCCTTGGAGGTAAAAGTTGTTGAAGCGTTGTATCATTTTTCATAGTCATTTGCTGCATGGTCTTCATCAGTATGGACGGGTCATCCATGTCAAGCTCCAGGTATAATTGTTTGGTTGAATAGAATTTTGCACGTAGTTCCGTGCTTACCACAATATCATCCGGGCACATTAAATGAATAGTTCCATATAAATAGGAAGGCGCTGAAATGCCCGGCCCTGTTATTTCCCAGAGCAATGTTTTAGCTGAACCAGTTTGTGCTTTTGCAATGAACGAAGCAAACGCAAATAAGATTGATATAAATGTTTTCAATTAATATTTTTTAAAGTGTTGCAAAGATTTCTATTTTATAGAAACACTCAATATTCAATATACAATAATCAATATTCAGTTTGTTTCCAATTGAGCATTGCGTATTGAATATTGAGCATTGATTATTTATTTGCTTTAAAATTCTGACGATTGGTATTTGATAAAAGCCATCATTCTTCCAACTGGTTTTGCATTTTCCTTATCCTGTCTTCAAACCTTTCTGATGAAAGGTTATAACGGCTTAATCCATCCACAATAATAGGGAAGGAGAGCGGTGTGAAACGTTGCGGAAATTTTAAAATGATCTCATTCTGCTGAATCCTTTCCAAAGCTGTGCGCAAACGCACTTCTTCCATTTGCTGTTCAAACACTTCATGATAAGCCTGTCTCAGTAAAATATTATTCGGGTCATATTCACTGAATACCTTAAACAACAATGATGCAGACGCCTGCAAATGTTTCGCTTTCTTTGGCTCGCCGGGATAACCTGTAAAAATTAATCCGCCAATAACAGCTATATCGCGAAATTTTCTCGAAGCCATTTCAACAGAATTTACGCTGCGCTGAATATCGGCTATCAGATCATTTGTGGTAAACAATTCACGCACATTGGTATCATCCACAGGCACCGGCTGATCGCTTAATAATTCAAAGCCATAATCATTCATGGCAATGGAAAAAGTAATAGGCGTTATCTGGCTTATTCTCCAGGCGAGAATAGAACTCATGGCTTCATGAATCTGCCTGCCTTCAAAAGGATAAACCAATAAGTGAAAGCCATCTTTACTTTCAATTTGTTCAATAAGCAACTCGTCACTCTGCGGAATATGCGATAGCTGTTGCTGCAGTTTAAACAAAGGCTGCAATGCTTTCAGTTCAGGTGAATCAGGCTTTAATGCTTTGTTGAAAGTGCGGCGTAATATCATCCCAAGATTAGCGGTTAAACTCATGCGGCCGCCCATCCAGCTTGGAATAATAGATTTTTTTTTGGATGATTTTTTTACATGCGCCGTCATTTCTTTTATCATTACCAGTTCAAGGTTTCGGCCTGCAAAAGTGAATGCATCACCAGGTTCGAGGCGGCTTAAAAACCATTCTTCTATCATGCCGATATAACTGCCATTCATCATACGCACTTTCATCATGGCATCGCTCACAATGGTGCCTATCTGCATGCGGTGCCGCATGGCTATGCGCCGGTTTCTGATGCGATAAAGGCCTTTCTCATCAATCTCCACTTTTTTATATTCATCATAATTTTCCAATGCCCTGCCGCCACCTGTTATCTGCTGTAATATTTCATTCCATTCTTCAACAGTAATATCTCTAAAACAATAAGTGCTTTTTATTTCTTCAAAAATTTCTTCCTGCTTAAAACCTTCGCCAATAGCCAGCGTGCATAAGTATTGCATGAGCACATCAAAGCATAACAACATGGGTTGCCGGCTTTCAATAACCTGTTCATGAATAGCTGATTTTAATGCTGCCGCTTCCACCAGTTCAAGTGAATGTGTGGGCAGAAAATATACTTTACTTATGTCGCCCGGTGCATGGCCGCTTCTGCCGGCGCGTTGTAAAAAACGGGCAACACCTTTTGGCGAGCCGACTTGTATCACCGTATCAACAGGGCGAAAATCAACACCCAGATCAAGGCTGGCCGTGCATACAACCGCTTTTAATTTTTGTGCATGCAAAGCTTCTTCCACCCAAACCCTTAACTCATGTTCAATACTGCCGTGATGCAATGCAATAACACCTGCAAACTGTGGTGCAATTGTAAGCAAAGTTTGATACCACAATTCACTCATACTTCTCGTATTGATAAAGATGAGTGTGGTATTGCTTTGTTCAACAATAGGAACAACTTTCTCCGCCAGCTTAATACCAAGATGGCCTGCCCAGGGGTATTTTTCAATTTCATCAGGGAGAACTGAAATTACTTCGATGCGTTTATCCATGCGGGCCTTAACTACAACCTCCCCTCCAACTCCATTCCTATAGAGGGGAGAGCTTAAGCTCGACAGCAACACCTCACGCGCCTCATCAAGATTACCAATGGTTGCGCTGATGCCCCAAACAGAAGCTGTGAACTGTGTGCTATGAGCTGCGGGTTTCTGCCGCTTAACCCCAGCCGGTTTTTCCTCGCTTGCAGCTTGCAGCTTGCAGCTTACAGCTAAAATCCTGCTTATCGCCAATTCCACCTGCACACCGCGTTTGCTGCCAAGCAGTTCATGCCATTCGTCAACAGCTATTATATGTAGGGATTTAAAGAAATTGGGATAGTTTTTTTGTGCGAGGAGCAACATTAAACTTTCAGGCGTGATAATTAAAACTTCGGGCATATTGCGGGTTTGCCTTTGCCGTTCGTTTATATCGGTATCGCCGTTGCGGATACCAGTTTGCCATTGCATGCCTAATTCCTGCACTACATCTTCCATGGCACGGCCAATGTCTTTTGCCAATGCGCGCAATGGTGTTATCCACAATAATTGTAAGCCGCTATTTTTTTCTTTTTGATAAGTCTCGGGATTATTGTTGATGAACTGTATAAGGCTGCCAAGAAAAACAGAAAAGGTTTTACCGCAACCGGTAGGTGCATTTACCAAACCGCTTTTATTATTAATGATATGCTGCCATGTTTCTTCCTGGAAACGGAATGCCTGCATATTCCTGGACGCAAGCCATTGCTGAATAACGGAATAACCTTTAGTGTTTTTAAGTTTCAAGTGCGGCTGATTAATAAACCAATTGTTGAAGTGAGTGGCACAACCCTGCCTGCGTTCAGGCAGGGAAGTTAAATAGCATTACAACAGCCGGTCATCAAAAAATTAATTCTCTACTAATTCTTCAACAGCGATATTCAAAAAGTTAGGAAGTATATGGCTGTATGTCCATAGAATTTTATCAGGATCGTTCAGGTGCTCGATCATGCTTTGCCATTTAGGCTCACCATGATTTTTAATAACCGTTTCTTTTCTTTCAGGCGTATGCAAATGTACCGTCATGCCAACGGCGTCAGCTTCGGGATGAAATTGCGTGCCGATAAAATAATCATTAAAACGGATAGCCATGATAGCCCTTTCGAATTGCGGTACATGCGGCCGTTCTTTTTCAATGGCCAATATTTTAGCACCCATTTCTTTCAGCCGGTTATGATTGGCTTGAATAACCTGGTAATCGCGGCTGTCAACTGCATAAAAAGGGTCTTTCATGCCGGCAAAGACCATTTCGTTGGCGCCATCAGGCGTCATGTGAACAGGGAATGTGCCGAATGAAGTTGAATTACGTTCGCAAACATTCCCCACTTTAAAATGCCTGCATGCAAGCTGGAAGCTATGGCAAATAAAGAACACATGCTTTTTGGGATAGTTAGCAAAATCGTTATTCCAGTTATTTACCTGCTCAATCCAATGCATAAATTTTTTGTCCCATTCAAGACCGGCGGTATCTGTCGGCGAGCCGGGGCCACCGCTTGAAATGTATGCATCATAAGAAAGATCGGGCAGTTCAAGCTTCAGCCTCACATCAAAGATATCAAGCTGAACATCTTTATTATTTTTTAAAGCCCATTCATCCACGATCTGCTGCAAACAGCGCATGCCCTGGTTGGCAGCACCTTCATAAAGATCGAGGATTGCTATTTTAATTTTTTTATTATTTGTTTGATTCATCGGCTGCAAAATTACAAAATTTTGGCAGGGTGGTTAAGCAGCAATTTTCAACATTAACTTATAGGGTTAAGATTAAATATTACGTTGTATTTTAAGCTATTTCTTTTAATACCAGCAAGATTTTCAAAACTTCCCGGAATTGTCGGGGTTTAATAATTTATAAGCCACAGATGCACAGATTATCTGTGCATCTGTGGCTTAAATAAAATCCATTTTACCGAATGAATTATTCATAATAAAACTTAGCAGGTTTCGGATTTTATAACAACAAAATCATGCGGATTTTTGCGTTACAAAACTTAAATGAAATGGAAACGCAGGCAAGCATTAATTATAAACGTATAGCGGAAGCTATTGATTATATCCAGCAAAATTTCAGGAAGCAACCAAACCTTGATGAAGTTGCTGAAAAGATACATGTAAGCCCTTCGCATTTTCAGCGGTTATTTACGGAATGGGCAGGCACAAGCCCTAAAAAATTCCTGCAATACATTAGCGTGGAGCATGCTAAAAAAACGCTGGCAGATGGCCGCACAACACTGTTTGATGCAACGTTTGAAACGGGGCTTTCAAGCACCAGCCGGTTGCATGATTTGTTTGTAAACATTGAAGGAATGACGCCTGCCGAATATAAAAATGGTGGTAAAAATCTTTTTATCAATTACAGCTTTGCCGAGAGCCCTTTTGGCAGCCTGATTGTTGCCTCCACTTCAAAAGGCATCTGTTACATGGCTTTTGAAGACGATGAAGAAAAAGCTATCAATAATCTTAAAAATAAATTCCCCAATGCTGCTTTTCAAAGAAAGCTTGATTTATTGCAGCAGAATGCTTTATTCATTTTTCAAAACGACTGGAACAGGCTAAATGAAATTAAGCTGCATTTGAAGGGAACCGGCTTTCAGTTAAAAGTATGGGAAAGCCTGTTGAAAATACCGATGGGAAAACTGTCAACGTACAAAAATATCGCTGAACAAATAGGTAATCCCAAAGCATCAAGAGCAGTGGGAACAGCTATCGGTAATAATCCCGTAGCATATCTTATTCCTTGTCATCGTGTTATTCAGTCAGCAGGAAATTTTGGCGGTTATATGTGGGGGCCAGCAAGAAAGGCGGCCATCATAGGTTGGGAAGGCGCAAAAGCAAATAAGGAATGCAATGATTAAGCATGATGAAATAGCCGCCATTGATTTGCGAAATAAGATCATGAAGCAGGAGATTGCATTTGCAGGAAATAGAAAGCTGAAAATATATGGCAAATTAAGTTGTGCTTCAGGTAAAAGAATGAAGCGGGAAAACAGGGTTTTCTTTACCGGCGAAAAAGAAGCGCTTGCGCTCAATTACAGGCCCTGCGGGCATTGTATGAAAATTGAATATAAAAAATGGAAGAATAAAACTGCTTGAGAATATTGCCATAAACACACCATTGGTTGCATAGCTTAGAAGCCCTATAAAAACATACATCATCTTTTCAGAAACATGTCTTACAGTAATAATAATTTGTAATTATTCTTATAAATATTGCATAAGATTAAGTTTCATTGTTATGTGATAAAAAGAAAATCACTGCCTGTTGAGGTTATTACATTTTACTGCCATTTTTATTGATCAAAACGTTGTTTTATATTGGTATTTACAACAAACAATATAGCTTGTGAAGATGCCCGAAACAGGCTGTAATATTTTATTTGTTGCTTTTGTTTAACAGGTTATTTTTACTATATTTGTAATATGCAACGCTGCATGTATTTGTGGCGTTGTATTTTTTTTTACTCGTTTAAAACCAGATATTATGAGTGACACTATGTACGTTTCAAAAGAAGCGTTTGAAAAAATGCGGCAGGAATTGCAACACATGAAATCTGTTGAAAGGCCTGCAGCTTCACGTGCCATTGCCGAAGCAAGAGAAAAGGGCGATTTGAAAGAGAACGCTGAATATGATTCAGCTAAAGAAGCCCAGGGGATTCTGGAAGCTAAGATTGCATTGCTTGAAGGCCAGATTGCCAATTCAAGAATTGTAGATGCAAGTGAAATTGACACCAGCAAGGTTTCTATTTTAACCAAGGTAACCATCACCAATGTCGCTTCCAAGAAAACGGTTACTTACCAGATTGTTGGTGAAAAAGAGGCCGATCTTAAAGCCAATAAAATCTCTGTTTCATCACCCATAGGCCAGGGGTTGCTGGGTAAGCAAAAAGGTGAAGTGGCTGAGGTAAAAGCGCCAACAGGTATCCTGAAATTTAAAATTGAAGAAATAGCTATTTAATTTTTTTTGCTTATACTTTAAAGCTGCGCACATTGCGCAGCTTTTTTATTTTTGATGTGTTTAAAATATTTTTATGAGCATATTTTCAAAAATTATTGCCGGCGAAATTCCTTCTTATAAAATTGCAGAAGATGATAAATTTTATGCATTTCTCGACATTTTCCCTCTTGTGCCTGGCCACACGCTGGTGATACCAAAAATTGAAGTGGATAAGATTTATGATTTAAGTGATGATTATCTGCAGTCAATACTTGTGTTTGCAAAGCCTATAGCAAAAGCTATAGAAGCATCTTTTGCCTGCAAGCGTTGCGGTATGGCCGTTGTTGGCCTTGAAGTGCCGCATGCGCACCTGCATCTTGTGCCTATTAATACTATGGATGACCTGAATTTTACAAGAGGTAAATTAAAGCTTACCGAAGATGAATTAAAAGAAGCGCAGCAGAAAATTTTGGAGAAACTGAAATAAGAGAAGGAATTTGGAAGATAACAAAGCGACTGGCAGCAGAATTTAAAAGCATTGCCACCATTTGATATTAGTTTGGTATTATGCTGCTTGAGTTACTGGTTAGCCATTTATCCATCCTGTGTTTGATAAACGCCAGACATGGCAGATGATAATATTTGCAACTCAACTATTCTTAATTGAAGGTGCCTTCACATTCTTTATGTTATGCATACAATACCCAAGATGTTGCAGAAGTTTATGGGCATATTCAAGTTGAATTTCGGAAGGTTCTGTGTGTTGTGGTACTATTTTTTCAGCAAAAACAATGCTTTTGTTATAAGCGATGCTGCAGTAAGCAAAAACTTCATTGGTTTTTTCCACCGGCGCTGCATAACCGGTAATGCTTAAACCCCAATTACTCCTGAATAGTGTGCAAACATGCATGGCCATTTCATTGGCAACATTTTGAGAGATGCAATCGCAGGCCGCAGCATGAACCGGCTCAACCAATAAATGCCTGCATTTCTGTCCCAAATTATAAGCAGTTATTCCACCCTGGTAAAAACAACTTGCGTCTTTAATGGTGCCAAAAGCCAGTTGCAGCAGGCCTGATGTTACACTCTCAGCTACTGCAATTGTTTCATTATTTTTAAGCAGATAATTTTTTAACGGTTCAAGCAATTCTTTTTTAAATGCTTTATAAAAAGCGCTTTGTTGTTCGGCCATTGAAAATAATTTTAATTATAATGGCGAATTAAATCAAAGTATATGCCTTAAGTAAAAGCGTACTTGCAGAACGGTTATTTATATTGATCTTTTGCTGTTTAATTTTGGGCTGAATATTTTTTATAGAAGATTTGCCACACTTATTTTTATCGTGCACCTCCGTCAATTTTTTAATATTATCTGCGCTGCAAAAAATTACCCATACCTCTTTCAATATTGTATCATCAGTTATGCTGTTCAAAGTTTTTACTGGCACAATATCTGGAACTGAAACATCATAACATTTTAAAAGAAATGATGCAAACAACAGCAAAAAAAAGTAACATGGAAAATCCCCTTGGGCAATATCCTAAACCGCCCCAGCCTGAACAGCAACAACCGGTACCGGGCAAGGAAAGTGAAATGCAGCCGAAAGTTGATCACGGCGAAACTTCTTATAAAGGTTCCGGAAAACTTAAGGGCAGAAAGGCTGTTATTACCGGCGCAGATTCAGGCATCGGGCGTGCCGTGGCTATTGCTTTTGCCCGTGAAGGCGCAGATGTGCTTATCTCTTATCTTAATGAACATGAAGATGCAAAAGAAACAGAAAAATGGGTAAACGAAGCAGGCAGGAAAGCCGTGCTTATGCCGGGCGATATACAGGAGGAAGTGCATTGCCGGCAAATTATTGAACGTGCAGTTAAAGAACTTGGCGGTATAGATATTCTTGTAAACAATGCCGCGTTCCAGATGTCGCACAAATCTATACAGGAACTGTCTGCGGAAGAAATAGACCGCACATTCAGAACAAATGTTTTTGCTATGTTTTATTTATGCCGGTTAGCGGAACCGCATCTCAGGCCAGGCAGCACAGTTGTAAACACAACATCTATCAATGCTTATAAGCCTTCGCCGGGCTTGCTTGCGTATGCAGCAACAAAAGGTGCTATACAAAATTTCACCGCAGCGCTTGGCCAGCTTTGGGCCGAAAAAGGTATAAGGGTAAATTGTGTTGCGCCCGGCCCCGTATGGACACCGCTCATTCCTTCTACCATGCCTCCTGAAAAAGTAAAAAATTTTGGAAAGAATGTGCCTTTAAAACGTGCGGCACAACCTGCAGAACTGGCGCCGGCTTACGTATTGCTTGCATCGCAGGAATCAAGTTATATGACGAGCTCAACTATACAGGTAACAGGCGGCAGCCCCACAATTTAATTTCTTATTCATTAAGGAATAAACTTCGGCGGTTACAATATATTTTTTCATCGCAGCTTTTATTCTGCGCGTTCCATTGATTTATAAAACATGCATTAAAAAATGTTATGAATAAAGAAGATAAAAAAGATGACTATCAAAAAACACAGGCTGCAAGTTCGCCTGGTAAGTTAGGTGAAGAAGTGAACAGGAATAAACAGCATAAGGACACGACTAAGGCTGAAAAGAGTATTCATAAAACAGCGCAGCAGGAGGGGTTGAACGAAGAAAAATCGCAGGGTGATGCAGGCGCTTTTGAAGGCCTTGACAATATGGAGAAATAAAAGTTAGCTTTGGTTTTGATTGCAGCATTTAATAATTAAACGTTGCCTTCAATCCAATCATAAATCTGGTGCATAAATTTCACAAACGATGGGAAAATAATTCCTTTAATGAAATCATTTTTTAAGCCACCATTTTCCTCATGAAGTTTTTTTGCTGTATGATAAAATGATTGTTATAAAGACGAATATAAAAAGAAACCAATCTCAAGCATATCCCCAAATAAACACAACCAAAAGGCCTGAAAACAAAGACAATCACGAGAGCCTTGAAGGCGAAGAGCAACTCAACCGGCACAAAAAATAAATGCAATTGCAATCATAACTTAAACAATGCTTCCGGATAAATATGTTGTATTGATTATTGATTCGGGCAGTTGAACATCCAGTGTTTGCCGAACTTATCTTCCAGTGAGCCAAACCATCCAAAAAATGCCTGTTGCAGGGGCTGTTCTATTTTTCCTCCTTGTGAAAATTTTTCGAATAGCGTTTTTATTTCCTGTTCGTCTTTACAGGTAAGTGCAAGATATACTGTATTACCCTCCACAGGTTGTGTGGGCGCCATATCAGATCCCATAATTTCAATGGTGCTGCTTTTTAAATGAGCGTGCATTACCTGGTTATGTAAATGCGCCGGCATTTGATCTTTTGCCGGTGAAGCTCCTGCTGTTTGTATGCTGAGTTCGCCATCAAAAATTCCTTTGTAGAAATTCATTGCTTCTGTGCATTTGCCATAAAAATTCAGGTAAGGCGTTAACGTTGCCATGATGTTTATTTTTTAATCGTTATAAATGATTATTTGAAAATTATTGCCCGGGTGTTTATACATGTTTGTTGCTATTTTATTTCTTCTCTGTTGTAATTAAGTATCCACGTATTACCATATTTGTCTGTTAAGCCACCAAACAATACGTTCCAGAATGTATTTTCCAAAGGATGTGTTTGTTCGCCACCCTGTGAAAGCTTTTTATAACATTCCCGTATCTCTTTTTCACTTGAACAGGTAAGCACAAGTGAGACGGCATTGCCTTTTAACAGGCCGCTTTCGTTAATCATATCTGTGCCCATTAATACAAATTCCTTATTTGCCAGTACAGCATGAAGAATACATTTCTTCATTTTTTCGGGCATTGTTTCTGATAGCGGCGATTCGCCAACCGTTTGAAAACTAAGTTCACCGCCAAGGCATTTTTTATAGAATATCATTGCTTCACGGCAATTGCCGTTGAAGTATAGGTATGAGTGAATGGTTTTCATTTCAGATTATTACAACAGCTATTTTTCTTCCAGGTCAGCGATGATTATTTTTTTCATTTTCAGCATTGCTTTGAATGCATATTCCTGTTTTGCTTTTTCTTTATGATTTTCCAATTTGTAAAGCTGTTCGGGTATCACCTGCCAGGATAGGCCGTATTTATCCTTGCACCATCCGCATGGCCCTTCGCTGCCGCCTTTTGCAGTAAGCGCTTTCCAGTAATAATCCACCTCTTCCTGGTTTTTGCATATAATAGCAAAAGACACAGCTTCGTTAAATTTAAACATCGGGCCTGCAGCCAGTATCTGAAATTTCATACCTAGCAATTCCATTTCAGCCACATCAAAATCACCACTTGGCGATCCTGAATTTTTATAGGCTTTATAAGAAACCAGTTTGCCATTCTTAAAAATGGACAGATAATATTTCGCTGCTTTTTTTGCGTCTTTTTCTATCCATAAACATGGCGCTATTTTTTGCTTTGCCATTTTTTTTAAGTTTTAAAATGAATGAATATTATTTACTGAATTTGCTTCGCTTATATTATGCATCAGGTATATTAGGTTCCACCAGTCTTTTTAATTTGTCTAATGATTCCTGCCATCCCAAATAACACATCTCCGCCGGTATTGCTGAAGGAATTCCTTCCTGTGTAGCTATTAGTTCTGTGCCACATAATACCGCCCTTAATTTTATGGTTGTGATCATTTCGCCGGGAAGGTTAGGATCATCAAACTTGTCTGTATATTTCAGCAATTCGTTGGGAATAATTTCTATGTATTCGCCGCCAAAAGAATGGCCATTCCCCGTTGAGAAATTGATAAAAGACATTTTGTAAACGCCTCCTGTTTTCACGTTCATCTCATGCACTTTGGCAACAAAACCATAAGGTGGCAGCCATGAGGCAAATGCATCCGCATCAGTAAAAGCCCTGAATACTTTTTCAGGTGGTGCTGCTAAAATTCTGTGTAGTCGTACATTGTAAGTTGACATGTTCTAAAATTTTAAATTGTTGTTTAATAAATTGACAACACAAAAATGGTAATCAAAAATGATATTAAAAGGTGGCATACATGACAGTTTAGAGGGTAAATTGTGACAGGAAACAGGTTATCTTTATTTCATGAAAAAAGTATCCATCCTGGTGCCTGAATCTTCTGTGATGCAGGCTATTGCTGACCCGCAGTATTTATTTACCACGGTAAACCAGTTTTTAATTTCTGCTGGAAAAGAACCTTTATTTGATGTGGAACTTGTGGGCGTAAAAAAAGAAGTGAAGCTGAATAACGGATTGTTTTCGGTGCATACAAACAGGCAGTTAAAAGAAGTAAACAAAACCGATCTGGTTTTTATTCCTGCACTGTTTGGCGATATGCCAGCCGCCGTTGCAAAAAACAAAGCGGCCGTGCCGTGGATAGTGGAGCAATATAATAATGGTGCAGAAGTGGCGTCACTTTGCGTGGGCGCTTTTTTATTGGCTTCAACAGGTTTATTAAATGGAAAAAAATGTTCAACGCATTGGGGTTTTCAAAATGAGTTCAGGGAAATGTATCCTGATATAGAAGTAGTGGAAGGCAATATTGTAACGGAAGAAAAAAGGCTTTATTCCAGTGGCGGCGCCAACTCTTACTGGAATTTGCTTTTGCACCTTGTGGAGAAATATACGAACAGGGAAACTGCCATTCTTGCTTCAAAATATTTTGCTATTGATATTGACAGGGACAGCCAGGCTACTTTTGCGATGTTTAAAGGACAAAAAAATCATACGGATAAAGAAATACTGAAAGCGCAGGAATACATTGAAAAGAATATACATGAAAAAATTTCTACCAATGAACTGGCAAAAATAACAGCAATAGGCCGCCGCACATTTGAAAGAAGATTCAGGCAGGCCACCAGCAATTCTGTATTGGAATATATTCAGCGGATTAAAATAGAAGCAGCAAAAAAGCAATTTGAAACGAGCCGGAAAAATATCAATGAAGTAATGTATGATGTGGGTTATACAGATACTAAAGCATTCCGCGACTTATTCAAAAAACTAACGGGCCTTTCGCCAATTGAGTACCGGAATAAATATAACAAGATGGTGATAGCAAAGCCTGAATACATTTCATGAAAAGAAAGGTTATTATGCGCTTGAACATTGAACGTTAGGTAAAATAAATTGCATCGTTTGCAAACATCTAAGGGCATCCATCTTTCACTTTGGTTTTGTAATAAGAAAGATTTTTGAATTTATGCAAAGAGATTACAGCGTTTCGTTCCCTGGCGATATATTGAGTGCAATGAATGCAGCGCAGTATTGTTTAATTAAATCCCTTACAGTACGAAATTGCTGCATGATCTCATCTTTCGTTCCCATAGCTTTTGCCGGATCAGGAAAATTATGGTGAAACCTTTTTGCAGTTGATGGAAATACCGGGCATCTTTCTTTTGCATTATCACAAACTGTAATTACATAATCAAAGCTGATATTATGAAACCGGCTTACGTTTTTAGATGTATTATGTGAAATATCAATGCCATCTTCTTTCATTACTTCAACCGCTTTTGGATTAACGCCATGCCTTTCCACACCCGCACTGAATACTTCAGCTTTATTGCCTGCAAAATGTTTTAAATAGCCTTCCGCCATCTGGCTGCGGCAACTGTTGCCTGTGCATAGTACTAATATTTTTTTCATATAGATTAATTGCAGCAATCAGTATCGCAACAAGCTTTTTGTTTCAACGGCTTTTCAGCATATACTGTAATGCTTGTGATGCCGGCAGCAGATTGTTTAAATGCCTTAAGCTTTTCCGCTGATAAATATTGTTGCAAAATATCATCGGGAATAACGATTGCCTTATTTTTTTGAACAATAATATTTTCAAAACCGTTGGACTCTATTAATTCAAGATACGCCTGCTTTTGAATAGCGCCGGTCACGCAGCCGGCATACATTTCAGCCGCCTGTTTAATTTCTTTTGGTAATTCACCTTCCAAAACAATATCGGATATAGAAAAATGGCCGCCTGGTTTTAATACCCTGTACATTTCTTTCATTACGCCATCCTTATTGGGAACAAGATTTAAAACACAATTGCTCACTATTACATCAGCAATATTTCCGCCTGCAGGTATATCCTCAATATCACCCTGCCTGAATTCAACATTATTAAAGCCTCTTGTTTCTGCATTTTGCCTCGCCCGTTCAATCATAGCCGGTGTAAAATCTATACCGATAACCTTACCGGTTTCACCTGTTTCATGCCGTGCAATAAAAACATCATTGCCTGCACCGCTTCCCAAATCAATTACAATATCTCCTTTTTTTATTTTGGCAAATTGTGTTGGCAAGCCACAGCCTAAGCCTAAATCCGCATCTGCATTATAACCTTCCACTGAGCTATAATCATCACTCATAATGTTATACACTTCGGTTGAGCAGCCGCCAGAGCCGCAACATGAACTTTGATTGGTTTCTTTGTCCTGCAAAGCAATTTCGCTGTATTTCTGCTTTACGATTTCTTTTAACTGTTTCTGTGTTTCCATATTTGTATGTTTTTATTTATCGTTATATTACGATGTTTTAAATCAAAAAAAATCAAATATTTATATTCGTATCAATAAAAGGCTTTACATTATCAGGTCCTTCAATTTCCAGCTTTAAAACTTTATTGTCAATGTCTTTCGTCACATGAAAATTTAAAAAACTGCAGCATTCTCTTTCTTTTTCGATGAAGAAGGCAATTTGTTTTTCTGTTTCTTCATTCATTACAAAATCAAAACGGTAACCGTTTGCCAGCTCGGTTTTTGAAATTCTTTTTTTATTTAGTGCTGCAAAAATTGTTGCCTTACGTTTTTTAAGCTTCCGGCAGCTTAACGTACAGGTTAGTGGAGGAGCAGCCTTTTCAGAAGTAATGAAATTCAACTCATTGTTTTTCATAAACAACAATTTTCAAGGGTTTCCTTATAATTATTAAATAACGTGTTGAAGCACAATTGGGCTGCCTTCCATTCCTTTTCATTGATGCAGTAACAAACTTTCACGCCTTCTGTTTCACCTTTTATTAATCCTGCCTCTTTTAATTCTTTCAAATGTTGCGAAACGGTACTTTGTGATAGTGGTAATTCTTCAACAATATCTCCACACATGCAGGATTTTTTTTTACTAAGAAACTGTAAAATAGCAACCCTTGCCGGATGTGCCAATGCTTTTGCATATTTTGAGATGCGATTGTGTTTTACTGAAAATTCTTCGTGTTTACCTGCGCCCATAATATTATAAATCGCAATATTACGATATAAAAAGTGATTGCTAAAAATTTAATAAAACGGGCATTCGATGTACAGTTGTATAAGGAGGCTAAAATATTTTAATAATATTGAAGTGGCTATTAATTGCTGTAAGCTTTAAAAGTATGAGGGTGACACGAAATGGATAAAAGATAGGAAGCCGTTGAAATCATCAGCAGCTTTTTATTGTCTTTCCTTCATCAGCTTCTCAATAAGTTCATTTTTTTCTTTGAGCATGCGTTCGTAGAGTTCTATTTTTTGCTGGTAGAGCTCTACTATTTTTTCAATCGGATTAAATTGATGGTTAACAGGCAAAACATACGCTTTTTTTCTGTATTTTAGATAAGCAAAACAAGTTCTTTGAATAGCATTCCGGCGGTATGCAGATGCCAATGAGGACGTACACGGCTACAAGTTCTTTGTCTTACAGGTATGGAATGAACGGGCAGGAAAAATCTACGGAGATAGAGTCAAACGGTAATAGTTATACTGCAGAGTTCTGGCAGTATGATGCAAGGATAGGAAGAAGATGGAATACGGACCCAGTTAAAAAATATTATGAAAGTCCATATGCGGCTTTTGGGAATAATCCTATTTCATTTACTGATAGAAATGGTGATTACACACTTGATGTGAAATCGAGGGTATTTGATGTTAATGGCAAAAGGAAGGGGCAAAAAGGATTTGATGCAAATAATATGTTGGCTTTATTTTCTGCATATTCGATTGAAAAAACAGGAGCAAACGATGCAAATGGCAATCCAACCGAACGTAGATATTCAATTTTTTCAAGTGACTTTAATAATAAATACTCAATTTCTACAGACCAGGCTTATGGTTATTTAAATGGAGCGAGAATTTCCAGACTTCCAGCATCAGTAATAGCTATTAATAACAACTCGCCTTTTTTTAATAACGCTATCGCGACGATTAATATTCAAACGCTTGAATCTTTACGTCAAGAAGCCGTGTCCACGTTAAAGGGCAGATGGCTATCTCCATTAGATTTTGATAAACTTAAGTATTTTAATAACGGTAGTAAATATGATATTAAATCTAAACAACTCCGTTCATTTACATATACCTATTTAGAAGGAGTAGGTTTGACAGAATCGGATTACATTGGGAATGTTTTTTACGGTTCTGTCATAAGCAATTTTGAAAGTCTTAGCTCTGCACTGCATGATGGAGACCTTTTGCAAAGAACAGGTGTTGATGATGTGTTTGATAGCCATGCAATTATTGTTGGATATAAATTTGGTAAAAAGGCACTTACTTTATCAACTTTTCAATCAGTTCAAAGAGTTCAGTTGGATAAATTTTCAACCTCACAAGGACGATATTCTCAACAGTATAATCTTTCAATAAATAAAGGTTCAAAATGGCAAGACCAAACTATTAATACAAACAATTACTAAAATTATGTCTTCTACTATTAAGTTAACCTTGATTATATTTTTGTTTGCAACGTTTAGAGAGTGTGTCTGTGGTATTAATAAAAGTGAAGATGACATTAAAAAAATCATAGCAAATTTTGGAGATAAACAACTTCCTGTATCAACCATAAGTTTAAAAAAAAATGATGGATATTATATTGGTTATAAAAATCAGGAAGCAGGTAATTACTATCTAGCATTTTCTTTATCTAAAAATGATTCTTTTCAAGTGTGTCAAATTGTTTCAAATAAAGATTGGGATAAAAACACCACTGTCAATAAATTAATCTTAAAAGCAGCGAAAAGTTTAGATAGTTTAAACTTAAGATTTGATACAATTTATGATGAAGATGATTCTTTAAACATTATACTAGTTGATGCAAAGTCATATGCAATCTATCCTTCAGTTTCAGTTAAAAGTATTAATGAGATTGCGAATATTAATAAATATAAACAAGTATTAAGCCCCTAATAGTCCAAGTATGCTCATAAAAAGGAGGAAGCCGGCGCAAGGTATGCAGGGCAGGCAATGAGCAAAGGGTTCCTTGTGCCTTTACCGTAAACGGTTATGCAACCAATATTGATAACCAGAACGCCAACAATTATCTTTATGATGAAATAGGTAACCTGACCAAAGATTCAAGCGGCGGCATAATTATAATCTTAGTAGCGCTTTTAATTTATATCAGTGGCAAAAAAAGTGGAAACGATTACAAAACCAATATTTTAAATAAACCATCTTTGACAACT
>NZ_FOXQ01000009.1 GCF_900115755.1 Parafilimonas terrae
GGCTATCGGCTGACGAGATTCTAATAGAAATCATCTGAATACAATATTTTTTACAATAAATTGGCATCCGGTATTTCAGCAGACGGATTTCAAATTCCACACCTGCGCAAAGCCGTGAACGTTATGGGCAAGCTTAAAGACGACACCCGAGAAAATTCAACAAGAACAAATGACAAGAATTTTAGACCTAAATCATACAGACGCAAGACAATTTTTTCTCAAAGAAGAAAGCTATTTCAACTTTGACCTTCCGACATATTTTGTGTTTGAAAATTTACTCAATGCTGTTTCAAATCATATTGGCGGACAAGACCTATCAACTTTATATTCTACTTATACTATCGGACCAGGACAAACGAAAAGACATTTTCCAGCGGAATTTGAAGATGTAAACTATAAATTCTTAAATAATCGAGACGGAAAATTTGCTTGGCGACCATTCCAATTAATACACCCAGCACTTTATGTTTCACTTGTAAATAAAATCACAGAACAAGCAAATTGGAATGTAATTGTGGCTCGGTTCGCTCAATTTCAAGCTAATCCAAAAATAAGATGTTACAGCATTCCATTACGCTCAGACAACCAACAGTCAGATAAAGCAACTTCAATTAGCCAGTGGTGGCAAGCAATTGAACAACAGTCATTGGAATTAGCATTGAAATATGAATATGTTTTGCATACGGACATTTCAGACTGTTATGGCTCAATATACACACATTCCGTTCCTTGGGCAATTCATACTAAACCCATTGCAAAAGCACAACGGAGAGACCAAAACCTCATTGGAAACTCGATTGACAAACATTTGCAGGATATGGCTTTTGGTCAAACAAATGGAATACCACAAGGAAGTGTTCTAATGGATTTTACCGCAGAAATGGTTCTTGGCTTTGCAGACTTAGAGCTTTCGGATAGAATACAGCAAGACAATATACAAGACTATGAAATAATCAGGTATAGAGACGATTATAGAATTTTCTCAAACAATCCACAAACTACCGAACACATTACCAAATTGCTGACTGAGATTTTGATTGAACTCGGCATGCGATTGAATGCACAAAAAACAATTGTTTCAAACAACGTCATTAAAAATTCAATAAAGTCTGATAAGTTATATTGGATGTCAGCAAGAAAAGGAGCAAAAGGTATTCAAGAACATCTATTGATTATTCACAACTTATCTGAACTGCACCCAAATTCAGGCAGTCTATCAAAAGCATTATCAAAGTTTTACAACAGGATTAAAGGCATAACAGAGACCAATCAGAATATTACTGTTTTGGTAAGTATCTTGGTTGATATTATGTATAAAAACCCACGAACTTACCCGATTGCTTCGGCTATTCTTAGTAAGCTTTTATCTTTAATACCAGAGACAGAAAAGAAAAATGAAATATTAGACCTTGTTTCTCAAAGATTTGAAAAAATCCCAAACACGGGTCACATAAAAATTTGGCTTCAAAGACTTACTATCAAACTCGACAGACAAAAGCAGTATTCAGAAAAGCTTTGCGAAAAAGTCAATAACCAGACATTACAAATATGGAATTCAGATTGGCTTGAAAATAATCTGAAAACTCTTATTGAAACGACTGCCATAATTGATGAAACAGTAATTGCTGACATAGATGTTGTGATAGCGAAAGAAGAAGTTGAGTTGTTTAAGACGGAATATGACTATGCAGAACAACCAGCAGAATAGAAAGCCAGCCCATAACAGGCGTTTGGCTCAATGGCGGGTGAAGTGGTTAATTGAATATTCTACCTCGCATAAACTTTTGTGGTGTATTGACAGTTTTGTGCTCCGAAATCCGCCACTGCGCCAAGCGCCAAAATTAACGCCAGACGGTGTTTTAAAGGGGTTAAATGTAATCCGTTCCTTTTATGAAGAAGTGTTTAAAATCGTACCCAAAGGTTCTGCTTTTGAAATGAAGCAAATGTTTATAAGAGATAATATAGCCTATATTGCCTGGAACTGTGAATCTTCATTTGTAAAAATCCCGATTGGCGCAGACACTTTTATTGTAGAGAACGGCAAAATAAAGTATCAAACATTAGGTGCGCATATTATTCCAAAATGAACATTAAATCAAACTAACAGGTTAGAAAGGAGCAGCAGTTTGCAGGCAACTAAAGGGGAATGTTTCATAACAGTTTCGCACAATGTCCATTAGCTTTGCGGCAAATGGAAAACCCTGTCCTGAAAATTCAGGATAACCCCGGCAAAAAACAACAAAATGTAAAAATGCGCAGCATTTACGCCTGCAGTTGCTTCTCCCTGTTATTCTTCCTGATGGATAATAAAACAGAACCTGTAATACAAATAATAATCACACCAAGTGATATAAATACAAGTGTGGTTGGGCTGAGCCATTGTTCCAGCCAGTGGGCGCCAATCATTTTAAGCCCGATAAATACGAGCACAATGGCAATACCTTCCTGCAGGTAATCGAATTTGGCCACCGCGCCCTTTAATAAAAAAAATAAACTCCTTAAGCCAAGCACGGCAAAAATGTTAGAGGTGTAAATTACCATCTTATCCCTCGAAATACCCATTACGGCGGGAATGGAATCCAGCGCAAAAACAAGGTCGATAGAGGCCAGCATCATTACCACAACAAAAAGGGTTGTATAAAGACGTTTGCCGTTTTCCCTTATCCACAATTTACCATTGCCATCGCTGTTGGTAACCGGAAAAATCCTTTTTACAAATTTGTAGGCTTTGGAAGTTTCGGGGTCGAAGGCTTCATCGTCTTTACTGGTAAACATGTGAAAGCCGGTGTACACGAGAAAAGCGCCAAAAATATATAACAGCCACTCAAAGCGGTTTACCAGCGCAACGCCCACCGTAATAAAAATTACGCGGAATATAATGGCCATTAATATGCCCAGCAGCAATACACGGGAATAATATTGCTCTTTTACCGAGAATGAAGTAAAAATGAGAATGAACACAAAAATGTTATCGATGCTTAAGCTCCACTCC
The DNA here is from genome assembly GCF_900115755.1 of Parafilimonas terrae. Classification (GTDB taxonomy): domain Bacteria; phylum Bacteroidota; class Bacteroidia; order Chitinophagales; family Chitinophagaceae; genus Parafilimonas; species Parafilimonas terrae. Next base: position 2,993 of record NZ_FOXQ01000009.1, read on the forward strand.
ATTAAATAAGCGCTGATGTATTCCAACGCATGGGTTTTGCCGTTTTCAAACCACATAAAAACAAAGAATGCCAGGCCCAGCGATACCCAGAAAATAGTTTGGAGCAAAGCCTGCTTTATGGTAACGGTCTTATTTTTTTTGCTTAAAAGCCCAAGATCGAAAATGAGGGCGAATAACAGAACAATACCGAAAACAATGTAGCTGATAGTATCTCGTGACATGATGTGCTTGCAATATTACACCCCAAAACGGTTTTTCCTGCGCCACTGGTAAATAAACCCGAATATTATAATTAGCGCAATGGGGATAGCAATATTTATCAATTGCCAGGCCATTTTTTGGGCTTCCACTTTTTTACGGTCTAACAGGCGCAGGGTGAAATCTTTATTGCGGCTTTCAAAAACGCCGCTGGTGCTGGTAAGGTAATCTATGCAATTGAGAAAAAATTCGCGGTTGGCGAAGCGGTAGTTCTCATAAGGCAGCTCTCCCATGGGCAATGGCCCTGTGGTACTGCTGATGGCATTGGTTACAATATCGGCATCGCTCATTACAATTTGTTGTGTAGGGTTTGTGTTGACGGGCGCAAACGGTTTGTTTAGCGCCTTACTTACAGAATCTTTCGTGCTTTGCGTGAGCCGGTTGGCATATAGCGAATTGAATTTACCTTCCAGCAACACGGCAACAGGAATATAATGTTCGTTATAAGAAGCAAAATTTTCCGTGCTTATGTCGTCCATTATTTTATTAATGCTTACCATGGCGGGCGAGCTTATAAGGCGGCTTGATGTATCGGTTGAGAGCAATATGGTTTTCGTTATGCCCGGCGCTTTTATCGTATCAATACTTGATGGGAAGATGGAAAGCACGCGGTCTAAATTGCGGGAAACTATATTGTTGTTGGGCGAAGAAAGAAACGGGTAATAAGGCCAGGGAAAACGTTGCATGCGCGGGCTGCCATCGGCATTGTAACCGGTAACCAATGGAATTTTACTGCAGTTTAAATCCTGCACAAGATTACCATTTATGCGCACCCCATAGCGAAATAAAAGGTCGTCAATATTAAGGTTGCGGTCAAAGGCAACAAAGTCGGCCTGGCTGCGCATGAGGCTGTCTAATTCAGCATATAATTTATCAATGCACCAAATAATTTTGCCGCCATGCATTACATATTGATCAAGCTTCAGCTTGTCTTCATCGGTAAAAGGTATGGTGGGTTTTACAATTAATAAAGTGTTGATGAGCTCAGGATTTGGATATGCCTGTTTTAAATCAAACAAGGCCAGATTATAATCGTTGCGCAGGTTTTGAATAAGATCGTTTACATATTGCGGGCCGGCTTCGCCGTTGCCAATGCAATAAGCAATGGTGGGAATTTGTTTTCTTGTGAGTTTATCAATGGCATTGGCAAACTTATATTCCAGCAAAGCTTCAGCCGCATTTAAAGTGGCCTCTTTATCGGGTTGCGGGTCTTCATCCACCACATTATAATTTTTAAACACAGTGCGGCTGCTTCTTAAGTCAACAGCAACCGGCCTGTAATTTCCGTATTGAATTATTGCAGATGGAATAATTAACTGCTGCACGGCTTTTTCGTTGCCTGTGGCAATGTCGCTGCTTTGTTCAAACACAACGCCAAGGCGCTGAAGGCTGTCGTATAAATTCAGGCGCTGGCTATCCGGTAAGTGCTCACCAGGTTTTTCAAAATGAAAGCGGATATTATTATTGCTTAAATCGCGAAACTCATTTAATAAATCGTTTGTAGCAATGCTTAGCTTTTTATAATCGGCAGGAAGGTCGCCCGTAAGAAATACCGTAATGTTAATGGTGGTGTCCACATCATTCAGCAGCTTTTTAGTAGAAGTATTCAGGCTGAAACGCTTTTCTGCAGTGAGATCAATCCTGTAACGAAAAAATGTTGACACATAAACAACCGCTACCAGCGCGGCCAATAAAATAAGCCATTGATTTTTTGTACGTGAATATTGATTGCCGGCCTTCATTATCTTTTCTCAATATTTTGTTTTGTAAGAAGCATAAAAAACAGGATGATTGCCAGGAAATAAATCACATCCCGAATGTCAACCACACCTTTGCTTATGCTTTTATAATGAAAATTAATGCCGAGCATCTGCACATAATAATCAAGCCCGTTTGAAAAAACGGGCAACTGGCTTAAAGCATCAAAGCCTGCATATAAAATCAAACAAACAAATGCGCCGCTAATAAAAGCAACAATGGTATTATTGGTAAAACTGCTGGCGCATAAACCCACCGCCGTAAATACAGCGCCCAATAAAAACAACCCGATATAACTGCCAATGGTAGCGCCCACATCAATGCCGCCGGCAGCGCTTAACCGCTGCAATGAAAATGCATAAATAGTGGTGGGGATTAATGCGAGCAAAACAATTAATAACGCGCCAAAAAATTTGCCCCATACAATCTGCGGCGATGTTAAGGGCAGCGTTTTTAATAATTCAAAAGTGCCAGCTTTGTATTCATCGGCCAGGCTGCGCATGGTAATGGTGGGAATAAGAAATAATAAAATCCACGGCGCTAATGAAAAAAAGCCATCGAGTGAGGCATAACCAAAATTGAGCAGGCTGGTATTGGGGAAAACAAAAAACATTAACCCGTTCAATAAAAGAAAAACAACCAATGCAACGTAGCCGGTAAGGCTGCTGAAGAACTGGCTCCATTCTTTTTTGCAGATCATCCACATGGCTCAAAACTACTGCCTATAAATTTACAGCGAAGAAGATTTTGGTAAGGTTTGTTTAAAATAGCAATATGTTTTCAATGCTTTCATTAAATATCTTTGCTCCTTATTCTGAAAACAACAAAAGTTCCGGCAGCAAATGCCACCTTATTACCTTGTTCCTGTTATGCGTATTATTAAATACTGCTAAGATTAAACATCAGATTTTACCATGATCTTATCCTTCGGAGAAATATTATTACGCATGTCGCCCGATGAAAACGGTGAATGGATTAACAAAAATACTTTACCGGTTTATGCGGGCGGCTCTGAATTAAATGTGGCAATGGCACTTGCCAAATGGAAAATACCTGTAAGCTATTGCACGGCGTTGCCCGGTGATTTTTTATCAAAGCAACTCATCCATTATATCGCTTCGCAAAAAATAGATGTTTCCACGATAATACAAAATGCTGGCAAGCCTGCATTCTATTACTTAAAAGAAGGAAAAGATAAATACAATGAAGATGTTGTTTATGACAGGCTGCATTCTTCTTTCTATAACATGCAACCGGGCATGATAGATTGGGATAAAACTTTACAAGGCGTACGATGGTTTCACTTCAGTGCAGTATTGTCGTTGCTAAATAAACAGGTGGCAACAGTTTGCGAAGAAGCTTTAAAAGCCTGCGAGAAAAAAAGCATAACAGTTTCCATTGATTTAAACGGTAATGCAGAAGCGTGGCAACATGATAAAAATGCGGGCGGTATTATACAGCCGCTTTTAAAATACTGCGATATTGTTGCAGGCAATATCCATAATGTAGAAGCCATGCTGCATATTCCTGTTGCCGCCAATGTACATTCTATCAGCACAAAAGACAATTACCTGCTGCAGGCAAAAAATGCATCGGAAAAAATCATGCAGAACTTTCCGCGATGTAAGGTGGTGGCGCATCCCTTCATGCTTAAAAAAGATAAGCTGGAATATTTTGCTACCATTTTTGGCAACAATAATTTTTACAATTCTGCAACCTACAGCACTGATAACATTATTGATAAATCCGGTACCGGCGATAGTTTTATGGCAGGCATTATTTATGGTGTTTATAATCATCTTCCCTTGCAGCAACTCATCAATTTTGCTGCAGGCGCTGCGTTTCAAAAATTATTTATAAAGGGTGAAGCCATGAACAAAACAGTGGATGAAATAAAAAACTTTATCCGCGATTATCATTAATCTTTTGGCCTGTCGGCAGGATCAATGTTGCAAAACTTAAACGGCCCGAAACCCGCGCTATCACTGGCTTTCTTGCATGCCGGCGGTAATCGTTTGTACGTGGTTTCTTCTGCCGTAACGCTGTCTGCATCAAAGCCTGCATTGGCTACAGCGGTGCGGATATAATCAAGCGTTATACGGTCTGGTATATATTGAATTTTCAAAACACCATTGCGCAAATCTGTTTTCCATTGCACAATACCGGCATCTGTGTTCGGTCCCTTTTCACGCGTTAAATATTGATTAAGCCGCTGCTCACATTCCCAGCATTTCAGTTGCGGCACTTTAATGGTTCCCCACTGCGGTTTGTTTTGCATTACCTGCGCATCAGCGCTTCCTGCAACAAACATTAAAACAACAACGCTTATCCATTTCATCTGTTTATTTTTTAATTTTTATAGACAAGGCGAAACGACCAATAGACATTCTTTATATGTCAAAATTTGTATGGGCGTTTCATATAAACTGAATTTTATTTATTGATATTTTTTAATCATCACCCGGTACTTCGTGGCATCACGGTTGTGTCACTCCCTTGTACAATTGATTTTTCATGGCATCAAACATTACTATTTTTAAAAACGATAATAATGATGAAAACATTGCCCGGCTGTTCATAACCTTCGCATACAATAATAAATATTTAGCTGTAAAAGCCGGGAGACTTCGCAGAGCGCCGTTCAAAAAACACCTGTAAACAAGTGAACCCATAAACGCCTAAACCTTTAACCAATCTGCCGGGTTTAACCGCCAGCTCTTCAGTAAATCTTCCGTTTCAGCAGAAACAATATTTTTTTCAATCGCCAGTTCTATTAATGATGTATAAGTGGTTAAAGATTCCAGCGAAACACTTGCTTTTTTAAATGCCTCTTCCGATGCAGTAAAACCATAATTAAATATGGAAACCATGCCTGCAATTTCAACGCCCGAATTTCTTAACACATCAACTACCTGCAGGCTGCTTTTACCTGTTGAAATAAGATCTTCTACCACCACCACCTTCTGCCCTTCTTTAAAAAAGCCTTCAACCTGGTTGCCAAGCCCATGTTCTTTTGGTTTGGGACGAACATAAATAAATGGCAGCTTCAACTGGTCGGCAGCCATTGCTCCCCAGGCAATGCCTGCTGTGGCAACACCGGCAATTAAATCTGCTTCGGGATATTGTTCAAATATTACATTACACATTTCGCTTTTAATAAAATCGCGCAGAAAAGGGTAAGAAAGCACCCGCCTGTTATCACAATAAATAGGGCTCTTCCAGCCGCTTGCCCAGGTAAACGGTTTTTCCGGGCTTAATTTAATTGCCTCAGCCTGCAATAATTTTTCAGCAATAATTTTTTCATTCTTCATGCTGCGAAGATATTATTATTGAATATTGCAAACTTTACATTGATAAGCTCTTTAAGTGAATCATAAAATTGAATGTGGTTTTTGGTTTGACAGGTTATTGTTATCACAGCGCACAAATAACATCTTTGTACCTGTGATTAATAAAGACATTAAAACAATTAACTTAAGCAGTTTTAAATCTCTAAAAAAACATCATGGCAAAAAAAATTATTGCAGCAGGCGGATTGGTTTTTAATGATAATAACGAGTTGCTTATGATCTTTCGCCGCGGCAAATGGGACCTTCCGAAAGGAAAATTAGATGAAGGCGAAACCATTGAACAATGCGCAGTGCGTGAAGTGCAGGAAGAAACAGGTTTGCAAAGCATAACGCTTGACAGCTTCTTAGGTACAACACATCATGAATATTTTGAACCCCGCATAAACAGTGATGTATTTAAAGAAACGCACTGGTATAAAATGCATGCGGCGGGCAAACAGGAATTAACCCCGCAAACGGAAGAAGATATTGAACAGATTGAATGGGTAAGCGAAAAAGATATTCCCCAAAAACTGGAAAACAGTTATCCAAACATCATAGATATTATTCACAGCATTCAATAGCCGTTAAACATAATTTTCTGCAAAAGCAGCGCTGCCTTACTTTTAGCGTATGAAAATATATCTTACCTGTTTTTTAGCGCTGCTTATTTGTTTTCAACTGAATGCACAAACATTACCTGTTGCAAGAAATTATGAGGCCGCCTTTAACCGGCAAACACGCTCGGCAGATGGCAGGCCCGGCAAAAATTACTGGCAAAACACAGCCACTTATAAAATAAGCGTAAATTTTAATCCGGTTACAAGGGTTATTGCGGGCAATGAAGACATTGTATATGTGAATAACAGCCCCGATACATTAAGCGAAATAGTTTTTAAACTCTATCCCAATTTTTATAAGAAAGGTTCGCAACGCGATTCACCTGTTGACACCGCAGATTTAACGGACGGCGTTCACCTCAGCAATCTTTTAATTAATGGTAAGCCCAAAAATATACGGGAACCCAAAGGCACAAACATGAGCCTGCATGGCATGTTATTAATGCCCGGTGAAAAAATGAATTTTCATCTTGACTTTTCTTATGAGCTTAACCGCACTTCACATCAAAGAACAGGGATGGTTGACGATAGTTCGGCATTCATCGCTTATTTTTTTCCGCGCATTGCCGTGTATGATGATATTGACGGATGGAACAGGGTTCCCTATACCGGCCACACAGAAATGTATAACGATTTCTGCTCGTTTGATGTAAACATTACTGTTCCTGAAAATTATATTGTTTGTGCAACCGGCGATCTTTTAAATGCGGGCGAAGTATATGCGCCTGCAATCGCACAGCGCATCAGCATAGCAGAAAAAAATGATGGCCTCACTAAAGTGATTGATACAAGCGATTTGGCTGCAGGAAACATTACAGCACAAAACCCGGCCAACACCTGGAAGTTTAAAGCAGATAATGTAACAGATTTTGTATTTGCCACCAGCAATCATTATATATGGTATGCCAGCAGTTTGGTTGTTGATAAAGCAACCGGCAGAAGAACAAGAGTTGATGCGGTTTTCAATCCCAAACACAAAGACTATTTTGATGTGATTGATTATGCAAGAAAAACGGTGCAGGGCATGAGCTATAGTTTTCCTGCATGGCCTTTTCCTTATGCGCATGAAACTATATTTGATGGCCTTGACCAGATGGAATATCCTATGATGGTTAACGATAACCCGCTGGAAGATAAAGAAGAGGCAATTGAACTAACCGACCATGAAATTTTTCATACCATGTTTCCATTTTATATGGGCATAAACGAAACAAAATATGCCTGGATGGATGAAGGCTGGGCTTCTATTGGCGAGTGGATTATTTCGCCAATGATTGATTCTTCCATTATAGATAATTATGGCATGAGCGCTTACAACCACACTGCCAATTATGACTTTGACGAATCAATTACCACACTAAGCTCACAACAAGATGGTGCAAGCTATTTTTTAAATGCTTATGCCAAACCGGCCATGGGCTACTTATATGTAAAAGATATGCTGGGCAATGAATTGTTTACAAAAGCGCTGCATTATTATATTCAGCAATGGCATGGCAAACACCCGATACCGCCTGATTTCTTTAATTGCATGAATGCAGGCAGCGGCAAAAACCTAAACTGGTTTTGGCAAAAATGGTTTTACGACCGCGGTTATCCTGATCTCGCTATCAATAATGTAAAGCAAGGCGGCAATAACATTACCGTTACCGTTGTTATGAAAGGAAATAAACCGGTGCCGGTTCACCTTATTATTTATTATAAAGATGGAACCACACAAATGCTGCATCAAAGTATTGCTGTTTGGGAAAAAAGCAATGAAACTGCACTCAGCTTTTCCACCAGTAAAAAAATAGAAAGGATTGTTTTAGGGGAAGTGCATGATGCGGATACAGATAAAAGCAATAATGTTTGGGAACCGAAATAAGCTAATCCTCTAAATGAATTGCCACAGATGTAATTTTTTTATCTGTGCATCTGTGGCAATAACATAACATCCTATCAGAAATATTTTTTTATCAGCCTGCCTATATATGGAAATTGTTCAAATTCTTTCTTTTCCACCTTCACAATAAATACCATAAAAGCCAATATAAAAAGTACAGCCATGGCTAAACTGAATATGATATTATCATAAAAGCCTGTAATTACACTGTGTAAAAAGAAAACCAAAACAGCAATAATTATATAAGCCAGTAATTTCTTCCAGGCATACGGCACATAATATTCTTTTTGGCCCCATACAAAACTTATTACCATCATGCTTGCATAGCAAAGAAAAGTAGCCCATGCCGATGCCACATAACTATACCTGGGAATGAAGAAGTAATTAATAACAATGGTGATGGCAGCGCCTATTAAAGTAATAGCAGCGCCTGCCATGGTTTTATTAGTGAGTTTATACCAGATGCTGAGATTATAATAAATACCAAGGCTCATGTTGGCCAGTAAAAGAATGGGGACAACCTTTAACCCGCCCCAATATTTTTCATCAATAAAATACCGCCACACCGGCAGGAATAAAGTAACGACAAGGAACATTACAGCAACTGTAATTACAAAAAATTTGGTAACACGGGCATAGGTTTTTTGTGGGTTACTACTACTTTCTGCCTGTTTAAAAAAGAAAGGCTCAGCACCCATTCTGAAAGCTTGTATAAATAATGTAATAAGAATAGATAGTTTATAACAGGCGCCGTAAATGCCACGTTGTTCATCCGCATAGCCATTGGCGTTGGGCAGCCACCAGCCCAGCATAAGCCTGTCGAAAGTTTCGTTGATGGTGCCACCTAAATTAGCAACAAGCATGGGCAATGAATAAGCCATCATGCCAAGCCATAAGGCAGTATTAAAGCTCCAGCGTTTTGGCAGCACCCATTTACCCAATAAAAATAAGGTGCATAAAGAGGCCAATGCATTGGCCAGTAAAACATAAGTTATGGGGTTGACATCAGGCCGGTAAATTATAATCGCCCAACTGTTGGGGTCAGCCTTTGCTTTTGCCGGACAGTAACTTAAAAAGAAAACTGTAAAACCTATATTGATTAAAATATTGGCAATTTTAATAAGCGCAAATAACCTGGGCCGGCCTTCATACCGCAATCTTGCAAACGGAATGGTTGAAAGCGCATCAAGGCCGATAATAATAATGCTTAATTGTACCAGCATCGGAAATTCTGCAAGCGATGTGGTTTTGGCAAGCCAGCTTTGGTTTAACCACAACAATATTGTTAACACAACAGAAGTGATAAGCAGGCTGATGGTTGATGTGTTATTGACCGATTCATGGTCAACATCTTTGCGCATAAACCGGAAATAGGTGGTTTCCATGCCGTAAGTAAAAATGGCATTGAATAAAGGAATGGCTGCATACATTGCAGTCATCTGCCCATAATTTGCTGTGGAAATAAGCGCTGAATAAGTAAGGTACGGCGTTAACAGGTAATTAATAAACCTTGCTGCTATACCACTTATGCCATACCAGAAAGTTTGTCCTGCCAGTTGTTTAATACTGCTCAATCAAAAAAATATTTCCGCAAAAATAATGATTGGGCAATAGCCGCCTGCCCGCCATAAGGATAATAATATTTTAAAGCTCCGGCTTAAGCTACTATATTATAATTATGCAGGTGAATAAAACTTCAACAAATTTTCTGCTGCATGAATTCACAACTAATTCACTATTGACATTGGTAACATTGCCGTAACGTTCGCATAACATTGAGGTAATTATAGCGTAACACCTTTGCAGCCATAAATACTAACTATGCAAGGTGGAAATTTGGCAGCAAGAATACTTTCAATCATCTTTCTAATATTTATTACCTCGTTATCAGCGCAGGCCCAAACAGGCAAAATAACAGGCCGGGTTGTTGATGAATCAAACCATGCCATCACAGGCGCCAGCATTAAAGTGGCCGGCAGCACAGCAGGCGCCGTTACTGATGTTGATGGCCATTTTACATTAAACATAAGTGCAAAAGACAGCGTTACTATTGAAGTATCTGCAGTTGGCTTCACCGCCAAAACAATAAGCGGCATTATACCTGGATCAACAGAAGATTTAAACATTAACCTCACGGCATCCAGCAATGATTTGCAGGCGGTAACAGTAAAAACTTCTGCGCGCAGGGAAAGCACCAATGCACTTATCAGTTTTCAGAAAAATACAAATGCGGTTGCCCAGGTAATTTCTGCAGAAGCCATAAGGCGTTCTCCTGATAAAAATACCGGTGAAGCTTTAAAACGCGTTACCGGCTTATCAATGCAGGAAGGCAAATATATTGTTGTGCGTGGCCTGAGCGACCGCTATAACCAAGCTATGCTTAATGGTGTTTTATTAAGCAGCACAGAGCCCGACAGGAAAACTTTTTCATTCGACATTTTTCCTTCGTCCATTGTTGAAAACATCATCGTAAATAAAACTTTCATACCTGAATATTCTGCGGAATGGGCAGGCGGTTTAATACAGGTGAATACAAAAGATATTCCTTCAAGGAATTTTATGAATGTACAGGTAGGCACCAATTTCAACACCAATACTATTGGCAAAGATTTTTATACATATAAAGGTGGGAAGCTTGACTGGCTTGGCATTGACGATGGCGCAAGGGCTTTACCAGGTAATTTCCCTGCCAAAAACCAGTTTTCGGTATTAGGCAACAGTGAAAAAACACAGTTGGGCACGCCGGTAGCTTCAGGCAGCTGGGCGCCGGAAAAAAAAGGCAGTTTTTTACCAACGCTTGGACAAACTTTCCAGTTTAATTCCGGCTTTGCAGGCAAGGTATTAAATGATAAAGACCTCGGCGGCGTTATCTCTGTTACCTATAACAGGAGTTTGAGGAATCTTGATTACAACAACAGCTTCTATAATATAGATGGAACGAAAGCAGACCCTTCGTTCCGGTATCATAACAATCGTTATTCAAACGATGTCTTATGGGGTGCATTAGCCAACTTTTCTTTAAGGCTTAACAGCAATCATAAAATTTCTTTCAGAAATATTATTAATACAAATTCTTCTGATTATACAACCTTACGCACAGGTAAAGATTTTGAATCGAATGCACAAACCGGCGAAAACATAAAAGCCTATGAATATGCTTTCAGGAACAATACTTTTTTCAACACGCAGTTAAATGGCGAGCACAATATTCCATCGCTGAAAAGCAAGTTTAACTGGTTTGGCAGCTTCACCATTCTCGATCAATATCTTCCCAAACAAAGACGCTTGCAATACAACCAGGCAGCAGGCGATGATACAGCGCCATACCTTGCTTTGTTATCAAACACATTATCACAAAAAACAGGCAGTGTATTTTATTCAGACCTCAATGATTATATATATAATGCCGGCGGAGATATTACTACCAGCTTTAACCTGTTTGGTCAAAAGCAAACTGTAAAAGGCGGATATAATTTCCAGGTGAAAGACAGGATTTATGATGCACGTCCTTTCTCAGTAACATTACCTTCTGATAATCCTGAACTAAAAGCGCTTGACCCATCGCAGATATTTAACGCTTCAAATTTTGGCGACGGCAGCGGCCAACTTCATTTTGATGAAATACCCGGTGTTTATTACAGGTATATAGCTAACTCCATTTTAAATGCAGGTTATATTCAATTTGATAATTCTTTTACTGATTGGCTGCGTATAGTTTGGGGCGCCCGTTATGAATATTTTGACCAGCTGGTAGGCAGCGTTTATAAATCAGATCCACGCTTTAACTGGCAAAAGAAAGGCGATCTTTTGCCTGCACTAAACATTACGTTCAAATTAAACAACAGGACTAATTTAAGGATTGCCGGTTCTCAAACTATTGTAAGGCCGGAATTCAGGGAACTTACCGGAACAGCGTTTTATGATTTTGAAGTAGGCGCCACCATTATAGGCAATCCTAATCTTGTAAGAACAAAAGTTACCAATGCCGATATTCGTTATGAAGTATATAGCCGCCCCGGCGAACTCTTTACCATTGGCGCATTCTATAAATATTTCCAAAGCCCTATAGAGCTTGCATTCAACCAGACAGGCGCCGGCGGTTCAAGCACATTTAATTATCTCGATAACAATAAGTCAAAAGCGCAAACTTTCGGCGGTGAAATTGAGTTTCGCAAAAAGCTTGATTTCTGGCCTGCTTTCGAGCGCTTTACCGTACAGGGAAATTTTTCTTACATATATAACCGCGTAAAGTTCCAGGAGCAATCACTTAACAGGCCAATGCAGGGCCAGTCGCCTTATCTTATAAACGCAGCCGTGCAGTACGATGTTCAGGAAATTGGCCTGAGCACAACTATGTTATTCAACCAGATTGGGAGGCGCATATTGTATGTGGGCAATGAACAGGTGCCTGCAATATGGGAAGCGCCAAGGCCGTTGCTCGATCTGCAGATTGCCAAAAAATTAATGCATAACAAGAGTGAACTGAAACTCAACATTGCAAACCTTATAAACAAACGCGCTAATTTCTATCACGATCTCGATGGTAACAAAGTGTATAACAAAGGCGTTGATGCGTTAGCTATATCAAGGAATTACGGTACTAACGTAAGCCTGTCTTTTTCATATAACATAAAATAAATTAAAACTTTAAATCAAATACAAATGAACAAGCTACTTAGCTGTGCAGCATTATTAATCTTATTATTAGGTTCATGCCGCAAAATTCAGGAAGATGTAATTATTCACCAGGGCGGCAGCGGCAGTGATTCTGCTGAAGAAAATACCGTTCTTGAAGGAAAGATTTCTTCAGACAGGACGTTAAAGGCGAACTATGTATATAAGATCCGCGGATTTGTTTACGTAGTGAACGGCGCAAAACTTACCATTGAACCGGGTACTGTTATAAAGGGAGAAAAAGGCAGTTCAACAAGAGGCGCTTTGGTTATCACAAGAGGTTGCCAGATCATTGCAGACGGCACTGCTGATAAACCCATTATTTTTACTTCAGACCAGGCAAACCCGCAAAGAGGTGATTGGGGCGGCGTTGTAGTGCTTGGAAACGCAAAAACAAATGCATCTTATAATGGTGTGCAGGGAATAGGTTCTGTGGAAGGTGGCGTAAACACTGCCGAAGGCCTTGGCTTATTTGGCGGCACAAACGATGATGACAATTCCGGCATATTGCGTTATGTGCGTATTGAATATGCAGGCTACGCTTATTTGCCTGACAATGAACTCAACGGCTTAACTCTCGCAGGCGTTGGAAAAAGCACTACGGTTGACTATGTAGAAATATATAAAGCAAACGATGATGCTATTGAATGTTTTGGCGGCAATGTAAACCTTAAACACACTGTATTTATTAGCACGCTGGATGATGATTTTGATACAGACAATGGCTGGAGCGGCAACGTGCAGTTTGGTATTGTAATAAGAGATTCTGCCATTGCCGATATTTCAAAAAGCGAATCTTTTGAAAGCGATAACGATGCCAACGGAAGTTCTTTAACGCCGCAAACATCAGGCACATACAGCAATATTACGGTTATAGGCCCACGCGCTGCGCTTAATAACGCCGGTAATAGCCTGTTTCTTGCTGCTGCGCAGATAAGAAGAAATTCAAGCATATCAATATTCAACTCCGTTATAATGGGCTTTCCTACAGGTGTTTTAATTGATGCCAGCAAAGGCACGCCTACTGATAATAACATAACCGCAAATACATTACAAATTCAAAATACTGTTATAGCAGGTTGTAATGTTGCTGTTGATTATGCTGCAAGCGCTGCACCTACCGGCTGGGATAAAGATGCTGTGAACAAGTGGTTTTTAACTGGAGATTTCGGCAATTCAATATTAACCAACAACAGCGATGTGTTATTAACAGCACCGTTCGATTATTCAAATCCTGATATAACGCCAAAGGAAAATTCACCTTTGTTAAGCGGTGCAAGTTTTTCTTCTTCCAAATTATCAAACAGTTTCTTCAGCAAAGTTAGTTTCAAAGGCGCTGCAGGTGCATCAGGCGACGATGCTAACTGGTGGAAAGGCTGGACAATGTTAGACCTCAATTTATAATCCTTAATACACGCTTAATGTTCCGTTCACAATTTAGTTACATAAATAAAGCATTTTTGTGATGGGTTCATAGCATTAAGTTAGAGATTCTATGCAGCCTTGCTTTCCAGCAAGGCTTTTTTATTGCTTTTATTTTTAGCAGTTTTTAGTTAATAATTTTCTTTCTGCACTCATTAAAATAATTGAGCCGCCCATTTCTGAACGGCCCTAAGCATAACCCCCATAAACTGTTTAATGGTATTGCAGGTTCTCTTTGTTAAATTAACCAATGATATTAATCGCAGGAATTATTAAACAGGTAACACATAATAGTGCCGGTAATGCAAAACATTTATTGCATTTCAATAAAGCACAGCAATTGAGTTTCATCAATTTACTACATGCACAGGCTGGCCATTAAAAAAAGCAGAAAGATTGTTTAATGTTATGTTCATCATTCGTGCCCTGGCTTCCTTTGTAGCCCATGCAATGTGCGGCGTGATCATACAATTTTTTGCTTTTAGCAAAGGATTGGATAAAGGTGGCGGTTCTGTGGAAAGCACGTCAATGCCCGCGCCTGCTATTACATCATTGTTTAATGCGTCGGCAAGATATTCGTCAATAACAATCGGGCCGCGGCTCGTGTTCAATAAAAAAGCAGAAGGCTTCATCAATTGTAAACTTTCTTTATTAATAAGGCCTTTTGTTTCCGGGGTTAAAGGACAATGAATACTTACCACATCGGCCTGTTGCAGCAATTCCTGCACACTCGCCCATTTAAAATTTTTACGATGCTGCTGATTGGTTTGCGTTCTGCTGTTAGCAATTATATGCATGCCAAATGCGGATGCTATATCAGCAACTTTCTGCCCAATAGTGCCAAAGCCAATGATGCCCATTGTTTTGCCGTCAAGTTCCATTAAAGGATAATCCCAAAAACAAAAATCAGGCGATGCAGACCATTTGCCCTGCATAACAGCATCGCTGTGGCGCTGCACATGATGCGCTAATTCAAGCAGCAAAGCAAACGTTAACTGCGCCACAGAGGCCGTGCTGTAACCCGGCACATTGCACACAGGAATATTCCTTTCCCGTGCCGCTGCCACATCAATTATATTATAACCGGTTGCCAGCACACCGATATATTTTAATGAAGTAAGCTGATGAATGGTTTGTGCTGAAAGCGGTACTTTATTGGTAAGCACAATGTCTGCATCTTTTGCACGTTCAACAATCTGCGAGGGGCCTGTGCGGTCATAAACAATCAATTCACCTAATGCTTTCATTTCTTTCCAGGAAAGATCACCTGGATTTAAAGTATGGCCATCTAAAACAACAATTTTCATCTGTAAAATTTTATCAGTAAAAAGATTTCATTCTTCTTTTAAATGCTTATGCCTTTGAATTTGTATAAAAAATAATGCAAATATTGAAAGCAAATATTTTTGCTTGAAATTCTTCTTTTGTGAAGAATTGAATTACAGCAGTATTGCGTACATGCATGCTGCCGTAAATAATACATTTATTAAACAAGTTCTGATGCAATATTAAGAGCATCTTCCATAATATATTTTTTCAAATTGTTTTTAATATAGTTTGACATACTTTAATAGACTGATGAAATATCTTAGCCGCATGAAAAAACTGTTTGCTTTTATTTTTATTTTACCTGCTCATTATTTGTGCGCACAGCAAATAGACTATAAAGGATTACCGCAATGGAGCTGGCACACAGAAGATTCTACAGAGTATTATTTGTATAAGCCATCAGACATGAAGAAAAACAGGAAGTATCCTGTTGTATTAGCAATGCATGGCTGTTGCGGTGATAATGATCATGCAAGCCTGCGTAATACGGTTGATCCCATTGTACGCATGTGGCATAACTTTTCAAACAATACACAAAAAACACCTACTTATATTATTGCTCCCGCAACTTCATGCGGATGGCAGCAGCATTTTAATGACCTTAAAAAAATAACAGACAGCCTTATTGCCGATGGCAAAGCAGACCCGCAACGTATATATGTTTGCGGTTTCTCAATGGGCGCAGAAGGCGCCTTCGATATTATTCAGCAATACCCTGGCTATTTTGCAGCAGCCATTACAATGGGCATGGCCTTTCACGGAGATTCAACCAGGGTAAAAGATATTCCTATATGGTGCAACCAGGGCGAGACCGATTATTTTTCAAGATCGCTGCGCAGGAATGTTGCGGATATTCGTCATCTAAATGGCGCTGCGAATGATACAGGCGCAACATGGGTTACCGGCATAAATCCGCGTTATTCAAATTTTAAAGGTTATGATCATGGCGTAATGTGGGTTGCCGCCAGCACACAGGATTTAACGGATTGGGCTTACTCAAAAATTAATGATGGCAATATTTATCCAACGGTATTTTTTAAAACGCCTTCTTATAAACAAACGGCAGAAGCCGGGGAAAAAGTTAACGTAGAAGTTGCTGCACATGATGCTGACGGAAACATTAAAAAGGTAGAAATTTTTTACGATGGCAAATCGGTAAAAACATTTAAAAAGGCGCCTTACAAACTCGTATTAAAAGCCCGCCGCGGAGACAATATTATTAAAGCGGTTGCTTATGATGACAAAGGCAAAACATCAACTGCTGAAACAATTTTAAGGGTGAATATAAAGCCATCTATATCCTGGCAATTTTTATATGATGCACAGGTGGGAAAGTTTTACAGTGCTAAAATAAATGCCGGCGGCGGTAACGGAATATTAACTTTCATTACGGATGAAGCCAAACTGCCGCCAGGCTTACGTCTTTATCCCGATGGCACATTAAAAGGCATACCATTAATTGCAGGCAGCAATTATTCAATTCCCGTTAAGGTTTATGATGAAGACAATGACACGGCAGAATATGTTTTTAATTTAAGGGTGCCTTTAAAAAACAGGAGTGATATATTGGTTACAAGTCCCGTCTCCGCCAATGGAATTCCCTATCGCGTTTCAACAATGATGTTGGGCGAATCACCTTTTTTTGACAGTAAAGACACGGTATTAAGTACGGCAACTAAAGAAATTAATTTTAGTGATATTGGCAGGTATGAAGGATTGACTTTTATTAAAACGAATATTAATGAGAAAGATACGGCAGCCGATAGCCTTTTAAGCTTTAATATAGATGAAGATGCAATAATATATGTGGCGTATGAAACGCTTGATTCCAACTATCATTCAACTATTCCTGCATGGCTGAATGATTTTGAAAAAGAAGACGGACAGATTGTTGCGCAGTATCGCTATTATAATGTTTACAGCAAAAGTTTCCCGGCAGGAAAGGTAACGCTGCCATCGGCAGATGCAAAAGCCAACAATGTTGGCACCGGTTATTTTGTAATGATCAAAAAAGATTGATAAAACCTCTGAATAGTATGAAAAGTTTTATAAGCATAATTATACTCTGCACTGTTTGGTTGAACGGGCTTGCGCAAAACATTATTAAAAGCAGCGACCCGCATATTCGTTACGAAGGCCGCGTAAGTTTTAATGATGATTCAGCTATGCTAAGCTGGCCGGGAAATTCCATCACAATTAATTTTAAAGGGACCGGCGTGAAAGCCTTGCTTCGTGATGAAAAAGGCGCTAATTATTTTAAAGTCATCGTTGACGGGCAACTTATGCCTGACATAAAAATAGATTCTTCAAAACAATTGTACACGCTTGCTTCCGGCCTGCAAACAGGCAGGCATACGGTGCAGCTTTTTAAAAGAACAGAATGGGTGTTTGGAAGAACGTGGTTTTATCATTTCCAGCTTGATGCAGGCACAACTATTTCCAAAGCGTCTGCAGCCAAAAAAAGAAAGATAGAATTTTATGGCAACTCTATTACCTGCGGTTATGGTGTTTTAGATACCAGCGGCCAGGACAGGGGCACACCGCCGTTTGAAGATAATTACCTGAGTTATGCTGCCATTACAGCAAGGCATTTTAATGCCCAGTATAGTTGTATTGCCCGCAGCGGTATTGGTATTTTAATAAGCTGGTTTCCGCAGGTTATGCCTGAAATGTATGACCGTTTATATGGCGATGATGCAAACAACAAATGGAATTTCGGCAAATACACACCAGATGTTGTGGTTGTTAATCTCTTTCAGAATGATTCCTGGCTGGTGCAACAGCCGCAGCATGAACAATTCAAACACCATTTTGGCATAACAGCACCAACGCCGGAACAAATTATTAAGGCTTACCAGGATTTTATTGAAAGCATTCGCAGCGAATATCCCAAGGCATATATTATTTGCGCCCTTGGAAATATGGATGCTACAAAAGAAGGTTCAGCATGGCCGGGTTATGTTTCAAAGGCCGTGGAAAATATGCACGACAAAAAAATCACTGCACATTTTTTTCCTTATAAAAACACGCCCGGGCATCCGCATATAAACGAGCAGCAGGCAATGGCGGATGATTTAATAAAATATATTGAAAACAATATAAGATGGTAACTGCGTCAGCGGCAACATCAGCGTTCATCTCCAAATTAAAAAGAGGCTGTCTTAAAGCAAGACGGCCTCTTGTATGCAAAACATATTGAGTAATTACAGGTTATTCGTCATCAGAACTTTCATCATTGTTTTCCACACCAGTCTCCTCTCCTTCTTCGCTAAAGCCTTCATTGTTTTGAGGTAAATCATACTTCTCTTCAATATCCACAAATCTTTTACCCAGTAAACTGCGTGTGCCATATTGTTGCGGCCCAATGCCTTCCACCCTTGATGTTGCAGGATAAATTATTTTACTGCTTTCTTCTTTTGACACATTGATGAGCTCAATATGAAAGGTCCAGTTTTTTTCAAAATCATATATATAAATAAACTTCTGGTTCGTATCACGAATTTCGCTGCCGATAGTTGTATTAATCATTATCAGCGGTTCGGCCTTATATGCTTTATCATATTTTTCAAGTGTAATTTCCCTGCCGCGCTGCCAGTTATCGTTGCTCCTGTAAAAAGTTGCCTGGTGTTTATTGTCAAACTCATAAGATTTTAAGATTGCATTGTGCAGGTCAAAAAAGCTTTGAGAATGTTTTATCACCACATCCCTGTAAACGGCTTCATCTTCTTCGTAATACGCTCTGAATTTTAAAACTGCCATGGGTAGAATTATTTTATATTTCAGTTTATTATTTCAATTATAGGTAAACATTCCATGCAAAAATCATACTGATTATGCATAAATTTTTTTATTAACAATCCCCGCCTTCAGCAGGTTATTTTTAAAACCAAACAGCAACAATACATAAAAAAAATGTTATGTAATATTTTATGCCAACGGCTTTAAATTTAGCGCTGCGGCTTTTTCAATCATTAAATTATAAGCGGCTTCATATTCGTTTGGAATTTCACCGTCAAGTATTGCTTCGCGTATAGCGTCTTTTATAATACCAATTTGCCTGCCGGGCGGCAATCCAAAAGTTTCCATGATTATCTCGCCAGTTATGGGTGGTTGCCAGTTGCGTATTTTATCTTTCTCCTCCACTTCAATAAGGCGTTTACGCACTATTTCAAAATTGCTTAAATAACGTTTCACCTTCATTTTATTCTTGCTGGTTATATCAGCTTCGCACAACATCATTAAAGCATCAATATCGTCGCCGGCATCAAAAAGCAAACGCCGTATGGCGCTGTCTGTTATATTTTCTTTTGTAAGGCTGATGGGCCGCAAGTGCAGCGCAACCAGCTTCTGTACCAATTTCATTTTTTCACTTTGCGGAAGCTTTAAGCGTGCAAAAATTTTAGGCACCATCCGGGCGCCCACTGCTTCATGGCCATGAAAAGTCCAGCCTTCTTCTTTACTGAAACGTTTGGTGGCAGGCTTTGCAATGTCATGCAGCAGTGCGGCCCATCGCAACCATAAATCATTTGTTTTGGCGGCCATATTATCCAGCACCTGCAGCGTATGTGTAAAATTATCTTTATGGCCAATGCCATCAACATATTCTGCGCCCTGCAATTCAAGCAGACCGGGAAATATAATTTGAAGCAGGCCGCTGTCACGCAACAGAAACCAACCTACGGAAGGTTTCTCTGCCAGCATAATTTTATTCAGTTCATCAGTAATACGTTCCTGCGATATAATTTTTATACGTTCTGCATCCTTTTTAATAGCATTGAATGTATCTTTTTCTATAGTAAAACCCAGTTGGGTTGCAAAGCGTATAGCCCGCATCATGCGCAAAGGGTCATCACTAAAAGTAGTAACAGGCTCAAGCGGTGTTTTTATTAATTTTTCATGCAGGTGCTGCACACCGTTAAACGCATCAACAAGCTCTCCGTAATCATTTTTATTAAGGCTGATGGCAAGTGCATTAATGGTAAAATCGCGGCGGTTAAGATCGTCTTCCAATGTGCCGGTTTCTACTGCAGGCTTGCGCGAATGTGGCGCATAACTTTCTTTTCGTGCACCCACAAATTCAATTTCAAGACCAGGGATTTTTATCTGCGCTGTACCAAAATTTTTGAAGTAGGCAACAGCCGGTTTGGGGTTGAATAATTCTGCCACTTCATGTGCCAGCTTAATACCATCGCCAATGCAAACTATATCTGCATCTTTTGTTGGCCGGCCAAGCAATTTATCCCGCACAAAACCGCCAATAAGATAGCATGGCATGGAAAGTTCTTCTGCCGCTCTTGCTATCTTTTTAAAAATTAAAGCTTCATGGCCGGTTAACTCAATTTGCATAGCCGGCAAAGATAGGGTGGAAAAAAGGAGTGTTTAATTATTCAAACTCCAGTTCATTGCTGAAGAATTCCCAATCAAACAAAACATAATCGGGATGAATAAGATGGTGCATGATATAACGGGTTTTTTCAGCTTTAGTAAGAGGCGTTAAAAAATCCCAGCCTTCGCTCCTTTCTGTGTCGCGTTTTATTGATAACTGATTAATCATTGCTTTATCTAATTTACCCATAAAACTTTTTTTTAAAGTTCTTCAAAAATTATGCAGGTTAAATTGAAACATTCGCAGGCATTGATTTTCAGGGCCTGATTATTTCAGCTTTATTATTCTTCCAGCGAATAAGCGAAGAGGCAGCGTGTTCCGTATTATCGTTCTGCCGGTACTGTACAATATAATCCACACCTTTTCTTATAACCGGCGATACCTGTGCAAAATTTGAGGGCGAAGGTTCGCCACTAACGTTGGCCGAAGTGCTTACAATGGGTTTGCGAAAACGCCTGATAAGATGCCTGCAAAACTCATCGCTGCATATTCTTATGGCAACCGAGCCATCGGCATTGCAAACATTTTCTGCCAGGCTTAATGCATGCTCATAAATTACGGTGGTTGGTTTCTGCACGGTTTGCAAATAGTCAAAAACAGCGAGATCCGGCGAGGCCGTATATTGTAAAACATCTTTCTCCGAAGCCACCAAAACAACAAAGCTTTTTAGCTGGGGCCTTTGTTTAAGCTGAATAATTTTATTTACAGCTTCATTATTTGTGGCATCGCAGCCTATGCCCCAAATAGTATCGGTGGGGTAAAGTATAATGCCGCCTTTCTTTAATTGCTCCAGGGAATTGATTATGTCGTGCTCAAAATTAATTTCATTCATCTCTCCTGCTTTTTGTTTACAGCCTGCTGCAGCACATTATATAATTTTTTTGACTGCTTGTGCAAATCATAATTTTCTTCAATGCGCCTGCGCCCGGCCAATCCCATTTCTTTTGCAAGCAAAGGTTTTTCAATAAGCTCAATCATGTATTTAGCCATGCCATCAACATCATGTTCATCAATCAAAAAACCGGTTTTACCATTTAAAACTGCTTCTTTTATACCGGCATGTTTGGTACTTACAACCGGCAGGCCGCAAGCTGCAGCTTCGAGAATAGTATTAGGGGTTCCTTCCATATCGCCATTTGCCGCAGTTACGGAGTGCTGCACAAAAATATTTGCTTCGTGCATGTAATTAATTATTTCCGCTGCATTTTGAATACCTGTAAAAACCACATCATTTTCAAGGCCGAGTTCTTTTACAAGCTCCGCGCAATTTTCATACAGGCCGGATTTTTCGCCTATCATAACCAGTTTTGCATTGTTGTGTAACTGCTTTGTTTTTGCAAACGCATGTATAGTTGACTGTGGTGATTTTTTTTCAATCAACCTGCCCACACAAAGAAAAAGGGCTTCCTGTTTTTTAGGATATGCCGGGCTGAATTTTTGAACATCTATCCCGTAAGGTATAAGCGAAATTTTATCTTCAGCGGCGCCAAGAGAAACCAGCTTATTCTTCATATCTGCTGATACGGCGATAATGCCAGCAGCTTCTTTAAACAATGTTTTGTAAGCTTCTTTATATTGTTTCAATATTTTTTGCTGTGTTGCATCAAAGCCATGAAAATGCACAACCAACGGCAGGTTTAAAATTCTGCAAACGGGAAGAATATGCACGGCTGCAAAGCCATAATTGGCAAGTACAATATCAATTTTATTTTCCCTTAAAAAATTCTTCAATCCATGATTGCCGAAATAATTATTACGCTTTCCTGAAATAGTTTTCGCAATGTTGTGCATTATCCAAAAAAAACGTGAGGATAACAATGTATCATCATTATTTCGCTGTGGCAGGCGCCCGCCGTGCACAGGAAATATTGTTGCATGGTTAGCAAGTTCTTTTATCTGGTTAAGCAGGAATGTTTCAGAATACCTGTCTTTCTCAGTCCTCGTTATGCAAATACGCATTCGTTAAATTTATAAAGGTATTTATTGCCTGAGCGATACATTTGCAACAATAATAAAGCTAAGCCAGATTTTATGAAATTATCTGTAATAATCACCACATATAATGCGCCGGCGTGGCTGCAAAAAGTTTTGTGGGGTTATGAAGCGCAAACTTTTAAAGATTTTGAAATGGTGATTGCAGATGATGGTTCAGCAGATGAAACACGTTTGCTCATTGATAATATGCGCAAAGAGGTTTCTTATCCTGTTCAGCATATATGGCAATCTGATGAGGGTTTCAGAAAATGTGCGATTCTTAATAAAGCCATCGTTGCATCGCAAACCGATTATCTCGTTATTTCTGATGGCGACTGCATTCCAAGAAAAGATTTTCTGGAAGTACATATCAATAAAAGAAAACAGGGATACTTTTTATCCGGCGGTTACAGCAAGCTGCCTATGGATATTTCGCAAAAGATAACAAAGGAAGATATTTTCAACCAGAATTGTTTCGATATAGATTGGCTGAAGGCTAATGGTTTGCCTGCAACATTCAGGAACAACAAGTTTACGGCCAAAGGCTTTAAAGCCAGCCTGCTCAATTTTATTACACCCACTAATGCATCATGGAACGGGCATAATTCATCGGCATGGAAAAAAGATATTTATGCCGTGAATGGTTTTAATGAACAAATGCGCTACGGCGCTTTGGACAGGGAAATGGGTGAAAGGCTGGAAAACAGCGGCATTAAGGGTTTGCAGATAAGATACAGCGCTGTGTGTGTGCATCTCGATCACTCAAGGGGTTATAAGAATAAAGAAGATCTTGCCAGGAACAAAGCGATATGGATGAAGAGCCGCAAAGAAAAATTAACATGGATTGAAGACGGCATTGTAAAATCAGCGAAACCGGTTTCGCAACCCGCTTAATAAAAATTATTACTCAAACTATAAAACTTAAATTTCTCCAGGATGGAATTACAATCACTCATTCTTGAAGCATGGAATAACCGCGAATTATTAAAAGAGCAAAAATATTCAGATGCTGTAAAAGCCGTTATAGAGGAAGTTGATAAAGGCCGGCTGCGTACAGCGGCTCCAACCGGTAACGGATGGCAGGTAAATGAATGGGTAAAGCAAGCCGTTTTATTATACTTTGCTGTTCAGCCAATGGAAACAATGGATACGCCACCTTTTGAATTCTATGATAAAATACCATTGAAAAAAGGTTTTAAAGATTTAGGCGTAAGAACTATTCCGGGCGCTGTTTCCCGTTACGGCGCTTACGTTGCAAAAAATGTAGTGCAGATGCCGAGCTTTATAAATATCGGCGCTTATGTTGATGAGGGTACAATGGTTGACACCTGGGCCACTGTGGGTAGTTGCGCACAAATAGGCAAACACGTTCATCTAAGCGGCGGCGTGGGCATTGGCGGCGTGCTGGAGCCTTTGCAGGCCACACCTGTTATTATTGAAGATGGTTGCTTTGTGGGCAGCCGCTGCATTGTTGTTGAAGGCGTGATTGTTGAAAAAGAAGCGGTGCTTGGCGCCAATGTTGTGCTCACTCAATCCACAAAAATTATTGATGTAAGCAAATCATCACCGGTTGAATACAAGGGATATGTGCCGGCACGAAGCGTGGTAATTCCCGGCACTTATAATAAGGATTTTCCTGCAGGTTCCTTTGGTGTTAGCTGCGCTTTAATTATAGGCCAGCGCAAAGAAAGCACCGATAAGAAAACAAGTTTGAATGATGCTTTGAGAGATTTTAACATAAGTGTATAATTATATTTTCATTAAAAAGGTTTTTTGGTTTTGTTTTTGAGCAGTAGCGCAAAGCCGTTGCTGATTTTAGAAATAATTACCTCGAATACAGCCTGCATTGCTAATACCAATGCAGGCTGTACAATTTTATACTGCACAAACTTTTACAATTATCAAGGCAGGTTACTGATATTTACAGCGTGTATGCAAAAGATGTTATTATCATTGGCAGTGGCTTTGCCGGGCTTTCGGCAGCTTGCTTTTTAGCAAAAGCTGGGTTTAATGTTACAGTGCTTGAAAAACATGATCAACCCGGTGGCCGTGCAAGGCAATTGAAAGTGGATGGATTTAGTTTTGATATGGGCCCGAGCTGGTATTGGATGCCTGATATTTTTGAAAGGTTTTTTAATCAATTCAATAAAAAAGTAAGTGATTATTATGAATTGGTAAGGCTTAACCCCTCCTACCGCATTTACTGGCAAAATGATATAACGGATATTCCTGCGGATTATAATGCATTAGAAAACTTATTTGAAAAACTGGAGCCTGGCAGCAGCAAAAAGCTTGAGCTATTTTTAAGTGAAGCTGCTTATAAGTATAAAACAGGCATGCAAAACTTTGCATATAAACCGGGGCTTTCTATCGCTGAATTTTTAGATGCAGGCTTAATAAAAGGGATATTTAGGCTTGATGTTTTTACTTCAATAAAAAAACATGCCGGCAAATATTTCAAACACCCTCAACTGCAGCAATTGCTTGAATTTCCTGTTCTATTTCTTGGAGCATTGCCCGAAAAAATACCTGCCCTGTACAGCCTGATGAATTATGCAGATATTAAGGGCGGTACATGGTTTCCCAAAGGGGGCATGTACAGTATTGTTGAAGCTATGTATCAACTGGCGCTTGAACTTGGCGTACAATTTCAGTTCAATAAAAATGTAATTAAAATTGAAGTTGAAAATAAGCTGGCTACTAAAATTCATGTGCAGAATTCTGACAATTCAGTTGCTGTTTATAAATCAGCAACCGTAATAGCCAATGCGGATTATCATCACACCGAAAATTCTTTGTTGCCCAAAACATACAGGAACTATTCAGAAGGTTACTGGAATAAAAAAATAATAGCGCCTTCGGCTTTAATATATTATGTGGGATTGAATAAAAAGCTGCATGGTATTACACATCATTCATTATTTTTTGATACTTCTTTTCAGCAACATGCGGCAGAAATTTATACAACAAAACAATGGCCTGCAAACCCTTTGTTTTATGTAAGCGCAACTTCTGCAACCGATAATTCACTGGCGCCAGAAAACTGTGAGAACCTTTTTTTTCTCGTTCCTGTTGCAGCGGGGCTGAATAACGATACACCAGCATTGCGTGAGCATTATTTTGAAAAGATATTATCGCGTTTTGAACAAAGAATTAACCAACCGGTTAAAGAGCACATCATCATTAAAAAAACTTTTGCATGCAGCAATTTTGTTGAAGATTATAATGCCTATAAAGGCAATGCTTATGGCCTGGCAAATACGCTTATGCAAACAGCTATTTTAAAACCTTCCATAAAAAATAAAAAAATAAGGAACCTTTTTTATACCGGCCAGCTAACCGTGCCCGGCCCTGGTGTGCCACCGGCATTAATAAGTGGTGAAATCGTGGCAAAACATATAATTAACCTGAAAAAATGAACATTATTTAAACTTGTATTAATTTATAATTCTGATTAAGTTGCAAGCGTTAAAGCATGATCGACCTCTTTCATAAAACAAGCCGGCAATGCAGTAAAATAACTGCAGAAAACTATAGCACATCGTTTGCCGCTGCTATAAGGTTATTGCATAAAAACATAAGGCCTGACATTTACAGTATTTATGGTTTTGTGCGCTTTGCCGATGAAATTGTTGATACATTTCACAGTTATGACAAAGAAGCGTTGTTCCATACTTTTAAAGCCGATACTTATAAAGCCATTGAAGAAAAAATAAGCCTCAATCCTATTTTAAACAGTTTTCAGCTCACTATTAATAAACATAATATTGACGTTTCATTAATTGATGCTTTCTTCAACAGCATGCAATGTGACCTTGATAAAACCAGTCACACAGAAATTTCGTACAGGGAATATATTTATGGAAGCGCAGAATCAGTTGGGTTAATGTGCCTGCATATTTTTTGTGGCAACGATAAAATGTTGTACGATCAGTTAAAAGAATATGCAAAAAGGCTTGGCGCAGCTTTTCAAAAAATAAATTTCCTGCGTGATATAAAAGCGGACAACGAGCAACTTAACCGTATGTATTTCCCCAACTGTTGCTTTAAAAATTTTACCTCTCAAAACAAACAAGAGATAGAAGAAGATATTCAACAGGATTTTGATTATGCCTATAAAGGTATTTTATTATTACCGGCAGAAGCAAAGCTTGGCGTTTACATAGCTTATAAATATTATTTATGTCTGTTTAAAAAAATAAAACGACTGCCGCCAAAAGCAATATGCAGAAAGCGCATACGGCTTGCAGACCATATAAAAATTTTCATTCTTGCCAAAGCCGGTTTGCAGCACCGGCTGAACATTTTATAGCAACAATTATTGGCGTTTAAATTATTTATTATATTTATCGCGTTATGAGCAGCACATCTTCAGCAGCGTTGCAGGAATTTAAAAATCTTGTGGCGCTAAAGTTTCAGTTATATAATAGCTTGTTTACTTCGTTACCCTTTCACCGCATAGAAAAAACAGGGGTATTGCTCTCCTTATTTTTATTGGAGTGTGAAGAAGGCTTCGGCAAACATCAAAGCCCGGCAGATATTATTGATAACTTTTTAGAAAAAAATACTTCATACGAAAAAGAGGAAGAACGGATAGACCTTTTATTCAGGTTTGTGCAATATGCAGAACGGCAGGTGGTTTTATTTGATGCATTGGAAGATGCCGCTTTTACAGATGTAAATGATGTAAACGGCTCCGGCACAATAAAGCAACTGTGTTCGCAAATAACACAAATGCAGAAAGAAAATGATTTTGTAAAAAAGCTGAATGATTTTGCTGTGCGCATTGTGTTAACAGCGCATCCAACGCAATTTTATACCGGTGAAGTTTTAGGTATTATAAACGATTTAAGCAGTGCTTTAAAAGACGATGATACAGAGGTAGTAAATAATTACCTGCAACAGCTTGGCAGGACACCTTTTCTTAAAAAACAAAAGCCCACGCCTTATGATGAAGCGCTGAGCCTTTTATGGTTTTTGGAAAATGTATTTTACGATGCGGCAGGTAACATTATGTCAATTTTAAAAAACGAAGTACAGGAATCAGACCGCTTAAAACACCCTTTAATACAAATGGGTTTTTGGCCCGGCGCAGACAGGGATGGCAACCCGTTTGTTAACACCGGCATTACTTTAAAAGTGGCTGAAACGCTTCGCGCAGGCATTCTGCGTTCTTATCACAAAAATGCACGATGGCTAAAACGCAGGCTTACTTTTAAAGGCACACAGGAGCTGATTGCCCTGCTCGAAAAACGTCTTTACGATAATCTTTATAGCGACAATGTTGAACAGATAACACAGGAAGAAATTAAAGATATACTGCAGCAAATTATTGTTACGCTTCATGCCAATAATAATTTGTTTATAGAAGATGTATATAAGCTTTTGTTTAAGTGTGAAATTTTCGGTTTGTATTTTGCTTCGCTTGATATACGGCAGGATAGTTCGGTGCACGCTAAGTTTTTTGAATCACTTGCTGCACAAAAAATTCTGCCGCAGGGCTATGCCGGTTTTGATGAAAACAAAAAGATTGATGCCCTGCTGAAATTGCAGGAACATGATGTGTCATTTAAAGACGATGAACTTTTGAATGACACCATACAATCGGTTAAGGCCATAAAAACCATACAGGAAAGGAATGGAAAACAAGCCTGCCACCGGTATATTATAAGCCACTCTTACAGCGCCCTGAATATTATAGAAGTATATGCTTTATTGGTATTAGGCGGATGGGAGAAAGAAGCATTAAGTGTTGATATAGTTCCACTGTTTGAAACGATTGATGACCTGGCCAATGCTTCCGCCATCATGAAAAAATTATATTCCAATAAAATATACAGGCAACATTTAAAGCTGCGCAACAATACGCAAACCATCATGCTTGGTTTTTCTGACGGCACGAAAGATGGCGGTTATTTAATGGCTAACTGGAGCATTTATAAAGCGAAGGAAGAATTAACAAGCGTCTCCAGGAATTTTGGCGTTGACGTAATATTCTTTGACGGACGTGGCGGCCCACCGGCACGTGGTGGCGGTAAAACGCATAAGTTCTATGCATCAATGGGGCATGATATTTCAAACAAAGAAATACAGTTAACGGTGCAGGGGCAAACTGTAAGTTCCAATTTCGGCACTATCAGTTCAGCTCAGTTTAATATAGAGCAACTTATTAATGCCGGTATTTCAAACGACCTGTTTTCATCAAAAGAAAACACATTAACCAGGAGCGAAGAAAGGCTGCTTAAGCAACTTTCAGAAGACAGCTATGAAGCTTATCTTCAGCTAAAAAATCATCCTGCGTTTGTTGATTATCTTGCAGAAATAAGCCCT
Organism: Parafilimonas terrae; assembly: GCF_900115755.1. Classification (GTDB taxonomy): domain Bacteria; phylum Bacteroidota; class Bacteroidia; order Chitinophagales; family Chitinophagaceae; genus Parafilimonas; species Parafilimonas terrae. The sequence goes on from NZ_FOXQ01000009.1 coordinate 31,958, forward strand.
TTACGTTTTTACTCAGAAACAAATATTGGCAGCAGGCCAACCAAGCGTGGTAAAACATCGGCACTGGCTTTAAAAGATCTAAGGGCTATTCCTTTTGTGGGTTCATTCAGCCAGCTTAAACAAAATGTAACAGGCTATTATGGGGTTGGAATTGCGTTAAAAAAAGCAGAGGCAAACCGTAAATGGAACAGTGTGGTTCAATTATATAAACACTCGCTGTTTTTCAGGACTTTAATTGATAATTGCGAGATGGCAATGATGAAATGTTATTTTCCGCTGACACAATATCTTGCCAATAATTCGAGGTATGGAAAGCTTTGGAATATGATGAATTCGGAGTACGACCTTACGCTGCAATATTTGCAAAAACTTACAGGCAATGATGCGCTGATGGCTGATTACCCTGTTGAAAGTTCAAGCATACACATGCGGGAAAGAATTGTGCTGCCGCTGGCTACCATTCAGCAATATGCATTAATGCAATTGCGCTCAAAAAATGATTCGTTGTATAAAGAAAAATATGAGAAGCTTGCTATGCGTTGTTCTTTCGGAATAATCAATGCCGGCAGAAATTCTGCATAAGGTTACTTTAAAATAATTACCGGTAAAGTTTTCCGGCATATTATTAAAAAGAAAAAGGGTTCAATGTTGAAACCCTTTTTTCTTTTATTATAAATCATCTAAGCCTGCTCAACAGCTTTGGCTAATTTTTCACCAAATTTCTTTTTATAAAGAAGCACTGCATCTTCAATTATATCCAATGCTTTTGCTTTATCACCAAAATCTGAAACGGTAACAGACTTCTTTTCAAGTGTTTTATATTCTTCAAAAAAGTGCCTTAACTCTTCAAAGAAATGCTGTGGAAGTTCTTCTATATTATTATAATGGTTTACGCCGGGATCATTGTTGGCAACGGCAATTATCTTATCATCTGCATCGCCGCCATCAACCATTTGCATAACGCCAACAATTTTGGCTTCCATTAATGTTAAAGGCTGTACGGGCAAAGAGGTAATAACCAATATATCAAGCGGATCTTTGTCATCCCCGTAAGTTTGCGGGATAAAACCATAATTTACAGGATAATAAAAAGAAGAATAAATAACGCGGTCCAGTTTTAACAAACCACTTTCTTTATCAATTTCATACTTGCATCTTGAGCCTTGGGATATCTCAATAACAGCATTAACAATTCTGGGTGCCCTATCTCCGGTGCTTACGCCATGCCAGGGATGAAGAACAGTAGTGGTAATCATAATTTAATTTTTGCAAATGTAGTTTTAAACAGCTTTTTTAAGAAGTGTTTATTTGCTACAAGTGAAAATTTTGAATAAAACCATTAAGAAAAGCGGAAAAAAATTTTCAAATAGATCGTTTTTTATATATTTATCCTTTTTAAAGCCAGCCTTATATTCAGAATAAGAGGTAAATAATTTTATCAAAAACTTTATACTGAATAGGGCTTATATTTGTAATGCTTTATTAACCTCGTTTAGTTTCCCAATGAATGAAATCTTACTGATAATAGCAGCCTACCTAATTGGCTCTGTACCAACAGCAATATGGGTTAGCAGGTATTTTTTTGGAATTGACATTCGTGATTATGGCAGCGGTAATGCCGGTGCCACCAATACTTATCGCGTATTAGGTGCAAAATGGGGCACGCTTGTAATGATCACCGATATGGTTAAAGGCGTTATTGCTACTTCCCTGTATATTTTAATTCCATATTACGTAACAAAATCCAATGAATGGGACAGAACAAACCTGATGATCGGGCTTGGCCTCGCAGCGGTTGCCGGCCATATCTTTCCTATTTGGGCAGGTTTCAGGGGCGGTAAAGGCGTAGCAACTTTGTTTGGAATGATATTAGCTATTCAACCCATCGTAGCTGTATGTTGTGTTGGGGTGTTTTTGCTGGTTTTATATTTAACGAGGTTTGTATCGCTCAGTTCAATTCTGTCAAGTGTAGCATTTGCCGTTTTTATTCTTTTTATTTTTAATGATGATGTTACACTATACAGGATATTCTCTGTAGCAGTAGCATTAATGGTTATACTCACCCACCAAAAAAATATAAACCGGTTGTTGAACGGAACAGAAAGCAAAGTTCCAATCCTTAAACACCGCGACCGCCGCCGCAGCAACAGGCAAAAAAGAAGACGTTGATCTTCACTTTTCGCTATTGTTGAATTTTAATTATTTTATGAAATGCCTGTGTAGAATGTTTCACTCCCAGGAGAAATGTATATTAAGGCATTTCATGATGCCATTTAAAAAACAGAAATTATACGAATGAAACCAAAAATCATCCTGCTACTTCTCTTTGTAGCAAGCCTTAACTTTTTTTCCTGCACACGAAATGCAATTACCGGCAGAAACCAGCTTTCACTGGTTCCCGAATCTGAAATGCAGCAGATGGCTGTAACCCAATATAGGGAATTTCTCGATACCAGTAAAGTTGTTGCAAAAACAAATGCCAATGCCGAAATGGTTAAACGCGTTGGTTCCCGCATAGCGTCTGCTATTACCAAATATTATCAGGAAAAAGGTATTACAAATGATATTGCCAATTACAAATGGGAGTTTAACCTGGTGCAGGACAAACAGGTGAATGCATGGTGCATGCCCGGCGGTAAGGTGGTTGTTTATACAGGCATTCTTCCCATTACACAAAACGAAGATGCGCTTGCCATTGTATTAGGGCATGAAATAACACACGCCGTTGCAGGTCATGGCCGTGAACGCATGAGCCAGGCTATGGTAGCGCAGGGATTACAGGTTGCAGGAAATGTTGCCTTGTCAAAAAATGCGCAAACGGTAAATATATTTAATAATGTTTTTGGGCCTGCAGCACAGGTAGGAGTATTGTTGCCTAATAGCCGTAACCAGGAACTGGAAGCAGATCATTACGGGCTGATCTTTGCAGCAATTGCAGGTTATAACCCGCAGGAAGCAATTCCTTTCTGGACGCGTATGGCAAACCTGAATAAAGGCGGTGCGCCGCCGGTATTTTTAAGCGATCACCCAAGCGATGCTGACAGGATTCAAAAATTAAAACAGTTAATGCCTGAAGCGCTTTCTTATTATAAGCCTTCTAAATAAACCAGGTGGGGTTAATACCGCAAGTTTAATCTTTCTGAAATAATCAATGCTCAATATGCAATAAGGAATGTTCAATTGTAATCTGCAAAATGAGAATTCCTGCCCGACTGATTGGTGAGGCAGGGAATATTGAGCATTGATTATTGAGTATTATAATTAAAAATCTATCCCTTAGCGAACGATATTATTCATCACTCACTATTCGTCTTTTTCTTATATTCTTTTTCCCGTAATTGACGGAAAATAAAAAAACCCCGCGGCTGCGGGGTTTTAATGTTGTATGCTGAAAAGCATTATTTCTCTTCTTCTTTCTTAAGCTTCTCTTTAATTTCAGCCAAAGCGCTAAGATCGCCAAGTGTAGCTTTTTCAACCTTGTTCTGAATGTTCTTAACCGTTTTACGCGTTTTTTCAGATTCGGCTTTTGCTTCTTTCTTAGCTGATTCCTGTTCGGCAACTTTTGCCTGTTCCCATATTTTGGTATGGCTTACAAGAATACGCTTTTCGTTGCGGTCAAATTCAATCACCATAAACTCTGCAGTTTCATCTGCAACCAGGCTCTTGCCGTCTTCTTTAATTAAATGACGGTTAGGTGCGAAACCTTCAAGGCCGTAAGGCAACTGAACAATAGCGCCGCGGTCATCTTTGCGAATGATAGTTCCCTCATGCACGCTGCCTACAGCAAATGTATCCTGTAAAGCTGTCCATGGATCTTCTTCCAGTTGTTTATGACCAAGCTGCAATTTGCGGTTTTCTTTATCAATGGCCATTATCAGCACATCAATGTCTTCACCTGTTTTTGTGTATTCACCAGGATGATTGAAGCGTTTCAGCCAGCTTAAATCACTAATGTGGATCATACCGCCAATACCCGGCTCAAGCTCTACAAACACACCATAAGGAGTGATGTTTTTAACAACGCCTTTGTGCTTGCTGCCCTCAGGATATTTTTCTTCGATATTGTTCCATGGGTCTTCTGTAAGCTGCTTGATAGAAAGGCTCATTTTGCGGGACTCTTTATCCAGCGTTACAACCTTAGCTTCATGCTCATCGCCCAGTTTGAAGAATTCTTTTGCATTGATAGGTGTGTTAGCCCATGTAATTTCACTCACATGCACCAAACCTTCAACGCCGGGAAGAATTTCAAGGAAAGCGCCGTAATCTTCAATGTTAACTACTTTGCCTTTTACAACAGCGCCTTCATGTATAAATTCAGGCAACACATCCCATGGATGCGGTGTAAGCTGTTTTAAACCAAGGCTGATGCGTTTCTTGTCATCATCAAAATCAAGCACAACAACCTGCAGTTTCTGATCCATCTTCACTACTTCGCTTGGGTGAGAAATTCTTCCCCATGAAATATCGGTGATGTAAAGTAAACCGTCTAAGCCGCCAAGGTCCATAAACGCACCAAAGTCTGTAATGTTCTTAACAGTACCTTCAAGCACCTGGCCTTTTTCAAGCTTGCTGATGATTTCTGCACGCTGTGCTTCAATATCGCTTTCAATTAAGGCTTTATGAGATACAACGGCATTCTTAATAGCTTCATTGATCTTAACAACCTTGAACTCCATTGTTTTGCCTACAAACTGATCGTAATCAGTTACAGGTTTAACGTCAATCTGAGAACCAGGCAGGAATGTTTCAAGACCAAATACATCTACAATTAAGCCGCCCTTTGTTTTGCTGGTAACGATACCGGTAACAACTTCACCGGTTTTATGCACTTCAACAATGCGCTCCCATGCACGAAATACACGCGCTTGTTTGCGGCTGAGGTGAAGGTTGCCATCGCGGTCTTCTTTTTCAACTACCATAACTTCCACAACATCGCCCACCTTAAGGCCGGGGTTATCGCGGAATTCATTAAGCGACACGAGGCCATCACTTTTAAAACCAATGTTTACAACAACATCAGTTTTAGTAAGGGCTACAACAGTGCCGTTTACAATTTCACCATCTTCAATGGTAACAAAAGTGTTTTCGTAAACCTTGTCGTACTTTTCTTTTTCTTCTTTGCTATAATTTGTAACATTACGCTTATCAACGCTCCAGTCAAAATCGTCGTGCGCTGCAAGCTTTTCTTCTACAGGCGGGGGAAGTGTTTCTGTAACAGAGCTTTCCACTGCAGGCTGGGTTTCGGTTTCAGAAGCTGACCCTTCTGCCACAGGTGCATTTGTTGTCGCTGTAGTTGCTTCTGCCTGCGGGGCATTGGCAGACTCCTGTGCCTCAGCGTTTGTGTTAGGAATATTATTTTCACTCATAATAAAAAACCCGTTGTTTTAAATCGGGGCGGCAAAAGTAAGTAAAATACGGTGAAAACACGTATTTGCAACGGGCAGGTTTGTTAATGAATTCTTTAAGAAAAAACGGGTTATAGCCGAACCGGTGGTGCAGAAATGCTCAATAACCAACACCTATTTAACCCCGGGATTACGAATGAATATAATTCTGTAAATGTTCAATCGTTTCTTTCTGGGTGAGGATGGTTTCTTTAACCACATCATTAATGGATACAATGCCGGCAAGCTGTTCATTTTCAATAACCGGCAAATACCTGATATTTTTTGCAGACATCAGTTCCATACAATGTTCTACGGTGTCATTTTTAACTACAGACGGATAATTGGTATCCATTATTTCGCCAACCGTAGTCTCGCTGGAAGATCGGCCTTTAAGAATTACTTTCCGGGAATAATCGCGTTCCGTCATAAGGCCAATAAACCTGTCGTTTTGAGATATGGCCACAGAACCAATATTCTTATCAGCCATTAATTTCAGGGCGTCTATCACGGTTAATTCAGATTGAACCGTTTCAACATGGCTTCCCTTGCGTTTCAATATGTCAGCAACGTTTCTCATAAGGATAAAAATACAAAATTCTGTGAAAATTTCCCTATGAAAAATAAGCCGCTATTTCTTATTTTTTTGCTGGTCTTTCATTTGCTGCACTTTCTTTTGCGCTTCCAGCATTTTCTCATATTGTTCCTGCCATTTGCTTTTTTGCTTTACCTTTTTGGGGGCCTTGCGGCGCTCGTGCATATCAGCAAGAATTTTATCATGGTCAAGAATATAATTCTGAATAACGAATTGGATTCCTAATGTAATAAGGTTGGACACCGTATAATACCAGGTTAATGCCGCCGGTAATGAATTAAAGAACAATAACATGAATATGGGATAAACATAAGGCATGTATTTTAACATAGGGTTATTAGGGTCCTGCGGCGTCATATTCATATTATATATAGAAATAAGAAAGCTGGTAGCCACAGCAAGCAGAGCAAATAAACTGATATGATCGCCGATGATGAAAATTTTGCTGCCAAACTGCACCAGTATATCATAAGTTGACAAGTCGTCCGACCAAAGGAAAGGCTGGCCTCTCAGGCTTATGTTAGAGTTAAAGAAACTATACAGGGCAAAGAATATTGGAATCTGCAGCAATAACGGCAAGCACCCACCCAATGGATTAGCGCCCGCTTCGCGAAAGAGTTTCATTTGCTCCATGGCGAAGCCCTGCTGGTCTTTTCCAAATTTCTTTCTCAGCTCATCTAATTCCGGTCGCAGCAGTTTCATTCTTGCACCGCTTTTATAGCTTTTGTACACAAGCGGCGATGTGATTAACCTTATAAAAATTGTAAGCAAAGCAATCACCCATCCATACACAGAAATAAAACCTGCAAAGAAGTTGAACACAGGCATTATAATGTATTTATTAATGGGCCTTACAAAGGCATAAAAATCACGGCCAAGGTTTACAATGCCATCCATTTCAGGAGCGGCATTTTGTAAAGCTTTATAATCATTCGGGCCAAAATACAATTGCATGGGAATATTAATATTAGCTGAAGCGGGCACCTGCATTTGTAAGGTTGCATCAACCAAACCTATTACCTGCGTGGTATCTGTGCTGCGTGCCCAATGCACTTCTCCCCCTTTAAAATTGTCTTTGGCAATTAATGCTACGTTGAAAAACTGCTGCGCAGCGCTTACCCATTGCACCGGCTTTTCAAACTTATGTTCTGTTTTGGATGATATATAATCGAAATCATTTCCTTCAGAAAAGCAAACGTTCGACATGCGGCGCTCATAATCAGCCGATTTTTCAACCTGCATGAGCTGCGAAACAAAATGAAAATTGAGCGTGTTATTGGTTATGAGGTTTTGTGCACCAGCCAGCGATATATTCCAGTCAATTAAATAACTGCCTTTTTTTATAGTGTATTGATGAATAATGCCCGCACCTGCCGAATCTATTAATTTAAACTGAACGGTTTGGCTGCCATCGGCATTTGTTACAGGTTTCTCTGCAACAAAATCCATTTCTGTGGTTGATGCTGATTTATTAGCGCCGGTATTTATAGCATAACTGATACCATCTTTATCACTTTCACCCAATACAACCTTACCGCCGGTCTGCGAATTATACTGCTTTAATTCCACGTATTTTATTGCACCGCCTTTGGTAGTAAATACAGCCTTGAGAACATCGTTTTCAACAGTAACCAGTTGTTCCGGGATGCTGGCAGCTTTGGCAAAATTGCCTGCTGAATTTGTCTTACCAATAGAATCAGCACGAAGAGAATCGAGTTTTAAGGCAGCCCTTTGTTCGGGTGTGATTTTATTAATGGAATCAATACGCAGAGAATCCTGTATATGTTTTTGATGCGTTAAATAGGCTTGTTGTTGTTTGTTCGTGTACCAGAAAAAAACAAAAAATAAAATGGCCAGTATAACTACACCAATAATTGTATTCTTATCCTTCATATAAAAAAATAAGCGGCAAAGGTAACAGATTGGGTAATTGCAGGCAAAGCGAAAAGCAAAAAGTAAAAATTAAAAAAACTTTAAACTTTAATGGAAAACGTTTGAAATTATCTAACCTTTCTGCCCTTCCATTTGTAGGTGCCAAATGTGCCCAGCCAACCCGAAATTACCGTGTATAAAATATGAAAAGGCTGCATAAGTACAAACGAAAGCATTAACCGCTGCAGCGAATAAAATTTTGAAACCCTATACATAAAAGGCATTTCAAGCAATGCCTTAAAAAGAATGAATGATAACCACACTAAAAATATTTGCGGCCTGAAAAAACTGGCGATAAATAATACCAGTAAAAAAAGGTTCAAAAAATAAACCAGCAGTAATACCCAGAAAACACGCTTGTCTTTATAACTGGTTGCTTTGCTTGCCCAGCGTATGCGTTGATTCAAAAAGCTGTTTAAATCGGGCATGGGTGGTGTTGTTACAATTATTTTATCGCTGAATAAATAGCCTATATTTTCAGGATACTTTGTTTTTATTTTATGCATCAGCAGCATATCATCGCCACTCGCAATATGATCTGCATTTTTAAATCCATCCACTTCATAAAAAACTGATTTTTTATAGGCAAGGTTAGCGCCATTGCACATGCTATGGGCGCCTGCATAAACTGATGCCGCCGTTATGCCCTGCAGGCTTAAGAAATCAAGGCACTGAAAAATATCAAGAAAAGAATTATTGCAGGTAAACATTACAGGCGCCGCTATAAAAACACGGTTATTTTTTTGAATATACGCATCAAATAACTGGAGCCATTGCTGCGGCACAATACAATCTGCATCGGTGGTAATGATCCATTCATATTTACTTTGCGCAATAGCCAGTTCAATCGCTCTTTTTTTATAGGAATTGATTGTTTCGGTAATAATATTTTTTAAGCTGATGATATGAATATTGGAATACTTTGTTTGCAAAGCATGAACAATCCCAGGCGTTCTGTCTGTGGAAAAATCATCAGCCACTATTATTTCAAATAAATCTTCGGGATAATTATTATTGAGAATTGACCGGATGCAGTTTTCAATATTTTCTTCTTCGTTGCGTGCCGGAATAATAACCGTAAACCTTGTTACAGGCTTTATAACCGTTGCATTAAAAATCCTGAGTTTACTAAACCAATACAAATAAAGGTTTATGAGCAAAAGATAAAGGCAAAGCAGCGTGGCAGTGATATAAATAAAATAAGTAAGCAACTGCATATAGCCCGCAAAGAAAACTACAATCAGTCATTCAGCAATGCAGCAATTTCGTTTGCATATTTTTCTTTCATCAACTGGTGGCCTGCATGTATAGTTTTTATACTGATATTTTTTGCATTGTTAAAAACACCTGCACGTTTACTGAGAATAATACGGTCGTATTCACCAAACAAAAAATTCAGTTGAACATTATATGTGCCACACAATTGTTTTATATGCTGAAGATTGGGTTTGAACCTGCGCATAAACGTCCAGCGTTTATATAAAAGCATTCTTTCTTTCTCTTCATCCAAATAATAATGTATGAATTTTATGATGCTTTTATTAAGCAGTTTTAATTTGGCGATTGCGTTAACCGTTTTAAAAAACCAGCCGGGATTTTTCATAGTATAAGCAAAAGCTTTATTCCCCAAACGTGTTTGCGTGGTTAGCCGGTACCAGATATTCTGATGCAAACCATCGGGCGCAACCAATGCTGCCGTTTCAATTTCACCCGGCATTTTTTCTATTAAATGCATAGCCACACGGCCACCCATGCTGTATGAAAGCAAAGAAAACTTTGTATTGGTAAAATGTATCAGCCTTATAATGGCAATAAGATCATCCGGCATAAAAGGTGCTTCTTCATTCCACTGAGTTTTTCCATGAAAAGGAAAATCAATAGCATATAATGTATAATCATCGCCCAGCCTATTATTCAAAAAAGCAAATGAATATCCATTTTCTCCATAACCATGAAAACAAAACAATGTTTTGGCCCCTTTGCCAAAAACATAATAATGAATAAGCGAAGCTTTATATGCCAGGAAATGATGCTGCATGAACGCTTTACATCTTAACAGAAAAAATTATTTTGAATCTGTTGTTAATGTGATAAAGATATATACTTTTGAGATAGTTGCATAAACAACTATTTCAACCTGGCAGGCTTTAAAAACCTGACAGGTTATATTTAGTAAAACATGTCGGTAAACCAGTTTAAAAGAGGAGAATTATACAGCGTTATTAATGGAATGGCCAGTACGGCGGTTGCAAGGCGGTTACAAAAAAACCTTCGCAATGCGGGCATTGATATTACGATTGAACAATGGACAGTGCTTTATCATTTATGGAAAGAAGATTGTTTAAGCCAGCAGGAATTATGCAACCGCACTTATCGCGATAAACCAAGCATCACAAGATTGATTGATAAACTTGAAAAACAGAAATTATTAAAACGTTCATCCCATAAAAATGATAAGCGCATTAACCTTGTTTGTTTAACGGATGCGGGAAGGGCTTTACAGAATGTAACCCTTGAGCTGGCCAACCAAACCATGGATGAAGCGCTGCAGGATGTGAACAAAGAAGAAATTGAAATTGTAAAAAGAGTGTTGCAGAAGGTGTATGATAATTTGAACCCCACATCTCCTGAAGGGAGCATATAAAGTCTCAAACTATATGAAGTTTGATTAAATGATGAATGCAGAAAATTTGAAACCGGAGATGAGACGCGAATATGCAATTTAAGAAAGCTAACGTGATGCATAAAAACAAAAACCAATAGCAAAAAATATTTATTAATAAAATTAATATCATGGAATCTGTGGAAAATAAAACCATATTAAAAGGCGGTGAATGGCTTATTAAAGAAAGCACCGCCAACGATATTTTTATTCGTGAAGACTTTAGCGAAGAGCAGCAAATGATAATGGACATGTGCAGCCAGTTTATACAAACAGAAGTACTGCCCATTATTGACCGCATTGATAAACTTGAACCGGGCCTTATGCGCTCATTACTGGTTAAGGCCGGTGAACAAGGATTGCTGAGCACTTCTTTTCCCGAGGAATACGGCGGACTTGCAAAAGATTTTATAACGTCAACCATTGTTAATGAAGGGCTGGGCAATGGCTTTTCTTTTTCGGTGGCCATTGCAGCACATACCGGCATTGGCTCGCTGCCTATTTTATATTTTGGAACGGAAGATCAAAAACAAAAATATATCCCGAAGCTTGCCAGCGGCGAGTTTATAGGCGCTTATGGCTTAACGGAGCCCGGCAGCGGTAGTGATGCGCTTGGCGCCAAAACAACGGCGCGTTTAAGTGAAGACGGCAAATATTATTTACTGAATGGCCAGAAATGCTGGATAACCAACGGTGGCTTTGCCGATGTTTATACAGTGTTTGCCAAAGTGGATGGCGATAAATTCACGGCCTTTATTGTTGAACGTGGTTTTGAAGGTTTTACGCAAGGCCCTGAAGAACATAAAATGGGTATCAAAGGTTCTTCAACAGTGCAGTTATATTTCCAGGATTGCAAAGTACCTGCTGAAAATGTATTAGGGGAAATTGGTAAAGGCCATATTATCGCTTTTAATATTTTAAATATAGGCAGGTTGAAATTATGCGCTGCAACCAACGGCGGTTCCAGGAGTGCACTGGATATGTCGGTGGAATATGCCATTAATCGCGAACAGTTCAATACATCCATTTCCAATTTTGGCGCTATAAAAGAAAAGCTTGCCAATATGGCTATTAGTTTATGGGCAAGCGATTCTGCATTATACAGAACTGCCGCATTGATTGAAGAAAAGCGGGCAGAACTGGAAGCTTCCGGCAAAACGCATGAGCAGGCGTTGCTTGGCGCTGCCGAAGAATATGCAATTGAATGCGCCATATTAAAAGTGTTTGGCAGCGAGGTGCTGGACCTGGTTACCAATGAAGGTGTACAAATACATGGCGGCAATGGTTTCAGTGATGAATATTTAATATCGAAAGCTTACCGCGACAGCCGCATTAACCGCATTTATGAAGGCACCAACGAAATAAACCGGTTGCTTATTCTGGATATGACGTTGAAACGCGCCATGAAAGGAAGGCTGGATTTGATGGGCCCTGCCATGGCTGTCGCAAATGAGCTGATGAGCATTCCTGATTTTGGCAATGATGATGAAACGCCATTCAGCGAACAAAAAAAATATATCATCAACTTTAAGAAAGCCATTTTAATGGTGGCGGGCGCAGCCGTGCAAAAGCTGATGATGAATATTGATAAAGAGCAGGAAGTATTAATACATATTGCCAATATGGCCATTGATACCTACCATGCAGAAAGCTGTTTGTTGCGTTTAATGAAGCTTACAGAGAAAAACGGTGAAGCTAATGTTGCTGTTTTGAAAGATATAGTTGACTGTTTTATTTATGATGCAGCAGACCGTATAAATAAAAATGGTAAAGATGCTTTGAATGCTTTTGGTGAAGGCGATGAATTGCGCATCATGCATATTGGCTTAAAAAGATTTACAAAAGTTCAGCCACTTAATTCAAAGGCAGCTAAAAGAAGGATTGCAGATAAGATGATTGCAGATAGGAAGTATGCATTCTAGGGAAATCATCAAACTGGCTTTTAATTTCTCACAGATGGTGCAGATTATCACGGATGATATCAGGGCTTTTTTAAAATTTCTTCAAAGTCGTTTCGAACAGCTCTTTTTATTTCTTTTATAAATTCTATTATACCCATAATTATTATAACGACGGCTGAATAAAAAAATAATGAACTTAGTAAGATAAATCACACCGAAGCCAGCAACACCTGCCAGGCCTCGTTTACATTTCCTTTATCAAGTAATTGTTTTGCATAGCGGTGCAGTTCACTTTCCATTTCATCAGGGCTTACGGAATAATATTGAATAATATTTTTCAGTTGTTCATCTTCAAACGAAGCATCAACAAAAGGTATTTCTTTTACATTAGCTAACCGGGCAAGATGATTGCCGGTTAATATTTTACTTGTGCGGATAGCCGCAGGCAAACCATCAATGCCAATTCCCAAATCTCTTACCGGCCTGATAACTTTAAAAAGATTGGTTGCATCCACATTACAATACCAGTCGCCGCCAAGCCTTGCCACATGGTGCAGTTTGGTTTGATCTATAGCCGAACCATCTTCATTCAAAATACTTTCATCAACATGCATGCATATAACTTCTGCAATAATTAATTGCCCCGAACCGCCAGTATTGCCAAGGCTTTTTATTTCAAGCACCTTGCATTCCATTTGCACTTTGGCTTCTTTAACACGAGGTGGTTTTATATAAAATGATGACAGCTTTGTAAAGCCTGCCTTTACAAATTCATCTGTGCCTTTTGCATATTCAGTGCTTGCAAGGTTTATCTGCTGCACTATATCATAATCACAAATATTAATAACCACTTCCGGTACTTCACTTATATTTTCGAAAGTATGTTTATGCGTATTATTTCTTCCTCTTTTCACTGTTGAAAAAATAACCACAGGCGGATCATAAGAAAAAAGATTAAAAAAACTGAACGGGCTAAGGTTTGAATTTCCATCTTTATCAACCGTGCTTGCCAGTGCGATTGGCCTTGGTGCAATGGCATATTGCAGCCAGTTCATTTTTTGCGGAAGCGCAAGTGTATTTAATTCTACCGTATGCATCGCATTATAATTAGCACATCAGCAAATTTGTCAATTAAACTTTTTTCTTTTGAAGTATAGAAAAATCGCTTTCTTCTTTTTCAATAATATTTTTCAGTATTCCTAAGCCTTCAACTTCCATTTCAATTACATCGCCCTGCTGCAGCCATTGTTCTTCGTAATTTTCATCATTCAGTTTACCGGTACCGTTCAATTCAAGAAAGCATCCGGTACCAACTGTGCCACTGCCAATAATATCGCCGGGATATAAAGTTGCACCATACGATGCACGTTCAATCAGTTCGGCAAACGTCCAGTCCATATCGCTTAAATTACCTTCACTTACCTGCACGCCGTTTATTGCACATGTCATTTTTAAATTCCAGTTTTTACCCGCATGGCCTTCTTTTGCCGGCACTTCAAATTGTTCCAGTTCATCCAATGTAATTAACCACGGGCCTGTTGCCGTTGCAAAATCTTTTCCCTTTGCCGGGCCAAGGTTCAGCAACATTTCTTCTGATTGCAAAGTGCGGGCGCTGAGGTCGTTCATAATCATTAATCCGGCAATATATTCGTCAGCTTCTTCTGCGGGAATATTTCTGCCTAATTTAGAAATAACAATGGCTGCTTCCAGTTCAAAATCAAGTTTATTAAAATGATCGGGCATGCACATAACAGGCCCCGGCCCCTGCACGCCATGATGATTAGTGAAATAAAAAACAGGATACTGATCAAACTCAGGCAGCATGGGCACTTTCCTGTTTCTCCTGGCAGCGGCAACATGCTGACGGAATGCATATCCATCGCGGCAGCTTGGAGGAAAAGGTACAGGCGCCAGTAAATCTGCGCTATTAACCGGAAAGCCTTTTTCCCTGCCAATGCGGCCATCCAAAATTGCCTGGTGCAGTTTTAATGCAAGTGCGTAATTATCTTCCCAATAAGTAAGGAACATCATCATAGATGATGGCATTTCGCTATGCAGCAAATCTGTATCGTACAATAAATTATTTTCAAGAATAGCTAACTGGTCATGCCCTTCTTTTAAATAAGAAACCAATTTCATTCGTATAAGTTTATTTTTTAAATGGCCTTCGTGTGATAAAATATTATGCCCTGTTTCATAATAATTATTTCAGTTGGATGCTGTATTTTTGCACCTGGTTCATAAATGAATATATATTCATTTATGAATAATTATTTCTGTATGCAATTTTATGGAATAAAAGTTGAGAAACAGAATGTTAAGCGGCATTATTACCTGAAGTACGGTTATAATACAGACAAGCATAAAAGTTCTTTTTTGTTATTTTTGCAGGTGAATTAGCTAGCCTCAAAGGCACACCATAGAATACTTATAAACATACATTTATGACAGAGAGAGTTACCAAACCTTCTTTCATAAAAAACGCAGATGCTGAGTTATTTCAGCAATTAAGGAAAGAGGTTAATATTACAGTTAGCAGATTGGAAGAAAAAAGAAGACCGGGAATTATTGTTAAAGCTATTCTTTTCCCCGCACTTTACATTTTATCATATATAGCGGCACTTTACTGGGCTTCGAATACTTCCATTTATTATTTCTGCTTTTTCTCAATGGGCTTTTTGCTGGTATTAAATTTTTTAAACCTCATACATGAAGCCGTTCACAACACTTTGTTTTCAAATAAACATATCAACAACTGGTATGTTCATTTCTTTGACCTGATGGGCGCCAACAGTTACATCTGGAAAATAAGACATATACGGCTGCATCATAACTATCCAAATGTTATGGGTTGGGACAGCGATTTTGAGCAAAGCCCGCTGGCAAGGGTATTCCCGCATGCGCCATTTTCCAAAATGCATAAATACCAGCATATTTATCTGCCGCTTTTTTATCCTTTATATCTTATTAACTGGCTCCTGGTAAGGGATTTTAAAGATTTCTTTAATAAGAGAAAACTGGTTTGGAAAGTGATAGACCATATACCAACTATTGAATATATTAAACTGTTTATTTTTAAAATTGCTTTTATACTATATACAGTTTTATTGCCGGTGTTGTTTTTTAATGTTAGCTGGGGACAGGCAATTATAGCTTTTTTAATCATGCTGTTTACGGCAAGCATCGTTTCGCTGCTGGTATTGTTATCGCCGCATGCAAGCACAGAAAGTGAATACCCAATGCCTGATGAAAACGGGCAAATGCCCATGGCATGGTTCAGGCACCAGCTTAGCTGTACAAATGATGTAAGCGAAGACAATTGGTTTATCCGTTTTTTTATGGGATGTTTTAATTATCATATTGCCCATCATTTGTTCCCGGCGGTAAACCATGTTTTTTATCCTGAAGTAACACAGGTTATAAGGGAGTTTGCTGCAAAAAACAATTTGCCTTACCGCCAGTTTCCCCTGGTTAAATCGTTGCGCAATCATTACAAACTATTACGCACAAATGCCTTTCACGAAAATATTTTTGAAGAAACAATGTAACGGTGAATTATTAATAAGAAAGAAGAACAACTATTTGTTGTTCTTCTTTCTTATTAGTGTGAAATTATTGCTGTTTTGCTATGCCGAAATCAATCAACCCCACTCATATTACTCTCCTATTTACAGAAACAAATTTTATTCTGCATTGCTGCACGAAAATTCATCCAGCCTTTATTTACCAGATAACAACTCTTAAACTATCAGCCCTGTACATCGCATCACCGGGTTTTACATTGAATGTTTTATAAAATTCAGGAATATTGCTCAAAGGCCCGTTAACACGGTACTGTGCAGGCGAATGCACATCAATGCGTATTTGTCTTGCAATAGATTCCGGCGTTGCATTTACCATCCATGCATAACCATAAGCAAGAAAATAACGCTGGTCTGGCGTTAACCCTGCAACCGTTTCATTGTTTTTATATTGATTTGTTTTTTTGAATGCTTCATATCCCATAACCACACCGCCAAGATCAGCAATATTCTCTCCTTGCGTGGCATCCCCGTTTATGTGCAGGCTGTCAAGCATAACATAGTTGTTGAATTGTTCAACGATCAGCTTTGTTTTGGCAAGAAATTTTTCACGGTCTTCTTTTGTCCACCAGTTTCTAAGATTGCCTTTATCATCATATTGGCTGCCCTGGTCATCAAAGCCATGCGTTATTTCATGACCAAATGTGGAACCGCCAATTATGCCATATAAAACAGCATCGTCGGGCATGCGGCCTTCAAAACCGGGAACAATAATATTGCAGGCCGGCACTACAATTTCATTATTACTTGGATTATAATAAGCGTTATAAGTTTGCGGCATCATCGTCCACTCTTCACGGTCAACAGGCTTGCCCCATTTTGATATCATATAATTATAAAACCACTGGTTTGCATGCATTACGTTTTGTGCATAAGAACTGCGGTCAATCGTAAGGTTGCTCATATCTTTCCACTTATCAGGGTAGCCTACTTTCATTACTATCTTCGAAAGTTTATATAACGCTTTCGTTTTAGTAGAATCGCTCATCCAGTCGAGCTTTTTAATATGGCCTGCAAATACATCACGAATGTTATTGCCTATTTCTACCAGTTTATCTTTTGTGCCTTCGGGCAAATATTCCTTTACATATACCTGCCCTATTAATTCACCCAAATAGCCGTTAGTGTTTTCCACAACTGTCTTCCAGCGCGGCTTTCGCTCTTTAACACCACTTAATATAGTTGCATTGAAATAAAAATTTTCATCATCAATGGCTTTGTTTAAATAAGAAGCATACGCATTAATAAGGTTCCAGCGCAGGTAAGCTTTCCAGTCCTTGATTGAAAATTTACTAAGCGTATTATTTAATGCGCTATAAAATTCAGGCTGGCCAACAATAACCGTATCACCATTTTTTATACCTAACAGGGGCAGTACATTATTCCAGTTAATTGCCGGCGTTAACTTATTAAACTGCGCCACAGGCATTTTGTTATAATTCTTTTCCGGGTCGCGTAATTCGGCAAGCTTACGGCTATGTGCGGCAAGCTCCGTTTCAAGCTTCATAATATTTAATGCACCGGCGCTTGCAGTTGCACTGTCGGTACCGGAAAGCTGCAGCATTTTTTGAATATGCTTTACATATTCATTGCGAATATTTTTTGTGCGCCCGTCATTATCAAAATAATAATCGCGAACGCCAAGGCCAATGCCGCCCTGCGCAAACAGCATGGCATACTTATCACTTATCTTATCATCCTGTGATATATAAAAAGAAAAAAGCGGGCTGGCGCCTATTGAATGCAAATGTGCAATTGCAGCAATAACTGCATCTATACTGTTTATAGAATCTATAGCTGCAAATTCATTTTTCAATGGCGCTATACCTGCCTTTTCAATATTTACCGTATCCATGCCGCTGGCAAAAAAATCACCTATCTTTTGTTTGTTGCTTCCTGTCGCATCGTTGGCTTTTGAAGCTTCCTCACATATTCTTCTTACCTGGTCATTAATTGTATCCTGTATGGTTCTGAATATACCGTTGCTTCTTTCGCTTGACGGAATAGGATGCGCTTTAAACCATCCTCCATCTGCATAATGAAAAAAATCCTGTGCAGGATTAACGGTTGTATCACGATTGGTTACAAGCGGATCGGGCTTGTTTTCATTTTTGTTTGTTGAAGTGTTGCAAGCTGCAAGAACAACGGATAAGAGCACGCATGCATTTGCGAGGTTTCGGAATAACATACAGTAGTTTTTTAAAGTCAAATTAAAGTAATGCATGCGGAAGAATCAACTTATTTATTTATGCGGTTGAAATATTTGCTATGAAAAGAGATGGAATTTATTTAACCACAGATACATAAATTTTATAACGGATAACTGTTCTCTGTAAGCTGATTATATTGTTGAGAAAAGCATTGCTGCTGAAGTGTGCGACGCAACCGTGCTTAACAACGTTACTGCTGCCGGTAACACAATAACGAATAATAAATGCGAAAGCATTTATCAGGCTGCAGCATTTGTTCTCACTTTTCCTTTGCGCGGAAAGAGTATTTCTGCAATAAAAATGAGCACAAGGCTAAGCGCTGTGGTGGCAGTTACTTTTCCGATGAAGAAGAAGAAATCACCAAACTCCATCCACTCAAGAAACACAAGCAATGTTGTGTGCATGAAGGTGAGTATAAGAATGTATGTTGCATAAGAACCCCAGCCCATGCTTTTAACGGACGGCTCTGCAAAGCTTAACTGCGTTGTTTCCTGTGGTATTAAAAGGTTTAATAAAAAGGGCCGCAAATAAGCAATTAAAACACAAGGCGCCGCATGAAGGCCCGGTGTGCCGCTGAAATAGTCGTACGTTAAGCCGAATATGAATGCGAGCAGCATTAATGGCGCACGCCCCATATTGAATGGCAGCCATAAAATAAACAGGAAATAAATGTATGGCTTCACAAACTCATGCACGGGTGGCACTTTATTAAATACATAAACCTGCACAGCGATGAACAATACAAAACGGATTATATTTTTTAGCAGGTTCGTCATTTATCTTTTGGCGTTTTAGCTTCCAGTTGTTTTTGTTCAGCCCAGATCATGTTATTAACAAGATAGGCATATTGAATATTATAAAAATCAGTTGATGTTTTTACTTTCAATTCATAAAAGCCGCTGCCGGAATCGCCCTGCAAAGCAGCAACAGTACCAATCATTATACCTGGCGGATAACTGCCTGACAGATTACTGGTGATAATACTATCTCCTACTTTTACTTTAGCTGATTTAGGCACATTATGCATGGTTACATAACGAGGGTCTTCGCCATCCCAGTCAACGAGGCCGGTATAGAAATCCTTCTTTGTCATGGCGCTTACTTTGGCATTGCGGTTAAGCAGGCTCATTACACGGCAATAATTATCGCTTACCATAATTACCTTACCCACAATTCCACGCGGGCCCGTTACACCCATATCAACCTGTGCACCCTGTTTAGCGCCGCGGTATAAAGTGATGTAATTGTTTTGTTCTGAAATATCGTTGTTTACAATTTTGGCAGGAAGGAATTCAAATTTCCTTATGCGGCCAAGCGTGTCTTTCAGCAGGGAATCTATCTGGAATACTTTTGATGTATCGGGCGCTTCAAAGCTTGATTGCAGCATGCCCCTGAGCTCAGCATTTTCAGCAGCCAGCGCTTCATTGGTTTTTTTAAGACGGAAATAATATTCAATAGCATTATACTGCGCACCCACTTTACCTGTGGTTTCATTGGCTATATTAGAAAACGCAACCTGGTAAGTTTGATTGTAATTAATGAGGGCAGCCAGTGAAATCCCCATCAAAATAAGGAACAGGAACAGGTTAAAAAAATGACGTATGAAGGCAATTATATTACGCATAAAGCCCCTCCCAGCTTCCTCTAAGTGGAGGAAATAGAACGTTGATTTTTATATTGGTTATTTATCATTTATAATTTGCAAGCCTTCCTCTTTGGGAAGATTTAGACGGGCTTCTTTTATTTCATTACAAAAGGGTAACGCTGGTAATTTTTTAATGCCAGCCCTGTTCCGCGCACAACACTGATAAGCGGGTCTTCAGCAATATGGACAGGTAATTTTATTTTCTGGCTTAAACGTTTATCCAAACCACGCAGCAATGCACCTCCGCCGGTTAAATACAAACCCCTGCGGTAAATATCAGCAGCCAGTTCAGGCGGCGTAGTTTCCAGCGCTTTTAAAATAGCTTCTTCTATTTTAAAGATGGATTTATCCAGCGCTTCAGCCACTTCCTGGTAGCTCACCATAATTTGTTTTGGAATACCGGTTACGAGGTCACGGCCATTTACCGGCATATCTTCCGGCGGATTATCAAGGTCTTTCATAGCCGCGCCGATCGTTATTTTTATTTGTTCTGCCGTGCGCTCACCAATAAGCAAACTGTGGTAACGGCGCAAAGCTTCCATAATATCAGCGGTAAATTCATCGCCTGCAATACGAATGCTCTGGTCGCAAACAATGCCGGCCAATGCAATTACGGTAATGCCAGTTGTGCCACCGCCAATATCAATGATCATATTACCAACCGGTTCTTCCACATCTATTCCAATACCCAAAGCAGCGCTCATAGGCTCATGGATCAAATACACTTCTGTGGCGCCTGCCTGCTCCGCACTGTCGCGAACCGCACGTTTTTCAACTTCTGTTATGCTGGAAGGAATGCAGATAACCATTCTCCATCTCGGTGCAATCAATGGTTTTTTAGGATAAATCATTTTGATCATTTCCTTTATCATTAATTCAGCAGCATTAAAATCGGCAATTACACCATCTTTCAACGGGCGCACGGTACGGATGCTTTCATGCGTTTTTTCGTGCATCATCAGTGCACGTTTTCCCACAGCCAGCACTTCTTTTGGATTATTCCTGTTTAAGGCAACAATGGATGGTTCATTTACCACCACTTCATCATTATGTATAATCAGGGTATTTGCGGTGCCAAGATCAATCGCAATTTCCTGTGTGAAAAAATTAAAAAGTCCCATTATATAATTAGTTCAAATGTTATTTATTGAATAAGCCGCAAAGGTGCAGGATATAATTCGAATTTACAAAGCACAGATATTTCTATTTCAAGGGGTTTTGTTAATATGCACAAACATTATTTTTTTAGTTCTAAACTTTTTTTGGCGGGGAAGACAATTATTGATATGCAAAACAGCTTTCTTCAAACATGAATCGTCCAAAGCAAATACAAGAACGTTCAATTTTAAAATTGCTGTTATTATTTCAGACCTTAATTTTTCAACATGTTTCAACGTCTGAAAACCTTTAAAGTTTTCACGTTTTACGATTGACAATTCACGGATTAAATTCATACCCAATATCGCTTCTGAAATACATGCCTTCAAAATGTATGTTACCTAACACATTTTTTGAAAGTTGCACTGCTTCGGCAATATCCTTGCCAAAAGATGTTACGGCTAAAACTCTTCCACCATTTGTTACAACTTCACCTTTATTATCCGGTTTTGTTCCCGCATGAAAAATAAAGCTTTTACTTTCCAACACATTATCCGGTAAGCTTATCTGCTTTCCTTTTTCATAGTCGCCGGGATAACCGCCGCTTACTGCAACAACCGTTGCGCATGCCCGATCATCGTATGCAATAACTGTATCTTTTAAAGTATTATTATGTACGGATAAAAATAATTCCACAAGATCGTTTTTTAAACGCGGCATCACCACTTCCGTTTCCGGGTCGCCCATGCGGCAATTGTATTCTATAACGAAAGGCTCATCGCCCACTTTAATCAACCCAAAAAATACAAAGCCATTGTAAATAATATTTTCTGTTTGCAAACCCTGTATGGTTGGCTGAATAATTTTTGTTTCAATCTTCTGTAAAAATTCATCAGTTAAAAATGGCAAAGGGCTTACACAACCCATGCCGCCGGTATTCAATCCTGTGTCGCCAACACCAATACGTTTATAATCTTTTGCATGGCCGATGATCTTATAATCTTTACCATCAGTTAATGCAAAAATGCTCAGTTCAATGCCATCTAAAAACTGTTCAATCACCACTTTGCTTGATGCTTCGCCAAACTGCTGGTTGATGATCATTTCTTCAAAAGCTTTCAATGCATCTGCTGTTGTTTGTGCAATTACAACACCTTTACCAGCGGCCAAACCATCGGCTTTTAGCACAACCGGCAAACTATGTTGCCGGATATATTTTTTGCCTTCTTCAAAACTATCTTTTGTAAACTCGGCATAGGCGGCTGTTGGTATATTATGCCGCTGCATAAATTTTTTGGAGAATGCCTTGCTGCCTTCCAGTTGAGCGCCTTCGGCAGAAGGCCCGATGACAATTATATGTTGGGTTGAAGTATCTGCTTTAAGCGCATCAAACACGCCATTTACCAGCGGGTCTTCCGGCCCCACAACAATCATTTCAATATTATTTTCAACAGCAAATTTTTTGATGGCGTCAAAATCATTTACACCGATACTTACATTCTTTCCGCATTGCGCTGTTCCGGCGTTGCCCGGCGCAATAAATAAATTTGAACAATGTTTGCTTTGTGCCATTTTCCACGCCAGTGCATGTTCACGGCCACCGCTTCCCAACAACAAAATATTCATGAAAAAATAATTAGGCGGCGAAAGTAAAAGTTTTATGCTTTCTGAATTAGATTTTGTTAATTGTAAAAACTGCTTATTTTGGGCTGCCAACTAATTATTATTCCAATAAACCAGCTTTAATGAATATTACTGAAGATGCAATAAGTGCTGCTGAACAACCTGCCCGTAAAAATCATCCCAAAGGTTTATATGTGTTGTTTGCAATTGAAATGTGGGAACGGTTTAATTATTACGGCATGCGTGCAATCCTTACTTATTTTATGACGCAGGCGCTACTCTTCAAACTTGATTTTGCTTTAAACCTGTATGGTAGTTATATAAGTTTGTTGTACTTGACACCATTAGTTGGGGGATATTTTGCCGACCGCTTTTGGGGCAATAAACGATCCATTTTTGTTGGTGGTTTGGTAATGGCAATTGGCGAATTAATTCTCTTTGTTTGTGGCACTATCTATAATTCTTCCCCGGCTTTATCCAACATTCTTTTCTTCTCCGGCCTTGGTTTAATGATTGCGGGCAACGGTTTTTTCAAACCCAATATTTCTACGCTTGTGGGGCAGCTTTATCCAAAAGGCGACCTGCGTGTTGACCCTGCTTACACTATTTTTTACATGGGCATAAACCTGGGCGCATTTTTCGGCCCTATAGCTTGTGGTTATGTTGGCAATACAGGCAATCCTGCAGACTTTAAATGGGCGTTTCTTGTTGCCGGCGTAGGCATGATCATCAGCCTTATTGTACAGCGGATATATCACAACAAACTGGTACGCGATCCAGAAGGAAAAATACTGGGCCTCAAACCTGATGACCTGGTTGTTGATAAATTAAACAAAGAAGCATCAAGCCATGTAAAGCCGCCAGCGCCAATATGGTCGAACCCTGTTTCCACGGTTATTATCATGCTTGTATTTGCGGTCATTTCAATTGGTGCGCTTTACCTTGATACGCAAATCAATTACCTGTTCTATCTTTTAGGCGGCAGCTTCCTGTTTATCATCATTCTTATTTTTTCAGATAAAAACCTAACCAAAGAAGAAAAGGGAAGAATTTGGGTAATGGTGATCATTGCTTTTTTTGTTGTGTTTTTCTGGGGCGCCTATGAACAAACCGGCGCTTCGCTGAGCGTTTTTGCAGACAGGCAAACCAATCGCCATCTCTGGGGCGATTATGTGATGCCGCCAGCCTATTTTCAATCATTCAACTCTGCATTCATCATCATTTTTGCGCCAATATTAGCATGGTTATGGTTAAAGATGGGAAAGAAACAACCTGCCACGCCTACCAAAATGGGCATAGGTCTATTGCTGTTGGCTTTGGGTTTTTTATGGATTGCGTATGGCGTAAAAGATGCTGCCGCAAAACAGGTGAGCATGATATGGCTCACCGGTTTATACCTGCTGCACACGCTGGGCGAATTATGCCTCTCACCTATCGGCCTTTCATTATTCAATAAATTATCGCCGTTAAGATTTGCATCGTTGCTGATGGCCGTATGGTTCACAGGCAATGCCGGTGGCAATAAATTAGCCGGTGTGTTAAGCAGTTTATATCCTGAAGGCGGCAAAACCACTTCGTTTCTTGGCTACCAGATAAGTAGCCTGCATGATTTTTTTATGCTGTTTGTTTTTATGGGTGGCGCAGCGGGTATTATTCTTCTCTTGCTCTCGAAAAAACTGCAAAAAATGATGCATGGGATACAGTAAGGAATATAGTTTAAATTTGAAGAAAGAAGTGAAGTATGAGTAACTATGATTTCCTGGAAAAAGTAAAATTGATGCCTGCAGATTATCAGCAGGAAATTAAAAATTTTATTGATTTTGTTTGGGAAAAAAAACTTGGACAACCTTTAGAAAAACCTAATCGTGATAAAATAATTGGAGCATTTAAGGGGAAGGTTTGGATGAGTCCGGATTTTGACGAGCCATTAGAAGACTTTAAAGACTACATGTAATGGCTGATTACTTACTGGATACGCATACGCTTATTTGGATGCAGGAAGGCAATTCTGAACTAAGCAAAAAAATAATAGATATTGTTACCGACTCTGAACAAAAATTATTTCTAAGTGTTGTATCTCTTTGGGAAATATCAATAAAACTTTCAAAAGAAAGATTAAAGCTAAATTATACGTTAGATGAGATTGTAGATTATTGCATTGAAAACCAAATTCAAATCATCCCAATCAAATTACATCATCTTAATCTTATTAAACTCTTACCATTTTACCATAAAGATCCTTTTGATAGAATGATAATTGCTGTAGCATATACAGATAATCTTTTTTTACTTTCAAAAGACAGCAAGCTTTCTTTATACAACGTTCAAACAATCTGGTAACCAAAACCAAATCAACATGTCCGAACCAACACAATTCAAGCCGTTTGTTTCGCCGCAAACAAATATGAAAGAATTCTCCGTAAAAGCAATTGTTATGGGCTGCGTTATGGGTTGCCTGTTCGGTGCAGCAAATGTTTACCTTGCATTAAAAGCAGGTTTAACCGTAAGCGCATCCATTCCTATCGCAGTTATTGCAATTACAATCGGCAGAAAATTATTAAAAACAACCATCCTTGAAAACAATATCATTCAAACCACAGGTTCAGCCAGCGAAAGCATAGCCAGCGGCGTAGCATTTACATTGCCCGGATTTTTATTTTTATCAATGGTAAACGGGCAGAGTGTTGGCGCCAATTTTTTCAATTATATGACCATTTTAATACTGGCCATATTTGGCGGATTGCTTGGCACATTAATGATGATTCCCCTGCGCCGTTCTTTGATTGTAAAGGAACATGCAACCCTGCCTTACCCCGAAGGAACGGCCTGCGCATCGGTTTTAAAAGCCGGTGAAAAAGGCGGTGATATAGCGAGAACAGCATTCGTTGGTTTAGGCGTTGCAATGGTGTATGCCTTCCTGCAAAAAGTATTGCACATTATTGCAGAAACGCCAGATCATGTAACTAAACTCACCAATAAATATTTTCCTGCAGCAAAAGTGAGTGGTGAAATAACGCCGGAATATCTTGGTGTTGGTTACATTATAGGCCCGCGCATTGCAGGCACACTGGTTGCCGGAAGTGTATTAAGCTGGCTGGTGTTTCATCCATTGCTGGCCACGTTAATCCATGATCAGACTGTTATTGCTGAACAACTGGTAAAGCTTGGTTATTTAAAAGATGTGCAAACAGCCGGCGGCCCCGGCGGCTGGAACCCTGTTACGCATTTATTCGATGACAGCGCTGATGCCATTTACCGCGCTTATGTGCGGCAGGTGGGCGCAGGTGCAGTGGCAGCAGGAGGTTTTATTACATTATTAAAAACCATCCCCACTATTATCACTTCTTTTAAAGAAAGTATTGGTTCTATTAAAAACAATAAAGAAGGCGGCACGCAACTGCGTACCGAAAAAGACCTTAGCTTAAAAATAGTTTTATTTGGAAGCCTTGCATTAATTGCATTGATCGCCTTCATCTCCATGATACCCGGCAATTCAATTGGCAGTAAACTATTGCTGGGCGTTTTGGTGGTAATATTCGGTGCATTTTTCGTTACGGTTTCATCCCGCATTGTTGGCCTTATCGGCACAACAAATAATCCCGTAAGTGGTATGACCATAGCCACTGTAATGAGCACGTGCCTGGTATTTATAAGTATTGGATGGAGTGGAAAAACTTATGAGCCCATGGTGTTGGTTGTTGGCGGTATGATCTGTATTGCAGCAGCTAATGCAGGCGCTACTTCGCAGGATTTGAAAACCGGCTTCCTGGTTGGTGCAACGCCGCGTAATCAACAAATAGCTTTATTTATCGGTGCAATCGTTTCTTCGCTGGTTATTGGCATTACTATAAAAGTGCTTGATAAACCTACTGCTGATATGGTGGCACAGGGTTACTCGCATGCCATCGGCACTGATAAATTTCCAGGCCCGCAGGCAACATTAATGGCTACATTGATAAAAGGTATTTTATCATTTAACCTCGACTGGCAGTTTGTATTTGTGGGCGTTGCGTTGGCTGTTGTAATGGAACTATGCGGTGTAAACTCTTTAAGCTTTGCCATAGGTGTTTATCTTCCGTTAAGCACCACGTTGCCCATATTCTGCGGCGGCGCTATACGTGGTTTTGTTGACTGGCGTAAAAAACGCAAAGGAGAAGTAGAGGCTGAAGATGATTTGGGCAAAGGCAATTTATTTGCAACAGGCCTGGTTGCCGGCGGGGCATTGGCAGGGGTGATAGTTGCTTTATTAATTGCAGGCAGCGAAAGTGTTGCCGCCTCACTTCAAAAAATAAATCTTAAACATTCGCTGGAAGAAGCGCTTGGCGTTGATATATACAAATTACTTGGCGTTATTGCTTTTGCATTAATGGGCTTGATGCTGTATAGAATTGCCATGAAAAAACACGATGAAATAAAAGTATAAAAGCTATTAAATTATTTGGTTAAAATTGATCATCAATAATGCTTTGTCTATCCCTTTCCTTTTATAGACACAAGGTATTGTACAATTTCATGAACGGATGAATCAGGAACAGGTGCGCCATAATTTTTCTGCATTTTGGTAACTATGGTTGTCCATGTTTTTTCGGGGAAATCAGGTTGCATTTGTATGTAGCGTGCAGAGTGGCAGCTCATACAGTTTTGTTTAAAAGTTGTATACCCCGGTTTATCGGGTAGCTCTGAAATAATAGCATTCAGGTTTGTAACGCCGGTATCAGCAACCGGCTGAAGCGGCTGACTGTTATTGCAGGCTGCAACAATCACAATTACAATAACGGCTAACAGGGCTTTATAATTCATACTCATATTATTTGTTATTGTGCATTTATAGCAAGGCTTTCAATTTCATTACGCATGTAACCGCTGCGGTTCCATTGATGAAATGGCTGCGATAATCCTTTGCTGTTTGTTGCCTTCACCCAAAAAACATAGTTACCTTTTTCCGCAGGCGTAAAGTTGTAATGCCATCGGCGCCAGGAATATTTTCCCAGGTCTGCATCAAGCCTGGCCGGCTTCCATGTTTTGCCGCTATCCTGTGAAATTTCTACTTTTTCTATGCCATCACCGCCATCAAAAGCAAGGCCCTGTATATCTGTTGCTTTACCAACTTCAATAGTGTTTTCCGGTTCGGGCGAAACAAACAAAGAACGCACATCCATTTTATTTATCGGCTCCATGTCTTTACTTAACGAGTCCGGTTTTTCATTGCCGTTGACAACACCCTTAGGCACGAGATAAGCTTTCTCCATCCAGAAACCTTTAAATGGTTTATCCAGCACCTGCACTTCGCTTAACATGCCCACCCAATACGTGGCATACCAGCCTGGCACCACCAGCTTGAGCGGATAGCCATTCAGTAAAGGCAACGGTTCTCCATTCATTTCATAAGCAATCATTACCTCACCATCTATTGCATGATCATAGTGCAGCGCCTTTACAAAATCAGGCGTGCTATCCATCGGCGGGCCGTCGAGTCCATTAAAACTAACATCTTTTGAATTTGCTTTAGCGCCAGCCAGTTCCAGTATATCTTTAAGTTTAACGCCCGTCCACTTTGCATTGCCCATGGCGCCATTTTTCCATTGGCCACCTGCCACACGCGGATCAAAAAAACTTCTTGAATTGCCTGCGCACTGACATAAAGCCGTTATAGTATAAGGTTTGAATTTTGTTTTGAGGTCTTCCATAGAAAGCTCAAGTGGCGTGGCTACGTTGCCATTAACGCGCAAACGAAAAGTGTCAATATCCACTTTTGAAGGAAGGGAAGACAAATGCCAGCGAACGAAGAATACATTATTAGGCGTGTAATCTTCCAGGAAATATTTTAACGGTGTTTCCAGGTTGGGCGGCCTGTCAGTAAGTAACAGCATGGAATCTTTTCCTGCAGGGCTTACCAACATTTCGGGAGCATCAGCCGATACCGTTGTTGCAGGCGCTTTTGGTTTTGTATTGCAGGAAAACTGTATAAAGATCAATAACGGCAAATATGTTGTCAGGTATCTTTTCATTCGTACAAGTTTGTTTTTTCATTGCCTCATGCCCGCCTGAACGCTCAGTCGGGCAGGGAACCTCGCTATGCACATTACCTTGCATGAAAAAATTATCATGCTCGGTTTCATTACAAATACTCTTAAAGCAAGTATAAAGAATAAAAACTGTATGGCAAGAAAAAATCAGTATGCTTTCTTAAAGCAAATTGGAAAATATACATCAGATGAAACGAATAGTTAAGGCTTACAAAAGCTCACCGTATTTTTTTATACGTTGAGCTTCCCCCATCCATAATACATTCTGTTGTACCGATGGTAAGCCTGCCTTCCGACAAAGAAAAGCTGCTTGCGAAACCACTGTTATCAAAGTCTATCAGGGTTTGTTTTTTAGCAAAGTCGCAAGGTTTGCCTGTATAAATTTTAAAGGTGCCAGCGTATTGATAAGTTGTATCAGTTGATTTTATTACCTGCGAATAATGATTATCATTAAAAGTAAAAATGTTGCCATTGCCCCGTGCATATTCATGGTGACCGCTCCAGCCTCCATCCGAAGAAATTAACTCCCATGTGCCTTCCAAACCCGGAGATAATTTTTGTGCATCTTTTTTACAGGCGGTAATCGCAACAAATAAAACGGCAATAAAATATTTTAGCTTCATGCATATTCTTATTACAATTCCTGACAAAACCTTTTTTAAAAACGTTGGAATATACTTTTAGATAAGGCTGGTTCAGTCTGCCACAATCCTATTCAAATAAATATTTCACATCCTCTTCGCTCAGCGATTTTATAAACCCGGCATCTTCACTAATGATATCTTTCACCAGCGATTGTTTTTTCTGCTGCAGGGCAAGTATTTTTTCTTCCACTGTATCGCGGCAAATCATTTTATAAGCAAATACTTTTTGCTGCTGCCCAATGCGGTGTGTGCGATCGATAGCCTGCTGTTCTGCCGCAGGGTTCCACCAAGGGTCAATAAGATATACATAATCTGCAGCGGTTAAGGTAAGGCCAACGCCGCCAGCCTTTAAACTTATCAAAAATATCTTTGCTTCATTTGTTGTTTGAAACTGCTGAACAAGGCCCTGCCGTTGTTCTGCTTTAGTGCTTCCATCAAGATATAAAAATGGAACATTATTATTTCTTAAAGCATCTGCAATTAACTGCAACATGCCGGTGAACTGTGAAAACACCAGCACTTTATGATCGCCAATATTTTCTTCCAGCTCATTCCCTAATACTTCAAGTTTTACAGATGCATTTGTAACATCTTTATAATCTTTTAATAACTGCGGCGCATTGCAGGCCTGCCTTAATTTAGTGAGGCCTTCCAAAATATAAACAGCACTGCTGCCAACACCATCTTCAGCTATGCGCTGCAACAAACTTTCACGGTAATAATGTTTCAGCGCATCATATATTTTCCGTTGCTCCTCTTCCATTTCACACCACAGAGTGATCTCTGTTTTTGCAGGAAGATCTTTAGCCACCTGCTCTTTTGTTCTGCGCAAAAAAAACGGGTAGATTATTTTCTTAAGCTGCGCTGATTTTTCTTTATCACCATATTTATCTATAGGCTGCGAGAATTCAGACTTGAAAAATTCGCGGTTGCCAAGTAAACCAGGGTTAATAAAATTCATTTGTGTATAAAGATCAAAGGTATTGTTTTGAACAGGCGTACCGCTTAATATGATCCTGTTACGGGCCCGCAGCCGCACAACAGCTTTTGACAATTGCGCCGCCGGGTTTTTTATTACATGGCTTTCATCACAAACTATATAACCGAAATTAAATTGCTCCAGTTGATCTATATCACTTCGTATGCAACCATAAGTTGTAAGCACGATATTGTATTGTTTGAAAGTATCTGCATCATAATTCCTGCTGCCTTTATAATAAATAAAACATGTAAGCTCCGGCGCAAATTTCTTTAATTCGTTTTCCCAGTTGTACAACAAAGAAGTAGGGCAAACCACTAAATGCGTTTCTTTCTTTTTCTGGTTGGAAACATGCTGCAAAAAAGTTATGGCCTGCAACGTTTTCCCAAGCCCCATATCATCTGCAAGGCAGCCACCCCATTGCATTTCATCGAGCAGGCAAAGCCATTCAAAACCTGCCTGCTGGTAATCGCGGAGTGAAGCTTTAATTGTTTTGGGAACAGTATATAAACGTTCTGTATGTTGCTGTAGCCGCTGCCATTTTTCTTTAAACTGTTTTGCAATGGCCTTTGCAGTGATAGCTTCGCCGTCTTTTATATTATTAAGCAAAGTATGATGCAATGCTGATAACCTGATAGAGTCTTTCTTCACCTGCCCCATGCGAAACAGCATACCATATTCCTGCGCCCATTCTTCAGGAATAGCACCAATGGTTCCATCCTTTAATAAAAGAAAGGATTGCTTATTAAAGATGGCTTTCTGCAAATCAGCCAGCGATACCTGCTGATCACCATAGTTTATTTCAACACGCAGATCAAACCAGTCTATTCCTTTGCCATCAAAATGAATATGTATAACAGGAACATGCGTGTTGTAACGGAAATGTTTTAACTGCTCCATTCCATAGACAGGAATGTTTTTATCAATCAGCTTACGATAAAATTTTACAAACCATTGTTTTTTTTCAGCTTCAGCAAAAGGCAGGTAATAATATCCATTTCTCTGCTTCGAAAACTTTTCATGCATATCGCATAAAAATGCTTTCGTTTCGTTTTCCGCAGCAACATCTCTTTTTACCGTATATCTTTTTCCATCTGCAACTGCAGTAAACATATCACCAGGCTCATCATCAATTTCAAATTCACCGTATTGCCATTTAGTGGTTATCATCAGGAAACTGTTATTCAGTTCGCCTAAATAAATCTTTGGCTGAAGGCTTGTATCGGCAACCGTATCCTGCAGCAATACATCACGGTTTACAGTATAATTTTTTGAAAGCGGCTCTGCTGTGTGCAATAAAAAATCTGTTTCTTTTTCAGGTTGCACATCCACGTAACCTTGAGGATATTTATTTAGTATATCCACATCTTTTGGCGATAGCAAAAAGAATTCATTTTTGCTTTGCAATAAAAAACCACGCCTGGTAAAATCAGTAAGCGGAAAATATTCTTCATTAATATTTATCAATACCAGCATGCGCAATAAACCGCTTTGGGTGCGCACCAGTTCAAAATAAATTTTTGGTGTATAGTTGCTGAATGCAGCCGGCCTGATGAAAATGTTATTAAGATCATCTGCATACCTGCAATACCATTTTAAAAGCGCATTGAAAGGCTTTAATTCCTGCAGGCGGTAATAAATATGCGAGAGCATTTTTTGCTCTACATACGTTTTAAAAGAAACATCATTCCTATTGTTTGAATTATAATTTCTTCCTGCTTCCTGTTTTATTACGGCCAGTTTTTCTGTTGTAAGAAAACGGATAGAATAAACCACTTCGTGTGGCAGCTTATTAAAATCACGCAGGCTTTTTTCTCCGTTTAATGGAAAGACTTTATAATTCCGGTCGCCATTTATTTCATACACCAATAATGCTGCAATGGTAAAAGGAAGTTCTGTTTTGGAAACGAAATCCAGCAGCAAAGCCGTTTCATATTTCCCGTTCTTCTTTCCAGGCTTTACAGCGGGCAGTATAATTGTTTTCTTTGGTAAGTTGTTATTCGTTGCACTCATCTTTCAGCTCATTAAAAAAGCGCAATGATAAAGATTAATGCCATGTGTAAAAAGCAATGTTAGTAAGTATAGGAGCGACAATATATCTTACAATTCATTAGCTTTCCGCGTGCAAAAAATTAATGCAGGTACATCAAACAAATCGGCGCGTATAAAAGCCATTGTAGGCGGCTCTGTTGGCAATCTTGTGGAATGGTACGACTGGTACACGTATGCAGCATTCGCTTTATATTTTTCAGCATCATTTTTTCCAAAAGGAAATTCAACCATTCAATTGCTTAATACAGCAGGCATTTTCGCGCTTGGGTTTTTAATGCGCCCTTTGGGCGGATGGCTTTTTGGCCGCATTGCCGACAGGGTTGGCCGCAAAAAAAGCATGACAGTATCTGTACTGCTTATGTCGTTTGGTTCGTTGCTTATTGCCTCAACACCTACCTATAATGCCATAGGAATTATAGCACCAGTAATATTACTCACAGCGCGTTTACTGCAAGGTTTAAGTGTTGGCGGCGAATATGGCGTTGCTGCAACCTATTTAAGCGAAATGGCTGATAAAAAGAACCGCGGCTTTTATTCCAGTTTCCAATATGTAACGCTTATTGGCGGCCAGTTGATTGCAACAGCTTTGCTTATTTTTTTGCAAAATATACTTACTGAAAAAGACCTGGAAAACTGGGGCTGGCGCATTCCATTTGTAGTGGGCGCAATTCTTTCTATCGTAGCTTTTTATTTAAGAAGAAGCCTTGAAGAAACAACTGCCTTTGAAAAGCAGCGCACAACAAAAATACAGCGTGGCACGCTGCGGGAATTATTCAAACATCCCAAAGCCGTTATGACTGTTGTAGGGCTTACGCTTGGCGGCACAATGGCGTTCTATACTTATACTACTTACATGCAGAAGTTTTTAGTGAACACGGTGCATCTCAGTAAACAGGATGCTACACTCCTTTCCTTTTGTTCGCTTTTAATTTTTGCATTGCTGCAACCTGCATTCGGCGGCCTTTCAGACCGCATTGGCAGGCGGCCATTGCTTATCGGCTTTGGTATTCTCGGCACTTTGTTTACAGTACCGTTGCTTACTGCTTTAAGTATAATATCATCAAAATGGATTGCATTCTTATTGCTTATAGCTGCACTTATAATTGTTAGCGGTTACACAAGCATTAATTCAGTAGTTAAAGCTGAATTATTTCCTGCTGAAGTACGCGCTTTGGGCGTGGGACTGCCTTATGCATTTACCGTTGCTGTGTTTGGCGGAACGGTTGAATACATTGCGTTATGGTTTAAAGCCGCGGGCCATGAAAATTATTTTTACTGGTATATTTCGGGCTGTGTTTTTATATCGCTGCTGGTATATGTTTTTATGAAAGAATCCTCACATACATCTGCTATTAATAAAGAGGATGAAAAATTTATGGATAGCCACCTGTTTGATTGATCATTCAACTACCACTATTCCATTCGCAAGAAAGCTTATTTCTTTTTTAGGTTCAGTAATGGCAGCAATTTCTTCCTGTGATTTTTTTGCATCTTCTGCATAGTGCCGCAATTCACTTACCGGTGTGGTTTTAATGCTGGCAACCGCATCTATAACAACCGTTTTTCCTTTAATGGCAACAGGCGCAAAAAATGCATAATCTTTCATTTTTACAAAAGCTTCTGTTGAGTCGTTTACAGCAACCTTAAGCCAGCAACCTTTTTTGGGGCAAACATCTAAAACCCTGGCTTTTATTTTGGTATTAAAGGAGGAAGCAGTTTCAAGTTTTGCAGGAATAGCAGCCACATCAATAGCATCATCTGCAGATATTATTTCTCCATATTTATCGCCGGGATTTGCATTGCCGGACGGTGGCTGCGCCATTGCGAAAGCAGGAAAAAGAAAAGCAGCGCAAATAATAAATATTTTTTTCATGAGGTTATTTTTTTGCTGCAAAAATATGGTTCATACAGTTATGAATTCATCATTTAAAGTAATTTCATCCATTATGAAATTATTCAGCAAAAAAGAACCCCAAACGGTTGAAGTAAAGGGCCACCAGCTTGTTTGCCCAGTATGCGCAAATAAATATTTCTGGACGCGGCGTGCACAGCTTAACAGATCATCGTCCACTTTTTTTAATTTAGACTGGACGGACAGATCAGCAACTTGTTTTGTTTGTTCGGACTGTACTTATATCTTTTGGTTTTTAGGATAAGCAGCAGGCATGTCAATCGCCCTAACAATCATTATTTCAAAAAGCCTTACACTTCTTATATTTATCGCTACAAATCTCACTTCATGAAATACTTTTTTGCACTAAACTTAATGCTGGTTTTGCTATCAGGCTGTACTCCAAAAACTGCTAAAACCATAGCCAATGAAAACGATGGCTGGATACAGCTTTTTAATGGCAAAGACATTAAAGACTGGAATGTAAAAATCCATCATCATGAATACAATGAAAACTTTGGCAACACATTTCGGGTAGAAGATGGTATGATAAAAGTGCACTACAATCAGTACAAAGATTTTAATGAGCAATTTGGCCACCTGTATTATAAAACGCCCTTCTCTTATTTTCACCTCAAATTTGAATACCGTTTTGTGGGCCAATGGATGAAAACCGCGCCGGAATATACTTTACTGAACAGCGGCGTAATGTTTCATTCACAAGACCCGAAAACAATGCCGAAGGAACAGGATTGGCCCATATCCATTGAGATGCAGTTGCTCGGCGGTGTTAAAGAAGGCGAGCCAAGGCCTACCGGCAATATGTGTTCGCCGGGAACTGATGTGGTGTATAAAGGAAGAATTTCTCCTGACCATTGCATCAATTCAAGTTCCAAAACTTATTACGGCGACCAATGGGTGAAAGGTGAATTAATTGTATTGGGCGATTCGCTTATTACGCACATCATTAACGGCGATACGGTATTGCAATATTCAAAACCGCAAATAGGCGGCGGCGTTGCCAATGGCTATGATCCTGCTCAAAAACAGGATGGTAAATTATTAAGCAGCGGTTTCATTGCCCTGCAAAGCGAAGGACAGGAAATTGATTTCAGAAATATCTACATAAAAAAATTACGTTAACCTCATCAACGTAAATGGTTTGACATTACAAGCATTGTTTAAAAAAATAAGGCCTTTTGTAAAACCTTACAATAAGCTGGTTGCCGCAACGCTTGTACTTACGGCTGTAGGTTCATTTGCTGCACAGGTAAATGCATTCATATTAAAATATACGGTTGACTCCATTAATAAACTTATGGTAAATAAGCAGCCGTTGCAGGAAGGCTTTTATCTTCTTGGTATTATAAGTGCCGTGTTGCTGGGCAAAGAACTTTTGTATTCATTGATACAATTCGGGCAAAAGTTTTATGGTGAAAAATTAAGGATATATATAGCGCGGGATTTTTCGCAGACCATCGTTGAAAAGATACTGTCTTATAAAATGGCCTTTTATACTTCATCAGATAACGACAGCGGCAAATTGCAAACAAGAATTGATTCGGGCATAAGCAGTTTAACAAGGCTTGTTCAAAATTTCTTTATTGATATTCTGCCTTTGTTTGCAAATGCTGTTGTGGCTTTGTTCTTTATGTTCTATGCCAATTTTTATATTGGTTTGGTAAGCTTATGCATTGTTCCTGTTTATTTTTTTGTAAGCCAGCAACAAGCAAATAAATTAGGCGGGTTCAGGAGAAAGATGCGCCGGTACCGCGAAGTAAAAAGCAGTTCGATTATCAGTCTTATAGAATCTATTACAGTCATCAAATCATTTATTCGTGAGCCGCTGGAAGCAGAACGTCATAAAACAATTCAGTATGATATGACGGAGAACCAGATGCAAACGCGCAAAACTAATTTTATATTCGACAGTATTAAAAGTTTTATTGAACAGATCGGCGTTGTTATCATCATTATTCTCACTGCTTATTTTGTATTGAATGGAAATATGACTATTGGCGCTATTATGTACCATGTTATGTTGTTCGGCAATGTATCAAGCCCTATACGCCAACTGCACCGTATTTATGATGAGTTGAATGATGCATTGATTTATTCCGAAGCCTTTTTTGAAATTCTTGAAGCAGATAATGAAACAGAATCGAGCGGTGATTACATCCCCCAAAAAGTAAACGGTCATTTCAAACTTCATAAGGTGGATTTTCAATATCCCAACGGAACAAAAGCCTTATCAAACATTTCATTTGAAGTGCCCGCAGGCCAAACTACTGCATTGGTTGGTTTAAGCGGCGCCGGAAAAAGCACCATCATTAATTTGCTGGATAAATTTTACGAACCTGCAAGCGGTGAAATACTATTGGACAATATTAATCTCGTTGGTTATAACACACAGGCATTAAGAAAAAATATTGGCCTTGTTTTACAAAAGAACCACATTTTTAACGGGAGCATTGCCGAAAATATCCAGTATGGAAAAACAGATGCAACGCGGGATGAAATAATTGATGCGGCAAAAAAGGCTTATATACACGAGCAGATTATGGATTTGCCGAAAGGCTATGAATCGGAAGCAAAATTATTATCGGGCGGGCAGCAGCAGCGCATTGCCATCGCCAGGTTATTTTTAAAAGACCCGGCCATTATTTTTTTGGATGAACCTACCGCAAGCCTTGATGCCATTGCAACAGAGCAAATAAAAAACAGCCTGGATGCCATTAAAAAAGACAGAACTGTCATCATCATATCACACAGTATATCGCAGATTATTGATGCAGATCATATTGTTGTGTTAGAGAAAGGGCGCGTTGCCGAAGTGGGTACCCACGAAGAACTTTTTGACAATAAAGGCGTTTATTATTCCATATTTACCGCCATGGCCAATAGCCTTAATATTGATAAGATTATCGGCGCCCTTGATTAAAAATTTTATTGCTTCATAACCTTCCCTAAAGGCAAAATCTATTTACCAGAAATATTATTCAGATGCTTCAGTTGTATAAGCGCTTACCGGCTCGCAGGTACATATAAGGTTCCTGTCGCCATACGTATTATTAACCCTTGCCACAGAAGGCCAGAATTTATTAAGCGTTACATAGTATAATGGGAAGGCAGCCTCTTTTCTTGTATATGCGTGGTTCCATTCATCTGCACAAACTATTGCCTGCGTATGCGGCGCATTCTTTAACGCATTATCTTTTTTATCAGCTTTGCCTTCTTCTATATTTCTTATTTCCCCGCGAATACTTAACAGCGCATCACAAAAGCGGTCAAGCTCTGCTTTATCTTCACTTTCTGTAGGTTCTATCATAATAGTTCCAGGCACCGGAAAACTTAGCGTGGGTGCATGAAAACCATAATCCATTAAACGCTTGGCAACATCTTCTGCTTCTACTTCTGCCGATTTCTTAAATGGACGTAAATCAACAATAAATTCATGCGCACAGGTTCCGTTGGTGCCAAGGTATAAAACATCAAAAGCTTCCTGCAGCCTTGCCCGCATATAGTTGGCATTCAGTATGGCATATTCGCTTGCTTTTTTCACACCATCTTTACCCAGCAATCTTATGTAAGCATAACTGATTAATAAAATGGAGGCTGAACCGTAAGGTGCAGCGGAAACAATGTTGTGAGTTGTGAGTTGTGAGTTGTGAGTAGATGCCACTGACCACTCACCATTCACAACCGACGGCAAAAAAGGTTTCAAATGTTCCTTACAGCAAATCGGGCCCATGCCGGGGCCGCCGCCACCATGAGGAATAGCAAATGTTTTATGCAGGTTCAGATGGCAAACATCTGCACCAATTAAACCCGGCGCAGTTAAACCAACCTGCGCATTCATGTTGGCGCCATCCATATACACCTGCCCGCCGTGGGCATGCACTATCTCTGTAATTTCTTTTACGGTTTCTTCGTATACACCATACGTGCTTGGATAAGTTATCATAATACCTGCAAGATTGGCTGCATGCTGTTCAGCTTTTGTCTTCAGATCATTCACATCAATATAACCGTTTTCCAAAGCCTTTACCACTACCACTTTCATGCCCGCCATTACTGCAGAAGCAGGATTAGTGCCATGCGCCGAAATGGGTATCAGCATTATATTTCTGTGCGCATCTCCCCTGCTTTCATGATAAGCTTTTATAGTTAACAAACCTGCGTATTCGCCCTGTGCGCCGCTGTTGGGCTGCAGGCTGCAGGCATCGAATGCGGTTATCTCGCTTAAGTAATCTTCCAGCTCTTCAATCATTAACTGGTAACCGCCTGCCTGTTCTTTTGGTGCGAAAGGGTGTATTTTGCTCCAGTGGTTCCAGCTTAACGGTATCATTTCAGTTGCAGCATTCAGCTTCATAGTGCAACTGCCAAGCGAAATCATGGAAGTGTTTAAAGAGAGGTCTTTATTCTCCAGCAATTTTATATAGCGCATCATCTGGCTTTCGCTGCGGTGAATATTGAAAACAGGATGCGTTAAGAAAGAAGATGATCTTTTTGCAAAAGACGGAATATGCGCCGGCTCCGCGTTTTCTTCCACTTCAAATCCAACAGGGTCAATATCGTTTTCAAAACAATTGATAAGATCGTAGAGATCATCCAGCATCACCGTTTCATCCAGCGAAATACCAATCAAATTATTATCGATATAACGAAGATTGATCTTCTGGCGCTCCGCTTTTTCTTTTATAGGTTTTATATCATCCACCTTAATGGTAATGGTATCAAAATAATTTTGCGATACAAGTTGAAACCCTCTTGCTTCTATACCTTCAGCAACAATTTGCGTAAGCACAGCAACACGCTTTGCAATATTTTTTAAACCTTCAGCGCCATGATACACAGCATACATTGCCGCCATATTGGCTAATAAAGCCTGCGCCGTGCAAATGTTGGATGTAGCTTTTTCACGTTTTATATGCTGCTCTCTTGTTTGCAAAGCCATGCGCAAAGCACGGTTGCCCTGCACATCAACACTTACGCCGATAATGCGGCCGGGAATGTTTCTTTTAAATTCATCTTTAGCTGCAAAAAAGGCTGCATGCGGGCCGCCATAACCCAGCGGAACCCCAAACCGTTGTGCAGAACCTACTGCACAATCTGCATTCAATTCGCCGGGAGAAGTTAATAAAGTCAATGCGAGCAAATCGGTAGCCATTACAACAAAAGCATTATTGTTATGCACTTCGTGAATAAACTCGCGGTAATCTTCAATAGAACCTTTATCGTTGGGATACTGAACAATGGCGCCAAAGAAAGATTTATCTATTGAAGCAGTTTTATAATCGCCAAATACCAGCTCAATACCAACAGGTTTTGCCCTTGTAATTAGTACTGATTTTGTTTGAGGGAATATTGCTTCGTCAACAAAAAATTTTGCCCTTTCAATATGATCGTGATCACGGTTAAGCAGGTTAAAAAACATGGTCATGGCTTCTGCCGCAGCAGTTGCTTCGTCCAGCAGCGATGCATTGGCAACAGGCAAACCTGTAAGATCGCTTACCATGGTTTGAAAGTTTAGCAGGCTTTCCAAACGGCCCTGTGAAATCTCGGCCTGGTAAGGCGTGTATTGCGTGTACCAGCCCGGGTTTTCAAAAATATTTCT
Organism: Parafilimonas terrae; assembly: GCF_900115755.1. Classification (GTDB taxonomy): domain Bacteria; phylum Bacteroidota; class Bacteroidia; order Chitinophagales; family Chitinophagaceae; genus Parafilimonas; species Parafilimonas terrae. The sequence goes on from NZ_FOXQ01000009.1 coordinate 71,798, forward strand.
CAAAATAACCGAAGGCGTTATGGTATCGTAATACCCCTGGCCAATGTAATTTTTAAATATCTTGTTTTTAAGGGAGATATTTTTTATATGCTGAAGATATTCATATTCGCTCATAGCTTCAGGCAGCTTCAACTCATGGCTCATGCGAATGTTTGCAGGAACAGTTTTTTGCACCAGTTCGCTTAAACTGTTAACGCCAATCACTTTCAGCATTTCCTTTAATGATTCGTTATCAATGCCAATATGCCGCCCTGCAAATTCGCCGGACTGAGATTCAAATAGATTCATACTAACTCCTGTAGAAAAAGGGATTAAAAAAAGATGCGCAAAGTTACGCGCAATCAGCCGTTAATAAAAGTGATCGTGGATAATGTGTGAATGTGCGGTTGCAAGTTTCAAAAAAGCATTAATTTAATAAAATTAAATATTATGGCGCCTTGCTTATTGAATTGGGAATCAATTGATTTACAATTATAGGATCTATAGGGATTTCATTGCATGCGCCCTCCCCAATCTTTTCTGAGGCCCGCAATTCATCACTTGTCATGCGGCTGCCATCGTGGCTCCAGCCAGGCGGGCCAAACAAATAGCCAAGCCTTTGCCTGAAGCTGATGCCTCGCTGGAAAACATCTTTCCACATCTGCCTCCATTCGTGAAAAATAATGGTTACCGCATTTTGGTTTTCGATGTTTTTGGTAAGGCCATATTTTATGGTTTGATATTTCTCTTTGGGCAATTCTTCCTGGAATGTTCCGAATAATTTATCCCACACAATTAAAAACATGCCCATGTTTTTATCAAGGTATTTTGGATTGGATGCATGATGCACACGATGATGCGAAGGCGTGACCAGGATATGCTCCAGCCAGCCCATTTTACCGATCATTTCCGTGTGCACAAAAATGCCCCAGATTTGTGTGGCTGAATACATAAATACAATATCAACCGGCCTGAAGCCAAACCATGCAAGCGGGATAAAATAAATGAAGCGGTAAAGCGGCTGGAATACAGATGAACGAAAACCTACGGAAAAATTTAGTTTTTCAGAACTGTGGTGCGTAACATGCGTGGCCCAGAAAAAGCGGATTTTATGATCGAAGCGATGCAGCCAGTAATATAGGAAATCTTCTGCCAGCAATAATATCATCCAATATAAAAAGGCATTGTGCCATTGCATTACAGCATGCAGAAAAAAATATTGCAGAATAGCAAGATACACGATGCGGAAGGTGAGGTCAATACCGGAATTCACCAGCATTAAATACAGGTTGGTAATCGTATCTTTTAAAGTGTAAGCTTTGCGATGACCAAGATGTGAAAGCAAAATTTCGAGCCCGATTATAATAAAATAAATGGGGGTTGAAATTAAAATGAGCCATTGTTCCCTTAGAGAATCCATCAAACAGTTTGCAGCAGTTTAATTTAAAAAAATACAAAAATAATTGTTGTGTTGTGAAAGACGCGTTAGAAAAACAACCAGGCCGCTACTTCTGCTTAAACCCAATTTCTATAAAAGAGTTTTTAATGCTATTGCTGTTGAGGGTGGTTACATAAATGGTTTTGCCGGTTTTGCAACCGCAGGCGGCGCAGACAACGCCAGGGTTATCGCTTTGTTCTATGGATAGACCGCCAACATATAAATCGCGTGCATTTAAGTAACCCGCAGCATTTTCCAGGGTTATGCTATCGTCGTTGCTGGTTTCCCAGGGGTCGCTGCACATGGTTTGCTCGTAATAAAAGCTAATATATTCGTGTTTTGCAAGAGGTTCTTTTTTAGAACATGCGCAAACTGCAACAATCGTAATCAAAAAAATAGCCAGTTTCGTTTTCATTATTTCTTAAATAAGCTGTGCGACTGACACCGGCTTAATTAAAAACGTTGCAATTGATTTATCAAAAAATATAAATAACCCTTCAGCGGCTAATAAAAAACAAAGCGCAAAATACTTGCGCATTGAATGAATTCTTTAATTAATATGTTGAAAGATGCGATATAAAATCTGCAATGATTATTTACCCAAACGTTCCCTGAAAAATCTTGGGTTTCTATGCTGATGGACGACTGCAATAATCCTTACTTCCATTCTCTCTTCATTAATGTAATAAACAACTTCATAAGGAAATTTTCATAGATGTGCTCCGTGCTTCTTTTTCTATAATTGAAGCGAAATATGGGTTGCGGTTTATTTTAATTAATACATCTTCAAATTCATGGATAAATATTGTGCCTAAACCTGCCGACTGCTCTTCATACCAAATAAAAATTTCATCAATATCAATCTGAGCACGCTTTGTGATAACAAGCTCAAAATTTATCATCGTATATATTTTTTCTTAACCTCTTTCCAGGGCAGGGCACCATCCGGCCCTTCTTTATCCAGTTGCAGCCGCTCCTTTATCAAATTCAATTTCCATTCAGGAATTTCTTTTGCTGCAAATTCATCATCGATGCTGTCCAGCAAGTCAAAAGCCAGGGCTCTCTTCTCCTCATTACTTAGCTGCATTAATTCAGATTTATCGTAAGCCATATTTAATTTTTTATAAAATTAAGCAACCTGTTTGAAATACCTTTGTGCTGATGCTAAGCGATAAACTTCAACTCAAAAAATACAAACAATTTTTACAACGCGCTGATAAAAACAAAGTGCTGAAAGCCTTGCCTGCATTGCATGAAGAAGCTTTTGAAAAAATAAATTGCCTTGATTGCGCCGCTTGCTGCAAGAATTATTCGCCGCGGTTTAAAACACCGGATATTAAGCGCATTAGCAAACATCTCAGGCAAAAAGAAAGCGATTTTATTAATACCTATTTAAGGCTGGATGAAGACGGCGATTACGTGGTAAAATCATCCCCCTGCCCTTTTCTCGGTGCGGATAATTATTGCAGCATTTACGAAATGCGTCCTTCAGACTGTGAACGTTTTCCTTATACCAATGAAGATGTATTTATTAAGCGGCAAAACATCACCTTAAAAAATGCAACCTTTTGCCCTATTGTGGTGCATGTGCTGGAAAAGCTTGTGTAAAGTAAATTTTCATTTATTGAGGTTTTCTTCCAAAAGAGAAAACATCGAATGTAGTTGTATTAAAGAAATTATCCTTTGTCATATCAAAAGTTGACATACCAAATTCCTGAAAAGCTTTTAAAAGTTTTAGTTTTCCTCAGCAGGTTACACCCATATATCCATATCGCCGGTTACCCTGGAATGGCCATGCAGTATTACGGCAAAGCCGCCAACAAGACTATACTTTACCTGGTTATTATTTAAAGCATTTATAAAATCACGAAAATCTTCATTAAGAATATTGCCCATTTAATTGCGTTTTGACATTTTGAAACAGTTTCTATCCAGCCGGGACGGATTGTTTTTGTCAAATTGATAGGCTATTGATGTAAGGTAAAGGGCAATAGATAACCTTTCCTGGAATGAATAATTTTTATAATTCCTCACATAATCATCAGCTTCTTCAAAGCTTCTTATTTTAAAAGCATTTCTATCAAGTTTGTATTTATTGCTTTCTGAAGCCATACTCCAAATTTAAGGAATGCAGTTAAGTGAAATAAACCCAAAATTAAGATTCGTTCTTAGGAAAGTTTTCAACTTCCTTCATCAATGCTTGATCTTTAAAAGGGAATTCTTTTTGATAATATGCTTTAATAAAATATGCTATTATTCCTGCAAGAATAATAATGCCTGCAATCAGCATCATGTGTATTTCAGTAGAACGAAAGATAAATAACCACATAGCTATTGCCAGCAAAACAGGTAATGGAAACAAAGGCATCTTCCATTTAAAAAAGTTACGCCCTTTTCTTTTATGCAATAACAATAAACCAATTGCCTGCCCCACAAATTGTATTAATATACGCATGGCCAAAATAGCTGTAATAACATCGCCCAGGCGAAACAACAAACTGAAAATAAAAGCAACACCACCTAATATCAGCAAAGAAATATAAGGGAAGTTTTTGGTGGGATGCAGTTTTGCAAATACAGCGAAAAATGCACCGTCTTTTGCTGCAGCATACGGTATGCGGCTATAACCAAGTGTTGCCGAAAACACCGATGCAAATGCCACCCACAAAATAATGGCCGTTGCAATCATAGCGGCTGTTGGCCCGGCAATAACATTAATGTATTCACTCACCACAAAGCTGCTCCCGGCAATGGTATGCAAAGGCAAAACAGAAGCCACGCTTATATTCATCATTAAATACAAAAAACAAATAACGGCAATGGAAATAAACATGCTGCGCGGAATATTTTTTTCAGGGTTAACAATTTCACCGCCCAAATGGCAAACATTATAATAGCCTAAATAACTGTACACTGTTTTTACGCAGGCAAAACCCAATGCCGCTGCAAAGCCGCTGTTCAGCTCTATATTATCATTCAAATGCTGCAAAGGCATCGTTACATTTCCATGCATAAAGGCGCCGATAATTATCCAGCCCATTATTACAAACACACCAATCCAAAGCATTACGCTTATCTTACCAATTGCTTCTATCTTTCTATACAACAGAAAAACGATAAGCACCACCACAGCGCCGCTTACGATTTTGCTTTCCAACCCGCTTAACGGAACGAGATAATTAAAATATTGTGCAAAACCAATGGCTGCAGAAGCAATAACCAGCGGCGCCTGTATCATAGTTTGCCATACAAATAAAAAGCTCACAGGCATGCCCCATTTTTCGCCGAAACCTTCTTTCAAAAAATTATAGCTGCCGCCGGCAAGAGGAAAAGTTGCTCCTAACTCACTCCACACCATCCCGTCAATAAAAGACAGGACAGCGCCGGCGATCCACGCATAGAGAAATGAATACTCTTCATGCATTTTTTCAACCACAAAACTCATTACCACAAATGGGCCTATGCCCACCATGTCAATCATGTTAATGGCACTGGCCTGTAATAAACTTATTCTGCGGGAAAGATGTGCATTGCTCATTTTAACACAGCAAAATAATAGTATTTGTTCTGAATGCAAGCTATTTGCTACAGTTGGCTTATTTTGCTGTTGCAATATTCATCTATGGCCAAAAACATATATACACAGGAATGGAAAAGCAGCGCCAGTATTTATGAAGTAAATATTCGACAGTTTACTGCAGCAGGAACGTTTAATGCATTTGCCAAACACCTGCCACGCCTAAAAAAAATGGGCGTAAAAATAATATGGTTGATGCCGATAACGCCAATAAGTGTTGAAAAAAGGCAAGGGGCATTAGGCAGTTATTATGCCTGCAGTGATTATATTTCCATCAATCCTGAATTTGGCAGCCTGGATGATTTTAAAGATTTGGTAAAGCAGGCACACGAACAGGGCTTACAATTAATAATAGATTGGGTTGCCAATCATACCGGGTATGATCATCACTGGACAAAAGAGCATTCCGACTGGTATGAGAAAGATGCCGCAGGAAATTTTGTTGAGCGCCATGGCTGGGAAGATGTAATTGATTTAAATTATAAGAACAAAGACCTGCGTGCCGCCATGATTGAAAGTATGCAATACTGGGTGAAGGAGTGCGATATTGATGGCTTTCGCTGCGATATGGCGCATTTGGTGCCACTTGATTTTTGGGTTGAAGCGAGGCAACAATGCGAAACCATCAAACCATTATTCTGGCTGGCAGAATGCGAAGTGCCGGAATATCATAAAGTGTTTGATGTAACCTATGCCTGGAAATGGATGCACGCCACGGAAAAACTGGTAAATAATTTTGCAGGCCTGCACGATTTGAAACTTGTTTTAAAAGAATACCAGGAATATCCGCCCGGCGCATTAAAATTGTTCTTTACATCTAACCATGATGAAAATAGCTGGAACGGGACAGAGTATGAGAAATATGGAAATGCGGCAGCCTTACTTGCGGTGTTTAGCTTTGTGTGGCCGGGAGTGCCGCTTATTTACAGTGGCCAGGAATTGCCCAATTTAAAACGGCTTAAATTTTTTGAAAAAGATCATATTGAATGGAATGAACCCTTAAAACGTGAAAGCTTTTATACAAGCCTGCTGCAGCTTAAGTCTTTAAATACAGCTTTGCATGATGGCGCCCACATGAATGTATTGCCTGCCGAATACAATGATTACATTTTTGCTTTCCTGCGCTATACAGAAAAGAATAAGGTGCTTGTTATAATGAACTTTAGTGATAAAGACAGGCTGCAGTTTAAAATAGCACACCCTTTAATTGAAGGCAGTTTTACACACCTGTTTTCAGGTATAACTTATAAACTTGGCGAAGTTCAAAGTTTTGAACTGCAGGCATGGGAATATCTTGTACTTATTCAATAATCCAGGTGAAAAGTTATTTTCTGAGTTTGAAAAGGATCAAACAAAAAAGCCCCGCAATAGCGAGGCTTTTATAAAAACTATTTTTATTTACGATTTCGTTTCAACGTCACCATCTATGGTAAGTATTACCGGGTATTTAACGTTGAGGAATTTTACCGTAACCCTCTTGGTAAATTTACCGGGGCTTTCAGCATTATAGGTAACTTTTATGGCTCCGTTTTTTCCCTGCTGAATAGGCGTTTTAGGATACTCCGGAGTAGTACACCCGCATTCTGCTACCGCGGTTTCAATTATCAACGGTTTGCCGGTATTATTAGTAAATGAAAACTCGGTGGTTGCCGGCACATGTTGTTTTATTTTACCAAACGAATGCGTAGTTGCCTTAAATACATTAATACTGTCTGATTGTGCATTGGCGCCCGTAATAAACAGCAAAGCAGCTATGCAGCTTAATAGAATTTTCATACTAATTTCCTCCTTGTTTTAACTGGCTCACCGCGCCATTGGCTGGGGCCGCATTATCGGGTGATTTAAAGGTTTCACCGTGAAATTTTATAACCTTGCTTAACCCGCCTTTAAAATAAAGCGTTACCACTTTTGAAAAGTTACCTTCTGTATAACCGTTAAAACCAATAGTTATATCAAAATCCTGGCCGGGAGCATAGGGGCCGGGTTTCCATTTAGGTGTGGTGCAGCCGCAGCCAACCTTTACATCTTCAATCGCTACAGAATCAGCAGAAATATTTTTCATATCGAGGTTAAATTCTGCCGGCTTACCATAAGGGATTTTACCAAAGTCGTGGTCTGTTTCTTTAAACTGGATCACTTTTGAAATGTCTTCCACCGGTTGCGGATCCTGCTGGGCATTAACAGATATTACTCCGGCTAATGCTATCATTAGGGCAAAAACTTTTTTCATGCAAATTGTTTTTAAATAATTGGGCTAAATTAAAAATTATTTACCAAGTGCCCGCTGCGAAAATCTAAGAGTTTCTTAATTCGACCTGTTAGTTGGTTTTTCAAGCCAAAAGTTTAATCAAACAAAAAAATAATAAAAAAACTAACGGTAGTAAGTTTTTGTAAATACATTTGCCCTTTCTATCTGTTTAACTAAAAAAATCCTATGGCAGTTGAAACAGCTTTTGTACCAGCCGCTCAGTTAAAAAAAATCGGGCTGACCGTGCCTCACATTCATTACCAGCTTTCGCCTGATGAACTCACAGAACAAACTTTACACCGCAAAGAAGGTGTGCTTAGCAGTTCCGGCGCATTATGCGTGCTAACCGGCGCTTTCACAGGGAGAAGCCCTAAAGACAGGTTTTTTGTGGCGGACGCAGTTACAAGAAACAGTATAAACTGGAGCGATTTTAATATTGCTATTGATGAAAAATATTTTTTACAGTTAAGGGAGAAATTAACGCGGCACCTCAATTCGCAAAAAGACGTTTGGGTAAGAGATTGTTATGCCTGCGCCGATGAAAAATACAGCTTTCCCATCCGCGTAATTAATGAAAACCCGTGGAGCAATTTGTTTGTCCATAATATGTTTATACGGCCAACCGAAGCGGAACTGGAAACATTCAGGCCCGGCTGGCATATTTTACAGGCGCCTTCTTTTAAAGCCAATCCGGCAACCGATGGCACACGCCAGGAAAACTTCGCTATTATTTCTTTCACTCATAAAACGGTTTTAATTGGCGGTACGGGCTATACCGGCGAAATAAAGAAAGGCATTTTTTCCATTCTTAATTATCTGCTGCCGCGTAATAAGCAGGTATTAAGCATGCATTGCAGTGCCAATGTTGGCAGGCAGGGCGATGTAGCTGTATTTTTTGGTTTAAGCGGAACAGGCAAAACAACGCTGAGCACAGACCCGGAAAGAGAACTCATTGGTGATGATGAACATGGCTGGACAGACACTGGTGTTTTTAATTTTGAAGGTGGCTGTTACGCAAAATGCATTGACCTGAATGAAGAAAAAGAACCCGAGATATTTCATGCTGTAAAACCAGGGGCGCTTGTTGAAAACGTTACATTTTTTGAAGGCACCAATGAGATTGATTTTTCCAGTAAAAAAATAACGGAAAATACAAGGGTAAGCTACCCGCTGGATTTTATTTCAAATGCTGCACATCCCAGTATTGGCGGAACGCCAAAAAATATTTTCTTTTTAACCTGCGATGCTTATGGTGTTTTGCCACCGGTAAGCCTGCTTACACCAGGCCAGGCAATGTACCAGTTTTTAAGCGGGTATACAGCAAAAGTTGCCGGTACTGAAGAAGGTGTTACAGAACCAAAAGTTACATTCAGCACTTGCTTTGGCGCCCCGTTTCTGCCATTACATCCTTCGGTATATGCTGAAATGCTGGGCAAAAAGCTGAAAGAACATAATGTAAATGTGTGGATGATAAATACCGGCTGGATTGGCGGTGCTTATGGCATTGGCAGCCGTATTAAATTAAGTTATACACGTGCTATGATATGCGCTATCTTAAATGGCAATCTTAAGAAAGCAACATTTGAAAAACATCCTGTATTTGGTATGATGATGCCTTGTACTTGTCCCGGTGTGCCGCAGGAAATATTAAATCCGCGGAATACGTGGCCAGATAAAAATGAATACGATAAACAGGCAAATATGCTTGCCGGTTTATTTATAAAAAACTTTGAAAAATATGCGCCGAAAGTGTCAGAAGAAATTTTAAATGCGGCGCCCGCAGTTGTCTAAAGTGTCGTTCAGTTTGTCTTGTAAAAAAAAGAGGCTGCCTTAAACAGCCTCTTTCTTTTTTAATAAGTAATACAATTTTTAATTTACAGGTATATCCTGTTGTGGTGTTTCCTTGCCAGGAATCACCGGCAAGCTTATCTGCAATACACCATCAATATAATTTGCGCTGATATTGTTTGCATCAATAGAATCGTCAATGGTGAATGTGCGTTCAAAAGCGCCGCGGCTGTATTCTTTCTTAAGCCAGTCAGGGCTTTGCAAACCTTCCTGTGGCTTATAAGAAACAACCAGTTCGTTGCCCTGTGTTTTTACATTGAAATTTTCTTTAACCCTGCCCGGTGCAAAAATCATTATTTCAAAACTGTTTTCAGTTTTATAAATATTTACCGGTGCACGAAATATTGATTGCATAAATGGATGATGATGCCTTCCGCGGGCAGCACGCATAAATGGTGCAAATGAATGTTTGTTGTACATACTTCTCTCTTTTTTGTTTTACTATAATTAATAACTGTAGCCTGAATCCCTGTCTTGCCTGTTTTCGTTCTGCAGGTTTTTATCATCGCGGTTATGATGATCATAATAACGATCATCGCAATGATGAAACCGTTCATATCGTGCAAAGCGGTTGTGGTAATAACCAGGCCTGCCCAATGCCATGTTTAAACTGATAATGGTTATAATGGCTGATATAAATCCTATAAAAAATAATCCACCTCTTCTCATAATTGAAATTTTTTAAATGATGCACTATTCAGATGCAATGTTTGTTTTAAATAACTCGCTTTCCATTTTCTGAATGAAAGTTTTACGTTCTTCTTCGCTCATGCTTTGCCAGCGCTGTGTGTAAGATGGGTTCCAGAAATAATGACCGCCAAAGTTTCTCCGCCCATATCCCCTGCTCCATCTTTTCCACGTAAAAGCGCGTATAATGAAGAATATTAAAAAGAAGCCAAAAAAGAAACGAAATGGAAATGGAATAAAAAATATTGCTGCACCGGCAAGTATGCCAAATGCTATTGCTTTTAAAATTTGTGTTGTCTTCATAAAATAAATTTTCTAAATGAGTATTTATTAAGAAGACGAACAGAAAGAAGAATTACTTTAAAACATCTGAATTTTTTTTGTAAAAAGAACCACTCAGGTATTCACCTTAATGATTTATGAAATATGGAAAGGTTGTTTGAATTGGTTATGAAGATTGAGTATAGGGTTTTTATGTGGTAAATTTTATTTTTAACCACAGATGCGCAGATAAAAACCTGTGCATCTGTGGCCGGCAAATTCCTCTGAATGTATTATCATTAATAAAGAAACCTATATTGTTTATGTAGCGCTGTAATCAGTTTTCCGAAGCCACCCATTTTTTGGCAACTTCAAGTTCTGATAATCTGAAACCTTTTGTTTCTCCGGGAATAATGGCGCCTATTTTATCGGTAATGGTTTCTACGGCCTGCTCATTCGTTACAATGGCAATTTTTTTCCAGCCCCTGTAGTGTTTCAGGCCCGTCCATGCATCTTCTATCCATGCACCAACAGAAAAGTTTTTTACAGGTGTTTCCAGCATATATAAAAAATGAATATGGCCATGTTCTTTATCTATCCTTTCAACTTCAGGCATCAAAATATTTTTGTAATCATCTTTATCTACTTCGCCTGTGGCTTTAAATGCAGCCACATAATCGGGCACATCAGTAATTTTCGTTAACATAATAAAACAATTTTGCGTTAAGTTAATCGCGGGTTGTCAGTAGTGAGGCGTGCGTGCTGCTTAATAGCAAAACCCGTAATTGCTCACAATAGACCACTCACCATTCATTAATTGAATGTTTAATAAACTGCAAATTGCCTGCCACGAGTATTATCAGCTTACGCGTTTATTATGGAGCAATTTATCTATGGCATCGTTAAAGGAACCTGCACGTATAACTTCACCTGCATTCACAAAATAGATTTCATCAGCATTTTCAATAGTATTAAGCCTGTGCGCTATAATAATGCGTGTTGTGCTTTCAGGAAGTTTGTTTAAAATATCTTCCAGCAGTTGCTCCGTAACTGTATCGATGTTCGCGGTGGCTTCATCTAAAATCAATATTTCAGGATTGCGCAATACAGCCCGCATAAATGCTATTAGTTGCTTTTGACCAAGGCTGATATTATTGCCGGACGATGTAACTTTTGTTTGTAAACCTCCATCAAAAACATCTATAAGGCTTTGCAGGTTTGCTTCATGAATAAGGCCTTCAACCTGTTCATCTGTATAATTTTTATATGCATCATTGCCATATAAAATGTTATCTTTTACTGTGCCTGTAAATAAAAACGGTTCCTGCAATATAAAGCCGATTTTTTTCGAACGGTCTTCCGGCGTGTAAGTGCGGATATCTTTTCCATCAAGAAAAATTGTGCCGTTTACAGGATCATATAAACGTGCAATTAAAGAAGCAGTTGTTGTTTTCCCTCCACCGGTTGGTCCCACAAATGCATACGTTTTTCCTCTGGATAATTTGAGTGAAATATCATGCAATACTTCCTTGCTGTCGTAACCAAAATGTACATGTTTAAATTCAATCAATGCATCAGATGCAGTTGAATGATTGTTATTAATTGCAACAAGATCAGTTTGCATTGAAAGTATCTTAGATATCCTGTCCCAACCTGCCATAGCCACCTGGAAGTTTGTCCATAATGCAGCCAGTTGCCGAAGCGGGTTGTAGAAATAAGTAACATAAGCCAGGAAACTTACCAGCAGGCCAATAGAAAAACTTCCGTTTATAATAAGATAAATGCCAAGGGTTAACACTATTAATTGCGCAAGTCCTGAAAAGAAACTATATACCGGTAAAAATAAATTATTAGCCAGCCCTGCGCCAACGGCTGTTTTATAATTCTGCTGATTAACTTCATCAAAACGTTCCCTGAAATAATCGCGGCGGTTGAAGGCGATGATCACTTTAAAATTATCAAGGCTCTCCTGTATTTCGCCGCTTAAGCTGCCAACACTTTTAAGATTGGTTGCATTCTTCTTCTTTATCCACGGCGACAAAAGTTTTGTAAAAATAAAAATGAGCAACCCGGGTGCAAGCGCCGCCGCACCCAGTTCAAAATGTATGGATAAAAGAAAAATACCAGCGCCGGCCATGGTCATAATGCTGCCAATAAACTGCATAAGGCTTTGAGAAAAAAAGCTGTTTATTTTATCCGTATCATTATTTACCCTTGATATAAGATCGCCTGCTTTATTCGCATTAAAAAAGGCAACAGGCAACGATTGCAGCTTATGAAAAATAGTATTGCGTAAAGTAAATAACATGCGCTGGCTAATGCTGCCCATAATCTTGGTTTGAAAATAACTTGTGAACAAACCCATCAGGTAAATCACCAGCAATATGGATGAAAATACCAACACGCCATTGTAATCTTTATGCTGCACATAACGGTCAATGGTATAACCAATAAGTAATGGCCCGATAAGATTGATTATCGCGTTCAGCAATATAATAGCAAATGCCAGCACCAGGTTCTTCTTTTCATGGGCTATTAACTGCAGCAGGTTTCTGAGCGCAGGCCAGGTAGACAGTTTCTTCTTATTATCAACAATTTCATTAAGATTGTAATTCATAACTGCTGGTGCTTTTTTGTGAATTCAATAATTGAACATATTCAGGGCTCGTGTGCACCAGTTGTTCGTGTTTACCTGTAGCGATAATTTCGCCTTCCATTAATAAAATTATCTGGTCGTATTGCTCAACGGTTGCAATTTTTTGCGTTACAGAAATCAATGTAAGGCCCGGATAATTTTTTTGTATGTTATCAAGAATTTTCTTTTCAGTATTGTTGTCAACACGCGATGTAAAATCATCCAGCAATAAAATTTTAGGATTTAATGCCAGCGCCCTTGCCAGCATAATGCGCTGTTTCTGGCCGCCAGAAAGGCTCGAACCGCGTTCGGAAACAATGGTATCTAATTTACCGGGAAGGCTGTTAATAAATGTTTTTAATTCGGCAGTTGAAATAGCTTTATCAAGTAACTCATCTGTAACCGTATCGCTGAATGCAATGTTTTCGCGTATGCTCATATTAAAAATAATACTGTCCTGGAAAACAAAACCCACCTGCCTGTGAAAAGCTTCGCTGTTATATTCTTCAATTGAATACCCATCGAATTTTATATCGCCTGAAGCAGGTTTTATTAAGCCGGTAAGCAGGTATAACAATTGCGTTTTACCCGCTGCAGTAGGGCCTATAATTGCTATGCGTGAAGAAGGCTCAACGCTAAAACTTATATCTTTTAACACGGGTGTCTGGCCATAAATAACATTTACATTTTCAAGCTGCACTGCGCCTTTAAGCGGTTTTGTTATTGTGCCGGTTTCAGGCGGATCGGGCGCTTCAATTATATTGCTGATGCGTTGGTACGAAGCTGTTGCCTGTGCAATTACATTGCTCATAAAACCAATAACAAGCACCGGGAAAATAAGCATGGCAAGATAACTGTTGAAAGCGGCAAAATCGCCAAGGCTCATGCTGCCTGAAATAACAAAATGACCGCCCAATGCTAATATGGTTAATGCGGCCATGTTTGATGTGAATGTGATAACAGGAATGAGGCCTGCAAATAATTTTAATATAGATAAACCAAAATCCCTTGCCTTTGTATTGGCTTCAAGAAACTTGTTATATTCTGTTTGCTGTGAATTGACAACGCGGATAATAGCAGCGCCTAAAATACTTTCATTAATTACTTTATTCAGCCAGTCAATCACAGCCCGGCTTTGTATAAATAACACCCTTACTTTTTTCAATACCACAAAAAAAGTAACGCCAATTATTGGAATGATGGCTATAACGCATAAGGCAAGTTTCCAGTTAATGGTAAGCAATAAAACGCTTGCGCCGATGATAATGAATGCAGACGATGTAATAGATACAATTGCCTGCGAGATAAACATTTTTATGGAATCAACATCGGCGGTGAGGTTGGTTAATAATTTGGAAGGATTGGCTTCTTCAATAAAGGCATAAGATTGCTTTGATATTTTATCAGACAGTTTTGTGCGCAGGTCTCTTGCCACACGTTCAGAAGCATAAGTTTGAATGATGCTTTGCAGATACGAGAACACAAATATGCTCACAACGGCTATAAGAAATTGCGTTATAGTTGTAGTATAAGAAAAATGTGCTGCACTAAAATTATCAATGCCGGATGCTATGAGTTTTGGTATTAATAAATTTATTCCATTGCTTAAAAGCGTGAACAGTATTAATAATAATACAATACTTAAATAGGGTTTCAGCAAACTTAATATGCCTGGTTTTTTCTTCATGTTTAAGTTGATAGTTTAAGCGCTGGCCTTAATAAGGCAATTATAATCTGTAAGTCGCCTGCTTATATAAAAGGTGCAAAAATATCTTTGTTTGCTATTGCAGGCTTTTATCTTTTAGGTTTAATAGCAAAAACCGTAGGTAAATAATCAAATTAAGCAGGCGAATGAAGTCTTATTCCTGCCGGGGGCCACGGCAGCGCTGCCTCATTGCTTCGCGAAATTTTTCCTTTTCTTCATCACTCATATTTTTCCATTTCTCCCGCAACTGCCAGCCGCGGTTACGCCACATTCCAGGGCCGCCGCGCCCTACAGGCGGCCTTCCGCGAAAACCACCAAACAAAATTTTCGATAAAATAAATAAACCAAGCGCCTGCCAGTAATTAAGCGTTGATGCATGAATGGCAACGGGCATAATTGCGTTCCATAACAACATCACAATAAGCCCTGCTAATAATACAATTGGCAGTATTAAAAACGGGAACGGAAACATTTTTTTATTGCGTGGCATAACATATATTTTAATAATTTATGAATTCATTATACAAGTCTTCAAGCCTTTTGCGCAAATGATTTACTGCATAGCGTTTTCTTGATATGATTGTTTTTAAATTTTCGCCCTGCATATCAGCAATCTGCTGCAGCGTTTTATCTTCCAGTTCATTTAAAATAAAAACATCGCGCTGGTTGGCAGGAAGTTCTTCCAGCGCATTAAAAAATGCGTCCCAAAACAGTTGCTGCAATTCTTTTGTATCGGTATTGCCATCATCTTCAGCCATTAAAATATCAGCAATATTCAATGCATCTTCATCTTCTTCCATGCCGGCATAATCATCAAGGCTTTGTTCTTTTTTCTTGCGGTATTTATCGGTTATTTTATTGCGGGCCACACGGTGCAGCCAGCCGCTCATACTTTCAATTTCATCTGCTGAGGGCTGGTTGCTCAACTGGTACCAAACATCCTGTAAAATATCTTCGGCATCTTCATTGGTAGGCACACGGCTGCGTATAAAGCCAAACAATTGCCGGCTATATGATTTTATAATTTGTATGATATTATTTTTCTCTGCGGCTATTTCAGCCATGCCTGTATAATTTGTAAAGAAGACGATTGAAAAATAAAATTACTTTAATAAAGATGAGATTATTTTAGCCTCAACATTGATTTAGGCAGATTGCAGATTAAAAGATTGCACGGATTGTTTTAACAATCATTATATATTTACAGCCCTTAATCAATAATCTCGATTGCATAAAAAAACATTCTAACGTATGACTGCTTTTACAGGCGAACTTGTAGGAACGGCTTTATTAATTATTCTTGGCGATGGTGTGGTTGCCAATGTTGTATTAAATAAAACAAATGGGTTCAGCAGTGGCTGGATAGTAATTACAATGGGATGGGGCATGGCTGTTTTTACGGGGGTGTTTGTGAGCGCTGCTGCAAGTGGCGCCCACCTTAATCCGGCCGTAAGCATTGCATTGGCTGCAGCCGGAAAATTCGACTGGGGCCTGGTTCCTATATATATTGTTGCACAAATGCTTGGTGCTATGATAGGCTCGCTGCTGGTTTGGATAGCTTATAAACAACATTTTGATGCAACCGAAAATACTTCTACCAAGCTGGCTGTATTTTGTACTTCTCCATCCATAAGAAATGCAAGCCATAATTTAATTACAGAAATAATAGGAACGTTTGCGTTTGTTCTTGCAGTACTGTTTATTGTTTCCCCCGCTGATAAATTAGGTTCGCTTGATGCTTTGCCTGTTGCATTGCTTGTGCTGGGCATTGGATTGAGTATGGGCGGCCCCACCGGTTATGCCATTAATCCTGCAAGAGATTTAGGCCCGCGCATTATGCATGCCATTCTCCCTATAAAAAATAAAGGCGGCAGTGACTGGAAATATAGCTGGATACCAGTGCTGGGGCCAATTACAGGCGGTGTGCTTGCAGCGTTGCTGTTTAAGGTTATTAGTTAATTGGTAAAGGCTTTATATCATATTAACGATACAAAAAATTTATCCAAAATCTATTTCGGTATTATCGCCAATATTCAATGTGCGGCTTAAGCCTTTCACACTGGCATCGCTGCCGATAAGCGAATTGTCAAGCACCACTTCAAACAGGTTAGTATAAGCACCCACAATGCTGTCGCGTATAACAGAATATTCCAGCGTGGTATTAGCGCCGATGGATACATGCGGGCCAACAATAGAATTTCTTAACCTGCAGCCCGGCCCAATAGCTACCGGTGGAATGATAATAGAATTCTCCCTCTGAAGATTTGTATCTACGGTTCCGCCGAATTTTTTCAAGAGAATAGTATTGGTTTCAAGCAATGTTTCTTTCTTGCCGCAATCAAACCAGTTTTTTACTTTGAACGATTTAAATTTTACGCCGCGCCGTATCATACAATCCAGCGCATCTGTTAAATTATACTCACCAAAGCTGGTTATGTTTTGTGAAAACAATTGTTCCAGGCATCCAAATAAAATACCAGTATCTTTTATTTTATAGATGCCTACCAGCGCCATATTACTTTTGGGGATAGCAGGCTTTTCAATTACGTGCTCAATCATGCCTTCGCCATCAATTTCAGCTACGCCAAAATTGCGCGGGTCGTCCACTTTTTTTACACCAAGCAAATTGCCCGGCGAATTAATCACTTCTTTAATATTGTACTCGCAAATAGTATCGCCAAGTGTAACCAAAACTTCGTCATGGCCAATAAAAGACTTGGTTAACTCCACCGCATGGCCTGTACCATGCCGTTCGTTCTGCTGCACAAAATGACAAGTAAGATGCGGGTATGTTTGCAGCACATATTCCTGTATCTTCTCACCCAAATATCCTATTACAAAAATGAATTCATGAACGCCTGCCTCATGCAACTGGTCAACAATAAAACTTAAAATTGTTTTACCGGCAATTGGAATAAGTGCCTTTGGCTGTGTATATGTATGTGGCCGCAACTTAGCGCCTGCGCCTGCAACCGGGATAATCGCTTTCATGGAGAATGTTAGTGCAAGATGTGAAAATTACACTTCCTGCAACGGCGTGAAATTAGTAACTTTTTTCACACACAATAGAATTGTGTTTTTTACATTTAATCCCGCAAAGTTCCGTTGCACATTTATTTTGTAAATGTTAATTAATTTTTATGATTGCATGCGCTGTTATCATTAATCATTAACGGCTTAAATAAGGTTCTTTTTTATGTAATCAATACTTTTTGTAATACTGATGAAAGGATCGCCCGGCGTTATATCCTGTTCAACAAAGAAATATTTTAAACCGGCTTTATCTGCGCTTTTAAAGATGGTTTTAAAATCAATTACGCCGTTGCCCACTTCGGTAAAAGCCTTCTTCGGCGTGTTGTCCATATCTTTTACATGCCATAATGGAAAACGGCCGGGATTTGCATTAAACAAAGCAGTTGGGTTGTGGCCTGCCCTTGTTACCCAGTAAAGATCAAGCTCAAATTTTACAAGGTCTTTATCAGTATTTTTTAAAAGTATATCATAAGGCAGTTGGCCGTTATCTTCTGTAAATTCAAAATCATGATTGTGATAGCATAACTGGATGCCTGCTTTTTTGCAGGTTTCGCCACCCTTGTTTAAACGTTCTGCAAGTAATTTATAATGATCAATATTGCCACGTTCAGCCGGTGAAAGCCATGCACAAACCATGTATTTAACACCAACTGCTTTTGCGTCATCAACCGCTTTATCCCAATCATGCAATATAGTGCCCATAACATCTTTACCATTTTCCTTGTCTTCACCCAGACGGTAATGGCTGCTTGGCATAATTAAACCGTTTTGTTTAAGCAGTGCAGCAAAAGACTTTGCAACCATTCCATAAAAATTTTCTGTGCCGGTATAAGTTGCGCCTTCAACAGAATTATAACCAATAGATGCAACTTTAGCCAGCGTGCCAGCCGGATCTTTTCCCATAGCATCCCTTACAGTATAAAGCTGTAAACCGATGTAGGAATTTTTAAAATGCATAGAGCCGGGCTTAATGAATAATGCAGCAGAAGCAAGGGATGTTGTTTTAATAAAAGATCGTCTTGTTGTCATATTAATTGTTTATCGGTAGAGAGATATTTGTTTTAAAAGCACGGATTAAAGTTATTCACTTTCTGTTGTTGTTACGCGTTCAATTTTTTTGTCAGGAATAATCCACATAATTGCTACGGCCACAAACAGGGAGCCTGCAATAATTGTATTTATATATGCCAAAGGTGCGGCAGCAATGTAAATAATAAAAGATATAATGCCCTTTCTGCGCTGTGCCATCATTATTTGTTTTAAAGCGCCTTCACTTTTATGGCATTTGTCAATCGTTACCTGGAGTATGGTATAAGCAATGCCGCATATTGCCAGTAATATACCATACAATGCTACAGGCAGCGGTTCAAAATGGTTTTCATCCATCCAGCCTGTAACGAACGGGATTAACGATAACCAAAAAAGCAGGTTAAGGTTTGCCCACATTATACCGGCGCTTATATGCTTAACCAGATGCATTAAGTGGTGATGATTGTTCCAGTAAATACCGATATAAATAAAACTTAAAGCATAGGTGAGAAAAACAGGCAGGACATGTTTTAGCGCCTGCATGCTTGCACCTTCAGGTATTTTTAATTCAAGCACCATGATCGTTATAATAATAGCCAGCACGCCGTCACTGAAAGCTTCCAATCTTGTTTTACCCATATTATTTATTGATTTGATTGTTAGGGCCAAATATTTTTGAAGTATATGGCGCCGTTAACCTCGTTTATTTTAAACTCGCATATACCAGTTGTTCAAATTGTTGTGATAACTGGTTATGAGAATTGGGTGTTTGCTGCGTCATTATCAAACATATTAAATGTTCTTTCGGATCGGCCCAATATGTTGTACCGAAAAAACCACCCCAAGCAAAACTTCCTTCGTTGCGGCTGCCGTCTGCGCTGCCTTTATCGGTTGTAATTTCAAAGCCGAGGCCAAAATTATTCTTACCGTTAAAAAGAAAATCAAGTTGCGGGTGCAGCATCATTTGTGTTGTGCGTTTTGAAAGAATTGTTTTGCTGCCATAGCTGCCGCCATTCATAATCATCTGTAAAAAAACAGCATAGTCGTAAGTGGTGGATGATAAGCCGGCGCCACCTGAAAAATAATGTTTGCTGATTAAAGGATAAGTAGGGTCAACACCAAAATTTGTCTTGCTCCAGGGAATAATATTATGCAATGAATCTTCTGTATAAACACTCGTTAAACGATTGGATTTATCAGCAGGCAGGTTGAACCATGTATCATTCATGCCCAATGGTTCAAAAATATTTTCCCGGAGAAAATCTTCAAGGTTCATGCCACTGATCACTTCAATTAAACAGCCGAGCACATCGATGTTCAGGCCATAACGCCATTGTGTTCCAGGCTGAAATGCAAGCGGCAGTTTGCCAAGTGTTTTTACAGTGGTTAACAGGTCAGCATCAATCACACCAAGCCCCGATGGAATATTATTTTTCGCATAAATGGCTTTCATATTATCACTGCCAATGCCTGCGTAATCTATGCCCGCTGTATGTGTAAGCAGGTCTTTTATGGTAATATCCCTTTTAGCAGCAACGGTTGTATAAGTAGTATCTTCAGCATTAAATTTATCTAATACCGTTTCATGTGCAAACTCAGGAATATATTTTGAAACAGGATCGTTTAACGAAAGTTTTCCCTGGTCATATAAAATTAAAATGCCGGTGCTCACAATGGCTTTTGTTTGCGACGCAATACGAAAGATGCTGTTCTTTTGCATTGGTTTTTCAGAAGCTGCGTCAGCATAACCATAACCTTTGTATTGAATGATCTGCCCATTTTTCACAACAATGGTCGCAACGCCTTTTATCCAATTCCGGTTTACATAACCATTCGCCAATGTATCTATATTGGCGAGCTTTTTATAGTCAACATCCGGGTTAGGTGTACTGCCTGTTCTAATAGTTGTTTGTGCATTGCAGGCAATGATGGATAACGCCATGCACACTGCCATGCAGAGCTTTTTTGTTTTGATGATGAAAGTCATACAGCAATTTTAGTTGAGATAAAAATAATGGATAAAAGTCATTGCCTTTGCAAGAAGTTGCATGAAATGTTTTAGCAGGATGATTACCATTATACCGGATCAACATCAGGAACAATATCCACGCTGCTGTAACGCTTATTGAATTTTAAAATAGCGATCTGCTGTTCGGCCTGCATTTTACATTTATTGATAAGTTCTGAATTACGCGGCAACTTCAATAATAAATCCCAGATATATTTATTGCGTAAACGGTTAATTACAGGTTGAGCGGGCCCGGTTATGTATGGTTCAAAATCTTTCTTAATGCCTGCCGTAAAAATATTTGCAGCTTCTTCCGCTATATGATTTTCTTTATGGCGGAAAGAAAAATGAATAAGCCTTGTAAATGGCGGGTAATGATAAAACTGCCTGCTTTGAATATCAAAATCGTACAAGGCTTTATAATCGTGTTCTTTTACAAATTTTAAAACGGGGTGATGCGTATTGCGCACCTGTATCAATACTTTGCCGTTATCATCTTTACGGCCTGCCCTCCCACTCACCTGTTCCATCAGTTGAAAAGCACGCTCATTTACGCGAAAATCAGCAAAATATAAAAGGCTGTCAGCATCCAAAATACCTACAAGGTTCACATGTTCAAAATCCAAACCTTTTACAATCATCTGCGTGCCCACCAGCAGGTTTATCTTTTGCTGTTCAAATAATTTTATCAGCGTGTCATGATTGTTTTTGCCTTTCATGGTATCATAATCCATGCGGGCAACTTTGGCAGCAGGAAATGTTTCAACAACCAGTTCCTCCAGTTTTTCCGTACCGAAATTCTTTTGTTTAAAATCGTGGCTGCCGCATTGCGGGCAGGTATATAAAACCGGATATTCTGTACCGCAATAATGACAAATCATTTTGTTCTTTGCCTTGTGATACGTTAAGGTTACATCACAATTTTTACATTGCGGAATCCAGCCGCAAACATTACAAACCATGTAAGGCGTATAACCGCGCCGATTTTGAAAAAGCAATACCTGTTTATGTTGTGCCAGCGTTTCATCAATAGCTTCTTTCAGTTGCGGAGAAACCGGCACCCTATCTTTGGAAGCAATTTTTGTAAGATCAATTATTTCTATTGAAGGAAGTACTGCATTGCCATAACGTTCTTTCAATTCAACCAGTGCATATTTTTTTGTTTGCGCATTAAAATAGCTTTCAACCGAAGGCGTGGCGCTGCCCAATAAAACTTTTGCACTGCCGCCTGCATTAAACAAAGAAGCATAATAAATTGCCGTATCCCTTGCATGATAACGTGGCGCCGGGTCTTGCTGCTTATAAGAAGCATCATGTTCTTCATCTGCTATAATTAAACCCAGGTCTTTAAATGGCAGGAACAACGCAGAACGTGCGCCCAGCAACACTTTCAGCTCACCGTTTTTAATGCGGTTCCATATTTCAACACGCTCATTCGCATTGAATTTGGAAT
This sequence comes from Parafilimonas terrae, assembly GCF_900115755.1. Taxonomy (GTDB): domain Bacteria; phylum Bacteroidota; class Bacteroidia; order Chitinophagales; family Chitinophagaceae; genus Parafilimonas; species Parafilimonas terrae. The sequence goes on from NZ_FOXQ01000009.1 coordinate 93,699, forward strand.
GATATACGGCAATATAACCGCCAAAATGTTTTTGCAACCTGCGTATAACCTGTGCTGTTAATGCAATCTCCGGCAGCATATATAAAACCTGTTTGCCCTGCTGAATATATTGTTCTATCAGCTTAATATAAATCTGTGTTTTACCGCTTGCCGTAGCGCCGTGTAATAAACAAACATTCTTCTCTTTGAATGAATCATTAATTTCATTTAAAGCAGTTTGCTGCGCAGGTGATAAAGTGAAATCAATATGAATATCTTTTGGCAGGCTTCTTATGCGGTTAATTGAACGCTTTTCTGCAAGCAAAATATTTTTATCAACCAGCCCTTTTAATTGTGCTGCGGCGGCATTGGATTTTTTCAATAATGATGATTGTGTTACTTCGCCATCTTCTTTAATTAAATGCAAATAAGACAGCAATAATTCCATTTGTTTCGGCGCCCTTGTTGAAGTATTGAGTAATGCGGCCAGCTTTTCTTCATCATGGTATTGCGGATGAAGCACAATATAGGTTTCTGTCTTCTCTTTATATTTTTCTTTCAGCTCTTCCCACACATGGCAAACATCTTTTTCAATCAGCTTCTTTATTACCGGGTAAACATACGATGCATCCAGCAACTGCTGCACCTTACTCAGCTTTAGTTCTTTCTTTATGCTTAATGCTTCAGCAACAATATATTCTTTATCATTTAAATTGGTAAAATCCTCATTATGTTCATCATTCCAAACCAAAATAGTTTCGCTTGACAATTTAAGGTTGGCCGGCATGGCAGCCTGCATTACTTCACCCTCGCTGCACATATAATACTCTGCTATCCATTGCCACAATTGCAATTGTTGCTGGTGTAACAGCGGCTCATCATCCAAAATATTAAGAATAGGTTTTGGTTGAAAATCGTTTGGCTTTTGATGAATGAGTTTTTTAATAATGCCGGAATAACGTTTATTTCTTAACTGCACTTCTACGCGAATGCCCGGCTTTGCGGATTGCTGAAATTGGGAGGGGATAAGCCACGTGTAAGTTTGCGGTAAAGCAAGCGGAATAATAATTTCGGCGTAAAGGGTGCCGCCGGAGCCATCATTCCTATTTTCAACTTCATTATTATTCATCCGTATGCGAATATAATAGCTAATATTTTTGAGTGATAAATACAACAGTGGCTTACCAGGTTTTCTTTTATGAGACGGAAGCTTTGTACCTTCTCAATCCTTCCTCCATAACAGCATATACTTTTTGCTTCAATAATTTTATATCCTGCTTATCGGTATAACCTTCAACACTTATTTCATCCAAATAAACACAACGCGAAATGCCCGGCGTTAATGAAAAAATGCTTTCCTGGTTAAGCCTTTTATCATTATCAACAAACAAAATTGGCTTTATGGGCGTTTGCGTTTCAACAGCCGTGCGAAAAGCGCCATCATAAAATGTTTTTAACGGGTTTGCTGTTTCATTAAATGTGCCTTCGGGAAAAATAAAGATAGAAATGCCATGCCCGATGGCCGCTTTCAAAGCACGCAGGCTCTGCGCACGGTGCGCTGCATCGCTTCTGTCAACCAAAATAACTGCCACGCGATAAATAAAACCAAAAACCGGGTAATGCACCATTTCATATTTACCCAATACACGCACCGGCTGGTGCATACACATTACAATGGAAGGAATATCCATGTAAGAAGAATGATTGGCAACAAAAATGTACTGATTATTCCTGTTATGCGGCGCCTCATAAATTTCTTTATGTTTTATCCCAATAAGAAAATACCATATAACACCCCATATATGGCATGTTTTATAAACAAGGTTTCCCGCCTTTACTTTACCCAGGGGCAGGTAAAACAATACCAATACAAAAACGATAAGCATTAAAGCAATGAACATGAGCATTGCATACAACCAATATAAAAACTGAAAAAAGCGAATAAATATTTTCACGCAATCAAAATAAGTATATCATCTGAATTCTGGAATTATTCATTTTTATGTGCCGCTTCCTGCTTTTATGTCGCCCGCAGTTTGCTGTGGTTTTTCATCGTCTTCATGCATTAATTCATGCTGGTACTGGTCTTTAAGATGATGGTATAATGAATGCTTATCCACCAGCAGCGAAGCTATGCTTGCAACGAGGCCTGCAAACATTAAATGAAAAATAAGGTTATTACGGTCAGTCATTTCCAAAACAAGAATGGCACAGGTAAATGGCGAGCGTGTAACACCTGTAAGGAAGCTTACCATGCCACAAAGAATAATAATGTTGGCATCGCTCCCATTTAAATTAAACCAGCCTGATACCAGCGAGCCTATGCTTGCCCCGGCACTTAATGCAGGCGCAAAAATACCACCGGCGCCACCGGCTGTAAATGAGAAAATGGTGCCCGTTATTCTAAGTACCGGCATATACCACGCTGTATATTTTTCTGAAGTAAATAACGCTTTCACCATTAAATCTTTACCGGAACCAATTGAATCCGCACTAAAGAAAAAAGCAAAGCTGGCAATAAGAAGCGCACAAAATACCAGGTATAAAATATGCTGGTATTGAAATTTAAATGTTGACTTCCATTTCTGTATAAGCAGCACAACACGGCTTGAGTATGCACCGAGAAAACCGGCTACAGCGCCCACAACTATCACTACGCTGAATATCCACCATGAAAGCGCATTGATTTGCGGGTAGCCTAAATATAAATATGAGCCCAGGAAGCCTTGCGCAGTTAAACCGGCAATAATAACAGCCGTAAAAATGGCCGTTTTAAAATAACTGAGATGTGTTTTGGTAAGCTCTTCAATAGCAAACACAATACCGCCAAGCGGCGTATTAAATGCCGCTGCAAGCCCGGCTGCAGCGCCGGTCATGATCATAATACGCTTTGAAATTTTCGGGTACCAAGCAGGCAGCCACTCGTTCACTTTTCTGAAAATAGAACCCGCAATTTGTATAGTGGGCCCTTCCCTGCCTATAATGCCGCCGCCCAATGTCATAATTAAAGAAGAAATGATCTTTACGAAAATAACAGGAAGGCTCAGCATCTTTTTTATTTTGCTGTTATACCTCGGCGTGGACAATTCAATAGCTGCCATAACCTGTGGAATGCCGCTGCCTTTTGCATAAGGCGAAAACTTTGCAACCACCCACCATGAAATAATAAAGCAAACAGGTGTTATTATAAAGAAAAGCCAGGAATGTGAATGAAATATCCAGCCTCTTATGGATTCAGATAGCGCAAACATTTTTGTATAGAGAACGGCAATCAACCCTGTTATAATTGAAGCTATCCAGAAAGGCACTGCCTGCAGAATATTACTTTTAATATTTTCATTGCTGATGGCATCGAATGCACCCTTTAGTTTAAGGCGGATATTGGTATAAATTTTCCTGGAAAAATCTTTCATTGATTTTTTTACTGTTGCAATGTGAGGCAAATTTAACAATATGTGTTTCCAATATCCATAATATAAAATCAAATTAATAACATACAGTATTTTTGCAGGCAAATAAAAATTAAAAATGATAACAGTTGAATTAAACCGGGTGCATGGAGATTATGGTTTTGAAGTAAAAGATGAATACGGACAATCTGTTAAAATAGATAACAGCCCGGAGCATGGCGGGGATAATTTTGGCGTAAGGCCAATGCAGATGGTATTAATGGCACTTGCAGGATGCAGTGGCATGGATGTAATATCAATTCTGAAAAAACAAAGACAGGACGTAACAGATTATAAAACTATTGTGCGGGGTGAAAGAGAAGCTGGTGTTGAACCTTCTGTGTGGAAAAAAGTGGAGCTTGAATTTATAATTTATGGCGATGTTGATGAAAGCAAAGCGCAACGGGCCGTTGAATTATCCATCAATAAATATTGCTCCGTAGCTGAAACATTAAGACGGGCAGGCGCTGATATTAAGTGGAGTGTGAAAGTGGAAAAATGAGTGATGAACGATGAGTAGCTGCCACTCTGCAAAGCCTCCGGACTTTACCAAAGCTCTTTAAACAATCAATATTCAATAAACAATACTCAAATAAATGAGCGAGACAAGCAATAAACGCAATGAATTAACAGAAGCAATAAGAATACAAATTGAAAGAACCGGCGAAAAAGAACATTCCGCGCCGCTTTATTTAACAAGCAGTTTTTGCTTTGATGAAGCAGAAACCATGCGGGCTGCATTTGCGGATGAAAGGGAAGAAAATATTTACAGCCGTTTTACAAACCCCAACGTTGACGAGTTTATAAAAAAAATGTGTGCACTGGAAGGCGCTGAAGCAGGCTATGCAACAGCATCGGGCATGGCAGCGGTGTTTGCATCAATGTTTGCATTGCTAAAACAGGGCGATCATTTAATATGCTGCAGTTCGGTATTTGGCAGTACACATACCATGGTCACAAAATTTTTACCGCGTTACGGCATTGAAACTACTTTGGTTGATGCTGATGATAAAGCGGCATGGGAAAAAGCCGTAAAGCCTAACAGCAAGATGTTATTTATTGAAACGCCAACCAATCCGCAGCTTGAAATTATTGACCTGGAATGGGCTGGAAAATTTGCCAGGCAGCATAACCTTATTTATAATGTTGACAACTGTTTTGCCACGCCTTTGCTGCAAAAACCCATATTATATGGTGCGGACATAATTGTGCATTCTGCAACAAAATGGCTTGACGGGCAAGGCCGCGTTTTAGGTGGTATTGTTGTTGGGAGAAAAGATTTGATTAAGGACATCTACCTATTCAGCCGCAATACAGGCCCCTCATTGTCGCCGTTTAATGCATGGGTATTAAGCAAGAGCCTTGAAACATTGGATGTGCGGTTGCAGCGCCACTGCGAGAATGCAATGAAAGTGGCGCAGGCATTAAAGCAACATAAAAATGTGGAGTGGGTGAAATATCCTTTTATGGAAGACCATCCGCAGTATGAAATTGCAAAGAAGCAAATGAAAGCAGGCGGAGGCATTGTTTGTGTTGAAGTAAAAGGCGGCGTAGAAAAAGGAAGGCAATTCCTGAATAAATTAAAGATGCTTTCTATGACGGCCAATCTCGGCGATACAAGAAGCATAGCATCACACCCTGCCAGCACCACACATTCAAAACTTACCGAGCAGGAAAGATTGAATGTGGGCATTACGCCAGGCTTAATAAGAATTTCTGTGGGACTTGAATTTGCGGATGATATTATTAATGATCTGAACCAGGCGCTAGATTAATGCCTGGTCTCTTATTTGCCAATAGCTGAATACTGACATTTGCCTGCTTTATCATTGCAGCTTCGCCAGCCACAACGATGCATTAATAAAAAAGTTGGAATGGTTCTCACCAACAGCATTCCAGCCATCATGCAGCTTGTTGCCTTTAGCGCCGGTGCCGTCATCAGCAGGTGAACTATCGCCAATAACAACTATTCTTCCTTTGCCATAAGTGCTGTAAGCAGCCATTGCACGTATGTTATTTTGCGGGTAATTATTCATCCAGCATAATCCTTTGGCAGTGGGCGACGTAAGCGTAATAGTTGCGCCATTATTGAATTGCAGGGATGTTACTTCTCCCTGCAAGCCTTGTGTAACCGGGTTTTTAACTGCTGTAATATTGGAAGACCTTTGGCTGATATTGGTTTTATAAACAGAAAAGCCAAACGGGTCTTTTTGAATGGTATTATTATCCATTAAATCATTCCATATAGCAGGGGAATCCCAGCCATCATTATTGCGGTCTGAATGATCATGATCTGCAATCATAAACAACCCGCCACCATTCTTTACAAAATTTATAATAGCCGATTTTTCATTATTGCTGAAACGGATATTGGGTTCATCAATAATAAAAACATCGTAATGCGAGAGGTCTTGCATATTTTTTGAATCGCCATAAGTAATGTGGCCATTTTCCTGTAAAGTTTCTACCTGCTGTTTTTGTTTTACCAATGCAATACCCCATGATGATAAAGCGCCTGTCCAGTAAGTTTCAGGTGTTGATGCATTAATGTTTTCCTGCGCCGGTGTTGGCAACCGCTTTGCAAGATTATTATCTTCATCAATTACCCAATCGGCATTGCCTGCAGTTTCTGCTTTGGTATTATCAAATAAAAATTTCTTTGCAGTTGTTCTGCCGTTACTGATTGATTTATCTGCAAAACTTTTTTGTACAGTATCATTTTCATTATTGCCGCATGACACAAAAAATATAAAAGCAAAAAATAAAACCTGTAGCCTTTTCATAATATTCATCCTTACTGATAAAAATAATTTTATTTTGAAAAATACAGCCAGCAGGCAATGTAAAAACAATACTTAAACAAATGGCTATAATTCCTCCATACTTAAAACCTGGCGATAGAATTGGCATGATTTGTCCCTCCGGTTGCATGCCGCTTGAAAAAATGCAGCGCTGCATCGATACATTGCATCAATGGGGATTTAAAGTTGAACGTGGAAAAACATTAGGCGCCCAATGCAGTTATTTTTCAGGTACTGATGAGGAACGGTTAGATGACCTGCAATCCATGCTGGATAATGAAAATATAAAAGCCATTTTTTGTGCAAGGGGCGGTTATGGTTTAAGCAGGATTATTGACCATGTTAACTTCAGAAAATTTGTACAGCATCCCAAATGGATCATTGGCTACAGCGATATAACCCTCCTTCTTTGCCACGTCTATTCAAACTATAACATTGCCTCATTACATGCGCCAATGGCTTCCGCTTTTAATGAAATAGAAGAAAATAAAATTTATATTCAATCAATCTGTGATAGCATTACAGGCAAATTGCAATCTTATACAACCACGGTTCATCATTTAAACAGGAATGGTATTGGCACAGGGGAATTGATTGGCGGTAATCTTTCTTTGCTGGCACATATTGTTGGAACACGATCAGGCATCAGCACAAAAAATAAAATACTGTTTATTGAAGATATTGGCGAGTATTTATACAACATAGACAGAATGTTGCTGCAACTAAAACGTGCAGGCAAATTAGACAGTCTTTCAGGTCTTATCGTTGGCAAATTTGCCGATATGAAAGACACAACTATTCCATTCGGGCAAGAATTATACGAGCTGATATTTGATAAAGTGAAAGAATATAATTACCCGGTTTGTTTCGATTTCCCGGTTGGCCATGTAAACGAAAATTATGCATTAAAAGCAGGCGGCAATTTTCAGCTTAATGTAACCGAAGCCGCTGTAATGCTTACGGAGCGAGTTGACAGGTTGGTAAGTTGACTGGTTTAGAAAATTACTTGCGTGCACTATCAATGCAAAACGTAGTTAACATATCAACTCAATCAACATATCAACTATTCAACTATTCTTCAACCACTTGCAATAACACAGGATTTTTCTTCTCATCAAGCCAGTGAATTAACTTCAGCATATTTTCCTTTGCCATGGCAGTACAGCCGGATGTTGGCGTATTTTCATCTCTCCACACATGCAGAAAAATACAGGAGCCGTTACCGGCGATTGCAGGATTGCTGTTGTATAAAACCCAAACACCGTATTCATAACCGTTGCTGCTGAGTTTCATGTGTTCGAAACTGTTGAAATCTTTTATGGCAGTATCAGCAAGAATTAACTGGTTATAATAACGGGAGTTAACATCATCTACACAATAAAAATTTGTATCAACCTGCACAAAAGGCATTTTTAAATTTTGGAGGTTATGATAACTGAACACTTTCCACAACTTAAAAATACCGGATGGAGATTTGCCATCGCCTTCCTGCTTAACAGGTAAATTATCATTCAAGGGAATTACACTATGTGCATCTTTTGCAAGTCCTGAACGGCCAACAGTTACAGGAAATGAATCTGCAAGTTTCCAGGATTGTTTTTCATTCTTTCTTTCATACAAAAACATATTTCCTTTTATTGAACTGGCAGAAGGCGTTTTTACAAAAAGTACCTGGTTATTGTTAGGCATATATTGATTAAAAGCGCTGATTGATTGCGCTTTGACAAATATTATCAGGATACAAAAGAATAAGATTAAGACAGGTTTCATTGATTTATTTGCTAGGTATTAATATTTAAACTTAGCGAGGTCTTGTTTCATACCGCAAAACAAATATTTCTATTTGTTTACTGCGGGGTTTATAATGATGGATAATTTGAGCATGTTTTCTAATATGCCAATATGCACATTTTTTCTTTTTGCTTCCAATTCCAAATTACCAATTCCTTTCAACTCAGTCAACCATCCTCACACCTCATCCCCTTTCTCATAACAAACCCTGCATCTTGGCTCATACACATCCAGTTCACCAATTACCACCTGCCCGCTTTGTTTTGTTTTACGGTACGATATATTGGCAATATTGCCGCAATGCACACAAATGGCATGCAGCTTGGTAATATAATCGGCCACCGCCAGCAATTGCGGCACAGGGCCGAAAGGTTTACCTGAAAAATCCATATCAAGCCCGGCAACAATTACGCGTATGCCGTTTAAAGCAAGCTGTTCGCAAACGCTAACAATACCGCTGTCAAAAAACTGCACTTCATCAATGCCAATAACATCGGCATCATCTGCCAGTAATAAAATGTTTTGTGAATGTTGCACCGGCTGCGCTATAATGGTGGTTTCGTCGTGGCTTACCACATTCATTTCATCATAACGCGTATCAATGGCCGGTTTAAATATTTCTGTTTTAAGATGCGCTATACGCGCCCGTTTCAGCCTGCGTATAAGCTCTTCCGTTTTACCGCTAAACATAGAACCGCAGATCACTTCAATCCATCCCCGCTTACCGCCTTTTATATGTGGTTCAATAAACATCGAAATAAATTTTAACTTTACATCGTTATTCCATAACGTAAAGCTTTCAAATATAGATATCTTATGGAAAAAGCCGGCTTATTAATAGCTCGTTTACAGGAACTGTATGACAGTAAAGCAGGAAATGAACAATTGCGCATAACAGCGCAGTTGCTTTTATCTGAATTGGAAAGGTCTGCCCAAAATGAACAGCACAGGCAGCAATCCATTGCGGTATTTTATCCCGCCGCCCGCGGCGCTTTTGTGAGTGAAACCAGCATTGAAACAATACTTCCTCCTGCATCAACAGATCCGGAGCAACCTGAGCCAATTATAGAAACTGAAGAAAATGAAGAAGCGGTATTTCAGCCGGATGAAGAAGAAGATAAATTTGATTATTTCAATCCAATGGTAGAAATACCAACACTTGCACTGAAACAACAGGAAGTTAATGAAACGCTCTCGCAACAGGAAAGTTTGAATGACAGGCTGAAACAACAATCATCTTCACAAAAAGAAGTTGCGCAAAATATAAGTACAGGGCCCATAAAAGATTTGCGGAAAGGCATTGGCATTAATGATCAGTATCTTTTTATCAATGAATTGTTCCGCGGTGATCAAACCATGTATGACCGCAGCATTAAAACCATCAATAGTTTTAATATTTATGGCGAAGCGGAACTATGGATAAAAAGGGAACTGAAATTAAAACTTGGCTGGAACGAAAACAGCCCGGCATCCGTTTTATTCGATCAACTGGTAAGAAGGCGTTTTTCCTGAATATACTTCATAATAATGCCTGTTGCGCCTGCATTATCTTTTACATAATCACCGGCAATACGGCAGGCCTGCCTGTATAAATATTCATCCTGCAATAGGTCGTCTAATTGTGCTTCCAGTTCAATGGCATCTTCCACATCAAAGGCGCCGCCCTTATCAATCAGTTGCAAGGCTTCATAAAATTTATCAAATGCCGGCCCGAATAAAACAGGTTTATAATACACGGCTGCTTCAAGAATGTTATGAATACCATCATCGCCAAAACCGCCGCCCACATAACATATAGTTGCGTAACGGTACAGAAATTTAAGTGTGCCTATATTATCAATAATCAATGTATTGATGTTATTAGGCAACGGCTGACTGCCGGCAATAGCTTTCTCATATTCAGAAAATAATATGGCGTGCTTATACAATTTGCAGCATTCTTCAAGCCTTTCTTTACTTATATCATGCGGCGCCACTATAAATCTTAACTCGGGGCGTGTGTTGGCGAAATGATCAAGCGCTTCATCATCTTCTGTCCACGTGCTGCCGGCGACAACAACTTTTTTATCGCTAATAAAATTTTCAATTACAGGAAACTGTTTTAATTCAGACGCTACTTCCAAAACACGATCAAACCTGGTATCGCCGGATACGGTTACATTATTAACATTAATTGAATGCAACAGGTTTTTAGAATCTTCCGTTTGCACAAAAAAATGCGTGAAAAACGTGAGCATTTGCCTCTGCAGTTTTCCATACCATTGGAAAAAAGAAAAACCAGGAAAGAAAATACCCGATACAAGTATTAACGGGATATTGCGCTTATTAATTTCTTTTAAATAATAATACCAGTATTCATATTTTACAAAAACAACAAGCGAAGGCCGGATTAATTGAACAAATTTTTTTGCGTTTGGTTTTGAATCAACAGGCAGGTAAAAAATATAATCAGCAACTTTATTATTTTTCTGCACCTCATAGCCTGAAGGTGAAAAAAAAGTCAACACCAGTTTATAAGAAGGATGTAATTGCCGGAATTTTTCAAGCAGCGGCCTGCCCTGTTCAAATTCACCAAGTGAAGAACAATGCATCCAGATCTTTAGCGATGTATCATCAGCAATTGCCGCACTTATTTTATTAAAAATATTTTTTCTGCCTTTTATCCATAATGCAGCTTTTTCATTAAATGGCGATATTATAGCAGCGCCAATGGGATAAAGCTTTATAAAAATGTTGTAGAAAAATGTAAACATGCAGAAACAAAAAATAAAATTATTATATATGGCACTTACATCAACTTTAATTCAAACAATCATCTTCACAATTTATATACATAAAAAAACCGCCTCTTAAGAAGACGGTTTTTATTGATTATAGTGGATTTATTTTTTTCCTGCTATTGCCTTTATTGAATCCTGGTGCATTTGAAGGGTAGGCAGTGTTGTAGAAGCGAAATTCTTTAAATCGGCGTCCTGTAAATTCTTGCTGCCTTTATCAAAAGCATCAACGGCATCTTTATGCCCGTCAAGCATATCATTTGTGTAGGCTTTATCAAAGTCTTTACCTGTTTTTTTATTCAGGTCATCCAGCATTTTCTGAGAAGCATCACTCAGCTTATCCGGCAGTGTAATGCTTTTGGCGGCTGCAAGTTGTTTCAATTTATCAGCAGCGGCAGTATGATCTGTTACCATCATATCAGCAAAATCTTTAAGCCTCGGGTCGCCCGCTTTCATTTGTGCCACTTTGCTTAATTCAATCTCTGTCATGCCCGCATTGGCAACATCCACGGCCCATTTTGCATCCTCTTCCGATGCTGGTGCTGAATTCATAGCAGATGAATTGCTATCGGGCAGCATACTGTCGTTCATGTCCTGCGCACTATCTACGCTGTCCTGGTTTGAAGAACTGTTGTTGCAGGCGCCAAACACTCCAAGGCATCCTACGCAAATAATACCTATTAACTTTTTCATAAATTATTATTTTTTGTAAAGATTAGAATGGTGTAATTGTTTCAAATGCCAAGCCATAAATTTTCCTTCTAAGCAGCCCGCCTGATATTTTTATTTATGTGGATATTTTTACGCTACGTTTAACCAATATCATTTTAGTATTAAATAAATAGTTCTTAAAAAAACAAAATACTTCATGGCATTGTTTTCGTAACTTCCAAATTAAAAAGCATATGGCTGATAAAAATTTAACTTCCGACATTCATGATTCAGAAAAAGATAAGGCAAAGCTTGAGCCTGAAGAAACAACAATTGACTTACCCGATGTAAAAGATATTCCCGGCCAGGAAAATGTTCACGTACCCGAATTGCGTGAAATGGCTGATACAACCATTTCAAGTGATGATGAAGAAGGTGTTGGCCTTTTTGGCGAAGATGAAGCCGAGTATGCAAGTGAACGGTTGCCTGTGGGCGAAGAAATTGACGAAAATGATCTTATTATTTCAAGCGATGAAGAACCTGAAACAACAGACGAACCGGATGGTGATCCCGATGAAGAAGATGATCCAGGTATAACTGAAGAACCTTCAAGCGACGATGCTGACGTAACGGAAGATGAGAAGATTGCGCTTGAAAGAACGGAACAAACGGATACGGAGGATAATGAAAACCTGTTTGAATCTGAACTTGATGATACTGATGAAGATGGAGAAGATTTAAATGAAGGGGAAGATTTTTCCGGAGATGACCTTGATATTCCGGGGGAAGACCTTGACGATGCAGAAGAAGATATTGGTGAAGAAGACGAAGAAAATAATGCCTACAGTTTAGGCGATAATGAATAAAAAAACACCAATCACCAAGCCTCCGCCATGCGGGGGCTTTTTTATGACAGTAATGAACCCTGAAAAACATACTCCTTAACTTTTCCTACTTTTGCCCGCAAATTTTTCTCATGCGTGCTATACAAATGGTTGACCTAAAAACAGAGTATCAACGTTTAAAGAAAGAAATTGATACGGCTGTTATTGATGTTATAGAAAGCGCTGCGTTTATAAACGGCAGGCCTGTGCAGGAATTCAGCAAAGCATTGGCAGATTACCTGAATGTAAAGCATGTTATTCCATGTGCCAACGGAACTGATGCTTTGCAAATAGCCATGATGGCTTTAGACCTGCAGCCCGGCGATGAAGTTATTACACCATCGTTCACTTACATTGCCACAACTGAAGTGGTGGCTTTGCTGCGTTTAAAACCTGTTTTTGTAGAGGTGGATAAACAAACATTCAATATTGATATTGATAGTTTGCGCAAGGCCATTACCCCAAAAACAAAAGCCATTGTACCGGTGCATTTATATGGGCAAAGCTGTGATATGGAAGCTGTGATGCAGGTAGCGGAAGAACATAATTTATTTGTGATAGAAGACAATGCGCAATCTATTGGCGGCGATTATTTTTTTAAAGATGGCAGCAGTAAAAAAGCAGGCACGATTGGAACCATTGGAACCACATCTTTTTATCCTGCAAAAAACCTGGGCGCTTATGGTGACGGCGGAGCAATTTTTACAAATGACGATGCGTTGGCGCAAAAACTTACGATGATTGCCAATCACGGCCAGAGCAAAAGGTATTATCATGATGTGGTGGGTTGTAATTCAAGGCTTGATACCATTCAGGCTGCTATTTTAAATATAAGGCTGCAGTATCTTGATGCCAACATTAATGCACGTATAAAAGTGGCCGATTATTATGATGCAGCATTTGCTAATCATTCCACTATAAAAACACCATTCAGGGCAAAAAACAACAGGCACGTTTTTCATCAATACACGCTTATTTTAGACAGCGATAAAAAAGGTTTGCGTGATGAACTGAGCGCTTATCTTTCAGATAAAAAAATTCCAAACATGATCTATTATCCTGTGCCCGGCCACAGGCAAAAAATGTTTGAAACCTTTGGTGGTTTTGAATATGACCTGCCCGTTACGGACTGGTTAACAGAACGGGTTATTTCATTACCAATGCACCCCGAATTAGATAATGAGCAACTGAAATACATAACAGAAAATATGCTCGCATTTTTTAATTAACGTGCACACTGCAAATGCAGCCTCATTTATCAAACAATATTTTAGTACATATTACTTATCATTGCACTACCACCAAGGCTAAACATTTACAAATAAAAATATTATGAGCAAAAGAATTCTTATTACAGGCGCCGCAGGTTTTTTAGGGTCGCATTTATGCGACCGTTTTATTAAAGAAGGTTACCAGGTTGTTGCAATGGATAACCTTATAACAGGAGATATTAAAAACATTGAGCATCTTTTTCCTTTGAAGGAATTTGAATATTATCATCACGATGTTTCAAAGTTTATTCATGTGCCTGGAAATCTTGATTACATATTGCATTTTGCATCACCCGCAAGCCCTATCGACTATTTAAAAATACCTATTCAAACATTAAAGGTTGGTTCGCTTGGCACGCATAACTGTCTTGGATTGGCAAAAGATAAAAAAGCAAGAATACTGGTGGCATCTACCAGCGAAGTATATGGCGATCCTGCTGTTCATCCGCAAACAGAAGAATATTGGGGCAACGTAAACCCGGTTGGCCCGCGTGGCGTGTACGATGAAGCCAAGCGTTTCCAGGAAGCTATAACGATGGCGTATCATACCTATCACGGCGTGGAAACAAGAATTGTTCGCATCTTCAATACTTACGGCCCGCGCATGCGTTTAAATGATGGCCGTGCATTGCCCGCATTCATTGGCCAGGCTTTACGTGGTGAAGATTTAACAGTGTTTGGCGATGGCAGCCAAACGCGTTCTTTCTGTTATGTTGATGATCTGATTGAAGGCATTTATCGTTTACTGCTGAGCGATTATGCAATGCCTGTAAACATTGGAAACCCCCACGAAATTTCTTTAAAAGACTTTGCTGAAGAAATTCTGAAACTTACAGGCGCAAGTGTAAAGATTACATATAAACCATTACCGGTTGATGATCCCAAACAACGCCAGCCGGATATTACAAAAGCAAAAAATATTTTAGGCTGGGAACCCAAAACAGGCAGAGCAGAAGGCCTGAAAAAAACGTATGAATATTTTAAAAACCTGTCAAGCGAAGAATGGTATAAACTGCCTAAAGAATTTACAAAGCAGAAATAAATTTAACCGTTTCTCTAATTATAAAAACAACCTGGTAAGAGAATAATTTGTATGAACTATATTTTAGTTTCAGGAAAAAAAGGGCAGCTTGGCAGCGAATTGAAAGACATTGCATCCGAAGATAAGCATCAGTTTATTTTTACGGACAGGGATGATTTGGATATTGCAAACGAAGACATTCTAAAAGAGGCTTTTGAAAAATACAAGCCTGCTTTTTTTATCAACTGTGCTGCTTATACGGCAGTTGATAAAGCAGAAACAGACCAGGCAACGGCTTATAAAATAAATGCTGAAGCAGTTGGCAATATTGCAAAACAATGCCATCAATATAATACAAGGCTCATTCATATTTCTACAGATTATGTTTTTGACGGAAAGGGCACGCAGCCTTATAAAACAGATGATAAAACCGACCCGGTAAATTATTATGGTTATACCAAATTAACGGGTGAGCAACTTGCACTGAATAATAGCCCGCAAACTATTGTTATCCGCACATCATGGGTATATAGTGCGTATGGCGCCAACTTTGTAAAAACCATGTTGCGTTTAATGAAAGAACGCAGGGAACTTAATGTTGTAAGTGATCAGTTCGGCTCACCCACTTATGCAAAAGATCTGGCAGAAGCGATAATACAAATTGTAAGTAATGAGCGCCCATCTGTAAGTGGTAGAAAAACGGAAGAAGATGCTCACAGCTCACAGCTCACAGCTCACGGCTTTCCCGGTATTTATCATTTCAGCAATGAAGGTGATATATCATGGTACGATTTTGCTGTTGCTATAAGAGACATTAAGCAATTAGATTGTGCAGTAAATCCCATTCCCACATCAGCTTATCCAACACCTGCAAAACGGCCTGCATACTCTGTGTTTGATAAAACAAAAATTGTAAACACTTTCAATATTCAGTTGAAGGATTGGAAAGATAGTTTGAAAGAATGTTTAAGTAAATTATAAGTGAATGGTGAACCGTGAGTGGTGATAATTCACAATGCATCATATATTTCAATATAGCAATTATCTTTTTTAATTATTTAACCAATAGATTATGGCTTACTGGCTTGTAAAATCAGAACCTTTTAAATACAGTTGGGACCAGTTTGTAAAAGACAAGCAAACATTCTGGGATGGCGTTAGAAACTATGCTGCCCGAAATAATTTAAGGGCAATGAAAAAGGGTGACGAAGTATTGTTTTATCACAGCAATGAAGGCACCGAAATTGTAGGCATTGCCAAAGTTGCAAAAGAAGCTTACCAGGACCCCACAACTGATGATGCAAACTGGGTGGTTGTTGATTTAAAGCCGGTGAAGAAGATAAAGAAGCCCGTTACACTGGCACAGGTAAAAGCAGATGATCGTTTAAAAAATATGGCGCTGGTAAGGCTTGGGCGGTTATCTGTTCAACCCGTTACAGATGAAGAATGGGATATTGTTATGCAGTTAGGCGGGATGAAATAGGAAGTTGCCAGTGGGTGAATAGTGAGTAATTCATCTGCTGTAAGCTACAAGCCTCAAGCTGCAAGAAAGAAAGCTGCGGGTCCATTTACTGCTTTACTTTATCAGTCATTCGTTATTCATTATTGACAACCCTTTACTCACACTTCAGTTCAATTTTACAGCATTCGCTATTCACTATTCAAGCCATTCTCCATTTTACTTTCTTTTAACGCATTTAGATGGTTACAAAAATTACTGCCCGGTAATTAATTCATGCAGGCTTGCAAATCATTTCAGTTTCTAAAAATCAAGTTTATTAAATTAAAGTGTGCTGTGTTTATAATGCAGCATAACAGCTATTGTTTGCAACAACATTCATCACCAAAATAAAAAGATTTAACCGCATAAATAGTAAGCCTGCATTTATGCAAACAGGTTCTTTTTTGCATCTCAATTCATCAACCAAATAATCAACTTATATGAAACGCTATATTTATTGTATGGCAATACTTGCCATGATGCTACCCGCTTGCAATAGAGCAAAGGAAACGAAGGATATTCAGTTAGAAGATCAAACCATAACAGATCAAGATAAGTCAACCGGAAAGCAGGAAGAGCAGGTAACAGCAGCCGACACAACTGGTTCGCCTTCGGTAAACAATGTTCCGGGCTTAACGAAAAATGGCAATGCAGACTGGGACAGAAAAATAATTAAAACGGCTGATGTGCAATTACAGGTAAAAGATTATAAAATGTTCAATACATCTGTTCACAATTCACTGAAACAATATGGGGCTTACATAGCAGGGGAAAATCAGCAGAAAACAGATTACAGGATTGAAAACACAATTACCATCAAGGTGCCTGTTGCCCAGTTTGATGCACTGGTAAATTCGTTTGGCGGTGATGGCATTAAAATAATGAACAAGAATATTTCAACTGCAGATGTAACAGGCGAAACCGTTGACACAAAAGCACGCATGCAGGCGAAAATAGCTGTACGTGATAAATATTTGCAGCTTCTGAAACAGGCAAAAAATATGAATGAAATCCTGCAGGTACAAAATGAAATAAATGATATACAGGAAGATATTGAAGCGGCAAACGGAAGAATAAATTACCTGCAGCATTCATCTGCATACAGCACCATTAATCTTAGCTATTATCAATATATCAATGGCTCAACGTCAAAAGATGAAAAGCCGAATTTCTTCATAAAAATGACAGATGCTTTTTCAACAGGCACATTGTTCATTAGTAATCTTATATTGTTTCTTATCAGCATCTGGCCTTTACTCATTGGCGGTATTGTCATGCTTATTTATTTAAGAAGAGGCAAACCTAAAAAATATAAAACCCACTCTTAAAACAGGAAAGGGATGCTTCACGCATCCCTTTCGTTTTTCATCGTAATAAGAACCTAAATTTTTATTCTGCCCGTTATATAAAACGTTCTTCCGTCTGCAGGTAAAATGCCGGGGCCGGGATACATGGTGATCCTGCGGTTGAAATATTTTTCATTAGTGAAATTATTAATGCCACCGGATAAGGTAAACTGCTTAACTATGTTCCAGCTAAAATTCCAGTCCCATACATGATAAGCGGGAATTAAACCGGTAACGCCGTTTGTACTGCTTACTGTATTTAAAGCATCGTTGTAACATTTACTTGTATAACTAAACTGAAAGCCTGTACTGAAATTCCTGTACTGCATATTAACGCCTGCTTTCTCAAGCCAGTCTGGCGAATTTTCAACATAGTTTCCTTTAATGCTGGTATTAACGCCCGACTTATTTATTTCAGCGCTTGTATATCTTGAATGATTATACGCCAAAGAATTAAACACTGATAAAAAGGATGTATAACCGTTTTTCCAAACAACAAGCTCCGTATAAGCTTCCACGCCTTTCGAAACAGAATTGCCAATATTTGTGGTTAAAAGATGTGTTGCATTATCATTGCCAACAAAAGATAACAGGCCAACCCTGTCGCCATAAAATAAATAATAAGGATTAATATCAAAACGAAATACATTATTGATGTTGCCCCTTATGCCCAGGTCAATATCATAACCTTTGCTGTCTTTAAGGTTTGGATCAACCTGGTCCAATTGTGTTGCCGGCGTAATATTCGCATAGATATACGGCCTGTATGCCTGCGAAATATTTCCATATACCTGAACTGTTTTTGCAACCTGGTATTGCAACCCTAAACCAGCCAACGGAAAGCTGCGCTTGCCTTTATATGCCACATGATCTGATGCATTATTCAATACACCATTCATAGAAGAATTGATGACCTCATAACGTATGCCCGGAATAACCATAAAGTTTTTTGAAACTGCAAACATGTTCTCGGCAAATACAGCATAGTTGGCAGTATGCAGTTTAAGGTCAATGCCGTAAGGTTTAATCATCGTAAGATCAAAATCGCTGCCGGTTGTACCTGTGCCTTTTTGTTTGCGCCTTGTGTCTTCATTAAAATAACGAACACCTGCAGAAAGCGCACTTGCATTTTTGCCCAAATTATAACTATGCAAAATTTTTGCTTCGGTGGTAAAGCCTTTATAATAATCACGGTCAAGCTGGCGCGGGTTATAAGAACCGATAGCCGTATTGAATGTATCAGCAATATTTGGCGGATTAATAAATTGCACACTGTTACGTTCACCAAATATGCCATGTGCAGTTACATTCAATTGTGTGCGGTTTGATAAATTATAATTGAAGACAAGCGCCGGTATATTTATAAATGGCTGAAAATAATTTCTTGCCCTTGTGGCCTGTTTATTATTTTGTTTAAATTGATCATCATCCAAGCCACCTGCTATTTGCTGCACATAATCCATTCTTGAAAACTGCAAAGCAATGCTGCCTTTGCTGTTGAAACTATATTTGAAATTGGCATAATAAGCATGATAATCAAACCTGGCTTCATCACGCCAGCCATCACCATGCCTGTAATCGTAATAAGCATAATAACTTATTTTACCGGCGGTGCCGCCAACAGCATTATAGGAATTAAATAAATTGTTAGAGCCTGCTGTCTGCACACTTTCAAGTGCAAAAGGTTTGATACTGTCTGCCTCTTTCAAAATAAAATTCATCATACCGCCAAACTGCGAACCAAACTGCAACGCCGCAGAACCGCGTATATACTGCACTTCCTGTATGGCTTCCAGCGGAACGGTGTAATGATTTTCAGGATAGCCAAACATATCTGAATTAGTGTTGTAACCATTCTGCCGCATATTCATTTCAATGCAACGATGCGCATCGGTGCCGCGTGTTGCAATGTTTAACTGTGTACCCGCACCATCCATTTCCCACATATTCAGGCCCGGTATTTTTGCAAATGCAGTGCGCTGAACATTAGCCGCCAGATTGCCATCCATTGTGGCTGCATACAACACATTTGTTTTTTTCCCGGCGAATAAACCCGTGCCTTCAACGGCAGGTAAATAATAACTGCCTTTTAATTTTGTGCTTACCGTAACGGTGTCTAACAGCCTTGTTGGAATAGTGTCCTGCTGTGCTTTAACCGAGGCCTGCAGCCCTAAAAACGCTAAAAAAAATAATCCGTTTTTTTTCATTCGTACAAATTTGTTTTTTCAATAGTTTCCTGGAACCTCGCTATATATATTCCCTTTAAGTTAATCGTGAGTTGTCAATAGTGAATAGTGAGTGATCTCATTACGCATCATTCATCACTATAGCATCGCCGAAACGCCTGCATGCTGTTTGTTATTAAAATAATACCTGGAAGAAGGTTTGGTAATAAACCATAGGGCCAGTATTGCTCCGTAACTGCCCCCGCGTTCAATAAATTCAAATACTTCCCATTGCGGGTAAAATAGTTCGCTCAACATCTTCCATATAAAAAATATAAGCAACACTGAATGCAGGGGCTTTATAAGTGATATGCATGCAGCAAGTATTTCCAGCGAACCAACAATATGCGCAACACGCACTGTATTGGAAAAGCCAAGCGATGCATATTGATTCAATAAAGATTTTTTTTCTATCAGGTTAAGCCATCCGTGTCCAAGCAGCAAGAGGAATACAATTATCCTTAAAGCGATATAAACCCTTTTAATAACTGCCGGGTTTGACTGTACATCATTAATACCAACAGTTTTAAACCAGCTTTTAAAATTGTTATTGCCTTTAAAGGTTAAAAGCAATAAAGCCAGCGGCGCACCGTAATTACCTGCACGCTCAATAAACTCTGCAAATGGTTCGCCTGATAAAGGCCTTAACGATGCTGTAATGAAGCCCCATATAACCAGCCATCCAAACACAACCCTTAATGGATAAAACAGTATAAGCAGGCCCATACATATATCCATTATTCCAACATAAGGCATGAGCATGTATGATGCATCGCGGGCAATACCAAACACCCCAAAATAATTACACCATACCTCTTTGGTAATAATGCCAAACGAACCATGGCCGATAAAACACATGGCGCAGGCAATGCGTAATGTGTAATATATTTTTTGTGCTGTTCCGTCTTTCATTGTTGTATTCAGAAATTATATTACTGCTTTGAGGTGTTTTACTCATTCATCCACTGCAATCATATTGTCGCTGTAAAACCAATCAGCAGTTTTATTTTTTAAAAAATGCCCTGTTATGAATAACAAGGCCTATTGCTTATATTATGATATTTTTTGTTATTATATTTTACCTGTTGTGTTTATTAAAATTTAATAACACAACGCAATATTTTATGTGATTATCCTGATTGTTTTAAAAATTGCCCCGCTAAGAATAACAGGGCGTGTTTGCTTGTATTATAATAGAGAATCTTTATTCAGCTTCCACCGGCGTTACAGCGTTATAACCTTTCTCTGCAAGCATCTCGCCCATTGGCATGAATGCTTCATCGGTATCGGGCGCCCAAGTTGCAAGCCCGTCCACATAACGGTTATACATGCAAAAAGCAGCCGCTATTAAAACTGTATCATGAATTTCTTTATCAGAAGCGCCTTCAGCTTTTGCTTTTTCTATATGTTCAGGTGTAACATGCTTGCCGCCTTTTTGCACCTGCCTGGCTATTGCAAGCAGGGCGCGCATTTTATCAGACACTGCTGTTTGCTGTAAGCCGTTTTTTATATCTGCAATAAGTGAAACAGGCTGGTTTAATAATGCAGCAGCCGCAGCGCCATGCGATGTGTGGCAGAAATGGCAATCATTCCAGTATGAAACAGAAGATGCTATTAATTCCCTTTCGCCGCGTGTTAAACTGTTATCGTCCACCAATAACACTTCAGCCAGCTCATTTAAAGGCTTTGCCGTTTTGGGGCTGTAATGCATTAAACCGATAATACCTGGTAAATTTTCGTCGTTCAATTGTATGTGTGCCATAAATATTTTTAGTTTGATAAAGTTTAAAAATCACACTGCCAGGAATAGCAGTGTCTATTGCTTGTATTATTGATTGTAGAAATTCATATTTAATAATCATTTATTCAGCCCCATCTGTTCTCGCTCTTAATACAGTAAATTCACCAACCCTTTTTCCGGCTACAAGCCCGGAATCGCAATCCATTTGCGTATGTATGCCTGAAATAAACCTTGACATGGCGGCTTCTTTCGACATAGCTTCATACTTATCCGCATTGGCAGGAAGAATATGCCCTAATATAGTTGCAGCCGCTTCACTGAAGGTGGAATGGCCTGATATATAGGAAGGGAAATTCGGAATACCCGTTAACGTTTTAATATCCGGCATCATCTGCGTAGGCCGCGGATTGAAATAAAAATATTTTGTATTCCAGCAAAGCGTGGCCGCATCCATCTGACCCATATTCAACAAAGCCATGTTACGCGCCCAACGCACCTCGCTGTAATTTTGTTTAATGAAATCTTCGGCGGCTATCGCATTCCAGTGCCCCGATGGTGTATAAGTACCTACGCCATCTGCCCAGTATTGCACAATGCGTTCCTGTTCCCGCGTTGGGTTTTTTATCTGTTTATAAGCCGCATCATTTTGCTGGGCAAACTCGCTGCTTTCTGTGGAGAAAGGCGCGGCAGGCCTTATACGCACAAGCGTAGCCGAATCAAATAGAAATGTTTTCACTTCTCCAAATAAAGGCAGCATGGGCGGGCGTTTGGGCACCTCCAGGCTTTGCCAGGGTTTTTCTCCCCTTGCTGCGGTATTATTGGCCATGTTATTCCATAATTCAGGATTACCGCCTGCCTGGCCCGCTTTATCGGTTCTTGCCCTTGCCGTAAACACAGACGCTATTTGCCTGCCCAATGCTTCCCCGGCTTTAATATCGGCACGGGTGGCTACGCCACTCATTATGGCCGCTTCTTCCTGGTCTTCCAGCTTTTGCTGAACAAACGCCACTTCGGTTGGAAACATCATCTTCATTATTTCAACTGTAGCGCCGGC
Source organism: Parafilimonas terrae (assembly GCF_900115755.1). Taxonomy (GTDB): domain Bacteria; phylum Bacteroidota; class Bacteroidia; order Chitinophagales; family Chitinophagaceae; genus Parafilimonas; species Parafilimonas terrae. Next base: position 116,190 of record NZ_FOXQ01000009.1, read on the forward strand.
TATAACGGCTGCCTCTGAAGGATAAGAAGGCAGATCAACCCTGCCGCTTATAGCTTTTACACTTGAATCAACATCATAAGGCCTTTTTTGATTGTATAACTTTTTGTAATACCAGCACGCAACCAATGCATCGTATTGCGCAGCACTTATATAGGCATAAGCCCGCGCTGCATAAGGAGGGTTTGCAAACGGGAACATCGGATAATTAAATGGATCTGCTGCATTAGGTGCGGGATAAGTACCGTCGTCATTCTGGTAAGGTGGCAGATTATATTTGGCCACAAGCTCCCGCATAATCTCATTCCACCGCAAAACACCGCCCGCCGCCCAATAACGCATGTTATTCATTTGTTCGCCTGATAATTTTTGTTGATAACCTTTTATTTCATTCAGGTAGCCGGTATATTCAGGTGTGCCTGGCACTGCCGGTGCTGCCACGGCAAATGTATCCGGCCTGGAAAGCAAAACGAGCTTCCATTCACCGGCATTAAGGTCCTGCGAAACCGGGTTAAGCGCAGGCGTTTTATCTGTTCTGCCTTCAACATTTTTAGAACAGGAAAAACAGATAACGGAACTGAGTGCAATGCCTGTTATTATATAGAATATCTTTTTCATAATCTTAGTGTATTTAAAGGTTAACGTATGCCGCAAAGCTTGCAGGAATGAGAAGAGCTTACCCTTGAATGACCCAACGGGAAAATATAAAAAGCCGAAACGTTAAACTCCCTGGCCTGGCCTACGTTTCTTCCTTTCAATACATAACTGCCGCCGGCTTCCAGTGAAAGATTAGGCAGCTTTTTTAATATATATTTAAAATGAGCGCCCGCAATGCTTGCATTCATGCGGTTACTGGGAAAAGGCATATCGTTTCTTCTTATATCAAAACCACCCAAAGTATAGTTTTGCTGAAAGAAAGCCTCTGCAACTATCCTGAAAGTTCTTATGCCCGTTCTTACATTGTAGCTTGCCATATCAGGCATTTCCACTTCATTGGAAATATGCATTTCATCTGTGTAATAAGATGTGCGGTCAATATGAATATTGTTCCTGTATTGATAAGTGCCGGAAGCCGTTGCAAAGAAATCTTTGTTTTGATAGTCAACCATTAACCGGCCGGAAAAATTAGTGCTGTGCAGGCCAATGGCAATGGGCAGGTAATCTGCCTGGTAATTGGTTAAAGGGGTGGAAAAACCGCCAAGTGTATAAACAGAGAATACGGAACGGGAACCAAGTTTTTTTTCTACCGGCATCCATTTAAGCCATAAAGAAAGATCCTGTATGCCGGCGTCTTTGTGCAGTGTTCCGGCAGTTACCTTATTTTTTATATAAGGCACGCCAAATAATACATTCAGCCTGTCGGTAATTCCATAATTACCCATAAGGGCAAACATATTGGAGTTGAAAGTGCCAATGTTGTCGTTATCTCTTTTTAAAGTGCCTTCCCAGTAATTTTTCCAACTGCTATGGCTGTAAACAGGGCCGACACAAAAATTGTTTTTAGCCATCATAAGGCCGTCAATATCAGTTTGTGCATTGGCCATAAACTGAATAGCCAATAACAGTAAACATGTAAGCAGGTTACGCTTCATGAGGTTGCAATTAATAGTTAGTTGTTCGTTTATTGAAAATGAAATGTACAAGCATGCGGCAGTTACCTGCCGTATTGTAATACAAGCAATGCCTTTAAGCTATTGCAACAAAAATTGAAGGCAATTAAGCTTCGGGAGGCTGTTCAGGCGCGGCGCCTGCGCCTTTTAGTAAGGCGTAATTAAAATAAGATGGGAATAATTTTGTTTCTGATGCAAATGCAAATATGGAAATACTGGTTTGCATTTCTTCATAATCGCTTACAGCGAATTTTACAACCTGGCTATGATCGCCGGCTTTTTTTGAAGCGGTATTATTGCTTTGCAGTTCGTTGGCAAGTTTGAAGAAATCGTCTTTTGCCGATTTTAAATGTGTTTTTTCATTATCAGGAAGACACATTAAAACAAGGTTGCCCTGTGAAATTTTTTGCTTTACGTAGTGATATATTTTACCGTTAAGCGTTATCTCACCATCCTTTCTTTCAAAATCCTTTGAATCCTGTATGTAAGGCATGGAAAGGGGAACGGTTAGCGTAATAAGGTCTGCGTCATTGTACTCTTCTCTATCAATTTGGGCAACAATAGCATTGTTTGCTTTTGCTTCCAGGAAAGAAAACAATAGCCTGTATCCAACAAAATTGAATGCTAAAAGCAGGAGTAGTAATATGGTTGCAAACTTCTTCACGAATAATAGTCGGGGCAAATTAAAATATTAAAATCTGAAATGCAAAAAATATCTTAAGAACGCATTGGCATTGAAAAATAAGCACAAAGCTTGTGGTATGTTTATCTATCATTTTTACCGGCTCATATCAAACCACGCCCCTTCTATGCCTTGTAAGGTTTTGTGCCCAACGAATTCAATTGTATGAAACCCTTTTGCTGGTAATGGCTTGAATATTTTTGAGCAATTGTGTATTATGTAACATAAATTAGCGGGCAAGCAGCCATACTATCATGACACCCGGGGGACAATCAATTTAGTCAGAGACAGATATCATCAGTTCAAACTTTCATTTGAACAAGCCGAAAAAATTTATGAGTTTGAAAAAATAAGCGATTTGCCTTCTGAAAAATACTTTTTTTCTGAATGGGAGGAATTTGACTTCATGCTTGATAACTTCCAGAAAATTTTAGACGAAAGGCAATTGAAAAAATTTGCTACCTGGCAAAAGCAAAATATTGAAATGCATAAGCAGCATCTGATTGACAATGATATAGAACAAGAAAAATACGTTGCTTATTATATGGAAATAGTAAAATTTCATGAACAAAAATTAATCCCGGAATTTTTAAAAGAAAAACGTTCAATTGACGTAGCTGTAAACCTTCACGATAAGCCAAAGGTTGACTTTTTAAAACAGGAATATCAAAAATATTTGAATAATCAAAAGCTTGATATTCTGATATCACATTACAGGCATAACAGATTGTTTGCACCTAAACGTTTGGAAGCATTGTTATTAATGCACCAACTTGAATGCCTTACCCCAAGGTATTCTTCCTTCAAACTTCACATGGATGAACCAACACAAATTGTTGCTGAGTTTTTAATTAGAAAGTTTCATTATTTGCCGAAACAATTGGAAGGCTTTTTTAAATCAAAACAAGAGGAGTATTCATCATATATTGAAAATATTAAATCAAAGTATTTAGGTGAATCAAAAGGTTTCACCGTTACAGTAACTGAAACAGACGAGCAACAAAAGGAAAATCAAATAATGCAAATCATTCTTATAGATAAAGCAAAGTACAGCTGCTAACAAAGGGACAGAAATAGCAATAAACTTTTAATAACACATAAATTCATCAACAACTCTATGCCAGGCAAATTTCAAACGCCAGTTCTTTTACCAAACCCTAAACATTATGTCTCATTGCAATTAACGGCCACTCAAATATCAACCCCACCACTTGTCGCAAACAACTCCTTTTTTGACGTTTTTATACTCTCTTCTCTTTGTGGCTAAGTGATAATTTTGGATTACAAAAAATAAAACTATGGCACGTATCGATCCTCACATTAATTTCAACGGCAATGCCGAAGAAGCATTCAATTTTTACAAATCCGTATTTGGCGGAGAATTCACGCAGATTACGCGTTTCAAAGACCTTAAAGGCACTGAATTTCCGATAGCAGAAAAGGAGGCTGATAAAATAATGCATATTGCCCTTTCTATAGGAAAAAACCTTCTTATGGGAAACGATGTTCCTGAACACATGGGCAGAACAAATGAAAATGAAAACAGGTCTAAAATATCAATCAGCACAGAAACTAAAGAAGAAGCAGATAAGCTATTCAGCGGGCTTTCTGAAGGAGGTCAGATTGAAGTGCCTATTACCGCCAGTGCCTGGGGTTCCTATTTTGGTATGTTCAGGGACAAATATGGGATTGAATGGATGGTGAACTACGATCCCAATAATAAAGGCCAGATGTAGAAGACGGGAAACAATACCTGGTATTTGATTTTTCTGTAATGCTGGCCTAAGAACACATACCGGTTATACTGTTCGCTCGTCATCCGCCTTTACAACAGCGGCTAAGCAAAGTTTGCAACTTCGCTTAGCCGCTGTTTCATCAATGTGCATATTATTTCTTCATCAACTCTCCTTCCGTCCAGGGTTTATCCCTGCCTTCATTTTCTTCCCGCATTTTTTTCACCTCATCAGAACGCACGCCTATAAGATCATTGTTTTTCCCGCCATGATCACCAAATTCAAAACGAACATAACTTAATACTGAAGCGATCCACCCATTATTATTGGCAGCCATAGAAGGCATTTCGCTGGCGTAGGTTTTGCCATCTACAGGGCCTGATAATCCATTCAGCAATATGCGGATAGCATTATCTTTTTGAGATAGCTTTAAAAACTTTGATCCCTGTAAGGCTGGTGCAGTCATTACGCTTGTAACCCCGGCAATTCCCTTTCCTTCATTGCCGTGGCAATTGGAGCAAAGTGATCTGAAAATAACAGCCCCGTTCAAAACAGCCCGCCTGTCGTTTTGCGGTAACCCGCTTACCCTTGCAGCAAGCGCTTTTACAATAGCAGCTTTCTCCAAAGCATCTTTGGTTGCCTTTATCATTTCATTACCGGCATTGTTGTCAACAATCGTTTTTACAACAGCTTGGGCTGCCGTTGCGCCAGATTGTGACATAGAAAGTAATACCTGCACCCGCACATCATAACTGGGGTCTTTTTGCAATTTGGTTACTTCTTCAATCATTGCAGCATCATTTTTCTTCAACCAGCTTTCGCTAATCCAGACAGCAGCTCTCCTTACCTGCGGATCAGCATCAGCAAAGGCCTGCAAAAGCACATTATTATCTACAGCATGTAAACCATCCAGCGTCCATAAAGCATGTAATCGGGCTAATGCATTGCCTTTATTGCCGGCATCAGTTGCTTTGCCTGCTACTATATTTTTCAATTCCGGCACCACGGTTTTATCCCCGCTGATAACGATCAGTTTCTGTGCATTGTCGCGCCACCAGCCATTGGCATGCCCGAGGTATTGCACCAATTTGTCAACCGGTTCGTCAAGCATTTTGGGTTGCGGGTCACGCTTGCCGCCATTATACACCACACGGTAAATGCGGCCATGATCGATATTGGCAGCAAGGCCTAAACTGTCAATTTTATTCCGCAGAAAAGTACCCGGCTTTGTCCAGTTACCCTGCTGAATAATGCCGCGGTACATATCTACAATATACAAATTGCCATCGGGGCCGGTTGCGGTGTTTACCGGGCGGAAATTCATATCCTGCGAAGCAATAAACTCCGCACTGTCATAAGCATTTTTCAATGTTGTTTTTCCCTCTTTTGTTTCCACTTTGGCCCTGCGTATAATGCGCCCCACAGGTTCGCACACCAGGTAATCGCCAACAAAGTCTTTCGGCAGTGCATCTCCCCTGTAAATAGACTGGCCACAACAGGCTGTAAAATGATTAAGTGTGTTATTGGGTCGAAGCCTTTTTACACCGCCTTCTACATCAGGTGTAGCCATTATAGACCATACCTGCTGAAATTCAGGAGTAAACTCATCAGGAAAACCAAGCTTTCCATAAACCGGGTTGATCTGGAAACCAAGCACAGGCGTTTCGCCACCGGCGCTTGAATAAAATAACCTGCCATAATTATCATGCGTTACCCCCCATTGGCCGCTACCACCGCTGTGAATAGTATCCGCTTCAATCATACCATTCACATAACGAAACCGCAGCCCCTCGTACGTCATATACATCCAGTTATCAATATTCCAGTCTAACCCGCTGCGCTGATGTTCCATATTGGCATCACTGGCAGTATAGGCATCATTTTTATATACCACCCGTTTCACATCTGCTTTACCATCTCCGTCTGTGTCTTTATAACTGGTAATGGTGATGGTATTGGTTTCATTCACCAGCAATTCATTGCCTACAGATTGCATCATTCTTGGCAACAGCAGGCTGTCAATAAAAACAGAGCTCTTATCCATTTTTCCATCATTATCTGTATCCTCCAGCAACATTATGCGGCTAAGGGGCAACTGTTCATCTGACGCATCTGCATCTCTCATATAGGTAAGCATCTCCGCAACATACATTCTGCCATTGGCATCCCAGGTAATGGCTACGGGCTCCTGTATCATGGGCTCACTCGCCACCAGTTCTATACTGTATCCTTCAGGGAGATACATTTTCTTCATGCTTTCCTCCGGCGACAGGTATGCTGCCGTGGGATGGGGATTAAAAACCGGCTTTTCATTTTGATCGCCGGATTTACAACAAGGTAATAAGGCAATGATGGCTACTGCAAATAGTGCTAACAAAGCATGTTTCATTCTTTAATAAAATTTCAATGATGGTGAATAATTAAAACCGGTTTCAGCGGGCTATGTGTTTAAGCCGCTATCGCGTATAAATCGTTTTATTCTGGTTACTTAGCAATCATCTGGTTTACCAACAGGCGCAGCAACCTTGCGACAAAATAAAGCTAAATTTCTTTGGATAAGGTTTAGTGTGATTGTAATGCTTTTTTTCTCTGTGGCTGATAAGGATATAATTACAATAGTATAGAATCAAATTTGTGATAAAAGAAACAGCCTCGTAAAGGCGATAATCTGGTAACCAGCTAATGCAATAATTGTATTAGCCCTGTAAGGGCGTCACTTCATTAAAATGCCGCCCTTACAGGGCTTCCATGCAAAATCACCTTAACATTTCCTACCAAACTTTCGCTCCTGGCGGAGCTTTGTTTCCGGGCATAGTATTCTGCTTAATTTATGGTAATGCATCATTCTCTTTAAAAGAGATAACTCCCGACACTTAATTTGTGGTAAAAGATAGAAAAAAAAGCCTCATAGAGGCGATAATCTGGTAACCAGCCAATGCAATAATTGTATTAGCCCTGTAAGGGCGGCACTTTATTAAAATACTGTCCTTGCAGGGCTTCAATGCAAAATCCTCATTACATTTTCTGCCAAACTTTCGCTCCTGGCGGAGCTTTATTCCCGGGCATAATCTTCTTAATTTATGCTAATGCATCATTCTCTGTAAGAGACGGTTTCAGACACTTACTTTGTGGTAAAAGACAGAAAAGAAAAAGCCTCATAGAGGCGATAATTTGGCAACCAACCAATGCAATAATTGTATTAGCCCTGTAAGGGCGGCACTTCATTAAACTACCGCCCTTACAGGGCTTTCGTGAAAAATCATCTTTACATTTTCTACCCAACTTTCGCTCCTGGCGGAGCTTTGTTTCCGGGCATAGTATTCTGCTTAATTTATGGTAAAAGACAGAAAAGAAAAAGCCTCATAGAGGCGATAATTTGGCAACCAGCCAATGCTATAATTATATTAGCCCTGTAAGGGCGGCACTTCATTAAAATACCGCCCTTACAGGGCTTCAATGCAAAATCCTCATTACATTTTCTGCCAAACTTTCGCTCCTGGCGGAGCTTTATTCCCGGGCATAATCTTCTTAATTTATGCTAATGCATCATTCTCTGTAAGAGATAACTCCCGACACTTACTTTGTGGTAAAAGTCAGCAAAGAAAAAGCCTCATAGAGGCGATAATTTGGCAACCAACCAATGCAATAATTGTATTAGCCCTGTAAGGGCGGCACTTCATTAAACTACCGCCCTTACAGGGCTTTCGTGAAAAATCATCTTTACATTTTCTACCAAACTTTTGCTCCTGGCGGAGCTTTATTCCCGGGCATCTCCCTATCTGGCAGTATAAGTTTTTTCTCTTCGGCTGATAAGGATATTAACCAACAGGGAAATTCAGCAAGTTTCGGATTTTCTGCCACAGTATGCATTCCAATCTTTGCCATAGAATTTAAAAATGAAAAACAATGCAAAGATTTAAAGACAAATTCGCACTTATCACAGGAGGAACAAACGGAATGGGATTTGCCACCGCCCGGCAATTCATTAACGAAAACGGCAAAGTAATCATCACAGGGCGGAGCGCTGACACGGTAAACAAAGCCGTAGAGAAATTAGGGGCAAATGCTTTTGGTATTGTTTCAAATGCCGCCAATATGAAACATATATTGCTTTTGCAGGAACAGGTAAAACAATATACAGACAATATTGATTTACTCTTTGCCAATGCCGGTTACGGAAAGTTTGCACCCATTGAACATGCTGATGAAACGCATTTTGACGAGTTGTTCAATATGTTAGTAAAAGGAACATTTTTTACCGTAAAGCAAATATTGCCATTAATGCACCGGGGAAGCACTATCGTGTTAAACACTTCTGTTGTTACTGAAATGGGGATAACAAATTTCTCGGTGTATTCAGCCGCCAAATCAGCTGTGCAGTCATTTATTAAAACCTTTGCGGCAGAGTTTGCAGAAAAAGGTATTCGTGTGAATGGCATCAGCCCGGGATACATTAAAACAAATGGGTTTAACAATACAGGTTTAAGTCCTGCACAAATTGAGGATGTTGTTCAAAGCATTATCCCAGCTATACCATTCAAAAGGTTTGGCGAGCCTTCCGAAATTGCCAATGCAGTATTATTTCTTGCTTCGCAGGAAGCCTCATACATACACGGAACAGAATTAACAGTGGATGCGGGGTTTTCAATTATCAGGTGATAGGTAGTATAAAGCCGCACAAAAAATTTACCATGCAGGCTAACCGCAGCGAAGTGTTGCAACCTATCAACAAACAAAAAAGCCTCACATTACTGTAAGGCTTCTAAAGTTGCAAGGGGAAGGATCGAACTTCCGTCCGCCGCGGCGGATATGAGCCCTCACTCAATTATTATAATTGCAAGTTTGCAATAAGCTCATTCCAAATCCATTCCCTGCCTTTACCTGTCTTTAATTCTTTTTCACGTAAAAGCGCTTCCTGTTTCGTATTGAAAACTTCAGTGTGAATTATCTGCCAGGGCCGGTATTTTATTGCCCACCCCTTGTTGCCAAGCTGATTATGAGATAAAAACCTTGCAGCAATATTTGTTGTAAAACCTATATATATTTTATTGTGCGGCAAAGAATATAAAATATATATCGTGTACATGAATTGGGTTTATTTAAAGGTAACCTATCAACAAACAAAAAAGCCTCACATTGCTGTAAGGCTTCTAAAGTTGCGAGGGGAAGGATCGAACTTCCGACCTTCGGGTTATGAGCCCGACGAGCTACCGCTGCTCTACCTCGCGATATATAAGTTTAATTAAATCTAAGAACTTGTAAATCGGGGTGCAAATATAAGGCGGTATTGCTACCGGGCAAAACTTTATTTAAGATATTAGCTTTTCTTTTTTACAGTTGATCCGCCGCTTACGTCAAGATTGGTAATATTAGCCGCGCCGGAATAACGGATACTGCTGCCGCCGCTTGCTGTGGCTTGTATTGCTTTATTTACATTGATACTTGCAGATGATGCCCCCGTTGCTTCAATCCTGCAATTTTCAGCCGTTAAATCACCTCCTTTAAAATTGCTGGCGCCGCTTGCATCCACTATAAGATCAGTTGCAGTGCCATTAATATCAGTAACGGAAGCGCCGCTCATATCCAAACTTGTTTTGCCGCTGTTTATTGTACCTTTAAAATTACTGGCGCCGGTTTGAGAAAGATCAAACGAAGCTGCTGTAAAATTCGCTTTTGCATTGGATGCACCACTCAGTTCAAATTTTATATTGTTACCTTTTATTGTTCCGTATAAATTACTGGCGCCGGAAAGTTCCAGTTTTAAATCATCTACTTTAACAGGATCGGTTATTTCCACATTGCAGGCGCCGCTCACATTCAGCGATTCAAGCGTGGTAAAAGTTATGTAAGCTTTTAAATGTTTATTGCTCCAGTTCCAGCCATTCCAGGCGCCATTCTGCACAAAAATTCTAAGCACGCCATTTCTTACTTCTGTTTTTATTTTACCTATCGCATCCGGGTCGGTTGAGCTTACAGCAACACCCTGTGTGCTGCCTTGCGAGAGATATAAATTGATAGCGCTTGAAATATCAATCTTTGTAAAATTGCCTACATTCCTAACCTGCGCATTTGCATCGCGAACCACATTTTGCGCATTTAAAGTAAAGCCTGTTGCAACAAGGAGCAGGCAAAAAAATATCTTTTGCATGATTTGGTTTTTGAATGAAACGAATATCCCGCAAAAAGGTTACATGCCAATTAAAATTTCTGCTATAATTTCGCGGCTCGAACCTAAAAGGTTTTTACAACCTGAAGGTTAATAAATCCCGGGGTGCTTTGCACAAGCAAGGCTGAGATTACACCCGTTGAACCTGAACAGGGTAATACCTGCGAAGGGAAGGTGAGCTTCACTTACAGCTGCACGTCCTATAGCATTATTCCTTGTTCCCATTTGTGAAATTAAATTTTGAAGAAAATGAAAAAAATTTTGGGAACAGTTGCATTCTTAAACATCCTTTTTGCAACATCGGCGCAAAACATCAGCGGCACAGTGACCGATAAAAACAACAGCCCGCTAAATGGCTCAACAGTTATCGTCAGTACAAAAAATTTCAGGCAATCCAGGCTTACGAACGAAAGCGGTTCATTCAATTTTTCAAACCTGGATCCTTCTTTAAAATATAAACTGGTTATTGAATATGTGGGCAAACAAACATTTGATACAATTACTACGGCACAGCAAAATACAATGTTGAATATTATACTTGATGAAGCTGCCGCCTATCTTGAACCGCTTGAAGTACGCGCTGTGCGTGCATCAGACAAAGCGCCGTTCACCAAAACCAATATTTCGAAAGATGAAATAGCTAAAATTAATCTCGGGCAGGACTTGCCATTTATACTCAATCAAACGCCATCGGTAACCACCACAACCGATGCAGGCAATGGCGTTGGCTACACAGGCATCCGCATACGCGGAACAGATGCAACAAGAATAAACGTAACGCTAAACGGCATTCCTTTTAATGATGCGGAAAGCCTTGGTTCCTTCTTTGTTGACCTGCCTGATTTTGTTTCATCTGCTAATTCCATACAAATACAACGCGGCGTTGGCACTTCTACCAATGGTTCGGGCGCTTTTGGCGGAACAATTAATATCAGTACAAACGAGGTGAACAAAAAAGCTTATGCAGAATCGGACAACAGCTTTGGTTCATTCAACACCTGGAAAAATACCATACGGCTGGGCAGCGGTTTGCTGGGCAATCATTTTACGCTGGATGCAAGGCTTAGCCGCATTACAAGCGATGGTTATATTAACAGGGCAAGCAGCAAGCTTACTTCTTTTTATACATCTGCCGCATATATTGGTAATAAAAATTCTTTACGGCTTAATATTTTTTCGGGCAAAGAAAAAACATACCAGGCATGGAATGGCGTACCGCAGGATAGTTTAAAAACCAACAGGCGGTATAATTCTGCAGGCACGGAAAAACCGGGATCGCCTTACAATAATGAAACAGATAATTATACGCAAAAACATTACCAGTTGTTTTACGATCATTCTTTCAGCAGCAAACTAAAATTCAATACAGCGTTTTTTCTTGTAAGGGGCAAAGGTTATTATGAAGAATACAAAGCAGGTGAAAACCTTGGCGATTATGGATTAAGCGATACAGTTGTTACCGATCTTATAAGGCAGCGCTGGCTGGATAATTATTTTTACGGGCAGATACTCTCACTTCAATATAAAACCCAAAATGATGAACTAACCATTGGCGGAAGCTGGAATATATATGATGGAAAACATTATGGTAAAATAACCTGGAGTGAAGCAAAAGTTCCAAACGATTATAGATATTATAATTTACCCGCTAGAAAAACAGATGAGAATATTTATGTGAAATGGATGCACAGCATCAACACAAAATGGAACACGTTTGCTGATGTGCAATATCGTTACGTAATGCACAACATGCAAGGATTTGAAGACAACCATAATTTATTCATAAAAAGAAAATTCAACTTTATCAATCCCAAAGCAGGCATTAATTATAGCTATAACGGATGGAATGCTTACCTGAGCTATGCATTAGCACATAAAGAACCTAACCGCGATGATTTTGAAGCAAGCCTGCAGCAGCAGCCAACAGCTGAAACACTGCATGATTTTGAAGCAGCCATAGAACGCAAAAAAAATAAATACAATCTCTCTGCAACGTTTTATTATATGCTGTATAAAAACCAGCTTGTGCAAACCGGGCAGATAAATGATGTGGGGAGTTATACAAGAATAAATGTGCCCAACAGCTATCGTGCAGGTGTTGAATTGCAGGGCGGCGTTGCCATTAATTCATGGTTAAATGCAGGCGGCAATATTACTTTCAGCAGTAATAAAATAAAACGCTTCACGGAATATATTGATGACTGGGACAATGGCGGGCAAAAAGCAGTTGAACATTCCAATACAAACATATCCTTCTCTCCCAACACTATTGCGGCAGCAACTGTAACATTTATTCCTTTAAAGAATATGCAACTGAATTTTGTGAGCAAATATGTTGGCAAACAATACATGGATAATGCCCAAAATGAAAACCGCAAGCTCAATGATTATTTTACGGAAGACTTTCGTTTGAATTATACTTTGTATAAAAGGTTATTTAATCAAATTGATTTTATAGTTGCCGTAAATAACATTTTCAATAAACTGTATGAGCCAAATGGCTATACCTATCCTTATATGTATGATGGCGGCTTAATAAACGACAATTATTATTACCCGGCGGCAGGCACGAATTTTATGATTGGATTGAACATTAAACTGTAATATTTTTTGCTTTACTGCTGGTGCACCGGCGCCAGCAGTATAAGCGATACGCCTTTATCGGTTTGAATATCAAGTTCAGCATTTAAAACACCGGCGCGTTCATGTATTTGCTGTATGGTTTGTTCTGCGTCTGTATTTTTAAATGAAGTTGTAGCGTTATAAATTTTTAGCAGGATTTTCCTGTTGTGATAATCAATGTTAATCAATGTTGGAGCAGTGCTGTTCCCGGCTTCTGCTATACAGCGCAAAATGTTTTTAAATATCAGGAAAATTTCATGTCGCAGCTTCATATCTGTTTTTAATAAACGAACGGTTTCATCCACTCCCATTTGTATCTGTACGGGATAAGTATTTTGCAAAGCCTCCGCATATTCTTTCATGCGCAGGATTGTTTTTTCCATGCTGTCATTCTCCGGGTTTAAAGTCCACATCATATCATTCATGCCATCAATCATGCTGCGGCTTTTGGTATTTATCTGCTCAATAAAATCTTTCGACATATCAAGGTCTTTATCGGCTTTAATCCTGGCCATTTCACTCAGCAGGCTTATATGGTTCAATGTTGTATTTACATCGTTGTGCAGGTTCCTGGCTATTTGCGTGCGCACTTTTTGCAAAGCCTGTATTTTTTTTATCCGCTCTTTATCAATCCAGTAAAACACAGCAAAAACCAGCAGTATTATCAACCCAAAAAACCACCAGCTAAGCCAAAAAGGAGGAACTACTTTTATGTGAAGTTCTGTAGTAGCAGTTTCCCTGCCTTCAGTGTTTTCCGCTTTTACTTTAAAAGTATAATTGCCTGCAGGCAGATAATTATAAACCGCTTCATTAAGTGAAGAAGCAGGATGATAAGCTTTGTCGATGCCTTCAAGCATATAATAATAATTCAGCTTGTTTTGAGGCGTAAAATTCAGGGCGCTGAACTCAATGGAGAAAAAAGTATTATTGTATTGAAGCGTGATTGCATGCAGGCTGTTTAAAGAATCGATTGATAAATACCGGTTCCCGGTCTTAAAATTTGTTATCAATACTTTATCCGGCAGGTGCGCAGAAACCACGGAAAGCGGGTTGAAAACAACAAAATTTTTATCGGTTAAAAAAAGAAGCCTTCCATCTTTCAATTTATAATCTCCTGCCGGCACAAAAAGATCATACGTAATACCATCCTTTCTGTCGAAAGTGGAAAATATTTTTTTAGAAAGATTGAACCTGCATAACTGGTTAGCCATTCCAAGCCACAAGATGCCTTTATCATCAGCTTCTATGCTTACAACCGTATTGGAGGGCAAGCCGGTTTCTGTGCTGATGTGCGTTATTTTATTGGTGTTCAGGTTAAGTATATCCAATGCGTCATTAGCTATCAGTAACAGGCTGTCATTAAAGGCATATATATCATTTACATTATTAGACCACAACCCCTCGTTGTTTAAATTATTTTTAGAATAATGAAACAATAACTTGTTGGTTGTAGCATCATATTTACTAAGCCCGCCATTTAAATAACCCACCCAAATGGCGCCATTTTTACCTGTGTACATTTTCTGGATATAATATCCTTTCCTGCCGTCAATAATTTCATATCCTTTATGAAAATCCCCGTTGGCTGCACCCATATTCCATTTAACAATACTACCGCTTTGCAGCCCGAACCAAAGATTGCCAAATTTATCTTCAGCAACTTTTCTTATCGTGCTTCCACTAAAAGCTTTTTCATTCAGCATTTCAAACTTTTTCTTTTCAGCATCGTATATACCCAATCCGCCACCCTGGAAACCCATCCATATTAAACCGGTTTTGCTGTGTTCATGCAGGCACCACATCATATAATTGCGGGTGAGTTCCTGCAAACCCTGCGGCATTGATATTGGATTGAAATTATTATCGTAATAATACAATCCGTTACCCCATGTGCTTATAAGAATGTTACCATTTTTTAACTCGCAGGCTTCTGATACAGGAGCTTCATGCGGTTGTGCATCTGTGGGGCGCTGCACTTTATGAACATCAAAAACCTGCATATCAGGATTAAATATAAATACGCCATTATCGGTTGCAATCCATATATTATGCTGCCGGTCTTCCATCATTTTATAAACATGATCGAAGGTTATACTTTGATCGCCGGTATATGCATTTTGTATAAGCTGGAAAGGCGCCTGTTTATTGCCTGTATATTCTGCAATAAAACTTCGCCCGTAAAACCATTTGCGGCCATTTTGCTGAAACAGGTTTCCTCCTATTTCAGTATAACCAAAACTGAATTGCCGGTTTATGCTGTATGTTTCTTTCGCACCTGTTTTTAAACTCTGTTTATGTATAAATGGCGCCCATGACACCAATGGCCAGCTATTGTACCATAATGTATCATTAACATTGGCAAAAAAACCGGCTCCCGCTGTATCATTCTTTACAGCATGTATATAAATATTATTATCGGGGTTATGGCCCCTGTAATTGAGGTTGCCGGTTTTAAGATTATAAACAATTATTCCGCCATCAATGGATATCCAGAATTCAGTTTCATTTATGTTAGTTATTCCATACAGCCGTTTGTTTTCAGGTGTTTTAAAAGATATGGTTCGTTTAAATTTTTTCAATGCAGGATCATACAGGAAAAAGCCAACATTCCTGGCATGCAGAACCATATAGCCGTTATAAGCATTTCCATAAAAAGTAATATTATATGGATTTGAAGGGTCTTCATCTTCTACAGGCACAGCAGTAAATAAAAAAGTATGCGGGTTAAAGAAACCAATCTTGTTGCCGGTATATAACCAAAGGTTCCCATCTTTATCTATGTTTAGCTGCGGCACAAAATCTGAAGGTATTGAATGTGGATTTGTGCTCGAATGCCTGAATGTAATAAACCGCTTGCCATCAAAGCGCTGCAGGCCGTCAATAGTGGCCATCCAGATGTAACCCTGTTTATCCTGCACTATACTGTAAACGGTATTTGACACAAGGCCGTTAGCTGTACTGTAATGCGTAAAAGCATACTGCTTCGCCTGCTGCGAAAACGCAGGCAATAAAAAGAAGAGCCATAAAAGCAACAGTAAACAGCGGCGCATGAATAAATTTGGTACTCAAATATAAAAATCAATAGCACGATTATGCCTATAACTTTCCAGGCAATTACATAACCTGCATAATTTAATGTATGAATTGTTTTTATGAAGGATGAATTGTACGATTAAGGAATTATTTGAATTGATAAAAAATGCTTACCGGGCTGGCGGTTTAATGATAAGCTATAATTATTTATCGCATGCAGCAACTCCATAATTCTGACTACATTTATGGCGCATGAACCTTCCATATTTTTACGAAGAAAACATTCAGCAACTTGTGCATGTTTTAAGTGAAGAAACCAGCAAACACTGCGTGCAGGTGCTGCGCATGAAAGCAGGCGAAGAATTACAGCTCACCGATGGAAAAGGGAGTTTGTTTACAGCAACAATTATTAATGCTGATAAGAAACATTGTGGAGTAAAGATGGAAGCTGCAAGCCTCAAGCTGCAAGCTGCAGGTAATGTTTCAATAGCCATATCATTGCTGAAAAACCCATCGCGTTTTGAATGGTTTTTAGAGAAAGCAACGGAAATAGGCGTTAGTGAAATCATCCCGCTTATTTGTGAGCATACAGAAAAAGAACATTTTCGTTTTGACAGGATGCATAATATTCTTATCTCAGCTATGCTGCAAAGCCGGCAAACATGGCTGCCGCATTTACATCAGCCTAAAAAATTCAATGCATTTATTAATGAAGGTTTTGATGGCATAAAGCTGATTGCACATTGTGTGGAAGAAGAAAAAAAAACAGTTACTCAAATAACTGCAGCTTCTAAAAACAAATTAATACTGATTGGCCCCGAAGGCGATTTTTCTGCCACAGAAATCAGCAATGCACTGGAAAAAAATTTCATTCCTGTAACGCTTGGCAATACAAGATTACGCACAGAAACTGCCGGTGTTGTTGCTGCTGCGTTACTGGTTAATATGGGTTGATCTTACACTTCACTCATCAAATAACTGCAATGCCTATTTTGTAAATCCTTACTTTACGCGTTTAAAATTTTTCCTATGATGAATAAACTGCTTTATGCGGCTTCTTTCTTGATAATCTTTTCTGCCTGCAACACGAACAAAGAATATATAGCAGGCAAGTTTATTGAAACAGGCTATATGGATTCAGCCGTAAAACCCGGCGATAATTTCTTTCAATTTATAAATGGCAAATGGATCGATACCGTTCACATTCCTGAAACGGAATCCGGCATTGGCGCTTTTGATGACCTTTATTATGGTACACGCGACAGGCTGCATGCACTGCTCAATTCTGTATCAAAGACTGAACAAAAAGCTGGCAGCATAGAACAAAAGGTTGCTGATTTTTATGCGTCGGGAATGGATTCGGCAGCTATTGAGCAACGTGGTTATGATCCTGTAAAACCTTACCTGCAGCAAATTGATTCCATTAAAGATGCAACCGGGATAATGGCTTTTGTCAACAAACTGGAAATGGAAAACAGCAATCCTTTATACGGCCAGGGCGTTAGCCCCGATGAAAAAAACAGCGCTGTAAATATTGCCATTTATACACAGGCAGGCATTGGTTTGCCAGACCGCGATTATTATTTTAAAACAGATTCATCTACTGCAAAAGTGGTGGCTGCTTATAAAAATTATATGAAGCAGTTATTCATGCTAACGGGCAGCGATTCTTCAAAAGCAGCTATAGAAGTGGCGCAGGTATATGAGCTGGAAAAACAATTGGCATCAAGCCATAAAACCAATGTGCAGCTAAGAGACCCGCAAACTAATTATCATAAAATGGCGGTGGCTGATTTAGATAAGCAAATGCCTGTTTTTGCATGGAAAAATACATTAAGCACTATTGGCGTGCATGCAGATTCCGTAAATGTTAGCCAGCCTGAATATTATATTAAACTAAACCAGCTATTACAATCAATACCGGTTGATGTATGGAAGTCTTATTTTAAGTTTCATGTTTTAAATGATGCAGCCAGTGCGCTCAGCAGCGATTTTGTAAATGCAAAGTTTGAATACGCCGGTAAAGCCTTAAGCGGCCAGCAAAAATTAAGGCCCCGCTGGCAGCGTATGGTGGTAAATACAGATAATACTCTTGGTGATGCTTTAGGCCAGCTTTATGTAAAAAAATATTTTACAGGAGATGCCAAACAAAGAATGCTTGATATGGTAAACAACCTTCAAAAAGCATTTGCCAAAAGAATTGATAACCTCGACTGGATGAGCGACAGCACCAAAGCTGTTGCAAAAGATAAGCTGAATGCATTTTTAAAGAAAATAGGTTATACCGATAAGTGGAGGGATTACAGTAAGGTTACCATAACCAGCGATAAATATTTTGAAAATCTTCTATCATGTGCTAAAAATGAATATCAATACCAGGTAGATAAAATTGGCAAACCGGTTGATAAAACAGAATGGGAAATGTCACCGCCAACCATTAACGCCTATTATAACCCAACGTTCAACGAGATTGTTTTCCCGGCAGGCATATTACAATTCCCATTCTTTGATCCGAATGCTGACGATGCCATTAACTATGGCGGCATTGGCATGGTAATAGGCCATGAAATGACGCATGGCTT
Organism: Parafilimonas terrae; assembly: GCF_900115755.1. Classification (GTDB taxonomy): domain Bacteria; phylum Bacteroidota; class Bacteroidia; order Chitinophagales; family Chitinophagaceae; genus Parafilimonas; species Parafilimonas terrae. The sequence continues at coordinate 134,615 of NZ_FOXQ01000009.1, forward strand.
TGATGATGAAGGCGCACAATATGATAAAGACGGCAATCTTAAAAACTGGTGGAGCAAAGAAGACAGTGCAAAATTCGTAGCAAAATCGAAACAGGTAATTGATTTATATAACAGCTATGTAATAATTGACAGCATACATGTAAACGGCGCTTTAACCACCGGCGAAAACATGGCAGATATTGGCGGTGTTGCCATTGCTTACGATGCTTTTAAAATGACTAAACAAGGCCAGGATACAACCAGGATTGATGGCTTTACGCCAGATCAAAGATTCTTTATTTCTATAGGGCAGGTATGGCGTGAAAAATTAAAGCCTGAAACCATGCGTTTTTATGCAAATGTTGATCCCCACTCTCCTGCCATGTTCAGGGTAAACGGGCCGCTGGCCAACTTCGGCCCTTTTTATAAAGCATTTAATGTGCAGCCTGGTGATAAGATGTTTATACCGGAAGATAAGCGGATTAAGATCTGGTAATGATGGGAATAGGGAATTAGTAATTGGGATAAAGGCTGGTTCTTTTGAATATTGATTATTGAGCGTTGGTTATTGATTATTTGAACCACTCAATGTTCAATACAAAACAATCATGTTCATTTAGCTGATGAAATAATTGAGCATTGATTATTTATTCAAAAAATATTTTGGCGTATTTGTTTAACACATTACTTTCGCGCAGCAAAATGCAAATGATTAAGAAACATACAAAGTGCATAAAGACATTCTTTAAAAAGGAAGGTGCATGATGTTGTATGCTTAATGAAGATAAAACAGAAAGCCTTCCAAAAAAACGGAAGGCTTTTTTAATGCCTTGCATAATAAAGTCAGAGGCTTTGCGCATAAACCTGTGAAGTGCGGAGACTTTGCAGAGCGAAATGTTTTTCAGTGCTGAACAGAATTATTACAGCTTCAGTGTGCGACGCAACAGAAGCCGGATAGATATTCAAAAGCTTAATTCATAAAAATAAAAAAACCATCACAAAATGAAAGTTGCAGTAGTTGGCGCAACCGGCCTGGTTGGCTCAAAAATGTTACAGGTATTAGCGGAAAGAAATTTTCCTGTAACGGAGTTATTTCCCGTAGCAAGTGAACGTTCTATCGGTAAGGAAGTTGAGTTTAAGGGAAAGAAATACAAGGTTATTTCTTATGAAGATGCTATTGCCGCCAAACCAAACGTGGCTATATTTTCTGCGGGTGGCAGCACCTCGCTTGAACTGGCGCCTAAGTTTGCAGCAGCCGGCATTACTGTAATTGATAACTCCAGTGCGTGGCGTATGGACCCATCAAAAAAATTAGTTGTGCCCGAGCTGAATGCAGATGCATTAACTGCTGAAGATAAAATTATTGCCAATCCTAACTGTTCTACCATTCAGATGGTAGTGGCATTAAACCCGCTGCATAAAAAATATGGCATTAAGAGAATTGTTGTAAGCACTTATCAAAGTGTAACAGGTACAGGTAAGAAAGCCGTTGACCAGTTGTATAATGAACGTAAAAATGTAGCTGACGGCCCCATGGCATATAAATATCCTATTGACTTAAATGTTATTCCGCAGATAGATGTATTTCTTGATAACGGCTACACCAAAGAAGAAATGAAAATGGTGAACGAAACAAGAAAGATTATGCGTGATGATAATATTATGGTTACGGCTACCACCGTGCGCATACCCGTTGTTGGCGGCCACAGTGAAAGTGTTAACGTTGAATTTAATAGCGATTTCGATATTGAAGAAGTAAAGAAAATATTGAGTGAGGCGCCGGGTGTTGTGGTGCAGGATGACCTGTCTGCGCAGGTTTACCCTATGCCTTTATGGGCGCATGAAAAAGACGAAGTGTTTGTAGGAAGGATAAGAAGGGATGATACGCAACCAAACACTTTAAACCTTTGGATTGTGAGCGATAACCTGCGTAAAGGTGCTGCTACCAATGCAGTGCAGATTGCAGAATACCTGTCGGGCAAAGGATTGTTATAGGCTTCATTTGCTTAAGGCCGTTGGCGGTTGACAGTTAACCGTTGACCGTTGACGGTTTTACCGCACACTTATCTTAGATGATAAAGGATAACGGAGATTGCGGTATTGCATCATATCCACCTTAATGCTGCCAACGGTTATAGGGCTTTCAATGCGCAATGGAATATGGTTGGCATCATCGCTTACCCACACCGTCATTTTCTCTCCACCCTCAAATATGGTTCCCTTTACAAGCAGCGGGCTGAATTTAATGGCATTGAATTTTCCATAGCGTGTTTTTACAACCTCTTTACCAAGATAGCGGATGTAAAGATTATATACCTGGTTATCTAAAAACATACTGAAAGGGATTTTATCGTCAATTTTATACTGGCTGAAATTAATATTGCGTGCATAATAAACGGCGCTTAAAACATCCTGTATGCAATTGGGAACCGTATAAGTTCCTTTTGTTGAAGTGGCTGTATTAGCCTTCCTGTTGAAAGTTATATTCTCTGTTTTTTTATAACCGCCTTCATTCACATTGCGGATAAATTTCAAAGGCAGCAAATAGGCTGTATCAAAAAAAGTTTCATAGCGGTCCCTTACTTTAAATATCCAGTCATACCGCGAGTTGGAAGTGCCGGTGCCCACCGCATGATAAACAGGTATATTATTTAATTTTTCAAGCGTTGTGGTAAAATTAGCTGTGCCTGCATTTATATATATGCCTATCACAGAATAATAAACAGTAAAGGTTATGCTTTCACCTGCTTTAAAAGCCGTATTGCGTATGCCGCAAAATTCATCATTATCGGCTGAAAGCCTTAAGCATATTATCAAACAAAAAAAACATACCAGGAGTTTTCTTATCACGATTTCTTGTTGTTTTGTTTATCTCCTCTTTTAAAAAGCTTTATACCCAGCAAAAACAAACTGCCGGCTGCCGATGGTATTATAAGGTTTACAAACCAAATTACTGCTATAGTTGCGATAACGCCAAATGCATCAGGCGTTATTAGTCCAAACAACTGCGTACCGGCCTGTCCTCTTATGCCAACATCAGCGAACGGAATGGTTGGCAAAATTGCCAGGAATAAAAATAAAACACTGGTTGTACAAAAAGCATCAACAGCATCAATCTTTACTTCAAATAAATGCAGCACCACCATGTACTGAACAGCAAAAACAATGAAACGAATGAATGACAAACCTAAAATTCTTGTTAACTCTTTCCAATGAAATGCTTCTACATTTTCAATTAAATATTTATAACGCAGCATGAAAGGTATTTTTTCGGCAAGCCGCGTAAGCCACGATAACCTGAAATAAGTAATCAACAATATTAATGTGCCTAAAATAATCATTGAAATAATGCCGTTAAGCCACAAAACCGACAACCCTTCCAGCGGCTCAAACTTTGGCCATGCAAAGGTTTTCAAATAAATTAAAGATGTGGTGCCCACAACAAGCGTAACAATAAGCTGCGCCATGCTGCCCGCCACATTCAAAGCAACGGAACGCAAACGGTTTCCTTCCTTCATATACAAAGCACGGGCAGGATATTCACCAAAACCATTTGGTAAAAACAATGACAATGCCAGCCCTGATAAAATAGCTTTAATTGCGGTTATAAAATTCACCTTCTCCACCGGGCGCATTAATAGCTGCCATTTACGCGCTTCAATGCTCCAGTTTAAACAAAGCAATAAAAACAGGCTTACGATTTTCCATATATTTTTTGAAGAAAAAGAGCTTTTAAGCACCTCCAATTTCTGCGGAAGATCAGGCTGCGTTTCTACTTTTTTGTAAATGATATAAACCAGCACAATAAAAAGCAACGGCCCTAAAACATAATTCAATAAAACCTTTAATTGCCTTGCAAGATGTTTTTTTTGCATGAAGTTTAATAATGTACAAATAGTACTTTCACGTTTCAATGAATAGCGCTTCAAAAATAATTCTCGGAATTGATCCCGGCACCGTTATCATGGGCTACGCAGTTTTATCTGTAAAAGGCAATGAAATAAAATTGCTGCACATGAACGTTTTAAAACTTACTGCACAAAAAGACACTTATCAAAAACTCGAAATTATTTTTTCAAAAGTAAGTGAACTTATAAAAAACTATAACCCTAATATGTTTGCCATAGAAGCGCCGTTTTATGGCAAAAACGTTCAAAGCATGCTTAAACTTGGGCGGGCACAGGGCGTGGCCATTGCAGCAGCCATGCAGGCCGCATTGCCTGTAACAGAATACTCTCCTAAAAAAATAAAGCAGTCCATTACCGGCAATGGTAATTCAACCAAAGAACAGGTGTATAAAATGCTGCAGCAAATAATTAAGCTGGAAGAGGTGCCGCATTTTTTTGATGCAACCGATGCTTTGGCTGTAGCGCTTTGCCATCATTATGCATCAGGCACTATTGTTTCAGCTCAGCAAAAATCATTCAAAGGCTGGAAAGAATTTATTGCGAATAACCCGGGCAGGCTTATCAATAATCAGTGATCAATGTTTACTTAAAAATGCTCAATATTCAATACGCAATAATCAATGTTCAATTGCAAACGTTTACAAAATGCGTATTGAATATTGAGTATTAATTATTGATTATTATAATTTAAAAATTAACCTTAAGTAAACAATATTGAAGAATCAATATTCAAAGGTGCGCTTGCCAAAGCATATTTATATCCGGCATCTTCTTTACCTTCCTAAAAAGAAAACCAATATTTTGTTTTCAACAAAAGGTGCATAACAATTCCCGGCATTTTTATTTTGGGTTATTACTTTACATGCATGTTTTGGTTAACACCGCAATTAACGCGGGCACGTTATTAAAAGGGAATTTCGTGTAAATCGAAAACTATCCCGTAGCTGTAAGCTCTGTGAAAATTGTTTATATTAAATGCCACTGTAAATTATAACGGGAAGGTTATAAACAATGGAGCAAGTCAGAAGACCTGCCAAAACATCCATAAGCAATCAGGCCTTCGGAGGAAAGGCAGGATCTGGTTTTACAAACACGGCGCATCAGCCGCAGCGCATTGTATGCCCAGCTTCTTTTCTCTCCGTGGCAAACTATAAATAAGATTTATAAAGATTGCTTGCACCAGCGAAAATTTGAAAGCTTAGGTTTTATATACATCAATATATAAAAATATATAAAAGGTTTTTATTTTCTGCATTTATAAATACATTTTCTTCTGTTTATAACGGCATTAGCTGTTACAGATAGAAGTTTCGCTTTAAAATAAATTATTATGGGGTTATTTGATAAGAGAATTCAGTACAAGCCATTTGAGTATCCTGAAGTGCTTCAGTTTACCACGGCCATCAATAAATCTTTTTGGGTTCATTCGGAAATAGACTTTACTGCCGATGTTCAGGATTTTCATGCCCACTTAAGCCCTGCCGAGCAAAATGCCATAAAAAACAGCCTGCTTGCCATTGCCCAGGTGGAAGTGGCGGTGAAATCGTTTTGGGGAAACCTGTACCATCATTTTCCAAAACCGGAAATTAATGGCCTGGGCGCCACTTTTGCCGAATGTGAATTCAGGCATTCCGAAGCGTATTCCCGCCTGCTGGAAGTGCTCGGTTATAATAATGAATTTGAACACCTCTTGCAGGTGCCTGTAATAAAAGAACGCATCGATTATCTTTCAACTGCATTGCAGCATACAAAATCAACCGACCAAAAAGAATACGTCTTTTCGCTCATTCTTTTCAGTATGCTTATTGAAAATGTGAGCCTCTTCAGCCAGTTTGCCATCATTCTTGCCTTTACCAGGTTTAAAGGCCTTATGAAAAACGTAAGCAATATTATTGCCTGGACATCGGTGGATGAACAGATACATGCAAATGCGGGCATCTTCCTCGTAAACAAACTGAAAGAAGAATATCCTGATATATTCAGTGAAAGCATGGTAAGCAGGATTCGCGATATTGTGGACCAATCTATTTACACCGAAATACGGATAATCGACTGGATATTCAGCGCAGGCGAACTGGATATCATCCGTAAATACGACCTCGCTAATTTTATGAAGAAACGCGCAGATGACAGCCTGGTTCAAATAGGGTTAAAACCTTTATTCAATGTAAGCAATGCACAAATTGCTCCAATGGTTTGGTTTGAAGAAGAAGTTTTCTCCAATAGCCTCGACGATTTTTTTGCCAAACGCCCGGTAGAATATACCAAGTTTGACAAGAGCATTTCTGCCGACGATTTATTTTAACTATTTATAATTTCTTACAATCTAATCATCCTTTAAATTTTCCGTTAATGACAACATTGTTTGACGCAGCAGATGTGCCGGCGCCTGCCGCCCAGCTATCAGATATAGCCGGCAAATATGAGCAGGAAAAGCTCTGGTGGAAAAATGAAGAAAGTGAACAAATATTAAACCGCGGTTATCTTTTAAAAGGGGAAACAGTTGATGGCGCTATAGAAAGAATTTGCGCCGCCGCCGCACAGCGGTTATATAAACCTGAATTAAAAGATGCATTTCGCGAAATGATAGAACGGGGATGGATGAGCCTCAGTTCGCCCATTTGGGCCAATATGGGCACCGAGCGCGGGCTTCCCATATCGTGCTTTAATGTGCATGTGCCTGATTATATTGAAGGCATTACCCATAAACTGGGCGAAGTAATTATGCAAACCAAACTGGGCGGCGGCACATCTGCTTATTTTGGCGCTTTGCGCGAAAGAGGCAGTGCTGTTACAGATAATGGTAAAAGCAGCGGTGCAGTAAGTTTTATGCGGTTATTTGATACGGCAATGGATACGGTTTCCCAGGGTGGCGTACGCCGTGGCGCTTTTGCAGCTTATCTTGATATTGACCACGGCGACATAGAAGAGTTTCTTTCTATAAAAGATATTGGCCATCCCATACAAAATCTTTTTTACGGTGTGTGTGTACCTGATTACTGGATGCAGGATATGATTGACGGGGATAAGAAGAAGAGAGAGATTTGGGCAAAAGTGTTGGAGAGCCGCCAGCAGAAAGGATTGCCTTATATCTTTTTCACCGATAACGTAAACAGGAATAAGCCCCAGGTGTATAAAGATGCGGATTTAACCATTCATGCCAGCAACCTCTGCTCAGAAATTATGTTGCCTTCAAATGAAGATGAATCTTTCATCTGCTGCCTTTCATCTATGAACCTTGAATTGTATGATGAATGGAAAGATACAAACGCCGTTAAGCTGGCTATCTTTTTCCTGGATGCCGTGCTGCAGGAATTCATTACCAAAACAGAAGGCAATCACTATCTTAAATCGGCCAACCTGTTTGCCAAAAGGCACAGGGCACTGGGTTTAGGCGTATTAGGCTGGCATTCTTATTTGCAAAAAAATATGATCCCTTTTGAAGGGCTAAGGGCTAAGCAATTAACTTCCCTTATATTTAAAGATATTCAAACCAAAGCTGTAAAAGCCAGTAAAGATTTGGCATGGATATATGGAGAACCGGAAATGCTAAAAGGTTATGGTTTAAGAAATACAACTCTGCTGGCAATAGCGCCCACCACTTCTTCTTCCGCTATACTTGGCCAAACTTCTCCCGGCATTGAACCGTATAGCAGCAACTATTATAAAGCCGGTTTATCAAAAGGGAATTTTATCCGCAAGAATAAATACCTTAAGGAAGTGCTTGTAAAAAAAGGTATTGACAATGAAGATACCTGGCGCAGCATTATGCTGAACCATGGCAGTGTTCAGCATATTAAAGAATTATCGGCTGAAGAAAAAGAAGTGTTTAAAACATTCAAAGAAATAAGCCAGCTCGAAATCATCCAGCAGGCGTCCATTCGCCAGCAATATGTTGACCAGTCGCAAAGCCTTAACTTAAATATACCTGCAGACCTTCCTGTAAAGGATGTAAACAGGCTGCTGATTGAGGCCTGGAAACTGGGAGTAAAAACACTTTACTACCAGCGCAGCCAAAGCGTTTCAAAAGAAATGGTAACAAGCCTGGTAAGCTGTAAAAGTTGTGAAGCATAAAATTGTATTATCAAAACAAAAAAGCGGCCTTGTAAATTATGCAAGGCCGCTTTTTATATGCCTCTTTATTGAATAAGGTCAATTAAGTTATACTGTGCACCTGCTTTTGTTTTGAGTGTTGCTTTTTTTGCTCCGTATTTAATGGTACACAAACTATCGTTTTTTGAAAATAATGTTGCCTGCACAAGCTTGCCGTTTTTCCATTGCATGTCAATTACAAAACCACCTCTTGCGCAAAGCCCGTTAATTGAGCCATCTTTCCAGGAAGCAGGCAATGCCGGCAGTAGTTCTATAAAATTTTCATGGCTTTGCAATAACATTTCTGCAATACCAGCCGCAGCGCCAAAATTGCCATCCAACTGAAATGGCGGATGTGCGCAAAATAAATTATTGTATGTGCCACCGGCGTTATTCATAGCAACACCGGCTACATGTACAGGTTTTAACAGGCGGTTCAATAATTTTAAAGCATGATCGCCATCGTGCAAACGCGCCCAGAAATTTATCTTCCAGGCTAAAGACCATCCCGTGCCATCATCGCCCCGCGCCTCAAGCGATTTCTTTGCAGCTTCAGCCAATGCCGGTGTTTTATCTAATGTAATTTCATCGCCGGGATATAAAGCAAACAAATGCGACGTATGGCGATGATGCGGTTCAACTTCTTTAAATTCCTGCGCCCATTCCATCAACCTTCCATCTTTTCCAATGCCGGGCATAGCAAGCTCATTATTGGTTTGTTGCAACTGATGAACAAAATCATCACTGCTATTTATATTTAATACTTGCGCAGCCTGTAAGGTATTGTTGAATAAATCGCGGATTACTTCCTGGTCGTGAGACGGCCCCATGCTTATGCTGGCAATGCTTCCGTCGGGCGCAACAAAACTATTTTCCGGTGACGATGCCGGCCCCGAAACAAGTTTGCCGCTTGAAGGATCTTTTACAAGCCAGTCAAAATAAAACAAACATGCTTTTTGCAAAATTGGATATACGCGGCGCAAATAAGCAGTGTCGGATGTAAATGCATAATGTTCCCATAAATGCTGGCACATCCAGGCGGTTGCGCCAACATGCAAACCCCAGGACGGGTCTTCGCCGGGCGCTGTATAACCCCATACATTTGTAATAGGATGAATGCACCATCCATGCATGTTATATTGCACTGATGCAGTTTTTGTTCCGGGCGTTACCAGCGATTCAATCAAATCAATCAACTGCATATCACATTCAGAAAGATTGGTAACTTCCGAAGGCCAGTAATTCATCTGCACATTAATATCCGTATGATAATCTCCGTTCCAGGGCGTTTGAATTTTATTGGCCCAGATACCTTGCAGGTTAGCCGGCAAACTGCCTTCCCTTGATGATGATAATAACACATAACGGCCAAACTGGTAATACAATGAATAAAGGCTCGATTCATTATTTGTATGAAGATTTTCTTCAAGCAATTTATTGGTAGGTAAATTTTCAGTTGAAGAGCCTGCTAACTGCAATGAAGACCTTTTCATGAACGATGAAAAATCTTTTACATGGTTTTCTTTTAAAGTATTGTATGGTGTTGAAACAGCTTTATTAGTTATTGCATTTAATTCACCTTCAAAATTATTATTTACATAATCCGGATAATGAAGCCTGTAGTTAGTGGCAGCAGTAACAATAATGGTGACAGCATTTGCTTTTGAAACAATGAGTTTATTGCCATCCTGTTTTATGCTTCCGCCATTTATAACAGGCACCGCATACAATTTATATTTCATACCATCGCCACCTTTACCATTGGTAAGTGTGCCACTCATAACAAGCCTGTTATTACCTGCAATGGTTGTAAATTTTTCAGGACGGTTAACAGACAGCGCAAATGAAATTGCATTGGCTTTATCTGCCGTTAAACGAATAACGAGGGCTTTATCAGGATTGCTTGCAAACACTTCCCTCGTGAATTCAATATTGTTTTGCCGGTATTTTGTAAGGGCAATACCATTTATTAAATCTAACGCACGGTAATAATTGCTGTAAGCAGATTTTGTATTGAAATCAAGCCACAGATCACCCAATGTTTGATAGCAGCCATAAGGCACAGCAGCGCCATTGCCGCTTCCTGAACCAACACCTTTGCACACCTGCGTTTTATTGGTAAGCGCTGTAGCCTCTTTATACTTTCCTTCAAACAATAATTGCCTTATCTGCCCCAGGTATTTTGAAGCTTCAGGATTATCATTATCATCATTGCTTCCGCTCCACAGCGATTTTTCATTCAGTTGCAACCGCTCTCTATTTACATCGCCAAAAACCATTGCACCTATAAAACCATTACCAACCGGCAAAGCTTTCAGCCATTCAGGATCATTGATCCATCCATCTAAAGTATCTTTTACACTGGCATTGGCGGGATGATCGTACCAGAGTTTTGCATGATTATTTTGACCGGAAAGACGGTTGCTGTTTATAAGCAGTAACAACAAAAAAAATGTAATGGCAATCTTGATCTTAAACATAAAAATCTGTCAGGTTTTATATAGTTCATTAGGTGCACAACGCTTAAACACTAATGTTCAATTTATACTGCACATAGCCTTAATTGAAATAAACCGGCTGCCTTTGCGTTTATTTCATTCGCCAATATACTTCAACGCTGGTTATATTATCAATTCAGTACTGGATAGTTAACTGTTAAGCATTGCAACTGCAGATAATTTATTTTGGAGTTGATGGAGGAAGCGTAACATTTGCCGTTTAGTTTACAGCAAAAAATCTTAGGGTTATAATAAAAGTTAAGGATATTGTTGTGTGGGCCCGTATGATTTTAGACTGCCTATAGTTTATTTATTTCCTTCATTACATTTTCTACTATGGCGTCGCAATAGACTAAATTAAATTCAAACAGTTCCGCGCTGGAATATGTTTTTTCAATCTCATTTCTCAACATTGTTTTCGCCCTGTTTAGGCGCACCTTCACATTGGCTTCACTGATGTGGAGCAACTGCGACGTTTCCAATACACTCAAACCATTTATCTCCCGCAGGGAAAATACTATACGGTAATCAAAGGGAATTTCTGCAAGTGCATCTTCAATAATGTGCCCCAGTTCACGGGTTTGAACTACTTTGCCTGTATCATTATTCTGATTGGTAAACATTGGCTTTGAATTGTCGTTTGCATCATATATTACCTCATTTTTAAACCCTGCCTTTTCTTTTTTCCTGTAACAATTGTTCATCATAATGCGTATGATCCAGGTTTTGAAACCAGAACGGCCTTCAAACTGCTGCAGGTTTTTATAAGCATCAATAAAGGTTTCCTGCATTAAATCCTGCGTATCTTCATGATTATAATTATAAGACCTGCCGGTCTTATATAAATAGGGATTAAAGCGCCTTACAATGATTTCGTAAAGCGCCTTTTCTCCCTGTATGACCCTTGCTATAATTTCCGCTTCGGTAAGTTGTTCGGGTGAAGCCATAAGCCTGCAATAATTTTAAGCTGCAACCCTGGATAATCTTGCCATTGAAAAAGCCGAAATGGCCATCACCAGGTCGCGAACTGCCACATCTACATAATTAAAACCTGCAAGCAGCGTTAACGCAATTGAGGTGAGCCAGGCTGCAACAATATATCCGCCAATTTCCGCCTTTTTAAGCACAATAATGCCTGCAATAATTTCAATAATTCCTACTATCATCATAAAGGTGGACGCGGGAAAGGGCAGCAAGCCTGCTATTGAAGGATTCAGGTATTGCTCCCAATTGGTAAGCAGGTTTGTGAATTTATCAGCGCCGGCAACAATGGGCACTATTACAAATGTGAACTTTAACAGCCTGAATGTTTGCATCACCGGTTGTTGTGTAATTGGAGTTTCCATTTTTTTACTTTTAAATTGTTCCTATTCTGTTAGAGTTGGCAGGTTTTAAAAAGGTTACAACAATTTTATCTGTAATAAAAAATAGCCCGCAGTATTACTTCAACATTTACACAGCTATGCACAAAGCTTTGCAACCGGTTATTCATTTACCGGCATAATAAAGAAGTGCTATCAATAAAAAATGCTCATTACCTGCAGACGCAGCAATGAGCATTTTACTTATCAGTTTCTTTTATCTAAACGTTGAAAGATTATATTTTAAAAGAATAACCATCGCGGTATTGCCTTCTCACAAACTGGTTGGCTTCGTCAAAATTGGTAATCTTCATTTCATCAGCATTCCATAAAAGTTTTTTTCTGCCCGGGAAACGGCCTTTATCGTCTTTTACATTCCAGCTGCGAAGTGCAAGGTTGGCAAACAAAACTGTTTCCGTAAGCGGGCCGGCATAATCAAAATTGGAACTGGTGTATCCTTTTCCATAACCGGCTATGCAGGCATTAACCCATTGTGCATAGTGCCCTTCCTGTCCGCCGGGCACACGATCAACGGTTTTGGGAACATTACCCACTTCTTTTGTTCTTGAAGTTGGTAACAGTGTTGGATTAGCGCCGTAGCATCCGCACATCATTTTGCCTTTTGTACCTTCTATTATAGCGCCGCCATCAGCATTGCCCATTTGTTCATCAGGGCCTAATTCATCGGGGCGTTCAGGCCGTATATTGCCATCCATCCAGGTAAGTTTCACATCGGGCTTTCCATTCTTTCCGGGGAATTTTATTTTGATAGAAGAAGCAGCAGGACAGCTTTCCGGGTGATATGCCGGTGTCCACATTTTTTCATAAATATCCGCTACGCTGCATTCCACTTCTGAAGGATAACCAAGTCCAACCACTTTAAATGGCGGATCAATAATATGACATCCCATATCGCCTAAAGCACCGGTGCCAAAATCCCAATAGCCGCGCCAGCTAAACGGAACAAAGCCATCATGGTATTCATGAAACGCAGTGGGGCCGAGCCATAAATTCCAATCCAGTTCAGGAGGTATCTGGTCTTTGGTTGTGGGATAGCCGGTACCTTGTGGCCATACGGGCCTGTTAGTCCAGCAACGTATGGTATGTGCATCTCCTATCAGCCCGGCATTATACCAATCCTGCATTTGCCGCACACCGTCGCCGGATGAACCCTGGTTGCCCATTTGCGTTACAACTTTATATTTCCTGGCAGCCTCCGTTAACATTCTCGCTTCATAAATGTCATGCGTCATTGGTTTTTGAACATACACATGCTTTCCCATTTGCATAGCCATTAATGCAGCAACTGCATGGCAATGATCGGGGATGGAAACAGAAACAGCATCAATGTTTCCCCTTTCTTTTTCAAGCATTTCCCTGAAGTCTTTATAATAAGTGGCTTTAGGGAAATTAGCCCTGGTTTTGGCTGATGCCCTGTCGTCAACATCACATAATGCCACAATGTTGGCATTACCCGATTTAAAGAACATAGCAATATCGCTTTGGCCTTTACCACCGGCGCCTATCGAGCCAATGTTTAGTTTGTCGCTTGGGGCTACGTAGCCTTTACCCAATACATGGCGTGGAACAATGGTAATACCTGCAGCAGCAATAGAAGCGTTGCGGATGAAACTTCTTCTTGAATTGTCTTTCGGTTTGTTGTCATTCATAAAGCAATCCTTTAAATTATGAGGTTTATATTTTATGTGAGCAAGTTATTAACCATTTGCGAAAGACAGTGCAAGAAATTTTTAAGGCCGCTGTTTTAAATCTTGTTATTAAAATACGAACTCATTACCTGCCCGGATGAATAGTACAGTGATGAAGTTTATTCTATCCGGGCATTACCATAATATCGCAAGGTTTATCCGATGCAGTACACTCAAAAGTTATACTGCCATTTTTATCGCTAATGATTTTTTTTAATGGCTTATTATTCACTAAGATTGAATAGCTTTTATTACCCGAAAGATTGGAAAGAATATATTTCGCTGTGAATGTTGTTTTTGCTGCGGGTTGTAACCAGGTGTATTGTTCAGGCTTCCAGTTTTTTATATGAGTTTAACAATCTTTCCAATTTCAACAGATATTATAAAAGATAGTAACCCCCCGTGCAAAGCCACATCCATTATATGTACACTTAAAACATATCAGCTCAAAATGCAAAAAAGACAAAATAATATACCAGTATATACCTGTTTGTTTTATATTTGCCGGTCTTCATTGTTTAACACATGAAAAAAAAAATAACGGAACTCATTCAGATTGATCCTTCGCTTGCCACGCCTGTTTACAAACAGATTGTGCAGTCTATTCACCGGAATATAGATAACGGTGTTTTGGTAAAAGACGACATCCTTCCCTCCGTAAATAAAATCTCGGAGGTTTTTTCGCTGGCAAGAGGTTCTGTTTTCAGCGCCTACAACGATTTAAGGGCATCCGGCATTATCGATTCCATTCCCGGAAAAGGTTATTTTGTAAAAAGTACAGACACCAAACAAATAAAGCGCATCTTTCTTTTGTTCAGCACTTTTACGCTCTATAAAGAAACTTTGTTTAATGCATTATTGAATGCCCTGCCAAAGGATTGCACGCTTGATATTTATTTCCACCACCACAGCATAAAAATGTTTGAATCGCTCATTCGCGAACAGGGCGGCTATTATAACACGTTTATCATAATGCCCGAGGTAAATGATACAACGTCTTCCATACTTTCCAGGCTCGACCAGCGCAATACTTTCCTGCTGGACGTTGGCTTTAAAGAATATAAAAAAGAATATCCGGGCGTATATCAAAACTTTGAAAAAGATATTTACTCTATCCTTCTTTCCAACAAAAATCTTATAACAAAGTATAAAAGGTTACTGCTTGTTTTTCCCGAATCTGTCCGCACAAAAGATATTATAACGGGCTTCAACAAATTCGCTAAAACAAAAACCATTGCCACCGCAGTTATTAATACCGTTAATGAAGTCAACATTAAAAAACTCGATGCCTTTATTGTTATTGACGACAACGATCTTGTTCAGATTGTAAAATTTGCAAAATCAAAAGGCTGGCAGCCGGGTAAAGACATTGGCATTATTTCCTATAACGAAACCAATTTAAAAAGCGTAATTGGCAATGGCATTACAACCATTACAACCGATTTTGAAGCCATGGGCCGTTCAATGGCTGAAATGGTAATAAACGGAGACCACCATGTTATTGAAAATCCTTTTATCATGATAGACAGGCAATCATTTTAAATATTACAGCATTATGAGTTCTATTCTCGAACCCGGCATAACATTTATAAACAAAGAATTAAAAGGAAAAAATATTGATCGTATAGACAGAAGATTAAAAAATTTAAAAGACATATTTTTTGATAAGACTGCATTGGAGAAGATGGACCCCGAAACAGTGGTGTATGAAGTTGAATCTTATTTTCCGGTTGAGCATGACATAGAAGGCGGTTTGTTTTACGGCATAACCTATATACATCCAGGCACGGTGGGCAACGAATATTTTATGACGAAAGGCCATTTTCATAAAATAAGAAACCGCGGTGAATTTTATTGCACATTACAGGGCGAAGGCATGTTGATCTTAATGGACGAAAACCGCAATACATGGGCTGAAAAAATGTATCCGGGCAGCATTCATTATATCAAAGGCAATACAGCACACCGTACTGCCAACACAGGCAATACCATACTTTCTTTTAGCGCCTTCTGGCCTTCTGATGCCGGTCATGATTATGCCACCATCAGCGAACAGGGCTTTTCAAAAATCCTTGTACAGCGACAAGGCAAACCAGAACTTATTAGCAGGTAACCTTTATAAATAATTGTGATGAATGATTTTTTTATCGGCATTGATTTAGGCGGCACAAGAATAAAACTTGGGTTGGTGAGCTGCAATAAGCAAGGCAATAACATGCTGGTTGATAAACAAATTATTCCCGCACAATCAGCAAAAGGGTTAGCTGCAACCCTGCCCGTAATAAAAGATCACATGAATGCATTGCTTCATGCAAACAATGTTAATATCAATACATTTAAAGGCATTGGTTTTGGGTTCCCGGGACTGGTAGATCCAACCACCAATCAAATATTAAGCACTAACGCTAAATACGATGATGCCTTGCATATAAAGCTGGATGAATGGGTGCAGGCCAACTGGAACGTTGATTTTTTTATGGATAACGATGCCCGTCTTGCTGCTGTGGGTGAATGGAAATATGGCGCCGGCAGCGATACAGATGACCTTGTAGTGATGACGATTGGCACAGGCATCGGCACGTCCGTTATTATGAACGGGCAGGTAATGCGTGGCAAACATTTTGAGGCCGGTTGCCTCGGCGGGCACATCTCGGTTGTTTATAATGGCAGGCAATGCACCTGCGGCAATAAAGGCTGCGTGGAAGCCTATGCCGCAACCTGGAGTTTAAAAGAAAGGATACAGGCGCATGAAGCATTCGGCAAGAGTTCATTATCAAAAGTTGATGTGATAGATTTTGAAGCCTTGTTTAACGAAGCAGATAAAAACGATGCGCTGGCTGTTGAATTTAAAAACGATTGCATACAGCTTTGGTCCGCAGCTATTGTAAACCTCATTCATGCTTACGACCCGGAAGTAGTGGTTATTGGCGGCGGTGTAATGCACCGGCATGAAGAATTGATACCAGGTATAAAAGAACTTGTTCATAAACATGCCTGGACGCCATGGGGAAAGGTTGAAATTGAACCATCGCAACTGTTAAGCGATGCGGGCATTTATGGCGCTGTGTATTGTTTGCAGCATAAAGTATAATTGATATTGCTGATTGATTTTATAAAGACGATTGAACACTGCTTCAATCATCAAACTGGTTAATAATATAGAGATGCCTCGTTACCCGGCATGACGTTTGAAGACCGTGAACAAACACAGCCACATTGAACGTCATTTCGGCGACAGGAGAAATCTCCCGGGTATTAGCCAGGTCTATACAATAAGAGTAAATACATAAAGATTAAATTATAAATTTCTAATGGCTACGTATATTCCTAATTATAACAAGTTTCCTATTGTTCAGGCAAATAATAAAAATGTTGTTTGTGGCGAGGGCTGGGAACAGGTTAGCAATATTATCAACAACAGCATTCAATCAGTACCCAATACAAAAAAAATTATTGCCATTGAATGTTATACCGAAATACTGGATGAAGAAGTGTTGAACAATCTTCAATCTTCAGTTAAAGGTGAATTTATTCTTACCAAAGACTACATGCTGCCTGAAGATGCAATCAGCAAAATGGTATATCCAGATGTTACGGATGATGCAGTATTTGGTTATATCACCCGTCTTACAATCAACGATTTTTTTGATGCAGAAAAGATTGAGCATTTCAAAAAAGAATTAGAACAGAAACAAGGCACAATAATTATATATGGCGTTGGAGCAACCCTGCTTCCCCAGCAATATGACCTCCTGCTTTATTTAGATATGACACGCTGGGAAGGCCAGCTTCGCCAACGCAGGAATGAAGTAAGTAACCTTGGTGTAAATAATAAAAACCTGAAAGCTTCACTTCAATATAAACAAGCCTATTTTGTTGACTGGCGTGTGGTTAATCGCCACAAAAAAACATTGATGAACAAATGGGATTTTGTAGTGGACACCGTTAAAAAAAATAACCCTAAAATTGTTGATGGCAAAGCTTTCAACGAAGCATTAAAACAAACGGCGCATCAGCCTTTCCGCGTTGTTCCGTTTTTTGATCCCGGCCCCTGGGGCGGGCAATGGATGAAGAAATATTGCGGCCTTGATAAGAGCGAAAAAAACTTTGCCTGGTGCTTCGATGGTGTGCCGGAAGAAAACAGTTTATTGTTGCAGTTTAATGATGTTGTTTTTGAAACGCCTTCCATCAACGTTGTTTTTGCGCAGCCAAAAGCCTTATTAGGCAATGTTGTTGAAGCGAGGTTTGGCGCAGAGTTTCCCATCCGTTTCGATTTTTTAGATACGATTGAAGGTGGCAACCTAAGCCTGCAGGTGCATCCAACAAATGAATATATCCGTGAAAAATTCGGCATGTTTTATACGCAGGATGAAAGCTATTATATGCTGGATGCCGATGAAGATGCTTTTGTATATCTCGGCTTAAAAGATAACATTGAACCACAACAAATGATTGCCGAATTAACGGAAGCGCAAAAAGGCGAACAACCTTTTGATGCTGACAAATTCGTAAATAAAATACCTGTCAAAAAACACGATCATGTTTTAATACCATCCGGCACGGTGCATTGTTCCGGCAGGGGAAGCATGGTGCTTGAAATAAGTGCAACCCCCTACATCTTCACATTTAAATTATGGGATTGGGGAAGATTGGGTTTAGATGGAAAGCCACGGCCCATTAATATAAAACATGGCGAAAAAGTTATTGACTGGTCGCGTACAACCGAATGGACAAAAAATAATTTAGTTAACACAATAAAAGAAATAAACCGCGGTGATGGCTGGCGGGAAGAATATACCGGCCTGCATGAAACTGAGTTTATAGAAACACGCCGTCATTGGTTTACAGCCACAGTACCGCATCAAACAAATGGCAGTGTGAATGTGCTGAATTTGATTGAAGGCCGTGAAGCGATTGTTGAAAGCCCGGCCAATGCATTCGAACCTTTTATTGTGCATTATGCAGAAACGTTCATCATTCCCGAATCAGTGAAAGAATATACGATTCGCCCTTATGGTGAAAGTGAAGGAAAAGAGTGCGCAACATTGAAAGCGTTTGTAAGATTTAAAGCATAAAGTTTTTAATCAACACATGCAAGTTGATTGATTTAATAAAGTTCTTTGAATGTCATGTCGGGGTAACGAGACATCTCTTGAAAATAAAGATGAGTGAATAATTGTTTGACCTTAATAGAATTTAGCAACACCTTCTTCAACCTTATTAATAAAATAATAAGGTTGGGTTTTATAATTATGATTTTTTCTATTAAGGTTGAGCAAGTTTAAATCGTTGATTAATTATTATGCCTGTTGATAATCGGGAGATTTCCCCTATCGTCGAAATGACGTTGCAACAAACCTGACAGGTTTTTGAAACCTGTTAGGTTTAATATAATTCAAACAAAAATCACAAAAATATATGAGTGAATATGTAACCAAACCCATTCCCGTTACAAAGCCTGATGTGGCTTTTGTATCAAGGCCGTGGGGCACTTTTAAACAGTTTGCATTCAATGAAGATTGCACGGTAAGTTTAATGAGCGTGCTGCCCGGCCAGCGTTTAAGCCTTCAGTCGCATACAGGCCGTGCAGAACTTTGGATTGTGATTGATGATGGCGCCACCGTGCAGGTTGGCGATGACATAAAAGATTGCAATGCAGGCGATGAAATATGGATTCCTGCCAATGAAAAGCACCGCCTTTCCTGCAAAGGAGATAAAGCAGTGCGTGTGCTGGAAGTGGCATTTGGCAACTGGCAGCAGGCCGATATTCAACGCTACGATGATGATTACAAACGTCCTGGAGAAGGAGAATAAACAACAACGATTGCCTTATGAATTTTAGTAAACGAACAAACTATATCTGTTTTGCCGTTGCGCTTGGCGGTTTATTATTCGGGTTTGATACAGCCGTTATTTCAGGCGCTATCAGTTTTGTAAAAACACAATTTTCATTAGATACAGTTGCTGAAGGCTGGTTAGTGAGCAGCGGCTTATTAGGTTCTATCATCGGCGTATTTACAACAGGTATTATCAGCGATAGAATTGGCAGAAAGAAAACCATCATCATCGCGGCAGTTATGTTTTTATTATCAGGGTTTGGTTGCGGTTTTGCTTCTTCCTTTACCTTACTTGTGGCTGCAAGAATGATCGGCGGCATTGGCGTTGGCATGGCTTCTGTTATCTCGCCCATGTATATATCAGAATTTGCACCGGCAGATAAAAGAGGAAGAATGGTTGCTTATTATCAACTCGCTATTACTTTCGGCATTCTTCTCGCCTACTTTTCAAATGCAGCTATACTGTCTGCATCAGGCAACAGCGGCAGTGAATTACTGGCAGAACCCTGGCGTGGCATGTTTATGGTGATGTGTATTCCTTCTATCCTCTTTTTATTCTTATTGATAAAAGTGCCCGAAAGCCCGCGCTGGCTGGTTGAGGTAAACAGGCAGGCCGATGCACAGAATATTTTATACACAGTTCGCCCGAAACCCGCAGCAGATAAGGAACTCAGCGATATTGAAAATGCAAGGGCAAGAACAAAAACAGCCTCGGTCTCTTTGTTGCACCCATCGGTCCGCATTCCGTTAATCATCGGAATTGTATTGGCGGTGCTGCAACAATTTTCCGGCATCAATGCTATTATTTATTATGGCCCCAACATATTTCAGTCGGCAGGTTTTGACAGTAGCAATGCATTAATGTTCCAGGTTATTATCGGCACGGTAAATTTTTTATCTACCATTATTGCTATTGCTTACGCTGATAAATACGGCCGCAAATTTTTATTAAAAACCGGGTTAACAGGCATCATCATTTCACTGATATTATGCGGCGCTCTTTTTTATACCAACAATACACAAGGCATTTTATTATTGGTATTAATGATGATCTATATTATTTGTTTCGCCTTCTCTATAGGCCCGGTAACATGGATCATCATCAATGAAATTTTTCCAACGCATGTGCGTGTAAAAGCAGTTACGGTTTGCACTATGGCTTTGTGGATAGCCGTATGGCTGGTTGGCCAGTTCTTTCCCTGGCTGCTGGAAAAAGTGGGGCCCGCATTTACCTTTTGGGCATTCGCAGTCTTCAGTTTAATCAATCTCATATTCAGTTTAACAATTGTAAAAGAAACAAAAGGCAAAACACTCGAAGAAATGGATACGGCTTTTGTTGCGCCTCATTAAAAAAAACACTATTATTCATTAATAAAACAATAACAATGGCTTCAAGAAGAAAATTTTTACAAACCGCCGCATTGGGCTCTGCTGCTGCTTTAAGCAGCACCAAACTTATAGCCCGGGATAAAAAAATATATAACATAAAAGATAACCCGGTTGTTGTATCTACATGGGGTTTCGGACAAACGGCAAATGCAGGCGCCTGGGAAATTTTAGGTAAGGGCGGAAGAGCATTGGATGCTGTTGAAGCCGGTGTAAAAATTCCTGAAGCCGATCCAACCAATCAAACTATTGGATTAGGTGGATTGCCTGATCGTGACGGCCATGTAACACTTGATGCCTGCATTATGGATGAAAATTATAACTGTGGTTCTGTAATGTGCCTTGAACATATTGTTCATGCTATTTCTGTTGCAAGATTGGTGATGGAAAAAACGCCGCATATTGTTTTAGCTGGTGAAGGCGCATTGCAATTCGCGTTAGCCAATGGTTTTAAAAAAGAAAATCTTTTAACACCAGAAAGCGAAAAGGCATGGAAAGAATGGTTGAAGACATCTAACTATCATCCGGAGATAAATGTGGAGAACAGGTTGTATGATAAAAGCAAAGACCCTATGCCGGGCGGGCCGTCCAACCATGACACTATTGGCATGATGGCAATGGATGCAAACGGTAATTTAAGCGGCGCATGCACAACGAGCGGGCTCGCTTACAAAATTCATGGCCGTGTTGGCGACTCTCCTATCATTGGCGCTGGCTTATATGTTGATAATGAAATTGGTGCGGCAACATCAACCGGTGTGGGTGAAGAAGTAATTCGCATTGTTGGTTCACATTTAGTGGTTGAATTGATGCGGCAAGGCAAAAGCCCTGAAGATGCGTGCAGGGAAGCTGTTGAAAGAATTGTAAAAAGAAATCCTGAAAAATCAAAAGATATTCAGGTAGGTTTTGTAGCATTGAATAAAAAAGGTGAATATGGCGCCTATAGTTTGCAACCGGGTTTTGTTTACTCTGTAACCGGTAAAACAATCAATAAAATATTTCCTTCAAAAAGTTTTTATAAATAAAATCTATGAGTAATAAAGCAGTATTGGAAGTTTGTGCTTTTCATATTGAGTCTTGTTTAATTGCAGAAAAATGCGGCGCTGTGCGTGTTGAATTATGCGACAACCCGATAGAAGGCGGCACCACGCCAAGCTATGGCACAATTAAATTAGTAAGAGAAAAAATCTCGATCAAATTATATCCCATTTTAAGGCCGCGTTCAGGCAATTATTTTTATAGTGATGAGGAATTTGATATTCTGAAAGATGATATTGAAATGTGCAAACAATTAGGTTGTGATGGAATTTCTGTTGGCATATCAAAGATTAATTCTGAAGTAGATACAGAAAGATTGAAACGCATTGTTGAATGGGCTGGCCCTATGGGTGTTACCTGTAATCGCATATTTGATTGCGCGCCGGATGCCTTTAAAGCATTGGAAGATATTATTAGTTGTGGCTGCGAACGCATACTTACATCAGGGCAAAAAAGCGCGGCGCCGGATGCCGCTGAACTTTTAAAACAACTGGTTGATAAAGCCGGTGACAGAATTATCATTATGCCAGGCGCCGGTGTAAAATCATCCAACATTGCAAAGCTGAGAGATGCAAGTGGCGCAAAAGAATTTCATTCATCTGCCAGGAAAATTGCACCGAACCCTGTTACCTATATTAACAAAGAAGTAAGTGATTATGGCAATGTTTATATTGCCGATGAAGCTGAAGTAAAAGCTATGATTTCAGCATTAAACAGTTAGGCGTATAAAAATGTATTCATCAAATAACTCCTGTTTTAAAAATCAGGAGTTATTTGTTTTAACCACTTTCATCTTTGGTGTAAGAAAATGAATAATAACCCATGCAAGCAGATAAGCCAGGCCGCATATTATAAAAAGAATATTATAGCCGGCAACAATGTCTCCCTTTGATTTATAAGCATCCAAAAGATAGCCTACGAGAATGGGGAAAAGAATACCGCCTAAGGATCCGGCCATTCCTCCTATTCCAATCACAGAGCTCAATGCTTTTTTGGGAAACATATCGGATGCAATTGTAAAAATGTTGGCGCTCCATGCATTGTGTGCTGCTGCAGCAAGGCTGATTAAAACAACAACTGTCCATATATCACCTGCATATTTTGCATACATAACCGGCAATACACAAATTGCTGCTATAAGCAATGTAGCCTTTCTTGCTTTAAAAACAGGCCAGCCACTTTTTATTAAATAAGAAGAAAGATAACCGCCGCCAACGCTGCCAATGGTTGTGGCAAGATAAACAGCGCCCAACTGAAGACTGGGCTTTGATAAATCTAAAGAAAAGGTAGATGAAAAATAAGATGGCAGCCAGAATAAAAAGAACCACCAGATAGGATCGGTAAGAAACTTACCTGTGATAAACGCCCATGTTTGCCGAAGGCCAAGTAACTTAAACCAGCTTATTTTTTCTGTTTCTTCCGTTTCATCAACATCGCTGTTTATATAGTTGTATTCCGTTTGTGAAAGACGTTTTTTCTTTTCGGGCACTTCATAAAAAAACAGCCAGCATACCAGCCATATAAAACCAAGTGCACCGGTAATAATAAATGCTTCTTTCCAGCCATAAGCAGCTAATATAAGCGGAACAATAATGGGTGCAATAACAGCGCCAATGCTTGCGCCCGAATTAAACAAACCGGTTGCCAATGCCCTTTCTTTTTTAGGAAACCATTCAGCAATAGCTTTTATGGCAGCAGGAAAATTCCCCGACTCTCCTATTCCCAAAAAACTTCTTACCATAATAAAACCACCAGTGCTTTTTACGAAAGCATGCAGCATGGCGGCAATACTCCACAATATGATTGAAATGGTATAACCCAGCTTTGTACCTATACCGTCTATCAGCCTTCCAAAAAATAATAAGCCTATTGCATAGGTAAAAGAAAAGGCCATCACAATACGGCTGTAATCCGTTTCTGTCCAGTTGAATTCCTTTTCCAGTACGGGTTTCAGCAAACCAATAACCTGCCTGTCAATATAATTGATAGTGGTTGCAAAGAATAATAATACAACAACCATCCAGCGGATGTTGCTGTTTTTTTTATTAAAAGGAATGATCACAGTTTTAGAATTCATTTTGCAAGCTGTGGTTTTGCATGTTTTTATTTAGACCTCAGATGCGCAGATAACCCTACGCATTTGTGGTGAACAATTTTTATTTTTTATTACCTCCAAACTGCCGCCCTCCGGGGCTTTTGTCAAAACATACACTAATCATTATTGCCAGGCTTTGAAAGCTCACCGCGCATTTGCTCCAGTATCTTATTATTTGCTTCAATAAGATGCGCTGTATTGCCGGCTTTGTACCATTCCAAAAACCTGTCCTGGTGATAAAAAGGCTCCGGCGTAAGCAATTCGTTTTCGAGATAACTTATAAGACTTGAATAATAAGAATCTGTTTCACCGGCAATCATAACCCTTGCACGCAAAGCATTAAAATCATTCAGTTGCTGATTGATTGTCTTAATATAAGCAGGATGCTGAAATGCAGGCGTATCAATGGTTTCCATCACTTCTTTTATAAACATGCCGGCGCCGCCATCTTTATTAGGTTGTTCCAGCCCCATTAAACCGGCAATGGTTGGCGTAAGATCTGTGTGTTCAAAATATGATAACCGCCTGCCTTTAGCGATGGACGGGCCAGCAAATAGCATCGGCGTTATCACACTGTCTTTATCAACCATAGGATGCCAGCCCTTTTCACTTTGCCCATGATCGGAAGTAACAATAAGTAACGTGGATTCCCACTTGCCGGTTCGTTTTAAATCATCGGTCAATACACCTAATAACATGTCTGCGTTTTCAACAGCTTCAACATAAGGCGAACCTTCGCCCCAAATATTCCTGTAATAAGATTTATCCGGTGTTGTATAAGATAAGAAGCGGCCTTCATTACCCGGTGTTTGTAAATGTATCCTGAAATAACGTACGTCATATTCATGCAGCAATTCAATACTTTGCTTTACCACCTGTTCATCTGTTATACCGGGATTATGAATATTAATGGTAAAGCCGTTGCTTACAGATGTATAGGCTTTTGTATTTACTATAAATGCAGTTGTTTGATTTGAAGGAAATATATCCTGCAACATTTTATTTCCCCGTTTAATAAACAATGTTCCTTCCTGCAAAACAGGGTTGGGAAATGATGAACTGTGTATGCGGCCATATTCACCAACCGTGGGATGATGCGGCATGATCATGTGCGACTGTTCAATATAAGTACCTTCTTTTATCAGGCTGTTGAAAACGGGCATATTCAGCCTCGCAGGCGCTTTCCAGTGAAGCCCGTCAATAAAAAATACGATTACATTTTCCGGTTTATTCATGATTCGATTAGTACTTTATTTTGAAGCTGTGAGGTATCAGCTCTCAGCTATGAGGTATCGGCTTTCAGCTTGTTTCAACAAATTCAGTAATCACAACTGCCACCTCTCCTCTTATTCAAAAAACAATCAACAATGTTCAATATAAAAGCGCTCACATTGATTATTGATTATTGAACATTGATTATTGAATATTTCACCACTCACACCACTAACTCCTCAATCTCTTCTTCCAAACACGGCGCCTCTTTCAATAGGCATTACATTATCTGCATAAAACTTCAACCAGTTGTTTTCAAGCTTTCTTGCTTTTGGTTTCCAGTTATTCATGCGGTTTGAAAACTCCTCTTCGCTGATTAAAAGATCAATTTTTCTTTTATCAAGATCAATTAAAACAGTATCGCCATTTTCAATAATTGCCAGCGGCCCGCCACACGCAGCTTCCGGCATCACCTGCCCTATTGTAATGCCTTTATTCAATCCCGACAATTCACCATCTGTAACAACCGCCACTGTATCTGCCAGGCCTGCACCGCTTAAAGCAGCCATAAAACTGCAGGCGAATACGGTACCCGGCCCGCCAACCGGCCCCATCATGCGCAACACCACAATATCACCTTTAATAATGTTGCCTTTGGCAAGCTCCTGCATCGCCAGGTCTTCATCTTCATACACTTTTGCAGGGCCACTAAAAATACGGTTAGCCACATCAATGCCTGAAAGTTTAACAATTGCACCGGATGGCGCTATGCTGCCCCTTATAATGGCAAGGCCCGGTTCTTTTCTAAAGGGATTTTGCATGGTATGAATGATGGCTTCATCAATTTCAGCAGGCCGCTCCAGCACAGCAGCCAGCGTTTTATTTTCAACCGTTAATACAGCCGTATTGAGTAATGTTTTAAGTTGATGCAATACAGCATTCGTGCCGCCGGCTTTATCAAAATCTTCAATACGGTCAGGGCCGTTTGGCCGTATTTGTGTGATCTGTGAAAGCTTTAAGGATTCATCTTCAAACATTTTTATCATGTCAATATCTAAACCTGCTTCTACCGATATGGCAGTAAGATGCCGAACTGTATTTACAGAACAACCAATGGAGACAGCAACACGCACAGCATTTTCAAAAGCCTCTTTGGTTAATATATCTCTCGGGCAAACATTCTGTTCAACAAGTTCCAGTATTTTAAAACCTGCGCTTCTTACAATCTCTTTTAAGCGTTCACTGCCAGCCCTTACCGGCGTTGTTTGGGGCAAGGCCATGCCCAGTGCTTCCGCCATACAATGCATTGAATTGGCTGTGGCAAGGCCTGCACATACGCCGGGCCCTTTGATAGCGCAACGCGTCCAGTCTTTCATTTCATCCAGCGTCATCTTTCCTGTAAGCAAAGTGCCAACGCCTTTATACACTTCTTCAATATCTACATTTCTTCCATTACAGGCGCCGCCAAGCTGGTAACCGCAAGGCACAACAATGGAAGGAATATTTAACCTTGCAGCCGCCATAAGATGCGCCGGTGTTGTTTTATCGCAGGATGATAATAAGATCATCCCATCCAGCACAGCGCCTTCAATCATTACTTCAATATCATTCACCATCAGGTCGCGTGTTGGCATAAGATAACGCGCCTTCTTACCCGCAGATGTTACAAAATCTGATGGTGCAATTGTATTTACTTCAAACGCCAGGCCGCCTGCTTCACGCACCGCTTCCTGCGCCAGTTTTGAAAATGCATCGAGATGCTGGTAACAAACCGACAGGCCGGATGAGGAATTGATGATGGCTATTTTTGGTTTATGAAAATCTGCTTCATTTATGCCCATAGCAATCCACTGAGCCCTTCTTACAGCCCATCTTGTACTGCCTTCTTCAAAATTGCTCCTGAGATTATTTTTCATTCGTGCAAGTTTGTTTTTTCAATGGTCTCATGGAACGCCCTTAAGTACATTCCCCTGTGTGTGAAAAACATTTTACATGGGCGTTTCATTAGCATTCTTTAAATTATTTTCTTTCATCCATTCCTTTACCATTACACCGTTAAGCGTTGTTGCTGTAATGTTTTCTTTTAACATCAGCCCGCCCGCAGCACCAGCGGCATAGCCCATTCCAAAACACTGCGCGGTAACACGCGCCGATGCCAGTGCTTCATGTTCTGCAGACATACAACGGCCTGCCACCAATACGTTCACAGCATTTTTGGGAATTAATGTTTCAAACGGTATATCATAAAAATCATCTTCGGGATAATGTATTTTCAACCCACCGGCAGCATGCAACTCTATCGGCCACGCAGAATGTGTTATAGCATTTTTATTTTTTATGGCATGTATTACATCATTGTTCATAAGCCTTGCCACGCCTGCAATTGAACGTGTTTGCCTGATGCCTACCTGTGCGCCTGTATCAGACATATAAGCATCCCTAAAAGCATCAATATTTTCAATAAGAAAACTTGCGTATTCACGCGCCTGCCTGCGGCCTTCTGTTTCAGCAAAAGTGAGATCCGTTGAATGGATACCCGTGGGAACAGACCCATCAGGATAAGTTATTCTCGTCATATTGCACAACACTTCACCGGAATTGGGGAGCGGGAATACATATACATGATGCCTGGGCAAATGATACCTGCCGGTTAAATGCGCTGTTTCAATTTTGGCATTCAAATCATGAGGATCAAGCTGAAGAAAAGCCTTCATATCAACGTTAGCCATTTTAAATATCATGGTTGGCGTTTGCACCTGGCCGTTGTTGCCGAAAGTTGTTTCAAGATTAATGCTATGAACCACTTCTGCGTCCCCGGATGCATCAATAACAATTTTGGGTTTAACGGCATACTGACCTTCAGGGCTTTTTAACAGCAGGTAACTGATACAGCCATCATCATCCGTATAAGCATTCAAAAAATTAGTATGATAAAGTATGCTGCAATTGTGTGCGGCCAGCAATTCATCCGCAGTTTCTTTCCACTTTAAACTATCATGCGGCACCAGCAGGGTCTTGCCAAATTTTACAGGCTTAACAACCGCATGTTTGTTTTGCAGTGCGGAATAAAATTCATCAGCAAAGCCAAAAACAATTTGTTCCGGATTGTTACCACTGCTGAACAAGCCACAAATAGTACCACTGAGGCCGGCAACAGTGGCGCCGCCGCAAAAACCATATTTTTCAATCAGCAGAACAGACAACTTTAACCGTGCCGCAGCAATAGCAGCAGCAACACCTGCCGGGCCTGCACCAATTATACAAACATCAGGTTCATACTTTACAGGTACATGATAACTATCAATGGTGAACATTTTTTTCATTCAGCATATTTTCTGTTGCAGGAAAGTATTGAAGGTTACAGATATTGGAAGGCTGCCTGCCGTTTAAAGCATCAATAACCGCCTGTGCCGCAGCAATGGCAATCCGTTCATTAGATTCTTTAGTAGAGCCTGCAACATGTGGCGATAAAACAACATTAGAAAATTTAAGCAGAGGATTACCCGCGTTCATCGGCTCCTCTTTAAACACATCCAATGCAGCGCCGGCAATTTTATTTTCAGATAAAGCATTTACCAGTGCCTGCTCATCAACCAAATCACCTCTGGAAGTATTGATGAGATAAGCTTTCGGCTTCATGATATTCAAGTATTGATCGCTGATAAATTTATGGGTGAGCGGGGTTGCCGGGCAATGAACGCTTACAAAATCAGAATCCTTAAATATGGTCTCAAGATCATCTGAAAAATTCACATCCAAACCTTCATGTGCAATAAACGGATCGTAGGCAGTAACAATCATGCCCAGGCATTTACAAAATTTTGCAGTAGCCCGGCCGGTTTTACCATAACCTATTATACCTATCTTCTTTTCTTTTATATCAATCTGGTTAAGCGAAAAACGTTCATGCCATCTTTGTTTGCGCACCGCCTTATCCATAAATATAACCTGCTTTGAAAGCGCCAGTATCATTGCCACCGCATGTTCTGCAACCGTTGTATCATTAGTGCCTGGTGTATTGCACACATATATGCCATGCTCACCTGCAAACTTCATATCAACATTATCCATCCCCACACCTGTTCTTGCAATAATTTTTAAGTTAGCTCCCTTTTCAATTACATCTTTATCAAAGATTGTTGTAGCCCTGAGAATAGCAGCGTCCGCATCTGCAATCAAAGCCATCGCCGTTTCTTTTGTTGTATCAGGCGCCAGCACCATGTTTACTTTCCCTTCCAATATTTCTGTGCCTTTGGAGTTTATAGGTTCTGAAATAAAAACTTTCGGGAGTTTGCTCATATATGTTTTAAACTTTTAATTGTTTTCAAAAAGATGTATCAATGCACTGAAATCAAGCTCACCTTTTCCTTCAGATACAAGCTGCTGCATTTCGTTGTGCAGCAGTTGTGTACCGGGCAGATTAACCGATCTTTCAGCAGCAGCCTGTTTGGCAATACGCAGGTCTTTGGTATATAATTTTAATTTGAAGCCCGGAGAAAAATCCCGTTTAATCATTCTCTCACCAGAAACAGCAAGCGTTCTGCTGTCTGCAAAACCTCCCGACAGAACTTCTTTTAACCTGGCAAGGTCAATGCCTGCGCTGGCTGCAAGTGAGAATGCTTCAATCACACCTTGCGTAGCCAATGCCGTAGCAATCTGGTTGCATGATTTTGCAATCTGTCCTGCGCCGGTGGCGCCGATATGATTAATCCTTTTACCCAATATTTGAAACAGCGGCAACGCACGGTTAAAAGCATTTTTACTGCCGCCAGCCATAATGGAAAGGCTGCCGGCTTTTGCACCAACATCGCCGCCGGAAACCGGCGCATCCAGTGTATCAACACCAATGGCTGCAAACCTTTCATGTATTTCTATTTCGGTGGCTGCATCAATGGTTGACATATCTATAAAAAGTTTGCCTTTACTTAAACCTTCTATCAAGCCATCGTTGCCAAAAGCCACTTCTTTTACCTGCGGTGAATCAGGCAGCATGGTTATAATAATATCCGACAGTTCTGCAATTTTTTTGGGTGATGATGCACTAATGGCGCCCTCTTTTTCAAGCTCACGTACAGATGCTGCGCCCGAACTAAAAACATACAGTGTATAACCTGCATGTACCAGGTTCCTGGCCATCGGTTTGCCCATAATACCCAACCCGATAAATCCTATCTTTTCTTTCACGGTTTATTGTTTATAAAGAAGATTTTCGTCCTAAACAGAAGCCTTAGACTTTTTTAACGCTTCAATTGTTTGTTTGGCGCCTGTATTAAGAAAGCTTGCATCTGTACCGCACGCAAAGAATTGAATACCCAGGTCATGATATTTTTTCAGATCAGCAGGATTGGCAAGCAATATTCCAACATGTTTACCTGCGCGTTTTGCGGCAGCTATAATTTTATCAACGGTTTCAATGAAAAGCGGGTGTGTTGTTTGTCCAAAAATACCAAGCGCCATAGAAAGATCAGATGGCCCGATGAATAATACATCAACACCTTCTATCGCTGCAATTGCATCAAGATGATTTAAAGCTTCTTTGGTTTCTATTTGTATAACACCCAATAATTCTTCAGATGCCGCTTTACGGTAAGCATCAAAATCATCTCCATATTTGGCGGCGCGTATCATTTTGGCAACGCCTCTTGTTCCTTCCGGCGGATATTGCATCGCACGGGCAACAAGCAATGCTTCTTCAGCATTTTCAATGCGCGGGCACATAACACCGTCGGCGCCTGCATCAAGCACGCGGTTAATACGCTGGCGCTGGTAGCCTTCCACTCTTATAATGGCTGAAACACTGGTGTTTTTTAAGCCAAGCAATTGATTGATCACATCTGCTTCAGAACCTAATCCATGTTCAATATCCACAATCACCCAGTCAAAACCGGCGTTGGCAATAATTTCAGCGGAAAGTGCATTGCCAAGGCTAAGAAATGTGCCCAGCAATACTTCGCCATTATTCAATCTTTGTTTTATTCCTTTCATTTAAATGGTTTGAATTTGCAAACAGTTCTATTATATTTTAGAAATATTATTTTTTTGTATGCCATTTAGCTAAGCACTTCTTTAATTTAAATGCAGTACGATTCAAGCGTCAAGAAACTGTATATTCAATATTTAATTAAGCAGGGTTTATAAATACCGAATAAGTTTTCAACCGATAAGCAAATAAACTCAGGTCTGGCAAAAACAGCCGCTTCATTATTTGCAAAAATGAATACAATATTTGCCTTTGCTGCAGTAAAAAGGTGCGCTTTTCCGCTACGGATTTGCAGCTTTTATGAATGATGCTTTGTCTTTAATATTTAAGAAATAAAAAACGGTTTTTTCAATTTGCCTGAACACTTTTTCGAAGGATAAATTCCTTATAAAAAAGTGTTTTTGATTATACGGAATTATTACATTAGCATCTATAACATTGTTTGTTCAGCATGAAGCCAATACTAATTAAAAACACATCGTCGCCCAATCTTTCGTTCACTATCGAAGAGCGTATAAAACCGCATTTCAGTGTGCCTTATCATTTTCATAATGAGTATGAGTTAACGGCAATTCTTAAAGGACGCGGTTCAAGATTTGTTGGCAACCATATCAGCAGTTTCGATAATTCAGACATGGTTTTAATTGGCAAAAACCTGCCGCATCACTGGCATAACGACAAAGGGGCTTCGCATTCAAATGAAGAAGTAAAAGCCATTATATTAAAATTTGATGCAGATTTTAATGGCGTGCGATTGTTTGATCTTCCCGAAAATTACCAGATTCAAAAAGTGCTGGAAAAAGCTTCCAGCGGTTTAAGGATCGTAGGAGAAACTTTTAATAAGCTCGTATCGCTGATGCAATCATTACTTACAGCAAAGGGGCCGGACAGGATTTCGCTCCTCTTAAAAATTTTATACGAGATTGCCGTATCTGATAATCTTGAAGTTTTATCAAATCAAAATCATATTCCTGCCAATAAAAGCAATGATTATGATAACGACCGCATGAACAGGGTGTATGAGTATATCATGAACAATTACCTTGAAGAGATAAGTCTTTCAAAAGTAGCAGAAATAGCATGCATGAATGAGGCTGCTTTTTGCAAGTATTTTAAAAAGAGATACAATAAAACGCTCATGCAGGTTGTAAATGAAATAAGGATAAATTATGCCTGCAAAGAATTGTTGAAAGACGATGCAAACATTACGGAAGTGTGTTACCAGAGCGGTTTTAATACATTTTCCAATTTTGCAAAAACATTTAAAAAAATAACCGGCACCAATCCGAGAGAGTATAAGATGAAGATTAAAAAGCTGGAAAAATAAGCAGGCGGGTTACATTATAGCATATATGATAATGCCACTCCTACGGAGCTTTGGCAGCAGAATAAAATAATAATCATCATCTACCAGAATATCGCCTCTGCGAGGCTTTTATAAACCGTTTTTAATTGCCAAGAGACAATTCAAAATAAAATCATCACAGCCCTGTAAAGGCGGCATTTAATTTAATCATCATAATAATATCGCCTCTATGAGGCTTTTATGAAACGTTTTTTAATTACCAAGAAACAATTTAAAATAAAATCATCACAGCCCTGTAGGGGCAACATTTTGGTAGCTAATGAATATTAGCAATTTGATGAAGCCCTGTAAGGGCGGCATTTTGGTTACCGGAAATACAGTAATTTGGTAGAATATTAATCTGTATTGTATGGGAAATACCTATTCACAAATTTCAATTCACACAGTGTTCGCTGTAAAAAAAAGAGAGAATCTAATCCATCCTGATTGGCGCGATGAACTGCACCGTTATATTTCCGGTATCATTACAGGCAATGGCGCCACATCATTAGCTGTTGGAGGATGGAAGGATCACGTACATATATTTTTTGGCATGCCGGTTACTACCAGCATTGCTGACTTGATGAGGATTGTAAAAACAAACAGCAGCAAATGGATTAATGAACAAAAATTTATAAAAGGAAAATTTGAATGGCAATCAGGTTATGGCGCATTTTCATATTCCAGGAGTCAGAGAAATAATGTTATAAATTATATCCTCAACCAGGAGGAACATCACAGGGTTAAAACATTCAAAGAAGAATATTTGAAAATGTTATCCGATTTTAATGTGGTGCATGATGAAAAATATTTGTTTGAATTTTATGATTAAAGAGAAATATTGGCAATTTGGTGAAAGCCCTGTAAGGGCGGCATTTTAATGTATTCATAATAATGTCGCTCCTACGGAGCTTAGCTCACAACACAAAACTACCATTACCATCTACCAGAATATCGCCTCTACGAGGCTTTTATAAGAAGTTTTTAATTATAAACAAACAATTCCCAAATAAAATCATCGCATCCGTGTAAGGGCACCATTTTGGTTGCTGATATGAATATTAGCAGTTTTATATAAGCCCTGTAAGGGCAGCATTTTGGTAATTAACAACAACATTATTTAAACACCGTTTGATCAGCTATCTTCTCCCCGCTCCATATTTTCTGCTGTGTCCATTTACCGGCAGGCGCTGTCCAGAAAGCATCACTGGCAGGAATGCCAAGATGAGATAAACCCATGGTGCACATATATAAAGCACCGGTATAATTATAATAATCGATGGCGCCGGTCTGTTCACCAACGATGCCTGCATTCAAAAAGCCATTTTCATCAAAAGTTCCCGGGGCCAGCATCATGTGTTTTATAACTGCAGTTATTGCAGCCCGCGTTGCACCCGCATCCAATGTTGAAGGCAATTTATGTTCACGAAAAGCCATGTATTCCAGTTGCTGCAACATGGCAATACGATATACGGATGACCGCCCGATAACAGGAAATGTACCTTCCGGCGAAATAAGATGTTCCAGTACCTGCGCATAGCGTTCGCCGTGTGTTAGCGCTTCTTTCAACATATCATCAACCGGCATGCCCATAGCTTTGCAGTTATTCAATACTTCGATCAACAAAGGCTGTATTACATAACTATTGTAATAATCCCAATGAAATTCCAGGCCATCGCCATAAACCCCATCGCCAACATACCATTCTTCATGTTTTTTTATTGCATATTCAATAGCTTGCTTATTGCATTCGCCTGTAAATTTCCATATAGCTGTTTCTATAATGGCAGGAAAAAGTAACCAGTTGCTTTCATTTGGTTTAAAGGCACGGTGCGTTTCTAATGCTGCAATAATATTTCTTTGCTGTGTTGCTGACAATGGCTCCCATAATTGTTTGGGTGCGATGAGCAATGGGTAAGCTATGTAAGCTGCATGCACAATCCTTTCCTGTGTTGAATCTGCAAACATATAATCAGGGGAAGCAGGATTGGTAGCATTGATCAAACATTGCCTTGCAAGCTCAATGTAATGTGTGCGCAGCTTACCTTCATCAGTACTGTCAGCACCAAGTGAAAGCCACGGCGCCATACCTGATAAAGTTCGGCCAAATGCCTGCAATGGTGATGTTTGAATATTGCTTTCTCTTGTTTCCCATTCCTTCCTGGGAAATACATTATGCAACTGATTTTTGCTTAAAGGCATCAATACAGGATCTGCTATTTTGAATAAAAGATTAAGCGTAAAATTTCTATCATCATTAAAGCCGGTCAATGTTTTTGCTGATGCATGAAAGGCTTTATATAATTCACTTCCCGCAAGCAAAAAAGCGCCCGTTCCGTAAGTTTCACTGTCATCAAAATCAACGTCGGTCGGAGCGTCGCCAACTTCCTGCACATATCCCAGTTTACCGTTAGCATGAACAGATTCTTTTAAAGCATTCCAACCTTTTTGTATGGCCGGCATAAATTCATCACGGGGCAGCAAACCATTATTCACACCCCAAGCCATTGCATATACATAAAAGCCGGTGCCGCTTGATTCTTTTTGCGGATAGTTTCCAGGATCAAGCAAGCTCTGGCTCCAGAAACCGTTACTCATTTGAATGCCTTTAAGCTTGTAACACATCTCTTTAAACTGCTGTTCAAAAAAAGCGCGGTCAGGATGATCTTTCGGCATATACTGCATTACTCTTGCAAGCCCTGCAACTACCCAGCCATTGCCACGCGACCAGAATATTTTTTTACCGTTGGCTGATTTCATTGTAAAAAAACGGTCGTCACGAAAGAACAAACTATCCACAGGAGAATAGAGATAGTTTGATGTGCGCTTCCATTCCGTAACCATGTGGTCC
Source organism: Parafilimonas terrae (assembly GCF_900115755.1). GTDB lineage: Bacteria > Bacteroidota > Bacteroidia > Chitinophagales > Chitinophagaceae > Parafilimonas > Parafilimonas terrae. Next base: position 169,906 of record NZ_FOXQ01000009.1, read on the forward strand.
ATGTATTTGGGTTGATTGAAAATAGTTGCCATTCTCGCATAAGCCGGCGGCGCCATAAATAAGGCATCGCACCAACTCCACCATTCCCACCAATATTTATTCTTATCAAAAGTTATGTCCGGTTTAAGTTCGCGGCGCATAGTTGCATCCATTACAAAACGCGATTTATCAATCATGCTTTTTTGTCCCGTAAGTTCATACAACTCAAGAAAGGCTTGCGAAATGGCCAATACATTTGCATCATAAGGACGTGGTACCGGCTCCCAGTTAACACTATCGCCCATTTGCCTTACAGCCTCAACATATTTATTATCTGAAGTAACATTATACAATGCCATCAACCCTATGTAAAAAGGCCCATACTCCCAGGAGTTTAACTCTTTGCCTGTTGGATTAGCCAGTTGCCAGTCAGCAACTTTTTTTAATAAAGCAGGAATTTCATTTACATCAATATTTTCCTGTGTTTTATTCTTTAATGCACCCGGTTTCTGTTTTTGCTGCGCCATAGAGGTATGCATGCAAAAAACAAAAAGTATAAAAAGAAAATAAAAACAGGTTTTGCGCATAATGATATATTTATTCTTATTAAATAACTTAAGCGGGCATGTATGTTTATGGAGCAAGTAATTCAAATACACAACCCCCTTTTTTTAAGGCCCTATCATTTAAAGTGAATGATAAACGATATAATTTATTGCCCCATGCATTCGTTAATTTTTCATCATCCAATATCTTTTCTTCAATGCTTGCCGTCATTAAACCTGGTATATATTTTAATGTAAGCATAAGATTGCCTTTACTGTTATAAAAACCTATTTCGCCTTTAACATCAGTTTTTATAAAACAACTGCTGAGAAAATTGATACTGGTTTTACCTGTTATTTTTTCAAGCTGAAAATTTTCTGAGAGTGTAAGCTTATTATTCTTTTGATCGAATAAGAATTGCCTGTTCCATTTTTTCACAAACGCCTCTGAAGGATAAGCCTGTTCTATATTCATTCCAACATGCACTCCGTTTTTTGTAGTTTCAAAAGAAACATCAGAAGCTTTGTATTGCCTGCCATCTTTCTGCATCACGCCATTTATCAACGGGCAGTTATGCCACTGCGATTGCATGGTCCAAATTTCGTAACGCTTATTGCTGAATGTTTGTGCGGTATAAGTGCCAACGCCTGCATCAACAATTACGGGTTCTCCATTGGCATATACAATAAAATTCCCAACATCATTATGGTTATGGCTTTCAGCGTTGTGGCCGCCCTGTACTGCCATAAACAATCCCGATGTTGAACCCGCAACAGACCTTGCTGTAAACACTTGTATATCTTCCAGCGCCGCGGATGATATTAACATCGGATCAGGCTTAAGTGTAGTCAACTCGTTAAAAATATCTGCTGCAGCAAGAAAATCAACGAGGTTGTTTTCAGGCATTTTATTCTTTAAAGAAAAAAGATAGGCGGCAAAATGTTTTAATGAATCATCATTAAACATCTCGCCAAACCTGTAAACACTTTCAGCATTGGGAATAGTCTTGCTGCTTGCATCAGCAAAATTTACAAAGTAATCGCCGGCAATATGTGTTTTATAAATATAAGTGCCGATGTTATGCAGTAAAGTATTTGCAGCCCACGATAACTTTCCGTCTGAGGCACTGTTTGCCAGGTATAACAGTTTTATCAGTTTACCACCAGCGAGGCTCCAGTAAGTTGGCCCTTCATCGCAGCCGCCATCAGCCGGATATTGATTGATAAAATAATCTGCACTTTTAAATATTTTATGAATAAGCTGCGATAGTTCGTTGCCATTTGTTTCCGTTAATAAAGCCACCTGAAGCACATTGGCATTTATCCATGCATTCCAGTTATTTACCGGCCTGCCCGAAAAGCCCATCCACCAAAAATCATTACGCTGCATATAAGGATCGAGCATGCGCCTGTGCAGCTCGAATGTTATTCTTTTATTGATGATGGGAGAATAAGCATCCAGTTGCTCAGCAAGCATCAACTGAATATTGGCAATCATCGCAGCGGATTCAGCACTAACAAGGCCAATAACCTGTTCTGATGGATCAGGCAAATCAGCGCCTGCTTTTTGCAGTTCAACAATAGCGGGGATTTCCCAGGTGCTTTCTTCAAGCGTTGCCCACAAACCGTTTAACAGTTGCGGCATATATTTTTTATCGCCTGATATAATTTCAGCAATTGCCAGTGCATTCAAATAATTGCGGCGTTCCGTTTGTTTCTTTTCATATCTTATGCGGTTGCCGTTATCCCTGTATTCAAGAAAAGAACTGGCGGGCAAAGCCGGCCAGTTGAAAGACAATGCTTCATCAGCATGCTTAATTAAATATTGCTTTACAGAATCTGGTAATGCTTTAATTTTTTGAAGACAACTTTCTTTTTGTTTTGCTTTCCATGCACTCAATGCTTCTGTGTTGGGTTGCCAGCCAGAAGCATTGAGTGCAGTTATAAGATAATCCCTTGCATTTGTTTGCTGCGTAAATACTTTGCCGCAAAACACAAGCATGAAAAGCAAAATATAAAACCAGCGAACAACACAATTCTTTTGTAGCATTATTTAATTTCTTCCTCTATATATTACCAATTTGGATTTTGCGTAAGGTTTGAACTTAAGGCTAACTCTTTCGTTGGCAAACCCCACAAATAATCTCTTGAAGGGTTGAATGTACGGAATGATGCATCTTCCAATACTACATAACCGTTAAAAAGATTTGGCGTGGTGCCGGAAGGATTTTCATCAGCAAAATATTTTCTCCCGAGTATTGTTTTTGGCAATGCTGTTTCTGCTGTTTTCCAACGAAGCATATCCCAATACGCCTGTCCTTCAAACGCAAGTTCAATGGTTCTTTCCCTTCTTATTTCTGTTTCCATATTCAAGTTATGCGCACTTACAAAAGCATTGGTTAGCAGAGGCAGTTTACTTACATCGTTGCCTGTTGCACGATTGCGCAGGACATTAATGGTAATATCCAAATCTGCATCGCTGATGGCGCCATTCAATTCAAATTTCGCTTCAGCATAATTCAATAATACTTCAGCATAACGCAATACATTAAAGTTTACAAAACTTACGTTGGCATTCCAGTCGCTCACAATCCAGTATTTTCTATAACGGTAATTAATACCTGCCGTATAGGGAATTAAACCACCTATTGAAGGCGTGATCATTGTATTGTTGTAAACAGACATTTCCATTCTCGGGTCGCGGTTTCTGAATTCGGTTAATGAGCTTGTTTGATCCGCAGATGAATCGTAAGCAGACACGCCCTGCGGCAACCCGTCTTTATATAAATACATATCCATGAGTACACGGGTTGGGGCAATATGAGCCTGGTCGAGATAGCTTCTTCCAAAGCTGTGGGATGCAATATTATTTGCCTGGTTTTGGCCATACACCCTTACTATAATATTTTCTCTATTGCTTGTATATGTATAATTTGTTTGCGAGGCCGGCACGTTTTGAACAGGATTGCCATTTGCGCCGCCATCATACTGAAATTCGTAATAATAACTTTCAGCACCCTGGGCTGTGTACAAAGCATGTTTACCTTCGGTAATAACTGTATTGCTTGCATCAACCGCAATTTGCAAATTGCTTTGCGCAGTACCTATGCCGCGTGTTTTATCCCATGTGCCTTCAAACAATGCAACCCTTGATTTATAGGCCAATGCAGCAGAGCGTGTAATGCGGCCATATTGTGTGGCTGGCATTGCATCCGGCTGCGGGCAGTTAGCAGCGGCAAAATCAAGATCAGCATAAATACTGTCAATAACTGTTTGCCTTGCAGTACGCGCCGCATACAACATGCTGTCGCTTGCTGTTAATGTGTGGTTGATATAAGGCACATCGCCAAAGCGTTTAACCAATTCAAAATAAGCCATACCCCTGAAGAAACGTGCTTCGCCGAGATAGCGGTTAATGACTGCCGCATCGCCTGTAACAGTTACAGATTTCTCCAGTATATTATTGGCAGCGCGGATAGCTTTATAATAATTTGTCCATTCGTTTGATGTGGCAGGTGCAACACTTGAGCCGTCGCCAAAACCAACGGACCGGTCGCCAAAAGTTTTGTCAGAATAATTATCCTGCAACGGTGTTGGCAGGCCTGAAGGATCATCACTGCTTAAGCCGTTTAAAAATGTGTACAGATAATTACATGCCTGGCTCAGGTCGGAAGTTGTTTGCCAGAAATTGTTATCAGCGAGTTGAGATTCCGGTGACAAGTCAAGGTTTTTCATGCAACCGGCAAGCGTAAGCACACCAGCGGGCAACATCCACAAAACAACCCTGAAGCAATATTTTCGTATCATTTGATTTATATTTTTAAATGAATCGGTTTAATAATTCTTTAAATGTCTTTTTAAGTTGATTACTTTAAAAAGTAACATTCAGGCCAAACGCATACACAGCGAAATAAGGATATACATAAGATGCATAACTCGGGCTTTCAGGATCGAAGTATTTATACCATGCTTTGGTATGTGTTAATATATCCTGTCCGCTGAAGAATACCCTTATATTCTGTGCTTTTATTTTGCTTATTACACTTGATGGAAGTGAATAGCCAACCTGCAAATTTTTCAATCTTATATAAGAACCGTTTTGCACAAAGGCGCTGTTAATATGCGTATTGGTGCCACCGCCTGCAATTGGCCTTGGAAAGTTGGCGTTGCGGTTGTCTTCCGTCCAGTAATTGTTTACGTAATTATCCAAAGGATAGCGCCAGCTTTGTACATAAGGAATAGCCTGCGTTGGATAAATGATGTAGCTTCTTTTACCTGTGCCCTGCAGGAAAACAGAGAGGTCAAAACCCTTCCATTGTGCGCCAAGGTTAATGCCGTAATTGTATCGCGGTGAAGTATTGCCAAGGTAAACCATATCACCATGATCATCCGGAGTGCCGGTGCCACCGTTGATTACACCATCGCCATTTACATCTAAATATTTAATATCGCCAGGTCCCTGGTTAGTGGTGCCGAATTGTTTTGCGCCTTTTTCAACTTCTTCTTCGTTCTGAAAATAGCCGAGTGATTTGTAACCATAAATAGAATTGATGGGCATACCCGGAATAGCTGTATTAATACCTTCTGCATACACAACGTTGCCAAGGTATTTGGTGATCTTATTCTGATTATCACTCAGGTTAAAACCAACATAATAAGACACATTGCCTATCCTGTCTTTCCAGCTTATATCAAAATCCCAGCCCTTTGTTTCCATGGCAGCCGCATTGGTTGTACTTGGTGTAACGCCTAACACAGCTGGCAGGTTTACAGGGATGAGCATGTTATCGTTTACACGTTTGTAATAATCGAAGCTGCCGGAAAGTTTGCCTTTAAACAGACCGAAATCAAGGCCAATATCTGAAGTGGTAACGGTTTCCCAGCCGAGGCCTTCTGAGGGCAATGCACCCTGGTAAATATAGGTAGCCGCCGTATTGTTGAAAGGATAAACTCCTGTATTTAAAGTGGCAATTGACAAGTAGTTATTCTCATACAATTTGCCTAACTGTGCATTGCCTAATTTGCCCCATGAACCTCTTAACTTAAGCTCGCTGAAGAAGCCTGAATTATTAAACCAGTTTTCCTGCGATATGCGCCATGCAGCAGAAAAGGCAGGAAAGGTTTGGCTGCGATGGCCGGGCGCCAAACGTGAGCTGGCATCGTTTCTAAGGGTTGCTTCCACAAAGTATTTGCCTTTATAATCGTAATTAAACCTTCCAAAAAAAGATTGCCATGCATTCGACTGCAAATCGTCTCTTACTGCCGTTACGGGCAAGTTGGAATTGGTGGTATAATTAAGCGTGGGAAGATTATTGTTGGTTAAATTGCTTTGATAAGCATTGGTAAGATCGTAATTAAACTGCTGGTATTGAAAGCCGCCCAGCACATGAAAATGATGGTCCTGCACGGCAAGCGTATAATCTGCCAGTGCATTAAATGTGTACCAGTTTTGAGATGTGCGGTATTTACGCAAAGAATTGGAAGTGTTTAACCATGCATTCTGTATAAACGAAGCCGATGCTTTATCAAAATTGTGAAGCGGCACGGTTTTATAAAACAAGTCCTGGTTATCCTGCTCTAAGTGTGGGCTATAATTTGTGCTTAACACAAGGCCCTTTACCAGGTGCTCAGCTTTTAAGGTAAACACACCATCCAAAACGTTTTGCGTAGTGTTGTTATAACCACCGTCTTTCATAGTGGCATACGTATTATTGCCGGAGATAGACACATATTTTTCATCGTTGCTTCCGGGAACAAAAACCGGATATATCGGCCTTAAATTGTAGATATTATAGAGCAATCCATAATCACCTTCCAATGTTCCTGCCGCTGCTTCTATCCTGTTCTGGATATAAGATAGCCGGGCATCAAGGCTTAATACTTTATTGAACCTTGTAGTTAAATTAATTCTTGCATTGGTACGTTTGTTATCATCGGGGCCAACTTTAAACATACCGTTATTATCATTATAGCCAAGGCCTATGTAATACTTTGTATTTTCATTACCACCGGTAACGTTTACATTATGTTGTGAAGAGCCAAAGCTTTTGTTGATGGTCATGCCCACATAATCCATTTCTTTATAATAAAAAACGTTAGTGGGGTCATCAGGAACCAATGTTACCGAAGGATCAGCAAACATAGCTATCTGTGCATCTGTGTAGGATGGTGCACCACCGTTATTAATGTTGGCGATATTTTGCAGCGCCGCGCTGATATGGTAAGGCACTGTTTGCGGCAGGCTCAATGTTTTTTTAATTTGATACATGCCGGTATAATTCACCGTTACCTTACCGGATTTACCGGCTTTTGTAGTAATCAGTAAAACACCGTTAGAGGCTTTTGCACCGTAGATGGCAGCCGCAGAGGCATCTTTTAAAACAGATATAGATTCTATATCGTTTGGATTAATTAATGTAAGGTTAGAATACTCTACGCCATCTACAATCAATAAAGGGTTGTTGGTACCATTTAATGAAGAGTAACCGCGTATATTAATGTTCCATCCTTCAGCACCGGGCTGCCCGCTGGTGCGGCTTACAATCAGGCCCGGGGAAAGCCCCTGCAAAGCCTGTACAGCATTGTTTACAGGCCTGTTCTCCAGTTCTTTTTTACTGATAACAGAAACAGCGCCGGAGAGGTTCACCTTTTTTTGCGTACCATAACCCACTACTATCACATCAGACAGGCCGTTATCTGCACTGGCCGCCATTTGCACGGTAATATAATTTCCTGTTACCGCTTTGGTTATGGTTGCATACCCCACATAAGAAAATTGCAGGCTGGCGCCTTTTTCAGCATTAATGGCAAATTCGCCATTGGTATTGGTAGTAACGCCACCTGGTTTATTTACAACCTGTACGGAAACACCTTCCAGCGGTGCATTATTTTCGTCTGTTACTTTTCCATTCACAGTTTGCGCGATAGAAACAATACACAGGCAAAATCCGCATACAAAAAGCAGTAGTTTTTTTGAAAGCTGGTTTCGAATCATAGCCCTTTTATAGTTTACGTTTATTAAATTTTTAAATGCCCCTGAAAAAACGGAATGTATAATCGTTTATCCTTTTATATCATCTTGTTTAATGCAAGCAAAGCATAGCAATCTTTTTTATTATTTTTATATAAGCACAACCCAGGCTTGGAAGAACATATTACGCCTCTAATATTTTAATCACAGGCCTTTATCAATTCAATAACATTTCTTCGCAAAGACTATCAGTTGACAATCCAAAAGTATTATGAGTAAAAAATCGGGTCAACGCCAAAATTTGCTAAATAGAGTAAAATATTTGCCTGAATATCTTCTTCATAGCACATCTTATTTACCGGGCATGATTTAGCGGGGCCGGGCCTTATCGTTGAATGCACGTGCTGTGACCGGTAAAAACAGCGGGTTTATAAAGGCATCATCATCACTTAACCATTGAAGCGGGCAATCATGAAAACAACTAGCCTTTCACCCTGTTTAGCAGATCTGCTGTTTTATGTTTGACATAGCGTTAGTTAGGCCGTTGTTAGTACAGCTTCATTTATGGTTGCATATCGCTGCAATAATTCGTTTAAGTGCCCGTTTTTAATAGCTGATTTGGCAACCCAATTAAATATTGGCTCAGCTATTTTTTGGAATCCAACCATATTTGAGTTGTTCAAGTAAATAAACAAGGCTAAGTCTGAAAGTTTTTTGGGAGTTCCTGCAGCATTTGCCAGGCCATCTATTGCAATTCCTTTTAAAATCAAAATTGAATTTTCAAAGTTTTTATTGCCAGGATTCAGTGTTGCTTTTATAATACATTCCTCTTTAGAAATATTATGGTAATAATGTTTTTCATTTGGCTGTATGGTTACAATATCTCCCTGCTTTAAATGGTAGATATTTTTACCTTTCCCTACTTCCAATGCACCTTTTAAAATCTCAAATGTTTCTGAAAACAGCGTGTGATAATGCCATGGCGTTTTTTCGCCCGGAAGAATATTCATCTCTAAAACACTGTTTTTATTTGTGCCTGCCGAATTAATCAGCTTAACGTATCCTTGTGTTTTCATAAAATAATTTTTGAAGGTTTTGTAGTCAATAGAATTATCCCGAATACAAAGCAAATGATGATAGCAATGATATGTGGCACAGCCTGCAGAACACTGTTGTAACTTTTGCTTAAAACAATAAGCATGTCGGTGACGGGAACAATTGTTCCGGTTAATAATACTACCCCCAAAGCCCGCCTCTCATTCATCAAAACAAAAAGGCACATTAGCAGCCCGGAGAGCGTATCCCTGATACCTTTCATATAGTGAAAAGAATAGTCGCCCTGTTCATTAAAATGTATGCCATATCCGGCTTCAGCTATACCAGGCGACAAAAGAAAGCGTGTCCCCAAAAAAATTAATCCCACGCCCGTTATAAAAGCTACTGCATAAGAAATTTTTGTTGTCATAATAATATGTTTTTAAAATCAGACACAAAATTCCTTTGGTAATATTCAATATTGATGCACCTGGGTTAATAAATCAAAATTGACTGGAAATTCTTTTGCGGATGCGGCTAAGTGATTGAGGTTTCACGCCCACATACGATGCAATATGATATTGAGAAATTCTTTGCTGCAGGTCGGGATGTTTTTTTATAAATTTCTCATAGCGAAGTTCAGGAGTATCTGTATAAAATGAACTAAGGTCTTCTAACAATTGTATAAATACGGCCCCGATTACAATCCTTCCAAACCTTTCTCCTTCACTAACAGAAGTATAAAAAAGTTGCAGGTCATCATGCGAAATAACTAAAACATCACAGTCTTCTAAAGCCTGAATGATTTTTGAAGATGGGCTTTGAGGAAGAAAACTTTCATAATTACATACATAATTATTTTCCTGTGAAAAGGCGTATGTTTTTTCTTCGCCATCGTGATTAATATAGTAGCGCATTAATCCCTTTGCAATGAAACCAACTTGTTTACAAATTTGTCCTTCTGTTAAAAAGAAGTCTCCTTTTTTGTAAGTCTTTTCTTTAAATAAAGATGCAACGATGTTTGCTTCTGCCGGGCTTAGCGTTATTAGATTTCTTATGCTGTAAAGTAAGCTGTTTATCATCTGCCGTGGCGCTCTAAAATCGTATTAGCAGTTCCAGGCCTGGCGCCCGGACGTATTTTTATCACAAACGCTGAAGCAAAGAACCAAAGCTCAAATTTATCATCAAAGTTGATAAAAATATCGCCTTCTTTACTAAAGATACTTCCGGTAATTTATGGATACCGGATGGCGACCGCATTCACTATCATAATTTCAAAACAAAAGAAACACGTATTTACAATACGCCAAAGGCAGAATCATCCAGGTGTTCATCCATTTGCTCATACAGGTTGGTGAGAAACACATCCTGCGAAATGGCCGGCGTTTCTACCGCTGCTTCCGGCACAAGAAGGATATCTACTGCAACCGATGGTTTATTGCGCATAAATATTCAAACTAAAGCAATAACCCAATTTAAAGCAGAAGCCAGCGTAAAAATTTGTTTAAACAGTTGGAATATCTTCTACTAACATTTCATTACCAGGCTTATCATAATAAGTACAGGTCATACGCTGCATGTCAACTATCCATTTTTCAACACCCGCTTCTGCAGACTGCCTGCAAAAAGTGAGATAATCAGTCTGTCCCTGCTGATGAATTAATAAGCTATGTTTAAGGTTTTCTTTATTACCTCTTTCTGCAACTTCTACCGGCGCCCATTTTGCATCAGCCGAAAGGATAAAGTTGTTTGAACCATGATATTGAATGTGCCCGTCTGAAACAAAATGCTCGTAAAATAAAACGCCTAAAGATTTCATTTCCTTCACATACGATGGAAAATCTATACCGGTTCTAACTTTAGAATGTGCCGCTTTAATTTGTTCAATTGTAAACATTATTTAATTTTTTAATTGTAATTAATGCTGCAAAACTCGAACAATGGTAAAGCCTGTGATTGTAAAAAATCGTTTATTACAAAAGCCGTTTAAAATTCTCCGGTGTGTCGCCGGTGTATTGTTTAAAATCTTTTATGAAATGTGCCTGGTCAAAAAAGTTATGTTCAAAACATAAATCGGTAAGCGACCTGGCTTTTTTCAGATCACCTATAACGGCATTGAAACGAACGATAGAAGCAAATTTTTTAGGAGTGGTTCCAACAAGACTGCGAAATCTTTTTTCGAATGGGCTTTGGCTGATAAACAGCTTTTGTGTTAATTCTTTTATTTTAATTAAGCCATTTGATTGATAAATAAGTTTAACAGCTTCAACTATTAGTTTGTCTTCTTTTCTCTCCTTTAGCTGCGACAATAAAAATTGTTCAATAATTTTTATTTTGCCTGTATGCGATGCAGCCAATGATAATTTATACTCCGTTTCTTCAATTTTATTTTTTTCAAAGATGTTGTCAAGCGAAACACTCTGATTAAATAATTCATGTGCTGGTAAACTGGAAAAATAAGTAAAACCGGTTTCTGTGAAGTACACAAGAACAGTGCCTGTAACAACAGTGTTTTCAAAAGTTTTGAAACTGTTTTGTATGCCGGTAATGCCTGCTGTTGCCAAAGTATTTTGCAAATTGTTTTCAACAGAATTTAAAAATCCTTTGTATTGAAAACCGATGACAAGTTTTGTTGAAGGGAAAACTTTGTATGTGTGTTGTTGAAGACTTTCAGAGATGGCAAAGTGATTTACATAAGGCTTTAACTCTTCTGTTGGCGTGATTTTATAAAAACTCATTTTGATGTTAGTGTTACGCTAAATTACCACCGCCGGAGGCTGGTAAAAAAACCCTTGCTTCATCAAATATACTCATGATGTAAAAATACCAGTTCATCGCCAAGCCATAAGCAGGGCAAAACTTTTTATTGACAAATTGAATATAATTGAAAATAAACATTACATTTTACATCCTGAAATTTATAGAGACTCATCAATTTCAACGCAGCATACCCAAACGAAACAACCCACCGCCAACTCCGCAATTAAAAAGGCTCTGTGCAAGCACGAACCGCCAATAAAGACGTTGCTAAAAGCGTGGCTTGACATAATAAATTCCAGCAACAATAATTCTAACCGGCGACATATTTAGCAAAGTATAAAACCTGTGAGGTTTTGGAAACTGCAGCACAAACAATCATTCATTTAGCATAAGTTTAAAAAGTTCTACCTTCAACCCTTTCTGAAAACAGGAAGCCTACACACAATATCAATACTTCCTTCAAAATCTTAAGCCCGCCTGCTGCACATATTAATTACAAAGGCCATGAATAAAATACTATTAGCAGGCGCAACAGGATATTTGGGAAGCTTCATTCTTAACCAGCTTTTGGAGAAAGGTTTTGAAACAAGGGTGGTGGTAAGAAATGAAAATAAACTGCCTAAGCCCGTTATTGCAAACAACAAATTGGAGATTGTAAAAGCTGAAATCACCAATCCGGCATCTATTGCAAAATGCTGTAAAGACATAGATGTTGTTATTTCAACAGTTGGTATAACGCGGCAAAAAGACGGGTTAACCTATATGGATGTGGATTACCAGGCAAACCTTAATTTACTGGAAGAAGCCAAACGAAACTGCGTTAAAAAGTTTATTTACGTTTCTATTCTCAACGGCGATAAATTAACGCACCTTAAAATTTGCCAGGCAAAAGAACGGTTTGTGGCAGCGCTTAAAAATGCAGGATTGGATTATTGTATTGTTCGCCCTACAGGCTATTTCTCGGATATGAATGAGCTTTATCAAATGGCAAAGAAAGGAAGGGTGATGTTATTTGGTAATGGTGAAAATAAAATGAATCCCATTCACGGAAGCGACCTTGCTGAAGTTTGCATAAATGCAATAGATGCAGGCGATGCAGCAATTAGTGCAGGCGGGCCACAGGTGTTTACCTATAAACAAATTGCTGAAACTGCATTTTTGGCAACCGGTAAAAAAGTGAAGATCACATACATTCCAAACTGGGTTAGAAAAACAATTTTATTCCTGTTGAGAACTTTTACAAACAGCAGGTTTTATGGCCCGGTTGAGTTCTTTATGACCGTTTTATCAATGGACCTGGTTGCACCTAAATATGGAACCTTTACTTTGAAAGCCTATTTTGAAGAACTTAACAATGAAAGCCTGCATCATTAACAGGGTATTTATATTCAGCCTCCTCTCCTGTTAAGGAACGATATGTTACAGGTTTGCTTTGCAGGCGTGCAAAAAACTTTCCGCGTTGGCTTTTATACTAACTGGATTTATAAAGAATATCTTTTTTTTGCCTAAATGCCTGTTACAACCAGCTTAATGTAAGTGTTGCTGTAACTAAAAAATCACTGTTGTATCTGTTAATTACTGCTCATGGATGATGCGCTATCGCAAAAACAAATACGGGATATACAAGCACAAATTGCACAGGAAGAAGAGAGTTATACCAATGCGATGAAACATCGTGCAGGATTTAATGAGTTAAAGGAAAAACGTTTATCCATCCGTACGCTAAAAGACCAGCTACAGGTTTTGTTAAATAAAGACGGTATGGGCAACAGCAATAATTTATCTGCAGGTTCAATAGAAAGCGGCAGTAAATTAACCGAATAATTCTTCATTTGAATAAGAGGAATCATACAGTGAAACGAGTATTGCAATGTATGAGGGCTAACCTTAAGCCTATCTTTAAGATAATTGATTTTAAACTATGCCACACAGACTTAGTAAATTGGGTGCAAGAATTAAAGAAATCCGTACAAAAAAGAATATATCTCAAAACGAACTGGCATTGATGTGCGAAATTGAAAAAGCAAATATGTCAAGGCTTGAATCGGGGCAAGGCAATCCTACCATTCTCACTTTGTTTAAGATTTGTGATGCATTAGAAATTTCGATAGAAGAGCTTTTTAAAGAAGACGGCTTATCTTCTGTTTAAAACTGCAATAATAACCCGCAGAAAAATGGCTGGGCCACTGCCGGCATGCCAATGCACCCTTTTATATAACAAACGATGCCAGGCACTCAAAATTCTACCGGCAAACAGCCTGCGCCTTCCGCTTCCTATTCACATAAAACATTAATTTAGCTTTGGCATGCGCTGTTATCTCATCTGAAAGTATATCAAAACATTATGTTTCTTTCTTCTGCCAGGTTTTATTTGCTACTGATTTTTACCGCAACTTTTTTAATCAATGCATCCGCCCAAAATAACGGGGATAAAAGATTGATTAGCCAAAAGTTTGTTTATAAAACAGCGCAGTGTAATGAAGTATATATGGTATGGGCTGTTGATTACTGGAGAACGCCGGCAAAAAAGTTCTGGCCAAAAAATACGCATTTACAGGATAAGTTTGCCTACACCAAATTAATTAAGCAGGAAAATTCTTTTTCTGCTTCCATTACCCTTCCTTATAACAGCCGGATAGATTATTTTTTTTGGGCGCCAAAAGATAATAAAGGAAAAAAAATAACCGGGTGGGATACCAATCTTAAAAGTGATTATACAAGCAATTTTACAGAGAACAAAACAATTGAGTTAAACGATTCAAAATTATATATTGAGTATCCAAAGTTTACTATTCTTTCATCAGGCACATTATTTTTAATTATATCGCTTCTTTTATTTTTAGCTGTATTTTTTTTATTTAAAAAAAACCGCAAGCTGAACGCGTTGCTTCTTGTTGCCGGATTTTTAAGCAGTGCTTTTATTTATATTTTTTTTGCACGTGCAGAAATTGCGGGCCTGTATCATAAAAGCTTGCCTGTTATTGCAGGGTCTGTTTTCCAGGATGTGTTTTGGTTACTTGTTATTGGAATTTTGTTTTTTCCATTGCTTTATATCTTCAGGCAAAAAATTATAGTAAAAAATGTTTTGCTTATAGCCTTCTTTTTAACGGCAATAATTACAGTTTTAAGTTCACTGCTCAATATTGAGGTGGTAAAGCAATTGGGCACGCCGTTTAATTACAGGTGGCTTTACTATTCAGATTTTTTAAGAGGGAATGATGCCCGCACAGGCGTTAGTGAAACACTTACCGGCGCTTTCTTAAGCAATATTTTTTTATTATTGGCCGGCTATCTTCTTACCGGTATAGCTGCATCAATTGCTATAAAAAATATAGTGCGAAGTAAAAGAGCAGCGCTTTCTTTAATGGTGATGCTGCTTATTTTCTTTTTAGTTAGTTTTTATCAATACAAAACCAATTATTTTAAAGCTGCAACAATACAAAACCCTGTAACGGCTTTTGTTTTATCTGTTTTTGAACCAAGTGCAGAAGCACAAATTTTAAAAACAAAAGTTTCTGATGAAACAGCGCAGTATATAATTAACTATCATAATAATTTTTATACATCAGCACCCGCTGACAGCAACCTCATAGATAATATCATTTTATTTGTTTCCGAATCTACCCCCAAGCAATACATCAGCCTTTATGATTCTGCTTTTCACTGCACGCCCAACCTAAAAAAATGGAGCAGCATATCTGCGGTTTATACCAATATGTATGCGCAAATACCAAGCACGCCCAATTCTATGCTTACACTTGTCTCCGGTATTTATCCTATGGTTAGCTATAAATCTGCCGTTTCAGAAAAAATCCAATTGCCTCCTGTCGGCTTACCAAAACTTTTAGAGCATAATGGATGGGCAACTTCTTTATTTTTTTCTTCCGACCTGCATTATGCTGATATGGAAGTGTATGCAAAAAGCCAGGGCTTTTCTTTTACGGGGGATGTTAATACGATGCCCTGCAATAAAAAATTTACAATAACGCACAGTGATATTGATGGTGTTGATGACGAATGCTTAATAGAAAATTATTTTAAATGGGCTGATACAACAAAGCCGAAAAAAAAGTTTAGCATGTTATGGACCAATCAAACGCATTATCCTTATTATACTGATACCATCACTTCTTATACTAAAGAGCATGACAACCTGAACCGTTATCTGAATGCACTGCATCATACAGATAAAGTGTTTGGTGAGCTGATGACAGGATTAAAAGAACGAAATCAGCTTAAGAGCACCTTAGTCATTTTTGTTTCCGATCATGGTGAAGCTTTTAATACACATAACCAAACGCTTCATGCGTCCCGTATTTATGAAGAAAATGTACATATTCCCTGTGTGCTTTTTAACCCCGTTCTTTTTAAAGGGCAGTATGATGATGATATTCATGGCCTTATTGATATTGATGTTACCATAGCGCATTTGCTCGGGCTGCAAAAACCAAAAGAGTGGCAGGGCAAAAGTTTGTTTGATACAGCTAAAGACGGACGTACATTTTTCATTAGCCCTTATACAGATTTAATTTTAGGAACAAGAAATGAGCATTGGAAATATATTTATAATGCCGATACGAAAGCGAATGAATTATACAACCTGGCAACCGACCCGAAAGAATTGTTTAATGTTTCTGACCGCTATCCTGAAGTAGTAAGAAAAGAACGCGAAATATTAACAGGTTGGGTACAGTACGTACAAAAACAGTATGCTCAATAAAATTGAAAAGCCAATCAAACCTTCCACCTTAAACCATCATTGGCTTATTTTTGCTCGGTGAGCAACAACAATATTTCTGAAGAAAAAATTATCAGCAATGATTCATCCGGGGAAGACAAAACAGTGATCCTCGCCATCGAATCTTCCTGCGATGAAACATCGGCATCCGTTTGTGTTGACGGAAAGATTTTATCCAACATTATTGCCAGCCAGGCTGTGCATGAACAATATGGCGGTGTTGTGCCGGAGCTTGCCAGCAGGGCGCATATACAAAACATTGTTCCGGTTGTTGATGCAGCTTTAAAAACAGCTTCAGCCACTCACCATTCATCGCTCACCACTCACGAAATAGATGCCATTGCGTTTACACAGGCGCCGGGATTGATTGGCAGTTTGCTGGTGGGTGCACAGTTTGCAAAATCTTTATCGCTGGCCTTAAACAAGCCCTTAATAGCGGTGCACCACATGCAGGCGCATGTATTGGCTAATCTTATTGCGGAGCTCAGGCCTTCATTCCCTTTTTTATGTTTAACCGTTAGCGGCGGCCACACGCAGATTGTGCTGGCACATTCACCTTTGCAGCTTGAAATAATTGGCGAAACCATTGATGATGCTGCCGGTGAAGCTTTTGATAAATCAGCCAAAATGCTCGGCCTTCCTTATCCCGGCGGGCCATTGATTGATAAATATGCCAAACAGGGAAACGCCAAAGCCTTCAAATTTGCAGAGCCGCAAATACCGGGTTTAAACTTTTCGTTCAGCGGGTTAAAAACCTCAGTACTTTATTCACTGCAAAAAGAAGTAAAAAATAATCCCGCTTTTATTGAAGAAAACCTTTACGATCTCTGCGCTTCCATTCAATATACCATTATTCATATTTTAATGAAGAAGCTGAAGAAAGCAACAGAACAAACAGGTATTAAGCAGGTTTGCATTGCGGGCGGCGTTAGTGCGAACAGTGGTTTGCGAAACGCCTTGAAAGAATATGGTGTAAAATATAACTGGCAAACTTTTATTCCCGCCTTTGAATATTGTACCGATAATGCCGCCATGATTGCCATTACAGCTTATTATAAATATCTCGCCGGCGATTTTGCCGAACTGAGCATAAGCCCAACAGCAAGGGCTGAATGGTAGATAACTGCCACAGATGCACAGATTATTATTAATTGATGTGCTTTGTAGCACCCTATCTGTGCATCGTGGCTAAAAGACTTCACTAACGTCCTCTCCTCATTTATCTGGTAAAAAATTTGCAATAATAAAAGCGCATTAATGTCATTTAATTAAGGCCTTTATTCTTGAAATATTCAATAACTGATCAATATCGTTTAGTTAAGCAGTATTTGTAAAAGCTCCTCTCCTTTGGAGAGGGTTTAGGTTAAGGTTTACAATTGAATATTGTGTTGCTGAATATTGAGTATTTCTTAACTAAACAATATAGAAACGTATTTATAAATTTTTTGCATGCAACTAACCGGTGGTTATCCTTTCTGGCTTATACATGATGGCTTACCTTACAGTTATCCAAAACTTTGTGAGAATATTGAAACCAATACTGTTATTATAGGCGGCGGCATATCGGGTGCACTGGCGGCTTATTACCTCACTGAAGCAGGCATACAATGTGTGTTGGTTGATGGCCGAACTATCGGGCTTGGCAGCACCTGCGCCAGCACGGCTTTGCTGCAATACGAATTAGATGAGCCGCTTCATTTATTGAAGGAAAAAGTTGGTGTGGCTACGGCAGAACGGGCTTACGCTTTATGCCATCAATCTATTGATACGCTGTCTGAGATTATGGATGCGATTGAATTTAAGGAATATGAAAGAAAGAAGAGCCTGTTCTTTTCAACCCATCGTTCTCAAAAAAAATTTGTACAGGATGAATTTAATGCCAGGAAAAATGCAGGTTTTGATGTTGAATTATTAAACAAGGATCAACTTGAAAAAGAATATGGGTTAAAGGCCGAATATGCTATTCTTTCTGCGCAGGCCGGTACAACAAATGCATATGCATTAACGCATGCGTTGCTTCAGCATAGCATGAAAAAAGGTTTGCAGGTTTACGACAGGACTTTTATAAAAAGAATTCAGTATAAAAAAAATACCATGCTGCAAACTGCTGAAGGAAGAATAATAAAAGCAGCCAATATTGTAAATGCAACAGGTTATGAAGTAGTGAATTTTATTTCTAAAGGCATTGTTGATTTTTATTGCACATACGCGCTTATATCGGAACAAAACCCTGAAGAAAAAAGATACTGGAGAGAAGATACCGTTATGTGGAACACAGATGACCCGTATTTATATATGCGGCTTACAAGCGACAACCGCATACTGGTTGGTGGCCGCGACGAACGTTTCAGCAACGCCTTTACAAGACAAAGTTTATTAAACAGGAAATCGAAACAACTGGAGAAAGATTTCAGCAAGGTTTTTCCGCATATCCGGCTTAAAAAAGAGTTTTGCTGGAGCGGCACTTTTGGCAAAACAAAAGATTCGCTGCCTTACATCGGCGCTTATAAAAAAACTCCAAATGTTTATTATGCGCTTGGTTTTGGTGGCAATGGCATTACTTTTAGTGTGGTTGCTGCGGAAATTATCCGTGACCTGGTTTGCGGCCAGTCAAACGCTGATGCAAAACTATTTTCATTTAACCGCTAACTGTTAAACATAAACAGCCATCTTTTTCGCTCTGCAACAAAATACTACATTTGCGCCCCGTTGAGCTATCAGCTATCAGCGGTAATTACATTACATGAGCAACGAGAAAGAAATAAGCCGCAGGAGAACATTTGCTATTATATCGCACCCCGATGCCGGTAAAACCACATTGACCGAAAAGTTTTTGTTGTTTGGCGGCGCTATTCAAACAGCGGGCGCAGTTAAAAGCAATAAAATTAAAAAGCACGCCACGAGTGATTTTATGGAGATTGAAAGACAGCGCGGCATTTCGGTGGCTACCAGTGTAATGACGTTTGAATACAGGAACTTTCTCATCAACCTTTTAGATACGCCCGGCCACAAAGATTTTGCAGAAGATACCTATCGCACCCTCACCGCTGTTGACAGCGTTGTGCTGGTGATTGACAGTGTGAATGGCGTGGAAGAACAAACCCGCAGACTGATGGAAGTTTGCCGCATGCGCAATACGCCGGTAATTGTTTTTATTAATAAGATGGACCGCGATGGCAAAAACCGTTTTGACCTGCTGGAAGAGATTGAAAAGGAACTGAAGATACAGTTGCACCCAATGACCTGGCCCATCAACAGCGGTAAAGATTTCAAAGGCGTATATAATCTTGATGCAAAAAGCCTGGTGCTGTTTACTGCCAATACAAAAGCCACCGAAGATGATAGTATTGTAATTGAAGATTTAAATGATGATTTTCTGAACGATAAAGTTGGCAACAATGATGCTAACATACTGCGTGAAGATGTAGAACTGATAGATGGCGTATATGGCAAGCTGAATACGGAAGATTATTTATCAGGCAGCGTGGCGCCGGTTTTCTTTGGCAGCGCCATCAATAATTTTGGCGTAAAGGAATTGCTTGACACCTTTATAAAAATTGCGCCTGAACCATTAGACCGCGAAACGAGTAAGCGCGTAGTAAAAGTGGAAGAACCGAAGCTGAGTGGTTTTGTTTTTAAAATTCATGCTAACCTCGACCCAAGGCACAGGGACAGGATTGCTTTCCTGCGTGTGTGCAGCGGCAAGTTTGAACGCAACAAATATTATCACCATGTGCGGCTGGATAAAGATTTCCGTTTCAGCAACCCCTACTCTTTTATGGCACGCAGCAAGGATATTATTGAAGACGCTTATCCCGGCGATGTAATTGGTTTGTTTGATACCGGCAATTTCAAAATAGGCGATACGCTTACTGAAGGGGAAGATTTTTATTTCACCGGCATTCCTTCTTTTTCACCGGAGATTTTTAAAGAACTGGTGAATAAAGACCCGATGAAAACCAAGCAGCTTGAAAAAGGCATAACGCAGTTAACGGATGAAGGCGTGGCGCAATTGTTTACGCAGTTTGGCGGCAATAAAAAAATTATTGGTTGTGTGGGTGAACTTCAGTTTGAGGTTATTCAATACCGCTTATTGAATGAATACGGCGCTGCCTGCGAGTTCAGGGTTTTGCCGTTTTATAAAGCCTGCTGGCTTACCAGCAATAACCAGAAAAAGTTAGATGAGTTCCTTCGTTTTAAACAGCAAAACAGCGCGGAAGATAAAGATGGCAACCCTGTTTATCTCGCACAAAGCGAATGGTTTTTAAACACAGAAATTACAAACAACCCTGATATTGTATTTCACTTTACAAGCGAGATACATAAATCAGCATAAATTATTTATCCTTCTCTTTTTGTGAGCGTGGTTTATAATAAAGCACACTGGCTTTTTCAATTGTCATTAAACCGCCGCAACCTGTTTCCTCCAGCATGCGGCCTGCTGTTTCTGCAAATACATTTATTTTATCTTCAGCATCTATTATTTCTATAACAATGGGAAGGTTCTGCGATATATCAATAAGCTTGGCCGTGTGCACAAATGAAGATGCGCCAAACGACATAATACCACGCAAAACAGTGCAGCCCGCAACCTGCTGCTTTTTTGCTTCAAATAAAATGGCTTCATACAATGGCTGATGGCCAAACTTATCTGCTTCGCCAATAAACAGGCGCAGCAGTTTTGAATCGTGCCCCGGTTCCATAATCAGGATATTAATTTAATGAATAAAATACCGGCATGAACGGCGCCAAACCCAATGATCACACTAAGTGAAACATACAGTAAAGCATAAAGGAATTCGCCATCAAGTGCCATGCTTACGTTTTCGTAAGCAAAGGAAGAAAATGTTGTAAACCCGCCGCAAATACCAGTGGCAAGAAAGAGCCGCATTTCCGGTGAAAGCAGGTTGCCTTTATCGGATAAAGCATACACAAGGCCGATAACAAAACAACCAATAATATTTACGATTAATGTGCCAAGCGGAATAGAAGAAGGATAATTATGCTGCACATATTGCTGAAGTAAATACCTGCAGATGCCGCCTATAAAACCGCCTATTCCTATAAATAATAAATTCCTGAACATAGTAACAAAATTATTAAACTACGAACAGGAGTCATCAGCTTTTTACGGCGGTTAATGGCGAACCCCATCGCCGGTGCAAATATATGGCTGAATATAAGAAACGCGTTAAAACTTTTAGTTGTATAATAAGTTATATTGCAAACAGGTTAAACCGTAAGGCTGCTGATTAAATTATCAACTGCTGCAGTGTGCGACGCAACCGTGCTTTATAGAAATACAACTGCTGATTACACATAAATAAAAAATAAGCGAAGCTTATGAAATGCCTTTTATTACACCATCAAAACATGAAACGGCTTTGCATCTGGTAATCGAAAAACATTTAAAATATATGAATGAAACCGGGCATAATAATTTTTCGCACCAAAGAAAATGTATATAGCGAGGTTGCATAAAATAATTAAAAAAATCAAACCTATACGAATGAAAATACGTGAAATAAAAATTTTAAGAGGCCCGAACTACTGGAGCATACGCCGTCCAAAACTCATTCAGATGACGCTTGACCTGGAAGAAATGGAGCAGCGCCCAACCAATACGATCGATGGCTTCCTGGAGCGGTTGCAAACACTTATGCCAAGCCTGTATGAACACCGTTGCAGTGAGAATAAACCCGGCGGTTTTTTCAGCCGTGTAAAAGATGGTACGTGGATGGGCCACGTGATTGAACATATTGCCCTGGAACTGCAAACGCTGGCGGGCATGGATTGCGGCTTTGGCCGTACCCGGGGCACGGGCAAGGAAGGCGAATACTTTGTTGTGTTTGATTATATGGAAGAAGATGCAGGCGTGTATACGGCCAGGGCTGCAGTACGCATTGCAGCAGCATTGATTGATGCACAGCCGTATAACCTTGAAGAAGACATTCAACGGCTGCGTGAAATAAGGGAAGATACAAGGCTGGGCCCTTCAACAGGCAGTATTGTTGATGAGGCTGTAAAACGCGGCATTCCTTTTATACGGTTGAATAAACAAAGCCTTGTGCAGTTAGGTTATGGCGTACATCAAAAACGCATAAGGGCAACCATTGCAAGCACCACATCAACCATTGCAGTTGATATTGCAGGCGATAAAGAAGAAACTAAGGCCTTGCTTGATGCTGCACAAATACCCGTACCAAAAGGCACGGTGATACGTACTGAAGAAGGTTTAAAAGATGCGGTTGAACGGTATGGTTATCCGCTGGTAATAAAGCCGATTGATGGTAATCATGGCAAAGGCAATACCACTAACATCACAACGTATGAACAAGCGCTGAAAGCATTTGAAGCAGCCAAACAATACAGCCGCAGCGTTATTATTGAAAAGTTTATTACCGGCTTTGATTTTCGCGTGCTGGTCATCAATTATAAATTTATATGCGCTGCATTAAGAACGCCTGCAAGTGTTGTGGGCGATGGCGAGCATAACATTCAATGGCTGATAGATGAAACCAATAAAGACCCACGCCGCGGTTATGGCCATGAAAAAGTTTTAACACAAATAACTATCGATCAGTTCACGCAAAAAATGCTGGATGAAAAAGGTTATACATTAGAAACAATCCCGTCAAAAAATGAGCTGGTGTTATTAAAACCAACAGCTAATCTTTCAACAGGCGGCACATCAACCGATGTTACAGATGAAGTGCATCCAGTCAATATTTTTATGGCTGAACGTATTGCCCGCATTATCGGCCTTGATATTTGCGGCATTGATATAATGGCGCCCGATCTTAAAAGACCTGTTACGGAAAATGGCGGCGCTATTCTTGAAGTGAATGCAGCGCCGGGCTTCCGCATGCATGTTGAGCCATCAGAAGGTATTGCAAGAAATGCAGCAGAACCTGTTATTGATATGCTGTTTCCCAAAGGAGCCACAGGCCGCATTCCAATTATAGCCATCACCGGAACGAATGGTAAAACCACTACCACAAGGTTAACCGCACATATTTGCAAAGCTGCGGGCAAAAAAGTTGGTTACACAACAAGCGATGGCGTTTATATTCAAAACCAGTTAATGATGAAGGGCGATTGTACCGGCCCTCTAAGTGCAAGGTTTGTATTAAGCGATCCTACAGTTGATTTTGCTGTGCTGGAAAGTGCCAGGGGCGGTTTATTAAAATCGGGTTTGGCCTTTGATAAATGCGATGTTGCTATTGTTACCAATGTTACGGCAGATCACATGGGGCTTGCGGGCATTAACACACTCGAGCAAATGGCTCGTGTAAAAAGCGTTGTTCCCGAAACTGTAAGGAAAGGCGGCTTTGCCATATTGAATGCAGATGATGACCTGGTGTATAAAATGAAAGACAGCCTTGATTGTAATATTGCTTTTTTCAGCATGGATGAAAATAACCCGCGTATAAAAAAGCATTGTGGGGAAGGCGGTTTTGGCGCCGTATATGAAAATGGTTATATCACCATCTTAAAAGGCACCTGGAAAATACGCGTATTGAAAGTGAATGATATTCCCATAACCTTTGATGGCAAAGCCATTCATAATATCATGAACACATTGCCTGCTGTGCTGGCAGCTTATATGTTCAGGGATATTTCTATTGAAGATATACGCACAGGCTTAACCACGTTTGTGCCTTCGCCTGCATTAACGCCAGGCAGGCTGAATATGTTTGAATTTAAGAAATGCAAGTTTCTTGCTGATTTTGCACATAACCCTGCCGGGCTTGAGTTGCTTGGTAATTTTGTGAGCAAGATGGATGGCTCGCCAAAGGTTGGCATTATAAGCGGAACAGGCGACAGAAGGGATGAAGATATTCGCGAATTGGGAAGATTATCCGCAAAATATTTTGATGAGATCATTATCCGCTGCGATAAAAATTTACGCGGCCGCACGGCGGAAGAAATTGTGAATTTATTGGTTGAAGGCATCAATGAAGCGAAAACAAAAGAAATTCCTTTCGAGATAATTTATAATGAACAGGATGCCATTTTGCATGCTTATAACAATGCAAAACCTGGTTCATTAATCACCATCATGTGCGATGTGGTATCTGAAGCGCTTGATTTTATTAAAAATTTAAAAGCGAAAGAAGATGCAGAATAACTTTTAAATTATTTGAGTTATTTGTTTCGAAAGTTTTTTCAGATTAAATTATTATAAAAAAAGCCATGGATACACAAGTAAAATCTGTGCATCTGTGGCTTATATACTTAATGAATTTTATGAAATTACTTTTTTGATACAGCGTTCTCTATAATGTTGCCATATCAATAACAAACCTGTATTTCACATCACCCTTCAGCATACGCTCATACGCTTCGTTGATATATTTTATATCGATCACTTCCACATCAGACACTATATTCTTCGAAGCGCAGTAATCCAGCATTTCCTGTGTTTCGGGAAGACCGCCAATCAATGAACCGCCAATGCTTTTCCTGCCCATAATAAGATTGAATGCCGGAATTTTAGCAGGCGTTGGAGGTGCGCCCACACAAACCATGGTGCCGCTTGTTTTTAACATGCCGAGATACATATTATAATCATGTTCGGCGGAAACTGTATCGAGAATGAAATCAAAATAGCCGGCCATTTTTCTCACCTGGCTTTCATCTTTGGTAAGTACAAAATTATGTGCGCCAAGCTTTTTTGCATCCGCTTCTTTTGATGGCGAATGGCTGAGCATGGTTACTTCTGCACCAAAAGATGCGGCCAGTTTTACACCCATGTGCCCAAGCCCGCCAAGGCCGAGAATGCCAACTTTCTGCCCCTCGCCTACCTTCCAGTGGCGCAAAGGAGAATAAGTGGTAATGCCTGCGCAAAGCAATGGCGCCACGGCTTCCAGCGGCTGGTTATCTTTAATGATAAGCACAAAATCTTCATCCACTACAATCTGTTTGCTGTAACCGCCATAAGTAACGCCGCCGCTGTGTTTGTCTTTAGCATTGTAGGTGCCCGTAGAACCATTTAAACAATATTGTTCAAGGCCTTCTTTACAATTGGCACATTCGCGGCAGCTGTCAACCAAACAACCCACAGCGGCAAGATCACCTACCTTAAACTTTTTTACATGATCGCCAACTTTTGTAACGCGGCCAACAATTTCATGGCCGGGCACTGCAGGATAAACAGTGCCGCCCCATTCGTTGCGAACGGTATGTAAATCGCTGTGGCAAACGCCGCAGTATAAAATATCTATCTGAACATCGTGCGGGGTGGTGTCTCTCCTGTCTAAACTCCAGGGCGCCAGTGGCGCTGTTGCGCTTTGCGCTGCATAAGCTTTTGTTGCCATAATTAATATTTGTTTACGAGTATGAATAGTTTACTAAATACCGGCTTAAATATCATCCGGTTTGCTGTTATGCAGCTTCAAAGGTTATAAAATTCAACTGCATTGTTATAAAAGATATTATTTTTTTCATCTGCTGAAAATGAAGCAAAATATTCGGTTGCAATTTGCAAGACTTTTTTATAAGAAGCAGCAACCAGGCAAACGGGCCAGTCGGAACCATACATTAATCTTTTAGTTCCGAATGTTGATGTCGCCACATCAAGATAGGGATTGAATGTTTCATTTGAAAAGCTTGTCCGGTCAGCTTCCGTTACCATGCCGGATATTTTACAATAAACATTTTCATGTTGCTTGAATGCTTCCACATCTTTTTGCCATTGTTCAATCTCTCCTTTTTTAATATAAGGTTTGGCAAGATGGTCTATTACAAATTTTTGAGAAGGGAATGATTGCACAAGCTCAAGGGCATATTGCAATTGATCCGGAAAGATCAGAACGTCGTAAGTAAAATTGAATTGCTGCAGTTTGCTGATACCGTTTTTAAATGCGGGTTTCAGCATAAGCGCCCTGTCTTTTTCGCCCTGCAAAATATGCCTGAAGCCTTTAAGTTTTTTATGCTGATGCCAGTAAGCGAGCCTTTCTTCAATATCACCAGCCATCAGGTCAGTCCATGCCACTGTACCTTTTATAAAATTGTTTTCGTTTGCATACTTTAAAAAAATTTCATTCTCTTTTTCAGATTGATTAACCTGCACCGTTACACAGCCTTCAACATTATTTTCTTTATAAACAGTTTCAAGATCAGCCGGTAAAAAATTTTGCCGTATAACTGCCATATCATCCGTTATCCAATCAAAATCCTTTGTATTATATGTCCAGAAATGTTGATGGGCGTCGATTAATTTCATGGTTGTTTTATTAAATAAACTTTAGGAAAGTTTATAGCTTTCCTAAAGCTTCGCTACTCGCTTATAACCGTTTTATGCGCTTTATGTTTGCCGGATATATATGAATACATGGCCGGAATTACAAACAACGTTAATATCAGCGAAAATAAAATACCGCCTACCACCACAATACCGAGCGGGATGCGGCTCGTTGCCGCAGCGCCCAGGCTCATGGCAATAGGCAAAGCGCCAAGCGATGTGGCAAGGCTCGTCATTAATATGGGGCGCAAACGCTGTGTGGACGCTTCTATTACAGCTTCATACTTACCCATGCCCTGCTCCCGTTTCTGATTAGAGAATTCAACAATTAAAATCCCGTTTTTCGTTACCAACCCTATCAGCATGATCATACCAATCTCCGAAAATATATTTAATGTTTGCCCGAATATCCACAAGCTTAATAAAGCACCGGCTAAAGCCAGCGGCACTGTAAACATGATAGTAAACGGATCAAGAAAACTTTCAAATTGTGCAGCCAGCACCAAATAGATAAGCAGTAATGCAAGCGTAAAAGCAAACCCAATGTTGGAAGAGCTTTCCGAATAATCCCTTGACGGCCCGCTTAATGCCGTTTGAAAGCTTTCATCCAGCGTTCTATTGGCAATTGCCTGCATGGCTTTAATGCCATCGCCAATGGTTTTTCCTTCTGCAAGCGAAGCTGAAATAGTAG
Source organism: Parafilimonas terrae (assembly GCF_900115755.1). GTDB lineage: Bacteria > Bacteroidota > Bacteroidia > Chitinophagales > Chitinophagaceae > Parafilimonas > Parafilimonas terrae. The sequence continues at coordinate 196,870 of NZ_FOXQ01000009.1, forward strand.
CTGCTTTATAACGGTTAAAGTGATACAATGTGGTAGGGCTGCTGCTTTCAACAAGATGCACCACTGCACTCAATGGAATGCTTTGCCCGCTTGCATTGCGCACATATAAACGCGAAATATCGGCAGGTTCTGTGCGGTTGGCATGTTCTACCTGGGCAATTACCTGGTACTGATCGCTGCCCATAATAAAATAAGCCAGCCTTCCTCCGCTAAACGCCGCCTGTATGGCTGCTACAATATCTTCTGTGGAAAGGCCAAGGTCTTTTGCTTTCATCCTGTCAACAGAAAGCTGTATTTCAGGACGGTTGAATTTGAGGTTTACATCAACATTTGAAAATGTGGGGTCCCGTCTTGCTTCATCCAAAAATTTGGGAATCACTTCCTTCAGCTTTTCAAAATCCATATTCTGCAATACAAACTGCACAGGCAAACCGCCGCGTGAACCGGAACCTACGGCAATGGTTTGTTCTTCTGTGGTAAAAATCCTTGCATCATTAAACTTTGATAATTTACGCTGCAGGTCGTTGGCTATTTCACTCTGCGATCTTGTTCTTTCCTGCGGTGGAATAAGGCCGATACGTGGCCGCGACTCGTTGGTAGAGCCGGTGGGCGTTCTGGCAAAAACAAACTCCCGTTCCGGAACAGAATCATATAAATAATCAGCTATCTCATCTGTAATTTTCTGCATGTAAGTAAAGCTGGTGCCTTCGGGAGCCGAAACGCTAAGGCGAACCGAGCTTTTATCTTCAAGCGGGGCTATCTCGCTTTGCAGGCTGTTCATAAATATCAATATAAGGCCAAAACAAACTGCCACAATTACAAAAGCAACCCAGCGTATTTTCATAAAGCGCTCAAGCAGCTTTTTATAACCGTTTTCCATGCCTTTGAAGAAAGGTTCCGTACGTTCATAAAACCTGCCATGCCCTGCTTTCTTTCCTGTGAGATAAACATTCAAAACAGGCGTTATGGTTAACGAAACAAACGCTGATATTAAAACAGCGCAGGCCAGCGTAACACCAAATTCGCGGAACAATCTTCCTATAAACCCTTCCAGGAAAATTACCGGCAAAAACACGATTGCCAATGTTATTGAGGTTGATAATACCGCAAAGAAAATTTCCCTGCTGCCCTCCAATGCAGCTTTGCGTATTGGTAAGCCGCTTTCCAGTTTCCTGAAAATATTTTCCGTTACCACTATACCATCATCCACCACCAAACCTGTGGCCAGCACAATGCCCAACAGTGTAAGCACATTTATGGTAAACCCTGAAATGTACATGATAAAGAAGGTAGAAATGAGCGAAATGGGAATATCTATTAGTGGCCGGATGGCAATAAGCCAGTTGCGGAAGAAGATGAATATTACGAGCACCACCAGTATAAAGGCAATGATAAGGGTTTCCTTTACTTCAGACAATGAATTGCGAATGTTTACAGTATTATCAATCAGCACCTTTATTTGTATATCGCTTTTATTTGATTTCTGAATGGCGTCAAGTCGTTTATAAAATTCATCGGCAATGGCTATGTTGTTGGCGCCGGGCTGAGGAATTACATACAGGCCCACTGCATTCACGCCATTATACTTCCAGCTTTGTTCATAATCCTCGGCGCCTAATTCCACTTCAGCAAAATCACTCACGCGAACAATGCCGGTGCTGTCTTCGCGAATGATCAGGTTCTTAAACTCATCTTCCGTAGTAAGCCGTCCCATGGTACGGATAGTAAGCTCTGTACTACTGCCATAAATTTTGCCCGGCGGCAGGTCAATATTTTCCGAATTAAGTGCATTGCGCAAGTCGGTGAAAGAAACATTGTAAGTGCTCATTTTATCCGGGTTAAGCCAAAGCCGCATGGCATAACGTTTTTGCCCGAACAGGCCCACAGAGCTTACGCCGTTTATGGTTTGAAACTGTTGCTGCAAAACGTTTTCACCATAATCGCTCAGTTCCAGCAAACTTTTGGTGGGGCTTTGAATGGCCAGGATTAAAATAAAATCGGCATTGGCATCAGCTTTTGAAACAACCGGCGGCGCATCAACATCCTGGGGTAAGCTTCGTGCAGCCTGGCTTACCTTATCGCGCACATCGCTTGCCGCAGCTTCCAGGTCAACACCCAGGTTAAATTCAACCGTAATATTACTGTTGCCCAAAGTGCTGGACGAAGTAAGGGTGCGGATGCCAGGTATGCCATTGATCTGCTTCTCCAGTGGTTCTGTGATCTGGCTTTCAATAATATCTGCATTGGCGCCGGTGTAAGAAGTTCTTACGTTTACAACGGCCGGGTCAATAGCAGGATAATCGCGTACAGCAAGAAAAGTAAAACCGGTTACGCCAAACACAATAATCATAATATTCATTACCGTGGCAAGCACCGGGCGCTTAAGCGAAAGTTCGGAGATATTCATTAATTACAATAATTGTGTGTAACCAAAGGCCGTTTACACTTTTGCACTTTCTGCAGAGCTTGCAGTATTGATGATAAAACGCTGTTGTTTATTCAACGGCAAACTACAAAATCAATGAAAAATGTTTAAGCAAGAACTACGAAAAAGTGCAAATGGTTTCGTTATAAACAGCAAATCTATTTATGCAGTTTTAATATTCTCAAAAAAGAATGTTTACAGAATATTAATTGATATGAAAGCTGAAAATGTTGAGACGAAATCGTAAACTGAAGTTATGCTGCAGGCGCTTCATCTTTCCTGGTTTACAATGCTTATGCTTACCCTTGATTTGAATGCAACAGGCAATACCCTTATCTTTATGCCATAAATAGCTGTTATTGAGAAATTTTGTTGCCATATTGCTTTTATCTATCCACTTATTTACGCTGGCAGGTTACCGGCTTGTATTAAGTTACCTGGAACAGAAGGCCGACAAAACCCTTGTGCAAAAATTAGACAGCAATCAATATAACGATGCCGACCTTGTAACGATTAAAATACCGCTTAATATGCCTTACACTAACGACAAGAGTGAGTTTGAGCGGTGTGATGGCACCATAAAGATCAACGGTGTTTTTTATAATTATGTAAAACGCAAGCTGTGTAATGATACTTTGATTTTGCAATGCATTGCCAACAATGAAAAAAGCAAATTGTCTGATGCCAAAAATGTATATGCAAAAATTGCCGGCGATGCGCAAACATCTTCTTCCCATCAGCAGGCCATGATCTCGCTGTTAAAGCTTTTCTTTTTTGAATACAATTATAAAACCGGTTACGATTTGTCTGCATGTGTTTCCGGCCTGTCTCATCCATATGCAACCAAAAGCGATGATATACTCTGTTCCTTTTATATTGCATCGCCTGAAAAACCTCCTGAAATAATATAACCATACTATGCAGTTTATATGCACGGTAAAATCATTATGCTATTATTTAGCCGGTTAACTATTTCAACACCCATATTATTATTTGAATGAAAAGTTTGCAGCGTTTGATGCTCCAGGCTTAATATTATTCAACATTTGTTACGAAGAAATAAATTTCAATGACATTATTCAATTCCCGGAAATTACCTGCCCCCGTACAAAACAGGCCTTCCGGTGCTTACAAGACCAGCCGCTGGCGCATGTTTTTATTGCCTTTTTCTGTTTTTCTTGGCGCTTTGTTTACCTGGTATTTTCTTGTTCGCTTTAATGTTTTTCCATCTTATGCCATGCCCGGGCCCGGCGCTGTAGCAAGCAGTTTTGTAGAAGATTTTAAATCGGGCAGTTTGTTAAACGATATTGTTGCCTCATTGTGGAGAGTGGCAGTTGGCTTTGTTATTTCTGCCGTGCTGGGTATTCCCGCAGGCCTGTGGCTGGGGCAGCATTTAACAGGAAGGCAGGCTTTTTTGCCCATGCTTAATTTTTTCCGTTTTCTTTCACCGCTTGCATGGATACCATTCGCCATACTTTGGTTTCATATAGGCGATAAGCCTGCTGTGTTCCTTATTTTCATGGCCACTTTTTTCCCGCTGGCGCTTGCCACTATGTCGGCCGTTGCTACCATTCCCGCTATTTATTTCAGGGTTGCGAAAGACTATAATTATAAAGGTGTTGAATTGCTTACCAAAGTAACTTTTCCGGCAGTGCTGCCGCAGGTTATCACAGCGCTTCGGGTGAGTTATGGCATTGCCTGGGTGGTGATTGTTGCCGCTGAAATGGTGGGCTGCCAGGATGGTTTAGGCTATGGAATATGGGAAGCGAGAAACGGGTTAAGGCTCGATTCGGCAGCATGTTACATGGTGGTTATTGGCCTGCTGGGAATGGGCATCGACCGCTTTTTATTACAATTTTCAAAATTACCAAATGTACGCTGGGGATATGAAAGATAAAATACAAAATAGCAGGCTTACACTGCAGGATGTTTCTTTAAGCTTTGGAACAATGCCCGTGCTTCAAAACCTTAGCCTCTCCGTAAATTCCGGGGAGTTTGCGGTGATAGTGGGGCCATCGGGCTGCGGCAAAACAACAATATTAAATTTACTCTCCGGCCACATACAACCAGGTTCAGGGGCTATACACAGGGAAGGCGTTATACGAACGGTATATCAGAAAGACGGCCTCTTTCCCTGGCTTACCGTTTCGCAAAATATAAGCATGGGGTTGCGTTCCGTGAGCGATGCACAGCAGCGTGAAGAAGAACTGCAATCGCTTTTTGAACTCATTCACCTGGAAGATTTTAAAAATCACTATCCGCATGAATTATCAGGAGGTATGCGCCAGCGTGTGGAACTGGCAAGGGCGCTTGCCGGCAACTCTGATATTTTGCTGATGGATGAACCTTTTTCCGCGCTGGATTATCAAACAAGGCTTCGCATGCGGTATGAACTGGTGCGCCTGCTTGAAAAAAGGCCGCGTACTGTAATTTTTGTTACCCACGATATTGAAGAAGCTGCACAACTTGCCGACCGCGTGCTGGTATTATCCAAAAGGCCTGCAACTATATTGAAAGAGCTGGAAATTACAGCGTCAAAGCCAAGGGGTTTAACAGATGGTGAAGTGGTTAAGGCAATGAAAGAAATTCTTGAAGAACTGGGCATATTAAGGGAGATTGTTGTGTAAACATATTCATAGCGGCTGTGAGGTAAACCTCATTGCAGCGCAATTATATACCTTAATAAAACCGGCTTGCCTGTTATTCACAGGCATTTACAGAGTTGCTATGCAATCTTATTCACGCAGATGTTATTGCAAAAAGCTTTCATGACTAACAGGATTGGCTATTGAAATCCATCATTCTTTTATTTAGTAAACAACATGTATTTGTTTAACAGGTAAAGCACTTGCTGTTGTTTAAATCAATACTATTTATGTACAAAAAAATAATCACTGCTGCTATATTTTTATTACCAATAAGTTTAACCGCACAGAACACAGAGAAAGAAGATAGCGTTCAAACAGGCTTTCTTCAAACAGTTATTGTAAACAGTACAAAAAGCAATATCAATTTTAACGGGCAGCGTTACGACGGCCAGGCAAGAACGGAACGGCTGCTTGATAATATTTCCGGCATCAGCCTTATAAGCCGTGGCAATTTTGCACAGGAGCCTGTATTGCGCGGCATGAGCGACGGGCAAATAAATGTTACCATTAACTGCATGCGCATATTTGGCGCATGCACTAACCGCATGGACCCAGCAACCTGTTATATAGAACCGAATAACATGCAAAGTGTGCAGGTAAGTTCCGGCCCCGGTTTAGAAGCTGGCGGCACTACCATTGGCGGCGGCATGAATTTTAATTTGCGGCAGGCAACAATAAATGTGCCCCATAAATGGAGCGGCACTGCCGGTACCGGTTTTGAAACCAATGCAGCAGCACGCCAGTTACTCGGCAACCTGCAATACAGCGGCAAACACTTTGCATTTTTAGTGGATGGCATTTATCGCAAAGCCGGTAATTACACGCCTGGCGGCAACAAAGATGAAAACATCAGCAAGTATGGTGAATGGATGGAAGAAAATGGTTTTTCTGTGGATGAAAAAGGAAGGGTTAATTTCTCCCAATACCAGAAATGGAACTTACATGCAGATGCCTTGTACCAGTTAAGCGCACATCAATCGCTTCGTGCGGATTACCTGCGTGATGAAGGCAGCAACATCGGCTACCCTGCACTTCCGATGGATGTGGATTTTGACAGAGCTAACGTGGGCAGCATTACACACGAATACACTAACGCGGATAAACGGCTCTCTTCCTGGCAAACAAAAATTTATTACAATGATGTGCATCATGATATGAATAATTTTAACCGTTCTGAAGATGAAGTAATGATGATGACACGTATGGATATGCCGGGGCGTTCAAAAACCAGTGGCGCATTTACACAGTTGTACTGGAAGGCTTCCGCTTCGCAAAAAATACGTGCAAAGGCAGAAACCTATATTAACCGCTGGCATGCAACGATGATGATGGGTGCAGGCAGCGATAATGCCATGCCAATGCTAACGATTCCCGACGCACAGCGGACCGTTGCCGGGTTGGATATTTCAGATGAAATTAACCTCGGTAATTCCTGGCAATTTACCGCAGGCATGCGGCTGGAATACAACCGTTCTTCCATTTATTCTTCCGAAGGAAAAATGATGCTTATGGATGTTTACATGGATGACCCAAACAAAACAAACTGGTTGTATAATGCTTTTCTTCAGTTGGGCTATCATCCTGCATCCCCGCTTGGTTTTGATGTAAAGCTGGCAAGGGGCATGCGTGCCCCTACACTTAAAGAATCGTATGCACTTTATTTGTTTAATAATGTTGATGGATATGACTATGTGGGAAATCCCGCCACTAAAAAAGAAGCATCATTTAACAGTGAACTGAATGTTTTTTACAGCATCAACAATTTTAAGGCAACGCTGAAAGGCTTTGGCTATTTTTTCCATAATTATATTGCCGGTTTTGTTCAGCCTGGCCTTATGCCGCAAACAATGAATGCCAATGGCGTAAAGCAGTATGGCAATATTTCATCGGCATATATTGCCGGCGCTTCTTTGCTGCTTGGCTGGAATATTGCTTCCCAACTTTCATTCAACAGTAATACTACCTGGCAAACAGGAAAAGATAAGAATGAAAATTACCTGCCGCTTATAGCACCTTTAAAAACTACAAACACAATAACCTATAACACGCATAACTGGCGGTTTTTTGCAGCAGGGGCAGGCGCTGCTGCACAGCATAATACAAGCAATTTTTATGGTGAAACACATACCCCGGGTTATTTTATTATGAATGCCGGTGCAACTAAAACCATTGCTGTTAAGGAACAGCAAATCATTATAGGATTGACATGCAATAACATTTTCAATAAGTATTATTATGAGCACCTTGATGTAATAAAGCTGCCCCGCCAGGGAAGGAATTTTATCATGCACCTTACTTACAATTTTTAGGTTAATAAAAACTGTTACCACCGGGCAAACGCATTTTAACCAAATGCGTTTGCCCGGTGTAAATAAAACTATCGCACTTTAATAGTTATTTTTGTTTTCATAAAGCAATAACTGCAAGTGCAAACCATCACTAAAACTGCATTGTTTTCCAATAAAAAAACCGGGTTTAATATCCTGCTGTTTGTGCTGCTGTATGTGATATTGCTGCAGGGGTTTTATCTATATGTGGGCATAACATCACCGGGCGGTAAGCTCTATTCTTCTTTCCTGGACAAATACGCCAATGTTCCTGAATGGCTTACTATTCTCATAGCCAAAACTTCCATGTTACTACTTAAGCTGGCAGGCTATGCGGTTTATCAGAAAAATCCGGCTAATATTATTATGGAAGGTGGCGGCGGCGTAAATATTGCCTGGGGTTGCCTTGGGGTAGGGGCAATGAGTTTATGGGCGGCGTTTATAACAGCGCACAAGGCTTCTGCCCGGTATAAATTGAGATGGATACTGGCAGGCATCATCCTCATTTGCATAGTAAATATATTGAGGGTAATTACAATTGTAATAAGCCTGCACAATCACTGGCGCTATCCTTTGCAGTTTGATGCGCATACCAGTTTTAATATTTTAACCTACGCCGTTATAGTAGCGTTCATGTATATTTTTATACGGAATTATAAAGCGCAATCTTACAAGCAATAACAACTGAATGCTTCGCGATTTATGCTAGCGCTTCGTACAATATTTCCACCGGGTGTTTGGCTATAACCTTTGTGCCATCTTTAATCTGGTGGCGGCAACTTGTGCCCGGCGCAGCAATAATGGTATCTCCTGTTTTGTTGCGCACCGTGGGAAATAATACCAACTCGCCTATTTTCATTGAGAGATCATAATGTTCTTTTTCATATCCAAAAGAACCAGCCATGCCGCAGCAACCGGAAGGTATGGTTGTCACCGAATAATTTTCCGGCAATGATAAAATCTTTACAGTTGGCGCCACTGATGACAATGCTTTCTGTTGGCAATGGCCATGCAGTTTTATACTTCTTTTTTCGGTTTTAAATTGTTGTGCGGTGATGTTGCCTTTATCAATTTCCCTTGCAATAAATTCTTCTACTGTAAACACTTTTTTTGATAGCTCTTTTGCTATTTCAAACAAATCATCATCAGCAAGGTCAACATATTCATCACGAAAAGTAAGTATGGCCGAAGGCTCAACGCCAACCAGCGGTTTATCTTCTGTTATTAAAGGATGAAGCGTTGCAATATTTTTATTGATGATCTTTTTTGCATCGCGTATCAACCCTTTTGAAAGCCAGGTCCTGCCGCTTTCATCATGCTCCGGCATGATTACTTCATAACCTAATTTTTCAAGCAGGAGAATAGCTTTTATACCAATTTCAGTGTCGTTATAATTAGTGAATTCATCGCAGAAAAAATACACCTGACCATTGACTGTTGACTGTTGACTGTTGCCCGTTGACCGCTTATTGTACCAGTTCCGCAATGTTGTTTTATAAACAGTGGGCAAAGAACGCTTCAAGGCAAAGCCGGATATTTTTTTTATAACACTGCTGATGGCTTTATTCTTTACTGCAAAATTGTAAAGGCCGGGCATTAAAGCACCAAGCTTTGCAGATTTAGTGAAGTTGGCAATGAGCCTGCTCCTGAAAGGAACGCCATTCGCATCATAATAATGCTGCATGAATTCAGCTTTCAGCTTCGCTACATCAACGTTTGAAGGGCATTCAGATTTGCAGCCTTTACAGCTCAGGCACAAATCCATCACTTCATAAATTTCTTTATGATCAAAGCGGTTGATCTTATCTGAATGGGTTAAAAATTCGCGAAGGATATTGGCCCTTGCCCTTGTTGTATCTTTTTCATTGCGCGTTGCCATGAATGAAGGGCACATGGTGCCGCCAGATAAATGTGTTTTACGGCAATCGCCGCTGCCATTGCATTGTTCTGCATGCTGCAATACATCCTGGTTGTAAAAACGAAACAGCGTTTTAAACGTTGGCGTTTGCTGGCCCGGCGTATAACGCAGCATCGTATTCATGGAAGGCGTATCAACAATCTTGTTCGGGTTGAAAATATTTTGTGGGTCCCAGGCTTGTTTTATCTGCCTCAATAACTGGTAATTTTTTTCGCCCACCATTTGTTTTATAAATTCACCACGCAATCTTCCATCACCATGTTCTCCACTTAATGACCCATGATATTTTTTTACAAGCGTTGCTATTTCTTCAGCAATCGTCCTGAACAACTGGTTGCCTTCTGCTGTCTTTAAATTAATGATTGGACGTAAATGAATTTCGCCGCTGCCTGCATGCGCATAATGCACAGAATACAGGCCATATTTCTTTAGAATAATATTGAACTCTTCAATAAAAGCAGGCAGGTCATTCACATCAACCGCGGTGTCTTCAATAACGGGCACCGCTTTATCATCGCCGGGAAGATTGCTTAATAAACCAAGCCCTGCCTTACGCAGGGTCCATATCTTTTTTGTATCGTCGCCAAACAATAAAGGGAAATGATAACCGAGGTTGGCTGCACGCATATCGGCTTCCACCTGTTTTGCAATGGCTTCAATTTCCGCTCTTGTATCTTTTTTAAATTCAATTACAAGAATAGCGCCCGGGTCACCCTGCACAAAAAAACGGTTCTTTCTTTGCTCAATATTATCTTTCGTGCATTCTAAAATAAAATGATCTATTAATTCGCTTGCAGTGGGATGATATTGTAAAGCGATAAGATTTGCCCGCAGCGATTCATCAATGTTATTAAAATGCACACATAAAAGGCCTGTTTCTTTTGGCGGCAGTGGAACGATATTCAGTTTTATTTCGGTGATGAATGCAAGCGTTCCTTCAGAGCCTGCAATGAGTTTGCAGAAATTAAAATCAGGCTCACCCGCCGTAAAAGGCGCCATGTCCAATAACACATCAACTGCATAACCGGTATTTCTTCTTTCAATACTTTTCTTGGGAAATTCGTTTCTTATCTCCTGCTGGTTTTCATAATTGCTTAATAAACTGCGGATGTTTTTATAGATGTTTGCTTCAAGCGTTTCGCCTTCACATTTCGCATGAAATGCATCAATATTTAATGCTTTAAACTCAGCTTCGCTGCCATCGCTTAAAAAAGCTTTCACTTCCAGCAAATGTTCGCGTGTGCTCCTGTAAACAACAGAATTAGAGCCGCAGGAATTATTGCCCACCATGCCGCCCATCATGGCGCGGTTGGCAGTTGAAGTTTCAGGCCCGAATAAAAAACCATGTGGTTTTAAAAACATGTTAAGCTCATCCCGAATAACGCCAGGCTCTACGCGCACCCATTTTTCTTCTGTATTTAATTCAAGGATTTTTGTAAAATTTCTTGATACATCCACAATAATCCCATTGCCCACAACCTGCCCGGCAAGCGATGTGCCTGCTGTTCTTGGAATTAAGGAAGTTTTATTATCGCGGGCAAAGGCAATCAGTTTTTTTATATCTTCTTTTGTTTTGGGAATAGCAACAGCCAGTGGCATTTCACGGTACGCCGATGCATCGGTAGCGTATAAAATGCGCATTGTTTTATCTGTATAAAATTCACCATCCAGACTTTGGGCTAACTGTTGCAATTGCTCTTTCATTTGCTTGGTACTCCTTTAACAGGGAGGCAAATTTAGTTTATAAAGTTTAAGAGTTTACGGGTTGTATAATTCTCGCTTGAGATTTGAATCATCTGAATTCGTGAACGCCTGGAACTTGTGAACCTGTAAACTTATAAAGAACAAATAAACTCAAAGCTGTTTAATAGCTTCCACCAGGTTTGCCCAACTGTATTTCTTTTTTTCTTCTTTTAAATACTGCAAAAAATGTTCTTCACCAAACACATAAAGCTGTTTGATTTTTTGCGCAATGCTTTCAGGATTGGGCTCTGCTATTAAACCAACTTTTTCATCAGGCACAAGCGCAGGCAGGCCGCCCACATTGGTAACGAGCATTGGTTTTTCAAAGTGATAGGCTAAAGGCGTAACACCGCTTTGCGTAGCATTTCTGTATGGCTGAATTACAAAATCGGCAGCGCTTAAATAATATTTTACTTCACTGTCGGCTATAAAACTTGTTCTTAAAATGACCAGCGATTGAAGATTGTTTTGTTCAATAATATCATCGTATAATTTCCGGTCTTTGTAAAACTCACCGGCAACGAGGAGTTTAGGAATGTGGAATTGGGAATTGGGAATTTGTTGCTTCAGCAATGCCATCGCTTTTAATAAAATATCAAGGCCTTTATATTCCCGGATAAAACCAAAGAATAAAATAATCCGGTCATCAGCATTTAAATTCAAATGCTTCCGCGCTTCAGCTTTGTCAACTTTATCACCAAAATTATCATACAAAGGATGCACGAGTTTTAATGCAGGCTTATCAGTAAATAACCGTAAGTCATTCATCACTTTATCGCTCATTGTAATAAATGCATCAACCGGTTTTATAAAATAAGATGTGAACTGCTTATCGCCCACTCTTTTTTCATGCGGTAAAATATTATCGGCAATACAAATGATTTTGGTATGACGGTTCTTTTTTGCAATGCGCAAAATAGTTCCCAGGCATGGCCCCATAAATGGCAGCCAGTAACGCACAACAATTATATCGGGCTTTAATTTTTTTAGTTCGTTGCCAATCTTAATCCAGTTAAAGGGGTTGATTGAATTGATGCATACTTTAATATTCAAATCTGCTGGCGCCGGCTCATTTGAATATTGCGAAGTGCCGGGAAAAAGAAAAGAAGGATATTGTAAAGAAAACGTATAAATGGTTACGTTATCATGCTGGTATTGAAATTCCCTTGCCAGCCTTTCGTTGAAGGATGCAAGCCCGCCGCCGCGCAACGGGTAAGCCGGGCCTATGATAACAACAGATTGCATTAATTTAACCCTGCTTTCTTTTCAATAAGGTAATTGTTCCTGTCTGCAGCATTGCGCACCACAAGCTCTGCAATAAAGCCGGTAAGAAACAGTTGCATACCGATGATCATAACAACCAATGCAATATAGAAAAGCGGTTTATTGGTAATGCCATAATTCGCATCAACAATTTTGGCAATGATGAGGTAAAGGCTGCTGAAAAAACCGATAATAAAAAAGAAGGTGCCATATAGCCCAAAAAAATGCATGGGCCTTTTACTAAAACGGCCAACAAAAGTTAATGTGGCAAGATCAAGAAAGCCGTTGATAAACCTGTCCCATCCAAATTTGGTAACGCCATATTTCCTGGGCCTGTGCTCCACCACTTTTTCACCGATCTTTCTAAAGCCCGACCATTTTGCAAGCACAGGAATATTGCGGTGCATTTCGCCATAAATTTCAATACTCTTCACCACTTTTTTACGATAGGCTTTAAGGCCACAGTTAAAGTCGTGCAGCTTAATGCCAGATATGCTTCTCGCCATAGCATTAAATATCTTTGACGGAAAATTTTTGGTAAGCTTATTATCATACCGTACTTTTTTCCAGCCGCTTACCATATCAAGCTTATCTTCTGTTATCATGCGATAAAGCTCCGGGATTTCATCGGGAGAATCCTGCATATCAGCATCCATTGTAATAACCACACTGCCCTGCGCTGCTTTAAAGCCTTCATTCAATGCTGCAGATTTGCCATAGTTGCGCTGAAATTTTATGCCTTTAATATTTGGATTGCCGGCACTTAACTTTTCAATGATGCACCAGCTATCGTCTGTGCTGCCATCATCCACCATAATAATTTCATAAGAAAAATTATTGGCGGTTACCACACGCACAATCCAATCGCACAATTCGGGCAGCGATTCATCTTCATTATATAAAGGAATAACTATCGAAAGATCCATTTAATTAAATTGGTTGATTACCGAAGGGGTCCTGCGGCTTTTTCTTAGCAATAGCCGCGCCAATTAATGAACTGATGGCGCCTATGATTGCGAAACCTACAATAACTCCAACTACTGCAAATAACACATAATGCTCCCTCATCATACTAATTGCCTGGTCTATCTGGCTATCCGAAGCCTTACCATCCGCTTCCATTTTCTGCCTTGTCATTTCAATACTCTTATCAATCATCTCGGGGAATAAAACCTTAAAAGCAAGTATGGTATAAAGCAATACTATTACGGTAATAACTGCCGTGGTTTTAAACCCATGCGCGAATAAATTTCCAAAAGTAACATTGGCATTTAACTGGTTTGAATAAGTGACACAGGCCCATATAATCCCGGCTAAAAAAAGCGCATACTGCACATAAGAAAGCTCAGGATGCTTCATACCATCTACAAAATATATGATGAGGCCATACACAATTAATATTAATGATATAATCAGGCCCTTTACCTGTGGTGTTGTTACTTTATTTTCCATATTAATTTTATTAATTGTTTAAAGTTAATATTCCTTTCGAGACCACACCAACCACAGTGCCCTTTAATGCAACATTAAAAAATGGTGAATTAAACGACTTGCTTTTATTTTTTTCTTTTGTAAACACAAATTCGTTTCTATTAAACAGCGTAAGCGATGCTTTTTCACCTTCTTTTATAATTGCAGGCAACTGAAATATCTTGCCCGCATTTGCAGAAAATAAAGCAGCAATTTTTTCTGCAGATAACTCCGGCAAAGCTGTTTGCACAACACTATATGCTGTTTGCAAACCAATCATACCGGGTTTTGCATATTCAAATTCACAGGCTTTGTTATCCCAATCCTGCGGCAGGTGATGCGAAGCAATGCAATCAATATCGCCATTCAATACAGCTTCGCGTAAGGCTATCATATCGCCTTTGCTGCGCAACGGCGGGTTCACCTTAAGGTTGGTATCATAATTTTTCAAATCTTCATCACAGAAAAACAAGTGATAAGGTGTAACAGAGCAACTTATATTTAAACCTTCTGCCTTAGCTGCTTTAATTAATTCAACTGATTTTTTTGTAGTAATTCCCGTTATATGCAATGTAGATTGTGTGTAACGAAGCAGTTCAATATCCCTTGCAATCAATAGTTCTTCCGCGATGGCAGGAATGCCCTGCAAACCCATGCGGGTCGATACAATTCCCTCATTCATTAAACCCGAAGCATTGATGGATTTATCCTGCGGCAGTTGTATGATGACGCCATCGAACGTTTTTACATATTGGAGCGCCTTTAAAAACAGGCCGGCATTTTGAACAGGGTAAAGGCCATCTGTAAATGCAACTGCGCCGCTCTGCTTCATATCGTACATTTCGGCAAGCGCTGCGCCTTCCCTTTTTTTGGATACCGCACCCAGCGGGTGCACATTAATTTTAGTATTGGCCGACTTTTGCTTTACATATTCCACCTGCGCTTTGTTATCAACAACAGGGCTTGTATCGGGCAATGTGAACACCTGCGTAAACCCGCCTGCTGCTGCCGCTATTGCAAGCGAATCTATTGTTTCACGGTATTCATAACCCGGATCGCAGGCATGCGAAAAAATATCTATCCAACCGGGAGAAGCAAATGTATTTCCTGATGTAAAAACCTGGGCAGATTCATCTGTTATAGCATCATCAATTTTAGTAATAATGCCATCTGTAATTAAAATATCTTTCTTATTTCCGTTATAAGGAGAGTTTGAATCTGCAATCGAAACCTGCTGCAGTATAATATTCATGTAATTCGGCAAAATTTGGCAAATATAACCTGATTTTAATTAAAAGCCCTTTACATTTGCAGCCCTTTTAAGTGCAAACAAAAAAGGTTTCGGGTGGTGGCGCAGTCCGGTAGCGTATTTGCATGGGGTGCAAGGGGTCGCTGGTTCGAATCCAGTCCACCCGACTTTTTGGATAGCAAAACTTTCAAAAATGCCTGTAATAAATAATTGCAGGCATTTTTATTTTTCATTCTGTTAAGTTATTTCAAAATACATCAAGATATTTTTGAGACAAGCAATGACCTGGAAAGCAGTGAAGTATCGCAGGTAAAGTACAGGTGTTAGTTAATTCAAGTTGCTAGTTAATCAGGTAAGCTTATCAAGAGTAAACCCAAGAATAAACATTACCAGTTTTATTAAAAACCCTTTGAAAGTTACAG
>NZ_FOXQ01000002.1 GCF_900115755.1 Parafilimonas terrae
GATTTTAAAGATTATAATGTTCCTTTTCCAGATAGTTTAAACTGGGTATTGCAGTATATAAAGTAGTTTTAGTTTTAAAGGAAGCCGTTGAGCAACCAGCGGCTTTTTAAAGTATACTTATTTAAAGAAATCAACCAGTTCACCATTAAGTGCGGCAGCCAGTTTAACCATCGTAAAAAACTCTATGTTAAGCTTACCGTTTTCTATGCGGCTGATATCGCTGTGATTGATGCCGGTAGCCACTTCCAGGTCAAGCTGCGACATTTTATTTTTCTTGCGCAGGCTTTTACTTTTCCCTATCGGTTGTGTCTGCACCAAACGAAATAGCTCTCTTTTCTTGTGATGCTCTACATAAATATTCGCTTCTGTTTGTGTAAGCGCTCCACTGTTTATACCGGCATCGCCTTTCGTATATACCGCCATTGCATTACCCTGTGCATCCCGCACATACCAGGTGTAATGCTGCAACTGTCTTGCTTATCCTGTTGCCTGCGGCATCGTACGTGTAGGTTATGGTGCTGCCGCCCCTGGTAATGCTGTTGATCTTGCCATATACCGTCCAACTGATATTGGTAATGCCGGCCTGCACATCTTCTGTAAGATTACAACAATAGCATCATAATTATAATTACCGCTGCTTTGATTGTCTATATCCGTGCTGTAATTGGCTGCAGCCACAGCATCTGCAATATGGTCAAGTTGATTGGTATTTGCCGTATAGCTGTAGATAAGGTTATCCATTGCTGTGGTAGTGCCTTATTGCTAAAGAAAAGGGGTATGATAGAATCCATCAATGACGTTCTTAAAACAATTTATGACATTGAACATACCAGGCATCAAAGCCCCATCAATGCCTCGTTGAACGTATTTGCTGCTATTTGTGTTTATACTTTCTTGGAAAGATTTCCTAACATTTTTAACCGATGAACATCCAAAACTCACGTTAAATTACCATGTCAATGTAATATTGGAGAGATGTTCATTACTATTATAAATATCGACTTGCTTATGAGATGGATCAAAAAAGGATAATATATAATTTCTACTTTCTTTGTCTTCATTGAAAAAGTAAAAGTATAAATCATCATGTATTGAATAACCCTCACGATACTTTTTGAATATATTCCAAAGTTCTTTTGGCGTAACATTTATATTTCCATAAAAAGTAATGGTTTTAATTCTACTTATTTCACAGCCTAAAACTATAGTTGAAATGTTTTCGGACACTTTATTAAGTATTATGGTACTTTCATTCTCATTTATTTTTTGAGTAGTGACATTTTTATCTATTATCTCAATTAACCTGTTACAGCTATAATTATTTGATTCAATTAAAAAATATATCGTTTGAATATCTTCAATTTTGATTTGACTTATTTTCATTTTAGTCTTTACTTTTTTACTTCAACCTTTACATTTGTTTGAAAAAATTGAGTTTCCCCTCCTTTAAGAATCTCGCCTGGTTTATTCCAGTTTTCGATGTCAGAAGCAGTTGATTGAAGAAATTTTGTGTCTTCATTCAGTATAACCGTAGTTTTAACTCTGTTACCCAACATCGGATCGTTTAATGATATTCCTAATTTATTTGGGTTGGCACCCGGTAAAGTATAGTAATCTCCAAGTATTGGTTTGCCATTTTTATCAAGAAAAGTCCATTGTTCAAGTTCAGTTCCCTTCTTAAGTGTTGTTTCAAACACTTTGTTTGTCAAATCTACTCCCTTAGTATGAGACAAAGCTTTAATATCATTATATCCTGCTGATTCATAAAAATCTTTAGCAAAATTAAATCTACTTTTAGCTACTCCCTTCAAAGCAGACATACCAGTTTCAAAAGAAACTCCAAGGATTTTACCTGCACCCCAAGATATTAAAGCATCTGCTAAAGCACTCCTTGACCTCATGTCCTGAGCAATTCTTCCCTCTGGTGTTGTTGCTCTGTTGTGTTCAAATGCCCCTGCAATTTGAGAAGCAAATAAAGTCCTTGTAATCCACCCCTTCGTTACAAATACTTCCACTGGCAATAAAGCGGTACCGGTCATAATTGTACCGCCCTGTTTCAACTCTTGCTTTGTTAAATGCCCATCGTCATTTGCATCACCTGGTATATGCCATTTACCCGGGCTCGCCATATTACCTGCCATTCCTTCTAAACCATCAATATCTATATTCATTATGGGATTGCCAGAAGCAAACTGATATGGTGTTAGTTCCGGATAGCTGTTAGTTATAGGGTCAACGCTTAAAAATCTTTCCACCCTCGGGTCATAAATGCGATTCCCATAGTCTTGTTGATTCCCTTCTCCTTTAACCTCATTATCATTTTCCTTACCATTAAACCCATACCTGTAAAATAAAGAACTTGAGGCAGTGTACGTCCTCATTGGCATTTGCATACCGGCGGTATACAAATGCCAATGAGGGGTTATACGGCAAGTTCAACATCAAGCTATCGCTATGGATTTAACGGAAAAGAAGATGATACCGAAGCTGAACCGGGCTGGCAAGATTACGGCAGCAGAGAATATGACAAGCTTAGTGGTCGCTTCATAAGCGTGGACCCGTTAACCCAAAAATATCCGTGGTACTCACCATATCAATTTGCAGGCAACAAACCAATCTGGGCTACAGATTTGGATGGTATGGAAGAGTGGATGAAAACCCAACAAAATTTACTTCAACAAGGAGTTCAATTGCAACTTCAAATAGCTGAAAAGCAGAAGCAAATGGCAGCGCAAAAAGCTGCACAGGCGTTAGCAAATCAACCAATATTTAAACAGGCAGATAACAGTAAGTATGCTAAGCAGCGTTCTAATCAACTTGCAATACAAAATTTAAAGAATCAGATATATTCAAATGCGACAGCCTCTGATCCATTTGCCGCGGGAGTTGGATTTGGATTGGCAAATACTCCTGTACAAATGGCGAAAGCTCCTGTTGATCATTCTTTTGGGATTTACTATAATATTAAAGATGGCAATTATTGGGGGGCAGCAGGAAATGCGGCACTTCTTGCTTTAGATGTATCTCCATTCTTTTTGACAAAAGGAACTGGCAATAGCATAGATATAACATTGGGCATGATGAAAAATGGCGGTGCTACGGCGGCTACGGCGGCTAAAACAGGAGCACCATTTTATACTGAATGGGCAAATCTTGGAATATATAATCCATCTCATTTTGAAGGTTGCGGCGGTGCGTTTAAATTTGTTACCGATAAAGTAATTGCATCTAAAGGAACAGTTCATTTTGAATTAAGCGGGTTAAATATACAAGAGGCCCTTGCGGGAGATGCCAATATTTTTGTAGGTAGATATACTTCTTGGGAGTTACAGCAAGTAATAAGTGATGTTACTTTATTTAAGAATACAAGTTTTTATTTGAACGGTGTAAAACAAACAACTAAACAGCTAAGTGAATTAGGAATTAAAGCTCCAAAATAGATTATGGAAATGAAAATATCGTCTTTTAAAATGGCAGAACAAATAGAGAATTATGGATTTTATGGCGAAGTAGAAATTGAATTTAAGATAACAGAATATTATAGAGAATTACAAATGCAAGTAGATTGGCCATTTGAACGATGGCGAGCTGGTATTTTATTTGGTGCAACTTATTTTTTGGAACATAGTATGCAAAGAATTGGTTTGACTCTACGAGTGAAAAATATTGAGTATCATGAAGTAGATACTACAAACGTAATTATTGCTTATTTAATTTATAATGCATTATTAAAAGAATCAGACATAACTCAAAGGCAAACAATAAAATTTGATAAAGAATTAAAGTCTTTTGTTTTTCCTAAGTAATATTCAGATAATGTAGCTAATATATACAGCAGGGGATGCACCGGTAAACAGCGAGCATTTAACCTGGACAGAAGCATTATGAGCTTACGAACCATTTGGGTAATGTGCTGGCTGTTATAAGTGATAAGAAGATACAGGTGAGCTCGGATAATGTTACGGTAAGTTTTTGCAAGGCGTATATAGAATCGGCCAATGACTACTATCCCGCCGGGATAATAATCACTTCGCACCTAATTCAAAGAACTTCAAATGCTTCCCGTTATAAAAATAGGGCTTTAAATTGCAGTAATTAGCAAAAATGTGCAAGGTTTTAAGTGTTTTTTTCTGAACGTTTAAGCATGCTGTGAATCTTATCAATTTCATTATCCGCCACTTTTTGCGCTATCTCCACATACCTGTAAAAAGACTTGCTGTCAGTGGTATGCCCGCTTATTTTTTTAACGATATGCTCCGGCATGCCCGATATGAGCATATTGGTAATGCATGTACGCCGCATCGTGTGGCTGCTTACGAGGTCGCAGAACCTGTAAGGTTTGTTACCGGGTGGTTTAAGCTCTATTGTTTTACTGCCTTTTTTACGCTGTTTCGACACTGGCCATGTCCAGCCCGCCAGCGCACAGATTTCTTTAATGCGCAGGTTGAAGCGGCACAGGATAGGAACAGGCAATAATAGCTTTTGTTTGCATTTGTATTTTTCTAAAATAGCCGTTGCAAAACCAGGCAGCTTTATGAGACTTTCATATCCTGTTTTTTGGGAGGTGATATTCAGATATGTTGCTCCGTCACGTCTTATTATGTGATGCTGCCTGAGCCTTTTAATATCGCTTATGCGCAATGCTGTAACACAACCGATGATAAAAATATCCTTTGCTTTTTGCAAATGAGGGTTCAGTTGTTGATTAAATGCCTCATTAAAAATCAGGAAATTCAATTGATCAATTGATAAAGTAAGTATAGGAGGTTCTTCATGCAGGGCATAAAATTTCTTATGAAAAAAGCCGCTGTTTATACCTTTTTCATAAATACACCAGTTGTAAAAACTGCGTATAATTTTGATATTTTGGCCAACATAATTATTCAGGACTTTCAGGTCATCAAACAGATAATTGCAAAACTTAGTATAAAATAAATTGCTGTACCGTTTCGCCATATTAAAATCCCGCTTATTATTTCCCCTCAATTCATAAAGCGTAAGCGGAAATTTTTTCTTGAGCTCAAAAGCTTTCAGGAGCCTGAGGGTATTATAATAATTCCTAATGGTACTTTCATTAACCCTTTGGCCGTTTTGCTTTAATCTTTTCCCGGTGTGAGTGTCTTTTATGAACTTTTCAAAAAGATCATAAAAATCGTGTTTGATTATCATGTTTTTATATAAACATACTTATGGTGCCTCAACAAGTAAAGACTACAATTAATTCTGTTGAGTTTAGGTTTTGCCATGCAGGTACCATGTGTTGGTATGTTAATATCTTCTGATAACTGAGATATTATTTTTTATTGGCTTGGATTCACATTGAGAATCGGTTTATTATAATTGTAAGACTATGGAGCACGATGCCCTACAGCAGGAAATACGAAAATTACAGGGTTGCCTTTTTATAGAAATGGAAGCTTATCGAAGAGCTATAAATGAAAGCTTAGATGTCAACGCGGTCATGGTCTTATACCGAAAATTAAAAAGGACACTACAGGCATTTAGGTTACTTACCCTCGAATATGAACAACAAAATAACAAAGAAATAAAAGCGTACGATGGGTCATTCCTGTACTATCAATAAAATGAAACAGCATAATAATAATGCATTGCGTTATTGATAATAGAAGATCATAACGAATAACTACTTCTCTTCTCCGACAGTCTCCTTGCAAGGCGGTTGTGCGGAAGCCAAGGGGTTGTGCGGTGCTATGAGTAGAATCTAAATTATTTCTATCTTCATTACAATGCCTGTAAGAAAAACAATATCAGAAAAAGATGGTGGTTACTTTATTACATTTACCTGCACAAGGTGGTTGCTATTATTTGAAATTACGAATGGATATAATTTTGTTTATAAATGGTTTGATGTATTGAAAAAAGCTAATTATTATATTATTGGTTATACTATAATGCCAAGTCATACCCATACAATCATTGCATTTCATAACACAGGTAAATCCATAAACAGCATCGGCGTGGAAAAGGTGGAATTCACCGAGCCAGCATCGGAACCTGACCTTGAGATATCGTGAGAAAGATTTGTAAAACAGAAATGGTAAACAAAATAAAAATAACCACCTGAAAAATAGTGTCTGCTGCTTGGAGAACGGGTATTTTTCAGGTAGTTAGAAGAATCGCTTTTACTTGGTGCCAAGTGCCCTTAGCTTTTCACTTAGCTCTGTTAACCCTGCCTTGTCAAGGTAATCATCTGCGATGCCCTGCAATTCCTGCAAAGCTTCCTGTGGGATGCTGGCCAGCAATCCCTGCGCTGCATCATCGCCCTTAACAGACAAACCGCGCTTGATAACGCTGTGCAACAGCAACACATTCTTGCGCGAGATCTTCATGTCCATCTTCACAGTCTCATTCATGCCGGGGATACTCAATATCGTATCATACACCCGCGCCACATCATTCGTCGTCAACATAACTACTCGTTTTGATTTTTTAAAATTTTTATACGGCAAAACTAACCGATACCATTTTCACAATCCTCATCAAAATATGATGAGGATAGGTATTCCTGTATTACCTGTATAATTTTGTATCTGGAAACTGAATGGTGTGTTTGAAAATGTGAGTTTATGGAATTCAGGAGCAAACAGCTTTGCATCAGCGAAGCCAAAGAAATAGATATAGTTCATTACCTGTCAGAACTGGGTTATGAGCCTTTAAAAGTCCGTAATAACGACTACTGGTATCGCTCTCCGTTACGGGCTGAAAAAACAGCCTCTTTCAAAGTCAACCGCGGGCTAAACCGGTGGTACGATCATGGATTGGGCAAAGGTGGCAACCTGGTTGATTTCGCCATCCTGTATCATAACTGTACGGTTGGTGAATTACTTGAAAAACTAAGCACTTCTCTTTCTTTTCAAAAGCCGGGTTACGGACAAACTTTAATCACAACGACATCAGATAACAAGCTCAAAATAGTGAGGGATACAGCATTGTCTTCCTATGCCTTGCTACGTTATTTCGAAGAGCGCCATATACCTGTTCAGGTAGCAGACCGTTATTGCCGCGAAGTGGGTTATCAGTTGAACGAAAAAATGTACTATGGCATCGGTTTCAAAAACGACCTCGGCGGCTTCGAAATCCGTAATCCTTACTTCAAGGTAGGTAGTGCTCCAAAGGGTATTACCACCTTTGATAATGGCGCGGATGAGGTCATCGTTTTTGAAGGCTTCATGGACTTTCTTTCCTTCATGGTCGTCCATGAAAATGAACCTGAAGACCGCTTTGATTTTACAGTGCTGAACTCTCTTTCTTTTTTTGAAACTGCACGTCCTTTTATGGAAAAACATAAGGCCATAAGGCTCTATCTCGACAACGATACCGCCGGACAAAATTGCAGCCGTTATGCGCTTTCGTTAAGCAGTAAGTACAAGGATGAAAGCAGCCTCTATCAAAACCACAAGGACTTCAATGCCTGGGTAATGAATTTCGGGAAGCCATATAAATGATCAAAAGCAAAATATTATTATGAAATGATGCAGGAAAATATAAGGACCATTTTAATTTTTTTTAAATGCGCCGATTAATTAAAACGTCCGAAAAACTTGCAGGTAGCGGCAAGAAGTGCTTAAAGCTGGAAGATTGCAACTTTTCAGCAATCGGCCAGATGAACGGTTGTCGTACAACCGGATCTGGCCGCCCCACACTCGGAACTCGTGGGCGGTGTATTATCAATGAATTTTTGATTTTTAAACGTGAAAATGATAATGTGATGAAAGAGAAAAAAGCAAACAGGAGCAAAAGGATCATCTGCAGGTTAACACCGGAGGAGCTTGCAAAGCTGGAAAAGAAATGGAAGGCATCTGCCTGCCGGAAGTTAAGTGATTATATACGCCACAGCCTCTTTGATAAGCCCATTATTACGACTTATCGTAACAGCTCACAGGATGACCTAATGGCAGAACTTACCAGACTTCGCAACGAGTTAAATAACGTTGGGAATAATTTCAACCAGGTAGTAAAAAAGATGCATACACTGCATCATGTCCCGGAATTCAGAAGCTGGCTGATCGCTTATGAGATCGAAAAAAACATCCTTTCCAATAAGGTGGATGATATCAGGAACACCGTAAAAAAATTGCTCGGAATATGGTTGCAGTGATCAAACCCGGCCAATCCATGCACCGTATTTTCAACTATAACGAGAACAAGGTAAAGGAAGGCGTAGCGGAGTGTATAGGGGCGGAGAATTTCCCTTTGAATGCAGAAGATATGACCCTGAAAATTAAGTTGGGGTACCTGTTGCAAAGGTTAGCATTGCGCAGGGATGTTGCATATAAAACGGTGCACATTTCACTCAATTTCGATCCTTCAGAGATACGCCTGGGCAAAGAAAAGCTGGTAGAAATTGCCAACATTTATATGCAGAAATTAGGCTTTTGCGAACAGCCTTATCTGATCTATCAGCATCACGATGCAGGCCATCCGCATATTCATATTGTCAGCACTAATATCCAGTCCAACGGAGACCTCATTAACCTGCATCACCTGGGCATTCGTAAGTCAGAACCGGCACGCAAAGAGATCGAACAAATGTTTGGGTTGGTAGTAGCGGATGCCCATGCACGACGGGAAGTGTTCCGGTTAAAACCGGTTGATGCCAGTAAGGTACAGTACGGCCGTACAGAAACCAAAAGGGCCATCACCAATGTGCTGGATACAGTGTTGGATAAATATAAATATACCAGCCTGCCGGAGCTGAATGCGGTGCTAAAACAATATAATGTAATGGCTGATCGCGGCAGCGAACGCTCCAGGATATTCCAGGGCGGCGGATTGGTTTACCGCATACTGGATGAAGATGGAAAACCTGTTGGCGTACCGGTAAAAGCCAGTGATTTTTATAACAAGCCCACTTTGAAATTGCTCGAAACCAAATATGCTGTCAATAACACTAACCGACAACCTTTTAAGGCCCGTGTAAAAAATGAGATAGACAGGGCTTTGCTCAGCAAAAAGATTTCATTGGATGAACTGGTAAAGCAACTGGAAAGAAAAGGTATCCATGTAGCGTTTCGTCAAAATGATGCCGGCTTAATATATGGTGTCACCTATGTAGATCATCAGACCAAATGCATCTTTAACGGAAGTGACCTGGGCAAACAATACAGTGCGAAAGCCATGCAGGAACGATGCCTGCAGAAAGGTAGCACGGTGCAGGATCAGCTATCGCATCCAGCCCCTAAGCAGGATATTGGGTTACAGCCGCAAGCCGGTGCTGCGGCAGAAACCAAAGCTTATCCCGACGGCTTTCAGCCTGATGATACTTCCAGAGACACGGGCAATATAATAGACGCTTTGATGCATCCTGAACAGGTATTTGATTACATACCCGGACAGCTAAAACGAAAGAACAAAAAGAAGAAGAAAAGAAAGAATATTTCCGATAACAAATAAAACATATAATTATGGCTGCACAGACAGGAGAGAACGAACAGGCGTTAAGAAAGATACTGGATATGACCAGGCTGATCAGCATTGTTATTTTAGCGATACACTGTTATTATTATTGCTATGCCGCATTTCAGCATTGGGGTCTTGTGAGTCCTTTTAGCGACCGCATCTTAGGTAATATCTATCGTACAGGTTTGTTTAAAAATTTCGTCAAGGGCAAGCTGGTCGCCTTGCTCTTTTTGATCATTTCTTTACTAGGCGCCAAAGGCCGAAAGGACGAAAAACTAAGCTATAAAGCTGCTTTTGCTTATATCATTACGGGCTTGCTGTTATATTTTGCAAGCTATCTTTCCCTGCTGCTTTCCCTTGCACCGGAAACAAAGGCGATCATCTATATAAGTATCACCGGCACAGGTTTTATGCTGGTATTATCCGGCGGCACTTTGCTTTCCCGCATCATCAAAGACCGGTTCAACAACAAGGATATTTTCAACAAAGAAAATGAAACGTTTCCGCAGGAAGAACGATTCCTGGAAAATGAATATTCCATCAACCTGCCGGCACGTTATCGCTTAAAAAGCAAAACACGCAGCAGTTGGATCAATATCATCAACCCGTTCCGTGCAGTAATGGTATTAGGTACACCAGGTGCTGGTAAATCCTACTTTGTCATCCGTCATATTATCACCCAGCATATCAGCAAAGGATTTACCATTTTCGTATATGATTTTAAGTTCGATGACCTTTCTAAAATTGCTTATAATTCCTGGCTAAAGCATAAACACAAATATGCTAAAACACCTAAATTTTATGTGATCAATTTTGATGATTTAACACGCAGCCATCGCTGCAATCCTTTGGAGCCATCTGCCATGACGGACATCACGGATGCGGCAGAATCGGCACGTACTATCTTAATGGGACTGAACCGTGAGTGGATCAAGCGCCAGGGTGATTTTTTCGTAGAATCTCCCATCAACTTTTTATCCGCAGTGATATGGTATTTACGTAAGTATAAAGACGGAGAGTTCTGTACCCTGCCCCATGTGATCGAACTGATGCAGGTGGATTACGACAGCCTGTTTACCTTGCTGCGTACAGAAAAGGAAATTGAGGTATTGATCAATCCTTTTGTGAATGCTTATCTGAATGATGTCATGGAGCAACTGGAAGGGCAGATCGCTTCCGCTAAGGTAGCTATGGCAAGGCTTTCTTCCCCTCAATTATATTATGTGTTATCGGGTAATGATTTTAACCTGGACATCAATAACCCGGATGATCCGAAGATCGTTTGCATGGGCAATAACCCTCAGAAGATACAGATATACGGTGCAGTATTGTCGCTGTATGTAACGCGTCTTGTAAAACAGGTAAATAAAAAAGGGAAACTGAAAAGCAGCCTGGTGTTCGATGAATTTCCTACTATTTATTTAAATAATATGGATAGCCTGATCGCGACGGCCCGCAGTAATAAAGTATCCACTTGTTTGGGTATCCAGGATTTTAGCCAGCTGCGTAAGGATTACGGGCGGGAACAGGCGGATGTGATCATGAATATCACGGGAAATATTATAGCCGGACAGGTAACGGGCGATACGGCGAAGCAACTTTCCGAACGCTTTGGTAAGATCTTGCAGGACAGGGAAAGTTATTCTATTAACAGCGGCGATACTTCTATCAGCCGTTCCAAACAACTGGAGGCTGCTATACCTCCATCCAAAATTTCCGCTTTGAGTTCGGGCGAATTTGTAGGCATGGTAGCCGATGATCCGGGTAATAAAATTGAACTAAAGGCTTTTCATTGCGAGATCATTAATGATCACGAAGCGTTGAAAAAAGAAGAAGAAGGTTATAAGAATATCGAAGTCGTCCGCAAACTGGATAACAGCATGGTGCAGCGCAATTATTTTCAGGTAAAGCAGGATATACAAGATATTATTCAATCTGAAATGGAACGGCTGATGAATGACCCGGGGTTAAAACATTTGGTGGTTAAAAAAGGATAACAATGTAGTGCATAAAAACCGGAGCATACATAGCATTCCTGTTCTTAAACGGCCGGGAGTCGTACAGATACTATCCGGCGTATGCATGCTACCATACGATCTCTGGGAAGTCTGAAAATTCAAGGTCTGCTATGGCACAGTTTTGCTCTTTCGCTAATCGCTGAAAGGATGCCACCAGGTTCTTATGCTCCTGTCTCCATTCGGAAAAATGCGTATCGATCAATTCCGGTATTTTTCTGAACCTTGATTTACCGGCTTTTTCGGTCACATATTTAATATGCAATGCCTGGTAAATATTAAAAGCATACTGGCTGCTGACATTTATTCCCCGGGCTATCAGATCTTTTATATCATTTGCCCCGACCGGATCATATTCAAACAGCGCTAGTTCTGTGATATATTCAAGCTGGTATAGTATGGCCTGCTGCAATTTATCTGTTGAGGTATAACCTGCATTATGCCTTAATGCGCTGATGAGGATCAAAATATCGGTCCACACAAGCTGAAAACCATATAATGTATGCTGTACATCATCCCCGTCAAAAGTAAATTGCTCTTTGAGCCGTTGCCCTGAAGTAGCTTTTCTGACTTCGTAGGCAAAATTCATCAGCAGTTGAAACTGCGCTTCCTGCGAACCTTCCTTTTGGTCGAGGCTATTAGCGATGTGATGAATAATATCATAAAGCAAATTAAGTTCACCATAATTACCGAATATAGATATGCCGGTACCATTCTTCGTGTGATATGCCTGTAACATGAAATACTAAATCAAAACTAAATACAAAGTATGAGAATAATATAGCCTGGAAAGATATGATGATAAAACCTGATGGTCATGGTGCGTACTGTTCGACCCTGTTACCGGTCATGCAGCTTGTCAAGAATGGTAACGATTGCCTGTATTAAAGCCGGATCGATACCTTTTTCTTTAACACCTTCCGACAATACCCGGTATTGCTGTTCGTCATCCTTCTCAAAAACAAGTTCCTGCCCATCTACTATAATATAGAATTTATACACATATCCAAATGTTGCCAGCCTTCCTTTAAAGTACTTCTCTTCTCCATTTATAGTGACGGGCAACTCAAAATAATGTTCCATTCAGTTATTTTTCTGCGCCGCGAATTTAATAGTTCTCTTAAAACAATAATTCAACAAAAGCGTTCCCCCGTATCTCTTCGGAAGACCACACTGCGATTAAGTTCTTAAACCCTTAAGTAAATTTATTTTCCCCTGTACAAATTGGCGTATCAAACTAACAAATCCGGCAAAGCAATATTTTTTACTTTATCTCTTATTGCAATCAAATATTTCTTTGATATCTTTTTATCTAAAGGTTTGTTTTTGTTTGAATAAAGGTCACCGGTACCTAAATGTAATTTATATCCTGTTGCCTTGTTATGTGCATGAGGATCCGACGGAAATGGGTCTTTATCGTTTTTATGAATTACCCAGATCTCGCCTTTATTCTTTATCTCTTCTTCGTCAAGTCTTTGGGGTACACTTTTAGGAAGAATTGAATGTTCAAACGTTACACTTGCAATCTCTTCAGGAAAATTAAATTCATAATTACCAAGTTTTTCAAGCATTTGTTCTGCTGTAAATTCATGTTCTAAAACGCTTGTGCTGTCATGATCATCATAACCAAGAACAGAGCCTAGTGCTATTTGAAAGTCAAGACTTGAAATTGTGATGCCTAACCTTTCTGATAAAATTTGTCTGGCTTTATCAGATTCCTTGATATACTTTGATAACTTTATTTCAATGCTCATGTTACATCAATTTTCTGGATTCTGTTTATGCTTCACTGTGAAACAGAACTATTTGAACGCATATTACATTATTGAAAGGAAACATCTAAATATTCAAACGTCTGACATTGTTAGGCTACGCCGCCGAAAATGTTACGATGTATGTATCTGCCGACTTTTTCATTAGTATCTTTAATATAGTTATCTCCGTCTGGCAAATATTCTCTTAACATACTCGTTGAAAGATATAAATGAAGTACAATTAATTCTATTGCTTTCCATAAGGTCGTAAATTGATCTTGTCCCGGCCTTCGCATCAGGCTGTATGACATGATACTAAAATGCTCATATTTCGAATAAAAGGCGTAGGTTTCATAGTTTCTCGAAAGTTCTTTCAACTCATTATTTGCAGCAAGGGCACTAAAAAGGCCTCCGTTGCTATCAGGTGGTGCATATTTCGTTTTAGGAACGTCGGTTCCGGTACGTTCAAGAAAAGCCGGATATTGTGCAGTTAATTGCGCATATGCCTTTTCTAGCTGTTCATCATTATAAAGATCCTCCTTCCTAAACGATTTAAAATGATTAATTGTCCATCTAAGCCCATCAGCGAAGATCCTGTTGCAAAATTCTACTAGTTCTAACTCTATTTCATCATGAGATTTTCCAGCTTGTTTTGCTGCGTTGTGCTTTGCGTATCCGTTAAGTCCCATAAAAAAATCAAGAATCAGTGTGCGTACAACCAATCCGGCTGAAAATTCCGATTCAGGTGTTTCATTCAGAGATTGAATTAACACACTTAAGCCAATAGATGAAGCTTTAATACGTTCTAATAGGCCTAAATAAAAATAAGGCACCCTTTTCAGATCTGCTTTATCGTAATGTTTTACCGTAGCATCAGTTGCATCAATAATATAACTAAGATGTTCTAATGTTTTCTGCATATTCATGAATAATGAGTTACCCAAATTTAAATCTTCTTTCTTTTAGGGTTGCACACAGTGCTTCATATTAGCGGCTGCCGGTTATTCTTTTTTTTCTTCCGCCCACTTTTTCAAAAAATAACTTGCCATTTCACCACTTTTATTTTCACCTGCATAAACTTTTCCATCGGGACAGAATACGGTATGAAGTTCATCTACTAACAAACCGGCCTTCCCTTCGTCAACATAGATCAGCTTCGTTTCTAGCAAACTCTTAATGAACTGGTCGGCATCCAAAGAATTGACTTCAATAAATTTCTTGAACTGCTTATCCGCTACAATGTCTATCGTTCCTTGTCTGCTTAAAACATGAAGAAAGGTATATTGATTTTTATCTACTTCAATCGGTGCCCAGGGTTTCGCAACCAGTGGAACTGAAAGCTGCTTTCTTGTGAGGGGATGATATATAAACTCCCATCCCCAATTGTCTTCATTGATCTTTTTTTCCTTACAGGATATAAATGGATGGGCAGCTTCAATATCATGATCGTTACCAAAAATATTTGAACTGATGCCAAACTTATAAGATAACCTTGTCCATATCAGTTCAAGCAGATGATACATTGGTTTTCCTGAAGATGAAGTCAAAACAGGAAAATAAAATTCATCGTCAGTGAACGGAATACCCATTGGCATTCCATTATTCTTGATAATGGTACTATTGCCACAGATGTACAGACTTGGAAAACTTCCGGGGCTATAACCTCTGACCGGCCCCTCTTTGACAACTTCTTCAAGTTTTTTGATGAAGCCTTCCCGTAATCCATATTCGGTTGTGTAGCCGTAATAACCAAGGACTATTCGCAACGGGTGAAAGGCTTCCATCATTAAATAATGATAAATAATATTTTCTCTGTCAGTAAAACGTTCCCGCCTCTCCCTGGTTGGAAGCTCTTTAGAAGTAAGTAGCCTGTATGCGTCGCGTAAAAGCCTGCCTACAAATGGTTCAGCATCTCTTGGCTCAGATACATCAAATATTGAACGTAGATTATGATGCGAACTATCAATATCGTTAGCATAAAGATTTTTCTTCACCTGGATAACCGCAATCACATCGTTAATGTGGTATTTATATCTATTTGCAAAAGACATCTTTTGCCCATTGCCAACGACTAATAAGCAATCAAGTTCGTCGCTTATCACGCCACTATCATTGTAGATAAAGCTTCTTTCAACCATTCTTAGGTTGAGGTCTTTGAAGATAGCTTTGCCAAGCAGTTCTGCTGTCAATCCTTCAAAATTATCTCCGATTGCTACCGTATGCTTGATATCCTTGTCTTCCTCTTCGATTTTGCTAAGGGCAAATTGTTTGAATTGTTCTAAAAATTCAGCGACCGTATTGATCATTACTCGATTAGTGTGGTTATTGTAAAGCTGCAGTCAACAATCAAATTTATGACATTACTTACTTTTTCTTCCGGCGGAAAATCAAAAGCTGTAATTCAGTCATTTGGTGTACGTATGATTTATGTTATTGTTCGGGCATGTCCCTGCGGGCCGGGTGATTTCAGGGTACGCTTCGCTTCCGTCCCTCTTGCATCGTGACCGGCTCGTTCCTTCGCCGCCTTACATCCCCCTCATGCTTTATTACTTCAGCCTTCTTCAGGATTGATTTCATCGGACGATGATAACCAGGCATGCTTTGCATTTTCCAACGAACGGGCAAAAGGCAGCTAAAATAGTTCCGCCTTCGTCGCTGCGAGCGCATAATGCTGCGCTATCGCTTGCACCCTGCGGGACTTATAGCTCTCCGCGTCTTCGTCTCCACTACTGCGCTGCTTTCTTTTTCCCTTTTCTTTTGGAAAAATGCTCTTTGGGGCAGTCGGGTAAAAAGAGAAGCAAACAAAATGGTTTAACAGTTAAAATTTAAACGTCATGAACATCATCGGCAGATTAACGGGGGATGCAAAAATCAACACGACCCCCAACGACAAACAGGTAGTGAACTTTTCGGTAGCCGTCAACGACAGCTATAAGAACAAACAGGGCGAACGAGTGGAACGCACCGAGTATTTCGATTGCGCTTACTGGCTATCCGCGAATGTGGCTAAGGTACTCACCAAAGGTACACTGGTAGAACTGACGGGCAGGGTAAGTGCAAGGGCGTGGATAGGCATGGATGGCAATGCTCGTGCTGCACTCAATTTTCATACTTCACAAATTAAGTTGTATGGAGGCGGCAGGAAAACGGGAGCAGTAACAGATGGCAGTGCAGGTAGTTCCGCAGCACCTGCAATCAATAGCGAAAACAACGGGGCTGTAAAAGACGACCTGCCATTCTAACCAACCCATCATTCAATTTTTATCTAACTATTAAAAAACATAATCATGGCTCATAATCTTAATTATAACGAAACCACAGGCAGGTATAGCTTTTTCAGCGTACAGCAGAAAGCATGGCATAATCTCGGTCAAATAGTGGAACAATACCCGACCAGTGCAGAGGCGATTAAATATGCAGGGCTGGACTTTGAAGTAATCAAAGCGCCACTCTATACGAGAGGTACAGGTATCAGCATTGGCGATGATGGCGAGATAAACGAAGGTGGTAGCATCATAGTTCCTGACCAGTATGCTACCCTGCGCACAGATACTAATGCGGTATTTGGCGTAGTGGGCAAGGATTACCAAATCGTACAGAACGCAGATGCCTTTGCATTCTTTGATGCTATCGTAGGTGGCGGGGATGGTATCCTCTACGAAACGGCAGGCGCATTAGGTAAGGGGGAACGTATATTCATTACCGCCAAATTGCCCGGTTATATACGTGTAGGCAATGGGGATGATGTAACAGAGAAATACATCTTCCTGACTACTTCGCACGATGGTACAGGCAGCATTACCGCAGCCTTTACGCCCATCAGGATAGTATGCCAGAATACCCTCAATGCCGCATTACATAAAATGTCTAACGTAATACGCATACGCCACACTTCGGGTGCAAAACAGCGGTTGGAGGAAGCGCAAAGGGTCATGGGGCTGGCAAACACTTTAAGTGCACAACTGGAAAACATATTCAACCAGTGGACAAAGGTGCGCATCACTGACAGGGAAGTAAAGAAACTCATTCAACTGGCGCTCTGCCCTAACAGGGAAACATTGGATGTACTTAAAAAAGGTGCAGAAGATGAACTTTCTACTGTATTCAAAAACACGGTGGAGGATGCTTTTGGTTATGCGATGATTGCAGAAACTCAACAGATGGAAACCACTAAGGGTACGCTGTTCGGTGCATATAACGCGGTAACGGGCTATTATCAGAATGTACGCAGCTACAAGGATGATGAAACCAAACTGCTATCCATCGTAATGGGCGGCACGGCACAGAACAAAGCGCAGAAAGCCTTTGAACTATGCAGTGCATTTGCGCAGGATGGTAACGAAATATTCCTCTTTAATTAACGAATCAATGGCAGCCGTCTGCGGAAGGTTGCTATTTAAAAACTCAGGTTATGATGATTTGCTATAAATGGGACTTTACCGTTTCCATCATCCGTAAAAGCGGGAAGGTGCATAACAAGCACAGCATGGTCGTTTTGGGTTGTACCTATTCGCTGGCGCATTTTGACATGGTGCAGACATTGAAGAAACGTAATGCCACATTAATATCCGTAGTGAAAGTACGGGTAATGGGTGTAGCCTTTGCACTGGATGATAACATGCAGTTTATCAAACGCACACTCGCAGACGGGATGCCCTACATACCCGAAGACCTCAATCTTAATTATTAAAACAACAGCAATGAAACCTTTAGAGCAATTAATAAACGTAGAGAAAGCAAGGTTGCTGCATGAACTGTTTCCGCAGGAGATACCTGCATTACTGGAATACACAGCCAATATATGCATGACGATACAAGAAGAAGAACAGCTATTGCGCAACAGGTGGGATAACGGCCTTTTCACCTTTGATGTATGGTTATCCTTTGTTCGGGAAGTAAGCAATAAGATAGGCAGATACGGTAAACGGCTGCATAAGCAAAGCGGCCTGTTTGCTGACCAGTTGTTTGATGGTTATCTCTCCCTGTACATGGTGCATTGCCTGAACTTATATACGGGTGTGCGCAAACACGGCAACAGAAAATTTGTACAGGCTGTTGAGCTATTGTTTAACGCTTAAAAATGCAAGGTCATGGAAACGATCATCAGTTTTTTACATCATGCTTCCTACTCCACATTATTCTTTATCGGCTTAGCTATCAGGCTATTTATCGGTATGCGCCAGTTCAACCGCAGGGGCGTAGGCGGCTTGCAGCATTTTAATAACTATTTCGTGGGGCTGATAACCCTGTTCATGGAATGGATATTGAAATGGGCTGCTACCATTATGATGTTATGGGGTTTGGTGGGATGGCTTCTGAAATAAATTGGTACAACTACCAAACAATACAGGATTATAAAAAATCACTTAGCTAAAAATCAAACGATCATGAGCAATCTCGCAGACAAAACGGAATACAGGGCGTTGAGCATAATAGCTCAAATGGTAAGGCAATTTGAACGGTTACATTATTTGGATATGACAAAGACCGATGATTGGGATGCCTGCAATGCGCGAAACCTCTTAGAAGGCATTATCCAATCTAACGGCTACCGAATCAATGACGATAAAAACATTCACAAACCACTTTTAAAAATATAAAACGATGAACGCAAATTTTTTCAGGCAAATGACCGACCTCAACATTACAGGCAATTTGCAGCTTACTATCTCAAAGGGAACAGAAAACAACTTTGTTGTTTCTGTCATGCTGCAAAACGAACAATGCGGGGATGAGGCACGCAAACTCATACCGCCGTTCAATTTACGCGGCACAGCAGAAGAACTGGACAACGGCTTTTTTGAACAGGTAACCACACCGATACAAACAGCTTCGGGTTTAATGGTAAACATGGAAACCTTTATGAAACAACTGGAAGAAGCCAAAAAACAATCGGCGATGGAGAAAGAGAAAGCTGATAAAGAGAAGAAAGAAAAAGAAGCTAAGGAGAAGAAGTACAGTGAAGCAATGCAGAAGGTGGATGAACTGGAAAAGGATTGCAAGTACAGGGACGCATGGATGAAAGTACCTGAACCATCCGAATACCCTGAACAGGCGGAAGCCCTGCGTAAACGCAAATCGTCCTTGGCGGCTAAGTTTGCCCCCGACCTGTTCGGCGCAGACGCCACGCCTGCAGCAACGCAGGTGCAACAAGAAGAATTGCAGGAAGGTTTTGAAGATGAAGAAAACAAAACAGACAACTAAACATTCACTCATAAAAGAATAGCCATGTTATTAGCAACACAATTGGAAAGAGTATTCCTGTTTCAGGACAAGGGACAGGAAATCAGGTTAACAGACCCTGAACCCAAATGGAGTGTGCAGGCAGTATTGAATTTTTATTCCAATACCTACCCCATACTGGCCACTGCAAAGGTATCCGCCCCTGTTATCAGGGAAGATACGGTGCAATACCGTTTTGAAAGTGTGATGGGAACAAAAGGTTAATCTAAAACAGTAAAACAATGACCAATGCAGGAACATATCATATCGGGTATCATACACATGCCCTCAAAGCCGAAGCAGAGGCAGTTGCAGCGACAGCTAAGCGGGTTTATCAACTGGATGCAGCGGACAAAGGACGCAGCAGAAGTGCAAAAAGACAAACGGCAGTCTGTGCCGATAGCGATGCTGCCAATGGTTTTCTGAAAACTACTTTTCTGCCTAAACTGGAAGAAACAAAAACGGTACAAACTGGCAGGGCATCCGCAAGAATGGAGCGGGATTTTTACCAGTCCCTTTCTCAACTCGCGGGACATTACCATATCCAACCGATGCAGACGCAATCCTATGGTTATCCCTACAATATTGCACTGGCTTTATGGGATATGGAAAAATTGCTGAAGGAGAATGTTAGAGACTGGCAGGAAAGCAAACTCTTAGAAGGTGGCAGGAAAATCTTTCTCACCAGCGAAGAAAGATATAGTACAGGCTCCATGCTGTATTACATCCCCGTTGTGTCATTATACCGAATGCTTAAAAATCCAAAGCGGAAACATGCCGCGCAGCTATTGTTATCGGTTTGTTCTTACCTGTATTTTATAGCAGGTGTTCCTTACTACAGGCGGGAGGATAGTTTTCTATATGGGGAATACGAGATGCTTAAAGAATGGGTACTAACGGATGATGATACAGATGAAACAGGCACGTACCTGGGTGAAATAGAACAGGCGGAATGGATAGGCGACCGCATGGAACAAAAGATATGCAACCGTGCGAATTTAACCGTATTCAAAAAGCGGTTAATGCAGTTTGAAAGCAGGAATACTTTAGACCATGATTGCTGGCAACTGGCTTGTGAAGCTTTTGACCTTTACGAGCAATATCCTAATGATAACATATTCCGAAATGCCCATGTAGATGCGATGACAGGTGGAGATGAGGAGGATTGTGATGAAGACGAAATGGAAAATGTGATAACGATGGACAGGTATATTTCCTTTTGTGCAGATGGCAGGGGATGGTTACATGAAAACCTTGTGCAATGCGTGAATACCGAATGGCAGGAATACGGGCAGGCACAGGAACCTGTTATCATCAAACGCTTTGACGGAAATGATATTACGGGTGGTAACCTTGATTTTGAGAACCGCCTGTTTGCACTCATGGATGAACTGGTCTATACACTGAACCATCTTTAAAATCAAGGAACGATGAACGATATAATAGGGAATTTCGGGCGGTTGTATCATCCGCAGGCAGCACTGGTATTCTATCAGACCGAAGGGCAACGCACAGATACCTATGTCGAATATTTTGACATGGATGAAAGCGGCAAACCGATCAATGCCCATCCCTTGACCATAAAGGAAGCGAACGCATTGGCAAAGGCACTGAAAACGGCAAAGCAGGATAAGGAACCTTGCTTACAATCAGGTGGCATCATTGGCAGCCATATTTTAAGCATAGAAACCGACAAGGGCAAGGTAGTATGGTTTACCAAAGCCATGCAAAGGGATTTATACTTTACCGAAGACCTTGGCATCCCGAATGGCAAAGCACATGTACCACCGATGTTATGGATGGCGGACAGGGACAACCTGTATGTATTTGCTTTGCGCACCAATGGCAGGCCAACACCACGAACCAAACTATACAATGCGCCTTTCTTCAATGTATATGCAAATGGTAATGTATGTATGGGAACGGTGGACATACACATAAAAAGAACCACATCACTGGAAGCATTTACTGCTGCATGGGAAAACTATTTCTTCAACAGCTATTTCAGCCACCTGATGCGTGATTTTAATCCCATCAAAGGCAATTGCGTCTGTCTTTGGGAAAGACTTATTACTACAGGGGAAGCATTTCCTAAAGAAATATTGGAAAAAAGCAGGATCACCTTAAAAGATGTATTGAATTATGAATACGGAAAAGATTAAAGTCCATTTTACTGACAAGGAATTATTAAACGCCACCAACCCTGTAACTGTAAACCTTATTGGTGCAGGCGGCACAGGCTCAAAAGTATTGACCGCCTTACTGGAAATGAACCATAGCCTGGTTGCATTGGGACATGCAGGATTGCAGGTGCGTTTATGGGATGATGATACAGTGACAGAAGCCAATTTGGGCAGGCAGCGTTTTGCTGATTGTGAAACAGGCTTGTATAAGTCTGTTGTCTTGATTAACAGGGCAAACCGCTGGTCAGGCACGAACTGGAAAGCGGAAACACAAAAGTTTGAAAGGGACAGCTTTGGTAGGTTACCTGAACAGGCAAGGGCAAGCATATTTATTAGCAGCGTGGACAGCGTAAAGGCAAGGTTTGAAATTGCTGCCATATTGAAAACATTGGATAACAGCCATCATTATGGGAACTGCCCGCGTTACTGGCTGGACTTTGGGAACAGTCAATGTACAGGACAGGTGGTATTATCTACCATCGGTACTATACGGCAGCCCCGTTCCGAAAAATACGAACCTGTTGCTCACCTGCCGTTCATTACGGAAGAGTTTGGCGAACTTCTGAAACAATCGGAAGACGCAGATGATACGCCAAGCTGTTCATTGGCGGAGGCTTTGGAAAAACAGGATTTATATATCAATGCTTCCTTAGCTCAAATGGGCTGTTCCCTGTTATGGAGTTTATTCCGTAATGGCTTAATTGAAAACAAGGGTTTTTTCCTCAACCTTGCCAGTTTTGTCAGCCAGCCATTAAAAGTAGCTTAAAGCTGCCCTGCCGGGCGGCGCATCGGCGATCCTTTCCCCGTAGGCGGAACACGCTGCGCAGGGAAGCGGTGCAGCCACTTGCACCGAACCTCAACTACGTCCCTCAATTTTCCTTCGTTTCGTTTTCGGCACAACAGGCTGCGGCATATTTGATTTTTATAGCCGTAGCTTGCTGATATTTTTCGAGGTGCTTCCACCTTCCATTAATTAAAATTAAAAACGTTTAATTATTTAATAATCAATAATTTATATTAATTATGAACGTCGTGTTGATAATAAATTAAATTTTTGTCAAGTTTTTGTCAATAAATTTGACATATTATGCAAGAGAAAGGATTACTTGACAAAAGAAATTTACCGGATAGGGAGTTTACCGAGCTTTGGGAACGGATAGTTTTACCGAAAGCAATAAAAGAGAAATTACGTAACCAGGTACTGCTTGAACTTACCTTAAGGTCCAAAATCCCGTCGAAAGCCGCTATTCCTTTGCATGGTATTATACTACTTGTCGGCCCTCCAGGAACAGGCAAAACTTCCATCGCCAAAGGCGTAGCCTCTGCGGCAGCAAGCGCTATTCAAGGTGCCAAAATAACCTTCATTGAGGTGGAACCACATGCACTTACCAGTTCAGCACTGGGCAAAACGCAAAGAGAAGTCCGTAAGTTTCTGGAAGAAGTTGTCACAGAACATGCAGCCCAGGGACCGCTGATTGTTTTGCTGGATGAAGTAGAAACATTAGTGGCTGATAGAACCAAGCTCAGTCTGGAAGCCAATCCGATTGATGTACATAGATCCACCGATGCAATGCTGGCTGGCCTGGATAATCTGGCGGCCCGTTTTCCTGAACTACTATTTATTGCAACAAGCAACTTCGAGGGTGCGCTGGACCCCGCTTTCGTTTCACGGGCAGACCTTGTTTTACAAATCGATAAGCCAACGGCAGAAGCTTGTGAAGCTATTCTCACCGATACGTTGAATGCGTTAGCAGAACAATGGCCGGCATTGAAAAAAATCACAAAACAGCCAAACTATCAGAAACTATCACATGAGCTTTTGGGTCTCGATGGCAGGCAGATCCGCAAAGCAGTAATCAGCGCATGTACATCTGATATCAAGGTTGTACTTAATCCGGGATTGCTGACTATGGAACATATTAACGAAGCGGTTTCATTAGCAAAAAGAAAATAAATGAGCATTGTTACAAGAAAATTTTCCGCAGCTCCCGTAAGAACGGCAGCGGCAACGTGGATGGCAATAGTGGATATCCTATCTGAGCAGGATGCTACAATACACAATGAGTTGATGAAGATTGCCGGTATCGTTGCTTCGCTCATATCAGAAGGAACACCCGAAAAAAATGCAATTACTATTATCGGGACTGGGCCCAGACTAAGGATTTATTGCCTGTATGAAGAAGACGGTTCTACAGAAGATGCCAACGAATCTACGCTTAACTGGAACCCATTTGAAAATGATTGGGAAATCTATCTTCCTGTAGAACA
Source organism: Parafilimonas terrae (assembly GCF_900115755.1). Taxonomy (GTDB): domain Bacteria; phylum Bacteroidota; class Bacteroidia; order Chitinophagales; family Chitinophagaceae; genus Parafilimonas; species Parafilimonas terrae. Next base: position 23,863 of record NZ_FOXQ01000002.1, read on the forward strand.
ACCCGACATGGACTGGATAAAAAAATCGTTAAATACAAAAGGCAACAGGTTTAAGGTTTATCAGGCAGGCACCAAATTAGTCGCCGAGGAAGAAATTGACAACAACAGCCAAAGTTCCGGCGGCCTTACCATTAACATATCAAAACTGTAAAAAATGAGCACTTTAGTTTCAGTTAATACATATACACATTCAGTAACTTATGTAACAGACCAAATGCTACGGTCATTAAAATACATTATTGTTAATACCGGCTTGAATCCTGAAAATTTTGTTGGTGAATGGAGCAGCTATGAACTGGCTGTCAAAACCTGGTTACAGTCACGCCATTTAAAAAAAGTGGTATTAGAAGTCGTAAGCCCGGCAGGCAATCTTGTAACACGAACAGATTTTGATATCGATTATAGTTACGGCGATGGAGAAGGCTCTATGTGGGTAGATACAGATGCTCTAAAATTTGCCATTGCCAAGTTTGGCATTTATCCCTCATCCTGCACATATAATATAAAACTTCTCAATTCACCGGGCAGACCGGATGTTGAAGGCTGGGGGGCTTGTACATTCTTATCAACAGAAGGTTACATCAAACAGAGTTTAGGTACCACCATCGGCACAAACTCAATTGGCGCCAGTGCCTCTTACTGGAGAAAAAATTAATACCCATGATCAATACAATAGAAGCTTTTAAGAAATTTAAGTCTCGCCTGGAACTACGAGCTGGAGAACAAAAAAAAGCAAGTGAATTACAACAGGAAGTGCGGGCTTTAATAGGAGAACACTTCTCAATTGAGAAAGACTTCCTGACAGGTTCTTATAAACGTCACACCAAAACCAGACCCCTAAAGGACGTTGATATTTTTTTCGTTTTTGATAAAGAGAAAGAGAAAAAGTATTTAAATAAGCCATTAGAATTATTAGAAGACATCCGAAAAGTTTTAGCACCAAAATACCGTGAGACTAAAGTAAAGATTGGCCGCAGATCCGTTGGCGTTGACCTACCCTACGACCCTAACGACGAGGATAAAATATTGAGCATTGACGTTGTACCGGCTTTTGATGCGGGGAAACATTATCAGATACCTGATAACGTATTAAAGACATGGATAAACACTGATCCGGAAATACATGCTGAAGAAGCTACTGCAGCCAACAAAGCTTTTGATGGCGAATGGAAACCAATGGTAAAAATGATTAAGAAGTGGAATGAAACACAAGGTAAGCCCATTAAGCCTTCTTTTTTGATTGAAGTAATGGCTATGCAGATTTTATATCCTCCTTTTTCCGGCGGTTATGTATATGAACTAAAAAGCTTTTTCGCAACTGCAGCCGACCGCATTGCTGAAACGTGGAATGATCCTGCCGGATTAGGTGCTCCGGTATCTGACCAGATGGATGCAAACCGTATAACGCTTGCACGGCAAAAACTGGCAGAGGCGGGTAAATATGTTGATCAAGCTATTCAATTGGAGAAAAAAGGTAACCAGGGCGGCGCTTTGCGTATTTGGCGTGATAATATTTTCGGGGATATGTTCCCTTTGTCGTAAACTATTCAAGATGGAAAAGGAAAACAAAAATGGTAATGACAAGCCATTCTCCCTGCTACATTCAGTGGCAATGGGTGGAATTATAGGTAGCAATGGATATACCTTTCAGGACAGATATATTGTCTGCCATATACCAAAATGGCTTAGCGATCCACAATTCCTACACTTAATGAATGAAGGGACAGGTGATGTAGATATAGTTTACACAGACGGTACACAATACTATTATGATCATATCCAGATAAAAGATCATAAGGTAACTCCAGGCGAATTTGCGGAAGTAATTAAAGGATTCACCAAAATTGATCTGGATACCGGAAAGAGTTACCGTAGTTTTGTTCTTGCCTCACCTGCGCTCAGTCAACAGATTAATTCTCTGGCAGACGCTTTGGATAGGTATAGAAATGCTGAAAAACTTTATGCACCCGAGGATAAGGAAACTATTCTAAAAACCACTTTTGAAGCGTTAAATAAAAAAATTGAAGACGCGGGTCTTATTGACCATGCCAACTTTATTATTAACAAACTTGGTTTCGATACAGGCAGGTTTGATTTTAGCAATAATGATACTTGTAAACAAATGTTTACAGCTTCGCTGGTAGACCATCCTGAGTATAGTAAGTATTTCAGTAATGTCGTAAAACCAGTTTATTCAAAGCTTATAGAGGAAGTAATTGCAAGCAAAGGAAAGGTCCTCGCCAACCAACAAATCCATGAGCTGATTAAAGGTGTTCTTTCCACAGCTAAAATATCATCTGAGGGCACCGTGCTCCATATTCACAACTGGACACAAGAAATGTTCGATCCTGCACCTGCTATTGAACTGGATTGGTCATCCTATTTTGACCGAAGTACACGTAGTGTTCCTGAAGCAGATATTTGGAACGACAAACTTATTCCTCAGTTGTATAAGACAAGGCAGGAAATTGCGAAAACAACCATTAACAGGCATATTATTTTTAGAGGCAAATGTACCCTGTCAACCGGTCTTGCGCTTGGAATGTCGTTCCCAGAGATAGGGAACTGGTCTTTTGAACTGCTGCAGTATCCGCAGACATGGCGTTCAGATGCACAAAAAATCGCGGGTTATGTTATAAATTACGAAGAGGTTGATCCCATACTGCATGAGCTCAATACAGATAGTAAAGAGATAGCTGTTATCTTCAACATCACGGGGCAAGCATTGGAAGAAGTAGTTTCATATTTTAAAAACAATAACATACCAATTAGCAAGTTAATTCTTATCCAACCTTCCCTTACACCAGGTGTTTTATCAATACCAAATGATAGGGAAGCTGTATCTTTAGCCAGCGCGTCTAAAGATATTATCAAGGCAATGACGACAAAATACAATGCTCATAAAACGCATCTATTTTATTTTGGCCCTTTAGGATTATCTATCTTTTTGGGACAAAGACTGACATCTGTAGGATATATACAACTGTATGAATTTCAGGATCCGGGATACAAACCTTCTTGCCTGATTAAAACATAAAAATATATGCATCCAATACAGCAAAAATTATTAAAGCTGGCAGACACTTATAATTTAGGGACACTGCCACTGCGCGATATAGCTAAAATAATCAATGAACAACATCCACAAACGATAAAACATCACCTTGAAGCGCTTGAAAGAAAAGGTCTTATTGAATGGGATAAAGAAAATAAGACAATAAAAAAATGCTCAGTCGGAGCGACTATTAATGCTGATTTTGCAGTAATACCCGTATTAGGCGCTGCTAATTGTGGCCCGGCAACAATATATGCTGATGAAAATATAATAGATCACATTAAGGTATCCTTCAGCCTGCTTAGAAATCGCAGAAATGTATTTGCTGTAAAGGCCGTAGGTTTTTCCATGGACCGTGCAAATATTAATGGTAAGTCGATTGAAGAAGGCGATTTAGTTATTATCGATCCATCAGACAATAATATTAGTTCCAATGACTATGTGCTCTCTGTTATTGATGAGGTTGCGAATATCAAAAAGATTATCATTGATTATGCTCATGAACAGATAAAACTTGTTTCCGAATCAACACATCACTACCCACCAATTTACTTGAGTGCTGATGATATAAATAGATTTATAGTTAATGGCAAAGTAATTCAAGTAATCAAGTCGTAATTCGATATATACTTATATCCATATCACTTCATATATCATTTGTCTTTGCAACAATCAAAAAATCTTTGTAGTTGTATAAATGGCTGCTTAAAAAAGCAGTAGTTATTTGAGCAGACAGCAGGAGTTGCTGTATAGCTTTAAAGAAAAATTATGGTAGATTTCGATTTAATCAAAGGCAGAATTCAAAAGCACAGACTATCATCTATTATTCATAATACTTTAGAATTATTAAATGCCGTACAACGGCATGATAACAAAAGTTATCCCGTTTGGAATTTGCTTACACTCATAAAGTGGGCATATATTCATACAACTGATAGCATATTGAGAACGCCTATAAAGGAGCACGAATATCAACAGTTACTTGAATTAATTAGGACGTTTGAAGGTAAATATGCTGGCATAAGCTTTGAGTCCAAAAGCAAAGTCAGACAATCATTTAAAATTATTGCCAACCAACAGTTTCCTCTTCAAGACAAGTTTCACAATTCAATTCTTTCTCGGCAGATTGTTTTATATATGCAATTACAATCAAGTACTACCTTTAATTTAAATGATGAGTTTAAGCGACTTGCCGGAATCAATCTTAAATCATTTCTTGAGTACAGTTATTTTACTTTTTTCTTTTTCAATTTTGAAAACGTAAGACCCGACATGCGATATGAAGGAGATTTGTTTGAGAGCTATTTTACTTTGTTCAGATCGAAATGGGAAGATGAAGAATTGCATAAGTACCTGGATTTACTCACACTTAAGGAAAGAGATGATTTTAAGAATTTGCAGAAGCTAAATAACGAGGTATTACAATTATATGAAACGAATTTCTTCACACTCAAACCATTTATCCTTTTTCGTAATCAATATAGGATACCACACAAGAGAATATTTATTCAAACGATAAAGCATTTTATTTATAATTACCTGAAGGAAAATTCAACATTCTTTCCTGAAGAATTTGGCAAACGATTAGAAAAATACGTAGAGCTGGGTCTTGTTGAAAACAAGATCCCTTTTCAAAATGAAACCATCTTAAAAACCAAATACCAATTAAGAAAGGTATCTGACTTTTTGGTTGAACCAGATGTACTAATAGAAGTAAAGGCAATAGAACTACATCCTCGTTCCGGCGTATTGCGTACTAAAGATATCCTTGTTAATGATCTGGGTAATACAATTATCAAAGCATATACACAGCTGTTGGAAACGGCGTGCAAGATTAATCCTAATAATGAATTTTATGGCATCATTATAACTTATAAAGAAATGTACCTGGGATTTGGTGCAGATGCCTGGAATGAATTTCTAAAAGAACCTATTGAAGCATTTTGTCTGCTAAACTCAATTGATTTATCGATTTTGCCACCCCGAAATTTATTCTTTATCAACATTGAAGACTGGGACTATATGATGCAGTCTATAAAAGATGGGAATGCTACACTAAAGAGCATACTTATGAAGGCACAAGAGCTTAATGCCTTGGATAACCCTGTTGAAAATGTGATGCTCATGGAACAAGTCATTACTAAACATTTTCTTCCCTCTCAAATAACATTAGCATACTTAAAGGATAAACATTTACAACTTAATGTATTGACCTGATAAAAACCGTGTATAAAATATGGTGGCTAGTTGGCATGGGTGGTCCACCTTTCCTCTAAGTTACTGCCAGCAAACTGATCGTTCTTTTTAGTTCCAGGGGTATGAATGTGTAAGTCCCATCTTCTCCAACGAGAACCTTTTTTATACGGATTGGCATGCATAATATTAGTTTGGCGTAACGTAAACAATCTAAATTTTTTCAATGAAACATTAAACAGAAACACGTTATCAGACGCTTAATGAATAAGCATCAAGTAATGGAATAAATGAATATCCTATCCTAAGTTCAATGTAGCTTTCATCAAATACAATGATTTTGGGTAATTCGTCTTCTAACTTCCTTCCCAACTTTCATATTTATGAAATTGCCTTTTGTGCAGGATTAAGTGTCACTGCCCCATTTACATTTCTATTCAGAACATTGATCAATCCACATTAACATTGGTATATGTTGTCTATATGCGTTTTACAGTTTCTGTTTACCGGGCAGCCTCCTCATATAGATTAGATATATATAATAAAAAGGTTACAAAAATCTTTCAGGAAAAAGTTTTGTAACCTTTTTCTGGATAACCACTCTAATGAATACATTAAAACCTATTCAGATACTGATAAATTAATCATTACCTGTCATCAATTTTAAAACTAACGTTTAGATTTAAAAGCAATAGAAAAGATGCATTATTCCATAGAAGATAACTTGGTAAAAGAAGAAAAAATATCCTTGACAGCGAGTGAACAGATTAGCATCATCGAGCATCACTTTCGTGAAATTATGTTGGCATTAGGATTGGATATGCGAGACGACAGTCTAAAAGATACACCGCTCAGGGTAGCTAAAATGTACGTTAATGAGGCCTTTATGGGGCTAAATCCATTAAACGAGCCATCCGTGACGTTGTTTGAAAATAAGTTTAAATATAACGAGATCATATTGGAAAAGGATATTCCTTTATATTCCTATTGCGAACATCACTTTGTGCCAATAATTGGCAAGGTACATATAGCCTACATATCAAAAGGAGAGGTGATCGGTCTTTCCAAGCTAAACCGGATTACACATTATTTTTCCAAACGACCACAGGTGCAGGAACGCCTTACTATCCAGATCGCGGAACATTTAAAATCGGTAATGAACATTGAGGATGTAGCCGTGATCATACGTGCAGAACATCTGTGTGTTGCTTCAAGAGGTATTAACGATAAAGGATGCGCTACCATTACTCATAGCTTCCATGGACAATTTCTGCAGGATAGCCGGAGCAATCAATTATATGCAATGTTAACAGTATAAAAATATCATATGGAATATACACTTAAAATATTATCAATTTTCTCGGTGACACATGATGTTCGATGCATCAGGTTAGAAAAACCTTTAGGTTACTCATTCGCTCCTGGCCAGGCCACAGAGATAGTAATTAATAAGGAAGGATGGGCATTAGAAAAGCGACCTTTTACATTTACTTGCCTTAACGATGACCCTTATCTCGAATTTACCATTAAATGTTACAGTGATCATGATGGTGTTACCAACCAGATCAGTAAATTAAAAGCAGGTGATGAGCTTATTATCGGCGAGCCCTGGGGTGCTATTAGTTATAAAGGGCCAGGATACTTTATTGCCGGTGGCGCAGGCATTACACCTTTTATTGCCATATTGCGACAGCTTCACAAAGAAGGAATGGCTAATGGCAACAAACTCTTCTTTTCAAACAAAACATCACTAGATATTATTTACGAACAAGAGTTAAAACAAATATTGGGAAAAGATGCGTTATTTATTGTCACAGAAAGGAACGATGGCATTTATCTGCACGACCTTATCGATGAGACTTTCCTGAATATTCATGTTGACAGTTTTGAAAAACAGTTTTATATCTGCGGACCGGATGCGATGACCAATAGCATTTCGAATATCCTTCTCCGCAAAGGCGCAGATCCCAGCGCGGTAATTTTCGAAAAATAACCTATCATATAAGCTCCTTGAGATAGGTCAGGAATAGAACTGACCTGTCTCTTTTTAACGATGAAAGAACGCCAGCACTTGCCAAAAGGAAGAAACTTGTAGAGGGTTTCATTACATAGAGGAAAATAGGGAGGCTTTTTGCCGTTATAACTATCTTGCTCTGGATTATTATCGTTTTCTATTGCTTTCGCTTTTTACCGAAGTTATTTCTTCCTATAAACGATCTAATTAGTAATTTTCTATTGGAACAGTTTAAAAAGAGCCATAAAGGAGAAACAGGATTTTGAAGTAGATGACTCGAATAAGGATTTTAAAAGAGATTTATGAAAAAAATAGGTTTTTTATCATTTGGACATTGGGCTAACCATCCGGCTTATAAAACGCGTACCGCTAGTGATACATTGCTCCAGTCTATTGATTTGGCTGTTGCTGCCGAAGAAATTGGGTTGGATGGTGTTTATTTTCGGGTACATCATTTTGCAGCACAGTTGGGATCACCATTCCCTCTGCTTTCAGCTATCGCTGCCAAAACAACTAGGATAGAAATTGGTACCGGTGTAATTGATATGCGTTATGAAAATCCCCTGTACATGGTAGAAAGTGCTGGTGCTGCCGATTTAATTTCGAAAGGACGGCTGCAGTTGGGAATTAGCAGAGGTTCACCAGAACAGGTGATCGACGGATGGCGCTATTTTGGATATGAACCCGCTGAAGGAGAAGATGATGCAGATATGGGACGCCGTAAAGGGTTGGAATTTTTGGATAAGCTAAAAGGTGTCGGTTTTGCCCAGCCTAATCCTAACCCAATGTTTCCCAATCCACCAGGCTTGTTGCGTTTGGAACCATACTCGGAAGGATTACAGCAACGCATCTGGTGGGGAGCTGCTTCTAATGCTACCGCTGTTTGGGCGGCAGAAAACGGAATGAACCTTCAGAGCTCTACGCTGAAATATGATGAGGGCGGTAAACCTTTTCATGTGCAGCAAGCAGAGCAGATAAGGTTGTATAAGGAAGCATGGAAAAAAGCAGGGTACCAACGTGAACCGCGGGTGTCTGTAAGCCGATCTATTTTCGCATTGGTAAATGACCAGGACCGTTATTTCTTTGGACAGGAAACTAACCGGAAAGATTCAATTGGAATGATTGAACAGGATAAACGAGCTATTTTCGGAAGGAGCTATGCGGCAGAACCAGATCAACTCATAAAGGAATTATCAGAGGATGAAGCTATCCGGGAAGCAGATACGCTTCTTTTGACGATACCTAATACATTAGGAGTTGATTATAATATACATTTACTGTCTTCCATTTTGGAGCATGTTGCACCTGCATTAGATTGGCGATAGATTTTAATAAATTAATTATTAAGTGTCAATCTAATGAAAATAAAAGGGTTTATACATGCCCCCCACATTATTAAAAAAACTTTTTCTCTTCAATTTTAATTGTTCAGATCATTTTTTAGAATAGTAGCCCAAAATCTAGATGCTTATGCTTGTAGATTATCTGCTGTTTAATATATAAGCCCCTATTGATGGATGAAAAAGATACCCTTCTCTGCGTAGGTGTGAGGAAATTTTATTTCTATGCTTATGCTTATCACCTTCCACTTCAATAAAATCAAATGATGCCTTTATCTGAATATAGTTTGTTTTTGGAATAGGGTAGAGATTGCCAATTTCAAATTGTTCGTTTAAAAATTGAGACTTGAAACTTACTGTATTATTTTCTTCAAGGCTGGCAAATACATCACTAAACTGATTATATAACTGAGGAACTTCCCAATACTCAGGTATTGACATGACATGGAAGTCTATAAAGTTTTTTAATGAAGGGTGTTGTTCATAATTTGCTATTGCAAAAAGCGCATTGTAAATAGCTTCTCTTATTAAGGGATTTAATTCTTTCATCTGCCTGTCAGACAAATGGGCCACATGAAAATCTTCAATATTATTTCTTACCTCGTGAGCAATGATCATCGCAATACTTTTAAGAACATCCTGATTGTTACTCAATAAAGCCTGGAGAAGTTTTTCTTTCATAGTTCTGAAATTATAAAATTAGGATGTATTGATTAATACCCCATCGCATGAATATTGCTAACTTTACAACAGTAAATAATCAAAGGATTATAGGTTCTTTAAAAAGTCAGTGAGCTTCTCGCAGGAGCTCTTTAAGATATGGAGTTGATAGGAATAAACCTCGGAGTTTTGTGGCAGTTTTGTGGCAAATGTTTGATTATAAACTCAAACATAGCTGAAAATCAAGCGAAATCTTCATAAGGTTCGAATCCCTCTCCCTCCGCTTGAGGAAATAGTCATTTTTGATTGTTTCCTTTTTTTATGTATAAAGCATATTGATTTTATTTTGATGGCCTATATGCTGAAAATAGCCCATTGTTTTCTTAGGCGCCATTACAAACAAAGGCAAAGAATAAATTTTAAGGATGTGCGAAACACCTCTGTGGCTATCTCATTTGAAAAATTATTATACAGATCACGTTTTATTTTATCAACAGCGGTCTTAAGCGAATTACGCGATAGCCGCTTTGGAATTCATTTTTGGCTCAAACGGTGGAATAACTGAAATGCAGGGCTGGCATTTAACTGCGGTTAACAGCGGTAATGTCGCTTTGTATTTTTCAGCAAGCATAACAGGTGTTTTAAATGGTAAGAAAATGCAATGCGAAAAACTAATTACGCTGCCTGAATACAATGAGCGGTATCACTTAATGAATTGATAATAGTCATTCAAAAACAGGCATAGAATTGCTTGTTTTGATAAACAAAACATTGAATAATGAATGGCATTATTATTTATACAAGTAAATATGGGGCAACTAAACAGTATGCGGAATGGCTGGGCGAAATGTTGAACCTGCCGGCTATATCTTCAAACAGGATAATGAAGAATAAATTAAAAAAATACAACTACATTTTATTAGGTACTCCTGTTTATTTTGGAAGATTTAAGTTAAACGCCTGGCTCCGGCATAACATAAAAACGCTTATAGATAAGAAACTGCTTCTCTTTATTGTAAGTGCTGCAACTTCAGAATAAACAGAAAAGAGGAATAAGTTTATAGAAGATAATATGCCGCAGGAGCTGAGGCCACAGTGCAAATTCTTTTTTGTGCCGGGACGGGTTATTCACAAAAAGCTTACATTAAGAGACAAGCTTGTTTTAAGGCTTGCGGCGCTTTTTGAAAAAGACCCGGTAAGGGAAAAGGTGCTGAATGAAGATCGGGATGGCGTGAGAAAAGAAGAACTTTTACCACTAATAAATGAAGCGCAGTTTTCCTGCATAGATAAGGTTACACATGAGCATAGGAGCATGGGTTTCAGGTAAATATTTTAATCGGGTAAATCCATTTTATGATTGTAATTATTGCCGGGCTGCCCGGCTCAGGTAAAAGTTATTTCGCCGGCCGTATAGCACAAATGTTAAGTGTGGCTTATATAAACAACGATAAAATAATTCATTAATGACTATTTATTGTGTGCGATAAATAAAGGAAGGTTTGTGTTTTTCATGAGCACATCAGCCATACTCTGCCTGAACCATCTTGAAATGCGGCCCCTGCGATAAGCACCTAAAACAACCAAAGCCTCGGTAGTTTGCTGTTGCAAATAAGCGAGGATAGTGTTTTCCGGTTCACCTTTCAAAATAACATATTCTGCTTCGGGCAAATGACGTTTCATAAATTCTTTCATCAAATTATTATCAGGCAAAAGCGATGATTGTTCAACCGGTTTTACCGATAAAACTTTTGCTGGTAAATGGTGTAATACCGCAAGATTGTAACAGAACATTTTTATGGCATAAACAGATGAAGGATCACCGTCGTACAAAAAAATAAGGGATTGAAACGGTTGATGTTTTTCAGGTACAACTATTACAGGGCATTGTACATCTGCAAGCACATCGCTTAAAAAATCGGAAGGAAATTCGACATGATAAGTTGTAAAATTTTCCTTTTTTCCCACTACCAGCATATCTGCATAAATGCTTTCATGCAGCAAATCTTTTACTGCTACATTTTTTTTATGATGAATAGAAAACTCTATTCCTGCTTCTTCGCATGCTGATTTAAAAAGAAGAATAGATTGTTTACGAGCAGTTTTATCTTTTTCGTTTAACTCGTTCAATTTTTTTTCCGATACTTTATTATCTACAATCAAATCAGCAAAACGATAGCTGTGATAAATCATATCATCCAAAAAAATCCCTACAAGATGTGTATGACTTTGCTTTGCAAGCTGAATAGCATATTCCGCAGTGGCTTTCTGGTATTTCAAGCCATCGAAAGCGGCAATTATTTTTTTCATACCATAATTTGAGTAAACAATAATAAAGAGACAACGCTCCATAAATACTGACGACAAAAAGAAGTATCCATGATTTTTATCAGCTATAAAGCCAGTTTAAGATTTTTGAGCAGTTGAATAATGAAAGACGAAACCAGGCTGGTAATTGAAATGACTAGTAAATTTAGTACTTCCTTTTTTGCCTTGTCAAAAAGGCTGGTTTCTATTAATGCATTTGCCTGCTGCCGCCAACAGTTTTTTCTTTATCTAAAATGTCTGTGTATTCATGCGGTTTATCAGCGTTGTATTTTGTAATGTATTTAAAACAGCAAGTGCTTTGCAACTGAATATTGCGTATGATGCCAATGTATCCATAAAATGTTTTAAGCTGCCCCGGAACGACCGGTTTCTCATCCTTGTCATCCATGTAGGCCATTCATAAAAAAGTGCGCAGCTTTTTTACTTCCTCATGAATATCGCCTGCATTAAATTTTTTAGAGATCTTAAGTAACGCGAGTTCGGGATAAGAAGTTTGATTTATTTTGAATATAAAGTTGTTCAATTTTTATTACTATTCGGGAGATTTCTCCTATCGTCGAAATGACGTGTACCTCGTTCCTTATCCCGAACTAACGTTAAGTGATAATTTATTGAATGTTTTAAATATGCCCTCAACTATCTCAGCTATTTCTTTTTGTTTCATACAAAACTCTAAGCTGGCAAACGCAATAATTTTTCGGCCTTGTTAATGTTTTCAATTCCTTTAAGCAAGGCATCTGCATTGAAAGAAATGCTATTGATACCCTCTTCAACAAGAAACTGTGCAAACTCCGGAAAATCACTCGGCGCCTGGCCGCACAAGCCTATATGTGTGCCACATGCATTTGCTTTCTTTATTACCGTGTTTATCATTTTCCTTGCCGCTTCATTTTGCTCACTGAAAATGCCTGACACTAAAGTTGAATCTCTGTCAACACCCAGGGTAAGCTGCGTTAAATCATTTGAACCAATGGAAAATCCATCAAATAATTCAGCAAACTGTTCGGCCAGTAAAACGTTGGAAGGTATTTCTGCCATCACATAAATTTCAAGTGATTCATCTTCGTTTTTATTTAAGCCAAACTCTGTCATAACCTCTATTACTTTTTTTCCCTCTTCAATAGTTCTGCAAAACGGGATCATTATTTTTACATTGTTCAGCCCCATTTCTCCCCGCACTTTTTTTATAGCGGCGCATTCAAGCTTAAAGCCATCTTTATATAAATCGCTATAATATCTTGAAGCGCCCCTGAAACCCAACATTGGATTTTCTTCTTCAGGCTCAAATTGTTTACCGCCTATGAGATTGGCATATTCATTTGTTTTAAAATCGCTCATGCGCACAATTACATCCTTGGGATAGAATGCAGCCGCGATGGTAGCGATGCCCTGAGAAAGCCTGTCAACAAAAAATTCTTTTTTATCACTATAACCTTGCGTAAGCTTTTTTATTTTTTGTTTAGCTGATCTGTCTTTCACTAAATCAAAATTCACCAGGGCCATCGGGTGTGCTTGTATAAAATGGGTGATAATAAATTCAAGCCGTAATAAGCCAACGCCATCATTTGGATAAAAGGATAATTGAAACGCTTTATCCGGGTCTGCCAATATCAGCATTACTTCTGTGGAGTCAGGCTTCTTTAGTTTGCTGACATCAATTTCCTTTTTTTCAAAATTCAACTTGTCTTCATAAACATAACCCGTGCTTCCTTCGCAGCAACTTACTGTAACAGTTTGCCCGTCTTTAATTGCAGCAGTGGCATTGGTACAACCAACAACTGCCGGCACACCCTGTTCGCGGGCCACAATAGAAGCATGACTTGTTCTGCCACCTTTGTTGGTAATAATAGCAGATACCTTTTTTAATATAGGGTCCCAGTCGGGGCTTGTAATATCTGTAACTATTATTTCACCCTGTTTCAGTTTTGATGCATCATTCGGCGATAAAAGAATGCGTGCAATGCCTGCAGCAACTTTTTCTCCTATCGCATTGCCTGATGTTAATACGGTGCCTTTCTCTTTTAGTTTGTATTCTTCAATAAACGTTGTATTTTTTTGTGAATGCACAGTTTCCGGTCTTGCCTGTATAATAAATAATTCATTCGTCAGGCCGTCTTTTGCCCATTCAATATCCATCTGTTTTTGATAATGATCTTCGATGAGTAAAGCCCAGTTGGCAAGCTGTATTATTTCATCATTATTTAAAACATACTGAGTACGTTTTTTTAAAGGCGTGCTTATATTGATAGTGGATGCATTTGATTTTTTACGTGCATACACCATTGTCTGCAATTTTGAGCCGGTCTTTTTTTGAATGATGGCATTTTTTCCCTGGCGCAGCGTTGGCTTGAAAATATAAAATTCATCGGGTGTTACGGCGCCTTGTACAATGTTTTCACCCAGCCCCCAAACACCTGCAAGATGAATTACATCTCTAAACCCCGATTCAGGCTCAAGGGTGAAGCCTACGCCGGAACAGGCCTTGTCTGAACGGACCATTTTTTGCACACCGGCTGATAGTAAAACTTTGTCATGCTCAAAGCCATTGTCTTCACGGTACTTGATTGCGCGTGCAGTATACAGAGAAGTGAAACATTTATGCACGGCTTCAACAACTGCGTTGTCGCCTTTGATGTTTAAATAAGATTCATGCTGGCCGGCAAAACTTGCATGGGGCAGGTCTTCTGCGGTTGCACTGCTTCGAACGGCAACTTCGACTGGCTTGTTTTTGCATAGCTCATGATAATGCTGAATAATTTCAGTTGCAATTTCATCGGGCATTTTTGCATTTGCCATTAATGCCCTTGCCTTAGCGCTTATTTCATCAAGATTAGAATAATTTTTCTTATCAAGCGATGATAAAACCTGCTGAAGTGCACCCGTTATTCCATTCGCCTCTAAAAACTTTTTGAATGCATAAGATGTGGTTGCAAAGCCATCAGGAACACGAATGCCTTTTGATGAAAGCTTATTATACATTTCGCCCAGCGATGCATTTTTACCACCGACAGATGCAACATCGTCAATGCCTGTTTCGTTGAATTTTTTTATATATGGTTCCATAGTTAATTGTTGAACAACAAATATGCCCGAAAGGGTATTTATGACCGTGACTGCCATTAGTAGCGCTAATGACCATTGTCAATAATGCCATTAGCCTTCGTATGTTTTTGTTACCTGTATATTCTGCCGGAAAATGACTGCTGGCAACAGCAGATAGTAACGTGTGTAACGTTTCACATTAAAATTTATGCTGGATGAAATATTCATAAAATTTCAATAAAACATATTCAACAAATTCTCTAAGGTATTTATAACCAAATACCATTATCATCAGCACTATCAGCCAGGCCATCATTTCATGAGTGCCGGCCGGAATGTTTTTAAGATTGATTTCTTTCATAACAATCTTTTATAGTATCAAACCTATTAAGCTTAAAGTAGCTTTTACATGACGTGTATCAGTTGGGGAAATGATTAAGGGATTACATATTTATAAGCACAATTAGTGGGTGGAATGACCTATGTCATTTAACAAGATCAATAAGTTGCTGTATTTGCAAGATGATAAATTATTCTGTGTATGACAGAGAAAGATAAGTTTTATGATTTGCTGCAAAGTGAAAACCTGCAGCATGAGAAATTACATGATATTGTTATAAAAGCAATCGAAGAAGAAAAGCTTATTACCAACAAGCTGATGGAGTTTGAAGAAAGAGAAACCTCTTTTAGTGAACGTGTGGCTGATCGGGTGGCGGCATTTGGTGGAAGCTGGCAATTTATCATCGTTTTTGTTTTCTTTTTAATTGCCTGGATGACTATAAATATCTTATTGCTGAAAAAAGCGTTTGATCCATACCCCTTTATCTTACTGAATCTTTTCTTATCGGCGCTTGCTGCGGTGCAGGCGCCGGTTATTATGATGAGCCAAAACCGTAAGGAAGAAAAAGACAGGCGCAGGGCTATAAACGACTATCTTATTAACCTGAAAGCTGAGATCGAAATACGCAATATGCATCAGAAACTTGACCTGCTTATTGCTGAGCAAATGAAAACGCTTTTTGATATTCAAAAAGTGCAGGTAGAATTAATGGAAGACATAAAAACGGTGATTAATAAACCAGCGGTTTAATTGGACTCATTAACACATATAGTCATTGGCGCCTGTATTGGCGAGGCTTTTGCCGGTAAAAAACTAGGCAAAAAAGCAATGTTGTGGGGAGCCTTGGTTCAAAGCTTTCCGGATATAGATTTTATTGCAGGCGCATGGTTAAACCCGGCTGAAAATTTGCTGGCACATCGTGGATTTACACACTCTTTGCTGTTTGCAGGCATTGCGGTTACACTGCTGGCGTTGCTTGCAGAAAGGCTGCACAGGCCGCATAATATTTCTTTAAAAACGTGGATACTGTTTTTTATCGTTGAAATGTTGGTTCATATTTTTATTGATGGTTTTAATGCCTATGGTATTGGATGGCTGGAACCTTTCTCACACCATCGCTTTTCATTCAATGCCATTTTTGTTATTGATCCTTTCTTTTCTATTTGGGCCGGTATTGCATTTTTGCTGCTGCTGATTATAAAAGTACACCGCCGAAAAAGAAAATTCTGGTGGAAGTTTGGCGTTATGCTTCCGGCTCTTTATTTATGTTATTGCTGCATCAATAAAATAAAAATTGATTCAGCAATAAAGAAAACTTTCTCGGCTGAACATATCTCTTATACAAATTATTTTTCAACGACAACACCTTTTAATAATTTATTGTGGTATACAGTTGCTGAAACAGACAGCGGTTTTTATGTTGGTTACCGCTCCTTATTTGATGAGCAGCTTAGGATGCAACTGCATTTTTTTCCGCGCAATGAATATCTTTTAAAAAATGTATCAGACCAGGCAGCATTGCAAAATTTAAAACGTTTTTCGAAAGGTTTTTATACCGCTTCATTGCAAAATGATACGCTCGTATTTAACGATTTACGCTTTGGCCAGATTGCAGGCTGGCAAAATGCTGATGCACCATTTGCTTTTCATTATTTTTTACAATATAGCGACAATGCGCTTGTTGTGCAACGCGGTCGCTTTGCCGGCTGGAGCAAGGGAAGTATTGCAGCCTTACTGGAGAGAATTAGCGGAGATCAGCCGTGGCGTCTCTTAAAATAAAAAGTAAAAAGGTAAAGTATTATACGATAAGTATCGAAACAAATTCGCTGCCATGCACGCATAAAAAAGGTTACTTTTCCATCGTATTCGGCTTCTGTAATTTGTATGCAGTCTTCACGGATTATTTTCTGCAAAATCGTTTCTGTTTTTTTTGCGAAAGGTGCATCCAGCACATCAAGATTTAATTCAATGCTCGCATAAGCGCTTATGTTATTAAGGTTATATGAACCAGCCGTAACGAATTTTTTATCAGCCGTGCTGAGCTTGCCGTGTAAAACCGTTTTTTTGTATTCATATATTTCAATATTGTTTTTAAACAACCACCTATATATGTAACGTTCAGCCTGCTTTGCCAGCTGTACATCCGATATTCCCGCAGCAATGACCTTTATTTTTACGCCACGCCTGGCAGCAGCGCTTAAATGCTTTTTTATAAGAGCGCCCGGCAAAAAATAGCTTGACATAATTGTTACGGAATACTGAGCCTGTTTCAGCATATCGGTATAGGTTTTTGAAACCTGTTTTTTACCACGCACCCAATCATTCACACGGGCACGGATCATGCAGGTTTCATTTGGTATGAAGAACTTTTCAGGTAGTATAAACCTGGTCCTGAATCGTCTGCCCCACATAGATTTATCCCATATATCAGCGCAAATTTTATTTAAATTAAAGGAAGCCTCGCCTTGTACATGCAATGCCCAGTCGAGCCACGCAGGTTCATCCAGATCGTTATAGCGATTGGTAATATTTACGCCGCCAACCAAACCGGTAAATGCATCAGCTACTACAACTTTATGGTGCAGCCTTCTTCCAAAATAGAAATAACGGCTTTTGAATATCGGATTAAACCAGCGAAAATGAATGCCGGCTGATTTAAGGCTGTCTATGCATGCCTTTGAGATATTTCTTGATGCATAGCCATCTAGTACAATAAAAACCTGAACGCCTTTCCCGGCCGCTTTCAATAATGCGTTTATAAAACGGTTACCTGTTTCATCTTCATTAAAAATATACATCTGGAGATGAATGATGGTATGCGCCCGGTTAATGATGTGTTCCAGCAAATCAAAATATTGCTTTCCTCCACGCACCAGCGTTACTTTATTGTGCATTGTGTAATTGAATACAGAATTATGTTTACTGAATGAAGACATTATGTTTCGAAATTCCTCCAATGCCTTGAACTTGGATCTTGTTTTTTTATATAAGATTTAGAAGAAGCAATAAAAACAATAATAAATTATCTTTTTGGTTTAATCATTTGTGTGCAATAAATACAGGCATCTTATAATCCTAAAGAATTTCTTCAACGAAGCCCTTTTTAATAGTTCAGAGCGCTGAGCCGGCTCCCTTTTTTAAAACATACTGTATAAAAGATTTTTCTAAATGTCAAATTTTAAGAAAAAGCAAAGCATGAGCAACATCACAATAATGTTTAATGGCAGTTATTGTTATCATTTTTTATCTATGCTTATTTCGTAAATCATCATTGATAACCATGCATCAAACAATATCTGGTAATTTAAACAGCCAAAGTCAACGGCATCTATCTTTATATTATTGACATTTTGTTGCCAGCAAAATCTTTTGCATAAAAACTCCTTTTTGCAGGCTTATGATTTGGGCACCAGGTCGTTTTCATGTATAGCCATCAAGGGCACATCAGTATAGAAAATAAAATCTTTTGATTGCGATTTATGAAAAGGACCGTGTTTTTTTGGAATAATAATCAACAGGTCTATATTATATTCCTTTGCAAGATCTGTTATGCCCCTCATTATATCTTTATTTTTCACAACATGGAATCTTGGG
Organism: Parafilimonas terrae; assembly: GCF_900115755.1. Lineage (GTDB taxonomy): Bacteria > Bacteroidota > Bacteroidia > Chitinophagales > Chitinophagaceae > Parafilimonas > Parafilimonas terrae. The sequence continues at coordinate 42,426 of NZ_FOXQ01000002.1, forward strand.
CTTAAAGTAAGCAGGCGATGATCAAGCAACAAATTGTCAACGCTATTGCGGTTAATAACATTCTCATTTTTTGCCGCATGAAAAACTTCAAGCTCCGCATTGAATAATCTTACAATGGATTCTATTTCTTCGGCAGGTACATCATAAACACCTTTTAAGTCTGTAGCCAAAGCAATCTTTTTAATAGTTTGATATTTTGCATTGTGCGGTACAACAATTACCGGATACCTTAAATGCTTTGCGCTGTAAACAGTAGTACTGCCCAGGAAGAAACGATCAAGCACGCTGCTGCTATGCGTTGCTATAACCACCGCAAAAGGCCTTTCTGTTTTGCATAACTCTTTTATCTGGTGCCCGGTGGAGCCTAAAATATTTTTTGTCCTTATACTAATTTTATTATTAACTGCAGCAAGAAGTTTAGTTTTCAGGGTTTCTAATTCTTTCTCTATTCCGGCTTCATCAAACACACTCTCTGTAACGGGATATTCAGCAACCGCGAGAGGCAACTCCATTATATGCAGCAATACCAGGTCGGCTTTAATATTTACCGCCAGTTGTGCAGCATATAAGGAGGCATTTTCTGATACCGTAGAAAAATCTACGGGGGCAATTATCGTTCTCATATTAATTGTTTTATGGTATGAAATTATGCAGGCTGTAAAGCAATTTGGCTGATGCTAATCAGAGAATGTGATGACTTTAATTATATAACTGAATTTCAAAGCCGGCATCAGTTTTCTTCTCCGGGCCAAGTTTATATAATTACCCATTTCCTGATTGATTTTTCATCTCTATTATCATAGACGTTCAAATTCTAATAGTTGCCCTGTCCTTTGTACATTCCCGATATGAAATGCTGTGTTGCTTATTTCCGTATGCCGTATGCGGCCTCCCAGATAGCCCGTCCATGAAGTCATCCCAAAGCAGATAAGCGACAGGATGAGGACTATGACCGAGATTGCTTTAGTAAACTTCGACTTTTGCCAGGTTAGATAGATTCCGGCAAGGGCTCCAACCCCTAATGCGATGGCAGAGGCCAGGGTGATTTTGGCAAATTCTTCGTGTTCTTCAATTGTGCTTTTTGTGATCCCCTGGATATTTTCAACAGTTTCTTCAGCAGCTTCACCAGTTGAAAATGCTATAATACATCCTATTGCAGCCACCAATAATAAAGCATAGGCAGCCATCTTTGTATGATAGCTTCCTGTATACCTGCCGTATAGAAGTATTATTAAACCAATGACAGTACCAAAGATGGGCAAATGTGTCACCATTAAGTGTAAATGCGTAAGGTTCATGTCTTTTTTTGCATGAAGCTCCAGTTAATAATTTTGTAGAAAAATGATTTTCATTGCTTGCTATAGTGATTTAACTCATATTAATTTAAAAATATCATTGTTTACTTTTGCAGGGATTGAAAAAAATAATTTCTATATTATTCTTATTAACCTACCTGTTCACAACAACAGAGTTTTATCAATTTGTAAAACTGCCGTTGTTATTTGAACACTTACAGGCGCATGAGGCAGGTAACAAAAACGAAACTTTATGGAGTTTTTTAAATGAACATTATCTAAAGCAGGTTGATAAAAACCCTGATGCTGCAGCAGATATGCAACTGCCTTTTAAGGAACAAAACCCTTCAGTTGCCTACAATATTTCAACTACAGTCCTCATTCAGCCACAATCTTTTTTTGTGATGAAACCGGTTGAACAAACTGCCACAGACTTTCCTCAATACGCACAATCTTTTTCTCCTTATACATTTGGATCCAATATCTGGCAACCTCCCAAAAACTGTTAGTTCGTTTTTTTTATTTGAAAGAATTATATGCATGCATGTGTATGTGTTTAATCATTAATCAAACTATGAATTAACAGAATAGATTATGCTGAATAAGATAATAGAGTTTTCCGTAAGGAATAAACTTATTATCGGGCTTCTTGTTGCGGCGTTGGTTATCTATGGAATTTTCCAGGTAAAGCAACTGCCCATTGACGCGGTGCCCGATATAACGAATAACCAGGTACAGGTTATAACTAGAGCGCCTGCCTTTGGCGCAACCGACATTGAAAACCTCGTTACATTTCCCATTGAACTGGCTAACAGTAATATTAGCGGGCTGCAACAAATAAGAAGTTTTTCACGCGCCGGCTTATCCATCGTTACTATCATTTTTAATGATGATGTGGATGTGTATTGGGCCAGGCAACAGGTTGCTGAGCGTTTGCAGCAGGTGCAAACGCAAATACCGCCGGGCATTGGCACACCGGCATTGGGGCCGATTACAACAGGCCTTGGCGAGATATATCAATATGTAGTTCGCCCTAAAAAGGGATATGAGAACAAGTATGATAAAACGCAGTTAAGAACAATACAGGATTGGATTGTCCGCCGACAGTTATTAGGTATAAAAGGTGTTGCTGAAGTAAGCAGTTTTGGAGGTAATCTTAAACAATATGAAGTAGCTGTTGACCCGAACAAATTAAAATCTTACAACATCAATATCACCGATGTTTTTAATGCTTTGCAGAACAACAATCAAAACACGGGCGGCGCTTACATTGAAAAAGGCCCGGCTGTTTTATTTATCAGGAGTGAAGGCATGGTGAGTTCGGTTGATGATATCATGAGCATCACTATTAAAACCGGCAACAACGCAACGCCATTATTTATACGTGATGTGGCGAATGTGCAGCCTGGTTATGCTACGCGGTACGGTGCAATGTGTTATAATGATAAAGGCGAAGTGGCCGGCGCTGTTGTAATGATGCTTAAAGGTGCAAACAGCAATGAAGTTATCAGGAATGTAAAAGAAAAAGTTGCAGGCATACAAAAAACTTTGCCCGAAGGTGTGGTGATAGAACCTTTTCTCGACAGGACGAAGATGGTGAACAATGCCATTCATACAGTTGAAAAAAATTTGATTGAAGGCGCCATTATTGTTGTGTTTATCCTCGTTCTTTTTCTGGGAAACATCCGTGCCGGTTTGCTCGTTGCCTCAGTTATTCCATTATCCATGTTGTTTGCAATTATACTTATGAATGTATTTGGTGTTAGCGGTAACCTGATGAGTTTAGGCGCTTTGGATTTTGGATTGATAGTAGATGGCGCTGTGATTATTGTTGAAGCCGTAATGCATCACATAGCGCACAGCCACAAACTTGCCACGTCAACCAAAATAACACAGTATGAAATGAATGGCATTGTAAATGATGCGGCCGGCAAAATGATGAACAGCGCTGTATTTGGTCAAATCATCATCCTGATTGTTTACGTTCCCATCTTCACCTTACAAGGAATTGAAGGCAAGATGTTCAGGCCAATGGCTCAAACTGTTGCCTTTGCCCTGCTTGGCGCATTTATTCTTTCGCTCACTTACATTCCCATGATGAGCTCATTAATGCTGAGCAAAAGAGTAAAAACACGGCAAAATATTTCGGATAAAATAATGCTCCGCCTCGAAAATGTTTATCAGCATACATTAAAGAAAGTACTGCATTATCCTAAAACTGTTGTTGGCATTGCTGTGGCAATGTTTGTTCTTGCCATTATCATTTTTAGCCGCCTTGGCGGTGAGTTTATCCCGCAAATTGAAGAAGGCGATTTCGCTGTTGATACAAGAGTGCTTACGGGCAGTAATCTTAATACCACCATTAACAGCACACAACAGGCAGCGCATATTTTAATGCAGTTTCCGGAAGTGGAAAAAGTGGTTACAAAGATTGGCAGCGGCGAAGTGCCGACAGACCCGATGCCTATGGATGCAACGGATATGATGGTGATATTGAAAGATAAAAAAGAATGGACTACCGCAAATTCATTTGATGGCCTTGCCGGTACGATGACTAAAGCATTGGACGCAGTGCCCGGTATTACCACCAGTTTTCAATATCCTGTTCAAATGCGTTTTAACGAGTTAATGACAGGTGCAAGACAAGACGTTGTTTGTAAAATTTTTGGTGAAGACCTGAATGTGCTGGCAGATAATGCGCAGAAGCTTGCGAAGATTGTAAGCAGTGTAAACGGCAGCAGCGATTTGTATATTGAGCCGGTTACAGGCATGCCGCAGATCATTGTAAAATATAATCGCAATGCGATTGCCCAATATAATTTAAACATCAGTGATGTGAACAATGTATTGAATGCTGCATTTGCCGGAAAGAGCGCCGGGCTTGTGTTTGAAGGCGAGAAACGCTTTGACCTGGTAGTAAAACTGGAACCAAACGAAAGGCGAAACCTGGGGAATGTTCAGAATCTTTTAATACCGGCCCCCAATGGCACACAGGTGCCTTTATACCAGTTAGCTGATGTGCGGATTATAAATGGGCCTAATCAAATACAAAGGGAAGACAGTCACAGGAGAATTGTTGTGGGTTTTAATGTAAAAGGCCGCGATGTACAAAGCATCGTAAATGAACTACAGCAAAAAGTAAATGCACAGTTAAAGCTACCGCCAGGCTATTATGTTACATACGGCGGCGAATTTGAAAACTTAATTGCTGCTAAAAAGCGCTTAAGTGTTGCAGTGCCCGCATCATTAATAATGATATTTCTCTTATTGTTTTTTGCATTGAAATCAGTTAAGCAAGGCTTACTAATTTATACAGCTATTCCCTTATCTGCCATTGGCGGTGTGTATTTTTTAGCTTTACGCGGATTGCCTTTCAGCATAAGTGCAGGTGTGGGGTTTATTGCATTATTTGGTGTGGCCGTGTTGAATGGAATTGTATTGATAGCCGAATTTAATCGTCAAAAACAATATGGTTATACTAATATTTATCATATTGTAATGAATGGAACAAGACTGCGTTTGCGGCCTGTATTGATGACGGCCTCTGTTGCATCGCTGGGTTTTCTTCCGATGGCATTAAGCACGGGTGCCGGTGCTGAAGTTCAAAGACCGCTGGCAACCGTTGTTATTGGCGGATTACTTACAGCAACTTTTCTCACCTTATTTGTCCTGCCGGTATTGTTTGTGGCATTTAAAGGAAAGAAACAGAAAACAAAAGCCTCTTCTATGAAAGTCTTGATTTTATTAATAATTGCAATGTGTGCAACAGGATTGCATGCTGAAGCTCAAACAAAAATATCATTGCAGGATGCCATTGATACAGCGTTGAAAAATAATCTTTCTGTTAAAAATGAAACGCTTAAGGCAAAGTATCAGCAGGCCCTGATTAAATCATCGGCGATGATACCGCAAACGAACGTGGCAGCAGAGTTCGGGCAGGTAAACAGCGCTTATTTTGATAATCGCTTCAGCATTAGCCAGTCTATAAATTTTCCAACCGTTTATTCCAATCAAAGGAAAGTGTATGAAGAAGAACTTCAAAATGCTTTATTAAATAAGACATTGCAGCAGCAGGAAATAAAAAAGGCCGTTACACAGGTTTTTTTTCAGTTTGCCATACAAAAGGAAAAAGAAAAATTATTGTTGAGGGCTGACAGTAATTATGCAATATTTCTAAACAAGGCAGTTTTACGTTTAAAAGCCGGCGAAAGCAATATCCTGGAGAAAACAACAGCAGAAACGCAACGCGGAAATATTCAATTACAACTGCATTTGTTGCAACAACAAATGGTGGTAACAAAAGTGCAGTTTCAGTATTTGTTAAATACAAATAATGATGTTGAACCGGCCGCAGATACAATCGCAGCAACTATTCCAGCAATTCTATACAGTTCAGCGCTGGAGCAGCACCCGTTATTACAGGTTTACCAGCAACAGGAAAAAATTGCCGCAGCAACAACAAGGCTGGAACGTTCAAAATTATTGCCTGATTTAAGTGTTGGTTATTTCAGCCAAACATTCCGCGGTATTGGCCCGGATGAGAAGGCTTATTCGTCATCAGACAGGTTTAATGCATTCCAGGTTAGCGTTGGCGTACCAATATTTTCCGGAGCGCAAAAAGCAAAAGCCAATGCAGCAAAAGTGAATGAAGAGATTGCCGCAAATAATTTCAGCCTGCAACTGCAAAACCTGCAAGCACAATACCGTAGTGTGTTAATGCAGTATAACAACAATTTGCGTGCAGTAGATTATTACCGGCAAACAGCTTTGCCTAATGCCGACACCATTATGCAAACGGCCAACCTCCAGTTTATTGATGGCGATATTAATTACCTCGATTGGGTTGTATTAACTAATGAAGCCATCAGTATTCAAAACAATTATCTGGAAGCCGTGCAGGCTTTGAATGAAAGCGTTATTTATATCAACTATTATGTTTCAAACCAAAAGAAATGAAAGCAGCAGTAATTATCATATTAATATCAATATTCTTTATTGCCTGCAATAGCAGCGCAAAACAGCAAAGTCAAACAGAAGCAGTTTTGCCTGATTCAACGGGCAATACGGTGGTGTTAACCGATGCCCAGATGCAGGCCGCACAGTTGCAGGCCGATACATTGCAACAGCAGCAATTATCATTCATTATAAAAGTAAATGGCAGCATTGATGTGCCGCCACAAAACATAGTTTCGGTAAGCGTGCCTTTGGGAGGCTATTTAAAATCAACCCGGTTACTGCCGGGTATGCATGTAAGTAAAGGAGAAGCCATTGCTGTAATGGAAGATTTGCAGTATATACAGATGCAGCAGGAATATCTCAACACAAAATCCCAGCTCGTATTTGATGAAGCGGATTACAACAGGCAAAAAGAGCTTAATAAAAGCAAAGCAGCCAGTGATAAAAGTTTTCAGCAGGCGCAATTAAAATATAATAGCAGCAAGACTTCGTTGAATGCTTTGGCACAAAAGCTAAAACTTATTAATATTCATCCTGAACAATTGAATGCTGATAATATTTCAAAAACCATCAATGTGTATTCGCCTATCAATGGTTTTGTATCAAAGGTTGATGTAAACATTGGGAAGTATGTAAATCCGCCTGATGTTTTATTTGAATTGGTAAACCCTGATGATATTCACCTTAACTTAAAAGTTTTTGAGAAGGATGTTAACAAGCTGAAAATAGGCCAGCACTTAACGGCATATACTAATAATGATACAGGCAGGCGTTATGATTGTGAGATCATTCTCATCAGCAAAGACATATCTTCCGATAGGACTGTTGAGGTGCATTGTCATTTTAAAAATTTCGATAAAAATTTGTTGCCCGGCATGTACATGAATGCAGATATTGAAGAGAATAATGTAAAGGTTTATGCAGTGCCTGAAGAGGCAGTTGTAAATTTTGAAGCGAAAGATTATTTGTTTGTAGAAACCGGCAAAAATAAGTTTGAGATGGCGCCTGCAATAATAGGCATTAGCGAAAAAGGTTTTGTTGAAGTAAAAAATGCAGGCGTTTTTAAAGGCAAACAAATTGTAACAAAAGGAGCTTACACTTTATTGATGAAGCTGAAGAATACCGGTGATGATTGAGGCCAGGTTAAACTTCAATAAGGATTACGCATTATTCTTACTGATGTCCTGGCAAGTGCAAGATTAGTAGTAGTATGAATTAATCTTTGGGCAAAGCATCAGGTATGCTATTTAAAAGAATAAGTTTATCTTTTTACAGAAACAGCCAGTTTTCTCAGCTTCGTATTTGCTGAATAAAATGATTCATCCGGGAGCAATACAGGTTGCCTGCCGGGAAAAATAGTATATGATAGCAAAAGACATTTCAAATATAAAAGGACTGACAAAAGATGAAGTAGTGCAATCGAGGCAACAATATGGGACTAATATTGTTGAAGCAAAGAAAGACAATAAACTGCTGCATACGCTTAAAGGCCTGGCTAAAGAACCTATGGTGATATTACTGCTGGCAGCTTCTTCCATTTATTTTTTAAGCGGCAATACCGGTGATGCGGTTTTTCTTGCCATCTCCATTTTGCTCGTAACTGCTATTTCCATTTACCAGGAAAACAGGAGCAGGGCGGCACTCAGCAAACTCCAATCTTATACGCAACCGCATTGTAAAGTAATACGCGATGATACAGTACAGCAAATTCAAACGAAAGACCTGGTTATAGGCGATTATCTTATTGTTGAAGAAGGCTCTGCAGTGCCGGCTGATGGGCGCGTGGTACATTCCAACGACCTTTCGGTAAACGAATCTGTTTTAACCGGCGAATCGTTACCAGTATATAAAAATGCAGCAGAAGAAGCAACGGTTTACCAGGGTACTATCGTAGTTAGCGGAATGTGTGTTGTAGTGGTAAGCGCCATAGGAAACCGAACCAGGCTGGCACAAATTGGTAAAACGGTTGATGACATTAAAACAGAAAAAACGCCACTTGAAAAACAGGTAAGCAATTTCGTTAAGAAGATGGTGATTACAGGCCTGGTTGTGTTTATAATTGTATGGATTTTAAACTTCCTTAATTCCCGCAATATTATTGACAGCCTGCTAAAAGCTTTAACCCTGGCTATGAGTATTCTACCGGAAGAAATTCCTGTGGCATTTACCACGTTTATGGCGCTTGGCGCCTTTCGCCTGATGAAGATGGGGATAATAGTAAAAGGAATGAAGACTGTGGAAACATTAGGGAGCGCTACGGTGATTTGCACAGACAAAACAGGCACTATAACCGAAAACAGGATGACACTTGCGGGCGTATACGCATTAATTAATAATAAAAGCTTCGCAATAAACGCTTTGGATGAAGCCGCTAAACAGGTAGTTAGAAATGCTATGTGGGCAAGCGAACCGGCCCCTTTCGACCCTATGGAAAAAGCGCTGCATGAAGTATATGCATCCAGTTTTTACACGGATGAACGGCCTTTTTTCAAAATGGTTCATGAGTACCCGCTTGGCGGGCAGCCACCCATGATGACACATATTTTTGAAGATGAAAACGGGAACAGGATTATTGCCGTAAAAGGTGCGCCTGAGGCTATTATAAACCATGCATCGCTTTCAGATGAAGAAGCAACAAAAATACACATTGCTTTAGCTGATTTTGCTTCAAAAGGATACCGGGTGCTTGGCGTGGGCACTTCAGCTTTTAATGGAAATAATTTTCCGGCAGAACAGGAGGCTTTTCCTCTCAAATTTTCCGGCCTGGTTGCCTTTTACGACCCGCCTAAAAAAAATATGCGTGCTGTTTTTGATGCCTTTTACAAAGCTGGTATAAAGGTGAAAATAATTACGGGCGATAATACCGCCACCACTGCTGCAATAGCAAAGGAAACCGGCTTTAGCGGCTATGATAAAACCATTACAGGCAACGAGCTAACAACCATGAATGAGATGGATTTGGATAATAGGATAGAAGGCATCAACATCTTTGCAAGAATGTACCCGGAGGCTAAGCTGAAAGTGATTAATGCCCTCAAGGCAAACCAGGAAATTGTGGCTATGACAGGAGACGGCGTGAATGATGGCCCTGCACTTAAGGCAGCACATATTGGCATTGCCATGGGCAGCAGGGGAACGGAAATTGCAAAGCAGGCTGCTTCTCTTATTCTGGCCGATGATGATTTGTCTAAAATGGTAGATGCCATTGCTATGGGAAGAAAAATATATGCTAACCTTAAAAAGGCCATTCAATATATCATATCCATTCATATCCCGATTATATTAACAGTGTTTATTCCGCTGGCGCTTGGATGGGTGTATCCTAATATTTTTTCGCCTGTGCATATCATTTTTCTTGAGCTCATAATGGGCCCCACCTGCTCCATTATTTATGAAAATGAACCGGCAGAAAAAAATACCATGTTGCAAAAGCCCCGTTCGTTTACCACCACTTTTTTTAACTGGAATGAATTAGTGACGAGTATTATCCAGGGCTTAATGATTACGGCAGGCGTATTACTTGTTTATCAATATGCCGTTAACAGCGGCCTGGATGAAAACAGCACCCGCACCATGGTGTTTGTTGCTTTAATAAGCGCCAATATTTTTCAGACCTTCGTAAACAGGTCATTCTTTTATTCTGTATGGTTTACTTTACGCTACAAAAATGCACTGATCCCATTAATTACAGGTGCCACAATCGTATTAACCGCATGCATGATTTATATTACACCTGTAGCCGGTCTTTTTAAATTCAGCAGGCTTGAAGCAGCTAATCTCACAATAAGCATATTGGGCGCATTTATATTTGTAATGTGGTATGAAATTGTGAAATGGGTTAAACGGAGAAAGCTAATAAAGAATTAGTTACTGGCACGATTAGCACAACTGCTATTATTATTAAAGCTTTTTAAATAGATCAAACTTCAACGGACTAAAGTCATAACACACAGGCTGCGGGTTATCGTCCTCAAAACCAGTATGAAATTTAGCTTGATGATGGAAATAAGAACAGGAACAGGTTACATCTTTTCAATAAAAAATAATGAATGAAAAGAAAATAATAATAGCAATAATTTTTATAAGATTGATGCGATGCCAATCCGAAATATTTTTTCCTATTATCTCTGAAATCTTCTATTCGATATTTACTCCGTTCTCCATCTATTTCCCAAATAGTTGCTCCTGCAACTGCGCAGAACCTTTTAACTGAAAATCAACTGCAGATTTACCCAATTCGATTTGATAAGTTCCTTTTTTGATTTCCCATTGTTGTTTTCCCAATTAAAATCTGCCAATAATCTTGGCTCAGCGGTAATGGTAACGGTTTTGCTTTCACCGGGAGCGAGTTCAATTCTTTCAAATCCCAATAATCGGGTTTTGGTTTTGCCATCAACATTGGTCAAATAAATTTGAGGAACATCGGCTCCGGTAATTTTTCCGGTATTGGTAACCTTGAAGCTGGCAGTTATGGTTTTACCTCCTTTTATTTCAAAATTCTCATAGGAAAATTCGGTATAACTTAATCCATAGCCAAAAGCAAACATGGGCTGTAATCCTTTATTTGCATACCATCTGTAACCTACTTCTGAGCCTTCGTTATAGACAATTGTGGTTGGCGTTCCCCATGGCGTTCCTTGTTGGTTGATTTCCAATCTTGGTGTTTGTTCCAGATTTAAAGGGAAGGTAATCGGCAATCTTCCCGAAGGATTGGTTTTCCCGGTGAGAATTTCTGCAATGGCAGTTCCTCCTGCTTGTCCCGGAAACCATGCTTGAAGAATGGCTTTGACTTTATTGCGCCAGGGCATTGACGAGGCAGTTCCGGTTTCCAATACAACAATCGTATTAGGGTTGGTTTCGGCAATTCCATCAATCAATTGATCTTGTCCCCAGGGCAATGAAAGATCGGCAAGGTCAAAACCTTCGCCTTCCACTCTGATTCCAAATACAATCACAATGTCAGAACGTTTTGCCAATAATTTCGCTTCGGCAACGGTGTAGCCCGGATCAAATTCAATAATTGCATTGGGTAATAATTTTTTTAATTCTTCTAATGGAGAAGAAGGCAACAAATAGAGGTTTCTTGCATTCCCCATAATCCCTGTTCCGCCGATGCTGATGGTACCTGCAAATCCACCAACCGGAAGTACCGCACCGGAGCCGGTTCCGCAGGCAACACCTTTGTGTGCAAATCCGCCAATCACAGCGATTTTAAATGGTTCCGTTGTAGAAAGTGGTAAAATATTTTCATTTTTAAGTAAAACCATTCCCTGGCGGGCGGTTTCCAATGCTATTTCATTATGTTTTTGCATATCGATGCTCGGCGTTTCTTTCCATTGATCAACACCTACGGCATACATTGAACGAAGTATTCGCGTGACCATATCCGACAAACGCTTTTTGGGAAATTGATTTTGCTGATAGGCATTTCGCAAAGAATCTGTAAATGCTTCCGCGCCCCATTGTTGCACATCTAACTGAATACCCGATTCCTGATCGAGACCTTTTAAAGCATATCTCCAATCGGGAACCGCACCCCAATCGGACATTACCCAACCTTTATAATTCCAGGTTTTCTTTAATAAATCATTTAGCAAATAATCGTTTCCGCTCGCATATTCACCATTGATTTTATTGTAACCGCTCATGATAGAACCGGGTTGCGATTTCTCAATAGCAATTTCAAAAGCCAATAAATCCGATTCACGATGCGCAGCAGGATCAACGATGGCGTTGAGCCAATGACGGTTGGTTTCATTGTTGTTTAATGAATAATGTTTTAAAGTAGAAATCACCTGTTGGCTTTGAATTCCGTTAACTGCCGAAGCGCCTAATTCAGCCGTAAGCCAAGGATCTTCAGAATAATATTCATAATTTCTACCATTGCGCACATCACGGGCGAGGTTAATTCCACCCGCCAACATTACATTAAATCCTCTTGCTCTGGCTTCTTGTCCGATGAGTACTCCACCTTCATAAATCAACTGCGGATTGAAACTCGCTCCTGCCAAAATGGAAGAAGGCAAAGCCGTAGCACCTTTGTCATCAGGTCGGTAACCCGGATTGGTAATTCCCATGCTCGCATCACTGCTTTTGAATTGCCGGAATGCCGAGTCTTGGAATGCCGGGCGTGTATCCGGCACTCATCGAAACACCTTCAGGAATTCGGGGATCGCGGGGCATACCGATGCTGGGAACGCTGCCGATAACGCTGTAAACCATTTGGAATCGTTCATCGTCGGTCAGTTTTTTTTCGGTTTCGGCTGCGCGTAAATCAGGGCTTTCTTTCTGAGCATTTGCAGTAATAGCAAAAATTAAGCAGAACAAACACAAAATACTTCTGTGTTTGCCGGTATTGTGATTGAAGAACTGGAACATAGTGGTTTAATTTAGCATGAACATTAAAGAATAACCCTGATTTAGTTCTGTTGCCCGCTTCTTCGCATATAAGTTTAAAACATTTATGCAGTCAGCAGCCGGTGTTCTTTTTTAAATTCAAACGGTGTTTTATTTACTATCTTTTTAAAATACCTGTTGAAATTGGAAAGATTGTTAAACCCGCTTTCATAACATACTTCGTATATAGGCATATCTCTTTCCAGTATCATATTGCATGCGTGTGCTATTCTTACTTCCAGCAGGAAATCGTAATACGTTTTTCTTGTTTTTGATTTAAAATACCTGCAGAACGATTTTGTGCTGAGGTTAGCTACAGATGCAATTTCTGAAAGCGTTATTTTCTTTTGAAAATTATTGGAAGTGTATTGAAATATCTTGTTTAAACGGTCTGCTTCTGACTGATCTATTTTTAGCTGGTTGTTCAGAGGGTTAATAATATCTTTTTCTTTTGAAGCTGCAATCTTATCTAATATCGCCAGCAGCGTTACCACCCGTTCAAGGCCTTTGGCGCCGGCTAACCTGGTAATAAGTTCACGCACCTGGTTTCTTGTTTCGCCACTAATTTTTATGCCCTGCTTTGCTTTTTCAAGCAGTGATTCAATACTTTTTAATTCGGGAACATTAAAAAACTTGTCGCCTAAAAAATCGTGATGAAAATAAACAACCGTTACTTCGGCTTTTAGTTTAGAACCTGTTTCAAAGTATTCCGGGTCGCAACGCCACATGTGTGCAAGGTTTGATCCAAACAAAAAAAGTTCGCCCGGTTCAAAGCGGTGAACATTTGTTCCTATCAACCGGGTGCCTCTTCCTTTATGAATATAAATCAGTTCAATCTCGGGGTGAAAATGCCATTGATTATAGAAATCACCACCTCTTCTTTTATAAAAATTAAATGATGATTCAGGCTTGAGCGAAACTTTTAATAAATGTGGCTTCATCTGTTTATTTTTTTATTAAGATCATATAAAACGCCGGCAGGCATTCATGTATGCGTCAAAAACTTAAACAGGCCTTTTATACAGCAATATGTATCAAATACGCAGCTATTAACCTGTTTCTTTTTATAAATATGTAAATATAGTATTAGTTGTTGCGAATTAATTGGAAATTATTCTGAAACCAAAAATAGAATTTTGAAAAACGATTTGCAATTCCTTATTCTTTTTTTGAATTCTAAAATTTTATTTTTTATGCTGTATGAATTTCAGAACCAGGGACTGCGGCACACATTTATACCTTCAGTTAAACAAGGTAATGCTGTTTATAAAGAAGAAGAATTACCGGATAAAATTTTATGGAATTTCTTTAAGAAAGGTGATGAAAATGCGTTTGCTTTTATCTATAAACATTATTCCACGCTGCTTTTTTCTTATGGATGCAAATGCGCTTCAGATAAGGAAATGGTAAGGGATTGTTTACACGATTTTTTTCTTTACCTCAGGAATAACAGGCTTGGTTTTGGCGAAACCACTTCAATTAAATTATACCTGTTAAAAGCGTTCAGAAGAAGGATTGTTGATTATCTTAAAAAAACGAATAATGAACATAAGCTTAGAAAAACTTCTTTATACACGCCTTATGGTGAGGAGTCATCAGCAGAGTCAGCCTATATTAATAAACAAATAAATGCTGAACAACAGGAAAAACTGCAACGTGCTTTGGATATGCTGAATGCGAAAGAAAGAAAAGTGATTTACTATTTTTATTTTGAAGGATTGAGTTATGAACAGATAGCCAGCATACTGCATTTTGGCCACGTGTCTTCGGTTAGAAGGGTTATGTACAGAAGCCTTCGCCATCTCAGGCATTATTATTCCAGGGCATAGTCATTATTTTTTTTAAACCGGTATCATTTTAATCATTTTGGCCTTATAGTATTTAAAACGCCAATCCACTAACGAAAAGCTTTTCAAAATTTATGGCGGTTTAAAATGTTTGCAACAGAAAAAATCCGGGCATCAGTTTATCAACTAAAATTAAAATCATGAAAATTTCACTTAGTGCTTTAATGTTACTGATAGGGTTTGTATTAACCCTTCACCTGGCCATGAATGCACAGGTAGGCGCTATTGTAAAAAATCCCCGCATGGGCAATGCGCTTTTCTGGATCATAGGTGCAATTACTGCTACAGTTATTGGCTTTAGCGGATGGGATGCCGGTTTTTTTTCCAGGCTTAAAGAAGTGCCGGCGTGGTTATTTACCGCAGGCATTATGGGCGGTGCGCTTGTTTTTGGTATTGCCTGGGCAATGCCTAAATTGGGTGCAGGAACAGCATTTGTGCTGATGATTGCAGGCCAGGTAATTTCGGGAATGATTTTCTCACATTTTGGTTTATTTGGTTCGCCTGTTGAACCTGTTTCATTCATAAAAATTGTGGGCGTTTTATTGTTGATCGCCGGCGCTGCTATTGTAACGCTTGCCAAATGAAACAGCGTAATGGGGCGCCATGTGAAATGTTTCACTCATAAGGAATGTATATTGAAAACATTCTGTGAAACTATTGAAAGAACAAACTTGTACGAATGAAAAATGTAAATGCTTATAACCGCAGGGATTTTGTAAAGATGGCCGGCATGGCTGGTGCAGCGGCGCTTATCGCTCCAAACTTTGCTTTTGAAGCTGCAAGAAAAAGAAGGTTTCAGATTGGGGCTACATTCATCTTGTGGGGATACGGGCCCGATAATCTTGAACCGGCACTAAAAGATATATCTTCTTTAGGTTACCATGCTTTTGAAACCTTCGGCCATGTAATTGAAGATTGGGAAGATAAGCGCGGTGGTATAGCCCCGCTGATTGAAAAGTATAAAGTGCCCATGGTATCGGCTTTTTGCCAAACTGATGTACTCGATCCTTCAAAATTAAAATCTGAAACAGAAAAACTTGTTCGCTGGACGAAGTTGCTAAAGGCTAACGGCGGAAAAGTAATAGAGTATTGCGCCGGTGGCAAACGCACAAGCGGTTTTAATTATAAAGACCATGCTAAGTATATGGTTGAATCGATGAATGTGTTTGCCAAAGCTGTAACAGATGAAGGGTTGGTTTGCGCTTTGCATCCTCACACCGGTACGCCGATAGAAACGGAAGAGGAAATTTATTATATAATGAACAATCTCGATACAAGGTATATGAAATTCGGCCCTGATGTTGGCCAGATACAAAAAGGCGGCGGTGACCCGGTAAAAATTTGTAAAGATTTTGTATCGCTCATCGAGCATGTTCACTTAAAAGATTATGCAGGCGGTGATAATGGTTATCTTGGTTATTCACCATTGGGAGAGGGTAAAGTAAAACTTAAGGAAATATTAGACCTGCTGGAAAAAAGGAGAAAACACATGGCAGGCATGATTATGTTTGAACTTGATTACGATGCTAAAATAAAGCCTGCCTATACCCCGCACCGGGCCGCTGAAATTTCAAGGGATTACCTGGCAAAATTAAACTACAGGTTCAGCGAAAAGCAGGCATAAAAAACAATAATTACATCATTAAAATAAAACACATAAAAGTGTGAGGGTAATGTTATGCCCTGCATTAAATGACTTAAAGAAAATAAAAATGGAAGTTTTAAATAATTACATAAACAGTAATTGGGTAAAGAGCCGGGAAGAAAATACAACAGATGTTATTAACCCTGCCACACAGGAAGTGCTTGCAAAAGTTCCGAGAGGAAAAGGCACGGCCGCAGATGTGGATCAGGCGGTAGCCGCTGCCGCTGAAGCCTTCAAATCATGGGCGCATGTACCAGTTATGAAGCGGGTGCAGCCTTTGTATAAACTGAAGCAATTGCTTGAAGATAACGCAGAAGATATTGCAAGAACTATAACAGAGGAATGCGGCAAAACGCTTGGCGAATCAAGAGGGGAATTGCAAAGGGCCATCGAAAATATAGAAGTAGCCTGCGGAACGCCCATGCTTATTCAAAGCGAGTTTTCAGAAAACATCTCCAGTGGTATTGATGAATTTATGATTCGCCAGCCATTGGGTGTTTGCGGCTGTGTATCACCGTTTAATTTTCCCGGCATGATACCGTTCTGGTTCCTGCCTTATGCTATTGCCTGCGGCAATACTTTTATTCTGAAGCCTTCAGAAAAAGTACCGCTAACAATGATGAAGGTATTCCGGTTGCTGGAACAGGTTGATCTGCCTGCCGGCGTTGTAAACCTTGTGCACGGTGGTAAAGAAACTGTTGACGCCTTATTAGACCATCCTCAAATAAAGGCCATCAGTTTTGTTGGGTCTTCTAACATTGCCCGTTATGTATATTCCCGTGGCGCAGCCAGCGGTAAGCGTGTGCAGGCGCAGGGCGGCGCTAAAAACCCACTGGTTATTTTGCCGGATGCTGATATAGAAATGTCGGTAAAAATTATAGCTGACAGCGCTTATGGCTGTGCAGGCCAGCGCTGCCTCGCCGCATCAAACATTATTACCGTGGCAGATGATGGCAATATTAAAGATGCCTTATATGAATCGGCCAAAAAAAGAACAACCGGTTTTGGCCTGGATGAAAGTATAGAAATGGGCCCGGTTATTACAAAGGAAAGCCGTGAGCGGGTTGAAGACCTTATAAATAAAGGCGTAAGCGAAGGCGCAAAAGTTTTGCTTGATGGAAGAAAACCGGCCATCAGCGGTTTTGAAAAGGGAAACTTCATCAGGCCAACGATTCTCGAAGGATTGCCGCTTGATGGCGAACTGGTGCGCACAGAAATATTCGGCCCGGTGATGAGCCTTATTCAATTAAAAACAGTGGACGAAGCCCTGGAATTTATCAATAGCGGAAAATATGGAAACATGGCCTGCCTGTTTACAAGCAGCGGTGCCAACGCCAGAAAATTCCGCAACCTGGCCAATGCGGGTAACATCGGGATCAATATCGGCGTAGCGGCGCCTATGGCACAGTTTCCGTTCAGTGGCTGGAAAGAAAGTTTTTTTGGCGACCTGCACGGGCAAAGCCGGCATGCCATTGAATTTTTTACCCAAACCAAAGTAGTGATAGAACGTTGGCCAAAAGAATGGTCAAGGAAATTTTAGCATAGAAATAACCGAAGCAGCGGACTGCATTTGTAATTAACGCAAATGCGTTTAGAATAATCTTAAATCACAATTGAAATTTAATGTTGACATTTAAAAAAGCATACTGTCCACCTTTTCAACTACAGACGAAACTTAATTTTTTAGGGGTTAATTGCATTGTTACCGACCTCAGTCATACCATTACCACCGAAGATCCAACATTTATAGGCCATCAGCGCACTTTAATATGGAACCATCTTACACATGAGGAAACGCAGAAAATAGGTTTAACCAAACCTCCCTATTCTTACAAAGTGATAGGCTTTACATTGTGCGATCATTCCAATACGCATGTTGACGCTATTAATCACGTAGTAAATGAGCCCGATGCCAGGGCCGTTAATGAGTTGCCAATGGAATGGTTTATGACGCCCGGCGTTTGGTTTGATTTTTCTCACAAAGAACCCGGTAGCTATATCAATAAAACCGATATTGAAGAAGCTATAGCTAAAACCGGCGTAACCATTCAGCCACAATCGGTGGTATTTTATTACACCGGGTGGTATAAAAAATGGAATAAGCCGTTTGAATATATTCGTGACTATCCCGGCGTTGATAGAAGTGCCATTGAATATCTTAATGACCTGGGTGCTATTTGTGTGGGTGCCGATGCACCAAGTATTGACAGCTACAACGAAGTGGCCGTGGTGAGGGAACAGCCTGCACATATTGTGTGCAGGGAAAGAGAAATTCTGAATATTGAAAACCTGGCGCAGGTAGATATGATACCCGCCCACGAATTTTGGTTTGTAGGCCTGCCGCTGAAAATAAAAGGCGGTTCCGGCTCGCCCTTCAGGGGAGTAGCCATTGTGCCTGAAAAGAATATCAAATAATAATTTTAAAATAACGATATATGAACCTGCCTGAAGAAATGGATGCACTGGTTTTAAAAGGTGTTCGTGATTTTGTAATTGAAACAGTACCGGTTCCTCATCCCGATGCAGATGAAGTGATCTGTAAAGTAGATACAACTTTTATTTGTGGTACAGACCCGCATATAATTAACGGCGATTTTCCCGGTTTCTGGCCGCAGGGATTTCCTTTTATACCAGGCCATGAATGGTCGGGAACGGTTGTGGAAACGGGTGAAAAAGCCGACCGGCTTGGCTGGAAAGAAGGCGACCGTGTTTGTGGTATTTCACACTGCGGCTGCGGTTATTGTTCCATGTGTTTGAAAGGCCGCTATAATGAATGTTTGAATTATGGATTTGAAGATCGCGGGCACCGGCAATACGGGCATTATACGCCGGGCGCTTATGCACAATATATGCGCACATCGGTAAAAAGCATTTATAAAATTCCCGATTCAATGTCGCTGGAATATGCAGCTTGTATAGATCCCTTGAGTATTGCATTATATACGGTTAAGCGTTCAAGGCTTCAGCCGGGTGATGATATACTTATTCTCGGCACAGGCCCGCAGGGCTTAATGGCTGTCCTCATTGCAAAGGCATTGGGCGCCGGCCGCATTATAGCTGTGGGCAGCGGTGAAAGATTGAAGAAAGCAGAACAACTCGGCGCTGTTCCCATCAGTTATAAAGATGGCGATGTGGTGCAGCAGGTGAAAGACCTTACCAATGGCCTGGGTGCACCGGCAGTACTGGAATGTGCAGGCACAGCAGATTCCATACAGCAGGCTTGTCTTGCAGCAGCAAAAGGCGGCGTTGTTTCTGTTATTGGTATTCCGCATACAGATGTTCCGTTGCCCATGAAAAGAATTGTGTTGGATGAAATAGAAATTGTAGGCAACAGGGCTAATCCAAATACGGCGGAGGAAGCCATTAACCTGCTCGTGAATAACCGCGTTGATATAACTTCTTTAATGACGCACCGCTTTCCTTTAAAAGAGTTTGCAACAGCGCTGGATATTTTCGAGAAAAGAAAAGACGGGGCTATTAAAGTAGCTACCAAGCCTAATGGAATGAGTATAAACTAAAATTGTATCAACTGTAAAATATCATTAACCAATATGAGTAACAAAGTATTAATAGTTAGTGGCGGCGCTTCAGGTTTAGGATTGGCAGCCGCCGAAAAATTTGCTAAAAACGGTTATAGTGCTGTTTTAATTGATATTGATGAAGTGAAGGGAAAGAAGGCCGAAGAAAAGATCAGGAGCATGGGCGTAGATGCCATTTTCTGTAAATGCGATATTTCAAATAAAGAAGAAGTGCAGCAGGCAGCGCAGCAGGCTAAAGAACGTTTTGGCCGGGTGGATGTTTTAATAAATAATGCAGGGCTTGAAGTACGCGGCAGCATTCTTCAATGCACCGAAGAAGACTGGGTGCGGTTATACAATATTAATCTTAAAGGCATTTACTATATGTCTAATGCTTTTGTGCCTTCAATGGTGGAACAAAAAAAAGGAGCCATCGTAAATACCGGTTCAATATTAGGCTACCGCACGGTACCTGAACGTGCAGCTTATTCATCTTCAAAAGGCGCTATTGATACGCTCACACGTTCTATGGCATTTGATCTTGCCCAGCATAATATCCGCGTTAATTGCGTGGTGCCAGGCGCTATTGATACACCTTTAATAAGAGGCTCAATTAACGATTCGCCTGATCCGGCGGAAACAGAAAAAACACTGGGTTCAAAAAGTGTATTTGGCCGCATGGGCAAGCCTGAAGAAGTAGCCAATGTTATGTATTTCCTGGCTTCCGATGAAGCTTCATTTGTTACGGGCGCCGCTTATTTTGTTGATGGCGGCTGGTCTATTATGTAAGATCATTTCAAAATCTTTAAACTAATTGTTTTGTTATACCTGGAAGATAAAAGATCGCTGTTAAATAAAGGTATTGTTCATTTATTACAGGTGAAAGATTCAGATATAAGGCTAATGAATCTTTACCAGTGCCGCCATGCCATAGATAATTCCATACATATCGGCGGCGCTTCATCTGCCACCATTCCTATGGTAAGCCTTTTTTATGGCGGCATCATCAATGTTAATGTGGAGGAACCGGCAGCGCCCGGCCAGGATATGTTTGTGTTGAGCAAAGGCCATGCCGTTGCTACCCTTGCATCCATTTATGCTGATCTTGGGTATTTTGATCGTTCTGTATTAAAAAATTCCCGCTCTGTCTCCAGCATATTAAATGGCCATCCCGGCCCGTTATTGCCAGGCGTGCATGTGGCCACAGGCCCGATGGGACAGGGCGTTGGTGTTGCGCAGGGTTTTGCCATAGCAGGTCAGCGTGCACCACAGTTCGATGTATATGCGGTTGCCGGCGATGGTGAATTGCAGGAAGGCCCTGTTTGGGAAAGCATCATGTTTGCAGGCTATAAACGCCTCGAAAACTTATGTGTGCTGGTTGACAACAATGGCGGCCAGCTTGATATTGTAACCACGCTGCATTTTCCATACAATAGTTTATCCGGCAGCTTCAGCAGTTTTGGATGGAACGTGATAGAAGTGGATGCCACAAAATACCATACTGTTCATAATGCTTTGCTTGAATTTAAATACGGCCAGCGCGATGGAAGGCCAACAGTTATAATATGCAAGACAACGAAAGGGCATGGCGGGCTTTCCGATTATATGAACACACACAAGGCCACCATCTCCAATGCTATTTTAGACCAGGAAGATGCACTGCAACTTCAGCAGCGTGGTGCAAGGGAAAAAGATTTCTTTACATTCTTCAACCAGCTTGAGGGTAAAGAATATGCTGACGTGAAAAATGCTATTTTAAAACATGCTGAAATAATGGGTTTCAAAATTGATGGCGAAACTATTCAGCAAATAAAAACTGCCGTTAAAACAAAGAAAGCTCCTGTACGAAATAAAAAGATCAATTATTCAGAACCGGCATTACCCAAACTTGAAGTTGGCAAACCTTACAGCGCGCATAAAATAATTGAATCGTGCATGAAAGTTTTCGCCCGGGATGAGCGTGTTTATTCTGTTGACTCAGACCTTGCTTCCACAAGCGGATTGCAGGCGGGGGTGGGCTTTGCAGATAAATACCGCGCCTTAAATGCCGGTGTTGCAGAAGCTAATATGATGCTGATGGGAGAAGCGTTTGCCATACTTGGAAACAATACATGGGTAAGCACATTTTGTCCTTTTTTCGATTGGAAAGTGATGAGAAGAATTGCCGTTGGCCACCAGGAACGACTGGAAATAATTGCAGAAAAAAACGGATGGCTATCCGAAGGTCATGGACTGGATTTAACCATGGTGGCCACTGCGGCAGACCTTGAAACGCAATCCAATGGCGCTACGCATATGGGCAATGATGATGTGATGCTGTTTAATGAAGTGGCGCAGTTGAAGATCATTAATGTGTCCTGCCCCCGGCAATTGCTTGGCGTTTTAAAATGGATAATGGAAGGCAACAAAGGCCTGGTTTATATGCGTGTATTAAGAGCGCCTGTCAATGCTGTTTATGCTGCTGATTTCAGTTTTGAATTTGGTAAAGCATACAAGGTGAATTATTCAGAAGATGCTGATGCAAGCATTGTTACTTCCGGCCGTGGTGTATATGAAGCTTTGGGCGCAGCAAAAAAACTGGAAGAAGAAGGCGTGCAGGTAAATATAATTGATATGCCTTCTATTGATGCATCAGCAATTGTTCAGCTATACCAAAGCGGGAAGCCTGTTTTTATTGCAGAGCAAAACAATGGTTATATATGGTCGCACTTCAGAAAAATTTTGTTTGAAAAAGAAACTAATATTAACACGAAAAAACTCTTTGCGGTTAATACCGAAAATAAAAACGGGCTACATTATATACACTCCGGCACTTATGCGGAATTGGCTGCTCACTATGGTTTGGATGCTGCTCATTTAAGTGAAACTATTTTAAAAGTATTGAAAACAAAAAAAGCTCAGGTTATATGACGATTATCCACGAAACTGATATTACTGAAGTGCAACATCCCGGAAGGTTTATGCGCTGGCTTGCAGATGAAGATTCTCTCCGGGCAAATAATCTTTCTGCCTGTGTTATCCGCGTTTTGCCAGGCGAAACAGTGAGGCCGGCACACTCGCATCCCGGGGGTGAAGAATTGATCTATATAATAACAGGAACAGGTAAAGTGATGATTGAAAATGAAGTTGGAAATGTTAGGGCTGGTTCAGCTATTTTATTTGAACAGGGCAAAGTGCACATGTTGCGCAACACCGGCAATGAGGAAATGAAAGTCATCTGTTTTTTTGCGCCTGCAACAGGCATTGATAATTATAAAACATTTGATGACATCTCTTTCCCGGAATGAAATCAGAAATGTTTTAAAAAAACATCATAAAAAAATAATCTTATATCAAAAAAATGGTATCAAATTTCAAAGTCTCCCCTTATTAAGATAGAAGCCTTGTAATAGCGAAAATTAACTGGATAGCCGGTTGCTTAATTACAATTAAAACATGCCATATACTTTACTGTAAATACCTGGCTGAAAAGCCGGGGTGGCAGTGTTTTTTCTTTTGAATTTAAAACAAAATTTATTAATCCAAAACTATAATCAAGTATTATGATTGCCGCCAAGTACCTACAAACAAAATCGGTATTATTGTTCCTGATGCTTTTCGCCTGCACTTTAGTTCAGGCCCAGCAAAGAGTAACGGGAAAAATTCTGCAGGCTGATAACCAACCGGCAAACGGCGCTACCGTTACGGCCACCGGTACTGCACAAGCCACCTCCACAGATTCAAGTGGTGCTTTTTCTATTAATGTTCCGGGTAATGTTACCAAATTAACTATCAGCTTTGTTGGTTTTGAAACCCAAACAGTTGATATTGCCGGGAAGACAACCGTGAATGTAATTCTAAACCCCAGCGAAAATTCGTTGCAGAACGTTATTGTAGTTGGGTACGGAACGCAGAAAAGAAGCGATATTACAGGCGCCATTGGTACCGTATCGGCCAAGCAAATTGAAGATGAGCCTGCTATACAGGTAGGCCAGGCTTTACAGGGCAAAGTGCCAGGTTTGCAGGTGTCTCAAAACTCTGGTGCGCCCGGTTCAGGTTTGCTGGTACGCGTACGCGGCACAGGTACGGTTAATAATTCAGAACCATTATATGTGGTTGATGGCAATCCCAATGTTAACCCGCTGGATTTAAGCCCTGATCAGATCGAAAGCATCCAGGTATTAAAAAGTGCGAGTGCTGCTGCTATTTATGGTGCGCAGGGCGCCAACGGCGTAGTGCTGATAACTACCAAACAGGGCAGGGCAGGCAAGGCGCAACTGGATATTAATTTTTCACAGGGCTTGCAGCAAATTCAAAAATATTTTCCTGTAACCAATGCCACGCAATATGCTACTTTATATAATGAAGGGCTGGAAAATGCAGGCCAGGCTCCTTTATATCCCGATCCGGCTGCTTTAGGAAAAGGCACCGACTGGCAAAAGGAAATTTTTCGCACTGCGCCAATGACGGATGTAAACATAGGTGCAAGCGGCGGCAATGAAACAAGCAAATTTTTCTTCTCTGCAGGCTATACAAACCAGGAAGGTATTATTAAGAGAACTTCTTTCGACAGGATGAGCATTCGTGTAAACTCATCACATACTATCAATAAGTTTATTAAACTTGGCCAGAACCTTTCTGCCAGTTTAGCCAGGTATAGCAATATTTCAGAATTTGGTTACGGCATATTAAATGGTACGCTAACCGCTAACCCTGAAATACCTGTAAAAAACCCTGATGGCACATGGGGTTTTTCTCCAACATCATTAAACTCAAGCAACCCGGCGGCCTCATTGTCTTATACAAACAATGATACAAAACGGCCTGTTGTAAACGGAAACGCTTATATTGACATTACGCCTTTTACAGGACTGGTTTTCAGGTCTCAGTTCAACTTTAACCTTGGCAGGTCTGAACAAAAAGTTTTTACGCCTGTTTACAGGGTTTCCGCTTCTCAGTTTAACGATGTGGCAACGCTTACAGAAAATGAAACCCGCTTTAATGATTATAGCTGGGCCAATACATTAACCTATCAAAAAACATTTGGCAACCACAGCATTGAAGCATTGGCTGGTATAACCGACCAGAATTCTTATACGCAAAACATTACGGCAGAAGGCAGGGGTTTGCCGCCGGCTGCAACAGATAATGAAAGCCTGCGTTATCTTAATCTGTCTATTTCCAACTTCAGGGTTGCAGGCGGGGCAGGCGAGTGGGGCATTTTGTCTTACCTGGGCCGTATTAACTACAACTATGCAGGTAAATATTTTACTACGGTTAATTTCCGTGCAGATGGTTCTTCAAGGTTTGGTGAGAACAATAAATTTGGCTATTTCCCATCTTTTTCTTTGGGATGGAAAATTTCAGAAGAAAACTTCCTGAAAGATGTAGAGTGGATTGATAACCTTATGTTGAGAGGTGGCTGGGGCTCCCTGGGCAACCAGACTTCGTTGCCTAACTATGCTTTTGCAAACCTGGTTACACCTAATATTAATTATGCTTTTGGCGCACCAGGTTCTGTAGTCAGAGGTCAGGCTCCTACCACATTAGGCAATCCTGATCTGAAATGGGAGTCAACCCGCGAAACAGACCTCGGTTTCGATTTCAGGGGCTTTGGCGGAAGGGTTACCGCTTCATTTGACTGGTACACCAAAAAAACCACCGATATGTTGCTGCAGGTACCGCTCTTAGGTTATACCGGTATTACCACTGCGCCTTATGTTAACGGCGGCGATGTGGTTAACAAAGGTATTGAAGCAATGATTGGTTATACCAAGTCTACAAACAGGGGCGTTGATTTCGACATCTCAGTTAATGCTGCCTTCAATAAAAACAAAGTACTTAAACTAAGCAATTCAGGCACGTCAATTCAGCAGTTTTTAAGCTTTGTAGGTTTGATGAACTCTACACAGATCGGCGCCCCTATCGCAGCTTTTTATGGATGGCAGGTAGATGGTGTTTTCCAGTCTGATGAAGAAGTTGCCAAGCACGCTTACCAAAGCAATGGCACTGCACCCGGCGACTTTATATTCCGCGACGTTGATGGCAACGACACCATTAATGCAAAAGACCAAACCATTATTGGTAACCCATGGCCGAAAATGACTTATGGATTGAACGCCAGTGTTTCTTACAAGGGCATCGATTTAAGGGTACAGATACAGGGAACTTATGGCAATGATATTTTCCAGGCATTTAAATTCAGAACAGAAGGCGCCAACTTCTTTAACTATACTATGAATGTATGGAACAACCGCTGGACAGGCCCGGGCACAAGCAATACAATGCCGCGGCTTACCACCAGCGATCCCAATAATAATATGCGTTCCTCAACTTATTATGTGGAAGACGGCTCTTATTTAAGGGTAAGGAATATACAGTTGGGTTACCGAATACCGCAAAGCGTATCTCATTTACGCAATGCAAGAATTTATATATCTGTGCAAAATGCATTTACCATTACCAAATACTCAGGCTTCGATCCTGAAATTGGAACCAACAGTGCCAATAACCCGCTTTATATAGGTATTGATGAAACCAATTATCCTTTGCCACGCATTTATACCGTAGGGTTTAATGTAGGATTATAAATTATTGGTATTGAAAAAGACAAACTCAAATTATTAAAATATACTAAATAGTAATAGCGTATGAAACGTTTAATATATGGTTTAACAGCAGTCATTTTAGTCTTCGGATACATTGCATGTAAAAAAACTTTGTATAAAGACCCATTGGCGCAGTTAAGCACCGACGTAAACTATGTAACCGCCGACGATGCCAGGAAAGCAGTAACGGCAGCTTATGCACCCGCAGCCGGCAATAACTGGTGCTGTACTTATATACAACCCGGTTACATGCATTGGGTATTGGGAAATGTGGCTTCAGACGATACAGAAAAAGGCGGCGAATCAGGCTCTGACCAGCTATATGCACAACAGGTTCAGTTGTTTAATATTCCTGCGGATAATGATGCAACCCGTTTCGCTTATCAGATATCGTATGTGGGCGTACTTCGTACAAACCAGGTGCTGGAAAACGTTCCAAATATTACTATGGATGAAACGTTAAAAACACGCTATGTGGCTGAAGCTAAATTTTTAAGGGCATGGTATTATTTCAACCTGGTTAAGGCTTTTGGCGATGTGCCATTGGTGCTTTCTTCAAAATTTGAATCTTACGACCTTACCCGTTCTCCCAAACAGCAGGTATGGGACCAGATAATAAAAGACCTTACAGAAGCAGAAGCTGTTTTACCAAAGGCAAGCGAATATCCTGCTGCTGACCAGGGCCGTGCCACACAGGGCGCCGCCCAGGCTTACCTTGGCAAGGCTTACCTGTATATGGGTAATTTTGCCAAAGCTGAAGAATGGTTTGGTAAAGTAATAGCTTCTAATGAGTACGAATTAAGCGCCGATTATTTTGCCATGTTTTTGAGGGATGGCGAAACCAGCAAGGAACACATCTTCCAGGTAAAATTCTTAAATGACCAGGGTGCACAACCGGCAAATAACAATAACATCGGCACCACCTTTGGCAGCCGGGCGAGAAGTGGCTGGGGCTTTAATTTGCCTACCCAGGATTTTGTTGATGCGTTTGAGCCCGGCGATCCGCGCCTCTGGCAAACCGTTTATAAAAACGGCGATGTAATGCCCGATGGCCTTATAGCCAATGTAGGAAACAGCACTACCGGTTATCTCACTAAAAAATATTATGTTCCGGAATTCGAGCGTGTGCAGGGTTCTTTGCAGGCTGGCAGGGACGATATTTATATGCGTTTGGGCAAAGTGTACCTGTGGTATGCTGAAGCTGCCAATGAAATTGGCAAAACATCAGATGCTTTGCTTTACCTGAATAAAGTGCGCCAGCGCGCCAGGCAGGGCAACAACGCTGTATTACCCGATGTTACCACTACCAATAAAGACGATTTAAGGCAAGCTATCTGGAAAGAACAAAGGGTGGAATTTGGACAGGAATATGAGCGGTTTTTTGAACTGGTTCGCCAGGGCCGCGCAGGCAAAGTATTAAGGGCTTATGCAGTTAAATATAATACAGCCAAAGGCGAAGGCTTTAGAGATGGTGTAAACGAAGTATTCCCGATTCCTCAAACAGAAATTAATTTGAGCAACGGTAAAATTGTGCAAAACCCGGGCTATTAAGGTAGCAGGTTTAGAATGTAAAAGACAATATTGCAATATTGTCTTTTACGTTTTAAAAAATAATATAAATGAAGATCATTTTCAGAAGCCTTTAAAGCGTATTTGATCGTTGCTAAGCCGCCTGGAAACACCGCTTTTTTTAAAAACGTTTTTAAGCCATGTTGAAAAAGAAACCTGTTTTTTACACAAAACTATCTGGTGCAGTTATTTTACTGTTGCTATTGATATATGGATGCGGTGATTCATCCCAATCAAACCAGCACACTTCATGGAGGGATTATGGAGGAGGCCCCGATCAGTCAAAATATGTAATTGAAGACGACATTACAAAGGATAATGTTAACCAGCTTGAAGTTGCCTGGACCTATCCTATGGGTGATAGCCGCGTTTACCAGTGGAACCCCATCATTATTGATACCGTAATGTATGTGCTGGCAAAAAATAGTTCGCTGGTAGCATTGAACACAAAAACGGGCAAAGAAATATGGATACATGCCAATCTTCGCGGCATTGCATCAAGAGGCATAAATTACTGGGAGAGTAAAGACAAAAAAGACCGGCGGTTATTATTTCAAATGAATAATTACCTGCAGGCAATAGATGCTGCCACAGGAAAGTCAATACTTACATTCGGTAAAAACGGGCTGGTTGATTTGAAGGAAGGCTTAGGTTACGATCCTGAAACAGTATCACGCGCCCAGTCAAATACACCCGGGAAAGTGTTTGAAAATTTATTATTGCTCGGTGGTGCGCCCGGTGAAAATTATGTTTCCACGGCCGGCCATTTAAGAGCTTATGATGTTGTAACAGGTAAATTAGCCTGGACGTTTCATACCGTTCCCCAGCCGGGCGAATTTGGGTATGACACCTGGCCAAAAGATGCTTATAAATATATTGGCGGCGTAAACACCTGGGGCGAAATAACTGTGGATGAAAAAAGGGGAATAGCTTATTACCCGCTCGGTTCTCCCACTTATGATTATTATGGGGGAGACAGGATTGGCAGCAACCTGTTTGGCAACTGTATATTAGCACTGGATGCCCGTACCGGCAAACGCCTTTGGCATTTTCAAACGGTGCACCACGACCTGTGGGATTACGACCTGGCCGCAGCGCCGCAATTAATAACCGTAGATCACGATGGTAAAAAAGTGGATGCTGTTGCCGTTGCCAGCAAAACAGGTTTTCTCTTCGTACTTAACCGCGAAACAGGAGAGCCGCTCTGGCCTATTGAAGAAAAGCCTGTGATGCAAAGCGATATTCCGGGCGAACAATCCTGGCCTACTCAGCCTTTTCCAACAGTGGTGCCGCCATTTAACCGTCAAAAAATTACTTCCGCAGATGTAAATCCTTATTTCCTTTCAGATTCAGAAAGAAAGGAATGGAAAACCAGGCTCGATACGGTACCAACAGGATTATTTGTTCCTGTTTCCATGAAGCGGGAAACCTTTTCCATTCCAGGCGCCGTAGGTGGCGCCAGTTGGGGCAGCACTGCCGCTATTCCCGATAAAGGGATTGTATTTGTGCGCAGTGTAGATTACCCTTCTGTGTATGGAAAAGTAGTTAAAATTTCTCCTCCCTCCGCTGAAGAAAAAGCGGCAAAAGAAAGAGTATCCGGCGGGCGGTCCATTTATACAACTACCTGCCAGGTTTGCCACGGAGCGGATAAAAAAGGCGGCGTTGGCCCCGAGTTGCTGACATTGAAGAGCAAATTGAATGTAAAAGAATTTCAGTTTTTGGTTAATAACGGCAAGGGCGAAATGCCGGCTTTTGCAACACTTAAGGAAGATGACATAAAAAACCTGTATGATTATATCACATCTAATACCCCCTATAATTACAGGTTGTTTGGTGCGCCGGGCAATATGAAGGTTACCGGTCCTGTGGTAGATTCAGGCGGGGCCCCGGGAGGGCTAAACCAGCGCGTGGTTAAAGGGCCGGCAGCTTCATTTAGCTTTGGGCTTGAATATGGCATTCCGTATCCTGACGGTATTGACGCTCCTTCAGACCGGTATTTTATTCCGCCGGGCTGGGGTTTGGCGTTCCCGTATATTGTAAGCCCGCCCTGGTCAACTATCACTGCATACGACCTGAATACGGGTACTGTTAAGTGGCAAATACCAATTGGTACCGATAAAGAAGCTGCCAAGCTGGGCGGCAAAAACACGGGCATGCTCAGGGCCCAGCGACAAAGTATGATTGTTACCTCCACAGGCGTTTTATTCTGCACCGGCAAAGACGGGAAGATTTATGCTTTTGATGTTGATAACGGCAAGGAATTATGGTCTTACGAATTGCCAACAGGAACGGAAGGCATCCCTTCTATGTATGAAATTAATGGAAAACATTACATAGTGGTGTGCGCCTCGTCTCCGTTTAAGTTCGGAAGGGGAGATGAAAAAGCGGCGGCTGAAGCGCCTTCATCATCTTCAACGCCCGAAACCAGTAAAGGTTCTTATATAGTTTTTTCATTGCCTGATAAAAAATAGCAGGCATTCAATAAAGGAATTGTTATGATTGAATCATATTTAAAATCATTGCCAATGAAACCTGTCATCTGCTTAGCATTCTTTTTTATAGTTGCTTTTTCCTGCGCTGCCCAGCAGGCGCCAGATGCACCTTTGTCGGAGTTTGGGTTGAGCTTTTTGCCCGATCACACATTTAAAGGCTCGTCGCTTAATGGCTGGCATACCGTGGGTAACGCCAAATGGCAGGCCGGCAACGGAGAATTAATCGGCGAAGTAAAAGCCGGCGCCACCGGTGGATGGCTGGCTATGGACAGTGGTTACCAGGATATTGCTTTTCATGCTTTATTTAAAACAACCGGCAATAGCGAAGCAGGGTTATTGTTCCGCACAGAAAAAACCGGTAATGGCTACCGCGGCGTATTGCTTTCTTTAAGAAAAGACAGCATAGCTCCATACAGCATAATGCTGGATGCTAACGGCAAAGAAATCAGCCGTACAAAGCTGAGGTATGCAGGTGGTATCAATTACCGCATGGCGCCGCCGCCGGATACATCCCGCAGAAGGATGGCCAATTTTATGCCCCAGCGCCCTCCGGCGCCGGCAGATTTACCTGTAAGGCCGCCAAATACCAGTTTCCGGGAAAATGACTGGAATGAAATTGAAGTATTTCTTGAAACGAATGTTATCCGCAGTTTCTTAAACGATGGCAGGGAAGTTGGCGGTGCAGTAGATGGTGATTACGGCATTTCCGGTTTTGGCCCGATGGCTTTGTATATAAGCGGGCCGGGCGAGGTACGCTTTAAAGACGTAATGTATAAAGATCTTTCAATCCGGTACACACCTGCAGAAGAAACTTCTTCGCGGTTTAAAGTACAGTGCATCAGCGATTTTTATTATTCATGGGGCTCGGCTGCCGCCGACTTTAACCAGGATGGCAACATAGATATTATAGCAGGCCCTTATATTTATTTTGGCCCTGATTTTACCAAATCAAAAGAAATATACCCGGCTGTGGCAAAAGGCCCTTCGCAGGAATTTACGGCGGTTAACCATGAATTTACTTACGATGTAAACCAGGATGGCTGGCCGGATATTATAACCGGATGGGGCTCGCCTTCGGTATATATTAATCCTAAAACAGAATCAAGGCGCTGGGAAGTGTATTCACCTATACCCGGTACACAGAGCGAAACCACACTATTTACGGATATTGATAATGATGGAAAACCAGAATTGGTGTATGCATCGCAAACGCAGTTCCGTTATGCCAAGCCTGAAGCTGATTCTAAAACCTGGACGGAATATAATGTTTCTGAAAAGGGCTATGCCCTGGCACATGGCATTGGCACAGGCGATATAAACGGCGATGGCCGCACTGATATATTGGGCGCAACCGGCTGGTGGGAACAACCTGCAACTTTAAGTAAAGACAAAACGTGGAAATATCATCCGTTTGCCTTTGGCCGTTATAAAAACAGGGCAACCAATATAGGCGGGTCTGTTATGGCTGTTTATGACGCCAATGGCGATGGGTTGAACGATGTGGTTTCCAATTTAAATGTTCATGGTTTTGGCCTTGCATGGTTTGAGCAGAAAAAAGATGCTGCGGGCAATATTTCGTTTGAACGCCACATAATAAATGATGATTATTCTGTAAAAAGCGTGGGCGATGTTACCTTTTCCCAGGGCCACGCCGCCACGTTTGCCGATATTGATAATGATGGCGTAATGGATTATATAGTTGGCAAGCGCTTTTTCACGCATCTTGATAATATGTTTGATCCCGATGCCTACGGCCCGCCGGTATTGTATTGGTACCGTACCGTGCGCAATAAAAATGCACCGGGCGGCGCGGAGTTTGTGCCTGAATTAATACATAACCGTTCCGGCGTTGGCTCGCAGGTTACGGCAATCGATCTTAACAATGATGGCGCTGTAGATATTCTTACTTCCAATAACCGCGGAACATTTATATTCTGGAATGTGGGTACACAAAAACGTTGAATTAATCATAATTAAAAACAGGATTGAGTTTATAATATTTGAATGATCTCTTGGCACACGTTGGTTTTTTGTCTCTTTCCTGCTGCGAACACGGATAATTTTTATTATCTGTGTTTTCGCGGCAGAAGTTTATGCTGATACATAACCTCTCTGGTTGTATCAAAATTTATATGCCTGTTTTTATGTAGATGCCGGCTGTTTGTTTTTATCAAGCAAAATAACCAGCCCTATGCCTAATGTATAAGCTATTAAGTCTGTCCATTCAAATGATGTTCCAATCACGACTCTTGCAAGGTTTGTGTTTTGAAGCCCCAGCATTTTTACAATATTAAAATATTGAAGCACTTCTATAAGGTATGAAAACAGCAGCACGCCAATAGCCGTAATTACCAGGGGCGTATTGAAGAATGATTTAATAAAACAGTAGATTAAGATAACAACCAGGAAATCTCCAAAGAAGGGCCTTATAAAATTGTCATGAGCAAATAGTGCAATAACAACTTCAATTAAAAGCAGTATAACAAAGATGATAAAATACCTGCGTTGAAATCTTGGCATGCGTCATTACTTATGTATTGTTTCTGAATCGAAGCCGTAAAATAAACCTAAGATATCATTCATAACAATCCTCTTCAATTTCGAATTTCACAACTCTTCACAGTAAATTGTTTATTCATTTAGCTCCTTCACAAAAACTTTATATTAAATATTGGGACGGAATATAGATAATGTTTGCGAACCCATGCTTACAACCTGTGGCCAGGAATCGCGCCGGCTTACCTATCTTCACCAATGATATTATGGCAGCGTTGTGTTATAAAGAAGAATTGAATTTATCTATGAAGATGTTCGGCAGCGAATTTGTAAAAGAACACGGCGCCACGGTAAAAAAAACGTACCGGATTCCTATACCAGTTGATGAAATTAACAGGGCGCTTCAGTTAGAACAAAGTACCGGGTTTAATTTAATTTGTATTTAAAAAACGTTTCAGAAATTATATCATACATGAAATTCAAAAATTATCTCGCTGTTTTTTTATTTACCATAGTTAGCGCTATAAATGTATGGGCAAAAGATACATTGCAGGTTTGCTCGCCATCCGGTAAAATTTGTGTGAAGGTTTGGATGGATAAAAAACTTTCTTACAGCGTATGGGATAACAATCAGCTAATAGTTGCGCCTTCATTTATTGATATGATTTTGCAGGATGGAAAAACATTATCGCTGAACAATTCAATAAGATCATCATCAGTAAAAAAAATATCTGATACCATTACTTCGCCGGTGCCTGAAAAAAGAAAAATTATACCAGACGTTTATAATGAACTTTCAATAAAATTTAAACAACCATTTAAGCTGCAATTCCGGGCGTATGATGATGGTGTTGCTTACAGGATAATAACGGGTTTTAAAGATTCTATTATTATAAAAGATGAAGTGGCTGATTTTAATTTTCCCGGTGAATCTTCCGGTTACTTCCAGGAAATTCCTTTTAATGATAGCACCGATATGTTTCAGACTTCTTTTGAAAATGTATATACTTTCAAAAAACTGTCTGAATTTCCTATAAGTTCTATCGCGTATTCACCAATATTAATTGTGCCAAAATCTAATCCTAAAATTGCCATTACAGAATCTGACCTGGAAGATTATCCCGGCATGTTTGTTACCGGCGCCGGCACTGCTTCTTTAAAAGCTGTGTTTGCACATTATCCATTGCAAGAAAAAATAAACTGGGCTTTATATTCTCAAAGTTTGGTTGCCAAACGCGCAGATTATATAGCCAGGACAAAAGGCACAAGAACCTTTCCATGGCGTGTATTAATGATTGCTGAAGAAGATAAAGATTTGCCTTCGAATGATATGGTTTACAGGCTGGCATCACCCTCCCGTGTTGCCGATGTTTCCTGGATAAAGCCGGGCAATATTACAGATGAATGGATTATTGATCTCAACTTATATAACGTTCCCTTTAAAGCCGGTCGCAATACGGCTTCTTACAAATACTATATTGATTTTGCAAAGCGGTTTGGCTTTGACCGTATCATGATGGATGCAGGATGGAGCGATAATAATGATTTGCTGAAAGTAGTGCCTGAAATTGATATGGATACGCTTGTTGCCTATGCAAAAAAACAAGGTGTAAAAATCGCTGTGTGGACACAGGCGCTCACCTTAAACAGGCAGCTTGATAGTGCACTTGACCAGTTTAATAAATGGGGTATTGATTTTATCATGACTGATTTTATTGATCGTGACGACCAGGTAGCTGTTGATTTTCACCAGCGGGTTGCTGAAGCATGTGCAAAACATAAAATCATGATTATGTTTCATGGCACTTATCCGCCAAAAGGATTTAACCGCACTTATCCCAATGCCGTTACGCGGGAAGCGGTACTTGGTTCAGAATATAATATGTGGAGCGATAAGCCTTCGCCCGACCATGATTTGCTTTTGCCTTTTACGCGTATGTTAGCGGGGGCGATGGACTATGAACCGGGCATGCTGATCAACATGACCAAAGAAAATTTCAGGAACATAAATGGTTATGTAATGAGCCAGGGCACACGCTGTCATCAGCTTGCCATGTTAGCTGTGTACGATAACCCTATGCAGTTTTTTGCGGGCAATCCATCACAGGGGTTTACTGAACCCGCTTACATGGAACTATGGGGGAGCATTCCAACCACGTGGGACCAAACAATAATCCTCGATGCTAAAGTTGGAGAATACATTATTACTGCGCGGGAAAAAGATGGTAACTGGTACATTGGCGGTATGAGCAATTGGTCAGAAAGAGACCTTCCGGTAAACTTTGATTTTCTGGATGAAGGAAGTAAATATAAAGCAACGATTTGTAAAGATGGTATGAATGCAGAACGCTATGCATCAGATTATATAATTGATAGTTTAACCGTTACAAAAAAGGATAATATGCAAATGCATTTGGCGCCGGGTGGCGGCTTCCTTATAAAACTCGAAAAGTAACTGTGTTGAATAAATTGGTTGAGTAATGTTAGAAAGTAACCGTTAGTCTCCGTCAAACGAATTGCCTGACCCGGTCCGTTGCAAATTAATTATGATGATTATCACAGGGTGGCGCCCATTCCTTTTGTCAGAATTACAGGCCAATCCGAATATTGATCAAAACTCGGGGTATCAATAAACAGAATTATCCGTATTAATAGATAAACTCATTCATAAATGTCAGCCTTATGATGTTGACTACTGCAACCGCCTGGCAGCCATCGCTGCCGGGCTTTTTTATTATTTCTTTTCAGGAGGGAAAATGGTAACAGGTCAATTGTTTTCCTGCCGGGGCGCTGTTGCAGCGCCAGCCTGTTTTTTTGCGGGAAATATTCTGTAAAAAAGCACACCTATTGCATAAGAGATAATATAGATAATACCTGCGTCTTTAAAATGCGGCAGCATTGAACTGGCGGTCCATTCAAAAGAAAAAGGGCCGAGGTCAAAATAGAATACGCAAAAAACTATATAGCCAGCTATAAGGGTTATAATGTGGCTTTGTGTTCCGTAAAGCAAAAATAAAACAAGCACTACTACGCCAAAATATATAAGTAATGTATCAAATGTTGTCATTATGTTTGATTTGCAGGCATGCAAATTTAGAAGATATTTGACAACCTGTCATTTTTCTTTATCTGGTATTTTCTTTGTTTTGCAGGCTTGAATTTAAAACCGAAGCTGCGCATTGCTATGCTGTACAAGTGTTGCGACGCAACCGTGCTCAATAGCATTACTGCGGCTGATTACATAAAAAATATATTTCAATGCAAAAAGGACAAATAAGAGTTCATACAGAGAACATCTTCCCGATCATTAAAAAATTTCTCTACAGCGATCATGACATTTTTTTACGCGAACTGATAAGCAACGCCGTTGATGCTACGCAGAAAGTAAAAACACTTGCTTCTATTGGCGAATTTAAAGGCGAGCTTGGCGACCTGCGCATTGATATTGTGATTAACAAAGAAGATAAAACGTTAAGCATTATAGATCGTGGTGTTGGTATGACGGAAGCTGAAGTGGATAAATACATTAACCAGGTTGCCTTCAGCAGCGCTGAAGATTTTTTGCAGAAATATAAAGATGCGAATATCATCGGCCATTTTGGTTTGGGTTTTTACAGCGCTTTTATGGTGAGCGATAAAGTGGAGATATTCACCAAAAGTTTTAAAGATGAACCTGCTGTTTACTGGAGTTGCGATGGCAGCCCGGAATATGAATTATACCAGGTGGAAAAAGAGGAGAGGGGCACCCGCATTGTGCTGCATGTAAATGAAGAAAGCAAAGAATTTTTAGAAGCAGACCGCATTAAAGGTATTCTTGAAAAATTCTGCCGCTTTTTGCCGGTGCCTGTTTATTTTGAAGACAAGCAGATTAATAATACCAATCCTATATGGACAAAGAAACCATCTGAATTAACCACGCAGGATTACCAGAATTTTTATAAAGAATTATATCCTTTTGGTGAAACGCCTTTGTTCTGGATTCATTTGAATGTAGATTATCCGTTTAACCTTACCGGTGTTTTATATTTTCCAAAGATTAAGCAGAGCTACGAAATCCAAAAAGATAAGATACAATTATACAGCAACCAGGTTTTTGTAACTGATGAAGTAAAAGATATTGTACCTGAATTTTTAATGTTGCTGCATGGTGTGATTGACAGCCCTGATATTCCGCTGAATGTAAGCCGCAGTTATTTGCAGGGCGACCCGAATGTGAAGAAGATAAACACTTACATTACCAAGAAAGTTGCCGATAAACTTGAAGAGATTTTTAATAAAGAGCGCAGCGAGTTTGAAGAAAAATGGGAAAGCCTTGGTTTGTTTGTGAAGTATGGAATGATGACAGATGATAAATTTCTTGAAAAAGCAAACAAGTTCTTTATTATGGAAGATGCGTCTGTGAAAAAATTCTATACGCTTGATGAATACAGGACTGCAACAGAAGCATCGCAGAAAAATAAAGATGGCAAGCTGGTGCTTCTTTATACAACTGATCCTGTTCAGCAGGATAGCTATATAAAAGCTGCCGCCAATAAAGGTTATAAAGTGGTGAAGATGGAAACGCTGGTTGATGCGGCTTTCATCAACACGATGGAAATGAAATGGGAGAATGTGACTTTTAAGCGGGTTGATGCTGATATAGTTGATAATTTAATTGATGCACAGGAAACCAATGAAAGTGTTTTAAACAAAGATGAAGAAGCTAAGCTGAAAGAATGGTTTGGTTTGCAAATTGGCGAAACGCATATTACGGTTGATGTAAAAGGTTTAAGCGCCGATGCACCGCCGGTAGTCGCCACACGCCCTGAATTTATGCGCCGTATGAAAGATATGGCAGGCGTTGGCGGCGGCATGGCTTCTTTTTACGCTCAAATGCCTGATGAAGTAACATTAACGGTTAATGGTAATCATTCTATTTACCAGCAATTATTAAAAGAAGATAATTCAGATAAATTGAATAAGCAGGTGCGTAATCTTGCAGACTTAGCTTTGCTTTCTCAGGGTTTGTTGAAGGGTGAAGAACTCACCAGCTTTATTAACCGCAGTGTTGAACTGATGGAAGGCAAAACAAAAAGTAATATTATACTGGAAGCATAGAATTTAAACGTATTAAATGTCTTCATGAAAGCCCTGAAAGATTTACACTTTCGGGGCTTTTTATTTTGTAAATTTTCTGTATGATGGAACTAATTACGCATTAAAAAAGGCCTGCAGGTTTTTAAACCGCAAGCCTTTTTTTAATGCGTTAACGATGAATACCGGAAGGTATTTTTTTAAAACCTTCTCCTGTTAAAATCACCTCCGTCCCTGTCATTATCCCTGTCGCGGCTGCTCCTGTAATTGTCCCTGCCACCACTCCTGTAATTGTCACGGCTGCTGCTTCTGTAACTATCCCTGCCGCCACTGCCTTCACTTCTTTCTTCTGCTTTCTTTACAGAAAGCTTTTTGCCTTTAATGCCTGCGCCATCAAGTGCTTCAATAGTTTGCAATGCTTCAAGGCTGTCGGGCATTTCTACAAAGCCAAAGCTCTTTCGCCTGCCGGTGTTGCGGTCCATAACAAATCTTGCTGACGTTACAGTGCCGTATAGTTCAAACATTTCTTTTAAATCGGTATCATCAAAATCATTGGGGAATCCCGTAACGAAGAGCTT
Organism: Parafilimonas terrae; assembly: GCF_900115755.1. Lineage (GTDB taxonomy): Bacteria > Bacteroidota > Bacteroidia > Chitinophagales > Chitinophagaceae > Parafilimonas > Parafilimonas terrae. The sequence continues at coordinate 80,878 of NZ_FOXQ01000002.1, forward strand.
CATGTAAATTGTTGTTTCGGCAAATGTAATCTTTAGCTTTTCAAAACAGGCATTTATGCCATAATTTAATCGTTTAAATTACATGATAGGAGAAATTTAACAATAAACGTGTTTTTTAGCCTGTTATGGATTTAATTGCTTTTGCGGAAATTAATGGGTTCACTGTTCACAATTCGCAGGTTTATTACTGAGCTTCACATTTCAACTTATCAACTATTCAACCAAATCCACTTCTCTTTACCCTATCATATTTTCAACCGCATGTGTTTCTTTTCCAGCATAGCTGTTATAAAGATCACAATAAATGCAATGGCAAAAGAGCGCAGCAAACCACCAATGCCTTCGGCAAGAAATACAGGATATTTTATATGAAATAAAACCATGAAGGAGTATAAAAAATAGGGTATGAGATAACAGGTTAAAGTGCTGGTGCCCGCCGGTTTTATTATGTTAAACCAATCTGTCTTTCCTTTTATATCTATCAGGTAAATCAATAAACTGAAAATAAGAATGCTGATGCCCGTGCAAATGCCAACCCACGATGGTGTACCGTGTATTTTTGAAATTCCGCCAAACGGCCTCAACAAAAAACCGAGTGTTATCATACCAACACCTGCAATAAACATTATAGTAAAAAATTGTTGCCGGCTGGTGCTATTGCTTTGCCGGTAAATAACAGAAACAATAATGCCGCTCATTATAAATGATACTTCAGAGCCGCCGTTTAAAAACCAGCAATATTTCAGTATGCTTGAAACAGGTTTTAGCAGCTCTGTTTGATTAAGTGTTGTATAAATAAGAAAGAAAATAAATGCGGCAAGTAACAATTTTGGCCTGCCATTGCTGAAAAGATAAATTAATGCGCAGGTTAAATATGCCCATCCTATCAATCCTAAAATGCCCCACCAGTGCGGTTGCATCCATGTTATGCCATGCGGTGATTCGCCTTTATATAAAACCGCCATTGATATTAAAATTATAACACCGGTTGATCGTAAAATATGCTGTTTTATTTTGCTGATAGTTTTATAATCAAGCCAGATAAGAAAAAAGGCAAGCGTTATTAATATTTCCCAAACGGGCATTGGTAACAATGCAGCTTCCTCATTATAACTTTCAAGGTTTACATGAAAGAAACCCATAATAATGAGTGTAAGCGAACGCAAAATGATGTGCCACATAATGGATTGTTTGCTTTCGCCGGATTGCATTCTTTTATTTAATGCAAATGGAACGGAAAGCCCCACAATAAAAAGAAAAGAGGGGAAAATAGTGTCGGCAAAGCCCAAGCCGTCCGCGCTCTCGCTAACATGCTTTATCCATTCAGGAATATTGCTTACGCCATCCACATCGTTTACGAAGATCATGAGGAACATGGTGACGGCCCTGAATACATCTATTGATTGCAGGCGGCGTGGCAGTTGTTGCATGGCTAATAATATTTTGCATGATACAATAATTAATGCAGTGTCATCAATGTAGTTGATCTAAGAAAATACTCAATATTCCCCGCCTGACCGAATCAGTCGGGCAGGAACAAAACAATACGCAATGTTCAATTGTAAAACCTTTGCATATTGGGCATTGCTGCCTGACTGATCCTGCCAGGCGGAGGTATTATATAATTTTAAAAATTGAATCTTGGATAAACAACATTGAATGCAGTATAAAGATTATTTTTCAAAATATTGTTATATAGTTCAATATTGAACTTTTGCTTTAACTGTTGTAGTATCTGTAACTAATGTAGGCACAATGTAACCGCCGCTGTCAAGTTGTGTTTTGGGAAATGCCTGCTGTAAACCGGGCCAGTCCTGCTTTGCAATTAATGTTTTATAAAGATAGATTGATTGTAATTTAGGCAAGGCCTTTAATTCACTTATGCCCTGTGCCGAAACTTTTGTATTTACAAGATTTAAATAGCGGAGATTAGTGAGCGCTGTAAGATTTTTCAATCCTTTATCCGTAACAGGCGTTCCATCTAAAAATAACTTGATGAGGTTAGTGCATTGCGCAATTGTTTTTAAACCTTCATCATTAATATTTGTGCCACTTAGTTTTAAAGAAACCAGTTGCTTGCTGAAGTTTGTTATCTGTTGCAAATCATTATTGTCAACAGTTGTATCGTTAATAAAACTTACTGTAATGTAATTGCTGTTTAAAGCAACCGGCAATACCAGGATATTTTTTGCTTTCAATTGTGCAATAGCATTTGCATCAGCAGGCTCAACAGGTGAAGATGGAAGATCAGATGTTACTTTTATTTCAGGGCTTACATTTTGCAAAGCAATTAATACAGGCTTTATTTTATCATCCTGCGGAAGCTGGTTTACTTTTTTATCAAACGATGCGCCATTTGCAATCCACCAATGTATTAATGCAAATTGTTCTTTTGTGGGTTGCGGTTTTTCTTTAGGCGGCATGTGGTCATCATCGTAATCGGGCAGCAGCATTCTTTTAATGAGCTCACTTTCATCAGCATTACCCGGTTCAATCACAATACCATCCTTTCCGCCTTTTATTAATCGTAAGCTATCATCCATTCTTAGTTTGCCTTTTTGTTTGTTTGGGCCGTGACAGGAATAACATTTAGTTTGAAAGATGGGCTGTATAACATCCGCATATACCTGTGCCTCCTGCACATTGGCAATAGGCTTTATAATCATTGATTCAGCTGTATCATTAAAAATATTTGTAAAAGGCCTGGATAAATAATCAGAGCCATGCGTAAGCGATCCGCCCAAATGACCGGTTAATGCTATTAAAATTAAAAGGGCAACAGACAATACCGGTTTATTTACCTTGAACCGGTTATTTTTTTCCTTTGCATACAACACAAAAGCCGCAAGTGTTGTAGCAATACCCATCCACATGTGCCAACTTGCAATATTTTCATTATAATCATCGGTTATAGAAAGCAGGTAACCGGTAATGCAGGAAAACAAACCCATAATTGCGCCGGTTAATAATATTACGGGAACAGCCTGTTGAAGTACTTCATATTTCTTTATTCGGGAAAGCCATTGCAGCAATAAAGCAATTAATAAAATGCCAATGGGCAAATGAACAAGCAGTGGATGAAAGTGGCCAAGAAATTCGATCATAAAGAAAGCTATGAGCTGTTAGCTATGAGCTGCGAGCCTGATTATACGTAACATTCAGGAAATTAATTTATTTGAAAATGCTATGAGCATTTTTTGTTCTTCATCTATTTTGCTTAAAACAGAATTGAGAATATTTGTATTTCCAAAGTTTACTGCTTTTGCAATTAGCAATTGTGTTTCGAGCTCAAACGAAGAGCCTAATGAAATTTCTATAAATCTTTTATAGTCCTTTTCACTAAACCTACTGCTTCCTTCAGCTATGTTTGATGGAATTGAGACCGCTGATCTTGTTGCTTGTTGTGTAAGACTGAATTTTTCAGTTGCAGGAAACGTTTCAGTTAATTTGTACGTTTCAACTGCTATTTCAAATCCTTTTTGCCAAATTTTAAGTTCTTTAAAATTTCTCATTTTTTAAAAGTTTAAGCATTAATATATTTCATTTGAACTAACTGCTCGCAGCTCATAGCTAATAGCTCACAGCTATTTCTCATACCTCTCCCGCAGCGTCTTCATCATATAAACATTAATTGCCCACTGATCGGCTAAAGGCTGTTGTGTATAAGGAATAGTGGGCAAATAATTCGGCGGCCCAAATTCTGTAAGCACCGTAAGTGTATCGCCCTGTTGTTTTTTCATTTCAACAATTTTATCCCACCAGGCAAAATGCGCTTTAACTGCATCGTTCCATTCCGGTGCACGTGGATCGTTTACCTGCGGGCCTTCCTGGTGGCCAATGCGTGCATGCACATGATCTACACGCGGCAAAACAAGGTCAACTGTTTCCTGCTGGTCTTCCAGCAAAGTTTCATGCACGTTGCACCAGTGCGATATATCAAGCGTAAAACGTAAACCGGGAATATTTTCAAGATAATGCCTTGCCACCGGCGCTGAATACATAAGCCTTGAACGGTGCGTTTCATGGCAAATTTTTATACCGGTTGACTGATGCAAGGCGGTTGTGTGATCAATAAACGCTTTGCCCTGTTCAAACGAAAAATAATCCCTGCCCGAATGGCAATTTATGTATAAAGGTTTTTGAATGGTATTGCTTACAGCAGCGCCTATTATGTTGGTAAAACTTTCAAAATGTTGTTTAAAATCTTTCTCATGGCCTGCTGTTAAAAAACCAACTTCGAGGCTATATTTCTTCAATGCCGTAAATAATTCATCCTGGTCTTTTTTTTCTGTTGGCCACCATATTTCAATGCCATCATAACCTTCCTGTTTTACTTTGGCACAATACTCATCTATGGTTCCGTTAAAGCCCCAGTTGGTGGCTAAAATTTTTAATTGAAAATTTTTATTCATATTATTTTTTGAATATGGTGTTGCAAAAGTTTGCAACGATGAAAGCATTAAAGCTGTTGTTGCAGATGTGGTGGTTTGAATGAATTTGCGGCGCTTCATTTAAGTTATTTCGAATTCGTTTATAAGCCTTCAGATAGTTTTCTTAATTGATCCTTACAATTGAATATTGAGTATTGTATTGTTACGCATTGATTATTTTTCTTAAATCAATGCACATTGGTTTCTTTTATGCCAGAATCTCATTAATCACTTTTCCCTTTGTGTCCGTCAGCCGGAAGGGCCTTCCCTGGAAGTCGTATGTGAATTGCTCATGATCAAAACCAAGCTGGTTAAGAATGGTAGCCTGTATATCAAATGTATCTACCTTGCCGCTTATGGCACTATACCCAATCTCATCTGTTTCACCATAACTGCCACCTTTTTTTATACCGGCGCCTGCCATCCATATTGTAAATGCTTCGGTATGATGGTCTCTTCCCTTGAAAGGGTTTTGCTTGCCTTCGCGGTTTTCCATCATCGGCGTTCTGCCAAATTCACCGCCCCAAACCACTAATGTTTCTTCAAGCAAACCGCGTTGTTTTAAATCGAGTATCAATGCAGTTATACATTTATCCACCTGCCTGCATTTATTAATAAAACCAACATCTATAGCAAGGCTGGCATCGGTGCCGTGGCTGTCCCAGCCCCAATCGAATAACTGCACAAAACGAACACCTTTTTCAACCAGCTTTCTTGCCAGCAACACATTATTGGCAAAACAAGCGTGGCCGGGTTTTGTGCCATACATATCGTGAATATATTGCGGCTCATCATTTATATTCATTACTTCCGGCACTGATATCTGCATCTTATACGCCATCTCGTATTGCGAAATGCGGGAGAGGATTTCGGGGTCTTTATATGCTTTATATTCTTCAGCATTTACCTGGTTAATGGCGTCGATACTTGCCTTGCGCAAATCGCGGCTCATGCCATCAGGATCATTCAAAAACAAAACCGGTGCGCCTTCGCTGCGGCATTGCACGCCCTGGTAAACGCTTGGCAGAAAACCGCTGCCCCAAACACTTTTGCCTGCATCGGGGTTTCTGCCGCCGCTGGTTAATACAACAAATCCCGGCAGGTTTTCATTTTCGGTACCCAGCCCGTAAGTAACCCAACTGCCAATGCTCGGCCTGCCCAAACGCGGCGAACCGGTATGAACGAGCAATTGCGCAGGTGCATGGTTAAACTGATCTGTTGAAACTGCTTTTAAAAAGCTTACTTCATCCACAATAGATGCGAGGTGCGGCATGTTTTCGCTAACCCAGGCGCCGCTCTCACCGTGTTGTGCAAACTTTGCCTGCGGGCCTAACATTTTAGGAACACCACGTATGAATGCAAAACGCTTTCCTTCCAGTAAAGATTGCGGGCAAAGCTGGCCATCCATTTTCATTAGCTCGGGCTTATAATCAAACAGCTCAAGCTGTGATGGAGCACCCGCCATGTGCAGGTAAATTACGCTCTTTGCCTTGCCGGGAAATGGCGGCAGTTTTGGCGCCAGCGGATGTGCCGGATCAAATGCAATTTGTGATGATGCATTATTCTTCCCGCATCCAAACAATGCAGCCAATGCAAGGCCGCCCAAACCCATAGCGCTTTCTTTAATAAAATGCCGGCGCGTATGCATTTGCAATACCGATCTTTCTGCTTCCCGCAACAGGCGTTGGTTATGTAATTCTTTTTGAGTCATGTTTGTAAGCTTTTAGCTGCAGGCCACAAGCTGCAAGCTGTTAAATTCAACTATCACGCTTCGTCAGGTTTAAATCCAATCCTTATTCTCTTTTCTGCAGGAGGCGTTAATAATTGCTTTAACGCTTCGAAAATGTTTGCAATATCCTGTTTACTGGTTGTTACATCTTTTTCAAGTTTCTCTAACTTCAGTAAAATGTCTTTGTTTGTTAAGAGCATTTCCCGCATTTTAGTAAAGATGCGGATGATGCGAATATTTACCTGTATAGCAACTGCACTATTTAAAACACTTGAAAGCATGGCCACGCCTTGTTCGGTGAATGCAAAAGGCAACTTTCTGCTGCCACCCCAACTTGAAATCACAATTTGTGATTTCAAGTTTTCAGATTCTTTATTGTTTAACTGAAACATAAAATCTTTAGGAAAACGCTCCCTGTTTCTTTTAACTGCCTGGTTTAAAATTCTTGTTTCAACTCCATACATTTCTGCCAAATCCCGGTCGAGCATTACCTTCTGCCCACGTATTAAATATATTTTATTCATTACCACTTCATCCGTTAAAGCCGGTTGCGATTTCTTAGTTTCTTTAGCCATTTTTTATGAGTTTAGTTTGACCTCCTATTTTGTATTTCAAGTCCGTTTTATTTTGATGTTGCAAATTGCGACATCAAGTATTATTAATTGGAAATCACAATTTGTGGCCTCCAATTTTCAGAGCTTTGAGTTACATACTGCAAGCTCAATTGCCCTGAAAGTACAAGGGGGTGACGCAACAATCAATGCCATTAGTTACTGCTGCCGGCAACATAAAAATCATCAAAAGCCATTAATCATATAAATCCCGGTTCAGGCATTAATTCTTCGTAACCACTTCATCCAAATTCAGTATAGCATTTGCAACAACAATAAGCGCAGCGGTTGCTGCATTTGTATGTTCATTCATACCGCCCGTCATCTCACAAATTCCATTTTTATTATTGTTGAATTGATTAAGCGCTTTATTATACAGGTTTAATAATGCATTCAAACTTTTATCATTTATTTGCTGATAGGTTGCAAGCTGAAACCCTTTGCTGATCTGCGTTTTAACATCGCCACCATATTGCTGCATGCGGTATGCGAAATGACGTGCCGCATCAATGTATGCTGAATCATTCAATGTAGTGAGCGCCTGCAATGGTGTATTGGTGCGTATGCGGCGGGCAGAACAAAGCTCCCGCGATACGCCATCAAATGCCAGCATAGACGGGTAGGCTGAAGACCGTTTCCAGTAAGTATAAACGGCCCTCCGGTATTGATCTTCGCCCTCGCTTTGCACCCAGTCGGCGCCATTCCATGGAGATAACCATATACCTTTTGGCTGGTAAGGCATTACGCCGGGGCCGAACATTTTATCACTCATCAGGCCGCTGATACAAAGCGACTGGTCTCTTAACTGTTCTGCCGATAAACGAATGCGTGGTGCACGTGCATAAAATTTATTCTGCGGGTCTTTTTGTTCAAGTTCCGGTGTAAGCCTGGAATCTTGTTTATAAGTAGCACTTGTTACAATCTTTTTGATGAGCGTTTTTATGCTCCAATGATCGTCGTACATAAACTGGTAACTTAAATAATTCAGCAGCTCTGCATGCGTAGGCGGACTGCCCTGTGTGCCAAGGTCTTCCAACGTTTCAGCAAGGCCGGTTCCAAATAACTGTTCCCAGATGCGGTTAGCCATAGTGCGGGCAGTTAATGGATTTTGTTTTGATGTAATCCACAATGCAAGCCCCAGGCGGTTTTGCGGCGCATTCTTTGGAAAGCTGTTTAAAGAAGCCGGTACGCCGGGCGTTACTTTATCGCCTTTAGTTAACCAGTTGCCGCGTTCAAAAACATAGGTGGCACGGTGCATATCTTTCGGGTTATCCATCATAATGGGCGTGGTGGGAACATTTGCTTTCAACAGCTTCCAGTAATCATCTTTTATAGCGGCATAGCCCTGTTTATCTTTTCCCGGAAATTCCTGTGTAAAATATAGCCAGTCAAGCAGTGCGCCGGCATCAACTGCTTTTTTAAGATTATTGTTTGTGTATGTAAAAATAAGGTTGTGCACGCCGGTAGCAGGCTTAAGCGCAGTTTCTGTTATTTGCCAACCGTTTGTTTTGGCCAGCGGAATGGTTGCAATGGTTTCACCTTTTGCACTATCAAGATGTATTTGCCAAACGCCGCCTGCCATCCAACCCTGGTAGCGGAATATCAAGCGGTCTTTATTATCCAAATCAACATTCTTTAACCGGCACACTGCATGGTTCCGGAACGATGTCCATTTGGTATCATTCAACTCACTGTTGGTGAAGCTGTCACAGGTAAGTGAGTTATAAGCGGGCTGCCAGGTTTTTAAAAATGTATAAACTTCTTTTGATTTTTTTTCAGACACATTCTGTTTTATCCAGTTAACAACAGTTGAAAGTTCCTGCTGTAAAGTATCGTTATTATATGTGCGCAGCAAAGGGTAGTCGGCTTCTGTATCTTCATCGCGGGTATCGTTAAAGAAAGCCATGAACTTATAATAATCTTCATGTTTGAATGGGTCATAAGGATGGCTGTGGCACTGCACGCAGGAAAACGTTGTGCCCATTACCCCATACCAGGTTGTGTTTACACGGTCAAGCACAGCGGCCGTTCTGAATTCTTCATTATCGGTGCCGCCTTCATCATTCGTCATCGTATTGCGGTTAAATGCCGTTGCAATATAATCGGCATCTGTAGCGCCTTTTAAAAGATCGCCCGCAATTTGTTTTATGAGAAATGAATCATAAGGCATATCGTTATTATAGGCATTTATCAGCCAGTCGCGATATCGCCATATATTGCGGCCTGCATCACGTTCATAGCCTTTGGTATCAGCATACCTCGCCAGGTCAAGCCACATGCTGGCCCATTTTTCACCAAAATGTTTTGAAGCCAGTAATGAATCAACCAGTTCGTTATAGGCATTGTCATCATTGCTTTGTAAAAATTTATTGGCGATATTATCTGATGGCTGCATGCCAATAATATCAAGGCTTACGCGCCTTAATAAAGTTGCTTTATCTGCCTGCGGCGAAGGTTTAAGATTGGCTTCGCTGAATTTATCTTCAATAAAATTGTCAACTTCATTTTGTGCCCATGTGCTTTTTGATTTTAGCAAACCAAAAAACTTTTTTGGCTGCGGTACTTCAACCGGTTTTAAAGGAATATAAGCCCAGTGCTCGCCCCAGTTGGCGCCCTGGTCAATCCATTTGCGCAAAATTTCAATTTCTTCTTTGGGAAGCGGCGCATGCTGGTAAGGCATTCTTTCTTCAGGGTCTTTTAATGTAAGGCGGCGTATCATTTCGCTGCCATCTGCATCACCCGGGATAATGGCATATATACTGTCTTCCGTTTTTGCAAGCGCCTCATCGCGGAATAACAAACTAAAACCGCCTTTGGCTTTTACCCCGCCGTGACAGGTAATACAGCTTCTGTTGATGATAGGTTTTACCTGTGTGCTGAAATCAATTTTATTGGATGATTCATGAATTATCCAACCACCTGTTATAACCAGGATAGCTATAACGGCAACAGTAATGAGCAATCGTTTATTAAAAAGAGTATGCATGCAATTATCAGAGGCGTAAAGTTAAGGAAACACACAAAGGCTTGCTCAACTATCTTACTGTTTAATATAATGAGTTTCCGGCTGTGATAATACAGGTTAACTGTATTGAACTTTATGCTTATACTTTTAAAAAGATTTTCTTTTTATATAAGATCAACATCGGAACCATTAATATCAGCACAAAGGTTACAGCGCCGGCAAGCGAAGCATTAATGGGAGAGAAGTTGGGAACAAAAATAGTTTGATATAAATATGTCTGCAGGTTTACTGTTTTGCCATCCAGGTCAAGATGAATCCAGCTTAAAACCGCTAATACCACATCGGCTGCAACGTAAGCTGTGATTGCATTTGCACCATACGCCACAAATGGCGTGATATATTTTTTGCGGTGATGCACATCAATCAACCAGTAAGAAACGGCCAGGCCGGTTGTGGCTAAACCGCCGGTGTATAAAACAAACGAACTTGTCCATAAAGCTTTATTGATAGGAAACCAGTTATTCCATATTAATGCAAGCATTATAGAAAAAACGGCAATAGTTAAAAGCCATGCAACTTTTTCCGCTTCTGTTTTATCAGTGCGTTTTAATGTGGTGCCCACCATTATGCCATATAAACAAGTGCCGATAGAAGGTAAGGTACTTAATATACCTTCGGGGTCCCAGGTTTTGGTACCGCTCCACATGTGCTCAGGTGTAAGAATATTATAATCTATCCATGCTGCCAGGTTTTTACCAGGTTCAAGAATAGCGTAACCATAACCGGGCACGGGCACTACCGTCATTAAAAAACAATACACAATAAGTATAATAGCAAATAACCAAAGCCAGGTTTTAAAATTTGTTTTGAGATAAATAATAGTACAGATAAAAAACACAATAGCAATGCGCGGCAATACACCCAATATCCTGAAATGATGAAAATTGAATACGAACAAAAAATGTATGATTACATAGATGAGATAAATTTTTATTGACCGCCACAAAGCTTTTAAGATAGCCGCTTTGTGCAGGCTTTTGTCTGCCTTTTTAGAGCTCATGGCATATACAATGGAAATGCCCACCATGAATATGAAGAAAGGAAATATAAGGTCGGTGGGCGTGCAACCATTCCATGTTGAATGTTCCAGCGGTGCATATACATAGCTCCAGTCGCCGGGGTTGTTTACCAAAATCATTGCAGCAATGGTTAAGCCGCGAAAAAAATCAAGTGAAAGCAAACGTTTTTTTTGCTGTGTAACAGTTGTGGAGGCCATTAATAATTTATTGGGCTAATTAAACAATCGTGAATACGCAGCCAAGATATTTAAATAACTTAAAAATTGTGTTGAAATTATTCTGGTTCTGTGCAAAGTGATACCGGAGAATAAACCGACGTTAACTATTAGGTTTTTCCTGGCGGCTTTTGTTTTTTACCGTTATTTTTTTCGCCTATAATGTAGTTGAGTTAATCCTGTATCAAACGTTTTTGTATTCAAAAGTTCAAGTAGTTGTTCAGGCCTGTTATCTTTAAATAATCTTGTTCCGTTACCAACCAAAATTGGTATGATGGAAATTATAAACTCGTCTATCAAGTCGTGCCGTAAAAGCTCATTTACAATTTCTGCGCCGCCATCACAGTAAATGTCCTTACCATTTTCAGATTTTAGTTGTTTTACCAGCTTAGCCAACTCTCCTGTGTAAAAAATTGTTCTGCCTGTTTTCGGCTTTTCAGTTCTTGTAATTACAAATATGTCACGCTGGCCGTTGTCATAATATGAGGGACCTATTTTTTCAAGCACGTAATCATAAGTTTTTCTTCCAAGAATAATCGTGTCAATGTTTGCAATGAATGCCGAATAACCGTAGTCTTCTTTTTCTTTTTCAACTATTTTCAGAAAGCTGAGGTCATCATTTGGTTTTGCAATGTAGCCGTCTAAACTTGTAGCTATAAAGAGTGATAATTTTCGCATAGTTTTTTATTTTCTGTTTTATTTCGTTGAGCCGTCTTTTAGCCTTACCTAACGTTCAAACACAGAATCGTATTGATGTAAATCAAAGGTTACTGCAAAATAAGCTTTGTGCTTCGCAGGCTACAATGTTCTTTAGCTGAGCAAGGCAAGCTATATACGGAAACATTGAGAAGAAGAAAGCTGCTTTGCTTTTTGTTGTTATTTTTTTATTTCGTAGCATAGTTCTATCATTCCGTTTTTGTATGCTGCCGTGTCTTTAAGGTGCAGTATTTGCTCTTGTCCAATATTGTCAAAAAACAATAGCCCATCCCCTAAAACAATTGGCAAAATGCTTACCCTTATTTCGTGTGCTAATTTTTGCCGGATAAGTTCTTTCGTAAGTATTGCGCCGCCTGCTACCCACACATTTTTGTAATTCGGTTTCAGTCGTTCGTTTACAAGTTTGTTTAGGTTGCCCGAATAAAATTCAATGTTTGGTTTATCGGTTGTCAGGTTCCTGTTTGTCAATACGATTGTCGGCTTTTCGCCATAAGCCCAGCCGTAAGATTTTGAAAGTTCCAAAGCGTGTTCATAAGTATGTGAGCCCATTATATAGCAATCTATTGTTTTTAGAAACTCTTCCGGGTCTTGCCCGTCAACGCCTTTATCATAATTGTGCGATGTATCAAACCATGAAATGCTATTATCCTTTTTGGCAATAATTCCGTCGAGGCTTGAAACCATGTGAATTGTTATTTTAAATTCTCCTGTTGCCATTTTCGAGTTGCCGCTTTGGCATGTTCGCTTTCTCTCAAATATACACAACTTCCAAACGTTTAAAATATTTACAGTTACTCTTGCCCTAAGAGGATTTACCTAACTGCCAGCTATCTTTGCGCGGTTTTCAAATAACATATATGAAGGTATTTAAGTTTGGCGGCGCCAGTGTAAATTCTGTTGAGCGCATTCAGCATATAAAAGATATTCTGTTGGCTTATAAAAATGAAAAGCTTATTGTTATTATTTCTGCAATGGGCAAAACAACCAATGCTTTGGAAAAAGTTACAGAAGCTTTTTATAACGGTAAAAAAGAAGAAGCGCTGCAGTTGTTTAATGTTATCAAAAACAATCATCTTACCACCGCTAAATATTTACTGGTTACGCATTACAATGCCTGTTATGAACAACTGAATAATTTTTTTACCGAAGTTGAATGGCTGCTGCATGATAAGCCTGTGCAGGAATATGATTATTACTACGACCAGGTTGTTTGTTGCGGCGAACTGTTAAGCACCTGCATCATCAGTTATTATTTGAATGAAGCGGGCGTTGCCAATAAATGGGTTGACGTGCGGGATATTATCCGCACGGATGATAATTTCAGGGAAGCAAATATTGACTGGGATTACACCTCTAAAAAAACTATACAACTCGTACAGGAGAACGATAATAATATCATACTAACGCAGGGCTTCATTGGCAGCACCGATGAAAATGAAAGCACCACGCTTGGCCGTGAAGGCAGCGATTACACCGCCGCTGTGTTTGCCAATATATTGAATGCAGAAAGCCAGACAATATGGAAAGATGTGGAAGGTGTGATGAGCGCCGATCCCAAACAATTTCCCGATGCGCAGTTAATGCCTGAATTAAGTTTTGATGAAGTGATTGAAATGGCTTATTACGGTGCGCAGGTCATTCATCCCAAAACCATAAAACCTTTGCAGAACAAAGGCATACCGCTGCATGTGAAATGTTTTTTAGATGCCTCGTTGCCGGGTACCATCATTTATAAAAAACAGGTAAAAAACCTTCCGCCTGTTATCATCATAAAAGAGAAGCAGGTTTTAATGCATTTGCACAGCCAGGATTTTTCTTTTGTGGGGGAGAAGCCTATGAGTGAATTATATAAAATGCTTGGCGAATTAAACATTAAACCTAACCTTATTCAAACCGGGGCCATAAGCCTGCAGTTATGTTTGGACGACCGTGTTGAAAAAATTGAACAGCTTGCAGCATCGGCCAGTTTAATTTTTGATGTTCAGGTGGAAAAAGACCTTTCGCTGCTAACCATCAGGCATTATACTGATGATTTACTTTTTAAGATGACCAGTAACAAACAAATCATCTTAAAGCAGCAAACACCTCAAACGGTGCAGATATTATACAGGTAAAATGTGAGAGGCTGCTTTACTTCGTATCAAACCAAACCGGCGTTGTATCATCTGGCGTGGCATTATAATTTATATAAAGCTCTTCGCCTTCTTTAATGTCTTTTACAGCCCGCACAGTCATGCGTTTCTTTCCAAATTCCATTTCATATTCGCAATTGGCATCGTAGCTGTGATTGTACATGGAGACATAACCCAAAGCAACAGCGGCTTTCTTTTTATCATCGCCCCATTCAAAAATATAATGGAATAATAAAGTTTTTTCTATGGCTTTGCGTTCTTCAGGGGTTAGTACAATTACCGGGGATATTTCTATGACTGTGCCTTTTTTAATATTTTTCACTGCAAATACGCCCCTGCCGCGTTTTGGCGATTTGCCAATGGTTACTGCTGCTATCATGAAAAGTTTATGATTAGGCCACAATATAATATGCGGCTTTTAATTCAGCACATTTAATATTGTTTTTCTTTGCAGCTACTTTTGTTTACCTAATTTGCGCGCATGAGCTTTGAATTAGAACAGCCTTCACTTTCAGAACAGTTTGACCAACTGATGCAGGCCAACGATCTTCAGGCTATACGCAGGTTTCTCGACGACCAGAATATTAGCGACGTTGCAGATCTTATTTACGACAACCCCGATTATGAGGCGCAGATAATTGCCAATATGGCTATTAACCGCGCCGCCGCCGTATTTAAAATTCTTGACCTTGCCCGGCAAAAACAAATTGTGCAGGAACTGCCTTCGTTTAAAACAGCAGAATTATTAAACGAGCTTCCTGCCGATGACCGTACAGATTTCCTGGAAGAATTACCCAAAGAAGTTATACGCGATTTAATAAAATTGCTCAACCCCGAAGAAAGAAAAGTAACGCTTTCCATGCTCGGCTACCCGGAAGACAGCGTGGGCCGTTTAATGACGCCGGATTACATTTATGTATATCCTTTCAATACCATTGAACAGGTGTTAAACGTCATTCGAAAGGTGGGCAAAAACTCGGAAACTATTGATGTTATTTATGTAATTAACCGCAGGGGCGAACTGATTGATGACTTAAGGATACGCGATATAATTCTTTCTTCGCCCGATAAAAAAATTGAAGACCTGATGGATGAACGTGTAATTGCATTACACGTGAAAGATGACCAGGAACATGCTAACGAAGTATTTAAAATGAATAACCGCGTTGCCCTGCCGGTAACCGATGATAACAATATACTGCTTGGCATTGTAACCATTGATGATATGCTTTGGGTGGCCAACGAAGAGTTCAGCGAAGACATACAAAAGATTGGTGGTACCGAAGCATTGGATGAGCCCTATCTCGATACACCTTTATTCAAACTGGTGCGCAAACGCGCCGGCTGGCTTATTGTATTATTTCTTGGCGAATTATTAACGGCAACAGCCATGGCGCGTTATAACGATGAAATTGCCAAGGCCACCGTACTTGCAATGTTCATCCCACTTATTATGAGCAGCGGCGGCAACAGTGGTTCGCAGGCTTCAACGCTTATTATACAGGCAATGGCCGTGGGCGATATTTCACTAACCGATTGGTGGCGGGTAATGCGCCGCGAAATCTTAAGCGGCCTTTTACTTGGTGGTATTTTGGGTATTATTGGTTTTATACGGATTTTCTTATGGCACATGCTAATGGTAAATGGCGTTATTGAAAATTTATATGGCGAACACTGGTTATTAATTGCCATAAGCGTAGGCATATCTTTAATTGGGGTCGTCTTATGGGGCACATTAAGTGGTTCCATGCTGCCCATTGCTTTAAAGAAGTTTGGCGCCGACCCCGCTGTATCATCCGCGCCGTTTGTGGCAACGCTGGTTGATGTTACCGGCATCGTTATTTATTTTTCCATTGCTTATATGTTTCTGCAGGGAATATTACTGTAGAAGGGCATTTGTATGTTATCAGCGGTTAATGCTTCATGGCACTTCTGTTGTGCTATCTGTCCCGATTTTAATCGTTACCTCCTTTTCACTACATAATTTCATGGTAAGAATAAAGCTACCCGGCAGCTTTTTATTTTATGAACAGAGAATATCAATGCTTCATCGCGCAGGTTTGTATGTGGCAGGTTATTGCAACCCACCGGAAGGGAAAGCAGCAGTAAAACGCGGAAAATGATTGAAGAAAACGCGGAAAAGAAACGGCTTTACGCGGAAAAAAGGCAGTGTTTTGGGGAGTTTTTTAAAATTAATTCGCAGTTTTTTTCATGCATTCTGCCTTATTGCTTCAATTTCATCTGCTTCTTTTATAAGATGTTTTCCAAGTTTCTGAGAGCCCTCATCAGTAATGAGATAATTATCTTCTATACGAATGCCGGTAAAATTCCTGTATTGTTCAACCACATCATAATTTATAAAATCGTTCAGTTTATTTTCAGCCTTCCAGCGATCAATTAACTCCGGTATAAAATAGAGGCCTGGTTCCACAGTTAATACAAAACCGGGCTTTAATTGTTTTGCCAGCCGCAACGATTTCCAGCCAAACTCCCTGCTCTTTTTAAGCGCATCGGTATAACCAACATATTGTTCGCCCAGGTCTTCCATATCATGCACATCCAAACCCATTGCATGGCCAACGCCGCATTGAAAAAATAAAGTATGCACGCCTGCATGCACGGCTTCTTCCGCATTGCCTTTTACAAGGCCTAACTGTTTTAAACCTTCCAATAATTTAATACTTGCCTGCCTGTGAATTTCCCTGAACTCAATGCCCGGCTTTAATAATTGTGTTGCATGGTTCAGCGAAGCAAGCACCACATTATACATTTCTTTTTGCCGCGTTGAAAATGTTTTTCCTGCAGGGAAAGTGCGGGTAAGGTCGCCTGCATAATGCATTGCATTTTCAGCGCCGGCATCCATCAAAACCATATCACCTTCTTTCAATTTGTTGCCATGATAATGGTTGTGTAATGTTTGCCCGTTTACTGTAAGAATGATTGGATAAGATAAACGCCCGTTATTTGCTAAAGCTATTGCTTCCACTTTTGCCGCCACTTCATATTCCATCATGCCGGGCTTTGCCAGTTGCATGGCAGCAAGGTGCATATCCGCACTTATGGAAACTGCATTGTTTAATTGCTCCACTTCACAGGCTTCTTTGCATTCCCTTTGCGCAATAACAGCTTTAATTAATTTTAATGAAGCTGATTGTGATACATCATTTAAACTTATATCAAGCCATTGCGATAGTTTTATTTTATTTTCTGCGCGATAAGGCGGCAGTATATGCACAGGCTGCTGTTTTGATTTTGCCGTTTGAACAGCCGCTTCAATTTTATGGTATGGTTGTGTAGCGGTAACGCCAACATTGGCTGCAAGCGCTGCGATGGAAGGCAACGGGCCTGTCCAGATAATATCATCCATGCTTACATCGTTGCCAAAAATAATTTCGTTGCTGTTATCAACATCAATAATGGCGGCAAGCATGGGAACATCCAAACCAAAATAATAAAGAAATGTGCTGTTCTGCCTGAAGGGAAAGCAATTATCTGCATAATTCATCGGGCTGTCTTCATTGCCCAATAAAACTATAAGGCCGCCGCCCACATTTTCTGCAAGGCGTTTTCTCCTGCTGATATAAATCTCTTTGTCAAAAAGATGGTTGTTCATGCAGGCAAGTTACCATCATTTGCCAAAACTTATTCCACTATCCATTCATGCACACCGGCGGCATCGTTCTTTGGCAATTGAATAATCAGTCTTAATCCCGTAGTTGTTACAGGTTTAAATTCAACTGTGTTGTATTTGTCTTTTGCAATTTCGTAATCACTGGTGTTGTTCACCGGCAGCCATTCATTGCCCTGCTTGTATAATAGTTTCCATGATGCCGGCAAATCGCAGCCGCCCGAAGGTTTATCATCATACCAATACACTTTACTTTTTGAAATGGTATAAGCTGAATTGAAATCGTATTGTATCCATTTCGTTGTATCCTTTTCAGGCCAGAAATGCAAATAGCCCATGCTTTGGTCATGGCTGTCTGATGGTTCATACTGGTCGTGCACCGCTTTAAGCATAAGTACATTTTTTACAGATGATGTAACGGTTGCTTTTGAAGCAATGGTAGGCTCTGCTTTGGGCGTTGCAATACCGGCTTTATAAGGTATCCACACTTCCATTTCGCCGCTGCCGCGGTTGTTCCAGCTATAATAAGGAATAGCGGTTATGGTTTGTGCCGGTGAAGCGGGAGCATTATTTTTTGTGGCCTGGTAGCCTGTAAAATTAATCTCTGTAATGCCGTTTAAAACACCGGGTTTATATACGGCATTAAACACAGAACCCGTATCGGCAACAAGGCTCATTACTGAACTGTCTTTCTGGTCAACGCCTTCAACGCAATACACTACCGGGCCACGTTGTAAAGCAAAGCGGCCCACATCGGCTTTTACTTTTGCATTGGCAGTTACCTTCTGAATATCCATTGGAAAATCCACGGTTATTTTATCGCCTTTTTTCCAGGTGCGGTTAATAACAGCATAACCATTTTGCAGGGTGTAATTTATTTTTTCGCCGTTTATATACACAGGAATAACTGCAGCATCATTATCCAAAAAAGCATACAGGCTGCTGCCCGTTACCGGCTCATTTCTTGTCCATCCCGGAATGCGTATATGCATGGTAAAACTGCTTGTTTTAGCAGGCTCAACCGTTATATCCACTTTGCCTTTCCAGGGATATTCTGTTTGCTCCACCAGTTTTACATCAGTTGTTTTTAATTTAATGGTAGCATTGTTGCTCACGAATAAATTTACATAGAGGTCATCTGCATCCTGTGCATAAATATATCCCGGCATAGAAGGTAAAAACCGCGTCATATTAGAGATGCAGCAGGCGCAATCGAACCAGGCGCTGCGCTGGTGCTGGCCCACGGAAGCCAATGGGTTTGGATAAAAAAAACGGTTGCCGCTTAAAGATATGCCGCTGAGCAAACCATTGTACAGCGTGCGTTCCAGCACGTCCATATATTTAGAATCGCCGTGCAGTAAAAACATGCGCTGGTTCCAGTAAACATTGCCGATGGCGGCACAGGTTTCTGCATAAGCGCTCATGTTGGGCAAATCGTAAGCCTCGCCAAAAGCCTCGCCATTGTTGGTAGCGCCAATGCCGCCGGTGATGTACAGTTTACGCCATGTAACATCATCCCATATTGTATCAATGGCATCTAAGTAGCGCGTATCATTCGTTAAGGCTGCCACATCGGCCATGCCGGTGTACATGTAGGCGGCACGCACGGCGTGGCCTTCTGCTTCCGTTTGGTCAACCACCCTTTTATCGGCCTGGTTATAGGTTTCGCCATTAGGGCCGCGAACATCGAGAAAGAATTTAGCCAGCTTTAAATAATCTTCTTTGCCGGTGGCGCGGTACATTTTTACCAGGCCTAATTCTACTATCTGGTGGCCCGGATATTCATGAATACCATCAGGCCCAAAAGTTTTAACCAGCAGGTCGGCATTCTTTATAGCAATATTTAATAAAGATTTTTTACCGGTGGCTGCATAATGTGCTACGGCTGCTTCGTACAGGTGGCCGCTGTTGTATAATTCATGGCTTAAAACAGAATCTTTTTCCCAGCGTTTGCTGCCAATCCAGTCGTGAGGTGTATTGGTAGTTTGTTTAGCATCAATAACACCGGCTGTACGAAAAGTATATAAATAACCGTCCGGTTCCTGTGCCGCGCCAATGATGTTTATGAGCGTATCTAACTGCCTGTCCAGCCTGGCATCATATTTTTCCTGCAGGCTGTATGAGGCGCCTTCAATCAATTTATATAAGTCTGTATCATCAAAAGGATATACGGTGAGTTTGCCTTTTTTCTTATGTGCCGCTATTAAAAAATTATCAATTCTTCCATGCACGCGGCATTGATCTAAAATATACGGAATAGTAACGGTGGCATTTGTTTCCAAACGCGGTTTCCAGAAATCATCAGTTAAATGCACCTGTGTAAAAGCCACCGGCTGAATGGGGTAATCCGGTTTTTGAGCTATGGCTATATTTAAAAGAAGACATGCGGCGGCTACGCATTTAAAATTTTTTTTCATCAGGCTTGTTTTTAATACTTGTTTGAATGTTGGCAAATACAATATCGTTCTTACACAGTTAATATGGATATGTCTATTAAATGTCAATATTACAAATAATAAATGAAATGCCAACTTGTGTAAAATGCAACAAAGCCTTTGACTGGTATATACACTTTTTTGCCTGGGGAAAATTATTCTTTCATCAGTGCTTCATCATCTTCCGGCGCTTCCTCAATTACATGTTTGTGTTTCCACACAAAATAATAAATGGGAATGCCCAATAATACAATACCTAATCCGGGCCAGGTATAGTCAGGCCTGTATTTGAGTAAGGAGATGCAGATAATGCTTGCGGCAATTACATACAACATAGGTAATACAGGATAGCCGAAAGCTTTATAAGAGCGGGGGATATCCGGCCTTTTTTTGCGCAAAATAAATATGCCAATGATGGTAAGAATATAAAAGATCAGCACGGTAAAGATGATATAATTCAGCAGGTCGCCATAGCGGCCGCTTAAGCATAAAACGCTTGCCCACAGGCATTGAATCCATAAGCCGCGTGCAGGCACCGCATTCTTATTTAATTTTCCCACCTGCTTAAAAAACAACCCGTCTTTTGCCATAGTATAATACACCCTGGCGCCCGAAAGTATGAGGCCGTTATTGCACCCGAATGTTGACACCATCAGCATTACGGCAATAATAGCGGTGCCGCCGCTCCCGAAAATAAGTTTGGCAGCATCCACGCCCACGCGGTCGTTTTCTGCATTGGCAATGCCCTGTAAAGGCATTACTGCGAGGTACATTAAATTGGTGGCCGTATAAATTAATGTTACGATAAGCGTTCCGAGAAAAAGCGCCAGGCCGATATTGCGTTTCGGGTTTTTAATTTCATTGGCAATAAAGGTTACATTATTCCAGCTGTCGCTGCTGAACAAGCTGCCTACCATTGCACCTGATATAGCGCCAATGCCGGCAAAGCCTATGTATGGAACCAGCATATCGCCATCCATTTTTCCGAAAGAAAAACCCGTTGCCCAATTGGTATCCCATGTGGTTTTACTGGCGGCCATAAAACCAAATATTATCAACCCGAATAAAGCTGCCAGTTTTACAAGCGTAAAAAAAGTTTGAATAATCTTTCCTTCTTTTACACCCATTGTATTTATTGCTGTGAGAAAAATAATTAAGAGGATGGAGGTTATTTGCGCCGCCGATATTTTTACAAAGCCAATATCTGCCAGTATATTGGCTTCGCCCAATGAAGGAAAAATATAGGAAGCAAATTTGCTGAAGGCAACGCCCACAGCGGCGATAGTTCCCGTTTGGATAACAGCGAAAAAACTCCATCCATACAAAAAGCCGGTTAAAGGATTATATGCCTCTTTAAGATAAACATACTGCCCGCCTGCTTTTGGAAACATGGCGCTTAATTCCCCATAACTTAATGCGGCAATCAATGTGAGCACGCCGGTTAATATCCAAAGCAAAATAAGCCAGCCTGCAGAACCGACGGTGCGTGTCATATCGGCGCTTACAATAAAAATACCGGAGCCTATCATAGAGCCCGCCACAATCATGGTAGCATCGAGCAGGCTGAATGATTGTTTAAACTTTTTTGAAGTGGATTCCTGCATGGGAGAGTTTTGATTGCCAAGTGGTTTTACTATACGAACAGCAGTAATAAAAAGGTTTTTAAGCTAATTCCGTATTGATAGTTTTTATTGATTTCAGCGTTGTTTGTTTAATTATTGTTTCTTCTTCTATATCAAAATCATCCTGAAGGCCAAGCCAGAATTTTGCTGAATTGCCGAAATACTTACTTAACCTTAAAGCTGTGTCAGCAGTGATTCGTCTTCTTCCTTTAATAATTTCAGAGACTCTCGTTTGCGGAATTTCTATATCCTTTGCAAGTTTATATGCAGAAATATTAAGCGGTTGCAAAAACTCTTCTAAAAGAATTTCCCCCGGATGTATGTTTTTAAGTTTTGCCATTGAAAAAAATTTAATGATAATCAATTATTTCAACTTCAGAAGCATTGCCTGAACCCCATTTAAAAATTATTCTCCACTGGTCATTTATTCTTATGCTGTAAAACGCTTTCAGGTTTCCTGATAATTTTTCCAGCCTGTTTGAAGGCGGTATCCTTAAATCAGAAATGTCAACAGAGTTGTTCAGCATTCTTAATTTTCTTCTCCCTATATTTTGAATTTCATTAGGAACTTTTTTAACCCTGGTGCCATTCCATATTTTTTTTGTATCAGAATTACCGAATGAGACTATCATACTGCTGCCTGAAATTACTAACGCTAAAAGTAAGTATACGCGTGCAATTCATAAAATTTAGATATAATGCTCTTTCATTTCATTTTTATTTCCCCACAGCATCTCTTGTATAAACGTTATTCACCAGCCGCAGAATGCCCAGCGGGTTATCATTCTTTAGTGCATCCGGCAGCATGTTGTCATTAAAATTCTGTAAGCATATTGGCCGCACCCAGCGCTTAATGGCAGTTGTGCCAACCGATGTAAATCTTGCATCCGTTGTGGCAGGGTAGGGGCCGCCGTGCACCATACTGGCGCACACTTCAACGCCGGTTGGCGCATTGTTCAGCATTATCCTGCCTGCCAAAGTATGTTGCACTTCTATAACATCGGCATATTCTTCAATATCTTTTTCTGTTGCCATTATAGAAGATGTAAGCTGTCCCTTTAAACTTTGCAGGCATTGTATTAATTGCGCTTTATCATCGCAGATAACAGCGAGAGAATAGGGGCCGAATATTTCTTCTGTAAAATGTTTATTGGCCAGGAAATTATTGGCTGAAACGGTTGCTATCAATGAACCTGCTTCCATGTCATTAACTGCTGCAGATGACTGTGCAATAACCTGCAAGCCCTGCTGCGCCTGCATTTCAGCCAGCCCTTTTTTATACGATGAACAAATGCCGCTATGTAACATTTTTTGCGGCTGCACTTTAGTAATTTCTTCGCCGAGTGCCTGTAAGAAATTATCAAAGCCTTCGCTTTTTATACCTAACAATAAACCGGGATTGGTACAAAACTGGCCCACACCCAATGTAATGGATGCTGCATATTGCGCTGCCAATGCTTTTGCATTCTTATTTAAAGTATCAGGATAAAAAACAACAGGGTTAATGCTGCTCATTTCTGCAAAAACAGGAATGGGTATTTCACGCTGGCGGGTATATTCAACCAATGCTTTGCCACCTGCAAAAGAGCCGGTAAAGCCTACGCCGGTTGTGCGTGGATGTGTAACCAGCGCCTTGCCTGTTTCATTACTTGTATCCGTTACATGCTGCACGGTGTATTGCGGAACACCTGATTGTTTTATCGCTTTTTCTATGGCTGTAAAAACAAGCGCCGATGTTTTTGGATGCGCCGGGTGTGCTTTTATAACTACGCTTGATCCCGCAGCCAGCGCACTGGCTGTATCGCCGCCGGCTGTGGAAAATGCAAAAGGAAAATTACTGGCGCCAAAAACAATTACAGGGCCAACCGGTACGAGCATTTTACGAATGTCGGGCTTTGGCGGTGTGCGGCCTGCATCGGCTGTATCTATGCTTGCTTCCACCCAACTGCCTTCCGTAATTAGTGAGGCAAACATTTTAAGCTGGCCGGTAGTGCGTGATATTTCACCGTTTAATCTTGCCGCAGGTAAATTGGTTTCTTCATTGGCAACGGGTACCAGTTCGTTACGCAGCTTTTCAATTTCATCTGCTATGGTTTCTAAAAATGCAGCATGTTTCTGCGAAGGCAATTTCTTGTATTGATTGAACGCATCAAAAGCCTGCTGCATTATCACATCAATGTTTGTTGTTGTTTCAGTGTTTGGCATTTGCGGTATAATAATTTATTTTAAAAGATTTATTGCAGGTAAAACTAATAGCGTCTAAGATAAGGGTATAGTTTTTAATTGCAGAGCAAGAAAGATATATCGTTCATTTTATTTCCTTTTAAATAATAATGTAAGTATTCTTGGAACAGAAGTTTTATCATTATCATCAAAAAGCTCATCAATCAATATAACCTGAAATCCGTTTTTATCTGCGGCTTTTATAAAATCAGATAAATGGTGCATAAAGCAGGTTACCAGCTGCGTGCCTTTATCCGTTTCAAATTTTGCTTTCGAGCCTGTGTATTGTTTAAAAGGATGCAGTTCGCCAATATATAAATAACCGCCCGGTTTTATTTTTTCAGATACTTTATTAAAAACGCTGTCAATGTCTTTAATATGCTCAAGCACCAGGCTGAATACGCCTATGTCAAACTGCCTGTTTGTAAAATTCCATATTCCGTTAATATCAAACTGAAGAAAGCTAACCTTGCCTTTATATGTTTTATTCCTGGCTTTGTTCAGCATTTCTTCCGACAGGTCAATAGCCAAAATATCTTCTGCTTTTGCAGCCAGCCATTCCGTGTTTTTACCTGTTCCGCAACCAACCTCCAGGCAACTTGTAAAATCAATATTGCTTAATGTTTGCCTTAAAGAAACTGCTTCAAGGTCGCGGGTTTTATTCAGGCCAGTATCATATTGCGCCGCCCAATTATTATATGCTTCTCTTACATTCATTATAATAAAATGGTTTAAATAATTCGTATGTTCAAATGTATAAAATGCCAGCGCAATGCAGCATTTAAGACCGGTAACAACAGTTAATGAATAGCTTATTTAAGCTATTGCCCGCCCTTACACCCCAGTTTACATTTACAGGCTATACAAATAACTGCACCTGCTTCACCAGGCCTGAAAAAATGATGTTTATGAAAGATATCTACGCAACAAGCTTCTTACCACGCACCTGTTATTTTTTTAAATCATTACTGCTGGCCGCAGTGTTAGTAAGTTTAACTCCGAAACAGGCTGCTGCCGATATATGGCAAAACACCAATGATTTTTTTTATACAGCTTCGTTTGATGCTGCCAGGGGCTCATTTCATGTGTATGTGCGGTTTTACGATGCCAGCCCAATAGCTTACCTGCATAATATATACCTTGCCTATACAACAGATAATAATACCTATACCGATCTATATCGTTTCACTGATAATACGGTTGAAAAATTATCATCTCCAGTTTCCAATATCACCTCTTATGGGGAATACCTTAATGGACAAAACCGATGGGCCGATATTGAAATAGGGATTGACAATAACATAAAGGATATAAAAAATGTAAAACTTTATGGAAAAGAAGGAGATGCCAGCGGCTTTTGGTTTTATCGTTCAGCAAATGGCATCCCAGCCACAGCTCCGGTAAACGGCACAAGAACGGTTACCATACAGCAAATGAGCGCTTTTACGCTGGCGCCCGTAACGTTTATTACAACCGGCATTATAGCACCCCGCGCATTGGTTGGCTATAAAAAAACGCTGAACGATGTTGATAAAGTTAGCAGGATGCAATTGTTTTATGATAACGGAACGCCGGCATCAGGACTGTATAACAGCGTCGCTTCGGATTTTGTATATGATACCATATTTACATTTAATGGAGAACAAGGCTACTATTATAAACAACAGGCCTATTTTGATGATATTTCCGGCGCCTATCCTTATGGCAGGGTGAATATGAATTCCCCCGTTATACAGGTGCCCGCTTTCCCGCTGCCATATTCAATGCGCGGTTATTATGATACAAATAGCCATGCAATAAAACTGAGTTGGGATATGGATCCTGTTACAGCAGGTAATTACGTAACAAGTGATTTTAAACTGCAGGTAGATAGTGACCCTTCTTTTTCAAACCCAACGGAAAAAACAATTTCTTATAATTCCACAGGCAACACATTCAGTTATGATGTTGCCAGTAATTTAAGCCCGCACATGTATTTCCGCGTGTCGAGAGATTATAACAATACAAACTGGCACCTGTGGGATGTGGGAACAAGTTTTGATTTAAATGTGCCCTTTACCAAATTTGATACGTCGAAGATCAGCGTTAGCCTGTTGCCCGATAATACAGTAAAAATTATGTGGCCTGTAAATACAACTGCATGGCTGCCGGGCGCTTCTTTTATTATAACCAAACTCGATTATACCAATAACACGCAATCTGAAATTAAGTTAAGCGAAACCGATTTTATAAAAGGTTTTTATATTGATAAGCTGATTGCAACCTGTACTGAATATCATTATACGGTGCAGGTTGTTCCGCCTGCCAATTCAAACTTCACAGCCTGGGAAGCAGTGCCGTTAAAGGATAGTATTATCCGTTCAAATATCGGCGATCTTATAAGCATAAGTGCATCAAAAGGCTATTTCCCCAATCGTACAGAACTGAGCTGGAATTCCACAGGTTCATTCAGTAATTATATTGTGGAACGTGCAGAATATGGAATGAATAATTATGTGAAGATCGGTACCGTAAGCGCATCCGGAGATGGCAGTTACCAGCTGGATGATGAAAAAGGAATACCCGGCACGTATTATTCTTACAGGATCATTGGCATGATAAATTGCAATAACAAGCCGGTTTATGCAAAAGACACTTTATATGCTATTGGCTTCAGAAGCCCCACGGGTAATATATATGGCCGTGTGCGCTATGAAAACGGGCAGAGTGTAACAGGCGTTTCGGTAAGGCTGGAAAGCAAAGACGCTGTGCGCCAGGGAAAAAGTATTTACATGGATGGCACACCCAACAGTTATCTTTCTGTTGATTCACTCAAAACAAATTTGAATGATATAGCAACCATAGAAGCATGGATAAAACCTGATGATGCAAATCCTTCCAACCAAACTATCATCAGCCGCAAAGGCCAGTATGAATTAGGTTTTGATGGTGATGGAAAGATATATTTTAATGCAAACGGCGTTATTGCGAAAGGCGATTATAAGAATATAAACCAGTCGTTCATACACATTGCAGGCATACGCACACAGGATGCCGTAATGATAATGCTGAACGACAGCATTATAGCAAATGTTACTGCTGCTATTACGATAAGTGCTCCGTATAAAGGTTTGTTGATTGGTAAAAACGAAACCGGCAATTATTTTAAAGGGTTTATTGATGAGGTGCGTATATGGAATAAAGCAATTGCTGATTCCGTTATTGCACGCGATTACACCAGGCTTATAACAGGAAGTGAAGATGGCCTTATTGCTTACTGGCGCTTTGATGAATCTGTTACAAACCAGTTCTTCGACATATCATCCAATGGCTCGCATTATAATCAGAATGATGGTATTATTTACGGAGCAGCCATTCATACAGATGCCATTCCAACGCCGGAACAGCTTTCACTGAAAGCTTATACGGATACATCGGGCAACTATTTTATATCCGGCGTTCCTTATACCGGCAACGGCACCACTTATGCCATTGTTCCGCTGCTGGGCACGCACCAGTTCGATCCTGCTTCTGTAAACAGGCTTGTATCGCCGGGCGCTACCGAGTTCACGGTTGACTTCACTGATAAATCATCTTTTCCCGTAAGCGGTTATGTGTATTACAGAAATTCAACCGTGCCTGTAAGCGGTGCTCAGTTTAAGATTGATGGTGTGTTTGCACAGCAGGATAACGGAACCATTATTGAATCTGATGTAACAGGCGCTTTCACCATTAATGTACCGGTTGGCTATCACGAAGTAAAAGCCGTTAAAACCAATCATGTTTTTGTGAATGATGGAAAGATAACAGACCGTTATGGCAACAATATTAACTACCAGGATAACACACTAAACGCAGTAAAGCTGTATGACAGCACCACTATTCGTTTCGCAGGCCGTGTTGCAGGCGGCTCTTTGCAGGAAGCACTTCCTTTGGGGCATTCTTTATCAACAAATAATTT
The DNA here is from genome assembly GCF_900115755.1 of Parafilimonas terrae. Taxonomy (GTDB): domain Bacteria; phylum Bacteroidota; class Bacteroidia; order Chitinophagales; family Chitinophagaceae; genus Parafilimonas; species Parafilimonas terrae. Next base: position 108,604 of record NZ_FOXQ01000002.1, read on the forward strand.
GGGTAAAGATTTATCTGTAACACTTGCTTTAACATCGGGTAATAAATATGATTTGAGAAATGGCAACGACAGCACTTTGCTTACGTATCATTTACTGCCCTCCAATGAAACGGATTCATCCAAAATTCATAAAACAAGGGTGCAGTATTTTCAGCACCAGATTGTTATTTATCCTGATTCTTTAACCGGTGAGTTTGTAGCCGATATTATACCCGAACAGTTTATAACATCCAATGTTTCTGCAACAGGATGGAATAATATCCTGGTTGATCCTGTAACATTAAAACCTTATACAGTAACGCTCGACCTTACCAATAAATTTTTTACAGATTCTTCTGTTCACAGCTATACAGACTCTGTATATAAGAATCCCCAAAAACCTGATAGCGGCTATAATTATACTAACTATAAAGATGTGTTTACTTACAACGCTTCTTATCAGTTTATTAAACGTGTTATTCCTGCAGTAAGCATAACACAGGTGGATTACAGCAATAATGAGCTTCCTTATTTTGGTGATTCAAGCTACCAGGCTGTATCGTTTCTTGGCGCTAAGGAAAGTATTTCAACTGTTGACCTTTCAAAAAACAATCAAAGCAAATATTTGCTTGGCAACCCCATCTTCACGCAAAATGCTGCTTATAATTTTAAGATAAGGGCATTTGAACAATATCCTTTCTATACATCTGCCACAACTGTGGCCGGAGTGGATAGTGTGCCCACCGGAGATGGCTTTGTAACCATTACAAATAATATAAAGAAAAATAGTTTGCCCGATACCATGAGCCTTAACAGCGATGGTATAGCATATTATAATTTTACAACAGGCGATCCTGCATCTGTGAATGAAGGCGGTGTAAAGAATTTTTCAGCTAATGTAAAATTCGGGCCTGCCACTTTTGTTGACTGGCTTTGGTATGGCAGCAAAACAATGAAGGGCTTTATTATGGGCGGCACCCAAACCGGAACAGACTTTGTTACGCAGGGCCCCGACAAAATATTGATGATATTACGTGATCCGCCAGGATCAAAAAGTTATTCTTTTGCAGAAAAAGGCTCTTCTATAAACGAGCTTTCAACTTATTCCGGTTCTTATGATAATGTGGGCAATGAAAGCCTTACCCAAAAGCTTGGCGCCAAACTCGTAACTTTTACAGGCGTTGGTGCAGGCACTATACAAAGCGCTGAAAGTTCAACTGGTGTTACTGTTGGCATTAACCATGAGGAACATTATTCCTATACCAATACAAAAAGCTCAACCACCACCTTAACCACAGATTTTAAAACAAGCGATGACCCGTTATTTGTAGGCACACCCGCAGATGTGTTTGTAGGCTACTCAACCAATATAACTTATGGCGCCAGTAACAACGTCACGCTTATTAATAAAAAAGATAAATATGCTGATGATATACCCATAACAGACAGTACAAAAGATTATATCGTTGTGCAGCGGTCAGGCATTAATCTCAGCGAACAATTCGGGACCTTGTTTGCTTATACGATTGATCATATTACAAGGAATGTTATACCCGGCTTAATTGCTTTACGCAATAACTTTCTGAATACGCCTTTAACCATAGCGGATTCATCTGCTGCACAGGCAAAAGCTAATGCCGACGGCAAACCGGTTTATATTTCAAAGCTTTCACCATCTGATCCCAATTACGGGAAGTCTAATAACGATACAAAAGCATTTCCGGCAAGTGCTATAACAGCAGGTTTTAACGGGCCGAGCTACCGCATTTTCTTTCCACAACAATCGGATTACCGTTCTGATACGATAATGACGTTAAATCAGTTTGCTGCAGGCTGGGAAGCAAGGCTTGCAGAAAATGAAAAAGCTAAATTAAACGCCACCCTGCTGCAGAACTATTCATTTACGGCAGGCAGCCCGGTAAGCTATTCAAAAACGGTAACACACGACACTACTGATACGCATTCATTCAGCATTGTTATCGGCGCTAATATCGGCGCCAGCACAGATGTTGATATTTTAGGTAATGGTTTTGAGTTAAGTATTGAAGAGACAAATTCCACCACACAGGGCGGCGCTTTTGAAACAACAACCGGCACCTCAAAAAACATTGGTTTTGAACTTTCTTCTTATGGCGTAAATGATTATTTAAGTGTGGATGTAAAATCAGATGGCGACAGCAGTTTTGTTTTCGCAACAAAAGGCGGCCAAACCTCCTGCCCGTATGAAGGTGAAGAAACAACCCAATATTACCAGCCCGGTACTATTTTAAACCAGCCTACAGTTGCCATAGAAGTGCCGGTATTATCCATTGACGAACCAGTGGCTTCCAACGTGCCTGAAACAAGGCCTGCAACTTACAACCTTGTGCTTAGCAATAATTCCACCGTAAAATCAGATGCTTACTTTACATTGCTTTACCAGGATGTTGACAGCATAAAAGGCGCAACCATTTCAATTGACGGAACACCCATTGGCGGTTCCGGCGGCAGCGGCCGTTTAATAACCATACCGCAAGGCGCTACTATTACAAAAGTGCTTACGCTCACCAAAGGCCCGGATGCGAATGATTATAATAATATACCCATCATATTAAAATCACAATGTGATTATACGGCAGCAGATACGCAGTACATATCAGCGCATTTTATTCCCGGCTGTTCAGATATAGCATTGGCTGCGCCGGATAATAACTGGATATTGAACACGGGATCGGATACAGATGCAACAGGCATAAGGTATATTCCTGTTACCATCAATAAGTTTGATGTAAACAATCAATATTTCAATCATGTTGAATTGCAGTATAAGCCATCATCTGCCAGCGCCTGGAGCACAGTGATGAATTTTTATCCTGACAGCAGCCGGTATGATGCAGCACAGGAACCGAAGCAAATTATTGAGAACGCTTCGGCCATAACTTATAATCTTAAAATGGATGATGGTTCGTTCAACGACCAGGCTTACGACATTCGTGCCGTAGCTGCCTGTGTGCTTGGGCCGGGCAACACTGTTGTAACGCCTTCTGATATTGCAAGTGGTATTAAAGACACTTACAACCCGCGTTTGTTTGGTAACCCGCAACCTGCAGATGGTATATTGGATTTGGGTGAAGATGTGCGCCTTAACTTTAATGAGCCCATTGAAGGCGGGCTGCTCACCAATTCAAAATTCCAGGTTACGGGCATACGCAACGGCGCAAAATCAGACAACTCTGTATCCGTTAAGCTCGATGGAGAAAACGATCATCTAAGCACGGAATTTTCAAAAAATTTTACCGGTAAAAACATTACTGTTGAAGCCTGGATATTGCCCACAGCAGCAGAAGATGGAACTGTATTCAGCCAGGGTGCAGCCAATAATTCGCTGGAGCTTGCAATAACGGCGGATAATCATATAGAGCTGATCGTTGGCGCTAAAAAAATAACCAGTGATGCAGCGGTGATAACGCCGGGTTTATGGTCGCATGTTGCATTGGTGTATAACGATTCAACTAAAAAAGTTTCAGCTTTTTACAATTTCGTACAGGTTATAAATGATGTTGCTGTCAGCGCTTACACAGGCACAGGCAATTTTGAGTTTGGCAAAAGCATAAGCAGGCAGGGCAATTATTTTAAAGGCAATATGCACGATGCAAGAATATGGACGAAAACACTTACTTCGGTTGAGCTGCAGTTGAACAGTCATACCATATTATCCGGCGCTGAAAACAGCCTGCTTGGTTATTACCCGATGGATGAGGGCAAAGGCACGATTGTTTATGATAAAGCGCGTGGCTCAAATGCTGTGCTTACGGGCAACTGGAATACACCGGCAGGCAAAGCAATAGCATTTGCAGGCAAGGGTTATTTAAAGATGAATACAGCGTACGCGCCCATTACTTCATCCATGGATTATACGATTGAATTGTGGTTTAAAGCTGCGCCGGGCCAGGCAAATGCAGCGCTTGCCGCCAGCGGAAAGGGCGATGGAACAGATGGAGGCGGTTCATTAAATACATTCTTCCTTGGCTTTGAAAACAGTAAACTTACTTTCAGGAATAACGGCTTTGAAGTGCATGCCGATAAAAATTATCTCGATAATAACTGGCATAGCGTTGCAGTTGCCGTAAACCATGTTTCAGGCACTGCGCAATTATATGTGGATGGCGAAATGCAAAAGTATTTTGATGCCAATGCGCTCGGCGGCCTGGCGGCGCCTTATACTTATCTTGGCGCAAGGCCTTTCCAGGATAAAGATTCTATAAACGTAACAACATTCGACCGTTATTTCAATGGCAATATTGACGAATTCAGGATATGGAATTCTTATCTCAGCCAGGCTATTATCAATAATAACAACAATACAAAACTGCAGGGTAATGAGTTGGGTTTGATGACGTATTATCCTTTCGAAAAATACTACACAAGTAATACGGGCATTATTGAAACGGATTCCACTTTATTTGACCAGTCAGCAAACACAGGCGTTATGGTTTATGGTGAAAGAAAAGAGAGTTTAATAAGCGATGATATGGCGCCTGTAAAAGACAGAGGCCCCGTAGCGGATCTTTCATTTGATTATGTTGTGAACAATGATGCGCTCATTATTAACCTCACAGAAACAAAACAGGCTATTGATAAAACGGTTGTAACATTTAAGGTGAAAGATGTGGCTGATAAAAATGGCAACTATCTGCTTTCGCCTGTAACATGGACGGCTTATATTGATCAAAACCCTTTAAAATGGAGTGATGATGAACTTAATCTTGCAAAAGATATAGATGCTTCATTACAATTTGAATCATACATAATAAACAAAAGCGGCATTGCACAAAACTTCACACTTGATAATCTTCCTAAATGGCTTACGGCAGATATTACATCAGGCGTAATTGAAGCGGCGGGAAAACAGAAAATAACTTTCACTGTAAATGAGCACACCAATATTGGTGCATATAATGAAGTTGTATATGCAAGAAATAATGATGGCCAGGCTAATGGCTTGTCTGTGAACCTTACTGTAAAAGGCAAACAACCGGATTGGTCTGTTGATCCCGGCGCTTACAAGTATAACATGGGAGTGTATGGAAAGATCCGAATTAATGATGCGTTTTCAATCAATACAAATGATCTGCTTGCAGCATTCATTAACGGTAAATGCGTGGGCGTTACCAATAACACTTATAATGCAACCAACGATCTCTGGTATGCTTTCTTAACAGTATATAGCAACGAGGTTACGGCAGATAATGTAGAGTTCAGGCTATGGGAAGCTGCAACGGGAAAAACCTACCAGGCCATACCATCGCAAACAATAGAATTTAAAAACGATGCTATAACAGGCAGTTCATCCGATCCCGTAATCTTTGATGGAAAAGAAATGATATTCCAGGATATTGAATTGAATAAAGGATGGAACTGGATATCTTATAATGTTGCCAATGCAAACTTTGCCGATGTGAATGCAACATTGCTGAACGGGCAGTGGTCATCCGGCGATATAATCAAGCATAATGATATAGGCTTTGATCAATATTCATCAACGCAAGGATGGATTGGAACGCTTCCATCATTCAACAATACTTCTATGTATATGCTTAGCACAGCTAATGCTCAAACGCTGAGCATCTCAGGCGCAGCTATAAGCGTTGATAGCACCTCCATACCATTAAAAGGAGAACGGTGGAGTTACATCAGTTACCTGCCTGGCATGACTTTGAGTGTAAAGCAGGCCCTGGCAGGTTATAATGCAACAGAAGGCGATATTATAAAATCACAAACCGGTTTCAGCATGTATGATGAACAGAACGGGTGGATTGGCAGTCTCGGTTATCTTGAACCGGGTAAAGGGTATATGTTCTACAGGAAAAATGCAATTGATACAAGCTTCTATTACCCGGCCAATGTTGACCCGCTCGATGGTTTAAGAACAGGAACTGTAAGCAATGGCAGCGTCAACACGCTGGAAATGCCGGTAAGAAGTAATAGCAGCTATGCCGGCAACATGACGGTGACAGCAGTGCTGAATGATGCTTATGAATTATTGCCCGGCGATATGGTTATTGCACATTCATTAAGCGGGGAAAGAGGGAAAGCAAAACCTGTTATTAACCCGGTAACAAACAGCCTTGCGCTCTTTTTCAATATAGCTGCTGAAACAGGCGAGGGGATTTATTTTACGCTTGAACGAAATAACAAAACAATAGCCGTTTCTAACATTCAGCTATCTTATAATACTGATGATCGCATAGGCAGTCTTGATAAGCCGTTTGTTATACAAATGAGGGCGAATAAAACTTTCATCAGCGCTTATCCAAATCCTTTTCATAGTAATATAAATATTTTAGTTGATGTTCCTGCATCAGAAGCCACATCATTGCACGAAGTGTATATTTCAATATATAGCCTGGCAGGCAAACTAATTATGAACACCGGCAGACAAACTATGTACAACGGACATTACCAGTTACAATGGGATGGCAGAGGTGCTAACGGTCATGATTGTGCGGCAGGTGTTTACCTGGTGAATGTTTGGGTAGATGGAAAACCATACGCTTACAAGGTTATTAAATATTAATTTATAAAAAATGCTCATAACAGGCTGTTCATGCAATAGCCTGTTATGTTTCAAAAAAATATTTTATGAGATACAATAAATTATTCCTGCTGATGGCAATTACCTTATATGGCATTCTAAGCAGTTGTTCTAAAAGTGGTGATAAGCCTGGTGAAAATAACGGTAATACACAAAAACAATATCCTGCGCCCAACTGGCAAACGACAGATGCATCTACCCTTGCTTACAGCATGACGGCGGTGATATCTGTTTCTGACAGTTTAAAACAAACTGTGAGCACCGGCGATGAAATGGCGGCATTTATTGGTGATGAATGCCGCGGCATTGGTGTTTATGTTGAAAGGGACAGCGCTACACCGGTTTTTTATGTTTTGATAAAAGGCGCTGCAGATGAATCAGGCTACCTGAGTTTTAAATATTACAATAAGCAAAGCAGGTATATGTATTCAACAGATGAAATCATCCATTTCAAAATTGATGATAATTATGGAACAGTTGATGACCCCGCTATACCCATGTTTGAACCAATGTAGGTTGTTGGATTGTTGGCATCAGGCAAATGCAACATTTATTAAATCATCCTGCGATTACAGTTTATCCGCCACTGCGAATAAGGCTGGTTAAGGTTTATTTTTCCTCTTCTTTTTAATGATTTTTTGAAGAACGTAGCTTCTGAACCTATTGTTTCTGACGCCTGCATAAACAATGTGTTTTACATAAGCCTTAAAAATAATTTTAAAAAAACTTGCTTAAACGATTAAATGCCCTTACTTTCGTTTTTTATCTGCTGTTGTTGAAATGTGTTTGTTCGATTGCTTAAACGATTAACCATCTATTTTTTGCTTTAAACTGTATCGGCTCTGTAAAAAAATCAAAATTTGCTTAAACGATTAAATTCTCCTCTATGTATTGCTTAACCAAAATCGAAAAATTTTCCAGGGAGCTTTCGTTCCCGAAACGAATTACAATCCCCTTTAGCGGTATGAAGGTGTTGAAGAAATCTGCTTTCTGAATCACCGGCCTCCGTGTTATTTAATTACCTGGTTTATGTATAAGCCGGTAAGCACTTGTTTATATTATTAAGCAAGCTGGTAAATTCTTGTTGTCTCATCTAAAATAAACGTACATGCATTTCAATCTAACTGTTAAACGCTGCGTATGGTTACGCGGTTTTAAATTTAAAAAAGGCGCAATCAAACATGGGCTAACGCTCTTTTTTGCGCTCATTTTATCACACACCATGCTCTTTGCCCAGCAAACAATTACGGGCAAGGTTATGGATGAAAAATCAAATCCTCTTGTGGGAGCTACCATAAGGGTTTCAGGCAGCCGTACAGCCGTGCCAACAGGCCAGGACGGCTCATTTTCCATTACCGCTTCAAAAGGGCAGGTGCTGGAAATATCTTATGTGGGTAAGGTTAATGAAAGGGTAACGGTTGGCGATAATACTTTGATAAATATCACTTTGAAAGACCAGGCTGTATCAGACCTCGACGAAGTTGTTGTTACAGGTTATATGACCCAGCGTAAAGCTGATTTAACCGGTGCTGTTGCCGTTGTTACTCCAAAGGAATTAAGCAAAAGCCATGGGCAGACTAACGTAATGCAATCGTTGCAGGGCGTGGTGCCGGGCCTGCATGTAACCACAGATGGAAACCCTGCCGGCAACGTAGGCATACAGGTGAGAGGGCTTACATCCCTGAATGGTTCAAGCCCGCTAATTGTAATAGACGGTATGCCGAGTTATATGAACCTGCGTGATATTAACCCTGATAATATTGCTTCTATGCAAATATTAAAAGATGCCTATTCTGCCAGTATTTATGGAACGCAAGGCGGCGCAGGTGTTATTCTTATACAAACCAAAAAAGGCCAGGCCGGCAAAGCAAAAATTTCCTATAACGGTTCAGTCGGTTTTTCTCAATGGAATAATAAACCTGACATGCTGAACACGATGCAATACGGAACCGCTTTATGGCAGGCTGCAGTAAACGGCGGCCAGGACCCAAATACGGCAACACAGATTTATAACTACGAATGGCATAAAGATAATAATGGTATTCCTGTATTGGATAAGGTTACACCGCGGCAATATTTAAATGCCGATTCCACCATGATCGCTGCCAATACTAACTGGCTTGACGCTATTTCGCAAACAGGTATTCAGCATAACCACCAGCTTACTATTTCAGGTGGTAATGAAAAATCTACATCATTGCTTTCGCTAAACTTTTTGCAGAATGAAGGAACACAGTTGTACACAGGGTTTAAAAGGTTTACAGTTCGTGTAAATACAGAGTATAAAGTAATAGGCGATCATTTTACTATCGGGGAAAATATTGAAGCATCTCATTTAATAGACAACAACCAGAATGTAACGCACCTGGCCTTGGTGGAACCACCCATTATACCTGTACGTTCTACGGATGGCGGCTGGGGCGGTTCTGCGGTTGCATTAGGTATGGATGATTATTGGAACCCTGTAAGAGAGCTTTCTTTAAATAAAGACAATGGCAATAAATACAACAAAATTTATGGCGATGTGCACGCCAATGTAAAATTCCTTAAGAACTTTAATTTCCGTTCCCAGTTAGGTTTAATTTATACTGATGGTTATCACAGGACCATTCAGTTTACTTTCCAGGAAGCGGGGGGCAAATTCAACCCCATCAACAGCGTAGATCAATGGTATTGGAGAGAAACCACACTCGATCTTACCAATACACTTAATTATAAATTAAATACCGGTAAACATAACCTTGATGTGCTGGCAGGCATGGAAGCCAATAAATATATTACTGAATTTATGGATGCCAGGCGCCAGGCACTTGCCTTTGAAAATTACGATTATGCCTATATAAGCACTGCCACAGGTAATATGACACTTGGCGGCGGCGGCGATAAATATAACCTGCTTTCTTACTTTGGCAAGTTCAACTATTCATACAATTCAAGATATCTTTTATCAGGATCGTTAAGGTATGATGGTTCATCAAAATTCGGTTCTAATGAAAGGTTTGCTTATTTCCCGGCTGTTTCTGCAGGATGGCGCATAAGCCAGGAAGATTTCCTGAGCAGCAGCAAAGTTATTTCCGATTTAAAGCTGAGGGTAAGCTGGGGAAAGAACGGAAGCCTCGCCGGTATCAATTCATTAAATGCTCAAACCTTTTTTGCACCTGATTATGGTTTCACATCTTATTCTATCGGAGGAAATGAAACCGGCGGCAACCTGCCTTCCGGCTTTTACAGGGTGCAAACAGGTAATGCAAACCTGAGATGGGAAGCCACTTCTCAAACAAACATTGGTATCGACTTTGGATTTCTTAACCAGAAACTTTCCGGTTCATTGGATTTCTACAGGAAATATACTGACGGTATGTTGATACGTCCACCTTACCTCGGCACATTTGGTGAAGGCAGTTATCAATACATCAATGCCGCAAATATGACAAATAAAGGCTTAGAACTTTCTCTTGCATATAATGGTAATACAGGTAAAGACTTTACTTATCAGGTTAGCGGCAACATTGCTTATAATACAAATAAAGTAAACGGTTTGCCACAAACCGTTACCTACACATGGGGTGGCACTTCACAAAAGGAAGATGGTATTGCAGGCCATCCCTGGGGAGCTGTATATGGCTTTATTGCTGATGGTATTTTTCAAAACCAGGATGAAGTGGATAATTCTGCTGCACAACCCGGCAAAGGAGTTGGAAGGCTTCGTTATAAAGATATTTCCGGGCCCGATGGTAAACCAGATGGTGTGATTGATTACAATTATGACCGTACCTGGATAAGCAAAGGTTCTATAACGCCCAAATTTGAATATGGCTTTTCTATCAACCTTGCTTATAAAAGCTTTGACCTGTCTATGTTCTGGCAGGGTGTGGCAGGTGTTGACGTGTATAACGGATGGAAGAGCTACAGCGACTTCTGGAATGTATGGATACAGAATGGCTTCAACCATCCAACACGTGTGTTAGATGCATGGACGCCAACCAATACCAAATCCGGTATTCCTGCTTTGTCTTTAAATAACGTAAATGATGAGCTCAGAACGTCCACCTATTTTGTTGAGCCCGGCCAGTATTTAAAACTCAGGAATATTCAGTTAGGGTATAGTCTTCCCAAATCTTTTGCTTCCAGGTTAAGTATGGATAAATTCTATGTGTATGTAATGGCGCAAAACTTACTCATGTTTAAGAGCTCAAAGTTTACAGGGCCTGATCCGGAAAATCCCGAAGGCAGTGATTATGCAAATCCTTATGTAATACCAAGAATCTTTAAAGCAGGGATTGAAATATCATTCTAACTGAGCCGAATTATAAACAAACATCTGATCAATCAATAAAAAACAAACAGATGAAAAAAATATCAAATTATTTATTCTTATCAATAATCCTTCTTTCAATAGCAAGCTGCAAAAAGTTTTTGGATGTAACGCCGCAGGCTGTTGTTACGGAAGGAAATGTAAGCACGCCTGAGAATATAGACGGGCTTGTAATTGCAGCTTATGCATGGCTGCCACACGAAGGCATTATTAACCAAAAATTAAGCCCCTGGCTGGCCGATATAAAGTCTGATGACTCTTATAAAGGCGGCGGCGGTATCGGCGACCAGATACCCTGGTATCAATGGGAAGTTTTTTCATTAAACACACCAAGCACAGGCAATAATGATGGTATATGGTATGCAGAATATGAAGGCGTATCAAGGTGTAATACGGCAATAAGGGCATTGAACGTTTTGGATGCATCAACCTATCCGCAAAAAGATCAGCGGATTGCAGAAATGAAATTCCTGCGCGGTTATTTTTTCTTAGACCTGAAAAGATGGTATAAATGGATTCCTTATTTTGATGAAAATGTAATGAATGATTCCATTGCAAAAATTCCAAACCGGCCTGCAGATGCACAAAACGATCTTGATATATGGCAACATATCTACGATGATTTTGCTGCTGCGGCAAGCGTGTTGCCCCCAACACAAACCGAACCGGGCCGGCCAACAAAATATGCAGCCGAAGCAGAAATGCTGGAATGCCTGATGTGGATGGCTTATGAGCAGGATATAAATAATAAAGTGGTTAATATTAATACAGAAACATTATCTAAAGCGCTCACCATTGCAGACGATATTATCAACAGTGGCAAATACAGCCTTGCACCGGATTTTGCTATCAACTTTTTATTCGATTACGACAATAAATCGCCTGAATCAATATATGAATGGCAATACTCGCATGATGACGGAACCACCAATGGTAATTTAAACGGCGGAACTCCTTTGAATGCGCCCTGGTGGCCTCCATATTTCAGTTGCTGCGATTTTCATAAAGCATCTTATAATATGGTGAATGCATTTAAGGTTGACGATAAAGGCATTCCCATATTTGATGATTTTAATAATGAAGAAATCACCAATAAGCAATCTTATTTTGCCAATAATGAATGGGACCCGCGTATTGGACATACTGTAGGCATTCCCGGCCTGCCATGGAAATATCAGCAAAACCTGTTGTTTGACAGCAGCGGCGCAAGAGACCCGGCTAACTATGGTTACTTTAATTCATTAAAAGAAAATGTTGAATCAGATTGCCCAGGCCTTGTTAACCTCTTCTGGATGTGGAATTCAAAAAATGAAATTGTTATCCGTTACGACAGGATTTTATTACAAAAAGCAGAAATACTCATCAGGCTTGGAAGGGAAAAAGAGGCATTGCCTATTATAAATGAAATACGCCAGCGTGCAGCCAATAGCACGGGCCGTTTAATTTTTGCAGATGGTAAACCAACACTGGATTACAAAATAAGCCTGTACCAGGATGGCATTAACTGCACCTGGACAAAAGATTTTGCATGGAAGGCATTGATGTGGGAAGACCGTTTAGAGTTCGCAATGGAAGGTGTGCGTTGGTACGACCTTGTTCGCTGGGGTATTGCAGAACCTGTATTGAACGCTTATTTCACAAAAGAATATCCGCGCAACAGGTCATGGATGAAAGATGGAAAGTTCACTGCAGGCCGCGATGAATTCATGCCTATACCGCAGCCACAAATGAATTATTCATTCGGCGTGTATACTCAAAATGTAGGATACTAATTTATTGCAATCATGGTTTGTCTCTTGGAATATGGGTATGATGCCTGCACAGGCAGGTATCTGCCCATAATTAAAAATCAATGAAGGTATTAATGCTAAATAGTAAAGTAACAGTTGTAATAGAAGATTAATAAATGTATTCCCGTTTTCTACATAAAAAACTTTTTCCTCTTTTTGTTTTGGCTTTATTCGTTTGTAAAAAATCTGAAACGCAAACTATATCAGAAAATATAAAATGGATAAGGCCGGTAAACGAAAAAAGCCCTGCTGTATGGGGCATCCGCAACGGAATTGTTTTTGGCCTATGGCCATATGACATTGAAAACCCGGTAAAAGAAAAAGAAGGCGGGCCACGTGGTTTAATACGTGTTGGTTATGAATTTAAAGGACATATTGATATGATAAATTTCATTGCTGTAGAACCGGTAGTAAATGGTGAAATGGAATTTAGTGAAATCTCTCCATCACGTGTGGATGGCAAATGGGGAAAGCTGATGTGGGCAAGTGATAGTTCTAATTCCGGGCGCTATTATCCTGCTGCCATAAGCCGCGGCGTGATTACTCATCCTGATGCCCGGCATCCTGATGTAGAACAACTCTCTCTGTATGTTTTTATGGAGCAATTTTTAAACGGCGCACATCCATATCTTAAGATTAGTATTCGCAGTGATAATCCTGAAGAACTGTGCTTTGAGATACTCAATGAAGAAAACAGTGCGCCTATGCAGCGGTGTGCATTAACTGCTACAATGGGTAATTATTCAAGGCTGCGTTTGCTATACTTAAAAAATAAAGTAATAAAAGCAGGAGAATTATACAACGGGTTTGATGGAATTGATTTTATAGAAAAGAAAATATATCCTCTCAATGAATTATTAAGAGATAAAAATGATGATTATATTGTTCTGGCTGAAACAAACGAAAGTTTTGCTTCGCTTTCATCGTGGCCGCAGCAGGAAGTGTATTATGCAAGATGGAGCTGGCGTTATCGTCCTTTTTTTAAACTAACCCAATATTGGAAAAAAGAAAAGTTGCAGGCGGATACGTCATTATCTGTGCGGGTAAACGGCAGGGCCAAATATTGGAGTGGTGGCAGTGCGAACAAAAACGTTTATATTGATATTCCGGGCGGCGTGGCATTTGAGAATTTTGAAATGAGGGAAAAATATTATTCAGGTCAAAAGTTTTATTTTGGATTAACCAGAAAAACGCCTGCGGACATAGTGCCACAGGTTGCTGGAATGAATAAGCCATAAATGCATAACAGGTTTCAAAAAACCAAACGGCCTTAATGAATTAAATAATTTATAATCGTGGTAAAAATCCATGTACTAACAAACCAAAAAATACACACATGAAAAAAAACTTATTATTTGTTTTAGCAAGTTTTATATGTGGCGGCGCTTATGCGCAGTCGTTCAACGGCATTAATTCAGACCTCAGCAACATTTTTATGATGTCTGATGCCAAAACTCGTTCTATTAGTCCTGAAAACTTCAATGGTGAAAAAGGTAAGGGCGGCATGGCAACAACAGGTACCGGCCTTAGCGCATCAAGGGATTTAGGAAAAGGATGGAAAGTAAGTCCCAGTGTTATCATTAAAGCGCATACAACTTTTACCGTTGCGGAAATTACAGGCCCCGGCGCTATTCAGCATATCTGGATGACGCCAACAGGCAACTGGCGTTATTCCATTCTGCGCTTTTATTGGGATGATGAAACCACTCCATCCGTTGAAGTACCTGTAGGCGATTTTTTTGGTATGGGATGGGGTAAATATGCGCAGATGAATTCTTTGGCTGTTAACGTTAACCCGGGCAGCGCATTTAATTGTTACTGGCCCATGCCTTTCAGGAAAAAATGCAGGATTACCATGGAAAATATTGATGATAAAGACATGGTGTTATATTACCAGGTTGATTATACATTAACCGATGTGCCTAAGGACGCTGCTTATTTTCACGCACAGTTCCGCCGCACAAACCCTTTGCCTTATAAAACAGATTATGTATTGGTTGACAACATTGTTGGCAAAGGCCAGTATGTAGGCACTTACATGGCATGGGGCGTGCATAACAATGGCTGGTGGGGCGAAGGTGAAATTAAGTTTTTTATGGATGGCGATACTGATTATCCAACCATCAATGGCACTGGTACGGAAGATTATTTCTGCGGCTCTTATGATTTTGATACACGCAAAAAAAATGATGCCGGTGTGGAAGAAGTGAACTATACAGAATTCTCTACTCCTTATGTAGGCCTTCACCAGGTGATTAAAGGAGATGGTCATTATCAGATTGCACAAAGGTTTGGCATGTACCGCTGGCACCTGAAAGATCCTATAAGGTTTGAAAAGGATCTTAAAGTAACTATACAGGCGCTTGGCTGGCGCGATGGTGGCCGTTATCTTCCATTGCAGGATGATATTGCTTCAACAGTTTTCTGGTACCAGGCAGAACCGCATAACCCGTTTCCGCCATTGCCTGACAAAGATCATTTGGAGGTGAATTAAACAGGAATAGTATTGCTTCTGTAATATTGTAATCAAATACAATACAGTTCATCTAAAAATGCAGGCACAGTGAAAAAAAGTTTTATCCTCGTTCTTTTTGGTTTGTTCATATATATGCAGTTGTTTTCTCAGGGCGGCAATAGCAGTATTGCCCCCTTTAAAATAAGGCTCACAAATGGCCAGGGTTACACGTATGAACAGCTTTCCAAAAACAAACCTGTTATTTTAATTTATTTTTCACCCACCTGCGATCATTGTAAAGAGTTTACTCAAGCGATGCTGAAGCGTATGGATAAATTACAGGACAAACAGTTTGTAATGATTTCTTATGAAAATTTAAAAGCAGTAAAAGCCTTTGATGACATGTATAAATTATCCGGTCATCAAAATATAAAAGTCGGTTCAGAAGGTTACACGTTTGTTGTACAGAAATATTATAACATTCAGCGCTTTCCTTTTGTTGCGGAATATGATAAAACAGGCAGGCTTAAAAAAATGATACGCGATAATTTAGATCCGGAAGATATAGCCAGCCGGTTATAGAAAGCTTTGAGCTTTTAATTATAAGATCAGACCTAATACTCATATAGTGGAAAAGAAGGTAGCACTTAAAGACGTAGCGCAACATATTGGCGTATCGGTAGCATTGGTTTCTTATGTATTGAATGGAAAAGAAAAAGAGGCAAGGGTAGGTGCAGACATGGCAAATAAAATACGGAAAGCGGCTGCTGAATTGAATTACCAGCCAAACCTTATTGCCAAAAGCCTTAAAATGGGCAAAACAAAAACAATTGGGTTGATTGTAGCTGATATCTCAAACCCCTTCTTTTCAACTATAGCAAGAATTGTAGAAGATGAAGCAAAAAAACACGGGTATGTGGTAATCTTTGGCAGCAGTGATGAAAGCGCAGAAAAGCAGCTTGATTTGATTGACGTATTTTCCACAAGGCTTGTTGACGCTTTTATTATTGCGCCTGCATCGGGTACAGAAAAACAAATTGAAACCATTGTAAAAAGAGGCATACCTGTTGTTTTAATGGACCGTTTTTTTCCAGGGCTAAAAGTTGATTGTGTTCATATCAACAATTTTAATGCAGCAGGCAAGGCTGTAAAACAACTTATTAAAAATAACCGCAAGAGAATAGGCATGGTGGCTTATGATACAATGCAGTCGCACATGCAGGATAGAAAGCAGGGATATAAAGCGGCATTAAAAGAAAATAGCATCCGTTTTAAAAAACAATGGCTTGTTGAAGCCAGCTATCAGAATATTGAAAAAGATGTGGCCGCAAAGTTAAAAGCATTACTTAAGCCTTTGCAGGTTGATGCTTTGTTCTTTGCCACCAACTCGCTGGCTGTTGCAGGTTTAAAAGAAATAAATAAACTGGGCATTAAAGTGCCGGATGATTTAGCTATTATTTCTTTTGATGAAAGTGATGCTTTCGATTTTTTCTATTCGCCGGTTACTTATGTGAGCCAGTCGCTTGTTGATATTGGCAAAGAAGCCGTAAAACTTATTTTAAACAGGCTGCATAATAAAAGCAAAAAAAATGCTGATGTTATTGTAGAAGCCAGGTTGATCGTTCGTGAAAGTTGCGGCAGCAAGCTATGATTGCAGCAGTTCAGGAATGAATTATGAATTCAGGGAGTAAATGTCAGGGGCTGCCCGCCATTCACAACTAACAACTCAAATTATTTTTTATAGTAAGCTTAAACGATTAAAATATGATCAGGAAACGATTGCAGGTTTATTCATTAAACTATTGTATGAAACTATTTTTTAAAACCTTAATCATTGGGCAGTTTATGATGTTCGCATCTTCGTGTAATAATTCAACTGATAAAACGCAAACGGCAGAAGCAAATGATTCATCAAAATATGCGCAGGGAACATTTGGTTACGATTTAAATTTTTTGCAGCAGCATGATAGTGTTATTGTATTAAAATCAGGTGATAATGCACAGGTAATCGTATCGCCTAAATACCAGGCAAAAGTTTTTACATCAACTGTTGATGGGGAAAACGGTTTTAGTTTCGGCTGGGTAAATTACAAAGCTTTCAGCGGCCCCGAAGATGCGCACATGAATGCTTATGGCGGCGAAAACCGTTTATGGCTTGGCCCTGAAGGCGGCCGCTTTTCTTTATTCTTTAACCCCGGCGATTCAATGGTTTTTGATCATTGGAAAACACCGGCCGCATTCGATACGGAAGTATGGAAAGTAACAGCGCAAACTGACAATAGCGTTACCATGCAGAAGGATATGCAACTCACCAATTACCATAACACGCCATTGCAATTATCGGTTACCAGGGCGGTTGCTATTTTAAATAATGATGAAATACAATCCGGCACCGGCATAACACTGGAAACAGGCGTTAAGGCTGTGGCTTATGAAACAATAAACACATTGACCAACACAGGCAAAGACGCCTGGACAGAAGCAACAGGCATGCCTTGTATATGGATATTGGATATGATGAAGAATACGCCGTCAACCGTGATTGTTGTGCCGTATAAAAATGCAAAGGGTGTAAAATTTGAAGATGTGGCCACAACAAACTATTTCGGTGAAATACCTGCCGATAGATTAAAGCATGATGATGATAAACTTTTCTTTAAAGCTGATGGTAAAAGCCGTGGTAAACTTGGTATTAAACCAAAATATGCAAAACCCGCTATTGGTAGCTATGATCCTGAAAATAAAGTATTGACAATTGCAATGTTTGAGCCCGATGCATCAGCCAAATATTTAAACCAGGAATGGAATACAATAAAGCCGCCATTTTCCGGCGATGCAGTAAATGCTTATAACGACGGGCCTTTGGCCGATGGTTCGCAAATGGGCCCTTTCTATGAAATTGAAAGCGTGTCGCCTGCTGCTTTCCTGCAGCCTGATCAATCACTCGTGCATAAACAATCGGTGTATCATTTCACCGGCGATGAAAAAGCATTAGATGCAATCAGCCAGAAAGTATTAGGCGTGTCTTTGAATGAAATACAAACAGCATTTAAATAAGTGAGAGCAAATGGTAATCAATATAAATTACCCTGCACTAATTAGTAATGTTTAATGCGCAATACTCAATTAAAAAGAACCTGGATATTGAGTGTTTCTTTAAAATAAACAAGATTGAATTGTAATTAATTGTTCGGGGTTTCATCACTTACTATTCACAACTCACAACTCACAAATAAGATTATGAATAAACAAACAGATTATCCAAAGATTGGCATTCGCCCTATTATTGACGGGCGGTTAGGTGGCATTCGTGAATCACTGGAAGAAACTACCATGAAGATGGCGCAGCATGTTGCTGCATTTTACACAAGCGAATTGCGTTATCCCGATGGTTCGCCTGTGCAATGTGTGATAGCAGATACCTGCATTGGCGGTGTGCATGAAGCAGCACAATGCGCAAAGAAATTTGAGCGTAATAATGTCGGCGTGTCATTATCTGTCACTCCCTGCTGGTGTTACGGAAGTGAAACGATGGATATGAGCCCTCATTTGCCAAAAGCTATATGGGGCTTTAACGGAACGGAAAGGCCAGGCGCTGTTTATCTTGCTGCAACGCTGGCAGCACATAACCAGTTTGGTTTGCCGGCATTTGGAATTTATGGAAGGGATGTGCAGGATTTAGGAGATGAAACAATTCCTGAAGACGTAAAAGAGCGCTTGCTGAATTTTGCACAGGCAGGTTTGGCGGTGGCCATTATGCGTGGCAAATCTTATCTCGCCATTGGTTCTGTATGCATGGGTATTGCAGGCTCAATTGTAGTGCCCGATTTCTTCAGGGAATACCTCGGTATGCGTAATGAATATGTTGATTCAACTGAAGTATTACGCCGTATAGAAAAGAAAATTTATGATGAACCGGAATTTGAAAAAGCATTGGCATGGGTAAAGAAAAGTTGCAAGGAAGGCGATGATTTAGCAAATGAAGAAGGCAAACAATCATCAAGAGAACAAAAAGATAAAGACTGGGAATTTGTTGTAAAAATGACCATGATAATACGTGACCTTATGCAGGGTAACCCGCATTTAAAAGATAAAGGTTTTGGCGAAGAAGCATTAGGCCATAATGCAATCGTATCTGGCTTCCAGGGCCAGCGGCAATGGACGGATTTTTTACCGAACGGTGATTTTTCTGAAGCCATATTAAATTCATCATTTGACTGGAACGGCATTCGTGCGCCTTATACAGTGGCAACAGAAAATGATTGCTTTAATGGTGTGAGCATGTTGTTTGGATACCTGCTTACCAACACTGCACAAATATTTGCTGATGTAAGAACTTACTGGAGCCCGGAGGCCGTTGAACGCGTAACGGGGTGGAGGCCTGAAGCTTCAGCGGCCAATGGTTTCATTCATCTTATTAATTCCGGTTCTGCAACACTGGATGGAACAGGGCAACAACAAAAAAATGGCAAACCAGCCATGAAACCGTTCTGGGAAATTAATGATGAAGATGCTGATGCATGCTTAAAAGCAACCACCTGGTATCCTGGTGATAAAGGTTATTTCAGGGGTGGCGGCTACTCTTCAAAATTTGTAACCAAAGGCGGCATGCCGGTAACCATGTGCCGTATTAATTTGGTGAGAGGACAAGGCCCCGTATTGCAGATAGCAGAAGGTGAAACAATCGACCTGCCTCAGCATGTTCATGATACATTGGATAACCGTACAAACATCACCTGGCCCACAACCTGGTTTGTGCCACGCATAACAGGCAAAGGTGCATTTACCGATGTGTATAATGTAATGCTGCATTGGGGCTCTAACCATGGCGCTATAAGTTATGGTCATATTGGCCATAAATTAATAACATTGGCTTCTATGTTGCGTATTCCGGTTTGTATGCATAATATTGACGAAGAAAGAATTTTCAGGCCCTCCGCATGGAATGCCTTTGGTTCTGAAACGGAAGGCGCCGATTATCGTGCCTGTGGTAATTACGGGCCTCTTTATAAATAAAAAGTAATTGTATTAAAATACCCGTGAAAAATATTTTTTGCGGGTATTTTATAAACGCCATTGAAAAAACAAATTTGTACGAATGAAAAATAACAAACCATCACTTTTTGTAAAAGACGGCATTAATTATCTCGGCCCTTTCGCTGCCATCAGCGCTTTGTTTTTTTTATGGGGAATAGCGCACGGCATGCTCGACACGCTGGATAAAAACTTCCAGATGATGCTGCATTTGCAAAAATGGGAATCCAGCTTTATCCAGTTTTCCTTGTATGGCGCTTATTTTGGCATGGCTATACCTGCAGGCATGTTTATAAAAAAATACGGGTATAAAAAGGGCATTATTTTCGGGCTTTCCCTTTTTGCTGCGGGCGCCCTCATAGCTGCCGGCACAGCCAGTTTTCAATCTTTTGTTTTGTTTTTAATTTGCCTGCTCATTATAGGTGCAGGGCTTGCAACACTTGAAACAGCGGCTAATCCTTACACAACAAAACTGGGCCCCCCCGAAACGGCAGAACGCCGCATTAATTTTTCCCAGTCTTTCAACGGGCTTGCGTGGATGATAGGCCCACTGATCGCCTTATACATTTATGGCAACCAAAGCCACGTGGAAGGTGAAAAAATGATTTCAATCATTCTGCCCTTTGCTATAATAGGGTTGGTTGTTTTAGCCATCGCATTCGTTTTTATGCGCATAAAATTGCCTGAAATAACAGAGGCGGATGAAATTGCTGCACACGGTGGTGTGGTAACGCAAACTTCAGAAACCGGTATCGTAACAAGTGTTGACGACCCGGCTTATATATCTCCCAAACCATTATGGAAAAACCGCCATTTCACAATGGGCTTTGCTGCACAGGCATGTTATGTGGCGGCACAAACAGGCGTTTTTAGTTACCTGATAAATTTTGTTACCGATCACGACATGCACCCGCGTTTTGATGTGGAATATGCACCTTACTTTTTATCGCTTGGCTTTTTGTTATTTATGATCGGCCGTTTTTCGGGCAGCGCTATGATGAAGTTTTTTAAGCCAACAAAAATGCTGGCGCTTTATACACTTGCGGTTTGCATTCTTTTACCCATAGTATCGTTTGAAATGGGCTGGGTTTCTCTGATTGCGCTTTACGGTGTTTTCTTTTTTATGTCGATTATGTTTCCTACCATATTTGCGCTTGCTATAAAATCGCTTGGTCATAATACCAAGGAAGCTTCTTCTTACCTGGTAATGGCAGTGGCTGGCGGCGCAGTGTTTCCGCCGATTATGGGCGCTGTAGCTGATAACTACGGCATGGCAACAGGTTTTCTTGTGCCCATACCGCTATTCCTGTTTATATTATATTATGCCATTAAAGGGCATAAGGTGTTGGCATAATTGTACAACAATCTTTGGAAGATTTAAACCTTCCAAAAGTTGATTACATACTGAAATCAGAATAAAATTTTTACAAATAATAATCACCATAATGAGGTTAATCTTTTTATGTAGTTTGTTATGTGCTGCAACAGGGTTATGTGCACAAAAAACGGTTACCGCTGTTGATGAGTTGAAGCAATTTTATAATATTAATGAATTGCCGGCATATCGCTCAAACACTTATGCAGCGCAGGTTTCAACGTATGATACCACTGGTGGTAACAATGATGGTTTTGGCGGGCAATATTCTTTTATAAGAAGAAATGCAGACAGCAGCCTTGTGATTTTTGACGTTAAAGGAACAGGTGTTGTTAACCGCATCTGGACGCCAACACCAACTACAGATACACTTGATTTTTATATTGATGATGCAAAACAGCCAACACTCTCCATTAATTATATGGATCTTTTCTCTGGTAAGGTTTACCCGTTTGTGCAGCCGCTTTGTGGTAACCAGGTTGGAGGTTATTACTGTTACTTTCCTATTCTCTTTCAAAAACATTGTGTGATTGTTAGCAGGGGAAAGAAAATGATGTTTCATCAAATTGGTTACAGGTTGTATAATAAAGGAACTATTGTTGAACCTTTCACCACGAACATTGGTGATGATGTGAAAAATGCATTGAATGCAATCAGCGGTTTATGGAACAGTAACGAAGTGCATAAAGCAAAAGCAATTGCAGCCAGCAATGCCGGTACAAAAATTACTGATACGTCTTTTTCCATCAAGCCCGGCGATACAAGACAGGTATTTGCATTGAATACCGGCGGCAGAATTACAGGTATTGAAATCAGTCCTTCCAGCAGTTTTGCATCACTGTATAAAAACATCATTATGCGTGTGTTTTGGGATGATGAAAAACTGCCGGCTATTGATTGCCCCGTTGCAGATTTCTTTGGCTTTGCATTTGGGAAGCCTTCCATGCAAAGTTTGCTGGCCGGTTCAGAAAATAATATTTGTTACAGTTTTATTCCAATGCCTTTTGATAAAAAAGCGCGTATTGAATTTAGTTATGTGAATGCAAAAGACAGTGCGTTAGCAAGCGTTGGCCTGCACGCAAAAATTTATTATACACTTCAGCCGCGGAAAGCTGATAAGGAAGGAAAATTTTATGCATATAGAAACAGTGAAAAAACAAAAGATGGGCAACCGCATGTTTTTTTAAACATACAAGGCAAAGGGCATTATATAGGCACTGTATTACAGGCACAAGGCTTACATACAGGTATGACCATTTTTTTTGAAGGTGACGATTCTACAGTTATCGATAATACCATGCGTTTTCATGGCACTGGTTCCGAAGATTATTTTAATGGCGGCTGGTATGCATTGTTAAACCGCTGGGATTCAAAAATGAGTTTGCCATTGCATGGCGCTTTGGATTATTCACTGGCTTTTGCAAGAACGGGCGGCTATAGGTTTTATTTCACAGATAAAATGTCGTTTGAAAAAAATATTTATCACAGCATAGAACATGGTGGCGAACACAATGCGGTGCCCGGCTTATATACTTCTGTAAGTTATTTCTATTGCGACAGGCCACAGCAGTTATCATCATCCATTACGAATGAAAATACGAAGGTTTACATACCTGATACCATCAATATCTACCCGCAATTTTCCAGTGTTGAAATAGGTTCAGACATGAATATTAAAACAGTGTGGGATAATAATGATATAGGACAGAGTTTTGATATAACAGCGCCTGACAACGGCATGCTGAAAGTGAACCTGGGTGATATACCTGCGGGTTATTATAAACTTTTTATTTCTTATGCAAAGCAACCGGGAGGCTGTGATTTTTCTATCTGGCAGCGCCAAACACAAATTGCAGGCTGGCATTCATCTTCAGCAAATGACAAACAAAAAGTAAAAGACATGTTTGCAGGCGATATTCATATAACAGAATTGAATAACGCTGCAACTATTCAGTTTAAGACGGCAGGCGAAGCAAATAAGTTTTTATGGATTAAAATGATGTTGGTAAAAAAATAATGCATTGTAATTAATGGCGCCGTTGTTACCGCCTGTTTACTACTTCATAAGAATTGTTTTCAGACGTAAGCATTGTGCTGCGTAAGTACTCAAAAAAGAATACTATAACTGGGTTTAAAAAAACTAAAGAAAGTTTGCTTAAACGATTAAATTAATATAAGTTTGAGGTATATTTTGCTTAAACGATTAAACGCCATGCCTCATGAAATTTTACCTGTTGATTATTTAGCGGAAGGTCTTGCTGAAAATTATTTCCCTGATTCGGTGGATTATAATAAAGAAAGGATTTAATTCTCTGCAAATAGGTTAGGCTTCGCTTTAAATATGCATAGTTCAATAACTGTGTACAGTAGTTCTTTTGCTTTATCATTTTATATTTTCTTTAAAACAAAAAACAACGCTATGGGTTCTCTTTTAAAAATGCAGCCAATGTTTCTGCAATGCTTATTGCACTTCGGAACGGCCATAAAAAAAACATTTTTTATAGCCGTTTCGCTTGTCTGTTTTCAATCTTTTCTTTTCGCACAGCAATCTACGGTTACCGGGAAAGTAACAGATGAAAATGCTGCTCCGCTGGCAGGGGCTACTGTTAAAGTGTCCGGCAGTAACACCGCTGTTGCCACAAATGCTGATGGCACTTTTTCTATCAGTGCATCCAAAGGCCAAACACTGGAAATAACTTATGTGGGTAAGATGGATGAGCAAGTGACAATTGGTGATAATCGTTCACTTAATATTACATTAAAAGATTATACAGACACTGGCTTGAATGATGTGGTTGTAGTAGGATATGGCACACAGGCAAAAAAAGATTTGACCGGGTCTATCGGGGTAGTATCTCAAGCAAAGATGGAAAACCAGGCAACGGTGGGCATTGGGCAAAACCTCCAGGGTAAACTGGCCGGAGTTCAGATAATTCAAAATAATGGAACCCCTTACAGCGGCACTCAAATCAGAATAAGGGGAACAGGTTCTTTTGGAGCATCAAGTAATCCGCTTATCGTAATTGATGGTATGATCACCAATGATGGATTAGCAAATCTTAACCCGAATGATGTTGAAAACATAACAGTTCTTAAGGATGCTGCTTCTGCTGCTATATATGGTTCAAGAGGTGCGAACGGCGTTGTGATTGTAACAACCAAGAAAGGCAATTTTGAAGCGCCTATGAAAGTTAATTTCTCTGCTTATGCAGGAGTTGACCAGGTTCGTTATAAAATACCTACATTAACTGCAAAGCAATATGCCGTTCAGGTAAATGATTATTATGGGGCAGCAAATTTGCCTCAGCCTTTTACACAGGAAGAAATCAGTTCATATGGGAAAGGCACCAACTGGGTTGATGAAATAACGCAATCAGGCTTCAAGCAAGATTACTCTCTGTCAATCTATGGAGGAACAAAAAATAATGCTTACGCAATAGCTGTAGATTATTTTGATGGCCAGGGAGTAATTAAGAATACAAATTTTAAACGCGGTAATATTAAAATAAGTGATGATAGCCGCATCTTGCCCAATTTAAAATTAGGCATAAGTCTGAACGTAAATTATGGCGTATCGAACAATACAGATTGGGGCCAGGCAATTGACCGCGCTTTGATATTTCCGCCTACAGAACCGGTTTATGACGCAAACGGAGATTACAGTGCCGCCATACATAACGGAGAACCTGTAACCATGCTGAACCCGTTAATAGCAGTGAACTTATGGAAGTATAAACAAACATGGAAGAAATTGCTGGGAACAACATATTTGGAGTGGGATATTTTTAAAGACCTGAAATTCAAAACTTCGCTTAATGCGGAATATTATGGATGGAACCAGGACCACTTTATTCCTGCTTACACATTTGGCCCGGCAGGATTAATAGGCGACCATCCGATTGCAGAGCTTTATGAAGATCAAAATGAGAATATTAACTATGAAATTGATAATATCCTTACTTATACCAAGCGCATAAACCAGGATCATAATTTAACAGTTATGGCTGGTTATACCTTTCAGCAAACGAACGGATCTAATTTAAGTGCATCAAGAAATGATTTTTTGAACAACGATCCAAACATGCAGGTAATAGATGCCGGCAACAGCAATATCAGTAATGGAGGCAATAAATATGCATGGGCTATTCAGTCTTATCTTGGCCGAATAAACTATGCATATAAAGACAAATATTTATTGAGCAGCAGTTTAAGAATTGACCAGACGTCACGCATTGCTTCCAATCACAGAAGAGGTGTGTTTCCCGGAGCATCAGCCGGCTGGGTTATTTCAAAAGAGAAGTTTTTTGAAAATGTATCTGCTGTAAATAATTTAAAGCTTCGTGCAAGCTGGGGTATTTTGGGTAACCAGGATATTGGAACATATCCATATCAAACCACGCTTAACTCTACCGGGTTATATTATCCATTTGGCGCAGGCGGCGATGGCACCACATATACCGGTGTTGGCCCAACCAGCCTGGGCAACCCTAATATTCGTTGGGAAAAAACATCAACTTATGGTGCGGGCCTGGAAGCTTCTTTTTTGAATAACAGGTTGTCCTTTATAGCAGATTATTATAAAAGAAACACTTCTGATATTCTTGTTCAGATTCCTTTGCTTGCAACTTCCGGCGTTGATAATGCGCCTTATCAGAATGCCGGCAGCGTATCAAACACAGGCATTGAGTTAACATTAGGTTACTCCGACCAGATCGGCAAATCTTTTAAATACGATGTGAGCATTAACTGGACGCATAATAAAAATATTGTTACAAAAGTTCCGTCGCCCATAGTTAATGACTTTAGCCAAACTACAATAGGCAATTCTATTAATGAATGGTATGGTTATGTGCAGCAGGGCATTTTCCAAACACAGGATGAAATTGATAAAGCGCCAACGCAACCTAATGCTGCTCCCGGCGACATAAGGTTTAAGGATTTAAATAATGATGGTGTAATTAATGCCAGCGACAGAACATTTTTAGGATTTGCCGTAGCACCTAACACGTATGGTGGCAGTATTTCTATGTCTTATAAAGGGTTTGATTTGGTTACAAGCTTTTATGGGCAAAGCGGAGCGGTCAGAAGTATAGACCAGGTTGGTTTTGCAATAACAAGAGGCGGCGAACAAACTTCTGCATGGATGTATAACCAAAGATGGACAGGCGAGGGAACAAGCAATTATGTGCCAAGGGTAGTAGCGGGTGATCCGAATGATAACTATCGCAGATCTACTTTCTGGTTAAGGTCATCTGATTTTTTCAGGCTTCAAAACCTGCAGATTGGTTATGATTTTACAGGTTTATTAGACAGCAAAGCAGCTAACGTAATTCATAAGCTGCGCTTTTATATTGCAGCGCAAAACCTGTTCTGCATTAATACTTATCCGGGATGGGACCCTGAACAAAGTATTAATGGCGGATATCCGATGCCTCGATCTTTTTATGGTGGTATTAATGTGCAATTCTAAACAGAGTAAAATAATAATCATGAAAAAAGCAATTTTCTTTTTTATATCTCTTTTAACCTTCGCTGCTTGTAATAAGCAATTAGATAAAATGCCGTATGGTGTTGTATCAACTGATAATTTTTATAAAACCGCTGATGACGCTGAAATGGCGGTAACAGCCGCGTATAAATCATTCCAGTTATTAGATGGACAAAACGGCTGGAACACCCAGGCTGGTTATACGCCCATGGGAGATATAACAGGCCCTGATGTGCAGGCCCACCCGGATCTTGTTGTTTATTATCAAATACAGCAGTCCATTATTTCAGCAAGTTCAGACCAGATGGAGATGTTATACCAGCGTTGTTATAAAGCGCTTTTACTGGCTAATGAAGCAATAGAAAAAATACCGGCAATTGAGATGGATGAAACATTGAAGTCCAGGTACATGGGTGAGCTCTATTTCATAAGAGGTTTTTGGCTATTTCGTTTAGGGTATATGTTTGGTACAGCGCCATTGGTTACCACTCCTTTAGGTATATCTGAATTAAATGTTCCTAATTCCGTAAGAACGGCTGAATTTGACAACAGCAAAAAAGTAAATAATTATACAATTACAAAAAGCGATTTGTTTGACCAGGCTGAAGCTGATTTTAAATTGGCTTTGCAATCATCTATAGCAGACAGGAATACAGGCGATTTAATGGGAAGGGCAGATAAAGGTGCAGTGAAAGCATATCTTGCCCGGATATATTTATACGAGCACAAGTGGAATGATGCCAAAGTTTTATTGGAAGATATAATGTCTTATGGCTATGCATTGCTCCCTGATTATAACGATATATTTAACGGTACGCACGATAATAGCACAGAAGCAGTTTTTGAAGTTCAATACACAGCATTAAATCAAAAAGGCACAGATAATTTTGGAACAGTGCTTAATGCGCCAAATGGAGAAGGATATGTTGCCGGTGGCGGCTGGGGATGGACACGCCCTACGCAGGATTTGGAATGGGAATATGAGGCAGGAGATCCACGCTTAACAGCCTCTATTTTCCGTAAAGGCAAAGACGATTTTTTCGGCCAGGTTTTTATGGATAAAGTAAACGGAACGGGCCTGGGCATCAGGAAATGGTGTATTGGTAATCCTCCCAATAATAATGGTGTTACAGTTGACCAGGTTAGCTGGAATAATTCAAGCAACTACACTTTGGTTAGGTATGCTGAAGTATTGTTGTGGTATGCTGAAGTGATGAATGAATTAGGTGATCGTGCAAAAGCTGCGGAATATGTAAATAAAGTAAGGGCACGTACGGGTACAACAACAGATCCTAATACAGTTAATAAAAATGATATAAAACAATTATCGCCAATATCTTCAACACTAAGCTATGAAGATATGTTTTGGGCAATTGTACATGAGCGCAGGGTTGAGTTTGCTTTTGAAGGAAAATTTGGATGGGATTTAAGAAGATGGGGCGTTGCAAGCGATTATCTTACTAATCCTGATAGATGGCAAAACCAGGTAACGCCCGGGTATTTTAAATATAAAATCGGGAAGGATGAAGTTTTCCCCATACCACAAATTGAAATTGACAGGTCTGGTGGTGTTCTAACGCAGAATCCTGGTTATTAATATAACAATAAGTTTCAATGCTGAAGCGCCGGAACTTTATTACTAACAAAAATAATAGGCAGCTTAAGTTAAGCTTAAGATCGTTCGGTTTAAATACAAGCAGCTCAACTCTAAAAACTTAAAAAACAAGCAGGGTTAATGGTTTATTCTTCGTTGAGGACTTTTTCAAAGGCCAGGTTTTACAAGGAGCAATCTTCAGGTTGCTCCTTTCATTCGAAGAAATCATCAGCCTGTTACTAATTTATTTAATTGGAAAAGATTTGATAATAGCGATTGGTTATTTCTCACATCATGCTAAGTATATCAATGTAAAAAATTAGGTATGAAACACATCTTTTTAATTATCTGTTTTTTTTCTATTGCAGCCATTACATTTTCGCAGCCTGTTGATCCATCGCATCATGTTCCTGAAAATAAAAACCTGCCTGCATCATGGAAAACGTCTTTATATAACAATCAGAAAAAGGTTTTTAAAGGTGATGAATTGCTTACTATTGGTATGCCCTGCGGCGGTATTGCAGCAGGCCAGTTATATGTAAGGGGTGATGGAACATTGGCTAATTGGTGGATATATAACAATGCTTATAATACAGGCTATGGCATAGACTCGCTTACCCATTTTAATACAGCGCTCGGCCCATGGACAGTTTGTTATAAAACGTTTGAACCCAAGAGCTATATTGACCAGGGATTTAATATAAAAATTACACAGGATGGCAAAACCACAAACGTCAATTTAAACAAAAAGGATTTTGATGATATATCGTTTGTCGGTGAATATCCAATCGCAACTATAAACTATAATTCAACAACAAAAAAATTACCGGTTGCTGTTTCATCAGAAGTGTATTCGCCGTTTATTCCTATGAATGCGAAAGAGTCTGCAACACCCGGTACAATTTTAAAATACACTGTAAAGAATAATTCTTCAAAACCAGTGCAGGTAAGCCTCTCAGGCTGGTTGCAAAATTTTGTGTGCCTCGATATTGCAAAAGATATTCTTGCTAACAGGCGCAACGCCATTGTTCGTAACGATGGCATTACTTCACTTGTAATGGGCCTTACCAGGGCAGAAAAAACAGGCGCGGAAAAAAAGCCAACAATAAAGTTGTTTGATGATTTTGAAAATGGCTATGGCAAATGGAAAGTTACGGGAGATGCTTTTGGCAGCGCACCCACAAATGGCAGTTTTGAAAACCAGGGCAGGATTGTTGGCTTCAATGGTAAAGGAGTTGTAAATTCTTATATTGATGAAGATAAGACAACCGGCAAAATGGTATCAGAAACATTTACGGTTAATGATGATTATATCGTTTTTAAAATTGGAGGCGGCAGGCATGCAACAACCACTTGTATTAATCTTATAGTTGATGGTAATATAGTGCGTACGGCAACGGGTGCAAATACTGAACTCATGAGCGATAAATATTGGGATGTAAAAGAACTGAAGGGCAGGCAGGCACATTTTGAAATTGTGGATGAAGATAAAGGCGGATGGGGCCATGTTACACTGGATGATATTGGCTTCAGCGATATGCCGGTTACAAAAGAAAAATATTATCCCGAGCATCATCCGTATTTTGGTAATGTATCATTAAGCATTTTATCAAACAATGCTTTTGGCGATGCTGATTACAAGGATTTTAATGATAATACAAAATCAGCAACTGCATCAGCAACTGCTATTGATAAAATTAATGGCAGTGTTGGCGAATCATTCAGTTTGCAACCAGGCCAGTCAAAAGAAGTTATATTTCTTCTTACATGGTATTTTCCTAATCGCCCTTCTTATTATTTTGGCAGCGATCTTACTGATATTCTGCCTAACGACTGGAATGAAGCTTTACCAACAGATGGTGCTACCATCATTGGAAATATGTACAGCAATTGGTTTAATAACTCGCATGATGTGGCTTTATATCTTCAGAAAAATTATAGCCGCCTCTCCAAATTAACTCATCTTTTTCACGATACTTATTATAACAATACAACCATTCCTTACTGGTTAAATCAGCGTTTGCTGATGCCACTTTCAACATTGGCAACAGAAACCTGTCAGTGGTGGGCAAACGATAAATTCTGGGCATGGGAAGGTGTTGGTTCCTGTGTTGGTACTTGTACGCATGTCTGGAATTATGAACAGGCTTTGGCACATTTCTTTCCTGAGCTTGAAAGAAATATACGGGAACGCACAGATTTTGATGTGTCTTTTCAAAAGGATGGCAGTGTGCTTGCCCGTAATGGCTGGGGTGGTGTTTTAATTGATGGTCATGCCGGCGCTATTTTAAAAGCGTATCGCGAATACCTGAATTCAAAAAATAATCTCTTTCTAAACCGTAACTGGGACAGGATAAAACGCGCAACAGAATTCATAATTAACGAAGACGGTAATGAAGATGGCTTAATTGAAAAAGTGCAGGCCAATACTTATGATATTGCTTTTTATGGTGCCAATACTTATGTGGGCTCATTATATCTTGCTGCATTAAAAGCTGCTGCAGCAATGGCTTCCGTTATGAATGATACAGCATTTGCACAACGTTGCTCCACAATTGCGCAGGCAGGAGAAAATAACACGGTAAAAAGATTATGGAACGGTGAGTATTTTGTTCAGGATGTTGATTTAAAAGCACATCCTGAATATCAGTATAAAGATGGTTGTTTGAGCGACCAGTTGTTTGGTCAAACATGGAATCATTTAAATAATCTTGGTTATATCTATCCAAAAGAAAAGGTGAAACAAACACTGGAATCTATATGGAAATATAATTGGGCGCCGGATGTTGCAGTGCAAAATAAAATTCATCCGCCGGAAAGAACCTATGCAAGTTTTGGCGAACCGGGCTTACTTGTTTGTACCTGGCCCAAAAGTGAGCACATGGGTGAAAAAGGTGTGCGCTACCGCGATGAAGTATGGACGGGTATTGAATACCAGGTTGCCACCAACATGATTTATGATAACATGGTGGATGAAGCTTTATCAATTGTAAAAGCAGTTGATAAAAGGTACAGCCCGGAAAAGCACAATCCATGGAATGAAATTGAATGTGGCGATCACTATGCCAGGGCCATGGCTTCATGGGGCGTGATGCTGGCGCTGGAAGATTATTATTATAATGGCCCGCAGGGTGTTATCAGTTTCAATCCTAAAATTCAGCCATCACATTTTGAAGGATTTTTTACAACAGCCGAAGCCTGGGGAAATATCAAACAGGATATACAAAATAACCAACAAAAAAATTCAATAGTTTTAAAGTATGGCAATCTGGCATTGCAACAAATACAGTTGCATTGTGATAAAAAACCTGCTGTTATAAAAATGCTTATTAATGGCAAGCCTGTTAAAAATAGTTTTTCATACGAAGAAAATACAGCTTCTGTCAGGTTTGATAATATTTCATTGCAGGCTGATGATAATGTTGATATATTGATCTCTTATTAAAAGGAAATTTATTAGCTGTTAATATTTTGCTTATGAATAAAGCTTATGTTATTGGTGTTGATTATGGAACGGATTCGGTGCGTACCATAATCGTAGATGCATATAACGGTGCTGAAATTGCCGCTTCAACATTTGAATATCCGCGATGGAAAAAACAACTCTATTGTAATGCAGCCATCAATGAGTTCCGGCAACATCCGCTGGATTATATTGAAGGTTTGGAATTTACAATAAAAGAATGCCTGCAAAAAGCAGGCGATGATGTTCCTAACAATATCAAAGCTATTTCAATAGACACTACAGGTTCTTCTCCCATCGCCGTTGACGAATCAGGAACGCCGCTGGCATTGCATGAAAACTTTGCAAACGATCCTGATGCCATGTTTGTTTTATGGAAAGATCATTCATCTGCACCGGAAGCAGAGGAGATTAATCAACATGCAAAAGAATTCAATATTAATTACCTGAAATATGTTGGCGGCATTTATTCATCTGAATGGTACTGGAGTAAACTGCTGCATATTTTACGGGTGAATAAAAAAGTAAAAGATGCATGCTATAGCTGGGTGGAACATGCTGACTGGATGCCTTTCTTATTAACCGGCGGCAAACATATCAGCGAAATGAAACGCGGCGTTTGCACCGCCGGTCATAAAGGCTTGTGGGCGGAAGAATGGAATGGTTTTCCTCCGGAAGAATTTTTCACGTCGTTAGACCCGCTGTTGGCTGGTTATGTTTCCAGGCTTCCATCAACAACTTATACCGCAGATAAACCTGCGGGTAATTTGTCAAAAGAATGGGCTGCTGCATTAGGTTTATCAACCAATGTAATTGTGGGCATTGGTGCAATGGATGCACACATGGGCGCTGTGGGTGGGCAAATAGAGCCTTATTATTTAAGCAAGGTAATGGGCACTTCCACCTGCGATATGCTAGTGGCGCCTGTTAAAGACATGCAGGGCAAATTTGTACAAGGTATTTGCGGATTGGTAAATGGTTCTGTTATTCCCGGCATGATTGGTATGGAAGCAGGACAGTCTGCATTTGGCGATGTGTATGCATGGTTCAAAAATTTATTGTCGTGGCCTTTGCAGCATCTTGCAGAAGATGTATTGAATGAAAGCGCCATAAAATCAATCACCGATAAAATAATCCCTGCATTAAGCAAACAGGCATCTGTGATGCCTTTGCATGAACACAATGAATTAAGCCTCGATTGGTTTAATGGCCGCCGTACACCAAATGCGAATGCGTTATTAACAAGTACCATCACCGGTTTGGATTTAGGCAGTGATGCAGTAAAAATATTTCATTCTTTAGCCGAAGCTACCTGCTTTGGCGCGAAGGCAATTGTTGAATGTTTTATTAATCAAAATATTCCTGTTAAAGGATTGATAGGCATTGGCGGCGTTGCAAAAAAATCGCCATTCATTATGCAAATGATGGCCGATGTGATGAACATGCCTATCAAAATAAATAAATCGGGGCAAACATGTGCTTTGGGTGCGGCTATGTTTGCAGCTACTGTTGCCGGCATTTATAATAAAGTTGAAGATGCTATGCAGGCAATGGGGCAGGGATTTGATGTTGAATATTATCCTGATAAAAATAAAGTTGACATCTATCAGCATCGCTATAAAAAATACCTTGAATTAGGTGGTTACGTGGAAAAAAATATTGCATAATTCATAATAACATTAAAATCATTCTGTATGGACAAGTTTCAAAAACGCCGCTCGTTTCTAAAATCTGTTGTGCTTGGTGGAACAGGCATTGCCGTTAGCCCGGGTATAATAAGAGCAGAAGATACAACTGCTGAAATATCCCATAACGTTGAACAAAAAAATATTCCTGCACCTGCAAGAAAATATAATACGCCATATACAGGTGAATATTTAAACCGTATTGCTTTTCCGATTGGGGGCTTAGGCGCAGGCATGTTTTGCCTCGAAGGCACCGGCGCTATTTCGCACATGAGCATTCGTAACAGGCCGGAGATTTATAACGAGCCCTCTTTATTTTCTGCTATTGCCATTAAAGGTTTAAAGAATGGTGTTAAAGTATTGGAAGGCCAGGTGCCAGACTGGAAGATGTTTGGTGCAAGAGGAACAGGCAACGGCGCAGCAGGTACCACGTATGGCTTGCCGCGTTTTCAAAATGCAGAATTTAAAACACATTTTCCTTTTGCGACTATCCAGTTGCAGGATGATGATATTCCTTTGCAGGTTTCCGTTAAAGGCTGGAGCCCTTTTATTCCAACAGATGAAGACAACAGCAGCCTGCCTGCGGGCGCCTTGGAATACACTTTCACCAATAAAACAACGCAAAGTTTTGAAGCTGTTTTTTCATTCAATACAAAAAATTTTTTAGCGAATGCGGATACTGCAGTTAATAAAATTACTGGCATTACTAATGGGTTTGTATTGAAACAGGACGCTGCAAAAGATAAGCCCGAAACAGAAGGCAGCTTTGCTGTGTTTGCAGATGATGATAAAACAATTGTTGACCATTGCTGGTTTCGCGGTGGCTGGTGGGATCCGTTAACGATGGCGTGGAATACAGTGCACGATGTGAAAACAAGGGCCGCTGATGTTGTTGAAAAAGATGCGCCGGGTGCATCATTATTTGTGCCTTTTACATTGGCAGCGGGGGCGTCTAAAACAATTAAGTTAATGATGACGTGGTATATCCCGGAAACAGCGATGCATATTGGTGAAATTGTTTTGGATGAAAAGAAAGATTGCAGCTCTGAAAGCGGATGTTGTGCGGCGCCTGAAGATTTAGGCGTAACGAATGGAAAGAAAAACCCTTCATCAAATTATAAACCCTGGTATAGCAGCCGTTTTGCAAATGTTGAAGAAGTGGCCGATTACTGGAAAAAGAATTACAGTGATCTGCATTCAAAATCAAAATTATTTTCTGATGCTTTTTATGCAAGCACGCTTCCGCCTGAAGTAATGGAAGCTGTTGCGGCCAATCTTACTATATTAAAATCACCAACTGTTTTGCGTCAATATGATGGCAGGTTGTGGGCATGGGAAGGTTGCGGTGATGATGGCGGTTGCTGTCATGGTTCCTGCACGCATGTTTGGAATTATGCGCAGGCTATGTGCCATCTTTTTCCAACGTTGGAAAGATCATTGCGCAATACAGAATTTTGCGAGAACCAAAATAAAGTCGGTCACCAGGGTTTCAGGGCTAATCTCCCAATCAGCCCTTTAAAACATGATTTTCATGCGGCATCAGACGGGCAGTTGGGCGGCATCATGAAAGTGTACAGGGAATGGCGCATAAGCGGCGATAATGATTGGCTGCGCAGAATATATCCCGTTGTAAAAACAAGCATGGATTATTGCATTGCAACGTGGGACCCTGCAGGCAAAGGCGTGGTTGAAGAACCGCACCATAATACGTATGATATAGAATTTTGGGGGCCTGATGGCATGATAACATCTTTTTATCTTGGCGCATTAACTGCCATTGTTTTAATGGGTAAACATCTAAATAAAGATGTAAGCAAATATGAAGATTTGTATAAGAAAGGTAAGGTGCAGCTTGAAACAAATTTGTTTGATGGAGAATATTTTTTCCAGGATATTGAATATAAAAACCTGAAAGCGGAGAACCCGGCAACAGCGCAATCGTTTGGCGGTAATTATTCTGCTGAGGCAATAGAAATTTTAAAACAGGAAGGCCCGAAATATCAATACGGCAAAGGCTGTTTGAGTGATGGTATTTTAGGCGCCTGGATTGGCAGCATGTGTGCATTGCCAACGTTTGTTGATGATAAAAAAGTAAGCAGTCATTTACTGGCTATTCATAAATACAATTTAAAAACTTCGTTGAAAGAACATGCTAACCCGCAGCGGCCTGCGTATGCTTTAGGCGATGAAGGCGGCCTGCTTTTATGTACATGGCCGAAAGGTGGTAAGCTGTCATTGCCGTTTGTTTACAGCGATGAAGTATGGACGGGTATTGAATACCAGGTGGCAGCACATCTTATGGAAATGGGCCACGTGCAGCAGGGTTTGGATGTGGTACAACTATGCCGCAGCCGTTACGATGGTAAG
The DNA here is from genome assembly GCF_900115755.1 of Parafilimonas terrae. GTDB lineage: Bacteria > Bacteroidota > Bacteroidia > Chitinophagales > Chitinophagaceae > Parafilimonas > Parafilimonas terrae. The sequence goes on from NZ_FOXQ01000002.1 coordinate 144,723, forward strand.
GTGCGTAATCCTTTCAACGAATATGAATGCGGCCATTGGTATGCGCGTGCCATGAGTAGCTATGGCATGTTGCAGGCTTTAACCGGTGTGCGTTATGATGCGGTTGATAAAACATTGTATGTTGATTCAAAGATTGGTGACTTTACTTCTTTCCTTTCAACGGCAACAGGTTTTGGAACGGTGAGTTTTAAAGCGGGCAAGGCTTCTGTGAAAGTTTTGTATGGAAAAATTGATATTGATAAAACGGTTGTTGGCAATAAAAAAGCTTAATGGAAAATTTGTGTGCAGATAAAAACAGGGTAGTGGCTTTACGGTACATTATGCGCAATGGAAATGGTGAAATACTGGAAGATACCATGCAAACATTGCCGGTAAATTATTTGCATGGTTCAGGAGGGATTTTATCCGCACTTCAGCAACAAATAAAAGGATTAAAGACTGGTGATAAAAAGAAAATATATCTTTTTAAAGAAAGCAGTGACGCAGATGATGATTTTGAATTTGATGTAATTATTGATGATGTGCGGGAAGCGCTTGCTGAAGAAATTATTTTAGGTTATCCTCTCCAGATAACAACTGAAATTTGTAATGATGATTGTAATTGTTACGAGGTAAGTAAAAAGTAAAATTCAAAAGAAGAAACCCTTTAATTGAAGCAGCCTTTTTACTTTTAAATTTTGAATTGATATGAAAGTGCATTTAATAAGTGGTTTTCTTGGCAGCGGCAAAACAACAGCTATTCAAACTGCCTGCAAAGTACTGATGGCAGAAGGATTGAACGTTGGCGTTATTACAAACGACCAGGGTATAAAACTGGTGGATACTGGCTTTTTCGAAAGCCATTCTATTCCAAACCGGCAGGTTATCAACGGATGTTTCTGCTGCAATTATAATGCGCTGGATGAAAATATTCAATCGCTTATTCAAACCAATAGCCCTGATGTAATTTTTGCAGAATCAGTTGGCTCATGTACAGATATTGTTGCAACTGTAATGAAACCTTTATTGCAATTCAGGAACGATGTAACAGTAACAGTTTCCACCTTTGTTGATGTGCAATTGCTCCACATGCTTTTTGTTGAAAAGAAGCATGTATTTAATGAAGAAGTGCAATACATCTATCAAAAGCAACTGGAAGAGGCAGAAGTGATTGTTGTTTCAAAAATTGATCTCGCAGATGAAAAAACATTGAGCAGTGTCCGGTATTTTTTGAAAGATCAATTTCAGGACAAACAGGTTATTTATGTAAATGGCACTGATGATGAAAGTACAACAGAATGGTTAGATGTTATAACCAGCAAAACAAATCATTTTATTCCATCTTCACTTGATATTGATTATCCCACTTATGGCGCCGGGGAAGCAATGCTGGCCTGGCTGGATGCGGAATTAAAAATCGACAGTAACATTAACAGCGCGCAACAAACAGCCATACAACTTGCGAAACAGATTTATAAAAATGTACAGAATGAAAAATTAACCATTGGGCATTTAAAATTTTTGATTGATGATGTAATTAAAATAAGTTATACCGCTTCAGGTAATGAAACTATAGTAAGCGAGGCCTGTAATGCAGGCGCAGCCTCCATTTTGATAAATGCCCGTATTCAAACAACACCGGTATTTCTAAGTTCTCTTATTAACAGGGCAATTGAGCAAACAGAAAAAGAAAATAACTGTATTGTGGTTAAAGAAAAATTTACAGCATTCCAGCCCGGTTATCCAGCGCCAACACACAGAATTATGGTTTAAAGTTGCTGCAAACAGTCAAACTGTTATCTTGCATTTTTTTTTACTATGGAGCTTGATTTAAACAGTAAAATAATAATCGTTACCGGCGGCGCAAGAGGTATTGGTGAAAGCATTGTAAGAAAACTTGCTGATGAGAATGCTATTCCATGTATCATTGATATAAACCGGCAACTGGCTGATGAACTTGCAAATGCTTTGCAGCAGGAAGGTAAAAATTGTTTTGTTGCTATTGCAGACTTAACAAATCCAGGGCAATGCAAAAAAGCTATTGATGACATTATTAATGAGTTTGGGCATATTGACGGTGTTGTGAACAATGCCGGTTTAAATGATGGCGTGAGCCTTGAAAACGGCACGTATGAAAAATTTATACAATCGCTGAAAGTGAATGCTGCCCACTATTTCAGCATTACACAATGTGCATTAGATGCTTTAAAAACAAGTAAAGGAAGTGTTGTAAATATCTGTTCAAAAGTGGCGCAAACAGGGCAGGGCGGCACATCGGGTTATGCTGCTGCCAATGGCGTTCGGTTTGGGTTAACAACACAATGGGCGAAGGAACTTGCATCTTTTGATATTCGTGTAAATGCAATTGTAGTGGCAGAATGTTATACACCGCAATATGACTGGTGGATTAAACAACAGCCTAATCCTGAAGCATCACTTAATGCCATTATATCCAAAATTCCCTTTGAACAAAGAATGACATTGCCGGATGAAATTGCGGATACTGCTATCTTTTTATTATCGTCAAAATCAAACCCAATTAACGGAGAATTTTTTTATGTTGATGGCGGGTATGTTCATTTAGACAGAAGAGTATAACATCTTTCTTCCAAAAAAATTGGGTTGCATTAGCAACCCAATTGAATTAAATCCTTTGAATTTATAGATCTATTTCCTGTTATCTTTTTTCTGCGTTTAAAGGCAGATCTCTTTTCAGCATAGCATCACGGTTGGCCATATCCCAGGCTGTATAAAAAACAAGCTTTACACGCTTTGCCATAAGGCCAAAATTTATTTTATCAATTGTGTCTGTAGGCCTGTGATAGTCGGCATGCACACCATTAAAATAAAAGATGATAGGAACGCCTTTATCTGCAAAATTGTAATGGTCGCTTCTGTAATAAAAACGGTTAGGATCGTTGGGGTCATTAAACTTTCGGTCCAGCTCAAGATGCGTATAGGTGTTATTAATGCTATCTGAAATGCGCATCAGGTCGCTGCTCAGTTTATCTTCACCAATAGGATAAACATAATTGGTTGAATCACCGTAATTCCTATCGGGATCAATTCTTCCAACCATATCAATATTCAAATCAACTGAAGTTGAATCAAGATTAAACAATGGATGATCTGTATAATATTCGCTTCCCCACAAACCTTTTTCTTCGCCTGAAACTGTCATAAAAACAATTGTTCGCCTTGGATTATGGCCTTTATCACGTGCCTTCGCAAAAGCTTCTGCCATTTGCAATACACTGGTAGTGCCGCTTCCATCATCATCAGCGCCATAATAAATTACAGAGTCCTGTTTGCCCAGGTGGTCATAATGTGCCGTAATAAAAACATACTGGCTTTTTTTATCTGTTCCGGGTAACACACCAATTACATTGGTGCTTTGCAGGTTGTTGATGTGTTTTGAAATCTGTAATTGCGCCGTTGTTGAATAATTTTTGCGCGCTGTATTTTCATTAATACCTGTATTTATCAACGCTTCAGCCAACTGCTTTGAAACAAAAAACAGAGGCGTTTTTACCTGGGAAGGTTTAAGGTACATGCGTCCTTTATAAACAGAATTGTCTTTCGGAAAATTATCTGAAACAATCAAAACGCCTGCCGCGCCGGATTGTGCTGCTGCAATTATTCTCCTGTAAAAACTGCGAAAACTTTTTTCTTCTTCAGCAGATACGGTAATCATTACCCATTGTTGTTTCGTATCGAGACTGTCGTAGTCGTTATGTGTTGAATCTTTTATGCCTTTACCTGCAAAAGCAATATTACCGATAGTAAAAGTGCCTTGCGGAATACCGCTGCCTGCAATTGAAAAGTCGGTTGCAAAGGCAAATTTTTTGCCTGACACATCAAATGCTGCATCCGTTATGGAATCCTGGTAAACGGGATAAGGCATTTGATATTTCCCTGAATCTCCGGGCAATAATTTTAATTTTTTGAAATGATCTTCAATATACGCCGCAGCTTTACGCTGGCCTTCCGTAGCAGTTTCGCGGCCTTCCATTTCTGCGCCGGCTATTACACTGAGTTTTGTCTTTAACGCTTCGGGCGTGATGGCGGCGGCAAATTTCTCTGCGGTTTTATTTTGTGCAGATGCATTTAGTGATGCAGCAATCAGCAATAAGGGTAACAATTTTTTCATGGTGCGCAATATGATGAAAATTGTGCAAAACAAAAAAGTGAAATTTGGATGAAAGGAGGTTAATTAATAGAATTGGGAATTAGGAATTTGTTTCTTGCGGCTTGCTGCCTGTGGCTTACAGCACTCTGCGTCTGCGAATGTTTTTTTCCCTAATATTGAAAAGAAAACACGTTATTTCAGTATCATCTATTAATTAAAAGATTACATGCAGTTAACACGGTTGTTCAATGAATTTTTTAACAGCGAAAAAGCTTCCGGGATAATCTTAATTTTTGTTACAATACTTTCTATAGCCATCGCCAATTCTTCTTTGCAAATACCTTATATAAATTTTTGGCATACAGATATAGGAGGGCATGATATTGTTCATTGGATCAACGATGGCCTGATGACAATTTTCTTCTTATTAATCGGCCTGGAACTTGAACGGGAGATTTATCATGGTGAATTATCAAATTTCAGAACAGCATCATTACCCATTTTTGCAGCCATAGGCGGTATGTTTATGCCGGCTGCTATTTATTTATTATTCAATTATGGAACGGAAACACGGGCAGGCGCAGGCATTCCTATGGCTACCGATATTGCTTTTGCAATTGGCATACTTTCATTATTAGGCCGCAGGGTAAACCCTTCACTTAAAATATTCCTGACTGCCCTGGCCGTAATAGACGATCTTGGCGCCATTATCATCATCGCCATATTTTATACTCAAACCATTGCATGGCTTAATCTGTTGATTGCGTTGGCAATCTTTATTGTGTTACTTATTTTAAACCGTTTAAAGGTGCATAATCTTATACCCTATATTCTTGGCGGTATTTTAATGTGGTGGTTTATGCTGCATTCCGGTGTTCATGCCACCATTTCCGGTGTGCTGCTGGCTTTTACCATTCCATTTAAAAATGGCGATGAAAAATCACCGTCGTATAAATTGCAGCATTTTCTTCATAAGCCCGTTTCCTTTTTCATACTCCCGTTATTTGCAATTGCCAACACTTGTATTGCTATTCCGGCCAATTGGGTAGAAGGGCTTGCACAGGCAAGCAGCATAGGCGTAATTACCGGGCTTGTAATTGGTAAACCTTTAGGCATATCATTGTTTTCATTTGCTGCCGTTAAAACAGGTTTGTGTCAACTGCCCTCACAGGTTAGCTGGAAAAATATTATAGGTGCAGGCATGCTGGCCGGCATAGGCTTTACCATGTCCATATTTATCACGATGCTGGCTTTTAAAGATGAGGATACTATAAACAATGCAAAAATTGCTATTCTTATGGGTTCTGTCATTTCAGGTATCGCCGGGCTTTTGTGGCTAAGAATAACGTTGCGAAAACAAAGTATAACGCCTGGCCAATAGCGGGCTTGTAAAATGTTTTAACATATATATTCAGTTAATAAACAATTCATAATTACCTAAAATTGAAGAATTCCTTTTTAGCATTTACTTTCGCATGATTGGAATTGCTAATTCAATCAGAAAAATAAAATATTATGGCATACGATGTAATCGTTATTGGCAGCGGCCCCGGTGGTTATCCGGCAGCTATACGCGCCTCTCAGTTAGGGTTTAAAACAGCAATTATAGAAAAAGAAAGCCTCGGCGGCATTTGTTTAAACTGGGGTTGCATTCCAACCAAAGCATTAATTAAAAGCGCTCAGGTATATGATTATATGAAGCACAGCAGCAACTATGGTTTGTCTGCCACTGATGTAAAGCAGGATTTTGGCGCTGTGGTGAAACGCAGCAGGGGTGTGGCTGATAAAATGAGCAAAGGTGTTGCATTTCTGATGCGCAAGAATAAGATTGATGTGATAATGGGTTATGCAAAAATTACAGGCAAAGGCAAGATTGAAGTAACTGCCGCCGATAATTCGAAGCAAACGCTTGAAGCAAAAAATATTGTTATAGCAACCGGCGGCAGAAGCCGTGAATTACCAAACCTTAAACAGGATGGCAAAAAAATAATCGGCTACCGCGAAGCGCTGGTATTGCCGCAGCAACCTAAAAGTATGATCATTGTTGGCAGCGGCGCCATCGGCTCTGAGTTTGCTTATTTCTACAACAGCATGGGCACGAAAGTTACCATTGTAGAATTTATGCCGAGAATTGTTCCGGTAGAAGATGAGGAAATTTCAAAAGAGCTCGAAAAGCAATATAAAAAACAGGGCATTGATATTATGACGAATGCTTCTGTTGAAAAAGCCGACACTGCCGGCAACGGCGTTCGTGCCACTGTGAAAAAACAGGATGGCAGCACCGTAACACTTGAAGCAGATATTTTATTAAGCGCTGTTGGTGTTGTGGCGAATGTTGAAAACATCGGCCTTGAAACGGTTGGCATTAAAACAGACCGCGGTAAGGTTGTTACCGATAAATATTTGCAAACAAACGTTCCCGGCTTTTATGCCATCGGCGATTGTACGCCAAACCAGGCCCTGGCGCATAAAGCAAGCCGTGAGGGCATTGTAGCCGCAGAACATATTGCCTATACAGAAAAGAAAACTACGCATTTGCCTGAGCCGTTGGATTATGGCAATATTCCGGGTTGTACCTATTGTGTGCCCGAAGTATCAAGCGTAGGCATGACGGAGAAGGCTGCAAAGGAAGCCGGTTATAATATTAAAGTAGGCAAGTTCCCGTTCATGGCAAGCGGTAAAGCTACTGCTGCCGGTGCAACAGAAGGTTTTGTAAAGATAATCTACGACGCTAAGTACGGCGAACTGCTCGGTGCGCACATGATTGGATTTAATGTAACAGAAATGATTGCCGAAGTGGTTACAGCACGTAAGCTCGAAACAACCGGGCATGAAATTCTTACAGCCGTGCACCCGCACCCAACCATGAGCGAAGCTGTGAAAGAAGCAACGGCTGTAGCTTATGGTGAAGCGACAGATATTTAAGCTGTTTGTTTTTAATTTATTGCATCAACGAACCTCTATATAAACCGGTTCAGCCGCAAGGTTGGCCGGTTTTATTTTTGTTTATGTACGATTATACACATTCTTAAAGGGTTTTCTATCGTACAGCGTGAATCTATACTGGCAGTATTTTTGGTAAGACTATTGCTATATATTCCAAAAACAAAAAATTTATGTTGAATACTAAACTGCCGCCTGCCCAAACGAAAAAAATTTTTATTGTTGAAGATGAAGGCGATATGTGCCTTTTACTGAACATTATGTTACAGGAAAAATCTATTGAACTGGAACATGTAAAAACAATTGCCGCTGCACAGGAGTATTTAAAAAAGGAAGAACCTTCTGTGATTATACTGGATAATAAATTGCCCGATGGGCTTGGAGTAGACTTTATAAGTTATATCAAGCAAAACCATCCAGATGTGAAAGTGGTAATGATTTCCGGTTATACCCCGGAAGCAAAAGATATTGCGCTTGAGAACGGCGCCGACCTTTTTCTTGAAAAACCATTTACAAGAGAACAATTATATTCTTCAATAAAAGAATTGCTGAATTAATTCAGTTCTCTAAAAAATCAAGGGCCGGAGATTTGAATGTCTCCGGCCTTTTATATTTATGCAATTATTTTTTACGGTTATTAAAAACCGGTTGCGATCATTCTTTTAAAAAACGTTCCGGTATTACTGAAAAACTCTGTAAGCGTTTCCTGTAATGAATATTCTTTCACATCCGGCATACCTGCACTTTCTATATATAGTACTTTAAACTGAACGGTAAATTCGTTGTTGTTATTGAACCATGCAGTACCGTGTATATTCATGCTGAATGGCACGCCTTTCTTATAAAAATAAAGTTCGGCGCCAAATACATTCCATATATTTTCCAATACAGGGAAATGCGATACAGAAAACTCAAGCGTGCTGTTATTTACAATTTTTACGTTGCTTACAACGCCAACAGCCATTCGCTCGGAGGATTGATTAATGCAATAAAAGACTGCATGTTCAAAACGGCTGATATTTTCAAGATTGGTTATGGGTAGCGTATTTATCATATATAAAATTTAAGACAGGTTTTCCAGATTTTTAGCTGCTTTTTATGCAGTAAATCAATAATTTTTTTTAGATGAAAATCAAACATTGTGCCTTTGTGAAATAGAGAATTTTCTGCGCTTTTTCACAGGCTTAATCGTTGAAAATGTGGCAGCAGAAAACATAAATACCCCGTAATGGGGAATTTTTAAAATAAAATCTATTTTGATGTACTTGGCTAAATTTTTTTTAACGGATTAAACCCTATAAACTTTTACCTGCATGAAATACCTTTGGCCGAAACATATTTTAAATTAAAAATTTGATGGAAAGCAAAATTGCTGATCAGTTTGTAAAAATTTACCCGGCTGCAGGAGATATGCTTATTGTTCGGTCGCCAGGCAGGATAAATATCATAGGAGAGCATACAGATTATAACGAAGGCTTTGTGTTGCCTGCTGCTATTGACAAAGCGGTTTACGTGGCTGTATCCAGGCGCAACGATGATGAAATTCATTTGTATGCCGGCGATTATAATGAAAGCCATATCACAAATACAAATGCCGTTGAAATAAGCGACAAGCATTGGCCCAACTATATTTTAGGTGTCGTTGACCAATTGCAGAAAAAGGAGTTTTACATTGGTGGTTTTAATTTATTAATTGACGGCGATGTGCCGCTTGGTGCAGGCTTATCATCTTCCGCTGCAGTTGAGTGCGCAACAGCTTTTGCTTTAAACGAATTATTCGGGCTTGGCTTATCAAAGCTGCAAATGGTGCAAACAGCGCAAAAGGCTGAACACACATTTGCCGGTGTAATGTGCGGCATTATGGATCAGTTTGCATCTATGTTTGGTAAGAAAGATCATGTAATACAGTTAGATTGCCGTTCCATTGAATATGAATATGTGCCATTTGAATTAAAAGACTGCAAAATTTTATTGCTGAATACCAATGTAAAACATTCACTTTCTTCTTCTGCATATAACGAGCGCAGGCAACAATGCGAACAAGGTGTTGCGTGGGTAAAGGCGCATCATCCTGAGGTGTTGAGCTTAAGAGATGTTACCGTGCAAATGCTGGATGAATACGTATTACCAAAAGATGAACTTATTTATAAAAGATGTAAATATATAGTAGAAGAAATTCAGCGTTTGCTGTTGGGCTGCGCCGATTTGCAGCAAGGCGATATAAATGCATTAGGTAAAAAAATGTTCCGCACACACGAGGGCTTAAGCAGGGAGTATGAAGTGAGTTGTGAAGAGCTTGATTTTTTGGTAGATGCGGTAAAAGACAATCCTGGTGTTATAGGAGCGAGGATGATGGGCGGTGGTTTTGGCGGCTGCACCATCAATATTATTAAAGAAGATGCAATTGATGAGCTTGTGCGGAGATTAAAACCTTTGTATAAGCAGGCATTCAATAAAGAATTGGATTACTATATTGCAAGCATCGAAAATGGAACATCGCTGGTTGCTCAAACTGTTGCTGCATCAAACGCTTAACTGCACGGCATAAGCAAGCTAAATAATACCGGGGGTATTGTTAAACGAAAATTATATTCTCCTGAAATAATTTTGATGACACATGTTAAGAGTGCTTTTTAAATAATGGAATATTGTTGCAGGAGTGATGAAAGACTAAAATCATTAAACACAATTATTATACTGATAAAATTAAATGGTAAATAATAAAATGCCTGAAATATTCTCAAAAGCCCCGGTTATACGTTTTAGGATTTGCATGCTGCTTGTATTGCAATTTGCATTGTCTTTTATATGTTCTGCACAGCAGCAAAATAATCCATGGGAAGATGAAATTCTTTTTGAAAAGAATAAAGAAAAACCGCATGCTTCTTTTATGTTGTATGCAAACGAGGCAGATGCGATAAATGATGATTACAGCAATTCTCCGTATTATAAATCTTTAAACGGCACCTGGAAATTTGTATATGCTGCAGACCCGGATACCCGTATAAAAAATTTTTACGAGCCTGGGCTTAACACACAAACATGGAACGATATAAGCGTTCCTTCCAATTGGGAAATGAAAGGTTTTGGCACACCCATCTATACAAATATTATTTATCCGTTTCCTAAAAACCCGCCCTATGTTGGCAGCAATAACCCGGTTGGCACATACAGGCGGGAATTTACGATACCTGATGGATGGGATGGAAGACAGGTGCTGCTGCATTTTGGTTCTATAACAGGGTATGCCGTTGTATATGTAAACGGCCGCGAAGTGGGTGTGAGCTCGGCAGCCAAATCGCCGGCGGAATTCAACATAACACACTATCTTAAAAAAGGCAATAATTTATTGGCTGTGCAGGTATTCAGATGGAGTGCTGCCAGCTATCTTGAAGACCAGGATTTCTGGCGCATAAGCGGTATTGAACGCGATGTGTTTTTATATGCTTTACCAAAACTTTCAGTTTGGGATTTCTTTTTAAAATCAGGGCTTGATAATTTTTACAGGGATGGATCATTCAACAGTTATATAACGCTGAGGAGATTTACCGGCGATACCACAAACTATGGCAGCGTAACACTTGAAATATTCAATAAATCGGGAGACAGGATTTTTTCACAACAGCAAAGTGTAAAACCATTCAATGAAAGTTTAAGGGTTGTGCAGTTTAGTGGCACAATAGCCAATCCTTTAAAGTGGAGTGCTGAAAAACCCAATTTATACAATTGTATCATCACGCTTAAAACAGCCGACAATGTGGTTTCATACACCGGCGCTAAAATTGGTTTCAGGAAAGTAGAAATAAAAAATTCACAGTTGCTTGTAAATGGTGTTCCTGTGGTGGTGCATGGCGTTAACCGTCATGAGCACGATCCTGTAAACGGTCATGTTCCTTCAAAAGAATTGATGATACGGGATATTCAGTTAATGAAGGAATATAACATTAATGCCGTGCGCTGCTCCCATTATCCTAATGATGAGCTATGGTATAAGTTATGTGATGAATATGGTTTGTATGTTGTGAATGAAGCTAACATAGAAGTGCATGGCATGGGCGCAACAGGGCAGAGATCGTTTGACAGCACCGCACACCCGGCATACCTGCCGCAATGGGCGCCTATGTTTATGGACAGGGAAAGGCGTTTGGTGGAACGCGATAAAAATCATCCTTCTGTTATTATATGGTCACTGGGTAATGAATGCGGCAACGGCCCGGTATTTCATGATGCTTATAAATGGATAAAACAAAGGGACGACACGCGGCCCGTTCAGTTTGAACAGGCCGGCGAAGACTGGAATACAGATATTGTTTGCCCCATGTACCCATCTGTTAACCACATGAAAAATTATGCTGCCGACAGCAGCAAAACAAGGCCTTTTATTATGTGTGAATATGCGCATTCAATGGGCAATGGCGATGGCAACTTCAGGGAATATTGGGATATAATTTACAGCAGCAAAAAAATGCAGGGTGGTTTTATATGGGACTGGGTTGACCAGGGTATGCGTGCAAAAGATGCAGCCGGTAAAATTTATTATGCTTATGGCGGCGATTTGGGCGGGTTTGATTTACAGAATGATGAAAATGGTTGCGCTGACGGATTAATTGCATCAGACCGCACTATTCATCCCGGCCTGAATGAAGTGAAAAAAGTTTACCAGGATATTTACTTCAGCGCAAAAAATATTTCGAAAGGCATTATAACAGTAAAGAACCTTTTTGCTTTTACAAATCTTAATGAATATAACTTTAAGTGGCAGCTATATAAAAACGGCGAACAGGTGAAAGAAGGAAATTTGGCTGTTGAATTAAGTCCAAGGCAATATAAAGATGTTACATTACCTCTTCCTCCGATAGACACAACCGGCGATGAATATTTTCTGAATATTACAGCCACTGCAAAAAATGCAACCAGCCTTATTCCTTTAGGACATGTGGTGGCAACAGAACAGTTTAAATTGACCGGTGATTATTTTACCAAAAATTATTCAGGCGCCGGCGATCTGCAGGTTACAAAAGATTCAACAAAACTCAGCTTTCAATCAGGCCTTATATCAGGAGAGTTTGATTTGAAAAGAGGCGTTTTTACCAGCTATAAAAGTTTAAATGTAAAGCTGAACAGCTTGCCAAAGCCTTATTTCTGGCGTGCGCCCACGGATAATGATTTTGGTAACCGCATGCCCGAAAAGCTTGGCATCTGGCGCAATGCGCATGAAAACATTATTGTAAAAAATATTACTGTCGGCAGCCAGGATTCAAACGGCGTAAGCATAAAAGCTGATTATGAACTGGCAGGCATTAATGTGCCATATACAATTGAATATTTTATTCAGAATGATGGCAGTATTAAGGTAACAGCATCTATAGATATGACCGGGCGCAACTTACCTGAGCTGCCACGTTTTGGTATGCGCACAGAACTGCCGGAGCAATATCATTACCTCGATTATTATGGCCGCGGCCCCTGGGAAAATTATAATGACAGGAATGAATCTGCCTTCGTTGGCTTGTACAGTGACAGCGTGGAAAATCAATATACCTATAATTATATAAGGCCGCAGGAGAGTGGTTATAAAACAGATGTACGCTGGTTTGAATTAACAGATGCTAAAGGCAACGGCCTGCATGTTGAAGGTATGCAGCCAATATGTTTCAGCGCTATTAAGCACAGGGATGAAGACCTTGATCCCGGCAATACAAAAAAGCAACAGCATCCTTCTGACCTTCCGCCATACAATGCCATTAATGTTCATATTGATTTAAAACAAAGAGGCGTTGGCGGCCTTAATAGCTGGGGCGCCCTGCCATTTGAACAATACCGGCTGCTTGATAAACAATATACCTACAGTTATATTATTAAACCGGTTGACGGAGAATAATGCTGTAACAATTTTATTGAAAGATTATCGACAGAAATGTCAGTGCAGGTTTGTATTAATCATCCAGGAATTCATTTAATATATCAACAATGTACTGCTGTGTCCATTTGCCATTATCCAGGTATTCCATAGCGCCAATATAAACTCCGTGTTTGCCAGGAAGAATAACGAGTTGCGCGTTAGGCATGATGCGATACATTTCTACGGCATGCTCTACAGTGCCAACATCATTATTACCATTAATAATTAAGGCAGGTGCTGTAATTGACTGTATTTGTTCTTTACCCCAACCCTTAAAGTTTTTCATTCTTTGCACATCTTTATTAAACATGTTCAGCAGGGCCTTTTCATCATTATTTACTTTTAAAAAACCGTCTTTTAATGATGTGGGCATAACATCAATCGTTGCATGATCAAACCCTTCCCAAAATTGGGGCGTTGTTGCGCTGCGGTTATAAAATGCTGAGGCAATAATCATCTTGTCAACTATAGCTGTATGCCTGAGTGCAATTTCAATTAATGTTTGCCCGCCATTACTATAACCCAAAAAATCAGCTTTGGCAATATTTAAATTGTTCAGGAGCATTGCCACATCATCCGCATCCTGCTCAAAGCTCAGGCTGCCTGCACGGTCGCCGGTGCGGCCATGCGCCTGTAAATCCATAGCAATAACCTGCCTGTGTTTTGAAAGCAGTGGAATAATGTTGCTGTAGGTAGTTTGAATGGTTGACCCGCCGCCATGAATTAAAACAATGGGCTTGCCTTCGCCATAAATTTCATAATACATTTTAAGCCCGTTGACTTCAGAATAGCCGCTTTGAAAACTGATCTTACTCATATTAATGTGTTTAGAAGATATCTAACAACAAAGATGATTGCAATGTTTAATTTTTACAGGCAGTACGTACGTCAATTTAGGGGGTATTTACGACGCGGCTCGCACAGGAAGCAGGCATATAGTTTTTATAATTTATACATATTTTATAAAAAAGATTATTGCCAGGCTGCAACAGCACATTTATATTATTTGTTTAGCCGCCGTATAACTGTACCTGCTGCAGCAATATTATTTTGAATGATATTTCACTAATCCATCCATAGGATGCTTCAGCACAATGCCCATTTCCATTTCATAGCTATGGCATAAATTTTTCAGCACGTCTTTAAATCCATGCGAAATACTTCCTGCAAAATGAACGGGGTACAGCCAGCTTTCCGTGTATTTAGAAAGATGTGTAAAAAAGAAATCATTAAGCCCGTCTTCAATAATATTTTCTACCATGTAATGGCCGCGGTTCTCTGCAAGAAACAATGCATAAGAAGCGAGATAACGGTTTGGCTGCGGCTTTGTATAAACGTTCATAATAATTTCATCGGCATTGGTATTATATTTTTCATTGAAAGCAAACATGAGCTCTTCGTCGAACGTGTTATATAAAAAATATTGTATCACCTTTTTACCAAGATAAGCGCCGCTGCCTTCATCGCCTAAAATGTAACCAATGCCCGGGCTGTTCTTTATAATTTTTTTGCCGTTGTAATAGCAGGAATTAGAACCTGTGCCCAATATGCAGCACACGCCTTTTTCATTAAGGCTTAAAGCTCTTGCCGCGCCAAATAAATCTGTCTGTACTTCTACCGTTGTGCCAGGAAAAACTTTTTTCAGCACAGTTTTAATCAGTCTTTTGTTAGCATCATCTTTCAGGCCTGTGCCATAATAAAACACTTCATCAATTACTGCATTTTTAATTTTCGGAACCAATTCTTTTTCTAATAAGAGTTGTATTTGACCGGCGCTCAAAAAATAGGGGCTTATACCGGTTGTAAAAATCTTTTTGCTTTTTCCTTCATTCAGCAGCCTCCACTCACATTTGGTGGAGCCACTGTCTGCAATTAAAACTGTTGCCATATTTACGTTTAACAAGAAACAATTAATACTAATTGCGATATTCGCGCTTTCAATTCAAGATACAAAGAGAAAATCTTATGGCGCGAAAAAAACTGCAGGTTTGGCTTCCACTTATATTTTCAGTTGTTATGATTATTGGTATGATGATAGGTTACCAGCTTCGTGCAAAAACCACAGGCGGCAATTCTTTCCTGCAGAATACTATTTCATCGCCGCTGCAGGAAGTAATAAGCCTTATTAAAAACAAATACGTGGATAATGTAAATATGGACAGCCTTGAAGAGCCTGCTATTACAGGCGTGCTTGAAAGGCTTGACCCGCATTCTGTTTTTATTCCGGCGCAGGACCTGCAGGCTTTGAACGAAGATCTGCAGGGCAATTTCCAGGGCATTGGTATAGAATTTCAAATGATCAGGGATACTGTAAATGTTATGAACGTTATTCCCGATGGCCCTTCATTCAAAGCCGGTATTCAGATTGGCGATAAGATTGTAAGCGTTAATGATACGGTGAATTTAACCGGAAAGGATGTTAGCACAACTGTTATACGCAGGGAGTTAAGAGGCGAGTATGGTTCTGTTGTAACAGTTGGCGTTTTGCGTGACAAGGAATTGAAAAAAATAAAAATTACCCGTGGCATTATTCCTTTGTATTCGCTGGATGCCGCTTATATGTTAGACAGCGCTACCGGCTATATAAAGCTGAACAAATTTGCAGAAACCACTTACCGTGAGTTTATGCAGGCCATGGAAAAATTGCAGGCGCAGCACATGCAGCAACTGGTGCTCGACCTTCGTGAAAACGGCGGCGGCATTATGCAGCAGGCTATTGATATTGCCGATGAATTTCTAAATGAAAATAAATTGATCGTTTATACAAAAGGCGAACATTCTCCAAGGGCCGATTATCGTTGCAGCAAGGATGGTGTTTTTGAAAAAGGAAAGCTGGTGGTATTGGTTGATGAAACTTCTGCATCAGCGAGTGAGATAGTTGCCGGCGCTTTGCAGGATTGGGACAGGGCAACTATTGTGGGCAGAAGAACTTTTGGCAAAGGCCTGGTGCAGCAGCAGTTTAACCTGAGCGACAGGTCGGCGGTGCGCCTTACCGTAGCGCGTTATTATACACCCCTTGGGCGGAATATTCAAAAGCCTTATGATAAAGGCCGCGAACAATACCAGGAAGAATTAATGAACCGTTATCATGATGGCGAACTTGTTGTTGGCGATACATCAAAGCCCAAAGGCCAGGCATATAAAACGCCTTCGGGTCATTTGGTATATGGCGGCGGTGGCATTATGCCCGATATTTTTGTGGCTTATGATACCACTTCGCAGCCAAGGAAAGTAATTGAATTATTTACAAGAGGCACGCTTAGAAATTTTATTTACAACTATTATATAGAACACAGGGCCCAGTTAGAACAGTTTAAATCGCCCGGTGAATTAATGAAGAAATATACGGTGGGTGAAGATGAATGGAAGCTGTTGCAAAATTTTGCTATAAGAGATTCTTTGGATATAAAAAGCTTTGATGCATCTGCTAAAACCTTTGTAATGCAGCAAATGCAGAATTTACTGGCGAGACAAATCTGGCGAAGTGAAGGTTATTATGAATTTGCCAATACAACCGACCCCATGATTAAAAAGGCATTGGAAGTATTGAAGCAAGAGCCATCGCCGGAACTATCTAAGTGAGTTATAAATGATAAACAGGCAAACGAATAGAACGTTCAATCTTCAATAAATAATTTCGAAGATTTTTTATTAAACCTTAACCTCTCAATGAGTGCGTATTATTACTTCACTATTGGTAACACCAGCTTTGAAGCATTGTTTGAATCGTGGTAAACCTTTATATCGCACTTTATGAAATCACTGTCTTTTGCATGATAGATATCAAGAAATTGCTGTGGGTTTCTGTCAACCAAAGGAAACCAGGAGCTTTGTATTTGCACCATTATTTTATGGCCTTTTTTAAACGTGTGCGCCACATCGGGCAGTTCATATTTTACCCGTGTTATTTTACCCGGTACAAATGGTTCAGGCTTTTCAAGGCTATTGCGAAATTTGCCCCGCATAATTTCAGCACGCACAAGCATTTGGTAGCCGTTCATTAAATACGTATCGGTATCGCTGTATTTAAAATCGTCGGGAAAAACATCTATCAGTTTTACAACAAAATCAGCGTCGGTGGTTGAAAGGCTTACCATTAAATCTGCTATAACAGGCCCGGCCAGCGTTACATCTTCTGTTAATGTATTTGTTTCAAAACTCAGCACATCGGTTCTGCGGGATACAAAGCGCTGATCATCGGTCATATATTCCCTTGTGCGATGGCTCAATTCTCCTTCAGCATACGGAACGGGATGCGCCGGATCGCTTATATATTCAGAAAAGCTTTGTTTGGCAGCAGTGGGTTTACTGAATGAAAGCTGTTTGTTATCATCCAAATAAATATCCGTCATTTTAACGCCTGCCGGTGGCCAGTTTGCCAGTTTATGCCATTCGTTTTCGCCGGTGAAAAAAATGGTTGCTTTGTTCAGGCTGTCAACAGAACCTTTCCCTTTTAAATAATAATTGAAGAAAGGGAATTCAATATTTTGCTCATACCATTCTGCTGTATTGCTGCCAAACTGCACATTGCCTAAATTGAACCCTTTTTTACTGGCCCACTGGCCATGATACCACGGGCCTTCCACAATTCTAAGGTTGGTTGAAGGGCTTTGTTTTTCTATGGCTTTAAAAGTTTGCCATGCACCAAAACAATCTTCTGCATCAAACAAACCGCCCACTACCATTACGGCAGGTTTTACGTTATAACAGCCAACCCTTGCATTGCGTGCTTTCCAGAATGCATCGTAAGTTGGATGATTCATTACCGTATCCCAAAACCAAACGCTGTCTGCTTTTGCAACGGCAGTTAAATTAGGTAAAGCGCCGGTCTTCAAATAATAGTCATATTTATTGTTCGTAAAAAACTGCTTTGCTTTCGGCCCCACGGTTGTGGGGTTTGGCCTTGGTTTACCAAAACCTCTGCCAATATAAAATTCATAAGCATCCATGGCAAAGAATGCGCCGTTATGATGAAAATCATCGCCTGCAAACCAATCTGTAACCGGCGCCTGCGGGCTAACTGCTTTTAATGCAGGATGACCGCTTAAAGCCGCTTCTGTTGAATAAAAGCCCGGATAAGAAATGCCCATTACACCAACGTTTCCATTGTTGCCCGGAATATTTTTTATCATCCAGTCAATGGCATCGTACGTATCACTGGCTTCATCAATTTCTTTACCTTTTTTATTGGCATTGAATGGACGAACATTGGCAAAATCGCCTTCGCTCATCCAGCGCCCACGCACATCCTGGGTTACAAATATGTAACCTTCATTTATGTATTGTGTGAAATAACTAAGCCAGTACTTTTTATAGTTACTCTCACCATAAGGCGAACAGGAGTAAGGCGTGCGTGTTAACAGTATCGGGTGCTTTTCAGAACTGTCATTCGGAATATAAAAAGAAGTGAACAGCTTAACACCATCACGCATGGGTATGTAAATTTCTTTCTTGGTATAATGCGTAACAAACCAGGTTGAATCGATTGTTTGAGCGAACAGGTTGCTGCATACAAACAATAAAACAATAAGAATACATTTTTTCATGATACTGATTTAGCGTGATTAAGTATGCATCAAAAATATTGAATATGATGTATTGAAAGCTATTTGCAATGGTTGTTTTGTATCTTGAACATATTTAAGCTTTTGAATAAACTATACGTTTAAAATGAATCTGAGCAACTTCATTAATAGTTCAAAAAGAAACATCAATCAACAAAATTTCATTTAACATTGTTGTCATTTTAATCAATATATCATGAAAAAAATTACATTGCTTGTATTATCCACCATTTTAGTATCAGGTATGTCTATGGCACAATCATCAACAAAAATGCTAAAGCATGTTGTTTTATTTGGATGGAAAGAAGGAGCAGATTCTGCAGCAGTTGATAATGTTGTAAAAGCGTTTGTGGCATTGCCCGGCAAAATAAGTTCTGTTAAAGCTTTTGAATGGGGCACCAACAACAGTCCTGAAAAATTAAACCAGGGATTAACGCATTGCTTTGTACTAAGCTTTAGCAGTGAAGAAGACCGTAATGCCTATCTTACCAATCCCGATCATGTTGCTTTTACCAAAATGCTTCCGCCTGTATTGGATAAAGTAACGGTTTTCGATTACTGGGCGCAGTAAGTTGGGAATTAGTAATGTGGTATTTGGAATTTGGGTAAACCAGTGAACTTTTAAGCTAATCGGAAAGCCTGTTCACCTATTTTTCATATTTCCAGTTGCGGCTTTTGCCTTCAGCAATCCATTCAACAGCCGTTTCTATTCTTTTTAGTTTTGTGGGCTCCGTTTTGGCTTCTATGATCCAGAGAATATAATCTTTTCTTTTACCCGGCGGAAAATTGTCAAACACAGTTTGCGCCTGTTTATTCTTTTTTAAAGCAGCGGCAAAATCAACAGGCATTTCCAAATTAACGGGCGCTGCTTTCTTTGGCTTAGCTATTTTAATATTCTCTTCATTCAGTTTCATGGCTTCTTTTATATAAGCCGTCAATATTTTTTCAGAAGGAATGTTTTTTACTGATGTTATCCTGCCGAAATTTCCCATGCCATCTCTTTCTGAAACCTGCATGATACCTTCCGGATCTTTTAATAACCTTGCTTTCCAAAACATAAATGAACAATGTTCTTTAAACGCAGCCATAGCACACATTGTACTGCCTTTATAATCAAAAAAAGGCATGCCCCATTTTATGGTTTCTTCAACATCAGGGCAGGCTTTATGAACAATTTTTCTTAACTGGTTTAAAACAGGTTTTGCAAAAGCCGCTTTCTTTTCAATGTAAGCATCAATGCGTATATCAATGGCAGGCATATAGAAAATTTATAATCAAATTTATGGAAAGGAGTTGATTGGTTGAGAAGCTGAAAGGTTGAGGAATTGGGAATTTGTAATTGGGAATCGGTAATTAGGGAAAACCCGTGAACTTGTAAACAAGTGAACTGTTATTGAACTAATCATGAATTGAAAACAGCCTGTTTTATTTATACTACATTTGTTATCAGAAAATGATGCATGCCCTTCTTTAGAAATTTTATATACTGGATTGATAAGCGCCGCTGGAAATATTTTTTCCTGCTTGCCTCACTTGAATTATCCTCTCTTTAGACTGCCTCTGTTATTGATAGTTCATCTTATTTGCAATCTTTTAAAAAAACTTTTATGCCTTACTATTATACGCTCGGAAATATTCCGCATAAGCGCCATACACAATTCCGTAAACCCGATGGCGGTTTATATTCAGAACAATTGTTCAGCACAGAAGGATTTAGTAACGACTATGCTTTGCTGTATCACGTGCATCCGCCAACGCGCATTATCCAAACCGATGAAGCCATTGATGTAACGCCAAAAATTGCTGAAGAAAAAATGTTAAAGCACCGCAGTTTTGAAGGCTTTAATATCAAACCTCAAAATGATTTTCTTAAAAGCCGAAAGCCTGTGTTAACAAACAATGATTGTACAATTGTTTTGGCTGCACCGCAAATTGGCACCAAGGATTATTTTTATAAAAATGCAGATGCAGATGAAGTGATTTTTGTGCATGAAGGCGGTGGCTCTGTTTACACGCAATACGGTGAGTTGCCTTTTAGTTATGGCGATTATATTGTTCTACCAAGGGGAACTATTTATCAAATACAATTTACCCATGAGCATAACAGGTTATTTATTGTTGAATCACATCATCCAATACGTTTCCCCAAAAAATATTTAAGCAGGAATGGCCAGTTGATGGAACATTCGCCCTACTGTGAACGCGATATACGCCCGCCGCAAAATTTAAAAACTTATGATGAGCCCGGTGATTTTATTATTAAAACAAAAAAGCAAAACCAATTATACGGCATTCATTATGGCCATCATCCTTTTGATGTAGTGGGATGGGACGGATGTTGTTACCCATTCATTTTTTCCATACATGATTTTGAACCTATAACGGGCCGTGTGCATCAGCCACCGCCGGTGCATGAAACCTTTGAAACGAATGCTTTAGTATTGTGCAGCTTTGTTCCGCGGTTATTTGACTATCATCCTCAAAGCATTCCGGCGCCCTATAATCACAGTAATATAGACAGTGATGAAGTAATTTATTATGTTGATGGTGATTTTATGAGCCGTAAGAATGTTACACGGGGCATGATAACATTACATCCTGCAGGTATTCCCCACGGGCCGCATCCCGGCGCTGTTGAAAAAAGCATCGGCGCAAAGGAAACAAAAGAGCTGGCGGTTATGGTTGATACATTCAGGCCATTAATGCTTACACAGGCTGCGCTTGAAATTGAAAACCCCGGCTATATTATGAGCTGGGCAGAATAATGATGGCTAATAAATAAATTTAGACTTATTTAAAATATTTTTAGATTTGTCTAAATTTATATAAAATATATGCCTAAATATATTTGGCTGGGTATAATTATACTCCTGCTTAGTTACATCAATGTTTTTTCACAGGAAAGGATTGCTGCCGACAGGCCCGATCAAACAGAAACCGCAGCACTTGTTCCCAAAAGTTACTTCCAGGGGGAATTTGGTTTTGGAAAAATAACATTGCATGATAATGATTATACGCTCGTTTATCCAACGGCTTTGCTTAAATACGGCCTCACACAAAATTTTGAATTAAGGCTTGAAGGAAATCTTATTACGGAATATAAGCAACTGATACCGCAACCTAAAACCACTTCAGGGCTTGAGCCTTTGCAAATTGGTTTTAAGACAGCACTTTTTGAGGGTAAAAGTATCATTCCCAAAACTTCACTTATAACACACTTTGCCTTGCCTTTTCTTGCAACAAAGGAATTTAAAGCACAACATATTGCACCTTCTTTTGTGCTTGTGATGGATAATGATATTACCAAAACAACAGATATCGGCTATAATTTCGGGGCAGCATGGGACGGGTTCTCAACCACACCTGAATGGGGTTACACTATTTCTTTTGGTTTCGATATAACCAAAAAGTTTTCAGGTTATACTGAAGCATTTGGCCTTTTTAAAAAGGATGAACCTGCAAAACACAGCATTGATGGTGGTTTGTGTTATTATGTAAGTAACGACGTAAAGCTGGACACATACGCAGGTTTTGGTGTTTCCAAACATGCAGACGATAATTTTTTTGGCATCGGAATTTCATTCAGGTTTAAATAAATCTGAATGAAATTTTTTCAATTAGGTTCAATGAATTTAGCGGCTCAAGCTTCGTCAGGCTTACGCTCAGGCCTCATTTGCGGAAAAAATAAAACATCCTGTATAGAAGGCTGGTTCGTCATCAGCATGCATAAACGATCAATGCCAATGCCAATGCCACTTGTGGGCGGCATGCCATATTCCAGCGCACGCAAAAAATCTTCATCAATATACATAGCTTCATCATCGCCGCGTTCCATTAAACGGCTTTGTTCTTCAAAACGTTCACGCTGATCAACAGGATCATTTAATTCTGTATAAGCATTAGCCAGTTCTTTGCCATTAACCATCAATTCAAATCTTTCAACTAATCCTGGTTTGCTGCGGTGCTTTTTGGTAAGCGGGCTCATTTCAACAGGGTAATCAATAATAAATGTTGGCTGAATGAAATTACCTTCTGCTTTTTCACCAAAAATGGTGTCAACCAGTTTGCCTTTGCCCATACTTTTATCCACTTCAAGATGCAATTGTTTACACACTTC
Organism: Parafilimonas terrae; assembly: GCF_900115755.1. Taxonomy (GTDB): domain Bacteria; phylum Bacteroidota; class Bacteroidia; order Chitinophagales; family Chitinophagaceae; genus Parafilimonas; species Parafilimonas terrae. The sequence continues at coordinate 167,357 of NZ_FOXQ01000002.1, forward strand.
ATACAATTGTTCTTCATTCATTTCGCTTACATCAAAACCGGTGTATTCTTTAATGGCATCGTAAATGCTGATGCGTTTAAAAGGCGCTTTAAAACTGATGATGTTATCGCCAACTTTTACTTCTGTTGTGCCATGCAATGCCAAAGCAATTTGTTCAAACAACTGCTCGGTTGTTTCCATCATCCAGAAATAATCTTTGTAAGCCGTGTACCATTCAAGAATGGTGAATTCAGGATTATGCGTTCTGTCCATGCCTTCATTCCTGAAGTCGCGGCTAAATTCATACACCCAGTCAAACCCGCCAACAATCAATCTTTTTAAATATAATTCATTAGCAATGCGCATATACAAAGGAATATCCAATGCATTATGATGTGTAACAAACGGCCTTGCCGCAGCGCCGCCTGGAATTGGTTGCAGCACCGGTGTTTCCACTTCAAACGCGCCACGTTCATTTAAAAAATGACGAATAGTATTAATGAGTTTGGTGCGTTTTACAAATGTGTTTTTTATTTCAGGCTGAACAATAAGGTGCGCATAACGCTGGCGGTAACGGAACTCAGGATCTGTTACTTCATCATATACATTGCCTTCATCGTCGCGTTTTACAACCGGCAATGGTTTCAGTGATTTGGAAAGCAGCGTAAAACTTTTTGCATGAACAGAAATTTCACCTGTTCGCGTTACAAACACAAAACCAGTAACACCGATGATATCACCCAAGTCAATTAAATGTTTTATTACTTCATCAAACAAGGTTTTGTTTTCGCCGGGGCAAACGTCGTCTTTGCGCACATACAATTGAATAATGCCTTTGCTGTCCTGTATCTTAATAAAAAATACCTTGCCTTTATCGTTAATGCTCATTATCCTGCCGGCAATGCATACATCAGCAAACTGTTCTTTTGTTTCTTCTGTAAAAGCATTTTTTATATCGGTAGAATAATGTGTTACAGGATAAAGCGGTGCAGGGTAGGGGTTAATGCCCAACGCTTCAAGTTTTTCTAATTTATTTCTGCGGATAATTTCCTGTTCAGACAATTGCGCACTCATTGATATATGATTTCTGAATTTATTATTTATGATAAGCGGTTACTTAACCGGGCGGCAAATATAAGCCAACAAAAATGTATTACTTATTGCAGAATGAATCGCCTTTCCTGATTACAGCCAATAAAAAATCCCGTTGGTAACGGGATTTTTCTTATTCGTTTAAGATAATGTTTACATACCCTCCTGTGATTTAACCTTATTCACGGTACCTTTTCCGGGCAGGTAAATCTGGAACCCGAAATTGAGGCTTAAATTGTTCTGATAAGTTTGATTACCAAATCCAACCAATCCATTATATTTTAATAAAGTTTCTAACCCAATATTTGGTGTGATAAAATAAGCATACCCGGGACCAAACCCTAAACCTAAGCCATTGGTATTTCCACCGCCCTTTGATACATTTCTGCCTTCAATTCCTACATTGGCTTCACCAAACCAGCGGCCATGTTTTAAAAGATTCAGGTTTGGCTTATTTACATAATACCTGCCCATAGGCCCTATGCCATAAGTTGTAACGGTGGCCGAAGCATCGTTTTGTTTACTTATACCAAGTGTTGCATAACCGCCTATTGCGATATTATCATTTATAAACCACGCGCCTTTAGGAGACAGGTTTATATCAAACCCCGCATTTTTATTGAGGCCAAGATCAAACTTTGCCAAATCTGTACCCACTAAAACATTTCCTTTTTCGAGCTGGGCATGAATCTTTTGAGTACAAAGCAGCGATAAAATGGTTAATACTGCCAAAGTCTTTTTCATAAAATAATTTTTTGTTTTCAATTTTTATTTTGTTTGTAGTCTTTGCACCCACATTCAGAAATATCATGCCAACTACTTCCAAATCAAAATAAATATTTGAAAAAGTGTAATATCAAATTAACAGATTACCATTATCATCATCTTCCAGGAGATTGAGGTTTATGGCATCGCTGCCGGCAATACCTTCAACGGAGCCTTTTATATGCGCCGCATTCAGCAATACTTTCTCAAGCTGTTTTTCCCTTACTTTCCATAATTTCTCCATAGCATCGCGTTCTTTCTGTATGCTTAATTTCATGTTTAAAAAGCCTTCACGAATGGCATTCCATTGTTCACTAAATTCATGGCTGGTTAAATAATTATACAGCATGTGCATTTTATCGCCTTTATTTTCCTGGCTTTTGGTAAGCTGAAAAACTTTTAAAATACTGGTACGTAAAACAGAGGCAAGGCTTCTTACTTCAGTAAAAGTGCACACATATACACCATCTTTTTCCCCAAAACGTTCCATGTCTTTTGGCAAAGTTTGGGTAACAATTACCGCAATATCTGCGCCCTGGCTGCGCATATCAGCTTTTAATTTGTCAATCCAGTCGGCGCCAAAGCTTGCAGTGCGCTTACTTTCATAAATAATTTTGCCACATTCATTACCAAACGGGTTGCAAACAACCTGTATGCAATCCGCGCCGCGAACACCTTTTCCAACCGGTAAAATTTTATCATGCGGAAATGTATTATGCAAAATATTTTCGAGCAACAGTTCCTGCACTTCTCCCTGCAGTTGCATGCTGCCCTGTTCTGCCTTGCGCTTCATTTCCTCCGCCAGCTTTTTCTGATCTTCAAGCTGCTTTTCTTTTTCGGCAAGCTTTAATTTATAATCATTCTCTAACTGTTCTTTTTTCTGATCTTCAATCTTTCTTATCTCAATAGCCAGCAGTTCTCTTTCTTCAATTAATTTTTTCTGAACATTCAATTCAAGCTCTTCTTCTTTAAGTTTTAACTGCTTCTCTTTTTGCATGTATTCAAGCTCTTTGCGACGGGCATCTTTCAGTTTCTCTTCATTTTCTGCAACAGATTGCTGCAATATTTTCATTTGATTTTCATAATCCGCGTTTAAAGATTTTCTGAGAGATTGCTCAAGATCAGCCTGCAACTTTTTCTTTTCATCTGCAAGTCGCTTATTCATCTCATCGTCCTTTGCCGATAATTGTTTCTGAAATTCCGATTCTTTTTTCCTGAAATCTTCTTCTTTCTTTAATTGCCAGTCCTTCATTTTAGACCTCAGCTCATTTTCAATTTGTTCCCTTATTATATTATTAGGCTCAAATTCATGTCCGCACGAAGGGCAGGTTAACATTGTTATTGCCATATACAAATCAATTATGGCATAAAGATAATGCTAAGAAATTTGGTATATGCTAATTGATGAAGGCCGGCTGAGGCGAATTATTTAATGGTAAAGCTGTTAATGTCTGTATTAGTAGCGGGGCCTGCAGGCAATACTTGTTTCGAAACATTTTTTATAACCCCTACGCCTTTCGCAACATAATAGTCCTGTTTATACACAACGATATAAAAAAATGTAATGGGTTTTCGTATTTCAACATAGCTATGGATAACATTATTGTAGGTTTTGCCATTTACTTTAAGGGTAATATCTTTCTGAAGAATTTTTCCATAGCATTTTAATTTAATGCCATTGGCAGAACCTGCTTTTTGCTGCCATGTTTTGCCAACAGCCAGGTTATCATCCAAAAACAAAATTTCAAGATCTAAGGCATCGGCATCACCGGTATCTTCCTTTGTGTATATGTAATATTTATGTGAAGTCTGGTTATAATAAATTGTATCATTTTTTTTATCCTTATAGGTATTAACAGCCGTATAAGATTTGCCGTTAAAAGTTTTTTTCCGGTTAAGCACTGTGAGTTTGGATTGATCGGCAACACCGCCTGTTGTATTTGTATATGACCAGATGGTGCCTGCTGTAAGAGGAAGATAAGTGTCTGTTGTTGCGGTTGCATTGCTTATTTCATTATCTGCAGCTACAACAGGTTTTGTATTTATTTCTTTGGAACATCCTGCAATAAGGATAGAAGCAGCTAGTAAAAATTTTCTCATGAGTACGGTTTTTTTAGTGTCCCGCAGACAGCCAAAATCAGGCCAGCTTAAAAACTGTAAGAAACTTTTTATGCAGAAAAGGTTATTGAAACCTGCCATTTAGAATAAAATTTTACCAGGCTATCATCTTTTCTTTTATTTCACATGTTTTTGCTTAATTTTTGCTGATAAATTCTCACTAAAAACATCAATATGAAAAAACTGTTATCGCTTGCCTTAGTTTCAGGCATACTACTTATGGGTGCAAACGCCAAAGCACAGGATAAAAAACCACCTGCCAGTCCGCCCGCAACTGCTTCCGCCACCACATCCAACGGTGTTGAAATTAAAATCAATTATAGCCAGCCTTCCGTTAAGGGCAGGGAAATTGGTAAAGAAGTAGAACCTATGCAGGGCAAGGTTTGGCGAACTGGCGCCAATGATGCTACCGTGTTTGAAATAAATAAAGACGTTACTATTAATGGCAAGAATTTGCCGGCAGGTAAATACGGCCTTTTTTCAATATGGAACGGCGATACCTGGACGATTATCTTTAATAAAACATGGAAACAATGGGGCGCTTTTAACTACAAAGATGCCGATGATATTTTACGGGTAGATGTTCCGAATGTTGCGCAGCAAACACCTTCTGAGAAAATGACCTTTACCGTTGGTACAGATGGGAAGGTTTCATTAGCGTGGGGAAATGTTGGTTTTAGTTTTACGGTGCAATAGTTTAGCCCGAAATGAAATAAAAAAACTGCCGGCTTTAAACCGGCAGTTTTTTATTAGTAATCAGAATAAGAAGCAGCATGCATTAAAATAATATCAGCCTTAGATACATTGTTTTTATATTCTTCCAGTGTGGTTAATTTTTTCCATTCCGCATTATCCCGGAAGCTTTCCCAGTGTGCATCCCTGTCAGCCATATTTTCATAACTGGTTAAATACATTAAGTTGGGCATGCGGCTGCCTGTAATTACATCGCCATAAAATATAGCATTAGCATTTATATTCTTAAATATGGTAACCTCGCCACCCTGGTTAAACATTTTCACCTTGCTTTTATGATAGTTTTCAGTTGGGCTTTCATAGCTCCTCAGTTCATAAATATGTTCTGCCTTTGGCGATTTGAGATTGGGTAATGTTAATTGCTGCGCCATAGGAAATGCTGTAAGCATTATTGTTTCCATTCGTTTATAAGGCGGGTTTTTATAATCTGCATTTAAATAAGAAGCGGCTGCCGTTTTATAAAGATTATCAGTCATTAAACGGGCCGGTAAGTTCACAAACTCATCAAAAGATTTATAGGGAACAATTACATAAATAATCTTGTCGGCAACCGTGTCATTTGCTATCGGTTTAAATACGCCCACGTTTTTTATAGCCTTTCGGTGAAGCGCCGGCAGGTATGCCGTTTGCAGGTAAGTATCTAATGCCGTTTCCTGCGAAGCATCGGTAAAATGATATACAGTTATTGCGTAAATATCACCGGCAAAACTTTGGAATGAAAATGCAACGCAGAAAAACGCTGCAAAAAATGTAATCCTTTTTTTCATGCTGTTAATTTAGGCAGCTAAGTTAAACCGCATATATTAAATATAACGTTCACATTATGTTGAACCTATTAATCTTTTTGAATAACTATTTTTGCAACTTAAATTTTTTCACATGATAAAAGTGGCTGGCATACAAATGAGCTGTACGGCAGACAAACAGGCTAACCTTGAAAAAATGACAGGAAAAATAAGAGAAGCGGCGGCGAAAGGTGCGCAGGTTATTTGTTCGCAGGAATTATTCACTTCACTGTATTTCTGCGATGAGGAGAATTACGATAATTTCAAACTGGCGGAAGCCATTCCCGGCGAAACCACTGATGCGCTTTGTGTACTGGCGAAAGAACTGAATGTGGTAATTATTGCTTCGCTGTTTGAAAAAAGGGCTCAGGGTATTTATCACAATACGACAGCGGTTATTGATGCAGATGGAACTTATCTTGGCAAATACCGCAAAATGCATATTCCCGATGACCCTGCTTATTACGAGAAATTTTATTTCACGCCGGGTGATTTAGGCTACAAGGTTTGGAAAACAAAATACGGCACTTTTGGCGTATTGATATGCTGGGATCAATGGTACCCAGAAGCAGCCCGCATAACATCGTTAATGGGCGCTGAAATTTTATTTTATCCAACTGCCATTGGCTGGGCCACAGACCAGGATGGAGCAACCAATGATGAACAATATAATGCATGGCAAACTATTCAGCGCAGCCATGCGGTTGCAAATGGCGTGCACGTGGTAAGCGTGAACAGGGTAGGGCTGGAGCAGGATGGAAGAATGAAATTCTGGGGCGGTTCATTTGTTTCAAATCCGTTTGGCAATCTCATTTATAAAGCTTCGCATGAAGATGAAGAAGTGTTTGTGGTGGATATTGATACAAAGAAAACTGATCAGTACAGAACGCATTGGCCTTTTATGCGGGACAGACGGATTGATTCTTACGAACAGATAACGAAAAGGTTTATTGATTAGAGTCTGGAAGTTGGAAAAGTCCGAAAGTCCGGAAGAATGTTCGTGAAATTATAAAGTACTTTTAATAATCTAACCCTTAAATAAAAAATGCTATGCCGTTTAAATTCGAGAAGCTTATTGTTTGGCAAAAAGCTTTAGACCTGGCAACGATTGTTGATGAGACATCGAAAAAGTTTCCAAGAGAAGAGTTGTATGTTCTGGCTTCTCAAATTAAAAGGGCTGCTGATTCCATTTCATTAAATATTGCTGAAGGTTCAACCGGTCAGTTAAATGCAGAGTTTAAACGGTTCCTTGGTATAGCATTACGGTCAGATATTGAAGTAGTTGGTTGTATTTATTTAGCTAAACGAAGGAATATTATTAATGAAGAGGATTTTAATAAAATTTATAAATCCTGCGAAGAAATTTTAGTAATGATTAATGCACTAAGAAATTCACTTGGATAAATTCAATAATAAACGTATGTCTAAAAGTCTTTCTGACTTACCGTCTTCCGGTCTTCCGAACTCCCGTACTCCCCGCCAAATCGGCCTTCACTTTCCCGCCGAATTTGGCCCGCAGGAAGCTATGTGGCTGAGCTGGCCGCATAAAGAAGCTTCATGGCCGGGAAAAATTGAAACAATTTACAAACCCTATTCACAATTTATAAAAGCGGTTTCGGCAGGGCAGAAGGTGTGCATTAATGTAGTGGATGAAGAAATGAAAACTTTTGCTGAGCAGGTATTATTAAAGGAAGACGTAAACCTGCAGCAGGTGAAGTTTTTTCTGCACCCGACAAACGATGCCTGGTGCCGTGACCATGGCCCCGCATTTGTGGTAAATACAGAGAAGAAAGAAAAAGCTATTGTTGACTGGGGTTATAACGCCTGGGGCAATAAATATCCTCCTTATGATCTTGATGATGTAATACCTACTTTAATTGCAAGAGCGTTGAAATTACCCGTGTTTTATCCGGGTATTGTAATGGAAGGCGGGTCGGTTGAATTTAATGGTAAAGGAACATTGCTTACTTCAACAGCCTGCCTGTTAAACCCAAACAGGAACCCGCAATTAAACCAGCAGCAGATAGAAAATTATTTGCGCGAATATTATGGTGTGGAACAAATTCTTTGGGTGGACGAAGGCATTGTTGGCGATGATACTGACGGCCATATTGATGATACCGTTCGGTTTGTGAATGAGGACACGGTGATTACTGTAGTAGAAGAAAATAAATCTGATGAGAATTATGAACTGCTGCAGCATAATTTGAAACAGCTCAAAGCCATGCGGTTGCTAAATGGCAGGCAGCTAAATATAGTTGAACTGCCTATGCCTGATGCTGTGATTTATGAAGACCAGCGCCTGCCTGCATCCTATGCCAATTTTTATATAGGAAATGATGTTGTGGTTGTACCTGTTTTTGCATGCGATAAAGATGAAAAAGCATTAGAGATTATTCAACAGCAATTTCCAACGAGAAAGGTGGTTGGAATAAATTCAGTTGATATTATTTGGGGGTTAGGCAGCTTTCATTGTTTAAGCCAGCAGGAACCGGCTGTGTAAAGCTATTTGTAGTACTGGCATACCGCTAAATCTATATTGCCTGACTGCAATTCACCCGCTGAATGGCTGCGGGATGGAGCGAATATCCCGCTGAAGATTTGGGCGATAGCTATGTGGCGGAATAGCAGCGACAGCCCGGGCTGCAGTTGCCAACTTTCATGCTGCTGACAGCCCCAATGAAAGCATTGAAAAATTTTATCCTATTTCCTGCCAATGCCCCATTTTGCCAAACTTTTCAATACGTAGCTGAGTGCGGCGCTCAGGCGTTAAATCCCTTACTTCGTTGAGTGCTTTTTTAATATGGTCTTTTAGTATGGATGCAGATAAATCGTAATCCCAATGAGCGCCACCATCCGGCTCGGGCACTATATCATCAACCAAATCAAAACCCTTCATATCTGTGGCTGTAAGTTTTAATTGCTCGGCCGCCACTTCTTTTTTCTCCCAGCTTCTCCATAAAATAGTGCTGCAGTTTTCAGGGGAAATAACGGTGTACCAGGCATTTTCCATCATTAAAATGCGGTCGCCCACGCCAATACCCAAAGCGCCGCCACTGGCGCCCTCGCCAATAATACAGCAGATGATAGGAACCCGCAGGCGTATCATTTCGTAAATGTTACGTGCAATGGCTTCGCCCTGGCCGCGCTCTTCAGCTTCCATACCGGGATAAGCGCCGGGCGTATCAATTAAAGTAATAACAGGTTTATTAAATTTTTCGGCGATTCTCATTAAGCGCAGCGCCTTGCGATAACCTTCCGGGTTTGCCATACCAAAATTGCGCAATTGGCGGGTTTTGGTATTTATGCCTTTTTGCTGGCCTATAACCATTACCGTTTCGCCATCAAGTTCGCCCAGGCCGCCTACCATAGCTTTATCATCTCTTACATTACGGTCGCCATGTATCTCGATAAAATTGGTAAGCATTTTATCAATATATTTCATGGTATAGGGCCTATCCGGATGACGGCTTAACTGAACGCGCTGCCAGGGTGTAAGATGTGCTGTAATATTTTTTCTTCTTTCAAAAACCGAATTCTCTAATTGCTCGATGGTTTGAGAATAATCTATTTTGGAATTTTTTTCTGCAAGTTTTTTTGTTTGATCAATTTGCTCATATAGTTCTTTAATCGGCTGTTCAAAATCCAGGAACTGCCTGTTGGGATACTGCGGCATATTGTTAAATTGTTGGGCGGTAAAAGTAAGAGAGAATTTTTAAATCAACTGATGTTTAAAATAGTATTCCAATAAGAAGGAGTGAAATATGGGCGCTATTTTTTATAGAATGTCAAAGTAATACTTTCAATTAAACCTGTTTGTAAAAATAATGGGTACGCCGTAATGGTACCAGCATTATTTTTATTCAGTATCGTAAAATTTGATTAATACGGGAATTTATATTCATCAATCATGTTGGAACAGAAAAATATAACCGTGTTAGTTCTACATTGTCTGAACAATATGGAAACGTTGCCAGCGTCAATTATCGAATAATTTTTCCGAAAATTCTGTTGTGTCTCTTTTCGCTGATATTTCCTATCAAGAGGGATATTGAAAATCTACAGAAACAGAGTTTTGTCTTGAATACTCAGAATAAACAAATAACTGATTAGTTTATTTGAAACCACTACTGCAACAGTTTCAAATAGGCTCACAGGTGTGGCCATCTCATTCTCGTTTCACCAAACATTTTCAAATATAATTGATTGCTTATAGTTATATCGCTAACCATGCCATACAGGTAAACTTTTGATTCTGCGTTCTCAGCAATACACGTTTGGCAATAGTTTATGTTTTACTTAACTGCATTTATTTATTCTATCCGTAAACAAATTATTTATCATAAAATATCTGTCTAAAGCTGCTCCAAAATGGTATGCATTGTCATTAAAATCATCTTCTAAATATATCATTTCATCAAGGCTCTTATTATATTCATCGCCTGTTGAGTGTAATTGTAAAGCCTTTTCATAATTTAATTTTGCCATGCTGAAATAGTATGATGCATCATATAATGAATAAGAATATTCATCTCCAAAAAGATCTTTCAATCCTTCATTTACTTTTTTCAATGATTTCCTATCAACATATTTATTATAAAACTTACCAATTTTATAATAAATAGTAGCTTGATGGCTAAACCCTAGCATGTAATCAGAGCCATAAAAATTTAGTATTCTTATATTATTTACTAAAGCAGATATATATCCTATCATGTGCGTTATTTTATCTTCTTCCTTACTCTCATTTTCTAACCGCAGCCTACATATAAAAGCATAATATTCAAGCTCCATAATACGGCAATGCTGCGTTGCTATAGCGTTATAGGAATTTATTATATCCTCGTAATTATTATAAGCATTGCCTCCTAATTTTTTTGCTATGTAATTATATAATAAATAAATTTCTCTTACTTCCGGATGGTTTGACAGATTACATCTAAAGTATTCATTTGGTGGGAGTGTACTTTGGTCTTTTTTCTCTTTTTTAATTTGATCTATGATTTTTTGCTCAAATTTTTTAGCCATGTGGTTTTCAGTATTTTCAGCATTTTTATTTGCAAATTCCAACAATGGCTTTATGAAATATACCCGAAGAATTTCTAGAAAATAAATAACGGTATCTTCAGTATCAGTTAATGATTCAGCTTTCTCTATTGGTGTCACCTGGCTTTTATCATATAATACAGCTTTTAACAGAATTAAAATTTTTCTTAACTGAAAGCTGGCTGATAATGACCTTCCCCTTCTTACAAAATAAAAAGCAGATAAATAATAATACTTAATTACAAGTACAAGTGAGGGCTTTGGTGATGAATTTAATAAGTTCAAAAATTTTAGGTCAATTCCATTGACACATAAACTACCGGAATAATCAGATATTAAATCAGAAGGTCTTATTTTTTTAAAATTATCTTCTTTAAGAGATGCCAAAATACTATCACCGATTGAAGAAAGTAAGATCGCCAGATACCGAAAATGAAACTTTGTAAACCTTTGTTCCAGCCTAAAGCTATCATTAGTTGTTTTCAAAACGTCTACAATATTTGTCAAATTATACTTACCCCAGTCATATATAAATTCCTTATCGTTCTTATCATGACCAAAAATATTTTTTGATAGTAGCAGCTGCTGCAAAGCTGTAAAATAAAGAGCCAGTGCGAAAACCGGAAAACGGTGTTTGTTATTGTTACTGCTTAACTGCCCCCCATAAATAGTTCTTATTTGTCGCAGATTTTCTTCGATTCTTGAGAATGTACCAGTGGGTAATAAGCCTTCTTCGGGTAAAACAATAGAGTTTCTATAATAGAATAAATTTCCTACGACCAAATAAGTATTCGTTTTTACCAAATACGTTTGATCGTTAATTCCTTTAATCTGTTTTTTGCTTATCTGTTCAATAAGATCAAAAAACTTTCCAACTGAATTGGGAAGTTTTGCAGCAGAATTGCTTTCAATACTCATTTTTTCTTCAGCAACAGCCATAGCAAGAAAAGCCTGATTAGAAACTTGCAACAACTCGATAATTGCAGCTGAAGATATTGTGTTTGTCATTGCAATGTTATGATTTTCATTAGTGGTTAAACTCGCTTTATGAAGCAAGAATTTAATAGCATATTCTGAGGCATCTGAATACCAGGCTAATGCCTGCTCATAAGCAACTATTTTTTCATAGCATAATCCGATTTTCAGCATTGATATTGAGAGCGTAATAAAATCCTGGTATAAAAAATCTTTTATATCCTTATTCCCCAAAGGTTTAATGGCATCAGAATAGGCGACGATAGAGTCATCATATTCCTGATCAAAAAAATGAAGGTCTCCCAAGATATTGTTCATAAGGGCTATTGAATGTACTTGATTGTTTTCTTGAGAAGAATTTTCATTAAACTTTGCATATATACTTCTAAGTTCTTTTATCTTGTTGCGAACATGTGTTTTAATCAGAAAACTTTCATCTAAAGTAAAATTGAATGCTGCTGATTCAGCCTCAAAAAGCTTAGACTGATAACTCAACTCATTCAATGTTCTGTTATAAAATTTATAATTGAATAATCCAACTTCAGTTTCCTTAACATGGCTGTTTTTCAAATATTCCACAACTGCTTTCAAGTGCTCTTTTGTTGTAGGTGTTTTATTTGTTGACAAAACTTCCGGGATTAACTCGAGGCTCGAAATATTAAAGCCAAAAGGATGAAACTTTAATAAATGATCAAATAAATAAGATGTAGATACTATAATATTATCACTGTATTGCTTAAAATTTCTTCCGTATTTAATGAGAAAAGGCCGGTACAAATAGTTTATAAAGCCAATCTTATATTGTGTGTGGTAATTAAAATATAAATACCTCTTTTTTTCATTACTGATATGCTTTGATTTGAAAACAATTGTTCTTCCTTTACCTTCTTCTTCAACTGGGACATCTTTTCTTATGAATTCATGAATAGTTTTAATTAACTTCTTCGGGGATCCGTTGGTTCTATAAGTTAAATAAATAATGAAGTTTTGAAGCAAAAGGCCAATTTTATAAGTTTCACAAGCACTATTATCATTATCTATAACACATTTAAAAAGATCTTTTTCTTTTTTACGGTCGATTTCAGCGCCGAAAATAAGCCCGCATAAATATCTTTCAATTGTTTTACTCAATGAGGTAGTATTAACATCCCTATCTTTCAAAAAACTATCAACATTAAAAACATAATTAAAAATGCTGCCCAATGACGACTGACGATCTGCAACGTCTGCTAAAGATGCGTCAAACATTTCTCTCCCCGCGATAAAAACAAAACTTGCTTCTGCAGTAGTTATGAAATTTTTTAAGCCTGCAACTAAATTTATTACTGCCTGTTTCCTGTTTCTTTGTGATTGCAGGTAGTTATTATTCCAGTTTTCATTTTTTGTAAAATCAATTTCCTGATAATAAGAAGTTGTTGGCGTTGGCGGATCTATTTTGTCTAATTCGTCAAAAACAAACATGAAATTGAACCGTCCCTTTAATTTTTTTATAATATTGGATAACGCGTATTCAATTTCCTTTGAAGTGGCAGCGGGCAGCGTTTCCGACCTTTTCTTTGATCTTCCAGCATATGGGAGATTGAATAAAGTAAATAAAAATTCATTTGAATGCGCTTTTTCTGAGGTAACAGAAGCATAACAACGTTTATTTAAAAAGGTTAATTTATCTTCCAAATCCGAGTTGAAATTCTCAACCTCATCTTTTCTTTCATTAAAGGATTTTTTTTTGAACAGAAAAAAATATCTGCGAAAAATCAAGATAAGTATAAGCCAACAGGCAGCTTTCAAACTTATTTCTAATAAATCAATAAAAAGAGAAGGTTCAAACGGAATAATAAAAAAGTTCTTTATTAAGGTTGGTTTCCAGATGCCTATAATAAGTAGCCCTAAAAATATAATTGTTAGCGTATTCCAAAACTTGTTCTTTCTTGCTTTAACCCTCTTTATAAAATTTTCATTCTTTTTCTCATCAGAATCAAAATATTTGTCATTTACCTGTGCTACCATAATTCTCAAAACATCTATTTCAGTCAGTAGGGATTGAGCGAGGTTTAAAAAAACCGGTACTATTTTTTTTGAAGATCCTGGTCCATTATATTTTTTTATTACTCTATTTACAAAACTGGTTTTACCGCTCCCGCGGTATCCGGTAACAAGGTATGCCCCCTTATTATTGTTAAGAAATTCCAGGAATTTACTCTCCATTTCTTCTCGTTCAAAATACATTTTAAACTTGTCTGAACTATCTTCGTAAGAGTAAGGTGTATTTGTTAACTCGTAGTCATCATTAATAGGGATACGAACGTTCTTTATAAAAAAGTCAGGTACAGGCATAGCATTAGTTTTTAGTTATAAATAGGTTTAGCAAACAATATATCAGCAGTAGTATTAAATTCAATAAGCGACGTGTCGCAGTGATGAATTACTAAAAATAAAAAGTTTTATCAATTTATTCCTTTTTAGCAGTGCTTTATTTTTGTATGTCATTTTTCCTTTCAAGATTGAATTGTCCCTAATTGCATTTGCCGAACAGCTAAATTCATTTCTTTTCATATAAAGAAAGGCTGCCTCTGTATTTTGGGCAGCCCGTTTTTTAAAAGGGCGGTATGGGCTTAGTAAGTTTAAAAATTAAATCCTAACCGTATTAGTCCGGCCGATAAAGAGCTGCCTGATAATGCAGTAGATTCATATCTTACTCCTATCTCGAAAGAACCGAATTGGGCACCCACGGCCGGGGCATACGTAAAGCCGCTTTGATTAACACTTACAAGCCCCCCATCGTAATCTTCAAAATAATATTTCATGGTGGAAAACCCCAATTCCCCCATAACAAAAAAATGTTCGGCAAATACATATTTGTATCCTGCCTTAACAGGTATTTGAAGCCCTGCTTTAAGGTCTTCATCATCGAAATTTTTTGGCAGGAATGCAATACCACCCGAAGTTAATGTGACAAAACCGGGCCCAAGTTTATAGGAGGCACGTGCAGTAATGCCGGCAGCGAAATTGTACACGTCCTTAAAATCTCCGGTTAAAAGGCCTGCTTCCAGCCCAAAACCGAAGCTTAGTTTTTCGTCGCTCTTTTGTGCATGTGCATTGTTGGTATTTAGAATTAATAATGCAGTTATAAACGTGAAGAAGAAAATATGTTTATTCATTTTTCTGTATTTTAAATTGTTAGTTTGATATAACATTAAGTTGCTCAACAGGATAGAAGACAGCCAATTTGCATTATTAATTATTAGCAGTAATCGTTGTATCTGCCGGTGTTGTTTCAGCCTTTAGTTTTGCGTTTTTCATATTGGGTATAGCTGTTCCAATAAGATATTTGGTATAACTAATGCAATACTGGATAGCCTTACGTGCTTCGTTTAAATTTTTAAGTGCGGTGGGAATTTTGAGAACAGGCACATGCAGGTCTTTTATGTTGGCAATCATATCAGCTACATTTTCCGCCAGGTCAGGCGCAGTTGAACCCACGATGCCTATTGCGTTTGAGCATTCATCAATTTGCGTTAAAAGCATTGAAGGGTCTGGTATGGAGCCTTGCAACTGGCCCTGGATGCCTTGTACCTTTGTATCAATTTCATCAACGCTTTTTAATAAAGTAAAGCTTGATGCAACAACACCATCAATAGTGCTTACATTAACATTGTGAAGATTGGTAGAAAATTTTGGCCGCTGGGGCGCCTGTGAAACTTTACTGGTTTCCTGTGCATTTACTGTAATCATTAAAAAAGAGAATACCATCAACTGGCTAAATAATTTTGAAAGGTTTTTAATCGTTGCCATAAAATAGTTTTTAAGTTTGTAAAATCAGTTTAAAGAATTGGTTGATGATTTTGGATTTGCTTAATCATCCATCAATCTTTAACAAAACTATTTTTGACAAACACCCTTTCCTATACCCACTAACCCTGATATTTTTACTGTTTTATATATTCAGTTATAGAATATTAAATTATAAGAATTAAAACATAAATAGGCGCAGGGGTTCTATTTAATTATTAAAATGATAGCAGCAGCAAAACAGTAACATCAAAATAACATCCCAAACAAATACAGAAAGTAAAAACCACCCCAAAGCCCATCTGTGTTTTTTTACATGTTCCATCAATAGTATTTTGGACCCGCCTTGTCGCACACTTGAATAGATGTATTTAAAAAAATCATTTTTAACAAATACATCCGGGATAATAATTGGGACCTTGAAGGATTGTAAAAACTCAAAATCTTTTACCCTTATCCTGTGCAAAGGGAAAAGGCATTTATAACAATACCATACAAATTCAATACAACTGAAAGAATCGAAGTTTTCAAAATCAAATTTTAAATCGTAAGGCGTACCTATTAAAGATTTAGCCCTGTTTGTAACGGCTTTGCGATACATCTTCAGGATATCTGGGTTGCCCTCAAAATCATAAGTATTTTGAGGTTTTGCATTTTCCATCAGCGTATTAAAGATCAGTAGCTCGTTATCTAAAATATTTTTTTCATCATCAGGCCTGCACTTACCATCCATTATATACTTTTTTATTTTTCTTCTTCAGGAGATACGCTGAATGAGAACCTGAGAACAGCTATGTCATCGCCATTGCAAAAATCATCAAGCGATGTTGCATGCACATTTCGCTGAGACGTGCAATGCAAAATCTGTGAAGTCGCGCCATTGTAGTCATCAACATAAATGCCTGCATGTGTAAAGAAACTATTTTCAGAAAAAACAAATTCATCTATATATCTGCTATACCTTCTTAAGAATATATCGCCTGGTTGTAAATCTTTTTTGATAGTGTCAATATCAACTCTTTTCTTTCGTACAGGATGGGGCCTGTAGCTAAACCAGAAAGGAAACCAGAGCGTGTACTTACTGTGGGCCATGATGGCCCTGAAGCCTTTTTTTCCATGAGAAACACAATACAATAAAAAGCAGCCAACAGGAAATACGGCAAGTACAGACGGAATAGTATCCGGCATCTTTTTAGACAGTTGTTTTACCGAAAAAATAATGGTTAAGTGCAAGGCTGATATAATAAAGAAGGGAAGCCATAACTTTCTCAAGTAAAATATTGCATAATCCCGGGTCTGTTTTTTAAGCAGCATATCAAAAAGAATTATTTTAATAATTAATTTTAGATAAACTAATTAGCTGATGGCCTGCCCTGAAAAAAAGGTAACACTCATTTTAATACTGCTGTTCTTTCTGCATGTTGGGAATACGTTATTGGGGCAACAGATCATTTCTCATAAAAATACGGTTAAAGCTTTCAGCCTTTCATCTTTATCGTATTACCAAACCAATAATAAAAACGAAACACTCAAAAATATTGTCAGCAGTTATCGCTCCGGCCAGTTTACGGCTGTAGTTTCAAATGTACTAAATGCAGGCATACCGGGGCAATATTTCTGGGTTCATTTTACAGCTTTTAATGCAGGGGATTCTTCGGAGGCAATGATTATTGATATTAATAATTCCAGATTGAATGAAATAGAATTGTTCAGGCTAACGCATGATACCCTGTTGTCTTTGGGCAAGCTCGGAGATTTTTACCCTTTCGCTGAACGGCCTGTGCCACATAAGGACTTTATTTATACTGACTCTTTATCCGGTAATCAAAGAAGTGAATATTTTCTTTTTATAAACCAGGTGGGCCATACATTTAATTTGCCTATTAAACTCTTTGATGTACGGGATTTCAGGTCAGCTACTTTCAAAGATTATTTGTTTGATGGCTTTACTTATGGCGTCTTATTAGCTATTGCTATACTAAGCCTTTTTTTCTTCTTAAATTCAAAGCATTACCTGTACCTGTATTACGGCCTTTACCTTATAACCGGGATATTATGGTTTCTAAGCTATTTTGGGCTAGGCTACGAATATATATGGGGTAATTACCCGCCTTTAAATACAGCCATGGCGCCTTCAATGGCTTCCTTCAACATCTGCCTTAACCTTCAGATATGCCAGATATTTTTAAAGTTATATAGTACAAACAGGTTACTCGATAAACTTGCCGGCTTTACAAAATATGTGCTCCTGTTCATGGCGGTATTTCCGTTTTGCATTAACCTGAACGCATACGGCTACGTAATAAACCACACTTATCTCGTGTGTTTTCTTTTTACCATCCTGTTAGCAATGGTTATAGTGCTGATAGCTGTTGTCATTTATTCACTGCAGGGCATACTTACTGCCAGGTTCTACCTGGCCAGCAGCTTATTGAAAGCAGGAGGAATTATTAACCTGGCCTTGCTTGAACTGGGTATAACGCCTGCCGCATTTAATATGGAAGAGCTATTACAAACCGGCATTTTTATAGAAATAATTTTATTAACCTACGCATTGGCCCTCCGGTACAGCAGGTTTAAATCCAAAACATTTATAAAGGTGATTGAAGCGCACGAGAATGAACGGCTGCTTATTTCAAAAGAGATACATGATGGAATTTCCAGCGCTTTAACAGGAATAAACTTCGGAATACAAAATTTTACAAGGGATATAACAGGGCTTACAAATGAAAATAAGGCCAGGCTGGATAAAATATTAGAAGAATTAGATAAGGTGCAGGTGGAAGCCAGGCATATTTCACATAATACAATGCCTGATTATATAGATTCCAATCCAATTGCAGTGATCGTTGAAAAATACATTGCAGGAATGCAGGAAAAATTAAAACAAAATGCAAATGGTGTATCATATATCAATATTCATTTTTCCTGCAACAGGCAGCTAAAGCCTTTTTCCGAAGCTGTGAAGTTGAATATATTCCGGATTGTGCAGGAGATTTTGAACAATATTCTAAAACATTCAAAGGCTTCAAAAGCCGATATACTTTTTTCATTTAATAAAAAGGAAGTGGTTATGTATGTGGAAGATGATGGCATTGGTATAACCCAGGAGAATAGTAAAAAAGGGGGAATGGGCATGAAAAACATACATACAAGGGTTACGCTGCTTAATGGAGACCTGGAAATAAAATCACCCGTGTATAAACATCATCCTGAACAGGAAGCTCCTGATTATGGCACACTGATAAAAATACGCATTCCTTACAGGGACAATACAATAAAAACCGTAACAGGCTATGACTACTGAAGAAAAATATAAATTCATTGTTATTGACGACCACCCCTTTACAAGAGATGGTATTATCGGCTATGTAACTGCCCATGAAGAATTTGAATTCATTGGTGAATTTGGAGACACAAGGTCTGTTATAAACTCAACCTTTGCAGGCAGGCCCGATATAATAATTTTGGATTTAAACCTGCCCGGCATTGATGGTGCAAAATCGTGTGGCCTGCTTAAACAAAAGTTTCAGAAGTGTAAAGTTGTTGCTTTTACACAATATGAAGGAATGGAAAAAGAACTGGAAAAACTGGGCTTTGACGGTTATATAATAAAATCGGAGAAAGATTCGCTGGTTCCGGTACTGCTGGCAGTGCTTAATGGCGAAAAGTATTTTAAAACCAGCGCTAAAAAAAACGTGCATACATCTGAGAAGCTGAACAAGCTGGATGATTATTTAAAGTTTAAAGAATTAACCAGCCGGGAGATAGAAGTGGCAGAACTTTTGGCTGAAGGCTTTTCCAACAGGGAAACAGGTGAAAAGCTAACGATATCTGAAAGCACTGTTGAAACGCATAGAAAACATATCCTTGAAAAATTAGGGGTGAAATCAAAAAGCGAGCTTTTTGCATTGTTAAAAAAACACCTTGAGTAAACGGTTAACCGTTTACAGTTAAACCGCCAACCGCCTGTTTCAGTCAAGGATAAATTGAAGTTACTCTCTCACTAAGTGGCAAGTCCATGGCCGACAGTCAACCGTCCACGGTTAAACCATTAACTATCTGTCAGTTCATATTCAAAAATGGCTTTTATTTCTGTGTACTATGGTCTATGGACTATCAGCTTTCAACCAGTCAAGGATAAATTGAAGTTACTCTATCACTTGGAGAAGTATTGGGAACCTTATTATGATTAATGGTTTCAGTCAAGGAAGATTTGAAATTACTCTCTCACGAATAATGTTCCCATTGACTATTGTCTTCAACATGTTTCAGTCAAGGAAGATTTGAAATTACTCTCTCACAGAAAATTGCGGTTAATGCAACTGTTTCCAACACTGTTTCAGTCAAGGAAGATTTGAAATTACTCTCTCACACAAGGTTGCTGCTGAACCAAAAGCAGACGTAACAAACGAACAAGTTTCAGTCAAGGAAGATTTGAAATTACTCTCTCACTCCTGCAAAGCAGGTGGAATATGGAGTATTGGGTTTCAGTCAAGGAAGATTTGAAATTACTCTCTCACTTTATATTGCTTATCGCACTTGGCTTTATTATATGTTTCAGTCAAGGAAGATTTGAAATTACTCTCTCACATTTAAAACCTATTGAGCCAAAAGACAAGAAAGAAGTTTCAGTCAAGGAAGATTTGAAATTACTCTCTCACCTGGATTCCGCATGCATTACCTTCGAATTGATTACGTTTCAGTCAAGGAAGATTTGAAATTACTCTCTCACTCGAGGTTTTCTTCTATAGAAAAACCTCTAAAAAGTTTCAGTCAAGGAAGATTTGAAATTACTCTCTCACAAGTTTAGAGGACCTTGACCGGCCTCTGGATTTGTTTCAGTCAAGGAAGATTTGAAATTACTCTCTCACTTTCAAAGCTGGATGTTTATGCGCGTTGCAGAACGTTTCAGTCAAGGAAGATTTGAAATTACTCTCTCACTTGTATTACTTGCGGTATCTTATGCGGGGATTTTGTTTCAGTCAAGGAAGATTTGAAATTACTCTCTCACAAAGAGTTGGCTGCAGGTTCCAGGTTGGACTTTGTTTCAGTCAAGGAAGATTTGAAATTACTCTCTCACGTTAATCTGGAAATTCTGGAATCCAAAATATTGTTTCAGTCAAGGAAGATTTGAAATTACTCTCTCACAACTTTATGCAACCCCTGAATCGGATGATGCAGGTTTCAGTCAAGGAAGATTTGAAATTACTCTCTCACTGAATTGGATCAAAGTATTGGAAGACCGTTGGTTGTTTCAGTCAAGGAAGATTTGAAATTACTCTCTCACGATGCTGCCGCCGGCAGTGTTACCGCTTTAAAAGTTTCAGTCAAGGAAGATTTGAAATTACTCTCTCACATAGCTAGAACATATGCAGCATTATGTATGAAGTTTCAGTCAAGGAAGATTTGAAATTACTCTCTCACAGGAATAGCGGTTGGAACAACAGAGGTTGGAATGTTTCAGTCAAGGAAGATTTGAAATTACTCTCTCACATCTATGGAGCAAGCATAGCAAGGCTAACGGATGTTTCAGTCAAGGAAGATTTGAAATTACTCTCTCACCAGGGTGCCAGCGTGAACGGGAAATTTAAAAAGTTTCAGTCAAGGAAGATTTGAAATTACTCTCTCACTGGCAATTTTGGAGTCCAAATTCCAAATAAATTGTTTCAGTCAAGGAAGATTTGAAATTACTCTCTCACTATAATGGGGCTATTTTTATCCGGATTAGTAGTAATGTTTCAGTCAAGGAAGATTTGAAATTACTCTCTCACAGAGAATTGATTATTTAATTTCTCTATCACCTGTTTCAGTCAAGGAAGATTTGAAATTACTCTCTCACATTCTTTGGTGTAGTAGAGCAAAACAGTAAATGTTTCAGTCAAGGAAGATTTGAAATTACTCTCTCACGGAAATGTGACTGGAGCGCCTACTCCGCAGGTACGTTTCAGTCAAGGAAGATTTGAAATTACTCTCTCACCGCTAATGTAGCATAAATAGTTTTAAACCATCCGCTTGTTAAACAAAAATTTGTGCGCACAATAAGTTGTTTTGCCATATACGGGGTTTTAATAATACAAAGTATGCACCTTACCTGTTACCCAGTCTATGTCAAATCCTGTTCCATGCATTTCAGCCTGTTTGAACATTTTTTCGCTCTGCGGTATGGCATACAGTTTATCGCCGGCTTCAGCATATTTTAAAAAAATACCTTCTATTTTCTTTTTCCGGTTACGCCATTGGGCAATGGTGGCAGTTCCTGCAAATACGCTGTATTGTATGCGGGTAAAGCCAAACCGTTCCAATTCTTTAGCCAGCTTTGTGCGCCCTTTATCGTTATTCATATCATAACTGATAATTAAAAGTATGTCCATAATACAGGTTTTAAGCTTTATGGTTCTTTACCGCCTGTGCCAGGCTGCTGCATAATGCGGTAACCTGGTCGTTTCGGGCTATGCGCCGCTTGTTCAGCAGTGTTTTTTCCATAAGAAATGCATTAAAGGAAGTTACCAGCAGTTTCCTGCATGTTTTTTCAAGCGTCATTTTTTCTTCGCCATATTTAAAATGTGCGCTGGTAAGCGCGTTGTTCCTGAAAAGGGTTACCAGCAGCAATTCGGCCCAGGGCCTGAAGGGCTCAATACAATCATATACGAGGCTTTTTTTATTATATCCTTCGGCATGCATAAGGCCAACCATGGGGTCGAGGCCATAGCAAAGTAAAGCGCCTTCTACTTTGCCATATAAAATGCCGTATACAACATGCTGCCTTAATTCCTTGTTTTTCCAATATGTCAAAGAGCTATGGCAAAGTGGTTACCAGTTCATCCTCCTTCATACTGCGGCTGGTTTGCCAGCCGTAACCCAGCCGGGTTTGCCTGCCCAGTGCAATGCCATCGGGCATTTGCAGGTTGCTTGTATAATCAAGCGTAAAGCCAATAACATTATGCTCTTTAATTTTTACCCACTGACTGTGCCATACCCAGTAAATGGAAGCATTAAGCTTTTCTTTATCCAGCTTAAAACCGGCGGCCTTGCAAAACATGGCGATATTATTTTTAAGCAATTCTTCAAGCCGCTCTATGCGTTTGGCTGCATTGGGCAAAGCCTGCCAGGCTTTGGCATTGGCGGGGTTAAGCGCTGCAAAGTAGTTGAGCGAATATTTGTTTTGTTCGTTGCCGTTTAAAAACCCAAGTTCATTTATTACGGTGCCTGTTCCTGCCGGTATTATGCGGCATTGTGTGCCGCGAAACTGGAAGCCCCGCAGCATTTCATGCATCATTATTTTCTGCAGTATGTCAGCACCTTTGTTCATGCCCCAGAGCATGAGCTTATCTTTTGGCAGGCGCAATTGTATTAACGGATATTCCTGCTTTTTAAATTCTGGGTCTTCTTCTGTTTCGTGGTTGTGTATAAAACCATGCTCAGCAAAGCCTTTTTTTTTCAGCCAGGTGCCAAGGGCTTTTTTTACAGCCTCGAGGTCCTGGTGCTGCAGATGAATATTTGTTTGTATGGTAGTGATGGAGAGGGGGTGCATGGATTGATCAATCGTTGCTTTTTATCAGAGAAGATTCAATTGAGATAATATCACCAACTTTATATTGACTGGCATGCGATTCCACTACAACTGCACCTTGTAACCGGGGATCATAAGTAGCCACAAATTTTGTAGGATGATAAAAATGTGTTAGAAAGCAATACAGCCAAACCGGCCCCCTTCCTGAAAGTATTACTCCTTTGTGTGCAAAGTCTTCTGTAATAGCATCGGGAGGCGCTATTGTTTTCAAAACAAAAGGTTCAATATCGTCTTCCAACACGAAATTTATAATACTGAAGTTTTCAGTTGGATTGCTGCTGAATTTGATCATTTAATGAATCTTGATATTCTTTTGTTAATTTAGTTATTTCGTCCTTAAGTTTTGTGAGTTCCGGATTATCAATTATCCTATAATAGGTTTGCAATTCATCATTTACAGTATTGTCTTTTGGATTATTACGTTTTAATAGTGCATTCTTCTTTTCAAGTATGTCAACGAGCTTAAGTATTGGAGGGGTTTCTACTTCTCCATGCTTTTTAATATGATTATACGCCTGTTCTTTAGATAATGGCTCCGTAGGGTGCTCATCAAGTGATCCTTGCTTATAACCTAAACTTACATCATCTTGGATCCAGAAAACATAGTGTTTTTCTAAAAGAGGATTTGTTGTTGGCAGTTCTCTGAGGTAGATTGTAATTTCATAATGCATAAAGGAATGTATGTTATTTTCTTTATTAGCTGGATTTTCTTTTGGTTCTAAAGATGTTATATATGGATAAAAACTAAGTTGACGTTCTTTGCTAATTTGTGCACCTATTTGCTGAGCCCATTGTCTTATATCTGCCTCACTGCTTAAATAAGCCTCAAAACAAGACATTATATACTTTTTATCGTATTTGAAATGAACCGTAAGTTTTTTCGATAAAGATTCTGTACGACGTTTATCTAAATAGGCAAACCATAAACCTATTCCAACTACTAAAGTTGATATAGATATAACGGTATCAATATACGCGCTATAAAAATTTGAAAAAGACTCTCCTAACGACCAACTTAAAAAAACAATAACTATTGTTACAAATAAAACAAGTAGTCCAATTTTAAGTTCTCGCTTATAATGTTTTATTGCGAATTGAAAGTTCCTTCTAAAAAATGATGGCCTCGGATTTTGCATAACTTATTAGTTTGGCTTTTTTAAACATTTTGAATTACTTTAGTTAGTATTTGGTAATACGGGCCGGTTTTATAATGTTGCAGCGCTCCGAATAAAATTGAAGCAACAATTATTACAATACCTGCGTAAAATTGTATACTTAAAAATTTTGTGGAAGTAATGTATTGTAAAAACCTTTTTTTCATAATAAAGTAATTTGTACTCTTTTCAATAGCCCGAATTCATATTCTTCTGATTCACTTAAATCTCCTGCTTCAACAGCCTGTCCTTGAAGAAGTCTTTTTTATTTTAAATACTAAGGCTGTTTCTTCCTTTTGTTGCCGGTATTCTATTCTGTTAAAAGCTATTTCAAAACCCATTAGCTGTGAGAGCAAGGTGGCATTCCCTTCATGACTGATTGCTGATATAAATCCTTCTTTTAACAATAACTCTCTGGCTTTTGCTAATGTTATTTCTTCATAAGTATAACTGCCAAATGCTGTAAGCGCAGAGAAGTTTAAAATATTTATCATTCAGTAATTATGAGAGTTCAACCCATCCTAATGGTTCCTGTCCAATACTTGTAAGCACACGTGTAACAGGATAAAAACTGGATATATCCTTTTTGAATTTATTGCAGTATCTCAGGTAATTATTCCATTCCCTGTTTTCATCGTCATAGTCAAAATATTTTAAAATTGATAAAGCTATAGTTTGATAGAATTGCAGTTTGCCAAAGCCAAGGCGCAAAAAAGCCTTTTGATTATTGCTTTCTTCTATAGCGCTTTTAATGCGGCCTAAATGAGAGTCATATTCTTTTAATCTTGCAGTTACTTTATTGCTGCTCATTATAAAATATTCATGTTCTAACACACTGAGAGATGCCTTGTTTATAGTAGCAAATAATTTTTGTTTAGATGTTATTTCCCTAAATGCAAAATGATGTTCTTGTTTTTTTACAGAATAAAAATCAAGGTATATACTTGTTTGAAAAGCATATTGCTTTGGTATGCATTGCTTCAAAACGCTGATTGAAGAATCTGCCGTTTCTGCTTTAAATAAATTAAATCTATCTACTTTGTATATTACGATGTCAGAGAGTTCTATCGAATTGGTATCAGGTATTCTTAAACAACTGGCCGGCATTCTCGCATTTCCCTTTAAAACACCAAAAAGCTTTTCTTCAACATCATGAATATAACTTTCTTCTACTTTCCAGGTATTATTATTAACAACTGCTTCATTTAACGCATCTAAAAATTTATCAAGTATATTATCGCTTTCTTCTTCTCCGGAATTTAACCAATTCAGAAGTAAAATTGTTTTTATAGCGCCCTTTAAACTGCTTCCTGGCACAAATGGCTTCCCCTCAGTTTGCAGGCAACAATCAATTTTAATAGGATTGTTTATCCCGAAACTTTTAAAAATTATTTTTTCTGAAAGAGCACTAATTTCTTCGTCTAAAAAAGTTTTGGCAAAATTGCTGAGTGCATTAGTTTTATTTTCATTTGCTATTGCTGTGGCAAACTTTACGTATTCATTAGTTCTGTTTTTCTTTTGAATTAATTGGGAAAACGCATCCTGGTTTATTAAGTGGATATTTTTTTTGTCATCCATCCAATAATCTGCCAATGGGCTAAGCACTTCTCCACTGCCTATATGCAATGGCGTAATTGTTTTTATTGTAACAGGCATGTGTACCCCTAATGCTTCAGTCTTCATAATCAGGTATCCATTTTGAACGTACGGGCAGGCAAATAGCTTTACCAAGCCTTAAATAAGATTTATCAGCGCCGGGGCTTACATCGGCAAGCTGGCCTTCTGCACTCTTCTGTATTATTGCGCCTTCGCTTATCATTCTCACCGTTTTTAAATACTGGCCTTGCCCTTCATTTTTGCCGAGCCGCCTTCCTCCGCGCATGATGGATTTGAAATAAACCAGTTTATTAAGATCGGAATGCATGGGTGAAAAAAGTGAAACAGTACAATTCATATGCTGGTCTGCATCATTCATATAAATATTCCATTCGTTAACTTCAACTTTTTCAATCTTGCCAATGGTGCTTCTTTCAGCGCCAATTCCTGTGTAAGGCAGCATATCTAATACCAGCTTTAAATTCTGGTACAAAGCATTATCTTCATTACAATCAAGAAGAAAATAATAATGAACGAGAATATCTTCGGCTACATCTGAATTGTCGCATATTTCAGTTACAGTTAACTGGAAAATGCCACGTTCTTCTTCAGTATCCCTTACACGTACCTTGGGCAGGGTTTCTTTATTTACAACTGCCAAAGATTGCACTAAGTTACCTGTGGTTTCACCGGGAATATTTATCTCATCTTTATCTAATATAAATACCCGTCTTCCAACTGTGCCTCTGCCATTAACTTCTTTTCTTCCAATCTGTATATATTGCTGAGAGCCGGATAAATCCGGAGGGTTTTGTATGCTTTCCCATACCTTTTTTGAAATATATTCTATACTGCGATAATTCTTGTAATTGTTTGAATCAAACAGGTTAAAAGATATGGGCTTGGGCAGGAACCATACAAAATTTCCATTTTGTTGTATACATGGAAAGAGTGAAGATATTTTTACTTTTCCATCCTCAAAAGCTTTTACAAGTTCATTGGCATCGCTGAATATATCCTGCCAGGTATTTACCAGGGCTGCAAACAGTGTATCTGAATGCATAATTTCATCGCTTTCACTCAAAGCGGTGTCACTATCCGGGGCGTATCTTCCAAAATGAAAGCAGCTTCCGCGTTTGCAATAAAGTGTTACTGACTTCATGCCTGTACTTTTTCATTGATAGGTTCAGCAAATTTTTTGAACATTTCAGTATATTCATTAAGGTTCATATCAGTTAATTCATTATTTGCCCACTTTTTTCCTTTTAATTCCAGGGAATATATTTTAACCTTTCCCGAGCCGCGGCTACCATGCCCCCCGAGGTAATCATATTCAAGTAATTCAAAAGCATTGGTAAGTGTTTCCAGGAATTTTTTAAGGTTATCATTCTCATATATGTCAAGCATCATTTCAAAATTAAAAACAGCCCCTGCCGGCACGCGTTCAATTGTTCTTGGATGTTGTGCTTTTCCGGTACTCCTGTTAATTACATTTTCAGTTTTGGTTTCACTGTATTCAAAATCCCTTTTGTTTTTATCAGGAAAGTCTTCATTAAACTTTGCAACATCAAGCGTTGCGTCTCTCACAAACAGCCTGGTAATTAATTTTGAATCTTTACCACCACTCCCGCCAAATAAATCAGTAACGATCTGTCCATCCATTTTTATACTTTCCCATCCGTTCGGCTTAGCTAATAATGATCTGAGTTTTCCTTTTAGGGAGCTTCCGGGCAGGTAAGGAACGCCCCTGGCGTCTTTTATAATATTTAAATCTACGCCGCCAATTTCGAGCGAAGATTTATTACCTCCTATTCGTAAACCGGTATGACAAAATAATTTCCCTTTAATAATAATCTTACTGGTAAGCTTTAACATTGTTAATAATTTAATCTTTTGAATAAAATTTGTGATAAGCAACCATACTCTCCATTATGTAGTGTAAGCCATTTATTTTTTTACTTATTTTTTCTTTATCTTGACTTAGATCAATAGATTTTATGACGTCATCTAAAACTGTAATGATGATTTTTCCATCATCATCTTTCTGCCGTGCCCCTATATAAGCAAGTTTGGGTCTTAGTAGCTGTAATTCATTAAGCTTTTTCACCGCATCTTTTTCTTTCAAGTCTTTAATTAAGGAAAAAATGTTTCGAATTTGGTGTGCAGTAATACCAGAGTTTTTTTCCATCAAACTTTTAATTGATTCTATTCCGGCTTTTATTTCAGCAGTGCTCGATTCTTCAAACAACAACATATTTTTAATTGCGGGGGTATATTTATCTGCAATTTTTGAAATTGAATCTGAAGAATTTGGTTTTTGATTTCTATTATGGTTTTTATTGTAATCTTTTGACATGATTTAATTTTTATTTCTGTTTAGTAATTCGGTCCATCTTGCTGCGACAGGCATTACTTGGGATATTTCCTTGCCTGGTGAAAAATGCTCCCATATATACCTTCTGTAATAACCATTTTTTTCTGAAAAAAACTTATCGTGCAGGCCGGACGTATTGAAATAGGGTTTATGCCTTATGTCTCTGAAGCTGTAAATAAATCTCCATAATACAGAAGGATTAAAAGGCTTTGATTCTTTGCATTTTTGCCAATAAATCTTGTCACTGCCCTCAAAAGAGTTTATAATTCTGTGAAGAAAAGCATTTGATTCATTATATTCATTTATCATTTCATTCATAGTGTCTTTAACTTCAATCAACTCATAGAATTCTTCCCAGGAAAAAACATGGCCCATAAAGCTTATATTATTTTTCATTTGTTCGCCCGATGCATCAAACTGTTCGTTGGCTTTTGTTGCTTTTGCAGTTTTAAGATCATCTTCAACTATTTCAGCAAAACGTACAACGGGAAAATGTGAATCAACGAGTATAATTGCTGCAGAAAGCGTAATTGGTTTTGTAAATACGTTTATCTTCTTTCTTATTTCAGTTTCAAACTTGCTAAACTCTTTTTGCAACTTTATGGCAAACTCAATAATAGCATCCCATGCCCCAATAAAAAAGCAATCATCGCCACCGGCATAAACTGTATAAATATTATCTTTCAATCTGTATTTTTCATTGTTTATTGTAACAGTACTATCAAGTAATTTTATAATTGCCTCTCTGAAAAAGAATTGCATTTTTTTAGACAAAAAAGCATTCTGCTCTTTTTGATTTAATTTTTGGAACAGCTTTCCAAGATTATCTATATCTAATTTTAAGATTCCAAGGTTATCTGTTCCTGTTCTTTTTTTTGCAAACGCTGCGAGGTACTCAAATGAGATTATATTATCCTTTTTAGGAGCTGCATATTCATCTTCATCGTCCTGAAGTTTTATCTCCGTTATCACATCCTGGTAGTTGAATAATAGGTCGCTATTCCATGTAGGCAAAGGGATTAGAAAACCGGAAGGCCTATTATTAAAAATAATTTTTTGATTTAATAGGGCTACGCCTTCTCCTGTAACCAGTTTTCTGTTGTCGTTATTATCTTGTCTTATCTCAAATGAATTATTGCGGGCGTAAGTTGAAGTTAATGACATGAAGTCTGACTGGTTTTTATGAAGACCGGCATTGGGTAAAAACACATTAATGTCATTTACTCCAAACCTTAATTTATTACTGTTAAGTTTTTCATTTAAAGACTTAATAAAAATCCCAAAGGCTTGTCGATTATCAAAAAAACTGTAAGAAAAGCTTGCGGTTAGCTGGTAAGGTAACAGAGCTTTGATAATAAGGCTTGTTTTTTCTGAGTATGCTTTTCTAAATTCTTCCTCATTTATGTTTTCAATGCCTGTTTCAAAATAAACATTACCGCCACCCGTAAAAATTTTGTTTCCCTTTGGAAATGATTCCTCAAATATTTTTTCAATAAGATAGCAGCAAGCTTCTATGGTAAAGGATCGCGCCTTTAGCGCTTTAGCAGCACCTTTGCTTTGAATGTTAAAGATAAAATCCTGTATTCCGTTTATTTCAGCTTTAATAATGTACGACATAATAAATTATCTTTTGAGAGTTCGGTTAAACTCACAATCCAAAAACATTTCCATCAATTAAAGTTTTTATTAAAATAAGAAAAGCGAAAGCAATCCTATGGTTTATGGCAGTTTTTCTCAGGAATCGGTTTACGTATTCAAACATACATAAAAAATTTTTGTATATCAAAATAATTTAGCGACCTTAATTTTAAACAAAAGCCTATATAAAACACATGATTTCTTTAAACGCAAAGAGGTTTTGTGTTGAAAATTTTTTCAATCTTTAGTTTTTACCCAAAAGCTGGATGCAACCTGGAATACGATCAATTTAAAAATGCCTGGGGTATATGTACAGCAAAGAAAGTAAACAGGATAAAAAATAGATGATGCAATGAGAAAAGGATAGGAAGAATACGATGTAAAGTAATGGAGGTTAAAATAAAAATCTAAAGAAAACTGTTTCTTCTTATTAAATTTTCAATAAAACACGTACCCATCATATCACTCATTTTCTCATGCCTTGTTAAGGCTGTTGCATTTTGTGTTATAGTTCAGCAAATAAGTACGTTAGGTACGCAACTGCCTCTCCATAAGAATAATCATATTTAAAATTCATACCGGCTGTAACTTTTGTTTTACCTGCAAGCGTAGCAAAATCTTCTTTCCCATTTACTGCCATCTTTTCTTACATCAAAACTGCAGGTGATGTATGCAGGCTGCCGTCTTTAAAAAGATTATTCCGTTTTCCGCAGCGTGTATCCCATATACCTGTGCCGCTATTTGCATAGTAACATGTTCATTAGCCGGCATCTGGTTCACTTTTTTCAGGTCTCTGGGAATAGGGTTTAATATATAGCTTCCCTGTTCTCCTTCTTTCGTTAACCTAAGTTCACTCTTGTGAAATGCCAACGACATTTTTTGAACACCAGATATGGAAATACGTTTCCTGTTTTATATAAACCGTATTGCGTCTTCTTCGCTGTGTTGAGGTGAATCGTAGCCTAATATGTGGCTTACCTTTTTTGCATCGAACATCCTTCGCAGAAAAACAAGGCTATAGGTATGATAGCCTTCGGTCAGTAAACCCGGGCAATATTCAATTTCAGGAATGCTCATGTCATTATCGGTTTAACGGTTACTGCCCCAACTGTATTATAGCGCGCTATGGCTGCCAGCAATCCAAAATCATCTTCTTCATCTATTCTTAATGCACTGTTCTGCGGTAAGCCTGCCGGCCATTTGTGGATCACTCATTTGTTTGATTACCTGGCTTAAACGAGTGCGGATTGATTTACCGGCTGAAGTGCAGCCGCCAAATTCGTTCATGTTTTCACGAGTTCTTTCAAACTCAGGAGAGCCGTTAAGATCTGATCATCGGAAGGACCGCCAACCATTCCGCGAAGTCGCCAGAAAGACCTTTAATCTTGAAGTGACGGACCCCGCCCATTGTGCCAGAGTATCTTGTTAAACCCTGTTTGTCTTGCCATTTTTACAATGTTTAAAAGTGGTTTTTAATAGAAACTATTTATTTTCAAAATAAATTCGTGAATAATTGAAAATCAGCACTATATATAAGGAAAAGCAATGCAAAACATAGCAATCGCACCGCAAATAGTAAAAACTCATTATACTGTAACAAGAATTGTTGATGGAGGTGGCTTATTTGTAGTTTGATATGTTCGCAAAAATGAAACTGAAATACGCCTCTTGAGAATTGATGCACACCTGAAATAAATAGGTGTAGAAAATTGATCCAGGATGAAGGCAAACACACATACCGGTCAGCTGCTTTTAAGCCTTGGCATGGCATCTAAAGCGTTCTTGTCATCTATTGTTCATCCGAGACAAAATGTTTCTCCGATAACAGAAGGAAGCTCAAATGTGGATAGGCATAGCTGGACACTGGCTTACGTTATTCTTTCTAATGGTGCTTGTTTAAGTGAAATAATGATAAGAGAGGGATACGCAAAACCTTATAATAAATATTACTGTTCCAAACTCAACTATTTTCAAGAACTTTCTTTTGATGCAGAATAAAAGAGGATTATTCAGTGAAGTCTTGAGTTTTTAGGTAAGTGTTTACCCCGAAATGAAAAATGCCTCGCAAGCTTTTGACTTACAAGGCGTTATTATTTTAATCTGCGGACCGGACGGGACTCGAACCCGCGACCTCCGCCGTGACAGGGCGGCATTCTAACCAACTGAACTACCGATCCAAAACTCCCCGTTTGTTTTCGGGAGTGCAAATATAGGGGCATTCGGCATTTATCAAACAAATCTTTCAAATAAAACTTACTAATTTCTATATTTTAGCTTATTTTAAATATCATCAGGAATTGTTCCCTTATTAATCACGCAATCTCAACAGGAATTATAAAGCTGCCAAATTGATTAGATTAACGTATGGGCTATCAAATCTTAACAACATGTTCCTGTTTATATTGTTTAAAAAAAGTAAAGTATTATTAATGTCTTATAACGAGTATAGTTCTTTCAGTAATGCTGCCATTTTTGATTAACACAAGAATATAATTACCATCAGGAATATTCGTTGTATTTAGCTGTGTATTGAATTTGCCTTTCACCTGAATTCCTTTTTTTTCTGATAACCTTATTCTTCCTGACTGATCAACAATCATCAATTCAATATTTCCTGTATTCTCAATACTGCAACTAACTGTTGCTGCATTGCCTGCCGGATTAGGATGCACCACAAGGTTACTTATTTCTTTATTGGTCATCATTACTGCATTATCATCATTGGCTGATGATAATGCAGTAATTTTTACGCTGTAATCTTCGGTTTCACCATTCGTATAATTGCATGGTTCGTTGTAGGCAAAAAATGTTTCTTCGGTTACAATACGCATCCGTGTATTGCCATTTACCGCATTGGCAGGAATAATAAAACTAAAAGGCAGTTCCTTTTCTCCCAAAGTTTTTTTTCTTCCTATAAGTTCACCGGCATCGGATAAAAGTTTATTCTTATTAAAATCTATATAAATGCTTACTGTTACCGAATCGTTTATCAGCGGGCTTTTTACCGGCTTCACATACAAGGTGTAATTTTTTTGTTTTGTAAAAGGAACGATTATGTTTGTATAATCACCATAGCCCGAACCATTGTTTCCGCTCGTATTCTTTTTATTTTTAAATCTTACGGATTCAATATAAATTAAGGAGTTGGAATGTGCTGCGCAATATCCGCCTTTTGCAAGTGTGCTAAAAACCCATTTTAATTTATACCTGCTTATAGTGTCGCTGCAAACGGATGCCACCCTGAAAACATATTGTGTATTGAGTTTGAGGTTTTTCAATAAATAATTTGTATCCTGAATATTAAAAACAGTATC
The DNA here is from genome assembly GCF_900115755.1 of Parafilimonas terrae. Taxonomy (GTDB): domain Bacteria; phylum Bacteroidota; class Bacteroidia; order Chitinophagales; family Chitinophagaceae; genus Parafilimonas; species Parafilimonas terrae. Next base: position 200,308 of record NZ_FOXQ01000002.1, read on the forward strand.
CCACTTTGATTTGGCGGTATATTCACGCCAGATAAGATTAAATGATAAAGCACTTTTATCATACCTCTTCCATGTTAATAAAGCTGAGTTAGTGGTGATGTTTTCAGCAAACAGGTTTACAGGATTAATGCAGGCTGCATTTGTTACAGCTTTAGTAGCAGATTGAGCATTTGCATATATGCATGCAAACAATAATAATAAGGTAGAGATTGTTTTCATAAGTTGCTTTTTTGTTTAAGTTATTGCAATTACTGCTTTTTAATGAATGGGCTCTTAAAGCCTAGTTTCTTTAACCCGTTTTGCACATCAGGAATATGCATGAATAAATTCCAGATAAGTTTGCTGCGGTAGTTTTCTATCATCACAACAATTGGCCCCTGGTCTATGGCCAGATGTGTTTTGGCATACCAGTTATGTTCTTCACTAAAGCCATCCGCAAAACCATACTGCCCCCAGATTTTATCACCAAGATCATAATAAAAATGTTTTAATGCCTGCATGGAATACTCAGGTGTGTAAGGCATGGATGATAAAGCCGCAGTGGGTGATATTACACCCACATCTTCCTGCGGGCAATGCGCTACATAACCTTTGTAACTATCGCTGGCCGTTAAGCCCCAGCAGTTTTCACTATAGCCTTTAAATTTTTTTGGATTGTCGATGCAATAAGCGCGGTTAATACGGGTATGGTTTACCACCTGCTCCCAGTAATCCGTATGCCAGTCTTTTAAATTATGCGGATCAACGCCCATGAAAGTATAATGTTCAAAGAATAACGGTCCGCCAAATTCGAAGCCTAACGGCAGCTTTATGTTGTAATAAGTTTTATCATTAATATAAGAAGCGCTGTTTACAAAACTGTTGAAATAAACATCAGGTGAAATGGCATGTGTTGGCGAAGATGCTGCCATAATAAATGTTATCAAACATTCATTATAACCGCGAATGGGAAAGTTCATATCAAAAGAATTCATCGGGCTCCAATGCCAGTACAGTAAAGTATTTCCACCGTTTGCATGCCAATTCCAGTTAGCGCTGTTCCATAATTGCGTAACGCGGTTCCTGAAATATTTTTCAAGTGGCGTATCGCCTTTAAAATATTCCTTCGCACATAAAAATCCCATCAGCAGATAACTCGTTTCAACAATATCTGCGCCGTCATCTAATTTGCCAAACGGAATTGTTTTTCCTGTTGCACCGTTCATGAAATGCGGGAAGATACCATGATAGCTGTCTGCCGTATTTAGAAAATCAACCATCTTCACCAGGCGTTTCAATGCTGTATCATAACCAATCCATTTTCTTTCTACGGCAACAATAGTTGCCAGAATCCCGAAGCCTGTTCCTCCGGTAGCGCAGGCTTCAGGGCCGTAAGTTTTTTTGCTGAAGTTTGGCTCGTCATACGCTTCATTAATATAATCCCAATAATAATCGCCCTGCACTGTATTATCTCTTTCCCTTGCGAGGCCGCTTACCGGGTGTGCATAATGCCAGAAGTATCGGAAGGTTTGCCGCTGCACAATATCAAGCAAAGCGCTGTCGGATATATCTTTAATAACGCCAACGGGCGCAATGGAGTCCGGGTAAGTTGTGTTATTGATTTGTGCAACAGCATTTAAGCAAAATGAAAAAGCAATTGTGGTAACAACAATTTTAAATATCATCGGGAATTGTTTCGTTATTAATGGTGTAGTTCTAACAGAAATTGTAAAGCTACCAAATTGATTAATTATTTGATTTAACAAGCGTTTGACCGTTAATTACAATCAATCTATATTAACGTGCAATTGCGTAAGCATTTGTTTAATGCAAATCGTTTTGTGCATTTAAAAACTCTCTGCACATTGTTACTTTGTCGGTATTAATAACATCAGCATTAAGGTTGATCATTGTTTGCCAGCACTGTTTTGTATCCGGCGCTCCCCATAGCCTCACAGGTTTGCCCAAAGCATGTGCAGCATTGATCATGTTTTCAATTTTAATGCTGTCTGCAGCGGGTAAAGCGCCGTTACCATTCCAGTTGGAATACGTGCGAAAATTATCGCTTATCATTACTATCTTTTCCAAATCTTTTGGTGCGTAATTTTTATCAGGCAAACCATCAAACATTATATAAAACGGATAATTATGAAACGTTGAATCTGCGGGCCTTTCACCACTTATAAAAACCTGTATTGCATTTTTATTTATCTGCCTGTTAAATACTGAAGGATGTTGCTGCAATAAATTCATCAATGCAGGCAATGCCTGCACCTGGTTTTCTTTTATGTCTATCATTAAATAAAAGCTATGTACATTTTTACCGGTATCAAACAATTGCACAATTGGCTGAATGTACATATTGTTTAAACTGCTGGCTGGCCTGATGTCTGTTTTATTATGCGCTACCATTAATTCATCGTTCACATAATATACATCGGCTTCAATAACGCCGGCTTTATTGTTGTAAGCATCGCGGAAGGGAACCGTATGCGAATAATCGTTATGCGAATGAATAATTGGCTGCGCAAATGCAGCATTGGAAAATAATAATGTTGCTGCAATAAAATAAGTTCTAAAAAATTGTTTCATGTATTTTTTTTATTCTGCTATTGTAAAGCCTAATTTGGCAAGGCCATTTTTTACTTCATCACAACTCATAAATAATTTCCATAACAAACCGCTGCGATAATTTTCCATCATTACCACAATGGGCCCCTGGTCTATGGCAAGGTAACGTTGCGGATACCAGTTGTCTGTTTCACTGAAGGCATCGTAAAAGCCATAAGGGCCGAGCAATTTATTTCGAAGTGTTGAATCATTATACCAATGCTTCATGGCGGACATTGATTGTTCAGGCGTATAAGGAAAAGATGATAAGGCTGCCGTTGGCGAAATAACACCGAGATCGTTTATGGAATCAGGCGCATGTGCTGCATAACCTTTCACAGAATAACTTGCCGTTAAACCCCAGCTATCTTTGCCATAACCTTTAAATTGTTTGGGATTGTCAACACACCATTCATAATTCATCTTTGCCATGGTGCTCATCTCTTTCCAGTAATCAGCATATTGATCTTTTAAGTCATGCGGGTTTAAACCAAGCCATGAATAATGTGCCCAGAACAATGGCCCGCCATGCGGCGGATTTCCCTGCATGAATAAATGCAGCGTATCATTTTTATAATTACTTGTTTTATTGATAGCGCCGTTCTGCGCCCAGCCTTCGTGATATACTTCTGCAGGTACTCCATGCGTAGGCGAAGATGCTGCCAGCACATACATGATCAAACATTCATTATAACCATGCACGGCAAAATTTTTCTTCCATTCATAGTTTGGGCTCCAGTGCCAGTATAAAACATTTTGATTGTTTTGGCGGTACCAGTCAAATTCAACAGCTTTCCATAAACTATCAATACGGGCTGCTAAATTTTTTTCTTCATCATTGCCATCTTTAAAATATTGCCGCACGCATAAAAGTCCCTGCATTAAAAAGCTTGTCTCTACGAGATCGCCGCCGTTATCATCAAAACCAAAAGGACGAACATGTCCGTTTTCATCCAGCAACCAATGCGGATAAGCGCCATGAAAACGATCTGCTTTTTCAAGAAAGTTTACAATTTTCTGCAGGCGCTCAAATCCCTGTTGCCTTGTTATATAATTGCGTTCAATGCCTGTTAAAATTGCCATCAACCCAAAACCGCTGCCACCAACGGCAATGGTACTTTGATCGTTTTCGGGATAATCACCATCAATATGAATGCGCTCTGCCGCCATGCCGCTGTTGGGCTCCGCGCCCGTCCAGAAGTATTCGAATGTCCTGCGCTGAATAGTATCGAATAAAGCAGAATCGGAAAGGTTATTTACTGCACTGATATTTTGTTGTTTGGGTTGCGAATTGCACGCTGCGGTTAATATTATAATTATAATTGCAGGTAATGTGTATTTGTTCATATCGTAATTATAATTTAAAGTTTTGGGAAGGGGACGTGGTCAGACGGCTCTATGCCATCAGACCATTAGCAAAAGTGCGGGTTTTTATTTTCATAAGATTTTAAAGTATCTTTTTCTAAATGCTCCCGGTTGAATGCCAGGTCAACAAATAAGTGATTACGAACGAACGCATTTATATTGTTTTAAAGTTTATTGACATTATAAAGCTGGGCTTACCACATGGGGCATTTTATGGCAGATTTGAGGTATGGAAATAGCAGCAAAGCAATGGAACAATTATCTCTTTATTCCAATGGTTATATATCAGGTTTAAGCTGCCTGTTGTATTGTGTATTGTTTTATTGAGTATTGAATATTCTTCTTAACTAAACCATATTAACATTGCAACTATTATTTAAAAAATTTGATGCGCCTGACCGCGTTACCGCAACACCACCGCGCCCAATGCAGGCAGGTTAATAGTTAGCTTATAAGCTTTCGTGCCTTCATCCACAAGTTCTGCTCTTATTTCAGGATTGAATACATCGCCGGTGCCCCAGAATTCTTTGCTGTTGCTGTTGAAGATTTCTTCCCATTCTCCTTTATCATGCACATATATTTCCCAATCATTGCGCACTTGGGTTGTCATATTTAAAATCACAAGCACATCATCTTTACGGTCATTACCAATACGTTTATAACCAATAATGGCATTGCTGCCCTTTGTAAGGTCAAGCCATTCAAAGCCACCGGGCATAAATTGTTTTTCATACAATGCCGGCTCATTACGATATAGCTCATTTAGTTTCTGAACGCAATATTTCATGCCGCCATGACTTACAAATCCCAGCAGGTTCCATTGCAACTCGCTTTTATAATTCCATTCGCTTGATGCAGCAAATTCATCGCCCATAAATAAAAGTTTGGAACCGGGATGCGTGAACATATAAGTATATAGTAAACGCAGGTTAGCAAATTTCTGCCATTCATCACCGGGCATTTTATACAGCATCGGGCTTTTGCCATGCACCACCTCATCATGGCTTAAAGGCAGCATAAAGTTTTCATCATAGAAATACATCATGCTGAACGTAAACTTGTTTTGAATAAGATGGCGCAGTGATGGTTGCATCTTAAAATAATCAAGCGTATCATGCATCCAGCCCATCATCCATTTCATGCCAAAGCCAAGCCCATCTTCAAATGTTGGCCTGCTTACACCCGGCCAGTCGGAGGCTTCTTCGGCAATGGTTTGTATATCTGGAAAATCCCTGAATAAAGTTTCATTCAAATCTTTAATAAAAGCAATTGCTTCAATATTGCCATTGCCGCCAAATTCATTAGGTTCCCATTGGCCTTCCTTGCGGCTGTAATCAAGGCGCAGCATAGAACTTACTGCATCAACACGAAGGCCATCTGCATGAAAACGGTCGCACCAGAAACGTGCATTGCTTATTAAAAAGCTTTTTACTTCGCCACGTTTATAATTGAATACATAAGAATTCCAGTCGGGATGATAGCCTTTGCGCATATCTGCATATTCATAAGTATGCGTTCCATCAAACATAAATAAACCGTGTGCATCGTAAGGAAAATGCGATGGCACCCAATCGAGAATAACACCAATGCCTGCATTATGAAATGCATCAACCATCGCCGCGAAATCCTGCGGGCTTCCAAAACGCGAAGTGGGCGCATAATAACCCGTGCCCTGGTAGCCCCAGCTGCCATCAAAAGGGTGTTCCATTACCGGCATAAATTCAACATGCGTGAAACCCATTTCCTGCACGTAAGGCACCAGCCTTTCTGTTATTTGCTGATAGGTATTATAGCTTTCTTCATCATATTTATTGGGGCGCATCCAGCTTGCCAGGTGCACTTCATAAACAGAGAAGGGTGAAGTGAGCGCATTGTTTTTTTTGCGTTGCTGCATCCATGCTTCATCTGCCCATTCATAAAAAGTGCCCCACGTGATTGATGCCGTAAGCGGCCGTTTCTCCCACAGGTGCGCAAAGGGGTCGCCTTTATTCAACTGCGTTCCGCCATAACCATGAATATGATATTTATAACTTTCACCGCTCCACACACCTGGAATAAAACCTTCCCATATACCGCTTTTATCAAGCCTTACAAATAATTTATGCGCATCATTATGCCAGTTATTAAAATTTCCTATAACGCTTACCTGCGTTGCATTTGGCGCCCATACAGCAAAATAAGTTCCCTGTGTGTTTAATACTTCAAGCTGTTTATTGCCAAATAATTCATACAGCCTGTAATGTGTGCCATTTTGAAAATTACTGACGTCTTCATCACTGAACAGTGAATAATTCCATACGGGCTTTGCACTGTCAACAAAATGTATGTCTTCATATTTTTTATGTTGTGTGTGATGCTGTACATCATCATTTGTATTTTCCATAGCTGTTATTTTTTTAATGACAATTATTTTGTGTCATACGATCTTAAAACCTTGAACGACTGGCGGCCATTCTCCATCATAGCTTTATATTGAACAACACGTGTGCCGCCTGTTGGCTTATCGGCGGCATCGCCTGGCATATAAACCGGGAATTTTCGCATCAGCGTTCCGGTTAACGGCGAAAACACATCGTACCCTTTATAACCTTCCCGGATTTTAGCATCAAGATAAATATCCGGAAAGAAAATGGGGTCGAAACCTTTATCGGCATTATAAGATATGGCAACCACAGAACCTATAGCATCATTATCGCCGCTGTAAACACAAATAGCAAGATCGGGGCGGCCATCATCATTCATGTCATCTGTAAATGCATTCAATACTTTTCCATATACACTAAACGAAGGCTTTCTGCCGCTTACCTGTAAATTAATGGGTGAAACAGTTACTTCATTTTTATCAGCATTTTTGTTATTGCATTCAACGCGAAAACCCTGCTCGCCCATCTTCACAGTTGTATCAAATTTTTTTGATTGGGCTGCAGATTGAACAGTTGAAAAAATAAACAGGAACAGGCAGGTAAAAAAAAGACTCGGTTTCATGCATCGATATTTGTGGAAAATGTTTGGTAAAAGCATCATAGCAGATCAACTTGTTTTAAAGCATTAATAATTAATGCGGGTAAATTACATTATTTACAGTGTTGGTAAACTTTCGGGATAAAATTATTATTGGCTTATTATGTTGCGCAAAGCAATATTTGTACAAATGATAAAGCCTATATATAGTTGCAATGATGCAAATTGATTTGTGTTAAGAAAAAAGTGAGATCAAAACCTTATGCCGTTCAAAGATGCTATAAGCCTTTAAACATATTTGAAAATCATTAACTTTTTGTTTGGAGCATTTACTTCCAATTTTGAAAGTGAAACCCCCTGGTCGCTTATGAAAAGAAATTCTATCCTCTTATTTTTTTTATTGTTCAGCATTTATGCATCAGCACAAAAAGCAACTTTAACAGGTGTAACAATTGATACATCAGAAAATGTTAAGCTTGTTAATACAACCATTGCGCTGCTGAGATCGCAGGATTCCACACTTTATAAATTTACACGCAGCAAAGAAGGCGGCACATTTGAAATAGATAATCTTGATACGGGAAAATATGTATTAATGATTACACGCAACCGCTATGCCGATTATTTTGACGTACTTTCTTTTACGCCGGGCGAAACAAAAAATATCGGTAATGTTATGCTGACAACAGAAGCTAACCTTTTGGCTGATGTTGAAGTGCGGACAAGAATTGCAGCTATGCGCATGAAAGGCGATACACTGGAATTTGCAGCTGATAGCTTTCATGTGCGACAGGGTGCAAGCGTAGAAGACCTTCTGAAAGTATTGCCCGGCATACAGGTGGATAAAGATGGCAACATAACGGCACAAGGTGAAAAAGTGCAGAAAATATTAGTGGATGGGGAAGAGTTTTTTGGCGATGACCCAACCGTTGCAACAAAAAACCTGCAGGCGGATGCATTAAAGTCGGTGCAGGTTTTTGACAAGAAAAGCGACCAGGCTGAATTTACCGGCATTGATGATGGTGAGAAAACGAAAACCATCAACCTTAAACTGAAAGAAGATAAAAAGAAAGGATATTTTGGAAAGCTTGATGTGGGCGGCGGCACTGATAGCCGGTGGAATAACAGCGCCATGATCAATAATTTTAAAGGTAAGAAAAAGATTTCTGCTTATGGCATTATGAGCAGCACCGGTAAAACGGGTTTGGATTGGAATGAGCAAAGCAGTTATGGAAGCGGTAACAGTTTGCAATATGATGATGATTTTGGCGGCTTTTATATTGAAGGCGGCGACGATTTTTCGGGCGGCAGTTATTATGGTGAAGGCGTTCCCAAAAGCTGGGCAGGCGGCATAAATTTTGGCGATAAGTTTAATGATGATAAACAAAACTTCAACGGCAGTTACCGCTTTAATAAATTAAATACATCAGGTGAAGGCAATACATACTCGCAATCAATTTTGCCTGACAGTATATTTTACAATACTGAAACATCCAGAACTTTCAACAGCAGGAACCGGCATTCGGTAAGCAGTATTTATGAGCAGCAGTTTGACAGCAGCTTTTCTTTAAAATTCACCGGCAGCGGATACATAGGCCATTCAAATTCGTTCAGCGATTATACAAACCAGTCGCTGGATGAAAACAGTGTACTGGTAAACCAAAGCAAAAGATCAATTAACTCCACGGGCGATAACTCAAATTTTAATGTAAACCTTTTATTGAAGAAGAAATTTAAGAAACAGGGAAGAACAATTTCTTTAAATATCAGCAATGTTTACAATGCTTCCAATTCTGATGGATTTTTGCGTTCGCTGAATTCATTTTATACCAAAGGTGTTTTGTTTTTAAATGATTCAACAGACCAGGAGAAGAGAAACGATTCTAAAGTGAATATGTTTAATTCTAAAATCGTTTATACGGAACCTTTGATTAAAAATCTTTATGCTGAAATAAATTATGCTTTCAGGTTAAGCACCAATAATGCGGAGAATTTATCGTACGACCGGGCAGCAGACGGGAAATATTCAATGTTGAACGATACTTTCAGCACGCACTATAATTTTGATGTAACAACTAATACCGGCGGCGCAGCGCTGAGATATAATGGAAAGAAATTAACGCTTGGCGCAGGAACAGATATTGCTTCAACCAATTTCAATCAAAAAGATTTATTTAAAGACACTGTATTGAAACGCGATTATCTGAACTTCTTTCCAAAAGTGAATTTTGTATATAAGTTCAATACACAATCCCGCATTTCCATTAATTATAACGGCCGCACGCAGCAGCCGGGCATAACGCAGATTTCGCCGGTGGCTGATAATACCAACCCATTGATAATAAGAAAAGGTAATCCCGGTTTAAAACAAGCGTTTCAACATAGCATGTATATTAATGCAAACCGGTATAAAATGTTAAGCCAGTCAGGTATGTATATGTATGGCGGCGTAACGGTAACAGAAAACGCCATAGTTACCAACCAGTTTACAGATACAAGCGGCATTACAACTTATACTTATGTAAATACGAACGGAAATTATAATGCTTATGGAGGCATTGGTTTGTCTAAAAAGTTTACGAAGGCTGATTTTTATTTGAATTATGGCGTGCGGTATAATTCCAGTAAATATTCAAACTTTGTGAATGGCGTAAAGAACGAAACCAATAATTACAGCCCGAGTGTGAATGTTGGTTTTAATAAAGGCAAAGAGAAGAAATATGATTTTAATTATTGGGCCAGTGTAGGCTACAATATTTCAACTTCATCAATTAATAAGGCTGCTGAAACAAAATACTGGACAACAAATCATAACCTTGACCTCACTGTTTATTTACCTGCAAAATTTGAGATCAACAATAATGTAGATGCAAGTTTCAGGCAAAAAACGGCCATATTTACTACCAATAATAATGTGGTTTTATGGAATGCTTATCTCGGAAGAAAATTCTTTAAAAACGATAAAGGCCTGCTTAAGTTTTCCGTGTATGATTTGCTCAATCAGAATAAAGGATACCAGCGACAGCTATCTACCAATGTTATCACCGAAAGAAATTATAATACCATCAAACGTTATTTCATGCTCAGTTTTGTATGGAATTTTTCCAAAACAGCAGCAGGCATGCCAGCGTCTAATCAACCATAAATTTTATTGTATGAAAAAAATAGCGGTGCTTATTTGCTCATTATTCATTATGCATTATTCACTATATGCACAGGATATATTTATTGCAAAAGGGCAAATTGAATTTGAAAAAAGGGTGCATTTTATTGCCAATATTGATGACATCTATAAAAAAGACGACGATAATGGCGGTGGATTTGACTTTATCAATTCGATAAAGAAACAACTGCCTGAATGGAAAACAAGTTATTTCAACTTATATTTTGATGGCAATAAAACATTGTATGAACCAGGACGTGAAGTAACAATAGCAGGCCCCAAAGGCCCTGATTGGTTTAATGATCCTGCGCAGGACAATGTGGTGTTTTGCAATCTCGGCACCAAACAAAGTATTGCCCAAAAATCAGTTTACGATGCTAAATTCCTGCTTGCAGACAGTTTAAGAAAAGCAAATTGGAAAATTACCAACGATTCAAGAGATATCGCTGGTTTTAATTGCCGCAAAGCCACTACCATTATCAACGATTCGGTTTTTGTGGTGGCATTTTATACTGACCAGATTACAACCACCGGTGGCCCTGAGTCTTTCAATGGTTTGCCCGGAATGATTTTAGGCCTTGCTATTCCCCGTTTACATACAACATGGTTTGCCACAAAAGTTGAATTGACAGCGCCTTCTGCCAGCACTTTAATACCGCCTGTGAAAGGTAAAAAAGCCACCAATGCAGACCTTAGTGTAAAACTGCAATCAGTATTTAAAGATGCATGGAATAAAAAATTTGCGCAGCATGCACAATGGATGATTGATTTGTAAGCGCATTTAAGCATACTTAATACAACGTTTGCAAATGGTTTAAATAATGTAATTATTACATTGTTACTTTGCCAAAAATTATTGCATGCGTATAGGCATAGTTTGTTATCCTACTTATGGCGGAAGCGGTGTTCTGGCTACGGAACTTGGCAAGGCATTGGCAGATAAAGGGCATCATGTTCATTTTATTACTTACCAGCAGCCTGTGCGCCTTGATGCTTTCAGCGCCAATATTTTTTATCACGAGGTAAGCGTGCCTTCCTATCCTTTGTTTGATTATCCTCCTTATGAACTTGCTTTGGCAAGCACAATGGTTGATGTTATTCTCAAGCACGATCTTCATTTACTGCATGTGCATTATGCTATTCCACATGCATCTGCAGCCTACATGGCTAAACAGATTTTATTAAAAAGAGGAAGAAATATTCCTGTAATTACTACCCTGCACGGCACCGATATAACACTCGTTGGGCGCGACAAAACATACGAGCCTGTTGTAACTTTTTCTATTAATGAGAGTGATGCCATTACAGCCGTATCGCAGAATTTAAGGGAAGAAACTTATCGGTCATTTGCTATTGAAAAAGACATACAGGTAATTGACAATTTTGTTGATAATTCCCGCTACAATAAAAAACCCATTAATGCTTTTAGAAAAGTAATTGCGCCGCATGATGAGAAAATATTGATTCATGCATCCAATTTCCGCAAGGTAAAACGGGTGAAAGATGTAATAAATATTTTTGCCAATGTGCATGAAAAACTGCCTTCAAAATTATTATTGGTTGGCGATGGCCCCGAGCGTCGCAGTACGGAAGACCTTGTGCGCAAATTAGAAGTGCAGGATGATGTGCGTTTTCTTGGTAAGCAGGAACAGATAGAAGAAATTTTACTTATTTCCGATTTGTTTTTATTGCCCAGCGAATATGAAAGTTTTGGCCTTGCTGCTATGGAAGCAATGGCGGCAAATGTGCCTGTTATCAGTTCAAATGCCGGCGGGCTGCCGGAAATAAATATCAACGGGGAAACAGGTTTTCTTGCCGATGTTGGCGATGTGCAAACGATGAGTGAAGACGCTATAAAATTGCTGAGCGATGAAGCATTGCTGCAACAATTTAAAATAAATGCAAAGGAGCAGGCCATGAAATTTGATCTGCATAACATTGTTCCCCAATACGAAAAACTATACAGCCGTTTTTGCAGGATGACTTGTGAAGCGTAAGTAAACAAAAGCTGAGCCGGCCCATATACTTCACAAATTTGTATTTTTATGCAATGGAAGTCAGGGAACCTGCAATTGCCTGTAATCAACAAAAAATTTCAATCGGGGCTTATCTTGAAATGGAAAATGCTTCGCAGGAAAAGCATGAATATTATAAGGGTGAAGTGTTTGCAATGTCCGGTGCAAAAGTGTCGCATAATATAATTGCTTCTAACTTAATGACTGAAATTGGCATAAGGCTAAAGGGGAAATCATGCCGTACGTACAACAGCGACCAGCGCATCCACATTCCTGCAAATACATTATTTACCTATCCTGATATTTCAATTGTTTGCGGTGAAATAATAACCCTGAATAATGATGAATACAATGTTTTGAATCCCGTTGTTATTATTGAAGTGCTTTCAAAATCTATAAAGAATTATGACCGCGGCGAAAAATTTAAACTATACCGCGATATAGCTGCGCTAAAAGAATATATTTTAGTTGATTCGGAAAGCATGCACATCGAAGTGTTCCGTCTTAACGAAAAAGACCACTGGGAACTTGAAGAGTATAATGAGGCTAATAGCATGCTTGAAATAAAAACAATCAATGAGCAAATACTTATAAGCAGTATATATGCTGATGTGAAATTTGAAAACCGGTAAGGTTAAACTGCACCGCGTTTCGTCATGCTATTGTCATGTTTGTTAGCGATGACTTAAATCATTCTTTCCTCCAATCATTTTTTTGAACTTTGCATGCTTTATGGCTGAAGAAACAGTAAACAAAACAGCAACAAAAGAATTTCGCCAGCAATGGATTGAATTTATTTACAATCTCCAGGATGATATATGCACAGCGCTTGAATCTGTTGATGATAAATCAAAATTTGCAGAAGATGCATGGCAGCGTGCAGAAGGAAAAGGCGGTGGCGGGCTGACGAAAGTTATTCAAAACGGGCAGGTATTTGAGAAAGGCGGCGTAAATACTTCTGTAGTGTACGGGCATTTAACCGAACGTATGTGCAAGGTTTTACAAATACCTTTCCCCGGCAACGATGCCACCTGGTTTGCTGCCGGTATAAGTTCTGTAATACATCCTTTCAACCCTTTTGTGCCAACAGTGCATTTTAATTACCGCATGTTTGAATTGTATAATCCTGATGGCTCTGTAGCAGATCGCTGGTTTGGCGGCGGCACCGATCTTACGCCATATTATTTGTTTGAAGATGATGCAAAACTCTTTCATCAAACATTTAAAAATACCTGCGATGGCTTTGATGAAAGTTTTTACCCAACATTCAAACAGCAATGCGATGATTATTTTGTAAACACACACCGCAATAATGAACGCAGGGGTATTGGCGGTATTTTTTATGATCATCAAAGATGTGATGAAAAGCACGATGAAGTGTTTTGGCTTGATTTTGCAAAAGCCTGCGGTTATGCGTTTATGGATGCATATATTCCTGTTGCGGAAAAAAGAAAAAACACTTCGTTCAATGATGACCATAAACATTGGCAGGAGATAAGAAGGGGCCGTTATGTTGAATTCAATTTAATTCATGACCGCGGAACTATTTTTGGCTTAAAAACGCATGGCCGTACAGAAAGCATATTAATGAGTTTGCCCGCTACGGTGCGTTTTGAATATAATTATCAGCCTGACCCCGGCTCAGAAGAAGAAAGGCTTTTGAACATATGTTTACAGCCTAAAGAATGGGTATAATTTTTTAACTACGAAGACACAAAGGCACTAAGAAAGCACGAAACCTTTATAAAACTTCGGGTCTTGGCGACTTTGTGGTTTAAATTTTTAGAAATGTTTTTACAAAGAAGAAACAGAATTTTAAGAGCAAACGCTTCTATAAGAAGTTTGGTTGCAGAAACAGTTTTAACGCCCAACGATTTTATTGTGCCTTTATTTATAGATGAAGGTGAAAACGTGAAAACAGAAATTGTATCAATGCCTGGCTATTATAGAATGAGCATTGATAACACAATTAAAGAAGTTAAGGAATTATACAATCTTGGTATAAAAAGCGTGTTGTTATTTGTTAAATGTAAAGATGAATTGAAGGATAATACCGGCAAGGAAGCGTGGAATAAAGACGGGCTGATGCAGCGTAGCATTAAAGCCATAAAAAATGCTGTGCCTGAAATGTATGTAATGACGGATGTGGCACTTGACCCTTACTCTGAATATGGCCACGATGGCATTGTAAAAGATGGAGAAATTGTAAATGATGAAACGGTTGAAGCACTGGTAAAAATGAGCGTTTCTCATGCAGAGGCTGGTGTGGATATGGTGGCGCCAAGCGATATGATGGATGGCCGCATTGCTGCTATACGTGAAGCATTGGAAGAAAATAATTTTACCAAAGTTGGCATTATGGCATATAGTGCAAAATATGCTTCCTGCTTTTATGGGCCTTTTCGCAATGCGCTGGATTCTGCGCCGGGTTTTGGTGATAAGAAAACTTATCAAATGAATTATGCCAACCGCATAGAAGCGGTTAAAGAGGCTTTGACAGATGAAGAAGAAGGCGCCGACATCGTAATGGTAAAGCCGGGTTTACCTTATCTTGATATTGTGCGTGAAGTAAAGAATGCAGTGCAGGTTCCGGTGAGTGTTTATAACATCAGCGGCGAATATGCAATGATTAAAGCAGCCGCAAAAATGGGATGGATTGATGAAAACAAAGCCATACTTGAAACGCTTACTTCCATCAAACGCGCCGGCGCCGATTTGATAGCTACTTACTTTGCAAAAGATGCGGCAGGTATTTTAAATGGATGATCATAGTGAATGAAAAATAAATACGATTTGAACTAATGAATAAACTGATATGAAGATTACTAACAGTGAAGAATTGTTTTCCCGTGCGCAACGTTCTATTCCCGGCGGTGTAAACTCACCTGTACGTGCTTTTAAAAGCGTGGGCGGAACACCTTTATTTATAAAGAAAGCAAAGGGCGCTTATTTATATGATGCTGATGATAACCGGTATATAGATTATATTAATTCCTGGGGCCCGATGATTATGGGCCATGCATTTGAACCCGTTGTGGAAGCTATACAAAAGAAAGCGGCAGATTCCACTTCGTTTGGCGCGCCTACCGAACTTGAAATTGAAATGGCTGAACTTATAAAAAGCATGGCGCCGAATGTTGACCTTATAAGAATGGTAAGCAGCGGCACAGAAGCCTGCATGAGTGCTATCAGGTTAGCGCGTGGTTATACAGGCAGGAATAAGATAATAAAGTTTGAAGGCTGTTATCATGGCCATGCAGATAGTTTTTTGGTGAAAGCAGGCAGCGGCGTTGCCACATTTAATATACAAACGGTACCGGGTGTAACAGCAGGCGTTGCAGCAGATACTTTAACCGCGCCATATAATGACATCGAAGCTGTTGAACAACTCATAGCTGAATATAAAAATCAGATTGCTGCAATTATTATAGAGCCTGTTGCAGGTAACATGGGCTGTATTTTGCCTGCTGAAAATTTTTTGGAGCAACTGCGGAAAATATGCACGAAGGAAGATATTATTTTCATCTTCGATGAAGTAATGACAGGCTTTCGCCTTGCACCGGGGGGTGCGCAGGAGCGGTTAAAGATTGATGCAGATTTGGTTACTTATGGAAAAGTAATTGGCGCCGGCATGCCGGTGGGTGCTTTTGGTGGCAAGCTTGATATAATGAAACAAATAGCGCCGCTGGGCAATGTTTACCAGGCGGGCACATTAAGCGGCAATCCCATTGCAATGATTGCGGGTTATATACTGCTCAGTCATTTGAATAGCAATATATCTGTCTATAAAGAGCTTGATGAGAAAGGCGATTATTTAAGGAAAGGATTATTTAATGTGTTTGATAAAGCAAATATCCCGGTAGCCATTAACCAGATCGGTTCAATGTTATCAGTACATTTTATCAATAAACCGGTAAATAATTTCGCTGATTCATCAGCGGCAAATATTGCGCTGTTCAATAAATTTTTTCATGCTATGTTAGATGAAGGCGTTTACCTGCCGCCATCAGCATTTGAAAGCTGGTTTATGAGCAATGCTTTGAGTTATGCTGACCTGGATAATACAATAAGCGCAGCGGAAAATGCCATTAAAAGTATTAAGTGAGAATAACCACGCTCATACTAAAAAAGTATATCATTCAATTTTATCTCAATTTAAATTAAGCGCTTTATAAAAATATAATAAACAGTTATTGCATTCACAAAGCCCGTATGCTTCCGCATACGGGCTTTGTGCTTATTAGTTAGCCACAGATGTACAGATTGTATAAGGGCTTTAATGCGCATCTGTGTATCTGTGGCGGATAAATATCTTAATACGATTCTGAAATTTTGTAATAGAACATTTTTAATTTTTGTGTTGTTCAACATTGATTGCTGCCTATTGAATATTTACACCAGTTGTTTAAGTGAAACATATAGATGCTTAATTTGCAAAGTCTGAAGTATGTATTAATTTCCTGCACATGAAAAAAATATTATTAAGCGTATTTATCATTATTGCCTGCCAAACTTTTGCACAGCAACAGTATGAAACCATTAAAGCCATTCATTATTATAGCGATGCCATTAGCACAAAAGACACGTATATAGATTCACAATGCGTGCTCGATTTATATTATCCAAAAGACGTAAAAAATTTTGCAACCATTATCTGGTTTCATGGCGGCGGTTTGGCAGCCGGCCATCGCGAAATACCACAGCAGCTTATGAATAAAGGCTTTGCAGTAGTGGGCGTTGGTTACCGTTTTTCACCGCGTGTAAAAGCCCCTGCTTATATTGAAGATGCGGCGGCAGCAACCGCGTGGGTCTTCAAACATATACAGGAATATGGCGGCAGCAATAAACTCATATTGCTTTCCGGTCATTCTGCCGGCGCTTATCTTGATATGATGATAACGCTTGATAAACATTACCTCGAAAAATATAATATTGATGCCAATACTGTTGCAGGATTAATTCCTCTCAGCGGTCAGTGCATTACACACTTTACCGTGCGGCAGGAGCGGGGCATGGAAGCAACAAAAGTTGTGGTAGATTCATTGGCACCTTTATATTTTGTGCGTAAAGATGCACCGCCTATGTTATTAATTACCGGTGACAGGGAACTTGAACTTTATGGCCGTTACGAAGAAAATGCTTACATAAAAAGAATGATGATGCTTACCGGTAATACCACTACCACTTTATATGAACTGCAGGGCTACGATCATGGCGGTATGCCTGCCGGTGCATTTCCATTATTGATTAAAGAAGCAAACCGGCGCATAAAAGAAATAAATGCAGCTAAATAACTTTAAACTGTTTAACGGTATCAATATGCGTTTATATAAACTATTAATTTTTGTTTTACTGATATGTGTAACATTTTTAAATAAAGCACATGCACAAACAGAAGTGGAAACATGGGGCAATTTAAAAGGCATGCGCATACAGGGGCAATTGATAAATTTTGAATCGGCGGTTGAAGTAATTAACAGCGATTGGTCAAAAGTAAATGCAACCGCAAAAGAAAGACAACATCCAAAATTTGACAGGCAGAATAATAAGCAAATTATCACTACGCAGCTCGATAGTTTTTATATTGCTGAACAGTTTGAAGATATAAGTGAAGGCGTTTGCAAAGCAACCATTCAGTTCACATCAAAAAAAGATACAGCGCTTGCAGGTTTATATTTTCATTTGAAATTCCCGCTGAAAGATTATGCAAAAAATAATTTACAATTCATTGGATCAAAACCAGGGGTTAAAAATGGTGAAACCATAGCTTCCGGTGTTAAGGTTATTTCACCTGAAAAGCAGGCCGGGCTTGATTTTGAAAGGCCGGTAACAATTAAAAGTATAGAACGCAAAAAGTTTCTTCACGTCTATATTCCTATTCAAACGGGCAGCTTTACAAACGGGCAAACAGGTGAGATTTCGTTTACAATAAAAGCATCCGGAACAATTGATAAAGCGCCGGTAACTGTTACAATCGATCCCTCAAAACAAGGCCGCATCTTCGCAGGGTTTGGTGGCAACTTTCGTTTACAAAATCCAAAAAACGATCCACAGGTTATTGACTATTGTTTAAGCAATATGCGTGTTGCTTACGGTCGCGTAGAGATGCCCTGGCGTTTGTGGCAACCGGATGAAGACAGCAACCCGGTTGATTCGGCCAAAACGGGCAAACTTAATCCGCATGTAAAAGAAAGTATGGAGATGGCGCAGCGGTTAGGTAAACTGAATATTCCTGTTATCCTTTCTGCATGGTTCCCGCCACAATGGGCTGTAACCGGAAAGCTTCAACTAAGAAAACAACCTGATGAAGAATGGGGTAACCCGCTTGATCAAAACAAAGCGCAACAGATATATAAATCAATTGCAGATTATGTTCAGTATCTAAAAGATGCTTACGGTGTTGAAGTAAAATTGTTTTCGTTTAATGAATCCGACCTGGGCATTAATGTGCGGCAAACAGGCGAAGAGCATGCAAAACTTATTAAGGAGTTAGGCGCTTATTTTCAATCACGTGGTTTATCAACAAAAATGTTGCTGGGCGATAATTCAGATGCTACTACTTATTCGTTTATTTACCCTGCAATGAATGATGCTGCAACGCATCAGTACATCGGCGCCATATCTTTTCATTCATGGCGCGGATGGAACGATACGACTTTACAAAAATGGGCGGATGCAGCCACCAAAATGAACCTGCCTCTATTCGTTGGCGAAGGCAGCATAGACGCAGCGGCCTGGGCTTATCCAAAAATATTTGAAGAACAAACTTATGCGCTGGAAGAAATTAATTTATATGTGCGGCTGCTGAACATTTGCCAGCCGTTAAGCATTTTACAATGGCAGCTAACATCAGATTATTCGCCATTAAAAGGTGGTGGTATTTTTGGTAACAACGATGCGTTGCAGCCAACACAACGTTTCTGGAATTTAAAACAGCTTGCTTCAGTTCCGCCAAATATTGCAGCTATCCAGGTTGCATCAAACAAAAAAGATATAACCTGTGCGGCGCAGGCAGATGCGGGTAAAAACATGTATGTTGTTCATCTTGTAAATAACAATGCAGCGAGAATGGTAACTATAAAGGGCTTCCCGGCTTCCGTAAAAAAGCTATCTGTTTATATTACAAATAAAACAAAGGATATGCAGGAAGAAAAACCTGTTGCGGTTGTAAACGGGCAGGCGACATTCCTGCTGGATGCCGTTAGTTATGCAGTTGTAAAAACCAATTAATTACCCGGCAAGTAAAGAAAGAGCTGCAAAAAGATTCAAATCATATTATCCTATAAATGCGGAACCGAGCATTGCAAATACTATTGCAAGGGCATAGAAGCATAATATTATAATTAAAAGGATGCCCCAGAATTTTAAGCACGATTTTAGGCTTTTAAATGAATCGTTGAGGCTTATCTGATCATTATTTCTTAATGCAATTTGCATTTTAGATGCAAAATTGAAAAGGTAATAACTTGGGAAAAAATAAAGCAGCGCACACAATATAAACCACATTGCAAAGAAGGTTGAGCCTATACTCCCCATTGCATTTAATTCGTTGTCGGCCTGTGCAAGCGATGCAAAAAAGGAACCCGAAAATACGCCTGTAAGCACAAGCAGCCCGCAAATAATGAAACCTATAATTGAAAGGAATTTTGCCCATTTTGCTGCTTCCGTTAAATAAGGTGTATTGCCATTATCAACCTGCAATAAAAAATTATTGTTTATAATATTTTCGTCCATAAAAGTCTGTTTTAACCAGGCATTCAAAAACTAAAAGTACAGAAACATTCATAACATTATACTTCCGCTTCTGTATTGTTATTGTCTAAAGGCATTTCTATAATAAAGGTTGAGCCTTTGCCTGGCTGCCCCACCGCGGTTATAGTGCCATTATGGTTTTCCACTATTTTTTTACATATTGCAAGCCCAATACCCGTGCCTGAATATTCGCTTTTACCATGCAGGCGCTGGAATAGTTTAAAAATATCGGCGGCATATTGCTGTTCAAAACCAATTCCATTATCCTCAACGGTAATGCGTATAAATTCCTTTTCGTCTTTATTAAAAAAATTTACTGTTTCAATTTTGATCTCAGGGTTTACATCGCTGTGGCTGTATTTTATGGCGTTTTCAATGAGATTGGAAAACAGTTGATGAAATTGCAGGCGGTGCACTTTAAGCGTGGGTAATTGGTTATACACAATAACTGCCCGTTTTTCCCAGATAACTTCTGAAAGGTCTTTTTTTACATCCTGTATAAGTATGTTTAAGTCTGTGGGTTCAAGCACCATTTGCGCAGTACCCGCCCTTGAATAATTCAGCAGCGAATCAATGAGCGTTTGCATCCTGTTTACCGATAAAATTATCCTGTCAAAATAATTAGCCGCTTCGGGTGAAAAGTTTTCTTTTTCCCTGCTTAAAATAATATTGCTGAATGTTCGTATTTTCCTTAATGGTTCCTGTAAATCATGGCTTGCCATGTAAGCAAATGAGTCAAGCTCTTTGTTTATGCGCTGCAGCTCCTCATTATGCTTTTCAATTTTTTCGGCATACTCTTTCAATGTATCTTCTGTAAATTTTCTTTCAGTTAGGTTGCGCGTAACTTTTGTAAAGCCAATAATATTGCCCTCATTATCGTGCAAGGCCGTTATTACCGTATAGCCCCAAAAAGCCGAGCCACCTTTTCGCAGCCGCCAGCCCTCATGCTGTGCCTTTCCTTTTTGGGTAGCTTCTTTAAGCAACGATTCAGGTAAGTTTTTATCTCTGTCTTCCTGCCGGTAAAACAGCCTGAAATTTTTGCCGATAATTTCCTGCGCCGTATAGCCTTTTATTTTTTGCGCCCCTTTATTCCAGTTTTGAATAAAACCTTCTTTATCGAGCAGGATGATAGCGTAATCTTCTATCTCATTTATCATGAACTGGTACTGCCACTCTGTATGTTTTATTACTTCGTTTGCTTGTTTAAGCTGAAAATGAAGTGTATGATTATTCGGGCTGGTGGGGGAAGGTTTTATTAATTCGAAAAAGGTCTTGATAAACTTTGTTTCAATTTCAGTGATAAACAGGTCTGCTTCGGTTAAAATATTCCTGGTTAACACCGCATCTTTTGTGAAACCACTGATAAATTGACGGAAGGCATTACGTTGTATAAAGCTTAACAGGCTGATGTCTTCTATTGAAATTTGTTTTGAAATGAAAGAAAATGATTGCTGGTCAAGCCATTTTTTTATATATAGTTCTATGTAGCGGCTTGTTGTATTTTCAATACAGGCGTTTAATAGCTCATCCGTATTTTTCAATAAAATTGAGGTTAGTTCGTCTTCGTTTATATCCAGGTGGTTTAACAGCGGCAGCTTTGTTTCCCTTGCAACATCCAACTGTGCTATAGTAAAGGCTTCCGCCTGGTTTTCCAAAAGATATTTGGCATATTGAGGAAGATATTTGAAGCCTGAATTTGTATCGTGTGCAAATAAGTTATTTATTTCTGATGACGTTTTTCTTGAAGCCATATTATATACTCCTTCAACAGGAATATGCAATTTACATATTTGAATTAAAGTAGTGAATTATCAATGTAGTTATAGCTATTGCTTACCTATTAGCCTTTGGTTTGGCTGATGTAATTATTTACAACGGTTGCTGGAATAATGGATCGGCATTTAATTGCTTATTTTTTAAAACTGGTCCAGCCTTATGCCGAGCCCCGGCTCATCAGCAACCGTAACAATACCATTGTTGTAGGTTAAACCTGTGGCAATATCTTCTTTTAATAACAGCGGGCCATCCATATCAACATAATCCAGTTGTGGCAGGAATTGTGCGATGGCTGCAGAACCAACCGTGCATTCATTCATGCTGCCCATCATTATCTTCAGGTTAAGTTGCCTTGCTTTTTCAATCATGCGCAATGCAGGTGTAATGCCGCTGCATTTTACCAGCTTTATATTGATGCCATGAAAATGTCCCACACATTTTTCAACATCATTTTCAAATACACAACTTTCATCGGCCAGCAATGGGAGAGGGGATTGTTCGTACAAAATCTTCATATCATCCCACGCCTCTTTTGCCAGTGGTTGTTCAACCAGTTCAACACCCAATTCTTTTAATACAGGGATTTTTTCAAGCGCTTCGTTTAATTGCCAGCCTGCGTTGGCATCCACACGAAATGCGGCATCGGTATGTTTGCGTAAGGCTTCTATTGTTGCAATATCATTATCAGTGCCCACTTTTATTTTATACACCGGCCAGGGCTTGCGCTGCATCTTTTCAATCATCTTATCGATGGAATCAATGCCTAATGTATAATCGCAAACAGGGATATTTTCCCATGTTGTGTTCCATAGTTTGTATAAAGGCTGGTTGCGCATTTTGCCAAACAAATCCCAGGTAGCCATATCCAAAGCGCAAACCAAAAAGGGGTTATTGGGAATAAGATGATGCAGGTAATGCCAGTAACGGTCGGGCGTGGTGAAAGCAAACTTTTCGATCATCGGTTTTTTCTTCTCAATGTCTTCTATCATTTGCTCAACTGTAATGTTATAATACGTAATGGCAGGCGCTTCGCCATAACCAATAAGGTTGCCTAATTGCAAAGCAACAATTAAAGATGGCTGGTGCGTTTTTGTTCTTCCGCCGGAAATTGTAAATGGATATTCAAACGGCAGTTCTGTTTTTTTATAATGAAGTTTCAAACTGTAATAGAATTATGTAAAGTGAAATTATATTTTTTAATAATCATGATGAAGATGTTTGCGAATTGAGCAGGGATTTGTATCGTCATGTCGGGGAAACGAGACATCTCCTGAAATTCAGACTGGTTGAAAGTTAAGAGATTTATCTCTTTCATATTTATCTTTTAGGCCTCGATGATTGCTTCGCAATTCTCCTATCGTCGAAATGACGTTCAAAGATGTTTATATTTTGCAATAAGTTTTCAATTTTATAGCATAACGCCTCACATATGTTTATCCAGAACTCACATTAAATTAAGAACATATTCAATATTCCCCGCCTGACCGAATCAGTCGGGCAGGAACAAAACAATACGCTATCTTCAATTGTAAAACCACTGTTAATTCAGCATTGAATATTGATTATTGTATATTTCAAAAATTAAACCTTAAGTAAACGGCACTTACTTAATATGGAGTATTAAATCAACATGCTCTCATCCATCGCCAATGCTGCAATATAGCCGCCCGTCCATGCATTTTGAAAATTGAAACCGCCTGTTATGGCATCAATGTTTAATACTTCGCCTGCAAAATAAACGCTTGGTAAAACTTTACTGCGCATGGTTTTAAAATCAATTTCTTTTAAATCAATACCGCCTGCTGTAACAAATTCTTCTTTAAAAGTGCTTTTACCTTTTATATTAAAACTGCATTGGCAAAGTTGCTGCGCCAGTTGCTGTAACTGCGTTTTGGAAACATCGGCCCATCTTGTTTGTTTATTGATGGATGCTGCCTGCACCAGGCTTTCCCATAAACGGTTAGGAATTGTAAAAGGTGATTTAACTATAATAATCCTCTGCGCCTGTTGCTCTTTCAGCGATTTTAATTTTTGAAGAATTGATTCAGCATCTTCATCATGCAGCCAGTTTACAATTAATGTGAACGCATAATTCATATCATGTAAAATACGGGCGCCCCATGCAGAGAGTTTTAAAACAGCCGGGCCGCTCATGCCCCAGTGCGTAATTAATAAAGGGCCTGATGAACGCAACCTGGTATCTTTTATATGTACAGATACATTTGTTGCAACGCCGGGTAAATGAATGATGCGCTCATCTTTGCAATTAAAAGTAAACAATGATGGCACCGGCGGAACAATTGTATGCCCGAGTTGCTGCAACAACTTCCACATAGCAGGGCTGCTGCCGGTTGCAATACAAATTTCTTTTGCCGCAAAGATATGTTGCGTTGTTTGCAGTTGCCATTTATCAGCATTGTGCTGAATTGATAACACATTTTCGCCGGTGAATAATTGTATGCGCAATGATTGTTGCAGGCGGATAAAACAATCAATAACAGCCTGCGAGGTATTGGCCTGCGGGAACATGCGGCCATCATCTTCTTTCTTTATCAATACGCCATGCCGCTGAAACCAGGTAACCGTATCTGCTGTCGCAAATGTGTGAAATGGCCCGCGTAATTCTTTATTACCCCGCGGATAGTAGCCCGTGAGTTCATTTGCATCAAAACAGGCATGCGTAACATTGCAGCGGCCACCACCGGAAATGCGCACTTTGGAAAGCACTTCCTTACCTCTTTCAAGTATGGCAATTTTAAGCGAAGCATTTTTTTCAGCAAGATTAATAGCTGTAAAAAAACCTGCTGCGCCGCCGCCAATAATAATTACATCAAACTGCTGCATAGCTGCGAAGATATGTTTGCGGATACAGTTTACATGCATAATAAAAGCAGGCGTTAATGCCTGCTTTTATTGTTTACAATTATGAAAATAAAAACAAATTTACGATTGCATTTCTTTATGGTATTCTTTATCGTAAGCTTTAATAATGGCTTTTACAAGGCGGTGGCGTACCACGTCTTCTTCATCCAGTTCAATATGTGCAATGCCATTTATATTTTGAAGAATGCGTATGGCTTTATCCAAACCGCTGCGCTGGTTTTTAGGAAGGTCAACCTGGGTGGGATCGCCTGTTATAATAGCTTTTGCATTGGCGCCAATACGTGTTAAAAACATCTTAAGCTGAAGATCGTTTGCGTTCTGCGCCTCATCCAGAATAATAAAAGCATTATCGAGCGTACGGCCACGCATATACGCCAGCGGCGCAATTTCAATAGTGCGTGTGCTCATGTAATAACCTAATTTATCAGCAGGAATCATGTCATCCAGCGCATCGTATAAAGGCCGCAGGTAAGGATCGATTTTTTCTTTTAAATCGCCGGGTAAAAAGCCAAGGCTTTCACCAGCTTCCACTGCCGGCCTTGTTAAAATAATTTTTTTGACGAGCTTGTTTTTTAATGCCCTTACAGCAATGGCAACTGCCGTATAGGTTTTACCGGTACCGGCCGGGCCAATAGCAAATACTATATCATTTGAATCGGCGGCCTGCACCATTCTTTTTTGATTGGCTGTT
Organism: Parafilimonas terrae; assembly: GCF_900115755.1. Classification (GTDB taxonomy): domain Bacteria; phylum Bacteroidota; class Bacteroidia; order Chitinophagales; family Chitinophagaceae; genus Parafilimonas; species Parafilimonas terrae. Next base: position 225,503 of record NZ_FOXQ01000002.1, read on the forward strand.
CTTGCGCGAACAGTTTTTCCATTAGGCCCAAAAACAAGAATATCATTCGGGTTTTTGTCAACAAAATTGTCAATGGTTTCTGCATCATCACCGCCAAGAATCTGTTCAAAATAATTTTCACTTAAATCGCCGTTACGTTCCATGTATTGCACGATAAGATCAATTTTTTCCTTGGCTGATTCTACCTGTTCCGGTGCGCCGCTTAGCTTTAACTGGGTACCTCTTGAAAGTATTTTTAAGAGCGGGAATTTTTTTCGCAGAATATCAAGTTTCCTGTTGTTTACGCCGAAAAATTCTATTGGATTTAATGTGTCGAGGTTAATAATTGTTTCTGTCAAAGGTGTTAAGTTTTTTGTGATTGAATATTATTGGATAATCGCCTTTACCAATCCTTCTCAAATGTATTTGGAAAGAAGAAAAAACCTGTTTTTGTTGTTCACACTATGTTAATTAGTATGCTTATAAAATTAATAATAAAAGTGAAAAGGTTATCTTAAATAAAGATGAACAAATCGTGAATTTGTATATAGGATTTAACCGTGAATCTTGAAAAACGTGAATACTACTTAAAGTAAATCCGGATAAGATTAGTCAGCGACCGTCATTTCGAAGGAGCATTGCAAAATCATTTTCTTTTAATCGAATCATTCATGCGACTGAGAAATCTCCGGAAATGAAGGTTGTGAATCAAAATATAATGACAAATAAACTAAAAACCACTTTATATATTGATGTAACATCAAATCTGCAGGCAAGGATCCGCCAACATAAAAATCATTTTTTCAAAGGCAGCTTTACTGATGAATACAACCTGGAATATTGTGTGTATTATGAAAACTTTTTTTCAATAGAAGAAGCAATCCTGAGAGAAAAGCAAATAAAAATGTGGAGCAGGCTAAAGAAAGAAAAATTGATCAATTCAATAAATCCAAATTGGGTTGATCTGTGGTTGAAATTGAAAAATGGTAAGATATTATTCAAACTATCCCAATCTCAGGAGATTTCTCCTATCGTCGAAATGACGTTCGAAGTAATTTATATTTACAGCCATCTTTAATTTCATAATGCATATCTAAATATTTTTTATCCTGCACTCATATCATTTAAAATTTTGCCACGGATGCACAGATACGAATCTGTGTATCCGTGGCTGATATTTTATTGCGCTAAAAGTTTTTTAATGATTACCATTTGCCCTAAATGATAATGTGCATGTTCTGTGGTTCCCTGCAGGTTTTTATAAAAAGTTGATTTGCCTTCAGCATAAGTTTCATTTAATTTATCTGCAGGAAAATTTTTAACTGCATTTGCCAGTTGTATAAATGAATGATGTGCTTTTTCTTTAAGCGCAAGCCAGTCTTCTTCACGTTTTAATTCTTCAACATCAAAGCCATTTGTTTGCAGTACCTGTGGATTTTTACCCTGCATTCTTTGCACCATAATTTCATTCCAATAATATAAATGGTGTAATAAAGATGCAATAGTATTTGGCGAACCGGCAGTGCGTTGCTGCGCCTGCTGAAAATTGATGTTACTGATGGTATCGGCAATGCACACTTCCGTCCAGTTATCGCCTTCATAAACCTGGCGTATATGCTCAGCAATTAAGTTTGTAATTATCATAGTGCGTTAGCATTTTTTAATATAGCGGTATGTGAAACAAACGGCATTAATAAGATTCAGTCTCCGAAGGAAAATCGTTTGCCTTTACATCCTTTACATATTGTTGTACAGCGCCTGTAATTTCATCAGCCATATTGAGATACTGGCGAAGAAAACGTGGTTTGAATTCAGTATTAATGCCAAGCATATCGTGCATAACCAATACCTGGCCATCGCAATATTTGCCTGCCCCGATACCTATGGTTGGTATGTTTACACTTTCTGTAACTTCTTTTGCAAGTGCAGCCGGAATTTTTTCAAGCACTACAGCAAAGCAGCCTGCTTCTTCCAGCAGTTTTGCATCGTTGCGCAGTTTATTGGCTTCTGCATCTTCTTTTGCACGCACATTATATGTTCCGAATTTATAAATGCTTTGCGGCGTTAAACCTAAGTGCCCCATTACCGGAATGCCCGCAGATATGATGCGTTTCACGCTTTCCACCACTTCTTCACCGCCTTCTAATTTTATGGCATGCGCACCGGTTTCTTTCATCATGCGTATAGCCGAAGCCAGCGCCACGTCTGAATTGGACTGATAAGAGCCAAAAGGCAGATCAACCACTACCAGGCAACGGCTTACACCGCGAATAACAGATGATGCATGATAGATCATTTGTTCGAGCGTAACAGGCAACGTGGTTTCATGGCCGGCCATAACATTGCTGGCGCTGTCGCCAACAAGAATTACATCAATATTAGCGCTGTCTATAAGTTTGGCGAATGAAAAATCGTAAGCGGTAAGCATGGCAATTTTTTCGCCCTGCATTTTCATCCGTTGCAATGTATTGGTGGTAATTTTTTTTACTTCTTTATGTGTTGACATCTGAATAAATTAATTGGTGACAGAAAACTGAATATGACCCTGCGTTAGAATAAAACATATCCAGATGCCGGTGCAAATATGCTGATTATTTTTTACTTTGTATTTCTTCGTACAGCTTTTGTATAAGGCCATCTGCCAGGCCTATTTTAGGCACATATATTTCTTCTATTCCGGCCCAGCGCATTACGTTTACATAAATCTGTAGCGCTGGCACAATTACATCGGCGCGGTCGTCTTTCATTTTATATATACGAATGCGCTCGCTTAAAGAAAAGCTTGAAAGTTCTTTATAATAATCCTTCAATAATTCAAAGGAGAGCGGCTTGCCATCTTTTCGTTTGCTTAATGAAAAAACCTTGTTGATGTTACCACCGGAGCCAATAGCAATTACCGGCAGTTTGCTTTTTATATTGGCTTTAACCTTCGCTTTAAATTCATCCCAATGCGATTCATCAACCATGTTTTTTAAAATGCGGATGGTGCCAATGTTCACAGATTCTTTATAACGCAGTTTCCCATCGGCAATAAAACTTAATTCGGTGCTGCCGCCGCCCACATCAATATATAAATAAGCATGCTCCCGGCCGAGGTTCTCTGCAATATGATTTTCGTAGATCATCGTTGCTTCCTCGTCGCCATTAAGAATATTTATTTTAATACCCGTTTCAAGTTTTACCTGCTTTATTATATCCGGGCCATTAACAGCATCCCGCATAGCGCTGGTGGCACAGGCTTTCAGTTGTTTTACTTCATACGCTTTCAGCAAAAAACTGAATGCCTTCATCGTTTGCATAAGCATTACAATTTTCTTGCTGCCTATTTCATTTTTTTCAAACACATCAAAACCCAGGCGCAGCGGCACACGTATTAAATTGAGTTTGGTAAGTTCGGATTTACCTTTATCATCCGTTCTTACTTCAGAAATTAATAGTCTCGCTGCATTACTGCCAATATCGATTGCTGCTAATCTCAATATCTTTTATTTATGGTTCAATGCGGCGAAAGATACAATGTTTACAGAAAGACGAAAATAAGCGGGGCTTTATCTGTGTAAAGTGTGGAAGAAACAATTTGCAGGTAACATTAAAGCTGTTGAAAATGAAAAAGGCTGTTGAATTTTTCAACAGCCTTTTGATATAATTGAATAAGCCTGCTTTAATTGGTAGTTGCAGGAGGTGTAACGGTAGAATCTGGTTCGGGCGCTTTATCAATCAATTCCATAAACTGGTCAAGTTTAGGAGTGATGATAATTTGCGTGCGCCTGTTCTTTGCTTTTCCATCAGGTGTATCGTTGCTGGCAATAGGATTATATTCGCCGCGGCCGCCTGCGGTAAGGCGTTTTGGATCAACACCAAAAGTATTTTGCAAAGCCTGCACCACGGAAGATGCCCTTAATGCACTTAAATCCCAGTTGTTGCGGATGTTTGGTTTTGAAATAGGCACATTGTCGGTATTACCTTCAATCAATACTTCAAAGTCTTTATAATCCATAATTATTTTGGCAATCTTAGATAATGTTTCGTTGGCTTTATCAGATATTTCGTAGCTGCCTGATTTGTATAGCATGTTATCAGATAAAGAAATATATACAACGCCTTTCAATACCTGCACGTCCACATCCTTCATTTCTTCGCGGCTTAGCGATCTTGTAAGATTGTTGGTTAATACCATGTTTAAAGAATCGCTTTTATTCTTTGAATTAACCAGTTGCTGTATATACTTGTTTGAAGAATTTATTTCATCAACAAGCTTTGAAATATTTACGTTGCCCTGGCTTGTTGAAGTAAGGCATTTATCCAATGCTGCCTGCAATGACTGGGCGCTGGCCTGTAAATTTTGTGCATTGGCACGTTCTGCCCTTAGCTGGTCCTGCAGCCCTGCTATTTTTACGTTTGCTGAACTTAAATTGCTTTGACAATCTGCATTTTCCTGTCCAATTGCATTCATCCTGCCTTGTAAACTGCTGTAATCTGCCTGTAATGCCTGGTACTTTTTAGTGCCTACACAACTTGTAGCAAGTATTGCCATGGCGGTGGCGCTAATCATTAAAGAAGATTTAATTTTCACGATAATATATTTTGTGTTTATTAATGTGTTGCTAATTACAAAATTTCGACCAAGTTTTTAAATTTTATATTGTTTATATTTTTTATAGATGATAATGATAAAGTTTTATGAATGTTTATTGTGCAGCTTTGCCTTAGACAAGAGTGTTGGAATTTTGCAGCCTTAATTTTGTTAATAAAATAAAAACAAATTGATATGGATTTACAATTGAAAGATAAAACGGCCTTAGTTACCGGTTCAACAGCGGGGATTGGATATGCAATTGCAAAAAATTTATTGAAGGAAGGTGCAACGGTTATTATTAATGGCCGCGGTAATGAACGGATAAATAAGGCAATTGAAACATTGAAGAAAGAAGTGCCTGGCGCAAATGTAAGCGGCATCGCGGCAGATTTTTCAAAGAAAGATGATGTGGATCATCTTATAAAACAGGTTCCGTTTGTTGACATACTTATAAATAATGCAGGCACATTCGGGCCAAAGCCATTTGTGGATATCCCCGATGAAGAATGGTTTACATTTTTTGAAGTGAATGTAATGAGCGGTGTGCGTTTATCACGTCATTATTTTCCAAAAATGCTGCAGCAAAATTGGGGAAGGATCATCTTTATCTCCAGTGAATCAGCCATACAAATTCCTGAAGAGATGATACATTACGGCATGACCAAAACAGCGCAGCTTGCTGTAAGCCGTGGCCTTGCTGAACTTACAAAGGGTACCAATGTTACGGTGAATACTATATTGCCCGGCCCCACAAAATCTGAAGGCGTTGGCGGGTTTATTGAAAGCCTTTCCAAAGAACAAAACAAACCAATTGACGAAGTGGAGAAGGATTTTTTTAAAACTATGCGCCCCACATCAATTATACAACGCTTTGCAACCACAGAGGAAGTAGCCAACCTTATAACTTACATTGCAAGCCCGCTTTCATCTGCAACAAACGGCGCTGCATTAAGAGTTGATGGCGGCGTTATAAAAGCTGCCGTATAAATTATTGTATAATAAATAAGCCAGGAAAATTGTATTATTTCCTGGCTTATTATTTTAACCGGTTTATATCAATTCTGCACGAGCATATTGTATAAACGGTCATCGTTTTTATAAATGTCTTTTCTGAAATTCACTTCACCGTTACCATCAATATAAGCCGTAAAATAACCGATATAAACGGGTATGGTTTGCGTGAGTGTAACCCATTTTTCTTTGCCTGCCCGCATAGCTGCATCTATTTTTTCAGGCGTCCATTCAGGGTTTCGCCTCAATACTCTTATAGCAAGATCACGTGGTTTTGCCACGCGGATACATCCATGACTGAATGCACGATTGGTTTCATTAAACAAAGATTTGGAAGGCGTATCGTGCAGGTAAATATTGTTTGAATTGGGAAAAAGAAATTTTACAAGGCCAAGGGAATTTCTTGGCCCGGGCTTTTGCCGCACATGACCGCCATTCCATTCCATGTTATGCGCAGCAAGATAATTTTTATTACGCGCCATGCCGGGTTTTATCTCCTTATTAATAATGCTTTGCGGCACATTCCAGTAAGGGCTGAATACAACATATTTCATATCGCCGCTAAAGATTACTGTTTTTGTCATGGGCGTGCCAACAACAACGCCGCACCTCCAAACCGGTTTTGCATTTTCATAATACACCAGCGTATATTCAGGAATATTTACAAGAATAAATTCTTTGGTTACAGTAGTGTCTTCGGGTATCCATCGCAAACGCTCCATGTTTACCATTATTTGTTCAATGCGCTTTTTTGCAGGGATATTCAGCTCTGTAATAAGATCGTTGGAGAGCAGAGAATCCTGTTTTAAACCATATACATCTTTAAGCCTGCGCACAACACCCGCAAGGTTTTTATCATAGATGTTGCCGGCAGAATCAGCAGCCAGAATATATCCTAACTGTATCAGCCTTTTTCGAACGATTGCAACTATCGCTGAAGAATCTTTTTGTTTGATAGATTTTTTTATAGCGGGGATAATTATTTCATCATCTTTCGATTCAATATCCCGGTAATGTGCAAGGGCCTTTTTTAAACCATCGTATTGAAGGCCTATTACATCGCCTCTCGGTTCGCCAATGTTGCCTGAGCTTAAATTATTGGCAAGCAAGGTGGAATAAGATAATTTTTTTCGCGGCAGGTACCAGTTAATTGAATCTGCTTTGCCATTAAGCGTTCCGGCATATATTTTCTTCGCATAATAAAAATATTCGCCTGTAAGCATTAATTCGGTTGTAATATCAGGTGCACGCAGGTCGGTTGTATGCAATAATTCTTCAAGTGTGTCTTTATATGGAATATCAGCCGTTACGCCTTCTTGCTTTACTTCGTTAAGGCTGGAAGTAAGCGCACTTGCCGTTTCAATCAGGCCGTTCTTATCATACCATGCATAGTTATAATTATTGGCACGATAAAATGTGTCAAATTCTTTACTGAACTGTTTAAAAAGCGGCATGCTGTCGAGAAACTCCCGTATGTGATTACTATCGAATTTTATTCCTGAATTAAGGTTAAAACTTCCCGGCGCCATCTCTTTGTGAACAGTTTTTTCTTTGGAGGCTTTATCCTTATTTTCAGAATTGCAGGAATAAAGAAATAATAGCACTATACAAAATGAACCCAATGCGAATTTGAATTTGAGCATACATGCATATTTAAAAATATTCTTTGTAATTGAAAACGATTATAGGTGAAAGTATTTATAAATCAAATTCAGTTTAAACATTTGCGGCGGGGTTACAGGTAACTCAACCACCATTGTGAATGGGTTTTCCGGTAAGTATCAAACCATTTGCAGGGTTTATATAAAACAAAAATTACCGTTATCCATAAAACATATACTATTCCCAGGCTAAAACCAAAATGCTGCGGGCGAAACAGGAACGGCGAATTCATATCAACAATATCTTTTGACGTGTGGCCTGAAACAAAAAACAGTATAACGCATATAACATGTATCAGGAAAAAATGCAGCACATAATAAAAGAATGGCACCCTTCCATACATAGCTGCAATGCCGGAAAATTTATTTTGAACTGTTTCTGTTAATGCAAGCAAAACAATTACCGGTCCAAGCGTCATACATAAATAACAAAGTGACGGCGGATATTTTGATGTATTTAGAAAAGATAAAAATGTATAAAGGCCATTCTTTTGTATTGACCAATGGCTGGGGTCTCCATATAGATTAACGTACCTTAAAACGATAAAGAAAATAATAACTGCAAAGCCAATAGTGAGTATTGTTTTTCTTCTTTTAACATCATCGGGCTCCTGGTATAATTTGCCGAAGCCATATCCTAAAAACATTACACCAGTCCACGGAAGAATAGCATACAGGTCAAGTATAAAACGTGTTTCGCCATATTTAAAAACAGTGCCGAAGGCTGTGAACAAAATGCTCCATATTACATGCCCGGGCCCCTGTTGCGGCAACTGAACATAATCAAGTATATTATGCCCGAAAAATAAAACAGCGCCAATTATAACAATCAGTTTTATGGAAGTTCTTACAAGCAGCCCCATCAATATCATGCTCCATCCTATTACCCAAATAACCTGCAAAAAAATAATGTTGTAAAGCGGGTTAAAAGAAAATATAAGCGACATAATTACTATTTCAACAATCAACAGCCATAACCCTCGTTTCATTAAAAAGATGCTTAATTCCTTCCGGCTTTTACGCTTGCCTGCAAGAAAAGCAGAAGTGCCTGATAAAAACACGAATGCCGGCGCACAAAAATGTGTTATCCATCTTGTGAAAAATAATATGGGTGTTGTTGTATCAAAATTTAACGGGTCTTCAGTCATGGCGGTAGCATGAAAAAAATCGCGGGTATGATCAAGCGCCATAATAAGCATTACGATGCCGCGTAAAATATCTATTGACTGAACGCGTTGTTTTGTTTGCTGTAAAGCAGGTAACATAAATGGTGTTTGGAATGGCAAGGTAAACATTCATTCACTGCTATATTATTGGTTTTGCTTGTAAATAAAAAATGCACGGATATAATTATCCGTGCACTGTTGATGTTGACCGCAGGCGTTATCCTTCACCTGCTACCACTTAAGACTATCTTTGTTCATCGAGTCGGAAAGAAATTTTGCATATTACACCATACGTGCTGATCTTGCCATCTTTTACATGTGCTTTAATATTTTTTACAAATACGGAATCAATATTGTGCACTGTTTTGGAAGCTTCCTGCACTGCTGACTGCAGCGCATCTTCAATGCTTTTTTCTGATGAAGCAATTACTTCGATAACTTTTACAATTGGCATAGAGCAATGTTTTAAGTGAATTAATTCATTCAGAATAGCAATTACTATACCGTTATTTTATACTTACCGGTGAGATTATAAAACCGCTTAGCGATTCATGAAGAACATTTGGATTTATAATGTTTAACAGAAGAGAACACCAGGCTTATATATAATTAACCGCAGTGGAATTTATAGTGGGCAACACAAACCTGAAAGCCGTTCCTTTCCCCGGTTCGCTCATTACTTCAATTGTAGTTTGATGCAGCTCTAATATTTTCTTTACAATGGCAAGGCCAATGCCAATGCCTTTTTTAGACGAGGCTTCTTTTCCAAGCTGCTTATAACGTTCAAAAATGTAAGCCTGGTCTTCAGGCGCAATGCCAATGCCGGTATCGGCAACCTGTACTTTAATGCCGGAATTTGTTTCTGATAACTGGATGGTAATGTTACCGCCATCAGGCGTGAACTTAAAAGCATTATCCAGCAAATTTTGAAATACTCTTTCCGTTAATGCAATATCAGCAAACACCCGCGGAAGATTCGATGGCGCCTGCATGTTTAAATGAATATTTTTTTCGCCGGCTTTTAACTGGTAGCTCATTAAAATATCGGAAGCAAGCTCACCAATGAAAAATGCTTCTTTTTCAGGCGTTACCAAATTGGCTTCCAGCTTGGCATATTGAAATAACTGTTCAACAAGCCCTGATAATTTTTTGGCGCTGTCGTGCACAATGCCCAGGTATTTTTCTTTATCATTTTCTGAAAGCACATTTTTTTTCATCATTAATGTTTCCACATATCCCTGCATGATAGAAAGTGGAGTGCGCAGGTCGTGCGATACATTTGCAATTAACTCCTGCCTGAATTTATCGGTGGCCGTTATCTTATCAAAATTATCAACGATCACATCCGCCATTTCATTGAATGTAGTGCTCAGCATTCCCAAATCGCCTGAAGCATTTCCTTCAATGCGGGCAGAATAATCGCCTTCCTTAAAACGCTTTACCACCGAAGTAATTTTAGAGATACTGCCTGTTATTAAAAAGAAAGTAACAACGCCAACAAAAAATGCTACCAATAATGCTGCAAAGAAAATATAAGTGCTGAGGCGGAAATAAAATTGGCTGTTTATTGAGCTTAGAATTTCTTTTTGTTTTTCACTTGCCAGCACTGCATAAACATAACCTGTAAGCCTTCCGTTTTCATATACAGGCGCGGCTGAAAAAATACTGGGCTTACCGGGTTGTTTTGGATTATCACCCATAGGCCGGTGCATGGCATCTGCAGCAAGCCATTGCTTAACGGTATTAATGTTTACATGATGCACCTGCACCGTTGTGTCAGGCACCACATAATCTGTGATATTGCCTGCCGTATCCAATAAATACACTTCCACGCTTGGGTTGGCAACCATGGTAGAATGTATGATGTCGTGCGTAACGGCCGTATCTGGTTTGCCGTTTTTAAGAGGTTGTGTGAATGTGGCAAGATGCTGCGCTATATCTCCATACAATTCCTGGTGCGCTGTAGTATAATACGATTTGGAAAACCGGGAAGCTATCATTACAAATACAACACCCAATACAACAAGCAGTGCTGTGAATACGGCTGTGATCTTCCAGAACAATAAATTGCCTTTTATTTTTTTTGCCGGCATTGTATCATTTTTATAAACGTGCAGTAAGCCGCAAACGCTTACAATTCTTCATTAAACCTGTAACCAACACCCCATGTAGTTAAAATGTATTTTGGATTGGAAACATCATCTTCAATCTTTCCGCGCAAACGGTTAATGTGGCTATTCACCGTATGCTCATAGCCTTCAAAATCATAGCCCCAAACAAGGTTTAATAAACGTTTGCGGCTGTAACTTTTGCCGGGGTTGGAGGCCAGCAATGCCATCAGTTCAAACTCTCTCGGCGAAAGCTCCACCCTCATATTATTAAGCGTAACTTTTCGCTTGTCCAGGTCAATTTCCAGGCCGCTATATGTTATAACAGAAGATGCAGGCGCTGCATCCTGCAAAGCATCGCTGTCTTCTTTCCTGCGAAAAATAACTTTGACCCTTGCAATAAATTCTCTTACGCTGAAAGGTTTGGTGAGGTAATCATCGGCGCCTGTTTCAAGGCCCATTACTTTATCAATTTCTTCTGATTTCGCTGTAAGCATAAGGATAGGTGTAAGCCTGTCGGTTTGCCTTATCTTCCTGCAAATTTCCATGCCGTTAAGGCCAGGCAGCATAATATCAAGAATAATTAAATCGAATTGTTCTTCTTTGGCAATTGCCAAACCTTTTTGGCCGTTGGTTTCAGATACAATCCTGCAGCCCAGGTCGTAAAGATGTATGGTGAGCAGTTCCACGATGTTGGCATCATCTTCTATTATTAAAACTTTTTTATCCATAATTACATGCACAAAGTTGATGAATAAACCTAACCAGCATTCACTGTGATACTTTTGTTATAAATCAGAAAAACACAGGCGTTATTGTAAGCTCTTTCTATCGTAAAAAACTTTTTTTTTAAAATTACGGTTTAAACCGCCTGAATGAAATAGCAGTTGTAATCATGCATGGTTTTTATCCCGGTTGCTTGCTGAACATTAAGTACGAAGTCAGTTTGCTTATTTTCTTTCCGTAAATGAAACACATCACAAAAAACGAAATTCATTCATGTATTTTTTTCTGCGATTTGCTTTTGTTCGCTTATGTTATTATTTATTGTTTTATTGTTATTGCATAATGTTAAAGCTAACATTATTGCAACGAAAATCATTTTAACCATTACCTGTTATTTTTTTAACGGTTTATAGTAAAGTATCACAGCGCCAAAGCTGAAAGCCTTTGTCTGTATAGGTTCATGTGTAATTTATTGGAAACGTGGCATGATAATACCAGTGTATTATTATTAAATAATCAAAAAATTCTGGAAATGAAATATGTGAGGTTTACACCCTTACAAAGGCTGAAAAATATTCAATACATAAAAGATGAATAAATTTATACCGGCTGTTACTTTTTGATAATGAAATATTTGACTGGTTTTTGTTACGGAATATTGTTCAGCCATTTTCTTTAAACAAAAATTTTTTTTCAATGGCTTCTTCAGGTATTAAACATGTAGTAGTAATTGGCGGTGGCTTTGCAGGGTTGAACTTTATTAAGGCGCTGGCCAATGATAAACACTATACAATCACGCTGGTTGATAAAAATAATTACAACCAATTCACACCATTGGTTTACCAGGTGGCGACCGGCTTCCTTGAACCTTCCAATATCAGCTACCCGTTCAGGAAGTTTCTAAGAAAAAGAAAGAATATCAGGTTCCATTTAGGTGAACTAACAAAAATTGATGCAGCGGCGCATAGAGTTTATATAAATAATGTCATACTTGAATATGACTATCTCGTGCTGGCATTTGGTTCCATATCCAACTTCTTTGGCAATGATACTTTGAAGAGTAATACAATACCCATGAAAACTTTAACGGATGGGCTGGGCATGCGGAATACTTTATTGCAATCGCTGGAAGAAGCCTGCAATACAACGGATGAAACGCTGCGGAAAAAATTATTAACGATTGTTGTGGCAGGCGGCGGGCCCACAGGCGTTGAAGTATCAGGCATGTTGGGCGAAATGAGAAAGGACATTATTCAAAAAGATTATCCTGAATTAAAGAATGCAATGGGTGATATTTATATTGTTGACGGGGCGAAAGCATTACTGAGCCAGATGAGTGAACAGGCGCAGCTTGATGCAACAAAAACGCTGGAAAAATTAGGCATAAAAATCATTACAAACACATTCATCAATAGCTATGAAAACGATGAAGTGAAATTATCGGGTGGCAACATTATTCAAACAAAAAATCTTATCTGGGCTGCCGGTGTAACGGGGAATGTAATTGAAGGTATTCCTCCATCTGCTTACGGCCATGGTAAAAGAATAATGGTGGATGAATATAATCATGTAGCAGAGCTGGATGATGTGTATGCCGTTGGTGATAATTGTTTGCTTGCAGGAGATAAAAAGTTTCCAAACGGGCACGCACAGTTGGCGCAACCTGCCATTCAGCAGGGGAGGCATCTTGCAAAAAATTTTAAAGCCCTGGCAAAAGGAAAAGCGCAACAGCCTTTTGCTTATTATGATAAAGGCGTAATGGCTATTATAGGGAAAAACTATGCAGTGGTTGACCTTACAAAACCAAAAATGCATGTAAAAGGTTTTCCCGCATTGTTTGTTTGGCTGTTCATACACATTGCTTCTTTAATTGCATTTGATAATAAATTAAAGACCTTATACAATTGGATAATAGCATATTTTACAAAAGACCAATCGCTGAGAATGGTAATTAAAACAAATGATAAAATACAGCGCTGAATTGTTTCTTATGCAGCAGTATGGCCTCCTGCATCAGCACATTTTAAACACATACCGATGGGATAATTTCGAACCGCGGTTTGAAATTGCAACAAAAAAACTATTGGCTTCCTGTAGCTTCACAGCCAGGTATAAATTTGTTCAGTCAATTTATCTGATGCTTGTAACACTATTCTCATTCGGTACCAGTATTTTCATTATTACCCAGGCAAGTATGTAAGCTACCGCACAAAACGAAAACATAATCGTATAACCAGTCTGGATATGTCCCAGGGCTTCATAATGATCAAAAAGTGCCCCGCCCACCTTGGAGATTACCACGCCGCCAATACCACCTGCCATACCGCCGATGCCTACCACTGAGCCCACCGCTTTTTTAGGAAACATATCTGAAACCGTTGTAAAGATGTTGGCGCTCCATGCCTGGTGTGCAGAAGCCCCGATGCCTATTAATATCACCGGCACCCAATAACTGATATAACCCAGTGGCTGGGCTGCCAGCACAACCAAAGGAATGAGTGCAATTACAAGCATAGCCTTCAGGCGGGCATCATAGGCAGCCAAACCTTTTCTCATAAAATAAACCGGAAACCATCCTCCTCCTATGCTTCCAAACATGGTCATGCTATACAACGTTGCCAGCGGCAGCATAATCTGCGTTTTCTCCATGCCATACTGCGCTTTCAGGTAAGCCGGCAACCAGAAAAGAAAGAACCACCATACCCCGTCGGTTAAAAACTTGCCCACCACAAAAGACCATGTTTGCCGGAAGCCAAGCAATGAAATCCAGGAAATTTTCTGCTGTTCGCTATTTGACTCCGTGTTTGTTTCCCGGTTCCTTTCTTTATCTGCCGCCTTATCATCTTTATCACTGTTGATGTAATCCAATTCCGCTGCAGACAAACGTTTTTGTTTTTCCGGTTTATTGTAAAGAAAATACCAGAAAAAAAGCCATAAGAATCCCACGCCTGCAACCACCAGGAAAGCCGCCTGCCAACCCCAGTTTACTTCTATCCAGGGCACAGTTAGCGGTGCCAGTATAGCCCCGATATTAGCGCCTGAATTAAAAATGCCGGTAGCTAAGGAACGTTCTTTTTTTGGAAAGTATTCAGCAGTGGCCTTAATGGCAGCAGGAAAGTTTCCTGCTTCTCCAATGGCCAGCACCATGCGCCCAAACATAAAACCAACCACCGATACAGAGAGTGAAGTAATACCCAGCAAACCAAAAAAAGTAGCGAGGCTTTGTCCTATTGGAATGGCTAGCGCATGCAATAATGCGCCCACCGACCATATAATGATGGCCCAGGTATAACCTCGTTTTGTTCCTAACCTGTCAATAATACGGCCGGCAAAGAGCATGGCAATGGCATAAGCAAACTGGAAGATGGAAGTGATGTTTGCATAATCATTGTTTGTCCAGTTATATTGTTCTGCCAGGCTTGGTTGCAGCAGGCTCAGTACCTGCCTGTCCAGGTAGTTTACTGTAGTGGCAAAAAACAGCAGGGCACAAATTGTCCACCGGTAATTCCCTGTTTTTGCAGTGTTTCTTTTTATGTTTAAGTGGCCATTCATTTTTTACTTGTTTATATAATTACATCAACTCCATTGTTTTTTTAAGTGTTGAATGCTTTTAATGTTCGCGTGTTTTCATAACAGCTTAAGATGAGACGGCAACGCATTTTAATTTAAACTGTGCTAATGCTTAATTATATGCTCATAAGCATTGCTATAATCATTTTATTAAAAACTTAGAATAATAAATTGCAAATACAAACCTGGAACAGTTTCGATAGTTATATAGCAATACGTTCATCAATGTTGAAGCAAGACTATATATCTTTTGATGATTGGCAAAAGGAATGAGACGCTTTATTTACGGAAACGATTGCGATGGTATGGACGTTGATAGGTTCATAATTTTAATTGCAATTGAAAATTAAATCTGAACGAACATTAGCAGCCGTAATGTGTGTTTTTAAGTTACCGGAAGGTTTAAAGGAGGCTACTTCCCGGGTGCCCAGCTTTGAAACAAAAAAACTCTGCCAATGGATTTATTAATTACTTCAGCAGCACCCGTACATATTTCCTTCTTTCAGCAGGCATTACATTTAACGAAATTAATTTTCCATCTTTCAAAGCCGCTTCTACTGTTGTATTATGTGGTGCATGCAGCTTAAATGAAACGTCTTTATCTTTTGGCCATGCGCGAAATAAATAAATGTTCTCATCATCCGCCTGTAGCAGCATTTCCTGCAAACCTATCATGGCAGTACCGCCCCAATTCATATCGGGTGTCCAGTCATATCCCGGCCCAAAGAATGCAGCAAACCGGTGTTTACCTGAAGTAAGCTTCTCCTTTGTCAGATTAAATGCTTCATCTGTTAAACCAAGCCTTGCAGCAAATATATTTTCCTGCCGCCACCCTTTTGCGCTTTTATTATTCATTACCTGCGGATCATATTTGTAAGTGTTGATAGCAGTATCCAAACCTGGTTTTCCAATGCCATAAATGCGCCAGGGAAACACAGGATATAACTGTGGAATTTCTGTATTATTAATGCGTTGCCAGGTTTGTGCCGGCGCTATTGTTGTATGCCCGTTAATATTGGTAAATGGGATAGGAGGAATGCGTTTCAATATAGAATCATATTTTTTATACAAAGAGGAATCAAGGTATGATGAAGGCAGTGCAAGCAGCTTTTGTAAAATAGTTTGCATGGCGGCTATAACCGTTGTTGAATTATACGTCATCTTATACGTTTCTGCTGCCGAAGTTGGATAGAAAATATAATGGCCGGTGCTGTCGAAAGCTTTAACGCCGCGCTGTTTGGCAAGCATAGTATAATGCTGATCAAAAAAATCAATACAGCTTTTTACAAATGGAATGTAAGAAGATATGTCATCATTGTTATAATGCCATGTTTCCAGCATCATGTTGCAGAATTCAAAAACGGTTTCCCATGTATATTCAAGCCAGGCATTGTATTCAACGCCTTTATCAGAATTTTCAGGGCGTTTTAAACCATATTCAAAAACATTCGGCAGGCCAAAATTTTCAAGCTGCTCTGTGAAGCAAGCTCCATCATGGTTCCAGTAAACCTTACTTCTCAGTTCTGCATTTTTTTGAATTCTTGTATAGAAATCAAACTGGGGTTTCATCATATCAAAATCGCCGCTTTTCAACATGCCAAAGTAAACCAGGCGCTGGTTTTGAGCCGTAAATGTTCCCCCGCCCCATAGCCTGAAATCGGGCGAAAAATGATAACTGCTTTCTACATACACCGGGTCGAATGTGAACAGCCCGCCGTTAAATTTTGTAGGGTACTTCCCATACACATTACAACCAAGCATATAACGCAGCAACTGGTAGTTAATACTCATGGCGCTATCGGCGCCGTTTATATAAATATAGCTCTTGTTCCAGTATGTATGCCACCAGCTAACTGTTTCTGCAAAAGCATCTTTTTGTTTTTTTGCTAATTGGTAAATTTCAGTAAGATCATCCATCCATGTTTGAATGTCTTTTGTTTGTTCAGCGTTTAAAACAACAGTTATGTTTTGTTTGCGTACCGGTTTTGTTGTTTGTAAAGAATAAGACTTATAATAGCTGTCGGCATATTTTCCTGAATCTATTGCTGAAGCCCGCATACCGCTTGCCAGCATCATCCCGCCAAACGTATTGTTGATAATGGGGTTGAATAATTCAGGTTTCACTGAATTCATACCTTCTTTTTCAACGGTATAGTCAAAAATGTTTTGTACATCATTTCTGTTGCGGTGATAAAAGATAACGGCATTATTATAATAAGCAACTGAATCTTTATAAGTAATAACATCAAAAGACTGCTTCACCTTATAAGAAGTTGAGCGAAGCTCCGGCGCTTCTGTTATTATATGATCTTTATATCGCCAGGTTTCAAAAGAAGCCTGTATGTTCACTGGCCTTTTGCTTTTAACATCAGCATGAATAACCGGCTTAAAAACATCAACCCATACAACAACTTTAATATCTTTTGTTGTAATCACCACATTACCATCTTTAATATTTAAAACTTGTTTAAAGGATGCATCATTAAATGGATCAGGTGAAATTTTTATGCGAATGCGCCCTGGTTTAAACATGGCATTGTTTTCATCAAAGGTCCCGCCCTGTGCCATATAAAAAAGTATATCGCCTTTTTCAACCCAAACATTTAAACCAATATTACCACCGCCGCAGGGCATAGATTCAGATGCATTTTTACTCTGCGTATTCCATTCAACATTGCAGGAAGTTATGCCTGCATTTTGGCTAACTGCTTTCTGGCAAATCAATATCAGCAATAATTGCAAACCTGTATATAAAATAAACCGCATAAGGCAAATCATTCTGATTCAATATTACAAATACTTGGCAAGTAATAAAATGCATTCCTGCGCATAGTTAAATAATCCATGTGTTCAGTTATAACTTCCATTGGCTAAAGTATCTGCCCATTCTACTTTTACATCACAGTAGTTAATACTAAAATTTTTTACAGCAATCGATACCGGGGTAGTGAGTCTTCGCTTGCCCTTTTTTATTTTTATGTTTATGTATGAAAAAGATTTTTGCTATTGCCATATTGATTAGCAGCTTTGGTCATATGCATGCCCAAACCAATAACTATGTTTTATTTGATGATGACTGGCTGTTTTATCGTGGCGCCGCCCAGGGGGCTGAAGCCATAAATTTTGATGATAAAGATTGGCGTAAAACAGATTTACCACACGACTGGAGCATTGAAAATATTCCCTATACAAATTCACCTTTTGCAAAAAATGCAACAGGCCAGGCAAGCACGGGGTTTACAGAAAATGGCATCGGCTGGTACAGGAAATTATTCACCGTTCCTTCTTCATACAACAATAAAAAAATTTATATACAGTTTGATGGTGTATATATGAATTGCAAGGTTTGGCTGAATGGAAAAAGTTTAGGCAGGCATCCTTATGGCTATACATCTTTCTATTTTGATATCACTGATAAATTAAGGAAGGACACAGTTAATATACTTGCTGTTGAAGTGAAAAATGAAGGTGAGAACAGCAGGTGGTATGCGGGCTCAGGCATTTACCGCCATGTATGGTTAAGGGCTGTTGAACCTGTTCATATTGATAATTGGGGAACATATATTACAACGGCAAACGCAACCGGTAAATCTGCAACAGTAAATATTATTACATCAATAAAAAATGCTTCATCAAATAATAATGCTGTTAAACTTGTAACAAATATTATAGATTCGTCCGGTAAGCAGGTTGCTGTTGTTACAACGTCTCAAAACATAAGCGGGGATAGCGTTTCAGCTATCAGCCAGTCTGCACAAATTAATGAACCTGCATTGTGGTCTGCTGATCATCCATCCTTATACAAAGCGCTGACTGAAGTATTTGTTGACGATAAAAAAACAGATACCTATATAACTTCTTTCGGCATCCGCACTATTTCTTTTTCTGCAGATAAGGGCTTTTTGCTTAACGGTGTTTCAACAAAATTAAAAGGAGGCTGCATTCATCATGATAACGGCCCGCTTGGCGCAAAAGCTTATGATGATGCCGAAATAAGAAAGATAAAATTATTGAAAGATGCGGGCTATAATGCCATTCGCAGCGCACACAATCCGCCTTCACCTGCATTGCTCAATGCCTGCGACAGTTTAGGCATGCTGGTGATTGATGAGGCATTTGATACATGGAACGATCCGAAAAACCCGCTTGATTATAATTTATATTTTAATGACTGGTGGCAGCGTGATATAAAAAGCATGATTGAACGCGACCGCAATCATCCATCCGTTATTATGTGGAGTATAGGCAATGAAATTCCCCACCGCGAAAAACCTGAAGTGGCCGTTGTTGCAAAAAAATTGTCAGCTTATGTAAAGCAATTGGACAATACAAGGCCCGTAACTGCCGGTGTAAATGGTATTGATAAAGACAAAGATGATTTTATATCGGCGCTTGATGTGGCCGGCTACAATTATGCTGTTGATAAATATGAAAGCGATCACAAACGTTTGCCTTCTCGCATTATGTTTGCCTCAGAGTCTTTTCCGTTGGATGCATTTGATTACTGGATGGCTGTGAAAGATAATAATTATGTTATTGGTGATTTTGTATGGACGGCGTACGACTATATTGGCGAAGCAAGCATTGGCTGGCTGGGCTATCCGCAAACGCAGGCATTTTATCCCTGGAACCTTGCTTATTGCGGCGATATTAACATCTGCGGATGGAAGCGGCCGCAATCTTATTACCGCGATGCTTTATGGAAAGAGAACCAAGTTTCAATATTTGTTGAACCGCCAACAGCTTCATTCCCTGCAAATAAAAATAAAGCAGGCTGGAGCCGCTGGGAATGGAATGATGTTGTTGCAAGATGGAACTGGAAAGGCTATGAAAATAAGCCTTTGAATGTAGTTGTATATTCATCCTGCGATGAAGTGGAATTGTTTTTAAACAATAAATCTTTAGGCAGAAAAAAAACAACGAGGGCTGAAAAATACCTTGCAATATTTAGTGTGCCATACACAACAGGCGAATTGAAAGCGATAGGTTATACCAACAATAAAAAGGTGAATGAATCCATATTAAAAACGGCAGGCAATGTAACGGGGCTAAATATTACAGCAGATAGACAAGTTGTGCGTGCTAATAACCAGGATTTGATTTATATAAATATTGAAGCGATTGATAAAAACGGAACCATTAACCCTGAAGCGAATATGCCGCTGACATTTAACGTAAGTGGCGCAGGAACAATTGCTGGTGTTGGCAATGCTGATCCAACAAGCGTGGAAAGCAATCAATCGAATAAGCGCAAAACCTGGCGCGGCAAATGCTTGCTGATTGTAAAATCCGGAAAGCAAAAAGGGGAAATTCACATTACTGCAACATCGGGCAATATTAAAAGCAGGGAATTAATAATTAAAGTTGATTGATGTTGTTGTTTTATAGATAAAGTTGTTTATACTTATTTTAACCGCATAGAAACAAAGTAATTACTCAGGGAAATGTATTTAGCATTAAGTAAAGTACAAAGTGCATCAAAGCATTTTCATCAAAGATGAAAACCTTTGTGCCGCTTTTGTCCTTGCCTATGCTAAAAAACTATATATCTATGTGGTTTGTTTCAAAAGTTTAAACAGGCCCGATGTTATAATTCCGGCCAATGCAAAAACCGGTTCAGCTTTATAGCAACTACATCAATTGGTTCAATAGGTATTATTTGAAATGAATAAAACATGAAGCATTTAATAATTGTTATAATAAGCTGCTTATTTTTTCAGCATATCATCGCTCAATCAAATTATAAACCCGTTAGTCCGCAAATAATGCAACAAGTTTATGAAGAAGTGAAAACACCTTATAAATATGGGCTTGTTGTAACAGCGCCGGACTCAGCCGGTAAAACAGACTGCCCCACTGTTTTCAGGCACAACAATGCATGGTATATGAGTTATATTTTTTTTGATGGCAAAGGTTATGAAACATGGCTTGCGCAAAGCGATGATTTATTGCATTGGAAAACTTTGGGCAAACTTTTATCTTTTTCAAAAGATACAAGTTTATGGGATGCGCAGCAGAAAGCGGGTTATGCTGTACTGCAGGATGACCAGTGGAATGGCAGCTATCAGTTATTGCAGTATGATGATAAATACTGGATGACCTATATCGGCGGAAAAGAGAATGGATATGAAGCAGGTGATTTAAGTATTGGCATAGCTTATACAAATATTGATATTTCGGGGCCGCATGAATGGCAAACGCTGCCGCAGCCTGTTTTAACCAAAAATGATAAAGATGTGCGCTGGTGGGAAAACAGGAAGCTGTTTAAAAGCACGGTGATTTGGGATAAGTCAAAAACAACAGGCCATCCGTTTGTAATGTATTATAATGCTAACGGCGATACAACACACGTAGCTAAAACGCAGTGGTTTGAGCGTATCGGCATGGCGGTATCTGATGATATGAAACATTGGGAGCGCTATCAAAATAATCCTGTATTAATGCATGAACAAGGCATAACCGGCGACCCACAGATACAAAAGATTGGCAACCTGTGGGTGATGTTTTATTTTGGCGCTTTCTGGAAAAATAAAGATGGCGCTTTCAACCGCTTTGCCTGTTCGTATGATATGGTGCATTGGACAGACTGGACAGGCGATGACCTTATTAAGCCATCCGTAGATTATGATAAACGTTTTGCGCATAAATCTTTTGTGTTGAAATATAATGGCATTGTATATCATTTTTATTGCGCGGTTGATGATAAGGATCATCGCGGTATTGCTGTGGCAACATCAAAAGACTTTGGCAAAAGCAATCTTCATTTCTAAATGTTTATATTGATGTACACCACTTGTTTAGCATGATAAAATGTTGTTTAAAGAAAAGGGATACCGAAAAAAGTATCCTTTCGTTTGAAAGCTTATTAATAACTGCCTGCAGGTTTAAAGAAAGCAGTTTCTATGATTAACAATAATCTCCTGCGATGGCCTTTAGTAAAATAATCCATCTCCTTATTATTATCTGTCATTGTTTACGGATTAGGCCCAACGTACTTTGTAACTGATTTTTATGATGATATAATTATGTTGCAATTAAAGTATTTTGACGATTATGCCATTGATGAAAAACGCACTTCTCAAGGGCGCACCATAACGGAAACCGATATTATTTTACATGCGGGCCAAACAGGCGATTTCTTCCCGCACCATGTTGATGAAGAATGGTGTAAAACGCAACCTTTCAAAAGAAGGATTGCACATGGCACACTTATTTTCAGTATTGGCATTGGCCTTACTGCGAATGTTATCAACGAAGCTTCTATGACGTATGGTTATGACAGGCTGCGTTTTATCAACCCAGTGTTTATCGGCGACACTATTCATGCGGTGGTTACCATCTCTTCAAAAAAAGAGCATAAAAAACCAGGGTATGGATTGGTAACAGAAAGGGTGGAAGTGGTTAACCAGGAAGGCGCAATTGTTATGGCCTGCGAACATCTTTTATTGGTTAAGAAAAAGATATTGGAATGACTGAATTGAAAGGCATAACCTGGAACCATAGCAGGGGTTTTACGCCATTGCAGGCATGTTGCCAGCGTTACCAGGATAAGTATAAGAATATACAGGTTGAATGGCATAAACGATCGTTGCAGGCTTTTGCAGATTTTTCTGTGGAGGATTTATCTAAGCAATATGATGTTTTAATAATAGATCATCCTTCAGTTGGTGAAGCGTTTCACAGCAATTGTTTTATTCATTTCAATGAATATATAAACAAAGATGTATTAAATGAACTTGCTGCAAATTCCACCGGCTTATCTTATCAAAGTTATACATATAAAAATGCACAGCTTGCCTTGCCCGTTGATGCGGCAGCGCCGGCGAGCAGTTTGCGTAAAGACTTATTTCTGCAACATAATGAAGCCGTTCCGCAAACATGGGAACAATTAATTGCGTTAGCTGATAAAGGCAAGGTTGCGCTGCCTGCCATTCCTATTGACATGCTGATGAATTTTTATATGCTTTGCATTGCCTGTGGCAATACACCTTTTTCAAACAATAAAGAAGTGATTGACGATGAAACAGGAGAAAATGCCTTACAATTAATGGCTGGATTGTACAGCAGGCTTGATGAAAAAATGTTCCATTGCAATCCGATAGCTATTGCTGAACTGATGAGCTTAACGGATGAATATTGGTATTGCCCGTTCAGCTATGGTTATTCAAATTATACACGAAAGAATTATGCTGAAAAGCTTTTAACATACAATGACGTTGTTAGTTATAGCGGCGCCAAACTCTGCCCAACCTTAGGCGGCACCGGCATTGCTGTTTCTGCACACAGTAAACATATTACTGAAGCGGTACACATTGCAATGATGCTGGCTTCAGAAAGTATTCAATCAGGCCTGTATGTTGAACATGGCGGGCAACCGGCACACATAAAAGCCTGGCAGAGTGATTACGCAAATAACCTTACCAATAATTATTTTATTGATACATTACCTGCACTTCAAAGGGCCTGGCTGAGGCCGCGTTATCACGGCTATTTGCAATTCCAGGATGAAGCAGGATATGTTTTACATGAGCATTTACATAAGCAAACATCATCTTCTAAAAACATAATGCCGCTATTAAACAAATTGTACAGGAAAAGTCAGGCTAATGAAAAATCAATAACAGTATGAAAAACCGTTTACCATTAAAAGGCGTTACCATACTTGAGTTCAGCCAGTATTTATCGGGCCCTTCTGCCGGCTTAAGGCTTGCAGATTTTGGGGCGCGTGTTATAAAAATTGAGCGCCCGGAAACAGGTGATGCAGGCCGAAAGCTTGCTATTAAAAACATGTGGGCAGGGAGCGATTCGTTGTTGTTCAATACCATTAACCGCAATAAAGAAAGCGCTGTTGCCGATCTTAAAAATGAAGATGACCGCCTGTTTATACAGGCGCTTATAAAAAAGGCCGATGTAATTACGCATAACTTCAGGCCGGGTGTTATGGAAAAATACGGACTTGGTTATAATGAAGTAAAAAAGATCAATGCTTCCATTATTTATGCAAGCATTAGCGGTTATGGAAACACAGGCCCGTGGAAAAATTTGCCTGGCCAGGATTTATTACTGCAGGCAGTAAGCGGGCTGGCTTATACAACGGGGAACCATAGCGATGCGCCTGTACCATTTGGCCTGTCAATTGGCGATTATATGGCGGGCTCACATTTGGCGCAAGGTATTCTTGCAGCGCTTATACGCAGGCATAAAACCAAACAGCCTGCATTGATTGAAGTGAGCTTGCTGGAAAGCATTCTTGATTTTCAATTTGAATTACTTACTACATTTTATGCAAACGGCATACAGCCCAAACGCAGTGAAATAAGTAACGGCAATCCTTTACTGGCGCCGCCTTACGGTATTTATAAAACGAAAGACGGTTACATTGCCATTGCAATGACCAATCTTGATGTGTTGGCGCATGCATTGGATTGCGATGCCATATTGCTTTATGAACAGGAGCATGTTTTTATACAGCGCGATGCCATAAAAAAATTATTGGCAGATCATCTTGCAACACACATAACAACTTACTGGCTTGAAAAATTACACCGGCAAAAAATATGGGCCATACAGGTGCTTAACTGGAAACAGTTGCGGGCAGAAGAAGCATATAAAGGCTTAAAGACTGAACAACACGTTGAATTAAACAATGGCGGTTCATTCATCACAACAAGGTGCCCGGTAAAAATAAATGGCGAATATTTATTTTCTGCAGCAAAAGCGCCTGCATTAGGCGAACATAATCAAAAAATAAAACAGGAAATAAACAGCACAATTAAAAAGATTAAAAGTATAGCATGAGATTACTGGAAGATATACTGGTATTGGATTTCAGTCAGTTCTTATCAGGCCCGTCAGCGAGTTTAAGGCTGGCTGATATGGGTGCACGGGTTATTAAAATTGAAAAGCCTGCAACCGGCGACATCTGCCGTTATTTGTATGTGTCTGATACAAAGATTGAAGGCGAATCAACCATCTTTCATGCCATTAACCGCAATAAAGAAAGTTATGCGGCTGATATAAAAAACGAAACTGATTTCAGCAAAATAAAGCAGCTTATAAAAAAAGCCGATGTAATGATGCATAATTTCAGACCGGGTGTTATGCAGCGGCTTGGCCTGCATTACGAAGCTGTTAAAGAAATAAATCCCAATATTGTTTATGCGGAGATAAGCGGCTATGGAGATGCAGGCCCATGGAAAAACTTGCCGGGACAGGATCTCTTATTGCAGTCCGTATCGGGATTAACCTGGCTGAGCAATAATAAAAATACCGATCCAACACCTATGGGTGTTGCAGTTGTTGATATTGTTGCCGGAGCACATTTAACCCAGGGAATACTGGCAGCATTATATCAACGCACAATAACCAATGAAGGAGCGCTGGTGCAGGTAAGCATGCTGGAAAGTATTTTGGATTTTCAGTTTGAAGTACTCACCTGCTTTTATAATGATGGCGGGCAGTTGCCTGCACGTTCTGCTGTAAACAACGCCAATGCCTATATTGCCGCGCCGTATGGTATTTATAAAACAGATGATGGTTTTCTTGCGCTGTCAATGACGGATATTCTTCAGCTTGGCAAACTGCTGCAATGCGATGCCTTGCTGCATTATACTGATGCATCACAATGGTATAATAAACGCGATGAAATAAAATCAATAATAGCTGAACGGCTGATGGATGGTTCAACTGATACATGGTTGAATATATTGCGCACAAAAGATGTATGGTGTGCGAAGGTGTTAGATTATGAATTGTTGATGCAGGAAGAAGGATACCAGTGCCTGCAAATGGAGCTGGAAGTAAAAACATCAGCGGGCTTAACTGTTAAAACAACACGTTGCCCTATCCGTGTTGATGGCAAGTTGTTAACTTCACATAAAGGCGCGCCTTTGCTGGGTGAAGATACATTTGCTATAGATAAAGAATTCTGCATACGGTAAGGCGCATTAATCGCTAATTTTTATGATTGATACGCATGTGCACACATGGAATTTTAAACGTGCTGAATACGAATGGCTGAAGCATAATACCACTATACTCAACCGCAATTATTTGATTGACGAACTGGAAACAGAACGCAAAGCAGCAGGCATTACAAAAGGTGTATTGGTGCAGGCTGCAAACACCATCGAAGAAACTAATTACCTGCTGGAAACAGCGCTGAAAACGGAATGGATTAAAGGCGTTGTTGGCTGGTTGCCGTTAACGAACCCTGAACAATCGGAAAAAATTTTATCATCCCAATATATACACCAATCCTACATAAAAGGCGTTCGTCATTTGATACATGATGAACCTGATGCCAGGTGGTTATTACAACCGGAAGTACTGGAAAGTTTGCAGTTGCTTGTAGATTACAATTTAACGTATGATGTAGTTGGCATTTTAGATGAGCATTTAAAATGTGCTGTAACAATAGCTGAAAAAATGCCTTCCTTAAAGCTGGTCATAGATCATCTTAACCATCCGCAGGTTGGTATAAATGAACATGCAAGCAACTGGTTTGCATTAATGAAAGAAGCCGCACAGCATAAAAATATGTATGCAAAAATTTCAGGGCTTGGCACTTGTATTGAAAAAAACAATACATGGAATGCAGATGACATAAAACCATATATTGAATTTGCATTGGAAACGTTTGGCACTGACCGCTGCTTTTGCGGCGGCGACTGGCCGGTATCGTTGCTGGCCGGAAGCTATGCACATACATGGAATGTTTATAAAGAAGTGTTGTCATCGTTGCTTTGTGAAGATGATCTTAAAAAAGTGTATGATGAAAACGCCGTATTATGTTATAACCTCTAAAATTTTATTTTAGCTGCCATTAAAAAAGCCAGGCCGGTTTAAAATATAAACCGGCAAACAACATAAAACAATCATTCAATAAAACGATTATAATTGTCATCGCCGTTCACAATAAACCAGTCAGTGCACATAGCCAAAGAAACGTTGCCAATTTATATTATTGGTGCGGGTGGCATTGTGCGGGATGCACATTTGCCGGCTTATAAAAAAGCCGGTTTTACCGTAGCAGGTATTTATGATATTGACCATACAAAAGCGCATGCGCTTGCAAAACAATCCGGCATACCAACTGTATTTGAAACGATTGATGAAATGCATGTCGCTGCGGGTGTTGGCTGTGTGTATGATGTAGCGGTGCCTGCCAGTAAATTAATGCAGGTATTGCAGCAACTGCCTGCGGGCTGCAATGTGCTCATGCAAAAACCAATGGGCGAAAACCTTGCTGATGCAAAAGCAATTGTTGCATATACCGAAGCCAATAACATGCGGGCGGGCGTCAACTTTCAATTACGTTATGCACCATATATCAATGCAGCACGGAGTATTATTCAGCAAAAGCTGATAGGCGATATTTATGATATAATGATTAACATCAACGTATTTACGCCCTGGCATTTATGGAGCTTTTTGTTTGAATCGCCGCGTGTTGAAATACTTTACCACAGCATACATTATATTGATCTTATACGAAACATTTTAGGTAACCCTGCGGGTATGTTTGCCCGGACATTCAGCCATCCCGTAATGCGGGAATTATCGTCTGTGCGCAGCGATATTTTAATGGATTATGGCCACGAAATCCGCGCTGTAATTCATACTAACCATACGCATGATTATGGTTTGCACAACCAGCATTCCTTTATAAAAATTGAAGGGGCCAGCGGCGCTATAAAAATCAATATTGGTTCATTAATGAATTACCCTGCGGGCGTAGATGATGCGTTTGAATACATTATTAAAGATGAAAGCAATAGCAACGAATGGCAACAAATTAAATTGGAAGGTTCCTGGTTTCCCGATGCGTTCATGGGCTCGATGAATGAATTGATGCTTGCGGCTACAGGTAAAAAATCAATGCCTGGCAATTCGGTGCAGGATGCATTATATACCATGGCTTGCGTTGAAGCTGCGTATGAATCTGATAAGCGGGCTTCCGTTACATTAAATATTTAATTTTCGGTTACGGGCTTCTGTGCGTTGTGGCAGCTTCGTTGCGTCGCATTACCGTCATCTGCATATTTTTGTGGCAACTGCGGGCTGCTGTTCCAGGCATTATATTAGTATCAGGAAATCGCTGTTAAACAGAGGCACAAAAGTTATAAAACAATATTCCATCTTTTTGCTTAAGCTTGCATTACTTTCAAATTGATTGCTGTATGACTGCAAACCAACAGGCAGGCTCACAAAAAAATATTTGGTATGGATTGGGCCGTCAAAGAATTGAGATACCAAAATCCGTTTTAAAAGCATTGATTTCAAAGAATGTTTTTATGAGCAATCTTTACCTGCATGGGTTGGGATATTATCCAAAAGCGGAAGGCCATTATACCTATCGCAAGAAGGGCCTGAAAGAAAATTTTCTTTTTTACTGCACAGATGGTTCCGGTTTTTATAAAATAAAAGATAAGACCTGTAAAGTTGCCGCCAACCAGTTTTTTTTCCTGCCGCAAAATGTTGAGCATGCTTATGGAAGCGATGAAAAAGATCCGTGGACAATTTACTGGATACATTTTGGCGGCGAAGGGTTAGCCGCTTTTAATGCAATGAATATTATTGAAAAGCATTTTGAACCGGCACACATAAAAAGCAGTGAACAAATATTTGCTTTGTTTGAAAAGATGTATAAAACCCTTGAACTTGGTTACAGCTATGAAAATCTTTTGTTTGTAAACATGTGCCTCAGCCAGTTTATATCTTACTTTATATATAATGGCAAACATTTTACATCGAAGCAAACTGATACAAACGATTGTGTAGATAAAGCCATTTTATTTATGCAGGAAAATATTTATAAGAATATTTCTTTACAGGAACTGGCCAGCACCTATAATTATTCACCTTCCCGCTTTTCAGCATTATTTAAACAAAAAACAGGTTATGCGCCTATTGATTATTTCATACAAATGAAAATGCAACGCGCCAGCCAAAAGCTCGACCTGAGCAATGATTCAGTAAAAGCCATAGCCATAGAAATGGGTTTTGATGACCCTTATTATTTTACACGAAGGTTTACAAAAATTATTGGTGTTTCCCCAACCAAATACAGGAGTTTGCAGAAAGATTAGGCTGTGAATTGTGAGCTTCACGCCGCAAGCTGCAAGTTGTGCACATCAAATTCCGGTTATCACAACATTTCAACAAATCAACCCGATCAACTTCTCTCTTTTTAGTAAGATAATCCATGCTTCTGCCTGTATATGTTATTTTAAGGCTGATTGCAACAGCTTAGTTTAGCCTTTTAAATAACGATTGTATTTTGAAAAGGATTTTGCTAAACGTTTTATTCTTCTGTACGCTGCACTGCGTAAATGCTTCTGCGCATAAATATGCTGTTTATACAGAACCTCAACAGAACGCAAGGATTGAATATGGCATCTCTAAATTGCAGGCTGCATTAAGTTCAATTAATAGTAATGTAATTGTTGTTCACGGACAATCAAAAGACTTGCAGGCCAATTCAATTGTAATTGGTTTTATTAATGATGAAATTGTTCAGTCTGCAATTAAACAACAGGGTTTTAAAATTGATGAAGCGCCCGGCAAAGAAGGCTTTATTATCCATTCTTCCAATAACATTACGGTTATTACCGGCGCCGATGCTTCCGGCGTTATGTATGGTTGCTTTGAGTTGGCAGACAGCATTAATCTCAATAAAAAATTACCTGTACAGCTTACCATAAAAGATCAGCCGCAAATGGTTATGCGTGGCGCTTGCGTGGGTTTGCAAAAGCCTTATTTGCTTCCCGGAAGAGCGGTGTATGAATACCCGTTAACAGAAGAAACTTTTCCCTGGTTCTATAATAAAAAGCTTTGGGTTCGTTATCTCGATTCACTTGCTGAATATCGTTGCAACAGTTTGTATTTATGGAATGGCCATCCGTTTGCTTCGCTGGTTAAAGTAAAAGATTATCCTTACGCTGTTGAAGTGGATGAAGCAACATTTAAAAAGAATGAAGATATGTACCGCTTTCTTGCCGAAGAAGCAGACAGGCGCGGTATTTGGCTGATACAATCTTTTTATAATATCATTGTTTCAAAACCCTTTGCAGAACATCATCATCTTAAAACGCAGGACAGGGACCGGCATATTATTCCCGTTATCGCAGATTATACAAGAAAATCCATTGCGGCCTTTGTTGAAAAATATCCAAACGTTGGTTTGCTGATAACGCTTGGCGAAGCTATGGAAGGCGCCGGCCAGGATGATATAGACTGGTTTACCAAAACAATTATTCCCGGTGTAAAAGATGGTTTAAAAGCTGCAAATATTACAACCGAGCCGCCCATTATTTTACGTGCGCATGATACCAATGCGCCGAATGATATAAACGCTGCAAAGAATTTATACAGCAATTTATATACAATGGCAAAGTACAATGGCGAGGCGCTCACAACGTACCAGCCACGCGTTTCCTGGGCTGATCTGCACCGTACATTAAGCCGTTTGGGCACCGTACAAATTGAGAATGTACATATATTGGCCAACCTTGAACCTTTTCGTTATGCAGCCGATGATTTTATTCAAAAATGTGTGCAGGCCATGCATACTGTTTATGAAGCGAATGGGTTGCATTTATACCCGCAGGCTTCTTACTGGGATTGGCCTTACACTGCTGACAGCGCTTCAACGCCTTTATTGCAAATTGAACGCGATTGGTTATGGTATAAAGAATGGAGCCGTTATGCATGGAATTGCAACCGTGACCGTGCAGGTGAAGTAAATTATTGGAGCAATCAAATTGCTTTGCAGTTTAACTGCAATAAAGATGATGCAAAAAACATTTTACTTGCTTACGAAGCCGCCGGGGAAATTGCACCGAAATTATTAAGACGCTTTGGTATAACGGATGGCAACCGCCAAACATTAACGCTTGGCATGCAGATGACACAACTGGTAAATCCTGAACGTTATGGCTTATTTAAATTATTATATGAATCGGAAGCGCCGGAAGGTGAACCGCTTGCCGAATATGCGCAGAAAGAATGGGAACATCAGTTGCATATTGGCGAAACGCCGGTGAATGTTATTAATGATGTAAAGAAAGCTGGCGATGAAGCAGTGGCTTTTATCAATAAAATAAATACCGTGCCATTAAATAATGATGAGTTTAAAAGAATAAAGAATGATATGTATTGTTACCAGGCGCTGGCATATCATTATGCTTATAAAGCGCAGGCTGCACTATATGTGTTGAAATATAAATACTCGAATAACACACAAGACCTCGACAGCGCTTTATTGCCTTTGCAAAAAAGTGTTGAATGGTATAAAACATTAACGCGGTTAACCAACACTACTTACCGTTACGCAAACAGCATGCAAACAGCGCAGCGAAAAATTCCGTTTCGTGGTGTTGACGCTACGTTTATAAAATGGAATGAAGTATTGCCTGCGTTTGAAAAAGAACTGCAGGTGTTTACACACAAGCTTGATTCATTAAAACATCCTTCAGCAAAAGAAAATACGGGCGTTACATACCTGCAACCCGCTGATGTTACAATTAAGAATGATAATATTATTTCTTATCCGTTAACCAGGAATGCGCAGCCTTTCATCAATAATTCAACTGCTGTAATAAATATTGCACCGGAATTAAAAAACATAAAAGCTATTAAAATTGATACTGCTTTTCAAAACAACAATGAAACCCTACTGCGTTTTCATAACGATAAGCCTGTGAAATTTTTAGTTGGCTATTTTGTTTCGGACGATAAAACATTCTTAAAAGCGCCTGAGCTGGAAACCAATGCCAACGCTAATAATCATGGCGAAGCAGATGTGGCCATTGCCAATGCGCTGGTGATAGAAAATATGCCTGCGGTGAATATTCACACCTATCTTTTTAATGCAGGCGATAATGAGCTCCTGTTGCCCAAAGGCAAAGTGTTATTACTCGGCTTTATTGATGCCGCTGAACTTGTAAAACCTTTTGATGCCGGATTAACGCCATCCGGTGAATTAAAAAATGTTGACTGGTTATTTGAAAACTGATGAAGCATGTGGAAGTATAAAATATTCTATATCGCAATATTATTTTTATGCAGCACGCTAAGTGCGCAGCAACCATTAACGCTTTGGTATGATAAACCCGCAGAAGAATGGACTGATGCTTTGCCGCTGGGAAACGGCAGCCTGGGCGCTATGGTATATGGTGGCGTAAAAGAAGATCATATTCAGTTTAATGAAGCTACATTCTGGAGCGGCGCGCCACGGGATTATAACAGGAAAGATGCCTATCAATATCTTGAACCCATAAGGAAATTATTAGCTGAAGGCAAACAGGCGGCAGCAGAGCAACTGGCACAGGATCATTTCATGGGAAAACGCAGCAATGAAGATAATTATGCTGCACAAAAAAAAGAATGGCTAAGTAAAGTAAGAACCGATACACAATATGCTGCCGCATCTTTTGATGACAGTAAATGGAAAACCGTTCAGTTGCCCACCAATGCAGGTTGGGAAAAAGAAGGCTGGGTTGGTTTGGATGGCAGCGTTTGGTTCAGGGCGGCATTTAATGTGGATGATAATTTTGATAACGAAGAATTTGTTATCAATCTCGGCAAAATCCGCGATGTTGATTTTACTTACATTAACGGCAAACTGGTGGGCACAGGCGAAGGTTCCAATACTATCAGAACTTATACATTCAATAGCAGCATATTAAAAAAAGGGAAGAATGTTATTGCAGTGCAGGTATTGAATTTTTATGATAAAGGTGGCTTCGCCGATAAAACCATCAAGCCGGATTATTTTACTATTCAGTCAGCTTCACATAAAGCCATTCAGTTAAACCATACCTGGAAATATTATATACAGGACAACAGGCCGCCTGCATTTCCTGCATACAACGCTTCTTACCTCGCTTTTGCAGATGTTTTTTTTAAATGGAATATAGATAACAATGCAAGCGGTTATAAAAGGGACTTGGAATTAAGTTATGCTTTGCAGTCAGTAAGTTTTACTGCAAATAATATTCATTACAGGCGCGAATATTTTATCAGTTATCCGCAGCAAGCAATGGCTATGCATTTTACGGCTGATGCAAAACATGCAGTAAGCTTAAGCGCTGTTTTCAGAACGTATCATCCTAATCATACTATCAAAAAAATAAATGATTCAACACTTGGCATTTACCTGCAGCCATCGGATGGCATATTAAAAGCAGCAGCTTATTTATCTGCAAAAATCATCAATGGAAAAATAAATGTAACCGATACATCTTTAAATATTGATAAAGCTGATGCTGTTACTTTTTATCTTGTTGCGGCAACTTCATTCAGAAATTATCATGATGTTTCCGGTAATCCCGAAGACAGTTGTATAAAAAGGCTGTCGGCTTTACAACATTATTCTTATCCTGCAATTAAAGCAAGGCATGTAAATAACTATCAAAAATTATTCAACACATTTTCTGTTTCATTTGGCAATATTGATAATACCCTGCCGGCCGATAAAAGACTAATGCAACCCGATAAAGCCAATGATGTTTCACTCATTGCTTTGTACATGCAATATGCACGTTACCTGCTTATTTCATCTTCAAGGCCGGGCGGCCAGCCTGCTAACCTGCAAGGCATCTGGAACAATGAACTTGCGCCGCCATGGGGCAGCAAATACACCACCAATATTAACCTTGAAATGAATTACTGGCCTGCCGATGTTTTAAACCTTTCAGCATGCATGCAGCCATTCATCAGCCTTACAAAAGATGTAAGTGTAACCGGTGAAACAACTGCAAAAAATTATTATAATATTAATGACGCATGGGTGCTGCATCATAACACCGATATATGGCGTGGCACGGCGCCTGTAAATGCATCTAATCACGGTATTTGGGTAAGTGGTTCGGGCTGGCTTGCAACCATGTTGTGGCAACATTTTTTATATACGCAGGACACAATTTTTTTGCGAAACGAAGCTTATCCTGTTATGAAGAAAGCTGCTATGTTCTATCATCATTTTTTGGTGAAAGACCCGGCAACAGGCTGGCTGATCAGTACGCCTTCCAATTCCCCCGAAAACGGCGGCCTGGTTGCAGGCCCCACGATGGATCATCAAATAATAAGGCAACTGTTTAATGATTGCATTGAGGCATCAAAAACATTGAATATTGATAAAGCATTTTCGGATTCTTTGCAACAGCAATACAAACAAATAGCGCCTGATCAAATAGGCAAATATGGCCAGTTGCAGGAATGGCTGCAGGATGTGGATGATACAAGCAACCACCATCGGCATGTTTCGTTTTTATGGGGTGTTTATCCTGGACATGATATAACGTGGAAAGACAGCGTGATGATGAATGCAGCAAAACAATCTTTATTGTATCGCGGCGACAGCGGCACAGGCTGGAGCCTTGCCTGGAAAATAAATTTATGGGCAAAGCTGAAAGACGGCGATCATGCTTTTAAGCTGTTGAACGATTTGCTTACGCCCGCCATACAAAACGGAAAAGAAAACGGCGGCACATACAATAATATGTTTGATGCGCACCCGCCATTCCAGATAGACGGGAATTTTGGCGGCGCTGCTGGTATTGCTGCAATGCTGCTGCAAAGCGATGAAGATGGAATTGAATTGTTACCTGCTTTGCCCGCAACATTGCACGATGGAAATGTAAAAGGCATTCGCGCTGTTGGCGATTTTGAACTGAATTTTTCATGGAGGGATGGAAAGCTGCAACAGGTAAGCATTACATCAATTTCGGGATTGAAATGCACGTTGAAATATAAACAATACAGCATCCTTTTTTCAACAGAAAAAAATAAAACCTATCGCTTCAATAATGAACTAAAAGCTTTATGATTTTAAGGCCCGGAAATAAATATGATAACACCGTTTTAAATGTGAAAAAATGGCTTTTGTGTTGTGTTATGCTGCTTGCCTGCATAACAGCATTTGCTTCCGGCCACAATGAAACAAGAAAATATATTTCTTTAAACGAAAACTGGAAAAGGGCTTCCGGCAAAGACAGCAGTTTTTCTTTTACAAATGCTGAAAAGAAAAACTTCGATGATAAAGATTGGCATACTGTAAATGTGCCTGATAATGTAAATACCTATGAAGGCGTACAGCGGTTAAAGCATAACGATTTTCATGGCGATGCATGGTACAGGAAAATATTTAGTTGCGCAGTTGAAAAAGGCAAACGTTATTTTTTATTTTTTGAAGGAGTGGGTTCTTATGCAACTGTTTGGCTGAATGAAAAACTGGTTGGCAAACATGCAGGCGGAAGAACAAGTTTTACATTAGATATAACTGACTTTGTTAAAAACGGTAACGAAAACCTGCTTACCGTAAAAGCATCGCAGCCGGCCTTTATACAAGACCTGCCCTGGGTTTGCGGCGGTTGTTCTGATGAAGTTGGTTTCTCTGAAGGCTCTCAGCCTACAGGCATTTTCAGGCCCGTTACATTAATTGTTACTAACCAAATAAAGGTTATGCCTTTTGGCGTGCACATCTGGAATGACAGCACGGCAAACGAAAAATCTGCTTCTTTATTCATTGATACGGAAATAAAAAATTTCAAACAGCAGCAGCAAACGGTTACTGTTCAGCAGCAATTAAAAGATGCAGCGAATAAGATTGTATTCACCGTTGAGCAATCAATAAATATTCCCGCTGGTTCAGGCATCACGGTTCATCAAACAATCAAAAATGTAAAGAATGTAACGCTTTGGAATTTGCAGAACCCATATTTATATCATGTTGTAACTACCATCAGCCAGCATAATAATATTGTTGATGCAGTGAGCAACGATTTTGGAATACGTACTATCAGTTGGCCCAATGCAGCGCGCAAACAATTTTTACTGAACGGGCAGCCTGTATTTATAAACGGAACTGCGGAATATGAACATCTTTTAGGCAAAAGCCATGCTTTCAGTAGTGAAGAAATTAAAGCAAGGATAGCACAGGTAAAAGCAGCAGGCTTTAATGCGTTTCGCGATGCACACCAGCCGCATAATTTATTATATGGAAAGCTGATTAATAAAAATGGTTTGTTATGGTGGCCGCAGTTTGCAGCGCATATATGGTTTGATACACCTGTATTCTGGAATAATTTTATCCGTTTGCTAAAAGACTGGATTAAAGAGCGCCGCAATGATCCTTCTGTTATTTTATGGGGATTGGAAAACGAGAGCACATTGCCGGAAGATTTTGCGAGGCAATGTTCCGGTATAATCCGTTCGCTTGATCCCACTGCATCATCCCAGAGAAAAATCACTACATGCAATGGCGGAACTGGCGCTGATTGGAATGTGCCGCAAAACTGGTCGGGCACGTATGGCGGCGATACTGCTAAGTATGGTGAAGAGTTGAAGCAGGAAATATTAGTGGGCGAATATGGGGCATGGCGCAGCATTGGGGCGCATGCTGAAACCGATACTGCAAAAGGCATTAAGCTTACTGAAAATTATATGTGCAGTTTGCTGGAAACAAAACTGCGTTTGGCCGAATCTGTAAAAGATGAAGTGGCGGGTCATTATAACTGGCTATTGTATTCACACGATAACCCCGGGCGTGTGCAAAGCGGTGAAAGCATGCGTGACATAGCCGCATTGGCCCGGTAAACTATAAAGGTTTATTTACATTATGGGGCGAGCCAACAGATGCGTTTTATATGTACCGGTCCAATTATGCGGATGCGCAAAAAGAACCGATGGTTTATATTGTTTCGCATACATGGCCTGACAGGTGGACAACAGCCGGCATTAAAAATAATATTACCGTTTATTCAAACTGCGATGAGGTGGAATTGTTTAACGATGTAAATGCTACATCGTTCGGCAAACAAAAGCGCAACGGCATTGGCACACATTTCACATGGAATAATGTAAATATTCAATATAATATTTTATATGCAGTTGGTTATGTAAACGGCAAAGCGGTTGCAAAAGATAAGATTGTATTGCATCATTTGCCGGCAGCGCCGCACTATAAAAATTTGTTTGCGGAAAAAAGTAATGATGTTATTGCCCCAGATAAAAACCTGAATTATATCTATCGCATAAACTGTGGCGGAAATAATTATAAGGATGTATTTGGAAATGAGTGGCTGGCGGATGTTCCATTTGCTTATAATAAAAAATTTGGCTCATTATCGTGGGCGGATGATTATACCAATGTTCCCGCGGTGTTTGCAAGCCAGGCAAATAATAATGATGCCGTTGAAGCCACAACTGCATGGCCGTTGTTTCAATCATTCCGTTATGGTTTAAATAAGCTGCAATACAATTTTCCTGTTGCAAATGGAGATTATGTTGTGGAATTATATTTTGCAGAACCGTGGTACGGCTTAGCCAATATTAATGCAAAAGGCTGGCGTTTGTTTGATATAGCAATCAACGATGCTGTTGTTGAGAAAAATACTGATTTGTTCAATGAAGCGGGTTATAACCACGCCGTAAAAAAATCTTTTAAAATTCATGTGAGTACAGGAAAGATCAATATCTCCTTCCCAAATGAAAAGGCAGGGGAAGCGGTTGTTATGGCCATTGCAATTGCTGCAGAAAACAAACAGCTGGAAACAGTAACATCAGTGCAGGGGATTATAAAAAATCTTTCGTCAAATGTTCCTGCATCTGTTCAATACTGGATGAACACGGGTGATATGTTTTTTTCAAATCAGCCTTATTCATTCAGCGAACTGCCACCTGCTTTGTATGGTGCGGAATGGATACAATCAACATTCGATTCAACGCAATCTTTATACAAATACAATTTTACTGTTTCACAAAAAGCAGATGTATATGTTGCCTGTGAAGACACTTCGGCCATTATAAATACAAGTGGTTTTGGCGCCACAAATTCGTGCATGCAAACAGGAGGGTTTTCGCAAAAAAAGCTGGCTGTTTATAAAAAACGGTGCAACAAAGACG
Source organism: Parafilimonas terrae (assembly GCF_900115755.1). Lineage (GTDB taxonomy): Bacteria > Bacteroidota > Bacteroidia > Chitinophagales > Chitinophagaceae > Parafilimonas > Parafilimonas terrae. The sequence continues at coordinate 263,208 of NZ_FOXQ01000002.1, forward strand.
AAGAAGTTTTTGTCCAACTAAAGCAGCCTTGCATTATTGCCGTGAACGAAGCCGTTGATATTGCCGCCTCTTACGATTTGCGCAGCTCAGTTAGTTATAATTTAAATAATGCTTTGATAACAGGGGCCGGCTTTACAAAAGATTCCATGTATAATAAATATGCGGTGCGGTTCAATAACCAGTCAGGTGATACTGTTGCATGGAAAATCTCGGTTGGCGTTGCCGGTATGTATGCTATAAAACTACGGTATAGAACGGATGACGATGAAGAGAAGCAGTTGAAAATGCAGATAACAGATGCGGAAGGTAACCTTATAAATGAAAAGCCACTGAAGATTCCTTCTTATCAAAAAGAAAAATGGGGAACTTATGAAACTGATACCGGCTCGTATATAAACGCAGGAAACTACAACATTGTTTTTCAAACAATACATGCAAAAAACCTGAGTGTCTCATCAATAGAAATACAATAAATTATTATGAAAAAAAGACTTAAATTATTAGGCGCAGCCATTCTGGTTCTTTCAATAAAAACGTCCGCTCAAAATAGTGAAATAGTGCAGGATACCGCTTACATGAATGTAGTGCAGCAAAGGGCTGCAAAGATTGTTGACAAGATGGGCCTTTCTGGCGCTGCGCAAAAAAAATCTATTCAAAACAAAATTGCCTGGCAATATTATAACCTGAATGAAATTTATAAAAAGCGTGACAGTGCTTTATCGATTCTTAAAACAGATACAGCAAACAAAGCCGCAAGAAAGCAGCGAATAACAGAAGCTGCTGAAAAATCTGTTGATTCATTGCATCCCGTTTTTCTCACGGAGCTTGCAAAAGAGATAGATACAGTGCAGGTGAATGCTGTAAAGGATGGTATGACTTACGATGTGCTGCATGTAACATATAAAGCTTACCAGGAAATGTTACCTGATCTTACAACCGGGCAAAAACAACAAATTTATAATTGGCTTGTAGAAGCCAGGGAACATGCAATGGATGCTGAATCTTCAGAAAAAAAACATGCCTGGTTTGGAAAATATAAAGGCCGCATCAATAATTATTTATCTGCACAGGGTATTAATATGAAGCAGGCAACATTAGACTGGCAAAAGCGGATAAGAGAAAAAAGAGAATAATTGTCTTTTATACAAATAGTAAAATAATCCATCAGCATAGTGAAACCTGTCATTCTTTTCACATGCCGGTAACGCTACCTTTAGTGTATCAAATTGTAAGAGAAATTTGATGAATGATGTTGCTTAAATTTTACACTAACAAACCATCTTAATTAATTATGAAAAACGTGTTGCTTGCCACCAGCCTGTTTTTTTCGGCTATCATCAGCGGTGTTAATGCACAGTCAGGAAACTCTTCTGACACGTTGCCAAAAGCTGCTTCAGGTGTGAGAACAATCACAGGTGTTGTTTCAGACGATGCCGGAAAACCTTTGCCCGATGTTACGGTACGCATTAAAGGTACCGGCCAAACTGTTGTTACAGATAAAGCTGGGAAGTTTTACCTCGTTACAACAGATACTTCAAGCACTTTGCAAATAACGCATATAAGCATGGCTTACGAGGAAGTGCGCACAAAACCGGGCGTTTTAAATATCACAATGCATCCTAATGACAATTCATTGAATGATGTAATAGTAGTTGGGTATGGTACGCAGCAGCGTTCTAAAGCCTTGGGTGCCATCAACACTATAAAAGCAGATAAGCTTAATGAAATGCCCGTTACCAATCTTGGCTCAAGTTTACGCGGCCGCATACCGGCATTGTCTGTTAGCGGCGGTAACGCAAGGCCCGGCGCCGATGCAACATTAACTATCCGCAACCCTGTTATCCTGTCAAAAGATGGTGGCACATTAAGTCCTTTATATATTATTGATGATGTTATTAGAACAGAAGATGATTTTAATTTACTTGATCCTTCTGAAGTGGAAGATATTTCTTTTTTGAAAGATGCAGCAGCAGCCATATATGGCGTTCGCTCTGCCCAGGGCGCCATCGTTGTAAGAACAAAAAGGGGAAAGGTTGGCCGCACACAGGTTAATGTAAACAGTTCTTATACTACCAATGATGCCACAAGCCTGCCATCAATGATGACCGGTTATGAACTGGCTAATTATTTGAATGCTTCAACGCAGGCAAGCAAAAATTTTGTTGCTGATGGCAGCAGCGGTTATCTTGAGTCCAGCAGCTATTATACAGATGATGAACTGGAATATTTCAAAAACCATAATTATAACTGGCTCGACCACGCATGGAAGCCTTCCAATACATACAGAACAACAGTAAGCGTAAGCGGCGGATCTGACAAAGCCACTTTTTTTGCAAGCGCATCTTATGTAAAACAGGATGGCAATCTTGACAGGATTAATTATGATAAATGGACATTCAGGGCTAACACCGATGTAAACCTTGGCGCTGGTTTTAAAGTAGGTTTATCATTAAGCGGCAATCTTAATCATAACAATCAATATTTATTAAAACAAGGTGGTGAAAATCCAGAAAATGATGTAAAGGGTTTATTATATACGCCTGGTTATACGCCGCCTTATATAAATGGATACCCGGTTCGTTTATCTCAATCAAGCAATCAGAATACGATAGATGCATTTCACTATTTTGAAGTGCAGCGATTAGATAATTTTAACGACAGCCGCAATAACAGTTTCAATGTTGTTGGAAGCCTTCAATATGATGCGCCATGGCTGAAAGGCTTAACGGCCAAAGTACAGTACAGCCGCCTTCTCGACAATACTTTTCCAAAGCAATACGGCACACAATATTATTTGTACAATTTTGAAATGACGGGCGAGCATAGTCATATCTATTCAGATAATGTTATACTAAGCAATACCTCGCCGGTTAAAGTAAGCAACGGCAACCGCATTTACATAAAGCCATCTTACCGCGATGCATACCAACTGGATGCTTCTGTAGGTTATAATAATCATTTTGGCAAACACAATATATCAGCATTGGCCATTGTTGAGCAAACAGAATTTAAATACGATGATGTGCAAACTGTAGTTGAAAGCCCTACACCCGGGGCTCCGCCTGATGGCCGTTTTGCTTTTGGTGAAGAAGATGTTTATGAAACAGAAAGTGAGGGCGGTTTGCTGGGCTACATAGGAAGGATTAATTATGATTATGCAGGCAAATACCTGGCGGAATTCCAGGTGCGTTATGATGCCTCTACCAACTTTGCACGCGAAAACAGGTGGAAGCCTTTTGGTTCGGTTTCTGCAGGCTGGGTTATATCGCAGGAAAATTTTTTAAAGAACAGCAATGCCATCAATTTTCTTAAACTCCGTTTATCTGCAGGTAAGTTAGGTTCTGATAATACAAAAGCTTACGGATATCTACAGCGCTATACACCGTTGCAAAATTATGGTGCAGTGTTTGGCGGCAACGGCGATCTTATTTTAGGAGTTCGCAACGAAGCCATCCCCAATCCTGATGTAAGGTGGGATGATGACCTTAAACTTAATGGGGGTATTGATGCACGTTTCCTCAATAACCGCTTATCAGCAACTATTGATGTATTTCATGATCATCGTTACAACATGCTTACGGCTTTAACTGCCTCAGTGCCTATTCTCATTGGTTCAGCCATTGCTTCAGAAAACTATGCAACCATTAACGCTTACGGGTATGAAATTTCTGCAGGATGGAATGATAATATCGGTAAAGACTTTTCTTATCATGCCAATGCATTCTTTACATGGAGCGATGCAAAATCAATAAAAGTAGATGTGGCTGCAGGCAAAATAGGCACGTATGAAGACCCCACTGGCAAAAGCACTGATATGGGCGTGCAGGGCTATGAATATATCGGCATGTTTCGCTCACAGGCAGAAGTTGATTCCTGGCTTGCCAAGAATCCCGATTACACCATTTTTGGTAAAACACCTATGCCGGGCATGTTATATTATAAAGATATACGCGGGCCAAAAGACCCTGAAACAAATCAGTACGCACCACCGGATGGCAAAATTGATGAAAACGACCAGGCCTTTATCACACCCAGGTCAAGTAATCATTATGGTTTTGGTTTAACGCTTGGCGGCGCATACAAAGGCCTGCAACTGGAAATGGTAATTTCAGGTTCTTTCGGCGGGCAGGGTGTTGTTGAAAGCGCAGCAAGAAAACTGGGTACGGCTACTTCTACACGGCCTGAATTCTGGAATAATGTATGGACACCGGATAACACCAATGCGGCTTATCCTAATCCTTATTACAACAGCGATTATGATGTAACTTCTTCTTTCTGGTTCAGAAGCTCCACGCAAATAAGAATGACGAATATTAATCTTTCATATACGCTGCCCGCCAGGTGGACAGACAAGATAGGTATGCAATCCATTAAGGTGTATGCCAATGCTATCAATGCATTCAACTTTTATAACCCTTACAGTTATAAGGATAATTATCTCGGTTCTTTTGATGCATATCCTGTTTTAAGATCATTTTCTTTCGGTTTAAACTTAGGCTTCTAAAAAATCTGACAATGAAAAAATTAAATATATTTTTCACGCTTGCCATTGCAGCATTGATACTGATTGTTTCATCATGCTCCAAAGTGCTTGACAAAAGAGATCTTACTGCATTGCAACCGGATCTTGTTTTTGGAGACTCCAACCTTTCTGTTGGTTACATTGATTATGTGTATAACCAGAACCTGCCTGTATGGGGCGGTACAAGCGGTACACTTGCCGACAGGAGCGATGAATCTTACGGCGATAATAAATATGTGGAAGGCTCAATTACAATTGACGATGTTACTGACTTCGGCACATCACTTACTGCAACCAGCAGCCCCTGGTATAAAATAAGGGCTATAAACGATTGTATAGAACGTGTTGAAGCGGGTTCCATCAGCCAGACTTTAAAAAATGCAATAAAAGGCCAGGCTTATTTTTTTCGTGCATGGCGATATTTTGAACTGGTGAAACTTTATGGCGGCGTTCCGTTAGTGCTGCACACATTGCCTGCTGTTGGCGATGCCAACAAAGAAGCGGCTATGTTGCCCCGCAATAAAACATCAGAGTGTATTGCGCAAATAGTAAGCGATCTTGATTCATCAGCTTTATTATTGCCTGGCAAATGGAGCAGCAGTAATGATTGGGGAAGAATAACCAGCGGCGCTGCCAAAGCTTTAAAAGGCCGTGTGTTAACTTATTGGGCAAGCCCTGAATTTAACCCCACACAATTAGCTGACAGATGGGAAGCGGCTTACCAGGCAAATACAGATGCAAAAACAACGCTGGAAGCAAATGGTTTTGGTTTAAATCCTGATTATGCCAATATGTGGTATGAAGAAGTAAATAATCCTGAAGCTGTTTTTGTAACGGGATATAACAACTCCAGCGACGATCAGTTTAAAAAGAATAATCCTTTTGATAATCCTACAAGGCCAAAAGTTGCAGGCGGTTCGGGCAGTTCCAACCAGCCGGTAAGGGAACTGGTAGATGCTTACCCGATGAAAGATGGCAAACAACCGGGCTCAGGCATTTATGCTTATAATGCGCAAACTTTTTATAACAACCGCGATCCGCGTTTTTATGCAACCATCGCTTATAATGGTTGTACCTGGACGCTCAATGGAACAGAATATCCGCGCTTCTGGTTTTATTATGCTGAAGGCAGCACGTATGCACCTTTCACTGCCGATTCAAAAGAAACCTCACCCACCAATACAGGCTTCTTCTGCCGCAAGGCAATTAATCCTGACCTGCCGGTGAGTGCAGTGCCTTATTGCGGTACAGACTGGATGGAAATTCGTTTTGCAGAAGTATTGCTGAACCTGGCAGAAGCAGCATGCGGCACCAACCGTTTAAGCGAAGCTTACACACTGCTGGAAGCTATTCGCAAAAGAGCAGGCATTGAAGAAGGCGCTGACGGTTTATATGGTTTACAGGCAGGCATGTCGCAGTCGCAAATGCGTGATGCTATTTTGCTGGAAAGAAAAATTGAGTTTGCTTTTGAAGGCAAAAGATATTGGGATATGAGAAGGTATAAATTATTTGAAACGGTGTTGAATGGCAAAAGAAGAACGGGTACAACGTACACATTCCAGCCTTCGGCAGATATTCCAACGCATGATGATTTTCTTGCAGTACGCGATAACATTACGCTTGATTCAGCTTATAACAATAATATGTTGCTGCAGCCAAAAGAAATGGATTCTTACGACATCAACTGGCAATCGAATTATTATTTCTTTGGCCTGCCGCAGGCATCGCTGGATAACAATCCTTCACTGGAGCAAACTACCGGGTGGCCAAATGGCACATTCGATCCGCTGCAATAGTTATCATAACGTAAAAGAACTTATTCATTTATTAAACAATACAAATATTCAAACACCCGCTGCATAAATAAATAACGTTTTCCGAAGCCAGGCATCTCTCTCCACTTGTGGAGAGGGAACGAGGGTGAGGGCTAAATTTTTCTCATGATGACAACAAAAACAAAAAACATTACGATCTTATTATTATTGATGTTAGGTTCTTTTAATTACGTAAAGGCGCAATATCCTGATATACCGCATGACGTTCAAAGATGGTCTGACTCATTACTAAAAGCAGCAGCCAGGCATTCAGATTCTGCATGGGCTATTGCAAAACCCATCGTTGAAGAAGAAGCAAGGCATGGCAAGCCTTATATACCCTGGGCTGCACGTCCTTATGATTTGCCGCAGGCTGAAATACCGGCATTTCCGGGCGCGCAGGGCGGCGGCATGTACAGCTTCGGAGGCCGCGGCGGAAAAGTAATTGTAGTAACCAATTTAAATGATGATGGCCCCGGCAGTTTTCGCTGGGCATGCGAGCAGGGTGGTGCCAGGATTGTGGTGTTTAATGTTTCAGGCATCATTCATTTAAAAAGCCCGTTGATTATAAGGGCGCCGTATATAACTATTGAAGGGCAGTCAGCGCCGGGCGATGGCATTTGTGTTGCAGGCGAATCCACCTGGATCAATACACATGATGTTATCATTCGTTACCTGCGCTTCAGGAGAGGTGAAACAAATGTTGGAAGGCGCGATGATGCATTGGGCGGCAACCCGGTTGGCAACATAATGATCGACCATGTTTCTGCAAGCTGGGGCCTTGATGAAAACATGAGCATGTACCGCCACATGTATAACGACAGCACCGGCGCCATTGAACAAAAATTGCCTACAGCAAACATTACCATACAAAACTCTATTTTTTCTGAATCGCTGGATACATGGAACCATGCATTTGGTTCAACATTGGGCGGCGAGAATTGCTCCTTCATGCGTAACCTGTGGGCTGATAACACAGGCCGTAATCCATCTGTTGGTGAAAATGGCGTTTTCAATTTTGTAAACAATGTTGTATATAACTGGGTACACCGTTCTATTGATGGCGGCGACTACACAGCCATGTATAATATCATCAATAATTATTTTAAGCCCGGCCCGCAAACACCGAAAGACCCAAACAATCCTGTTGGCCACAGGATTTTAAAACCGGAAAGCGGCAGGAGCAAACTGAGTTATCACGTGTATGGCCGTTGCTATGTAAATGGAAATATTATGGAAGGTTATCCTGCAATAACAAAAGACAACTGGGCCGGTGGTGTGCAGGTGGAAGACGAGCCTAATACAGGAAAATACACAGCCAATATGAAATGGGATAAGCCTTTGCCCATGCCTGCAATGACCATAATGAATGCGCAGGATGCTTTTAATTATGTTACCACACATGTAGGTGCAACCTTGCCTGTAAGAGATGCTGTTGACAAGCGTATATTAATGCAGGTGAAAGAAGACAAAGCAATATATGATGAGCATTATGTGCCCGATACAGCAAAACAATTCAAGCACCGCCGCCTGCCAAAAGATTCATATAAAACAGGTATCATAACAGATATTAAACAGGTGGGCGGTTACCCTGAATATAAAGGCATACCCTATAAAGACAGCGATAATGATGGTTTACCGGATGATTATGAAAAAAAGAATGGTCTTAATGCAAACGATCCGAAAGATGCAGCAGCCATAACCAAAAATGGTTATAGCAATATTGAAAATTATCTTAACGATATTGCAGATAAATATGAAAAGCCGCTGGTAATTAATGCTGAAGCCAAAAATTAATTTAATGCTCTGCCATCATCATGCTGATTAACAAAAGAATTGCTGCAAATAATATTTATAAAATTTCATGCGCTGCCTTGCTTGCTTTGTTTGCAATAACGGCAGCGCATGCACAAAAAAATAAAACCTGCACAGAACTTGTTTGCTTTATTAACGATAGTGATTCGCTGGCTTTTAATAAAGATTCGCTTGGCAACCGCATACCCGATTTTTCTTATGCAGGATATGCCGCCGGTGAAAAACCAATACCGGATGTGCCGGTAAAAATTGTGGTGCCTTTAATGAGTGCTGATGCCACAGCCGCCATTCAGCATGCTATTGATTATGTAAGCAATTTACCTGTTGATAACAATGGCTTTCGCGGTGCTGTTTTATTACAACCGGGAACTTATTCGGTGAAGGGAAGTTTGCATATAAACAAAAGCGGTGTTGTATTAAGAGGCAGTGGCATGTTGCAGAACGGAACCATATTATTTGGAGCAGGCACAGACCGCGCAACATTGATTGAGGTAGGTGGAAAAGACGATAAGGTTTTGTCAGATTCAACAATCATAACGGATAAATATGTGCCGGTAAACAGCATGCAATTTACAGTTGCGAATGCACCGGCATTTAAACAAGGCGATCACATCATCATTCATGTTCCTTTTTCGCAGCAATGGATAGATGTTTTACATACAAAAACTTTTGGGGGCGGTTTATCAGCATTGGGCTGGAAACCCGGCGACCGTTTTATTGATTGGGACAGAACCATAACATCTGTTAATGGCAATATTATTTCAATTGATGCGCCGGTTACAACTTCAATTGATGCATCATTAACGCAAGCTTCAGTTAGAAAATATACCTGGAATGAAAGGATAGAAAACAGCGGCGTTGAAAACATGCAACTGGTTTCTGATTATGATAAAAGCAATGTAAAAGATGAAGCGCACCGTTGGTTTGCCATTAATATAAATAATGCTGAAGATGTTTGGGTGCGGCAAATAACTTTCAAACATTTTGCAGGTTCGGCTGTGGCATTATGGCAATCAACCAAAAGAATAACGGTTGAAGATTGTGCATCATTACAACCTGTTTCTGAAATAGGCGGCTGGAGAAGAAATACATTCTTTACCAATGGCCAGCAAAATTTATTTCAGCGCTGTTATGCACAAAATGGTTTTCATGATTTTGCTACAGGCTTTTGCGCCGCCGGCCCTAATGCGTTTGTGCAATGTGAATCCGATCATCCATACAGTTTTAGCGGTGGCATTGATAGCTGGGGTGCAGCCACTTTAATGGATGTGGTAAATGTTGATGCGAATAATATCAGCTTTATGAACCGCGGGCAGGATGGGCAAGGTGCAGGCTGGTCATCTGTGAATGGTGTGCTGTGGAATTGCAGCGCTTCCCGCATTGATTGTTATCAGCCGCCCACTGCGCAGAATTATGCATTTGGTTCATGGAGCCAGTTTGCCGGCGATGGCTATTGGGCTGAAAGTAATAACAGCATTGAGCCAAGAAGTTTATATTATTATCAGTTGCAGCAACGCATTGGTGATGCCGCTAAAGAAAGAAGTGATCTTTTATTGATAACAACAAACGCTACCAGCAGCCCCACCGTTGAACAGGCGGCAGAATTATCTGAGATAGCAAAGCAGCCTGCAACAACTTTATTGGAATGGATAAATAAAGCGCCTGTAAGAAATCCAATCAATATAAAAACAGGTGGCGCTATTACAAGCGATGAAATTTATCAGCAAAAAAATATCGAACAAACAATTACAGCGCCGGTTAAATTAATAAACGGGTGGCTGGTAAGAAATGATACGGTTGTTACCGGCGGCAGAACAGATGTGCCCTGGTGGAATGGCGGCGTTGATCCTAAAAGCCTGTTGCAGGCAAAACCGCATATTACCCGTTTTGTTCCCGGAAGAAACGGCGCCGGTTTAACGGATGATCTTGATAGTGTTGCAGTTTATATGCATGATAATAATATCGCTGCCATAGATCATAATTATGGTTTATGGTATGAAAGAAGGCGTGATGATCATGAACGCATACAACGCGCAGATGGCGATGCATGGCCGCCGTATTATGAGTTGCCTTTTGCAAGAAGCGGTAAAGACACGGCTTATGACGGATTAAGCAAATATGATCTTACAAAATACAATCAATGGTATTGGAAGCGGCTGCAACAATTTGCAGATAAAGCCGATAAAGACGGGCTTGTATTATATCATCAAAATTATTTTCAGCATAACATAATTGAGGCAGGTGCGCATTATGCAGATTTTCCCTGGCGCACCGCCAATAATATCAATCACCTCGATTTTCCTGAACCGGTGAATTATGCAGGCGATAAGCGCAATTTTATGGCGGAACAATTTTATGATACCACAAATGAACGCCGCCGTGAATTGAATATTGCATACATCAATCAATGCTTGAATAATTTTTCCGGTAACAGTAATGTTATTCAATTTATATCTGCTGAATACACCGGCCCTTTGCATTTTGTACAATTCTGGCTGAATACAATCCATGCATGGGAATCAAAAAACAATAAACATGAATTGATTGCATTAAGCACAACCAAAGATGTGCAGGATGCAATTCTTGCTGATAAAAAATATGCAGATGTTGTTGACGTAATTGATATACGTTATTGGAATTATCAGAAGAACGGCGATCTATATGCGCCAAAAGGCGGGCAGCATTTAGCGCCGCGCCAGCATGCAAGATTATTAAAACCAAAATCGGCCACATTTGAAGATGTATATCATGCCGTGAGTGAGTATAAATTGAAGTTTCCTTCAAAAGCGGTTATTTATAACGCGGGTAATTTTGATCATTTTGGATGGGCTGTATTAATGGGCGGTGGCTCTTTGGCTGATATTCCTGCATTGCAAAACAAAAGCTTTTTAAAAGCTGCATCTGTTATGAAACCCCGGGCAGTAACGGATAGCACACAGCTTATGTTGAGTGATAAAAAGGGCTATATTATTTACAGCCATAATAACAGCCAACAAATCAGCATTGATAAAAACATTGCATCCAAAAAATATGATGCGGTTTGGATAGAGCCATCAACAGGCAAAACAATTCGTGAACAGAAAATAAAAATTACAGCAGGCGTTGCCATTGAAAAGCCCGTTGCAGGCGATGTGGTGTTATGGCTAAAATAAAAGCAGTTGCCGCTTTAATAATGTCTTTGGCTTAATTATCCTGTGCTTTGATTTCTTACTTAATCAATAAAAATGTTCAATAAAAAAATCATACCCGTTTATATTTTTCTTATCGCATTTGCTTTACAGGCTAATGCAAGCCCGTTGCCTTTATTAAAAGTCTCTTCCGCTAAAAGATATCTCGTAACAAGCGATGGCAAGCCATTCTTCTGGATGGGCGATACCGGCTGGCTGTTGTTAACCAAACTGAACAGGGAAGATATGTCATCGTACTTCAAACAAAGGAAACAACAGGGCTTTAATGTAATACAGGTAATGCTATTGCATTCACTGGAAGCAACAGATGTTTATGGCGATTCGGCTTTGCATAATCAAAACGTTTCAGCGCCTGCAGTTACAACAGGTAATGATTTTATTCACGCTGAACAATATGATTACTGGGATAATGTTGACTATGCGGTGAAAGCAGCGGAAGCAAACGGTTTGTACATGGCGCTGGTGCCGGTTTGGGGAACAAATGTAAAAGCTGGAGGCGTTAGTATTGATGAAGCGAAAGCCTATGCCAGGTTTCTGGCAGATCGTTATAAAAATAATTCAAACATTATCTGGATGAATGGCGGCGATATTGAAGGTGATATTCATGAAGAAGTATGGAATGCCATTGGTGAAACTTTATATCAATACGATAAAAATCATTTGATAACATTTCATCCGCGTGGAAGAAATGGTTCTTATAAATGGTTTAATGATGCTTCATGGCTGAGTTTTAATATGGTGCAATCGGGCCACCGGAATTATGCGCAGGATACGGCCGTAAAGGATTTGAAATATGGTGAAGACAACTGGCGTTATATCAATGATGCTTATCAGTTGCAACCTGCAAAACCGGTGCTTGATGCGGAGCCATCTTATGAAGATATTCCGCAGGGTTTGCATGATACAACACAACCGCGCTGGCAGGCGGCAGACATAAGAAGGTATGCTTACTGGAGCATTTTTGCAGGCGCCTGCGGGTTTACATACGGGCATAATTCCATCATGCAGTTTAAACGCATTGGCGATACAAACGTTGCTTACGGCGCCGATAAAAACTGGCAGCAGGCTATGAATGCAACAGGCGCTAACGAGATGCAATATGTTGTAAAATTGATGCAGTCAGTTGTATTCGAAACAGCAAAACCGTTTCAGGATATTGTAAAGAACAGCGGTGATAAATATGAACGGCTGGCCGCTTTGCGGGGAAAAAATTTTGCTTTTGTTTACACGTATAACGGGAAGAATATTGAAGTGGATATGAATATGCTTGATGGGAAAAAATCAAAAGCCTTTTGGTACAATCCGCGCAATGGAGATAAAATATTTATTGAAACCATTAACAATAGCGGCGTACATGCATTCAACCCGCCGGGCGATAAGAAAGATGGTAATGACTGGATATTAATCCTGGAGAAAATATAGTGAAGTGTAGTAATAAACATATCAGTTTTGTTTGTATGGTGATGATATGCTGCTCGTGCGTATCATCCAAACAGGCATGGTTATATACTTCGTTTAAAGAACCCGCGAATGAAGGTTTGAGATTGATGTACAGTTACGATGCAAAACATTGGGCTTACTTCGATCATATTTTTTTAAAACCGCTTGCAGGAAGGGATAAGATCATGCGCGACCCATCAATGATAAAAGATAAAGATGGCGTGTATCATTTGGTGTGGACAACCGAATGGAAGAACAGCAACGGTTTTGGCTACGCCAGTTCAAAGGATTTAATTCATTGGAGCGAAGAAAAATATATACCTGTAATGCAGCAGGAAACCACAACCGTAAATGTTTGGGCGCCTGAATGGTTTTATAATGATGTGGATGACAGTTACATGATTGTATGGGCTTCTACCATTCCTTATCGGTTTGATAAAGGCATCGAAGACGAATTCAATAACCATCGTTTGTATTACACAACTACAAAAGATTTTACTCATTTCTCACCGGCTAAATTATTTTTTGACCCGGGGTTTAGTGCTATCGATGCCACTATTGTTAAACGTAATAATAAAGATTATGTATTGGTGTTTAAAGACAACACGAGAAATGAACGGGATATTAAAGTGGCGTTTGGCGAAACACCGGTTGGTCCTTTTTCAAACATATCCAAACCAATAACCGCAGGGTTTACAGAAGGCCCGACAACGGTACACGTAAAAGATGAATGGCTGATATATTTTGATGCTTACCGCAACCAGGATTTTGAAGCCGTTAAGACAAAAGATTTCATAACTTTTACAGATGCAACAAAAGAAATTTCAGTACCGCAGGGCCACAAGCACGGAACAATTTTAACGGTTACAAAAGCGGATATAAAAAAAATACAACGTTCTTTAAAACATATTGATTCAACTCAAATACAATAAATATGAGCAGTATAAACAACAGGCGGCAGTTTTTACGTAATGCAACGCTGGCGGGCATTGCAGCTTCAGCTATTCCATCTGCTTTAAAAGCATCAGCATTTAATAAAACAAATAAAATTCAATTAAAAACTAATGATATTATTCTTTTCCAGGGCGATTCAATAACGGATGCCGGAAGAAAAAAAACGGATATGGATGCCAATGATGCTTCGGCATTGGGCAGCGGTTATGCGCACCTCGCGGCTGCCGATTTGTTATACCAGTTTCCTTCACTAAATCTTAAAACATATAACAAAGGTATCAGTGGCAATAAGGTGTACCAGTTAGCTGAAAGATGGGATGCTGATTGCCTGCAAATAAAGCCAACCGTATTAAGCATCCTGGTTGGTGTAAACGATTTCTGGCACACACTGGTGAACGGTTATACAGGAACACTGGAAACATATAAGAACGATTATAAAGCTTTGTTGAAACGCACAGTAGATGCATTGCCAAACGTAAAACTCATCATTGGTGAGCCTTATGCATTAAAAGATGTGAAGGCTGTTGATGATAAATGGTTTCCGGCATTTGATGGTTACCGGCAGGCTGCAAAAGAAATTGCTGCAGAATTTAATGCCTTGTTTATTCCGTATCAATCTGTTTACGAAAAAGCATTGAAGCTGGCGCCGGCTTCCTACTGGACGGCAGATGGTGTGCATCCTTCTGTTGCGGGCACACAATTAATGGCAGCGGCCTGGATGCAAACAATAAAATCATAATGAAATCATTCGCTTTACATAGCATCATTTGTTTACTGGCGTTTACTTGCTTTAATGCAGCAGCACAGCAGGATACTGTAAAATACGTTGGCAATACTTTATCTAATGTTGATTACCATCATGGCATGCTGCAGCCTGCAGTTGGCGTGCATAATATTCAAATTTTTCGTGCTAACCGGGAGCACCCTAAAGAAGCGGAAGGCTTTGGCTGGACGTATAATCATGCACCCATGTTGTGCTACTGGAACAACAATTTTTATGTTGAATATTTAAGTGATTCTGTTGGCGAAAGCGTTCCGCCGGGCCATACATTATTATTGCATTCCAAAGATGGATATAACTGGTCGAAACCTGAAGTGATCTTTCCCAAATACAAAATTCCGGATGGCACAACAAAACCGGGCAATACAAATGTTGCAAAGAATTTGTATGCCGTAATGCACCAGCGCATGGGTTTTTATGTGTCAAAAGATAACAGGTTGCTGGTGCTTGGTTATTACGGAATTTGCCTGGATGCGCATGACGACCCGAATGATGGCAATGGCATTGGCCGCGTGGTGCGTGAAGTGCATAAAGATGGCAGCTACGGGCCGATATATTTTTTGCATTACAATCATAACTGGAATGAAAAAAATACGAGCTATCCTTTTTATACAACATCAAAAGACAAAGGTTTTATTAAAGCCTGTAATGAATTAATGGCAACGCCATTAATGATGCAGCAATGGAACGAAGAAGCCGACCGTGGCGACCCGTTGATTCCATTGCAGAAAGAATACAAAGCTTTTAATTATTATCATTTGCCTGATGGCCGCGTAGTGGGTTTATGGAAATATGCCTTAACATCCATCAGTACAAATGAAGGAAAATCATGGCTGTATAATCCAATAAGAGCCCCGCATTTTGTGAATGCAAATGCAAAAATCTGGGGGCAAAAAACGTCGGATAATAAATATGCAACGGTATATAACCCTTCGGAGTTTCGCTGGCCGCTGGCCATTTCTGTAAGTGATGATGGGCTGAATTATAAAAATTTATTGTTGGTTAACGGGGAGATTACACAAATGCGTTATGGCGGCAATTATAAATCTTATGGGCCGCAATATGTGCGCGGTATTATTGAAGGCAACGGCAAACCGCCTGACGGCAATATTTGGGTTACCTACAGCATGAATAAAGAAGATATATGGGCGGCCAAAATCCCTGTTCCTGTTACATCAACAACAGCAAATGATGCTGCTGATGATTTTGATAATATCAGCGATCTTTCACAACTTACTCAATGGAATATCTACAGCCCGCTGTGGGCAAGGGTTTCAGTAAATAAAACAAAAGAAGGCAAGCAAGGCATACAACTCAAAGATCACGACCCGTTTGATTATGCAAAGGCGGAAAGAATTGTTCCTCCAGCAGAAAGAATGATTGCAGATTTCACTATCGTTCCATCACAAAACAATACGGGGTTATTACAAACAGAGTTTTTAAATGCGCAAGGTTTGCCAGGTATAAGAATAAGCTTTGATTCCACAGGCGAATGTTATGTGAAATCAGGTTACCGCAACAGGAAATTGTTTGATTATAAAGCTGACTCGTCTTATACATTTCATATTGTGCTGAATACCTACTCAAGGTTTTATTCAGTGGAAGTGAATGGTAAAAGCTATGGCAACAACATCATGTTTGCGCCGATTGATTCTGTTGAACGCATTGCTTTCAGAACGGGTGCTGTAATCCATTTTCCTGATGCTGATACGCCGACAGACCAGGATTTCGACTTGCCTGATGCAGGTAAAAAAGATAAACCCGCTGCTTTTTTTATTACATCATTTAAAACAAAGAAGACTAAATAATAATGCTGAACAGGCAAACGATATGGTTGTTGGTTGTTATTGTTTTTTGCAGTTGCGCTTCAACAAAAAACATTGCTGTTGCTGAGCAGCATAATGTTTTAAACACAGATGACTTTAAACACTATGTTGATTATTTCAACAACATGGAAGATGAAAATATTAAAGGCGCTATACCCAATGATTCTTCCTGGCAATGGGTGAAAGCCAATATCCCTTTGTTTAATTGCCCGCAACAAAATTTTGAAGAACTGTTTTATTACCGCTGGTGGACGTTGCGTAAACACATCATACAAACACCTGCAGGTTATGCGTTTACAGAGTTTTTAGTGCCACGTTCTTACGCAGATAAATATAACCTCATTGGCAGCGCTATCGGCCATCATATTTATGAATCGCGCTGGTTGCATAATAAACAATATTCGGAAGACGATTTAAAGGTTTGGTACCGCGGGCACGATGGAAAGCCCATGTTAAAGCTGCATTCGTACAGCAGTTGGAACATAGATGCATTGTATAACCTGTATAAAGTATCCGGCGATAAAAATTTTATATTGGATATGCTGCCTGATATGGAAACAGATTATGCAAGATGGGAAAGCGAAAAGAAACTGCCTTCCGGTTTGTTTTGGCAAAGCGATGTAAAAGATGGCATGGAAGAAACCATTAGCGGCGGCAGGCACGAGCAGAATGCAAGGCCAACCATCAACAGCTATATGTATGGCAACGCAATGGCTTTATCAGAGATGGAAAATATTGCGGGCCATAATGATAAAGCTGG
The DNA here is from genome assembly GCF_900115755.1 of Parafilimonas terrae. Classification (GTDB taxonomy): domain Bacteria; phylum Bacteroidota; class Bacteroidia; order Chitinophagales; family Chitinophagaceae; genus Parafilimonas; species Parafilimonas terrae. The sequence continues at coordinate 280,308 of NZ_FOXQ01000002.1, forward strand.
TTTGTATTTATCAAAAGCCGATACGATACAAGGTTTGATTGAAAAATATTTATGGAACAATACCGATAATTTTTTTGAAACAGCAAAAAAAGGTTTGAAGAGTGCCAATGTGCGGGAAGAAATTGGGTTTATTCCCTGGTATTTTAACATGCCATCCGAACAATACAATGTTGCCTGGAAGTATTTAATGGATTCATCAAAATTCCTGGCGCCGTTTGGTATCACTACTGCGGAGCAAAGCGATTCTGCATTCAGAACGCATGGCTGCTGCAAATGTGAATGGGATGGTGCTGTGTGGCCGTATGCTTCTTCGCAAACATTAACGGCAATGGCCAATCTTTTAAACAATACAAAGCAGCCGTACGTAAACAAGCATGATTATTTCAGGCTGATGAATGTATATGCAGAATCACAGTACTATCGTGGCAGGCCATATATTGGTGAATACCTTGACGAACAAACCGGTTATTGGTTAAAGGGCGACCAGGAACGCAGCCGTTATTATAATCATTCCACATTCAACGATCTTATTATAACGGGATTGATTGGTTTGCGCCCCCGTGCAGATGATACACTGGAAGTAAACCCTTTAATACCGGAAGATAAATGGAAATGGTTTTGCCTTGATAAGGTTGTATATCATGGTAAAACAATAACGGTTATTTGGGATGCAGATGGCACGAAATACAATCGTGGCAAGGGTTTGAGCGTATGGGAAGATGGTAAGAAATTAATGAGCGCTGAACATATTCAAAGACTTGTTGGAAAAATATAATTACCTGTTACCGGTTTATAAACATTAAAGCAACTATGCTTTTTCAATGAAAAATAAAAATATGAAGCATTTAATGAAGATGATACTACCGATGCTGCTATTGTTGTTTGCTTTTAATGCAATGGCGCAAACAGATGCTGATGCAAAGGCCAATGAAGAAATTAGAAGCAAGGCCGCTGAATGGGTGGCTTCACTCAATTTGAATGATGCAGCAAAAGCGCAACGGGTTACAGATGTTGTTGCAACACATCTTAAAACTATTCGCGACTGGAACAATACACATCCTTTTACAACAGTTCCTGCCGGCATCAATCCAAGAACAGGGGAAATGTTGAGTGAGCTTGACAGGCAGGTTATTGCCAATTCAGCTATGCCCAAATCTATACATGAAAACCTGATGAATGGCTTGCGTAAAGACTTAACCGAAGAACAGGTAAATGCCATGCTTGATAAATATACTATTGGCAAAGTTGCTTTTACCATGAAAGGTTATAAGGCTATTGTGCCTGATCTTACACCAACAGAAGATTCTGTGCTTACAAAAAATTTAGAGCTGGCGAGAGAACAGGCTGTTGATTATAAAAGCATGAAACAGATCTCTGCTATTTTTGAAATATATAAAACAAAAAATGAACAGTATTTAAACACACATGGCCGCGACTGGCATGCATTATTTGGCGCTTATGTAAAGGCGCAGAAAGCAAAAAAGGCTGCTCAAACGTCTAAACAAAATTAATCGCAATGAAATATTTTCTATCCATAATAAGTATGTGTTTTATGCTTGCAGCGCCGGCACAAGACATTAACTGGAAACAAGGTATTATAACAGATGAATTTATTTATGACACCGCGCCTTATCCTTCCTGCCATGCATCAACAATTGCAGAAACGCCTGCAGGACTGGTGGCTGCATGGTTTGGGGGGACAGCAGAACGCAATCCCGATGTTTGTATTTATGTAAGCAGGATGGTGAATAATAAATGGCAAACACCGGTGCAGGTAGCTGATGGCATTGTGAATGACAGCTTGCGTTACCCATGCTGGAACCCGGTGCTGTATCAGATGCCTGGCGGCGAATTGTTGTTGTTTTATAAAATAGGGCCAAGCCCTTCCGCATGGAAAGGCTGGTTGAAAAGGTCAGCAGATAACGGCCTTACATGGAGTGCCGCAGAAGCTTTACCCGAAGGTTTTCTTGGGCCGATAAAAAATAAACCTGTGATGGTTGGCAACAAATTAATTTGCCCGTCAAGCACCGAAGGCAATGGCTGGCGTGTGCATCTTGAAGTAACGGCTGATGCAGGCAAAACATGGTCAATGATAAAACTGGACTCTTCCATAGAAGCTATACAGCCTTCTTTACTTACCTATAAAGATGGCCGCATGCAGGTTGTATGCAGAACAAAAAACCGCTGTGTTGCATCATCATGGAGCAATGATAATGGCAAAACATGGAGCGCTTTAACCTGCACTGAATTGCCTAATAATAATTCAGGCACTGATGCCGTAACATTAAATAATGGCTTGCAGTTGCTTGTATATAACCATGTATTGCCGCCTGCTGATGCAAAGAATGGCAAAGGTGCAAGAACGCCGCTGAACATTGCTTTATCAAAAGATGGCAAACAATGGTATGCATCGGTTGTGTTGGAAGATTCCCCCATCAGCCAGTATTCTTATCCTTCAGTGATACAATCAAAAGACGGCATGATACATATTGTTTATACCTGGCGCCGCAAAAAAATAAAATATGTAAAGATTGACCCTTCAAAATTGCAGATGGTTGAAATGGATAAATCGGGCTGGAATAAAATGTAACAGTGTTGTATTCATCAAATAAATAGATAATGAATAACATGCCCTTGCTTGATATCATTATAATTCTAATTTACCTGGCTGCCATGGTATTGGTGGGTTTTTATTTTTTACGGAAAAATAAAAACGCTGAACAGTTTACAAAAGCATCAGGCAAAATACCGGGATGGGCAATCGGGCTTTCTATTTATGCAACATTTTTAAGCAGCAATACCTTTTTAGGTGTGCCCGGCAAAGCATTTGGCAGCAACTGGAACGCTTTTGTATTCAGCATTTCAATGCCTTTTGCAGCATGGATTGCTTCTAAATATTTTGTGCCTTTTTACAGGAAATCAGGCAATATTTCTGCATACGAACATTTTGAAAAACGCTTTGGCGCATGGGCCAGAACATATACTGTTATTTGTTTTTTACTTACACAACTGGCGCGTATCGGTTCTGTTTTTTTCGGCATTGCTTTAAGCCTGCAGGCATTAACCGGTTACTCCATGTCAACTATAATGATTGTAGTTGGAATATGCATTATTGTTTATACGGTAATGGGTGGCATTGAAGCGGTGATATGGACGGAAGTTGTACAGGCGATCATTAAAACATTGGGCGCTTTACTTATTCTTTACTTGCTGTTAAGAGGAATACCGGGCGGCATTACCACCATGATTGAAATTGGCAAAAACAACCATAAGTTTAGCCTTGGAAGTTTATCGCCCAACTTTACAGAATCTACATTTTGGGTTATACTTTTTTATGGCTTTTTCATTAACCTCAACAACTTTGGAATAGACCAGAATTATGTGCAGCGGTATCATACCGCAACCTCAGCAAAAGAAGCAAAAAGGTCGGTTTGGCTATGCGTGTTTTTATATGTTCCGGCTTCGTTGCTGTTTTTTATTATTGGCACATCGTTGTTTGCTTTTTATCATGTTCATCCCGAACTTATAGAATCGGTGAGGCAGCAGGCAGCCATAGAAAAATTAACAGGGTCAGCTTCAGCACGGGACATAGCCAGCCTTGCAGCCAATTTAAAACCTGATGATTATGGCGATAAAGTATTGCCGCATTTTATGGTAACCCAATTACCTTCCGGCGTTACAGGACTTATAATTTCTGCAATTCTTTCTGCGGCCATGAGCACCATCAGCTCCGGCATGAATGCATCAGCAACTGTGTTTACAGAAGATATTTACAAACGATATTTTCATCGAACGCCTAACGAAAAACAAAAATTACGCACGCTTTATATTTCAACTATTGTTTTTGGATTGATGGGTTTAAGTACCGGTATTGCCATGATTGGCGTAAAAAGTTTGCTGGATATATGGTGGACACTTTCGGGCATTTTTGCCGGTGGTATGTTGGGTTTGTTTTTATTAGGAATAATAAGCAAAAGGGCCACAGGCCACGCAGCATTAACAGCAACCATTATTGGTGTAGTGGTGATTTTATGGATGACATTTTCGGCAAACATTCCTGCCAGGTATGCTTTTCTGAGGAACCCGCTGCATCAGAATATGATAATTGTAATAGGCACGTTAATTATTTTTTTAATGGGGCTGTTGCTGAGTGCAGGGAAAAGAAAAGTAAGCACAACTGTGATAAATGAAAATTAAATAACTGCATGGAGCATTGTTTTATGCATCTGCTTTAAATGATAAATAATTAAAAATATTAGTATGAATAGTGATGAGAAAAAGTTTGTTCCGGTAATGATAACGCCGTTTAATTTAAAAGCAAAAATTGACTTTGATGCTGTTTCAGCATTGATAGATTTTTACCTGGCTGCCGGTGTAAAAGGTTTTTTTGCCAATTGTTTAAGCAGCGAAATGTATAGCATTACCGAAGATGAAAGGCTTGAGCTTACAAAGCATGTTGTTGACTATGTTAATGGCCGCGTACCAATTGTGGCCACAGGCTCTTTTGGTTTAACGTTGAACGACAAAGCAATATTTACAAAGAAAATTTATGATACAGGAATTGATGCAGTAATATTAATTACGGGCCATTATGCCAAAGTGGAAGATAATGATGAAACATTGCTGCGCAATTTTAAAGCCATGCTTCAGTTAACGGGCAATATACCGCTTGGTTTATACGAATGCCCTGCGCCATACAAGCGCATTTTAAGTGCGCCTATTTTTAAAACTTTACTGCAAACAAACCGGTTTGTTTATCATAAAGACACTTCTATTGAAATAGCACAGGTAAAAGCAAAGCTGGATATTTTAAAAGATAACGATACACTTGAATTTTACGATGCACACACGCCAAACGCTATGTATTCTTTACAGATGGGCGCAAAAGGCATGTCTTCTATTTCGGGAAATTTTTATCCGGAAATACTTGTTTGGATGTGTAACAATGCAACTAACCCGGATAAACAGGAAGATGTAAAATGGCTGCAGCAGGAATTAACAAGGGTTGACCCTATCATTCACAATGCATACCCCATGAGCGCAAAATATTTTTTGCAAAAAAGAGGCTTGCCGGTGCGCACCATAAGCAGGGCGGTTGCAGTGCAGTTAACGCCGCAACAAAGAAAAACGCTGGATGAAATTCATGACAGTTTTTTAAGCTGGTGTGAAAGGCTGCAGATAAACCCTGTTCATATTACAGATGCCATACAACATTAATTTAAATGAAAAAGTACTATTTATTACTGTTGTTGCTTACAGGTGCATTTGTTTCAAAAAACTTTGCACAGCAAAATTCAGATGATGCATACACCAAACCGCTGGTGGATGTATTGCACGCAGTGGAACAACGTTTCAATATTTCTATCCGTTATCCTGATAGTTTGGTGAACGGCAAAACGTTAACGTATGCCGACTGGCGTTTCCGTGCAGATATTGATGAAACATTAAATAATATACTCACGCCGCTGGACCTGGTTGCAGCTAAAACAGATCCCGGCAAATACAAGATAAAAGCTTATGAATATTACAGAACGTCTGTAGAAGATGGCAAAGCAAAGCTGGAATATTTATCATCAAAATATCATGATAAACAAAGCTGGGAATTAAGAAAAGATTCTTTGCGTGGCTGCATGTTATCAGCTTTGCAGTTATCGCCCATGCCGCCAAAACCAACAACTGCGCCCATCATCAGCAATAAAAGAAAGCTGGATGGTTACAGTATTGAAAATATTGCTTTTGAAGTGTTGCCCGGCGTGTATATCTGCGGCTCTTTATATCAGCCAATAAATATAAAAGGAAAGATACCGGTGGTGCTTTGCCCTGATGGGCATTTCGGCGGCCATCGCTATCGCCCCGATTGCCAGCGCCGTTGTGCAATGCTGGCAAAGATGGGTTGCATGGCCATCAGTTACGATTTGTTTGCATGGAATGAATCTTTGTTACAATTCAATGAAGCCGATCATCGCCGCCCGCTTGCCATGACGGTGCAGGCATTAAGCAGTATGCGCATCCTGGATTATATGTTGGCATTAAAAAATGCAGATACAAACCGCGTAGCAATAAACGGTGCATCCGGCGGTGGCAGTCAAACTATGTTGATAACCGCATTGGATGACCGCATTAAATTAAGTGCGCCAATAGCTATGTTATCGTGTTATATGTATGGCGGCTGCCCCTGCGAAAGCGGCCAGCCTGTTCATCTTTGCGGTGGCGGAACAGATAATCCTGAACTGGCTGCAATGGCTGCACCACGCCCGCAATTAATTGTTTCAGATGGCGGCGACTGGACAGACCATGTACCCCAGATTGAATTTCCTTACCTGCAAAAAATATATGGTTATTATAATGCAGCAGGCAATGTAGAGAATAATCATTTTGCTGACGAAGGCCATGATTACGGGCCGAACAAACGCCAGGCGATGTATCATTTTATAGCAAAACATTTCAAGCTTGATTCAACAAAACTGCTCGATGCCTCCGGCAATTTTAATGAGCATGGAATAACCATTGAAGATAAAAAAGCATTGTATGTTTTTGGCGATAACGGGGAACGCCTGCCTGCTAATGCTATTCACGGTTATGATAAGCTGGAAATGATATTTAATGAACTGAAAAAGCAATAATGAAATTTTTCGCAATACTATTTTTAGGTTTGATATTAAGTGAAAGTTGCCTCGCACAAACTTCATCGCAGACATATAAAATTGGTTTAATTGATTTGATGTTGCTGAAGCGCCAGAAATTAGGTGCATTGCCGCTTGCCAAAGAACTCGGCGCAGATGGTTTGGAAATTGATATGGGCGGATTAGGCAACCGGCCAACCTTTGATAATAAACTCGTCATTGATTCTATACGTGAACAATACATGCAAACTGCAAAAGAAGCAGGTATAGAATTTTGCTCATTGGGTATGACAGGTTTTTACTCGCAATCATTTTGCAACCGCCCAAACATAGATAATACAATTGCTGATTGCATTAAAACCATGCAGCAAATGCACATTAAAATTGCTTTTTTACCAATGGGCATTCAATGTGATTTGGTGCAGCATCCTGAAGTAAGGGATTCTGTAGTAACAAGATTGAAAAGAGCAGGAGCAATGGCGGAGAAAGCTGGTGTTATCATCGGTATTGAAACATCGCTGGATGCAACTGCCGAAGTGCAATTGCTGAAAGATATTGGATCGCCTGCCATTAAAATATATTTCAATTTTGAAAACCCTTTAAGCAATGGCCGCGATTTGTATAAAGAAATGGAGATATTAGGCCGCGATAATATTTGCCAGATACATTGCACCAACAAAGACAGTGTTTGGCTGCAATACGATAAGCAAATTGATATGCAGAAAATAAAATCCATTCTTGATAAATGGCAATGGAAAGGCTGGCTGGTAATTGAACGTTCGAGGGATGCAACTGATCCGAGAAATGTGAAACGGAATTATGGCGCTAATGTGAAATATGTGAAGAGTGTGTTTCAATAAAATTATTCAAATGTTTTAATCCAACCTTCATTCAATTGTATAAAAACAAACTGCATATCATCTTCATTATTTGCTGCCTGCATTTTTTTATGCAGGCAAATGCACAGCAGACTGAAAAAATTTATCTCTCCGGCACAGGCAATGATGACACAAAAACCTGGGAGTTTTATTGCACCGGCGGCATGAACGCCAACAAGTGGACAACAATCAATGTGCCTTCCTGCTGGGAACTGCAGGGCTTTGGAAAATATGATTATGGCTTTGCCAAAGATAGCGTTCGCGGAAAAGAAAAAGGTTTATATAAATACCGCTTTAATATCCCTTCATCTTATAAAGGCAAAAAAATAAATATTGTTTTTGAAGGCGTGATGACGGATGCAGATGTAAAGATCAACGGCAAACCTGCAGGCGCTATTCACCAGGGCGCTTTTTATGCATTTAAATATGATATAACCAGGCTTCTGAAATATGGAAAAGAAAACCTGCTGGAAGTAACGGTTTCCAAACAATCATCTAACACATCTGTGAATGCAGCCGAACGCGAAGGCGACTTCTGGATATTCGGAGGCATTTTCCGGCCTGTATGGCTTGAAGTGTTGCCGCAAGATCATATTGAGCATGTTGCCATTGATGCAAAAGCCGATGGCATGTTTAATGCGCAGCTTGCAGTAAAAGGAATTGATAAAATATCCGTTCAGTTATTCGATGCAAGTGGCGAAAAATTTGGTGATGCTGTTTCTGTTGTTGCAAACGATTCATTCGTCAATGTCAAAACACAATTCAATCAGCCTTTATTATGGACGAGTGAAACGCCTCATCTTTATAAAGCTGTATTCACCGCTTATAAAGATGATAAGCCGGTGCATATTGTGGAACAAAAATTTGGTTTCAGAACTGTTGAAGTAAAGTACAGGGATGGCATTTATGTGAATGGCGTTAAGGTAAAAATGAAAGGCGTTAACAGGCATTCTTTCCGGCCTGAAAGCGGCAGAACAATGAGTAAGCAAAACAGCATAGAAGATGTGTTGCTGATGAAAGATATGAACATGAATGCGGTGCGAATGAGCCATTATCCGCCCGACGATCATTTTCTTGATGTATGCGATTCGCTTGGCTTATTTGTGATGGATGAATTAACGGGCTGGCATCATTTTTATGATACGCCAACCGGCACAAAGCTGTTGAAGGAAATGACAGAGCATGATGTGAACCATCCTTCAATCATTATCTGGTCTAATGGAAATGAAGGCGGGCATAATACAAATTTGGATAGTTTGTTTACAATTTTTGATATACAGCGCCGGCCTGTAATACATCCCTGGCAATTGTTTGGTGGGTTTGATACACAGCATTACCGTGAATATAATTATGGCATTGGCAATTATGAAAATGGCAATGATATTATAATGCCTACAGAATTTTTGCATGGCCAGTTTGATGGCGGCCACGGCGCAGGCCTGGAAGATTATTGGGAAGAGATGTGGCACAACCCGCTGAGCGCAGGCGGTTTTTTGTGGGACTTTGCAGATAATGCAGTTGTTCGTAAAGACCTGCATGACTCGCTCGATACAGATAAGGATAGGGCCGCCGATGGCATCCTTGGCCCGCACCATGAAAAAGAAGGAAGCTATTATACCATCAAAGAAGTATGGAGCCCTGTTTATTTTGAGCGAAGGATTATAACACCTGCTTTCGATGGCAATTTTAATATTGAGAACCGTTATCATTTCACCAATATCAATCAATGCAGTTTTAGCTGGGCACTGAAAAACTTTGATACAACAATATCGAAAGAACAAACAGGCACGGCGATATCACCTGACATAAAGCCAAATGAAAAAGGCGTATTACATATACAACTTCCGCAGGATTGGAATAAATATGATGTATTGTATGTTACGGCTAAAGATGCTTTTCAGCGTGAAATATTTACATGGAGTTTTCCCATCAGTACTCCTGGAACAATTGCGGCAAGACTGGTGACTACAGAAAGCAATGATAGCATACAGGTAACTGAACAGGATTCAGTATTGCAGGTAAAAATAAAAGACATAACCATTGCCTTTAACAGCAATAACGGTTTATTATTATCTGTTGAAAATGCTAAGGGTAAGCTGCCTTTAAACAATGGCCCGGTAGTGCAACAAGGTGTAAATGATTTTAAAGGATTTAAACATTATTTCGACGGAAAAAAATTAGTATTTGAATCAATATTTGACCGGAAAGAAAGTTATAACACATTGAAGTGGACCGTTTATCCTTCGGGCTGGATAAAGATGGAAGTAAACTATTTCCCGTTGGAATACTTCACTGATTTTGATGGCGTTAATTTTTCATTTCCTGAAAACGAAATCAAGTCGGTTAAATATATGGGTGATGGTCCATACCGCGTTTGGAAAAACAGGATGAAAGGAACCCGGTTTGATGTATGGAACAAAGCATATAATAATACAGAAACAGGAGAATGGCCCTGGGTTTATCCTGAGTTTAAAGGTTATTATGCCAACTTTTATGAAGGCCATTTCTTTACAAAAAGCAACAACAGTTTTATTGTGGCTGCTGAAACAGAAAACCTTTTCCTGCGCTTGTTTACGCCGGCATGGAAAACAGATCAATGGCATAATTATGAGCCGATATTCCCTTCAGGCGATATATCTTTTATGAATGCCATCAGCAGCATTGGCACTAAAACGCAGCGCAACGTAACTACGGGGCCAATGGGTGAAAAAAATATTTTTTATGATTATGAGAAAGACCCTTCAAGGGCGTTGCACCTTTCTCTTTATTTTAATTTTTCAGCTGAATAATAACGAAGCTGGCTGATGAATACAATAACCATAAGCAATATTTGAAGGGTTGAATATTTTTGTAAACGGCAGGGCAGTATTTTTGCCTGCACTCCTTTGCAGTAAAATCATCCATCATTACAGTAAATAGAGTTATTTTTTAAGGCAGTATGCGGTTCTACATTTGAACAGGTAACAAAGGAGCTTGCATAATGAAATATACGATTGCCTGCCTTTTTCTTTTATTGTTTGCCACTATTGTGCAGGCAGGTAATATTTATGTAAGTATAAATGGTGCGGATAATAATGCCGGCACAAAAGAAAAGCCATTGGCCACTGTTGCAATGGCGTTGCGCATGGCAAGGGAATGGCGGCGGTTAAATAATCCATCCTCCGCAAATGGAATACATATAATTGTTAGTGGCGGCATATATTATTTTGATGAATCATTATTCATTCGCCCGGAAGATAGCGGTACAAACAATAGTCCGACCTATATTGAAGCGGCAGGTAATGAACATCCAATATTCAGCGGAGGCATACAAATAAAAGGCTGGCATCTTTTAAATAAAAATGTTGAAGGTTTGCCTGTTGATGCCAAGGGAAAAATCTGGGTAGCTGATGTGCCTTTTGTCCAGGGAAAGTTATTTGAGTTCAGGCAGCTTTGGATAAATGATGCTAAAGCCATTCGTGCAAAAGATACAAAGGGCGATGGCATGAACAGAATTTTAAACTGGAATAAAGAAGATGCATCGTGCTGGATACCCACACCAAAATTCACCAACATTCAAAATGAAAATGGTATTGAGTTTTTCATCCAGCAATGGTGGGAGATTGCCGTACTGCGAATAAAAAAAATAGAAGTGCATGGCGACAGTACAAAACTTTTTTTCCATCAACCTGAAAGCCGCATTCAAAATGAGCATCCGTGGCCTGCGCCCTGGATGTCACATGAAACAGGCAATTCGCCTTTTTACTTAACCAATGCAATACAGTTTTTAGATGAGCCCGGCGAATGGTATCTTGATGTACAACATCAGCAATTATATTACTGGCCGCGCAGTAATGAAGACCTTTCAACTGCACATATTACCGCTCCTTTTTTAGAAACGCTTGTGCAAATACAAGGCACCGTTGATAATCCTGTTCAAAATATTTATTTCAATGGAATTTCTTTTGAACATACCGGCTGGCTGCGCCCTTCGCAACAAGGCCACGTGCCGCATCAGGCGGGTATGTATATGACCGATGCTTATCAATTAAACCCTGCAGGCACTAAAGAAAAACCAACACTTGATAACCAGGCGTGGATTGGCAGGCCTGCCGCTGCTGTTCAAATAAACTATGCTGATAACACGGGCTTTGAAAATTGCAGGTTTGAACACCTTGCATCAACGGGTTTGGATTATAATAAAGGTGTTCATAACAATACAGTCAATGGAAATCTTTTTAAAGATATTGGCGGCAGCGGCATGCTTGCCGGTGTATTTGCAGATGATGGGATGGAAATTCATTTGCCCTATAACCCTAAAGATGAGCGTGAAGTTTGTGATGGTATGCATATAAGCAATAATCTTATAACTGATGTTACCAACGAAGACTGGGGCTGCGTTGGCATTGGTTTGGGATACACAAGAAACTCAGTCGTTGAACATAACGAAATAGTGAATGTGGGTTATACCGGCATCAGCATGGGATGGGGCTGGAGCGCTGCGCCAAATGCAATGAAGAATAATAAGATCACCGCCAATAAAATTCATCATTACGGCAAACATAATTATGATTGCGCCGGCATTTACACTTTAAGCGCACAACAAAATTCATTTATTGAAGACAATTATATTGACAGCATTTTTAAAGCGCCGTATGCGCATCTTCCTTCGCACTGGTTTTATTTATATACCGATGAAGGTTCGTCTTACATCACCATAAAAAACAACCGGACGCCATCAATAAAATATTTGCAAAATAATAATGGCCCTGGCAATATATGGAGCAATAATGGCCCGCAGGTAAATGATTCAGTAAAACAAAACAGCGGTATTAAACCGGCTTATCAATGGCTGTTAAAAGAAAGAACAGCAAACGCTGTTCATCAGCCCATCAATCAGCAACACAAAGAAGTGATTGAGGTTGTAACCAAACAAAACGAACAATTAGATGTAAATAAATTAGAACAACTGCTTGCTGAAAATAATATCGGCAGGAATACGGTTTATCAATGGCAAAATCATTACGTAGCATTTGATTATATGCAAGATATTGGCGCTGTGCAATCGAAGCTGCGCAACGCTTTTCCCGGCGCAACAGTAAAGCCTTATTTCAATATGTATTATCAGTTCAGCAAACAAAAATATTGCGCTGATACAAGCGTTGCAAAAGCATGGGACAACATTCTTCTCACGGCAAATCTTGTTGACGATAAAAAAATGCAACAGGAATATTTGGATTATCACGCAACACAATTTGAAAAATGGCCTGATGTGGCAAAAGGTTTTTGCAATGCCGGTTTTCAGCAACTGCTTTGTTTTAAAAACGGCAGGCAACTGATATTGATTATAAGCATTCCAAAAGGTGAAAGCCTTGATAAGTTGAACCCAAAAACAGTGGAAAATAATCCGGAGATGGTTGAGTGGAATAAATTAATGAGTAAATACCAGCAAGGCATTGAAGGCACAAAACCGGGTGAAGTATGGGCGTTTTTAAAACAACTGGAAAACAATTAAGAATTCATGTTAAATATTGGAATATTAGGTTTAGGCGAAGGGCGCAGCACAATATCTGCTGCACTGCAAAGCAGTAAATGGAACTTAAAAACCATTTGCGACCGCAATGAAGCGCTGTGTAAACAACGCGCTGAAGCATTCAACTTTCATCATTACACAACCAATTATGATGATATGCTGAATGATGAAAGCATTGATGCCATTGCCATTTACACGCCGGACCATTTGCATGCGCAACACGTTAAACAAGCCTTGCTGCATAATAAACATGTTATCTGCACCAAACCTTTTATTGATGACCTGAAAGATGCCAGTGAATTATTACAACTGCAGCAACAAACCAATAAGAAAGTTTTTGTAGGACAAAGCTCAAGGTTTTTTGAACCGGCCAAACGCCAGCGTAAAGATTTTGAAGCCGGAGAAATTGGTGAATTAATAACCATTGAAAGCCATTATAATGCAGATCACCGCTGGTTTTTAGAAAAACCCTGGGCATTGGAGAAATCATTCAAGTGGCTGTATGGCGGCTTAAGCCATCCTGTGGATTTTATACGATGGTATTTGCCCAACATTCAGGAAGTGATGGGTTATGGCATGATAAGCGCCAACGGCAAAGCAGCGGGCCTGAAGCATGAAGATGTTATGCACTTTATTTTTAAAGCAGATGATGGCCGCATAGCACGGGTAAGCGGCAGTTATACAGGCCCCATTCAACCGGCGCAAAGAGATAGCGGTATGACCTGCATTCTTCGTGGCACAGAAGGCGCCAGCCAGACCGACTATCATGAACTGCGTTATGCCATTACTGATAAAACGGGTGAAGAAAAAATTGTTACATGGGGCGATGCAACGCTTAAATATTATTTCCGTTTTGAAGGCCAGAGCCATCATGCAGGCGAGTATCAAAACTATCTTGAATATTTCGCAGATTCTATTGAACAAAACTTCTCTGCATACCCCGATATGCGTGAAGGCATCATCACCATTGCAGTATTAAAGGGAATGGATAAAAGTTTGCAAACCGGGAAGCCAATAATAATAAAAGAAATTCTTGAACAATATAATCTCGGCGGGCTCATAGCTCACAGCTACTAACCATGAATAATATCTTATCCAAACTCCAGCCATTAGACTACGCTATTGTAGCAGCTTACCTTTTGGTATTGCTCTTCATTGGCTACAGGGCAAGCTTTGGTAAGAAGAAACAGGAAGAAACATTATTTCTGGCAGGCCGTTCACTCAACTGGTACAGCATCGGGTTTAATATGTGGGGCACCAATGTTGGCCCTTCTATGTTGCTTGCATTTGCAAGTATTGGTTATACAACAGGTATTGTGGCCGGCAATTTTGAATGGTATGCATTCGTGTTCTTATTCTTAATGGCGATGGTGTTTGCACCGCGTTACCTTGCTAAAAAAGTCACTACCATGCCGGAGTTCATGGGCAACCGTTATGGCGATAGCACAAGAACAATTCTTGTGTGGTATGCACTCATCAAAATACTTATCTCATGGCTTTCGTTGGGTTTGTTTGCCGGAGGTTTTTTAGTAAGGCAAATTCTTGGAATACCCATGTGGCAATCTGTTACGGCATTGGTTGCATTCGCAGGTTTGTTTGCTTTTGCCGGTGGCTTAAAAGCCATTGCAAGGGTAAATGTTTTTCAGATGATACTGCTCATCGCTGTATCATTCATGCTGGCTATAATTGGCGTACATAAAGTTGGCGGCATTGATGCATTGTTTAGTAAAGCGCCGCAACATTACTGGAACCTTGTTCATGCGGCTGATGATAAAAACTATCCATGGCCGGCTATCTTGTTGGGCTATCCTGTTGCGGCAGTTGCCTTCTTTTGTACCGACCAGGCAATGGTGCAATCTGTGCTTGGCGCACGTAACCTGGAACAAGGACAGTTAGGGTTAAATTTTATTGGCTGGTTAAAAATATTATCCTTGCCCTTGTTCATTGTCCCGGGTATTGTTTGTTATGAATTATTCCCTAACCTCAGCGATCCCAATGAAGCCTATATGACACTTGTTACAAATCTTTTCCCGGCAGGCTTAAACGGATTGGTCATTGTTGTTTTAATTGCGGTGCTGGTAGGCAGCATTGGTTCATCGCTCAACGCATTAAGCACCGTTTTTACAACAGACATTTATGTAAAAAAAATAAACCCGGCAGCATCCACGCAGCAAATTATAAAAGTTGGCCGCATCACTATTATTGCAGGTTGCCTGTTCGCTATTCTCATGGCAGTTGCCATCGACAGTATTAAGGGCCTCAATTTATTCGATGTTTTCCAGGCCGTGCTTGGCTTCATCGCGCCACCATTATCCGTTGTATTTTTACTTGCCGTTTTCTGGAAACGCACCACGAAAACAGCCATCAATTTCACGCTCTCTATTGGTTCGGCCATCAGCCTCAGCACCGGCATCATTTACCTTTGGGTCTTTCCTGCAAAAACATACAATATCTGGCCGCATTATCTTTTATTATCGTTTTATATTTTTTTATTGCTGTTCATTATTGCCGTTATTATCTCGTTAGCACAACATAAAAAAGCAACAACATATATCGATACATCCATCTTGCCCAAACCCACAAAACGTGTTTGGATAGCATGGGCTTCATTAACTATAATCATGATTTTTTTATACATCTATTTCAACGGATTTTAAACATGCGCCAATTAAAGAATCATCATTTTTATGTTACCGGCAGCCGTACTTCGTGGCATCTTCGTTGTGTCACTCCCTTGTACCGCATTTTTTTATGGCATCAAAAAACCAGCTTTACCATTCTATTCATCTTATGTATCAGCATGTCATCATTTGCTCAGCAGGCAACATGGATATGGTATCCCGGCGATTATGAAATATGGCTCAGCAATAAAATGCAGAACCGGCGCACAGAACGCGGTACTTTCTTTCCGGTGTTCTGGAAAATGGACAACCATTATGTACTGATGGATTTTTATAAAACATTTACGTTACAACAACCTAAAGAAGTAAACATTTATGCCGAAGGTACTTATAATGTAAAGCTGGATGGCAAAGCATTTGAAGGCATGCCATCAGTTATAACCGTTCCTGCAGGTACGCATAAAATCAATATAAAAGTATTTTCACAGGCAACTGTCCCGGCCATATTTGTTCAGGGTAAAACCATTGTTTCCGATTCAGGCTGGCTGCTCACTTTTGAAGACAAAGAATGGATTGATGAAACCGGTAAAACATCAGACATCTCTGCAACGCAATGGGTAAACGCAGATTATGGCAGCTTTAATAATCCCTTATCGCCACCATCAAAATTCAGTTTACCAACGCAGCCACAGGCGCCTGTTTCAATAATTAAAAACGGCAACACATCATTAATAGATTTTGGTAAAGAAACTTTTGGCTTTCTGCAGCTGCATGGCATAAAAGGCAAAGGCAACATCAATATTATTTATGGTGAAAGCAAGGAAGAAGCTAATAGTGATGATCATGCTGAAACGCTTGACAGGATTCAGTTTAATTCAACCGTAAATACAGATTCAACCCTGCCCTTATCAAAAGCATTTCGTTATGTAAAGGTTGAAACAACATCTGGCATTACTGTTGATTCTGTATCAATGTTGTATGAATATGCAGATGTAAAAGATAAAGGCAGCTTTGCCTGTTCAGATACACTTATCAATAAAATTTATGATGTTTCAAAATACACATTGCACCTTGCAACAAGGGAGTTTTTTATTGATGGTATTAAACGCGACCGGTGGGTTTGGAGCGGCGATGCTTATCAAAGCTACCTCATGAATTATTATTTGATGAATGATGATGAAACCGTTAAACGCACCATTTATGCACTGCGGGGAAAAGACCCTGTAACCGCACACATCAACACCATTATGGATTATACCTTTTACTGGTTTTTGAGCGTGTATGACTATTATATGTATTCGGGCGACAGTGCATTCATCAAACAAAATTACCCGCGCATGCAAACGCTGATGGACTACTGTTTATCACGCCGTAACAAAGATGGCCTGATGGAAGGTTTGCCCGGCGACTGGGTTTTTATTGA
This sequence comes from Parafilimonas terrae, assembly GCF_900115755.1. Classification (GTDB taxonomy): domain Bacteria; phylum Bacteroidota; class Bacteroidia; order Chitinophagales; family Chitinophagaceae; genus Parafilimonas; species Parafilimonas terrae. The sequence continues at coordinate 297,365 of NZ_FOXQ01000002.1, forward strand.
TTGGGCAGCCGGTTTAAGCAAACAGGGCGAAGTAAGTTTTGAACAAATGCTTTTTTGCAGAAGCCTTGAGACAATGGCGCTTTGCGCAACCATTAATAATGATGCAACGAATGCAAATAAATACAAACAACTGGCTGCCGATATAAAACAAAAACTTTTTTCTTACTATTGGAATGAACAAAAGAAAGCATTGGTGCATAGCCGCGTTAATGGTGTGGCATCAAACAATGTAACTCGCTATGCAAATATGTTTGGCATCTTCTTTAATTATTTTACGCCGGCACAAAAACAGGAAATAAAAACATCTGTTTTATTAAACGACAGCGTGCAGAAAATAACAACGCCATACATGCGCTTTTATGAACTGGAAGCCTTATGCGCATTGGGCGAACAACAACATGTATTGCAGCAAATGAAAGATTACTGGGGCGGCATGTTGCAACTTGGCGCTACATCTTTCTGGGAAGAATATGACCCTTCCAAAAAAGGCGCAGAACATTATGCAATGTACGGAAGGCCGTTTGGTAAAAGCCTTTGCCATGCGTGGGGTGCAAGCCCGATTTATTTATTGGGGAAATATTATCTCGGTGTATCGCCAACATCATCTGGTTACGCTACTTACAAAATTGAACCATCTTTAGGCGGCTTGCAATGGATGGAAGGAACGGTGCCAACGCCGCATGGCAATATTGCATTGCGTTGCGATACAAAACAAATAAAGATCAGGTCAACTGAAGGTGAAGGAACATTGCGTATAAAAAGTAAAACAATACCTAAAGGGAATAATATATCAGTAAAAAATATTGATGATAATATATATGAGATATCTATAAAACCGGGGATTGATTATATAATAAACTATAAAGGATTGTAAATATGAAAGGATGGTTATGTTGTTTATTAATATTTACAAATACGGTTGTATTTGCACAAAAAGATTTGGTAAACACCGGTAACAGTAAATACGCAAAACTTTCCGGTATGCCAATGGACGCTGTTCATTTTACAAATGGTTTTTGGAAAGAACGTTTTGATGTTTGCAAAGATTCTATGCTGCCGCATTTGTGGGATGTTTATACAAATAAAAATATCAGCCATTCATTTGAGAATTTTAAAATAGCTGCCGGCATTGATACAGGCAGTTTTTCCGGTCCTTCTTTTCATGATGGGGATTTTTATAAAACGCTTGAAGCCGTGGCAGCGATGTATGCTGTTACAAAAGATAAAAGGCTCGATACCATGATGGATAACGCGATTGCCGTAATTGGAAAGGCGCAGAGAAAAGATGGATATATCTACACTAAAAATATCATTGAACAGCATACAGCCGGCGATACGAAAATGTTTGATGATAAGCTCAGTTTTGAAGCATACAACTTTGGCCATTTAATGACGGCAGCCTGCGTGCATTATCGCGCCACCAATAAAACATCTTTATTAAACATTGCAAAAAAAGCAGCAGATTTTCTTACCCGGTTTTATGATAAAGCCACGCCGGAGCAGGCACGCAATGCTATTTGCCCTTCGCATTATATGGGTTTAATTGAGTTGTTCAGAACCACCAGTGATGAAAAATATTTAAAGCTTGCGCAACGGTTAATTGATGTGCGTGGAACCGTTCCTGGAACAGACGATAATTCAGACCGCGAACCGTTCAGAAATATGGATCATGTGGCCGGCCATGCGGTTAGGGCCAACTATTTGTTTGCGGGCGCCGCCGATGTATATGCTGAAGATGGCGATAATACTTTATTAAAAACATTGGACACTTTATGGGATAATGTCATCAATCACAAAATGTATATTACCGGTGGCTGCGGCGCTTTATACGATGGCGTTTCGGTGAACGGAACATCTTATAATCCTGATACAGTGCAGCGTGTTCATCAATCGTATGGCATGAATTACCAGCTTCCCAACTTAACAGCGCACAATGAAACCTGCGCCAATATTGGCAATCTTTTATGGAATTACCGCATGTTGGATATAACCGCTGATGCAAAGTATGCAGACATTATTGAGCTTGAATTGTATAATGCTATTTTAAGCGGTGTAAGTTTAAGCGGCACAAAATATTTTTATACAAACCCTTTGGCTTCATCAGCAAAGTTTCCATACCAGCTAAGATGGGAAGGTGAAAGGCAAGGTTATATTGCCCTGTCAAATTGTTGCCCGCCCAATGCCTTTCGCACCATCGCAGAAGCAGGTAATTATATGTATGGCTTATCTGATTCAGGTTTGTATGTGCATTTATACAGCAGCAATACTTTATCTGCGAAACTGAAAGATGGCTCGCCTGTGCAGTTGGAACAGCAAACAGGCTATCCATGGAATGGCAATGTTTCCATAATGCTGAAACAGGCTCCTGCAAAGAGTTTCAGCATATACCTGCGTATTCCCGGCTGGTGTAAAAAAGCAACGATTAAAGTAAATAATGAAACAGTGTATGATAATTTGAAAGGAGGTTTTTATCAACCTGTAAGCCGTAAATGGAGAGAAGGCGATAAAATTGAATTAATAATGGATATGCCTGTTCAGTTGTTGGAAGCCAACCCATTGGTGGAAGCAACACGCAACCAGGTGGCTGTAAAATGCGGGCCGGTGGTATATTGTTTGGAAGCAGCTGATCTGAAAGATGTGAATGTGTTTGATGTAGCCATTCCTGCAAATATTCAGTTTACAGCGCAACAACAAACAATTGATAACAGCAATATGCTTACTTTAAAAGGCCAGGCGCAATTAATACAACATGGCAACTGGAATGATGCTCTATATAATGAAATCAGCAATGAAACAAAACCGGTGAACCTTACCTTAATCCCATATTATGCATGGGCTAACAGAGGTCGTGGTGATATGACGGTGTGGATGCCGCTGATAAGATGATGTATGGAGTTCTTCTATTGCAAGCCTGAGACCTGGCGCATAAAGCCCGCGAGGCCCGGAGACTTCGCAAAGCAGCAGCAGCCTGGATAATGATGCCATAGCTGCTATGAAAAATTATAGTACAAGTGTTGCGACGCAACCGTGATGCCACAAGGATATTGGCTGATAACATAAAAATAAAATGATTCGTGAAACGAATAACCACAATTATATTAGTACTTATATATTCAGCAGTGCAGGCGCAACTGGTTGATAAAACACCTGCGGCCATTCCTGTTGTTCCATCGGTTTATAACCGCGAACCTTTTGAAGACCCGCTGGTAAGTGGTATTAACCGGGATGCATCAAGGGCAACGGCATATTCATTTGAAAATATTGATGATGCTTTCACCTGCAACCGCGACAGTTCATCGCGTTATATAAGCTTGAATGGCGAATGGAATTTTTCATTTGCATTAAAGCCTGATGAAGCGCCAAAAGATTTTTATGAAAAAAAGGTGCAGGGCTGGAAGAAAATTATGGTGCCATCCAACTGGGAAATGAAGGGTTATGATAAGCCGATCTATAAAAGTGCGGTGTATCCTTTCAGGCCCGTGGACCCGCCAAATGTGCCAAAAGATTATAATGGTGTTGGCTGTTACCAGCGCACATTTGTATTGCCATCTGCATGGAAGAATATGAATGTGACTTTGCATTTTGGTGGTGTAAGTTCTGCTTATAAAGTATGGGTGAATGGAAAGTTTGCGGGCTATGCAGAAGATAGTTTTCTGCCTTCTGAGTTTAACATAACGCCGTATTTGCAGGATGGTGAGAATATTATTTCTGTGTGGGTGATAAGATGGAGCGATGGCAGTTTCCTGGAAGACCAGGATCAATGGCGGCTGAGCGGCATTCATCGTGAAGTTTACCTGATGGCAGAACCCAGGCTGCGTATTGCTGATTTTTTTTATCAAACAAAACCTGATGCAGATTATAAAGATTGGTTATTGAGTATTCGTCCGCGTATTGATAATTATACAGGCAAAGCGGCTGATGGTTATTATTTAAAAGTGCAGTTATTTGATAATAAAAAGCAGGCTGTTTTATTAAAACCACTGTCTATTTCGGTGGATTCTGTTGTAAATGAAATTTATCCGCGTCTTGATAATGTAAAGTTTGGTTTATTAGAAACAAAGATTGCTGATCCAAAAAAATGGAGCACGGAAGAACCCAATTTATATACGCTGATATTGAGTTTGGAAGATACGCTTGGTAACATTTTAGAAGTAAAATCATGCAGGCTTGGTTTTCGTTCCATTGAATTTTCAAAAGAAAACAGCAAGCTGTTGATTAATGGAAAACTTACCTATTTATATGGCGTAAACCATCCGGACCATTCGCCTGTAAATGGCAAGGCATTAAGCCGCGAAGAGATGTTGAATGATATACGAACGATAAAGCAATTCAATTTTAATTGCATCCGCTTCAGCCATTATCCACCCGATCCGTACATGCTTGATCTATGTGATGAATTTGGTATTATGGCAATAGACGAAGCCAATCTTGAAACACATGGTTTAGGTGGAAAGCTGAGTAATGACCCGCAATGGGCGGGCGCTTATATGGAGCGCATTACACGCATGGTTTACCGCGATAAAAATCATCCTTCTATTATCTTTTGGAGTTTGGGTAATGAGGCAGGCCGCGGGCCTAACCACGCGGCGATGGCCGGCTGGATTCATGATTTTGATATAACAAGGCCGGTGCATTATGAACCGGCGATGGGCAGCCCGAAAGAACCCGGTTATATTGATCCTTCGGATCCGCGTTATCCAAAATCCAATGATCATTCACACCGTTTGCAGAACCCTTTGGATCAGTATTATGTTGATGTGGTAAGCCGCATGTATCCGGCGTTATATACAGCGCCGTTATTAATAAATCAAAATAATGGAGATAAGCGGCCTATATTTTTTTGCGAGTATGCGCATGCCATGGGCAACAGTGCAGGCAACATAAAAGATTTTTGGGAACAGTGGCGAAGTTTACCGAGAGTGATTGGAGGTTGTATATGGGAATATAAAGACCAGGCTTTGATAAAGAAAGATAGCACGGGCAATGCATATTATGCTTATGGCGGTGATTTTGGTGAGCAATATTATGACGATTTTACAATAAAGGGTATCGTTGCTGCAGATGGCAGGCCTAAATCGCCGATGTATGAATGTAAAAGGGTTTTCCAGGGAATTGATGCTGCATGGAAAGACAGTACAAAAGGACTGATTCATTTGATGAATCGTTATGCTGTTATGAATACGAATGAACTGGCGCCAAAGATTGTTATAAAGAAAGATGGTGCTGTAATTGTTGATAAAGAAATTCCACGCATTGATTTGGCAGCAGGTGATGATACTGTTATTGATGTGAGCGGTTATATTCCCTCCATAGATGAAGGCAGTGAATATTTTGTGGAGTTACATTTTATGTTGGCTGAAAATAAACCCTGGGCAGAAAAAGGCTTTAATGTTGCTGATATGCAGTTGCAATTAAACCAACCCAAATATATTATACATAAAGCTTCTGCATCAAATATCAAATTGAATGAAAATGATAGCACTTATGTAATAAACGGAAAAAACTTCTCTGCCCGGTTCAATAAAAATAATGGCGCTTTATCATCATACATCGTTAATGGTGAACAGCAAATAGTTCAACCTTTATTACCGCATTTTACAAGGCCACTGACTGATAATGATAAACGTGGATGGAAGCCTCAAAAATTGTTGCATCAATGGTATGAAGCAAAACCTGTTTTAAAAAGCATGCAGTCAGACCATATAGCAAGCAACCGGATAAAAATTACGACCTTATATACGATTATAAAAGATTCCGCTGAAGTAAAGATTATTTATACAATTGCCGGCAATGGCGTAATCAAAGTTGATTATAGTTTGATGGCCGATACATCTTTACCGAACATTCCAAAAGTGGGCATGCAATGCGGTATTAATAACAATGATTCTTTGATACAATGGTATGGCCGTGGCCTATATGAAAATTATATTGATAAGAATTACGGCTTTGATGCTGCTATTTATCAATTGCCTTTATCAGAATTTGATGAGCCTTATGTGGTGCCACAGGAAAATGGCAACAGAACAGATGTGCGCTGGATGTGCATGCGTAACACATCATCCAAACAAGGTTTATTGATTGTTGCTGATAGTTTATTAAGCATGAGCGCATGGCCTTATACAGAAGAAAATATAAACAATGCGAAACATACCATTGATTTAAAAAACCAGGGCTTTATTACGCTGAATATTGACCTTATTCAGATGGGCGTTGGCGGCAATGATAGCTGGAGCCCGGTTGCTGCGCCGCTGGAACAATACCAGGTAAGAGCAAAGGATTATAAATATAGATTTTATATATCGCCCTATAACCCGGAAAAAATAAAAAATCGTGTAAGCATTATTAGATTTTGATTCTTTGAAAAAGGGCAAAGGGATGTTTGCTTGCCGGTTTTTATGCTACAGAAATAATTACCAGGAAAGTGCAGAAGATTTCTTGCCGCCCGGAAAATAAACGCCGGCGGGTTATTGCAGATTATCTCATCTGTTCATCTAATTCAAAATAATTCTTGGCGTTATTATAGCATATATCTTCTATGATTTTCCCCGTCCATTCAATATCATTTGGCAGTTCCCCGCTTTCAATTTCTTCACCAAAAATATTGCACAATATGCGCCTGAAATATTCATGCCTGGGGTAGGAGAGAAAGCTTCTTGAATCGGTAAGCATGCCAACAAACCTGCTTAATAAACCCATATTTGATAAGGCGTTTATCTGCCTGGTCATGCCATCTTTCTGATCGAGAAACCACCAGCCAGAGCCCCATTGAATTTTACCGGCAACAGAGCCATCATTATAATTGCCAATCATGGTAGCCATCACTTCATTGTCGGCAGGATTAAGGTTATAAATGATGGTTTTTGCGAGCTTATTATTTTCATCAAGCGTGTTCAAAAATTTTGCAAGCGCTTCGGCCTGCGCAAAATCGCCAATGGAATCCCAGCCTGTATCGGGGCCCAATTGCGATAACATGCGTTTATTATTGTTGCGCAATGCACCCAGGTGATATTGCTGAACCCATCCTTTTTCATGGTCCCATTCTGCAAAAAATAAAAGCATGGCGCTTTGAAATTTACGCTGGTCTTCCCCGCTTATTTGTTTGCCTGCCCTCAGCTCCACAAAAATGTTTTTTATATCAGCCAGCGTAAAATCATCTGCATAAATTCTTTCCAAACCATGATCGCTTACTTTACAACCCATCTCGTTAAAAAAGTCATGACGTTTTTTTAATGCACCCAGGTAAGTGTCGAAGTTTGATATTTCTGTGTTAGCAACAGCAGCAAGTTTATTTACATAATCATTAAAGGCGCTTACATTGTTAACCGTCATTGCTTTATCCGGCCTGAATGCAGGATATACTTTTACGCCAAATCCATCATCGCTTATTTTTTTATGATACCTTAAATCATCAAGCGGGTCATCGGTTGTGCAAACAACCTTCACATTCATTTTTCTCAGCAAACCCCTTGTTGAATATTCTTTTGTTGAAAGCAATGCATTGGCTTCTTCAAAAACGCGTTTTGCAGAATGCCCGTTTAGTATGACATTAATATCAAAATAGCGCTGCAGTTCAAGGTGCGTCCAGTGATATAAAGGATTACGCAATGTGTAGGGGACAGTGGCTGCCCAGCGCTCAAACTTTTCCCAGTCGCTGCTGTTGCTGCCTGTTATAAATTTTTCATCAACGCCATTGGTGCGCATGGCACGCCATTTATAATGATCGCCATACAACCATGCATGTGTGAGATTTTTGAAATTAATATCTTCAGCTATTTCTGCAGGAGGAAGATGACAATGATAGTCTATAACCGGCATCTTCTTCGCGTAATCGTGATATAATAACCTGGATGTTTCTGTGGTTAACAGGAAATTGTTATCTAAAAAATGTTTCATTGTTTATAAATTAAGCTATAACAGATCAATCTTTGTAAATCAACAGGCATCGGGCAAACGTTTAAACGTTTATTACAGGCTCACACCGCGTTTCCATGGAATAAAATCATCCTGCTCATTTTTTACGGCGCAAACTTTTATATCGCCTGATGCAACTTTAATTACATAATCCAGTATGCGTTCACCGGCCTCTTCAATTGTTTCTTCGCCTTCAATAATAGTTCCTGCATTAATGTCAATTATATCCTGCATACGGTTATACAATTTTGTATTGCTGGATATTTTTATAACCGGCGTAACAGGGTTGCCTGTTGGTGTGCCGAGCCCTGTTGTAAATAAAACAATATTGGCGCCCGCAGCCACTTCGGCTGTTGTGCTTTCAACATCATTGCCCGGCGTACATAATAAATTCAAGCCCTGCTTATTTACTTTTTGAGGATAATCCAATACGTCAACAACAGGAGAGGAGCCGCCTTTTTTTGATGCGCCTGCACTTTTAATTGCATCTGTTATCAGGCCGTCTTTTATATTGCCCGGAGATGGGTTCATATAAAATCCGCTGCCCGCGTTTTCTGCAAGCTGGTTATAGGTTTTCATTAAATGCATAAAACGTTCAGCGTTTTTTTCATCGGTACAACGTTCACTTATTTCCTGCTCCACGCCACAAAGCTCCGGGAACTCAGATAGGATAACGGCACCGCCGCATGTTACCAGAATATCTGATGTATAACCAATGGCGGGATTAGCACTGATGCCGCTGAAACCATCGCTGCCACCGCATTCCAGGCCTATGATTAATTTATTGATGGAAGCAGGTTGCCTTGTTATTTTATTCGCTTCTGCAAGGCCTCTGAATGTTTGTTTTATTGCCAGTGAAATAAAATCTGAGCCTTTACCGGTTTGTTGCTGGTCAAGAATAAACAACGGTTTATTAAAGCCCGCATCGCGTTTGGCTATTTCTGCTTCAAGGGTTTTTACTTCTGCATTCTGGCAACCCAGGCTTAAAACCGTTGCACCTGCAACATTCGGATGTGTTATATAACCGGCAAGCAAACCGCACAATGTATTTGCATCCTGCCTTATGCCGCCGCAACCCAATGTATGTGTAAGAAATTTTATGCCATCGATGTTAGAAAATAATTTGCCTGCATCATCATCTTCTTCTTCCAATACATCAATATTAAAATCATCCGCCAGGAAATCTTTGCCTGATACGTAGGCCTTTTTTAGTTTATGGGTAAGCGATGAATATTTTCCTTTGGCTTTATAACCCAGTTCTTCCAGCATGGCTTCTTTCATCTTTTCCACATTGCGGTTCTCGCAAAAAACCATCGGTACCACAAGCCAGTAGTTAGCTGTGCCTACGCTGCCATTACTGCGGTGATAACCCATGAAAGTCTTGTGTTGCCAGTTGCTTACATCTGGTGCGACCCAATTATTTTTTTTTGTTGACTGATGGAATGCATCAGTAGCATGCACAATATTTTCTGTTGATATGCGGCTGCCTCTTTCAATATCCTGCACCGCTTTTCCAACAGTAATGCCATACATGGTTATTACATCGCCTTTTTGCAGGTTTGTTGTTGTGAACTTATGTTTGGCAGGCACATCGTTCTTTAATAAAAAAACGTCTTCTTTAAACTGGATTGTTTCGCCCTGCTTTATATCTCTAAGCGCCACCAATACATTATCGGCAGGATGAATTTTTAAAACACTATGCTTCATTTGACACCTTTCCTCCATACGATAAACGGGTGATCACATATTTAAACTCGCTGCGGTTAAACTGCTGCAAAAAATACTGCACTAACGCTGCAAAGCCCGGGATACTTGTAAGATCAATATCCCATAGCGATTCATTGCTCAAAATTTTTTGTGCAACTGTATCTGCAGAATCATTTTGCCAGTATGAATAAAAAAGCGCTGCATCAGGATCATCTATTTTATACTTCCTGTTTTGCGACCTGCCGTAATAAACACCGTCAATTATTTCTACCGGTTTGGTGAATAAAATATAGGCGGCAAAGCCTGCTGACATATACGATGGCACTTTGCCTGTTTTTTTATAATAGCTTAAAATTAATGGCAGGCAGCGCATTTTGATTTTAGCTGTATAATTCATGCTTATGCTTAGCCATTTGTGCTCGATATAAGCATTGCAAAAGCGGTCGATAACATTGGCGGCAAAAGACGCGGTGTCTGCACGGGTGATAGTTTCATCAATAATGCAGTCGGCAATTTCTTCGGTCATTAATTTTTTTATGAAGTTGCAGATAGCTTCTTCCCGCATTGATTCATACACCAGGTCAAAACCTGCGAGGTAAGCCAGTGCGCAACTGAATGTATGGGTTGCATTCAGCAGGCGCAATTTTAATTCGCGGTATTTATTAATGTCAGGTGTTATAATAACGCTTTTGTCTGTTGTATAAAATGAGAGTATTTCTTTTGTCCGTTCAGAAGATGATTCAATGGCCCACAAACTGTACGGTTCACTCATTATTGTCAATGTATCTTTATAACCAGCTTTTTGTTCAAAAGCAAGCTGGTTCTGCTTTTTAAGCGCACCTGGCACAATGCGGTCAACCAGTGAATCGCAAAAATCATTGGCAGTATCAAGCCATTCAACAAATGCCGTATCCAGCTTATTTATGGCAGCAAGCTGCAAAACAATCTTTTTTAATTTTTTGCCATTGTCCGTTATCAATTCAGTTGGAATAATTACAATCCCGCTTTCGGGGCTGCCATTAAAATGCTGAAAGCGTTTGTATAAAAACGCCAGCAACTTGCCCGGGAAAGATTGCGGCGGCGCGGCATTAATATCGTCATCTTCTTTTAATTCAATACCTACTTCGGTTGTGTTTGAAATAATGATTTGCATGGCTGCGCTTTCTGCATACTGCATTATTTCATGCCAGCTTTGCTGCGCTGCCAACACTTTGCTGATAGCTGCATTAATAATATATTCCTCAATATCTTTTCCGTCAACTATGCCTTTAACGCATTGCGTATATAACCCGTCTTGTTTTGTAAATTCCCCAACATCTTCACCTGTTGATTTTATAACCACAACGCGGCCGTTAAACACATGTTGCTTATTGGCTTTATCAATATAAAAATCAGGCAGGCCGCGTAATAAAACGCCGGTGCCAAACTGCAGCACTTTTTCGGGTAAATCAAACACCGCGGCATCGGGCGCATTAAATGTTTCGGGTGTGTGTTTTTCTAATATTAATCTTCTGTTTAATTGCATAAAAAAAATTTATAAACAACTGCCGGCAGCCAATTGCGGTAGATTTAAGTGATGTGAAAAAGAAGTATCTGCTGAAAGCAATAGTACATACATAATTGAATGAAACCATTGAAAAACCTGCCTTTTTCTACGGAAACGTTTTCTAAAATAGCAGCAGTAACTTATTTAAACCGGGCAGCTCTCAATACATGATAAAACCTATAATTTTATACTGTACGCGGCTCTTTTGGGCATTTTAACTGTTTAAGCCCGGAGTTAAATAAGGCTAACAACGTTTATGCAGGCATGAATTTTAAAAATGATACTTTAGCTTTATTGGTGGCCGGAAACAATAATCCGGCAGGGTGGAGAAAATATAAACCGCATGAAATACGAAGCTGCCAAATTAAAGGACATATCTAAGGTGCTGGGACTGTCTGTATCAACAATAAGCCGTGCACTTAACGATAGTTATGAGATAAGCGAGAAGACCAAAAAACTGGTGCGGGAATACGCGGAGAAAATTAATTACCGCCCTAACCCGGTTGCTGTGAGCCTTCGTGAAAAACGCAGCCGTTCCATTGGTGTGATAATAGCCGAGATAGCAAACAGTTTTTTTTCGCAGATGATTAATGGCGTTGAATCGGTGGCGCATGCTAAGGGGTATAATGTTATTATAACTCAAAGCCTTGAAAGTTATGAAAGGGAGCTGAGCAATCTTGAATTTCTGGCATCGCGTTCGGTTGACGGGTGCCTTATTTCCGTATCAACAGAAACAAAAAATTTTGATCATATTACGCGGCTGCACAAAAGAGGTTTTCCCTTTGTATGTTTCGACAGGATAATTGATGATATAAAAACACATAAGGTTTCAATTGACAATTTCAAAGGCGCTTATGATGCTACTAAAGAACTGGTGAAAAGCGGCTTTAAGCGTATTGCCATGCTGGGCAATGCCGAACATTTATCGATAACGCAGGAAAGGCTGAGCGGGTATAAAGCAGCTTTAGCAGATGCAGGGCTTGTGTTTGATGAATCGCTGATACGCTATTGCCTGCATGGCGGTATGATATACGGTGAGGTGGAGCAGGCTATGAATGAACTGATGAGCCTGCGTAAAAAGCCCGATACTTTTTTTGCCGCTTCTGATAAACTCACCACCAATTTTGTTCGTTATTGTAAAGCAAAAAAAATAAGCATACCCAATAAACTCGGGCTGGTTGGCTTTAGCAATCTTGATCTTACGGATTTGCTTACGCCGGCGCTTTCAGTTATTCGCCAGCCGGCTTTTGAAATGGGTGAGGCTGCTGCTGAATTATTGATAAAACTGATTGAAGCCAAGCGCCCGCCTGCTGATTTTGAAAACATGGTTCTGCCGCCGGAATTACTGATACGGGGATCATCGGAGAGAAAGAAGTGAAGAATGTGAAAGGTGAATCGACAAACGTGAATCGTCAATCGTGAAAGCTTCCAGGTTCCTGTTGTTATTTGTTGAAGCGTTTAATTTTTAAAATAATTATTATGATACTAAATACAATTACGAACCTGGAATAATCACAGGCTTATATTCACTATTCACGATTCACGTAAATCATTGTTTTATCAGCCACTTCGCCAGTTCTTCTGCCGCCTTATAATTCTCAAACTCTTTTGGCAGTTTTCTTCCGTTAGTATATTCATTATATAACCAGGGATCACCCACCGCAAACACAGTGCCTTTACCATATTTAGCAACGGCCATGATGTTTTTATCTTCTTTTGTAAGCACAGCTTTTGCCGGGGATTGGAGTTGCAGGGTGGATAATTCTTTTATGTAAATCTTTTTGGTTGATTTAAAAATTGGATTGTTTGCATTAATGTTTATAGCGCCCATTTCAAACTGTGCGCCTGTAACGCGGTTATAGGAACCTTCATTAAAATGAATGCCAAATGTGGCAGCGAGATTGTTGAAATGTTCAAACTCTGCATTGCCCGAATCGTTGCCTAATAACAATAATGTGCCGCCCTGTTTTACCCAATCGCTGATAAGTTTTATATCATCTGCCTGTATATAGTTTGGATTGGGGTTTTCTTTCGGCGTATCAGGATCAACAATTATATACATGCTGGCTTTGCTTAAAATGGCAGCCGTAGGTTTTTCAGCAGAAAATGTTGTAGCCACGCCATATTTATTAAACACATGGCCTAACAAAGAATAGCCATTGTTATCATCTTCATTCCATACATAATGATATTGAATTGTATCATTTGATGCCGCATCATATTTTTTTTCATGGTTGAAATAACCATCTAATAAAACGGTTTTGCCCTTGCCCAGATTCATTGTTGGTATCATATCCATTTCAGCGCACATTTGTATAAAAGCCCCAACACCTTTTAAATCATCCCGCACCACTTTTTCACGCAGGTAATATGCATAACTGCCATCGCGGTAAGGATTGCCGCCAAGCCCGCTTACACTTACCGTTCCATCAAGATGAACCAGCCCGTTTGCATCTTTTACTACAAATTTTTTAATGATGCCTTTATAACCTTTTTCAGCAGCAGGCAGGTAAGATGATGGGAGATAACCAAGCCTTGTGCCTTTTGCCAAAGCATATACAAACATGCACGATGCGGATGCTTCAAAATAATTGCCCTGCCTGTTGGGAAAATTCAAAACATCCCACCATAAACCTGTTTTGTCATCCTGCACTTTTACAACAGCCGCTGCAAAGCGGTTGAGTATATCCACCAATTCTTTTTTGTGCGGATTATCGTCAGGAAAATATTGCAGCACATCCACCAATGCCATTCCATACCAGCCCATGGCACGGCCCCAAAAATTAGGTGATGTACCGGTTTCTTTATTGGCCCATTGCTGTTCTTTCGATTCATCCCAGCCATGATACAACAAACCTGTTTTTGTATCTCTTGAATGCTTTTCCATAAATATAAACTGGCTGGCTATATCATTAAATGCCGTATCATCCTGCACCCGCTGCGCATACATGGCATAAAACGGTTCGCCCATATATAAACCATCAAGCCACATTTGCCAGGGATATACTTTTTTATGCCAGAAACCACCTTCATGCGTACGCGGTTGTTCACGTAACTGTTCTCTTAATAATGACGCGGCTTTAAAATATTTTTCCTTACCGGTAACATTATACAACATCAACAAAGCATTGCCATTTTTTATATTATCAATATTGTATTTTTCTTTGTCGTATGTTTTTATGGTGCCATCGTCATTTACATAATGGTCAATATTTTTTTGTATGTAATTAAAATAATCTGCGTTGCCCGTGTTTTTCCACAATGCCTCAAGCCCGCCATATACAACGCCCTGGTCATACGTCCACACACGTGCCAGCGAATCTTTCCATACAGTCATCACGGTTTTTGCCATTGCTTCGCCGTAGGATAAGTTTTGCTGTGCTTTTGATACGCCTGCAGCGCAGCAAATCATAATTGCGATAAAAGTTTGTTTGTATTTCATTCAACTAATTATTGTTAACCCTATGGGTTTATTTTTTAGTATGTTACCAGCTTTTGTTCTTCGTGGCATCGTCCCTTGTGTCACTCCCTTGTACTGCATATTTTCATGGCAGCTTTGCGTCATCGTGCCTTTATGGTTTATTATTTTTTGGGCCACGGAGACTCAAAGGCACGAAGAAACACCATACTTATACAATGTATTATTCTTTCGTTAAAGCAGATTCTTCTGTTCCGTTAAATGCCGCCAGTTGTTTGGCATTGGAAGTATTGCTGTTTACAATTTTAATATCCTTTGTTTTTTCACCTGATAACTTCATCAGCAATGCTGCGTTATCATTATAACCAATATTGTCAAACAAAATTTTATCGCTATTAATAACATGAATTACCGGCGATGTTTCTTTTGTTACCAGTTGAATGTTTTTAAAATTAATGCCTGTTGCTTCAGAACATTCAATGCCTTTATTTGCCTGCAATACCATGTTGCTTAAATTAATATTGGAGATATGCATTTCCGGCAATCCCCTTATAAAAATGGCTTCTGATGCACCGTTGCAAACAACATTATCAAAGTAAAAATCTTTAAACACCGGCGTGCCTGCATCAACAGGTTTATATTCCACCTGCGGAATGCCGTCAACTATTTTAGGCGAAGCGAAATAATACATATCAAACAATATGGCTTCATTCACTATGTCTTTCATATTTATGTCAGATGCATAAATGTTTTCTACCACGCCACCGCGGCCGCGTACTGTTTTAAAACGCAGGCCAATATCCGTTCCGATAAATGTGCAATCATGCACGTAAATATTTTTTGCACCGCCGCTCATTTCACTGCCAATAACAAAGCCGCCATGTGCATGATATACCACGCAGTTTTTTATTTCAACATTTTGCGTGGGCATGCCGCGTTTACGGCCTTCTTCATCACGCCCGCTTTTTATGCAGATACCATCGTCGCCCACATCAAATGTGCTGTTTTCAATTAAAACATTACTGCAGCTTTCCACATCAATGCCATCACCGTTTTGCGCATACCATGGGTTTTTTGCATAAATATTTCTAACCGTTAAATCTTCACACATCAGCGGGTGCAAACACCAGGCCGGTGAATTTTGAAATGTCACGCCTTCCAGCAAAACCCTTTTGCATTTTGTAAATACAAGCAGGTTAGGCCGTAAAAAATCTTTAATAGAAGCATAATCGTTTAAAGTTTTACCTGCTTCAATCACACCCGGTTTTTTTGTTTTTGTGCCACGCACATAACTTTCAGAAGGGTACCATTGTTTGCCATCATCACTTACAATGCCGCCTTTCTTTAATAAGTTTTCCCATTCCGTTTCAGATAATTTATCATGGTTTACAGCCCGCCAAACGCCGCCGTTGCCATCAATAATACCACTGCCGGTTATAGCAATATTTTCTGCATTGGTTGCAGATAAAGGTGATTGATTCCGATACGCAGGCAAGCCTTCATAATTGCCTTCTACTAATTTATATTGCGTCTTATCATCAGTAAACTGCAGCAATGCATCTTTGGCCAGGTGCAGGTTTACATTCGATAATAAAACAATGGGGCCTGTTAACCAAAATCCTTGTGGTATTAACACTACGCCGCCACCTTTTTTATTGCAATCAGCAATAGCATCGTTAATGCTTTTTGTATTCAGCGTTAATCCATCTGCCCTGGCGCCATAACTGGTTATATTAAACGTATCCGTTTTAAAAACTGTTGGTGCAGGGGCTTTTATGTTTTGTGCTGTTAATGTTGTGCAGCTAACTGTAAACATTAAAAAAGCCAGGCAATATTTTATCATCAATCGTTGATTTTATTAATAAACATTTTCTGCATATTTCTTAATAAAATCTGTATCCAGCTAATTTAATTACGGAAACGTTTTCCGGTTTGAAAAGCCCTGCCTAACTAATGCTGACTGGCACAAATAGTTTTATATAAATGCTTGCATTTGTATCCGGAGCGCCTTATCGTAATCAGGTATTGCACCATTATATTCTGCTTCCTGGAAATGAGAAGACTACATAATCCACCATTGCCCTGCTTTCCGTGATACTTTTGTTATAATTCCGCAACTGCTTTGGGATACCGTGTTTGTTTTTTTGTGCTATCAAAATAAAATAACAATGAAAACAAACACTATCAAAACATGCATTATGCTGGGTATATCAGCTTTATTGTTTGCTTCCTGCAAAAAAGATGATGCACCTCCTGCGCAGGCTAATACCATCACCATCGAAAATGTATTGGACAGCAAACCGCTTGTTGAATCCGGAACCTTCCAGGGAACGGGAACACCGCCGGTAATATTGCCGGGCCAATCCACATCTATTACTTTCTCTGCAGCCAGGAATCAATATATCACTTTTGCAACCATGTATGGCTGGAGCAATGATTTATTTTTCGCCCCCGAAAACCCCGGCATTAAATTATACAATGATGATGGCACGCCAATAACAGGCGATGTTTCATCTCAGATAAAATTGTGGGACAACGGCACCCGCGAAAACCAAACACCCGGCATGTCTGTTACACATCCCGGCACGGCTGAAACCACCGCTAAAAATATTAAAGAAGTAAACGGAACGGATGACTATGGCCATACTTATCTTCCGGCATCTCAACTGATGAATGTATCGCTTACTTACGACGGTAACTCCATGTTTACGCTTACCATTAAAAATAATTCAGGCAAAACACAAAACGAAACGCCATTCAGCCCCGGTGTTTGGGCTATTTCTTATGTAGCGGGTGGCGGCCAGTTGCTCCCCAATGCTATCTATACATCAGGCCAGCCCACTGCAAACGGGCTTACCAATATTGCTGAAATGGGCGATAACGCTGTTTTAAGCAGCTACCTTTCTGGCCTTACCGGCATTTTTACACCATTATCCCCGGTGCTGGTTGTGGTATATAGCGGCGCCGAAAACCCGTTTTATAAAGTGGGTGAAAACGACAGGGGAGAAGGCCTGAAAGATCTGGCGCAAAAAGGGAATGCTGATATATTAGCCGATGCTTTAAGAACAAAGCCCGGCATTAAAAATGTATATGTTTTAAAGGAAGCTACCAACACCGTATTGCTGCCAAAAATTAATGGCGCTGATGGCGGAAAAGTCTCGCAGGCCTTATCTGTCAGTAAAGGAGACAGGGTTGCTATTGCTACGATGTACGGCTTTTCAAACGACTGGTTTTTTGCCACAACCGGTAATGATATAGATGTCACACAAAAAGGAGATGTATCTGCCACTATAGGTTTATTTGATGACGGAACGGCTGTAAACCAGTTTCCCGGGGCGGGCATTACGCAGTTTAACCTCGCTGGCACACCGCTTGATGAAAGTAAGCCTATTGAAGCAGTGCCCAACCCCAATGCATTTACAACGCTGCCTGCAATAAATGATATTATTAAAGTAACGATTCAATAATTTTCAGCAATAGCCAAAGTGCAGCCAACCTTTGGCGTTACTGCCAATAAAACTTAGCACATGAATATCATTTATTTGATCTTTATAAAGCATTTCAAAAAAGCAGCCGTTATATTTTTTGCAATTCCGTTTGCAGCATGCGGGCAACAGGCATCGCTTATCAATCAAACAAAAACATTTGAAAAAATGACACAAACAAAAAGAGAAAATGCAGTAAACAGTAACGGGACACATGCAACCGACACTGCAACCTTTGCCGCCGGATGTTTCTGGTGTGTGGAAGAACAGTTTAAACAATTGAATGGTATAATATCTGTAACATCGGGCTTTACCGGCGGCGATGTGGCGAACCCCAGCTATAAATTAGTTTGCACCGGCACAACCGGCCACGCAGAGGCTTGCAATATTGTATATGATCCTTCAAAGATCTCTTATGATGAATTACTTGCCGCATTCTTTGTGGCGCATGACCCCACGCAGCTTAACCGGCAAGGCAACGATGTGGGCACACAATACCGCTCAGCCATTTTTTATCATAACGATGAACAAAAAGAGCTGGCTGAATATTATATCCATAAATTAGATGAAGAAAAGGCTTATGATAAAAAAATCGTTACAGAAGTAAGCCCATACACGGTATTTTATAAGGCGGAAGATTATCACAAGGATTATTACGATAATAATATGGATCAGCCTTATTGCCGGCTTGTAATAAAGCCTAAATTGGACAAGTTTCGCAAAGTGTTTAAGGGAAAGCTGGTTAATGAATGATAAGTAAGGAATAGTGAATGGTGAGCAGTGAATGATACAGAAGGATTTTGATTGTATAATTAAATGCAATACCCGTTTATAAAAATTAAACGTGATTGCAATAACGATCAAGTTTCAAGCTTCAGGGTTTATGACCTAACGAATGACAGTTCACCACTCACTTAATTATATTAATAAAAACAGTCTTGCACTTTTTAACTGTAATAAAATGAAACCTGTATTTATAACCTGCCTGCTGTTCTGCATATTGGCAAGCTGCAGCAGCAATGCACAACAAAAAAACAATGATATGATGACAAAAGAAGATCACGTAAACAACCCATATTATTCCCGCACAGATACAATGCATTTAAATGTAAGCGATGCAGAATGGAAGAAAATTTTGCCTCATGATTTATATGCCGTTGCCCGTGAGCAAAACACGGAAATGGCTTTTACCGGCAAGTATTGGAACTCCGATGAAAAAGGCACTTATTATTGCGCTGTATGCGGCAATAAACTGTTTCGCTCCACTGCAAAATTTGCAAGCACCTGCGGCTGGCCCAGTTTTTTTGAAACAGAAAGAAAAAACAGTGTTATTTATAAAGAAGATAATTCGCATGGCATGCACCGCATTGAAGTGGAATGCGCCCGCTGTAACTCACACCTGGGGCACATTTTTGATGACGGCCCGGCGCCTACTTACAAGCGTTATTGTATGAATTCTGTTTCCCTTGATTTTGTGCCTGATGGTATGTGAGTATCATAAGTTTTCTTAATTGAAAAATAGCCGGCCATACGCAATCAAAATGCAAAACAGGAAAAGAATAAGATTAGTAAGAACATTTTTAATCTCGTTTCTTTTATAATGTATGCTTGCTGCAAAAGGCATAATGAAAGCCAGGCAAAGGGCTGCAACAGGTGTTAACCAGGGTGTGATATGGAAATACACAGGTGCAATTAATCCTGCCGCACCTGCTATCTCCGAAACACCGATAAATTTTATAAAAAGGGCAGGAAGCCCTTCTACGCCTGTTTGGCCTTTTGCCACCAATATCCGCTCTGGCAATATAGATTTACAAATACCTGAATAAAGAAAAGTTATTGCTGTAATTATTTGTAAAATCCAAAGAATAGTGTTGTTCATAACCTTTGTATTTTTTGTAATACAAAGGTGAAAACAGCAGCCGGCAAAACCTTTGACATTTATCAAAAAATCAGATCTGCGAACGTATTCTGCTCAAAGTTTCCTGTGTAATGCCGAGATAGGAAGCAATCATGCCAAGCGGCACTCTTTGTATAAAAGAAGGGCTTGTTTTCATTAATACCTGGTAACGTTCCAACGCGGTTGCAAAATGCAAGTCGTCAAATTTTTGCTGTAACTGCACCAATCCAAATGATACAAGTTTCCTGTAAAGGTTTTCTATATCGTGGTATTTGCTGCAAAGATTGTCAAGATCATTATAGTGAAGTGCATAAAGAACGGAATCTTCCAAAAGTTCAATTCCGCGCCTGTCTGGCTTTCGGGTAATAAAGCTGATAATAGAAGATGCAAATGAATGTTCATCGCTTATCCAGTCTGTAACATCTTTACCATCTTTCAGATAGTAAGTCCGCGTTAATCCACTGTCTATAAAGTAAGTAAAATTGCAGGTGGTATCAGGCTTAACAAGAATATGCCCCCTGGGTAATATCAGCTTTTTTAAATGTGCTGCCAGCGCCTGCCGGCCTTGTGCAGACAGGCGGGTATATTGAGAAACCGTTGAAAAAAAATTATCCATTTCTGCAATTCAAAATTTTTACAGCAGCATTAAACATTACAATAAATCAGGTGTTTGTTCGGTTATTATTTTTCGTAGATGGCTGCCTTATTTTTTATCTAATAATTCTTTCAACGCTGCTGCCTGGCTATGTATTTCATCTTTGGCGCCGTAAACCAGCGTAACGGTTTTATGCTTTTTTATTAGCTGCTTTAATTCATCAAGCGCTGAAGATTGCTGCAGCTCTGCTTTGTATTTTGTTTTAAATGCTTCCCATTTTGCCGCATCATGGTTAAACCATTTACGCAGGACAGTTGATGGTGCAATGTCTTTCAGCCAGATATCAACATGCATGTCTTCTTTCTTAATGCCACGCGGCCATAACCTGTCAACCAGTATCCGAAACCCGTCTGTCTTTTCTTTTTCTTCGTAAGCCCTTTTTAACCTGATATTCATGTTTAGCGCATAATTTTAAATGGTGATGCAATTTTTGTTTCCATTATGGCGGCAATGCTTGCTGCTTTTTCTTTTACTATATCAGCTTTCTTTCCTTCAAATAATTCATCAACCGTTCCAGTAAACAACAGCAGCCAGCGCTGAAAATGTTCCTTTGTAAACGGCACCTGTTCATTAAGATGTATATGCACGCTCATAGGATTGCCCACATATTTATTGGTGAGAAAAATAATATTCTCCCAAAAATCATACATCACCGGTAAATGCTTTTCCCAGTTCACTTTTGCTATATCATTAAAAATAAACCCAATCACATCATCCTGCTTTACCTTATCGTAAAAGGTATTTACCATGCGCTCAACATCGGCCCTACTTTTAATATCCTGTTTCATAGAGTTATTTTATGATTAATATTATAGCATCTGTCACAGCTTTTACATCGTGTGTTTCAAATGCTTTAAAAGAAAACATATCTCCCTTTTTTAACTCATATACTTTTTCTTTTAAGGTGAAAATAATTTCGCCTTCGGCCACCATTAAAAATGCATCAGTTGCTGAATGATGCGGCTTCAGCATTTCTTCTTTTTTCAATTGAAGCAGCACTGTATGAAAGCGCTCGTTTTTATAAACCTGCTTCGATTTTATTTTTTCAAAATCTTCCTGCTGGTATATGTTCCCTAAAATCATTTTATCAATTAAAATTTACTATACATACTACAGTTAAATAATCTAATAAACTAACTACTTTATGGGTGATGGTTTTTCAATTTGCTTCATATAAGAACTATCCCATTGCCCGGCTACTTTTATCTGAGCTATTGCGCCATAATCAAAAGCTTCTATAAGGTTGTGGTTTAAAAACACATAGGTTCCCGGTTCCCTGAATTTGTATAAAGCAGCGGCTGCAGAACCGCCCGGCACTGCCCATGTTTCAAAATCTGTATAAGGCCTGTTATTAAATTTTCCGCCGGGCCAGTAAAGATCGGCATGGCCGCCAATTAAATGAAAACGTGTATCGCGGTTGGCCTGCGAAGTAATGAACAAAACTTTTTCGCCAACATTGGCAGTAAGTGCATTCTTACCTAACAGGGCGCCTTCATGCCCGTTAAAAACAATGTTGGTGGGCATGAGTGTTTTTATTGATTCGCCTGCTGCCTGCACTGCCTGCTGCGGCGTTGCAATATTTATTATTTTACCGTCTTTGTCTTTAGGCAAATAAAAATCCTGTTCAACAATGTAGTAGGCACGGTCAAATGTTACTGCATTGCCATTCTCATCTTTTAAGCCATCGCGTGGCAAAACCATTATTACGCCGTTCATACCTGCCGTAACATGAATAGGCACCATTGTTCCGCCCGGTGCACAGTGATATACAAACACACCCGGCCTTGTGCACCTGAACCTGAACTTAGCTTCCTGGCCGGGGTTTACGAGCGTTAGATCGCCGCCGCCCATAGCTCCAGTGGCTGCATGAAAATCTATATTGTGTTGTTGAGTATTAGTGGCAGGGTTTTTTAAAGTGAGGTCTATAAAATCATCCTGGTGTGCAACGATAATAGGCGCTGGTACTGTGCCATTAAAAGTGAAAACCCATGCAGAATCGCCGGGTGCTACTTCAATTTTTTTTTCTTCAGCCGTTAAAGTAACATCAATAACTTTTGGGCCGTCTTTATCAACCTGCTCAAACTTTGGCAACATGGGAGGTGGCACCAGTTCTTCAGTTACATGTTTAAGGTTATCACCGTTTCCGCTGAACTGTGCATCAATAACCGAAGTGTTATTGTTTTTACATGCAGTAAAAAAAAATAACACTGCTATTGTAAATAACTTAAGACCATTCGAAAACCCTTGTGTTGAAAAAGCCTGTTTTTGCATCATTCTTCAATTTAAGCGTGAGTAATATTGTTGAATTTATGCAGCAGGAGATGTTCAAATTTATACCATGCTTTATAAATCTTTCTTTTTAAATTTTTTCATGCTTAACCAAACTGGTATAATCACCCATAGCAATAAAACAGTAACTGCAACAAACGAGCCTGTTTGCGATCCGAAGAAATCTTTAAATATAGCGCCTGTATAACCCATCAATGCAGAAACGTCCATGCGTAATAAAATTAAGATGCGGCAGAGGTCAACCGGGTTAAATGCGCTGGTAAATACCATGAATTTATCAAGCGGGTAATCTTCAAACTGGAAAAGAATAAACAATATCAGCCCGTCGAATATCAATGCAAAATATAACCACAATAAAATGGTAATGCCAATGCCTTTTGCTTTATCGCGGGTAAGCACGGCAGCGAGCAATGCAATGGCAACAAATATTATGGATAAGATTATGCCTGCGCCCAGCATAATAAAACCTGTAGCGGAAGGCTGGTAAATAATAATAGGAATGCCTGCACCAATAAAATAAGCAATGCTTAATGCGGCTGCCAGGCCATAAAACAAACTCAGCCAGATGGATTTTCTTTTTAAAGGCTGGCTTACGAGCAACTCAATAAATTCTGCGCTGTTATAAATGTAAATGGCTGAAAAAATAACAGACATAAGCGGCACAATAAGCAGCGTAATATTTAACAGGCTTAGCATGCCTTTGGAAGCATCATCCTGGAGTGCAAATACACTGAATGAAATGATCAGTAATAAAACCGTATATGCCAGTACAATTTTATTGCGCAGAATATCAGCCGTTACATATTTAATTATCTTTTTCATGAACGTTGATTATGCATGACACTTACAATGGCCCTTGCCAGTTTTTGCTGGCCGGTTTCATTGCGGAGTATATTAATATTTTTATGGAACAAAAGCTTGCCTTCCTGCATATATATTACCTGTGTTACCAGCTCATCAAGATCGCTTAATATGTGTGAGGTAATGATTACAAGCCTGCCTTTTTTAATCTGCGCTTTAATTTTCTCTTTTAAAATTTCGGAAGCAACAGGGTCTAAGCCTGCAGTGGGTTCATCTAAAATCAATACATCCGTATTAAATAAAAAAGCCAGCGAAGCGCTTACTTTTTGCCTTGTGCCGCCGCTTAGTGTGCGCATTCTTTTTTTCAGCATTGCATTCAATCCAAAACTTTCAATCAGCTCTTCATCAAAAGCGGTATTGTAAGGGCTGCGAATATCTTTTATCATGGCTATCACCTGCCCGATGGTCATGTTTTCAGGATAGCGGCCTATTTGCGGCATATAGCCAATGTGACGGCGGTATTGCCAGTCGCGTAAAATATTTTTATCATTGAATGTAATAAAGCCGCTATCGGGCACCACCATTCCTAATATCGATTTTATTAAAGTTGTTTTGCCGCTGCCGTTTGGCCCCATCAGCGCAATACATTCGCCTTTCATAAAATTTACCGAAACGTCGTCCAGCGCTTTCAGCTTACCAAAACGTTTGGTGAGGTTGCTTGCAATAATCATAAGGCTAATGGTTTCATTAATGGAAAATTATCTTTCAGGTTTTCCGGCGTAATACCGGGCAATACTTTTTCTGTTTTATCAAACAGCGTTACCATAAAACTTCTGAACAGCACCATCGCCGATGGATTTTTTTCTACTATCATTGAAAACAAACTTACGGGCCGGTAAGGCACATCGCCAATGCGGTCTTTATTTATATCATAACCTTCATATTTGTCCCAATAATTATGATCGAATGTGTTGAGCACCAGCGAGCCATTGGTAGCAATATCAAATGTGTTGTTCTGAAAATTATTATAGAGGATATGATTGTCGCTGCAGCTTGCCTGCACACGCATAGCCCATCCATTGCTGTTAAAAACATTCTTCTCTACTTTAATCCTTGTTGTGCCTTCTGCATGAATACCAATTGTGTTGTTTGTAAAATGGTTATGATAAATATAGCCGTCTGTAATCTCTTTCAGTAATAAGCCATAAGCGCCATCGCCCCAGTTTTTAATAAATGAATTGCCTGTCATTTTTACGCCATGTGAATACATAACCGCAACGCCTGAACCATTTTGTTTAAAGATGTTTGAAATGTATGCATCGTTATGTGAGAACATGAAATGCAAACCATAACGAAGATTATTTTCAGAAATATTTTTTTGAACGATGGAATTGGTTACAAACTCAAAATAGATTCCATCGCGATGGCCTTTGATGGTGTTATCTGTAATGCGCAGATTGTCGCATTTCCAGCAATGAATGCCGTTGCCGCTGCTTGATTCTTTGGCATAAGCCTTCAAATGATTGTTGGTGATAATACAGTTATTGCTGTATTGCGTTAACACGCCCCAGTAAGCATCATCAATTATATTGTTTGAAATAGTTACATTATCTGCATGAAAAATTTTAATGGCGGCAATATCATTTACATCAGACTTTCCTGAATGCTGCAGCCTGAAATTATCAATTACCACATTAGGCGCTTTAATTAAAATGATCTGGTATTTGTTTTCACCATCTAAAACAGGTTGCTGAATACCTTTCAATACAATAGTTTTATCAATTACAATTTCCTGTTCTTTATACAACCCTGTTTCAACTAAAATTGTATCGCCGCTTTTACAATGCTGCAATGCTGCTTTAATTGAAGTAAATGGTTTGTTTTTACCAACAACCAGCGTAGCTGCATTTAACTGGGCTGCATAAAAAATGCAGCCTGCAAAAAAGAAAACTATGACTGAAAAAATTTTCATTGATTTTAATCATCAGTAACCGGTAACTGCATATTGATTTATTTAATGAGCTCATCCCAGTTTAAAGGCATGCCGCCAGGCAGCTTATTCATTACCATAGCAAGACTGTCGCGGTTATCGAAAGCTGCAATATTACCGTTCATGGGGCTGTGCAAAAGATCGCTTTTATACAACAGTAAACTTTCGTTTGCTTTTATAAGATCATGGCTGCCGCTAAAGTTTACGGCATACATATCTTTAATATCGCTTTTTGCAATGTTGCTTTCTTTTAAAAACGACATGAGGCAATGCAGGTCATCAAACTTATACACCTTGCCTTTCGTGGTAATTATTTCGCCCCCAAACTGTGGATCGGATATTGTCATTTTACAAAAGCTGCATGGCTCTTTGCCGAGCTGAAAAGGCTCAGGCCCTGCAGATGTGCATGCAACCAGTAACGATAATGTTATGATTACAGCAACTATGTTTTTCATAATAACTTTTTTTCTTTTTTTGAAATGATAATCTGAAACGACATGCAAAGCACCAGCAAAACAGCGGCTGCAATAAATACCCATCCACCAATATCCGGGATGGAAAATGCGCCAAAATTTAGTAACTGCTTATAACCGAGCAAAGGTGGCTGGTAAGCCATGCCGGGCACACGTATCGGCGCTTCTGAATTAAGATTGTGGCCGTAATTATATTCCCATCTCCAGAAATCAAACATGGCTACAATACAAAATGCAACAAACAAAACTGTTGTGAAGTACAACATGCTTTTCCGGTTGCTGATGGCTGTAACAAATACCAGCACTGCAAAAAATATAATACAGTAAGGCAATATGGTAAACTCAATAAAATCGTTGGCGTGCAAGGTCCTCATGCCTATGTAATGGTTAAGCCCGTTAATAATTTCTACATCGCCGCCAAGCTTTCCTGCAAATATCTGCAGTGCCAGCCCTTCAGGATACTGAGGCGCCGTTAATTCTATTTTCCATATAGGAAAAAATAAAACCAGCACCAGTAATAAGGCTGAAAGAAAAGTAAGTGATCTTATCCAGGGCTTTAACTTGTTTTGTTTCATCCGTATATTTTTTTATTCCTTTTTAGCCTGATGGAACGCCCTGAGATACATAATTCCTGCATGATTAAAATTTTATATGGGCGTTTCATTGAGCTTTAGGTTTTATTAAAACTTACAGGCGGCGTTTTAAACCATTTCATTGCTCCACATGCATCAGCTTTTAGTTTAAAAAGAAGGGTGAGAATTATGATGAAAATTGTGCGGCTGAAACACAACATTCTCACCCTTGCAATATTATTTACTGATAGTAGTTGTGTCTTTACCACCCGGAGCTTTATCGCCTGTGCCAAATGCCAGGGGCACTTTGCTTCCTTTGGGTGAGATGCGTATATAGCCGGACATTTCCTGGTGCAGGGCGCTGCAGAAATCAGTGCAATAGAAAGGATATATTCCAACTTTTTCCGGCACCCATTTAAGCGTGCGTGTTTCACCCGGCATTATCAGCAACTCCGCTGTACTGGCAGCTTTAATGGCAAAGCCATGCGGTATATCCCAATCCTGCTCCTGGTTAGTAACATGAAAATAAACTTCATCGCCCACCTGCACGCCTTCAATATTATCCGGTGCAAGGTGAGAACGTATTGCCGTCATATAAACATGAACCTTATTGCCTTCACGCACCACTTTGGCATTGGGCTCGCCCTTGGCGGCATAAGTGTTTTCATTTTGCATGATATCATAAAACTTCTTGCTCTTATCTTTTATGAGGCTGGCTTCAATAGCCTGTGCATAGTGCGGCTCGCCGATGGTTGGAAAATCGAGTATCAGCTGCATCTTATCGCCTGATATATCATATAACTGTGCACTCTGCGCAAGTTCCGGGCCTGTGGGCAGGTAACGGTCTTTGGTGATCTTGTTATAAGCAATAACATATTTTGCATTTGGCTTTTTGGTATCGCCGCCCGGAATGCTTAAGTGGCCGATGGAATAATAAGTGGGCGCACGGTCAAGCACTTTCAGGTCTTTAATATTCCATTTCACAATTTCAGATGAAATAAAGAATGACGTATAAGCGTTGCCTTTGCCATCAAACTCTGTATGTAATGGGCCAAGGCCTGGTTTCTGCACTTCGCCATATAAAACATCTTCATATTTTAATACAGGGATGTTTTCGTAAGTACCATCAAATTTTTTGTTGTTGATGGCATTCATCATTTTACTGAAACTCAATACAGGTATTAATGCCGCAAGCTTGCCTGAACCAACAATATATTCTCCTGTGGGGTCAACATCGCAGCCATGCGGAGACTTAGGGCAAGGCATCATATAAGCTATGCCCGGCAATGCCATTGCATCTAAAACAGTAACTTCTGTTTCTATGGTTGAAGTGGCCGTTTGTGTTTTTTCATCATACACATTATGTGCATATTTCACCTGTTGCTTCACACCCTTGCCCTGTTGCAGGTATTCTTCTGCTTTCTTCCAGTTAATAGCCATGATAAAGTCTTTATCACGCTGTGATGCGTTTACTTCCAGCAATGTATGCGCCTGTTCTGTATTGTAGCAGGAGAAGAAGAACCATCCATGTGACGGGCCTTTACCGGCATGGCTCAGGTCGAGGTTAATGCCTGGTATTTTTAACTGGAAGGCAATCTTCATGTTGCCGGAATTTTTGTCAACGCTTACAAAGCTTATCGTACCAAGGAAATTCTTTTTATAAGAATCGATTGGCACGTCACCATCTGCATTATCGGGCGGTACGCTGAAGCGGGTGCCTGCAACAATATATTCTGTATTTTCTGTGGCGAAAGGAGAGGAGTGGTTACCTGCACTGTTAGGCAGCTCCAGTATTTCAGCCGTGTTATAAGTGCTTAAATCAATACGTGCAATACGGGGTGTGTTATTACCGTTGCCAAACACCCAGCGCCCATCAATTTCGCCGTTTGTTTGTGAAGCTTCTATATGATGCAGATCATCCCACGGAATGAAACCGTGTGAAGTGTTGAGCATGGGTTTTGATTCTTCACTGTAACCATAACCGGCCTGCGGGTCAACAGAGAACACGGGTATTACGCGAAGCAATCTTCCCGAAGGTAATCCATACACGCTCATTTGCCCGCTGAAACCGCCGGAAACAAAATCGTAAAATTCATCGTACTTGCCGGGTGGCACATACGTTTTTTGCGCAGCATCAGCGCTTACCGCATTGGCAGTATTTTTTGGTTTGCATGAGTAAGCACATAGCATTAGTGCTGCCGCCAGTGCAAGTGCTGCCGGCACATTTGATAGTTTCATATATCAGGTTGTTTTTATTTTTTATTTAGCGCCATCATTTTTACGCATGAATTCGAGGATGTGGCGTGCATCATCATCTGTAAGATTTTGGTTAGGCATTCTTACGAGGCATATTTCGAGCTGTGATTGTAATGCGGGGTCTTTATCAATCATGGCATCAGGATTAGTAATAAAATTCATGATCCATGCAGGCTGATGCCTTTCGGTAACACCGGCCCAGCCCGGCCCAACTAATTTTTCATCGGTAAGCTTGTGACAGGCAGAACATTTTACATCGAATATTTTTTTACCTGCATCTGCCATTGTTGCATCCAGCGGGCCAACCTCAACATTTGAGAATTTTCCTTCACCGCGGTGTGGATCATAGTCTGCTAAAGATTTGGTACCTGCATTCTGATCAGTACTGTTACTATCAGCATTGCTATTGTCATTGTTGCCGGCACCGCCTGAGCAGGCGTACAACAAGGCAGAGATAATTGTAATTGCAAGCATTTTCTTCATAGTTGTGTCTGTTTGTTTTAATAATATGCAAAGTTTAAAATCCAAGGGGCTTTTAGTTATGACTGAAATCATAAAAACAATAAGTAATGGCATGATTAATGTCAACTTTTTATAATCCGATTGCATAAATTTGGAATACTGAAAGCCACACTCAATGATACAGGAAGATATTTTGCTTACTTATGGGGCAACATTTAGAAAATATACGAAAGATCAATGTATTTTTTTTGAAGGCGATGAGCCCCTGTTTTTTTTCCAGATCTCAAAGGGGTCTGTGCGTATGGTAAATATTTTCAGGGATGGGAAAGAATTCATACAAGGTTTATTTAATGAAGGACAAAGCTTTGGCGAGCCCTCTTTATTAATAAACTCCTGTTATCCTGCTACTGCTATTGCCAATGAGGATACCGTTATAATAAAAATGACAAAAGAAAATTTTTTGTACCTGCTGCGCAATAACGATGAGATATTATATGATTTTGCAACAATGCTGGGTGCAATGCTCTATATGAAAACTGCTATGACAAAAGAAATTGCCAGGGAAAGGCCGCATCATCGCATAGCTACTTTATTGCACATGCTTAAAAAACAAAGCGGCTGCCCTAAAGAAAAAACATTTAAGATTGAATTATCGCGCCAGCGTATTGCGGATATGCTTGGCTTGCGCGTGGAAACCGTTATACGCAACATGAAGAGGCTGGAAGAAGATGGGTTTATTGCTATCAAAAAAGGAAAAGCATATATATGATTAAGATCATAAAAATGCTATACAGTTGTTTTTTTCTTTGCCGCAATGACTATAAGCTTATATAAATGGCTGCGCATTGCAGTTTTTAACCTGTTGCTTGTGGCTTTTCTTGGCCTTGTTATGCGGTATAAAATTGCTTTTAGCCTGCCCTTTATTACTCAAAAATATTTTCTAAATGCGCATTCGCATTTTGCATTTGCAGGCTGGATTACGCAGGCCCTTATGACTTTTATTGCATTTTATATTGCAAAGAACAAGGCATCTTTTTCACTTAAAAAATATAACCGTTTATTGTTTGCTAATTTGATAACGGCTTATGGCATGCTGTTTTGCTTTCCGTTTGAAGGCTACGGATTGATGTCGATTATTTTTTCAACGTTGTCAATTTTTGTATCGTATGCATTTGCTATTGTGGTATGGCGCGATTTAAACAGGATTAATAAAAAAACTGTTACCCATGCGTGGATAAAGGCCGCTTTAATCTGGAGTGCGCTATCATCAATCGGCCCTTATACGTTAGCCTATATGATGGCAACAGGGCACATTTATCAAAATATATACCTGGCATCAATTTATTTCTACCTGCATTTTCAATATAACGGTTGGTTCTTTTTTACGTGTATGGGCTTATTCATGAATAAGCTGCCGGAATTGCTGTTCTCTGTCAAGCTGAAGAAAAATATTTTTTATGCATTTGCGTTTGCCTGCCTGCCAGCTTACTTTCTGTCTGCATTATGGCTTCCTATTCCAACATGGATTTATATTATTGTTGTAGCAGCTGCTTTTGTGCAGGTTATTGCATGGGGTGCATTATCTGTAAAGCTTGTTTCAAACCGCATTGCCATTTTTTCACAACAGCATAAGCCTGTTACATGGCTTTTTGTTTTGCCGGGAATAGCGCTAAGCATAAAACTATTGCTGCAGTTAGGTTCTACCATTCCTGCATTAAGCACGTGGGCTTTTGGTTTCAGGCCCATTGTAATTGGCTACCTGCACCTTGTGTTCCTTGGCATATTCAGCATATTTATCCTGGCATATAATTTATACAATGGGTATTTTGAATATAACAACCGGTTTGCACGGGGCGCATGGATTTTTATAGCGGGCATTATTTTAAATGAGGCGCTGCTGATGCTGCAGGGGCTTGATGCCATTACTTATACAGGTGTTCCGTATATAAACGAACTGCTGCTCGGTGCTGCAATTGTGATGTTTGTTGGCATACTTATTTTGAATATGGCAACTGTTTCCAGTAAGCAAAACAAGGGCAACATTTAATCTTAATGATTTTAATGGTTGCCCTTATAAACATGATCAGTGAATTGTCAGTGGCGAGTGTGGAGGATTGTATAATAATAACTATTCAATAGCGCACTTCTTCCGTTCTTTCATACTTACCGGTTTTCATGGTAAGCTTAATGCGAAATACAATCCCTTTTATTTCATTCAGGTTTTCCGGAACAAATGGCCATTCTTCTGTAAGCTGCACTGTTTTGCTTGTTATTACAGGCAAATTGCGGTTAAGCAAGATTTGCAGTGCCTCCCGACGTTCTTCTTCCCCGGTTATTTCTTCAAATTGGCCCCATGCAATCACACATTGCCAGTTGCCCATATTTTCCATCAGGTAAGTTTCAAAACAAACTTTTGGGTTTTGCCGCATCATATTTATTTTCATTCCTTCCTCTGTGTGCACATACACATAACCGTTTTCATAAGCATAGCTTACAGGAACTACATACGTAATATCGTTTGCATTACAGCCAATGTGCCCGATTATCTGATGTCGCAGAACGGTTTCGATAGCATCATTTCCAAGGTTACCAAACATATTTTTGATTTTAGGTAAAAGTACCTTGCTGTTTACGTTGCATTTGTGATGAACATCAATTTAACTGCTGATAATGATCATTGGCCTGCTGCCTGGTAAACTGTTGTGGAAATATGATATTAATCATCCCGCATTTTGATGCACATCATATTGAAGGGAAAGGGACGGATATAAATTCGTTGCTCATTTTTTATACATGCAATCGATTATAACGCCCACCGATTTCTCGCAAGCTTCATTAAACGCTGTGAATTATGCAGCGGACACAGCACTTGCCTTAAATGCCAGGCTCGTGGTTTTGCATGCAACCGGCACGCCCGGCACCGGCAGTATTTATTCGGCATTTGAACATGATGAAATTGATGAAAAATTAAACAGGCTAAAAAATGATTTAATAAAAAGAACGAATAAAAAAATACCAGTGCACACTAAGAAAAGCATTGGTTTTACGGAGAGCGAGATCATTAACGTATGCAGGTATCAAAAGCCACTGGCCGTAATTATGGCTACAAGAGGTGCAAACTTCAAGAAGCATTTTTTTATGGGCAGCATTACGGTTTATCTTTCAAAAAATCTCGAATACCCTGTAATTGTTGTGCCCCGCGATCTTGAGCATAAACCTATTCAAAAAATATTGATGGCAACAGACCTTGAGAATATACACGGGTTGCCAATAGAAAGAATAAAAAATATTGTAACGGCTTTTAATGCGCAGCTTGATGTTGTGCATGTGTGTAACGGAGAAGAAAAGCAGGAGATGGCTTCAGGCCGCATGCATGAATTAACTGGTTACCTGAGTGGTTGCAATGCGCATGGTCATATTATTTACCATAGAAATGTATATGAAGGGATTATAGATTTTGCAAAAGAAAATAACGCTGATATTATTTTAACCTGCCCCAAAAAGCATAGCTTCTTTTACAAAAGCAAATCGAAGCAGTTAATATTTAAAGCGCCATTTGCAGTAATGACACTTCAATAAAATGTAATGAAATTGTTTATAGATAAAGAAAGCAGGGTAGGTGATGTAAAAAAAATATTTACAAGCTGCTACCCGTTTTTAAAAATAGAGCTGTATAAAAAATCTTTTGCCAATAATTTCATTGCCGTAAAAAAAGAACCGCTGGCTGCAACGGTGAGGATAAATGAATTTATGCATGCAGCTAATGAAATTGTTATTGACATAAGCCATAATGTTACAGTTGCAGAATTGGAAAGCCAGTTTGATGATATTGGCTTTATTACAGAAGTTTTCAGGAAATCTGGCAACGTATGGATAGCTTCTTCTTTAACTGACAACTGGACGCTGCAGCAGCAGAATGCAGAAGGTAAAGAAATAAGCAGCCATTTTTAAAGAGTTGTTAGTTGTTGCACGGGAAAAAGCAAAGAAAAAGCACAATAAAAAAACCGCAACCGGCATAACAATTTTGTACAAACTTCTTTAGCTGCACTTCAAAAAACAATTCATGCATTATGTGCACTTATCGTTGTTCACCCTGCCAGATATGCATTCGCCTTTTCTTCTTTAAACCTTGCATTTTTGCCATCCCAATGCAATGTTTCATCCGGGAACCTTGCTGCAATCACGCCTAATAAAATAACTTCCGTAAGCTTTGCAGAGTATGAAAAAGGTGCACTGCATTTTGTTCTTCCCAGGCAGGCATCCACAAATTCATGATAATGTTTCGGGCTGCCCTCCTCATAGCTGGCAGCAGGCTTGCCTGCTTTTCCGTCCGGGTCATATTTATTTATATCAATTTCCCGGAAAGCGCCATCCACTATCAGCTTAGGCATTTTCATGAAATGCGGCAATAATAACCGCTGGCCATTTTCTCCTATAAACATAGCGCCCTGATCCGGCAATTTTTCACCTCCGGGAAGTATTAACTCATCCTGCGCTTCCGGCGCACCTTCACCATCGTACCAAACCCATTCGAGCGTTTGGGCAGTGTACTTCGTTTCGGGGAAAGTATAAGAAACATGATTTTTTTCAGGATGGCCAAAATCGGTTGGCTGCCTGCAGGAATTTTTTACTGTAAGAGGAACAGTTAATTGTAATGCATTATAAGGTGTGTCAAAAATGTGAACGCCCATATCGCCCAAAGTACCACAACCATAATCAATGCATTTTCTCCAGTTGGAAGGATGATAAAATCCCTCTTTGTAAGGTCTTTTGCGTGCAGTGCCCAGCCATAAATCCCAGTTCAATCCTTCCGGTACAGGATCGCTGCCTTCTGGCGCCGGGCCATCATAACCCCACACTTTTGGCGACCAGGCAATTACTTTTTTAACTTTTCCAACAATGCCTTTTTGAATTAAAATGGTAGCCAGTTTATATTCATAAAAAGAATGCACCTGTATGCCCATTTGTGTTACCAGTTTCTTTTGGGCTGCCACTGCATCCATCTTTCTTGAGTCGGAAATGTAATGGGTTAAAGGTTTTTGGCAATACACGTTTTTATTCAGTTCCATAGCCATTAACGAAACCGGCGCATGTGCATGATCCGTTGTGGATACAACCACTGCGTCTATACTGCCGCCGATATTTTTGAACATCTCTTTATAATCAGTAAATGTTTGCGCATTGGCATAAGTGTTTTTAATCTCATTTAATTTATTTGCATCAACATCACAAAGAGCCACTACTTCCACATCGGGATGAGAAGCAATATCATGCAAATCACTCAAACCCTGGCCTCCTAAACCCACCTGTGCTATCCTTAATTTATTACCGGTAACAATTGCCCGTGAAGGAAAGGGCAGGAGGAAAGCCATGCTTCCTGCAACTGTGGTTTTTATAAAACTTCTTCTTTTCATTGTATTGTATTGTTTGAATGTTTACATTTTCTGCTAATAGTATTTCGTAACCGGAATGCCTGTTAATCCGGTTATCAAACTAAATTTTAATTTGTAATATACAGTATCTGTGTAAATGAAAAAGAAACCGTGTGAATTCTGTATAAAATTTCTCAACAGGGCCGGCTACAGGATTCATTCAAAAACAAAACAACATATTACCCCGGAGCTCCTGCTATTCCATCAACCCTTCTTTTGTTTCATTTATTTTTTTTCATTATGTATTTTTGTTTCTACTATGTAACTTTGGATTGAGCAAGACCATTATTAAGCGACTGTTATAGGATATATTGCACCACGTGCAGCAAAGAAACCTGATTGCTATAAAAACACCTGTTACACATCGCTTCATAACATAGTTTCCTGGCAGTGCCGTAACACAGCAATGCGAAGGTGAACATCAAAACATCTTTTATTATTATATTGATGCAAATTTTTTTATTATCGAACAATTAAAAAATAAACAACATGAGTATCCGACTTGGTGACACCGCACCAGACTTTAAAGCAGAAACAACAAAAGGCCCTATCAATTTTCATGAATGGATTGGCGATGGCTGGGCTATGCTTTTTTCCCACCCCAAAGATTTTACCCCGGTATGTACAACCGAATTAGGATATATGGCAAGAATAGAACCTGAATTTACCAAACGCAATTGCAAGATCATTGGTCTTAGCGTAGATCCGGTGGAAAGCCATTTAAGATGGGAAAAAGATATTGAAGCAACACAGGGCGCTGCTGTGGGTTACCCTATGATTGGCGACCCGGAATTGGCTGTAGCAAAATTGTACGAAATGCTTCCGGCAGAAGAACCCAACACTTCAGAAGGAAGGACGCCGGTTACCAACCAGACAGTTCGTACTGTTTTTGTAATAGGGCCTGATAAAAAAATAAAGCTGCACCTTACTTATCCAATGTCAACCGGCCGCAACTTTAATGAGATTTTACGTGTGCTTGATTCTATACAGCTTACTTTGGCACATAAAGTTTCCACACCGGCCAACTGGAATAATGGCGAAGAAGTAATTATTCCTGCTGCATTATCAGAAGAAGAAGCAAAAGCAAAATATCCTGATGGCGTGAGAGTGGTTAACGCTTACCTGCGTTATGTGGCACAGCCGGGAAGCTAATATTACCGGATAAATCTTTAACTCATAAGTTTAAAAAGTTTTTTTTAGGCTTATGAGTTTTTTATTTTTAATAGCATACTGCAGCGGCTCTAAAACGGAAAATCAATATCAAACCTGAAATAAAATATTTTACAGTGAGAACTTGAACCCGAAGAAAACACCGAACCTGTCAACACGCTCAGTTGGCAAAGGGCGTGGGAGTACACGCCAGATAAAATCAACACTGAAGAATTTGAAAATATTATCAACGCCAGTGCCTACTTCAAGGTACATTTTATTATCGAGCGTTTTAAAAGGATTGCCTGGTACAAAATTGAGTTTATAATTGGCATCAGACAGGCCGCCGATTATACCCTTGGCTTCCCAAAACTGGCGCAGCTTTAATTTGCGGGTAAGCTTTGTATAGCGGAATATGCCTGAGCCGATGTTATGTTCAATATTAAACCCGGCATAACGGTCAGTAAGGTATTCAAACCTGTCGATAAGATTAAATGAATATTTGCTGTAATAATACCAGTTATTACCGGGCAGAATGGCCAGCATTTGATAAGGCGCAGTGCCAAAAACTTTTCCTGCAAACACATTATAATACAAAGTGCCGTAGGGAGCAATTTTAAGGTAATCTGATACCGAAATATTTATTTTATCGTACCGGTAACTGCTGTTAAATGCACCCGGAAAAGCATGTGTATAATTTAACTCAACAACCGGGTAGTTACTGCCGAGGTTATATCTTTCAAAATTATCTTCAATAGTGCGTTCCTGGTATGCATAGCGAAGCCGTAAACCTGTTTCAAATGTGCTGAAGGGGTCGCCTGTTTTTGCAGGAAAATAATTAGCGCCGGGAAGGTTTAATACAGCTTCATACTGCCTGCTGCTTGCCGTAAGGCCAATGCCAAACCCACTGAACGTTTCACGATAGTATTCAAACTTTTTTTCTGTAACCTGCTGCAGCCTGTACTCCATGCCCGGCTTGCGAAGAAAGAATCCGAACACGTTATCGGAGCCAAGCTGATCATAAACAACCTGGCCGTTATCAATATCTTTCTTATAATAAAAATCAATATAACTCCAGGGTGAACGGCTGAGCATATATTTCGCTTCAGCCTTGCCTTTAAAGGTTTTGTCTGCAAAGCCATAAGCCAAATAACCGCGCAGGTTTAATTTCTTATTAAAACCGCGGTTGGTAGCCAGGTCAAAACGCATTCTTGTGCCTTCATACGTATTGCCCGATACCCAGTAATACCACGGGCCTATGCGCACATTACCAACATCGAGGGTGCCCGTTGTAAGAAAATTAAATGCATGCTGGTACCGTATATAAGTTTTATTGTTGGTTAAAGTGTCCAATACTTTATACACAGTTTGTTCATTGGCATTTAAAGGTTCGTGCCTTCTTTCCTGCCAGAAAGAATCGGGCTTGTTTTGAGCTCCGCGTTTTAATAAAATATCTTCATTCGATTTGTTGGAATCGAGCGCTGCTGTAACAATGTTACTGTTAAGCAATACATTTTTATAGGTGGTGGTTTTACGCGCCTTTAACCCAAGCCTTTTTTTACTGATGGGTGTAATGTCAGCCACAAACTTATCCTTGTATAAAAACCAGGTGCTGTCGTTTACCAGCTTAAATTCCTGTATCAGCGTTAATCCCGTAATGAAATTAATGTTGGCATCTGTGGCAGGGCGCAGCATTATTTTTTGTATGGAAAAACTGGTATCGTGCACCCAGCAATCCCCTTCAAAAAACTCACCGCCCGGGCGGTTTGGCTTAAAAGCAAAATGCACCAGCCTTTTACCTGCCAGGTATTGTGTATCGAGTAATTTGAAATTATAGAAATCATCGCCATTATCACTAAACGGCCCCACATACTCCCGGTTAAAAACAGGAATAGTGTTATCATAAACATTTATGTTTTGATAAGTGTTGCCCAACTGCTTTATATAGCTTTCGTTTTCTATACCGTTGGTTATAGTAGCCTTTATTATTTCACGTGTTTTGCGTGGGGCTTTCTGGTAATAATAATCAGAAAGTGTTTCGGTTAAATATACAGGCAGAAAAGGTTCTTTTTCCGACGTGCTGTCAACATAATCCAGCACAAATTTTAAAGGTTTCAGGAGGAAATTTTTACCCAGTTTTTCTTTGTTCACATTATCAAGGTCAAGTTCCAGCTTATTATAAACCTCATAGCCGTAATTACTGAATTGCCGCCGGTCGTTTTCCGGTTTGTGTGCAATAATTTTTCGCCAAAACCATAAAGCACGGTTATATTTTGTTTTTACCACCACTTCATCTTTTGACTGCATAACCGTAAGATGCACGGTGATAAAAGAAGAATCTTCTATATCGGCCACAGGTATTTTTGTGGGTTCATAACCAACGCTGGTGATAGTAATGGTATCAACGGCAGTGCGGCTGTTTAAAGTAATGGAAAATTTGCCAAGCGAATCGGTAAGCATGCCGCCATTTTGTATAGCAAATTTCACAGAAACAAAAGGTATTGGCTCATCGCTTTGTTTATCCAATACTTCGCCCTGGATTATTTTGGTTTGGGCAACAGCATAAAACGGCATAAAGCTCATAAGCGCCGGTATAAACTGCAACAACACCTTTCGCATGTGGCAAAATTATTCTCAAACACGCAAATGTGTAAAGAATTATCAACCGTTTAACTAATTGTGTAAAAGGCCGTTTTGAAAAGTAAGCAAAAGTTATAAGATAAACACAACAGGAAAAACATCTAAAAAAAATTATAAAGATGCCTGTGTTACTATGCATGAAAATTAAAAAATGTGGTTTGGTATGGAATTGGTTTAATTAATCGGAAAAAAGAATTTATGAAAAACGAATCCACATCAAAAACCACTTCACGTACTACATCTAAAAGCGCTTCTAACGGGTCAGGCCACAAAGAAAATCTTTCAAAGATTTTTGAAGACACGCTGAAAGACATCTATTGGGCAGAAAAACATCTTTCCAAAGCATTACCCAAAATGAGTAAAGCTGCCTACGATGAGCAGTTAAGTGCGGCTTTCGACAATCATTTAAAAGAAACAGAAGGGCATATTGAAAGGCTGGAACAGGTGTTTGAACAACTTGGTAAAAAAGCGCAGGCAAAAAAATGCCCTGCTATGGAAGGCCTGGTGGAAGAAGGCAAAGAAGCAATAGAAGAATACGATAAAGGTTATGCACGGGATGCAGCCCTTATCATCGCCGCACAAAAAGTAGAGCATTATGAAATTGCAGCTTACGGTTCTTTAAAAGCACATGCAAAAATGATGGGTGAAGATGAAATTGTTTCTTTACTTGAACAAACAGAACAGGAAGAAGGCAATGCTGATAAAAAGCTTACGCAAATTTCAAAAACTGTAAATGAACAGGCCTACAGTGCATAATGCAAGTGAAATAAATTTATTATTGAATCATTTAAATTAAATATTATGAATAAGAAGATAATTGCAGGCGCAGTAATTGCATTGGCAGCCGGTATAGCCACATATATCTACAGGCGTAACAAAAATAAAATAAATGAATATGCAGCAGATGCATACGATGAAATAGGAGATACAATGCATGTTACAGAAGACAGGCTTGAAACAGCTTTCTCTTAATTGTTTTCCAACCTTAGATTAAAACAGAACCCCGCCATCGGCGGGGTTTTTGTTTGAACACTATTAAAAAAGGTAATGAAAAAGCGTTTGTCTGTAAAAGGGTTGTTTGAAGTTTTTAAAGAATCATTTAAAGGATTTGGAAATGATAAAGTAACCAAGCTTAGCGGCAGCCTTGCTTATTACACCGTTTTTTCATTAGGCCCGCTAATGGTAATTATTATTTCTTTATGCAGCATTTTTTTAGGCCGCGAAGCCATTGAAGGAAGAGTGTATGATCAGCTTGTAAATTTTGTGGGTGCCGATACCGCTTTGCAATTACAACAGGTAATTAAAAATGGTTTCAT
The DNA here is from genome assembly GCF_900115755.1 of Parafilimonas terrae. Taxonomy (GTDB): domain Bacteria; phylum Bacteroidota; class Bacteroidia; order Chitinophagales; family Chitinophagaceae; genus Parafilimonas; species Parafilimonas terrae. The sequence continues at coordinate 337,364 of NZ_FOXQ01000002.1, forward strand.
AAATGGTAAAGGCGCTTTTGCGGCCATTATTGGCGTTATCACTTTATTAATAGGCGCTACCACTGTTTTTGGGGACATCCAGGATTCCATTAATAAAATATGGAACCTTAAACCCAAGCCTAAAAAAGGCTGGCTTAAAATGCTTCGCAACAGGTTTTTATCTTTTTCAGTAATAGCAAGCCTTGGTTTTTTATTGCTGGTATCGCTGGGTATATCTGCCATTATAGAAACTTTAATGAGCAGTTTTAAAACCCGCTATCCAGATGTAGCGGTTCACATTGTTTACATTATAAACCTGGTATTAACATTCGGCATAACGACGCTGATATTTGCAGTAATATTTAAAGTGCTGCCTGATGCACAGATTAAATGGAAAGATATAATGTCCGGCGCTGTTGCCACTTCTGTATTATTCATGTTGGGCAAATTCGCCATTTCATTTTATATAGCTAAAACAAATGTAGGCAGCACGTATGGCGCGGCAGGTTCCATTGTAATCCTGCTGGTATGGGTATATTACTCTTCAATTATTCTATATTTTGGCGCGGAATTCACAAAGGCTTACGCTGTTAAATATGGCTCTTCCATTCATCCTAACGATTATGCGGTTACCATGAAACAGGTGGAAGTTGAAACGGGCGAACAAACTGTGCAATCAAATGAAAAAAAGGATGTGGCTGCAAATAAAAAACAAGTGAAATAGTTAAATATATTTCTGGTTTTCAGGTTCCGGGCATTCTAAGTTAATCACATGATTTAAACATTATATCTTGCAGCATTTTGTAACTGCTACTTGTATCTGTAGCTTAGTAGTTTGTTTTATTTGAAGTGATGAAATTATACCCGGAATCAGCAGAACAACAGCTTGAATTTTCTAAAATAAAAAACCTTTTAGCCGCATATTGCGATACTGATTATGCAAAAGAAAAGGTATCGCAGCTTCGCATTCATACCAAGAAAGAAATCATACAGCTCCAGTTGCAGCAGGCCCATGAATGTAAACTCGTAGTGGAGCAAGGCCAGTCATTGCCCAATAATTTCAGTTTAAACCTAAACCGCAGTTTAAAATTATTAAGTATAGAAGGCGGTGTATTACAAACGGAAGATTTTATAAACATCCGCAAACTGGCTGCCAATACAGAAAGAATATTCCGCTGGTTTGATGCGGAGCGCAGGCTGGCCTATGCCGCGTTATATAAAGTGCTGGAAAATTCTTACTATGAAAAAACCATCATGCAAATGATTGATGAAATATTTGATGATGGCGGCAATATAAAAGATAATGCCAGCGAAGCACTTCAAAAAATAAGGCAAAACCTTTTTCGCAAACGCAATGAATTAAGGCGTGTATTTGAGAAAGCCGTAGCCCGTTTGAACAGGGCCGGATACAGTGCGGAAATTGAAGAAAGTTTCAGCAATGGCAGGCGGGTAGTGGCTGTTTTTTCAGAATATAAACGGCAGGTAAAAGGCATTTTGCATGGCGAAAGCGACAGCCGTAAAACAGCTTTCATAGAACCCGAAGAAACCATAGAATTAAATAATGAAGTTTTTTCGCTGGAAAATGAAGAGAAGAAAGAAATCTACCGGATTTTAAAACAGTTAACGGCGAACCTTTCCGTTTACGGCGGCCTTCTGTTGCAATGGCTGCAGATTGCCGGTGAATATGACTTTATAAATGCCAAGGCAAAATTTGGTATTGATATAAAAGGCAATTTTCCAAATATTTCAGATAAAGCCATCGTTGATTTAAGGGAAGCATATCATCCGTTATTACTGCTGCATAATAAGCAATCGGGCAGGCAAACCATCCCGGTTACATTAAGGCTTGATGAACAAAACCGCCTGCTTGTTATAAGCGGCCCTAATGCCGGTGGTAAAACTGTTACCATGAAAACCATCGGGCTTAACCAGGTGATGCTGCAAAGCGGGTTGCTGGTGCCGGTGCACCACGATTCTGAAATGGGTATTTTCAAACAATTATTTATTCACATAGGCGATACGCAAAGCATAGAATTTGACCTGAGCACTTATTCTTCGCATTTGCTGCACATGAAATATTTTATTGAACATGCAAATGGCAAAACATTGTTTTTTATTGATGAACTGGGCAGCGGCACAGACCCTAATCTTGGCGGTGCTTTCGCAGAAATTATTTTAAATGAGCTTAACCGCAAACATGCTTTCGGAATAGTTACAACTCATTACCTTAACCTTAAAACGTTTGCCAATAAAACTCCTGGAATTATTAACGGTTCCATGATGTTTGATGAAGAAAACCTTCAACCTTTATTCAAATTATCTGTTGGAAAACCGGGCAGTTCTTATACCTTTGCAATAGCAGAACGCATTGGTTTACCCAAACACCTCATTGCGAATGCTAAAAAGCTGGTTGATGAAAATCATTTCCGTTTGGATAAGTTGTTAAACAGAACGGAAAAGGATCTTCAAACATTGCAAAAGGAAAAGCTCGATCTGAAAAAGTTATTGTCCGAAAATGAGCAACTGAAAAAGCAATTATCAACTGAATTAAGTAGGGAAAAGCACAGGCAGCAAATTGAAGTGTTAAAACTTCAGAATAAGGTTACTGAAGAGCGGATAGCTTATCTCAGGGAAATGGAGCGTAAGCTTAAACAGATTGTTTTAGATTGGAAAAAGACCGAGAATAAAAATGAGGTAATTAAGCAGTTACAGGAACTTTTATTTAAGCGTAAGGATAACCAGGTTAAGAACAGGCTGGAAAAGAAAATTGAATCAAAATACAGGGAATTACAAACGCCTGTTTCAGTTGGTTCAAAAGTAAAAATGAAAAAGAATTTCCAGGTAGGCGAAGTAAAGGAAATACGCGGTAAAAGGGCTGTAGTGCAAATTGGAATGGTTCCAATTAATATTGATTTGAACGATCTCGTACCCGTGGAAGAGAAATAAGAGGAGTAATAACACATATGCCAGCTTTTGATAAAGTATTATTTATTGATGACGACATCATAACGGTAAAGATTTGCGAACGCTTAATAAAGCTTACGGACTTTGCTGCTGAATTTGTTTCGTGCGAAGACGGTAGTAAGGCGCAAACTTTTTTAATGAAAAATACCGATAATTTGCCCGACCTGATATTCGTTGACCTGAATATGAGCGTGATGAACGGGTGGGAGTTTATTGAGTGGTTTAATGTTTGGTCTGAAACAATAACTAAAGACATTCCCGTATATATATTTTCTTCGAGTTTATACAAGGAAGATTATGACAGGGCCAGCAGTTATAAAACTGCGGGCTTTATTATAAAACCCATTACTGTTGAACATCTTTCAAAAATAACAGCCAAATATGCTTCCACGTAATTTATGTTATAAAGCCTTTGCTGATACCGTTAACTAGCTACCTTTGCCGGGCTTTATTTACTTATTAAAAAACACGCGATGGCTTCCAGGACCGACAATTTTCAATCGCCGGATTATTACCTTATAGATGAACTGTTAAGCGATGAACACAAGCTTGTTCGCGATACAGTACGCAATTATGTAAAGAAAGAAATTTCCCCCATTATTGAAGACTATGCGCAGCGCGCAGAATTCCCGGAATTTATAGTAAAGCAAATGGGTGAACTTGGCTGTTTTGGCCCAACCATTCCGCCTGAATATGGCGGCGGCGGTTTGGATTATATCAGTTATGGATTAATGATGCAGGAACTGGAGCGCGGCGATAGCGGTGTTCGCTCAACAGCAAGCGTACAGGGCAGTTTGGTTATGCATCCCATTTATGCTTATGGCAGCGAAGAGCAACGTAAAAAATATTTACCTAAGCTGGCAAGCGGCGAATGGCTGGGATGTTTTGGCCTTACCGAACCCGATTTTGGGAGCAATCCTGCGGGTATGGTAACGAATATTAAAGACGATGGCGATCATGTAATACTAAATGGCGCTAAAATGTGGATAAGCAATGCGCCTTTTGCGCAGGTGGCGGTTGTTTGGGCCAAAGATGAATACGGAGAGATACGCGGTTTAGTTGTTGAGCATGGTATGGAAGGTTTTACAACGCCCACAACGCATGGCAAATGGAGCCTGCGTGCCAGCGCTACGGGTGAACTCGTTTTTCATGATGTGCGCGTGCCCAAAGAAAATATTTTTCCAAACGTAAAAGGTTTAAAGGGGCCGCTTGGCTGTTTAACCAAAGCCCGTTATGGCATTGCCTGGGGCGCCCTTGGTGCTGCTATGGATTGTTATGATACAGCGCTCCAATACAGCAAAGAACGCGTGCAGTTTGATAAACCTATCGGTGCATTCCAGTTACAGCAAAAAAAGCTGGCTGAAATGATAACCGAAATAACAAAAGCACAACTGCTTGTCTGGCGGCTTGGTGTTTTAATGAATGAAGACCGGGCAACACCTGCACAGGTAAGTATGGCCAAGCGCAACAGTTGCGAAATAGCCGCGGATATTGCCCGTAATGCAAGGGCCATGCTTGGCGGCATGGGTATTACCGGCGAATACAGTATTATGCGCCACATGATGAACCTTGAAAGCGTACTCACTTATGAAGGCACACATGATATTCATTTGCTTGTAACCGGGATGGATGTAACGGGTTTTAATGCGTTTAAATAATCAGGTGAACGAAGATTAGGGATGTAAGATTTGCAGATTTTTTTATTGCCTCAATGTAGTTACGTTTTAAACCTGCTTTAATGCAGAACGTTCTTCCAGTATGCGTTCTGCAATCATCATGTCAACCGGCCTTGTGATTTTTATATTATCATATTCACCTTCCGTTAAAAAAATTTCAGTACCATAAGTTTCCACTACGGTTGCTTCATCTGTAAAAGCATCTGTATATTCCTGTTCAAAAGCCGGCAGAATAATATTGCTTAAAAATGTTTGCGGGGTTTGAATAATGCGAACATCTTCCCGCTTTGCAACGGTATGACAGGCATGATTTACGATGCGTATGCTGTCTGTTGCAGCAACAGCAGGAACAGCGCTTCCATGTTCCAATGCATTTTTATAACAGCGCTGAATTAATGGCACTGAAACAAGACAGCGCACAGCATCATGCACAAAAACCACAGATTCTTCTTTAATTTCTTTAAGGCCGCATTGCACGGAATGAAAGCGTGTATCGCCGCCTGTAATGATATTTATCCGGTCCTTTACTTCAAAGCTCTCAATAATAGCCTTGCCTTTTTGAATATGCTGGGCGGGTAAAACCAATATGATTTTTAAATCACTGTATGCCCGTAAAAAGGTGTCGAGTGTGTACCATAAAACAGCTTTTCCTTTCAGCAGCAAAAATTGTTTAGGTATAATATTGCCCATTCTTTTACCAGATCCGCCTGCAACTATTACCGCATATTTTTTCATTCAAAAATGTTTGTTTTTTTCAATTGCCTCATAAAGCCGTGCTATGTACATCGCCTTGTGTGAGGAAGATTATTATGCCGGTTTCATCGGGTAAAGAAAACGATTATTTCTTACTGATAATGGTGCAATACTATTGTTTGGTGAATGTGTAAGGGTCGGTCTCAAGAAAGTCGTTCACTTTAATATCAACTGAAACTACTCTGGCGCCGTCTGTTACAAAGTGCACGGGGAAAATTCCATAGGCTGGATTACTGTATTCAAGCAGCCACTCATTGCTATCCATGTATTCAATTTTTGCAGTGAGGTTATGCTTGTTGAATTTTAAAACCATATCTCCGCCAACAATTCTTATCGACATATCCCCGAAAACAGGATTGGTATAATCGCCTGTGTAAACGCTCAAGGAAAGCGGTGTTTTTTTATTCTTAACCCTTGCTTTATATGACTCTATTTCACTAAGCCTGCTGTTGCGGGCTTCAAGATAATTTGGCAAAGCCAGGGCGCTGTAATCTTTTGAAGGCAAACCAAAATATGCATCCAATATTTTATAGCGAAGCAATTCAAAAAACGACTGGTTATCGTTGTTTGTAAAAATTGCAATACCAAGGTTTTCTTCCGGCACAAAACAGGTATTGGTTACAAAGCCATCAGCGCCGCCGGTGTGTTCAAATACCTGTTTGCCGCCATAATCGCTCATAAAAACGCCCAATCCATAACCGAAATAATGATAAGGCAGGAAAGCATTTTTGCGGCTGGTAATAATCGTATTCATATCCCTTGTGGTGCGAATGGCCGGCCAAGGAATAATCTGCTTGTCATTATAACGGCCACTGTCAAGCTGCATCAGCAACCATTTTGAAATATCTTTCACACAGCTTACGATAGAACCGGCAGGGGCCATATTGTCAATATTATCATAAGGCAGTTTCTGTAAAGTTTCACTGAACGAATTACTATAAGGTGTTGCGGCGCCGGGCATTTGCTCCATATTATTACCAAGCGTGTGCGTGTTTTCCATGCCTAATGGCTCAACAATATTATCATACACATACACTTCCCATGGCTTGTGTGTAACTTTTTCAATTACCTGGCCCGCAGTTAAAAAACAGGTATTGCAATAGCCCCATTGCTGCCTGAAATTGCCTGTTGGTTTCAGCAGGCGCATTTTATACATGAGCGAATCCCTTGAATACTGGGAATTCCAGAATGTAAAATCGCCCTGGAAAGTTTTTGTGCCGAGATGATGAGAGAGCATATCCCTTATGGTTACCAGCTCGGTTGTTGTGCTGTCATACACCCGGTACCAGGGGAAATATTTTGTGATTTTATCATTTAATGAAAGTTCATTTTCATAGTCAAGTTTTGCAAGCGATGTGCCGGTAAAAAGCTTGGTGTTGCTTGCAATCATAAAAAGCGTGTTCTCGTCAACAGGCTCTTTTGTTTCAAGATTACGAACGCCATAACCTTTCATTAAGACTACTTTGCCATCTTTTACAATTGCAATGGCAAGACCGGGAATCTTCCAGTCTTTCATGCCTTTGTTAATATAACTATCAATACTATCTTTTACAAAGGAGGGTTGAGATTTAGCGTACGTGATTCCCAAAAGCAGAAGGATACAAAGCATTGTCTTTTTCATGATAGCAATTAAGCTTGAAAGATAATAATTTAATAAAATTGCCCTCCCTTAGCAAAAACCGTACGCAATTTTCTGTTTTACCTGTTGCTTAACTGCTGAATTCCGGATAATTATTTTTCATGCGATATTTTGCCTTCATGCAATAAACGGGTACTCTCGCTTTTGAACCTGCCGGTGTGCCGTTATTATTTTTATGTGTATTTTAATGAGAAGGCCATACAGCAAGTGATTGTTCGCTTTGCCGCTTTCTCTTATCTTCGTTACACTTCTAAATTTTTTTTATGAACCAATGGAAAGAATATCAACAACAGAATAAAGAGCGCTTCTTAAATGAATTAATTGATTTGCTGCGCATACCCAGCGTAAGCGCACGCAGTGAGCATAAAGATGATATGCTGGCCTGTGCAGAAGCTATGAAGCAAAAATTAATTGATGCAGGCGCTGATAAAGCTGAAGTATATAAAACGGCCGGCCATCCTATTGTATATGGTGAAAAAATAATCGATGCATCAAAGCCTGCCGTATTAGTGTATGGGCATTATGATGTGCAGCCGCCCGATCCGCTGGAACTCTGGCACAGCGGGCCGTTTGAACCGGTTGTAAAAGACGGGAAACTATATGCCCGCGGCTCTGCCGACGATAAAGGCCAGGTATATATGCATGTGAAGGCGTTTGAAACAATGACTGCCACTAACTCGCTTTCAACCAATATTAAATTTATTATTGAAGGCGAAGAGGAAGTGGGCAGCCCGAACCTTGCCACTTTTGTAAAAGAACATAAAGATTTATTAAAGGCCGATGTAATTCTCATAAGTGATACCTCTATGCTAAGCCTTGATACACCAAGTATGGATGTTGGCGTGCGTGGCCTGAGTTATATTGAAGTTGAAATAACCGGTCCTGACCGCGATTTGCACAGCGGTGTATATGGCGGTGCTGTTGCCAATCCTATTACTATACTTGCGCAGATGATAGCGAGCCTGCACGATAAAAATAATCACATAACTATACCTGGTTTTTATGATGATGTGGTGGAATCTTCTGCTGAAGAAAGAAAACTGATGGCTGAAGCACCATTTGATGCGGAAGCTTATAAGAAGGACCTCGGCATAAATGAATTATGGGGTGAGAAGGGTTATACAACCAATGAACGGACAGGCATTCGTCCTACACTTGAACTGAATGGTATATGGGGTGGTTATACAGGTGAAGGTTCCAAAACTGTTTTGCCTTCAAAAGCGCATGCAAAGATCAGTTGCCGGCTGGTGCCCAATCAAAAATCAGAAGCAATAACGGAATTGCTCATTAATCATTTGAAGAAAATTACACCGCCTTATGTGGATATAAAAATTATGGTGCATCACGGTGGCGAACCATATATGACGCCTATTGAAAGCAAGGGTTATAAAGCGGCTGCAAAAGCCATTGAAACAACTTTTGGAAAAGCGCCGATCCCCGTACGCGGCGGCGGAAGCATTCCTATCTGCTCATTATTTGAACAGGAACTTGGCATAAAAATTATTTTCATGGGCTTTGGTTTAGACAGTGACAACCTGCATAGCCCGAATGAAAAATTCGATCTTGCCAATTATTATAAAGGCATTGAAACCATTCCATATTTTCATAAATATTTTGCGGAAGAATAAAAGCTATTGTTTAAGTTATGTATCATACAAATGCATTTGCTTAAAACCAGCACTGCCTAACTCACTTCATAATCTGCCCGAAGCTATAAGTTTAGCTTCGGGCAGATTTCGTTTGTAATGCCCCGGATATGCTTTCGGATTAGCCAGCTTATCTGATAAATATTGCTGACATATTAGATGATAACACGCATTTAATTTGCTCTAAAAAAATAAAAGACAAATTTGTCTTTTATTTTTTTAGCATGTACTTTTGCGTTGTTATTAAACCACACAATTAAAAATTAAACATTATGGTAACGGCAGAAATTTTAGATGTTACCCGGATAGAACCAAAACTTAAACATCCAACTATTTTTAAGCATTTTGATGAGCTGGAGGCCGGTGAAAGTTTTATTATTGATAATGATCATGATCCAAAACCATTGTATTATCAGCTCCTGGGTGAACGCGGTAATATATTTAAGTGGGAATACCTTCAGCAGGGGCCCTTGCGCTGGCAGGTTAAAATTGCCAAAAACAAAAATGAAGAGCAGGAAAATGCTGTGTCGGTTTCTGAAAAAGACCTGCGCAAGGCTACCGTATTTAAAGCAAAAGGGATTGATTATAGCTGCAATACCGGTAAAGCATCTGAAAAAATATCAGAAGGGGAGAAGAAGCATATTGCTTTGCCCGGCATTGATAAACTGCAACTGAATTTTCTCTCAGATTATATCACTAACACGTATCATGCTTATATAAAAAGCAATGCAGAGGTTATAACAGGATTAGCAGAAAAAGTTGCTGAACGGCATGGCAGCCAGTACCCGCAACTAAACCGTCTTGCACAATCCATACCTTATTTTTTTAAGAGCCTTCAGGTGCATATTGATAAAGAAGACAATGCTGTTTTGCCGGCTATCAAACAAATTGCATCAGCAGAAAACAGCAGTGTTGAAGATGAAATAACTGATTTGGATATTGTTAAACAATCACTGCTGTTATTGCAGAAGGAGCATGTGATTATTACAGAAGACCTTGAGTATTTCCGCAGGCTAACTAATAATTACACGCTGCCTGATGGCGCCTGCAATTCATTTACTTATTTCTATCAAAAGCTGGAAGAATTGCATAGCACACTCGTGCATTGTATGCATGTGGAAGAAGATATGCTTTTTCCAAAAGTATCTGCGCTTGAAGCGGAAGCAGCAGAGGTTTAGTTGTGCACATTGCAATAAAATTATATCGCCATGGAAAAAATGATTATCAATGATCATACAAAAATATCGGAACTGATAGCCCTTAATAAGGCGGCCATTGATGCTATTGCAGCAGTTGCAAAACCGTTGCGCCGTTTAAAAAATCCTGTGCTGAGGAAGGTGATGGCTTCAAGGGTAAACATATCAGAGGCGGCAAAAATGGCTGATTGTAATGTAAAAGATATTGTGGCAGCATTAATACCACTGGGTTTCAGTTATGAAATAACTTCTTCAGTTAAAGAAGCAGCTATTCAACCTAAGCCCATTTGGCTGCGCAATACAAAAGAAAGCGATATTATATGGTATGATGTGCGTCCCATAATCGAGTCGGGCACAGACCCGCTGAGAAATATAATGGGAAAGTTTAAAGAAGTGGCGCCTGGCAAAGTATTATGCATCATCAACAGTTTTATTCCAACGCCATTAATTCATTTGCTGAAACAGGAAAAGGCAGAAGACAGTTATGTGGAAGCAAAAAGCAACACTGAATTTTATACTTATTTCCTGAAAAAGCAAAGAGACGATGTTGTAAATAAAGCTGCAGCTAATACAGGTGAGAAAGTGATTATGGATGATGCTGATTCTTTTCAATCGGTACATAATGCTTTTTCAAAAGAAAAGATTAAAGAAATAGATGTGCGCCACCTGGAGATGCCATTGCCAATGCAAACTATTTTAAAAGCATTAGAAGAATTGCCAAAAGGCAATATGTTATTTGTTCATCACAAAAGAGTGCCTGTATATCTTCTTGAAGATCTTGCAAATAAAAATTATGAAGTGCATATTCACACGATTGATGAAAAGAATGTGAAGATGATCTTATTTGAAACTTCATCAGTATAACATTAAATAATCCTGCTCAATGGCAGATATTAATATAGGCAAAGCACCACCCAACAATGCAGTTCTTCCTTTTTATGCAACGGCCACCATCGCATTTTGGGCACTTTGCCTTTTATTGTTTTTTGATGCAGGTAATCTTACAAACCACTATTTCAATCCACACCTGCTGGCAATTGTACATACAGCAGCGCTGGGCTGGGGAACGATGGTCATCTTTGGCGCAGCACATCAACTGCTGCCTGTAATTTGTGAGCGTGATTTGTTCAGCCCAACAATTGCGGCTATATGCTGGTACACATTAACAGCAGGTGTCGCTTTACTTATTGTTGCTTTCTATAACTTTTATACCGGATGGGTGATGATCAGTGGCGGCACGCTGATTGTGTTATCAGCATGTGCTTATTTTATCAATGTATTATTTACAAGCCACATTTGTATTCGTTATTCTGTAGTGAAATTATTTGTTGTTACTTCAGGTGCATGGTTATTGTTTACGGCTATAGCAGGATTACTGCTTGCAATTAATTTACGATATCCTTTCTTCAGCAAAAGCCACCTTGAGATTTTAAAGTTGCACGCACATGCAGGGTTAGCTGGCTGGTTTCTTCAACTAATAACCGGTGTGAGCAGTAAACTTGTGCCTATGTTTTTGTTAGGCAAATCTGCAAGGCAAAAGCTGCTGCTATATGCTTGCTTGTTTCAAAATGCAGGGTTATTATTTTTTCTATTGGATGGTTATTTTTTTGGCATTACTGCAGCAAGGGTTATTATATATGTCATATTGGTTGCTGCCGGTATTGTATGCTGGCTAATGTATTTATATGATGCATTTAGAAGCCGCGTTAGAAAAAATATAGACATTCAAATGAAACATACTTTTATTTCTTTCCTGTGCCTGGGCGCCGCTATATTATTGATACCTGTAATTGTATATGCCGCAGGTTCCCGTTGGGCAATATTATACGGCGCCCTTTTATTTATGGGATGGATAACAGGTATTATACTTGGTAAAACATTTAAAACATTACCTTTTATAGTATGGAATGCGCATTACAAAACGCTTTCAGGAAAAGTAAAGGTTCCTTTACCTAAACAATTGTATAGTGAAGTTCTGGTTAAATGGCAATTCAGGCTTTACATAGCTGCCGTTATATTGCTTTGCGCTGGCATCGTTATAAATGCGACTGTTATTATCCGTATCGCATCTGCAATATGGATAATGGTGTCTTCGCTGTATGTGATAAATGTAATGAAGGTGCTGCTGCATAAAACAAAAATTGTATCATGACTATATCATTAAGCGATCCATTTTCTGAGGAAAAATTAAAAGCACAGGAAGCACTATATAGTGTGATAGACCCGGAGCTTTTTGTGAATGTGATAGACCTTGGGCTGATATATGATGTAGCGTTTGACGGGGATAATATTGTTGTAACGATGACGCTCTCCACACCGCATTGCCCGATGGGCGAAGCCATTACCAACGGAGTGCAAAATGCATTGGAAAAAGTTTTTCCGGGTAAAGAAATAAGAATTGATCTGACATTTGATCCTCCCTGGGGGTTTGAAATGCTTACGCAGGAAGGCAGGATGCAATTGGGATTGAAATGAGCCTGTAAGCACGGCCGGCCCGCGATAGCAGTCTGATCGAAAGGAGGAGTGTGAATATATTTTTGAAATGCTTCATCAGGCCGGCTTCACTGTGCCGATGTAAGATTCCCGCTGCCTGCAAAATTTATTTAGCAAATAAAAGAGTTTTTTATCTTTTATTACAGATTGGGTTTTATCTTTGCACCATAAAAACAAAGAATGTTTTCAAAAACCTGCGAGTATGCTATAAGGGCTATGATATTTATTGCACAAAAAACAAAACAGGATAGCAGGGTTGGTATAAAAGATATAGCCAAAGGCATTAATTCACCCGAACATTTTATTGCAAAAATTTTGCAGGATTTAACCCGCAAAGGCTTGCTGCAATCTGCAAAAGGCCCTTCCGGCGGGTTTTATCTTGATAAGACATCTATGAAACAATCGCTGGCAGACGTTGTGAAGGCAGTGGATGGCGATAAGATTTTTTATGGCTGCGGCCTCGGTTTAAAGCAATGCTCGGAAATAAAACCATGCCCCATTCATTTTCAATTCAAGAAGGTGCGACAGGAGTTATCAAATATGCTGCAAAACGCAAGAATAGATGCTTTTACAGAAGCGCTTGAAAATAATACGGCTTTTTTAAGAAGATAAATTTTTTTGAAATAATAAAAGACAAAAAGGTATTAATATCTTAAATATGAAATGCAGGAATAAATTATTGATGAAATGCCTGGTTATTATCCCATTGCTGTTTACCGCTTTTCCATTGTGGGCGCAGGGCATGAAACCATCGGCTTTTTCGTTTGAATCAAAAGAAGCATGGCTGTGGCTTATGCTAATCATTGCGCTTATGCTGCTCATAGCTGCCGTTATGCTTAAGGAAAAGGTTTCAGCATTAACGAGCAATTATAAAAAGCACAAAACAGAAGCATATAAAGAGAAGCTAAAGGAATATACACAGCAGCTCAACAGCAAACAGATTGAACAATTATTGCAGCACCGTAATAAAAAATCTTTCCGCAATGCAGGCAATATTCTCTTAATCTTTTTTGCATCATTATTTATTTTTTTACCAGGCAGCCTTATAGCTCAAACACCCGAAAAGCCCGATGCATCTTCATTGCTGGGCGAAGGCGGCATTATTATTACCATCATACTAATTCTAATTCCTATACTGGCCGGCCTTATTCTTCTTACCATTAAAATAAGCAATGCCATAAACCGGCAGCGGAATAAGATGCGGCTTGAAGAAGCCGCAAAGCTGGCCGAATACCTTGAAACATTGCCGGATGAAGAAATAAATGATGTGTTGAAGAAGAGAAAAGAAGCGCTCGATTATTCGCTTACGCATAATGAATTGTCAGGAAGCGAACCCGCAGAAGATTCAAGAGGTTTGCTGAACATTAGCCAGGAGCCGGGCATGCCGATAGTTGCCATTAAAAAGAAAGCCTTGCCGCGGCCTAATATTGATCCTGCTTTATCCCGGCTGGTACTTTGGTATTTAGGTTGCGCTGCATTTTGGTTGCTGTTTGGAACCACTATCGGCGAATACCTCGGTATTAAATTCGTGGCGCCCGATGCTGACCATGTGAGCTGGCTTAGCTTTGGCCGTTTACGTCCTGTGCATACTAATTCTGTATTCTGGGGCTGGGCTTCACTGGGCATGCTTGGGCTGGGTAACTATATAGTGCCGAGGGTAAGCAATGTAAAAATGTATAGCATAAAACTTGGCTGGTATGCGCTGTTCTTTATTAATGCGGCGGTTATTATTGGTTCTGTTTGTTTAATGGCAGGCATTAATAACGGCGGCGGCGAATACCGCGAATATATATGGCCTGTAATGCTGCTATTCGGTATTGGCCTTGCACTCAGCCTCATCAATTATATTAAAACCATTGCCGTCCGAACCACAAAAGAAATTTATATCTCTAACTGGTATATGGTATCGGCTATTATTTTCACTATCGTAATCTCACTAACTGCTTATATTCCTTCCTGGCAAAATGGTTTGGGAGAAACCATCGTTCAGGGTTATTACATGCACCAGGGTGTAGGAATGTGGTTTATGTTGTTTACACTTGGCATTGTGTATTATTTCCTGCCGCAGCAACTTAATAAACCTATTTATTCCTACAGCCTTGGTATTCTTGCTTTCTGGACACAAATATTATTTTACACGCTTATCGGCACACACCATTTTGTATTCAGCGCTATACCCTGGTGGCTGCAAACCGTAGCTATAGTTGGCAGCGGGGGCATGGCTATTCCGGTAATTGCAGGCACCACTAATTTCCTGATGACTTTTAAAGGCGCCTGGTATAAAATAAAAGACAGCTATACGCTTCCTTTCTTTTTGGTAGGTATCATCTTTTACTTCACAGGTTCCATGCAGGGTACGGCAGAAGCATTCCGTTCTACCAATCTTATCTGGCATTTTACTGATTTTACCGTAGCGCATTCCCATCTAACCATGTACGGTATTATATCTTTCTTTTTATGGGCCTGCATATATGCTGTGGTGCCAAGGCTTACCGGCAAAGAAGCACCGCAAATAACAGTGGGCGCTCATTTCTGGATGGCCCTGATAGGATTACTTTTTTACACTGTGCCGCTTATGTATGGCAGCACATTAAAAGGTTTATTGTGGCTGAATGGCAAGCCTTTTATGGATGGTGTAAAGCTAATGGAACCTTACTGGTTATGGCGGGCAATTGGCGGCACCCTTATGTGGCTTTCTCATGTATTCTTTGCTTATAATATGTATAAGATGATAAAACGCACTAACGAAGTAGATGTAAAATCATCTGCTATTCAGCAACTCGAAAAAGACAGTTCATTCATTTCACCTGCCAAATCATATTAATCATAATGGAATTCTTTAATAATCATAAAAAGCTTTTTGGTACTGCCACGTTAATGTTTGTTGGTTTAACGTTGATGGTGGCAATTCTGCCGGCTATCCATAACCAGGAAAATAACCAGCAATTGCCCGGAGCAGAAAAATTGAGTGCTGACGCTGTGAAGGGCAAAGCATTGTTTGTAGCGAATGGATGTGTTGCCTGCCATACGCAACAGGTACGCAATGTGGATATGGATAAAAGCTGGGGCAGCCGCCCCAGCCTTGCGGCAGATTATGCTGGTATAAAACGCACCGATTTCTGGCGTAACACTGCCACATTAATGGGAACAGAACGTACAGGCCCGGACCTTACTGATGTGGGTAACCGCCAGCCATCAAAGGACTGGAACCTTGTGCATCTTTTTAACCCGCGCATTGTGGTGAAGGAATCTGTGATGCCTGCTTATTCCTGGTTGTTCACCATAAAAAAAGAACCTTCAAAAAATGATGTGGTGGTAAACGTTCCTGCGGAATATTTAAAAGGGAAGGAAGGCAAAGTGGTGGCAACAAAAGATGCCCTGTATTTGATTGCTTATCTCCAGTCGCGCAAGCAAACCAAGTTGCCAGACGGAACTGCTCAACCAGAATTCTTATATAAAAGAGAAGTAAAAAAAGAAGCTGCGGGCGGCGCTGCTGCTGAAGATGCAGGTGCAAACGGACAAGCATTATTTGTTGCCAACTGCCAGTCATGCCACCAGGAAAATGGGGAAGGCCTGCCAGGTGCATTTCCGCCGTTAAAAGGAAGCCCTGTGGTATTGGGCGATGACCTTGAGTTATATGTGAATATTATAATGAATGGTTATGATGCAAGGCAGGAATACGGTGTAATGCCGGCAGTAGGAACCAATATGAGTTTCAGTGAAAACGAAGTGTCTGCTATCATCAATTATGAACGCAGCAGTTGGGGTAATAACGGCAAACACGTGACGCCTGAAGAAGTGAAGAAGATCATGGATTTTGTAAAATTAAACGCCCCCAAATAATGAAGAAATTAATAAACAGTATCCTTATTTTTTTTGTCGCATCAGTGGGCACTGTTGCGGCATGCCCTGCCTGTGAACAGAGCCAGCCTAAAATTTTAAGAGGCATTACACATGGTGCGGGCCCGGACAGCCGCTGGGATTATCTTATCGTATATATAGCTGTCATAATTGTGTTAGCAACGCTTTTCTTTTCAGTGAAATGGCTTGTAAAGCCAGGTGAAAAATCGAAAGAACACATTAAGCGAATGATTTTAAACAACCAATAATATGCGTGATAAAAGTACCATATTCATTTTTATTGATGAGGATACCAAGCCTGTGGCAGAAGTGCTTTCACCGGTGAGTTTTGAATTAGATACCCGCAAGCTTACGGATGGAGAACATATATTGAAGATTGTGAGTAAAGATCCTGCGGGCAAAGAAGGCATCCGTAAAATTCCGTTCGTTGTGCGCAATGGCCCTGCCATAGCGGTTGAAGGGATTAAAGAAAATGCGGTAGTAGATGGCGTGCTGCCCTTGATGATTAATGCTTATGGCAAAGGCGATCAGAAATCTTTTCTTATTGAAGGAAGTGAAACGCCGCAAAGCATTCCTGCCTGGGTTTGGATACTTATCATTGGCTTTACAGGATGGGCGCTGTTTTACCTGGTGAGATATTTTGCTGCATCATAAATCTTGAATGGCAGCGGCATAAAGCGTTTCATCATAGCAAATAATAATGAATTAACTGAAATTAATCTTATTAAAAAGCTCAATATTCATTCAACATGGCAACAGTAAAATTACCCGTAGCAATTGTTATCACTTTTGTGTGGATTGGCTTTGTTTGCGCTATCAGCTTTATGGAATCATGGATTAAATTCCGGGCGCCTAACGTTACACTTTCTGTGGGGCTCGGCATAGGCCGAATTGTTTTTAAAGCGCTCAATCGTGTGGAAATTTTATTATCGGTTATCATATTTATTAACCTGCTGCTTTCAGGAAACCAACTGTTAACACTCCGTAATCTTACTTTTTTTATTCCATTATTAGTCGTTCTTATGCAGGCTTTCTGGCTTTTGCCGGCGCTCGATGCACGTGCTGAGCTACGCATGCAGAATGCAGTGCTGCCGCCATCCAACCTGCATTTTTATTATATAGGAACAGAAGTGCTTAAAGTGGCATGCCTGTTCATATTTGGCACTTCTCTTTTCAAATAAAAAATATTTAATCATGAATAATATAACAGCGCATACCATCGTGGGCCAACTGGTAGCCAGCGATTATAATACTGCATCCGTATTTCAATCTTATGGCATTGATTTTTGCTGCAAAGGCAATAAGACTATTGACGAAGCCTGTGCGAATCAAAAAATAGATGTAAATAATTTGTTGAATGCATTGCAACAGGCTACTGCGAAAAGTGATGAAAAGGCAATTGATTATAATTCCTGGCCATTGGACCTGCTTGCCGATTACATTGAAAAAAAACATCACCGTTATGTAGAAATGAAAACAGGAGAGATAAAACCTTTTCTCAACAAAGTAGTAAGCGTGCACGGTTCGCGGCATCCCGAGCTTGAAGAAGTGCAGCAATTATTTGATGAATCTGCAGGTGAATTAGCCATGCACATGAAAAAAGAAGAATTGATTTTATTTCCGTTTATAAGAAAAATGGTGGCTGCTGCAAACAGTGGCGACGATCTTACTGCGCCGCGTTTTGGAACAGTACAAAATCCTATTGCTGCAATGCTGCATGAACATAATGCGGAAGGTGATCGTTTTGGCAGGATAGCAGCGCTTACGCAAAACTATACGCCGCCTGCTGACGCCTGCAACACATACAGGGTTACTTTGGCTATGCTGAAAGCATTTGAAGAAGACCTGCATTTGCACATTCACCTGGAGAATAACATTCTTTTTCCAAAAGCTATTGCAATGGAAGAACAAATGCTGCATTAGAGTTTGAATGGTTGCTGCTTATAATTAGGAAAAGGATGAAGCATTGAATTCGTTTAATTTGCAACATGCAACACTTAATTATAAGCCGCAACATGATGAAGCATTCCATCTTATTACTATTAGTTGGTTTTGTATCAGCAAACTCGTTTGCCCAATCAGTTGAACAATCTGTATATAACCCTAAAGAATTGTTCGCACAAAATTTCTTTACTAAGAATGGAAACGAATTCCGCTCATCAAACGGCGCTCCCGGCCCGCAATACTGGCAAAACAAAGCAGACTATAATATTAAAGCAGCCATCGACACCGTATCTAATATTTTAACCGCTGCTGAAACCATTTATTATACTAACAACGGTCCTGATTCATTGCCTTCTTTATGGTTAGAAATTGATCAGAATACCTATAAAGAAGATGCCCGGTCAAACTTTTACACAACAGGCCGGCGTGTAAATAAAATGCATACAAACGGGTATGAATTTAAAAGTATTTCAACCGGGTATAAGGGCAAAACCTCAACAGCAGATTATATTATTACCGATACAAGATTGCAGTTAAGGTTAGCGAATGCGTTACCGCCAAAACAAAGCATAACCATTAATATCAGTTATCAATATACTATACCGGGCGCTTTTGGCGGAAGAACAGATTACTATGCAACCAGGAATGGAAAGGTGTATGAAATAGCACAATGGTACCCACGTATGTGTGTATATGATGATTTAAATGGCTGGGCAAATCTTCCTTTTCTTGGAAGCGGCGAATTTTATTGCGAGTATGGCGATTTTGATTATACAGTTACTGTACCTCAAGGGATGATTGTTGCGGGCAGCGGAGAATTGCTGAACGAAAAAGAAGTATTGTCACCAGCACAAATAAAAAGATTGAATGATGCAAGAGCAAGCAATGAAACTGTAATGATAAGAACGCAGGATGAAGTGAACAATGATGCTCAAAAAACATTCAGCAACAAAACCCTTACCTGGCATTTTAAAATGAACAATACACGCGATGTGGCATTTGGCGTATCAAAGGCATATATGTGGGATGCCGCAAAAGTGAATTTACCTGATAGCAAAAAATGTTTGGCAATGTCTGTTTATCCTGTTGAAAGCGCAGGCAATGATGCATGGGGCAGGGCAACGGAATACCTGAAAAAATCAATTGAATATTTTTCAGAGAAATGGTTTGTATATCCATATCCTGTTGCTATAAATGAAGCAGGTGTGGCAGGTGGCATGGAATATCCCGGAATTGTGTTTGACGGCTGGCGCGATAAGTCTGATGAATTGTATTGGGTAACGGCGCATGAAATTGGCCATAACTGGTTTCCAATGATTGTGGGCAGTGATGAGCGCCGTTATGCATGGATGGATGAAGGCTTCAATACATTTATTGATGTATATGCGGCTGATGATTTTAATAAAGGCGAATATGCGCCTAAACGCGATGGTGAATATGCACCTAAGAAAGGTAATCCTGCTGATGAAATTGTGCCGTTATTAAAAGATTCATTGGCGCCTTCTATGATGAGCCGCGCCGATATGCTTACAGAAAAATACCGCCATCCATTGGTGTATTTTAAACCGGCATTTGGTTTGGTTTTACTGCGTGAAGTTATATTGGGTCACGACCGTTTTGATTATGCATTTAAAAAATACACCGAACGATGGGCTTATAAACATCCTTCACCGGATGATTTTTTCAGAACCATGAATAATGAAGCAGGCGAAGACTTATCATGGTTTTGGAAAGAATGGTTTGTACACAATTGGCAATTGGATATTGCAGTTGCAGATGTAAGCAATAAAACGGAAGAAGGCGCAAACGCCGCAACCATTGTTATAAATAATCTGCAAAAAATGGCCATGCCCTGCACCGTTGAACTGACTTTAAAAGATGGCAGTAAACAGCTTGTGCAATTGCCTGTGGAAACATGGCTGCAATCAGCCAAATTTATATTGCGTGTAAAAACATCGCAGCCGGTACAATCAGTTATTGTAGATCCCAAACATGAATTGCCTGACAGTAACAGGAATAATAATGTATGGAAAGCAAGTTGAATATAATCCCGGCGATTTATATATAATGGCTAAAACGTTTTCGTAAATAAAGGCTTTGGTTCTATCAGTCATAAATAATATACTTCGTACACTTGCTTCTTTAATTCATTACAGGATAAATTATAATGAGCTTGCAATCTTTATTTGATCTTTCAGGAAAAACGGCACTGGTTACCGGTTGCGATAAAGGTATTGGTAAAGCATACGCAATTGCTTTGGCCGAAGCCGGTGCAGATATTATTGGCGCATCCCGTTCACTGGAAAGCGGCAGCAGCATTGAAAAAGAAGTTACAGCGCTTGGCAAATTATTCAAGCCCTATAAAGTTGATCTTGGCGACAGGGCGGGCATATATGCTTTTATAGAAAAAGTAAAAGCTGAAAATAAAACCATTTATATACTTGTAAATAATGCAGGCATTATTATGCGCAAGCCTGCGGCAGAACATCCCGATGAATATTGGGATAAAGTGATTGACATAAACCTTAATGCCCAGTTTATTTTAACCCGTGAGTTTGGAAAAGATATGATTGAAAAAGGCTTGGGTAAAATTGTGTTTACCTGTTCGTTGCTTTCTTACCAGGGCGGTATTACGGTGCCAGGTTATACAGCAAGTAAATCAGCTATAGCAGGACTTGTAAAAGCATTTGCCAACGAATGGGCTGGCAAGGGCGTTAACATAAATGGCATTGCGCCCGGTTATATTGCAACAGATAATACAAAACCTTTGCGTGAAGATGCAGTAAGAAATAAATCAATCCTCGAACGTATTCCGGCTAACCGCTGGGGCACACCCGAAGATTTAAAAGGCGCAATTGTATTTTTATGTTCACATGCATCAGATTATGTAAATGGCACTATATTAAATGTTGATGGCGGCTGGATGGCGAGGTAAGGAGAAGCAGGAATAGGGAATTGGGTGTAAGGAGTTAGATATAATTGCAGAGACTTACATTCACGGTTCACTTTTGACAATTCACGAAAAAAGATAATCATGGAAATAAGATTTGAACACGGTATTAAAGAAACAGCAGCAATGCAAACAGAAGAATTGCGTTCATCTTTTCTGGTTGACAAGCTGATGCAGGATGATAAAATTCAATTGGTATATTCTCATTATGACCGCGTAATTGTTGGCGGCGCCAAGCCCGTTAATCAAAAATTATTTTTAGATACACATGCAGAACTGCGTGCTGATTATTTTTTACTGCGCCGTGAGCTGGGTATTATTAACGTTGGCGGCAAAGGAAAAGTTACTGCCGATGATGTTGTGTATGAGCTGGATAAACTTGACTGTTTATATGTAGGCAAGGGCATACAAAAAGTTTTTTTTGAAAGTGCTGATGCAACACAGCCCGCCGTTTTTTACCTGTTGTCGTCGCCGGCGCACGCTGCATATCCTGTGCAGGTTGCCCGAAAAGCAGAAGTGGAAAACGCAGTGCTTGGTTCTTTGCAAACCAGCAATGAAAGAACCATCTATCGTTATATTCATGAGAATGGTTTAAAGAGTTGCCAGCTTGTAATGGGTTTAACCATTTTAAATACCGGAAGTGTTTGGAATACCATGCCCGCACACACTCATACACGCCGCATGGAAGCTTATTTTTATTTTGATGTGGCCGATGACCAGCGTGTATTTCATTTTATGGGCCAGCCACAGCAAACAAGACATATTGTGGTGGCTAATCATGAAGCGGTTATTTCACCGTCGTGGAGTATTCATGCAGGCTGTGGCACCAGTAATTATGGATTTATATGGGGCATGGCCGGCGAAAATTATACTTATTCCGATATGGATGCGGTAGCTATTGCTGATTTAAAATAACATGGTATTGACCTTCGTCTTCGCAGCAAATCAGGTATTCAACCTTGATTATATTTACAAACATCAATAAAGGCTCTTTAAAAGATTTGCAGGCTTAAGTGACCGATTATTTAAATTTGAAATAAACAAATTAATATGAAAACACTTATGCTAACCTGCATTTCCATGCTCTTTTGTTTTTGCCAGTTGCAGGCACAAACAAACAGTAATTATGATTCGGTGCTTGCCAAAAAATTACAGGCCGATGATTACGGAATGAAATCATATATTTTAGTTATGCTGAAGAAGGGAAGTGCTGCTGATACATCTAAAACAACCCTTGCAACTATTTTCAGGGGGCACATGGACAACATAAAAAAACTTGCTGCTGAAAATAAATTAGTGCTTGCCGGCCCAACAGGAAATAATGATAAAGGCTACGAAGGCATATTTGTTTTTAATACTTCCAACATTAACGAAGCCAAACAGTGGTTAAGCACCGACCCTGCTTTTCAATCCAAACACCTGGATGCAGAACTGTATGAATGGTATGGCCCTGCAGCCTTGCAGGAAATAATTAGCCTGAATCAAAAAATTACAAAAAAGAGTTTCTGAACTTATGAATGCTTTCTTTTAACAGGCATATTAACTGCTGCCGGAAATTTTATCATAGCATTTACAATAAATAAATGAAATTGGTCATTATATATTTATTCGTATTAAACTATGAGTGTAAAAGTATATCGCCTGTTGCGCAATAATAGAGAAGAAGGCCCTTTTACGGCAGAGGAGCTTATTCAAAAAAGCCTGCAACCATACGATTTAATATGGGTTGATGGCAGCAGTGCGGCATGGCGTTACCCTGGAGAAATACCGCAGTTTAAACAATACGCGCCTTTGCCCGGTGAAAGCAATGCCATGCAACCGGCAATGAACAACTTTCCAAAAACAACGAAACCTGCTGCGCATGTTGCAACTGCAGTTAACAATAATATTTCGCCGGTTGTAAAGGAAAAACCCCGTTATAAGGTTTCTGCGGCGTGGAGCAAAATTCAAACAGCGGCTGCGCCTGCCATTAAAAATAATCAGCCTGAAAATGAAAAGAAAAGCAGTGTAAAAAAGAGCATGGTTACAGGCCGTTTAAATAGCGTATCATCAAAATCTTTAAGCTGGGAAGATGCATGGCTGGATTGGGAAAAAGAAAAGGATGGCATATCGGCTACCGCACAAAAAATACTTTTTAATACAAGGAACGCACCTGATAAAAAAACACCAACACTTCAAACGAAATATGCACAGCCGCTTCACGCATTGGAAGATAAATACATTGATAATATTTTGCAGCAAAAGCAAAAAACAAAACGGTCGTTTTCATTTGGCAAAACAGGGGATTTTATATTGCCGGCGTTTGCTTTGATCATAATTTTCAGCATTGCATACTGGCTTTTTCATGACACGGACATGCCCGCGATACCTTCACCCGCTTCAAAAAAGCAGGTAGTTTCCGGCGCTAATACAGCCAATTCAATTCAAACTATTAATGCCTCCACAGGTGAAAAGCCCGGCACTTCGTCCACACAGCAGCAGGCTGATTTAATTTCTAAAAACACAGTGCTGGCTGAACGTGCTAAAGAAAGGAAAAAAGTATATGCACAGCCTGCCGTTAACCATGATTCGAAACCTGCTGATAAAACTGTGGCAATATTACCTGTATCAATGCAGAATGCACAGCAATCCAGCGATGATATTGATAAGGCACAGGCACTCAATAATGAGGCTGCGGATAATTCAAAGCCGGTTGGGAACAGCAAAGATGAAGGTATTAGCGTAAAGAATATTACTGCGGCAAAGCCGTTAATAAGCAGTAAAAAAATTATAGCGAATTATGTGAAATTGCCATCGCAGGTTGAAATGAAGAATGGTATAGCCAATATTAAAATTGAAAATGTGGGCGATGTTGATCTCGACCTGGTTGTTGTGGATGTGCAATATTTTAATGCCGCCAACAACTTTAAAAAAGGCGAAACATTTTATTTGCATAATTTAAGGGCAGGCAGGGATGTAACAATTAAAACTCCGAAAGATGCAGCTTCTGCTTACGCTACGTCTAAAATTTCTCTCATTAGTTCGGATGCAAAACAGTTATATGTAGTGAATGATAACTGACCTATACATTCCTAAATTTGAGTACAAATTTTTATAATGCCAGTTGAACTTACCTCGAAACATATTGTGTTATTTGGCGCCGGGAAATCTTCATCCGTTCTTATTGATTATCTTAAACAATTAGCTGCAGCAAAGAAATGGCAGGTTACTGTTGCAGATAACGATCTCCAATTGGTGCAGCAAAAAGTTGGTACACATAAAAATGTTACAGCAGTATCTGTAGATATAACCAATGCTGAACAAAGAAAAAAGTATATAGGCAGCGCGGATATTGTTATTTCTCTAATGCCGGCGCAGTTGCATTACCTGGTGGCTGTTGACTGCATTGAATTAAAAAAACATTTGCTCACGGCTTCTTATGTTGATGATAATATAAAGAAGCATGCGAATGACATCAAACAAAGCAATCTTTTATTTTTATATGAAATGGGGCTCGATCCCGGTATTGACCACATGAGCGCCATGCAGCTTATTCATTCAATAAAAGAACAGGGCGGCAGGGTTATTTCTTTTAAATCGCATTGCGGCGGATTGATTGCCCCAGAAAGCGATGATAATCCCTGGCATTATAAAATAAGTTGGAACCCGCGCAACATAATTATGGCCGGAAAAGCAGGGGCGGTATATAAAGAGAACGGAGAAACTGTTACTTTAAAATATGAAGAATTATTTTCCGGGAAGCACGGTGTAAATGTGCCGGGCTTAGGCTGGTATGCATTTTATGCTAACCGCGATTCGCTTGGATATATGTCGTTATATAATCTTGAGGAGGCGGAAACTTTTATGCGCACAACATTAAGGCATCCGGATTTTTGTTTTGGCTGGAAAAATATTATTGACCTTAAATTAACCGGTGAAGAAAAGGTGTATGAAACGGATGGGCTAACCATATCATCTTTTTTCAGGCAGCATTTTGAAAAGCATGGCTTTGGTGAATGGCTTACGCAATTGCTTAGCTCAAGGCTTGAATATGCAAAAAAAATGATGGAGCAGCTAATGAACCTTATGCAGGCGGAACAGGATGCTATAAGCGAAGGAGAGGAGCCTGAGGATGATTTTATGATGATTGATGAAAAAGGTAACCTGACAACGCTTAATGTGGATGATGTAAAAAGTAAAGCGGCCGAAAGTGTGGCAATCCAGATGCATGAAGCCAATCTTACGCTGAAACAATTATTTTTCCTCGGTTTGAATGATGATACGCTTATCAATAAAGGGTTGTGCAGTGCTGCGGATATTATGCAGTTTGTTGCAGAAAAAAAACTGGCATTGCAAACCGGCGATAAGGACATGATAGTAATGCTGCACGAAATAGAATATGAAACTGATAATAAAAAATCTGCTGTAAAGTCTTCGCTTATTGTAAAAGGCGATGATAATATTCATACGGCGATGGCTAAAACGGTGGGGCTGCCGCTGGGCATTGCCGCCAAATTAATACTGGAAGGAAAAATTAATGAAACAGGATTGCTTATTCCAAACCTTCCTTCTATTTACCAGCCTGTTCTTGAAGAATTAAAGCAGCACGATATTGCCTTTAGCGAAGAAAAAGCATAACCGCATTGTTTTCTTCTTTCCGGATACCCATAAACTTTTTAGCTGCTGATTTCGACTTCGCTCAATAATAGTCTTCGGCTCCGCTCAGACTATTGCAAATCCATCCTCCCAAATACGGGATTTTTCCCCTATTCAACGGTATAAATCACGTAAAAAATTATATCGCTGCAACTTTATTTTGCATGCAAAGGTTTAAAACAGTTCACCCCTAAAACTATTTTAAGATGTACCTATGCAAACATCAGTGGATTTTAAGGCAAAAAAGGCGTGCATTTAAATGCACGCCTTTATTTTGTTTATATAACTAACTTATTGTGCTATTAAAATTTTAGAGAGTATCTATTAAATAACGTTCTTAATTCGTCATGTCGGGGGATAACGAGACATTTCTGCACTTGTTATTGTTGTTGAAATGACGGTTCAATCTCCTTTATAGTTAAGCAGCATAACAGCTATTAATTGCCTTCCAGTACATTGTTTGATGTATCAATATCAGGATAATCATGATCCGGATCTATGGTAACCTTTACAACTTTGCTGGCCGAAGGGTAGCGGAAAGTCCATGAACCGCCGCGCTGCCATATTTCAGCAGGCAGGGTGATAGTATCTTTTTTACCATTCTCCTGTTCAATCAGCAATGGCACCGGCAACACCATTTGTTCGTTGTTTACAACAGTTATTAAGGCGCCTTTTGCAGGATCATTTTCAACGTATTTAATTTCCTTAACGCCCTGGTCCAGCTTATCGTTGGTCATAAACCAACCGCGCCAGAAATAGGAGAGGTCTTCACCGCCCACGTTTTCCATTGTTCTAAAGAAATCATACGGCGTTGGATGCTTAAACGCCCATCTTGCAATGTAAGTTCTGAAAGCAGAATCAAATGTTTCTTCGCCCAAAATATGCTTACGTAAAATATCAAGCCCGGCGCCCGGTTTCCGGTAAGCTGCATTGCCCAGGAAAGGCTGTTGCGTTACATCGGGAATGGTCATAATAGCATCAGCATTCTTTCTGAACATAGAGGTTGCCGCACGCTGCACATCAGCCTTCCTGTAATATTCACCTTTATTAAATTCTTTGGTGGCAATACCATTGATGAAAGTATTAAAACCCTCATCCATCCAGGGATATTTTCTTTCATTGGAACCAACGATCATGGGAAACCAGTTATGCCCAAACTCATGGTCGGTTACGCCCCATAATCCACCGTTTTTAGCTTTCCATGAACAAAACACGATGCCGGGATATTCCATACCGCCCACACGGCCTGCCACGTTGGTGGCTGAAGGATAAGTAAATTCATACCATTGCTTAGAATTAAATTCAATGGTGCCCTTTGTGTATTCGGTAGAACGGCCCCAGGCTTCGTTGCCGGCGCTTTCAACAGGATAAACAGATTGCGCCAATGCCTTCTTGCCGCTTGGTAAGTTTATGCGGGCAGCATCCCAAATAAATGCCTTTGATGCAGCCCATGCCACATCCCTTGTTTGTTTGCACAGAAAATGCCAGGTAAGCGTGGGTTTATAGGGATGATAAGTATTGCCGTTTAATTCATCTGCGCCAACAATGGTAACTGTTTTTTCGCTGTTTTTTGCCTGTGCAATGCGGTTTAAAACAGTTGGCGTATACACCTCTTTGGGGTTTTGTATTTCACCTGAGCCAACTATAATTAAGTTAGACGGTGCAGTGATAGTATAATCAATATCGCCGTATTCCAGGTAAAATTCACCGGCGCCGAGATAAGGCAAGGTGTTCCAGCCAAGCACATCATCAAACACACACATGCGCGGGTACCATTGTGCAATTTCATATACCCAGCCATTTTGCGTATTCAGCCTTGCCATGCGGTCTGTGCCATATTCCGGCACTGAAAATGAATAATCAATTTTCAATTGAACCGTGCCGGTTTTTGCTTTCAGTGTATCGGGCAGCCAAACCTGCATGCGCGTATCGCTTATGCGGTATTTGGGTTTTATTGATTTGCCTTTGGATAATATTTCAACTGAATTTATTTCATCACCGTTGGTAAAAGTGCGGGCTGCCCAGCGGCCGCCTGATTGGAGCGTGGTAGCCTGGGCGCGGCTGTCTTCGCGATAGATATTCTGGTCTAACTGCAGCCAGAGAAATTTCATCGCGTCGGGGCTGTTGTTTTTGTAGGTGATAACAACAGAACCGGTAACCTTATGCTGTGCCGTATCCAGCGTAACCGCAATTTTATAATCTGCGCGGTTTTGCCAGTATGCCGGGCCAGGTTCGCCACTGGCACTGCGGTATTCATTTCCATTACTCGGATAAAAAAGCGGGTTAAATGCAATGTGCTGATCGTAGCGGGAGCTGTCGTTTTGTGCAGCAACAAAGCCACAAGCCACCATCAGCAGCGTTAAGCTGAGGAATAAATGTTTCATGAAATTTAATTAAGTGATGGCCGCTAAGATAAATGCTAAAGTGCTTTAACAAGCTAAAAAAAGTTTAAGATTTGCGGCCTGCACCCATGCAGCGGAAAAACAGCCTGGGGCCTGCTTACTTAACGTGAGCCCGGGATAAGACATATTTAAAACCGGATTACCAAATTAAGGATGACTGCAAAATATAAGGCGCTTCGAACGTCATTCCGACGACAGGAGAAAAAACGCAAAGCAATTCACCGGGGCCTAAAAAAATAAATATGAATTTAATAGCACAACACGTTAATACCTCACCATTTTTCAATTTCAATCCACAGGTCAATCCAATTTGGTTTTATTGAATTGATCAATTTTTCTTTCTTTAGCCTGCCCCACTTTTTTATTTGTTTTTCTCTCAGGATTGCTTCTTCTATTGAAAAAAAGTTTTCATAATACACACAATATTCCAGGTTGTATTCATCAGTAAAGCTGCCTTTGAAAAAATGATTTTTATGCTGGCGGATTCTTGCCTGTAAATCTGACGTTACTCCAATATATAGAGTCGTCTTTAACTTATTTGTCATTATGTAAACACTTCCACCTTTTGTCATTGTGTTGAAAAATGGTTATTCTAAGATATATTATTTTGGCTCCCACCCTTAATTTCGGGAGATTTCTCAGTCGCATGAATGATTTGTTTAAAAGACAATCATTCTGCAATGCTCCTTCGAAATGACGGGCCGCTTATAAATTAAACTTACTAAATCAATAAGATCGCAAAAACACAAACCACTTCGAACGTCATTTCGACGACAGGAGAAACCTCCCGAAATGGATGGGTTATGATATTATAGCATGAGAGTGCAGGTTTGTTGGGCTGATGCCTGGACTGACAATAATGCTTTGCGGGCTGGGGGAGCGTAGTTTGGATGGATACAACAAAAGTTGAACCGAAATTTACAGGGTTTACAAGCGCTGGTAAGTTTGACAACATTATTGCAGTTACAGAACAAAACAGTGATGAATGGAGCAGTTATTATTTTACAAAACAAGGTAGAATTATTGGCAGGGACAGTTTATACATTTTTGATAATGGTGCTGATTGTGAAAGTGAGGGCTTTATTCGTTTCAGAGACCAAAAAACCGGCAAAGCTGGAATGTTTAATAAAAACGGAGATATTGTAATTCCTGCCATTTATAATGACTTGTCAAGAGTTAGAAATGGAATGGTAGCCGCATTGAAAGGTGTGGAGAAAAAATATTGGGAAGGCGGGGAACATTATAGTTGGGTTGGCGGGCAGGAGTTTCTTATTGACACTAACAATAATATTCTTATTGAAGATTTTAAGCTTAATAATAATTTGAATTTTTTTTCACTTGAAAAAACAAAAGCCCCGCCGTCAGACACAACAAGAAAATCATTTTTAGCAATAGATGGCAGCTATTATTCATTTGTTGATTTTGAGAAAGAATTTAGCCAGTGGATTAAAAAAGAATTACTAACCAATTTAACTATTGAAAGGTTAATTGCTAATTCCTGCGATACAATTACCTGGGAAACACCAAACGGATGGAGAAGTGCCAATAAAGAAAAACTTATTACCGGCAATTTTACAATTCTGAAAAATGGGTTATTAGAAATTTTGCAACCCCAAACCGGCTACTTCATTTCAAGCGATGGACTAAACCCATTTATGTTTAAAGGGGATGAATTTGAAAAATATTTCAATAATTGTGGTGAACCAAAAGATTGGATTTACCCTGCAATGTCTATAATAATTTCCCATAAAAACAAAAAGAGCTTTACGCAAAACCATTATGAATTTTTACGGACAGGAAACGGTTATAAACTAATGTGCCTGGTAATAAGAAACGGAAAAATGAAATAGTTTTACTTTTTTATGCAAACATTACCCGCAAATTATAAACGTAAACCTGGCGGCGCTAAACCACTGGTTGCAGTCATGGTATTTTTAGCAGTAATGCTTACGTTTAATATAAAGCTTATGGCACAGGAAAAAATGCAAATGGTTAGGTTGGCAAAAATTAAAGTGGACTCTTTGCAACTGGAAAAATATAATGCTGCATTGCGGGAACAAATGACAACCGCTATCCGTACTGAGCCGGGCGTATTAACGTATTATGCTGTTGCTGATAAAAATGATCCTTCCAATATTACCATACTTGAAATATATGCAGACAAGGCAGCTTATGAAATGCATATACAAACACCACATTTTAAAAAATATAAGGAGGTTGTAAAAAATATGGTTCAATCGCTGGAGCTTGTTGATGTTACATTGGTTGGCTCAGCCAAAAAGCCAGGCTTGTAATTTGAATGCCTTCATCGCCGGGCATTCATTCAGTTTGCAAAGGCATTTGCTATGTCTCTAACCCTTCACGGCTTTCAGCAGAGACAGCAGCCAGTCGTAATCAGATTTCTTCCATTTAAAAAATCCGGCGAAATGCAGCGGGTTGTTGCGGTAATAAAACCACACTACAATAGCAGTATTAACAAAGTAACTAATGGTGCTTACAATGGCGGCGGCAATTATACCATACTTTGGCACAAAAATGAGGCCGCCAATAATGGTTATAACCAGGCCGGCAATTGCTGCATACAGGTTTACGCTTACTTTTCCTTTCCCATTAAAATAGGCCGATAATAAGGTTGCCACGCTTAAGGCAAAAATGCCGGGTATTAAAATAAGCATGGGCAATTGCATCTTATTAAAACTCTCGCCAAATACAATAGTGAAAAACTGTTTGCCGAATATGGCTATGCCAATAAAAATCAATAAAAACAATTGCGAAAAAATTCTTGACATCGCCATAATGGCATTGTTCAGTTTATTATCGTCGGCGCCGCTCGCCGTGGTAGGAAAAACAACCACAGCAATTATCTGCGGAATGATGAGCATCATTTGCCCGATCTTGGAAACCTGTATATAATTGCCCAGGTCTTCCGGCGTGCAAACAGGGCTGTATTTCACAAACACATAATCAACCCTGTACACCAAAAAGAAAATGGCGTTGGCGCCAAGCGCTGTAAAAGAATATTTAAGCAATTGCCTGAACAGGCTGCCCGCAGGAAAGCCGGGTTTGCCTTCTTTTCTGTAAAGGATGATATATGATGCAAATACCAGCAGGCCACCAGCGAAATAAGTGGCGAAATATAAAAACGTTATCCATTGCACCTGGCCTTCATCCGGCATAGATGCCTTGCCGGGAATAAGCAATACATACAAAATGTTTACAAGCGATAATAAAATATTGGGCAGGTAATAATTCTCTTTTGTGTAATAAATGGCTGACCCATAGTTGGCCAGCGACAGGCCGGATACAAATACAAACCCGTATAAACAATACCAGGTTATTTCAGTTGAAGTGGCAGCAGGATTAATTAAGTAATATAGATAAATCAACAGCGCCATAATAGCGCCTGCAGCCATGCTCCAAACTGCGGCAATGGTAAGCAGTTTATTACGGTGAATAATATTGGCCGATGCAAAATAGGTTAAGCCCGGTTCGCCACCGAGGCTTAACACCACCTGCATAAAAGAAAAAATAATGGATATAAAATAAAGGTTGCCCGTAGCGCCTGCCCTTAAATAACGGGATAAAAAAACATTTACCAGCAGCACTGAAAAAAAGTAGAGGCTACGCCAGATGATACCTTGCGTTAAAAGTTTTTTTAAACCCATTGGGTTAGGTTATTTCAGGCTTTTTATGATGGTAATAAACTCATCGGCAATAAGCGATGCGCCGCCCACCAGGCCACCATCAACATCGGGCTGTGAAAAAATTTCTTTGGCGTTGCTGGCCTTTACGCTGCCGCCGTATAAAATACTGATGTTGCCGGCTACTTCTTTGCCAAACTTGCCGGCCAACACTTTGCGCAGGTGCGCATGCATTTCCTGCGCTTGTTCGCTGGTAGCAGTTTTGCCCGTGCCAATTGCCCATATTGGTTCATAGGCAATAACGATTTTTTGAATATCATCTTTTGAAAAATGAAATAAAGATTCTTCGAGCTGTGTGGCCACAAATTCGTTTTGTGTGCCTGCTTCGCGAATGCTAAGCGGTTCGCCGCAGCAAAAGATAGGAGTGATGTTATATTCTAAAGCAATATTTAATTTTTCTGCTAAAAACTGGTTGCTTTCCTGAAAATATTCACGGCGTTCAGAATGGCCAAGCACAACATATTGAATGCCGAGCGACTGCAGCATTTCTACAGAAACTTCGCCTGTATAAGCGCCGGATTTTTTGCTGTAACAATTTTCTGCTGCAATAAAATAATTGTGTTTTCCTTCAATGGCTTTTTGCGCCAGTTGCAGGTAAGGAAAAGGCACTGCAAAAACAGCGGCCTGATCTTGCCCGGGCTGAATACCGGCAGCAACAATATCATTAATCAAAGTTTCGGCTTTATCAACTGTAAGGTTCATTTTCCAGTTTGCTGCGGCAATTTGCTTTCTCATTGTATGTTTTGTTTTTTATTGTGATTATTATTAGAGAAGTCTGAGACTTCACGCATAATTCCTGCGAAGCCCGGAGACTTGGCAGAGCGGTTTAAGTTTTTTCTGACCAGAAGAAATTTTTCGCTGCGCGAATATGTATAACCTATGCCTGCTCATTAAATTTTAACGGCGGTCAAAAATATACTTTAGCGCAGATATTTCGGCAGAAGATAATTTTTCGCCTTTTAATTCTTTCCAGTTATTGATGTGCTCAATAGCTTTTTCAAATTTATAGCTGGTTGATTGTTGTAAGTTCCAGGTAAAGTCTTCAATAATTTTTGGCGTTAGCCCTTTGCTAACGATATTACAGCAGGTACCTATTATTGAGCCGGTATTGATTGAAGTATTAATGGCAGTGCGTGAATAATCGCCCATAATTACGCCAAACTTTCTGCCTGCATCTACGTTTACGCCATAAGCTTCATGAAATATGTTTACAAGCCCCGCTGTGTTTTTAATATTACTGTTGCTGGTGCCTGCGCCAAGGTTGCACCAACTGCCGATAACAGAATCGCCAAGATAGCCATCGTGTGCTTTATTGCTGTGCGATTGCAAAATGCTGTTTTTAATTTCGCCTCCTGCAACACAATAGGGGCCAATAGTTGTGGCGCCATAAATTTTGGCGCCCATTTTTACAGTAGCAAATTCACCTATAGCAACAGGGCCACGCAATATAGCGCCTTCCATTATAGTTGCATTTTTGCCAATATAAACAGGGCCTGTTGAAGCATTGATGATGCAATGTTCAACCACAGCGCCTTCTTCGATAATAATATTTTCAGGCTGGTTTGTTTTAATGACCTGAGGTAAAGGCTGGCTCATGCTTCTTGCAAACAACAATAAAAAATCTTTACGCAGTTGTTCATCATTCCATAAAAATAATTGCCAGGGATATTGCAGCCGTATAACATTTTCAGCTTCTGTAAAGCTTGTAAAATATTTTTCGGGTTTATTCAATGTATCATTGTCAATTAAAGCTGTTGCCCTGCATGCAATGATGCCGTCATCATCCCTTAAAGTTTCACCAGGCTGGAGGGAAAGAATTTGTGAGCGCAGGTTATCCTCATCTTTCAGCGAAGCGTCTATATATAAATATTCATCATCAGGCGGAGCTTCGTATAAGCCTGCGAGATAATCTTCAGCCTGTATAAACACCGGCAGGCCGCTTATGGTTTCCCATCGTTCTTTGATGGAAAAAATACCATAGCGTATATCGGCTACAGCTTTTGTTTGTGTAAGTGGGTATAAATTTTGCTTTGCATTTGTGTCAAATAAAATAATTACCATAAGTGTAAAGATATTGTTGTAAAAAAATTTGAAATGAAATTTTATACACTATCGCATTACATTTACCGCGAACAAAGTATTACAATAAAGTAGCCGATTCATGCAGCATACACGAATTTTAGCCCTTTTTTTTGTTTTAGTTTTTTGTTTTGTTTTTATAAGATGTTCATCGGGCACTGCTAAAAGCAATGCCGGTAAAAAAGATACGGTTGGCCTTACAACAGATTTTAAATTTACAGGTTTAAGCGCTGCGCAGGCTGCGGCATACACCAATGCTATTGATGAATTTTATCAAAAGAGGCTGGTAAGAACGGGCTTTAACGGCGCCATACTTGTTGCCAAGAACGGGCAGGTTTTGTTTGAACAATATCGCGGGTATGGAAATTTTATTACCAAAGATTCTGTTACGCCGCATACGCCTTTTCATATTGCTTCCACTTCAAAAACATTTACAGGTATGGCTGTTTTGAAGTTGTGGGAAAATGGAAAGCTTTCGCTTGAAGATACGCTGCAAAAATATTTTCCGCAACTGCCGTATAAAGGCATTACTATAAGAAATTTATTAAGTCATCGCAGCGGCTTGCCCAACTATTTATATTTTATGGATAGCATTTGGGACAAGCATAAAGAAATGACGAATGAAGATGTGCTGAATGCAATGATTGTGCATAAACCGCGTATCCAGAATTTGCCTGACAGAAGGTTTCAATATTGCAATACCAACTTTGTTTTGCTGGCTTTAATAGTGGAAAAAATAACGGGGCAAAAGTTTCCTGATTACATGAAGAAAACGCTGTTTGAACCGCTGGGCATGCACGATACTTATATTTTTTCCATAAAAGATACGGCTAATTATAATCCTACCTGGTCTGTTTCAAGAGGATTCCCGATGGATCAATACGATTGCACTTACGGTGATAAGAATGTATATAGTACAGTGCGGGATTTGCTTGCCTGGGACAAATCTTTATATCAGCATACTTATTTAAAAAGGTCAACGCTGGATATGGCTTTTACACCATTAAGCAATGAAGTGCGGTCTATGCATAATTATGGTTTAGCCTGGCGTTTATTTATTAAAAATAAAGACACGGTTATTTATCATAATGGTAAATGGCACGGTACGAATACATCGTTTATAAGATTGGTGCAAGATACAGCCACCATTATTGTTTTGGGTAATAAGGAAAACAGGAACATTTACCAGGCGAAAGAAATGGAATCCATCTTTAATGGCAAGCTGCAGATAGATAAACTGGATGAATGATAAACGTGAAGCAGCAATCGTGAAACGTGAATATAAGTTCGTGAAGATTTTAAATGTAAAACTGAAATCAAGCCCGAACAAAAGAAGATGAATAATAAGCCTGTCAATAATAATAATCAAATTTCGCCTTCACGTTTGACGTTTCATGATTCACTAAATTCAATCATTTTATTATCTTCATCCGCAAACTAAAAACTAACTATTATTTTTGCGGACTTTAATAAACTACACATGAGCGTATTGCTGAACAAGAATTCAAAAGTAATTGTACAGGGTTTCACCGGTACAGAAGGCAGTTTTCATGCCAGCCAGATGATCGAATATGGAACCCAGGTTGTTGGTGGTGTTACGCCCGGCAAAGGCGGCAGCACACATTTGGACAGGCCAGTTTTTAATACCGTTGCCGATGCTGTAAAAGATAGCGGCGCTAACGTGAGCATTATATTCGTGCCTCCTGCTTTTGCAGCCGACGCTATTATGGAAAGCGCCGAAGCAGGTATTGAACTGATCGTTTGTATAACAGAGGGGATTCCTGTGCAGGATATGGTAAAAGTAAAAAATTACCTGCAGGGAAAATCGTCAAGGCTTATTGGTCCTAACTGCCCTGGTGTGATTACAGCAGATGAAGCCAAAGTAGGCATTA
This sequence comes from Parafilimonas terrae, assembly GCF_900115755.1. Taxonomy (GTDB): domain Bacteria; phylum Bacteroidota; class Bacteroidia; order Chitinophagales; family Chitinophagaceae; genus Parafilimonas; species Parafilimonas terrae. The sequence continues at coordinate 373,174 of NZ_FOXQ01000002.1, forward strand.
TGCCCGGTTTTATTTTTAAGAAAGGCCGCATTGGCATTGTTTCAAAGTCCGGTACATTAACGTATGAAGCTGCCGACCAGGTTGTAAAGGCCGGCCTTGGCATAAGCACTGCCATTGGTATTGGCGGCGATCCTATTATTGGCACTACCACTAAAGAAGCTGTGGAATTATTTATGAATGATGATGAAACAGATGGTATTATTATGATTGGTGAAATTGGCGGTGGCATGGAAGCTGAAGCCGCCCGCTGGATAAAAGATAACGGTAAAAAACCGGTTGTTGGTTTTATTGCAGGCCAAACAGCACCTCCGGGCCGCAGGATGGGCCATGCAGGCGCCATTATTGGCGGCGCTGAAGATACGGCTGCCGCTAAAATGAAAATATTAAGCGAATGTGGCGTGCATGTGGTGGCCAGCCCTGCCGACATTGGCAAAACAATGGCTGAGGTATTGAAATAAATTCATTGTTATATTTTGGAAAGCTGAATTGTAAGCCCTGCTTATATTTCAGCTTTTTTATTTAGTGCAGATTATACTTGTGCCGGAATATATCTTTATTATATCTATAATTTTGAAAGGCACATTAACCGGAATATGTTTATAGCAGCATATATTTTATCAAAATAAAACAAACAGTAAATAAAAACCTATAAGGTTTTAAAGACCTTATAGGTTTTTTTAACAGCCCTGTTTATATTTCAGCTTTTTTATTTAGCGCAGATTATACTTGTGCCGGAACATATCTTTATTATATCTATAATTTTGAAAGGCACATTAACCGGAATACGTTTATAGCAGCATATATTTTATCAAAATAAAAAAAACAGTATGGAGTACAGAAATTTAGGCGATTCAGATCTTCAGGTGTCAGTAATAACTTTTGGTGCATGGGCTGCAGGCGGCTGGATGTGGGGCGGTACGGAAAGGAGTGAAGCTGTAAAAGCTATAAAAGCAGCATATGATTTAGGCGTAACATCTATCGATACAGCGCCAATTTACGGGCAAGGCACCAGCGAAGAAATAACGGGCGAAGCTATTAAGGGTATACCACGCGATAAAGTGCAGATACTTACAAAATATGGCATGCGCTGGAATGAAACAAAGGGTGCTTTTGCTTTTAAAAGTAAAAACAATAACGGGGAAGATATTGATATTTATAAGTATGCAGGCAAGGAAAGTGTTATTAAAGAATGCGAAGACAGTTTAAAAAGGCTCGGCACAGATTATATAGACCTTTACCAGATACACTGGCCTGATGTAACTACTCCCATACAGGAAACTATGGAAGCCGTTGCCAAACTTATTGAGCAGGGCAAAGTTCGTTATGCAGGTGTTTGCAATTATAATGTTGAACAAATGCAGGAAGCTAACAAATACATTAACCTTGTTTCAAACCAGGTGCCATACAGTATGGTAAAGCGGGATATTGAAAAAGATGTGGTTCCTTATTGTATAGAACATAATAAATCCATCCTTGCTTACAGCCCGCTTGAGCGCGGCTTACTTACCGGAAAAATGAAGCCGGGACATCATTTTGCAGAGGGCGACCATCGTGCCGGTTTATACTTTTTTAAAGATGAAAACCTTAAACGCACCGATGCATTTCTTGAAAAAATAAAGCCACTCGCTGAAGAAAAAAAAGCAAGCCTTGGTCAATTAGTTATCCGCTGGACAATAGAACAGCCCGGCATTACAATTGCACTGGTTGGTGCAAGAAATGAAAAGCAGGCTGTGCAAAATGCAGCCGCTATTAATATACAATTGAGTAAAGATGAAATAAGTTTTATAACTGCCGAACTGAATAAACTTGAGCTTATTAAATAAAGCTCTTTAAGATTGTATAAAAATATAATGCAGCCCTGAAAATCTCAATAAAGTTGAGGGCTGCATTTTTTTATCAGAAGCTCACATTCAAATTAAAACTGGCTGCATCGTTCACATGTAAAGCGGCGGCCGTTGCATTGCTTATCCGAAAATTAATGCCGGCATTGTCTTTCAGATCACCCATATTCCAGAGCACTTTGGCATAAACAGCACTGCCATTATCGGAACTGAGTTTTACAATTGTTCCCGGTTCTATATCGTTGGCAAGAATATAATATTTGCCATCGGCCCATCCGCTGGCCGTTTTAAATGTTTTGGAAACACCGGATACAGTTTGCATATTCTTGCCTTTCTTTTCTTTAAACTGCTGCGCAAAAAAGCCATCTCCCGAATAAGTGGTAACATCTTCTGCAGGGGCAGACATGTTGCTTACCGTTTGCATGGCAGGCGAAATATTACCTGTTGCCGCTGTTGAATTATAATCGGGCTTGCTTTCTTCAACGGGTTCTTTTTGTGGCGGTGGCGCTGCAGTTACTGCTGCTGTTTGCTGCCTTTGCGGCGCAGGAGCCTTAGCCATTTTATTTAAGCCGCTTTCATTAACTATTAATAAAGTGCCAAGCCTGGCGCTGTTATCTGTAAGATTGTTCCATGCCTTAAGCTGGTCAACCGTAACGTTATATTTTTTACTGATGCTGTACAATGTTTCACCCTTTGCAACCAGGTGTGTTATTTCACCTGATGAAGAAGGAGCGGCCTGCGCCGGTGTATTCACAACCGGCCTGCTGTTTCTTTCAGCGGCCTGTTGTTTTGCAGAAGGTATTTTTATGTTTGAGCCATAAACCAGCTTGCTGTCTGCATGCATGCCATTGGCACGCATAATGTCTCCAACAGAAGTATTGTATTGCCTGGCAAGCGCAGATAAAGTTTCACCTTGTTTCAGTGTATGATTAATGTAATTTGACTGGGCCTGCAATGTTTGTGCAGAAAGAAATAAAGCCAATGCTGCTGCGGTTACTTTTATATACTTCATGCTCTATATTTTGTTGCAAATTTATTCTTTACGGATACGCCATTCTGTTGGATAATAATTATTAACACGGTTGTGCAAAATTTTTACCCATCCAAGCGAAAAATTTTTATATGTGCATAAACTCCATCCTTTACGCGTGGATTCTAATACAACGTCTTTTTTTCGCAGGTATTGTAAAGCCTGTTCTTCATCCAATTCAATTTTAAAAATATTATCATTGAATATTGTGCTTAAGGCAAATTCATGGTGCGGGATTAAACCATTGCCTTTTATTTCGCCAATGTTAATGCCTGCTTTTTTGAGGTATAATTTTTTTTGAAGCAGCGCAACATCGCTGCCCCATTGTTTATGAACAGCACGAAAAAAATCTGCCTGTTTAAAAAACAGCCAGTCGTTTGCTGTTACATATTGCTGCATCAAAGCAGCTTCTTTATTAGTTGTTTTAAGTAAAGATTGCTGACCGTATTTTGTGAAAGTTTCCGTTTCATTTTTTTGCATGGCACATATAAAAAATCCTTCACCTTTTAACTTATGCGGCCAGAAACGGTAGCCATAACATTGATGAAGTTCAGATAGCGTTTCATCAATATGCCAGTTATCATCAACTTTAAACTTTAAACTTTCAACCTTAAACATCGCCTTCATCCAGTCTGCTATATCTTCATCTTCTTCCTGCGAATAAGAGCAGGTGGAATAAATTAAAATACCATCATGTTTTAAAGAAGAATATATATCTGCAATAATGCGCTGCTGGCGCTGGCTGCACAGCTTTACATTGTTTTCACTCCATTCATCAATTGCATCTTCGTCTTTCCTGAAAAGCCCGCTGCCACTGCACGGCGCATCAATTACAATCAAATCAAAATAATTTTCCAGGCGTTGAAAATCTGCAGCATCGTTATTAGTTACAACCACATTTTCCGAGCCCCACTTGGTTATGTTTTCATATAAAATATTCGCCCTTGTTTTTATTACTTCGTTTGAAACAATTAAGGCGTTCTTAAAATAAGAGGCCAGTAGCGTACTTTTTCCGCCGGGCGCTGCACAGAGGTCTAAAATTTTTATATCGGCATCTCTTTTAAATAATTGTTGCAATGCCGTCCATAAAAACATGCTGCTTGCTTCCTGCACATAGTAAGCGCCTGCATGCAGCAATGGATCGAATGTAAACTGCGGCCTTTCATCTAAATAAAAACCATATTCGCACCAGGGTACTTTTTTATCTAAGCTGAATTGAGGATGTTTTGTAACAGAAGAATGCTGAAAATGCTCATACTTTTTTTCATTAAAACGCACCGAGGTTATTATTTGAGGATGATAATGCGCTGCTTCAAAAGCTTGCTGATTGAAACCTTTTATATCGGCGATATTTTTTATTAATTCTTCGGGTAATTTTCTTTCCAAGATATCAGGATAAAATATTAATAAGTTCTTCTATTTCGTCAATGGTGTTAAAAGCATGTATGATAATGCGAAGCCTTTCTTTATTCAAAGGCACAGTGGGGTATAAAATCGCTCTTACATCAAAGCCTTCATGCTGCAATTGTGCCGCAATTTTTTTTACTGCTTCATTGCCCGGTATCATTACAATTTGAACGGGTGTAGCCGAAGACAGTTTCTCAAATTTTATAGCAGCCTGCTGAAAATATTCAATCAATCTTTGCAAATGTGCCCTTTCTTCTTTTAAAAAAGGAAAGGTGTTATAACTTGCTTGTATAACGGCTGCTGCATGCTCGGGCAGGGCCGTTGTATAAATAAAACTTCTTGCAAAATTGATAAGATAATCTTTCAATTGCTGCGAACCGCAAACAACAGCACCGTGACAGCCACAGGCTTTGCCAAACGTATAAACCCTGCAAAATATTTCCTGTTCTGAATTTTCAAACTGGCATAAGCCTTCGCCGTTCTCACCAATAACACCAATGGCATGCGCTTCATCAATTATTACATGCGCATTGTATGTTTTTGAAAGCGCAATAATTTTTTGCAGCGGGCAAAAATCACCGTCCATGCTAAACACCGATTCTGTTACAATGAAAATATTACCGCTTGCCGTTTTCAGCTTTTTTTCCAGTTCTGCCATATCATTATGGCCAAATGAAAAGCTTTGTGCAAAAGATAAACGAATGCCATCGCGGATGGATGCATGACAAAGGGCATCGTACAAAATGGTATCGCCTTTTTGCGGAATGGAGCTTAACACGCCGGTATTGGCATCATAACCTGAATTAAAAATCAAAGCCGCTTTGCATTTATGAAATAATGCAATCTGTTTTTCGGTTTCTTCAATTAAAGCATAATTGCCTGCAAGCAGCCTCGAACCGGCAGAACCTGTTTTAAGACCGGCCTTTATTTTATTATGCAATAAATTGTTATGAATGATACCAAGATAATCATTGGAACAAAAATCAATTTTACCTGCAGGCATTTTTAACTGCCTGAAAGCATTTTGCTGCTTTCGCTGGTTTAATTTTTTTTCAAGAAAAGAATCGTCGTACATCGCACTTTGTATGGTTCAAAGCTAAGAAGATGTTTCAATTAAATTTTTTCATGGCGGGAAGGAGTTGCCAACGGTTTTGCATTAATGGTTGTCAATTGTTTTGCATAGTATTTTGTTTTTGTTGTCTATTATTGCTGTTACCGGGATGCTGGTTAAATGTTTTTGCCGCGGGTGCAGAATTTTATTTGATAGTTCGTTAAGATTTAATAAAACCTTTTTAAACAGCTTCTTTGGTTTACAACAATTGATAACACGGAACGTTTAATACATAAATTTTTTTATTTGAAGCGTTTTTTAGCATTTATAATTTTAATGTTTACGGCAGGATATACCTCTGCGCAATATTTTCAGTTTGTTGAAAACAAGGGGCAGTGGGATAGTTCAATAAAGTTTAAAACAGATTTTAAAGGAGGGCTGCTTAATTTAACGCCTTCCGGCTACCGGGTTGTTTTGCATAACCAGGCCGAGTTGAAAGAGCTGGCTGAATTTTATAGCGGTCATCAGGCAGAGCAAACAGATACCGGTAAAAGCGGCGAGGCTGTTAAAGCCAAAACATTACGGCTGCTAAAATTGCATTCACATGCTTATGAAATAGTTTTTCTAAATGCAAATGAAAATGCGGTTGCTGTTCCAGATAAGCCTACACAGCTTGTAAATAATTACTTTGTGGGTAAAGACAGTACAAAATGGCGCAGGGGGTGCAGGGTGTATAATGCCGTTACCTATAAGAATATTTATAAAAACGTTGATATAAGATATTATTCAGATAATGGCAACCTTAAATATGACATTATCATCCACCCCGGCGCCGATGTGTCGAAAATTGCCATGCAGTTTAAAGGCCTTGATGGGTTATTGCTGAATAAGTACGGCAATCTTGCCCTTAAAACTTCCGTTGGGGAAGTATATCAAAGCATTCCCTTGAGTTACCAGGTTTTAAGTAATGCAAAAACCAATGTTAAAGTGGCTTTTAAACTGGAAGGAAATACAGTTCGGTTTAATTTGGGTAAATATGATAAAAAGGCTACGCTGGTTATTGACCCCACAATGATATTTTCCACTTTTGCCGGCAGCCTGGAGGATAATTGGGGTTACACGGCTACCTATGATAATGATGGTAATTTTTATGCAGGTGGTATTGTGTTTGGCAATGGTTACAATCCGCGCAATGTGGGTGGATATGATCAAACTTTTGGCGGCGGCGATAATAGTGAAGGCCCTATCGGCGGATATGATATTGCTTTAATTAAATTCAACCCAACCGGCACACAGGCATTATTTGCAACCTATTTGGGTGGCGCCGGTAATGAACAACCGCACAGTCTTGTTTGTGATTCAAAAGGCAATTTGATAATATCCGGCAGAACAACTTCAGCAGATTTTCCCGTAACCAGTGAAACTTATGGCCCGGGCGGTTCTTTTGATATATTTCTTGCCAAATTAAGCACTGACGGTTCAACCTTGCTGGCTTCACGGAAATTTGGTGGAACGGGGCCGGACGGAGTAAATATTGATCCAAAATATATTACAAGGAAGTTAGACCGTACCAGGAGAAATTATGGCGATGATGCGAGAAGCGAAGTAATAGTAGATGCTGCTGATAATATATATCTTGCAAGCTGTACACAATCCGGCGATTTTAAAACTACAGATAATGCCTTCAAAAAAACACTCGGTGGTTTCCAGGACGGAGTTTTTATTAAAGCCTCATCTGATTTAAGCAATATTTACACCTGCTCCTTATTAGGAGGATCCGGAGCTGACGCTGCTTTTGTTTTAGCAATAAACAATGTTACAGGTAATATTTATATAGCGGGTGGAACAACCAGTGCCGATATGGCCTTGAATGGAAATAATGCGCCACAGGGTATTGTACATAACGCTTACCAGGGCGGAGATGTGGACGGTTTTTTGTCTATTTTGAACCCGGCCGGGACAGCGCTACTGAAAACCTGTTATATAGGCACAGGGGGAAATGATATGGTGTACGGCGTACAGGTTGATAAATTTGGTTACCCTTATGTGATGGGCACAACTACCCAAAGTTTTCCGGTTGTTAATTCTCCGTTTAATGCAAATAATAATCAAATAAAAGGGAACCAGTTTATTACAAAACTTAAACCAGATCTTACGGGAATAGAATATTCTGCCAACTTTGGAAAAGGTTCCGGTATTCCCGATATTTCTCCCACAGCTTTTCTTGTGGACATTTGCGGTAATGCGTATGTTTCCGGATGGGGTGGTATAGGAAATATTGACTATTACAGAACACAAACAGTTTCCGGAATGAGCATTACAGCCAATGCTATTTCGAAGCAGACGGATGGGAGTGATTTCTACTTTTTTGTGTTGGAAAAGAATGCAATGAGCCAGTTGTTTGGCAGTTATTTTGGTTCTGTGGGATCTGCCGATGCTGCCGACCATGTAGATGGCGGTACCAGCCGCTTCGACCGGCGTGGGGTTATCTACCAGGCTGTATGTGCCAATTGTGGCAAAAGAGGTACTTTCCCAACCACAACAGGCGCCTGGAGCTCAGGCAATCCTGCACAGGGAGGCAACCAGTGCAATGAGGCTGCAGTAAAGATTGCCTTTGAATTGTCGGGCATTTTTTCGGGCGTTCAATCTTCCATTAACGGCGTTGCAAGGGATAGCATTGGATGTATTCCGCTCACAGTGGATTTTAAAGATACCGTTTCACTGGGTAAATTATACTGGTGGGATTTTGGCGATGGCAGCGGTGATACAACTGCAGCTCCCAATGCCAGCCATACTTATACCAATACCGGCACTTACAAAGTAAGGTTGATAAGCATTGATTCTGCTTCCTGTAATATTGCCGACACTTCATATATAACCATCAGGGCAAAAAATAATGAAGCGAAGATTGGTATGAATGTTACTAAGCTCCCGCCTTGTGAATCGTTCAATTACCAATTTTCTAATACTTCTGTGGCGCCGGCCGGATACAATTTTAACCCTGGCACTTTTACCTGGGATTTTGGCGATGGAACGGTTATTCAATCCGATGCAGCTTCCATTACACACCAGTATACGGCGGCTGGCACTTACATGGTGAAGCTCTATTTTAATGATACTTCTTTCTGTAATTCTTCCGATTCTGCGGTGTTTGAATTAAGGGTGGCTTCCGTATTAGCGGCAAACTTTACAGCGCCTTCATCCGGCTGCACACCATTTGATGTTACGTTTACCAACACATCAACAGGTGGGCAAAGTTTTATGTGGAATTTTGGTGATGGTAATACTTCAACAGATGTATCACCAACTCATCAATACATCACACCGGGAACTTATACCGTAACCTTAACAGCTACTGATAATTTTACCTGCAACCCCACAGATGATACCAGCATGGTTATTACTGTATATGACGGGCCAACGGCATCATTTACTTATACACCTGCAATACCAACTGAAAATACACCATACGAGTTTACAAACACATCCATCAACGCCACCAATTATAAATGGTTTTTTGGTGATGGCGATTCGCTGGTAACAAGCTCCATGCTGCCTGTTTCGCATATTTACAATGCATCAGGCCAGTATAATGTTTGCCTTATTGCCTACAATGAACATGGCTGCACCGATACAACCTGTGCTGCGGTTACTGCTATCATAACTCCTGTTGTGGATGTGCCTAATGCTTTTTCACCCAATGCAGATGGGGCAAACGATGTGATTTATGTGCAGGGTTTTGCCATCAGTAAAATGAGCTGGCGAATATATAACCGTTGGGGGCAGTTGCTTTTTGTATCATCAGGTATTAATAATGGCTGGGATGGCCGCTTTAAAGGTGCTTTGCAACCGCAGGATGTATATGCCTATACATTAAGCATCGAGTTTTCTGATGGCACTAAGCTGAACAAGAAGGGAGATATTACTTTGTTGAGATAAATTCAATCATCCTTCAATATAAATTTCCCTATTTTTTATGCCTCATTTTTGAAGAAAACCGCAGACAAATAAGTTTTCCTATTTGTTCACAACACCCTGCGTTTCATTTACCAACAAAAAGAACGCGTTTACTGATTTGTTATTTATGCAGGTTTTGACTGTAGTAATTTTAGCCCTGGTTATAAAAAAATACCAGACATAAGCTTATCAGCAGGTGTTTATATAGCAGTAATAACAAACACCGATATTAAAACAACCAAAACTACCATGCTGATGAAAAAGTAAAACGGAACCTGCTTACCTCCGTTTTATAAGATGCGGGTGTACAATTAATATTGTATGCCCGTTTTCTTTTAAGAGCTGTAAACCTTTTTTTATACCTGCTATTGCCACCATTATTCGCGAAGGCATGTTAAAAACTTATTTTAAGATTAAACTTCTTGCGCCTGTTTGCTGGTTATACATTCATTCAGATATTTGTCTCCAAACAAGCGTCATTAATTATTCGTCTTCAATATTAAGTTCGCCTATTGAATATTTAAAAGGCGTTGGGCCTTTAAAAGCTGATCTTTTAAAAAAAGAGCTCGGCATTTTTACGTTTGAAGATTTGCTCAGTCATTACCCGCTTCGTTATATTGACCGCACTAAAATAGATGCCATCGCCGGCATTAATCCGCAAACAGAATATATACAGGTGGCCGGCAGAATAACGGGTATAGAAATACTCGGTCAACGAAGCTCAAAACGTATGGTTGCCTGGCTGGAAGACGGTACAGGCATGATTGAACTAACATGGTTCCAGGGTATTCATTGGGTTCAGAAAATGTTGCATGAAGGCGGCGATTACCTTGTGTATGGTAAAGTGGTTTTTTTTAACGGCAGGCCGCAAATAACACATCCGGAAATAGAATTATTTACGCCGGAGCTAAAAAGCGGCAAATCTTTTTTAGAACCTGTTTATTCAACCACAGAAAAATTAAAAGCCAAAGGATTAAATGCAAGGCAAATTGCCAGGCTCACATCAGCCTTAATTCCATTACTCTCTGAAAAAGATTTGTATGAAAATATACCGGGGGATGTGCTGCAGGCATTAAACCTTATGCCTCGTTATGAAGCGGTTATCAATATTCATTTCCCAAAAAGTTTTGAAATTTATGAGCAGGCTGCAAGGCGTTTAAAATTTGAAGAATTTTTTCTCGCACAAGTGCGCATGGGCATGATTCGCGGCAGGCGGCACCGCAAAAGCCGCGGCGTGGTATTTGAAAAAGTGGGAGAATTGTTTAACTCTTTTTATAATGATTACCTGCCTTTTCAATTAACCGGTGCGCAAAAAAGGGTGATTAAAGAAATAAGGGCAGATACTGCAAAAGCGCACCAGATGAACCGCCTGCTGCAGGGCGATGTGGGCAGTGGTAAAACCATCGTCGCTTTGCTGGTAATGCTCATTGCCGCAGATAATAATTACCAGAGCTGCCTGATGGCGCCAACAGAAATTCTTGCACAACAGCATTTCAATAACATAAAAAATTTACTGAAAGATTTACCCGCGGGAATTGCTTTACTAACAGGCACCACAAAGCAGGCTGAGCGAAGATTGATATTAGAAGAATTGAAGAAAGGCAACATTCACATATTGGTGGGCACGCATGCGGTAATTGAAGATGTGGTGCAGTTTAATAACCTCGGTTTGGTGGTGATTGATGAGCAGCACCGTTTTGGTGTGGCGCAGCGGGCAAAGCTTTGGGCAAAGGCTGAAGTGCCGCCACATGTGCTCGTAATGACGGCAACGCCCATTCCGCGTACACTCGCTATGACGGCTTATGGCGATCTTGATTACAGTATTATAAATGAATTACCACCGGGAAGGCAACCGGTGATTACGGTTCACCGTTATGAAACCAAAAGAGCCAGCGTAATGGATTTTGTAAAAACGGAAATTAAAAGGGGCAGGCAGGCTTTTTTTGTTTATCCTTTAATTGAAGAAAGTGAAAAATTGAGTTATGAAGACCTGATGCAGGGTTACGAGCAGGTGAAGAGTTTTTTTCCTGAGCATAAATACAGCATCAGTATGGTGCATGGTAAAATGCCGGCGGAACAAAAAGATGTTAATATGCAACGTTTTAAATCCGGCGACACTCATATACTCGTTGGTACTACGGTGATAGAAGTTGGTATTGATATCCCCAATGCATCCGTTATGGTAATTGAGAGTTCGGAGAAATTCGGGCTGTCGCAACTGCACCAGTTACGTGGAAGAGTGGGGCGGGGGAGCGATAAAAGTTATTGCATTTTGCTTACGCCTTATAAACTAAGCAATGATGCAAAGGAAAGACTGAAAATCATGTGCGCTACCAACGATGGCTTTAAGATTGCTGAAAAGGATTTGGAGCTGCGTGGCCCCGGCGAAATTGAAGGCACGAGGCAAAGCGGCATGTTAAACTTTAAGCTGGCCAGTTTGGTCAATGATAAAGATTTGCTTGATGCTTCAAAGTTTTATGCAGATGCGGTTTTATCGGCTGATGAAGAATTAATCAAGCCTGAAAATACAGGTTTGAAATCCTTTTTGCTGTCGCAAAAAGGAAAGACAGTTTGGAGTAAAATTTCTTAACAACAAATTGAAACCAACAAGCGTTTAATTTGTAACTTAAATAAAATTTTCGCTTGAGGCATATTCTTATACTGGTTGTCATTTTATTTACGGCCTTTACTGCACAAAGGCTGAACGCCCAGTATTTGCAATTTGTTGAGAATAAAGGCCAGTGGGATAATTCTATAAAATTCAAATCAGATTTTAAAGGCGGTGCATTATACCTTAAACCATCCGGTTATAAGGTGGCATTGCATGATAAGGATGATATGCGGAAACTTGCTGATTTTTTTGGCGGCCATCTCGACAGCACGGCGATTAAAGGCAGGCTAAAATCCCTTCCTGGTCTCGTATTGCATTCCCATGCTTATGAAATAAGTTTTTTAGGTGCAGATTCAAATGCTGTTGCCGTTCCGGATAAACCGCTCAGCATCGTTAATAATTATTTTATTGGCTCAGACAGCAGCAAATGGAAAACCGGTTGCAGGGTTTATAATGGCATTACCTATAAAAATGTGTATAAAAATATTGATGTAAGATATTATTCAGATAATGGAAACCTTAAATACGATATCATCATAAATCCCGGCGCAGATATAAGTAAACTGGCTATGCGGTTTAACGGCCTTGATGGCCTGCTGTTAAACAAATATGGGAACCTCACCATGAAAACTTCTGTGGGTGAAGTTTATCAAAGTATTCCTTCTTCTTACCAGTTAGGCAAAGCCGTGCGCACAGCTGTAAAAGCAGCATTTAAGCTGGAAGGAAATACTGTTCGTTTCAAACTGGATAAATATGATAAAAGCCAGACACTGATCATCGATCCCACTGAAATTTTCTCAAGCTTCACCGGCAGTCTTTCCGATAACTGGGGTTATACTGCTACTTATGATAATGAAGGAAATTTTTATGCGGGCGGAATTGTGTTTGATGATGGTTTTGACCCACGGCATGTTGGCGGCTACGATCAAACATTTAATGGCGGCGATGCGAGTGAAGGAAGGGCGGGCGCTTATGATATTTCTTTAATCAAATTTAATCCCACAGGTTCGCTTGCTTTATACGCCACTTATTTTGGCGGCAGCGGCGATGAGCAGCCGCATAGCCTTGTGACAGATTCGAAAGGCAACCTCATTATATCCGGCCGCACCAGCTCTACCAATTTTCCCACTACAGCCGATACTTATGGTAAGGGTGGTGGCTTTGACATTTTTCTTGCAAAATTCAGCCCTGACGGCAAAACGCTTCTCGCTTCCCGCAAGTTTGGCGGCAGTGGTGCAGATGGCGTTAATATCTCTCCCAAATATGTTTCATCCGGCGCATCCACCACAAGAAGAAATTATGGCGATGATGCAAGAAGTGAAGTAATTACAGATTACCAGGATAATATTTACCTGGCAAGCTGTACACAGTCTGAAGATTTTCCCACCACATCCAATGCTTTTGATAAAGCGCTCGGTGGCACGCAGGATGGTGTATTCATCAAAGCTTCCTCTGACCTCGGCAATATATTTACCAGCACTTTAATAGGCGGAAAAGGTAATGATGCGGCATTTGTTTTAAATATAAGCCCGACAACAGGCACCATTTACATAGCCGGCGGCACATCAAGTTCCGACCTGGCAGTAAGGGGAAGCAATGCTCCCCAGGGCATAATATATAACAGCTACCAGGGCGGCGATGTGGATGGTTTTATTGCTGCTATAAGCAGCGATGCCAATACCCTGCTTAAGATTTGCTACGTGGGTGGAAAAGGCAACGATATTGTTTATGGCGTGCAAACGGATAAGTTTGGTTATCCTTACATAATGGGCACAACCAATGTGAGCCTGCCTGTATATAAATCCACGTTTAACAGCGTAAGCGGGCAGCAGGATGGAAAACAATTTATTACCAAGCTGAACCCCGATCTTACCGAAGTTATTTATTCTGCCAATTTCGGCAGTAAAAGTGGTGTTCCTAATATATCGCCTACGGCTTTCCTTGTGGATATTTGCGGCAATGTGTATGTTTCCGGTTGGGGAGGAAAAGCAAACAATGAATATTATGGTTCCTCTCAGTCCACGGTAGGCATGAGCACCACCGCCAATGCAATTTCGAGGCAAACAGACGGTAATGACTTTTATTTTTTTGTGTTGGAGAAAGATGCTATGGGACAGTTGTTTGGCAGTTATTTCGGGACATTTGGTACAGACCCCGGCGTATATGGGGATCATGTGGATGGCGGCACCAGCCGGTTCGACAGGCGTGGCGTTATTTACCAGGCTGTGTGCGCCAACTGCAATAAGACCGGTGTTTTTCCAACTACTACCGGCGCCTGGAGTTCCGGCAATCCGGCACAGACCGGGGCATATTGTAATGAAGCTGCAGTGAAAATAGCGTTTGAACTATCCGGCGTAATTGCTTCTATTCAGCCTTCTATTAATGGTGTGCCGCGGGACAGCATAGGCTGCACCCCGCTAACCGTTGATTTCAGGGATACGATAGCATTGGGCAAATTATACAGGTGGGATTTTGGCGATGGCAATCAAACTACAACCACAGCGCCAACAGCAAGCCATACTTACAATAATGTTGGCGATTACAGGGTGCGATTGATCAGTATTGATTCATCATCCTGCAATGTTGCAGATACAGCTTTTATTACTATAAGGGCCAGGAGCAACGAAGCAAAACTTGGCATGAAGGTTACTAAACTGCTGCCTTGCGAATCTTTTAATTACCAGTTTGACAACACTTCAATACCGCCTTCGGGTTATACATTCCAGGCCGATGATTTTACCTGGGATTTTGGTGATGGCACTGTAATAAACACCAACGCCACTACTTTAACGCACCAGTATGCAGCCAGCGGCGTTTATAATGTGAAGCTTTACCTGCACGATAGCATGTTCTGCAATTCGCCTGATTCTGTCGTATATCAGTTGAGGGTTGCTTCCACATTAAAGGCTCAGTTTGAAACGCCCGCAACAGGCTGTGCGCCTTACAATGCTGTGTTTAACAACACTTCGCTGGGCGGGCAAAATTTTCTTTGGGATTTTGGAGATGGAGAAACTTCTGCAGATGCCTATCCAATACATTTATATGAAAACCCGGGCACTTATACTATTAAATTAACGGTAACAGATAATTTAACCTGTAATCCCATTGACGATACAACAGTGACTATAAGTGTATATGAAGGCCCTGTTTCGTCTTTCATCTATTCACCCACAACGCCCAAGGAAAATACGCCTTATGAATTCACTAATTCATCCACCGGCGCTGTGAATTATAAATGGGAATTTGGTGATGGCGATTCTTTAATTACTTCATCCATGTTGCCTGTTACGCATATTTATAATACCGCAGGCAGTTACAGGGTTTGCCTTATAGCGTTTAATCAATACGGATGTTCAGACACATCGTGCCAGCAGGTTACAGCCATCGTTACGCCTGTAGTAGATGTACCGAATGCATTTACACCAAATGGCGATGGCGCTAATGATGTTGTATTTGTAAAAGGGTATGGTATTGATAAAATGTCGTGGAGAATTTATAACCGCTGGGGCCAGTTGGTGTTCGTGTCAACAAATATAAATTTTGGCTGGGATGGCCGTTTTAAGGGAGCTTTACAGCCTCAGGATGTATATGTTTATACATTAAGTGTTCAGTTTACGGATGGAACAAAATATTCAAAAAAAGGTGATATAACTTTATTACGATAGGAGGTGGTATGAAAAAGAATATAAAAAGCGCTTTACTGTTATTAGTGATGTTTGTGGCTGCGGCTTATGCAAAAGCACAGGACCTTCATTTTTCCCAATACTTTAATGCCCCGTTATTAATCAATCCTGCCAATACAGGTTTTGAACCAGATGCCGACTGGAAGGTTGGCGTTAATTACCGCAATCAATGGGCAGGCGTTTTAAATAATCCTTATAAAACCATGAGCGCCTGGGGCGATGCGCAATTGTTTAATAACCGGTTTGAAAATGGCTGGGTGGGCGCAGGGTTTGCCTTGTTAAAAGATGTAGCAGGCAGCGGCGATTTAAGCAGCACAAAAGTGTATGGTTCTTTGGCATATCATCAAATGCTTGGCTATAACAGTTTGCTGAGTGGGGGCTTTGGTATAGGCGCTGTGAATAAAAGGATTGATATTACCAAGCTTACATTCAATAATCAATGGAACGGTAAATTTTTTGATGTTACCATTCCTTCCAATGAAGCTTTCAGCGCTACTTCTGTTTGGTACCTCGATTTAAATGCAGGCCTTAATTACGCCGTCTTTCCTTCAGATAATGCTTACCTCAATGCAGGTATAAGCGTGAATCATATAAACATGCCGCGTGAATCTTTTTTCAGCAACACAACTGCTGATGCAAAAGTGCCTATGCGTTTTAATGCTTTTGTAAACGGCAGCTTTAAATTAAATAACCAGTGGATCATAAACCCGAATGCTTATTTCAGCATGATGAGTAAGTCAACGGAAATTGTTGGCGGTTTGAATGCGCATTACAATTTAAGCGGGGATGGAACAACACAGTTAATCGGCGGTTTATATTATCGTGTAAAAGATGCTATCATACCAATGGTTGGCGTGGTTATAAGCGGCATTACTGCAACCGTAAGTTATGATGCTACCAGTTCCAGCCTCGGCACTCATAGCCAAACATTGGGTGCTTATGAAATATCGCTTACAAAAACAGGCTTGTTTTCCGAGTTTGGCAGCAATGTAAAATGTCCTTCTATAAAGTTTTAGGACTGCATTGATTGACCAGTATGTTCTTAATTAATTCAAGTTGCTAGTTAATCAGGTAAGCTTATCAAGAGTAAACCCAAGAATAAACATTACCAGTTTTATTAAAAACCCTTTGAAAGTT
>NZ_FOXQ01000014.1 GCF_900115755.1 Parafilimonas terrae
GGTACGAACGGGGTTGTAACAACAGCCATTCCAAATTATTATGCATACGCCAATTCAATAAGTTTACAGCCGGATGGTAAAATAGTAGCTGCAGGTAATGCTTTGCCCCCTGATAGTGAGCAACAGCCATACTACAACCTTGCCTTGGCCCGTTACAACAACGGCAGCCAAAGGAGCCTGATAGCCCGCATAAAAAAATGGATAAAGAACCATCATTTATATTGGCAGGGCATAGCTGATGACGGCAGCATAGCTTATTACAGCATTAACCAAAGCAATAATGCAACCGGTAGTTTTACAGAAATTGCAAAAGTATATCCTACAGAAAAAAACCTGTACAGTTATGCGCTGTCTGCAACTGCAGCCAATGCGCAACCTGCCAGTTATTACCGCATCAATGCTGTTGATGCACGCGGCGATATTGTGGCTTCTGCTGTTATAAACGATGTTGATGCTGCTATGGCTGCAACAAACACTTTGCACATATACCCCAACCCGGTAAAAAACACTTTGCACATAGAAGGGCTGGATGCCTCGCTTAACTATAAGCTTAGTATTGTTAATGCACAGGGCAATATTGTTGCAGCAACAGCCATCGCTAATGTAACTGCGTATAACTTTAATGTGGCAGGTTTAAAAAAAGGCGTTTATTATGCAACAGCCAGCACAGCCGGCAATCAAATATTTTCAACAAAATTTATCAAGGAATAAACCGGAGGTGATGCCCCTGCCTGTTTAATGCAATAAAAATTAATTTTGGAATTTTAATAATCAATCGTTTTATATTTGCAGCCAATGAATAATCTTTCTTCAATGTGTTGTTGTATGTGTAACATATCTTTTCGGAGAAGGATTATGCTATTGTAATACACGAACAAATAGATTGATAATATAAAGCCTTCTCTCAACAGGGAAGGCTTTTTCTTTTTACAACAATTAATAAAAATGGAAAAACATAGTTATGACTGAAGAACAAATAGCCGACAGAATTAAAATCTATAAGCAGCTTGGCCTGAAGCTGTTTACTACCTCCTCTTTTCAAACGCACAGTACCGTATTGCTGCATATATTAAGTAAAACTGATAATACCATACCGGTTTACTTTATTCATACGGGCTATCATTTTCCAGAAACTTTAAGTTATCGCGATGAGATTGTAAAGCTGTTTGGATTAAACCTCATTAATGTTTATTCTGCCACTGCCAAAATCAACCAACGCGATGCCAACAACAGGCTCTTATTTGCCAGCGACCCCGATTTATGTTGCCACTTAAATAAGGTAGTTCCGCTGGAACCTGTTTTGGCGCAATACGATGTTTGGATAAACGGCGTGCGTGCAGACCAGGGCGAAGTACGCAAGAATTTTAAGGTGGAAGAAAAAGCCAAACTTGGAACTATACGTTTCCATCCTATGCTCGACTGGACAAGCAAGATGATTTACGACTATTTGCGCGAACATAAAATACCTCATCATCCGCTTGAAGACAAAGGTTACTTCAGCATTGGTTGCGAACCGTGCACACGCAAGTGGGACCTCAATAATATTGATGAAAGAAATGGCCGCTGGTTCGGGCTTAAGAAAACCGAATGCGGACTGAACACTGAGCTCGTTGAAAAATAATTAACCTGATTTTTTAAAGCCACCAACAACTATATTAAATGAATGTACTTATTACGGGCGGCGCCGGATATATAGGCACCGAACTGGTTTATACGCTTGGAGAATTGCCTGAAGTTGACAGCATAACTGTGTACGATAATTTAAGCCGGGGCAATTATAATTTATTCATCGGCCACAGGGCCACATCGCCGAAAGTAAAATTTATACATGGCGAAATACTTGATTCACGCAAGCTGCGAAGCACGCTGAAGGGTATTGATGTTGTATTTCATCTTGCGGCAAAGGTTACAACACCGTTTGCCAATACCGATGGCCATATTTATGAGCAAACCAATCATTGGGGCACCGCAGAGCTTACTTATGCATTGGAAGAAAGCAATGTAAAGCAATTAATATTTTTAAGCAGCACCGGCGTTTATGGCAATACGATAGACCCTGTTACAGAAAATTCTTTGCCACAGCCTGACAATTTTTATTCTATTTCAAAGCTTCGTGCAGAACGGCATATAAAACGTTTGGAAGGTAAAATAAAAACTATCATTATACGGCTTGGCAACGTTTATGGATACAGCAAAAGCATGCGCTTTGATGCTGTTATAAACCGGTTTATGTTTGATGCTCATTTTATAAAACGCATTACCATAAACGGCGTAGGCAGTCAGCATCGTTCCTTTATTCATATCAATAAAACAACAGAGGTGCTTGCCAGGTTATTAAAAACCGATATTCCGGCGGGCACTTATAATCTTTCAGATAAAACTTTAAGCATTCTTGATATTGTTGATGTAATGAAGAATGTTTATGAAGAGCTGGAGTCTTTCTTTATTAACCAGAATTATACCGGCCCTAATCTCGAAGTGGAAAGGCAATCGAAGCTGCTTGAATATATTCCTTTGCCGGAAACTAACCTTGAAGATGAACTGAGAGAATTCAGGACGAAATTCACATTTTACCCCGGATAGATTTAGTTAGCTGAACGAATAAATCATTTATTGTAAAAAGTGTAAAAGCCTTAAGCTGCTGCAATTTCATTGATAAATATCCAAAATGTAAACAGCTTATAGTATTTTTCAATCGTCAAAAAAAACTTCGATGGGAAAATATTACTTGTTTTTAAGCTTGTTTATAACAGCAGCCGCCGTTGCATCTGCACAACTTAGCAATTCAGTGCCAACTGTAAAAACACAAAATGGCATATTAGAAGGGCTGGATGAATCAGGCATAAAAATATTTAAGGGAGTGCCGTTTGCTGCGCCACCTGTTGGTGAATTTCGCTGGCGCGAACCACAACCTGTACAAAACTGGGCAGGCGTGCGTAAGGCAACCAAATTTGGCCCACGCGCTATGCAACTGCCACTGTTTGGCGATATGAATTTTCATTCCGATGGCATGAGTGAAGACTGTCTTTATCTCAATATTTGGACACCTGCCAAAACGGGTGATGAAAAATTACCCGTTTTGGTATATTTCTATGGCGGGGGCTTTTTAGCAGGCGATGGCTCAGAGCCACGTTATGCCGGGGAAAGCATGGCACGACGTGGTATTGTAGCTATCACCGTTAATTACCGGCTGGGAATATTTGGCTTTTTTGCGCATCCAGAACTTACGAAAGAATCACCGCACCATGCATCGGGCAATTATGGTTTATTAGATCAGGCCGCTGCACTGAAATGGGTACAGCAAAATATTGCTGCATTTGGTGGCGATCCTGAAAAAATAACGATTGCAGGAGAATCTGCCGGTTCATTTTCTATCAGCGCCCAAATGGCTTCACCTTTATCTAAAGATATCATTGCAGGCGCTATTGGTGAAAGCGGATCATTATTAAGCCTTACGCCAACTGCATCTCTTGCTGATGCAGAAAAATCGGGCGCCGGTTTTGCTTCGGGTATTAAAGCCGGCACTTTAGCTGACTTAAGAGCTATGCCCGCAGAGCAACTTTTGAAAGCCACGGCCAGCGCAGGTTTCGGCAAATTTCCTGTTACTATTGACGGTTATTTTTTTCCGAAATCACCCCTGGCTATTTACGAAGCGGGTGAACAAGCGCATGTGCCGCTTTTAGTTGGCTGGAATTCAGAAGAAATGAATTATAAAATGTTGATGGGCCAGGATGCCGTTACAAAAGATAATTTTATCAATGCAATTCAGAAAAGATTTGGAGATAAGGCCGCTGCTATATTAAGCGTATATAACCCGGCCACAGATGCAGATGTTGAGCAGGTTGCTACAGACCTGGCAGGTGATATGTTCATCGGCTTCAGCACCTGGAAATGGAGTGATGTGCAAAGCAAAACCGGAGGGAAGCCTGTATATCGTTATTTATATGCGCATCCGCGTCCTGCTATGCTTACTGAAATGGGTAGTGCTACGGCAGGCCTTGCGGGCGGCGTAATAAAAGATACCGCTAATTCAACTGCTCCTAAAACACCTCTTTCAAAAGGAGCAGTTCACTCGGCAGAAATAGAATATGCTATGGGTAATTTACCAACAAACCGGGTATATGACTGGCAGCCTGAAGATTATAAAGTATCAGCTATTATGCAAAGCTTCTTCGTAAACTTTATTAAAACAGGCAATCCTAATGGCTTAGGTATTCCGGAGTGGCTTGCTGCAGATAAAAGCAATACTGTACCGGTAATGCATATTGATGTTGACACCCGGCTGGAACGGAGTACAAAAGAAGCCCGCTATAAACTGATAGATAAAGATATAAGGCAATAATACCGGCTCAATAACAGTCGATCAATCGTGGTTACTTCGCCATTATTTCAATTGCTTTCAGATTGTCGCTTTCAATATTGCCATCGCGCAAACGCACAATACGCTTTGCATATTCGGCAATATCTTCTTCATGCGTAACCAATACAACTGTATTACCGGCAGCCTGTATCTGGCCAAAAATTTCCATTACTTCAATTGAAGTCTTGGTATCAAGGTTACCGGTGGGTTCATCTGCCAATAATAATGAAGGGTTATTTACCAGTGCCCTTGCAATGGCTACGCGCTGAATCTGGCCGCCGCTCATTTCGTTTGGTTTGTGATGGCTCCTGTCGGCCAATCCAACTTTTTGAAGCGCCACCATAGCCCGTTCGGTCCTGTCTTTTTTACTTATACCGGCATATATTAAAGGCAATGCAACATTCTCTGCAGCGGTTAAACGCGGCAATAAATTAAACTGCTGAAACACGAAGCCTATTTCGGTATTGCGCACTTCGGCCAAATCATCATCCGGCATTTTACTTACATCTTTTCCGTTGAGGATATACTGGCCTGCAGTTGGCGTATCAAGGCAGCCAAGAATATTCATCAGTGTACTTTTGCCACTACCGCTCGGTCCCATCAATGCAACATATTCGTTACGCTGAATGGAAAGCGTAATGCCTTTAAGCACTTCAAGCGAGTTGTGGCCCATAAAATATGTTTTCCTGATCTCGTTTAACTCAATAACCGGCTGCATAATTTTTATTGTATAAGGATGAATCTATTCGGTTTCTTTCTTAATTACTTTAGGAACTTTAATAAAGTTTCCATCCGTTAACGGTGCATTCAGCAAGGCTTCCTGCCTGGTGATTGTTTGCTTCACTTCATCTTCCCGTAACACATTTACAGCATCTGTTATGTGCAGCAATGGTTCCGTACCTGTTGTATCCACTTCTTTAAGCTTCTCCACAAATTCAATCATCCGCTCAAGATCGGTGTTCAATTCCTTTTTTTCTTCTTCAGAAAATTTTAGCTTTGCCAGTACCGCAAGACGGTCAATCATTTCAGACGTAACTTCCATTCAACAAAAATATAGTTTGTGCTTGAGCTAAACAGTAAAAAGGTAGAAACGGTTAAATTTCGGTTTGGATTAAATTGTAAAAAGAATGGCAAATATTTATATTGCAAACATAAAATCCTTCTATGCTAAGGGAAGCCGTTCGCATATTTGTGGTTGACGATGATGAGATTTATGCTGCCAAATTAGCTTATTATTTATCGCTTAATCCTGAGTTCGAGGTTAAGAAATTTTACTCTGCTAAATCATTAAACGCGTCACTTCACGAAAAGCCCGATATTATCACGCTTGATTATTTCATGCCGGATATAAAGGGAGATTCTTTGCTTACCCAGATTAAAGATGTATCGCCGGAAACGGAGGTCATCATTATTTCTGGCCAGGAAGATATACAGGTGGCTATCGACCTTTTTAAAAAAGGCGTTCACGATTATATTGTAAAAGATGCAGGCACAGAACAAAGGCTTTGGATGGCCATTCAAAACCTGAAACAAAATTTTGCCCTTAAAAAAGAAGTAGAAAATTTAAAGCAGCAGGTTGAACGCAAATACAATTTTCAAAACGCCATAATTGGTAACAGCAGCGCTATTAAAAAAGTTTTTAGCCTTATGGAAAAAGCTGCGGCTACCAATATTACCGTATCCATTACCGGCGAAACAGGAACGGGTAAAGAACTGGTTGCAAAGGCTATTCATTTTAATTCTGAAAGAAAAAAATACCCGTTTGTTCCTGTGAATGTTGCAGCCATTCCGAAAGATTTGCTGGAAAGCGAATTGTTCGGCCATGAAAAAGGATCGTTTACAGGCGCAGCCAACAGGCGCATTGGTAAATTTGAAGAAGCACATAACGGTACATTATTTCTCGATGAAATTGGAGAAATGGACATAAATTTGCAGGCGAAACTGTTACGTGCCCTGCAGGAAAAAGAAATTACCCGTATAGGCAGTAATGAAATTGTGAAAACTAATGTCCGTATCATAGTGGCCACACACCGTAACTTAAAAGAAGAAATAGCCAAAGGAAACTTCAGGGAAGATTTATATTATCGCCTGCTGGGTTTGCCTATTGTGTTACCGCCGTTACGGGAACGTGATAATGATATTTTACTGATAGCAAAATATTTTATTGACCAGTTTTGTAAAGAAAACGGCCTTGGCAAAAAGCATTTGTCACTCGATGCCAAGCAAAAGCTCCTAACCTATACGTTTCCCGGGAACATAAGGGAAATAAAATCTATTATAGAACTGGCCTGCGTTATGGCCGATGGAGAACAAATTGAAGAAAATGATTTGCAGATACATTTCACGCCTCTTAAAGTAAATCATACAAAAAATGGTAACTATACTTTAAAAGAATATACCATTAAATTAATTCAACAGTACCTTGATGAATACGATTACGATGTATTAAAAGTTGCCGGCAAATTAGACGTTGGCAAATCAACCATATACAGAATGATCAATAATTACGGGCTGAAAACCGAAAAACGAAAAACCAATGCCTGAAGTAGCAAAACTATACGATACGGCGCTTTTAATTCGCACCCACAATGCCGACCAGGAGTTTGTAAAATTTATGGCCTCACTTTTTGTACAGCACATGCCTGAAAGCAATGCCGGCCTTGAAAAGGCATGCGCAGAAAGCAACTGGGAAAAAGTTTATTTTTTCGCACATAAAATGAAAGCCAGCATTGACCTCTTTAACCTCGAGCCAATTAAAGATATTATCCGCAAGGTGGAGCAGCGTGCACTGAAATTTACGCAAACAGATCTCATACCGGGTGATGTTATTTTTATAACAGATTATATACAGCAATGTATATCGGCCATGAAAATGGAATTTGAACTGGAGTAGTTCAGGCAATAGTTCTCTCGGTTTTACGCAGCTCTCTTTTTATACCCTCGGTTATACTTTTTTGCCTTATAAAATCATCGTTTGCAGCAATTGTTTTAAGCATTGCATAGTGCATTACATTTAATATGCCTGCGCCGGTAAGCTCATATTTATTAGCAAGGTCAGCCAGTTCAACTTCCGGGTCAATTTTTATATTAACAGGCAACGATTTTTCCCAAAGCAAAAGTCTTTCTTTATTATCAGGCATGGGGAAATAAACAGTTGTATGAAAGCGGCGCACAAATGCGCTGTCAATATTGTTTTTAAAATTACTGGCCAGTATTAATAAGCCTGGATAATCTTCAATGCGCTGCAATAAATAACTCACTTCCTGGTTGGCATAACGGTCATGCGAATTCTGCACACTTGTTCTTTTGCCAAACAAAGCATCTGCTTCATCAAAAAATAATATCCAGTTTTTATGCTCTGCTTTTGAAAAAACTTTTTCAAGGTTCTTTTCTGTTTCACCAATATATTTTGATACCACCTGCGAAAGATCGATCCTGTAGACATCCCTGTTAAAATGATTGCCCAATAAAGTGGCGGTAAGTGTTTTGCCGGTGCCGGATGGCCCATAAAATAAAACGCGGTAACCGGGTTTTATTTTTCTTTTCATCACTTCATCTTCAAGCAGCTTTGCATTATGCTCCATCCATATCATTATATCATTAATCTGGCTTGAAGTAGTATTGTTTAGAACAGCATCTTCCCATTGCATTTGTGTGGTAATTTTTTTTGCCGGAAAATCAGGCCCGAATTTTATTTCAGCATCAGTACTATTAATGAATGCAGTAATGTATTCTTCACTCAGTATAATTTTACCGCTCATTAAAGGCTCGCCGTCTTTTACTTTTTCCAGTTGAATAATACCTTCTTTTATAAGACAGCTTTTATTCAAAAGTATCTGTTGAATTTCCAGCCTTTTTTCTATACTGTTGCCGGCTAAAATAAATTGTGCTGTTTCTCCTGTGGGCAACATGCTGCGCTGGCTGGATCCCTTCACCCCTCCTATCTCGGCAAAATCACCGCCCTGTGGTAAATATTGCTGAATGATATTATCATAAAAGTTCGGCTGAATATGCGGCACCAGCGTAATTAAAAAAATTACTTTTTCTTCGGCTGTAACGTCTTTACGTTCAAATAACTGGCACAATAAAGAACTGTCGTTATTCAACGATAACGATGGAAAACTGATTGCGGCAGATTCTGTTTTTCCAAAAAATATATCCAGACGCTGCTGCAGCAGGTTTGCAAGAAAATTTACGGAAGTAATGATATTGGAATAATTCGTTTTCAAAATTTCATCTTGTTTAAAACAAAAAATTAAAACTTATAAACTGCCCGATGTAAACGAAGAAGCTGTTGCAGGGCTCATCTTTCCCCACAGCTGCACATATTCAAACAGTTCAAATTCAGGTTGATCATGAAACAACATAGGATTAATTACAGATGAGTCCGCCGTAAGATCAAACAAGTGATTGCCGCTTACCGTTAATTCGGGTTCATACATTTTTATATGACTATCTGCCGGGTCTTTAAATATCAGCATCTGGTGGCCATGCTTTCTGTCGCGGTTCAAATCAATCTGGCTGGCTGCAGGTTTTCCAACCGTGGTATCAATACGCCTTATTGAAACACTGCGCACCGGCCGGTCACGCTCATCTGTTTGCGTATAACGTAAACGCTGTTGCGTGGTTGGCACACCGGCTTCATCAAAAACAGAATTAAAGGAAACATTCCAGGTATTAAGCATGAATTGTTCACCAGGCTGCAATGTAGCAGCTTGCGAAAGCAATTCAGTACTGTTGTTGCACCACACATCTATATTCGTCATATTCTGCGACATATCAAAACCAGGCGTTACCTGGCCTCTAACCGTATCGGGCGTATTGGCAGGCGTTCCTTCACTATCACTGTAAAACATATCATGTAAAGCTTCCATTGCCCAATACATTTCACCATAAGTACCACGGCGGTTTTCGATCTGGTATTGTACATGTTCCAATACGCGCATAGCCGTTCTTTTTCTTGGCGTTAAACCACCCAGTGTGCCTTGCAGTTGCATGGCCTGTAAATAACTTATTGCAGCCGCAGGTCCCATAATAATATGGCTCATTAAGCCAACTGCCTGTACACATCTTACAGCATCGCTGTCTGTGCCCGGAATACGATCGTATTGGCCAAGTTTATTGGCTATATCATTGCCATTCCAACCGCCTGTCGTGTAAGGCAATGCCGTGCCGGGCAGTTGGCTGTTTAGTTCTATATGGGCTGTATCAAAAGATGCTAACATATCACCTGCCGGCACCGGGGTGCTTAAAGAACTAAGATCAGAAGGCATGCCCACAGATACTGTTAACGGCTCCATGTTTACCACATCGCGTTGTATCATTGAATTATCACTTTGCTGCACCACATGCGTTAATTCATGCGCCAATAATTTTTTACCGGGTTCTGTATTAGGCTGATATTGCCCCTCGCCAAACACAATGTTATTGCCATGCGTATAAGCCAATGCATTTATGTTTTTTGCTGATTGATTGGCCGCAGCATCCGTATGCAGTTTTACACCAGAAAAATCATAACCCATTCTTGATTCAAAAAAACTTTTCTCTTTATTGTTCATTAATGTTCCGCCAGAAAGTGAGCCAAGATAATTTTCTGTTGAAGCATCGGCAACCATTGCATTGCTGCTTGCTTCTTTACGCTGCGCATCTTCTTTTTCACAATCGCTGCATTTACGTTGAATTGGTGTAAAAAACGATTGGCGGTTTGCAGGCATGCGCATTACTTTATCTGCCACCGCATCGGCTTCCTGCTCATACACATCATTCGGCTGATTGATTGAAAGCTTTGGCTGAAAGAATGATCCATTGCCTGTTTTTGCGTTCTCAGTTCCGGTTTCGTGTTTCTGTTTTTTGGTTAGCATAATTATTAACTAAAATTAATTGTAACGGTTAATGAATTTAAGCAGTTTATTGAACCGTTACCAAATCTACAATTGTTATTGTATTCATACACATTGGTTGGTTGACGCGTACACTTATGTTGAAAAAGCAAAGAACCCGCCGAAGCATTATTTCCGGTATGCGCTTCTTCGTTTTCAAACGTATTTAATTTTTAGGTTTCCATTTTCTTGGGTCCCATTTAGGATCAAAGGCCCAAACAATGTTTAAATCTGCTATACCACCCTCCTCTCTCATACGCTTTAAAGTTTCGTTGTGAATGGTATCTTCATCTTTCCCTTGTGCATAAACCACATTATTATATTCCCGCATTTTCCTGTAAGCCCAATACTCAGTCCAGGCTTTCAGTTTCTGCAACTCCTTTGTCTCCGCATCTGAAAGGCTACTGGTTTTGCCGGCAGCTTTATCATCTAAAGCCTTTCCATATTTCTTTGTAGAAACAGGATATTTTTCATTATGCAGTGCATGAATACCTTCATGCAGCAGATTGCCTTCTCCAATGTTTGCAAATACATCAGTCGTATCTTGTAACAGCTTTACATCCATATAAATTTCACCCGTTGTAAAATTGGTAATGCCATGCTGAATACCATCCAGGTAATAGCATTTGATTTTATTCTCCGTAAATTTTTTTCTGAGCAGCTTAATAGCTTCCTTTATATCACCAGGCATGCCTTCTTTTCCTGCATTTGCTTCCAGCTTTTTTATTACGTTATCTATAGCTGCAAGGCATTTGGCATATTGTTCCTTTTCTGTAACCGCATCCAGTTCCCGCCTGGTTTGAATTTTTGCAGATGCGCCATTGTTCTGCTGCACAACATGCGTTAATTCATGTGCCAAAAGTTTCTTGCCTTCTGCAGTGTCAGGTTTATATTGGTTATTGGCAAAAACAATATCATTGCCTTGTGTATAAGCAAGCGCTTTCAATTGTTTTGCCGATGCACTGGCAGCAGCATCTGCATGAATACGCACATTTGAAAATCATAGCGCATTGCTGATTCAAAAAAAGCCTTTTCCGAAGCAGGTAAAGCTTTGCCACCTGATAAATTATTCAGGTATGATGCTGTTTGCGGGCCGGCAACTAATGCTTCTTCTTTATCGTGCTGCTGCAAAGGCCTGATATCAACCGGTGGAAAGAATTTCTTACCTGCTGATGTTTCTTTCATCATTATATTACCGGCTACCACATCTGCTTCTTTTTCATATTCATCATCATGCCCGCCTGCAGCTAACCCGGGCTGAAAGAATAGAGAGGCTGATAACGAATTCACGTTTGCTTTTCTTCTTATGTACCTGCACGTTCTCAAGTGAAATTTATTTTTTAATTAATGAGCGTTTATCACATTTATGCTGCGATGGAAACTATATCAGCTTATTTTTTCTTAATAGCGCCTTTCAATCCTTTTATAGTAATGCTTTCATTCAGCACTTTATATACATCACTTTCATAACCTAACAGCAAAGGCGATACTTCTATTGAGCTATAACTCACTTTTGTAGTTTTACTTTTTTCATCTAATAAATAGGTGGCGCCCGGAATGCTGATGTTATCTTTACCTTCTTTTCCACCTCCAACACGGGCTGCTCCTTTATTAATGCCCTGGTTAATGTAAGCGCCTTCAATATGTATATCTTCAACTTTGTTGCTGCCTTTATCAAAGTTTAAGCTGCCGGCATCTTTTTCTTTTAATAATGCATTGATCACTTCCTGCGGTTTAAGCGATATATCAGCCGTTAAATCAACGGCCAGCTTGCGCATAATTTCTTTTTGTATATCCTCTCCTTCCTTTTTAAAGCAATCGATAAGATAGGCCAGCAATTCCAGGCCTGCCTGTTTCATACCTAATTCATCCAGGTCTTTTGCCGTTTGTGTTCCATCCAGTAAACTTTTTAATCGTGTTGCATTCAACACGCCCTGGTTTGAAACCAGTGCAGGGCTTACATATTTAAGGTTTTCAATAATGCCCCATAAATTATAATAATCATCTTTATTTGGATGTTTATATTTCTTTTCGCAAATGGCAAACACAGGCTGGTCGTCGTAACCGGAAATATCTGCCAGCCATGATGTTTCGAGGTCTATATTTATCCCGAACATATTTGCATCATCTGTCATGGCGCCAAGAGAAAGGCTGGAATCGTTAAACAGGTTATACACTGCTCCTACCCCATTTCCATCTGCAATTGACTTTATATGAGCCATTGCTGTTGGCGCAAATGGAATTAATGACCAATAGAAAAGTCTGTTTGCAAGCATCTTAATTTCCGGGCTTTGCCAGAAAGGTTTATTGGCGGTAAGCGTAATGATAGAATTAACGATGGACTTAACGCCGGTTAATATTGAATCGGGAACATGAACATATTTAGCGCCATCATAAGTTTCTACATTCAGCGTAAGCATGGTATCTAAAACAAATAATTTTAGTTCCGCAGTTCCTTCCACTGCATCAATGTATTTTTTGGTCATTGAGGCGGCAGCTATATCTTTTTGATGAGTTATGATAGCGGCTTTTTGTGCATCGTAAGCTCCTTTTGCCTGCTGGTAGGCGTCAGCAGCTTTATCATAATCCGGGTTGCGCACCGGAAAACGCGGATTGCCGGTTGTTGGTGGTGTGTTTTGTAATTTTTCATCGGCCGCATCTTTTGCTGCTTCCAGCTCAAGCAGCTTTGTTTGCGCTTCTATCAATACCGGATCTGGTTTTTCTGCATCGGGCACGGAAGTGCTCGTGTCTTTATATTCAAACCCCAGGTTGCTTATCTGTACAGGCACATTATCTTCTACGCTAAAAATAAAGGCATCGAAAGGATCACCTATTGTCATGTCTTCAAAGCTGCCATTGCCTAACTCTACATTGCCATCAATGGTAAGGTCGCAACGTATGCTTGTATAATCACCGGCTTTTTTCACGCCTGGCATACGCAGGTTAAACTTACGTATAGTTGGTTTTTGCAGGATGATATGCTGGTGTTTATCCGGGTCTATCTTAATGGTCACTGCTTCTAACGAGATAAGCTCAGGATCGGGCAGTGTAATATTTTTTTCAGATGTTTTTTTACCATCACTTTCAGCAATAAGATCAGCACTTATTTTGCCGCCTTTAATATTGGTGAGTGTAATTTCCTTTGAACCATCAGCATTTAATTTCACACTGGCTGTATCTGCGCCCAGTGCATCAGAAGCAAGCTTAACAGATGTGGTATTTTTTTCTTTGCCTTTTGTTTCAATGCTGTCAACCGTAATACCGCCTGCCGTTAAACTTAATACGTCAATCACCTTGTTCTTATCAGCATTTAAATGTATCAGCGCACCCTCGGCTGTTACGGCTTTATTATCGGTACTTCTGATTACCGTAGTAGTAACCGCGCCGGATGTAGCATCTGTTTGCGTAATGGTCATTTTGGGGAACCCGCCGCTGATAGCGCCCAGCACAATAACCATGTTACCATCTTTATCCCGCATAAATCCAAGCGAGGCTATATCCAGGTCAAGGGCTGAACGGCCACCATCTTTTTCCGCCAGGAAGCCGCCATCGGTAAGCCTTGCCGAAATGCTGTCAAAACCTGCCGTTATACTTTCTTCAGCGCTTCCTGCAGTTAGCCACCCGCCTGCTTTGCCAAATACATCAAAGCCTTTTGCAGAAGAGAAACGGAAACCGCCTGCATGTACATCCGGAATAACGAGGCCTTTTGATGCATCAAATTTTACGTCAACGCCTTCTTTCTTGTTATGGTATTCCAGCCCGAAAACATTCAGCTTTGCTATATCGAGCGACATCAAATAAATATCATAGTGCACTTTGTTATCGCTGTCAAATTCCACATAAGCCCTTAACCGTGCATCCACATCATCCATGAATGAAACATGCGCTTTATCTGCAGGTTTTGGAATGATTACTTCATGCTCATCTTTTTCAATATGCAGACCGGGCACATTCACGCGGGATAGCGGCAGCCGCATATCATAATAACCCGGCTTACCATCTTTTTCTTCTGTATAATCTATGCTGATGGGGATATTTTTCTTCCCCTTTAAACCAAGCTCAACATTTGTTTTTCCTTCTTTATACGTTCCGCCTGCATCAAGGCCTTCCAGCCTTGTTCTGCCAAAGAACTTAAAGAACTCTTTCAGCGTGTATTGCCTTCCATTTCTTGCAATGGCTTCAAGCGTAAGCGAATTAAATTTGCCGCTGTGTAAAGCAACAGCTTTCAATACACTTCCCTTGGCCGTTTTTTCTTTGTAACCAATTCCGCCAAGATCGGTTTTGCCTATACCCACTTCTGCATTGTCGCCAATTGTACTTAATTGTGTTCCTTCTTCAGCCATGGTTATGCGCAGGCCGAGCACATTAATATCCTGTATGGATATTTTATCGTTTTTTGGCAATGTTACTTCCTGCACAGTTTGCTTTGCCGGCTTTGCTTTGGGGTCTTTGTTTTCATTATCCGGCACTTCGCGCATAACCAGGTTAATGCCCTGCGCATTAATTTCACCAACATGCAGGCTGTTTATTTCAATGCTCATGGGCCTGCTGGGTTCTGCCCCGGGGATGGCATTTTTTTCAAGAATAATTTTTACATCAGCCTGTACATCTTTCACTTCAACCGCATTGGAATCTTTTGCCACACTGTTTATACTTAATTCCGGTGACTGCACATCAATTGATGGTATCCACGCAGAAGCTATATTAACCTTTGTAATTACGCTTTCATCTTTCTTATCATAGTTTATCTCAATAGCAGGCTTGAGGTTTTTTCCGGGTTCGTGGCCAATTACTGTATCAATGCCAAAACCAATCTTCCTGCTTGTTTTATCGGCTTCATTCGCATCAGCATAAACGCCCTGTGCTTGTACATCATTTATTTTTAAGTTGATATTGCCAACTTCAGGATCATAATCCCAAACCCGGAGACCGTAAACTTCAACAGGTGTTTTTGAAGGAAAATCCAGCAACGGTTCAGCTTTGCCCATTTTAATAGTAAGCCCATCAAATGTTGCCTTGCCAACATACAAGTTGGATAATTTATATTTATAAGATGCCCCGGCTTCTTTATTCAATGGGTTTTCAGAGAAATCTATGGCTACGGAAACATAAATATTTTCAAGCATTGTATTACCGGCTTCCAACAGCATGCCTTCAGTTTTATAAGCAAGCTTTGGCGAAGTAATAAGCGGGATTCTTAAGTTGCGAACCAAAACGCCAGGTTTTTTATCAAGTGCTGAAACACCTTTACCACTGGCGATAAATGCTGAATCAACACCGCCGATTTCTATATTTTCAAGGCCTTTTAAAGTTGGCTCCTCAAAGCCTAAAGATTTAAGCGTTTCGTTCAGCATATCCCTTACATAAGCGCCACCATGTAAATTGATGCCCCTCAGTTTTACCGTAACATCCGCACTCTTATATTTGGCTTCAAATGCTGCCTTGCGTTTGCGTGCTTCATAACGCTCGATACCGTCTTTATCGCCTGCAGCAAATTTTACATCATCAAAATATTTATTATCAAGATAGTCAAGGTCTTTTTCA
Source organism: Parafilimonas terrae (assembly GCF_900115755.1). Lineage (GTDB taxonomy): Bacteria > Bacteroidota > Bacteroidia > Chitinophagales > Chitinophagaceae > Parafilimonas > Parafilimonas terrae. The sequence goes on from NZ_FOXQ01000014.1 coordinate 15,784, forward strand.
AGCGAATCTTTTTCAGCTTCAAGCACTTTAAATACCAGCGGATCGTATAAAGGATTATCAACTTTTTCTTTTGCAAACTGTTCGTCCAGTTCTGTGTTTAATTTTCTTAGCTGTTTGTATATATCACGCATTCTTGTCATTTCTTCATCTTTGTTCTCATACCTCAACGCTTTCCGGGTAGTTATACCCAGTAGCTTTTGCTTTTCATTTTCCAAAGCAATAATGCGTTTATCTGCATCACTGTTTACAAGTTCGGCTTTCGCCGCAAGAATTTTCCTGTCGATGGTTTTTATCCTGTCTTTAATATTGTTTGAAGCGTCAATCGTCCATAAATTGGTTTCTTTTACGGTGATCTCCTGTTTTATAAGCCTGCCTTGTTCGTCTCTTTTTTCTATACTGAAATCATCGAGGAAGCCTGCAGTTGTATCAAACAGGTTTTTTATATTGAGGCTTGTAAAAGTTAACGATCCCTGCAGTTGTGAAAAATCAGCCTGCATTAAATCACCAAGTTTATCTTTATACACATGCGCTTTTGCGCCTTTAAATTCTTCTGTCATTGTCATTACTGCGTATGGCAAAAGCGTCAGCACATTTGGTAATAAAACCATTAATGCATTTAAAGTATAATCAGCGTTTTTGAAAAGCCCGATGAACAGGCCTTTGGCTGCAGGTAATTTGTTTTGTGAGAATGAAATATTCATTCCTTTCATTCCAATCTGCCCGATGGCAATGGTGCTTTTCGGTGCAACCAACTGAAAGTTGTTCAGCAATATATTATCAATACCAAGACTTAAATAAATATCATTGTCGGGATCGCTTGTATCTTTTGTCCACGACAAATGAATCTCAATTCCCTGCAATAGACCGGGGCCGCTGCGATAGAGTGCGCCTGCTTTAAAAAAGTTTAATCCATCAACTAATAAAGTTGAAGCATAAATATTCGCCTGCTTTACGCTGTTGCGTATGCTGGCAAAAATTTTATTTTGTCTTGCACTGCCTTTAGTTAGTTCCAGGTTGGCAAGCAATGTATCAGAACCCTCGTGCGCCTTTACCTTTTTATCAAGCCATTGTTCATCATAATATTCATTGTTTGCGAGCACTGCATTATCAAAACGCATTCCACCCAATGAACCAAGATTATCTGTTGTTTCCTGTAACTTGAGCAAATCAAAAGTGCCTCTTTGCTCACCGATTGCTTTGCCTGACTTATCTCCAAAAATAGTGCGGCTCATGATGTAGCCTGTTTGCCAAACATCATGATCAACATTCCTGGCTTTGTCTGCATGATAATTAAACTGGTCATTTGCCAGGAAGCCATAATTTTCAATAAGCACCAATAACTGCTTATCAATTTTTCCTTCTGCACTCTTTGGCCTCAATACTTTTCCTGTAATGTCTTTCTCCAAACCACCCCTCACACCAATAGCAAGTAAAAGATAAAGCCGTGATGCGCTTGTGAAAATATTATCGTCCTGCATTTGCGCTATCAGCTTTTCCGCATCACTTTTATCTTTTCCTGCCGCCGCATCTTTCTTATTGTCAATGCCCGTATCAAATCCAAACTTTCGTGTGCTTTTATATTCGTAAGTGAGCTTTGCACTCATGAGTGCAACGTGATCAATAGTTAATCGTTCGGCGAAAGGTGCATCCCACCTGTCCCAGTTCCAGGGCATAATAGCGCTATCCCAATTATGCGGCAGCGCTTTGTATTGCGCTTTAAAATTCTTTCTATAATATTTTTCTGCGTCTTTATCTGCTTCCAGCGTACCTGCAAAAGCAGCGGTTTCCAAAAATGCATTGCGTTGTTCATCCGGTAATTTTTTTAGCGCATCATAAATTTCTATTGCCTTTTCTTTATTTACTTCATTGGTATCGGTAATATCTTCATAAACAGATTTTGTAATGCCAGTGAACGGGTCAAACTTCTTTTGAGCAACTTTAAAAAGGCCATCATATACGGCATAAAATTTTATCTTTCTTTCTATTGTTGGCGCTAATAAATTAATAATATGGAACTCAGGGTTTAAAGTAAAATCTGTATATGTTTTGGAGGGAATTGCGCTGGTTAACCGCACCACTACGTCAACAACATTTTCTCCTGTATATGGTGAAATCTGTTGTACGAGATAATCGAACAGCGGCAGGTTGTTTGCATACACCAGTTTCTTTTCATCTTCGGTTTGATACCAGCAGTTAATGATTGCATAAACTTCTGCACGAGGTTTAAAAATTAATTCATCAGCAGAATATATTTCGGCAATTACAGTTGATGGCAAACTCTTTAAAAACAGGTATCTTATTTCAGCATGATCAAACAGCCATTTTCTTTTTGCTTCAAGCCCCTTCCAATCCAAATAATCATTCAAAGCAAGATAAGCGGTAGCATATTGGCCGGCCTGCAATTGAGCGCGAAGGTCTTCTTCAAATGTTGCCGAAATTACAGCAGGCTTGCGCTGAAGAGCGCCGTTTTGTTGCACTACATGCGTTAATTCATGTGCCAGTAATTTTTTACCATCGTCTGTATCCGGCTTATATTGCCCGGAGCCAAAAACAATATTATTGCCCTGCGTATAAGCAAGTGCATTTAAGTTTTTTGCAGATTGATTTGCTGACCTGTCAGTATGAATTCTTACATCAGAAAAATCTGAATCTATTCTCGGTTCAAAAAAGTTTTTTTCCTGTTTGCTTAAAGGTTCACCGCCGGATAAGGTGTTTATATAATTTTCTGTTTCTTCTGAAACTTCTATTGAAGCACTTCCATCTCCGGCTTTTTTAAAATGAAGCGCCGGCGCATGTATAATTGTTGGATTAGGCAGGCCGCCCCTTCTTTCTTCCTGCTCATTAAAAGTTGGAAAATCGCGTGATAAAGCTGAATCAACAGCAATGGGTGTAGTTGTATTTGACAGCCATGCATTCCAATCGCCGCCCGGTGGCTTTACACCAAAAAAGCGTAAAGCTTCGCCTGCAAAAGTATTGCCGATAACATTGCCTAAGCCAAGCTGCGAATAAAATTGATATTGTCTCGCCCATTCTTGTTGGGCGCTATCCATGTAAAGGCCGGGAGACATTACACCTCGGTTAAAAAACGTTTCTCTTAATCCTAAATAATCGATTGAATCAGTTGGAGGCCTGAGTTGAAGCGGTGGCAAAAAGGGCGGAAGTTTGGGTAGCTGAAAATTCTGATTGCTTTGTGGTGTTTCGTTTTCATCCTGTCTCTGAATGATTGTATCAGCATCATTTACTTGTTTTTTCTGAATTTTTTTCTGCAGATCTTCTTCTTCGCAATGCGCGCATTTGCGTTGAACAACCTGTGGTTGAAAAAATTTTTTTTCAACCGGTGCTTCTTTTTCCTCCACTACTTTTTCAGCCATAGCATCAGCTTCCTGTTCATAGATATCATTTGGCTGATTGATTGAAAGCTTTGGCTGAAAGAAAAACTGTTCATTCCGTTTATGCGGATGGCCAATGGTATTTTCTGGTGTTTTTATGATAGCCTGTTGTTTCAACATTTATTGCATTAATATTTTGCACCGCTGGGTGGATGCTTAAATGTTTTTTCATATTCAGCCCTGTCTTTTGCCGCCTGTTCTTCCGCCTTCATTTTTGGTTCTATTTCAGCAATGGATTCGTCAAAAGGAACTTCCATTTCTACCACCGTAATAAATGGTTTATATCCTCTGTCGTGCTGTAATATAAACCATGCCCTGAAGCCCTGGAGATAACCGTATTTCTTTTCCACATCCGGCTTATCCAGGCCAAAGTCATCATACAACATTATCTTTAGCTTACCCTTGAAATCTTTATCATTCTTATAATCCAGGTAAGTAATTTCAGATTGATAAGCCCATGTATCATTAATCGCAAAGGTTAAACCGCCTGCAAACGTATCGCCGGCAGAATTAAATACAGGGCGGTATTTTTCAAGCGCACCTTTGGTAACTGCAGTTTGTTTTATACCTTCTTTTTCGGCCAATATTTTTTTACTCAGCTCCATCTTTACATACGTAATAAATCTTTTTGTGGCTTCGTGTTCTTCCACAGCTTTGGTAAGTGCAGGGCTGGAGTAATCAGCGCCCGTATTGTCTTTAAAATGATCTATCATGGCCAATGCATTGGTTTCAAGTTCGCCAACAGAAAAGAGCGTTGAAGCCATGCTTTTTAAGAATGAGAATAATTGCTCGTCGCTATAAGAAACCAGGTAATCAAGCTTAAATGAAAGCCCGATGTCCTTAATCTGGTCAGGCGTAAAATCTCCATGTTTCATATCATCGGCAACAGTGCCATCTGCGTTTTTACCTTTATCTTTTTTAGATTCAACAATCGATACAGGTTTTAAAATACTTTCTTTGGATGCGCCATTTTCAGGAGAGGTTGCGTAGGCAAAAATGGTAATCTTCTCTGCTTTTTTTTCAGCGGGAATAAAAACATTCAACGTTGCTGTGTTATCATCAACTGACAATCCTTTGCTGGTATCAAAATTATTAACCGCTTCACTGTTGTATTGAAATGCCCATTTAACGCCTGAAAAGTTTACAGGTGTTGACAACGGCGCCATAGCATGAGCTGTATATTCAAACTGGCCGCCGGGATAAATGATTTCAGGGCCTTCGATAAAAGAAATGGTTTCCGATGCCGGCGTTGATTTTGGAGGCTCCGGCTGCGAAGGTTCAGGCGCTGTTTTATTCTTTAAATATTTTGTTTCAATAAAACCATGCAGTACTGGGTAATTTTTATCGGTTGCGTGTTTGCCCGGCACTTCAACCCAGGCCCAGGTACAGTTTTTTATATTGTTGTAAGTAAGTGCCCCGCCTTCATTTTTTACAGTTACAATATCTCCGTCAACTATAGCTTCGCCGGGAAAATTACTGGCTTCTGCATCCGGCGTTGCCTTCAGATATTTTAATGATGCACCAACGCCCGTTATTTCATGTTCAAATTTTTCATAACTGCAATCGGTCTTTCTTTGAATTGCGCCTGTTTGCTGCAGCGTATGTGTAAGTTCATGCGCCAATAAATGCCTGCCTTTATTTGAAGCAGGGTCATACTCATTTTTATTAAAATAAATATCGTTGCCTGCAGTAAATGCTTTTGCGTTAATGCTGCGGCTTATTTCAGCAGCAGTATTATTGGCATGAATACGTACGCCGCTAAAATCTGTGTTGAAGCGGGTTTCCATAAATTGACGGGTTTGACGGTCTAATGCCATGCCGCCGCCTTTATTTTCCTGCAACTGGCTGCTTATTGTTTCCGAAACTGTATTTTCTGTGTTTGTTTCCTTACGTTGTAATTTTCCTTCCTCTTCTTCACAATGCGCACATTTGCGCTGAACGTTTATTAAAGATGGCCTGAAAAAAGATTGTTGCTCAACAGGGTTATCATGCATTACACGATCAGCCATGGCATCAGCTTCCTGTTCATAGATATCATCCGGCTGATTGATTGAAAGCTTTGGCTGAAAGAAAAGCTGTTTTTTATTGTTAACAGACGGTGCATCTGATTTATTATTGATCAGGCTGGTAAGCATAAATTTTATTCAGCTAAACAAAAGACCAATTGAAAAAAGGTTAGCGCAATAAATGTAGATATTTTATTGAATATAGCTGATGTATTTTTATTAAGTCGTCGTATATAAAAGATGAAATATAACACGCAACATGAGCTTTTTTAATCGCACAAATAAATCAATATAAATATTTGCCTGTGAAAATTTAAGCACTAACTTAGATAGTGAAAAGCATCGCCTCTTAATTTCCCATATAATGTTTTTATTTTTTTGATCATCATTTAAAATGACAGATCATGCATGCTGACTTATTGAAAAACGAAAACGGGCTGCCGCTGGTTTCCTGCATTATGCCAACGTATAACAGGAGAAAGTTTATACCTCATGCAATTGAATATTTTTTAAGGCAGGATTACCCTAATAAAGAATTAATCATTATTGATGATGGCAGCGATACCGTGGAAGACCTGGTGCCTTCAAACACTTCCATCAGGTATTTTAAACTGAGTAAAAAATTAACGCTTGGCGCCAAACTAAACATGGCCTGCACTTATGCCAAAGGCGATGTAATTGCCAATTGGGATGATGACGACTGGTATGCTTCATGGCGCCTGCAATACCAGGTAGAAGCATTGAATAATCCAAAGGTTGATGTATGTGGTATTAACAACCTGCTTTATTATGATATGCATAATAATATTGGTTACCGTTATATCTATCCTGCCAGTCAGCGGATGTGGTTATTGGGAAGTTCTTTATGCTATAAAAAAAAGTTGTGGTGCTACAACCGTTTTGCAGATATTAATGTGGGCGTAGATGGCTTGTTTGTTTGGGCCACTGCACCCGGCCGTGTTAAAGCCTTAAGCAATTCAGGTATTGCCGTGCATATAATTCATGAAAATAATTTAAGCCCTAAAAAAACAACAAGCGCATGGTGGCATAATTACCCTGTTGAAGAACTGCAAAAAATAATGAAGCATGACTGGACGTTATATATAAACGGTTATGATAAAGCAAAGAATGTTTTTATTCAAAATAATAACAGCAAGGAGCCTGCTGCTGAAACCAGCACTTTTAAAAATATATTTGCCTGCCTTGTACATAACAGTAAAGAATGCATTACTGATCTTGTAAAAAACCTGCATTACAACGACCCTTCATCCACCATAATCCTATACAATGGCGGCGCCGATAAAAACCTTTTTGAAGACACTTTGAGTTTTGAAAAATATAATACTGTTATTCATCCTAAACCAGCTTTAACACAGCACGGTTACCTGCACAATTTTGCGCTGCATTGCATGGAATATGCTTTGAATAATTTCAAATTTGATTCAATCACCATGGTTGATTCTGATCAACTTATGCTGAAGAAAAATTATTCAAGCTATCTTAAAACATCATCTGTATTTGAGGGAAATGTTGGTATGCTTTCAAACAAACCGCAACGTTTAACAAGTAATGATTTGAATGTTGAAGTTTGGCCGGCCATACAGGCGTTTAAAGAATACGCTTTGTGGAAACCTTTATTACAAAAATTTAAAGATGGTGAAAGCAAGTTTGTCCATTGGACATTCTGGCCCTCCTGCGTTTTCTCATCGTCGGCGTCCCGCGATCTTGTTCAGTTATTTGAAAGAGATGAAACGCTGAAATCTATCATGCGCCAAACAAAATTATGGGCGACTGAAGAAGTTGTATTACCAACATTAACGGCGCTTTTAGGATATAAGATTGCACGCAACCCGTGCAACTACGAATATGTTAAGTACAAGAAAGATTTTTCAATAAAAGATGTTGACTGCGCTTTAAATAAAAAAGATACTTTCTGGATGCACCCGGTTAAACGGGAATACGATAATGTGCTGCGCAAAAGGATAAGACATTATTTAAATGATTATGCAATTGAAACAAAAGATGAACAACCTATACCCATGTAAAATTTAATCATGTTTTTACACGTCTTTTTCACGGAGGCAGAAACCTTCTTTTACCCGAATCAATAATGTTTTACTTAAACGTTCATAAGTTTAATTCTTCATTATTTATCATCACAATCATATCCTGGTGCCTGTTTATTTAATAAATGTTATCCTGTAAACCACCGCATAACCTGATGGATAATCTTTGCGCGGTTTTATAACTAAGCCGTTTTTAGTTTGAGACCAGCTTACTTTGTCGCTGCTTCCAATCAATGCAACGGATTCAACTGTTCCATTTCCTGAAGCTGATGACAGGTTTTTTATAAGGATATCTTTTTGCGGAACATCCATTGATATGGCATAAAGCGTATCGCCTTTAGTGGTGAACCGTATATCATCAGCAGTAAAAGGTTTATCTTTTGCATCGCTGAATGCGCCGCCGGCCACTTCTGTGGGGCCTTCTCCAAAAATTTTCCATGGCCGGGTAGCATAAATAGCTTCGCCATTAATATCAAGCCATTTACCAATTTCAAGTAAACGCTGCTGCGCTTCTTCCGGGATCGTTCCATCAGGCCGCGGGCCGATATTTAATAAAAGATTGCCATTCTTACTAACAATATCAATCAAATTATTGATAAGGTATTTGGCAGTTTTAAAACTATCATTAGGTATATAGCCCCAGGATTTATAGCTGATAGCATCATCTGTTTGCCAGGGCAGCTTTCTTATGCCGGTAAGTTTGCCGCGTTCAATATCCAGCACAGTTGTTCCTTCAGGATAAGCAATGGCATATTTATTATTTATCACAACACCTTTGTTCCATTCCAGGCCTTTATTGTAATAATAGGCTGCAAAACTTTTGCGGTAAGGCTCCAGTGCAGGTTGTTCAATCCACCAGTCAAACCAGAATAATTGCGGCTGGTATTTATTTACCAACTCCGTACAGCGCAACAGCCAGTCGTTCATATATTCCGGGCTCATTGTTTCATTTTGCTCTCTTGCAGGCCCGTAAAAATCTGCGTACGCAGGATCATTCACATCGCTGTTAAATTTCCTGCCGCCATTCATAAACCACCAGTGCTCTATGCGATGCGATGATACGCCGAAAATTAAGCCGGCCTTTTTAGCAGCCGCATCCAGCTCGCCAACTATATCGCGGTGCGGCCCCATTTCTGCTGCATTCCATTTTGATAAAGCTGTCTTATACATGGCAAATCCGTCATGATGTTCGGCAACCGGCACCACATATTTGGCGCCAGCCTTTTTAAAAAGCGCTACCCATTCATCCGCATTAAATTTTTCTGCTTTGAACATGGGAATAAAATCCTTGTAACCAAACTTATTTTGCGGACCATATTTTTCAACATGGTGCTTATATTCTTCAGACCCCTGCTGGTACATATTACGCGGATACCATTCGCTGCCAAATGCAGGCACAGAATAAACGCCCCAGTGAATGAAGATGCCAAACTTCGCATCGCGAAACCATTCAGGTGTTTGGTATTTTGAAAGCGATTCCCACGTGGGCTGATACCGGTCTTGTGCAAACAAAGCCATGTTTAAAAAAAGTAATGACGCAACAACAATAATAAATTTTGAAGTTTTCATGTGCAATCGTTTTGTGGTTTTATGTGCAGGTATTTTTATGTTGATGAAAAAATTTAAATGCTGGTTTTATCATTCTGCATAATCAATTTCTTTTTTCTCAATTCTTATCATATATGTTTTGAGGCTTTTAAATTAAAGCAATCATGCAAACAAATCAAAAGATATAAACAGGTTAAGTTTTTTATTGCAGCCAAAGCATGATTTAAATCATGCTTTCCGCCACCAGGTTATGCCTGCAATCACCTTTCACACTGTGCATGCCGGTTAATTTTGACTAATGGCGAATAAAGCATTTATAGACAAACGGCTGGTGCACAAATACAATTTGCCTGTGCCCCGTTATACAAGCTATCCCACCGTTCCTTACTGGCAGGATAATATAAAAGCATACGACTGGAAAGAAAATTTCAGGGAGCAATTTATGCTCAATAATAAAAACAAGGGCATAAGCCTTTATATGCATTTGCCGTTTTGCGAATCGCTTTGCACTTATTGCGGATGTAATAAAAAAATAACCACCAATCATAAAGTGGAAAATGAATACATACCTGCCATTCAGAAAGAATGGGATTTTTACCGGCATTTAATGGAAGATAAACCTGTGATACGTGAACTGCATATTGGCGGCGGCACGCCTACTTTTTTTTCTCCTGAAAATTTAAACCGCTTATTAAATTATATATTGGACGATGTGATTATTCATCCGCAGCACGAGTTCAGCATTGAAGGCCATCCTAACAATACAACCAAAGCACATTTACAAATGTTGTTTGATCTTGGCTTTCGCCGCATAAGTTATGGCGTACAGGATAATAATGAATACGTACAAAAAATCATCAACCGCATTCAGCCTTTTGAAAATATTGTGGAAGCAACTTATATGGCAAGAAAGGCCGGGTTTACTTCTGTGAATTTCGATCTCATTTACGGCCTGCCTTTTCAAACGGTTGACAGCATTGAACAAACTTTTAATGAAGTACTGCAATTAAGGCCCGACAGGATTGCATTTTACAGTTATGCGCATGTGCCGTGGACAAGCAAGGCGCAACGGCTGTTTGATGAACATGACCTGCCCGGCCCCACACAAAAGATTGAGCTGTATTTAACAGGTAAAAAGCTGCTGCTCGATAATGGTTATTATGATATTGGCATGGATCATTTTGCATTGCCGCACGATGCTTTATATAAAGCTTCTGCTGATGGAACATTGCACCGAAATTTCATGGGTTATACAACACAGCATACAGGCATGCTGGCTGGTCTCGGCGTTTCTGCAATAAGCGATAGCGGAACAGGATATGCACAAAATGAAAAAACAATCGCCGGGTATTATCAGCGCGTGCATAATGGTGAAATACCGGTGCGCAAAGGATATTTTTTAAATAAAGAAGATATAATTTTTAAACAATACATACTGGATATTTGCTGCAGGGGCGAAACATATTTTCTTGAAGAATCTTTGCCTTTACTGGAAGAATACAGCTTTCCTGCATTACAGGAGTTTGCGGAAGATGGCCTTATTGTGTTTAATAAAACAGCAGCAAAGCTTACACCCGAAGGTCATTATTTCATCAGGAATATTGCCAGTGCTTTCGACATAAAACTGCGCAGGCAAAATATAGCTGCTTTAAATAACCAGGTGTTCAGCAAAAGCATTTAAAGCAGGGCGCTGTTGCCAATATCCTATCATGATTTTTCCGGCAAGGCAACTAAAAAATCTTCTCTCTCATTTCTTATGCAATAAAATAATGCTTATGATTGTACAATAATTCTATTTGATTGTCATCACCGTTGCTCAAACCCATTTTTTTGGTGTAATGAAGATTAATTTTGCAGCGAATGATCTCAATAATATCATAAAGAATGGCAGATACGATAAAACAATTTGAGGCCTTATTTAATTATGCAACTATTGGTATTGTTGTAACGGATGCGCAAGGTTCTATCATCAATTTTAACAGGAAGGCAGAAAGCGATTTTGGTTATACAAAAGAAGAAGTGCTTGGCAAACCGGTTGACATACTTCTCCCCCAGTCATTAAAATCAAAACACGAACATTACAGGTCGGGGTTTTACAAACATCCTTCACCCCGGGCAATGGGCGCGGGCAGGGATTTATACGGGCTAAAAAAAGATGGCTCTGTTTTCCCTGTTGAAGTAAGCCTCAGCAATTATACCATCGAGAATTCAATTTTTGTAATTGCATTTGTGATTGATATTACAATAAGAAAAAACTCCGAAGAAATTCAGCTTGCACAAAAAAATGAACTGGAAAGGGTTAGTAAAGAAGTGAAACAGCTTAATGCAGGGCTTGAAAAGAAAATTGAAGACCGCACTAAAATGTTACGGGAAACTTTAACTGCCCTTGAAAAATCAAAAGGAGAATTAAGTGAAGCATTAAAAACAGAAAAGGAATTGGGCGAATTGAAATCAAGGTTTGTGTCGATGGCTTCACATGAATTTAAAACACCGCTAAGCACTATTTTATCTTCTTCTTATTTACTGGAACAATACAACAATATAGATGCACCGGAGAAACGCATTAAACATATTGAGCGCATAAAGAATGCCGTGGGCGATATGAAAAATATACTGGACGATTTTTTGTCGCTTGATAAACTGGATGAAGGTTTGATAAGGGCCGACATTAAGCCCATGAGCGCCGAAGATTGCGTGAAAGAATTTGACCTGCTGATCAGCGAAATGCAGATAAACCTTAAGCCCGGCCAGAAAATTAATTTTGAATATACCGGCAACAGTGAGGTGATGCTGGATAAGCATCTTTTAAGAAATATCTGCATGAACCTTTTGTCTAATGCAACAAAATTTTCGCCCGAAGCATCAATGATTAATGTTACCGCAGGCTTTAATGCAGATAGTTTTAATTTGTCGATACAGGATTATGGTATTGGAATTTCAGAGAGCGATATGCAGCATTTGTTTGAAAGGTTTTTCAGGGCTAAAAATGCATTCAATATACAGGGTACCGGCCTGGGCCTGCATATTGTGGCGAAATATGTTGAATTAATGAATGGCGATATTAAAATTGAAAGTAAACTGGATGAGGGAACTACGTTTACCATCCGCATTCCTAAATCAGGTAATGAAACGGCACTATAAAATGCATGCTTCACACAGGGGCATGTACACAAGGCCATATCATAAAACAACTGAAAAATAAATATGCACAAATGAAAAAAATTCTTGTAATAGAAGATAATGCACAGGTTCGGGAAAACATTGCAGAAATCCTTGAGCTTTCCAACTATGAAGTTATTACCGCTGAAGACGGGAAAAAAGGCGTGGAACTGGCACAGCAGGCAAGCCCCGATTTAATCGTGTGCGACATTATGATGCCGGTGTTAGATGGCTATGGCGTATTGCATCTTTTAAACAAACAAATAGAAACTTATGGCATCCCATTTATCTTTTTAACTGCAAAATCTGAAAAAACAGATTTAAGAAAAGGAATGGAAATGGGCGCTGATGATTACTTAACCAAACCTTTTGATGGCATTGAGCTGCTGAATGCAATTGAAACAAGGCTTAAAAAACTGGAATCCATTAAACAAAATGCTGCTAAGAATAATAAAAGCGCCGATGCATTTATACAGGATGTAAAAGAAACAGGCAGCATACCGCTTACCTCATCAGAAAGGGAATTATATGATTACAGGAAGAAGCAAACATTGTATTCTGAAGGCCAGCGACCAAAAAAAGTATATTATATAAAAAGCGGTAAAGTAAAAACGTATAAAACCAACGAAGATGGTAAAGACCTGATCACGAACATTTATGGCGAAGGTGATTTTTTTGGTTATACTTATGTGCTGGAAGATATAAATTATAAAGAGAATGCGCAGGTGCTTGAAGATGCAGAAATAATGCATATTCCTAAGGATGAATTTTTAGCGCTCATTTCCGGCGATTCGCAGGTTGCAAAACAGTTTATAAAATTAATAGCGCACAATGTTTTAGATAAAGAAGAAAGCCTGCTTAATCTTGCGTATAGCTCACTCAGGAAAAAAGTGGCTTACCAGCTTATCCAGATGTTTGAAAAATTTAAGCGCGAAGAAAACACCAATACCATAAATCTTTCAAGGGAAAATCTTGCACAGGCCACCGGTATTGCCACCGAATCTTTAATAAGGACTTTATCTGATTTTAAAAGCGAAAAATTAATCGATTTGCAAGGCAGCACCATCACATTACTTAATGAAGATAAGCTGCGTAACCTGCCTTACTAAAAGTTCCGGAAAAAAAGCTAATCATACCTGCGCCCAAAATCACTATGCCCGGCCCTAAAATTTTTATTAAGAATCATACCGCTTAATAAATGATTGCAGCCATTTAATAAACCAGTTTTAAGCGCTGTTAGCCATATAATAGTTTCGCCGACCAATTCTATCAATCAAAAAAGCTAACAATGAAAAACAAAATCTCACTCTCTTTTTTATGCTTGATTATTGCATGCAGCGCATTCGCTCAAAATGTAGGCATTGGTACTGCAACACCGGCTCACAAGCTGGACGTAAACGGAGCTATTAACACAAACAGCAATTGCTACCTCGGCGGTTACCTCGGCGTAGGCACCCAGTCGCCCATATATAAAATACAGGTAGAAGATGGTTCCGTTGCACTCCACAATACTACAGATTCCAAATACTGGATAATGACTTACAGCAGCGGCGGCAATTATTTGAATATTGCTGAAGACGGATCATCAAGACTCGCAATAGCCAATGGCGGAAATGTAGGTATCGGCACTACGGCCCCTTCCGCAAAATTGGATGTTGTAGGTACAACTGAATTAAACGGAACAACAACTGTAAATGGTGCTGCAAAAGTTACCGGCACATTAACAGTCAATAATAACAAAGGCGTTTTATATAACCTTTCCAGCAGCACCAATATAAAATTTTACACGCGATCAGCGGCTTTTACAATCAATAACCTTGCACCACACTCCTTATCGCCCGAAGCAACAATTGGTTTTATAGGCGGGTTTAGCAACGCCCCGCAGGTATATGTTGGCAATATTGTTTCAAATGGCGGCACGGCAGGCCCGCTGTACCAGCTTCAGCTTATAATATATAATGTAACGGCAACAAGTTGCAAATGCAGGCTTCTCAATACAAGCAATTCTACTATCAGCCAAAACATTACCTGGAATATAATGTGCCTTGGCAATTAATACGCCCAATTATTTCATCTTAAAAAATTATATCATGAAATCAATTAAAGGCGCAATGCAAGTTGCATTACTGTTCATGTTATTATTTCTATCACTGCAGGCTGGTGCGCAAATGGTAAATAACGGGGCAGAAATTACAATACAAAACGGCGCTGCTATTTATACAGCAACATCTTTTACCAATGCATCTGCAGGAGTTGTTAGCAATAACGGGGAAATAATTGCAGGTACAGACTTAATTAATGATGCGAGTGCCTCCCTTTCGGGTAACGGGGTTTACAGTGTGCAGGCAAACTTTACCAACAATGGCACTTATACTTATAACAATTCAGTCTTAAATTTTTTCGGAACAGGCAATTCCAATTTAAAAAATAATGGAGGAACTATTTACAAGCTGCAGGTAAATAAAGATTCTGGATTTCTTGTTAACCTTCTTGATAATGAAAGGGTGATAAATACCGTTGCATTTTTAAACAACAATAACTGGATTAAGCTTAACAGCAAAATCTTTACAATAGCCCAGAATTGTGTAATTCAAAACTTTAACAACAAACGTTTTTTTATAACAAACGGAACTGGTGTTTTAAAAAAGATGAATCTAAAAAATGCGCCCTTTGTTTTTCCCGTTGGGTTCAATAAAAGCACCTATAACCAAATAACGATTACAGAAAACGGCACACCGGATGCCTATTCCGTTCGTTGCAAAGACTCTGCATTATTAAACGGGAGTTCTGGTTTACCTGTTTCCAGCGGTGGCATAAAAGCCGCATGGGTTATTAATGAAGCAGTTGCCGGTGGCGCCAATGCTGTTATAGAAGCACAATGGAAAAAACCAGCGGATGAACTTCCCAATTTTGATTATACTAAATGCATGCTGGTACGGTATGTTAGCAATCATTGGGATTACCAGGCAAATAAAGCCGGTACTGCTACCGGCACCACGTACAGGTCGATAGGCCGTTCCAACTTAACTGCATTTGGAAATTTCACTGTGCTTTCAACTGCCAGCCCATCATTTACAAACTCCCATTTTGAAGCGCCAGGAGCATTATCAATTGCAGAAAATAACAACAGGCAAATGAGAGTTTATCCAACAATTGTTCAAAATAATTTCAACATTGAAGTGCCATCGGATAAATCTATTCAAAAAATGAATGTACAGGTGATAGATGCCACGGGCAAAATTGCCTGGCAAAAACAAAATGCAGATTTTATTTCACAACGCGTTTTCCTTCCTTCACTTACACCGGGAACATATATAGTGCTGATAGATTATGAAGAAATTAAGTTTACTCAAAAGATTATTATATCCCGGTAATTATTAATATAAATCCTAGTGCAAATACCTATAGCAGTTACAGTTTTGTAACTGCTATTTTGTTATGGCTTAGCCTGGAAATTGAGACAGTCCGGGTTTAACAGCAATCAAAAAAACAATTCACATTAATCAATGCTGCATCAAATAATCAATGCACTTATCTTCGCCGCATGGCAAAGGAAACTGTTTTAAGCGGAATAAGGCCCACAGGCTTTTTGCATCTTGGCAATTACTTTGGTGCAGTGCAGAACTGGGTGCGCATGCAGCATGAATATAATTGTTATTTCTGTGTTGTTGACTGGCATAGCCTTACAACACATCCTGATACAAAAGAATTACGCCAGAACGTGCACAGGTTATTGGGAGAATTGCTTGCTTCAGGCCTTGACCCCGACCAGGCGGTTATATATGTGCAAAGCGATGTGCCTGAAATTGCAGAGCTCTATTTATATTTAAACATGCTGGCCTATAAAGGCGAGCTGGAAAAGACTGTTACGTTTAAAGATAAAGTACGGCAACATCCGCAAAATGTAAATGCGGGGCTGCTTACTTACCCGGTATTAATGGCTTCTGATATTTTAATTCATCGCGCCACAAGGGTGCCGGTTGGTAAAGACCAGGAACAACATCTTGAAATGGCAAGAAACTTTGGAGAACGGTTTAACCATCGCTATGGCGAAGTATTTCCAATGCCTTCTGCCTTTAACTATGGTGCATCGCTTACAAAAATCCTGGGGCTCGATGGCAATGGAAAAATGAGCAAAAGCGCAAACCAGATGGCTACTATCTACCTTGCGGATGATGATGACCTCATCCGCAAAAAGATTATGAAAGCAAAAACAGACAGCGGCCCCACAGCGCCCGGCACACCAAAGCCTGATTATATTGAAAACCTTTTTTTGATGATGCAGCTTGTGAGCAATGCTGAAATTGTTTTAAAATACCAGCAGGATTATGAAAACTGTACCATCAGATATGGCGACATGAAAAAACAGCTTGCTGAAGATATGGTTGCATTCATAAGGCCCATTCGTGAAAAAGCAAAGGCTATTGAAAATGATAAAGAATATCTTACATACGTTATAAAGAAAGGCGGTGAGAAAGCCAGGGCCAATGCCATGGAGACAATAAAATTAATCAGGAATGCAATGGGCCTGAATTATGTTTGAAATTCAGTTTTAATGCTTTAAGTTTGAAATGTACTTCCAGTATCTCAATTAAGGATAACTATCATCTAAAAATTTAGGAACTTCAGGTTTTATGGCGAAACAAAAAAAACCGAAACATATTGCTGTAGCAGGCAATATCGGGGCAGGAAAAACCACGCTTACAGAATTGCTGAGCAAACATTATAAATGGATCCCGCAGTTTGAAGATGTTGATCACAACCCTTACCTGATGGACTTTTATGAAGACATGCCGCGCTGGAGCTTTAACCTGCAAATATATTTTCTGAATGGCAGGCTAAACCAGTTGCTCGATATTCATAATGGCACCGAAACGGTAATACAAGACCGCACTATTTATGAAGATGCACACATATTTGCGCCCAACCTGCACGATATGGGGCTTATGAATAAGCGTGATTTTGATAACTATTTTAATTTTTTCAAAACACTGCAATCGATGGTGCAACCTCCTGACCTGCTTATTTATCTTAAAGCATCGGTGCCTACACTTGTTGACCAGATTCAGAAACGCGGCCGCGAATATGAAGAGAATATCCGCCTCGATTATTTAAAAAAATTAAACGAACTCTATAACCGCTGGATTGAAAATTATAAAGAAGGCCCGGTGCTGGTAGTAAATGTTGACAAAAATAAATTCCCCGAAAAAGAAGAAGATCTCGGTGAGATAATAAGAAAAATTGATTCGCTTTTATTTGGATTGTTTTAATAAAACTATATGAAACCAACCCTTAAATGCTTACCCTTATCCACATAACTTTATGGAATTTAACCCGCATATGCATCTTGTAAACAAGTCTAACACCTTTGAACGGAAAAGAATTAAAACATATAAGCGACCAGGAGTTACTGGCTCAGTTTAAGCAAACAAACGACAATCGCCTGTTGGGTGTTTTATTGCAGCGCTATACGTTGTTATTGTTGGGCGTGTGCATGAAATATCTAAAAAATGAAGAGGCCGCGAAAGATGCAGTGCAGCAGATATTTTTAAAGGTAATTCATGAACTGCAGCGTTATCCTGTGCAATATTTTAAAAGCTGGCTATATATGATTGCCCGCAATCATTGTCTTATGCAATTACGCCGGCACGGAGAAAAGAATGTGGCTGAATTCAGGGATAATATTGCAGATGAAGAATTTCCGCTGCAGGAAGAAATTGAAAAACAGCAAATGATATTGCTGCTCGAAACTTCGCTGCATGAATTAAATGAGGATCAGAAAACATGTATAACTTTATTCTATCTTGAAAATAAATCTTACCAGCAAATAAGTGAGCTAACCGGCTTCAGCCTGATGCAGGTAAAAAGTTATATTCAGAATGGCAAACGTAATTTGAAATTGCTTGTTGAAAGAAAATTGCATAAAGCAGATGGATGAGTTAAATAATATATGGAATGTGGATGACGAGTTAAATGAAGAGCAGTTAATGAATTACATAAATGGTAAATTAACTGAAGAGGAAGCCAATGCCTTTGAGAAAAAGATGGCTGGTTCTGCGTTTATAAATGACGGCGTTGAAGGATTGCAGCAATTTTCTTCTTCCGAAAAAATAGACCTTTTTACAAGACAGCTTAATGATAACCTGCGCAAAAAAACCGCTGCAAGAAAACAAAAAATGAAACGCAGCTTCAAAGGTTTATCATGGGAGCTAATGGCAATTATTGCGGTAATAATACTCGCACTTATAGGCTATGCTGTTATTCAGTTATTGAACAAATAAATTCTACGCTTTATAAATTGTCATACTCACGTGTGAGTTGTCAATTGCGAGTAGATACTGTATGCTTAGTGGTTTTTCTCATCATTCATACCTTAAAGCAGTTATCGGGTTCAGTCTTGATGCTTTTACAGCAGGCCATATACCCGCAAGCAAACCAACGCCCGAACATATAATGATACCGGCAATAACCCAAGCCCATGGAATAGCAAAACCTGCTTTAAGCAGCATGGCAAATATATTACCGATAATTACACCGAGCACGATTCCAAACAATGCGCCCAGCAGGCTTATAATAACAGATTCAAATAAAAATTGCTGACGAATATTGCTGCGCTTGCCGCCCAGTGCTTTTATCAATCCTACTTCGCGGGTACGTTCATTTACAGAAACCAGCATGATATTCATTAAACCTATAGCGGCGCCAATCAATGTGATTAAACCAATGGCAGCGGCAGCGGCCTGTATGCTTCCTAACAAACTTATGAATGTAGCAGCCAGTTTATCGCTTTTCTCAATTACAAAATTATCGGTGTCTGTAGGAAGAAGTTTGCGCACGCTTCTGAAAACGGCTGTCGCTTCATTTACGGCGCCGTCAACCAGCGAAATATCATCTGCCAATACGCCTATCAAAAAAGAACTGGCGCCATAGCCGGTTGCACGTACATTATTATAAGAAGTAATGATAACATTATCTGCCCGCAGCAAAGCGCTCGACCCTTTTGATTTCAGAACGCCTATTACGCGGTACGGCTTCCCTCCCACATTTATAAACTTATCAACCGCTTTATCTTTAAACTGTCCGAATAACTTGGTGGCAACATCGCTTCCGAGAAGGCATACATTACGGCCGCTATGCACATCAGCAGGCGTTAAATTTCTTCCTGCTTCAATGGTAAAACCGTTTACGGCAAGATAATTCTCATCGCCGCCATTCATGCGCACATTAGGGTTCGTTTTTTTATCCTCATAATGAATTTCATAATTACTGTACCCGCCCAATGAAATAGATACAACTGCCGGGTAATGAAACTTTTCTTTGAAAGTTTCTGCTTCGTTCAGTTGTATCGGTTTATCAAGGTTTGATTTTTTAGCCCTCTTAGTTTTATCAGCATCTCCGTTATCATTATCATCATTAAACCTGAAGCGTTCTTTATAAGAAATAGTAAAGCCATTAGCGCCCATGGTAGAAAAACTGTTGCGCAACCCTTCATTCATAGCCTGTATGGCGGTAATAATGCCAATAAGTGCCATGATCCCAAAAGCAATAATCGCTACAGTAATACCTGTACGCAACCTGTTACTGCGTACGGTGCGATAAGCGAGGTTAAAAGAATCTTTAATTGTCATTCGGTAAAAAATCGAAAGTAATAAAAATTGAAGGTAAGCATCCGGCTATTTCTATTAAATACATTTTATGTAAAAGGTATTTATATGTTACGGGTTGCAAAAACTGTCTTGGGCAAATGTTTTGCCTGTTATCTAAAAAACTTTATATGGTTTATGTAACCGATTTCATAACAATCAGTATATATTTGCATTATTAAGGCGGTTCGCTTTATAAGACTAACGATTTATAAGCTATATTTATATAAATACACTTATGCTAAAATGCTATAATCTGTATATTGCCACCCCCGGATTAAGGCAATGTTTACAGCAGCTTTATGCAACAATCCCGGTAAACCTTTATGAACAACCGGACATTAAAAAACAAGACCATTCAAAAAACATATTTTAAAAACATATAAACATGAAACTCACAATCGGTGAAAAAGAATATTTCACGGGCATAGGACAAATAAAATATGAAGGCCCTAAAACAGATAACCCGCTTGCCTTCCGGTGGTATGATGCCGATAAAGTTGTAGCAGGTAAACCTATGAAAGAATGGCTGCCGTTTGCAGGCGCCTACTGGCATTCATTCTGCGCTAACGGTTCCGATCCCTTTGGGCAGCCAACCCAGTTTTTTGAATGGGATAAAAAAGAAGATGCGGTAGAAAGGGCAAAAGATAAAATGGATGCAGCATTTGAATTCTTTACAAAACTAGGCCTCCCCTATTATTGCTTTCATGATATAGATGTGGTAGATTATACAAGCGATGTGGCAGAAAACGAAAGAAGGCTGCAGGCGCTGGTTGAATATGCCAAACAAAAACAACAGGAAAGCGGCGTTAAGTTATTATGGGGCACCGCCAATGTTTTCACTCATCGCCGGTATATGAACGGCGCATCCACCAACCCCGATTTTCATGTGCTGGCGCATGCAGCCGCACAGGTAAAAGGCGCAATAGATGCAACGATTGCATTGGGCGGGAAAAACTATGTTTTCTGGGGAGGCAGGGAAGGTTATATGAGCCTGCTGAATACTGATATGAAGCGGGAGAAAGAACACCTTGCAAGGTTCCTGCATTCAGCAAAAGACTATGCCAGGAAAAATGGTTTTACAGGCACATTTCTTATTGAACCAAAACCCTGCGAGCCAACGAAACATCAATACGATTATGATGCTGAAACAGTGATTGGTTTCTTAAGGCATAATGGCCTCGATAAAGATTTTAAGCTTAACCTCGAAGTAAACCATGCAACTTTAGCCGGCCACACATTTGCACATGAATTGCAATGTGCCGCAGATGCAGGTTTGCTCGGCAGCATTGATGCTAATCGCGGCGATTACCAAAACGGCTGGGATACAGACCAGTTCCCTAATAATATTAATGAACTGGCAGAGGCAATGCTGATTATTGTTGAAGCAGGGGGATTAGGTTCAGGCGGCGTAAATTTCGATGCCAAGATCAGGCGCAATTCCACTGATAAAGACGATATATTTCATGCCCATATTGGCGGCATGGACAGCTTTGCAAGAGGATTGATTGTTGCTGACCAGGTGCTGAACTTGTCTCCTTACAAAAAAATGAAGCAGGACCGTTACAGCAGTTACGACAGCGGCAAAGGCAAAGCTTTTGAAAACGGCGAGCTGAGTTTTGAAGACCTCAGAAATTATGCAGCCGAAAATGGCGAGCCTGCTGTAAAAAGCGGCAAGCAGGAATTGCTGGAAAATATTATCAACCAATATATTTAAACTCACTTGAAAAATTTATCCGGATGGCACAATAAAGCTATCCGGATTTTTTAATAAAATATACGCAACCGATTACAATCTTTGATGCCGTTTTTGTATTTTATTTAAATATTACTTTAGGGTGAAAAAAAATTCAGCAGCCAAACATTTTACAAGTATGAAAAATAACAGGAAAAAAATTGCAGTTGTTACGGGCGGGGGCTCAGGCCTGGGTTTTGCTATAGCGCAAAAGTTTACACAACACAATATAGAAACTATCATTATCGGGCGCAATATTCAAAAGCTTGAGCGGGCACAGCAACAACTGGGTTCATCATGCCATATCATGTGTTGCGATTTAAGTGACCTTGCAACCATTCCTTCCCTCATACAAAAAATTGTGGAAACGCATGGCCGGATAGATATATTGATAAATAATGCCGGCATTAATATGAAAAAGGATTTTACCGAAGTAACGGATGAAGATTTTGCTGCTATCATCAATACAAATCTTAATGCTGTGTTTGCTATCAGTCGCGAAGTGGTAAAAGATATGCTGAAATATAATTCAGGCTGCATTATTAATATCAGTTCAATGGCGGCGCAATATGGCTTGCCGAAAGTGATTGCTTATTCTGCCAGCAAATCTGCAATTGACGGCATTACAAGGGCAATGGCTACAGAGCTTTCACCAAAAGGCATTCGCGTAAATGCCATTGCTCCGGGTTTTATTTATTCTGATATGACGGCCAAAGCGCTCAATGAAGACATAGACCGCAAAACACGGGTATTTGCAAGAACGCCGATGGGCAAAATGGGCCAGCCTGAAGATATAGGAGAAGCTGCATTATTTCTTGCCAGCGAAGGCGCCGGGTTTATTACAGGAGTTGTATTACCGGTTGACGGTGGAAATTCCATTGGTTTTTAATTACAATAACAGCATAATTCCATAATAAAAAAGCGCTTTAACAGCGCTTTTTTATTATATCTTAATCCTGGCTATGGCCGCTTAGGCATGCCCGGTGGTGCAGGGGGCCTTGGAGGCCTGTGGCCTTTTCCCGGTGGTGCACAAGAAATAATCATAGCAGACAAAAACAGGGTTATAAATAATAAACGAAGAATACATCTTATTTTTTTCATGCCGGTGTTTTTTCTATTCATAAAAAAAACCATGCCATTTGACTGAGCCGGCAAGGCAGCTTTATAGTTTTTATTTAATTCTAACTTTCTTATCAGGGGTTAAAGTGCAGGAAGCGCCATCCTCCACAACATTCACCGATGCCTTCGTTATAAATAAACCGGTATCTGCATAAATATGTGTAACTGATATACTATCGCCCGATAAACTTGTGCCATCACCAAAATTCCAGTTTACAGAAGTTATGGTTTTGCTGCCGGTATAATTGATAGAAAAATCAATTGCGTTTTTATTATCAGCATGGCGCGTATGCTCAATTTTCACCAATATCTGCTCCTTAATACAATCAATATTCTCATTATCCCGGCTGCATGAAGTGCAGGCTAAAACAGCAGGAAAAAGCAGCACGAATGCTTCTTTAAGTTTCATATAATTTATTTAAACCAGCAGGATAGTTAAGTATTTATTACAGTCAATCTATTAATTCATCTTCTGCTATTGCAGCATCTTCTTTATTCTCAGCAGCAGCCTTAAACGAAAAATTACGTTGGGTAAAATAACTGAATAATACAACAATAACAGTTGTGATAATCTTTGAAAAAGTAGGCCACCAGTGGAAACCTTCCACGAATAATTTCAGGAAAAAATAATTGAGCGCAATACAGGCCACAACAATTAAAAAGTAACGGAATATTTGTATGCGTTTACGGGTTTTTGTTTGCTGCCATACCACATAACGGCTTAAATAAAAACCCACCGGGAAAGAAATACAAAATGCAATAAGGAATGCAAAAATGTATGGGCTAATGGCAAAACCGGCTATATAAACTATTTGCTTATTAAGAAAATAGTTATACGAAAGCATGAAAATCACAATATCAAAAACCATATTTATGCCGCCGCAAGCCGCATACCGGAAGGTTTGCAAAGGCATGAAACGCCTGAATAAAGGATAAAATGCATCCACAACAGCCAAAACCATTTTCCGTATGAATGCATGTGATTTTTGCATCGGACGAAGGTAACAGCAAAAAATACACCTGTTTTTTTGTTTACAGATTTAAGGAAGATTTTACAAGTTGCCTATAGTATTTTTGCCCCTCACATTTTATTATGAGCCTTACAAACATTATTAAACTTAGAACTAAAGAAGCAATTGAAACATTGTACAATGTTTCAATTGATGAATCTGCCATCACAGTAAACGTTACCAAGCCTGAATTTGAAGGTGATTATACAATCGTTTTATTTGCCTTGCTAAAGCCCTTAAAAAAATCGCCGGATGCATTGGGCAATGAATTGGGAAAATATTTAGTTGATAATAATGCCGGTATTTTTCAATCATATAATCTTATAAAAGGTTTTTTAAACCTGGTTATTGCAAACAGTTTCTGGATAAAATTTCTTTCGGATAATTACAACAATACTTCGTTTGGCAGGCAGCAGGTAAGCCATAAAAAAATTATGGTTGAATATTCTTCACCCAATACCAACAAACCCCTGCACCTTGGCCATTTAAGAAATATTTTTTTGGGATGGAGCGCTGCAGAATTGTCAAAAGCCATTGGCAATAATGTGATAAAAACCTGCATTGTAAATGACCGCGGCATTCATATTTGCAAAAGCATGATTGCCTGGAAAATATTTGCCAATGGCGCTACACCGCAATCCACACACACAAAAGGCGATCATTTTGTGGGCGATTACTATGTAAAATTTAATGAGGCATATAAAGGTGAAGTAAAAACACTGGAAGCAGAAGGTTTAAGTGCGGAAGAAGCAGAAAAAGAAGCGGCCATAATGAAAGCCGCGCAGCAAATGCTGGTGGACTGGGAAGCGGGAAAGCCCGGTGTGATTGAATTGTGGGGCATGATGAACGGCTGGGTGTATGAAGGTTTTGATGAAACGTATAAACGCATCGGCGCTGATTTTGATAAAGTATATTATGAAAGTCAAACCTATCTTCTTGGTAAAAACCTGGTAGAGGCAGGTTTGGAAAAAGGTATTTTTTATAAAGAAGAAGATGGCAGCGTCTGGATTGATTTAACCAATGATGGCCTTGATAAAAAAATCGTTCGCCGCAGAGATGGAACCGCGGTTTACATAACGCAGGACATTGGACTGGCTGTAGATAAATATGAAGAGTATAAAATTGATGAAAGCATTTATGTTGTAGGCGATGAACAGAACTATCATTTTAAAGTATTAAAATTAATTTGCGAAAAGCTTGGCCTGCCTTATGCAAAAGCTATTTATCATTTAAGTTATGGTATGGTTGAACTGCCATCCGGCAAAATGAAAAGCCGTGAAGGCACTGTGGTGGATGCAGATGATATAGTAGATGAAATGATCAACATTGCAAAGCAGAAAACAGAAGAACTTGGCAAAGTGAAAGATTTTACAGAAGATGAATTAACTGACCTATACGAAACAATCGGCCTTGGCGCTTTAAAGTTTTTTTTATTGCGGGTTGACCCGAAAAAGAAAATGGTATTTAACCCTGAAGAAAGCATAGATTTTCACGGGTTTACCGGCCCGTTTGTTCAATATACGTATGCGAGAATTAAGAGCGTATTAAGGAAGGCGTCAACCGTTGACAGTCAACCGTTAACCGAAGACAAAAACACTCAACATTCGGCTGTCGGTCAACAGTCATCGGCGAACGGTGAACTTCTTCCGCTGGAAAAAGAAATTATTATTTTGCTGGAGCAGTTTCCTGCAACGGTTGAAGAAGCAGCAACATTATATGATCCTTCCAAAATTGCATTGTATGTTTTCAATCTTGCCAAAACATTTAATTCATTTTATACAGAACATTCCATTGCCAATGCAGAGAGTGAGGATAAAAAAACATTGCGTATTAAATTGGCACAGCTTACAGCACAAACCATACAAACAGGCATGCATTTATTAGGTATTAAAGTGCCGGAAAGAATGTAACGGTAACCGGCCAGGCCATCATCACGGGCCGGCCGGTTTATTAAACATTTATCTCCAGTTCCACATCACCGTTTATGGCATGGCCAACGCAGGTTAATACAAGGCCCTGCTGTATTTCGTTTTCGGTAAGCACTTCGTTATACGAATGCCAAACATCGCCCTTTAAACATTTGGCAACACAACTGCCGCAACGGCCTGTTTCGCAACTGTAAGGCAAAACAATATTAGCTTTCTTCGCTGCCGATAAAATGGAATCAGGATAATGAACATCGAACTTAACATCCTCCTCTCCCATTTTTAAAAATATAGTATGCGAAGATTTATCGGGTGGTGAAACATCACGTTTAACCGCATTGATTACAAAATCTTCCCGCTTAATATTATTCTTCGGCACATCATGCTCCTGCAAGGTATAAGTGCATAAACGCATATAAGATTGCGGCCCGCAGATATAGAACAAGGTTTGCCCAAAATCTGCAACAGATAATTCCTGCAAAAAATTTATGATTAAATTCCTGTGCAGCCTGGCTTTGGCAAGCTGCATAATATTGCTGAATAAAAACTTTATAACAAACCTGTCTTTAAATTTATCTTCAAGCAATTTCAACTCATTAAGAAAAACTGTTTTTTCTTCTGAAGCATTGCTGTAAATCAAAACAACATTTGTATGCTGGTGTACAAATAATAAAGTTTTTATAAGCGCATAAACAGGTGTAATGCCGCTGCCTGCGGCAAAAAAGAAAACCTGTTTAAAATCATCAATATTATCCGGCAAAACAAACAAGCCGCCTGCGCCAATAGTTATAACTTCATCGCCGGCAGCAGCATGATCAACAAGCAGGCGTGAAAAGTACCCGTTTTCTATCCGCTTCACCCCTATTGACAATGGCTCATTTAAATCAGGGGAAGATGTAATGGAATAAGAGCGGCGTATTTCCTCATCATGGCTGAAACGCACTAATGTTATATATTGGCCTGCCTTATATTGAATGTTATGCCCTTCTTTGAAAGTGATGGTTTTAAAACCCGCCATTTCTTCTGTAACCGATTTTACATATAAGGTTTTATACAAAGAAGTATTCATGTTAATGCCGCAATTTGAAATAGCAATATATAAAACAATTGGCGGCAGCTTTAGCTGCCGCCAATAAATCATTACAAACAAATTTTAAAGCTATTTCGCCAGGCTTTGTATTACATCATATTTGGTAACGATGTGATAATCGCCTGTTTCATCTTTTGCTAAAACTGCGCCGTTACCTTTATTAATTAAACTGCCAAGCCGTTCAACAGGCGTATCAAAATCAACAACGGGATAGGCTTTTTCCATGATACTTTCAACAGTTGAATCTTTTAATTCAGGATGATCAAACACTTTTTGGAACAAACCTGTTTCGCTGATGGAACCAACCGGCCCGCTGCCGTTCATTACAGGGATATTTTCAATATCGAATTTCTTCATGAGCTCAACGGCTTCTGCAACGGTTTGCGATGGCTGAACTGTAACGAGTTTCTTCCCTTCCCTCGCACTAACAATATCTTTAAATGTTTTCACATCAAGAAAACCGCGTTCCATCATCCATTGATCATTATAAATTTTTGCAACATAGCGGCTGCCATGATCATGAAAAATACAAACTACCAGGTCGCCTTCTTTTAATTTTTCTTTTAACTGCATCAGCCCCTGCACACAACTGCCCGCGCTATAACCAATAAAAATGCCTTCCTCTTTTGCAATGCGGCGTGCCATAATAGCGCCGTCTTTATCTGTCACCTGTTCAAAATGGTCAATCACGCTCATATCATAATTTGCAGGCACAAAGTCTTCACCAAAACCTTCGCTTATGTAAGGGTGCACTTCATTCATATCTACTTCGCCGGTATTAAAATATTTGGTGAGCAACGAGCCATATACATCAATCGCCCAAACCTGAATATCCGGATTCTTTTCCTTCAGAAATTGTGCAGTACCTGTAACTGTTCCGCCCGTGCCTGCCGTGCAAACAAGGTGTGTAATTTTACCTTCGGTTTGTTCCCATATTTCCGGGCCGGTGGTTTCATAATGCGCCAAACGGTTTGCAAGGTTATCGTATTGATTAAAGAAGTAAGAGTTGGGAATTTCTTTGGCTAACCTTCTCGCAACAGAATAATAACTTTTAGGGTCATCCGGTTCAACATTCGTGGGGCAAACAATTACTTCTGCGCCGACTGCTTTCAGAATATCCATCTTCTCTTTACTCTGCTTATCTGTAGTGGTAAAAATGCATTTATAGCCTTTAACGCAGGCTGCCAAAGCAAGACCCATTCCTGTATTGCCGCTGGTGCATTCTATAATGGTTCCGCCGGGTTTTAATTTACCTTCCTGTTCAGCCACTTCAAGCATTTTTAATGCCATACGGTCTTTAATGGAATTGCCGGGATTGAAGTAATCAACCTTGGCAAGCACCGTGCATGGAAAATCCTTTGTTATTTTATTCAGTTTAATTAATGGTGTGTTTCCAATGGTTTCAAGAATGTTGTTCTTCCACATAATTTAAATGAATTTTTGTAAAGATAGGATTTGTGTTTGGGAAGGGTTGTTAAGAAGCAGGCGCCTGCAACAGATAATTTGTATTGCAAAAAAATAGTGCTGCAATTGATGCAGCACTATTATGTAATTCACAGGCAAATTACTTGCTGAATTTTATTATTGGTCCCACCACAGATGGTCTGATAGCTGAACGGTTGGTATATTACTGCCATTTGTTGAAATTTCGGTTGACGGATAGTTCATGCGCCTTATAAAAGTATTTAATGCAGCGCCTACAGGCAATTCAAAATCCTTGTAATCATAATCTGTGCGGCGCATATCATCCCAGGTTACCGGGCTCAGAAAGAGTGCTGCATATTTTTCTTTAAATATCAGCTTTAAGGTAATACCGGCTTCACCTACGGCAACTATGGGATTGGCTATATAAGAAGTTATATCGCCGCCGCTTACGCCTATCTTATTCATGTTTGCCGTTATGCCTGCTAAATAAGCAGCATAGGCGCCGGCTTTATCACCCTTTCTGAATTTAGCTTCAGCCTCTATAAATTTACATTCGGCAAAGGTTATAATTTCCAATGGCGATTGATCGCTTGAATACCATTTGCCTACTGTAAGATAACATTCATTATGCACGGTATTATTGCCAATTGCACCAGCACCGTTAACTGTTCCCCTGTAATCGCCGTAACGGGTGGTATCTGTAATAAGCGGAAGCCGCGGATCGAATAGTCCATAAGTAGTGCCGTTCATAGCATTTATAAAATTGGCAGACAGCCACCCATCCAGCAATAAACTCGCATTATTATGCGCTTCCTGCGCCCAGGGGTTAAAGCCGTCAAAGGCTGTTATTTGTGCATCATCTTCATTACTTGTATAAGCCTGTGCCAATTCAACCAGAACAGCATCTGCATTGTAAGATGAAGTTTTAGAAACCTGGTTCAGCATACGGGCCTTTAGTGCATGTGCGGTTTTTATCCATGCAGCCACGTCACCTGCATGAATGAAATCACTGCTGGCATCTAATTCGCCATCAGCATCAGATTGATTTAAAGCAGCGATGCCATCATTGAGTAATTTAAGACAAGTATCATATAAAGCTTTCTGATCATCATAAACAGGATGAATGTTATCAACCCCTATAAAAGCTTCCGAATACGGAATATTTCCCCACACATTGGAAGCCATATTTATATGTAAAGCCATCAATACATCAGAAACACCTATGTAAGCATTTAAACCATTTTCCCGTCCCTGCATCTTCATATCATACAAGTCGGTCATTATATTATAATAATTGTTCCATGCACTGCTGGCATCTACATCTTCATAAGTATCGGTAGAAGCCCCTGCACTGGGTGAAGCGAGGTATTGTGTATAGTAAGATGTCCAGTCTGCAATTCTGAAAACATTTATGGCTGCAGTATTGGTAACATTTGCCAATAAGCCGGCAATTGGCGGCTGCAGCGCTGCATTTGGGTTTTGATTGATGTCGAGGTATTTTTTACAACTGCCCAATAAAAGAACCATACAACCAAAAACCATTAATCTTTTATATATTTTAAGTTTGCTCATCTCTTTGTTTTTTTTAAATAAATAATGCTTAACAATCAGAATCCTACGTTTAGAGAAAATATATAGCTCCGCAAGGCAGGATAACTGAAACCTGAGCTTACATTGAGGTTGCTTCCCGGCGCAGCATCACTGCGTGTTTCGGGATCATATCCTTTATATTTTGTAATAAGAATAAGGTTTGTGCCTGTAAATGAAAGCGAAACATTATTTATAAATGAATTCTTGATTAAGTTTTCAGGCAAAGAATAAGACAGGGTTGCTGTACGTAGCCTAACCCATGATGCATCTTCCACGAAATTCTCTGAAACACCACGATAAATATTCCTGTAATAGCCTGCCCCGTAATCAACATTATCAGGCCCCACACCCTGGCCAAGCCAAACAGGTTTAGTGTTTTGCTTGCCATCTGCAGTTACGCCATCAAATACAATTGTTTCATTACGGTTAAGGGTAACTGTAGATTCGCCAAAAGCAGCAAGAAAGTTGGTAAACTGGTCATATTTATGCACCCCTAATTGTGCATCCCACATAAAATACAAACTCCAGTTTTTATAGGTCAACGTGTTGCTAAGACCGGTGAGCCATTTTGGATAAGAGTTACCCAGTATTTTTTGATTGGTGCCGTCTGCATAAACAGGAAAACCGTTGTCACCAATAAGCACGGGTAAATCTTTATTCGCATGAACGGCATCATCTGCTATTGCCGGGTCATCGCCATAGCGCATAACGGGTGTTCCCCAGATATTTCCAACAGGCTCACCCGGAACATAATAACTGCTTATTGTTGACCTGCCATAACCAAATACACTGCCTATATAAATACTCCTTAAGCCTTCATAAAGTGATAATACTTTATTACGGTTGGCTGAAAAGTTAGCTGAGATATCCCAATTGAAATTCTTTGATTTTACAGGATTTCCCGTTACAGTAACTTCAATACCCTTGTTTTCAATTTCGCCTGCGTTTAAGGTGATAGAACCAAATCCTGTAGTGGTAGTGGTAGTTACATCTATGATCTGGTCTTTACTATTAGATTTATACAGGGTTAAATTAAGGCCAAGACGGCTTTTGAAAAAACTCAAATCCGTGCCTATTTCAAACGTAGTGGTTTTTTCCGGCTTAAGATCTACAGAACCGGCATTGGAATTACGTGTCCAGCGAATAATATCTACGCCATTATTTGAAATGGGAGAACCGGAAGGCGCATAGGTGATACTGGTTCTGTAGGGAGGCGCATCCTTTCCAATACCTGCCAGTGAAGCCCTGAACTTGCCATACGTAAACCATGATGGCATTGTTAAATGCTGTGAGAAAATATAACTCAGGCTTGCAGAAGGATAAAAGAAAGAACGGTTATCCATTTCCAATGATGAAGTCCAGTCGTTCCTGCCTGTTAATGTTAAATAGAGATAATTATTATAACCTAAAGTAAGATCGCCGTATAAACCTATGATGCGGTATTTTGTTCTCGTTTGATCAATTTGTGTATGTTTTGCATTGGCCAAAGAGAACCAGTTATATACATCAAGACCGCTTCCTTCGGCTGAAATACGTTTTATATTCCTGTCTAATATATCATTCCCCACGCGGAATGTAGTTTGAAATTTGTTGGCCCAGGTATGATCAAACGTTAACAACAGATTTGAATTAATCTGCCGGTAGTTTAACTGATAGTCGTGCACAAAACCGGTCCCGTATTTACCATCATAATCCTGGTTATCGGCAGCAATAAACTCGCCGGGGAAACCAACGGCGCCGGGTGCAGTTGCCGTTCTCGCATCACCATATTGGTCAACCCCCACCAGGTAGGTTGCCGTAAGCCATTTAACCGGTGAGTAAGCAAAATTTACACTGCTGATAATATGATTTACCTGCGAGCCGAATTTGTTGGTGGCTGTTTGATAAATAGGATTATCATTACCATAGCTTTTCATGGTTCCCTGCGGTGTAAGATAGTCGCGTACATCCCATCTTGGTGTCCAGTAAACCAGGTCTTCATTATACCTGTTGGCATCATAAAAATTACCGTTTGTATTGGTATAATAAATCGACGTTCCCATTTTAAATTTCTCGCTGAATTTAAGCTGGCCATTCAACCTGCCATTAATCCCCTGATAAAAAGTATTGGGAATAACGCCTTCCTGCTTTAAATAAGAAAAAGAGGAAGAATAGGTAATTTTTTCGCTGCCGCCGGAAAAGTTTACGCCTGATCTGAATTGATGCCCGGTATTGTATGCGTGCTTCCAGTTATTGAACAGCTTATCAGGATGGGAAGGATCAATTTTTTTGGCTTCTTCAACGGTTGGGCCCCATGCCGGCCAGAAATCGGTTGAATCATACACGCCCATCCATCCCTGTGAATATTTTAACTGGATATCCGGTATTTTATTTACGTTGTCAATATTATAAGATGCATTAAAACTTACGCGCATTTTACCGGCCTGGCCGGACTTTGTTGTAACAACTATAACACCATTCGCCCCGCGCAAACCATATAAAGCCGTTGCTGCACCACCTCTCAGCACATTTATGCTTTCAACATCATCCGGGTTTAAATCAGACAGCCGGTTAGGCATACTGGCGCCTCTGTCGCCGGTGGTGCCGGTTGTAAAGGTGCTGTTATCCACCGGCAGGCCATCAATCACAAACAAAGGCTGGTTATCATTTGAAGGGCTGATAGAATTTACGCCACGAATTAAAATACTGGCGCCCTGGCCCGGCCCGCCACCGGAGCTTTGTATGGTTACACCTGCCACTTTTCCCTGCAGCGCATTAATTAAATTAGGTTGTTTTGCCTGTGCAATTTGAGTTGCATCAACCTGTTGCGAAGCATAACCCAAAGTCTTCACTTCCCTTTTAATACCCAGTGCCGTAACCACCACATCGGTTAGTGCATTGCCAGATGGATCAAGCGCTACATCCAAAATTGCAGAGCTGCCAACACCAGATTCCCTGGTATCATACCCCACATAAGAAAATACGAGCGTTGCATTGCCTTTGGACAATGTAATGGAATACCTGCCGGTATTATCAGTCAGCACAGAATTCCTGGTACCCTTTTCCTGCACAGCTACCTTTTCAAGCGGTTGCTTTGTGTCAGAAGCAGTTACCGTACCGGTTATTGTTTGCCCCGGTTGTGCATTTAAACCATAAAATAACAGCAAAAAAAATCCTGTAATGATCGTGGATCTAAGCATGGAATTTGGTTTTTAAATAAATTATGTAAATAAAGCAGATACGAGACTCTTGTTTACTGTAAGCCGGTCATTCCTCTGTGCGCCAAAATAACATTTCTATGACAAAAACTTAACAATTAAAGCTGCTTTTTTACTTTTCTTTTTTATAAGCGGTTACAGGGTTTTGAAATATGTCAGCATCATTAAACAGCATAAAAATTATATATTACACCGATAGCTTTTACCTTCGCAGCTTTCTGTTATTGTTTGATTTGAGAAGATATGCAAAGAATTTATTTTGACAACGCTGCAACTACCCCTCTTGATGCGGAAGTACTTGATGCCATGATGCCCTATTTAACCACGCATTTCGGCAATCCTTCTTCTATTTACAGTTATGGCAGGGAAACAAGGCTGGCTGTGGAAAATGCGCGCAAAACAGTTGCAAAAATATTAGGCGCCAACCCCGGTGAAATATTTTTTACAAGCGGCGGCACGGAAAGCACAAATACGGCTGTGTGCGCTGCCATAAACGATTTGGGTTGTGAAAGAATTATAACATCCCCGTTGGAGCATCATGCCACATTACACACGGTGGAACATTTGCATAAACAAAAAGGCATCGACCTGCAATTTGTAAAAGTTTCACCTGACGGTCATATTGATTTGAATGACCTGGAAAAATTACTCTCGGCGTCTAACAAAAAGACACTGGTTACTTTAATGCATGCCAACAACGAAATTGGCAACATTACTGATATACATGCAGTGGGCGAACTATGCAAAAAATACAATGCGGTTTTTCACAGCGATACCGTGCAAACCGTTGGTCACTTTCCTTTCAATCTGCATGCAACGCCGGTTGATTTTATAAACGGCGCCGGGCATAAATTTCATGGGCCAAAGGGCATTGGTATTATTTATATAAGTGAAAAAAATAAGATAAGCCCTTTTATACAGGGCGGCAGCCAGGAGAGAAATATGCGTGCCGGAACAGAAAATATTTATGGCATTGTAGGCTTTGCAAAAGCACTGGAACTGGCCACAAAGAATTATGAAGCCGACAAAGCGTATATCTGCGGTTTAAAAAATTATATGCTTCAGCAATTGCAAAACAATATTGAAGGCGTAAGCTTTAACGGTGATTATGCAGGCAGCAGTTTATATACTGTATTAAGCGCTAACTTTCCCAAGAATGAAAAAAGCGAGTTGATATTATTTAATCTTGATATAAATAATATATGCGCCAGCGGCGGCAGCGCCTGCACAAGTGGTGCAAACGTAAGCAGCCATGTAATAAGCGCCATTAATCCAAATGCTGATATAGATTTTGTAACAGTTCGCTTTTCTTTCAGCAGGCATAACACAAAAGAAGAAATAGATACAGTAGTAAGTAAACTGAAAGAAATTATATAGGCCCGCATGAGCAACACCATTCATTATAATAATTGCCCGGCCTGTTCAGGCGCTGATATTGAATTTGTGCTGAAGGCAAAAGATGAAACTGTAAGCCACGATTATTTTGAAATATGGCAATGCAATAATTGCACACTTCGCTTTACACAGGATGTGCCCGATGAAGAAAGCATTGGCCGTTATTACCAGTCGTCAGAATATATTTCGCACTCCAATACTTCAAAAGGCATGGTGAACAAGCTTTACCATGCAGTTCGTTCCGTCACGTTGCAAACAAAAAGAAAACTGGTTGAAAAATATAGCGGAATAAAAGGGGGCAACCTGCTTGATATTGGCGCGGGCACCGGCGCTTTTGCTGCGGCCATGAAAAATGCAGGCTGGCATGTTACAGGCCTTGAACCTGATGAAACAGCGAGGGCCAATGCGCAAAAAGATTTTAATATTGAATTACAGCCAACAGAAAATCTATTCAACCTCAACCGCGAAAGTTTTGATGCAATTACGTTATGGCATGTTTTGGAACATGTGCACCGTATGCATGAATATCTCGATGCGTTTCATACCTTATTAAAACCCGGTGGCACATTAATTATTGCCGTTCCCAATTACACCAGTTACGATGCTAAAATCTATAACGCAAACTGGGCGGCATACGACGTGCCGAGGCATTTATACCACTTCTCCCCGGCAAGCATGCAAAAACTTTTAAGTGCACACCAATTTACGCCTGCAGGCAACAAACCAATGTGGTTCGATAGTTTTTATGTGAGCCTTTTAAGCGAAAAATATACTTCAGGCAAAAGCAATTTTATAAAAGCCTTTTTTAACGGCCTTCGCTCAAACAGGAAAGCTTTACAAAATGCTTCAAATTGCAGCTCCGTAACTTATATTGCCAAAAAATAATTTTGGCATTGTATCTGCCTGAATGTCTCAGGATTTTCTCTACTAATTTTGTTGAAGTTGTTGTGAAGTAATGATTATAATTATAACATATTGTGCTATTAAGCTATAGAAAAAGGTTGAATCGTCATTACGACGATAGGAGAAATCTCTGCTTTATTTTGAAATTTATAATTGTGCAGAGATGTCTCGTTACCTCGACATGACGTGCTAAGAACATTATTTAACAGGCACTCTCTAAAACTTTAATAGCACCACAGGTTAAATTATAATTATCCGCAATTGATTTTAAAAATTGCTGTTATTATTCAGTACCAAAAAAATTACCGGTTGAACGCAAAAAAAATTGGCAAGACGGTTTTAAAGGTTTTCGCATGGATTATTGGCATCGTTATTTTTTTAATCGTGCTTGTTTATATATTAATACAGGTGCCTGCTGTTCAAAACTTCGCAAAAAACAAAGCCGTTACTTACCTCGAAGGAAAAATTAAAACCAAAGTTGAAATAGAAAAATTCGGGCTTGACTTCCCCAAAAGAATTGTTTTAGAAAAAATTTATTTTGAAGACCAGCAAAAAGATACGCTTTTATATGGCGGTAAAATAAGGGTTGACATTTCATTGTTCAGCCTGCTGCGCAACGAAGTAAATCTTCAATATCTTGAATTGAATGGTATTAAAGCAAACATTTACCGCAACTATCCCGACACCAGTTTCAACTTCGATTATATTGTAAAAGCATTTGCAAGCGAAGAAAAAACGCCGGAACCTGAAGACTCTTCCGCTGCCATGAAATTCAATATTGGCAAAATTGTTTTAAAGAATATTACAGCAAGGTTTAAAGATGATGAAAGCGGCAACAACGTTTATTTTTATCTCGGTGATTTTAATACAAGCATTGACACCTTCGATCCCGACAAACTCATTTATAAAATAAAGGATATAAATATTGCGGATATCAATGCAAAGGTTTACCAGTACAAACCTTTAATTAAAAATAAAGACAGCACCAATCCTGTTCCGCCGCCATCTGAATCTTCCTCGCAAATGCCTGCGCTGGAAGTAAGCGGCTTAAACCTGCAGCGTATTTATTTTAATTACAGGAATGATGTTTCGGCATTGCTGGCATTTTTAAAGATTGGGGAGTTAAGTACACACCCGGAAAAAATCAATCTCGAAAACCTTGATATAGCCCTGAAGGATTTTACATTTAATAATTCAGTAATTAAAGTTGGCCTTGGCAAATCGCAGGAAGCGAAGGAAACAAAAGATGTGGTGGCCGCTAAAACCGACAGCCAGCTAAATAACCCCTGGAAATTTTATTTAGCCAAAGCTGATTTTAAAAACAACGAATTAATTTATGATGATAACAATGCCAAACCTTTGCCCGAAGGTTTTGATGCCAGCCATCTTCATGTAAAAGATTTTGTATTGATGGGTGATAGCTTAAGCTTCACGCCGGCAATTTTCCAGGGCAATATTCACCAGCTTGCATTGAACGAAAAAAGCGGGCTTGCCTTACAAAAATTCCACACAAAATTTTATTACAGCGATACCACAGCATCGCTCACAGATTTATTACTTCAAACAGATGGCACAATAATTCAAAACAAACTCATTGTAAAATATCCGTCAATAGAAGCTATATCAAAAAACATCGGTGCTTTGTATGTTGATGCCAACCTGCCCAATTCAAAAATATCTGTAAAGGATTTCCTTGCATTCATGCCTTCTTATAAACGAACAATGGGCAACTATAAATTGTCTGCCATAAAATTGAATGCAGCGGTTAAAGGTTTTATACGTGATCTTTCCATACCCACATTTGAATTGAGCGGTTATGGTGACACTTATGTAAAATTATCGGGACGATTGCAGGGCCTGCCTGATACAAAACGGGCTTATTATAATGTAAAGATCAACCAGTTTACTTCAACCAAAAAAGATATACTTAGCTTATTGCCGCCTAAAACTTTACCGGATAATTTTAATCTTCCCGACCGGTTTGCTTTGAATGGATTTTTTAAAGGAAGCACCAGCGCATTCAATACACAACTTGCTTTAAAAACCAATAAGGGTAATATAAATGTTGATGGCAGCATGAAGCCCGGCGATGTGTATGCAATAAATGCAAAATTGCAAAATGTTGATGCAGGTTATTTAATGAAGCAACAGGATAACCTTGGGAAAGTTACCGCCAATTTAACGGCAAGCGGCAAAGGCATTGACATAAAAAAAGCCAATGCAAAATATAATCTTGATGTTGCAAGCGCAGAAGTAAAAGGCTATACTTACCAGGGGCTGAATGTAAACGGTGAAATTAATGATGGCGTTAATACAACAAAGGCTTCTATTAATGATTCTGCTATTGCATTAAACCTTGATCTTACAGCCAACCTGAATACGCCGTCAACCTACCCACCGCTGAAATTAAATTTATTAATAGATACATTAAATGCAAAAACATTAAACTTAATGAGTGATACATTAAGTTTAAGCGGGCATATAACTGCAGACCTTCCTTCCACCAATCCTGATGATTTGGTTGGAACAGTTAGCATCAATGATCTATCGTTAACAAGGGCAGGGCAAAAATTGAATACTGATAGTATTTCTCTTGTTGCAAGCGGCGATTCAACCAATAAAAGCATTGTAATTAAAGCAGGTAATGATATTGATGCGGCACTTGCCGGGCAATATAAATTAACGGAAATAGCGCAGGCATTGCAGCAGGTAATTAACCAGTATTATCAATTACCAGGTTACGAACAGAAAAATATTACCCCGCAAAACTGGACGTTTGATGCCATCGTTCGCCCACAGGGTTTAGTGTTACAATTAATGCCTGATTTAAAAGGCAGTGATTCCATTGCTGTAAATGCGCACCTTAATTCTGCACAAAACGATTTGGGTTTAACGGCTAAAAGCCAGCGCATAATTTTCGGCACAAATCAAATTGACAGTTTAAATGTAAATGCGCAATCTGCAGCAGATGCTTTTAATGCAAACCTTTCTGTTGATGGCATTAAAGCCGGTTCAACGCAGTTATATAAAACCGCAGTAAATGCAAAAGTTGCCAATAACCAGTTGGATGTGGATGTTAATTCTAATAATTCAAAAAATAAAACACAATATGCGCTGGGTGCTTTATTAAACCAGGTTGACAGCGGTTTCAGCGTAAGCTTAAAACCTGATCTTATTTTAGATGGCGACAATTGGAATGTTAGCGCTAACAATTCCATTCAATACGATTCATCGGGCATCGTTATTAATAATTTTTCCATCAGCCAGGGTAACCAGTCTTTATCATTAAACAGCACAGCGTCATCACCGGCAGCACCCATAAAAATTGACCTGAAAAATTTTGAAATAGCTACTATTACTAAAATTGCCCACCAGGATTCTTTGCTGGCATCCGGCACCATTAATGGTACTGCAGAAGTCACCAACCCCACAAAGGATATGGTATTTACTTCAGACTTAACTATAAATAACCTTGCCTATAAAACGGATACAATAGGCAATCTTGCCATAAAAGTTGATAATAAAACAGCTAATGCATACAACGCAGATATTGCCATTACCGGCAATGGCAACGATGTTCGTTTAACCGGCTTATATTATACCGGCGAAGGCCGGATGGATTTAAACCTGGCCATGAATAATTTAAATCTTGCTATGATAAAAGGTTTTACTACAGGCCAGTTAGATGATATAAGAGGCGCTTTAAAAGGCAAGGTTGCTATTAAAGGCACAACTGAAGATCCTGATATTGATGGCAGGTTAAATTTTGCAAACGCATCGTTCATTCCAACAATTTCAGGGGAAAGGTTTACGATTCCGAAAGATGTTATCCGGGTAAATTCAAGAGGTATTCATTTTAATAATTTCGACCTCGTTGATTCTTCTGGCAATAAAGCCACCATTGATGGTGATATTCTTACCAAAGATTATAAAAGCTTCACTTTTAACCTCACTTTAAACGCCGATGATTTTACGGTAGTAGATGCGCCGCAGGCCACAGACCGCATTATATATGGCAAACTGAATATTGATGCAGCCGCTGATCTAAAGGGCGATTTAACAGCGCCAACCGTAAACGGCGACCTGAGGGTGAATAAGGTTACCGATTTTGTTTTTGTTCTGCCGCAATCAGATCCGGAAGTACAGTCCAGGGAAGGCGTGGTTGTATTTATAGATAAAGATAACCCGGCTGATACAGCAGAAGTGGTTATTGATTCTGCTGCCATTGCCAAACTCACCGGCATATCGGTTGATGCCAATATTGAAATAGACAGTTCAGCAAAATTCACTGTGGTGATTGATGAAAGAAATGGCGATGCATTAACGCTGAAAGGAAGGGCCAATTTAAACGGCGGTGTTGACAGAAGCGGTAAAACCACTTTAACCGGCGCTTACGAACTGGAAAGCGGCTCCTATAATTTATCATTAAGCATTTTAAAAAGGCAGTTCCTTATTCAGAAAGGAAGCACTATTACATGGACGGGCGACCCCACGGCAGCCAATATTGATGTAACGGCTGTATATGACATTAACACGCCTCCTATTGATTTAATGCAATCTTCTGTTTCGGGCAATTCAACCGCTGAAATGACGCGGTATAAAGAAAAATTACCCTTCCAGGTTTTACTGCACATGACTGGTGAACTATTAAAGCCCGTAATAACTTTTGATATAGTGCTGCCTGAAAGAACAGCCGCCCAATGGAGCGATGTTTCAGATAAATTGCAGCAGGTGCGTAATGATGAAGGTGAATTAAACAAGCAGGTGTTTGCACTTTTGTTACTGGGCAGGTTCATACAGGAAAACCCGTTTGTAAGTTCTGCCGGCGGCACTGGTGTTGAAGGTGAAATAAGGGCAAGCGCCAGCCGTATTTTAACCGACCAGCTAAATAAT
Source organism: Parafilimonas terrae (assembly GCF_900115755.1). Taxonomy (GTDB): domain Bacteria; phylum Bacteroidota; class Bacteroidia; order Chitinophagales; family Chitinophagaceae; genus Parafilimonas; species Parafilimonas terrae. The sequence goes on from NZ_FOXQ01000014.1 coordinate 55,877, forward strand.
CTTGCAGGCAGTTTGATAAAAGGCGTTGATGTAAATTTTGGCGTGGAATCAGGCGCGGATTATTCAAGCGGCACTGCACAAAATAAAACAGACCTTAATGTAACGGTATCGAAAAAATTGTTGAACGACCGGCTGCGTGTGAATGTAGGCAGCAATTTCCAGTTGGAAGGGCCGAGCAATCCTAATCAGAATACGGTAAACCCGGCTGGTGATGTTTCGGTTGATTACCAGCTTACAAAAGATGGCCGTTATATGATACGTGTGTACCGGTTAAACCAATACGAAAACCAAATAGATGGACAGGTGGTTGAAACCGGCATGAGCTTTATTCTTACGTATGACTATAATAAATTCAGCGAAATATTTACAGGAAGGAAAGAAGCAAAACTGATAAGGAAGAAAAACAAAAGAATTACAAAGCAGCAAAGGGAAAAAAGAAGGCAGCAGGAAATAAAACAGGCGTCTCAATATCAAAATCCAGCCAATACACCTTAACTGTTTTTATAACAGAAGCACGAATGAAACCGAGCATGATAATTTTTCTCACCCAGGGGAAATGCGCATAGCGAGGTTCCATAAGGCCATTGAAAAAACAAACATGCACGAATGAATTTGAAAAAAATACATAGCATATATTTTAAACACCTCGCAGTTTTTGCCGGCCTGGTTCTGCTGTTTGCTTCATGCAGCAATACTAAAAACCTTGCTCCCGGCCAGAACCTTTTTGTGGGCTCAAAAGAAAAAATAAAATCAACAGATAAAATCCCATCCAATAAAAGAAAAGAACTGGAGAGTGAATTAAGTTCGCTGGTACGCCCCGAACCTAACTCTACTATTTTAGGCGCACGGTTTAAGCTTACTGTTTTCAACATGTTTAAAGAACCAAAGAAACCAAAGGGGCTTATATACTGGTTGAAATACAAAGTTGGCGAGCCGCCGGTGCTGGCTTCTAATTCGGCGCTTGAAAAAAACAGGCTGGTGCTGCAAAGCCATTTGGAAAACGCAGGTTTTTTCAGGGATTCTGTTGTTATGGATACATCCGTAAAAAACAAAAAATTATCTGTAACCTATACAGCATTAGTTGATACACAATACAGGATCAACAACGTCTCCTATCCTAACGATTCAAGCATTCTTTCCAAAAATATCCGGCAGTATGCAACGGGGAAAAAATATGTGTTGTTAAAACCAAACAATCCTTACAGCCTTGATGTTATAAAAGATGAGCGCACCCGCATTGACGCCCGGTTAAAAGACAAAGGCTTTTATTATTTCAACCCGGATTATTTATTAGCCAAAGCAGATTCAACAATCGGCAATCATAAGGTGGATATTGATTTGAGAATAAAGCCTGAAACGCCTTCAAACGCCAGGCTTCCATACTATATTAATAATGTTTATGTTTTTGCAGACTATGATATAAATGCAGACACAGCGAGGCGAAGGGGAAAGTTGTTTGAAGGTTACCGTATCATTGATCCTAATCATAAATACAATCCTAAAATATTCAGCAGGACGCTTGTGTTTAAACCCGGTGAATTATATAACCGCACCGATCATAACCTAAGCCTTAACCGCCTTATAACATTAGGCATATATAAGTTTGTAAAAGTGCGTTTTGAGCCGGCCAGGGACAGTGTGCAAAAATTAAATGCCTTTTATTATTTAACGCCTACCAATACAAAGTCAATACGCTTTGAAGTATCCGGGCTTACTAAATCCAATAATGCAACCGGCGGTGAGTTTTCAACTAACTGGCGGCACCGCAATTTATTTAAAGGGGCAGAACTGCTTACCATTGCAGCCAATTTTGGTTTTCAAACACAAATATCTTCCGGCTACGATGTAAACACTTTGAGTTATGGCCTTGAAGCGAATTTATTTGTACCACGAATCATAGCGCCATTCAGGTTAAATACCAGCAGCGCCTATGTTCCGCAAACAAAATTTGGCGCCAGTTATAAATTTTATAACCGCACCACGCAATATACATTACGGTCTATAGGCGCAAGCTATGGCTACGTTTGGAAGAATAATATTAAAAACGAGCACGAGTTCACGCTTATCAACATAAATGCCGTTAAGCCTGCAAACTTTACGGATAGTTTTAAAGCGCTTATTGATACCAACCTTACCGTACGACGCAGCGTGGAAAAACAATTTATTTTCGGAAGCATTTATAACTACAACTATAACTCGCAGGCACAGGCAAACACCAAAAAGAATAATTTTTATTTTAATGGTAATGTTGACGCTTCCGGTAATTTGCTGGGTTTACTCACAGGCGCTGATGTAAAGAAGGGTGATAAAAAGAAAATTTTCGGACAGGAGTTTACGCAGTACCTGAAACTGGAAGGAGATTTCCGGCATTATTTACGGTTAGGCAAATACAGTTCCTTCAATACAAGGCTGGATGCGGGCGTTGCTATAGCTTATGGCAATGATACACTGGTGCCATTTATAAAAGAATTTTTTGGTGGTGGTGTAAGCGATTTAAGAGGTTTTCGTGCAAGAACACTGGTGGGCGCGTATTATGCCGGCAACCCAAGAGATAGTTTAGTATGGGATCAGCCCGGCGATGTGAAGCTTTTACTAAGTGCTGAATACAGGGCAAAATTATTTTCTATTTTCAGGTATGCGCTTTTTGCGGATGCGGGTAATGTATGGACGTTAAAGTATGATGCGGAAAGGCCAGGTTCTAAATTCTCGTCCAATAATTTTATGAGGCAGATAGCTGTTGATGCGGGTATAGGTTTACGTGCTGATGTAAGCATTCTCATTGTAAGGCTTGATGTGGCCTTTCCTTTGCACCTGCCTTACAATTTACCAAATGGAGAAAAATATAAAATTGATTTTGGCGACAGCGAATGGCGTAAAAACAATATTGTATGGAACCTTGCAATCGGCTATCCGTTTTAAGTGCAAAGCATTCATCAATGCATAAAGGCATTCAATACAAATACACCGCCAAGCCCCACCACAGATACTACGGTTTCCATTACGCTCCATGTTTTAAAAGTGTCTTTCAGGCTTAAATTAAAATACTCTTTAAACAACCAAAAACCGCCATCGTTCACATGGCCGAATATTAAACTGCCTGCACCTGTTGCCAATACCATCAGGTTAGGGTCAACACCGCTTGTTGCAATAATAGGAGCTATTATACCTGCCGTGGTTAAACCTGCGATAGTGGCCGAACCTAATGCAATGCGGATTACGGCGCTTATCGTCCAGGCGGCGAGCAAAGGATGCACGTGAAAATTATCCAGCATACCCGCTATCTGCGTATTGATGCCTGTTTCTGTAAGAATTTCTTTCATAGCACCGGCGCCGGCCAATATCAGCAATATAACCGCAATATCTTTTATTGAATCTGTAAGATGTGCCATAAGCACTGTCATCGATTTCTTTTTCCTTATACCCAAACTGTACAAAGCATACAAAACAGAAATAACCATGGCAACCGGCGGATCGCCAATATCAATAAGGATTTTTGTAACGATGTTTTGCTGTTGAATAAACTGCTGGCAAATTGTGGCAACAGCAATTAATAATACGGGAAGAAATGTGGTAAACAAACTATTGAAAAAAGATGGCAGCTCGTTTTCCGGAAGGTCTTTAGATACAAATGTATCCGGGGGTTTATTCATGTATTTTTTCAGGCGCGTTGCAAACAATGGCCCGGCAATTATTACGGCAGGAACAGCAATTAAAACACCGTATAACATTGTTAACCCTATATCCGCGCCAAACTGTTTTACCAATGCTGTTGGCGCAGGATGGGGCGGCAAATAACCATGTGTTATTGATAAAGCAGCCACTACCGGCAACCCAATATATACAACCGGGATATTATACCGTTTTGAAACGCTAATAATAAGCGGCACCATCAATACAAAACTTACATCAAAGAACAGCGGAATACCAATGATAAAAGCTGTGAGCACCATTGCCCACATTAAATATTTTCTGCCAAAAGCATCTACAAGACCGGTTGTAATTTTTTGCGCAGCACCGCTTTCGGCAATCAGTTTTCCAAGCATGGCGCCCATGCAAAGTATAATGCTTAGCGAGCCAAGAATATCGCCAATGCCTTTTTCCATTGCAGGCACTATTTCGTGCACCTGCATTCCATTGGCCAGGCCCATCAATATAGAAACAATAAGAAAAGCAAGAAATGCATTAAGCTTTGCTGATGTAATAAGTACAATCAATAAAACAATGCCAGCAAGCAATATTATAAACGACATAGTTTATTTCAATAAGCGATTAAAGATAAGGCTTGCAATATTTAATCAAAGTTTTGTTTAAATAAAACCAATTAAATTCACCATCCTGCACAAAAAATTTCAGGCAACTTCTTATATATTTAATTTTTAAAATTTTAAACGATTTGAAAAAAGTTTTAATAATTGATGATGACTTGCGCAACACATTTGCGCTTTCTGCTGTGCTTAAAGCGAGGGGCTATGCTGTAGCCGTAGCAAATAATATGGTAGAGGCTTTTGCCATGCTTGAAAAACAGGTTAATGAAATTGGCATTATTCTTTTAGATATGATGATGCCCGGCATGGATGGTTACGATGCCATACCTGTATTAAAATCAACAGAGGCTTATAAAAATATTCCTGTTGTTGCAGTTACAGCACAGGCCATGGCGGGCGACCGTGAAAAATGCCTGAATGCAGGCGCCAGTGATTATATACCGAAACCTGTGGATGTGGACTGGCTGGTAAAAATTTTAAATGAAAGCATTAAATAACTAATGTGGAAGCGATACTGGTTAAAGATGAAGAGGTTGAACTGCTGATAAACGAACTGGCGCAGCGTTACGGTTATGATTTCACCAACTATGCAAGGGCTTCACTGCGCAGGCGCATTAACCGGCTTATTACCATTGACCGCATTCCAAGCTTTGCAGAATTAATTTACCGTGTAAAAAATGATGCGGATTATCTTACACATCTTGTTGAAGAGATTACAGTAAATGTTACAGAAATGTTTCGCGATCCTTTTGTGTTTAAGTTAATCCGCGAAAAAGTTTTACCGGTACTTGCCACGCATCCTTTTATAAGGATATGGCACACGGGCTGCGCCACCGGCGAAGAAGTATATTCAATGGCCATATTGCTTGAAGAAGCAAATTTGCTGCGCAAGTCATTAATTTATGCAACAGATTTAAATCCATCTGTGATTGAAAATATACAAAGAGGAATTTTTCCTTTAAACCGCATGCAACAGTATTCTGAAAATTATGTGTTGTCTGGCGGCAAAAAAGATTTTTCTTCTTTTTATACAGCACAATATGGCTTCGCTAAATTTAACCAGAAGCTTAAAGACAAAATGATAACCGCTACACATAACCTTGTTTCAGACAGGTCGTTTAATGAGTTCCAGGTAATATTTTGCCGCAACGTGCTCATTTATTTTGATAAAGTTTTGCAGGATAAAGTTTTAAAACTTTTTGATGACAGTCTTGAAAAACTTGGCTTTCTTATTCTTGGTTCAAAAGAAAGTTTGCGGTTTTCGCCGATAGCTAAAAAATTTGTGCAGGTGGAGAAAGAAAAGATATGGCGCAAGATAGAGTAATAAAATATAAATTAATTGCAGTTGGAGGTTCAGCAGGCAGCCTTGAAGTTATCTTAAAAATAGTGGGCGTTTTGCCTTTGAATGAAGATGTGGCCTTGCTGATAATCGTTCATCGCAAAAACGACGGGGAGTCTATACTGGCCGATCTTATTTCAACCAGGACAAAGTTTGTTGTTAAGGAAATAGAAGATAAGGAAACCATTTTGTCAGGCCATGTTTATATAGCGCCTGCCGATTATCATGTATTGTTTGAAAACGAAAAAATGTTTTCACTCGATTCTTCTGAAAAGGTTAATCACAGCCGCCCGAGCATTGATGTAAGTTTTGAATCACTTGCCGAAGTTTTTGGCGAAAATGCAATTGCTATTTTATTGTCCGGCGCAAATGCAGACGGCGCACATGGCATCAGTAAAATAAAACAGGCCGGCGGTTTTACTATTGTGCAGGACCCGGAATCAGCAGAGGTGGATTTTATGCCGCAGCAGGCATTGGAACAAATGAAGCCTGATAAAATTTTAAACAGTGCGGAGATTGCAGGGTTCCTGCAACAATTGTTTCAGTAAAAGAGATTGCATTACGGAAATTCAATTCACACAATTTTTAAAACAGAGATATTTATGAACATAGGTTTTATCGGTTTAGGCCATCTCGGCACGCCTATAGCAGAAAACCTGCTTGAGCATCATACAGGCATGATGGTATATAACCGCACCATTTCAAAAGCAAAGTTGCTGGAAGAAAAAGGCGCCGTTGTTTGCGAAAGCGTTAAGCAGTTGGCATCTGCATGCGACATTATTTTCACCATTGTTTCAAACGATGATGCGCTAAAACAAATCACCGACTGGGAAGATGGCATTGCTGCCAATTTAAAACCAGGCGGCATTCATATTTCCATGAGCACCGTTTTGCCCGTAACAAGCAATGAGTTGTTTAAGCTTCACCAGCAATATGAAAACCATTATATAGCATGTCCTGTTTCAGGCCGGCCTGATGCTGCAAGGAATAAGCAGCTAAATTTTATCGTTTCCGGAAGTAATGAAATTATTAATACGATAAAGCCATTATTGACTAATGCAGGCGCTGCTGCTATATGGGAATTTGGCGCAGAACCAGGTGCTTCCAACGTGGCAAAACTTTGCACAAATTACCTGATATTGGGCGCTATTCAATCTATAAGCGAAGGCATAAACCTCGCCAGGAAAAGCGGCATTGATGAAGCTGCGTGGATGAACATGATGACCGCTACGCTTTTTAATTGCGGTATCTATAAAAGTTATGGCGATATTATATTGAAAGATACTTTTCATCCCGTTGCATTCACGCTTGAACTGGGTTTAAAAGATGCAACACTTATTAATCAACAGGCAGAAACAGCAGGTGCATCTATGCCTTTGGCAGCATTGATTAAAAATGAATTTGAAGAATTATTAAAAGGTGGCTTCGGTGATTTTGACTGGAGCGCACTGGCCTTAAGTGTAAAATAGTATTTTGTCATCAAACGCAAAGCATTATTGCCACAGATGCACAGATGTTATTTGTGCATCTGTGGCTTATAACTAATTCAAACAATCCTAATAATCATACTTGTTTTTCCATTTACTTTTTAAATATTTCCGCAGTTCTTCTTCCCTTGCATTCTGGCCAGGTTCAAAAAATTTTGAACCTGCAATTTCTTTTGGCAAATATTCCTGTTCTTCAAAATTGCCTTCATAAGAATGGCTGTATTTATAGCCCTTGCCATAATTCATGTCTTTCATTAAACGGGTGGGCGCATTGCGAATGTGCAAAGGCACCGATAAATCGCCATACTGTTTTACAGCAGATGATGCTGCGCCAATGGCAGTTGTAGCCGAATTGCTTTTGGGGGATGAAGCGAGGTAAATAGTGCACTGCGATAAAATAAGCTGAGACTCAGGCCAGCCTATTTTATTCACGGCATCAAAAGTGGCGTTGGCTAACAACAGTGCATTGGGATTGGCATTGCCAATATCTTCACTGGCGAGTATTAATAACCTTCTTGCAATAAATTTTACATCTTCTCCCCCTTCAATCATTCGTGCCAGCCAATACACGGCTGCATTGGGATCGCTGCCGCGAATACTTTTAATAAAAGCTGAAATAATATCATAATGTTGTTCGCCCTGTTTATCATATAACGCAATACGTTTTTGGGCAACGTTCATTACTAATTCATCAGTAATAACAACCTCGCCTCCTGCTCCCTTCAAAGAAGAGGGAGCTTTGGCCGTTACAACCAGTTCAAAAAGATTCAATAATTTTCTTGCATCGCCGCCGCTTATATTTATTAATGCTGCCGTTTCTTTCAGATCAATTTTATATTGCTTTAATACTTCATCTTTTTCCGTGGCATTATGTAAAAGATGAACTAAATCTTTTTCATCCAGCGGTTTTAAAACATATACCTGGCAACGGCTTAACAAAGCTGATATAACTTCAAACGATGGATTTTCGGTAGTAGCACCGATTAATGTAATGATACCTTTTTCAACTGCTCCCAATAAAGCATCCTGCTGGCTTTTATTAAAGCGGTGAATTTCATCTATGAATAAAATTGCATTGATTTCCTGCCTGGCTTTTTCAATTACTTCACGCACATCTTTTACACCGCTGCTAATGGCGCTTAACTGGTGAAATGGAAGGTTTAAGGTATGTGCAATTATATTGGCAATAGTGGTTTTACCGCTTCCGGGCGGGCCCCAGAATATCATGGAAGGGATGTTATTATTTTCGATGGCTGTGCGCAATATGCTGCCTTTGCCAACAAGGTGTTGCTGCCCTGCAAGGTCTTCCAGTTTTGTTGGCCGCATACGTTCAGATAGAGGAGCCATAATTATTTACGATTTACAATTGTTGATTTACGATTTTGCGAAGTTGTTGATTAATCGCTTATGCGTGATTTATGTAATAAAGCTTCTATTAAAACAGAATCTTCATAAACGGAAAATGCAACTATCCACTCATTAAAATAAATGCAACGCAAGTTTAGCTGCTGAAATGCTATGTTGTTACAAAGTTTTATCTGTGATGCAGATTTTAATTTTCTTTCGAGAAACTTCTCAAAGCGGCTCAACCATCTTAAGCCTGCGCCTTGTGTATTCTTCGATTCTATGTAATTAACAAGTTGGATTAATGCGTAAAATGCGTCTGTGGTATAATTAATCTGCATTGTAAATATTGCTGATCATTTCATGCGCATTCTTCATCGAAATAACACCACTTTTCCTGCTGCTTTCAATGAGTGTTGTTATTTGTTGTTGGGTAAGTGGCTTGCCCGGAAGTATATAATGATCTTCACCTTCATCAACCAATGACAATTTAAGGTTGTTTTCCCTGGCAAATTCCATTAACTTATTTACGTCATTATAATTTGTTTCTTCTAATTGTAAAAGCATACAGTAAAGTTATGAAATATGATAAAATCATCAGTTCAATCTTATCTTCCCTCCTAACAACCCACCCAAACCTATACGCACGGCAACCTGGCCGTTTTTACCATTAAGATAAGAACCAACAACGTCCACACGAAAGAGTTTGAATATATTTTCAAGGCCGCCGAATATTTCAACATAATTATTATTACCGTTTACATAAAACGCATTGGTGCCCGCAACAAGGTTCCAGTTCAATCTTTTAAATAACGGGATTTTATTCGTTAGCAAACCATTGAAATGATGCTCGGCATGCAGCGTTGTATAAAATGCAGCGGTGGTGCTGTTGGCATAATATGGCGCTATCTGGAAACTGTATAAATAGCGGCTGGCAAATATGAGCTGGTTGCCGTTGAAGTGCCTGTAATCCTGTATAAAAACAGATTTATCATTTAAAAATCCGCCAATATCAATGCGGTAATTCAACTGGCCTGCCAGCTTAAAATTCATATCATCAGTTACAGAAAAATTCCATTTGTCAAAATCAGCATCACTGCCAAAAATTTTATTGAACCCTTTTTGATAAGATAGCGTAAACGTTGGATATTTTGAGCCAAGCGGCACGCGGTAATTGGGAAACTGCACATATTTCTGCCCCGGCTGATACGATAAACTTATACCTGCAATTACAGCCTGGTGCCTTATAAACTGGCTGTCCATTTTTTCATAAGGATAATTAGGTGTAAGCTTTTTGTTATCATATTTTATAATGGAAAAATCGGTTGTATTATCAAGCGGCATGCGGTCTTCATACAACAAATTCGCCGCATATTTTAATCCTGATTGTGAAGTGCCGTAATAATCAAACTGCAAAAATTTATTCTCATAAATTTTCATGTAATTATGATTAAAGAACAACGTATAAATGCTGTTGAATAACGGGGATATAGGGTTGCCTTTATTAAACTGGCTGATGCGCCTGCCGCCGCTTAATGAAAAATTGTTTGAACGGAATGAAGAGGTATTATCATCGGCATCATTACTTATGCCGCGCCAGTTGGAACGGTTGTGATAATTAAGCGTTGCATAAGCATTAAAATGTTCGTTGCTGAACCCATAGCGCACATGAGGCGTAAAACTCAATTCGCGATTTATGGATGGAAAGCCGCGGCTGAATGTGGCTTCACCATTCAACACTAAACCTTCAACCGTATTATATTGTACCTGTTTTAACAATGGTTGCCATTGAATGGTTGTATAGTTTTCCGGATTATAATTAGAGCGTGTAAAGCCATTCCACAAAACATTCATCACACTTATTTTTCCCTGCATGCGGCGCAGTGAATCACGGTATCGTTTAGTAAAAGAAGAATCGCGCTGGTAGCGGTAAATACTGTCTTTAACCTTATAATCTTTTATCTCTTCCTGCTCAAGCGGAACGGGGCGCACAGAATCCCAGTAGGCAGCAGTTTTCTTATTCACACCTGTATCAAACTGCATGATGATGTTGTTAAAAAACTTCTTTTTAAATGCCGGTGTAACATCGTAATTGTTGTATACATTCAAAAAGTTGCCAACCGCATCAATACCAAATTTGTTGAAAGTAAAATACAATACCTGGTTTTTGGTGCGCCATACATTTTTAGTTACAGGAAAATGTATCTGCGTTATTTTAACGGTATCCAATATTTCAAGCTGCGATTCTTTGGTAAGCATTAAATCAACGCTGTAAATGCGCCAGTCGCCTTCTGTTATTTCAATCGTACCGGAAAACAAAGGCTCATACTTTCTGCGCGGAATAACCTGTATGCGGTTTATCTCACGGCCATCTTCAAAAAAAGAACCGAGAAAATGATATTTATAAAAATTCAAAGCGCCATCGGCAATAGGGCATACATAACCACGCGGTGCAAACTGGCCGCCCATTATCTGCACATTATTGGTATAAAAATCTATGAATGTGGGTATGGTAAATCCAAAACCATTGGAGCCACTTTCCCGTCCTGAAAGCACTTCCAGTTTAATTTTATCGGGCTTCTTAAAAGCAATTTTGGTGAGTGATTCTGATAAGTAGATCACGCCTTTACCGGCAGAATCAACACCCATTTGTTTCCAGTCTGCGCTGTCAATTTTTTGCCCGAAAACTTTACGCGGCAACGCCCTTGTTTTAATCAATGTTTTTATATAAGCCTCGCAGGTAAATGAATCCAATGCATCATGATAAGCCTGCCGTTTTTTGATGGCATTGCGAATAATAGCATACGCGGGGTCTTCACCGTTGGAAGAAACCACCACATCTTTTAACTGCAATTGCGACGGCTTTAATTCAAAATCAAGCTGCATGCCTGTACCGGTTATATGCACTTTCTTTTCCTGCCTGGCAAAACCAACATATTGCACAATAATGGTGTAATCACCGGGGGCCAGTTCAAGCGAATAGTATCCCTGCTGGTTGGCTGTAGTGCCGCTGCCTTTTTCTTTTATAGAGACAGAAGCATAAGGCAATGCATTGCCTTTATCATCTTTAATAGTTCCGGTAATTCTTGCTGCAAAAGCAGTTGTTGAAAAAAATATAAATAAGAGGGGTAAAATTTTTTGCATCATAATTAGTGTAACGAAACTAAAAATTCAGGCAGTCTTTAATTAATCGTTCATCAAGATTAACATATAATTTCAGCCTATAAACCTTTTAGATAGATTTGTGTATGCAGATGCTTATAAAAAATATTGCCTGTCTTGTAAATGTGCGTGAGGAAAATAGTTTGCTTCGCGGCAAAGATTTATCCATCCTTCCCTGCATAAAAAACGCTTATTTAATTGTTGAAGAAGGAAAGATAAAAGGTTATGGGGAAATGGAACACTTGCTGCCTTCACTCACCATTCACAACTCACAGCTCACAACAATAGATGCCCGCGGCGCTTACATACTTCCCTGCTGGTGCGACAGCCATACGCACCTGGTTTTTGCGGCCAGCCGTGAAGAAGAATTTATTGATAAAATAAAAGGATTGAGTTATGCCGATATTGCTGCAAAAGGCGGCGGCATTTTAAACTCTGCCAATAAGTTAAGCAGTATGAGCGAAGACGCTTTATTTGATGCGGCTTTGCAAAGATTGCATGAAGTAATAGCGCTTGGCACCGGCGCTATTGAAATAAAAAGCGGTTATGGTTTAAGCGTTGAAGCAGAATTGAAAATGCTGCGTGTTATTCAGCGGTTGAAAGCGCTTGATTTAATTCCGGTTAAAGCCAGCTTTTTAGGGGCGCATGCTTATCCGTTGGAATACAAAAACAACCATGAAGGATATATAAAGCTGATCATTGATGAAATGCTGCCCAATATTGCCAAAGAAAACCTTGCAGATTTTATAGATGTATTTTGTGAACAGGGATTTTTTTCGGCAGAAGAAACAAAACGTATTTGTGAAGCGGGTATGAAATATGGCTTGCGCCCTAAACTTCATGTGAACCAGTTAAGCAGTATTGGCGGCATAGAAACTGCTATTGAAGTAAATGCTGTAAGCGCTGATCATCTTGAAACGATGCATGAAGAAGACATAACACGGCTTTCAAAGAGTGCAACCATTGGCACGATGCTGCCAACGGCCGCTTATTTTTTAAGGATGCCATTCCCGCCTGCCCGCAAATTAATTGAAAGCGGCGCTGCCGTTGCTTTAGCTTCAGATTATAACCCGGGCTCATCACCTTCCGGCAATATGAATATGGTGGTTTCTATGGCCTGTATTCAAATGCGCATGCTGCCCGAAGAAACCGTGAATGCCGCTACTATTAACGGCGCCCATGCCATGCAGTTGCAGCATGAAACGGGAAGCATAACCATTGGCAAAAATGCCAATCTTATATTCACCAAAACAATTCCTTCGCTGGCTTACCTGATGTATTCTTTTGGCAACAACCTTATTGATAAAGTAATGATAAACGGCCGGTTTATTTAGCTGCTGTATGTATGGATTTTTAGCCACAGGCGTGCAGGCTTTTTATCTATGCATCTGTGGCCATACAAAATTCACCAAACCGGGAACTGATACTTAAATTTTATTAACTCAAACATCTCTTAAAAAACTGACTGCCCTGGAATTTTAAAAAATAACGCAGACTATTTTTTAAATGATTTATTTATGCTTTCTTTAAATTTTGTTTTCATAAAAAAATACAATTGCAATTATTGAGTAAATCAACAGTATGACGAATTTTTCTCCTGAATGGGTTTTGATTTTATTGAGCGGTGTAATTGTTGTTTCGTACCTGTTTTCAATTATCTCGAATTATATAAAAGTGCCTTCGGTATTGCTATTACTTGCGGCGGGCATTGCACTGCGTTCAATTGCCAATGCAAACGGATGGCAATTACCTGTTGCAGATAATACGGTTGAATACTTTGGATCCGTTGGTTTGATTATGATTGTGCTGGAAGCCGGGCTTGACCTGAAGCTCGGGCGTAATAAAGTAAGGCTGATCAGCAGGTCATTTTTCGCGGCCTTTTTTATATTGATACTTTCTATAACAGCCATAAGCGCAGCCTTATATTTTTTATTGCACCAGGACGTCCGGGATTGTATTGTTTATGCTATTCCGCTTTCAGTAATGAGCAGTTCAATCGTAATTCCAAGCCTGCATCATTTATCAGAAAAGAAAAAAGAATTTCTTGTATATGAAGCTTCTTTTTCCGACATACTTGGCATTATTCTATTCAATTATTTTACGGCAAGGGAAATTTTTTCAGTACTTGCCATAAGCACTTTCTTTTTAGGCATAGCCATCGCCATTATTCTTTCAGTAGTTTTTTCTGTGCTGCTGTTTATCATTCTTGCCAAATCAAAAATGAACGTTAAGTTCTTCCTGGTGTTTGCCGTGCTGATTATTTTATATGAAGGTGGCAAACTGTTAAACCTTCCATCGCTGATTATCATACTTCTTTTCGGGCTGTTAATGAACAACTGGCACCTGGTAAAAATTCCAAAAATAAGAGGCTTGTTTTCGGAAGAAAAAGCATCGGAAGCCACGCATTTGCTGCATTCCATTACAGCAGAAAGCTCTTTCCTGATACGCACTTTTTTCTTTTTATTATTTGGATATTCCATCAATATACAAGCAATAGCTTCAACAGAAATTATATTGGTGGGCAGTATAATTGTACTTATCCTATTAATAATACGTTACATATACCTGCGTGATTTTTTAAGGGAAAGCGTTTATCCCGAAGTGTTTTTTATTCCGCGTGGATTAATAACTATCGTATTATTTTATAAGATACCCGAATCATATCACCCTGAGAAGTTACAGGCCGGCATTTTATTTTTTGTGGTGATCGTAACCAGTTTTATTATGATGATGGGCACAATATTTTATAAGAAAAAGGACATTGTTGCAGATGATTTTATAGAAAATTAAGTTGGCTTATTAATTAGCGCAGCTAATAGTTTATCAGTTTTTGTACACACGCATCCAGCCTGGTTTTAGCCAAAAAGTTTTTTTCCAGTTCAATATTAAAAGGCACAGGCGTATCCAGCGATGCACAACGCACAACAGGCGCATCCAGCATTTCAAAACAATGTTCACTTATCCATGCGGCAATCTCGCCGCCAATGCCGCCGGTTAAGGTATCTTCATGCAATACCAAAACCTTACCCGTGCGCTGAACACTTCTTTTTACAGCATCATAATCTAAAGGCAATAAGGTTCTTAAATCGGTTATATCTATTGAAATATCTTTATGCAAATTGGCATATTCAAGCGCCCAATGCACACCGGCGCCATACGTTATAACAGATATATCTTCACCATATTGAACCACTTTGGCTTTACCAATTTCTATTTCATAATAATCATCAGGCACGTTGCCGCTTATGCTTCTGTATAAGGCCTTATGTTCGAAATATAAAACAGGGTTGGGATCATTAATGGCAGCAATCAGCAAGCTTTTTGCATCAACAGGCGTTGAAGGATACACAACTTTTAAACCTGGCGTATGCACAAACCAGGCTTCATTGCTCTGCGAATGAAAAGGCCCGGCGCCTACACCGGCGCCTGTTGGCATGCGTATAACAACATCAGCATGTTGTTCCCATCGGTAATGGATTTTTGCAAGGTTGTTTACAATCTGGTTAAACCCAACACTTACAAAATCAGCAAACTGCATTTCCATCATTACTTTAAAACCTTCTATACTTAAACCAAGCGCAGCACCTACAATTGCGCTTTCGCATAAAGGCGTATTGCGCACACGCTCTTTACCAAACATATCAACAAAGCCTTCCGTAATTTTAAAAGCGCCGCCATATTCAGCAATATCCTGGCCCATTAAAATAAGATTGGGATGGTGCCGCATGCTTTGCTTTAACCCATCGCTGATGGCATTGATGAAACGAGCCTCCCCCCAATCCCCTCCGGTGGAGGAGGAGCTAAAACCCGGATCACTGTTATCAATACGTTTTACTGTTGACCGTTGACTATTGACTATTGACTGCCGGGCATATACATCTTTTAATTCATTTGCCGTATTCACAACAATTGATGGCGCTGCAAAACCAATTGCCAGCTCCTCTTCTATATAATGTTTTATTTCATCTTTTATAAATTGAATTGATTCATTTGTCAACACAGCTTCGTTCAGCAAATAGTTTTCATAATTAATTACAGGGTCTTTTGTTTTCCATTCTTCAAACAAATGCGGCGGCACATATTTGGTACCACTGGCTTCTTCATGCCCGCGCATACGGAAAGTTTTGCATTCGATTAAATAAGGCTTCTGCTGTTGAATGCAATAATCACGCACACCTTTAATAGTATCATAAACCGTTAAGATATTATTGCCATCAATCAATACACCTTCCATGCCGTAACCTTTGGCACGATCCACCAAATTTTCGCAGCGGAATTGTTCATTGGCTGGCGTGCTTAAGCCATAACCATTATTTTCAATTAAAAATATTACCGGCAGGTTCCATACTGCCGCAACATTTAATGCTTCATGAAAATCACCCTCGCTTGTGCCGCCTTCGCCCGTAAATGCCAGCGATAATTTTTGTTCTCTTTTTAATTTATGGGCCAATGCAATTCCATCTGCAATGGCAAGCTGCGGGCCAAGATGGGAGATCATGCCACAGATATAATGCTGCTTGCTGCCAAAATGAAAACTGCGTTCCCGCCCATTGCTATAACCATCTGCACTGCCCTGCCATTGCTTGAACAATTGGTGTAATGGCATATTACGCGTTGTGAAAACACCAAGATTGCGGTGCAGTGGCATTATCCATTCATCTTCATTCAATGCTAATGCAGCACCTACGGCAATTGCCTCCTGCCCTATCCCGCTAAACCATTTTGAAATTTTTCCCTGCCGCAATAACACCAGCATTTTTTCTTCGATCATGCGGGGCAGCAATATTTTTTTATAGAAATCAACAAGCTGTTCGTTTGATAAACTATTACGGCGAAACTGCATCATGGCTACGAAGTTAAGTTTGTGTTTTAAGTTTGCACATCAATTTTTAATGAATATTCGCAGGCATTTTTTAAATCAGACAGATGAACATTGAAGCTTATAATAAATTAGTGCAGGAATGTAAACAGCACCACGTAACGCTTGTTGCCGTAAGCAAAACAAAACCGGTTGAAGATATACTTGCTTTGTACAATTTGGGGCAAAGGGATTTTGGCGAAAACTATGTGCAGGAGTTTGTTGAAAAACAGCAACAGTTACCAAAAGATATTCGCTGGCATTTTATCGGCCATCTTCAAACCAATAAAGTAAAGCAGGTTGTTGGCATCACTGAACTGATTCATGGTGTTGACAGCTTTAAGTTGCTGAAAGAAATTAATAAACAATCGGCTAAAATAAATATAACAACAAACTGTTTGCTGCAAATACATATTGCACAGGAAGAAACCAAGTTTGGCCTGGATGAGGAAGAAGCCAATGCGCTAATGCTGGAATTTGAAAATTTAAAAATGAAAAACGTAAATATTGCTGGCTTAATGGGCATGGCAAGTTTTACAAACGATGAAAATCAAATTAGAAAAGAATTTCAATATTTAAAATCACTCCAGGCAAAGCTGTCAACTGCCAACCGTCAACTGTCAACACTTTCAATGGGCATGACGGCAGATTATACAATTGCCATTGAAGAAGGCAGCACGATGATACGTGTGGGAAGTTTGATATTTGGCGAGAGGAAAGCTTCCTAAATGCCAATGTCGTTTAGCTAAGAAAAATATTCAATATCCAACAAAACAATACACAATATTCAATAATAATAATACTTCTGCAAATTGAATATTGAGTATTGATGATTGCTTATTCAAAAAGAGGCATAAATAATATGATCAGAATATGCTAATTAAATCAAAGCAATTTTTACTGTAGCCTGTTGCTGCCATCTATTCTTCAGTACAAGGGCGCAAGCAACGATGAGCAAAGTTGTTTTGCATGCAACCAAATTAGCAATCAAAAGATAACTTAATTTTTTTCTTTCAGCGGCTTCATGCTGCTGCCTTCTTTATCATATATAGGTTCCGGCATTGGCGCTTCACCATCTTTTAAAGACTGGTTAAACAGTTTTGGAACATGTACCCATTTACCATTCTGCCATTTAAATGCTTCATAATCGCCATCGGGAATAAGTGTGAATTTTTTTTGCGGCTGGTTGCTTTCACTGATCAAATGATCAAATACAACCAAATCCAGTTCAGGGTCATACACAAGCCTTGCCCGCGCATCTTTCTGGTATTCGAGCAGGAAACGGTCAACAGGTTGCGGCGCTTTCAATTCATCATCTTTATAAGTAAAATAATGGCCGCCGAAAACCGGCTCGCCTGCTGCATTAAAAGTTAATACTTCAAGCCATTTGCGTGTGCTCGCCATGTCGTTATCATCATAACCAAACAGCGTGTAATATTTTTTGCCTTTGAAATCTTTTTCTATGATATTATAATAAATAGCGCCAATCCAGTTTTTGTTTGTGCGGATTGAATCAGTTGGCACGGAAGCATAATCAGACACATCAAACAAAGGAAATAATTTAAGCGAGCCATCTTTTGTCCTCATTTGAATGGCGCCTTCCTGGCGATAATAACTTTCATCGCGCTGTAACTGCCAGGTAAAAATTCTGAAGCTGCTGTCCGGCGCATATAAACGCGATATTGTGATTAATGAATCAAAAGGATATTGAAATGAATGCGATGTTTTTAATGCTGCTACAAACCGGCGAATAAAAATACTGTCGAAATAAAACCTGTTTTCAGCTACGGAATCATATATCATGCACTTTGCATAAAACGCAAGACTGTCTTCCTGCTTTTGCATGAAACTAATATCTTTTGCATTTACCTGGGCTTTAACGATTGTACCTGTAAAGCAAAAAAGAAAAATTAAAATATAACGGAACATGGTTACGAAAATACAATCATCATAACGGTTAAGCTGATGAGTATGGTATGTGGCTTAAAATTTAGTTTTTTGTTAATTCGGATAAATGTTGTGTTGCGGGGATTTGCCACAGATGCACAGATAAAAATTGTTAGCTGCATCATTAATAAAAATCCGTGCATCTGTGACTGATAAATATCTTATATAACCCGCAACATTTTCTTAAATCAGCGGCATTGAATGTGGAAAGGCCAGCGCAAAATCGAGCAGGGAATTAAAACGCAGATCAATTAGTTCATTGGGGAAAAGAATATCCGGTTCTGTTGATGGAATAAACACAGAATACATGCCGGCATTGCGTGCAAAACGCATGTCGCTTAAAGTGTTGCCCACCATAATGCTTTTGGAAAAATCAATCTGCGGAAAATCTTTCTTTGCCTGCAAAGCCATACCAGGATTGGGTTTGCGGTTGGGGCTGTCATCATTCATATCTGCACAATAATATATTTTATCAATGCGGCCATAATGATTATGCAATTCTTCCGTCATGTAAGCATGAATGCTGTGCAAATCTTCCAGCGTCATTAATTGTTTGGCTATACTGCGCTGGTTGGTGGCCACAAGCATTAAACCAAAAATACCTGATAAGATCTTTATCGCTTCCTGCGCACCTTCCGAAAAAATAAACCCGTCAACACTTAAAACATAATCTCCTTTTTTTTCAACATTAATAACGCCATCGCGGTCGAGAAAAAGTGTCCAGCTTTTATCAATCTTATTTAAATCCATATTTAATATTCAAAATTCACGGGTTCACAAGCTTTTCCCAATTCTTTGCTTATTAGCCAATCAACTATTCAACCCAATCAACCCCCTTCACAAGTTCTTTTTGCACGCGTTCATAATCTTCAGGAATGCCTATGTCTATAAAATACCCATCCTGCTCCAGGCCATACATTGTATGTTCTTTATAAAACTTTTCAAGATAACCTGTTTCAAAAGAAAATTTTTCAGGCAATTGCCTGCTTAAAAAATTTTCAACATTCAGCATATATAAACCGCCATTTATTAAACCGTTTTTATAATATTTCTTTTCACAGAAATTTTTAACAGAACCGTTTTCATTCAGCTCAACAACACCATAACGGCTGAAGTTTATCATTGGTTTTAAAGCCAATGTACACTCCGCTTCTTTTTGCAAATGAAATTTATTTAAAGCAGGCAGGCTGGCTTTAAATAATGTATCGCCATTGGTTACAAAAACATTTTTACTGTTTACTTTTTCACATGCTTTTTTAATAGCGCCGCCCGTGCCGAGGGGTTCTTTTTCTATTGAATAGTGAAATGTGAATGATGAGTTGTGAGTTATAAGTTGCTCCAGATATGCGATGATGACCTCATGCTTATAACCTAATGAAAAAATAAATTGAGTAATATTTTGCTGTTGAAAATAATCAATTACATAGTTCAAAAATGGTTTACCGTTTACGGGCGCCATGCATTTTGGCAAATCCGATACCACGCTGCGCAACCTTGTGCCTAAACCACCGGCGAGAATGATAAGAGAACCCGTGCCTCCATCCGCTAAAGGGGAATTCTTAGCAGCGTAAATATTTTTATCCATTTTTTTATAAACGTATTTGGTTGTTTATGCGAGCTCAAAATAACTCCCTTCAGGGCCGGGGCCCCGGGAATAATTTTTCTTCCACCAACTGGCAAATAATATGGCCTATTAAAATGTGGCTTTCCTGTATGCGCGGCGTATCAGTTGAAGGCACATTAAAAAGATAGTCGCTCACATCCTTCATTTTGCCGCCTGTTGCGCCTGTGAAACCAACAGTTATAACGCCCTTTTCCCTGGCCTTCTCGAAGGCTTTTACAATGTTGCCTGAATTGCCGGAAGTGCTCAATCCTATCAGCACATCACCATTCATTCCCAAACCATCAATAAGCCGGGCATAAACAACATCAAAACTATAATCATTGGCAACAGCCGTTAAATAGGAAGTATTACAATGCAAGGCCTCAGCGGGAAGCGCTTTCCTGTCTTTATAAAAGCGGCCTGAAAATTCTGCTGCAAGATGCTGCGCATCTGCAGCACTGCCGCCGTTTCCGCAAAATAAAACTTTGTTGCCCTGCTTAAAAGCATCTGCAATTACATCAACAACAGTTTGCATTTTCTGTATAAATGCTTCATCATTTAATATCTGCTGTTTTGTTTGTATAGATGCTGAAATAATATCCTTTATTGTATTGTTCATAAGAAAGCTTTTTATAGAAAACATTATTGTATTGTCCAGGTTGTTAATCCAGACTTTGTAAACTGGTATGGCTTTACCTGGCCGCCAAAACTGTTTAAAGCTTCCATTACTTTATAACGTGTATTCAGCGGGCAATAAAACGTCATAAACCCGCCACCGCCCGCGCCGCTTATTTTACCACCGGTTGCCCCGGCCTTCTTTGCCGCCTCATAAATTTCTTCAATCAGGCTGTTTGAAATGTTTTGCGCCATATTTCTTTTTTGTTGAAAACCAAAGTCAAGTATTTCGCCAATTTCGTTAAGATTACCCCGCAGCAAAGCTTCTTTCATGCGCCGCGCCTGCTCTTTTAATTGGTGCATGGCATCAATTGATTTTTCGTTTTTCTGTAATACATTTTTCTGCTGTTCCTTTATAATGGTTGCCGATTCACGGCTGGTTGAAGTGAAGTATAAAACAAGGTTATTTTCCAGTTCATACAAATATTCATTCCGAATGCGCAAAGGGTTTACAATTACCTTATCATCTGCATAAAATTCCATAAAATTCACACCACCAAAAGTAGCGGCATACTGATCCTGCCTGCCGCCGGCTAACTGCAAATCCTTTCTTTCAATTTCATAAGCATAATGTGCAATATCATATTCGCCCAAAGGCAGCTTAAGCATTTCTGCAAAAGCGCCAATAATGGCCACCATTAAAGTTGATGAAGTGCCAAGCCCGCTTCCTGCAGGGGCGTCAACAAAAGTTGTAAGTGAAAAGTTTTTATGTGCAATACCGTAATCATTAAGAATGCGGTTGATGATTCCTTTATGCAAATCAAGCATGCCGCTTATTGGAAGCATGGCCAGTTTATCGTACTGCTCAATTTCTCCCCTGTCCATTGCATTTATTATAATGCCGCCGCTTTGCAGCGGCTCTATTACGGCATGCGCAAAATGAGATATTGTTGCATTTAAAATAGCGCCGCCAAATTCATCACTGTAAGGGCTTACATCTGTTCCGCCGCCAGCCAGCCCGATACGCAACGGCGCCCTGCTTCTGTATATCATTGCAAAGCTTTTAAATTGAAATAAGTATATACGCAGCAAAAGAAATACAAAAGCTGCTGAGCAACAAATCATATACAATGATTATGCTCAACAGCTTTTACAAGAACTTTTTAATGAAATACTTTAAAACAATTTTTAGTTTAAGCTGAGGGCTTCTGACTGTGCATATATTTTTGCCAGCGAATCAGGCAATTTTATAGAAGCAAGCTGCAGTGTTTGCGTTAAAGGCCAAACAAAATCTGCGTTAAGAATTTTTGATGCGGCTGCATAAACTTTATCAGGATAATAGCTATAAAAACAGCTTCCACCTTTAATAGCATTAATGATGCTTTTAACTTCTCTATCAGGTACAGCGGGGCAGCCGTAACTGCGACCCATCATTGTGCCTTTTGAAGCGCGCTGGCCATTTACATAATTGCTTCCATGCATTACAATAGCACGTGTTCTTACATTATCATTAAAACCATTTTCTAATCCGTCAAGCCTAAGGCTGTAACCGTTATCGCCGTTATATGTTTCAGCAGTGCACATAAAACCCAAAGATGTTTTATGCGAATTATTCCTGTTTGAAAAACTCGTTGCATAATCATCGCCTGAATTACGTCCATGTGAAACATAAGTATTAAAAAGCACTTTTGCTTTATCCAGGTCAAGCACATATAACCTCTTTCTGTTGCTTGGCTGGCTGTA
This sequence comes from Parafilimonas terrae, assembly GCF_900115755.1. Taxonomy (GTDB): domain Bacteria; phylum Bacteroidota; class Bacteroidia; order Chitinophagales; family Chitinophagaceae; genus Parafilimonas; species Parafilimonas terrae. Next base: position 78,240 of record NZ_FOXQ01000014.1, read on the forward strand.
ATCGCAAATAGTTAAAAAGCCCTGCTTTTGGAGTTTGCCTGCAGAAAGCAAATACTCATATCCTTTATAAGCTTCAAAAAAAACTGAACGGGGCAGGCCCATTTTTTCTAATTGCATTTGAGCATACAATGAATCAACCCAATAATTAACAACCGCTTCCGTGCTCACAGATTTATTTGCAGTATTAACGGTATTTGAGTTTGATTTTGTGGTGGCAGTTTCTTTTCCTTTCGCAGCTATCATAGAGGTAAACACAGTAATACATACGGCACCCACTAACAACAATTTCTTCATCAGGCTATAAGATTTTTTTTAATTTTTTCTAAAAGGATTCAGGCCGGATGGCCTTTTAAAAATCGGATGATTTTTTATAAAACTGTAAAAATCCTTTTTTTATTGTGAAGTGCAAAGGTAAAATCTACAATTAAAAGATTATTGTAATTAAATGTTATAGCACACCCAATAAAAAAGCTTCCCTTAACACAAATGTAAAAGGGAAGCTTTTGAAAACAATTTTAATGTTAAAGCTTGTTTACTGCCACATCATTAATGGTGCGCACAGTTGAGCTTACTACATAAGAATCTTCAAGAACCTTGTTGTCTGAAATAATACTAATGTAATAACGGCTATTAGTCTGCTCGCCTTTAAGCAATTTAAATTGCTTATCGAAATTTACATCGCTGAATGCGCGGGAAAATAAAAGATCGCCAGCTTCATTTTTAATAGTTACTGTAAACCTGTCGCCTTTTTCATTGTTCACATTTAATTTGAACAATAATGCATCGTTGGTATTAGCGGTAAGGGCAATATTGCTTTTTTCACCGGAAACCAGTTCGATGTTTGTGTTATATATGGCGGCGTTAGTTGTAAAAGAAGTAAGTAATACTGAAGCTGATAAAAATGCTGCTGCGATTAATTTCTTACCTGAGAATTTCAAATTTGTCTTTGTCATAATTGTTGTTTTTTTAATGTCAAAAATTTTATTCATTTAAACAATCAACCGCGAGGCAATACAATCGGCGGCAAACAACTATGGCATGAATGATTCAGTTAGCTTGATTTAGCTGCAAAGTTAAGAACAATTGCGTATTAATTACACATTAATACTGTTAAAAGAAAAAAGTAACCTTACATCAGTAGTTTTTATGGGATAAAATTACAAGGTGATTGACATCCAAACATTTATCTTCAGATTGATAACTTTAAAATAACAACATCTCTTTAATCAGCCTGGCTATTTATGGTTTTCCATAGCAGGTCTTTTAATTCAACAAGACCTTTTTGGGTGAAAGAAGAAATGAATACCATCCTTGTTTCTTTGTCAAACTCATTTCTTATGGCTGTTTTTAATTCATCATCCAGCAAATCGCTTTTGCTGATGGCAATCAAAAACTCTTTCTGCATTAATTCGGGGTTATATTCTTCCAGCTCATTCAGCAGCACTTCAAACTCTTTTTTATGATCGTTACTATCGGCGGGTATCACAAACAATAAAACAGCATTACGTTCAATATGCCTTAAAAACCGGTGCCCCAAACCTTTACCCTCAGCAGCGCCCTCAATTATGCCGGGCAAATCGGCAATGCAGAAAGAACGCCCGTCCCTGTATTCAACCATACCCAATTGGGGCGTTAAAGTGGTAAATGCATAATCAGCAATTTTTGGTTTGGCAGCAGTAAGCACAGAAAGCAAGGTTGATTTTCCTGCATTGGGAAATCCCACGAGCCCCACATCTGCCAGCACTTTTAATTCGAGTGTTTTCCACGCTTCCACACCCGGTTCGCCCGGCTGCGCATATTCAGGCGCCTGGTTGGTAGCAGTGGCAAAATTGGCGTTGCCTAATCCACCCTTTCCACCACGCAGCCAGATAACTTCCTGGCCATCTTCCAAAATTTCCGCCTCCATTTTACCGCTTTCTTCATCGCGGGCAATAGTGCCAAGCGGAACTTCAATAATTATATCCTGTCCATCGGCGCCGGTGCGGTTATTCTTGTTACCGCCTTCACCGTTTTCTGCAATTACATTTTTATAATAACGAAGATGAAGCAGCGTCCACAATTGCTTATTGCCTTTTAAAATAATATGCCCTCCCCTTCCTCCATTGCCGCCATCAGGCCCGGCTTTAGGATTAAATTTTGTGCGCATAAAATGCCTGCTGCCGGCGCCTCCATTGCCGCTTCTGCAAAAAATTCTTATATAATCTATGAAATTAGTTTTCTCCATGCTGTTCAATAAACAATCGAAATTAAAAGAAACTATCTCAAAGGCTATTAAATTTTATGGCGATAACAGCGTTTCGTTTGTGTGCCTGGCTAATAATCGTTAAAACTTATTATTTAACTTGTGCTGCAACTGTTACTTCAAAAATTAAATCCATCGCTATGCAAAAGCAATTATTATTTTTTGTGCTGATGATATTTTTTATTTCGGCTAATGCACAAAAACAACCGGCAGCCTGCTGTCCGCCCGCCAACGCAACAGAACAATTTGCGCTGCTGGCAAATGATAAAAGTTTTGTAATGCAGCATGACGCGCCGTTGCCTTTTAATTATAAAACTGCTAATGGCGCTGACATAAATTTTAAAGCGGCCGATGGTACCGATGCACATGGCTGGATGGTTAAAGCATCGAAACCTACAAACTATTACATTTTCGTTTTCCAGGAATGGTGGGGACTGAATGATTATATAAAGCAGGAAACTGAAAAATTAGCCAGTGAGCTGGGCATTAATGCCATTGCTATTGATTTATATGATAAACAAATTGCCACAACACCAGATGAAGCCCGCAAACTGGTGCAGGCTGTAAAAACAGAACGCGCCATAAATATTATTAAAGGCGCTTACAATTATGTGGGCCCGAACGCAAAAGTTTTTACTATAGGATGGTGTTTTGGCGGCGGCTGGAGTTTGCAGGCGGCATTGCTTGGCGGCAGCAATGTTGAAGGCTGTATTATGTATTATGGAATGCCTGAAAAAGATGTGAACGCATTAAAGAAACTGCATTGCGATGTAATTGGCTTTTTTGCCAAAAAAGATGGCGGCATAACGCCGGCAGTGGTTGAAGAATTTAAAACCAACATGAAAGCTGCCGGCAAAAATCTTACTGCTTATGAATACGATGCAGTACATGCATTTGCCAATCCGAGCAATCCCAGTTATAATAAAAAAGCTACGGCAGATGCATATACAAAAGCCATAGCTTTTATTAAAGCGAGAATGAAATAAGTTACGTATTAAAACAAATTGCCTTCAGGCAATGCAAGCTGGCGTTTATATAACTGGATGGTATTTTCAAATCCAAAATAAATAGCATCGCAAATGAGTGCGTGGCCAATGCTCACCTCATCAATCCATGAAATATTACGGATAAGATAATTGAGATTTTTAAGATCAAGATCATGCCCTGCATTTAAGCCAATATTCATTTCACGGGCTGCTACTGCTGCTGCGAGATAAGGCGCAATGGCCTCTTCTTTATTGGTTTCATAATTATGCGCATAAGCTTCGGTATATAATTCAACACGGTCCGTGCCCGTTTCGGCAGCAGCTTCAATCATTTCAATTTTAGGGTCAACAAAAATTGAAGTGCGTATGCGTGCATTTTTAAACACAGCAATTATATCTTTCAAATATTGTTTATGCTCAATCGTATCCCAGCCATGATTACTTGTAACCTGCGACAAAGCATCAGGCACCAGCGTTACCTGCGTGGGTTTTGTTTCAAGAACCAGTTGCACAAATTTTTCTTCCTGCGGATTGCCTTCAATATTAAATTCTGTGGTAATGATTTTTTTTATCTTTCTTACGTCATCATAGCGAATATGGCGTTCATCGGGCCTTGGATGAACTGTAATACCTTCCGCGCCGAATTTTTGCGCATCAATTGCGGCCTGAACAACATCGGGATTATTGCCGCCGCGGCTATTACGTAAAGTGGCAATTTTATTGATGTTCACGCTTAATTTAGTCATGGTTACAAGAATTTAAATTAACAGATAAAAGTAATGGTTAAGATGGGACAACTAAATAACGATGGTGTAGTTCATTCAGTATCGAAGATAGTTTTTTAATTTCTTTTTAACGATAGCGAACAACCCTTCCCGTTAAAATAAAAATATCATTGCCTGTATTGCTTAACCATTTGTTTAAATACAAATAAAAATTGTGATAAATATTCACACTATAATAAAAGCCGTTTAACGATTAACCGCCCTGAAATGTTACAGCATCCTCTTTCCCGCCATTATCAAATCTGTAAAACAATGAAATTTTTTGGCTTAGGTTTGGCAGTACTAAATTGTACCGATATTTAATTCGTGAAAACAAAACTTATGAAGATGCAGGTTATATTTCCCTTACTCCTTTTATTACTGAATGTTAATTGCAGATTGGTAAACAGGTCTAATATGCCTGTTGAACAAAAGCAGGTGCAAACAAAAGATTCTGCTTCATACAATGAAAGCGTTGCTTCAAAAGATATTGCTGCAACTGCGGGCGACACTTCCTCTTCACCGGTTACCAGGTTTGGCGTAATGGTTGCCAAATCGGGGGGCAGGATTATTCCACCGGAAAGACAGGCGCAGGTTGTAAAAGCGCTTGGCGTAAATTATACGAGAGCGAAAATTGACATTAAAACATGGAATGGCAGCAGCAATGCCTGTGATGCTTACACTGCAGCGGGCTTAAAATTTTTGTTGAACGTAAATTATGCTGTTCCCCGAAATGCAGTGGGCGATCATGACCCGGTGCCCTTTCCTACTGACATGGCTGCTTACAGCAACACACTCAATTCAATTCTTGATAAATATAAACCTGAAGTGCTCGTGATTGAAAATGAAGAAGACAATCCTTTATACCATACAGGCTCTGCAGAAGATTATTTAACAGAGCTTAAAACTGCAATTGATATAGCACATAAACGCGGCATAAAAGTTACCAACGGCGGTATTACGGTGAGGGAAGTTTGCCTTATTGTTTACGATGATCTTATGCAAAAAGGCAGAGAAAAAGAAGCTATGGATTTTGTAACAAAGGCAGCGCCGCCGGCACTGGTGCAGCGGGTGCGGAATATGAATAATAAAGTGATCCGGCGGCAAATAGAATTTGGAAGAAAAATACTGGCCGCTTATAAAACGCTCGATCTTGATTATATAAATTTCCACTGGTATGAACCTGTAAAATTGAGGGGCAAGGGCGGCGATGCAGATTTTGACCCGGAGATATTTTCTTATGTAGCAAATTATATTAAAACAGCAACAGGAAAGCCGGTTATGTCAAACGAATTTGGCGTATTACAACCTTCACCGGAATTGGTAAAAAATATATTACATGCAGTGCGTAATGCAGGGCTTGCTTATGGCATTTTTTACAGTGCAGACGGCGGTGCAGAAGGTTCAGGCAAAGCTGTTGCTTTACAGGATGCCAGCGGTAATCTTAAAGAGAATGGTGTTGCTTTCAGGGATTTTATAAAGCAGGTGCGTTAAAATACTGCGGCACTATGTGGTAAAGAGTGAGTGGTAAGTGGTAAGTTGCGAGTATGCCGCCACAAGTGAAAATTCATCTCATCATTCATCACCCCGGTCAAACCGCTATCCTGGGCTATATTATTTTTCAGAAAGCCTGTCAAAATTATCTTCATCTACGGTTTCAGTTTCATCAAATGCGCTTGCAGAACCATCAGAATCTATTTCATCTGATTGATATTTTTCATGCCTGAACAATTCGTCTTCATAATTTATTTGTGAAGGCTTTTCTTTTTTTGGATCGTTATCCGTTTTCGATTTATCCATATAATTTAATTTGAAATTTTCATGCCGCTTTTATAACGTTTTTAAAACGGCTTCAGCCGTTTTTCTTCCACTGCTTAATGCTGCTTCAACCGTGCCGCCCGGCGAGCCTTCAAACAAAGCTTCACCGGAAAAAAAGATGGTATCATTAACCGGTTGCCGCAAAACATTTTTAGCAGTTGCACTTTCTACTGTGCTGAATGAATAGCCGCCGTAAATATCCGGCTCTTTGCACCAATTGGCTATCTTATATGCCTTTAAGTTTTTATGAATTTTTTCTGTAGGTATACCAAAACTATTTGCCAGGGATTGAATGGCTTTGTAAAGAATAACTTCATCTGTTTCACCCTGCAAAGATTTTGCATGCTCATTACCAATCCAGCCGGTTAAAATATTGTTCTCAACCGGCGATTGTGTCCACCAGGTTGGAACAACTTCATGCTGCATAAAAATCATACCGGCATCTTTAGTGTTTGCTTTCCAGAAATTTTCATGAAACTCCAGTATAACCTTTATTACCGCTCCAAAACCTATATTTTTTGCAGCTTTTATATGTTGAGGAATGGCAGGTGAAAACTCTATATAATCCGAACTGCCCGCATCGGCCTGCAAAACACTTACGGGCACAGCTATCACAATTTTATTTGCCTTAAAAAGATGGCTGCACATGCTAAGCACATTCACCTCATTTTTATGCCAGCTTATTTTTTTGGCACAGCAGGAAAAATGAATAGAGCAACCATTATCCCTGCACTTTGTTTCCAGGAAATCTATCAGCCTTTTATATCCGCCATCAACCCGGTATTGTGTTCCCATTTCTTCACTCCATTCACGATATAAAGCTTTTGTGCTAGCTGTTGAAATATCTGCCAGGTCAAAACCACCCGCAAAATTTTTTACGAATGACCTTAATTCTGCATACTTATCTTCTCCAAAATATGTATCAATAAACACAGCCAACGGCATATCCTGTTGCAGTGAAACCATTTCTTTCATTAATAAATTCCAATGCCCTTCGAAATTATTTTCGTAGTTAAACACGCCATTTTCAATCCGGCCCATCGTGTCATTAATGGCATGATAAGAAATGCCGGCTTCGTTTAGTAAAGACAGGGTAACGGGCGCATGACCATGAATAAATTCAGCCCCTGTTTCAACAGGTTGAGAAAAAGAATCGTCATATAAAGTATGGATGCGGCCACCCAGTCGCTGTTTTGATTCCAGGATGGTTACTGCTATTTTATGTTTCGACAACTCAAAAGCAGTCATTAAGCCGGCTGCGCCGCCGCCGACAATTACAACGGATTGCGCATGATTATTTTTAGCAGATGGCATGGCTATTGTAAACTTTTTATAAATAATGTAAGTTCTGGATAAACATATGTGAGGCGTTATGCTATGAAATTGAAAACTGGTTACAAAATACAGACATCTTCGAACGTCATTTCGACGACAGGAGAATTGCGAAGCAATCATCGAGACCTAAAAGATAAATATGAAAGAGATAAATCTCTTAACTTTCAACCAGTCTGAATTTCAGGAGATGTCTCGTTTCCCCGACATGACGATACAAATCCCTGCTCAATTCGCAACATCTTCATCATTGAAATGCTTATCCGGAACTCACGTTAAATACTAATTATGATACGGAAATTAAAGTCTGGCGAATACAGGCTGTATTCAAAAAAGAAAGACCCAAAAACCAGCAAACGCAGGAACCTGGGCACTTTCAATACACTTGAAGCAGCAAAGAAACATGAACAGGAAATTCAGTATTTCAAGAAACACTGATTAAAGCTCAAACAGCAATTGCTCGTCATTATCCTTTACAGGTATTTGCCGTATAAAATTGTCATAACCCGCTTCATCATCATGATTGCTGTAAACGCCATAAGCATCAATGCTGTAACCTATTAACCCGTCATTCGCTTTAATCAGATACAATACAGATGTATCGGAAGGATCTGACTCACCTTCAAAGCGATAGGTTTTAACAATAGTTAAATCCTCAGGTTTATAAACTTTATCATTAAAAACAAAACCTTCGCTGGCCCACCTGAATTCATTATCGTAACCTTTTACGGTTAGTTTATTCAGTATCTGGCTTAGTGTGTTCATTTCATCTAATGTAGGCATAAATATTTTTTATACATCTGGTTTCAATTCTTGTACCAATCATTACGTGAAATGATATTGCAATTGTTTTTTAATGCAGATGTGCCGCATTTTAGAAATGCATGGGCCTTATATCAGCCTGCTGTGGGTATATTTTCAAAACCATCTGTTGGCTCGCCCATTGCTGCTTTTTTCATTTGCATGGCTGTTTCATGGCCGAGATATTTTTCAATTCTTTTTTCAACCCATATAAGCGCCGGCGTAAGAATAATGGCCATAAGAAATTTGTAGATATAATTTAAAGTGCCTACAGCAAAGATCATCGGCCACGTCCATGTTCCGCCTAATTTAAATGCAATGGTTAATACGATAAAACTGTCAACGATTTGCGAAACCACGGTGGAGCCTGTGGCCCGCAGCCATACTTTCTTTTCACCCGTTATGCGTTTTATACGATGGAAAACCGTTACATCAACCAACTGGCTTACGAGGAATGCTGTGAGGCTGCCGAGTATAATCCAGAGCCCCTGCCCGAAAATACCGTTGAAGGCAGTTTGCATGTTCGCAATGTCTTTGGTTTGATTGGACGTTATCCAGAAATCTGCAGGCGGAATATGAATGCTTGCATAAAACATAATAAACGCATAGCTTATTAATATTATGGCTGTATAACTAATGCGCTTCACTGCTTTTGGCCCGAAGTATTCATTCACAAGGTCTGTCATTACAAATTCCAGCGGCCACAATAAAACGCCGCAGGTAAGGTTGAATGATAAACCGTTTTGCCCGAACAATGTAATATTGGATGGTGCAAAGCCAAATAATTTTTCAAGTGAAAATATTTTGGTGCCAATGCATTCAGCAATTAATGCATTGGCTACAAAGAAAGCCGTGAAGCCTATAAACAGCTTTGCAGGTTTGTTGTTAAGTATGTGGTGCATCTTTCAAAATAAAGAAAAAATAAATCTGCAGCAGAAAGCAAATAATATTTACGTACAGCAACCAAAGCGGAATAAATTTATTTTTTACGCGTGAAGGCAATATGAGCACCAGCATAAAGTTTATAAAATTTATTACAGGCGCCAGCCATCCCAAGACAATAGCAAATTCAATTAACGGCTGCGGAATATATTTTGGCAAAGTTGTATAACGCATAATCATACAGATAATAAAAAAGATATTGCATATAAATGCCATCCTGAATAGAATGCGCAGCTTGCTTGCTTTTTTAATTGCCTGCTCCTGTTCCGGTTGCTCCATTATGCTAAAGTAAGATGAATTGTGTGACGCAAATTGTTTTCCTTTGAAAGCCTTAAATAAAAAGCCACTCTTAGACAAGAGCAGCTTTTTCGTTTTATTCAAACGTTTACCACCAACAAAGCTTAGTGGCCCACACGCAGGTATTCCTTCAATATTTCAGATTGAGGATTCTCAAAAACCTGCTGCGCCGGGCCGCTTTCAATTATTTCACCGTAATACATGAATATTACATTATCGGCAAGGCGTTTTGCCTGCCTTAAAATATGTGTAACCAATATAATGGTGTAACCAGATTTCAGTTTTATAAACTCTTCTTCAATAACCCTTGAAGAAATAGGATCGAGCGCTGAAGAAGGTTCATCTGCCAAAATAATTTCGGGTTCTACTGCAAGGCCTCTTGCCAAACATAAACGCTGCTGCTGTCCGATAGATAAGCGTTGTGCAGATGTTTTAAGACGGTCTTTCACTTCATCCCATAAAGCCACTTCTTTTAAATGTTTTTCCACCTTGGCACTTATGATTTTCTTATTACGGATACCTTTCAGCTTAAGCCCGTAAGCAATGTTATCATAAATGCTCATAGGCAATGGATAGGGACGTTGTAATAACAAACCCATTTTTTGGCGGATGGCAGTTATATCTTTATGCGCATCAAAAATATTGTCGCCGTCAATCCTGATGCTGCCACTTACTTTCAGATCAGGATAAAGGTCAGTTAACCGGTTAAGGCATTTCAATAAAGTTGTTTTACCGCAGCCTGATGGGCCCAGCAAAACAGTTATTTTATTTTTAGGAATAATAGTAGAAACATTTTTAAGAATATGGTGCCCTTTACTATATACATTCACTTTATCTATCTCCACTACCGGTATGTTATTATGCACAACTGTAGTGGTTAAATTGCTTTTGAGTAATGTTTCAATTTGTGTTGACATGCGATTGTTTTTGTTGATGATAAATTATTTTTTCATTTTAATCAGCCTCGCAGAAACACTTAGTACAAGCACAATCACGGTTAATATAACTGCGGCTGCATAAGCACGGTTCTGTACTTCTTCAATGGGTGAACTCAACTGGAAAAAGATGGCCAGCGGCAATGTTGCCGTGGGCTCGCTAAAACCATGTGGTATATGGTCTGTGTAACCAGCGGTGAATAAAACAGAAGCAGCGTCGCCAATGCCGCGGCCAAATGCAAGAAGGATAGCTGTTGCAAAGCCCGGCAATGCTTCCCTGAAAAAAACTTTATATGCTGTTTCTGTTTTTGTTGAGCCAAGCGCATAAGAAGCTTCCTGCAAGCCAATAGGAATTGTTTTTAGTACCTCGTCCATGGCGCGGATCATAATAGGCGTTATCATGGCTGCAACAGTTATAATGCCTGCGCCCAAAGAATTTTTATACCCTAAATACATTAACAACGTAAATCCAAAGGCGCCATAAACAATGGAAGGAACGCCCCAAAGCACATCAAGAAAAAAACGGATACCGATAAGCAAACGCTGGTACCTTATCAAATAAATATTCATGAATAAGGCAACAGGAAGGCTTATAACGAATGCAAGTATGGTGGAGCAAACGGCAAGATAAAATGAGCCTGCAATAGCATTTAAAATGCCGCCATCTTTACCAAAATAAAAACCTCCTTTTGGCTCCTGGGTTATCATTTGCCATGAAAGGGAAGGAAAGCCTTTTTTCACTACCGTCCAGATTATTTGCACGAGCACAAATACAATTATTGCCGTAAACAAAAATGATAGTGCACGAAAAAAACGCTCTTCATATTTTCTTCTGAATGTCATCATAGCGCTTCGGATTTATAAATAATATAACGGAAAATAACATTGATGATAACAATGATCACAAACAACAGCAACGCACCAAACATCAATGCAGAATCATAAGAAGGAATACTCATCATCTCACCATAATTATTGGCAATTAAACCAGGCAATGTGTAGCCGGAATCGAACATGGATTTTGGTATTTGAACAACATTGCCTACCACCATAAGCACGGCAATGGTTTCGCCCAGCGCTTTTGAAAACCCTAAGCCAAATGCGGAAATAATACCAGTTGAACCTTTTCGTAAAAAACTATGTTTAATAGTTTCCCATTTTGTTGCGCCAAGCGCCAAAGAAGCTTCACCAAGCTCTACAGGCATTTGCCTGAACACTTCCAGCAACATATTCAGTATGTATGGAATGCTCATTACAGCAAGCACAATGGCGCCTGCCAGCAAACTATAACCAAGCGATTCTTTACCAAAGAACGGCGCTATTTTATCTCCAACCAATGGAACAACTATCAGTAATCCCCAAACACCGTACACAACAGAAGGTATGCCTGCAAGAATATCAATAACGGGCCGCATGAATTTTAAAAACCATTTAGGCGCATACTGTGTAAGATAAATTGCAGATAAAAGGCAAAGCGGTATGGATATGATTAATGATAATACAGTAACCCAAACCGATGATACAATGAAAGACCAAAACCCAAACCTGTTATCAGAAGGAAACCAGTCTTTTGAGAATACAAGTTCGCTTAACCTGTGTTCACTTAACAAGGGTGTTGATTTAAACACAAGTCCTGTGCCTATGGCCAGCGGCAGCAAAAGGCAAAATGTAAGACAGGTAACCATCCATTTGGATGAAATATTATCGGTTAATTTCCTGGATAATAACATTGGCGGTAGTATTTAAAAACTAAGCGATTGACCGGGCCGGGCTTTCATGCCATAGCGCAGTCATGAAAGCTTTAATGCCCGGTATTAATAATTACAACACAAACTGTTTAAAGCTTTTGAACCTGTTCAGTTAAGGTGGTTTCAGACAGGGGCACATAACCAGCAACATGCACAAACTTTTGCCCGTCGGTTAATACCCATTTAAAGAAATCCAGCAATTCTTTTTTCTGTGTTTTGCCTTTTGTAAGAAAGTACAGGTTTCTGGCGGGCGGTGAAGGGAATTTGCCATCATTTACAGCCTGCAGAAATGTGCTAAGGTTCCCATAAAAATTTTCATCCGCATCAATTTTGCCATTGCCGTTCACATCAATGGGCACTACATCAATACCGGGAAGTTTATTCCCTGTCTTCTGATCGAATACAAAGAGCGTGTTATTATATCCAATTCCTTTTAAATCTTTTCTTACAGCATCAGCCACACCCGGATCTGCATTTACGCCGATGCCTTTTAAATTCTCCTGTTTTTTTCCGAAAAAAGCAGCCCATGAATCTGCGGCGCCCGCAGCATCGGCCCTTGTATAAACATTTATATTGTCAGCGCCGGCGCCTTTACCCAGTAACTGCTGCCATGTTTTAATGCTGTTATCAACAAATATGGCTTTGAACTCTTCTTTCTTTACACCGCGTGCCTGCACTTCGTTATAAAGAGGGTTTTTTACGTTCATTGTTGGAAGCACAGCATCTTTACAAACTGATAAAGACCAAACACCTTTTTCATTTTCCGCATCAGTAAGCTCTCTTGAAAACATACCTACATCCACCGCACCGGCAAGACAGTCTGTAAGGCCTTTACCAGCACCACCGGCCTGTACATCAAACCTTATTTCGGGATGTATTTTATTGTACTCGGTAACCCAGGTTTGCACAAGCGGATATAAAGCGAATGCACCGGAAAAAGAAATAGAAACAGTATTGCCTGAGCCTGAAGTATTTTTTTCCTCCTTTGAACCACCGGTGCAACCAGCAATGAATAAAGAAGATAAAAGAACTAATATGAAGGTTTTCTTAAGCATAGTTTATTTATTAAGTCTATATATTTAATAGGAATTATGAATAAAATTTTTTAGAAAGTAATTTTTCCAAGCGTTGGTGTTAGCTTTAAGCTTACATAAGCGAAATAGGGAAACGCATTTGTATCGCCGCCTTTTTTTATCACTGTCATTGAGTTTGTTACAGCAGCCCAGCAAAAACCGGTTTCAAGGTCTGTAAACTTATTTGGCCTGTAATTAAACCGCAGATCGTTTTCAAAACCCAGGTATTTATTTACAAGATCGCCCTTATAAACAAACCGAGATTGAGAATAGAATAAATGATTCTCTACACGAATGCTGATCTTATTTTTATTATACATAAAAAACAAATACGGATCCATTAAGCCTGCGCCATTAACATCGCCAGGAAAGGAAGTGAAGTAATCAAGATTGCCCATAAACCTGTGCGCCACACCATATAAAGGCACAAAATTTTTATCCTTTGAAGGATGGGCTGAGCTATCAGCGCCACTCAGGTATTCCATACCAAGACGAACAGTTACAGGGCCATTTGAATATTTTACTTCAGGCTGAACATAATAGGCGCCCAATTTTTTTCCCGAGGAATCTTTGCCATATTGATAATAAGCGGCTACCGTGGCATACCAGTTACCCGTTGAATATTCAAGCCTGCCGCCGCTGGTAAATCTTTCATTGGTTGTTCTGTATTTCCCCGGCACAGAACTTTGAAATCCGTCTGCCGTATTAATTGTTGTAAGTGTAAACTTATCCGTTACTTTCCAGTTGAGGTAATGTACAATCAGTGATTTGTAATTGGGAACAGCCGGTGAATATTTTGTAGTGAAAACATTTTCACCGCTTTGGTTATAGGCAGCCAATAACTCCGTTGTGAAATTGGTTTTATTATTATAGATAAAACGAATGGCGTCGTGGGAATTACCGGCCAACCGCCAGTCGTTCTCTGCAAATAAACGCTGGTTGTCATACATTACTCTTTGCCGCCCTATACGAACGGAAAATTTATCCGTAAATTTTGGCTCAGCATACGCTTCAAATAAATAAACAGGATAGGTTGTTGATGTTGCTGCTGAACCAGTACCGGATTGCCCTGCCCTCGGGTCTTGCTGGCCCCACACACGGGCATCTTGCAAGGAAAGAAAAACATCAAGTTTTTTACTCTTGAAATCAATATTAAAACGTGTGCGCTGGCTTATATTGAAGGCAGCACCCGTATCAACAGTTGGCAAAGATTTATATCCATGCCGCATTTCCGAACGTGTTCGCATATCCAATGCAAAAGTTAATGTACTTGGTATTGCCTTTGCTTTCACAGTGGTATCTGCCGCTTTTTTTATTGCCGTATCAATAGGTGATGAGCGCTCTATTATTTGCGCATGCAGCGCATTAATACCCGGCATTAAGATTAATAAATATAACAGGCTTCCAGGATTAAATCTAATCATATAAACAGGTTATTTGGCAACAAATATATAATTCCTATCGAATTAGTAGGATTTTTGAGCAAAAAAATTTATTTTTTCTTTGGAGGCTTTTTCCTGCGGCTGATTTCTTTCTTCAGGCCTTCACTGCGACTAACGATTTCAGCAAGGGTTGCACCTTTAAGCATTTTAACTGTTTGCGCCCGTACATCAGAAAACACAGACCGTATGCCGCAGGTTTCTTCATCAATGCATTCTTCGCAACGTTCATAATATTTATAAGCAACACAGGGCAACAAAGCAATAGGCCCATCAAATAAACGCATTACATCGGCGATATTTATTTCTTCAGGCGTTTTTTGCAAATAATAACCGCCGGTTTTTCCTTTGCGGCTGTTTAGCATGCCGGCATGCCGCAGTTCAAGCAATATAGCTTCCAGGAATTTTCTTGGAATATTTTCGCTTTCTGCAATCCTGCTTATTTGTACAGGCTCACCATCTTTGCTTTGCCTGGCAAGATAAACAAGCGCATTAATAGCATATTTCGTTTTCTTAGATAACATGTGGTGGCATATCGAATTGCGCAATTATACTCAAAAAAAAACAAATTACATTTTGAAACAATTTATATTATAACTGCTTTAGGAATTTAATAAAGGTAAACCGCTGCCCTTCAAATAAACAATAAAAACTGGCTGCGCAGATTTTTTAAAAGTGATTGCGGGCAGCTATTACTTGTATGCTGCGAAAAAATAATATCGTACTGCATAAACACAAATAAAAAAGCAGCCTTAACAGGCTGCTCTTTTATTTATAAATTAAGCTTATAATCTTTTTGCTTCTGCCCTTTTTATTTCCTCGTTTTTCACTTCGGTAACAGCACCCAAAGGCTTGTTTTTGCCAAAGTCGATGAGAATAGGCGCCGCAACAAATATGGAAGAATATGTACCCGTAACCACACCAATCAGCATAGCAAAAGCAAACCCTCTTGTAACCTCACCACCAAATATGAACAGGATTAAAATAGTGAGGAATACGGTAAGCGAAGTCATGATCGTTCTGCTTAATGTTTGATTGATGGCACGATTAATAATCGTTTCCCTGCTTTCTCCTTTCATCAGCCTTGAGTCTTCACGAATACGGTCATATACAATAACCGTATCGTTCATGGAGAAACCAATCACCGTTAATATTGCCGCAATAAAATGCTGATCAATTTCAAGCGGGAATGGCATTATATCTCCCAGGAAGCTGAAAACAGCAAGTGTAACAAATACGTCGTGCAGTAATGATACAATTGTACCGAGAGAAAATCTCCAGTCGCGGAAGCGCATGAATATGTAAAGACAAATGATAATGATTGAAATAATCGTTGCCTTTTGTGCACCTGATTTCAGGTCGTCTGAAATAGAAGGAAGCACTTTCTGCGAAGCCAGTTTATAGGTTGACTGGAAAGTACTGTATGATGTGCCTTCGGGAAGGAATTTCTGCAACCCTGCAAATAATGTTCTTTCTACGGTAGAGTCAACATTTTGCCCGGTTTGATTAATGAGATAAGCCGTTGTAATATTTAATTGTTCAGGCGTACCCACTGTTTTTATAACCGGGTAATCATCAAATACAGTTTTAAGCGCATCTGCAACTTCTGTTGTATTGTAGGCTTTATCAAATTTAATGGTATAGCTGCGGCCACCTTTAAATTCTACGCCTTCCTCAAAACCATGAAATAATGAAGCAACACCCAGTATAAGTACGATCACAGAAATGCCGTAAGCCACTTTCCTGTACTTAGTGAATTTAAATTCTGTGTGCTTGAATACCCTGTTGGAGATACCGGTGAAGTATTTAAAGTGCCTTTGCTTATTGGTATAGAAATCTGTTATCAGGCGGGAAATTAAAATACCGCAGAATAAAGACAGTAAAATACCCAAAATCTGTGTAGTGGCGAAACCCAATATCGGGCCTAATCCAAATATGAACAGGATGATGGCGGTAAGCAAAGTGGTTACGTGTGCATCAATTACCGGTGCATAAGAACGCCTGTAACCATCATGCACAGCCAGTATATAGCTCTTGCCCTTGGTGAGCTCTTCTTTTATTCTTTCAAAAATGATTACGTTGGTATCTACAGCCAAACCTACTGTTAATACCAATGCCGCTATGCCCGGCGCTGTTAGTGTAAATCCAAGCGCACTCAAAATGCCTATCGTAAACAGCAGGTTTAATATCAAAGCAATATTTGCTACCCAGCCACCCGTATTATAATAAATAAGCATCAGGGCAAAAATCACAAGGAAAGATATAGCAAACGACATTAAGCCACCGTTTACTGCATCCTGGCCAAGTGTGGGGCCAATTTGCTGCTCTGCAACAATTTTTGCAGGAGCCGGTAACTTACCGGATTTTAAAATGTCTGCAAGGTCCTGCGCTTCATTCACACTGAAATTACCCGAAATTTCAGAAGAGCCGTTTGGAATGGGGCCATTTACAAACGGGGCGCTGTAAACAATATTATCTAATACAATAGCAATAGGTTTTGAAACGCCGCCATTTTTTTGCGGAGAATTTCTTTCCGTCATCCTTGCCCAAATGCGTGTACCGGTTGCATCCATAGTCATTTTAATAGCAGGCCTGCCACGTTCATCGTAATCAGCCCTTGCATCACTCACATGCTCCCCTTCCAGTTCTGCGGTGCCATTATCCAAAGTTTTAATGGCATACAATACCACAAAGTTTTTGGCAGTGGCATCCGTGCCTCCATTTTCAGGTTTGCCATAAACAAATTTTAAATTGGAAGGGAACTTGTTTTTTACAAAGTTTAAAGCAAGATAATCGTTCAGGGTAGCTGTATCGGCAATGGCAACATAACCAACGTTGGCCGGGTATTGCACTTTACCGGTTGCCTGGTCCTGCTGTGGCTGCGCAAACTGCACCATCGTACGTAAAGGCATTTCTTTACGCATAATAGCCAGCGAATCAACATTACCGGCAGCTGCACCCGTTTCAGGTTTTGCTGTTTGGGCATTATTAAAACCAGCAATAGCATTTGTGTCATGGCTGGTTACAGCAGCCGTGTTTTTATTGGTTGTATCAGCAATTGCTTTAGCTGTATCTGCGGCCTTATTTGAACTATCCGCAGGGTTTATTCCTTTAAGATAATCAGCCAGCGATTTTTCTGCAGAAAGAATGCCTTCACCAACATCATTAATATTATATACTTCAAAAAACTGGAGGTTGGCAGTTGACTGAAGATAATGCCTTACCCTTTCAGGGTCGTTAATACCCGCCAGCTCGATATTGATAATACCTTTTTGAGGATCGGGATTAATATTAGGCGAAGCCACGCCAAACCTGTCAATACGTTGGGTTAAAATATTAGTGGTATTGGTAAATGCGCTTTTAGCCTGGTCCCTCAGGTACGAG
Source organism: Parafilimonas terrae (assembly GCF_900115755.1). GTDB lineage: Bacteria > Bacteroidota > Bacteroidia > Chitinophagales > Chitinophagaceae > Parafilimonas > Parafilimonas terrae. The sequence continues at coordinate 96,001 of NZ_FOXQ01000014.1, forward strand.
ATAACCGCATCGTTTGAAGCATCATAATTTATTTTACCGTTGCTGCGTGTAACGAAATAAGGAGCAAGCTTAGCGCCGGCACTTACATTTTTAAATTCATTTGAGAAAAGTGTAATAAGGTCTGCACCCGAGGTTGCTTTTTTAGCCACGGCCGCATCCAGTGCCTTATTAAATGTTTGGTCTTTAGTGTAGTTTGCCAGCGATTTTATTAAACCATCAAGGCCTACTTCCATTGTAACACTCATACCGCCCTGCAAATCAAGGCCAAGCATCAATTCTTTTTCCTTAGCCGCCTGGTAAGTGGTAAAACCAAAAGGGCCTATTTTGGTATCTTTAGTACTGTCCAGCACATGCTGAAGCCTTTGTTTTTGCAGCAGGTCTATGCTGTCTTTATCAGTAGTTTGGGGATACATAGCCTTCACCCACAATCCAGCCTTATCACGCATTGAAGATTCGTAGCTGCGAACAATCCAGGTAAAAGACAATTGGTACAAGCAAATTAGTATAAGAGCAAGCGCAAAAAAACGCACCAATCCTTTCAGTTGCATAATTAAAACGTATTTACAATTTTTTTGAGAGCGGCAAAGATAGTGGTTTGAAGTATATGGAGGAGACAATTTGGCTTATTGCAAAAAGCTGTGCTGGCGATTAGCTTCATTTAATTGAATATCAATGTATTACAAAGAATTATCTGATAGATTTTTAATAGCTGCAATACAGTATTTAATTAAATTTTAAGGATGGGATGGCAGGGAGGTTTTGATTTAAAGGTAAACAATTTTCACCGGGCTTATAAAGCCCCGCCTTTTTACGGGGCTTTTTTAGTTAGCAAAGGCCAAAGAACAGGTATTGGACCGGGGCTTTTATCATAGTTTTTATGGCACTTCGTTCCGGTACTCTATTCTCTTGTAATTTTAAAACATTTCTTCCGTTTGATAAAAAAAATATTACACCTTTTCGTTTCTAATTGAAACTGAAGCGCTAACATTTTTCCACTGTATTGAATTATAAAATTTTGCATTAAATCCCGTAACACATTGAGCATACTTATTAAAAACAGTACTAAATTCTATTTCGACTTCGCTCAATAGCAAAGTCTTCGGCTCCGCTCAGACTTTTTTTAAACCTCCCCAACTCACTACTCTCTTCAATTTTATAATTGTTTATGAATTGATTTTTATCTTTAAGCAAATCAACATTATATGAAGCCATACATTACCCTGCTTATTATGCTTTTCCTGCCAGCCATTATTTTCAGCCAGTACACACAGAAACCCCCGCTGCATGGAAAAAACTGGATGGCAATAACGGGGAAGCCATTGGCGGCAGAAGCCGGCGCAATGATTTTTCAGCAGGGCGGCAATGCGGTGGATGCTGCCTGCGCCATGATAGCTGCCACCTGCACCATGTGGGATGTGCTGAGCTGGGGAGGAGAGACACAGGCGCTCATCTATAATCCCAACACAAAAAAAGTAATTGCTATAAATGCATTGGGTGTTGCACCAACAGGTGCTACCGTTGATTTCTTTAAGAGTAAAGGCATGGCTTTTCCGCCCGAATACGGGCCACTGGCTGCGGTTACGCCCGGCACGCCCGGCGGCATTTGTTATATGCTGGCGGAATATGGAACGATGAGCTTAAAACAGGTGTTGGCGCCTGCCATGCAACTGGCAGCAGGCTATCCCATAGAAGCACAAACTGCCAATAGCATGGAACGGGGCAAAAAAATGATAAAACAATGGCCGTATAGTAAAGCCGTTTTTTTACCGCATGAAGGACAGCAGCGGGAAGCGCCTGAGCCTGGTGAAATTTTTGTGCAGAAAGATTTATTGGAAACATTAACCAAAATGGTGGAGGAAGAACAGCAGGCATTAGAAAATAAAAAGAACCGGAAAGATGCTATTTATGCCGCATACGACCGTTTTTATAAAGGTGATATTGCGAAAGAATTTGTGCGTGGCGCACAGGAACAGGGCGGATTGATTACAATGCAGGATTTAGCCAAATGGAAACCCGTTGAGGAAGAACCGTTGCACGTAAATTATAAAGGCATTGAAGTATATAAACTGCAGCAGTGGACACAAGGCCCTTCCATGCTGCAGGCTTTGAATATACTGGAGAATTTGGACCTGAAGAGTATGGGCTATAATTCCGCCCGGTATATGAATACTTTATACCAGGTAATGAGCCTGGCTTTCGCTGACCGGGATTTTTATTATGGCGATCCATATTTCCTACCTGAAGAACCGATGAAAGGTTTATTAGATAAAACGTATGCCAGGCAAAGAGCGGCGTTAATTAACTCAGATAAAAGCAATCCGGATATTGGCCCCGGCGACCCCTACCCTTTTGAAGGCAAAACTAATCCTTACACAAATATTTTAAAACAAAGGGGCTTTACAATTGATTCAACCAATAAAACTATTCCCGGCGCTATTCCAAAACATGATGCGACACAAATAAACGCCATGCAGCAAAAAGATGTTGTTCGCAATACCGGCACGCCTGATTCTGCTTACATGGACCGTTTATGGCGCGGCACTACTTCGGTGGAAGCAGCAGATAAAGATGGATGGGTTGTTTCTGTTACGCCAAGCGGCGGATGGCTTCCGGCATGTATAGCCGGGCATACGGGCGTGGGCATGAGCCAGCGCCTGCAAAGTTTTGTGTTAGACACTGCGCTCGATCCGTTTAATGTGATTGAGCCTGGCAAAAGGCCACGTGTTACACTCACACCCACACTGGCTATGAAAGATGGCAAACCTTTTATGGCTTTTGCAGTGCAGGGTGGCGATACGCAGGAACAAAATTTATTGCAGTGTTTCTTAAATGTGGTAGAATTTGGTATGACGATACAGGAAGCCGTTGAAGCTTCGAACATCAACAGCGACCAGTTGTGGCTTTCTTTAGGCGGTGAACAAATTAAAGACAGGCAGCCACATCCCGGCAGCATACTTGTGAATTCTGATACACCCGATTATGTGCGAAGCGCTTTGCGTAAAATGGGTTATAGATTAACTATCGGTGAGCGCACAAGCGGGCCGATCAATGCTATTTATTTTGACTGGAAGCATGGCAGCTTCTGGGGAGGTTCTTCCAACAATGGGGAAGATTATGGAATTGGCTGGTGAACTTAGTGATACTTTGGGCCTTCGCGCCTTAGTGGTTTGGTTTTTTTGAACCACTAAGGCACGAAGATGTTTAGCCGCAGTTTATATTTTTTTCTTTATATCGCTAATTATCATTTCTGCATGCACCCTTGAATTTTCTATAAAGAGTTTATGCGTATCAAAGCCGCCGCAAACAACACCGGCAAGGTAAATGCCCCGCTGGTTGGTTTCCATAGTTTCGCCATCATATAAAGGGCATTGCTTTTCGTCGCCCGACAAAGTAATGTGCAAGCTTTTAAGCAAATTAAAATCCGGGTGATAACCGGTTAATGCCAGCACAAAATCGTTCTCAAGGGTAACCATGCCATCAGGCGTTTGTATATCTACCGTGCGTTCGTGAACAGCTGTAATGTTTGAATTAAAACAGGCTTTAATACTGCCTTCTTTAATGCGGTTTTCAATATCGGGCTTTACCCAATATTTTACACTTTTTCCAATAGTATCTTTTCTTATTACCATTGTTACCTCAGCGCCTTTGCGCCAGGTTTCCAATGCCGCATCTACAGAAGAATTGCTGGCGCCTACAACAATCACTTTTTGAAATGCATAATAGTGCGGATCATCATAATAGTGTTTAACTTTTGGCAAATCTTCACCCGGCACATGCAGCAACTGCGGGATGTCGTAAAATCCCGTTGCCACAATTATATTAGTACTTATATAATTTTGTTTGGTGGTTCGTATTTCATAAGTCTTGTCATCAATGCGCTGAACCGATTCCACTTTTTCAAAAAGATGTATGTTAAGTTGCTTATCTTTTGCCACGCGCCTGTAATATTCCAGCGCTTCTGCACGCTTTGGCTTTGGGTTTAAACTCATAAACGGCACATTGCCAATTTCCAGCCTTTCAGAGGTGGAGAAAAAAGTCATGTTTACAGGATAATTGTATAAGCTGTTTACCAAACATCCTTTTTCAACAATAATATAATTAAGATTTGCTTTTTGCGCTGCTATACCACATGCCAAACCTATTGGGCCGCCGCCTATAATAAAAACATCGTACCTGCTCATAAATGCAAAACTAAAGGAGAAATGTTTAGTAACAGTTACAACAACTGGAGCAGCCTGCGTGGCAATTAAAAAAGCCCGCTATTGCTTTGCACAGCAGCTTTATCAGTTTAAAGAAAATGGTGAATAAATAATGGGGCATCATATAACAAATGCTTTATTGATTGGAAAATGCCGGTTTATTATTGGCAACCGGAACAATTATTTACCTGTGTAATAAAACAACAGGAATAAATAGAAGGCCATTGCTGCCATGAAAAAATTCAGTACAAGGGAGTGACACAACCGTGCTGCCACAACGATATTGGCTTGTTACGAAAAAAATCCCCACAGGCAATTTTTATAAATAAGATTGCCTGCGGGAAACTTTATTACATAAAATTATTCTCGTCGGCGCTCGGGCCGTAGCTGCCGGGTATTGGAATATTCAATAACCTTAAATAAACGCCCAATTGTGCGCGGTGATGTATTTGCTGGCTTAATGCCATTCTTATTACATCAATCTTTGGATCTGTACTGAATATTTTCGCGCCGCTTCTTAGCGTCCACGGCTTATCCAGCAGTGCTTCAGCTCCGGGTGTTAATGCAGCAAGGCCATCATTATAACTTTTTTCAAAAGCTGCCAGCAATTCTTTTGTATTGCTAACCCTGGGATTCTCATAAGGCTTTTCAAAATCGAGCTCATCAGTTTTAATCACCATCGAAATCCAGGCCGGCAAATCGGCTAAATGTTCTGTGAGCTGCTTCATGCTCATGCTTTTTTCATGCGGCTTGTAATCCCATTTATTTTCAGGAACGCGTGAAAGCATTTTGCGGGTAGTGGCGCCTTCTTCAATAAACTGTTGCTTAAAAAATTCGATGAATGTCATAGTTATTTTGTTTTAATACACAAAATAACTGCGGAGTTGTGACAGCCCTATGTCAGCAGCATTTGGCTTTGTTCAATTTTTTTCAAAATATTTTCGCCGATATTTAAAACCACATCATTTAGCTCTACTGGTTCTATAATTTTTGCATGGTCGCCAAACATCATAAACCATCTTGCAAAACCCATGAGTGAGCTGCTTAAAAAAGTCATGCGCACTATATCTTCTTCAAATTCTTCTTTCACAAAACCATGATAATATTTTTCCTGGCCAAAGTATTTAAAGATGCTGCTTTCCGCTTCTATCACCACTTTCGTGAGCTCGCACTCATGCGACATCCGCCGCATAAATTCCTGCAATGAAGGATGCGTTTGCCCAAACGTTTCTTCTGTGAAAATAAGTTTCTCTATGCGGTCTGTGCGAAAGTTGCGATAGTCATTCCGCAGCCTGCAAAAAGCCACGAGGTGCCAGTTATTGCCAAGGTTGTAAATACCCACCGGCTCTACTTTTCTGCGTGTTAATTTATTGCCTTCAATAGCGCTGTAAGTTATCTCCAGAACGGCTTTGGCCGCCACAGCTTTTAATATAGACTGAAGATGTAATTCTTCAGGCTTTTCGCGCTTAAAGGCCGGGTGTTCCAATACTGCAACGTGATCATCAATTTCTTCAATATGATCTTTTTCTGCAAACCTTAATACTGCCTTTATTTTATCCAACGCTGCATTATAATGGCGTGCTGAATTTTTATCTGTTTTTGATTGCATGAGCTTGGCGGCAGTAAGCAGCGCCGATGTTTCATCCTGCGTAAACATTACCGGCGGCAGTTTATATCCTTCCATTAAACTATAACCTGTGCCCGCTTCCCCAATAATGGGCACGCCGGATTCCTGCAAAGCATGTATATCGCGGTAAACCGTGCGCAGGCTTATGCTGAATTTATCGGCAATATGCTGCGCCTTTACCAATCGTTTTGATTGTAATTGTATAAGTATGGCTGATAAACGGTCAATGCGGTTCATACAATTATATTGGGGATGAAATTACAATTGTATTGTAAATAGAAGAAATTTAAGCCGAAACCTGCACCTGCTATAATAATTGCAACATAGAAGGTTGTACTTTAGTAGGAAAATCATTTCTAATGCCTGATATACCTATGACAACATATAAACCGCCGGGTGACCTTGATTACCTGCAGGCTATTGACGAAGCCTTTTCTACCGCAATGGTAACTATCCAGTTTCAGGATAAAGCAAGAACTGACCAGGCTCTCATGCAGGCCAGAACAGCATTTAAAAAATTATCCCCTGCGGTTGAAAACAATTTCAGGTTGATTGCAGAAGGCCAGGTGAATTACATAGAATTAGTTGCCGCCTTATTGAAAATGACATTATACCAGGCCGAGGCCAAAATAGAGAAAGCGGTGGAGCAATATAAAAATGCACTTTCAACATGCAGGAGTGGTTTTGGCTTGATGCAGCAGCTTGTTCCGCAGTATGAAGATGAAAATGAAAAGAAAATATTATTAGGTTATTTATTTAAAATATTTGAACTGTTTATAGAAGGCCTGGGATTAGCACTGCAGATGCAAATAGACAGGAAACAGGGCAAATTTGTATCAGAACCGGAAGTGTTGAAACAAACAGTGGCAACCTGGAAAAAAATTGAAGAGCTTGACTTTATTAATGTGCCTGCAATAATTGCTTTACGTGAATCTTTTACGCAACAGGCCGGGATATATGAGAACACTATTGAACGGCTGCTGAATGAACAGAAAACAATAAGTTTTTTGCCGCCATTGGCAAGGAAAGTTTTTATTATACACGGCCACGATGAAGGTAATTTACGCCTGCTGGAAAACATGCTTGAAGATGAATTTGAACTTGATGTGGTTGTATTAAAAGATGAGGCAAACCTTGGGGATTCTGTAATAGAAAAGTTTGAAGAAATGGCAAGGTTCTGCGGTTATGCGATTGCTGTTCTCTCACCTGATGATATTATTAAGAATAAAAACACAAAATATTTTCAGGCAAGGCCAAATGTATTGTTTGAAATGGGCTGGTTTTGCGGGCGCTTTGGCAGGTCGAGGGTTTGCATTATAAAACAAAAACAATTGCAGTTGCCTTCCGATCTTGGTGGCGTAATTACACTGGAATACCATGAATCTGTTGAAGAACTGGAAGGCAAACTGAGAAAGGAATTAACCGCTGCGGGCATTTTAGTTTAAACTAATAAACTAATCAAAAGCGCAAGAAATATTTGCCAACATTTACTAATGCGGGTCGAAACTACTTACCTCTTTTGCCAATACATCAGGATCTTCTGTGGGCGACAATTTTTTCACTTCTTTCAATTGCTTATCGTAAAGAACGATGTAAGGAAATTTCTGAATGTTATAATATTTCTGCACAATAAATGTGAGTCCTTCTGTTCCTATTTTAAAATAAGGCTTTGTTGCTACATTATAAGCCTGGTCAAACGTTTTTATTTCATTCACAGGCTGATAAGTTATCATTATAATTTGTTTATTCTTCAACTGGCTTTCCTGGCGCATCAATGCATCCATAAAATGTTTGCAATGATCGCAGGTGGGAGAAAAATAAACAAGTACCGTTGGCGTATTCTGTTTTAATCCCTGGTAAGTAAACATATTACCGTTGGTTAATGTTATTTTGAACGGTGCAATATTTTTCGATGGCTGTGCAAACGAAAAATAACCAATGCTGCAGGCAATTAAAAAAGTAAAAATTCTTTTAAGCATAAGTTTCCTCATATTGATTTTTAAGCAGGCATGAAATCATAATCATATATAGCAAAAGCAGGTTCTTATTTCCCACGATTTGACAAATCCCTGATCTTTATATTTTTTATTTCAGCGCTTCCGCCTGCTGCAAAAGCTGTAATGTTATCAGCGTGTTCACCGGGATAAATATAAGTAGTTAAAGCTGCTTCACCATCATTCACAAAAACCTCCAGTGAAGATTTATCTAACAGTATGGTTAATTTAACAGCGTTGCTATTGCCTTCTATATCGATTGTCCTCTTAAGTGCATGCTCATTTAATTTACCGCCGGCATTTGTCCGGTCAACAGTTAGCTGGCGGGTTGAACTATTATAACTGATTACTGTTTCATTAATCACTTTTCCGCCTTCATCTTTTTGCTGCGCTATCCTGAAACCCGCTACAGCATTGGGTTTTACATTCAGTTCAGCGTCGAGCCAGTAAGCATTACCCTTTATTTTACCAGCCTTATCAGGATTTATTTCTTCATTATTTAATTCCAGGTTTGCAACAGAAACAACATTATCGGAAAGCTTATCAAGGCTCTTTGTAATAACAGATGATGGTTTTTGAATGAGCCGGTAACCTTCCGGTGTTTGCTTTAAACTCAAATCTCTTGGTATTGACATTTGCCCGCGCCATGGCCATGTAGGTTGCGTATTGGGGATCATCCAGCCAATATAAATCTTTTTATCGCCAGGCACATTATTCCAGGGAATGGCGGCATAATAGGTGTCGCCATAGTCAAGTGGCAATACTTTGTCTGCAGCATTATCATTCTTAAATTCCTTACCATCAAAATCGCCCACAAAATATTGTTCAAATACGCCGCGTTCGCCACCTGCCGCCGATATGCCCAAAACCCATTTTTTTACATTCGTTCCTTCAACCGGCAACTGAATTAAGAAAGGGCATTCCCAATTGGCGCCGGTATAACCCTGCGGCCCGAATTCGCTCAGCAATGTCCAGTCTTTTAAATTAGGAGAACTGTAAAATTGCGCTTTATGCATATCGGGCACCACTACTGTCATTAACCAAAATTTTCCCGGTTCATACCAGAAAACATTGGGGTCTCTGAAGTCGAGCCTGTTTAAATCAACAACAGGATTTTTTTCATAATTCACAAACGTTTTGCCACCATCATTGCTGTAAGCTATGTATTGTGATTCATTGCGCCTGTTAGGGCTGTGCGCTGTGTAAATAGCCACCACGCATCCGCCGTTTTTGCAAAAGCCGCTGGTATTGTTTTTATCCCAAACAGCGCTGCCCGAAAATATCCAGGTGGTATCGCTATCTTTTATTTTTTCAGGAATAGCTATGGGCAAATGCTTCCAGTGAATAAGATCGGTGCTCACGGCATGGCCCCAGCTCATGTGCCCCCAGAAATTTTCAAATGGGTTCTGCTGATTATACAGATGATATTCGCCGTTGAGATAAAGCAAACCATTAGGATCGTTTGTCCAGTTTTTATCAGGCGTGAAATGATACACCGGCCGCCATTGCAGTGTGGGTATATTATCAGACTGGGCAATTAATGCCACTTTAATAAGCACACTTGAAAAACAAAGCAATAATCGTTTCATAATTTTTCCTGTTAACAGTTACGTAGCCAAATTACAGGATGCACCTTAAACTTCAAATATTTCCATATTGTTATCATTAGTGCGTACTACAAATTGAGTATTTCAGGGGTTAATGATTTAATAAATTTTTGCATGGTCTAAAACTTTATTCATTCAAAACAACCATGCTTTATGAAACGTATGAGACTTCTACTCTTTTTTCTTGCATTACTCTGTATGAAAAACAGTATGGCCGCAGAAAGCGAGCCTAACGATACAAAAGCGCAGGCAAACACGCTTGCCCTGGGCGGGAGCAATTCAGGCGCCATCGGCTCTGCTACCGATATAGATTGGTGGAAGGTAACTACCAACAGCGATGGCAAACTGAATATTACTATTACCGTTTCCAACAGTGAAAATATATGGTGCCAGATATATGATAATGATGGCACCACGCTTTTAACAGAGGGCTATACTGCAACCACTGCAACAGTTTCGCAGGACGGGCTTGCAAAAGGCACGTATTATTTAAAACTTTATCCGTACTACAGCAAGCACATGCCTGCTTATACTGTTTCAAATACTTTAACTAAGCCCGGCCAGGTAAATGATACAGAACCTAATGATTCCAGGGCTGCAGCTATTATACTGCCGCTGAATAGCAGCGTAACAGGCCATATAAATTATTATTATAACAATAAAAGAGATTCATCAGACTGGTATAAATTAACCACAACCGAAAACGGGCGTATTCGCTTAACTATATCTTCTGCCAATGGCAAGAACGTATGGGCTTATTTATATGATAATGATGGAACTACTCAATTGGATGCCGGTTATACATCCGGGAATGCGGTTGTGGTTAATAAAGATGGCCTTGCTGCCGGTATTTATTATATAAAAATCAAACCATACTACACAAACGATTTTGCGCCCTATACTTTATCTGACAGCTTGTTTACACCAACAGAAGCAAATGATACCGAGCCAAACAATTTAAAAGCGCAGTCGCTTACGCTGCCATTAAACAGCAGTGTAACCGGCCATATAAATTATTATTATAACAATAAAAGAGACAGTTCTGACTGGTATAAATTAACAACCAACAACGATGGCCGCATACGCCTTACAATTAAATCCGGCAACGGACAAAATGTTTGGGCATATTTATACGATAAAGATGGCATAACGGAATTGGATGCCGGTTACACATCAGGCAATAAGGTTGTAGTAAATAAAGATGGCCTTGCTGCCGGCACTTATTACGTAAAGGTGAAGACCTATTATACCTCTGAATTTGCGCCTTATACATTATACGACAGCCTGTTTACAACACATGAAAATGATACTGAACCTAATAACTCAAAAGCACAGGCAATTTCATTACCATTGAATGACGGTGTTAAAGGCCATATTAATTACTATTATGATAACAAGAAAGACAGTTCTGACTGGTATAAGCTGGTAACCAACAGCGGCGGCAGGATACGTTTAAAAATCACATCTGCCAACGGCCAGAACGTATGGGCTTACCTGTATGATAATGATGGTACAACACAATTAGATGCAGGCTACACCTCAGGCTCTGCCGTTGTTGCAAATAAAGATGGCCTTGCTGCCGGCACTTATTACGTAAAGGTTAAGACCTATTATACTTCAGAGTTTGCGCCTTATACGCTGGAAGATAGTTTGTTTACGCCGGAACAGTTAGACGATTCTGAACCAAATAATACGAGGGCGCAGGCGCTTACCTTACCGTTAAATGGCAGCACAACCGGATATGTAAACTACTATTACGATCACTATAAAGACACAGCCGATTGGTATAAACTAACAACATTAAAAGATGGTGTTATCACACTTAATTTACAGTCTTACAATGGTCAGAATAAGTGGGTTTATTTGTTTGATAATAATGGCACCACACTTTTAAAATCTGCCTATTCCTCCACCAGCACCTCTGTTACGTTTGATGGGGCACAGGCCGGCACTTATTATGTAAGGGTAAACCCCTATTATACCTCAGAATTTGGCCCGTACACATTAAGCAATACGGTCACTTATTATTCTTTTGAAAATGACACCGAACCAAATGGCTATGCAAACCAGGGCCAGGTGGTTACACCAAATGCAACAACAGGTGGCCATGCAGGTTTCTACTATAATAGCAGGCGGGATACCGCAGACTGGTTTAAATTAAACTATACAGGCAAAGACGGCAACCTCAGCTTTACTGTTAAACAGGAAGAAAAGAAAACAGGTGGCTATGATAACCTTTGGTTCAGGTTGTATAAGGATACAACTGCTTCACCCGTTCATTCAAGTTATGCAGCCGTTGCTAACCGCAAAGTTGACCTTACCGGATTGAAGAAAGGTGATTACTGGATAAAAGTTATCCCTTATTACAGCTCTGATTTTTCAAGCTATTCATTCCTTAATACATTCACGCCGGAAGAAGAAGATCTTTGTGATGGAATAGATAACGACGGTGATGGAGAGATAGATGAGGATGCCGAAAAATTCACCTTCTATGCCGATGCTGATGGTGACGGCTATGGCAACCCGGGCGTTACCAAAATGTCATGTTCCCAGCCTTTTGGTTATGTAAGCAATAATAAAGATTGCAATGATGATGATAATTCAATCTACCCCGGCGCTCCTGAATTGTGTGATGGAAAGGATAACGATTGTGATGGTTTTACAGATGAAGACGGCGGCGTTACATGGTATAAAGATGCTGATGGTGATGGCTATGGCGATGCTTCCATTTCTCAAAAAGCATGCGCACAGCCAACAGGGTATGTTGCTGATAATACTGATTGTAACGATGCAGATAATTCAATCTATCCCGGCGCTCCTGAATTGTGCGATGGAAAGGATAACGATTGTGATGGTTTAACGGATGAAGACGGCGGCGTTACATGGTATAAAGATGCTGATGGTGATGGCTATGGCGATGCTTCCATTTCTCAAAAAGCATGCGCACAGCCAACAGGGTATGTTGCTGATAATACTGATTGTAACGATGCAGATAATTCCATCTACCCAGGCGCTCCTGAATTGTGCGATGGAAAGGATAACGATTGTGATGGTTTAACGGATGAAGACGGCGGCGTTACATGGTATAAAGATGCCGATGGTGATGGTTACGGCAATGCTTCCATTTCTCAAAAAGCATGTGCACAGCCAACAGGTTATGTTGCTGATAATACAGATTGTAATGATGCAGATAATTCAATCTACCCCGGCGCTCCTGAATTGTGCGATGGAAAGGATAACGATTGTGATGGTTTAACGGATGAAGACGGCGGCATTACATGGTATAAAGATGCCGATGGTGATGGTTACGGCGATGCTTCCATCTCACAAAAAGCATGTGCACAGCCAACAGGGTATGTTGCTGACAATACTGATTGTAACGATGCAGATAATTCAATCTATCCCGGCGCTCCTGAATTGTGCGATGGAAAGGATAATGATTGTGATGGTTCAACGGATGAAGACGGCGGCGTTACATGGTATAAAGATGCCGACGGTGATGGTTACGGCGATGCTTCCATTTCTCAAAAAGCATGTGCACAGCCAACAGGTTATGTTGCTGATAATACAGATTGTGATGACAACGATGCTGAGGTTTATCCGGGCGCAATTGAAATTGCCGATGGTAAAGACAACAATTGCAATGGGGAAATTGATGAAGGCACAGACACGGGCAACAATGTTGGCGTATCTGTTTATGATATGATTCAGAAGGAGCCGGATTCAAAGAATGCCAATATGCCGTTCATAGTAAGATTAGGCAAACCTTCAGACCGCGAAGTAAGGGTTGATTATACTACGCAGGATAATTCTGCTAAAGCTGGTTCAGATTACATAGCAAAAAACGGCACCGTAGTATTCGCTCCGGGAGAAAGGGTTAAACGCATTGTTATATCCATTAAAGGCGATGCTGTAAAGGAAAAAACCGAAAAATTCAACGTGGTGCTGAGCAACCCGGTAAATGCTCACCTGGGCAGAAAAACAGCATCAGGGCTTATTATTGATAATGACGATAAAAAAGTACAGGCTATCGAAGATGATCGGGCAGCAAGCATAACGCCATCAATTGATAAAGGATTGAAAATTTCGCCCAACCCGGCATCAGGAATGGCTAATATTTCCCTTGCCGGCTACAGCGGAACTGTAACTATACTCGTAAGCAATATGCAGGGCAAAATGCTGTTGCAGAAGAAAGTACAGCTCTCTTTATCCAAACTGGCTTCCGAATCACTGGACGTTTCCATGTATGCCAATGGCATGTACATAGTAACAGTTATTGATGAAAAAGGAAACAGGCAAACGGTACAATTAGTTGTGCAGAAATAGCCTGTTAACAACCCACTCACTGCTTTAATTGTATAAAACCCGCCGGCAATGGCGGGTTTTATTTTTTTGCCACTATCACATTTAACGTTCAGGTAAGTACAATAAAAAATCGTACAGCATGTTTTCCATACTGCACGATTTAAAATTTATATAAACGTTATGCTTTTTTCTTCACCGGTTTTGGTGCAAATATCACCAGCATTCTCTTGCCTTCCATTTTAGGCATGCCTTCCAGCACACCCACTTCGCCAAGACGTTCTGCAAACTTTAATAAAAGCAATTCGCCACGCTCCTTAAACATAATGGCGCGGCCTTTAAACTGCACATAAGCTTTTACCTTATTGCCTTCTTTCAGAAACTTCTCGGCATGCTTTGTCTTAAATTCAAAGTCGTGATCGTCGGTGCCGGGCGTAAAGCGTATTTCCTTTACTTCACTTTGCTTGGCATTCGCCTTCATTTCTTTTTCCTTACGCTTTTTCTCGTAAAGAAATTTCTTGTAGTCGATTACTTTACAAACGGGTGGGTCGGCGTTTGGTGAAATTTCAACCAGGTCAAGCTCCTGCTGCTGCGCTATGCGCAACGCTTCCTGTGTAGGATAAATACCCACAGTTACGTTGTCTCCAACCAACCGTACCTGCGGTACCCGGATTCTTTCGTTTATGCGATGTTCAGGCTCGGGCTGCCTGTTAAAACGAGGATTAAATCTTCCTCTCTGAGGTAAAGCCATTCAAATTTGTTTCGTGAATAATTAAAATTAAATTTTAATGAATGAAAAATATATCCTGTAAAAATAGACTATCCTTTTCTTTCTGCAATTTCTTCTTTCAGTAAATTAATAAATTCTTCAATCGTTTGCGGCTCAGGCTCAGTCTTGTTATTTTTCCTGATGGCCAGCTTTCTTTCCGTCATTTCCCTTTCGCCAATAACCAGCATATATGGCACTTTCCCCATTTCAGCATCACGGATTTTTTTGCCGATTTTTTCGCTGCGTTCATCTGTCTCAACCCTTATGCCAGCTTTCATTAGCTGCGTGAAAACTTCTTTTGAATATGGAAGGAATTTATCGCTGATAGGCAGTATTTTCACCTGCACCGGCGACAACCACAGGGGCAATCTCCCTGCATAATGCTCTAATAAAAACCCAATGAAACGTTCATGTGTGCCCAGCGGCGCCCGGTGAATAATTAACGGAACATCAGAAGTGTTGTCAGGTTTTGTGTAAGTAAGATTAAAACTGCGTGGCTGCGAAAAATCAACCTGGTTGGTTGCCAAAGTAAATTCACGGCCAATTACGCTGTAAATCTGCACGTCAATTTTTGGGCCGTAAAAAGCAGCTTCATCGGCCACTTCCACGAAAGGAATTCCAGATTCAACCAAAACATTGCGCACCATTTCTTCGGTTTCCTGCCAAAGCTCCGGCTCGTTCACATATTTAATACCGAGCTTTTCTTTGGAGTGAAGCGATAAGCGCATCACATATTTATCAATACCAAAAATTTTGAAATACTTCAGGTACATATCATTCACAGCACGGAATTCATCTGCAAACTGTTCTTTGGTGCAATAAATATGCGCATCGTTCATGTGCAGGCAGCGCACACGCATCAAACCAAATAATTCGCCGCTTTGCTCATAGCGGTAAACGGTGCCATATTCGGCGACGCGATACGGTAAATCGCGGTAACTTTTTGGCTCTGCCGCATAAATTTTATGATGATGCGGGCAATTCATGGATTTGAGGTAGTACTTCTCTCCTTCCATTTCCATGGGCGGGTACATGCTGTCGGCATAATACGGCAAATGCCCGCTGGTGAGATACATGCTTTCTTTGGCAATGTGCGGTGTAACCACACGTTTGTAACCGGCAGCAGCTTCTGTTTCTTTAGCCAGTTTTTCCAGTTCTTCAATGATAACTGTGCCATTGGGCATCCACATAATCAGGCCCGGGCCAACATCATCATCCATCGTATAAATTCCCAGTTCTTTACCCAGTTTGCGGTGGTCGCGTTTTTTTGCTTCTTCCAGCATCGCCAAATATTCATCCAGCTCTTTTTGAGAGGGGAATGATATGCCGTACAAACGGGTAAGCTGTTTATTCTTTTCATCGCCCTTCCAGTAAGCGCCGGCAATATTAGTAAGTTTGATGGCTTTTATAAAACCCGTTGAAGGTATATGCGGGCCGCGGCAGAGATCGGTAAAATTGCCCTGTGTATAAAAAGTAATGTTGCCGTCTTCTAAATTTTGCAACAAATCAAGTTTATATTCATCGCCTTTTTCAGTGAAATAGGCAACGGCTTCTGCCTTCGGCGTTTCTTTTCTTATATATGGATTATTTTGCTTCGCCAGCTCATTCATCTTCTTTTCCAAAGCACGCAAATCTTCTTCGGTTATCTTTTTATCGCCCAAATCCATATCATAATAAAAACCATTATCAACCGGCGGGCCCACCCAAAACTTTACACCGGGAAACAGGCTTTCAACAGCTTCCGCCATTAAGTGCGCCGTAGAATGCCAGAAAGTTGAGCGGCCTTCCGGGTCTTCCCATTTCAATAGTTTTACGGCGGCATCTTCTGTTATAGGCCGCGTGGCATCCCAGGTTTTACCGTTTACATTAGCTGCGATTATCTTTCTGGCCAAACCTTCGCTTATCGACTTTGCTATATCCAATGGCGATACGCCGCTTTCATATTGTCTTACAGCGCCATCCGGTAACGTAATATTGATCATAAATTAAAAGAGTAAAAATTCAAAAGTAAAAATTCAAAACGGGTTGCAAAATTAGTGAATGATAAGGAAGCGATAAAGTTTGAATTACCGGTAGTAATTATTGAACCCGGGGGTATAATAACCACTAAGGCACTAAACCACAAAGGCACACGAAGCCTTCATGCCTTAGTGGTTCAATTAAATTAATATTTAAGAATATCCAGGCTAATGAGACGCATTTATAAATTTCGCCACATTATCATGCAACAACTTCAACGATTCAGGATGCAGGTAAACCATGTGACCAGACTGGTATTTTGCATATTCAATATTCTTTTGCAATGCTACAGGAATAGGCAAATGCTGCATTTCGTAAATACCTTCAAAATAAGGTGTGCCCAAATCAAAATAACCCATATTCAGCATTACTTTCATATCCGGGTTATAGATCATCGCCTGCGCCAAATCGTTCATTACATTGGGAAAGCCAACAAAGCCGCGGCGCTTGAAATCCCAGGGATGCACATTGCCAAAGGTTTTGTAATTCATACCAATGCCATATTTCAAAGTAGTGCGCACATAGTTATTAAAAGTCGCCGTAAAAGCGCCATCGATGTAAGAATCCATAGGATCGTACTGCGCATATTCACTTAAAGGATCAATGGCGGCACCGGAAAAACGCGAATCTAAACGGCCGGTGATTTTACTGGAATCGCCCAATAATGTTTGTTCGAATTGCGGACCTATAATACGCAGGTTGGCCTTTTTAATATAGTCAACCGGCAGGCCGGTATATTGATGCAGTTTTTCAGCCACCTGGTTAAATTGTGCTGCATCAAGCGCAGCGCCTTTATTCAATGCTATGGCATAATCGGTCAACGCAAAATTTTCCACTTCAGCCAAAAATGGTTCAAGATTAGCCGGCTGATTTGGCAGCTTGTGATGATACCATGCCGTGGCTGCAAAAGAAGGCAACACCAGCTCAAAAGGCAAGCCATCGCCGGGGTTTTCCTGCGTCATTTCTGTCATATTTCCATACGTTAATAACTGTGATAACAGGATAATGCCATTCAACGCAACACCTTTATCCGAGCCAAGAATATTGGCCACAACAGCAGAACGGAAAGTGCCATAACTTTCACCAAACAAATATTTAGGCGAATTCCAGCGGTTATAATCTGAAAGGAATTTTGTGATGAAGGAAGCAAACGCCTGGCCGTCCTGGTCAATGCCAAAAAAGTCTTTATTGTTGCCGGCGCCGCCCAAATCTTTTGTAATCACCTGGCCAAAACCGGTGCCGGGCGCATCAATAAAAACAAGGTCGCTGGCATCCAATAAACTATAATCATTATTCACAGTTTTGTAAGGCGCTTTTGTTCTTTCGGTATCGGCTATATAAACCCTTTGCGGGCCCCAGGCGCCCATGTGCAGCCAGATAGTGGAACTGCCCGGCCCGCCATTATAAATAAAAGTAAGCGGACGCTGTGCCGGATCATCATCCCGCTTAAAATAAGCCGTATAAGACATGCTGATAATGGGCGTATCCTGCGCATTTTTAAACACGAGGCTGCCTGCAACAGCTTCATAATTGATGGCTTTCCCTTCAACGGTAACACTGCCATACGTAATAGAACGTTGCTGTTTTTTATAATTAACAACAGCGCTGTCGAGCGAATTATCAATGCGGGCAGCAGGGAACATTTCTTTTTTTTGCTGGGCGGAAACAACGAAGCCGGATACAAAAAAGATGACGCCAAGAGCTAAAATTCTTTTCATTTCGATTGAATAATTTTTTTGTGTGTGATAAAAATTGCAGCAGCATTGGTTTACGCAATATAATGAAATGCACCTGAACCGTTTCCTGAACGCTGTTTAAAAAATTATCTCACAATTCTCAGAGCAAGTGGAAACATGTTATTCCTCTGTGCAGTCCTTTGCTCCGTGCGAATATTTAATACCATAACAATTACTGCATTTGCAATAGCAGAACAACTATCAATCGTTAGTTTTGTCAAACAAATTGCTATATGAATAAACTCGGAAATTTTGTTGCTGATAAATGGATTACCGGTGATGGCGAAGGACAGCCTTTATATAATGCTGTAACTGGAGAGCCGATTACATCTGCCACAACCAATGGCCTGGATTTTAAAGCCATGATTGATTATGCGCATACGTTTGGCAATCCTAATTTGCGCAAATTAACTTTTCACGAACGCGGCAGAATGCTGAGGGCACTGGCTTTGCACCTGCGCAATCACCTTGATACATTTTACGCACTTTCTTACAAAACCGGCGCCACCAAAACCGATAGCTGGATTGATATTGAAGGCGGTATCGGCAACCTGTTTTCCTATGCTTCATTGCGCAGGAAATTTGCAGATGAAACCTTTACTGTTGATGGCGAAGGCATTAATCTTGGTAAGCAAAATACATTCATGGGGCATCATATTTTGGTGCCGAAAGAAGGTGTGGCCATTCATATTAATGCTTTCAATTTTCCTGTTTGGGGCATGCTGGAAAAATGCGCGGTGAACTGGCTGGCGGGTGTTCCGGCCATTGTAAAACCTGCAACCATTACCAGCTATTTAACTGAAGCAGTAGTAAAAGAAATAATTACCTCCGGCATTTTACCGAAAGGCGCATTACAATTGATATGCGGCAGCGCCGGCGATTTACTGAATCATGTAACATCGCAGGATGTGATAACTTTTACCGGCTCTAAATCAACCGCATTAAAACTAAAAAAGCAAGACAGGATTTTGGAAGAATCGGTGCCATTTAATATGGAAGCCGATAGTTTGAATTGCATTGTTTTGGGCGATGATGTAAACCCCGATGATGCAGAATGGGATATTTTTATTAAAGAAGTAAGAAAGGAAATGACGGTAAAAGCCGGGCAAAAATGTACCGCCATCCGCAGGATTTTTGTACCGGAAAATAAGCTGGAAGATATGTGGAAAGCTTTAGCAACATCTTTATCGCAAACGGTAATCGGCAACCCGTTAAATGATAAAGTGAGAATGGGCTCACTGGCAGGTCAATCGCAGCGCGATGAAGTAAAACAACAAGTGCAAAAAATATTGGCATCATCACAAATTATATATGGCTCGCTGGATAGCGTTGAAGTTATTGAAGCCAATGCTGATAAAGGCGCATTTATCTCTCCATTATTATTATTGAACGAAAAACCTTTCGCTTCAACGGCAGTACATGAAGTGGAAGCCTTTGGCCCGGTTAGCACCATCATGCCGTATAAAAATATGGATGAAGCCATTGCTTTAAGCAGGATGGGCAAAGGCTCTTTATGCTCATCCATCGTAACAGCTAACGACAAAATTGCAAGGCAATATGTATTAGGTGCAGGCACGCATCATGGAAGGATTTTAATATTGAATAAAGATTGCGCCAAAGAAAGTACGGGGCATGGTTCACCGTTGCCCATGCTTATTCACGGAGGCCCGGGCAGGGCTGGCGGCGGCGAAGAAATGGGCGGTATTCGCGGCGTAAAACATTATATGCAAAGGGTAGCCATACAAGGTTCGCCAACAACTGTAACCAATATCACAAACGTTTATCAGCAGCATGCAAAAGGAATAGAAAGTGATGTTCATCCATTCAAAAAATATTTTGAAGAACTGCAAATTGGTGAACAACTCATCACACAAAAAAGAACAATTACAACTGATGACATTAACCACTTTGCCGATTTAAGCGGCGATCATTTTTATGTGCATTTAACCAACACAAATTTTGCGGGAACTATGTTTGAACAACAGGTAGCGCATGGTTATTTTATTATGAGTGCCGCAGCCGGTTTGTTTGTTGACGGCTACGAAAAAAATCCAGTGCTATTAAATTATGGCATTGATGAATTACGCTTTACAAAACCTGTTTATCCGGGCACAGCCATCTATGTAAAATTTACCTGCAAAGAAAAAATTCCGCAGGAACAAAAACCTGCTTCGCCGGCAGGCAGGGAAACAACTGATATTCCACGCGGCATTGTAAAATGGCTGGTTGAAATATTTGACGACACAAATGAACAGGTGGGCATTGCAACTATATTAACGATGGTGGCAAGGAAAGCTGAAGTATAATAATCTATCTTTTTAACAGTAAGCGCACGTTTCTTTACAGTAACTATTTATTGCAGCATTTATCTTTGAAGCAATAATCAAACTATTAAGTATGAAACGTATTGCCTGTTATCTTTTTATCTTTTGTTTTGTTTTTTCTTTAACCCTGCATGCACAGCAGCCGGCTTTTTATAACGATATTCAGAAATTTAAAGAACAGGACAGCATTAACCCGCCGCCACAACATCCCATATTACTTATCGGCAGTTCTTCCTTCACTAAATGGAAAGATGTGCAATCTTATTTTCCCGGTTACACTATTCTTAACCGCGGCTTTGGAGGCTCTTCTTTACCTGATCTCATCCGTTATGCCAACGATATCATCTTTCCTTATAATCCAAAAGAAATAATTATTTATTGCGGGGATAATGATTTTGCTGTAAAGGATTATGTTTCTCCTGAAATAGTATTTGAACGTTTTAAAACTTTATATGCCGTCATTCGTTCCAAACTCGCCGATGTTCCGGTTGCATTTATTTCTATTAAGCCCAGCCCCAGCAGGAGAAAATACTGGCCGCAGATGATTGAAGCAAACAAGATGATTAAAGATTACATCGGCACACAACAACATGCTTCTTTTATTGATGTGTTTCACCCTATGTTAAATGAAAATAAAGATGCAAAGCCTGAAATATTTTTAAGCGACAGCCTGCACATGAATGCAAATGGCTATGCAATATGGCAAAAAGCCATACAGCCTTACCTGGTGAAATAATACTATATTAAACAATCAAGAATTAGCCACAGATGCACAGATAAAAGTCTGTGCATTTGTGGCTAAAAGAAATTGCCTTATAAAACTTACATCTTATTTCTTGCGGTATCCTGCCATCACTTTGCTTCATTCGCTTTCAATACCCTTATAAAATTTCCACCAAGGATTTTTTCAATATCTGTTTTGCTGTAACCACGTTCCAGCAAAGCTTTTGTAATTAAAGGGTAGGCTGTAACATCATCCATATCCTGCGGTGGAAAACTAATGCCATCAAAATCGCTGCCCATACCTACATAGTCAACACCAACAAGCTTCACTATATGATCAAGATGATCGAGTATTAGGTGAAAAGGCGCCCGCATTTCTCTTACTTCATCAGCATATTTTAAAAACAACGCATTCCATGCAAAAAATTCATTTTTCCCTTCTTTAACAAGTGCTTCTTTTTCCGCTGCATGACGTGCTTCGAATGCTTTTTCCTTCCTGTCAAACCCGCTGTCTAAAAACCCCGAATAAAAATTCAATTGTATAACACCGCCGTTTTTGGCAATGGCTTTTATCTGGTCATCTTTTAAATTCCTTGGCACAGGGCAAATGGAATATGCATCGCTATGCGATGCAATAACCGGCTTTGTAGTAGTATTAATTACATCCCAAAAAGTTTTTTCACCCACATGGCTTACATCCACCATCATGCCTATCTTATTCATGTGCTGCACTATTTGTTTCCCAAAATCCGTGAGCCCCATTTTACGCTGCGATTGTGCAGAGTCTGTTTCGAACTTAGCGCTCGTGGCCCATTCATTATTATTATTCCAGGTCAGCGTTAAATAACGTGTACCGCGTGCATATAAATTATCAAGGTTGCTTAAACTGTTTTCAATCATGTGGCCGCCTTCCACGCCAATCATAGCCGCTAATTTATGTTGCTTTACGGCCTGCATTAATTCAGTTGAATTAGTTACGAGCATCATCTTTCCGGGGTTGCGTTTAACCCATGCATACAGCGTATCAATTTCCCGGTTGGCAAAAGCGTAAGGGTTTACCTGTGTGCCATCGCACCAGATGCTGAATACCTGCACATCCACGCCGGCTTTAAACATCCGGTTTAAATCACTGTGTGTTTTACCGGTAAGGTTTTGGTCGAAACTGTAGCCTTTTTCAAGACAGGTGCTGATAACATCATTATGCGTATCGCAAAGTATTGATTCAAAATGCAGCTTTTTATAATTCTGCGCATGCACATCTATAAAAGCAATAAAGGCAGCAGCGAAAAAGAGTAGTTTCATTATACTTTTCATGCGCTCAAATTAAAGATTTTTGCGAATTACGGCTTACTGCAATCTGCATTATAGAATATTTTATATTCTGAATATGCCGGAAAATATTCGGTTAAACTTTTGTTTTGCCACAGATGCACAGATAAATTCGTGCATCTGTGGCAATAATTATTTAATTCCATAAACAATCTATAAAAGTTTTATATTTGTTAACCATTTGGTTAAATCGTATGGTTAAAGACAAAGACCTTTCAACAGAGCAAAAGATTCTTGAAGCAGCCAAAGAGGTTTTCTTTGACAAAGGCATGCATGGCGCCCGCATGCAGGATATTGCCGATAAGGCTGGCATTAACAAGGCCATGCTGCATTATTATTTCCGAAGCAAGGATAAATTATTTGAAACAATTTTTATTGATGCCACCAATCATCTTTTTCCTATGTTAAGTTCCATACTTGAATCGGATAAAACCGTTTTTGAGAAAATAGAAGTATTATGCAGTGAATATATAAACCAGGTGGCCAAAATGCCCTACCTGCCCGTTTTTATATTAAGTGAAGCCAGCCGCCAGCAGGAACCATTTTTAAAAAAGTTATGGAAAAGGCAAAAGCCACCTTTAAAAGCTTTTACCGGCATGATTGAAACAGCTATCAAACAAAAAAAAATAAAACCTGTTCATCCTTTGCAATTGCTCATGAATATCTTATCATTATGCATATTTCCTTTCGCGGCGCAGCCAATTTTGCAGCATGCAGCGGGCATCAGCAAAAAAGATTATGAGGCAATGATTGAAGAAAGGAAAAAAATAGTTCCTCAGCTTATTATTCAATCTATAAAAAAGTAAACAATAAAATAGCCCCTTTATGTTTGCAATAAAAGAATATACATGTATTGCGGCCCTTGCAACGATTTTTTTTGCCTGCAACAATAATGAAAACCAGTTTGATGCTTCTGGCACATTTGAAACCGATGAAGTAATTGTTTCAGCGCAGTTAGGCGGGCAGATACTTGCCTTTAATGTGAACGAAGGCGATACTTTGCAGGAAGGCGCGGTTGTAGGCAAAATAGATTCCTTAAATGTATTGCTTCAAAAGCAGCAGGTGCAGGCTTCCATTCAATCGCTTAAAGAAAAAACAAGTGATGTGCGGCCCCAGGTAAAACTATTGGAAGACCAGCTTGCTGTTCAGCAAACGCAATTAAACAACCTTTTAAAAGACCAGCAACGGTTTGAAAATATGTTGAAGGATGGCGCCGTTACACAGCGGCAGGTGGATGATATAAACACACAGGTGGATGCTGCTAAGAAACAAATGCAGGTTACACAGCAGCAAATAAAAGTTCAGCAAACAAATACCGGCACACAAAACCGCAGCATATTAAGCGAAAAAGACCCGCTGCAAAAACAGGTGGCTCAACTGAGTGAACAATTATCAAAAGCAAATATTGTTAACCCAATCAATGGAACGGTGCTCACCAAATACGCGGAAGCAGGTGAAGTAACATCGCCGGGCAAAGCCTTATATAAAATTGCAGATATAAACTATCTCAATCTTCGTGCTTATATAACAGGCACACAACTTTCAACCATAAAGCTTAACCAGCCGGTTAAAGTTTATATTGATAGCGGCGCCAATCATTACCGCGAATATGCCGGAACAATTATATGGATATCTGATAAAGCCGAATTCACGCCAAAAACCATTCAAACAAAAGATGAAAGGGCCAATCTTGTATATGCTATAAAGGTTAAAGTAAAGAATGATGGCTATTTAAAGATTGGAATGTATGGAGAAGTTAAGCTATAAGCTGTTAGCTGCAAGCTATTGGCCAATACTGCAGCCCAAACAAGCTTACATCAATACATAAAATATGCAATCAGTAATTGTAAATAACCTTTCTAAAAATTACGGCAAGGAAAAAGAAATTAAGGCCGTAAAGGATGTTTCATTCGATGTTTCACCGGCGGAAATTTTTGGCATTATCGGGCCTGATGGCGCAGGAAAAACTTCACTGTTCCGCATGTTGACAACGCTGCTGCTGCCAGACAGCGGAAACGCATCTGTTGATGGCTCGGATATTGTAAAAGATTTTAAAGCTATCCGCAAAAAAGTTGGATACATGCCCGGCCGGTTTTCCCTGTACCAGGATTTAAGTGTTGAAGAGAACCTGAATTTTTTCGCCACCATTTTCAACACAACTATTGAAAAGAATTACGATCTCATTAAAGACATTTATATACAGATAGAGCCCTTTAAAAAAAGAAAGGCAGGCAAGCTATCGGGAGGCATGAAACAGAAGCTGGCATTGAGTTGTGCGCTGATTCACCGGCCTGTTGTTTTGTTTCTTGATGAACCAACAACAGGCGTTGATGCAGTTTCAAGAAAAGAGTTTTGGGATATGCTGAAACGCCTGAAACAACAAGGTATCACCATTCTTGTTTCAACGCCATATATGGATGAGGCCGGTTTGTGCGACCGCATTACTTTAATGCAACAGGGTAAACTGCTTTCAACCGGCACACCAACAGAAATAACCGGGTCGTTCAAACAAACTATCCTGGGCGTTAAAGCGGCAAATATGTATGACCTGCTGAAAGACCTGAATGCATATAATGCAATTGAAGATGCTTATGCTTTTGGCGAATATCATCATGCTGTAATGAAAGAAAATTCCAGTGAAGAAGCTTTGCAAAAATACCTTGAAGAAAAAGGAAATAAGGAACTCGTTATACAGCAAATTAAACCAACTATTGAAGATAGCTTTTTGCGCCTGATGAAAAGTTAATATGGCAAACGATATCATCATACAAACAGAACAACTTACCAAGCGCTTTGGTGATTTTATTGCTGTTGACCACATTTCGTTCGATGTGCATAAAGGAGAAATTTTTGGTTTCCTCGGTGCTAACGGAGCAGGTAAAACCACGGCTATGCGTATGTTGTGCGGGCTAAGCTTACCAACATCAGGCAAAGCAACCATTGCAGGTTTTGATATATATAAAAAAACGGAAGCTATTAAACGCAGCATTGGCTATATGAGCCAGAAATTTTCTTTGTATGAAGATTTAACAGTAAAAGAAAATATTCGTTTCTATGCCGGCATATATGGCATGAGCAATAAATACATAAAAGATAAAACAGCGCTTTTGCTGCAGCAACTGCACCTTGAAGATGAAGCCGATAAACTGGTTGGCTCATTACCATTAGGATGGAAACAAAAGCTGGCATTTTCTGTGGCTATATTTCATGAGCCGCAAATAGTTTTTTTAGACGAACCAACTGGCGGTGTTGATCCTGTAACGCGCCGTGAATTCTGGAACCTCATTTACGAGGCTTCGGCAAAAGGCATTACTGTTTTCGTAACTACGCATTATATGGATGAAGCTGAATACTGTAACCGTGTTTCTATTATGGTGGATGGAAGAATTGATGCATTGGATACACCGGTTGCATTAAAAGAAAATTTTAGTGCAGCATCTATGGATGAAGTTTTTCTGCAACTGGCAAGAAAGGCAACAAGAAATGACAGTTAGCAGATATAATTGAATGTTGTTGGTAAAGCAATCAATATTCAATACGCGATAATCAATATACAATATTCAAATGGTGCAAGTGTTTGTAATTAAAAAATCATAAAATATTTCTCTTTTAGAGCAGCGGCATGAAACAATTTTTTTCATTTATAAAAAAAGAATTCTACCACATCTGGCGCGACAGGCGGACTATGTTCATCCTGCTTGGAATGCCGCTTGCACAAATAATTATTTTCGGGTTTGCATTAACCAACGAAGTAAAGAATGAATCTATTGCCATACTTGACCAGTCAAAAGACGCTGCATCCTCGCAGATTATAAATAAAATAAGCGCCAGCCGTTATTTTAACGTTACGGCATTGCTGCATAATCCCGACGAAATAGCAAGAACTTTTCAAACCAATACGGCAAGAATAGTGCTTGTGCTGCCTTCAACATTCGGCGAAGACTTAAGGCATGTAAATAAAGCGCAGGTGCAATTAGTTACTGATGCATCAGACCCAAACATTGCAACCACTTTAATAAATTATGCAACGGCCATTATTACAGATTACCAGCAATCTTTAAATTCAACCGCAGTCATCCCCTACCAGATAAACGTGCAGTCCCGCATGCTGTACAACCCGCAGCTAAAGGGCGCTTACAGTTTTGTGCCCGGCGTAATGGCAATGGTGCTGATGCTTATCTGCACCATGATGACAGCCATAACCATTGTGCGGGAAAAAGAAACAGGCACCATGGAAGTAATGCTCGTATCGCCGGTGCAGCCCATGAAGATTGTGATGGCGAAGGCAATTCCTTATTTGCTTTTAACCGTTGTAAACATTACCAATATATTATTGTTAAGCGTGTTTGTGCTGGATGTGCCCATAAACGGAAGCCTTATACTGCTAACAGGCGAGAGCATTTTATTCACCATAACCTGTTTATCGTTTGGCTTACTTATTTCATCTGTTACAGACTCGCAGCAAACCGCTATGATGATCTCGATGATGGGCCTGTTTTTGCCAACAGTTATGTTAAGCGGCTTTATGTTTCCCATTGAAAATATGCCGCTGGCTTTGCGCATTGTATCAAACGTTGTGCCTTCAAGATGGTATTATGAAATAGTAGTGGCCGTAATGATAAAAGGCCTTGGCATATCAAGCATTTTAAAACAAACATTAGTACTCAGCGGAATGACAGTATTATTATTATCGCTGGCAATAAAAAATTTTAAAATAAGGCTGGAATAAGACACAAGTTATGAGCTATGGGCCTTGAGTGCTCATAGCTTGCGTCTCACAGCTAAAAGTTAATAAATGCGCACATTAAGATTTTTATTACAGAAAGAATTCAGGCAGATATTTCGCGATAAAAGCATACTGCGTGTAATATTTATTATGCCTGCTGTTCAATTACTCGTATTGCCCTGGGCTGCAGATTATGAAGTAAAAAATATAAACCTTGCAGTTGTTGACAATGACCGCAGCGATTATGCACAAAAGCTGGTTTCAAAAATTACGGCATCAGGTTATTTTAAACTTGACAGATACACAGCCTCATACGCAGATGCTTTGCATGAAATTGAAAAAAATAATGCTGATATCATACTTGAAATTCCTGCATCTTTTGAAAAAAATCTTATTAAAGAATCAGCTTCAACTTTGTTTATGGCAGTAAATGCCGTAAATGGTACAAAGGCAGGGCTTGGCGCATCGTACCTGCAAACTATTGTAAGAAATTTTAATGAAGATATACGAACAAAATGGGTGCAGGCGCCACGTTTTAATACGCAGTCACAAATTGACGTAACACATTCCAACTGGTTTAACCTGCACATGAACTATAAATCTTTTATGGTGCCCGGCATTATTGTAATTCTTGTAACCATGGTGGGTTCATTTATTGCTGCCGTAAATATTGTACGGGAAAAAGAAATAGGCACAATTGAGCAGATAAATGTTACGCCGATAAGAAAATATCATTTCATATTAGGCAAGCTTATTCCCTTTTGGGTGCTTGGGCTGGTTATACTTACAACCGGTTTAACCATTGCTTATCTTGCTTATGGCATTATACCCGTTGGCAGCATATTCGTGATTTATGTGTTTGCAGCCGTGTACCTGCTTGCTGTGTTAGGTTTAGGATTACTGGTTTCAACGTTTTGCAATACACAGCAGCAAGCTATGTTAAGTGCCTTTTTTTTAATGATGATATTTGTAATGCTCAGCGGTTTATACACTTCCATTACGAGCATGCCTGTATGGGCGCAGTGGGTAACAAAGTTTAACCCGGTTACCTATTTTATTGAAGTGATGCGGTCTATAGTTTTAAAGGGCAGCACGTTTGCAGACATTAGTAAAAACCTGCTCATTGTTTTTGGGTTTGCTGTTGTGCTGAATACATGGGCGGTACTCAGCTACAGGAAACGTGCCTGATTAATGCAGCACCATTATTGGCATCCAGGGATGCAATATCATTCGCTTTGACTGGCTTATATGAAACAGGTTTTGAAAAAAGCCATATTCCTTCGGCTGAAGTATTACAAGATCAATTTTAAATTCATCAGCAAAAGCTTCAATGCCCTTTACCACATCGTCATGCTCTATTATGTGAAAATCTGTTTTATTAACCATAAGGCCTGCAGGTAATAAGGTAGTGTTTATAACATCTTCGCTATTAAAATTGCTGTCTTTACTTATATGCACCACATGCAACACTGAACCAAATGCATCCTGCACATATTTTATCTCTTTGGCAGGAATGCTTTCTGCATCTTTAAGATCGCATGCATAAGCAATGGAAGCAATTTTGTTCCATGTTTTATGATTTGGTATAATCATAACCGGGCAACGCAGCTTTTTTGCGGTGTTCAAACTTCTGCTATCGAGAAAAAAACGGTTTACTGTGTTTAATTCATCGTGTGTGCCCATTACTATAGCAAACGGTGTTATCGTTTCACTTAATTTACTCAGCTCTTTTTCCAATCGGCCAACAGACAGTATCTTTTTTATTGAAAGTTTATTTGCAGTTCTTTTCAGTAATTGTGCCTCAAGCCCATCAAGCCTTTCATCTGTATTTTCATCAATTAATGCATCAATTATGCCTGCTTCACTGTAAGCATATATGTATTCATTCACATGCATAATTACTAATTGCGCATGCAAAGCCATTGCCATATCTGCAGCATAGTTAACCGCATTTACCGAAACTTCAGAAAAATCTGTAGGCGCTATAATCATCTTCATGCTCATAGTTTAAATTTTATTTTATCGCCGTTTGCAAAATATATAACATTAAAAAGAATCCGACTCACGGTTTGCAATATAATAATACAGTCACATATTCTGTAAAGACAAAACAATATAACCTGCAGTTTAAAACTGCAGGAAACAAGCATCTGTTATTGCAATTAGTTTGATGAGTTAGCTGCAATGTGCAAAGCAAAAGCAGCAATGGCTGTATCTTTCAAAAGATTGATTAATGAAAGCTGCCTGTATTCAATATTGCTGCCGTTAAGAAAATTGGGAAGATGAATGGTGAGCACAAAAATAAACAGCAATATAGCAAGTAAATAAGCGGCGAGCTTTACCTTTTTATTAGTGATAAATGCTACTGCCGCAAGAATAAACGCCGCCCCCGGAATATATACCCATAAATTTCCGACAGCAGGCAGGAACGAAGGCACATAGGTTATAAGATTCTGAGGAGAAACAAAATGGTAGATACCAAATACTGCCATTACTAAAGCCAATAAAATAATGGCAAAACGGGAAATTGTTTGTTCGTTCATGATGGCAAGTTTTAGAGTATTAAGTTACGAACTTTATTTTGCAGTTAACAATTTATCTGCATTTATAAAACACAGGCGCTTATCTTTAATCAACTAATATTGTTTTTATGAAGATTGCTTTTCATGGCGCTGCAAGAACGGTTACGGGTTCAAAACATCTAATTACATTAAACAACGGTAAAAAAATTTTGCTTGACTGTGGCATGTTCCAGGGGCTTGGAAAAGATACATTTCCACTTAATAACAGCTTTGGCTTTGACGCAGCTTCAGTAAACTACCTGTTATTATCGCATGCACACATTGATCACAGCGGTCTTATCCCAAAGCTTGTGAAAGAAGGCTTTAACGGGAAAATATTCTGCACACCTGCAACAAAAGATTTGTCTGCCGTATTGCTTATGGACAGTGCAGAAATTCAGCGCGACGATACGGGTTATACCAATAAAAAAAGAATTAAAAAAGGCCTTGAGCCTTATGATCCTTTATACGATATAAGCGATGTACAAAAAGCAATGCCTTTGTTTACAATCGTTAATTATAATAACTGGTTTACGGTTGATGAAGGCATTAAAGTTTTATATACCGATACCGGCCATATAACCGGCTCTGCCGCCGTGCACGTGCGCATAACAGAAAACGGCGTTACGAGGCAGATTTCTTTCAGCGGCGATGTGGGAAGATATAACGATATGATATTGCGGAAGCCTGAAACATTTCCGCAGGCTGATTATATTATTACTGAAAGCACGTATGGCAATAGCCTGCACCAGCGCATTACAAATACAGCAGAAGATTTTTATGAATGGATTGAATCAACATGCATACACAAAAAAGGCAAGCTGATTATCCCTGCATTTAGTGTGGGCCGCACACAGGAACTGTTATACCTGTTAAACGAATTAAGCCTTGAGAAACAGCTTAAGGGCATTCCTGTTTTTGTAGACAGCCCTTTGAGCTATGAAGCTACAACTGTAGTAAAACAGCATCCTGAAAACTTCAATATCAACATACAGGAACTTTTAAAAAGAGATGATGATCCGTTTACTTTTCCGGAATTGAAATTTATTGAAAACGTAGATGAAAGCAAAAGGCTGAACGACGATCATCGCCCGATGATCATTATTGCCGCAAGCGGTATGGCAGATGCCGGGCGCATAAAACATCATATAAAAAACAATATTGGCAATAACAGGAACACTATTTTAATTGTTGGTTATTGCGAACCAGGTTCCCTTGGCGGCGCTTTAATGAATAATGTAAAACGCGTAAGGATATTTAGCGAGGAATTTGATGTAATTGCACAGGTTGGTGTAATGCGCAGCATGAGCGCACACGGCGATTATAATGATCTGCTCCAATTTCTAAAGTGTCAGCAACCCGAAGCTGTCAATAAAGTTTTTATTGTACATGGAGAATATAAAGTGCAGATAGATTTCAGGGAAAAGCTGCAGAAAGCCGGTTTTAAAAACGTGTTTATACCGGCTTTGCACCAGGAATTTATATTGGAATAACTATACAGTATTCCTGTGTATTTTGTTTGGCTCCTTGTGCGGAAAACCTTTAATTATTTCATCTGCATCAACCTTTACCCCCTATCCTATTCCGTTCAATAATTGTTCGTTTCCGGACAGTTGAAATAATCGTCTTTTTTACAACAGCCACTTATCAATCTATACAACCCCTTATGCTCTAAAAATTGCCAAATACTTGTTAAATGGCATAATGGTATTTGCTTTGAAATATCCTTCCACGACTAAAGCAGGCAAAAAATCAGCTAACAAAGTCATCAGCAAAAAAGTGACATATAAAAGGAAATAAAAACTAACAAATGAAAAGGACATTATTTATCAGCGCTACAGCATTTATTACAGCAGCATGCTCTATTTTTTATTTTGTAAAAAACACCGCAACCGCACCCACAACAAATAAAAATATAAACGTGGAAGTGTATAAAACGGCAAGTTATATATCGGCTGCCTATTCTAATACCACCGCCTCTTTGCAGGTAACAGTACTGCGTGTAAAAAAGAATGTGAGGGATACAGTGTGGCAGCATAATTTTCAGCCAACAGAATTAAAGGATTATCCGGAGATGAATAAACCCATCACACAAAAAATATTAATCCCAAATGTGAATGATGCCAAAGAGCAATTGGAAATTTACTATAGCGTAACTTACAACTCTAAAGGCAACATTTTAAACTACTGGAATTATACAACAGTTGGCCGGGGCCAGCAGGATGGTAAGCTGGCCATACAGATATAACCCGCCCCGTGATGAATATAAGCATACGAGAGCGGCTTTTACCGCTCTCTTTTATTATATACATCATTAAAGTGTTTATAATAATACAGGCCTGTATTTTGCAGTTCTGAAATTTATGCAGAAATTGTTTGCACAGTATTTAACTTTTAAACCTGCCGGTAAAAACGGTATCAAAATAAAACTGTTGTTATAATAATTTAAGACCATTAAAATTCAGGTGTATGAAATCGTTATCAGAAACATGGTTTGCAGACGGGTACATAGATTTTGAATTGAAAAAATACACGCTGCTCGCTTATTTACAGGAAGTAAATAAATATTTTGATGAGCATAAATTATACCCGCAACTGGCAGATGTAATATTTCATTATAACAATCTTGTTTCCTTCAGGAAAAACAAAAAGTTTTTGCAGGAGCACTTTCCCAAAAAGCTTACGGGGATTCAAATTCAGAAGCTGCAGTTATTGTATGAACAAATGATGGAAGACGATGATGTAATGCAGCAACTTGAAGAAATAATTTTTTATGCAGCACGTGAAATGCAGGCAACTATCAGCAACGGTACAGAATTGTATGAAATGATAGAAGATAAACTGAAAATATCACCGGTTGGCATTATTCCGCTGGAACAACATGAAGGTTATTTTTTTCTAAGCAATAAATTATCAGCTACGAGAGTGTATCAATATCGTTTAAGCATTTATGAAAAACATGATGAAAAATTCCGAAGCATCCGCACAGAATTTATCAATACATGGTACCGCAGTTTTGTAAATACATTCGAACATATAAAAACTGAGTTGGTGCGGAACCGTTCACAACTGCCCAACCCTGCGGTTTATGTTATTGAAGCTGATATTAATTTACCCGTTGAAGAAACGCTATTGCCAATTGCAAAGAGATGTTTGGTAAGATATATTTCAAAGTCCCGCCATTAAAGGAAGTTAAGGCTTAAAAACAACATTTAAACCTTCGGTAATACATATAAAAGAGGCTTGCAAAATGCAAGCCTCTTTTATATAATTCAAATCGAAAATTATTCATTAATGGCAGCAATACCCGGCAACGTTTTGCCTTCAAAAAATTCAAGCATCGCACCGCCACCGGTGGATACATAGCTTACCTTATCTGCAAAACCAAACTGGTTTACAGCAGCCACGCTATCGCCGCCGCCCACCAAAGAAAAAGCGCCGTTTTCGGTGGCTTTAACAACAGCTTCTGCAATTGTTTTGGTGCCATGCTGAAAACACTCCATTTCAAACACACCCATCGGGCCATTCCATAAAATGGTTTTTGCGTTAAGAATAACTTTTGTAAACATATCGCAGGCCATTGAACCAATATCCAGGCCCATCCATCCATCAGGAATATCAGTGCTTACAGATGAAGATATATCAGCATCATTGGCAAACTTATCAGCAATAATGGAATCGCTTGGCAAGTGAATGCATACATTTTTTTCTGCCGCCTTCGCCATTATTTCTTTAGCTGTACCAAGACGGTCTTCTTCACACAAAGAAGCCCCTATTTTTCCCCCTTCCGCCTTAAAGAATGTATAAGCCATGCCGCCGCCAATTATTATATCATTAGCCTTTTCCAAAAGGTTTTCAAGAATTAAAATTTTATCGCTCACTTTAGCGCCTCCAATAATGGCTACAAACGGTTTTTCAGAGCTATGCAACACCTTCTCAGCCGAAGCAACTTCGCTTTCCATCAGCAAACCAAACATGCGTCTTTCTTTCGGGAAGAATTTTGCAATTACAGCAGTTGAAGCATGTGCACGGTGCGCTGTTCCAAAGGCATCATTCACATATACATCGCCCAGCTTTGAAAGCTTTTCTGCAAAAGCTTCATCTCCTTTTTCTTCCTGCTTATAAAAGCGAAGGTTTTCAAGCAGCAGCACATCGCCGGGTTTTAATGCAGCCGCTTTTTGTTGTGCATCTTCACCAATACAATCATCGGCAAATTGAATTTGTTTCCCATCAAGCAATTCGCTTAAATGGCTTACAAGATGTTTTAAGGAAAACTTATCTTCCGGGCCTTCTTTTGGCCTGCCGAGATGGCTCATTAAAATCACGCTGCCGCCGTCGTTCAATATTTTTTTGATGGTAGGAATGGCAGCTCTCATTCTTGTATCGTCTTTTATTTCCAGCGTTTGTTTGTCAAGCGGAACATTAAAGTCAACGCGGATTAGTGCGCGCTGATCTGCAAAATTGTAATCAGAAAATTTGCTCATTGTTGTTGTAATTATTATTATAAAGCAATGCGGCGAAAATACTTAAGAAATACCAGCAATAAACAAGCCACCCATAATTAATACGCCTGTTCAAAAGTTTACACATTTACGGGCTCACAGGCTGATGCCACCAAATTCTATCTTCTTACATTTCAACTTATCAGCTATTCAACCAATCAACTGATATTTATACGCCTTTTAAGAATTTTTTTACAACCCGATACTTTTATATTCGCATCAGCATGCAATGGATACAAAACAAAAAATGGTGGTTCAGGCCCTTAATATTATTACTCGTTGTTATATTGTTGCATGTGCTTGCATTGTGGCCCTGGTTTATTGAAAATGTTTACAGCGCTTATATCTACCCGCCCATTGCATATATATTAAGGTTACTTACCGGCTGGATCCCTTTCAGTATTGGCGATGTATTATACGGGCTTGCCATTATCTGGGTTATTGCAAAAACAATTAAGTTTTTTAAACACAAGCCAACATGGAAAAGATTTGCCCTTGCCATTCGCAGTTTCACGGTTAAGTGTTTATGGATGTATATTATTTTTTTACTGTTATGGGCGCTCAATTATTATCGCTATGGCATTGGATATAAAATGCACCTTTTTCCCGACAGGTATAATACCGAAGATTTAAGAATTGTTACAGCACAGATAAGAGAAGAATTAAATGCAAACAGGAAACTGATGGACAGCCTGCATTTAAATTACGGTGACAGTAAAAACATTTTTAAGCAAGCGGCTGGTTTATACGATGTGGCAAAAACAACCTATCCTTATTTGAATTACCCAAATCATTCCGTTAAAAAAATGCTTGCGGGCGATATAGGCAGCTATGGCGGGTTTCTTGGTTATTACAATCCTTTTACGGGCGAAGCACAGGTAAATGCAAAAATGCCAACGTTTATCATACCATTTACAACCTGCCACGAAATTGGCCACCAGCTTGGCTTTGCCAGCGAAAGCGAAGCGAGTTTTGCAGGCTTTTTAGCAGTTAAATCGGGCAATTTGCCGCAGTTTAATTACTCTGCTTATTTTGATATGTTTTTGTATGCCAACAGCGAATTATTCAGCCGGGATTCTGTTGCAGCGAAACAAAATGTACAGCAGCTCGATACACTGGTAAAAAAAGATTTGAATGAATACAAACAATATTTAAAGGATTACCGTAACCCGCTTGAGCCGCTGCTTACAAAACTTTATGGCAATTATTTAAAAGCGCATAATCAGCCAAAAGGCATTGAGAGTTATGATGAGGTGGTTGCCTGGCTTATTGCTTATTATAAAAAGTATGGAAGTTTATAACACCGCTCCTGTAAG
The DNA here is from genome assembly GCF_900115755.1 of Parafilimonas terrae. GTDB lineage: Bacteria > Bacteroidota > Bacteroidia > Chitinophagales > Chitinophagaceae > Parafilimonas > Parafilimonas terrae. Next base: position 131,735 of record NZ_FOXQ01000014.1, read on the forward strand.
TTTTCTCTTTCGATTTAAAACCAAACCAATTTATTTAAGGGAAATACTTATAAATTTCTTTTCGGTGCAGTACACGTTTTAATTCAATCCTGTTTTCCAATCTGTATATTCCCATTCTGTAATCACCAAATCTTATTTTGTAAAAATTCTTATGTCCCTTCATTTTTTCTGCAAAGTCGATTTCTTCCAATGAACTTACAAGCTGCAATTCTTCAAAAATAAAATGCTCTATCTCTTTCCTTCGTTTAACAGGAAAAACTTTAGCCAGATCTTTAAGGAATGTTTTGGTAAAAACAACCTCCACACTATTTCTTTTTCAGTTTTTTATAGTATGCTTTTGCTTCATTCAATGTAAGCTTCTCCTCAGTATCTGTTTCTTTCATGTATTGGGCTAAGGCGTAATCTTCAAGCACTTCTTCAAGACGTTTAAAAACTTTTATGTCTAACTGAACAGCAATAGGTTCTTGTTCTTTGTTAATGATATATTTTTCATTAAGGTCTAACATAAATTAAAAGTATAAATATTTTTTCGCATAAAAAACGCTGCCCTTTGCAGTATGAGGTAATTTGATTCAGGATTACACCCGCACATAAATCTTTTTCTTATCCAAAACATAACCAATCAGCCAGCAATACAACATATAGCATATCGCAAATAACAATGCCCCGGTATAAGCCCCGCTATAAGCAAAAATGTTATGGTAAATCCATCTGTATAAATTCGTATCTCCAACCGGAATCATATACAGGATTATAACAGACAATTCTGAAAGCATGTAAATAAACAATGGGTTCTTTCCAAACACCTCAAAGAAATAAACGCCTGTTCTTTTATTTAAGAAATCAACATAATACATGATGCAGGCAAGCAGCATACAATCAAGCCCAACCGTATGCAAAACAAAACTGCTTGTCCATATTTTTTTGTTGATGGGGAAACCATAGTTCCACCAAAAAGCAACTATTAAAATAATAAAACCGGCCATCAATAATTTGGCAAGGCCCTCGTAAGTTTTGCCATGTTGTTGCACATATTTACCAACAATATATCCGCCCACTACATTACCAATGGAAGGCAATGTACTCAGGAAACCTTCGGGATCGAACGGAAAGCCTTCTCCCCTGTACAAATGATGTTCGCCAACAAGCCAGGTATCCAAACGCAACACTGCGTTGGTATGCACGTCAAGCGGATCGGCGCCCGTGCCGAAATAAACCATCACGGGCCAGTATAAAAGAAGTATAAGTGCAGAGATGATAACCGTGGTTCTTGTTCCTAAAAAATACAACATTAATGATGCGAAGCAATAAGCCAGTGCAATGCGCTGCAGCACGCCAAATATTCTCGTGTTGGCAATAGGTGATAATATAAGATGATGCTGATCGTTGTATTCAAAAAAAGGAAACCAGTATAACAAATAGCCGCATAAAAAAATGATGAGAGTGCGCTTAAAAATTTTGCCCAGCACCGCGCCGGTACGCATTTCGCTCCAGCGGCGCATAACAAAACTCATGGCATTGCCCACTGCAAACATGAAAGAAGGAAACACAAAGTCTGTGGGCGTGAAGCCGTTCCAGTGCGCATGTTTAAGCGGTGCAAAAGTGGTGGCGCCATTGCCCGATGTGTTTACAATAATCATAAGGCAAATGGTCATGCCCCTGAAAACATCCAGCGCAAGGAAACGCTGTTTCGCAATTGATTGCATCTAAGTAAAAATTAATAGGTAATGAATAAAGCAGCAGCAATGTTAACTGCGTTAAAGATAGCTGTTTGAAAACATCAACCGCTATTTTAAAAGAATTTTTTAAAGATGTTGATAAGAATGGTAAGCACAATACTAATGATGATCATGGTAACAACAGGAAAATAAAAACGGAAGTTTTCTTTTTCAATACGAATATCACCAGGCAGTTTTCCCAGCCAGTTCAGCTTATCATAAAAGAAATAAATAAGCACGCCAATGATCACGATTATAATGCCTGCAACAATTATCCATTTACCTGTTTGCGGATTCATCATGCAAAGTTCAGACATTCGTTTATAAATTTACTGCATACAAAGCCCGGCTTATGTTCAAAAAAAAATGGTTTAAAATCCTGCTTATTGTTTTTATAATTCTTGTAATCGTTTACCAATTTGGCCCGCATCCTGCAACGCCGGTATATTCAGCAACATTACCGGCAGTTCCTTCCAATACCGCAGCGCTTGAACATTATATTGACAGCAATGAAGCACTGCATAAAATTAAACCCGGTAATGAAGCAAGGATCGTTTGGTTTGATTCGGCCAAAACAAAAACAGAATATGCTATTGTGTACCTGCATGGTTTTTCTGCAAGCCAGGAAGAAGGCCGGCCCATTCATACCAATATTGCAAAAGAGTTTGGCTGCAATTTGTATTTAAGCCGTTTGGCAGAGCATGGCATTGACACAACGCAGCCCATGATAAACCTCACGCCGGAAAAATTATGGGAAAGCGCCAAACAGGCTTTGGAAATAGGCAAACAATTAGGCAGCAAAGTAATTTTAATGAGCACTTCCACCGGCGGTACGCTGGCTTTAAAATTAGCAGCAGATTATCCAAACGATGTGTATGCGCTGGTAATGATGTCGCCCAACATTGCCATCTTCGACAGCCGCTCCTCTCTTTTAAACAATCACTGGGGATTGCAAATTGCACGCACCCTTACCGGCAGCCATTATGTAACGGCAAAAGATACAAGCGCTGTTTATAAGCAATACTGGTACCAGCAATATCCTTTGGAAGCTGCAACGCAATTGCAGGAGTTGATTGAAACCACCATGAATAAATCAACTTTTGAAAAAGTGAAGCAGCCTGTATTAATGCTGTATTATTATAAAGATGATGTGCACCAGGATAGCGTTGTAAATGTGCCCGCCATGCTGAAGATGTTTGATAAATTAGGTTCTGATAAGAAAGTAAAAACAGCGATGCCAAATGTGGGCAACCATGTAATGGGCAGTTATGTAAAATCGAAAGATTTACTGGATGTGCAACAGGCGATTGAAAAGTTTATGGAAAGGACACTGGGGATGAAGAAGAGTGGGGATTGAAAACAATATTGTGCTGTTTCTTGTTGTTCTTTTGAATTATTTCGTTGGTGAAGAATACTAACGAAGGCGAAATGCTGAACACTAAGGATTTAAGGAATTAGATTAATTAATAATTTTAAGGAATTACTTATAATTTTTAAATGGCAAGAAAGAAAAACACGAAAAAAAATAAGTTACCTATCATTCAAAAAAAGGTTGAATCAATAAAGGAAAATGAAAATAGTTTTAAAAGCTTTTTTAAAAAAAGTAAATTAATCATTAGTGCAATTATCCTGGTCTTAGGAGGATTAGCAAGTTGGATCACAATAAAAAGTGAGTGGTTTAAATCAGATAAAGAAAAAGCTGACGAAGAAACAATCTGGCAAGGGAACTTAAAACCACCTTTTGTAAAAAAGCCACAAGTAAAAACTGATGAAGGTCTAGATGTATATCTTGCTGAAAACTCTCCTAATTTCAATGAGATCAATAAAAAAAATCTTCTTAAAGTAAGTGGCATTCATGTTATAGACTTCCATCCAAATCAGGACATTTATGTTGAAATAGCAGATCGTGTAGTTTACTTTCCAATTAAATATTTATATAATGGGGTAGATATATTAAAAACAGCAAAAAAAGATTGCAGTAATGCTAATATTATAATGGGATTAAAAGATAACAGGCTTTATATTTCAACAGAATTTAAAAGATTACAAAATGAAGAAACTTTAGGAACTATCGAGTTCAATCATTGGACTGTATTCAAAGAAAATGCACTGAGATATCCTTTACAAAATGACACAATGTTCGAGGTGAGAGATAAACAAAATCAAATAGTATTTTCAATTAAGTATGGAACCTTGGAAGCAGATTTCAATCATGAAGGACACCCAACTCAAGGTGCAATAATAAAAGGCTATTTTATAGGTGACACTGCAATAGCTATTATTCCTGATACTTTTTCAGAATATCAAAAAGGTCAATATTGCATATCAAAATCTGATTCAAATTGGAAGCAGAAAGCTCAAATGCTAATATCTCAAATAAGTTCGATATTTTGAATTCCCCCATCTGGCGCAAGGTACTGTCTGTAATTCCAAATAATTTTAAGTGTTATTTTTGCAAAAGCCGAGAGGATGCAAACGACGATACTCCGCCCTTGTTGGTGTTGTCACCAACAAGGGATTTAATAAACGAAGCCATCATCATTCGAGAAAGCAATAATTAGAAAGATGTTTATATACATTTATATAAATGCTTTCAAAATGACAATCCAGGAAATAAAAGATAAACTCGTAAAAAAAGCCGTTGTGTTTTCTACAGGAGGTTTCAGACCTGCAAATTCAGAAAATGAAAGCTTCGCCCTTGTTGGTGTTGTCACCAACAAGGGATTTAATAAATGAAGCCATCATCTCGAATTTGTTGGTCAGAAGACCAACAAAGGCATCCGTTCCAGTTAAACGGCAAAAACTTCGCTTAGATTTGTACCTTCCACAAATGAAATACAATTCAGCCTATCACCCCCAATTCATCACCGCAACCATTTTAGAATGGAAGCATTTATTACAGGATGATGCATTTAAAAATATTATCATCAGCAGCCTGCAATTTTTACATAAAGAAGGCAGCATTGTTATTTACGCATTTGTTATTATGCCCAACCATATTCACATGATATGGCAAATACAGGATGGCTATGTACAGGATAAAATACAGCAACGTTTTTTAAAATTTACAGCACAGCAAATGAAGTTCAGAATGATGGATGAAAGAAATAAAATGCTGAATGATTTTTTAGTAAAAGCTAAAGACAGAACCTACCAAATATGGGAACGCAATTCATTAAGCATTGACCTGTGGACTGAAAAAGTTTTTCTTCAAAAGCTGAATTATATTCATGATAATCCCTGCAAACATCCCTGGTACCTGGCACAATATCCGGAAGAATATAAATATTCATCGGCTAAATTCTATTATTCAGGAATTGATGATTTTGGTTTTTTATCACATTATCGTGGATGAACCTTTGTTGGTGACAACACCAACAAAGGCGCGGAATTGAAGTATTTAAAAATCTATCTTCCGCCTGTCCAACAGGCTATTGTAATAGCTAATGCAATGTGCGTAAATAGAATAAGATAAATAACTTCTTTGTATTTTTCAGAACGCTTAAAGGCATCTAATATAAATCCGTAAATAGGATATTGAAGTATTGCCATTACAATAAATGGCGCTGTAATTTGACCAACTAACGGAAGACTAATTAAGCAAAAAGGAAATAAAAATATTGCGGGCGCATAACTTCCATGCCCTGCGCCTGCAAAGAATATTGCGATAACCAATAATGGAATGGTAAGCAAAGAAAATAAAATAGCCCACTTGTACTTTCGTCTCATATAAATACAGAGCATTTCCTAAATATCAATCTTCGCATACTTAGCGTGGCTTTCAATAAAGCTGCGGCGCGGCGCCACCTCATCACCCATTAGCATGCTGAACACTTCATCGGCATTGGCCAGGCTTTCAATGGTTACTTTTTTCAGGGTGCGCCTTGCAGGATCCATAGTGGTTTCCCATAACTGTTCTGCATTCATTTCACCCAAACCTTTGTAACGCTGCACATGCACGCTGTCTTCCCTCCCGTTGCTTAATTTCTCTACCCATAATCTCCGTTGTTCTTCATCAAAAGCGTATTCCTGCTCTTTTCCTTTTTTAACAAGGTAAAGCGGCGGCTGGGCAATATAAACATAACCCTGCTCCACCAGTTCTTTCATATAACGGAAAATGAATGTGAGGATCAATGTTGCGATGTGCGAACCATCCACATCGGCATCGGTCATAATAATGAGTTTATGATAACGAAGCTTTGCCGTGTTCAATGCCTTAGGATCTTCCGGCGTGCCAATGGTTACGCCCATTGCTGTGAAAATATTGCGGATTTCTTCGTTCTCATAAATCTTATGCTCCATTGCTTTTTCCACGTTCAATATTTTACCGCGCAAAGGCAAAATAGCCTGGAAAGTCCTGTCGCGGCCCTGTTTGGCCGTGCCACCGGCACTGTCGCCCTCAACCAGGTAAAGCTCACATTTTTCAGGATCACGGCTGCTGCAATCGGCCAGTTTACCCGGCAAACCGCTGCCACTTAAAACCGTTTTACGCTGCACCAGTTCACGCGCTTTTCGGGCAGCCACACGGGCCTGCGCCGCCAGCACAACTTTACTTACAATATTCTTGGCTTCCCTTGGATTTTCTTCAAGATAAGCTTCCAATGCCCTTGCCACCGTTGTTTGAACAATACCGCTTACTTCACTGTTACCAAGCTTGGTTTTGGTTTGGCCTTCAAACTGCGGCTCCGGTACTTTTACGGAAACAATAGCGCTTAAGCCTTCGCGAAAGTCATCGCTTTCCACTTCCACTTTTGCTTTTTCAAACAAACCGTTCTTATCGCCATAAGTTTTAAACACGCGGGTTATGGCCGTACGAAAACCGGAAACATGCGTTCCGCCTTCAATGGTGTTGATATTATTTACGTAAGAAAAAATATGCTCTTTAAAATCGTCGTTATAGGTAAGCGCCACTTCAACCGCCACATTGCTGGCTTCATCAAAACCTTCTACGTATAATGTTTTTGGCAAAAGCGAATTGCGCTTGCCGCTGCGGTCGAGCATTTCCACAAATTCCACTATACCGCCTTCGCTGTAAAAAATCTTTGAATACGTGTTGCCATTCTCATCGCGTTCACGCAGGTCATTTAAAACAATGTTGATGCGTTTATTCAAATAACCCAATTCCCGCAGGCGGCTTTCCAGGATATCCCTGTTATAAACAGTGGCTTGAAAGATTGTTGTATCAGGCCAGAAATGAATACGTGTGCCTGTTTTTTCAGATTCGCCAATCTCCCTTACGGCATATTGAGGGATACCTGTATGATATTCCTGCTCATATATTTTCCCATTCCTTTCAACGGTAGCATGCAGCCGGGTACTTAAAGCATTTACGCAGCTTACCCCTACGCCATGCAAACCGCCCGAAACTTTATAAGTGTCTTTGTTGAATTTACCACCCGCATGCAGCACTGTCATTACCACTTCAAGCGCACTGCGTTTTTCCTTGGCCATAATACCTGTGGGAATACCGCGGCCATCATCCTGCACGCTTATGCTGTTGTCTTCATGTATGGTTACAATAATATTCTTACAATAACCGGCCAGGGCTTCATCAATGGAGTTATCCACCACTTCATATACCAGGTGATGCAAGCCTTTTACGCCTACATCTCCAATATACATGGCAGGCCTTTTACGCACTGCTTCCAAACCTTCTAAAACCTGAATACTTTCTGCACCATAATTTGCCTGAGATGGGGAATCCTGCTGTTGTTCGTTCATAAAAAGTAAGAGAGAAAAATAATCGTTATATCTAAAAATTTAGCGTGCAAATTTAAGAAAAATTAAGGGCTTTTCCCAATTAAAAGCAGGATTCGTCACAGTTTTTGCGAATTGTTGTTAGATGTTGAAAACAAGGCATTTTATCCACATTTTTTAACTATAAGAACAATATTATGAAAGTAAAATTTCTTCTGCCGGTTTTAGCAAGCATTTTCTTTGCAGGCGCATGCAGCAATAACTCATCTTCTACGGAGAGCACAAGCCCCGGCGTTGGTGATAGTACAACAACCAATCCTGCCAGCGATGCCATGGATTATCATAACGACCAGCGCCAGCGGATTCCAACGCCTGATTCATCTAATGTGATAGGAACAGATACCATAAGCGGCACTGAAGCCACACCTAATACGGGCACCAACAAACAATATAACAATCAAAAAGGCGACAGCACTAAAAAGGAGTAATACAAATGTTGATTATATTTCAGGTGGGTGGTGGGTGATGAAACGTCAATCTTGAAGCGTGTATTCCGCATTTTTTACTCACCATTCACCATTGACAACTCATCACAATATTGTTTCAGGGCACATTATTTTATACCTGGAACACGCCTGTTTTAAATTCCTTTATATCAGGGTTATGATTGGCCGCGGCAATGCCTTCGCTTATCAGTTTCCTGGTATCAGCCGGGTCAATTATATCATCAACCCAAAGGCGGGCTGCAGCATAATAAGGCGTGGTTTGTTTATCATAGCGGGATTTTATCTGGTCAAGCAATTGCTGCTGCTCTTCTTTACTTACATCCCTTCCTGCAACCTGTATTTGCAATAAAGTTTTTGCAGCCTGGTCCCCACCCATTACCGCAATTTTTGCACCCGGCCAGGCATATATAAAACGCGGATCGTAAGCCTTGCCGCACATGGCATAATTGCCCGCGCCATAACTGTTGCCGGTAATAAAGGTAAACTTAGGCACAACAGAATTGGCAACGGCATTTACCAGCTTGGCGCCATCTTTAATTATGCCAGCATGTTCGCTGCGGCTGCCTACCATAAAGCCGGTTACATCCTGCAGAAAGACCAAAGGGATTTTTTTCTGATTGCAGTTAAGAATAAAGCGCGCCGCTTTATCTGCACTGTCATTATAAATAACACCGCCCATCTGCATTTCACCTTTCCTTGTTTTTACAATCAGCCGCTGGTTGGCCACGATGCCAACGGCCCACCCGTCAATTCTTGCATAACCACAAACAATGGTTTTACCATACTCTTCTTTAAACTGGCTGAAACTGCCCGCATCAACAATACATTCAATAATTTCAGCCACGTCATAAGGCCTGGTATTATTTGCATGCATGATTGTGTAAATATCTTTTACATTCCTTGCAGGAGAAATTGATTCAACACGGTCAAAACCGGCAAATACAGGCCTGCCCAGTTTACTGATGATGGCTTTTATTTTGTCGAGACATTCGTGTTCCGTTGCACACTTATAATCAGCAATACCGCTTATAGCATTATGCGTTTCTGCACCCCCCAGCGTTTCCACATCAATATCTTCGCCAATAGCCGCTTTAACAAGATAGGAGCCTGCTAAAAATATGCTGCCGTTACCTTCAACCATTAAAGTTTCATCACTCATAATTGGCAGGTATGCGCCGCCGGCGACGCAGGCTCCAAGCACTGCCGCTATTTGCGTAATCCCCATGGCGCTCATTTGTGCATTGTTGCGAAACACACGGCCAAAATGTTCTTTATCGGGGAAAATTTCGTCCTGCATGGGAAGATAAACACCAGCGCTGTCAACAAGATAAATAACAGGCAGATGGTTTTCCATAGCTATTTCCTGCATACGCAGGTTTTTCTTGCCAGTTATAGGAAACCATGCACCTGCTTTCACAGTTTGATCGTTGGCCACAATAACACATTGCCTGCCGCTCACATAACCAATGCCCGCCACAGTGCCACCGGCGGGACAGCCACCCTGTTCGCCATACATTTCATAACCGGCAAATGCGCCTATTTCAATAAAAGGTTTGTTGTTATCAATTAAATAATCAACTCTTTCCCGTGCAGTAAGTTTGTTTTTTTGCCTTTGTTTTTCAATGGATTTTTTTCCGCCGCCTTCTTTTATTTTATCAAAGCGTGCCTGTTTCTCATTCAATAAACCCTTCATCCATGTTTCACCGGAATTAATATTATTCATACGAACAGTCATTAGTTAAACAAATATAGGGAAGTTGCTGCCGGATGCTTCAATCTAAATCAATGGCATAGTTTAAGCTGAATTTATTAGTTTCGCAACCCTAAATAATATCAATATCTATGCAATCAACACTGGTAATTTTAGCAGCAGGAATGGCAAGCCGTTATGGAAGCATGAAGCAAATAGAAGGATTTGGGCCATCGGGCGAAACAATAATGGAGTATTCAATTTATGACGCCATTGAAGCAGGCTTTACAAGGGTGGTTTTTATCATCAGAAAAGATTTTGCTGACAATTTTAAAAGTATTATTGAACCTAAATTAGAAGGTAAAATAGAAGTTGATTATGTATACCAGGAACTTACCAGTTTCACCGAAGGATACAATATTAACCCCGAAAGGGTAAAGCCCTGGGGCACTGCGCATGCCGTGCTTTGCTGTAAAGGCAAGATAAAAGAACCTTTTGCTTTAATTAATGCAGATGATTTTTATGGTAAAGATTCTTTCAGGAAAGCATTTGATTTTTTACAAACCCGCTGCAATGAAAAAACCTACGCTTTAATTGGTTATGAATTGCCCAATACATTAAGCGAGCATGGAAGCGTGAGCCGCGGCGTTATCTCAGAAAATGAAAAACATGAAATGGCAGGCATTAAAGAATGCCTTAAAATTTATAAGAAAGGCGATGCCATTATTTATGAAGATGAAGAAGGTGGCTTAACAGAATTACCGGAAGATACCAAGGTGAGCATGAATTTCTTTTGTTACGCACCGGGCATTATTGATTTGTGTGAAGAACAGTTTAAAGAATTTTTAGCTAAGAACAGCCAAAGCCTTAAAGCCGAGTTTTTAATTCCAACCATGACTGATTATTTCATAAAGTCAGGCAAAGGGCGTGTTGAAGTAATTGTAACATCTGCAAAATGGTTTGGCGTAACGTATAAAGAAGATGCGCCAGTTGTAAAAGCATCTGTTACGCACCTTGTAGAAAAAGGCGAATACCCGGATAATTTATGGAAACAATAAAAAGGTAAGCCCGTAGCCTATTTATTCTAAAATAAAAATCCCGCCAAAAGCGGGATTTTTAATTCAAAGGTTGCTTTAATTATTTTATCTATTTATATGTTTTGATAAGAAAAACATAATCCTCAGCTTTCTTTATCTGGCTTACCCTGTCCATATTTTTTAATGAAGTACCTGAAGGCATTTTTAGTCTTTTGAGCGAAGTATCCTGCGATTTCAGGCTGTCAATCATACTGTAAATATTATTTGCCTTTAGTGCAAAAACAACATCTTCTGTTTGGGACTGTCTTGTTGTTATAATGCCTATTATTTCTCCGTTTTTGCTGAATACAGGCGCACCGGAATTACCAGGGCTGACGGTAAGGGAAAGCTGGCAGCTTGATGTATCACCTTTATAACCTGTTTTGGCACTGAGGTAACCAACACCACAAACAATTTCTTCGCGGGGATAGCCCAGTGTAAAAAGCTCTTCACCTAAATCAGGCTGGCCGCGGCGAATTGAATACGGCAAATTCTTTACTGTTTTATAATCATTGTCAACAATCTGCAAAACAGCCAAATCTTTTGAATGATCTATGGAAACAATCTTTGATTTGTATTCATGCCCGTCTTTATCCGTAACAATAGCGCCGCTTCCATCCAGTACGTGGGCATTGGTAACCAAAAATCCTTTGCCATCAATTAAAAAAGCTGTGCCGCCGGATTTTACAATGGCACCTTTGGGAATTTTTGTATCGGCAACTTCTTTCAGTGCATTATTGGTTTGTATTTGCGATTTTTTTATTTCCGCAATATCCCTGCTTAAACGCTCCAGTTGGGTTTTATTGGCGGCAGGTGAAAAGTACATGGCCAGTGCGCTGATGAACAGGGCTGTGATGCAGGCAATAGAAGCTGCAATAGCAGTTACCTTTTTATAACGGTGCCATAACTGAACTACTTTGCCGGTAACACCTTCCGGTTCTTCACTATTCCTGATCTCGCCGGTTATAGAAAGTTTTGAGTGAATAGTGTGAAGAGACTCTTTAAAATGTTTTACATCGGCATATTCATCCATCTGGTGCAGGAATAATTTGTGCTCTACCACCATCTGGTCTATAGCCGGGTTGCTTGTGCGCAACTCTTCAAAAAACTTTTTTTCGTCTGGAAGCATGCGGCCTTCCAGGTAACGTTCTATTGAATTAAGTAAAAGTATATCTTCCATCACTCGCCTATATTATACTGGGAAAAGAATAATTTTTTCAAACGCATAAGGCATTTATATTTTTGATTTTTTGCATTGTCAGCATTTGTGTAACCAAATAATAATGCAATCTCATCCATGCTCTTTCTTTCTATATAAAATGCTTCGAGCAAACTTTTACAGGGTTCTCCCAAACTGTTCAAAGCCCTGTGCATTATACCAAGTTCAGCATCTCTCCTCTCATGAATTTCAATGTCTTCATCAACTGCTACGGAGTCAAAATTTTCAACGCCATTGGTTGTCTTACCCAATTGCTGAAGTCTTTTTAACCAAAGCCTGCGGCTTACGGAATAAATATAAGTTTTAAGCTGGCTGGTAAGTACGAACGATTCAGATTTAGCTTTTTGATAGAGCGTTATCATCGCTTCCTGAAAAATATCCCTTGCTTCGTCATAAGTTCCGTTGTTATTAATAATAAAGGCAAGAACCATGTTAAAGTTGTCTTTGTATATGGTTTCTGCGGCTTTAGAATCGTTGTTTGCCAGTGCTTTTAATAATAATTGTTCGTTCGAATCGCCCTTCACGCCGTGTGTAGTTTAATACCTGATTAAAGTAAAAGTAACCCAAATATTGCTGCAAGTTTCCGGAAAAAAAATTTTAAAAACATGGGTTACCTATGTTGCATTTGGGTATTAAAACAAAAATTACATCACAAAAAACACAAACACATGAAAAAATTATTGGTTGTTTTAGCTATCGGTACTTTTGCAGCTTGCAACAGCACTAGCACTACTGAAACTACAGAAGATACAACAACTGTAGCTCCTGCTGATACATCTGTAGCTACACCGGATACATCTATGATGGCTCCTGTAGATACTACTTTATCTGATTCTACTCATTAATTAAATTCGTTAAAAGCTAAACAAGCATGTTCAGAGTTGAGGTGGTATGCTTGCGCCGGAATGTTTAGCCTGATCGTTTTTCATATGGCAAGCAATCGTTAGAGGCCGTTCCGTTTCCACGGAAGGGCTTTTTTCTTTTCGGCCATTAAAATATTTCTGTTTTAAAAATTTGATGAATAATTTCTTACTGTTACTTTTGTGCCCCAAAATGCAAAAGACTATCACATATACCTTTTTCTACTTCTTTTATTTTAAAGGAATAGCCGGGTAATATGTGTACACGAAATACATTTATGAATCCCGGCTACAAAAGGCCGGGATTTTTTATTATGAAACGCCTATATAAAATTTCACACATGGAAATGCATATCAGGGCGTTCCGGAAGGCCATTAAAAAAACAAACTTGCACGAATGAAACATGAAGTTTACATCCAGGGCTACGAAGGCAGCTTTCACCAGGCCGCTGCCATAAAATTTTTAGGAAAAGAAATAGGGGTAAATCCATGCGCCACTTTTAATGAGCTTATAAAAAAAGCCTCGGTTAAAAATGAAAGCACGAGGGCCGTTATGGCAATTGAAAATTCTATCGCCGGCAGCATTTTAGCTAATTATAACCTTCTTCAAAAAAGCAACCTTACCATTATAGGCGAAGTGTATCTGCAGATTGACCAAAACCTCATGGTTAACAAGCATGTTGAACTGGAAGATATAAAAGAAGTGCACTCCCATCCCATGGCCTTGCAGCAATGTTTTGCATATTTAGATAAGTATAACTGGAAGCTGATTGAAACAGAAGATACGGCATTAAGCGCCAAACATATCTATCAGCATAAAAGCAAACATATTGCCGCTATTGCAAGCAAGCTGGCCGCAGAATTATTCGATCTTAAAATAATTGCCCCGCACATTCATACACTAAGAAATAATTACACCCGGTTTCTTGTATTGCAGCATTCAGATTTTTCCCAGCCTGTTGAAAACGCAAACAAAGCATCAATAAACTTTCATACAGATAATTCAAAAGGCAGCCTGGCAAAAGTGCTAACAAGGATTGCTGATACCGATGTTAACCTCAGCAAGCTGCAAAGTTTTCCTATTCCTGGCACCAATTTCAAATACAGTTTTCATGCAGACCTTGAATTTGAAAACCTTCAGCAATTTGAAAAAGTGATAGAAGAAATAAAGCCTGTTATTGAACACTTAAAGATTTATGGCGTTTACAAAAACGGTAAACTAAAATAATTATGATTACAACCGCAGCACGTTTAAACAGTGTGCATGAATATTATTTCTCACAAAAACTAAGAGAGATAGATGCACTGAACAAACAGGGAAAAAATATTATTAACCTCGGTATTGGCAGCCCTGACATGCCGCCGCATCCTGATGTTATTAAAACATTGCAGGAAGAAAGCACAAAACCAAATGTGCATGGTTACCAAAGCTATAAAGGTTCGCCTGTTTTACGTAATGCTTTTGCCAACTGGTACCAGCAATGGTATAAAACCAATTTAGATGCTGACACAGAAATACTGCCGCTCATAGGCAGCAAAGAAGGCATTATGCATATCTGCATGACTTATTTGAATGATGGCGATAAAGTGTTGGTTCCAAATCCCGGTTATCCCACTTACAGAAGCGCCATACAACTTGCCGGCGGTATTTGTATTGATTATGAATTAAAGGAAGCAAACAATTATTATCCTGATTTTGATGCACTTGAAAAAAATGATTTATCGAAAGTAAAATTAATGTGGGTTAATTACCCGCAAATGCCGACAGGCCAACCCGCTTCGATAAAACTATTTGAACAGTTAATTGCATTTGGCAAAAAGCACAATATTCTTATTTGCCACGATAACCCTTACAGTTTTATTCTGAATGATGAGCCTTTAAGCATTTTAAGTGTTGAAGGCGCTAAAGATGTTGCGCTTGAATTAAATTCTTTAAGCAAAGCGCAAAATATGGCAGGCTGGCGCGTGGGTGTTTTATGTGGAAATAAAGAAAGGATAAGCGAAGTACTGCGTTTTAAGAGTAACATGGATAGCGGCATGTTTCTGCCGGTTCAGCTGGCTGCGGCCAAAGCTTTATCGTTAGGGAAAGACTGGTATGAAAGCATTAATGCGGTTTATGGAAAAAGACGTGAAAAAGTTTATGAACTGCTCGATGCATTGCATTGCGATTATTCCAAAAATCAGTCGGGCATGTTTATGTGGGCAAAAATTCCTGCAGGTTTTGAAAATGGTTATGCTTTAAGCGATAAAGTTTTATATGAAAGCAATGTATTTATTACGCCGGGCGGCATTTTTGGGAATAGCGGCGATAATTATATCAGGATAAGTTTATGCGCAACGGAAGATAAAATAAGTGAAGCGATTGAAAGAGTAGGGAATTAGGAATGTGTAATTGAGGATTAGGTTAATTAATTCAAGTTGCTAGTTAATCAGGTAAGCTTATCAAGAGTAAACCCAAGAATAAACATTACCAGTTTTATTAAAAACCCTTTGAAAGTT
>NZ_FOXQ01000036.1 GCF_900115755.1 Parafilimonas terrae
CACATTACCACATCCGGTTATAATACTAATAATAATATTCAATCAACTGATTTAAAATCTACTTTTGATTCGTACTGAAAATGGGAAGCCTACACTTGACCAGCAACACTTGTGCAGCAGTAAATCTTATCATCTTTTGTTCAAGCCGACATTTCACTATTGAACATTTGTAATTATCTTCAACTTTAGTTTTTCGATTAGACATTTGTACCAGGCTGACCAATCGCTATTGCCATGCCTTCACAAATGCTTCACCGTTGGGCGTAATATTAAACGACAGTAAATGCTAAACAAAATTGCAGCAGACCTTAAAACCGACCTTCCAGCAGAGTTAGTTGATTTTTTATTTGCTGCTTATAGGGAAATTAAAGAGAATTACCTGCTTGAACGACATGAGCCTTCGGAATTAAACGGTGGCAAATTAGTTGAGGCTTGTTTCAGAATATTAGAGTATAAAACTAAGGGAAGCTATACTCCAATTGGAACACAGACTAATGACATGATAGGTAAATTAAGGGCATTTGAACAATTGCCAGCGACCTCGACGATTGAATCCTACAGGATTCATATTCCTAGAACATTAGCATCAATTTACAACATCAGAAATAAACGTGGTGTGGGACATTTGAGCGCAGATGTAAGTCCAAATTTTGTAGACAGCACTTTAATCAATTGCACTTCCGACTGGGTTATTGCAGAATTGTTACGAATATTTTATTCCTGTACTTTACATGAAGCTCAAAAGTTAGTTAATGCTCTTGCAATTAGACCAAGTTTTTTGGTTCATGAAATTGATGAAATAAAACGTGTATTAAACCCATCTTTGAAACAAAAAGAACAAGTCCTTGTGCTGCTTGCTTCTTCTTATCCCAAAAAAGTCAGTGAGTCAGATTTAATAAAATGGATAGAACCAAAAAGTAAAGCAACATTTGTTAACTCGGTTCTTAAGAAACTTCATGCGGAGAGACTAATCGAATATCAAACAGATAAAAATTGCTTAATCCTTCCACCAGGACTAAAATATGTAGACACTCATTATTCATCTTTTATAAACCAAAATTAACATGGAAAATAAGGCGAAAATTAGAATCAATTTAAATGCAAGGGAGTTCGAAATTGAAGGAACTGAAGAATTTATTAACTCTCATTCAGAAAAAATTGACAGCTTTCTAGAAATACTAAAAAGCATTCCAGTAAATCAACTTCCTCCACAACAACCGACGCCTCCTGCAGTCGTTGTTAATAACCAACCAATAACTGGTCAAGTACAACCACCAGCCAATGGTCTGCCAGAATCATTCGGTGAGTACTTCCATTCGTTGCCAAATAATGCAAAAGATGTAGACAAAGTACTTTTGGCAGGACACTTTGCTCAAGCACAAAATGAACAAAACACATTTACAACTCTCGAAGCGACTAAACTTCTTTTAGACCAAGGAGTAAGGTTGACAAATCCATCTCAAGCTATTAAAAATAATACAGACGCTAAGAGATTAATAAAAATATCAAAAGGTAAATTTAGAGTTTCTAAAGACGGTTCTGATTTTTTAAAGAAATTCTTGACTAACAGTGCGGACTAATACTACGCCCAATAACTAAGCTTTCGTTGCGTCCGCAGGACGAACAATGAAAGCGCTGTTGAACGGAACCTACGGTTGCCGGTGTTGCCTTATGGAGTTGCCGATTTGCGGGGCAAGGGTATTTGAGCAAACTATCAGGTTTGTTTTTTTATGCAGGGCTGGTT
>NZ_FOXQ01000028.1 GCF_900115755.1 Parafilimonas terrae
AACCGCCTGAATACATACAAACTGAAAATCTTCGCCAGCAAATCCGTTGGTCAATTTGCCTCGGCCTGAGGTGGTCAATTTAAACGGCGTACCCAATATGCTTTTATATTCGTATTTAATTTTGCTTTTTAGAGTTTGTCCGATTGAAGCTAAACAAATATCAACGCTAATACCTTCCAAGCTTCTATGCCAATGTGTCCCGTGATGTGCTGCTATTAGAATGTCGTAAACAACATTTTTGTTACTTACTAAGTCAGCAACTAAAGATTTTATTTCACTGCTTTCAAGGTCGCCCAAAAAAAGAATATTGTCGTCTTGCCTGAATGCTATGCTTAGTCTATTTGCGGCTTTACGTAATGATTTGTTTGCTTTCTGAACAGCTTCCGATAGTTCACCGTCAAATTCTGTTAATTCGTTAATATCGTTTATGTTTTTAATTTCTATTTCATTTATATCTTCTACCTCAGAGTATCTGTGATTAACTGTTTCATAAATTTCTCTTAGTTGTTCGTCACTTTCTTTGGCTTCATTAAAGTCTCTAATTGCGTTTCTGATGTCCGTTAATGCTTCTTCTTCCGTGAGCTCTTTTGGTGGCCACAAAATTTCATATTTACGCTTACCACAAACAACAATGTCACCCTTTGAAACCGCTTTAAATTTTAGTGGCCGTCTATTTAATCTTCTGACGTAATCTAAAATTGTATTTTGTATAGGGTGATTATTTGAAACTCTAATATTGATTGTCAAAAGACTTATAAAAAACTGTTTTGCCTCAGTAAAAGTTGGCATTGCAGGATGATAAAAGTTTTCCAAATCCCAATGAAAATGATGAGGATGGCGACAATTTAAAATACCGTTGTAATGGTCAGCGTGGAAATAAGATAGCATGAAACTATCGTGAAAGTAACAATAGCAATGAATATTTTCGTCACCACCAAAATCAACAGTTAAGTCGTTATGTCTTTGGTTATTAATAATGAGATTTAGTCCGTCACCAACGTTTTTTAAAAGTAATTTTCTCATTTATTATGTTGCTTCTTTTGTTAATGGGTTGTGGTCGTCTAAGGTTGCTGCCAACGGTTCAGCATTTGTGAAGGCATGGCAATAGCGATTGGTCAGCCTGGTACAAATGCTTAATTGAAAAAAAGGTGTTGAAGATAATTACAAATGTTGAATAGCGAATTGTCGGCTTGAACAAAGATGATAAGACTTACTGCTGCACAAGTGTGGCTTGTCAGCCATGCTTTTACAAATGCAACTGTTGTGCGTTCGTTTTTTTAATTGAAGTTTATTTAGAATGAAGAGAATAGTCTTATGTCAATCAGGTCAACTAATTGCAAAAAGGTTTTAATAAAGTAACATTTAACCCTAAACTAAAAATCGATATTATGTCGATAGTTTTATTTTCTAATTCATAAGCCTCGTGAACTGTTATCTCCTTTATTTGGTTCTCACTTAAGGCATAAGAATATACAACAAACGAAATTTGAACTGGCGCAATTGTTAAGGTATCATGGTTCATCCAAGGCGTAGTTAGCACAAACTTTTTCTCGCATTTTTTAATGTCACTAATAACTAAGCTTGGATAACCTTCATTTGATGGAAGATAATATGCTGTTCCTAAACTGTCAGTGAAAAAATCTTCGTATTGCAGATTTTGTTTTTCGTTTTTAGGAGCGACGAAAGCAACGTAATTTTTGTTGGTATAATAAATAAATCCAGTTTTTGTCACAGTATATTGTTCGCTTTCTAATGGAAGTTGTGAATAGCAACAGTATGTTTTAAATAAAACAGCAGTCAGTAAAAAATATTTCATAAAGCAGAGTTTAAAGTCAATTGAAAATGACGTACAACGGCTACGGCTTGGCGATGTGGCGGTATTTGAAAATCGTCAGCCCGTAACCGCAGCTAAATTTATAACTAAAAGTTCATTGTTTATTCTATTGCCCGGCGTTATTCGTCGGCTGGAACTGAAGCCGATTAGCGAACAAAAGTTGAGAATTTATTCGTCGCCCCGCCATATTGCCAAACCGCCTGTTGTGCGTTTGTTTTTCTTTCTTACAGTTTTTTTAAATAATCATCAATGTCTTGTCTAAGTATTTTTTTGGCTACTTCTTTATTCACATCATATTTTGTCCCACTGTTGTCAAACTGAAACCAATAGCAAGTTTGTTTAAGAAGAAAAATATTGTCTGGAAGAGGGTCAACTCTCATGAAGTCTACTCCATTTACAACGTCATTTTCTGCTTGAACATAATACACTTTTTTCTTGTCTGTCAAGAAATCTCTGTCTTTACGATTTAAAGGAATACCATGTGTCGCTTCGTAAAGAAAGCCATATTCTTTGTCGCCCTTTTTAAAGTATACTGTCACAACCAAACGAGTTGTGTCATTTAGTTTTAATAGTTTTCCAACTCCAATTGTATGATAAGCAATACCGCTTTTTAAAAGTTCGTCTATTATAGTAGGAATTGCGTCGGATTGTCGTAGCCAATTAATAGAATGTCCTTTGATGTCCTGAAAACGGTCGTAGTAATTTTTGTTGGTTATGCTGTCAGATGAAGTCTGAGCAAAAGTAAAGTGACCAACAAATAAGGCAATTGCAAAAAGTCTAAGTTTCATTTATGGGTTTAAATTTTGAAGTGTCACAAAATAACGCACAACGGTTACGGCTTGCTGATGTGCTGATATTTTATAACTGTCAGCCGACAACTACCGCCGAATAAAGATTAAAAAGATGAATATACAACAAAAGCAAAATAGCGTTACGTCAAGCTGGATATTAGCTGATAGCGATATGCAGATGATTGAACTTCCGTCAGCCAGCATATTCAGCAAACCGAATGTTACATGCAGGCGGAGTGTCCTTGATGCTGTTTTTGTTTTTGTAGCGAAGGGTCTTTGGAAGCGTTGCAAGTCCGCAAGGTGGTACAAAGGTTGGCTTTCTGTGTCTTGGTTCTGTGCGCCTTTGATACCTGCTTGTCGGCGTGTGGGGTGGCGGCTTTTTCAGCCCTACCCCTGTCAGCAACAGCGTTAAAGTTTTGACACAGCGCAAAACTTTAACGCTGATTAAAAATTAGTTCTTTGAAATATTGCTTGGTGCGATAACTGCTTCTAAATCTTCTTTGGGGAATAAGGCTTTAATTAAATATTCTATCCCTAATTTGGTTAAGTGGCTCATGCATGTTCTGGTTGTAATGTCTTCGTCAGAAACATCTATGATTACCATTCTTCCATTTAAACCTTCATAAATTCTAACTTTTACATCTTCAAAAACATCATCTCTTATGAAAGTAATACCGCTTACAGATTCTATAATTTCAATAAATAGATATGTGTCCAAAAGATAGTTTTTAATAGGTTAAGGCTGATTCTTCTAAAGCATATTCATTAGCTTGTTCAAATTCTTCAGGAACTCCCAAATTGGATTTAAATTTAGCGCTAACACCTTTCTGATTAACTAATGAATGAAGCGCATTTGGGTTGTCAGATTTAAAACCTAATTTATGCAATTCTAAAGCAAGTTTTTTTAACCCATTTTTCTTTTCATGCAATAAGTAGTGGTCGAAGAAAATTCTATTGAGTGCCCGCGCTTTCTTTTTAATATCTTCTTCTGAATTAGCACTAAAATGAATATCAAAACCAATCAGAAAAGCAGAGTATCTGCCATCGCTCTCTTTACGTGCTCTAACTGAACCTTTACATGAAACTTCTAAATGACGAGGAGTATCTTTAAATGTCACCATAGGTGCATTAATGTTTTTTTTCATGTTTATGTTTATTTTTTGGTTCTTAAAGTTAATAACTTTTAATTAAACGCTTAAATATAGTAGGTTGAATACAAATAAATGAAAATATTAAGCAAAAATTTTAGCGGATTTGCAAGTTAGCTTTTGTGTCAAGGTTTTGTCGCGCTTGCAAATGGGCTAAAATGTGCGGATGGAAGAAGCCAAGCAATAAAAACAAAAAAATTGAAAAACAAAAGTCGAATAAAACTACAAGTGTCGAACAGCGTACTGTCAGACCGCTTGCATGTAACGTTTCAGTATTTGTGTTCGGCGGGATTCATCATTCGTCGCGCCGATACAACAGCTAAATTAAAAAACAAAAAGCCGATGAATAAAATAAATG
>NZ_FOXQ01000001.1 GCF_900115755.1 Parafilimonas terrae
CTGTAACTTTCAAAGGGTTTTTAATAAAACTGGTAATGTTTATTCTTGGGTTTACTCTTGATAAGCTTACCTGATTAACTAGCAACTTGAATTAATTAATTGAAGTTAGATATACTGTTTCTGCGGTGAGGGAGGGATTCACATAGCCCCCTACATTTATTAAAGGTTTAAGCAGGCGCTAAGCGAATAAATAACTCTTTCAATAAAATATGTCAGTAGTCAGTTTAGTTATCCCTCTAACTAACGTTAAACTATTTAAAAATACCCTCCTTTATCAGTTATGTCATGCACCGACTGCCCCTCTCTTACCCATGAAAAAAATCCTCTTTTCATTCTCATGAATTTCTTCTGCCCTCAACAAAACATCATAAGCAATATTTCTCGGCACAACCAGCACGCCATCAATATCGCCTAAGATAATATCACCAGGCTTTATAGTTACATCAGCAATTTGTAAAGTAGCCTGGTAGTGCACATATTTTGTTTTGGCAACAGATGAATTGCGGTATTGCATGAGCTTGCCCTGTGTAAAACCCTCCAGGTAATCAAACGGGCTGAGGTTGGCAGGCTGCCAGTTGGCATCGCATAAAACATAAGTGTAATTATAGTTTTTAATGCCACCGCCCAGGTCATCAAAATGCAATTCGAGGCTGCTGACTGCATTGAGTTTGATAACAGGATATGCATCCTGGTTGCCCGTAAGAAAGAGTTTTACGCCGTGTATATTCGGCATATAAATTTTATCAGGCTGCTGTGCATGCAGGTTAAAAGTAAAAAGCACGATAGCGATAAATGCAAAAACGGTTTTCATCATGTATTTACTACTGAGAGTTCAAATGTAGGGCACTTCCTCCGTATCTCCTTGTACTCTCCTCCATACCTCCTCCATAGTTGGTGCATGAAAGTGCATGTAGGATACATACTACATCTTTTATTGGTTTGCTATAAAAACAATTATAGCAAACAAAACTTCTCCAATTCTTTTCAGCAGGCTAATGTTTTTACTAAAGAGCATGAACCCGGGAACTGCTAAGCGCAGCGGCATTATTACTATTTAAAGTTGAAATTATATGTAGCCCGGGGTTGTACACGTTGTTAATTATGGTTGCCAAATATAGTATTTATGAAAATTGTATAAAGCATATTGTTTATACTATGTGCTGTAATTGTCTTAATATGGTAGGGTCTTGAATATCTTTATCTCTTGCAAGCAACAACACTTTTGAGATCACTTCTGCTGATTTTGGATCGTCGTCAACAAAAGGTAAAAACAACCTGCCGCGGTGTTGCGATTGTACCGGCAATATGGAAAGATAACCCGCCGCAATTTGATGAACCACAGCACTGCCTAAATGAACACTGTATTCACCTAAGGTTCCTTTTATTTTTGCGTGGCTGCCAATAATCTCTACATTATTTATTTTAAATAATCGTAGTGTTTCTTTTAATAATACAGTGCGCATTTCTATGGATGAATGGCTGGCTTCCGGATCAACACCGCCAACATGTGCAATACTTACAACAAGGTCAAGGTCGCGCATCACTTCGCTGAAAATACGTTCATTAATGGTGGCGAAGTCAATGCTTTTATATGTTTTCAGGTCGTGAAATTCGATTGTTTCCAAAGTGGGTGCTTCCACTTCTGCAGGCGAAAACCAATCGGCCATAGCATAAATTTTCGCAACAAAACCTTCCTTGTGATAAACTTTTTGCAGGCCTTCTTCATAGTCAGCTTTCCAACCTCTTGAACGTAATAAAGCCGCTGTTTGCTTTGGTTGTACCTGATGGCCTGCATAACGCCGGGAAATTGTTTTTTCCTGCAGTTCATCCTGCGTAGGCAAATAAAGCTCCCTGAATATTTGTTTGAAAGGCTGCTGCAATTGCCTATCAAATGAATAATGCTGGTATGCCGGCCACTGACTGGTTTTAAAAAGGTCAGCACAGTGTGCAATGCGCAAACTATCGCCTGCTAAAAGTTCATATTCATGATTATTGGCGTCTGTCAATTTTCCACTTTTGTAAAAGCCATGCTTACTTACATCATCGGTTACAAAAACCAGTTTTTCAAGATGCTTTGATATAACAGCGTGACTAAATAAATGCTGAACTTCTTCAACTGAAAAAACATCGCCTCTCACCATTGCATCTTCGAGGCCTCTGCGGCTGCGCTTAAATTGTTCACGCAAGGTTTTTCTGAACTCCATCAATTCTTCAACCTTGCTATCTTTCCTATATTTTGCGGGAATAGCTTTTAATTGTTTTTCTTCTTTAAAGGCAATAACTTCTGCCTGTCCTTCTTCATCAATTATTAATTCTATCAATATATCATCATACTGTACCTGCGTTTCTTTGGATAATATTTGCTGCACCTGTTTTGTTTCCATTGCCCACGTTAAACGTATAGGATCAGGATAGCCTGCATTACGCGCTAAATTTTCCATGGCTACACGCAATGCCAGTGCTTCACTGGCCTGTTTTTGTGCACCGAATTGCCGGCTTTCTTTTTTAAACTGCTGCAGGAATTCATATCGTAAAAGCACATCTTTTTCAGGGTTCTTTTTTGATAGCGGGGCAAGGCCATAAATACGTACATAATCCTGGTCGCGCTTTGACTTTATCTTCTCTGTAACTTCTTTTAAGCTTAGTTCGCCAAGTAATACATCGGCATAAATTCTTGCCCTTCTGTGCCCGTTGCCGTCACTTATATATTTTGCCGCATCATATACAACAGGCCAACGTTGTTTTCCAATTTCTTTATATGTCTTTAGAAACCATTCTTTATCTACGGCGCCGCTTTTAAATTCCTGCACATCAATAGATGAGTACTTGGCTATTTCGCTTTCAGTTTCGGCATTGTTGGTACTATAACCATCTGTTTTTGTATGTGCATGCATCCACCAAATAGCACTGTCAAGCCCTTTCCATCCTAAATAACTACTAATATACTTTTGCCATTGCGGTGCATATACTGCTGCCTCTATCAGGCGGGTTTCTGTTGCTTTTATGCGCCGCATATTTTCATTAAAATTTTCCTGTGTATCACCTGGCAAAGGCTGGCATCTTTTCAATAAAGCACTGAACAATTCCTGTTTGTTATATCCTTTATTTGAAAAGAAATAAAAGTAGCCCCTGTATAATGATGTTTTGCCAAGGCCGGCAAGAATTTCGGTAAAACGGTTAATGCCATAAATAGTTTCAAAGCCTGCAGCCAATGGTGTAAGGGGCGTATCAGAATCTCCCCGTTTTAATTCTATGTCGAGTATATAGTTGCTAACAGTTTCATACATTTCTTTAAGAAAAGGAAAGTGTTTTATATAAGCTTCCGGATTTGTACGCTGATTTCTTTTTGTTTCAGAAAGAATGCTGATACTATCCTTAAACATAATACCCCGGTACATTTCATCCTGGCTTATAATACCAGTTGCGAATGCATGGCAAAACAGGATTAATGGAGGAGGATATAAGGTAATGCATTCGCGCAGGCCTGAGTATTGCCGCCAGTTAAATAGATGCCAGCAGGCTTTTACCTGCGCATCATTAATACTCCATAGGTTTATACTTTTAAGAAAAAGATTGAGTTGCTCATCTTCCTGCCAGCCACGTGTGTATTGCGGATAGCGATTTTCATTTAATTTCTTTTTTAGCAATGAATCATCAAGCGAAGCGAATAACCTTGTTGCAGCGCCAATGCAGAACTCATTCATTTGTTCAAACGGATGTATAAGGCTCAATGCATACGGCACTTCATAAAAATGATTTGCATGTTGCCAGCGTTGTAAAAAGACTTTGGGCGTAAAATCTGAAGGGTCGGGCAGTTGTTTTAAACGTCTGCTGTGCAGGAATGATAGCTGTAGAATAAAAATGTCCTGTGGCTGCAAACCTGAATCTACATACCATTGTTCCCACACATCATGCAAAGGGTAATATTTAAATTCATCTTCATTATTTTCATATTGTGCTTTCCATTTTGTTTTCCTGAATATATTGCCCAGCAATACCTTTTCCCTTGAGTTATTATAGTACTCAATTTCATATTCATAATCTTTATGTTTTTCTATTAAATCAGCAAGCTGGCCAAGCGCTTTTTTAATATTGTTATAAGGCATTGAAAAGCCATATTTATTATCTGCGTTTAGCTTTTCATAAAAAGAAGATGCATCAATACGGGGTGATATGATGGGAGCAAGGTTCAGGGGATTGAACAAGCCAAAGCCATTTTTTGCTGATATATCTTTAGCTACTGTATTACCGGTTAATTGAGACAAAAGGATTTCTTCTTTTTGCGATATGCTTTTCCTCTCACTAAAAGCCGATACCCATGTTGGTATTTTATCTGAAAGCTTCTTTCCTTTTTGCAGTTGCAATAATATATCAAGTGCTGCAAGCCTTTGTTCGGGATCGCCCTGCAAAATATTATCAATTACATAACTGATGATTTCATCCTGCTGTTTTAATAATAAGGCAATTAAATTAGCGCGGTAACCTGCAGCTTTTCTTTTAAACAGTTCAGGAAATATAACTGCTTCAGACTTAGTAAAGCGAATATCTTTCAAAGCATTAAATGCTGTTTCATGCTCGCTCCTGTCTTTTAGTATTAACATGGCATAATTACGCTGAAATAAGTTGATGGATTTGTCATCCGTTTTCTTTGTGCTATAATTATGAGGTGAATGGTTAGGCAAAATAATACGGCTTAAAGTCCGTTTGGCATCGGCATCCATTTCATCAAAATACTGTAATACTATTTCCAGCCTTTCCTGGTTGTTTACCAACTGGAGCATAGAAAGCAATAAAGCCTTTCTTTCAAATTTTATTTTGAGCCAGGAGAAGATATAATGCTCAAACGTTTTTTCTTTTACTGTTACCCTTTTATAGGCTTCATGCAAAACATTGAACAGTTCAGGATAATGGTGGTTATAATATTTGTCATTTTCGCCCAACTTTAAAGCGTTATAAACCGCATTGGCAGCAATGGCAAGCGGTTGCAATTCATGATCGGATAACGATGGATAAAATAAGGGCATCCTTAATTTGTAATGGCCCGTTATGTCAGCAAACTGTAAGGCGAGGCTGCGTTTTTCTGCATTGCCATTTTCAAGCAATTGTTTAAGATAGGGTAGCGTCTTTTCCACATCATAAACACCCTGCGCCCACAAGGCCATATATACGTCTGTATTGTTTTCACTTTTTATGGCTGCAGGTATTTGATCGGGATATTCAAGATAGGTATGTGCCTTGTCTAAAAATTTGTTGACCGTAGTTTCGCGTTCACTCTCCCAGCCAAGGCCTGCCCATACATCTACAGCCCGCACTACAGAAGAAAACCTTGCCAGTTTATTATCTGTTATAACTTTAATAATATACTTCAATGCACCAATACTTGTTTCGTCCAATGCTTCAAGTATGGTTTGCCGTAACCCCTCCTGCCGTTGTGCTGCCAGCAATAGTTTTTCAACTAATTGCCATGCTTCTTTTTTTTCGCTGTTCAGCAAAGCTTTTATTAAGCTGCGTGTAGCTTTCCCTGCTTCGTCTTTATTGAAAATAATGTCTTCAGCCTGTTGCAAAACAGCCTCATTATTCATGTCAATTGCTGCAGACCAAAGTGCAAAAAGGCTGTCGTTTGTTTCGGAGACTAAATTTGCATACTTCATTTGTTCTGTAACAGACAGATTGAAGAAAGCATAATTTTCCCTGTACTCGCCACCGCTGTAATCAGGTGTTTTATTGTGCGACTGTGCAATAAGGTCAATCACAAGGTTTAGCTGGTTGGTGAAATACATTTCTTTGTCGTATGGCGACCTGAATGATCTTCGTAAATATCCGGTTTGGTACATTTGAAAACGCGTGTGCTTCCATGCGTAACGTACATAAGCCGCTTTCTCGTCACCAAAAAAGTATTCCAGCAATTTGTAGTTATCAACGTTATCCCACTCATAGTCGCCCAACAATTCTTCAATGCGTTTGTAGCGCTTGCTTTTATAAGAAACATGCTTATTGTAGCGCCAGTGGCCTTCCCTGTAGGCTGGCAATTCATTTATTAACAATAACCCCAATTCCGCGTTATGATAGTTGAGCCCATTGCTTTTTTGGCCAACTTTAATCAGCGTTTTTAGTTTATTGATTAAATTCTCTCCAACAGACATTGCCTGCTGTAATTCATTTTTAAATTTTGTAAACAGGTTGTTTGTTTTTCTGCTTTCAAGGAATGCTTTACTATCCTGCATGATGTGTTGGGTTTATTTTACCAATAGCTGCCTGCTAAAAAGGTAAGTCGTATAAAAGTGATGATTGAGTTTTCCTGAAGTTCCAAAATTGTTGCAAGGCTGGTTATTTCTTCATCGTTTACAAAAAAGGCAAACATGCCATCTTCAAATGCCTGCAAGGCTGTTTGTTTTGCCTGCTCAAAGTCTGCTTTATTCTCATTGTAAATGCTGCCGAAATTTATTTTTCCCGAAGCTGCCTGCTCTTCAGTTTGAGATTGACTGAGAAAAGGAAGAATGTTTTTTTCAAGGGGTTTGCTGTTGTATTCTTCCACCTGCTGCTGTACAATGGCTTCAATTAATCTTTGTGCTGATGGTTGTGATCCGATATCTTCAATGACAATAACCTTATTTTCAATTAAGGCCTGTTTGCGTCCGGGTTGTTTTACTTTGAGAATAATATTCATAATAAAAGCAATAACAGTTTAGGTACTGCAAAATAAGCATTGGAGAATATTAGGAAATAAAATTTTTTGCCATTTTCACATTCTGTAAGACCGATGGATATAATCCTGATCTTATCTGATCTCCTTGGATCAGGCTTTAAACTTTTCTGCGTGCTTCAAAACATAGCTGGTACTTCTGCCGCCAGCCGCTTCTTTTTCAAGAATGTTTTTTTGAAGTAAATCCTGAATATCCCTTAATGCAGTGTCCTGTGAACATTTGGCAATTTTAGCCCATTTGGAAGAAGTTAGCTTTCCGGTAAACCCATCAAGCAGCTTATTTATAAGTAGTTTCTGGCGTTCATTCAAGGCGGTTGCGTTATGTTTATCCCAAAACTGTGCTTTACTGAAAACAGCAGCCAGTAATTCATCTGTGGAATCCAATGAATGTTCTAAACATTCTAAAAACCATATAAGCCATTTTGTTATATCGAGGGTGCCTTTCTGCGTATTTTCAAGGATATTATAATAATCCGTTCTTTCCTGCCGTATTTGCGAGGACATACTGTAAAACCGCATGGAATTTTTATCTGCCCTAGCAAGTTGCATATCAGTTAATGCACGCGCTATCCTGCCATTGCCATCATCAAAGGGGTGAATGGTTACAAACCATAAATGTGCTATTGCAGCTTTAATAACCGGGTCCGATGCATCTTTATTAAACCAGTCTATAAAGCTGGACATTTCATTTTGCAGCACATTTGCGGCTGGTGCTTCAAAATGTATTTTCCTGTCGCAGCAGGGTCTTCATTGCCCAGCAATGTGTGCAGGATGAGACCCTGCGTTATCACTGAACGTTTTATTAATTTAGCTAAATGCCAGTTCGTACTAAACATAGTAATGATTCAAGTTTATATTACATAACATTTACCTGCTTCAGCTGGCTGCCGCTTTTTCAACTCACCAACACTTATGACATGGTTTATAAGTGGTTTAATTATCTAAATGAAAAGAAGAGCATAAAAACAACAGCGTATGTAATTATGCCGAATCATCTTCATTGTATTCTGTTTCTTCGAACTGCGGATTTTTCTTTAGATAAAATTATAAGCAATGCAAAGCGTTTTATAGCATACGAAATAATCAAACGTTTACAACACTCAAATCAAACAGATATTCTTCAGCAATTACAGGACGCCGTAACTGCAAAAGAAAAAGCCAAAGGGCAATTGCATACGGTATTTGAAGAAAGTTTTGATGCAAAAGGCATAGACAACCGAAAGTTCTTTTTACAAAAACTTAACTACATACATCTAAATCCTATTCGCGGAAATTACAAATTGGTAAATGATTGGAGAGAGTATTAACATAGCAGTGCAAGCTTTTATGAATTACAACAAATAAAGCATTTTACTCCTGTACATTATATGGAATTAGAATAAAAAACACAGGGTCTCGTGGCTTTGCACAAATCCAAAACGAAGACCCTGCTTTGACACCGAAGTGTGGCGGGCGATATGGAATGTAAGGTTAAAGTGAATATCGCATCTTTCTGCTATTTCTTTTAAGTAAGAATTCTTTTTTGATTACTTAAACAAGCAA
The DNA here is from genome assembly GCF_900115755.1 of Parafilimonas terrae. Lineage (GTDB taxonomy): Bacteria > Bacteroidota > Bacteroidia > Chitinophagales > Chitinophagaceae > Parafilimonas > Parafilimonas terrae. Next base: position 8,246 of record NZ_FOXQ01000001.1, read on the forward strand.
TACTTTCTCCTTGATCTGGCGTCAGGCATACGATTTGCTCACGGAACTTAGTTGTAAACCGAGGTAAAACCGTGTAAACTAAAGAAGTGCTAAAAAACAAAAAAGCCCGTCCCACTTACGTTTCACGAGCTTTCTTTAATTAATTAAAGTTAGATATACTGTTTTCTGCGGTGAGGGAGGGATTCGAACCCTCGGTACAGAGTTACCCGTACGGCAGTTTAGCAAACTACTGATTTCAGCCACTCATCCACCTCACCATTCCTTTAAAAGGACGGCAAAAATAAGCGTTAAACCCAAATAACCAAATTCAATTCACAGGCTTTTAAAACTTCTCAACCTATTCAACTTCTCAACCTCTGCTTTATTCATTCAAATGTTCGCGGGTCTATTCCAATTTCTGCCTTTCAACTAATCAACCCTCCATAAAATCATCCGCATCCCTGTAAGCCTTTACCAGCGCCGCTTCACCCTCTTTGCCCGGTTTGGAAATGCCATGCTCCATGCCCATCACACCTTTGTAGCCTTTATCATAAATATGCTTAAAAATATTTTTATAATTCATTTCACCGGTGCCGGGCTCTTTGCGGCCGGGATTATCACCCACCTGGAAATAAGCAATCTCACTCCAGCAATCATCTATCTGGCGAATAATATCGCCGCGGTTGCGCTGAATGTGATACATATCATATAATATTTTACACGAAGGACTGTTAACCGCCTTGCAAATCATATAGGTTTGTTCAATATCCCGCAAAAACAAATCCGGCGTATCACTCAAAGACTCCAGCACCATTATTAATCCTGCAGGCTCTAAAATTTCAGCGCCTTTGCGCAAAGCCCCGATTACGTTGGCGGTTTGCATGTCAAGCGATTTATGCCGGTCAAAATCGCCCGGCACCACCGTAACCCATTTTGCGTTTACCCGTTTGGCTGCTTCTACAGCCTGGCGGCATCCTTTCAAAAAAATATCAATGTATTCCTGTTTTCCTGCAGTAAGCGTATTGGCGCCATTGCCGCCTTTATCCACCACAAATACACCCATCGTCATTCCCAGTTTGGCAAGTGCATCGCCAATTTTCTGCTGCATATTTTCCGGGCGGCTGGTGAGGCCATTATCTTCAATTGATCTGAAGCCCAGGTCGTAAGCATATTTCATCTGGTCAATAAAATCGTTGCCGGCGCTGTTTTTAAACATGCCATCATGTATGCCATAATTTAAATGAAAAGGGGCATCAGCAGTTTTGTTTACTGACTGTGATTTAGCTGCCGTTCCTGTTATTAAGGCTGCTCCGGCAAGCGCCGATTGCTGCATAAAATGTCTGCGTTGCATTTGTTAATTGGTTTAATATGTAAAACAGCAAGCTGTTTTTTCGAAATATTTTTTATGTGATTGGCTTCAGTACAAATGGCAGCACGGTTGTGTCACTCCCTTGTACAGCTGATTTTTCATGGCGCCAGGATTTACAATAAGCCGGCAACTGTATTATTCGCATTCCTTTTAAAACTTCCTTTCCAAACCCTGAAAATATTTACTTCATTGTTTTTGTACACGGTAGTTTTATCAATGCACATCCCCACTTTAACCGCCACATTCTCCGACGGCTTATTGGTAAGGCTGATAATTGAAATTAATGAAGGCGAAAGATTATTTCTAAAAGCATAGTCCCTGCATTGTAATGCTGCTTCTGTTGCATAACCCTGGCTCCAAAATTCCGGCAACAGCGAATACGCAATTTCAAGTTCATCAATATCATCTACCCTTTGCTTTAGCAAACCGCAGTGGCCTGCCAGTTTACCGGTTGCTTTTTCAACCAATGCATTCATGCCACCTTCGTTATTTGCATACCGCTCAAATTGCCTGTCATACCATTTCCGGCACTCTGTTCCGGCATCTGCTTTTTCGGCCTTCCAATGCTTTGATGTTTCCGGATCTTTAAAAAATCTTATCCATTCATTATAATCATCCAAACTTATTAACCTGAAGGTAAGTCTTGAAGTTTCCTGTCCATCAAGCAAATAAGCCTTATTCATTTATACAAAATATTTTGTTACGCCCGGTATGGCGGCGGCATACATGCCATTTGCATCCGGTTTAACCGGCGGCACTGTATCAAAAGAGAATGTGGAAGGCATAATATTTATACCTGAATTTATAGCCTGGTCCCATTCCACCACCTGGCCTGAATAAGTGGCCATGCGGCCGAGGATAGAAGTCATGGTGCTTTTTGCGCCACGCTCTGCATCCCAGAATTTATAGTCGCCTTTGGCAATAGCGGCAAACAATTCATCATGTTCATTCTGGTAAGGCTGATTTTCCTTCGTTTTATCAAACTGGTAAATCAACTTCCCTTTATTGTCTGTGATGTTGGCAGCATCACAAAATACTTTTCCTTTTGTGCCAATCAGCAGTTCATCCACCTTACTCATCGTACCTTTTTGATGGCGGCACTGGCTATTTAAAATGGTGCCGTCGGCATAATGAAATTCTACAAAATGGTGGTCAAATATTTCGCCATAATCTTTTCCAACCCTCACTTCTCTGCCGCCCATGCCCTGCGCCCTTACAGGATATGCGTTCTTTGCCCAGTTAATTACATCTAAATTATGAATATGCTGTTCGGTAATATGATCGCCGCAAAGCCACACAAAATAATACCAGTTGCGCATTTGGTATTCCATTTCAGTCCAGCCGGCCTGGCGAGGGTGCACCCAAACGCCATCATTATTCCACCAGGCTTGTGCAGAGGTTATGTCGCCAATAGCGCCATCCTGCACGCGCTTCATTAATTCGCGGTAAGAAGTTTGGTAACGACGCTGCAACCCCACCACAACATTTCGTTTTTGCGCTTTGGCTTTTTCTGCTGCGGCTAATACCCTTTGTATGCCTGCGGGATCGGTGGCTACAGGTTTTTCCATAAATACATGCTTGTTCTGGTTTATGGCTTCTTCAAAATGAATGGGCCTGAAACCCGGCGGTGTTGCAAGAATTACCACGTCAGCCAACGCAATGGCATGTTTGTATGCATCAAAGCCTGTAAATTTATTTTCTTCTTTTACCTGCACACGGCTTTTCTTATCTTCCAGTGCCTCAATAATATTATTATAGCTGTTGTCGAGCCTGTCTTTAAAAGCATCGGCCATGGCTACCAGTTGTACATTCTGTTTGGTACTTAATGCCTGCGTGGCAGCGCCGGTGCCGCGGCCGCCGCAACCAATTAAGGCAATTTTTATAACATCATCAGCGCCTGAAAAATAATTGGCGCCTGATATGAGCGGAGCTGCCATTAACCCGCCGGCTACAAGAGAAGTGGTTTTTAGAAATTCCCTTCTGCCGGTTTGTTTTTGGTTTACATCGTTAGTCATTGTGTAATATTTATTTTAATGAAAGAAGTTGCGTAAAGAATTGGTTAACCTCATCAGCAGAAGGTTGCTTAACGGGCCGTACAATGCGAAACCCAATAAACGGCGCATCGGCATTCCACCATTTGCTTTTCGGAATTTGCGGGTCGCGGGCATTCCATTTTAAGTCAGATTTTAATCTTGCCGCACTGCGAAGTTTGTTGCTCTCATCTTTAAACATGCCGCCCTTTAAAGTGATTGGATGTTTGGTTGCTGGCTTCAGCCACGGGTTATCCGTACCAGCTTTTATCTCTTCAAAATAATCTTCTTTATACTGGTCCATTGTCCATTCAGCTATATTCCCATACATATCATATAAACCAAAGGCATTCGGTTTTTTTCCCATCACTTTATGATATTTATTATCGCTGTTGGCGGCATACCAGGCATAATCGCCCAGTTGTTTATCATCATTCCCAAAAAAATAAGCCGTTTCACTTCCTGCACGTGCTGCATATTCCCATTCAGCTTCGGTGGGCAGGCGATAAAAAACACCTGTTTTTTTATATAACCAATTGCAATACATTAATGCCGCATACTGGCTCATGCTGTTGGCAGGAAAACCGCCTGCTTTTCCCATGCCCAGGGTGAAATCAACATAAGGCGGGCTTGGACGAGTAATGCCATCGGGCTTTGGCGCCTTGTCGGCCTGTTCATCAGCAAATAAAATGTATTCATCGTATGTTACTTCATGCTCTTCTATCCAGAAAGCATCAACCGCAACTTTTGTTGCGGGGCCTTCATTGGCGTTGCGGCCTTTTTCATCAGCTTTGCTTCCCATAACAAAACTGCCGGCTGCAACCGGTATCATCCTGAAAGAAACATTGGTTCCTGGAATGGTTTGTTCGTAAGGCACAAAAGAGGTATCACTAACAGGCTGCAAAGCCAGGCCAAGAAAAAAAATTAAGCAATCAGCTATCATCTATGGGACTTTAAGATTTCTACAGAAATTTTTAGCAAACAGAAATGTCAGAACGACTATCATTTCAAAAATAATAAGTTTTAAAAAGAACAGAACTTTTCTTTTTTATTTTTCCGTTTTTATTTTCTGTGATTAATAAGGCTGCGCCTTTTATTTTTTTAATTAAACGCAGGCTTTGTTTAACTGATAGGATGCTGCATGCGGTAGAAAGCCAGTCAGCCATTGTGCCATCCGGGGCAATAACCGTTACATTTCTCTGATGTGTTACGCCAATGCCTGTTTTGGGATTTACAATATGAGAATACTTTTTTCCATTCAATTCCACATATTGATAAATATCTCCCGACGTAGATACCGCCATGTTTTGCAGCGCCAGCATTTGCAGTAAAATTTCAGTTTTTTCTTCCGGCTGGTTAATGCCTATAAGCCAGCCTTTCTGATTATCGGGCGCATCGGCCATTACAATTTTACCGCCTGCATTTACCATGGCGCTATTAAAACCATTTTGTTTAATAAGATTTAATGCAGCCTGCGCCACAAAGCCTTTTCCCAGGCCTCCAACATCTAAGAGCATACCTTTCTTCTCCAGGTAAACCGCATGTTTTGAAGTATCTAAATGAATATACCTGTAACCCACTTTTTGCAAAGCTGACTGCAAAGAATCTTTATCCGGAAATGTTTTTGCTTTTCTTGCCCTGCGCCAGAGTTTAACTACAGGGCCGATAGTAATATCATAAGCGCCGTTGCTTAATGCCGCTGCCTGCTGCGCCTGTTGAATGATATTGAATAACGGCTGAGACACCCGTACATAACTATTTTTTCCGGAAGCAGCGCTCAGGCGGTTTATTTCACTGCTGTCAATATAATCGCTTAGTATATTATTTAATGTATCGGCAAGCCGGAATGCTTTTGCGGCCACCGCAGCAGCTTTTGCAGAATCGGTTGCAAAAATTGTAATGGTGAACGGGGAGCCCATTTTGGGTTGTTCAAATATGTATTTTTCCTGGGCACTTAGCTGGAAGCAAAGAAAAATGTATGTAATTATAAAACAATAACTTCTAAGCATAATTGAGGCGGTAAATACCATTTAAAAAATAAAAGTGAAAAATACATTTAAATATTTTTGTTTCTTTTAACGCTTCTTTTATATTTGATTAACATTTCTGAAGATTGCTTTAATTCTGAAATTGTATTGCTTGTATTGAAACGCTTACTTTTTATTATTTAAAGCCGACTTAGATTCACTATTCATAAACCAAAAAGAGCCAAGCCACCATGAAAAATTTTACATCTAAAAAGACAAAAAGCTTCTTTTTAGCATTCGTACTCTTGTTTTATGCAGGTGCTGCATTGCATGCCCAAAATGTATTTGTAAAAGGACATGTAGCCAACGAAAAAGCGGAAGACGTGCCCAATATTTCCGTGTTAGTAAAGGGAACAACTAATGGGGCAACAACAGATGATAACGGAGATTATTTAATACGAGTGCCAGACAGTAATGCTGTGTTGACATTTTCGTCGATCGGTTATGAAACCCAGGAAATAAAAGTTGGGAAACAATCCACCATAAATATCGTATTAAAAACTGCTGAAGCAGGTAAATTAAGCGAGGTAGTAGTGGTAGGTTATGGCACCCAAAAAAAGGTGACTGTTACAGGGGCCGTAGCACAGGTAAAGGGTGCTGAACTGGAGAAGTCACGTGTGGTAAACTTATCCAACTCTTTGTCAGGACGATTACCCGGTGTTACTACGATTCAATCCAGCGGGGAGCCCGGTTACGATGGATCTTCTATACGCATACGCGGTTCAAATACTTTTGGCAACAGTTCCGCATTAATAGTAATTGACGGTATTCCCGACCGTGTAGGCGGTCTTGATCGTATTAACCCCGCCGATGTGGAAAGTTTTTCTGTCTTAAAAGATGCTTCTGCCGCTATTTATGGTGCCAGGGCTGCTAACGGCGTAATCTTAATAACTACCAAGCGCGGAAAAAGTGGAAAACCGTCTTTGTATTATGAATTTAACCAGGGATGGGCGCAGCCAACTGTAATTCCAAAGCTGATGAATGCGCCCCAATATGCCACTGTTATTAATGAATTAAAAGTATTTGATAACATACCGTCAAATGAATGGGGAGCAGCCTGGGAGGCTTTTAAAACAAATGGCATTTATACAAGTGCCAACGGAGACGAGCTTACAGCTACATTCAGCCCCAGCGACATACAAAAGTTTAGTGACGGCTCTGATCCGTGGGGCCACCCAAATACGGATTGGTTTGGAGATGCATTAAAAGACTGGTCGCCACAGTCAAAGCATACAGTACAATTAAGTGGCGGTTCAGAATCTGTAAGATACCTGGCTTCGCTAGGTTATACAAACCAGGACGGATACTATAAAAATTCAGCTACGGGTTACAAGCAATATGATCTTCGCATAAACCTGGATGTTAAGGTAAATAAATATATAAATGTCCAATTCGGCGTAATGGGCCGTGAAGAATACCGGTTCTTTCCAACAGAGAGCGCTGGTTCAATATTCCGTATGCTGATGAGAGGTAAGCCAACTACGCCTGAAATATGGCCAAACGGATTGCCAGGCCCTGATATTGAGAACGGTCAGAACCCGGTTGTTATTACTACCAATCAAACGGGGTATGATCGCGACAAACGCGATTATCTGCAAACAAACGGAAAACTTGAAATCAATATCCCGGGTGTTGAAGGCCTGAAAATAAGTGGTACAGCATCACTTGATAAAACATATTATAACAGGAAGTTATGGCAAACGCCCTGGTACCTGTATTTCTGGGATGGAGCAACCTATGAAGATGACGGAACAACGCCTTTTCTCACAAAATCAGTAAGGTCAACATACACAGATCCAAGGTTAACTCTTACCAACAGGACAGACCTAAATATATTATTGGGTGGAATGATTAACTATGACAAAAAGTTTGGCAATCATACCATTAATGCATTAGCCGCTGTAACAAGAGAAACTATAAACAGCGAAAATTTCAATGCCTTCCGCAGGTATTTTATCTCTTCTTCAATAGACCAGCTTTTTGCAGGTGGTGATGACCTGAAAGATAACAGTGGCGGTGCCTATGAACGTGCCCGTTTAAGTTATTTCGGCCGTGTAGCCTATAACTATAAAGAAAAATATCTGGCAGAATTATTATGGCGTTATGATGGCTCTTATATATTTCCTCCCGGTTCACGCTTCGGATTTTTCCCGGGTATAATGGCCGGATGGAATATATCCCAGGAACCTTTCTTCCAGGATAATGTGAAGTTTATGGACTTTTTAAAGCTCAGGGCTTCTTATGGACAAATGGGTAACGACCAGGTTTGGCTTCGCAGCAGCTTTGCAGATGGCGGCTCACTGGCAGAATATGCTTATTTATCCACCTATGGTTTTTCTACTTTTATTTTAAACGACCAGGTGCAGAAAACCTTATACGAATCTGTTCTGGCTAATCCGAATTTCACATGGGAAAGGGCAAAGAATTTTGATGTTGGTTTGGAAGGTGCTTTATTAAACAATAAATTAAGTTTTGAGTTTGATTATTTCCATAACAGGAGAACCAATATACTCTGGCAAAGGAGCGGTTCAACACCTGGCAGCGCCGGCATTACCCTGCCTCCGGAAAATTTCGGTATCGTTGCGAACCAGGGATGGGAATTCAAGCTTACTTATGCAGGCGGCTCAAAAGATTTCAGGTATTCATTTAGTGTAAACGGCGGCTATGCTAAGAATAAAATCATTTATTTTGATGAACCACCAGGCGCACCTTACTGGCAGTTTGCTACCGGCAAAGGATTTGGTACCAACGATGCCAACTATCTCGCCTATCAATATGATGGAGTTTTCAGAGACCAGTCAGAAATAGATAAAAACACTATTGATTACAGTGGAGTAACGAATGAGCTCCGTCCTGGCGATATGAAAATTAAAGATATTGGCGGTGTGGATGCAGAGGGTAACCCTGTGCTTAAACCCGATGGAAAAATAGATGGTTTCGACAGGATAAGGTTGGATAAAAACAGGGATCCCAAGTTTACAGGAGGTATTAATATTAGCCTGAGTTATAAAAGTTTTGATCTTGCTATTTTATTCCAGGGTGCAACCGGGGGATTACTGTTCATAGGCACAGAATCAGGCGATATAGGCAACTATCTTCAATATAGCTGGAATCATCGCTGGAGCATAGATAACCCAAGCAGCGTTGATCCGCGTTTGGCTAACCGCGGCGCTCTTTATTATGCAGGCGGCGCTTATGGCTTAAATACATATTGGCTGAGAAGCAGCAACTATTTTCGACTTAAAAATGTGGAAATAGGATATAATATGCCAACTTCACTAAGCAGTAAGGCTGGCATCAGCAATCTTAGAATATATGTCAATGGTTACAATTTGTTAACCTGGGATAAAATGGGGATATATGATCCCGAATCAACCAGCGGTAGTGGCCAGTATTATCCACAATCAAGAGTAATTAATACTGGTATTAGAGTAACCTTTTAAATTCATTTTTATGCTAAGAAAATTAATTTCCTATTTAATTATAATTGCTTTGGTTGTATTCATATCATCCTGCAATAAAAAGTTTTTGAATACTGAACCGCTAGACCGTGTATCCGCAGATGTTACATGGACAGATGCTGCACTTGCCACAGCTTTTATTAATGGAGTTTATAATGACAATAATACGCAGGGCCTTGGTATGGGTGGTTTTGATGAGGAAATGCTTGCTTCCATGACGGATGAAGCCATTTTTACCCATGCGGGCAGGGGTTATAATATTATGAATGAGGGTTTGCTAAGCCCCGATAACCAGGGAAAAACTGCTGCTACTTATGAATGGAGCGTGATGTTCAAAAAAATAAGGGCCGCAAACCTGGGTTTGGAAAATCTGCGTACCGCTACTTTTGATGACGAAGACCTGAACAAACGCTTACAGGGTGAGTGCCATTTTTTACGCGCTTATTATTACCAGCAGTTGCTGCGTTTTTATGGCGGGGTACCTATCATTGACCATACTTACGGCCTGGGTGAAGATTATACAATAGCAAGGAACAGTTATGAAGATTGTGTGAACTTTATACTGATGGATTGCGACAGTGCTGCTCTGCTGCTGGATGGCAGGGATATGGAAAAAGGCCGGGCTTCAAAAATTGCGGCGCTGGCACTTAAATCAAGGGTTTTATTATATGCGGCAAGCGACCTGCATGATATTCCTACCGCTAAAGCAAAGTCTTCAGTTATTTCAGCTTATGCCAATCCTGAATTATTAGGCTATACTACTGGGGACCGCAGGGCCCGCTGGCAGGCAGCCAAGGATGCCGCCAAAGCAGTGTTAGATCAGGGTGGCGGCGGCTACAGGTTAAATTATGCTTCACCTGCACCTGCAGATGAAGCTACACAGAATTATATATCTATATCAATGGGTGGGGCAAGCAAAGCGCCGGGTGTGGATCCGGCAGCAGGAGTCGAACTCTTATTTGCCCGGTACTTTGTTCCTGAAAAAGATGAATATTCCGGTATGTACACCGGCCTTTGTAATGGGCCTAATGGTTATCACAACTGGGCTGGCAATACACCTATACAGGAACTAGTTGATGATTATGAAATGATGGACGGATCAAAATTCAGTTGGAGTAATTCTGAAGAAAAAACACATCCTTACAACAATCGCGATCCAAGATTTTACGCCTCTATTTTATATGATGGTTCAGATTGGAAACCGAGGAATTTAATATCAGGTAATGTAGATCCTGCTAACCAGATACAAACAGGATCTTATGAAGTGGCAGGCGGCTTTATTGCCGGATTGGATACCAGGCAAAGCTCTATTGAAGATTGGAATGGTAGCTGGACCGGATATTATGTAAGAAAGTTTATCGACCCCGACCCTAATATAGTTGATAATACCACAAGGGCTTATGTTCCATGGCCATTTTTCAGATATACAGAAGCCGTGTTTAATTATGCGGAAGCCTGCATTGAACTTGGAGAGTATGACGAAGCGAAAACATGGTTAAATAAGATCCGGTACAGGGCTGGTATGCCGGCTATTACGGAAACAGGCGATGCTTTGCGGCAACGCTACCGGAATGAGCGTCGCATTGAACTGGCATATGAAGACCAGCGCTATCATGATGCCCGGCGATGGATGATTGCAGCTGAAACATTGGGAAGAAAAACAGTTTATATTAACGTGATCGGCAAATTGAAACCGGGACAAACGGCCCCCGTTCCTTACAGGCACGATGAAACGAAATACGATTATACTTACACACCTACGGTGGTAAATGCCCTTGAAAACCGCACCTGGGTTGATAAAATGTATTTTAGGCCTATAAGCAGGGATGAAAAGAACCGAAACGATAAGCTTATCCAAAATCCTGGTTACTAATTACAATATTTCTATTTTTTAAAGTCAGTGCCGGCAACATGCCGGCACTGACTTTAAGTTTATATATCTTTCCATCCTAATTTTTTTCATGCGCTATTTGTTTATTTTCCTGCTTACCGTACTGGCTGTTTTTATTTTACAAAGCTGTTCATACAATACACAAAACGACAACACAGAAGCTGCTTCAATAAATGGAAAGCCATTATTTGAATTATTGCCCGCTGAGAAAACGCAAGTAAATTTCAACAACCAGATTGAAGAGACGCTCAACATGAACGTGCTCATGTATGAATATTACTATAATGGCGGTGGTGTTGCAGTGGGAGATATTAATGGCGACGGACTGGATGATATTTATTTTTCAGGCAATGTGGTTGATAACAGGTTGTATTTAAATAAAGGCAATATGCAATTCCAGGATATTACGGCTAATGCTGCTGTTGCAGGCAGGCCCGGCCCTTGGAAAACAGGTGTGTGCATGGTTGATATAAACGGTGATGGAAGGCTCGATATCTATGCCTGCCATTCAGGAATGTTGCCCAGCGCGAAAAGAACAGATGAGCTTTTTATAAATGATGGAAATGATGCTGCAGGCATTCCGCATTTTACCGAGCAAGCCGCCAAATACGGCCTGGCTGATACAGGTTTCAGCACGCAGGCTTTCTTTTTTGATTATGACCGCGATGGCGATCTTGATATGCTGTTATTGCATCACAATCCTAAAAACCTGCCTGTACTAAACCCCGAACAAACAGCATTATTATTAAACCAGCCAAATGATGCCATAGGATTGAAACTGTATAAAAATGATAATAATCATTTTACAGATGCCACGCTTGCAGCGAAACTTAACAGCAGCGCATTAAGTTATGGCCTGGGCGCCGGCATTGCTGATATTAACGGCGATGGATGGCCCGACATGTATATTTCCAACGATTATGGCGTTCCTGATTTCTTATATATCAACAATAAAAACGGAACATTCAGCAACGAAATTCAAAACTTCATGGGGCATATTTCTAATTTCTCCATGGGGAATGATGTTGCAGATGTTAATAATGATTGCCTGCCCGATATTATTACGCTTGATATGCTGCCGGAAGAAAATCACCGGCAGAAAACTTTGTTTATGCCGGATAATTATGAAAAATTTGATGTGCTTCTACAATCCGGCTTTTATTACCAGTATATGCGCAATATGCTCCAGGTAAATAATGGTAATAATACTTTTAGTGAAGCAGGACAAATTGCAGGCATATCTAATACTGACTGGAGCTGGACGCCGCTGTTTGCAGACTTTGATAACGACGGATGGAAAGATTTGTTTGTTACAAACGGTTATCTGCGTGATTATACAGACCTGGATTTTATCACCTATCTCAACCAGGTGGAACAGTCCAATACAAGGTTAAACAGGGAAGATCTTTTGAATATGATTGAAAAAATGCCTGCATCCAATATTGAAAATTACCTCTTTAAAAATAACGGGCTTGTTTTCTCAAATGTTAGCAAAGCATGGGGCATAAACATACCATCTAACAGCACCGGCGCTGTTTATGCAGACCTTGATAATGATGGCGATCTTGATCTTATTGTAAACAATATAAACCTGCCTGCCTTTATTTACAGCAATACAGAAAGTAATAATTCTAACAATCATTATCTCACTGTAAAACTCAACGGGGAAAATAAAAATACTGCGGGTATTGGCGCAAAGCTTACAGCCTGGCGCAAAGGCAAAAAGCAATATATAGAGCAACAACCATCACGTGGATACCAGTCAAGCGTTTCAACTCTTTTGCACTTTGGTTTGGGAGAAGATAATATTGTTGATTCATTGCGTATAGTGTGGCAAAGCGGTAAACAACAGGTGCTGACAGGTGTCAAATCCAATCAAACACTAATATTAAATGAAAAAGATGCAAAAGATATCTATCATCCTGAAACACCGGCTAAAGCTTTATTTATCGAAATAAAATCTCCCATTAATTATACCGATGCAACACCTGATATTAATGATTTTAAACGTCAGCCTTTACTAACAAATCCGCTTTCTTTTTCCGGCCCCTGCATGGCAAAAGCTGATATAAATAATGATGGCCTTGAAGATATTTATATTGGTGGCGGAAATGGCCAGCCTGGCGCTATATTCCTTCAGCAAAAAAGCGGAATCTTTAATAAAACATCGCAACCTGCTTTTGATGCAGATAAACAAAGTACCGATGCGGACGCTGCTTTTTTTGATGCCAACGGAGACGGGTTTACTGATCTGTATGTGGCCAGCGGCGGCTATAACAATTTTTTGCCGGACGATATTTTGCTGACCGATAGGTTATATATGAATGATGGCAAAGGCAATTTTATAAAAGCGCCTGGCGCCCTGCCTGAAATGCGTGTAAGCAAAAGTTGTGTGCGCATAGCAGATGTGAATGGCGACGGCCATCCCGATGTATTTGCAGGCGGCAGGGCGGTGCCGGGCAACTACCCTGAAACACCTACGAGCTATTTGCTCATCAATGACGGGAAAGGGCACTTTAAAGATGAAACGGCTTCACTTGCGCCTTCGCTTCAAAAAGCGGGAATGATAACAGATGCAGTATGGACTGACATTAATAATGACAGAAAGAACGATCTTATTGTAGTTGGGGAATGGATGCCTGTAACGGTTTTTATAAATGATAACGGCAAACTTGTAAATAAAACGAAAGATTATTTTGAAAAGGAGTATAGTGGTTTGTGGAATAAACTGCTTGTTGGTGATTTTAATAAAGATGGCAAACAGGATATTTTAATTGCTAATCAGGGTTTAAACAGTCAATGCAAGGCAACAGAGGATGAACCGGCTGAACTTTATTATAAAGATTTTGATGGTAACGGCACAATGGACCCCATACTTTGTTTCTATGTACAAGGCAAAACTTATCCTTACATGTCGAGGGATGAACTGATAGCACAAATTCCTGATATGCAGAAAAAATTCACAGATTATAAAAGCTATGCCGATGCAACTATCAGTGATCTTTTTACAAAAAGTGAACTCAGAAATGCTGGTCATTTAAAACTGAATTGTTTAAAAACGGTATTATTTGAAGGCAGTGCTGATGGAAAATTCAAGGAAAAAGAACTGCCTTTACAGGCGCAGTATTCGCCGGTATTTACTATTACGGCTTTTGATTATGATAAAGACGGTAATGAAGATATTTTGCTTTGCGGCAATATAAATCATGCAAGGCTGCGGTTTGGAAAATTCGACGCCAATTATGGTGCATTGCTTCACAACGATGGTAAAGGAAATTTTGAGTATGTGCCGCAATATGTTTCTGGCTTTGATATTCGGGGCGATGTGCGCAGTGCTGCCATTATCAATAATACTTTGATATTTGGCATTAATGGAAGCGCGGTGAAAGCTTACAGTATGCCATAACAAAAGTTTTGAACAGTTAACTGCAATTGATAATCTGCCCCGTTGTATGGCTTGATTTTTCAGATAATAAAAAGGCTATCGTGTTAGCAATTTCTTCGTTCTGATTATTGCGGGCCAGTACAGCATTTACACGAATATTGTATTTTAATAATTCCACAGCCCATTCACGTGTTAGTGCTTTCACTCCGTCATTAACCGCCGCGTGAGCGTTATTACCGGCTTTGTTTTTTGCATCATTTGAAATGATATTTACAATAGCGCCTCTCGAAATTTTTAACGCGGGCAGTGCATGCTGCACAAGCAGGTAATGAGGTATAAAATTGCTATGAAGCAAAGTCATAAATTGTTCATGGCTGCCTGTTTCAAGCGTAATGCCGTTATTATCATCCACACTGTTCACTAATCCGAAAATGCCGCCTGTATATTTAAGTATTTTTTCAATTGCTGCCTTGCAGGCTTCAGGGTTTGAAAGCGTTGCGGCAACATGCAGGTATTTACCGCCGGTAGGGATAGCTGTTTCGGTAATTTTTAAATTGCCCGTTTCACTGGCATTGATTGCTACGGGAACTGCTCCTTCTGCCGCCAGCATACTTATTAAATGTTCATCTAAGTTGCCGGCTGTTCCTGAAACAATAATGGTTTTATCTTTTAAATTCAAATCCATATAAAATAAGCAGATTAGTTTTTAGCAACAAACCGCCAAAGCCTCTAAGATATTTTTTATCTATTAATAACAATAAAAAAACCGCTTAACAGCGGTTTTTTTATTCGATATAAACTTATGCAACTAAGGATTGCTTTCATAATCATCATTATCGGAGCCACCAAGCGTTAACGGATAACCATAGGTTCCATCATAACCCGGATAAATACCTTCAAGCCTGATGGTACCGCTGGAATTACCTAAAACATTTTTAAGGTCATCAACAGAATTTACATCCTGCCCATCAACACTTGTTATAATAAACCCTTCCTGTATGCGTGTGTTTTTCAGTAACCCACTGCCTATTTTTTGCACCTGAACACCGCCGGAAATATCATTCTTTTTAGCGGTTTCTTTATCAACGTTTACCAGTGTGCCACCAAGAGCATCAAAAGCTGAAGATGCGTTATTTTTTACAACTTCATAATTGCCGGATTTATTCTTTAAGGTGAGGGAAATAGTATTTTCCTTGCCACTTCTTACATAAGTCAGATTTATTTTATCACCGGGTTTGTAGCGGGCTATTTGTTCCTGCAGTTCAGATCCTGAATGTACGCTTACATCATTCAGTTTGGTAATAAAGTCTCCTTTCTGAACGCCGGCAGCTTTGGCTGCGCCGTCTGTTGCAACGCCGGTAACATAAATGCCGGGCCCTTCTTTAACACCCATTGCTTTCTTCTGTTCGTCAGAAGCATTGTCGGGAATATAATTTATACCGATATAAGCCCTTTGAACCGCACCAAATTTAATAAGGTCATTCACTGCCTTTTTTACAATGTTTACGGGTATTGCATAAGAATAACCAGCATAAGAGCCTGTAGGTGAAGCAATGGCGGAATTTATACCGATTAATTCGCCGGTTGTATTAATTAAAGCGCCGCCGCTGTTGCCGGGGTTTACCGCAGCATCTGTTTGAATAAAAGATTCAATAGCACGGTCGCTTTTATTAATGCCGATGCTTCTTGCTTTTGCACTGATGATGCCGGCTGTTACCGTTACATCAAGATTAAGCGGGTAGCCAACGGCCATCACCCATTGGCCAAGCTTTACATCATCGCTGTTGCCCATTAACATGAAGGGCAAATTGTCAGCATCAATTTTAATTACGGCAAGGTCTGTATTAGGATCGGTGCCTATTATAGTTGCCTTGTAAGATTTGCGGTTGCTGAGTGTTACATTTATTTCACTGGCTCCGTTTACCACATGGTTGTTAGTAATAATGTAACCATCTTTGGTCATAATAACGCCGCTGCCGCTTGCCTGCTGATCGGGTGTGGAATAAGAACGCGGGCCACCAAAAAACTGGAAGAACGGATCATCATCGCCAAACATATCCCCAAACGGGCTCCTGCTTCTTGAAGAAACGGTTTTGCCTTTAATCTTTGTTTTTATATGAACTACTGCAGGAGTGGCAGATGTGGCCGCATCAGTAAAATCGGGAATACCGGCAGGTGTATTCTTATCAAAAAAGCCGGCATAGTTTACCGGTATTTTTCCATCGTTCTGTATCGTAACAGCATGGCTGCTCATCCATTTGCCATAACCCCAAATGCTTAATAAGGAAGTGGCTACGCTGATTGCAATTACCAGGAAAACGTTCTTTAATTTCATTTTCAGTAAATTTTTAAATTATTACATGTAAGGGCTCTCAATAAATATGCCTTTCTGATAGCAAAATAACAAACCTGTTTAAAAGTCAGTTCACAATGGAAATCCATTTAACAAAGATTTGACGAAGGTTGTCGTAGAATGAATTTTCACCAACAACTGCAATATTCGTTCACCTTACTTTATAAGCCTTATGCAAAAAGGATATTTGTAGAGTTTGCCTTCGCTGGCGCGGATGGTAGCTACAATAACCAGCACAGCACCGACCAGGCCAACAATCCACAGCAGCAATATACCAACTATTGTAATGAAGAGTATGAAGCAGATAATGAATAATGATATCTGGAAGTTGAGCGATTCTTTTGCATGATAAGCAACGAACGACGATTCATTTTTTTTGACAAGGTATATTACCAATGGCCCGAGTATAGGAAAAATAAAGGTTAATATATGCGCCAGTAATGCCATTGTTTTTTCATCGCTGGTTGGCGGAATTACAGGTAATTCATCGGTGCCTAATAAATCTTGTTGCATAAACAGGTTTTTCTTAAAGATAGATAAATAGCCCTTAAATGAAATTTAAATTGTTATGTATGGCAACATTATTCTACTTTAATTACCTGTGTTCTCGCACTCACCCCGTTTTCATTAATAGCTTCAATCTGGAAATAATAAGGCTTATCTTTTTCCATGGCCGAAAAATAATATTCGTTGGTATTGTACACCATAATACTGGTGTATAATTTATCGGGCGCAATGCCCGTATAAATGTTATATGCATAAGCATCATTGCTTAACTGCCATTTAAGCCAGCTGTTTCTTTTTTCACTATCACCACGCAATACAACAAAATGTTTAACGGTATCAGGTTTTGCGCCGCTGCCGTTTCCAAATACACGCAACCCGCTGATGGCAAATTTGCCATCGGCCATGTGAATGTTTTCAAGTTTTATATAACGGGCCAATGCCGGTGTGGGAAGTTCAACATATTCATGCGGCACATCGGTTTTATTATTGCTTTTATCAACCAAAATATTCCATGTTTTGCCATCCAATGATGCATATAATTTATACTGATGATAAATGGTTGTGCTTTTGCCCAGTATATCTGCATCCTGGTCGGCATAATTTACCTGGATGGCTTTTACCGTGTCAATGTTTCCCAAATCAGATTGAATCCATTCGCCTTTACCGGCTGTTTTAGCACACCAGTAAGTTTTAATGCTTTCATCCACTGCATTATTCGGCTCATAATTTCCAAAAGTGGATGAAACGGTAACAGGCTTGTTGTAGTTTAATAACATCCAGCCGGTAAAATTTCCTTTAATATGATCCTCATTTTTATATGATGGCAAATAAGTTGGGTAATCACCAAAAGCCGTATTGCAATACAGCACGTCATCTTTATCAAAACCGGCAGGCCATATACCAATACGGCGCTCAAAATTGTTTTTCACATTTACAATCATAGTGCTTACGTGCCACCAGTTTCCATACACATCCTGGTAGGTTGCGCCGTGGCCTGCACCTGTTGCAAAACCGCCGGGCTTAAATGAAAAAGGATTATGCGGCTGATAAGTGAATGGCCCAAGAGGTTTATCTCCAACATACACGCCATCGCCATAACCGCTGAATTCTGTGCCCGGCGCTCCATATTGCAAATAATATTTGTTATGATATTTCGTCATCCATGAGCCTTCAATGAAAGGTTTCAAAAAAGTATTATCATGATATTCGCCAAAACGTTCCCAGCCATGAATACTATCGTTCAAATGCAATAATTCTTTTCGCTCGCCAATGGGCTGAAATGTTTTCCTGTCAATTTCCTGCCCGTAAGTTGGATAGGTATTACTTGAGCCAAAATAGATGTACAATTTGCCATCATTATCTGCCAAAAACCCAGGGTCCCAGGCGCCTGCTTTGAATGAATCAACCAATGGCTTCCAGTCATCAACAGTTGGATTGGTGCTCATCCATAAAGTAAAAGCCTGTGTATAGGTAGAACCAATAACAATCATGGTATCATGCAATACAACCACAGCAGGTGCACATAATTCATCATATACATTCGCATCGGGCTTTAAAAATTTTCGCGGAATAAATTTCCAGTTGAGCATATCATTACTCCACCAATAACCCCATTGATTGGTAGAGAACAAAAAATATTTATCCTTATATAAAACAATAACCGGATCGGCTGTTGCCCGGTGCCTGCCCTGCTCAGAAAAATTGGGAATAGGCGTAAAACCGTAATCTATATTAACAGGGTTGCAATAAGTCTTTTGCTGTGCATGCAATGAAGAGGTTAGTAAAACAAAAACCAGTAAGACAAATTTTCTGTTCATCATAGTAAATAATTTATAGATGACATTAATTGCAGGCCAAATTCCCATGCTAAATGTATTGTGAATTTATAATAAGCAGGCTTATTATACGGGCTTATTCCAGCTTTATTTTATTCAAAAGCTTGCAGGATTTTCATAAGCGTTTTTCCCAATTCCGAATTCTTCCTATGCCAGGCAATCAACTGTTGAACCTGGTCAACTAAAATATTCAAATAATCCTGTTTTATGTTTACTTTTAGAAAGGATTCACCGTCCAAATAACCATCTTATTGCTAACAATAAAAAAACACCACTATGGCATTCTTTGATTTCCTTCACATCTTTACCGATTTATTCAATGCTGCAGAAAAAGCATGGAAAAAATTAGAACCTACCGTACAGGATGCATTGCTTGATGGCTCAGGCATTATAAATGTAATAAGCCAGAATTTAGAGGCTACGCCGGATGAATTATTTGAGCTTATTCAGAAAAAATTTCCCAATATATCAAAGCAGAAATTAGCTGAAGGTTTAAATAAAGTAAGTGATGGCTTTAAGCTTTCACAGGATATTGAAACGCCGGACTTGCTCACTACTGTTAAAAATTTGCAGACTTATTTTTCCGGCCTTCATGGCAAATTCTGGGAAAGCGCCACTTCAATTGCGGCGCAGGTACTTTCTACAATTTTCTCACCGGACGATACACCGTTTGGAAAAATTTCAACGCTGATTGAATTTGTGTACAGGAAGAAGATAAAGAAATAAGCCGCTGTTGCATTAACAGTAATATGAAGTTTATATAGCGAATGGTGAGTTGTCAGTTCTAAGTAAAGTATGGCTTCTGCTTTTAACTTACAACTCACGATTCACTCAAGGCCGCCTATCTTTTAAAGCGGTACACCATTAACACCATCGCCTGTCAATGCACCCAAATTTTTATTCGTTTGGCAACACCATTATTTCTCTGTGTTGGATATCAGCATTTACTTTTTTCGGTAATTGACGACAGCAGTTGCGCTGTTTCATTAAACACTGTTTCAAAGTAAGGTTTTTTCGTCCAGTCAATTACTCGATGCTGCTTACAAATCATGCATAAAGCCTGTTAACTATTCTACCTATTAACCATTCAACTTATCAAATTAATTTACATTACAAAGCAGCCATTCCTCATGGCAACCACATAAGAAAATATGTTGATTAATTGACTGGCTGATAAAAGTTAGTTAATTATAAACTATCTATTATGTTATACATATCAACAAAACATTTCCAGTCGGTATTATTGCTGCCATCGCGGCCCGGTGTTTTATTATAAAAGCCATCCAAAAAGCTGGCGGCACTATTCCACACTGTTTGCATCATGCCATAAAAATGCGGCTGCATTTCTTTTGTTGCAGTTTTCCTGAAGTTGATCATATCGTTGGTTTGCTGCACCGCAACAGCAGGCCGGTTCCAGGGGCAGGTAATCACATTCAATCCTTTCATGGCAAAATAAACCGGTGTTTTATCTGCACGCTCATAATGCCAGTCGCAGATAACAACATCTTTCGGTATCATATCTACTGCCCTGTAAGTATTATTATAGCTCGCTTCCCACCCTCCTATGCCGGTGGTTTTACCATCAATCAGGCGGTCGCCCCAAATCCATAAACGACGGTTCTTTTGAGCGAGGTGGTCATTTATCAAACGCACTTCATTTGCAAACAACTCTGCTTTATCCCTGCCGCCGCAGCGCGGGCATTGCTTGTCACCTAAATAAAAAACCTCGTCCATACCTGCATGAAAAGATGTTGCCTGGAAAGCATCACATATTTCATCTACAATATCAAACACAATCTTATGCACTCCAGGGTGCAAAGGGCAATAACTTTTGCAATAAAGATTATCGGCATTCGGCCATTTATATTGCTCAGGCATTTTCACATTTGGCGTTTCATCAAACTCCGGATAAACGGCAAGCAGCTTTCCCGTTTTATTTGCCCAGGACTGATGACCCAAAAGGTTTACCTGCGGAATGAGATCAATGTTATGTTTACGGCAGGCAGCCACCAGTTTATCAATATCCTTTTTTGACAGGCCATTACTGTCTGCGAGTTCAGGATGCGATTTATATTGATAATCGTAATCAATGCGCAGGATCAATGTATTTACTTTGCGTGTTGCCAGTTCTTCGTTAATGAACTTAATAAAACGGTCAACATCTTTTGGTGCTGGTGCAGCTATGCAAAAACCGCGAACCGGCAATAAACTGTCAGGCGAAGATTGTTGTGCATTCAATGAAAGCAATAAAAAACAGGCAGGCAAAAGCAGAAGCATAACTTTTTTCATAGCGATAAATATAGCAATAATAAATGCATTCAATACTCAATCACCGCCGTTTTTTATAGTATTGAATAAAGCCGTTTGGAACAGGAACTTAAATTCCTAATTATACTTCAAAGCAGTTAATACGGCCTTACATTATTTATATGGCAAACAAATTTATGCAGGCAATTTTCTGAATTTTCTAATCCTGTTTCAATTGAAAAAATTGTGTACTAAAAATTACATGCGATATTTTATTTTCTCAGCATAAATTGCATTTTTCAATTTTTGAAAACCGGCTGAATGGCATTTTGCAGAAAAAAAAGAAAAAGCATTATAAAGCTTATACCGCTCCTGTTAATATTCAGCCTGCTTCAGCAAAAAATTTTATCGCAAAACAATGATGAAGCAATAAAGGCGGCTTATTCGCTACAAGCAGAAAAGCCTGGTTTAAAAAACAGTTACACGGCTTTTCTTATCAAGTTAAATAAAGATGATGCAGAGAACTTTAAGAATAAGTTTCAACAAAAAATACTGCGCCAGGTAAATACACAATGGTTTGTTGTAAAAAATACTGATGTTGGCTTTAAGCAGTTTCATGTATTGGAATTATTGCGGGCCAATAATAAATTCAAGCTGTCTTCGCCTGCAGGTTTATCAAAGCTTACAACTTCCAAATTATATAAATGTATTGTTGAAGTAACAGACAGTATTCAGTTTAAAAGCGATATGCTTTCGTATAACAAACCGATACAATCTTCTTATAAAAACATATTTATTATAAAGACCAGCGCTTCATTTGTTGCTGACACTTTAATCAACCTGGATTATGTTATATCTGCGGATATAAAACCACAACAGCCAAAACCTGAAACAGTAATCAATGATTATGATAACAGTGAAAATGCTATCAATCTTTTTTTCAGTCAATATCCTTTAATTAATGGAAATGGCTTAACTGCCTCTGTGAAAGAAAATCTGTTTGACACAACAGATATTGATTTTAAGAACAGGTTTATACAATCAGGCCTGGAAGCCGATACCACATCAAGCCATGCCACAACCATGGCAACTTTAATTGCGGGTGGCGGCAACAGTTTTGAATCAGCCAAAGGCATTGCATGGGCATCATCCGTTGCTTCCTCTGATTTTACCAATCTTCTGCCCGATGATGACAGTTATTTTAATGAACACAATATTTCTGTACAAAATAATTCCTATGGTGTGGGCATTGAAAATTTTTATGGCGCAGATGCAGCAGCTTATGATCAAAGCGCCATTGATAATCCGTATTTGTTATATATTTTTTCAGCAGGGAATTCGGGAACAGGTACACCGGAAGATGGAAACTATAAAAACATAGAAGGCTTCTCCAATCTTACCGGCAGTTTTAAACAGGCAAAAAATATTCTTACCGTTGGTTCGGTTGATTCATTTTACAGGGTTGCATCCTTAAGCTCGAAAGGGCCGGCTTATGATGGCCGCATAAAACCGGAGCTTGTTGCTTATGGCAATGATGGCAGTTCGGGTGCAGCGGCAATTACATCCGGCGCTGTGCTTGCGGTGCAGTCGGCCTATCAATCTGTTCATCATGATTCATTGCCGCCAAATGCGCTCACAAAATCTATTATTATAAATAGTGCTGATGATGTTTATAATGCAGGCCCCGATTTTTATTCAGGCTTTGGCAATGTGAATGTGAACAACGCTGTTACAGATGCATTGGACAATAAATTTTTTTCAGATAATATTCGCCAGGATGAAATGAAAAGTTTTACAATCCATATTCCTGCAAATATTCATAATCTAAAGATCACGCTGGTTTGGAATGACGCAACCAATACGGCCAATGCCTTTAAAGCCCTGGTAAACGATCTTGATCTTTCGCTTGAAAATATAAATAACGGTATTGTTTACAAGCCATGGGTTTTAAATATAAATGCCGATAAAACCGCTTTATTAAGTAATGCCATAAGAGGCAGGGATAGTTTGAATAACGTGGAGCAAATAACCGTTTCCAAACCGGCTGAAGGCAATTATATTATTCATGTAAAAGGCCATAATATCCCGGCCGGCCCGCAATTATTTTATATTGCCTATACTTTTTATGCTGAAAATAATTTCACTTTTATCTCACCTGTCAGTAACAGTCATTTTATGCCTGAGGGTAAAAATATTTTCAGGTGGAGTTCAACATTCACATCAGCAAAAGGTAAGCTTGAATACAGTATCGATAAAGGCAACTCATGGCACACTATCAGCAGTAATATCAATCTTGCAAAAAAATATTTTGAATGGACGGCGCCGGATACAAATGTTGTTGCACTGGCACGCATCACCATTAATAATAAAATATTTTACAGCGATACTTTTGATATAAGCACGCAACCTTATCCTGTTGTTGGTTTCAGTTGCGGTGATTCGGCCTTAATTTCCTGGGATAAACAAAAAGGCATAGATGCATATACAATCTTCAGTCTTGGTGATAAATACCTGCAGCCAATAGCCACCACAAACGACACTTTTTATGTAGTAAAAAATGCACCTTCTGAATTTATTGCCGTTGCTCCTGTTTTAAATAATCATACCGGCATTAAAAGCTATACGTTTGATTATTCGGCACAGGGTGTTGGTTGTTACATAAGCAATTTCCTCGCCGACCCGGATGGAGATAATGCTTCCCTGAAATTATATTTAGGAACCACATTCAATATAAAAAATGCAGTCTTTCAGCAACTGGTTGCAGGCGTTTGGACAGGTATAAAAACAATTGAATCTATCAACACGCTTACGGTAAATTATGTTTCGCCAATGCAGCAGGGAATAAATCTTTACAGGGCTGTTATAACGCTTGATAATGGCAGTACAATTACAAGCAATGAAGCTTCGGTTAATTTTTTAAATAATACCCCATACATTATATATCCAAACCCTGCAGCAGCAAAGCAGGGCTTTTATATTTTATCTCAAAATATTTCTTCTTATACAATTGTATTATACGATGTGATGGGCAGGAAATTATTGCAGCAGAAAATAGCGCAGCAGCGGCAACGTGTAATCACATCCAATTTTGCAAAAGGAATTTACCTGGCCGTTATTTATGATGACAAAAACCATCCAGTTTTTAAAACGAAGATTGTAATAGATTAAGGCGCTGTTTGAATTGGTTAAAAACTTAAGCAGAGTTCTGTATTTATTTTTGTTTAGCCACAGATGCACAAATAAAAAGATCAGCATTAAAGTCTGTGCATCTGTGTCTGATAAACTTTTACCCTTTATGTTAGTTTAATAATAAAAAAACCACTGCGTTTATCCACAGTGGTTAAAACTATAATGCTTTTTATCTTCTTATTTATAGAGATAATTTAATGCAATTACATCATTAGGATTAAATGGCCTGTTTGTGCCGTCTGTACAGGCGAGCATCCAGCTTCCCGGGTCTTTTGGTGTTTTTTCCGTGCCGGGAATATAAACAGCGCCAACCCCTGCTTTACCTTCATTCCAGGGAAAAGTGAAGCCGCAACTATACCTGCGGTTTTTGTAATCTGTGTGCCTGAAACCAATTGTGTGCCCCATTTCATGCGCTATAACGGTAGCAAGCCATTGCACATCTGTATTGTTTGTAAAAGTGCCCTGGCGTGAATTTAAGGTAATGGGTGAAGCAGGGTTACCAGCTTTGTTGGGAAAGCCTGATGACTGGCCCAGTACGCCGCCGCCGCCAAGGTCTTTACCAATAATATCTATATCGCCAACGCCGCTAACTCTTTGAAACTTTATACGCAGGTTTAAAGCATTATACCTTGCAATGGCAGAATCTGTGGCCGCTGTAAAAAGCGCTACATTGTTAGGATAATTCATAGAGACCTTAATAGTACGGGGAAGTTTCTTTATTAAGTTGGTTGTGCGGTATTGTTCTTCTTCGCCAACACGAATATCAGGGCCAATGTTTGGCGTTGCACTTAATTGTTCGCTGGAAAGAAAAATATCGTTTTCAACAATGTAACCGCCGTCGCTTTTAATAACATTATCGGAGCTAAAACCCTGAGCCCTTATCTGGTTCAGAACTTCTTCAGGAATGCCATTGGCAGAATTGGATGGCTGGCTTTCTTTTTTGCACGAAAAAAGCAGCAGGCTTAAAGCGGCTGCGGAAAGAAACATGTTTAGTTTCATGGTGTGTGATTTAAATGAATGGATAATTAAAAAATTATTAGGAAGGTTATTGGTGTTATTATTTACTGACAAAAAGCCGTTAGGTTAAAAAGCAAACATGGATCACAAGAAAAAACGTAATAGCATTAGTCTTCATGGTTTTATTATTTACTGTTTGCAGAATATTAAATGAGAATTAAACGTGTGCTAAACTAAGCAAATATTTTACATATAATAAAAATTTTATACTGGCTATATATGGCGCCTGGATAATTCTTACTTACCAAACATCTTTAGCAGTTGCTCATCATTAAACTCTGCAAAAACAGGATTGCCGTTTGGCGTAACTGAAGGCGTGTTGCATTTAAACAGTTCTTCAACCAGGGTTTCCATTTCTTTTATGCTTAGCGCCCTTCCTGCTTTTATTGCCTGTTGTCTTGCCATACAATGAACCAGCTTCTCCCGCCTGCTGAATTTTAATTCGCTGCTAAAATGTTTGAATTGTTCAAGCAGCAGTTCAACGGAATGTTTTTCATTGCCATGCAAAATATCGGCAGGCGTGCCCTGGATAATAAAACTGTTCTTTCCAAACGCTTCAATTTTATAACCCAATAATTCAAGATCATTTAATAATTCGGTTAGCAAAGTGGCATCCTGTGGCGATAATTCAAGCGTAACAGGAAATAGTGTTTGCTGGGTAACGGGTTGCCTGGTTTGTATGATGGCTGCATATCGTTCAAACAAAATCCTTTCATGGGCATGCTGCTGATGAATAAGCATAAAGCCATCTTTTAAGGAACCCACAATATAAGTATTAAGTAACTGGCTGTTTACAACGGGCAACTCAGGGTTGTTTAGATTTAAAGCAACGGCGGCAGCAAGTGGTTGTTCCTGCGTAAAATTGCTTTCCGTATAAAAATCCTGCCAATGCTTCAAAGCATTTTTTTCGCCCGGCTCTATCAAATGGGCCTGGTTTTTTTGTGAAAATTTTTTATACAGTTCAGATGCTGTAACTGTTTGCTGTTTCTCCTGCGTGAAAGGTTGTGTAACAGCTTCAGCCTGCATAATATCTGCATTCAAACTAAAATCGAGTGAAGGCGAAATGCTGAATTGCGCCAGTGCATGTTTTATAGCAGCCTGCACAAATGCATATACTATTTTTTCATCTTCAAATTTTATTTCCTGCTTGGTGGGGTGCACGTTTATATCAACCTGCGAAGGATCGAGGTCTATATATAAAGCATACACCGGGAAGCTATCTTTCGGAAGCAACGCATCAAAAGCAGTTATTACCGCATGATTTAAATAAGCGCTTTTAATAAAGCGGTTGTTCACAAAGAAATATTGATCGCCCCTTGTTTTTTTGGCAGCTTCAGGCTTGCCAACAAAACCATTAATATTTAAATAATCAGTAGTTTCTTTTACAGCAACCAGCTTAGTGGAATATTGATTACCGAGCAACTGCAAAAAACGTTGTTTATAATTGCCGGCTTCCAAATGAAAAACCTGCTGGCCATTGCTGGTAAGCGAAAAAAATATGTTGGGAAATGCAAGCGCCACATGAATAAATTCATCCACTATATGTCGCATCTCCGAGGCGTTGCTTTTTAAAAAATTGCGCCTTGCCGGCACGCTGAAGAAAAGGTTCTTCATGCAAATATTGGTGCCCACTGCGCAGGCGCAGGCTTCCTGCTTTCTTACAACACTATTATCAATTTCAATAAAAGTGCCTAGTTCATCTTCTGCCCTTCTTGTTTTTATTTCCACCTGGGCCACCGCTGCAATGGATGCGAGGGCCTCTCCCCTGAAACCCATTGTGCGGATATGAAAGAGGTCATCAATATTTTTTATTTTACTGGTGGCATGGCGTTCAAAACACATGCGGGCATCGGTTTCACTCATGCCCTTGCCATTATCAATAACCTGTATCAGCGTTTTTCCGGCATCGGCTAAATGCATTTCTATGGAAGTTGCACCAGCGTCCACTGCATTTTCAAGCAATTCCTTTACTGCACTTGCAGGGCGCTGAATTACTTCACCGGCGGCAATTTGATTAGCAATATTGTCAGGTAATAAATTAATTATATCAATCACAAAAAATCTCCTTCTTCATTGCCGTAAAAATAGAAATATTACCATTAAAGCTCATGGAAACAGGCATTTTCTGTAAATAAGGGGTATTTTCCCCGTTTTTCATTTGCAGAATTATTTGCATCTTGTTCCCGTTTTTAAGAAAAAAGCGACTATATAAAACCTCTTTGTTAATCTTAAAATTGTTTTATTATGCAACTTAACTTAAACAAAAACACCAGCAAAAATCCGTTTAACGCAAATCTGAAAAGCCAAATGTATTCAAATCTGAAATCGCCTAATCAACAATCAAGCAAGCCGGTTACCGGAAAATCTTATGAAGAAAAAAAGCTTGCCAGGCAGGATACTTTTATCAATGAACATTATGCACAGCTTTTTCTTCTGAGCTGATGGTTCCCGTAAATTACGCTTAAATAAATAATGTATAGCGGGTTATTTTTGTTTATCATGCGCTATACACTATTTATTTTATTGCTGCTGATATTTTCATTTGCACATGCCCAGGAGTTTGGCGGCGAACCCGCTTTAGTAAAATGGAAACAAATAAATAATGATACCGTAAGAATTATTTTTCCTGACGGCTGGGATAGTATTGCTAAACGTGTTGCAACCGTTACTTCAAATGAACAGTTGCATTTTGCAAGCACAATAGGAAGCCTCAACAGGAAAGTAAATATTGTATTGCACAATCAAACCGTTTTCTCAAACGGGTTTGTTGCATTAGGCCCCCGGCGCAGCGAATTTTTTCTTACGCCTGAACAAAATGCATTTGAATTAAGCGCAGTAAGCTGGAGCGATCTTTTAAGCATACATGAATACAGGCATGTGGAACAATACAACAATTTTAATGTTGGCCTTTCGCATGTAATGCATATTTTATTCGGGCAAAACGGACAGGCTCTGGCAAACGCCGCTGCTGTGCCCGACTGGTTTTTTGAGGGAGACGCCGTATATAATGAAACTTTGCTTAGTGAACAGGGCCGTGGCAGGCTTCCATTATTTTTAAACGGTTACAAAAGCCTGTGCATTGAAAACAAACATTACAGCTACATGAAATTGCGCAATGGCTCCTACCGCAATTTTATACCGGGTCATTATCCTTTGGGTTATATGCTGGTTGCTTATGGAAGGGAAAAATATGGCAATGATTTCTGGAAAAATGTAACGCACGATGCAGCTTCATTCAACAGCCTTTTTTATCCTATGCAGCATGCAGTGAAAAAACATGCCGGCATAACTTTTAATGATTTTGTGAAGCAGGCATTTAAATATTACCAGGAACAATGGAAAGGGCAATCTTACTCAAATCTTACGTTTATTGATTCAACTGAAAAAAATAATGTAACCGACAATCAATATCCTTATATAACAAATGATGGTTCGGTTATTACATTGCAAAAAAGCTATAACCACATTCCGCAGTTTATAATAAGGCGGGCTGATGGCATTATGGAAAAAATTGCCGTAGAAGATATTACTACCAATGATTACTTCAGTTATAATAATGGTATAATTGCCTACGCTTCGTTTAAACCCCATGCACGGTGGGGCAACCGGGAGTACAGTGAAATAAGATTGATTGATATCAACACAAAAAAAGAACGAAAGCTCACTTCGCGTTCAAGATATTTCTCTCCGGATATTTCGCATAACGGAAGCATGATCATCGCCATTGAACAGGCAACAGATGGAAGTTCAAAGCTTGTGCTGCTTGATACAGGCGGAAATGTAAAGCGTACCATTGTTAATGACCAGGGCAATGTTTTTTCCCATCCCAAATTTTCTGCCAACGATAAATATATATATGTGTGCGATAGGAAGGCTGATGGCAAAATGGGTATCATAAAGCAGGCTGTTACTGGTAAAGACCGTGAAGTAATTTTATCTTATAATAACAGGATTGTTGGGTTTCCCGTTGTACAAGGGGATACCTTATTATATAGTTGTTCCAATAACGGCAGGGATGAAATTTGGGCATACACCAGTTCAGCAAATAAGAATTACCGCCTTGCTTCTGCCGCTACAGGTTTATACCAGGCCAGCTTGCTAAATAATAAAATCATTACTGCTGCATTTACTGCAAATGGCTACAGGCTGGCCGAAGCAACACCTCAATGGGAATCAACAAATGAAAATGATACCTTAAAAAATTTATACGTATCCGGCCCATTTCAAAAACCATCCAATCAATTATTGAATAATGTTGGAGAAAGAAATTTTACTTCAAAACCTTATTCCAAAATCTCCGGCTTTTTTAATTTCCATAGCTATAATCCATATATCAGCGATCCCGATTATTCTTTCATATTATACGGGCAGAATGTTTTAAACACAGTTCAAAGCCAGTTATATTATACTTATAACCGTGATGAACAATTCAGCCGTGCTGGCTACACGGGCATTTACGGAGGCTGGTACTTGCAGCCCTTTATTAATATAAACCAAACATGGAACAGAACGGCCCGGTTAAATGCCGACACCGTTCTTCATTGGAACGAAACCAAATTAAGCGGCGGGCTGCAATTGCCACTCAATTTAACCGGTGGAAGCCTGTACCGGAACTTAACCACTTCGGCCAGCTATAACTATGTCAGCACACAATGGACGGGCTTTGCAAAAAATTATTTTAAGAATGCAGGCTTTGGTTACACGCAGCTACGTTTGAATTACAGCCAGTACATACAACAGGCGGTTCAGCATATTAATCCCCGGTTTGGGCAATCAATAACCTTACAATTCAGAACCGGCAGCACGGCAAATCAATTATTGGCAAGTGGTTATCTGTATTTCCCGGGGCTGGGCAAAAACCATAGTATAATTGTTAACCTTGCCTGGCAGCAGCGGGATACTTCGGGCAAATATTATTATGATAACAATTTCCCTTTTTCAAGAGGTTATTCCGTGCCGGACTATCCAAGAATGTATAAAGCTGGTTTTAATTATAATTTTCCATTGGCATATCCCGATTGGGGTTTTGGCAACATTGCCTACTGTTTAAGAATCCGCGGCAACCTGTTTTATGATTTCACACAAACCAAGAGTTTAAGAACGGGCAACCGTTTTAATTTTGCCTCCACCGGCGCTGAAATTTTCTTCGACACCAAATGGTGGAACCAGCAGTTTGTAAGTTTCGGGCTGCGCTACAGCAGGCTTTTGAATAACGATTTTGAAAGAAGAAGCCCAAATCAGTGGGAAATTGTGCTGCCGTTAAGCTTATAAACCGGCTTCCAGATATAATTTTGTAGAAATCTGTAAATAGTCATTATTTAACTACTCTTTTAGGTTTGAAAATTTTCAAAAATTTTCTCAATTAATTGTATTCCTATATCTTTGCGCTCCCAAATTTATGTCCAAACAATCATTAATTCAACAAGACGGCGCTATAATAGAAGCATTAAGTAACGCTATGTTCAGAGTTAAATTGGAAAATGGCCATGAAATATTGGCCACAATTTCGGGAAAAATGCGCATGCATTACATAAGGATTCTTCCCGGCGATAAAGTGAAGGTGGAAATGAGTCCTTACGACCTTTCAAGAGGAAGAATTATTCTCAGGTATAAATAAGTTATAAACGAGCTGACAGCTGAATGCTGACGGCTGAAAGCTAAATAAAATGAAAGTAAGAGCTTCAGTAAAAAAACGCAGTGCAGATTGCAAAATCGTTCGCAGGAAAGGCAAACTGTACATTATAAACAAGAAGAATCCCCGCTATAAGCAGCGCCAGGGATAGGAGAAGAAGCCATGAGCCGTGAGCCAAAATGCCACAGCCCAGAAGCTACACAAGTAAAAAGTAATAAAAACAATAAACAGAAATTATGGCTCGTATTGCCGGGGTTGATTTACCAAAAAATAAAAGAGGCGAAATAGGTTTAACCTATATCTACGGGATTGGCCGTTCCACAGCCCGCTACATTTTGGATAAAGCAAATATTAATTACGATAAGAAAGTAAATGATTGGGATGATGATGATCTTAACCAGATCCGTTCTATTATTACCAATGAAGTTAAAGTGGAAGGTGCACTGCGCAGTGAAGTTCAAATGAACATTAAGCGTCTTTTGGATATTGCCTGCTACCGTGGCCTTCGCCATCGTAAAGGATTGCCGGTTCGTGGCCAGCGCACCCGCACAAACAGCCGCACCAGGAAAGGCAAGCGTAAAACAGTTGCCGGTAAAAAGAAGGCGCCTAAGAAATAATTAATTAAATAAACGGCCGGAGCTTTTCCGGTTGATTACCTTTCAGATAATATAAAAAATGGCAAAAGCAGCAAAATCACAGGCAGGCGGAAAAGCCGCAGCAAAAAAGAGAATAGTAAAAGTAGATGCTTACGGCGATGCACACATCAATGCTACTTTTAATAATCTTATTGTGTCTTTAACCAATAAGCAGGGCCAGGTTATAAGCTGGTCATCTGCCGGTAAAATGGGTTTCCGCGGTTCTAAAAAGAACACACCTTATGCAGCACAAATGGCCGCACAGGATGCAGCAAAAGTAGCTGTGGACGCAGGTTTGAGAAGAGTGGATGTATATGTAAAAGGCCCCGGGGCCGGCCGTGAAGGCGCTATTCGCGCTTTGGCAACAAGCGGTATTGAGGTTTCTATGATAAAAGACGTTACGCCTTTACCGCACAACGGTTGCCGTCCTCCCAAGAAAAGAAGAGTATAAATTAATTACGATTTCTGATTTACGACTTACGATTTTAAGCCAGGTTGAGTTTTTTTTAAATCGTAAATCTAAAATTGTAAATCGTATATTTCAATAACCGGGTGCAGCATTTATTTTAAGATTTTTAATGATGCTGCATCGTCACTAAAAAATCAAGCATATAATTATGGCACGTTACAACGGACCTAAAACAAAGATCAGCCGTATTTTCGGTGAACCTATCTTAGGCAATGGCAAGTGGTTAAATAAAAACAGCAACCCTCCCGGCCAGCACGGCGCCAGCCGCAAACGCAAAACTTTAGGCGAATACGCTATTCAGCTTAAGGAAAAACAAAAAGCTAAATACACTTACGGCGTTTTAGAGCGCCAGTTCCGCAAAACATTTGATGAAGCTTCCCGCATTAAAGGCGTAACAGGTGAAAACCTCATTAAGCTGCTGGAAGCCCGTTTAGATAATACGGTATTCCGTTTAGGCATCGCCCCTTCAAGGCCGGCGGCACGCCAGCTTGTTTCTCATAAACATGTTACTGTAAACGGCGTTATTGTAAACATTCCTTCTTACCAGCTTAAACCCGGCGATAAAATTGCGTTGAAACCAAAAAGCAACGACAACAGCTCTATCACCAGCCAGGTTCGCGGTAAAAACCCCAAGTTTAACTGGCTTGACTGGAATGAAACTGAAAAACAAGGTGTTTTCATTACGTGGCCTGAAAGGGAAAGCGTTCCTGAAAATATTAAGGAGCAACTGATAGTGGAATTGTACAGCAAATAAACTATCAGCCCTGAGCTATGAGCTTTCAGCTTTGCCGCCCGGGGTTCGGAACGTACAAGGGAGTCCACGATTAAAATCGGGATAGATGACACAACCGGCGATGCCACAAAGCCCAAAAGCCGGTAACATAAAAAATAAAAACAAAAAACAAAGGAATATAAAATGGCCATTTTAAACTTCCAGAAACCGGATAAAATTATATTACAGAAAGTAACTGATTTTGAAGGTTCTTTCGAATTTCGCCCGCTGGAGCAGGGTTACGGTTTAACCATCGGTAACGCTTTGCGCAGGGTATTATTAAGCAGCCTTGAAGGCTACGCCATCACCAGCATTAAAATTGAAGGCGTTGACCATGAGTTTGCTACCATTAAAGGCGTTACAGAAGATGTAACTGAAATTATCCTTAACCTGAAGCAGGTTAGGTTTAAGAAAACAGTGGAACACGATGTAGCAACTGAAAAAATTGTTTTAAGCGTAAAGAATAAAGCTGAATTTACCGCGGGCATGCTGAACGATGGCCTGCAGAGCTTCCAGGTAATGAACCCTGACCTTGTGATCTGCACAATGGACCAGAGCGCAAAACTGGACGTGGAATTCACTATTTCAAAAGGCCGCGGTTATGTGCCTGCTGAAGAAAACCGTGCAAAAGACCTTCCGCTTGGCTATATTCCAATCGATTCTATTCACACGCCTATAAAGAATGTAAAATACGCAGTTGAAAACTACCGCGTAGAACAAAGGACAGACTATGAAAAACTGTTGCTTGATGTTTCTACCGATGGCACCATCAACCCGGAAGAAGCCGTAAAACAGGCTTCCCGTATTTTAATCCAGCATTTAATGATTATCACCGACGAAAACATCACTTTCGATAACAAAGAAGATCGTAAAGAAGATGTGGTGGATGAACAAATGCTGCAATTGCGCAAAGTGCTGAAAACGCCGCTGGAAGATTTAGACCTTTCCGTACGCGCTTTCAACTGCTTAAAAGCTGCAAAAATCAACAGCTTAAGCGAACTGGTACAGTACGAACAGGAAGATTTGATGAAGTTCCGCAACTTCGGCCAGAAATCTTTAAGCGAAATAGAACAGGTGCTCGGCGAAAGAGGCCTGCACTTTGGAATGGATTTGTCTAAATTAGGTTTAGACGACATCAATTAAAAGCTAATAGCTGTTGGCTGGTAGCTGATAGCTTTTTCATAACAGCCTTGCAATTCCTTGACACGGTGTAAGGCTAAAAACAAAACGTCATGCGTCACGGAGATAAAATTAAAAACTTAAGCCGCACAAAGGCACACAGGGATGCGTTGCTGGCCAACCTTGGCAGCCAGTTAATCGTTAATAAACGCATTGTAACCACACTGGCAAAAGCTAAATCTTTAAGGGTTTATGTGGAACCGCTGATTACCAAAACACGCAAAGGTGAAAGCAAGGAGCGAATTATGCACCAGCACCGCGTAGTGTTCAGCTATTTGAAAGATAAGCATGCTGTAAAGGAATTATTTACAGTAGTTGGCCCTAAAGTGGCAAGCCGCCCCGGTGGTTATACCCGCATTATTAAATTAGGCACCCGTACAGGTGATAATGCTGAACTGGCCCTGATAGAACTGGTTGATTTCAACGAAGTTTATGGTAAAACTGCCGATACTGCTGCTGAAGCAGGCAAGAAAACACGCCGTGGCCGCGCTAAAAAATCTGCTGCGCCCAAGGCTGAAGCTGCCGCTGAAGCAAAAGCTGAAACACCTGCAGTAGAAGAAGCAACTGTGGTTGAAGAAACCCCTGCAGCTCCGGTGGAAGGCGAGGCTGATGTGCAGAAAGGCACCGAAGAATAATAAGTTTCTTACTTAATACATAAAAAATAAAGAGAGGTTGAACATTCAACCTCTCTTTATTTTTTATGTATGCCTGATTTTCCGGGATTGATTACCGGGAAATGACCTCTACCGGCTTCTTAGGCTGAATTATCCTGCCATAAATCCCTTGTTGGAGACCGGGTAATTCATTCTTTATACCTTTTTATTGATCTTTTATACCTTTTTTCTCTAAAAACATACCCTAAAACCCGGTAATCGTACCTTTTTATTAAAAAAACATACCTTTTTTCTGAATAATCATACCCTTTTTCTGAGTAATCGTACCCTTTTATTGAATAATTACACCCTAAAACCGGTAAAACGCACCCTTTTCCCGATCATTCCAATCCTTTTCCCGATCATTCCAATCCCTTTCCCGATTATTTCAATCCTTTTCCCGATTGATTCAATCCTTTTCCCGATCATTTCAATCCTTTTCCCGATTGATTCAATCCTTTTCCCGGTTATTTCAATCCTTTTTCAGGATAAATTAAATCCTTTTCAGGCTTATGGCACCACTATTTTGTTGTTTACGCGGTTTACATCGGCCATGCGCTGCGAAGGATCGATCTCAATAGATTTAATATCGGTAAGTGGCCGCGAAATGCTGAAACTGTACTCAGGATCAACCCATTTCCACTCTTCATGCACGATTGTTTTAACCGTGTCTTCCGCAGGTTTAGCGCCATACATCAGGCTTAGGGGCACATAATGCATTTCCTGGGTGCCATCTTTATAAGTTACCAGCACATCTGCCGGCATGGGCATTAAACCAAGGCGTTTTAAGGTAATGCGGGCATTAGCACCGTCCACATTTATATTGCCAAGGGCATAATCAATGGTTTTGGTGGTATAAACCCAGTATTCTTTGTACCATTCCAGCTCGAGGCCGCTCACTTTTTCTGCAACGCGGATGAAATCGTTGGCATTAGGGTGCTTGTATTTCCATTCCTTATAATATTCAAGCAAAATTTTATCAAGATTATCCTGTCCCACTATATAACCCAGTTGGGAAAGGAACAAAGAACCTTTTGAATAAGCCGCAACAGAGTATGCATAGTTAGTATTAAAGTGATCGGCATGCGTGCTTAAGGGTTCTTCCCTCCCGCTTTTCACCAGCCTGAAGTAAGAATTGTAAGAATTATTAAAAGCAAAGGCTGTATCGCCCCTTAACCAGTTGCTGGTGCGCTGTTCGGCGTAAGTGGTAAAGCCTTCATCCATCCAGGCATACAAACTTTCGTTGGTGCCCATTAAACCCTGGTACCAACTGTGCATAAATTCGTGCATGGCCGTGCCAACACTTGCATTTTTTATAAGCGTGGCCATGGGATACTCCATACCGCCGTCGCCGCCCTGTATAAAAGAATAGTTTTTATAAGGATAGGCGCCGAATGTTTTGGCAATATAGGGGTAAGCCTTCTCAATGGTGTTGGCAACGGTTTCCCACCTCGGCTGTAATGAATCTACTTTCTTATACACGAAGTAAAACAACGGCCCGCCCGGCATTTGCTTTTTAATCATGGTGTAAGCAGTGTCGGCGGCCCACACAAAATCGTGCACATTCTGCGCAGCAAATTTCCATGTAAGTTGACCGTTGACCGTTGACCGTTGACCGTTTTTTGCCTCGGTTGACGGTTGACGGTTACCGGTTAACGTTTCATATCCAAACCCAACCTCATTCGGATTTTGAATGGTGCCGGAGCCAGCCAGCATATAATCTTTATCAATGGTAATATTTACATTGTAATCGCCCCAAACGCCATAAAATTCCCTGGCAATGTAAGGGTTTGCATTCCAGCCCTGGTAATCATATTCCACCATTTTAGGGTACCACTGGCTCATGCTGTAGCGAATGCCTTCGGCATTATCCCTTCCGCTCCTTCTTATCTGCACAGGCACCTGGCAGTTAAAAGAAACTTCGAAGCTGTTTTTTGAATGAGGGAGCAAGGGCGTTTTTAACTGCACCTCGAGAATGGTTTCATGATAGATGAGCTTTTGCGCAACGCCGTTCAGCTTTACATATTCCGTGCTGTCGTAGCCAATTTCGTCAGGCTGCAAATGTTGAATGCGGTCACGCACACGATCGTCCCAATCATACACAGGATTACCGTTACGGTCGGTGCCCAGTTCTATTTTACCCAGTTCGCGGCTGCGCACATCCATCATACTGTTTGGCTGAAAAGCATTCCAGTACAGATGAAAGAAAACGTGGTGCAGGGTATCGGGCGAATTATTCCAGTAATCAATTTTTTCAATGCCGGAAAGCCTGTTGGTTTCCACATTCATTTTAACGTCTATGGCGTAAGCAATGCGTTGCTGCCAGCGGTCTGGCTGGGCATTTGCAGATAGGCAGAAAACAATCAGTAAAAACGATAAGGTTGTTGCAATTTTATTCATGCTGTAAAAAGTTATAAATATAAAAATGCCTGGCATTGCAATATCAGCTACAATTTACCAGGCACAAAAATTTTTTTATAAAGTGATTGACTCTTTCAACAACCTGCCATTTACATCAAAATACAAATTCTTTTTTTGAATGCCGGATTTTTGCACGTTGATGCGGTAGCGCAGCGGCTTACCTAACTCCTGCACTTCAAATGCAGCTTTTTTTTCGCGGCCTGCATATTTGCTTTTTGAAAAACCGTCTTTTACTTCGCCGGGCAACTGGCTGAATTCCAGTTCCCGCTCACTGCCCTGCCATTCTCCCTTTGAAGAAAAGCTTGCCATGATGATGCAACTGTTTAATTTAAAATGCGCCACATAATTATGCAGTTTATCATGCCATTCAACATGCGTGGCATGCGGGTAACGCGCCGCAAATGCATCTGTAACCGCAGCCGGAATTTTGCCAAGCTGGGCTTTAGCCAAAAAGGTTATGGAAAAAAATAATAAAAAGAAAAATGTTCGTTTCATAATCAAAGCACGCCTTGCACTACAATTACAATTTCACCCTTTACATTTTTGTTGGAGTAATAGGTACAAACTTCGGATAAAGTTCCATGATAATTCTCTTCAAACATCTTTGTTAACTCTCTGCTAACACTACATTTTCTCTCTGCGCCAAAATAGTTAATGAAATCGTTCAGTGTTTTAACAAGTCTTACGGGGCTTTCATAAAAAACCATTGTTCGTTCTTCTGCTGCAAGCTGTGTAAGCAATGTATGCCTTCCTTTTTTAAGCGGGAGAAAACCTTCAAACGTAAAGCGGTTTATGGGCAGGCCGCTGTTTACCAGTGCCGGCACAAAAGCGGTGGCGCCGGGCAGGCATTCAACTTTAATATTATTT
The DNA here is from genome assembly GCF_900115755.1 of Parafilimonas terrae. Lineage (GTDB taxonomy): Bacteria > Bacteroidota > Bacteroidia > Chitinophagales > Chitinophagaceae > Parafilimonas > Parafilimonas terrae. The sequence goes on from NZ_FOXQ01000001.1 coordinate 46,164, forward strand.
TTTAAACATTCACGTACCAGCAAAAATGCGGGGTCGGAAATGCCGGGCGTGCCTGCATCGGTAATAACCGCCATAGTTTTACCGGCCTGCAATTGTTCAATTAAATGATGCAGTATTTTATGTTCATTATGCTGATGATACGGTGATAAAGGTTTCTGGATTTGATAATGCTGCAGCAGTTTGGAAGAAGTGCGTGTGTCTTCACATAGAATAACATCTACAGCATTCAGCACTTCTATAGAGCGGAAGGTTATATCTTTTAAATTACCAAGCGGCGTGGGAACGAGGTACAGCATTATGTACGATTTTAGATTTTTGATTTACGATTTGAAGCTTTAAAGTCGTAAATCGTACATTGTACTTCGTAACTTAATTCACCATTTCAATCTCATAAAATTCCATTACAGGATTTGCGAGCAATTTTTTGCAGGCTTCGTCGGCGGCAGCTTTGGCAGCTTCTTCCGAATCTGCATCAATTTGTAAAGTAATGTGCTTGCCAATGCGCACATCATTAATACCGTTTAAACCTAAATTCTTTAAACCCGCCTGCACAGCTTTGCCCTGGGGATCGAGCAGGTCTTTCAATAACATAACTTTTATCTGAACATTATATGTCATAATTAATATTAAGCTTTGATTGTATTGGCCGGGCGCTTTAATAACGCAAGGCTTTTGTTTTTACTGTTTGTAAAGCAAAGATAAAATAACATAAGCCAAAAAACTTAAAGGCACGGCCAGCCATTGGATAAAGAAGGCTGAAACAACCGCTATTACTGCAATAATAATGAACGGCATTAACTTTTGCACCGTTACACCTTTAAACTTTAATGCGAGCATTGGCTTTGTAGAAACCATTAACCAGGAAAGTATAAATATTAAAACATACCAAAACCAGGGGCTTATTAAAATTTGTGTAACGATGGCATAATCGTTTGTCCAGTAGATTAAAGGGAAAGCAGCTATAACTAACCCGTTTGCGGGTATGGGGACACCTTTGAAATAAGTGGTTTGCCCTGTATCAATATTGAACCTTGCCAGCCTGTAAGCGCCTGCACAGGCCACAATAAAAGCAGGCATTAAAAACAACACGCTTGCTTCCAGGCCATTTTCCTGCTGTGCAAAACTTAAACGTAAAAACTGGTATATAATTAAAGATGGCGCCACGCCAAAGCTTACCACATCGGCCAGGGAATCTAACTGCGCACCTATGGAAGAAGTTGCTTTCATCCATCTTGCCACAAAGCCATCAAAAAAATCAACAACAGCCGCCAGGCCTATGAATAAAGAAGCCATAAACATTTGCTGGGGAATGCTCACGTATTGTGTGCCGAGCGCAGTAACGTCAGGCGTTAATGTTAGTTCATCTGCATTGTACAGTGGTACTAATCCTGGTTGAAGTATATACACAATGGCAATACAGCCAAAGAAGAGATTGAGTAGTGTGATGATGTTTGGAATTTGTTTCATGGAGAATGTTTACCGATAACCGTTAACTGTTGTCCGATTCACCAAGCGATCGTATCAGCGCCTGTATCATAGCAACAAGTTTTTCATATTTCTGATATTTATCATCAAAAATACTTTCATTAATATATTTTCTTTGAATGGAAAGATACAAGCATGCAACCACTTCTAAAGCAGAACGGTTTGCAATAACAAGAAATCTTTTGAACTCAACCTTTGACTGAAGTGTTGAGCCTTCTGCAATATTTAAAACAACCGAATCGGCAGCGCGTTTTATTTGAGACGTAAGAATAAACAATTCATCTTTAGGGAAAGATTTCACCATGTCGGAGATTTCGCCACTTAGCCCTAAAGCTAATTGCCATATTTTAAGTTTTTCAAATTTGAAGCCCATCGGTCAACGGTTATCGGTGCACAGTTAACGTTTCATCAGCTTCTCAATCTCTTCCGCCTCAATTGGAATATTCTTCATCAAATCAACATTGCCACGCTTTGTAAGCCATACATTATTTTCAATGCGAATGCCTATCTGCTCCTGCTCTATATAAATGCCCGGTTCAACCGTAAGCACAGCGCCTTCTTTCAATGGCTCATTAAAAGGGCCAAGGTCATGTACATCCAAACCCAGGTGGTGCGAAATACCATGATATAAATACTTACGGTAAGCACGGTTTCCCTTGTCTTCATTCTTCACATCAGCTTTTGTAAGCAATCCTATCTTTATAAAAACTTTTGTTGCCTCCTCACCTACTTTCTCATGATAATCTGCAAGTACAACGCCGGGTTTCAATAAACTTTTTGCATATTTATGTAAATGCAAACAGGCATTGTAAACCTGCTTCTGGCGTTTTGTAAATACGCCGTTGGCAGGCACGGTACGGGTAAGGTCAGCAGCATAACCGGCGTAGTTGGCGCCAAAATCCATCAGTATTAATTCGCCGTCTTTTACTTCTTCATTATTAAAAATATAATGCAGGGTTCTTGCCCTGTCGCCACTTGCTATAATGCTGCTGTAAGCTTCGCCTTTAGCGCGGTTGCGTAAAAACTCATGCATTATCTCTGCTTCAATTTCATATTCCATAACACCGGGCCTTATGAAGCCAAGCAGCCTGCTAAATGTTTTATCAGTAATATCAATAGCCTTTTCAATTACTTCAACTTCATACTTCGTTTTTATGGCCCGCAGCTTTAATAAGATCTTTGCAGCACGTTCATAATTATGCAAGGGGTAACGTTCTTTCATTTCCTGCACAAAACGATAATCACGTGTGGCAAAATAACCGGTTGCTTTACGGTCGTGTTCATTTGTATTTAAATAAATATTATCTGCCGCATGCACCCATTTCTGCAATAAAGCATCCAAAGCATCCAGCCATACCACAGTTTGTATACCTGAAATTTCCTTTGCTTCACTGGCTTTTAACCTTTTGCCATCCCATTTTTCTTTTAGTTCATCCGGCCTTACCAACACCAATACTTCACGATACTTTTCCTCTACATTATCAGGAAATAAAATCACCATTGTATCTTCCTGTTCAATGCCGCAAAGCCAGTACAGGCTTGTATTTTGCTGAAACCTGTAAGTGGCGTCAGCGCTCGTTGGCACCTCATCATTGCTGTTAAAAACGGCAATGCTGCCTGGCTTCATTTCTTTAATAAAACGCTTCCTGTTTTCAATAAAAATTTTTGGATTTAATGGCAAATGTTTCATACAATATCACCCGTTGTAAATTGAAGAATAATTATTATGTCACCGGTTGCAGTGCGGCGTTTGCAAAAATCAAGGCATTTTCTTAATAAAGCAATTAAAAGTTTACTAATTAGGAAGTCGATAGCCCATGGCCCATAGACCATCGATGCAATGATTATGATTGTAATTTATTAAGTCTAAAATTTTTGCTGCAACCTTCACAAAATTGATTCAGTGCATGGCCTTATCTTAGCAAGATGGATAAACGTTTGTTTTTGCTGGATGCTTATGCACTCATCTTCCGCGCCTATTATGCTTTAATACGCAACCCGCGTATTACTTCAAAGGGAAGAAACACCAACGCACAGTTTGGTTTCACGAATACTTTGATCGATCTCATCAATAAAGAAAAACCTACACATCTTGCCGTATGTTTTGATGTGGAAGGCAAAACAGAACGGCATACTGATTTCACTGATTATAAAGCCAACCGCCAGGAAACACCTGAAGACCTTGCCGAAGCTATTCCTGATATTAAAAAAATTATAGAAGGCTTTAATATTCCATGCATTGGTGTTGAAGGATATGAAGCCGATGATGTAATTGGCACGCTTGCATGGCAGGCGCATGATGCCGGCTATGATGTTTATATGGTTACGCCCGACAAAGATTACGGCCAGTTAGTGCGTGATGGCGTAAAAATTTATAAGCCCGGATACCAGGGCGGCAGCTTTGAAATTCTTGGCCCTGCTGAAGTTTGTGCTAAATGGGATATTGAAAAGGTAGAACAGGTAATTGATATTTTAGGATTGATGGGCGATGCCGTTGATAACATTCCGGGTATTGCGGGTGTGGGCGAAAAAACAGCCGCCAAATTGCTGAAAGAATATGGCAGCCTTGAAAATGTGGTGGCGAATGCAGAAAATATTAAGGGCGCATTGGGCAAAAAAATTGTTGCCGGAAAAGAGTCGGCGATACTCAGCAAAAAACTGGCAACCATTATAACCAATGCACCGGTTCAGTTTCATGAAGAAGAATTTTGTTTAAAGGAATGGAATAAGCCTGCATTGATTGAAATATTTACCGAGCTTGAATTTAAAACCCTTGGCAAAAGAATTTTAGGCGATGATTTCAATGTGTTTCAATCTGCACCTGTTGGTGTGCAGACAGATCTCTTCGGCAATGCTATTGAAGGGGCTGCCGCAAGAACCATTATTGAAAAAACAGAAGATAAAGAGATTGACGACAAAGGGCTAATTACATCAAAAAATATTACCAATTCACCACACGAATATATTTTGGTGGATGAAGAAGAAAAGATAAAACAGTTGGTTAATGTATTAATGCAGCAAACAGAAATTTGTTTTGATACAGAAACAACCGGCATTGATGCCAACGATGCAGAACTGGTAGGCATGAGTTTTTCGTATAAACCCGGTGAAGCCTGGTTTGTAACCTGTACAACAGACTATGAAGCCACCTGTAACCTGCTTGAATTATTAAAGCCTTTATTTGATAATCCTGACATTACATGGATTGGCCACAACATAAAATACGACCTGCTTGTTTTAAAATATTATAACCGTGAAATAAAAGGCCAGGTTTATGATACCATGCTGGCGCATTATGTGGTTGAGCCTGATGGCAAGCGCAGCATGGATTTGTTAAGCGCCCAATATCTTGGTTATGAACCTGTGCATATTGAAGAACTTATCGGTAAAAAAGGTAAAGGCCAGGGTACCATGCGTGATGTGGAAATACAGAAATTAAAAGATTATGCTGCAGAAGATGCAGATATTACTTTACAGTTAAAACACTCATTGCACCCTTTACTAAAAACTAAAGATGTTGAGCGTGTTTTTTATGAAGTGGAAAATCCATTGGTTAAAGTTTTAACCGATATGGAATTTGAAGGCGTGATGATTGATGTTCCTTTTTTGCTTAATTATTCAAAAGAACTGGAACGTGAAGCTTACCAGGCTGAACAGGCTGTATATGCCGGTGCAGGCGTTAAGTTTAATATTGGTTCGCCTAAACAATTGGGCGAAGTATTATTTGAAAAACTCAATTTGAACCCATCGGCCAAAAAAACAAAAAGCGGCCAGTATGCAACAGGCGAAGATGTATTAATGAAACTGGCGCATAATAATCCTATTGTTGCAGATATTCTTGCTTACCGCCAGCTAACAAAGCTAAGGTCAACTTATGTTGATGCTTTGCCTTCATTGATAAACAGGAAATCCGGCCGTGTGCATACAACTTACGGGCAGGCTGTAGCTGTTACAGGAAGGCTTGCGAGCAATAATCCCAACCTGCAAAATATTCCCATACGCACAGAACGTGGAAAAGAAATACGCAAGGCGTTTATTCCAAGGCAGGGCAATGTTATCATCAGTGCAGATTATTCGCAAATTGAATTAAGGATTGTTGCAGCAATAAGCGGTGATGAAAACATGTGCAATGCTTTTAAAAACAATGCAGACATTCATACAGCTACTGCGGCAAAAGTTTTTAATGTAGAGGCTGCAGATGTTACAAAAGAAATGCGCTACAAGGCAAAGAGTGTAAACTTCGGTATCATTTATGGCCAGGGCGCTTTTGGCCTGGCCGACAACCTTGGCATAAGCCGCACAGAAGCGAAAGAAATAATTGATAATTATAAGAAAGAATTCAGCGGTATTACAAAATACATGGATAACATGATAAACTTCTGCCGCGAGCATGGTTATGTGCAAACATTAATGGGCCGTAAACGCTGGCTGAAAGATATTAACTCCGCCAACTTCACCGTACGTGGTTATGCAGAGCGCAACGCTATCAACTCTCCCATCCAGGGCACGGCAGCCGACATGATAAAAATGGCGATGATAAAGATTCATGATTCCATGAAAAAAGAAAAATTAAGAAGTAAAATGATCATGCAGGTGCATGATGAACTGGTGTTTGATGCTGTGCCATCTGAGCTGGGTGTATTGCAACCGCTCATTTTAAACAACATGAAAGCCGCATTGCCTTTGCCGCATGATGTGCCTGTAGAAGCAGAATTAGGCATAGGTGATAACTGGCTGGAAGCGCATTAAAAAATTAAATTTTATTTTTGATATATGACCAAAGAAAAGATTATAGATATTTTACAAAAACAGAAGCCTGCAATGCAAAAAAATATGGGCTTTCTGAAATTGCTTTATTTGGTTCATTTAGCCGGGATAAGCAAACCGCAAATAGTGATATTGATTTGCTGGTTGATTTTGATACCACTCCCGGGTTAAGTTATCTTGATATGCTGTACAACTTTGATAAATTATTTGAAAGGGAAGTACAGGTAATTACAAAAAGGGCTAAAGCCAAAGTATTTGAAGGCTATTGAACAAGATTTAATTTATGTCTAAACGGGATGATTTATTATTGGTTGATGACATAATAGATGCATTGAAGGCCATTCTTGTTTTTACAGAAAATTAAACCTACGATAATTTTGCCGTTGACAGAATGTGCAAGGATGCCGTTGTAAGAAATTGTGAAGTTCTTGGTGAGGCAACAAACTATATTTCTCCTGAATTTTATGAAAAAGAAAAGTTCAAACAAAAAAATCTTAAAGCCGCAGCAACAATCACCCAAGGCATCAGAGGCTGCACATGAAGCCGCGGAAGCAGATATTTCGAAAGACTTTGACCTTACGCCGCCGCCTGATCCTGCTGCAGATCTTGATGAGGGAGAATTGGCAAGATTTGAAGGCGGAGATTAATTATATTATGTAATTTTTATGTGGAAAAAAATGTATTGTTTATAACAGCATAAAACAATACCTTGCCGCCGTTGATGCTTGCTACCGTATTGGATTGCTTATTATTCACCATTAAAAAAGTGTACTATGTCAATTCTTACACTCGAAAGGCTCTCAAAAATCTACTACCAGAAGTTTCTTAGAAAAATTGCGGAAGATTATCGCGACATTAAAGAGTATGTTGAATCTACACCGCAGGAAACTAAAAAATTACTGAAGTTGTTCCAGTTGAGAAACGAGGCGCACCGCGAAGAAAATGGCGCAGACAATCCCAGGTTCACAGAGATCATCGAATTCCTGCGATCCTGCAAAGAGTCGAAGCTGGTGATGCATATTGTAAAAGTTAAAGACCAGTTACTTACTATTTTAACAGATACTAATTATACAAAAGTTGTAGGCCTTTTATAAACATTATTCTTTGTAAGAAAACAGGTGCAGGCTTTAATAAGTTTGCACCTGTTTTATTTTATTCAAAAACCATTTGCAAATACCATTATGTTCAGCAATAAAGTTCTCCGGTTCCTGTTCAATCTTAAATTGCCCTTTGCATTACAAAACGGCGTAGAAGTACTGGATGCGCATCAGCGTAAAGATGTGCAGCAAGCATGCACTGCATTCTATAAAAAATATTATAACGATAACAGCAAACGGCATACTTTAATAGGCATAAACCCAGGCAGGTTTGGCGGTGGTATTACCGGTATTCCGTTTACCGATCCCATCCGTTTGGAAAAGAATTGCGGCATTAATAATGATTTTCAAAAAAAACAGGAATTGTCTTCCGTTTTTATTTATGATATGATTGACGCTTACGGCGGCAGCGAAGCATTTTACAAACACTTTTATATAACAGCCATGAGCCCGCTTGGATTTATAAGAAATGGCAAAAACCTGAACTATTACGATGATAAAGTTTTGCTTAAAGACATTCAGCCTTTTATTATTGATTGCATGCAGCAGCAAATTGATTTTGGTTTAAAAACCGATGTATGTTTTTGTATTGGCGAAGGTGAAAATTTAAAGTACCTGCAAAAACTGAACAATGAACATAAATGGTTCAACCGTATTGAAACGCTGCCACATCCAAGGTTTGTAATGCAATACAGGTTAAAAAGAAAAGAAGAATTTATTGAATCTTATATATCAAAATTAAAATCCGTTGTTTAACAAACAGGGGCATTTCATCTACATTTTTGTTTATAAATAATCATTAAATACAAAGTTTTATGTATTTAATGATTGGTATAAAATTGGCCTTTAAAAATAGTCATAATTAATATTGACTACCACAAATAATTTAATAGCCTCAAGTTTGAAAAAGATCATTATTATCACTGCTTCTGTTATAGCCGTTCTCCTGATTGGAATATTCATTTATTTAAAAGTTAGAAAGAGCGAAGATTTTGAGCCTTTAATAAAAGCAAAACTTCAACAGGTTATAAAAGAAGCTTCTGACAGCTTGTATATTTTAAACCTGGATAAAATAGAAATTGATGTTGTAGGTTCTAAAATTAAAGTACATAATGCTGAACTATTAATTGATTCAACACGCCTTAACCAGTTATTGGCTGAAGGAACCGCACCGGTTGATGTTTATAAAATTTCATTATCTGACCTGCACATTGATGGCTTTAACATTGCTGACCTGTTAGATAAGAAAAATATAAACCTCAATGCGCTCAATATAAAAAATCCTACTGTAGAAATTTATCATCCGGTCAATAAACGGGATACAATTTTTAAAGACACAGCAACGCTTTATTCACGCATACAAAAAAGCCTTGGCCACTTCAGCCTGCAAGACCTCTCTATTTCAAACATGAACTTCATTTATCATAATATAGCTGAAGAAAAAGAGAAGCTTACTACGTTCAGCAACGTTTCAATGCGTTTCAATAATATTGAAATTGATTCAACCACCCAGTTTGATACAAGCAGGTTTCTGTATGCCAAACAGGCAAATATTTATATTCCAGGTTATACTTTCAGAACGCCGGACAGCATGTATTTTTTAAAAGCTGATACGCTCATTCTGCATGCGGCGCAAAAATCAATTGACGCAACCGGCCTTGCTTTGCAGCCGCGGTACAGCAAGCAGGACTTTGGCAAACATCTTAAATTTTATAAGGACCGTTATGATATAAAATTTAAAACGGCCAGCTTTAATAATATTGATTGGTATAACCTTTTTTTAGGAGAAGGCTTTACAGCAAAACATGCGGAATTTAATAATGGTTCAATGGAAGTGTATGCTGATAAAAATATTCCGCCCTCACCCAAATCAAAAATCGGGAACTTTCCACACCAGTTACTGGCAAGATTAGATATGCCCGTTGATATTGATACTATCTTAATAAAAAACTTTGAATTCACTTACCGGGAGCTTAATATAAAAACACAACAAACCGGCGCTGTTACATGGACCGATATAAGCGGCCAGCTAACGAACGTAACCAATGTGCCCGAAAAAATAGCCGCAGATAAAATAGTAAAAGTTGCAGCGCAAAGTAAGTTGTTCAATGCAGGAAGTTTTAGTGCAGTGTTTCAGTTTGATATGACGAAAACAAAAGATGGCGATTTTACGCTGGACATTAACCTCGGGCCAATGGATGGCACAGTTATAAACCCTGCTTCAAAAACGTTAGGCCTGTTTGAAGTAAACAGCCTGGCGATAAAAAAATTAAATGCACATATTATAGCCAATAGTTATAAGGCCCGCAGTTCCGTTTTATTTGTGTATGATGATTTAAACATTACGGCTTTAAAAAAGCAGGAGGAATCAAAAAAATTAAAAAAGAAAAAGCTGGTTAGCTTTTTTGCAAACACATTCGTTATTAATAAATCGAATACGATGAATGATGCCAGGCCGGAATATGTAACCTATCAGCGTGATCCGCAACGTTCATTTTTTTCTTTAATATGGAAATCATTATTAAAAGGCATAACAAATACAGCTTCGTAATTTTAAAAATTGTTTCCAAATTATAACACGGCTTTGCATTTAAATACATTTAGAACTATATTTTTGCTACCAAATTTCCCTGTGTCATAAAATATTTATTTTACGACAAAAAGTAATTAAACCTTTATATGTCCGATTACATTCGTTTTTTTCTTATTGATGATGATGCTGATGATGTTGCGATTTTTAAAGAAGCAGCAATGGAAGCCAACCCCGCATTGGAAATTATTAATGCCGGCAATGGCCATGAAGCTTTAAAAATTTTAAAACACACTCCCGGTAATTATCCAAACGTTATTTTTTTAGACCTGAATATGCCGCGCATGGGTGGCAAAGAATGTCTTGCCGAACTAAAAAAAGATACTGCTCTCCGTAACATACCCGTGATTGTTTACACAACATCTTCCCAATCGAAAGATATTGAAGAGGCTATGCTGAAAGGCGCTATATGTTTTATTACAAAACCCACCAGCATAAAAGAGCTGAAGCATATATTATCAACTATTTCAAAACACGTGAACGGTAACCTTGAAAAAACTTTGCGCAATCTGAGTAATACGTCTTCCGCTTTTATCGTTTGTTGATTTAATGTGTATTTTGCCAACTGCTTATCAAAATTATAAAACAGAAAAAGCAGTATGATTCTTATTGTTGACGACAAAAAGGAAAATCTTTTTTCACTTAAAACATTGTTACAGTTAAACCTGTATGATGTGGACACTGCTGTATCTGGAGAAGAAGCATTAAAGAAAATTCTTAAAACGGAATATGAGCTTATAATCCTTGATGTGCAAATGCCCGGTATGGATGGCTATGAAGTAGCCGAAAATATTACAGGTTACAGCAAATCAAAAGACATTCCTATTATATTTCTTTCGGCCGTAAATATTGATAAGCGCTTCATTACAAAAGGCTACACCTCAGGCGGTGTTGATTATATTACCAAGCCTTTTGACCCCGATCTTCTACTACTTAAAATAAAAACCTTTGCAAGGCTTTACAGGCAAACAAAAGAGCTGAATGATATTAAACATAACCTTGAACAAAAAGTAGAAGAAAGAACAGCTGAATTAATTGAAGCCAATAAAGAACTGGAAGCCAGCAATACTGAATTGCAGCAGTATGCTTTTATTGCTTCGCATGATTTGCAGGAGCCGCTTAGAAAAATCATCACGTTCAGCCAGATAGTGAAAGAGCGCTTTATGGAAAACACCGATGCCAGCCAGTATATCAACAGGATTATTGCTTCGTCTGAAAGAATGCGCACCCTTATCAACGATCTTTTAAGTTATTCCCGGCTTGCCACTGATCCTGATTTTGTAACTGCTTCGCTCAATATAGTTATCCGCGGCGCTATTACCGATCTTGAACTGGTTATTAAAGAAAAAAAGGCAACTATTAATGTTGATAATCTGCCAACGATTGAAATGATACCTGACCAGATAAGGCAGGTCTTTCAAAACATCATCAGCAACGCTATTAAGTTTGCAAAACCAGGCGCTGCCCCCGAAATGAAAATATGGAGCGATTTCACAAAGGAAAAATCTGCTGAAAGCAAAGCCGCTGAAAAGGGCGTTTATTGCCGCATTTACATTGCAGATAATGGCATTGGCTTTAATGAGCAATACCTTGATAAAATCTTTACCATGTTTCAGCGCCTGCATGGAAGATCAGAATACCAGGGCACAGGTATTGGCCTGAGCATTGTAAAAAAAATAATTGAAAAGCATAATGGCCTTGTTACAGCAAAAAGCAGGGAAAATGAAGGCACAACATTTATTTTAGTATTGCCTGTGTCTCAGGCTGTAAAGCCATCTGCTGTTTTATATTAATAAATTTAAATTATGAACTCAACCTTCAAAAGAAATTTATTGCTGCTTTATGGAATTTCTTTTTTGCTGCTTATAGTGAGTGCAATAGCATCTTATGCGAGCATAAAAGGTTTATTGAACAGCCAGGAAGAAGTAGTGCATACTAATCAGGTAATTAATAAGCTGGAAAATGTTATATCAGCTTTAAAAGATGCGGAAACCGGCCAGCGCGGTTTTTTACTAACCGGCGAAGAACGCTTCCTGGAACCATATACAGGATCGCTTCCAAAAGCATATTCACTTATCAGCGAGATAAAAGACCTTTCTGCTGAAAACAATTTGCAAACGCAAAGTGCAGAGCAGCTCAGGCAGCTTGTTGCAAAACGTTTCAGCAGTTTGCAAACACACATAGATAATAAACGAAAAGGTATTTCTCCTTCTGATAGTTCGCTTGATATGGGCAAAGCGTATATGGATAGTGCAAGGCAACTGGTGCAACAAATGGAAAACAGGGAAAACGATTTTTTAAAGGCCCGCACAGCAAGCATGAACAAGCTTTCAGAATCTACCCCAACAATTATTATCATAGCTTCTTTACTGTCTTTTGCAGTGGCATTGCTTTCTTTTTTCAGGGTAAACAGCGACCTGGAAAAGAGAACAAGACTGCAGGAAGAACTTGAGCAAAAAGATAAGGATATAAATAGCCGGCTTAATATTGTTCAAAGTATAGCAGATAAAATTTCAGCCGGCAATTATAAAACAAGAATAGGCGATGCAGGAAAAGATGTATTGGGCAATATTTCCCTGTCACTAAATAAAATGGCAGAGTCGCTTGATTCAGCTTTTACAAACCTGTCGCATAACGAATGGCTTCAAACCGGCATGGCGGGCCTTAATGATAAAATGATTGGCGAAAAAAATCTTAACCAGCTTGCCTACAACATTATTGATTTTATAACGGCCTATACAAAAATACCGGTAGCAGCTTTTTATCTTGCCGAAAATAATTCCCTTGTATTAACGTCCGGAATTGCGCTGGATGAAAGCAAAATAAAAAAAACCATAAACCTTGGTGAATATCTTGTAGGCCAAAGTGCAAAAAGCGGCAAAGAACTTTTACTGGAAGATATTGATGAAACGGATATGATGATATCTTTTTCATCAGGCAGTTTAAAACCTAAAAACATTATAGCCGTTCCTGTTTTTTTTGAAGGCAAGCTAAAAGGCGCATTGGAGCTGGCTTCAATTAAAGAAATAGATGATTTAACCAAACAATTCCTGCGCAGTTCAAGTTATAACATTGGCATGGCCATTCACACGGCACGCAATCATCAGCGGCTGGAAGAATTGCTGGCTGAAACACAGGCCCAGTCTGAAGAACTGCAAAGCCAGCATAATGAGCTGGAAAATATTAATGCTGAGCTGGAAGTGCAGGCAGAAAAACTGCAGGCTTCAGAAGAAGAACTTAAAGTGCAGCAGGAAGAATTGCTGCAATCCAACGTAGAGCTGGAAGAACGCAGCCGCCTGCTTGAAGAAAAAAATGAACTGATACTCGAACGTAACCTTGAAATACAGGCAAAAGCAGAACAGCTTGAATTAACTACAAAATATAAATCTGAATTTCTTGCAAACATGTCGCATGAATTGAGAACACCGCTTAATTCCATCCTGTTACTGGCAAGATTATTATCAGAAAATCACACCAGCAATTTAAGCAAGGACCAGATTGAATATGCAACAGTTATTCAAAACTCCGGCAATTCATTGCTCACGCTTATCAACGAAATACTTGATCTCTCTAAAATAGAATCAGGCAAAATGGAACTGGAGTACAGCGATGTGGCTGTTAAAGACCTGGTGAATGAATTGAATGCATTATTCGAACCGCTTGCAAAAGACAAGGATATTATCTTCAAGATTGAGAAAGATGAATCAGCAACTGAATACATAGAAACAGACCGGCTGAAGCTGGAGCAAATTCTGCGCAATCTTATTTCAAATGCACTGAAATTTACCAAACGCGGTTCTGTGACCCTGAATATTAAAAAAATAAAAGACACTGTTGTGTTCACTATTACGGATACGGGCATTGGTATTCCGGCAGAAAAACTTGAAACAATTTTTGAAGCTTTCCAGCAGGCTGATGGCTCAACCAAACGCCAGTACGGCGGCACAGGGCTGGGACTTTCAATAAGCCGTGAACTTGCTAAACTTTTATCCGGGCAAATAACAGTAAGCAGTGAAGAAGAAAAAGGCAGCACTTTTACACTCACCATCCCCGCAAACCGGAAATCATCTTATAAGGCGTCTGAAATTACTGCGGCTGCAGTTGCGGAAATTGAGCCTGAAATTGTAGATACACATCTTACCAAAACACAAAACAGGGAATATATTTCAGATGTTATTCCTCAGCCTGTTCCGGATGACAGGAATAACATTTCAGCCACAGATAAAACCATTCTTATTGTGGAAGATGATACTGCATTTGCCAAATCGCTGCTCGAATTTACAAGGCGGAAAAAGTATAAAGGCATTGTGGCTGTGCGTGGCGACGAAGGCATTGAACTTGCAAGAAAATATAAGCCTAACGGTATTTTGCTCGATATACAATTGCCGGTAAAAAGCGGGTGGGAAGTAATGGATGAATTAAAATCAGACCCGGAAACAAGGCCGATACCGGTGCATATCATGTCGTCTTATGATGCAAAAACAAAAAGCCTGCTTTCAGGCGCTGTTGATTTTATAAATAAGCCTGTAGCTTTCGAAAAAATGAGCGCTGTTTTTCAAAGGATAGAAGATGCACTGAGCAAGCATCCTAAAAAAGTAATGATCGTTGAAGAAAACCCCAAGCATGCAAAAGCGCTGGCTTACTTTCTTGAGAGCTTTAATGTTTCCGCAGAAATAAAAAATTCAATTGGCGAAGGCATAAAAGCATTAAACGAGCAAGATATAGACTGTGTTATTTTAGATATGGGCATACCGGCGCAGGGCTCTTATGATACACTGGAAGAAGTAAGAAAAACGCCGGGCATGGAAAGCCTGCCTATCATCATATTTACCGGCAAGAATTTAAGCCATGCAGAAGAAATGCGCATTAAACAATACGCAGATTCCATTGTTGTAAAAACAGCACATTCCTATCAAAGAATACTGGATGAGGTTTCGCTGTTTTTGCATTTGGTAGAAGAAAGCAAGAAAGATAAAAAATCATCCAAATACAAACGCCTGGGCGAATTTGAAGAAGTATTAAAAGACAAAACAGTTTTAATTGCAGATGATGATGTGCGCAATATTTTCTCGCTTACCAAATCGCTGGAAAATTATGGCATGAATGTAATTTCAGCCATTGATGGCAAGGATGCATTAAACCAACTGTCGCAGCACAAAAACATCGACATCGTTTTAATGGATATGATGATGCCTGAAATGGATGGTTATGAAAGCACCAAACGCATTCGTGAAAACCCGAGATACAGAAAGCTGCCCATTATTGCGGTAACGGCAAAGGCCATGATGGGCGACAGGGAAAAATGTATTAATGCAGGCGCATCGGATTATATAACCAAGCCTGTTGATGCAGATCAGTTGATTTCTTTATTACGCGTTTGGCTATATGATTAAATAGCCAGTAAACTATGTGTTTAAACTTGCGGCAAAAACCTTTTAAATATTTTATCATCCATACTGTTCAAACGGCTTAATAATTGTTAAGCACATTTAAAGTTTTTACTGCATCATTTATTAAAGATTTAGCTATGATAAAACGTATAATATGTATAATGCTGATGGCTGCAACTGTAAACGCTGCATTCAGCCAAAACGATGATAAAGCCAATGTTCTCGCTGTTGAACGAAATGTGGCAGATGCCTTCAGTAAGCATAGCATTCCAACACTCCTGGCTATTTTCACGGATGATGCCACTATCATTACGCCGTCCGGCCAGTTAATTACCAAACAGCAACTGCAGCACCGGGCACAGCCAATCAACGGGCTTACGCTGTCTGATATGCAGGTAAAAATTAAAGGGAATATTGCCATTGTAACCGGGATGCAAACAGAAACAGGTAAAGATGCTTCAGGCGGCCCTTACTCATTAAAAAGCTATTTCACCGATGTGCTTGAAAGAAAGAATGGTGCATGGTTAATAACAGCCAGCCAGGCCACGCCGGTTCAATAATCAATCAATATATTTTTTAAAAATTGTTGTGGCAATATGCCCGCCAAAACCGAATGTATTATTCATGGCGTAATGCACTTCTTTTTGTTGCGCCTTATGCAGCGTGAAATCAAATATATCTTTAAACTCAGGTTCTATATCTGTTGAATTAATCGTTGGCGGAATTATGTTTTCCTGAACAGCTTTAATGCAGGCTATGGCTTCAATAGCGCCTGCTGCACCTAAAAGGTGCCCTGTCATTGATTTTGTAGCGCTGATATTTAAATTATTTGCTTTGCCGAAAATTCTTTCAGCGGCTTTAAGTTCGCTAAGATCGCCTTGCTGCGTTGACGTAGCATGTGCACTTAAATAACCTATGTCTGCCGGTTGAATATTTGCATCTTCCAGTGCAGCAAGCATGCCTAAATAAGCGCCTTCACCGTCAGGATGCGTTCCCGTTAAATGATAAGCATCGGCAGCCATGCCACCGCCTGATACTTCAGCAATAATAGTGGCGCCGCGCTTTTTTGCATGTTCCAGGTCTTCCAGTATAATTGCGGCTGCGCCTTCTCCCATTACAAAACCGTCCCTGTTTATATCAAAAGGCCTCGATGCCAGTTGCGGATTATCATTCAATGTTGAAAGCGCTTTTGCCGACATAAAGCCGCCTACTGCGCTTTGGGTTATGGGCGCTTCAGAACCACCTGTAATAATCATATCGGCTTTGCCCCATTTTATATAATTAAACGCATCAATAATGGCAGTATTGGAAGTAGCACAGGCTGAAACAGTAGCAAAGTTTATTCCTCTTAAACCATGTTTAATTGAAATAACGCCTGATGCAATATCTACTATCATTTTAGGAATGAGAAAAGGGCTAAACCTTGGTGTTCCATCTCCAAGCACAAATTCAGTTAGCTGTTGATCATAAGTAGTTACACCGCCATTACCTGACCCCCATATAACACCAATGCGGTTCCTGTTGAGCTCATCAAAATTTACGCGGGCATTGGCAATTGCTTCATCTGCTGCGATAATTGCATATTGGGTAAACGGGTCATATTTGCGCGCCTCCGCTTTATTAATAAAATGCAGTGGATCAAAATTTTTAAGCTCGCAGGCAAACTTCGTTTTGAACTTCGTTGTATCAAATTTTGTTATCGGCCCAGCGCCATTCTCACCATTTATCAATGATTTCCAAAAATCATTAAGATTATTACCAATTGGCGTTAATGCGCCCATTCCTGTTACAACAACCCTTTTCATTTATTATTAGTTAAGTCGTTAATAATTGTTTGTTTAATTTTCTCAAAGTCCTTCTTAGTTGTTAGTCTTGTAAGTTGTACTGCGGCCAGCATATTGGTTACTATCATTAAGGCCTTGGTTCGGGCATCAATATCAAAGTAAAAAACTTTTTTTGCACGGCCTTCCTCCAAAATTGCAGTTACCCACCCAAGTATATGTTTAACCAGTTTTTTAAGTTCATCCTGAATTTCCGGTTCTACTGTATATAGATCAGTGGCCAAAGAGCCCACAAGACATATTTTATTTTCACTTTTAGCAATGGTATATATTGAAAAAAAAGCATTCATTTTTTTCATGCAATCGCTATCCTGGTTATTTTTAATAATTGCGGATAACTGCTGCTGATGTTGATGAATGATGGCTATGCCAAGGTCTGTTTTAGTAGGAAAATGATAATGAACAGATGCATTCTTAATATTAAGCTGCCTGGCAATATCGGTAAAGCTAAATGCGTTGTATCCTTTTTCACGAATAAGCGCATCTGCAATTTTTACTATTTCAATCCTGGTATCCATTTTTGAAACGGCAAATATACTTACCTATTAGTAGGTAGGCAATTTTGATTTAATTTATCCGGGCTGCTTCAAATAAAAGATGGGTTTTACAGCATCCCTTTCAATGCAAGCACGAGAATAACAACACCTAAAATAATACGGTAAACACCAAATGCTTTAAACCCATGCTTTTGCAGGTAGCCAATAAAAGATTTTACAGCAATTAAAGCCACGATAAAAGACACCACGGCGCCAATTACAAGCACACTTATATTGCTGCTAACCAAAGTATCGGGATGATCTTTATATACATCCCAGAAACTTTTTACCGAAGCGGCAAACATGGTTGGAACGGCAAGAAAAAATGAAAACTCAGCAGCGAGTGTGCGGGTTAATTTTTGCTGCATGCCGCCTACAATAGTTGCAGCGCTGCGGCTTAAGCCTGGCAACAAAATGGCAAGGCATTGAAAACAACCAATTGCAAATGCTTTGGGCAATGATATTTCCCTTTCATCATCAATATTATTGCGCTTGAAGAGTTTATCAATAAACAGCAGCAATATACCGCCACCAATCATAACGCAGGAAATGAAGATCAGGTTATCCAGCGCGGTATCAATATAATCCTTTAAAATAGCGCCAACAATGAGCGCCGGAATTACAGCAATGATGAGCTTGAGATAAAAAGTAGTGCGTTTGAAATCGAAGAATTTTTTATAGAAAATTACAACAACTGAAAGTATGGCCGCAAACTGAATAACCACTTCAAACATATCAACGAAGGGCGACGGTTGTATGCCAAGAAAAGGGTTGGCAAAACGCATGTGCGCCGTGCTCGATATAGGAAGAAATTCGGTTAAGCCTTCAATTATAGCAATAATAATAGCCTGGAAAATTGTCATAGCCTGTTTTGGTGATTATTATATTAATCAGGATAAAAAAAGAAAAGCGCTTTACAGCGCTTTATGCCTTTGCAGTTTGAACAGGCTTACGAAAGATTGCGTAAATCTCCACCAGCAAGCCAAGCACAATAAGTATGGGTGCTATTGTAACTCTCGTTGTGCTGTACACAACTTTATAATCGAATGTATTGGGATCTGTGTTTTTTCCACCGCTCATCAGCACCATTCCAAGTATAATAATGATGCCGCCGATGAGCATCCATTTATAATTTTCTTTATTGAATAATGCCGGTGCATCCGTGGCTTTCGCGGCTTTTACCTGCTGAGGTTGTGGTGATGTTTGTTTTTTTAATTCAGCCATTATTATGAATTATAAACCGCAAGATAGGGATTTGGATTTTAGTTGCCAGAAATAGTATTTAATAAAAACAATTTTAACTAAAGCCAGGCCGGTTTCACTAATCAAGCTATCAACTATTCAACCCCCTACTCCACCCTTAGCCAATCCACATCAACATAACCGCCAGGCATTTTAGTGGCGTAATTAAACAAACAGAATTTATTGCCGGTGAAAATTTTCAGGTTGAACTTCATCGCTAATGCATTGCCAAAAGGCTTGAACGTTTTATTATCCGTACTGTATTCAAATGTTGCCAGCGAAGTGGCGTTGGAAGCTATGGTGCGGAAGTAAATTGTTGAAGCGCTAACCGCTGCCGACTCAATTGTTTTGCCATTATTCACCATAATTATATATTGGCTGCTGCCATTTTGCTTAACGCCGATATAAGCATAAGGGTCCTGGAAAACCGCAAGGCCTGCTATGTCGCCATCTTTCATTTTGCCCACATCCATTTTTGTTGTTGCAATAGTGGGTTTGGTTTGATCATGTTTAGCAAATGGCCTTTGCGTTAGCGTGTTACGCGCCATCGTGAACGTTTGCGTTATGCCCGATGTTTTCAATCTCAAATAACCGGGCCTTTCCATGAGCGACCATTTTGCATCATCAGGGTTGTGGTTCCAGCCCCACTGCATGCCTAATTTTTTATCATCAAATTCATCGGATGTAGCAAAATTTTTAATGGAATATTTTTTACCAACGTTAGGTTTTCTATAAGTTGTTACCGCTTTACCATTCACGCCAATCATCGGCCAGCCATCTTTCCAGGTTACGGGTTGCAATGAAGGAAAGCGCCCAAAAGGGCCGCTGTCAACAAACAATATCGTCCACCATTCACCGGTTTGTGTTTCAATTAATGCGCCCTGGTGAATGCCATAATTAATACCTTTTGTTGTATCGTAAATGAGCAGCTTTTGTTCATAAGGGCCATAAATATTTTTTGAACGCAAAGCGACCTGCATGCCATCTCTTCCACCATAAGTGCAATACAAATAATAATAACCGTTTATTTTATACACGTGCGTTCCTTCAAGCCCTTTGCGAATATCGCCCGTATAAACAAGTGAATCCGGGCCAATGGCTTCAAGGCTGTCATTAACTTCTGTGATGGAAATTTTGTTGTAACCCTGCGCTACATATACTTTGCCATTGTCATCAAAAAATAAACCGGGATCGTAAAAACCTTTCGGCAGGTGTGTAATGTGCCAGGGCCCTTCAGCTTTATCGGCCGTGCACATAAAGCCGCCTTCATTCAATGTTATGAATAAAAGATAAAATTTATTGTTATGATATTTTATGCTTGTTGCCCACTGGCCATGCCCGTAACGGCTGCAGGTATCAAGGTTGTAACAATTGCTGAAATCGAAGCGGGGCAAGGCATTGCTGCAATATTCCCAATTTACGAGGTCATGCGATTTTAAAATGGTAACGCCTGGAAAAACAAACATGGTAGTGGTAACCATATAATAAGTATCGCCAACGCGAATTACATCCGGATCAGGAAAATCTGCAGAAATAAGCGGATTGGTATAGGTGCCGTCGCCATTATCGCTATGCACATTTTGCGCATGCGTTATGTTTAAGAAGAATAACATAAACAATAGTGGTAATGCAACCATTTTTAATCTTCGTTTCATCAACATTTTATTAAAAAATTAATTCAAAGGAATTATCAATAACAGTCCAAACCATTTTAACAGCAAAAGCAAATACTCAATATTCAATACACAATAATCAATGCTCCATTGTAAAACGCCCCCAAAATGATTTAAATATTGATTTTATGCGCATTCATCCTGTCAATCTCACAATCCTATAAATCAAGGTTCAGACATTGGCACATTCAACACAGCCTGCAATGCAGGCTTTGGCTCAAGGTTTCTCAGCCATAACAAAGTATAGTTTGTCCTGCCCGGGATAGGATAATCATTTTTCCAGCTCATGCCATCATGCACGCCCCATAATGTTACCCTTGCAATCTTATCCCTGCGTTTATAAAAAATGGAAAATAATTCTGCATAACGATTGGCAAGCACAGTTTGCATGCTATCCGGCAAGCCTTTCTGATAAGGATCAAAAAACGCCTTAAACTCTTCCAGTTGAAATTGCTTGTCTGCCATTCCCTGCCCTATAATTTGTCCTTCTTTGGTTAGCGGCAACACATCCACATCCAGTTCTGTTATCATCACTTTTACACCGCAGGCATAGTAGGCATCTATTGCCTGTTCAATATATTCCGTCTTCGGATAATTCAAACCCCAATGGCCCTGCATGCCCACCCCGTCAATGCGGATGCCTTCCTGTTGAAGCATCTTTATCATGCGCACAATACCATCTCGTTTGGATGGCCGCCATGCATTAAAATCGTTGTAGTATAATTCAGTATTAGGTGCATATTGCGCTGCAAATCTGAAAGCATATTTTACCAGCGTATCGCCATTGCCAAAGGCTTTCACCCAGGCTGTGTTTTCGCGGTAATTGCCATCATCACCTATCACTTCATTCACCACATCCCATGCATTTACACGCCCCGCATACCGCCCCGCCACAGCCTGTATATGGCTTCTTAACCTTTCTATTTGTTCTTCTTTTGTATTCGGTTTTCCTTCTGCATTTGTAAAAAACCAGCCAGGGCACTGGTTATGCCATACCAGTGTATGCCCAACAATAAACAGGTGATGTTTTTCGCCAAAAGCAACAAAATCATCAGCGGGACTAAAATTATAAACGCCGGGTTTTGGATTAATGAGCGCCGCTTTCATCACATTCTCCGGCGTAATTACATTGAACTGTTTGAGCACAATATCCTGCGTGGCTTTATCGCTGCCTGAAGTGATAGCGGGTGTAATTGCCGTACCCATTAAAAAAGCATCTTTATAAACATCTTTTAATGTTTGCGCTGATACAAAAGTTTGCATGCAGCAAGCAAGTAAAATTCCGTTGAATATGTTTAAATGTTTCTTCATGGTTGTTGATTAAATTATCAGGTATTTTTTATTGAACAATGCCGTGTCAAAGCATTTCTATCATCATCATGCATTTATACTTTCACGATTGACCATTCACGATTGACGAAAAAGCCCTCACTTCATTTTTATTCTTATTACCGTTAAGCTCATTGGCGGCGCTGTATAATTGAACGTTTTACTTATGTTATATGCCGATGTAACTGGTGTTATATTGTTTTTTTCCTGCAATGTATTCTGCGCATTTGCATCGCCGGTTAGTACGGTTTTTTCTGCCGCAGGCTGCATTTTTTTAAACCTGGAAAGATCAACCTTCATGGTTTTGGCAACAGCGCTGTCATAATTCACGAGCTTTAAAATTATGTCACTCGTTTTGCTGTCCTGCACACAGGAAGCAGCCAGCGATGAATCTTTCGCATCTTTCTTAATCACGTTGCTGAAATACAGATCGCCACGGTTAGCCGAAAACAATTGCTGCACGTAATAATTTGGCGTTAGCGAGGCCGTAGTGTTATTGAAGAATATCATATCGGTCGTCCACTGCGTAAACTTATCTTTTGCAAACAACGGTGCATAAGAAGCCATTCTTACCACATCGCCATTGCGTTCAAGCGATGTCATGTAAACCGCTTCTGCAATGGCATTCCTGAGTTTGTTGCCCCATGAAGCATATTCACCAAGATATACTTCCGATGAATCACGGTTATATTTATCGTAACGGTATTGATTGGAAATAAACCATTTTGGATCGGTGTAATAATGTTCATCCACAACAGGCACCTGCAACTGGTGCGCAAACTGCCATCCTTTTTCCCAATCTTCACCACTGTGAAAAGGGCCTGCCGTACCTATAACTGTTATTTCAGGATGCTTTGCTTTTACGGCTTCATAAATCATTTTAAACCTTGATTCAAACTCCGGCGTTATCTTATCTTCATTACCAATACCTATATATTCAAGATTGAAAGAAGCCGGATGGCCGGCAGCAGCACGCTTTGCGCCCCATTCAGATGTAACCGGCCCATTCGCCCATTCAATAAGATCTAATACTTCCTGAATATAGTCCTGCATTTCATCCATCGGCAATGCTTTTTGCCCCGTTCCGCCCACACGCCAGGTACCGCCTGAATTCTGGCAGCTTACAGCCGCAGGCAAAACAGGCAATGGCTTGGCGCCGATGTCTTCACAAAACTGGAAATATTCATAATAACCAAGCCCCACCGTTTGATGATAGCCCCATATATTTCTTTGCTCCACACGCTGCTCTATCGGGCCAATGGTATTTTTCCAGCGATACATATTATCAAGGCCATCGCCATGTGTAAGGCAACCGCCGGGAAAACGTATGAAAGCCGGGTGCATATCAGCAAGTAACTGCGCTAAATCTGCACGAAGCCCGTTGGCACGGCCTTTAAATGTGTTTTGGGGGAAGAGAGAAATTACATCTAATGCAAGCTGGCCTTCTGTTGCAGCCAGTATAATAAGGCTCGCCGTATCATAGGTTTCCGAAGCAGTAAGCGTGGCTGTATATTTTTTCCAATCTTTTGACGCAGTGGAAATATTGGTTTCAGCAATATTTTTTCCATCCTTTTTTTGCAGGCTTATTTTTAAAGTAACAGCCTTTTCAGAAAGTTGCCGGGCAAAGAATGACAAGTTATATTTTTCACCGGCCTTTACAACCATACCTTCAAAACCTGGATTTTTTATGCCCACGCCGGCATCGCCTTTAAAGCTTTCTTCATGCCCCACATGCTCCGCCGTAAGCACCATATAATGCGGGTTGTTTGCATGCACCGGTTCATTGGTTTCCACGCTTATTTTTCCATAAGAATAACCCGGCGTAATATATTCCCAGTAGGAAAAAGGGTTCCATTCGCGGCGCTCTGCCGGGCTGTATTCAAACGAACGGTTTTGAACCATTTCAGCATATAAACCGCCGTCGGCAGCATAATTAATGTCTTCGAAAAAAAGGCCGAACAAATCGGTGCTTATCTTCTTGCCGCCTGTCGTTTGGCTTTGCGCCACAAGAGCGCAGCTGCAGGCCACACCAGCAAGCAATATTATTTTTTTGAAAGAAGCAAGTTTGGTAAAACGGTTCATGTTTTGGATCTGTTTTATATAATGCAATTGAAAAATTATTGTTTGTTTAATGTGGCCTTAATAACCTTATATAATATACCGGCCCTGCATTAGCGCCTTCCAATGCCTGGAATTTTACACGTATATGATCTTTATTTTTTATCATACTATCAGGTATGCGATAAATGATTTCTTTAAACTGCGACTGGTTCCATCTTCCACTATTATCTTCTGTAATTAATTTTTGATCATCTATATAAATATCAAACTTATTATCACCCCATTCTGCGCCCCAATAACGTATCATTAAACTTAAACCGGTTTCATTATTAGTTGCCATATTATAACTGAAATAACCATTGTTAAACGCCTGCCTGAACATCTGGTCCTGGTTATTGCCGGTTCTTGATTTTTCACTTTGCAGGGCATGATCCACTTCCGGCTGCTGCTCGCCGGGCGCCACAAAATCTATGGTGAGTTTATCTAATTCTATTTTTTGTTTTTCTATTGCTGATAAAGAATCGATATAAGATTTATAACCGTTGTTGCTTAATGCCATCCAATACATCATATAACGTGCATCGTGAATTTGATAGAATGGCTGTAGTGTAACATCAACAGGGTTTTCCAGCTTTACTGCAGGAATAGTAAAGTTGAGCGGCTTATCTTTTACGGGAACTAATTCAGTGGTAAGTTTATTCAAATCATCTTCAATAATAATGGGCGCTTTATCTATAGGTAATTTTTCGCCGCTGGCAATATGGCCCCAGCGGCTATCATCTGCTATCAATCCTTTCAAATCTTCTGTACCTGTTTTAGCGCCTAATAAAACAGGCCCGTGCATAATAGCAATATAGTTGGGCACATTGGGCAAATGCTCAATTGTATTATGCATGGGCAATGTAATTTCAACCACATCGCCTTTCTTCCATTTACGTTCAACAGCAATGTATGATGAAGGATGATTATTTATTGAAACAGCTTTTCCGTTTACTGTAATTTTTAATGCGCCGTCTTTTACCCAAAACGGATAACGTATCATTAATGTAAACGGCGAAGCGCTTTCTGTTATCACCAGTTTTGTTTGTTCCTGGTATGGAAACGCCGTTTCCTGCCTCAACGCTATTCCTTTTTCTTTCCAGTTTAATGCTGAAGCAACAAAAAGGTTTACAAACAAGGAATCATGCTGATGCGTATAAATAAATTCATTGTACTTGCCATGATTTTCCATGCCTGTTCCCACACAGCACCACATAGCTTCGTTGGGCGCTGAATATACACGGTAACTTCTCGGGCGCACCGGCGTGAAATACACATAACCGCCGTTATCAGGATTTTGTGTTGAAAGTATATGGTTATACATCGTGCGCTCATAATAATCTGCATATTTGGCTGAAGGGTTTGTGCGAAACAAATCTTCTGTAAGCTTCAGCATGTTGCTCGAGTTGCAGGATTCAGGGCCTTCTATATCATTTATAAAATCGGTGCTGGCTGCAGCGCTGGGAAAAAATTCGCGCCTGCTGTTACCGCCAAAAGCCAGTGTTCGGTTGTCCGTTACTGTTTGCCAAAAAAAGTTACCTGCATTTTTATATTTATCATCACCGCTTAGCTCTCCTATTCTTGCAAAGCCAATGGCTTTGGGCACCTGTGTATTGGCATGTTTATTATCAAGGTTATCTTTCCCTTCACTCATAGGATTGAGCAGCATCCTGTGCGAGAACCTTTCTGCAGCAGCGAGGTATTTTTTATCGCCTGTTGCCTGGTAGGCATCTGCCAGCACTTCATTCATACCGCCATGTTCAATATCGAGCATGTTTTGCATTTGCTCTTCGTTTAAACCCGAAGTGATATTGATGGCCCAGTCGCAAAACTTTATAAATATATCTTTAGCTTCTTCGTTGCCGGTATAGTTCCATGCGTCTCTTAAGCCCGCATACATTTTATGTACATTATACCAGGGTACCCATGCTGCACGAAATGCTTTCATATCACCGGTTTGTACAGAAGTCCAAACTGCTTTACTATCAGGCACGCCACCCACATAACCAACACCCCAGGAAGGATGGTTTTTAGCGTTGGCTTCCTGGCATTTTTTTAATTCGGCAATCATATACAGCATGCGTTCTTTGCATTCAGCATTTCCTGTTGCTGCGTTAATCGCCATGGCCGTTAAATAATGCCCGCCTATATGGCCATCAAGCCCTTCCCAGTTTTTATAACTTGAATCTTTAGGTGACAACCCAGCTTCTTTTAAATAAGGCGCCAATAACCTGTCAACATTATACTTTAACAGCGTTTGAATATTAAGGTCGCGGGCATGCTTAAATGGCCCGTCAAGCAACACCACTTCACTTAAATTAAACTGGTTGGGATATAGCCTTTGCTGTGACTGAGCATTTTCTGCAAGGCAAAAAAATACAATAAATATTCCTGCCGAAAGCCAGGTATTTGTTTTACCTGCTTTATGCAAAATTGACTTCACCATTACTTTGTTTATTAAAATCATTATCAGAACTGCGCAAGCAATAAATCATTGTGCAAGCAAAAATAATTTTATTTGTCTTTTTTACAATTATTTTTCACCTGCAATATACATAAGCTTCTGTTATTGATTTCTGAATTTAAGCAGGATATGGTTGCTTACCGGCACGGAAATTTCACCTTCGATACTTAAATATTAAATGGGATTCTTATCCTGCTTAACCGGATAAGAATCCCATTTGCTGAGCATAAACGCGAAGTTTATTCCTTTACCCTTGTAAGTTTTGTTTCGCCCCTTTCATTTTTAGTAACAATTTCATCGTCGCTAACCAGCTCACCTGTATTGTTGATGGTCATGTCGTTAAAACTGATGCTGTAAGAAAATTTCTTTCCATCCACTTTGCCGTTTTCGATTGGTATTTCACCAAACTGGGTTTTTAAAACTCCGGTTAAAGAATCGCCCTCTACTTTAAAAGTGTAGTTAAGTTCGAATGAGCCATTGGGTGTTTCGCGGGTGCCTTTCCAGTTACCGTCAATAGGGTTCTGTGCATAGGTAACCATAGCACCAAAAAGCAACATGGCTGTTAGTAGAAATTTCATAGATGCGTGTTTTTATTGAGTTAAGAAATAAAAAATTT
Organism: Parafilimonas terrae; assembly: GCF_900115755.1. Taxonomy (GTDB): domain Bacteria; phylum Bacteroidota; class Bacteroidia; order Chitinophagales; family Chitinophagaceae; genus Parafilimonas; species Parafilimonas terrae. The sequence goes on from NZ_FOXQ01000001.1 coordinate 73,294, forward strand.
AACCTGTTTTCAGACGAAAGGGCATGCATTATTTACGTGTTTTAATTTCAATAATACTTACCGAAAACGGATCAAATGTTTTTGTAAAAGACGATTTAATGCCTTTTATAGTAGATGTTTCAGGCACTATATTTTCCGGTTCCGTTATACTGTTGGTGTCATCGGGTTTATTGCCTTTAACCACCACCATTGTTGCTTCAGGTTCAGTTCCGTTGACACCTTCAAGATTAATTTTTACCGTTTCTTTTTTTGCCTTTGTATTTACAATTTTTAAATACAAGACACCCGTTGTATCATTCATAGTTGCCGCATAAAAAAGCATAGGCACCGTTTTAACGGTTACACCTTTAGCGCTGTCTTGTTTGGTAAGCGGCCTGTTTTGAACGGGTGTATTTTTTACGGTGCCCGGTACAATTTTATTACCCAAATAATGGTTGAATAATTTTTGTACGTAATAAGAAGGTGAGCCGTAGCTGTTTAATGCATCATAACCAATCAAATCTGAATCCCACTGCCACGCTCTTTTTCCGTTTGATGAATCAATGCTCACGTTTACAAATAAAGGCGCATAACAAGACATAACGATTAAATCTGAATTGCGTTCCATCCCGGTCATCCAGGCAGCATCTCCTAAGGCCGCATTTAAATTTGTAGTTGGCTTGCCTTCTCTTGTAGCCCATTCGCCCACAAATATCTTTGGTCCGTTGCGGTCGTAGGCATCATATTGCGAAGCATTTTCCCACATATCCCACGAATCGCGGTAGTAATGCTCATCTACCACATCTGCATCTTTACCCTTCACGCTCATGGCAGGATATTGAGTTTTCGGGATAGTTGAAATGCAGGTTATATTGGGATATTTTGCTTCAATGGCTTCCCTGAATTGTTTAAATCTGCCATCGTAACTATTGCTCCTGTCAAACCAATCTTCATTACCAATTTCAACATACTGAAGTTTGAATGGCGCCGGATGTCCATCCCTGGCACGTTTGGCGCCCCAGTAGGTAGTTGTATCGCCTGTTACATATTCTATTTCATCCAGTGCATCATCCACATACGGTTTTAAAAGCGGGCCGGCATCAACATGGTCGCCTTCCAACGAATAACCAGCATAAACACCTAAAACCGGTTCAGCACCCATGTTTTCTGCCCATAACAAAAATTCCAGTAATCCCATTCCATCAGATGCACGGTAACCCCATGAACCGTTATGTCCCGGGCGGTTGGCAATAGGGCCAAGCGTTTCCTTCCACGGAAAAGCATCGGTCAGTTTTGGGCCTTCTAAAAAATTTCCCCCGGGAAAACGGAGAAATTTTGGTTTCATATCCACCAGCATATTCATCAGGTCTGTGCGAAAACCATTTGGTTGGTTGTTATAAGTAGGCGGAAATAATGAAACCAGGTTGAAATAATAAACACCAACACGATCGGTGGAAATTACAAACCTTGCATCTTTTGTGGGTTTTATATCCGCAGCTGTTGTAAGGTTAACTTCATATTGTTTCCAGTAAGTACTTTTTTCGAGATTGATCGTTCCTTTTGCATAAACAGTTTTGCCATCATTACTTACAATGGAAACCGTTATAGGGCCGGGTGTATTATTTTCAATTACAGGCAGCGGCGGCGTGGTTGGCTTGGGTTCCCATGGCCAACGTAGAGGCTCCCTGCGGTCTGTGCCTTTTATATAAAATGATGCTTTATATGTAGTAGAAGGTTTTACGGGGATGCCCCAATACCCTTCATTGGCAATGCCCACATTACCATCCGCTTTTTCAACTGTAAGCCTCAAACAAGCCTGCATGGCGCTATTGATGGCATTTCTGCGTTCATCATTGGGCACATGTTCCTGTGCTCCTATTAATTTTATATCTGCCTGTGACGAAGAATTTTCTTTCACAAGACTCCAGCCTTCGGGCTCCGTTTTACTGTCTTTGAAAATCCTGTTACGGATTAATTCAGCATACAACCCGCCATCATAAGAATGGTTAATTTCTTCGGTCATTAAACCGTATAACATCGGGCTGACATCTTTGTTGGCCTGTGCTACATTCAAATTAATTTCAGGCGTTTGCGAAAACACCGGATTCATTGAGAAGGCAACTGCAACCAGCAACAGTAAACGAAGTTTTTTTAATGTTTTTTGTTTCATAATACTCTAATGTTTAGAACATCTGCTCATGATTAAAATCTTATTTATTTATCCAGCTATTGTTTTGCATCCATTCAAACAAGGGCTCCATCCATCCCGGGTGCCTGAACACAAAACCGTGGTCGCCTTTTTGATAAATATGCATTTCCACGGGCACTTTATTGTGCCTTAATTTTTCAAAATAAACAATGCTGTTATCTACATCCACCACTTTATCATCTGCTGCTACTGTGATAAAAGCGGGAGGAGCGTTTTTATCCGCCTGCAATTCATTTGAATAAAGATCAATCGTTTCTTTTGAGGGATTATCTCCCAACAATTGTGTACGTGAACCCTGGTGCGCAAGGCTATCCTGCATGCTGATAACGGGATATACTAAAATCTGGAAATCAGGCCGCAGGCTCTTGTTGCTTTTATTTTCTATGAGCGCTTTATTAAAATGCGTTGCCTCTGTGGAAGCCACATGGCCGCCGGCAGAAAATCCCATAATGCCAATTTTATTTGAATTAATACCCCAGGCAACGGCGCTGTCACGCACCATTTTTATTGCCTGCTGCGCATCCTGCAGAGGCGCAATGGTTTTGTTTACCTGGAAAGAATCATTGGGCAAACGGTATCTCAATACAAAAGCAGCAATGCCTTTTTTGACAAGTTCTTTCGCCGTCAGCGTACCTTCACCATCATAAACAATTACGCTGTAACCGCCACCGGGGCAAATGACTATTGCAGCGTCGGTGGCCTTATCTTTTTCCGGCAAATATATTTGCAGGGTTGGTGTAATAACCCTGCGCATCAAACCTGCTGAAACATTTTCAGGAATGTCTTTTAATGCTGTTTTCTTTGAATTCGGAATATCTCCGGGATAAAGATTTATGACTCGCTGCGCGTGAGCAGCAAACGGCAATAAGCATATTCCAATAAAAAGAATCTTTATTTTTCTCATTTGCTTTTGTGTAATAATAGGGTGCAAAGCTTCACACCCTATTTATCCTGTTGATTTATTTCTTAAAAAGTAATTGCGCAAACTGCTCCAGGTCTCTTCTCCATGTAAGCCATTCATGAGCTGTTCCCGGCGACTCGTAAAATACATGTTTAATGCCTTGTTTATCCAGCATATTCCTGAACGCACCAACAGATCCGGGAAAAGGATTTGGCTCTTTGGTGCCCAACCCAAGAAACAGCACTCTCAATTGTTTATTGATAGCTGCCGCATCATTAAATTTTCCATCCAAAAATCTAGCAGGATCAATAACATCTGTGCTGGGATAATTGGAAGTGCCGCTGAAAGCCCCAAGCGCAGAAAACTTGTCAAGGTTATTCATAATGATCCGCATGGTTTGATTGGCGCCCATAGAAAGGCCTGCAATCGCCCTGTGCGCACGATCGGCAACCGTGCGAAATTTTCCATCAATCATCGGGATGATTTCGTTTATCATCACCTGTTCAAAAATAGACTCAGGGCTGGCTTTGCTGTCGGTAACTTCTGCGTTTGGTTTAAGTGCATAGCCATTATCCATAACGATAATCATGGGCACAGCTTTGCCAGCTGCAATTAAATTATCAAGGATCAGGTTGGCGTGGCCCTGCCGCGACCAGCCCGTTTCATCTTCAAAACTTCCGTGTTGCAAATACAAAACAGGATAACGTGTTTTCGTATCTTTTTCATAACCCGGAGGCGTATAAACGAAACAGCGCCTCCACAAACCGGTTAATTTAGAGAAATAAATATTTTCGCTTACGAGGCCATGCGGCACATCTTTCAGCGCAAAGAAACCCTGGTCTGCAGCCGGAATTTCAATTCCGCTGCCCCAGCGCCCGGCGCCGTAAAAGTAAAGGCTTCCGGGATCAGGAACAGGAACGCCGTCTATATTTAGCTGGTAATAATGAAAGCCTTCATCCTGCGGCAACGATTCGCCTGTCCAAACGCCTTTTTCATCTTTTACCATATCATATTTCTTTCCACCAATATCAAGCTGCACCTTGTTGGCCTCCGGCGCTGCAATGCTGGCACGCACCCGGCCTTCGGCATTTACCTGTGGGTATTGCTTTCCCGGAAAATTGGTAACGGCCGGTTTAAAATTATCTGATTGGGCAAAACAGGCAGCCGTGCTAAAAGCAATGGCCATAAAAAGACTAAGCGGTTTGTACATCATCATACATAATTTGGTGAGTATATAATTCTTAATCCTTAAACAACAAAGGTGCAAGTTCATGCAGGCTGCGGCGCCATGTCTGGAATTCGTGAGCCGTATTTTCAGAAATATAAGAAACTGCATTGTAGCCGGCGCCCTTCAAAGTTGTTACTGCGTTCTTAACAGCATCAGGTCTTTCTTTGCTGCCACAGCTTATAAAGATGAGCTTCGGTTTTGATTTGTCTTTAAGCTCATCAGGCGTATAAATGCCGCCGCTGAGTAAAGCGTAGTAAGAAAAAACATCAGGTTTATTCAGCGTAATCATATGCGTTTCCATGCCGCCCATAGAAAGGCCTGCCATGGCGCGATGGCCTTTATCGGCAATCGTGCGAAAATGCGTATCAACATAAGGAATCAACTCATCCACAAGCACCGTTTGGAAAGGGTCAATTTTGAATTCGTTCATGTGGCCCCATTTTAATTCATTGGTCATTCCATAAGTCATCACAATAATAAACGGTTTTATTTTCCCTTCGGCGATCAGGTTATCCATGATAAGATTGGCATGCCCCTGGTTGCTCCACGCCGTTTCATCTTCGCCCCAGCCGTGCTGCAGGTACAATACAGGATACTTTTCTGACGTATTTTTTTCATACGCCGGCGGTGTATAAACAAAAGCACGCCTTGATGTATTGGTACTTTTTGAAGGAAAAAGAATTTGCTGCACATGGCCGTGCGGTACATCTTTCAGTGCATAAAAATCCTGGTCGTGTGCGGGTATTTCGATACCGCTTTCCCAACGGGTAGAGCCATAGAAATTCAATGTTCCGGGATCATTAAAAGTGCCGCCATCTACTGTGAGATGATAATAATGGAAACCTTCATCCATCGGCCCTTCGGTGGTGCCGGTAAAAAATCCGTCCGCGTCCCTGGTGAGCAAAGTGCCTCCTCTTCCACCCAAACCGAGACTTACCCGAACACTATCAGCCAGCGGAGCTTTGATTTTAAATCTTGCATATCCCTGGGAATTTACCTGGGGATATTCCTGCCCGGGTTGGTTAAGCGTTGAAGGCTTGAAATCTTCAACCACATTATTTTGCCCCAAACAAATTTGGCTCGCCAGTAATGTTAGCGAAAAAACAATCGTTGATTTTAGTTTCATGTTTTTAATATTTAATGAGTGATTTAAATTTTAAAGCAGGTAGCGTTTACGCTTTTATTGAAAAAGCAAAGGCGCAAAATGATACAAAGCATTTCTCCACACCGGCCATGTGTGCCCGCCGGGATATTCGTAATACGTGTGCTTAATTTTCAGTTCATCTAATTTGCCTAACATAATCTGGCCATTCTTGTAAGCAATGTCTTCGGGGCCGCCTTCGGAAATCCAGAATGCTTTCAGATTACTATTTATTTTGTCAGCGTTATCTTTCATAAAAGCATATTGCGCATCGGCGGTTTTATCCATCATCGGCACTATCCAACCTGAACTAAATACACCGAGACTGGAAAACACATCTGTATTATTGATACCGGTATAAAGCGTATGCAAACCACCCATTGATAAACCTGCAAGCGCACGGCTGCCGGCACCTGTTTTAGCGCGGTAATTTTTTTCAACAAAAGGAATTATGGATTGTTTCATTTCGCTTTCAAACATTTTCATTGAACCTTCTATTCCATTAGCGTTAAAACCACCCATTCCAATATTGGTATCAGGCATTACAATAATCATAGCTTTCGCCCTGCCTTCGGCAATTAGGTTATCTAAAATGAGGTTGGTTTTTCCCTGTGCAGCCCAGCCACGTTCATCTTCCCCGCCGCCATGCAGTAGGTATAAAACAGGATACCTGGCTAATGTGTTTTCATCATAACCCGGCGGCGTATAAATATACATTTGGCGCCAGGACCTGGTAACCGGGGAAAAGTAATCTTTGATACGGACATCGCCGTGCGGCACATCTTTTAAAGCATAATAATCACCGTTGGCAAAAGGTATTTCAATGCCGCTTGCCATGCGCCCCATTCCATAGAATGTTTCACTGGCGGGATCAGCCACAGCAACGCCATCAATAATCAAAGAATAATAATGAAAACCTTCGCCAATAGAATCGGTAGTTACCTGCCAGTAGCCACCGGTATCTTTCAGCATATCGTATTTCTTACCCAAATCAATTTGCACTGTTTGCGCATCAGGTGCTTTTATGTGGAAAACCACGCGGCTGTCTGGCAGTATCTGCGGATATTTTGCATTATACACATTGGTTTCGGCAGGTGTTCCCAACACGGTATACTTAGAAAATGCAGAGGGGTTCACAGGTTTAAACAGAAACTGCGAAAACATATACAAACCGTTCTTCCACACTTTAAAATCGTGCACGCCTGGTTCTATGTAATAAATATGCGGCACATGGCTTTTAACCAGATAATCATGTGTGCGTTTGCTAAAACCAATAAGCCCGTCTGCATCACCACAGGAAATCCAGAGCAGCCGCAGCATTTGTTTTGCTTTTTCCGGATCGGGCACTAATTGTTCAGGGGCTTTGGTATTTGGCGCCGAAGAAAAGCCGCCCACCCAGGCAAATTTATCCAGGTTGCCAAGGCCGAAATTGAGCGACTGGCCGCCGCCCATTGATAAGCCTGCGATGGCACGGTGTTCACGATCTGTATAAACCGGGAATTTCTTTTCGATATAAGGAATAAGATCATTTAACAGATCTTGCTCGAAGGTGGCAAAAGCCTGCACTTTATCGGGCGCCATAATATTGCCGGTTGCACGGTCATCTTTCATGGCCCGGCCATTGGGCATTACAACAATCATGGGAACGAGTTTTCCTTCTGCATATAAATTATCCAGTATTACCTGCGGGCTGCCGCCGTTGAGCCATTCTTTTTCATCACCGCCAATGCCATGCAGCAAATACAGTACAGGATATTTATTCTTTTTCGAATAACCGGGGGGTGTATAAATTATAGCCCTTCGTGCATTGCCAACCGTTTTTGAGTTATAGGAGATGGTGTCAATTTTTCCATGTGGGATATTTGCCTGCATCGAATCAAACCCCTGTGGTGCATGGTTGGTGACAGGCTGTGCATTTGCTTGCGGGTAAATAAATGCCACAAGTGCAATGAGCAAAATGTATTTCATGATGTTTGTCCGTTTGATATTTTGATTTGGTATGGTTAGGTATTTTTAATGCTTTTAATTTTCCGTCTTCATCTTATAGCCCAATAAGGGCAGCATAACAGCGGCATAGCGTTTTCCAAGTTCCCTGTAACCGGCAGCATTAAAATGCAGGTTATCTTTTGCTACACTGCAACCTTTTGATGAGACCACATGCGCCGTTGGAATGGTTTGCGGAAGTTTATCAATAATAGCATTCATCTGGGCGCAAATACCATTTTGTTCCTCGTGTACTACTTCACCGGCCAACAAAGGCACTGCAGCAGCTTTAAGGTTGAGGTCTTTTAAAAGATTGTTGTACACAACGTTCACCTGTGAAGGCCAGGTAGTATCGCCGGTATTAGATTCACCCTGGTGCAGCAGGATGCCTTTTATCACGCCGTCTTTCTGGGCCAGCTTTGCCATTTCTACCAGCCTGTCGTAAGGGCTGCCGTCATATTCTTTTATCATCGGCTTCATCCAGACAGGCGCGGTATCGGCATAACCTTTATAATTGTCTTTATTGAAGAGCACGATCTTGCAACCACCAACGGCTACATTTATCACACCTACAGTAACATCCTTTGGAAGATTTTCCAACAGTGCTCTGCCAAAATAATCGGCAGGTGTTAACCCTGTATGGCAGCGGCACAGTGGCGGAACAGCAGTATACCACTTCCCTTTTTCGCGGCCCAGGTTGGGACAATCAACTGCTTCCATCACTTTAAAGCGGGTATCGACATTGATTGTATCCTGTGGTTCAAACCGGGCATTGCCTTCCATGTTCGATTGGCCAAAACAGAGAAAAATGTAGAACTTTTTGTCCTGTGAAAAAGAACACAATGCCAGGCAAAAACAGGCAAGCAGTAAGGCAGTTTTTTTTAATTGTTCACTCATAAGATATGTTGCGTTGTTTAATGAGCTTATTAATGCGTTTGAGATTGTATGATTTGATATTTTCCGCTTAAATGCATCAGGCTGAATAAATACAGTAAGCCATCGTAATAAGGATCGAAATAACCATCTTCATAAGGCGCCAGTTTGTTGTTCCAAAGCGCATGTACAAAATCAAATTTTTTATTGCTGTTATAAATTATTTCAGTTGAAGCCACCGTGGAAACCAGGCCCAGCGAATGACGCAATTTTTTAAATCCCCCAGCCTGTAAAATGGAATCAGGCCTTGAACCATCGGGATTGAACTGGTCTTCAAATGTGTCAATACCTTTTGAGCGGAAAAAGGTTTGTAACCGCTTTGCATAATCCCGCTGCCATTCTTTATCTTTTCCAAACCAGTAGTAATCCATAGCAATATTCATGGGTACGCGCCAGGAATCATAACGAAATCCTGCAGGCATCCATGGTGCAATATGCGCTTCACCACTGAATTCAGCGTAGTCATAATTTAAGCCGGTAACAGGATGGCAAGCCCTGTGCAAATATGCTCGGGAAGTATCGGCGCAATCTTTATAAAACTGTTCGTGGCCATCTTTGGCATACATTGCCCAAACCTCAAAGAAAGCCGGCAAATGATAAGAAGGATCCGTCCATTTATAATTGTTGTATTCGGGTGTAAAGCTTATTTGTTTATGCTCGGTATTGATAATATTGTGAATGCCGCCCGTTCCATCTTTCTTCCACATTGCATCCAGAATATGCCTGGCTTCACCATAATAGTTAATACCTGTTTTATTGCCCCACCTGTTGGAAGCGAATAAAAGCGCTGTTACATAATATAACTCACCATCAGAAGCAGTGCCCGGCGAATTTTGCTTCATCGTTTGAGGGTTAAAACTCCAGGCAAAATAGCCTTCCCGCGGCCCTTCTTTATGCTGCAGGTATTTTTTACTAAAGCGCCAGATGCGATCAAACACATCTTTTTTGTTGAGTTGAACGGCAACCATCATTCCATACGACATACCTTCGGTACGGACATCTTTATTTTTTATGTCTGACACATAACCCAGCGAATCTTCCACCTCAAAATATATTTTGTTGGGCCCTTCAAATAAATCGGTATAAGCTTTATTAACTTTTGCATCAATATCTGCCTGGCTATATCCAGCCTGCCTGAAAACATTTGGATACACACCGGTATAAAAGGCACCTTTCCCAGTGTTTGATTTTTGAGCAAACAAAAAATTCGCAAACAAAACAAAACTGCATAGCAGACACAAGCCGGCTTTTTGGTTGTTTCTGATTTTTCTCAAGTAGTTTACCTTCATCATGAATAGGTATATTAAAACTTGTTATTAAAATTGTCAGTATTACAATTATTCAAAATTTTGAAACTTATCTTCTACATGTTCGTTGTAATATTTACATGTAATAACCTGTTGCTATTTTTTATTTATGGAATTTTTACTGTTACTTTTTAATCTTACTACCTGGCCCAGATAATTTACTTCGCAATCAACGTATATATTTTTCCTGCCTGCGTTGGTATATCATAAACAAAAGTCTTTTTCAAATCGGGTGATGTTATAACCGCTTTATCCGAAATAATTGGCGGGGGTGTTTTTTCAACGCTGTAAAAAGGATTCGCATTATCCCCTGATGCGTTTGTCAATATGCCGCCATCCTGCTTCATTTCGTTTGGTGTTCTTAACCGAAGGTTTCCGCCTAAAGTTGATTTAATAACGGCTTTTACCACTTTACCATTTTTCCATTCCATGCTTACCAGTTCAAAACCACCTCTTGCACGAAGTCCGCTGATGCTGCCTGATGATTGCCATACATCGGGCAACGCCGGTAATAAATGCAAATCGCCGTCTTCGCTTTGCACCAGCATTTCTGTTATGCCGGATGTACAACCGAAATTACCGTCAATCTGGAATGGCGGGTGCGCATCGAATAAATTATTATAAGTGCCACCACCACCTTCGTTGGTGCCTACAGGTGTCAGCTGGTTTTGAATAAGTTTATATGCATGATTACCATCCAGCATTTTGGCCCACCAGTTTACTTTCCAGCCCATGCTCCAGCCGGTAGAAACATCACCCCGCTGCAAAAGTGTATTCTTTGCTGCGCTATATAATTCCGGCGTACGGTAAGGCGAGATTTGATTAGAAGGAAATAACCCATACAAATGGGAAATATGGCGGTGCTTATCATTTGGATCGTCTACGTCATCCAGCCATTCCTGCAACTGGCTGTGACGGCCAATATGCATGGGTGCGAGGCGGCTGCGTTTTTGTATCAGTGTATCTGCAAAGGCCTGGTCGCGCTTCAAAATTTTTGCCGCCTCTATGGCATTGGAAAATACATCAAAAACTATTTGGTTTGTCATGGTTACACCTGCGTCAATGGAAGAACCGTCATGAGCAGCGGGTGCATTTTCAGGTGATTCATCCGGGCAAATAACCAGCCAGTGATATTTGGGGTGTTCTATTAAATAATCAGCATAAAACAAGGCAGCACCCTTTAAAGCCGGGTAAACAGATTCAAGGTATTTTTTATCGCCATTGTATAAATAATGCTCCCATAAATGCTGGCTTAGCCAGCCACCGCCATTAGGCCATAGCCCCCAGAAGGCGCCATCTACGCCACCGTTTATTCGCCAGATATCGGTGTTATGATGTGCCATCCAGCCGCGGGTACTATACATATCCCTGGCAGTTTGTTGACCGGTAACGGCAAGTTCTTTCACCATTTTTATCAATGGCTCATGCATTTCCGGCAGGTTGGTTTTTTCTGCCGGCCAGTAGTTCATTTCTGTATTGATATTAATGGTGTATTTGCTGTCCCAGGGCGGCATCATTTTATCGTTCCAGATGCCTTGCAAGGTTGCAGGCTGGCCGCCGGGCTGTGAAGAGGAGATCAGTAAATAACGGCCATATTGATAATAAAGCGTTACCAGTTGTGGATCATTTACTGAATTAAAATGCTTTAATCTTTCATCGGTTGGAAGCTTTGCTGCACCGGTTGTGCCAAGATCAAGTTTAACACGGCTAAAGAATTTTTGATAAGCCGCAATATGCGCTTTCAGCATATCAGCATAATTTTTTTGATATGCTTTGGCCAGGCAAGCGTCGGCCCGTGCATTCTCATCGCCATTCAAATCATTATAACTATTGAAGTTGGTAGCAATGGAAATATAAATGGTAGCTGCGTTGGCATTGCTTACAATCAGCGATGTATCAGTTGATGAAACTGTACCGCCTTCTGTTTTTATGCGGGTAATGCCTTTATATTTCACCAGCCCTTTTACGCCTTCATGATCAATGGCAGTACCGGCAATGGTTAATTCTTTTGCAGGCGTTGTTTTCATTACCGCATTTGGCTGCGGGGTTGAATAAAAAGCGCTGAATGAAAGGCTGCGGGGTTTGCCGGCCGTTAATCTTATTACAATAACACGGTCCGGAAAAGAAGCCATCACTTCTCTTGTATAATTAACATCGCCTACTTTATAAGAAGTTTTGGCGACAGCTTTTTCTATATCCAGCTCACGGTAATAATCATCATAATTACTATGACCATTAAAGGCAAGGTGCAATGCACCGGCCGGCTGAAACATTTGTCCTTGTGATTTTTTGCTGATGATAACTTTATTTGCCAGTTGCTCCGCTTCTTTTTGCCTGCCTTCAAACACTAACTTTCTTATGGATTCGAGCGAATCCAGCGCTAACGGGTTATCATTACGGTTTGGGCTGCCGCTCCATAATGTGCCTTCATTCAGTTGAATAGTTTCCATATCCACATTTCCATAAACCATTGCCGCCTGGAAACCATTACCAACCGGCAAAGCATTTTCCCAAACATCGCCGGAAGGCTTGTTGTACCAGAGTTTTAATGATTGGTTTGTTTGCGATAAACAAAAACAGGATGATAAAACGAAGCAGGAAAGCAACAAATTTTTCATTGATGGCAAATTGATTTTACATTGAAATTGAAATACCGGGAAAACCGCAATAACTATGAAAATAAATTTAAAATAGTTTTGAACCAGCTCAATAAATACCCTTAGTGCGAACGCCCGTCACCCCTGTCGTTGTACATCATTACATCAAGATTGTTTACCGGCCTTTCCAATTCATACGGTATGGGCATTTTGCTGAATTGCTGAAAATATAGCAGGCAGGCATCTTTCCATAACCCCGCATTCACACATTGAATACGCAGTTTGCGCTGTACTTCCAGGAAACGCGTGCTGTCAACATAAACACCTGCTTTGTCCCATACTTTTTGAAAACTGCGCACCTGGTTTACACCCTCATCATATTTATAGCATAATTCATCCCATAACGTGCGGCCGCTTTTCAATTTGTAATCCCAGGGCACATGGTGAAACCATAATAAATATTTTTCAGGGCAGGTAGCTGCATCATTAAACTGCGAAGCCAAAGGTTCGTGGTATTGTTCAACCGCATCGCTGCCGGTTTTGGTGCGGTCGAAACCAATGCCGTTTTCGGCCGCCTGGTGATAATACGGCGGCGTCCAATCAGCCCGCATACCTTTTGGCGCCCACCACGGGCCGGGCCCATAATGGCCGTTGGCCGACATGATGTGGTGCAAGCCAAGCGGCGTCATAAAATTCACGGCGGCTTCGCGGCTATCGAGCATCATTTGTTTTACAGGTTTGAGGAAATTATCGTTCCAACCTGCATTATAATTGGCTTCGCCCGATTTTGAAGATTGGGCGCCATAAAAAGTAAGCTTTAGCCATTCATCTGCTATCTGTTCACTTTTTAAATTCACATTCCACGCCAGCCGGCCAAAGGCGTACCAGTTGGCCTGGTTGAATAAATGGCCACACCAATTGGTATCTAACCCAACATTCGATACACCGGCCATAGCCGTATATTTTTGCGAATAAATGCTGCCATCGGTACAGCGCGCCACGGTACTGCCTTCGCCCTGCTGGTAAGTATCGCTTTGCAAAACCTCTTCCCACATAGTTGATAAAAACACTAAGTATTTATCGTGACCGAGATATTCCATCGTTACCTGCAATTCAGGCATTACGGACGTTTGCTTCATTGCCCCGAATAAAGGGCTGAAAGGCTCTCTTGGCTGAAAATCTACCGGGCCATTTTTTACCTGTATAATTACATTATCCTTGAACTTTCCATCAAGCGGCATAAACTCATTATAGGCTTGTTTTGCGCGGTCTTTATCATTTGGGCTGTAGACAAATGCCCGCCACATTACAATGCCATTGTATGGTTTTAATGCATCGGCCAGCATATTGGCGCCATCGGCATGGGTGCGGCCAAAATCCTGCGGGCCGGGCTGGCCTTCGCTGCTTGCCTTCACCAAAAAACCACCAAAATCGGGCACGTAACTGTAAATTTCCTTCACCTTATCCTGCCACCATTTTATTACAGCTTTATCCAGCGGGTCGGATGTTTTTAGTTTGCCTAATATGGCCGGCGAAGAAAAGTTGATGGAGAGATATGTTTTAATACCATACGGCCGCAATACATCAGCAATAGCTTTTACGCGGTTAAGATATTCCGGTGTTATTATTTTGGGTGATGCATTTACATTGTTCAATACCGATGCGTTGATGCCAATGGATGCGTTGGCACGTGCATATTCCGTCCAAATCTTTTTATCGTTTTGTGTAACGGTTAATGAATCCGGGCCGCTGCGCCAGAAAATAGAATGGCCCGCATAACCGCGTTCCACCGAACCGTTCGGGTTATCCCAGTGATTTAAAATACGGATTTGATATGAAGGGTTCTCGGCTTCGCCTGTAATAGCCTCGCCGGTTCGCTGGCGGCGCAGCAATTCATATACACCATACAAAACACCTTTTTCTGTTGCGGCAATCACTTCGTTTTGGCTTAACCTGAAACCATCATCTTTTAATGCCTTATCTTTTTTTATGGTAAGTGTTATGGAGGCATTCGGCTCACCCTGCCAGCCATTTTGCAGCTCCTGTTTAGCAATAGATAATGTTGGAGAATTTTTTGAACAAATAACCGTTACAGGCTTAGCGTTTTTATAGCGCAGCCATAGCTGGTGGCCGTTTTCCTGTGCCTGGCAGGTTATTACAATAAAAAAGAAAAGGACATTAAAAACTACTTTCACCTTCGTAATTTATATTTTTAAATTTATCTGGCAAGGCTTGCCTTTATTTGCGTAAATGAATGTGGTGGAAATGTATAGGTTAATTTATTGCCGCTAAACTTTGCCTCTTTTGTTACCGGGATATATTGAGCTTGACTGGCGAAGTCAAACGGTGCTTTCAGATCATCACTGTTCACGATGCTTGCTTCAGCCTTGCCGGAAAAATTACCTGAGGCGCTTATAACATCTGCAGTAATGGCTTTATCCTGGTGCCGGTTTATAACGTTCACCACTATTTTATTTGTTTCCTTTGAATATACTGCGGTTACATCAAGATAAGGTATGCCTCTATACTGCGCTGTACCAAAGGTGTCGCAGGAAACATAGGTATCTACAGAAGTGCCGATGCAGTTATTGGAGAATGCCTTGAACGTATAAAAGACCGGCGATTTAAAAGTTCCGTTTTTGGGGTCGTTTGATAAAAGCGAAGTAAGCATGGTAAAGTTTGCCATTTTTACTACATCTGCATGACGGATAAAAGAATTTAAACATTGTGCAATAGGTAATACCGCCATAAAATTCCTGGCAAAAGCTCCCCACTCATCCACGGAAAGATGAATAGGATGTTTAAAGTCATTTTGTACGCTTGCCGTTGCAATTTGGCCGGCTACTATTTTAATCTTTTCGTCAAAATCCATTGCCCCATCGCCCATGTAAGCATAATAATTATCCGGAGAGCCGCCTTCCCAATAACGGTGGATGGATAAATAATCTATTTTATCGCCGATGCCGTTCAGCACTTTACGGTTCCAGTCAATCCACTTGCCGGTTGGTTCATAATAAGATGATCCAGAACCTACGAGTTTTATAGAAGGATCCACTGCCTTCATCGCTTTGGCAGCTTCTCTTGCTGTTTCAACATAGTCGTCTGCGTTTTTATGGCCCAGTTCCCATGGCAGTCCGTCTACTTCATTACCTAAATCCCAAATTTTTACATTATAAGGCGCTGCATGGCCATTTTTTGCCCGCAGGTCTGAGTAATAAGTGCCGCCTTTGTAGTTGCAGTATTCAACCCAGTAAGCCGCATCGAGTATAGAACCAAGGCCAAGATTAACCGCTACAACGTTTTCACTGCCTATAGATTTATTGAGCTTCATCCATTCATCGGTACCCACATGGTTATTATCTTTTCCTCCCCAGGCCAGGTTAATGCGTGTAGGGCGCTGATCTTTGGAGCCGATGCCATCTTTCCAGTCGTAACCCATTAAAAAATTACCACCCGGCCAGCGCATATTGGTAATTTTTAATTCTTTCATGGCATCAATATAATCTTTTATGAACCCATCCTCATTTGCCTTCGACGATGCGGGGTCATACAGCGTGCCGTAAAGCGTGTTGAAATCAACAGAATCGGGTAATCCCATTCTTGCGCCATTAAAATGAATGGGCTCCATAAATACGCCGTAAATATTGGGATCAATTTCTCCAATAGTCCTGTCAATATCAATTTTAATTGTAGCGTTCTGCGCAAAAGCAGTTGAGCCAAGCAACAAAGCAAGCAGTAAAATAAGGATGTTCTTTTTCATATAGAAGTTTTTGTGGTGCGTCAAAAAATAAACAGGCCTGACCAGGTTTGCCGTTTGCAGGTGTTTTTAAAAAAAAGGGGAAGAGTGTAAAAACACCCCTCCTTTTTTCTGTATCTCGATTGCTAAAAGAGCCTTATTCATACCCTGGATTTTGGTAAGTATCTTTTTCTGCATCCGTCATTTCCATGGCATCAAGCTGCCCCTGCGGAATCGGGCGCAGGTAATGATATGGTTCAATAGTGCGTGTTACAGTTTGCGGTGTATGATCGCTTATATTAACGCCACCTATGCGGTAAGTAGAAGAAAGTTCCGTCCATTTTTGAGTGCGCACCAGGTCGTACCAGCGGTATCCTTCACCATAATACTCACGGGAACGTTCTGCAAGAATATAGTTTATATCAATTGTGGCGGGTGTAGCGGCTACCATTTCAGCGCTGTGATCTTCCACCTTTGCTTCATTTTCCCCATTGTCAAATTTCCATTTGCCGGCACGGGCACGAATAACATTTATCAAATCCCTTGCACTTTTACCGGCTGTTGTTGCGGCGCCTTTTACAGCAGCTTCAGCAGCTATAAAATATAATTCAGAGAATTTGGCAATATTGAAAGGACGGGTAGTGCCGGCATTTGGCTGGCCAACACCGCCATTATTATCCGTACGATATGTTCCTAATTTCCACAGGCCCGGATATCTTAACCTGCTTATGCCCTCAGGAGAAATAACAAAATCTGACCTGCCAGGCAACGCACCTGCACCAACATTGTTTTTAGTAGCCCAGTCATCATAATTAATTGGCGTGGATGGTTCACCATCCAGGAAGGTGATGATGGCATCACCAGGTGAAACAGGAAGATTATTGGCATTATAATAAACAGGTGTGGCATCGCCGGCTAAATTCCAGTTAGCACGGTAAGAAGTAACAAAAGTGCCATCGTAACGGGAATCATTTGTTTTGTCGGCAAACGTATTTTCTATTACACCAATGGTTGGCGCCATACGTGTCCATGGACGGCCTAAATCCTGTGTGGCTGCACGCACAACAGAGCTGGCAGTATTGCTCCAGGACGCATCTGTACCGCTATGAATAAGTGTATAGTTCCAGGTAAGCATCCATACGGCAAAATTATCAGGAGCGCCGCCACTGCCATAAGTAAGGTTGCCGCCGTTATATTGCTCGCTCGTTTGTGTATGATCAGCGTATAAAACAATTTCGCTGTTACGGTCGTTTGACCCCAGGTTCAAATCGTAATACGTTGGCTGCAAACTGAAAGGCCCCGGGTTTTGAATACCTGCTGTTGCCACATCGTAAGCCTGTTGAAAATACCAGTGTGCATCATGGCCATCGGGATCTGTTCTTGCAGTTTCAGGATAAGTAGGAATATTGTTTGGATTTTCCAGCCACCAGGCATAAGTAAGGTAGGCTTTGGAAAGATAAAGCCGCGCTGCAGTTTTTGTTACGCCGCCTGTTACGCGGCCCACATCAGGCAGATCATTTACAGCCTGCAGTAAATCAGGAAAGATGGCTTTTGTATATACTTCCGGCACTGTGTTTCGGGTAGAAAACCTTACCGGGTTGGTATTGAATGTAAGCTCGCCGGCACCCAAATCCAAAGGCACACCACCATAGGTTTGCACAAGCAGGAAATAATCAAAAGCCCTGAAAAACCTGGCTTCTGCAATTAATGCATCGGAAAGGCCAACGGCTGAAGCGTTTTCTATAATACCGCTTGCCGTATTAATGTCGGAAAAAGACTCTCCCCAGGGAATGCTGGTGGGAAAGCTGGTGGAAGTAACCTGGCCCACACCAGACATATCCATATCTTTAAAATTACCATCGGCACTTTGCGCATAGGTTACTTCATCTGTACCGGTTAAGCAGGCATTATAATAATAAGCCTGGCCATAGATATTTCTAAGGTGCGCATATAAAGAGGTAATACCTCCCTGAACACCTTTTTCTGTAGAAAAATAATCAGGCGTAAAAGAACTGCGGGGCTGTTCGTCCAGGATTTTAGAACATCCTGATGAAAGCAATATGGCGGATGTCAGCGCTGATCCTATTAAAGATTTTATATGTGTACGTTTCATGTTGTAATGATTTTAAAATGACAGGTTAACACCGAGAATGTAGTTGCGTGTTGATGGCGTATTGGTACCAATCGTAAGTATGCGCCTCATATTATAAGAAAGCGGAACTGCCGCATTTTCGTTGCCGTAAGAGTTTGTTTCCGGGTCCATACCAGATTCTTTATAATATGGAGAGAACATTACAAACGGGTTTTGAACGGTGAAATAAGCCCTCAATTTTAAGTCTCTACTTTTAATCACGCTCCTGCTGAAATCATAGCCAAGCGATATGGTGCGGATCTTCAGGAATGAAGCATCGAAATAACCAAGTGTACTTCCGTATTTCGGGTTATCGCCGCTTAAAGGCCCCGCGGGGTTTGGATATTTGGCATCTGTATTTTCAGGTGTCCAGTAATCAACTTTTACGTTGTTGTTCCTTGAAGTTAAATTGTTAAGATAACCGCCTGACCCATACAGGGAGCTTAAAAGAATGCCGCCGTGCTGGTAAATTCCCACAATATTTAAATCAAAACCTTTATAAGCCAGCCTGGTATTGAAGCCGCCCAAAAATTTAGGGTCAACATCCATCACCTGCCTGTCATCAGCGCCAATTGCCCTTGCCGGCGTGCCATCTCCATTATAATCGCCTGTGTACAATACTTTAATCATACCAACAGCGCCACCGGGCTCCAGCACATCGAGGTAAGGGTCTTTTTCCTGCCATAAACCCAATTTCTTATAATCAAAGATTGCATTGACATTATGACCCACAAACCAACCGTTGCCTTCATCTTTAGTGGCACCGGAAGCAAGCGCCACCAGTTTATTACGGTTTGCATAAATATTGAAACCGGCATCCCAGGTTAAGCCATCGCGGCCACCATCGAGTATGGTACCATTAATAGTGAACTCAATACCCTTATTTTGGGTGCGACCTACATTTGCTGTATAGCTGCTAACACCGGATGTAGAAGGCAACCCAACACCAAGCAACAGGTCTTTTGTATTCGTAGTATAGTATTCCACCGTACCAGACAAACGGTTTTTGAAAAGCGAAAAATCAATACCATAATTCCAGGTCTCAGAGTATTCCCAGCCAAGGCTTGGATTAGGAAGCTGGGTTACATAATAGCCGGTAGCATAAGTATCATCACCAAAATTATAAGGTCTTGTGCTTAATGAACCAAGAGTTGCATAAGGTGCAATTGACTGGTTAGAAGTCTGGCCATAACCAGCGCGCAGTTTCAATGCATTTAACCAGGTTACATTACTCATGAATGATTCATTGGTTACATTCCAGCCCACAGATACGGCAGGATAAGTGTGCCACTGGTGGCCTTTTGCCAGCCTTGATGAGGCATCTGAACGCAAGGTTGCGGAAATCATATAACGGTTATCATAAGCATACATCACACGGCCCATCCACGACATCAGGCCCCATAAATTATAACTCTGGCCATTGGGGTCAACCGTAATTTCACCATCGGCGCGGCCAAGGTTATAAAATTGGAATTCCTGGCTTTGAATATCTTTTGCCGACATAGAAGAGGAATTATATTTCTGTTGCTCTGCAGAATATAAAGCCGTAATGCTTACATTATGTTTTTGGGCGAAAGTTTTATCGTAAGAGAGAATATTTTCAATTGTCCAGTGATACGTTTGTGAATTGCTGATACCAGCAGTTGATTCAGTTGCCGGGTTAGAATTATTTACACCTTCCCCTGTATAATTTCCATTATTACCCTGAATAAAGTCCAGGCCAAGGTTTACCCTGTATTTTAAACCATCAACCCAGGGAATTTTCACTTCTCCATATACAGAGTTGTAGGTTGCAAAATTTCTTGTTTCATTTATCCATAATCCATTATCGCTTAAACTATCAACCACACCTTTTGTTAATACAAACCCATCACCCAACGATTGGTGCACTACCCTTTTTAAAGAGCCATCAGCATTATATGGATCTGCGATAGGCGATGCGGACAAAGTACCGAACGTGCCTAACTGGTTGCCTTCGCTGATGTTATAATTATTATTGGTAGTAAATCCAACCCGGAAATATTTTCCTATTTGCTGATCGATTGAAGTGCGCAATGAATACCGGGTGTATTGCTGCGTAGGAATAAGACTCTGATTTTGATAATACCCGAAGCCAACATTATAGCTTCCGGTTTCACTACCGCCGGAAACGCTTACATCATGGCTGTTTACGGTTCCGGTTCTGTAAAATAAGTCCTGCCAATCTGTATTAACATCATCTTTTTCATCAGCGCCGTTTGTATATATACCGGCAGCTTTACGCAGTGCCACAAATTCAGGCCCATTCATCATAGGGTATCTTGCAAACAAAGTTTGATCGCCATAATAAGCATTATAAGCAACCCTTGCCTTTCCTCCCCGCTGCCCTTTATTGGTTGTAATTAAAATAACACCATTGGCGCCGCGGGAACCATAAATAGCGGTGGCCGATGCATCTTTCAATACATCAATACTCTTGATATCGTCGGGGTTTAAATCTCCTATAGAACCAGGGAAAGGAATTCCATCCAGCACTATCAGCGGGTTATTATCCGCAGTAAGGGAGCGTGTGCCACGGATGCGTATTTGCATGGTTGCGCCCGGCCTTGTTGAAGTTTGCGACATTTGCACACCGGCCAAACGGCCCTGTAAAGCCTGCGAAACGTTAGCTGCAGGTATTTCCCGCATCTTATCGCCGCCGATAGAAGCAACAGAACCGGTAACAGCTTCTTTTCTTTGCGTACCATAACCAATTACTACCACTTCCTGCATATTGGTTGTACCGGAAGAAAGCGTAATTGTAATATCAGTTTGGTTATTTACGGGTATTTCCTGGTCAAGGTACCCAACTGAAGACACTACAAGGGTTGCATTACCGGGAACGTTTAACTGAAAATTGCCGTTTTCATCCGCAGCGGTGCCGGTTGTTTTACCTTTAACCATTACCGAAGCATTAGATACCGGCTGGCCTGTTTCATTAACTACACGACCCTTCACCTGGGTGTTTTGGGCCTGAACAGTCAGAAAGAAAAAACTGAAGATGGCTAACATAGCAATTGTCAGAAACATCTTCATCCGCAGTTTGCAATGGGCACATACCATTTTTCGCGGAATAATTAAAGCTTGCATAGATGTTTGGTTTTAGAATTTATAAGCAAATCGAAAATTTAATAAACAGAGGTACAAGCAATGATTTATTGAAATCCAGGCGTCCATCAGAATAATATTGGTTGAAAAAGTGCAACCGAAATATTAAAGTAATCAGGTTTTATAATACTATACCTTTCGTAAAAATTCCTGCCAGCATTCCTAAACTTCAAATAAAATGGGGAATCTCCAAACAAACAATCTCATTTATAAATTATAATTAATTGGCAAACAATTATTGGTATATTCCCTTGCTTCTCCTTTTCAGTAAATAAATTGTCATTAAGACAATTATCCGCTAAAGTAAAAGAAGTTTCTTAAAAAATGCAACCGATTACAAAAAAATTTCTTTTTTCTTGAGAAATACGAGATACTGAACAATGCTTACTTTCCCTAAAAGCAGCGCATTTGAAGCTGATTTTTTAAATGGATGTGCACTGGTGTGCTTGCTGTACCAGTATCCAGTTTAGTGTGTTATGATAAACATGCTTTGTATTAAAACAGCCTGTTTACAAGGTTATGCCATATTTATGCTTTATTACTTCACAACCCAAGTTCAAGCACCGTTTTAGGTGAAGGCAAATGAATGCCTTGCAGTCCTGCAGATCTTGCAGCTTCAATATTTGCGAGGGAATCATCAATAAAAACAGTTTCTGCAGCAGTAAGGTTTTCTTTTGCAAGCACCGTTTCAAAAATTTCTTTCGAAGGTTTGCGCAAGCCAAGATTATGCGAGTAATACGCCGTTATAAAAAGCTCATCAAAATTTTTGTCTTCCACCTGGTTGCGGTAAGCTTTGGTAAACGCTTCATAATGAATCTGGTTAGTATTGGAGAGGAGATAAATATTATAGCGTTCTTTTATTTTTTTTAACCAGTTAATGCGTTCGGGCGGGAAGTTGAGCAGCAAAGCATTCCAGGCATCTCTTATTTGTTCATTTGTTAGCGAAGGCTGTTTGGCAAGGCTGCGGAATTCTCCATAAAAATCATCCGGTGAAATAGCACCAATTTCAAGTTTTTCAAATAATGGGCTTACAGACTGGAGCGTATAATATTCGTTAAAATTGCCAACGCCCAATTCAGCAAAGGCAAGCGCTGTTTGCTTAAAATCGATATTGAGGATTACGCCTCCCAGGTCGAAAATGATATTTTCCGGTTTTTGCATGGTGGCAAAAATATAGCCTGGAAAATGAACTTTGCAGTTTAAATGATTTGATTATTTTTGCGCTCCTTTTGGCAGCAATGCCCCGGGCCTATAGCTCAGCTGGTTAGAGCACCTGACTCATAATCAGGGGGTCCCTGGTTCAAGCCCAGGTGGGCCCACTTTAAAAATAAAGCAGTTGTGAACTTCGCAACTGCTTTTTCATTTTAATGTGACCATAACTTAAAGATTCCGGCTGTCTCATTGCTTTATTATATCCCAGGCATTTTCGCTATTTTCAGACAACCAGATCGTACGGATTGAATGTGCGGTAGAAAGATCACCTGTCTGTTTTTCCTGGTACAAAACCTAACATCGCTAAACAAAAGCATTTATGTTATCAACTATAACTATTGAATAAATTCCTTTCTTATTCCCAGTTTTTTCATTTTAGATTTTAAGGTTGAAGGATGGATATTTAAGATTTCTGCGGCTGCGCCTGCACCCCAAATCCTGCCATTACATTTTTTTAAAATAGAGATAATATAATCCCGTTCATTTTCATAAATGGTTTTTACATAATCCTCCTCTGCACCTTGTGTTTGTTTTCCCGGCATTGCAGGCAGTAATATATTTTCAATTACATTTCCTTTTGCAAGCAACACGCTTCTTTCCATCTGGTGTTCAAGTTCGCGGATATTGCCGCGCCAGTTATATGCCATCATACTTTTTAAAACATCATCTGCAATACCACTGATTTTTTTACCTGCCTTGTTGCCATAATAATTCATAAAGTGATATGCCAGCACAGGAATATCTTCTTTGCGTTGCCGCAATGGCGGCATTTCAATAGGAAAAACATTTAAACGATAATACAAATCAAGACGAAAACGTCCTTCTGCTACTTCTTTCTCTAAATTTTTGTTGGTAGCTGCAACTATGCGCACATCAATTTTTATAGTATCCCTGCCACCAATTCTTTCTATTTCTTTTTCCTGTAATACGCGTAATAATTTCACCTGCAGCTCAAGCGGCATCTCGCCAATTTCATCTAATAAAATAGTTCCATGATTGGCTTTTTCAAACTTGCCAATGCGTTTATCAAGTGCACCTGTAAAAGCACCTTTTTCATGACCGAACAGTTCAGATTCAATTAGCATTGCAGGCAATGCTGCACAATTCACTTTTATAAAAGGCTTGCTTTTTCTATTTGATAAATTATGAATGCAATCAGCAATTTTTTCCTTACCGGTGCCGCTTTCGCCCAATATTAAAACTGAAGTATCTGAAGGCGCAACCTGCGCAACATGGTCTAATACATTTAAAAGAAGCGGGCTTTTACCAATTATGCCTTCACATCCTTCTGCGAATCCGGCCTCTGCAATTTTATTCACTTTATGCTGAATGTTGTTTTTGTTATTCAGCATTGTTTCAATACCATTTATCAGCAGCATCTGCGCATTCTCAAATAAATTAATATGGCTTGCATTATAAGCATCCGATATTTTACTGTATAAACAAAAGCTGAAAGGCCTGCCGTTTAAAATAAACACAGGCATTTCAAGGTGCGACTTTAACCGAAAAGTTTCAGCAAATAATTTTCTTAAAGAAGGTTGCCGGCAAATGTTTTTAAAAGCATCGTTATTATATACAGTTGCGTTTGTTTCTTGCGGACTATGCGATTGCAATGCAATAAGTTCTTCTATTGTTTTGCCGGTGATGGTTGCCAATTCATTTATACCGATTGTTTGATATTCATTAAAACCAATTCTTAAGAAACATGTGCCTGCAAAAGAAGCCGAGCCTATATTATCAAAGCCTGCTGCCATGTAATCAAAGGGAATATATTTCTGAAGCGTTGCAGCAACTTTCAAAAGTGTTTCCTGCAGGTTGGTTGATTTGGCAATAATATTTTTTATGCTTTTCTTAAGCTCAGCTTCCTGCCTGTATTTTGATTCCAAACTATGTTTATAACGGTACCGCGCAATTTCAAGCGTAACAAGCAAATCTTTTTCCCTGAAAGGCTTTACCAGAAAACCATACGGTTCTGTGGTTTTAGCTTCATTCAATATATCTTCAGTTGAATTGGCTGATAAGTATACAAACGGAATATTATCTGCAGTTAATTGTTTAGCTAAATGAATACCTGTTTGTTTGCCTTTTAAAAAAATATCAAGCAGCACGAAATCAGGCGTTTCTTCCTGCATCATTTCTTCCGCCTGCGTTACAGAACGTGCGATGCCGGTAACATTATAACCAGCCTGCGTAAGCATAAGCCGCAGGTAATCGGCTTCTACAAACTGGTCTTCTACAATTAATATTTTTTCTTTCATATTAATCAAATTTTGAGAACAATTACGTTCGCAAAGCCTTTTAGAATGGTTTGTTTATACAGGTTTAACTGCACGATATGCTATTTTCAATTTTAGCCGCGGTGCTGTTTCTGTTCAACTTTCATACATAAATTCAATAAATATTCCCGTGCCGTTATTGCTTGTTATTGTAAACTTTCCATCAATATCTTCGCTTAACCCACGCGTTAGTTTCATGCCCATTGATTGTGGGTTTTTAGTACTGAAATTTTGGGGCAAGCCAATACCATCATCACAAATACTTAATACTAATTTATTTGTTGATGTATGTTTCAATACAATATTGATGCTTCCGTTTTTATTATTTGGAAAAGCATATTTAATAGCATTCGTAATGGCTTCATTTAATATTAACCCAAGCGGAACACAATGCGAAAGATTTAATGCAATCGGCTCAATTTGTAAATTGAACTGGAGCGATTTTGGCGTGTTAAAACAATCACGCAGGTAATCTGTAAGTTCATGTATATAACCAGGCATATTTATAGCAGATAAATTATCTGACTGATACAACTTTTGATGAATGAGCGACATGGCATGCACACGGTGCCGGCTTTCATTCATTGCTTCAATTGCTTCACTTGTTTTTAAATAGGCAGTTTGCGTTGCCAGTAAGCCCGATACAGTATGAAAATTATTTTTCACACGGTGATGTATCTCTTTTACCAACCATTCTTTTTCTGTAACCAAATGCTGAAGCGCCAGGTTTTTCTTTTCAATTTCTTTTTGCTGCTGTTTTAATTTTTTATTTGCACGTTGCTTTACGCGGGAATTATTAATTAATAACCCGGTTATAATTAACAGCAATGCAGCAACACCAAACATCCAGTTGCGGCTTGTATTTGCCTGCGATAATTTATTCTGCTGCGATTTACTTTCATTTTCAAGCAGCTTAATATCCTGGTTCTTTTTTTCGGTCTCAAATTCTATCTGTAATTGCTCTATATGTTTGCTTGTTGTTTCATTCAATAACGAATCACTTAACGCTTTGTATTGCTGGTAGTGTGAAATGGCAGCAAGATAATTGCCCTGTATTGAATCCAGCTTATACCATAGCAAATGGTTTTTATACAATTCCAATGGGCTTTCTATTTTTTTATAAAAGCTATCGGTTCCGGCAAGATGTTTACGCGCAAGTTCATATTGGTGAGTTGCCAGGTAAAATTCCGTTACAGGATATTGCGCCTCACTTTGGTCAGGTTCATATTTTTCAAGCTTTTTGGAAATTGCCAGCAATTGGTTACAATATTTTTCTGCCTGGCTGTATTGCTTTAAGGCATTGTAAGTAATTAAAAAACTTGCCGTGATGTATAACTGCGAATAGATATCATCAGAAGGATATTTTTGTTGCGCCTGTTTTAAAATAACAAGCGCTTCCTGTGGCTTATTTAATACTATTAATGTTCTTGAAATTTTCGACAGCAGTAAGTCAATCGTTTCAGTGTTGTTGTATTTTTTTGCAACGTATAATGCTTTTTGAAAATAATCATAAGCAGCGTTATATTTTTTCATAGCGTTATAGGTTGCTCCTATGCGGTTGTAAATAGTTGCCAGCTGAATGCTTGTATCTTTTACTAACGCTGCAGATTTTACGGCAAGCAAGCCATATTTTAAAGCCAGTTCATTATTGCCGGTTATAGCATGCACAGCGCCTAAAAGGTCATAAATGCCCTGGAGTTTAGGATACTTAATATCTTGATACAGTTCCAGGGAACGATGAAGAACTGATAAGGCCTTACTATAATTTCCTTCCAACTGCAATAAATCTCCTAACTCTTTTAAAATATCCGCCTCTTTTAATTCACTTCCCGATTTTTGAAATGCAGGTAAGGAAAGTTCCTCTACAATACGTATCCTTTCTGTTAATTCATCTGTATTGTTTATTGAGTAATAACCTGAAACATCATAATAAGCATAGCCTAATTCAAGATAAAGATTGTTTGCTTTAAAAATCTCAATTGCTTTATCAGCTAATTGCCGCGCTTCAACCGTTTTGACTTGTTTATGAAGGATTTTAGAACGCTGTTCGTAACTGTTTCCAATACCTTTTTGATAATTCAAATCTTTACTAAGCTTTTCAGCCGCATGTTCATACAACAAAGCGCTGTCAAAATATTTTTTATCCGTTGATGCTTTAAAAAAATAGTAAACACTCAGGTTAAGCAGCAGGTTGGCCCTGGCAGTATCTTCTTTGATTTCTTTTAAGCGGGCATGCAGTTCATCAATATTGTTTACAGGCAATTGTGCGGCAGCAATATGAGATAATAATACTGCTGCTGCTATCATATAACTCTTTAATCTTCGCATATTATATTTATCAATTCATATAATGCGCCTAAAATATTGCTATAAGGTTTCAACAAAAACATTGCTTGCTCTTATTATAGTATGATGACACTTAACAACTAATCACGTCATAAAATAAGCAATCTTTTTTTTCTGTTCTCAATAATTCTTTGAGTCATCAATTTACAACCATGATATTTCGCGGTATTGTTTAACTAACCGTGATATTTCACGGTGCTTCCATCATTGCAATTTCATTAAGTGCCTGATTAGTATTTATTTAAGCTAATGGCATTTTGTTTGGCAAATCAAATTCATCATCACGCAAAAAAATTATCATGAAAAACAATACTGCCATAGTGTTTATAACAGGCGCCTTTGTGCACCACAGTTGCTGGGATGAATGGAAAAAATATTTTGAAAGCAAGGGTTACACAACAAACGCTTCGCCATGGCCACATAAAAATGCGCCTGCTGAAACGTTGCGCAACAGCCATCCGAATGCGGAGATAGCTGCCAACAGGTTATCATCATTAACTGATTACTATGCTTCAATTGTAAAAGCATTGCCCGAAAAACCAATATTAATAGGGCATTCAATCGGCGGGCTTATTGTGCAGTTATTATTGCAAAAAGGATTAGGCGCTGCCGGCGTTGCCATTCACCCTGTGCCGCCGCAAGGTGTATTTACGTTTAAATTTTCCTTTTTGAAAGCAGGCTGGGGGCCGCTTGGTTTTTTCACTTCAACCAAAAAAACATTCCTGATGTCTTTCAGGCAATGGCAATATGCTTTTACAAACGGAATGGATTGCGATGAACAAAAAGATGCTTACTATAAATACCTGGTTCCTGAATCGAAGCTGATTGTGAGAGACACTATTACAAGGGCAGCTAAAGTAAATTTTGAAAACCCTCATGCACCATTATTACTTACTTCAGGCAGCACAGACCATACAATTCCTGCATCGCTTAATTATGCTAATTATAAAAAATATAAGCACAGCAATTCAGTTACGGAATATAAAGAATTTGAAGGGCGCAATCATTTTGTTTTAGGTCAACCCACCTGGAGAGAAGATGCCGACTATATACTCAACTGGCTTAATGAATTGTAATTAAAAAAATTATTTCCTCATATCTAAACTAAAAAATAAACAATGGAAAGCAACAACCAAATCAAAGACAATTTTAGTACAAGCGCAGATGCACAACAGCCAATAAAAAATGTAGTGATTGTGCATGGCGCTTTTGCCGATGCTTCAGGATGGGAAGCTGTTCATAACATTTTAAAAAATGATGGTTATACTGTAACGCTGGTTCAAAACCCGCTTACCTCACTTGAAGATGACGTGGCAGCAACAGAACGTGCACTTGAAAAACAAGATGGCCCTGTGGTGCTGGTGGGTCATTCATGGGGCGGCTCTGTAATAACGCAGGCTGGTGTTTCCAATAAAGTTGCAGCGCTTGTGTATGTGGCTGCCTTTGCTCCCGAAATTGGCGAGACCACATTAGAGCTTATAACCTCTGAAGCGCCTGCACCTGAAAATGGTATTCTTCCGCCCAATGATAAGGGGTTTATTTATTATGATAAAGAGAAATTTCATACAGGTTTTGCTGCTGATCTTAGTAATGAAAAAGCAGATTTTATGTATGCGTCGCAAGGGCCTATTGCTGCCAAAGCATTTACTGCGCCACTTACAGCGGCAGCATGGAAAACAAAACCTTCTTATGCTATAGTGGCAACAGAAGATAAAAGTATCAATCCATCGCTTGAGCGCACCATGTATAAAAGAGCAGGCGCTGTTGTTACAGAAATTAGCGGAAGCCATGTGTTGTTTATTTCAAAACCTGAAGAGGTTGCTGCAGTTATTGAAACCGCTGCAAAAGCAGGTAAATAAAATCAAATCACAATCATTTCACTCACATAAAATTTATTTATGTACAAGCTAAAAATATTTGCTGTTATTATAGTTACGTTGCTTGCAGTTGCCTGTAATAACAATGGAAAAAAATCTTCAGCAGTAAATGATACAACTGCAACAAATAATAATACCGCTGTTGAAATTAAACCCGCAACGCCGCCATCAAATTTTAAAAGCATAACAGCTAATGTAAATGGCATAAACATTCATTATGTTATGGGCGGAAGCGGCGAGCCGTTACTGCTTATTCATGGCTTTGGACAAAACTGGTATATGTGGAACCGTTTGCTGCCTGAGCTTTCAAAACACTTTACCGTTATTGCACCAGACTTGCCCGGGCTTGGTGAAAGCGATAAACCAGATAGCGGTTATACAAAAAAACAGTTGGCACAAGACTTACATGCGTTGATGCAGCAGATTGGTTTTAAAAATGAATATGTTGTTGGCCATGATATTGGTTTGATGGTGGCATACGCTTATGCGGCGCAATTTGGCGATGAAGTAATAAAGGTTGCATTGCTTGATGCATTGCTGCCCGGTGTAGAACCCGTATGGACTAAAGTGCGGGCAGAAGCATGGTGGTTTGGATTTTTCGGTTGGCCTGCATCTGCGGAGATTGTTGAAGGAAAAGAAAAAGAATTTTTAACCAACTTCTGGAATGTTGTTGGCCATAAACAAAACGCTTTTACAAAAGATGAAGTCAATGAATTTGTAAGGGCATATTCAACACCAAAATCTACTTATGGTGCGTTTCATTGGTTTGCTGCATTTTCCCAGGACGCCTTAGATAACCAACAATTCATGCAGCATAAATTAAAAATGCCTTTGCTCGCCATGAGCGGAGAATTTTCTGCAGCGTCCTATTTTACAAGTCACTGCAAGCTTGTGGCTGATAATGTAACCGGTTCCATCATCAAAGGTTCAGGACATTGGTTGGTACAGGAAAATACAGAACAGGTGCAGCACGATTTACTTACGTTTCTTCTTGCTAAATAAATTTTCAAAAAATTATTCATCAATTAAATCATTTTAAAAATGAGCAGCCTTACTATTCGCGACCAGGCAAATGACCATTTGCTTACGCCACAAAATGCAGCAGTATTAATTATAGATTTTCAACCAATACAGGTTTATTCCATTAACTCTATGAACAGGCCTGAATTGGTTAGAAATATTTCCATTGTGGCGCAATTAGCTGTAAGCTATAATATGCCGCTGGTGCTTTCAACAGTAAATGTAAAAACAGGCATCAACAGCGAAACAATTCCGCAGCTTCGGCAGGTTTTAAAAGATGTGCCTTCTTATGACAGAACAACTATTAATGCATGGGAAGACAAGGAATTTAATGAAGCCGTTAAGAATACCGGAAGAAAAAAATTAATCATCACTGCATTGTGGACAGAAGTATGTCTTGCCTTTCCGGCGCTGGATGCTTTGAAGGAAGGTTATGATGTATATGCGGTTGTTGATGCGGTTGGAGGCACTTCTTTAATTGCACATGAAACAGCCTTAAAAAGAATTGAACAGGCAGGTGCAAAATTGGTAAGCGTTGCACAATTAGCCTGCGAATTACAACGAGACTGGAACCGTCACGATACAGTAAACAATATGGTGAAAGCACTTACCGAAGTTGGAGCTTTCCTGCATTTTTAAGAGCGAAAAAAAATTATTACACATCAACTAAAAATAAAAAATCATGAAAAGAAATTCTTTTAAAAACGCAATTAAAAAAGTGTTACAGCTAACAATTGCAGTTGTGTTATTGTTTTGCACACTCATAGCAAGTGCACAACAAAAAGATGGGCAACTAAGGTTAACGAAACAGGATATTATGAACCTTAAATCAAATGATCCGAAAGCGCCGGGCTCATCCAATTTAAGCGCCGTACAGGAATTTGTTATTGCAAGTGATCCTTCAAAGGCAGCGTTTTATACAATTATAATAAAAGTTGCACCCCATACAAAAATTCCCGCGCACCTGC
This sequence comes from Parafilimonas terrae, assembly GCF_900115755.1. GTDB lineage: Bacteria > Bacteroidota > Bacteroidia > Chitinophagales > Chitinophagaceae > Parafilimonas > Parafilimonas terrae. Next base: position 104,264 of record NZ_FOXQ01000001.1, read on the forward strand.
ACCCGGATGAAAGAATGGCTACTGTTATTTCGGGCACATGGTATTTTGGCTATGGAGATAAGTTTGATGAAAGCAAATTGAAAGAACTTCCGGCGGGCAGCATTTACAGCGAAGTGAAAAATCAAAATCATTTTGCAATGACGGGCGATGAACCGGTAATTGTTGCAATAACCGGCTATGGGCCTTCAGGTGTAGCGTATGTGAATCCGGATGATGACCCTTTAAAACATAAATGACGTTTACCATAAACTTCAATGTTCATTAATACAATGTGGTGAAATCATCTCTTATAATATCAACTGTATGCAAAACCAGGATGATGATTTGTGAATTGACTTCATAAGCCCGGTAATACAGATCTGTTTTTTTGAAAACATATTTCATGAAAAAGAAGAAACAACAACGCAAAGATTTAAAGAAAAGGCTTAGCGCTATTATTAAAATATATACTGAGCAAAAAGGAAAATCAAACAGAAAACTGCTTAAATATTTTATTGAGCAAAAGGCTGATGAGATAGTTGCATACAGTGAACATCCCGTAACCAATGCAATAAAGAAAACCGGAAATAAAAAGATAGAAGCTGATAATATCGCCGTTGCTGCCCTTCAGCGTTCACACGCATTGATAGATGAATTATACAGCGCACAAAATAACCATTTGCAATTACAGAATGCAGGAGGCAATGAGTAAATATCATGAATTAGCGCATGAATATTTGTTAAGTATTATCATGTTTTTGCAGATGAAAATTTTTACTTCGGCTGCAATTTTATACATGGTGTTATAACAACCTGCGATAAAATTGCAAAGGCGCAAATGCTGAAAGAAAAATTGATACAAATAAAAAATCCCGCAATGCGGGATTTTAAAAATATTATCATCATAAATATTTACACCGCATCACTCAAAGAAGAAAAAGTAAAGTCTCTTATTTTCATCGATGGCATTAAATAACTGCGGAATGATTCTACACTGATAGTTCTTTCAGCCTTGCCCAATGCCTCAAGATTATTGAGCATAATAATGGGGCTTTCGTTGAACCTGAAATTCTTAATGGGATATTTTATTTCGCCATTCTCAATATAAAAAGTCCCGTCGCGGGTAAGGCCGGTGTGCAGCAACGTTTGCGGGTCAACAGAACGGATATACCAGAACCGCGTTACCAGCACGCCTTTTTCTGTGCTTTTAATAAGGTCTTCAACAGATGCATCACCGCCGGCAATAATAAAGTTTGGCCCCATGGGCACGGGTTTAACGCCTTTTTGCTCTGCCCAGTAACGTGAATACATTAAATTCTTTACAACACCATTTTCTATCCAGGTTGTTTTCTCCAGCGGCTGGCCTTCCCTGTTCCAGGTGGAGCCTGGCAGTTCTGTATTGAATGGGTCTGAATAAATCGTTACCCGTTCATCCAAAAGTTTTTCGCCAATACGGTTACCGCCACCGGGTTTGGTCATACAACTGCGGCCTTCATCGGCGCTGCGGGCATCGAATGCAAAGAATAAACGCTCCAGCAAATAAGCGGCTGCCAGCGGTTCTAAAATAACCGTGTATTTTCCAGGTTCAATAGCTTTGGCGCCCACAGAACCATTGGCTTTGGTGGCAGCAATTTTAGTGGCTGTATAGGTATCGAGCTTGTCAACATCATTAAACCCTCTTGCTGCATAGCCGGAGCCTGTGCCTTCCTGGTTGCGCAGCGTAACGCTGAAATCAACATCGGTTGATTTATCGTAAGCAAACAAACCTTTGGAGTTAATGACAGCATCAAAAGCAGTGCTGTTTTCAATATAGCCCGCAGCCTGCAGGCTTGCCGCTTTTGAAACTTCAATGCTTTTGGCGACAGCCTCGGCACGTTTGCCGGGTGTTATGGCTGCTGTTGAAGGAACATATTCAATGCTTTCCTTAAAAGTTTGCGGACCGAGCAAAGGCATGTGTTCGGGATTATCAGGCGCAAACTGCGCCAGTTCTTCTGCACGGCGCACCACTTTTTCAAGTGATGCATCGTCAAATTCGTTAATAGAAGCTGTGCCTGATTTCTTACCGAAAGTGGATGTTACAGCAAGGCTTAATGTGCTTTCATCGCCTGCTGTGGAAACGGCATTAAGGGCATAGCGGATGTTGCCGCCTTCGCTGCCTCTTAAGCCTGCGGAACATTCATCCGCCTTTGAAAAGCCGATTACTTTTTGCAATATTGTTTTTGCTTCGTCTTGTGTAAGTATGGCCATTATTATACGATTAAGGTTATTTTAATTTTTAGTGAGAATGGATATTGGGAGATTTGAATTATTGGATATTATTCAATATTCCATCTTTCTAAATTTTTCTTGCTGTATTGATAACATTAATACCATTGAACCTTGAAGTGGAACTTCCATGCGATACAGCGTTTGACTGCGAAGGCTGGCCTTTTCCATCGTTGAAAGCGCCGCCCAGCCTGTAATCGCTTTTATCTGCAACCGCAACACATGAATTCCAGAACTCCCGTGTGTTAGCCTGGTAAGCAACATCTTTCAGCATGCCTGTAATTTTTCCATCCTGAATTTCATAGAAAGTCTGACCTCCAAACTGGAAGTTATACCGCTGCTGATCGATAGAAAAAGAACCGTCGCCAATAATGTAAATACCTTTCTTCACATCCTTTATAATATTATCTACGCTTAAAGCATCTGCACCTGGCCTGAGCGATACATTCGGCATGCGCTGAAACTGAACATCGGCCCAGCTTTGTGCATAGCAGCAACCCTGCGATGCTTTTAATCCGAGTATATGCGCCTGGTCGCGGATGGCCTGGTAGTTTACGAGAATACCATTTTTAATTAAATCCCATTCGCCGCATTTTACGCCTTCATCATCATAGCCCACAGCGCCAAGCGAACCGGGCTGCAGTTTATCGGCCACAATATTTACATGCTTGCTGCCAAATTGAAAATTGCCCGATTTCCATTTATCCAACGTAAGAAAACTGGTGCCTGCATAATTGGCTTCATAACCCAATACCCTGTCGAGCTCTGTTGGGTGCGCTACCGATTCATGAATGGTTAACCAAAGATGTGAAGGATCGAGCACGAGGTCGTACTTACCGGGTTCAACTGATTTTGCCTGCAATTTTTGCTGCACATCAGCCGTTGCATTCTTTACATCTTCCAAAATATCATAACGGTTTTTATACCGCGTAACAATGCCTGTTACTTTACTGTCAGGCGTTGGCGTTAAATATTCATAACCCATACCAACGGGTGAACTGAAGGAACGCCTTGTTTCAAATTTACCTGATGCCTTATCAATTTTTGTTACGTTGAAGAAGGGATAAAGACGATGCACGTCCTGGTCAATATAAGAGCCGTCGGTTGATGCAAAATACTTCTGTTCATTTACAGCGAGAATTGCTGAATTAACAAAGTTGGCCCCGTTTTGCATGGCAATGGAATTTACATTCAGCAGCAGGTCAACCTTATCTTTTACCGGCACTTCAAACGCATTTTTTTCAATAGGCGTTTTCCAGCTCACTTCGCCATAACCTTGCTGCGGTGCAAGCTGAACAGGTGCAGTAATAATCTTTGCATTGGCCTTTGCAACAGCCACAGCGCGTTGGGCCACTTTAGCAATATTTTCTTTCGTCACGCTGTCTGAGCAGGCAAAGCCCCAGCTTCCATTGGCAATTACACGAATGCCCACGCCGTACGATTCTGTATTGGCAATGTTCTGCACCCTGTTTTCACGTGTAATGATAAACTGGTTTAAATAGCGGCCAATGCGTACATCGGCATACGTTGCGCCGCTGGCTTTAGCAGCCGTTAATGCCACATTTGCCAATTGCTTTTTTGCAGCAGCGTCAATGCCATCGTTAATAGCCTGCAGCGGATCGATAGGATTGCCACGCATAAAGCCGGGCATCATTAAAGCGCCCATACTTAGCCCTGATAATTGTAAGAAATCTTTTCGTTTCAAGATGATATTGATTTATGGTTAACCCTCATCCCCGGCCCTTCTCCACAGAGTGGCGAAGGGTGTCCAAATTCAAAATTTGATTATTTAATTCACACAGCGGGTGCATGAATGTATAAGTTGTTGCATTAATTCAATCAGCTATGATACGTTGTTAATAATAATGCTGTTGATCAAAACATCAAGGCTCAATAGCTGAAAAATCATCAATACAAAAGCTAAATCAAGGCGCAAGAAAAAATGGTATTCAACACATTTTTTCTTGATTTTCTTTGGTTACTTTCTTTTATCAAGAAAAGAAAGTGACAAATTCATTAAGAATTATTTAGTTTCTTAAGATGAAAAGTAAAGAACAACTCACGATATTTTTTTCTCAATCCAGAGTAAGATACAACAACACATAAATACAACAAAAAAATAAAATGCAGGAATGGTCTTTTTATTCAAACTTTCATTCAATACTTCGTTATGCAATGATGCTTTATTTATTGCCGCATAAGCGTATGTGTCCTGCATATTTTGCAATGCGGCAATATTCTTCCAGTCATTTTTATCGAACACATACAACCAGGATGTATCACCGCCTGATGATGCAACAGCCTGCCACCCTTTCGTTTCGGGCCAGTATATTCCTTTCCATTCAAAAGGCAAATAAGGCTGTGCAGCAAAAGCAATAAAATTATTATTGATGGATGCCTGCAATGGTTGCTTGCTTATCGTTTCAACCGCTAATATTGCGGGTTCATTAATTGCCGGAAATGCAGGAGATGCACGCCATTGCCTGCTTACGCTTTGCTTCTTTGCTGCATTGGCAATTAACGATGACCATAATAATTGATAGCTCTTTTTATCGCCGGACAACATCCAGTAATAGCTGTTTTTAAATGCAGAAAATACGATGCTGCCATTACCATATATAGCATTACAGGCCAGCACATTCTTTTTTGTATCAGTTATTAAAACCCGTGCGCCATCATTTATTTTAATAAAAGCGGCATTTTCAACAGGCAATGAACTTGCAGTATCATTACCTGGCAATTGCACTGAAAGCGTTTGTTTATTATGATTAGATGAAGGCGCAACCGAACAGGCATTGCTGTAAAATAATGCAGGCTTTTCTGTACTGTCTGTTTTAATGATCAGCCCAAGGCCTTTATCATTTATTTGACTGCTTATATTGAATAGCTCCTGCCTGCTTAATGATGAAAGCGCAGCTCCATCGGCAATCAATACATCAAACTGTTCTAAAACATTCGTGCTTATTTGCGCCAAAGAAAACTTACCGGTATCAGTATAAGAATAACTGTATTTGTTTTTACTAATAGCTGTTCTTGCAGCAATAACATAATTATTTTCAGACAGCCAGTTTTGCAAAAACTTATTTTCAAAATCCGGGTAAGCAGCGAGCAGCAATACTTTTAATGGCTTGTTTAATGCAACTTCAAACGGCAGTTGTTCACGTTCAAGCGTATCTTTATTATTAATTGCTGCAATATCATAAACAGCCCTGCCAATAAATTTTGGTGTCGTTTTTAATTCAAATGTTTGAGATTGATTTTGTCCGATAATAACTGAATCAAGCACAACGCCAAAACCCCTTAATGTTAACTTTACCGGCTTACCGGTTGTGTTATCATATCTCCCCTGCACAATAAATTGATCACCGCTATTAATCTGCTTGCTATAATCAATTGCTGTTATGCCGTTGCTTATAGCAGAAGGATGAAAAACAATATTGGAAACCGGTGCCGTTTGCCATTCATCTTTTGAAAGCCCGTAGCCAAATACATGCAGCATTGAAATGGCATCAACCTGTTGTTCATATTGATCTTTTGTATAAACAACTGCGTTTTTATTTTGCTTTAAAAAGATATCAACGCTGTCTTTATTATACCCATCCGTTAATAAAACAACTTCATTACCGGCAATACCTTCTTTGGCATTATAATGAAAAGGAATGGCAAGAAAAATTAAACTTACAGCAGCTAAAACAGAAGCAACAATCCGCCCAACCAAACGTGCTTTGTTTGGCCTTCTTATTTCTTTAAAAACAAGAAAAGCTGCAAGCAATAAACAGGCAATAATGATACTGTATTCAATTGCTGTCATGGCCTGTTTTTATTAAGGTTCAGAAAATATTGCTGTGACAGGCTGTTACCATTAAGCATTGCGTCAGGTGACGGTTTGGGGGAAGGCTGTGCAAGCATTAGCTGCAAGCCATGTTGTGCTGCATTTATATCTTTTAAACTTATGTTTTGTTGCTGCTGAACTTGGTTGAGTACACTTTGATACGATTGTAATGCCGCTAAATATTTTCCCGGCGCAGCAGCAGCCTGCTGCTGCATTAGCAGGCTGGCTGAAAGCAGCGAAGCCAGTTCATCATTGTTTACAGCATTGCTGGTTTTTAAATGTTCAAGAATGCTTAACGCTTTTTGCGCATCGGTTATATGCAAATCTTTTTGCTGTGCATTATGCTGCGATGAAGGCGACAGGATTTTATCCAGTTCTCCTGTCAACCTTGTCTCTGATTTTAAGGGCGGCGTTTTAATATTAGTTTTTGCAACATATACCCTGTTTTGCTGTTGCAAATCTTTTAATAACCGGAGAGCTTTGTATTCAAATGGCAGCGCTTCAGCCGGTTTAAAAGTGCGCAACTGAAGTTCTGCATGCCACATCTCCGTTAATACAGCTTTCAATTGTTTTTTTGTTTCAGCATCAAAGAAAGTAGCATCTTCCGCAATATCATGTTTATGAGCAAACTGGTCAATAATAGCTTCTGCATTACCAAAGTTCGCGTTGTTACCTGTTGATTCTTTATGTTCGTCGTGCCCTTCATCATGTTCACCAATATTTGCTTCAAATTCTTCCCCTAAAAATTTTCCATAACGTAATCGCAGCAACTTTTGATCAATGCCCAAGTCATTGCTTTTGTTGTTAAACACATCCTGCGTAAGTATTGGTTTATCTTTCAGCAATTGCTCCGTTTCAATAATAATCTGCCGCTGGCTTCTGAAATATTCAGGCTTAAGGTTAACGCCATTAATTACGCCATCAAAACTCATAAGTTCAGCCGTATCTGCAATAGAGATAATATACGTATCCGTTTGTGTTTGCTGGTTATTGTTATCTGTTGCAGTAATGTATAAATACAATTCATCGCCGGGTTTCATACCGAGCGATGGCAGTTCAATTGTTTTCTTCAGTGTGTAGTTTTTATTGTGCGCTGAGAAGCTGTTTTCAAATTTTATGGCATGCCCGCTAAACTTCACCGCCTCGCCGCTGCCGCTTGCAACCGTTGCCATAATGGATACATCATTAATACCATAATCATCTAATGCAGTTAAAGCAACTGTTACGCGTTGCGGCTCACCAAAATCAATAACGGTGGATGCTTGCGGCGATTGCACTGTGATTACCGGTGGCTGGTCTTTTATCATTTCCAGCTTATAGAGATCAGATAAGCTGCTGTCCAGCTCCACCTGGTAAAACCCTTGTTGCCGGATTATTTTTTCACCGGCCCAAATTGTATGTTCTCCATTAACAGGGTGCAATTGCAAGGTTGTTGTATCGCTAAATTTCAGGCTGATGTGCTGTACCGGTTTATCCGTTTGCAATTGCCATGAGATTACAGAACCCTCTGCTGCAATTATATTAAGATCATGCTGCGTCTTCAATTGTATATTAGTATAAGCAGGCGGTTTTATTTTTACAGTGAAAGATGCAATGGCAGGCAAAGCCTGTTGCGGCGCCGGTGCAATAATTTTATTCACGTTATTTTCTGGTGGCTGAAATAATGAAGGCTTAAGCAATAGGTAAATAAGCATTGAAGTAATAACTGATAACAATAAAACTATTGCTGCTGTTTTTAATTTCCTGTTTACCGGATGCGCCGTTGCTGTATATTCTATATTATCTTTTAATTTGTTTACCTGCATTTGTTCAAGCAGGTTAAGCGATGCGACAGGCTTTAGTAAAAGGCCGCTGCTTTCTTCAAGCTCCGGAATATGCCTGTTCAAATAAACAATAACATCTTTTTGCTGTATGCGCCATGAATGCAGCGCAACCATCATTAAGAAAAAAGAGATGAGCCACGCGGGCAATATCCAAACAAATGAATATTGATATAGCTGATGCAAACAGGTAATAAATATTACAGCAAAAGCAAGTGACAAGAATGCCAGCGATAAAAGGTTGAGCACCTTCCATTTTTTTTGCAGGGATGATATAATGGCTTCTTCTCTCATGCAGCAGCGCCTGTTTTTGTTCTGAACGAAATAATCCTCTCTGCGCAAAAAAGCAGGAACACCATTATCCAAAAAACAGTTGAAAGATCTTCCGTTGCGGAAACGGATTTATTAACTGAATCAGCCGCAAACGCAGGCTGCATTTGCCTTTCATCAATCATCCGCTCATCAACGTATGTGGCATTTATGTTTGCAATTTCTTTTTCAAAAATTAAATGCAGCAATATGGCAGGAAAGGCATCACTCCAAACGAAGCCATTCCATTGAGGGTTCAAGCGCGAATAAAAATTATATACGCTGATATTATTATCTATTTCGTTTGTTAGTAAAGGATTGCCAAAACCATCTTTCCATATTTGCCTGCCTGGTTTGCTTTTTAAGGAATCAGCCAGAATTATTTTATTAACGGCAATTGGCTCTGCCATTATATAATTTGCACTGATAAATGAGGATTCATCAATCGTCTTTCCTTCCACATACCTGAAGATATTTTCAGCATTTACATTACTGGGAATTGCGTCATTGCTCAGCCAGAACAACCAGTTTATTTTTTCAGGAAGGTTGGCTATACTATTAAATATTGTGGCTTGTATATTTTGTTTTGTAAATTCTTTTATCGCATCAAGTGAAGCTTTGATATAGCTGGCATCCTGCTTATATTTATCAGCATAAATACTAATGTGCAGTGTAGCTGTATCAACAACAACGGGTGGCTGATTATTATATGTAATTAATGATTGTCCATTATTTGACGATACTTTATATTCATTTCCTATTTTATCCGATAGTACATCTTCATAGCTAAACATATTGCCGGCCATGCTGCTGTTTGCCAGCATTGCACGAATATTACCGTTACTTACGCGCCATGCTTTTACAAGTTGTGTTGTTACAGTATCTGGCGTATAACCAAACCATTTCACATCAATACTTACCTGCGGCCTTTCACCTTTAAAATTGGTTAACCTGTTTGAGGTAAACACATAAACCGGAAAAGATGCAGGCAGTTTATTGCCGGCTTTTTTTATAAGTTTCCAATAACTCATTTCACGGGCAACTGTATCTTTTGAACTGAGCGCATCTTTTAAACTGGTTCGTTCAAAACCTTCATCAAACTGATGCAGTTCAAAACCTTTGTTCAACAACGAATCAATGGCAGCTTTAAAATAATTATATACATCACCTGTATTTTGATTATCTATCAATATCCATCCTCGCCTGTTATTAAAATTTTGCTGCTTCACAGGTTTAGCCAGCAACATTGCAAGCAGGATGATCAATAAGCAACGAAGTATTAAAAGCAGCCACTCATTAATGCGAAGTGTTCTTGTATATTTCTTAGTACTTTTTTCAAGTAATGCAATACTGCCAACGGGAAAAGCCTTCCCTTCTTTTATATTCCAGAAGTGAATGGCAATGGGAATAATGATTCCGCTGATTGCATAAAGCCATATCGGATTTAAAAAACTCAACAATAGTTAAACAAAATTTTTTTGCCTTTGCGTTAAAAAATCACGCAATGATTTATCTAATGGTTCAGCCATGCTTACAAGCCTGTAATAAATATGCTTATCCAGCAGGCTCATACGCACTTCAGACAAATATTGCTGCAGTTTTTCCTCATACAACTTTTTTGTTTCCCTCGCATTAATGCTGATCTTTTCACCCGTCTCCAAATCCTGCACAGCCGCATAATTGCCGTAATTCAATGCAAGTTCATTTTCACCCATCAGATGAAAAACAATTATATCATGCTTAAGCGAAGACAAGACCTCGAGTAATTTTGTTATCTCTTTATCCTGCTCATACATATCGGTAATAAAAACAAGTAATTCTCTTTTATGTTCGCCGGTAAAGATGTGTTTATAATGAATGGCCTCCGTAAATTTTCCGGAAGGCTGTATGTTTTGGAGCTGGTAAAAAAACCTTGTAAGGTGCTGCGCATCCTTTCTTGATGCGAGTGAAAATAACCCGCCCTGTTTAAACACATATAAGCCAATGGCATCGCCCTGTGATTGTGCGAGATAAGCCAGCGCAGCCGCCATATATTTTGCATAATCAATTTTGCTGATGCCGTTATCTTCATGCAGCATAGAGCGGCTTGCATCAATTAAAAAACGAATGGAAATGCTTGTTTCCATTTCCGATTCGCGTATGTAATAGCGGTCGCTGCGGGCATACATTTTCCAGTCGAGCCACCGCAGATCGTCGCCGGGCTGATAACTCCTGTATTGGCTAAACTCAAGTCCTGCGCCTTTTACATTGCTCTTATTAATACCGCTCATAAAACCATCCACTGTTTTTTTTGCAGCGAGTGAAAGGTCTTTGATGGCCATTAATGTTTTGGGATGTAAAAGATTGTTCATGAGCTGTTGACCGTTGACTGTTAACTGTTGACCGATTGACGTTTCACGCCAATCATCCCAACGCCGTTTTGCTGCGCGCTATTTCTTTCAATAATACTGCTGTTACATTATCTGAATTGATCTGCTCTGCTTCAGCTTTAAAGTTCATCAGTATGCGATGGCGCAAAACAGGCGCGGCCATTGCCTGGATATCTTCCATAATAACTGCATAACGGCCCTTTAATAAAGCACGTGATTTAGCCGTTAATATCAAAGCCTGCCCTGCACGCGGACCTGCGCCCCATCGCACCCACTCTTTTACATAACTTGCCGTTGAATCACCGGGACGCGTTGCCCTTATCAACGTGGCAACATATTGCACCAGGTCTTCGCTTATATGCACATCACGAACAAGTTTTTGCAGTTGCTGTATTTCTTCCGCACTTAATACAGCCTGCACGCTGGCTGCACGATTGCCGGTTGTATTGCTTAAAATATCAGTTTCTTCTTTTGCAGAAGGATAACCAATTTTGATATATAATAAAAACCTGTCGAGCTGCGCTTCAGGCAAAGGATAAGTGCCTGCCTGTTCAATGGGGTTTTGGGTAGCAAGAATAAAGAAAGGCTTATCTAATTTATAAGTTTGCCCGCCATAAGTTATTTCAAATTCCTGCATGGCTTCAAGCAATGCCGATTGCGTTTTTGGCGGCGTACGGTTTATTTCATCGGCCAATACAATGTTGGCAAACAAAGGGCCCTTATTGAATTTAAAAAAACGCTTGCCGGTAGTATGGTCTTCTTCCAAAATTTCTGTACCGAGAATATCAGTGGGCATTAAATCCGGGGTGAATTGTATTCTTCTGAATGATAAATGCAGCGCCTGTGCAATGGTGCGCACCATTAATGTTTTGGCAAGACCGGGCACACCTTCCAAAAGGCAATGGCCGCCCGCAAAAAGTGTAACCAATATTTCATCAATTACATTCTCCTGGCCAACAATTACTTTTTGGATTTCCTGCTTAAGCTGCGCAGTTTTAGCTGTTAATTCCCGCACCGTATTTTCTGTTATTTCCTGCATGTTTATTTGAATGGGGTTCAATTTATTGCATAAGTAAAAATAAATTGAACAAAAACATTGTATATCGAAAAAAATTACATGACTGGTTTTTAAGATAGAAGTTGTTTATACTTTTTTAAATTATTTAATTGACACGTCGCACAAATGTTTTGCAGGCATATTAATCCATAAATCCTGCAAGCCGGTTGAGGCAACCAAATAAATAAAAAAATATGCAAGCATATTTTTTGTTTGTATAATTGGGCAATGCATAACGCTACATTCACTTTTGTAAGGCTTCGTTATCGCTCAGGCGACTGGGATACAGACCAGCGTATGCCTGCCAATATACTCAACTCTTTACTCGAGTACACCACTGTTCTCATTAACATGACGGAAAAGGTAATTGACCTTTCAAGCGATGAAATTTTTCAATATCCTTTTTGTTATATAAGCGGGCATAAACTGGTGCAGTTTGATAAAAAAGAAGCCGCTAATTTTAAACAGTATGTTGAGAACGGCGGTTTTATTTTTGCAGACGATTGCAATCACGATATCGACGGTTTGTTTGCAAAATCGTTTGAAGCGCAAATAGCAAGTCTTTTCGGAAAAAATGCGTTGAAAAAAATTCCCAATACCCACGAAATTTATCATTCTTTCTTCTCATTTGAAAAAGGGCCTCCCTCAACTTCTTTTGAACTGAATGGCTGGGGCGATGACCTGGTGCATGATTACCTGAAAGCCATTGAAATTAATGGCCGCATAGGTTTATTATACAGCAATAAAGATTATGGCTGCGAGTGGGATTACGATTACCGGAACAAACGATTTTTATCAGAAGACAATACAAAATTTGGCGTGAACATTATTATGTATGCGATGAATGCGGCATAATAACAAATCAGGTGCTTTCACTGAAGCACCGGGCCGTTATTCATAACCTTAATCAAATAACCCATAACTTCTGCAAACATGGAACGATATATGCTTATGCTTTGGATTAATTTAAACAAACTATGAAGCAAAAAAAATATTTAGTCGCGGCAGGTGCGGCATTGGCGGCGGCCGGCATTGCTTATATAATACTTCGTTCTAAAAAAACACTTCCTTCGGGCTTCAATGCAATAACGGGCTTTAATAAAGAAAAATATATGGGCAAATGGTATGAGATTGCAAGGCTTGATTATTATTGGGAAAGAGGCCTGTATAATGTTACCGCCGAATATTCCTTAAACAAAAATGGCTCTGTAAAAGTTGTAAACACCGGTTATGATTTTAAAAGTAATAAAAGAAAAATCTCAACAGGTAAAGCAAAGTTTGTTAGTGATGAAGCCACAGGCCAGTTAAAAGTTTCATTCTTCGGGCCTTTTTATTCCGGTTATAATATTATTGCCATTGATAAAGCATATAAATATGCGCTGGTGGCAGGGCACAACTTAAATTATTTATGGCTGCTTTCAAGGGAAAAAACAATGCCTGAAAATATCACCAGCGAATATTTGTTCATTGCACAAACTGCCGGCTTCCCGATTGAAGACCTGGTTTGGACAAGGCAAAGCTGACCAATTACTGCCATTCGGGAAAAAACGGAGCACAGTTCATACCCCGGAAATAACAATTCATCATAAATTTATTTTCTAATTGAATAGTATTTATTTCTTTTACCCTTTAATAAAAAACATCTAAAAACCATTAAAACAACCAAAATGAAAAAACTGTTAGCACTTGCAGCCATTGCATTGTTTGCTTTTTCAGGTAACCTTAAAGCACAAAAAATTAAAGTATTGGAAGGAAGCATTGATGCTGTTAAAACCGAATCAAGCCTCAATTTAGAATATACTTACGATAACATGAGCGTAGGCAAATTTGACAAAGAAGAAGATTATATAGCCAAGAAAAAAGAAGACTACAATAACAAAGAAGCAGGCAGGGGCGATACCTGGGCCAAAGCCTGGGTGGATGACAGGAAAAACCGCTTTGAACCAAAATTTGAAGAGCTTTTTACTGAGTACAGTGATAAATCAAATAGCAAAAAAGCTAAATACACTTTAATCTTTAAAACCGTTTTTACAGAGCCGGGATATAACGTTGGCGTAATGCGCAAAAACGCCCAGATTAATGCTATTGTATTAATTGTGGAAACAGCAAATCCTGCCAACGTAATTGCAAAAATTTCTGTTGATAAAGCTTTGGGCAGAACTTTTGGCGGTTATGATTTTGACACAGGCGGAAGGATTGCAGAAGCCTATGCTGATGCAGGCAAAGCCCTTGGTAAATATTTAAAATAATAAGGCCTTTATACAATAATTGCGAAGCCACTTTCATAAGTGGCTTTGTTGTATAAACAGGTTCCGCTTTATCGCGATAATGCTTTCATTCACCTATTTTTTTAGATAATTAACCGACTGGTTGTTTTCCTTTTTTATGACAACAAATAGCTTGCAGCCATAAAATTTATAACTATGAATTCACTTATTTTCGTTCGTGTATTATGGTGCTGCATAGCTTTTGGATGGCTGCTGGTTTCACTGGGTGCAAAAAGAAAATATTAGCAGGCAGCTAATTGGCTGGTTGAACAGCATGCAGCATTACCCATTACCATCCGCCAATCAACTTATATTTACAGCATTACAGCATGCATCAGGAACTTCAGCAACATATTAACCACTTCATCACTATCAGCAGCGAAGAACTTAATGAAGTACTGCAATATTTCAGGCCTTTACAACTCAAAAAGAAACAAAACCTTTTAACTGAAGGAAGCATCTGCAAACACAATTATTTTACAGCTAAAGGCTGCCTCCGCCTTTTCTTTATTAATGAAAAAGGCATTGAACAAACCACGCAGTTTGCCATAGAAAACTGGTGGCTGGCCGATTATACTTCTTTTGAAAAACAGCAGCCGTCATCATATAATATACAGGCTGTTGAAAAAAGCGATGTGCTGGCCTTAAGTTATACCGGCCAGGAAAAATTACTGCAGCAGCATCCTGTTATGGAAAGATATTTCCGGCTTATGCATCAACGCGCCCATGCTGCAGCACAGTTCAGGATAAAAAGTTTATACAGTCTTTCAAGAGAAGAATTATATAATATTTTCAGCAGCGCTCATCCCGAATTCGTGCAACGCATCCCGCAATATTTATTAGCGTCTTTTCTTGGCTTCACGCCAGAATATTTAAGCGAAATAAGACGCAAAACAATTTCTTAGAAATAAGTATGTGAACAATTTCTTAAACCAGTTTAAGCAATTGCCATTACCGGCTTTTATAGCTTTGCCTCAACAAAAAATAAATATCATGGAACAAAGATTAAACATTGCAACAATTTATCCGGAAGCATATAAAGGCATGTATGCATTATCTGCGGCTTTGAATAAAACTGCATTAACACCTATACAAAAAGAGTTAATTAAAATACGATCATCACAAATAAACCATTGCGCATTTTGTTTGAATATGCATACAAAAGATGCATTGAAATATGGCGAAACGCAGCAGCGTATTTTCCTGCTGGATGCATGGCGTGAAACAGATTTATTTACACCTGAAGAAAAGGCCATGCTGGCATTAACGGAAGAAGTAACGCTCATAAGCCAGCATGGTGTTTCAGATGCTGTTTATAAAGAAGCGCAGCAATATTTCAGTGATGAACAAATAGCGCATATTATAATGGCGGTTGTAATAATCAATGCATGGAACCGCATCAGTGTAAGCACATTGGTGCCAATTGCTGATTAAAAAACAATTATTGAAAATAAAATAGAAAAACATTGAATATTGAGTAAGATTGTCGCTTATTTTATATATCAAAAAGAAAGTTGAAACACTCAATATTCAATGTTCAATAATCAAAGACCAAATACAAATGCGAAGGCAATTAAAAAAAAAATATAGTATTGAGCAATATCATTTTTTTCTTGACTTTCTCATGTTACATTCTTTGCATAAAGGCAAAAAAAGTAACATAACTTAGTTGGAAAACAATTAGGTTAATTTCTTTATAATTTACATTTTTTCTTTCTCCATTCTCGTCTATATTCGCCGCCCTTAAAAGTTTTGTGATGAAAGAATTCAGTCAACAGATAGCAGCCACATTAAACGTAAAGCCCGGGCAAGTTGAAGCCGTATTAAGTTTATTTGAAGAAGGCGCAACCATACCGTTTATTGCACGGTACAGGAAAGATAAAACCGGCGGATTGGATGAAGTGCAGATTCAAAAGATACAGGACGAAGCCAAAGCCTTAAAAGAATTTACCGAGCGCAAAACATTCATAGAAAAAACCATCACCGAACAGGGCAAGATGACGGATGCCCTTCAGGATAAACTTAATAAAGCAACAACGCTGGCTGAACTGGAAGACATTTACCTTCCTTATAAACCAAAGCGTAAAACAAAAGCGCAAACCGCAAGGGAGAATGGGCTTGAACCGCTGTCTCAGCTTATACTTGAACAGAAAGAAAATGATCTTGCCGCAGAAGCAGCAAAATATATTAATGATAATGTGAAAGACGCTGATGCAGCCTTGCAGGGCGCAAGGGATATTATAGCCGAAACAATTAATGAAGACGATAAAGTGCGTGCTAAAATGCGCAAACTGTTTGAAGATACAGCAACGCTGCAAAGCAAGGTTTTGGAAGATAAGAAAACAGAAGCGGCGAAGTATAAAGACTATTTCGATTTTAGCGAGCCAATTCACAAAGTTCCATCACATAGAATACTCGCTGTGTTGCGCGGTTTTCTCGAAGGCTTTTTAAGAATGAGCATCACACCTGATGAAGAGAAAGCTTTATACTTAATAGAAGATTTGTATATAAAGAATAGTTTAAACAGTTCTGTTGAGCAGGTGAAAAAAGCCATCAAAGATGCATACCGCCGTTTATTGCAGCCAAGCCTTGAATCAGAGTTTCGCACCGCATTAAAAACAAAGGCTGATGAAGAAGCCATTAATGTGTTTGCAGAAAACCTGCGGCAGTTATTGTTAAGCGCACCGCTTGGCAGTAAAAGAATACTGGCGATTGATCCCGGTTACCGCACAGGCTGTAAAGTAGTTTGCCTGGATGAAAAAGGAACATTATTGCATAACGATCTTATTTATGTGCATGAGCCTAACCGTTTAAATGACAGCAGTAATAAAATAAGGTCGCTGGTTGAAAAATATAACATACAGGTATTTGCTATTGGCGATGGCACCGCCGGCCGCGAAACAGAACAATTCATTAAGCAACTCAATTTAAACCTTCCAATATTTTTAGTGAATGAAGATGGCGCTTCTGTTTATTCCGCCAGCGAAACAGCGCGTGAGGAATTTCCGGATTATGATGTAACTGTTCGTGGCGCTGTGAGCATTGGAAGAAGGTTAATGGATCCGCTGGCAGAGCTGGTAAAGATCGATCCCAAAAGCATTGGCGTTGGCCAGTACCAGCACGATGTAAACCAGTTTCGTTTAAAAGAAAAACTTGATGCCACTGTTGTAAGTTGTGTAAATACTGTTGGCGTAAACCTTAATACGGCTTCCAAACATTTGCTGGGTTATGTAAGCGGCATTGGCGGTTCACTTGCGGAAAATATTGTTCAATACAGAAACGAAATCGGGCGTTTTAATAACCGCAACGAATTATTAAAAGTACCGCGCCTTGGCAGCAAAGCATTTGAACAATGTGCTGGTTTTTTGAAAGTGCAAAACGGCAGCAACCCGCTTGATGCAAGCACGGTGCATCCCGAAGCGTATAAAATTGTTGAACACATTGCATCAGATTTAAAAGTGGATGTGCAGTCGCTTATAGGTAATGAGGCTTTGCTTAAACATATTCAGCCTAAAAAATATGCTACGGAAGAAATTGGCGAGCTAACTATTCAGGATATTTTAAAAGAACTTAATAAACCCGGCCTCGATCCGCGCAGTGAACTGGAACAATTTGAATTTGCACAGATTTATAAAATTGAAGATGTGCATACAGGAATGGTAGTACCAGGTGTTGTAACTAATCTTACGCGCTTCGGCGCATTTGTGGATATTGGCGTAAAGCAGGATGGCCTTGTGCATGTGAGCGAGATAGCGCATAAATATATCAGCGACCCTGCTGAGATTTTAAAGCTCAACGATAAGGTAATGGTGAAAGTGCTGGAAGTGGATATTCCACGCAGCCGTATTGCACTCTCCATCAAACAAACGCAGGAAGCACCGCCAAGGCCGCAGCGCCCGCATCAAAATAGCAACCGCTCACAGCATAACCGCAGGCAGGAAGATCTTTCTTCAATGAATGTAAACGATGCATTGGCTGCATTGAAAAAGAAATTTGGGAAATAGGAACGGGCAAAAATTATCCCGTACTGATGTTACTTTAAAAAATTATTTAGGTAGCTCAAAATTGTTGCTGTCTGCATCATCAGGCTCACATGGCTTTGCGCAGGAACAATAGCCAATTGCGATTTTGGCATTGGCTGAAAATCAGCAGCAATGCTACCGCCCAATAATTTATAGGTCTTCGCCAATTCAATTTTATCCATGCCATCATTGTCTCCTGCAATGATTAATACCGGTGCAGCAATTTTCGCAATATTAGAATCACCCAGGTCAAACGGCGTCTTTGCAAAGGCAATCATCTGCTCTATGAAATTTGCCCACTTTGTTGTATCAGGCGCCACTGCATCGTATGCGGTTTTCATAGGAGTATTCAAAAAGAATTCAGGCTTCCATGTTTTAAATGCATCGTTTATTTCAGGCAGCCAGCCGCTGCTTTTATAAACAGAAGAAATGATCACTAATTTTCTTAACCGCTCAGGATTTTGTATGGCAAATGCATAAGCTATAGAACCACCCATGCTATATCCTACCAGGTCAGCGCTGTCAATTTTCAGGTAATCCATTACGCCCTTCACATCACTTGCCAAAGCAGTATGAGATAATGGCGTTTCTGAATACTGTGTATGTCCATGTCCCTGCAATTCAATGGCAATTACCTTCCGGGTTTTTGACAGTTCAGGAATTAATTCGCCCCAGTTCCCGTTAATTGTCATAAAAGCGCCATGCAGTAAAACGATGGGCCTGCCTTCCCCATATATTTCATAATAAACTTTGATGCCATTAACAGGTGCATAGCCGCTGCCGGAAGGCTTGATTTGTTGCCCGTTTGACCGAAATGCTGTAAACAGAACTGTAATCAGCAATATTGATTTAAGGAGGTTATTTGTTTTGTATAAATTTTTCATAATGCTTGTTTGAATTTTATTGATAAGGCAAAACTAAAATTCACTCCGGGATTCGATACGGTGTAACAGCGACAACTTAGGGCATGAATTACGCCAAAAAGGCTTGCCGCACACCCGCCGGCCGGTTATTCAACCTATATAAATTCTTAAATGCAAGCGCCATAATTTGTTGTATTATTACACGTCATGCTGTACAACGTTTTAAAAATATGGGTAAGACTTGCCGCCCATATTTTTTGCCGTAAGATTATCATTAACAACAGAAAGATATTAAAAGAAAAAGGGCCATTATTAATTGCCTGCAATCATCCTAACTCCTTCCTGGATTCTGTAATATTAGATATATTATTTGAGCAGCCTTTATGGTCGCTGGCACGCGGCGATGCATTCATCAGCAAAAAAGTAAGCCGCTTTTTTAAATCGGTGCGCATGCTGCCGGTTTACCGCGCCAGCGAAGGCGTTGAAAACCTTTCCGGGAATTATAAAACTTTTGAAGCATGCCTAAACATTTTCAGGCGAAACGGCCTGGTGCATATTTATAGTGAAGGCAAATGCATTAATGAATGGCATTTACGGCCACTGAAAAAAGGAACGGCGCGGCTTGCCATAAAAGCATGGGAAGAAAATATTCCGCTGAAAGTATTGCCCGCCGGTATTAATTACAGTTCATTCAGAAGGTTTGGCAAAAACGTGTTCATCAACTTTGGTGAAATATTTACAGCAGATATTATTGACTGGAACAGCACAGATGGAACACGCCATTTTTTATTTAATAACATACTGCGTAATCAATTGGAACAACTGGTTTTTGAAATTGATAAAAATGATAAGGCCAAACAGGTTGTTATGCTGCAACAGCAACCATCACAACTCAAAAAAATTATTTTAGCCATCCCTGCCATTGCGGGCCTGCTTATTCATTTGCCGTTGTATATGCCCGCAAAAAATTATGTATTGAAAAGGTTTGCCAACAGCGATCATTACGATTCTGTGCTTATCGGTATCCTGATTTTTACTTACCCGGTTTATTTGTTAATGATTACTTTAATAACTTTTGCTTTTACACAGAGCGCATGGGTTTTTCTTTTACTGCTAATTCTGCCTTTTACCGCATGGAGCTATGTTCAGTTGAAAAAACAAATGGATAAGCAGTAATCCGGGCAATTCATCTTTATTAAACTGAATATGCCATTGCATGCCCCCTTAAATGTTGTGGGAATTTGCAATGCTGACTGACTGTTTAAATAAATTGAACAGCTTCAGCCGTTTATGAATACTTTTAAGGCCCAAAAATTTATAAGCTCATGAAATACTTCCTGAAAAATTGCACAGGCATTTTATTGATTATGTTTTTATTCAACCTGCATGTGCATGCACAAAATGGCTGGGTTTCTTTATTTGATGGCAAATCTTTAGACGGCTGGAAAGTGGGTGATAATGCTTCAACATTCAGCGTTGACAGCGGCAGGATAAAAGTGAATGGTAAAACAGCCCATTTATTTTATGAAGGGCCTGTAAACAACCACAACTTTAAAAATTTTGAGTTTAAAGCAGAGGTGATGACGAGGGCGCACTCCAATTCAGGCATTTATTTTCATACACAATTTCAGCAGGGCGGCTGGCCGGCAAAAGGCTATGAAGTGCAGGTAAATAACTCGCACACAGACTGGCGCAGGACAGGGAGCTTATACGGCATTGATGATGTGAAAGAAGTAATAGCGCCTGATGATGTTTGGTTTACAGAATACATAAAAGTGCAGGGCAAGCACATTACAATAAAAATTAATGATAAAACAGTAGTTGATTATACCGAACCTGACAATATTGAAAAACCGGCAAACGGCATAGGCAGGTTCATTTCAAACGGAACTTTTGCGCTGCAGGGCCACGATCCCGGAAGCACAGTTTACTTTAAAAACATAATGGTAAAGCCACTTGCCGATTAAGTGGTGCATTGCCATTCTTTTATAATTTTACTAAAGCACTACTGAAGATTAATATTTATTTAAGCTGAGGTAGTGCTTTTAATTTTATAGAAGTTATTATTTAAAATATTAAAAATAAATTTGCGCATGGCAAGAATAAGAACTGCAAAAGATGTATCACGTAAAGAAGTGATATTAAAAGCTGCGGCTGCGCTTTTTCATGCAAAAGGATATAAAGCAGCCAGCATGCGCGACCTTGCCGAAATGGTGGGCGTTGAAGCAGCAAGTTTATACAACCATATACGTTCTAAAACAGAATTGCTGCACGATATATGTTTTAATGTGGCCAACGTTTTTTGGGAGCATTTGAATAAGGTTGAACTCTCCGATGCCAGGCCCATTGAAAAGCTTGAAACGCTGCTGCGTTTTCACATAAAACAAATGATTGAAAACTTCCAGGAAGTTTATATAAGCGACAGGGAATGGCGTTACCTTATCGACCCTTATCTTTCAAATTATCAAAACCAGCGCCGCACTTACCGCAAGCGTTTTGCCGCCATTATTGAGCAGGGCATTGAAAACGGTGAGATCAATAAGATAGATGCATCCACAGCGGTGCTTATAGTTTTGCATGCTGTGAGCGGCATTGAAAGCTGGCACCGCAGTAAAATAAAAGTAAGCGGTGAAGAACTGGAAGAAAACATGATCACCATTTTAATAGATGGTTTAAAAAAATAACGGGGCATGCATGTCAACACATTTTGAGAAGCTGCTTGTAAAAGAAGTGCGGCGTGAAACAGAAGATTGTGTTTCGGTTTTACTGGAAATTCCTCAAAACCTGCACGAAAAATTTGCCTACCAGCCCGGCCAGCATATAACACTGCGAACCTTTATTAACAATGAAGAAATAAGAAGGTCTTATTCACTTTGCAGTTCGCCTTTGCATAAAGAATGGCGCATTGCTGTGAAAAAAGTTGACGGCGGCATTTTTTCTGAATTTGCCAACAGCATTTTGAAAGCCGGTGATACCATTGAACTAATGCCGCCAATGGGGCATTTTATTTTACCGGAAACAAACGATGCAAAACACTATGTATGCTTTGCTGCAGGCAGCGGCATTACACCTGTTCTATCCATTATTAAAACAGGGCTGGCGCAGCAGCCGCATAGCCATTTCACTTTGATTTATGGCAACCGTACAAGGCAATCTATTATTTTTAAAGAAGAGGTTGAAGCGCTGAAAAACAGGTTTATGAGCCGTTTCCAGCTTATACATATTTTAAGCCGTGAACATACAGAAGCGCCATTAAATGAAGGCAGGATTGATATTTCAAAATGTGAACAGATATTCAGCAGTGTTGCTTCCTTAAAAGCAGGTGCCTTTTTTATTTGCGGGCCGGAAGCAATGATATTTTCTATAAAAGACTGGCTGCTGTCAAAAGGCATTGATGAAAAGAAAGTTTATTTTGAATTGTTCAATACAACGCCTGTTAATACAACAAAAAAGAACCAGCCGGAAAAGTTTGAAGAAGAAAATATAGCACACATTACCATGCAGCTTGATGGCATTAGTTCCGGCTTTGATGTTGCATATAATGGCATGAGTATTTTAGATGCTGCATTGCAGCAAGGTACAGATTTGCCCTATTCCTGTAAAGGTGGTGTTTGCACCACCTGCAAGGCAAAATTGGTAAAAGGCGAGGTTGAGATGGATGTAAATTATGGCCTCGTGCCGGAAGAAGTGGAACAGGGTTTTATCCTCACCTGCCAAAGCCATCCCCGAACGAAGGAAGTGATAATTGATTTTGATGTAAAGTAATGTTATGCTGATGGTGAGTTGTTAGTTTGTGAGTGCTCACGATTAACCTGACTGTATAAAATATCAACCCATTAAATTCGCGTAAAATTCATCGCTTGATTAAATCTATCATTCCGTTTTATATTATTTGCGTTGGTTTATATATTTTATTCAGCCGCAAACCAGATTACCAGGATGGTGAGATAACAACAGGCAATATTCATTATATAACCGACAGCACTAATAAAAAAGTCCCAAAAGCTGTATTCAGTATTGGCAAAGATGAATACGTGGTTAATGCCGGTTATGTTTTCCGTAATTTGAAAGAAGGCCAGGCGGTGCAGGTAATTTATGAAACTTCCGATCCTTCCAAAGCGGCTGTATATAGTTGGTGGGGATACTGGCTGCAATGGGATGAATTGCTCGGTTCTATATTAATCCCTGTTGTTTTTTTATTTATAGCAAAAGAAATTACAGCACGCCCAACAGCAGAAGCCTTGTTGGAAGAAATGGAAATGCGCAAGCCGAGAAAGAGAAAAAATGATGATGATGTCTGAACCTGGATTTGGAAAGATTGCTTAAAGCCCGATATTCAATTTCGTTATTTCAGCAAGAATATTCAATAATCAATGTTCAATTTGCACCAGTTTCACAATTGAGCATTGATTATTGTATTGTTGAATATTGAATATTTTTCTTTGAGTAAACAACTTTGCTTACAATTAATACTCATCACTCCACCACTTTCACCCATTTGCCTTTTTCGCCGCCGCTTATGGCATGATCATACATAGCTTCGCAATAAATGCCCGGCCAGTAATACTTACCAAGATAAGCCGCATTTAACTGCACATAATAAACCTTTGTTTCGTAAGGCTTCAAATCGAAGTAATAATAAACGCGGTCATCGCGAATGTCCATATAATCACTTGGTGATGATTGAAAACTTCCTTCGCTGTTATACAACCTTGTATTTAATATTTCCCATCCGCCCGGGAATATTTCGCTCAGCGCAAGATTACTGTATGCATCTCTTTTACCCGGATTGGTAACCACAACCTTCGCAACAAAATCAGTTCCCTGCTTTACAGAATCAATATTAACAGCAGTATTATTCATGCTTACAAAGCTCACATTCACTTTTAAAATATCCGGGTTGTTGGTTACGGAAATATTTTCACCACTTATCGGCTTGCCTTCATTAATAACTCTTACAAACAAAACATTATTGCCCTTGTTTTGCAATTGAATATCAGCTTTTCCGTTCTGCCATTGCAATGTATTTTGAGCAATTACAGATGATGAGTTGATATTGATAGTTTGATTACCTGATTTACCATTTGCAATTATTTTTTGACCTGAAGTATTGCTGCCTGCATATTCAGCAATTGCAATTAAGCTGTATGCAGTTGTTTGTGTGCTGTACCAATAATCCTGCGATAGCTTTGAAGCAACTGTTTTCACCAATTGGTTAGCTTCCGCATTGCGTTTCATCAACACCAATGTTTCCAACACCATAGCCTGGTCGCGCAGATCGCTGCCATACGTATAACCCGGATTTTTTCTTTCAGGAAATGAAGTGGGCAAACCGCTTATTAATTGCAACGCCACCTTTGTTTGACCAACCAACTGATAAGCGGCTGCTAATCTCCACTTACCTTCAGGCGTTAAAAACTTCCATTCCTTTAAACGGTTCATGGCGCCCAATTCAGGCGAGCCTGCTAATGCTAATAAATATAATCTGTATGATTGCATTAAATCAGTTCCATACCATGGCGCTGAAGTTACATTCCATGCAAGCGCTTTGCTGCGTTCATATTGCTTCCATTGCTGCAACATACTTTGCGAAATATTATATCCTTTTGATTGCGCAACCAATAAAAAATGGCCTGCATAATTACTGCCCCATTCATCGCTGCTGCTGCCGTTTGGCCAGTAGCTGAAACCGCCATCACCCTGCTGAAAATTATTATAACGCTGTAAAACCACTTTTATATTCCGGTCAACTTCTGCCTTTTGTTTATCGCTTAAATCCATTAACTGGTTTAATACCAGTTGAGGAAAAACAGCCGATGTTGTTTGTTCAATGCAGCCATGCGGATACATGATTAAATAGGTCAATCTTTTTTGCAGGTCCATTGCGGGGATACTTGATATTTCCAGCGTGGCTTTACTGCTTTGCGCATCGCCAATCATTGCCACGGCTGAATTCCAGCTTTTACCCGGTTGCAATGTTGTTTCCGTAACCTGTGTTGTATAAGGATTGGGATTTCTTACATCAATCTCGGTTTGATATGCTGATTGTTCGCTGCCGCTTGCAGCAACAATTTTAATATCGCCGATGCCTGTTGTGTTATTCACCTTAGCGGTAAAATAAGCCTGCTGCTCTCCGGGTTTATCAAAGCTGATTGTTTGATTGCCGGTTGCTGTTATATAGGGGTTTGACTGAATGCTTAATGAAACATTTTTGATATTGCTGTTCGTTGCAAAAACCGTAACAGGAATTTTCACTTCTTCGCCCGGGCCAAGAACTCTCGGCAGCGTTGGCAATATCATCAATGGTTTCTTTACAGTAACATCTTTATCAGCATAACCATACGCATCATCGCCCGCTGCAATTACCATAGCCCGCACACTGCCCATATAAGAGGGCAAAACAAAACTGTGCGTTTTGCTTCCGCCTTTTAAAGTGAACGGCCCCATAAATTCAACAACAGGTTTAAAGCGATTAGCCCGTCTTGTATTGCTCGCAATCTCTGCTTCTGCATCGCCGCCAATGGTAAGTATGCGCTGAATTTGTGAACCAAATGCACCAATCACATCATCATATAAATCCCAGCTCTTTACACCTAATGCTTCACGTGCATAAAATGCATCATGCGGGTTGGGCGTTTTAAAATGAGTGAGATCAAGTAAACCATCATCCACCAATGCAATTACGTACGTCATTTTTTTATTGGACGTTTCTGAAACAGTGATGGTATTTTTTACTTCAGGCCGGATAACATCAGCCATTTTAATAACAGGTTTTAAAATCGTATTCTTATCATCAATCATAATGGGCAGAACGCCATACATTCTTATCGGCAGATCATTCACCGTTTGTGCATGCGGTTGAATCAAACTCACATTCACATATACATTCGGGCTGTATGCTGCATCCGCTTTGAAAGAAAATTTTGTTTGCCCCTGTTCTGTATTTACCCAATATGTTTTTAAAACTTTGCTGCCGCTTTCAATGCTTATTAATGCACGCCCGCCTTTGCCGGAAGGAATGGTTAAATTCACATCATCGCCCACATTATATTTTTCTTTATCTGAAGTGAAGGAAAGCATAGCTGCCGCAGACGGATCGCTGCCACCGGCGCGGGTTTGCCAGCTATAATCATCAACAAAAAATGTGCTGCCGGTTATATGGCCGCTACGCATATCTTTCACTAAAATCAAATAACGGCCCCATTCATCTTCATCCATTTTAATATCGTAAAAGCCTTTGCCATTGGTTAACTGAACCGTATCTTTTTTAATAAATTTATTGTATTCATTCTGCGTGAAATTGGATAGGTCATCATCTTCATCCCACCACCAGCGCCATTGAATTCTATACAATTGAATTTGCACAGAAGAATTGCCCTGTAAAAATTTTCCTTTTGTATCCACATCAACAATATTGAAACGATGTGATTGGCCTGATTGCAAAAAACCCCAGGTTTTATCACCTTCAGGCACCTGCACGCCAACATAAGATGAATATGGATTAAAAGACATGGAGAAATTATCAATGCTGAAATTGCCGCCTGGTTCAAACACTTTTACCACAAGGTTTGTAAGCAGTTGACCCGGTGCATCATCACCTGCTTCAAATGTTGGATTAACAGCCGCTGTTCCATCAGAGCTTAATGTTCCATCATAAATGGTTTTGGATTGTGATGTAAAATTTGATGTTGGATTGTCAAACACATAATTATCCAGCTTGGGAAATTTTGTTTTCTTTTTATATAACTGCGCATCAACCCTTGCTTTTAAATTTTGAGCCGTTGCACCGAACAACCATTTTGCAGTAAGTGTACCGTTGATGGTTGTATTTTTTCCAAGTGCAGTTACATTGCCAAAATCAAGATTGATTTTTAAACGGTTTGGCATTACGGTTTCAATCTTCAGTTTCTTTTCAAATATTGCACCGCCGGCTTTCACCCTGCATATCCAATTTCCCGTTGGCGCATCCACATCTGTTACTGTTCTGAAAACGTTGAAACCATCAGCAGCATTGGTTTGCACCAGCCTTTTATATAATTGCCCGCGTGGTGATATCATTTCCATTTCCAAAGGATAATCATCCGGCAGCGGATTATTTTTATCATTGATGATACAACTCAAAAATAAACTATCGCCGGGCCGCCAAACGCCGCGTTCACCAAATATGTAACCTTTAATTCCATTCTTTACTTCATCGCCGCCAACATCAAAACGGCTTAGCGGCAAACTGCTGCCATCATCCAATTTTAAATAACCTGACTGGCTGCCTTGCTTTGCAATCAATAAATAAGGCTTACGTTTTAATTCAATCATGGCCAAACCATCAGCATCGCTGTTTGCTTTGGCAATAACCTGCTGCTGGTAATCGAGCACCTGCAGTTCAACACCTTTCATCGGTTCTGTTGAGATAAGGTCATTCACTGCAACAAACAAATTTTTATTGGTTGAATACTTTGCAGTTAAACCAATATTGCTCGCTAAAATATTTCTTGTGGCAAATTTTTCTTTGCTATAGTAAGAACTGAAACAGGGGTTATTTCTTTGTCGCCAATTATAACCATAAGGATAATAATTATCGTAACGGCTCCAGAAATCTTCATTATCATCCAGCGCATATTCGTTGCTTGCATTATAATAACCCCATTCATCATCTTCATCTTTTTGCAGGCTGTCGCATGTATATAAAGAATAATCGGGGCGAAAGCCAATTGTAACGCGGTAAATAGCGCCAGGCTCTGTGCGTATGAATTTATCAAGATCAAGAGAAAATGCATTTTTATGATGAAGGTTGAGTGATTTGTCATCATCCAGTCGTACGGTTGCTTCTTTAACCGGGTTGCCCACACGGCGCAAGTCCTGTTCGCCATTCATGTCGTTTACCTGTAAGAACTGCGCAATGTTGTTTTCATAAATTTTAATAATGGAAACATCAACTGCTTTTAAATTAACGGCTTCAAACGGCAGCACCAGTTTGCCGGTACTGTTGGGCAGAATATTTCCCTTGCCTTTAATGGTTACATGCGGCAACCGGTTTTCAAAAAATACGTTGGATGAATAATTCTTCTGCAGTTTATCGCCACTTATATTTTCAATACCGGGCAAAACATTTACAGTGTGGTTACCATCCAGGTCATCATTTACATACACTTTTACTTCGCTGCCTAAAATTGTATAAGCGGGATTTTCAACATTGTTAATTGTTATCAAACCATTCAAATCCTGGCCGGCAGAAATAGGATCGCTAAACTGCACCAATGCATATTGTTCATCTTCTTCCGAAGCACGCACATTCAATAATTTAAAATCACCAAGAGCAGGTATATCAATTTCCTTATCGCCTTGTTGTTTGCTGTTAATGGCATCGCCTTTCCATTGCAATAATAGTTTTTGTGCATTGTTTGTGCGCGAAATATCATTAAGCGCAAATTGATGTTCTTTTGCAGATTCATTATGTTGCCAGGTAACAGGTATTGTCTTACCTGCAATTGAAGCCGTTAACAATTTTTCAATATTGGCCGAAGTTTCCACATCGGCAGTTAAAATTTTTCCCGATAAGTTCATCGAAGTTTTATTGTTGCTGCGAAGCCCGTATTCATTTACTTCAAATGATGGTTTTACAACCTGCACATTAAATTTAAAATCATCAAACTTCGAGGGCACTTTTATTACATTACCCAACTTAAAATTCACTTCGTATAACTGGTCGGGAGCGAGATCATTGCCGGGTTTAAATTCTATGGTGCGGGCATCAATCCAGTAGGCTTTTCCATCAACCGAAGGTGAAAAAGAAAACAGGTTTCCTTTCACTTCTTCATTTAACGTGTGTGTTGTTGATACATCGGAAGCCAGTTGTATCCTGATAGCGTTTTTCTTTGAAATAACGCCCGAAGTATAAGCATCAATGTATTGGCTGAAAGCAGGATCAACGTCTATAAGCTTTGGCGTTGTTTTGCACGCGGAGAGAACAATCGTTATCCATAAAATAATATAACCAACATTTGTTACCGAAATTATTTTTTTCATACTGCAGGTTTAAGTAACATGTTATGTGATAGCTGTAATAACTTAATCTAAATTAAAAGAAGCAGTGTAATAACAAAAAGAAAATGTTTGTTAGCCCTTGCAATGTTTGCACTGAGGGTGCAGGTTATTTTAAGTAAATTGCGTGTTTAAAGCCTTGGCAAATGAATAACCCAAATAACATTCAGGCAGAAGTAAACCAGGTTAATGAAGATGAGCCTGTATATAATGGGTTTATAAACAAATCTGAAGGTGAGAAATTGCGGGATGATATGATGCGTTCACCAATTGAAAAACTACAACTCTTTACTAAAATGCTCAAAAGGGAAGCATTGTTTAAAAAGGCTGTAATCTTAAATAAATAGCTGATGGATGTGCTTGACGAGGAACTTTTACGCTTCTGGAAAGCGCTTAATAAAAACAATGTTCTTTATATCATGGTTGATGTGAAGGAAAGGAATTATGACGCCTTCTAAATCAGCGCGAACAGCCATTGCATAACAGTTAACCGCCCTAAAGACCAGGTTGATGTAATTTATCTCGAAAAAATCAAAAAGACACTTGAAGAAAAATGCTACCGGCAACAATCCGGAAGACACATCTGAATAATCAACTCCTGCCGCTGAAATACTGATAATGCCGCATCTCCATAAGCCTTTCTGCATTTATATTTAAAAATCTATTTTTCAAGAAAAAAATAAAATGAGAACTATTATTTCAGCCTTGTTACTGTTGGTAATTCCGGCAATAAGCTTTGCCCAGAAAACAGTAAGTGCAGCATCGGTAATTGAAAGCATTAACAATAATCAGCCTGTATTAATAAACGATGCAGAAATAACAGGCACGCTTGATTTTACAAGCCTCAATAATAAAAGGCTTGAAAGAAGCAATTCAAACGATAAAACATATATCAGCACGGTTAATGTTCCGGTTACTTTCAGCAATTGTAAATTCATGGGCAAAGTGCTGGGCTATTACAATCCTGATAATGGTAAATCTTTTATAAACAACAGCACTGTAAATAATGCCAACTTTAATGCAGATGTAAATTTTGAAAACTGCAGTTTTGAGGACGATGTTTCTTTTAAATATTCTGTATTCAGTAATAAAATATC
Organism: Parafilimonas terrae; assembly: GCF_900115755.1. Taxonomy (GTDB): domain Bacteria; phylum Bacteroidota; class Bacteroidia; order Chitinophagales; family Chitinophagaceae; genus Parafilimonas; species Parafilimonas terrae. Next base: position 134,182 of record NZ_FOXQ01000001.1, read on the forward strand.
TTTTTCGGGCAGCCGGTTTAATGAAGAAGCTGAATTTAAATACACCAGCTTTAAAAAAGGGCCCGTTTTTAAATCGGTATTATTTAAAGATGAAGCCGTTTTTAAGTATGTTGATTTCCCTTCAAATTTTGATTTCAGCAATGCCGTTTTTGAAGGTGATGCAGACTTTAAATACGCACAGTTTAAACACTCAGGCAGTTTTGCAGGTGCATCATTTAAAGACGACACGGATTTTAAATATGCAGCTTTTGTAAGCGCTGTTAATTTAAAAGGCGCAAACTTTTCCGGCTCAAACGATTTTAAATATACTACGCTTGATAACCGTCAAACAAATATGCATGAGCTTGTAAATAAGTAATCTTCATTAATTCATTTATAAAATAAAAAGGGTAAGCAAATTGCTTACCCTTTTTGTATTCAATAACAATATAATCTTAATTATTTCCTGCTTTAGATTGCTGTTCTTTAATGGAAGTTTCATCGCCTACCATAACAATCGCCATTTTATCTGTTGGCAAATATTTCTTCGTAAGATCAGAAACCTGCTGTGGTGTTACGGCATAAATGTTTTTAACACGGTTGGTTAAATAACTGTCGTCAAGGCCATAGATGTCAAGAAAATTCAACTGGCTTATAATGCCCGTTGGTGTTGAGTTTTGCAACACAAATATTCCTGCGTTATACCGTTGAATGCCACCAAGCTCATCTGCAGATGGCGCTTCTGTTTGCAGGCGCACAACTTCTTTTTTTATTTCAGTAATAGCATCAATGGTATGTTCGCTGGTTATATCTGCTGCCTCATACCAAACCGCGCCGGAAGGATGAGATGATATAGAACTGGACGGTGAATATGTATATCCTTTATTCTCCCTGATGTTACTTGTGATTCTTGAAGCAAAAGAACCGCCAAGCAAAGAATTCATTATTGTCAATGGCAGATAATCAGGGTTCTTTGGATTGATCACCGGCAAGCCAATGATCACCGTTGTTTGCGGCGCACCCTTGCGGTCAATAACACTTACACCCGCCGCAGCATTCGGGCTTATAGAAGGGTAAGAAGGTTCCGGACCCGCTTTCCATTTGCTGAAGCTTGCAGTGGCAGCTTTTGCAGTGGCAGCTTCGTCAAATTTCCCGGCAACATACAGCACAGAGCGCTTTGCACCGAGGTTATCGTTAAAAAACTTCTTAACGTCATCAATGGTATAGCTATCCAGCATTGTTTCTGTTGGATACAATGTTCCATAAGGCGTATCACCCCACATTACATTAAAGAATTTTTCCTGTGCAATAGACTGCGGTACACTTTTATTTAATGCAAGCTGGCGTTTTAAATCAGCCCTTAAACGGTCAATTTCACTTGCAGGCAGCAAGGGATTAATAGCAACATCGGCAATCAGCTTTACCAATTCCGGCGCATATTCAGATAAGGCAGAACCATAAATTGTAAATTGATCAGAGCCAACGCTCACACCAACCTGGCCACCCATGCCGGCAGCTTTTTTAGCAAGCGCTGTAGCGCTGAGCGAAGTTGTGCCTTCATTCATTAACCTTCCTAATAAATCTGAAAGCCAAACCTGGTTTGAGGCTTCCTGCACATTACCTGTTTTAATAATAAGGTTTACATATACTTTTGGCAAAGTGCCATACTCAACCATCGTAGTGCGCATGCCATTGGGTAATGTGTTTTGCTTCTTGGAAGGCAATACAAAATCTTTAGGAGTGCCACCTTCCGGCGGTGCCTGCTTTTGCGCTTTTGCTGTAAATGCAACGCTGCATAAGAGCGTTGCGGATAACATATATAATGTAATTTTTTTCATCTCTTATTTTTTTAAGCTAATGATGGGTTCATGTTTATTTACCGGCTTTCGGATCAACAATTAAAATAGTCCTGTTGGTGGAACGCAGGTATTCCTGTGCTGTTTTCTTTATTAATTCAGGCGTAACTTTTTTAAATTCTTCTTCCAGCGTATTGATGCGGCCCGGATTGTCATCAAACAAAGCGAATGATGCCAGCAGGTCAACCTTGCCAAGGCCAAACTGCCCGCCCAAAGCATCATATAAATCAGAACGCATTTTAATCAATGCAAGGTTAAGGTCGGCCTGTGTAACTTTTGAAACATCGCTTACTGCTTTATCAAACTGCGCAACAATTGAATCTGCATTTACCGTTGAATCATAAATACAATCAGCCATCCAAAACATGGGGCCGTTATAGTTAAACATATTCCCGAGATAATTTATGCCACCGCTTATGTTTGAAGTATAACCTTTATCCTGCACGAGGTATTGATACAGCTTGCTGTCTTTACCCTGCAGCAGTATCTGGTCAATCAATCCCATTGCATAATATTCCGGCGTATTCCTGTCGGGCATTTTATAAGCAACGGCAATAGCAGGTTTACTGGCAAGTTTATCTTCTTTTACAAAACGTTGTTCCTGTTCCTGCCTTGGTTCGCTTATGTCAGGTTTTGGAGGTAATGTGGCAGATGGAATAGCAGCAAAATACTGGTCTATCCACTTCTTTGCTTCAGCAGGTTCAAAGTCGCCCACCACAACTATTACAGCATTGTCAGGTGCGTAATATGTTTTAAAAAAGCTTTGAACATCATCAAGGTTAGCTGAATCAAGGTCTTTCAGGTCGCCATAAAAATTATGTGCATTATACCAGTTTTTGTTGGCATACTGCGGCATATCAAGCCAGGGAAAACCGCCGTAAGGCTGGTTAAGCACATTCACTTTCACTTCATTCTTCACAACACCCTGCTGATTGGTTAAATTATCCTGCGTAATAGCAAGGCCTCTCATGCGGTCAGCTTCTGCCCATAAACCGGTTTCAAGTTTATGTGCAGGCAACACTTCAAAATAATTGGTAAAATCAAAACGGGTTGAGCCATTTAGTATGCCACCGTTTTGCTGCACCAGTTTTATAAATTCCATCTTGCCAAGATTTTGCGACCCCTGGAACATCATATGCTCAAACAAATGCGCAAACCCTGTACGGTCTTTTGGTTCAATGCGAAAACCAATGTTATAATAAACGCCAATGTCAACAATGGGCGCTGTTTTATCGGGCGATAAAACAACCTTTAAACCATTTTTCAGTTTATAATATTCAACCGGCACCTTTAACTGTTGCGCCATTAACCGGGTACACCATGCTGATAACAACAGCACTACCAGCAAAGCTTTAAAATGATAATTTTTTTTCATGAAATGAATTTTACAAAGCGCCTAATATAAGCGTTTATACTTATCCGGGAAGTAAATATGGATATTCGGTAAAAGTTTTTGATGTGCAGCAGTGCCTGATAACTTTATCTTTATGGCATGACAAGTTTATCGCAAATATTTGAACATAAAATTGTAGCCATTTTACGCGGCATGCCACCAGCAGAAATAACAAACATTGCAAATGCTTTATATGATGGCGGTATCCGCCTGCTGGAAATTACTTTAAATTCAGATGATGCCTTGCCCGCCATTGAACAGCTGAACCATCAATTCAAAAACAAAATGCTTATTGGTGCAGGCACCGTAATTGATGAAACGGATGCAAAAAATGCTATTGCTGCAGGCGCTGCATTTCTTATTTCGCCATCGCTTGATATGCAGGTAATTAAAGCAGCAAAAGATGCAGGCATCGTAAGTATTCCCGGCGCATTTACGCCAACAGAAATTGTGGCTGCACATAAAAACGGCGCGGATATCATTAAAATATTTCCCTGCCTTAATGCGGATTATGTGAAGAATATATTAGCGCCGCTTAATTTTATAAAGGTTATGCCAACCGGCGGTATTGATGCATCAAATATTCAAACATTTGCAGAAGCCGGCGCCGTGGCTTTTGGTATTGGAAGCGCATTGGTGAGCAGCAAAGCAACAGTTAATAAAACATATCTTGAAACGATAACTACAAAAGCAAAACAATTGGTTACAGCGTTGCAGGCAATTTAGCTGCTGTTGCGTCGCAACCCCTTCTGACCGGTGTCAGCCGGGCAGGGCTTGTACAATTGATACATTATTCAGCAATAAATCAGGTTCAAAACAAATATGCAAACCTTCTTAAGCTGCGATTGGGGAACAAGTTCATTCCGGCTGCGTTTAATTGATGCAGCAGCAAAAACAGTATTGGCTGAAACGCTTACACAGCAAGGCATTTCGGCCACTCATGAGGCGTGGAAGAAGGAACAAAATATCAGCAGGTTTTCATTTTACAGCCGTTATATAAAAGAACGAATACCGGTGCTGGAACAGCAAATAAATACATCGCTTAATAATGTGCCGCTAATAATTGCCGGCATGGCATCATCTGCCATCGGCATGAAAGAATTGCCTTACAAAAAAATTCCGTTTGTTATTCAACCACAAAATTTATTGGCTGATGTTATTGAACCAACTCCTTCTTTTCAGCATACAACAATATTAATTTCCGGCGCCTGTTCACCAACAGATGTAATGCGCGGCGAAGAAACAATACTCGCAGGCTGCGCTATAAATTCATCATTCAACAAACAATTATTCATATTACCGGGCACGCATTCAAAACATGTTTTAACTGGAAATAATATACTTACGGAAATTAAAACCTATATGACCGGCGAGTTGTTTCAACTGCTGTCAACGAAAAGCATTTTATCAAATTCGGTAGAAAAAGATAATACAGGTATTGAAACTAACGATGCTTTTTTAAAAGGCATACACGATGCTACGGCATCATCTTTATTAAACAACATTTTTCATGTTCGCATCAACGCATTGTTTAATGCAATGAACAAAAAAGAAAACTATCATTATTTAAGCGGCCTGCTTATAGGCGAAGAATTAAAACAGGTTTTAAGGGAAGATATTGATGCTGTAACCATTGTTTCTTCTGGGAATTTATTACAATTATATCATACAGCCCTGTCATTTTTAAATAAAAATTTAAGGGTTTTAACAGAAGATGCTGACAAGGCATTAATAAATGCGCAAACCGTTTTATTTAATCATTATCAATAAATTTAAAATTGAAATAGCCATTATGAAAAGATTTATACCTGCATTGCTGCTATACATATTAATAAGTTCATGCGGTGAAAACACACATCAGTCACCGGCGCAAAAATCAGATACAGCAATTGGTAAAATTGAAATATATGATGCGGCTGCATTGCAGGCAATTGACAGCAACGCAGCAATTGAAATTATAGCCAAAGGTTATACCTGGAGCGAAGGCCCGGTTTGGGTGCCAGCCAAACAAATACTGTTATTTTCCGATGTAATTGAGAATAAAATTTACCAATGGAAAGAAGGCGATACAGCCAAATTATATTTAACACCTTCAGGTTACACAGGTGCTGTAAAACGCATTGGCGGAGAGGATGGTTCCAATGGCTTAACATTAGATAAAAATGGCAACCTGTTGTTATGCCAATCCGGCAACAGGCAGGTTGTAAAATTAAATTCAGGCTTGGATGCGCCGCAGCCTGAATTTACAGTGCTTGCATCCAGCTATAATGGCAAAAAATTCAACAGCCCGAACGATCTTGTTACAGACAGCGATAACAATATTTATTTTACCGACCCGGTTTATGGTTTGCCGCAGCGTGACAAAGATTCAACAAGAGAATTAGATATTGAAGGCGTGTATAAAATAACGGCTGATGGCAAATTATCGTTATTAATTGATTCTATTAAAAAGCCTAATGGCATTGCATTATCCAACGATGAAAAAACTTTATACATTGCCAGCAGTGATGATGAACATCCAAAATGGTATGCTTACGATCTTGATGAAGACGGCAACCTCAAAAACGGTCATATTTTACTGGATGCAACTGTAATGAAAGCAAACGCAACTGTTAAGCAAGGCGCCGATGGTTTTAAAGTTGATAAGCATGGAAATATTTTTAGCGCCGGGCCGGATGGCATTAATATTATTTCCCCCGAAGGAAAATTGATTGGTTTAATTAAAGTGTATAACAGGCCAACTTCCAATTGTGCTTTTAATGAAACAAAAGATATTTTGTTTATAACAGCCGATGATGTAGTGATAAAGATAAAGCTGCACAACCAGGGATGACAACCTTTGAAAGATTGTTATCCCTCAGTTCACATTCATGCTCTTTTGTCCTTCGGTGAGACCGCTATTGCAGGCCGGCCGGGCTGTTTACCAAAATCTACAACCAAAATTATATGATAAAAAAAGCCATTCTTACAACTGTTATTTATTGTCTTGCTTTATTTCAGCTACATGCACAAATAAGTTTGCCTGTTGCCAGGAATATACAGGCTGCTTTTGATAAAAATACAAGAAATACAAGCGGCCAGCCAGGTGAAAAATACTGGCAAAACACAGCTTCGTATGATATCAGCATCAATGTTAATCCTGCAACAAGATTAATAAGCGGTACCGTTGATATTGATTATATAAACAACAGCCCCGACACGCTTAATAAAATTGTATTTAAGCTTTACACTGATTTTTATAAAGCCGGCGCTATGCGCGGTTATCCCGTGGAAGAACAGGATGTAAGCAAGGGCATGGCTATTGAAAAAATAGCTGTGAACAATCAGCAGTTTGATCCAACAAAAATTGTTATACAAGGCACTAATATGATAGTGCCTGCAACGTTATTGCCATTGCAAACAATACATTTCAGCATTCAATATTCTTATACGCTTAATAAAACTTCGCATATAAGAACAGGTGAAGTGGAAGAAGGCGCTTATTTTATTGCCTATAGTTTTCCGCGCATAACCGTGTATGATGATGTGGATGGATGGAACATGAGCCAATACACCGGCACTTATGAATTCTATAACGACTTCTGCAACTTTAATGCTGCCATCACTGTTCCAAACAGCTTTGCAGTTTGGGCAACAGGCGATCTCATTAATTGCGATGAAGTATATAGCAGTAAAGTTTGCCAGCGCCTGAAAAGCGCAGAGAACAATAATGAATATATAACCATAATCGACAGCACAGACCTTGCTTCAAAAAGCTTTACAAACAATAATGCAGTAAACACTTTTCGCTTTAATGCAAAGCATGTTACGGATTTTGTTTTTGCCATAAGCGATCATTATATATGGAAAGCCTCAAGCCTTATTGTGGATTCAGCAACCGGGCGCAGAACACGTGTTGATGCAGTATATAACCCATTGCATACAGATTATGCTGATGTTATAAAAGAAGCAAGAAGCACGGTTGAATACATGAGTTTTCGTTTTCCAAAATGGCCATATCCCTATAATCATGAAACTATTTTTGACGGCCTTGATAAAATGGAATACCCGATGATGGTGAATGACATTCCGCAACATGGCGCGGTGGAAAGTTTTTCGCTCACCAGCCATGAAATATTTCATACCATGTTTCCTTTTTATATGGGTATTAATGAAACAAAATACGGATGGATGGATGAAGGCTGGGCCACGCTTGCAGAATGGCTTTTTACGCCTATGTACCTGCCCGGCAGGGTTGACAGTTTTGCCGTAGCAGATTATGAAGCCGTTGCAGGCAACGAAATAGATTTGCCCGTAATTACGCCAAGCACACAAATGCAGGGCATTTATTTTGAGCATGAATCGGCGTTTTCCATTAATTCTTATCCAAAACCTGGCTTAGGTTATTTATATATAAAAGATATGCTGGGTGATGAAATATTTTTTAAGGCCCTTCATCATTATATAAAAACATGGAATGGCAAACATCCGCTGCCATACGATTTTTTTAATTGCATGAATGAAGGAGCAGGCATAAACATGAATTGGTTTTGGAAGATATGGTTCTTTGATAAAGGTTATCCCGACCTTGCCATTGCGGAAGTGAAACCGGCGAAGAAACAGGTTGTTATATTATCCAAAGGCAATAAACCAACACCTGTTGACCTTACTATTTATTTTGAGAATGGCGCTACCGAAAAAATACATAAAACAATAGACGCCTGGAAAAACGGTAATAAAACGGTTATCCTCAGCTATACCAACGCCTCACCCGTTTCCAGGATAGAATTAGGCGATTTTTTTGACGTTGATGTTGACAAGAGAAACAATGTATGGTTGAATAAATAGAAAACCGGGTTAAGCGGCAAGCTACAGAAGCCTTAACGTTAAATGATGATTGCATTTCGCTTTCAACAACCTTAAAGCCTTTTAAAAACTTTAATTTTTCTTGACATAAAGGCGTAAATTTGCGGTCTCAAAAAATAAAAAAGTTATGAGTACAGTTAAAGTTGCCATAAATGGATTTGGCAGAATTGGCCGTCTGGTTTATCGCCAGATTTACAATATGGATGGAATAGATGTTGTTGCTATCAACGATCTTACAAGCCCGAAAGTATTGGCTCATTTATTAAAATACGACAGCGCACAAGGTGGTTTTGGAAAAGAAGTGAAGGCTACAGAAAATTCAATTATAGTTGAAGGCGATGAAATAAAAATATACGCACAAAAAGATCCTTCCCAAATTCCCTGGGGCGAGCATGATGTGGATGTGGTTTTAGAATGTACTGGCTTTTTCGCCGACAAAACAAAAGCAGAAGCACATTTAAAAGCAGGCGCAAAACGCGTTGTTATCTCCGCTCCGGCCACAGGCGATCTTAAAACCATTGTATTTAATGTAAACCACGATATTCTTGATGGTTCTGAAACAATAATCAGCTGTGCATCCTGCACCACCAATTGCCTTGCACCAATGGCAAAAGTGCTTGATGATAGTTATGGCATTGTAATGGGCCTAATGACAACTATACATGCTTATACTAACGATCAGAATACACAAGATGCACCTCATGCAAAAGGCGATTTAAGAAGGGCCAGGGCTGCCGCACAGAATATTGTTCCGAACAGCACCGGCGCTGCAAAAGCAATCGGCCTGGTTTTACCTAATTTAAAAGGCAAGCTCGATGGAACTGCACAGCGTGTGCCGGTTTTAACAGGATCAGTAACCGAGCTTACAACTATTCTTGGTAAAAAGGTTAGTGCGGAAGAAATTAATGCTGCCATGAAAGCTGCAGCCAATGAAAGCTATGGTTATACCGAAGATGAAATTGTAAGCAGTGATATTGTTGGCATGCATTATGGCTCTTTGTTTGATGCGACCCAAACAAAAGTGTTAACTATTGGTGATCAGCAACTGGTAAAAACCGTTAGCTGGTACGATAATGAAATGAGCTATGTAAGTCAGTTAGTACGCACTGTAAAATATTTTGCAGGATTAATTTCAAAATAAACTGCAAAAACAAAATATAAAAAGCCATCGTTGTTCTTCGATGGTTTTTTTTATGCGGTTAAACAAATTTTTGTGTTGGGCGATTAATGTTATAAGAATATTTTTGCCGTCCAATTTCGGGATGTAGCGCAGCCCGGTAGCGCGCTTCGTTCGGGACGAAGAGGCCGCTGGTTCGAATCCAGTCATCCCGACGAACCATTTTATTAACTTTTACTTAAAGCCCGCAAAATCAATAAGTTGCGGGCTTTGTAATTTTTACACTTTACCCCATTTTACACCATCTCTCATCATTTTACTCATAGGTTTTATGAGTAAAACAATGAGACATCTATGCGCTTTCTTAAGCGCTACTTTTGAAGGGTGGACCATCCTTTTTAAGACATTTCACATTGTTTTATCCAGGTAGTACCGAGGAGTAAGAAAATTTTTAAACCTAAAAATTGTGTTGTATGAAGACTACCCAAACATTTTGCGTGCGTTTTATCGCCATCCGGAAAAAAGGTAATGCTGAAAAAGCCTTTATTGTTGCAAGAATTACTATTTCCAAAAAAGTAATGGATATCTCTTTAAAGAAAACAATATCTATTGCCTTATGGGATTCAAAAAGGGAATGTATTATTTGCAGAACACCCGAAGCCAAACAAATCAATAAGTTTATCGACGATACCCGTTACCGGTTGATGGAATGTTATCAGCAACTATTGTTGGAACATAAAGTTGTGTCCCCTCATGCCATTAAGGAACTTTATCTCGGCGAAACAAAAGTTGAAAACACTTTGCTCGGATTGATAAAGTATCATAACACCAATATGAAGCAGGTGCTCGCCTGGGGCACTTTGAAAAATTATATTACAACCGAAAAATATGTGCGGCTTTTTCTTAAACAGAAATATAAGAATGCAGACATATTTCTTTCATCGCTCAACTATCAATTCATAACAGAATTTGAATTTTTCTTAAGAACCTGCAAGCCATTGGATGCGAGCAATCCATTAACCAATAATGGTGTCATGAAACACATGGAAAGGTTAAGGAAAATGGTGACGCTTGCTTATAAGATGGAGTGGGTTCCCAAAGACCCTTTTGCGCAGTACAAGCTGAAGTTTAAAAGAAAAGAGATGTTCTTTCTTACGGCTGAGGAACTTGAAAAATTCGAGCATATTGAACTATCTAAGAAAATTGTTAGCCGCGCCAGGGATTTATTTGTATTCTGCTGTTATACCGGTCTGTCTTATATAGACCTTGATAAATTGCGCAGTAATAATATATGTATTGGAATTGATGGTGAATATTGGATCAATACCAAAAGGCAGAAAACAGACATTCCTGTCAACATGCCCTTATTACCAAAGGCCTATTTTATTATTCAAAAATATAAGGATGAACCAAGGGTATTCTATCGCGGACGCTTGCTGCCATTTATGTCCAATCAAAGGCTAAACAAATACATCAAAGAAATTGCTCAATTATGTGGTATCAAAAAAGAACTAAGCTTTCATACAGCAAGGCACACGTTTGCCACCACTGTAACATTAACCAATGGTGTTCCTGTTGAAACTGTTAGCAAGATGCTGGGGCATACCAAACTCAGTACTACACAGGTGTATGTTCATATTGTAAAACAAAGAATCAGTGATGATATGAAAATGCTGAGGCAAAAACTTGAAGGCTCTAATCATCCAGCAACAAAAATAATTAGCCGATAAGGAAGCCAGGATATGCAAAAACAAAATTTTGTAATAGACAAAATAACAGAAAGCATAGAGGGCGCAGCTAACGGCCATAGTTATGAAACAGAAGTGCTTTCTGTAACATCAAAAGATTTAAAGACCGTTTTGAAAAAATCTGGCTGGCGGTTTAATTGGAAAACGGAATTTAAATACCTGGATCGCCAGCTTTATAAATTGACCATTAAAGGAGACAAAACTATACAGGGGCTTATAATAGGCGAATACTACAAAATTTAAAATTAGTAATTTTGAAATCTAACTTTATAGTATGGAACTACAGTCAGAACCAATATTATTAAGATATGGCGGGGCACACAAATCGTCCTTCGAGATGAGTCAGGATGAATTTCAGGCAGCAGCCATTTCAATCGTCCGCAGGGCGAAAGAAAAAGCTTTTTCTAAAGGACGACCCATCTATTTTAGCAAGGATGGAAAGGTTTATGCAGAATATGCTGATGGCAATATTGCGGAAGTGGTCAAGTAAGTATCATGCCGATTTTATATGTTATTGCAGGGCCAAACGGGATTGGTAAAACAACTTCCTCATACGATCTTATTCCTTCAAATATCCCAATTATCAACTCAGATGAAATTGCAAAGGAAGTAAGAAGCGCCGGGATTATTTTATCTGGTAATACCCAGGAATATAGTAACCGTGAGGCCATCCGGCTTATGGAAGAGCAGAGAAGGTTAAATAATTCTTTTGCTATTGAAACCAACCTTGCAGATAGCGATACCTGGAAGTTTTTGCTTGAAATACAAAAAACAGGTTATGAGCTTCATATTTTGTATATGTCCACTGACAATACAGACATTCTAAACCAACGTATAAAAGAGCGGGTTTTGCTTGGCGATCACTTTGTAACACCATCAGTAGTGGAACAACGTTATATTAACGGACTTAAACTTTTAAATCATTATTTCTCTTATCCTGACAGGCTTCAGTTGATAGATAATTCAAGTAAAGTACAATTGATTGCTGATGTCCGTAAAGGAGAAATAATTCACGTTGCTCAGAAATTAGCAGAGTGGGTTACAAAATATTTAGGCGAACATCTTCAACAAAAATCTAATCAGGATATTAATGTAAAAGACATGAAGAATATTGATGAAGTAAAAAAAGCTTATAGAAAGCTTCGGCATAAACCTTAAGCCATAAGAAAAATAGATTACCCTTATCAAAGCAAAGTTTTTTCCTGTCAACCCCTTTTCGGTTTGTACGAGGGGATTGTCAGGAAAAAAACATGAATAAATATTATGTGGAACGATTTTAAATTTTCGATGCATAATTAAAATCAAGTATTACTATTTTAGTTTAAGGATTTTTTTCTAAATCCATATTTATATCTTTATTAAAACGAAGTGTGATGAAAGAACTGATGCGAAAAGGGTTTTCCTTACTGTTATTTGATTTTAGTAAAATAATTGTCTCCGGTCAAATTAATGACGGCAGCACTGCAATTAACTATCCTCTAAACCGTTGGCTATTGATTTATGATTATTGGTTTAGAAAAGTTCCGTTCCATTTTGGCGCAATTAGTTTTCTCGCTTTGTTAGGTGTTGCACTTATTAATCCTTATAACTTATCATCAACTGCAGCATTAGTTATTTCGGCGGCTGTGATTTTCCTGTTGCTAATCTTCTTCTTATACCTTCCTTTGTTCGCCGGAACATTTATCCGGAGTTATATAAAATACAACAGAAAGAAAACGATAGTCGTTGTTATGAGCTTGAAAAATGCAGGAAAGCGCAACTGCCCAATCCAACGCTAGTATTAATCTGGTATGTACTGGATAAAACAGCAGGCATTGATTCCTTAAAGAATGATGATGCTTATACGGAGCTGCTGACCCAGCTATATGGTGTTGACCAGCGCAGTATTAAAAGCGCCATCGATTTGTTTTGGGGTAGTGCACACAGAAGAAATAAACTCCAGGGCCGGGCAAGAACGGAGATTGAAAACAGGTTTTTTGAAGCTTATCGTTTTTTTGAAAGCCTGCATTTTGAAAAGGCAATTTCAATTTTAAAAGGTTTGGAAATAAAATGCTTTTCGAAAAAGGATTAGCATAACCGGATTGTTTTACCCTGGTATGTTACACATCAGTTTTATAGTAATTAGATCGATTTCTTTATTGGTAAAATTCAAGTTGTAGAAGCACGCGGTGGCCGATAAAAAAAATGGTCCTTCCGTGGAAACGGACTGACCTCTAACGATTGCTTGCCATATGAAAAAGTTCAAATAATTTAAATCATTTGTTTAGTATTCCGGCTCCTTTCAGTTGCGTCCAATCAATATTGTTATACTAAACTGATATGAAGTTAATACACCTATTACCGTCATTAAAGCAAAAATCAACACGGTTTTATTATCTCAAAAGTGTCAGATGGCTATTTAAGTCGTTGATGGCAAGCGGTTTAAAGTGGATTTCTATAATGATCCCCACCGCACCGAAAATACATTTTAATAAGAAGCGCAAGGTGCTTTAAGGTGGCAAATCAAACCAACAATCTGGCCTTTTCCAACCGATGTGAACTTAAATCGTCAACTACTGTAAGATTATCTATAGTTAGCTTGATAAAAGTTTCAGGTTTTTACATTTTGCACTTCTAAACAAAATGTGATGGAAAGAAATGTGCAAAATGAACCGGCTGTAACGCCGATGTTGTTCCCGTATGAACCAGCTTATTTCTGGAGGCAAATAAGGGAAATTATTAAGGAAGAGGTTAGTAATGCCAACAAAGCAGCTAAACCTCCGGAATATCAAACGTCTGGCTTAACATATAAGCCACTCTACAAAACCCAGGAAGTATGCCAGATACTCCAGGTAACTAGGCCAACCATTTATGACTGGATCAGGCATGGGAAATTGAAGCCCTGCAAGATTAGGTCAAGGGTATATTTCCGGTGGAAAGACCTGCAGGAGTTGTTGCAATTATAACCGGATCATTCTCCCGGTTAACTTTTTCTTTCACTCGCCCCTTTATTCAATTACAACTATTAAACAAATCAATCATGGCAGAATTTAAAAGAAGAACGCTTTTTCTATCAAGCGGCAAACAGGTAAAACTTTTTGGTAACAGTGTGGCTATCAGCAAAAGCCTTGAAATTGGTGAAGGCTATGCCCCCAATATTCTTTCCTGTCTTCAGCAGGAAGCTGATGTAACAAAACCTGGCAGTACTGTAAAACCTTTAAACGAAGGCTCCAAAGAAAAAACTGTTTCAAAACAGGTAGCTATAGTATCCAATCCATTCAGGCTATCAGAAACCGATTTGATGGAGATAGCTGATTATAATATCCGGCTTTGGCTTGACCTGAAAGACAGCATCCGTAAACATGGCATCAACAGCCCGCAGCTATTTAACAGCGAAGCGCTGAGAAGTTGATTTAATAAAACTACTGAAATGATATAATGAGGTATGCTTACGAATATATTTTGCTGACTGTAAGTTTTGTAAGGCGAGCGGTGTTGTTGTCCTGCAAAAACCCTTTTGGCCAACCACGCTCGCCTTTTTCTCCCGTTGGTCGCAAAAGGAATTATGGCTGATACGCTTAAGTAAATGTTGATGAAAAAATGAGGTGTATGGAAAATGTGCCGGTGAAAAAATCAAAAGGCGGAAGGCCTTTGCAATCACTCAAAAAGGATATTAAAATATCTGTACGGTTTAACCGGCAGGAATATTTTATCCTCAAAGAAAAAGCAAATTCAGCCGGAATAAAACCTTCAGCCTATATCAGGCAGGTTGTTATAAAAGCAAAGATTACTAGCAAAATTTCGGTTGAAGAGATGCAACTCTTCCGGCAGCTTGCCGGCATGGCCGTCAACATCAACCAGGTAGCCAGGGTTTGCCACAGGGAAGGGCTTTTTGAAGCCATGCAATATTTTGAGGTGTACAGAAAGCAGCTTGATGGTGTCATGCAAAAATTAAAACCATGATCAGCAAGCATCTTACCGCACATTCTTTCTATCATACCTGCCGGTATATTACCAATAAACCCGGCGCAGAGCTACTCGTAGCAGAAGGTGTAAGGGGTTATGATTTTAAATTGATGACAGAAGATTTTGCCCTGCAGCAAGCACTACGCCCCGAAAAAAAACTGGCCTGTATGCATGCTATTTTAAGTTTTTATCCGGGAGAAAAACCGGGAGATGAAAAAATGAAAACGATAGCGCTGGAATATTTAGAGCAGTTAAATATTGTAAATACGCAAGTTGCTATCAGTAAACATACCGACAGGTCACATCTTCACCTGCATATTGTTGCTAACATGGTAAACAATGATGGTAAGGCCATCAGCAATAGCTGGATTGGCTTAAGGGGAAAGAAAATTGCGCAGGCGCTTACCATAAAGCACCAGCTTGTTCAGGCCATAGAAAAGAACCTGAAGCTAACACACCTGGAATCACTCAATGCATATGAAGCAGCACGGTATAAAATTTTTATAACTATTTCAGAACAACTACCTGGATGTAAAACGGTGGAAGAACTGGAAAACAAACTCAATAAGCACGGTATTGAAACAATATATAAATACAAAGGCCATACACAGGAGAAACAAGGCATCAGTTTTAAGATGGGGGATTATTCCTTTAAGGGGAGCCAGGTTGACCGGAAGTTCTCTTACATATCTCTTACAAAAAAGCTGGGATTACAGCAAAGGTTATCAGAGAAACAAGCGCTTGCTGAAAAGGTGAACAGGCAGTTAAAACAAAACCACCCGGATATAAAAAAGGAAATAAATAAAAACATGCCAGACGTGTGGAAAGCAGTTCTGGAACCTGTGAAAGAAGAAAAAGGTCTTCCACAAGAACTCCTGGAAGAACAAAGGCGGAAAAAAAAGAGAAGGCAAAGGCCATCATTTGGTCATTAAGAAACAATATTCAAACAAGTTTTAAAATGTAGCATTATGGAGAGTGAAACAAATTATGGCAGCCATGCTTTTATGGAAGTAGCCATTAATAAAATGGGAAAGCAGGATAAGCGGATTGAAAACATAGAAGCATTTATAAAAAAGCAAACAGACAATAATGCCGAAATAAAACAATTGGTTGCTACCATCGGATCATTAAAAGAGAATGTTCATAATGCAGGTTTATCTGAAAAGAAAATGTCAGCGCTTAGCATGCAAATAGATATACTGCTTGATAAACTTAACACAGCCCCTGTTCAGAAAGTAGAACACCATCACCATCTGCCTAAAATAATTTGGGCTGCAGCCATTTTGATGATCACGCTTTGCACCGTTTGCGCCGGATGGTTTAATACCGGAAAAAAGTTAAACAGCTTTATTGCTAACGATACCAAATACCGGGCGATAAGGCTTGACACTGCACACAAATCACTTCAGCAATATCTTGATCATATCGATTCTGCCTATATTAAAAGCCCGGATATGCGAAAGACTGTTATACAGAAAGAGAAAGAATATCAAACCAATTTTTACCGGATACAAAAAGCATTGCGGTTGAAAGAAGAAGCAAAAAAATTGGAAAGAGATGCTGGGAAAAAATAAAGAATGAGCTTCTCAGACTTTAAAGTAAATATCTACGTCATCCATTTATTCCTAAAAGTATTAACTACTATATCAGATATATTCAAGTTAGTAAATCTGATAGTGGTATCAGACGATTTTATGAATGTATGGTACTGGTAATTGCCATATACTAACCTGTTTGCGGATTTCTCATCATTGATTCAGAGAAGCAACGGCTTTGTAAAAAAATCAGTTTTTGATACATGCATTCAAACGAAGTGCTATCTGAGTATCGAATATGTGTTTGACAGGAAGTTTTGAGACATGATCTATTAATATCAAATACACAAGGATGACACTCTTATGGAATAATAATTTAAATAATGCTAGCCTCGCCAATGGTAGCTAATATCTTTTTATAAAAAGGTTTTTGAAATACCTATCAGCATTGTTGCCTACCCAAAAATCTATTTTGCCCCGCCATAAATTGTTTAGAGTTTTTACTAATGTCTGAAAGGAAAGTATTGGGGATTTATAAAGGAAGATATACAGGATGCCGTTTTAAAATTCCAATAATTTGAGATTTTTTATTTTAACCTCCATAATACTATGCAGCATTTATTGCGTTGAATATATAATGGCATCAACATAAGATCAGAATGCAATCTTTGCAACTGCATTTCAATCTTTTATTTGTCTCATATATTTATCATCAGCTACTTTTGCAGCCAATGAAGTTTTTTGCCTTTATAATGACTGTCGTTTTGCTGACACAAAGCCTTATGCCTTGTGCCGATAAGGCATGCACAGAAAATAAGGGCAAAACATTAATAGCCCAGGCAGGGCATCAGCAAAAAAATGCAACAGACGAATGCCCCCCACTATGCAGTTGCACTTGCTGCAGCAGTTTTTCATCAAACCTTTCTTTTGTATCCCATACTTACATACAGGTTTTCAGCATAGTTAATTTTAATGCTGAATATATTTCTCCTGCTATTCAAAAAATAGCCTTGCCCATCTGGCAGCCGCCACAATTAATATAACCTTTTGCTTTTTGTTATTGCACATTCCCTTCAAGGGCAAAGTGTGCTTATTTATTCATCAAGAAGGTTATAAAATGTTTGATAAAATCATTCAGTTCTCCATAAAAAATAAACTGGTTGTTGCCGTATTTACAATAGCGCTTATTATCTGGGGTGTCTATTCACTGTCAAATTTGCCCATAGATGCAGTGCCGGATATTACAAATAACCAGGTTCAGATTATTACGCAGGCGCCTACACTCGGTGCACAGGAAGTGGAGCAATATGTAACAGCGCCCATTGAATTATCAATGGCAAATATTCCCAACATCATTGAAAGACGTTCTATTTCCCGTTCAGGAATTTCTGTTATTACACTTGTTTTTAAAGATGATGTTGATGTGTATTGGGCACGTCAACAGGTGAGCGAACAACTAACAGAAGCAGAAAAAAATATTCCGGAAGGTTTGGGCGAAACATCACTCGCTCCCATCACAACAGGTTTGGGCGAAATATATCAGTATGTGATTCATACAAAGCCCGGTTATGAAAAAAAATATTCTGCAACTGATTTAAGAACAATACAGGATTGGATTGTACGAACTCAGCTTGCAGGCACAGAAGGTGTGGCTGAAGTAAGCGGGTGGGGCGGTTATGTAAAGCAATATGAAATTGCAGTTGACAATGAAAAACTCAATGCACAAAACGTCACCATTCCTGAAATATATAAGGCTCTTGAAGATAATAATGCCAACACCGGTGGCTCTTACATTGAACAACGCAGCAATGCATATTTCATTCGCGGGTTAGGGCAGGTAAAAAGCTTATCAGACATAGAAAAGATTGTTGTAAAAAATGTCAATAGCGTTCCAATTTTAATCAGGGATGTTGCTGCCGTGCAATATGGAAGCGCAACGCGTTATGGGGCGGTAACAAGAAATGGCGAAGGCGAAGTGGTTGCCGGTGTTGTGCTGATGCTGAAAGGTGAAAACTTCAGTAAGGTAATTGCCCGTGTAAAACAACGCATGGAGCAAATACAAAAGAGCCTGCCTGAAGGTGTAGTGATTGAACCTTTCATTGACAGGACTGAATTAGTGAACCGCGCCATGAGCACTGTTGAACGTAACTTAATTGAAGGTGCATTGATTGTAATTTTTGTACTTGTGTTATTGCTTGGAAACCTTCGTGCAGGTTTGCTCGTTGCCTCAGTTATTCCACTGGCCATGTTGTTTGCTTTTGGAATGATGAACACGTTCGGCGTATCAGGCAATTTAATGAGTTTAGGCGCTATTGATTTTGGGTTGATCGTTGACGGCGCCGTGATCATTGTTGAAGCGGTGATTCACAGTCTGTATGCAAACAGGAATAAATATGCGGGCATTGTAAAACTATCGCAAACACAAATGAATGATGAAGTATATGCAAGCGCCAGCACTATGATGAGCTCTGCTTCATTCGGCCAGTTAATTATTCTTATTGTTTACCTGCCCTTATTAACCCTCGTTGGCATTGAAGGGAAAATGTTCACGCCAATGGCGAAGACTGTTGCCTTTGCCATTCTTGGTGCATTCATTCTTTCACTTACTTATGTGCCTGTCATGAGTACTTGGATGCTGAGTAAAAAAACAACACAGAGGCAAAATATATCAGACAGGATCATTGATTTTCTGCAACGCATATACAGGCGCATGCTGCAGGTGCTTTTACAATTTAAAATCATAACCGTAGGCATTGCAATTGCCTTATTTATTATCTGTATTATCCTCTTCAATAATCTTGGCGGTGAATTTTTACCAACGCTGGAAGAAGGTGACCTGACTGTAGAAATTTCTATGATGCAGGGATCATCCTTATCACAGGTGGTAGAAACATTTGGCAAAGCTGAAAAGATTATAAAAGAAAAATTTCCTGAAGTAAAACAGGTGGTAACAAGAATCGGAAGCTCTGAAATTCCAACAGACCCGATGCCGATGGAACGCGGCGATATGATGATTGCAATGCAGCCAAAAGAAAAATGGACAAGCGCATCAACCCGCGAAGCAATGAGTGAACAAATGGAAGAAGCGCTGTCGGTTATTCCGGGTATCAGCGTTGAGGTTACACAACCCATGCAAATGCGGTTTAATGAGCTGATGACAGGCATAAGGCAGGATGTTGCTATTAAAATTTTTGGTGATGATTTGGATGTGCTCACACAGCAGGCTAACAACATTGCAAAGCAAATCGCTAAAGTAAAAGGTGTTGAAACGCCTTACGTTGAAAAGGTAACTGGCCTGCCGCAAATAACCGTAGAATACAATCGCGATAAGATGGCGCAATATGGTCTTTCTATCAGCGATGTAAATATGATTTTGAAAACGGCGTTCGCCGGAAATGTTGCCGGTGTTGTATTTGAAGGCGAGAAACGTTTTGATATGGTGGTACGGTTACAGCGGGATGAAAGAGATAATATTGACGAAGTAAACAATCTTTTTATCCCGTTGCCCTCCGGTAACCGGGTACCGTTAAACCAGGTTGCCGCTATACAATTTAAAGAAGCGCCTGCACAAATTTCAAGGGAAGATGGCAGGCGCAGAATCTATGTTGGCTTTAATGTGCGTGACCGCGATGTTGAAAGCACGGTAACAGAAATACAGCAATTAATCAATAATAAGATAAAACTGCCTGCAGGCTATTATACAACTTATGGGGGGCAATTTCAAAACCTGCAACAAGCGAAACAAAGATTATCGGTTGCTGTACCTGTTGCATTGCTGCTGATACTTTTCTTGTTGTATATCACATTCCGTTCAGTAAAATATTCGCTGCTCATTTTTACAGCCGTTCCATTGTCGGCAATCGGCGGTGTGTTTGCATTGCTCATCCGCGGCATGCCTTTCAGTATTTCAGCAGGTGTGGGTTTCATTGCATTGTTTGGCGTTGCGGTATTAAATGGCATTGTGCTTATCAGCTATTTCAACCAGTTAAAAGAGCAAGGCATCACCAATATTTATGAACGCGTATTGGAAGGAACGAAGGTGCGGTTACGCCCCGTTATTATGACGGCTTCTGTTGCATCGCTTGGTTTCTTACCAATGGCTTTATCAGCAACCGCCGGTGCGGAAGTACAAAAACCGTTGGCAACGGTTGTTATCGGCGGACTCATTACAGCTACCATGCTTACGCTTTTTGTATTGCCATGCTTATACATTTTGTTTTCAGGAAAAGAAAAACCTACTCAACATGCAACAACCACTCATGAATAAATATATATTTTTTGTTGACCGGCTTCGTACTGCTATAAAGCTTTTGTTGTTTCCAATCTCGCTGCTTCGTCACGCAAGATTGCTCCCTGTACGTTCGGTTCGCTATGCAGCATGTATTAGCGTTACAATATTTTTATCAGCTAACATCAATGCACAAACAAAAAAATTATCGTTACAGGATTGCATCAACATCGCTGTTAGTAATAATCTTTCTGTAAAAACAGTTTTGCTTGAAATCGAGCAAAATAAAACGTTGGAGAAAACTTCGTTCGATCCGCCAAAGACCAACATTAATCTTACACAAGACCCAACGAGCGGTGGCAATATGGATAATGCGTTAGGTATTACACAAAATATTTCATTGCCGGGTGTTTATAAAAATCAAAAAAATGTTTTACAGCAGCAAACCATGCTGGCGGAAAAAAGCAAATCCATAACGCAGACAGAAATTGTAAAGAATGTAAAAGAAGCATACTATGATTTATTGTACCTACAGGAAAAAATCAAAGTGCTTAAATATCTGGATAGCATTTATAATGATTTTACCAAAAAAGCAGAAGTAAGGCAGAGAACGGGTGAAACATCTAACCTTGAAAAGCTTTCAGCGCAAAGCAAATATCAGGAAATACAGTTGCAGCAAAAAGAAGCATTGGCAGATAAACAGGTGCGTTTATATAATCTTCAGCAATTATTAAATACGGCCGAAAGTATTGACGTTGCTGAGGACACGTTAACGGCAATTGCCTTTGCTAATGCTTTTGATACATCAGTTGTAAGCAATAATCCGATGGTTGATTACTACAAACAAGCGATTAATATTTCCAACGCAAAAATTAACCTGGAAAAAGTAAGGCGCTTACCTGAGTTTACTGTTGGTTATAGCCAGCAATTAGTGATCAAGGGTTTTGATCCTGCAAAAATTCACCGTGATTATTTCAACGGAACAAGCATTGCCGGTTTCCAGGTAGGTGTAAGCTTTCCTTTGATTGGCCGTGCTTATAAAGAAAGAATTAATGCCGAAAAAATTGGTTTAACTGTTGCACAAACGCAGGCAGCCGCTACGCAACAAAAGTTGAAAACGCAATGGCAACAGGCATTACAGGAATATTTAAAATATAAACAATCACTGGATTATTACCAATCATCCGGTTTGCAACTGGCAAATGAACAAATGCGTGTTGCACAATTTTCGTTCAGCAAAGGCGAGATTGGTTATGTAGAGTTTATTCAGAATTTATCGCTTGCAACACAAACAAAACTCGATTATCTCTCAACAATAAATTTATTTAATGATGCTGTTATTAACCTTCAATACCTGCAGGGAAATAACCAATAATTATAAATTTTTCAGCATGAAATCAATACAACATACATCGTTTCTTATTGCTTTAATGCTTGCATCCATTTTTATATTGAGTGCATGCAAAAGCAGTACGTCAACCGAAATAAAAAAAGAAGATTCAACAACAATTAGTAAAGAAGAACCAGAAGAACATGAAGGTCTTGCATTAACACAACAGCAAATGAATGCAGTTGGTATTACCATTAGCAACATCGAACAAAAAAATTTGAATGCCGTTGTAAAAGCAAGCGGACAATTAGCAGTACCACCGCAAAACATGGCAGATGTAAATGTTTTAATGGGCGGCATCATTAAAAAAATATTTGTGCTCGAAGGTCAGCATATAAAAAAAGGTGCAGCATTAGTTGTAATAGAAAATCCTGAGTTAATACAACTGCAGCAAGATTATTTAACTACCATTAATCATTTTAGTTATACACAGGATGAATTGCAACGACAAAAAGATTTGAATGATGCCAATGCTGGTGTTGGAAAAAATTTACAGCAGGCACAATCAACTTACAATGCAGAAAAATCAAAGATTGCAACACTTGCAAAACAATTGCAGCAATTAGGTATTAATCCAACATCAGTAGCAAACGGAAACATTGTATCGCAGATAACAATTACTGCACCCATCAGCGGAACGATTGGGCACATAGCTGTAAATACAGGCACGTATGCAGAAACATCAAAACCACTGATGGAAATTGTTGACAACTCACAAATTCATTGCGACCTGATTGTGTATGAAAAAGATTTGTTTAAAGTGCATGTTGGCCAAAAAGTAAATTTTATGCTCACCAATCAAAACAATGCAGAAATTGAAGGCAGGATTTATGGTATTAATAAATCTTTTGAGGATGAAAGCAAAGGTATTATTGTGCATGCAATTATTGAAAACGCATCAAAATATAATCTTATACAAGGCATGTATGTAACGGCTTTGATTGATGTGGGCAGCCAGTTAACACCTGCCGCACCTGTTGATGCGATTGTTCGTTCAGCCAATAAAGATTACATCTATGCAGTAGATGAAGCAAAGAGTGATTCTGCAGAAACACATTTTAAACAAACAGAAGTAGTAACCGGTGTAACAGAATTAGGTTATACGCAAATAACTTTATTAGATTCTCTTGCCGCTAATGCAAAGATTGTAACGAAGGGCGCATTTTATATTTTATCTAAAACACAGGCAGGCAGTGAGGAACAGGAATAAAATATAAATTATGAAAAAGACAAGAATCAATTTAGATATACTATTGCCGGAAGTACCGGGCGAAAGAGATGAATGTGTAGTGCGAATTATTAAATCACTTGAATATAAACGCGGCATAGAAAAAGTGCATGTACTTCCGGAAGACGGAAATAAAAAAGTGCAGCTCTGTTTTCACTACGACCCTTCCATTATCTCAATAAATAAAGTTGAACAGTTAGCTAAACAGGCGGGTGCAGAAATTACAGAACATTATGGTCATTTATTGATTGAAACATCAGGTGTTAGGCATCCGCGACATGCAAGAATTATAGAAGCACAATTACGAAAACAAAAAGGTGTTCAAAATGTTTCTGTATCTGGTACAGGTTTTATAGAATTAGAATTTAATAAAGAAAATACATCACAGGAAAAGGTGATTGAACAGGTTAAAAGAATTGGCTTACACATAAATAATGTTGAAGACTTTCATGCACATAAACATGAATCGGTTTCAAAAAATGGGCATACACATGATGAACACGAACATGAAACACAGGCACATGAACACTCACATGGTAGCATGTTTGGTGAAAAAACAGAATTAATTTTTGCGATTATATGCGGCACTTTTTTAGCACTTGGTTTTGGTTTATCATTCATTGAAAGCTTATCGAAATATATTTCGATAAGTTGCTACATAGCTGCTTATTTTTTTGGTGGATTTTATACAACAAAAGAAGCTGTTGAAGGCATTAGCAAAGGGGAATTTGAAATAGATTTTTTAATGCTCGTTGCGGCCATTGGCGCAGCAGCATTAGGCCAGTGGGCAGAAGGCGCTCTGCTGCTTTTCTTATTCAGCCTTGGCCATTCGCTCGAACATTATGCTATGGAAAAAGCAAAAAAATCAATTGCCGCCCTAACAGAATTAGCACCTAAAACCGCCTTGCTTAAAAACGGTAATGATATAAAGGAAGTAAAGATTGAAGCATTAAAACAGGGTGATATAATTGTTGTAAAACCAAATTCAAAAATAGCAGCAGACGGATTTGTTGTAAAAGGAACCAGCAGCGTTAACCAGGCGCCTATTACCGGTGAAAGTGTGCCGGTTGATAAAATGCCTGTTGAAGATTTGAGTATGGATATTTCAAAAGCCGGTAAGTTAGATGCAAAATATAAAGTGTTTGCCGGCTCAATAAACGGCAGCGAAAACCTGGAAATAAAAGTTACAAGGGCTGCGGCAGACAGTACTATTTCAAGGTTGGTGAAAATGGTGAACGAAGCACAAACGCAAAAATCACCCACACAAAATTTTACGGATAAGCTGGAGAAATATTATGTGCCTTCGGTGTTGATATTAGTGGTGATCTTTTTATTTGCTTTTATTGTAATTGATGAGCCATTCAGTGCGAGTTTTTACAGGGCAATGGCAGTGCTCGTTGCAGCAAGCCCCTGCGCCCTGGCCATATCAACGCCAAGCGCTGTATTAAGCGGTGTGGCAAGGGCTGCAAGGGGCGGCGTATTAATAAAAGGCGGTAAACCATTAGAAGAATTGGGCTCGCTTACTGCAATTGCGTTCGATAAAACAGGAACATTAACAGAAGGGAAACCAAAACTCGCAAGCGCATATCCGCTCAATGGGATTAAAGAAGAAGAACTTCTGGAAATAATTATTGCTGTTGAAAAATTAAGCGACCATCCTTTAGCAGCAGCTATCGTAAAAGGCGGTGCCGAAAAATTGAAAAAAGATGTACCGGCAGCCTCAAACTTAAATGCATTGCAAGGCAGAGGCGTTAAGGCTGAGTATAATAATTCAACTATTCATATTGGCAACAAAGAATTGTTTTCAGAAAAAAATAATCAACTGCCGGATGATATAAAAAAACAAGTTGAAGATCTGGAGAGCAAAGGCAACACAACAATGGTTGTTCAGCAAAATGAAAAATTCATTGGCATTGTTACACTGATGGATGTTGCAAGGAAAGATGCAAAGGAAACATTGGCACAATTGAATAAAGAAGGCATCCGTAAGATGATAATGCTTACCGGCGATAATCAAAAAGTTGCAGAAACTATTGCAAAAGAAATTGGCATTACAGATGCATGGGGCAATTTAATGCCCGAACAAAAAGTTGAGGCTATAGAAAAATTAAAAAGCAGTGAGAAGAAAGTTGCCATGGTTGGCGATGGTGTGAACGATGCGCCCGCAATGGCAAAAAGTACCGTCGGTATTGCAATGGGTGTAGCCGGAAGCGATGTAGCATTGGAAACTGCAGATATAGCACTGATGGCAGACCAGCTAAGCAATCTTCCGTTTGCAATTGGTTTAAGTAAAAAAGCAAAAAGCATTATAAAACAAAACCTTGTTATCAGCCTTGGCATGGTTGTAATACTTATTCCGCTTACTATTTTGGGCATAGCACATATCGGACCTGCAGTAATAGGGCATGAAGGTTCAACATTGATCGTGGTATTTAATGCACTAAGGTTGCTGGCTTATAAAAAGTAAAGAATATCCATTTTTCGCAAACAATAAAGTGTATCGAAGCTTTACTGGTGAACCAATCTTAATTTGGCCGGCTTCAATTTTCAATATCTTACCTTTGTAATGTTTGAAAAAATTTCTTTGCATATTACTCCTTATCATTTATGCAGCAGGTTTTTTACCCGTTGCTTCGCTGGCCGCCAGTGCAACAGCCAAACCTTCCGTTCATCATAAAATGGCTAAAATATGTGGTGAACAAAACATGCCATGCTGCAGGCATCATTCATCCTCAAAAAAAGATGAAAAAAATGACTGTGGGAATAATTGCGGCCGCTGTGCCTGTTATCTTATTTCGGCAAGTGCTGCTGTGGTAATTTCTGCGAAACAGGAATTGAACTGTGATTTGTTTATAAGCAAAAACGAACATAATCATTTCCCTGAAGCTGCTATAACTCCGGGTTTCTGCTCCATCTGGCGGCCGCCTAAAATAGGCTGATCTTCTATATTAAAGCTTTCATTTTTTTAACGGGTTTACTGCATTAAAAATTTTTGATCATTCGAGAACGGATACCAGATTAACGAATAGTGGTATGCAGTAAACTTTCAGTCATTTTAAATTATGCGATGTAAAATATGGCACTCCCGTTTGTTTGTATCGCGTAATTAAAGCATATAACACATGAAATATATAGCCTGTTTAACAGGATTATTATTGATGGGATTATACAGTTTTTCCCAGCAGTTTAATCGTGGCGATAACAATAATTATACGTCATTCAACAACTTTGCGGCGCCGGTGGCAAAACCTACACTTTTAAATGCCCCGCTGCCGCAGCAAATTGCCAACCACGAAAAAGACATCATAACAAAACAAATGGAAGCGTCCAATTCCGGCATCCATTTCCCTGCGGGAACGCCTGGCGCTAAAACAGTAAGGTATGATCTTTACATAACAGACAGTACAGTGAATTATACCGGCAAAAAAAGAAAAGGCATTGCTGTTAACGGCAGCATTCCTGCGCCAACACTTGTTTTTACAATAGGTGATACGGCGCTAATTTTTGTACACAATAATTCTGATGAGCCTACCGGAGTGCACTGGCATGGCGTGCAATTGGCCAACCGCATGGATGGCGTGCCTTATCTTACACAACATCCCATTCCGCCGCATAGCGTATATGTATATAAATTTCCCGTGGTACAATCGGGAACGTACTGGTACCACAGCCATTTTTCATTACAGGAACAAATAGGTTTATACGGCGCATTGGTTTTTAATAAAAGAACCGAACCCGGCATCCCAACCATTCCTTTGGTATTGAGCGATTGGAGCGATATGAAACCAGCACAAATAGACCGCAGGCTGCATACGGCCAATGACTGGTTTTCCATAAAAAAACATTCCGTACAAAGCTATTCAGAAGCTATTGGCGCAGGAAAGCTGGGCGTTAAACTGGGCAATGAATGGAAGCGTATGAATGCCATGGACGTAAGCGACGTGTATTATGAACGTTTTTTTGCCAACGGCGATACAGCACAATCATTTCCTGCATTTAAAGCCGGCGATAAAGTACGGTTGAGGATAGTTAACGGCGGCGCATCTTCATACTTCTGGCTGAGTTACAGTGGCGGAAGAATTACCGTAGTGGCAAATGACGGCAACGATGTAATGCCGGTTGATGTGGACAGGTTTATTATAGGCCCATCAGAAACGTACGATGTGATAGTTACGGTTCCTGAAAATATGCAATACCAGCTCCTGGCAACTTCGGAAGACAGGGTTGGATATGCTTCGGTGTGGCTGGGCCGCGGTATGAAAATGCCGGCCGCTAAACTTCCGCGCCTTAAATATTTTGAAGGCATGGGCATGATGAATAAGATGATGAAGATGAACGGGAATATGGAACCGATGGCAGGTATGGCTTTGCAACAGATGGATATGAACAAGGTGATGTATCCTGAAGTAAAACCGGGCAGCATGCATGAACATGCAAACACCCAAACAGGATACGCATGTCCCATGCACCCGGAAGTTACAAGCGATAAGCCCGGCAAATGCCCCAAATGCGGAATGGAGCTGGTGAAGAAAGAAAATAACAGTGAAATGAATGAAATGCACCGGCAGGAAAAAAACATGGATGCACCAGCAAAGTATGAGTGCCCTATGCACCCGGAAGTTACCAGCAACAAGCCCGGCAAATGCCCTAAATGCGGAATGGCGCTTGAAAAAAAACCCGCAGTGGAAAAAAAGGAGCAGATGGCACATTCAATGGCCGGCATGGATATGCATGATGCTGGCGGTATGGTTACCTTGAATTATGATATGCTGAAAGCGCCTGAAAAAACCACGCTTCCCGCAGGGCCATGGAAGGAGCTAAAGTTTGAACTTACCGGTAACATGAACCGTTATGTGTGGACGCTGGATAACAAAACCATTTCGGAAAGCGATAAAATATTGATTAAGCAAGGCGAAAACGTGCGCATTGTTTTATACAATAATTCCATGATGCGGCACCCGATGCATTTGCATGGGCACGATTTCAGGCTGGTGAACCAGTATGGCGAATATTCACCCCTGAAAAACGTAGTGGATATTTTACCGATGGAAACCGACACTCTGGAATTCCGCGCTTCGGAAAGCGGCGACTGGTTTTTTCATTGCCATATCCTTTACCATATGATGAGCGGTATGGGCCGTATATTTAGTTATGAAAACAGCCCGCCTAATCCTGAAATACACGATCCTGCAATGATGTACAGGATGCTGAAAATGGACGACCGCATGTTTCATTTTACTGCACAGAACGATTTTGCCAGCAACGGCAATGACGGCTCGCTGCTGTATTCCAATACACGCTGGGGTTTCCAGGGCGAATGGCGGCTGGGTTATAATGATAACCGCGGCTACGAAGTGGAAACGCATTTTGGAAGATACATCGGTAAAATGCAATGGCTGTTTCCCTATATTGGCATTGACTGGCGCTACCGGAACGGCGCCGCCGGTGAAAAAAATATTTTCGGGCAGAAGAATACCAAAGACAACAGGAAAGTTTTTCATGCCGGTATTCAATACACCTTGCCCTTTCTTATTGTGGCCGATGCAAGCATAGATTATACGGGCAATGTAAGGATGCAGCTATCCAGGGAAGATATTCCGCTTGCGCCACGGTTGCGGGCATCGTTTATGGTGAATTCAGACAGGGAATACAGCGTTGGCGGCAGTTATATTCTTACCAAATATCTTTCTGCAAGCACCCATTACGACAGCGATATGGGTTGGGGAGCTGGTGTGACATTTACTTATTAAATTTAAAAATCATGATGCAACATATTTATAAAATAACCGGCATGCACTGCAATGGCTGCCGGGAAAAAGTTGAATGTGAATTAAACAAAATTGACGGTGTTTCAGCCAAGGTAACGCTGGATCCGCCACAGGCCATTATTTCAATGGAAAAACATATTCCCACGGGTCAATTACAGCAGGCAGTATCAAAGGCGGGCAATTATACTATTGAAATGGACATGCCTGGAAGTATGGTGCATGATCATCACACCGTGCAGTCAGAAAACGGCCATCAAGCAATGTCTGTGCCGCATGAACACAAGCACAAAACAGATAATACAGCACAACATGCTTCCGGTGTCTATTATTGCCCCATGCATTGTGAAGGCGATAAAACTTATGATAAGCCCGGCAACTGCCCTGTTTGTGGCATGAACCTGGTACAGCAGCCATCGCTTCATCAAAAAACAAAATATACCTGCCCGATGCATCCTGAAATCATAAGGGATGAGCCGGGCGCCTGCCCTATCTGCGGTATGGAACTGATACCTATGGATGGCAATGTGGAAGAAGAGGATAAAACTTACCAGACCCTTTTAAAAAAGTTTAAGATAGCTGTATTGTTCACACTGCCGATCTTTCTTATTTCCATGAGCGAAATGATCCCAAATAACCCTTTGTTCAGGCTTATGCCTTTGAAATACTGGAACTGGGTGCAATTCGTGCTTTCACTGCCCGTAGTATTTTATGCGACCTGGATGTTTTTTGAAAGGGCATGGCGTTCCATCGTTACCTGGAAATTGAATATGTTCACGCTTATTGGAATTGGCGCTGGTGTATCGTGGGTGTTTAGTATAATTGCTTTATTGATGCCCGGTATTTTCCCGGATGAATTTAAAACCCATCACGGAACGGTATATGTATATTTCGAAGCGGCTGCCGTTATACTTACACTGGTATTATTAGGACAGTTGCTTGAAGCGAGGGCGCATGGCAAAACCAACAGCGCCATCAGGGAATTATTGAAACTGGCGCCTAATAAAGCTACAATTATTAAAGATGGAAAAGAAGAAAACGTGGATATTGACAGCATTCATGCCGGCGACCTGCTGCGGGTAAAACCCGGTGAAAAAATACCGGTGGATGGCAGTATCAAGGAAGGAGAAACGGTGATAGACGAATCGATGATCTCAGGAGAACCTGTTCCCGTTGAAAAAAAGGCCGGCGATAAGGTAAAAGCAGGCACCATTAATGGCAATAAAACATTTGTAATGCTTGCCGAAAAAGTGGGCGCCGATACCGTACTGGCGCAGATCATAGATATGGTGAACAATGCCAGCCGCTCAAAAGCGCCCATTCAGAAAATGGCGGATAAAATTTCCGGTTATTTTGTACCAATAGTGGTGTTGATTGCGGTAGCCACCTTCATTGTTTGGGCCGTATGGGGCCCGCAGCCTTCGTATGTATATGGATTTGTAAATGCGGTCGCTGTGCTTATTATTGCCTGTCCCTGTGCGTTGGGCCTTGCAACACCCATGTCGGTAATGGTTGGTGTAGGCAAAGGCGCCAAATCAGGCGTGCTTATTAAGAATGCTGAAGCGCTGGAAAAAATGAATACGATTGATGTAGTGGTGATTGATAAAACCGGCACTGTTACCGAAGGCAAACCCTCCGTGGAAAAAATAAACAGTATTAAAAATGGCCTTTCAGAAAATGACCTTTTAACAATAATCGTTGCACTTAACAGCAACAGTGAGCACCCGCTGGCACAAGCTATCTTAAACTATGGCAAAGAAAAAAATATACCGGTGCAACAGGTTTTCGGCTTTGAAGCTGTTACGGGCAAAGGCGTTACCGGTACTGTAAATAACCAGCAGGCAGCCCTCGGCAATAAAAAGCTGATGGAACAGGTAGGCGCAACCATTGCACCTGAACTGGAGCAGGAAGCAGGCGCTGCACAGCAACAGGGCAAAACCGTTTCTTATATCTCGTTAGGAAAAGAAGCCGTAGGCTTTGTGATGATTTCCGATAAAATAAAGTCTACCGCTACAGAAGCGGTGCAGCGATTGCATGATGAAGGTTTAAAAGTAATTATGTTTACCGGTGATAATGAAGATACCGCCAAAGCAGTAAGTGAGGCCATTGACCTCGATGGTTTTAAAGCCCAACTATTGCCAGAAAACAAATTGCAGGAAGTAAAAAAGCTGCAGGATGAGGGCCGAAAGGTAGCTATGGCTGGTGATGGCATTAACGATGCCCCGGCACTTTCGCAGGCTGACATTGGTATTGCCATGGGCACAGGGACAGATGTAGCTATAGAAAGCGCTGAAATTACATTGGTTGAAGGAGATATTATAGGTATTGCCAAGGCGCGTTCATTAAGTGATAAAGTAATGGGTAACATAAAACAAAACCTTCTCTTTGCCCTCGGTTATAACGTGCTTGGCATTCCAATTGCCGCAGGTGTTTTATATCCGTTTTTTGGTTTGTTGCTTTCGCCCATGATAGCGGCACTGGCTATGAGTTTCAGCTCCGTTTCGGTAATTATCAATTCACTGCGGCTAAAACAAGCAAGCCTATAAATTATGTATAGACAGAACGATTAATTGCGGCGCAGAAATTAATAGAATGGAACATTATTTTGAGTTGCTCGTCACTATAAATGAAGAAGAGAGACAGTTTAAAGAAAGGCTGGCAACATTTGGGCTATGTGTATAATTCTATATTATCGTAGATGGGTATGAACTTATTTTTGAAAAAAATGACGAGCAGCAATACCCGATATTATCTGAAGAAGGTGCTAAAGGCAATCAATCTTTATTTAATACTGACAGACAAAAATGGAATTCTTTAAATGAGTTGTTTTATGAGAAATCCATTTTTGTTCACATGGGAGGAGGCTAAGAAAAAACACAGGAATATACTACTATAAAAAGCGGAGACATCTGGTATAAGAAGGCTGAAGTTTATTCAGTTATCGTCGGCAAGTTTTACAACCAGGGATTGCATTTGTTAGGAAACGTTTATCTATAAAATTATCTGCACTTTTGTTTTTTATATTCTGAATAAGACTTGATAAAGTTTTAATAGGTGTAAAGAATTGCGAGATTGAATATATTGTTTATCGATCTTAGTTTGGGTTTTGTTGTCGCTGCGATTTTCAAAAATGATATAATAATAAAAAATGTTTTATGGGGCATAAAATTTATGCTGAAAAATTAGATTTTTTAACTTTACCAAACTTTACTCAGTATTATTTTGAGTAAAACAATGAGAGATAGTTCTTCAAAGATTCAGAAAAATTGATTTTGAGAGTTTTGAGAAATTAAAAAAACGTTCAGTCATCCCGACTGAACGGGACAAAGTGTAGAAATCTACCTTTGTCCCGTTTTTATTTTCCCGCAAGCTCATTCACTTCTATCGCCTGAAGCAGTACAGGATTTTTTCTTCATCATTAGCCTGCGCTGCAATTTATTTGTAAGTCCAATATTGCTTTAATCGCATCAGGATTTTAATGCTTATGCGGAAGGTAAATACCATTAGTTTTCCCCGCGCAACAATTTAACGCCAACAGCGCAATCGAGACATTTCTTTTTTGTGCAATAAAAATGCTTTAAATGAAGCAGCGCCTGGCTGTGCAAAGCATTTTGATTAGTGATACCGTAACTTTTCCATTGCCTTGTAATTGTATTTTGCTCAGGCTCTAATTCCATTAGCCAGTTGAGTGATTTTTCTTTCCAGGCATTATCATTTTTGTTGATAGCATAAGCAAACATTACGGGTATAATAGTGTTGATGACAATATGATGAATAAGAGCTTTGCCAACCGCTTTTTTAATATAAACAGCTTCATCTTTTAAAGTAAAATGGTAATGCCAGAAATCGTTTGCCGTAACATCAAACCACTGAAAAATATCACTAAGCTTTTTGGCTGATTTTATTTTGGAAAATAAATGGCTTGATTGATGAATGAGCATTGCCAGTTGCGCCAACCTCAATGTTGGAAAATTAGAGGGCCGCATTCTTAAAAATGCAGGCGTCTTATTTACAGGCTGCAGCTTGTATTTCTTTGCAAGAAAATTATATTCTTTCTGCAATAAAGCCGGATAGGCATCTTCAAAATCACCATTCAGCAGACCGGCCTGGCCAAGCAGTAATGCTTCCAGCTGGTGAATTTGATTTTTATGTTTTGCCAGTAAGTTTACAGGTAACGATTTTGCAATTTGCTCAAACACATCTGCATTCACTTTCATTCCAAAACTGCGGCAAAGACTTATCCAAAAAACTTCTTCCCAGTTATTATTGTTATCGCTGAGCCAATGTGTTATTGTATTTGATTTCTGTTGCAACCGTTCCGTCATTAATCTTTCTTTCCATCCCAGCCAGGCCATTTCACTTAAAACGGGTAAAGAAAATGCACATGCAATTTCATCGGCACTGTGCATCAAATATTCAAAACGCTGAAGTGTGATTTTTGGAACAAGTGATTGAAGTTCCAATGTAGCAAAAGGTTGATTGCGGGCATCAAGAATTATTTCATCGTTTAACCATACTACGTGCAAAATAATATTGCTGTAATTCTTATCTGATGAATGATTATGAAGATGCCAGTGCGATGCACAAACATGCAGCTCTGCGTTTCCAACCCAGAGTGTATTATCAATCTTTATTTTGGCTTCAGAAAAATCAGGGCCGGCATTCCTGTTTAAATTGCCCGGGTGTATTATTTGCAATGATTTTCCATCTGCAGTTTGAAGGTTGGATTGATTAAAGTACCTGAATTGCCAGATGAATTGCAGCAGCCTTTCGTTCATGGGGTTTACAATTGGCTGAACAAGTTACAAAAATCATTATGCAAAAAGCAAATAAACTTTGTAATTATAATGTTGCCGTAAAATGTTTTAATTGCTGCAATACACGGCTTACAGGCAGGCCCATTACATTATAAAAATCTCCATTAATGGATTTTATACCGGTAACGCCGATCCATTCCTGTATGGCATACGCGCCGGCTTTATCATAAGGCTTGTATTTATCAACATAAAAAATTATCTGTTCATCTGTAAGCTTATGAAAAACAACATGCGTAACATCTGCAAAGCTTACTTCTTTATTGTCTCTTAATAATACAACGCCTGTAATTACCCGATGTTCATTACCTGAAAGCAAACGCAGCATTTCAATAGCTTCATCACGGCTGGCAGGTTTGTTAATTACTTTATTGTCTAAAACAACAATGGTATCGGCTGCCAGTATTATAGCATCACTGTTTAGTTTTTGCTGAACAGCTTTGGCTTTATTACGTGCAATAAAAACGGGAATTTCTTCAACCGGCATATTCGTTGAGAAGCTTTCATCTGCATCGCTTGTTACTGCCTCAAACTTTACTTCGGCCCATTCAAGCAATTGCTTTCTGCGCGGTGATTGGGAAGCGAGAATAATTTTCGGTTTATTATCAGGCATAAATTTTAAAGAATATCATAGAAAGAATGCCGGTAAACATTACCAGTTTTACCATGGTGCTGAGCTTATGAAAATCCTGCGGCGTTGATGCTTTAAATAATTTCTGAAATATGTTTATCAACGGCAGTATAATAAGTACGAAAGAGTAAGCAATGGCAAACCACCAGCGCAATTGCAGCATGTAAATCATTACCACAATTAATGCCAGCACCAGCACAATGAACCATACAGCGAGATAAATTTTAGCGGCATTAAAGCCCCAGACTATGGGCATGGTTTTACATCCATAGCGCATGTCGCCTTCCACATCTTCCATGTCTTTAACAGCTTCGCGGATAAGCGATATGATAAAGGCAAAACCTGTATATAAAAAAGTAACGCGTATTATTTTATGAATATTTGCATCACCGGGATTAAAAAGGAAAAAACGGGCTTCGCACCAGGTTACCACAAGCACTGTCCATGCGGTTAAAACAGATATAATAATATTACCGGAAAGCAGTTTCTTTTTAAGCGAGATTGAGTAAACGAATAACAGTAAAACACATATTAGGTTAGAAAGGCCGAGCAGGGTTACATGTGTACTGAAATCGAGGTAAAAACCGATAGCAACACCAATAAAACTTAAAACCAGGTGCCAGGCAATGGCTGAACGCCGCTTGATTATTTTTTGAATAATGAGCCTTTCGGGTTTATTGATGCGGTCAATATTCAAATCGAAATAATCATTGATAATATAACCGGCGGCTGCTATTAAAACAGACGACAGTATTAATAAAAAAAAGTGCAGCGGGTTAAGGCTTGGCCTGCGGCCGGCAGCAGCCAGTAATGGCTGCATTACACAATACATAAATAGCAATTGTGTAATGGCTATAAATATTAAATTAGGCCATCTTACCAGGCGAAAAAATGCAATTACTTTTTTCAGGATGAATGCTTTGGCTGCAAAATAAATTAAAAGTATTTAAGCGGACTGTATGTTAGTGTCGGGCCGCCATTTGCCCTGCAGTTTCATTACTTTTTCAATCACATCGCGCACACAGCCTTCGCCGCCTTTAAAAGAAGAAACATATTTTGAAATGGTTTTCACCTCGGCTACTGCATCGGCGGGGCAGCAGGCGAGGCCGCAATATTGCATTACATCTATATCAGGAATATCATCGCCCATGTATAGGATTTCTTCTTTTTTAAGGTTGAAAGCGGCTTCGAGCTCTTTTAATTTTTCCAGTTTATTTTCTACATTCATATACACATCTGATATGCCAAGGTTTGAAAGCCTGTTATTTACCTGCGGCGATTTTCCGCCTGAAATAATGAATATCTTATAATTTTTCTTCACAGCAAGTTGCAGCGCGTAACCATCTTTCACATGCATTTTTCTTGCCATAAGCCCGTTTTCCAAAACTAATAAAGTGCCGTCGGTTAAAACTCCGTCAACATCAAATACAAATGCATTAATACTTTTAAAGATGTTTAGCATTTAAAAAAATTTGTTCAAAGCTATGCCTGCAAATTTTTATAAAAGAAAGCGGGTTAAAGAAAAATAAAAAAAAGTCAAACTAACATTTGTTCGGATTATAAAATCTTTATATTTTGCGTTTGCTTTTGACGTTTTAAAAGTCAATCGGTTGCTTGCTCATAACAAATCCCATCGGTTCCCCGACGGGATTTTTTTATTAAAAAATTTGGGTGGAAAAAAACAGCGCCTATCTTTGCAGCCCTTTAGGGGAATAAAGGGAGTTTAGCTCAGCTGGTTTAGAGCATCTGCCTTACAAGCAGAGGGTCGGCGGTTCGATCCCGTCAACTCCCACTAAAGAAAAAGGTTCACAGGAAAGTGAGCCTTTTTTATTGGGTATTATTAAAACAATAGGATAATTAATTGAACCCAACTTATTAGATTTTGTCTCAGTGAAAACAAACACCGGATCAGTTTTAAAAAACAGTGACCACCGGTTTTAATACATCAGATATTTTTAGGAGCGATTTAAATATATCGCACAGAGAACACACTGAGCTAACAGGGATATTTATTTTCCTGTGCAAAAAACTTTGGAAGCTTAATTTTTCCATCCAAAATCCACATTCATTTCAATATCGGGATGAATACTTTTAGCAACAGGGCAGGTAAGCGCCGCACGTTCAAGAATTGCCTTTTCTTTATCATCTAATGTAAGCGATGCAGGAAAATTAAAACGTACATCAATACCGCCAACACGCCTTGGCTCAGACTTCATATTTTTTTGAATGCTTACTTCAGTTCCTTCAAGCGAAATATTCATATCCCTTGCTTTAATCCCCATGATGGTAAGCATGCAGCTGCCCAATGAAGTAGCAAGCAAATCGGTAGGTGAAAACCTTTCGCCTTTACCCTGGTTATCTGTTGGCGCATCCGTTTCAATTATAGTATTACTTTGCAGGTGTTTTGCTTCTGTTCTTAACGAGCCTTTATAAATTATTTCAGATGTCATTACACAATATTTATTATAAATTTACGATTATCAATTTACACATGTACCGCAAGATAATTTTGCTTTCACTCTGCTTTATTGTTACAGGACAAATTTTTGCGCAGCAACAAGAAAAAAAAGCAGAAAGTGAAAAAGATATTAAAAGACAGGAACGCAGGCAGCATATAGCAGACCTTATTAAACGCGAAGAAGAAGGTGCATTAATTTATAATAAGCAATCTCTTTTTGGCTTTAAACTGAATACGGATGGATGGACTGCCATATATGAACACGGCAAATACAAAACCATCAATACAACCAATACCTGGTTTGTTGAAATAGGTGAACGCAAAAGCCATAAAGAAGAACGAATAACTCCTTCCGATCCATACACAGGTTACCCTGTTGGTAATTCCTTTATTTATGGCAAGCGCAATGTTTTTTACAATGTAAATATTGGCATTGGTCAGCAAAGGCTTATTGGCGGCAAAGGCACCAAGAATGGCGTGGCTGTTTCTGCTATTTATGGCGGCGGCTTTTCTGCAGGATTATTAAAGCCCTATTACGTAACGGTGTACAATCCTAATACCGGTGAAACACAGGACGTAAAATACCAGGGGCCTTCCGATACTGTATTTCTTAACTATCCTATCTCCGGTGCTGGTTTAACCAAAGGTTTTGGCGAAATGAAATTTATGCCGGGCCTTGTGGCCCACGCAGGCCTGCGCTTTGATTACGGCCGGTATAATGAATTATTATCTGCACTCGAAATTGGCGTAAGCGCAGAATTTTATACCAAAGACATGCCTATTATGGTTGATGCCGAAGCAAAGAAATTCTTTTACAATGCCTATATAGCCATTGAATTCGGATTTCGAAAATGAAGCAGGTAAGAACGGTGAAACGCAAGGTTCTACAAAGGTGCCAAGAGATTTTTCATTATTGAGGATGAAGTAAAAACATGCTGCAAAAGCAAAAATTTGAATGAGGTAAAATCCAATTGCATTTCCATAGCTTCATTTGAATTTTGTACATCGCTCAGCACCGCTCTTTCTTCTGTTCCATTGCCGGAACATTACAAAATAACCGAAATACAGGATAAATGTGACAAGCATATTCAACTGACAAAATCATTCATGGAACAGAGAGGTTACTAATCGGATTGGCAAAACAAATAATAAAACAATAGTATGAAAGCTACTGAGGAACATAACAACCGGATAGCCAAAATGATTTTTGCATCGGTCTATCCGCACTATGTAAAAAAAGTAGAAACCAAAGGCAGGACAAAAGAAGAACTGCATCAGGTGATTGAATGGCTGACCGGCTTTGATGAGAAAAAACTGCAGGCACTTATTGAAGAGAAAGTAACCTTTGAAACTTTCTTTGAACGTGCAGAATTAAACCCCAATGCCCATCTTATTACAGGTATGATATGTGGTTACCGGATAGAAGAAATTGAAAATCCACTGACACAAAAGGCAAGATATTTGGATAAGCTGATAGACGAATTGGCGAAAGGCCGGAAGATGGAAAAGATTTTAAGAACCGCCTGAAAAAACCTTCTCTGAAACTCAAATGACATAAAGATGGAAGCAAAAGATGCTGCAACACATTTTGCACCGGAACTACACATTCCTAAAGGAACGTTCAATGTTGATTTCTACATCAAATTCGGAGCAATAGAACATTTCCGTTTTTGTAACGATGACGGAAGTATTCACGTTGTGGAACTGGAAATTGCCGGGGCCATTTTCCATTTGCATGAAACAATGACCTGGTTTAATGCACTGGAGCCAATAAGTGCCAAAGGGGTAACTTCTGTTATCGGATTATTTGTTCCCGATGTGGATAAAGTAATGGAAAAAGCAATGCAGGCCGGAGCAACTGAAATTAAACCTGCACAAGACTATGATTACGGATACAGGCAGGGAATGTTTAGAGACCCTTTTGGACATTACTGGCAGATACAGAAAAAGATTTGAACAAAGACAGTTTTTACATTACTCAACTTAAAATCATTATACGGTGAGAACGGTAAGATTTGGTATAAATATAAGCCTTGATGGTTATTGCGATCACACAAGTTTTAATCCCGATGAAGCGGTTTTAAATTATTTTACGAGTATGATGAATGATGTTGACCTGCTTTTTTTTGGTCGCAACATGCACCAGCTTATGTTTCCTTACTGGCGCGATGTGGCCCGGGATCAGTCGGGCAGCGCTGCAGAAAATCTCTTTGCCGAACGGATTAGCGCTATTGACAGCGTTGTGGTTTCCCGGTCATTGGAAAGCGTTGAGGGAAATGCACGGATCGTCCGCAACGACCCCGCTGGAGAGCTCCTGAAATTGAAGCAGCAAGCAGGAAAAACTATTTTGCTGGACAGTGTCAGCCTGTTGCCGGAGATGATTTCCGCCGGCCTTATCGATGAATTTAACCTGGTTATTCATCCGGGCATCGTGGGTAGTGGCAGGCCTCTGCTGCCTGCAGGGAGCCTTCATGAAAAGCTTAACCTAAAGCTGGTTGAAACTATAAATTTCAAATCCGGGTGTATGGCGCTTCATTATGTGAAAGGATGATGACGCAGTAAGTTGCCAGAAACTGTATTTAACACTGCGCATGTTTTGTATTGCTGCATGCTGCCATACTTAAAAAGGAAATACAGGCAATTGAATGCTTTGCGATATTTATAAGTTCAATTTAATTTGTTTTGCCAGCAGTTTTGTTATTCAGAACTATCCAACAGGAAAGATTATTACCGGGGCCTTGCAGAAATAATTTATAAAAAGAAGAAGGCATATTTTTTACATTCAATATTGCTTTCTCATCTGCAAGCGGAACAGTTTTTAGCAGCTCAAATTTATCTTCGCCGCCTTCCTTATAGTTGTTGGTTGATGATGCCCATATTTTTACTGACCCTTCTTTTACAGATGCTTTCCATTCAACTGTTATTGTATCATCTTTATATTGCGCAGCAGCATTGGTTAATGATAATTCTCCGATAAGCGGCACACCATCAAGTTCCCTTGCTGTTTCCAATGGAATCTGCAGGTTCATAAAGCGGGCAATGGTTGGAAAAATATCCACGATTGAAGCCTGGTTATTTTTAAAATATCCGTTCAGGTTTTTTGCATTCGTAAATATCCAGCCTGCCCGTTCCCTGTCTGATTGTCCGCCATGATCTTTACCTGTTTCAGCCGTGCGGCCATGATCGGTTGTTATTATTATAAGCCAGTCTTCATTAAAATTCTTTTCCCTGTATTGAATGGCTTGCCATATCTGTCCAACATAATCATCTGCATAATTAATGGCCTTATAAAATTGCGGGCTGTCGCCATATTTATGGCCCATATCATCTGTATATTCCAGGTAAACCCACGAAAGATCGGGCGCATTGGTTTTAATTGTTGAAGCGGCTGTTGCAGCAACCTTTGCATCTATTTTATGCATGAACTCTCTTTCGGCATCCTGCGGATAGTTAACCGTATCCAGTTCCAAACCATCAAACTTATAATCGAAATGTATATTGCCGGTTGCAGCCAATCCATCGCCAACAAGCCGGGTCCGGTTATCGGTCCATGAAGAAAATATACCTGTCTTTTTTTCAGGATAATCTTCTTTTAATATTCTGAAAATGCTCTTATAATTATAATTAGGATCTTTTATATCGTTGTCCCAAACATTATGTTTATTCACCCATGTTCCGGTTAATATACTATTATAGCCTACCGCAGAAATGGTAGGCGTTTGAGAATAACCATTTTTTTCGCCACCAACCATAGCATGTGCATAACCTCCTGCTTTTGCTATTTCATTCATGTGTACCGGGTTTAGCTTTTCAATCACATCTGCCGGAATACCGTCAATAATTATATATACCGCTTTTTTTGTTTTGGGTTGAGCGCATAACATGCCGGTTGCAAACAGGGATAAGCAAAAAGTGATTAAATATTTCATTTCAAATTATTATAAAGTTGAATAATAAATACCAGCCGATCGTATGCCAGGAACAAATACTTCATTGCCGGATCAAATTTTCATTTCAGATTATTCAGCAGCAAACTTATTTAGTATCATCATTAAAACAATTATAGCATTTACACTTCACATTTTAAAATACGCAGCAAGCTGTTTTACCATTGCCGGTTACTGATAAATTATTTATAAAGGGGTTTGTCATTATCAAATGGGGTATTCATCCTGCCTTTGAGAAAAGTAAAAGGCGCAACCAGAAATATTGCTTAATACCAAATATTATTTCTATTTTGCCATCGACTAAGTTTGCTTGAAAAAGATTATTACCATATTACTGATTGCTATTCATTTTTTTTATGCCTTTGGATACACGCTGTTTTTTTCAGTAATGGAGAGCGCTGCCGACCAGCGCATGATTGCATTATTGGATAACGATAATTATGATGAAAGCGACCTGGTATTATTAAAGTTTGCATTGTATGCACCATACATTCAAAGCAGCGGCAGCTACCAGCGTTGCGACGGGCAAATTGAATTAAACGGCACTCAATACAACTATGTAAAGCGGATGGTGCGCAATGATACTTTGTACCTGTATTGCATTGCCAACAAACAAAAAACAGACATTAGTAACACTAAGCATTTATATGCCCAGCAACACAGTGATAATTCAATAGATACAAAAACTGATCAGCCTTCTTTAAAACAGTTCAGCTTTATACAAGAATATAATATTGTACCTACTGAAGTTATCTTCAATGCATATAATACTTCGCTAAATAAAACCCGGTCATTTAATAATCTCAATACGCAAAAAGGTTTTATACTTAAAACCATACAACCTCCCGACTTGTTTATTTAAGCTTTTAAATTGTTTGGGACTATACTGTTTATGAAACGGTTTTGAACAGGAGCCCGTAGCTGCACAATGATATGCAGATCACGGTAATGCGACGCAACCGTGATGCCATTTGTTCATAAGCTGGTAACAAAAATCACCCAAACAATTCATTGTTCTGTTATTCACCAGCATGCGCTTATTGTGCATCATCAGCTTAAATAATTATCCATGCCATATATTCCATTGGAAGAGCATTTACCCGGCATTACGGGCCTGCTTGAATATGATAAAATTGCTGCCGCCCCAATACGTGAGCTCACTCAAATTTTACTTCGCGGCGAAAGTACTTTAACCGAATGCGAACGCGAACTGATTGCAACGGTTGTATCAAACGGGAACCAATGTAAATTCTGCACAGCGGCACATACGGCTGCTGCGGATATTTTATTGGGCGAAAATGAAACATCGCAAAAAGTAAAAGAGAATATTATTACTGCGCCTGTAAGCAATAAAATGAAAGCGTTGTTAACAATTGCATCGATGGTTCGCGAAAACGGTAAAGCTGTAACACAGGAAGCGATTAACAAAGCCAAAGCAGAAGGTGCTACCGACATAGAAATTCACGACACGGTTTTAATTGCAGCATTATTCTGTTTATACAACAGGTATGTTGATGGCCTTGCTACCGTAACACCGGCCGGGAGTGAATTCTATAAAGGATTAGCGGAGCGTTTAAAAAATCATGGCTATAACCGTTTGCCGCAAGGCTACGATCATTTGAAAAAAAATAAAACGGTCGCTCCATGAAGCAGGTTGAAGTAAATATTGAAGAGCGTATTATAATTACTGAAACTCTATACCAGCCTTCCGCCGCTACGAAACGAAGCCTGGCAATAGCATTTATAGTTTGTTATATCAGCATTATGTTTAGTGGCATTTCATCCATGCTCATGTCGGTTTACCTGCCTGTTGCTGTAAAAGATTTATTAGGCAGCATACCAGATGAAAGAATGAATTATATAAGTGCTTATATAAATTCGATCTTCATATTCGGCAGTATGTTTGGCGGCTTTGCCTGGGGTTTTGTTTGTGATAAAATAGGCCGGTCAAAAGCGGTAGTATTTTCAACGGCATTATATGCATTATTTACGGCGCTCACCGCTTTCTCATCTTCATGGCTTATCGTTGGCGTTTATCGCTTTATAACCGGCTTTGGCGTTGGCGGTGTAATAGTAACCACCAATATTCTGATAGCCGAAATATGGCCTGAAAAAAAACGTGC
Source organism: Parafilimonas terrae (assembly GCF_900115755.1). Lineage (GTDB taxonomy): Bacteria > Bacteroidota > Bacteroidia > Chitinophagales > Chitinophagaceae > Parafilimonas > Parafilimonas terrae. The sequence goes on from NZ_FOXQ01000001.1 coordinate 177,184, forward strand.
TATTGCACTGGGAATAGTATCCGCTGCCATGCCTGTTGGTTTTATTGTGGCAGGTGCATTAAATAACCTGATACCTGAGTGGCGCAATGCATTTCTTTCAGGTATTATCCCGTTAATCACAGCCGTTATAGCCATGTTTATTCTGGCAGAACCTGAAAGCTGGAAGCAGGCAAATCATGCACAGGATAATAAGGCAGGCAAACAAATTTTTTCACGCGATTACAGAAAAAATCTTATAAGCGGTTCCATCATTTTTGGTGCAATGCTGATTGGATTATGGGCCATTTTTTCATGGGCGCCAACATGGGTGCAAAGCATCACGCCTGATAACAACAAAGCAGATGAACTGCGTGGCATAACGATGATGATACTGGCGTTATCCGGTTTAATCGGAAGCATTGTTTCTGGCTGGATAGTAAACAGGATCGGTATGCGGAAAACAATGATGCTGTGTTTTGCTGCAGGTTTTATAATGACGGCTGTTGTATTTAAACTTAATTCTTCCATAACCACTATAACATTGGTTGAAATGGGCATAATGGCTTTCTTCTTTGGAATAAGCCAGGGCGCACTATCGGTTTATATACCTGCACTATTTCCAACGAAAGTAAGGGCATCTGCAACAGGATTCTGTTTCAACATAGGCAGGTTATTTACAGCAACTGTTGTTTTCTTCATCGGCGCACTCGTATCATTTCTTGGCGGGTATGGCAATGCCATTTTTATTTTTTCATTCATTTTCATCATTGGATTGATAACAACAATTTTCTCAAAAGAGAAATAAAACAGAATACTGCCCGATAAGCAAATACCGGCAGTTGCTTTTATAAATCAAAAATTGTACATCAAAAATCGTAAATCGTAAATCGTAAATTAATCATGGCATACATAAACGTACCGGAGGGCGTTCCCGGAATAAGAAGCCTGGTAATGTTTCGCCCGGAAACCGGCAAGCCATTATATGAGCTGGCACAGATGTTATTAAGAGGCAATTCAACATTAACTGAGGCTGAAAGAGAGCTGATAGCAGCTTATGTTTCCAAAAGAAATGATACCATGTTTTGCATGATGAGCCATGCCGCCGCATCACGCGCATTATATGGGAATGATAAAAATATTGTGGATGATGTATTAAAAGACTTGCAGCAGGCAAACATCAGCAGCAAAATGAAATCGTTATTAAATATTGCAGGCAAAGTGCAAATTCTTGGCAAAGAAGTAAAGCCTGAAGATATTGAGGCTGCAAGAAAAGAAGGCGCTACTGATAAAGAGATTCATGATACGGTTTTAATCGCTGCGGCATTCAGCATGTTTAACAGGTATGTTGATGGCCTTGCCAGCTTTACGCCAACCGATGAAAAAGAATATGAAGCAATGGGAAAACGCATGGCGGAGAAAGGATATGTAGCGCCTCAACCAACCAATAATCAAAATCATTAACCATTCCTGCTTGACGCGCAGGATAAACCTATGCTATGCATTTAAAACGCTTTTTATATAACATATTGCTGGCAGTAATATTCATTACATATAACTCGTGCAGCAACACTATTGATTCAAACCACGAAATGCAGGCGTTGCTGGCATCTGTTGCCAGCGCCAATGCTGTTCCTGCAAATGATTATGCATCAGATGTTAAGCTGCGGCACATAGATTCTGTGCTTAATACTTCGGACAATGCAAGCCTTACGGCTGTTGCGTTATACAGCAAGGCCTGTATATCACTTCAGGCAGGCGATGAAAAATCTTCTGAAACAATCCTCAATGATCTGTTGAACAACCAGAATTTTCATGTTAATCAACGGATCGTAAAAAAAGAACTGGCGCTTACTTATTTGCGTATGGGCGAAAAGAGCAATTGCATGCTGAACCATACCGGCGAATCATGTATTTTTCCTGTAGCAGGCCAAGGCATTCATTTCAATAAATACGGTTCTCAAAGGGCTATCGAGCTATATACAGAACTGCTGGATCAAAAACCCGACGACCTCGAAGCAAGGTGGCTGCTCAATATCGCTTATATGACTACCGGGCAATACCCGCAGGGCGTGCCTTCGGCTTACCTCATTAAAAACCTTGACAAAGACTCTTCGTCAGTACACATAAAACCTTTTACAGATGCTGCAATTAATATTGGCTTAAACACAAAAAACATGGCCGGCGGTACGCTTGTGGACGACCTGGATAACGATGGATACCTTGACATTGTAACTTCTTCATGGGACCTGGGTGGCCACATGCATTATTGCCGCAACAACAAAAATGCAAGTTTCAGCGACCTGTCACAATCATCAGGGTTAGAAGGTTTTACCGGTGGCCTTAACATCATGCAAACAGATTATAATAATGATGGTTTAAAAGACATTTTTGTGTTGCGTGGCGCTTGGAAAGGGCCTTTTGGCCGTGAGCCCAATTCGCTTTTGCGCAATAATGGCGATGGTACTTTTACTGATGTAACCAAGGAAAGCGGCCTGTTATCTCTTCATCCTACACAAACAGCCACATGGAACGATTTTAATAAAGATGGATGGCTTGATGTTTTTATTGGCAATGAATCTTATGATCCGCCTTACGATGATAATGCCTGTGAATTATATATCAATAATAAGAACGGCACGTTTACAAATGTGGCCATACAAAGCAAGGTTAACATAAGCGCATTTGTAAAGGGCGTTACCTCCGGCGATTATGATAACGATGGCTGGCCCGACATTTTTATTTCAACGCTTAACAACAGGAAAGTGCTGCTGAAAAATGAGGGCATTGTAAACGGCGTTGTGCAGTTTAAAGATGTAACACAACAGGCAGGGTTAACCAACTGCACAGCAAAAACGTTTGGCACCTGGTTTTGGGATTATGATAACGATGGCTGGCTTGACTTGTTTGTCGCCAATTATGATTTTTATAATACGGGCGCCTGGTACGCGGCTGCAGAAGCATTGCATTTGCCCACAGGCAACGCTGCAAAACAATATCTCTATCACAATAATCATGACGGCACATTTACTGATGTAACCGAAAAAGCAGGCCTTAATAAAATTGCTTTTGCTATGGGTTCTAATTTTGGCGACTTAGATAATGACGGTTACCCGGATATTTATCTCGGCACCGGCAATCCAAGCTTTGAATCATTAACCTCTAATAAATTATTTAAAAACGTTGATGGAAAAGCCTTTGCAGACGTTACCGTTTCGGCGCGTGTTGGCAACCTGCAAAAAGGCCATGGCGTTGCATTTGCCGATCTTGATAATGATGGCGATGAAGATATTTTTATTGAAGTGGGCGGTGCTTATACCGGTGATGCTTACCAGAATTCATTGTATATAAACCCAGGCCAGAATAATAATAACTGGATAAATATTTCACTTGAAGGTGTTGCTACCAATAAGGTGGCAATAGGCGCCAGGATAAAAGTAACATTTAAAGAGAACGGGGTTGAAAGGTCTGTATATCGCGATGTTAATTCGGGTGGAAGCTTTGGCGCCAAACCATTAACTCAACACATTGGTATAGGCCAGGCCACGTCAATTGAAAGCATTGAAATAAAATGGCCTGTTGGCGATGCAGTACAAGTGTTTAATAATATAAAACCCTGCACAAATATTCATATAAAACAAGGAGCCACCTCTTATACAACAACAAGGCTTACGAACTGTGACTTTCTTTCGCAGGAAGCTAATTTAATACGATGCGGCGTACCATTAAAACCATCAAACTTATAAAACAATAACTATGGCATTTATCAATTTACAAAACGATTTGCCCGGTATTCGCGGGCCCATGCAATACAGTCCTGAAACAGGTGAGGCATTGAATGAACTGGCAGAAATTTTATTGCATGATGACAACAATACTTTATCACGCGGTGAACGTGAAATGATCGGCGCTTATGTATCCTCACAAAATGATTGTTTCTATTGTCAGAACGTGCATGGTGCATTGGCGCAATATTATTTTGAATGCGACATGCAGCTGATTGATGATATTAAAAAAGACTACGAGTCAACGTCCATCTCACCAAAATTAAAAGCATTATTAAGCATTGCGGGCAGCGTACAAAAAGGCGGCAGGCATGTTACACCAGCGCAGATAGAACATGCTAAAAACCTTGGTGCAACTGATAAGGAAATACACGATACTGTTTTAATAGCGGCAGCTTTTTGCATGTTCAACCGTTATGTGGATGGATTGAACACATGGGCGCCGCAGGACAGGAATGTGTATGTAGAACGGGCCGCAATGCGTGCAAAAGAAGGCTATGCAAATATTGATTTAAATAAATAAAAACTACAACTATGAAAATAAGAACATACCCAGTTGGCAGCGTTCCCCGGCCAAAATATTTAGTGGAGGCTTTAGGCGCATTTGCACAACAACAAATAAATGAAAACGAATTACAGCAACTTTTTGATAAAGCATTAAAAGAAACCATACAGCGTTTTGAAGAAACGGGCTCGCCGGTTATAACAGATGGCGAGCAAACAAAACCAAGCTTTGCAACTTATCCAATCAGTGGTATAAAAAATCTTTCACCAAATGGCGTGGTAATTCCTTTTGCAGACGGGCATACAAGGCAATTGCCGACCATAACATCAGGCCCGTTTCATTATACAAATTATGCAGATGCTTATCTAAAGAAAGCAAAGCAGTTAACAACTTTGCCGGTTAAACAGGCGGTGATTTCTGTATCTGCTATCAGTTTATTATATCCGCAGGAAGGCATTGAAAATTATTCGCAGGAGCAGTTTATAAATGACCTGGTGAATGAAGCCGAAGCCGATATAAGAAGCTGTTTAAACGCCGGCGCTCATCTTGTACAGGTGGATTTTACGGAAGGCAGGCTTGCTTTAAAACTTGATCCTTCAAAAAGTTTATTAAGATTATTCATTGATTTAAACAATAAAGTACTGGCCCGTTTTTCTGAAGAAGAGAGAAAAAAGATTGGCGTGCATTCCTGCCCGGGCGGCGATCATGATTCCACGCACAGTGCAGATATTAGTTACAATGATTTATTGCCTTTATTGTTTGAATTGAATGCAGGCAATTTTTTTCTCGAATATGCAGGCGAAAACAATAAAGAGGATGTTTTACAATGCATCAAAGAAAATCTTCGCCCCAATCAAACCGTATTTATCGGTGTAACAGATGTATTGAACCCACGCATTGAAACACCGGAAGAAATACGCGATGTTATTATTGAAGCATCAGCAAAAATTCCTTTGCAACGGCTTGGCACAACAGACGATTGCGGCTTCTCTCCTTTTGCCGATGATGTTTCCACTTCAAGAGATACAGCGTTTGCAAAAATTAAAGCGCGTGTGGAAGGAACGAAACTCGCTGAAGAAAAACTTTTTAAATAAGCATTGTAAAAACCGGCCAGACGCTGTTAAAGCGCCTGGCCGTACAAACTATCTGCAATGAATAAGTATAAAAAATGCTGTCTTTTAATTGCCATCACCATAAGCGTTTTACATGTTTATGGCCAAAAGTTCAGCGTGAGCTTTGCTCCAACGGCCTCTGATGAAAGTTTTACAGGCAAGGTGCTTTTGTTTCTTTCAAAGGAGTCCAAATCACCAAAAGACCAAATGGTTGGCGTTGAAAGATTTCCCTGTTTTGCCATCACGGTAAATAACATAAAGCCAGGCAGTAAAATTTTGTTTGATGATAACGCAGTTTCATATCCTGTTAAACTATCGGATATAGAAAGGGGGGAATATAACGTACAGGTGGTGTGGGATAAGAATGAAGGCGGGCGCTCAATTGCTGAAAGCCCCGGCAATATATATAACGATGCAATAACTGTGCAGCTCACAAAGAATACGGATGCAGTTTTTAATATTACCTGCAATAATGTAGTCAAAGAAAAAAGCTTTGTTGAAACACAATTTGTAAAGGAGCTGAAAGTGCCGTCGGCATTACTTTCTGCATCTTACAAAAGACCAACAACTGTTAACGCAGCCATACTGCTGCCCAAAGAATATTATGAGGAGCCCGATCGAAAGTTCCCGGTGTTGTATTGGGTTTCAGGCTATGGCGGCGACTATCATAATTATTCCGGCAAAAATGATCCTTCCATGCCGGTAGATACAACGCCATGCATAAGGGTTTATCTTGATGGTAATTGTTCACTTGGCCATTGCGTGTATGCCAACAGTGATAATAACGGGCCATGGGGCGATGCGCTTACGCAGGAACTTATTCCACAGGTTGAAAAAACATACAGGGTTAATAAAGCAAGGTTGCTGACAGGCCATAGCAGCGGCGGCTGGACAGTTTTATGGTTACAGACGCATTACCCAAAAGTGTTTGATGCATGCTGGTCAAGTTCACCTGACCCTGTTGATTTCAGGAGTTTTCAGCAGGTGAATTTATATGAAGACAAAAATATTTTTTATTCGAAGGATAGTTCATTAAGAGCAGCAGGCACTATTGCGGGCCGCTTTCCATGGATCACCATGAAAAACATGTTACAGATGGAACATGTAATATACCGCGGTGAACAGATGCATTCTTTTGATGCAGTATTCAGTGTAAAAAATAATGACGGCTCTCCGCGAAGGTTATGCAATGAATCAACCGGTGAAATTGATCCTGTAACAGTTGAGCATTGGAAAAACTATGACATCTCATTGTATGTAAGAAATAACTGGCAACAGCTTGAACCTGACCTTAAAGAAAAGATAAGGGTATCTGTGGGCGAGCAGGATAATTTCTTATTGAATTATGCCGTGCATTTATTCGACGATGAAATGAAAAAGATCAATGCAGGTTTTGTGTTTGCCTATTATCCCGGCGATCATTTCACCGTATCAACGCCGGAATATAAAACGGCGGGCTATCAGTTCCTGGAACAGCAATACAATAAACTAAAAGACAAATAATATCAAGTTAAGGCCAGACGCTTTGAAGCGTCTGGCCTATATGCAACACGTCAAAAATCTCTAATCAAAATAAAAACCAAACTATGCCGTACATAGATGTAGATCCCAACCTGCCGGGCATACGAAGCCTTATGGCTTTCAGCCCGCAAACAGCAGAACCTATGGGAAAGATTGCCAATTTAATGCTGCGTACCAATGAAGGCTTAACCATGGCTGAAAGGGAAATGATTGCCACGTATGTTTCTTATCTCAACGATTGTTTTTATTGCCAGCAATCGCATGGCGCCATTGTAAGCTGTTATTTGAATGATGATAATAAGCTCATCGATCAAATAAAAAATGATTATGAACAGGCTGAAATTTCCGGTAAGCTGAAAGCATTATTAAGCATTGCAGGCAGCGTGCAAAAAGGTGGCAGGCATGTAACGGAAGAGCAGGTTAAAAAAGCAAAAGAAGCAGGCGCAACAGATAAAGACATTCATGACACAGTTTTAATCACTGCTTTGTTCTGCCTGTTTAACCGCTATGTTGACGGGCTTGCTACCAATACGCCAACAGACCTTTCCACTTATCCGCCAAGAGCAAAACAAATCGCCGAACATGGCTATGGCAATCATATTTTTTCAACACCTCAGCCTGCATAAAACCAACTAACAATTTTTACAACAAACATCAAAACGCAAAATGAAACCAGGCATGATAATTTTTTCATAACAGAAGATATACATAACGGGGTTTCATGAGATCATTGAAAAAATAAAAAATATACGAATGAAAAAGAGGCTATTAATTCACGTAATGCTATGTGTGCTGTGCTTTCCGTTGTTATTATCAGCACAGGATAATGCGGTGAGCTTAAAGGTGCAGGAAACAAACGGGCAACCTATCGCCGGTGTAACTATTTCAATTGATAAAAAAAGAACGATGGTTACAGATGCACAGGGCGCAGTTACCATACCCAATGCAAACAGTTCAATCATCGTGTTTAGCGCAACAGGTTTCAAATCCAAAACAATAAAAGCAGATACCTTAACGCAATCGACCATCATTCTTGAGCAAGACGTTGCCAACTTAGATGAAGTGATTGTAACCGGTTTATCCACCAATGTAAAAAGAAGAAACCTCGCCAATGCTGTGGCAACCATTTCTTCAAGAGAGTTAAGCAGCACAGCGCCTGCACAAACATTAGACGGCGCACTGGAAGGTAAAATTCCGGGCGCTTATATTAACGCTAATTCAGGCGCACCGGGCGGTGGCATCACGGTTAAACTGCGTGGCGTTACATCGGTATATGGCAATACGCAGCCATTATATGTGGTGGATGGTGTGTTTATTGATAACAGCGCTACTTCCGCCGGTTTAAATGCAGTTACATCTGCAGCCAGCGGCGGTGCAGCCACTTCAACACAGGATAACCCGTCAAACCGTATTGCTGATATTAACCCGCAGGACATTCAAAATATTGAAATATTAAAAGGCGCTTCTGCTGCTGCTATATATGGTTCAAAAGCTGCTGCCGGCGTTATCATCATCACCACAAAAAAAGGCAGGCAGGGAAAAACAGCTATTAATGTATCGCAGGACCTTGGGCTGATAACCGTAAGAAAATTATTAGGTGTAAGAGAATTTACTGCCGACCGTGCTGCAAGCTTATCAAGCGACCCCGCTACAAGCGAAGCATTAAAAAAACAATTTACTGATGCGCAGGCCGCAGGCCATATCTATGATTATGAAAAAGAAATGTATGGCAACACAGGCTTTGCACGCAATACAGAATTAAGCTTGACCGGTGGCGGCGAACAAACATCTTTCTTCTTTTCTGCATCACAAAAAGATGAAGGTGGCATTGTAAAGAATACGGGTTATCGCAATACAGGTTTAAGGCTTAATATTGACCATCGTATTTCAGATAATATAAAGATTGGCATAACAACAAACTATATCAACTCTTCTGCAGACAGGGGTTTGTTTGGCAATGATAACGTTGGCGCAACCATTGGCGTAGCGCTTTCTTCAACGCCATCGTTTGCAGAGTTGCATCCTGATGCAAACGGCAATTATCCTGCAAATAATTTTGCAGCTTCCAATCCTTTGCAAACAATTGCATTGATGAAGAACAACGAATCTGTAAACCGTTTTATAACAGGCCTGAACCTTGAAGCCACGTTGCAAAACAGCGGTAAAAGCACCACAAAATTCATTGCGAGGGGCGGCGTTGATTTCTATAACCTTCAGACATCGGCATTATTTCCCGGCACCTTACAATGGCAGGCGGTAAATAAAGGCACATCCATACAGGGCTTTACAAAAAATTTAAGCACGAATTATATTGCTTCGCTGGTGAACACATTCACGCCTTCTGATAATGTATCATTAACAACATCTGCGGGCTTCACACAGGAAACAGGCGATTACAATAACCTGCTGAATGTGGCAACACAGGTGATAGCAGGCCAGAGCAATGTAAGCCAGGCAGGCGCTTTGAATGCAACACAGCTTCGCACCAAATATCTTAACTCGGGCGTTTTTATACAGGAAGAAGCCAGCATTATTGATGCGGTTACTTTAACGGCCGGTGTGCGTTTCGACAGGAGCAGCAATAACGGCGATGCCGCAAAGTTTTATACTTATCCTAAAGCAGGCTTATCATGGAACCTTACAAGATCGGGCATTGTTGATGAAGGTTTTTTCAACAATATAAAGCTGCGTGCAGCTTATGGGCAGGCTAATAATGTGCCCGCTTATGGCAGCAAATTTACAGGCATGGCCATATCGAATATTGCAGGCAATCCCGGTGTAATTGTGAATATACAGCAGGGCGATGCCAACATTAAACCAGAACGTCAGAAAGAACTGGAAGCAGGTATTGACTTCAGCGTTTTAAATAACAGGTTAAGTTTTGAATTGACTTATTATAATAAAAGCATCAGCGATTTTCTTATGCTGCAAAGCCTGCCATCTTCATCAGGCTTTTCAAGCAAATGGCTGAATGCAGGCGACCTGCGCAACCATGGTGTTGAGTTAGGTTTGAATGCCATTCCTGTTCAGTCAAAATCTGTAACATGGAATACATCGGTTAATTTCTGGCTCAACAGGTCGAAAGTTATAAGGCTTATTATTCCGCCGATACCGCAGGGTTCTTTTGGTTATGTGCTGGGCTCATTCCAGGTTGAACAAGGAAAATCCGCCACACAGATCGTTGGTTTAGATGGCGATAACGGGGTTGGTGTTTTAGGCGACGCAGAGCCAACATTCCAGATGAATACTTATAATGAAGTTACTTTCTTTGGCAGGCTGAGCCTGCGTTTCTTATTGCATTGGAAAAATGGCGGCGATAATATTAACCTCACTTCACTGCAAAGCGATTTTGGCGGCACCAGTGCCGATTATGATAAGGTAACAAATAAAATGGGTGTGCCCGATGCTGTTTACCGCATTATGCAAATAGGCACAACGGCACGCATATTTGTGGAAGATGCAAGCTACCTGCGTTTGCGTGAAGCGGGTTTGTATTACACGTTCAACGAATTTCATAACAGCTTTATCAAAAGCATCAACGTTGGCGTATCATTCAACAATTATTTAACCTTCACAAAATACAGGTCTTACGATCCTGAAGTATCCAACTTCGGAACAGGGTTCTCTACCGGTGTGGATGTATTGCCTTACCCCGCAAGCAAACGCGCAGCATTTCATATTTCATTCAGCTTTTAATTCCAACATATACTATCATGAAAAAATATAATCATATACAAACATTATTTTTTGCAGGAATTATTCTATTCTTTTCTGCCTGCAAAAAAGATTACGGCAATTTAAACGGGCCCACTGTTGAAGCTTATCAAAACAATGCCACCGCAGCAGAGCTTAATAACCTTGTGAGCGGCATAGAATCGGGCATGCGCAATTCCATTGCTTTTTATTTGGATGATGTGGGAACAATTGGCCGGGAGGTTTACCGCTTCTCTCCTTCCGAACCGCGTTATGTTACAGATTTGCTTGGCGCCAATGATGCAGAATTAAGCGGCAGCAACTTTTATATTGCCACGCCCTGGGCTTCACGTTACAGGGTTATCAAAAACTGCAATGTGCTGATTGATGCAGCTAACAGTACCACGCTGATTACTGATGCACAAAAGAAGGGTTATATTGGTTTTGCAAAAACCATAAAAGCGCACCAGCTTTTAATGAACCTGAACCTTACTTATTCAAATGGCATCCGCGTTGATGTTGCCGACCCGGATAACCTCGGGCCGGTGGTGGATTATGATGCGGGGCTTGCCGCAATTTTATCTTTATTGGATGATGCCAAAACAGACCTTGCAGGTGCAGATGTTCAATTTCCTCTGGCAGGCTTTAGTGCGTTTGGCGATGCTGCCGGTTTATTGAAATTCAACCGTGCATTGGCAGCAAGGGTTGATATATATGAAGCAAAATGGAGCGATGCTTTAACTGCACTGAATGAATCTTTCTTCGATTTGAACGGCGATTTTTATACAGGCGTGAACGATGTGTTTGGCACAGGATCGGGCGACCAGTTGAACCCGGCATTTATTCCGCAAAATCAAAACGGGGAAGTGCGTGTGGCGCATCCTTCCTTTGCCCGGGACATTGCTGCAAATGATGACCGCATTAATAAAACATCATTGCGTAATTCAACGGCATCCATACCTGCGGGCTTAAGCAGTAACCGTGATGTGTGGGTTTATACTTCAAGCACTGCGCCCATCCCGGTTATAAGGAATGAAGAATTGATACTGATTTATGCTGAAGCCAATATTCAACTGAATAAATTCAGCGAAGCGATAAAAGCATTGAATGTAATCCGTTCAAAACATGGCCTTGGCAATTACGGTGGGGCTCAAACGCAGGCTGCATTGATTGAGGAAATGCTGTATGAACGCCGCTATTCATTATATTTTGAGGGCCATAGATGGATTGACATGCGCCGCTATAATAAATTAGATGAATTGCCCATAGACAGAACGGGTGATGATGTATGGACGGAGTTTCCTTTACCGGTAACAGAATAATCAGCAGAAAAAGCTTTCTGTAACTATTAGCTATGCGTGCCTGCCGGAAGGCAGGCACGCATACTTTAACGAAAATCAAGTCCAGCTTATATTTCAGCCTGGCAAACGGCTAACTGTAATGAAATTTCTAAGACAAGTATGCCTTAATTATTAATTAATCATCCATTGCAATTTTACAGCTTGGGGCAATCGAGCGCTTTCATTTTTTTATGCCTGCCTATGCCGCCAAACGATTCACTGCGTGAAAACATATAGATAATGGAAAGAGAAGAAGTATAATAATTGTCATTATGTGAAGCACTGCCGCGTTGTGCTCCTTCAGTTGGAAAAGTCCGCGTAGGATCAATCTCATCGCCCCTGTATGAAAGATCAACAGCGAGTTGCCCTCTCCCATGCAGCAATGCAGCTTCATCAGGATAAGTTTTGCTTACATCATCCAGGTAATCTGAGAATAAAAACCGGCTGCAGAATTCCATTGCCACATGCCAATGGTCTGTAATCTTATACTTAACACCAACGCCAAGCGGTATGGCAAATTGTGTAAGTGAATACATTTCCCTGTCCGGATAAATGGAAAGGCCCTGGCCTTCTGTGCCAAGGTCTCTTAAATTAACCCTTTTGCCTTCATAAATGGTATAAGGGTTATGATAAAACAGCGCCCCGCCTGCAAAAATATATGGCGTGAATTTTTTCTCATCAAGTGTGAATAAATCGTACTGCAAAGCAAGGCTGGCTTCTCCCAATTTGCTTTGAAAACTAAGGTTACGGCTTTTGAAACCACCGGTGGAATCGCTGCCTTGTATTTTTCCGTATGTAAGAGCGCCGCGTATGGTAAAATGATTGAAATTATATAATAAACCGCCGCTTATGGCAAACCTGGCCTGGCTGAAAGTATATACGCTTTTTTGCAGGTCGCCGCCATAATTAATGATGCCTGGCGAAGCGTAAATGCCAAAACCCTGGGCAATGGATGAAACGGAAATGGTTAGAAAAAATGCAGAGATTAAAGTGAAAACAATTATTTTTTTGCTCAACATGTAATGCTTCATAAATATAAATAACGCTGAGTAGCAAAAATTATTCCCTTGTGCAGGAATATTGCTAAATAATAACAAAAATAGGCAGTTTGGGATGGCTGTATGTTTCGGGCTGCAAGCCGTGAAGTTCAGCTTTTTCTTACACGATATTCCTCCTGCACCTATCAGAACAGCAGAGCCCTTATGGCCGGTTTAAAGGCTGCCAAACCATCCCATACAAAGCGGTTATTATCATGTTCCCGTTCTCCAATATTTATTATTTCGCAATGCGTATTTATTCTTTCAGCAAGGTTATCAATAAGCTTAATGTTTGTAAGCGACTTTATAGCATCAGCAAATTGTTCTGCAAAAATATGCCCCCATATTTCAACGGTTATTGAATCGTCTGATACATTAAAATCTTTATTATAATTGTCGTAATATTCTTTTTTAACAGCCGATATAAACTCTTCCATTGCAGCTTCCGGCAGCTTCTTCACCAGTTCAAATAATGCTTCATTGCTTATAATACCAATCCTGTTACAATGAAATAAAACCGTAATGGCTTTATCCCTTATCGTTATATCTTTCTTCATGTTTTACTGCTGTGGTGTGCCTGCATCATTCCGGCCATTAAAAAATATCCGCTTTGTATTGTATATCCGGTTCTGATAATGCAGGATTGTTTACAAAACTGCTATCGTTTAATGTTTGCAGAAAAGCTTCCAATTGTTCTGCTTCTTTATCGGTCATATCAAAACCGCGTTTGCCTTCATGCACCAGCAAGGTATCAAGGTTGGGATTATTTTCAACATAAAACCTGTATTGCGGAATAATAGACTTGAACTGGTACAGTTGCCCGTTATGCATATAAGGCGCCGTGTAAACAAGGTTACGCAGCGATGGCACTTTGAATTTATATATATCAGCAGAATCTTGCGTTATATTAAAAGCGCCTTTGTCTTCTGCTGAAACAATATTAAAGCCATTGCTTCTGAATGAATAATCAGTGAACAATGGTTCTTTATGGCAACCGTTGCAGGTTCGTTTAAACACTTCATAACCGGCAGCTTCATCTGCTGTAAATGTTTCGCCTTCGTTCCGCATCACTTTATCATATTTGGAATTGGCACTGATGCATAACAGCATAAACTGTGATAAAGCTTTTAATATATTTTGTTCTGTAATTATTGAAGACCCGAAGGCTTTTTTAAACATAGAACGATAAACTTTATCGGGCTGCAGCCTTTCAATGATTGTGTCAATGGAGCAATCCATTTCCACATGATCAGTGATGGGAATAAGCGGTTGTTCGTCCAACGTGGCTGCACGGCCATCGAGCATAAACGATGTTGCCCATGCAAGGTTCATTACAGGCGGTGCATTGCGAATACCTGTGCGGTTATTGATACCGTGGCTCACAATATGCCCGTGCTGTGTAAATGCATCGCTTTGTATGTGGCAAAAGCCGCATGATATTTTATAATTGCCCGACAGCCTTGTATCGTAAAACAAATATCTCCCTAATTCAAAGCCGGCTTTTGTTACAGGGTTTTGTTCAAAATTGTAAACAGGCTCAGGGAAATTGGAAGGTGGCTTAAATATTGATTTTGACTGGTGGGTTGTTATATTGGTGAACGCATATAAAACAATAACAACAAAGCTTGATATGATAAAAGTTTTTATGCGCATGCCTTGATTTATTATGCTGCGGTTATTGCCCGAATATAAGAAATTGGGAATAGTATGATGTAAAAGTGAATAGTAAGTGCCCAGTTGTGAATGAGTTCCTGGTTACCCGCTATTCACTACCGACAACTTATGCTCTGCTTATCACTGCATAGGCTATCAGTTATTAAAAGCTACCTGTTTAAAAACCACAGTTTTTTTATCGTTGCTGCTTTTTGTAAAAGCCACAAGCACTTTGTTTTTATCTACAGTACATATTACGGGAAATGAAGCGCCGCTGTTCTTTTCTGTAATATACCTGCGAAGGATATTTTTATCGTCAGGGCTTTTTTCTTCCAGGCCTATGCAGGTGCTGTAGGTATCATTCACCGGCAAACTTTCATCCCACACCGTAATTAAATTCCCCTGTGGCAGCGATGCTATCTGGCTGTGCTTTGCAGCATAACCGCTAACCATATCCTTGTTGCTGAAAGCAGTATCGCTATGCGTTAAACTCGTATAATAAACGCCGGCTTCATTTCCTCCGGTAAACCAGGTGCAATGCAGCCCTTCTTTGTTTTCAGTCATGCAGGGGCCTGTATGCGGACAGCCGTTAATTACCCAGTTATCATTACTTATTCTTTCGGGCCGCGAAAATGTTTGCCCGTTATTTTTTGATTCGATGTGGGCAATATCACGAATACTGTCATTAATAATGGCACGGTATAAAACATGAATGTTATTTGATTTATCAACAAACAAATCGGTACGGCAACACTGGCAGCAAGACTCGCTGATAAGTTTTTCATTTTGAAAACCACCGTTATCTTTTGTTATGGCATAATATAAACCAGAGCCTTCTTTATTCGTTGTTTTGCGGTTATCGAGCCAAACAATGGCAGCTTCTCCGTTTGGTAACAATGCCACATCAAAATAACGCTGGTCATAACTTGACGTATCATTTGTAATAAGCTTTTTTGGAGCCCATGTTTTACCATTATCAAAAGAAATAGAATAATATACAAGCCCTGCATAAGCATTCATGGGGTTTTTATTGGCAGCGCCCCATACCGCTATTATTTCACCGGAAGGTTTGAAAATAATCTTAGGCATATTTTCTCCGTGCGGATATACATTATCGCTTGCCGGAATATCAATTGCATTACCAAATGTTTTGCCTTTATCTTTTGAAACCGCATAGCATACGATGGCTTTATCCGAACCTGTTTCCCTTACCCAGCTAAGCACAATATTATTGTTGTTGTCTTTTGTTAAAAACGGGCAGGAGCTTTGTGCGCTGTCAATATTTTCTTCCTGCGATAAACTGATAGAAGGCACGTTGTTTCCCTGGTGGCAGGAAGAAAATATGAATATGATTAAAGAATAAAAAAGAAGAACCTTTTTCATGTCAATATGTTTGTTTATTATTTATTTGTTTGACCTCACCCTAAACCTCTCTTAAGGTTTAATTTTAAAATAATCAATAATCAATGCTCAATATTCAATAAGCACTTTGCAAACACTTACAATTGAACATTCCTGCCCGTCCGGCAGGCGAGGATTATTGAATATTGAGTGTTTTTAATCATAACATTCATGTCCTCATTTTCCAAACTTATAAGAAACACCAAATGTAAATGCCCGCGGATCGCCCAACTGGTAAGTATATCCGGAACCTGAATAGGTTGATAAAACGGAATAATACTTATCAAATAAGTTGAGGGCATTTACCCACACTTCATAATGCTGTTTTGAATAACCTACTCTCAGGTTAAATACATCATATCCATTATAAGTATGCGTGTTTAAATTATCCATAAAGTATTTGCCAAGATGCTGCCATTCCGCACCTACCCTCAAACCTTTTATGGCATTTGGTTTATAAGCTATTTCTGCATTGCAAAAAAAGTTTGGCGCAGCACTCATATCATAGCCGTTATAATTCACACCGCGTGAAATATAATTTACAAAGCCATGCCTTGCATTAGTTGCGGAAAAACGCAGCATCCATTCCTTCGATGGCGTATATGTAATGCCATATTCCAAACCTTTGTGCCTTGTTTGCCCTGCGTTTTGCGATTGCGAAGTGCCATCGTCCATTCTTACAGAAATAATCTCATCTTTTCCATTCATAAGATAAGCGCTCCAGTCAATATATAATTTATGCTGAACCAGCGACAGCCATCCGCCTACTTCATAATTAATAAAATTCTGCGGTTTTAAATAAGTGCTGTTGATTTTGCCAAACACATCCGTAATCTGCGGCGGCACATAACCCTGGCTGTAATTTCCATAAAACCCAATACCGTTAAAATTATAAGTGAAGCCAAGCTTTGGTGTGAGTTTATGATAATTGGTAACGGTGGATGGCCCTCCTGTAACTTTTGAACCAGTAAGAAAGTTCACAAATGAATACCCGAATGCATCATACCGCAACGCCGTGGATATGCGCAATCCTTTTGCAATTACAAAATCATAAGCGGTATAAACGGATGCATTGGTAACAAGCGTTTTGAATTTTGCGAGCAGCGAATCCGGGTTGGCTTTTGTAAAGCTCACATAATTCCCGTTTTGCTTTTTTACCCATATAAAATCTTCATTGAAACGCTGCGGCGATACTTCTGCGCCTGAACCAACAATAAGCCTGCTTTGCAGAAATTTAAATTTCTGAACATGTTGTATAAACAATCCGTAAGAGCTGAAGCTATTGTTATTAATGTTACCGGTTGCTGTATCATTCGATATGGGATTGGTTGCAATGCCATCAACAGGATAAGATGCAACCTGGTAAGCAGGGTTTTGTATAACAGAATTATTCCGGTACATAAAAGTTGCCGTAGTAGCACTGTGATCGTTCCAGTTGTGCTTCAATACAGACTTTCCCCTGAATGCATATACTTTCCTGTAAGTGAAAAACTTTTGCGCTGCATAATTCTTCTGCGCAAAGTGTGCACTGTCTAAAGAACCATACATATCGCTGTAATAGTCCACATAAGTAATACTGTTGCTCCAGGTGGTTTTATTATCAATTTTATAATCCATCCTGAAAGTAGAAGCCGTTTTATGAAAATCACTGTGTTCTATTGGGCCGTTAGTCTGATCGGCATAATAACCACTGTAAATAAAACCCAGCTTGCCTTTTGTAGCGCCAGCCTGCAGATCCACACGTTTGTAACCCCTGTTGTTTAACTGTGCGCTGATGTAACCGCCTGTATAAGCCGGCGGCGATTGTGTGATAAGGTTTACCACACCGGCAATGGCTTCTGCACCATATAAAGCCGATGAAGGGCCTTTGATGATCTCAATATTTTTTGCCGCCGTCATATTCATTTCAATCAAAGCATTATGATTGAATACGGCTGAGGTGCGCAGCGGAATGCCATCTTCGAGATAAAGAAAAAGATTGTTGGTGCTCATAGGCTGGCGTATGCTCATTTCGTGTTGTTCATTGCCAAGGTTCACCATATTTACACCGCTTACTTTATTCAGCAAAAAATCCAGGCGCTGCGCTTTTGCATCTTCAATGGTTTGTTTATTGATAACGGCTATTGCAACAGGCGCCTCACTGCGTTTTTGTGCTGTGCGGTTAGCGCTTACTATCACCTGTGCCAGTTCATTGATGGATGGCTGCAAAGCAACAGCCATATCTGAACCTGCAATTTTAATTGTGGCAACAGCATAACCTGTGCTGCTTATTTTTAAAATGCTGTCGCGGGTATTAATAGTGAACTTTCCATAAATATCTGAAACAACAGTTTTATTACCGCTGGTAATTGAAGCGCCGCTGATAGCTTCCTTGTTTACCGCATCAAACACCTTTCCCGAAACGGAATGCTGCGCAACCGCAACCAAAACGGTAAAACTGAAGAATAGGAATATAATAGTACGTTTCATAAATCTGGTCGTTATGCTCTGCTTCTTTCTGATGATGAAAGAAGCAGAACGTTTTGAATGTTTGATTCATAATGGCAAAGGAATGTTTGATTAAGTTGTGCATGATCCATACGCCGCTTATAATCTGCCTGCAAAAATTATAATGTTTTAATATCTGCTATTAATTGCCGGATGGATTGCTTATCCGTGGCATCATAAAAACCACGGATACGGTTTTGTTTGTCAACAAGCGTTATGTATTGCGTATGAATAAATGCACCGTCATCACTGGCAGCAGTTGAAGTATCAGCGCTTAACAAATAATCCTGCTGTGCCATTTTATACAATTCATATTTATCGCCTGTTAAAAATTCCCATTTACCAGGGGTGGCATGTATGCGCTGCGCATATTTTTTTAATGCAGCAACGCTGTCAATACCGGGATCAACCGTATGTGTAAGAATGATCACGTCATTACGTTGTTTAAAAGCTTCCTGAACGGCTTTCAAATTATTATTCATAACCGGGCAAATGCCTTTACAGGTGGTAAAAAAATATTCGGCTATACGAATCTTGCCTTCAACATCTTTACCGGTAATTGGTTTGCCATCCTGATCAATAAAAGAAAAATCACCCACGGTATGGCCAGGTTCTCCCAAAACGGGTAATGCGTTTTGAAAAGATGAATAGAGAAATACGCCAGCAAAAAACAGCAAGCCCATTAATATTACACCAAGGAAAAATTTACTGATCTGCTGGCCAACACGGAATTTCTTTTTCTTCGCCATAAGTAAACCGCTTTACAAAGCACATTGCTTAACTATAATTTCTTTTCTTTTTTAAGTACTGCAACAAATGCATTTTTACATTCTTTTGAACAAAAGCCATACACTTTGCCATCAAACTGTAAAGTATCTTCAATGCCCGCGCTTAAAGGCATGCCGCAGCTTGTATCTTTTTTTGTTGCAAATACAACGTGGCTGAAATCTTTCTTCACTGTATCTTTTGGCGGGCCTGCTTCAAAAACGGTTTGGTGTTCTTCTTTGTCTGATGATGAATGGCAGGCTGCAATGCCAAAGCTTACACCCATGCATGCAACAAAAATTATTTTATTCATGATTGATTTATTTTATGCTGAGGCGGCACAAAAACCGCCGATACTTTAATGTTATGATATTAACAGGTTTTATGCGGGCAGACGCTTCAAAGCGTCATGCCGTTAACAATTTCCTCATGTTATTATACTGAATACTCGTCTTTTTGAATGCTAACGCAGTGCATAAATATTTTTATACGAATGCGTAGCATTACAAAGTGCTGCAGGCACTACCTGCAAAAAGATATCTTTAATAACTGGTGAAGATTATCGCTACTTATGCAAGAGGAGGATGAAATATGGAAGAAGTGTAGCCCTGTAATTCAATATCTGTAATATCACCATAAGCTACTGATGAAGCTGTACGGTAAACAGTGGCAGTAATTTCCTGTGGCAATTCATAAACGGCAACCTGCAGTCTTTCGGTCTTGTTATCTGCTGCCTGTTTATTGCTGCCTTCTTCTTTTTGCTTTTGTTTATTAAGAAAACAATGACCTTCACAATGTGTTTCAGGATTGCTTTTGTTTATGCAAAAATTTTCAGCGATATAATTTTTATTGAGGGAATAAGCCGCATCAAATACAAACGAACTGAATGTTTGCACCATGATAATAAAAAGAAGTAATATGGAAGTAGCGGTTTTCAATTTTTCCTGCTCTCCGCAAAAGTAGGGATAAAGTTTATTGCGATAATATGATTTTAATCATAAGTAAGATTGTCTAATGTAATGCTCTGTCAATCGCATCCAGCAAGCCGCCACCTGGTTTATCATCAGCAAGCTGCCAGAACATAATGCCGTTTAAACCTTTATCAACTGCATATTTCGTTTTCAATGCCATTGATTGCTCATTATCGTACGTAAATAATTTATGCTGTGTTTTATTATACATATAAGGTGCTTTGGCCGTGTTATCCCAATAATAAACATACCCCTGCTGTTCCATCTCCTGCTGATTAAACTTCTTCCATGATATACCATGATCAAATTTACCGGGCTGGTATAAACCATTCTCCGCATCATTGTTCACGTTAAATATCCTTCCATACATAGCAGCGCCAATAACTACTTTGTTTAAGGGAAAATGAATGGAATCAAAAAAATGAATGGCATGATCTGCCGATGCCACCTGCTGCGGCGTTGAATATAATGGCGTATGATGTCCGGTAACAGTGCTGTTGCCATGCACCAGGTCGTACGACATTAAATTTACCTTATCAACATAACGGTTGATCTTATCCCACTCAACAGATTCATGCAGAAAATTATCAAGGCCACCAGCAGCAAAGCTTATTTCATATTTATTGCCAAGCGTCTTTCTAAGTTCCTTCATTAAAGCCGTAAAATTTTGTTTATCCTCCGGCAGGTATTGATGATCGGGATAGCCCGGAATAGCAGGATATTCCCAGTCAATATCAATACCGTCTGTTTTAAAATATTCGTTTAAATGTTTTACGGAAAGAGCAAAGTCCTTTCTACCTTTTTCAGTGGCAAATACCGGCGAGCAGGTTTTGCAGCCGCCCCATCCGCCAAGCGATAAAATAATTTTCAGCGATGGGTTGCGCTTTTTTAATTCAACAAGATGCTGAATGGTTAAGGTATCAGCCATTTTATCAACATGCAATTCATTGCCCTGCAAATGGCAAAAGCTGAAAATAATATGTGTAAGCTTTTCAACCGGGTAAGCATCTATGGCAGTTGCATTGCCGGCGTAATAGGCAATAACAGAAATCTTCTTTGATGAAGTTTGCGCATTCGCCATACAAGCGACTAATAATCCGGAAAGCAGTAGTAACCTCTTCATAAATTTTAATATTATGCTATGCAAGAATACAACATGCAGGCTGATATTAAAAGCTGTTTGTTTACAAACGGATAATTTGCATAAGCCTCAAGCAGAAATTATATGCTATCAATTAAAGCGTAAAACCGACAGCATTATTTTTCATTAATTAAAACAGCTTCTTAATTTTAGAAAATATTTTGCACTACTAACAATTAAAACACCATGGCTGCAAATACAAAACGTTGCTTTGTTGTAATGGGCTTTGGAGTAAAAACTGATTACACCACCGGCCGCAAACTTGATCTGAATAAATCTTATCAATATCTTATAAAACCCGTGTTGGAAAAGAAAGGCTGGGAATGCATAAGGGCGGATGAAATTCCCAATACCGGCATGATAGACCTGCAGATGTATCTTGAATTATTGCAGGCCGATGTGGTGATCGCCGACCTTTCAACCACCAATGCCAATGCTGTGTATGAGCTTGGCATAAGACATGCATTGCGGCCTTTTACAACCATCGTAATTGCAGAAGACAAGCTGGTTTATCCGTTCGATCTTAATCATATTGCCATTACCAAATACACGCATCTTGGCGATTCGATTGATTATGGTGAGGCGGAAAGATTTCACAGCGTGCTGGATGAATTGCTTGATGCCGCAGCCAATCATACACCGCCGCCAAGCGATAGCCCCGTTTATACTTTTATATCCAATCTTATTCCGCCGAAGATCCAAAGTCATATCGACAGAATGATCAGCAGCGCTAAAACAACAGTAGATGCCGCCGCCGATGATGGCTCTGTAAAAACGCTTGCACTTATTTGTGATGAGGCTGAAGAAGCTTTAAAAGCAAAGAAGTTTAATGAAGCAAAAACACTATTTAATGCAGCGCTGGCGCTTAAGAAAAGCGCTGACAAGAATAATATTTGCATTGACCCTTATATTATTCAGCGGCTTACTTTGGCCACTTATAAGGCCCGCGAACCCGACACTGTAACAGCATTGAATGATGCACTTGAGTTATTAAGCCAGTTAAACCTTGATCATACAAACGATCCTGAAACCGTTGCGCTGGCAGGCAGTATAGAAAAGAAATTATATGAGAACGGGCAGGGTGAAGAGCATCTTAAGAATGCCATCCTGTACAATGAGCGTGGTTATTTTTTATTGAATAACCGCTATAACGCGATTAACCTGGCATATACCTTTAACTGCAGGGTTGATTCGAACCTGTATGCAAAAAAAGAAGATAAAATTGCTGATATGGTTTTTGCCAACCGTGTAAGGCAAAGGGTTTTGTTTATATGCAATAATGACTGGGCTGAAATTGAAAAACGCGAAGCCGGTGAAACAGTAAGAACAGATACCGCAGGCAATGCAGATATTCAAAAACAAAAGGATTATAACAACGAGCAAAAATTCTGGATATTGGTAAATAAGGCAGAAGCTTATTTTGGACTTGGGCGCTTTGATGAATACAGGCAAACCGTTGCACAGGCACAGGCAATTGAACATGCCGACTGGATGATGCAAAGCTTTCGTGAGCAGGTAGATAAACTACAAGTGCTGCTTGAAAAACATGGCAGCTTACTGGAAGAACCCTGGGTGTATAAGGAATAGCGAGATGTGAGTGTTAGAAGCAAGTCCCTCGTTATATTAACAACACATTATCGGGCGTTTTATTCACTTGTGTTTGGGCCTTCGATAAAATATTTTCTGTCTGAGTCTTTATAGTCACCAAAAAATACAGAAGTGTCACCATTGTTTACCAAAAAAAATGAAGCTGCATTAATTTCAACATCAAATTGTTGCCCATGTTGAACAACCTTAACAGATTTTGTGCAAGTCAAAACTAAAAAATTTAAATCCCAGGTTGTTCCGCCAATTGGTTCTGAGTTTTTAATTATTTTTTCAATGTCCGATTCCGTCAACTTCCAACCACTACATTTAGATGTATCTGTGTCAGTCGTATTTTTGTTTAAAGTATTTTTGAATGAGACAATTTCAAATCGTTGATGATTGTCGAACCGCCTTACAGTTTTTTTAAGTTCATTACTCTCTTTTTCTGTTGTCAATGTTTGTGCAGTGTCAGAAGGAGGAGGCATTTTAACCTGACTGTCGTTGTTGGAGTTTGAATGGCAACTGAATAAAAGTAGTGTCCAAAAAAGATGTTTAATCATAAATAAAGGTTCTTTAAAGATACCATATTACGATTAGCACAGCGCTAATTAGTTTGAACACGTAATATAATAAGCTCATCTTTTTTTAATTCGGAAGGAAGAATACCTTTCTTTCCATTCAACGGGCTTACAATTACAACATCGTGGTCTTCGTAGCCAAGATCAATATATATTCTGTCGTCTATCATCCAGCCTGCGCCCTTTATTATATTACCTTTTTTATTAAAAGTATTTTTTACAATCAGGTCTTGCTGTAACTGAAAAGATATAAGCTCACCATCTGTAAATTTTTTATACTTCCCTATAATATTCGCAGCAACGGAAACAACATTTCCAGGTTGTTGCGTTCCCTTTGATGAGGAAATATTATTCAATGAATCATTATTACTTACATCCACCGTCATCACATTAAAAGCAGTTGTATCAGCCTGTGTTTCCTGCAAATGGCCAGGTGGATTTTGAAGCGCATTAAAAATATTGTAACCAAAATCTTTCATATAAAATTCGGGGTATTCAAAAAGCTCTTTCACAGCAATAATCTTATAAACATACGATGCTGTTTCTGCGTTAAGGTTCATGGAAAAATAATCATTATTGCCTTGCTTTTTTACTGCATTAAAAATGTTGCCAATACCAAAATTGTAAGCAGCTGCAGTTAATACCCACGATGATATATTGTATTTGTTTCTTATCATGCGATAGTAATCCGTTAAGGTGCGGCAGGCCGCATACGTTGACTTATAAAAATTCTCACGGTCATCGCCGCTTTCTGAAACATTCAGGCCAATACCGCGGGCTGTGGCCGGCATAAGCTGCCAAAATCCGCCTGCGCCTGCGCTTGAGGTAAGGTTTTGAAACCCGCTTTCTATAATGGGTATGTATTTCAGGTCAGCAGGCAGGTTATTCTTTTTTAAATAATCTTCTATCCATGGAAAGTAAGTATTGGCGCGTTTGCGCAATGCAGGCATATTGATATTCTTAACCTGCTTCCGTATTACATCCATGAGTTTTCCCGAAACAATAGCATTATTGGCCGGCACTGTTTCGCCGCAAAAAATAATAGTATGCTGTGCGGATATTTTTGATGAAGGATATAAGCTTGCGCAAAAAATAAGATATGTTATAACAATAAATTTCATCCATGTATATATTATTTTTTTGCCGGATGGAACGCCTTTACATTTTACTGTTCGAAAATATTTTACTTAGGCGTTTCATAGTAGCTGGCAATAGAGCACGCAATTTTGTATATTAAATTTATACGAGTTATTGCAATCAGGATACTCTTTAATTTCCCTGGCTTTTATTGTAAGCAGAACCTGGTATTGTTACATCAAGTTTTAATTTATCAAGCCTGTCAACCATTTCGAAATGCAGGTTTTCTTCATCAGCAATTACTGCAGGCCTGGCCACATATACCAGTACCTTTTGCCTGCCTCCTAAAATTATTGGATAACTGGCAACATAGTTTGGATAGAGCTTAACAGAATCTTTGCTGCCGTTTGGCTTATAACTCAGCAACATTCTGCCGGTAAGAAATTCTGTGGAGTCGTAATTCTGAACAAGAAATTTAAAATAAACATTGTTATGTTTAAAGTTTATGTTCTGGCAAATAAGCTTAACGTTATTGGAACTATCCGCTAATTCCAGCTCAGGCTTTAACGACATTATTTCCCTGCCGATGAGGTTGCTTTGAACATTAAAGTTTAACAGGCTATCAAATTTTTGATCCGTTGGCGAACTGAAAAAATTAATATCAGGATATTTCCTGTAAACATAACCTAACGCAGGGTCTTTCGGGTTTGGATAATAAATTGCCGGAGCATAATAGGCATAAGCCACAGGCGCTTTTACATGCACTGTATCTTTGTTTGCACCGGCAACACTTTTTCTTTCCAGTTCATCATTAATATTTGTTATGGCAGTTCTTACGTACTTAGTGATGTTTACCAGGTTATATTGGCTTTGTTCCAAAGTAGCGCTGTCCATATTGCCAACAATATCGAGATACTTTCTATAGTAATACAAAACCTGATCATAATTGTCTTTATATCTTAAAGCCGCTTTACCTTTTTCATAAGCACTCATTGCAGAATCAAAATGCTGTTTTAGTTCTTCATTTTGCCTTTGTTTTTCCAAAATGTTTAACTGGTCTTGTGTATAACTAACCTGCCTTTGAAGATAATATTGTTGTTCCGGTAAGTTAAGCGCCATCGCCGCTTTAAAATTATCAAGAGCTAAAGGATATAATTGCGTTGCCATTGCAATTTCCCCGTTTGCAATTAATGAATCAGCCTTATTTTGAATAATTTGTTTTTGCGCTATTTCAGCCAGCTCGGAATCTATTATTACTATCTTATTCCTGGCTTCCGTTTCACCAGGTTTTAAACCTGCTGCTTCAGAAAACATTACACGTGCCGTTGTATAATCTTTTTCATTGTATGCTTTCTGTGCATCAGCAATAAGCGCTGTATATTTTTTACTGATCTCGTTTATTTTATTAAGACTGTCCTTTGCCGCCTGCTTTTTTATAGCTTCTTCCGTTAATGTGCGTTCTATTTCTGCTATCCTGTTATTGATATAGTCATCATTGGGTTTATATGCCAATGCCGAATTGTATAATGATCTTGCATTTGTAAAATCCTTTGTATCAAAAGCATCATCGGCTTTTTTTAATGCTGCCGTGTATTTTATATTATTAAGAGAATCCAGTTTCAGTTTTAGTTGTTTTTTCTCAAGCGCTTTCTTCGCCTGGGCTATTTTGGTTTTTGAATACTGATCATTTCTATTAATGGTTAATGCTTTGGTATAACCATCAAGCGCATCATTATACATAGCTGTACTATATGCCCCGTCTGCTTTACTAATTAAATCATTATACTGTTTTTGAAGGGCTTCATTCTTCTGCTGTTCAATTGCTATCCGGGCCTGGCGTTGCTGTTCAGCTAAAATATCATCTATCTTTTTTATTTGCGCATTGGCATATTCATCACCCGGCTTTAGCAGTAAAGCGCTATCGTAACCCGACTTAGCAACACCATAAATTTTTTCAGCAAAAGCCTTTCCCGCCGAATTAATATATGCAGCATATAAATCTGCATTTTTCCTGTTCACTTCATTTATACTATCTGTAATAACCTGTTGGTTAAGATTTTTTAATCTTGATGCAATAACTGCATCGCCGGGTTTAACCAGCAAAGCCTGGTTGTAAGCGGCTTTAGCTGCGTCATACGACCCTTTGCTTATCGCCGTATCTCCAAGCATTACATAGTTTGCATACAATGCTTCCTTCTCTTGCTGAACTGTTTTAAGGCTGTCAATGGCAATATTTTCATCAAGCTTTTTTAACCGCCCTAAGGCAGTTGCATCATTAGGTTTAATCTTCAGGGCTTCACCGTAAGCTATTTTTGCCGCATTGTATTGCTTATCATTTAATGTTTTATCACCGGCATTAATATAGCTTTGAAACGAACTGTCTTTACGGCGGTTTTCTTCTTCAATCTTTGCTGTTGCTATATTTTTTTGAATCACCTGCACCTGGGTATTCAGGTATATATCATCTGGTTTTAATGCCAGCGCCGCCGTGTAAAATTTAAGCGCATCTTCATACCGGCTGGAAGTAAAAGCATTGTTGGCCCTTCTCACCAAATCTGTATATTTCGCTTCATTATTCTCTGTTGTTTCAGCAGTTGCCTGCACTGCGGCAGGTGTTTCATTTTTTGGTGCTTCAGCATTAAATGATGCAGCAACCGGCTCGTTCACGGGTGCTTTGCTTAACTGCGCTACAAGATCCAGGTCAGTAAAATAAATATCCCTTTCCGCATCTTCAAGATGCTCTTTATATATAATGGTAAATTTATGTTTGCGCCCTCCCTCCGTTACATACAAAGTATAAGGCTCTGTTACGTTATTTGACGTTTCTAATGCAATTGATTTTTCATCTCCAAGCAGGGAATTAAACTTGTAAGGGCAAGTGGTTTCACCAAAATTATATTTTGTATAGGCATCGTGAAAATACAGCGTGGTAGCATATAGCCTGGATACATAAACTTTATAGCCGTTAATGTTTTGAGCCAGGAGGTTTTGCGAGCCGGCCAGCAAAAAAAAGAATAAGAGGTAATTATGCCTTTTCATTTTTCGTTTAGACGATTAAATGAAGACCAGGCAAACAAAAAAAATTAAAGTTTGATGTTTAATGTTTCAAAGTTCAAAGATTCCAATTCCCGCCAATCAACCATTCAACTTCTCAATTATTCAACTTCTCCCCTTATTCAAAATCTTCATACAACAAATATTTCTTTCTTATTTGTTTGAAATGATCAAGGCCGGGCTGCCAGCTTGCGCAGATTTCAGCTTCTGTTTTTCCATCTTTTATCTGTTGAATTAAAATATTATTCCCGGCGAGTTTATTGAAAAAATAATCACCCGTTTTAGGCTTTAGAAAGAAGTTGCTTTTATCAGGAAACAGCTTGTAGGCTTCCAATAAATAACTGAGGTCTATTTTTCCGTTATCTGCTTTTTTATCGCTCACATTCCACCCGTAACATTTTTTGTTCAGGTGTTTTGGCGCGGTGGCGCCGGGTTTTGAAACCGGCGTAAAAGCATACAGGTTTTTTGGTAAAGACGGGCCGCCAAAAATTTCAAAAGGCTTATCAGTTCCCCTGCCCTCGCTAAGATTGGTGCCTTCAAAAAAACAGGTGGATGGATACCAGTAAACGGCGCCCATATCCGGTAAATTAGGCGATGGTTTTACGGGTAATTGATAACGGCTTTTATGATTATAATTCTCACATTTAATTACAAGGAAATGAAAAGGCGTATCTACTGAGTTCTGCGCATGGTTTCTATACCAGGCAAACTTTTTATTGGCTTTGTCGCTAAACAGCCAGCCTTCACCGGAAATCATCATGGCATATTCACCTATCGTCATTCCATACACAACGGGTATGGGTTGCTGGCCTATGCCACTTCTGAAGTTTGTATCCAGTACAGGCCCGTCAACATAAAAGCCATTTGGATTGGGGCGGTCGAGCAGCATTAAAGGTTTATTGTTTTCTGCAGCCGCTTCCATAAAATATTGCATGGAATTAATGTAAGTATAAAATCTTGCGCCCACATCCTGTATATCAAATACCAGTACATCCACATCTTTAAGATCATTCGCATCGGGCTTGCTTTTACCGCCATACAAAGAAACAATAGGCACATGTGTTTCGGGGTCAACAGAATTGCCTACATATTCACCGGCATCGGCATTGCCACGAAAACCATGTTCGGGCGAAAATATCTTTACCACATTAATACCGCTTTTTACGAGCGTATCAACAAGATTGGTTTGATTAATAATAGATGTTTGATTGGCGAACACACCAACACGTTTTCCTTTTAATAAAGGCATATAAACGGTGGTTCTGTAAGCGCCGGGGATAGCAGGCTTTGACAGATCAGCCTGGGAAAAACAAACTGTTGTAAATAATATACACGCTAAAAAACCAAGCAATGATTTCATGTAATAAAATTATATGTTGAAAAATAAACTCTTTGTGAAAAGATCAACCGAATTTCAAAAATAGGCAAGCAAAGCAAAATTACTTTTTAAGATATCTTCAACGTAATTTTATTGAGTAATAAACTCACTATTTGCATTATTCATTAAATGTTGTGTAAATATGCCAACTCAAAATTTTGAAACGATATCTTTAAAACCACACAGGTCAAAGCTTAAAAAATTCTTTACCATATTCATAATAATACTTGTAATAATTGGCGCCGGCATCTTCTGGTGGAATTATCTTTTTGTGTTTGGTGAAGGTGTAAAATCAGGCCAGTTAAATTATGTGGTAAAGAAAGGAAACCTGTTCAAGACTTATGAAGGCAAGCTGATACAAAGCGGCTTTCGTTCGCAGGCTGCGGGCAGTATTCAATCATACGAATTTGAGTTTTCCATTGCCAATGACAGCCTTGCCAATTATTTAATGAACAACAGTGGCAATTATTACGACCTGCATTATAAAGAATACAAGCATACTTTGCCCTGGCGCGGTTTTAGCCGCTATGTTGTTGATAAAATAATTAAGATGCAGCCTGTTCAGCCTGAACGTTAATTACCGGTTCGCCTCATAATAATCCCACATTACTTTAAACACTTTTTCTTTTAATTCTTTGGCAGAAATATTAGTGCTTTCAACGGGCGGCAGAAAATGCATTTCCAAATGATGCGGCAATAAATAAAATGTTTTATGCGCAGGCAAAACTTTTCTTGTATTAAAAACCAGCGTTGGCACAATTGGTTTTTGCGTATCAACAGCCAGGCGAAACGCGCCATCATAAAATTC
This sequence comes from Parafilimonas terrae, assembly GCF_900115755.1. Lineage (GTDB taxonomy): Bacteria > Bacteroidota > Bacteroidia > Chitinophagales > Chitinophagaceae > Parafilimonas > Parafilimonas terrae. The sequence continues at coordinate 207,053 of NZ_FOXQ01000001.1, forward strand.
TTTTAAAGGTTTATCTGTCCTGTTGCGTGTGCCTTCAGGATAAATTACCATATCGAGGCCCTTGTTTAATACCCGTTTCATGTCATCGTAACTTTTGCGGCGGCTGCGGTCATCATTCCTGTCAACCAGCACGCTGCCAAAGCTATATATCCATCCAAAAACCGGTATGGGTGAAAAACTTTTTTTAGCAATAGTTTTATTGGCACGTGGCATAAACGGCGTAGTCACCGGCACATCCATTAAACTATTGTGGTTGGAAACAATAACACAGTTGGGCAGGTCTTTAAAATATGATGCGCCTTTTACTTTGAGCGGGCAGCCAATGAGTGTAAGATAAATGAACATCCAAACCCTTGATACCTGCCGGTGCCATTTTGCTTTTTGCGGCTCTTTTAAAAAATGACAGGGACTATAAAATATATACGCAATTATAATTGTGCTTACAAAAAGAACCAAAGCCCATGTTGCCCAAATGCGCCCGAATATTTCTTTTATAAATTTCAAAAAGTAAGAAGTTATATTTTTTGTTACCAGCTAATGAACACAGATGAAGCACGGTTGTGTCACTCCCTTCAACTGTATATCTTTAATCAGCGAAGGCTAATCAGCCATAATTTTTTTAATCAATAAGTCAACCACATTGGCTTAAGAAAACTCAACCTCCAACGTTCAATTATAAGCCTCTTCAAAATAATTATTGAGTATTGCTTATTGAATATTTAATATTTCTCAAAAAACGCCATACTGCCGCCTACCCATTCACGGTCTTTATTATAACGAACGCCAATCATTTTGCCTTTACTTATGCGGGCCAGGTTTTGTGCAGCCACAGGCCTTGCTTCGCCATCTTTCCAGAAATAAAAAATTCTTATTTCAACTTTTGCATTATCATCGGGCGTTTTAATAACATCAGCATATTTCACTTTGCGCTGCAATATCCAGTTATGCGGATCTTTCACTGCATCAATATCTTCTTTTGTTACATCAATTACCACGCCCTGCCCTGCAAAAGAAAATAAAGGTTTCAATACATAATTTTCAAGGTCTGAAGGCAATTCCTTCACATCGCTTAAAAACTTTGTTTCAGGCACGAACCTATGTTTTATAAACGGTAACGTGTATTTGCTGATGCGATAAAACCAGTTAGGATGAGGCGCCCATTCAACGTCCAAATCTTCAAATAATATTTTCCCTTTTTCCTGCACTTCGGGTGATTGCTGCTGAAGTTCATCGAAAATAATCCTGTTGTAAATGCGTTTTACTTCAATCTTTTTTTCGTCTTGCACATAAAACAATTTTTTACCTTCTTTTACAAGTTCTGTTAAACAAACCACGGGAATATTTAAGTAATCCTGTGTGCAATAAAAATCAATCCTGGTTTTTTGTTTATGCGGAAAAATTTCAAGCAGTATTACATTTTCAGGATCATAACCTGCAATAATTATATCTTTCAATAATTGTATATAAGTATCCTTTGTGTAACCGTTTAAGTAAGAACTGTAACTATCGGGAATGTCAAAATGTTTACGGGTAACATCATCATCAAAAACCTGGTAGGCAAACAAAGTGGGAAAGCCCTGCATTTCTATCAGCTGCGGTTCAAGCTCACCGGCAGCATTTTCACAAACGCCAAAATCGAATGCTATAAAATGAGAATGATCATTTTCATTCGGCACTTTCAAACCTTGAGGTACCGCATCAGTAGTGAGCTGTTTAAAATCCGGCTGCGCAATTACATCAACAATAGTCTCGCAGGCATCCAGCATTTTTTTTGTAAAAGTTTTATCTACAAACACTGGGGTTTCTGCAAGCCTGAATTCAATGGCACCCGGATGCAGCGCATTCATTTCTTCTAAAAAATCTGTATATTTTTTTTGCGTAAACGCTGCATTGAATTTATCGCGTAAGCCAGGTACCATACAACTGTTTTAATGCAAAATACGAAATGGGAAATTAGATTTTAAGGAATTGTAATCAATTGCCGGCAATCATGTTACGAAACTCACCACTCACTTTAAAAATCCTTTGGTATATAAAACTTATTACGCTCTTTCACTTTATTGTCTTCATACAGTTCAAAATAAAACCAGCCGGAGCGCATAAAATCTGTTTTATCAAGCAGCAACATCGGTTGTGCCACATGCTGAATGCTGAAAAGTGGCTTATGAAATTCATCAAAAAAACGAAGCCTGTAATTTTTTTGCAAAGCATCTGCAAGTGATATCTGCACATAGCCATCAGCATTGGTAAATACATGCGGCGAAGGCATCCAGTTTATATTGTTGGCATAATAACGTATCAATATATCCGCATCAGTTAATGAATACAAGGTATCCTTTGTATAGTTTACAATCGAGTCACGGAAGTGTTTGTATTGATCATAATTAAATTGGGCAATCACCGTATCATCGTCGTGCACGGTAACAAGAAAATTTCTATCGGCCTTATTTTCTTCGCTTATATCATCAGTAAAATCAGAACCTGTTTTAACTTTTTTTGCTTTTGTAAAAAAATAAGAACCATTGGCCAGCACATAAAAAACACGGTAATACATGCCATTGTAACCGGCAGATTCATCAATATACCCGTTCTCCGGAAGCTCGGGCGACAAAGGTGAAAAGATAGTTTTATAATTTTTTACACTATCCCATGAACGCTGCACATTTAATTGCACCACGCTATCTCCATACGGATTAGTCCATGCAACCCGCACTTTGGTATTGCCTGCATCGGCCACTGTTACCAAAAATTTATTTTGAGCATGTAAACTATTTGCCGCGTTGAAAGCAATAAAAACAAAAAGCAAAATATATATCTTCTTCATATCGGTTACGTACGGACAAATATAGTGTCGATGCTTTTTAGAAACTGAAACTTTAATGCAATAATGTAAAAACAGTGCAGTGGCAGCGCAAATTTTATCATTTATTTTGCTGCATGAATAAAACAATTCTTGTTACAGGTGCAACATCAGGTCTTGGCAAAGCCATTGCTGAAAAATTTGCAGATGCTAATTATAACTGCATCATTACCGGCCGCAGAAAACAACGGCTGGAAGCGCTTGCTGCAACATTATCATCAAACAATAATATAAAAGTTTTACCGCTTGCTTTTGACATAAGTAAAAAAGAAGAAACTTTTAATGCCATCAATAATTTAAGTGAAGAATGGCGCAATATTGATGTGCTGATAAATAATGCAGGCCTTGCAGCAGGCCGCGATGCTTTTGATGAAGCTTCGCTCGATGATTGGGAAACCATGATAGATACGAACGTGAAAGGGTTGCTGTATATGTCGAAAGCTGTTATTCCCTTAATGAAGAAAAATAAAAAAGGCCATATTATAAATATTGGCTCAACGGCCGCGAAGGAAGTATATAAAGATGGTAATGTGTATTGCGCCACCAAGTTTGCAGTAAATGCCATAAGCCAGGCACAGCGCATTGACCTGCTGCCGCACAGGATAAAAGTTACATGTATTAACCCCGGCGCTGTTGATACGGAATTCTCAATAGTGCGTTTTAAAGGCGATGTGCAAAAAGCAGATGCGGTGTATGAAGGTTATGAACCATTGCATGCAGAAGATGTGGCCGACACTATATTTTATTGCGCTGCTTTGCCCAAACATGTTTGCATTAATGATCTTGTGATCACCTGTTTAGCACAGGCAAGTTCGTTTTATACATATAAGGAATAGCCCTGGCTATGCAACCTAATTCACATTGTTGAAAGATATTTCGTGTCCTTCATAACATGCTTTTTTACTTTGCAGCATGGATACAATATTTTCTTACCAGTCTCTATACAATTTTACCTATTCCGTTTTTAAACATATTGGCTGCAGCGATACCGATGCAACAACTGCCACAAAATCCTTACTGGCTGCGGATGTGCGGGGCATTGACAGCCACGGTGTGGCCCGCCTTTCAGGTTATGTGCGATTATGGGAAGCCGGCAGGATTAATAGCAATCCTGATATTCACATAAAACATGAAACACCTTCTACCGCTGTTGTTGATGGCGGTGCAGGTTTGGGTTTGGTGGTGGCGCCGCATGCCATGCAAATTGCGATTGATAAAGCCGCTAATGTTGGAACAGGCTGGGTGAGTGTTTGCAACAGCAATCATTTTGGCATTGCCGGTTATCATGCCATGATGGCTTTGCCATACGACATGATAGGCATTGCCATGACTAACGCCAGTGCATTGGTTGCGCCAACTTTCAGTATTGAAAGAATGCTGGGCACTAACCCAATTGCAGTGGCTATTCCCGCAGGCAATGAAGCGCCTTTTGTTGCAGATATGGCCACAACAACAGCCGCCAATGGCAAGCTTGAAATCTTGCAAAGAAAAAATGCGGAAGCGCCTTTAGGCTGGGTGCAAACAAAAGAAGGCGCCCCGTCAACCAATGCGAGTGCATTAAAAACAGGCGGCGCTTTATTGCCGCTTGGCAGCGACCGGGAACATGGTTCGCATAAGGGTTATGCATTGGGAAGTATTGTTGATATTTTTTCTGCCGTTTTAAGCGGTGCAAGTTATGGGCCCTGGGCGCCGCCTTTCCCTGCGTATGTACCCATGCCGGAGAATATGCCCGGCAAAGGGCTTGGCCATTTTTTTGGCGCCATGCGCATTGATGCTTTTCGCACCGCCGATGAATTCAAGCAGCATATTGATAACTGGCTGCGCCGTTTCAGGAATGCCAAACCCGCCGAAGGCCACGGGAAGGTTTTGGTGCCAGGCGATCCTGAAAGGGAAATGGAAGCAATAAGAATGAAGGAAGGCATCCCCGTTGTAGAAAGCGTTGTAAACGATCTGCAGGCTGTAGCTGCAAAATTCAATATTGAATTCCGGTAAAATCTATCACAGCAAACAAAGAATGGCAGATAGCATTACAGCAGGTTTATAATAGCCGGCTATTATTATCAGGCAGTTTTCCGTTTAAGATTGGGCAGAAAAGCTGTGAGCAGCCCGATAAGCGGCAGAAAAGCGCATAACTGGTAAACATATTCTATGCTGGTTTTATCAGCTAAAGCACCCAAAACCGCAGAACCTAATCCACCCATGCCAAAAGCAAACCCGAAAAACAGCCCTGAAACCATACCAATTTTTCCCGGCAGCAATTCCTGCGCATACACAAGAATGGCAGAAAAAGCAGAAGCTATAATTACGCCTATGAAAACTGTGAGCACACAGGTGAAAAACAGGTTGGCATGCGGCAAAATCAAAGTAAATGGTGCAGCGCCTAATATGGAAAACCATATTACATATTTTCTCCCAAAGCGGTCGCCGAGCGGGCCGCCCAGGATGGTACCGGCAGCCACTGATGCCAGGAAAATAAATAAATACACCTGCGATGATTGTACCGAAACATTGAATTTATGAATAAGGTAAAATGTATAGTAACTCGTCATGGAAGCAAGGTAGAAATACTTTGAAAAGATTAGTACCAGCAAAATAACCACGCTGCTGATAATCTTTCCTTTTGATAAATGAATATGGCTTTCGGTGCTTATTGTTTTTGATTTTTTTCGCAGGGAAAGATGATTTCGGTACCAAAAACCCAACTTGCTTAAAATAATGATGGCTGCAAATGCGAGAAGTGAAAACCATAAAATATTTCCCTGACCATAAGGCTCTATTATCAAAGCAGCCAGCAAAGGCCCGATTGAACTGCCTGCATTTCCGCCTACCTGGAAAATAGATTGCGCTAATCCGCGGCGGTTACCGGCAGCCATGTAGGCGAGCTTTGATGCTTCGGGATGAAATACGGAAGACCCAATACCTATTAAAGAAACAGCTACTAAAATAATGGCATAGCTCGATGCCTTCGATAACAATACCAGCCCCACCAGGCTGAATGCCATGCCGGTTGCCAGAGAAAACGGCTGCGGCTTTTTATCGGTAAAAGAACCAACTATTGGCTGCAGCAGCGAAGCAGATAGCTGAAAAGTTAAAGTTATAAAACCTATTTGCGTAAAACTCAAATGAAAAGAGTCTTTTACTATCGGGTAAATAGATGGAATAAGCGACTGAACAGTATCGTTCAGCAAATGCGATAAACTTATGGCGATAAGAACAGGAAATATTGTTTTTGGCTGAATTGCAGCGCCGGCATTTTCAACTTCCAATTGTAAAATTTTAGGCGCGAAAATACAATGGTAAAATTTTTTTTATTTCGAAAATTAAAACCGGATATAAAGGCTTTATTAAGAATCCTTTCATATAATCTTTTGTATTTTTGCACTTCTAAAAGTTTTCTGATGATAAAAACAGGTAACCCCATTATAAGTATCTATACTGAAATGACGCCCAACCCGGAAACAATGAAATTTGTTGCCAATAAGTTGCTCTATCCCGGCAAAAGCATAGACTTTCAGGATGAAAGCCAGGCCGGCCCAAGCCCGCTGGCAAAAGAATTATTCAGCTTTCCTTTTATAAAAGGGGTTTTTATAGCCAGCAATTTTATTACACTTACCAAAACTGCAGATACTGAAGACTGGCAGGATGTTATTCCTTCTGTAAAACAATTTTTAAAAGATTATCTCGAAAACGGCGGCCCGGTAATTAACGAAGATGAAGTGGCCAAAGTAAAACAGGATACAGGCAATATTATTTTAAGCGATGATACCGATGTGGTAAAACGCATTAAGGAATTACTTGATAATTATGTGCGCCCGGCAGTGGAAATGGATGGCGGCGCCATTCAGTTTAAAAATTATGATGATGGCGTGGTAAGCCTTATGTTGCAGGGAAGCTGCAGCGGCTGCCCTTCGTCAATGGTAACTTTAAAAGCCGGCATTGAAGGCATGATGAAACGCATGATACCCGAAGTGAAAGAAGTGGTTGCTGAAGCAGAATAATTATTCTTATAAAAAATTAAACGCCAGGCAGTAAGTAATGCCTGGCGTTTTTATTTGGGATTGTTGTTTGGTCGTTATTTTTTTGGATTACATCCATTTTATCATTACTCTTTGTCGATAAATATTATTTTGGAGCATTATTTTTAATTTTTAAATGATTGAATAAAATCATGCACACACATAAAAAGCTTTTTTCTTTTTCGTTGATATGTTTAGTGTGTTTATTAAGCTGCCATTCAAAACAGGAAAGTAAAGAGCCACGGCAATCTCCGCCGCCGGTTGTAGATGTAATTATTGCGGAACCGAAAGCTGTTTCAAATATTATAGAGGCAAACGGAACGGTTGTGGCAAATGAGTTTGTTGAGCTGCATCCTGAAGCCACGGGCCGCATTACTTATTTAAATGTCCCCGAAGGAAAATATATTACCAAGGGAACTGTTATAGCCCGCATTAACGATGCAGACCTTGTTGCCAATCTCAATAAAAGCAAAGCTGCGCTTAAACTTGCCCAGGATTATGTTGACCGCCTGAAGCCATTGCTTTCGGTGCAGGGCGTAAACCAGGCAGATTATGATGCTGCCGTTAATACCGTTATAAGCACAGAGGCCGATATTCAATATACACAGGCATTAATTGACAAAACGGTTATCCGCGCCCCTTTCGATGGCGTGGTGGGATTGCGGCAGGTAAGCCTTGGCGCTTATATAAGCAATGCAGATGTTATTGCCACCATGCAGCAGGTAAATAACCTGAAGATGGATTTTACAGTGCCTGAAGAATATGGTAAATATGTTTCCACAGGCTCCACTGTCCAGGTTACGCTGGACGCGGCCAACGACACATCAAAACATAATGCTACAATCATAGCCATAGAACCACAGGCCAATACGGTAACACGCAATCTTAAAATAAGGACCATATTGCAGGATAAAGCAGAAGCAAACCCCGGCGCTTTTGCAAAAGTATATCTTGCACAGGGTGGTTCAAAGCAAAGCATAATGGTGCCAACCAATTGCATTATTCCCAGCGATATAAACAAGCAGCTTTTGCTTGTTAAAAACGGCAACGCACAGTTTACAGATGTTACAACCGGCGTGCGTTTACAAAACAATATTGAAATAACAAAAGGCGTTGCAGCAGGCGATACCGTAATTGTAACGGGCGTTTTATTTGCAAAAGATAAAAGACCGGTGCATGTGCGCAGAACACTATCCATAGACAGCCTTGCCAACTGATAGGAGAATCTGTTTATTTTTAGAGTTTCACTAATTTCAAAGCCTCACACAGGCAGGCATTCTTATTCTTCCATATTTATTTCGGAAAACTTACAACGGCAAGTGATTATTTTTGCACATTGTACTATGCCTGAAGCAAATTCAAATACAACATTAAAGCGGCTTCGCAATCATTACCGTATGGTAATTATGAACGACGATACTTTTGAAGAAGTAATAAAGTTCCGCCTTTCCCGCCTGAGCGCTTATATCGCATTAAGCACAACATTTTTATTAATGATAGGGCTTGCTGTTGCGTTGCTCGTGTTTACGCCATTACGGTATTATATGCCTGGCGCATCCGCTAACACCGATACCCGCCGTGAACTGCAAACATTAAAGATGCGCACAGATTCACTGGAGCAGGCGCTGAAATATAAAGATGTATATCTTAATGGAATAAAACAGGTGTTAGGCGCCGATGATGTTTTAAGAGATACGGCTTCGCTGAAAATGCCAAAATAAATGTTGCCGATGAATGAGCCTGGCAAAAAGAAAGATACTTCAAATAAAAACCTGCTAATGCAATATGCAGGTATTGGTGCGCAAATAATTGCCGGGCTGCTGATTTTTGTGTTTACCGGTAAATGGATTGATGGTAAGCTGCAATTTTCCTTTCCAATATTTATCTGGCTGATGCCGCTTATTTTTATTATCGGAACAATTATAAAAGTTATAAAAGATACTTCAACCAGGAAAAAAGATGAATAAACTTATTAAAAACAAGCTCTTCGGGCCTGTCATAATTTTCTTTATAATAGTTAATGCATTATGCCTGTCATTTTCAACATGGCTTGATGAGAAAAATATTAATCATTCCGTATTGCTGGCTGCTAACTTCATCCTGTTTATAATTACTTTAACAGCCTGCTATATATATGCAAAATCGCTTGCTGCAGACAATGCACATGCATTTGTGCGCAGCGTTATGATGGTATCGTTTATAAAACTGATGGCTATTGCAATAAGCGTTTTTGTTTACCTGATTGCCGCAGGCGAAAACAGGAGCCTTTATGCAGTTGCAGGCGGCATGCTGCTTTATATAATTTATACGGTGCTCGAAGTTAGTGGCGCAATGAAAGTTAACAGGCAAAGAAATGTCAAAAACTGAGCATCCTTTACAGGCACTTGCATCATATTTACCGGATAACAGTTTTGAGCAGGTTGCGTATTTTCTCCAGCATTATAAAGTGCATTTAACCATAACAAGGCAGCGGCAATCTGTATTAGGTGATTACCGCAATGCAGTGAATGGCAAAAATCATCGTATAAGTGTAAATGGCAACCTTAATAAATATGCTTTTTTAATTACACTGCTCCATGAGCTTGCCCATTTGCTTGCGTTTGAAATACATGGCAACCGCATACAGGCGCATGGCAGGGAATGGAAATATTTGTATAGCACGCTGTTAAGGGATTTTGTCAATAACAAAATCTTTCCTGCTGATATTGAATTTGCATTGAATGAATCTATGAGAAACCCTGCCGCCAGCAGTTGTGCTGAAGAAGGGTTAATGCGGGTTTTACGTAAATATGATGAGCGAAAGAAAGGAATTGTGTTGCTGGAAGAATTGCCGAAAGGCGCCTTCTTTTCAACAAATGATGGCCGCATATTTAAAAAAGGCGAGCAACTGCGCAAAAGATTTCGCTGTGTGGAAAAAGATACGGGGCTTGTTTATTTAATAAGCCCTTTATATGAAGTGAAAATAATGCAATAAAAAGCGCTTACACAAAATTGTATAAGCGCTTATATAATTTATAACTGATTTATTTATGCTACTGCTTTCTTAACCAGATCCGCAGCTTCGCTCAGCAATATAGCCGACTGAACTTTAAGCCCGCTTTCATCAATTAATTTTTTAGCTTCTTCTGCATTAGTACCCTGCAGGCGCACAATAATCGGTATATTAATGTTGCCCAGGTTTTTATAAGCATCAATTACACCTGCTGCCACACGGTCGCAACGTACAATGCCACCGAATATATTGATAAGAATCGCTTTTACATTCGGGTCTTTCATAATAATGCGAAAACCTGCTTCAACAGTTTGTGCATTGGCTGTGCCGCCCACATCAAGAAAGTTTGCAGGATTACCACCACTTAGTTTGATCATATCCATAGTGGCCATTGCCAAACCAGCGCCGTTAACCATACAACCAACATTACCATCAAGCTTCACAAAGTTGAGATTGTATTTGCCTGCTTCCACTTCTGTTGGGTCTTCTTCCGCAAGATCGCGCAGTGCTTCAATATCCGGATGGCGCATTAAAGCGTTATCATCAAGGTTCATTTTACAATCAACTGCAATAATTTTATCATCGCTTGTTTTAAATAAAGGATTTATTTCAAGCATGGAGCAATCAAGCCCAACATAAGCATTATATAGGTTGGTCACAAACTTTACGCAATTCTTAAAAGCTTCTCCCTTCAATCCAAAATTAAATGCAATCTTTCTTGCCTGGAATGGTAATAAACCTCCTGAAGGATGCACCCATTCCTTGAAAATTTTATCTGGCGTTTTATGGGCCACTTCTTCAATGTCCATACCACCTTCAGTGCTGTACATAATTACGTTCTGGCCTTTTGCACGATCCAGCAATATGGATAAATAAAATTCCTTTGTAGGATTGGGGCCGGGATAATAAACATCCTGCGCAATTAAAACTTTATTTACTTTTTTACCGGCTTCGCCTGTTTGAATAGTAACCAAAGTGCCGCCCAATATATTACCGGCGATAGTTGCAACTTCTTCAAGGCTTTTACCAACAGCCACACCACGTTGTTCAGTGCCTTTAATTTTTCCCTTACCGCGGCCACCCGCATGTATCTGGGCCTTTACAACAGCAAAATTATTTTGTGTCTGGCTTTTAATGTTGCGGTATGCTTCTTCCGCTTCATGCACCGTGCTGCTTGCATAGCCTTCCTGCACCGGCACGCCATATTTTTTTATTAATTCCTTTGCCTGGTATTCGTGAAGATTCATAATCTATGTGTTTGTGCGAAGATAATAGTTTGTGTTTTGATGATGGCGTTTAATAATATTTTCAGAAAAACGGTATATCATAAATCGGTTAACCGCTTCAGGAAATCATCTTTCCTTCTTGTTGAAACTTCAATTTCTGAACCGTCGGTCATTGTTACAGTTCCGCCTTTTCCTTTATTATACATTTTTATATAGGCAAGATTAATGAGGTGCGAATTATGAACGCGGTAGAAATTATATTCGGTAAGCATTTCTTCAAACTCCTTTAATGTTTTTGCCACGAGAAGCTTCTGTTTATCTTTTAAAAATAAAGTTGTATAGTTTATGTTGCTTTCGCAGCGGATAATATCATCTGTCTGAATAAATACGAGGCCGCTTAAAACCGGTACACAGATTCTTTTGGAAGAGCTTTGTATGTTTTTAAGATTATGAAAAAGTGTATCGAATTTACCGGCTATATCTTTTTGCGAGACTTTATCATTAAGCTTTTTAAGCGCTGCCTGCAATTCATCCGTATCAATGGGCTTAAGCAAATAATCCAGTGCACTGAACTTAAAAGCCTGTACAGCGTATTTATCATAGGCCGTGGTAAAGATGACTTCAAAATTTATTTCCGGTAATTGTTTTAAAAGATCAAAGCCCGTTTTATTTCCTATTTCAATATCCAAAAAAACAAGCTGGGGTTTATATGTTCTTACAGCAGTTAATCCTTCTTCAACCGACTGAACGCTGGCAAGCAATTCAACCGTATCACTGCAGTTTTTAGAGAGCAGCGTCGTAAGCCGGTTTATGCAATGTTGTTCATCATCTATAATGATCGCCTTAATCATAGTGTGAATTTATAACTTAATCACAAGAAGATGTTTGCCGTTAATGCCAGGCCTGCTGAGTTCACGTTTTTTTAATTTTTTTCAGCAAAAAATAAATAGTGCTTTGCACTTAATCAATTGAGCTTGAAATGACCTGTTATGCAGTTTAGGTTTATACCGCATTTAAAACAAATGAAAACAATGCTGTTACCTGCATCGCCTGCCTCACTTTCCCCGCCTGTATATGCTAATTCGGAATTTGTGCTGCATGTATTCGAAATAACATTGTTTATGTTGCTTTTAATGATGTGCAAATGGATCCGGTGATCATAATTCTATTCTTTTAATAAATACCAATCACTAACATAATTTATATTAATGGCAAAACATAATGTAAGGATTAAAATTCCACGCAATGCAGAACATCTTCTTCAATTGGCGAATACAGTGTATTCAAAGCATATAGCTGATGCGGAAAAATCGCCATTAATTTTGCTGAATGATTATAACTGGAAAGATAACAGCCAGCACATGGCACAGGCACAGGCTCTGCAGCAGCAGATAAGGCAAACTGAAGAAGAACTGGACAACCTTTACCGTAAACGGGATATGCTGCTTGTGCCTGTAAACCTCACATTAAAATGCAGCCGCGACCTGCTGCTGGGTATGTACAAGGCTAATTATAAAAAACTTACGGAGTGGGGTTTTGAAGTAGATGATACGCCAAAACAAAAACAGCCTGTAACAATTAATCAATAGAATCAGCACTCAGAATGAAATATGAGTAATAAATCAGAAAATTAATTCCAGGGGCAACTGTATCTCAGCCCTAACCCCGCTTTCTTTACCTGCTACGGTTACACTTGCATTGGTGTTTTTCTGTTTATTAATAACTCCTATCCGTTCACGGGTAATGCGCATGCCTAAAGACCTTCGTTTCTTCGGATTTTCTTCAGGTTGCATACCTATGCCATTATCTTCAACAATGCAATTAAGCATGTTGTTTTGCTGTTGCACATGAACAAGTATTTTTCCTTCACCTTCCTTATGGGCAATGCCATGCCATATACTGTTTTCAACAAACGGCTGCAGTATTAACGGCGGTATAAGCGTGTTTTCTTTATCAATCGCATCATCAACAATAATTTCATAATCGAATTTATTGTTAAGCCTGAAACGTTCAAGCTGCATGTATAATTCAAGAGCTTTAAGGTCTTCAACCAGAGGAATCTCCTTTTGTTCGGAATTTTCCAAAACCATGCGCATAAGCCGCGCAAATTTCGATGCAAAATCAGAAGCGGCCTGTGTTTGGTTCTTATCAATGTAATCAGCAATAGAGTTGAGTGAATTAAAAATAAAGTGCGGGTTCATCTGGGCCCGCAGCGCTTTCATCTCAGTATCGGTAACCATGGCTTTTAGTTCCGCCTCATTCTTTTGAACTTTTATATCCCGGTTGTGTTTATAAAAAATGAATGTGCCGATACCTGCAAGTATTAAAAAAACAGAACCCGCCATTATAGCATTTTTCACTACATGTTGTTTCTGAATTTCTGCTTTGGCCAGCGCCTGCTTTTTATCGTTAACAGCTTTTATAGAATCCTGTGTTTTATTGAATTCATACTGCATTTCAAGGCGGGTTATTTTCTTAGTATTACTATTGTTCAATATGCTATCGTTCAGTACCACAGCCTGTTCATAAAAATCCAATGCCTTTTTGTAATTATTTTGTTTTATATAAATTTCTTTCATTGTTTCCAGTGCAAACCATTGTCTTCTTAGTGCTTTGATGTTTTTTGCCATATTAAGGGCAGTTTCATTAAATTTTATAGCACTGTCAAAACGATGACCAGGATTAATTCCTGCATGCAGCAGGTCTTTATCAGGCGCCTCAAGTATGCAAACCGCCATAATATTGTACATTAAAGACAGATTGGATTTATCATTTAGTTTCTTATACATAGGGACTGATTCTCTAATAATATCCATGGCCAGTTTATAATTGGAATGATAGTAATGAAAAATGCCAATATTGCCCATATTACTGGCAATGCCAAACTCGTAGTTTATCTGTTTGCTTATCTCAAGCGCCTTTGTATAATTAGCTATGGCATTTGCAGAATCTTCCAGATTGTCATACGCTGTTGCTATATTACCAAGCGTATTTACCATTGCCTTTTTATTGCCCGTTTGCTCATTCAGCTGCAATGATTTTTTGTGGTACTCCAGCGCTTTATTAAAATTTTCGAGGTTCAAATAAACCAAACCCAGATTAGTATATACATCCGAAATGCCTTGTGCATTATTTATTTTGGTAAAAATGGCCAATGCCATTTGCTGGTACTTTAATGCTTCAGGTAAATTTGACATAAACTGATAATTCAAACCCATACCCACAAAAGCTTTCGCAATAGCTGCACTGTCATTTATTCTTTTAGCCTGCATTAAAAGTTTTTCCTGCATTTTCATGGCAGCACCATATTCCGACATATTAAAGTAAGCTGCGCCCAGGCGCTGGTAAGCGTTCAGTGAAGTTTGATTAAAATTCCGTTGTTCACTAATAGCCAATGCTTCCTTAAAAGATGCAACAGCAGTTTTGTTATCGCCTGCTGAAATATAATTTTCTCCTTTGCACAGGTAGGCAGTAGCCAGCAATTGCATTGCATTTAATTTCTTTGCTAATGCAATAGCCCGCTCTGCCGTTTCCAAACCTTTATCGGGGTTAACATCTGAAAAGGCAAAAGCAAGATCATTTAGCAGCCTTAGTCTTACTGTATCTTCCTTCGGGTGTTTATTTAGTGCATTTGATAAGCTGTCCAATTCATTTTTCTGTGCATGCGCCATTACAGTTATCAGCAGAAAAACAGCTATTAATAACTTTCTCATTTGGCAGAATATTTAATATGAAAAATGCAACTGTAAAAATCAAAATTTCATAAACAGTTTTTTAAAAATCGCCTGCAAAAAATAAATCAAATCCTTCAATTAATCAATGCTGCTTGCGTCCGGATTATAAGCAGGTTAGGTTTATGCAATAATAAAAAACAAATATAAACAACGCGGGTGTTAATGAACGCAACAGCAATGTTCATATAAATATTCTTAATACAAATTAATGTTTGAAAAAAAGAAAGATTATTAATGTACCTGCACTTTAAAAACCGAAACAATGAAAACTTACCAGGCGTCAGGAAAAGAAATTCAATTGTACAATTTCACCGGCATTGTTGCCGAAACCGGTAAAAACATGGAAACAATTGTAAGCGGCGGAGGAGGAGGCGGTTACAGCTATCAGGGCACAGGCGGCACAGCGCCCGTTACCATACGTTCCCGCACCGTTGTGCACGACCAGTTCTTCCTGGTTGATGCAAATGGAAATGAAATGTCTTTTCAACTGCAGGATTTTAATATAGCCTGCAGAAGGGATAATAAACTGGCTGTGATATGGGGCATTAAAAAAGGAAAGGAAAAAGGGCCTTACATAATAGTGCATAACTATTCCACTAACAGCACTTTTTACGATGATAAATCAATAGCCAGGCTTTTCAGGTTAAGCCCCTTGTTATTATTTGGCGGTGGTTTGCTTGCAGTAATTATCCTCTGGAATATAATGGGTGGCTGGATTTTAGCTATCGCTATCGGGGTACTTATTTATTATGAAGTAACACTGCGCAAACAAATTAAAACATTTAAAAACAGTATCGATTTTAATGATTTCGCCTGATCCCTTACCGTTTCTCTTATCCCTGAAACCATAATCTTCTATGAAAACAATAAAACAATTTTATGAAACACGATTACTTCAAAACCACTTTAATGTTTACTGCCGTATTTCTATGTATGAATGCAGGCAGTTTCG
This sequence comes from Parafilimonas terrae, assembly GCF_900115755.1. Classification (GTDB taxonomy): domain Bacteria; phylum Bacteroidota; class Bacteroidia; order Chitinophagales; family Chitinophagaceae; genus Parafilimonas; species Parafilimonas terrae. The sequence continues at coordinate 222,833 of NZ_FOXQ01000001.1, forward strand.
CACAGTCCCCAAAAACAGACAAGAACAAAGACAAGGTAACCATTGAAGATATTAAACCAATCTGTACCGATCTTCCCAAAGAAAAAAAGCCAAGGGTAACCGTTGCTAACTTTAAACTTACAGCGCCCAATGCGCCACGCGATCAATTTGGAGAAAACCTTGCAACCATGCTTACAAATGCTTTGCAGAAAGTGCAGTGTTTCCGTGTGCTTGAACGGCTGGCCAATATGGGAGATGTTCAGGCTGAACTGGATTACCAGGGTAATTCAGGAAATGTAAGTAAGAAAAGCACAGTTCAAAAGGGCAATATGATGGGCGCCAACGTAATTGTTCAGGGTGAAGTAACGGAGTTTGAGCAAAGCGCCGGCGGCGTGGGCGCAGCTATTGTAAAAACCAAAAGCTATAAAGCCAAAGTAGGCATTATCATCCGTCTGGTTGATCCCGAAACAAGGGAAGTAATTGCATCAGAATCATTCAATGTGGAAAAGAGAACCGGCGGCGGCGTACAGGTGGGAGTAACCATGCCTTATGGGTTAGGCAGCATTAATGCTATGAGCACGGCCTTTCAAAACCCTGCCGTGCAGGATGCAACGGAAGATTGCATCATTAAAGCCACGCAATACATAGCAGGCGAAAAAGATAAAATTGACCTGCCTGAAAATGATGTGCCGGACGGAGCTTCCCAATACACGCTTACTTTTAAAAATATTGATTATACCCAATTGGGAAAAGTAACATCTGCCATTGAAAAGATTGCCGGTGTATCAAACGTTAATAGCGATGATTTCAGTGATAATGTAGCTAATGTTGTAGTAACACAAAATATTAAACTGAAAGAAGTGGTTGATAAAATCATCGCTGCAAATACGGGCGTGAAATTATCTGTTTCCGGCATGTCGAAAGACGGCGCAACGTTTACTGTAAAATAGTGCCCCCATCCCTTACAATTCAAAAACCTGCCTTTTCAATGCAGGTTTTTTTGTTGCAATATTTGCAAAAACCATTAACAAAAGCCCCTGTATATAATCCTGTAACTCTATTGTACCTTTGCACAAATTTTATATATGCTGAATACGATAGAAAGTGCGGTAGAAGATATAAAAAAAGGCAAGCTGGTAATTGTGGTAGATGATGAAGACCGTGAGAATGAAGGAGATTTTATAACGGCAGCACGCAACGTTACACCTGAGATCATCAATTTTATGAGCAAGGAAGGCCGCGGCCTTATCTGCGTTCCTATGACCGAAGAACGCGCCGACGAACTGCAGCTCGATCTTATGGTAAGCAAAAACACGGCGCTGCACGAAACGCCGTTTACAGTAAGCGTTGATTTAATCGGGCATGGCTGCACCACCGGCATCAGCGCCCACGACCGGGCTAAAACTATACAGGCGCTAATCGACCCCAATACTAAACCTGAAGACCTTGGAAGGCCGGGCCATATCTTTCCATTACGTGCAAAAAAAGGCGGTGTTTTAAGAAGGACCGGGCACACGGAAGCAACCGTGGACCTGGCAAGGCTGGCTGGCTTTGAGCCTGCCGGGGTTTTGGTTGAAATTATGAATGAAGATGGCACTATGGCGCGTTTGCCCGAGCTTAGAAAAATTGCCGATAAGTTCGATCTCAAAATAGTTTCCATCAAAGATTTGATTGAATACAGGCTGAAGTCAGACTCTACCATTGAAGAAGTGGTGCGGGTGGATATGCCAACAAAATATGGGATGTTTAAACTGGTAGCATTCAAAGAAAAAATTACCGGCGGCGAACATCTTGCTTTAATAAAAGGTGAATGGCAGAAAGATGAGCCTGTTTTAACGCGGGTGCATTCAAGTTGTTTTACCGGCGATATCCTCGGCAGTTTTCGTTGCGATTGCGGCGAGCAACTGCATAAAGCTATGCAAATGGTGGAAGCTGAAGGCAGAGGTGTTATTCTTTATATGAACCAGGAAGGCCGCGGTATTGGTTTATTGAATAAGTTGCGTGCTTATAAATTGCAGGAACAAGGTATGGATACTGTTGAGGCCAACCTGCACCTTGGCTTTGGAATGGATGAACGAGATTATGGCGTGGGCGCCCAGATTTTGCGGCACCTTGGTATAACCAAGCTGCGCTTAATGAGCAATAACCCAAAAAAGCGGGCAGGGCTAAGCGGGTATGGACTGGAAATTGTTGAAATTGTGCCGATAGAAATCAAGCCTAACGAATTCAATGAAAAATACCTGCTCACCAAGCGTGATAAACTCGGCCACAAAATATTATCACATAAATAAAAGGTGTTACACACCTTTTTGTTTTTTATTTGGGTTACCGCATTTGTTTTTCCATGATAGTAATAGCCGCAGGGAGATATAAAGACAAGAACGATATTGAGCAATTAAAGAAAATAAATAAATAGCGCATTTTATCTTTTGAATCATACATCATCAAATCATAAATCACACATAACAAATGGGTTTCTTCAACAAATTATTCGGTAAAAAAGAAAAGGAAAGTTTAGATGAAGGTTTGCAAAAGACCAAGTCGGGTTTCTTTGAAAAAATAACCAAGGCCATTGCCGGTAAAAGCACGGTAGATGAAGAAGTGCTCGATAATCTTGAAGATGCATTGGTAAGCGCTGATGTTGGTATTGATACCACGATTGAAATAATTAAACGGATTGAAGAGCGTGTTGCCCGTGATAAATATGTTGGCACAAGTGAATTGAATAAGCTATTGCAAAACGAAATTGAAAATATACTCACCGATACGCCGGAAGATTCGTATAAAGAATTCGATTTACCTGAAGATAAGAGGCCTTATGTATTATTGGTTGTAGGCGTAAATGGCGTAGGCAAAACAACCACAATAGGCAAGCTTGCCCATAATTATAAAAAAGCCGGAAAAAGTGTATTGCTTGGTGCAGCCGATACTTTTCGTGCTGCTGCGGTTGATCAACTTACCATTTGGAGTGAACGGGTTGGCGTTCCCATAGTAAAACAGGCAATGGGCAGTGATCCCGCTTCTGTGGCTTTTGATGCCGTACAAAGTGCCGTTTCGAGGAAGTCTGATATTGTAATTATTGATACGGCAGGCCGCCTGCATAATAAAGCGCATTTAATGGAAGAGCTTTCAAAAATCAAACGTGTCACGCAAAAGGTTATTCCAGATGCGCCGCACGAAGTATTGCTTGTGCTTGATGGTTCAACCGGCCAGAATGCACTGGAGCAGGCTAAGCATTTTACCGCAGCCACCGATGTTACTTCACTTGCTATTACCAAATTAGATGGCACCGCAAAAGGTGGCGTTGTTTTGGCAATTGCCAATCAGTTTAAAATCCCGGTAAAATATATTGGCGTGGGCGAAAAAATGGACGACCTGCTGCTGTTTGATAAACATGAATTTGTTGACAGTTTGTTTAATTTGGAGAAGGCATAAATTGTTTAAATTTGAATCATGTCAGTATTGATGAAGAAACCTGAAACACTTGTAGATGTGTACCGGCTGCTGCCAGAAGGTACGCCTATACAGGTTATCAATAATCAATTCTATATGAGCCCTTCACCCGCATTTGCACATTTCTCAATTGCAAAAACTATCTTTTTGCAATTGAATGAAGTTGTTACCGCTAACAATTTAGGTGAAGCAATTTATGCTCCGGTTGATGTTTATCTTGGTGACAAAAATGCGGTTCAGCCGGATGTTTTCTTTATAAGCAATGCCAACAAGCATTTTATTGAAAACGATGGTGTTTATGGTGCGCCAGATATTATTGTCGAAATACTTTCCCCATCCAACAAGAATACTGACCTTATAAAAAAGAAAGCCATTTATGAACAGTTTGGCGTGCAGGAATATTTTATTGTTGAGCCTGCTGACAAATCTGTTTTAAGCTATTATTTGAAAGATGGAAAATATGCTGAACCCAAAAAACAAAAAGCCAAATTAACCAGCAAATTACTGCGCAAGACATTTAGCTTTTAATTGAAAAACTTTGCACCGCTTCAATAATTATCTTTACTGTGGTGCAGCCAATAACCTACATAGCGCATTTTGATCTCGATTCATTTTTTTACAGTGTAGAGGTTTTGAATAACCCTGAATTAGCAGGTAAAGCTGTAATTGTTGGCGGCAGCCGCGAACGTGGTGTAGTTACTACCTGCAGTTATGAAGCCCGGAAATTCGGCGTACATTCTGCCATGCCCATGAAAAAAGCGGTTGAGCTTTGCCCGCATGCAATTTTGGTTCGCGGCTCTCATGGCCAGTATGGTAAATTTTCAAAATGGGTTACAGATATTATTGCTTCCAAAGCGCCCAAATTTCAAAAAGCAAGTATTGATGAGTTTTACCTCGATCTTACCGGCATGGATAAATTCTTCAACCCTTTTCAATGGACAATCGAGTTGCGCCAACTAATAATGGATGAGACCAGGCTGCCCATTTCCTTCGGCCTTGCCAGCAATAAACTTGTTGCTAAAATTGCCACCGATGAAGCCAAGCCTAATGGCTATCTCTTTATTCAGCATGGAAAAGAAAAGGATTTTTTGGCGCCGCTGCCGGTTAAAAAAATTCCCGGCGTAGGCACACATACTTTATCAGTTTTAAACGAAATGGGTATTGAACTGATCGGCGATATTCTCAGGCTTCCAAAAAACGAACTGGAAAACCGGCTTGGTAAATGGGGGCTGGAACTTTGGGATAAAGCGCAGGGCCTGCATCACAGCACTGTTTCAGAATGGCGGGAAGCGAAATCTATTTCTACTGAAAACACTTTTGAAACCAATACAAATGATGTTGAATTTCTTTTAAGCGAACTTATCCGCATGACCGAAAGGGTGGCTTTTGAGCTGAGGCAGGATGAGAAGCTTGCCGGTTGCATTGCGGTTAAAATACGGTATCCCAATTTTGAAACCACTTCCAAACAAACCACGATCGATTACACTTTTCGGGATGATGAATTTATTCCCGTAGCAAAAGATTTATTTCACCAATTATACAAAAAAGGAACGCCTGTGCGGCTGCTCGGCGTACGCCTTAGCGATTTTGCCAATATTACTATGCAGGGAAATTTATTTGATGATGTTTCCCGCAAATCAAATCTTTACAAGGCCATCGATAACATTAAACTTAAATACGGGAAAAATTACCTTGCAAAAGGCCGGAGTATAAAATAGAGTCTATAAGATCTGCAGAGTGGCTTACTTAATCAAAAATTTTGCTGCCGGCAAACCAAAACACTGCCAGCCATATTAAACCTTTGATCAGGAAAAATAAAAAGCCCGCCCAGCCAACGCGCTTAAGCCAAAGTTTAAGATTTCTTGTTTTTTTCTCCGTCACGCAAATGTTTTATAGGAAATGCAAAATTAAAGCGCTCATAAGTAGTGTGAAAATTCTGGCAACAAAAAAAGCCATCCCGTTTTAAACAGAACAGCTTCTTAATATTTTAAATGCAAAAATTATTTGCCGGCGAGGAAATCCTTGATCTTGTCTTTGTGCACAATCGCTTCCTTAAAAGTATAAGCACCTGTTTTAGGGCTGCGCACAGTGCGGATTACTTTACTCCAGTTTTTAGCTTCTGCTGCGGCTTTCTGGTCTTTTGTTTTAATCGCCGTTTTTGCTGCTTTTGCCATGTTTATACAAGTTGATAAGTTGAATTGTTGATTAGGCTAATAAATTAAGGTTATACAAGTCAAACCTTTTTCCATGGTCAACAAACTATTTAATTTCTTTATGAACAGTAACTTTTTTCAGGATTGGATTATATTTTTTCAATTCCAAACGCTCAGGTGTATTCTTTTTGTTTTTAGTGGAAATATAACGGCTTGTACCCGGCAAACCGCTGTTTTTATGCTCTGTGCATTCCAAAATTACCTGAACCCTGTTTCCTTTCTTTGCCATTTGTAAAAGCTTTAAATATGATTACCGTTGGCCCTCAATTCTTTAATAACCGCAGCCAATCCTTTTTTGTTAATTGTACGAATAGCGTCTGTTGACACTTTTAAGGTCACCCACCTGTCTTCTTCAGCAAAATAAAAACGCTTTGTTTGAAGATTAGGTAAAAAACGGCGCTTTGTTTTTATGTTTGAGTGAGAAACATAATGGCCGCCCATTGGCTTTTTACCGGTTACTTCGCAAACTCTTGCCATAAATAATTTTTTTGGGACGGCAAAGGTAATAAACTGCAATCAATAAAACGCCATCATTATCAAAGTTTTTGCAAAAACTGCGTTTTTTTTGATAGTTTTTTGGTTACCAACTGCGGAACCATATTCGACTTCGTTGCGTCGCACACTGCAACCACAGCAAATTAACCAGCTCCGGTTTCCATTTCAAAGTTGCAGCATAATTACCAGCCACATAAGAATTTTAGGTTTCTTTAATTCATCCGGGGCAAATTCATCGTATTTATCTTTGAGAACCTTGCTAAAAACACAACAAATGAAAATATTATTCCTTTCCGATATTCACGATAACGTTTGGGCACTGCAAACCATTTTGCAATCCGGCCACGCCACAGAAGCAGATGTTTTAATTTGCTGCGGCGATTTATGCTCGCCATTTATTATTGATCTTTTATCGGCTTTCAAAAAGCCGGTTCACATAGTTTTAGGCAATAATGATTGCGATGTGGCTGCCATGACTGGCAAACTTCCTAAATATCAAAATATCAAAATTCATGGCGAATATTACCGCGATGAACTGGATAATAAAACCATTGCCGTAAACCATTATCCTGAAAAAGCGCAAAAATTGCTGCAGTTACAGGCTTATGATGTGGTTTGTTACGGCCACGATCATTCCATTTTTGCCCGGCACGAAGGCAAAACCTTATTATTGAACCCCGGCGCAGTAATGGGCTTTAATGCCATGCAGTTAAAAGATATTGATAGTTCTTTTATGGTGTATAACACCCGCATAAATACTGTTGATGCGTATCGCATTACATCAAAAGAAAGCAATGATATTACCAGGTGGGATGCATATTGTATTGGCAGCTCTTTCTGAATTTATTCGCTTTGGTAAACTGCATAATGCTTTAATACTTTCACCTTTAGTTTATTGTTGGCAAATGCAATCAGCTTCGATTCCCTGAACTTCTTTTCCTTATCCAAAAAACCAACAATGCATGAAGGATGGATGGAATCGCCTTTCACAATATCAACGGCAGGCAGAATACCGAAATTGGGCACACGCAATGTGTCTTCCACTTCCATTTGCTTGTAAGAGATTTTTATAAGATACCTGAAGGTTTGTTGGGTTTCATATAACCCGACTTTAAATTCATCTGTTGTTTCAAAACTTCTTATGGTTTCTGCATACATTTTTACAGGCTGCGGGTTTATATTGTTTCTTTCCAAAGGAATATTATCAGAAGTAAATGCAACTGAATCTTCCCGGCTTGTGTTTGTGCCTGCTGAATTACAAGCTGACAATAAGAATGCTAAAAAAAACGGGTAAATGGTTCTCATGCTTATGATATTGCTGTAAAAATAAAAGAGGTTGCCTTTTACAGCAACCTCTTTTAAAAAATATTTTATGAATTTATTACCTGGCTATAATTAACTTTTGCGTGTGCTTATTGCCTTTTTCATCAATAACCGTTACCAGATAGGTGCCGGCAGCATAGGCAGAAACATCAAAAGACTGCAGCCCGGATTTTGCCGATTGCAATTGTACCTTCTTTTGCTGCAATACTTTGCCTTTCATATCGCTCACGAGTATTGTAACATTACCAGTATACCCGTTGAGTGAAATATTTGTTGAGTTGATTGCAGGGTTAGGCGACAGTTTAATTCCATTACCTGTTATGAATGCAGACGATGCTGCATCATCGCTGCCTGATGCTGCAATGGCAGTTCCGTCATCATTAATAATTGTGCCTGTTGCCTCACCATTGCTGATAATGGCGTTAACCGCGTTGCGCAGGATAACTTTAAATGTTTCGTCTGCTTCGTTAACCTTATCGCCCTTAATCAATACCGGTATTCTTTGTGTTTGAGCGCCATTCTTAGGGAAGACCAATATGCCTGACTCTGCAAGGTAGTCGCTGCCGGGCGTTGCAGAGCCTGGTTTTACAACATATCTTACCGCTACTTTCTTTGAAGGCTTGTTGCTGAGCGTAACAATAAAATTCACAAGCTTATAACCATTATTTCCTTCTTTTACTGATTTATCAGCTATTGAAATTGAAAGTCCTGATGGCGCACCTGCTGCTTCGAGTGCTTCATAAGCCATAATTATACCTGCACCAGCATCCCTGTCAGCGCCGGGTGTTTCAATATCAATAGCGCTGCTTATAAGTGCCGTGCGTATTTGTGCAGGCGTTAAAGCCGGGAATGCAGATTTCACAAGCGCTGCTATTGCTGCTGCATTAGGCGCAGCGGCAGAAGTGCCATAAAAAGTTTCGAAACCAGGTGTGGTGGTAGAACAGCCGTCTGCCGCTGTAATATCTGGTTTTTGGAGCAATGTGCCGCCATTGGTACCAAATAACACATTGCCTGCCGTAATTTCAGATCCGTCAGGATTATAGAATATCCTTCTCGGCCCGTCTGAACTAAAGCCTTCCACCAAATTGGTGGCATTGAACGGATCAGGATATGGGCCCTGGGGGAAATTGCTGTAAAAAGGAATAGCCGCAGGTGTGGCTGCAACGGTATAAGCACTGCCTGCTGCATTATGGCCATACATTACACCGGGTGTGGCATTTTGAAGCCTGCCCCTGTTTGTGTTTAAATGCAGCGCCCTTGTTTCCGCACCTGTATTTTTTACAATATAAAACCTGTAACCTGCGGGGAAGCCATAGTGCAGATATTCATAAGCATTATCATCACCGTCCTGAACATTGGTGGAAAAATCAATTACAGCAGTACCTGCAGGATCTGTGGCATAAAGATCGTAATCGTTTGAAGAATGTGCCAGCGGATCAGACCATTTTAAAGTTACCAAACCTGTGGTTCCTGTAACTGTATTATATAAAACGCCACCGCCAAAATCGTTTACGGTACCCGGAAATAACGGAAGGCTTCCGCCATCTGTAAAATCACCCTCCCATACACCGGCTGTGCCATCATTTACATTGCCTGAATTGCCTGCAGAAGAAAAATAAAGCGCGCCAGAAGATGTAACAGTATTTACAGATTGCGCCACATTATCATTCTGGAAAACACCTTCTGCATAATAGGTTACATCATCCACAATAATATCGCAGCCTGCGGTACGAAGGTCAAGTATATTTTGAGCGAAACTTGCCTGGCTGATGAAAGCTGTGGCGAAATACAAATCAGCATCCGGCGCAATGTCATGTATCAATTCCAGCATAGCCCTTCCCTCACGGCCGGAACCAGCCTGGCCCGGAAGAATGTTAAGCACTGCCGGTAAATCGCCGGTGGCCTGCGATGTCTCATAGCCATCAATGCCATCAGATAATACACCGATTTTTACGCCAGCGCCGGAAACTCCAAAAGTAGTCCTCGCCAGGGCCGCTTTGTGCGTGGCGTCAGCCTCTGAAGTTACAGACCCTCCAAAATTGTTATTTGCTCCGGAATTAAAAACATTATTCAATTCATTGCGCACAGTGGCTGCACGGGTAGCAAAATCAGCGCGATTTTTAATGCCGGGGCTATTGTTTCCGGTTATCTTTTTTCCGGCGCGGCTGTTAGCAACATTATTATTAATATGCGGGTCATTGTGCGTAGGCGCCAGCCATTGATTTATGTGCAGCACCGCCTTATAACCCGCAATTTGTTCAACTTTATCCAAAGGCACATTGGCAACGATGTTATTAAACCTTTCTGAAGAAAAAATAATGTCAGCGCCGAGGTTTTTTAAATCGCTTAATAATTGCTGCGAAACATGCGCTTCTATATCCACTTTTACTTTTCCCTGGCTGTTTGCCTTTACATCTGTTTTATAAGCAGGCAATTGCTTTGCAAATGCAGGATTGTTTTGCATTTTATAAGCCAGCAGCAAACGTGAATCAATTTTCTTTTGCGCCGGCGTTCGTGATGCTTTTTCTTCAGTCAGCAGTTTGATTTGTTGTATGGCCTGCGGCTTAAGGTCCTGCGCGCTTAGCCTTACAGAAAATAACACAACAATCAAAGGAAGGATGTACTTAAAAATGTTTTTTCTGCCTTTAATCTTTAGAAGGATTGGTAGATTTTTTCTCATATATGTGTGTTTTTGTGAGCGGTTTGTTAGCGCTGACAGCAGGTCAGGATAGCTAAAGAAGAACCAACAAGATACGCCTATTTTTAACTTTTCACCTAATCTTATTAATTATTTTTTATTTATGATACTAGAGGTAAAAAGTACGTTACCGGCACGCTATTATATGCCAATAAAAGTTATTGGATTTTTGAATATCTTATTTGAGAAATGAGTAAATTTATTGTTGGAGCTCTTTAAAGCGCGGGATTGTTTTTCTGTTAAACATAGCGAAGTAGCAAGGGTAGTTACTATTCTTATTTAATTATCTAATATAATTTTTTATGAAAACAATCAATATTGCCGACAAGCTAATTCCAAATAAACCAACCTCCTATTCATTCCTTAGAATTTTAACCGGGCTTATTATTCTCTTAAGGGCTTTCATTTTTATTTTTGTGACAGCCAATCTTCAATCGATCATAAAAGCTGATATAACCGTATTTGCAGAAAACTCATCAGCGCTTTCCACCGTAATTTCAATCCTTAATATTGCCTGCGGCCTTTTTATATTGGTGGGCTTTGTTACAAGAATAAGCGCCATTATACAAATACCTATTTTGTTTGTTGCTGTGTTTATTATAAACATAAAGCACATTGGTGAAAACCCCACTGAATTTATACTTTCACTTATTACGCTCCTTCTATTATTGATAGTTTCCTATAAAGGAAGCGGGCCTTTTTCTGCAGACGAATATTTCAGGCGCGGTGCAGCGCTGGATAAAAACGATGAAAGCAACAGCTAATATTATTGAGGCATAAATTATATGCATATTTAATTACGTGTTTATCTAAAGCACATAGCTCAAAGCTTTTGCTTTACATTTACGCCTCATTTAACCAACATGAAAACAAGAAGGGATTTTATTAAAGCATCAGGCATGATGGGCGCAGCCACATTGCTTTCATCAAAAAATATTTTCGCTAATAACGCATTGGATTTTGAAAGCAAACGCCCGCCGCTTGCAGAACGGAATTTTACCAGCGATGCTGTTGAAGCCGCTATCAAACAAATGAAAGCAAGCCTGCCAAACAAAGAACTGGGCTGGCTGTTTGAAAATTGCTTTCCCAACACACTGGATACAACTGTTTTTTATGAAGAAAACAATGGCGTACCTGATACGTATGTTATAACCGGCGATATTGATGCCATGTGGCTGCGGGATAGTTCTGCGCAGGTGCATCCCTATATTCCATTGGCCGCAAAAGATAAAAAATTGCAACAGCTGATTACAGGCGTTATTAACCGGCAGGTAAAAAATATATTGAAAGATCCTTATGCCAATGCATTTTATAAAGATCAGAACCAGGTTAGTGAATGGAAAGATGACCTTACCGATATGAAGCCCGGCATTCATGAACGCAAGTGGGAAATAGATTCGCTTTGTTTTCCCATTCGTTTGGCTTATGAATACTGGAAAACAACCGGCGATACAAAGCCATTTACAAATGACTGGAAAGAATCCATCCGTTTAACCGTTCAAACATTTACAGAACAGCAGCGCAAGCATGGCAACGGCCCATACAGTTTTCAGCGTAAAACTGCATGGGCCACAGACGGTGTGCCATTGGGCGGATATGGTTATCCTGTAAAACCGGTGGGGCTTATCTGCTCTATGTTCCGGCCAAGTGATGACGCTACTATTTTTCCTTTTTTAATACCTAGTAATTTCTTCGCCGTAACATCGTTAAAACAAGCTGCTGAAATTTTAAACACCGTGCTTAAAGATGCTTCGCTTGCACAAAGCTGCCATGCGCTTGCAACCGAAGTAGCCAATGCTTTAAAACAATATGCCGTTGTGGAGCATGCACAATTTGGTAAGGTATATGCATATGAAGTAAACGGTTTTGGCAGTTTTAATTTAATGGACGATGCCAATAATCCTGATCTTTTATCACTGCCTTACCTGCATGCCATTGACGCCGACGATGCCGTGTATAAACAAACCAGAAAGCTGGTATTATCTGCTGAAAACCCCTTCTTTTTTAAAGGCAAAGCAGCAGAAGGTATTGGCGGGCCACATGCCGGAATGGATATGATATGGCCGCTGGGCATTACAATGCGTGCATTAACCAGTAACGATGATGTTGAAATAACCAATTGTATAAAAATGCTTATTGCCTCCAACGCAGGCACCGGTTTTATGCACGAAAGTTTTCATAAAGATGATCCATCAAAATTTACGCGCAAATGGTTTGCCTGGGCCAATACATTATTTGGTGAAATGATCATGCATGTACAGGACACAAAACCGGCATTGCTAAAGGCCGTATAATTGTATAATTTTTCAGTTTATGCAGCATAATATCAGGGCTTTCGTTTTTCCAAACGCAGTTGGAAAATATTCACCAGCAATGCAAATGCCACTGAAAAATAAATATAGCCTTTGGGAATATGAAAATCCAATCCTTCCCCAATTAATGATATGCCAATAAGCAGCAAAAAGCTTAATGCAAGTATTTTAAAGGACGGATATTTATGAATAAACCGGCTTATAGGTTCTGCTGCAAACAACATAACGGTTACACTTATAACAACGGCGGCATACATTATCCATAAATGATCTACCATGCCTATTGCCGTTACAATGCTGTCAATGGAAAATACAATATCAAGCATAATAATCTGACCGATGGCCCCGCTGAAATTTGTTGCTTTTTTTGTGCTTACTTCTTCCGGGCCGCCATCAGTCTTATGATGAATTTCCGTTGCACTTTTATACAGAAGGAATAAACCGCCAAGAATAAGGATGATATCTTTTCCGGAAATGTCAATATCAAAAACGGTAAATAAATTTCCCTGTAATTTTAAAATAAGAGAAATAAGCGTTAACAATACAAGCCGCATTAACATAGCAAGCAGCAAGCCTAACCTTCTTGCTTTTTTTTGCTGCTGCAAAGGCAGCCTGCCGGTAACTATCGAAATAAAAATGATATTATCAATACCTAAAACAACTTCCAGTAAAATAAGCGTCAGCAATGCGATTATGTCTTCCATCTATAGCCTGTATTTGTACCGAAAATAGGGGATTCTTTAAAGAAAGAAGAGGGTAAAATTCAACCGGTAAAAGCAGGTATGAATAACGCTGCAAACACGTGCATCACAGAAAAAATTTGAAATGCAATTAATTTTTTCAGGCTGCTAATAATTATATTGCATATCAAAGCTAATTGTACCGCATACACTGAAAATTTCTTCAATCTTTTAAATTTTTTCTCATGAAATCTGGAATTCTACAATTGAAAACAGCAATGCTGCTTTTGGCAGTATTGTGCTCATCTGTAAACTGGTTGTTTGCCCAACAACTTACAGATGCATCGGCATTAAGCCTCATTAAAAATAACGCTTCGTTAATAGGGCTAACCAAAACAGAACTGCAAAATGTGCGCATATCGGCAGCGTATATTGATAAAACCTCAGGGGCAACCCTCGTATATGCGCAGCAAACCTATAAGGGTGTAGATGTGTTTAATTCAATTCAAACCTATTCATTTAAAAACGGCAAATTATTTTCAAAGGCAGGCACCCGGATAGATAATATTGCTGATATGGCTAATTCAAAAACAGGCAGGCCCACGGTAACACCTGCCAATGCAGCAAGCACTGTTGCATCGCACCTTCATTTAGCCGCAGCATTTGCGGTTGCCAAACAAATTACAGATAAGGAATTTGACTTTGGCAATATGAATATTTCTTCAGTAAATGTAGTGTCGAAACTGTACTGGCTTCCTGATGAAGATAACAGGAATGCAGTACTAACCTGGCAGGTTGAAATTCAGCCCAGGGGAAGTTCAGACTACTGGCTTGTGAATGTTGACGCCTTAAAAGGGCAGGTTATAAGCAAATTAAACCTCACTGTAAAATGTAAATGGAACGGCCCCAGACTGGATGCTGTTGATGCAGATAAACTTGAATGGGATAATGTTGCTGCGCCGGTTGAAGACGAACCGGAAAGCACCGAAGCAATCAGTTCTGCCAAATATAAGGTTATACCATTTCCAGCGGAAAGCCCTTTACACCCGGGCGGCACGCCTGCTGTTAAATCAAATCCATGGTCGCTTGCCGGCTCCGGCAATGATGCCACTACTTTAAAATGGAATGATGATGGCACAACTTCCTATGATAGCTCAAGAGGCAATAATGTGCTGGCGCAGGAAGATGCAAATGGTAATAATGGTTTTGGCATTGGGGCACATTCTTCAACAGCGGTTCCCAATCTTACTTTTAATTATACGCCTAATTTTAATAACGCCCCTTCTGCTGCCGCCAACCAGCAATTCGCCATCACTAATCTTTTTTACTGGAACAATATTATGCATGATATTTCTTACCGTTACGGGTTTGACGAAGTGTCTGGCAATTTTCAGAAAAATAATCTTGGCCGGGGTGGTAAAGCCAACGATTTTGTGCTGGCAGATGCACAGGACGGTTCTGGTACAGATAATGCCAATTTTGCCACACCGAAAGATGGCAGCAGCCCGCGCATGCAGATGTTTCTGTGGAGCGCTAATGCCGTTGTAAACGTAACAAAACCCGACGCCATTAAAGGTAAAAAAGCAAATAAGGAAAGCAATTTCAGCACTGCTAACAAATTATCTAATGTTGGCCCTGTTCAGGGCAGGGTTATTTTATATGCCGACGATGCAGGCAATACCACTCACCTGGGTTGCGGGGCAGCAGCAAATCCTGCGCAGCTTAATGGCAAGATTGCCCTTATTTACAGGGGCGATTGTGGCTTTACAGATAAAGTGAAGAATGCACAAAATGCAGGCGCAATAGCAGCTATTATGGTTGATAACATCCCGGGCGAATACCCAATTACCATGGGCGGCACCGATAATACTATTACTATACCTGCTGTAATGGTGGGCTATGAAACAGGCGAGACAATGAAGGAGAATATTGAAGCCGGCAACATAGTGCGTGCAAAACTGAGCGCAGGCGTGCAAATTGACGGCGACCTTGATAACGGGGTGGTTGCCCATGAATATACGCATGGCATTTCAAACAGGCTGACAGGCGGGCCTAATGCCGCAAGTTGCCTAAGCAATAAAGAACAAATGGGTGAAGGGTGGAGTGATTATATGGCTTTAATGGTAACCACCAACTGGAAAACTGCAACTGTAGCCGATTCATCTAAATCAAGGCCGATGGGCACTTATGCTTTTGGCCAAACACCAGACGGGCCTGGCATTCGTTATTATCCTTACAGCATAGATTTGAATGTTAATCCGTGGACTTACGATAGCTTAAAGCTCAGTTCACGCATTCCAAACGGTATTTTAAACTACGATTCCCATGTGGTGGGCGAAGTATGGTGCAATATGCTCTGGAATATGACCTGGGCAATTATTAAGGATAAAGGCATAGGTACCAACATTTACAATGCCGGCGGAAAATTCGGCAACCAGATTGCATTGCAACTGGTGATTGAAGGTATGAAACTACAGCCATGCAGCCCCGGTTTTGTAGATGGCAGAAACGCTATTTTAAAAGCCGATACGCTGTTGTATGGAGCTGCATACAGCGCCACAATATGGAAGGCCTTCGCCAGCAGGGGCTTAGGTTATAATGCATCTCAGGGTTCTGCCGGCAGCCTGAAAGATGGCGTGGCAGATTACAGTCTTCCGCCTTCACTTTTTGCAAAAGCAGCCCAGCCGAAGGCAGAAGAAGCAGTTGCTGCTAAAATACTTGCATCTCTAAGCCTTGCCCCCAACCCTGCCAATAAAAAGGTAACGCTTACAATAGCCGGCAATAAACAATCATTAAAGGTTAGCCTGCTCAGCGAAAATGGCCAGGTGCTGAGAAGCTTCAATATGGCCGGGCAGATATTGGAAATAAACCTTCCCAAGCTTGCATCGGGAATATATTATGTGAAAATCACAGGAGAGAATTTCTCGGAAACACGAAAGATATTGGTTAACCAACAGTAAATAAAAAAGCCCCTTAACGGGGCTTTTTTATTGATAATTATGAAGTTATAAAAGGAAATATTGCTTTAACAAAGCCTGAAAGGGTTACCTTTTAACCAATAGTGGTATTAATGTGTAATAAATACATATTAACACAAGTTAACAAACTGATATACCATGAAAAATTTAAAAAGATTATTCTTCGACAAAGAGGTAGTAAGCCAGATTCGCAGCGCAAAAGTTGACGCTAATTTTTTATACAACCAGCTTTTTGCAGGTAAAATTACCATGCAGGAATACCTTTCCGCAGTAAAAAACGCTTAAGTGATAGCCCTTTAGACTTAAAGATTAAACAGAGGTCTAAACATTATACAACGCCATGTGAGTAAGTAAAAAATTTCTTACGAGCATGGCGTTACTTTTTACGGTTATCCAACCAGCGATCTGTTCCCCTGCAGGCCGCCGCTGTGTATAAAAAGTACCTTAGCGCCTTCGGAAAAATATTTCTTTCCGGAGAGATCACACACAGCATACAACGCTTTGGCTGTATAAACAAAGTCGAGTGGCAATTGATGCTCTGCTTCAACTTTTTTCATAAATGCAATTAGCCCAGACGAATATTTTGCATAGCCGCCAAAATGATAGTCATGAAAAATGTTTAACCGGTTTTGCTGCGTTTTATCAAGAAGTAAAGAAATCACCGTTTCATCAAGGCTCCAATTATTTTTCATTACACTTATGCCAATGCATTGCTGGTGCGGTAACGATGCATTCGTAATTCCCGCTAACATTGTTCCTGTACCAACGGCACAAACAATATAATTGTATTCAGAAATGTTGGGCACGAGTTGCAAAATTTCCGCCGCTCCTTTTGCACCTTCTGTTCCAAACCCTCCTTCCGGAATAAAAAACATTTGCGGATTTTCATCTATAACTGCCTGCTTGTTTTTGTAGGCTTCACGGCTTAAAAATTTAAGTTGCATATTCAAAGCCGCAGCATCAAGCAGTGTTTGAGAATATTGCCGCGGCTCTTCACCACGTATAAAGCCTGTACATTTTATATTTAGTTTATTACAAGTGTATGCCGCGGCAATAATATGGTTTGAAAATGCGCCGCCAAATGTTGCAACAGCTTTTGATTTATTTGCCATTGCCTGCTGCAGGTAATATTTCAGTTTAAACCATTTGTTGCCGCTAACAACGGGGTGAAGTTTATCAAGCCTTAAAACATCAACCTGAATAATTGAAGAACTAAAAGTTTCGCTTTTTATGGGTTGAACAGCAACCGCATTAAAATTTAATTCTTCCTGTAAACTCATAATGTAAAATTTCAATTCTCAATTTTTAATTCTTAACTTTTCAACCAGTCAACTTCTATTTTATTCGTTCAAAAGTTCACAGGTTCACTTGTTCACGAGTTCATTCTCAAATTCCAAATCCCCAATTCCCAATTCCTACTATTCAACCAATCAACCATTCAACCAATCAACCATCATTTGCAATTATAAACTGAATGATTTTATTTTTGAAGCATGGTACAGTTACAAAACAATAAACTATCGGTTATCATAAGTGAAAAAGGTGCAGAACTGCAAAGCCTTCAATTGAATAATATTGAATATTTATGGCAGGCAGATGCTGCATTCTGGGGCAAGCATTCGCCGGTACTTTTTCCAATTGTTGGCGAATTAAAAGATGGTAAATATATTTTCAATGATAAAGAATACAAATTGTCAAGACATGGTTTTGCAAGAGATAAAATGTTTGAAGTAACATCATCTTCCCAAACACAAGCTGTGTTTAGTTTAAAGAGTGATGAAGCAACACTTTCATTATATCCTTTTCCTTTTATTTTTAATATTATTTATGCTATTGATGATGCATCGCTTTCCTGCACTTACCAGGTAACTAATACAGGAAATGGTGATATGTATTTTTCTGTTGGCGGGCACCCGGCTTTTAAGGTTCCGCTGAACGATCAATTACAATACACAGATTATTTTTTATTGTTTAATAGTGATGCTGTATTAAACCGTTATTTATTGCACCAGGGTTTAACGGGCGATGAAACCGAAAAAATTATATTGAACAATAAAACACTGCCATTAAAAGCTTCGCTGTTTTATGAAGATGCAATTGTGCTGAAGCACATCGGCAGCGACCAGGTAAAATTATTTTCAGATAAAGATGAACATGGCCTGAACTTCAATTTTAAGGGCTTTCCGTATTTTGGAATATGGGCGGCAAAAGATGCGCCGTTTGTTTGCCTTGAGCCCTGGTGCGGCATTGCAGATAATATTCATCATAATCATCAGCTCACAACAAAAGAAGGTATTAATATACTGGCCGCCGGTAAAGCATGGGAACATACATGGAGCGTTGAACTATTTTAAAAGTTCATCAACCCGTTTGAAAGAATAACCTTCTTCTTTTAACCATTCAATTAATTCGCCGAGCCTGTTATACAACTTATCTTTTCTTCTTGCATCTGTTCCAGCATGAATTAATATGATAGCGCCATTAAATGCATTATCATTTTTCTGTTGCTGTTCTTTTAATGATTGCATTATCCAGTCGCTGCTTTTATACGAGGGCATTTCAGGGTAAGTATAATCTGCATTCGTTCTTATGCCGGGTGTAAAACAAAACAGTTTTAGGTCAAGCTCTTTACTCCATGCGGCAATAGTATCATTCCACCATTCATAAGGCGGAATAAAATATTGCGGATCATGTACTGGAATATGTGCAAGCTGCATAGTATTAAGGTTGGCTTGCATATCTGCGTTAAACCGGTTTTGTGTTACCAATAAACTATCGCGTTTATTCCAATCATTATACAAAAGATGATTGTTAGAATGCGGGCCGAGATAATGCCCGTCTTTATTTAACTGCTGTATGTAAGGTTGAAATTTTTTATTGCGATAAAACCTCCCTGTAAAAAAGAAAGCGCCTTTTACATTTTCAGTTTGCAATGTTTTAATGATAGAAGCCAAGCCATCGCCAAATTCATCCGCACTAAATACCAGCGCAATTTCTTTTTTCGTTGAATCGCCCCGTATTATGCCGCCATGAGAATAAGTAACCCTATTGGTTTGATTAACTTCAGATTGTTTTGCAGCAAGCAAATAAATTAAAGAAGCAGTGCCATCCATTGTTGGTTCATTCGTGCTGTAATCGCCATAGTCATCATGGTAAACAGCAAGATCGCTCTGGTAAGGCGCATACTCATCTTCATCGTGCAATTGAATACCGATTAAATTTTTATAGATGGATGTATAAACCGGCCCATCAACCAACCCTCCATCAATAGGATAATTTTTCAGGTGCGTAAAGGCAGAATGCGGATCGGTTGGCGTATCGCCCCATGAAGGCAAACCATACACCATGCTGGTGCCCCAGGGATTGCAGCCGAATATCCAATCGAAGCAGGCTTGTTCCAATGACTGGTATGTTGTATCGCCTGTTAGCTGCCTGTACCAGTAACATTGAATGGCAAAGCTTACCGTTAAATTATTACTGCACCAGATAAATGGAACGCCGCGGTAAAACGCATTTTGCTTTGCTTTCTGCCAACCACGTTCAATACCTTCTTTATAAAATTGAATGATAGAATCTTTTTTTGCTCCGGTTAATTGTTTAGCCAATTCATAATGCCCAAGATTTATAAAAGGATACCATTGATAATGTTTGGCCGTATCGGCGCCAAGCCACGGTGTAATAGGTTCTTGTAATGAGTATTTATATGCAAGTGATAAAAATTCTGTATCAGGTTTTGAATGAGATACTACAGACTCTTCGAACTTAATTCTTTCATAAGTATATGCTTCATTCGAAAACATAGTAGCACTTGCTAACTCCATGTCATCCGTCCAGTTATCTTCCGCATAAATGTATGGTGAAAGCACAGAAACTGTTTGTGCTACGCCTGGATATTTTAATCCTAACGTGAATGCAGATAATGATTTATTGAGGAGATCATCTGCATACTTCCTATCTATATTAAAAAACAATTCACTGCCCAGCGCGAAAGCGCTGGCAAATTTTCCGGCGGTTGAAGCCACGCCGGTTGTATTATTCATGAACTTTCCCCTTTGCTGCGGTTTGCCATTGCAGAAATAAACCGGCCTTTCCAAACCGCGGCCATAATAATTGGTATCTTCTTTTGGTATGCGCATGCCGCGATGATCGCGGTCGTCACCAAGCTGGTTGAATAACCAATCATCCTTCGGGTGCATTTTAAGCAGCCAGTCAAGTCCCCATTTGGCTTCGTCCAAAACATCGGGAATATTATTTTTTCCGCCAAGACCGTTTGCCAATTTTTCATCTGTAAAAACACCGGGAAAATCGCGGTAAGCCGCCAGCAAATGATAGGTTGCATTTGCCGATGTGGTTGAATATTGCAGGTAATCGCTGGCATCATGCCATCCGCCAACAACATCAATATGCGTACTGTCAGGCACAGGTGCATACAAAGTATAACCATCATGTGTATGGCAGGAATCTTTTAAAAAAGGATTGAAGCCGCTGCGTTGCTGCCGCATATACCGCAGGCAAAAATCAGCTGCGCCATCATACACTGAATCATTGATTGAAAAAACAGGCGAAGCAATATCATCAATATAAATACTGAATTTTCCCTCGCCTGTAAAACTTGAAAAATCAAGCCGGTAAGTATGGCTGAAAGGGCCGTAACTTTCAAAGTCTTTTCCAACCGGGCTGGAAAAAATTACTTTATTCTTCTCATCTTTTACTGAAAATACAGTTGAATGAACCGGGCTATCACACCCCAAAACGGCTATTTTAATTCCCCCGGTTGTATACCCCAACTGGTTAATTCTTATACATGAAATGTTTTGGGTATACGCAGTGAAATTGCAAAGTAAAAGAAGCAGCCAAAAAACAGTTTTATACATATTATATCGTTAGCGATTAAAGTTAGGGGATGATAAGTTAAATAAACATACAGCTTAAACAAGCCATTCTATTTCCCCGGAACGATAAGGCTTTTCAATACCACTATCAAGTACAATATTGCCGGATTCATTTACGCCTTTTATAATGGCCGGGAAAACAACGCTGCCATATTTAAAATTCTCTGTTTCATTCAAGCTGTACAAATGCCTGTTATAATCGTTTAGAATTTCGTGATCATGGCCTGCATACAACCATCGCATTCTTTCATTCAACATCACACAAAATTCTTTGGCCAGTTCAACCGTGTTATAAGTTTCACCTGTTACCTGTTTCAGCGAAACCGGTCTTTTCGCAGCCGCAGGAAATTCGGTTTGATTGATATTAATTCCAAAACCCGCTATTGCAAATTGCCAGTTTTTACCGCGTATCATATTCTCAACCAGTATGCCCGCTGCCTTTCTGTCACGACAGTAAATATCGTTGGGCCATTTAATTTTTATTTTTTCAGTTGTGTATTTGTTAAATAAATCAAGTATTGAAAGCGCACAGGCCATGTTCAACAGGAACTGTTTGTTCAGCGCCAGTTCTCTTGTGTTTAATACTACAGAGAGCATAATATTTTCTCCCTTTGCCGAAAGCCACTGCCGGTTAAACTGCCCCCGTCCGGCTGTTTGTTCAAAAGCAAAGAAAGCATCACCATGATCGGCATTACTGTTTTGCACCTGTTGCATGGCATAGTTGTTGGTGCTGTCAACACTTAATAATTCTATAAAGCGTTTGCCGATTACATTATTTATTGAGGCTGCTGACAAAGAATTACTAATTTTGGCGAAACTACATTTTTGATAAATAGTTTATTTTCGAAGAAACGTAAAATGCCTGTAAAATTTTTTCACTTAAAATAGTTGCTTATTTGGAACCTCTTACCGTTTTAGCTTCCCGCAAAAAAAGCCAGGTTACCCGGCTTAACTCAAATTCCAGGATTTTCAAACTTATTCTTAAAGCTATTCAGGAAAAAAAAGGAGAAAATATTGTTTCCCTTGATTTGCGAAAGATACCGGAAGCAGTAAGTGATTATTTTGTTATTTGTGAAGCTACAAGCACCACGCAGGTAAGGGCAATTGCTGATTTTGTTGAAGAGACTATTAAAAAAGAATTAGGCGAAGTTCCGTACAGGCACGAAGGTTTTAGTGCGTTGCAATGGGTATTAATAGATTATGTAAACATTGTAGTGCATATTATGCAGCCTGAAACAAGAAAATTTTACAAATTGGAAGAAATGTGGAGCGACGCTGTTTTGAAAGAACATTCATTATAAAAATTTAACCAGCTAATTTAACCTTACAGAGATTTATAAAAATGGCACAAGATAACAACAAGAATAAACCGGAACTTTTCGACAAAGGGAATGGAGATAAATCGCCGCGTCGTGGGCCGCGTTTCAGTATATATTGGATTTACGCAATAGTAGCTATAACACTTATTGCTGTAAATGTGTTTAAGTTTAACAGCCCCGATATACTCACAACTACCGAACAGGATTTTAAAGAAAAAATGCTGAAAGATGGCGATGTTTTAAAAATTGACAAGGTGAGGAACAAAGAACTTGTTCGTGTTTATATTAAATCCGAAAGCCTCAGCAAAGAATATTATAAATCACAGTTTAAGCAGCCGCTTACAAAAGACCCGTCCGCAACGCCTTTATTTGAATTCAGGGTAAGCGATTGGGAAAGTTTTAACCGCAGCCTTGCACAATTTTATAAAGACAATAATATTCCCGAAGTTCCGGAAAATGTATATGATGAAGGTGAATGGTTCGGCCCTTTTGCCAATACCATTATTTCCGTTTTGCTTTTCGTGGGATTATGGGTTTTGCTGATGCGCAAAGTGGGCGGTGGTGGTGGTTCCGGCGGTCCCGGCGGTATTTTCAATATTGGCAAATCAAAGGCGCAGTTGTTTGATAAAGGTGCTAAAGTAAATATAACGTTTACCGATGTGGCTGGTCTGGATGAAGCCAAGGTGGAAGTAATGGAAATTGTAGATTTCCTTAAAAACCCCAAAAAATATACGGCGCTTGGCGGTAAAATTCCCAAAGGTGCTTTGCTTATTGGCCCTCCCGGAACCGGTAAAACTTTATTAGCCAAAGCAATGGCCGGCGAAGCGCAGGTACCTTTTTTCAGCATGAGCGGTTCAGATTTTGTTGAGCTGTTTGTGGGTGTAGGCGCCAGCCGCGTACGCGACCTTTTCAAACAGGCAAGGGAAAAAGCGCCTTGTATTATATTTATAGATGAAATAGATGCCATTGGCCGTGCCCGTGGCAGAAATGCAATCGTGAGCAACGATGAAAGAGAAAATACACTGAACCAGTTATTGGTTGAAATGGATGGTTTCAGTGGCGAAAGCGGCATTATTATCCTGGCTGCAACCAACCGCCCGGATGTATTGGATAGCGCTCTTTTGCGCCCCGGCCGTTTCGACCGCCAGATTTCAATTGACCGTCCTGATGTGAAAGGCCGGGAAGATATTTTCCGTGTGCATTTAAAACCCATCAAGGTTTCCCAGTCATTAAACATATTCAAACTGGCAGAACAAACACCTGGTTTTGCGGGTGCAGATATTGCCAATGTTTGTAACGAAGCCGCCTTAATCGCTGCCCGCAAAGGCAAGGAGATGGTGGAGATGAGCGATTTCCAGGATGCGATTGACAGGGTTATTGGCGGGCTGGAAAAGAAGAATAAGATCATTTCGCCCGAAGAAAAAGAGATCATCGCCTACCATGAGGCCGGCCATGCTATTTGTGGCTGGTTTTTGGAACATGCTTATCCTTTGCTAAAGGTCACCATCGTTCCCCGCGGAACTGCGGCATTGGGCTATGCACAATACACGCCAAAAGAACAGTATTTATATAATACCGACCAGTTAATGGACCAGCTTTGCATGACGCTTGGCGGAAGGGCTTCAGAAGAAATTTTCTTCGGAAAGATTTCTACCGGCGCATCAAACGACCTGCAGCAGATAACAAAAACCGCTTACGCCATGATAACCGTTTATGGCATGAACGAAAAAGTGGGCAATGTAAGTTTTTACGATCCTGCCGCAGATAATTCTTTCACCAAGCCTTACAGTGAAAAAACCGGTGAAATGATTGATGAAGAAGTGAGAAAGCTGATTGAAACCGCTTATGCAAAAACAAAAGCATTACTTATTGAAAGAAAGCATGAAGTGGAAACCCTCGCAAAAGAATTGCTTGTAAAAGAAGTTTTATTCCAGAGCGATGTGGAAGTATTGATTGGCAAGCGGCCTTTTGGCGAACATAAAGAAGAAGAAAATAAAGAGGAAGAATTAAATGAACATCACCAGGGCGCAATAAGTGCCGGCGTTCCGCCTTACGATCCAAGCATTACGCAGCCGGCGCCCAAACAGGCAACTTCCTGATTCACGAATTCACAGGTATAAATTTTTGATGTACGTGAAAACATTATCTTCCAGGGAAAACATTTTAAAAAAAATAAAGCAGGCACTGGCAAAACCAGTGCCTTTGCCATTTGAAGAAACATCCGAAAGCCCGGCTTTCTTTATTAATGAAGGCGAGCTGGAACTGCAGTTTGCTGAAAACTTTGCCGCCCTGCAAGGCCGTTTTTCTTTTTGCTCAGATGAGGCTGAACTTGCCCAGCAGCTACAAACATTGTTCGGCACAAGGCAATGGAAGAAATTGTTTGTGAACGAACAAAACATCAGGGAACTATTTGCCCGCCAGCAGATCGAATTACCACCCGGCATAAATCTCGCAGATTGCGATGCATCCATTACAAGCTGTGAATGTTTAATTGCCCGAACGGGCAGCATGCTGTTAAGCAGTGCACAAACCGGCCGCACATCCAGCGTTTACGCGCCCGTTCATATCTGTATCGCTTATACCAGCCAACTGGTATTTGATTTAAAAGATGGTTTTGAATTGATAAAGAGAAAATATCCTTCCGGCATCCCTTCACTTATCACCTTTGCCTCAGGCCCCAGCCGCACGGCAGATATAGAAAAAACACTGGTAACCGGCGTTCACGGCCCAAAAGAAGTGTTTTGCTTTTTGGTAGAAGGCAGGTAAACCCGCGCATTTTTAAACTTAAGCAAGGAACATTCGAATTTCTGCTCAAAATTTTTACTGAGAATCAGCCTATTACAGGGTTTCAATAAAAAATAAACACCCTTTTAGTATTTTATACTGCCAATTTTACGCATCTTCGCGCTCCCAAAAATTAAGCCCGGGATGGCGGGCAACTAAAAACAAATAAATGAGCAAACTACATTTCACAACAAAGCATGCGAACGAGGCTACCGTACAGCGTAACTGGTACGTTGTTGACGGCACCAATCAAACCGTAGGCCGCATGTGTTCTAAGATCGCAACAGTATTGCGTGGTAAGAACAAAGCCTACTATACTCCCCACGTTGACTGTGGTGATTTCGTAATTGTAACCAATGCAGACAAGGTAAAATTTACCGGCAACAAGCTGGAAGATAAAGTTTACCAGAACTTCAGCGGCTACCCCGGAGGTTTAAGGGAAGAAAGCGCAAAAGACCTTTTAAAGCGCAGGCCGGAAGCCGTTATTGAACGCGCTGTAAAAGGCATGCTGCCTAAAAACCGTTTGGGCAGAAAGATGTATAAAAAATTATTTGTGTATGCTGGCGCCGAACATCCGCACACTGCACAGCAACCAAAAGAATTTAAATTCTAAATAAGCTGATGGCCGTTAGCTGAAAGCTGATGGCTGAAAGCTGAAAGCTTATAAAAAATGGAAAAACAAAAAAATGCCGTAGGCCGCCGTAAAGAAGCCGTTACCCGCGTTTTTATTTCAAAAGGCACTGGTAATATTACGGTGAATGATAAAAACTATAAAGAATATTTCGCTTTACCATACCTGCAAAACCAGGTGGAAGCGCCTTTAAAAACCATCGAATCACTTGATAAATTTGATGTGGTTATTAATGCAAGCGGCGGTGGCGTAAAAGGCCAGGCAGAAGCAGCAAAACTGGGCATTGCCCGCGTTTTACTGGAAATAAATCCTGAATACCGTCCTGCTTTAAAAGCTGCAGGTCATTTAAAACGCGATCCCCGTGGTGTTGAACGTAAGAAGTTCGGCCACAAGAAAGCAAGACGCAGCTACCAGTTCAGCAAACGTTAAAGCCAGCCACAAGCTTTACGCTGCAAGCTCCACGCTTTTTCTTGCAGCTTGCAGCGTAAAGCTTGTAGCATAATAAGATTCAAAACAATTACAAATCATAAATAACAATGGAACAAAACACTTCATTACAACAGCAATTACTCGAAGCCGGTGTGCATTTTGGCCACCTGCGTAAGAAGTGGAATCCAAAAATGTTGCCTTACATTTTTGCTGAAAAGAAAGGCATTCACATTATTGACCTCAACAAAACGGTTGATTCATTACAGGAGGCTTCTGCCGCATTAAAGCAAATTGCCAAGAGCGGTAAAAAAATAATGTTCGTGGCCACTAAAAAACAAGCTAAGGAAATCGTTAGCGAATGTGCACGCCGCGTAAACATGCCTTTTGCAACAGAACGTTGGCTGGGCGGCATGCTCACCAACTTCAACACCGTGCGTAAAAGCGTTAAGAAAATGCAGAGCATTGAAAAAATGCTGGCAGATGGCAGCGCAGAAAGCCTTACTAAAAAAGAGCGTCTTACTTTAACCCGCGATAAAGACAAGATGGAAAAAGTATTGGGCGGTATTGCACAGCTTGGCCGTTTGCCCGCAGCTTTATTCATTGTTGATATTGGCCATGAGCATATTGCTTTGGCTGAAGCAAAACGCCTCGGTATTACAACTTTTGGAATGGTTGATACCAATTCAGATCCTAATAAAGTTGATTTCCCGATTCCTGCAAATGATGATGCAACAAAATCAATTGCCATCATTACAAATTATATCACAGCCGCCATTACTGAGGGCCTTGCAGAACGCCAGGCAGCAAAAGATGAAGAATCAACTACTGAAGAAGTAGATAACGAAGCTGAAAAGAAAGCTGCCCGTTTACAGGCTGAGGCAGAATCTGAAGGCGGCCGCAGGCGCGGTGAAGGCGGCAGCGGTGGCGACAGGCAAAGAGGTGGTGGCCCAACTAAACGCCGTGTACCAAGCAGTGGCCGCAGGCCTGCACCCGGTGGCGGAAGATAAACCCCCATCCCCTAAAGGGGAGCAAGGGAAACCGCTACTGTTCATAAATAATATTTCAACACGCTCTAATTTATTAGAGACTTTCATTACCTCCCTTTAGGGGGGAAGGAGGGCACAATGAGTACTACAGTAACAATATCAGCAGCAGAAATTAATAAGCTGCGCCAGGCAACCGGCGCCGGTATGATGGATTGCCGCAAAGCCTTAACAGAAACAAATGGTGATTTTGAAGCAGCAATTGACTGGCTGCGCAAGCAAGGCCAGAAAGTGGCTGCAAAACGCAGCGACCGCGAAGCAAAAGAAGGCGTTGTAATTGCAAAAACCACCGATGATAATAAATCAGGTATCATTGTTTGTGTGAGCTGCGAAACAGATTTCGTTTCCAAGAATGCAGACTTTGTTGCTTTTGCACAAAGCATTGCAGATGCAGCTATCAATAACAACGTAAAGAGCCTGGAAGAGTTAAACGCCACAAAAGCCGGTGAAGCAACTGTTGCAGATTTAGTGAATGACAAGCTGGCTTCTATCGGTGAAAAAATAGGTATCACAAAGTTCGAACGTGTTGATGCCCCTTATGTGGCTTCTTACATACATGGCGCTTACCGCATGGGTGTTTTGGTGGGCCTGAATAAAGAAGCTGCCGATGCAGGTAAAGATGTGGCTATGCAGATAGCAGCCATGAACCCTGTAGCGGTTGACCAGGATTCTGTTCCTGCAGAAACAATAGAACGCGAAAGGAATATTGCCATTGAGCAAATGAAACAGGACCCCAAAATGGCTGGTAAAACAGATGATATGCTTTCTAAGATTGCCCAGGGCAAACTGAATGCATTCTTTAAAGAGCAAACTTTACTGGCACAGGCTTTTGTGAAAGATGCCGGCAAATCTGTGGCTGATTACCTGAAAGGCACAGACAAAGACCTTAAAGTAATAGAGTTTAAACGTGTTGCCTTAGGATAAGGTTAAATACGATACAATAAATTAAAAAAGTGGCTGAGCAATCAGCCACTTTTTTTTATTTGCATTCCCGCCAATATCTTTTTAAAAATATAAAGGTTTGACCATCAGGCCGGTATTTCTGGCCATAAAACCGATTCTTTTGACCTTTTTATTGATTTTTCTGACCTTTAAATCCTCCATTCGTACCTTATTTCTCTAAAAACATACCTTTTTCCCGAAGAAACATACCCTTTTATTGAGAAAATACACCCTTTTATTCAATGATTACACCCTAAAACCGGGAAAACGTACCCTTTTTTCGATTATTTCAATCCTTTTTTTGATTAATTCACTCCTTTTTCCGGTTAATTCAATCCTTTTACTGATTGTTTCAATCCTTTTTCTGAACAAATCCAATCCTTTTCCGGCTATTACACAAACTATATGCAAAGCAGCGTGGCCTTGCAGCAGAATCATGGTATAAGCGTTCAAGCTTCAAAACAAAGCGCCTATATGTATGTTTGTATAGTGAGCAAATCAAATCCTTCTTAGCTTTATAAAAATATTGTTATGCCAAATGTGAACTGGCCCGAGGCCATTAAACCGCTGTTGAAAAAGTATAAAAACGAAAAACACCCGCTTGATTACAAAACCAATTACCAGCTAATTGTAATGGTTATTTTATCGGCGCAGGATTCAGATAAACACATTAATAAAATTGCGCCCACCTTGTTTGAAGCTTATCCGGACATGACAGCTTTATCAAAAGCCACCCTAAAAGATTTACAGCATTTTATCACCGGTGTGCGCAACAGCGAAAAAAAAGGGCAATGGCTTTTGCAAATTGCAGATACCATTAAAGCAGATAAAAATATTCCTTATAACCTGGACGAATTGACTGCGCTGCCCGGCATTGGAAGAAAGTCGGCCAATGTTATTCTTCGCGAAAGCGGCCATCCTGCGGAAGGTATAATAGTTGACCTGCATACCGTGCGTGTGGCGCCGCGGTTAGGCATTGCCACCGGCGCCGATCCTAAAAAAATAGAAAAACAAATAATGGATGCTTTGCCCAAATCTGAATGGGATGCCGGTATGGCCATGTCTTTCCTGGGAAGGGAGATATGCAGGCCTACGCCAAAATGCGAAGTATGCTTAATGAGGCCCGTTTGCCAATATTATAATGAAGTTATTAAGCAGGCAGGATGATAAAATATATTTAACAACGACTTATCAGCTCTTTGTAAGCCACAGGTGCACAGATTTTATTTGTGCACCTGTGGCTAAATAAAACCTTCAAATCAAATACGCTATACTTCTTTTAGCATAATTGCACCATCCTCTTTCCTGCCCGCATAAAATTCAAATTTTTCTTTTTGAATTTTTCATTCTTAATTCGCCCATGTTTTCGTTCAAAGAATTATCGGCGGCTTTTGCGCAACGTTTCAGCAAACCGCATTTTCCCAAACAGCCTGAATCTTTATACGCTGCCAACGATTATTTTCTCGGGCTTGGCGGCAAACGCATTCGCCCGGTTATGTGCTTAATGGGCAATGAATTGTTTGATGAAATTCATGAAGATGCCTGGCAGGTGGCTACGGCTGTTGAGTTGTTTCACAACTTTACTTTAATTCATGATGACATAATGGATGCAGCGCCGCTGCGGCGTGGCTTTGAAACAGTGCATTATAAATATGGCTCCAGCACGGCTTTGCTTGCGGGCGATGTAATGCTGGTGGTGGCGTATGAATACCTGAACAAAATAAGCAGCAGCTATATAAAACCTATCATCAACCTGTTTAGCAGAACGGCAAAGGAAGTTTGCGAAGGCCAGCAGCTTGATATGGATTTTGAAAAACTTACAACAGTTTCGCTGGAAGATTATATAAAGATGATTGAATTAAAAACTTCGGTACTGCTTGCAGCCAGTTTGCAGATGGGCGCCATTATAGGCGGTGCGGGAGAAGGTAATTGCAATCATTTGTATGAGTTTGGAAAAAATCTTGGCATAGCATTCCAGGTGCAGGATGATTATCTTGATGCTTTTGGCGATCCTGAAAAATTTGGCAAAACTGCAGGTGGCGATATAAAACAAAACAAAAAAACCTTCCTGCTTATTCATGCCCTGCAAACGGCAACCGGCAGCCAGCAAAAAGAATTGACTGATTTGCTGAACAATGATGCCGAAGATAAAGTGCAGCGTGTTTTAGAAATATTTCGCGATTGCAATGTGGATGCATGGGCAAAGCAATTAAAACAGCAATATTTTGATAAAGCGCTGTTTCACCTGGAAGAAATTGCAGTGCTGTCGTCAAGAAAGAAACCTTTACTCGAAATTGCAGAGTTTCTTATACAACGCGATTATTAGTTATTCATCCGGAGCATTCTCTTCAGCATCATCTGCATGATCTACAATACTGCCTTCTTTAAAAAGAATGCCCTGCAGAATATCTTTCCAAACAGGTTTCATGCGCAGTAAAAATTCAAGGTCCATTCCAAAATGCTTGAACTCTTCTTTCTGCGCATCTTTCATAATAGCCTTTGCCGTTCTGTTTTTTTCAACAGCCATGCGCTGCTCATACCAGTTAATGGCTTCTGCTTCTTCGGCCAAAGAAGCTATCATGCGTGCAAAAGTTCTTGTTTCTTCAGGCAATTCATTTGCCGGTTCATGGTACTGATCAAAACCCATAATTATTGAATATTTAAAATGAAAGATGCATTGTTTTAAACAAACTTTATGCCTCGCAAAAAAGCCCTGAAGTTTATAGCAAAGCTTCAGGGCTTTTGGAGATATTCTTCTCTTCTATCCAACAATCTCCCCAAATAAGTGCTCAAACAAAATCATTCTGCCCTGACAATTATTTTTTGGTTTCCGGCCCACACTATGGCTGTTTTATTTCAACCTTTATACCACTAATAAAGTGTTTCAGGCCTGCATGGAAATACTGTTGGCAATAAACGTTGGCGCTATCCTCTTTTTGGTGGCTTGCTCAAAACTATATGCCAGGGAAATAAGCTGGGACTCGGTGTAAGCGCCGCCTATAAACGATAATCCAATAGGCAAATGATGCACCATTCCCATTGGCACTGTAATATGCGGGTAACCGCTGATGGCTGCAGGCGTTGAAAAAGAAAAGCCTGTATCATAATCGCCATTAATCAAATCAATGCACCATGATAAACCATTTGTAACGCCACATATAGCATCAAGCTTATGCCCGCTTATCATATTGTCAATAATTAATCTTGATGATAAGTTTTTATATAAAGCTTCTTTATACTCGCCCGAATTCAAATCGCCTTTTGCTTCACACATTTCCAATATTTCCTGCTTAAAAAAAGGCATTGCTTCAGCTTCATGCTGTTTATTAAAATCAATCACTTCTTTCAGCGTTTTTACTTTGGCATTGGCTGCTGAAAGGTATTTATTCACGCCATCTTTAAATTCATATTGCAACACAGTAAATTCAGCATCGCCCAAATCGCTTAAAGCTTTCTTTAATTCTATTTCAACAATGATAGCGCCCTGCTGTTTCAAAACATCAACAGCAGTTTTATATACATCCACCACCTGTTTGCTACCATTAAAAAAAGCTTTTTCAATACCAATACGTTTGCCTTTCAAAGCATCTTCTTT
The DNA here is from genome assembly GCF_900115755.1 of Parafilimonas terrae. Classification (GTDB taxonomy): domain Bacteria; phylum Bacteroidota; class Bacteroidia; order Chitinophagales; family Chitinophagaceae; genus Parafilimonas; species Parafilimonas terrae. Next base: position 254,599 of record NZ_FOXQ01000001.1, read on the forward strand.
CAAGTAAACAGTATAATCTTTTTGAGCTTTACCCATACTGTTTTTGGTCACGGCGTCTTCTTCATCAACATTGGTTAATGCACCTAACAAAATCGCCGCATCTTTTACCGTTCTCGCCATTGGCCCGGCTGTATCCTGCGTTGCGGATATAGGAATAATGCCCGACCTGCTTAATAAACCCACCGTTGGTTTTATACCAACAATACCATTAACTGATGATGGCGAAACAATGGAACCGTCCGTTTCTGTGCCAATGGCAACTGCACATAAATTGGCAGCAACAGCAGCGCCCGAGCCGGAGCTTGAACCACTTGGGCTTCTTTCTAAAATATAGGGGCAACGTGTTTGTTTGCCGCGGCTGCTCCACCCGCTTGATGAATGCGTTGAACGAAAGTTAGCCCATTCACTTAAATTGGTTTTGCCTAACAGCACTGCGCCCGATGCTCTTAACTGCTGAATAATGAATGCATCTTTTGCAGCATAATTGCCCTGCAAAGCAAGCGCTCCGGCTGTTGTCATCATCTTATCGCCTGTATTGATGTTGTCTTTTATTAAAACCGGAATGCCATGCATCGGGCCGCGTATTTTACCAGCTTTGCGTTCTGCATCCATAGCATCGGCAATCTTTAATGCATCGGGATTAATTTCAATTACAGCATTAAGTTCTGGCCCATTCTTATCAATGGCTTCAATTCTCTTTAAATACAGTTCCGTTATTTTTCGCGACGTGTATTTTCCAGCCTGCATGGCTTGCTGCAGCATATCGATGGTGGCTTCATTCAGTTCAAAATCATCGATATTTTTTTCCGGAGTACTTTTTTCTGCAACAATGGAAGATGATGTTTTAAAAACAGGAGAAAAAACTAACCCGGCAACAGATGTATGTTTTAAAAAATTTCTTCTCTGCATTGGTTGCGTTTGGCAATAAAGATAATCAGAATTGCAAAGGGCGCAGCCTGCAAATTGGTATGTATTTAGATGAGCTAATTATTATTCACTTAAAACCTTACGCTATGTTACGCTGGACAGTTATTTTTTTAGTGATAGCCATTATTGCAGCCATTTTTGGTTTTGGCAATATTGCAGCAGGCGCCACTGATGTTGCACGCATACTGTTTTTTATTTTTATTATCCTGTTTATTTTATCGCTGATTAAAGGCAGGTTTTAAATATCCCTTACCGTAATGCTGCCATCTGAATGGCCCGTAATAATTTTATTGGCCATGTCAACAAACAAACCGGTTTCAACAACACCGGGCATCAAATGAAGGTCATTATTTAATTGCCCGGGATCAGGTATGGTATTAAAAAAGCAATCCAATATATAATGCTGATGGTCGGTTAAATAAACTTTGCCGTCTTTCTCTCTCAGCCGGGTTTTTATGTTATAGGCTGATTCAATTTTTTGTTTCACCTGCTTCCATCCGAATGTAATTACTTCAACCGGTAATGGAAAAGCGCCGAGCGTTTTCACATTCTTTTTTTCATCCACAATAATTATTAACTCATCTGCTGCTGCTTCCACAATTTTTTCCTGCAATAAAGCGCCTCCTCCCCCTTTAATCAGGCTGCCGTTTTCATCCACTTCATCAGCGCCGTCTATGGCAAGCTGCAGCCTGTCAACATAATCAAGCGAAATAAAATTCATGCCTTCCTCTTTCAATATATTTTGGGTTTGAAGCGAAGTGCATACTGCCGTAAAGTTTAAACCCTGCTGTTTACGTTTTCCCAATTCTTTTAAAAGATAATATACGGTAGTGCCGGTGCCTAAGCCGATAAGCATATCGTTCTTTATAAAATCGGCGGCATAAATACCAAGCTGTTGTTTTATTTCATCTTGTGTAAACATATTGTAAAGATAAAACAGGCAACAGGAACAATGAAAAATGTAAATGAGCTTATAAAATTTATGTAATCCCGGGCTTAATTATTTAGGCCTGCGATTTGATTTAAAACCATGAACTTCCCATCTTATAAAAAATACAGGAAATATTGACAATGCAAACGCCTTACGATTTATATGGAAATCTTTTTAAAGATGTTCAGCTAAAAAAAATCTTTCCCGACAATAAAACTTTTGTGGATTGCATTCCCAACCGAAAGCCAGAAATGATTGTAGCGGATTACGATAAATTAAGAATAACCGACCCCTCTGCCGAAAGCATTAAAAAATTTGTAGCAGATAATTTTATCATTCCGTTATCAGCCGCGCCTGGTTATCGTACAGATATAAAAGACAATGTTATTGAACACATAGAAGAGCTTTGGAATGTATTGCAGCGCAGTGCTGATAAACCTGTTGAAGGCAGTTCATTAATTCCTTTGCCTCATCCTTATATTGTTCCCGGCGGCAGGTTTCGCGAAGTGTTTTACTGGGATTCCTATTTTACCATGCTTGGGCTTGCAGAAAGCAACCGGTGGGATATTATTGAAGATATGATTGAAAACTTCACCTACCTCATCAATACATTTGGCTTTATTCCAAACGGCAACCGCAGTTATTTTTTAAGCCGCTCTCAGCCTCCTTATTTCTCCTGCATGATTGAATTGCTTGCCACGTACAAAGGTGATGAAGCTTATAAAAAATATTTACCGGCCATGCTGAAAGAATATGATTACTGGATGGATAAAACGCACGCAACCAAACATTGTGTTCAATTAAATAATGGCATTGTACTTAACCGCTATTATGATCAATTGGATAAACCACGTTCCGAAGCATACCGGCAGGATTCAACGCTATCAAATGAATATGCTGATGCCAGCCAGCTTTTCCGCGATTTACGTGCTGCCTGTGAAAGCGGCTGGGATTTCAGCGGGCGCTGGTTTAAAGATGGTAAAACATTTAATACCATTCAAACAACTAATCTTATCCCGGTTGACCTGAATTGCCTGCTGTATCATCTTGAATCTTCAATAAGTAAAGCTTCAGCCTTGAATAAAAATAAAAGCGAAGCTGAAACTTTTGCAGCAAAAGCAGCGCAAAGAAAGGCAGCCATCAATCAATATTTTTACGATGAAAAAGATGGCTGGTATTATGATTATAACATCAGCGAAAGTAAACTGAACAACCAGAAAACAATTGCCGGCATCACACCTTTCTTTTTTAATATTCCGCCCGGAAATTATATTCAAAAAGCCGCAGCCATAGTGCAGGAAGATTTTTTAAAAGACGGCGGCGTTGTAACCACGCTTATCAATACAGAACAGCAATGGGACTGGCCGAATGGCTGGGCGCCTTTGCAATGGATAACTATAAAAGGCCTGGATAATTATGGCCAAAAAGATTTAGCAGCAACGCTGGCACATAACTGGTCAATGCTGAATATAAAAGTTTACCGCAATACCGGCAGATTAATGGAAAAATACAATGTAATAGATACACACCTTACAGCAGGCGGTGGAGAATATCCATCGCAGGATGGATTCGGCTGGACGAATGGCGTGCTGCTGAAAATTTTGAAAACTTATGGGCTGGCAAAAGAGAATAAATAACTAAACACTCAATATCCAATATCCAATATTCAATATTCAATACCGGCACACACGCTCAATTATAATCGCTCAAAAAATGACTATTGAAAATTGAATGTTGATTATTGATTATTTTCTTCTTAGGATTTCTTGCCTGTAATCTTCATTTTAATATCTGTGCTCATTGGCATCGACTGGCCGCCGCGGTTTATATTCATATCAAGATTGGTATCCATATCTCCATCAATAGCAATGCCTGAAGGAATATCGTATTTTATGTTTCCGGTTGAAGTACCATTAATAGTGGCCGCTGAATCTTCCGCAGGTGAAGAAATTTTGGAATTAACTTTTACAGTTGCTGTATTTCCCTCAACAGACTCAAGCGTATAAGTATTCTGAGAAGTCATTTGCGCTCCGCCGGCGTTCGTGTTCATAGTGCTCGTCCAGGTATCGCCGGGCTTTACCGGCTTTCCGGGATAACCGCCAAACGATTGCTGAATATTCTGTTTAAAGTTTTCTTCATTAAAAGCATTGCCAACATTACCCATTGGCCCTGCGCCGGAAGCTGCATCTGTAACTTTCTGCATCATTTGTTCAAAGCCCGTTACAGAACCAACCTCTCCTTTTTCATTTATCGTAAACATAAACTGGCCGTTTTTCATAGCGCCTAATATTTTACCAAGCATTGAGCCAACCATATCGCTGCTGTCAACAGGCTGATCGGAATCGTAATTTATACTCATGCCACCAGCATTTATATTCATGGCAATTCTTGTTATGGTGGAGTTGAGTTTTTTCCAGCCAGCGCTGTCGCCCGTATTGGTAAAAAGATAAGATATACCTACTGTATTTTTAACATCCACATCCTGGCCGCCCATATTTCCTTTTGTTTCTATGTTCATGGTAGAGGCATAAGCATAACTTTCACCTTTTTTTAAATTAAACTTAAGGTCAACAGGTTTTTGCGCCGATGAACCGGTAGCTGCAAATGCTGCCACAATAACAAACGCTGCAATTATTTTTTTCATTTCTTTTAATTTTCAGGGCGCAATACTAAACCAATTTTTTTGTTTGAATGGAAGGCACCCAAAGTTTACTTTTGGGCTTTTCCCAGCAATGATCGCACCACAAACCATAGAACAAATTACAAATCGCATTGACATAATTGATGTAGTGGGCGAATTTGTAAAACTTAAGAAACGCGGCGCTAATTATCTCGGCCTCTGTCCTTTTCACAACGAGAAAACGCCATCATTTACCGTATCGCCGTCAAAAGAAATTTATAAATGTTTTGGCTGTGGTAAAAGCGGTAATACCATCACTTTTTTGATGGAGCATGAAAAATATTCTTATGCCGAAGCATTGAAATGGCTGGCACAACGCTACAACATAGAAATACAGGAAACTGAGGTAAGCGATGAAACCCGTACCATTCAGCAGGCCGCAGAAAGCCTGCATGTATTAAACAATTTTGCACAAAAGTTTTTTACCGAACAATTGCTGCAAACAGAAGAAGGGCAATCGCATGCACTAACTTATTTGGAAGAACGCGGTTATGATGAAAAAATAATCACACATTTTCAGTTAGGTTACAATCCTCAATCGAGAAATGCATTTGCAACTGCTGCTTTACAAAATCAGTTCAATAAAGAAGTTTTATTGAAGAGCGGTTTGCTGGTGGAACGCAATCCTGCCTCATCGGCAGGCAGGGAAGAATTGTTTGACAATTATAGGGGCCGCATCATCTTTCCCATTCATAACAATACAGGAAAAATAATTGGTTTTGGCGCACGTGTAATTGGCAAAGCAGACCGGGCGCCGAAATATATTAACACGCCGGAGAATGAAATTTATATAAAGAGCAAAATTTTATACGGCTCTTATTTCGCCCGCCATTCTATTGATAAAAACAATGAATGTTTACTGGTTGAAGGTTACACCGATGTGATAAGCCTGCACCAGGCCGGCATTGATAATGTGGTAGCAAGCGGCGGTACATCGCTTACAACAGACCAGTTACGCATCGTAAAAAAATATACTAACAACCTTACCATTATTTATGATGGCGATGCGGCAGGCGTAAAAGCCGCCATGCGCGGGCTTGATATGGCGCTTGAAGAAGGCCTTAATGTAAAGCTTGTTTTAATTCCCGATAATGAAGACCCGGATAGTTATGTAAAGAAAGTTGGCGCCGATGCTTTTAAATCATTTATAGCAGCGAATAAAAAGGATTTCATTCTTTTCCAGTTAGATGTTTTATTAAAAGAAGCCGGCGATGATATAACCAAAAAGAAAGAAGCAGTAAACCAGGTTGCAGAAAGCTTAAGCAAACTTAACCGCGCAGAAGATTTTACACGCAGGCAGGCTTATATACATGAATGCGCCGCTGCTTTAAAAATTGATGAAAGCGGTTTGATAAACCTGGTGAATAAATTTATTCACGACAAGGTTGCCAAAGAAGAAAAGAAGCAAGCCGCACCCATTTCCGGCCTGGAAGAAACGGCAACTGCTGAAGAAGATAAAACAGCACTGTTATTTCACCCCGATGAAGCGCAGGAAAAAAGTGTACTGCGTGTTTTGCTTGAATATGGATTGAATCAATGGGATGATGATCATACTATCGCTCAGCATATTTTTAAAGAGCTTGAGCAATTTAGTTTTGATAATCCCGATATGGCTTTTTTATACAACACTTACCGCAATTATTATGAAATGGGCTTGCAGCCTTCGGCCAAAACATTGTTGTATAATGAAGATGAAAGAATAAGAAGCCTTGTGGTAAACGTAACATTATTTCCGTTTGAATTAAGCCAGCGCTGGGATGAAAAGCTGGAAAACATACAGGTTTCAAATGTTGATAACAGCAGTAAAGATGTGGCCATGAGCCTGAGCTATTTCAAGCTGCATAAGATAAAAAAAATGTTTGAGCAAAACCAGCAGGATATTGAAAAATCAACCAATTGGGATGAGACCCGGCAACTGATGGAAGTGCACCGCTATTTAAAGGGCATTGAAAGAGAAATTACGCAACAGCTTGGTACAGTAATATTGAAATAAGCCTTCCTCCTTTTCATATTTATTGAAACAAAAAATAATGTAACAGCAAATTGAGCGATTGCATTTACGGCGGCATTTGTTTAAAAATATTTATTTTCCTTTTTCATTTAACGATTGCAAGCCAGATGAATCATTTAAAAACGCCCGACTACATTGTATTTCTTATTTATTTTATTGTTGTTGCCGTTTATGGTTATTGGATATACCATAAAAAGAAATCGGCCAAAATGGATTCAAAAGATTTCTTCCTGGCAGAAGGCTCATTAACCTGGTGGGCAATAGGTGCTTCGCTTATTGCATCCAATATTTCAGCAGAACATTTTATCGGCATGAGTGGTTCGGGTTTTGCGCTGGGGCTTGCTATTTCAACATACGAATGGATGGCTGCCGCAACGCTGATAATTGTAGCCATCTTTTTTATTCCCGTTTATCTTAAAAATAAAATTTATACCATGCCGCAATTTTTGTCGCGGCGGTATAACGATAAAGTAAGCACCATCATGGCTATATTCTGGCTGCTGGTGTATGTGTTTGTTAACCTCACTTCCATTATTTATCTCGGTGCACTGGCCGTAAATTCTATATCGGGAATAAGCTTTGAATGGTGCATGACCGGCCTCGGTATTTTTTCCATTATCGTTACGCTTGGCGGCATGAAAGTGATTGGTTATACAGATGTAGTGCAGGTGCTGGTTTTAATTATGGGCGGATTGGTTACAACTTTTCTTGCACTCAATCTTGTATCGGAACATTTTGGTTTTGGAAAAGATGTGTTGAAAGGCTTAAGCATTATTCGTGAGAAAGCGCCTTCGCATTTTCACATGATATTTGATAAATCGAATCCTTATTATAAAGACCTGCCCGGCTTATCAGTTTTAATCGGCGGCATGTGGATCAATAACCTTAATTACTGGGGCTGTAATCAATACATCGTGCAGCGGGCGTTGGGCGCGGATTTGAAAACGGCGCGTTCGGGAATTTTATTTGCGGGATTTTTAAAACTGCTCGTTCCTTTAATTGTGGTTATTCCCGGTATCACCATGTTTGTTATGCATCAAAACGGCATGTTTCAGCAGGAGATGATGAGCAATGGCGTTATCAAGCCCGATCAATCTTATCCTACCTTAATGAATCTTTTGCCCGATGGTTTAAAAGGGCTTGCATTTGCTGCATTAACCGCAGCTATTGTTGCCTCGCTTGCCGGAAAAGCCAACAGCATTTCCACCATTTTTTCGTTGGATATTTATAAGAAGTATATCAATAAAAATGCTTCGGAAAAACAGCTTGTTTTAACCGGCCGCCTCACAGTTATTGTGGCTATGATATTAGCGGGTATTGTAGCGCCTGCATTAAAAAGCCTCGACCAGGCTTATCAATTCATACAGGAATATGTAGGTTTTATTTCTCCGGGCGTACTGGCCATTTTTTTACTGGGTTTCTTCTGGAAACGCACCAATTCTGCGGCTGCATTAACTGCAGCATTACTTACCATTCCGCTTTCCACCATATTAAAATTTTTACCTGTGTGGACGAATGGCGCTTTTCCCGATTATCCTTTTCTCGACCGCATGACGATTGTGTTTGTAATAATTGTAGTATTAATGGTCTTCATCAGCCTTGCAGATAAAAGAACCAAACATAACCCCAAAGCGCTTGAAATTGATGCAAGCATGTTTCGCTGTTCGCCTGGTTTTATAATTGGTTCGGTAATTATTGTTGGCATACTTGCTGCTTTATATACTGTTTTTTGGTGATACTTTTTGAGCCACGAAGACACAAAAACACAAAGAAATTATTGCCACAAATGCACAGATTTTTTATTGTGCATTTGTGGCTAAAATAAATTAAGCAGTTTCTTGGTGAAGCTTTGTGCCTTAGCGCCTTCGTGGTTTTAACCCATTAAAAGAAGCCGAGAAATTAATCTGCAAAAAAGAGCTATTTTTATGCAACTAAAAAACATCAAATAATGAATGCTGCCAGTTTCACAAAAGAAGAAATTAACCCGTTGCACAGCATAGAACAATGGGAGGATGATGTACTGGAACGTTATCCTGAAGCAGATGCGCCTGCAAAAGCCAAAGAAGAATTTCGCAATTACGATAACCCCGGCAGGGATACAGTGCGTGAGTTTTACCGGCTCAACCATCAATACCAGACTTATGATTTTGTAATGGAAAAGCGTAAAGATTTTTTGCAGTTCAACCGCAAAAAGCTGAAGGTATGGGAAGCCATGGAATTTTTAAATACGCTTGTTGATGATTCCGATCCTGATATTGAATTGGACCAATTGCAGCATTTATTGCAAACTGCAGAAGCCATTCGTGCCGACGGCCATCCTGACTGGTTTATACTCACCGGTTTTATTCATGATATGGGTAAAGTGCTTTGCCTGTTTGGCGAACCGCAATGGGCTGTAGTAGGAGATACTTTTCCTGTTGGCTGCGCCCATTCAGATAAAATTGTTTACCCTGAATTTTTTAGCGCCAACCCGGATAGTAAAGATGAACGTTACAATACCAAATATGGTGTGTATGAACATGGCTGCGGCCTGGATAATGTACACATGAGTTGGGGGCACGATGAATATTTATACCAGATTGTGAAAGATTATATGCCGGAACCATCTTTGTACATGATCCGCTATCATTCATTTTATTCCCAGCACCGCGAAAATGCTTACGATCATTTATTGAATGACCACGACCGCAAAATGTTTGACTGGGTAAGGAAATTCAATCCCTACGATTTATATTCCAAAAGCCCGAAACCACCCGTTGTTTCGGAATTGAAATCGTATTACGAAGATCTGATTGCCAAATATCTTCCCGAAGAAGTTTGTCTTTAAGTCAAAAAAAATTAAACATAAAAACGGCGCAGCTATAATAACTGCGCCGTTGACTTTTATGCCTGCTTTATAATCAGGCAACAAACATCCTTCCTCCCGCTCTTACTTTTCTTTTATTGTGAATATTCCAAAGGTTAGCTGCTGTAAACACAGGCTTTGTGTTTTCAACATGCACGTTAATTGCAACAGTTTCTTTTGTTTCTCTTATTAAATTTTCCAGTGTTATTGCATTCAATTCAGCAAACTGGTTAATGAATTCTGTTCTCATACAAAATATTTTTAATTGGTTGGTTAATCTGATTTACATGTACCTTCTTGAAGTTCTTTCACGCCGCATATTGTGAATGTTCCAGAGATTAGCCGCGGTAAATACAGGTTTTACATTTTTAACCTGGATACCGGTAGCAACGGTTTCTTTTATTTCTCTCGTTAAGTTTTCAAGCTCTGTGGTGTTTAATGTTGTAAACAGGCTGGTTAATTGCGTTCTCATTTTAAAATATTTTATTGGTTGGTTAATTTGATTACATATACCTTCTTGAGGTTCTTTCGCGTCTCCGGTTGTGAATGCTCCAAAGATTTGCTGCGGTGAATACAGTTTTTTTATTATCAACATGTACATCAGCAGCGATTGTTTCTTTTGTTTCCCTGGTAAGGTTTTCAAGCTCCATTGCATTTAATTCTGCAAAAAGGCTGATGAATTCTGTTCTCATATATTTTGTTTTTATTGTTATTGATTAATTGACATCACAAAGATAAAGGTATTTTTCAGTACTATGCAAAACATAATACTATTTTATTTTAAGTAATGTGCAGTGGAAAGTATTATTACAAAATAATTTGCAATGAAAATCAATAATTTATAAAAATCATGCTTTTACAAAGTGCTGATGAGCGGTAAAATAAATTGATGAAAGAGGTTCGAGGCTTTCAGAAGTTTAGGGTAAGGCAAGCTGAACTGGAATAGCCCAGCCTATAAAATGGAATGAGGTTGAATACAAATTTTTTAGCCACAGATGCACAAAAAAAATCTGTGTATCTGTGGCTAATTATATTATACATTGGCAATTAATACGACCCCTGCGGCTTTACATGCTCATGGTTTTATAATCACTTATATTTAAATCCTTCCCGTCTTTATTAATTGCAGTAGCTTCCATCTTCGTTACTTTATTGGAAGAGAGGTCTGTCGCCTCCATCTTCATCATTACGCCATCTGCGGCAGCCTGTATATCTGGAATGGAAGCGCCCTGCGGTTTGCTCCGCCCATTATTCAGCATCATCATAAGGCTTTTTGAAAAACCGGCGAAACCATTGCCAAGCTCTTTTGTTATCCATACAAGCGTTTGGCTTTTATCGCTTGTAATTTTATATTGATCGCAATTGTATCCCAGTATTTTTTCTGTGATGCCCGTTTTTTCAACTTTTGGCAGCGAGTCTTCGGCTTCTTTCATTTTTTGAGTCATCATTTGCTGGTATTTTCCAAGGTCCATAATCATGGCCATTTTCTGGGTTTCCATTATAGTAATCATCTTTTTATCTTTCATATTAAAAATAATGAAAGCGCTTCCTGAGTTTTCCGAAGCTTCAATACCTGTATAAGCTTCATCAGATAACCACATCTTTATATCATGCGCTTTGTCACCCGATGTAGTAGTATAGGTAATACCAAGCCTGAATTTATAATCTTTACTATCCTGCGCCTGAACATTTACGCATAATAAGAGGCACATAAGTAAAAACAGGTTCGCGATATGTTTTGCATAATAGCATACGGATGTTGTGTTTTTCATTGCATTATTTTTTAGCATAGCAATTTACAAAGAAATTAAAACCGGAGATGCCTTACTGTTTCATGTTTATTAATTAATTGCTTCAGGCTGTCTATACCTATGTTCAGGTGCCTTTGCACATATTGTTCTGTAATCTTTTTATCACTCTCACTTGTTTTTACGCCTTCAGGAATCATAGGCTGGTCACTTACCAGCAGTAAAGCGCCGGTGGGAATTTTATTGTAGAACCCTACGGTAAATATGGTAGCCGTTTCCATATCAATTGCATACGCCCGTATTTTAGCCAGGTATTTTTTAAACTCATCATCATGTTCCCACACCCGCCTGTTGGTGGTGTAAACAGTACCTGTCCAGTAATCGGTACGATAATCCCTTATGGTGGTTGAAATAGCTTTTTGTAAAGCAAATGCAGGTAATGCAGGTACTTCGGGTGGGAAGTAATCGTTTGATGTTCCCTCACCTCTTATGGCAGCAATAGGCAAAATAAGGTCGCCTAATTTATTACGCTTTTTGAGGCCGCCGCATTTGCCTAAAAACAACACAGCCTTTGGGTTGATGGCCGATAGTAAATCCATTATGGTTGCAGCGCCGGGAGAGCCCATTCCGAAATTAATGATCGTAATCTTTTCTGCTGTTGCGCATTGGAAAGGTTTGTCGATGCCGATAACTTCGGTATTAAAAATTTCTGCAAAGCTTTTTACATAATTGCTGAAATTGGTAAGAAGAATATATGATCCGAAATCTTTTAACGACTGGCCTGTATAACGCGGCAGCCAGTTATCAACTATTTGCTGTTTTGAAGTCATGCAACAAAATTAGTTTTAATTATTGCCACTGGTGCACATGAAAGTTATTAGCAGGAATGGCAGCAAAAATATGTGCTCACGCCAGGTTGTGGAATATACTTTCTTTAAACTCAACTGACATTAAAAAAAGCCCGTTTGGCGCAACTGAAAAATCTGCGGCGGAAGAATTTTGCTTTTCAAAAATATCTGCAAGGTCAGCTATGGTTTTATTATGCTTTGAAAGTTTCAGCATGGTGCCAACAAGGCCTTTAACCATACCGCGTAAAAACCTGTCGGCCTTTACTTCGTACCGCCAGATATTATCTTCAAAAACCCATCGCGAATATTCAATTGTGCAGTTAAATGTTTTAACCTGTGTTTTCTTTTTTGAGAAAGAAGTGAAATCATTAAACGTTGTAATAGCTATGGCTAATTCCTGCAGCAAACTTATATCGGCCTTAAAAGGGTAATAATAAGAACGGTCGAAATAAAAAGGATTTTTAAACCGGGTTATATAATAATGATAGGTTCTTGAAATTGCATTGAAACGGCAATGCGCTTCAGGCTTAACCTCAACAATATTTTTTACAACTATATCGTAAGGTAATATGGAGTTAAGGCTGTAAACTGCTTTATTGCTTATTTCAGTATCCGTATCAAAATGAAAAAAGTTTTGCTGAGCATGCACACCTGCATCTGTGCGGGAAGAACCTGTTAACTCAAACTCCTTTCCAAAGAAAATTTTTAATGCACGCGCCACTTCAGCCTGTATGGTATTTGCATTTAACTGCACCTGGAAACCGCTGTAACGAGTCCCCACATAAGCGACCTCAATAAAATAGCGTGGCATGGTTGCAGCTTGTTGTTATCGCAGCAATGCTGCAAAACGTTTTTTATAATAAGGATCTAAAATCTGGCTGGATAAGCTCGCATAGTTGCCATAATCATACACATACTTATATAAAGCATCGTATAAATTATAACGGCCATCATCGCTCGAAAACAAACTGCCGAGCGCTTTAACCTGATCAGTTGATATACATTTTTTTCCTACAAATTTTACAGCATACCGCACCATGGCGTCATCATTATCCTGCGAAAACATTTTGCGCTTAAGCTTGCTGAAAGCATCTTCAGAAAGCATATCATCGCAATCCTGGCGTGTACCTGCTGCAGCATTATTAACAACTGTATTATTGTTATTATTTTCTGTGGGCGCTGCAGCCTCAGTATTTGTTTCAACCGGTGCTGAAGTAACAGGGGTTTTATTTTCTTCAGCATTATAAAAAGGATTGGAGATATCGGTGGTCATTTTTTCCGAGCCGGTATCTGCCGGCTTATCATTATCCAGGAAAACAGGTTCGCTTGTTTTGGCTTCCTGTTTTATTTCAGGAGGGTTTGTATTTTGAAAAGCTGTCTCGTTTAAAGAATCTTGAGGAACGATATTGCTGGTAGCAGTTTCATCTTCAGGTTTGGAAATTTTTGCTTCTTGGTTGGCAGGAATAAAAACACTAATTGTATCAATGCCGCTTTGCGATTGATCAATAAATACGAGATTGGTTCCTGTATCTTCTTTTAATTCGCCGATTTTCTCAGGCTGATGCACGGCGGCGGTTTCTGCTGAAGGTAGGATTTCAGCAACATTGCCTGCATCGGAAACCGGTTTTTCAACTTCAGGAGGAGTCGCGGTAACTACGGGCTGATTAAGTGTTGAATCGCCCACCACATCAGAAAGCATATCGCTGAAAGCATTGTTATCATTGGCTTTTCCCCCGCTGCCCGCCAATGATTTTTGAGTCTGCATATTTTCAAGCGCCCAGCCGTTAGCGCCGTTCTTAAGAAAAAAACCAGCGTCCTTTTTATTTATAGTGCAGTTAAAAGCCTGGTCAGGAAATTTGTTCAGCGGAAAGCTCACTGTAAATTTATATTCACCATCGTCAAGCTTGGGAATGATAACATACCCATAGTCTGAAGAGCTATATACTTTGCCATCCATAATAACCGCAAACTGCTGCCGGTCTTCACTTTGCACATAAATAAAATGTTTTTGCTGGGCTTTAACAGCCAGGCAAATCATGCAGAAAAAGAGTAAAAATCCTGAAAGTTTTACGGGATACCTCATGCTATGCTATTTATACAATGCTTTTTGCGCTCACAAAACTAATATAAAATAAACCTGCTGCGCCCATACTGCCAACACCCGTTCATATATTTTAACCATTTATACATTAACCGTATGCGCCATTCACCTTTACTTTTGTTGCCCTAAAATTGCATTTTCAGCACACAAAGCCGTTGCGGCCAACAAAATAAAAATTCATGAAGCAAATTCTTTTAATCCTTTTTCTGCTTGCAGGCGTTGAAACGTTTGCCCAAAGCGATTCAGCGAAACCCGATTCATCCTGGAAAAATATTTACCGGGCCGAAGCCACTAAAGTGAATGACCTTGTTCATACAAAACTCGATGTAAAATTTGATTATGCTAAATCTTACATGTATGGCAAGGAATGGCTTACGGCGCGTCCGCATTTCTATCCCACAGATTCATTAACGCTTGATGCAAAAGGCATGAACATTAATGAAGTTGCACTTTTTGACAAGGGAAAGAAAACGCCGCTGAAATATTCGTATGACAGTGCATTCCTTCGCATCAAATTAAATAAAACGTATAAGGCCGGTGAAAATTATACGGTGTATATAGATTACGTTTCAAAACCAAATGAATGGCGTGAAAAAGGGAGCGCTGCCATTACCGATGCAAAAGGCTTGTATTTTATTAACCCGCTGGGAAAAGATACAACAAAGCCAATCCAGATATGGACGCAGGGCGAAACAGAACATAATTCTGTGTGGATGCCAACGATTGATAAACCCAATCAAAAATTAACGGATGAAATTTCCATGACGGTGCCTGATAAATATGTTACGCTTAGCAACGGCCTTCTTGTAAATAAAAAGAAAAATAACGATGGCACCCGCACCGATACCTGGAAAATGGATTTGCCGCAATCCCCTTATTTATTTTTCATGGGCGTGGGCGATTACAGCATAATTAAAGACAGTTATAAAGGAAAAGAAGTGGCGTATTATGTGGAGAAAGAATATGCGCCTGTGGCACGCGGCATATTTGGCCACACACCTGAAATGATTAAGTTTTATTCTGAGAAATTGGGAATTGATTTTCCCTGGCAGAAATATAACCAGATAGTGGGCCGCGATTATGTAAGCGGCGCTATGGAAAATACCACATCAACATTGCATGGAGATGGCGCTTATCAAAATGCACGTGAATTAAAAGATGGCAATACCTGGGAAGATGTAATTGCGCATGAATTGTTCCATCAATGGTTTGGCGATTTGGTTACCGCAGAAAGCTGGAGCAACCTTACCGTAAATGAAAGCTTTGCCGATTTTAGCGAGACGCTTTGGAATGAATATAAATATGGAAAAGATAAAGGCGATGAAACCAATTACACCGGCATGCAAAGCTATCTTAACAGCGGCAGTGAAAACAAAACACTGGTGCGCTTTAATTATGCCGATAAAGAAGATATGTTTGATGATGTGAGCTATGCGAAAGGCGGCCGCATTTTAAATATGCTGCGTAATTATGTTGGCGAAGATGCCTTCTTTGCATCGCTGCATAAATACCTTACGGATAATAAATTTAAAAACGGCGAAGCGCAGCAATTGCGCCTGGCTTTTGAAAGTGTAACAGGCCAGGATTTAAACTGGTTTTGGAATGAATGGTATTATGGTGAAGGCCACCCGGTTTTGGATATAAATTATGTGTATAATGATTCCGCACATAAGGTGGATGTAATTGTTGAACAAAACCAAACACAGCAAATTTTTAAAATGCCTGTGTATATTGATATATATCACGGATCAAATAAAGAGCGCCACCGTGTTTGGATGCAGCACACTATTGATACTTTTTCTTTTGCATACACAACAAGGCCTGATCTTATAAATTTTGATGGCGATAAAACTTTGCTTTGTGAAAAAATAGATCATAAAACAGATGACAATTTCAGGGCGCAGTTAAAGTATGCACCGTTGTATGTTGACCGCCGCGAAGCGCTGCAATATTTTGCTGATAAAAACATGACCAAAGATTTAAGCCCTGGCCTGAATGATAAATATTATGGCATAAGAAGCTTTACGCTCGACAGGTTAGGTGAAGTTGAAAATGCAATGTCAGATACTGCATTGCAGCAAATGGTTGAGCACATTGCCCAAACAGATAATGATAATAAAACGAAGGCAAAAGCTTTAACGCTGCTGGCTGCATTGCGTAACGCAAAATACCAGCCTTTGTTTGAAAAAGGTATTGATGATTCTTCTTACAGCGTTGCAGGCGCTTCGTTAATTGGCTTAAGTAATTTGAACCCTTCAAACGCTTATTCGCTTGCAACAAAATATGCCCAAGATGCAAGAGGCGACCTGAATGAAATTATAACTACTATTTTCATCTTAACCGGCAATCCTGCAGATTATGATATGATCGTAACAAAGTATGAGGGTTTGCCAACACAATCCAAGCTTAACCTTACAGCCTATTTCTGTAGCTATCTTTCAAAGCTCAGCGATGAACAGCAAATAAAAGAAGGCGTTGATAAAGTTGTTGCTTTCAGAAATAAAATTCCATCTTCTTACAAAGAAAATTTATACCCTTATATAAACGGGGCACTGCAAAAAATTGGTACGGCAAAAGGCGGCGATGTGGCATCCTATATAGCAAATGCTATAAAAGAATAACCGGTTGCAACAACATTTTATAGCTGTTTATAACAACACCTATGCGTGATTTTATTGAAGACAAAGATTTCACCGCTGAAGCCTGCGGGCAATTAATTTTTGTACAAAACAGCTTTGAAAACTGCAGTTTCAGTAATGCAGATTTTTCGAAGGCAGATTTTTCAGAAGCTACATTTATTGATTGCAGGTTTATTAATTGCAACCTAAGCCTTGTTCAATTACAGGGAACCAATTTCAGGGATGTGCAATTTGAAGGTTGCAAAATGATAGGGCTTTTATTTGATGACTGTAATAAGTTTGGCGTTGCCTTTGGCTTTGATAACTGCATGCTTGATAACGCATCTTTTTATAAAACAAAAATTAAAAAAACAATTTTCAAAAATTGCCGGTTGCACGAAACTGATTTTTCAGAATGCGATGCAGCCGGCGCTGTTTTCACTGCATGCGATTTTCTTAATGCAAAGTTTGAAAATACTATACTTGAAAAAGCCGACTTCAGAACATCTTATAATTATTCAATTAACCCGGAGCTTAATAAAATAAAGCAGGCAAGGTTTTCACTGGCAAATATTGCAGGGCTTTTGGATAAATACAATATCATTATTGACTAATGTTTTTTCGTTAAACAGCTTGTTACTGATTTATGTTCATAACAATTTTGAAACCTGCATCAGCATAATAAAAATGAGAAAGTTAATTGCATTTTATAAATGATGCTCCTGTGTTTATTCCATTTCAATAGCGTTGCCGTGAATAAATTTTAGTTTACATGGACGCATACACTTCGCGGTAGCCATGCGCCATTTGCTCCACGCTGAAATTTGATTGCAACATGCTGTAAGAAGCATCGCCGTGTGCCCGTAATAATTTAGAGTTATCAAAGTACTGGTTAATAAAGTCTATGGCCTGCGCCGGATAATTATATAGAAAACCATTAATGCCATTCTCTACAAGATCATTATTGCCCGGGCAATTGGTGAGTAACAGCGGAAGCCGCATGCTCATGGCTTCCAGCACTGCATAAGAAAGGCCTTCCCATAATGCAGTTGAAATATAAAGATCTGCTTCGCGAAGATTATTTTCAACTTCAGTCCTGTCAACCCAGCCCGTTATTTTTATGTTAGGCGATGAAAGAAATTGACGTTCATCACCATCGCCTATCCATATAAACTGAATTTTTTTATTATCCGTAAATGCAGATGCAATTGTATTGTATAAAGCCGGATTCTTTTGCCGCATGGCACGGCCTGTAGTTACAATTGTAAATATATCTCCGGGCATTTTTTTTTCAGGCGATTCGGGAAAGAACTTACCGTTATTCACATGGCTTGCTCGAATACCCAGGCGGCGATAGGCATCTGCTTCAGACTTTGAAACGCCTACTACTTTGGCAGGAAAAATACTTACTGCTTTTTCAATGGTTGCAAAAGCAGTTCGTGCCAATGCTGAAACATCTTTGCGCAAGAAGGTAGCCCCATGTGGTGCATAAATTACTTTTTTATGTCCTGTACGCCTGGCGGCGATCCGTCCAAGAATACCTGCTTTTGCAGAATGAAGATGAATAACATCAACCTGCTGTAAATTTTTTAAAATTTTGATTAAATGCCTTAAAGCTTTTATATCGCTGCGGGGAGAAATTTTTGTATTCACATCGGGCCATGCTATAAACTTCACATCAGCCGGAAATGACTTGTGGGCTTTTTCAAAAAATTGATGGCGGCCATAAATTATTGTATGCTCAATATCGGGTGTGCTGTTGGTAAGGCATCGTAAGAATTCTATCACCCCGCCTTCAAAGGCTTCAGTTACATGTACAACTTTTATCATAAGCAAAAAGCGTTTGAGCAATCACAAATTTATGCTGACAACCTAAAATCGATCATCTTCATTTGTATCATCCTTTCACCATTCCATTCATTTATATCTAAGGTGTAAACAACATCAAGCGGCAGGTTTGATTCAAGCAAAGCAAATTTTTCAGCCATATTAAATCCAATGCCGGTTAATATTTTATCGTGCTGCTGCAACACAAACCGCACATGGTTTTCTTTCACCAGTTTTGAATACCCGGTATTTTTCACATTACGGCTGATAAAAACAGGCCGCATATTGCCAGGCCCGAAAGGCTCCATCTGCTCAATTATATTTAAAAAAGTAAAATTGATTTCATTAAAAGAAAGCTCTGCATCAATTATAATTTCGGGTATTAATAATTCTTCTGTGATAGTTTGCGATACAACTTTTTCAAAGCTGTCAATGAAGCCAGGTAATTTATCTTCCATCATTGATAAACCCGCAGCAGCAAAATGGCCGCCATAACCAAGCAGGTGCTCCCGGCACGCATGAATAGCCTCGTATAAATTAAAACCCGGCACACTGCGGGCGCTCCCGGCAATAATATCGCCGCTTTTTGTAAGCACAATAGTAGGCCTGTAATAGTTCTCAATTAATCTTGAGGCAACAATACCCACTACGCCTTTGTGCCAATGTTCTTTATAAACAACAGTTGTTTTACGTTGTTTTAATATGGCATCATTTTCAATTAAGGTTAGGGCTTCATCTGTAATATTGCTGTCGGCTTCCTTTCGTTCTGTATTATCATTGTGCAGCAATTTGGCGTATTCCATCGCCTTGTCATAATCTTCTTCAATAAATAATTGTACAGCCTTCTTTGCATCGTCCATCCTGCCGGCGGCATTTATGCGCGGTGCCACAATAAACACAAGGCTATTTATATGCACTTTTTTTTGCATTCCCGCCAGCGAAAGCAGGGCTTTTAAACTCACGGATGGATTTTCATTCACTTTCTTCAATCCGTGAAATGCAAGAATGCGGTTTTCGCCATCTATAGGAACAATATCAGCGGCTATTGCTACCGCAACCAGGTCAATATATTTCAGATAATATTCCGGCAGCAGGCCTAACTCATCGCTTAAAGCCTGCATTAATTTGAACCCAACACCGCAGCCGCACAGTTCCTTATAAGGATAATTACAGTCTTTTTGTTTTGGATCGAGCACTGCAATCGCATCGGGAATTATTTCATCGGGCAAATGGTGATCGCAAATAACAAAATCAATGTTTAGCTGTTTTGCATAATTAATAAGCTCCGCAGATTTTATACCGCAGTCAAGCGCAATAATCAAAGAGAAATTATTTTCATAAGCGAAATCAATACCTGCTTTCGATATTCCATAACCTTCTTTATAACGATGCGGAATGTAATAAGCAACCTGTGGATATATTGATTTTAGAAACTGGTACATGCAGGCAACGGAAGTGGTTCCGTCCACATCGTAATCGCCGAAAACCAGGATTTTTTCTTTATTATTAATGGCTGCGATAATACGGGTTACTGCTTTCAGCATGTCTTTCATCAGCCAGGGATCATGCAGTTGGCTAAGCGCAGGGCGAAAGAAATCATGTGCTTTATTATAGGTGTCAATTCCGCGCTGCACAAGAATTTTACAGATTGTTCTATTTATCCGAAGTGCCTGCTGCAGTTGCAGCGTTGCAGTTTCATCAAAGGGTAATATGTTCCATCGCTTTTGCATAATTCAAAGGCTAAAATTGCCTGTCGGTGGTATATCTAACCAGGTCTTCAAGCGCATCTCTTGTATCGGATGCGGGAAAACTATGTAATAACGACAATGCTTCATCCCTGAAAGAAAGCATTTTGCGTGTTGCATAATCTATTCCGCCGCATTCGTTAACTGTGTTAATAACAAATTTTACTTTTTCAGGATCGCGGTTTTCGTTTTTAACGATATAAATAATTTTCTTCCTGAGTCTTGATTCGCAATTATTCAAAGTGTATATAAGGGGCAAGGTGAGTTTTTTTTCTTTAATATCGTTACCCGTTGGCTTTCCCACATTTTCGGTGCTGTAATCAAAAAGGTCGTCTTTTATCTGGAATGCCATCCCTACCTTTTCGCCAAATTGTTGCATTTTTTCTATATTCTGGCTATCAGGGAAGGTGGTGCTGGCACCCGCCGCGCAGGCAGACGACAGCAATGAGGCGGTTTTTCCTTTTATGATATTAAAATAAATGTCCTCACTTAAATTCAGGTTCCTTGCTTTTTCTATTTGTAATAGCTCACCTTCGCTCATTTGCCTCACTGCCTCAGAGAGTATTTGTAAAACTTTGTAATCATTATTATTAAGGGATAGCAGAAGGCCTTTGGAAAGCAAATAATCGCCCACAAGTACAGCCACTTTATTTTTCCATAGCGCATTTATTGAAAAAAAACCACGACGTTCGGGAGATTCGTCAACAACATCATCATGCACCAGTGTAGCCGTGTGCAATAGTTCAACCAACGAAGCAGCCCTGTATGTGGTATCTGTTATTTCCCCTCCTAACCTGGCACTTAATAATACAAACATCGGCCGCATCTGTTTGCCCTTTCTTTTCACGATGTACTGCATAATTCTGTCGAGCAAAGGAGCATTACTTTTTACGGCTTTGCTAAAGTATTCTTCGAACTTTGTTAAATCTTGGTCTATTAATTGTATAGCTTTCTTCATTAAAAATTTCAAACAGTTGCAAGATATGGGAAAACTAATTGGTAAAGGAAATGCAGCATAATGAATAAAGTTTTTGTCATAAGAGCGGTTTGATCAAAAGAAAATAGATAGTAAAAATTTGGTATTTCATTATCAATGAGTACTTTTGTGGTTATATTTTTTTAAAGGGAAACATTAAACATTTAAAATTTTACCTATGGTAAGCAAAAAGCTAAAATTGCTCTTAGCCCTTGTAGGACTAATGCAGATCTCATCTTACGCACAAGATGGTACTACAACAACTACTGGGTCTTCAACAAGTTCAACCGATGCAAGCTGGGCTTATGACTCTAGTAAAGTATCGAATACAACTCAGTATAACGAATTTGTAAATTATCAGAACCCTTATCCGGCAAAGCCACGCGGGATGTGGGAATTATCAGTACTTGGTGGCAATGCAATTATCATTGGCGACCGTCCTATATTAGCTGATGGTTATTCAGGTGGATTTGCCGGCGGCGTTGCAGCCCGTTTCGCATTAAGCCATGTATTTTCTACCCGTCTTGGTTATGTGGCAAGCATCCAGAAAATTCCTGGCTATAAGAATTATATCCCATATAGCTCCAATACAACGCACATGTTGAACCTGGATTTGATTGCTTCATTAAATACACTGAGCTCTTTCAGAGGCAATCCCAAAGTAAACTATTATGTATTTGCCGGTTATAGCATTGCTGCTTCTCAGGTTGCCGCTGGTAATCCGGATGATGGAATTTTCTCAGCAACAGGCCCGGTTCGTTTCGATCTTTATCAAAAAGATTCAAAGAACTTTATTTCTACATTCCATGAAGATGATAATGGAAATAAAAACCAGGCATTATATCACAACTTAGCTTTTGGTGCCGGTATCGATTTCAGGATCAGCCCAAGAATTACTTTCGGTGTTGAAGAAAGAATCGTAGCTCCGCTTACAGGTGTTGATATGTTAGACGGTTATATTAATCAGTCTGGCAGTGTAAGAGGCGGCGCTGATAAATTCGCTTTCTCTACAGCTAAAATCGCGTTTAACCTTGGTAACTCAGCTACACATACAGCACCTTTATGGTGGGTTAATCCTAACAACTACCTGTACAACGAAGTTGCAACTCCAAAGCACATGAAACTTCCTCCGGTTGTTTTACCTGATGCTGATGGCGACGGCGTAACAGACCAGTTCGATATGGAACCAAGCACTCCTGCAGGTTGCGCAGTTGACGTAAAAGGTGTTAGCCTTGATACAGATGGTGACGGCGTTCCTGATTGCAAGGATAAAGAAAAACTTACTCCTCAAAACTGCTTCCCTGTTAATGCAGACGGCGTAGGTACTTGTCCTGAACCAGAATGCTGCAAAAACCTTCAGCCAGTAGCACCGGTTTGTGCAATAGGCAGCTTACCAAGCGTACAGTTCAAGAGCGGCAGCGCTAAATTAAGCAGCACAGCTACTTCATTACTTGATAATGTAGCCCAGCAGTTACAGGCTAATCCTACTTGTAAAGTTAAACTGGTTGGCTATGGTGCTTCTGATAAGAGAGCTCAACAGCTTAGCTGGGATCATGTAAATGCTATCAAGACTTACCTTAGTGAAAAACAAGGTATTTCTGAAACACGCATCATCTTTACTTACGGCATGGATGGTTCAGCTACAACTGTGGATTTAGTTCCAACTACAGAAGAAGGTCCTAACACAGTTCCTGCTCCTCACCCAAATCTTAGAAAAGGTTAATAATAATCTTTCAAATAATAAAAAAGCCGCTGAAATTCAGCGGCTTTTTTATTGAATTAATTAACCTTCAAAATATAACTGCAACACCAAAAAATATTACCTTTGCCGCTCAAAAAAATTTCAGGATTTTATTATCGCTGAAATGAAATAACAAATAACAACTTATATGGCTGATTTAAGATTACAACGAAATTTTGGAATTGCCGCACATATTGATGCCGGCAAAACCACCACCACGGAGCGCATTCTTCGTTATACCGGAATGATTCACAGAATTGGTGAAGTTCACGAAGGTGCTGCAACAACCGACTGGATGGAACAGGAAAAAGAAAGAGGTATTACTATTACCTCTGCAGCCGTAAGCTGCCAGTGGAATTTTCCCACGCTGCAGGGAAAACCTACTCCCGATTCTAAAAAATACTATTTTAATATTATTGATACTCCGGGCCACGTTGATTTTACCGTAGAAGTTGAACGTTCTATGCGTGTACTGGATGGCCTGATCGCTCTATTTTCAGCAGTTGATGGCGTTGAGCCTCAAAGTGAAACCGTTTGGCGCCAGGCAAACCGCTATGGTGTGCCACGCATTGGTTTTGTAAATAAAATGGACCGCGCTGGTGCTGATTTCTTAAACGTTGTGGCCCAGGTGAAAGAAATGCTGGGCGCCAAGAGCGTTCCCTTACAGTTGCCGATTGGTGCGGAAGATAACTTTAAAGGAGTTGTTGACCTGATCCAGATGAAAGGCATAGTTTGGGATGATGCTACAGAAGGAATGACCTATACCGAAATCCCTATCCCTGACGATATGAAGGAAGATGTGGATTACTGGAGAGGCCAGTTAATTGAAGCTGTTGCAGAATATGATGAAAAATTATTAGAGAAATTTTTTGATGACCCTGATACAATAAGCGAAGCAGAAGTACATGAAGCTATCCGCAAGGCAACTATCGATTTGAGCATTGTGCCGATGATGTGCGGATCATCTTTCAAAAATAAAGGTGTGCAGACTGCTTTGGATGCTGTATGCCGTTATCTTCCTTCTCCGCTTGATCTTCCTGATACAGTGGGAACTGATCCGGATTCAGGAGAAGAAATTACACGCAAGTCAGATCCCAAAGCTCCTTTTTCTGCATTGGCTTTCAAAATCATGACCGATCCATTTGTGGGAAGGCTTGCTTTCTTCCGTTGTTATAGCGGTCATCTTGACGCAGGGTCTTATGTAAGAAATATGCGTAGCGGTAAAAACGAGCGCATCAGCCGTATTATGAAAATGTTTGCCAACAAGCAAAATCCTGTTGATTTTATTGAGGCTGGCGATATAGCTGCTGCTGTTGGCTTTAAGGAAATAAAGACTGGCGATACATTATGTGATGAAGATCATCCTATCGTTCTTGAAAATATGTTCATTCCTGAACCTGTAATTTCGGTAGCGGTTGAGCCTAAAACTCAGGCGGATGTCGACAAAATGGGTCTTGCCATTTCCAAGTTAGTGGAAGAAGATCCTACGTTACGCGTAAAAACCGATGAAGATACAGGCCAGACAATTCTTTCAGGCATGGGTGAATTACACCTTGAAATTATTGTTGACCGTATGAAACGTGAGTTTAAGGTGGAAGTAAACCAAGGTAATCCGCAGGTTGCCTATAAAGAAGCCTTTACCAAAACCATTGAACATCGTGAAGTACTGAAAAAACAAACCGGTGGCCGCGGTAAATTCGCTGATATACAGTTTGAAATAGGTCCCGCAGATGAAGAATGGCTGAAGGAAAATGCCGGTAAATCGTTCCAGTTTGTAAATGATATTTTCGGCGGTTCCATTCCGCGTGAATTTATACCGGCCATCCAGAAAGGTTTTGAAAGCTCAATGAGCACAGGTGTATTGGCAGCTTACCCAATGGAAAGCATGAAAGTGCGCATTTTTGATGGTAGCTTCCACGCAGTTGACTCTGACTCCATGAGCTTTGAACTTTGTGCTAAATCCGGTTTCCGCGAAGCTGGTAAAAAAGCTAAACCGGTTTTACTTGAGCCTATTATGAGAGTTGAAGTGGTTACACCAGATCAATACATGGGTGATGTAACAGGCGACCTTAACCGCCGCCGTGGCTTATTGGAAGGTATGGACAGCCGTGGCAATGCACAGGTTATTAAAGCTAAAGTTCCTTTGAGTGAAATGTTTGGTTACGTAACGCAGTTGCGTTCATTGTCATCCGGCCGTGCAACTTCAACTATGGAATTTTCGCACTATTCACCTGCTCCAACAAACATTGCTGAAGAAGTAATTGCAAAGAGCAAGGGCAAAGTAAAAGTAGAAGATTAATCAATCTTATATGATCACACATATAGGCTGGCTTGTAAAAAGCCGGCCTTTTTTTTACATACAAAAAATCTAAAACATTTTAAATCTTTCAAAACAGGCTTTCTCCAGGCCTTCCCTGTCATCCGGGTGTGCAATGTTTATGAGCGCTCTTGCACGTTGTTTTAGATTCTTACCAAATAAATATGCAACACCATATTCGGTTATTACGTAATGCACATGCGCTCTGGTGGTAACCACACCAGCACCTGGTTTAAGCATGGGTACAATGCGGGGAATGCCTTTCGCCGTCCTCGAAGGAATGGCAATGATGGGCTTTCCTCCTTCGCTTAAAGCGGCGCCACGCATAAAATCCATCTGGCCGCCAACGCCGGAATATTGATAGGTTCCGATAGAGTCACTGCACACCTGCCCCGTTATATCAATTTCTATAGCGCTGTTAATGGCCACCATTTTATTGTTGCGGCGTATGACATGAGGATCATTCACATAATTTATTACAAGAAAAGCAAAGGCAGGGTTATCGCTTATATAATCATATAATTGTTTAGAACCCAGCGCAAAAGAAGATACAGTTTTGTTCGGATGTATCCTTTTATACTTATTGTTTATGATATCTTTTTCCACCAGTTTTATGATTCCATCGGAACACATTTCTGTATGCACACCCAAATCTTTATGATTGGTTAGCGAACTTAATACCGCATCGGGTATAGCGCCGATGCCCATTTGAAGTGTGCTTTTATCTTCTATAAGCCCGGCAACAAGTTCTCCTATCACCTGCGTTTCAGGGCCACATTTTTCTGAAAAATTTGCTTCGTGCAAGGCATCTTCACAATATACCATTGAGGTAAAGCGGCTGCAATGTATCATACCATCACCATGTGAGCGGGGCACATTCGGATTTACCTGCGCAATAATATACCTGGCATTGCTTACTGCGCTTTTTGCAATATCAACCGAAACACCCAGCGAACAATAACCATGCGCATCCGGCAATGATACATGCACAATGGCAACATCTATCGGTAAAATATTGCGGTCGAAAAGGGCTGGTATCTCACTGAGAAATACCGGCACATAATCGCCATAACCCTCATTAACGGACTGCCGCAGCGAAGCCGATACAAATAATGAATTTAGCCTGAAACTATCTTTCAATTCAGGCTTATTTACATGCAAATCACCATAAACGCTTATAGAGATAATTTCAACATTACGCAGCCTGCCGGCTTCCTCTGCAAGATGTTTTAAGAGATAAGTAGGGGTATGAGCACTGCCATGAATAAACACACGCTGATTACTTTTTATTACAGATAATGCTTCTTTAGGCGTTACAAAATGCACCGGTATTTTCATGATAAAAAATTTGCTGCAAAAATATTTGATGGCGTTAAGCCTTATATGACGAGCGTCATTACTGCTGTAAATAAATGCTATTGATTTAAAGCGGTAAATTATTTATGGGCAAATAATTACACTCTTCATTAGCGAAATATCAATCAATAATAAAATAATTCAAGGGTTACCTCAAATTATAAAAGTGCATTTATTTTTTCAGCAAGCGATATATCCTTTTCTGTAACAATATCACCGGCATCATGCGTGCTCAGCCATATTTCTACGGTATTATAAACGTTTTTCCATGCAGGATGATGGTTCATGCACTGCGCTTCCAATGCTGTGCGAATCATAAATGCAAACGCTTCAGAAAAATCTTTGAACTCTATTTTACGGTATAAAGCATTATCGTTCTGAGACCAGCCCTGGGGAGTTTTCATACTTATAGTTTTCTTATTCCTACAATTTTTTTACCAACCTGTAAAATAGCGCATTGCAGGTAAATTATACCGGCGTTTTAAAAATAAACAGGCCGCCGGAACCGGTGGCCTGTTTAACTTTACCATTATCTGTCTTTAGAAATTATAAGCAATGCTAAACCTTAAATTTCTCGGAGATTCTGCCTGCCAGTAATAAGCGCCTGACCAGGAATAATAAGAACCGCTGTATAAATATTTATTAAGAATATTGAACACGTTTGCAGTAACTCTTATTTTATCGCCCTGCCAGAATAACCCGCCATCCAATTTAAAATAATCAGGCAGTTTAAGTTGAGCCTCATCGGAAACATCATCATTTGTATGCCTGTCTGCCAGCCATGTAAATCCTATGGAAGCACCGGCACCTTTCAATGCACCGCCCTGCACTTCATAATTGAGCCAGGTATTAGCAGTATGTTTTGCAAATCCCGGAACATAATCGCCAACCTGTAATCCGCCATCTTTTGAAGCTTTGGATACCCTGGAATCTGTTAAAGCATAATTTGCAATAAGGCTAAGGCCATCTGTTATTTTACCACGTAAATCAAATTCAACACCCTGTGCCTTTTTTTGGCCAATTATAATAGATGTTGGATTGGAAGGATTTGAATTAGGATCAGTTGTTACTTCATTATTTTTAAGAATGCGATACACGGCTACTGTTGTGTTCCATTTGCCATTAGCCCAATCTCTTTTTATTCCAAACTCAAGGTTATTGCCGGTTAAAGGCTCTACTTTACCACCATTAGTTAACCTGCCTGCAGTTTGGGGTATAAAAGCCTGGTCGTATAAACCATATACAGAAGTTGCCCTGTCGATGGAAACGCTAACGCCTGCACGTGGCGTAAAATGCTTCGCCTCATTAGCCGGATCGCCCCAGGCTGCCTGGCTGAGATAAGTATAGCGGCCTGCCAATGTTAAGCGAAGCACATCATTAAAAAACCCTAATTCATCCTGTATATAAACGCTTGTATAACGGGAATCCTGCAAACCGCCAATGGCAGTTGCCCTTTGCTTCAGCGTTGAAAAATCATGATCGAATGAAGGATAGCCGTTTGAAGGCATCCTGTTCCCGGGATCGAGCGTATTAAATTCGCCGCCAACGCTGTCTAAATCAAAGCTCTGTCCCCAATCTGCCCAATATTTTTTATTGCTCATATCAATACCGCCAAGAATACGGTGGCGAACATTGCCCGTATAAACTTCCCCGTTTACAAAAGCCTGCGCCATGGTCATATTGCTCAAAGCATCCCAGCTTGCTACATTCCTTATCATTGTGCCATCATCATTAACTGCAGTTGGCCATAAGGAAGAGCCTATTTGCTTGTAATAAAAATAAGCGCCCTGCATAGTTAATTTCCAGTTCTCACTTAACTGATGTTGCAAATTCAGAAACACGCTGTGGTCGTCAATGGTTGTTGGCTCAAGACCAGGAGGTAATGCTGTAAAGTCTCTTGGCAGTGTTGCAAAACCTTTTGTAGAAAATACATAGTAAGAACCCACGTCGCTCATTTTGGCATGCTGCAAAGTATATTCAAGCGTAAGCTTTGTTTTATCATCAACCTGGTAAGAGATAACCGGCGCAATGCTGTAGCGGTTATTGAATTCATCGGGGCGGAAAGAGCCTTTATTCTGGCCCATAAGATTCAGGCGGTATAGCAATTTTCCATCCCGGCTAAGCTTGCCATCAAGATCAAGCGTTGCGCGGTATAAATCGTAACTGCCCAATGTAATTTCCGCAGCGCCTTTTGTTTGGCCTGTAGGTTTTTTGGTAACAACATTATACAAGCCACTTGGATCGCCGCTGGAAAGCATAAATCCCGCAGGGCCTTTTACAAATTCAATATGGTCAACAAAACTCATATCTTCTGTAAGCGGCCCCCAGTAAGAGTTAACTACATTAAACCCATTTCTGAAAGCCTGCAGTTGCGAACCGCGGGATGTGATATTTGCGTACAAATCGCCCCAATGTTCAAGTCTTACCGCACCGCTCACATTGCGTACAACGCCATCGCTCATGCTGATCAGCTGCTGGTCTTTTAAAGTTTTGCCGGTAACTACCTGTATATTTTGAGGCAGTTCTAAAATGGACGTTGTAACGCGAAGGCTTGAAGAAGGCCTATTTGTTTTATACCCGCTGGCCGTTTTCACAATTACTTCCTGCAATTCTTTGTCTGATACCTGCAGTTGCACAGCAATATCTTCTGTTTTATTAGCAACAATTGTTATGCTTTTTGAAATGGTTTCATATCCTACCAAAGAAAATTCAAGCTCGTAATTGCCGGGCTGAATATTGCGGATAATAAAATAGCCATCCTCGCCGGAAATGGTATTTTTCCTGGTGTCTTTAACTCTAACCGAAACCATAGCGGCCGGGTTATTATCTGAAGTTGTAATTTTTCCTTTAATACCGCCCAATCCTTCGTCATTCTCCTCATCCAGCGCCCATGCGCCATGTGCTGTTAGTATTAGAAGAAGTGCAAAAAATATCTTTTTTATTACCGGTTGCTTATCCATATATCTCATCTATAAAATTTGGCTGTAAAATTCTGCCTGTATAAGCAATAAGGCTTATAAGATCGGGAAACAAGTTTACGCAATCGGGAAAGGCAATGGCAATAACGCTAAGTGCGATAATTGAGGTTTTACAAACGATGCCCGAAAAGAATAAGAAGTTAAGAAAATTAACATTTCCTATTGTGAAATGGTATCTATTTTGGAATTTTAATGCCTTAAAATGTAGTACCTGATTGTTAACTTTTAAAAGATCTCGGATACCTTATGAAAAAGAAAATCTACGTAGTTTTCGAAGCTTTTACTATTGACGGAAAACCCATTTTGAGAAATGATTCTGCGTTTTGGCTTGAGCAAAATGCAAAAGAATATGCCAGTACTCAAAATGATATTTACAGGAAAGCCAATATAGACGCTTCGTATAACATCATGCCTTTGGACATCAGTGATATTCCATCGGAGAATTAAAACTGCTAAAACAGCAAAGCTGTAACCAAAACTAATTATGCTAAAATGCGTTTCTAAATTGCCTTAAACCAATATACATTGATGATTTAGTTGAAAAGGCTGGCAGGCCTGGCACATAAAAATCTTCCGTAACATTGCAGATGCTTCAAAAAACATATAGCATATATTCTGATGATTTGAATGATGTGCAGCTATTTATTGAAACCGGCAAGCGCCATATTGCATGCTGGTGCAAGAAAAATGGCGATAATGTATTGAGGGCTTTTGAATTTTTTCAATACAGTGACCTTTCATCTTCAAATTTTGAAGAACTTATTGATAATGCAAAACTGCGTTCAAGGCTGCTGGCAATGCCTGTTGCCGGCATCAGCTTTTTCTGGAATACAGATGAAGTTTTATGTGTTCCGAAAGAAAAAAATGATATAGCATTTTTACAACAGAATTTTAATTTACTCAAAGGCAGCCTGCCTGCTTCAACCATATTTACTGAACAGGCTGCTCCCTGTACCATAGCCTGGCGTTTGGAAAATGATAAGCAGGATATTGCAAAGAAGTGTTTTGCTAACGCAACATTTACGCATCCCTTTGTTGCTTTATTAAATTCGCTGGAACGTGCACACGAAAACCTTATCTACCTGTTTTTCTACCCCCGTTATTTTACAATTTGTTTATTTAAAGAAAATAAACTGCATTATTTAAACACAACTGAATACATTACACCTGAAGATGTATTGTATTTTATTTTGAATGTGTGTAAGCAATATGAAATAGATAAAAATGTTGCCATACAATGTGGTGGGTTTATAAACAATACTTCCAAACTTTACGAAACTTTATACCAGTACCTTGAAGGGTTTCAATTGCTGCACATTGATGAAACCCGTTTTGCAGGAGATGAGTTTAAAGAATACCCGGCCCATTATTTTATGCCTTATATAAATTATGCTGTATGAGGATAATTTCAGGATCACTGGGTGGCAGAAAAATTCATCCCCCTTCAAAGATGCCTTATACAAGGCCAACAACAGATGTAGCAAAGGAAGGCCTGTTTAATATTCTGCAAACAAGAATTGATTTTGACAGTGCTAAAACACTTGATCTTTTTGGAGGAACGGGCAGCATAAGCTATGAGCTTGCATCAAGGGGTGCCTCAAACCTTACTATTGTTGAAAAAGATGCAGCGATGTATGCTTTCATTAAAAAAAATATTGAATTGCTTAAAATAGAAAACGCCCATGTTTTAAAAATGGATGTGTTTAATTTTCTTGCTGCCTGCAATGAACAATATGATTTTATTTTTGCCGGGCCGCCTTATGCTTTAAACACAATTGATGAACTGCCTAAAATAATCGTTGAAAAAAATCTTATTGCAGAAGATGGCTTTTTTGTATTAGAACACACGCCACGCAACGATTATGAAAAATATAAAGGGTTTAGCTTTAAAAGAAATTATGGAACAACCATATTTAGTTTTTTTATTCCCGTCCCTTAAAGTAGAGTTGTAAGTCACTATGGTTAATACAATATTCATAACAGGAACAGGTACGGATGTTGGCAAAACTGTTACCGCTGCTGTATTAACAGAAGCGCTGGAAGCTGATTACTGGAAACCCGTGCAGGCAGGTTTTGATGCCGGCACAGATTCAATCTTTGTTCAAAAAATTATCAGCAATAAACAAACAACCATTCATCCTGAAACATATAAATTAAAACTGCCGGCTTCGCCGCATATTGCAGCAAGGGAAGAAGGCACTACAATTGATTTAAGTAAGATTGAAAAAGATTATTTCAAAATAATCAATAATCAAATTCTAACTCACCGTTCATCACTCACCACTCGCCATTTAATTATTGAAGGTGCAGGCGGCTTAATGGTTCCCTTAAATGAAAATGAATTCGTGCCTGATCTTATTAAAAAACTTAATGCAAAAGTTATTTTGGTAAGCCGCAATTATTTGGGTAGCATCAATCATTCTTTATTGACTGCACAGGTTTGTAAAGCGCATGATATTGATGTATTGGGATGGATTTTCAATGATCATTATATGAATTACGAAAATGAAATTGTGCAATGGAGCGGGTATAAAAAAATTGCTTCATTGCCTTTTACAAATAATGTTACTGCAGATTTTGTAAAAGAGCAGGCAACTATACTTAAAAGCAATTTGATTTTCTGATGCCACTGTTCAGCGCTTCTCTAAAAACCGTTTACTGTATCTTTGATTATTGCATTACCTGCAAATAATATGAATTTAAACGCAATTTTTCTGCGGTCATTCCGCATTTTATTGTTACCGTTTTCTTTGTTGTATGGCCTGGCGATTGTTGTTCGCAATTTTTTTTATAATAAAAAAATCTTTCAATCAGCATCGTTTAACCTGCCTGTAATTTGCATTGGCAACCTTTCGTTAGGCGGTACAGGCAAATCGCCAATGGTAGAATATTTACTGGAATTGCTGCATGATAAATATGCAACTGCAACATTAAGTCGCGGTTATAAACGCAAAACAAAAGGCTATGCGCTGGCCAATGAAAATACCAATGCCATTGATATTGGTGATGAGCCCATGCAGTTTCACACAAAGTTTCCCAATGTTGCTGTTGCTGTTGGCGAAGAAAGAATTGTAGCCATACCACAATTACTGCATGATAAACCGGGCATACAGGTAATTATATTGGATGATGCTTTTCAGCACCGCGCTATAAAAGCAGGGTTAAATATTTTGCTAACGGTGTATGATGATTTATATACGGATGATTTTTTCTTTCCCACCGGCGATCTGCGCGACCAGAAAACATCTGCTAAACGCGCCGATATAATTGTTGTTACCAAATGCCCATTAAATCTTTCAGCATCTGAGAAAGAAGAAATCATTAAGCAATTAAACCTATTGGAAAACCAACAGATTTTCTTTACAGCAATACAGTATCAAACGCCGTATCATATCATCAGTAAAAACGAAAAGCCTGTTTCACTAAATGATGAAGTTTTATTGGTTCATGGCATTGCCAATCCGCAGCCTTTAAAAAATTACATATCGGAAATAAGTGCAGCGTACGATGAAGTTAGTTACAGCGACCACCATATTTTTTCAATTGATGACTTAAAAGACATCAATAAAAAATTTGCAAAAATTCAATCAAGCAATAAGCTCATCATTACAACAGAAAAGGATGCAGTGCGGTTACTGAAATTTAAAGAACAACTGCTGGAAATTCCTCTATATGTATTGCCTGTGAAACCGGTTTTTTTATTTGACAGCGCTGAAGCTTTTAACAACGCAGTTATTGACTTTGTGAATAGTTTTAAAAAAGATGATACTGAAACCGCAATATGACTTTTATGTAGCGTATATTGACGGACTGATTGAACTGGCTGCTGCAATAATATACAAACTATGAAAAATAAAACCCGGCGTAAATGTTGTTCATAATGAATAATGATATAGAGTTGAAGTGTTGCCACACAAGGAAGATGCCATTAGTTCATTCACCGGCAATTAAAATAATTTTAATCAACTCATGCAATGCGTGAATAATTTAATGAAGTAAAAGCAAGAAAACTCTGATGAAACGTAAACATTCAAAGCACCAGTCTTCGCAGGCTTATATGTTGAAAGGCACGCTTGATATTGCAAGGAGTGGCTTGGGCTATGTAGTTATAGCCGATGGCAGCGGTGACGTACTAGTGAGGCCGGGCAGTTTTAATAATGCATTGCATGGAGACACGGTTCGCGTAAAAGTGTTTAAAGAGCATCCCGTTACCGGCAAAAAAGAAGGCAGGATAACAGAGATCATTTCAAGATACCGCACAGAGTTTATTGGTGTTTTGCAGGTATCGCCCAAAGCTGCATTCTTTATTGCAGACACTGACAAACCCATGCCCGACTTTTATATTCCTTTTGATAAATTAAATGGTGCAAAAAATAAAGATCATGTAAGCGTGCGGCTGGTGCGCTGGAATGCCGAAGACAAAAAGCCAATTGGCGAAGTAATAAGCGTAATAAGCGAAGAGAATGTAAACGATATGGCAATGCAGGAGATAATTGCAGAAAACGGCTTCTCTTTATCATTTCCTGATGAAGCTGTTAAAGAAAGTGAGCAACTGAGCGGCGATATAACAGAAAAAGAAACTAAGAAACGCAAAGATTTTCGCGATGTGCTTACGTTTACAATAGACCCAGTGGATGCAAAAGATTTTGATGATGCTATATCAATTAAAAAAATAAAAAAAGATATTTATCAAATTGGTGTTCATATTGCCGATGTAAGCCATTTTGTTAAGGAAGGTTCAGCATTGGATGAAGAAGCATATACCCGTGCCACATCGGTGTATTTGCCTGATCGTGTAAACCCAATGCTGCCTGAAAACATCTCCAATGTTTTGTGTTCGTTGCGGCCAAAAGAAGATAAATATACCTTCTCTGCCGTGTTTGAAATGAACACGAAAGCGGAGGTAAAAAAAACATGGATCGGCAGAACTATTATTCACTCCGATCATCGTTTTTCTTATGAAGATGTGCAGCAGGTAATTGAAACCAAAGAAGGCTTATATAAAGAAGAAATTTTATTACTCAACGGCATTGCACAAAAAATGCGCAGGCAGCGTTTTAAGAATGGCGCCATTAATTTTTCGTCTCAGGAAGTACGTTTTAAATTAGATGAACATGCCAAACCAATTGGTATAGTAATAAAAGAAAGCAAGGAAGCGCATCAATTGATTGAAGAGTTTATGTTGCTTGCCAACAGAACAGTTGCCAAATATGTAAGCGATATAAGAGCAGCAAAAAAAGATGTGGCATTTCCATACCGCGTTCATGATGAACCTGATAAGGATAAGCTTATTCCTTTTGTGGAATTTTCCAGGAAGTTCGGGCATAAATTCAACATGAGCTCACCTGAAAAAATTGCGGCAAGTTTTAACCAGTTATTAAAAGATGTGGAGGGAAAACCGGAGCAGCATGTGCTGGAGCAGTTAGGCATTCGCACTATGGCAAAAGCCGCGTATAAAACGGAGAATATTGGCCACTATGGTTTGGGCTTTGAAGATTATTGCCATTTCACTTCGCCCATTCGCCGCTATCCGGATGTAATGGTGCACCGCATTGTAGCGAGCTGCTTAAAAAAGAAACCCATTGAAGATAAAAAAATGGATGAAAAATGTGCGCATTGCAGCGAACGTGAACGCGCAGCAATGGAAGCCGAACGCGCTGGTAATAAATACAAGCAGGTGGAATTTATGCAGCAATTTTTGGGTGAGGAATTTGACGCTGTAATAAGCGGCGTGGCACGTTTTGGTTTTTGGGCAGAAACGGTTGATCATAAATGCGAAGGTTTAATAAGCATCCAGGATTTAAACGATTTTGATGAATTCAGGCATATAGAAAGCGATTATAGTTTGGTAGGCAGAAGAAGCGGCAAACAATTCCGAATGGGCGATAAAGTAACCATACGCGTTGTAGCGGCCAATCTTGATAAAAGGCAATTAGATTATGAATGGGTGAACAATACCTCAGCCTCTGATAAGAAAAGCAGGAAACCTAAAAAGAAAAACAAGAATTAAAATGCCCTTTAATCTCCTGCTAATATTTTTCCCATACATTCACAAGCATTCGTTCAATAGCTTTTCTTACAGATTGTGCACGCCCCGCATGATTATTTATTAATACAGAAAATATAACCAGCCTGCCGCTTTTACAATTAAGATACCCGCTTAATGCAACTACTCCATATATGGTGCCTGTCTTGCCAAAAATATTATCACCTATATTAACGTATAAACCTTCGAGCGTGCCGGTATTGCCTTTGGGTAAAATGTTATGAATGCGTTCCAGCCCGAATTCATCTTTCATTTTTACAAGCAGCATAACAAAATCTTCCGGCGTAAATAAATTGAAATGGCTCAGGCCGCTGCCATCAACCCAGGATGGTTTTTGCGGCAGATCTTTATAATCTGTTTTTAATAAAGTATCAATAATATCAGCATCATTCATATAACCAAGCAATTCGTTGCTTACCATCAGCAGGCTTTGCTCTGCATAAAAATTATCACTGCGGTACATCATCGGCTTCAGCATAGAATCAAGCGGCTGCGAATACAGTTTTTTATAGTTGGCGTAAGATGTTGGCAGGTTATTGTTTATTGCCCATTTATTGTTGCCGATTATTTTTATGGTTGAATGAATGCCGTTAGTTATAAAAGGAATTTCATCTGTCCAGTTAATATTTTGCAGAGGATAATCAATGTTGAATGAATCAGAATTAAGCATTCTTACAACTTCCGGCCTTTTAAGTTTTGGATTAACGTTATACGATACGCCGCCAGCAACATCAGGTGTTTGCGAAAAATGAACCTGCTGCGTAAGGCTGTCATACGTAAATGTTGTGTGGGCAACATTGCCATACACAGGCATAGGGCTTCGCTCAGCCATATAATAATACCTGTAATCATCCCAGCTCCAGCCCTCGCCCCAGCGATCTTCTTTCCAATATGTATCAGCAACAGAAACCGGTTTATTGTTCGCTTTTAAAAAATTCAACACAGGGTTATTTGTAAAATCCATATACAATAACGTTGGATCACCAGCAGGCAGGATGTATAAACTATCCGGCGTTTCGTAATAGCGCAAGCCAATAATGCTATCGTTAAGATGTTTCAATGCAGCATAACAGCTAAACAACTTGGTATTGCTTGCCGGCATAAAGTAATGATCGCCCTGGTAATTATAGATATAACGGTTAGCGGAGACATCGTAAATACATACGCCTGCATGCGCATTTTTTATGGCAGCATCCTGCAAAAAACTTTGCTGTGCACGGCTTATTTTTTTTGATGGAGAGCAAGCCGTAAAAACAATGAGTAACAAGCAACAGGATACAAAGCAATTTTTTAGCATGCAGCAAAATAAAAAATAACTGTTATAAAAACTATGTTTTGAATAACAGTTATAAAATCGACTATCGCATGCTTAATAATTCCACATCAAAAATAAGTGTAGCATTTGGCGGTATAGCGCCGCCTGCGCCTCTTGCACCATAGCCTAATGCAGAAGGTATAAACAGTTTCCATTTACTGCCAACCGGCATAAGCTGCAAAGCTTCTGTCCAGCCGGGAATTACCTGGTGCACGCCAAAGCTGGCAGGCTGACCCCGTTTGTAAGAACTATCGAAGACTTTGCCGTTTATAAGGCTGCCTTCATAGTGAACGGTTACAATAGTATATGGCCCGGGCTTATCGCCTTTTCCCTCTGTAACAACCATGTATTGAAGACCGGATGGCAATGTAACAACGCCTTCTTTTGAAGCGTTTTCAAGCAGGAAAGCTTCCTGTTCTTTGGTGTTTCTCTGTAGCATAGCTTTTAGTTTTTCCTGTAAACTCATAAGAAATTTATTTAACAAATGTAGATGCAGCAACTGGTAATATAATAAAAAATGCAGGTGTTTATTTTGAGAGAATCGGTAAAAAAATCAGTTTGTTTTTACGGCATCGTATATTTTCTGGCCGGGGTTAGCAATCATTGTTTTTAAATCTGGCGCTAATTGAAGTGCGAATAAAATTTCATGAAAAGCAGTTATATCGTCCTGGAAATATAATCTTGCCAATGCATCAAAATTGCCATTCATTTTACGTACAAGGTTTTCTATTGCCGCCACATTACTTCCGTATTTATGACCACTCATTTTTGGCAGGCCTATATCCATTAAAACCTTATCTGTAAAATATTGGGTTGCACCCTCGCTTAAAAAATCAGGATCAGTAAATTTTCTTGTAAAACTTCTGAACCTGCTACCCGACATTCTGTGCATGCTCTCATGCAAAGCGCTTCCAAGTGTTGCATCTTCCGGCAAATTAATTGTGTCGTTGGAGCGTTGATAAAAGCCGCCAACACCTGCGATCTCTTCCCTTGTACCGGCGTTTGTTCCCTGCTTTACAGCCTGGTGCCAGTCGTTGGCATCAAACTTGTCCCTCCCTTCTTTTGAACCAGTGAAATCATCGGTATAATTATGTGCATACGTTTTATACACGCCTGTTCCGGCAATGCTTTTAGGCTTAAGTTTTATATAACCGCTCAGGCTGCTGCAATTAGCGGCCACATTAGAGAATACATCCAATGCCATTGCTGTATCGCTGTTTATTATGCCCTTTGTATTAATTGCCTGCTTAAAAAGCTCACGCGATAATTCGCATAAATTTTTTCTTGCTTTATCAAAATCACGATTTAATTCTTCTAAATATTTAGCTGTTTCTTCAGGAACACCGGGCATGACTGTTTCAACCTTTTCACCTGCCGGTTTTAATTGCAATACAGGTGAAAAGAATGGCTTTGCCTGAACAGTATTATTAAAGAATTGGCTTCTTTTCTTCGATTGATTTTGAGCGGCAATATGTTGGGCGGAGTAAACCAAAACCAATAAAATTAATGATGAAATTAATTTTATGAGGAGAGATGCTTATGCAATATAACAATGATATAGATAAGTTGCTTTAAATAAATTTTCTGCAAAATGCCTGCTGCCAGTCTTGCGGTTTTAATAACCGTTTGCCCGCGTTACTGTTTTGATTTGTCAATATATTCTTTCAGCAATGCAATTTCTTTTGCATTATACGGTGTAAAATCGCCATGGTATAAATCATGCTGCCATATTGTTGGTTCAGGGTCGCCGGGACGATGGCCCCAGGGCAATTCAGTTTGCGTTTTTCCATTTACCAAGCCCCACAACATGCAGCCCACTTTTTCATTATAAAAAACAGGAAGGTTATTTTCCACCGTGCTCTTAAATGGCCTGTTCATCCATTCTGTACAAATGATGGGGCGGTTATATTTTTTCAAATCTGTTATTTGTTGCTGCAACGCTTCTTTATCACCATAATTATGAAAGGTAATAATATCAGAAGCGCTGATGATAATATCATTCAACCTTGCATTTTTATCAAACATACCAATGCTTAGAGGCTGTTTAGGATTAACCGCTTTTGCCCATGCAATTACTTTCTTCAGCAGTGGAAATGTTGCAGAGCCAAGGCCTCCATTTGTGGGTTCATTGTATAAATCCCAAAACAAAATGCGGTCATCTGTTTTAAACTTGCCTATTACTGCAGTTACATACTTACCAAGCAATAAATGAGTTGTTGAATCAACTACCATGCTGTGCCCCGGGCTTGGCGACCATGCCCATGCGTACCATCCTTTCAACGGTTCAGGCTGTTTGCCAATTTTCGGATCGCTGTTAATACCAAACACACAATCATCAAACAAAGCGGGCACAGCTTTTATTTTATGCCTTGCGCAAAGCTCAAGAAATGTATCAAAGGTTTTAAGAAAATAGGCAGGGTCATCTGCATACACAGCATATTGTAAAACCACACGCGCTGCATTCATACCGGTGTTTTCTGCAAGCGCCAGTTCTTTATCAATAGCTGCAGCATCAAAAGAAGTTTTGTCCCACATGGCGGTGTAATTAATGGCATACGCCGGTATATAATTAAAACCGCAATACCAGGGTTGTTTACTGTACCAGTCATTTGCTGTTTGCGCACTCCATCGCGGCTGGCTGAATGTATGTATTGCAATCAGTAAACAAAAAATAACAAGCAATCGTTTCATTTTATCAAGGAATGTTAAGAGTGATAAATTTAAATTCAGCAGCCAGCAAAATCAACTCAGTTAAATAATCCCACACTCACTTCCACATCAGGATTATCCATTAAAAACGAAGCCATTTCTTCATTCATGGTAAAACCTTTATCAGTTGTGTTCAATACCACCTCAAGGTTTTCCTGCGATTCTCTTATCCTGAATTTTAAAGAAGACTTGCCAGGGTTGGCTTTTACGTTCTGATCAACAAACTGCACAAATTCATTGGTAAGCGAAGCCGGCTCAACACATATTTCAAGATTGCGGGTAAGGTTCATTTTCGCTGTTTCCAATAAGTTCATTGCTACAATTTTAAACTCATAATCTTCTCCATTGTAGCGTGGTTTAAAATAACCATATATTAAAAGGTTATTGCCTTTCTCCAGGTAATTTTTAAACTTTACGTAATCATCGCTCCATAACATCAGTTCCGCTTTACCGCTAAAATCTTCAATAACCATTGAACCGAAATTTTTGCCATTGCGTGAAATGCGATGTTGTGCATCTGTTACCAATCCTGCAATACGCATATTCTTTTCCCGGTTGGCAGCAGCCAATGTATTAGATTCCTTTATCTCACAAAAATCAGTAAGCTGCATAATGCCATAATACTTCAATTCAAATTTGAAATGATCGAGCGGATGGCCACTCATAAACATACCGGTAACATCTTTTTCTTTATCCAGCTTTTCTGTTAGCGACCATTCCGGGCAGTTGGGCAAAACCGGCGTGGCAATAGCAGGCATTACCGAATCGCCAAACAAAGTATTTGTTTGCGTTTGTTTATTGGCCTGGAAAACGTTGCCAAACTTTATGATGCGTTCAATGCCTGTAACAGTATCGTTAGGCATTGTATAAAAATACTGGGCACGATGTATTTCGGGGAAACAATCAAAGGCGCCTGCATACACCAAACTTTCAAGCGATTTTTTATTTACCGTGCGCTGGTTCACACGTTTGATAAGATCGAAAATATCTTTATAAGCGCCATTTTTATTACGTTCATCAATAATACTTTCAATAGCTGCTTCGCCCACACCTTTTAACCCACCTAAACCAAAACGTATTTCGCCTTTTTTATTTACAGCAAAACCTTTTAATGATTCATTTATATCCGGACCAAGCACTTTTAAACCCATGCGTTTACATTCTTCCATAAAGAAGGTGATTTTTTCTATAGCGCCTGCATGATTTAACACAGCGGCCATATATTCACTCGGATAATGCGCTTTTAAATATCCTGTTTGATACGCCACAAAACCGTAGCAGGTGGAGTGCGATTTATTGAATGCGTATTGCGCAAAGGCTTCCCAGTCAGTCCAAACTTTTTCAAGAATGGTTTTATCATGGCCTTTGGCAACAGCGCCTTCCATAAACTTGCCTTTCATTTTATCCAGTGTCTTGCGATCTTTTTTACCCATTGCTTTACGCAACACATCGGCATCGCCTTTTGTGAAACCGGCAAGCTTTTGTGAAAGCAGCATCACCTGTTCCTGGTACACAGTAATGCCATAGGTTTCGCTCAAATATTCCTCCATGTCTGCGATGTCGTACACAATTTCTTCGCGGCCATGCTTGCGTGCCACATAGTTTGGAATATAGGCAATTGGCCCGGGACGGTACAATGCATTCATTGCAATTAAATCGGCGAATTTATCCGGTTTTAATTCCCGCAGGTATTTTTGCATGCCGGGACTTTCAAACTGGAAAGTAGCATTGGTTTCACCGCGCTGGTATAACAGGAAAGTTTTCTCGTCGTCCAGCGGAATATCATCCAGGTTAATCTTTATGTTATGATTTTGTTTGATGAGCTCCAGCGCTGTCTTTAAAATAGACAAGGTCTTCAATCCCAAAAAGTCCATTTTAATAACGCCGGATTCTTCAATCACGCTGCCTTCAATTTGCGTTACCCACAAATCGGAATCTTTTGCTGTTGCAACAGGGATTAATTCAGTGAGGTCTTTTGGTGCGATGATAATGCCTGCGGCATGAATGCCCGTATTGCGCACACTGCCTTCCAACCGTTCTGCTTCACGCAATACCTGGCCGCGAATATCATCGCCTTTATAAATTTCACGAAGCCGTTTAATGTTCTCCAACTCTTCAGCGCCATAGCCTTCTTTATCTTCTATCGACTTCTCTCCTTCTTTTGCTTCTTTTGAAGTAAGCGGCGCCGTTAATACACGGCCAAGATCAGTACCCGGCCTGTCGGGAACCATTTTTGCCAGCGCATTACTTTCTGCCAGCGGCAAATCCATTACACGCGCCACATCTTTAATACTCATCTTCGCCGCCATGGTGCCATAGGTAATGATTTGCGCCACCTGGTTTTTGCCATATTTTTCAACTACATAATTTATTACAGTTTGCCGGCCTTCATCATCAAAATCCGTATCAATATCCGGCATTGATTTACGGTCGGGGTTCAGAAACCTTTCAAACAGTAAATTATATTTTATGGGATCGATGTTGGTAATGCCAATACAAAATGCAACTACACTTCCTGCTGCAGAGCCGCGGCCCGGCCCTATAAAAACGCCTTTTTCACGGCCTGCTTTTATGAAGTCGCTTACAATTAAAAAGTAACCGGCAAAGCCCATTGTTTTAATGGTGAATAATTCAAAATCCAGCCGCTCCCGCACCTCTTCTGTTATTTCACTATAACGCTGCCTTGCACCTTCATACGTTAAGTGATGAAGGTAATTCCACTGGTTAAGGTTGCTGTCATCCGTTGTTTGAAATTCTTTTGGAATGGGAAACGCAGGCAGCAAAATATCTTTCTTCAAATTCAATACTTCAACCTTATCCACAATGGCTTGCGTATTATCTAAAGATTGCGGAACATCTTTAAACAATTGAGCCATTTCATCCTGTGTTTTAAAATAAAACTGGTCGTTGGGAAATTTAAAACGGCGGTTTTTTATTTGTAATTCATCATTCACAAAATCATCAAAGCCAGGCGTACTTTGCTTTTCACCGGTGTTGATGCAAAGCAAAATATCATGCGCATTAAAATCATCTCGGTCTGTATAATGGCTGTCGTTGGTAGCAATAACAGGCACATTATATTTTTTTGAAAACTTCAGTAAAGTATTGTTGACTACTTCCTGCTCTTTAATGTTATGCCTTTGCAATTCTATATAATAATCATCACCAAAAAGATCAAGCCACCATTTAAATTCTTTTTCTGCGGCTTCTTCCCCATCATGCAAAATAGTTTGCGGCACGTAAGCGCCAATGCAGCAGGTTGTAGCAATTAAACCTTCGTGATATTTTTCTACCAGTTCCTTATCCACACGGGGATACTTGCTGTACATGCCTTCAATAAAACCAAGCGATGTAAGCTTTACAAGATTGGCATAACCTTGTTTATTCTTCGCTAATAAAACCTGGTGATAACGTTCATCTTTTTGTTCTTTGGAAAACGTTTTACGATGGCGATCTGCCACTACATAAAACTCGCAGCCAACAATAGGCTTTACTACGGGCTCAATAACATCTTTTCCATTTGCATCTTTACCAACAACCTTTGTATTGTTCCATGCCTGCTTTACAAATTCAAACACGCCAAACATATTGCCATGATCTGTTATGGCCAATGCAGGCATGCCCAGCTTTCCTGCCTTTTTATATAAATCACTTATTGAAGCTGCGCCATCGAGCAAAGAATATTGTGTATGAACATGAAGATGAGAAAACTGCATTGTTTAAAGTTTAAATTACAGGCTGATAGCTGTTTTAAGAACCAACAAATTTCCTAAATATAAGGCAATGGCGTTTTCGGGGTTATCCACATTTTGCAAATCGTTAAAGAAAAGCATACAATTTATGCACGTTAATGCTGTTATTACAAATGGATTTTTATATTGCACCAGCCGATGAAAGTAAGACTTACCCAAATCATTAGCCTGCTGTTAATTTTAAGTGGTTGTAAAAGCCTGCAACGCAGTACTGCGCGCAATAATACCAGCACAACACAAACAACAGCTTCAAAAAAAACAGATTCAAAGTTTTTAAATGAAGTTGCTATCAGGCCCGGCGAAAAAAATTCAAACTATATTGTTCATTCGTCTCCTGCATCAGGCAGCACAAAATCCGTAAGCAGTAATAATTCATCATTTAATCTGGAAAAGGCAGATTGGCTGCAAATTAAATATGCAATAATGACTGATATGCCCGTTGAGCAACTCAACAACCTTACATTATTGAAACAAATGGATCATTGGATGGGCACACGCTATTGTTTTGGAGGCGATGATGAAGATTGTATTGATTGTTCTGCCTTTACCCAAACATTATTGCACAGCGTTTATGGCATTGATATACCACGAACAGCCAAAGAGCAATTTACTTTTGCCACCCGTATTGAAGACAGGGATTTACAGGAAGGTGACCTGGTTTTTTTCAGGACCGGGCGTTCCATTACACATGTGGGTATGTATGTGGGCAACTATAAGTTTATTCATGCCGCCACAAGCACGGGCGTTGCTATCACCGATTTAAATGATGCATACTGGGGCAGGAAATATGCAGGCGCGGGAAGAGTGATGCATTGATACCTTCAACACCAGGTTTAAATTCTTTTCAATACTGGAATTGCAGCCATTCCTGCAACGTCGTTTAGAGCTATATGCTGAATATCGCCGGGAAAACCAAAACGGTAACTTTTTCGCGTAACATTACCAATAACGGAAAGCGCCGTATTGCCAGTATATTGAAACATCACAGTTTTTACAGGCTGTATGCTTTGCAAAGAATTTTGCTGCGGCACAACAGCCGGCAAGTGGGGATCAACTATCCGTTGCTGCTTAAAAGCAGTTCTTTTTTTACCACAATTACACATAGGTTAGATGTTTGAATTTTAATTTTTTACTTATCAACT
Source organism: Parafilimonas terrae (assembly GCF_900115755.1). Taxonomy (GTDB): domain Bacteria; phylum Bacteroidota; class Bacteroidia; order Chitinophagales; family Chitinophagaceae; genus Parafilimonas; species Parafilimonas terrae. The sequence continues at coordinate 299,212 of NZ_FOXQ01000001.1, forward strand.
AATCTTCATAATAAGTTGGTGTTTCATTATCCTTATTATTTTTTGTTGTTGCCTGCTCAAGTAAAGCTGCTGCACCCGAGAGCGCCAGCCACACCAAGATTTTTTCAACCCAGTTTGTGCCTAGCCAAATTCCAAAAGGTAATGCTATCCAAATACTGAGGCAGTAAAAACAATCCATCATTTTGCCCAAAAAATTTTCACCGGCACTTTTTCTTATACGAAAGATTATATCGAACGGCCCGTCTTCTTTACTCAATAAATGTGTTATCCGCCACACGGCAAAAACTGATAAAATAAGATAAAGAATGTTCATCCGGATATTTTTCAATAGGTTCAAATACTAAGCTAAGTAACTATTTATTTGATCGCAACTTTTTATACAGGGGAACAAGGAAATAAATTATTTTTTCCAGTCTTGTATGCGTGTTTTTGCAACGCCAACCAAATGCACTGCATCCGGGGTAAGCTTGAGCAGGAAAATACCGCCAATTAAAACACCTGAAAATAAAACAGAACGGATGATAATACCTGTCCATCCTTCTATACCGCTGAACAGGAAATAAGCGGCTGCCACAGCTATTACACCAAGCAATACAGCATATAATGTTTCTATATTAAATGGCTGCATATTAAACTTTCTTCTTAAAAATTCATAACGGATAAAATTATATACCACCTGTGATATTATTTCGGCATAAGCGGGGCCTATAATACCATATTTTTCAATAAAGAAATAAGCCAGCGGAATGCGCAGGGCCAGCAAAATAACATTAGTGTAAAATTCAAATTTCCAAAAAGTTGATGTTGCAATAATCACAGAATTAACGCCGGTGCCCGCATCAATAATTTTGGCAATGCCCAATATAAAAACAACGCCCAGGCCTGCAGCGTATTCATTTTGAATATGCAATACTTCTATGCCCTGCGCAACATTTAGCCAAACATTTCCAAATACAAAAACAGCCAGTAAAAGCATATTAATGCTGGAACGATGGTACACCCGGTTAATGGTGTTAAAATCTTTATCCTTCCACGCCCTTGATAAAGCGCCTGTTGTAATAGAGGTTAAGCTGCGTTGCGGTATTTCTATAAAATTTGCCGCATAAACCGCCAGGCTGAATATGGCCGCATCTGCCAAACCCTGCTTGCTTGCTATTAAAAGATCGCTGATAGTAATAGCAACTGCATTTATGCATACGCCGCCAAAAACAAAGACCTGAAGGCCCAGCATTTTCTTATAGAATTTTTTTGTAACACGGCTTATGCTGAATGAAAAATGAAGGCGGTTTGTTTTCCAGAGAAATATTATAAGAATGGCGGCTATTATTATGTATAACGAAGAAAAGAGATACATGAACTGGCTGAAATTAATCAGCCCGAAATAAAAAAGCACAATAAATAAAGTAGTGATAATTCTTAAAACCGTTTCTTTTAAAGCATTTGTTATAACAGACGTTTGCAGTGCCCACGCATAACTTTCCAAAACAGAAAACACTAAAAATCCCAGGCTGTACGGAAATACAAGCAAATAAAATGGGAGGAACAAACTGGAGTGTTCAGAAAATTTTCTTACAACATACGGTTCGAATATAATGCCACAGGCAGAAACCAGAATGCAGCCTGCTAATGACACAAGGCAAACCAGTGTAAGCAGGTCGTTTTTTTTATCGGGAAGATTGTCTTTGTAATAAGGATAGAATTTATACAATACCGGCAGCGAACCAAGGCTTGCAAATGCAAAAAAGTTCTGCGAAAAATTTATAAACAAACGCGTTACGCCATACTCTTCCTGTGTGAAAGAACCGTTTTTTGTATAGAGGTAAGTGTTGAAAGCGCCAACGGCAAAACCAAAATAAACAATTAAGCTGGATTGAATTGTCTGCTTTCTTATACCCGCCATCTATTAAAATTGAAGCGCAATGCTACGTAAAAGTGAATTAATTTTTCCAGTTACCTAATAATCTTCTCAGTACAATTATTTCACCTGTGTGATAACTGGTGTGATCTGCAATAAGCATAGCTTCCCGCAGCATGCTTTGCCCTGTGCCATGTTCGAATGGTTTAAATATATTGGCTGAATGAGTAAGCAGTTTGATAAAAGCCTCAAGGTCATCATTTATTTCCCTGGTGCAATTTTCCCACGCAGCCACACTTTCCGGTGCTGCTGCATGGGGCCAGTAATCTGCAGGCCAGTTTAATTCTTTATAGTTTTCGTTTGCTGAAAAATCAAGAATATCTTTTTGAGTAATGCGGATATGTTCGGCTATTTGCCAGATACTGTAAGGCAGGCCCTGTGGTTTTTTCCCAAGATCATCAAAAGGTATATCCTTTATGGCATCATTAAAAGAAACATGCGCGTTACCTTTTTTTAAAAGGAATACCAGTTCATCTAAAAGATTTTGTAGTTCAGGAATCTGCATGATTTATTTATTTGATTAGTTAGCAAAAGCCTTGCCGTAACAAGAGATGCTTAACATAAGGTAAGTTTGTAAACTGCATTTTAATAATCAATATCAAATATATAAGATATATGCAGATGATTCACTGCATCATAGCAAAACAAAAGCCCCGCGTTCACGGGGCTTCCTATAGCTGCAATGTTATTTGGAATTAGAAATTGCTTACCGGCGAAACAGTTTGTCTCCCCTGTATGCGGCCACCTTTCATTAAGCCATCGTATTGGCGCATTAAAAGATGGGTTTCTATTTGTTGTAGTGTATCAAGAATAACAGCCACCATAATTAAAAGTGATGTTCCTCCATAGAAAGTGCTGAAGCCTTGCGTTACGCCAAGCCTTTCTGCAAACCCGGGAAGGATACCAACGATGGCAAGAAATATAGCACCAGGCAAAGTTACCTTATCCATAACGGCGCCTATAAAATCTGCCGTAGGCTGGCCGGGCTTTATGCCGGGAATAAAACCATTATTACGCTTCAAATCTTCACTCATTTGTTTTGGATTGAAGATAAGCGCCGTATAAAGAAAAGTAAATGCGATAACCATTCCACCATAAATAACCATGTACCACGCATTGCTATGATCGGAAAATATGGCTGTTATGCCCTGTGCAGAATCAAGATTGGTAAATGAAACCAAGGTTGGTAGAAACATGATTGCCTGCGCAAAAATGATAGGCATTACACCGGCGCCATTTACTTTTATTGGAAGAAATTGTCTTGCTCCTCCAAATTGCCTGTTACCAACAATTTGTTTTGCATAGTTAATAGGAATTTTACGCACACCCTGAATCAATACAATCAATCCCATATTAATAGCAACCAACACAGCTATTTCAATCAAAAAGATTAATAAACCGCCGCCACCTTTAACTTCTTTGTTCTGAAATTCCTGTACCAGCGAAATAGGAAGGCGGGCAAGAATACCAATCATAATGATGATTGAAGTACCATTACCAAGGCCTTTATCCTGTATTTTTTCACCCAGCCACATTACAAACAAAGTACCAGCCGTAAGAATGATTATAGTTGATGCGAAAAAATAAGGTGCATAACCAGGAAGAATAGCAGGCGCGTAAGAAGGTGTTTTTAAATACTGATAATAAGCACTTGCCTGTAAAGCCGTAACGCCCACGGTTAAGTAACGCGTCCATTGGTTGATCTTTTTACGGCCGCTCTCTCCTTCTTTCTGCATTTTCTGCATTTGGGGAACAAGGATAGTTGCCAACTGCATGAAGATAGAAGCAGAGATATAAGGCATTACGCCCAATGCAAATATGGATGCATGAGAAAATGCACCGCCTGCAAATGTATCAAACAGGCCAAGCAATCCATTATTGCTTGCCCCGGCAGCCGCAGCTTCCAGCTTGTTAGGATCAAGGCCCGGCAATACAATATGGGTTCCAACCCTGTACACAAGAATCAATGCCAGTGTGGTAATAATTTTATTACGCAGCTCCTCAATAGTCCAGATATTCTTTAGTGTTTCAATAAATTTTTTCACCGGGAAAAATTATAAGATAAATGAAATGCCCCAAACAGGGTTTGAGGCAAATATCGGGAAAATTATTTCAAAATTTCAATGCTTCCACCAGCGGCTTCAATAGCAGCTTTTGCACTTTCGCTTACAGCGTTTACTTTAAAATTCAGCTTGGTTGTTAATTCACCGCTACCTAAAATTTTTACCTTATCAGTTTTCTTAATAAGGCCGTTAGCATACAGGTTTTCTGTGCTGAATTCAGCTATTTCATACGTTTCGGCAATCACATCAATCTGGCCTAAGTTGAACACTTTGTATTCAATGCGGTTATTATTTTTAAAACCGCGTTTTGGCAAGCGGCGCTGAATAGGCATCTGGCCACCTTCATGTGCCATTTTGCTTTTGTAACCGGCACGGCTCTGGCCACCTTTGTTACCTTTTGTGGATGTGCCACCTTTACCGCTGGCTTCACCGCGGCCTAATCTTTTCTGTTTGTGAACGGAACCTTCTGCAGGTTTTAAATTGTGTAGTTGCATGTTTTATTTTTTAACTCAACGCCCAGGTATTGCCGGAGCTCGCTAATGAATAATATAAAAGCAGGCGATCGCTTTTGCGGCTATGCCAGTTCTTCCACTTTTACCAAATGATCTACTTTGCGGATCATACCTAAAATCTGGTCGGTAGCTTCAACTTCTTTTGAAGAATTCAGCTTGTTTAAACCAAGTGCTTTCAGTGTAAGCTTCTGACGCTCGGGCCTGTCGATCGCACTTTTTACCAATGTTACTTTAATTTTTTTCATTGTAATGTCGTTTGTCGGTTGGTCATTCTTTCCGTATTTCCGGACCTCCTGACTTTCCGGCTATCCCTGGAATACTTTGCTTAATTTGATATTACGCTCTTTGGATACCTGTAATGGTTCTCTTAATAAAGTAAGCGCTCTTATGGTGGCTTTTACCACGTTGTGCGGGTTTGCAGAACCAAGGCTTTTTGCCAATACGTCTGTAATACCTGCGCTTTCCAGCACAGCACGCATGCTGCCGCCGGCAATTACGCCTGTACCATGTGCAGCAGGTTTAATTAAAACCTTTGCAGCGCCTTCTTTTGCCAGTTGGTCGTGCGGAATAGTTCCATGCATTACAGGCACTTTCACCAAATTCTTTTTAGCATCTTCAATGCCCTTGGTAATAGCTTCCTGAACTTCTTTTGCTTTACCCAAGCCCTGGCCAACAACACCGTTTTCATTACCTACAACCACCAAAGCAGAAAAGCTGAATGTACGGCCACCTTTTGTAGTTTTTACAACGCGGTTTACAGCAACAACTTTTTCCTTCAGTTCTACCTCACCGCCAGGCTTTACTTTATTTACGCTGATCTTTGCCATTTAATATTTACTATTTACGAATTACGGGTTACGAGTTTTTAAAAATCGTAAATCCAAAATCTGGAATCTAAAATTGCAGGCCGCCTTCCCTCGCGCCTTCTGCCAATGCTTTTACACGGCCGTGATACAAATAACCGCTCCTGTCAAATACTGCTTTAGTAACGCCTAATTCAGTTGCCTTACGGGCAATTGCAGCGCCAACCATTTTTGACTTTTCAAGCTTGGTAACTTTCTGTGCCTTCAGATCTTTATCCTGAGATGATGCAGCAGCAATAGTTTTACCGTTTACATCGTCAATCAGCTGAGCATAAATTTCTGAATTGCTTCTAAAGACAGACAATCTTGGCTTCTCATTCGAGCCACTTATTTTGTGGCGGATTCGATAGCGGATATTTTGTCTTCTTAAAACTTTAGTGTCCATTTGTTTATTTATTTATTCCCGATACTGCCGGGCATATTTTATAAGTTCTTTTTTACCTGCCTGTTAAAGAACAAGGCTTATTTACCTGCAGCCTTACCAGCCTTGCGACGGATAACTTCGTCAGAATACTTAACACCTTTTCCTTTGTAAGGTTCTGGCTTGCGCAGGCTGCGGATTTTTGCAGCAACCTGGCCAAGCAATTGCTTGTCAGTGCCTTCAATGAAAATTTTGGGGTTTTGCCCTTTCAAAGTTTCTGTGCTTACTTTTAATTCTTTAGGAACTTCGAAGATGATGTTATGAGAATACCCTAAAGAAAGGTCAAGCACATTACCCTGGTTAGAAGCTTTATAACCCACACCTACCAGTTCAAGTTCTTTCTTGAAACCTTCGGTAACGCCTTTAACCATATTCGCTATTAAAGCACGGTATAAACCATGCATGGCACGGTGGCGTATTTGGTCTGTAGGACGGCTTAAATTCAGTTCGCCGTCTGCAGCTTCAACTTTAATATCCCTGTCAACAGCTTCTTTCAATTCTCCCTTAGGGCCTTTTACGGTAATTACATTGTCTTTACCAACAGTGATGGAAACACCATTGGGAACTGTAACCGGAGCTTTACCTATACGTGACATATAATAAGTTTAATTTAATCTTTAGGAAATTGAACATAATACTTCACCGCCAACATTCTGTGCTTTGGCTTGCTTATCGGTCATAACACCTTTGGATGTGCTGATGATGGCAATACCCAGGCCGTTGATCACTCTTTTGAAATCGGCAGGTTTTGAATACTGGCGCAAACCAGGCCTGCTGATTCTTTCCAAACTGCGGATAGCCGGCTGTTTGGTTGAAGGATCGTACTTCAATGCTATTTTAATGAAGCCTTGCTTATTATCATCTTCAAATTTATACTTCAGGATATAGCCCTGTTCGTATAAAATTTCAGTGATACGCTTTTTCAAGTTAGATGCAGGAATTTCTACAACACGGTGGCCCGCCATTTGTGCATTACGAACTCTTGTAAGAAAATCTGCTATAGGATCTGTTACCATATTTTGCCCTCCTACATCACGCCGGAGCGTAATAATTGGATTGATTTTATTGTTAACGATAATTTTTGTAAGCGATGAGTTGCCAGTGGTGAGCTTTATTCATTCACCATTGACCATTCACTATTTTACCAGCTTGCTTTTTTAACACCGGGTATTTTGCCATTAAGTGCCATATCCCTGAATACACCTCTTGATAAACCGAAGTATCCGATATAGCCTTTAGGACGACCGGTTAGCTGGCAGCGGTTTTTTAAGCGAACCGGTGAAGCATTTTTAGGCAACTTGTCTAAACCTGCAAAATCGCCGGCCTCTTTTAAAGCAGCACGCTTAGCAGCATATTGTGCTACCATGCGTTCTCTTTTTCTTTGCCTTGCTTCTACTGATTTTTTAGCCATAATTATATATTCTTAATTATTAGTTTTTTTGAAAGGCATACCCAGTTCTTTCAACAATTCGTATGCTTCTTCGTTATTGGTGCCTGATGTAACAAAAGTGATGTCCATACCGGTAATCTTGTTCACTTTGTCAATATCAATTTCAGGGAAGATGATCTGTTCTGTAATACCCAATGTGTAATTACCACGGCCATCAAATGATTTATCATTGATGCCTTTGAAATCACGTACACGAGGTAAAGCAACAGAAATCAGCCTGTCCAAGAACTCGTACATTTTTTCACCACGTAAGGTAACACGTGCGCCAATCGGCATGCCTTTACGCAGCTTGAAATTCGAAATATCTTTCTTGCTGTAAGTAGCTACAGCTTTCTGGCCTGTAATGTTTGAAAGCTCTTCAACAGCCACTTCAACTAATTTCTTGTCAGCCACAGCGCCATTAACGCCACGGTTAATAGCAATCTTTTGCAGCTTAGGAGTTTGCATAATGCTTTTGTAACCAAACTTCTTGGACAAAGCAGGAACAACTTCTTCCTTATATTTTTTAGCCAGTCTCGGCGTATATTTTTCTGTTGCCATTATTTAATTTCCTCCCCTGATTTTTTAGCAATGCGAACTAATTTCCCGCTTTCACGGCTGCGTTTAACTTTAGTTGGAGCGCCGGCTTTCGCATCCCACAACATAACATTGCTGATGTGGATAGGAGCTTCTTTTTTTACAAGCCCGCCCTTTGTATTTTGCGCCGAAGGTTTTGTGTGACGTGTAACGATGCCTACGCCTTCTACAACTACACGCCCGTCTTCAGGGAGCACTTTTAAAACCTTACGTGGTTTATAGATGGTTTTGCCATCTTCTTTTTGTGGCTTACTGTTACCGGAGATAACAATTACCATGTCTCCCTTTTTAATATTAAACTTCGGTTTAAATCTGTTACTCATTTTTTTAAGCTTTGAGCTATGAGCTTTACTCTATAGCGTTTTATATCTTATGATTAACGGGCTCGTAGCTCATGGCTCGTAGCTCGTAGCTTCTTTATAATACTTCCGGCGCCAGTGATATAATTTTCATGTAGCCTTTATCTCTCAGTTCCCTGGCAACGGGCCCGAAAATACGGGTACCGCGTGGTTCATCAGATGCGTTGAGCAATACAACTGCATTGTCATCAAACCTTATATAAGAACCATCTTTTCTTCTCAACTTATTGGTAGTGCGAACAATTACAGCTTTAGAAACAGTTCCTTTTTTAACACCGCCTGCGGGTATTGCGTCTTTTACCGTAACAACTATTTTGTCGCCAATTTTTGCATAGTCCTGGCCGCTGTTTCCTAAAACGCGGATGCATAATACTTCTTTTGCACCGCTGTTATCTGCTACGTTTAGACGACTTTCCTGCTGAATCATTTTTTTAAGCTTTGAGCTATTAGCTGCGAGCTATTAGCAATTAAAAACTATTTTAAACTGTACGGCTCGTAGCTTGGGGCTCGTAGCGCGTAGCTTTCTTTATTTTGCTTTTTCTATCACTTCAACTAAGCGCCAGCGTTTTGTTTTACTCAGCGGGCGTGTTTCCATTATTCTCACGATATCACCAACTGTGCACTCGTTCTTTTCATCGTGCGCATGAAAGCTGGTTGTTTTCTTTACGAACTTTCCGTAGATAGGGTGCTTTACCCTTCTTTCCACAGTAACGGTAATGGTTTTATCCATTTTATTGCTGCGGACTACACCGGTTCTTGTTTTGCGCAGGTTTCTCTGCACTGTTGTTGTTTCCTCTGCCATTATATTAAGCTTGTAATGTTCTGTTTTTTAATTCAGTTTTTAAACGGGCTATATCCCTGCGAAGGCCGCGGATGCTTAAAGGATTTTCAAGCGGAGAAATGGCATGTGCAAATTCCAGCTTTTTTAAGCGCAGCTTGTCTTCTGCAATACGGGCCTTAAGATCATTCTCGTTAAGGTCTTTCAAACTTTTATTAAAATCAATTCTGTCTGCCATTTTTCTAAATTTGAAAATTTACAATTTGAAAATTTGAAATGTTTTACCTCATTAACATATTTTCAAATTATCACATTATTATAAATCTCTTCTTTGTATAAACTGTGTTTTGATAGGCAATTTCTGAGCAGCCAGGTGCATTGCTTCCTGTGCTGTTTGAAGGCTTACGCCATCGCACTCAAATAAAATGCGGCCCGGTTCAACCACTGCAGCCCAAAACTCAGGGTTACCTTTACCTTTACCCATCCTCACTTCAAGTGGCTTGCGGGTAATTGGCTTATCAGGAAATATGCGGATCCAAACATTACCTTCACGCTTCATCGCCCTTGTCATAGCCTGGCGTGCAGCTTCTATTTGCCTGTTATTTAACCAGATTGGTTCGAGAGATTTCAATGCATAGGAACCAAAAGCTATAGAAGTGCCTCTTTTGGCCACTTTGCGGATTCTTCCCTTTTGCGCCTTTCTGTGTTTCGTTCTTTTTGGCTGTAACATTTTCTTCAGCTTTGAGCTATCAGCTTTCAGCTTTGAGCTTTCAGCATTTAGCTATTTAAAATCAATATTATTTTAAGGCTCTGGCTCATGGCTCATAGCACATGGCCCGTAGCTTCTCTTTAATTATCTTCTGTTATCCCTTCTCTCACCACCGCGGTTATCCCGGCGTCCGCCACGATGATCACCCCTGTCGCCTCTGTGATCGCCACCTCTTCTTTCCCTGTGGTCGCCACCTTCGTTCTTACCGCCGATAAAGTTCGGGTTCAACTCACGTTTGCCTAAAACTTCACCTTTACAAATCCATACTTTAATGCCGATTTTACCATAAACGGTAAGCGCAAATACGCTGGCATAATCAATATCCATACGGAAAGTATGCAACGGTGTACGGCCTTGTTTTATTTCTTCCGTACGGGCAATTTCAGCACCACCCAAACGACCAGAAACTTTTACTTTAATACCTTCGGCACCCATACGGAGCGATGAAGCGATTGCCATTTTAATGGCTCTTTTATAGTTAATGCGATTTTCAATCTGGCGTGCAATATTATCGGCTACGATAGCTGCATCCAGTTCGGGGCGACGGATTTCCAGAATGTTGATCTGAACATCTTCATTGCTGGTAAGTTTCTTCAACTCTTCTTTAATCCTGTCCACCTCGTTTCCGCCTTTACCAATAATGATACCCGGTTTTGAGGTATGAATTGTTACGATAAGCTTACCCAATGTACGCTCAATAACGATCTTGGAAATACCGCCTTTATTGATACGTGCATTAAGATAGTTTCTTATTTTATTATCCTCGATGAGTTTGGTAGCGAAGTCTTTCTTAGCGCCATACCAGTTGCTTTCCCATCCGCGGATAATACCTAACCGGTTACCTATTGGATTTGCTTTTTGACCCATATTAAGGTTTATTCTGTTTAATTAATTTTTTGAATCAACAATTATTGTTACATGATTGCTGCGTTTACGCACCCTGTAACCACGGCCCTGCGGCGCCGGGCGCATGCGTTTTAAAACCCTTCCACCGTCAACAAACACCGTTTTCACGATAAGGTTGGCATCAGCGGCACTCTTATCGGAATTGGCTTGCTCCCAATTGCTGATGGCGCTTCTTAAAAGCTTTGCTAAAGGCGTTGCATTATGCTGCGGATGATGCTCTAAAATACCAAGCGCTTTTTCAACCTGCATGCCACGAATAACATCAGCCAGCAAACGCATTTTGCGCGGACCTGTGGGATAATTTTTAAGTTTAGCTACTGCTTCCATAATTATTAAAGTCAAAAGTCAAAAGTCAAAATTCAAAAAGCTTAAATTCGAAGTCTCTGATTTTTACTTTTCACTTTTTAATTTTGAATTTTATTTACTGCCTGAATGTCCTCTGAAGTTCCTGGTTGGAGCGAATTCGCCTAATTTATGGCCAACCATAAATTCTGTTACATAAACCGGGATGAATTTGTTACCGTTGTGTACAGCGAAAGTATGTCCAACAAAATCAGGTGTAATTGTAGAGCGGCGGCTCCATGTTTTAATAACTGATTTTTTGTTTTTACCCTCGTTGATATTCAGAACTTTTTTATCCAGCTTTACGTCAACGTAAGGACCTTTTTTAATCGAACGACCCATTTATATTCTGTTTAACGATTTCTGATTTAATTATTTAGCCAGCTTTTTACCATTCTTTCTTTGCAGGATAAGCTTATTGCTTGCCTTGCCTCTCTTACGGGTAATTTCGCCCTTAGCGTATTTACCTGTCCTGCTTCTCGGATGGCCGCCTGAAGCTTTACCTTCACCTCCACCCATCGGGTGATCTACAGGGTTCATAGCCACACCACGGTTGCGTGGGCGAATACCTCTCCAGCGGTTACGGCCGGCCTTACCCATTGTTTGCAGGTTATGGTCGCTGTTTGAAACCACACCAACTGTTGCATAACAATTAATAAGAATCCTGCGCAATTCGCCTGAAGGCATTTTCAATACAGCGTATTTTTCTTCTTTGGCATTAAGCTGTGCGGAAGCGCCTGCGCTTCTTGCCAGCTTTCCGCCCTGGTTAGGCTGCATTTCAATATTGTGAACATTTGTACCCAGCGGCATGTTTTTCATTTGCAATGCATTGCCAATTTCGGGGGCTACTGCATCTCCGGAAATAATAGTGGCTCCCACCTGCAGGCCCTGCGGCGCAAGTATGTATCTTTTTTCACCATCCGTATATTCAACCAAAGCGATGAATGCCGAACGGTTAGGATCATATTCAATGGTTTTTACCGTTGCTGCAATATCTTTTTTATTACGTTTAAAATCCACAACACGGTATTTCCTTTTATGGCCACCGCCCATGTAACGCATTGATCTTCTGCCCTGAGCATTACGGCCAGCCGTTTTTGACATCGGCTCCAGCAAACTCTTTTCAGGTTCGTTGGTAGTTATTTCAGCATACGCATTACCAATTCTCCAACGCATGCCTGCTGTAACCGGTTTATACTTTTTTAATGCCATTGTACTTTTATTTTATCAACTTTTGCGGCAGTTGCTGCCTTAACTTATTTGCTTAAATATTTGCGTACAAATCAATTGTATCGCCTTCTGCTACGGTAACCATTGCTTTTTTATAAGCCGGTTTTACACCTTTTACAAAACCAGCCTTTGTAAACTTGGTTTTGTTTTTACCCGGAACAACCAGGGTATTTACATCCACTACAGATACTCCGTAAAATTCTTCAACGGCTTTTTTAATTTCAAGCTTATTTGCTTTACGGCTTACCTTAAAAGCATAACGCTTCAGCTTTTCCTGCTGGCCATTTGCCTTTTCTGTAAGGATTGGTTTTATTAAAACTTCTGCTAACTGCATTTTTCTTTTATTGAAATGTTATTCAATTATGCTTTTTCTTCTGCCACTTCTGTTTCGTCAACAAATATTTTTGCCGCACCTTCTGTTAAAACAAGCGCATCTGCATTTAAAATATCATACGTATTTAAATCTGTTAATGCACAGCTTAATACGGTATCAATGTTGCGAAGACTTAAATAAAGATTATCATTCAGTTCATCTGTAACAAACAAAGTTTTCTTGCCACCTAAATTCCAGCTTTTTAAAGCATCAGCCACCTGTTTTGTTTTAGGAGTATCCAGCTTTACATCTTCAACAACCAATAAAGCATTATTTTTTGTTTTGTATGATAAGGCGCTCACTTTGGCGAGGTCTTTCACTTTCTTGTTCAGCTTAAAATCGTAGCTGTGTGGCTTAGGCCCGAAAATGGTACCACCACCCTTGTATAAGGGGTTACGAATGTTACCTTTTCTGGAACCACCGGTACCTTTCTGACGGTGAAGTTTGCGGCTTGCACCATGCACCTCAGCACGGGTTTTTACTTTATGTGTACCCTGGCGCTGAGCGGCCTGGTATTGTTTAACAGCGAGATAGATTACATGATCATTTGGCTCTGCTCCAAAAATATCATCAGGCAATTCTAATGTCCTGCCGGTTTTTTCACCTTTTATATTTAAAACGTCAACTTGCATTTCGCTTTATTTATTTTTAAAACCTATAAGGTTTATAAACCTTATAGGTTTCGATTATTTCTGAATTAATACAATAGAGCCGTTATGCCCCGGTACAGAACCGCTGATAAGAATATAATTCTTTTCAGGAAACAGCTTTACCACTTTCAAACCTTTAAGCTTTACGCGGTCGCCGCCCATTCTGCCGGCCATACGCACACCTTTAAATACACGTGAAGCATCGGAAGAGTTACCGATAGAACCGGGAGCCCTCTGGCGGTCATGCTGGCCGTGAGACTGCTGTCCTACACCACCAAAACCGTGACGTTTTACAACGCCCTGAAAACCTTTACCTTTTGTTGTACCAACAACATCAACTTTTTCACCTTCGGTAAAAATGTCGATAGTAACAGTTTCGCCTAAAGCTTTATCAATATTATAATCGCGGAATTCTTTTACGAACTTTTTAGGAGCAGTGCTTGCTTTTGCAAAGTGATTGGTCTCGGCTTTAATGGAGTGTTTTTCAGTTTTGTCGCCGAATGCCAACTGGAGAGAAGAGTACCCATCTGTTTCTTTTGTTTTAACCTGGGTTACCACGCAGGGGCCAGCTTCAATAATGGTACAAGCTGTTTGCTTGCCATCCGGAGTGAAGATGCTGGTCATCCCGATCTTTTTACCAATAATTCCTTTCATTTTTTGCGGTTTTAGCCCCGCATGGTTATAAGGACTTCCTTTTTTGTCAGGAATCGATCCTCTGTTTAGCTACCGACCTTTTCTTTTGTTTCCCGATTTTACACCGGGAGAGAAGTACCGGAAGTAAGCAAACCTCGAAGGGCTTGTTTATATGTTGTCTGAAGCGGTATCTTGGATATTCTGCTAATTTTCAGGATTAATCCAAAACTCCTTTCAGATATTTCATTTTTCAGAGCTCTTTTTTCAAACTTTCGATTGATTGAGAGATGATATTATTTGTAAGAACTTTTTATCCGATAATCCCTGAATCCTAAGAATCCAGGTTCAGACAGTTTACGCCTTGATCTCTACTTCAACGCCTGAAGGAAGATCGAGCTTGCTCAGCGCATCCACGGTTCTTGATGAAGAAGTGTAGATGTCCAGTAAACGCTTATGTGTTGCCAACTGGAATTGCTCACGGCTTTTCTTGTTTACGTGGGGAGAACGGAGAACAGTGAAAATCCTCGTATGTGTTGGAAGAGGAATTGGGCCTGTTACTACGGCGCCTGTGCCACGTACTGTTTTCACGATCTTTTCGGCTGATTTATCAACCAGGTTATGATCGTATGATTTCAATTTTATTCTTATTCTCTGAGACATAATCAAAACCAATTTTTTCAAATTGGGAGCGCAAAGGTAGGTTTCTCACAGATATGGCACAAGCATTTAGAGAAGTTTTTTTGATAATTTTTGTTAAGGATGCACGGAAACTGCAAATTTCATTCATTTAATATGAAAACACCGCTCCTTTCAAATAATATTAAGTTTGCCAAATCAACATCTCAAAGGTTATGATAAGCTATTTGGCAGAAAAACTCCCGCACCTCAAGCAGGCTCGAACAATTTGCAGCATTATATGAAAGAATTGAAGTGCCGTCGAGAACCATCCTGCTTAGGGAAGGAGAAATTTCCAGGCAGTTTTTCTTTGTGGAAGAAGGCTGCCTGCGCGCCTGGATTAACAATAATGGCAAGGATTTAACCTTCCAGTTCTTTTTTGAAGGGCAGGGCGTGTCCTCTGCCGAAAGTTTCCGAAAAAAAATTCCAAGCATTTTTACCATAGAAACAATTGAGCCTTCTGTAATTCAAATCATGCATAAAAAAGATTATGATCATATTATGCAGGAACTGAACAATGACACCACTTTTTTGAAAGAAATGACGGAAATAATTTTTGAGCGGCAATTATATTATGTACGGGAATTCTTATCCTTTATCCGCGATACCCCGCAGCAACGTTACCTGAATTTATTACAGCAAAAACCACAGGTAGTGCAGCGTGTGCCCCAACATTATATAGCCTCTTACCTCGGCATTACATCGGTACATTTAAGCCGCATCCGCAATAAACTGCTAAAAGAAAACAAGCATAGTTCTTAACAAATGTTATCGTTCAATGCCTGCCTGCTGCATCAACTTTGTTTCAAAATAAAGAATTATGAAAGCAGCAGTAATTACCGGCTTCGGGGAAACACCACAATATGCAGACTTTCCTGACCCAGTAATATCCGGCAATGAGCAATTTATACATGTAAAAGCAGCCGTTCTTGAAAATTTCGACAAAGGCGCATCTTCGGGAAAACATTATTCAAGCAAAACTTTATTTCCAAAATTCCCGGCAATAGTTGGCAATGATGGTGTTGGCATTACAGAAAATGGAGAGCTGGTGGCTTTTGGAAAAATCAGGCCGCCTTATGGCGCTTTTGCAGAAAAGGTTTCGGCAGGTTACACTATCCCGGTGCCTTCTGGTATTGATCCTGCTGATGCCGCTGCTATTCTTCCTTCAGCACTCACTTCATTACTTCCTTTAAAGCATGCAGCAAAATTACTGCCTGGCGAAACGGTTTTTGTAAACGGCGCTACCGGCGTTTCGGGCAGAATTGCAGTGCAAATAGCTAAAATATTAGGTGCAAAAAAAATTGTTGCTGCAGGCAGAAATGATGCTTCGCTTCAACTGCTGAAAACTTTAGGGGCAGATGAAACAATCAGTTTATTACAAAGCGATGAAAAGCTTGCAGAGAACCTGATTGCAGCAGGAGGCGATGAAGGTTATGACATCGTGATTGATTTTTTATGGGGCCATCCTGCTGAAATATTGATCAATACGTTTATTCCTAAACAAGCAGGTTTTGCCAAACACAGGATACGTTATATACAGGTTGGCGAAAAAGCAGGATCACATTTATCTATACCGGGTTCTGCATTCCGTACTTCAGGTTTGGAAATGATGGGCGTGGGAAAAATTGCCGGCGAAGTGCTGACGGAAGAAATTAACCTCGTCTGGAATTTGATACAGGAGAAGAAATTATATATGGATATTGAAAAAGTGCCACTAAAAAATATCAGCGAGGCATGGCAGCGCACTGGCCTTGCCG
Organism: Parafilimonas terrae; assembly: GCF_900115755.1. GTDB lineage: Bacteria > Bacteroidota > Bacteroidia > Chitinophagales > Chitinophagaceae > Parafilimonas > Parafilimonas terrae. The sequence continues at coordinate 315,484 of NZ_FOXQ01000001.1, forward strand.
GTAAACGTTTGGTAATAGTTCCGTAAAACAAAATGAAATAATTTCATGCACTTAATTTTACGGAGTGAGCAGTTAAAAGAGCCTATTCCAAATTTTCAACTTTCTGAAACTGCACAATCAGGATTTAATGACCAAGCTTAAAAAAACAATATAATTAAAGCGAACAAAATAATAATGGCGTATATAATATCGCCGGTATCAACTTTAAACAGGTTTATCTTAAACACCCGTTTTGATTTTATGTTCTTTTTAAAAGGTACGATCATTAAAAGTTATTAAAGCAGTTAGCGTTATTAATTTACGAATTCAGTTATTCTGCGCAAATGCAATATTGAATTGAAGAAATAGTATTGCTCCCGGATATACCTTAATAAGCAGATGTACGCAGGCTTGTTTGGTGAAATAAAAGTAGTGTATTGTTTCTTAAAAAGGACAGTGAAAAATAAAAAACAATTACAATTGACAGCATTTCAGTTTCCGGAGGTAAATTATAATTTTTGCGGCAAAGACTAAATACTTCAAACGTTTATCCAAGCATCAGCAACTTTTACCGGTTATTATTTTAAAAGTCTTTCCGGTAAATCAGCATAGCTGAATTTATCCAGCACATCAGCGCCGTGCATAACAAAATAGGTTGGGTTTACACGCGCTGCCGTTTTAATCACCGTGCCATCACATAATAAAACATCAGCAGGAATGCTGCCTGAGATTCTTTCAGCACCCTGCTTATCAGCTGTAACAATATAAAAATGTATTTGCTGCTGTTGCAATTGCTGCACATACTTTTTAAAATCATCATTCATCCAGTCATCAACCGTGCTGAAGTCTTTTGCAAACAGCATTACATACTTTGCATCAGATTGTAATAAATCTTTCGTTGTATCTGTTCCATTAAAAGAAAATAAAGCAAAATCAGCAATAGGCGGCGTAGCATTTCCTTTTCTTACAACTTTATCTACACGGTCAATAAACTCGTATGTTGAATCGAGATCAGCGGGCAAAGTTTCTGCAGTATATTCTTGCACCTTACCATTTTTTCTGTATTTAAAAACCATTACAATACTGTCCGGCACTGCATTTGGCGGCGGCTGCATTTGCTGCAATAAATTATTTCCTTTTTTATAAGGGAGGCAATCTACTACCGGCAAATGCTTCATTACATAAGCCTGCAATTCACCTATAACAGCAATACAGAATATCAAAGAACAAACAGCCGCAATGGGTCTTAAAGATGATATTATTTTCTTCCTGTTAATAAACAATATAAGTATCAGGACTAATAAAATAAGGTCTTTTGTAAAAGATTGCGCAGGTGTTAGTGGCAGGCAATCTCCAAAACAACCGCAAGTTTTTATTTTACCGGAAAACAAAGCATAACCGGTAAGAAAACTAAAAAAGATTATGAGCAATAATAACAGCCAGCTAAATAAGCGCATGCGCCAGCCAATGATTACCGCGACGCCGGCAAGCACTTCAAATACATTCATTATAAGGGAAAAGGCCAATGTGTAGTCATTAAAAAAATACATATTCCAGGCTTGAAAAAACTCCTGCATCTTATAACTCAAACCAAGCGGGTCATTCGCCTTAACCAGCCCACTAAAAATAAACAGCAGCCCAACAACCCAGCGAATAATCAATAAGCCTGTATTTTTTTTTGTTGTCATTGTATCTTTTTTAGGTATGAGGTGTAAGGTTAAATGTATAAGGCCATAGCAGCGCCGCTTTCTCCTTACGTCCTATCCCTTGTGTTTTCCTTCATCAATCATTATTAAAGCAAAAACTGCATAGTTAAGAATATCAGTATAGTTGGCATCAATGCCTTCGCTTATGAGGGTTTTGCCATCGTTGTTCAAAATTTGTTTTACACGCAGTAATTTTACTATAATTAAATCAACAAAACTTTCCTGGCTCATTTCACGCCAGGCTTCGCCATAGTCATGATTTTTATTCAGCAAAGTATGCTTTGCAATATGAACTGCTTCATCATACAAATCACCAGCCTGTTTTACAGAAAGCTCTTCAACAACCGGGTTATTTAGTTTCAACTGAACTAAGCCAATAACGGCATAATTAATAATACCAATGAACTCACTTTGCACATCATCATCCACTTTACGTTCTTCCAGGTTTTGTATATTTCTTATGCGCAGCGCTTTTATGAAAATCTGATCAACCACAGATATTGTACGCAGCACGCGCCACGCCGTACCATAGTCTTTTGTTTTTTTAAGAAAAATTTCTTTGCAACTTTCTATTGCCTTATCAAACTGGGTTTCTGTATTAATCATTGTATATTATAGTGAAGTAATTTTTTGAAAGACTTTTATTCTCAGGCTTTACAGGGCTTCATCTGCCGATGGGCCATACATTCCCGGAACAGGCACATTTAATAACCGCAGGTAAACACTTAATTGCCCGCGATGATGGTAAACATGATTCATTGCCAGGTTGCGCAATGCCACTTTTTTGGGCAATTGAAACATGATTTGTTCGCCGCGGCGGAAAATCCATATGCTGTTTAAATTATCGTCAGTTGCTGATTCCAATACTTTTATTGCTGCAGCGATGCTGTCATCAAACAGCTTTAAAATTTCTCCGGTGTTTTTAGGCGGTTCACTATTAAATGATGCTGAAGCCAGGTCAAATTGATCAGCATTTAAAATTCTTTCAAACCAAACAGGCAATTCAGCAATATGCTTTGCAAGCTTGCCAAGTTTCATTGATTTTTCGTGTGGCTGCCATTCCAGTTTATCGGTTGGAACACGTTCCAGTATTTTTCTTGTATTAATTGCTTCGTGCTTTAATTCTCCAAGCAAGGCTGTATTCATCGCCATTTTATATTCGTATTTTGACAGGCAGCTAAAGTAGAAAATAAAAAGCCATCAGTAAGCAAATGTTTGCCTAAGTTTATTCACGAAGAAGTTTGTGTTAACAGCAATTATACAAAATGGGCAAAATCTTTTTTGTAATCGCCTTTAATTCTTTCAGCAGGAGGATTATAATAACCAAATTTCAAATGGGGAAATTCTTCTCTTAATAATTCCATTAATTGTTTCACACCAAGCATTTCACCGGTTTCTGTTACATTAATTTTTCCGAGGTACCAATCAGGATCAATATTAAAATTGCGCCATTGTATCATGCATAAATCAGTATCAATAATCAGCTTTCGCAAAGCTTCGTATTCCTCAACTGTATCGGTCATTCCCGGGAAAACAAAATAGTTAATGCTTGTCCAGCCATTATAACTGCGCACAACTTTTAATGATTCAAGCAAATCTTCAAACACATAATTATTAGGCCTGTAATATGAGGTATAAATATGGCTTTGGGCGCTGTTCATACTTACGCGTATGCTGTTTAATCCAGCTTCGCACAAAGCCCTTACGGCATTGGGTTTGGAGCCATTTGTATTAATATTGATGCTGCCGCGATCTGTGTGTTTTCTTATTTCAACAATGGATTCACGAATAGTTTCCCACATTAGCAGAGGTTCTCCTTCGCAACCCTGCCCAAAGCTCACCAACGGATAAGGCGCGTTCAGCAAATGCGGAACGGTGAACTCTGCAATTTCTTCAGCAGTTGGTTTAAATGTAAGCCTGTCTTGTGTGGAAACAATCGTTTCTTCTTCAGGCTGAAAAGAAATACAGCCAATGCAATTGGCATTACATGCCGGTGATGATGGCACCGGGCATTCCCATCTGCCCAACGATAAATTCCTCGCTGCGGGGCAATGATAGGTTAAGCAGCAATTCTGCATTAAATGTTTCACCAAACGGTTATGCGGGTAATGCTCCAAAAGCCATTGCGCACCGTTCTGAATTTTTTCATCATTATAACCCGCACATTCCTGTCGAATATCTTCTTCAATTCTCAAAGCAGGTACATAAAATTTATTGTTCAGCCAGCCTGCAGCCGTGTAGCAAAATAAAGGCAGCGTTGGCGCATCGGGTAAAGTTTCATACGCAGCAATAAACAACCCCGTATGTGCAGGCGGAATAAATGCTGCAACAGCCCAGCCCTTTTCGCACAAACGCATTTCTCCTGTATGCACATCAATGCCAATACCCCTGCGGCCCGGCAGTTCATATAAATTGCCGCCATCGGGCAATTCAATCCAGTCTTCTTTTTCTATGGGAAAGGCGTCCCATCCGGCACGGCCAACGGCATAAAGGCTTGTATCTTCAAAGATGTTGCCTTTACCATCTGAATATAATATGTATGGGGATTGATGAAGCATAATATAAAGCTGCAAACTTTAAGCCGTGAGCTGCGGGCTGTTTGCAATTTGCTGTTTACAAAATTCGTTAAATTCCCTTTCTGTTTCAGCGGGAACATCGCTTTCAGTTTCTTTTTGAATAATCTTATTATTATTGAAATCGAGCGTGAGCATATTATCTTTCAGCATAGCATTCTTTACATCCTGCCATGCATAATTTTTGAATGGGAAGGTGTTGAAAGTAATGGCATCTTTACTAAAGCCTATTTCCTGCGGAAATTTAATTTGCCGCTCCAGCAAAGCCGCAACAATGAGCAGTACCGCTATCCACGGAAGATGAAGCGGGTACATGAGCCATAAAAATGCGGCTGCATATAAGGCCCATTTAAATGTAATTATACTTTCTTTCTGATTGGCCGCTATTGAAAGAACAAAGTTGATTACAATAACCGCCATTAATATTACATTAATCCAGTTGTATGTAAAGAACATGGTGCTTAACAACGCATATATTTCTGCGGCAATTGTAAGCACACACATCAGCGTTGTTATGATATTATATATTTTGTAATTGGGATGCCTGAGCGTAATTACAAAATCGTATTCTCTATTTTGGCTCATCAGTGCAATTACTTTTCACAAATAAATTACAGATCTTCCATAACAGGCGCGATGCAACAACGGCATCGTAATTGGTTTCGCCCACGCCCACTTCAACCAAATCAAACCCTATTAATTTCTTCCCGCTTTCTATAATCTTTCTCAGCAGGTATAAAACTTCATCACTTTGAAAACCACCCGGAACCGGCGTGCCGGTGTTTGGACAAAGTTTGGGATCAAGCCCATCTATATCAAAACTGAAATACACATTATCCGGTAAGTATTGTACCATTTCATCGGCAATAATCTTCCAGTTTTCTCCGGCAAAAAAACGTTCCTTTATCTGCTGGTCAAAATAAGTGATCACTTTATAATTACTGCTGCAGATATAATTCCATTCAGCTTCGCAATAATCACGCACACCTGCCTGCACCAGCCTTTCAATGGCAGGCACTTCATTCAGGGCATTGTACATAATGCTCGCATGGGAATAATTGAATTTTTCATAAGCCTTACGCAAATCGCAATGCGCATCAATCTGCAACACGCCAAAGCTTTCATATTTTTCAGCCAATGCTTTAAAATATCCCAGTGACACACTGTGGTCGCCGCCAAGCAGGCCAACAAGTTTGCCGCGGTTAAGCAAATCTGCGGTTTGCTCATACACCCAGTTATTCAGCATTTCACTCCCTTCATTAATCTCTTTCAGACTTTTTAACATAAACTTATTGTTGTTTATGTCCTGGCCGTGCGCAATAAAATCAATGTAGAGTTCGGCTTCTTTGCGCAGGTAATCACTTTTCATCAGGATTTTCTTATCAGGCTCGCGCATGTAAAAGCCTTTTTTCCAGCCGTGCGGCATATTTGGATCGAAAAGATCGATTTGCGTACTTGTTTTAAAAATATGCTCTATAGCCCTTGCTGTGCCTGCATTACAGCTTACTGTAACTTCCCAGGGAACGGGCAGGATAACAACACGCGCATCATCTTCAGAAAAGGGCAGGCCGAAAATATTGTTATTGCGGTTTGCCACTTCATTTACGTCAAACTTTGAGAGATCAACCATATCTGTAGTAAAAAGTTGTGCAAGATACTCGCTATTTTCAAAACAGGTTTGCTAATGCCTGTTAACAAAAAACATAAGTAAGCAGGAAGCGCTCCTTATAATAATGAATTGATTATTTTCCTATCCGTAAATAATTCTGTAAACCATATTGTTAAACGTTGTTACGGCTTTTTCCATACGTATAATTAACCGGGCTAATCTCATTTCAAAACTTTAATTTGCACACCTGAAACAATCGCCTGAAATGCTGAGAACCTGTAAGTTGATAGCTCTGTTGATCCTGTTCTTTAACAATGCTTTCGCCCAAACTTCAAACACTGCAAAATACCCTTCACTTTTTTGGGAAATAACCGGCAACAATTTAAAAAAACCTTCTTACCTGTTTGGCACCATGCATGTAAGCAACAAGATTGCTTTTCATTTAAGCGACTCTTTCTACAATGCCATTCAAAGCACCGATATGGTTGCGCTTGAATTAAACCCTGAATACTGGCAAAAAGATATGGTGAAAATGAATGCTGCGCAGGAAGAAATTGAAAATTTTTACAGGGATAATACAACGCAATATTTAACCGAATCATCTTTTGCGATAAATGATTATTACGACAAATTAAAACCGGCGCTTACAGCCGAACCGCAGCAAATAAACAGCCTGCTTTACCGCACATTTTCCATGCAGCAGGATTATGAGGAAAACACCTATCTCGATCTTTACATTTATCAAACCGGCAGAAAATATGGCAAGCTGGCCGGCGGCGTTGAAGATTATTATCAAACCCAGAAAATATTGTTCCAGGCTTATGCGGCCATGGCAAAAGAAAGAATGAAGCGGTCGAATAACCGTGATGTAACACCTGATATTGATAAGAAAATCCAGGAAGCTTACCGCCGCGGCAACCTGGATTTATTGGATTCACTTGAACATTTATCTTTTAACTCGCCTGCTTATGTAAATAAATTTCTGTATGAACGCAATAAAATCCAGGCTAACTCAATAGACTCTTTAGTAAAAAAACACAGCCTGTTTGTTGGCGTTGGCGCTGCCCATTTGCCAGGCTCTAACGGAGTAATTGAATTACTGCGGAAGAAAGGTTATAAACTGCGTCCCATTTATATGCAGGACAGGGATGCAACAGCAAAGGAAGCTGTTGAAAAAATGAAAGTGCCGGTAACCTTTAAAAACTTCACAACGGATGACGGGTTTGTTTCTGTGCAAATGCCCGGCCCTTTATACAGAATGCCTCAAACATACAGGACCATTAACGATAACTGGCAATATGCCGATATGGATAATGGCGCTTATTATATGCTTACGCGGGTGCAAACACACGCAGGTTTACTCAATCAAAATGCGGGCGACGTTTTACAAAAAACAGACAGCCTTTTATATGAAAACATCCCCGGCCGCATCATTAGCAAAAAAACAATAAAAAGAGATGGTGTAAGTGGCTTTGACATTGTAAACAGAACAAGAAGGGGCGACCTGCAACGCTACAATATTTTCGTAACGCCTTATGAAATACTCATTTTTAAAATGAGCGGCATCAATGATTATGCAGGCGGCACAGAGGCTGATACTTTTTTTAATTCAATACATTTTAATCCGCCTTCTGCTTCACACCCGGCTTTCACATCGCCGCAGGCAGGCTTTCATATAAACTTTCCGCAATTGCCGCACATAAATAAAAACACGTATGATGCAGACAATATAGACGAATGGCAATTTGAAGCCAATGACAGTATCACCGGAAATGCTTATGCTGTTTATAAAAAAACAGTTACCAATTTAAACTTTATGGAAGAAGATACTTTTGATCTCAGCCTTGCAGAGCTGAGTTTAAAATCTTCTGATATAATTGATAAAGAAATTTTAAGAAGTTTTACAAAAGTGGAAGGCTTTAATGCGCTGAAAATGCAGTTCGCCTGTAAGAATGGTAATTATATAAATGCACAAGCTGTTTTAAAGGGCCCGGATTATTATCTTATTATTCAAACAAGCCGCAAAAAAAATAATATCGACGCTGCATTTTTTAATTCGTTTGGTTTTAATACTTATCAATACAATGCATCTACCACTTACACAGATACTTTGCTTGATTTTACGGTACAAACACCTGTAAAGCCCGTGCTGGATTCATCGCTTGTTAATTTAATGTACAGCGTGCTGCACGATGCAAGCCTTTTAGCCAAAATACAGGGCGAAAGCTATTGGCCAAAAAGCAAATACGCCATGTTTAAAAGCGATTCAACAGGCGAATCTGTTTTGGTAAGCATGTATGAATATCCAAAATATTACCATGTAAAAGATGCTGCAACTTATTGGAACAAACAATTAAAACCAGGCAATGACGAGGATATTTACCTGTATAAAAAAACGGCTTTTACAGCCTGCGATTCCTGCCAGGGTTATAAATTATACTGGCGTGATACCAATACGGTAAGGCAAATAATTAACTACAAAGTTTTAAGCAATAACAGGCTGTATAATCTTTATACCATCTCTGACACGACAGGTGTTGAAAGTAACTTCATAAAAAATTTCTTTTCAACCTTTACCGTAATTAATAAAAACACGGCTTCAATTTATTCAGATAAAACAAATTTGTTTTTTGAAGACCTCTACAGTAAAGATTCGCTTACAAAAGCGCGGGCAAGAAATGCAATCTCCAATGTTTATTATGGCGCCGGCAACATTGATAAAGTTGTAAACTTCATCAATAACCTTAATTATGGCGAAGAAGATTATTTTGAAATGAAGCAAAAATTCATTGCTGAATTAGGTTACATAAATGATTCATGCTGCAAAGATAAAATTGTGCATACGCTTAAAGATATTTATATAAGAACTGCCGATACCGCTTATTTTCAGAATGAAGTATTAAAAGCATTACAACATATTGAAACAGATTCTTCATACGCTGCCTTAAAAAACCTGCTGCTGCAAGACCCGCCATTATTTGACGACTATGATGAATATGGGGATTTCTTCGAAAATTTTGAGGATTCGCTGCAGCTTACACGAACATTATTTCCGGAAATATTGCAGCTAACAACCATTGAAGATTATAAAGAACCCGTTATTGCATTGTTATCAGAATTACTTGACAGCGGTTATATAAAAGCAAACGATTATAAAGATTATTTCAGTAAAATATATTTTGATGCAAAAATTGAAATGAAAAAGCAGCAGAATGCTGAAGAAAAATTACTTGAACAGCAATCGCAGCAAAACTATGATGACAATGACAGTGTAATAAAAAACAGCTATTCCAAAAACAATTATGAAACAACCGATATAAATGAATATGCTGCATTGTTATTGCCTTTTTATGATACAGTGCCTGCTTTGCCGAAATTTTTTAACCGCTTATTACAATCGAGGGATACAAGCGTTCAACTGGAAACGGCTGTATTATTGATTAAAAACAATAAACCTGTGCCGGATAGTATATTGATGAATATTGCTGCGAAAGATAATTACCGCAGCGACCTGTTTAAGGGGCTTTATGAAATTAACCGCATTGACATATTCCCATCAAAATATAAACAGCAGGATTTAATGGCGCGTTCATTATTAACCGGCGATTCGGAAAAAACAAAATTCTTTGATATAAAGCCCGAAGGAAAAACGCTTGCAAATGTCAATGGCAAAAAAGGCTATGTTTATTTTTTTAAATACAAATTGCAGAAAGATGATGACTGGGAAATTGCTTTAAGCGGCCCGCAGCCGGAAAACCTGAATATGGTAAGCACGGACAATGCATTAACGTCTTTAACCAATGAAAAAATTATAGCCGGCAAACCGCTTGCAGAACAGTTCAGCGAACAATTATCAAGATTACTGTTATTGCAACATAAAAGCGCCCGGCATTTTTATGAAAACAATAAAGACATGTATGGCAATTTTGATGATTATTAATAAAGCGAGGCGGTTTTAATAAACTGCCATTATTTATATGCTGCAGATAAATTTTCCTGAACATAATTTCCGCATAAAAAAAGAAAAAAACAAGCACATTATTTTTGACGAAGTGCGTCGCCGCTGGGTGGCATTAACGCCGGAAGAATGGGTACGCCAGAATTTCCTGCAATATTTAATACAGGTAAAAAATTATCCTGCATCGCTTATTTCTGTTGAAAAAATTATCAGGGTGGGCGATCTTTCAAAGCGCTACGATATTGTAGTATATAAAGAACACACGCCCTGGCTTATTGTGGAATGCAAGGAAAGCAATACACCGGTTGATATAAAAGTTATTGAACAGGTGATACGATATAATATGGCGCTCGCTATCAGTTATTTTGTTATCACAAACGGCAATGAAAGTTTTTGTTATGAGATTTCCCGCAATTCGTTCCGGGAGCTTGCTGCTTTACCGGAATTGTAATAAAACCGGCAGAAGCACGCTTTATTCAATTCAATTTTAATTTTACGCAGGCAAACAATTAACGCAGCATTAAACTTTTCTTTCGCAGTATTTTTTATTAAATTCGTAGAGTATGAACGAAGTGCAGGCAACCGTACAGGCAGTGAAGATGCCTACGTACAATCTTACAGACGAGCAGGAGAAAAAGCTAATTTTAAGACAGTATCGCGCTTTATTAAAAACATTACGCAGCAAGCTTAAAAAAGGCGATAAGGAAATGGTGCGCCGTGCTTTTGAAATTGCAGCGGAAGCCCATAAAACCATGCGCCGCAAAAGTGGTGAGCCTTACATACTTCATCCTATTGCGGTAGCCATGATTTGCGTGGAAGAGATAGGCCTTGGCGTGCGTTCTACCATTTGCTCACTGCTGCACGATACTGTTGAAGACACCGACATTACCATTGAATATATTGAAAAGGAATTTGGCGCCGAAATAGCCCGCATAGTGGACGGGCTCACCAAGATATCCAACGTAATGGATACCAATACAAGCCAGCAGGCAGAAAATTTTAAAAAGATATTACTTACGCTTACAGATGATCCGCGGGTAATATTAATAAAGCTTGCAGACCGTTTGCACAATATGCGCACGCTCGATTATATGAAGCGTGAAAAGCAGTTGAAGATAGCCAGTGAAACTATATGGGTTTATGCGCCGCTTGCACACAGGATGGGGTTGTATAATATTAAAACGGAGATGGAAGACCTCTCCATGAAATACCTTGAACCTGAAGCTTACCGCGAAATTGCCCAAAGGCTTTCTGAAACAAAAAGGGAACGCAGCCGTTATATAAACGAATTTATCAAGCCTTTAAAAGAGAAACTGAAAAGGGCAGGTTTTACTTTCGATATTTATGGCAGGCCTAAAAGCATTCATTCCATCTGGAATAAAATGAAAAAGAAAGGCGTTGATTTTGATGAAGTGTATGATTTATTTGCCATACGCATTATCGTTTACGCATCGCCGGAAAAAGAAAAAGAAGAATGCTGGAAGGTTTATTCAATGATAACCGATGAATACCTGCCCTCGCCTGAACGTTTGCGCGACTGGATAAGCAATCCAAAAAATAATGGCTACGAAGCCCTGCACACAACCGTTATGGGACCGCAGGGAAAATGGGTTGAAGTGCAGATACGCACCAACCGCATGAACGAAATTGCGGAAAAAGGCCTTGCCGCGCATTATAAATATAAAGAAGGCAGCAGCGAAGAAGATCGTTTTGATAAATGGTTTTCGCAGATACGCGAAATGATCAGCAGCCAGGATACAGACAGTGTTGACTTTTTACAGGATTTTAAAACGAGTTTTCTTGCCGAAGAAATTTATGTTTTTACGCCAAAAGGCGATGTGAAAATGTTGCCTGTAAACAGTACTGCGCTTGATTTTGCCTTCGCCATTCACTCTGCAGTAGGCAGCCGTTGTATTGGCGCTAAAGTAAATCATAAGCTTGTGCCCATAAGCCATAAACTGCGCAGCGGCGACCAGGTTGAAATTATTACGAGCAATAAACAAAGGCCTAATGAAGACTGGCTGAAATTTGTGGTAACGGCAAAAGCAAGGGCAAAAATTAAAGATTCGCTTAAAGAAGAAAAAAGAAAGATAGCAGACGATGGCAAACAAATGCTGCAGCGCAAACTTGAAAACAAGGGCACAACATTAAGCCAATATAATATTGATGAACTGGTAAACTTCTATAAAGTTCCTTCGCAGCTCGACCTGTTTTATAACATAGCCACGAAGCAAACCGATCTTAAAGAACTAAAGGATTTTACAGTTAACGGCGGCAAACTTGAACTGCCTAAACCACAAAAAGTAATTACTGAAGTAAAAGTTCCCGAAACAGATACAAAGCCTTCACATAAAAAAGATTCAGAGCTTATTATTTTTGGTGAAAGCAGCGATAAGATAAAATATTCCCTCGCTAAATGCTGTTCTCCTATTCCCGGCGATGATGTGTTTGGTTTTGTAAGCACGGGCAAAGGCCTCATTATACACCGCACAAATTGCCCTAATGCAGCAAGGCTTATGGCAAACTATGCACCACGTATTGTAAAAACAAAATGGGCCAAGAACAAGGAAATTTCTTTCTTAACCGGTTTAAAAATTATTGGTATTGATGATGTGGGCGTTATTAATAAAATAACCAATATTGTTAGCGGCGAGCTGCGCATTAATATAGCAGCGCTCACCATCGAATCGGGCGAAGGCATGTTTGAAGGAACCATTAAAATTTTTGTGCACGACAAGGAAGAACTTGATGAGCTTGTAAACCGGTTAAAACATCTGAAAGGCATTTATGAGGTGGAAAGACTGGATACAGAAGACGCTACGCTTTCTTAGGCATTTTAATTTTCGTTTTGGGCGGAATAACGCTGCCAGGCACCCTCTTCTCTCCTCCTGCATTTGTAAACGACGGTCCGGCTGGTGTTTTTCTGGTTGTGAAATAACTGTAGGCGCCTTTTATCAAAGCCATAAGGCCTAATTTTTTTGCAGAACCAACAATATTCTTTTTTATGCTAAAGCCTCTTGAAAAAGGATTGGCAAATAAGTTAACGCCGTTCAATAATAATTTCCATGTTCCGTTTGCAATCATTTTATTAATAAAGGAAGGCAGCAAATTATCTGCTGCAGATTTTATGGCATGTTGCGGCAAACGGCGCAGGCGTTCTTCAAGCTCTTCTTCATCCTTTTTTACGCTTACTTTCAAAAGTTCTATCTCTTCCCTCAATTCTTTAATTGTATTGATTTCAGAAAGGTCATAAGCGCCGTTTACCGCAACAATTTTTGAAGCCATATTAATCTTTTTTATAAATGAGTTTAACGAATTTGTCAACGAAGGAATTGCGTATAATCTTTCTCAAAAAGAGTATAACAAATAAAAAAACAAACAGGTAAAAAAGAGCAACTATACCAAAGCCTGCGGCTAAACTGCCGGTTAACGTTGCGAGCCAGTAAGCTGCAGCTATGCTTGCAAATATGAGCACAAACAATACTAATATGGTAATTATTGTTGCTGTAATTATTGTTGACGCTGCATGGGAAACTTTATCTGCTGCCTGCAGCTTCAGCAATAAAATCCGCCGCTGTATATACTCATTCAGTTTTTGCCTGGTTTCCTGAAAGTAATTTGCTTCTTCCTTCATTGTAAATAATTATTTTAATTGATTGCTGCTATGCAAACTTAACCCGCAATATCTTTCGCTTTGCCTTCCATATCTTTTAAAAAAGATTTTCCTTTCTTAATAAAGTCTTTTACCTGGTCTTCATATTCAGCATATTTGTTTTTCAGCTTATCGCCTGCATCGCTTGCAGCATCACTTACATCAGCTAACAATTCTTTTCCTTTATCGCTGTTGATAAATAAAGCAATAGCAACGCCCGCTGCTACGCCGAGCATAATACCGCCTAAAAATTTTTGTCCGGTAGTCATAATTGTAGATTTAATTGGATGAATATTTGTTTATCATTAAATACCAAAAAAAATTATTTTCATTATATGGAGAACTCTTTAAGCAAACAGGTTAACAGGTATATTTTTCTTGCCATTATTTTAATATTCGCTTTTTTTCTGTTTGCCAGTTTGCGGCAGTTCTTCCCCGCATTTTTGGGCGCCATCACATTTTACATTTTAAGTAAATCGTTCGCTGCATGGCTTGTAAAGAAAAAAGGATGGAATAAAAGCATGGCCGCCATTCTCATTATCATCCTTTCTTTCTTTGTAATTCTTTTACCGGTAGCTACCCTTATCAGTTTGCTTTATAACAAGATTAGTGCCGTGTTAGCTAACCCTGATGTAATTACAAACTCCATAAAACAGGCCGATAGTGTTATACAACAAAAATACCACATCAGTGTAATATCAAGCGATACGCTGGCAACCATCAGAACGAAAGCCTCAGACCTTTTATCGGTGATATTAAACAAAAGCCTGGGCTTTGTTTCAACCATATTAATGATGTATTTCTTTTTATACTTCATGATCATAAATACCAGCAGGTTTGAAGCAGCGCTTATTTTATATCTCCCTTTTAAAAAAGATAAAATAAAGTTATTCGGCGATGAACTGGTGCATCAAACATTCAGCAATGCCATTGGCATACCTGCTATTGCGGTGGCGCAGGGCCTCGCAGGTTTTTTAGCCTATTGGATCATTGGCCTGCATGAGCCTGGTTTTTGGGGAGTTGTAACTGCATTTACATCATTCATACCGGTAGTGGGCACTGGTATTGCATGGGCGCCTATTGCCGTTTACATGTTTGTTCTCGGCCATTACTGGCAAGGCATTTTTATGATATTATACGGCGCCATTATTATGGGCGTGCTCGATAATGTTATCCGTTTTATACTGGCAAAAAAAATGGCAGATGTGCATCCTATTATTACCGTGCTTGGCGTAATACTTGGCCTCCAGTATTTTGGAATACTCGGCCTGATTTTCGGCCCGTTGCTTATCTCCTACTTCTTTATCCTGCTGAAAATATATTATGTGGAATATCAAAAACCCGTAGCAAAGCAATTAAAGAAACGGTATATAGTGCCCGCATATATGCAGCCATTAATTGGATTTACAAAATCTAAAAGCAAACCGGCGGCCTCAAAGCCCAAAAAAAATACTGCCGGTTAAGGTTCTATATTAATTGAAAACATTATCATACGGGAACTAAGCCTGCCCAGCACATTGGAATATTTAAGGTCGGGATCACGGTCATGAATATTGGTGAGGCCGTTATGAATTTTTATTTCCGGTGAAATGGTTACAAAGTTTAAAAAGAAGTTGAAGCCAACGCCCGCTTCAATGGCATAATCATTTTTTTTAAGCTTGATAAGGTCTTCGGCATTACGCTCGTTTGAATTACTGGCGAGGTCGGCATCATACGTAAGCCCTCCAATCATATACACACGAAAATTGTCAATGCGGTCTGAATTAAATTTCACCTGCAGCGGAAAAGTGAATAATGTGGAAGTAAGTGTTTTTTTGGCTATCGTTTGCTCAAGCGCATTTGGATATTTTACGGAGTAAGTAAATACCCTGGCGCCACCAATAGCCAACTGCGGTGCAATTCTAAGTTCAAAGCGGTTATTTAATTTTAATGTAGCCAGCAGCCCTGCAGAAAAACCGCCGCTGGTACCCGGGTCAACGGAGAGCACACTGTCGTATTGAAGAAAACGCGGGTCTTTTTCTGTATGCAGCCCCATATTGGCATATCCAAAAGTGAGCCCGAAATAATAAGGCAGGTTATCGTGATCCGGCCGCTTAAGTTCGTGCTGTGCTTTTGAAGAGATAGTTATAAGAAGCAGGCACACAAAAACTATTTGCTTCCGCAGTAAATACAGCATATTCCCAAACTAAGCGATTTATAATACGTTTTTCTGAAACCTGCTTTATGCATAATTGCCGCAAAATTTTCCCTGTCGGGAAAAGCCTGCACCGAATTATTCAGATAGGCATAAGCTTCTTTATTTTTTGCAAACATTTTCCCAAAACCCGGCGCCACAATACGCATATATAAATTATAAATGCCTTTAAACATAAATGCCCTGGGTTTTGAAAATTCAAGTATCGAAACTTTACCACCGGGTTTCAGCACACGCAGCATTTCGGCAAGGCCTTTTTCAAGGTTTTCAAAATTGCGCACACCGAATGCAACGGTTATTGCATCAAACGAGGAATCGGCATAATTTATTGTTTCGCTGTCGCCAATATGTAATTCGATTTTATCTTCAAGCTGAAGGCTTTGGATTTTTTTCCGGCCAAGTTCAAGCATGCCTTCAGAAATATCAATGCCGGTAATTTTTTCGGGCCTGAGCATTTTATATGCAGTAATAGCAACATCTGCTGTGCCTGTGGCAACATCCAGCATTGTTTGCGGATGAATTTCCTTTAATTCAGCAATTGCTTTCTTCCGCCAGCTTTTATCAATTCCAACACTCAAAAAGCGGTTTAAAAAATCGTACCGTCCCGCAATTGAATTAAACATTTCAGCCACCTGGTTTTTTTTGGCGGCATCACTTTTTTCATCAGGCACAATTTTATCATGCGCATACGTAGCCATGCCGCGAAGATAATGGCACCGGATTAAACTTTTTTTATTATAAAAAGCCACAGATGCACAGATAAGAAAAACAAAAATCTGTGCATCTGTGGCAACAATAGATTTATTGTAAACGAATACTTGTTACGTACATATCTCATTCCCCTTTAAGGAACAGAGGTTTCGTGCTTTCGCTGTGTGCCGAAAATTCGGGCGCATACATGCATTGAACACTGGCAATGCCTGCAGAAAAAATTCCTGCATGAGTAATGTAAACGGCATATTCCAAAATATATGTGCCTTTTGAAAGATGGTCAATAAAGAAATTAGAAGCTGCGTCTTTTGTTGATTCGTAGTAGCCAAAACCGTCCCGCCATTTGTATCCGCTCAAAACATTTACAGGTTCCATCGAAGCTGCACGAAGGTCTTTCAGATAAACATAATCCATATCACGGTCTGTTTTCAAAGTAAGCCTTACAATAATTTTATCGCCGGTTTTTAATGTATCTTTTTCATTAATAGCATATAGCATCTTGCCTTTATCAGAACTTTTTTCTATGAATAATTTTTTGCTGACAGAAAGTGGCGATGTTGCCGCTGTTATCTTATCCATATCTTCAAAATACTGCCAGTAAACAGCGCCATAAGATGATGGATAATTATTGCTTTTTGCAACCGGGTTTGAAACAGACACTTCAATATTACTCATTGCCGGCCGTATATCTTTTCCATCAATACTGTGCTTTATATAACCGCTGCCGCTTTCCTGCATTTCGCTAATCGTGCTAACAACTAAATCTCCCAGTTTAATATTCACCGCAAGATTTTGTGTATTGATATTATTGCCTGATAACAAAGCGTAACAGGCATCGGCAGTGGCTTTTGTGGTTTCCCAATTGTTAACCTGCTTGTTAAGTATAAGCCACCTGCGCATAGCATTGATGCAAGTATCTCCGGGCGCAATTTCTTCAAAAGCATTTATTAAAAGCGATTGCGCTTCCAGCGGGCTTTGGTACCAGTAATAACCACTGGAATTATTCTTCCAGTATATGCCTTTTTCAACATCTTTCACTGCATTTTCTTTAAGTGATTTAATTATATCAAGCTGTGAATTTTTAAATTTTGATAATGGCTGCATTACAGGAAGCAAACGGTTTAAAGCCAGTGCAACCATGCCCTGCAGATAAGGCGTTTGTTTCATCCAGTATTGTTCTGCCTGCTTCATATAAAAATCTAACGCTTCAGCAGGAAATGATTTATGCTGTGCTTCGCCAAAAAAGCTGCGCATATACCAGTACTGGATCATCAGCGGCGTTAATTGTTCTTTTGTAAGGTCTGCCTTGCGCTTTACGAGTGCTTCATATTCTTTTTCAGCTTCTTTATCAGCATATAACAATGCCTTATTTGTTATCTCATTCAATATGTTTTGTTGCAGTGCAGGAATGGCGTTCAGCTTCTTTAATTTGCCAATACCTGTTAAAATATACTGCGTTATATACCTGTCATCATTACCGCCGCTAAACCATGCAAAAGCACCATTGCTTTTTTGCATTTGCTTTAACTGCTGCAATATATTTTCCATACTGCTGTTCATTTTTGCAGAGTCAAATAATAACGCAATATTTCTCTTTTGCTGCTGCCCGCCATTTGCATCCGAAACCCAGGGCGTTTCGTTCAGCAGGATTTGTTTCAGTTCAGGGTTTGTTTCAAGGTTGCTTTCCATTGCCGTTGTATCCTGCTTCCATTTATTAAATACATTTTTAATGGAAGGGTTTTGCGAAACAATGAATGCGCCCAATACATTGGCATAAAAACGGTTGAAAGTTTGTTCCGCACATTCATGCGGAAACTGCATAAGATAAGGCAATGACTGAACAACATACCAAACAGGGTTTGGCGTATATTCCACAGTGAGACTTTCGTTGGTTAAAGTTGATGAATTATTGTTGAGCAGCTTTTCAAATGTGCATGTTTTCGATCCTTCGCCTGGCATATATAAAGGAAGCGTTTCTGTAACCAGCAGCCTGTTTGAAAGCACCGGCAATATTCTTTCTTCACCATCGCTGTACCGGCCTGACTGCGCTATAATTTTTACAATAAGCGGGTGCGTAAAACTGCGTGGGATATTAACCGGGAAATTCACAACGGTACTTTTATCTGGGGCTGCATTGAAGTTTTGTGCAGTGATATTTATTTTAAAAACATCATTTAAAGGCTCATTATTAATAGCATCAAACAATTGCAGCGTTGCTTTGCCGGTTAATACGCTGCCGCTGAGATTGGTGAGCTTTGCCGTTATATCAATTGTATCGCCCTGCCTTAAAAAACGTGGCAGGCCGGGTTGTACCATCAATGTTTTTTGGGTGATGATATTCTGCCATTTTAAACCGAAGGCAGCATCTTTTGTATGCGCCAGGCTCATCCATTTCCAGGTGGTTAGAGCTTCAGGCATAGTAAAACTGAAACTATAATTTCCCGCGCTGTCTGCATGCAATTGCGGGTAAAAGAAAGCCGTTTCATTAAAGTTCTTTCTTATCTGCACCTGTGGCTCTTCTTCTTTCTTTTTACCATTACGCAAAGCGAATTCTTTTGTAGTGATAACGATTGCGCCATTAGCTGCTTTTGCCCCATACAGCGCTGTTGCTTCGCTGCCTTTGAGGACAATTATATTATCAATATCTTCTGCATTGATATCATCTGCTGATTTATCACTGATTACACCATCAATAACTAAGAGAGCTTTTTCATTCAGGCTTGACGTGCCTCTGATTTGAATTGACGCAGCAGCGACTGTTACACTTGTCTTTTTTTGTACACCATAAGCAGTTACAACAGCTTTATTATCTCTTGCCGCTAACCGCATTGCCATAAATTCAGGATCAGTTGTAAACTGTTTATCGTAATCTTCAGTTTTAATCTTTCTACCGGAATGCTTTTCGGTTTGCAGTTTATAAATTCTTTTAAAACTATAGATATTCCAAAATTCATCCGCAGATTGAGCTATATGATCCCGTGCTTTGAATAGCAAATTATTATTATTTCCAGGATAACTTTCTTCTGAACTTTTAACGTAAAGCAAACTGCTTCTCCAATCATTATTTACATAACTGTTTGTATTAAAATAAGGCAAAGCCCATTCATGCTTTTTAAACTGGTCAAGCGACACATCGTACATACTCGTTAATAATTCCGCACCCGCTTTTGTACCATCATTATTAGCAACCTGCACCGTCCAGGTTTCTTTACTGCCAGGTTCTGTTTTATTCCGAAAACTTGAATAGGTTATATCCAGGTTCTTTACTTCATTGGCGATATATACCTGCATACCACCGGTATAAAAACGGTTGTGCTTTATAAAAGCATAGTATAAACCAATATTATCATGATCGGTGGGCTGTATAGTGTATTCAATTTGTTTTTTATTATTATTGAGGTTTATATACTGAAATGAACCCGCTACATTTTTATCGCCCCTGCTGAGCTTTTTAATTACAAACACATCAGCGTCACTTGTGCCAATCAGCAACTGCGCTTTATCACCGGGAGCGCCGGTATTACTTATATTCTGAGAGAAATTTGTTTGCGGCGAAGGCAGGCCTGCAGCATTCATATCATACAACTGAACATAACAAA
Source organism: Parafilimonas terrae (assembly GCF_900115755.1). Taxonomy (GTDB): domain Bacteria; phylum Bacteroidota; class Bacteroidia; order Chitinophagales; family Chitinophagaceae; genus Parafilimonas; species Parafilimonas terrae. Next base: position 335,465 of record NZ_FOXQ01000001.1, read on the forward strand.
CATCTTTAATAGTATCGCCATATTTATCTTTTGCTGATACTTCAATACAATACCAGCCCTGCTGCAATTGTTCAGGCAATTTATAGCTGGAAGTATTGGTTGTGTTAAAAGTATCTTTTACAACAGCACCCAGCTTTGCCCATTCATGATAATCTGTTTCCGCTTTGTATTCATCATAAGGGAAATATTGCTCAAACGTATTTTTATCCATTACAAACTGATCGGGCTGCTGCCATAATCTTTTGCGGTACGCTTTTTCAGGTGTTTTCAATCTTTTAATAACAATATCAACATTTGCAGGAATATTTTCAGCCGAATTGTTTTTTGTAGTGATGAAAATATTTTTAAAATTATTTACTTCGGCGATGGAAGGAACATTTGCCTGCACCACCATTGATTTATAACCCACCATTACACTGGTTGAGCTTTCCCTCGTTTCACCGTTGGCATCAGTAGCAGATAATTCAATTTTAAAATTGAACAACGGCTCTGTTTGTTTTTCTATTGATGAATCCGGTTTTGAAACAAAACTTATTTTGAACACACCATTTACATCTGTGCTGATGATGCTGTCTGCGATTTGTGTTTCAGATGAATAGGGCATTCTTGTTCGCCAAAATAAATAGGAATAAGGAAAGTTTGCCGTGCGTTGAATATTATAGCTGATGCGTGCATTGTCTATATTACTGCCGGCATAAGATTTTACAATACCCGTAACCGTGATGGTATCATTGAGACGATAAGAACCTTTCAATGTATCAAACTCAACATAAAAAGTGGGCCGTTTATATTCCTCCACATTAAATTCTGCTTCGCCGTCAAAGTCCAAAGTTTCAATTGAAAATTCGCCGGTCAACACATTTTCCGGTAATAAGAATTTTCCGGCAAATGAGCCATATTCATTCAACATTACAAACATGGAATCAATTTGTTTGCCGTTTGCATCGTAAAGATCAACCTCTATGCTGTCAGTATAATTATAAAGTTTTTGCTGTTTGGTTTTCCCATCTTTGGTCAATACTATGCCTTTATAAAAAACAGTTTGCCCCGGCCTGTAAATGCTTCTGTCTGTAAAAAAATAAACCCGCGAATTATCTTCTTCATACGTTGAATCATCAACTTCATCATTATCGTTATTATAACTATTGCGGTAAGAATAAAGATAATCACCAGTTTCAAGTTTGTCGTTACCCTTCTGCAACATAAGCTTAACATCGCCATAGATGCCTGCATTATTATTGAATGGCAAAACGAAATGCCCGGTGCTATCGGTGTATAGTATTTTAAACTTTTTGTTACTCCATTCTTTGTTCTGCTCATTTTGTACAGAAACAGAGCCGGTGATTTTTACATTTTGCAAAGGCTGGCCGCTTTCGCGGTCAACCACAAAATAATCAAAACCATTACGCAGGTAAGCAAGACCGGAAACCGTTATTGGTTGCAATGCCAGTTTATCTTTGTCATCGCTGAAATCTTTATTGTTGCTGAACAGGATTGAATAATTGCCAACAGGCAAACCGTCAATCCTTATTTCAACGGCGTGCTGCTGGTAATCTTTTGTTTGCGGCAAAGGCTGTATGAATGTTTTTAAAGGCGATAATAAAGCCACACCTTCCCACCGGTTATAATGTTTCTTCTTGGCAGGTTTATCTATATCTTTTTGCAAAAGCAACCGTGCATATAATGTATCAATGTTCCTATAATTTACCAGCAACCTGAAAGGCATGTTGGGAACATTTACCGATTCTGCATTTGTATTTAATTCAGGCTTTTCTATATCGTTTAATAAAGACTTCATGGCTTCGTTGCCATAACAGGAATCAGGCATAGCTGTCAGTCTTTCTGTTATTATTTTTTTTGATTTTACATAACCGAAACGTTGCGTTGTATCAGTTAAAGCGTTGTAGGATGATGCTTTATCCGCTTCCAGCTTTGCCAATAAATACCATGCTTCTGCAGCAGGTTTTGCATTAGGAAAACTGCCTGCTGCATCAGTTAACGCGCTCACATAAAGCGCTTCTTTATCATCAATATTTGCCCTGGCATTCGCCCAATTTATTCTTTCAAGGTTCACATCAATAAAAGCCGAAGGGTCTGCATCAATCTTATGAAACCGCAGCAGTTCCTGGTATAAGTGTAAAGTTTTTAAAATATGCGAAGCTGTATCTTTTGTAACAAAATTGTACTGCATAAAATTCTGCGCATTTGCCAAAGCATGCACATCAGTTAACTCAAACGTATATGCGGGCCTGGATAAATACGCCAGTCCTGTTTTATAATAATCAAGCGCTTCATGCGCAAGCAGATCGTATAATGTGGGCCTTGTATTGGCCATATTGCCTTTTATCAATATAGCCTTAATAGCATTGGTATTTGTTTGCTGTAGTATTTGTTTAGAGATAAGAGCTGCTGCATACAGGCTATCAATAATTTCTTTGAATTGTGCGTTGCTCCATGTGGCAACATCAGCTTCCTTTATATCAGTTTCTTTACGGTCTCGGTTTTTCCAGGCATTTTGAGAATAAAATTTTTTTAAGGTATTAGCCAATATAACAGATAGTATAGCTTTTGAAACCGCATCATTTGTGGTGTGCAACTCTGCTTTAAGTAAAACAACTTTATTATTTATATCATCATCTGTTGTCTTGTTTTCAAGGCTTAGCCTGTACAGCAAGGCTTTAATAATTTCATCATGCAAACTTTTTACTTTCGCATCATTATATAAAATATTCACTTTCTTCAAAGCGGTTTTAGGCAGGTCTTTTAAAACGATAAGTGAATCTATCTCTTCCCATTGCTTTGCATAGCTGCTTGCTGTTTGGGCTGATGTAACGAGGCTGCAACAAATTATTGCAGTTAGCATTATAAGTTTTCTCATGTAAATAATTCTGCTGGCGTATTAAATATAATATGAAGATGCGGGCATTAAGAGAAATACATAAAACAATATCAAACTTTTTAAAATAAAAAAGGCAGCCAATACCGGCTGCCTTCTTTCAATTCTATACTATTAGTTACAGGCCCTTCAGCAGTTCATTTGCCTGTTTTATATAATCATCATTCTTTGCAGTGGTGGCCAGCTCTATTGTTTTCTCTGCGCTGGCTTTGGCGCCGGTTTTATCACCAAGTTCTTTTTGAATACGCGCTTTCAGCATATACATAAAGAATGCATCTTTATTAGTTTCGATGGCGTGGTTCACATTCTCCAACGCTTTTGCATAATCTTTATCATACTCATAATAAAAACTCGCTGCCTGCCAATAAGGTTTTTTATCGGTTTTTAAAGCAGCTTCAATACCAGCCCTTGCCTTGTCTTTAAAATTTGTTGTAATGGGTATAACTACTATTGTATTACCCCAAATCAAAGCAAGATCGCAGCTTTCGGCTTTAATGTTCAGAAATTCTATTGTGAATGTTTCAACATTAAGATCGGTACTGTTTTCGGCTGGCACTTTAAAGCGTGCCACATCATCGCTTTCTTTGTAGCCATCCGTGCCCGAATTATTGTAGCCCTTGTTTAATATAATTTCCCATTCATTTGCACCAGGAATTGTATAAAGCGCATACGAGCCTGTGTCAACATTTTTTCCACCAAAAGTTACCTTATCTGTAAAGCTTAACTGTGTGGCGGCATTAGCACCGGTACGCCATAATTTTCCGAGCGGTGCGAGGTCGCTGTTTTCGGCAAACAGTGTTCTTTCTTTAATAGATGGCCTTGAATATACCAGCGTTATTTTGCCAACGCCAAAATTCTGGGTAACAGTTGCCGTGGGACTTAATTGCGGCAATGGCACTTGTGCAAATAAAAAGTTACATGCTAAAAGCATTAATGGTAGCAGGATTTTTTTCATACGATTACAATTGTTTGCTGCAAGATAAAGGCTTTTTATTAACGCTATTTACTGCATTGGAAATATATAGGAAAGCGTTAAGAGGTTTCAAGGGATTACCTGATATTCAAAAACGCTGCATGCATTTTTATTATGTGCATTAATAATTGAAAACGGTTTATAAGTTGGCGTTTCATAATCTCGGCTTACGTCCTAAATTTGCGTGCAATTAGTTGTTATCTAACTAATTCGATTGCTAACAACATCACTTATTCTGACAAAAATTGCTCACATTTAAAATTCTGACACATGAAAAAGTTTAGCTCCAACCAATTTCGTTTATGCTTTCCCTTCATCTTTTGCGCTGCTGTACTCAAACAATAGCCAAAGCTGTTAAATAGGGCTTTTTATTTATGCTGATAACTACTTCTTATATGTAGTTATGTTGGCCATTCCTGCAAGCAACCAGCATCGGGATACTCACCCAATGTATAGTTGTTATTATTTATTGTTGAATAATAGCAGCGCCAGGCCGCTATTGAAAGCTTTCGCTTACCATGTTATTCAAATTTTTTTGCTATTAATTTTTATTCATTTCAAAAACCTTGTTCATGAAAAAAATCCCTCAGATCAGAGCAGGCCTTATTACCTGCCTGCTTTTCTGTTTTTACATGGCTACGGGCCAAACAAAAACCGTAACAGGCCATGTTACCGACAGTGCACAAAACGGGCTGCCGAATGTTACTGTAAAAGTTAAAAATCAATCCGGCGGCACCACAACAGATGCGTCGGGCAACTTTTCTATCACTGTGCCCTCGTCAAACGCCGTGCTTGTGTTTAATTATGTAGGAATGAAAGCGCAGGAAGTTACTGTAGGCGATCAATCAAGCATAACGGTAACGCTACTGCCGGATAACGAAAATTCCACATTAAATGAAGTGGTAGTAATTGGTTATGGCACGGTAAAAAAATCAGACCTTACCGGTGCGGTGGCCACAGTTAAAGGCGACCGGTTAATGGACAGGCCTGTGCCTAATGTTACGCAAGCATTGCAGGGTAAAGTTGCCGGCGTGGATGTAAGTGTTAACAGCAATGCACCCGGCGCCGGCGCCAAAGTGCGTGTGCGTGGTATTGGCTCTATCAACTCTAACATAGATCCGCTATATGTTGTGGATGGTGTAATTGGCGTTGATCCAAATTCAATAAATCCAAACGATGTTGCTTCGCTTGAAGTATTGAAAGATGCATCTTCCACTGCTATTTTCGGGGCACGCGGCGCTAACGGTGTTATTATCATCACTACCAAACGCGGAAGAAAAGGCGGCACTACTGTTTCCTATGATGGTAATGTAAATATGGTTGATTTATACAGGCATCTAAAAACGCTTAATTCCGATGAGTTTGTGCAGGTATATAACCTGGCTTATGCCAATGGTTCAAAATGGGATCCCGATGGCGCAGTGCAAACACCGCCAAAAGCATTGAACCATGAAAACTTTCCTTTATTGTTTGATGCCAACGATAAACCATTGTATAATACCAATTGGGAAAAAGAAACTTATAAACCGGCATTCTCTCAAAGCCACCAGCTTAATTTCCAGGGCGGCGGAGAAAAATCTATATACAGTTTATCATTAGGTTATCTTGATCAGAATGGCCTCATGGTAGAGTCCTGGTTTAAACGCTATTCTGCAAGATTTACGCTTGATAACGATATAAACAACTGGCTGAAAGTAGGCGGCAATATCAATATAATTAAAAGCAGGCAGCGCATGGTTTCTGATGCTAACGGCGCTTTAAATGTGCCGAGAATGGTTACGGAAGAAGTACCGATTGTTCCGGTAAAATATCCCGATGGCACATGGGCTGGCAACAATGACATAGCAGGTCTTGAAGGCGGCCCCAACCCGGTGAACATTGCTACCAACAGGTACTCGCTTAACAATAATATGCAAATGCTGGGCGATGTTTACCTGCTGTTCCATATTACAAAAGACCTTGATTTTAAAACAGACTATGGCTATAATGTAAACTCACAGAAAAACAATTTCTATTCATCACAAGACCTGGCGCACCTTTCACAAGACCAGGGTGGCGTAGCTAATATCAATGCTTATAATACCACTTACTGGCAGTCTGAAAACTATCTTACCTATAATAAAACTTTCAATAATAATCACAAGTTGACAGCACTGCTTGGTATGTCATTCCAGCAATTCAATAATGAAAGGGTGCGTTCAGAAACACAAAATTTCATTGATGATATTTTCCAGTACCATTACCAGCAGGCAGGCTCTGTAAGAAGTTCCAACGAATCGCAGGATTATCAATGGTCGATGAATTCTTACTTTGCCCGCGCCACGTATGATATAAGCGGCAAATATTTCTTTACAGCAACAGGCCGTTATGACGGCTCTTCAAAATTTGGCAAGAATAACAAGTATGCATTCTTTCCATCTGTTGGTGCAGCATGGCGTTTAAGCGAAGAAGATTTTATGAAGAACAATACTTCTATCTCTAACTTAAAACTGCGTGCAAGCTATGGCGTATCAGGTAACCAGGAAATTGGCCAGTATCTTTCCATTGCACAGATTCAGCCAAGCTCTACGGTGTTGAACGGCGCATCGCAGTCAACTTTATTACCAAGCTATATCGGCAACCCTGATTTGAAATGGGAAAAGTCAGTACAGTTTGATGCAGGCCTTGAATTAGGGCTTTTTTCAAACCGCATTAACCTTGATCTTGATTTCTATACACGCGATACAAAAGACCTGTTGCTGCAACAACCCACTCCATGGTCTGCCGGTTTTGTTAACGCGTACGTATACAGGAATGTAGGATCTGTAAGAAATACAGGTCTTGAAGTAAACCTTACCACAGAGAATATCAGAGGCAAAAACTTTACCTGGACTACCAATTTCATTTTTGCTACCAACAGAAACAAGGTGCTTAAATTAAATGATGGGAATGCAGATATTTTCCCCGGCCCTAATTTCCTCGGCCAAAACTTTGTTATCCGTGTTGGCGAACCAATCGGTTCATTTTATGGCATGACAAGGCTTGGAACATACAGCGATAAAGAAGCTGATGAAGCTGCCAAACATGGCTTAAAAGTTGGCGACAGAAAATATATATATAATGAAGATGGCAGTAACTATTACAGCATTATAGGCCAGGCTTATCCTAAATGGACCGGCACATTCAGCAGCAGCATGAGCTACAAAAACTGGGACTTTGCTTTTGACATCCGTTTTGTGCAGGGCGTAAATACTGCAGCCAACTTCAAGCATTCAAGTGAAGACAGGCAAACCATTGCCAACAGCCTCGCCACTGTATTGGATGCATGGACTCCGGACAATCAAAACACAATGGTATCACAGGTGCGCAATTATAAATATGCACAGGATTCCCATTTCGATACATGGTGGGTTGAAGATGGTTCGTTTATACGCGGCCAAAATTTTGTGCTCGGTTATACGGTGCCAACATCTCAAACAGCCAAGGCAAAAATTCAGAAACTTCGTTTTTATGCCAGCGTGCAGAACCTGTTCATTATTACAAAATATACCGGTTACGATCCTGAAGTTGATACATTCAATTCCGGGTATGGGGCAAATGGTTCTTTCTCTCAGAACTTAGACTTCTTTGCTTATCCGCGCCCACGCACATGGAACCTCGGCGTATCACTGGTATTTTAATGAATGCTTAAGCTGTACAATAAAAATTATCAATCTTAATGATTAAATATTTTAAAATGAAATCGACAAAATATACGCTGGTGGCAATAGCAATATTGTTTGCCTGCTCCTGTACAAAATTCCTGGAAGAAGATCCGACCAATTTCTTAACGCCGGAATCTAATCTCTCCAGTGTAAAAGTTGCCCGCGCATTTGCGGATGGCGCTTATCAAAACCTGCAGCCTGCCATGCTTGGCGGCCAGCCTTCTTCTTATGGCGGTAACACATGGAACCTGATGGAATTTATGACCGGTAAGTCGTTAAGCGATCTTGGGCAAACAGGCTTTGTAACATTTCAAAACCTGTCATACGCACCCACTTCGTTCTACTTTGATACATGGTGGCAATATTTATACAGAGGCATTGGCGCAAGTAATCTTGCCTTGCAAAAAATACCTGATATTAATGCAAGTGGTTTAAGCGATGCAGACAAAACCAATATGCTTGCGGAAGTACATACATTGCGTGCTTTGTATTATTTCTATCTTGTAAGGATGTACGGGGCAGTGCCAAGTATCACAGAATTAGCCACAGGCCCTGATAGTTTAAAGATACCAAGAACGCCTGCAAAGGATATTTATGATAATATCATTATTCCTGATCTTTTAACTGCGGAACAATCAACGCTTCCATGGCAAAGCAGCACAGGCCGCGTTTCTATGGGTGCAGTAAAATCAATTTTGGCTGATGTGTATTTAACGTATGCAGGTGCGGCTATAAATGGCGGAGAACAGTATTATGCAGAATCTGCAAAACGTTCACTTGAAGTAATTCAAAACGGCGGCTATTCTTTATTTCCTGAGTACACAGATATGATAGATCCGGCAAATAAAAATACCGGCGAATTTATCTTCCAGGTGCAGTATGCGGCAAGCGTGCCTTCCACCAATCCGTTAACACCGCTTACTATTCCCAATTATTCAGGCATCTCAAATTACTCCGATGAATATGGCTCTGTTTATCCAACAGACCAGTTTTATAATTCATTCCCCGCAGGCGATAAAAGAGCGCAGGAAAGGCAATTCTTTTACACCAAGTATAAGAGAAAAGCACCCGCAACTGATACCGTTCATTTTGCACATCACTACATTTACAAGTGGTTCGATTCCGTTGCAGTGGTAAGTACTGTAAAGTCTGATTTAAACTATACCTTATACCGTTTGGCCGATGTTATGCTGATGTATGCGGAAGCATCCAACCGCGCCGAAGGCCATCCTAACAGTAATGCCATTGCTTATGTAAACGCCATAAGGGCAAGGGCAAAACTGGCGCCGATAGGCACTATGAGCCAGACAGATTTTGAACATGAAGTATGGCTGCAGCGCTACTTCGAATTATGTTTTGAAAACAAAATGTGGTTTGATATGATACGCACCCGTAAAGTGCATAATGATGTAACCGGCAATTGGGATGATTTTGTAGGCCATAAAACCACAGGTGGCGCCACCTTTGCAGAAAAGCAATTATTGTTCCCGGTGCCACAGCAGGAAATTGATGTTAACCCCAACCTGCTGCCAAACAATCCTGGTTTTTAAATTTTAAATATCATACACTTCGTTGTGTACGATAACAATAGTAAACACCGTTTTTTGATTTGGGGGTTTCTTTTTCAACCGCCTCATTCATTTGAGGCGGTTTTTATTTTATACAGGTATCAATAATTATTTATCTTTTGCGCATCTTAAAATAGATCGTGCATGAATAACAATTATAAAAAAGGAACGAAAGCTGTTTGGGCAGGCGAAGGCGATGTAAATGTAAAAGGTGCTGCTACTACGCCCATTGTGAACAGCGTGGCTTTTGCATACGATGATCTTGAAGAATGGTACGACGTTTCAAAAGGCAATAAGCCCGGTTATATTTATAGCCGCAATACCAACCCAACAGTTGCTGCACTGGAAGAAAAGATTCGTGTACTGGAAGATGCTGAAGCGGCAACATCATTTGCAACAGGTATGGCAGGCATCAGCAATACTTTATTTACTTTTTTAACGGCAGGCAAAAAAGTGGTTTCAATAAAAGATTCTTATGGCGGCACCAGCAAAATGTTTCTCGATTTTTTACCAAAATATAATGTGGATGTTGAGTTATGCGATACAACAGATCATGAAGCATTGGAAGCCGCTATTGCCAAAGGCTGCGATGTTGTATATCTTGAAACGCCCACCAATCCAACTTTAAAAATTATAGATATAGAAAGGCTAAGCAAAGCTGCAAAAGCAGTGGGAGCGATTGTTTTGGTTGATAACACATTTGCAACGCCCATCAATCAAAACCCTTTGCAACTGGGCGCTGATATTGTTATTCACAGTGCAACGAAATATTTATGCGGACATTCCGATGCAATGGGCGGATTGATAGCGGGCAAAAAAGAACTGGTACAAAAAGTATTTCAGTTCAGGGAAATAAATGGTGCAAGCCTGCAGGCTGATACTGCTTATATGATTGCCCGCGGCATGAAAACGCTGGAGTTAAGAATTGAAAGACAAAATGCATCTGCTTTAAAAATTGCAGCATTTCTTAAAGCCCATAATAAAGTAAATGATGTATTTTATCCCGGCCTTGAAACGCATACAGGCCATGATATTGCTAAAAAACAAATGCGCGGTTTTGGTGGCATGATGAGCTTTGTATTAAATGGCGGATGGAGCAGCGTGCAAAAATTTTTACCAGCGCTTAAACTGGTGCATCGCGCTGCCAGCCTTGGTTCTGTAAGCACACTCGCAGGCCCGCCACGCACAACAAGCCATGTTGAATTAACAGAAGCGCAGCGTAAACAATTAGGCATACCTGAAGGATTGATCCGTTATTCTGTTGGTATTGAAAATGTGGATGACCTGTTGAACGATCTGGATGAAGCATTAAAAACTGTTTAATACATAAGATGGTTTGAATGGAATGCTATCTATTATTTATAATTAACTCAATCGCCGAAAGATCATGCAACTTGAATCAATAAAAATGCCTCAACAAATGTTGAGGCATTTCAGCACTTACTAACTTATAACTTAAATCCTTTCCATCAATCTTAATTCGCCTGTAACTGTTTATCCAATATGGGATAATCTGTATAGCCTTTCTCGCCTGGCGTATAAAATGTACCAAAGTCAGGTTGTGCAAGTTCTGCATGCAATGCAATGCGTTTTACCAAATCAGGATTTGAAATAAACGGCCTGCCAAAAGCAACCAGTTCACCACGGCCTTCTTCAAGTTCAGCTTCAGCACGCGGCGCATCATAACCTCCTGATAAAATAACCGTGCTTCCAAATGCATGGCGGATGCCATCTTTAACGGATAATGGTACGGCAGGTGCACCCATTGTAGCATGATCTACAATATGTATATATACAATACCAATTTCGTTCAACGCTGCTGCAAGCTGAATATATTGTTGTTCGGTGTTTTCATCGGCATGCATATCGTTGAAAGCACCATAAGGCGATAAACGAATGCCGGTTTTATCTTTCCCAATAGCGTTAGCAACGGCTGTAACCACTTCCAGTACAAAACGGTTGCGGTTTTCAGGAGAACCGCCATATTTATCTGTGCGGTGATTGGAAGCTGAATTTAAAAACTGGTCGAGCAAATAACCATTGGCACCATGCAGTTCAACACCATCAAAACCTGCTTCAATTGCATATTTCGCGCTTTGTACAAATTCATCAATTAACGCCGGGATTTGTGCTGTAGCAATTTCTTCCGGCACCGGCAAAGATTGCAATCCTTCCTGGTCGGTGTACATCTGTGTTGTTGCAGCAGCAATGGCAGAGACGCCTCTAACTACGCCTTCATCCGGCAGGTTTAAAGGATGGGATATTCTTCCTGTATGCATTAATTGCACGAATATGCGCCCGCCATTTGCATGAACGGCATCGGTAATTTTCTTCCACGCTTTTACCTGCCCATCATTAAACAGGCCTGGAATACGGGCGTAACCAAGACCATCAGGCGATGGCGCAACGCCTTCTGTAATAAGCAGGCCTGCTTCTGCACGTTTACTGTAATAGTTCGCCATCAGGTCATTGGGTAAGTTACCAATGGCACGGCTGCGCGTCATTGGCGCCATAACAATCCTGTTTTTAAGTGTGAGGCTGCCAAGCTTATACTCACTGAATAATATCGGGTATGACTGGCTCATAATAATTTTGTTTTGTAGCTTTAATAAATAAATTTTGACAAAAGCAACACAGAATCTTATAGTGTTTAAAGGGTAATTAACTTTCGAAAAAAAAGAAAACCGTACCTTTACTTGCATTTTGCAAGTGCAAACATAGATAATTACTTTCAAAATGCAAGTATTTTTTTATGAAAAAAAATGATGAGGAATTATGCCGCCGTTCAGCATGCGCTATCAGCATGGCATTAGATGCGATTGGAGATAAATGGTCGCTGCTTATTTTACGCGACCTTATGTTTACAGACAAACGTTCTTACGGAGAATTGCAGTCATCTGACGAAAAGATTGCCACCAACATACTTGCCGCAAGATTGCAATCGCTTGAAGCCAATGGCCTGGTGCGGAAAACGGCTGACCCTGAAAATGGCCGCCGCTGTTTGTATTATCTTACTGAAAAAGGCATTGATCTTTTACCCGTTGTAATTGAATTAAGGCAATGGATGGAGAAACATAGCCCGCTGGCAGAAGGGTGCACAAATGCTCTTAAACTGAACGATAAAAACCGTAAAGAAGTATTGGCCGCTTATAAGAAAAAATTGAAAGCAGCACATCTTATAAAGTAAAAAACAGGCAATATTCTTTTACCGCTAAATTTCGTTAATCCTCAGTATAACTTGTGTTGATAACGCCCCAGGAAAATTTATTTACCGAACCCATCAGCAGCCAGAGTGCGGCAGCGCCCACAATTAAAGCAAGTATAATTAACGGCAAACTGCTGATTATAAAATAATGCAGGACGGCTATTGAAAACGGAATGATCATCCTGAAAATATTACGCATAAAATTGCCCGTTTTCACATCAATACTTTGATTCTTTGAAAAAGGCAAATCTTTACGGCCCATATATACAAGCGCATAACAAATAATCAATTGGTTTACCATTGCAAGCAACAGGTTAGGCAAAAATGAAACACCGGTAAACGCAATGCCTGCAATACTTAATACAGCAATGGCAGGTAAAAAGAACTTTACGGTTGCCGCTTTTACAGAACCATTTATAACATTGCCGGGCACATGCAGGGGTGTAATAAAATATATCCATGCAGCTTTATATTTTTCTGAATAAGTGAGCTGCGCTATTGCCATAGATAATAAAAGGCTGGAAAAATATAATGCTGTTATAATAATAACGTTTCCGGTTGTAGTATGCTGCTGAACATCTGCAAGGCTTAACTTTTTACTGCTGAAAAAAATAATGAATACATACACGAGCAGGTAACCAATGCCTGGATATACTTTCATTTTAAAATCGCGGCTGCGGCTCATCATATTCCATGTAAAAATAAAACCCATGCGTTCTCCGCCCGGCCTTGTAATCATTTTTGCAATAACATCAATAAAACTTGTGTTTTTCGTTTTCCTTACTTTAAACGCTTGCTGCGTTAGCTGTGCGGTGCCTTCGCCTGTATTTGAAATAAGTGATAATTTACGGTTGAATGATGGCGCCAGGAATTTTATAACCAGCCATAAACATATAAAAGGCAATAAAAGCGCACAGGCTGCGGCGCTATATTCAAGCGCCATACCATGCAAAGTGTATAATACATTCCATGCAGCGGCAAACCAATATGGAGGTAGAATTATAAGCCAGTTGCTGTTAGTAAAATGAAAATCAAAATTCTCGACCTCTCCGACTAACCTGGGCAGCAACTGAAAACTTGCATATAAAACAATGGCAAAAGCAATTTGGATATAACTGATAATGTTTTTAAACTTTTCAGGCTTTGTGATCTTTAATATAAATATATAAACCGCATTCACTAAAAATATACAAAAGATAACAGTAAGCAGCCCGGCTAATAAAAGAAAAAGAGAGCCTGCAATGCTGTAGTTTATGCCGATGTATATTAACCCCGGTAATAACATAGGTACTACTATCTTGCAGAGATGAATAAAAATATGCAGCAATCTTGCCAGTAATAAGGTTCTGTCGTTTACAGGTTTTGGCAGGATGATATAATTATCACGCACATCAATCAATACGGAAGTAAAATCTGCGATTAATGTAGAAGCAAGCATAAAAATAAAATAGCTGAAATAAAAAGTAAGCTGGGCAATAGCAACAGCATTTAATGCAAAGCAGAAAAGAAATACGCAACCCGTTACAGCGCTGATGAACATAGTGGATAAAGTAGCATTGCTTACTTCTTTCTTCGCTTTTTGCCTGCGCCTGTTTTGCATGAACGATGCAGGCCTGCGGTCGTCCATAGTTAACTTGGCAGTTAATATACTTTGCAGTTGCGCCGCATTAATGCCATTACTGCTGTACAATTTTTGAGGAAGCAGTACAAACCTCAATAAAGCGCGGTTAAAAAAATTCATACAAGTAAATTATTTATCAAATGCACGCAAGAGATCTTCCGCTACCTGCACACCGGAAGTGTTGCCGGTAAGCTGCGCAAATATTTGTTCAAGGCTATTATTGCCTTCCTGCTGTTTAAGTTGTTCAAAGCTGCCATCAGCCACAATAACGCCTTCGTTAATAAGAATAATGCGGTCGCTCACCTTTTCAACAATATCCATCATGTGGCTGCAATAGAAAATGGTTTTACCTTCTTTTGCAAGTTTATTAATAAGATCTTTTATAATGATAACGCTGTTGGCATCGAGGCCGCTTAAAGGTTCATCTAAAATAATGATATCAGGATTATGCAGCAGCCCGCTTGCAATAAGCACTTTCTGTTTCATGCCCTTGCTGAACGTATCCATGCGCTGGTTCAATTGCTGCTGCAATCCGAATGCTGTCATCATTCTTTCAATCCGGTTCACACAAACGATCTCATCAAGATTATATAAGCTTCCCATCAGCTTTAAAAATTCCATAGGCGTAAGCACGTCATACAATTCAGCCAGCTCCGGCACATAACCTATCATGGCTTTTACAGCAAGCGCATCACTTTTTAAGTCCAGGCCTTTCACCTGCACTTCACCTTCATAATCATCCAAAAGCCCGCATAAAATTTTTACGGTAGTGCTTTTACCTGCTCCGTTAGGGCCAATATAACCCAACACCTGCCCTGCATATACATCAAGATCAATTCCCTTCAATACCTGCCTGCTGCCATAACTTTTACGAAGGTTTTTTATACTTATTACGGGTTCCATTTATTAATATTTTGATTCGGTAAAAGGTTGCAAAAAATTTGCGGATAAAAGTAAGCGGAATCATTTATTCTTTTTAAAGAAATGCAAATAGTTGACATCGATTTTCGCAAATAAAACCGCTTGAAAAATTCAAACCGTAACTTTACAAAATGAATACAGCAAGTTCAAAACCTGTTTTTAACCGGCGTATTTTCTGGGATGTGAATTTTGATGCCCTGGATTATGACAAACGGGCAAGGTTTGTAATTGAACGCGTGTTTGAACGCGGCGATGTAGATGACATACGTCAATGCAGAAGATATTATGGAGATAAGCTGATAAAAGAAATATTGACTACTGCAAAATATCTTCCTGAAAGGAGATTGCACCTTGCCTCTGCCATAATAAATATACCCGTTAATGATTTTAGATGCTACAAACTAAGGCAATTAAACCCGGCGCTTTATCCGTACTAAAACGGGTAATGAAATTAAAAGAATTTAATAATTTTTCCCTTGTGGGAGGGACAGCATTGGCATTAAAATTCGGCCATAGGATTTCTGTTGATCTTGATTTTTTTTCAAACAAAGATTTTGATATTGAAAATATTACAAAAGCATTACAAACAGAATTCACCAGCAATTTCCTTATAGAAAGTAAGAATTTAAAATGGGGGCTTTTTTGTTTTATAGAAGATATAAAAGTTGACATAATACACTATAAACATCCAACTATTTATCAGCCTGATACTATTGAAAACATACGCATATACAGTACACCTGATATTGCTGCTATGAAAATAAATGCAATTTTAGGAAGAGGGAAGAAAAATTATTTCTGGGATTTATTAGAACTTTTACAGCATTACAAATTAGCTGAATTAATTTCCTTTTATAATAAAAAATATGCTTCGCAAAATCTTTTAATAACTATTCCCCAGGCCATCACCTATTTTGATGATGCAGAAGATAGCGAAGAGCCTGTAAGCCTCAAAAATCAAACATGGGATTCTGTAAAAAAGGCTATCCAAAAAAGTGTAAGAGAGTATTTATCATAAACAATTATTCACAATAAAATAAAAATTCATGAGACGCATTTGCCTGCTTTGTATCCTGATTGCCCTATCCAATTCTTTTATCAATGCGCAAGACCTTTATATGCCGCGCAACATTAAAAATGCTTATACAGAAGGCATACGTTCATTAACCGGCGCACCCGGCTCTAACTACTGGCAAAATAAAGGTGTGTATGACATTAGCATTACCGTGCATGCGGATACAAGGTCTATATCAGGAACAGAAAAAATTGTGTATTCAAACAACAGCCCCGATACTTTAAAATCGCTGGCCATTCGTTTTGTAAATAATATTCACAAACCCCAGGCGCCACGTTCAGGCTTTCACAGTAATGATTTTCTTGATTCAGGTTTGCATATTTCTTCATTTAAAATTAACGGAACCGTATATGACATTAACAGTGATAACTGGAGCACTATTAACGCAGTCCGTTTAAAATCTTCAATGCGGCCACATAGTAATGCAACCCTGGAGATTGAATGGAGCTATCCTTTATCCAAACAAAGCGGCAGGGAAGGCCAGATTGATTCAACTACTTTTTATTGCGCTTACAGCTATCCGCGTGTTTCGGTATATGATGATTATAATGGATGGGACATGATACCACACACCGACAGGCAGGAATTTTATAATGATTTTAATGATTATACTCTAAATGTAACAGCGCCAAAAAATTTTGTTGTATGGGCAACCGGTGATCTTTTAAATCCTAGTGAAGTGCTGCAACCCGCCATAGCACAGCGTTTGAAAGCATCTTATACTTCAGACAGTGTTATACAAATTGCAAGCTTTGATGAAATGCGGGAGGGGAAAATAACCCTGCAAAACGATTGGAATACATGGAAGTTTAAAGCCGATCATATTACAGACGTATGTTTTGCAGCAAGTAAAAATTATGTTTGGGATGCGGCAAGTGTAATGGTTGATGCAAAAAATAACCGCCGTGCAAGTGTGCAATCCGCTTATAACGATACGGCAAAAGATTTTCATTCTTATACCAAATTTGCACAGCATGCTTTAAGTTTCTTTTCAACCCAATGGCCTGGTGTTCCTTATCCATTTTCAAAGATGACATCCTTCCAGGGCTATGCAGATATGGAATATCCAATGATGATAAATGACGGCACCACAAATAATTTGCACTTTGCACAATTGGTGGCAGATCATGAAATAGCGCATACATATTTTCCTTTTTACATGGGCATTAATGAAACGCGTTACGCTTTTATGGACGAAGGCTGGGCAACCACGTTTGAATATCTTATTGGCATTGAAGAGAATGGCAAAGCTGCTGCAGATATGGTTTATAAAGCCTTCAGGATAAGAAGGTATATCAACGATCCATCAACAGAAGAAGACCAGCCGATCATCAGCATGTCAACACAGGTTAGCGGTGCCGGGTATGGTAATAACTCTTATGGCAAAGCATCTTTATCTTATCTCGCTGTTAAAGATTTATTGGGTGATGACCTGTTTAAGAAAGCGCTGCATCATTACATGGATAACTGGAACGGCAAGCACCCAATTCCATGGGACTATTTTTATTCAATGAATACAGGGTCCGGCCAGAATTTAAACTGGTTTTGGAACAACTGGTTTTTCAGCAACAATTATATTGACCTGAAGGTTGAAAATGCCCAACCAAAAAATAATAAAACAGTTATAACCATTCAGAATGTTGGCGGCTTCGCCATCCCTTTTGATATTATTGCTACAACCAAAGACGGCAAACAAATCACACAACATTTTACACCGGCTGTTTGGAGCAAGAATGAAAAAAATATTACGGTTACAATAGACAATAAAACTGCAGTAAGTTCTGTAAAATTGGATGGTGGCATTTTTATGGATGCAACACCTGGCGACAATGAATATAAATTATAGATTGATATAAACATTGTAAAGGTGCATTAGTCATGAATGTGTATGAGGCAGGTCATTTAACGGCTTGTCTCATACACATCTTTATTTACAATGTTAGGAAGCTGTTTACCCTGCAAACCTGCAATTACATTCTGCGCAGCCATTGCAGCCATTGCATTGCGTGTTTCTGTTGTGGCAGAACCAATATGTGGCAGCACACAAACGTTTGGCATAAAAAGCAAAGGATTATCTTTTGCCATCGGCTCGGGGTTCGTTACATCCAGGCCTGCGCCCCAGATAATTTTTTGCTGCAATGCCTGTATTAAATCCTGTTCATTATGTTCCTGTCCACGGGCTGTATTGATGAAGATGGATGTTGGCTTCATCCTGTTGAAAGCCTCTTTATTAAATATATCTTTTGTTGCTGAAGATAAATTGGCATGAACAGATAATACATCGCTTTGCTGCAGCAATTCATCGAACGAAACATACTTCGCTTCCAATTCCTGTTCTGCTTTATCATTATGGTTGCGGTTGTGATAAATAACCTGCATGTTATATGTTGCCTTACATTTCTTTGCCAGTTCAAAACCTATTTTGCCAAGCCCAAAAATGCCAAGCGTTTTATTATATAATTCAATACCGAGGTTTTCATTAGGATCATAAAAATCCCACTTGCCATCAATGATGGTTTGATGCATATAAATGGCTTTCCGCGATACTGCCAGCATCAGCAAAAAAGCCACATCAGACGTTGCATCGCTTAATACATCAGGCGTATTGCTTACGGGAATTCCTGCCCTGGTAGCAGCCTTCATGTCAACATTATTATAGCCTACAGACATTAATGCCACTAACTTCAAATGCCCGCAGGCATTAAAAAAAGTTTCGTCCAGCTTATTTCCGCCAACGCTAATCAGAGCGTCCTGCGTTTGACAAGCTTCAATAAGTTCTTCCTGTGTAAGATTTCTTCTTTCTGTGTATTCCGTGATAGTATAACCGGTATCTTTTAAAAGCTGCAAACCAGCTTCAGGATATTTCCTTGTTATAAGTATATTCATGTTAGAAAATTAAATTCAAAATTGATTATTATATATCAATGTCATTTACTTAAGGCTTTATTTTAAATATTCAATAATCAATGCTCAATATTCATTTTACCGACGTTTACAATTGAACCATTGATTATTATTTCACGCCATCACTTACCTTAACGCCTGCCTTATATACAGCATTAATCTTTCGTGTATTCTTTATATCGTCAAGCGGATTGGCATTAAGAATAACCAGGTCAGCTATCTTTCCTTTTTCAATAGTGCCAAAGCGATCATCAATCTGTAATAATGCTGCTGCATTCTTTGTTGCAGTGATTATAGCCTGCATAGGCGTTAAGCCAGCCTGCACCATTAATGCCAACTCATTATGTTCTGAAAAACCCTGTGCCCGCACAGGCGTTGCACCGCTATCTGTACCAAGCGCAACAAGAATGCCCGCATCGTATATTTTCTTCAGGTTTTTTAAAGCTGTTTCAAACCCTTTCATATTTCTTTGAAACGAAGGCGAATTTTTAAGCCCTTCCTGGTATTCGGATGATGTTATCATTTCGTAAACGCCCGGTTCAAGTGAAGCTTTAAAAAATTCATCATTTATCCATGCAGGCTTTTGAGCATAAATAAAAGCAAATTCATCTAATGATAAAGTTGGGATATAAGCCACATGCTTTGCTTTCATTTCGTTCAGCAAGGCATCATCAATCACGCTGTCGCGAATGCTGTGCGCAATAATATCCAGCCCGTCTGCAACAAGCTTTCTTGCATCAGAAAGATAATATAAATGCGCTGCCACACGCAGGTTACGCTTATGCGCTTCATCAATAATAGCTTTATAAACAGCAGGGTCCATCTTTGGAGTAGAGCCGCCAAAATCATCCACCCACATTTTTAAAACCGTAGGCTTTACGGCTGCAACGCTATCTAATTCGGCAGGCACCTGTTGCGGCGAAGCAGGCCTGAATAACTGATCCATTACAGATGTAATTGGCCCGCCGGCCTGTGGCACATTAAATCCATAACCGGCTGAATATAACCGGGTGCCTGGCAACAATCCATTCACAGAAGAATCACGCAGGCCACTTTCAAACAGCATTGGCCTGTCGGTGCCCATCACCAAAATATTTTCTATACCGTAATCCTGGTATTTCTTTAATTGGGCAAGTATATTATCCCTTGTATAATTTTCCGGTTTTGCACTGGTACCTTTTAATGTGCCAATATGAACATGGGCGCTGATAAGTGCAGGCATAATGATTTTGCCTTCCAGGTGAATAACGGCAGCATTTGCGGTATCAATATGTTCATCAACATCTGTAATGCTGTCGCCTTCTATACGTACAGATGCATGCTGCAAAGGCGCACCGCCATTTCCGTCAATAATAGTTGCATCATATAAGACGGTTGCCGTTAGATTTTTTGTTGATGTGGTGTTGCCACAACCTGCAATTACAACTGCTGCAATAAAAAACTGAATAATACTGAATAACTTACTCATAGAATATTATTTTAGCGTCAAGGCCAGGCCTCTGTTGCAGGCCGGCTTGTTTTGTATAAGAGCGTTTAAAATTAACTAAAACCAACGGCTAACCTTCACTCTTTGCACACGGATTTACATTTACAGTATAATTATTAATGCAATGCCCGGCCCATGTTGAATTTATTATTATCATTGACAAACAAAACAACCTTTAAATGAGTGAAGAAATTTTTGAGCAAAGAATAAATCTTGAAGAACTGAATAAAGCAATTTTCAAACTTCAATCCGAAATAAAAAAAGTTATCGTGGGGCAGAATGATATGGTGCGTTTAATTATGGTGGCATTGCTTGCCAATGGCCATGTATTAATTGAAGGCGTGCCCGGCGTTGCCAAAACATTAACGGCAAAGCTTGTTGCCAAATGTTTAAAAACAGGTTTTAGCCGTATACAATTTACGCCCGACCTTATGCCAAGTGATGTGCTTGGCACCAATATTTTCAATCCCGGCACAGGCCAGTTTGAATTTAAACGCGGGCCCGTTTTCAGCAATATTATTTTGATTGATGAAATAAACCGTGCACCTGCAAAAACGCAGGCAGCCTTGTTTGAAGTAATGCAGGAACAACAGGTAACTATGGATGGCATTACGCATGTAATGAATAACCCTTTCCTGGTTATTGCAACACAAAATCCTGTTGAACAGGAAGGCACATACCGCCTGCCTGAAGCGCAGTTAGACAGGTTTTTATTCAAGATAATTGTGCCTTATCCCAACGAAGCTGAAGAAATAAATATCCTTCAACGCTTTCATCAATTTACAGAAGATAACGTGCTGAACATTGTGGAACCGGTTATAAGCGATGAGCAGGTTATCCGGTTAAGGCAGTTAATAAAACATATTGTTGTTGAAGAAAACCTCATTCATTTCATTGCAAAAATTTCTGTAGCCACGAGAAACGATAAAGCTGTTTATCTCGGCGCTTCACCACGTGCAACGATTGCTATTTTAAATGCTGCAAAAGCTTATGCAGCTTTATCGGGAAGGGATTTTGTTATTCCTGATGACATTATTTATACTGCCAAACCAGTATTGCGCCATCGCATAATTCTTACGCCTGAAAAAGAAATGGAAGGAACCAATGAAGATGAAGTGATAGAAAAAATTATTCATTCCATTGAAGTGCCAAGATAATGCTGAAACGTATATTTTACCGGCTGCGTTTTTATTTCACAAAGCTGTTTTATACAGCCGGGTCTGTTATAATTGCGCTCTTTATTCTTGCATTTTTTTTCGAGCCGCTGCAACAGGTTGCAGCCATTGCTTTGCTGTGTTTATGTTTAACAGTAGTGCTTGATTTTATTATTGTATTTGCAGGCAACAAACCTGTAACGGCGCAACGTTTTTGCCCGGAACGTTTCAGCAATGGTGATGATAATAAAGTAACGGTTAAACTGGCTAATCAACGCGCCTATAAAGTGCATGTTGAAATTATTGATGAACTACCCGTGCAGTTTCAGCAAAGAAACTGGAAAAGAAATTTTACGTTGAAAGAGCGTGAAAACATTTTGTTTGATTATTACTTAAAACCAACGGAACGCGGCGAATATTTTTTCGGTATTATTAATATTTTTTTACGCGGGCCGCTGAATATGGTTATCCGTCATACAACAGGTGGTGAAGAACAAAAGGTTGCTGTTTATCCTTCATTCATGCAAATGAAAAAATACCAGTTGATGGCTGTTACAAGCCAATTGCAGCAAGGCGGTTCGAGGCGTTTACGCAAAATAGGCAGCAGCCTTGAGTTTGAACAGATAAAAGAATATGTGCAGGGCGATGATTACCGCCGCATAAACTGGAAAGCTACTGCCCGTAAAAGCGGCCTGATGGTAAATAATTATATGGATGAGCGTAGCCAGCAGGTTGTTTGTTTGATTGATAAAGGCCGCAGTATGAAAATGCCTTTTGAAGGCATGACGCTGCTTGATTATGCTATTAATGCAACGCTTGTATTAAGCAATATCGTTTTAATGAAACAGGACAAAAGCGGCTTGCTAACCTTTGATAAAAAAATAGGCCAGTTTATCCAGCCCGATAAAAAGCCTTCGCAGATAAGCCTTATCCTGCAAACATTATACAGGCAGGAAACAGATTTTTCAGACAGCGATTTTGAAGCTTTATATGTACACACCCGCTATCATTTAAAACAGCGGAGCCTGCTGATTCTTTTCACCAACTTTGAAAGTCTTTACAGCATGGAAAGGCAGTTACTGTATTTAAAACAGCTTTCAACGCATCACCCGTTATTGGTTATATTTTTTGAAAACACCGAACTAACCACGTTGCAGCAAACCAAAGCCAAAACAGTTAAAGATATTTATTATCAAACCATCGCTAACAAATTTGCTTTTGAAAAAAGGCATATAGTAAAAGAGCTGCAAAAGCATGGCATCATGAGCTTGCTTACAGCTCCGCAAAAACTTACAGCAAATACAATCAATAAATATTTAGAGCTGAAGGAAAGGCAGGTAGTGTGAGCGTTTACAAGTGCAGAAACACTCCTTCATGATAAAGCAAGCCCCATTCAATTGCTTCATTTATTACATGACTTTTATTCTATGCAGCCATTCCTTTACTTCCGTTTCTGCTTCTTTTGCCTTTTCATCTTTCATAACAAATAAAATCCCATCTCTTTCTATTCCACCTTTTATTTCAAAACCCTCTAACACTTTACTATTGGGGCATAATTTTTTAACTGTTTGAAAACCGCTTCCAACTCCATATCCCGCATTGGTATTGAAAGGGATAACTTTCTTACCGCTTAAATTATATTGTTGCAAAAAGCTTTTCACAGGTGGTGGCATCTGCATATCCCATGTTGGAAAGCCAATGAATACAACATCATAATTTTCTATGCTGTCAATCTTTGTTTTTAAGGGTGGCAAATAACCGCTTGTATTTTCATCAACAACCTGCTGCACTGTCGCTTTATAATTTCCAGGATATGGCTTTTCTAATTCAAGCGCTACTAATGTGCCTCCAACATTTCTTTGAATGATTTCTGCTATCGCTTTTGTGTTATTGGTTCGTGATAAATACACAATCAATATTTTGTTTGCTGGCATAGATTGTGCATTTGAGCAACCTGCGTTACTACTTAATATAATTATCAATAAAAAAAGAGATACATTTTTCATTTAAGATGATTGCACACTTATTATTACTAAAAACAGCCCGATGATTTTTGCTTTCATGTTTTGTTTATTTATAAATGATGTGATAAAAAGAAAATGGCTTTTTTAAACTCATCTTTTCCTGACAGGATTAGGTGAATGCCATTTTTAAAACAATTAATATTAATCAGCGGTTAACCATTTTCTGCGCCTGTGCAGAATAGCGATCGCCCTGCACTTCAATCTTTCCTACTGCTTCATTAATTTCCTTAAGGTCATTATCGTTAAGTTGTATATCAGCTGCTGCTATATTTTCTTCCAAACGATGCACTTTGGTTGTGCCGGGAATAGGAACAATCCAGGGCTTTTGCGCAAGCAGCCACGCCAATGCTATTTGTGCAGCTGTTGCTTTTCTTTCTTTGGCAAGCTTGTTCAATACATCAACCAATGATGCATTTGCTTTTCGGTTCTCTTCTGAAAAACGGGGAACTGTATTGCGGAAATCTGTTTTATCAAACTGCGTGTTTTCATTGATAGCGCCAGTTAAAAACCCTTTGCCTAAAGGACTGAAAGGAACAAAGCCAATACCTAATTCTTCCAACGTTGGTATGATTTCATTTTCCGGTTCTTTCCACCAAAGCGAGTATTCACTTTGCAATGCAGCAAGAGGTTGTACAGCATGAGCTTTGCGAATAGACTGAACGCCTGCTTCGCTCATACCAAAATGTTTTACCTTACCTTCTTTAATTAAATCTTTTACAGTACCTGCCACATCTTCCATTGGAACATCCGGGTCAACACGATGCTGATAAAATAAATCAATCACATCTGTCTGTAAATATTTTAATGAGTTTTCTGCCACCGTTCTTATACGCTGCGGCGTACTGTCAACACCTTCTTTGGGATTACCATTTTTAAACCCAAATTTGGTAGCAATTACAACCTTGTTTCTGTAAGGCTTCAATGCTTTACCTAACAATTTTTCATTACCGCCTTGTGTATATGCTTCGGCAGTATCAAAAAATGTAACACCTAATTCAATTGCCCTTTGAATAAGTTTAATAGCATCAGCTTCATTAGTTGCAGGACCGTAACCAAAAGTTAAGCCCATACAACCAAGCCCAAGTGCAGAAACTTCAAGCCCGCTTTTTCCTAATATTCTTGTTTTCATAATAAACATTGTTTTATCCTGCAAAGGTCGCAGTGTTTTTTTGCCATGATTGTATATAGATTCCGGTTTTATCTACCAATATTGCTGATTAGCATAACCCGTTTAACTAAAGCAGCAGTTTTGAATTAAGGTAAATATATTGTTATAGATGAAATCAAAAGGTTGAAACAGTCAATGATTACAATGCATTAATAACAACAAAACATTGTATCCGTTAATAAGCGTTGTTAACCTTTCAAAAGCGAACTGTGAAATATGTATTTTTAGTTTTTATGCGGTGTTCCTGAAAGGCATTAATGCAGAGATTTAGTTTACGGAAAACTTATGATTACCAGGAAGGAATGTTGGCTTTTTCCTGCACCGTGCAAATGGCAGGCATGAATAGCAATGGAGAAACTTACCAGCCAAAAGGTTATGCACTAATAAGATTATTTAAGCATAGGGTTGGAATAACACCAAATGAGAGCCGGTTATTGAACAATTTTAATTGAACATTGATTATTGTGCATTGAATATTGAGCATTAAATAACTACCACTCAATATTCAATGCACAATCCAAATCAATTACTATGTTGCCCAGGCTTTATCGCCTTTTTTATATGGTATACAGCCTTCATATTTACCGGGAACGGCAATATAACGCAGCGCTTGTGTTGCGCCTGGTTTTGAAGTGAAATAACCAGTAAGCGTCAACTGCTTTATCATGGTGAAATAATGAGGATCATCCTGCGGATCGCGCTTATACGAGCCGAAGTTTTTATCCAGCGTAATCTGGTGCCGCTGCTCATCGGTTAATTTAGCAGCACGTGCACCAATCTCTTTTGATTTTTCTTTCGCTTCCTTGTCCAGCTCTATCAAAAATTCTGTTCTTTGTTCCGGCGTAAGATCCATAAAAGACTTGCTGTACTTCTTCTTTGCAGCATCCTGTAATTTGGTTATGCCATCGGTAAAAATCTTCTGGTCGTCTTCTGTATAACAATCAGTGACCATTGTTTTCATGAACTCGCCTATTTGCGCAGCTTTGGCGCCGGGCGAAGAGGTCGTTGGCAAAATGGTGT
Source organism: Parafilimonas terrae (assembly GCF_900115755.1). Classification (GTDB taxonomy): domain Bacteria; phylum Bacteroidota; class Bacteroidia; order Chitinophagales; family Chitinophagaceae; genus Parafilimonas; species Parafilimonas terrae. The sequence goes on from NZ_FOXQ01000001.1 coordinate 361,163, forward strand.
CGCCTACTTCATCAAGCAAAGCAACATCGCTCACTGAAAACAACCCTTCTTTTGCCGGCGTGGTTTTACAACCGGAAAGAAAGGCTTCAGCGCCGATAACTGCGCCGCCCATAATAAGCGCCACACGTTGTAAGGCTTCTCTTCTATCCATAATATTTAATTTGATTTGAAAATTTATGAATTTGAAAATTTGAAAATAAAGTTTACTTATACATGTGCATTTTCAATAGCACATCTTCAAATTTTCAAATTAAATATTTTGTTTTTTCAATTGTTCCACTGCATAATTCGCTGCCCTTGCTGTTAATGCCATAAATGTAAGCGACGGGTTTTGCGTGCTGGTGCTCGTCATGCAGGCGCCATCTGTTACAAACACGTTTTTACAATTATGAAATTGATTATAGGCATTCAGCATAGACGTTTTTGGATCTTTACCCATTCTCACGCCGCCCATTTCATGAATGTCCAAACCCGGCGCCTGTTTACTGTCGCGCTGCCGAATATTTTTACAGCCCGCCTTATCCAGCATTTCAGATGCCTGTGTTAAAAAATCGTTCATCGATTTTACATCGTTATCATCATAATCCACATTAAAAACCAGTTGCGGAATGCCCCATTCATCTTTTTTATCTTTACTTAAATAAACTTCATTTGTCTGTTTAGGAATGGTTTCGCCCTGCATCATCATCGATACATACCAATTGCCGGCTTCGGTTAATGCGTCTTTATAAGCGCCGCCAATTTCTTCGTTCAGGCCATCACCAAAACCCCTGCCCCGGCCTGCGCCATAAAAACACATATAACCACGCAGAAAATCTGTTTCCTGCTTATACACATTCCTGAAGTTAGGCATCATGGGTTGTGTTGGCCTTCTGCCGTAATAATATTTATCCACCGGGCCGTCATAGCTCGCCGAAACGGTGCCGCGGTAATTATGAAAGGCAATATATTTTCCCAGCAGGCCATTATCATTTCCAAAACCATTTGGAAAACGGCTGGAAACAGAATTCAGTAAGATGAGATTTGTATTGAAACAAGCCGCATTTACAAAAATTATTTTTGCAAAATATTCAGTTGCCTGTTTTCCTGCCCGGCCGTCAGGCGGGGTATTGGTATTGATAACACGCACGCCAACAGCTTTATTCAACTTATCATCATAAATAATAGAATGCACTGTTGATTCAGGCTGAATAGTAAGATTACCTGTTTTTAATGCCCACGGAATGGTGGAAGCATTGGAGCTGAAATAACCGCCAAACGGGCAACCACGTTCGCATAAACTTCTTGCCTGGCATTGTGTCCGGCCCTGGTCAATATGAATTTGATCAGGTTTGGTGAGATGAGCGCAACGGCCCTGCACCACATTCCTGTCTTTATAAGCTGCATTTATTTTTTGCGCTATATCTTTTTCCACGCAATTCATTTCCCATGCAGGAAGAAACTCGCTGTCCGGCAGGGTTTCAAGGCCATCATAATTACCGCTTATGCCTGCAAACTTTTCTACATGCGAATACCAGGGCGCAAGATCGTTGTAACGAATTGGCCAGTCAACCGCATAGCCATCACGCGCCGGGCCTTCAAAGTCAAATTTGCTCCAGCGTTGTGTTTGCCTTGCCCAAAGCAAAGATTTGCCGCCCACCTGGTAGCCGCGAATCCAGTCGAATGGCTTTTCCTGTATGTATGGATGTTCTTTGTCTTTTACAAAAAAATGCTCCGTAGCCTCGCTAAAAGCATAGCATCTGGAAACCACAGGGTTTTCCTGTATAACCTGCAAAGGCATTTTGCCACGGTGTGGAAATTCCCACGGCGCTAAGGTTGCTGTTGGATAATCCTTCTTATGCACCACATTTTTACCGCGTTCAAGCAGCAGGGTCTTTAAACCATTATCACATAATTCTTTTGCAGCCCAACCACCACTAATGCCGCTGCCAATTACAATTGCATCATACGTGTTTTGCTGAACACCACCGGTATTGATATTTATACTGCTGTCTTGTGGCATTTTAATTTGGAACTTTGTGAATGATTAGATGCTACATTCTCATATTAGTACATCTTCAAATTTTCAAATTATATGTTTTGCTTTTTTAACTCTTCCACTGCATAATTTGCTGCCCTTGCTGTTAAAGTCATATATAAAATGCTCGGGCTTTGATTACCGGTACTCGTCATACAAGCGCCATCGGTAACAAAAACATTTTTACACGCATGAATAGCGTTCCACTTATCTAAAACCGAAGTTTTAGGATCGCTGCCCATTCTGCAGCCACCCATTTCATGAATATCCAGGCCCGGCGCTTGCTTACTGTCCCAATGCTCTATGTTTTTCACACCGGCTTTTGAAAACATTTCTTCGGTTTGAACAAAGAAATCATTCAATAATTTTTCATCATTATCATCATAGTCAACAGAAGTAATCAATAACGGAATACCCCATTGATCTTTTTTATCGGCACTTAAACGCACATGATTTTTTTCTTTGGGAATAGTTTCACCCTGCAGGTAAGCATACACCGTCCATCCGCCCGGCTCCGTCATACTTTCTTTATATTCAGCGCCAATCTGTTGCGGGCAATTTTCACCATTATTTCTGTCGCGGTGAGCACCACAATACGTTGTATAGCCACCCAAAAAATCTGTATCTATTGTATGCAGGTTACGATAGTTGGCAATAATTGCATCTGTTGGATTACGGCCGTAATAATAGGTGTCTGTAAACCCATCAATTTCTCCATTCATCCAGCCGCGATAATTATGATGGCAGATATATTTTCCCAGCAACCCGCTATCATTACCCAAACCATTTGGAAAACGGTCAGATGTTGAATTAAGCAGGATAAGATTGCTGTTTAAAGCTGAGCCGTTCACAAAAATTATCCTGGCAAAATATTCGGTGGCTTGTTTTGTATTGGTATCGATGATCCTTACGCCGCTGGCCCTTTGTTTTTGTTCATCATAAATAATTGAATGAACCACAGAAAATGGCCTTACGGTTAAATTACCCGTTTTTTCAGCCCAGGGTAAAGTGGATGAATTAGAACTGAAATAGCCGCCAAACGGGCATCCGCGCATGCATAAATTTCTTGCCTGGCATTTGCCGCGCCCCTGGTCAATATGCACCTGGTTTGGATGCGTTAAATGCGCCCATCGTGCATGTACGAGGTGGCGGTTGCCATAGTTTTTTAAGATGCTTTCTTTTAAATGTTTCTCTACACAATTCAATTCAAATGGCGGGAGGAATTCGCCATCGGGCATGGCCTCCAGGCCGTCTTTACTGCCGCAAACACCAATAAATTTTTCAACGTGTGAATACCAGGGAGCAACGTCTGCATAGCGAATGGGCCAATCCCAACCATAGCCAAAACGTTGCGGGCCGGTAAATTCAAAATCACTCCAGCGCTGGGTACATCTGCCCCAGGTTAAGCTTTTCCCGCCAACCTGGTAACCGCGAATCCAGTCGAAAGGCTTTTCCTGTATGTAAGGATGATCATCATCGTTCACAAAAAAATGCTGATCATCTTCACCATAACCTGCAGCCCTTGATATTAATGGGTTCCGCAATTGTGTTTCCCTTGTAATTGAACCACGGTGCTTCAATTCCCAGGGTGCAAGATTAGCTGTTGGATAATCTTTTACATGCTTTACATCGCGGCCGCGTTCCAGCACCAGCGTTTTTAATCCTTGTTCACATAATTCTTTTGCAGCCCAGCCTCCACTAATACCACTGCCGATAACAATGGCATCGTATGTGTTTTGCTGAACACCTCCGGAATTAATATTTACTTTATTGCTGTCTTGTGGCATTTCAATCTGAAAATTGAACAATTGAAAATTTGAAAATGAACAATTGTGATATGCGGAGAACGCATTTGCAAATCAGCGCATCTTCAAATTTTCAAATTGAATCAGAGATTTTGTTTCTTCAATTCGCTAACAGCATGATCGGCTGCGCGGGCTGTAAATGCCATATAAGTAAGTGATGGATTGCAACAGTTTGAGCTTACCATAAAAGCGCCATCGGTAACAAATACATTAGGTGCATCCCAAACCTGGTTCCATTTATTAAGTACTGAAGTTTTAGGATCGGCGCCCATGCGTGCCGTGCCCATTTCGTGAATACCGCGGCCCGGTGTGCCATCGCCATCCCATCCGGAAACATTTTTAACGCCGGCAACGGTGAGCATTTCTATGGCATCATCCTTCATGTCTTTACGCATTTTCAGTTCGTTATCTTTCAGTTCCACATCAAATGATAAAACATTCAGCCCCCATTTATCTTTTTTATTTTTATCGAGCGTGATCTTGTTACTGTGGTCAGGCAGCATCTCACCAAAGCCGCCAATACCCATTGTCCAGTTACCCGGTTCAGTCAGGGCATCTTTATAAGCGGCCCCGATATTCAGTTCAGCTATCTCACGGCTCCAGCCCTGTCGGCTGCCACCACCCTGGTAACCAAAGCCACGCAGGTAATCGCGTTTATCACCAAAATAATTCCTGTAACGCGGAATGTAAACACCATTCGGCCTGCGGCCAAAATAGTATTTATCTTCATAGCCTTCCACCAACCCGGAAGCACCAACGCCAAGATGATGGTCCATTACATTGTGGCCTAATTCGCCGCTGCTGCTGCCAAGGCCATCAGGCCAGATATCAGTGGCAGAATTCATCAATATCCATGCACTGTTTAAAGCAGATGCATTAAGAAAAACGATCTTCGCTTTATACTCATACGTTTTATTATCCTGGGCATCCAATATCTCAACGCCGGTAGCACGCTTTGTATCTTTATCGTATAAAATTTTTGTAACAATGGCCCATGGCCGAACCGTGAGGTTGTTGGTCTTCATGGCAGCTGGCAATGTAGAAGATTGTGTGCTGAAGTAGCCGCCAAACGGGCAGCCGAGCCAGCATTTATTCCTGTACTGACAATTGGTTCTTTCCTGTATGGGCTTTGTGATATTGGCGGTGCGGCCCATTATCATGGCCCTTGTGCCCTTGTAATGATCTTTAATACGCGCTGCCACATCTTTTTCAACGCAGGTCATATCCATGGGCGGCATAAACTTTCCATCGGGCAATTGAGGCAAGCCATCGGCGTTGCCGCTAATACCGGCAAACTGTTCTACATAATCATACCAGGGCGCTATTTCTTTATAACGAACGGGCCAGTCGATGGCAATGCCTTCTTTGGCATTTGCTTCAAAATCCCAGTCGCTCCAGCGATAACTCTGCCGGCCCCACATCAATGAGCGGCCACCCACATGATAACCGCGGAACCAGTCGAAGCGTTTGACTTCTGTATAAGGGCTGTCGATATCACTTGCCCACCAGTCAAGGTTCATTTCATTAAGAGGGTAATCTCTGCGCAAAACAGGATAATCTTTTATCATCTGTTGCGTTCTGCCGCCGCGATGGGGAAACTCCCAGGGGTCTTTGTTTGTGCTTTTGTAATCAGTAACGTGTTTAATATCCATGCCACGTTCCAGCATGATGACTTTTAAACCTTTTTCAGAAAGTTCTTTGGCAGCCCAGCCACCGCTGATGCCGGAGCCGATTACAATTGCGTCATAAACATTGTCAGCCATTCTCGTTGTTTTATAATTTTAAGAAATTCGTTCAATGTTCATAGGTTCGCAAGCTTATTATTGGTTTCAATGTTCGCGGGTTTACGAGTTTACGGGTTATAAAGCCTGTAAACAATCCTAAACTTGCAAACTTTAAAACATTAAATTACACATCGCATATTTCAATCGCCTTCTTCAGTGAAGCCGCTTTATCCTTTGCAGCAGGGATAAATTCCTGGGCTACATAACCTTTAAATCCTGTTTCCACTATCGCCTTCATAATGGCAGGATAATACAGTTCCTGCGATTCATCTATTTCATGCCTGCCCGGCACACCGCCTGTGTGGTAATGACCAAAATATTGGTGGTTGTCGCGGATGGTTCTTATAACATCGCCTTCATCAATCTGCATGTGGTAGATATCGTACAATAATTTAAAATGATCAGAGCCTATACGCTTGCACAGTTCAACGCCCCATTTATGATTATCGCACATATAATCATGGTGGTCCACCTTGCTGTTTAATAATTCCATCTGCATGGTAACGCCATGTTTCTCGGCTAATTCAACCATAGGCTTTAAACCGGTAACGCAGTTTTTTAACCCTGTTTCATCGTCCATCCCATCGCGGCTGCCGCTAAAGCAAATTATATCAGTATATCCGTTTTGTTTAATGAGGGGAATAGCTTCTGTGAACTGCTGTGTTAGCAAAGCATGGTTTTCCGTATGGTTCCATCCTTTCGTTAAACTGATATCGCCGTTTGTATAACACATTGAACTGTAAATGCCATACTTCTGCAAGGTGGGGAAATCTTTTGGTGAGATCAGGTCAATGGCATTAAACCCAATGCTCTTTACAAGCTTGCATAATTCTTCAACAGAAAGAAAATTATACGTCCATTGACATACGGAATGATTGATATTGCCTTTTAACTTTAATGGCTTATTGATAGTTGATTCACTCATTTCACCTGCAAAAATTTTTGATGCGGGTATTGCAACGGAACCCGCAGCCAGGGTTTTCAAAACTGTTCTTCTGTTTGTCATTATTGATCTTCGTATGGATTTGCAATAGCAGCATTAGCAACCGGTAAAGGTTTTGTATTTCTTGAACGCATGTACACAAAAAGAATTGCAAATGCTACGATTAATATTATGGGAATGATGGAAGTGGCATTAATAATTTGAGGCCCGGCCAGCGACTTAGCATTGTTTAAAGCATTTGCCATATCAGAGCCTGCGGGCGCTGTATTGTATGCTGCAAGGTCTGCCCCCGATGGCAATTTTTGTGCCACCAGTTTATCATAATACCCCCCCATAAATATCATATATACAGAAACCGCAAACATGCCTGCACCACCAATAATATTCATACCAACGGCGCCTGTTTCCGGTAAATTTTCACTTACAAAACCCAGCATGGTTGGCCAGAAATAACAAACACCCATTCCAAAAACAATAGCCCCCACAAAAAGCATATTGCCTGTTGAATGGCCTAATAAATACAAACCTATTGCTGCGAGAATGGACGACATTAATAAAACACCCTGCGGAGATAATTTATGCACAACGGGCTCTGCCAAACCCCGCCCTAAAACCATCACCCCGGTTTCAAGCGTAAGCAGCAAGATAGCATTATCGGTTACGTTTTTCAGCAACACATCTATCCATTGCCCGGTAAATAATTCTGTAATGGCAGTACCTAACATAAGTATCAGCATTACAATAAATAATGGTTTGAATAGCGACTTATACATTTTAGAAGTGCTTATACCACTTGCCACACGTTCTGTAACAGGAAAGGTCAACTTAAAAAACATTACACCATATAACAGGGTTGGCAAAAACATAATGCCAACCAGCGTTCTCCAGTTTGATAAATAAATTGAATCAGCAACATATTGACCAAAGAAGCTTACGATCAGTGTACCAATCACAATACCGCCGGGAAACCACAGATGAAAATAATTAAGCCTTGTTGTTTTATTGTTGGGATATAAACTTGCTACCAGCGGGTTACAGGCAGCTTCTACTGTTCCGTTGCCCATACCAATTAATAATGTGGAAATAAACAAAGGCCAGAACCCGGAAGCAACAATAGTTAAAAAAATACCTGCAGCGTGAAATATAAAAGCCGCAACCAGCAATTTCTTCATACCAATTACATCTACTAACACACCGCCTATAAAAATGGCAAGCGGAAAGCCCCAAAATGCGGTACTGGTTATAATTCCAATTTCTTCCTGTGTTAAACCAAACTCATGCGCCCAGGTATTTAAAAGCCCGGCGCGAATACCAAACGAAAGTGAAGTAACTAATAAAGCAAGGCAACTTGCAACAAACAATTGATTACGCTTAATTGTTGACATGATTCGTTAGATGATTTTTAAGTAGTTGAATTTTCTATTCTGATGAAAAACAATCGGCGCGCTAAATGTAGGAATAATTACTTTTCAAAATAAAAAACGAAATTTTTTTTGTCGAATTCTGTAAATATTTTCACAACCTGTTATTTTGCATGGCTTGCATTCAACTTGTAAAACATATATTTATTTTTTTACCTAAAAATTTTTATTGTAATGGCACATCGTAAAATAAGAATGGGAATGATTGGCGGCGGCAAAGACGCTTTTATTGGCGCCATACACCGCATTGCTTTAAATATGGATGGTTTGATTGAACTTAGCTGCGGCGCTTTAAGCCACGATGCAAAAGTAGCGAAGGAGTCAGGCGAAATGCTGTTTCTGCCGGAAGACAGAATATATAAGAGCTACGATGAATTGTTTGAAAAAGAAAGCCAGTTGCCGGAAGATAAACGTATTGATTTTGTATCGATCGTTACACCAAACTTTTTACATTTTGATCCTGCTGTCAAAGCATTGGAACATGGTTTTAATGTAGTGGTTGAAAAACCTATGACGTTTACGTTGGATGAAGCAAAACAATTGCAAAAGAAAGTGGAGGAAACAGGTTTATCGCTTTGTTTAACGCATACTTATTCCGGTTATCCCATGGTAAAGCAGGCGAAGGAAATGTTTAAAAAAGGCATGTTTGGAAAAGTAAGGAAGATTATGGTTGAATATCCGCAGGGCTGGCTGAGCAAATTAAGCGAACGCGAAGGTAATGCACAGGCAGCATGGAGAACTGATCCAAAACGTAGTGGTAAAGCAGGTGCTATGGGCGATATAGGCACACATGCGGCACATTTGGCTGAATATATTTCAGGCTTAAAAATTACAAAAGTTTGCGCCGATTTAAATATTATGGTAGAAGGCAGGGCGCTTGATGACGATGGCAATGTGTTATTAAAATTTGATAACGGCGCCGCAGGTTGTTTGGTGGCAAGCCAAATTGCAGCCGGCGAAGAGAATGCATTAAAGATTCGTATTTATGGTGAAGAAGGCGGCATTGAATGGGCGCAGATGGAGCCGAATACACTGCTCGTAAAATGGCTGGACAAACCCAGTGAAATATACCGTGCAGGACAAGGTTATCTTACAGATATTGCCAAGCACAATACACGCACACCGGGCGGCCATCCGGAAGGTTACCTTGAAGCGTTTGGCAACATTTACCGCAATTTTGCTTTAAGTTTAATGGCAAAAATAAATGGTGAAGAACCCACCAGCGCCATGCTTGATTATCCGAGAGTGGAAGAAGGCGTAAGGGGCATGGCATTTATTGATACGGTTGTGGCTTCATCGCAAAGCGATAAAAAGTGGACAGATTTTGTGGTGTAGGTTTTTCTTGAAATAATTCCATTAAAATGCCATTGCTTTTAATAACAATGGCATTTTTATTAAACAACTGATATGGTTTTGCGATAGGAATTTATATGCTATACATGATTAAGATTGCTTAATAAAAACCACTCTTCAGAACTGCTTAATCCATTTTTACAACTTAAAATATCAGACCGGGTACTTAATGGCGTTATTTTTATTAACTCAAACCGCTGTTACAGGTAAGGCAATAATATCTTTTTCCAAACTTCGTAGCCTTTAGCATTCGGGTGCAGGCCATCGGTGGTGTAAGCTTTATCAAGCCTTCCTTCACTATCTAAAAAATGCGGATGCAGGTCAATTAATGTAATGTTTTCTCCGGCAGCAATTTTTTTCAACCCTTCATTCACGGCTTGTATATGTTCATCTTTGTTGTAATGATTTTTAAACTGTGTGAATGTGTTGTTTACCGGCATTAATGTTTGAAAATAAATTTTTGTTGACGGCGACCCGGCTTTAATGCGCTGTATAATTTTCCTGTCATTATTTAATATCACGCTATCCGGAATATTGCGGGAAATATCATTAATGCCGATTAGTACAAACACTTTTGCGGGGTGGCCTTCGATCACTTCATCCAATCTTTCCAATATGCCAAAAGTTATATCGCCTGAAATACCCCTGTTACGGGCATTGGGCATGCCCAGCAATTCTTCCCAATCCACATGATCTGTAATGCTGTTGCCGAGAAAAATAATATCTTTTTCTGAATTGGGATAGCTCCTGAACAAACCTTCCATCAAAGTATAATTGCCAGGCCTGTATGTGCTGTCCCATTGTTTTTGCTGCGAAAAAACATGACTGCTGAAGCAGCAAAAAAGAAAAATACAAACAAGAGTTTTGTTCATAACATCATTATTTTACTGGTTAATCAGGCTTTCACTTCTCTTCCCATGAAAGGATCAGAAGAAGTTTCTTTACCGGTTTCCACCCGGCCCGCAAAACGCTTTACAAAATCTTGCTTATTTGATACAGTTACAGAAAAATCATACCAGCTAAAACTCTTCGATAAATCCAATACCACTACTTCTGTTTTAGACGGACCGATCTTTTTGGAAATAGCCGCTGCTTTATAAGCGTTGTCTTTAATCTCAATATCGTAAGCATTTATTTTGCTGAGATTAACAATACTCACAACCACATTGCCGGTGAGCTTGCTTTTATTGGATGGATTAGTTTCGTATGCACAATCCACATGAATATCCGGGTCTTGCGCATTGCCCGTAAATTCACGGAAGAAACCGTTTGGCCCATATAAACGAAGATGATATTCATTGTCTTTAAAATTATTCAGCGGCCATTTTTCCGAAATCGATTCGCCTGCGCTTACTGCAAAATGCCATGCACGCACCGGCTCAAAAACCCGCTGGTTATTTTTCTCTGCTTCAAGCGGAATATATTCTCCGGGTGCATACACATTGAACGGAGAGCCTGCAGTTTTTTCACCAAACACATCTTTCCTCGTCTCCATCTTTATTTCAAAACTTTTTTTATCCTTACTTAAAATGCCACTTGCATACAACTGGTAAGGCAGCGGGTTTGCTGGTTTAGTCCCGGGCTCCTGCTGCGACATCAAGGATGAAGATGACGGATCATGATTAATTTGCTGTATTTCTGTACCGGTTAATTTTTTAAAGTTCGATGGCTCTTCTTTAAATTTTGCGTTATAAATCGTTTCAACAAATGGGTCTCTTTTCAAAAAAGGCAACCGTTCCTGTTCTTTTTCATCAAAAACAGTAAACGCCGAAGTAAGATTTCCGCAAACGGCACGGCGCCATTCACTGATATTGGTTTCCTTTATATTCTTCTTAAATTTCTTATTTAAAAATTCTTCGAGGAATTGCAGGGAAGAAGTGTGATCAAATACCTGCGAGCAAACTTTTCCGCCGCGGCTCCACGGCGAAGCAATAATCATCGGCACCCTGAAACCCAGGCCAACAGGGCCGCCACGAGCTTCTTTTTTAGATATGCCATCACGAAGTTCATTTTCAAGCCGTATATGCTCCTCACCTGTGTTATTAATGCCCGGCGAGCATTTGCCGGTTAAAGGTTCTTTATGATCAGGTGCAATAAAAGGCGGAACATGATCAAAATAACCATCGTTTTCATCATAAGTGAGAATGAAAATAGTTTTCTTCCATACATCAGGATTTTTGGTAAGTATATCCAACACCTCTGAAACCAGCCAGGCGCCGTACCAGGGTGCGCTCGGATGATCGGAAATATTCTGCGACGGCACCAGCCATGAAACCGTGGGCAATTTACCGGTATCAACATCCTGCCTGAACTGGTAAAGCACATCGCCTTTGGGAACGGGCAACTCACGATCCACCCCATTATCATCATATTTTAATGTGGTTAGCTCATGATATTCCGGATCGGCGGCGTTCGTGCTAAATGCCTTGTTATAAATATTTTTTTGATAAGAAGATAACTTTTCAAAATTTTCAGCGCTCCATTTTTGCAACTGTTCTTTTGCGCTGCCTAATACTTCCTTCTTTTTTGCAATATCCTTTTGCAGCTTATCGTAATTTTTATCAGTTGAAGATGTAGCCGAAAGCTTGCTTTCCAGCTCCGTTATTTCCTTTGGAAGTGTTTCAAGCTGCTTTTGCAGGCTTTGCACATACCGGGGATAAAAGCGCACATTATATTGTGCTAAAAACTCCAGCGGGTTACAACCGAAATTAGACAGCCATGCCCGTTCATCGCCGGTAAAACCGCCGCCGGCCGTAATATCATTCTGATATACTTTCCAGTCTATTCCATTTTCTTCCAGCCTTTCAGGAAAAGTTTTCCAGCGTGCTTCACCATAAGGTATTTCATTTCTTATGTAAGCCTTTGAAGTATCGTTTTTTTCTTCGCGTATGGTGCCTCCCCAAAGAAACAGGCGGTTGGGCCAGGTGCTTGTCATGGCCGATGCAAAATGCTGGTCGCAAACTGTGAAAGCATCAGCCATTGCATAATTGAAAGGAAGGTCTTCACGGGTGTAATGCCCCAGTGTAAGTGGCATATCCGCATATTTTTGATTGCCTGATCTTTTTGCATCCAGCCACTTGTCATACTTTCCCCGGTTATCGGCATCTACCTGGCTGGAACGCGAATGCGGCACAGAGCCCATCCAGGTTATTTTTGTATCGCGAATATCAAAACGGAATGGCGAATAAGTTTCGCCTGCTTTATTGGATTGCAGCCACACCAGGTTTTTATCGGGCAATGTTATAGCTCTCGGATCATTAAACCCGCGAACGCCCCGCAGCATACCAAAGCAATGATCGAAAGAACGGTTTTCCTGCATTAGTATTACAACATGTTCCGCATCAAGGAAACTGCTGCCGGGCTGCGGATCTATAGCAACGGCACGTGTAATAGAAGCATGCAGCTTACCGGAAAGGCCTGCTGCGCTGGACAGCATGATTGCATTTTTAATAAAGTTTCTTCTTGTATTCATATCAGAAATTGATTTTTTTTGAGCAGCAGCAGGGAGGCTCAATTTATACTATTTTTTTTCATTGTCGCAGGCTTAAGAAACACTCAATATCCAATACACAATAATCAATGCTCAATTGTACCCCCGCAAAATGAATACTGAATATTTCAAAGAATCTAAACCTAAGCCAACGACATTGCTATTTTTAATAACCGGGGTTTTGCTCAAGCGCAGGATTTAAATCGGTTTGTGTTAATGGAACAGGCCAGAAATAATCCCGTGCGGCATCAAATGTTCTTATTTCTATCTGGCTTCCGTCATACGTTTTGATTGGAGCGTTTAAAACTGATTGCGCCGTTTTCCAGCGGCGTATATCGTTATAATATAACCCTTCGCCTGCTAACTCAATCCTTCGCTCATATCTTATGATTTCTCTCAGTTCCGATTGCGGGTATGTTTCGGCAATACCAGGCATACCGGCGCGTTCCCTCACGGCATTAATTGCTGCATACACCGATGCATCCGGGCCAGTTGCTTCGTTCTGGGCTTCGGCGTACATTAACAGAACATCAGCATAGCGCAAAATGATAAAATTTGTTTCAGACTGGCCGGATTTTAAATCCGATTGACCTTCAGGCGCAGGGCCCTTATCATAAATAGTATATTTTTTCATCCCGAAACCGGTTACGGCAAAACGATCATTTGTAACAGGAACTTCCATTAATGTATCGCCAGGGAAAAAGATAGTACCATACAGGCGTGCATCCCTGTTAGCATAAGGTTTGGCAGGATCATAACCTGAAGCAGGATCAGTAATTGGCAGGCCGTTATTCATCTGGTAAGCCTGAGCCAGGCCGAGTAAAGGTGCATTGGTATTATATTGTTTTCCAATCAGGTCAAAAGAGGTGCCAAGGCCAGGAAAAATATATTGTACGTCGAAGATCACCTCTTCATTATTCTCATTTTGCGGAAGGAATAATTCACGGTAATTATCATATAACCCATAACCGGCTTCTGTAAAATCCATTACGGCTTTGGCCGCAGCAGCGGCTGCTTGCCATTTTGCCGCATCGTTTGAAGTATTGAATAAGGGGCTTGCCTCATACAATAAAATACGGGCTTTTAATGCCAGTGCGGCGCCTTTGGTGGCCCGCCCAATATCACCACCCGTATATTTTGCGGGTAAAACCAATGCAGCGCTATCTAAATCTTTTATGATTTGCGCCACCACTTCTTCCCGCGGCGTGCGTGGAAGATCCGCCTGCGTTTCAAGATTCGGTTCTTCTAAAATCAGCGGCACATCGCCATAATAATTTTCCAGCATGAAATAATATAAACCGCGTAGAAAATGCACTTCGCCCTTCATGCGGGTTTTTGTATCTGCACTCATTTCTACCTGGTCCACATTTGCAAAAAAAGCATTGCAGCGGCCAATGCCCACATAGCTATCGTGCCAGCGCTGGGCTATAATACCGCCATCGTTAGATTGCTGGCGGCCTTCGGCAATTAAATTAAAACCCATTGCGTTGCTATAATTATAAGCATTTGGCGTTGCAGTTTCTTCCCATAAAGGAGTGGCTTCGCCGCCAAACAACCCATCAGTAGTAAGCGGGTTATAACAACCAGATAATGCGGCACTCACAGCAGCCTCGGAATTCCAGAAATTGCCTTCGTTATATTTATCTGTTGGCTGCGTGTCCAGCACATCTTTTTTGCAACTGCTTCCCGCTGCAAGCAAAATAAACAGTGCGGTTATAATTGTTATATTCTTCATCTGTATATTTTTTCGTGTGATTAAAATGTAATGTTTATACCACCGCTAACCGTTTTTAGCATCGGATAATGGTATATGGTACTTGCATTAAGAATTGATTCAGGATCAAATCCTTTATACTTTGAAAAAGTGAGGATGTTTTCTGCATTTACATATATAGAAACCCTGCTGATCTTTATTGCCCTTAACCATTGTGCAGGCAACGCATAACTCAACTGTATATTTTTCATTCTTAAATAGGAGCCATCCTGCAGCCAAAAATCAGAAGACACATAATTATCATCATCCACATCACTTGGCGTAACCTGCGGCAGGCGGGCATTTGTGCGTTCCGGCGTCCATGAATCGGTTGCCCATTCCCAGGTTGCATTGGCGCCGTTATTGAACGGAAAGGCGAGGTTTGCTGTTGGATAAATTTTCAAACCGGATACGCCCTGGAAAAATGCATTTAAAGAAAATCCCTTATACCCTAAATCAATACCAAAACCAAAAGTGTATTTGGGTATTTGAGTAGAGGTTGATATAATCACACGGTCATCGCTGGTAATTTTATTGTCACCGTTAATGTCGCGGTATTTTAAATCGCCGGCAGTGGTAGTAGCCGTTTGAAAAGGGCTTTTATCCACTTCTTCCTGGCTTTGAAAAATACCGATAGCATCATAAATGAAATAAGAGTTAACAGGATAGCCGGCCTGGGTAATAGTGGCAAGATTGGTATTGAAACTATATAAAATTTCACCTTTTAAATCAACCACTTTATTCTTATTGTAAGAAATATTACCATTAAAACCGTAATTAAATTCTCCGATATTATTGTGATACCCCAACGTAAGTTCTATACCGGTATTCCGCATAGAACCTACGTTTTTGCTTGGCCCGGATAAACCAATCTGGTCAGGGATATTTACTGCCCGCAGAATATCGGTAGTATATTTTTTATAAACATCTATGCTGAAATTAATACGATTATTGAGCAAGGCAGCATCCAGGCCTGCATTGTAAGTAGTGGTTGTTTCCCAGGAAGTATTCGGATCACTGTAAGCTGTTGCAGCAGCCCCGGAAGACAATGCCCCGCCAAAGCTATAATCCTGGCCAAGATTGATTGAGTTTTGATAACTATACAAGGCTACAGCCTGGTTTCCCAGTTCTCCATAAGAAGCCCGGAGTTTTAGCAGGTTAAACACATCTTCCAGATGAAAGAAAGATTCTTTATCAATACGCCATCCGGCAGATACTGCAGGAAAAAAGCCCCAGCGTTTTCCACTGGCAAAACGGGAAGATCCATCATAACGGAATGTTGCTTCCAACAGGTATTTTCCTTCAAAATCATAATTAAGCCTGCCAAAATAAGAGGTTAATACGTCTTCAGTAGAATTACCGCTGATATAACCTTCATAAGGAAGCGAACCAGCGCTTATAGCAGTTAGTGTGCCATCAAGATAACCATACGATCCGCTGGAAAAAGACCTGCTGTCAAAATCATCATAACTGCTTCCAATCATTGCATTAAGATTGTGACTGCCGGCAAATGTTTTATCCCAGTCAAACGTATTGTAAAAATGAATATTTAGATCGTTGTAATCAATTGCCCTGGAGCGGGGTGCGGTGGAAGGGCTGTTCCAGTTGATCGCGGCCCCTGTTTTAGGATTGAATGTTTGCGACAGCGGCGTAAAATTTTCCAAAAGGCCATCATATTTATCCCCGCCAAGTTTTGCCCGGTAAGTAATATCAAAAGGCAACTGGTATTCAGCAGACACTGTTGCCAGAAAACGGCTTACCACTTTTTTTGCAAACCCGGTTTCCGAAATCATCCTTGGGTTTTCCCAGTTATTCCTGCCCGGTGTGCGCAGCCAGGAATTACCATAACGCCCGTCTGCCAGCGTATCTGTAAGAATCGGGAGTGTTCGGGTTAAATATTGCCAGAAACTGTTATAATAAGGTTCGTTATAATGGCGGTAATAACCATCCAGTGTTAAGCCAACTTTTAACCGTTTACTCACTTTCATGCTGGCATTAACGCCCAGGGAATATTTCTTTTCCTGGTCGTTTGGCCCAATAATTATACCCTTACGGTCTAAATAACCCAGCGAAACACGGTATTGATATTTATCGCTGCTGCCTGAAACACTCACATCATGTTTTTGAATAACGCCGTTATCAAGCGCTATGTCAAACCAGTCGCTTGCAGGATAAGTAAACGGATCGGTTTTCATTCCCTGCTCATATTCAGCAATATCTTCATCTGAATAATCATGCACTTTGCCAATGTTTTCAAGCGCCTGGTTTTTCAGGTTCATATATACAATAGGGTCCCAGATGGCATCGGGCATGGTAGTCGGCTTTTGAATGCCGTTATAGTAGCTGTAATTTACTTTGGAAGCACCATGTCCTGTTTTTGTAGTAACCAGTATTACGCCGTTAGCAGCCCTTGAACCATAAATAGCCGCAGAAGCATCTTTCAAAACTGAAATGCTGGCAATATCAGCAGGGTTTAATTCATCCATAGAATATTCAATTCCATCCACCAATACCAATGGGTCATTATCATTTAAAGTTCCCATTCCACGAATACGTATCGTTGCCCTGTCAACGCCAGGCTGGCTGTTGCCGAGATTAACAAAAAGCCCCGGTGCGCCATGCAGGGCGTTGCTCACATTGGTTATGGGCTGCCCTTCTTTATCCGTCATATCAACAGTAGTAACTGCTCCGGTTAAATTTACTTTTTTCTGTGTGCCATAGCCCACAACCACTACAGAATCGAGCGCATTTACGCTGCCTTCAAGGCTTATGTTACCAAGATTAGAGCCGTTAACTTTAATTGTTTTCGGCACATACCCGGTAAGGGAGAAACTAAGTTCACTGCCTATTTCAGCACTTACAGTAAAAGTTCCATCATCTTTGGTAACTGTGCCTGAAGAAGAATTAATAACAGTTACAGTTACTCCCGGCAGAGGAGACTGGTTTTCGGCGGAAATAATTTTTCCGGTAATGTTTTGTTGCTGCGCATTGAGGGGAATTTGCAGCAACGTGAAGAAGGCCATGCATACAATCAGGGGCATAAAGGCCTGCAATCGGTTCGCTGTTAAATACATAATTTTCGGTTTTTTTATTTGGATAATCGGAATTTTATTTCAGCATTTCTACCTTGAAATATTGAACAATAATGTAAAAAGGGGCCCGGCTTGTTTTCCAGGCCCGCTTGTTTTCCGGTGCTTTTTTTTAACGCCGTTTGCGGCTTTCAACCGTAACATTTCCAACTTCGGTACCATCATCTCTTAACATAACCAGTTTCAATTCGCGGCTATTGGCATTTACCTTTATTATTGTTCTTTTTGATTCCAGCGGCCCGCCGCCAATAACCAGCGGGTAATGGTGCGTGGCATCATCAGCCAGATAAGTTCCATACCTGTGTGTGTGGCCGCAAATAAGCAGGTCTATCTTTCCTTTATTAAACAATGGATTGAACAACGCCCTGCAATGCATGGTTCCATGCCAGTCGCCGGACTGATATGGGGGGATATGCATCATTACCACCCGGAAAGGTGCTTTTTTAAATGCAGGCGTTTCTATTTCTTTTGCCAGCCATTTCTCCTGTTCTTCACGGTAAGCATCAAATGCGGCAAGACCTCCGTATTCCGCATGATCGTCTTCTTTATCTTCCCCGGTATCCAGCACTACGAAATGTACCGGCCCGCGGGTAAAAGAGAAATAATAACGATTATCAGGATTTTCAAAATAGTTGTAATGGTTCCTGGCAAATACACCACGTGTTTCATGATTGCCCCTTGTGTATATAAACGGAGTTGTAGTACTGAAAATGTTTCCCAGCGGCGATAAGAGATGATCGATCATTTGCTGCTGGTTGGTTTGATAATCAAACATGTCGCCATTCAGAAAAACGAAATCATATTTAAAATCCTTAACCAGGGAAAACAGTAAAGGAAAGGAAGCAGGACGGTCGTGTATATCATTTAATACCACCCAGGAAATATTATCTTCCTGTGTATCCGGCGTAGTAAAATAATATAATTCGCTCTGTTCGTCGGCCCCCCACGTTAATTTATAAGGTTGAAAATCCGAGATTTCATGCGAGCATATCCTGTAACAATATTTAGTGCCCGGCTGCAGGTTACTGAGCGTGATCTTATTAATATAATTAGCATCAATGAGGCCAATACTTGCATGGGAAGCTTTTTTATCCGGGGCTGACGTACCATATTCTACCCAGCTTTTGCAGGGTTTCCCGGTAATCCATATAACGGTACAGGCAGTCGGGCTAAGGTTTTGCAGGTAAGGCTTCGTAATAAAAAGTGCGCCCGCCGAATTTTTAACCGGTGCATCATTTTGTTCTGCAAAGTCCGGCCGGGGAAGCAGGCCTACAAGGCCTGCTTTTGTAATATCTCCTATAAAATTTCTCCGATTATATGTTGTATTTTTTTGCATATCGATTATTTGAAAAGGAAAAATTTAAAAGGGGGTTAATAACCCGGGTTTTGCTTCAACAGCGGGTTACGTTTCATTTCTTCAAACTGGATGGGTAAGAAATACATTTTATCGTCCCATTTCCTGTTTTGAACAGAGATTATTTTGTATTTATAATCATAATAAGTACTGCGGTCTGCCCTGTCTGTTCCCCTTACTGTAATTTCAATTCCACCGGCATTTTCATTCATTACCTGCGGGGCAATCATCCAGCGGCGGATGTCGAAGAAACGATGCTCTTCAAATGCCAGTTCTATGCGGCGCTCATTGCGGTATTCATCCCTTAGTTCAGTTCCGGTAACAGCGGCTGTAAATTCAGGCATGCCCGCCCTTCTTCTTATTTGGTTAAGTGCATCCCTGGCTTCCTGTTCCTGCCCCAGTTCAATGCAGGCTTCGGCATAGTTTAATAAAATTTCGGCGTAGCGGAAAAAAGGCCAGGGTATTTCCTGGGCAACAGATCTGTGGTCATTCGTGGGGTCAACAAATTTCCGCAGGTAATAATTAGGATAACTTCCGTTCCAGTTTTCAATGGGGCCGTTACGGGTATCAATCCCAGGCAGCGTATCTCCATTTGGCAGTATAAGGTTTTTAAAAGCCTGAACAACGCCCACGGGATCATAAACCTGCCCGTCTGAAGTGCGTTGCTTCCATTTGGTGCCATCATAAAAAACAGTGGCATAAAAACGAGGGTCCCTGTTTTCGTAAGGATGTGCGGCTTCGTCAGGATTACTCCAGCTGAATTTTGTGCCGTCCTTCATTTCATAAGCATCTACCATTTGCTGGATTGGCGAGTTTTCACCGTATCCATGATAGCCATTTGGATTGAACCATAAACCAACATTTGGGGCGCCATTATTAACGCTGGTAAACCGGTTGAAAATAATTTCCTCGTTGGTTTTTGTAAGAAAAATATTGGCGTAGTTCTCGGCAGTGGAATCGCCGGGCGCCGGGTCTGCTTTGTAAAGACTGTAAATATGAAGGTCCATCACGGCCTTGGCTGCATCACGGGCAGCAGTCCAATGGGCCTGCCTGTCCGGCGAAGTATAACCCGTTTCCGGCATGTGGCTTGGATTAATGTTATACAAATCGCTGGCCGCATATAATAATACACGGGATTTTAAAGCCATGGCTGCACCTTTTGTGGCTCGCCCCAAATCATTACCTGAATAAGAATCCGGTAATAATAAAGCTGCAGAATCTGCATTGTTTACAATAAAATCAATGGTTTCTTCAAAGCTGCTCCTGGCGATGGCGGTGCTGTCTTCCAATCCGTAAACCTTGGTAATAAGCGGCACGCCGCCATTAACTTTCATGAGGTTATGATAAAAATAACCCCTTAGAAAATAAGCTTCCCCCCTTAATCTTTTCAATTTATCCTGATCTACAGAAGTACTTACTGCATTGGCAAGGAAATCGTTACACTGGCGAATGCCGGAATAAAGCGTTCCCCATACCAGGTAACTGAACCTCGAGCCGCCCAGGATATCGAGGTTGGATGATGTGATAGTAGATTGAACGATGGGCCCGCCGCCGTTTGTCCACATAGCCTCATCGCCTAAAGAGCTCAGGCCGCTGGTGGAGTTAAATTCACCCAGGCCAAGAAAAGTATAGATATTATTGATGTATGCTTCCATAAGCGATGCATCGCTCCAGACGGCCGCACTTGTAATTTGATTGGATGGCTTGATATCCAACATTTTATTACAGCCTGCAATAACACTAATGGCTATGGTTGCGGAAAGTATAAGCAAATATTTTTTCATTACTTGTTTGTTTAAAAGGTTAGATTAAATCCTATGTTATACACTCTTGTCTGGGGATAATAGTCACCGGCGGCATTGCTTGCCTCAGGATCCATCAGCTTAAACTTATCCCAGGTGAGCAGGTTATACCCGTTCACATAAATGCGGAAATCGTTTAATCCTCCTAATTTTTTTAATAGTGAATGTGGAAGGCTGTACCCTATTTCGAGAGATTTGAGCCTGATGTAGTTTGTGCTTCTTAAGAAATAAGTATTGTTGTTGGTAGTCCAGTAAGTATCTCCCCTGTCAAATGTCCTCGGGCCGGAATAAGTGGCGCCGCCTGCTGCGGTCATGCCTGTAAGATCATCGGGGTCTGGCCTCCAGCGCTGGGTTGCAAAATCTGCAAGGTAATTTCCTATATCGCCGGATTCTGTAGATACATATTGTACATCACCCGCAGAACCCTGGAAGAAAATACGGGCGCTTAGCTGTTTCCAATTCAGCCCGAGGCTTATTCCGCCTGTCCATACCGGGGTGCTGTTTTTATTAACGCGGATCCTGTCGTCAGCATTGATAATACCATTACCATCCACATCTTCAAATATTATGTCGCCGGGCCTGGCGCCATTCCAGTGCGGGTAATCTTCCACCTGCTTTTCATTTTGGAAAATGCCAATCGCCTTATAGTATAAACCGGTGCTTATCTTTTTCCCGGTAGATACCTGGTATTCCGGCGCTCCGGGCGGTTCGTCCCAGAACATAATTTTGGTAGTGGAATAACCTGCATTAAGCGAAACATTGAATGAGAGGTCATCGTTTACGCTTTGGTTCCAGGTGATATTTCCATCATATCCCCAGCTTTTTACTTTACCAAGGTTTTCTTTTGGAAGCGTAAGCCCGGTACTTTGCGGTACAGAAGCGTTACGGGCTATTAAAATGCCGCTTCTTAACTGGTTCCAGTAATCCACGGTAAAGGAGAGCTTATTTTTCAGCAACACACCATCGAGGCCTACATTAAACTGGTTGGCCCTTTCCCAGGTGATATAAGGATTCGCCACATAAGTGGGTTCGATATTTTGCGCTATCTGGTCTATGCCCAGCACATAGCCGTTACCAAACTGGAAGCCGCTGTAGTATTGCTGTGCTTCCACCAATGCGTTGGGATTTGTAATATCGTTGCCTGTTTTTCCCCATGAAGCTCTTATTTTCAACTCGTCCACAAACTGGATACTGTTTTTGAAGAAAGGTTCTTCAGATATTCTCCATCCTCCCGAAAAGGCCGGGAAAAATCCAAACCTGCTGTCTTTGGGGAAAAGATAAGAACCATCATAACGGCCTACCACCTGTAACAGGTATTTGTGCCGGAACGCATAATCAATCCTGCCAAAGTAACTTACCCTTGTACCTTTAGCGCCGGATCCGTTGTTCGTCCAGTTTTCCTGGCTGCCTGCAAACAACTCGGAGATGCTGGTGGAGATATAATCGCGGCGAAACGCATTAAAAGTATTATCGTTAAACCGCTGAGATTCTGCACCGCCCATTAAGGTAATATCATGATCGCCAAAGGAACGTTTGTAATTAGCTACTATGTTTTCCAGTATTTTTTGCTCCTGGTAATAGGTTTGCGAAAGAGATGGATCGGAAGGCCCTGCAGAAAAAGCGGTCAGGAAACTTTCAGGGTCCTGCATATTATTGTTTATATAGGCTTGCTTATCAAAAGTGTATAAATTCCACGGCGTATTCCACACTTTTACTTCCTGGAATTGTTTGTTATAAGATAATAATCCCCTTATACTCAAACCTTCTACACCGGGTATAGTTATATCCACCGAAAGATTCCCGGTCATATAATATCGCTGATTATGATCGTAGCCGGTGGCGGGTGTTCCGGTTACAACCGGCTGGTTGCCACCTTCCTGGTCTGGCCCCGGAAGCCCATTTGGAAAAAAGGCCGGGTCTGTAGGGCGCCCTCTAATAAGCATACGAAATATCTGGCCTGCGGATACAGTTGGGAAGTTCCTGTCTTCTTTTCTTCCACTTAAATTCAACCCTATTTTAATATTTTTAGTAACCTGGCTGGAAATATTACTTCTAATATTAAACTGGTTATAGCGGGTAGCGCTTTGTTTGTAATACCCATCCTGGGTAAGAGCCCCCAATGAAAGAAAATAAGTGAGCGCAGCAGTTCCACCCTGCACGGAGAGGTTGCCATTGGTTTGAGGTGATAAAGTTTTCAGGCCTTCTTTAAACCAGTCAGTGCTTGGGTACAGCCAGGGATCTCTGTTGGGATCTTTATAAGCTTCAATTGTTTCTTTTGAAAACTGGGCAGTGGTGCCATGATAAATAGCCGCTTCATTAAGCATTTCCATGTAATCAACAGCCCCGGCCATTTTGGGAATGCGTGAAGGCTGGTTATATCCCTGGTTAAAATTAATCGTAACCTGTGCAGGTTGATTTTTGCGGCCTTGCCTGGTTGTAATTAAAATAACGCCATTAGCCGATTCCGAACCATATATGGAAGCAGTGGCGTCTTTAAGTACACTGATATTTTCTATATCGTTAGGATTTATCCTTTCCAGTATTTCACTGGGCGTGGGTACGCCATCTACCACCACAAGCGGTGCATTATTGTTAAGGCTGTGGTTGCCTCTTATCAGTATAGAGCTTCCGTCCTCGCCCGGCTCGCCGCTTCCATTTATGGCTATTACGCCAGGCAACCTGCCGGCAAGTGTATTGGAAAAATTTGTTACCGGCGCTTCCTGCAGTGTTCTCACAGGAACAGTAGAAACCGCACCGGTTAAGTTTACTTTCTTTTGTGTTCCATATCCTATAACCACAACTGAATCAAGCGAAACAAGATCAGTTTCCATACTTATTACACCCAAATCGGCGCCTGAAATCTTGATTGATTTTGATACAAAGCCGGCAATAGAGAAATTGAGCGTACTGCCCATGCCGGCGTTTATGGTAAAAGCTCCGTCCACGCCGGAAACCGTACCATTATTAGAATTGTCAACAGTAACAGTAACCCCTTGCAGTGGTGACTGATCAGCAGCTGAAATAATTTTTCCGGTAATGTTTTGCTGTTGTGCATAAAGTGGAGACTGTGCCATAGCCAGCATAATAAATGCAGCAAGTAGCCTCAGCACTTTCCCTTTCATTACCAAAAGTTTGATTTTGGAATTCATAATTGTAATTGTAGATTTTTTTAATAAACAGTTATAGAAGAGAAATAGTTAAGCCCTTATTTGGTAGTGGCAGAACGGGTTGGAAAACCCCGGTAATGATACTGCTTGCGGACGGCACTTTTACCCCCGGCGAATTGCTTTGAATGCTCGTTGCTTGCCTGCAGACGAGCTTGGCTGTAAAATGAATGTAAAATGTAGAGTACATAGCTTTTATTTTGGTGAATGTTGTAAGAATAAATAAAGCGCTGCCGCAATAGCTGCGCCCGCAAAAGGCCCGAGAACAGGCACCCATGCGTATTTCCAGTGGCTGCTTCCTTTATGTTTTAACGGTAAAAATGCGTGAACAATGCGCGGGCCAAAATCCCTTGCAGGATTAATAGCATACCCTGTGGTACCGCCCAGTGAAAGGCCGATTGACCATACCAATAATGCCACCGGCAGTGCGCCCAGCGAACCCAGGCCGATTGGCGTTTTTGAATCAGTGATTTCTGCATTGGTAAAATAAAATACCACGAACACCAGCACAAAAGTGCCTGCCACTTCGCTCATGAAATTGAAGGATAAATTTTTAATGGCAGGAGACGTGCTGAAAGCAGCCAGCTGAGTTTCTGCATCCGGCGTTTCATCAAAATGATTTTTGTAAATAACCCACACTAAAAAAGAGCCAATCATGGCGCCGATAACCTGGGCGGCAATAAAAGACAGCACTTTCGACCAGGCAAATTTACCAGCCAGCGCCAACCCTATGGTTACAGCAGGATTTAAATGCGCGCCGCTGAAAGGCGTTGCAATTACCACACCGGCAAACACCGCAAAAGCCCAGCCGGCAGTAATCACGATCCATCCGCCGTTATTCCCCTTTGTGCCTTTAAGAACCACATTAGCTACTACGCCATTGCCCAATAAAATCAAGATCATTGTACCGATTAATTCGGCGGCAAATTGAGACATGAGATTTTTTTTATGGTAAACAAATCGTTATGCTTATATTATGAAAAGATTACTTACACATCCGCAGCCCATGATTTACAAGCGTTTACAGCTCTCTGCCATCCCGCTATCAGTGTGGCTGAATTATTATTTTCCGATGGCTGGAATATGCGGTCTGCAGCCCACTGCGCCTGTATCTCATCTATATTTTTCCAGAAGCCGATGGCCAGGCCGGCCAGGTAAGCTGCGCCGATAGCCGTGGTTTCCGTAATTTTTGGCCTTATTACTTCTGTGTTTAAAACATCGGCCTGTATTTGCAGCAACAGGTTATTTGCGGTAGCGCCGCCGTCAACACGCAATTGTTTAATTGTTGCTCCGGCATCGGCTTCCATTGCTTTTAGTACTTCCATGGTTTGCAGGGCAATGCTTTCCAATGCCGCCCTGGCAATATGTTCATCTGTAGTGCCGCGGGTTAACCCAACGATCATGCCCCTTGCATGCTGGTTCCAGTGCGGTGCGCCTAACCCGGCAAAAGCAGGAACCATATAAACGCCGCCATTATCTGTAACTTTTGAGGCTTTTTCTTCTATTGCCGAAGAAGAAGAAATAATACCAAGCCCGTCGCGCAGCCATTGCACCACAGCGCCACCAATAAAAATGCTGCCTTCCAATGCGTATTGAATGGTATCACCAATTTGCCAGGCAATGGTGGTTAATAATTTGTTGCCGGAAATGATGGGCTTATCGCCAATATTCATCAGCATAAAACAGCCGGTGCCATAAGTATTTTTTACCATACCTTTTTGCGTACACATTTGTCCGAAAAGGGCGGCCTGCTGATCTCCGGCTATTCCGGCAATTGGAATTTTAGCAGCCAGCAACTGGCCGGAAGTTTCTCCGTACACTTCACTGGAAGATTTTACCTGTGGTAATATTGATGCGGGAATATCCAGCAGCGTTAATAATTCATCATCCCATTGCCGGGTATGAATATTAAAAAGCATGGTGCGGGAAGCGTTTGTAATATCTGTAACATGCACCTTACCTGCTGTAAAATTCCATAACAGCCAGGCATCAACAGTGCCGAATGCAAGCAAGCCTTTTTCGGCTTTTTCACGGGCGCCTTCCACATTATCTAATATCCATTTGATTTTTGTGGCAGAAAAATAGGCGTCAATTAAAAGGCCCGTCTTTTCCTGTATAAGTTTTTCTTTACCGCTATTTTTTAATTCATCGCAGATACCAGCGGTGCGCCTGTCCTGCCAAACAATTGCATTATAAACCGGCACGCCGGTTTCCCTGTCCCAGATAATTGTGGTTTCTCTCTGGTTTGTGATGCCGATGGCGGCAATATCAGTAGCATTAATCCCGGCTTTTAAAACGGCTTCCCCCAAAACCGTAGCCTGCGAAGACCATATTTCCTTCGCATTGTGCTCTACCCAGCCGGGCTGCGGGTAATATTGTGTAAACTCTTTTTGTGCAAGCGCAACAATATTTCCTGTCTTATTAAAAACTATTGCACGGGAACTGGTAGTGCCCTGGTCAAGTGCAAGAATATATTTTTCCATAGCAAGCGTTGAATTTTAATTTTTATGTATTGCCATTTTTTGATCTGTTTTCAATAAATAATTTGCTGCAAGTATTTTGAAACTTTCCAGTTGTTCTTTTTTCCAACTGGCATCTTTTTCCAGTTCACCGGCCATCAGATCTGCAACAACCGGCGCTGCATCCAGGGCCGCCGCTGCATCCAGGAATAAAAGCCGCAGCCGCCTGGCCAGTACATCTTCCACGGTTCTTGCCATTTCGTGCCGCACTGCCCATATTGCATTGGCCCAGGTATAAGGAAAACCTTCAATGATTTTATTATTCAGCGAATGATCTTCATTTGCCAAAGCCTGGATTTTCTTATAATCGCTGCCGTAAACGGTAATGCTATAGTCGCTATTACCTGTTACAGTTGCTGAACCATGAATGGGCAGCGCAGCCGTTTTACAGTCAGCTTTTTTAAGATGGCCTACTTCTATTGCTTTATTCACCGTTACCTCTGCCATTTGGCGATAGGTTGTCCATTTTCCCCCTGTTATTGTAATAAGGCCAGACGGGCTTACCATTAATTTGTGGTCTCTTGAAATTTCTTTCGTGCTATCTGTTTCTTTTTGCGGTGCAGCCAGCGGACGCAGACCGGCAAAAACACTTAAAACATCTTTTCTTGTTATAGCTTTCGAGAAATATTGCCGCACTGTTTTCAGTATAAAATCTATTTCTGCTTCCAGCGCCCTGGGTTCCAGCGTGTGCTTATTTAATGGCGTATCGGTAGTGCCAACCAATACGTGGTTGTGCCAGGGAACAGCAAACAGTACCCGCCCATCTGCAGTTTCAGGGATCATCAGAGCAGCCTCACTGTTTAGAAAAGACTTATCAAAAACCAGGTGCACACCCTGGCTCGGCTGAACGATTGGTTTTTTTCCAGGCGTATCGAGACATAAAATATCATCTACAAATACGCCGGTTGCATTAATAACTGTTTTTGATTGAATGTGATAAGGTTTACCGGTTTCAATATCAGTGGCAATAACACCGCATATTTTATTATTTTCTTTAAGCAACTGGTTTACCTTAAAATAATTTAACGTAACTCCTCCATTGGCTGCGCTGGTTTCAGCAAGATTTATAGCAAGCCTTGCATCATCAAACTGGCCGTCGTAATATTCTATACCGCCAACTAATTTTTCCTGCCTGATGCCGGGCATTATACCGGTCATCTTATTTTTACTGATATATTTTGAACGGCCGAAACTAAAACGTCCCGAAAGCCAGTCATACAATTTTAAACCCGTGAGATATTTGATCTTATCCCAAAGGCTGTAACAGGGAATGACAAAGGCCTGTTTTTTTACAATATGAGGCGCATTTTTCATTAGAATTCCTCTTTCGCGCAAGGCATCGTAAACAAGTTTTATATTACCCTGCGCCAGGTAACGAACACCGCCGTGTACCAGTTTGGTGCTGCGGCTTGATGTTCCTTTGGCAAAATCTGATTGCTCCAGTAATAAAGTTGAGTAACCCCTGCTGGCCGCATCCACAGCAACTCCCAACCCTGTGGCGCCGCCACCTATAACAATTATGTCCCAAACCACTTGATCCTCTAACCTTTTCAATGCCTTTTTACGATTCAGAAGCCCGTTTTCTTCCTGCATCAATCTATTTCTTTTAGTTTCGTTTAACTTCCATTTATGAGTGTTCAGGAATAAAAATAGAATAAAAAAGAAATAAAAGGAAAATATTTTTAATAAAAAAGAAACTAACACCTGGTATTATTGATAATTGATATACCTAAAATTTTGTTTATATTTAGCCTTTAAATTGTATGACTAGTACAGAGAGACATCAGCTTATTCTTGAGAAATTGCACCAGGAAGGCGACCTGAATGTTATCAGCCTATATAAAGAATTAAGGGTAAGCCGCGTAACCATACGAAAGGATTTGAAACTGCTGGAAGAAAAGGGACTTCTCTTCCGTACGCATGGAGGAGCAACTCTTAAAAATCCTTATACAATCGACAGGCCGGTAAATGAAAAAGAGAAATTACAATCTGGCGAGAAATCAAAAATTGGCGCCGCAGCGGCCCGGCTAATAGATGATAATGATTCAATTATTATCGCTTCCGGCACTACGGTGCTGGCGCTCGCCAAAAAAATTCAGAATAAAAAAAACCTAACGGTTATTACGGCCTCCTTAAATGTTGCACTGGAACTATTACAGCAGCCCGATATTGAAGTGCTGCAGTTAGGCGGCATTTTGCGCAAAACCTCATCTTCGGTTACGGGGCCTTACGCACAAAGCATATTGGCAGATTTTTCGTGCACCAAATTATTTTTGGGTGTGGATGGAATTGATCTTGAATTTGGCCTTAGCACCACCAGCGCCATGGAAGCGCATTTAAACAGGCAGATGATTGAAGCTTCTCAAAAGGTAATTGTGCTTTCTGATTCAACAAAATTTGGAAAGAGGGGTTTTGGAAAAATATGCGGCCTCGATAAAGTGGACCGCATTATTACAGACGCCGGCATTTCCGAACATTTTGTAAAGCAGCTTGAAAATCTGGGAATTGAAGTAACAGTGGTTTAAAAAGAAAAGGATAATTACTAAATATCTGCAATAAGACAGGTAAGCTAAACATGCATTGTTCACTTATCTTCGTTACAAAAAATTTATTATGAGATCATTACTTGTTTGCACAGGCTTGCTTTTTTGTTTGTTTGCATCAGCGCAGAAAAAAGAAAATTTATTTAACGGGAAAGACCTGACTGGCTGGACTATTCATGGCACCGAAAAATGGTATGCATCCAATGGAGAATTGATTTGCGAAAGCGGCCCTGATAAACAGTATGGCTATCTCTCCACCAATAAAGACTATAAGAATTTTATACTCACGCTTGAGTTTAAGCAGGAAGCCAATGGCAACAGCGGCGTATTTTTCCGTTCCCATATTCCTGAAGGCGTGACAATAAGCGGCTGGCAGGCTGAGGTGGCTCCCGCAGGGCACCATACCGGTGGCATTTATGAATCTTATGGCCGCGGCTGGCTTGTGCAACCCAAGGCTGAAGATGAGCAATATTTAAAACAGGGCGGATGGAATACTTACAAAATAAAAGTAAATGGCGATGAAGTAACTACCTGGTTAAACGGCCACCAGATGTGCTATATAAAAGATGCAAAGATTGGTGAAGGCAATGGTTTTATTGCCTTGCAGATACATGAAGGCGGCGGCATTAAAGTGCGCTGGAGAAATATTGAAGTAGAAGAATTGAAATAATATTACGCCCTGGACTTTTATCGAAGCAATACTCAATATTCAGCAAAACAATATTCAATGGGCAATGAAAAACTTATGTAATTGCTCATTGAATATTTTATATTAACAATTAATTCTTGAGCAATTAATTACAGGCACTCCGGTTTTTTCATAAGCATACATAAAAATGGCACTCGCTTTCGAACCTTTAACAATACGCAGCATAACATTCAAGAACCGCATAGTGGTATCACCCATGTGTGAATACTCCAGTATTGATGGTTTTGCTAACGACTGGCACCTGGTGCATCTCGGGAGCCGCGCCGTTGGAGGAGCCGGATTGGTATTTACAGAAGCTACGGCTGTATCGCCCGAAGGCCGCATCACGCCGGATGATTTGGGTATTTGGAAAGATGAACATATAGAATTTTTAAACCGCATCGCCACATTTATTGCAGCCCAGGGCAGCATACCCGGCATACAGCTTGCACATGCCGGCAGAAAAGCCAGCCATACAAGCCCATGGAAAGGCAACCGGCCTTTAAAATCTGAAGAAAATGCATGGACAACATTAGCACCAGCCTCTATCAGTTTTAAAGAAACTGATCCATTGCCAAAGGCAATGACTGTTGCCGATATTGAACAACTGAAAAAGGATTTTCGCAATGCGGCTTTAAGGGCACTGCAAGCAGGCTTTAAGGTGATTGAAATACATGCAGCACATGGTTATTTATTGAATGAATTTCTTTCACCGCTTAGTAACAAACGCAATGATGAATATGGAGGTTCATTTGAAAACCGTGTAAAATTATTGCTCGAAGTAGTGGATGTGGTGCGTTCTGTGCTTACAGATGCTTTGCCTTTATTTGTGCGCATATCTGCAGTTGAGTGGGTGAAAGACGGATGGTCTATTGAAGATTCTGTTGCACTGGCAAAGCTTTTAAAAGATAAAGGTGTTGATTTAATTGATTGTTCCTCCGGCGGTAATTCATCTAATCAAAAAATACCGGCAGCGCCTTTATACCAGGTGCCTTTTGCAGAAAAAATAAAACAAGGTGCTGATATATTAACCGGAGCTGTAGGATTAATAACAACTCCGCAACAGGCTGAAGATATATTGCAGAAAGGCCAGGCTGATCTCATCATTCTTGCAAGGCAAATGCTTCGTGATCCTTACTTTACCTTGCATGCTGCAAAAGAATTAGATGCTGATGTACAATGGCCGGTTCAATATGAAAGGGCAAAGGAGAAAAAACATTCTAACGCATAATCCATTAATATCCGCATACACTGCATGCATGATATTGTTGTTACAGACAGCAATACAATTCAACATTCCTTATATAAAACAACCCCGGACTTTAAAAAAATCTGCATCACACAATCCTCTTTTAAAAAGAGTTTTATATTAGCCAAAATATATTCTATTGTAATACATCTAATGATCGCTAAATTCTCAACATTATGACAACACTTAAAGGTCCCGGTATTTTTCTTGCGCAATTCTTAGGCGATGAAGCGCCTTTTAATAGTTTGGAATCTATATGTAAATGGTCGAAAGGCCTTGGTTTTGCCGGTGTGCAAATTCCCACATGGGATGCACGCTGCATTGATCTGCAGAAAGCAGCCGAAAGCAAAACTTATGCAGACGAATTAAAAGGAAAAATCAACGAACTGGGATTAGAGATAACGGAACTTTCCACGCACTTGCAGGGCCAGTTGGTGGCAGTGCACCCGGCTTACGATGTTTTGTTTGACGGGTTTGCGCCTGAACAATACCATAACAATCCAAAAGCAAGAACAGAATGGGCCGTACAGCAATTAAAGTGGGCCGCAAAAGCTTCCCAGAATTTAGGCCTGAATGCACATGCTACATTCAGCGGCGCTTTGCTGTGGCAAACAGTTTATCCCTGGCCGCAGCGTCCGGCAGGCCTCGTTGAAACAGGTTTTACAGAATTGGCCAACCGTTGGTTGCCTATTTTAAATGCATTTGATGAATGCGGTGTGGATTTGTGTTATGAAATTCACCCCGGCGAAGATTTGCATGACGGCGTTTCCTATGAAATGTTTTTAGAAAAAGTAAATAACCATGCACGCGCCTGCCTTCTGTATGACCCATCGCATTTTATTTTGCAATGCCTCAATTATCTTGAATATATTGATAATTATCATGAACGCATCCGCATGTTTCATGTAAAAGATGCAGAGTTTAACCCAACGGGCAAACAAGGCGTTTATGGCGGTTATCAAAGCTGGATTAACCGGGCCGGAAGGTTCCGCTCATTGGGCGATGGCCAGGTGGATTTCAAATCTGTATTCAGTAAGCTGGCGCAATATGATTTTAAGGGATGGGCCGTAATGGAATGGGAATGCTGTTTGAAACATCCGGTTGACGGTGCTACAGAAGGCGCTAAATTCATAAAAGACCACATTATTCATGTAACAGAAAAGGCATTCGATGATTTTGCATCTGCAGGCGCAGATGAAAATTTAAACAGGCTGGTATTAGGATTGCAGTGATATAAGTCAAACAAAAGCTTATATCATGAAATTTATTTTGATTATTGCAGCCGCAATAATGTTTGCTTCGTGTGGCGCGGGAACAGGAGAAACAGAAGCAAGCGACAGTGCGAATGCAACGCAGGATCTTATTAATACCGGTTCAGCCATTGGCTCAGATACTGGAAATATTAATGCCGGGGGAAAACTGATAGCAGCAAATGATTGCCTTACCTGTCACCAGATAGATAAAAAAAGCATCGGGCCATCTTACAGGCAAATCGCAGAAAAGTATGATTTGAACCAGGGCAATATTGAAAATCTTGCCACTGCAGTTATAAAAGGAAGCAGGGGTTTATGGGGAAATGCGGCGATGACTCCACATCCACGCTTAACAAATGATGAGGCGGAAGCAATGTGCCGTTACATATTATCGCTAAGGAATTATGCAGATACTTTAAAATAATTTACCATTCATGAACCGGCTTCAATAAATTTGTGACATTATTTTGACAATCTATTATTTCATTTTTAAAATCAGAATCAATTGAAAAAGTATTTTGTAACAGTTGCATTACTCGCAGTAATTGCAGCCTGCAATAACAGCGGAACAGAAAGCGAAACATCAGATTCATCTTCAACAGAAGCACCGGCTGCTCCATCGAATGATCTGTCATCAAACCCTGATTATCAGAAAGGCCTGGCGCTCGTTGCTTCAAACGATTGCCTTACCTGCCATAAAGTAGATGAAAAAGTTACTGGCCCTGCTTACAGGGATGTTGCAAATAAATTTGAGAATACACCTGAGAATGTAAGCATGCTGGCCCAGAAAGTTATTAATGGCAGCGTGGGCGATTGGGGCCAGGTGGCTATGACGCCGCACCCTGCATTATCACAGGCAGACGCAGAACAAATGGTGAAGTATATTTTATTATTAAGAAATAAATAAAACCACATGAGATTATTAAAAACGATTGCGGCAGCATCCATACTCTTTGCAGCATGTAATTCTTCGTCTTCCGATACGGCAGCAACAGATACAACAGCTGCGGCAGATGCAACCACAGAAACTTCATCAAGCGATACAGGATGGATTTCTTTGTTTGATGGCTCTACCTTGAATGGCTGGCATGCATTCGGGCAAACCGGCACCGGGAAATGGTCTGCTGACAGCGGGGCAATCTATCTTAATTCGGCTTCAAAAGCTGAAGACGGAGACCTTGTAAGCAACGACAGCTTTGGCAATTTTGATTTAAAGCTCGACTGGAAAATATCCAAAGACGGCAACAGCGGTATTTTGTTTTATGTGCAGGATGATAAGGCAAAATATGAGGACACTTACAAAACCGGGCCTG
This sequence comes from Parafilimonas terrae, assembly GCF_900115755.1. Classification (GTDB taxonomy): domain Bacteria; phylum Bacteroidota; class Bacteroidia; order Chitinophagales; family Chitinophagaceae; genus Parafilimonas; species Parafilimonas terrae. The sequence goes on from NZ_FOXQ01000001.1 coordinate 394,703, forward strand.
AAATGCAGGTGCTGGATGATGAAAGAAATGAAGACAATAAAACGCCCACCCACCGCGCTGGTAGTTTATATGATATGATACAAGCAACGCCCGGTGCAGTAAAGCCTGCCGAAGAATGGAATAGCGTGGAAATAGTAAGTAACAATGGCAAGCTTGATTTTTACCTGAACGGCGTCCACGTTGTAAACACTACTATTTTTGATGATAACTGGACAAAGATGATTGCCAATAGCAAGTTTAAACAATGGCCTGCTTTCGGTACCTTTAAAGAAGGACATATTGCATTGCAGGATCATGGTCATGATGTTTGGTTCAGGAATATTATGATTAAGAAGCTGTAACAAAGCCTTGATATTATTCCAATAAAAAATCCCGTAAATCATTCTGCGGGATTTTTTTATGAATGCTTTACAGATATTACAAATACTTTCTTATCTCTTCCACCAACTCACCCTTTGCAATGGGCACGCCCTTTACTTTATTGTAAGCCTTGGCGTCAACTAAATATTTATCACGGATAATTTTTATCAATTGCCCGTTATTAATTTCAGGAACTAATATTGTTTCAAAATTGTTTAATATCTCTCCAAGGTTTTTTGGAAAAGGCCGCAGATAACGTAGATGTGCATGGCTTACTGCATGGCCTTCCCACTGCAATTGCCTTGCTGCACTTTCAATAGCGCCATAGGTGCTTCCCCAGCCAAGTACCAGCACTTTACCTTTTTCAGGGCCGCTGTCTAAAGTTTGCAAAGGGATATAATCGGCAATATTTTCCACTTTCTTCTCGCGGATGTTTACCATCAATTGGTGGTTCTCCGGATCGTAGCTTACGTTCCCGGTAATATTTTGCTTTTCAATGCCGCCTATCCGATGCTCCAAACCCGGCGTACCGGGTATGGCCCAGGGGCGAACGAGCTTTTCATCCCGTTTATAAGGAAGGAATTTATGCTCATCTTCTTCCAGGTCTGTCTTGAATTTCACATGTATCGGCTGCAGGTCTTCACTTTTTGGAAAACGCCAGGGCTCTGCACCGTTAGCTATATAACCATCGCTTAAAAATATAACCGGTGTCATGTGCTGGAGCGAAATCCTTACTGCTTCAAAAACAGCATTAAAACAATCACTTGGCGTTTTTGCGGCAATCACCGGCATGGGGCATTCACCATTCCTGCCATAATAAGCCTGCAGCAGATCGCTTTGTTCTGTTTTGGTTGGAAGCCCGGTTGAAGGGCCGCCACGCTGCACATCAATTATCACCAGCGGAATTTCAAGCATTACTGCCAAACCCATTGCTTCTGACTTTAAAGCCATACCGGGGCCTGATGTTGTGGTTACGCCAAGGCTTCCACCGTAGCTTGCGCCAATGGCTGATGTAATGGCCGCAATTTCATCTTCAGCCTGGAAGGTTCTTACGCCAAATGCTTTATGGCGGCTTAATTCATGCAGAATATCTGATGCAGGCGTAATGGGATAACTTCCCAAAAATAAAGGCAGGCCGCTTTTTTCGCTGGCGGCAATTAAGCCATACGCCAATGCCTGGTTGCCCATGATGCTGCGATAGGTGCCTGCAGGCATCCTGGCTTTCTCCACCTTATAACGCGTTGTAAAGGTTTCGGTGGTATCACCATAATTATAACCGGCCTGCAACACTTTTATATTGCTGGCAAGTATGTTTTCCTTCTTTCCAAACTTTTCTTCAAGATAATTAATAGTACTGTCGAGGCTGCGATTGTACATCCAGTATAAAAAACCAAGCACAAACATGTTTTTGGCGCGGTCTTTTTCCTTCATACCAAGCTCAGGAAAATCTTTCAGCGTTTCGCGGGTGAGTTTGGTAACGTCTATTTTAATTACATCATAACTATCAAGGCTTCCGTTTTCCAGCGGGTTAATGCCATCAATATAATTGGCGAGGCGAAGATTTTTGGCATCAAAACCATCAATATTGGCAATGATCCTTCCTCCTTTTTTCAAAAAAGCGAGGTTCGCTTTCAGCGCCGCTGCGTTCATCGCCACCAGCACATCGCACATATCACCAGGGGTAAAAACGCGGTCAGAAGAGAAGTGCAACTGGAAGCCGCTCACACCCGGCAAAGTGCCTTGCGGTGCACGAATTTCTGCCGGAAAATCGGGGAAAGTGGCCAGGTCGAGGCCGAGAAGGGCTGTGTTATTGGTAAACTGGGTTCCGGTAAGCTGCATGCCATCACCGCTGTCGCCTGCAAACTTAATCACTACGTCACTCAGCAAAACATCTTGTTTTTCCATATCTCTTAAAAAAATGGGTGCAAAGTTAGTTATATAAAAATTCAGTGCCGGCAATTTTACATTTCATGAAGAATTGCTACTGTTATGAAAGCTATTTGCCGTTTGCAAAATTCCTGCAAAGCGCTAATTGGCTATTAACGATTTACGAAATAATTATGTGCAAACGGAAATAGTCAGAAGATTGATCAATAATTGATTAGCTATGCGGAATTTCCCAGGCTTTCCTGCCAGTTTTTAAATTTATTCCTGTCAACCACAAGCCACACCACGTCATCCCATTCAAATACGGTAGAAGAATCAGGGTTTAGAATTCGCTCATTACCTCTTTCAATACCTATTACAAGACCGGAAGTTTTTTCGCGGATGCGTGATTCCCGGATGCTTAACCCTTTAAGACGGTTGTATTCGTCCACTACAATTTTTTGCAGAACAATATTGGCGATCTCCGAGTTTTCCGATTCTGTTACATCGGCATTTTCAAATACCGGTTTAAACATTTGCATTTGTTCGTCTGTGGCAATAATACCGGCATGATCGTATGGAAGCAGTTTGTTATACCGGTTAGGTGCATGAATAAGTTTCTGTCCGCGTTTTATATAGGCCACATTAATTCCATACTTTTCACGCCATCCAAGCTCCAGCAAAGTTTTGCCAATGTAATCAGCATTCGGGTTTACCTCCATATCAATTATACCGGCAGACCAGGGCAATAACTGCGACCGGAGGCTGGCCGCTTTTTTAAGCATTTCTTCCGGTGCATTGTTTTTTAACGCGGCCGTTTCCCTTGCATTGAGGTTAGTTAAGAAACTGCCTTCAATACGCTGGTAAAACCTTTGTATTCTTTTAGAGAAAAGGTATAAGAAAGCAATGGCAACCGGCACCAGCAGCAATACAGAGGCTCTCGCCGAAATTAATTTATCAGCCCAAAAACCTATAAGGGCAATACCGATCATTATTCTTACAACTTCAATAATGAGCAATGGGCCTTTACTATATTTTTCATCAAGCCAAAGCTCCCTGTAAGCCATGCTATCGGGTTTTCTCGTCATTAGCGCCAGCAGGAAAGGCGCGCCCAACCCAAGCAAAGCAACAAGGCAAACTATGCCAGGCCATATATTGCCTTGTATATTTTTATTCAAAAATGGAACAAGCACATTAAATGCCATCAGGCTAAGCGCAAGGAGTATAAATGCATTTATAAAGACTATTTTTATATATGAGCCAAGTACCCTTTTCCAGGTGCTTTCCGCCTGGATTTTTTGAGCACCGGAAGAATAATTTTCAATTGCCGTTACAAACCTTTGCGGCAGTATGCGTAATAAAGAATTGTAAAAAGGTTCTGAATATTTAATAAGATAGGGAGTTGTAAATGTAGTAATGGCCGATGCACCCACCGCCACAGGAAACAGGAAATTGCTGATGACCCCAAGGTTAAGCCCAAGCGTGGCAACGATAAAGGCAAACTCACCTATCTGCGCCATGCTCATGCCCACCTGTACAGATTGCTTGAGCGACTGGCCGGAAAGAACGGCGCCTATTGTTGTACTAAACAGCTTACCAAAAACCGTAAGCAGTGTAACGATTAATACGGGCCACTTGTATTCAATCATAGCGGCAGGGTCTATCATCATACCGACCGATATAAAAAATACAGCGCCAAAAAGATCTTTCACAGGCTTGATAATATGCTCCACTTTTTCAGCAGAAGTGGTTTCCGCAAATATGGAACCCATAATGAATGCGCCAAGCTCGGCAGAAAAACCAACCTTCGTTGCCAGTATTACCATGCCTAAACAAAGGCCAATGGAAAGAATAAGCAGTGTCTCATCATTAATTAAATTCTTTGCTTTCTTTAATAAGGTGGGCAGCAGGAATATGCCCATAATAAACCATAAAGCCAGGAAAAACAGCAGCTTCAAAACAGTCTGCAAAAGTTCGCCGCCTTCAAATTGCTGGCTTACTGCCATGGTGGAAAGCAGCACCATTAATAATATCACCACTATATCTTCCACAACCAGCACGCCAAACACCACATTGGCATACCGTTTTGTTTTCACACCCATTTCTTCAAAAGCACGAATAATAATTGTAGTGGATGAGCTTGCCAGCATGCCGCCTAAAAAAATGCTGTCCATCTTCGACCATCCCATCCATTTGCCGGCAAAATAACCAGCAGTTACAATGAAAACAATTTCTGTAAATGCGGTAATGGTTGAAGCACCGCCAACGCGTATGAGTTTCTTAAAGCTAAATTCAAGACCCAGGCTGAATAAAAGGAAGATCACGCCAATTTCTGCCAGCGTTTCAATGTTTTCCTTATCGGCAACAGTTGGCGTAATAGAAAAATGCGGCCCTACCAAAAGGCCTGCAATAATATAACCCAGCACCAATGGCTGTTTTATCTTCTTAAAAATTAAAGTGGTAATAGCACCTGTTACAAGAATAAGTGCTAAGTCTTCTATCAATTTTGGTAAATGGCCCATACTTATTCGTATTAATTTCAGATAGATGCTGACCTGCGGAAGATAATAAAAAACAAAAATTCTGCGATAAAAATTACCCCTTTTCCCCGGATTTTTTTAGCCTGAAAACAATATCAAATTTTTATTTTTAATATACCGGGATAGCAAAAAAACTATCCTCTGTCAGACGGCATATTGATTTCAATCAATATTCATCATAAAAACTGCAGGTAAGTTTGCAACTTATATTTCAACAATATCTTTTTTATATATTTTTGTACAGAGTCCATTGTGAAAGACTTGATACACGCAGGCCCGATAAAAAGTATAAACTGAAAAAGCAACGAACAATAATAATTATCTTCTCCTGCGGTAAGTTTCGTAAATAAAGACTGTTGGGTTTGCTGGATGTGGAAACACTACGGTTAAGAAATGCATGTAAGATGGTTACGTGGCATGCGGGTTGTTAACCATAACAGGTAATGAATGAAATTCTCTGTTAGAAGCCCGTAATAATGCAAATGCATAATTCTGAACCGGCTAAGATTAACGGCAACATCTGGCAGCAAGATGACAACGGTTATAAAATATAAAGCCAGGATATTAAAATCATACAAGGAAAATGATTGATTGCATTATTATTGAAGACGACCACATTTCATCGTTTCATTTACGCCGCCTTGTGGAACAGGAAAGTTCACTGGCACTTCACGGAACATTTTTCAGCGCCAGGGAGGCGCTCGATTTCCTGTCTAAAGAAATGATCGACCTTATTTTTCTTGACATAGAAATGCCTGATGTAACAGGTTTCGACCTGCTTGACCAGTTGCCTTACCGTCCTTATATTATCCTCACCACTTCAAAAACGGAATATGCTTTTACGGCATTTCAATATAACGTTGTTGATTATTTAAAGAAGCCTATAACGCTGCCGAGGTTTAAAGAATCGATAGAAAAGATTAAGCCGCGCATTAACCACGAAAAAGCGCGTGTGTCAAACGATATTTTTATTAAAGCTGATGGCAAGCTCATAAGATTGCATGATAATGATATAAATTTTATTGAGGCTGTGGGCGATTATGTAAAATTTGTAACAACGGAAAAAACATTTTTATCGCTTGCCACTTTAAAAAGCATTGAGGAAAAATTAAACCCGGACGCTTTTGTAAAAGTGCACCGCTCTTATATCATCAACACAAAAAAGATAAGCGATATAGAAGATAATACCATCCTTATAGGCAAGCACGTTATACCCATAAGTAAAGCACACCGCAAAGTAATAATGGACAGGCTGAATATAATCTGATAAAAAAATCAAACTACAAACACGGCATGAAACGCCTATGTAAAATTTTGATATGCAGAGGAATGTTAATCAGGCGTTCCACCTGGCCTGCTTAAAATAAAAAATAACAGATGAAATATATCGGCTTATTCATTCTTGTTCAGTTATTCTATACAAAAGCAATTGCAGAAAACAGCTGTAATATTATTGATACAGTAACACAGGTTACGGTTTTTAGCGATACAACAATTAAAGAAAAGCCGCAGCAAAAATTACTATTATCTGTTGACCAACTGCGGTATTCGCCGCAGGAAGTAAACATTACACAAATTGGCGCAGGTTATTCCATAAAAGGGAAAAATGATCACCTGATCTTAAAGTTTAATAATGCTTTCAGCGGTCATGATTATAGCGCACAGTTGTTTTCTGAATACTATCATAACTTTTCAAAGAAAGATTACATTAATATTTTGCTGGCCGGTTCTGATGGTAAATTTTTTCCGGCATTTATTGCTGGATTTTCTAATTTCTTTGTTCCGGGAAAAGGCTGGGAACTGCAGGCGGGCGCCAGGGTTTATGCACCTAAAAATGATAGCAGGAGTTTTGTATTCCCGGTTGGCGTAAGCAAGCAAATTGATAAACATTTTTTTGGTTACACATTATACATGGTTGAACAAAAAAAGCAACTGAGTTTTGTAAACAATTTTAATTACCGGTATTATTTTAAAGGCGACCAGTTTTTTTCACTTAACTATGGCATAGGCGATCGCTATAATATTTTTCAACCCGAAAATGTAACGGATATACCTGCATCAAAAATGAATACACAAACTGTAAATGCTTTATTTACTACACCGGTTGGCGCCAAATGGAACCTTGAATTACACTTCACTTATGAACATTATAAGGACTCTAAAAGCGACAAAGATTTTAATATTTATATGCCGGGCTTAATGGTAAGCAGAAAATTGTAAGAAGCCCATTCATAGTATTTTATATTGTTTTTTAAAGGGCTTAGGGCCGTTTGCTTTATACTCAATGGTGCTTAGGATTGAAGAGCTATATCTTTAAAAAATATTATACAGTTAAAAGGGTTAAGGTTGATTTTGCTTTATTTTCATCAACTAAAACTTGCTAAACAACCAATTGATCCACTCCACGTCACTTGGGTAAAACCTTTCCTTTATAAAAGCTGCTGCAATCAATGCAGTTACCAATAAAACCTGGCAGATAAAAAGTCTTTTTTCTTTTTTCTTATCCGCCTTAATTTCTGCTTCATGCAAAGCTGCATAGCGCAGCATATTTTCTTCTTCTTCTGAAAGCGGTACAGCTAACCTGCTATAACTACTTTGCCCGATTTTTGAGTCTTGTCCCATTTTAATTCAGCTTTTTTATATTCCATTATATAAGAGTACAGCGTAATGGTGCAGAGTAATGCGCCAAAACCTGAAATCAATAATAAAGTGAGTGATAGCCAGTAAGGCTTTTTGTTCTTATCGGCGATGTAAGCCCAATATGCAAAGAGCATGCATAATGAAGCCCAGGCATACATAAACAATACAATAATTTTTTGTGTTAATCCAAGGTCGGCCTGCGTCATGCCGTTTACAAAATGAATGAAATCATCTATAGCAGCAGGAAAGCAGGAAAGCACAATGATAGTGAGCGAAATAATGCCGGGGAACAGCACACCCTGCAGCCATGCTTTTTTTGCAGTTTGCTTATCGATGATGAGCGAATAAATGGTTACAAATAAATAAGTGAATGCATTAACAATCCACAACTGTTTAAACAGCAGCCACGATTCGCTGAAGTTGGAAAAAAACAGCCATATCAAACCGATTGATGACAATATCATAAATACCGGCATCAATAAAATAGCAAACCATAATAAAGAAAAACTAAAGCTGCCTAATTTCTTTCCGTTCTTTTTATTGAGCCATATATGTTTGAAGGCTTTTGTTACCTGCACATTGCCACGCGCCCATCTTAATCTTTGTTTCCATATTGCAACAACAGAGCCCGGCTCTTCAGCCCAAACGGTTGCATTGCCATCAAACACAGCTTTGCGGCCATTCAGTTGAGTTTTAAAAGTGGTGAATGTGTCTTCTGCAAGTGATGATGTATCTATTTTTCCGCCAATAGCCAGCAGGTTTTCACGGCTGTGTAATTGCGCACCGCCTGCCAAACAAGCCAGCGACCCCATTACATTCTGCGCTCTTCTCGATGCGGCCTGCGCCGTTATATATTCAAACGCAATAAACTTTGAAATGAAATTGCCTGGTGCACTGCCCTCTTTGATATATGCCGTAACAGAACCCACATTTTTATCAGCAAGATGCCTCGTCATTAAACGCAGTGCATTCTTTTCAAATAAAACATCGGCATCAATAATCAATAAAGCTTCAGCCCAGTTTTCTTCAAGTATTATATTAATACCGTGATTTAATGTATGCGCTTTTCCCTGGCCGCCTTTTTCTCTTCTTAAATGAAAAACGTTATCAGGATATTGTTCATGCTTTTCTTTTACAACATCAGGTGTATGATCTGTGCTGGCATCATCCACCACATATACTCTTAGTGCATGTTTTGGATAATCCATCGATAAAAGATGCTCGATTGTGTTACCAATTACATCACCTTCATTCCATGCCGGAACAATTATCGCAACCCTGGGCATATAAGCAGCCGTGTGTTTATAATGATTCTTTATGCCATGAATGCCGATCATAAAAAACTGGTACAGCGACGCCCATACAGGTATAGTACCGAGCAGTGCAAAAAAAATGGCGATATAATCAAATATAAGCGGCATGAAAAAGCTTGTAATAGTGTTATTGTGAGTTGTGAGTGATTTCACAACTCACCAAATAATATTTAAACTGCCAATACTAATGTTTCGGGTGCATGTTCTTCTTCATTCAAAAAGAGGGAAGGGTCGAAGAATTTTTCCTGGAAATAACGCACCATAGCAATCTCTTTATAATCGGCCACAATAGCCACCGGCCTGTTAAACAAAATATTTTCTGCGCACATTAAAGGTATATCTGCACCGGCTGCAATGATGAGGCTGAGGCCTCCGGAGAAACGCGGGTTTATTTCAAGCAACATAGGCCCGTTTTCTGTATCAATAACCTGCACATTAATGGCAAACCTTAAGTTTAAACTTTCAGCCACAGCTATTGCATATTCAATAATCTCTTTCTTCTTAGTAACTTTTGAAGTAACGGCAACGCCTGAATCTGTTCTCATTCTTTCACGGGCAACAGCAGCGCACACTTTACCATTTTTATCAATCATCATATCTATGCTGTATTCTTTGCCTTCCAAAAATTCCTGCACCATAAAATTCTTTCCTTCCAGGTGTGCCAGGTTTTCCAGTTCTTCGCGGTTAGTTACTTTAAATATATCCCTTGAACCACTGCCGTTTCTTGGCTTTACGATCCAGTTATTATTAAAATGCGGGTTAGCTAAAAAGTTTTCAAACAAATCATAATCACCTAACTGCACATTCTTTTTGCAGGCTTCCATTAAAAGATATTTATCCTGGCAGGTTTCCAGTGCATCTACAGGTGAAACCAACACCTTGCAATCAATAGCTTCAAATGCTTCAATGTTATTTGCCACCGGCATTAATTCAACATCACATGTAGGTATTAAAAGATCAATGTTATGCTTCTGGCAAAGCTCAAGCAAGAAGGGAACAAACATTTCAGATTTACCGGCAGGTAATATAAACTGCTGGCCTTTTGGAACGAGGTATAAACCGGCAGACATGGGATCCATATCACCCATAAAAATATTATAACCGGCTGCTGATAAAGATTTGTAAGCGCATATTGCGGCGGGCCCGCCTGCTCCTGTAATTAAGATATTCATAATTTCTTTTTTAAAATTTTTTATTAATTGGTTTGGTTATTTATTAGGCACGAATTACTTCAAAGGGTTCAACAATGCCATACCTTGAAAAACGGCCCCAGTATTCTGCGGTTGATCTTATCAACGAATCGGCGAGGTAAGCGCATTTTGTTTTTTGGGAATGAAAGAATGAGATCATTTCAATTTTATCATCCATATATTTTTCAACATGCTCAAAGCGCAAAGGCTTAAAGTTGATATTGCATGATGGGCTTAAGTAAGAATACACCTGCGTAACGCCACGTGCAGCCACCATAGTTGCATGATAAGTGTTCCTGTGGTCCTGGTGATTATCGTTTATGCTGTGCGTATAAATAATATCGGGCTGCACTTTAGCTATAACTTCTTCAATAGTTTTAATGGTTTCAGGGCCATCAGTTATAAAAGTATCTTTCAGGTTTTTCATATATAAATTGGCATTTACATACTCAGCCGCTTTAAGCGATTCTTTGTAACGGATATCTATACTGCCGCCCTGTTCGCCATTGGTGAGTGTAAGAATATGCACCTTATCGCCTCTTTCAGCGTGCTTCATTAAGCTGGCGCCGCAGCCAATTTCAACGTCATCCGGGTGAGCGCCGATTGCCAGCACTTTCTTTATATTCAAAGTTTCGCGGATGGTTTTTATTTCGGTTGATAACCTTTCCAGCAAAACCTGTGTAGCCAGCGGGTAAACCAAAAAGTGGTTAACGCCGCTATCCAGCGCTGAAGACATTAAATCCACATCTTTATTCGCAGATATTAATATTACGTGCGAAGAAGGATTGTTTTGTTTGATGGAATAAAGAGTTGTGCATGCTGTGGCCAGGTTTTCATAATTCACTGCCATTATTATTAAATGCCAGCGTTTCTTTTGAATACGGTAAACAATATCAGCAGTCAGTTCCATTTGTTCGCACTTTTGTGCGGTTTGGGCTTCCAGTTCATCGGCAAGTATCTGGGTTTCTGCAAGCTTGCCAACAATTACGATGTTCATATAAATTTTTAATTTGCGAGAGCAAAATTATCAGCCGGTTATGCCCTTTATATTTCATATCGGTGAAATGATAATTATTATCGTTGAATGGATTTAAAAATCTGTCGGGGCAGGGTTCAAGAATGGTTTTACCCGGATGTTTAAAGCTGGCAAGGTTTAAAAGCCTGGGTTTTATACCCTAAATTAAAAGACTGAATTAAGAAGGATTGTATCTATTTCTCGTCTCTTCCGAATAATTTTCGTAATTCGTTTTTCGAATCATCCAATACCTTCTTTTGCGCAGCGCTAAGATTATCGCCTGCTCTGTTTTCGTAAAAATTAATCATACTCATGGCAGATTGAAAAGGGCCTGCTTTTCTCCGTTTGCTCCTTTCTGCCGAACGCTTTACCGATAAAGCAATCTTTTTCGCATCTGTTGATTTGAAAATATTTTTTTCCAAATCCATCGCATTGCTGGTTTGCGTAACCTTTTTCGACCATCTTTTGGGTGCTGCCTTCCGGGTAGTTTCTTTTGAAGCAGATTTTTTCGCAGTGCTTTTCGTTTTTTTAGCGGATGCTGCTTTTGCCATAATATTTTTTATAAAACAGCACAATCATAATACCAGCTTTCAGAGGGGTTTAGGAATTTATTTTTTTACGGCACCCACCGGAATGGTTTAAAACTATTCTCTATTTCCCTGCCCATATAATACCTCGTTCATCTTACTCCTGTCGAATTCTTTTTCATTATTGGAAAGCCAGATGGTAGCCACACCGTTACCTATAAAATTGGTAAGCGCCCTTGCTTCGCTCATAAACCTGTCAACGCCTAACAAAAATGCAAGGCCTTCAATGGGAATTACTTTCACAGCTGTAAGGGTTGATGCAAGCACAATAAAACCACTGCCCGTAACGCCTGCTGCACCTTTTGATGTTACAAGTAAAACGCCAATAATAACAAACACCTGGTGAAGCGTAAGCTCAATATTATATACCTGCGCAAGAAACATTACAGCCATAGAAAGATAAATGGTTGTGCCATCAAGATTGAAAGAATAACCTGCGGGAACCACCAGCCCTGTAACCGATTTTGTGCAACCCATGCGTTCCAGCTTTTCAATCAATGAAGGCAATGCTGCTTCTGATGAAGAGGTACCCAATACAATTAAAAGTTCGTTGCGTATATATTTTAAAAATTTAAGAATACTGATATTATAATAACGCAGCAATAAACCAAGCACAATAAAAATGAAACACAAACAAGTAATATAAACGCATACCATCAGCCTTATTAAAGGCAATAATGTATGTATGCCAAACTTGCCAATGGTATAAGCCATGCCGCCAAAAGCGCCAAGCGGCGCCAGCAGCATTACAAAATGCAAAGCTTTAAAAACATATCTCGAAATATTGGTAAGCGGAGTAATGATAATTTCTTTTTTGTTATACCTGCTTAACCATATTCCAAAAATTATGGCAACGATTAATATCTGGAGCGTTGGATTATCTTTTAAAAACTGGAGCCAGCTAAATTCTTTTGATTCTTTTATATATGCAGAAATATCGCCGCCTTTTATAGATGAAATGTCAACGCCGCGGCCCGGTTGTATAAAATGAGAAACTATAATGCCAATTAATAATGCAAACGTTGTAACTATTTCAAAATATAATAATGCTTTGCCACCAACGCGGCCCGTTTTTTTCAGGTCGCCCATGTTGCTGATGCCAAGCGATATGGTTAAGAAAATTATAGGGTAAATAAAATATTTAATCAGCACGATGAAATAGTCACCGAATACCTTCATTTTTATGGCAGTGCCAGGATAGAAATTTCCTAACAGTGCGCCGGCTGTTATGGCAACAAGCACCCAAAATGTTAAATTGGTAAATAGTTTTTTCACAAGACAATAATAACTTAATTATAAGTTCAGGAAGAATTACAGCAGTATTAAATGCATGCCTTGGTTATTAATAAGGATTACTTTAGTATAGATAAATGGGTTTGCTTTAATTTAAAATCCTTAACATCGAATATGGCTTTAAGCGAAATGGATGATCTGAAACAGCAGGTGAAAAAATTATCGCAGCAGTTACAACAGGTGCAGGAAGAATTAATGCAAATGCAGCGCAGGATAAATAAAAGCGATAACCATACTGTTGGTCCTGCTAAGTTGCCGGAGCCTGCTGCTTCATCGGCACAGGCGGTGAAAAGGAGTATTGCTTTGCAACGTTCAGTTGAAAGCTTTATAGGTTTAAAGATCATTAACCTTGTTGGTATAGTTGTATTGCTGATTGGTATTTCTATAGGCGTAAAATATGCAATTGATAAAAACCTCATTACACCTTTTGCAAGAATTATACTTGCTTACTCAGCAAGCGCCGTATTGCTTTTGTTATCGTTCATGCTAAAGAAAAACTATGAAGGCTTCAGCGCTATTTTATTCAGTGGCGCAATGGCTTCCATGTATTTTACAACGTATGGCGCATTCACGTATTACGATTTCTTTTCGCAAATACTTTGCTTTATTATAATGGCAGTGATTGCCCTTTATACGGCAAGCAGGTCGCTGCAATATAACCGCCAGGAAATTGCTGTTGTTGGCATGGTTGGCGCTTATGCCATACCCATTCTCATCAGCACCAATCATGAAAATTATCTCTTACTGTTTAGCTATATACTTGTAATGAATGCAGGCATACTCATTATATCTTTCAAACGTTCATGGAAATTATTAAACCTGCTTGCACTGATTATTACCTGGAGTTTTTTCATTGGCTGGCTGCTTGCGAGGTACAAAGAAGCTTATCAGTTTTATGCAGTTGTTTTTATGAGTATTTATTATATTTTATTCCTGCTGAGCGCTTTTGCATTTACCATAACAAGAAAAACGAGATTAAGCAATCAGCAACTGCTGCATATACTTATCAATAACTTTTCACTCTTTATTTCACTGCTTGCCATTTTTAGCGCATCTTCTTCCAATGCAAATGCGGCTGCTGTAACAGCCTTTTGCGCCCTGTTGTTTTTTAGCTTTGCTATTGCAGGCAATAATTTCTTTCACGATGAAAAAGTGCTTAACCGCATACATTATGCAACTGCACTTTTACTTGCTGTTTTATGGATAGGCATACAATACAGCGGCTTAACCATTACCATGCTCTGGATGCTGCTTGCTATAATTGTATTTATCATTGGCATTATAACAAAAACAATATGGCCAAGGCTTGCCGCCATTTTACTTGTAGGGCTTACGCTGTTAAAACTGGTTCTGTTAGATAGCATATTCTTTACGGCCGTTCAAAAAATTATTGCTTACATAACCATTGGCACATTACTGCTCGTGCTTTCTTTCTTCTATCAAAAATTTAAAGCGGTTTTGTCTGCAGATGATGAAAATAAAACAAACATCAGCGATTAAAATGAAAAGGGTTGTTTGCTGCTGCACTAAATTCATTCCATATTTCCTGTACAATATCGGCAGCAGGTTTTATATTGTTTATTAAGGCGCTTACCGCTCCAATTTCCAGCTCGCCTTCATCAAGTTCACCTTCCAGCATGCCTTTTTTTGCACGGCCATGCCCTAATATTGCTGCAAGTTCTTCCCTGGTTGCGCCACGCATTTCAGCTTCTTTTATCGTCTCAAAAAAATTATTTTTAAGCAACCGCACCGGCACCACTTTTTTCATGCTCAGCATTGTATCGCCTTCTTTACTGTTTATAACAGCCTCTTTAAACTTTATATGATTAGAAGCCTCGTTACTGCATACAAAGCGGCTGCCTACCTGCACGCCATCGGCGCCTAAAACCATAGCGGCCAGCATTTGCCTTCCCGTTGCAATGCCGCCTGCGGCCAGCACCGGAATTTTCACTGCTTCTTTCACAAGCGGGGTTAAAACCATTGTAGTGGTTTCTTCACGGCCATTATGACCGCCGGCTTCAAAACCTTCAGCCACTACAGCATCGCAGCCTGCAGCTTCCGCTTTTTTTGCAAATGTGCTGCTGCTTACCACATGTACTACCGTTATACCATGTTGTCTTAAAACCGGCGTCCAGGTTTTAGGATTACCGGCGCTCGTAAAAACAATTTTCACACCTTCATCAATTACAATCTGGATGTGCTTTTCTATGTCAGGGTATAAAAGCGGGATATTTACGCCAAAAGGTTTTGCCGTGGCTGCTTTGCATTGGCGGATATGTTGAAGCAATACATCAGGATACATGCTGCCGCTGCCAATTAAGCCCAATGCGCCTGCATTGCTTACTGCGCTGGCAAGTTTCCAGCCGCTTGTCCAAACCATTCCGGCCTGAACAATAGGGTAATCAATATTAAAAAGCTGTGTAATGCGGTTAGAAAAGTTTGACATCAACCCAAAATAAAACAAAGCGGGTTAATAAATAAGAATAAAATATTTAAGCAAAATAACAGTGCAGTAACAGGAAAAATTAATATAAATATCTTCTCATTTCCACGCATGAAATAAACCTCTTCATAACTGAATTTTTCTTGTTGTTATCTGCTTTTATTTTCGAGCCCGGACTGCTTGTTTTTAATATGGGAGCAGCCGGTTGCAGGTTTTGCTTTTGCGAGGTAAATGCAATAAATAAAAACGTAGCTGACAATAATGCGGCAGCTATAAAAACTGGTATATTTCTTAAGTAGCGGATGGTGATTAATTTAGCTACGAATGTAGTCGTAAATTAATCAGTTTATAAAATTCCCGCTGTTAAAAAAAACAAAACAATACCGGTACAGGCTTATCAACAATTGTATTAGGTTTGCCTCATCTTAATTGTGCAGGTATGAAATAAAGCATAAAAAATTCCCGGGAATTTTATACCACGTGATGTTATGCGTTATTCCTGTTTGGCAAAAAATGTAAAAACAAAAAATATACAGATGAATGAAAGTTTTACTAACCGCATCCAGGCGGAATTGCTTGAAATAGAGTCTTCCGGTTTGTTTAAAAAAGAACGCATTATTACCAGCCCGCAGGGCGCTGAAATAACTGTAAACGGGAAGCAGGTTCTGAACTTTTGCGCCAACAATTATCTCGGCCTTTCCTCTCATCCTAAAGTTATAGAAGCAGCACACAAAGCCATTGAAACACATGGCTACGGTTTAAGCAGCGTACGGTTTATTTGCGGCACGCAGGATATTCATAAAGAACTTGAAAAGAAAATAGCTGATTTTCTCGGCACAGAAGATACCATTTTATACTGTGCTGCCTTTGATGCCAATGGCGGCGTTTTTGAACCTTTATTTAATGAGCAGGATGCTATTATAAGCGATGCTTTGAACCATGCCTCCGTAATTGACGGCGTGCGTTTATGCAAGGCGCAGCGTTACCGCTACGAGCATAATAACATGG
This sequence comes from Parafilimonas terrae, assembly GCF_900115755.1. Lineage (GTDB taxonomy): Bacteria > Bacteroidota > Bacteroidia > Chitinophagales > Chitinophagaceae > Parafilimonas > Parafilimonas terrae. The sequence goes on from NZ_FOXQ01000001.1 coordinate 410,958, forward strand.
AAGACCTTGAAGCGAAGCTGATTGATGCTGCTCATTTGCGCAGCCGTATTATTGTAACGGACGGATCCTTCAGCATGGATGGCACCATAGCGCAATTAGATATTATTTGCGAACTGGCTGAAAAATATGATACTGTGGTAATGATTGATGATAGCCATTCAACCGGGTTTCTTGGCAAAACGGGCCGCGGCACCCATGAGTACAAAAATGTGATGGGTAAAGTTGATATTATTACCGGCACATTGGGCAAAGCGCTTGGCGGCGCCAATGGCGGTTTTACCAGTGGCAAAAAGGAAATTATTGAAATGCTGCGCCAACGCTCCCGTCCTTATCTTTTCTCCAATACATTGGCGCCGGCCATTGTGGGCGCATCCATTGCGGTTTTTGATATGCTTTCCGAAACAACGGAGTTGCGTGATAAACTGGAAAGCAATACTGTTTATTTCAGGAAAAAAATTACAGAAGCCGGTTTTGATATAAAACCCGGCGAACACCCGATTGTGCCCATAATGTTGTACGACGCCGTTGTGGCCCAGCAGTTTGCAGCCAAATTGCTGGATGAAGGCATTTATGTAATTGGGTTCTTTTACCCTGTGGTGCCAAAAGGCCAGGCACGCATCCGCGTGCAGTTAAGTGCAGCGCACGAAATAAAAGATATTGACAAAGCAATCACAGCTTTCACAAAAATTGGAAAAGAGTTAGGTGTAATAAAAAACGGGTAATACCTTTGGGGCGTAATCAAAGAGCAATCCGATGAATACTATACTTCGTTCTGAAAGCGAAAAACCGAAATTAATGGAAGCCGGCCTTCCTTTCTGGAAACTGGTTAACATGTTAGATAACGGGATGACTGAAGAGCAAATTATCATTCAATACCCGTTGCTTTCGTCTGCAGAAATAAAGGTCGCTATGAAGTATGCTGGTTCCACAGCAGTTACTATAAACCAATAAACAGCCGTTGTAATTTAACGGCTGTTAGTTTTTTAAACCAATCAATAATGCGTGTAATTAGGCATCCCGGTTTTTATTGCCTGCTTTTAGGCATCTTCTTTTTAGCAGCCTGTTCCAGCAATAATATTACCAGCGATGACAGCCTGAAAAAGTATTTTGATGAATACCATGTTACAGGCACTTTTGGCATGTTTGATAACGGGCAGGCTCAGTTCACCATTTATAATTTGAGAAGATTTACCGACAGCGCTTATCTGCCTGCATCCACATTCAAAATTGTTAACTCACTTATTGGCCTGCAAACTGGTGTTATTTCCGGTGAGAAAATGGTTATACCGTGGGATGGCGTGGTACGTTCTAATGCTGAATGGAACAAAGACCTTACCATGGAGCAGGCTTTTAAATTATCAGCCGTTCCTTACTACCAGGAGGTGGCAAGAAGAATTGGGAAAGATACCATGCAGCACTGGCTGGATAGCTTGGGTTATGGTTCAAAATATAACCGCGCCGTTATTAAAAATGATCTTGATTCTTTCTGGCTCGATAATAATATAAAAATTACGGCTGATGAACAGCTTGGCCTGGCAAAGAAATTATACTTTGAGCAACTGCCTTTTCAAAAACGCGTACAGACTGTTGTAAAAAACGTGATGGTGCAGGAAAAGAATTCCAACTATACGCTTGCATATAAAACAGGCTGGGGTTATAAGGAAGACGGAAAATCTATCGGCTGGATTGTTGGCTGGGAAGAAGAAAACAGGCATCCCTATTTTTTCGTTTTGCAGATTGAAGGCCCGCATGATATGGATATGGTAACAGCACGGCTGGCCATCTTAAAAAATATCCTTTCACAGTATGGATTTTTTAAAGGACAGCGGTAAGCATTTCAAACATCCATCTCAAAAATTTTCTGTTCCTTTTTTTCTTTAAATCCAAGATGGAGATAGAAAGCATGCGATGCATTCCTCACAACATTGCACCTCACTCTTAATCTTTCACGTTTATTATCCCGGCACCATTGTTTCGTTTTTTCAATTAGTGCTTTACCAATTTGTTTATTGCGCAACTGCTCATCCACAATGAGCCCGCGGATTTCACAGTAAGGAGAAGATTCAAGTGTTATAACGCCTGCCACTGTCATCCAGCCAATTACCCGGTTATTTAATACAGCAACAAATGCTGCAGCATCATCATCGTTTAAGAGCAATTCAAGATTGCATTTAACCTGCGCAATATCTATGGAATAACCAAGCTGGCCGGTTAGCATATTTACGGCCTCGGCATCTTCAATCTGCATTCTTCTTATAAAAATTTCCTGCATCATAATTAATTGCAATTTTAATATTGTTATTTCTGCCAATCATTAATCAAACCATAAAAATCAGGTTTTAAATACACGATTGGCTTAATGCTTGTAGCTTGCAGCAATCACATTATGTTTCAGTTTGAACATACCATATACCTTGCCGGGTTAATAATAATTATTCCACTCGTTTTACTATTATTTTCCGTATTGCAATGGAAGAAGAAAGTAAAAAGAGCTTTGGGCGATGAGAAACTCATTGATCAGCTTACCAAAAACTATGATGGAAGAAAATATAAACTCAAGTTTATATTAATAGCCGCAAGCATAGTGTTATTAATTATTGCTGCGGCCAATTTAAGAAAACCGGTTATTGGTAAAGATGAAAAACGTGCAGGCATTGACATAATGATTGCATTGGATGTAAGTAAAAGCATGTGGGCCGAAGATGTAAAGCCTTCCAGGCTTGACGCCGCAAAACAGTTTGTAAACAACCTTATTGATAAGCTGGATGATAACCGTGTTGGCCTCGTGGTTTTTGCAGGCCGCGCTGTATTGCAAATGCCGCTTACATCAGATTTTGCCGTGTCCAAATTATATGTTTCCAATGCTTCACCAGAAGCTGTGCCCATACAGGGAACAGTTGTGGGCGACGCATTGCGTTTATGCGCCGGTTCGTTCAGTTCAGAAGAAAAAAAATACAAGGCTGTTGTTCTAATTTCCGATGGAGAAGATCATGACCCCGGCACAGAAGATATATTACAACAGCTAAGCGATAAAGGTATTATTGTAAATACGATTGGCGTGGGCAGCGTAAACGGCGCTCCCATAACAGAACCGGGCGCCAATGCTTATAAGGTTGACCGTAACGGGCAAACTGTTATAAGCAAATTAAACGAACAAGAACTCCGCACAATAGCACAGCAAACAGGTGGCGCTTATTTTCATCTTGATAATGCAGGTACTTCTGCCAGCAATATTGCTGCCATTTTAGATGGTATGGAAAAGAAAGCCATAGAAACAGGAGGCGGCGAAAAACAATACAGTTCATTGTATGGTATTTTTGTATTGATAGCTTTGCTGTTGTTAATCGCAGAAATTTTTATTCCTGAAACAAAAAGAAAAATACAAACAAGCTGAAATATTTTTTTACCATATTGATAATGTTTTTTACTGCGGGTATTATGGCGCAGCCGGCCAACAGTGAAATAAACAAAGGCAATGAAGCTTATCGCAAAGGCGATTATAAAACTGCCATTGAAGCCTATAAAAATGCATTGCGGAAAGACCCGGCTAATAATACGGCCCGCTTTAATCTTGCCAATGCTTTGCAAAGGCAAAATGAATTGAATGAAGCCAGTAAAAATTACGATGAAGTAGTAAAAGATGCAACACTTAATTCATTAAGATCTGATGCCAACTATAATAAAGCGCTGGCTTATTTAAAAGGAAAAGATTTACTAAAAGCCATTAATGCATTTAAGGAATCATTAAAAGAAAACCCCGATGATGATGATGCAAGGGAAAACCTTCAGAAGGCATTGAATGAATTAAAACAGCAGCAGCAACAAAGCAAACCAAAGAGCCAACAACAAAATCAGCAACAGCAAAAACAAAAACCGCTGAATAAAGATATGATGCAGCAGAAGTTTAATGAGCTGCGCAACCAGGAAAAACAGTTGCAGCAAAAACTGCAGGATAAAAACAGTACCATACAACCCGACAAAGACTGGTAACAGTTAATCGGTATTCGAATGCTGCGGTTCTTTGCCCGGGTGGCCGCCATTAATGACAAGCATCATTTGTATAAAATTTTTACCGCTGCCATCATCGGCTTTACGATAATCAAACTGCCTTATAAAACCAGCCTGCAATGCAATGCTTTTTGTAAACTGGTAACCAATGCCGCCAAATGCCCTGTTGCGTATAAAATAAGGTGCTTTATTGGTAAAGAAAACCTCGTTATAAAAAGGTATGTAAACTGTGTTTGCCGTAAGTTTTGAATGGTTAAGCGGTATGATAGGATTTATGCGGTAACGAAAACGGCTGGAGAAATCGCCGTTAATCCAGCGCTGTTCAATACGGAAACGGTTTTCAAATTTAATACGGTCTATGTAAGCAGAAATAACAAACTGCTCCCATATCCTGAACTCATTTGAAGTAAGCGGTTTCTTTAAGTTGCCGGGAAAAGTATAGGTTTCATAGTTCCCCAAACCTATAAAGGCCGAACTTTTATCGGTTATATTATATCCGCCGCCAAACTTTAATTCGTGGTAATAGAAATCATTAGCTATATGCTGGCTGCGCAACTGAGCTTCACTGTACAGGAACACTTTCTTATTAAAGGAATAATTATAATTAAGAATATTCCATCCGCCCAATACATTGTTTTGAGCTAATAATGAATTGCTGGCAAGCAGCAATAAAAGAAATGCTGATGCTTTATAGATCACAGATAATTTCAAGCAAAATATTTCGGCAATGATAGCAATAAAATAATATTAATATCTGCAATAACCGTTAATTGTTTCGAGGCATATTATTGGTTGGTTTAACGTTACAACCGAAGCGTGTTATAGCTTTCAACCTTAGTATCTTTACAAAATGAAGATGAAGAATGAAGACCTTAAAAAGATCACTGAAATAAAGCAATACCTGCTTGACCCGCCGGTAAGTTTTAAACTGGGCGATTATGCAATTGCTTACCTGCAAAATGCCATTGATATTTTAACTGCTTATCCTGATGCCGCTTCAACCGTTGAAAATCTTCAGCAAACTTTACAGCAACTGCAGCTTAAAAATATAGCAACAGAAAATTTACGAAGCACATTGCAGGATTTGGGAAAACAACTCAGTGCGCTAACAAACAGATAACTATAAAGCTGCCGGGTGAATTGCCGGCAGCTTTATTATAGTTTCAGAGAGTATGGAATTATAATTTCAAAGGGTACGGAAGTATAAGAACTTACTTTAGTTCAATAACATTAAACAAATGTGCCGGTGTAATTTAAAAACAGCATCAGCCAATTCGCATTCATCGGCAGCATATGTGCATAGGGAAATGCTGGTATATTCGCCTAACTGGCTTTCTGCAATTGTAATAAGCATTTCTTCTGTAACCTCTTTTCCCCTGCTGTTTACAGGCAGCATGCCCGGCGTTTCCGCAACCGTATTGCCCAAATGAATAAATGTTGGATGCAGTTCATCAATGGCTAAAGAAAAATCAATAACCTTTTTACCTGCTACAGGTTCATTTGGCAAGGTTATAAAATCATTGCCCACACAATAAACAATTTCATTCTTATTGTTTACAGTCCACCGGTTAAAATTTTTAAAATCGAATGCATTTAAATTATCCACAAAGCCGATAAACCTGTTTAACCGTGCCGTGATGCCGGGATTGGGATATAAGCCCTTCCTGCCCAGTTCCAGCCGTATGCGTACGAAATTGCGGCTCATGGTATTGTAATAATAGAATGAATTGAACGGTTGCCGGGATTTTGTTACCCATGTTTTCAGTGGCATAGAATAAATGTTTTTCAGAATGATTAATGCCACAAAATAAAACTGCTTTAAAACCGGTTACAAGCGTAAGAAGACGGGTTTTTAAAAACACGTATTTCTACGTGCTTTCAGGAAAGTGCATCAATAATATTATAACGAACGGCAAATAAAACAAGGCCTGCAGTATTACGGCTACCGGTTTTTAAAATGAGGTTATTGCGATGGCCTTCTATGGTACGCACGCTTACACAAAGTTCATCAGCTATTTCATGGTTCGTCATTTCTCCGCATATTAATTTAAGCACTTCCATTTCACGGGCGGTTAATTCTACGGGAATGTTATTGATGTTTTTATATTTTTTAGATATCGTTCTTGCCCGCTGCATTACTTTAAATGCATCCGGCGTAAGATAAAACCCGCAGTCATGGGTTTGCCTTATGGCATCAAACAATTCTTTAGGCTGGCAATTCTTCGATAGAAAACCAGCAGCACCGCATTCTATCAGCTTTACTACAAAGCGTTCCTGCGAGTATGCAGACAATACAATTATTTTTATAGCAGGATAATTTTTATGAAGGTAATCTGTAAGATCAAAGCCATTCATTACCGGCATTTCAATATCTATAACGGCTATGTCAATCCCTTTGCTTTTAACTAACCGGTCAATAAACTCTTTACCATTGGAAGCATCAAACAACACTTCCATATCAGGCTGCGATTGTATCAATTCAATAATGCCCGATTTAAATAAAGCATGATCGTCTGCAACAGCAACTGTTATCATTGGTACTTGGTTGATATATTAAAGCAACTGGTTATTTTTTTACCGGGATATAGAGCAACAGGCATGTTAGCTGAAGTTTGACTTTTCATGTACTTTGGATATCGTGTTAATGCCGGTAAATTTATTAATTAAATTGATGCATTAAAGCCATATTTCATTATCCGGGGATGAAAATTGTAATCCAGGGATAATAAGAGAGGCTGCCCGTTTATGCCAGGCAGCCTCTCTTAAAAATGTTTTCAATTATCTTATTACTTTCCGGCTGTTGGCGGTTTTAAATATTTATCAAGGAAAGCCAGTGTTTTTTCTGATGTTGTTATCTGGTTTTCTTTCTTTACAAAACCATGTCCTTCATCCGGATAAGTTACATACTCAACCGGCACGCCGTTTTTCTTTACACCTTCAACAATTTCATCACTTTCAACAGGCAATACACGCACATCGTTCATGCCCTGGAATACAATTAAGGGTTTTGTTATTTTCTGATAATTGTATAAAGGTGATGCTTCTTTTAAATGAATACTGTCGCTGGTATTGGGGTCGCCCATTTCTTCATACAAAGCCTTGCGGAACGATTCCCAATAAGGCGGTATGCTGCGCAAAGTACGCAGCCAGTTGGCAACACCAAATAAATCAACACCCACTTTAAATTCATCAGGGTAACTGCAAAGTGCATTCAGCACCATGCAGCCGCCATAACTGCCACCATAAATACCAATGGCATTGCTGTCAATATAATCCTGCTCAGCCAGCCATTTCCTGCCCCATACACAGTCTTTAAGATCAGCATTACCATGATCTTTATTATCCATTTTATAGAACGTTTTTCCATAACCACTGCTGCCGCGGTTATTCACAGCAAGCACTGCATAACCATGATTAACAAGATATTGAATAGCATTGCTGAAACCAATACGGCTTTGACCGCCGGGGCCGCCATGCACCCAAACCAAAGCGCCCACTTTATTACCGGCGCCCGCCTGCAATGGCTTATAATAAATAGCAGGAATTTCTTTACCGTCAAAAGATTTAAAGCGGACCACCTCTGCTTTTACCAAATCATTTTCATCTATTTCTTTGTTCAAGGTTGATGTAAGCTGTTTTAACTGTTTGCTTTCAATATTATAAGCATACAAATTGTTAGGGCTCGTACTGCTGCCCACAGACAGCAATAAGTTTTTTTCTGACGGCGATATGATAACACTCTGCACATCACCATCTTTAATTTCAGGGAAAGGAATTTCTTTATTTGAAGCATGATCAAATAATAACACCTTGTTTTTGCCATCGTCGTTTATAAAGATGGTATGATATTTTTCATGGTCGCTTAAACTCATGCCTGCCACATCCCATTTATCTTCATAAATTTTATCAGCCTTGCCGCTGTTGATGTTATACTTTACGAGATAACTGAATTCATTACCATCGTTTGTGGTGTAATATAAAATACTGTCGTTTTTTTCTATAGACTGCAGGTTCCAGTTAGCTTCCTTATCGTTGCTCAGGCGTTTGGTTGTCTTTGTATCACGGTCATACAGGTACAGTTCGTTTTTATCGGTAGTAATACTTTTATTTAAACCAATATATTTTTCGCTTTTGCTGATGCCTGCTATATCATAAGCAGAATCGTTTTCATAAAGCAGGCTGGCTTTCCAGGTGGCAGTATCAATCTTCCACAAGTCAAATACCTGCGGATTACGCTGGTTGCTGGTAATATACATCGCCGTTTTATCATCGCTCCAGCCATAGAAATTATTAGCGCTGCCGGCCCAGGGCGTAATATCTTTTGCGCCTGTATCGGTTTTGCTCTTGAGGTAAAGATGCGAATTTTCATTACCACCCTGGTCTGCAGAATAAATGAATTTTTCAGTTCCGGGCAAATAATCAATCGCAAAAAAAGATTCTTTGGCAGATGTTGTTAAAGGCGTTACTGCCGTATCTGCAACGTTCAGCTCATATACATTATAAATGCCGGTGCTGTTATTGTTTATAAGCACCTTGCTTTCATCACTGTTAAAACCTGCCGCGCCAACGGAAAGGTTATTATATAGTTGCTGGATGGTGTATTGTTTTGGCATGCGGGCCTCTTGTTCCGGTTGATTGCAACTGATAAATAAGAGCAGCAACGCTGCAGCAGTCAGGTGTTTAAGCATATAATTGGTTTTGAACGAAACTACGGAAGTTTTCCGCTTATAAAAAATGCGGCGCATTAACTACAACTGCTTTGCCTTAACGTTAAATTTTATCCTAATTCTGAAAAAATAACCCATCACCTGCCTATTGCATAAATTTGCAGCCTATGCAGCTATATTGCAATTCACTTACGGCGTACAGCCGCTTAAAAACCCGGGAAGTAAAGATTGGGGATCTTTTATTGGGAAACCTGCACCCGGTGCGTGTGCAAACCATGACGACTACCGATACGATGGATACAATTGCCACGGTTGAACAAACCATCCGTTGTATCGAAGCCGGCGCAGAACTGGTGCGCATTACAGCGCCTTCAAAAAAAGATGCGGAAAATTTACTCAACATAAAAAATGAACTGCATAAACGTGGTTATACAACGCCGCTGGTGGCAGATATTCATTTCACACCCAATGCAGCGGAAATTGCAGCCCGCATAGTTGAAAAGGTTAGGGTTAACCCAGGCAATTATGTTGACAAGAAAAAGTTTGAACAAATTGAATATTCCGATGCAGAATATGCAGAAGAGATAGACCGCATACGCAACCGCTTTACGCCGCTGGTTAAAATTTGTAAGGAATATGGAACGGCTATGCGTATTGGCACCAATCATGGCTCTTTGAGCGACAGGATCATGAGCCGTTATGGCGATACGCCCATGGGCATGGTGGAAAGCGCAATGGAATTTCTGCGCATAGCGAGAAATGAAAGCTACCACAATATTGTATTAAGCATGAAGGCCAGTAACACACTGGTTATGGTGCAGGCTTACCGGTTGCTGGTGAATACCATGTTTGAAGAGTTTGGCGAAATATATCCTTTACACCTCGGCGTTACTGAAGCCGGCGATGGCGAAGACGGACGAATAAAAAGCGCTGTGGGCATCGGCACTTTAATGGAAGACGGATTAGGCGATACGATACGTGTATCACTTACAGAAGACCCTGAATTTGAAATACCGGTTTGTAAAGATTTGGTGAAGCGTTATGAAAACCGTGAGCACCATTCACCTGTAGCTGATTTGTTGCAGAAGATAAAGTCCACAGTTCACAGTCAACCGTTCACAGAAGAACTTTCAACTGCACAACGGTCATCGGCTGACAGTCACCGGTTAACCTTGCCCTACAATCCTTTTGAGTACAAACGCAGGATTACAAACGAAGTAAATAATATTGGCGGCACATTGGTACCAGTTGCAGTGGCTGATTTCATGCAGAAAGAAAAGATCAATGCGGAAGATTTAAAAGTTATTGGTTATAGTTATGATGCTGCAACGGATAAATGGAATATTGGCGACTCCGCCGCAGATTATATTTATACAGCAAATAAAACCTTAGACTTTCATTTGCCCGGCACGTTAAAAGTTATATGCAATGCTAAAACGTGGTTAGAAGCTAAAAACTCTCTGTCCTCTGGAGAGGGCCGGGAAGAGGCCGCTTTCCCATTGTTTGAAGGCGTTGACTATCTTGATATAGCGGAAAAATCAGCTAAACAAAATTTTATTGCGATTGATGTTCATACGATTGATAAGGAAATAAAAGAAAGGATTTTCGACCAGGTTGCCACCGACGTAACCGCTGTTCTTTGCCTGTATTCAACCAACAAACACAGCATGGCAGATGTGCGCCGCAATATTATTGAACTGATGGAACGCAACATAAAAGCGCCTGTTATTATTTGTGTTGAAAGCCATTGCGCTTCGGTGGATGAACAGCTTATTCAATTTTCGGCAGAAGCAGGCGCTTTACTGCTTGATGGTTTTGGCGATGGTATATGGCTGATGAATGATCCTCAAAAAATGAGTAACACACGGGTAAGCGGCCGTAATTATATTGCTGTTGCCAACAATCATCAATTCCTTAATGCAACATCATTTTCCATATTGCAGGCAACCCGCACCCGCATTTCAAAAACCGAATACATCAGTTGTCCAAGCTGTGGAAGAACATTGTTTGAACTGCAGGAAACCACCGCAAAAATCCGTGCGGTAACCAATCATTTAAAGGGTGTAAAAATTGCCATTATGGGTTGCATTGTAAACGGCCCCGGCGAAATGGCTGACGCCGATTTTGGTTATGTGGGCAGCGGCGTTGGCAAAATAACTTTATACAAAGGCAAAGAGGTTATTAAACGTAATGTTGACAGCAATGTAGCAGTTGATGAGCTGATCAATCTTATTAAAGATTACGGCGCCTGGATTGAACCGGTGTAAAAAAGTTTACTCTTTTCTTTGCAAGGCGTTCATATCTTAAAGATGCAGAACCTCCTTATTATTTGACGCAAGCAATGCAGATGGCAGATTATACACAACAAACGCCCATTAAAGTTCCAAGATTTGAAGAAGATGCTGGTTTTTATACAACACCAGTTAGAAGCGCTTTAATGTCGAAAATCAAGAGCAAGGATACAAAGCCTGAAATTTTATTTCGAAAAAAGTTATGGGCTTCTGGTCTTCGATACAGGAAATATAATAAAAATTTGCCGGGCAATCCTGATATAGTAATAAAGAAATATAAACTTGTAATATTTATTGATGGGGAATTTTGGCATGGCTATAAATGGAATGAAAAAAAAGGCAAGATCAAGGCAAATAGGGGGTTTTGGATACCTAAGATTGAGAGGAATATGCAACGGGATTTAGAAAACAACACAAAAATTGCTGCCTTAGGGTATAAGGTCTTCCGGTTTTGGAATAATGAAATAATTAAAAGACCACAAACCTGCTTGGATATGGTATTTGGATATATACATTCTTTGCACATATAACATCTACTATATTTTTTTTCGGCGGTTTCTATAAATTTGTAACCATTGTATAAGGTTATATAACTTGGTTATGAAAGAATATTTATCATTGTCAGAAACTTCAAAACTTATTGGAAAAAGTAAAGAAACATTAAGACGGTGGGACAGAGATGGCAAGCTAAATGCTGTAAGAGAACCAATTAGCAATTATAGGGTTTATGAAAAAGCTAAGGTTCAAACTTTATTTGCAAACTTGTTAGGTGAAAATATCGAAGAAGAAACGTCCAATTTTGTTAAAGCCAAAAAGGATTATAAAGTACTGGAATTATTTGCGGGTGCCGGAGGATTTGCTGTGGGTATGGAAAAGTCAGGCTTAAAATGTGTTGCCCTAAATGAAATTGATAAATGGGCTTGCCAAACTTTACGTCAAAACAGGCCTGCTTGGAAAGTTTTGGAAGGTGATATAAGGGCATTTGATTTCACTGAGTATAAAGATAAAGTTGATGTTGTTACAGGCGGTTTCCCTTGCCAGGCATTTAGCTATGCGGGTAAAAAATTAGGGCTTGCAGATGCAAGAGGAACCCTTTTCTATGAGTTTGCCAGGGTTGTAAAAGAAGTAAATCCTCCCATTTGCATTGGCGAAAATGTACGTGGTTTATTAAGCCACGCAAATGGAAAAACTTTGCAAGGGATGATCTCAATATTGAGTGAGATTGGATATAACGTTGCACCTGTACAAGTTTTAAAGGCAATCAATTTTAAAGTGCCTCAAAAAAGGGAACGGCTTATTTTAGTTGCTATCAGAAAGGATATAGACTTACAATATTATTACCCAAAACCTTATAAAAAAGTGTATAATTTGGAAGATGCTTTAAAGAAAGGGGATTTGTTTTGTAACAATGTGCCAAAATCAAAGGGCGCTAAATATCCTGAAAGCAAAAAGCAAGTGTTAGATCTTGTACCACCAAAAGGTTATTGGCGCGATTTACCAATAGAAGTCCAAAAACAATTTATGGGAAAAAGTTTTTACCTCGGTGGTGGTAAAACAGGTATGGCGCGCAGAATTGGATGGGATGAACCTTGCCTTACTTTAACCTGTAGTCCAGCGCAAAAGCAAACTGAACGTTGCCATCCCGATGAGACGAGGCCTTTTACAATAAGAGAGTATGCCCGTATCCAGACTTTTCCTGATGATTGGGAGTTTTCCGGTTCTTTGGCGCAGCAATACAAACAAATAGGGAATGCGGTACCTGTTAATTTAGGATGTGAAGTAGGTTATTCAATTATCAAGTTTTTAAATAAGTACTATGATTTAAATTCAAAGAGCTGAGAGCTTTCAATTTCATTAGCAAGTCCTTCAAGACCTTTGCTAATTGCATTATTTGTATCTATGCCTCCAATTAATAAATGAAGTCCTGAAACCAAGCCCTCATAGAACTTTGGAAATCCAGTAACTCTTTGCCAGAATTCTTTGCCAATTATAACTGGATGAACTTTGTCTATGACTTTATAATGCATGCTTAATTCCTCTTTCTCACCATAAAGTACGCCCACAATAAAATCGGTATTATTAATATTTTTAGAGATCTTGTTTGTTCTTGCAAGATTTATTGTATCAGTAAATTTTTTAATCAGAGGTTTTACATCTTCGGAATTTATAGTGTTAGGGCCTGATTTAAGTTGGCACCATTTTCTACGGTTATCAATTTTATCAGTAAATTCTATATCCATGCCCTTAATCAAAGACCCTTCTGCAATTTTCAAGTCAACGAACATATTTTGTATCCTTGTTCCGAATGAAGTATTAATAGAAGTTCCTAAAACTCTCGGATAATAAAGTGCCTTAGCAACACCCATGGGCGTATAATTATCTTCCAGTAATTTCGATAGATATTTTACAACTATAGGATTTATATTATACTTCTTCAGCTTTGAATGCACATTTATAGAGGCGTTAATATGATTTTCAAAAATATAAACCTTAAAATATTCTACAATTTCCTGTATTAATTCATCTTGTGTTTTCATGTAACTCTTTTTGAAAGCATTCCAACTATTACATCCTGTATGCCACCACATTCACCAGCACGCCAATATTTTCAATACCAATTGAAATTTCGTCGCCGGATTGTAAGGTAAATTCATTCGGAGGAATGATGCCTGTGCCGGTCATTAAAAAGCAACCGTGTTCAAAAATGTTTTCACGGTATAAATATTCAGCAAGCTCCTTAAAGTTTCTTTTCATGCGGTTTAACTGTATGGAGCCTTCAAACACAATTTCATCGCCTCTTTTAATACTTAAATTGATGGTTGTATCCAATGAAATTTCGTTCCCGGGAACATATAAACAAGGGCCGAGTGCAGCACTGCGGTAATACAGCTTTGCCTGGGGCAGATACAAGGGGTTTTCACCCTCAATATCCCTGGAGCTCATATCGTTGCCAATGGTATAAGCAACAATTTTTCCTTTTGAATTAATAAGCAGTGTGCATTCGGGCTCAGGCACATTCCATTTGGAATCTTTACGAATGAATACTTCTTCACCCGGTGCTGAAACGCTGTGCGGCAAAGCCTTAAAAAATAATTCAGGCCTTTCAGCATTATACACTTTACTGTAAAAATCTGCACCACCCGCATCTTTACTCTCTTCCATTCTTGCATCGCGGCTGCGTAAATAAGTAACGCCTGCAGCCCATACTTCCTGCCTGCCTATAGGTGCAAGCATTTTTATTTCATTCCAGTTTACAGTAATTTTTTCTGATGAAACAGATGACAGGTATTCAAATAAATTATCACGGTTTATCAGTGCATCAAAGTCTTCGTTCAATACAAAATGTTCTTCATTGCGCTGAAGAAAAATGCCGGCAGAGGTTTTAAATAATTTCATTGTAGCTAATTGATTATATGGTATGGTTAAATATATAGGTTATTTAATAAAGTGCTTAAGAGAGGCCGTTTGCTGTATGTTGTTATTGTTATTCACTCAATCTCGTATACTTAAGAAATATTCAATAATCAATATGCAATAATCCCCGCCTGAAGGACAGGCAGGAATGTTCAATTATAATCTTTTGCAAAATGAATATTGAATATTGAGCATTGATCATTTACTGCTATCAGCCTGGCGCACCGGAGGCATCTGGCCGTATTTAAATTTATAAAGATATTCCGCGTTTCCACGGAATAAAATCATCATGCAAACCTGCTTCTGCTTTAGCCTGCACATTGCCATTGGCAACATCAATTATGTAATTCAAAATTCTTTCACCGGCCTGTTCAATCGTTTCATTGCCTTCTATAATGGGGCCGGTGTCAATGTCAATTATATCGGTCATTTTATTATACAGGGCAGTATTGGTAGATAGCTTTAATACCGGCGTTACAGGGTTGCCGGTTGGCGTGCCCAAGCCTGTTGTAAACAAAACAATATTGGCGCCTGCCCCCACTTCTGCCGTGGTGGATTCCACATCGCTGCCGGGCGTGCATAATAAATTTAAACCGGGTTTCGAAACTTTACCGGGATAATCCAGCACATCGGTTACAGGAGAAGTGCCGCCTTTTTTTGCAGCGCCTGCAGATTTTATAGCATCTGTTATAAGCCCGTCTTTAATATTACCCGGCGAAGGATTGGCATAAAAACCGGAGCCAACATCCACAGCACGCTGGTTATAAGTAGTCATTAGTTGCATGAAATTTTCTGCTGTATTATCATCAACGCAACGGTCGCTGAGTTCCTGTTCCACGCCGCAGAGCTCAGGAAATTCAGATAAGATAACAGTGCCGCCCAATGCCACCAATATATCAGAAGTATAACCGATAGCAGGATTGGCGGAAATGCCTGAAAAACCATCTGAGCCACCACATTCCAGGCCAATGCACAATTTGCTTAAAGGCGCCGGTTTGCGTTCGAGTTCATTTGCCATTGCAAGGCCTTCAAACGTTTTTTTAATGGCTTCGCCCAACAATTTTTTTTCGTTGCCGATCTTTTGCTGTTCAAGTAATATTAAAGGCTTTGAAAAATTTGCATCACGTTTTTCAATTTCTTCTTTTAACGTTGCCAACTGGGCGTTTTGGCAGCCCAGGCTTAAAACTGTTGCACCAGCCACATTGGGATGTGTAATATAACCGGCCAGCAGGCCGCATAAAGCCCTTGCATCATCGCGTGTGCCGCCGCAGCCCATAGTGTGGGTTAAAAATTTTATACCGTCAACGTTTGGGAATACCTTTTTATTTTCCAACACAAATTCATCTTCATCTGCAAACATCAGATCATATTCCTTATTGCCGCTCTCATATTCGCGTATCATACGCTGCACCATAGCTTCATAAGGCGATTCTTTTGGAGCATATCCGAGCGCTTTCATAAAGGCTTCCTGCAATACGTCCACATTTTTGTTTTCGCAAAAAACCATTGGAATTACTATCCAAAAATTTCTTGTGCCAACAGCGCCATCTGCGCGGTGATAGCCATTAAAGGTTTTGTTTTCAAAAGCGGCAACATCAGGCTTGTGCCATTCTGTGTGCCTTTCCTTTAATTCAAAACTGCCTGAAGCGTGTTTTACATTTTTTATGGAAAGCAGGCCACCCTTTGGTATAAAGCTCATGGCTTTGCCTACCAATACGCCATACATAAATATTTCATCGCCCTCATTTAAATCAACCAGGGCATACTTATGCTTGGCGGGAATGTTCTCCTGTATTTCAACCTGTGGCAAAGCAGGCTGGTTAATTTGCTCTCCTTTGTACAAAACCGTTAATGCAACGGCTACATTATCTTTCGGGTGAATGCGTAAAGCTTTTGTTTGCATAAAATTTAATAACAGGTTGCTTAATGTTAAAGCTTCCTAAATAAACAGGAATAGCTATACAAAATTTATTTCGCCGGTAAATACTAATTGTATTTTAGCAACCGCGAATTTATTTGTTTAATAGTTACACTTTACAAAACAGATGCACCTTTTGCCGAAAAACAAATCAACTGTACAAGTGAGTGGCTCCCGAAAAAAACGGGACAGGCTAACTATGCTGCCGCAAAGCTCTAAAACCCGTTATATAAAAATTATATCAGTAAAGCGAAGTTTACTGGCTGCTTTGCTGTTCACGGCAGGCATTACTTGTTTCGGGCAGCAAACACTAACGCTTGACAGTGCTATAGCTATTGCATTGCGCAACAGTTATGATATTGAAATAGCAAGAAATAATGTTGAAGCTGCAGACATTAGTAACAGTTATGGTATGGCAGGCGGGCTGCCTGTTGTTACGGGCACGGCTACCGACAGGGAGCAACTGAATGCCGTAAATCAAAGAATAAGCACCGGGGAACATATTAACCGTAAATCTGCTGCAGGCAACAGCGCCACGGCTGGGGTGCAGGGCAGTATTCTTTTATATAACGGCATGCAGGTGGTGGCAACCAAACACCGCCTGGAGGAACTGGAGAAGCAAAGCCAGGAATACCTGAATGCAAATATTATAAACACCATTGCCACGGTAATGACGCAGTACTACGATGTAGTGCGCCAGCAGAGCTATTTAACTACGCTTGATACTTCCATTGCAGTAAGCCAGCAACGTGTGGATATTATAAAAACGCAATTAGATGTTGGGCTGGCAAATAATGCGGACCTTTTTCAATCGCAGCTTGATTTGAATGCATTGATACAATCCAGAAAATTACAGGAGCTTGCTATTGAACAGGCCAAAACAAGTTTATTAACCTCACTTACTTTAAAACCAGACAGCAATATTGTAATTACTGATTCAATAACCGTTGACCAAAGCCTGATGCTGGAAGATGTAATGAACAATATTTATCAAAGCCCCGATATTACGGCAGCCAGCATGCAGGTTACAATAAACCGGTTAATAGAAAAAGAAACCGCAGCGCAGCGATATCCTTCATTGTATGCCAACGCAGGATACAACTATAACCGTTCGCAAACGGCTGCGGGCAATGTATTACTTAATCAAACATACGGGCCGTATGTGGGCGTGAGCCTGACCATACCTATTTATAATGGGTCTGTTTATAAACGCCAGCAAAAAATAGCGGCGATAAATACAGAGAATGCACGGCTGCAGGAGGACATTATAGTGCGTGACAACACTTCCAATGCTGTGAAGAATTACCAGGCCTATCAGAAATCTTTGCAGCAATTGCAAACGCAGCAGGAGAGTTATGCACTTGCCAAACAATTGCTTGATCTTGTGTTACTGAAATTCCAGGCACGTGTTGCCACTATTGTTGATGTAAAGAATGCGCAGGAAAGTTTTGCCAATGCAGGTTATCTTTTGGTAAACATGAGCTATGCTGCTAAGGCTGCTGAAATTGAAATGAAGCGGCTTACGTACAAGTTGCGATAAATATTATTGTTGTATTTGCTTTATAAAATCAATAAGCTTTATAAGGTCTTCTTTTTTATCCAGGTTAATATTATTATCATTCATAAATGTTTCAATCGCTGTTTTATTGGCATTGAACATGGTGAAAATATTCTTTTTTAAAGCAGGGTTAAAGTTGTTGAATCTATCAGCTATAAAATAATAGGTTTCTTTATGCAATAAAATTTTGTTGGCTATTTCAAGCTTTGAAACCTGGTTGTTTGCACCATAATAGCTTATGTTACTAATAGAAGAAGTTGAAGTCATTTGACCGTATCCACTTTTCTTTATTTCATCAACTTTTTTTAAAACCTCAATCTTTCCAAATTTGGCCGCCGCATTTCCGTATATTAATTGTACATAAACTTTATTATAATAAAACGTATCGTTTTGTATGGTTATGTATTTAATAAGCCCTTCGTCGGCAAGCGCCATTGTATCGCCTGAATATTGTATAAACTGCATTTCGCCGTTGAAGATGTTTAAATTAAGATTACCGCTTGAAGCAGTACCATTTTTAAAATAAACAATGCCTGCTTTAAATTGCGGGTATTGATAAATAACACTGTCACCTAAAGCATTTTTTACATCTTCGCCTGGCTTCACAAGCCATTCTTTGTTTTGGGAATAAATGTTATAATGCATTATTAAGGCAGCTATAATCAGTGAGAATTTCATGGCAGGCGGTATTAAATTAAAAGCATATTGTAATATAATAAATCATTATTAAACCTCGCCCGCTTTATGATGGCTATTTGCCATACTTATAATCAAACGGCAGCATTCTTGAAATTTTTTCGCTCCATCCCCAATAACCTGTATTTAACAGCGCCAACTGCGGATGGAAATTACCATTCGCATCAACCTGCAAAGTAACTTTTTCCAGCAGTGTTATTTCTGAAGCCATGTTTGCACTGCTGCGCGGAAAACTTCTGAGAAAAGCATCGGGTACTTTCTTTTTATTGTAGTTGATATAAAGATAATTATCAAATTCAAAGCCTGCGGTTATATCATTAATACCAAACGCAATGCTGTCGCCGGTTAACTTGCCTGAGTATATAATTGATTTTTCATCTGGTTCTGCAAGAATATTTTCATAATATTTCGAACTGTCTTCAGGCATCGGGTTGTATTTCAGCATCAACCTTATTCTTTTCTTTTCTTCATTTTCTATTTTACGCATCCTGAATACATCAAAGCCTTCTTCAACAATAACATTTCTGCACAGGCTTCGCATAAAATGCATTTGCGACCCTTCATATACTTCTTTTCTTTTTGCCTGCCACCTTTTTTGCCTGTAACCGCTACCCCGCATTTCTGTAAATAAAGGATAGCCCTGGTAAAAAAGATATTTGTTAGTAAAGTCGTATGTAAACTCTTCAAGCTGGTATTGAATTTTATAACCCAGCGCTTTATTAATGATGGTTAATGGCTCAAATGCAATTGCCTGGAGCGTTTTAGCTTTCTTATCATGCCTGAACCTGATTGTTTTGGTGTTTTGTATAACGCATTGCCGGGCTTCATCTGTTGTTCCAATAAAAAGGTCAATAAAAAATTTGCCCCAGTTGGCCCAGCCATCTTTTTCAAAAGGTACGAGCACAACATCTTCAAGCTGGTGATCGGAAGGAGAAAGATAAACATTAAAGGGGTTGCTTATTGTATTGGTAGCATAAGTTTTTGTTGCATATCCAATATATGAAAAAACTATTTGATAGGCGCCCTGCGGAATGGATAAGCTAAAACTTCCATCCTGTTTTGTTATGGTGCCTGCGCTGGTATTGCTTATAAAAACACTAACGTTGGCAAGTGGCTGGCTGGTAGCCGAATCAATAACCTTTCCCTGCAATGTTAATTGCGCAAAAAGGCTTTGTGCAATTAACATTAAACAGAATATGAACAATGCCCTCATGCATCGAAAATAGGGCAAAACCTTTATAACTAAAATTTTAGTTTAATGCCGCCATTCACCACAAAGCCATCCAATGGTGCATAAATATCACGGAAGATTGGGTTATCGATAGTCCCGGTATAAATCGTATCAAATTTTGTTTGCCTTACATCGAGAATATTCTCAAAATTGATGAACACAGAAAACTTATCCCAGCATTTTTCAGCCATAGCGCCACACATCCAGTATGATTTTCCCATCGCACCATCGGTTAACTTTTGCGGGCTGTAATAATAGGCTTCAAGGCCAATCTTTATATCATCTTCCTTTTCATACATCAATACATTATTTAAACGATGCCTCGGCGTAAGCGGAAACCAGCTTTCAGTATTGTTATAATGGCTATTCACACCAGCATACGTATAACCAATAAACAGTTTGAAATTGCTGTATGTAAAACGCAGGTTGGTTTCAAGCCCTTTTGTATCAATATGGCCATTGGCATTTACAAATGCTTTATTGCCTTCACTTGTATCTTTTAATACCTGCGGGTTATGCAGCTTCGTATAAAACAACAAAACATTGGCACTAAAACCGAGCCTGCCAATATGGGTTTTGTAATTGAAATCAACATTGCCGCCCACCGATTTTTCGTTAATGGCTGTTGCTTCATTTATTGGAAGAATATGCTGAAACTGTATCCGCTCCGCATCTTCTGTAAATACTGTTGGTGTTTTATACCCCAAGCCGCCGCCCAGTCTTGCTGTAAATGCAGGCGATACTTTAAACATGGCTGAAATGCGTGGCAACAATTCAAAACCATATTGTTTTACATAGTCGCCGCGCAATCCTGTTTCGAGGCTAAAGTGGCTTGCCGGTGTCCAGGTGTTTTGCACAAATACACCATAAGTATTATAATGATAATTTCTTAAAAGCATTGTGTTATGCTGCTTCTCTTTAAAATCATCTGTCAGGAAATTCAATCCTGCTATCCACAAAGCCTTTTCTTTTTTTGCAGTAAAATTCAATTCAGAATAAGATGATTGCTGCCTGCCCTGGAAGATGTAACCGGGAATTGCTATTAACCGGTTAAACCCGGAATAACTGTTTTTAAATTGAAGCGTTGAATTATCATTCAGTTTATGCTGAATATCTAACTGGGTTGAAAAACGGTCTGTATTATTCTTTTCAAAATAGCCGGGCGTGTTGTGCTTTATATAATTCATATTGCCGCCTGTTCTGTTCTCGGTTATATAACTAAACCCAATATTGGCATTGGTTTTATCGCCATATAAAAAAAGCTTTGGATTGATGGTGTAACGTTTAAACTTTGGAATAGCGGTTAATTCAATGCCTGCTGGATCATAAGCGGCGCCTGCGTTTGCCGAGCCAAACAATGTAATGCCAATATGCTTAAACCGCTGGCTGTAAAAGCTGCTGAGGTCCAGGCCTTTTGCTGATGTTGCGTTGGCAAGAAAACTCAGCTCCCTTTTTCACGCGGCGTTTTGGAAACGAGGTTTACGAGGCCTGCGATAGCGCCGCCGCCATATAAAGGAGAAAGCGAACCTTTAATTACTTCTGCCTGTTTAAGATCGAGCGGCGCCACCTGCATCAAACTTAAGCCCCCGGAGAATCCGGCATATAAAGGAAAACCATCGCGCAACAGTTGTGTATATCTGCCGTCAAGCCCTTGTATCCTTATACTTGAATTGGCAGATGTGGCAGATGTTTGCTGCGTTTGAATGCCGGTACTTTCATTCAGCATCATGCGTATATCACCAGGTTTCATATTAGCCTTTTCTTCCAGTTCTTCGCCCGATATGGTTTCAACGCGTGTTGGAATATCGCCGATGGTGCGGCTGGTTCTTGTTGCAGTTACCACTACATCATCTTCCTGTTCTTCCGCTTCATCCAGCAATATCATTACAACATTTTCATTTGGCACGTTGAGCTTTATTGTTTTTTCTTCAAAGCCTATATAAGAGATTTTAATATTGTAAACACCCTTTGCAATGTTTGTAAAAGCAATCATGCCAAGGCTGTCTGCTACTAATGTTTTATTGATGGGAACAATAGTAGCCGTGGCGCCTGCAAGCGGCGTTTTATCTTCAGTAGTTTGTATGGATAATTTAATGGTGTATTGAGAATATGCTATATGCGCATATAACATTACCATGATTAATAATAATAGTTTCTTCATGTAAAAAAAGTTGGTTAATAAATGCTGGATTGCGCTGAATTATTAACCTAACCGCGGAGGCTGAAAAAGCGATGGATGATATTCTGATGAAGAAGAAAGGTAGTAATCGTTATAAACAATCTCTTTCCTGAAAATAGCAGGCTCTATTGCAGCGATAATATTATTGGTAAAATTGTGTGCAGATGAGCAAACACAGAAAGGTGAACAATTATCGCAATTGTTTTTTTGCTTATTGTTTGCAGCCTGTTGGATTTGCTGTTTCTCTTCACATTTGTCAAAAAAAGAGCAGGGCACAATTATGCTGAACAAAATATATAAAAGTAATATGGAGCAGAGCCATTTTTTCACGGCGCAAAAATAGTTAAACCATTAAGTAAATAAATTATACCGGCCAGTTAATATTGACTCAAATATTGATTAGCGTAAAAGCTTTAAGATTAGTGCACATTAATGCATTCAATATGCGCAATAAAAAACCGCGCTGAGTTTTTCAACGCGGTTTTTGGTGAGACTTCTACTATTTATTTCCTGCCGGCGAAGCGGCTTAATAATTTTAAAATTTCAATGTACAACCAAACCATGGTTACGAGCAAACCAAAAGCGCCGTACCATTCCATATATTTGGGAGCGCCCATCTCAGCGCCTTTTTCTATCATATCAAAATCTATGATAAGGTTTAAAGCAGCAATAGCAACAATAAACAATGAAATGCCAATGCCTAATAAAGAGCTGTCGTACATGAATGGAATATTCACGCCAAATACTCTTAACAGCAATGTAATAACATAAAATATTGCAATGCCTGCAGTGGCGGCAAATATGGTTGATTTGAATTTTTCGGTTGCTTTTATCACCCTGAAATTATACAGCAGGAACATGGCGAGTGCCACGCCAAAAGTTAAGCCCACAGCCTGCATAACAAGGCCGGGATATTTTTCGCTGAAAGCATCATTCAATACAGCCGATATGGCGCCAAGAAAGAGGCCTTCCAATATTCCGTAAGCCGGTGAAAGATAAGGCGCCAGTGTTGGCTTAAAACAAATAGCCAATACAGAAATTAAACCGCCAATTATACCAACCCACATTAAAGTGGTCATGGTTTGCGACTGGTTGTTATAATACAAATACCACGTATAAGAAGCTGCGGCCAGCACCATAAATAAAAGAAACCCGAATTTTCCAATAGAGCCGCGGACAGTCATAACGCCGGTATCGCTTTGATCCAGCGAACGGCTGAAAATTTTTTGAGATAAGGTTGGATTATCTGATTGAAAAAGTGCCATAATTATTCATTTTTAGATGCGTGAAGATAGCTGAAAATTTATTTGAAGAATAGTTAATTTGTATATGTAATGATGGTTTTTGACAACCGGTTCAATAGCTCACAGCTGAAGCCTGATAGCTCAGCTATTTCTTATCACTCATATAAAACACGAGCTTTCCGCCATTCATAATTTCATTGTATGTGATGTATAAACGGTCAAGCGGTTTATCATTTAATAATACTTTTTTTACGTAAACGTTTTTATCGCTTTGATTGATGGCCTGCACTTCGAATGTTTTACCATTTTCCAGTTGCAATACAGCACCATCAATGGCAGGGCTGCCAAGTGAATACTGCCCGCTGCCCGGTGCCATAGGATAGAAGCCAAGTGTAGTAAAAATATACCATGCACTCATCTGGCCGCAATCATCATTGCCACCCAAACCATCAGGGCCGGTGTGATATTGCTTTTGTAAAATCATGCGCACACGTTCCTGTGTTTTCCAAGGCATGCCCGCATAATTATATAAATAAGCTACGTGATGAGAAGGCTCGTTGCCATGCACATAATTGCCGATAATGCCATCGCGGGTTATATCTTCCGTCTCTGCAAAAAATTCATCGGGCAAATGCATGGTGAATAAAGAATCAAGGTGCTCAACAAAACGTTTTTTGCCGCCCATCATTGCTATTAATTGTTCCGGCTGATGCGGCACATATAAACTGTAATTCCATGCATTGCCTTCAATAAAACCCTGGCCGTTTGTAGTAAGCACATCAAATTCTTTTCTGAAACTTCCATCACTTAATCTTGGCCGCATAAAATGAACAGAAGAATCGAATACATTTTTAAAATTTTCAGAACGCTTCATGTATTCGTTGTAAACATTCATCCTGCCAAGCTTCTTTGCAGCCTGCGCCAAACTCCAGTCGTCAAAAGCATATTCAAGCGTTGTTGAAACAGCAGTTCCGTTTTTATCAATAGGAATATAGCCTTTATCAAGATAATAATTTAAACCATCATAATTGCGGTTGCTGCTGGTGGCAATACAGGCATCTAATGCTTTATTCGCATCAAAGCCTTGTGTGTTTCCTTCAACAATAGCTTCTGCAATTACAGGCACACTGTGATAGCCGGTCATGCACCAGTTTTCATTGGCAGAATTGCTCCATACCGGCAGCATGTGTTCGGCGCTTTGGTTGTAATGCGCCAGCATGGAATTGATCATATCTGCATTGCGTTTGGGTTGAATTAAATTGAGAAACGGGTGCAAGGCGCGGTAAGTGTCCCACAAAGAAAAAGTAGTGTAGTTGGTAAAGCCATCTGCTTTATGAATGTTTTGATCAAGCCCGCGGTAAGAGCCATCCACATCCATATAAGTTGTTGGATTGATGAAGGCGTGATACATAGCCGTGTAAAAATTTATTTTCTCCTCATTGCTTTTTGACTGAATGGCAATTTTGCTTAATTCGTTTTGCCATTGTTGTTGTCCTGCATTTTTAACGGCATCAAAATCCCAGCCTGGCGCTTCAGCCCTTAAATTCATTAATGCATTATTGGTGCTTACCGGCGATAAAGCAAATTTTATCTTTATTTTTTCACCTTCTTCTGTTTTAAAATCGAAATAGGCGCGTATTTGCTGGCCTGCTATTTCAGGGAAGTTTTTTGACTGGTCCCATCTTCTCCAAAACCCGCGGTACACCTGCTGTTTGGAAAAATTTTTATTGCCGTAAGCAATAAATGGCTTTGAAAAACTCATGGCAAAATATAAATACCTTGTTCTGCCCCAGCCATTGGTTTGGCGAAAGCCTGTAACCAATGTATCGTTTTCAATGCGTAAATAAGTCCATACATTTTTGCCTTCATAATTATAAATACCGCTCATTAAATCGAGGATGATATGAGCGTTGTCGCTTTTAGGAAAAGTATATTGATGAAAGCCGACCCTTGTGGTTGATGTAAGTTCTGCAAGAATATTATACCGGTCTAATTTTACTTTATAATAATCTGCTTCGGCTACTTCATTATCATGAGAAAACGGCGAGCGAAACCCTGATGCCGGATCGCTTGCCGTGCCGGGATTTAGCTGCAACGCGCCCACTGTTGGCATTACCAAAAAATCACCCAAATCAGAATGGCCGGTACCGTTAAAATGCGTGTGGCTAAAGCCTACAATAGTTTTATCATCGTATTGGTAACCGGCGCAATATTTATACACGTCGGGATTATATTTTCCATTCATTTCATACGGAATGGTATCTGTATCCGGGCTTAACTGCACCATGCCGAACGGAACAGTTGCACCGGGAAAAGTATGCCCCATGCGCTGTGTGCCGATTATCGGTTTTACATACTGCACATAATTTTCATGATTGTTTTGGGCTGAAGCAAAAAAAGGAATAGCGAAAAAGAGAAATGAATAACGTTTAAACATCAGCGTTGCTTTTAATAATTGAAGTGCCGCAAAGCTGCTGATAATTTTTGAAAGAACGCATTAAAACAATTGGTTAGAACAAAAGCTTAAGAATTGATATAAGTGGCTTTAGAAATAATTTCCTTAATGTTATTATCGAGTATCTCAGCAGATTCCTGCAAATAATGTATCAGTTCTTTGGTTTCTTCATCGGGCACTTTGGTTTCATCAATCAAACTGGTTAAAGCCAGTATGTTTGCCAGGGGCGCCCTTACTATATGCGCATTCAAATAAGCTATGTCTTTAAGCCGGGCATTTTGTTCAGATACTTGCTGTTCCTGCTTTTCAGCCCTGCTTTTGGCTTCTACCAGTTCTTCTTTGGTTTTTCTTTCAAAATATATACCTATATAAGCAAAA
The DNA here is from genome assembly GCF_900115755.1 of Parafilimonas terrae. GTDB lineage: Bacteria > Bacteroidota > Bacteroidia > Chitinophagales > Chitinophagaceae > Parafilimonas > Parafilimonas terrae. The sequence continues at coordinate 436,997 of NZ_FOXQ01000001.1, forward strand.
ACACTGCATAGAATAGCAGCGGTTATGCTGTTAAAAGTAAAACGGGAAGGGAAAGTCCTGAGTGATAAATGCTGCCAGGTGCTGGTGCGCTTGCAAAACAAAATGCAAATGCAAAACGATAGAACTGTAAAAGTGAGATAGATGATAGTTTCTGTTTGCATGCTCTTGCTGTTGCTTAATACAAAAGGGATGGCAAAAAGCAGGGCGAAATAATAAAGAAAGCCGCCCATATCAAGGCCTTCCGCAAAAACGAGCAGGCCCATAAATATATCAGAAGAAATAATAAGGATGCTGATGATATGTTTTGTTTGTCCCTGGCGTATAAAAAATAATACAATGCACAATGTGAGGGCAAATAATAAGCCCAGTAAGAAAGAGATGATATGGCCCCTGAAAAAATTAATTCCAGCGTTCATTAATATAACAAACAAGGCAAAAGCTGCAAAACGAAACAACTTTGTTTTCTGTTTCAGAACAATTTCCGGCTCGTTTATCGAAGTCATTAATATTGGATTTTTAAGGCCAAAGCCACTTGTAATATGAACTTTTTCAAAGCGGTAAAATTATCCTTTTAAACAATTCGTGGTTATAAAACTATATATGTTTTACTTAATTATTGTGCACAGGCATGTTTTAGCGAATTGCAATTAACTCTTATTGCATTAAAGCACAAAGCATTCCTTTTGGAATGCCTGTGCCTGTTCAAATAACCGGAAATTAATGTTTAGGGTAAGAATTGATTTAATTCATATTGTACGGATAAAAACGGGATAAATAATGCTTGTTTTCATGGAGATACGGATTAAGAACGGACTTTTACATGTGGTTTTGAGGATACGGATAAAACGGACTAAATAACATGGAAACGGTACGGATTTAAAAACGGACTAAGTAATAACAGGCAGATAAAAAAATGGTTAAGAAGCCAAAAAATTCTGCAAGAAAAATTTTATTCAGAAAATTTATTTTGATTGATAAAGCCGGCTTTAACAGGATAGCAGTTATGTATGATAAAAAAGAGAAAACCAGGCTTATGCTAAAACCATACATAAGCAATTTTGCTGCAGATGCTGCCTGGCTAACATCCTGTGCGCTGCTGCCGGTTAGGTTTAAAGAAATCAATGCAAACAGGAGAATGCCGCTAAAGTTTAATATAAGCAACACAATGCCGTAGGGTGGTTTTTTTGCCATTGAAATTGGTTTATCGTGTTATTAGATTTGGTTTTGGGAGCAGTTGGCTTTACTCGCTTTCAGCTATGCAACCTTGTTATATTTCTCTATAATAACATTACTGCATTTATCAAGCATGTGAAATACTTCGTGAAATTCTTTCTCGCCGTAATGAAAAGGATCAGGAACATTTTCATTGCTGCCAGCGTTCATTTCATTCATTATGAGTTTTACTTTACCGAGATTGATATTTTCAGGATATCTTGTTTCAATAATATCTTTTATATCGGCAGACATTGCATAAATAATATCAAAGTTCTCAAGGTCTTCTTCAGTAAAAAGCCTGGCCTTCTGATCTGATATATCAACACTATTCATCAAAGCAACTTTTTGTGAAAGCTCATGCGGCGCTTTGCCAATATGATAAGCCGCGATAGCCGCACTGTCAACAAACCAGTTTAAGTTTTCAGCCTGGGCTTTGGTTTTTAATATGCCTTCAGCAAGTGGCGACCTGCAGATATTTCCCTTACAAACCATCAGAATTTTCATGTGTTATTGAATTTGTAATGCGAAAATAGTCCGGCACAGAGGCCTGCTTAATCTTAATCGTTGAATGGGCCAGATTTATCGTTGAATGATTTATTCTCCCGACGAACTGATGAAAAATGATTTTTAGGCTTAGGCGGGAATTAAAGTTATTGCCATAAATACGCAGGTATTTATCCTGCATCTTATGGCAACAATTATATAAGCTTATAAAATTATTTTAAGGCGATTTTTTATCTAATAATCACGCACTAACAAGAAAGCAGCGTGCTTATTCGCCCGTAATTTCTCCTTTCTTTTTCCTGCTGTGACGCTTTACTATAAAAGTTAAAGACAGCATTTGTTGCTGGGAATAAATTATTACCCCGTTCAACGCTGATGTGTCATTGCCTGAAGCGAACCATTCATTTATGCTGTAAGGAGTTATTTAAATTCCTTTCAGCAGCGCTTTATATTTTCTTGCCCTCTTATTAATACTCCTCCTGTGTACCAGGTTCAGCATCTTAATAGTTTTGGTTTCACCGAAATACTTTACAAGCGTTTTAATTAAAAAATTGTTGTTCATTATTAATCCCTCCTTTTTTGTTATACATTTTGCCGTAGCGAAGCATAAAAAAACCGGTCGTTTTTGCGACCGGTTTTCCTTTCCATAAACACCTGTTATTTATGCTGGATATAATCCGGTCGCCTATAAATGCCCTTAGATGTTTTTTCTGAATTTTTAATACTACTGTTAAGCGATATACACCAATAGCGTTGCATTGATAACAGCATGTAATCAAACATTGTAAATCGTGTATGTTGCTTAGGTTTCAGTACTTGTATTTTAATATTTTATAATTTTTTATACATTATTACTATCCATTCAAATCTGCAAAAAACATAAAAAAAGCCCCGCATTTTTTGCGGGGCATTTTTATGTTTTAATTCGTTCTTTACAAATTATATGAATTGCATGCCCCGCAAATGGTATAGCTCATTGTTGAGCTACACTTATTTGTAAAATCAATATGTAATGATTGTCGTTGCATGATAATTTTTCAACTGCAAAGATCGCATTATTAGTTTCATACTACCAAATTTTAAGAAGTAATTTTTTCAGAATACTCCTTTTTTACTTGCAAAAGGCAAGTAATTGTGCATGGTTTGCTTTGCCCTGTTATTTTTTTGAATAAGAAAGTTGCCTATAAAAATCAGGTAATAGATTTTATTAATTCTCTGAAGAAATATTTTATAGTGAGGCGGGCGTTTTGGTTAAAGCATGCCCAAACAATCAAAATGCATAATAAACAGATGGCAGTGGTTTTGATTTGTTTGGTGTTCATCAGGGCAATAATTTATTAGTATGTTTCGCATACATTGGAATGTTATAAATAAAACATTTTTAGCTAAACAATTCCATAGCTAGTTGTTGAAGCTTGATCCCAGCATCTTCTATTTTTTCCCTATCAGATTTATCAGTGTAATAACTTCGGTCAAAATCAAATGCCCCATAAATATCAACCATACAAAGAGCTAATTTTTTAGGAACAGCTAATTCATTTTTGTAATGATCAATTAATAACTCTAATGCACGAACCGTTTCTTGAAATTGTTCTTCATCCAACCCTAATCTATCGCTAAGTTTATTGGACAAAGAATTCATCCCTAATATATTCTCATAAACTATAAATAATGCATCCTGCTCATTCATGACCTTTACGTTTAACTACATTTTATAACTGTAATTTTAGTTGAAGGAACATGACCTTCAACTAAAACTTCCTGCGAATTAACTGCTCTGGAATATGGTCTTCCTTTTAATCCTGCCTGCTCTGCTTTTTCAGCAGTAGAAACATCCACAATACTTCTATTTCCCATAGCGTCTTCAATAACATCATCAGTGTCAAACATAACTGTAGTTTGTCCTTCCTGTCTCCACTTTTCTGCAACAGTAGGATCTGTAGTCGTTGACATATATTGCGAACCCCCAAAGTTTTCTTTACTCCCATTCATGATATGACCGCCTGGCGACATGTCCCTCCCTGGATTTTTTGCCGATAAGCCTTCGCTTATATCTTCGTCAGGCCGCAAATTTCTATAAACGGGAATTAACCCAATCACATCAAACCAAACAAGAGTATCTACAACATAGCTATATAATCCAAGGCCGCCATTAATTCTTATCGGGTCTTTAGAAATATACAACCCTTCCTCCGCACTATAATACCTAAACCTGTTATAATACAATCCCGTTTCTTCATCTTCATATTGCCCCTGGTACCTGAACGGGCAATCCGTTAAACCTCCAATATACTGCTTCCTTAGCTTTCCATAAATATCATATTCAACACTCCAGGTTTGCTTACCGTTTGCATCATACATTTCTACCGGCGTGCCAAGATAATCTGTAATAATGCTTTGCTGTTTTCCATTTTCTATTTTGGCTGCAGGCTTGAATGTTCCTTCATCAAATATCCAGGTTATTAAATTATCAATGGGCTCCGTTTTGTTCTTACTTACTTCTCCATATTCATCAATGATTGTTTGCGGCCTTTCTTTTACAGCATACTTCCATTCATGCAAAGGCGTGTTGCCATCCCAAACCCAGCGGGTAATATTGCCATTGCAAATTTTTACAGTCCTTCTGCCCAAAGCATCATATTCAAAATGAACTTCTTTTCCATCAGGTTTTATAACCTGTTTCAGCATGCCATTACCATTCCATTTATATAACCATTTAACGCCATCCTGTGAAGTTTTTGAAATAAGGTTGCCTTCTTCATCATAGTTATACTTTACACCATCACTTTCAAGCAACCTGCCGCTGTTTCCATATTTTCTATCTTTCTGTTCTTTTGTTTTATAAAGATTGCCCACTTTATCAGGCATGCGGTAATCGTAAAAATTATCTTCATACCTGGCCCATGCAAGATTGCCGAAATCATCATGACCATATTGCACAGTGCCTCGTGTAAGATTATTCACCATGCTTTGCAGCCGGTCGTTCACATTCCATGAATAGCTGCGATGCCGCAATAACTTTGAGCTATTTCTTACTTTCTGATCAAGCGGGCGACCTGCATGGTCGTATTCAAATGAAGAAATAATATTGCCCGGCAGCAATCGCTCTGTTTCAAAGCCAAGTGCGTTGTATTTGAATTGCGCTTCCCAGTTTTCACCGGCTGCATTGCCTGCAATCATGCTGCTTACAAAACCGGCTTTATTTCTTTCCAGTTTTATCGATGCGCCAAGAGAACTTTTAACTTCAATACGCTTACCCAGCTTGTCATATATGCTTTCTACAAAGTATTCATCCTGGCTGTCTTTTATAACCCTGCCCAGCGCATCGCGTTCAATTATAACATTGCTGCTTTCATTTGCAGCTTCAATCAACTGGCCGTTTTTATTATAACCATATATTTCCCAACTGCCATCGCTGTATTCGGCACGGGTAAGGCGGCCTGCAACATCATATTCATATTCTGTGAACCTGTTACCGGGCCTGTTTACGCGGATAACTTTACCTGCCCTGTCGCGAACATAATCGCGGGCTATTCCATCAAAACCAATCTCCCGCACAATTTTGCCTCTTTCATCATATTTAAAACGATAGACTTCATTTTGTTCATTCAGCAATGAAACCAAGCGTTCCTCAGTATTATAATTGAATTGTATCCTTGTTCCATTTTCTTCCCTTGACTGCAAACTGCCCAACGGCGTATATTCAAACTTTACGCGGTGGTGTGCATCTTCAGCATACAACACTTCTTCATAAGCATTGTATTGCAACTGAACTTTATTGCCATCATATTTTTTAATTCTTACCACACGGTCCAAAACATCATACACAAAATCTTCAGATTGCCTTTCAGGGTTTATTGCCCTAACGCATCTTCCCCAGGCATCATATTCCCAGCTTGCTTCAACGCTATCCGGCAAAATCATTTTAACGAGATTGTGATCATCATCATATTGCAACTGCGTTTGCTGGCCTTTATTATTTGTAATTGTTTTTATCAGGCCTTCAGCATCATATTCATACGCCGTAACGGCGCTATCAGGCGCAACAACAGCTTTTAATAAGCCATCTTTATTTACATATACGGTGGATTTACCTTCAGCATCCGTTATCATTTTCAGCTTGCCATTATTATCATATAAATAATTAATAGCAGTGCCATCGGGCTTTTGTACAGCAATCATATTACCACGGTCGTCATACACATAACCGGTTATATTGCCTTCTTCATCAATATCACGGTAAGGTTCCATGAACTCTGTATATTGATGAAACACTGAATTGCCCAATGCATCTGTCTCCTGCACACATAAATCATTCTCATCGTAGTAATAAGTCTTTTGTTCACCCAAAGAATTCGTTACTACATTAAAGCCTTTATGATATTCAATACGCCCTTCCAGTATGCCGCCATCGCCCCAGGTATGCACACATCTTGCACCTGTTTTTAAACCATCATATTTCCAGTAGAAGGTTTGACCGTTCCGGTCAGTTTTTTCAATCATTAAATGGTTTTGGTAAACAATAGAAGTAGTTTGTTCTTTTGCATCGGTTATGGCAATAAGGTCGCCAGCTTCGTTGTAACCATATTCAACCATGGTTCTTTTAAAACCTTTATGTTGTGCTGTAACTTTTGTAATGCGATTGAAGTTGTCTAACTCAAGTAAAATTTCACGGCCTGCTGTATCTGTAATCTTATTAAGTATATAATTAGCATTGTAATGAAATTTTATCGAAAGGCCTGTAGCGCTGCGAATACTTACCTGTTTAAAAACGTTAGCCTGCATTCTTTTGAACAAGTATCTCAATTGAGTTTTATGATCGAACAATTCATAATTATTCCTGTTTTTACAGGTGAGTGTTAATTTCTCAAACCTGTTATAAAATGTTTCTTCTTCTGCTACTATTAAAGGAAAAGCAGTAACCCTTCCATCAGGTAAATAAACGCCTATTCCTTTATCTTCCTCAAATACGTGTAATGAAAGATCATAGCTTAAATGTGTGCCATGGCCGAGCAAGCCTGTATAATCAGAATCTGAATACCAGCTTCTCTCCCATTTAATTGGAATGGGGCCGGGCAGTTCAAAATCGCAGCCCTCATATAAAACACTGCCGTTAATAAGATTTACAGGTTCAAACCCATGTTTGCAAAGGAATTTTGAAAGGCTGTTGGTTGAACCAAGTTTCTTTTTAAGCAGTTGGTTAAGCTTCGTCAGCGCTTTCTTTATCAATGCACCGCCCACTTTCATTAACGCGCTAAAACCATACGACATTACAAGCGCCATTATCATGCCCATTAAATCGGGAACATAAGGCCCCCCAACAATTACAGGTTTGCCGCCGGGTATAGGAATGGTGGCAGAAGTTGGCGCATACAAAGATGGAACGGGTTTGAATTTTTTTCCTGCTGAAAGCGAAAGCGGAATACCAATATCGTTACACGTCATCAGCATAAAACCACCTGCGCTGAAATAAGAACCTTCTGCTTTTACACGCGGGCTGCCAAAGAAATTCTTTGCATCATGACCAATCATGGGCGCCATAGCAAAAGGCCCGCCAATGGGTATATGCGCTTTGGTGCCAAGCATACCGCTGGTGCCCGAATTTCCCCTCGGAATAGAATTTACGTTTACCGTTGCGCCTATCTTCGGTATCCAGTCCATCGGGTCGAATACCAGGCCAATAAAAGGATGCGGTACAGGAACCGGTGCACCCAGTATCACTATCATGTGCACGTCAATTCCTATAACCGGTAATAAATGTTTATTCGCAGGCAGCATAATTTTTAACTTAACATCTACTGTACAACAAAAGATTCCCGCATTTTTATGGATGATGCGCCAGGTTTTTTAACCTGCTCTTTCCAATCATCGCCATAAATTTCTTTAAACTCATTATCCGTTTGTTTTGCCTCTTCCCATTGCTGGTTATCTTCCAGCCATTTCATATAATCATAAGCTATTACAGCAAAACTGCTGTTCTCCAGCTCTTCTTTCTGCATAAAATCTTTAATGGAATAAGCCTTCTTTAAAAGCTCTTTATAACGAAGTGGTTCATTTTTTTTACTGAGATTGTATGCCTGCCAGTAAGGCGTTAATGCCATTGCCGCCAGTTGATATTCCATTGCAAGGTCACCTTGTTTTTCATAAGCGGTTATAGCATCCTTCATTTTTTTCTGAACCTGCTTACTGGCGCCGGTATATCCGTAAAACTGTATGATGAGCGGCCTGCATGTTGCTGCTTCTGTTTGTAAACCTTGTTTTGCAATTGTCAAACCTGAAGATAATAATGCATCAATTTTATCATGCACTTTAAAATTAAAAAGCATGCCCGCATAAATAATATGCGCCGTGGCAAACATGCTTCTCATACCACTTCGTTGCGTTACAGTTAAACCTTTTTCACCCCATTTATTCACTTGTGTTATATTCTTATGCTGAACGGCTTTGCCCATTTCCAGCATGCATTCCCTGAACTGTATTTCGGGCGAATTGGGGTCGCCCATTTTAGTGATTTTGTTGATGGCGCCGTCAAGGTCGAGACTGATGTGCAATGATTTTGTGCTATCGGGGAATCTTGCAAAAACGCTGTCGAAATAATATTCGCCAACATGGTCGAAAAGCATAAAGGTTATGTTTTCAGGAATATCTTTTTTTAAAAGAGAAACCAGCCAGCGTTTCAAGCCTTCCATATCATGAATGCTGTAAGGAAATAATGCCACTATAAGCCGCATATTATTGCCAATCATTTTTGCATGAAAGGCCGTAAGCATTTTTATAAGCTGATCAGTTTGGTCTATGCTATTATGTTCAGCATTCTCCGGCAAAAAGCTTTCAGCATTCCAGTCAATTGTTTTATTAACCGATACTAATTTCTGCTGTGTTTTCTCATCTCTTGTATAAGCCTCAATCCAATCTTTTATTAAATCCGCAGCATATATTCTTTCATTTTTAAAGGGCGTTAACATGGTTACCAAAACTTCAGGCAAAGCACCATGTTCTGTTGATTCAAGTTTTAAAAAACCTTCGAATAATCTTGCCTGGTCAGGCTGAATAAGCCAGCGTGCTATTTTTATTTGCGGATAAGGAGAAACTTCATCTATCCATTTTTGCTGTATCTGATGAATGAGCCCGGCTATTGGATTATGTTCAGAGGCCATACGCTTTAATTAAGATTTACAACACCACCTTTTACATTAGTCATGGCAGAGCCTTCCACGTCAACGGTTGCACTTTGAAGTTTAAGATTTGCATCGCCCTTAACGGTTGTAGCCGGTGAACCCACTTCAACTGCAGCGCCACTTTTTACATCAACTTTTGTATCCCCGCTTACTTCTGCAGTAGCGCCTTTAACCGTTGCCGCCGTGCCTTCTGCTTTAAATGAAGCGGTGCTTTTCATTTCTGCTTTTGTGCTGCCGCTAACGGTGATTTCAGTGCCTGATATTTCAATTTTACCACCTGAATCCATCGTTATTTTTGAACTGCCGCATTCGAGCGTAATGTTTGCTGTGCAGTTAATATTTATTTTACCACCACCATCGAGCGTTACTTTATTACCCGCTGCATCAATTATATTAATGGCATCGCCATCTAAACTAACCACACTGCCCGAAAGCGCGGTAAGGCTTTTTACTTTATTGCCCTGTCCGCCACCGCCACCCGTTTTTCCATGAAACATGCTGCCCAGCACAAAAGGCCTGTCCGGATCATTATAGCGGAAACAAACCAATACCTGGTCGCCGGGCTCAGGAACAACCACAAGGCCTCGGTTTTTTGCGCCGCCTTTGCCACCGCCGGCATCGGGCGTCATTACACGCAGCCAGTCCGTCATTTCATTGCCGGCCTGCTGCCATAACATTTGCACGCGCACCCGGCCCATATTATCAGGGTCTTTATTATCTTTTACTGTTGCCACCTGCGGTTCGGCCAGTGGCACAATCACATTATCAACCGGTATTACATCTATGCCTGAAGGAATACCTTCAAAGCTGTTATAATATTTCCCGTTGCCTGAAACATGATGTTCAATAGCTGTTATTAAAAACTTGCCGCCATCTTCCTTTTTAAAATCTGCGCCGGATAAAACTGATACTTTTAAATCGGCAATAGCGCCAATGCACACTGCAGGATTATCGCTGGTAGCAGTAAGCACTTCAAGATTGGCGGCCATAGCTTTTTTCTTTTGTGTAAGAAAACCATCAAGATCTGATTTGCTTTCAATTCTTTGCTTAACAGGAAAACTAACCGGTTCGGAAAAAATCTTGTTTGATTCATTTAAAACAAAGCTGGCATATTGATCAAGGCCATCAATAGTGGAAGGCGCATCTGCCGTAATAAGCTTATCATCTTTTGACAGATAAGAATAACCACTAAAGGTTAATGGCAGAATCTGCAGTTTCATTTGCATGCTGCGCACATCAATGCCATAAATCACTTCGATATTTGGGGAGCCGGAAGGCTTGCCAAAGTATAATTTTTGCCCATCATAATAAAACCATTCGCCAAACTGTGAAGACAACCGGTTTAAAAAATGAAAAGCGCTTTCGCGGTATTGGGAAACGTAAGCAATCGGCGTTTTATATTGGGGGCTGTTGTTTACACTGCAGTTTACCTGCGATAAACTGCCGGTTAAAGCATCAACAATTTGCTGCAGTTTTTTATTATAAAAAGAATTGAAGTTCTGGCCGTTCTCCAAAAGTATGGTTGGGCTAAATCCTTTTATTACAAGATCACTGGAAAAATTATCCGCCTGCTCAATATCAATGCCGCAAACGAGGCCATGAAATTCATAGGCAATTTCATGCGTATTGGCATACAGCAATTTAATAACCGCCGATTTACCAATAAGCTTTTGCGCATTGCTTAAATTGAAGGAGCCGGTTTTTTCAAGCACATCATATTTTATCCGGATGGAAAAAGTATGATGCTCATTAAATTTTTGATTAATCGTTACAGTGCTGTAATGTTCTATTTTCTGATCTTCAATTTCTATATCAGCAATTACTTTCTCCATAAAAAATGTTACGGTGGGTTAAAATAAATGCAGGCTGCTATTTCAGGTGAAATGCTGCAGAAGCCCTGATACAAATAAGCTGATTCCTCTCATGCAAAACCATGAGAGGAATTTAAAAGATGTAATAAACAGGTTTATGCAGGCCAATCGTTTTTGTGTTCTGCATTGCCCATTTTAATAGTTTGTGCAGAAACTGCAAAGTCAATTCGCATAGGTTGTTTGCCCGTAACATCAATGCCTTCTTTAAAATAAACGAAATACCCTTTTTCCCAGGATAATTCTTTCATTTTGGCATCTTCATCGCTTTTCTTAAAAGTTATGTTACCGTCAACGGGTTTAAACTGGTTTACCAGCGATTCAACAATAGAAGTATCGTCGGTAGACTCTACTGTAAGATTAATAGTGCCTCCGTAAACGCCGGAAGAAGGCCTGCCTTTTGAATCAACGTCTCTGCGTAATTCATAATCGCATTTGAGTACATCAAACTCTTTGCTGCCGATTTTCAAGGTTGCTTTGAAAGCCATAGGTTATTTTTTAGAAGTTAATAATGGAATGAATCGGGAAATTCTTTCAAAGGGAAACCATTCCCGGTTATTATATCAGCATCTGGCTTTCCTGTTGAACATATATTTGATCCTTTAATAAAGAAAAAGCCCCGCATGTGTGCGGGGCTTTTAAAATGCTTATAATGTTATAAATAATAATACAATTAAAATAAACTCAGCCTTACACCAATTTGGCTTGTCCACCTTGAACTGTTATAAACACCATCGCTCAAATCGTACACTTTACCATCTCTGCCGGTGGGCGGTGTAAAGGTAAATGTAGGTGTGAGGTCAGTAGATGAAACATAACCTTTCATATTCAGAATAGAAGCCTGGTCGTTTGACATAAAGTATTGTTTGCCCCAGTTTCTATTTATCAGGTTAGTGAGATTAAATATATCGTAAGTAAGCTGTAATTGGTATGTTTTACCTCCAATCTTTAAGTTGAAATCCTGCTGCAGCTTCAAATCAACAATATTTACAAAAGGTAATCTTGCACCATTTCTTTCAGCATATTCACCACGATGTTTGCTGAGATACTTATCGTTTTGGATATAATCATTAAACATCTGCCATTGCTGTTCAGGTGTATAATCCCCATTTTGAACAAATGTAATCTCAGAAGCGCTTTTAGGAATATAAATAAGATCGTTTGATTCACTGTTATCATAATCACGCACCATACCGTTTGCCATTACAAAACTGTAAGGCGCTCCACTTTGCCCGTTATAAACCAATGACACAGTAGTAGCCAGGGCTTTATTGGCATAAGTAAATTTCTTTGATACATAAGCAAAAACGCGATGGCCCAAATCAAAATCGCTGCGGGAAAGTCCCATATAGTTTCTTCCATTAACAGTTTCCATATAACGCCATTGCGAACTGTTTTGCGAGCTTGTTCCTTCGTTCAATATCATGGAACGGCCATAAACATAGTTTACGTTTGCAGAAAAACCGTTTGCCCAGTTTTTATTAAGCGTGGCAGAAATGTTATAAGAATAACCTTTTTTACCATCGTTATTTGAAAGCAGGTAAATACCTGTATAAGGTGTGCTGCCATCTTCACGCACGCCGATTGATTGAGGGAAACTTCCGCTAAGCGCATATACATTCCTTTGATCTGCACCCTCAGATTTTTCTGTTGGAGGAAGTATATCCACGCGGGTATATTTTATTTCATTGATATTGGCTGTATATATTCCTTCAATAGTAGCTCTCCAGCCTTTGCCAAAAGTTTTATCTACTGCCAGTGAAGTTCTAAACACCTTATTCATTTTAAAATCTTTTGAAATAAGGTTTATTTCTCCGGAAGGCACTGATACAGTTGCGCCAAAATCTGCAGCAGTATATTGATCAAACGGATCAGGCCTGAATTCTACATTACTGCCACGGATACCTGCTATGCTTATGCCATTGTTGTTGTACACGCCGCCAGGCCATACAAGCGGCACACGGCCACTGAATGTACCGAGACCGCCTCGAATGGTGAGCCCTGATTCAGGAATTTTGTAAGTAAATCCTACGCGGGGATTGATAGCCAGTTTGGGGCTTGAAATTTGCCCGGATTTTGCGCCTTCCAAGTCATAATATTGTGATATTTTAGATAAGGCGGTATCATTAAAAAATTTATCTTCTTTAGGAGTGGTAAGAAAGCTCGTATTATCGAGACGAACTCCAAAAGTTAAAGTAAACCTGTTGTTTACTTTAAACTCATCTGAAGCAAACAATCCTAACCGCAGCGTATTGAATTCAGCAGCTGCATTTACAGCAGCGTCACCAGTTACACCTGGATCAACCAGGGAATATGACCTGTTATAGGTTGCTGCATTGCCTGCATAAAAATCATCAAGGCTGTTAAAGATGTACGACCCGTAATTCTGCCTGATGAAGATATTATAGGAATAGCTTAATTCATCATCAGTTCCGAACGATAAGGTGTGATTGCCTTTAAATATTTTATATACATCAAACAAGGCATAATTATTTTGCTTTAACAGGTTGGCCGTAGAAAACTCTTCTGTTCCTAAATAAACATTATTTGATCCATCTTTTATTTGCACACGGGGAAATGCGCCACCCAATGGCCCCCGGTCGTCTTTTACGTTTGTGAAAGTGAGCAACAGCCTGTTGCTGTTACTGTTGCTAAACCGTGAGTTCAGTTCAATTGAACCGGAATTGGTTTTATTAGGCATTACATAGCCGGCATTATAAAAATTTATTGTACTGCTGCTGCTGCGGCTAACATTATTCCTGAAGCCATCCGTATGGCGAAAACTTACACTTAGCTTATTGGCATCATTAATATTCCAGTCAACTTTTGCAACCACCCTGTTTGCCTGAACTTTTTCGGGGTTATCCAAATAGCTGCCGGGATTATAATTATAAGTTTTTTGCAAATAATTTGACAGTTCCTGAATCTGTGCACTTGTTATAGCCCCGCTGTAAGGATCTATTTGAGGTTGTGGCCTTTCGTCACGTTGCCATTCAACATTGGCAAAGTAGAATAATTTGTTTTTGATGATGGCTCCGCCCACACGGGCGCCATAGGTTTTATTGCTGAAATCTGGAAGCTTCGTTGCATCTGCTTTATCGGCGCCGGGTGTTTTGCCTGACAGGTTTTGGTTTCTGAAGAAATAATAAACAGAGGCTTCTTCATTATTCGTTCCGCTTTTGGTAATAGCATTAATACCACCACCGGTAAAATTTCCGAGAGAGGCATCATAAGGAGAAACTACTACCTGGAACTGGTCAATCGCGTCAATTGAAATGGGTGCAATGCCTGCCTGGCCGCCATTCGTACCGCTGGCGGCAAGCCCGAATGCATCATTATTTACAGCGCCATCTATATAAAATGAATTGTACCGGTTGTTCTGGCCGGCAATTGAAATGCCACCATCTGCAGTTACTTTAGCCTGCGGCACATAACGCAGATAATCGCTCATATTGCGGCCAACTGTTGGGAGATTAGCCATTTTATCACGTCCGATATTTGTTTCGTCGCCGCCTGCTGCGCCTGTTTTTTGATTGCTGTAAGCCGATACAACTACGTCGTTTAAAGTTGTATTCTGTTGCGACAGTTTAAAATCGAGGTTTAAATATTCACCCAACGACAAATAAATATCTTTTTTGTCAGACGATGTGTACCCAACATAATCAACTTTTATAGTATAGGGTCCGCCTGAACGCAGGTTAAAGAGTCCGTAATCACCTTTGTCCGATACCATCGTTTTATATATGGTTCCGGTGGGTACGTGGGTAGCCGTAACCGTGGCACCCTGAAGTTTTGCATTGTCGGTTGAGGTAACAGTACCTGTAATATTACTCGTTGTTACCTGGGCTTTTACGAAAAAAGGGAAAAGAAGTACCAAAAGAATTTGGAAAAATTTTCTCATTGCGTTTGAATTTTGCCGCAAAAGTAATTGTTGTAAAGCTGAAAAAGTTGCGTATTTTTTACATAATAATTTGATAACACAATCTAAGCTTATAATTTAATTTAAAATTAATAGCTTACGCATGTAGCATTTACCAAATGTTTACAAAAAGAACATAATTTCTTCATATTGGAATTACACTTGGGTAACATTTGGTTTCAACCTTTGGAAAACCCGATTTCATGCAAAAACGAAACCTCGAAATTGCCGTTTTAAGCGATCTTCATTTAGGCACTTACGGTTGCCGGGCACAGGAAGCCGTCAACTATCTCCGGAGTATTCAGCCAAAAATACTGATACTGAATGGTGATATAATAGACTGCTGGCAGTTTTCCAAACACTACTTCCCACCCACCCACATGCAGGTTATAAAGGAAATTTTTTCCATGTTGTCGAAGGGAACGCAGGTTGTGTATATAACCGGCAACCACGATGAGGTGCTGCGGCGGTGGAGCCCTTTAAACATGGGCAATTTTTCGCTTACCGATAAATTATTGCTTGAAATAAACGGCAAAAAAACATGGATATTTCATGGCGATGTTTTTGACGCTACTACAAAAGGGAGCGCAAAACTGCTGGCAAAGCTTGGCGGTAAAGGCTACGACCTCCTGATAATACTTAATAACTTTATAAACTGGTGGCTGGTTTTGGCCGGGCACGAAAAAATGAGCTTCAGCAAAAGGGTGAAGAACAGCGTAAAGAAAGCTGTAAAATGGATATCTAATTTTGAACAAACGGCCGCCGAACTGGCCATTGAAAAAAATTATGACTACGTTATTTGCGGCCATATTCATCAGCCCCAAAACAAAATAATTCAAAACAAAACAGGAAAAGTTACGTACCTGAACAGTGGCGATTGGATTGAAAACTTAACCGCACTTGAATTTAATAAAAACGAGTGGAAAATATATCAGTATAATGCCGGTGAATATGCCGCTCAGCATTTTCAGCCCGATGTACAAAAAATACCGGAGCTCAATGTAATCAGTAATGAAGTAACCATGTTTATTAATTCCCTTAATTTTCCGGCCAATAATAACCCCAGAAAAAAAACAGGATAATTATAAGAAGCTGCTTAAGTTATTTTTAAGATTGATCATAAATAACGGCCAGGCGCTTCCGCAAATTGCTTAATTCATATTTACCACTTAAAGGCGTCAGACCGGTAAATGATGGTAATATTCGCTTTATTAACTCAAACAGCTTCTTCGTGAAAATCTTTTACGCGGTTCAGGCCACAGGCAACGGGCACATTGCAAGAGCCATAGAATTATTGCCTTATTTACAGCAATACGGAACGGTGGATATTTTTTTAAGCGGCAATAACAGCAGCCTGCAAACCAGCTTGCCCGTGCGTTATAAAAGCAAAGGTGTAAGCCTTTATTACACGCAGGGCGGTGGTCTTGATTATGTAAGAATGATGAAAGAATTCAGTGCAAGACGTGTGTGGAAAGAAGCAAAAGACCTGCCGGTTGAAAACTATGATTGTGTGCTGATAGATTTTGAAAGCATAGCCGCTTTAAGCTGCAGGCTGAAAAAAATACCTTGCATAGGCTTTGGCCACCAGGCAAGCTTTCAATCGGCAAAAGTGCCGAAGCCTGCAACAAAAAATATGGCGGGCGAATGGATATTAAAATATTATGCGCCGTCAACTGTTTATACCGGATTGCATTTTAAACAATACGATAATTTTATTTTCAACCCGGTTATTAAAGATGTTATTTTAAAAGCTCAGCCGGATAATAAAAATCATATAACCGTATATCTTCCGCAATACAGTGATGATTTACTGATAAATTATTTCGTAAACCTGAAAGATGTGCAGTTTCATCTTTTTTCCAAAACGGCGAAATTGCTGTCAACCAAAAAAAACATAACCATACAGCCAGTGGATAATGATGCCTTCAATAAAAGCATAATAAATTGTTCCGGTGTAATTACCGGCGCTGGTTTTGAAACGCCTGCAGAAATTCTTTATCTCGGTAAAAAACTTTTGTGCATTCCCATTAAAGGCCAGTACGAACAAAAATGCAATGCTGCTGCTTTAAAAGATTTTAATGTTCCTGTTATTGAGAATATTGATAAAAACTTTGTTGAAATAATCATAAACTGGTTGCAGCAACAGCAGCCAAAACAATTGCAGCTTCAGCATTCAACGGAAAATATTGTAGCATTTGTAATGCAGCAGGCAGAAAGATTAAAGTAAGGCCTTTACAAAACCCGGCCGACGGAATTGAAGCGCCCGGCTAAGTAAACCGTTCCTTATAAGCAATTAATAAGCTTCTCGCACAGAGACATCCCTCGCCATTTATGAAGAGGGAACGATGGTGAGAGTTTATTCCACTGTTACACTCTTTGCCAGGTTTCTCGGTTTATCCACATCATAACCCTTGGCAACGCCAACATAATAGGCCAGCAACTGCAATGGAATTACGCTCAACATTGGCGCAACAATTTCATCAGCTTCCGGCACAATAATCACATCATCCGAAAGCGTTGGAGAAACCGTATCGCCTTCCGTTATAACGGAAATAACTTTTCCTTTCCGCGCTTTTATTTCCTGCATATTGCTCACAATTTTTTGATGATAGGCATCTTTCGTTGCCACAAAAACAACAGGTAAAGTTTCATCCACCAGTGCTATGGGGCCGTGTTTCATTTCCGCAGCGGGATAACCTTCGGCATGTATATAAGAAATCTCTTTCAGCTTTAATGCGCCTTCCAGCGCAACCGGAAAATTGTAACCACGGCCGAGGTATAAAAAATCATGTGCATCCTTATATTTTTGAGCAAGTGTTTTAATGTTATCATTCTGTTCAAGCACCGTTGCCACTTTATCAGGAACAGCCATTAATTCTTTGCATAAAACATGGTAGCGTTCTTCATCAATCGTTTGCTTTTGATGTGCAATCTTTAAAGCAATCATCGTTAATACCGCCAGTTGTGCTGTAAATGCTTTGGTGCTGGCCACGCCAATTTCAGGGCCGGCATGCGTATAAGCGCCTGCATGTGAAACGCGGGCAATGGATGAGCCCACAACATTCAATACACCCAAAATAATGGCGCCCTGTTCTTTAGCTTTTTCAATTGCTACTAAAGTATCGGCTGTTTCGCCACTTTGCGATATAGCAATAATAACATCGCCTTTATTTATTACAGGATTGCGGTATCGAAACTCAGATGCATATTCCACTTCAACAGGAATGCGGCAAAGTTCTTCAAAAATATATTCGGCCACCAAACCCGCATGCCAGCTTGTGCCGCAGGCAATCATTATAATGCGCGGCGCATGCATAATTTGTTCCGCATATTGTTGAATGCCGCTCATGGTTATCGTTCCTTTATCTGCATCAAGTCTTCCGCGTAAACAATCATAAATAGTTTGAGGCTGCTCAAAAATTTCTTTCAGCATAAAATGGTCATACCCGCCTTTTTCAATAGCGGCCAGTTCCACATCAAGCTTTGTTATAAATGGTGTTTGTTTTTCGTTGCCGAGATTTTTTAATATCAGTTCATCTGCACGAACAATCGCAATTTCATAATCGTTTACATACACCACTTCTTTGGTGTATTCAACAATCGGCGACGCATCGCTTGCCAAAAAATGTTCATTCTTTCCAATACCTATTACCAGCGGGCTGCCTTTTCGTGCCGCGATTATTGTATGCGGATCATCTTTATCAATTAATAAAATACAATAAGCGCCGGTAATTCTTTTTAAAGCATATCGCAACGCTTCTTCCAGTGTGCCTTCATTATTTTTTTTAATGTCTTCAATAAAATTCAGCAGCACTTCTGTATCGGTATCACTTTTAAACGTGTAACCTTTTTTAAGCAACTCATTTTTTATCTGTGCATAATTTTCAATAATGCCGTTATGTATCATAGCAAAATTGCCGCTGTTGCTTACATGCGGATGTGCATTACGGTCGCTGGGTTCGCCATGTGTGGCCCAGCGTGTATGGCCAATGCCAATATGCCCGCTTACATCTTTACCAATCAGTGTTTCTTCAAGGTCTGCAACGCGGCCTTTCTTTTTATACACTTTTAAACCGCCGTTAATTAATGCCACCCCGGCGCTGTCATAACCGCGGTATTCCAGTCGCTTCAAGCCTTTTAATACTACCGGGTATGCATCTTTAGAACCTATATAACCAACTATTCCGCACATAATAATTAAATGCTTTGCTTCGCAAATTATTTGATGAATATTTATGTAACCAGCTAATGAACTTAGATTGAGCACGGTTGCAGCTTGTCCGACGTGGCGGATCGCAACACTTGTGCTGCATGTTTTTATGGCAGCTTAGGCGTGCTGTTCATAGTTGCCTGCATATAATTAATTCAAACAAGTGCTTAGCATTATATTTGAAAAAATAATCAGCACGAAAATATGCAATCATCACCGGAAAAGTTTCCCAACATAACGTTAGAAGATGACCGTGTTATATTAAGACCGCTTGAAGAAAGTGATTATAACAATTTGTTGCCGTTTTCGTTAAATGAAAAAGGGCTTTGGTTTTATTCGCTTGTGAGGCCGGAAGGGGAAGATGGCTTGAAGAATTATATCAGCATTGCAATGACTGAAAAAGCTGCCGGAAAAGAATTTCCTTTTATCGTGTTTGATAAACAAACAAACGAATATGCAGGCAGCACAAGATTTTATGATATTAATTTTCCCTATAAAACATTGCAGCTTGGTTATACCTGGTATGGAAAAAAATTTCACGGAACGGGTTTGAATAAGCACTGTAAATCCTTGTTGCTGCAATTTGCTTTTGAGCAATTGAGCATGGAAAGGGTTGAGTTTCGCGCCGATGCAAGAAATGAACGAAGCATTGCGGCCATGAAATCTCTTGGCTGCAAGGTAGATGGCATTTTGCGCCGCAATATGCCCACAATGGAAGGCGATGTAAGGCGTGATTCAATTGTATTAAGTATTTTAAAAGATGAATGGTTTGATGGCGTAAAGGAAAATTTGAAAAAAAGACTATAATTTTTTAAATAATAACTTATGGAAAATGTAACCGGCATTGGCGGCGTATTTATAAAAGCAAAAGATCCTGAAAGCCTTGCCAAATGGTATAAAGGAAACCTGGGCATTGATTTTATGGAAGGCAATTATGCAGCCTTTCCATGGATAAATGAAAAACCGGATAACCCGGGCACCACGGTTTTCTCTTTCTTTGAAGAAAGCAGTGAATATTTTAGCCCATCGCAAAGCCAATTCATGATTAATTTTCGTGTAAAAGATTTGCAGGCCTTGTTACAATCATTAAAAGAGAAAGGCATTTAGGTTGCAGATAAAACGGAAGATTATGATTATGGAATCTTCGGCTGGACAATGGATCCCGAAGGCAATAAAATTGAATTATGGCAACCAAAAGATGAAGCATCATAACTACAATTCATGAAGATAACCAAAACAGAAATTTATAAATACAGCATTCCGATGGTGCCATTCACTATTGCAACCGGCACCATGCATTTTGCGCAAAACATTTTTATACGTATTTACACCGATGAAAATATTGTTGGAGTGGGAGAATGTTCTGCCTTTCCAATGATCGTTGGTGAAACACAAGCCACATGCTTTGAAATGGCGAAAGATTTTGCGCAGTTATGGAAAGATAAAGAGGCGCTTGATATTACTGCAAGAATGAATGAACTGCATGCATTTACTGCGGGTAATTATACCATTAAAAGCGCTTTTGATATGGCTTTATATGATATAGCCGCAAAGCATGCTAATCTTCCTTTATATAAATTTCTTGGCGGCGAAAAAAAGAAAGAACTAAAAACAGATGTTACCGTGGGCATTAATGCGCCGCAGCAAATGGCATTGCAGGCCGAAGCATTTGTGGAACAGGGCGTAGAAATTTTAAAAGTAAAACTTGGCAAAAATGCAGCGAATGATATGGAAGCCATCGGCTTGATAATAAAAACCGTTGGCCCGGATATAAAGATCCGCATTGATGCCAACCAGGGCTGGACTTATGAAGATGCTTTAAAAGTATTAACCGCATTTAAAGATTATAATATTGAGTTTTGCGAGCAACCTATGCGCCGTTATGATGACGGTAAATTGCCTGAGCTTGTACAGCTTTCACCTGTAAAAATTATGGCAGATGAAAGCGTATTCGATCATCATGATGCAGAGCGGATCATTGCCGCCAATGCCTGCGATTATGTGAATATAAAATTTGCCAAAAGCGGCGGCATACTGGAAGCTATAAAGATTAATGAAGTTTGTGAAGCCAGCAATATCCCCTGCATGATGGGCGGCATGCTCGAAAGCCGCGTTGCATTAACGGCTTTTGCACATTTCGCAACAGCTTATGATAACGTACAATTTTATGATATGGATACCTGCCTGCTCGGTCATAAAACAGATCCCGTTATTGGCGGTGTTACCTATAATAATTTTTGTGTGGAACTGCCTGATGATATTGGTATTGGCGCAGATGTGGATGAGGCGTTTTTGAAAGGGTTAGAAAGAATAATGATTGATTAATCTTTTTCCGTAAGTAATTCAATTCCTTCTGTTTTACATGCTTCTTCAAAATCTGTATCGTGGCTGGCAAGCTGCTTAATACCATGTATTTTGCATGTTGCTAAAATAATGGCATCGTTTGGAAGAAGATTATATTTGGACATGAGTTCAGGAACCTGGGACAGAACTGTACTATTTATTTCAAGCAGTTGAAATTCCTCCAACGTTCTTGTAATAAAATATGGCTGTAAAGCTTCAGCGGTTTTTTTATTTTCCTGCACTGTTTGCGGCGATCCTAAATTTTGCAACCCAATATATTTGTATAGATATTCACTAACTTCTATGGTGTTAATGCAGCATGTAAATGTGTGGTTTAAAATTAGATCTTTATAAAACTCAACTTTTCTGTTTTGTAACGGTTCTACCAACACAGAGCTGTCAACAAATATTCTACTGGTTGTAAACATCGTGTTTATCAAAGGTTGTGGTTGTATCTTTTGCTGTTCCTATAACTTTAAATAACCGTTCTACTTTTTTGCTTTGCAAATCTTCTTGTAATGCAGCAGTATCATTTTCATCAGGAGTTAAAACTATTACTTCAAGGTCTTTTCCTTCAAACTTATCAGGAACAGGTATTGTCAGTATCCCTTCTTTTGCAACACCTCTTATTCTAAGCGCTTCCATAACAAAACATTTTTACAAATTTAATTCAAATAATAAAGCCGGGAGTTTCATAATCTCCATTCAGCGGGTGAGAGTTTCCTCTACCAAATCCAGCTCTACCCTCAAATTATCAATAATAAATTCCTGGCGCTGCTGCGTGTTTTTACCCATATAGTATTCAAGCAATTGCTGAATGTGTTCACCCTGTTCCAAAATTACCGGCTGCAGGCGCATATCGGCTGCAATGAAACGTTCAAATTCTTCCGGCGATATTTCGCCCAAACCTTTAAAGCGGGTTATCTCAGGTTTGCCGCCCAGCTTTTTAATAGCGGCCTGTTTTTCGCTTTCATCATAACAATAAATCGTTTCCTTTTTATCACGCACACGGAATAAAGGCGTTTCTAAAATATGAACATGGCCACGTTTTACAAGATCTGGAAAGAACTGCAAAAAGAAGGTCATTATCAGTAAGCGAATGTGCATGCCATCCACATCCGCATCGGTGGCAATTACGATATTATTATAACGCAACCCTTCCAGCCCATCTTCAATATTCAATGCATGTTGCAGCAAATTGAATTCTTCATTTTCATACACTATCTTCTTGGTCAATCCATAACTGTTCAATGGCTTGCCGCGTAAACTGAATACAGCCTGCGTTTCCACATTGCGTGCCTTGGTTATAGAACCGCTGGCACTGTCACCTTCCGTAATAAATATGGTTGAATTATTCTGCTGTTCAATAAAAGCATCCTTATTTTTAGCAGGCGGTTCCTCATTCAAATGCACATGACAATCGCGTAATTTTTTATTATGCAGGTTGGCTTTTTTTGCACGTTCATTCGCCAGCTTTTTAATGCCGGCCAGTTCCTTTCTTTCACGTTCACTTTGCTCAATACGTTTTTTTAATGATTCAGCTATCTGCGAATTCCGGTGTAAAAAATTATCTAATTCCCTCGATAAAAAATCCTGCACAAAATTCTTCATGCTTGGCCCGCCTTCATACACGGTTTGCGAGCCCAGTTTGGTTTTTGTCTGGCTTTCAAAAACGGGTTCCTGCACACGCACAGATATAGCGGCCACAATACTCTGCCGTATATCCGCCGCTTCATAATCTTTCTTAAAAAAATCACGAATAGTTTTTACATACGCTTCCCGAAAAGCCTGCTGGTGTGTGCCACCTTGTGTTGTGTACTGGCCATTCACAAACGAAAATAAATCTTCGCCATAATCGTTGTTATGCGAAAGCGCTACTTCAATATCATCACCTTTTAAATGAATAACCGGGTAACGCAATTCATCAGGATTGGTTTTGCGTGTAAGCAAATCGAGCAAACCATTTTTACTTACATAACGCTTGCCGTTTAAATTAATAACCAGGCCGGCATTCAGATAACAATAATTCCAAAGCTGGTTATCCAAATATTCATGTATAAAATGAAAATTCTTAAACACCGTTTCATCAGGAATAAACGTTATCAGCGTACCATTATCTTCTGTGCTTTTTGCCTCTTTATGTTCTTTAATTAAAACGCCTTTTTCAAACTCTGCTGTCTTTACTTTACCCTCACGAAAACTATCTACTTTAAAATAAGTGCTCAAAGCATTCACTGCTTTTGTGCCCACACCATTCAAGCCCACACTTTTCTGAAACGCTTTACTGTCGTATTTAGCGCCGGTATTTATCTTGCTTACCACGTCAACCACTTTGCCCAGCGGAATGCCACGGCCATAGTCGCGAATGGTTACCGTTTTGCCCTGAATAGTTATGTCAACATGTTTGCCATAACCCATTGTGTGCTCATCAATACAGTTATCAATCACTTCTTTCACCAGCACATAAATACCATCGTCCGGTGATGAGCCATCACCTAATTTACCAATATACATACCCGGCCTCAAACGAATATGTTCCCGCCAGTCGAGGCTGCGAATACTCTCTTCCGTATAATCAAAATTCATCTCTGCCATAATATTTTAATGCCAATTTTCAATTGGCTCAATTTTATTGTTATGATACCAGCAGTTGATACGTTGTGGCATCACGGTTGTGTCACTCCCTTCAACTGCATAAATGCTATTGGGCAAACGCTCACACGCTGCCAAGCTTGTGCTCTGTGAAGTCTCCGGACTTCGCAGGTTGTATGCGCAAAGTCTCAAGACTTTAACAAACCAATGCGGGCAAAAATAATATTACACGCACCAAAGCAATTTAAAGTTTTCAAAAAAAACGTTGTACGCATAGTAATACACGTATGTTTATAAGTAGCATTTGCTAAAATGGTACGAAGGTTGCAAACTTGCATCAATCAAAGAATATATTATGAAGAACCTCGCACTGTTTGCTGCTTTCTTTTTATGCGTATTTGTTTGTAAAGCGCAGCATATAAAAGTATTAACCTCAAAAGACAAAATTTCATTACGCGGCTTAAGCGCTGTTGATGATAATGTAATATGGGTAAGCGGCAATAACGGGCAGGTGGCAAGAAGCACAGACGGCGGTAAAAACTTTGAATGGATAACCGTAAAAAATTATGAAACCCGTGACTTTCGTGATATAGAAGCTTTTGATGCCAACACGGCTGTAATAATTGCCGTGGACACACCGGCACTTATTTTAAAAACAAAAGATGGTGGTAAATCGTGGGCACAGGTTTTTCGTGATGACAGGCCCGGTATGTTTTTAGATGCAATGGATTTTACAGAAGATGGCAGCGGTGTTGTGATTGGCGACCCTATCAACAATAAATTATTTATTGCCATGACAACTGATTATGGTGATAAATGGTTGCCACTTAAAGAAGCAGATAATGAATACACCGCAGCGGATGGTGAAGCTTTTTTTGCATCCAGCGGAACGAATATTAAAATGATGGGCAACAAAAATCAACCCTTTATTTATTTTGTTACCGGCGGTACAGATTCGAGGTTGTTTGTAAATGGCTCGCCCGCAGGATTGAATATTATTCATGGCAAAGGCTCTGAAGGCGCTAATTCTGTTGATGTTGATCCGGCTATGAAAAAGATTGCTATTGTTGGCGGTGATTATGCAAATGATACGCTCAAAAAAAATAACATCGACGTATTTACAATAGACGGTGAAAGATTACTGCATGCGCCGGTGCAAACGCCGCCGCATGGTTACAGAAGCTGCGTAGCATTTTTAACATCGAATGTTCTCATAACCTGCGGCACAAGCGGCGTTGACGTTTCAATGGATGGCGGCTTAAACTGGAAACTTATTTCAAACGAAAGCTTTCATGTTTGTACTAAAGCCAAAAAAGGTAAAGCTGTTTTTTTAGCCGGAAAAGATGGAAGGATTGCTAAAGTGGTGAACTAGGGAAGTATCACATTGAAACTGCAATCTTCTTTCTTGCAGCCCTCTGCACCAGCCACATAATGGTAAAGCTTGGAATAAAATCGGTGCCGGGCAATATTTCTTCCACAAAATTAAAGATGGCGCCAAAGCCGCCTTTCCATCCGCCAAAGGAAATATAAAAGATAATCGCAGACACGGGCGCCCATAATGCATCACCAACTTCGCCTAACAAAGGAATGGAATACGTGGCATATCCAATTATATCCATCAAAATGCAAAAGAGTAAAGAAGGTTGTTTCATTCGTTCTTATTTATTTTTCCAGTTGTCTCATGGAACGCCTTTAATGTACATTCACTTGTGTGTAAGAAACGTTTTACCGGGCGTTTCATTTACTAAAGATGAATAAAAATTTAAAACGCTGCTGCGTAAGGGCTATTGTTTAACTAAAGGTTTTAATAAGCACTGCTATCCAAAACAGTTTTCCATTTTTCAGTTTCCGCATATTCTTTAATAAGATTATTTCTTCTAAGCAGGAAGCCGGTAAGATATTTTGTAAGCACGAATTTATCAGCCAGCTTGCCTAATAAACCAAGCGGCGATCCAAATTCAAAAACATCCTTCATTATAACAAAACCATCATCCTGTATAAAATAATGATCGTGTTTTATGTACTTAAATGCACCTTTCACCTGCTCGTCCCTGAAATGAAACGGCCTTTCATAAGCCGTAATTTTTGAAGTAAGTTTTTGTTTTATGCCAAAATGGGTCGCCTGCCAGGTAACAGTTTCGCTTAATTCTATCAGGCCGCTTGTTCTTCCTGCAATTGCCTTTTCTTTCGTTTGCGCAGTAGAAATGGTATGCAGGTTAATGCTGCGGGAAAGATCGAAGCAAATTTCGATGGGCGCATTGACACGGGTTTGTAAATTAACAACAGGCATATTTAGAAAATTGCAGCAAAGCAAATAAAACATTAATTGACACACAGAAACGATTTTATGTGTAATTCTTCGCTTTTGTTTATCTGTGCATCTGTAGCCCAAACTACGCTTAAAATTGTGCGTCTTTAAACAAATTCAAAAAAACGGGCAAGCTATAATTGTTTAATTTTGTGGGGTAAATCAATCATCTCATCGTTCATAAACACTGAATGGAAATTACCGCAAAAACAGCCGAAGAACTACGTCTTACAGCCGAAGAATTTGAACTGATAAAACAAAAACTCGGGCGCACGCCCAACTTTACCGAGCTCTGTGCGTTTAGCGCCATGTGGAGTGAACACTGCAGCTATAAAAATTCCATTAAATGGCTAAAAACCCTGCCCCGCGATGGTGGCCGCATGCTCGTTGCCGCCGGTGAAGAAAATGCCGGCCTTATGGATTTGGGCAATGGCTGGGGTGTGGTATTTAAAATAGAAAGCCATAACCATCCATCGGCAATCGAACCTTTCCAAGGCGCGGCGACTGGCGTGGGTGGTATTCAGCGGGATATTTTTACCATGGGCGCCCGGCCTATCGCATCGCTCAACAGCCTGCGTTTTGGTAATTTAAAAGAAAAAAAGAACCAGCGCCTGCTGGCAGGTATAGTGCATGGCATTGGCCATTATGGCAATTGTTTTGGCGTGCCCACCGTGGCTGGTGAAACCTATTTTGAAGATTGTTATGCTACCAACCCGCTGGTAAATGCCATGAGTGTGGGTATTTTGCAGGTTAATAAAACTGTAAGCGCCACGGCAAAAGGCAAGGGCAACCCTGTATTTTTTGTGGGAAGTGCAACAGGCAAAGATGGTATTGGAGGCGCTTCTTTTGCCTCAGCTAATATTACGGAAGAAAGTACGGAAGATTTACCCGCCGTTCAGGTGGGCGACCCTTTCCAGGAAAAGAAATTGCTCGAAGCCTGCCTTGAAGTTATTGATACCGGCGCCGTTGTGGGCATGCAGGATATGGGCGCCGCGGGTATTATTTGTTCCTGCAGTGAGATGAGCGCCAAAGGCGAAGTGGGCATGCGCATTGATTTGGATAAAGTGCCTACCCGGCAGCAAAACATGAAGGCCTGGGAATTATTATTAAGCGAAAGCCAGGAACGCATGTTGATCGTGGTAGAAAAAGGCAAGGAAGAAGCAGTATTGAAAGTGTTTGACAAATGGGATTTGCCCTGTAGCCAGATAGGCGAAGTAACCGATGATGGTTTACTAAGTTTCTACCAGAACGGCGAACTGGAAGCGCAAATTCCTGCGTATGATTTAGTACTCGGCGGTGGCGCCCCGCAATACGAGCGTGAATATAAAGAGCCCGGTTATCTTAAAGAAGTCGCTGGTTTTAACATAAATAGTATAAAAGATATTGAAAGCAATACCGAATTAAAATCTGTTGCAGAACAAATAATTCAATTGCCTAACATTGCCAACAAGCGCTGGATTTATGTGCAGTACGATAGTATGGTAGGCGCAGCTAACACCAGCACCAACGCTCCCAGCGATGCTGCAATAGTGCTGGCAAAAGGCACGGGCAAAGCTTTAGCCGTTACCGTTGATTGTAATGGCCGTTATGTAAAATCAGATCCGCATAAAGGCGCTATGATTGCCGTGGCCGAAGCAGCCCGCAACATTGTTTGCAGCGGCGGCGAACCCATCGGCGTAACCAATTGTTTAAACTTTGGCAACCCTTACATTCCCGAAGTGTATTACCAGTTTGTAAAAGCCGTGCAGGGTATGGGTGAAGCTTGTCGTAAATTCAATACGCCGGTAACGGGCGGCAATGTTAGTTTTTATAACCAGAATCCTGAAGGGCCTGTTTATCCAACACCCACAATTGGTATGGTTGGCGTGCTGGACAACCCCGAAGATAAAATGACGCTCGATTTTAAAAACGATGGCGATATGATCGTTCTCATCGGTACACAAAAAAATGATATTGGCAGCAGCGAATACGTGCATAAAATAAAAGGCATTGAACTATCGCCTGCACCATATTTTGATATTGATGAGGAATTTGCTGTACAGAAATTTATCAGTTCCATCATAAAAGAAAAAATTATTGCAAGCGCACACGATATAAGTGAAGGTGGTTTAATGGTTGCACTGCTTGAAAGTGGCTTTAACCGTAATCTCGGTTTTGACGTTGCCGGCGATGTTGAAGGTTTAAGAACCGATGCTTTCTGGCTGGGCGAAGCGCAAAGCCGTGTTGTAGTAAGCTGTTCAAAAGAAAAACTGCAGGAATTAAAACATAAAGCCGCCTCTGCAGGAATAGATATTGCGGTATTGGGCACAGTTACATCATCAGCCATAAAAATTAATGGCGAAGATTTTGGTGATATAAAAAACTGGAAGAACAGGTACGATACAGCAATTGAAAAAATATTAAGCAATTAATGGAAAAACAGCCATTGATATTAATTACCGGCGCTGCTGGTTTTATCGGCAGTTGTGTTGTTCAGTTTTTTAATGAACAAGGCCGGGAAAATATTGTACTGGCAGACAAGTTTACCGACCTTCAAAAAGAGCGGAACTGGAAAGACAAAAAATATAAATATCTCGTTGACCGGGAGCTTTTGCTGGAGTGGCTTGACGAGAACAAGCCGAACTTAGAATTCATTATTCATTTAGGCGCCAGGACGAATATAAGAGAGAAGAGTAATATAGTATTGCAGGAAATGAATGTGGAATATTCTGAAGATGTATGGAACTATGCAACGGCATATAACATTCCAATGGTATATGCATCTTCTGCCGCTACTTATGGCAACGGGGAATTAGGATTTACAGACGATGATAATACAATCAATGATCTTCAGCCGCTGAATGAATATGCCACCAGCAAACATAACTTTGATAAGTGGGCGGTTCAGCAATTAAATGCGCCGCCATATTGGGCCGGGCTTAAATTCTTTAATATCTATGGGCCGAATGAATACCATAAAGGCGAAGGTTGCAGCATTGTATTAAAAACCTTTAAACAAATAGAAGAAAGCAATACCGTTACACTATATAAAAGTAACAGCGACAGGTTTGAAGATGGTGGCCAGCTGCGTGATTTTGTTTATGTAAAAGATGTGGCGAAACTTATATGGTGGATGTATGAAACCATGATACATAAACAGTGGCAACCTGAAAAAAATGGCCTTTACAATGTTGGCACCGGTGAAGCACGAAGCTTTAAAGATGTGGCAATACTTGTATTTAAAGCATTGGGAAAAGAACCTAATATTACCTACACAGAAATGCCGGAAGATATCGCCGGCGGTTTTCGCGGAGTAAGTGAAGCGACAACCATTAAGCTAAAACATGCAGGTTATAATGAACCCTTTACTTCGCTTGAAGAAGGCATTGAAGATTATATAAAGAATTATCTTGCCAAAAAACCTGTATAGCTTTCCGGGATTGAATTAAGCATGCTGCAAAAACCGGTTTATATTTTTTACAATTGAAGGCCCTTCATAAATAAAGCCTGTCCATACCTGCACCAGTGAAGCGCCGGCATCTAATTTCACTTTGGCATCTTCACCGGTAAAAATACCGCCGCTTGCAATTACAGGAATTTTATTCTCTGAATTACTGATTAAATATCGCAGCACTTCGTTCGATTTTTCAAACACAGGCTTGCCGCTTAAGCCGCCTGCTTCCGCAGCTTTCAGCTTCGAGCTTTCAGCTTTCAGCGTGTCTCTCGAAATGGTTGTGTTGGTAGCTACAATGCCATCGAGTTTTACTTCAAAGGCAAGCGAAATAATATCATCAAGCTGTGCATGGTTCAGGTCGGGTGCAATTTTAAGCAGCAGCGGCTTTTGTTTTGAATGCGTATGATTAATCGTTTGCAGATGAGCCAATATCTTTCTTAGCGAATCTTTCTCCTGCAATTCGCGCAGGCCCGGCGTATTGGGCGAGCTCACATTCACCACAAAATAATCAACACAGTCAAACAATTCACGGAAACAAATATCATAGTCTTTCCATGCATCTTCGTTGGGCGTTACTTTGTTCTTGCCAATGTTACCACCAATAACCAGTTGGCCGTTGACCGTTGGCCGTTGACTGGTTTTCCAGTCTTCAAGGCGTTTACGTATTACACCAACACCATCGTTGTTAAAGCCCATGCGGTTAATGAGCGCTTTATCTTCGGGCAATCGAAATAATCGCGGTTTATCGTTGCCGCTTTGCGGTTTGGGTGTAACTGTTCCTATCTCAACAAAACCAAAACCAAGTGTTTCCAGCTCGGTTAAATACGAAGCATTTTTGTCGAAACCGGCGCCTAAGCCAACAGGGTTTTTAAAGCTCAGCCCAAATATGTTTTTTTGTAAAGAAGGATAGTTCCTTTGAAAGCTACGCTCAAGTATTTTTTTGGCGAATGAAATATTACAAGCTGTTTTTAAGCTATTCATTGCGAAATAATGAACCGCTTCAGGATCAAAATTAAACAGCAGCTTGCGCACAGCAGAATAAAACATATTGCGAAGATAAGAACGTGAATCGTCAAACGTGAAAAGGCTAAAAGATTGACTTCTTTTCAACCGATCAACCTATCAACCTATCAACTTCTCAACCTATCAACTATTCAACTTAGGCAGCTTCGTTACATACTTATTATCTTTTATTAAAAACCGGTAAGGCAGCAAAGCATCCTCAGCCGCATAATCAACGCCAATGCGGGTGGTTGTAATAATATTTTTATTTGATACGGTATAGCTGTCTTCAGCAATAAAAAAATGGTTGCTTCTTAAATCAATACCCGTATGATGCGTGTAAATGCCCAGCGCTTTTGAAACATTGCCGGGGCCGCTGGTTAAAGTATAATCCGGCTTTGTTTTCCTGGTGCGGTAAAGCATAGTTTCAATACCAATAAGCGGTTCTGCCGCACGAACCAGCACTGCGTTAGGCACATCTTTTAAATTAGTAACCACATTAAACAAATGATGAATGCCATAACATAAATACACATACGCAGCGCCGCCGCTGGCATACATAATTTCGGTGCGTTTGGTGCGGCGGTTGTTATAAGCATGAGAAGCTTTATCAACAATGCCGTTATAAGCTTCTGTTTCGGTAATGCGTGCCGCCGTAAGCCGGTTATCAAAATAAGTAACGATTATCTTGCCCAATAATTCCTTTGAAATTTTTACAACATCTTTGCGCGTATAAAAATTCTCATTTAACATTTTTAATGATGCTAAAAATTGTTGCTCGCTCGTTGTTAGTTCAGCCTTAATCATCAGTTTGAATTACATTTAATGATTTAAAATTAATGCCTGTTGCTTAAAGAGATCATTATAGCCATACAGAGTTACTACAAAGCGCACCATTTTATACGCGAACACAAATTGTGGAAATGGATAATTATTCCGGGCATTTTTTATTGTATCCTCTTTTGTATCTCGCTTTATTTTTTCGGATCAACAGCCAACAATTTCATTGAATGGCTGAGTTTAAAAACCGGCATAAAAGCATGGCTTGCTGAAAACGGTTCGGGCCTGCTTGGTTTTCTTTTTGCATTCGGAGGCATAATGCTCTGGCTTATACAAATGCTTTTTTATTTTTCATTATTTAAATATATATGGCTGATTCTTGGCTCACCTGTATTTGCTTATTTAAGTGAAAAAACCGCATCTATAATAGAAGAAAAAGAATTTGAATTTGATGGAAAGCAATTCATTAAAGATATTTTCAGGGGCATAAGCATTGCCTTACGCAATTGTTTATGGCAATCCGTTTACATGGTTTCAATATTGATATTATCGTTGATACCGATTGCCGGATGGCTTACGCCATTACTTGCTTTGCTGGTTGAATGTTATTATTATGGCTTCTCCATGCTCGATTATAGCTTTGAAAGAAAAAAAATAACCGCGGCAGACAGTATATATTTTATCGGCAATCATAAAGGCCTTGCTATTGGCAATGGGTTAATGTTTTATTTAATACAGGTTGTACCGATAATAGGCTGGGTGCTTGCACCAACATACGCCGTGGTTGCTGCAACGCTAAGCCTGCATGAAGCAAAAGATATTATTCCCTCAAATACCGAAGCCTGATGCCAGCAGCAATCGTTTATCTCATCCCCATTGTTTTGCATGAAGATGAAATCGCATTGCAAACAATTCCTTCCTATATAATTAATGCCGTTAAACAATGCAATGTTTTATACGCGGAGAATGAACGCACTGCAAGAAGATTTTTAAAAAAAATATGGAAAGAGATTGATATTAATGCTTACACCTGGCATACAATTCATAAGGCTGAAACGGAAGTGCAACAAAGCTTTAAGAACGATATAGCACAACATAAAACAATTGGTATAATGAGTGAAGCCGGCTGTCCCGGCATTGCCGATCCGGGGCAAATGCTTGTTCAGATTGCCCAGCAAATGCAGGCAAAAGTGATACCGCTGATTGGCCCTAATTCTATCATTCTCGCATTAATGGCCAGCGGCATGAATGGCCAAAGTTTCCAGTTTGTTGGTTATTTGCCGGTGGATGCGCACGAACGCAAAAAGAAGGTTATTGAACTGGAAAATGAATCCATTAAAAAAAGCTGTACACAAATTTTTATTGAAACGCCTTATCGAAATAATCAATTGGTAAATGATATTCTCACAACTGCAAAACCTGAAACGCAATTATGTATTGCTGTGGATATAACAGCTTCAACAGAATCTATTCAAACCAAAAAAATAAAAGACTGGAAGAAAGAAAAAATTGAACTGCATAAAAGGCCGGCGATCTTTTTGCTGTATGCAGGTACGTAGTTACTGAATATTTTTAAGCAAGAGAAATGGTGGTTGTTGCTTAAAATCAATTTTTGATTTTGTAATAGTGGGGCCGACAGAGCAATTGCCTAAAATAAGATCACTCCTGCCATCCTTATCAATATCCGCTGCCTCCATCGTTAACCATCTTCCGTTTTCTGTTTCCGGCAAACTATAGGGCTCAAAATTATTGCCGCCAATATGCTTCAAATAAACAAATCCTTCCCCCGGTTCATTGGTATAGTCAGCAAAAAAAGCAATGGTTGCAATGTCCAGGTCACCATCATTATCAAAGTCTTTTGCAATTGCTTTATAACAACCATCTATATGAAAAAAGTAAGACTGCTTAAAATGATTGGATTTGTCATTTAAAAAAATATATACACCATGATAAGGCTTTAATTCGGGAGAATAATCAGCGTTATCGCCGCAGGTATATAATATATCAGGATAGCCATCTTTATTAAAGTCATCCAGTTCAAAATAACTTGAACCATAACTTGGCGGAAAGCGTAATATTTCTTCTTCATCAAAGGTGGTATCACCTTTATTGGTAAAAAGAAAAATACCTTCTTCACCCTGTGCAAACAGCGCCATTATATCTGGTTTTCCATCGTTATTAAAATCGCCGGTCACAGATTTTATAGCGCCTGGTAAATCTTTTATAACATGCCGCGTATAGCTATTGTTGCTATTATGCTGCAGCCATGACAATGCGCCTTTTAAATATCCAAATTCACATACAACAAAATCCTGCAGGCCATCATTATTTAAATCCGCAGTACTGATATTTACAGGCCGCATCAATTTTTTGTACATAACAGAATCCTTCATGCGCTTATTATTGCTTAATATGCTTTGAATACTGCCTGCTTCCAGGTTATTTGGAGGAAACATACCAATATTACAGGCGATTTTTTGCCTGCCTGCTTGCAATAACTGAACAATACCGCCGCCGGTTTGCAGCGAATCAATCATCTCTAAAGATGTATTGTATTTGTATAAAGCTCCATTTAAAATATCTGAAGTATATATTGATTTTTCAGTTGTATCAACTGTAACGAGGCATGTGGTTGCATTCGCTGTATGCAAAGCAGGCGCTTTAGCTTTAAACAGGGCATCAGAAGTTTTAATAGGGATTTTTCTTTTTTGCAATGCGATTGTATCTGGCGAAAGTGCGGTATAATAATCTATTATATGCTGCCAGTCAATATTTGAAAGCAACGGTGATGGCGGATAGTAATGCCTGCCGATATTGGGATCATTAATGTTACTGGGATAACGTTTATACCGGTGCTCGAAAATACCAAGCCGCGGGCCCATTGCAGGCAGTACACCATTTTCCCAAACGCCTGCTGTAAGCAAAGAAGGGTCTGGCAGGCTATGGCAGGATTGACAAAATGTTTCAGCCAGTATTTTACCTTTTTTTATACTGCTATCCGGTGTGGACGCATGCGTTTTATTTTTTACAAATGCCGGTTGGCTGCAGCTAATAAAAAACAGGTAACCGATAAACACTAAAACTGATGTACGCTTCATATAATATTACTATTGACCAGCAATTACATTTGCCTCTATTGCCAATAATGTTTTACCGCCATTACGTGTGTTAGTAGTAACTAAAATTGTTTTTCTGGTAAAGCCATGCGTGTGTAAAGTGCCGAATTTAGCTTTTATGAATTTTGAATCGTCGGGCGTAACACTATTATGCGGATAATCTACGACAGTACACCCGCAACTCGGTTTTACACCTAAAATAAAAAGTGGCGTTTCACCGGAATTTTTAAACTTAAAACTTGCAAAAGCAGTGTCGCCTTCCTTTATATTTCCTACATTAATTATTGTATCAGCCCAATTTATAATTGTATAGTGTGGTGTATCAACAGCCGCCACATATTTTTCATCAATACCAAGGTTATTTTTATATGGATCTTTATGCTGATTATTACAGGCACTCGATAAAAAAATACTTATTAAAAACAATAAATAACGCATTAATATTTAATTAGCCGTGCTTCTCCCTTTGAATTATAAAAACAAATGGAAGCTGTTGAGGAATTTGCTAAAATAAACCTTGAAGACTGGGAAAGATAAGATGCGCCATAATAAATTTCCTGGCGACGGCTCTTATTATCTTTTGTTTTGATAACAGCATATTGCTCATCCTGCCTGGCAGGCAGGCATATTGCGCTATTTCTTAAATAGAATACGCGCATCGGGCCGCGGTTTTCCGATGCTGCGAGCAAACATTCATTCTTTTGGTTTTTAAGCGCGGTTATTGATTTTCCGTTGCCGGGTATATAAATACCACTTTGCAAAATTGAAACAGCCATAAAATTGCCTTTACCATCACCTTTTAACATTAATCCATTCAAGGCATCGGACCGGCCTGTACTAACTTCAATACCATAGTTATTTCCGTTTATTACAACATCCAGGTTGCCATCGCCATCATAATCTTCCACACTCATGCCGCAAAGCGTTGATATTTGTGCTATGGCAGGCAGTTGTTCCATTGTAAATTTTCCATTACCATCATTTTTTATAAAACAGGAAGCAAAATTGTTGGCACGGTAAATAAGCGCATCTTTTTTATCTTCTTCATTCAAAACAGAATCGATTGTTGCCGTTGCATAGGATTTATAAGTGTTATATTTTTTGCGTAAAGTATTTATCTGCCTTATCATATCATCTCTCGAACATGCCGGAAACTCTTGCATCTTTTTTTCTGTGCTGTTATTGAGAAGATATACAGACAGGATGGCATCGTAATTTTCATCGTCATTAAAATCTTTTGCATAAATAGAAACCGGGTACTTTTCGCTTGGTTTGTAAAAAGTGTTTAACCCCGTGTTGCCTGCTATGTAATCAATATCTCCATCATTATCAAAATCGCCGCCGGCAATTGTATTCCACCAGCCAATATTGTTTGATATTCCTGAAGTGACCGTTACATTTTTAAATATGCCTTTTTCATTTTGTAAAAAAGTAATTGGCATCCATTCGCCGGCAAGAATAATATCCGGCCAGCCATCATTATTAAAATCAGAAAAAATGGCGTCGCAGGTTAAGCCAATATTTATAAGCGATGGGGCAACAGATTTTGTTACATCAACAAACCTGACCGTTCCATTTTTTGTATCATTTCTAAAGATGAAACTTGATACAGGCTTTGGATAATTCCAGGGATCAACACGGCCCGAAACAAACAAATCAAGATCGCCATCCTTGTCATAATCGGCTGCACGCACACAAAATTTACTGGTGAAATTTTTAGGCAAAGCATTTGAATCTAAAGCAAAATTTCCTTTACCATCATTTATATAAAACCTGTCCTGGTAAGCCGGCGAACCGGGTTCAGTTTCATAACCGCCGCTTGCTATATACAAGTCTAAATCGCCATCGCCGTCAGCATCAAATAAAAGCAGGCCTTCATCTTCTGCATTTTTATTGATGGTATTTCCGATCAAATCTTTTTGAAGGAATTTCCCATCTTTCTGCTGCA
This sequence comes from Parafilimonas terrae, assembly GCF_900115755.1. Lineage (GTDB taxonomy): Bacteria > Bacteroidota > Bacteroidia > Chitinophagales > Chitinophagaceae > Parafilimonas > Parafilimonas terrae. The sequence goes on from NZ_FOXQ01000001.1 coordinate 473,413, forward strand.
AAAACTTTTGACCGGTGTAATAAAATGATCCGCCTGTAATTAAATCATCTAATCCATCCCCATTAATATCACCGGCTGCCATGCCTGGCCCAAATTCAGAAAATTTATGCGGCAATAATTTTTGAATATTAAAATCGATAAAATCTTTTTCGCTTTGTATATAATGCACGTTTACAGAGGTTGTAACGTTTGTGAATAAAGCTGTACTATCAATCGTATGGTTTTTAAATATGTATTGAATAATTGCATCTTTTTTATCTGCAGTAATTGTTTGATTGGCCTTTACATTTTTTATAACCTGCTTTGTATGATCGGGCCAGATAATTACAATTGAATCAACTGCAGTCACTGAATCAAGACCAAAATGTGCTACATCCTGTACCGTTGATAAGTATCCCCTGTAAGGTGTATTTTCCCAAAACTGGCTTTTATTTCTATTATAATATATACTGACCAATGCACCCAGGCCATTTATATTTTTATTATCGCCATTAAATTTTATGTTGATATAGTTTGAAGCTGCTTTGCTTTGCTGACGCAGATTATTTCTGTAAACAGACGCAGGGCCGTTAATATTATTGGTTACAACATCAAGATCTCCATCATTATCTAAATCAACATACACTGCACCGTTTGAAAACGTAGGCGTTTTAATGCCCCATGCTTCTGTTACATCAGAAAAAGTAAGATTGTGATTATTGCTGAAAGCATAGTTCTTAAGCTTGGCAGCGGGCATTTGTTCAATAAGCATATCATCGGAAGCAACAGAAGACAACTTATTTCTAAAAGCAATAAAATCCTGATCGCTCAAATCTTTTGGAAAGCCGTTGGTAATAATAATGTCCCTGTAGGAATCGTTATCAAAATCTGCAACCAGTGGCGCCCAGCTCCAGTCAGTCCTGTCTATACCACTGAAGTAAGCAATGTCGCTGAACACGGGCTTCTTAACGGAATCATTTTCACCCGGGGCATTGCCGCAATTCAACTGCAATGTATTGTGACCATATTGGTACTGGTAATTAAACCGTTCAAAGCTTAAAACATTTTGATAATTATTCGGGCTCATCATCAGTTTCCGGCGATAGTTATCAGCAGGGCTCATATCAAGTTCAATAATATCGGGAAGGCCGTCGTTATTAATATCAGCCACATCATTGCCCATGGCGGAAAAGCTTGTATGCTTAAAATATTCTTTCGACCTTTCGGAAAAAGTTCCATCGCCGTTATTTATCCAAAGCTGGTCGCCTGATAAATAATCATTGCTTACCAGAATATCTTTCCATCCATCATGATTAATGTCTGTAATATTTATGCCCAGCCCATAGCCGCTTTTATTAATACCGGCAATTTTACTTACATCGGTAAAATAAGAATGTTGCTTATTTTCATCCCAGTTATTCTGAAAAAGCCTGCTGATATTAAGGCTGCTTGTATCATTTAAATTATATGAATATCCACCTGGATTTTTATTGCCCTGCAGCTTTCCTGCAACCAGTGAAAACATGTCAAGATCGCCATCATTGTCGTAATCAAAAAAAGATGCGCTGGTAGAATAGCTTGTATCATCAAGCCCATAATCTGCGGCTTCATTTTTAAAAACGGGAATGCCTTCTTTATTTAACCCCTGGTTCATATATAAAATGCTTCTTCGGTCATTGGCATTTGAATTACGCGTTGCGCTTACAAAAATATCAGGCCACCCATCATTATTTATATCAATAACGCTTACGCCATTACACCATTTGCCCTCGCCTGCCGTATTTGAAGCTTGTGTTACATTCCTGAATTTCAAACCGCCTTCATTTAAGTATAGTTCATTAGATACCATGCTGCCTGTAAAGTAAATATCCGGTAATCCATCCCTGTTAAAATCTCCGACCCCGACACCACCTCCATTATAAACATATTCATAATCAAGAATGTTTATACTATCATTCTCTGTGATGATGTTTGAAAATGAAATGCCGCTTTTGGTTGGCGGAATTTCAGAGAAGAGTGTTTTCTGTTTATTACAGAAAGAAAATGCCAGTAGCAGCCAGCAACTTAAAAAAACGATTCTCATGCAGTTTATAAATGAAAAGAGGAAGTTTAAAACTTCCTCTTTTTTATTGAAAAATTCAGAATTAGTATCCCGGATTTTGCGTTAGCGTTTTCTCTCCATTTACCGTTGTAATATCTATTTCGTTTTGCGGAATAGGGAAATAGTTATTCTTTGGAGCAACAAACTTTGAAGCAGTTGCTATATCTGCAGAGAATGGTTTCTGATAAGTGAGGAATGCATTTATAGTGGATTCTGCTATGCCCCAGCGAACGAGGTCGAAGAAGCGATGGCCTTCCATGGCGAGTTCCAGTTTGCGTTCAAAATAGATTGCCTTTAATGCTATATCCTTATTGCTGAAATAACCGGCAGGATAAGGGCTTATTACGTAATTGGCAGCCGGGGTGGTAGAAAATCCGCCCGTAGGATCAGAATCATCTTTGTATTTATATAACCATCCGGATTTATTTGCAGCCCTGTTACGCACTTTGTTCACCAAAGCCTGCGCACCGGCAAGATCATCTGTTTGTGCATGACATTCTGCAGCCATTAATAACACGTCAGAAAAACGAATCACGAGATAGTTAATTGCTGATCCCGGCGCCCATGAAGAACCATCATGGAATTGCGGTGTAACTTGCCAGTAAATGTTCTTTTTATTGGCATAAGGGCCTGCATAAGCCTGGTCCCTGATCCAGTCTGCACCCGGATGAATGCCCCAGTCGTTAAAAGGTAATCCGCGTCTGCCTGCAGTCCAGTCAAGCCTTGGATCAAGATTCCCTGCATCTGGTGTAAAAGGCTGGCCGGAACCGATTCCCATATCGCTTTTTACAGCATGGTCATTGTAGGTATCAAGATATGGCAACCCATTGGCATCTGTTCTGTATGAGTTTACAAGATCCTGCCTTGGTTGATAGAAACCGCAGCATCCAAAGGGGCTGTTTCCATAAGGGAAGTTCAGCATATCACCATAATTGGCATTATCAAAGCTGCCTGCATTAGCCGTCATTTCAACAGGGAAAACGGCTTCCGGACTAGTGGCTTCATCTTCAGGGCGCCAGTTATCTTCAAAGTTTGTAAACAAATCATACTTCACGCCCAATGATGTTTTACCGTTGGCAATTATATTGTCGAAAATGGTTTTTGCATCGGCGTATTTTCCCTGGTATAAATAAGCTTTGCCAAGATATGCGCCTGCTGCCCATTTATTTGCGCGTCCTGCTTCAGATTGTGTTTCAGGCAAATTATCGTAAGCATAGCTAAAATCGGCTTCAATATTCGGCCATACATCTGTATTGTTAGGCTGGTTATAGTCGGTGGTGGTCTCATCTATCCACGGCACCATATTGAACATTTTTTTAAGATCAAAATAATAATGCGCTCTTAAAAATTTTGCCTGTGCAGCGATATTGGTAGTATCAGCCGTTGACATGGTAGTAATCTGAGGTAAAACCTTAAGCACATTATTACACCTGCTTATGCCTTCATAATCAGCTTTCCATTTATCTTCAAAAAAGCTGTTAGAGGTGCTTGACTGGTAGTTAAATATTTCATTCATACCCTGCTGGTCACCGGCGTAACTTCCCTTTGAAGCATCTGTGCCCATTACACTGCCCCATATCCAGTTGCTCACAGAAGAACCCCAGGGTGTTCCATTACCAACGTTCTGTCCATCCAGGGCGGCATAAGCGCCTATCAATAATGCGTTAATACCCGAGGGCGAAGCCAGCACATCAGCACTTAACTGTCCTTGCGGCGTATGTGTCAGGAAGTCCTTTTTACAGGAATAAAATGCTACTACAGCAATTATAGCAGTAACCGGAATTATAATTCGAAATGATTTCATGTTAATTTCTTTTAGGTAATAATTAATTTAAAACTTAACATTTAAGCCAATGATAAATTGTTTTGGGTTTGCATAAGAACCCTCATCCACACCAAAGTCTCTTGATTGTGTATCATCGCCGGCACTGCTGTTAATTTCGGGATCAACACCAGCATATTTTGTTATGGTAAACAAATTAGCTGCCTGAACATACACCCTCAGGCTTTGAATGCCTGTTTTGCCCAGGTTGTTAGCACCCAGCGTATAACCCAAAACCATATACTTACACCTTAAATAAGAACCATTTTGAACATACCATGATGAAGCCACACCTGCTGTGCTGAAATAACTGTTGCTGGAAACCATAGGTGCTGAAGCATTTGTATGCTCCGGTGTCCATGAATCGTATAAGGCTGTTTTACTTTTTGCACCAACGAATGTGGGGAACAAGTCTGTCCAGTATTTCACATTATTCCATATTTCATTACCCTGTGTACCAAAGAAGAAAGCACTGAAATCAAACGCTTTATAAGTAAGGCCAATATTAATACCGTAGGTAAAATCAGGATTGGGATTACCAATATAAGTCCTGTCATCATCTGAAATATATCCGTCGCCATTTACGTCGGCATATTTAAAGCGGCCGAGACCTGCATCCTGCTCATAAGTGGTAACTTCACCATTGGTAGCCTTGCTGGCAGCATCATTCAGCGCATCTATTTCAGCCTGCGTATTAAAGTATCCTAATACCTTGTAACCATAGAATTCATTTACAGGCTGGCCAACCTGGTTAATTATAAAGTTGTTTCCAAACCTTCTTGAATCACCGGTGAAGAAATAGTCTGATGTATTTGAAACCTTGATGATTTCATTTTTATAAGAAGTAAGGTTAAAGCCTAAATCGAACTGTAAATCGCGGGTAATATTTCCATGATAGGATATAGAACCGTCCCATCCGTTAGTATGCATCTGGGCGATATTTACATAAGGCGCTGTTCCGTTACCGGCAGTACCAGGTAATGGCGGGTTAAATAAAAGGTCCTTGATATTTTTCTGGTAGTAATCTAAAGTAAAGTTCAGCTTATTGTTAAACAAAGTGGCATCTACCCCTATATTGCTGTTAATGTCTTTTTCCCATTTAGTATCTTCATTAGGAACCTGGCCTGTTTTAAAGCCTTGCACAAGAGAACTGTTAGTTCCGCCAATATCATAGAATGAAGAACCTTTATCTCCGTTATAAGTTGCATATTGGTTATTCTGGAACACGTTTATCTGGTTACCCATTATGCCCCATCCGGCACGGAGCTTAAGCTCGTTTATCCATTTTACACTTTCCATAAATTTTTCCTGGGATATACGCCAGCCCACAGTTACAGCAGGAAAATTGCCATATTTATGTGTTGGTGTGAATTTGGAAGAACCATCATGCCTGAAGACCCCGCTTATAATGTATTTCTCATTAAACTGGTAATCCAGTCTTGCAATAATGGGAGACCATAAACTGCCATAATACCTGCCGCTGCTTACAGAAGGAGATGCATAGGTACCTGTGTTTAATGTGGTATAGTTGGGATCAAATGAAAAGTAATCCCTGTTCCAGGCATCTATATTTTCACCGGTTTCATAATAAGCTTCTGTACCTGCCATTAACTGAACATCATGCTTGCCAAAAGTTCTGTGATAAGTTAGTGTATTTGTCCATGTCCAGTTATAACCCCAGTTTGAACCCTCATAATACGTATTAGATGTGGTATTTTCTGTATTCTCATAAGTTGGATAACCAAAGCTGTGATAGTAACCGGAATACACTTCACCGCCAAACTGGGAGTGCAATGTCAGACCTTTTATGAGGTCAACATCTACATAGCCTGCGCCAAACAGCCTGCTGCCCAGCCCTTTGTCATTTCTTGTACGGTAAGCCGTTGCAACAGGGTTAAATGCATTACCCAGCGCAGCCCCGTAGTTACCGGCAAAATTTCCCATAATATCATACACAGGAATAATAGGCATTTCACGCATGGCATAGCCTATAAACCCGCCTTCTGTCAGAGGAGTGATTTGAGGGTTATTATTTATGGTATAACTTAAATTTTCACCTACGCGAATGCGGTCGCCGATACTAAATTGTGTATTTACCCTTACAGCATATTTTTTCTGATAGGTATAAATTACAGTTCCCTGCTGATCTAAGTAGTTAAATGAAAAGAGGTAAGAGTTTTTATCACTGCCACCGCTTACAGTTACATTATGGCTTTGCATTGGGGCATCCTTATTCATTTCATGAAACCAGTCAGTCCCGGCTTTATTAGCTTTGATAATCCTGTGGAAAGAACCTAATTCACTTGCATCCGTATAATTGGGGTTTACATAATACAAATCAGGATTAACAGAAGGGTCTCCCTCCTTCGCACCTGCCGGAGCAATATAATCCGGAAGCACAGGTTTATCACCAGAACCATACAATGAATAATAGGTGGTAGGTTCCAAACCATCATTCCTGTAAGCTAAATAAGTGAGATCGGCATTTTCCTGCGGGTTCAGCATGTTCCAGGGATTTCCTCTCTTTACCACCTGCTGGCCATAATACCCGTCATAAGTTACGGATGTTTTGCCCCGTCCCCTCTTGGTTGTAATAATGATAACACCATTGTTAGCACGGGAACCATAGATTGAAGCAGCACCTGCATCTTTTAAAACCTGCAGCGAAGCCACATCGTTAGGGTTCAAGTCATTAATGTTACCCGTTGGCACACCGTCAACAACATATAATGGGTTGTTGTTACCAAAAGTATTGATACCCCTGATACGTACCTGGGGCGTTTCACCCGGCTGCCCGGAACCGATAACCGTTACACCGGCTGCCTGGCCCTGAAGCTGATTATTAATCTGGCTTGTAGGCAGCTTGTTCATTTCCTCTACGTTTACCACGGATACGGAACCTGTAATATCTTTCTTCTTTTGAGAAGTATAGCCGGTTACTATAATTTCATCAAGTGAAGAAGAAGATTCACTTAAAACAACGTTAACCGAGCCCGAGCTGGCGTCAACTTCAATAGTAGCATACCCTACAGAAGAAATAACCAGGGTTGTACTGCCGGCAGGCATTGTGAGTGAAAAGTTTCCATCAGCATCACTGGAAGTTCCCACATTGGTTCCCTTTACCGTTACCGTTGCAAAACCAATGGGTGAACCGTCTTTGGCACTGGTAACTTTACCTGTTACCGGTTTTTGTGCAATTGCTGAGATACTCAATAAAAAAAACAAAAGAAAACTGGCGCATACGCGCATGCAATCGATTTTTTGTCTCATAAGAATTAATAAGAAGTGATGAATAAATAAAGCTAATAAGACAGCTAAGATTAACAATTCATTGCATCTTTCCAAAAAAAATGCTAAAAAAAGTAATGTGTAAATAATACATATATTGTTTATAAATAAAACAATCTCATTTAGTTATATGGTAATAAGCTGGAAAAGTATAGGGTTTTGTCAAAAAAAGTATTGATTATATAAGTTAGCAGCCCGGAAATTGCGGTAAATAAGTTCAACAAAATGTCTCATTAACCAACGGGCTTCATCTTTGTTTGAGAACTGAGACTCCTCAAATATTAATATCCAATTTTTTTTGGAGCACCCTAATCTTTAACTCCGCCAGCGGTTTATTAATTCATATTTCTCAACCCACTCAATCTCCTTATCTTTTTTAAACCACGTAAGCTGGCGTTTTGCATATTGTCTGGTGTTTGTTTTTATTTTTTCTATAGCTTCAGGCAGGCTGCATTTTTCTTCCAGGTAATCAAATACCTCTTTGTACCCAACGGTTTGCAGGGCATTAATGTTTTTATAGGGCAACAGCGATCTTACTTCCTCCACTAATCCTTCGCTGATCATTTCATCAACGCGGGCATTAATGTTTTCATGCAGTTGCTGTTTCAGCAGGTTTATCCCAATTTTCTTTATTTGAAAATTCCTTGTTTTCATTTCCTGTCTTCTGAATTTAGCTATTGAAATGCCGGTTGCGGTTATTACTTCCAGCGCCCGCATCAGGCGCTGGGGATTTTGCTGTTCAGCCTGCTGCCAAAAAGCCGGGTCTTTCTCCTTTACTTCATGCTGCAGCCATGTTAAACCTTGCTGATTATACTGCTGAATAATAGATTCACGTACCGACGCATTTATTTCCGGTATCACATCCAGCCCTTCACAAAATGCTTTAATATACATGCCTGTGCCACCCACCATTATCGCTATATCATTATTTGCAAATATTTCTTCAGCAGCCTGCAAAGCATATTCCTCAAATACCTGCGCATTTACATTATCATGAATGGAATGAGAATTAATAAAATAATGTTTGATGGATTGCAGCGCCGCTTCGGGCGGTTTGGCAACACCAATATTCAGTTCTTTATAACACTGCCTCGAATCAGCAGAAATAATACTTGTTTTATAATGTGCTGCCAATTGTAATGACAGCGCAGTTTTGCCTGATGCCGTTGGTCCAACAATTATAATAACGGTTTTTTGCATGTGCTAAACTGCTGATTAAAATATGCTGCCGAAGCAATCGCTTCCCGGAAGGAGGATAAACCAACCTGGTTTCAAAACGCATCAACCACCGGCAACATAATAACAAAAATGCAATGGAAAATTGTATTATGAAAAATCCTGAATAAAAGCCTGCACATTCTTTTCTGTTGAGAAGAATCCGGCAAGGCGTTCTATCACATCTTCCACAACGGCATCCGGGCAGCTTGCACCGCTGGTAATTAAAATGCGTAACGGTTTTTTGGCGGGCATATAACTTTGAGTAAGGTATTCCTGCTTGGTGCGCCAGTTGCAATGCATAATCTCTGTTGAAGACAAAATTTTATCGGCGCTGCTTATAAAAAATGTAGGCAGTTTTTCTTCACATAATTCCACAAGATGCGAAGTATTGCTGCTGTTGTAACCGCCAACCACTATGGCTATATCGGCCTCGGTATGTAATAAATCCGCAACCGCCGTCTGATTATCGTTGGTAGCATAACAAAGCGTATCCCGTGTATCCGCAAAACGCTCCTGGATATTTTTATCATCAAGATTGTAATGCGCCTTTACCACCTGCTTTAAATAATCGGCAATGGCCTGTGTGTCGGTGGCAAGCTGCGTGGTTTGATTTACCACGCCAAAACGCTGCAGGTCTTTTGTAATATCAAATCCATTGGAGTAACGGCCTTTAAATGCCGTATAAAATTCTTCCGCCGTTTTTTTACCTGTAATATAGCCAGCCAGTTCAACCGCTTCATCCATATCATTCACAATAACCGTTGGCGTTTTGGATGAAGCATGCGAAAACGTTGCCCTTGTTTCTTCATGTTTTGGTTTGCCATGCACCACAATGCTGTAACCCTTGCCGGCTATCTGGGCGCTTCGGTTCCAAACCTTTTCTACAAAGGGACAGGTGGTATTATATTTTTCGGATTGAATGCCTTTACGCTGCAGCAAGGCTTCAATTTCAAGCGTAGTACCGAAAGCCGGGATCAGTACAATATCATCTTCTTTTAATGTTTCAAAGGGGATAAGCTGTTTGCCATAGGTATCCTGCAAAAATTCAATACCATTTTCTTTCAGGTCGGCGTTTACTTGCGGATTGTGAATCATTTCGCTCAGCAAAAAAATTCTTTTACCGGGATTTTCTTCAATGGTTCTGAAAGCTATTTCAATGGCATTTTCAACACCATAGCAAAAGCCAAAATGCCTTGCGAGATAAATTTGCAGCGGGCCAAAATCAAGCAGCGTGGGTGTGAAATCTTTCTTCAGTTTATCCTCGCTTTTTCTCTTATTTTTTATAGCTGTAATAAGCTCACTGCGGTATATATTGGGAACTGCAAACTGCTTCATAAACTGCGCAAAGTTAAGATTTGCTGAGAGATAAGAAGTTAAAAGAACCTATCTGGGTTTCAGGGTTCACGGGTTCATATATTCACAAGTTTTTGTTCCAACCCGCCAGGCCGCAAATAAATGAACCCGTGAACTATTTAACTTACCACCGCCTGTCTCGGAATAATAAACGCAATCAGTTCATCCGGCGTCACGCCCGCCCTGTTGCAGGCGTCATTTATTTCATCCCGCGAAACATTTGCTGCAAAAGATTTCTCCTTCAGGCGTTTCTTCACGCCCTTCACATCCATGCCTTCATAACCGTTTGGCCGCATTAAAGAATAGGCATGAATCAACCCGCTTAATTCATCAAAAGCATACATCATCTTATCCATCTTTGTTTGCGGTTCTACCCCAAAATGTGCCGGGCCGTGGCTTGCTATGGCATGAATAATTTCAGCATCTATATTCCTCTGCTCGAGCTCTTCAACAATTTTACGGCAATGTGTTTCTGGCCATTGGTCCCAGTCTGCATCATGCAGCAAGCCTGCAAGTTTCCAGCGCCATGCATCTGCATCGCTTAAATTTTCTTTTTCTTTTGCCCAGGCGTGCATTAAAGCAGCCACCTGTTTTACATGCAATTGCAGGCGTGGGTTCTTCACCCAGTCATTCAATAAATTATAGGCTTCTTCTTTCGATAAAACTTTGCCTGCATTGGCCGGATTACCAAAAACCTGGCGGCCTAAGTGTAAGGACATAATCAATATTTTTTTAAGAACAAACTTAACAGATGGAGCTGTTATCTTCTGTATAAAAAATCAGCAGGTGTTCTGGTCATCCCTTGCAGGCACCTTATATATCGGTTATATTCAACACGCAGAAATAACTCCTGCAATCTTCAACTCTCACGGCTAATTTGTATATTGCAATCTCTACGATTGAGCCAATGCTTTCACGATTACTTACATTATTTGCTTGTATTACTATTTGTGTTTTTGTTATAAACGCCTGTAATAACACACACAGCAGCAGCGATGCTTTGCCGGAAACGGTTAGCTATAATTTTGACATACGCCCCATCCTTTCCGATAAATGTTTTATTTGTCATGGCCCCGATGCCAATAAACGGCAGGCCTCTTTAAGATTAGACATTGCAGATTCAGCTTATGCACCACTGAAAGAAACCAAAGGCGCTTTTGCCATCGTGCCGGGCAAACCGGAAGAAAGTGAACTGATCAAGCGCATTTCATCAACCGATCCCACCTACCTGATGCCATTGCCTGAATCGCATTTGGGAACTTTGAACGAACATGAAATCGCCTTATTTAAAAAATGGATAAAACAAGGTGCAAAATATGAACGCCACTGGGCTTTTGTGGCGCCTGAAAAATCGCCTTTGCCAAAAGTAAAAAATGAGCAATGGACAAAGAATGAAATTGATTATTTCATTCTCTCCAAAATGGAATCGAAGGGGTTAAAACCAAATGAAGAAGCAGATAAGGAACGTTTATTAAAACGCGTTACAGAAGATATTACAGGCCTGCCGCCATCATTACAGGCAATGGATGATTTCTTGAATGATAAAAGCCCCGGCGCTTACGAAAAAGCTGTTGACCGTTTGCTGCAAAGTAATGCCTATGGAGAGAAGATGGCCATGCATTGGTTAGATGTGGCACGTTATGCAGACAGCTATGGTTACCAGGATGATAACATCCGCACACAATGGCCCTGGCGGGATTGGGTGATCCATGCGTTTAACGAAAACCTGCCTTACAACACTTTTCTTACCTGGCAGATAGCCGGCGATATGTTGCCAGAGGCCAACAAGGAAGAAATATTGGCAACAGGCTTTTTCCGCAACCATAAATACACGGAAGAAGGCGGCGTAATTCCGGAAGAATACCGCATTGAATATATTCTTGACAAAACAAAAACCTACAGCCGTGGCATTATGGGTTTAACAGTGGAGTGTGCGCAATGCCACGATCATAAATATGATCCTTTCAGCCAGAAAGATTATTATTCTTTGTTTGCTTTCTTCAATAATACAAAAGAGGTGGGTTATGAAGGCGATGTAAGCATATCGAAGCCTGCAAAAATGCCTTTGCTTTCCATTTCAGATACCGACCGCAAGCAGCTTCTCAACTTTATTAATGATGCGGATACATCAACACTGATGGTTTCCGTAATGGGCGAACAGGATACGCTGCGCAAAACATACGTGCTGGATCGCGGCGTGTATGACCGGCCCACCTACCAGGTGCTGCCTGCTGCTTTGCCTGCAGTAATGAGGTTTGATACTGTTCAATATCCGCGTAACCGCCTTGGGCTGGCCGCATGGACGGTGAATAAAAACAACCCGCTTGCAGCGCGTGTTTTTGTAAATCAATTATGGCAGGAGTTTTTTGGACGTGGCATTGTAAAATCTTCCGGCGATTTTGGTATGCAGGGCGATTTGCCCACGCACCCGGAATTGCTTGACTGGCTGGCCGTTGATTTTATGGAACACGGCTGGGACATTAAACGTTTGGTAAAACAAATGGTAATGAGTGCAGCTTATCGCCAGTCGGCTGTTGCCTCAAAAGAAAAGATTGAAGTTGACCCGGAAAACGCTTATTTATCCAGGGGGCCACGGTTTCGTTTACCCGCTGAATTGATAAGAGATATGGTTTTATCGAGCAGCGGGTTATTGGTTAGAACTATTGGTGGCCCAAGCGTTAAACCTTACCAGCCAAAAGGGCTTTGGGAGCAGGCCACTTCAGGGCGCGGCGCTTTGGCAACTTACAAACAAGATCACGGCGATTCGCTATACAGACGTGGTATATACACATTTATCAAGCTCACAGTTCCGCCGCCGTCGATGGTAATTTTTGATGCGAGCAACCGCGATCAGTGTGAAGTAAAAAGATTGAAAACCAATACGCCGCTGCAGGCTTTGATCATGTTAAATGATCCAACAGTTTTGGAAGCAAGCCGCGTATTATCGCAAAAATTAATGGAAGAAAAAAAAGATGAAACCTACAATTTAACGAAAGCCTTCAGGCTGATCATTTGCCGCAAACCAGATGACAAGGAAATGAAGATTTTGAAAAGTTATTATGATGAACAATTGCAATCGTTCAAACAAAATAAATTAAGCGCTGATACAACATTGATGCAGGGCGAATATATACAGGATGACAAAGTGGATAAGAATTCAACCGCTGCATTAATGAAAACAATAGAGATGATATATAATATGGACGAGGCGATAACGAAGTAGCAACTTGACTTTAATATAAACCACGAAAACACAAAATCATTAAGGTACGCCAGGAATAAAGATTCTTTGCGCCTTCGAGTATTTGTGGTTCAAAAAATAATCATGGAAAAAGAAATTCTGGAACACAGGCTGGGCATGAACCGCCGCCGCTTTTTATCAAGGTTAAGCCTTGGCATTGGCAGCGTGGCATTAGGTTCATTGCTTATTCCCGACCTGTTCAGCAAAAACGATGAAGAGGCTGCCATTACCGGCCTTGCGCAATTTGCACCAAAAGCAAAACGTATCATCTATCTTTTTCAAAACGGCGCCCCGTCGCAGCTTGATTTATTTGACTACAAACCTTTGCTTCAAAAAATGCACGGCGAAGATTTGCCCGCCAGCATACGCATGGGCCAGCGCTTAACCGGCATGACAGCCGATCAGAAAAAATTTCCGCTGGCAGGCACTTATTTTCAATTCAATCAATATGGCCAGGCAAAAGCATGGATAAGTGAGTTGTTGCCTTATACAGCCGGCGTGGTGGATGACCTCTGCATCGTAAAAAGCTTATACACCGAAGCTATTAATCATGATCCCGCATTAACCTTTTTTCAAACCGGTGCGCAGGTGGGCAACAGGCCAAGTATGGGCGCCTGGCTGAGTTATGGCCTGGGCAGTGAAAACAAAAACCTGCCTGCATTCTGTGTGCTGTTGTCAAAAGGAAAAGGCAATGGACAGGGCGTGTATTCAAAGCTTTGGTCGAATGGTTTTTTAGATTCTATTCACCAGGGTGTACAGTTTAGCAGCGGTGATAGCCCGGTGCTGTATCTCAACAACCCTGATGGCATGAATAAAACGGACCGCAGACTTATGCTGGATAAACTTGCCGAGTTGAATGATGCTTCTTACAAAGAGTTTGGCGACCCTGAAATAAACACCCGCATACAACAGTATGAAATGGCTTACCGCATGCAAACCGCTGTTCCTGAAATTACAGATATGAGCAGGGAGCCGGAAAGCATTATTAAATTATATGGCCCGGATTGTTTGGTACCTGGCACTTTTGCTGCCAATTGTTTACTGGCAAGAAAGCTAAGTGAAAATGGTGTGCGCTTTGTGCAACTGTATCACCAGGGCTGGGATGCGCATGGCAATCTTCCCAATGAAATTAAAGGCCAGTGTAAAGATGTTGACCAATCGAGCGCTGCATTGATAACAGATTTAAAACAACGTGGTTTATTGGATGAAACGCTGGTGATATGGGGTGGTGAATTTGGCCGCACGAATTATTGCCAGGGATTGCTGACAAGAGATAATTATGGACGTGATCATCATCCGCGCTGTTTTACGGTTTGGATGGCAGGCGGCGGCATAAAGCCAGGCGTGTATGGCGAGACAGATGAGTTTGGTTATAACATAGCGGAGAACCCGGTGCATGTGCATGATTTTCACGCCACCATTTTAGCGCTGATGGGTATTGATCATGAGAAACTAACCTTCAGGCATTTGGGCAGAAGATACAGGTTAACGGATGTAGCCGGAACGGTGGTAAAAGATATTATGGCCTGATAAATTTGCATTCCCTTAGTGCCTTTGTGTCTTTGTGGTTCAAAAAATAAATAAACCACGAAGGCACGGAAACACTAAGTGGTATAAAGAAGTTGAAGTAAAAGGATGAAGCTTCTTAACAAAAAGATTGAATTAATAAACTTCATGTTTCTTCGAGCCTTTGGTCTTTGTGGCTCAAAAAAATATTAAACCACAAAGACACGAAAACACTAAGTGGCATAAAGAAGTTGAAGTAAAAGAATGAAGCTTCTTAACAAAAAGATTGGATTAATAAACTTCATGTTTCTTCGAGCCTTTGCGCCTTTGTGGCTCAAAAATTTTATAAACCTTCGTTATTAAAATAAAAAAGCACATAGCTTGTATTCAATAAAATAATTGCATTTATGAACCGAAGAAAATTTGTACAACATACATCATTGACCGCCGGAAGCCTGCTGATTATGCACAACCTGTTTGCAAAAAACAAAGAGAAAGTATATGGCTACAACAATATGTTATATACGCTTGATACGCGATGGAGCCAGGCCGATGCATCTAAATATCCTGTGAATGATTGCCACGAAATGGTGCAGGATAAACAAGGCCGCATTATCTTATTAACCAACGAAACCAAAAACAATATTTTAATCTACGATACAAAAGGCAAACTGCTGGATGTGTGGGGGCATGAATTTCCAGGCGGCCACGGATTGACCTTGCACAATGAAAACGGTACTGAATATTTATACATTACCGATACCGTAAAACACCAGGTATATAAAGCCACAATGGATGGCAAAATATTGCTGACAATTGACGCACCATTAGATGCAAACGGCATTTATAAAAAACGGGAAGAGTTTGTGCCAACTGAAACTATTATTGATAGCAATGGCGATATTTTTATTGCCGATGGTTACGGCGCTCAATATGTGTTGCAATACGATCAGCAGGGCAAACTGAAAAATTATTTTGGCGGCCGCGGCGATGGCGATGAACATCTGGATAACGCACACGGCATTTGTTTCGACACAAGGATTGATAATAATATGTTATTGGTTACCGACAGAACACGTAACTGCTTTAAACGTTTTACCAAGGATGGCAAACTGCTCGAAGTAATTAAACTGCCGGGCGCCTGCGTGTGCAGGCCCGTTATTCAGGGCGATCATTTATATGCAGCGGTACTGCGTTCGCCGGATATGAATAAAGAAGGCTCGGGCTTTGTAACCATTCTCGATAAAAACAATAAAGTTATCAGCAATATTGGCGGCAGTGAACCAACCTATATTGACGGTGTGTTACAACCAATGAGCCAGACCGATAAAATATTTGTGCATCCGCATGATGTGTGTGTTGACAGGGATCATAATTTATATGTGGCGCAATGGGCTTCGGGCAAAGTGTATCCATATAAATTAAAGAGGGTATGAGCCGCCACTACGCCCCCATCTCAAAGGGGAATTTTTCAAGAGTGTGAAATATCAAACTTGTTTACTAATATCAGCTTATAAATGAATTTTCGTTCCAACGCTAATAAAAGTTATGTCTTTTAGAGTTGGGCTTTACATAATTTCCCTTTAGGGTTGGGGCATGAAAAATATACTCGCTACTTTACTGATACCATTAAATTCTTTACTGCTTCTCTTTTTAATTTTTGATGATAAGCTTATTGTGCCATTATGGTTGCAGGTGGCGGGCAGGCTGCATCCGGTTATACTGCATTTCCCAATTGTATTAGTACTTATATATTTTGTCATCACTTTAATAATACCCAAAAAAACAAAAGCCGAACCCTGGTTTATTGACCTCAGCGGATGGCTCTTGGTTATTGCTGCTTTTATGGCCGTGATAACGGCATTGGCAGGATTGTTATTATCCCGTGAAGCAGGTTATGATGCAGATAACATCGCACTGCATAAATACACAGGCTCCATAACTTCTTTCTTACTCGTATCAATTTATTTTCTGCGCAGTTATTTTAAGACAAACCCTGCGTTGTTAAACATCCCCGTGGTATGCACGGCTGTGCTTATTATCTGGGCTGGCCATCTCGGCGCTGATATTACACATGGCGACAATTTTGTATTAGCTCCTGTAACACCAACCCACACAAAGCCACAGGTAAGCCTGGAAGATGCTTTTGTATATGCTGACCTGGTAGAACCTATTCTTGAAGATAAATGCATGGGCTGCCATAACAGTAAAAAAGCTAAAGGCGAACTGGTGATGGAGACGAAAGAACTGCTATTAAAAGGTGGTAAAAATGGTAAGCTCTGGGACACTGCAAAAGCTGATCTTGGTTTGCTGATGCAGCGCATTCATTTGCCCGAAGAAGCAAAAGAACACATGCCGCCAAAGGGCAAGCCGCAGTTAACGGATGAAGAATCTTCCATCTTATATGAATGGATAAAGAGCGGCGCTGAATTCGATAAAAAAGTAACGGATTTACCTGTTACCGATACGTTGCATATACTCGCATCAAAAGTGCTGAAACAATCATCAGATGAAGTATATGATTTTGCGGCCGCTGATGAAAAGCAAATTATCAAGCTTAGCAATAACAACCGCGTAATAACGCCGGTTGCCATGGAATCGCCGGCACTTGTTGTAAACTTTTATAACAAGCCGTTTTATAACAGCAAAGAACTGGAAGCATTGCAGCCCTTGAACACACAAATTGTTGAGCTGAATTTAGGCAACATGCCTGTTTCAGATGATGATCTTAAAGCCATAGCGCAATTTGTGAACCTGCGTTACCTTAATCTTAACTTCACATCCATCACCGGCAACACATTACAGGAATTAAATAAACTTCGATTTTTAAAAAGCTTATCATTATCGGGCACACCAGTAAAACCCAGCCAGGTAGCAGCGCTTACAACATTGCCTAAACTAAGGGCCGTTTATTTATGGAATACAGAGATTGACAAAAAAGATATTCAGTCACTGGAAGAAAAGAATAAGAATATTACCTACCAAACCGGGTTTAAAGGCGACAGCACTATTTTAAAACTTACGCCGCCTGTTTTAGAGAACGATAATTTTGTTATCACTAATCCAACACCTTTAAAGCTGAAACATTATATACGCGGCGCGGTTATTCGCTATACGATGAATGGAAATGAGCCCGACAGCATTTCCTCTCCGGTGTATGATAAGGTCATTGATATTAATACTGATTTTACCTTAAAAGCGAAAGCCTATAAACCAGGCTGGATAAGCAGTGACATTATCAGCCAGCATTTCTTTAAAGGCACTTATCATGCTGACAGCGCATTGTTGCTTTCCAAAGTGGATGACAAATACAAAGGCAACGGTGCCGCTACTATTATTGATGGCATAAAAAGCGACATCAATTTTGCCAGCGGCAAATGGCTGGGCTACCGCGAAAACCCGATGGAAGTAATGTTGCTGTTTAACAAACCAGTTGAAGCCAGCAGTATAACCTTAAGCATGTTGCAGCAGATTGGCGCTTATATTTTTCCGCCGGCACAGGTTACCGTTTGGGGCGGAACAGATAAGAATAATTTAAAGCTATTAACTACGGTAAAACCGCAGCAACCAACTCCGGAGTCAACGCAGGAAAACCTTGCTGTTACATGCAGCTTTAGTAAAACAAGCGTTACCTGTATTAAATTATTAGTAATGCCGGTACGCAGTTTACCGGCCTGGCATGGCGGCAAAGGCGATAAAGCCTGGGCATTTGTAGATGAAGTGTTTGTGAATTGAGAAGGAATGAGCATATTTCAAATATTTTATCTCATGGATGTATGTAAAGCAGCCTGCTGTATCTTTTGCACCGCTTATATAATTCAGTATTAAAAAATAGCAATCAGGAATTACCTTCAGCACATGCTCACATTTATTGCCTGGATTATTTTGTTTATCCTCTGTTGGCCACTGGCTATTTTAGCATTAGTACTTTATCCTGTATTTTGGATTATAACACTGCCTTTCAGGCTTATTGGCTTTGCCGTAGATGGTGTGTTTAATTTTCTCAAAGCCATTTTTTTGCTTCCCGGAAAACTACTTCAAAGGCTTTAGCGTTTATTTAATTTCCAATATTGTAACGTGGCTTGAGGCATTTGCAAAAAAGAAAAAATATCTTTTTATACAATTATCATATTTGTTGATTTTTATCGCTGTAATTTTCAACTGTACTTGAATTATATATGCACTTCATTTAAAAGTAAACAGCAAAGCTTATATAAAACATTTTAAACATTATAAAACACAAACATTAATGAACCAGCAATTATTTCAAGCCGTAGATCAATATATCTGCAAATTGTTTGCACAAAACGATGAGGCATTGGATGCAGTTGTTGCATCAATAGAAAAGAATAATATCCCGCAGATAAGTGTTTCAGCCAGCCAGGGAAAATTCTTACAGGTGCTTGTGAAATTATGCAGGGCAAAAAGCATCCTGGAGCTGGGCACACTGGCAGGCTACAGCACCATCTGGATGGCAAGAGGATTGCCTGAAGATGGTAAACTCATCAGCCTTGAATATGAACAACTGCATGCTGATGTAGCCCGTGAAAATATTAAACGTGCCGGGCTGGATAAATTGGTTGAAATAAGGGTGGGCAAAGGGCTTGACCTTTTACCGCAGCTTCAACAGGAGCAAAAGGTGTTTGATATGATTTTCATTGATGCAGATAAACCGCCGTATGCCGAATACTTTCAATGGGCATTAAAACTGTCGCACCCCGGCACACTTATTATTGCAGATAATGTTATACGCGAAGGAAAAATATTGGATGAAACCTCTGAAGATGAAGCCGTAAAAGGCGTGCAGCGCTTTAGTAAATTATTAGCTGAAACCAAAGAAGTAACAGCATGCATTATACAAAACGTGGGTGAAAAAGAACATGATGGCATGGCAATAGCAGTAGTGAATTGATTCACACCCATAGCAGCTTACAATTCAGCAGCAATCTTATCTATCACCATTTTACTCATGGATGTTATAGAAGCATCGTATTGATCAAGATACTGGAATGTTTTCTTTTTAAGCGATTGAAACATACCCAGTGTAAGTCCTTTATCAGTATTTGAAATATCAACCGTTCCGGTTTTATAAGAGGAATTATCCTGGTTCAGTATTTTGTAGGAAACCACCATTTGATGGTCTTCAGGCTGCACGGTCAATACATCCCATGAGAAAGCATATAAAATCACCCAAACAATATGTCCCTTGTCATCAATGGCAAAATTTGTTGGCATCTTTTCAATGTTCAATTCCAGCTTTCTGCCATTTAATTTTTGCTTCAGCGTTTTATTGGAATAAGACAAAACCGTTGAAGTAAAATTATTAATGCCAATTTGCGGATTGAGCGCCGTGCTGTTTTTATAATCATACTGCCAGTAAAACAATAAGGGCAATACATGACTTGTTTTCTTCTGTGTTTCAGATAATACATCGCCCATTGAATTAATGCCGGACGTAATGGTTATAATATTGCTCTTTTTTCTTGTGGGCGTTGCATCCACATAATTTTGAGCTACCCATTTATTAATTTTCTTTGGCCCAAGACAGCCGCACAAAAATATTATTGCAGCACATATAAGGCAGGGTTTCATCACATTCAAACGCATAACAGTTAGTATTATTTGGTTTAGAATTAAAACATAAAAAGGCCGTTTAAAAAACAGGGTTTTGAAACATCAATTGAGTTTTAGAAGTTATAAAGAAAATGCATCAACTGCATTGTGTTTAACATACTCACAACTGACCACTCGCTACTCACCATCGTTTTACCTTATGTTTTCTGAATCTTAAACTTCCGCCACCGCGCTGTCAAACACTTTACCGCGTTCGGTTTTAAGCATGCGGGAAGGATATTTGCTTATCACCATAAAATCATGTGTGGCCATAATGATTGATGTGCCGTAATCTTTACAAATACTTACCAGCAACTGCATAATCTCATCACTGGTTTCAGGGTCAAGGTTACCTGTAGGTTCATCGGCCAAAATAAGTTTAGGAGAATTAAGCAGGGCCCTTGCTATATCAATACGCTGCTGCTCACCGCCACTCAATTCAAAGGTCATCTTAAACCCTTTGCTTTTAAGGCCAACTTTACCGAGCACGTCAGCAATTTTTTCTTCAATCAGTTTTTCATCTTTCCAGCCCGTTGCTTTCAAAACAAAGCGCAGGTTTTCGTTCACATTCCTGTCGGTAAGCAATTGAAAGTCCTGGAAAACAACGCCCAGGTTACGGCGCAGGAACGGAACTTTTTTCCAGTTCATATCACGCAGGTTATATCCGGCAACTGTAGCATCGCCTTCTTTAAGAGACAGCTCACCGTATAATGTTTTCAGCAGGCTACTTTTGCCGGTGCCGGTTTTACCCACAAGGTAAACGAATTCACCACGTTCAATTGTAAAGCTTACATCACTTAAAACAAGGTTATCTCCCTGGTATATATTGGCATCTCTTACAGTAACTACAGGCTCAAACATGAAATATAAATTTTAAAGGTTGCTGCATTTATCACAGGCGGCAAAAGTAAAAATAAAACCGTAAGTAGTGCTGCGATAATCGTGAAGTGTGAGCGTATTTACTCACAACTTACCATTCACTGCTCACAATATTAACATAACAGCAATTTTTGAATTATTTTAATGATGTATTGTCAGATGAAACAGGAAATCTATTTTCCTTTATTGGATACAGCAGCCGCGCCATCATTATAAAATACATATAAACCATCCTTACCTGCCACCACAATATCTTTTCTTCCGGTACCGCGTAAATCAGCCACAGCAAAGTATAACCCCGTTCCTTTACCCTCACCCAGCGGGCCATAGCTGATGATTTGCTTGGTGAATGATTCCCCGTTCCATTTATAATAATACAATCCTGCCGGATCATGCACGCCCGGGTCTGTATCATGCGCCCGGTAACGTTTTCCGGTTATCAGCTCAGGTTTGCCATCGCCGTCAATGTCCACCCACTGCATAGTATGAAACATAGAATTGTTTGGGTCGATAGCATGTTTAACCCAATTTCTTTTCCCTGATTTATCCATGGTTTGTTCATACCAGTCCAGGCCATAATCATGGCCCTGGCCCGAAATAATATCGTTCTTTCCATCGCCGTTTACATCTTCCACCAACACAGGCACACTGGCTTGTCCCAGGTTAAATTCTTTGTGCAATACCCATGTTTCTTTTAAAGGATTTGCAGGCGCTTCAAGCCAGCCATCACTTATAATAAAATCACCACGGCCATCCGCATTAATATCGCCAAAGCCCAATCCATGCCCTTGTTTTGGGGCTACTTCTGTCTTAGCAAATTTTCCTGAAGCCTTGCCGCCGGCATCTTTTTCCAGCTTATAAAATTTCAGCGGGAAATTGGGATTATTAGGCACTATTTCTATTGTGCCGTCATTGTCCACATCCCAGCCTTGTGCAGCTTCTACATTACCGGTGGAATCAATTAAATGATCTGTCCATATACCTGTATTATTTCCCGGGTTTTCTTTCCAGTGAAGGCTATTGCTAAACCAGCTCCCGGTAATAAAATCCATTCGCCCGTCACCATTTACATCTAAAGGAATAGTGGAAAAGTCATCCCAATATTCATTGTAGCGTTTTACCGGCCCTATGTAATGCGCCTTAAAAAAATCAGGCCCTTCATACCAAAACGACCCGGATACGATGTCGGGTTTTCCATCATTATTTACATCAAACACATTCACGCTTTCAAAGCTTTCTGCAGCAATCATTTGTTTTGTAAAACGAATTACAGGTGCAGAAGATTTGTTTTGAGAACAAGCACTGGAGCAAAGTATCAATAAGCTGAAAGAAGATAAAAAAAATGGCTTTTCGAAAAGATGCCGGTAATTCATGAAAATATGTTTTTGATGAAAAATATATTGCAGGTGAATATAGTTAATAGAATAGTTTTTACAACCGGCTTATTTCCAAATAAAATTATACGCAACCATTAACGCGGATTAAACCAGGATAGCTTCCCGGTTTTCAGCATTACAAAAACATTAACTAAAAAAATAGTTGTAAAACTAAAAACATAGTTTTACATTTGACTAAACATTTAGTTATATGAAAACATTAACCAAGGCCGAAGAACAGGTTATGCAGGCGCTCTGGAAAATTGATAAAGGTTTTTTAAAAGATATAGTAGAATCCATGCCTAACCCAAAACCCCATCCCAATACGGTGGCTACGCTTTTGAAAATATTGATTGAAAAAAAATTTGTAGTTACAGAAACCTTCGGCAGGATGAATGAATATTCGCCCGCTGTATCCAAACAGGCCTATTCAAAAAACACTATGAGCAGTTTGGTGAAAGGATATTTTGGCGGCTCATTCAGCAAAGCCGTTTCCTTCCTGGTAGAAGAAAACAAATTAAGCGTGGAAGATCTTGAACTATTGCTTCAACAATTAAAAAAGAAATAATATGCTGCAGCAACTAAGTATTTACCTCTTGAAGGTAACCAGCATTAGCGGGCTTCTTTTTTTATACTATCACATTGCGCTGCGCAATAAACGCTTTCATTATTATAACCGTTTTTATCTTTTAATGGCAGTTGCCATAAGCATTGTTTTGCCCTTGCTAAAGCTGGAATGGTTTACTTTTTTCAGCGACTCTGATCAAACTATTCATCTCTATAAAATTATTTATGGCAGCGGTGAACATGAAGTTATGGTAACCGGCAAGACCGGTATTAACTGGGAACAACTTACAATATATGCTATGGTAGCAACAGGCCTTGTTTTACTTGCCGTTTTATGCAGCCGCATAATAAAAATCAAGCTGCTGAAGAAAAACTATCCTGTACAGCAGTTTACAGATTTTGATTTCATAAATACCGATATTTCATCAGCACCGTTCTCTTTTCTTAAAGATATTTTCTGGAGAAATGATATAAGCCTGGAAGAAGAAACCGGCAAACAAATACTGCAGCATGAGATTACACATATCAGGCAAAAACATTCGTGGGATAAGCTGTTTATGCAACTGATAATGTGTTTTTATTGGATGAACCCCTTTTTTCACCTTATAAAAAAAGAACTGTATTTAATACATGAATTTATTGCCGATGAAGAAGCTGTAAAACATGCAGATGCAGACGCTTTTGCCAAAATGTTATTAACTGCCCAGTTTGGAAAATTCAATTTTTTACCTGCACAATCTATTTTTTATTCATCTATTAAAAGACGATTAACAATGCTTACCATTTCAAAGAAACCCCAATTTAGTTATGCAAGAAGATTAATGATTTTACCATTAATCACAGCCCTCGTTTGCCTGTTTGCTTTTACCGTAAAAACAAGAAATGCAGGCAACGCCATCCCGGTGTTGGCAAAACCTTTTGTATTGGTTGTTGATGCAGGGCATGGCGGAGCAGATAAAGGCGCATCAGCAAATGGTATGTATGAAAAAGATGCCACTTTAAAAATTGCACAAAAAATAAAAGAGCTTTCATCTCAATATAACATTGATGTAATACTTACCCGCAACAGCGATGTATATATGAACCCACGTGAAAAGTCAGATTTTGCGAATACACAAAATGCAAATGCGTTTATTTCGATTCATGTAAACACTAATGATAAAGAACATCCAAAAGAATCAGGTTTTGAAGTATTGCTTTCTTCGAAGTCTGATGAAAAGTTTGCTACCCAAAACAAAGTGCTGGGTTCTGCTATTCTTCAAAATATAAGCAGGGATTTTACCGCAGCGCCATCTTTACAAACACGCAGTACCGGCATATGGGTATTAAAGAACAGTAACATTCCTTCAGTTTTAATTGAATGCGGCTACATAACCAACAAAGAAGATGCAGCCAATTTAAAAGACGATGCAAAGATTGAATTGATAGCGAAAAATATTCTCGAAGGAATAGCAGCTTATGCAAACCACGCAGCAACCAGTATAAGGGATACCATACCTGCAAACATACTTAATGTTACTGCCGACAAACAACCATTATATGTTGTAAACGGGAAGCCATCTTCTGAAGCAGAAATCAAATTAATTAATGAAGCAGATATTGAGCGTATTGATGTTTTAAAAGATTCTGCATCCCGAGTAATCTATGGCCCAAAAGCAGAAAATGGAGTTGTATTAATTACTTTAAAAACGTCTGCGAAAAAAGCCCAGGAACCATTATATGTTGTGGATGGAAAAATTGTTTCAAAGGAAGAAGCTATAAAGAATGAAGCAACCAATATTGAATCAGTAAACGTTTTAAAAGACAAATCAGCCATTGATAAATATGGCGATAAAGGAAAGAATGGCGTAATAGAAATAACTTCTAAGAATGCAGCTAAAGAGCCAATCGTGTTGAAAGTGCCCGATAATGTTTTATATGTAATTGATGGAAAAGTTTCAAGCAAAGAAGAATATAATAAGCTTGACAAAAAAACAATAGAATCAGTAAACGTTTTGAAAGACAAACCAGCCATTGATAAATATGGCGATAAAGGGAAGCATGGCGTAATAGAAATAACTTCTAAGAATGCAGCTAAAGAACCAATCGTGTTGAAAGTTCCCGTTGATGTTTTATACGTAATTGACGGTAAAATTTCAAGCAAAGAAGAATATAATAAGCTCGACAAAAAAACTATAGAATCAGTAAACGTTTTAAAAGACAAACCGGCAATTGATAAATACGGTGATAAAGGCAAGAATGGCGTAATAGAAATAAAATCAAAAGATCAAACCGGGAACAGTACAAGCAATAACAACAAATCAATTGATGTAAAAGATTCAAACACTAAACCCATTTTTACCACGGCACAAATTGAACCTCAATTCCCCGGCGGTGCCGAGGCATGGGGCATTTACCTGGCGAAACAACTGGATGCAAGTGTACTTGCCAAAAGAAAAGCGCCTCCTGGCATTTACACAGTTACACTTTCCTTTATTGTGGATGAAGACGGAAATTTATCTGATGTAAAAGCATTAAATGATCCCGGTTACGGCGCCGGTGCAGAGGCTGTTCGTGTGCTTAAACAAGGGCCAAAATGGCTGCCTGCCATTGAAAACGGGCATACTGTTGCATTCCTGAACAAACAGAAAATCGCCTTTAAAATTTCAGAATAATTTTATTCACCCGGGTAAACCGGCGATAAAAAATCACTGTTGCTTATAAATGCAATATACTTACCGTCAGGGCTCCAGTTAGGTGTATTCATGGTGCCCTGGCCTCCGTATAAAGCCGCAAGCACTTTTGGTTTGCCACCTTCAACCGGCATCAGTCTTATATAAACATGCTTGTAAAAAGGATGGTCTGAAGGGTCAACATCTTTTTCGAACGAAATAAAAAGGATCCATTTACCGTCAGGCGAAATATGCGGAAACCAGTTATTGAATTCATCATTGGTAAGTTGTTCCTGGTTACTTCCATCTGTATGCATGCGCCACAACTGCATGGTACCAGTTCTTGCAGAATTAAAATAAATGTATATACCGTCGGGCGAATATTCCGGGCCATCATCCAGGCCTTTGGCTGTAGTTAACTGCGTTTCTTTTCCGCCGGTTGCCGGAATGGTGTATATATTAAAATCATCATTACGCTGGCCGGTAAATACAAGCGTTTTTGCATCAGTGCTCCAGCCATGTAAATAAGACGGGCCTGTTTGTGTAACAGGCTTTGGTTCCCCTCCCTCAACCGGAACTGTAAAAATATTTGAGGGGCTGCCGCTGCTGAGACCCAGCATTTTTCCGTCAAAAGAAAGCACATGATCGTTATTGTTTTTATTTACAGTGCCGGTATTTAAAACAGCAGGTTTATTAGTGGCAAGATCGAATTTATAAATAAGCCCTTCGCTGTTATACAATAAATGTTTACCGTCTTTCATCCAGTTAGGCGCCTGCAAAGATTTTGGCGATTGATAAATAATCCTGCTTTTGCCTGTTTCAACATTCATTATTTCCAGTTGGCTGCCTAAGTACTGCCTGTACGGAACAAGTGTGGGCGGCGCCGGTTTTACAATGCGTACATTATAAAAAATAGCTTTTTCTGTAACCGTAGGATTGTGCGCACAAACAAATAAACCCGCATATACTTTATCACCAAGATCAAGCTGAACACTGTCTTCGGTAAATATTTCGCCTTTATGCGCTACAGACATGATGTATGTATTACCGCGCCTTTCCAGTTGTATCACATCGGCGCCGGTAAGCTTTGCTTTTACCTCCATCATGCTGTCGTTATTTTTTTTGCGGTATTGAAGCGAAGTAAGCCCGTCACCATGCACGGCAACACTGGCACAAGCCGAAGTGCTGTCTAGAGAAGAACGGATCATCCATCCCAATTTCCTGTGCGCATCCACACCTTTACCAATGAAAGATGCATTGCAGCGCAGAATAAAATCACCGTCCAGTTGCCTGCATACATACTGAAAGCCATCGTGGTTAAACCAGATATTATTACCCGAACCTTCTATGGTATATTCCTGTTCCTGTGCATTGTAAACAGCACTTCCCTGTTTGGTATCGCCTATGGCAAACTGGTTTTCAAAAACGCCAATAGCATTTTGTGCGGCAGCATTAATTGTAATCATTATCAGTAAGATAAAAACGGAAAGTAATTTCATAGCAGGTGATTGATGAAGACTAAAATTAATTTAATAGCAAACAAAAATTTTGGAATAAGCAGTAACCCCTGGTTTAGTTTCCCTGTTCATCCCGCCTCAATATAAAACTTATTCTTCCGTTTGTTTCAAGAAATGCCGTATCAATTTCGGAGAGCGTTAGTTTTTTGGTTTCAAGGCGAAGGCTTTCATGCAGGTCATTTTCACTCATGCCCGTTCTTTCAAGCGCATCCTGTATAATTGCGCCGTTATTATACAACTTAATGTAAGTGCCTTTTACAAGCTTTTCAAACTTCCTTCTTTTTACAGACAGCCAGGCAACAATGCGGTGCATCACAACCATTACACCGGAAGCTACGATTGTATCAACATAACCGGATGCGCCCACCACACCCCTTGCGAGTATGGCACCCAGCATAATGGTTACAATTGTATCAAACGGGGAACGCTTGGCAAAGGTGCGCATGCCTGCAAACCTTATCAGCACAAGCATTATAATAAACATGACAAAAGCCCTGATGCACATTTGATACATTTCTAGATGTTCGCCTTCTCCGAATAAAAAATTTATTATGTTCATTGTATGTTGGTTTTAATAAGTTTTAATGCCTGCTGTGCGCCTATATGTTTTAAAGGTTTGAATGTTTTGCCTTCGAGTTTATTGTAATTGATAAAAAAACTTTCGAGTTGAGTTATGATATCTTTTGGGAGATTATTTATTGAGCGAATGGTTTCAAATAACTGTGAGGCAAGCGGAACCGCAAGCAACCTGTCATTTCGAACAGTTTTTCCTTTTGCGGATTGTGAAGCTGTTATAGCGCCTATCAGCCTGCAGTCCATAATACAACCCGGGAAACTTTTTATTTCTGATAGGATGATTACATCAAGCGGGTCGCCATCACCTCCCCTCGTGGAAGGTATAAATCCAAAATCAAATGGAAATACCATTCCGGCCGGTAGAAGCTTTTTCAATTTAAAGCCGTTGTGCTGTTCATCGTAATTATATTTTGCATTACTGCCTTTTGGTGTTTCAACAATCGCCGTGATGGTTTCCATCTTATGTTTTAAAAATCATCAACAAAAATAAAGCCCCGTTAAATTGTTAACGGGGCTTATCCTTCAAAAAACCATACTCACTATTTTAATGCGCAGGTGCAGGCACATGCACGCCTTCATGTATCTCTTCTATCATTTTTTTATTGAAGGCCGGCAAATCATCGGGACTGCGGCTTGTGACCAGGCCATTGTCAACCACCACTTCACGGTCAACCCAGTCTGCACCGGCATTTTCAATATCTGTTTTTAGCGATGGATAAGAAGTAAGCGTTCTGCCATCCAGCAAATCCGTTTCAATTAATGTTTGCGGGCCGTGGCAAATAGCTGCAACTGGTTTGCCTGATTCAATAAAGTTCTTTGTAAACTCAACAGCTTTTTTACTGGTACGCAATTTATCAGGATTCATTACGCCACCGGGCAAAACCAATGCATCATAATCTTCTTCTTTTACATCATCAACCTGCCTGTCAACATTCAGTTCAATTGACCAATGATCATGATTCCATGCTTTTACTTTTTGTTTTTGGGGCGATACAATATGCACTTCCGCACCGGCTGCTTCCAGCGCTTTTTTAGGGCTTGTCAATTCAACCTCTTCAAACCCTGTCTCAGTAAGTATAGCAACCTTCTTTCCCTGTAGAGATTTCATAGTATTAACTTTTAAATGATTAAAATCATTCTATTCAAAAACAAAAACCAAACCATCTGTTTAAAAAAATTTTTGAGCACTTACTTCGAATGATACGCTTCCGCAATCTCATTCTGTACTAAAAGAAGATGGGCATTAATAACTACAACCATGCATTTATGCTGACATCAATACCCACACATCTTGAAATAGTTAAACAGAAATTTATAAATTGCCACATAAAAAACTCTGCTCTGCGAAGTCCCCGGGCTTCGCAGCATTATGTAACGGGTCTCTGATCCGCAATTATTAAAATTTAAAACAATAAGCCATTATGAAATCTCGCCGGTCTTTTATTCAACAGGTTTCACTAACCGCAGCAAGCATCCCTGTTCTAAACATTTTAAATGCAACTACTATGAATACAAGTATTAACGACGATAAAATATTACGCGTTGCCATTATGGGCTTGGGCGGATATGGCACACGTGTAGCCGAAGCCATGAAAGATTGTAAAAGGGCAAAGCTGGTTGGCGTCATCAGCGGCACGCCATCTAAAATTACCGACTGGCAAAAAAAGTATAACATTCCTGAAAAGAACTGTTACAACTACGAAAACTTTGATGCTATAAAAAATAATCCTGATATAGATGCCGTGTATGTTATTACGCCCAATGGTTTGCATAAAGAACAGGTAATACGTGTTGCCAAAGCAGGCAAACATGCTATATGCGAAAAACCAATGGCCCTGAATGCGAAAGAAGGGCAGGAAATGGTGGATGCATGCAAAGCCAATAATGTAAAACTTCTGGTTGGCTACCGCATGCATTTTGAGCCGCACACACTCGAAATAATCCGCATGCGGAATGCCGGCGAATTTGGCAAGGTTTTATTCTTCCAGGGCCTGAGCGGTTTTACTATCGGCGATCCCACACAATGGCGTTTAAATAAAGCGCTTGCCGGCGGCGGCTCTATGATGGATATTGGTATTTATTCCATCAATGGTTCGCGCTATATGATTGGCGAAGACCCGGTTTGGGTTACAGCTCAGGAAACCAAAAACAACCCGCAGAAATTTAAAGAAGGCGTTGATGAGACCATACAGTTTCAGCTTGGTTTTCCCGGCGGCGCTGTTGCTTCCTGCCTTTCCACTTACAGCATGAACAACCTCGACAGGTTTTTTCTCAATGGCACTAAAGGCTTTGCAGAATTATTGCCGGCAACCGGTTATGGGCCCATAAAAGGCCGTACCAATAAAGGTGAATTAGAAGCGCCGGTGGTAACGCATCAAACCGTACAAATGGATGCTATGGCGGGAATTATATTAAATAATGAAAAGCCCGTTGTGCCTGTTGATGGTGAAGAAGCCGTGAAAGATTTAAAGATCATTGATGCCATTTACGAGGCCTGCAAAACCAGCAATAAGATTGAATTGAAATTATAAAAAGCTTTTCGCTTCTGTTTATTGTGGTCATGCCGGTGCTGCACTTCGTAGCAACATTTTAATGTATGCAGAGATATACCTCTGCATACATTAAATTTTAAACCTTCAAACAAATGAACCCGTGAACTTGTGAACAAGTAAACACTTGAACTACTTTTGCCGCATGTTGCTTCAACAATTTCAACAGCATTTAAAAGAAGATTTTCCGCACTTATCGCCGGCCAATAACAAATTCATATTAGCTGTAAGCGGCGGTATAGACAGCGTTGTATTAACCGATCTTTTTTATAAATCAGGCTATGATTTTATTATTGCGCATTGCAATTTCCAGCTGCGCGGTGAAGAAAGTTTAAGAGATGAATTGTTTATGACAACCTTAAAAGAAAAATATAACAGGGAAGTTATCATACAACAATTCAACACAAAACAATACGCTGAAGACAACAAAATTTCCATACAGGAAGCAGCAAGAAAATTAAGGTATGACTGGTTTTCAGTTATCAGCCATCAACTATCAGCTATCAGCTTTACTGCCATAGCGCACAATGCTGATGATAATATTGAAACCATGCTGATGTACCTCTTTCGCGGCACCGGCATTCACGGCCTAACGGGCATGCAAGCTTATGATAAAGCAAGAAAAATTATCCGCCCTTTATTGTTTGCCACAAGAAAACAAATAGCCGCTTATGCGGAAGAAAATAATTTAGGCTGGGTGGAAGATTCTTCCAATTTACAGGATAAATACACCCGCAATTTTTTCAGGCATAATATTATTCCTTTGGCAGAAGCGCAATTTGAAAACACAAGGCAAAACCTGCAAAGCAATATTCAACGGTTTAAAGATGTGGCAATTTTATACGAACAGTCAGTTGAAACACATAAAAAGAAATTGATTGAACAAAAAGGCAATGAAATTCATATCCCCATCTTAAAACTGCAGCAAACGCAACCTTTGGATACCGTTTTATGGGAAATAATAAAACCTTATAATTTTCATGCACAACAATTAGCTGAAATAAAAAAATTGTTTGATGCAGCAAACAGCAGCTATGTGCAATCATCAACGCACAGGATAATAAAAAACCGCAACCATTTTATTATTGCACCAATTGAAACTTCAGAAGCTAACCACATTTTAATTGAAGCAAATGATAAGCAGGTAAAATTTGAAAATGGCATGTTGATGTTTGAAAAACTTTCAGCTACCAGCTACCAGTTATCAGCCGGTAGCAATATGGCACAAATGGATGAAAGCAAAATTGAATATCCCCTATTGCTGCGCAAATGGAAACAGGGCGATTATTTTTATCCTCTCGGAATGAAGAAGAAAAAAAAACTCAGCCGCTTTTTTATTGACCTTAAACTTTCTGCAACTGCAAAAGAAAATGCCTGGGTTATTGAAATGAATAAAAAAATCATCTGGGTTATTGGTTACAGAATTGATGAGCGTTTTAAAATAACACCATCAACACAGGAGGTTTTAAAAATAAGTTTTACTGCTGCACAGGAACGCTGAAGCTGCGTAACAAATCAACTGTACAAGGGAGTGACACAACCGTGATGAGGAGTGTTCAGCAGTTGGCAAACAAAAAATCACCGCATTAAACTGCTGCGTATAGCATCAACAAAATGACTGATTGGATTAAAGCCGGTATTCAATGCAAAGCTTAAAGCAATTACAAAAGCAACGCCATACAGCGAACCCCATAAGTGGGCAGAATGATTGATGTTGCCACCGCCGCGTTTATTAAGATAAGCCGTGATAATAAGATATAATGGCCCGAAAATAAAACCGGGAATAGGTATGGGTAAAAACAGCAGGCTTAACCGTGCATCGGGATATAACAATATGCCTGCAAACACAACAGCAGACACAGCGCCGGAAGCGCCGAGGCTGCGGTAATAATAATTGTCTTTGTTTTTCATGTAGGTGGGTATAAGGCAAATGGCCAGTGCAGAAACATACATTACCAGGTAAAGCAATGTGCCCGCGCTGCCAAATATTTGCGAAAAGCCATCGTTTACATAGTCGCCAAAAAAATACAGCGACAGCATATTAAAAAGCAAGTGGCCAATATCAGCATGAATTAAACCATTGCTAAAAAACCGGTACCACTGGTTGCGTTTGGCAATATCAGGCGGATAAAAAATAAGTTTATCCATGAGGTCCTGGTTATTAAACGCCATGAAAGAAATAATGCCTGTTATAATGATAATAATAATTGTTATTGACATGTTTAATTTTTTAAGAAAGCCGTGAGCTATGAGCAATCAGCTGCGGGCCTTACACCTTAAGCCTTTTATGCATGGTGATACTTTTCGTTGCGCAAAATAGTACATGCACGGTAAACCTGCTCCGTCAAAATTAACCGCACCAGCATGTGCGGAAAAACAAGTTTTGATAAACTCCATATAAAATTTGCGCGTTGCTTTATTTCATCGCTTACACCAAAGGCGCCACCAATTAAAAACACTATAGTTCTTACGCCTGCATTTATTTTTTGTTCTATAAAATTTGATAATTCAACCGATGTTAATTGTTTGCCTGTTTCATCCAGCAGCATTAAAAAATCATCACTCTTTATTTTACTTAAAATAAGTTTGGCTTCCTGTTTTTTTAATTCAGCCTCCGGCAATACTGCAGCATTTTTTACCGGTGGAATAATAAGCCATTCAACATTATAATAATTGTTTACACGTTTTGTAAAATCATCAACCGCTTTTTTAAAAGCTTCATCATGCGGCTTGCCAATATTTATAAATTGAAATTTCATTCGTGCAAATTTGTTTTTTCAATGGCCTCATCTAACGCCTTAACATACACTTCCTCTTGAAAACATTTTACGGCATTTCATTTTATTAATGCAACAGATGCACAGATAAATTTTTTATTAAATCACCAACAGTTTACTTAGACATTCGTGGCATTCGTTCAAAATTATATAACATTGCCCCAAATAATAAATTATGCGATTGTTGAAATTTGCTTTCTTCATTTCATTTTGCTTTATCGCCATGTTTACAGAAGCACAGCCTTTGAATGTAATGTCATTTAACATTCGTTATAACAATACCGGCGACAGTTTAAACGCATGGCCTTATAGAAAAGACCTTGCGGCTTCGCAGGTTAAATTTTTCAACGTGCATATTCTTGGTGTGCAGGAAGCTTTGGATGACCAGATGCAGGATTTACAGCAACGCCTTCCCAATTACAAGCATGCAGGTGTGGGCCGCGACGATGGCAAAACAAAAGGCGAATACAGCGCTATATTTTATGATACAACAAGATTACTTTGTTTAAAGAATGCAACTTTCTGGCTATCGCAAACGCCGGATGAAGCAGGTTCCAAAGGATGGGATGCGGTATTGCCGAGAATTGTTACCTGGTGTTTTTTTGAAGATAAACTCACGCATAAAAAATTCTATGCTTTTAATACACATTTTGATCATATAGGCAAAGTGGCGCGGGCTGAAAGCGCCAAATTGTTATTGCAAAAAGCAAAAGAAATGGCGGGCAGCCTGCCGGTAATTGTTACGGGCGATTTTAATGCATCGGAAAATGATGAGCCTATAAAAATTATTGTTGATAAAACAAATCCTGACCATCTTACGGAATCTATTTCCGTTTCGCAAACGCCGCATTACGGGCCCACAGGCACATTCAATGCTTTTAAATCAAAAGAAGTAAGTGATAAAGCCATCGACCACATCTTCATAAAAAATAAAGTAAACGTGCTGAAACACGGCACTATTTCAGAAAGCTGGAACGGCAGGTTTTCATCAGACCATTTCCCGGTGCTGGCAGTGGTGGAGTTGTAAGATGAAACAATAACAACCCGGCAATTTATTCCTGTAATTTTTTTATACTCCGCAAGATGTAAAAAAGTGATTTTGTGCTGTTCGGTTTTAGCGCCCTCTCCTTTGGAGAGGGATTAGGGGGTGAGGTCTGACAAAAAATATGATTCGCTAATTTATCCCTTGCGCACTATAACATTCAATAGCTGTCAATAATTTTTTATTTCCTTTTTTAGGATGGAAGTTAACTTGCGCCCATGCAGGATTATTTGAAAGGATTGAACGAGCCGCAGCGTGAGGCAGCAACACATATTAACGGGCCATTGATGATAGTTGCCGGCGCCGGCAGCGGTAAAACGAAAGTGCTTACCACCCGCATTGCACACTTAATGGCAAACGGCATTGATGCGTTTAACATCCTGGCACTTACATTTACTAATAAAGCCGCCGCCGAAATGAAAGAGCGCGTGGAAAAAATTCTCGGCAACAACGAAGCCCGCAATCTTTATATCGGAACTTTTCACAGCGTATTTGCAAGAATTTTAAGGGCCGAAGCGCCGCGTATTGGTTATCCAAACAACTTTACTATTTATGATACGGATGACAGCCGCTCTGTTATAAAAACAGTAGTGAACGAATTAAATCTCGACGATAAATTATACAAACCAAACGTTGTTCATAACCGCATATCATCTGCAAAAAATGCATTGGTGGGGCCTGATGAATATGCCAACGATTATTATTTACAGCAGGAAGACATGCGTGCCAACCGCCCCGCTTTGGCACAGGTGTATAAAGCTTACCAGGTGCGTTGTTTTAAAAACGGCGCAATGGATTTTGACGATCTTTTATTCAAGATGTATGAACTGCTGCGCGACTTTCCCGAAGTGCTGCATAAGTACCAGCATAAATTCAAATACATTTTAATTGATGAATACCAGGACACCAATCCTGTTCAGTACCAGATAACAAAACTGCTCGCTGCTGTAAACGAAAACATTTGTGTGGTGGGCGATGATGCACAAAGCATTTATAGTTTTCGCGGCGCCACCATTGAAAACATTTTGCAGTTTCAGCAGGATTATGATGATGTAAAAGTGATTAAGCTGGAACAGAATTACCGCAGCACACAAAGCATTCTGAATGTGGCCAACGAAGTCATAAAAAATAATAAAGGCCAACTGCCAAAAAGTTTGTGGACGGAAAATGCGCATGGCGAAAAAATTAAACTGGTGCGCACCATGACGGATAATGATGAGGGAAAATATGTGGCTGATACCATTCAGGAACAAAAGCTGCGCAATCATTATCACAATAAACATTTTGCCATTCTTTACCGCACCAATGCACAAAGCCGTTCGTATGAAGAAAGCCTGCGCCGCATGGGCATTGCTTACAGAATTTTCGGCGGCATCAGCTTCTACCAGCGAAAAGAAATTAAAGACTTTATTTCCTATTTGCGTGTAATTGTAAACACACGGGATGAAGAAGCATTAAAGCGCATCATTAACTATCCCATTCGCGGCATTGGCAAAACATCGGTGGAGAAGATTGTGATCTTCGCTAACGATCAAAACATAACTTTCTGGGATGTGCTTACCCGTGCATCTGAGTTTGGTTTTAAAGCAGGCACACTGGAAGCCATTCAGAATTTTGTAACCATGATCCGCTACTTTCAAAGCATGCTGGAACAAAAGAATGCTTACGATGTTGCGGTGCAGGTGGGCAAGCATACCAATTTTGTAAAAGAGCTTTTTAACGATAAAAGCACAGAAGGTTTGGCAAGGTATGAGAACGTGCAGGAGTTGCTCAACTCTATAAAAGAGTTTACCGAAAGCCCGGATAATGAAGATGGTGAAGTGGGCGATAAAACCCTTGGCGCTTACCTGCAGCAGATAACTTTATTAACCGATGCAGATGAAAAAGATGAAAATGCTGATGTGGTAAAGCTGATGACGATACATGCTGCAAAAGGCCTGGAGTTTCCGGTGGTATTTGTGGGCGGCCTGGAAGAAACATTATTTCCAAATGCCATGAGCATAAACACACGCGAAGAACTGGAAGAAGAAAGGCGTTTGTTTTACGTGGCGGTAACAAGGGCAGAGAAGCATTTGTTTTTAACCTATGCCAATGCGCGCTACCGTTTTGGCAGCCTAACCCAAAACGAGCCCAGCCGCTTTTTGGATGAACTGCCCGAAACATTTTTAGACCGCACATATGCGGGCGGCGGCGCCAGGAACCAAACCAGTAATATGGGTTCGGCATTTGCGAGAATGCACCGCGGCTTTGAAGGCAACACACAATTTTCAAACGCAAGCCGCCAGGCGCCCAAATCAAAAACGTCGGCATTGCCTACCGGTTTAACCAGCAAGCCGCCGCAAACGGTTCAGCATATTCCATCAAAAGATTTTGTGCCGAGCGACACCACCAATTTGCAGGAAGGCCAGAAAGTAGAGCATCAGAAATTTGGTTATGGATTAGTTACCAAACTGGAAGGCAGCGCCCATAACCCCATAGCCACCGTAAAGTTTGAACTGAACGGCGAAAAAAAGATCATGCTGAATTATGCAAAGCTGCGTATTGTGGAATGATGGCGTGAATGATTAACTGCTAATTGAAACTCCCGACGGGTATGGCCGCAAGGTGCGGTTTTTTTGAATTAATTTATGGGCAGAGAAAGATCGGATTGTTCCAACAACAATTGATTCTGTATAACATTAAAGCGTTGATTTTGAATAGCGGCTTTTTTGAGTAGTTTCGTATTTTGTAACGGAAAACAGCGCGTTGTGTGATATAATATTTTTAGACCTTGAAATTTTTAGTTTCACTTATATTTCTACTTAGCTTTTGTTCAACAACCCGCTCAGCGAAGTGTTTGGTAATGGCTGACGTTGCGAAACATCAACTTTATAGACAGACCTGAGCGGCTGCCAAATCATAATCTATTTACATTTTGATATCATGATATACTATATAAGGCTTCTTAAGATTATATTTATATTATTTATTTCTGTAACAGCTTCCGGTCAAATTAAACAGGCTGCAATTGGACAAACAGTTGAAAAAATCTCCATAGATAAGATAATTAATGATACTAAGAATACTAAGAGCCTACACGACTTAAAGGGAAAACTTACTATCCTCGATTTTTGGGCAACCTGGTGTGCTCCTTGTATCTTATCAATGAAGCATTTGGAAGAACTAAAGAAAACGTATGGCGATAGCATTACTATTATAGCTGTTTCAGATGAAAATGAAAACACTATAAAACATTACCTCTCCAAAAACAGACAACCTTTTGTTTTTGCATTGGATACTACAAGAAAATTAAATAATTACTTTCCCCATCTTACAATACCTCATACGGTTTTAATTAGCAAAGACTTAAAGGTGCTGGCTATTACCGAGCCGTACAACATTACCAAGGAGGTAATACAAAATGCCTTGAAAGGAGAATCGGTTAGTCTCCATGAAAAAAAATATCAGGAATTTGACAGCAATACCGATTATATGCAAACAGATTCTTCTACCATTACAAGATTTCAGATTACTAAAGCTATTCCATCTCTGCCTGCACGAATACAAGGTTGGCACCATCACCCACTATTTGATGGAAGACGATTTACGGCAATCAATTATACTGTTGAAGATGTTCTGCAACAAACTTTTGATGAACCAAACTTTAAATTGATAGGGTATGATTCATCTGCTGCTGCCGTGGTTCCGGATGAGCCTTTGTGTTTTGATATTATTGTAAGTAAGGAAAGAAAGGATAGTCTTTTCGTTGATTTACGGAAATACCTGTTGCAGAATTTTGGCATTAAGGTTCGTATAGATAGTGTTGAGCAACCAGTTTATCTTCTTAAAAAAGTAAAAGGCTATACATTTCAAAAAGCAACAGGGAAACAGGTGTTTTATAAAATTCAGAATGGTAGCAACGGATACAAGGTAGACAGCGCTTCTGTTTCGGACTTTATTAAAAATTGTATTCAGGGTATTTGCCCTTACCTGGTGTTAGACAAGACCAACTTATCCGATCGTTATAATATCGACTTTCAATATAACTTCCTTAAAAATTTTCCCTTCATTGTTGAAGGTAAAGATTTCAAAGACAACTTAAGAAAAAGCGGGTTTGAGTTAGAAAAATCTACAAGTAAAGCACCTTCTTTAGTTATCTATCGGTAACTGAGGGAAAAGTATATTTTTTCCGCCGCCGCTGGTGTTCTTCAGCAACGGGTTCTTCCATCAAAAGCATTTCCAAATCAAAAAATAAACCTTCATCGTATCAATACAACCGTGCCCCGTTTCACAAATGGCGCGCCTGCATTTGTTTTGCCTGCAACCATCCATACATAAGTGCCTGTGGGTTGCGGTATGCCGTTTAAATTACCGTCCCAGGCGGCAGAAAAACTTTGAGAGGTGTAAACAACCTTTCCCCAGCGGTTCAGTACCCTGAAATAAAATATTTCCTTAATGCCCACGGGCGTAATCTTAAACTTATCGTTCAGGCCATCGCCGTTGGGCGTAAAAGCGGTGGGGATATATATTTCCGGCCCCTTAAAAACTTTTACATGCACCATATCGCTGGTGGCGCACCCTATGGCCGTGGTGGTGGTAAGCGTGTAGGTAATGTCTTCATACAAAATAGCGGTGGGGCTGGCAATGTGGGTATTGTTTAACCCCGTGGACGGCGACCATGAATAAATTTCACCGCCGCTGCCCTCCAGCTGAAAGGGGGAGCCAAGCATAACCGTGGTATCACTGCCCGCATTGGCAGCAGAGCCATACACCCGCACTGCTTTTATAACCGTATCGGCATCACAGCCGTTGTCAGCCTGTGCCGCAAGCGCCACCGTGTAAGTGCCGCCGCTTGTATAAGTATGGGTGGCAACCGGGTCTTCGGAGAAAATATTGTCGCCAAAATCCCATAGCCATTTATTTATCACAATACCAGGGCTGTTATTCTTTGCCCTAAAGGTTACAGGGATATTGCTGCAGGTATCTGTTTTTGTAAAATCTATTTGCGGTGCTCTGCCTACGGTAAAAGTTTGCACGGCCGTATCGGAAGGGCAGTTTTCTTTGGTGTTTACAAACAGTTTTACGGTATAAGTGCCGGGCTGGTATTTAACGGGTAACGGGTTTTGTAATGAAGAAGTGCTGCCATTGCCTAAATCCCAATACCAGTAATTTTTAGTGCCGCCGTTTAAAGCGGTGGCATCTGTAAAAGCTACGGTATCATTTGCGCAAATGGGGGTTACGCTGGTATTAAAACCTGCATTGGGATAAGCGCCCACCGTGAGGGTTTGGGCAAAAGTATCAGAGAGGCAGCCATCGCCGCCCTTAACGTTTAAAGAAACATTATAAACGCCGGGTTGTTCATACGCATGCGCCGGGGGATTTTTTAAGTTTGAAGTGGCGCCGTCACCAAAATCCCAATACCAGTTGCTGATATTTCCATACGAAGTGGAGCTGTCGGCAAAACTGAAAGATGTGCCAACGCAACTGTTGTTATGCGGCGCCAAAACAAATTTAGATTCAAGCGGCACGCAAACTTTCTGCACATTGAAATTGGTGCCGGTACCGGCAGTGAAGCCCCAATATACAAGCGGGTTATTATTAAAAATATCCTGCACAATGTTTTTGGTGAGAGAGAGGCGCAGGTGGCCGTCCATGCTTACTTCCATCAAATCATTCTCAGGCTGCCAGTTTATTTTTAATACATGCCATTGGCAGTCTTCAATATTGTCGCCGCCGGGCAAAACGGCAACAGGCCCGGCAAGGTTATAAATTGAATGATGGAAAGTGTTTCCGTCAGATTGTATAGCGATGTGGTCATAATCAGGATCATCCTGAACGCCGTTAGTATAAGTGTCTATGGTTATAGCAATTGAAGATGCTATGCCCTCGTACCCAAGCCCTGCGCCTTCATTACCAACACCTGCAGCGGAGGTTTGCAACACAAAAGAAATCCCGTCGGCGCCGCCCACATCATCACAGCCCAAAAAAACATTAAAAGCATAATTAAACGGTTGGGAAAGGTTTATCTGGTTTTTATTCCATACGGCGCCCTTCGTGAAGTTGCTTTCATTGGTTAAAGTATAGCAACCGCAATCGTCTTGTGTGGCCGAGCCAGCAAGCTCGTACGGATTTTGCGCAAAAGCTCCCGTATTTAAAAGCAGCAGGAAAAAGAACAATACAGGGCGGTTTTTCAATTTTATTTTTCCAATCAAAGCAATGCAATTTATTTATTTGGCAGCAACTGCATCAATTCCGGTATAATTTTTTAATTATTAATAATCCAGGCATGAAAAAATCATTTCACAATAACATAATCCATTTAAATTCCGAAGCTTTAAAAAGTATAAGCTACAATGAAGATAAACATATATTGGAAGCCACATTTTCCAATAACCGGACTTATCAGTATATAAAAATGCCAAAAAAGGTGTGGAAAGATTTTTTAAAAACAATTGATGCTGGCAAATCTGCCGGGGCATTCATCAATAAAAGAATAAAGCCATTTTACAAATACGTTGAAATTAGCTGAAAAATGTATTATCATTCAATACTTTTGTGCAATGGCAACACAAATATTGCCATCATAATTTATGAGCCAGGACCAGGTTTTTAAAGACGAAATAAAAAAAGCTTCCGATTTTAAGTTCGGCGCCACTGTAGCCAATGTTTTTGACGATATGGTAAACAGGTCGGTGCCTTATTATGGCGAGATGCAGCGCATGACAGCAGAACTTGCTGCAGACCATGCAAAAGAAGGCAGTTATGTGTATGACCTCGGCTGCTCAACCGGCACTACCATGATAGGCATGAATACGCTGGTGCCTGAAAATATTGAGTTTATTGGTGTGGATGATTCTGACCAGATGCTTCAAAAATGCGATGCCAAACTAAAGGAAGCCGGTTTTACAAGAAAATACCAACTGGTAAATGCAGATCTCAATCAGAATGTTGAAATTAAGAATGCTTCTGTGGTAGTGCTTTGCCTCACACTGCAATTTATACGCCCGGTTCACAGGGAGCGGTTGGTTAAAACAATTTATGATGGCCTGAATAAAGACGGCGTTTTAATATTGATTGAAAAAATACTGGCTGAAGAAAGCAGCTTTAACCGCGACTTCATAAAATATTATTACGATATGAAACGCCGCCATAACTACAGCGAAATGGAAATTTCACAAAAAAGAGAAGCGCTGGAAAATGTTTTGGTGCCTTACAAACTAAGCGAGGATAACCTGCTTTTACGCGAAAGCGGCTTTGCACATGTGGAAGTTTTTTTCAAATGGTATAATTTCGCCGGCCTTATTGCAGTAAAAAAATAATATGGTACAAATAGGCAATTTCTTTTTTAAATACCGCAACTGGTTGTTTATCATATTTTATGCGTTGCTGTTTGTGCCGGGCCTGCCTCAATTATTTACCGAAGAAAAATTTGGTAAAAACTATTACTGGTACCCAATTATAATCGGTTTAATTATTACGGTTTTAGGGCAGGCTACACGCGGCGCTACCATTGGGCTTGCTTATATAATCCGCGGTGGAAAGAATAAAAAAGTTTATGCGGAAGACCTTGTCACCACAGGCATATTCGCTCATTGCCGCAACCCTTTATATGTGGGTAATATTTTAATGATTACCGGTGTGGGTATATTATCCAATTCCCTTTTGTATGTTGTTATAATGATCCCCTTTTTTCTTTTTATATGGCAGGCAATTGTGCTGGCCGAAGAAAATTTTCTGCGCAATAAATTCGGCGAACAGTTTATAAATTATTGCGCAAGGGTGAACCGCTGGGTACCCAGTTTTAAAGGCATCAGCAAAACATTTTCAGGCATGCATTTTAACTGGAAACGTTATGTTGCCAAAGAACACACAACCACTTTTATATGGCTGGTTGGTATTGTTTTATTGCTGCTGTTCTTTTATCCGCAGCTCACAAATTACGATAGCCATTGGCGTAACACCCTGCTCATCATCATCCTCGCAGTTTTACTGGTTATTTACATCTTCATAAGAATAATTAAGAAATCGGGCAGGCTGAACGGATAAATTTTATTGCCTTATCAGTTTTCATTTTTAGGTTTGTGGTATGTCTAAGCTCACCATTAGCAAGCGTGGCCGCGAAATGCCGCCATCTCCCATACGAAAGCTCGTGCCTTTTGCCGAAGCAGCGAAAAAGAAAGGCATAAAAGTGTATCACCTTAATATTGGCCAGCCCGATATTGAAACACCTGAACATGTTTTGGAAGCAGTCCGCAAATCAGATTTTAAAATTCTGGGATACAGCCATAGCGCAGGTAATGAAAGTTACCGCCGCAAACTGGTGGGTTATTATGAAAAGAATGGCATCAGCATCAATCATAATCAAATCATAATTACTACCGGCGGCAGTGAAGCTATTTTGTTTGGGTTTATGGCCTGCATGGATGCCGGTGATGAAGTAATTATTCCCGAACCATATTATGCCAATTATAACGGCTTTGCCGTTTCAGCAGGCGTAAATGTGGTACCGATAACATCGCACATAGAAAACGGTTTTGCATTACCCCCGATAGAAGATTTTGAAAAAGTTATTACCAACCGCACAAAAGCAATTGTTGTTTGCAACCCCAATAATCCTACCGGGTATTTGTATAGTAAAGATGAAATGGAAGTTTTGAAGCAAATTGCTCTAAAACACAACCTGTATTTATTTGCCGATGAGGCCTACCGGGAGTTCTGTTATGAAGAAGAGCATTTCAGCGCTATGCAACTGGAAGGCTGTGAT
The DNA here is from genome assembly GCF_900115755.1 of Parafilimonas terrae. GTDB lineage: Bacteria > Bacteroidota > Bacteroidia > Chitinophagales > Chitinophagaceae > Parafilimonas > Parafilimonas terrae. The sequence continues at coordinate 516,211 of NZ_FOXQ01000001.1, forward strand.
GACAATGTGGTATTGATGGATACCATCAGCAAACGTTACAGTTGCTGCGGTGCAAGAATAGGTGCATTTATTACGCGTAATGAAACAGTGTATAATACGGCATTAAAGTTTGCCCAGGCAAGATTAAGCCCTCCAACTTTTGGGCAAATAGCGGGAGAAGCAGCGATTGATTTGCCGGATAATTATTTTGATGTAACAAAAGCAGCATACAAAGCCAGGCGGGATTTAATTGTAGAACGATTAAACGCTATTCCGGGTGTTTACTGCCCCAATCCCGGCGGCGCTTTTTATGCTATGGCTAAGCTGCCCATTGATGATTCTGATAAATTCTGCCAGTGGCTCCTGGAAGAATTCAGTTATGATAACCAAACATTAATGCTGGCTCCGGCAACAGGTTTTTATGGCTCGGTTGATTATGGAAAAGACGAAGTAAGGCTTGCCTATGTTTTAAATCTTGAAGCCATAAGCGCAGCTATGGATTGCCTGCAGAAAGCGCTTGAACAATATCCCGGTCGCCAATAAATTAAATCAACGCAGCAGGTTTATGGTTCCTTTTTGATTGATTATGCTTCCATCCACACATATCAGTTGCATCACATATACGTATGTACCCATGTTTTGAACAAGGCCTTTAAACTTGCCATCCCAGCCATAAGCAGCTTCATTGGTAGTGAAGTTTACCTTTTCAAAAACTTTCTGTCCCCAGCGGTTAAAAATAATCATGGATTTTACGGTTATTGGCACTTTTGAATTGGGATAGAAATAATCATTTAAACCATCATTATTGGGCGTGAAACTATTTGGTATAAGGACGAAATTCTCGATGCAGGCGGGAATCATCTGAACTGAATCCGTATTGATGCAACCGAAATTGTTACGAACTGTTAAGGTATAAGTTAACGGGCTGCCCAATGTGGCAACAGGGCTTGGACAATTGAAACAGGAAAGGCCTGTTTGCGGCAACCATTGCCAATCAATAACATCGGCGCTTGAAGTTGACTGCAGTGTATAGGTAGAACCCACAGGCAATGCCACCTGGCTATCGGTAATATCCACTGTAGGCGACGGATTAACGGTAATGTTTACAGTTGCCGTATCGGTAAAGCAATGGTTGCTGTCGCTGCCGGAAACTGAATAGGAAATATTTCCGGAAGGCGTGGCAATGGGATTGGCAATAGCAGCATCGCTTAACCCCGTAGAAGGAAACCATGAATAATTGCCTGAGCTTGCGCCACCTGCGATCAGTTGCAGGGATGATCCTGCACAAACAGCCGTATCACCCGGTTGTATGCTTACGCGTTCTTTAGGTTGAACGGTTACAACAACTGTATCTGTAGCAAAACAGCCTTCCGGCGTAGAGCCCTTTACATAATAATTTGTTGTTGCATTGGGTGCTACTGTTGGTGGAACAGTACAAGGATTACAAATGACCGCCTGATCAGTATTCCAAATATAAGTTGAAGCGCCTGTGGCCGTTAAAACAGCGCTTTTACCTAAACATAATAATGTATCGTTTCCTGCAACAACTGTTGGCGTGGTAAGCAGTTGCATTTGCTGTGTTTTGGAATTCACGCAGCCATTGCCATCGGTAACGGTGAGTTTAACATTATAAAGACCGGGAAAATCATAATAGTTTAGGGCAGGCCCCTGAACTGAATCTGTTCTGCCATCGCCATAACTCCAAAACCATTTTTGTATTGGCGATCCTGATGGGGTTGATTCATCTGAGAAATCTACTTTGGTAAGGGTACACGCAGTGTCTGGCAGGGAAAATTTAGCGGTAGCGCCTACTATGGTTATCGGGTTTAAATCAATTGTATCGGTACAATTATAAATATTCCGGAAAATTGCAACAGGATTAAAATTACCTGCCGTATCATAAACATGGTTTATCGTATCACGGGTTGAATTATATCCTGTGGAATCCCCGTCGCCAAAATACCACCTGAAATCTTTTGCAATATCAGGATCATACTGTGTAAACCCCAGTTGAACAGGATTACCATAACAGTAAGGCGCCGCAGATAATACATTAGCAACAGGTTTAATTTCAGAAACAAAAACCATACGGTTTGTGGTATCGTAACAAATACCATCATCAACCCTGAGTTGCACATTATATGCACCTACCGCGGGGTAGGTATGTGGTACCGACCTCAGGTTGGATGTACCTCCATCCCCAAATGCCCATTGGTAGGTAGTGTTTGGTGACAAGGTTGCTGAAAAATTAAATGTATAAGGATTCTGGCAATCAGGGTTTGCGAATATTCTTCCGCCAGGAGCTTTTACGTGAATGTATTTATTTCTAACCATCGTATCCCTGCACCCGTTATTGTTAACAATCAACCGCACATTAAACCAACCGGAATCCTGGTAATGCTGTAAAGGTGAAGGTTCCTCGCTTGTTGTTTTATCACCAAAGCTCCATGACCACGATTTAACATTAGCCGAAGATTTATTGGTAAATTGCCTTAGTTCAGAGGCGCAGCCATCCCGGGGAGTGGCTGTAAAATTAGCTGTTGGCTTAGTGCCTACATGTATCAGATTTTCTTCTTTAAGCTGGTTAACACAGCCGTCCGTCGTTTCAATAGTAAGTGAAACATCAAACGTTTTTGTACCGGTAAAAGTGTGAGCAGGATTTTGTTGGGAAGAAGTAGTTCCGTCGCCAAAATTCCAGGTGCGGCTTTTAAGCGTTACACCCGTAAGGTTGGTATTATCATTAAATTGAACGTTTAACGGCGAGCAGCCTGTGGTAACGCCCGTAGTAAACTCAGGTTTAGGAGTTCGAAACACTTTAATATATCCTGTTTTTTCCTCATAATCTTCTTCCAGGTCATTTCTTACAATAAGCCTCACCGTGAAATTGCCCCCCGTTGTATAGGTCATCGTTGGATTTCTTTCTGCTGAAGTTTGCCCGTTGCCAAAGTCCCAAAACCAACTCGTTGCCGAACCGGTGCTCTGGTCTGTAAAACTTACCGTAAGATCAGAACAGCCACTGGTAACAGAAGCTGAAAATGCCGCGGTTAATTGTGTCTTTCCTTCAATACCCGACACCAAAAAAATGCCTAACAATAAAATAAAAACGGGATTTTGGTAGTTAATTTTAATAAGATCGGTTTTAAATAGTTTCAGATTTATTGCAAAAATCCTGCAAATCAATATATAACGGAACATATACTTAAAAAAAAGTAATACTTAGAACGCCTTGAAAGAGTTTTTTAGTACCCCGCTTTTTATTTTAATTGATAAAGACTACTTTTGCGCTCCCTAAATAAGGCGGGATAGCTCAGGTGGTTAGAGCGTCGGATTCATAACCCGGAGGTCTCGGGTTCAATTCCCGATCCCGCTACAAGCAAAAGAGGCGCCTGCGGTGCCTTTTTTGCTTCCTGAAATTTATTTTCCCGGCAAAAGTTTCATGCTCTGCAGCCAGCTCCGGCAACTTTCCATCCATAAATCATTGGTTGTGGGATTATGCAATCCAAAACCATGTCCCCCCGCTTTATAAATATGCATTTCGGCAGAAACTTTATTATGAATTAAAGCTTCATAAAATGTAATACTGTTCATCACAGGCACAACATTATCGTCTGTTGCATGCACCAAAAATGTGGGCGGCGTTAGTGCAGTTACCTGCAATTCGTTTGAAAAAGAATCAAGCAATGATTTAGGCGGGTTTTTACCAATCAGCCTGTCCCTTGAACCAATATGCGCAATACTATCCTGGAAACTGATGACAGGATAAATAAAGATGGAAAAATCCGGGCGCAGGTTTATATTATTTGTATTTTCAATATAACTGTGATTGAAATGCGTAGCTGCAGTTGAGGCCAGGTGCCCGCCGGCAGAAAACCCCATGATACCTATTTTATTGGCGTCAACATTCCACTCTTTTGCATGCATGCGTACCAATTGAATTGCACGCTGGGCATCCTGCAAAGGGCCAATAGTTTTATTAATCATAACGCTGTCTTCGGGCATGCGGTATTTTAAAACAAAGGCCGCCACCCCCATTTTATTAAATTCCCTCGCTATTGCAAAACCTTCTTTCACAATAGATGTTATCCAGTAACCACCGCCGGGGCAAATAACTACAGCAGTGCCGGTGGCAATTTTTTTATCAGGCAAAAAAATGGTGAGTGTTGGCTGTGATGTAAAATGAACTATCGTATCGCCGGTTTCTCTGGGCTCCCACCACTCCTTAGTATTATAAGGCTTGCTGTTAGGCACAGCGCCATCATATAAAGTAATGGTTTGTTGCGCATATAAGGAATGCATTGTAATTGTTGAAATAAATAAGAATAAAGCAATTTTTTTCATGCGTAAAAATTATTCTGGTTTTATGCAAATAAAATCAATTTTTAACCTGCCAGCCATCAGATGTTTTTTCAAGCAGGATAATATTTGATGGGGGGCTTTCATTATTCTCACGATCAACACTGGTTACAGCCATATAACAATTATCCCATTCTTTAGGTATGGCAGTGGTTTGAATAACAAATTCAAATTTAAGCGAAGCATCCGCCGGTATTATTATTGCCGGGTGATTAGTTATACCTGCAATTGTTTTCGACAGGTACACCACAAAATTTTTAATCGGTTCCGTTTCACCTTTATTAATTCCATCGCCGGAAATAGTTAACCGCTGATTTCTTATACTTTGCCCTAAATCTATTTTTAACAGATGCGGATGCTGCGGTGCAGTAGTATCAATCCAATCCATCGGCGGAATCAATGCCGGCATCCTGTAATAATTAAACCGGAGACTGTCTTCCCAGCCGTTTGGGTTATACATTAAAAACTTGCTGCTGTAAAAAATGCTGCCATTTACATTGGCATCATCGCGAAGCATTTTTATTTCATCAGGTAATTCATTGGGATTACGCCATGCCGCCGTTGGCCTTTCAATGGCCCTGTAAACACCGTGGCCGATATATAATTGTTTCCCATAACTGTTTTCACTCCACCAGTTAAGCAAGGTTTCATAATCACAAAGCCTGTGACCTATTTCCCAATACAACTGCGGCGCTACATAATCTATCCATCCCTTTTTCAGCCATAATAAAACATCGGCATATAAATCGTCATAACATGTTTGCCCTGCCTTCGTATCGCTGCCCCGTGGGTCAACTGAACTGTTGCGCCAAACACCAAACGGGCTTATACCAAATTTTACAAATGGTTTATACATAAGTACAGCATCATGAATCATTTTCACAATGCTGTCGCAATTACTGCGCCGCCAGTCAGCCTTGCTTATACCTTTTCCTCTTGCATACTTGAGATAAGCCTGGGTATCCGGAAAATCTTTGCCGGAAATTTTATAAGGATAAAAATAATCATCCATGTGTATGCCGTCTATATCATAACGTTTGAGAATGTCAATAACAACATTCGTTACATACTTCATAGCTTCCGGAATACCGGGATTAAAATATCGTCTCCCGCCGTACCATACAAACCATTCAGGATGTTGCCGCGTTATATGATTGGGGGCAATAAATGTTGATGGGCTCATAGCGGCCCTGTATGGATTTAACCATGCATGAAATTCCATGCCGCGCTTATGGGTTTCTTCAATCATGAATTGAAGCGGATCGTAATAAGGTGAGGGCGCAACACCCTGCCTGCCTGTTAAATATTCGCTCCAGGGTTCATATTGAGAAGCGTATAGCGCATCAGCAGCAGGCCGTATTTGTACAATCACGGCATTCATGCCATTCTTTTGTTGCTCATTAAGGATATTAATGAATTCCTGCTTTTGTTGTTCAGTGTTTAACCCTTTTCTGCTTGGCCAATCAATGTTGGCAACAGATGCAATCCATACTGCTCGAAACTCATATTTTGGCTGGCAATAAACCGATGAAAGATCAAGAAAAAACAAAATCAGTGCACAACAAAAGAATCGCATCATCAAACGAAGATATAAGTTGAGCGCTTAGTGTTTAATGGTAAAGAGAAATTTAGAAATGTATTACCAGAATCGTGAAATGTATGTTGATAAGAAGTTAACTCAATTGAGTTTAATACGAATGTCATACACAAAATCTTTTATATCCAATATTTTGAAAAGCTTATTGTCAGCATGACGCGGGTTCAATATGTAATTAAATTCATCGTGAATAACAGTTGAAGGGATTTTTATAACCGGGCTTTTGGCTGCATTTAAAAGTTTCGTTCCAAATTTTTTTGTTGAAGATGGTGCAGGTATATCTTTCCAGTCTCCGGGCAATTCATATTCTTCAAAAGCAAGAATATTTTCATCAGGTATTTCAAGCGTGGTCATACTTAACGCCCTTGGCACATCATCAATGTTTATATTAACGGTATATTCAAGCAAAGCCAAAGCCCTGCTTTCCGATGTATAAATACAAGGGGTTAATTTATTATTCCACCGGCCACCAAACAACCTCGCCCCTTCTCCTGATAAATCGTTTGCAAATTTGGTTTTGCATATTCTGTATACAAGCATAAAGGCAATTAAGAATAAACGCCATATTCAATGCGGCCAATAACATTTTTCACTTCATCTCTTCCAAATGGACTGCCTATTAATTCAAAGGGCGTTTTACCGCCCAAAGCCTGGTTTGGCCTGAACATCCAGGTATTAAAACGGGCCACATCTTCAAAAACCTCGTAGCCATAAGAATATATATCGGCAAGACTGAAAATTCGCTCACTTAAACCCGCGTTGAATTTTTCCTGTTTCTTTTTATTGATCAATGTGGCTCTTGTAACAGACAATGCTTTGGCAAGCTTATCATAATCCATACTTGTTTTCTCTTTTAATTTTTGTAATTCTTCTTTACTGATGCCATCTTCTACAGCCGCCATTTTTTCGAAATTCGTCATTTGGCTTTCGGGCTTATGGCTAAAAGAAAGAATTGAAGAAAAGTTTTTTAATCCATTGACATTTTTTTTAACCACATATATAGCAGCGCTTTCCTCTACGGTATTGCCTGGTTTTCCGGCTTTATACTTTATCGTTTTCTTTTTTGCCATAGTATAAAATTTTACTAATTTAAATATAAATTTATACATTTCTTTTGAAAAAGAAAATTTTTTTCAGGTATTTTATCAAAAATCTGGCATAATAGGATACACTACGAGAATGCCTAAAAGCATTCCCTCAATCCGTGTATATTTGCCGCCCGATTTTGGCATGAGCAATCAACCTAAAATATCACAACTACCAAAGCCGGAACCAAAAAAATTATTCATAAAAAAAGTAGTCCTCCTTTAGCGGACAGGCGTTTATGTATCGTACACATACATGCGGAGAATTGAGAATTGAAAATGCCGGTGAAACTGTTACGTTGGCCGGCTGGGTGCAAACCGTGCGCAAATTTGGCGCTATAACTTTTGTTGATTTGCGCGACCGTTATGGCATAACACAATTACTTTTTGGCGAAATTTTAAATGACCAACTGGAAGCCAACCCGCTCGGCCGCGAATTTGTATTGCAGGTAAAAGGAAAAGTTTCTGAGCGCAGCAATAAAAATAAAAATATTCCTACAGGCGATATTGAAATTGCGGTAGATGAATTTAAGATACTTAATAAATCAGCAGTGCCGCCTTTTACTATCCAGGATGATACGGATGGCGGTGATGATTTAAGAATGAAATACCGCTATCTTGATCTGCGCCGCAATGCTGTTAAGAAAAACCTTGAATTGCGTTATGCCGTAAACCGCAGCGCAAGAAACTATTTGCATGAGAACGGTTTTTATGATATTGAAACACCTTTTCTTATAAAATCAACACCGGAAGGTGCAAGGGATTTTGTGGTACCAAGCCGCATGAACCCGGGAGAATTTTATGCATTGCCGCAAAGCCCGCAAACATTTAAACAGCTATTAATGGTAAGTGGCTATGACCGCTATTATCAAATTGTAAAATGCTTCAGAGATGAAGATCTGCGAGCCGACCGCCAGCCTGAATTTACACAAATCGATTGTGAGATGGCCTTCGTTGAACAGGAAGATATACTGAATATGTTTGAAGGTTTGGCGAAACGTATTTTTGAAGACGTAAAAGGGATTGATTATACAGATGCGGTTGAACGCATGACCTGGGAAGATGCCATGTGGAATTATGGTAATGACAAACCGGATATTAGGTTTGAAATGAAGATTGCCAATCTTAAAAAGCCTTCATCTGTTTATGTAAACAAAACAGCCGGCAATGCTTTGATCGACAATGCAAATTTTGTTGTATTTGACAGTGCTGAAACTGTTGTTGCCATTGCTGCTCCGGGCTGCAGTGAATATACCCGCAAGCAAACCGACGAACTAACCGAATGGGTAAAACGTCCGCAGATTGGCATGAAAGGTTTGGCTTTTATAAAATGCAATACCGATGGCAGTTATAAAAGTAGCATAGATAAGTTTTATAATGGTGAAAGATTAAAAGCCATTGCTGATGCCGCAGGCGCTAAAGCCGGCGATCTTGTTTTAATTCTTGCAGGTAATGAAGAACGAACCCGCAAAGCTATGAGTGAGCTCCGTTTGGAAATGGCCAAAAGGCTTGGGTTGCGCAAAGACAATGAGTTCAAACTGCTTTGGGTGCTTGATTTTCCCTTGTTTGAATATGATGAAGAGGGCAACCGCTGGGTAGCAAGGCATCACCCGTTCACATCGCCCAAGCCGCAGGATATTGAAGTGATGATCAACAATAACCCGGCAATTGAAGATGCTGCAAGATACCTGGACCATCCTTATGCAAACATCAAAGCCAATGCTTATGATATTGTATTAAACGGCAATGAAATTGGCGGCGGCTCTATAAGAATTTTTCAACGCGAACTGCAGGAAAAAATGTTTGCGGCGCTCGGCATGAGTAAAGAAGAAGCACAGCATAAATTTGGATTTTTATTGGGCGCCTTTGAATATGGCGCTCCTCCGCATGGCGGCATTGCTTTTGGTTTTGACAGGCTTTGCGCCATTCTTGGCGGCAGCGAAAGCATCAGGGACTTTATTGCTTTCCCTAAAAATAATTCAGGCCGTGATGTAATGATTGATGCGCCTTCCACCATTGATGATAAACAGTTGGAAGAATTACAGATAAAGCTTGATGTATAAAAATAAAATAGAGCTTGATTGTTGCAACTACATATCTGAGAGCAAGGAAGTGGCCATTAATAATTGTTTATGTGTTTATTGCTTTGCCTTTTGTTTTAGTCAGGCTTTTAAGCAATGCGGATGATTCAAAAAATGGATTTTATGCTGGATTTATAATTTTTTCTCATGCACTTATATTTTTGCTTTGGCTGGCTTTCAACAATCTTGAAATAAGAATTTATCAAAATTCGATTGCTTACAAAACTTTACTATTTACAAGGGAGATTAACTGGAACGAAATCATCGATGTTGATTTACATCTCGGATTTACCGGACAACATCCGCATCCAAAATGGACATTTTTTGCAGGAAAGAAAAGTATTAATATCGACCCTTCTTATTTTTCAAGAACTAACAACCGTTTTTTAGCTGAAGCAGTTATGTCAAAATGTATCAATGCAAAAATTTCGGACACAGTTAAAAAAATCGCCGACGGAAAATTTCCATGGTATTTAATATGAGCGTTATGATTATTTGCCAACTATAAATTGTGTTTCTTCATTATGACATTTTCCCGCAAAAACTTACAACTTTCAGATAAAAAAAACTTATTCGTTTTTGCATTGGCTTCAGAAGCAGCAACAGAATTTGAGCATGTAAATAAACTTATATGCGGCATCGGAAAAATAAACGCAGCCTATGAACTTACTAAGTTAATTCATACCAATAAACCTTCCCTTATCATAAATCTTGGTTCTGCCGGCAGTAATGTTTTTCCTACGGGTGAAGTAGTTTGCTGCACACAATTTATTCAGCGGGATATGGATGTTCGTCCACTCGGTTTTGCTCAATATGAAACGCCGCTTTCAGGCATTCCGCCTGTATTAAATTATGGCATTGAAATAGAAGAACTGCCTCATGGCATTTGCGGTTCCGGCGATGATTTCGAAATCAATCATTCAAACACAAATTATAATGTAATTGATATGGAAGCCTACCCGCTTGCTTTAATCGCCATGAAAGAAAAAATACCTTTTTTATGCCTGAAATATATTTCAGACGGCGCCGATGGCGCTGCGGCAGAAAGCTGGACAGTGCAAGTGCACAAAGCCGCTGAGGCTTTTAAAAAGATATTGTTTCCCAATACCTTTGCCCCTTTATAAATGAAGCGGTTCGGACAATTATATTATTTGTTCATTCTTATCACATTCGTTTCCTGCGAGCGCACTATTGATCTAAAAGTAAATGATCAACCCTCCAAACTCGTTGTTGACGCCCGTATTGAAGACAACGGCACGCCGCTGGTGGTGCTTTCAAATTCACTCAATTATTTCAATACGATTTCACCCGAAGAGCTGCAGGCTTCTTTTGTGCACAATGCCAACGTAACCATAACCGATGGCAGCAAAACCGTAACCCTGAAAGAAGTAAATTATACAGATTCCAGCGGTTATACTTTCTATTATTATACAGTTGATGTTACCAATCCTGCACAGGTGCTTATTGGCAGACTTAGCACTACCTATAATCTTAATATAGTATTAGCAGACAGTTCAGTTTACACAGCCACCACTACTATTCCTCCCATGCGCAAAACCTGCGATTCGCTTTGGTGGAAAAAAGCGCCTGATAATCCCGACACAACCCGTTGTGTTTTATATGGCCTGTTCACCGATCCGCCCGGCTTTGGCGACTATGTACGTTATTTCGTAAGCACCAATAACCAGCCATTTTATCCAGGCTATACTTCTGCTTTTGATGACCAGATTACCGATGGCACCACCTACACTTTCCAGATACCAAAAAGTTACAGCAGAAGCGATTCTATCAAATTCAACGATGAAGATTTCGGTTTCTTCCATCGTGGCGACAGCATTGTTTTCAAATTCTGCGACATTGATAAAGCCACTTACGATTTCTGGCGCACCTGGGAATATGCGTATCAAAGCACCGGCAATCCCTTCTCCTCGCCCATTAAAGTCATTGGTAATATCAGCGGTGGTGCGCTTGGCGCTTTTTGCGGTTACGCCACGCAATACCAGTCTATTATCATCCCTAAGTAATTATTAACACAAGCTTCATTAATTTTGCACGCTCAAATTATTTGCAGGCAAATAATTTTTGTTGTTATGATCCCGGCTTTTGTACTTCGTGGCGTCACGGTTGTGTCACTCCCTTGTACTAAAATTTTTCATGGCAGCATTATTCACTGTTCAAATTAAAATTCAGTATGGCAAACAACGAAACAGAAAGGGTTCATTGCCTGATCATAGGGTCAGGCCCGGCAGGATATACAGCAGCTATTTACGCAGCACGCGCCAATATAAAGCCCGTTTTATACCAGGGCATTCAGCCCGGCGGGCAATTAACTATAACAACAGAAGTTGAAAATTACCCCGGGTATGCTGATGGCATCCAGGGCCCGGAAATGATGATCGATTTTGAAAAACAGGCAAAACGCATGGGCGCTGATATTCGCTATGGGCTTGCTACGAAAGTTGATTTTTCCGGCCCCGTTCATAAAGTTTGGATTGATGAAGAAAAATTGATAGAAGCTGATTCGGTAATCATCGCCACCGGTGCATCAGCTAAATGGCTTAATATAGAAAGCGAACAGCGTTTAAACGGTTATGGCGTAAGCGCCTGTGCCGTTTGTGATGGCTTCTTTTTCCGCAATAAAGAAGTGGCCATTGTGGGCGCCGGCGACACGGCTTGCGAAGAAGCCTCATATCTCTCAAAGCTTGCCACCAATGTGCACATGATTGTTCGTAAAGACGAGAATGGCATGCGCGCCAGCAAGGTGATGCAGGACCGTGTTAAAAACACGCCCAACATAAAAATCTACTGGAACTCCGAAACTATTGAAGTGCTCGGCGAAACCAGGGTAGAAGGCGTTAAAATAAAAAATAACAAAAACAGCGAAGAGCAAACCATACCCATAAGCGCTTTTTTTGTTGCAATTGGCCATCAGCCTAACAGTGATATTTTTAAAGACTGGATCGACATGGATGAAGCCGGTTATATTAAAACAGTTCCTGGTTCAACCAAAACAAATATTAAAGGTGTTTTTGCTGCCGGCGATGTGCAGGATAAAACTTACCGCCAGGCTGTTACCGCAGCGGGCAGCGGTTGCATGGCTGCATTGGATGCTGAAAGATACCTGGGAGAATCGGGGTTGAATTAAACTGTAACCTGCTGATAAACCAACGGGGTTCTTTAAATGTATTTCGTTCTGTCTGTTAACGCCTTTGATGTACATTTCCTCTGCATGCAGAATATATTTACATGAGCGTTTTGTTTTATTCCACTTTTCTAAAACGTGCCAGCGGCGCCATGCGGGCTTTATTGAGAGATAGTATGCTGTCACTAATCGTATAATTGTCTGCATCTGTAAGTACCTGTTTTAAGCCGCTTTCAATTGTCATATCGGGGCAGGCCATCATGGTTGACATGCCTTGCTGAAAAGTAATGCGCAGTGTTTGCTCATTCAATTCAAATTTGCCGCCCAGGCCGTTGCAACCGCCGTTGGCTGCATAACTGCTGTCTTCTTTTTTAAATGTGATAAAAGGCTCTTTGCCATTTACGCTGTCGGCAACCGGCTGTCCCATTAATTCAATCAATTTCCATTTTACACCTGTAATGGCTAAAGCTGGTGTTGAAGGCGCAGTTTCTGCAATGGCAGAAGCAGTATCAGATGATGATGTTGCAGAATCTTTAGGGTTGCTGCAGGCACTGTATATTATGCCAAGGCAAATTGACAAGACAGGTAAATATTTTGCTTTCATACATTAGATTTATAAGTAAATATAAACGTTATAACAGCAAAATGTTTGCCGCTGTATTATTCTTCAATATATATCATTTATGCATGCTTAAGCCGGCATCATTACTTTTGATGGATGAAGCTTTATATAAAGAATATGGTTTGCCAGCGTTGCAAGCTTGCAGTTGAAAATGAGTTGAGCAAACTGGGGTTGCATCCTGTAAAAACAGAGCTTGGCGAAGTGATTATTAAGGAAGATATTTTGAATAAAGGACAGGAATCTATATTAAGTAAAAACTTAAAAGCATTAGGTTTTGAATTGCTGGATGATAAACGTAAAAAGATAATAGAACAAATTAAAACGCTCATCATAAATACCATTCATTACAACGATCAGCAGCCGCAGAAAAATTACAGCAGTTTTATTGCAGAAAAATTGCACCACGATTATTCGTATCTCAGTAAATTATTTTCTGAAACAGAAGGCATAACCATTGAGCAGTTCATCATTAATCAAAGAATTGAAAAAGTGAAAGAATTATTGGTGTATGATGAAAAAAACCTAAGTGAAATTGCCTACGAAACCGGCTATAGCAGTGTGGCGCATTTATCAGCACAGTTTAAAAAAGTTACCGGTCAAACGCCGACTGTTTTTAAACAAAGCGGCATTTATCATCGTAAAACGTTAGACAACGTTTAATAAGCCCTAATTATATAAATACAATCCATAATTGTGTAACAGCAAGATTCAGGGCTAAAATAATTTTGCTGCATGACACACACATATACTATAACAGGAATGACCTGCAATGGCTGTGCATCAAAAGTGCAAAAGCTTTTAGCAGCAGTTGATGGTGTTGAAAAAGTGGATATTCATCTTGACAAAAACGAAGCAGATATTACCATGCATCATCATGTACAAACAAGTGCATTGCAAAATGCATTAAAAGATTATCCCAAATATCAACTGGCGGAATTGAATGTGCATGATGGCATGCCAACAAAAGATGCAGATGTACCCAAACCCTGGTTTGCAACTTATAAACCAGTGCTATTGATTTTCATGTACATCACCGGCATAACATTATTGATTGAGGCTAACAATGGCTTTAATATCATGCACTGGATGAATAATTTCATGGGCGCCTTTTTTATAGTCTTTTCATTCTTTAAAATGCTTGATTTGAAAGGCTTCGCCGAAAGTTATTTTTCTTATGATATTATTGCAAAAAAATGGATGGGCTATGGCTATCTATATGCTTTTATTGAGCTTGCATTAGGCATAGCCTTTATTGCCGGGTTTAATGCGGTGCTCACCAATACCGTTACATTAATTGTAATGGCCATAAGCATTATTGGTGTTTTGCAAAGCGTTTTTAATAAAAGAAAAATAAAATGTGCCTGTCTTGGCGCCGTATTTAATTTGCCCATGAGCACCATAACAATTATTGAAGATTTGTTAATGATATTAATGAGTGCGGCTATGCTTTTATTTTTGCTGGCGTAAATATTGATATAAAAATTCCAGGTGAAGAGAATCCTATCCATATTGCTTTTTGTTGTTTATGCAACTGCATCCAGCGGCGCTACTATAAGTTTTCATTACTGTATGGGAAAATTTATAGGATGGGATATCGACAAAAGTGATTCGGGAAATTGTGATAACTGCGGCATGCATAAACAGGAGCAACAAGGGTGCTGTAACGATGCGCATGCTTCTTTCAATATCAGCAAAGAACAAGTTAGCTCAGTTATCAATTTTACGCCGCTCAATCATACTGAATATACAAAGAATTATCCGCTTGTCTTTATTGATTATCCGTTATTCAATAGCAGCATAGTTTTTCACCGTATTGAAATTCCGCCTCCACGCGCCAACCCGCCATTTTTATTGAATTGTGTTTTCAGGATCTGATAATAGTATTGTTCAGTTACATGGCTGCTTCTTTGCAGCATTTGAAATGTTGTTACCCAACACTCACAATTGATCACTTACATTATCCTTAATTTTAAAATCATTTCATGAAAACGCTTTTAACAGCTATAATAACTTTTCTTATTTCAATAAATTATTTATCTGCACAGGATGATAGTTCAATGCATGCACATCATAATATGCATAACATGAACGAAAACGATACCATGCCTTCCGCTGAAAAAAATATGGAGAAGAAAGATTACGCGCCAATGGGCAATATGTCTTATTCTTTTTCTCTCAACCTGCCTATGACACGCAATGGTTCCGGCACCGGCTGGAGCCCGGATGCAGCGCCAATGTATGGCCACATGTATCATTCAAAAAACTGGATGTATATGCTGCATTACAATCTTTTTCTCCGTTACAATAAGCAGGATTTAAATGATAAAGGTTCACGCGGCGATGATGGTTTTGATGTACCCAACTGGATTATGTTTATGGGCCAGCGACAGGTGGGTGAAAGAGGCTTGTTTCGTTTTGGTACCATGCTTTCGCTTGATGCGTTGGTAACCGGCCAAAAGGGTTATCCTTTATTATTTCAAAGCGGGGAATCTGCGCATGGCGTGCCGCTTGTTGACCGCCAGCATCCGCATGATCTTTTTTCCGAGCTGTCTGTTGCCTATTCTTATGCACTTTCCAACAAGGCCGATGTGTTTGCCTATATTGGTTATCCGGGCGAACCTGCGTTAGGCCCGGTTGCTTTTATGCACCGCGCTTCTGCTATGGATAATCCTGATGCGCCTATTTCCCATCACTGGATTGATGCAACGCATATAACTTTTGGAGTGGCGACCATCGGTGTAAGGCTGGGGCAATTCAAACTGGAAGGGTCTTCTTTCACGGGCCGTGAACCAGATGAAAACCGTTATGATCTGGATAAGCCAAGATTTGATTCGTGGAGCGGAAGGCTTTCTTTCAATCCTTCAAAAAACTGGGCATTCCAGGTGTCGCAGGCTTATGTAAAAAGCCCTGAAGCTTTGCATCCAGATGAAAATGTGCACAGAACAACAGCTTCCGCAGAATATGCTGCGCAGTTTAATAAAAGAAATTCATTTGCGGCTACTGCTGTTTGGGGTATGAACAAACAAAAAGATGAAGATGGAGAACATGCAGCATTGGCTGAAGCTTCTTATCGTTTAAATAAACTGGCTTTGTATGGTAAATACGAATTTGTACAAAAATCAACACACGAGCTTAATCTTGATGATGCTATTTATGGACATGAACTGTTTAATGTAAATGCTTTTACAATTGGCGCGAATTATGATTTGTTTAAACTGAATAAAACAAAGGTTGCGCTGGGCACACATTTTACTTTTTATAATGAAGATAAAAAGCTATACAGTTTATATGGTAAAAACCCCGCTGCGGTTGAGGTGTACCTGCGCATTTATCCTGCGATGATGAGGATGAAGATGTAGTGTTATTGTGGATTATTTTTGTAAGTGAGCTGAATACTAAAATTATTCACTATTCACCACCGGCAACTCACGAATTAATATCAATGTAATCATTAAAATCTTCTATATGAAAAATTACCACGATTACAAAGAATGCATTGATGCCTGTTTGCAATGTGCCGCATTGTGCAACCATTGCGCAAGCGGAGATACACAGGAAAAAGATGTAAACATGATGGCGAAGTGCATTCAGCTTTGCATGGAATGTGCGGCTATATGTTATGCAGCAGCGCAATTGATGAGCTTGGGCAGCAGCCAGGCAAAAGAAGTTTGCTTTATCTGTGCACAGCTATGCGATGATTGTTATGCAGAATGCAGCAAACATAATCATGAGCATTGTAAAGAATGTGCTGCGGCCTGTAAGAAATGCGCTGAAGCATGCAGGAAAATGGCATAAGCATTTACGGGTAATGAAATTCAATTGGGTAAATTGAAGATTAATGCAAACAGATAGCGACTTTTGTTTGCCCAATTAAATTTCTATGAAGTTTGAAAACACACTTGCCTGCGCCTTGCAACTTGACAAGGAGGATAAACTAAATCATCTCAGGAATAGTTTTTTGTTTCCACAGCATAACGGAAAAGATTGCATTTATTTCACCGGAAACTCGCTTGGCCTTCAGCCAAAAAACACTTCAGGCGAAATAAAACAGGTACTTGATAGCTGGGCTGTCCTTGGCGTTGAAGGGCATTTTAAAGGTGAAAACCCCTGGATGCATTTTCATGATAAACTCACAAAACCACTTGCAAAAATTGTGGGCTGCCTGGCAGAAGAAATAGTAATAATGAATGCGCTTACGGTGAACCTGCATTTAATGATGGCCGGTTTTTACAGGCCAACAAAACAACGTTATAAAATTATCTGCGAAGCAAAAGCTTTTCCTTCCGATCAGTATGCATTTGCATCGCAGGCTTTATTGCATAATCTTAAACCGGAAGATGTTATTGTTGAAGTTAAACCGCGTGAAGGCAAACATGTATTGCATACAGAAGATATTATTTCAGTGATTGAACAACACGCAGGAGAAACGGCGCTTGTATTATTTAGCGGCATAAATTATTACAGCGGGCAATATTTCAATATAAAGACTATAACAGAAGCTGCGCATAAAGCGGGCGCTTATGCAGGTTTTGACCTGGCGCATGCAGCCGGTAATGTTGAATTAAACCTGCATGATTGGAATGTTGATTTTGCCTGCTGGTGCACGTATAAATATTTAAACTCCGGGCCCGGCGCTGTTTCAGGCACTTTTATTCATGAAAGATTTGCAAGGGATAAAAACTTTCCGAGACTGGCAGGCTGGTGGGGCAACAATAAATTAACGCGCTTTAAAATGGAACAAAACTTTGATGCTATCCCAACAGCCGAAGGCTGGCAATTAAGCACGCCGCCTGCCTTATTATTGGCTGCGCATAAAGCAGCGCTTGATATTTTTGAAGAAGCCGGGATAGAAAATCTCCATCAAAAAAGAAAAACATTAACGGCTTACCTGCATTTTATTTTGAACGGCATCAATCAAAAATATAATTACCGCGTAATTGAGATAATAACGCTTGCAAATGAAGATGAAAGAGGCTGCCAGGTTTCTATGTTTATGCACAAAAATGGCAAAGCCATATTTGATGCTTTAACTAATGAAGGTGTGATAGCCGATTGGCGTGAACCTAATGTAATTCGTGTGGCGCCGGTGCCATTATATAATAAGTATGAAGATGTATGGCGTTTCGGAAATATTATTGAAAACATTTTACAATAATGCAATAGCAGTTTCTTTCTGTTAAGAGAAATAACCGCTGATTAGCCCGGTGATTTTTTCTTTATAATTAATGCCAATGGGTATAGAAGCTTTTGCCATTTCAATATTGTTGCCGTAAATAGATTTTATGTGATTTAATGAAACGATATAAGATTTATGAACGCGTATAAATTGTTTCGATTGTAATATTTTTTCCATCTCTCCCATAGTTTGCAGCGTTACAATATTTGAATTAACAGTAACTATTTTAAGATAATCTTTCATGCCCTGCACATACATAATATCGGCAAAATTTATTTTAATAAACCTGCCGCTGCTTTTTACATAAATATGATCGCTTTTCGTTTTAGTTTCAGCGGGTAAATTAATTTCAAGGTATTTATGTATAGCCTTTGTAAAACGTTCGAATGATATAGATTTCAGCAAATAATCAACCACGTTAAACTCATAGCTTTCCAGGGCATAATCGGCGTAAGCTGTGGTGAGAATTATGTAAGGCATAGTTTGTAAAGTGCGCAGGAAATTTAAGCCTGTCATTCCCGGAAGCTGAACGTCTAAAAACATCAGGTCAACCTGCTGCTTTAGCAAAACGTCTTTTGCTTCAAGAGCATTATTGCAAATTGCTATCAGTTGTAATTGAGGCGTACGTTCAATATAAGCTTCAATTACTTGCTGCGCCAGCCTTTCGTCTTCAACAATTATACATTTTATCAAATCAGGCCCTTTTAAGAATGAGTGAAACAGTAAATGTGTTGTTGCTTAAAATTACATCAAGCGTATGGGAGTCGGGATAAAGGTTTTCAAGCCTTCGCCTGGCATTTTGCATGCGCAATTCGGTTGAGCGGCTTTCTTCTTTTTCAGTTTGAATAATATGCAACGCATGAGAAGTTGGATATAATAACTCGAGCATATTTTTACTTGTTCTTATGCCTGTGCCCTGTATTCTCCTGGCTTGTGTTTCAAGATCAATGCTGGTATTATTAATGACTGTAAGTGTAATTTGTTCAGGCGTTATTTTCAGCGTTATATAAATGAATGCGTTGGCATAAGCACTGTCGAAAGCATGTTTAAACCCGTTTTCAACAAACGAAATAAAGAGCAAGGGTTCTATCATTATGCCTTCGGAATCGCCTTCAATATCAAACCGTATATCGGCGTTATATCTTACTTTTTCAAGTTCAATATAATTGCGGATGAATTCTATTTCTTTGGTTAAAGGCACTTTTTCTTCGTTGCATTCATAAATAAGATAACGCATCAGGTCGGCGAGTTTCAATACAATACCTGGTGTTTCGTCAGATTTTTGCATGCTTAATGAATAAATGCTGTTTAAAGTATTAAAAAGAAAATGCGGGTTGAGCTGTGCACGTAAATATTTTAATCGAAAATTATCGTTGTCTTTTTGAAGCGCTATTAACAGTTTTCTTTCATCAAAAGCCTTGTTAATAAAATAAATTGCTATCGCAATTAAAGTATAAATAATACTCCATAAACATTCCCTGATAATAGTACTAAAACTATAAGTAAAATAAGCTTGTTCAGTTTGCGAACCAAAATCCCAAATAATAGAATAAATACCAAAAAGTATTAGCTGTATAGCAGCCAGGAACAAAATAGTTAAACTGAAATATTGTACATATTTTTTTTCATGTAGAAATCTGGGAACTATTATAGCTGAATAAAAAATATAAGCAGGCAACATCAAAAGATTAACTCCGAATACAAACCACCAGATTTTTGCATTATGCAAAAAAAAAGTGAGACAATTTATTAATGGGTTCATTAGGGCAAGCAATACCCAGCAAAATATTTCAATTTTGCCTGTGTGTTTTACCGGGCGGTCGTTGTCAAATTCCATGTGTAATTTTTTAAAACTTAAAACTACCGGATAGAATGCACTGCATTAAATGATTTCGACCAACTGCAGTATAATTTCGATCAATTAAAGAAATCAAAAAATTGGCCCTTAACATTTAAATTACATTTGGAAAATAGATTTATGTACTTATCTTTGCAGCCCTAAAAAAGGAAAAGTAATTTATGTTAATTGTAGATTCAAAAGATTGCGAAAACATTGACAAAGCGCTTAAAAAGTATAAAAAGAAATACGAAAAGAGCAAGACCTTATTACAATTAAGGGAACGTCAGACTTTTACAAAGCCTTCTGTTAAGCGCCGCAACCAGATTTTAAAAGCTATTTACAAGCAAAAAATCTCCAGCGGAAAGATTGAGCTTTAATATTTTTCTATTATAGATAGAAAACAGCCATAAGATGTATAATTTTATGGCTGTTTATGTTTGCTCAATATCCACAAAAAGAAGCTTTCCTCAATTACCTGCGTTTTGAAAAACGCTATTCGCAACACACCATTATTTCTTACCAAAACGATCTTGAACAGTTTTTAAGTTTCATTATTGCTGAGTTTGACGGGCCGGGCGTAGCTGAAATTAATGCAGCTATAGTCAGATCGTGGCTGGCACATCTTAAGCAGGAGGAAGATTTAACAGCAAAATCCATCAACCGTAAAATTTCCACTTTAAAATCATTCTATAAATTTTTAATGCGGGAGGGCATTGTGGCAACCACGCCTATGAGCATTATCAATGCACCAAAAATTAGTAAACGCCTGCCCGTTTATGTGGAAGAAAAAGATATTCAAACATTATTTGATTATGTAGAGTTCTCAGACGACTGGAAAGGAAGGACTGAAAAACTGGTATTGCAGCTTTTTTATAATACAGGTATGCGTGTAAGTGAACTGGTCAATTTAAAAACATCGCAGGTAGATTATGCCTATAATCATATAAAGGTTTTAGGCAAAGGCAATAAAGAAAGAATTATACCGGTAAATAAAGAATTAATAACAAATCTTCAGGATTATATAAAACATAAGCCGGGAGGCGACAGCATCAGCCAAGTTTTTGTAAATGAAAAAGGCAAGCCATTGTATGCAAGGCAGGTATATAATATGGTAAAGAAAAACTTGTCACTGGTTACCACTGTAAATAAGAAAAGCCCTCATATTTTGCGCCATAGCTTTGCCACCCATTTAACCAGTAACGGAGCCGATTTGAATGCGGTAAAAGAATTACTCGGTCACAGCAGCCTTGCGGCTACGCAGGTTTACACGCACAATAACATTGAACGCTTAAAAGAGGTATTTAAAAAAGCGCATCCCAAGGCTTAAAATGATTTCAAAAATTGCCTTAAAATTCCTTTAAAAAGTGACAAAAAAATGAGGTATTAAAATTTAAAAACTCTATCTTCATCAACGGAAATTCAATAACCCGAAAGGGCATTTCCAAGTGAGTTCTTTTTTTTATTGTTCACTTTAAAAGCAGTTTTTTTATGAATGTAAACATTGAAACGGTACACTTTACCGCCGACGCTAAACTGATAGACCATGTAAACAAAAAACTTAGTAAGCTAACCACATTCCACGACCGAATAATACGTACCGATGTTTTTCTTAAATTAGACAATGTGGCGCATAATATTAAAGATAAAATTGCCGAAATAAGAATATACGTGCCCAGGCACAGCTTTTTTGTAAAAGCAACTTCAAAGTCGTTTCAGGAATCTTTCGACAGTGCATTAGATTCCGTAGTTAACCAATTAAAAAAACAAAAAGAAAAACAAGCTGCTTAATTTTTAAAGCGCTTTAAAATTAAAACCTCCGCCATCAGCGGGGGTTTTTTAATTTATTCTTATAAAACCACCTCAAAAATTCTGAGTAAAATTTTGCCAAATGAAGTTTTCACTTACCTTTGCCATCCCGAAAAAATGGGTAGCTCTTTTATTGTCGTCACTTCAGGAATCAAAATGAATATTTTTTAATTTATCAGGTGGCGTATTAAATTATTACAAAAGCCACTTTAGCTCAGCTGGTAGAGCAACTGATTTGTAATCAGTAGGTCGTTGGTTCGATTCCGACAAGTGGCTCTTGAGTTATGACTTATCTGATTTTTAATCAATAGGTCGTTGGTTCCCTGCCCGAATGACTTCGGTCAGGCGGGGATTCCGACAAGTGGCTCTTGAGTTATGACTTATCTGATTTTTTAATCAATAGGTCGTTGGTTCCCTGCCCGAATGACTTCGGTCAGGCGGGGATTCCGACAAGTGGCTCTGGTATTTATAATTGGGCAGATGGCCGAGCGGTTAAAGGCGACAGACTGTAAATCTGTTCTCTCACGAGTACGCAGGTTCGAACCCTGCTCTGCCCACGGTTAATTTTACAATAGGGTAATTATTAATTTGCCTTATTGTATGAAGTTCTTTGAAATTTGAATGTTTGAACTACAGTAATCATCTTTAAATTACTATATTTTCAAATTTTCAAATTAAAATGCGGGAGTAGCTCATTTGGTAGAGCGATAGCCTTCCAAGCTATAGGTGGCCAGTTCGAGCCTGGTCTCCCGCTCTTTGAATGAGATGACAGAGGATAGTTGACAGTTGACGGGAAATTCACTGTCAACTTACAACGGTCAACTGTCAACTTTTTTTGACAAGCCGTTGTAGCTCAGTGGTAGAGCACTTCCTTGGTAAGGAAGAGGTCGTGAGTTCAATTCTCATCAACGGCTCTATTCTAAGATTGGATGAAATTTGTGCCGCTGAAGCGGAACAATATAAAT
The DNA here is from genome assembly GCF_900115755.1 of Parafilimonas terrae. GTDB lineage: Bacteria > Bacteroidota > Bacteroidia > Chitinophagales > Chitinophagaceae > Parafilimonas > Parafilimonas terrae. The sequence goes on from NZ_FOXQ01000001.1 coordinate 538,857, forward strand.
TTTAATTGCTGAAGCCTTAAAGCTGATAGCTGGATTTTTAAACAACAACACAAAAACGATAAAGATGTCTAAAGAGACTTTTAAGAGGGATAAACCTCACGTAAACGTTGGTACAATTGGTCACATTGACCATGGTAAAACCACTTTAACCGCAGCTATTACTACCATCTTATCTTCAAAAGGTATGGCTGAGGCTAGAAAATATGATGAAATTGATGCCGCCCCTGAAGAAAAAGAGCGTGGTATTACTATCAACACAGCACACGTTGAATATCAGACGGCTAACCGTCACTATGCTCACGTTGACTGCCCGGGTCACGCGGATTATGTGAAAAACATGATTACCGGTGCTGCCCAGATGGACGGCGCTATCCTTGTTGTTGCTGCAACTGATGGCCCTATGCCTCAAACTAAAGAACACATCCTTTTGGCACGCCAGGTAGGCGTTCCCCGCATGGTAGTGTTTATGAATAAAGTTGACCTGGTTGATGATCCTGAATTATTAGAGCTTGTTGAAATGGAAATTCGTGAGCTTTTAAGCTTCTACGGTTTCGATGGCGATAACACTCCTATTATACAGGGTTCTGCAACCGGTGCTTTGGCTGGTGAAGAAAAATGGGTTAAGAAAGTAGAAGAATTAATGGAGGCTGTTGACAGCTACATTCCGCTGCCTCCCCGCCCCGTGGATCAGCCTTTCCTTATGTCTGTTGAAGACGTATTCTCTATTACCGGCCGTGGTACTGTTGCCACAGGGCGTATTGAGCGCGGCGTGATCAAAGTTGGCGATCCTGTTGAACTGGTTGGTTTAATGGACGCTCCTTTAAGCTCAACTGTAACAGGTGTGGAAATGTTCAAAAAATTACTGGATCGCGGTGAAGCTGGTGATAACGCAGGCTTGTTGTTACGCGGTATTGAAAAGAAAGATATCCGTCGCGGTATGGTTATCGTTCAGCCTAAGAGCATTACTCCTCACACTGAATTCAAATGCGAAGTTTACGTACTGAGCAAAGAAGAAGGTGGCCGTCATACACCGTTCTTTAATAAATATCGTCCACAGTTCTATTTCAGGACTACTGACGTAACTGGTGAAGTTTCTTTACCTGAAGGAACTGAAATGGTAATGCCTGGTGACAACATCGGTTTAACCGTTAAGTTAATTCAGCCGATAGCAATGGAAAAAGGTTTGAAGTTCGCTATCCGCGAAGGCGGCCGTACAGTAGGTGCCGGCCAGGTTACTGAAATTATAAAATAAGCTGATAGCCTTTAGCTTTTAGCTATTAGTTAATTGCAAATAATATTTATTTGCTTAATATTGCGGAAAGCTATTAGCCAGCAGCTAATAGCTTTTAGCTTTCTACGGGTATAGTTCAATGGTAGAATAGAGGTCTCCAAAACCTTCGATCTGGGTTCGAATCCTAGTGCCCGTGCTTAGTAAAAGTAAACAAGTTGAAATGTTGATACGTTGAAAGGTTTTTACTAATCAACTTAATCAGCCAGTCAACTCAATCAACTTAAAAAAATGAATAAAGTTTCTAATTATTTCCGCGATTCTTATAAAGAATTGACTGAAAAAGTTACCTGGCCAACCTGGGCCCAGTTGCAGCAATCAACCTTAGTTGTATTAGGTGCTACAATAATAATAATGGCCATAATAGGTTTAATGGATTTGGGCAGTAATGAACTGCTGAAACTTATCTATTCATTTTTCAGTTAATATATAAAGTAAGTGTATGGAGAATGTAACTGAGGAAAATGTTGTTCAACAGCAGGATACCAAATGGTATGTATTGCGTGTTGTGAGCGGTAAAGAGAGAAAAGTAAAGGAATATCTTGATAAAGACATAATCCGCAGCGGTTATGCTGAGGTTATAAAACAGGTATTTCTGCCAATGGAAAAAGTATATAAAGTGCAGAATGGCAAAAAGGTAATGCGTGAAAAAAACTATTTTCCGGGTTATGTTATGCTTGAGGTTTTAGATGGAAAGCTTACAGATGATATGATTCATCACATAAGTAATGTAAGCAACGTAATGCATTTTTTAACCGATGGCAAAGGCTCAAAAGGCAATATTATTTCGCTGCGTAAAAGCGAAGTAAATAAAATGCTGGGTAAGGTGGATGAAATGAGTGAGGCCGGTGGTATTACCATGAGCGAGCCATTTATTATTGGTGAAACAATCAAAATTATTGATGGCGCATTCAACGATTTTAACGGCGTAATTGAAGAAGTGAATGATGAAAAGAAAAAGCTGAAAGTGATCGTAAAAATATTCGGGCGTTCTACTCCTGTTGAGTTGAATTACATGCAGGTAGAAAAGCTCAGTTAAATACTTCTTTTTAAAAGAAAAAACCACAGATGATTTCTGTGGTTTTTTTATGCCCTTCATTAATTATCATGATCAAACAGCTAATTATCTAAAGCCTTTCCGCCGCCCGCAACCAGCGTTCCGGAATATCGTTGTTTAAAGCGGTAGCATAATCTTTCCCGCTGCAGGCAACGAAAGTTTTATCAGGTAACTGCATCCACCAGCGTTGCGTTTTCTTGCTTTGCAAAAACATCGTTTCAAAATCTGCAAACATTAGCCGGAATTCGTTGAAATATTCCCTTTGTTCAAGCGGTGCTTCGTTTTTTCCTTTTTGAATGCCATCCATCAAATACCAGAGCATGTGGCTAATTTGTTTAGCCGTGAGATCACTTATATCCTGCCTATAATTATAACCATAAATGCCAATGCTGCCGGCAATACTGCTCATGCCTGCATATTGCATCAGCAAACAGGCTTCTTCGCCGTTAAATCCATTTGGCGTTATACGATTGGCAGGTGCATGGCTGTGCTGAATGGCCGTTATATCAAACCCAATTATATCGGCATTGCGCACAACCGGTTCCATTGTTTCTATATGTTCTTTCACAATGCCAACACGGTAGCAATCAAAGCGCAGCTTATCAATTGTTTCCAGCATAGACGGATGCACAAAATAGCTTTGAAAGCCAATATGATTATAATGTTTCAAATAATTGGGCTCTTTGGTAAACATTTGCATAAGGAAATTTTCAGCCGGCATGCGGCTGTCAACATTCATATCAAGAATGGCATCTATGCAAACAGCTTCCACAAGTTTTTGCTGTGCATCAAAAACATCATACTGCGCCATCATAATATCGTGCGACCCGCCGATAATCACCACCTTTTTATTAAGGGCTGATAACTCACTTAATATTTGCTGTAATGCGGCATAAGTATCTTCCAGCGAAGCGCCTGATTTTACATTGCCTATATCAGCAATCTTAACTTCGGCGTGCCAGTGATACAAATTATAAAAATGAGCCCTTACTGCATTAATGCCATCATCATCTCTTTTGGGCACACCGGCGCCTCGTGCTTCGCTGCAGCCAACAATAATAAGATCTGCAGCATCTACATCAGGAAAATTACTTGTATAAATATCTGCAGCGCTGCCTAATTGTTTAGAATTGTAATCTTCATCATTATTCAGCAGGCTTAAATTAACAGGTTCAAGAAAATCTATAATTGTATCTATTGCAGAAAATGCCATATTGTATTTTTATTATAACAAACATAATTAAAATGAAGCTTTGGCAAAAGCACCCTGGTTTTTTAATTTTGAATTGTTTAACCCGTCTCTGGATTATTTACAAAATATCTGTATCTATTTTTGTTAGATGCCTTTGTATGCAAAATATGTATTGACATTTTTAATGTTTGCCGCAAGCATACAAACCTCCTTTGTGCAATCGCATCCTGCTGATATTCCTTCCTTAATTAATAATGAAACAGGTTATGATCAAACCAATAATGATATAGAATCTTTATTAAAACGAAAGATGTTTGTAAAGGTTTTTACCAACAAGGATAAGGTTTTTGTGGGCGAGCCACTCATGGCTACTTATAAATTTTATGTTGCCAGCGGCATAAACGACAGGCCCTCTGTAGGTAAACAACCTGAGTTTTCAGGATGCAGTGTAAAAGAATTAAACTTTGACCAGGGGCCTGAATTTGAGAACATCAATAATGAAGCTTTTTCAGTTTATACAATCAGAAAAGTACAGTTAACCGCATTGCAGGAAGGAAGCCTTTCACTGGGAAAAGCATACGTAAATAATTATGTGCAGGTTTTTAACCCGAATGATGTTTTAACAACCAGGAAATTTAATATCACCGTAAGCAATGGTAATGAAACCGTAGAAGTAATTAATCTTCCTGAAAATAATAAGCCGGAAAACTTCTATGGCATTACCGGCACTTTCGGTATAAGCGCAGCGATTGACAATAATAAAATTCCTGTGGGCGAAAACGGCAACTTAATTGTAACAATAAAAGGCGCAGGCAATCTTGACGCTATTGTTCAGCCCGAAATTAACTGGCCTCAGAACGTACAGCATTTTGATAGTAAGGATTCACAGCATGTAAGCCAGAATGATTTTCCCATAACCGGCGATCGTGTTTTTAATATACCATTTATTGGAAGCAAGGAAGAGAACATTATTATACCGCCAATAAGTTTCAGCTATTTTAACACTGATTCAAAAAAGTATGAGACCGTACAAACAGACAGCATTCCTGTATTTTTCATACAGGCGCTTTCGAAAAAAGATACAGCCAATGAAATCGTAAACTATGATATAACCAACCGGAAATATTTATGGATAGTACCGGCCATTGCATTGCTTGTGGCATTAACAGCGCTCATCTCCCACAGGCGCAATAATAAAACTAATCCAAAAGCCAACACTGTTGTAAGCAACGCCCTGCCTGCGTTTGAAGCACCAAAGCCTGCTTTCAATGCAAAATATAAAACTGATTTTTCGAGGTATTTTGATGAACTGCAAACCATTACCGACAATAAAACTTTCTTTATAAAAGCAAAAAATGTTCTTACGAAAGCGGTTGCAGAAAAGCTTGATTCCTCACAATATTCCGAACAGGTTTTAATGAATGAATTAATTAAAAAAACATGCAATGCTCCGGTTTGTAATAAGGCCGCAGCTTTGTACGAAGCTATTAACCTAAATTTATATGCGCCTTTTGAAACGCCTGCCGATCTCAATTTTTATTTTAAGGAAGTGAAAGAAACGGTTGAAGAACTTCAGCAGGAAAGCTAATCAATATATTTATAGCCAACACCTCTTACAGAATGAAAGTGCTTTGGGTTGCGGCTATCTGTTTCAAAGTATTTTCTGAAATTAAGGATGAAATTATCTATCGTTCTTGTGTTAGGATAAACCTTATAGCCCCAAACAGATTGCAATATTTTTTCTCTTGTTACAACCTGGTTTTTGTTTTCAATAAGCAGCTTCAGCAACATGGTTTCTTTCTTGCTTAACTCAACTTTATCGCCATTACTCAATGTTGCTTCCTGTGCCTTAAAATCAATGGTATTACCATCAAAACTATAAGTATCAAATACAAAATCCTTATCCGCAATCTTTTTATTTTTAATGATGAGCTTATCAATCCTTAATAATAATTCCTCAAGATTAAATGGCTTGGTTAAATAATCATCAGCACCTTTCTTCAGCCCCAAAACCCTGTCATTGCCAGTGTTTTTAGCGCTTAGTATTAAAACCGGGACATCATTATTACTAATCCTTATATTTTCAGTAACAGTTATTCCATCCATTTCAGGCAACATTATATCCATAATGATAAGATCGAAATATTCTTCAGCAACTATCTTCATCGCCTGCGTTCCGGTAAAAGCGGAAGTAACGGAATAGCCTTCCATTTCAAGGTTCAGCTTCAATGTTTCGTGGAGATTTTCTTCATCTTCCACCAACAATATATTTGCTTTTTCTTCTTTCATTATACTTTAAATTCTACATTAAAAATACTTCCGGCTGGCTGATTATTGACAATGCTTATTTTGCCATTATGGCTTTCCGCAATCCGCTTACAAAGGTATAAGCCTAGCCCTGTACCTTTTGTGTTGCGCACGGTTTCATCTCCGCTGCGATAAAACTTTGTAAAAACCTTTTTCTTCTCTTCTTCATTTATGCCGACACCTTCATCAATCACACTCAGAAGAACAGTGTTATTATTACTTATCAATTTTATATGAACAGGCTTTTCTTTTGGTGAATATTTTAAGGCATTGCTTATTAAATTATTTATGAGCAATTGCAGCAATAAGCTTTCACCATTAATAAGAATGTTTTCTTCAATGTTTTTTGTGATGCTTCTTGATGGAAAACGGGCAGTAAAATATATAACGCATTTATCAACCAACTCAGAAAAATCAAGGCTTTCTTTGGTGCTTAAATAATTACCGCTTTCCAGTTGCGATGTTATAAGGATATTTGAAACAAGCTCATTAAGCCGCTCTGTTTCCTGCAGGCTTGTTTTAATAAAATGCTGCTGTTTTTCTTCATCAAGTTTTCTTTTAAGCAAAGTTTCAAGGCTGAGATTTATAACGGCAATAGGCGTTTTTAATTCATGCGTAACAGCCATCATAAAATTTTGTTGTTGCCTGTTCAACATAAATTGTTTCCTTACAGAACGGTAAACAAATAATGCACCTATTAATGTCAAAATCACAAAAGTTATTCCTTCACTTATATATTGTGCCGTTTTGCGGGAATGCTCATCATTAACTAAAAAAAGCTTTTGTTCGTATGCAGCGTCGTCTTTATTCAGTTGCAGCAATTTATAAAAGCGCATCTGATCGTTTTGCTGTTGCAGTGAAATAAACCACCAAATCCATGCTGCTGTAATAAATAATAGCAGGAACCAATAAACAAAAGTTATGAATGTAAGCTTGCGCTGTTTATAAGCAGAGATCATTACTGCAAAATAAAAAGATTATGTGTTGCAAAATTGATTATGATGTGCTACACTTGTAACAGCTTCTGATCTATCAATCTAAAAAATTATAATGGAAAACAGCCTGACGGAATATGATGATGCGCAAAATGCCCGGTTGTGGGAAGGTGGTAAAATTTTATGTATGGGCGAAGCGCTCATTGATATGATTTGCACAGATAAAGGTAAACCGTTAACCGAAGGCCAGCATTTTTTAAAGAAGCCCGGCGGAGCGCCAACGAATGTTGCAGCTGCTATTGCTGCGCTTGGCGGTGATGTGGAATTAGCCGCTAAAGTGGGAAATGATCCCTTTGGCAAACACCTGGTAGAAGTAATGCAGGACTTTAATGTGTCAACAAAATGGATGCTGCTGGATAACCATTCCTTCACTACGCTTGCTTTTGTGTCTTTAATGGAAAACGGAGAGCGTGATTTTGTATTTAACCGCGGCGCTGACGGCCAGTTGAGCAGGGCTGAAATGGAGGCTATTGATCTCGATGGTTTTTCTATTATTCATTTTGGTTCCGCTACGGGCTTTTTGCCAGGACCTTTGCAAACTGCTTACCAGGGCTTAATGCAGAAAGCGCTTCATCGAAATTTATATGTGAGTTTTGATCCGAATTACCGCCACCTGCTTTTTAAAAATAATGAGCAATCTTTTATTGACCAGTCCTGGAATTTTATAGAAAGCTGCAATTTTTTTAAAGTAAGCGATGAAGAAGCTTTGCTGATAACTGGTGCCGCAACCCTAACAGATGCTATAAATATTCTGAAGAAAAAAACAGATGCAGTTTTTACAATCACCATTGGAAAAGAAGGCACCATGTTGATTGTAAATGATGAAATCGTTACGGTGCCAAGCATTCCTGTAAAGGCTGTTGACACAACCGGCGCAGGTGATGCATTTGTTGGCGCTGTATTATACCAGTTAAGTAAAATGCAAACTACATTAGATGAAATTTCTTTTGACAACTGGAAAAACATAGTTTATAATGCCAACAAAGCCGGCGCCCGCACCTGCGAATACATGGGCGCTATGGAAGCTTTTAAACACCTAAGCAGCGATATTTTTAATTAATTATTTTTTTAAAACGGGTCATCGTCTTCACCAAAGGCATCATCATTCATTCGGCTGCCTTTTTGTATAAAGAGGCGCGCATTATTATCATCGCCGGTTTGTGAAGGCTGCGGGCCAAGCGGTTTCCAATTGCCTCCGGAAGATAAAGCAGGGCCACTGTCGCCATCCCATTCTTCGAATTTTTGTATGTGCAGCAGGGCGCGCAGTTTCACCGTTTCAAGCGAACCATTCCTGTGTTTTGCTATTTTAATATGTGTTTCACCGCGTGTGCTTTCACCATGCTCATTGGAAAAATTCTCATAATATTCCGGCCGGTAGATAAACATAACCATATCTGCATCCTGTTCAATAGCACCGGATTCACGCAAATCGCTCAATTGCGGCATCTTGCTTTCCTTACGCGTTTCAACGGCACGGCTCAACTGGCTCAATGCAATGATAGGTATGTTTAATTCTTTGGCGAGTGCCTTCAGGTTACGTGAAATGGTGCTTATTTCCTGTTCACGGTTTGAACCCCGGTCGCCACTGCCACTCATCAACTGCAGGTAATCTATAATGATAATACCAACCTTATGCTTATTTACCAGGCGGCGTGCTTTTGCCCTGAATTCAAAAATGTTTAAAGCGGCCGTATCATCAATAAAAATAGGAGCCTGTTCCAGGCGCTTAATGCCCTTGGTGTGCAATTGCTGGTATTCGTAATCTTCCAGTTTACCACGTGCAATTTTTTCAAGTGCTATCTCGCTTTCTGCCGACAAAATACGCTGCACCAGTTGTGAAGAGCTCATTTCAAGCGAAAACACGCCAACGGCTGTAGGTTTCACCGGGCTTAAAGCCGCATTACGGGCAAGGTTCAGTGCGAATGCTGTTTTACCCACAGAAGGCCTCGCTGCCAGGATGATAAGGTCAGTAGGTTGCCATCCATAAGTTATGCGGTCAAGGCTTGCAAAACCACTTGGCACGCCAGATATATCTTCAGTCTTCGTGCGCAGTTCATCAATACGGTTAATGGTTTTGGCTAAGGCATTGCCAATATCTTCATAATTATTTTTAAGATAATTATTGGTGATGCTGAACATTTTTGTTTCGCTGTCATCCAGTAAATCAAAAACATCGGTACTATCTTCATACGCGTCGCTGATTATTTCGCCGCTGATGCGTATCAGTTCCCGCTGTATAAATTTTTGCAGAATAATTCTTGAATGTGCCTCAATATTAGCCGTTGATACAACGGCGTTGGTAAGTTTGGTAATATAATACGGGCCGCCTACAGCTTCCAGTTCTTCCGATGTTTTTAATTGTTCAACAACGGTAAGCATATCAATCGGCATACTTTGTTGGGCAAGGCTTTGAAAAGCTTTAAATATGCGCTGGTGCACATCGGTGTAAAAACATTCCGGTTTTAAAATTTCGATAACGGTATCAAATGCGCTTTTCTCAAGCATGATCGCACCAAGCACCGCTTCTTCCAACTCCCGTGCCTGCGGTGGCAATTTTCCATAAACAGTGGTGCTAAGATCGATTGCTGGTTTTCTCCTGGTTCGTCTATCTTTATTTTGATTAACAATATCCATTTTATATGAAAAGAATTTAATCGGTTAAGTAGCTGCGTTATGTTAAGCAATTGTTGCCCTGATGTTACCGCTATATTATCGGCAACGGGGCAACGAATTAAGGGCTAATTCATGGCACGAAAAAATTTTATCTGAATTAAACTTATTAAACTTGTTTGCACAGGTTTCCAACAAAATAACGAGGTTATCCACTATAACAGTATGGTTCTTCAACAGAAATAAAAAGTTTTAAGAAAATTCTATACTGATATCCACAGTCGTGGGTGCAAAAACTTTTTCTTGAAAAACATGCTTATTTTTTAAAAAAAGTAGTATTACTGAAGTTTAAAATTTCGTTTTCTCCTCTTATTTCAAAGTCTATTTTTGCACTAATTGATTTTTATGAAGATATCTTATAACTGGCTTAATAAATATTTACCTGAAACAATTGAACCGCAAAAATTATCGGAAATTTTAACGTCTGTTGGTCTTGAAGTGGAAGCGCTTGAACCTTACGAAAATTTTAAAGGAGGATTAAAAGGGCTTGTTACGGGCGAGGTGTTAAGTTGCGAACAACATCCTAATGCAGATAAACTTAAAATCACAAAGGTTGATATAAATAAAGGCGAGCCATTGCAAATAGTTTGCGGCGCACCGAATGTAGCAGCCGGTCAAAAAGTTATTGTAGCGCCTGTTGGCACAACCATCTTTCCTTTAAATGGAGAGGCAGTAACGATGAAAGTGGCTAAAATAAGAGGCGTTGAAAGCTTTGGAATGATTTGCGCTGAAGATGAAATAGGCTTGAGCAACAATCATGAAGGCATTCTTATTTTGCCTGCCGAAACAGAGAACGGCACACCTGTTGAAAAGCTGTTTGATGTTTATGCTGACTGGATTTATGAAATTGGTTTAACGCCAAACCGCATGGATGCCATGAGTCATATTGGTGTTGCCAAAGATGTTTGCGCATGGTTGTCTTATCATAATCATACAATTGTAACAGCAAAGCTTCCCTTTTCGAATAATACAGAAAACATCAGCGGGAACAGTGAATTTACTGTTACGATTGAAAATACAGATGCCTGCAAAAGGTATTCCGGCGTAGCAATAAAAAATGTAAAAGTTGCGCCATCGCCCGCATGGCTTCAGAATTATTTAAAAGCGATTGGTCAACGGCCAATCAATAATATAGTTGATATTACCAATTTCATTTTGCATGAAACCGGCCAGCCTTTACACGCTTTTGATGCTCATGCCTTGAGCAGTAAAAAAATAGTAATAAAAAATCTGCCTGAGGGTACTTTATTTAAGACACTTGATGAAGTGGAAAGGAAATTAGGCAGCGGGGATTTAATGATTTGCAACGATAATGAACCTGTTTGTATTGCAGGTGTTTTCGGCGGTATAGGCAGCAGTGTTACCGAAAAAACACAAAGCATATTTTTGGAAAGCGCGTGGTTCAGCCCTACATCCATACGGGCAACTTCCTTAAAACATGGCCTTAGAACAGAAGCCGCCATCAGGTTTGAGAAAGGAGTAGATATTTCAGGAACAGTACGTGCACTTTTACGCGCCATTGAATTAATAAAAGAAGTAGCAGGTGGAGAAGTGAGCGGAAAGCTAATTGATGTTTATCCCGTAGTTGCCGAAAAGAAAATTGTTGTTTTAAAATACGATTACCTTAAAAAATTAAGCGGCAAAGTTTATTCTCCGGAATCGGTAAAAAATATTTTAACGGCGCTGGAATTTGATATACTTGAAGAAAATAACAGCTTCATAAAACTGGCTATACCATTAAGCAAAGCTGATATTAGTTTGCCCGCCGATATTGTGGAAGAAATTATAAGGATTGATGGTCTGAACAATATTGAAATTCCATCAACAATTACAATAACACCTTCTATAAATGAAAATAGTTTAAAGGAGAATTTGAAAGAAAAACTGGCGCAATTGTTTGCCGGTTTGGGATTCAACGAAATTATTACCAACTCTATTGCTAACAGTAAAAATTATAGTGAAGAAAAATTAAACACTGCTGTAAGACTGCTTAATAATTTAAGCGCTGATCTTGATATTATGCGCCCTTCCATGCTTGAAACAGGATTGGAAGTGCTTTCCTATAATGTCAACAGAAAAAATACCAACCTGCGTTTTTTTGAGCTTGGCAAAGTTTATAAACACAATGAAAATGGTTACTTGGAAACCGAAAAACTTTGTTTTTGGATAACAGGCAGAAAACAAACACCCGGCTGGAAAAATCAAAATGCAGAAGCTGATTTTTTTACAGCCAAGGGCATTACTGCAGCACTGCTGGAAAACATCAATATTAGAAATGTATCTTTTGGAGAACCGGAAGCTGTTGCAGAAGGTACTATTCAAACAATTCAAAAAAACAAAACTAAATTAGGTAGCATTTTGCTGGCAGCTAATCCTCTTTTACAAAAATTTGGTATTAAACAGCCGGTTATTTTTGCAGAGCTTGACGTTGAAGGCCTGGCAGCAGAAGCTATAAAACAACAGGTTTTGTACAAAGAAATTCCACCATTCCCAGTTGTGGAAAGAGACCTCGCTTTTGTAACAGGTAAAAATGTCGTTTACGGCAGCGTTGCCTCTTTGTTAGAAAGAATGAAGGTGAAATATCTTGAAAGTTTTAAGCTGTTTGATATTTATGAAGGAGAAAAATTAGGCGCCGATAAGAAATCGTTTGCCATTAACTTTAGATTTATCAACGCAGAAAAAACGCTTACCGATGCTGAAGTGGAGCTGGCTATGAAGGCAATTACTGAAAAGCTGGCAAAAGAATTTGATGCGGAAATCCGGCACTAATTTGGCCTAATTTTTATTGTATGGAAGATTTGCATGCCACAGTTAAAGATTTACATCTTGCTTTACAAACGCTTTTAAAGAAACTGAACGGGTTAAAAAAAGAGAACGAGGAACTAAAAAAGGAAAATGTAGAATTGAGAAAAGCTGTTTCAGAAAAGGAGCATTTAATTAATGTAACTGAAGAAAAAATTGTTACAGCTAACATCAATGGTTTGTACGATGAGGAACAAAAAGAAGCGTTGCAATTTAAGATTGATGCATATTTAAAAGACATTGAAAAATGCCTTGCACTACTTAATGCCCGATAAATGGAAGAATTAATACCTGTAAATATTTTGGTGGGAGACAGGAATTACCGTGTCAAAATTAAACCCGCCGATGAAGAAAACCTGCGCAAAACAATAAAACTTGTAAATAACAAGCTGGTAGAATTTAAAACCAATTTCGCCGGCAAAGACATGCAGGATTATATTGCCATGGTATTAATATGGCTTGCAACCGAACAACCATCAAGCGCCATTGCCAATGAAAACACCAGGGAATTATCAGGAAAATTAAAAGCGCTTCAACAGCTAATTCAGGAAGCTATATAAATAAAAAGCTCCGTCCAAAAATGAACAGAGCGTATTCTGAAAAAGCCCCGAAAATCATTGTGCCTTACAGGCAAACATTTTTTAATTTTCTCTTCAGTTTTCAGAGAAGGTACTACATTAAACACATTCAGTTTGGGTTACGGCCCCTAAACTTTTAAAAACTTTACTGTTAGTTTTAACGGTAAGTCTTTTAAAGGTTTTCTTTAAGAACGAATTAAAAACGGGTACTGGTCTTTTTTCAAATTGAGTGCCAACGCTTGTACAAGTAATTATATTGTTATTTATCAATTAGTTACAAAATATCTCAACTTAAATCATTCCCAATTTGAAACAAATTAGTCTTAAATTGAGACTCAAAATCACTTTAAATATTCTGCCTGCTGATAATTAACTTCGCAGCTTAACAGTTTATAATAATAACTTTTTATCAATTTAAATTTTCATGGATATATCAATCATAATCACAGGAATAATTGCTTTGCTTGCCGGAATTGGGTTGGGAAAAATCCTATTTGCCAAGAATACCCGCAAAAAAATTGAAGAGGCTGATTTACAATCGCAGCAGATGCTATCTGAAGCACAGTTAAGAGCCGAAACCATTAAGAAAGAAAAAATACTTGAAGCAAAAGAGAAATTCGTACAACTTAAAGCTGAATACGATAAAGAAGTTCTGGAACGTAACCGTAAAATAAATGATGGTGAAAACCGGATAAAGCAAAAAGAAATAAGCATTAATCAAAAGGAAGGTTTACTTGACAAACAAATAAAAGAAAATGAAGTAATTAAAGAAAACCTTAACCGGCAGCTCGAAGTTGTAGCACAAAAAAGGACTCAGCTTGAAAAACACCAGGAAGAACATATTAAAAGACTTGAAAAGATTGCCGGCCTAACCGCAGAAGAAGCAAAGACACAGCTAATTGAAAGCCTTAAACAGGAAGCTCAAACCCAAGCGCTTCAACTTCAGCAGGAAGTAATTGAAGAAGCAAGGCAGAAAGCGAATAAAGAAGCGCGGAAAATAATCATACAATCTATTCAGCGAACAGCGGCCGAGCAAACCATCGAAAATACAGTAACCATTTTCAATCTGGAAAGCGATGAAATCAAGGGCCAGATTATAGGCCGCGAAGGCAGAAATATTCGTACTATAGAAGCTGCAACAGGCGTTGATCTTATTGTTGACGATACGCCTGAGGCTATCGTGCTTTCTTCGTTCGACCCGTTGCGCCGCGAAATTGCACGTTTGAGCCTGCAACGCCTGGTGGCAGATGGAAGAATACATCCGGCCCGCATTGAAGAAGTTGTTGAGAAAACACGCAAGCAACTAGAAGAGCAGGTAATGGAAATAGGTGAAAGAACAGTAATTGAATTAGGTATTCACGGCCTTCATAAAGAGCTGGTCCGCATTGTGGGAAAAATGCGTTTCCGTTCTTCCTACGGGCAAAACTTATTAATGCACAGCCGGGAAGTAGCTAATTTATGCGCAACCATGGCGGCAGAATTGGGGTTAAGCCCCAAACTTGCAAAACGTGCCGGTCTATTGCATGACATTGGTAAAGTGCCTGATGAAGAAACAGAATTGAGCCACGCTTTACTTGGAGCCAAACTTGCAGAAAAATACGGTGAAAATGCAGCCGTTGTAAATGCAATCGGAGCACACCACGATGAAATGGAAATGCAGTATATCATCTCACCTATTGTTCAAAGCTGCGATGCCATTAGTGGCGCAAGGCCAGGTGCAAGGAGAGAAATTATGCAGCAATACCTGCAGCGCATTAAAGACCTCGAAACACTGGCCATGGGTTATACCGGCGTGGAAAAAGCCTATGCAATACAAGCAGGCAGGGAATTAAGGGTTATTGTTGAATCTGAGAAAATTACAGATTCAGACAGCGATAAACTGAGTTTTGAAATAGCCCAGAAAATTCAGAACGAAATGACTTATCCCGGGCAAATAAAAATAACCGTGATAAGAGAGAAAAGGGCAATTAACGTTGCCAGGTAAATTATATAAATTATAAACATTACTTAATGTTTATGAAGAATTGGTTTTTATTATTTGGCATTTCCTGCAAATGCCGTTACCTTTGCAAACCTTTTTAAAATTATTGGTTATGAACGCAGCAACTCAATTTATACATGAACAGCTTACCGCAAAAAAGCAACACCCAAAATTCAAAGCCGGTGATAATGTTACCGTTAATTATAAAATTGTAGAGGGTGGTAAAGAACGTGTACAAGGGTTTCGCGGTGATGTTGTAAAAATTCAGGGTACCGGTGCCACGGCAACTTTTACCGTGCGAAAAATATCTGATGGAATTGGGGTTGAAAGAGCGTTTCCTTTTTTCTCACCTAATGTTGACTCAATCATTTTGAACAAGGTTGGTAAGGTTCGCCGTTCAAAATTGTATTACCTGCGTAACCGCAGTGGTAAAAGTGCCAGGATCAAAGAAAAAAGAATGTAATTATCTTATCATAAATTTTAAGAGAAAGCGAAAGATGTTAAAAATTTTTCGCTTTTTTATTTTTTACAATCAGTTCTTTAGGCGGTCTCGTATTTTAGTTACTATATTTGTTCTCTCACTTTAAATTTTATCAAATGGGAAATCTTGGTTTTCAGGAAATATTACTGATAGCAGTAGTAGTTCTGGTGCTTTTCGGTGGCCGTAAAATACCTGAATTTATGAAGGGCCTGGGCCGTGGCGTTCGTGAATTTAACGATGCAAAAAACAGTGTTAGAAAAGAACTTGAAGAAGGCTTGAATGAAAAAGATAATCAGCCGCCAACACCATCGGCAAACGGTGTTCAGCAAACAGCTACTACTACAACTCAGCCATAATTTTCTTTCCATATCATTAAAAAATTTGTAGCCTTTGTTTAGCTTCCATTCTATCAAAGACTATCAATCTTTATTATTAAACGGCAAAGCAACATGTGCTGATGCCGTTTCTTATTATATAAAGAATATAGAACAAAATAAGCACCTTAATGCTTTTCTTGAAATTTATAAAGAAGAAGCATTGGAACGTGCTGCCCTGCTTGACGCAAAACGAAAGGCAGGAAATGCGTTGGGCAAATTGCATGGTATAGTCATTGGCCTTAAAGATGTTATAAGTTTTAAAGGCCATAAGCTTTCAGCCGGCTCGCGCATACTCGAAAATTTCCAGGCGGTTTATAATGCAACCGCAGTTGAAAGATTATTGCAGGAAGATGCCATAATTATTGGCAGGCAAAACTGCGATGAATTTGCCATGGGCAGCAGCAACGAAAATTCAGCGTATGGCAATGTGTTGAATGCTGCAGATAATTCGAGAGTGCCAGGTGGTTCTTCAGGAGGTTCGGCTGTGGCCGTTCAGGCTAAACTTTGTATGATAAGTTTAGGCAGCGATACGGGAGGCTCTGTTCGCCAACCCGCAGATTTTTGCGGCGTCGTAGGTTTAAAACCTTCTTATGGACGCGTTTCCCGTTATGGGGTTATTGCTTATGCCTCCTCATTTGACCAGATTGGGATTTTCGCAAATTCAGTAGAAGATGCAGGCCTAATACTTGAAGTAATTGCAGGAAAAGACGATTTTGACAGTACAGCAACGAAGGATATTTTTAAATTTTCGGGGCAGCACGAAAAAAAGAATTTTAAGATCGGCTACTTTCCGGCAACATTTAATCATCCCGGGATCGACCCTGAAATAGCCGTCACCCAAAAGAATTTCATTAGCCATTTACAGAAAGAAGGATTTGAAGTTTCCCAAATTGAATTTGACCTGCTGGATTATATAGTACCGGCTTATTATATTTTAACAACCGCTGAAGCTTCGAGTAATTTAGCGAGGTACGACGGTTTAAAATATGGGGCACAACAGCCGGCCAAAGATTTAAACGAGCAGATAAATTTAACCCGCAGTCAGTTTTTTGGCAAAGAAGTACAACGGCGTATTATGCTTGGCACATTTGTTTTAAGCGAAGGTTATTATGAAGCGTATATAACGCAGGCTCAAAAGGTTAGAAATATTTTGCTTAAAAAAATAAAAGAAATATTTGCTGAAGTTGACGCCATAGTGTCGCCGGTTTCTCCAACCACCGCTTTTAAAACCGGCGAAAAAAATAATGATCCCATAGCTATGTTTTTGGCAGATATTTATACGGTGTTTGCTAATTTAACCGGCATTCCTGCCATATCAATTCCACTATTTAAACATTCCAACGGTATGCCATTTGGCCTGCAGATAATGGCATCTCACCTAAATGAAGTAACTTTGCTGGCTATTTCTGAACACCTGGCAGAGGTAAACAAAACAGTTAACCAGCCGGCTAATGTTTAAAATAATATGAACCAGTTTTTCAGGCATACATACCTTTTGAAAACCTTTTCTATAGGAAAAGCTGCCTGTTTATTCTGCCTTTTAAATATTTCAACTGTCTCATTTTCCCGTGCAAATAATACATTATTTGCAAAAGATAGTACCGGTACCGATTCTATTTCCAAAACAACCCAGGCTGTATTTATTGCAGACAGCTCCAAAATATTTACCAGCCTTTTGGGAAACTCCGTGGTTAGCAATAATCCCATGGATTTATCAATGAATGCTGAAGCAAAATATTTTGCAGACGATTATATAAAAAAGCATACTTCCTATTTCAATAATATGAAAGTTTGGGGTAAGCCATATTTTGATTTATATGATCACATTTTGTCTTCTTATGGCATCCCGGTGCAGCTAAAATATCTTTCTGTTATAGAAAGTAGCCTAAACTGTACGGCTGTTTCCTGGGCCGGAGCTGTGGGGCCGTGGCAAATTATGGATGCTACAGCAAGGGAACATGGATTAAGAACAGGCTATTATGATGAAAGAGCTGATTACGTTAAAAGCACTAATGCCGCCTGCAAAATTTTAAAGGATTTGTATAATACCTATGGTGACTGGCTTTTGGTAATTGCCGCTTACAATGCGGGAGCAGGCAATGTAAACCGTGCCATTGCAAAAGCACATAGCAAAGATTTTTGGAAGATCCAGTATTACCTGCCGCTTGAAACCCGTAATCACGTAAAAAAATTTATTGCAACACATTACTTTTTTGAGGGAAATGGAAGTATTGCAACAGGCAATAATACTGCGGCTTTACAAAATAAAGATGCTTATTTAGATATCGCTGCCAATTGCTCAACCGTAAATATTTACGGAAAATATAATTCTGTTGTTATTGCCAATAACTTAATGATGGACCTTTCATTATTCAACCAGCTTAATCCTGATATTGATAATGTACTCGCCAAAGGTGATATTTACCCTATGCGTGTGCCCGCTGATAAAGCCCAATTATTCCAATCTAAAAAGAGCGATATACTTAAGCAAAGCGTTGAACTTTTA
Organism: Parafilimonas terrae; assembly: GCF_900115755.1. Taxonomy (GTDB): domain Bacteria; phylum Bacteroidota; class Bacteroidia; order Chitinophagales; family Chitinophagaceae; genus Parafilimonas; species Parafilimonas terrae. Next base: position 557,091 of record NZ_FOXQ01000001.1, read on the forward strand.
CTCAATAGTTCCAGGCCTGCCACCCCGCCGGTTATTGCCGGTAAATAATTAGCGAAGCGCATCAATTATTGCTTTGGCTTTTAATAAACATTCCTCATACTCTTTTTCCGCATCAGCATAAAAAGTTATGGCGCCGCCAACCAGGTAATTTAAAAATCTATTATCAGCATTATAAAAAATGCTTCTTATCACTACATTAAAATCAAAATCTCTTTCAGGAGATATATAACCCACACTACCGGAAAATAATTGCCTTTTTGTTTTTTCGTACTGCTCAATTAATTGCATAGCCCGCCGTTTTGGGGCGCCTGTCATTGAACCCATTGGAAAAGTTGCACGGATAATTTCTGCAAATGTTACATCCTGTCTTAATTCGCCTTTTATAGTAGAGATCATTTGATGTACCTGCGGAAAAGAATAAATACCGAACAACTCATCGGCCATAACTGTTCCTTCTTTGCAAATCTTGCTCAGATCATTTCTTACCAGGTCAACAATCATTACATTTTCACTTCGTTCCTTTTTATTCGCTTGCAAATTTTCCTTTTCAATTTCATCTAAAGCATTGTTTGCATTTCTTGGCGCGGTACCCTTTATAGGCTGAGAAAAAACAGTGCTTTTATATTTGGATAAGAAACGTTCCGGACTAGCGCATAGTAAATATTTATTTTCAATCTTGTAAAAACAGGAAAATGGTGTCGGAGAAATTTCAATAAGTTTTGAATAAGTAAGTAAAGGCTCTATAAAAACATCTTCCGCAAAAAACTCCTGGCAATAATTTAATTCATAGCAATCTCCACGCAATATATGTTGCTGAACAGTTTTAATAATATCAAGATATTCCTCTCTTTTTAAAGAAGATTGCAGTTCTATTTGTTTTGATGATGAAGATTGGTTGTTGCCTAAAACTTCTTTTTTTATTTCTTCAAATATTAAACGCGGTTGCCTGTTAGCTGAATGAATAGTAGCAATATTCTTATTAAGGCTTATTACTATAGATGGTACAAAAAAGAAAACATCTTCGAAACCAATTTTGTTTATATGGAGTGATAGAAGCCCTTCAATTTCGTTTTTTAAATCATACCCCAAGTGCCCAAAAATCCAGTCTTTATTTTCATTATAAAAATTATCAAGCTGGGATAAAATATTTTCTGAAGGAGAAAATATTTTGATGGCGTCAACCGCAACCAGGCAATCATATTTGTGATGCTCGTCAACGTAATGATGGCTATCCATAAAACAACAAATGCCAAACCGGTTTGCCCAGCTTAGCATTTGCTTTTTAAACAACAGAATATTATCAATAGGAAAAGACGCAGTTATTCTCTTCACCTATAGGAGTTTTAGAAATCATCGTCATCGTCGTCGTCAAAGCTGCCTGAATCATTAAAAAGATCAAACTCTTTTAAATCATCATCAAACTTAAAATCCTCCTCTTCTTCTTCTCCACCTTTCTTGCTGCCGCCAGATGATTTTTTACCCTTTGATTTTGGAATATCAAATTCATCAAAATCAGGATCCCATTCTTCTTCCTCTTCAGGCTTATCCCAATCATCCACTTCATCTTCCCCATCATCATCGTCGTCATCATCTTCTTCGGATTGCTTTTTAGTCCTGGGCCCAGACTTTGCGGCTTTTGAAGGTTTTACTTCTTCATCGTCTTCAAAATCTCCATCCAGTTCATCATCCTCTTCCACTTGTTTTTTTGCTTTGGAAGAACTTGTTTTATCAGCTTTATCTCCGGACGGTTTCGGAGTAGTCTTCTTTGTTTTGTCAGATTTAGATGCCATACACAGTTTTGATTAAGCTGTTGTAAAATTTCAACGAGTTTTTTTAATCAGCAAAAAAATTTAATCATTAATTTTTATTATCTGTTCGCGTTGCGGCCCGTTTGACACATGGCTTACAGGCGAACCAATATATTGATTGATAAAAGAAATATAACGCTGCATCGCTTCCGGTAAATTATCACCTGTTTTCAGCGAAGTTGAATCGCAGTTCCATCCTTCAAAGGCTTTATATTCCGGTTTCACATCTGCGTGCGTTAACTGAAACGGCACTTCTGTACTTTTACTACCGTTTATTAAATATTCCGTGCAAACATTAAGTTCTTTAAACGAATCCAATACATCTGCTTTCGTCATTACCACGTTCGTTACACCGTTAAGCATGCAAGTATATTTCAAAGCTACAAGGTCAATCCAGCCGCAACGGCGTGGCCTGCCTGTAGTTGCCCCAAATTCATTGCCAATTTTTCGCAACTCCTCTCCTGTTTCATCGTGCAATTCAGTCGGAAAAGGCCCACTGCCCACCCTGGTGCAATAAGCTTTTGTAACACCAAACACCTTATTTATTTTTTGCGGCGCCACACCAAGGCCTGTGCACACGCCGGCAGAAATAGTGTTAGATGAAGTTACGAAAGGAAATGTGCCAAAGTCAACATCCAGCATAGAGCCCTGCGCTCCTTCTGCCAAAACTTTTTTGCCGCTGCTTATTTTATCATTAATAAAATATTCACCGTTTATGATATTTAAAGTACGCAGAAATTCAATCGCGTCAAAAAATTCTTCCTCCCAGGCAGAAATATCTTCTGCAAAATGAAAGTTATCCAGCAGCCGCTGGTGTTTTAAACGTAGTTTGATGTATTGCGTAATAAACGATTTATCCATTATATCGCCCACACGTAAAGCATTTCGGCCGGTTTTATCCATGTATGACGGGCCAATTCCTTTAAGCGTAGAACCAATCTTGCTTTCGCCCTTTGATATTTCAGAAGCTTTATCCAAGGCCCTGTGTGTGGGAACAATAAGATTGGTACGCTGTGATATAAATAAATTTTTCTTTACATCTATACCAAATGCAGCAACCGCTTCGCATTCTTTTTTTAAAGTAACCGGGTCAAGCACCACGCCATTACCGATTATGTTCGTTGTATTTTGATGAAATATACCGGAAGGTATTTGATGGAGTACTATTTTTTTATCGCCTACATATAAAGTATGCCCTGCATTGGGGCCGCCCTGAAAACGTGCTATTATATCATAGTTCGGTGCAAAATAATCAACAATCTTTCCTTTGCCTTCATCGCCCCACTGCAAACCAAGAATTACATCAACCATTAGATTTTTTTTATTGTTGCCGCAAAAATAAAGGTTAGTATATCGCAGTTATAAGTTTATGCAAGAAAAATTTCAACGCCGCTTTTTATAACAATTTGAATATTGTTTTGACTTGTTATAAAAATCATTAAAGATTATAGCTCCAGGTTTGTATTTATGCACCTGTTGCAAAAATATAACCGACCTGCTGTAATTTGAAAAAACTAACCTGCATGTTCTTCTCATTACCTGCTTCAATTCAGGCTAAGATTTAATGACTAATTTTACGGCAACAGGTAAAATTATGAGCGGAAAAACAGCATCAACATTTATTGCTAAAAGCACCATAAAAGCGTCAAACCTCGACCATCGCAGAAAAATTAATTTCAACATCGGCAAATACAATGCTGTTGTGCCGCAGGGCAAAACGCAATTTAATGATTTAATGGCAGTGCGGGAGCATGCAAAAAATACAAAATGGAATGCTGTTGAGCATCTTGATGTTATGCTGGAAACATTTGAAAAAAATATTTCAGCACGCGGCGCCAAAGTTATTTGGGCAGAAACAGCAGAAGATGCGCTGAAAGAAATTGGAAAGATTTGTAAAGAGAAGAACTGCAAAACGATAGTGAAGAGCAAGAGCATGGTTACAGAAGAAATTCATTTAAATAAGTTTCTTGAAAAGCAGGGCATTGAAAGCATTGAAACAGATTTAGGCGAATATATCCAGCAGCTCGATAATGAACCGCCTTATCATATTGTAACGCCGGCAATGCACAAAAGCAAAGAAGACATTGCAAAACTATTTGCGGAAAAATTGAATGTGCCAGATGGCTTATCGCCGCAACAGCTTACATTAATTGCACGTGAAAAGCTCAGGAAGAAATATACTGAAGCTGAGATTGGCATTACCGGCGCCAATTTTATAATTGCCGATACCGGTTCAATTTCTGTAACTGAAAATGAAGGGAACGGACGATTAAGCAGCGGTTTTCCCAAAACACATATTGTAATCACAGGCATTGAAAAGGTACTGCCATCTATTAATGATCTTGCCTTGTTTTTGCCATTGTTGGCCACTTTTGGAACAGGTCAAAAATTAACTGTTTATAATACCATCATTTCCGGGCCGAGACAAAAGAACGAGATTGACGGCCCTGAAGAAATGTATGTGATCTTACTTGATAATGGCAGGACCAATTTACTTGCCAACGATAAAGCCCGTGAAGCATTATACTGCATTCGTTGCGGTGCCTGTTTAAATGCCTGCCCGGTTTATAAAAACATCGGCGGCCACAGTTATGGCACAACTTACAGCGGCCCCATAGGCAGTGTGATTACACCTCAGCTGAGAAATTTAAAAGAGTGGAAACATTTGAGTTATGCTTCATCGCTGTGCGGCAATTGTACCGAGGTTTGCCCCGTGCGCATAAACCTTCATGAATTGTTGCTCGAGAACAGGCATGAATCTGTAGTGGAAGGCGATAGCCCTGTATCAGAACGTGTTGCCTGGAAAATGTGGAAAGTGGCGAGCTTAAACCGGAGCATGATGAATATGGCAAATGGCAATCTTAAAAATAAAGTGGTGAACACTATGTTTAAAGCATGGACGAAGCACCGAGCTGATCTGGATTTCAGCCAGAAAACGTTTAACCAAATGTGGAAGGAAGAACGTGGAAAGAATAGTTGATTAGTTGAAGAGTGTTGAATTGGGAATTAGGAATTAGGAATGTAAATTTGATAAAAGTGATTTTATGAAACTGGTTGAAGAAAATAAAAAATTTGCGAACGATGAAGAATACTTTCTTTATGAAGAAAGCAGTGAATTAAAACATGAATTAATCAACGGAAACCTTTATGAAATGAGCGGCTCATCAATATATCATAATAAGCTTGAAAGGCGGATTGCAAATCTTATTGAAAGATTGTTAAAGCAAAATGAGCTTGAAGTTTTGACAGAGGGATTTAAAGTTAGAACACCGGATAATAATTTCTTTTATCCTGATGTAATTGTTTGCACCAATAATTTAAAACGCTATTTCACAAATGAACCGGTTTTACTCGTTGAGGTTTTATCCGAATCTACCCGCAAATTTGATTTAACAGATAAATTCATTCAATACCAAAAAATTCCAACGCTGCAATATTATTTATGCGTTGAACCTGAACAGCAGGTTATCATTTTTTATTTTAAGACAGAAAGCGGCGAATGGATGACAGAAACTTTTACAAAAGATGAAAGTATCATTAACTTACCTGCACTCGGCATTTCCTTTTCAGTAAAGGATGTATATAAAAATGCATAACGAGCGTTTCACTGAAACCTGGCTATGAATCTTCACCTGGGCCTCCCTCAAAATCAGAATTATTGTTGTTATTATTATCTTTCTTGCGGAAAATATCTGCGTCGCCAAACCTATAGCTAAATGTGAGCCTTATAGTTCTTACACTCCAGCGACGGTAACCATCCTGGTAAAAATCATCCGTATCATAAATGGTTCCAAACTTACGTGTGTTAAACAGGTCGTTTACGCTTAATGAGAGAGCGCCTGCTTTCTTCTTAAAAAATTCTTTACGCACAGCCAGGTCTGTACTAAATTCCGCTTTATTACGCCCCTGCGGTATAACCCTTGGTCCTTCATAATTGGTAATTAACTGAAAGCCGAGATTATTAAACAATTTGCTCGATTCTGTAACTATTTTATAATTGCCTATAAGCTTGGCGTTATAATTAAACCCGTGATTATCAAGGTTTAAATCGCCAACGCTGGCCTTTGTTACAGTATATTGCAAGTTTGTATTAAGTGTAAGGTCTAACGCTTTGGTAATGTTTTTTTGGAGCGTTAGCTCAGCGCCCCAGCGGTCTTCATAACCGGCATTTATAAAAGTGCTGAGAATAGCATTGGGAGAAACAGCCGCATTATTCAATTCTTCATACAGAGATTGCGGAATGGTATCGCTGTACTCTGTGACATCACCCACATTATTCTTGAAATAAATTACACCGAGAAAACTGCCACTGTTTTCAGCAAACCTTTTATAATAATTCAATTCAAAAGAATTAGTGTATTCAGGCTTTAATGCAGGATTACCTTGTGAAATATTTAAAGGATCATCAATATCTATAAACGGGTTTACTTCCCAAAAACGCGGCCTTCTTATTCTTTTTGAATAATTAAACTGAATATCTTCCGACTCGCTTATATGCTTTGTAAGAAAAAAACTTGGGAACAATGCATAATTGAGGTCCTTAAACCCATCGGGGAATTTATAGCCGAAATTGAGATTGCTATCAATCATAGAACCGTCAAGTTCAGAAAGCTCAACACGCAAGCCTACCTGGTAAACGAACGATTTCCATCCATTGGCGTAGTTAAAATAACCGGCATTTACTTTTTCGGTGTACTTAACATTATTGCTCAAAGGAAGTTTTGTTTCATTTTCTGCCTGGTCTATCGAGTATGTAGCAAAATTGCTTTTGTTATGATTATAAAAGCTCCTCACGCCAAACTCAATACGTTTGTTATCATTTATCTTATGGCTGTAATCAATCTGGCCGATCACCTGATATTCATCCGTTAAACCGCTGTTGCGCACCCTGGTTACAGGCGCATAAGCACTGCCATCAGGATTATAAAAATTATTTACAATATAATCACTGTTATCTCTTCCACCGGTGTTATAAGTTATATCTGCAGAAAGTTTATTATCGGGGCTATCAAACTTTCTTTCAAAGCTAAGCCTGCTGCTGCTTCTTTTAAAGTTTCCATCACTGGTTGACAAACGCACGCCTGTATGATCCAAAACTTTGTCTGCATCAAAAAATTCCTGGTTTTGCTTTTGATCGCTGGCAAACTTTCCGTTATGAAAACCCTGCATAAAAGATAGTGTGGTTTTATCATCAAGGAAATAATCAGCGCCAAACCTTACAGAATGAAACTGGCGGAGCCTGTTGTTATCAGTTGATTGGTTAAAATAATCCGTTATAATGCCTTTCTCTTTATTCTCACGGTATGTTTTTTCTTTGGACGCACCTTCGCTCCTGTTATAATTGCCGCTCGCAAAAAAGTTGAATTTTTTTGCCCTGTAATTAAGATTAAGGTTGCCGTTTAAAACATTCGGCGTACCTCCACCAACTGAGGCAATGCCATTAAGGCCAATGGTTTTATTTTTCTTAAGTATGATATTGATAATACCACCTGAACTTGATGCATCATATTTTGCAGAAGGATTAGTAATTAACTCTACTCTTGCAATATCATCTGCAGCAATCTGATCAAGTGTTAAAATAGTGGGCCTGCCATCTATAAATATTTGCGGCGTACTGTTGCGCAATTGCACATTGCCTTCTGCATCAACTGAAACAGATGGAATATTTTTCATTACATCAACACCGGTTCCACCCTGGGCAGCAATATTTTTTTCAACATTAAAAATCTTGCTGTCAATACCAAACTTCATGGCAGGCACAGCCTGGGTTGAAACAACCACGCTTTGTAATGTATTTGTTTGCACACTTAAGTTAAGCGGGCCAATATTAATAGCGTTGCCGTTTTTAACGTAGCTTGTTAAATTTATTTTTTTTGCAATAGCAGCGTAACCTATTGATGTAACCTGGAGAGTAACTTCATTTTTTGAGGGAATGTTTTCTACAATAAATTTTCCATCAAGATTTGAAATATCTGACCTGCTAACTGTTCCAGACTGGCCTTTAAAGCTGATAGTAACAGTTGAGCCAGGCAATGCCTTTTGAGTTACACTGTCCACAACAATACCGGTAAGCGTAATGCCTGTATTCTGCGCTAGCAAAAAACTGCTGATTAAAATAAACTGAAGTGAAAGTAAAAATGGTTTCATTAATAATTGTCTCATTTAAATTATGAATACAAGCATCACCGCGTAAAAGCAAACAAATATTATACTAACTACCCGGAACTTAAGCTTACAAACAGCAGGACGAACCCTACAAATTTAACCAAGAACCTAAGACACTCAGGCCATACTGTTTTACATAACAAAACATTAAGATTTATTTCAATAATTATGTTAAAACCACATATTGAAATAGCGGTTCCTTATGTTGACAGAAACGAACACCAGTCAGTTTTTTACAAATAAAAAAAGCCGGCAAAGCCGGCATTAAAACAAAGTATATTATATAATTTAATAAACTCTCGGAGGACGTTCATTAATTTCAATCAATGTGCGGGTTACACGCGCATCAAGCGCTCTTTCGCCATGAAGCAATATTTCCCTCAAAAGATCATGTATAGTAATAACGCCTTCAAATTCACCGTTGTCTCTCACTATTATATAGCGCCTGCCATGTTCAGCCAATAAATTCATGCAATGCTGAACAGAATCGTTTCCCTGTACTTCGGGTAAATCTGTTGACATTACATCTTTCACCCTTGTTTCCCGGCTCGACCTTCCCTGCAAAGCCACCTTTCTCGCATAATCTCTTTCGCTGAAGATGCCGGTTACATCATCATTCTCTTTTACTATAAGATAACTGAGGTTTACCTCGTTTAATTCATTCAGTGCATCAATTACCAAAGCACCTGCATCGATAAAATTATCAGGTGCTTTTTTTTGCCAGATTATTTCGTGAGCAGTCTTCATAATATATTAATTTTAAAAGATAAGCAGTAAAGGCTATCTGTTGCAATATAAGTGTTGCTGCACATAAAACCGGCTGCATTTTAAACTTTTTCGGTATTCTGTAAAAATTTATTATATAAGCCTGTATCGTACGCAGCAAGCCTGGTTCAGGTAAACAATATTGAATAGGTTTATCATACATTTATACGCTTTAACAGCATTTTATTGTACTGGAACAATCATTGCTTTTTCTCAAAAACAGCGCAGTTCACATATATGTTTTATAAATTTCCCCGCCTTGCCTGTTCTCTTTCTATGGCCTCAAACAAAGCTTTAAAATTGCCCTTACCAAAGCTCTTTGCTCCTTTGCGTTGAATTATCTCAAAAAACAATGTTGGCCTGTCTTCAACAGGTTTGGTGAATATTTGTAAAAGATAACCTTCTTCATCACGGTCAACCAAAATACCCAATTCTTTTAAAGGCTGAATATCTTCATCAATTTCTCCAACGCGGTCAATCAAATCATCATAATAAACAGAAGGCACTTTTAAAAATTCCACGCCCCTGCATTGCAATGCGCTCACGGTTTCAACAATATTATCGGTTGCCAGGGCCACATGCTGAACGCCTTCGCCATTATAAAACTCAAGGTATTCTTCTACCTGCGATTTCTTTTTGCCTTCAGCCGGTTCATTGATCGGGAACTTTACAAAACCATTTCCGTTGCTCATTACCTTGCTCATTAATGCAGAATATTCTGTTGAAATATCTTCATCATCAAACGATAAAATATTCCTGAAGCCCATTACATCTTCATAAAACTTTACCCATTTATTCATTTGGTTCCAGCCCACATTTCCAACGCAGTGATCAACATATTTTAATCCTGTTGAAGAAGGGTTATATTTAGTTTTCCATTTAATATAACCTGGCATGAAAGCGCCATTATAATTTTTTCTTTCAATGAATAAATGTACCGTATCACCATAGGTATGAATACCGCTCATTACAACTTCCCCGTTTTCATCGTTCAAAATTTCAGGCTGCATATAACTTACAGCGCCACGTTTGGTGGTTTGATGCCATGCATCTCTTGCATCATCCACACGCAGCGCTAATACTTTTATGCCATCGCCATGTTTATGAACATGCGCCGCAATTGGTGAATCTTTTTGTAAAGGCGTGGTTAATACAAACGTGAGCTTATTTTGCCTTAACACATAGCTGGCTTTATCTTTTGCCCCCGTTTCAGGGCCGGAATATGCGAGGCTTTGAAAACCAAAAGCCGTTTTATAAAAATGTGCCGCCTGCTTGGCGTTGCCAACATAAAATTCAACATAATCAGTTCCCTGCAATGGCAGAAAATCAATGGCAGCAGTATTTGCTTTTGTAGCAATAGTTGCATTCATAAAAAATAGGTTTAAATGAAAAAATAGAAAAAGGAAGGATTCAGGAAGATTGGTTTATACAGCCATCATGGCAAGTTCCTGCATTAATAAACAATAATTAATGCGCTTGTCAGCAAAACATTTATGTGGATAATCCGGAAGCATCGTCATTACAAAGATGACTAATATTTTTGAATGGGATAAAAAGCCGGCAGGCAATTAAAATGTTTTCATTTTTATTGTGGAATAATTCATTTTAAAAATCTTATTTATTGTTTTAAAAGAATTTCTAACTTAGGACATTGAACCTTGAGGCGTATGAAACTGTTGCTTAATCTTTGTTTTATTTTAACCGGCTTTACCTGTTTTTCGCAAAACAGTGCTGCTAATTTTATTGCTTTTAAAAAGTTAGACAGCCGCAATATAACTGCCCCCGATACTTTAGCCTGCCTGCTTACAGCGCCTTACAATACAGAAATGGATAAAGTGCGTTCCATCTTTAACTGGATAACGGATAACATTGCTTATAACACCATCCGCTATGGTTTTCATTACCTGCCTCAAAACTCAAAGGATGATGCGGAAGCTGATTATGATGCCGATTCTGTTTATAAATCACTTGATGAAAGAGTGGCAAGAATAACATTGAAAAGAAAGTATGCTTTGTGCGATGGTTATGCCCGTTTGTTTAAAAGCCTTTGCGATTTTGCCGGCATAAAAAGCGTTGTCATCACAGGCTATGCAAGGGCAGGTTACAGCAGCCAGTTTGCCTGCAACCATAAATGGAATGCTGTGATGATAGACAGTAACTGGTATTTGCTGGATGCAACCTGGGCAAGCGGCTATCTTAATTTTTCAGGCACCGCTTTTCGCAAGGAATATAATGGCTATTATTTTTTAACGCCGCCAAAATATTTTATACAGGATCATTATCCCGATGATGTGAAATGGACTTTATTAAACAACCCGCCAACGCTTTCTGAATTTAACCGTTCGCCTTTTAAGCAACCGGCTTTTAATTACCGGATTGTTTCTTACCAGCCGGCTAAAGGCATTATTCTTGCGGCAGTTGGCGATACCGTAACGGTTACATTAGAAACAACTGACGATAAGAAAACGCTTTTTTTATCTGATATAAATTCTGTTGATTCATCGCATATTGCGTTGATAGATTCCTGTCTTAAAATGAATAAGCCTTATAGTATAAACGGTAATAAAATAACAGCAAATTATATTGTAACCAATGATGATGTGCAATGGCTGCAGGTAATTTATAACGGCGAAGTGGTGCTGCGATATAAACTCAACATAAAAAAAGAGCCGTTTAATTATCTTCCGGTTGTTATTAAGGATATAGCTGTTAAAGATTGATACAATAAACATCTATAATTCTATTTGTCATAAGCATTGCTCCTGCTTTTAGGTGTGGCAACACAAAAAATTTATTCTTCACGCACACCTTTTTATTTTCAACATCCGGCCCGCTGGATTAATTAAGCATACGCATTTTCATACGCACATCTTTTAGCGGCCTGTCGTTAGCGCCTTTAGCAACTGCGGCAATTTTATCAATCACTTCAAGTCCCTTAATCACCTCTCCAAAAACGGTATAATTCTGATCGAGGAACGGTGTACCGCCAATCGTATTGTATATTTTACGCTGTTCATCGTTATAATAAAATCCCACATTGCCGCCCTGGCGAATGCCGCATTCAACCTGGTTTAAGGAGTTATTATCATACGGCTTGCCTTCAACAATATAAAATTGGCAGTTGCTGCTCGCTTTTTCAGGATTATTGGTTCTTGCCATTGCCAAAGCACCTTTTTTATGATATAAGGCATTATTAAATTCTGCGGGAATAAGGCCGCCGCCCGGTGCTTCACCCATGCCCAGCATAGCAGCACTATCAGCATTTTTGCTTTGCGGGTCGCCGCCTTGTATCATAAAACCTTGTATAACGCGATGAAATAAAAGGCTGTCATAAAATCCTTCTTTTATAAGTTTTACAAAATTATCGCGATGCAAGGGCGTGGAATCAGAAAGCTTTACAACCATTGTTCCGTAATCTGTTTGAATTTCCACCAGTTTCTCTTTTGAAACAGGCGTTGCTTTTGCTGCCGTTACCGGCTTTTTAGCTGATGTTTTTACAGCCGGCTTAGACTGCGCTATCGTTGTAGTAATAAATGCAAAACTCAAAGCGATCGATAACAATTTTTTCATAAGAAATTTTTAGAACCCCTGTTGTTCAAAGTAGAATAAAATATGGTCTTTTAAAAAGTTTTCCTGTTCATGCAGAAGCATGGCTTTATGTTCTTTTAATTGTTTGAAATGCGGCCAGCCATCTGCATCTTTTCCTTCAAATTCGTAATAACCGCTCGGGCTTAAAATGGTGCAGATAGCCACATGCATTAAATCCTGCTTTTGCTCTTTTGTAATTTTCTGTTTTATAAACCCTGTTTCCTGCATGCCTATTAAAAACAGCACAGCTTCCATGTCGGGCTTCTTACCAAAGCGTTCAACAAGCTTTGCCTCTAAATTCCACCAGCGTTGCTGTAAATCATCTCCTGTAATCATAGCGCGCAAAGGTAGCAGGGGTGTTGATGCAAAGTTTATATTTGCCCGAAATTTTAAGTTTTATGTTACAGGTGAATGTGCTGCGCCAGAAAACAGAATGGGTAAAAGAACGCCTTGCTGTAAAGAATTTTAAGCAGCCTGAATTGGTTGATGAAATAATTGCATTGGATGATGAACGTAAAAGATTGCAGGCAGAATTTGATGCCACACAGGCCAAAATAAATGCATCAAGCAAGCAGATCGGGAAACTGATGGCAACCGGCAATAAAGAAGAGGCAGAGCAACTTAAAGCCGATGTAACAAACTGGAAAGCATCCCTTGAACCAATAAAAAAACGGGCTGCCGAAACAGAAAAAAAGCTGGAAGATACATTGGTATTGTTACCCAATCTTCCTTCAGAAAAAGTGCCCAAAGGTGTTTCTGCTGAAGATAATGAAGTAGTTCGCACAACAGAAAAACCAACGTTAAACGGCAATGTGCTGCCGCATTGGGAACTCACTAAAAAATATAAGCTCATTGATTTTGATCTCGGCACAAAAATTACCGGCAGCGGCTTCCCGGTTTATACGGGTAAAGGCGCAAAGCTGCAACGCACGCTTATTCAATATTTTCTAGATTATAACACAGCGGCCGGTTATAAAGAAATCATCCCTCCTTTCTTAGTGAATGAAGACAGCGCTTTTGCCACCGGCCAGCTACCGGATAAGGAAGGCCAGATGTATTTTGTAAATGAAGATAAATTTTATCTTATCCCAACTTCTGAGGTGCCCTTAACCAATATTTATCGTGATACTATTTTAAAGGTTGAAGAGCTGCCTGTAAAAATGACGGCCTATTCACCCTGCTTCAGGCGTGAAGCCGGCAGCTATGGAAAGGATGTACGTGGCTTAAACAGGCTGCACCAGTTTGAAAAAGTAGAGATTGTACAGGTGGTTGAAGCTGATAAAAGTTATGCAGCATTAGAAGAAATGCTGAACCATGTTGAACGTTTATTGCAGTCATTAAAATTACCGTACCGCATATTAAGATTATGTGGCGGCGATATGAGTTTTACGAGTGCGCTTACTTACGATTTTGAAGTGTATAGCGCCGCGCAAGAGCGCTGGCTTGAAGTGAGCAGCGTAAGCAATTTTGAAAGCTACCAGTCAAACAGGCTGAAATGCCGCTATAAAGATGAGAGTGGCAAAAACCAGTTGGTGCATACATTGAATGGAAGTTCTTTAGCGTTGCCAAGGATTATGGCTGCACTGCTCGAAAATAATCAAACAGAAAATGGTATTAATTTGCCGGAAGTGCTTTGGAAATATTTTGGGGACGAAGTGATAGATTAACGTGAAGCGTCAAATCTTCAAACAAGTGATTTGTGATGTTAAATATTGGTATAAGTTTAAAACTATCACGCTTTACATTCACGTTTTACGATTCACGCCTCACGTTCCTAATTCAGCCGTATAAAAACCTTCGTGCCCACAGGAACCATTCTGTATAATTCTTCCACATCCCTGTTGCGCATACTTATGCAACCATCAGTCCAGTTCCTGAAGCGGTCAATCTGAAAATCTTCGTGCGGCCATGTGCCATGTATGCCAATGCCACCGCCAATTTTAGCCGATGCAGGAACAATGCCTGCATTTTTCCGCGCATTAAATTTTTCATAACTGGACGGCGTAGGATAATCAAGCATCATCATCCTGTCCCATTTGGAATGAACTCTTTTTGATACAATGGCAAAGTTACCTTCGGGTGTTTTGCGGTCGCCTTCATACAGCTTATCGCGCATGTCATTGCTTCCGAACACAACTGGATAAGTTACCAGCCAGCCCTTCCGGTCAAAAACTTTTAACTCATACCGCGTTTTATGTATAACAATGTAATAAGGAGAGTCATATATCTGTGCAGGATGAAAAGAAGTGCACAGAAAACAAGCAAGTAATAATGCAGTAACCAATTTTAGTTTCTTCATTTTCCCACCCATATATTCTATAACGACAAACGGCTTATTTGAGTGTGTAGCCAATATATTTTTTCTGCCGCTATATATACAACTTTTGGAAAGTTCATAAACTTTTCAAAAGTTTGCTAACAAAAATATATGGCAGACATAAAGCTTGATAAAACAAGCACCAGGGCACCTGAAAAATTTGATAAAGAAAAAACAAAGGCGGCATTACCTGCCATATACGAGGAGCTTGATGAATTGCAAAATGTTTTGTATGCGCAAGGCAAATATGCTGTGCTTATAGTTTTGCAGGGAATGGATGCCTCAGGCAAAGACGGGCTCATAAAAAATGTATTCAGTTCTGTAAACCCGCAGGGCATAATAGTACAATCTTATAAAGTGCCTACAGCAGAAGAACTGTCGCATGATTTTTTATGGCGTATTCATAAGCATGCGCCAGCCAAAGGCATGATACAGGTTTTTAACCGCTCTCATTACGAAGACATAATTGTAACAAGAGTGCATAATATGATTGACGATAATACGGCATCAAAAAGAATGAAGGCAATCAACGATTTTGAAGAATTGCTCGTTCATCATAACAATACCATCATACTTAAATTCTATTTGCATGTTTCGCAGGAAGAGCAACACAAACGGCTTGATGAAAGGATTCATGATAAAACAAAACAATGGAAGTATAATGAAAATGATTTTATTGAAGCCGCTTTAAGAAAGGAATATTTAAAAGCGTATGAAGACTGTTTTAAACACTGCAATAAGGTTAAATGGACAATTGTTCCATCAGATCAAAACTGGTATAAAGAATACCTTGTTGCCACAACCCTGAGAGATGCATTAAAGGAATTAAACATGCAATACCCGGGTATAAAAAAATAAGGCAATGTGTTGGCCGGATTAAAGAAACAATTTACATTCACAATATATTGTTAACCCAAAAAATAAATTTATGGGATTTTTAAAAGAATTTAAAGACTTTGCTGTAAAGGGCAATGTAGTTGACCTTGCTGTTGCAGTAGTAATTGGCGGAGCGTTTGGAAAGATCGTTAGTTCCCTTGTGGACGATATCATTACGCCGGCCATTCTTACACCTGCCTTAAAGGCCGCTAATCTTAGTAATCTCAGTGAACTTGTTATTCCGGGCACAGCAATCAAATATGGTAATTTTCTTTCTCAGGTAATCTCATTTATCATTATTGCATTTGCATTATTTCTTATTATTAAAGGTATAAATGCTAGTAAAAGAAAAGAAGAGGTAGCACCGGCAGCACCACCTGCACCTTCCTCTACCGACCAGTTGTTGATGGAAATTCGTGATGAGTTGAAGAAAAAAGCATAACAGGATTTTCTGCCTGATAAACTGTGTAAAACTTGCTTTCGCATTGTTTCATTCTCTGATTACATTGCGGCAGTTTACACAGTTTTTTATTTATAAAGTATTATTGTGAATACGGAAAATTATCAAATAAAATTACCGCAGTTTGAAGGGCCTTTCGACCTGTTGTTATTTTTTATTGAGCGTGATGAAATTGATATTTATAATATCCCCATCAGTAAAATAACCAAAGATTTTCTTGATTATATACATCATCAGGATAAACTGAATATTGAGCTAAGCAGTGAATTCATTTTGTTTGTATCAACATTGATGCGCATTAAGGCAAAGATGTTGCTGCCGCGAAAAGAGCTGGATGCTGAAGGCAAGGAAATTGATCCACGCCAGGAGCTGATTGACAAAATTCTTGAATACAAAAAGTTTAAAGAGGCTGCCGCACAAATGGCTGAAATGGAAGCCACCCGAATGCTGATGATGAAACGCGGCAACCTGCAACGAGAACTTTCGCTGGTGGGTGAAGAAGCTGCAGACGGCACCGAAATTCAAACCATTACCTTATTCAGGCTGATGAAAGCGTTTGAACGTGTGGTAAAACGCATGAACGAACGCAATAACAAACCTGTTCATACTGTAATCCGCTATAATTATACTATTGAAGAAAGCCGGGCCTTTATGCTCGGCCTGGTTGAAAAACAAAAAACAGTTTCGTTTGAAAAGGTCTTTGAAGTTTGTGAAAACCGCATTCACGCTATTTTCCTTTTTCTTTCCATGCTTGAACTGGCACAGCAGAATTATATGAATATACTTACCGGCGAAGGCCGCAATAATTTTATATTGGAGTGGAATGAGGAAAGAAAAGAAGAACCAGTTATTCAACCGGCGGAAGAACCTGCTTCCTGATCAACTTTTATATTCCATTACCGGGTGCCTTTCAAACGGGTGTTTATTTTCATCAAAAATATAACGGTAAGTGACCATGCGGCGACTTTGAACAGCGCCAAGACTTTTATAAATGTTTATCATCTTAGGGTTCCAATCTCCGGCCCAGCCCATTTCATAGCGGTCGTACCAATCATTTGGCTGAATTAATAAACTGGCTTCATAGATCATGAAGGAGTCGATGCCCAATGCCTGGAATTTAGGTACAATTCCAAATGCCACGCCTGTAAATATGCGGCATTTGTTATTTCGCTTCATCCATAATAAGCGCAGCTTTTCAATTAAGCCAAGCTTGCCGTTAAAATGCTTAAAATATTCATTAAGGTCAGGGATATTAATCCACATGGCAATGGGTTCATCCTTATAATAAGCAAACCATATAAGGCGTTCATCCATCACTGCCTTCATCTTATTAAAAAGCTTCATAACATCTTTGGCCGCAATTTCTTTAGCCTCGCCATGCTGCGCCCAGGCAGCATTATATACTGTTGCAAATTCGTGCGCATGCTTTTCAAGGTTTTTTATGCTGATGTGGCGTGCTGCATAACCGGGCTTATTTTTGAATTTGGCATAACGCTCAGGAAAGCGGTCCGGAAGTTTATCCTTAACGCTCATAGCATAATAATACTGATTATAATAATTTTTGAAACCATAATTTTCAAAAAGTTCTTCATAGTAAGGCGGATTGTAAGACATACCATAAATTGGCGGTCTGTCAAACCCTTCTGTCATTAGTCCCCACCATTTGTCGCGGTCACCAAAATTTATTGGTCCGTCCATGGCTTCCATCCCTTTATTTTGAAGCCATTCTTTGGCTGCATCTAATAAAATTTTTGCAGCATTACCATCATTGATGCAATCAAAAAAACCGATACCTCCGGTTGCAAATTCAGTCCCCTTATTTATATATTTTTTATTAGTGAAAGCTGCAATGCGGCCAATAAGTTTATTACCATTTTTTAAAATCCAGCGCTTTGCTTCCCCATATTTAAAGGATCTATTTTTTGAAGAATCAAAAACATCGCTCACTTCATTATCTAAAGGGCGTATATAATTAGGGTTATTCCTGTTCAGAAGTACATTTATCTTAATGAAATCATTGGCTGTTCCTGCAGTATTAACTTCAATTAATTGCATAATGCGAATGTAATAAAAACAAAAGAGGAGTTTTGAGGGATTTAAAAAACACCGAAGATATGCATGCGATGTTATTTGCATAAAGAAGGCCGCCTTCCCAGGCGGCCTTCTTTATTATAAGAAATTGCATTAATACTATTGATCCTGAACCACGAATACAATGTTTTGTTTTTGGCGATAAATAACATTGCGTCCATTCTGAATGGCGGGTTGCCATTTAGGCCCTTTCTTAATTACACGTACTGCTTCATCACCACAACCATAACCCGGATCATTAAGTGCCTTTACTTCAGAAATATTACCATCCTTTGCCACGAGGAAAGAAACGGTAACAGTATACCTGCCCGGAGGCGCTCCATTATCTGCAGGAACCTGGCTGTTTAAATTACGTGTAAGATATTTACTCCAGTCGCCGGGAAACTTAGCTTCCACCTGCACACTGGTAAACTCTTTATCATAATCTTCTGTAGCAACCTTGGGGGCTTCTACTTTACCTGTTCCTTTTTCTACAGGCGCTTCAACCACATCAGACTTAATACCTTCCTGGTTAAAAGCCCCGATCTTAGTATCCTCAAGCTTTTCCTGTTCAGGTGGCTTTTCCTCTGGTTTTACTTCTTCGTCCTTTACAATTTTAGGAGGAGTAAATTTAGTAACCTGCACTTTAGGCGGTTCTTTTGGCGGTGGCGGTGGCGGAGGTGGTTCATCCTTTTTCTCCGGCGTCTTAATGTCTTCCAACACCACATCTTTTACCTCCATTTGCTTGGGCTTACCTTCATCAATTTTTTTGGCTATTGCCGAACCAATGAAGACAATAACGCATACAGCAAGCATGGTGATAAGTGCACTTACCATACGCTTGTTATAGCTCTTTCTTAATTCGTAAGCACCATAAGCTTTATTCCTTCCATCGAAAAGGATGTCCAGAATATCGGCGTTTAATATTTTATTTGCTTCCATTTACTAATAAAGTTTAATTCTTTAGATGCTCAATGCGCTCAATTTCCATAAATTATTGCTCAGGCGGAGCTTCCCCTTCTGTAATTCGTACATACCTGTCTTCCACCGGGGAAATATCTACAACAGCATAACGCTTAACAACATTGATGCTCATTTCATCCAGAATATCGATAAAATTTTTATACGTACTCTCGTCGTTCGGTTTTATTACCACCACAAGATTTGTATCCGCCTGTTGCTTTTTATCTATTATTACTTTGCGGATATCCTTGAAGTTAGAAGATTTGAAATTGGAAGCATCCGGAGCCAACTCACCTTCATAATAAAAAATATTATTATCCTTTCCCAGAAGAATTGTTAACGCACCGGACTGTTTGATTTTATTCTGATCTTCCTCTTTTACTTTATCATCAGGCAAAGCAAGGCGCATGGCCGTAGGCTGGCTGATAGTTGTTGTAAATACAAAGAATGTGATCAACAAAAAACCAAGGTCGACCATAGGTGTTAAATCAACCCTTGTGGAAAGTTTTTTACCCTTTTTGACGCCGGGGCCTTTTTTATGGCCACCGCCGCCCGAAGTATCCATTTCTGCCATAACACAAATATTTTCGTTAAAGATTATTATTCTGCAGTTCCACCAGCATCCTTCTTGCTCATATTCAATCTATAGAGGTCGGTGCCTTCCGGAACACCAGAAGGGTTTGTAACCATCTGGAATTTAAATTCATCATTCTTTTTAAAGGCGGTAAGAATGTTTTTAAATACAGGGTATTTAGCCACATTATCTCCCTTCAAAATCAAATCCATTTTTGATCCCTGATAAGCTACCTTGGCTGCCCTTATCCATTCAATCATCTGGTTGTTGGAACTATCCTGTGCCGGAATACCGGAAGGCAGGTTTTTGGCAGTAATCTGCTCGTTACTCAACTTTGCCTGTGCCTTGAGCTGAGAAAAAGGAACGCCTATAAAGGGCTGACTAACCAGCCTGTCCACTTCATCATTTGTAAGGCCAAGATTGTTTCGCTGGTTAATATCCTGGATCATGGTTTGTTTCTTGGTCCTGTCTTCAGCATTATCGCTTACCGACAAATAAACTTTTCCATCCTTATCCAGGGATATCATTACAGCATTTTTATCAGGCACAAACTTATTGGCAACAGACGTTGGTGTTGAAATGGGCACAGCTTCAGAAGGCTTTGGCTTTGTTGTTAAAATAAAGAAAGCTAAAAGCAAAAATGCCACATCACACATCGCCGTCATGTCCACGATTGTGCTCTTCCTTGCAATTTTCGGTCTTGCCATTTTATAAAATTTATTTTAGTATAAGTGTAAGATGCTTTTGAAAAAGAATTCCATAAACCTTCTTACCGCTTATTTATAATTTGATGCAAAACTTTGTGTTAAAGTAAAACCAGACTCGTCAATACCATAAGTAATAGCATCAATCCTTGTAGTAAATACGTTATACATAATGATGGCAACTGCAGAGGTACCAATACCTAAAGCTGTATTATACAAGGCTTCAGAAATACCTTGTGATAAGTGAGATGAGGCATCTGCACCACCGGTTTCAGCCAGCGAAGCGAATGAACGGATCATACCAATTACCGTTCCTAACAAACCCACCAACGTTGCAACAGAAGCAAGAGTTGAAAGAAACACAAGATTTTTTTCCAGCATAGGCAATTCAAGTGCTGTTGCTTCTTCTACTTCTTTTTGAATGTTTAATACTTTTTGTTCTGTGGTTAATTCAGTATTAGTGATCATTTCTTTATACTTACGCAGGCCGGCTTTCATTACATTACCTACTGAACCTTTCTGCTTATCGCATGCTGCAATAGCTTTATCTACATCTTTGTTTGCAAGATTGTATTGCACAGTGCGGATAAATTCAGAAATATTGCCGGTACCTTTTGCTTTTGTAACGGTAAGCAATCTTTCTATCACAAAAGTTACTACTGTTAAAAAGCATCCTATTAAAATCGGCACAATAATACCTCCCAGGTACATACGGGATAATGGAGTGGTAGGACCTTGATGATCTGGCCAGAAACCACCGCTTTTATCCGGTTGTGTAAAATTTGAGTCGCTCCCTATCACAAAGCGCCAGAGTACATACCCAAGAATAAGACAGGTAAGGGGTGCAAGCCATGAAATAGAGTTACGAGATCTTTTGGGTTGCACTGAAGTAGCGCTCTTTGCTGCTGCCGTAGCAGTCGGTCTTGTTTCAGCCATAACAAAATTGATTTTAATTTTTAAACTTTTGTTTTTCGTTTTTTACTTAAAAATTTTTGATCACACATTGCTCAAGCAATCACTATAATGTGCTTTCAAATGGGGTTGTAAATTAGTTAAATTCTTTAAAGCACCAACTTTTCCCAATTTTATTTTTATTTTTTTTCTGAGATGCATTTCTCCGGCCATAAATGCCAATAGCTAATTCATATATTATTACAACCACTAAACTGTAAATTTGTTAATGGCAATGAATAAAATCGTAGTAGCAATAACAGGGGCCAGCGGTGCTATTTATGCAAAGCTCCTGTTGGATAATTTAGTCAGGTTAGAAGGGCAATGCGAACAAATAGCTGTTGTAATAAGTGATAATGCAAAAAAAATATGGCAGGCTGAATTACACAATGAAGATTATAAAAATTACCCCGTACAATACTATGATAAATACGATTTTTCCGCACCCTTTGCATCGGGATCTGCACAATATAATATTATGATTGTAGTGCCCTGCAGTATGGGAACACTAGGCCGTATTGCTTCCGGTGTAAGCGATGACCTGGTAACACGTGCTGCAGATGTAATGCTAAAAGAAAAACGTAAACTTATTCTTGCCGTTCGCGATACGCCCTATAATCTCATCCATATAAAAAATATGGAACTGGTAACACTTGCCGGCGGCATCATTTGCCCGGCAACACCGTCGTTTTACAGTAACCCAACAACAATTGAGGAAGTTGCTTTAACCGTAGTTAACCGGCTTATTGACCTTGCAGGCCTGCAATCGAAAAGTTTTCGGTGGGGAGAATAGCAAGATTAACATGAGTTCGGGATAAGAAGTCTGACTTATTTTGAATATAAAGTTGTTCGGGTTATTATGAAGGTGAGTCATCCTCTGCGACAGAAGAGGTTTCATGATTTTTTAATGGTTGGCTATTCGGGAGATTTCTCCTGTCGTCGAAATGATGTGTACCTCGTTTCCTTATCCCGAACTCACCTAAGATGAGTAAAGCGCAGCATCATATTATATATTATGTCATCACTTAAAACCGGAACCGGAATACAGCCTATAAGAACAATTTTGTTACAATAGCTGCTATTGAATAAATGCATGAAATAATAAAAATGCCTTTTGCCGTTTGGTCACAGCGCATATTGAGATATACAGTAAGTAATACCACGTTGGCAAAAAGCGCAAAAGTGGCTATTGCGGATAAAATGGTTTTTTGCAGCCCGATAACATGAATAAAATCAGCAATGGTATAAGTTGGATAAAGCTTCCATAAATAATAAGCAAACAGCCCAAAAATGGGCGCAATAATACCAAGAATAATTCCTAATAAAAGCGAATCTCTTTTCAATGCTTTTGGGTTAACACTTTTTGCAATTTAGTTTTCAATGTATAATTGGTAAGATCAAACTGAACGGGCACAACGCTTACATAATTATTTTCCAATGCCCATACATCGGTATCTTTTCCCTTATCAAAATTTTGAAATTCGCCGGTTAGCCAATAATATTTTCGTCCACTGGGATCGTGCCTTTCATCAAAACGCTCCTCGTATTTCGCATATGCCTGGCGGCAGACTTTCAAGCCTTTAAGCAATTCTTTTGGGGCAATAGGTATGTTTACATTTAAACAAAGATGCTTATCAATTTTTTTACTTATAATTTGTTTAACCAGTAGGTTTGCGTAATAGGCAGCGCCCGCAAAATCTGCTTCAATACTATAATCCAATAAAGAAAAGCCTATGCTTGGAATACTCTCAATAGAGGCTTCAAGCGCCGCACTCATAGTACCCGAATAAATTACATTAATGGAATGATTGGCGCCGTGGTTAATACCGCTTAAGCATATATCCGGCTTACGGTGCAATACTTTATCTACAGCAAGTTTTACGCAATCTACCGGTGTGCCGCTGCATTGATATGCTTCTATATCACCAAACGTTTCCACGGCAGTCAGGCGGAGGGGTTGGCCAATGGTAATAGCATGCCCCATGCCGCTTTGCGGTTTATCGGGAGCTACAACAACTACTTTTCCAAGATCTTTAACAGCGTCCGTAAGAGCCTTTATACCGGGAGCTGTAATACCATCATCGTTCGTAATAAGAATAACCGGCTTTTCTTTTTTTGAGTTTTTTGCTTTTGCCATAAAAGATGTGCAAGATAAAATATGTTTAAGGTTTGAATGCTTAAAGTTTAAGCCATCAAAGCAAAACAGCCCCGGAAACTCCAGGGCTGTTTACTATTATTATAAAGAGGTATTTATTTATACTGAGGAACTAAACCTTTCGCCAGCTCCACCATTTCTTTTATACCATCTTCGGGTAAATTACCTTTCTTAAATTCTGCCAAAACATGCGGCAATTTATTTTCCATTTCCATTAAGAAATGATCTTCAAATGCTTTCACATTCTTAACAGCAACACCCTGCAATAAGCCCTGTGTTCCGAGATATATAATTGCTACCTGTTTTTCAACCGGGAAAGGAGAAAACTGGGGCTGCTTTAATATTTCCACGTTGCGGGCACCTTTATCAATTACCAGCTTGGTTGCAGCATCCAGGTCGCCGCCAAATTTAGAAAAAGCTTCCAGCTCGCGGTATTGTGCCTGGTCAAGCTTTAATGTACCAGCCACTTTTTTCATGGATTTGATCTGTGCATTACCACCTACACGGCTTACAGAAATACCTACGTTAATAGCCGGGCGGATACCGGAGTTAAACAGGTTACCTTCCAGGAATATCTGTCCGTCGGTAATAGAAATTACATTCGTAGGAATATAAGCAGATACATCGCCTGCCTGTGTTTCAATGATTGGTAAAGCCGTTAAAGAACCACCACCTTTTACAAGGTGTTTGATATTGTCCGGTAAATCATTCATTTCACTTGCCACTTTATCATTGCTGATAACTTTTGCTGCGCGTTCCAGCAAACGGCTATGCAAATAGAATACATCGCCGGGATAAGCTTCGCGGCCAGGAGGACGGCGTAACAATAAAGATACTTCGCGGTAAGCTACTGCCTGTTTAGATAAATCATCGTAAATAATCAATGCAGGTCTTCCGGTATCGCGGAAAAATTCACCAATGGCAGCACCGGCAAACGGAGCATAGAACTGTTGCGGCGCAGGATCTGATGCAGAAGCAGCAACAATGGTTGTATAGGCCATGGCGCCATTGTCTTCCAGCGTTTTCATAATACCGGCTATGGTTGATGCTTTCTGGCCGATGGCAACATATATACAATATACCGGTTTTCCTGCCTGGTAAAATTCTTTCTGGTTAATAATCGTATCAATGCAGATAGCAGTTTTACCTGTCTGTCGGTCACCGATTACCAGTTCGCGCTGGCCGCGGCCGATAGGAATCATTGCATCTATCGCTTTGATACCAGTTTGCAAAGGTTCTTTTACAGGTTCACGGTAAATAACGCCCGGTGCTTTACGTTCCAAAGGCATTTCATACAAATCGCCTGTTATCGGTCCTTTACCATCAATTGGTTCCCCCAATGTATTAATTACGCGGCCAACCAAACCTTCACCTACTTTAATAGATGCAATTTTGCCGGTGCGTTTTACTTTACCACCTTCCCTGATGTCGCCGGATTCGCCCATTAATACCACGCCCACATTGTCTTCTTCCAGGTTAAGTGCAATAGCTTTTACACCATTTTCAAACTCAACCAGCTCACCGCTGCGCACATTGTTTAAACCATAAATGCGGGCAATACCATCACCCACCTGCAATACGGTTCCAACTTCTTCCAAATCAGCGCCAGCATTAAAATTGCTTAACTGCTGTCTTAGTATCGCTGATATTTCATCAGGTTTTATTTCAACCATACAAAAAGTTTATAGTTTGTAGTTTTCAGTTTGAAGATAATCTATCAAACTTTAAAATTATTATTTAAATCTTCCAACCATTTATCCTTTAACCAAAGCCAAACAGGCTATCTTATATTCTGGACAAATACGTTTCTTTCTTTAAACTGCTTGCTTATGTCTTTCAAGTCCCTTAACACGGAAGCATCAACCAGGTTATTATTAAACTCAAGCACAAAACCGCCAATGAGTGCTTCATCCACTTTTGCCTCCAGCTCTATATTTTCCAGGTTAGCCTCTCTTTTAACTTTAGCAATAATTGCATTCTTCAATTCATTGCTTACAGGCGTTGCCGTAGTTAATTTCACCTTATGAATGCCTTTAATTGCATTGTATTGATCAATAAATGCAGTTACAATTTCGGGCATATCGCCTTCGCGGCCTTTATTTATCAGCAATTTTATGAAAGCTTCTGTTAAGGCAGATATTTTGTTTTTTACAATTGCATCAATGATGGATTGCTTTTTATCCGCCGGCACGATAGGGCTGCGCAGGAGATTTACAAAATCACGGCTTGCTTTAGTAACCTGCTGCAAGAACTGCATATCCGCATACACTGCTTCCAGTTGATTTCTTTCAATGGAAAGATCAACCAAACTCTTTGCATATCTTGTAGCTAAACGTGGATTAGGCATTTTTTTCAGCTTTCAGCTTTCAGCTTTTCGCTACGAGTTTGTGCTCACAGCTTAAGCCCGCAGCCATTCTTTAATTCAGTTTTACTTCGTCTGTTAATTGCTTAATATAATTTTCCTGCTTGGTTTTGTCATTCAGTTCCTGGCGCAACACTTTTTCAGCTACTTCAATTACCAGCGAGCCAACCTGGTTTTTCAGATCGGTTAATACCGCATTTTTTTGTTGGTTGATAGCAGCCTGCGCATCAGCCAGGATTTTATCGTATTCCGCTTTTGCCTTTTCCTTTGCATCAGCAACCATTTTGTCGGCAGTGTTCTTGGCATCCTTGAGCATGCCGGCCCTTTCTTCACGGGCCTGCACCAAAAGCGCTTCGTTTTCACTTTTCATCTTCGACATTTCCGCCTTAATATTTTCAGCGGAAGCCAGGGAGTCTGCAATGGTTTTTTCACGTTCGCGCAAACCATTAATGATAGCCGGCCAGGCAAATTTTGCCAAGATAAAGAATACCACCAGGAAAGCCAGGAGCGTCCAAAATATTAATCCTAAACTGGGGGTGAGTAATTGCATAAACTCAATTTAATATTGATACAGCCCAATTAAAAACCGGGCATTGCTCATTGTTTAAAAAAACTGCATTACTTAAACCAAACAATGCAGTAATTATTATTAGAGGATCATAGCTAAGAAGCCAACGATAACGCCGAACAGAGCAACACCTTCCACCAACGCAGCAGTAAGGATCATGTTTGCACGGATGTCGTTTGAAGCTTCGGGCTGGCGTGCAATTGATTCAACGGCACCTTTACCAATCTGACCAATACCAATGCCTGCACCAATAGCTGCTAAACCTGCACCGATGGCGCCGCCGGCATTTGCTGTAGCCTCAAGTAAAATAACATTCATTAAATCCATAATTGTAGTTTATATTGATTAAAAATTTAAACGATTACTGCATCTTCATGATGATCTACATCATTGTGGCCGCCCTCAAAAGCCTGCCCGATAAATACAGCAGAAAGGAAAACAAAAATATAAGCCTGAAGGAAAGCAACGAGTATTTCAATGAAATAGATAAAAATTGTAAATGCTACTGATAGTGGAGAGGCTCCCCATCCTGCTGCCGCACCAAGCCCGGCAAAGATGAAAATAAGCGAAATAAGGCATATTACAAGAATGTGGCCTGCCACCATGTTTGCAAACAAACGTATCATTAATGCCATTGGCTTGATAAACACGCCTAAAAATTCCACGAGCATTAAAATAGGTTTCACAAAAGCAGGCACCGGCGGGTTGAAAATATGCCCCCAGTAGTGCTTATTGGTGCTGAAAAGAATTGCCACAAAAGCTATTAAAGCCAGCACAAGCGTAAAGGCTATATTACCTGTAACGTTTGCACTTCCGGGAATTAAGCCCAATAAATTATTTATAAGGATAAAAAAGAAAACCGTAAGCAGGAAAGGAAGGTATTTGCGATAATTCTTTTCGCCAAGACAGGGTTTTGCCACTTCATCCACAATAAAAAGTATCACCGGCTCCATAAGGCTTTGCTTGCCCTTGGGGGCTGAGACAACACCATGTCCTTTTTTATAGCGGTTAGCAATTGAAACCATTATCCAAGTTAATAACAACACGGAAATTATCATCTGCACTACATAACGTGTAATGGAGAAATCGTACAGTTTAACGCTTTCATCAATTTGCCCGTTTGCATCAACTGCAACTATCTGCCCTTCATGATATTTGCCCTCAGGCAAATTTTCTTCTTTCAGCATTTCTGCAGTAATCAGTTTATAGCCATCATATTCTGCTTCGCCATGATGAAACTGCGAAAACATGAATACATCCAGTCCTTTTTGTTTTGAATAAAGAATAACAGGCAGGGGAATTGCAGCTTCGTGCTCCTCGCCATCGCTGCCTTCGTAAGAGAAAAAGTGAAATTCATGCGCATCTAAAATGTGCCCAAAAATAACTTCATTGGCATCGAAGTCATTTTTTTCTTCTTTCTTAACATTATCACCCGTTTCAGTTGGTTTTTCCTGAGCAAAAGTGGAAATTGAAAAAGCCAGGAAAAAAAGGCTGAAACCCGCTACCAGTAAAGATTTTACGCATTTTAAGGTCATATACGGCCCCGAAATTTTGCGCAAATATACAGGTATGCATCTAAATAATGAAACGAGTTTGGAAAAGTAAAAAAATAAAGAAAATATATTGTCGTAAACACACCTTTACTGCACTATATGCACATGAAATTATCTACCATATAAACTTCACTTATCGCAGTTGTGTTAGATTTGCCATGTGAGCCTTTCATTAAAAATCACATTTCTCGGCACCGGCACCAGCACAGGTATTCCCATGATTGGGTGCACCTGCCCCGTTTGCACTTCAACTAATTCCAGAGACAAACGCCTGCGCAGCAGTATTTTGGTGGAATCTGCCACAACAACCATTGCTGTGGACACCACGCCCGATTTCCGTTACCAGATGTTACGCATCCATAATACCAAATTGGATGCTGTTCTTTTTACCCATCCGCATAAAGATCATACCGCGGGGCTTGATGACGTGCGGGCTTATAATTTTTTTCAGCATAAACCCATGGATGTTTATGCCAATTCGCTAACGGCAGAAGCCCTTATGCGGGAATTTGCTTATGCGTTTGCTGATAAAAAATACCCGGGCGTTCCGCAAATAAACCTTTATACCATTGATGAAAGCGCCTTTGAAATAGGCGATATCCCAATACAGCCTTTTACAGTGTGGCACCATAAAATGCCTGTTTTTGGATATAAATTTGGAAAATTTACCTACATTACAGACGCAAACAAAATTGACAACGAAGTAAAAACACTCATAAAAGGTTCGGATGTACTTGTGGTAAACGCCCTTAGAAAGGAACAGCATATTTCTCATTTTACCCTAAGCGAGGCTATAAAACTAACAGAAGAATTAGCAATACCAAAAGCATATTTTACGCACATTAGTCACCAGCTTGGCAAACACGAAGATGTTGAAAAAACTTTACCGCCGGGCATTCACCTCGCTTATGACAACCTAACACTTATTATATAACCCAACAAATAACTCCAATGAAAAAAAATCCCTTAAAAGAATGGTTTGTCTTCAGCAGGCGAGACAGGAATGCCGCTTTTATACTATTGGGCCTCCTTGTAATAATTATAATACTGCCCTGTTTTTTACCTTCAAAAAAACTGAATATTCATGTGAATACAGCATTGCAGGCTGAATTAGACAAGTACAGGCAGGAAAACACCCAGCCTTTTTATGCAGCCAGTTATGCAGATACAGCAGGCGCCGATTCTATACAGTTAAAATTATTTTATTTTGATCCAAATACTTTAAGCGAAGATGGATTTGTAAGGCTTGGCCTCTCCCCTAAAACAGCGCATACTATTATCAATTACCGCAGCAAAGGCGGCCATTTCAGGAAGCCGGAAGACCTCCGCAAAATATACAGCCTTGCAAAAGCAGATGCAGACAGAATTATTCCTTACGTGCGCATTGCACCGGAGAACAAGCCAACCATTACTTCTTCCGGAAATTCGCAGCCAGGTGAAAAACCAAAACCATCTTACGCATTCAACCAACTAAAGAAAACGGAGATCAACTCGGCTTCCGTTGAAGACTGGAAAGCCTTTCCCGGAATAGGCGATGTACTGGCCAACC
Organism: Parafilimonas terrae; assembly: GCF_900115755.1. GTDB lineage: Bacteria > Bacteroidota > Bacteroidia > Chitinophagales > Chitinophagaceae > Parafilimonas > Parafilimonas terrae. The sequence goes on from NZ_FOXQ01000001.1 coordinate 586,519, forward strand.
GCATTGTAAAATTCAGGACAAGCATGGGTGGTTTCAAGTCTGTTGACCAGGTTGCGAAAACTTATGGTTTAAGCGATAGCGTTTTCCAGGTAATAAAACCTTACCTCTATATAAAAGAGTAAAAAACGATTTGTATAAAAAATATTTTGAGCAAATAAATTCTATCCCATAGCTTTACACTAACAATCGTTAGTTTTATGTATGCTGTAAAAGAAGAAATAACAGAACAAGTTTGTGTAATTGCCAGGGATTTTGCTAACCTGCATATTAAACCCTATGTAATGCAATGGGATGAGGCCCAGGAATTTCCGGCACACATATTTCACAAAATGGGAGAGCTTGGACTGATGGGCGTTTTAGTACCGGAAGAATATGGGGGTTCAGGTTTTGGGTATGCAGCATATAAAGTAGTAATAGAAGAAATATCAAAAGTGTGCGGTTCCATAGGTTTAAGCCTCGCAGCGCATAATTCACTTTGCACCAATCACATCCTTTTATTTGGTAATGAAGACCAGAAGCAAAAGTATTTACCGCGACTTGCTTCGGGAGAGTGGATTGGCGCCTGGGGTTTAACAGAAGCAAACACCGGCAGTGATGCGGGCAATATGCAATGCACGGCAAAAAAAGAAGGCAATAACTGGGCGCTGAACGGAACCAAATCGTGGATAACGCATGGCAAGAGCGGCAATGTTGCCGTTGTAGTTGCAAGAACAGGTGAACCCCGGGCAAGAAATAATGCAACTGCATTTGTTGTAGAGCGCGGAACGCCCGGCTTTTCAGCGGGAAAGAAAGAAAATAAACTTGGCATGCGCGCCAGCGAAACTGCCGAAATGGTATTTGATAATTGTATTATTCCTGATGAAAACCGGCTGGGCGAAGTTGGTGATGGCTTCAAACAATCTATGCAGGTATTGGATGGCGGAAGAATTTCCATTGCCTGCCTGTCATTAGGCATTGCCAAAGGAGCTTTTGAAGCTGCAGCAAAATATAGTAAAGAGCGGCGCCAGTTCGATCAACCCATTTCTAATTTCCAGGGCATAAGTTTTAAGATTGCCGATATGACAACTGAGATTGATGCCGCCGAGCTTTTAATTATGCGTGCCTGTTCTTTAAAAGACCAGCACAAAAAAGTTACAAGAGAAGCCGCAATGGCAAAATATTATGCCAGCGAAGTGGCCGTAAAAGTTGCTAATGAAGCGGTGCAAATATTTGGTGGCAATGGTTATACAAAAGAATTTCCGGTTGAAAAGTTTTACCGCGATGCCAAACTTTGCACAATTGGCGAAGGCACATCTGAGATACAAAAGATTGTTATTGCAAGAGAAACGCTGAATAAATTTTGAATAAGTTGAGGGACTTTTTCATAGAGGCGGGGTGTTTACCCCGCCTGTTTTATTTTAATGAAAATCACTTTACTTTTTAAAACACATATAAGTTGTTCTGCAGTTTCCTGGTTTTTAAAACTTCTATAAATCTCCCAACTGTGGCCGCATAATAATTTCTTCCACACAGGCCTGTGGCGAAAGCAGCGATGCTGCATACACCATATTAGCAACATCGTCAACCTGCATAAGCCTTTCAGGGTTTACGCCGCTGCTGCTCCAGCTATCAGTATAAACAGCGCCGGGCATAACTGCAGTTACTTTTATGTTATAGGGTTTTAATTCTTCGCGCAGGTTTTTACTAAAGCCAAGCAAAGCAAATTTGCTGATGCTGTAGCTGCCTCCATTTTTATATGCTGCCAGCGACGCAATGGAACACATATTAAAAATGTGGCCACGTTTTGCCTGCATCATGGCGGGCAAAACAGCCCTGGTTAAATGATAAGCGCTGCTGAGGTTTGTATCAATCATGGCCTCAAAAGTTCCATCTTTTTCTTCATGAATATTGCCGGGCAAAAAACTGCCGGCATTATTAATCAAAATTTGTGGAGTGCCAAACTGCAAACAAAAATTTCCAAATGCTATTGCATTTTCTTTCTTACTAATGTCTGCAGCTAAAACATCTATTGAACAGTTAGCATATTTTTCGAGCAACCGGTTTTTGGTTTCAGTTAAAAGCGCCTCATTTCTTGCACATAAAAAAAGATGATGGCCTGCTGCTGCAAATTTTTCTGCAAATGCTTCACCCAATCCCTTTGATGCGCCGGTAATTATCACGTTCATAACATTGAATTTATTTACAGGAATGTAGCTTTGCCGCTCATTGCAACAACTGTATAAGGGAGTGACACAACCATGCTTCATAGCATTGCTACAGTTGGCAACATACTACAAATCTAAAATCGCGAAGCAATTATAATGACATATAAACATTTATTTTTTGATCTTGACCATACGCTTTGGGACTTTGAAGCAAATGCGAAAGAAACTTTTCAGGCACTGCACACGCAGCATGCATTACACGAAAAAGGTATTGAGGATTTTGATGAATTTTTCAACCGTTATTCTTTTCATAATACAAGGCTTTGGGACCGCTATACAAAAGGTTATATAAAGCAGGATGAACTGCGCTGGAAACGTATTTGGTTAACGCTGCTTGATTTTAAACTGGCAGATGAAGTGTTGGCAAAAGATATGTCGGCTCAATTTCTTGAAGGATTGCCTAACAGGAAAAAATTGTTTCCCTACACAACTGAAATTTTAGAGTATCTAACACAAAAAAAATATGTGCTGCATTTAATAACAAATGGATTTGACAGTGTGCAGCACAGTAAATTAAAACACAGCAATCTTACAGGCTATTTTAAAGAAGTAATTACATCTGAAAAATGCGGCAGTTTAAAACCGCAGAAAGAAATTTTTGAGTTTGCATTACGTGCAACCAATGCAGATGTTAAGGAGAGCATAATGATTGGTGATAATATTGAAGCCGATATTAAAGGTGCAATGGCTGCGGGTTTGGATACAATATTTGTGAACCACATAAACGCTGAAACAGATGTGCAGCCAACATATACAATTTACCATTTGAAAGAGTTGGAAAATATTTTTTAATTTTATAGAAACAGAAGATATGAACTGGAAAGATTATATTACTACAGATCCTGCAGTTTTATTTGGTAAACCCGTGATAAGAAATACTCGCATTCCAGTTGAACTCTTATTAGAAAAAATGGCAGGTGGCTATTCAAATGATGAATTATTGAAAGCTTATCCAAAAATAACACTGAACGATTTACAAGCATGTCTGTTATTTGCAGCAGAAAGCATTAAGCATGAAAAAGTATTGGCAGTGTGAGCAAACCTAATATAGTTATTGACGAAAGTGTTGACTATGCCATTGTGAGCGAACTTAGAGCTAACGATTTTACGATTTATGCAGTTATTGATGAAACGCCATCCATATCAGATGAAAAAGTTCTTAATATAGCGATTAATAAAAACGCATTATTAATAACAGAAGATAAAGATTTTGGAGAACTGGTTTTTCGCTTCCAATTTTTTCATAAAGGTATTTTATTAGTAAGAATGGTTAATGCAAAGTCACTTGAAAAAGCCAGAACAGTATTAAAAGTAATGAATGAACACTACGAAGAATTAATTGACAATTTCAGTGTATTAGATGATAGCAAACTCAGGATAAGAAAATAATTATGGCAGAAGATTTACACGTAATTCAAGGCACAAAAGCAGAGCAATACCAATCTTTAATTCCGCAAATAAAAGGCCTGATTGAAGGTGAAACAGATGTAACGGCAAACCTTGCCAATGTAGCGGCTGCATTAAAAGAACAGTTCAAATGGTTTTGGGTTGGCTTTTATATTGTAAAAAATAATGAACTGGTTGTTGGCCCTTTCCAGGGGCCGGTTGCCTGCACAAGAATCAAAAAAGGCAAAGGCGTTTGCGGCACAAGCTGGGAGCAGGCAAAAACAATTATTGTGGAAGACGTTGAAAAATTTCCGGGGCATATTGCCTGCAGCAGTTTATCAAGATCGGAAATTGTGATACCTGCATTTAAGAACAGTAAGGTGATTGCTGTGTTAGATGTTGACAGCGAATTACTCAACCACTTTGATGAAACAGATGCAATTTATCTTGAACAGATAGTTAAGCTTATTGCTTTTGACTAAACGAAGCAATAACCGAAACGCCGCTTTTTACAACCTGGCCGGGCTCCACTTCAATAACAGCATCCAGGGGAAGCAACAGATCTACACGGCTGCCGAATTTTATAAACCCAAATTCATCGCCTTGTTTAAACACTTTACCTGGCGTTGCATAATTGCATATACGTTTGGCCAAAGCACCGGCAATTTGTTTTACTAAAATAGTTCCGTTGGCATTCTCCAGCACAATGCTGTGCCGTTCATTTAATACAGAAGACTTTGGATGCCAGGCCACCAGGTATTTCCCTTTATGATAATGATTATAAACTACCGTGCCATCAACCGGTACACGGTTTACATGCACATTTACAGGGCTCATAAAAATGCTTACCTGTATGCGGCTGTCATTGAAATATTCGGTGTTATTTACCTGTTCAATTACTACGACCTTTCCATCGGCAGGTGCAACAATTTTTGTTTCGGAAAATGTAAACGCCCGGTTGGGAATGCGAAAGAAAAAAACAATAAAAAAGAAAAATACAAAACTCAAAAAAAGGATGATGAATGCAATCCATTCAAAATTGTCTGAAAAAAAATAAAAGAAAAGTATGTTAATTAAAACAAGTAATAAAGCGCTTACTCCAATAATCCTGTATCCTTCACGGTGAATGGTCATAACAAAAATTGACTGCAAATATAAACAGTGTCGTTGACTGTTAACCGTGGACTGTTGACCGTCAACCGGAAACTATGAGCAAATCAGAGGAAAAGTTTCACATACAGCCACACGAAAACGGTTGCAAATAAAAGCGAATCAAACCTGTCGAGAAACCCACCGTGGCCGGGCAATATATTACCGCTGTCTTTTATACCGGCCTTACGTTTTAAACCGCTTTCAAATAAGTCTCCAAAAATGCCGGTTACACAAATCAATGTTGAAATAATAGCCAGTTGTAAAATATCAGCATTAAAAAAAAGATGACCGAAAGCTGTAATGGTTACAACGGCCAATACGATGCCGCCTATAGTGCCTTCCCATGTTTTTTTGGGAGATATAGCAGTAAGCGGTGTTTTGCCAACTGCGGAACCAACGAGATAAGCCATGGTATCGTTTATCCACAATGTAATAATCAATACCAGCGGCAAAACAAGGCCCATATCAAGACCAAAAAAGCTGCCGAATATCATGCCTTCGGAACGCAGGTCTATCATGCAGCCGCAACTAAAAGAAATATACAGCAGCCCCCCTATCGAAATAAACAAAGGCTTCAGGTTAAAATTGTGGCTTAGTAAAATTTCAATCAAGGGCAGGGTTATTACGGTCAGCAACATTAAATACCAGCCAATTTCGCTAAGCTGCAAAGGCCCTATTGCATAAGCATAGTTCGTCATCCACAGCATAAAGCCCCAGCCTGCCAGCACCACACCATAATGATGCATGAAAGAAATGGATTTATATTCAGGCGCAATTTTATCGGCTATTGCCTTAAACTCTTTCCAGCAGCCAAAATGTACGATTGAAAAAAGAATAAAAAACGTCCAGTGGTTTATTAGCAGCCCGCATAGCATTACTGCTACAAATACAAGAGAGGTAAGCGCCCTGGTTTTAAATGTTTGCACGTTAAATGCCATACGTGTAATAATCGGTGAAAATAAATTAATCTGTTTTTATTTTTAAGCCATGAACCTTTTAGGAAATTTAATCTGGTTAATCTTCGGCGGCTTTATTTCCGCACTTGGATATTTTGTTATGGGCTTTGTTTTCTGTATCACCATCATCGGCATTCCGTTTGGTATTCAATGTTTCAAAATAGGCATCTTCACGCTCATGCCTTTTGGAAAAAAAGTAGTTACCACCTCTTCTTCCGGCGGCTGCCTTTCACTTTTATTCAATATCCTCTGGATCGTTACCGGCGGCCTTTACACAGCGTGCATGCACCTTGTTTTTGCAATATTACTTTTTATAACCGTTATAGGCATACCTTTTGGCAGGCAGCATTTAAAACTCGTTGAACTAACCCTCATGCCTTTTGGAAAAGATATTGTTGCTGCGTAACAATCGGAGTATTTTTTTGAAACCGGCAGTTGATACATTGTGGCATCACGGTTGTGTCACTCCCTTGTACTGCATATTTTTATGGCAGCAATACAGTGCTTCAGCCTTACTGAAACCGTTTAAAATTTGAACACAGAAGTTTCTTAACGCAAACCTATTTTTCAAAAACCAATGTTTCTGCATTAGCTCCAAGTGCGGCCAATGCATCCAGTATATTTTTGGTAAACTCATCGGGCCCGCACACATAAAAATGCTGATTAAAGTTTTGGATTGTATTCCGCAAAAAAGATTTGTCAATCCGCTTATCATAATATTTGGTGCCTGGCTGACTGGTGATAACATTCATAAACCTTCCATCAAGCATCCCACTAAATTCATCTTTTAAAATAATATCCGCTTCTGTTTTATTGGAAAATATCAGCAGATTATTCCCAAGTTCATGTTGCTGTTTTAAATGCCTGAATATGGCAATAAAAGGTGTAACGCCTGCACCACCAGCTATAAAAACGCCTTCGCCTTTATATTCTATAGCGCCCCAGGCGCTGCTTATTTCAAATTCAGCCCCAGGCGAAATGGTTTTAAGTTTATTGGTCAAACCTTCAGGATTGTCGTACAGTTTTATTGTAAACTCTAAAAAATCATCATCCGGCAGGCAGGTAAATGTAAAGGGATGTTTATTGTCTTTCCAGCCTTCTTCATTCAGGCTCAAATCAACAGCCTGGCCTGGAGTAAACTCAAAACCTTCAGGTTTTGTAACCCTGAAAGTTTTTACATTATGTGTTCTCGGGATAATTTCTGTTACTGTAACGATGTAATTATTTTCCATAAAAAGCTTTTCCCGCTAATGTACCAAATTACAAAGCTTGTTGTGCTATAAAATAAAACGGCCCCCGCATTTTATGCGAGGCGTTTGTTGCCCAACCTGGATTATTGCACTTCACGCCATGATCCGGCTCCGCTTTATATTACCCAAACGCCTCCGCCGCTTGCAGCGGCTTATGGCCGTTTTATTTTTAGCTCATGCAAACAAAAGTTCGCCTCGCTATAAAATAAAACGGCCCCGCATTATATGCGAGGCGTTTGTTGCCCGACCTGGATTCGAACCAAGACACTCAGAACCAAAATCTGATGTACTACCCTTATACTATCGGGCAATTATTTTAATTAATTATTTATTACTGTCTGCAGGTAATTGCAAGGTTGAAGGAGCCTGTTGCTGCTGTGAATTGGCAGGCGCCTGCTGCGTTGGAACAGTTGAAGTATTTATATCCTGCAATGAGTTACTGCCGCTGCCGGAAACATTAGAAACCAATAAAACAGATACAATGCTCAATACGGCAAGTGCAGAAGCAAATATCCATGTGCCTTTATCCAATATATCGTTGGTTTGTTTTACGCCCATAAACTGGCTGTTAAACCCAGCTATAGAACCACTTAAACCACCGCCTTTGGGATTCTGGATCAATATGATCAGGCCCAGCACTATACACACCAAAACAATAAGAATAAACAGAATGAGCGCCATTATTAACCTTTTAGTTCCTTAATTTTTGCCGCAAAGTAAGCGGATTTGGAGGGATTAATAAAACTTAATTTTTCATAAATATTTATTGCCTGCTGGGGCTTGCCCTGCTTCACCAGAACTTCTGCCATAGTTTCGGTTACCACCTCCTCAGCATCATTGGAGTGCTGTGCAATATGCTGCACATGCTGCTCCCCTGCCTCATCGCTTCGCAGCTCTGTTGGGGAAGGATTAATGCTTTTCATTTGTTTGAGCCAGTCTGTAAAGCGCCTTAGCTGCTTGCTAAGTTTATCATTTGGCTTTTCTTCATCCAGTTTTATGCCCTGCGACTCAAAATAATCAACCCGATGCAGCGGCATGGTTTCTATCGGCACCTCCATTACAGGTTCTTCAACCGGCTTCTCAAAAGCCGCCGCCTGCTGCTGTAAAAGACTGCTTAGTTTATCATTAATAATTTCATCTTCTGCCAGATCGCTCACAGGCCCATCTTCCGGAAAATCCTCTTCACCGGGCGGTTGGGTAAATTCTTCTGCTTCCTCAATCGCTGCATCATTCTCCCCTGTAACAGATATATCTTCTTTTACAATTTCCGGTTGCATGGCTGATAAAGGCTGCACGACAATTAAATCCTCTTCTTTTACAACAGGCAATCCCTCCTTTTCGTCAGTTACAGGCTGTGCGGTTTTCGAAGCCTGCTCTTCAGTGATATTCAGGTTATAGTGCAATAATAATTCATCGGAAAAATGTAACGCGGCTTTTTGCAAAGCATGTTCATAACCATGCTGCTTTGCACGATACAGCTTATCAGCAAGCAGAAAATATGCTGTGCCGTAGTAAGGCTCATCAGCCGTTAATTGTCTTAACTGATCTTCAGTAACATTAACTGCGGGTTTATTAAATAAAGCCTGTAAAATATTTTCTGCCGGTAAAGCCATTCAGCATTATTGTTTGTACGGTGAAAATACTATTCTCTACCAGTTTGAAAAAATATGGTTGAATATCTGGTCTGTCAACTGCGTAATTATATCATCCAGCAACTGGCCTTCAGCCTGTTGCAAAGATTGTGTGGCCGAGAAATCGAAATCGCGGCTTACGGTAAAATTATCCGTCTTATTGTCTACTGTATTCAATACGGTAATATTAGCTGCAACAGTTAACCTGTTGCCGGCAGAAGTTTGGTTACTGATGGCCGACAATGAAACATCATACCGGCTAACATAACCGGTAATTATATAGCTGGCATCATCACCATTTACAAGTGCGAGCTTTGTATAATTATTTATTTTTTGCTTGAGGTTATCGGTTAGCTTCGGGCTTAACTGCGGGTTTACATAACGCGCCTTATTTTCTAAAAACCCAACTTTAACGGTTTTAAATTTTGAATAGTCGATAGAAACATCCCGGAAGGTATAAATGCCGCAGGAAGGGAGAAGCAAAAGGCCACAGACAATAGTCAATAGACCATAGCCTGAAAACCGCCGTCTGTTGACGGTTGACTGTTGACCGTTAACCGTTGACCGTTTATTCATTAATATCATATTCTTTCAGCTTTCTGTAAAGTGTTCTTTCACTAATGCCCAAATCTAATGCGGCATCTTTTCTTTTACCGCGATGTTTCTTTAGCGCTTTTATTATCAGTTCTTTTTCTTTATCCATAATGTTCAGCGATTCCTCCACTTCCTCATGCTCATGAATTTCATTTTTATGCGGAAGAATAACAGCCTGGTTAGGCTGCTGCATATTTACCGGTAAAGCTGCTGCCTGTGAATTGCCAGCCAATACAGGGGCTGCATATTCATTACCATTTAAAGAAAAATCTCTCTGCAAAGATTCTGCGGTATAATTTGCTGCGCTTCCAGCCAATGAAGGATTTTTCAGGATTTCAAGAAACATTTTCTTAAGTTCCGTAACGTCCTTCTTCATATCAAAAAACAGCTTGTACAATATCTCGCGCTCATTATTAAACTCGCCGTTTGCCTGCTGCGATTGCGCCAAAACCGGCAGGCGGTTTATGTTCTTCTCAGGCAAAAAACGCTGCAGGTCGGTTGCGGTTATCAATTGGTTTGTACTTAAAACCGATAACTGCTCCGCAATATTCTTCAATTCCCGCACATTGCCCGGCCAGTTGTAGTTAATTAACATGGTTTTCGCCTCGTCGTCTAACTGTACCGGTGTGGTCTTATAACGTTCGGCAAAATCAACCACAAATTTTCTGAATAATAAAACAATATCTTCTTTCCTGTCCTTCAAAGCGGGAACGCGAATGGGCACTGTGCTCAAACGGTAATATAAATCTTCCCTGAATTTGCCATTATGCGCCGCCGTGTATAAATCTTTATTGGTGGCCGCAATTACACGCACATCTGTTTTCTGCACTTTGGATGACCCAACACGGATAAACTCACCGGTTTCCAGCACACGCAGCAAACGGGCCTGCGTACCGAGTGGCATTTCACCAATTTCATCTAAGAAAATTGTGCCGCCGCTTACAGTTTCAAAATAACCTTTACGGCTGTCAACAGCGCCGGTGAATGAGCCTTTTTCATGGCCAAAAAGTTCTGAATCTATGGTGCCTTCAGGAATGGCACCGCAGTTAACGGCTATGAAAGCATTATGCTTTCTTGCCGATAAAGCATGTATGATTTGAGAAAATGATTCTTTACCTACACCGCTTTCGCCTACAATTAAAACGCTGAGGTCTGTTGATGCAACCTGCATAGCAACCTGTATTGCATAATTGAGCGCCGACGAATTACCTGTAATTCCAAACCTGTTCTTTATTGATTGTATTTCTGCCATTATTATTCTTCTAAACTTTTTAAAATTTGTTCTACTTCTGATTGTAATACCGGCAAATCATTTTGAATAATTCTCCATAATGTGCCTTTATCTATCATATCATATTCGTGAATAAATTATATGGTGAAGAGATATGATGTTTTTCTGATCAGAAACATTAATTGATTTATCAATTTTTGATGCTTTCCATAAAGCCTCTCCAATAATGGGAGCCTTCTTTCTACGGCATCTGTAACAGTAACATTATTTATAAATTCAACAGATGAGTTTATATTTTGAATATGAAATTGAATTTTCGAAATGCCATCAAGAATATCGTATAAAAATTTTATAGTTTCAGCATTCATAAATTTTTATTTTCTCGTTGCTGATTCTATTCAAAAAATATTTATTTGTAATTCTTTCTTCAGCCACCAAATCAACTTTTCTTCCTGTAATTTTTTCTAGCCCAAACATCAGGTCAAAATAATCATAGTAAGGCGGCAAAAGATTTCCATCCTTATCATTTTTAAAAGAAAACAAAAAATCAAGGTCACTCTTATTATTAAAATCATCACGAACACCAGAGCCAAACAAATACAAACTTTTCACCTGCATTTGCTCACAGGTTTTTACAATGTCTGATAATTTATTTTTGATTATTGAATTCATAATTCTTTTACCACTTCACCAATTAATGTTGCCTGTGTAAAATCGTTCACCTTCACAAAAACATAATCGCCTTTTTTATAATTGTAATTTTCTTTTGGAAAAACAATTACTTTATTCTGTGAATTCCTTCCCATCCAGTCGGCATCGCTTTTTTTGCTGTTGCCCTCAATTAAAACTTTAAATGTTTTACCCACATCTTTTTTATTGCTTTCGTAAGAAAGCCTGTTTTGCAATTCAACCACCTCCTTTAACCTTCTTTTTTTCACTTCTTCCGGCACATCGTCTTTATATCTTCTTGCAGCCAGCGTGCCCGGCCTTTCAGAATAAAAAAACATATAACTCATATCGTAAGCGCTGGTTTCCATCATGCTTAGAGTATCGGTATGGTCTTCTTCTGTTTCAGTGCAAAAACCTGTAATAATATCGGAGCTTATGCCGCAATCCGGAATTATTTCGCGGATGCGTTTTACTTTGGCCATATACCATTCTCTTGTATAAGTGCGGTTCATCAATTGCAATACACGGGTGCTGCCGCTTTGCAAAGGCAGGTGAATATAGTTGCAGATGTTATCATATTTTGACATGGTAAGCAACACTTCATCTGTAATATCTTTTGGATGCGATGTGCTGAAGCGTACACGCAATTCCGGGCTCACCAATGCCACCTTTTCCAGTAATTTTCCAAAGGTCACAATTTCATCATTGACTTCATCAATCCAATAATAGCTGTCCACATTCTGGCCCAGCAGCGTTACTTCTTTATAACCCCTGTCAAATAAATTTTGCGCTTCTGCGATGATGGAATGCACGTCGCGGCTGCGTTCACGGCCGCGGGTAAACGGCACCACGCAAAAGCTGCACATATTATTACAACCGCGCATAATGGAAATAAATGCAGTAACACCATTAGTGTCTAATCTTACCGGAGAAATGTCTGCATAGGTTTCTTCGCGGCTCAATAAAACGTTCACAGATTTTTGCCCGGTTTCCGCCTCTTCAATCAAAACAGGTAATGTTCTGTATGCATCAGGCCCCACTACAAGATCAACCAGCTTTTCTTCTTCCAAAAATTTAGATTTCAGCCTTTCTGCCATACAACCCAGCACGCCAACCAGTAAACCGGGACGGGAATCTTTAATCTTCCTGAATTCCGTTAACCGCTTACGAACGGTTTGTTCTGCTTTTTCGCGAATGGAACAGGTATTCAGCAGCACCAAATCGGCTTCTTCGTAATTTCTCGTTGCGCCAAAACCTTCATTTTGTAAAATGGAAGCCACAATTTCGCTGTCGCTGAAATTCATCTGGCAACCATAACTTTCTATATAAAATTTTTTGTTGTATTGATTTTCATCGTTGGCAAAAGGCGCAAAAGCCTCACCTTGCCGTGTTTCATCATGTACTTTATTCGCAACCAGATCCTGCATGTATAAAAAATTAGCTTGCAAAGCTAATGATTTAAGACAGAATGGCAGCGATGGTGATAGTTAAAACAATAAGGAGAGAGATGGAGCGGAAGACGGGACTCGAACCCGCCACCTTTAGTTTGGGAAACTAATACTCTACCGGATGAGCTACTTCCGCTTGATTTGTTATTGAACTGTGGCTTTAATTTTTGTTTTAAGCCAGCTATTTTTTACCGGGATTATCCAGTTTTCTTCCAGTTCTTTTTTCGTGGCCACAACATTATTAAAAAATAATGTATCGGGCGAAATAAAATTATTTTCCAGCGCATAATTAAACTGCTGGCGGGGAATTATCTGCACTTTATCCTTTACCACAAAAGCAAGATTTTGCCAGTTGAACATTTCAACACCAAATTGTTTTTCTATCTGTTGAATAATGCGTACCGAACTATCAATACTGCACCCGCTAACGCCGGTTGCGGTTTCATCGGCCATTAAAATTATAAACTGGCCAAAAAATAAATTAGCATAGCCTTTTACCGGCGCTCCATGCGCGTTCCAGTGCTGAACCAAATCATTTAAAATATCTTCAATTTGCAAAGCTTCGCTTATGGTAAATAAACGGCTTGCCTGGTAAATCCAAACCCTTGAATTAGCATCAAAATCTGCAGGCAATAAATGGTTGTATTCAAAATTCATGGCGCAAAATTAGCATTCATTAATAAAATACCGGGCTATTTTAAGATACACTTTACTTTAACAGCGTTGTATAATTGCAAAGCGCTTTTTATTATTCTGCAATTATATTCGTTGCCATAATTCATTATTCATTTTTAATTCCTGTTTATGAAAAACAGTAAAAATAGTATAACCGCCTGTTTATTATTTGCCTGCCTTTTATTTTGCTTTGCTTCTCATGCCCAGCCGCTTAAAGTTGGGGTTGCAGGCCTTAACCACGATCATGCTTACGGCTTAATGAACCAATATAAAAATGGTGAAGTAGAAATAATTGGCATTGCCGAACCAAATAATGAATTGGTGCAACGCTATAAAGAAAGATATAAACTCCCTGACTCCATTTTTTATACATCTGTTACCGAAATGCTGAAACACATTAAACCAGATGCTGTATTGGCTTATAATGCTATCGCAGATCATCTTGCCGTTGTGGAAGCCTGTGCGCCAAAAGGTGTTTCTGTTATGGTTGAAAAACCTTTGGCAACAACTGTTGCGCAGGCTGAGCGCATGGCCATGCTTGCAAGAAAATATCACATACAATTATTGACCAATTATGAAACCACCTGGTACCCGAGTAATCAACAGGTGTATGATATTGTAAATAAGGAGCAAACAATTGGTGAAGTAAGAAAAATGATTGTGCACGACGGACACCAGGGCCCTGTTGAAATTGGCTGCAGTAAATACTTCCTGGAATGGCTTACCGATCCGGTAAAAAATGGCGGCGGCGCTATTATTGATTTTGGCTGTTATGGCGCCGACCTTATGACCTGGCTAATGAAAGGTCAGGCGCCGGTTGCGGTAACTGCTATTACCAGGCATATTAAACCAAACATTTATCCAAAGGTTGATGATGATGCAACAATCTTGCTTGAATATCCAAAAGCAACAGGCATTATTGAAGCATCGTGGAACTGGCCATTTGGTATAAAAGATTTTGAAGTGTTTGGCGAGAAAGCCTATTTACATGCTTTAAATAATGATGAACTTAAAAGAAGAGATACAGTAAATTATCATACAGTTGAAACAAAACCGCTTATTTATAAAGATAATTTGTCTTACCTGGCGGCAGCATTAAAGGGAGAAATACACGACACAAATGATCCTTCATCGCTGGAAACAAATTTAATTGTTGTGAAGATATTAGAAGCCGCAAGGGAATCTGCAAAAACAGGCAAGAGGGTTGTGCTTTCACCCCAATAAAAATATTTATTTGGAAATAATAGCCGAATACATGCTGCCACCAAAGCGTGATGCTAATTCGCCGATCCTGGTTGTTCTCCATTTATACATTTCAAAAAAGTTTTTAAGTTTTTTAAAACTAATGGGATAAGGCACCCACATATTGGCAGCATCCGTGTTATATTCAATTATTAGCAGGTAACCATTTTCATTAAGGCAATTAAAAACTTTATTAATAAACGCATGCTTGTCTTTCACAAAATGAAAAGCATTTGCCATTAAAATGCCCGATAAATTTTTAAATGGGAGTGCATCCGTCACAAAATCCAAAGCAAGTTTTTCGAGTTTAATTTCCTTTCTAACGGCAACATGTGTTAATGCATTACTGCTTTTATCAACCGCATAAATCAAACTATCGTCTGCCAATAGTTGGGCAAGTGCATCAGTAAACAAGCCATCACCGCAACCTAAATCCGCCCAAACAGTTGTATGTTCCGGAAACTTATGTTGTATAAGAGATATGGCTTCTTTTAACTGCATAATCTATTGCTCATTAAAGCGCCAAAACTATATTCAAATTCTTCAAACATTTCTTAATCTTTCACTGTAAAAAATCATAATAAAAAAGGCACATTATATTTGCAGCCAATTTTGTTCCGCCTGCAACGGAATCCATATTGTTTAATGGAATCTTGCTTTAAGCAAGGTCTGAAATTTTTACACAATGGCTGTATTACATAACCGTGTTTCCGGTGAAGAATTAAAGCGCCGCCTTTATGAAGAAACTGAACCGAGAACAACTATCAGTTTCTATCAATATTTTCCTGTTCAAAACCCGCAGGAGTTTCGCGATCATTTATATAAGCACTTATATAATTTAAAAGTATTCGGCAGAATCTACATTGCCAAAGAAGGCATTAATGCGCAGGTAAGTGTGCCGCAATCCAATTTTGAAACTTTCAAAACATTTTTGTATTCCATCAGCGAATTAAACAACCTTCGTTTAAATATAGCGGTAGATGATGATGGAAAAAGTTTCTGGGTTTTGTCTGTAAAAGTGCGGGAAAAAATTGTTGCTGATGGCATTACCGATCCCGGTTTCAGTATGGAAAATAAGGGCCGCTATGTAAATGCAGAACAAATGAATGAACTGCTGCAAAAAGATGACACGATTGTCATTGATATGCGCAATCATTATGAATATGAAGTGGGCCATTTTGAGAAGGCCATTGAAATTCCATCAGATACTTTTCGCGAACAGTTGCCTATGGCTGTTGACATGATGAAAGGCAATGAAGAAAAAAACATCATTATGTATTGCACCGGCGGCATACGCTGCGAAAAAGCAAGCGCTTATATGCTGCATAATGGTTTTAAAAATGTTTTTCACCTTGAAGGCGGTATTATTAATTATGCAAAACAGGTAAAGGGAAACAACCAGCCATCAAGATTCATTGGCAAAAACTTTGTATTTGATAACCGCCTGGGAGAACGCATTACAGAAGATGTAATTGCCAAATGCCATCAATGCGGGAAACCCTGCGACACACATACCAACTGCGCCAATAATGGCTGCCATCTTTTATTTATTCAATGCGAAGAATGCCGCCAAAAATATGATGGCTGCTGCAGCACTGAATGTAAAGAAACCATCCATCTTCCTTTGGAAAGACAAAAACAAATACGCAAAGGCATTGATAAAGGGCGCAATGTTTTTAATAAAAGTAAAGTTCGTTTAAGACCAAAGTTGAATGGTTGAAAAGTTGATATGTTAGTATATTAAGCGATTTCCTCAAATCAACTCAATCAATTACTCAACTTCTTTCAGCTCTTCAACAATCCGCCTATATGTTTCCTCATCGCTTAACTCCTGCGGAATAAACTTTTCACCAATAACGGTTTCGTATAATTCAATATAACGTTGCGAAATGGTGTTCACCCAATCCTCACTCATTTCAGGCACGGTTTGGCCTTCTTTGCCCATAAAATTATTTTCAATCAGCCATTCGCGCACAAACTCTTTACTAAGCTGCTTCTGGCGTTCGCCTTTGCGCTGGCGCTCTTCAAAACCATCAGCATAAAAATACCTCGAACTATCCGGCGTGTGCACTTCATCCATTAAATAGATTTCATTGCCAATCTTGCCAAATTCATACTTGGTATCGGCGAGTATCAAACCCTGCCTGGCTGCAATTTCTTTGCCGCGTGCAAACAGTTTTAATGCATAATCGCTCAATATTTTCCATTCCTCTTTTGTAGTAATTCCCGCAGCAACTATACCGTCCGAATCAATATCTTCATCATGTCCGGCATCGGCCTTGGTGCTTGGCGTAATAATGGGTTCAGGAAAGAAATCATTTTCTTTTAAACCTTCAGGCATTAAAGCGCCGCATAAAATGCGTTTATTGCTTTTATAAGTACGCCAGGCATGGCCTACCAAATTGCCCCGTACTACCATTTCAACCTTGAATGGCTTACATTTTTTACCAATGGAAACATTGGGTGCGGGCACCTTTAAAAGCCAGTTGGGGCAAATATCTTTTGTGGCATCGAGCATATAAGCCGCAATCTGGTTTAAAACCTGCCCTTTATAGGGAATTGGCCGGGGAAGAATAACATCAAAGGCAGAAATGCGGTTGCTGGCAATCATTACAAGGATATCATTTTTTATAGTGTAAACATCCCTCACCTTGCCGCTATAAAAACTGGTTTGGCCTTCAAACTCAAATTGTTGTTTTTTCATATAAACACAAACCTACAAGAGATGTGGAACCGCACAAAATGATTCAGAAAAAATAATCTAACTTCATCTAACTAAATAATGCGCATAATTTGGTATATTATTATTTCGATTGTTTGCAACAAGTACTATTATTGTACTGCTAAAACTTTTCTATGCAAAAGAAAATGCCTCTCTTGCTCTTTATTATTTTCTGTATTATAAATGCTAACCAGGTTTTTGCTCAACAGCCAACCATAATAACAGGAAATATTAAGAACAGTACCACTAAAGAAAACCTGGCTGCCATATCAATTATTGTTAAAGGCACCGGCGACGGTACTTATACCGATGAAAAAGGAAATTTCAGGCTTGTAACCGCACAAAAGCCGCCTTTTGTAATAACGATATCTTCTATTGGCTATACCGAAAAAGATATAAATGTTGAAAGCAATAGCCAGGTTATAAATACGGAGCTTGAACCAAGTTTTGCGCTTGGACAGGAAATTGTGGTGGCTGCATCAAGATTGCCCGAACGCATACTTGAATCGCCGGTAACGATTGAACGGGTGAGCGCCACCGCTATCCGGAATACGCCCGGCCCCAATTATTATGATGCATTAAACAATTTAAAGGGTGTTGATGTAACTACATCAAGCTATACATTTAAAACCATATCAACACGTGGGTTTAATGGCAGCGGTAACCTCCGGCTTAATCAATTAGTAGATGGAATGGATAATTCAGCACCGGCCTTAAATTTTTCGGTTGGTAATGTAATTGGCCTTACTGATTTGGATGTTGATAATATGGAATTGCTTTCCGGCGCATCATCTGCATTATATGGTTCCGGCGGTATGAACGGCACATTACTTATTTCAAGTAAAGACCCCTTTAAATACCAGGGTTTCAGCGCCGAAGTAAAAGAAGGCATCATGCATATAAATGATTACCGGCATAAAGCTTCGCCTTTTCATGATATTGCTATAAGATGGGGCAAGAAAGTGTCTGATAAATTTGCATTCAAGATCAGCGCTGAATATATGAAGGCTGATGACTGGCGTGCAGATGATTCCACCAATCTCGAACGTAATAATGTGCTGAGCAAAATAAAATCGGGTACAAGGGCAACTGATCCTAATTATGATGGCGTGAATGTATATGGCGATGAAGCAAGCGCTGGAATGGAAGGTTTTGCCCAAATCTTCCAGGAACAAACAAGACAAGGCGTTTTAAGCGCAACGGGCGGCACTTTTGATATTGTGCAATTTACTAACAGTACACTGCCGCCACAGCCATCTGAACAGGATATAACTAATTACATAAATACACTTAATGCACTTGATCCAACTGGTGGTTTGGCAGCAGCCGGATCCAATTTAATTCCTTTTAATTTAGGGCTGCGTAACGATATTTATGGTACGCAGAAGGCAAGCCGTACCGGGTATTATGAGAAAGACCTTGCTAATTACAATGCCCATAATTTTAAAATCTCGGGAGGATTATATTATAAGATTAACAGCAGCACCGAGGCTTCCTTAACCGGGAACTGGGGTTTGGGAACTACGGTATATACAGGCGCCGACAGATACTCATTAAAAAACTTCAATATTGGCCAATACAAGCTTGAAATAAATAATCCAAACTGGTTTGTACGCGCGTATACAACCCAGGAGAATTCTGGTGATTCTTATGCTACAACGCTTGCTGCTTTAGGCATTAATAATACATGGAAAGATAATGCTACATGGTTTGCGCAATATATAGGAACTTATTCCGGGGCAATAGAACAGGGTGCTGATGCAAATACTGCACATACCGCTGCCCGCGCTGCTGCCGATGCGGGAAGATATATGCCAGGTTCATCAGATTTCAACACTACTTTCAAAAATTCAACTACCACTTCCATAAATGAAGGCGGTTCGCAGTTTGCTGATAAATCAAGCCTTTACCAGCTTTCCGGTCAATATAATTTTTCACGGTTTGTAAAAGTAATTGATGTGCTGGCCGGCGCCAGCTATCGCTTATATCATCTTAATTCAAACAATACCATTTTTTACGAGCCTGATGGCCCCATTAACATCAGCGAATACGGCGCTTATCTTCAACTGCAAAAAGAAATAGTGAAAGATGTGTTGAAATTAACCGCTTCGGGGCGTTATGATAAAAACGAAAATTTCAAAGGGCGCTTTACACCAAGGTTTACGGCAACAATAACACCTGCAAAAGAGCATGTTATCCGCCTTTCCTATCAGCAGGCTTACCGGTTTCCCAATAACCAGGATCAGTGGATAAACCTGAAAACACCCGGAAGTTATTTAATTGGCTGCCTGCCTGTATTTAATACTTTATACAAGTTCGATCAATATCCCGTTTATACGGCTACAAGTGTTGATGCTTTTCGGAATGATCCAAACCATAACCCCGCATTGCTTGAAAAAGCAACTTTTGCCAAAGCCAAGCCTGAGACAATGGAGTCTTATGAAATTGGTTATCGTGGTGTAATAAATAATGTTTTTTTAATTGATGCCTATTATTATTTCAGCAGGTATAAAGATTTTATAGCACGGCAAGCTGTAGCAAGGGGCGACTCAGCAGGAAACCCTTCAAATAACCTGGCATATTTAGCGAGCCCTTTTACCAGCGACAATTATGCATTTGTGGTTAACACAAGCACACCCGTTAAAGCCAATGGCTGGGGCATAAGCCTGCAATACCGCATTGGCAAAACCTATGCTGTTACCGGCAATGTATATGGCGACCAGTTAAGTGATGTGCAGGAAGGCCTTGTTACATTTTTCAATACACCCAAAACACGCTTCAATCTCGGCTTCTCCAGTTCAAATGCATACAAAGGCGTTGGCTTTAATGTAATTTACAAATGGCAGGATAAAGTTAACTGGGAAGGGACTTTTGGTTCCGGAACAATTCCAGCCTTTGGAACGCTGGATGCACAGGTGAGTTATAACTTCACAAAACAAAAAGTTCTTGTTAAAGTTGGCGGCACTAACATAACAAATCATTATTATCGCAATGCATTTGGTAACCCTTATATCGGAGCTTTGTTTTATGCAAGCATCGGGTATAATGTTTTTTAGTTATTAAATGTTTAGCAGAACCCCTGTTTCACACGGGGGTTTTTTATTTGAGTGCCTTAAGAGGAAATAACTATCCTCTTTTAAAGATGAATTAATCCCTTTTTAATCCCAGCCGCTGGAGCAATATATCCTTTTTTGATTTTGATATTATCAGCTTTTCACCGTTATCAATCATCACATAACCGCCATCAGAACGGATAAGATTAGTAATATGATGCACGTTTACAATTATTGAATGATGAATGCGTTGAAAAACATCTTCCGGCAACATTTCCTCAATATCCCCAAGCGCCCTTGAAACAAGTAATTTTTTATTACCGGTAAGATGAACGGTTGTATAAGCGCCCTCCGCATGACAGTATAAAATATTCTCTGCAGGAATAAATTCATAGCCATCCCTTTGAGGAAAAGCAATTTTTTGACGTTGCGAAGGCTGCTTTATATTATGCAATAAATTTTCGATATTTATTGCACCTTCTGAAGCAAGAATTTTCTCTTCGGCTTTTTTTATTGCAGTTTTTAAATCGTTTATATCAACAGGCTTTAATAAATAATCTACAGCGCTTATGCGAAATGCCCGCGCTGCAAACTTATCATGTGCTGTAGTAAAAATGATGCAAAAGTCAATGTGATCAAGCAATTCCAGCATCTCAAACCCATTCATCCAGGGCATTTCCACATCAAGGAAAATAAGGCGTGGTTTATATTTTTTAATGGCGAAGATTCCTTCCTTGGCTGAGGTGCATGTTGCCGACACTTCAACATTACCACAATATTTATCTATATCAGTTTTAAGTGCATCAATACAATACTGCTCATCGTCTATAATAATTGATTTTATCATTTAATAACCATTACAAGTTTCATATAAAGCCCATAATGCCAGTTTCCATATTCTCAAAATAATGAATTGAGATTAATCTTAACCAGCTTACATAACAAACATGCATGCTGAATTAACTGTTCATCAGCCTGAATTGATAATTGCGTCTGTTTACATTAATACTCATTGAAATTAAGTATCACAGTGGTGCCGCCCGGCATGTTATTTTCATCCAGTTTATCAATTATTTCCAAGTTTGCTTTTTTCTCGTTAAGAAGGTTATCCAGGTTTAGCCGCGCCTGGGTTAAGCGCACACCTTTTGATTCATGCATTGAAGATTCCGATTTAAAACTATTTTGCCGTGCTACTTCCCTTCCTATGCCATCATCATCAATTATGCAGTAGATTGTGTGATCGGTTGCGTCAATAGTTACAGTTAGCATTCCGCTGTCACTTTTAAGCATAATACCATGCCATATTGCATTCTCTATAAATGGCTGAATAATGAGTGCGGGCACCTTTACAGATTTTAAATCTATGCTCTCATTAATATTGAAAGCATAAGAAAATTTATCTCCAAAACGCATGCTTTCAAGCTGAACATACAACCGGCAAGTTTCTAATTCATCATGCAAGCTTATATCCCTCTTATCTGAATTTTGAAATACAATGCGTATAAGTTTTGAGAAGGTGGTAAGATAAAGTATAGCCTTTTCGTTTTCATTTTTTTGTATAAGCGACTTAATCGAGTTCATGCAGTTAAAAATAAAATGCGGGTTCATTTGTGCACGAAGTGCTTTTGCCTCCAGCTCTAACAATTCCTTTTGATATTTAGCTTTCAGTTGCTCTTGTTTTCGAACAGAAGTAATGCGCCATTGCACAAATAAAGTAACTGCCGCTATAATTGTAAACGCTAATAAAAATATAAACACATCTGTTTGCCACCATGCCGGTTGTATAATGATGGAAAGCCTCACACCATCTGCGCTCCATTGGCCATCTGCATTTTTTACATCGGCATAAAAAAAATAATTGCCGGGTTTAAGGTTGTTATAATGTATGGCGCGGTCTAAATAATTTGCATAAACCCACGTTTTATTTATTCCTTCCATTTTATAACGGTATTCCAATCTTTCCGGCTGGTCATATTCTGTGGAGGAAAAAGTTAGCGTAATAAAATTTTGATTGTGCTTTAAAGTAAGGCTATGCAAAAAAGCAGGCAAACTATCTGTTTTTACAGGCTGATTAAAAATTTGTATACGCGATAAATAACACTTTCTTGCAGGCCTGTTGTTTATTATAGTGCTTAAAGCTATAGTGTGCAAATAATCAACGGCGCCTATAAAAAGCTGGTTGTTTACACAGGTAATTCCAGAATTAAAAACGCTGATTAACCCGTCGCTTAATCCAAATTTATATTGCCGGTTATGTATATAATCAATTAATAACACACCTGCAGAATTCAACACACAAACAACTCCCTGGTCATTAATATTGCATAGCTGAATGGGGTAAACATCCTTTTCAAACGGAATTTGTTTTATAAGGTTCAGGTTTTTAGTTTCATAAATTTTTATACCTGATAATGAAGCAACCCAAAGATTATTCATGTCATCAAGAAGGTACCAACACATATTAAAAAAGTGCTGAAAGGGTTTTTCCTGTTCGGTTTCCGTAATTATTTTTCTTGCAGTTTTTGTAAGCAGATTAAACTGAAAAACGGTTCTGTTATAACAGAAGTAGGCAAATTCC
This sequence comes from Parafilimonas terrae, assembly GCF_900115755.1. Lineage (GTDB taxonomy): Bacteria > Bacteroidota > Bacteroidia > Chitinophagales > Chitinophagaceae > Parafilimonas > Parafilimonas terrae. The sequence continues at coordinate 609,310 of NZ_FOXQ01000001.1, forward strand.
TCCTTTTTATCTACTTGAATAATATCAATAATTTTATCTGCCTGGTTTCTGCCCGATGTATCTTTTAAAACTTCCGCAGGCAATAAAATTGAGTCGCAACTCAACTGCTTACTATTGATAACATATATTGCTTTACTTGATGGATTTGAAGGTTGCAGATAAATATTAGCCTTTCTGAAAATAAAGTTTTGGAAACGCAATTGCTTAAAGTTTATTGCAGGATTGATTTTTGGAACTACAATCTTTTTAGAACCAATATCATAAACCCACAATGAAGAGCCGCATAACCATAACCGGCCATCTTCATCCAATGCCATGTCAAAAGCATTTATTTCCTTTTCTGCATTGCTAATAATTTTCTGTAAAGTTCCGGTGCCTACTTGTACACTTCTTGCCAACTCGTTGCTTATCACACTATACTTCTGTTCTATTGGCAGCGTGTGCATAAGCCGCATATTCGTATCTAAAACAAATACTTCGTTTCTTGTATCAAAGGCTACATAATAACATTTATTCCTGCTGTCCCATACGGCCGTTTTAAAAACATTCTCCAGGTTATTTACGGTTTTTGAAGGAGGCAGCTTAAACGTTTTTAACTGGTTTGCGGTATGCTTTGCCAGGTAAAGCTGGTAAAAAATAAGGCTCCATACATTCTCGCTGCTATCTGTAATAAAATGCCTTAATTGTATGGCTGGCAATTTATCATTGACTTCAGCGGTAAAATAATATTTGTGCGTTTTTGTATTAAATGTACCTGGTAATTTATCATCTTCTGAAACGTAATATTCGTCAGCATTTTTACGCTGAAAAAAAATAATATTAAGAAGCTTATGCAAACCACCTTTTTTATCCCTATATGGAAACATTGTATAAATACCTGTTCTTTTATCATAGCACCCCATACCTGAATTAGGTGTAACAAACCAGATGGTATCAATGCCTTCATCAATACCTGTTATTTCTTTATCAAACCCGGTTGAATCTTTTGGATTGGAGCACCGGAAAGAGCGGTTAATCGTTTTATCAATTTTATTGAAGGAGTAAATGCCATCATTTGTTGCAAGCCATAAAACATTTTTATTGCGCATATCCCTTTCTATGGCATAAACACTGCTTGCACGAAACGATAAGTTGTTGGCGGATGTATAATATGTTGTTTGCTTGGTTTTACGGCTGTAATGTATAAACCCAACATTATACATGCCCATCCAAATGGAAGCATCGTCGTCTATAAACGGTTGCGAGAAAGCATACGGAAAAGATATTTTTGATTTGTCTTCCTCTCTTAATTGTATATATAAATGCGTAACCTTTCCTGTAACTGTATTTAAATATTCCTGCCCGGGTATTGTAAAAACATACAAGTTGTTGCTGTCATCTAAATATAAGCGCCCAGAACTACTTACATTTAAAGTTGTGCTGTCTCCTTCTTCGTGTTTAAACAGTGTTATATCATTTCCGTCATAACTTATAACACCTTTATCTGTGGCAAACCAAAGTTTGCCGGTTTTATCAGCACATATTTTTCGCAGGTTATAATCTTTCAACAGCGGGTTGCTTGCAATTTTAAATATGAGCGAATCGTATTGTGGAAATAAAGAAATACCATGCAGGTGGAAGCAGGAAAGAATTAGTATGGTTTTGAAAAATTTCAAAACGTTAGCTTAAGTTGTTATTAAAGTGTAGCTGCGATATTATTTTCCAGGCTTCAAACTTAGATCGTCTTTCATGGTTAGCCCTTCTAAAAGGATACATCAATATTTCTAAATCAATCGAAATTTTTCTATTAAGGCTACAGATGCTGCTTATAAATTTACACATTATCCATTTAAAATATATAAAATCTATTTTTAAATTAACTATCACTCTTTCTTAATTGATATTTAGACTTTACGGTTTAGCTGCCGGCTTATTTTAAGAAAACGTCCCCTGGTTAAATCAACTGCTATTATTGTTAAAAGATTATTGACTGCACTTTTATTACTCTATAATTTTCGAAAAGATTTTTAAGATGCTTGCGTTAAGCAGTTTTGCAAGGCAAAAAGAATAACACAAATAACTATTAGTAACTGCCCATATAGTTAAGCACCACCTTTCATATCAGCCCCAAACTTTAAAAATTAAAACCTATGATAATGAAAACAAATCTCACTATTAGCACAATTCTTTTTACATTATTAAGCACATCCTGTGTGCATTATTATTATGCACCTAATACCAATAATGTACCCTTGTTTAAAGAAAAAGGCGAAGGACGTTTACAGGCACAATTCACTTCAACAGCAGGGCAGGGCAGTACCGAAACTGCAGATGGGCTTGAAATTCAAACCGCCTATGCATTGGGTAACCACAGTGCATTGCAATTGAATTTTTTTCATGCTTCAGGAAATGAAGAAGAGTATGGCTCAGGTTCAGGAAATTATATTGAAGCAGCCGGCGGGTATTTTAAACCTTTTGCAAAAAACCATATGGTGTTTGAAACTTACTCGGGACTTGGCTTTGGAAACGTAAACAACATTTATAAAAGCAGTTATGGCAATTACATAACAGAAGACGCAAAAACATCCATTACAAAATTCTTTGTGCAACCCTCAATCGGCTTTACCTCCAGGTATTTTAACGCGGCGTTCTCTTCAAAATTCAGCTTTGTAAATCTTGGCTTAAAGCATTCAACACTTTCAAAAGAAAATAATTTATATGACTACGACTATGTAGAATCATTACGTAAAGGCAAATCATATTTTTTCTGGGAACCGGGATTGATGTTACGAAGTGGCTTTGAACATGTTCAGGTTATAATGCAGCTAACAGAAACCGTGTTAACTAATGATAACGAGCCTATATCGAATACCAGCTTTTCACTTGGCATTGCAATACCTTTTAATACAAAGCTCAAATCTCATAAGCAATAAAATAAAATGTTATGAAAACAAAAAAAAATCATGCCTGTGCATTTTTCATTGCAGCAGCTCTGCTAATCGCTAATGCGGCGCATACACAACAGATAAATAATTCCGCTGCAACAAGCTTTAATCAAACACAAAACATAACCACCGGCAACTATACCTACAAGGTTTTCCAGGCGCCTAATAAAATGTATGGTTATGATATATTAAGTAATGGAAAATTTATATTTCACCAGGGTGCTTCGCCAGCCCGGCCCAGCGAATTTGTTACCGCACTCCCAAAAAAAGAACAGGCGGAAAAAGCCGCTTTATACTCCATTAAAAAGTTAAGCGAAAACCGGCCAGCAGCTTTAACGCGGGAAGAATTAAAAAAAATAATAGCCGGGCAAAAACAACCTTAATAAATATTCAAAAAGGATTTTATGAAAAAGATTTACATAATAATACTATCAGTGTTTACAATTGCTTATGCAGGCAATGCTATACAGGCACAAAACTTTCATGTGCTGGATATTAATAATTCAAAAGATGCACACCCATCAAATTATAGCATCTATGATTATATAACGCCAGACTTTCTGTTTGGAAAATATCAATACGCGGTTTTAAACAATATTGCCTATTTCGCTGCCAGCGACGGTATTCATGGCATTAAATTATGGCGAAGTGATGGCACAAGAGAAGGCACATTTATGGTAGAAGAAATAAACACGGGCTCATCATTATCAAGTATAAACAGGATAACCGCATCCGGAAACAAAATATATTTTACTGTAGATAATGGGAGCGGGTCCGAATTATATGTTAGCGACGGAACAGGGCAAGGCACATCTATACTAAAAATATTTCCCGATTTCCCGTCTGTTCCTTCTTATTTAACTGATGTAAATGGCGCTTTATATTTTTATGCCGGAAGCACTAATCAAATATGGAAAAGCGATGGCACTGTTTCAGGAACTACAATGGTATGTGATCTTTATTCAGAAATTGGAGGTTACAGCCCAACCCTGTTAACCAATGCAAACGGCCGTTTATTTTTTGTGGCGCAAAGCTTTTTTGACGGTAACGAAATTTACACAACTGACGGCGTTCCCGGCAGCACACACATGGTAAAAGATATTAACCCTTATGCAGGAAGCGAACCAACGCAATTAACGCCGGTAAACGGGCTGCTTTGTTTTGCGGCAGATGATGGCTCAGGGCAACGCCAATTATGGGTATCAGACGGCACAGATGCAGGAACATATAAAGCAAACAATCCAAACAATATTATTGTTGACAACTGGTATGGCATCACTTTTACTGTAAAAGATGAAACAGTTTATTTTTCGGGAAATATAAATGATAATGACGGAAGCCATTTTTGCGCCTATAATACTGCTGACGCTGCAAATACGATTAATATAATAAAAAATATAAATCCCGGTTTCTTCAGCAATAATCTTTACAACATTACCAATGTAGGCGGAACCTTATTTTTTACTGTGTTTAATGGTAAGGACCAGGTACTGTGGAAATCAGACGGAACAGAGGCAGGCACTATGCAGGTAAGAAATATTAACCCCGGCGGAAGAAATATTTATTTATATAAAGATTTTGCGGATGCCAACGGCACACTTCTTTTTTCATTTTATGATGATGCGCATGGTTATGAAATCTGGAAAAGCAATGGAACAGAAGCGGGAACAATAATGATAAAAGACATTAGCGCCGGCCCTTCAGGTTCACGTGCAGATAACATCACTTATATTGGAAATAGCGTGAGCCTTTTTGAAGCAACAGATGGCAAAAATGGTTTGGAACTATGGCGAACAGACGGCACGCCAGATGGCACATTTATGGTAAAAAACATCAACAAATCAGTAAGCAGTTCTTCTTTCCCATCAGCGCTTACACAAAATGCAGACAGCAGTAAATTATTGTTTGTTGCTAATGATCTTAAATATGGCCAGGAGCTTTGTATAACAGACGGCTCGCAAGAAGGAACGCATCTTGTAAAAGATTTACTTAAAGGCTCATTTGGTTCTTCGCCGTATCATATTGTTAACATGAATAATGAAACCTATTTTTTAGCAAATATTATTGACACTGCTAATCACACTACTTCTGATGTATCAGTTATTACCAAACTTTGCAAAACAAAAGGTACGCCCGCAACAACAAAGATATTATCACTTCCTTCTCTCGAATCAATAATAAATGAAAACGCTCTTACAGAAGTTTATTGGATGGGTGCTTCGTCAGACCTTTTGTATTTATATATCATAAATCATGCAACTAACGAAGCTGAGCTTTGGCGCAGCGATGGAACAAAAGCAGGAACTTTTCCACTTAAACAAAATATGTACGCTTACTATGCTGTTAATTTAAAAACCGTTGGTGATAAATTATTTTTTACAGATTATGATTTTACTTATGGATATGAATTGTTTGTAAGCAATGGTACAATTGCCGGCACAGGAATAGTAAGGGATATTGCCCCGGGCGCCAATGGTTCTAATCCTTCTAACTTCAGTTCATTTAATGGACAACTTTATTTTACCGCCGATATAGGTTATGGCCCGTTTGCGTGTTCATCCAACGGTACCCTGGCAGGAACCAACCCGGTTAAAGCTCTTATTATTGCCACCAGCCCGTTTGTTGAAGCTAATAACAAATTATTTTTCACAGGTTCAAGAACAGTTGGCAGGGGCACAGAATTATATGCCATTGATAAAATCAATAACATAGCATACCTGGTAAAAGATATATATCGCGGCCCGGCTTCATCCGGCATATATAATCTTGCGGGCGGCGACAGTTTAATATATTTTACGGCTGATGATGGAATACATGGGCCCCAGCTTTGGAAATCTGATGGCACAAAACAAAGTACAAAAATATTATTAACAATACCCGACTTAAGCAATGCTTACATTGCTGACTTTACAACAGTGCATAATAAACTTTTCTTTACACTAAATGGCGGCTTATGGCAGAGCGATGGCACTAATGCCGGCACCCATATCATAGATGATGCAAATCTTTTAAACGTAACAAGCTTAAGTAATCTAACGGCTTTCAATAGTAAACTTGCGTTCACAGCTTTTGAACCTTCTACCGGTTATGAACTATATGTTGGTGATGTGGAAGATAAATTTATACCGGCTGTATCTAATGCTGAAAGTATTCTAAAAAATACAACGGCTTTAAACTCGTTTACTGTTTATCCTAATCCTGCTAAAGATGTAATTAATGTGCACACAAATAGCACAGCAATTATTTCATTAATGGATCAGCAGGGAAGAACAATATTTACAAAACCTGTTGATAAGATTGGCGTTATTGATGTAAGCAAGCTGCCTGCCGGTGTATATTATTTAAAGAACAACACAACAGGTGAAACGCAAAAAGTAGCTGTGGCAAGATAATAACCAGTGATGGGAAACAACAAACAACATTATCTTTTTTATCTCTTCTGAGAAAATGTTGTTGCTGATAAAATTAGTACTTGCATAGGCGGAGTAAAATCAACGAGGATAGAAAAAAATTAACCTGTAATATTTAGAGAGCCCTCACTGTAAAGGGGCTCTCTAAATAATAAATGACAAAACTTTCTTTACATTCCTGGCAACATTTGCCGCATCAGATAGGTTGCGCAGCAACAGGCAGTTTATTAACGAGCGGCAACTTTACATAAAAAGAGGTGCCTTCGCCCGTAGCCGTAGTAAACCAAATATGCCCGCCGGCCTTTTCTACAATGGCTTTGCAAATAGCAAGCCCCAGCCCGGTACCAGATGACTTTGTTGTAAAATTGGGATTGAATATTTTAGACCGGAGTTCCTCATTAATACCATTGCCAAAATCTGTTACTGATACAACCACATCGCTTTGCTGCATGTATTGTTTTATTTGTATATGCGCAGCTTCATTTTCACCATAGGCTTCTATCGCATTTTTAATAAGATTGGTGAAGAGCCGGTTTATCTGCGCCTTATCAGAAAATATTTCAGTGTTACCTTCTTCAGCGGTAAAGCTGATAACCATGTTTGAATCGGCGCTATATAAATTTACCAGCTTTTGAATGAGTGTATTAATGTCGAAATATTCAGGCTTTGTATTTTCAATATTGGCAAACTGTGAAAAATCGCCTGCAATTTTTGAAAGCTGGTCAATCTGCTCAATTAAGGTAGAAGCCAGTTTTTTTGACAGGTCTACCGCGTTGGGCGTATTTTCCTCCATGGCACGCTGCAGGTATTGAATGCTCAGCTTCATAGGCGTTAAAGGATTTTTTATTTCATGCGCCACCTGCCTTGCCATTTCACGCCATGCGCCTTCGCGTTCACTTTTGGCAAGCGCTTCGGCACTTTTACCAAGCTGCTTTACCATCTTATTATATTCTTTTACCAGCATGCCTATTTCATCATTTCTTGTCCAGCGTATGGCTTCGTTAGCTGTTCCTATTTTTATTTCTTTCATCTTGCTGCCTATCAGCTCAAGCGACGAAGTAATGCGGCCTGTGAGCGTTACGGAAATAGCGCCGGAGAAAATAAAAATGAGTGCATTTAAAATGATAAGTGTGATAAGAAATCCTGAAATCTCATCTTTCAGCTCATCCTGCGAGCTTAATGAAGGAATGTTTAAATAGGCTATCGTTTCATCGTGCTCGCCTTTTATGGGTGTATATATGCTTTGAAAAGAAAAGTTGCCAATCTGTTCTGTATGCACAAACCTTGTGCTTTGATTATAGTGAAGCTCATAATAAGCTTCGGGGTCTATGCGCTTGCTTAATATTTGCTGTGTATAAATATAAGGCTGGGATGAAACGCTCATTGTTCCGTCTTTACGGTAAAGGTTAATATCGGTATTATGAATGGAAGCTATGTCGGCTATCTTTTTTTCAAATTCTCCATTATCATTAAAATCTTCTACATCAGAATCTGCATTAACAATTGTAAACTTTAGCGCCTGCTGAATTTCGCTCGATATAATCTGTGAAGTATTATACAATTCAGTGGTGGTATTTCTTTTAAACCTTAAAATAAAAAACGATATAGTGCCCGTGCCAATAATAAGAAACGATATAAAACTTACACCGATAATAGTGGTTTGAATCTGCGTTCGTATATTAAAACGGAATAAATTCCTGAAGCTGAATTTAGCACCGCGGTTTTGTATTAAATACCGGCTGTTATGCACCAAAAAAGAAAGCAGTATAAAGATGATAAACAGGTAAGAAAAAAGGGTTATAAAATTAAAAAACGCATCGTTCTTGCGGGCAATTACCAATACCTTGTTATTGCCGGTATTATACCAAAGCTGGTTATAACCCAGGGAATCTTTGAAAGCATATCCTGTTTTAGGAATTTGGCTGGCAGAAACAGAGTCTGAAAAATTAAAGCCGGTGAAAGGGCTTACCAGCTTATGGTTATCATATACACCAAGCACATAATCGCTGCTTCCGGATAAAAGGTTATTCGTTCGCCTGAACAGTTCCGGAACAAGGCTTGTACTTTCAAATAATTTTGGTTGTATTAACACAAAGAAAGACCCCAAAAAAACAGAATCACGGCTTACCTTTTTTTGAAAAATATAGTTATAGTTATTCTTGTTATTCCTGTAAACATACAAGCCTTTATACGATGTGGGTCTTGCCCGGTTTTCGAGCACTGAATTTATTACCGTATAGCTTGCAGAATCGTTGTTAAATAAAGGACGATTACCGGAATCGAACGTATAAATTTTTGTGTTGTATTTAGCGAGATAGGCGGAAAGATTTTTATTAATGAGGCTGTCTTTTATGTAATGGTTATCACTTTCATTTTGAAACCTGTAAAAATTATTCTTCAGGAATTCATCAGAAAAACTATTCAGCGTTATGCGCACAAGAAAAGTGCCCGAAGAGTCGGTTTGCTCCTGCAGGTTCCTGGCCACAAGCAAGCGTTTTTCTTTTTCTGTGGCCTTATTTTGATAAACAATAATGGACGAAGCCAATGCCGTTAATATAAGCGCCCATATAATAAAATAAGGAGAGCTGGCCAATGAAGAAAAAGAAGGATTATCATTATAGCGAATAAAAACTACAAGCGCTATCACAAACCCGCTAACAGTTAGCAGCATCTTTGCATCAATTGTAAAAACAGGCAGCGATATAAGCAGGAAGCTTACGGAAAGCATGATAATAAACTGCCAGAATAGAGGCAAATTGGTTTGAGATGCCAGCTGCACCAGCACGCCCGTGAAATAGAGCCATATATATAAGAGTATGCAAATAATAACGAAGCCGATAAATGAAAAAAAGCTAAGCGAAAAAAAATCTGCGGCATTAAAGCTTATGTTGGAGTGTTCAACAAGACCGGAGATTATTTCGGCAACATAAAAACTGATTAAAGGTATCAGCAGGAAAGACGAATAGATGAGCACTGTATACGCGAAAGGAAATTTTCGCAAAGCCACTCTGGCATTTGTTTTTATCCGCTTCCTGAAAAAAATGATAACCCATAATGCCAGCAATGTATTGACCAGTAAATCGCCCAGCGATTTGTTGATAAATCCACCATGATAAATTTCCTTACTAAACAAGGGCATACCCCTGTAATTGAACGGCACCGGCAGAAAAAATATAAGAATGCGAAGCAGCAGGAAACACGCTACTAAAAACACCAGCGCACTTCTGAAATTCTTTTTTATTGCAATTTCATTCGCAATATTGTTTACAAACACAAACAGCAAAAGCATGGCTGCAATACGCAGCAGGATAGATAAACCTGTGGGCGAATCATTATAAGCCTGGTTAATTTCTCTTATACTAAAAAGCGTTTTACCGGTGCTGTTTACAACAGGGGCACCTTTGCCAACAGGCGCTATTTCATAAGATTTATCAATATTTTCATTTATAGCAAAGTGTGAGCGCAGGTAATCATTCTCCATAAAATATTCCCAGCGCACCGGTATCATCATTATAAAAAAATAGTTCGTTTTATTTTTTGTGAATGATGTTTTCGCCAGCTCAAAAACCCCGTTTGGATAATTAACCAGGTAGCTGCCATCGGGCCGTTGCAGATCGTTTTCTGCGGGCGACATTTTGTTTGTATTCCAAAAAACCTGAACCGGGTTTCCCAGGTCGTTAAGCTGGTAGGCAAATATGCCCTGTACATCGCTTATAAGCTGTTCTTTTACTGAAGAAGGCTTGTCGCTTATTATTGCATCAACAATAACGCTATCATGCAGAATGTTTATAAATGAATTTTCGCGGCCTTGTATATATTCCGTTAAAATACCGGCAACTTTTTCTGAAGACGAGCTGTAAGAAAAATAGTTGGTAAAGATGAATGAGAGTGTATAAATCCAGGCAGCTACAAAAAATAGCCAGGCATTCTTATTAACTGCATGTTTAATGATTTTTATCAAGCAACAGGATTTTCTTTTTTCACAATATTCCAGATAGCGTCCATCTCCTCAAGGCTCATGTCGTATAAATTTTTGCCTTCCGCTTTTGCAGCAGCCTCCATTTTGGTAAAACGGCTAATAAACTTTTTATTGGTTTTCTCCAATGCATTTTCAGCATCTGTATTCAAAAACCGTGCATAATTAACCAGGCTAAAAAATACATCGCCCAGTTCCTCTTCCATCTCTTGCGGACTGTTGTTATTTACAGCCTGCTGCAGTTCCTGCATTTCTTCTTCTACTTTTAGCCAAACGTCTTCTTTTTGTTTCCATTCAAAGCCCACCTGCTTTGCCTTTTCCTGTATGCGTGTTGCTTTTACAACTGCCGGCAGCGAAACCGGCACACCGCTTAACACAGATGTTTTTCCCTCTTTCAATTTAATCTTTTCCCAGTTCCTTTTCACATCATCATCATCATTCACTTTCACATCGCCATAAATATGCGGGTGCCGCACAATCAGCTTATTGCAAATTGTTTCCAGCACATCGTTCAATGTAAACTGGTTTTGCTCTTTTGCAATGCGCGTATAAAACAATACATGCAATAATATATCGCCAAGTTCTTCTTTAATGCCGTTCCAATCTTCTTCTGTAATCGCATCGGCCAGTTCATACGTTTCTTCAATCGTCATTTGCCGCAGCGTTTGAATAGTCTGCTTTTTATCCCAGGGGCATTTTTCACGCAAGTCATCCATTATGTTCACCAGTCTTTCAAAATTCTCTTTATATTCCATTTAAATATTTATTAGAAATCGTTATCAATATTAATCCAATATAAAAGTTATCCGAGCCCACGTATTGTATTATCAGGCAGGAGGCTTTTAATTTTCACTAAAATTACACAAGGCATTTTAAGCAGCAATATATACCTTGCCGCACATTTTTTCGTTAATGATGAATCAAAGTATAATTATGAAGAAAAGCGTGCTGCTGTTAACTTTTATTTTGGTTTTCCGTTTTGCGAATGCCCAGTTTTATTATAATGATGTGGTTGATTTAAAAGCATCGAATGAAATGTACGCTAACCTTGTAAAGAATAATGTGCAGGAAATTACCGCTGCCAGCATGGAAAGCGATAATACACCGGCAGCAGGATTTGCCTATTCCAAAATACTGAAGAATAATGGCGCTGTTGCCATAACGCATACAGCACTTGAAACCGGTAGCATTTCCGATGATTACGATACTTATACAAACGGGCTTATTTCAAAATCGCAGGATGTAGCAGACAGTGTTTCCACAATAGTTGAATATACTTATGATAATGCGGGAAAGATATTAACCGTAAAAACTCAAACCGACGACACAACCATGGACACGCACAGCACAGAGCTGCACCAATGGTTTTATACCGGTTCTGTTCCGGATTCAATGCTGCGCATAAAAAATAGCGGAGATACAACCGTTGTTCATTTTAAAAAAGATGAAAACCAAAATATAGTTGAAGAATTATGGCTTAAGAGGGGACGGTTATTGGAACATTACTTTTATTATTACAACGATAAAAATTTGCTTAGCGATATTGTTCGTTTTAATACAAAAGCGCAGCAAATGCTGCCGGATTATATGTTTGAATATAATGACAATGGAACCATTTCGCAGCTAACACAAATTCCGCAAGGCTCATCAGATTATGTTATATGGCAATATATTTATGATGAGCGCGGGCTTAAAACAAAAGATGTTTTGTTTGACAAGCATAAACAATTGCTGGGCACGATTAACTATACATATCGCTGAGCTGTTGCATTAACGCTCAAAGCCTTCACCACTAAGGTTTCATTGCCAGGTATTGCTCTGCATCCGGGTATGGAAGCGTTATTATAGTTGCACCAACATAGTACGGCGCAATTTCATAAGCGTTATAATACAATTGCAAACCACTGTCTGTAAAAAAGATATTTTTTGGCAATACAAATTTGTTATCATCAAATGTATAAATGGTTGAATTCACAGGCGTGCCTGCAGGTATTTTAAGCTGCTCCCTGAATTTCTTTTCAGCCAAAGCGGTTAAAGCCGGTATATCTTTAATCACATCTCCCTGCGCAAGTTTCTTCCCTGTCTCAGCATTAAACAGCAAAGAATAAGTGTTAGAATTTGGATGCGCCCCGCCGGTAAATGTAAAAGCCTCCAGTTTTATATTCACAAGTCTATCGGTTTGCTTTACCACGCTGCCATTTAATTTTCCATCCCAGCTAATTGCCGGGCCGTCCGGGAACTTCGTCTTCATCTTCTTATACGCATCAACAAAGCCTGCAACCAATGAATCATAACCTGTATATGATTTGCCTTCTTCACCAAGTGCTTTTTGTGCAACAATAAAAACATAATCATTAATGTTTTTGGCAGCAATTGTATCACCCCGGGCAATGGGAATATTGATTGTGGCTTTTGTGCACGAATCGCAATCCGGCGTTAATTCGGACTTAAAGCTTTTGTTGATAAAAGATAGTGTTGAAGATTCATTCTCCTGCGTGTTGTTTACCGGCGAATTGCAGGCAAATAATGTAAACGGCAAAACAATAGCTTCTATATATGATAATGTTTTCATTGATGTTTTTAAGGCTTTAAAAAAAATCTTATTGCGTATTACCTTTGCACCTCGCAAATTACAATTCCCTCCTGTAAAATAACCACCCATAAAAATTCTGAGAAAAGAAATAAAAAAAGTTAATTAAACGTTTGTTTAATTTAAACAAGCGTTTAATTTCGCACTTTAAATTTTATACATCATGAAACTGTGCATGAAATTTTTTAAACAGCAGAACGCACATAACGAGGTTTCATGAGATAATTGAAAAAATTTGTACGAATGAAAGACAAGCGGCAACTGATTATGGAAGCAACTCTTTTTCTTTTTGCAGAAAAAGGATATGAAGGCACTTCTATAAGAGATATTGCAGAAAAGGCGAATGTGAATGTTGCCATGGTGAATTACTATTTTGGAAGCAAGGAAAAACTGTTTGAGAATATCGTAAAGCTCAAATCGTCCACCACGCGGCTGCAGCTTGATGAAATAGCCAGTAATAAATCGCTCACCTCCATTGAAAAAGTGGAAATGGTTATTGATTCGTTTATTGAAAGGCTGTTTACGCACAGGGTATTTCACCGCCTTATTCACCAGGAGCTTATTTTAAACCAGCGCGAAGCATTGCAATGTTCTATTGTTGATAATCTTTTGCCTAATGCTTCCATCATAAAACAGGTTATAGAAACAGGTATTAAAAAAGGTGAATTTAAAAAAGTTGATGTGGAGTCAACCATCGCAACATTAATAGGAACAATCAACCAGATTTTACTCTCAAAAAAAATGTGTAACAGGCTCATGGGTAAGCCCGACGATTACGTGCCTTATGAAGATGCGAAATTTAAAAAACGTGTGTCGGTGCATTTAAAGCAACTGATGCATGCCCATCTTTCAAACAAATAAAAAAATCAGGAATTTATGGAGCAGGAACAACAGCAACCGAAAAAGAAATCACCAGTCCGCTACGTAATAATAGCAATCATTGCAATAGCAGCAGGCATATTTGGATGGACAAAAATCTCTTACGCCATTACGCATGAAAGCACCGATGACGCCCAGGTGGAAACACAAATTTCTCCTGTGCTGCCAAGAGTTAGCGGTTATGTAAAAATGATCGAAGTAAAAGATTACGATTCAGTAAAAGCAGGACAGTTATTAATTGAAATAGATGATGCCGATCTTCAAACACAACTGTTGCAGATGAAGGCAGATTATGAAGCAGCGCAGGCGGATATTTTAAATGCGCAGGCTGCCTTAAAGAATGCACAGATTAGTTTAAGCACCAATCATGGAGATATAAAGCTTTCATCTATTAAAATACAGCAGGCAGAAGAAGATTACGAGCGCAATCAAAAATTGTATGCCGACCAGGCTATTACAAAAAAGCAATTGGATGACAGCCGCTTTAACCTTGAACAGGCAAAGCAGCAAACAGCAAATAATAAAAGCGAGCTCTCCACTGCACAAAGCCGCATTGCTATTTTGCAGGCCGGCCTTGAAAAAGCAAAAGCCGGCCTGGCTATAAAAGCAGCCGCCATTCAGCAACAACAGTTAAAAATTTCCTATACAAAAGTGTATGCGCCGCAATCGGGTAAGCTTGGGAAACTAAATATTGTGGCGGGACAGTTTGTACAGGCAGGCTCTCCTTTATTTCAAATTGTAAACGATACCACTTATTGGGTGGTGGCTAACTTTAAAGAAACGCAGATAAGAAAATTTTATCCGGGCATGCCGGTTGAAATTGCACTCGATGCCTATCCTGATTCCACGCTGCATGGTAATGTTGCCAGCTTAAGCGAAGCAACAGGTGCAAGGTTTTCCGTATTGCCTCCCGATAATGCAAGCGGCAATTTTGTTAAAGTTACCCAGCGCATCCCCGTTAAGGTAAACATAGATCACGTGAGCGATTACAGCAATATTTTGCGGGCAGGCCTAAGCGCCGATGTTAGCATTAAAGTAAATTAATATCGTGAAGCGTAAATAGTGAAGCGTGAATGTAAATGCGCGAAAATTTTAAATGTAAGATTGGATGAAGACATCTTAAAAGAAGAACAGTAAACGCGTCAAGCAATAATTATCAAATCCCAAAGTCTTCATGATTCACGTTTGACAATTGACGTTTACAATTCACGTTACCGTCTCACGGCAAAATAAACCTCATGAAAAAGCTCGCTAAATATATAATTGTAATCACAACAGTGTCTGCCGCAGTAATGGAACTGGTAGACACATCTATTGTGAACGTTGCTATCACCGATATGGCGGGAAGCCTCGGTGTAAGCATTGAAGACATGAGCTGGGTAATTACTTCTTATGCCATTGCCAACGTTATCATTATTCCGCTTACCAGTTTTTTGGCAGAATATTTTGGCAGAAAGAATTATTATCTCGCATCAATGATGATTTTTACACTGGCTTCCTATATGTGCGGCCAGTCAACGGGATTGGTTGAAATAATCATCTGGCGTTTTATACAAGGCGTTGGTGGCGGTGCACTGCTTTCCACATCGCAGGCAATTTTATTTGATGCATTCTCAGAAGAGGAAAGGCCTATTGCATCCGGTTTATTTGGTATGGGCATGGTGCTCGGGCCAACGTTTGGACCCACAATCGGGGGACTGATTATAGAACATTTTAGCTGGCCTTTAATATTTATGATTAATGTTCCCATCGGCATTATTGCCACACTTCTTGCCTACACATTTATTGATAAAAAAGACAAGGAAGGCGAGCACAAAAAAGGAATGTACATAGATTATAAAGGCATTCTTTTTCTCGCAGCAGGAATAGGTTGTTTGCAATATGTGCTGGAGAGAGGGGAAACAGAAGACTGGTTTAGCAGCAATTCTATCCGCATTTGCGCCGCTTTAGCATTTGCTGGTTTAACCAGCTTTATCATTCGCGAATTAAGAATTGAAAAGCCCGCAGTAAACCTGAGAGTATTAAACAACCGCAATCTTATTTTTACTACCATCTTTACTTTTATTGTTGGTTTTGGGTTATACACTTCTGTATTTGTTTATCCCGTGCTTGCGCAGCGTGTAATGGGTTTTACAGCTTATGAAACAGGCCTTGCACTGTTAGCGCCTTCTTTAATCTCTGTAATATTAATGCCTGTTATAGGTAAATTAATGAGTAAAGGCGTATCATCCATTCCGTTTGTGGTAACAGGGTTTATATTGTTCTCCGCCTTTACATTCATCACTTCCAGGATAAGCCCTGATGCAGGCCGGTGGGATTTCTTTTTCCCGTTCCTTATACGGTCAGCAGGCCTTTCCATGGTGATGCTGCCGCTCATAAACCAGGCAGTGGTTGGGTTGCAACCAAAAGATTATTCCGCAGGTATAGCATTGAATAATATGGTGCGGCAATTGGGCGGTGCATTTGGTATTGCCATCGCCAACAATTATGTGGCGCATCATTATGCATTGCACCGTACAAGTTTGGTGGGCAATCTTACACCGGGTTCGCCTGAATACACGCAACGCATTACGGCTATCACGCAGGGATTATCTGCACATATAAATATTGACAGTTCATCTGCAGCGCATGGCGCCCTGGCCATTTTAAATAACCAGGTTGACAGGCAGGCTTATTATTTAGCCTATCTCGATACATTCAATCTCATTGCAATATTTTTTGCCCTGGCATTACCGCTGGTAGTGTTTTTAAGAACAAAGAAAAAAACAAGCAATGATGGCGCCGCGTCAAAGGCAATGCTTGAAGCGCATTAGAGAATTTTGTTTATGTGCCTGACACTTTGAAGTGTTTGACATATAATTAAAACATGAAAAAAATAAGCAGCAATAAAAAAGGCCCGGCATGCACAAAGTGCCGGCCTTTATAAAATTTAAACTGAAAAAATATACGAATGAAACCGAGCATGATAATTTTTCTCATATAAGGGGAATGCACATAGCGAGGTTCCATGAAACCATTAAAAAATAAAACTAGTACGAATGAAAAAGCATTTAATAACATTCACATTGTTGTATGCTTCTGTAATAGCCAATGCACAAACACCTGTAAATAGTGAATTGAAAAATATTATCAACCAGTCATTCACTTATTATCCAAAAGTGCAGGAAGCCCAAAATCAAATTGACATTGCACAAAAACGCATTGATGCAGCTAAAACAAACCTGCCAACAGTTGATTTGAACGGCAGTTATGAATATCTGCAGCCTAAAATTACTTTACCGCTTGAAGTTAACGGGCAAAAACAAAATTTCCAGTTTGCGCCTGTACACAATTTCAATGCAAATGTGGGCGCTCAATATATGCTGCTTGATTTTGGAAGATTAAAAGCCAACGTTGATAAATCGAAAGCCGATCTTAAATATGCTGCAGATAATGTAAGCAATGTACAAACACAACTAGCAAGCCAGGTAGCCAATATTTATTACAACATTATTTATTTCAGGAAAGCTATTGCGGTTGAAGACAGCGTTTTAAATTATCTTAATGCCAATAAAAGCATTGCAGAAAACAAATTAAAAAACGGCGATGCTATTAAGCTTGATGTATTGAACCTTCAGTCGCAGGTGGATAATGAAATCAATTTAAGAGAAGACCTTTTAAACAACCTGCAAAAGCAAATTACATTGCTGCAATACACAACAGGTAACACCAATATTGCCAGCAATGGTTTCAATTTCGATTTGCCCGTTCAAACACCGCAGGATGCTTTTGCAACGGCATCTGCATCCGCGCCTGATTTTTTACTGGCACAGGATAAAATTGAACAAGCCAAAGCTGATTTAAAAGTAGTGAGGCAAACAGATAAACCCAGTATTACATTAAATGGTTCAGCAGGCGTAAAGAATGGTTATGTACCTAATGTAAATGAAGGCCGTTTTAATTATGCCGGCGGTGTGAGTTTAAAAGTGCCGCTGTTTGATGCCAAAACAAAAAAGCAAATTGCTGTTGCAGAAGCACAGGTAAAACAAAACCAGTTGGCACAGGAAAGCCTGAACAATGAATACCAGCAAAACATTCAGCAGGCGTTAACGGATATTCAAACCAATGCAGAAAAATTAAAGAATATGAAAAGCCAGATTGAAAATGCTGAAGCCGCTGTGCAGATTGCATCCAGCCGTTATTTGAATGGTATTGGTTTGAACACAGACATTACAGATGCTGCCGTGAATTTGCAACGCGCTTTATTAACCGGGCTGCGTTATGAATACCAACTGGCTTTGGCAAAAGTGGAATATGCAAGGGTTACAGGATACAAGTATTGGTAGCAAGTTGAAAGAAAAAATGTAAAGATGTTAAGGAGGTTCCTGTTAAAGAGAACCTCCTTTTTTTGTATGATGTTTTCTGCAAACATGAACAATGTTTATGCATTGAATTTTAAGAATCCCATATTTTGAACTGTTGTATTTATAAACGGCAATAAATACTTTAAATAATCGTAGGCATGCTATGGCAAAGAAATGAACATAGACATTCGTTATTTCGAAAGAGGATTTTAAAATCATCTTGTTTACCTGGGTCATCCATGCAACTAAGAGATCGCCTGCGTTCATGTGCGCACAAAAAATGTCCGCTATCGTACATTACATGTAGCGTCTCTCTCTTAAACATTTCAAAAACAATTATTTAGGCATTGGCATTGACATTGTGATTTTTTACCTGTGCAGGCATGCATAAATTAATCCATGTAATCCATTAATCATATAAATCCAGGTTCAAACAATGCTTCGTAATTATTTTAAAACTGCATTCAGAAGTTTAACCCGCAACAGGAATTATACTATTATCAACATTGCCGGCCTGGCTGTTGGCATTGCTGTTTGTATGATGATCTTTATGATCATTCAATATCAAACAAGTTTCGATGAGTTTCACTCAAAGAAAGATCGCATCTATCGTGTATTAACGGAAGCACATCATGCGGATGCGGCAACTGTTTCCTACACGAAAAACGTTCCGTTTCCAATGCCTGAAGGATTGAAAACAACGTTTCCCCAAATAGAGCAAATTGCCCCGGTTTATGCAAGCCACAACGATGAACTGCAGCCGCTTGATGACAATGGAACGCCTGTAAAAAACTTCAAGGAGCAGAGTGGTGTATTTTATACAGCGCCGTCATTCTTTAAAATGTTTGATTTCCCGTTGCTCGCAGGTTCGTATGAATCATTAAAAGACCCAAACAATGTATTGCTTACAAAAGAAGTTGCAGAAACATATTTTGGCGATTGGAAAACAGCAATTGGCAAAACCATTAAATTAACCGGAACATACAGCATTGGTGCAGGATTATTTCAGTCTCCGCCGGTAGCCCTGAAAGTTTCGGGCATTCTTGCAACCATACCAGCCAATACAGACTTTCAGCTTAAGCTGGTTATTGCCTGGGGAACCGATTTTACAGGTGATAAACAATATGGATTTGCACAACCTGACTGGAATGGAACATCCGCTGATTTTGGTTGTTATGTTTTGTTACCGCCCCATATTTCTGTTGACAATTTTAATCAGCAATTACGGGCATATTCAAGAAAGACACTGCCGCCGGATAATAAGAATAGCAATATTATACAACCATTAAGTGCGATACACTATGATGCACAAGCAGGCAATTACAGCAACCAAACAATCAGTCATGAACTGTTGAATGTATTGTGGCTGATTGCAGCATTTATTCTTTTGATAGCCTGCGTAAATTTCATCAATCTCTCCACTGCACAGGCCATTAACCGTGCAAAAGAAGTTGGTGTAAGAAAAGTGCTGGGCAGTAATAAATCGCAACTGCAAATTCAATTCATTATTGAAACATTCCTGATAGTTACAAGTGCTGTAATACTGGCAGCGGTTATTACAGTACTTGCATTGCCATATCTGAATCAATTGTTAGAACTTTCGCTTTCATTCAACATATTCAGCAACCCTGCAATTATTTTATTTCTTTTAATTGTAACAATTGCTGTAACCGCACTTGCCGGTTTTTATCCTTCTATTGTGTTATCACGTTTCAATCCGGTTAATGCTTTAAAGAGTAAACTCACAGCAAATACTGTTAAAGGCATTTCATTAAGAAGAGGATTAGTAGTGTTTCAATTCATCATTGCACAGGCGCTTATTATCGGCACACTCATTATTGTAAAGCAGATGGATTATTTTATGAACCAGCCGTTGGGTTTCGATAAAGATGCGATTGTAAATGTTCCTTTCCGTCCTGATAGTACCGGCAGCAAGCTCACGGATTATTTGAGGCAACAGCTATTACAGGAAAACGGCGTGCAGGCAGTAAGCTTTAGTTCCAACACACCTGTTGAAGATGATAATAACAGGTTTACCACACTCAAATTTGACCATGCAATAAAAGATGAAGATTTCCAGGCTATTACCAAATTTGCCGATAACGAATATGTACCCGTTTATAAACTGCAGCTGGCAGCCGGAAGAAATTTGCAACCTTCCGATATGACAAGAGAATTTTTGGTGAATGAATCATTCGTTAAAAGCCTGGGAATTAAAAACCCGGAAGATATATTAAACAAAGAAGTAAGTATATGGGGTGATGTGATAAAATGCCCGGTTGTTGGTGTTGTGAAAGATTTTAATGACAGGTCTTTACGCCAGAGTGTTGCTCCATTGCTTATTACCACAAACAGTACAATGTACCGACAGGCTTCAATAAAATTGACCGCTGCAAACATTTCTTCAACCATGCAATCCATTAAAAAAATATGGCAGCAAACTTTTCCTGATTATGTTTATGAATACAAGTTCCTGGACGATAAGATTGCAGGTTTCTACAAACAGGAAAACCAGTTGTCGCAGTTGTATAAAATTTTTGCTGCCATCGCTATATTCCTTAGCTGTCTTGGATTGTATGGCTTAGCTTCCTTTATGGCGGCGCAAAGAATTAAAGAAGTTGGCATCCGCAAAGTGCTGGGTGCAACTTCAGCAAACATTGTTTATCTCTTCTCAAAAGAATTCATCATACTTATTGCGATTGCATTTGCCATTGCCACACCAATTGCCTGGTATTATATGCACCAATGGTTGCAGGATTATGCTTATCGCATTGATGTGAGCTGGGTAATATTTTTTGCAAGCGGAATGGCTGCAATAATCATTGCCCTGGCAACAATAAGTTTCCAGGCAATAAAAGCAGCCGTTGCTAATCCTGTTAAATCCCTGCGAACGGAATAATGCAGTGCAGGCAATAAGCAGAAGCTGGAAAAGTTGAACAATGCCTACATTCGTGCAACGCAGCTTTTCAACATGAATAATATTAAAATATCAACAGCGCAATTTGAGAACAGGAGTAATGATAAGGACTATAATCTTTCAATCATTGAATCCCTTTCAAAAAAAGCGGCCATACAAGGTTCACAGGTTATATGCTTTCATGAATGTTGTATTACCGGCTATACGTTTGCAAGCCATTTTTCAAAAGAGCAAATGCTTCATGTGGCAGAGTTTATTCCGGCCGGCGAAAGCATTTTAAAGCTTACGGAAATAGCGAAACATAACAACATTACTATCCTGGCAGGATTGTTTGAGAAAGATGCACATGAAAATTTATTCAACACCTATGTTTGTGTAGATAAGAATGGTTTGGTGGCCAAATACAGGAAACTCCACCCGTTTATAAATCCATATTTAATAGCGGGCGACAGCTACTGCATATTTGAAATTAACGGGTGGAGATGCGGCATATTGATTTGCTATGATAATAACATTATTGAAAACGTTCGTGCTACAAAACTTTTGGGAGCAGACATTATTTTCATGCCGCACGTAACCATGTGCACGCCATCAACAAGGCCGGGCGCAGGTTTTGTTGATCCTGAGCTTTGGAAAAACCGGGACAATGATCCTACATCATTACGATTGGAATTTGATGGAATGAAAGGCAGGGCCTGGCTTATGAAGTGGCTGCCCGCACGGGCTTACGATAATGCAGTATATGCCGTATTTTCAAACCCGGTTGGAATGGATGATGACCAGCTAAAGAATGGCTGCTCCATGATTATTGATCCTTTTGGCGACGTGATTGCAGAATGCCGTTCATTTGAAGACAGCTTTGTAACGGCAACTATTTCTGCGGAAAAAATCACCCGGGCCGGCGGCTACAGGTATATAAAAGCAAGAAGGCCTGAACTGTATAAAGATATCATTGGCAAAGATCATAAGCCGGAGCAAAAAGTAGTTTGGCTTAATGGTGATAAGTAATAAATGCATGAAAAATGACTCCGGAATATTTACGACATTAAAATTTATGCAGGCAAATAAATATCAAACCTTGCGCCTTTATTTGGTTTGCCTGTGGCGGTAATAACACCCTCATGGTTTTCCACTATTTTTTTTACAAGTGCCAAGCCAATGCCTGTGCCTGAATAATCCTGCCTGCCATGCAGCCGTTGAAAAATAGCAAAAATTTGTTCAGCATATTCTTCTTCAAAGCCAATACCGTTATCTTTAAAAACAATGTGATGATATTTTTTTTGCGGATCAAGCTGTAAATGCTGCCTTATTTCTGCATCAGCGGCTTTGGAAGAACTAATTTGTATAACAGGATTTTTACTGGAAAATTTTAATGCATTGCTGATAAGGTTTGAAAAAAGTTGAGAGAATAACAGCGGAATTCCTTTAACGGTTGGCAAATTTTTATATTTAATTACTGCATGCTTCTCTTCGATTAATAATTCAAAATCGTGTTTAGCATCTTCAATGATGCTATTTAAATCAACCGCTTCGAATTTTTCTTCTAAATGCGATGTTCGGGAATAATTCAGCACATCCCTGACTAATGTTTGCATGCGCTCGGCAGAAACACTTATTCTTTCAAGATAGCTTTCTATTGCCTCTTTATTGCCCACTTTTCCTTTAAGCATATTGCTGAACGTTTGAATTTTCCGCAACGGTTCCTGTAAATCATGGCTGGCTATGCGGGCAAATTGTTCCAGTTCCCTGTTGGTTTTTTCAAGCGCTTTATTTTTTTCAGCCAGTTCTTTATTGGCTTCGATTATTAAAATTTCGTTCTTCTTTTTTTCTGTAATATCCTGCACAAGGCCGATCATAATCTTTTCACCCCGGTCGTTTGTTCCCAGGCTGCCCGAACCGGCAATATCTTTTATTTTTCCATTGGCAATAATGCGGTAATTCACGGGATACAATACGCCGGTTTTTATTCCCTCTTCTATATTCCTGCGCACATGTTTCAAATCGTCCGGATGAATCAGTTTTAAAATATTTTCCACAACCGGTTTAAATGTTTTTGAATCAACTCCATAAACCGCATACATATTTTTACTCCAGGCAACTTTGTTGGTTACGAGGTTCCAGGTATAATTTCCCATCTTGCCAATTACTTCCGCTTTTTCAAACGAAGTATTGAGAGCGGTGAGTTCAGCAGTTCTTTCTTTTACTTCTTTTTCCAGTTTATCGGCATACGTTTTTTGCTCCGTAATGTCCAGGGCAGTTCCGTACATTCTCACTGGCGCGTTATTTTCAAATACAATCTTACCTTCCGTTTTAACCCAGTGTAAAGATTTGTCCTGCCATATAACCCTTGCTTCATAAAATAAATTACCCGTTATAAAAGCTTCTTCATGTGCTTTCGTTCTTACAGGCAAATCGTCAGGGTGAATAGCATCAACAAAACTTTGCCGGGTAAGGTTTTCTGTGTTATTGTATCCAAAAATGTGCGCAAACCTTTCGGAATAAATAAATTCATCTTCTTCAATATTCCAGTCAAAAGTACCCATAGCGCCTGCCTCAATAACCAGGCGTAACCGCTTTTCACTTTCTTCAATTTGTTTCCGGACCTTTGTATATTCTGTAATGTCGCGGGCAATTTTTGATGCGCCTATAATTTTTCCTTCACTGTTTTTAATGGGCGAAATAGTAAGAGAGATATCTACCTGGTTGCCATTTTTGGTAAGCCTTTTTGTTTCAAAATGATCCACCACTTCACCGCGGCTGATTTTATTGAGTATCATTGTCTCTTCGCTAATCCGGTCGGCAGGAATTATTTTCGTAATGGGCTGTCCTATCATTTCTTCAGCCGTATAACCAAATAATTTCTGCGCACTGGGGTTCCAACTGGTAACAATGCCTTTTGTGGTTTTGCTAATAATGGCGTCTTCCGAAAATTGCACAATAGCCGCAAGCTTCGCATTGGCGATTTCCGCTTTTTTAGATTCTGTAACGTCAATAAGCGTATTAGCAGCCCCTGTTATTTTGCCGTTTGCATCGTAAATAGGTTCTGCAAACGGAATAAAAGATCTTCTGCTGCCATCCGGCCGTTCTGCAATAAAATAAGTGTAAGCAACCACCTTTCTTTTTTCTTTTAAACAAATGGCCATAGGGCATTTATCAAACGGTACCTCCGTAATGCCATCGGCTTCAAACATTTTCCACGAACCGCACCATTTATCTTTCCCTATTTGCGGATGACACGCCCAAAGTTCAGCAGCCGCCTCATTATATAAAGTAATTACGCCATGCTCATCTGTTGTATAAAAGGCCACGGGCAGGCTGGCAATGATATTCCTATAACGCTCCTTACTTTCAAGCACCGCCATTTCTGCCTGCTTGATATTGGTTATATCCTGGAAAATATTTATAGCGCCTTTTACTTTTCCATCTTCATCAAACAAAGGGTCAACATTTACCGACGCATAAAAATTCTCACCATTTGGCCGCTGTACGATGGATTCTACATTCCTAAATGGCTGTCCTGTTTTTAAAGCCAGCGCCATCGGTGTTTGCTCAGGAGGAACAAACTTGCCATCTATCGTCCACACTTTATAACAGGCACAAAATTTTAAAGATTCATCCCGGATGTTTGGCCTGTAGCCCCAAAGTTTTACGGCTATTTCATTAAAAAATAAGATTTTCCCGGAAGCATCGCAGGTGTACACGGCCACGGGAAGCAGGGTTAAAAGTTCGCGGTATTTTTTTTCACTCTCTTCAATTTTCTTTCTTGCTTCCACCTGCTCCGTTACCTCTACCGCATGAATCATAACAGAAACTACTTCTCCATCCTCATTGCTTATGGGCTTGGCAGCAAAATCATAATACCCGGTTTTGGCAATTCCTGCATAGTTAAATGTTGCCGGGAATTCATGCGCAACAAACGCTTTTCCGGAATGATAAACTTCTTCAAGGCGTTCGAAGATTTTTTGATCTTGTATTTCAGGGAAAGCTTCGCGAATAGTTTTACCCAGCAGTTGCCGCTCTGTGCGGCTAAACATTTTTTGGTACAAAGCATTGGCAAGCACATATTTTTGGAGCGGGCCTTCTACTAATGCAATAGCAGCCGGCGCCTGCATAAATACATTGCGTATCTGCACTTCAGCCCTGCTATCCTTTTTTTTATCTTTCTTTTTTGCATGAACGAACCCGGTTAATGGCTTTGCGGGGTAATCATCGGCAGCCCGCTTTAAATTACCCGTCTTTGAATTTTCTATCGCTACAAAACCAGCTCGTTTTTTTTCATCAGTTCCTTCACTGCGCTTCGACAAACTTTTCTTCACCTGATAAAATTTTTTTAAGTATTGTAATCAGTTTATTTATATCTGTTGGCTTGGTAAGAAAATAATTTGCGCCAAGCTTTTTTGTTTCTTCCTTATCGCGCTGCCCGCTGCTGGTAGTGTAAATAATAACCGGTATGTGTTTAAGGCGTTTTTGCTTTTTTATTTCTGCAAGACATTGGCTGCCACTCATACCAGGCATATTTAAATCAAGAAAAATAAAATCAGGTTTAAACATTTTATCTTTTGTAAGCTTTTCCAGTGCCTCTTTGCAATTATCTGAAATAACAAACCTGATTAAGGTGCTTATATTCTGAAGGGCGATTGAAAATATTTCCTGGTCATCAGCATCATCATCAATAAGAAGCAAGGTAGGAGCTTGTACCATAGAATCATTAATAGGTAAACGAATTTAAATAAATTCGGTTTAAATCTTTAATGTATGATTTATTGTCTATGATAAAACTATTGATCTTTCGCCAGGCAGTTCCAGATATATTGATATACTTCCGCAGCATCAAGTGGCGCTTCAGCTTTATCATGATTACTGGAAAAAACAGCATGATATTTTTGATCTGCAAATATGCTTCCATGCGAGCCTTTTACCAGTGTTGCATCTAAAGGAATAACATCCATCACATAGCGGAACCCAAGCTTTTTACGCAGCAATTTATATCCTGCTCTTGCTTTCGAAGTCATAAACAACTCCACCGGGTCATAGCCCGGTTTTTTATGTATATCAACCACCCTTGCATAATCCGGGGCCACAGCATCATCCAACCAGAAATAATAAGTGAACCAGCTATTGGTATCAGCAACCAGCACAAGATCGCCGGAACGCTCATGATTGATATGATATTCCTGCTGCTGTTCTTTATCAAGCACCAATGCAATACCGGGAATATTTGATACAAGCGAACGGACCTTTGATAACACAGAAACATCATTGATATAAATATGCGCTACCTGGTGATCGGCCACTGCAAAAGCTTTTGAAGCGCCTGCATCCAATAATTCCAGGCCGCGTTCAATCCGAATACCTAATAACCCTTCCTTACGCAAAACCCTGTTGATATGAATTGGATTATTAACCGGCATTATGCCATATTCCGAAAGCAAAATAATGCTTGCGCCTGCTGTTTCATAATGTTCAACCAATTGCTTTACTACATCATCAACTTCTTTTAAATGAGTGTTGATCTGCGAAAGATTATCGCCATATTTCTGCAGGCAATAATCAAGATGGGGTAAATAAATTAAGGTAAGAGTAGGATCATATTTTTTGTCTGTAAACAAAGATGCATCTGCTATCCATTGCGTGGAAGTAATGTCTGCACCCGGCCCCCAGAATTTGAATAAAGGAAATTGTCCTAATGTTTGCTGCAACTCATCCCGCAGTTCTGCAGGATGTGAATAACAGTCAGGCATTTTCCTTCCATCAGCAAGATAGTTGGGGCGGGGCGTTACAGCATAATCTGCACTGCTGTACATGTTATACCACCAAAACATTTTGGAAATGGTGAACAAAGGATCAATCTTCTTTGCACGTTCCCATATCTTTTCTCCCTGCACCAGCTTGTTGGATTGCTTCCAGAATTTTATTTCGCAATCCGTTTTATCATACCATCCGTTACCAACAATACCGTTTTCTGAAGGCCATTTACCGGTAACATAAACAGATTGAACTGAAGTGGTAACGGCAGGCAATACAGGCTTCACGGTTTGTAAACCATGCAGCGCTGTAAATTTCTCTATGAAAGGTGTATACTCTCCAATAAGATTGGATGATAAGCCCACAATATCAATAACAACAGTTTTATGCATCTTAAATTCATTAATGATTATTCAGTAAATCTTTCACCCATTTTAGTTCCCTGCTGATAGATTGATCAATGGGTAAACGCATTGCCGTTGGCAACACTTCCCATGTGTAAGTTTCCACTTCCAGATATTTTGTAAACGGTTTTTTTTTATGAATATCAAGCACGGTTTTAATATCTGCCTGCGTTGATTGCAGTATATCATAATGTTCAATAAACAGCGGAACATGGTAATGCGCCCGCCATTCTTCAACATCTGCACGATTACTATCTGCAAGCGCATCCGGCATATCCCGGTAATGCAAAAGCATACCGTCT
Source organism: Parafilimonas terrae (assembly GCF_900115755.1). Classification (GTDB taxonomy): domain Bacteria; phylum Bacteroidota; class Bacteroidia; order Chitinophagales; family Chitinophagaceae; genus Parafilimonas; species Parafilimonas terrae. Next base: position 636,800 of record NZ_FOXQ01000001.1, read on the forward strand.
TTTTTTCTTGCTACCACCTGGTGCAGGTAAACAGGTTCATTAAAATTTTTAAAAGCATTAATCACCTTTTCTTTTTCAACAGTTGAACCATCAAGACGGCCTTTTAATGCTGCGCTGATTTGTATTTTACCTGTTTTTATTCCATGTTCTTCAAATTTTTTAATCATCGCTGCATGGTCTTCATAACCCACTGCAAAATGGCATACATCATAGCAAAGCTGAATATGTGTTTTAATAGCTTCTTCCGCAGCATTTTTATTCAAGCCTTTACTTTGCAAATGTTCAATACCCAATGGCAATAAACATTGCAGGTACCATTCTAAAAATTCAGTTCCGTTATCTAACAGTCCATCAGGCTCCGGCTCAATATCTATATGTATTGTTTTGCCGGTTTGTTGTTTAATATCAATCAGCCTGTCAACAACCAATAAAAGATTAGCTGTGGCTTTTTTTATAACCGTATTCCATTCATCTTCTTTATGCCAGAATCGATAGGTTAATGGCGATGTAGAAATGCTTCCTTCCATTTCATCCGGCAATAGTTCTGCTAATATTTCCGCAAGCCTTATGGTATAAGCAACGCGATCGTTTGTCAACCAGTCAGGCGCATGCACTTTATCTTTTACTGCAGTATGATGAAAGTTTCCATAAGGGAAACCGTTCATAGTAAAAACATACACATCATTATCGCTTAACCATTCTTTAAATTCCTGCAATGATTGTTGTTGCAATGTTTTGCTGGCAGCATCAGCAAGGCGGAGGCCTAAACCAAATGCTTCATTGGGCGCCAGTTCTTTTTTTATTGCCGGTACATTTTCTTTCAGCTTTGCAAAATGATCTTTCCAGCTTTCGCCCGCATGTATATTGCTGCAATATGTTAAGTGGCAATAAGAGGTCTTCATTGTTGTTCAATTTGATGGTATTGCTTCAGCCATTCTGAAGCTTTTTGTAATAATGAAATATCCAGGTGATGCACTTCTTCACCTTTGCCTATTTCGTTTAACAGCATGATTGTAAGCCTACCTCCGAGATGCTCCTGGAATTCGTGCAGGCCTTGTATCACAGGACTGTTATCATCTGAAACCTCCATCAACGGATGCGTAATATCAAACCCAAGGTCAATCAATAACTGAATGACTAATCTTGCATCTTCTTCATTAAGCCAGCCGCATAAATGCGAGTAAGCCGTATCGAGCGCAATGCCCATTGCAACTGCTTCGCCGTGACGTATTTCAAAGTTGGAAAGCTGTTCCACTTTATGAGCGCTCCAATGCCCGAAATCCAATGGGCGCGACGATCCTTTTTCAAACGGATCGCCACCTGCAATATGATCAATGTGTAATTGTGCACATCGTTTTATCTGGTATTGCATCGGTTCCATTTCACGCCTGTTTAATGCCAGTGCATTTTTGCAAAGCCATGCATAAAATTGCTTGTCTTTTATAAGCGCTACTTTAACCGCTTCCGCAATGCCTGCACGCCATTCCCTGTCAGCAAGTGTAGTAAGAAAATGATCATCATTAAAAACAGCCACAGGTGGCGCGAATGTGCCGATGAAGTTTTTCTTGCCATTATAATTGATGCCATTTTTTACACCAACACCTGAATCGTTTTGCGACAGTACAGTAGTAGGCATCCTGATATGGCGAATACCACGGTGCGAAATGGCAGCAGCATAACCAACCATATCCAGCACAGCGCCGCCGCCAATGGCTGCGATATAAGAATGCCTGTCAATGCCATGTTCATCAACGGCTGCAATAATTTCATGCACATAAACATCTGTGTTTTTGCAAGCCTCACCGCCGGGTACAATAAGCATATCATCAATTAATATTACTTCACTGTTGGCCGCAAAATACTGCCGTATATCATCCATAAGTGTTGGGTGACATGCTGCAACTTCTGAATCAATTACAAAAAATATTTTTTTGATATTGTCTGAAACATCAGCCTGCAAAAATTGCCTTAACACAGGGTTCTGTTGCTGAAACAAATGACTGGTGAAATAAACGCGATATTCAAATGGAACGCTAAAACGTTGTTGTATATAATCCATCTCAAACAAAAATTAAACAATACAATTTTAAAATAACATGATTGCTGTCATCAACTATACTATGTTACTGCAAAAAGCCGCGCCAGCAAAATAGAAAGCGGCAGTAACAAAACAATAATACAGGCAAGATAAAATTGTCCGAATGCAGCGGCCCATGCTGCATTCATTAATATCAATGCGAGCACACCGGCTTTTACAGCTTTGCCAATCAACGGGCCGGAAGGCTGTTTAATAGCTTTCATAAGCGGTGGCATAATCATACCGCAAAAACCTGCAATAAGAAAAACAGCGGTCCGCCAGTATTGTTGTATTATACTGAATGTAAGCAATGTTGCTATTACCAATGCATATAAACAAACAGCAAGGTATAAGTTGGCTTTGTTGCCGCCATGCACTTCTCCCCTGCTCACCGTGGTTATTGCGGCTATATAAACAACAGGCACCAAACACAGAGGCCAGAAACTGTGTACGGCTGCCGGCATAATACTTATACCAAGTAATAAATTCAAGCCCCTGCACAAGCCCATTGTAAACGGGCCTGCAATAAAATGATGCTTGCACCATTTATCATAAACCAATGCACAAACAGCAATAGCAACAGATAAAACAACAGAAACTGTATAACCTTCATGAACATTTGCGGCCGCTATAATTCCAATCACCAATAACAATAAGCCCCAAACTGTTGCTGCAGTTTTACTTACAACACCTGAAGGAATAGGGCGTTCCGGGCGTTCAATTGCATCGAGTTTTGCATCAAATACATCATTGAATACAACACCGCCTGCATATAAACCCATTGTTGAAATGACCAGTAAAATCACCGGTTTCCATGAGTATTCATTCGCATTCAAAAAATACCCGGATATAGTGATACCTGCAAGTATATCGGAAACCGCAGTAATAACATTAGCCGGCCTTGTTAACCGGAGCAACCCCGTTATCCTTCTCACAAAACCTTATTTAATAATGATAGCGTTTTTATCTATGCGTGGTTGCTGGCCGCCGCGCAAAATAGTATTGCCATTAAATTTCTGGCTTTGGTCTATTTCTTTATCGCTATTAAAATCAGCTTCATCAATTTGCCCGCTTTGTGCAAAAGCGGTGATGGCATTTTTATATGTTGCCAGGAATATATCTTCATCCTTGATGCCGCGCTGTTTCATTAATGCAGCCGTTTTGGGCACCGCCAGCGGATCACTGATGCCCCAGTCTGCTGCTGAATTCACCATGATGCGTTCACTGCCATATTGTTTAATAACTTCTACCATGCGCTCATTACCCATTTTGGTAAACGGGTAGATAGTGAATGCTGCCCAGAAACCGCGGTCTAAGACTTCTCTAACGGTCTCCTCATTATTATGATCTACAATTACCATGTATGGATCAAGCCCATGCTCCAACGCAATATCCATGCTCCTTGTCGTTCCTTTTTTCTTATCGCGGTGCGGCGTATGAATTTGTACAGGGAGATTAGCTTCTTTCGCCAGTTCCAGTTGCAGGCGATAATACTTTTCTTCTGCCGCTGTTTGATCATCAAAACCAATTTCACCCACGCCAACCACGCCTTCTTTATAAATAAATAAAGGCAATATTTCCATCACCTGCTCAGCAAGCGCTTCATTATTGGCTTCCCTTGAATTTAGGCCGATGGTGCAATAATGTTTAATGCCAAACTGCGATGACCTGAACCGTTCCCAGCCTATCAAACTGCTGTAATAATCCCTGAACGTACCAACAGCAGTGCGTGGTTGGCCTAACCAGAAAGCCGGTTCAATCAATGCTACCACGCCGGCATCGGCCATGGCCTGGTAATCATCCGTAGTGCGTGAAGTCATGTGTACATGCGGATCAAAAAAACGCATGCCTTTAATTGTATCAAGATAACTGGTATCATTACTGTTTGGTTGCAGCTCTTTTTCTGTCAGGTTTCCATTACAACACATAATTGCTTAATTAAAATTTGAAAGAATATTTTATACAGCAGCCGCTGCTTCTTTTGCAAGCGAATGCCAATTTAATTCACCCGATTCAATCGTATTCTCTATTTCAGAATATTCATGCAGCAACGTTTTGGCCGGTTCGTAGTTGCTGTTATAACAGGCAAGCAAAGCAGCTTTTTGCTCAACCGGGTTTTTGCTTTCCAACACTTTTTGTATATCGCTGAAATTTCCTGCATCAATAAATGGTGCAACGCAACGCCACAATTGCGGGTGCACCGTTCTTGATGCTGCCCAACGTTCATGCGCATAATCACATAAAGTATCAGCCAATGCTTTGTTAGCTCTTTTATCAAGGCCGATGATGCAATCAATATTTTTTTCCGTAAAAAAAGCTTTCAATACCAACTGGTTCCATGCCGCTTCACTTAGATATTCTGAAGGATAAGGATTATTGCAGATAATCGTTTCCAGCACCGCCCCTATATTACTTCTTATGCCTTCTGCACAACGGGCTGCCCATTTTTGCGGGTAAGCAAGAACAGGTAATGCGCCATATAATGTTACCAGTTCATTTACTTCTGCCGCAAGAAACAGGTTCTCTATTATTTTTATATAAGCATCCTCGTTTGTATTATCCAATTGCAGCAGGAGCCATACCCTGCATAAGCGGTCAATGCTATATCCTTCTATTGAAAACCCGGGGCGTATTTGCTGCAGGGAATTTAATTGTTCCACTGAAACCTGTATATATTCCTTACCCGTTTTACGTGGAATTAAAACAAAGGTTTTATTAAACTGTCCAATATCACCGGATGAAGGTTGCTGCTGCAGCCACTGCCAGGCTGCCGGCGTAAGTTGCTGCTCAATAATCCCTGTAAGAAAGGCATTCAATCGTTCTGCTTGAAAAACATGCATCATTAATCATTTAAAAAATCGGCGGGATAAAACTAATTCAATTTTAATTTTAACTATCCTGCCCCATGCGGGCAAATAAAAGAAGAAACAGTAAACCCGCTGTTATTTACTGCCTGTAAAAAAAGTTTAACATACTTATACAATAGTTTTAATATTTGCGCGGAAAGGCCCGCGGTTTAGTGGAAACAGGTTCAGGCGATAATCCTCATACGTCAGTCCTATGGGAAAAGCGCTGGTAAAAAAGGTTTTCAACCCCGGCTTTAATCACCCGGCCGCGCCTCACCCTGGTTCGTTTTTATTCTTGATAAAAGCAAACCAATAACCACGAACAAAACCCCGGTAACTGTATAGATACTGATAACATCTTTTACCACCCATGCCGCGATGATGAAACCAAATAACGGGCAAAGGAATAACCACAAGCCTGCGCGAACAGCATTCAATTGCAATAAACGCAACCATAACTGCACGGCAAAAATAGAAACGGGTATGGCCAGCCAGCTTACAGACAGCCAGAATTTACCATTGAAATGATTACCGGAACTCCTATAAAAGAAAAGTGTTACAGGCAGTAAAAATAATCCGCCAAGCAAAGTTTGCCAGCCATTAATGGTAAGCAGAGAAAGACCGTTCCATTGCCTGGATGAGAAATAAATAGCCCCAATGGAATAAGATAACATGCTTAGAAATATTGTTATCAAACCTGCAACACTTACAGTGGCGTCGCCCATTAAAGGCCATGAAGCACATACAACACCAAGTGTGCAAACAATGATAGAAATAATGATGGAGTAATGCAGTTTCTTTTTTAAAAAGAACACCGAAAGAAAGCCGATGAACACAGGATTGGAAGCAATAGCCAAAGCGCCTATACCTGCTGTAACGTTTTGCATGGCGATAACATACAAACCCAGGTATACACTGATGTTTAAAAAGCCGTAAACCATCAATTGCTTCCATTCTTTTTTTTCAGGCAAACGTTGTTTTAAAATAAAATGTGCAATAAACAACATGAGCGTAGAAGCCAGTGCAAAACGCATTTCTGCAATTACCAAAGGCTGCGCGGCCATAAGACCGATCTTAGTGGCAGTTGAAGCCGATGCCCATAAAACTGCAAACAATATTCCCGTAATAAACCAACTAAAATTTTTATTAATATGCATCATTATAATTGAAAAGCATCACTTCATCAGATGTGCTGCAAGCCCTGCATGCAATACCATTCCAGCCCCTTTAAATAAATTTCCTTTCGCCGTTTGTGCTACAGTTCCATCGCGGTGAAGATAGCCATACCACTTCCCATTTTCTCTGGCTGGCAAATGAAAAAAGCCAGAATACAAAACAGCAGCGGTAATAAAATCCTTTTGTAATTCATTCATGCACATTTGTAAACCTGCTTTGTATAATTTTTACTTCCATTTTACTGCCGTAAAAACAATTTCTTTGTAGCCATCCCTTTCATACAATACACCAATTGTTTTTTTATTAAGTTTTACCAGATCGGAATAAGCCGTAAAATCCTTTTTACGGTTGTCAGCGCTTTTATCAACTGCAATGGCTTTACTCCATGTTTTGCCATCATTATAACTGATGCGCAGTGTAAGGTTATCTCTTTGTTTTATATCAGCAGCGTTGCAAAAGGCAATAATGTTTTTACCCTTTTTTGTGCCGATATTTAAAATACTTCCCTGGTTTACGGGATCGATGAGTGTTTGATCAACGTATGTTGTATCCCATGTTGCACCGCCATCGCTGCTGATAGAAACAATCCTTGCTTTCATATCCCCGCTTTGGTTGCGGCTGTTCATCATTAATTGATCACTGCTTAATTCTGCAGCCATAGATTCATTGCTTCCGGGATAATTTACTGATGCTCCCAAATGAAATGTTTTACCATGATCATCGGTATAAAACCCATGCGCAGCATAGTCTGCAAAATGTTGTTGTGGTGCACCTGCAGAATGATTGGCCGCCACAAAAATCCTTCCTTTATATTTTCCGTTTTGAAACTGCATGGCATGGCCGGGTATATTCGCATAACTTCTCCAGTCTTCCGTAAAATTGTAAGCCGGATTTACCTCTGGTTGTTTGGGACGATGCACCTGCGTTGTAATATTTACAGCATCGCTCCAGGTGTTACCGTTATCAGTTGAAGTTTTATACCAAACTTCCCGCAGGCCATTACCTTTTCTTACTTCGCCTTCGTGATTATTGCCTGTATTATAAAACAGAAAAATGCGGCCACCGGGATAAGCCGGATCGGTTAAATCAATAACGGGTGCGGGATTGCCTGCCTGTAATGAATTAACATCTACAATGGTTTGCAACGGCGACCATGTTTTACCGCCATCATGGCTTTGCTTCATTACAATATTAATGTCGCCAAAATCGCCGGCGCCGTTTATCCGGCCTTCGCAAAAAGCCAGCAGTTTTCCATCCGGCAAACCAATGATCGCCGGAATGCGATAACTTTTATGCCCTTCTGTTCCCGACACAAAAACAGGAACCTTTTGCTGCGCAAAACCTTGTATGCATGAACAAAAGAAAAACAGGCAGACAAATAAATGTTTCATTAGATAATTAATTTGAATAGTAACCCGATTACTGCTTTTTTATACACGATCTGCATTAATTTCCTTTTGCCTGTTCTACGAGATTCTCCAGCCATAAGGTTTTATAATAAGCGGGGCAATAGAAATAATAATTAATATAACTCCAATGCAGGAATATTTGCTTGAATGGCGTGGGATAAGAAAACGCCGCTCTTGCCTGGAAAAAAATAAATTGCTGTTGGTTGCTTTTTTCAAATGCTTCAATATCCGTGAATGGCGGTTTATAATATTCATCTTTCACACCAAGCCGCATTAAAGATGTGCTTAAAATAATTTTATCCATCACATTATTACAGGCATCAAATTCTTTTTTAGCATCATCAATTAATTGTTGTTTATACACTTCCAGTTCGGGAATATGGAAAGCGTGCATTAAGCGAACAACATGGTAAATTAAAATAGAAGAACGCACATAGTAAGGCGACAAATAGATTGGCGCACGCATATATTCGCGGTTGCGAACCATTTCTGTAATTAGTTGCAAAGTGGCACTGTCCTGCTTTACAAAAGGTAGCTTTTTATCCAGTACAAAATATAAAATATTACAGTGAACACCAAAGTCAAAGTCAGGCACAGTGCGGCTTCCAAGGTATGTGCTGTAAGCGGGGATGTCTCGATATTTTTTATAAGCAGCAATTATTTTTTGTTTGGAAAGATTGGCAACATCAATCAACCGTTGCTTTAAGTCTGTAACATCTTTATTGCTGCTGCTGTCAGTCATTAATATCATCACCGTATCATCTGCATCTTCGCCCTGGCCAAAAACCTGTTTCAAATATTTAAAGTAATAAGTGCCCGGCATTATCGGGTCTTTTGTTGCCCAGAAACCATAATAAGGATAACCATGTTTATTGCGATATAACGGATAAGAAATCCTGGCTTCATGAATAATATTTTCAGCAATAGCTTTATCTGCTGCATTCAAATGAGGCAGCATATTGCGCAGGGCAAAGGCCGTGATGGCCGTATAAAAAACAGTATTGTCCGGCTGAAGATTATGCGGCGCTCCGCCGCATTCGCGATACGTTGGAAAACCGCCCCTGTAAAAGAAACTATCTTTTTTAACCTGCATTGATTGAATATCCAAAAGCAAGGCATGAATAAGTGAATCTTTGTTTTGTGCAAAAGCCGCTTCAAAAAGGCATAGAAAAACAAGTATGGTAAAAATTTGCTTAAACATGTTTTACGCACCTTTAGGAGATGGGGTGATTTTATAAATGTATTTCAGCCATTTTAAAATATTGCCAGGCTTTTCCATATCAACTATCATATCCTTCCTTTCCAGTTTCCACCAGTCAACTTTACCTTTATGCTTTTCCTGCGTTTCAATAAACTGGTCAATAGCTACAAGGCTTCTTGCATTGATGGTATTCATAACAATGCAAAAGTCTTCCTTATCTTTTTTTGTATAAGGCAAAGCATAAATTTTTTTGTTCTGCAACTGTATGCGTTCAATAAATTCTTTTTTAAACTGAACGTAATCATCACAGGTATTTATCAATGTATAAATATTATCACGCACATCTTTATACAAATCAAAAATATCATTGCCAAGCTGGTATAAGCTGCCAATTAAAAACAACACTTCCAGCATTTGCTCACTGGCCGCCTCGTCAAGGCATTGATGATAGATAATTACACTAACAGCGCCTTTTGTATAAGTAATGCGCTGCATTTCTTCTTTTGAAATACCGGGATTCGTTTGTGCAATTGTTTCAACCTGTATATCCAAAACATCTTTTGATGCTTTAATATATTCTTCCTTATGCGGAACGGTTTTTAATAAATATGTTTGAATCTCTTTTGCCACATGCGCTGAAAACGTAGTAGCAGCAAAGGTTTCAGGATGAAATGTTATTTGGCGTATGCTATCATTATCAAGCTTATCTATATCAAACAAATCATCGCCAACGGGCGTAAGAATGCCGAATAATGTGGCGCGTTTACGTTCTTCATTACTTAAGATTTCACCATATAATCTTTTATAACTGCTGCATAAAAAAGATGTAATAAAAAGGCCGTAATATTTTAAGATCTTGCCACGCTGCTCTGTTTCAAACTTCCCGTTATATTTATTTTCAAGTTCATCCAGATAAGGAATAAGGAATGTTTTATTGAATTGCTTTTGAACTTTTATTTCACTGTAAACTTTCCTGGCGATATGAATGTAACGGAAAAAATTCATGTATAATTCAAAAGTAAAAAGTAAAAACCCAAAATAAGCAAGCGTTTCCACTTATAACTTAAAACTTATTACTTACAACTTTACTTCACATTCGCCACCACTTTTGCCCCCGCCCTTTTTGCAGATTGCATCACGCGAAAAACTTCGCCGTAATAAGAAGAGGTATCGGCATTGATGACAACAGAAGGTGTATCTACGGTACTGCGGTTTTTATCAACTTCAAACTTTATAAGACTGTCGAGGCTACCGGGCTCAATCTGGCGGTGACCGATATAAATATGCTGGTCTTTATCAATGGAAACAACTATATTTTGTTTGGCCTTGGTATCTTTTGTGCCTTTAGGATTGTTTACCCGCACAACATTTGGGTTTGCCAGTGTTGATATAATCAAAAAGAAAAACAACAGGATGAACAAAATATCATTCAATGTTCCCGAATGCACTTCTGCCTGTGTTTTAAACCTTCTTCTAATATTCATAACTATAAACTCAAAACTTTAAACTACAAACTAACGTGTTGGTTCCTGCAGCACATCAATAAATTCTGCGCTGGCTATTTCCATCCTGTTGGCTGTTTTGTCCACCTGTGTATTTAAAAAATTATAGGCAACGTAAGCCAGCAAACCAATTATAAGCCCCGCAGCCGATGTAATCATCTTTGTATAAATACCACCGGCAATTTCACCCAGTTCCAGTTCGCCGGTTGATGCAATGGCAGAAAACAATTGCAGCATACCCACAATGGTCCCCAAAAATCCAAACATAGGCGCAATGCCTGCAATTAAAGAAAGAATATTCAGGTTACGTTCCATTTTATACATTTCAATACGGCCCACATTTTCCATGCTTTTTTCAATGGCATCAATGGGTTTGCCAATGCGTTGAACGCCTTTGTCAATAATGCGGGCAACCGGGTTATCGGTATTGCGGGCAAGGTTTCTTGCGCCATTTATATTGCCTGTAATAATGTTATCGCGAATGATATGCATGAAGTTGGCATCAATTCTCGAAGCCTTGCGAATAGCAATCAATCTTTCAAAAAAAACAAAAATAGCCACGGCCAGCAACACATAAAGCGGGTACATAATCCAGCCGCCCTTATTCAGCAAAGTCCATAAATTCATGGTTTGCGGCTGTTGTGCAATAGTGTTTACAAGCTTTGAACTATCAACCTGTAATAAAAATAGCATGCTTATACTTTTTGATGTATGCAAAATACGTTCAACCACAAAACAACGGTTGCCCTGTTGATAAATTACGTTTTGATGTTATTTTAAGAAAGATTTTGCAGCAAAGCTCCGCTTTGATGAATGTTTTTTGGTTGCCAGCCAATAAACAGGTGGCATCACGGTTGTGTCACTCCCTTGTACTATATATTTTCATGGCAGCAAAATCTCACCCTCATTTCCTCTCCGGGAATGGAGAGGGATACCCATACTCAAACACTTATAATATTATGGTACAACGGCAGCTTGAATATCTAATGTATCCGCATTTATTCAAACGGTTGCAGCAATCCACTTACCAGATAATTGTATCTTTGATACATGCAGCAAACCGCAGCAAAATATGTAACACAGCAGGATTACCTCGCCTTTGAACGCAGTGCTTTGGATAAGCATGAATATTATAAAGGCGAAATATTTGCCATGAGTGGTGCATCATTCAAGCATAACCTTATTGAAAGTAATTTAAGAGGAACGTTGCATGATTTTTTAAAAGACAAAGGCTGCAACGAATTTGGCAGTAACCTGCGCATTCACATTCCATCCAATACATTATATACTTATCCTGATATTATTATTCTTTGTGATGACCCTGCATTTGTGGATGATGAATTTGACACCATCACAAACCCATCTGTTATCATTGAAATCCTTTCTCCATCTACCGCCAATTACGACAGAGGCGCTAAATTCGATTTATACAGGGAGATAACATCTTTACACGAATATCTTCTTATTGATTCAACAGCTATTCATGCAGTGCTATATGTGAAAAATGATGATAACACATGGACTTTGTCAGAAACAAAAGATTTAGGCCAATCGTTAACAATCCCTTCCATCAATTTCACCGTTGGCATTGCAGAGATATACAACGGCGTTGATAAAGTAAAGCGTTAATACTATCTTGCCCGCATGTTTGCATGCAGGCATATTGCACTTACACAATTCCGCAACTACCGTTTTGAATCTTTCAACTTCAACGAAAATATTATTGGCATTTATGGTCAAAACGGAAGCGGTAAAACTAATTTGCTTGATGCAATCTATTATTTATGCTTTACCAAAAGCAGCTTTAACCGCCCCGATGCCCAAAGCGTAAAAGATGGCTTTGCCGGTTTTCGCATTGACGGAAGGTTTGAAAAAAATAAGGAAGAGCATAAACTCGTTTGCATACTGCGTGAAAACAACCGCAAAGAATTTTTGGCTGATGAGGAGAGTTACACAAGGTTTTCGGAACACATCGGCAAATATCCCTGCGTGATGATAGCGCCGGATGATGTGTCTTTAATTACCGAAGGCAGCGAAGAGCGCAGGAAATTTATTGATACATTGTTATCGCAATTGCAACACGATTATCTTGAACAACTGATTGCCTATAATAAAATATTACAGCAACGCAACAGCTTTTTAAAATTCGCTGCCGAACGCAATAATTATGATGAACAATTGCTTGAAATATTAAACAGCCAGTTGCTTGAAAAAGGCAATTTTATTTATGAGCGAAGGCAACAGTTTTTAAACGAATTTCTGCCGCAGGTTTTAGCCCAATATATTTCCATTGCTGATAAAGATGATAAGCTTTCCCTTGAATATGAAAGCCAGTTGAACAATAACACATTTGAAGAATTGTTGCAGCAAAACCTGCAGCGCGATTTATACCTGCAACGCACCGGCACCGGCATTCATAAAGATGATATGGTGATTGAATTGAAGCAAACTACTTTTAAAAACATTGCATCGCAGGGACAGCGGAAAAGTTTATTGTTTGCTTTTAAACTGGCTGCTTTTGAAACGCTGAAAACTATAAAAGGTTTTGCGCCCATTCTTTTATTGGACGATGTATTTGAAAAACTTGATGAAAAGCGTATGGAAAACCTGTTACAATATGTTTGCGTGCAAAGCGGCGCACAGGTTTTTATAACAGATACGCATAAAGACAGGTTACAGCAATCTTTCATAAAGATTGGTAAAGGATATAATTTGATCGGGTTATAAATTTGTAGTTTCACGCAAAGCAAAAAAGAAGCGCAAAGACTTAGCTTATTCTCTTTGTGGACCTCTGCGCCTTTGCGCGAAACGTTTCAAGAATACTATACAATGAAAAAATTATTGTTTTTGCTCATAGCTAATTGCTCGTTGGTCACAGCCTCATTAAATGCACAGCAAACGAAAACATTCACACATGCTGATACATTGCGTGGCAGCATTACTCCTGAGCGGGCATGGTGGGATGTGTTGAGGTATGATATAACGGTGAAACCGGATTATGAGAATAAGACGATTGAGGGAACAGTAAAGATCATTTATAAAATAAACGGAAAAAGCTTAAATAAGCTGGATATGGATAAACCAATGGCGCTTATGCAAATCGATTTGCAATCTCCGCTGGTTATAGATAAAGTACAGAGTACAGAAAACAATAACTTTTCTATTATACATAAACAAGGTGAAAATGTTTGGTATATTAATAAAGGCCTCACAAATTATATTCAAAAGAAACAACTGATTGATTCAATAATCATCACTTATCACGGCAAACCCCGCGAAGCCGTTCGCCCGCCCTGGGATGGCGGCTGGATATGGAAGAAAGATAAACAGGGAAGACCCTGGATGAGCGTTGCCTGCCAGGGTTTGGGCGCCAGCGTTTGGTATCCCTGCAAAGACCATCAAAGCGATGAGCCTGATAATGGCGCTTCACTCACTATTATTGCACCCGATACTTTAGCAGCGGTTGGCAATGGCAGGCTTTCATCAACTATAAAAAATAATGATGGCACAGCTACGTGGAAATGGGAAGTAAAAAATCCTATCAACAACTATAACATCATTCCATACATTGGCAAATATGTAAACTGGACTGATACTTTGCATGGCGAAAAAGGTGTACTTGACATGAGTTTCTGGGTGCTTGATTATAACCTTGACTCAGCCAAAGTGCAATTTCAGCAAGCCAAATCTGTAATACATGCGCTGGAATATTGGTGGGGCCCTTATCCTTTTTATGAAGACAGTTATAAGCTGGTTGAATCGCCGCACCTGGGTATGGAACACCAAAGCGCTGTTGGCTATGGCAACAGGTTTCGCAACGGTTATCTCGGTTCTGATTTAAGCGGCAGCGGCTGGGGCCTGAAATGGGATTTTATTATTGAGCATGAGAGCAGCCATGAATGGTTTGGGAACAACATTACTTCAAAAGACCTGGCAGATATGTGGATACACGAAAGTTTTGCCAACTACAGTGAAACTTTATATACAGAATATTTGTTTGGCAGGGAAGCCGGTAATGATTACAATTATGGCACCCGCAAAAAGATAAGAAATGATGAGCCTATTATTGCTCACTATAACGTAAATGAAGAAGGCAGCGGCGATATGTATTATAAAGGTGGCAATATGCTGCAAACCATTCGTTATTCCATAAACAATGATGCAAAATGGCGCAGCATTTTACGCGGCCTTGGCAAAACATTTTATCATCAAACTGTTACCGCACAGCAAATAGAAAATTACATCAGTAAGAATGCAGGTATAGATTTCAGTAAAGTATTTGATCAATATTTAAGCAACATACAAATACCGCAGTTGAGTTATTATTATTCGCCTGATAAAAAGAAAGTCTATTACCGCTGGGATAGCTGCATAAATGGTTTTAACCTTCAGCTTGTTTTATTGCATGATGGTAAAGCCATCCGCATAAAGCCAACCCAACAATGGAAAAGTTTAAATGACACTGCCTTTTTTAATACAGCATGGATTGATAAGCATTATTATATAAAGCTGAAAGAAGTGAAGGCGGAGTAAAGTTATCTAATCCATTTTATCAACTACCAGGTCGCCGAAATGCAGGCCTTTATCAATATTTGGATTTCCCTTATAATGAACCTGTGCGCTGCCAAAAGCAGTAATCTTAATCCTGTCTGAAACATTCAGTTTAAAATCAGCTTCGCCATAAGCAATTACACGGCTTGTGCTGCCATTAGTGGCAAGGCTGTTTACTTTGCCTTCGCCGTAACAGGTGTATTTCTGATTGTTGATAGTGCCGGATTTTATATGCAGCGAACCATCACCATACATAATGCTTGAAAGTTCGTTTGCATTCATTTCTTTAAATGTAACATCGGGCTCTCCATACATTCTCAACACAAACAAATCGCTTTCAACCGGCCCTGCACAAAGTATTGTTTCTTCGCCGCGAACAGAAAGTGCTTCCAGCGTTTTATAGGTTATAGTTACCGTTACAGATGTTTTAGGATACAGGGAATAAGTTTCCGTATAACCATCTCTATATTCTTTTTCATTCTTCGGAAAATCTTTGGCGCCATCCAGGTAAATACGAAGCGTATTATTATTTACTTCAATATGCAGCTTGCTTTCATCCACCTGTATGTCATCAATTTTTACACTTTCTTCATTACCCTGCACCAATGAAACCTGTATGTATGGACTAACAATAACTTTACTGAAATGGCTGATTTTTTTTGTTTGCGCAATAACCGTACTGGTTATAAGCAATAACAATGTTGATAGAAAAGCTTTAAATAAGTTCATGATTATTTTTTTACAATAATGTAAAACGAATTAGCTGCTTCTTTGTTACAGGCATTGCAAGATTTTTAAGGCTGCAAGCTATAAGCTGTGAGCCTTGAGCTACGAGCTTGTAACATTATGTTATTTAATTTATCATTGTTTACTTTTTAAACATTGCCTGCGGCGGTATTTGTATGATTAAGCGATTATATTTTTTAAACCACAAAGGCACGAGGTCACTAAGCTGCACGAAGAAATCATTGTGTTGCTTGTGCACTTTGCGCCTTTGTGGTTCATGTATTATTCACGTTTGACGCTTCACGATTCACGACAATCACTCCGTTCTTAAACTCTTTACAGGATTGGCGATTGCTGCTTTTATTGCCTGGAAGCTTACGGTTATTAATGTTACCATCAGCGCACCAACACAGGACACGACAAATATCCACCAGCTTATATCCGTTTTATAATTATAATGTTTTAACCAGCCGTTTAAATAATACCACGCCAGCGGAATGGCAACCAAACACGAAATGCCCACCAGCAATGCAAATTCTTTTGATAACATCTGCCATAAATTGAATACCGAAGCGCCCAATACTTTACGCACGCCAATTTCTTTCTTGCGTTGCTCTGCCACAAAAGATGCCAGCCCAAATAATCCTAAACATGAAATAAATATGGCAAGAATAGTGAAGAACGTAGCCAGCCTGCCTACGCGCTGCTCATCGGCAAACTTCTTTGCATATTCTTCATCATTGAACGAATAATCAAAAGGAGATGAGGGATTATATTTTTTAAACACCGCTTCAATTTTACCAAGCGCATCTTTTACGCCAACACCGGGTTTCATTTTTATGGAGATCACATTGGCCCAGTTGGGATCATACGTAAACACAGTAGGCGTTACCGGCTGGTAGGGCGACTCCATTACCATATCTTTTATTACACCAACAACGGTATAATTCCTGTCGTTAAACTGAATGGTTTGCCCAACAATATCCCGCTTCATATTAATTTGTTTAACCGCTGCTTCATTCAATATCATCCCAAGGCTGTCTGTTGCAAAATCTTTAGAGAAATCGCGGCCTTCTTTTATTTGCCAGCCAATGGTTTTGCCAAAATCAACTGTTACCCCAATTGTTCCGAATGAGGGCAGTGTGTTAGGGTCTTTCCCCTGCCAGTTAAACCCTATCTGGTTAGCATATACAGCCGTTGTGGGGCTTGACGATTCTGCCATATTTTCAACAGCGCCTGTTGCAATTAAATCGCTGCGCAAAGCATCATAATGGCCGTATAAATCGGGCGTTGTCATAGGTATGGTTATCAATCCTGCCTTATCATAATTCACCGGCCTGTTTTGTGCAAACAGAATTTGTTTATACACGATAATTGTTCCTATAATTAATGCAATGGAAAAGGTAAACTGCACCACCACCAATACCTTGCGTGGCAGCGATGCATATTTGCCCACGCGGAATGTGCCTTTTAAAACTTTTATCGGTTCAAACTTGGATAAATACAATGCCGGATAGCTGCCCGCAATCAATCCTGTAAGCAAGGTAAATGCAGTGGCAAGCAGCCAGAATGCGCCATTGCTCCAGGGTATGCTGATGCTCTTATCTGCCAGTTTATTAAACATGGGCAATAAAACAATAACCAGTAATATGGCAAGTGCAAAAGAAAGAAAAGCAACAAGCACAGATTCGCTTAAGAACTGGCTTATCAACTGGCTTTTTACAGAGCCTACTGTTTTACGTATGCCTACTTCTTTTGCCCGCTTCTCGCTGCGCGCCGTAGATAAATTCATGAAGTTGATGCAGGCCAGCAGCAATACAAAAACACCAATCACAGCAAACAGCCAAACAAATTGTATGCGGCCCGATGTTGCTTCTCCGTTTTTAAAATCGCTGTACAAATGCCATTTATCCATGGGATGAATAAACGCTTCTTCCACACCATCAGTAGCTGCATTTTTATGCACCATTACCACGTTCTTGATTTTAGCAGTAAGTTTTGCCACATCCACATTATCGTTCAACTGCACAAAGCATTGCCAGGAGTGATTATTCCATTGTGTTGCTGCCCGCTTCAGCCAGTCTTCGGTGGTAATATATTTTTTCCAGGGCAGGAAAAGTTTGGCATCGTATAAAGTGGTGTTATGCGGAAGGTCTTCAAACACACCAGCCACTTTAAAGTCATTCTTATTATCAAAACGTATGGTTTTATTAATGGCATCGGCATCACCAAACAAAGATTTTGCAATAGAAGCGCTGATTAACACAGAAGAAGGATCATTCAATGCATTAATATTCCCTTTTATCATTTTTAAAGAAAGCATGGAAGGGAAATTATGTTCCACCCACATACCTTGTCCGGTTATTTTTTTATTCCCAACCCCCAATACATGTCCAAAGTTCCAGGAAGCCATGGATATATTCTTAAAATCGCTGCCGTATTTGCTACGCAGTTCCTCACCTGCAGGCATAGCTACCGCAGCACTTGCTGATCTGGTTCCGTCGTTATCAACAAAAACAGTCATCAGCTGGGCAAGTTCTTTATGATTGGTATGATAATTATCATACGTAACCTCATCTGATATCCATAAGCCGATTAACATGGCTACGGCCATGCCTGCGGCAAGCCCAACAATATTAATGGCAGAATACACTTTGTTTTTAACAAGGTTGCGCCAGGCGATTTTGAAGTAATTTTTAAGCATTGTTTAAACCGGGATTTATATAATTTAAATGATTTTTACAGGCCGGCATTTTATAAAACCACACAGTACTTTAGCAACGGCATTAAAATGAAACAAGTGCAATGCCACGGAAAAAGAAGTTTATTTTCAGCTTGTTATAAAAATGGCAGTCGTAAAAACTGTACGAAATCGTACAATGAATTATTTGTTAGCGAACAGTGAGCGGTAAATCAACTTATTGCTATATACAATCAATAGCCACAGATGCACAGGTAAAAATCTGTGCATCTGTGGCTAAAAGAATACCCTCATCCGGGATATTTAATGCCCGGAACACAAAAAGTATTTACGTATTATTTGCGAAAGTCGGGATAAGGAAAACCTTTTCCTGTTTCGCATAGAAATTTCAGGCTTCTGAAAAAGAGCGCCCAATCAAAACTGCACGATGCAAATTCAGGCGTGTAGGCAGCCCATCCATCATGATGAAACAGCAGTACAGTTCCTTTGGCATGCGGAAGCAATTCAAATGTAAGCGTAGTTCCTACCCAGTCTTCAAAGCCCTTAAGGCAGCGCCATTTTACCTTACTGTATGGTTTAAGCTCTTCCACCCTTATTTCTTTAAAATAATCAGGGCCGAAAGCAAATCGCATAACATTGCCAACTTCCGGTTTTGCTGTCGTTTCGGTTGTCCACCAGCCGGCCAACCCTTCCTGTGTGGTTATTGCCTCATATAATTTTTCTGCAGGGGTTTCAATAAGCAGCCGGTGATAAATACTTTTTGTGGTTGCCTGCTCCGGGGTATCCGGCGTTGCCGCCTTTTCTTCTTCAACTTCTTTTGGCGTTGCTTTGCCTTTACCGGTTATAATAAGCGCTTTCAAACTATCCTATATATAGTGCGTCCATGCATCGTGGCAAATTTTAAAACATTCATACGCAGGTACCAATCCTTTTTGGGTAAATGTTAATTGCGTTTTGTTTTCTTTTTCACTAATCTCAAAAATTATATCCGTGTCTTTCCATTCACTCTTATCTTTTGTAAATACAAAGTAATTGTCCAGCACATGCCAAACCACTTTTTTGTTGGGAACAAGTTCAGTGATTTTCATTTTGCAACGATGCACATCCTGGTAGTGATATAAAAATTCGCTATTCAGTTTGTTGGTATCGCCTTCAATATTTTCAGACCACCAGCCACGTACATTGTTCACCGCATCAAAAACCTGTGCCGGTGTTGCATCAACCAAAATAGTTGTTGTAAAATCGTTGTTTTTCATAATCCTGTTTTTTTATTTTAAATAATATCTCCGCATTATTACATCAATGCGCCGGGTTCAAAAGTATTAACAGTTAACCACCATTAAGGGGTGTAAAACAGACTTTGTGACGGGTTAATTTAGACAAAATAAGTTTTTAACTTTACCACCATTAAATCTGCTAAGCAGGCTTTTTAAACCATTAAATTAATTCTATGAAACATCTTACCATATTAATACCAAATGCGCAAACAGGGCCTAATACCTTGTCGTGCATTATTGGCACATGGCATGTTTTTACCAGCGCTAATGAATACTGGAAAAAGAATGGGAAACGGCCGGCGTTTAACATAGAAATGGCCGGCATATCCACACACACAGATTTTGTAAACGGGTTGCTAAGCGTTATGCCCCAGGCAAACATTTCATCTATTAAGAAAACCGATCTTATTGTTATTCCCGCCATACAGGGAGATTTCAAAAAGCTTCACCAGGAAAATTTGCTGCTGGTAAATTGGATAAACGAACAATATAAAAAAGGGTCTGAACTGGCCAGCATGTGCACCGGCGCTTATTTGCTGGCTTCAACAGGATTGCTGGACAACAAAACCTGCTCCATTCACTGGAATGCAGTAAACAACTTCAGGGGCCTGTTTCCCAAAGTGATTGTAAAAGCAGAAAAACTAATAACTGATGAGCAAGGCATTTATACCAACGGCGGTGGTTATTCTTTTTTAAACCTCTTAATTTATTTAGTTGAAAAATATTACGACAGGCAAACGGCTATTTACTGCTCCAAGATTTTCCAGATAGATATAGACAGGCAAACACAATCTGATTTTGCAATATTCACCGGGCAAAAAGCGCATGGGGATGAAGTGGTAAAAAAAGCACAGGAGTATATTGAAAACAATTTTTATGAAAAGATATCTATGGAAAACCTCTCACAAAAGTTTGCTGTTGGAAGAAGAAATTTTGACCGGCGGTTTATAAAAGCAACAGGCAATACGCCGGTTGAATATTTGCAAAGAGTGAAAATTGAATCGGCCAAAAAGGCGCTGGAAACCACACGCAAAACCATTAGTGAAGTAATGTATGAAGTGGGCTATGCTGATGTAAAAGCATTCAGGGAAGTATTTAGAAAAATAACGGGCGTGTCGCCGCTGGAATATAAAAACAAGTACAACAAAGAAATGGCGTTTGGATAAGGCACTGCAAGCTGCGGGCTTACGATTCAAGGCAATTAAACTTCCCAAAAGGCAAAGCCCTATTCACTTCGCAATGCTTTAACCGGGTTAGCTACTGCCGCTTTAATTGCCTGAATGCTCACGGTTATTAACGCAATGCATAAGGCTGCTAAACCGGCAACAGGAAAATTGACCAGGAAATATGAATGCGGTAAAAAGTTTGCTTTTCCTGATATTCCGCCATGCGGTTTTTACATAATTCTTAAACATAATTATCAGTAAATTTGAGATACAATTAAATTTTTTTTAAATGGAACGTATTGTGATTGAAGTGGATGATGCTACGGCTAAAAAATGGCAGGAGGTTTCTCCTAAAATAAAGGAACAACTTGAAAAGAATATCGAAAGACAAATAGAAATTCTTTACCGTGGCGTGCAGGAAGACGAGTTCTTTACCCTGCTTGATAAAATAAGTGATGAAGCGGTAAAAAACGGGCTTACAGAAGAAATGCTTGAAAAATTGCTGAATGAAGAATGACTTATTTGTTATTGACACCAATACATTAATCAGCGCTTTTTTATTCAGATATTCCAACCCGAGAAAAGCGTTTGAATGGGTTGTTAAAACGGGAACAGTTTGTTCAAGCCTTGAAACATATAATGAATTTAGCGAAGTTTTATTGCGTCCAAAATTTGATAAGTATATTTCTCTTGAAGAAAGGTTATTAGCTTTAAAGGATTTCAAACAGCTTGCCCTATTTAGTGAAATACCGGAAACCATCACTGCCTGCCGTGATACCAAAGACAATAAGTTTCTTGAGCTGGCCGTAGCTACAAATGCGGCCTGCATCATTACAGGCGATAAAGATCTATTGGAGCTGCACCCTTTTCGCGGAATACCTATTTTAAGCGCTGCTGATTTTTTAAATATTGTCCGAAAGACTATTTGATTACCAGTACCCGGTTTCGTGTTTCCCGATTACCTGATATAAAATATTTTATTTTCCTACCTATCACTTATCACTCACTACACACAATTCCTTTCTTATTCCATTCTTAAACTCTTTACCGGGTTTATCAATGCTGCTTTAATGCTTTGATAAGCTACTGTCAACAATGCTATGGTTATTGCAAATAATCCTATTGTTATTGGTTAAGGAGGGGCAATATTTTCGTTTTGTGAATCGTTAAACGGGGAACGGGAAAGTTTCAAGTTGTTGCTATGAATTTGTAACAACTTGATAAGTTGAAACGTGAAATATTAATAGCGGCTTTGCGCCATAACGCTTTTGCATTCACGTTTGACGATTGACGATTCATGCCATTCATTCGCTTCGCAATGCCTGCACAGGGTTAGCTACTGCCGCTTTAATTGCCTGAATGCTCACGGTTATTAACGCAATTAAAATAGCTACAATACCAGCAACAACAAATATCCACCAGCTAAGCGTTGTTCTGTAAGCAAAACTTTGCAGCCAGGTATGCATAATCCACCATGCCACAGGAAATGCTATAACAGAAGCTATCAATACAAGCTTTGCAAAATCTTTCGACAACATAGCAACTATGCCGCTTACGCTTGCACCTAAAACTTTGCGCACACCAATTTCCCTGGCACGCTGTTCTGCCGCATACGTAACCAATCCAAACAAGCCAAGGCAACCGATGAAGATGGCAAACAAAGCAAATGTTATAAAGAGTTTACCTGTTTGCTGTTCTGCTGTATATACTTTATTAAAATCATCATCCATAAATGTATAGTTGAAAGGCTGGCCTGCTGTGGCGGCATTCCACCGCGTTTCAATTGTGTTTATTACCGAAGCAATATTTTTTGTTTTAATACGAACGGCAATACTGCCCCAATTTTCGCCTAACTGAATTATGAGCGGGCCAACATTATCATGCATAGAACTGAAATTAAAATCTTTTACAACGCCCACTATACGATAAGGAATAGCAGCACTTATAACATCGTTGCTGAAATCCGGCCGGTATAATGTTTCCTTAAGCGGTTCTTTTAAGCCAAGCACTTTTACAGCCGCTTCATTTAAAATTATACCAGTTGAATCTGAAGGAAAATCCTTTGAAAAATTCCTGCCCTTTGCTATGTTCATGCCAAGTGTTGGTATATAGTTTTCATCAATAAAAAAATTCGTTAGCACAACTGCTTTATCTGCATTCATGGTAGCATCACGAAACCATCCTTCGGTATCAAAGCTGTTACCGGTTGGCAGGTCGCCCGAAATAGTTGCATTTTCAACCCCTGTAATATTTAACAGCTCATTCCTGAATGAATGTATTTGTTTATCAAGATACCAGGCATTATGCAATACCAAAACCTGGTCGCGGTCATAACCAATTTTGCGGCTGCGTATAAAATCAAGCTGGTTATAAATTACAATCGTCCCAATAATAAGTATGATGGAAATGCTGAATTGAAAAACCACGAGGCTGCTGCGCAACCAGCTACTTTTAAAGCCCTTTGCTATCTTTCCTTTTAATACATCTATGGGTTGAAAGGATGATAAATAAAATGCAGGATAACTGCCGGCAATAATGCCCACTACAATAACCAGCGCAAGCATTACCGGGAATAACCAGGTTGAGAACAAAGTGCCGATGCTCATTTCTTTACCCGAAAGCTGGTTGAACAAAGGCATTAACAGCATAGCTATTACAATAGCAAGCGCCAGTGAAAACAGGCATATTAAAATTGATTCCGTTAAAAACTGTGTGATAAGATGTGTGCGCAATGAACCTGCTACTTTTCTTATGCCTACTTCTTTGGCGCGGTTGGCAGAACGTGCCGTGGAAAGGTTCATGAAATTTACGCAGGCAATCAATAAAATAAAAATGGCAATAACAGAAAAAATATAAACATAGTTAATGTTGCCGTTTGCCTCTATTTCATATTGTTTATCTGAATGCAAATGAATATCGGTTACGGGCATTACATAATAGTTAAAATGCCCGCCGGTTTTTTTAAGATCATCTAATGAAGCGTGCAACTGTCCCTGCAGTTCTTTACCCAAATAATTATTAATGGTTGCATCTACATCTTTCTGCAGTTTTTGTTTTGTTACGCCTGGCTTTACCAACACATAATTATACCGGTTGTTGCTGAGCCAGCTTGGATTGTCTTTGCCGCGTGGCCGGATAAAATGAAAATGAAAATGCGACTGCTTCGGAATATCTTTTATTACACCCGTTATTTTACAATAATTGTCGTTATCAACAATTAAAGTTTTACCAAGCACATCTGTTGTATTGAAATATTTTTTGGCGGTAGTTTCATCAATTACAATTGAATTAGGATCACGCAATGCAGTTAACGGGTTGCCTGCAATCATTGGTAAAGAGAACACTTTAAAAAAAGTGGAGTCTGCAAAGGCCGCGTGATCATCCTGTACGTTGCGGTTATCTTTTTTCACAAGAATGCCACCCTGGTTGTCAACCCTCGTTATTTCTTCCACTCCGGGAAAATCTCTTTTCAAAGCGGGGCCCAGCGGGTCGGGCGATACCGCGAAAATGGCTGAAGTATTATTAAAAAATATATCGGCATCTATGCGGTATATACGCTCTGCATTGGGATAATATTTATCGTAACTTAATTCATCCACCACATATAGTACGATCAATAAGCAAACGGCCAGCCCCGATGCCAGCCCGATAATATTAATGGCCGAAAAGCCCTTATTTTTCCATAGGTTGCGCAATGCAACTTTCAAATAATTTTTAAGCATTGATATAAATTAAAAGTTAAGCAGTACGCAGGTATTACGTTTTATTCCGCAATATGTTACCATTGCTGTTAAATATTTACAGGCTATAATCACAGCAATGCTGTCTTATAAAGAGGTTGCCCAATTTGGTTAATTTACCCTGCAGTTTGTATCTTCAATTTATTTTAAAAGATTCGCCACATGAAAAAAGCATTTTTAGTAATTATAACAACTGCATTAATGTTTACAAGCTCGCATATAAACGCTCAGCAAACTGCATTAACCGACAAACAAATAAATGCATGGTTTGCTAAAAAAGACTGGCTTGGCGGCGCCCCGCTTCAACCGCATAAAACAATAAACAAGGCTGAGCTGGCAAGGCAATATCAGCTCAATCAATCTTATTGGGACAAGGCTTTTGCATTTTTGAAAAATAATGATCTTGAAAAATTAGGCGCCGGCCGGTATGCTATTGATGGCGATAATGTTTATGCTATGATAACCGAAGCGCCTACTAAAAATTTAGACGATGCAAAATGGGAGTCGCACCATGATTATATTGATTTGCAGGCCGTAATAAGTGGTGAAGAAAAGATTGGCATGACGCCTGTTTCAAAACTAACCGTAACCATGCCGTACGATGCTTCAAAAGATTTAGCCAATTATTCAGGCGATGGAAAGCTCTACGATGCTTTTCCCGGCACATTCTTTCTTTTCTTTCCCGGCGAGGCGCACCGGCCGGGCATTACCACAAACGGAAATAAGCCCGATAAAAAGCTTGTTATAAAAATCAGGTACACAGAATAATCCTTTTTCAGTTTATGTATTTTTAGTTTTAAAAAGATTAATGCAGCATTGCATTTAATCACGGCATGGTTTTTAATCTTCTTTCAGTAAGAAGTTAACCATGCAAATAAAATTTATAAAGACACCACTATACATTTTGTTGCTGATGTTACTGGCTTCCTGTGCTTCAAACAAAAAAACAGCAGGGCCTGTAAACTATACAAAAGACCTGCCTGAACCTTACGCTACCAAATCAAAAATGAATTTCAGTAATGTGATTGGCTGGAAAGCAAATGAAAAGCCTGTTGCGCCGGAAGGGTTTAAAGTGAATTTATATGCAGAAGGCTTTTACAACCCAAGATGGATGTATGTAACGCCTAATGGTGATGTGCTGGTTACCGAAGCTAATACTGAGGTTGGTTTTTTCAAGAAGATTGGCGCTGTTATTATTGGCGCAAATAAAGCAGATAATCTTGGCGAAAGCGCTAACCGCATTACCATTTTGCGGGATGCCGATGGTGATGGCATTCCTGAATTAAAACAGACTTTTATTGATAATTTAAACAAGCCTTTTGGAATGCTGATTATTGGCAAATGGCTGTATGTTGCCAATACTGATGCTTTGTTGCGATTTCCCTATACACCCGGCGAAACGCGTATAACAGCAAAACCTGAAAAACTCATTGACCTGCCTGGCGAAGGCCGGCACTGGACAAGAAATATTATAACAAATGCTGACAGCACAAGGATTTATATTGCCGTGGGTTCATCAAGCAATGTGGCAGAAAATGGGATGGATAAAGAAATAAACCGTGCAGACATCCTGGAAATTAATACAGATGGCAGCGGCATGCGGGTGTATGCATCAGGCTTGCGTAACCCCGTTGGTATGGCATGGGAACCTGCAACAGGTATTTTATGGGCTGCCGTAAATGAGCGGGATGAATTAGGCGACGATCTCGTGCCTGACTATCTTACCAGCATAAAAGAAAACGGCTTTTATGGCTGGCCTTATTTTTATTATGGCACACATATAGACCCACGGTTGAAAGATGAAGCAGCCAAAGCTTTAATTAAAGAGGCTATTGTGCCCGATGTTTCATTGGGCTCGCATACAGCATCGCTGGGTTTGGCATTTGGCAATAAAAGTAACTTCCCTGAAAAATATAAAACCGGTGCATTTATAGCACAGCATGGTTCGTGGAACCGCTCGCAGTTATCCGGTTATAAGGTATTATATGTTCCTTTTAAGAACGGAAAACCGTCAGGCCCTCCGGAAGATTTTCTTACAGGATTTATCGCTGATTTGAATAAAGAAAAAGTGCATGGCAGGCCTGTGGGAATCGTGTTTTTAAAAGATGGTTCAATGCTGCTAACAGATGATACAAGCAACCGCATCTGGCATATAACTTATACCGCAGATAAATAATATTCTTCAAAAAAAATTTTTTAAATTAATTCCTACTAATTTGGTAGGAATTAAAATTGTTGCTAATCTTGCACTACAAATTATAAAATCAAAAACCTATTTCTTTATGCATACAATGCGATGTTGCCGCCTGCATAAAATGATCAGGCAATAATACTTACATAGTTATTACTCAATAATCTTTTTTGAAAAATAATCATTCATTAATAAATATATTACCATGCAAACACAAACAAAGGGCAAGCTGCACATCCGCATTGCAGTGTATGGGCTTAAAGTAGTTACAAATAATATAGCTGCGCTAATTCGTGATGGTAATCCGCAAACATTAAATTTCATTGTTAACAATAAAGAAATAGGTGAAGACGGATGGCCGGGCCAAAAGAAATCTATAACGATTATGTACTGTTATGACGATGGCCCGTTGTTCATAGCTGCCGCAAGGGAAAACGAAGTTTTAACTGTTGGCATTAAAGAGTTTGAAAGATCAAATTCAGCGCCACGGCAAACACCTGTGCATGAGCAAAGGTTGTCTGTTCTTGGCGCCACATACGGGCCCGATGATGTAACCTATAAAATTAAAACCCTCATAAGCCCGTTTAATACTTTATCTTTTAAGGCAGACAATTTCACTTTTGGGGATTCATGGTATGGGGTAGCCAAAACGCTTATTATAATTTTAGGTTTTGGCAAAGATGTGATGCGGGTAGAAATGTTTGTAGAACGCGAACAATGCTATATTGACCTGAAAGATTTTTCTCTTTCCAATTATACTGTGATGATTGCATAATTGAGGCCTTTTTTCCAGGTTTTATTGGCATAGCAAAATGTAACATTGCTATGCCAATAAATTAAAAGCCCCAAGAACTACTCTTTATTCTTAAACATATCTCTCACCGTGATGGTATTCGCCAATTTCTTTAACGCTGTATCATGATCTTTTACATACGGATTATCGAGGTCCCAAACATATCCTGCCAGCACTGAACAGATCATGCTTTTAATAAGCGGGTCCTGGTTATCGGCAAAGAAGATGGTATCCAGTGTGCCATCATACCAGCGCATTACATAACTGCGGAATGTGTTTACGCCCTGCATCATGGGTTTCGTATAATCTTCTTCCCAGTTCGCATCTTCACCCTTTAGCTTCTTTATAACAAGCTTTGCTGCTTTCTGGCTGGAAACTGTGGCCAGCGTAACTCCTGATGAAAAAACAGGGTCTAAAAACTCGGTTACATTACCGGTAAGCACAAAGCCATCGCCATAAAACTTTTCCGTGGTGCTTGACCATGCTTCCAGAATCCTTGGTTCAAAGATCAGTTCGGCATCTTTAAAACGTTCACTCAGGTATGGCTGGGATGCAATGTGCGCACGGAACTGTTCTTCATTACTGCCCTTGAATTTCTCAAAAAATTCAGGGCTGCCAACAAAGCCAATAGAAGTATTGCCGTTTGAAAAAGGTATTACCCAAATCCATACGCCAAACTCATGCACGATAATGGTAATGCGGTTAGGCTCGTCAGCCATTGCACGCTTTTCATCTGTAACGTGTGCAAACATTGCTTTACGGGGCTCAAGGTTTGATGGCTTATCAAGTTTGAATAAACGCGGGATCACCCTGCCATAACCGCTACCATCCACAATAAACCTGGCCTTTACCTGCGCCTTTTCGCCATTGGCATATTCAACAGTTGTGGTGGAGTCAGAGCCATCAAAATCTATGGCTGTAACCGTAGTTTCATACGAAACGGGCACACCCATTTTTTCAACTTCATCAGCCAGGGTCTTATCAAAATCAGCACGTGGCGCCTGCCAGGTCCACGTCCAGCCTTTGGTATATTGATCATCAAAAGAGTAATCGCAAATCTTACCGTTTTTCACGAATTTGGCGCCGCCTTTATCCTGGAAACCTTTGGCTTTTACTGCTTCAAGAAAGCCCGCTTCTTCCAACGCTTCCATGCAGCGCGGCAATAAACTTTCACCAATTACAAAGCGCGGAAATTTCATTTTCTCAACAATCTTTACTTTATAACCTGCTTTGTGTATTATAGAAGCGGCCACCGTTCCGGCAGGGCCAGCACCAATTATCAATACATCTACCTGTTCTGTGTTCATAATATTAAACCTCCATCCCATAAGGGAAATAAATGATTTGTGTAATTAAACTTATTTATAATATCCGAAAATCTTAATAATCCTTAACATCAGTTAAATCCTGGTTCAGACAACTTTCCTGCACTTCAATAATGTATGGCTCAGCCCGATATTATCTGTTTCCTGCGCTATCTCAAACCCTGCTTTATAAATGCAATTTTTAAACACTTCCGAATGATACATCTGGCTGTTGCCATTTGCAAGGGCCGTAAAATAAACAGATGTTTGCTGCAGGCAGAATGCGGCTGTTTCAAAACGCTGCACATCCCAAAACGCTTCAAGTATATATACAAACCCGTCCTCATCCAACGCTGCATGGCATCTTTTTAAAATTGATACAATTTCATCTTCAGAAAAACAATCGAGAAACTGGCTCATCCAAATGGCATCAAACCCTTTTGGAAAAGGCTGGCTTTCATCTAAAATATTTACAGGATGAAATGAAACCCTATGGCTTAAGCCCAATGCTTCTATTTTATTTTTTGCCATGCTCAATTGTTGCGGCAAATCCATAATTGTAATATGCACATCTTTATTATATGCCGTGCTGGATATAGCCCATTTGCCGGTGTTGCCGCCAATTTCAAGCATGTTTTTTATATGATTATTATCATACACATGCGGCAATACTTTTGGAAAAGCTGTATCTGAAAAAAAATGATCGAACCCAAACCAGCTCTTTTGAATATGCGGCGGAAGCTGGGACAAGCCTTCGTAAATTGTTGGCCAGTCGCCTAATTCTTTAAGCCCTTCGGGCTTGCCGGTTTTAATGCTTTCTTCGAGATGAAAGAGGCCTTTGTAATTAACATCATGAATAAAATTCATGTTCACATTAGTAAGCGGATCGTGCAAAATAAAATAGCCTGTTTTCGTTATTTTATAGGTGTCATTATTAAAAATAACCAATCCTATTCCCAAACCAGACTCAAGTAAAACGCGAACACCATAATGCGGCAACTGCACTTTTTCAACAATAGCTTCGAGTGACAAACCCGCTGCTCCGCTATCTTCAATTTCTTTTAGTATGCCTGAATCCCGCAACACTTTTGCCACCTGGAAAACCACAGGCCCGAAAGCAATAAATTGTGCTAAATGTTTTGACTCTAAAGCCGTTTTGGTGTCAGTTGAAAAAAAATGCATTTATAAATTATGTATTTATATCCTGGCAAGTAAGGTGTAAGAATACGTATCTTTTTTAATTGAAAAAAGTTTACCGTAAAAAAAATTATATGCAAAAAAAGATGCTTTATTGATGCCATTTCTTTTTCCATTCTTCAAAAAAAACCGGGTTGGTTAATTGCAGTGCATGCTTCTCCCGATCTAAAAATACCTGCACAGAACTGCCCACAGCTACTATATGATTTGTTTCGGCATTATACAAACGATAATGAAATATAAGCTTGGCTGCTTCGCAAGGCTCATATTCAGTTTCAATGAGCACCTTTTCACCATAGCGCAGTGAGCGCTTATAATCACATTGCACATTCACTACAGGAACAATATAGCCATGATTATAAAAATCAAGATAACCTATGCCATACTTACTTCCGAAAGCTTCCCTCCCGTCTTCAAAATAGCGTATATAATGACCATGCCAAACCATGCCCAGCGGATCTGCTTCATTAAAACGTACGTTTACCCCTATCTTTTCTAAAAGTAAATTACCCATGATCTTTTCCCGGTTTTATACTGTGTTGCATTTAAGCCGGAGTAACAGTTTTTTAAATATTTTCAGCAAAAACTAATTACCATATTTTGATTTCCATTCGCTGTACTTCTTCTTTTCAATTGCATCAATTATATCCTTAAAAGGAGAAGCCCAATAGTTACGGAACCCAAATCCGCCAAACCTTCCAACAGAACCTTCCATGCGTTCTGTCATTAGTACCTTTTTTGTTTTCATATCAAGCAACGTAACCCACACCGCCGCTGCTTTTTTTGATTTGCTTAAAGCTTCTGTAACAAACAGCAGGCCTATGCCACTCTTATCGCTAAAATCATAACTGCTCACAATTTTTGCCACATCATCTTCTTTGAACCTGTGAAAATCTGCGGTATTGGTTGACTTGATGGCTTCAGCATTTGCCTTTTCATTCTTTTTAGCAACATAGCCTAAATCGTGATCTACCTCGCTTTTATGGAAAGCGCCGGCGAGATCATATTTTTTTGGCTCGGCTACAATTACATCGTTAATAGCATCATATTGCCGGTCGCGGATATCTATTTCATTTGCAGTAGCGTCATCTATCAGTTTCGTTTGTGTAAAATCGATACCAAGATAAAAAACAGGTGTTTCACTGTTTGTAAAAACATCTTTTAATGTTTGCGCAAAAACGCCATTAAGGCAAAGCAGTAAAGCAATAATAAGCGCATTGATTTTGTGTTTCATATTCAGTAGGTTTATTTACTATGGTTAGTATATTTCAAAAAGGACAGAAATATTATGGCCTGCAAATAAAGGTTATATATCTTTTGTTGCAAATAATTTTATGATCACGAAAAATCACGCTGCAATATGATAATTGCTTTTTAAGGCAACCATGCACTGCATTGTTTTAATATCTTCTGAATGCCCATTTCCACATTTCTTTCCAGGATGGTTTCTTTCCATACATTAAAATACCTGTGCGGTAAACTTTGCCGGCGAACCAGGTTGTGAAAATAAACCCTACTATAAGCAGGCCCATGCTGGTAAGCAATTGCCAGACAGGCACCACATCGCCCACGCCATGCGCTATTCTTGCCATCATTACAATGGGTGAAAACAAAGGGAACAGGCTTCCAAATACAGCAAGGCCGCTGGTTGGTTCATTCACTGCTTTTGTCATAATAACAATACCAAAAATGATAGGCATGGTGATGGGCAGCATAAGGCTTTGTGCATCTTGCGGGTCTTCGTTCACTGCGCTGCCCACGCAGGCAAACAGTGATGAATATAACAGGTAGCCACCGATGAAATAAAATATAAAACAGCCCAGTATTAAAGGCATATTAATATTTACGTTGCCGATCAAACCCGAATTTTTCAATGTATCAGCCGCTTGCATAGCACCGTTTTGCATATTCGAATCATGCATTTGCGCTGCCAGTTGCGGAAATATTAATGGTAAAAGAAAATTGAGGCTCGTCATTAAAATAATCCAGATGATAAACTGCACAAGCCCCACTGCACCGATGCCTAATATTTTACCCATCATTAATTGAAAGGGTTTTACGCTGCTTACAATTACTTCTGCAATGCGGCTTACTTTTTCTTCCATTACACCGCGCATAACCATAGCGCCGTAAATAAACAGTACTATATAAATAAGGAACCCGGAAACATACCCAATGGCATAGCTCATTCCAATTTCTTCACCGGAATCGTTTTTGCCTTCAACGGTTGAAAACTGTATGTTGCCTTCCTTTTTAGCACTGTCTAATTGCGCAGGGGAAATGTTCAATGCGAGTAAACGTTGCTGTTCCAATGCAGCATTCAGTTTATCTTCAATTTTTCCACGCGACATTAAACCAACGGATTTCTGCGTAACAATTGATATGTTTATTTTGTCAAGAATATTTGCATTGGCCGGAATGATAGCATAACCCTGGTACTTATCTTTTTCTATATCCTGTTTTAAAGACTGCTCATCTTCGCCCTTTACAAAACTGAAACTGATATTTTCATCGCCTTCCAGTTTATTATTAAAAACATTGGCCTCATCGGCTACGGCTATGTTATATTTTTCATCGCTGTTTACAGAAAAATAAATAATCATGGCATAAAAGCCGAAAAACAATAAAGGCAGTAAAATAGTGGTGAGTAAAAATGTTTTCTTTTGAACGCGGGTTAAAAATTCACGGCGTGCAATTAAAGCTATCTTATTCATTCGTACATATTTGTTTTTTCAATGGCCTCATGGAACCTCGCTATGTGCATTCCCCTGCATAGGAAAAATTATCGGGCTCGGTTTCATTCGTACATATTTGTTTTTTCAATGGCCCCGTACAATCAATTCAGCATTAGTTTGCTTCAATATTTTGAAAAGAACGGGTGGTTGCTTTGGTGTCTTCAACAAGATTTATAAATATATCGTTGAGCGAAGGCAATATTTCATTAAAGCCGTCCACATTCAAATCTTTCTCTATAAAATATTTCAGAACATCATTGCTTTTATATCCATCATTTATACGCACAATATATTTATTGGCCTTTTCTTCGGCTACGTGAAAAGCAGGGCTTTCCAATATAATGGAAGGCACGTTGCTTAACTGCACATTAAACTTATGTTCCTTAAACCTGTGTTTGATCTCCTGCACCGACCCATCCAGTATTTTCCTGCCGAGATTTACCAGCACAATATGATCACATATCTCTTCCACCTGCTCCATTCTGTGTGTACTGAAAATAATGGTGCTTCCTTTTTGTGCAAGCCCGTAAATTTCATCTTTAATAAGATTAGCATTTAAGGGATCAAGCCCGCTGAAAGGCTCATCAAGAATAATGAGTTTGGGCTCATGCAAAACGGTTGTAACAAATTGCAGTTTCTGGCTCATGCCCTTACTCAGGTCTTCCACTTTTTTATTCCACCAGCTTTGCATTTCAAGTTTCTCAAACCAGTATTTTATTTTCTGAACAGCATCGCTTTTGCTTAAACCTTTTAACTGGGCGAGATAAAGCGCCTGGTCGCCTATCTTCATTTTTTTATAAAGGCCCCGCTCTTCAGGCATGTAGCCTATTTTAATAATGTCGGTAAGCGGGTCAAATTTCTTTCCATCTAAAATAACTTCGCCTTCATCGGGATAAAAGATGCCGGTTATCATACGCAGTAATGTTGTTTTGCCTGCACCGTTCGGGCCAAGCAAACCAAAAATGCTGCCTTGTTCTATTTCCAGGCTTATATCATCTACAGCCTTTTGCGTGGCAAAATATTTTTTTAAATGATGGAGTTCAAGAATGTTCATGCAAGATTGAATTTCGTTTCAAATGTAACTGTAAATTAATTGAAGCAGTAAATAGTACCGTTTCTTTCTTACCTCATTTTAGCGCAAAACAAAACAGGTTTTATGCTTTACAGCATTTATTTGTGTTGAACGGCTGAATTTATTTTTTGAATGATAGCCCCGGCCACCCGTTCCCCATCCATTGCAGCACTTACAATGCCGCCCGCATAACCGGCGCCTTCACCGCATAGATATAAATTTTCCAACTGCGGATGATTTAATGCTTTTTCATTGCGCGGAATGCGAACAGGCGAAGACGTACGGCTTTCTGTTGCCACAATAACTGCTTCATTAGTAAAATAGCCGCGCATTTTCTTACCAAAATCTTTAAATGCCTGTTGCAATGATTTATGTATAAACGGCGGCAACACGCTTTTTAGGGAAGCGCTTGCAATGCCCGGCAAATAACTGCACGCAGGCAAATCCGCAGATATTTTACCATTGGAAAAATCAACCATCCGCTGTGCCGGTGCAACAAAATTTCCACCGCCGGCGGTATATGCTTTTCGCTCAACAGACTGCTGGAAATACATGGCTTGCAATGATGGCGGAATTATTTTTAAAGGCTGATGATAATCCTTATAATTCAACAAATCTTTTTGTTCTACCTGAACTACAATACCGCTGTTGGCATAAGGATTATTACGTTTGCTGGGGCTCCATCCATTCACCACCAGTTCTTCTTTATTGGTAGAGGCTGGAGCAATGATACCACCGGGACACATGCAAAAACTAAAAACGCCTCTGCCATTTACCTGCTGTATAAGGCTGTAAGACGCAGGCGGTAAATATTCCCCGCGATGTGTGCAATGATATTGGATTGAATCAATAATTGTTTGCGGATGCTCTATCCTTACGCCCAACGCAAAAGGTTTTGATTCAATGTGTATATTTTTATGATGAAGCAATAAAAATATATCCCTTGCCGAATGGCCTGTTGCCAATATTATATGTTCGGCCTTAAATGCATCGCCATCTGCAGTTATGGCTGAATGAATTTGATTGCCATCAATTTTAAAATCAATGAGCTTTTTTTCAAATAAAAATTCTCCGCCGCTATCCAGTATTTGCTTTCGCATAGCGGTTATTATATGCGGCAGTTTATTAGTGCCAATATGCGGGTGCGACTGGTATAATATTTTTTCTTCTGCGCCAAACTGAACAAAGAGGTTTAATATGCGTTGTATGCTGCCGCGTTTATTACTGCGTGTATATAATTTGCCATCGCTGTAGGTTCCTGCTCCACCTTCGCCAAAACAATAATTGCTTTCTTCGTTTATCAATCCTTCTTTATTCAGCAGGGCAAGGTCCCTCCGCCTTGCCCTCACATCTTTTCCGCGCTCAAGAATAATGGGTTTAACACCATTTTCAATTAATTTAAGCGCTGCAAATAAGCCTGCAGGCCCGGCGCCAATAATCAAAACTTTATTTTTCGCTTTTGCAACATCCTGAAAAACTGCGCTGTTTATTTCAAAGCTTGTATAAGGTTCGTCAATAAATACATTAAGCGTGAGATTAATCAGGGGTTGTTTGCTCCGGGCATCAATGCTTTGTTTAACTATATTATAACCGGTTACAGATGTATCATTAATTACCAGTGTTTTTGCTATATAACCCCTTATTATATCCGGCTTGGTGGCTTCCGAAGGCAACAGGTTTAATGAGACTTTTTTTTGCATCCATCTTTAAGTTTTCAGTATCTTAACACTTG
The DNA here is from genome assembly GCF_900115755.1 of Parafilimonas terrae. Taxonomy (GTDB): domain Bacteria; phylum Bacteroidota; class Bacteroidia; order Chitinophagales; family Chitinophagaceae; genus Parafilimonas; species Parafilimonas terrae. Next base: position 672,196 of record NZ_FOXQ01000001.1, read on the forward strand.
TGTTTCAAATTTATAGCGATATTTGTTCTATCAAATTGAAATGACAACGAAGATGCCGCTAAGTAGTTCTTTTAACAATCAGGATAAATTTTTTGGCATTGAGTTTGAATATATTTACTTATTAAAACGTAAGTAGTCAATTTTCTCATAAGCAGTTAGTTTTGGTTGCGGCCCCTGTTTCTACAGGGGCTTATTTTTTTCCGCAGTTTTTCTTGCCACCCACTTAGAAAATACACTTCCAATAACACATCCCACAGCATCTGCAATCATATCCGTATAATCAAAAGACCTGCCTTCATCAAGAAATTTTTGAATAAATTCAACACACACCCCATATAGGATAAACAGAATGCTGATTTTAATCACCAATTTAGCCGTGCATTTCCCCGCTTTTATAAACGGCAAAGCCGATAAAAAAACCAAGCCTGCAAAAAGGCCTGTATGCACCCATTTATCAAAATATATTAAATCTAAAAAACTCACTTCAGGAATATCTTCCCCTGGAAGAAAGAATAAAATGCTTGCAATGATAAACCAGGCAATGGCCGGTATAAACAAGATTCGTTTTAGCCTCATTTGCGCGCAAAAATATAATAAAAAAGGCCGCATTACTGCGGCCATTTTACATAATCTTACTGACTGTTTTTATTATAGGTTCGTTTTAAAATTCAAAGCAAAAATTAGCTAACCAATTGTTCGTAAGCTTCGGCGCTTAGTAAATTATCCAGATCCGCAGCGTTATTCATTTCTATTTTAACCATCCAGCCTTCACCGTAAGGATCTGAATTTACCAGCTCGGGGTTATTGCCCAGCGCACTGTTTACTTCAAGTATTTTTCCTTCAACAGGAAGGAACAAATCGCTTACAGTTTTCACCGCTTCAACGGTGCCAAAAACATCTTCAGCATTAAGTGTTTTACCCACTGTGGGCACATCTACAAAAACAATATCACCCAGTTCGCCCTGTGCATAATTTGTAATGCCTATTAATGCAGTTTTATCATCAATTATTTTTATCCATTCGTGGTCTTTGGTATATTTTAATTCTGCCGGAAAATTCATAATAGAATATTTTTGACTACAAATATTAATTGAAAAGTTTTAGCAACCAATTTTAATTAATTCAAATGCTATTTATTAATAGTTTACAGGAAATAAACAATATAAAAAGATATTCGGTATAACGTTGCTGATTACACTGCAAAAAAGCATTCTCAATAACCAAAAAAATTCTCAGGGCTAAATAATTGTTTAAGCGCTATTTTTAACGCATACAATTTCTTCTAATGAAACGCCCATGCAATATGTTTATCACACAGAGATGTGGTTAAAGGTGTTTCATTCGGCCATTGAAAAAATAAAATACTTACGAATGAAAAAAACAGTTTTATTCATCGCCTCCTTTTTTGCCTGCTTAATTGTTTTTGCCCAAACCGACGCTGATATTGCCATTGTGCCTCAACCGGTAAAAGTTACAAAAACAACAGGTTATTTTATGCTGCCTCAAAATGTAACCATCAATATTGCAAAAACAACAGCGCTTAAACAGGCGGCTGTGCAACTGCAGCAAAGGCTTTCCGTTCCCACAGGTTATAAAGTTTCGCTTACAGAAAATGCAGCAACAGCCGTTATCAAACTTGAACTGAATAAAACAGAAGATAAGCAACTCAGCAGTGAAGGCTATCATCTTTCCGTTACGCCAAAAACCATTCTTATTAAAGCCAATCAACCTGCCGGGTTATTTTATGGCGTGCAAACATTGCTGCAATTATTTCCGCCTGAAATTGAAGACAGTGTTTTGGTAAGCAAAACCGAATGGAAAGCACCCTGCGTTGAAATAACAGATTACCCGCGTTTTGGATGGCGGGGTTTAATGCTCGATGTATCGCGGCACTTTTTTACCAAGAACGAAGTGAAGGATTATATTGACCAGATGGCAAAATATAAACTCAATCTTTTGCACTGGCATTTAACGGATGATGAAGGCTGGCGCATTGAAATTAAGAGCCTGCCCAAACTTACAGAAGTAGGCGCCTGGAGCGTGCCCCGTGTTGGCCAGTTTGGCACGTTCGCAGCACCTTCGCCCGATGAGCCAAAAACAAACGGCGGCTTTTATACACAGGATGATATTAAAGAAGTGGTGCAATATGCAAAAGACAGGTTTGTAAATATTTTACCTGAGGTGGATGTGCCCGGCCACAGCATGGCAGCCATTGCAGCTTATCCTGAACTTTCCTGTTCCGGCGGTGTAAAGAATATTGGTGTTACATCAGGCGAATCCATAAAAGACTGGGGAACGCACACCGCTATTTACGATGACAATCTTTGCCCGGCTAATGAAAATGTATATGAATTCCTGGATAAGGTAGTAGGAGAAATTGCGCAGTTGTTTCCATTTGAATACATTCACATGGGCGGCGATGAAACCTTTAAAACTTTCTGGGAAAGCAGCGATGCTGTAAAAGCTTTAATGCAAAAAGAGCATTTAAAAACAATGGAAGAAGTGCAGAGTTACTTCAGCAAAAGGCTTGAAAAAATTGTTGAATCAAAAGGCAAAAAGTTCATGGGCTGGGATGAAATACTGGAAGGCGGCCTTGCACCCAACGCCGCTGTAATGAGCTGGCGCGGCGCACATGATGGCAATGCCCCCGCAAACGGGCAGCCTATACCAAACGGTGGTGTGGCGGCTGCCAGGCTGGGCCACAATGTTGTAATGAGCCCTACTGAATTTGTATATCTTGATTACATGCAAAGCGACCGCATTATGGAGCCGCATGTATATGCATCATTGCGTTTAAATAAAGTGTATAGTTTTGATCCTATGCCAGCCGGCCTTACTGCCAGCGAACAAAAATATGTGCTTGGTGCGCAGGGCAATTTATGGACGGAACAAATTTATAATTACCGACAGGTAGAATATATGACATGGCCGCGTGCATTTGCTATTGCTGAAGACACATGGTCGCCAAACGAAAGCAAAAACTGGGATGATTTTGTACGCCGTGTGGAGGCACAGTTTAAACGCTTTAATGTGGCAGAAGTAAAGTATGCACCCAGCATGTACGATCCGCAGTTTATTATAAACAAAACCAGCGATACTTCATTTACGGTTGAGTTAAAGAACGAAGTGAATGGCCTGGATATTTATTACAGTTTTGATAATTCTTATCCCGACAGGTTTTATCCCAAATACACACAGCCATTAACTATTCCGAAAGAAGCAACACAATTAAAAGTTATTACGTACAGGGGCATGCAACCTATCGGCAGAATGATCTCCATGCCTGTAAGCGAATTGGTGGAAAGAGCAAAAGTGAAAAAGCCTTACTGGATAAAGTAATAAATATAATGGCCTGGCATAAGCTTTCATAAACCTCACTTTTATAAAACCCGGTTAAGGCCGGGGTTTATGATTTAAAACCGGTATTGCAGTGGCTATGTTTAAAAAGTACAATTCAAAATTCTTTACATTCGTTCATTCCAGGAACACTTCACTTCTTTCAAATTGCTTGATATGAACATTAAAACAATTATCGCAGGCTTAACCGTTATTATTTTTTACATCGCATGCAGCCCAAAGGTTCAGGAGCAAAACACGCTTACGGAACAGGAACAAAAAGATGGCTGGAAATTATTATTTAATGGGAAAGATTTAACGGGCTGGCATTCTTACTTGCAAAAACAACCTGGCAAATCGTGGCAGGTGGAAGATGGCGCTATTTATCTGAATAAAGATTCCAACAGTGTGTATGAAGATTTTGCCGATCTCACATCTGATGAGGAGTTTGAAAACTTCGACCTCAAGCTTGAATTTAAAACAGACACCTGCGCCAACAGCGGCGTACTGTTTTATGTGCATGAAGCGCCGGAATATCAAAACACATGGGAAACCGGCCCTGAGATGCAGATTGATGATGTGGTTTGCGGCCCTGATCATTTATCAAAGATGAACAGGATGGGAACATTGTACGATTTATATCCTGTAGATTCGGAATATGTGGGCTCATCCGGCAAATGGTATCAATATGAAATAATAGCCAACAATGGCCACCTGCAGCTTTTTGAAGAAGGGCATAAAGTTGTGGATGCAACAATGTGGGATGATCACTGGAAAGAATTGATTGCCGCTGTTAAGTTTAAAGATATGCCTGGCTTTGGCACCTTTAAAAAAGGCCATATTGCTTTCCAGGGAACAGAAAACGGAAAGATATGGTTCCGCAACATTAAGATTAAGCAACTTTAATTATTCAACCGTTGTTGATTAGGAATAATCAACAATCAATGTTCAATAAACAATATTCATTTTTAAGCGACTATCTTGAACATCGCTTATTGCGTATTGATTATTGAATACTTAAAAATTAAACAAATGGTATCTATTCACTATTGACCATTCACCATCAATCTTGCCATCATGGAAAATAACAGCAATTCATCATCAGAAAAAAAACTCAGCCGCAAAAGTTTTATAAAGAATTCCGCATTAGCCGCAACAAGTTTTTATATCGTGCCACGGCATGTGTTGGGTAAAGGATATGTGGCGCCAAGCGATAAATTATACATTGCCGCTGTGGGTTGTGGCGGCGAGGCAGAAAGTGACATCACGCATTTTGCAACATCACCACATAAGAATGCAGAGATCGCTTTTTTATGTGATGTGGATGACCGGCAGGCGGCGCCGCGGCGTAAGCAATATCCTAAAGCTGGTTTCTATAAAGACTGGCGCGAAATGTTTCATAAAGAGAGCAAAAATTTCGACGCGGTTACTGTTGCTATTCCCGATCATAATCATGCCATCGTTGGTTTAAGTGCAATGCAATTGAACAAGCATTTGTATTTGCAAAAACCCTTAACACATGATATTTATGAAGCCCGCATTCTTACACAGGCCGCAGCAAAATATAAAGTGGTTACACAAATGGGCGACCAGGGTGCAAGCTGCGAAGGCATACGAACTATGCGTGAATGGTTTGAAGCCGGCGTAATCGGCGATATAGAAAAAGTATATAACTGGACGAACCGGCCTGTGTGGCCGCAAGGCATTCCATGGCCAGCTAAAGCCGCTGTAATTCCAAAAGAACTGGATTGGGATTTATGGCTCGGCACGGCGCAAACAACCAATTATATTGATAATCTTGTTCCCTTTAACTGGCGTGGCTGGTGGCGTTTCGGTACCGGCGCTTTGGGCGATATGGCCTGTCATATTATTGGCCCGGCATTTAAGTTATTGCAGCTCGGTTATCCCACAGAAATTTCGGGCAGCGCCACCACTGTTTATTCGGGCATTTTTAAAGAAGCAGACTTTGCAGAAAGCATTCCGCCGTCAAGTTCTTTGCGTTATAAATTCACTATGAAAAACGGTAAAGAATTATTGCTGTACTGGATGGATGGCGGCATTGTTCCTGACCGCCCTGACGAACTTGATCCCGATGTAAATATGAATGAAGCATTGGCTGATATACCTCAGGAAAACGATTTTGAAGGCGGCAGTTTGTTCATCGGCACAAAAGGAAAAGTTTCCTGCGGATGGGGCGGCAGCCACCCGAGATTATTGCCTTTATCACTTAATAAAGAAATTAATGTTCCCAAAAAATATCCGCGTGTGGAAGGTGATATGGATGGGCATTGGTGGCAGTGGGTTGATGCCTGCATTGCAGGTTATGGCAACATGGAAGTTGACTCTCCGTTTGAAGGTTATGCAGGGCCATTAACAGAAACTGTGCTGATGGGGAATTTATTATTGAGGAGTTTTAATATGCGCCAGCAAATAAAAAGAAATGATCCTGTGTATGGAGAAGTTACAGACTTTATAACACCTGGCCGTTACATCACGTATAAATGGGATGGAGAGAATATGCGCATCACCAATTTTGAAGCAGCCAACCAATTTGTAAAAAGAGAATACAGGCAGGGTTGGGGCGAACTGAAATTGTAAACCTCATCCCAACCCTTCTCCACAAGTGGGAAGGTCAAGAAGGCAACGTTTCATTTATTTGATCAGCTTAATTTATCACGCTATTAAAAGTTCCCACAATATATCGGGAGGATTTAGGAGAATCCATGAAAATATTTATTGACGATACTTATGAAGCCATGTCAAAGCGCATTGCAGATGATGTGGTTAATATTATGAATAATGCACCAGAACCCTTATTCTGTGCGGCTTCCGGCGATTCGCCAAAAAGTTTGTATAAAGAATTGATACAAAGAAATAATGCATCAGCAATAGATATTTCCAGTTGGTATTTTTTAGGTTTGGATGAATGGATAGGTCTTGATGCTAGCGATGAAGGCAGTTGCCGTTATATGCTGAATAAAGATTTATTCCATCCATTGCATGCAAAGGAAGAAATGCTCTGTTGTTTTGATGGCAAAACAAATGATGCATTAAAAGAATGTAACCGCATCGAAAATTTCATAACAAAACATAACGGCATTGATGTGGCTATTCTCGGCCTTGGTATGAATGGGCATATTGGTTTAAATGAGCCGGGCACTTCGCCTTTGCTTCGTTCGCATGTTATGGATATTGCCGAAACCACAAAAACAGTCGGGCAAAAATATTTTTCCAAACCACAAATACTTACCAAAGGCATAACACTTGGGCTTGCTACTTTAACGGAAGCAAAGCATTTGTTTTTAATAGTAAGCGGCGAAAAGAAAGCAGCCATTTTAAAGGAAGCTTTGCAGCACGAGCCAACAGAAAGCATTCCAGCTACCTTAATAAGAGAACATCCCGGCTTGATGGTGTATGCTGATAAAGCCGCCGCAAAATTATTATAGGTTTAAAAGAATGAAAGTAATTCTATCCATATCATTCTTACTCCTAACCCCGATAGAGAAAAGAAAATGGGAAAAGATTGAAGGTGGTTATTTTAAGCCGGGACTGCGAATATTTTTCGCTTTATTAAAATTTACCAGGCAACTATCCAGCGGTTGGCCTTCGTTATAAATACAATCACAAAATTCTTCGCAGGCCGCGGGGTTTTTGCTGGAAACACATTGATTTCTGCACTCTTCTTCAGAGTTGCCCGGCACAATCGCGTATAAATAAAAAGTACCAATAATTATAATAGCTAAGGCCGCAAAACAACCTCCCAAAAATATAAAGCGGAGACGTTTACCCAGGGGCTTTTTCAATACAGGAGGCTTTACTTTGGGTTGCTTAAATGGCAAAATGTGTTTTAAACGGTCATAATCCCAAATTAATAAAAACAGGCTTGCTAATGCCATCATGGTGTTGATCCGGGTACCGTCAAATCGCGTAGCATAAGTAAGCACACAAATATTAATAATGATGGGGAAATACATTAATGCGCCAAGAAGGGAAGTTCGTGGAATGAGTAATAATATAGCTGTTATAACTTGAACAATTCCAATGAATGTATAGTAGTACCCTGTAAGATATAAGGCATCAAAGTAATGCCCTAAAGGATTATTGGATGGTAAGCCGGCCGCAAACCTTTCACCCATGATTTTAACGAAACCGGCAGGAAGAAAACTCGCTGCCAGCGCGATGCGGCAAAAAACAGCAAATCCCTGAAACCATTTATCAGCTTTTGCTTCATAATATATTTCTTCAACGCTGTTCATGACTTGTGTAATGATATGCCTGAATTTGCTGCAGGTTTACGGAAATAGTTAACCACAAATTACGCTGGTACCGTTACGGTTTATGTTTTCTTATGAGCATTTTTATTTTACTGATAAGATAATAGAGAACCGATGCTATGACAGTCCAGTATAAGGCACAGGCAAGCGCCCGAATCGGGGGTGGCGGGTCCGGGTCATTAAATATTGGTGCCAGGGGCCCTACCAAAACAATTTTTACAGGGTATATAATGGTGGCTAAAGTACGCTTCCAGGCTATTGGCGAGTTCATGCCGGGAAACCAATCTCCATTTACGGGCACTAAAATTAAATTAGTGATGCCCAAAAAAACAAACCCCGAAATGAGAAAGATAATCACGAATTTTTTTAATGAAATTTTCATACTGTTAGTTTTATAATTTATAAAACAGGCAGGCATCAACCGGGTTTACTGTATTTGCCTTTTAGTTTGATATCGATTTATAATCAACCATATTGTTCCGGCAATTATTAAAAGCAATGGCAAGGCGCCTGGTTCATCTTCAACCTTAATCATATAAATCATCAAAACAATCCCAAGGAATATACTTAAGACCGGAAGAATTTTGCCCCATTTTATTTTTTTGCTTATTTTCTTTTTCATGACACCCCAATATTAAAAAGCACTTTGAATTACAAAGTAATTGTAAAAATTCCATTCGCCATAATTTTTTTAAGAAATTTTAAAGTGTTATTGCTTAAGCTTATTAAAGTCTGTCATCAAACTATCTTCATAAGACCGGAGCATTGAATCATAATCACTGGTATTTTCTGAAATAGCTTTGCCGGTTAACTCATAAGTCTTCAACCTGAGGTTACAATAATGAAGGATTATTTTATTACGTTCATGCAAGGCATCAGGCAACTGAAATTTATCCAGGTCATTTATGATTTTTATATTTTCATTCCAATAATGAATGCCTCTTGTAACCATTGCTTTCACCGTATCTACTGGTGTGTTTGCATTCGCATTGCTATAAAGCATTAAAGCTTTCTTCTCGTTATCTGCAAATATTTTCATGCCTGCATCATACCTGCCAATATTATTTGGGATATTAAAACAAACAACAAAAGAAGTTGTCAATACAAAAGCAGCAAGCACAATTAATGTTGTGTATTGAAAAACGTTGGAAACAGTTTTTTTCAAGCCCGGGTAATAAGCATACCCGATTAGCAATCCGCATATCAGTCCGCCGATATGCGCAGCATTATCAACTCCGCCCTTCATTCCATTTGCAAGGTTATAGAAAACAAATACGCTGATACTTGCCAATAATGCTTTGCGTGCTGTTTTCTCAATGAGGTTAGTAGTAAGCATGGCAAGAAATACTCCGTATAACCCGAAAATAGCGCCTGATGCACCGGCACTGATAGTAAGCTCGTGCCAATATAAACTGTTTACGCTGCCGGCAATGCCTGTGAGCAAATAAGCTGTAAAAAAACGAAGGCTGCCTAACCTCGGTTCTAATAATAAACCTATGTATAACAACGCATACATATTTAATAAAAGATGCAGAATGCCAATATGTAAAAAGCAGTTTGTTATAACGCGCCACCATTCGCCACTTAATGTTAAGGGCCGGAAATTAGCGCCCCAGCTAATCAGTGCCTGGTTGTCGGGAAGCAAAATATTTGCGCCGGATATCACCATTAAAATAAAGATCAAGATGTTGATGTCGATTAAAAGAGGGGTGACAAAGTAGCCCTTCTCCGGTATAAATAAATTGAAAAAACTTCCTTGTGCGGCTTCTGCATTTTGAAATATTTTTTCTTTGTTTGCTTCAAATGCAGGCTGCAACTCTTCCCATTTCCGGGTTACTTCTTCATCTGTAACGGCAGGCAAAATTTCATTAAAAGATGTAATAAATCTTTCAACATTCTTTTTGTTTACATTCCAGTCAAACATCTGGTTGCCAATGCACCGGCTTTCAATATGTGCATTATCATTTTCAACAGTAACAATGATTTCTTCACCTGAAGACCTGGCTGAAAATTTGCCGTATGCAGTGAAACCCGTTTCACTCACATGGGCAATATTCCAATTCAATTTCTTTGCTGCTTCAAGCGCAACTACCAGGAAATTCTGGCCGGAAACATTTTCCAATTCAATATTACTGGTGTACTTAGGGTTTAAGCCAAATGACATAATATTAGTTTAGGTATATGCTGTTAATAAATTTTGGTAGTCAAAAATATAAATAAATACCAAACAATTTTGTTAGGGCTAATAATTATTGCAAGCTGTTATTCAAAACTTTGGTAAAGGAATGACAACCTTTGAAAAGTGACATCCATCAGTTCCTCATATCAGAACACCAACGGATAGTAGGAAAGTTCCATTGACACGGCAAAGCTGACAGGATGGATGCCAGAAAGGTTACATTTTTACTCCTCATGCCTCGGTCAGGCCGCTATCGCGGGCCAACCAGGTTGTAAATCATTTCGAATAAATAACAATCGCATCCTGGCCTTTTAAGCGCTGTGCCGATTGATTCTCCAATCCATGATCAACATAACTGGCCAGCAAAAGATACGTGCCTTTGGCCGCCGGTATATGAAACGAACCCTGCGTTCCAACAAAATAATTAGTGTTGTTATCGTTTGCAATTTTCAGTATCCATTCAACCATATTCAAAGCCTGCGTTTTATTTAGTTCCGGATGTGATGGCATGGCCACATTACCCCAAACACCTGTTGTTCCTTCCAGTATGCGCTTTTGCATTAAGGCAATATTAGCAGCAGTGGTTTTATACTTCTTTCCAATATCATTAAATGAAGGCCCGATCAGTTTACTGTCGAATGCATGGCAATTAAAGCAATTGGATGTTCTTATTGCTGTAAGCCCGGCAGCATCATTTTGTACAGGCTGGTTAATAATAGCGGCGAGCTTTGTTGTATCGCGTATAAACCTTACTTCCAGCAAAACTTCTTTTGCATTTATTTCATCATACTTCGATTCTCCATCTTCTTTATCGGAAACAGTTATTGCATAATTAACCGGCGCATTACTATTAATGCTGCTATTGTTTTTTGGATTGATAATCTTTACAACGGGACGGTTATTTTGCTGCCGGTGATTAGAAGCCCTCGCAGAAATTATTGCGGCGCAAAGAAAAACACCTGAAAATATAATGGAGAAAAATTTTATTGATCTTATCATAACATATACTTCTTTATACTAAGCTTTGTCAATTTCTGTTGCCACGCGCTGTGCAGAACGAATGCATGATTCCATGCCCCGGCTCATATTATCAGCATAGGTTCCTGCAAAATATAACCTTCCTTCGGGCAGCATGATCTGCGGCCAGAATTTATGCATTTCGCCCGGCGGGAAAGGCCTCATTTCACATGCAGGCGCATATTTATCTTTTGTCCAGTCAAAGGTTAAAGCCTGTTCTATTGTATCATGCTTGCCAGGGTACACTTCCCTGAAAGCAGCCAGTACACGCTGCGGCGAAAGGCCGCCCGGCCCAAACGCTTTCAATATAATTTTTGTTGAATCAACCTGGTTTGTCTCCATCCATACAGAAGAAATATCCGGATGCTCAAACTCCATGTTGATGCTTTTAAAACCATCATCCAACCAAAATTTTGTTGCTGCTTCAAACACATAAAAAGGATGAGATGAATATTGCAGGTTATCAATCACGTATTGCTTTTCGGGAGATAAAGCCGGTGTAACCTGGATGTTTTTAAACACAGGCAGCGTAATGCAGTTAACAAAATAATCAGCAGTTATTTGCTGCTCATCATCGCGGTTATATGCTTTATATGAAACAGTAACGTTGCCGGCATTATGCTGAATAGTCGTAACAGCATGGTTTAGTTTTAAACGGTTGCCCAATTTTTTTGCAAACGCAATAGGCAGTTGCTCATTGCCATCTTTTAAATGAAAAGTTTCTCCTTCAGAAAGCGGGATGCTCCTGGCCTTCATAATATACAACCGCCATACAGCATACAATGCAGAAACATTTTTGCCGCCCAGGGAATTGAGCGCAGCGGCTGAAGCGCCCTCTCTTTTATAAAGATCATACAACGATATTGCATCGAGGTCATCATACCCAACACCGAAAGGCTGGTAAGCATCTTTAAAATTCGTTGTGTATTTATCAATATAAAAAGCGCTTAATGCATACCTTGGGTTTTTGGAAAGAAATTGCACTTCCTTATCATTAAAGCCAAACTCCTTTAATATGGTTGCATCAGAAAGCATTTCCTGCGTATAAAATTTGCCATTGATCATTTTAAGCGAATAACTATCGGGCGCCGCTTCGCTGCCTTCCGCATGCGGGTAAGGAATGGCTGTAAGGTTAAACTCTTTTACATACTCAAAAAAACGTTCATAGCCGGGTTGCGTTATATGGTCGGCGCCATAGTCTGCATACAATCCGTCAGATAATCCGTCCCTGCCTGTAAATACATGGCCGCCATACCTGCCGCTTGCTTCAAGCACCGTTACATCATGGCCGCTTTTCATTAATTCATACGCACAGCATAAACCTGTAATGCCGGCGCCGGCAACAATAACCTTTTTTGCGGCTGAAGCTTTTTTGCTTTCACGTAATACACTTATTTCTTTATTGGGAAGCATATCATTTGCCAGTGAAACACTTGCCCCCAGCAGGGTGGTATTCTTTATAAACGATCTTCTTTGCATGGTTGTTTTTGGTTTTATTAGTATTTACTGAATCCTGAATTTTTATTTGCGCTGCTGTTGGAAACATCAATATTCCACCCGCTTGCTAAAATATATGGCGTTGCATTTTGCGCATCTTTATTTTCATAACTGCATTCAATTGTCCTGCTCTCTCCCGGCGCCAGTGAAATATAATTATCAGAAAAGATAACAGGTAAAATATCATCGCCTTTTTCATGGTTTAAACATCTTACATGTACGAAGAAAGCAACCGCTTTTCCTGTATTTTTTATAGTGACGGTATGCACCGTTTCCTTTTCTTTTTTAACGGATGAAGCCAATATATCAAGTGTTGTTAATGGCATATTTTGCAGTGCTGTAAAATCGGCAAAAGATGATTGTGGCGTAAAATACCATTTTGATTTTTTCCAGTTCAGCGCATCCGCTTTTTTTGAAAGCCAATACCAGTTAATGCTCTTTGTTTGGTGGTCTTTATCTTTTAATTCCAATTTTAAAAAATACACATCCGATAAATCATTTATTGATGGAATGGTAAAACATTGCTGCGTTCCATCTTCACCAACGTTTGTTGTAATGGTATTAGCGTATTTATTGGTTCCATCAAGATTATATACATCTGCCTTTACCGTTAAGCCCTCATATTTTTTCAAATAAGAATTGATGACAGCAACTTCATGTGTTTTGTAAGAATACATTACATGCAGTGGTTCCATTGCTTTTTTCATACCGAAATAAGTGCCTGCGGGATAGAGATAATAATCATACGTGTGCCATATTAAACCCGGCCATGAATTGGCCAGCATCCACTGCACTACGCCGGTTGTGGTGTTATATTTCTTTACACCATAAGCTTCCATCATAGCGCGGTGGCCTTCATAATTCTGCAGCTGCGCTTTTCTCAAATAATCGTGTATATCCGTTACGTTTCCATAGCGGTTAAACAAAGCCGTGTCAAATATATTGGTAGTGCCGAAAGTCATCGTTCCACAATGATACAGCCAATCTGAATTGGTAAACCAAAGCGAATCTTTTGGAAGAAATTTTACCAAACTTTCATACGGCGGTATAGATGGGCCGGGAGAAATTTCTGTTGCAAAACTCCATGCGCCGCCATATTTGGAAGTATCTGTTTCCCAATAAATGGGCGGCACCCAATCATAAGGGCCATTCATTTTTACACCGCTAAAGCCTGATACTTTTGATTTGCTTGCATCGGCAGTACCAATAGTTGGATTAGGCCAGTTTAAACTGTCTTCTATCGTTAAATAATCACGTTCAACAGTTGTGTCACGTGGCGGCATATCGCTGCCGTTCAGCCAAACCATTATGCATGCTTTGTTGCGCAGCCAATACATCATGCTGCTGTCTGATGACATGGCAACGGCGCGTTCTGCAGCATCCCAGTTTTCGGGATATTGCCAGGCGCCGCAGCACATCCAGCCTGTCATTACCAATAAGCCTTCCCTGTCGCATATATCATAAAAATTATCATCTTCAAATTTGCCTTCACTGCGCACAATATTCATATTCATATCACGCACTAATTTCAATTCCTGTTCATCACGCAATAAAGAATGCCGCTGAAAAATATCGGGCGACCATGCAGCGCCACGCAACATGATGCGTTTTCCATTCACCATAAAAACCCTTGACTCGTCATTGATAAGTTCCGATGTAATCTCCCGAATACCAAAATTTTCTGCTATAGAATTACTGGTTGCATTATTTACGTTACATGAAATTTCTATGCGGTTCAAATCAGGGTTTCCATATTGCCACGGCCACCAGATTTTTGGATCATTAATATTGAGTTGCTTAAAATTTCCCGGGTTAAAACTTATTACCTTTTTTTCGTGCGGCTGCAGGCGTATAGCCTGTTCAAAATTTATATCATCATTTATCTTTCCTTTTATAACGGCATCCTGCGGCTGATTTGTATAGTTTGTTGCCAATGCTTCTACTGTAAGATGTGCAACATTTAATGAGGGCAGGTTAAAATGCGTTGATACCAGCGGATAACTTACTCCAACTTTATTAAATGTTTTTATTTCAACATTATTCACGATGCCGCCGTTGTAATCAGGCGGGTAATGTATCCAGTCTGCATAATCAATAGCAAGATCGCCATCACGCCTGTTGGGATTAAACGGGCGCAGAATTTCAATCGCCAATACATTCGTGCCTGCATATTGAATATCATTTGTAACATCAAGATTGATGATACGAAAAGGCCCCTTGATTTGCGAACTGTCTGCGATCAGTTTACCGTTCAGCCAAACATTTGCTTTGTAATTAATGCCATGTAATTGCAGTATAACATTTTTATTTTTTTCTGATGAAGGCAGCCCGAATGCTTTCCTGAACCACCATGTATGATTGAACTTATCATCAGCAAGCTTTTCAAAATTTTTTGCAAAGAAGGGATCAAAATTATACACATGATTGGCAAGCAACCCGGCAATAATTGTAGATGGAACTGATATAGGATACCAGCCCGTTGCTGTAAAACCGGGCATCGAGATTTTATCGCCTTTTGTATTATCAGTTATGGATGACTGCATGCGCCAGTCATCATGTAATATCATGCTAAAGTTTTCTTTGCGTGTTTGGCTAAAAGCATCATGCAATAAGAGAGAGAGCAAAGCAACCGCAAACATTTTTTTCATGCACATTAATAACAAGTTTAGATAATTAAGATGTAATTATTAATCTTCAAATCATTTAATCCAATAAATAACGGCTCAGCTGGCGGCATCGTAATATAAAGCAGCAGCGCCGAGAATACCACTGTTTTGCAGCGATGAAGTTTCAATAATTAACCGTTCTGCAGATTTTGAGAAAGCAAAAGTTTTAATACGCTTCCACATAGCTTCTTCAAAATAATTATACGCATGCCTTACAGAGCCGCCGAGAATAATTATTTGCGGATCGTAAGTGTACATAATCGTCTTAATGCAATTGCCGAGGTGCATACCTAATTCTTCATATAATTTTAAAGCCTGCACATCTTCATGCTGCGCCTGGGTGTAAACAAACTCGCCGCTTAATGCATGTATATTTTCGAAGAAAGAACCGCTGCAATAATATTCATACACTTTATCCAGGTAATTAACCATGCCAAATTCACCGGCGCCGCAATTATAACCTGCATATAATTTTTTATGAATGATGATACCCGCGCCAACGCCTGTGCCAACCGTTAATCCAATCATTGAATCATAACCTTTGCCCTTACCGAAATAATATTCGCCCAGTGCAAAACAGTTGGCATCGTTGTTTACAAATACCGGGATGTGATAGCGGTCTTCCATCAGTTTTTTAAGATGCACTTCTTTCCACGAAGGAATATATTGCACATCGTAAACAATGCCTTCCTGCACATCAACAACGCTGGGAACGCCAATGCCTATTGCCGTTATATCATCATGCATCAACGCATCCGCTAATGCAAACACATCATTCAAAACATCTTCTTCCGTTCCATTGCTGCGAATGCGCTGTGATGTTATCTGCGATAAATCGTTCTGCTGAACAATTGCGCCGCGAATGTTGGTGGCGCCCAAATCAATACCAATAATTTTTTCTTTCATAAATATTAATCCGGCCTCGTTAAGAAATTTCTTTTTTATCAAAAATAGTTTTGTTGGTAATAAGCGGCTTTGCCCAGAAACCAATGCTTAACATATAACCCATAGTGATATAAATAAAACACATAGCCGCTTTTAACCCAAACAGGTTACCGAGCCCGCCAATAAGCAGCTGCACTATAGCGCCGCCGATGATGCCTGTAACCAAAATACCGGCGAATGAGCCATGATCTTCTGAAACAGAACTTAATGCAAGCGAAAAAATAACGGGGTACATTACAGACATAAAAAAACCAACGATGGGAAATGAGTACAATGAAACATTGGCGCTTCCAAAAAGGCCCAGCGTTAAAAATATTAATGCAGCAATCGTAAAAATGATGAGCAGTTTGCGGCTGTCCATCAGCTTTAGCAAAAGCAATCCCAGTACACCGCCGGCTGTCATCAGGCCCCAGAAATATGCTACAGCATGTGCGCCGGTTGTTTGCGGATCGAAGTGATGGTATTCAAATAAAAACTGCGACATCCAGTAAGAGACGCCCTGCTCTGTTCCAACATAACAAAATAGTGCAATGAAATAAGCAATTACTACGGGCTTCTTCAATAACAATAAATGTGTTTTTAGCGGGCCTGCTTTTTCATCGCTCTTTAATTCAACTTTTGGAAATTTCGATGCAAGGATAATAAGAAACATGAATAAACAAATGACAGCAAATAACCAATAAAGTGAGATCCACGGCATAGCTGCCGGTATATGCGATTTTAGAAGATCAAACAGGCTATGGTTTGCCGTGTTAATATTTGTTACCATGTAAGAATATACCAGCGGGCTAATAAAAGATGCAGCGCCAAAAATTAGCTGGGCAAGCACAGAAGTGAATGCATAATTTTCTTCTCCGCCTGCTGTTCTGAGCAATGGATTGATAACAACCTGCAGCATGGCCATACCGCAGCCAATAAGGAACAATGATAAAACAGCCGTAAGATAATTTGGCCATAGCGCCAACAGAAGCGATCCAATAAACGCAACCACAAATGCGGCAACCATAATAACCTTTTCATTATACTGCTGCACCAGCATGCTCGATGGTATTGACATAACGCCATAAGCAATAAAAAAGGCAAAAGGCAAAAGCCCGGCAAGCAGATCACTCAGCTTAAAGTCCTGAATAAATTCCGGCGAAAGCGGCCCGATGATATTGGTAAGAAAAGATATAACAAAGAACGTAAGCATTATTAATGCCACGATGTAGTAGTTGCGTTTCATGTTTTGATGTATAAAGCAATGAAAGAGGCAACAAGTTAAGGATAAAGTGATTGATGTGGTGAGTGGAGAAAATGGATAATGTGAAACCGGTGATTCATGGTCCGCAGCTTGCGCTAAAACCTGGAAAACATTTCCATAAATTCCTGCTTCCTGCTCCGGGAGATGTTGATAGTTGCATCATTATCCATTATAAGATAACCGCCATCAACACGCACGAATTTTTTAATATGGTTCAGGTTAATGAGATAAGAGCTATGCACCCGGTAAAAATCATCGCCGCTTAAAGCATCATCTATATCACGCAGCGTTTTGGAAACCAGTATTTTTTTCCCGCCTGCAAGCACCACATTGGTATAATTGCTTTCTGCCTCACAATATATTATTTCAGATGTAGGCACAAACGTTAACCCTTCGCCTGTTGTAAGCGCTATGCGCTGCGGCGCTGTTTTTACAGGTTGTTTTATTTGCTGCAGCAGCAATTGAAATTGTTCTTTTGTGGGCACAGACGTTCTTTCTTCTATGCGTTGTATTGTTTGTATAAGGTCCTCGGGGTCCACAGGCTTTAATAAATAATTGACAGCGCTGTACCGGAAAGCTTTAATGGCAAACTGGTCGTATGCAGTGCAGAACACCACATCAAAAAACAATTTATCAAATTGCTCCAGCATATAAAAGCCGTTCATTTTCGGCATTTCAATATCAAGAAAAACCACCTGCGGTTTATGACGGTTAATGGCTTCAATACCTGCCTTTGCATTATCGCACATGGCAGCGATGGTTACCTGGGGGCAATATGTTTTCAGGAGCCACTCCATCATTTCAAGTGCATTTTTCTCATCATCTATTAAAACCGCTTTTATCATAGCAATATTATTTTTCCGTTTACTGATCAACAGGTATCATAATAATAACCCTTGTGCCCGCTGCGCTGCCATCATCATATTTAAGGTCGCTTATTTCAACAGTAGCATCAAACTGCACATGCTTATTAAGCAGGGCCAGCCTGTCTTCCGTGAGCTTCATGCCTAAAGATTTTTTTGATGAAACTGATTTGCTCTTTAATTCCATGGCACGCTGCCTGCCAATACCGTTATCTTCTATCATGCATTGCAATACATTATTGCTGATGGAAAGATGAACTGAAAGATGCCCCGCTTCTTCTTTATGCAGCAATCCGTGCCATATTGAATTTTCCACATAAGGCTGAATAATAAGCGGTGGAACAAATAAGCTGTCGGGGCAAACATCTTCATCCGTTGTAATGGTGTATGTAAATTGTTTTTCAAAACGAATGCTTTCCATTTCAATATATAATTTCAGCGCCTCCAGTTCGCTGGAAAGGGTAACAGTTTGATTATTGCTGTTATCAAGTATAAGCCTTATAAGCTTTGCAAACCGTGTAAGGTAAAGCGATGCGGTGGCCTGGTCGCTTTTTACTATATACCGGTTAATAGAATTAAGACAATTAAAAATAAAGTGAGGGTTCATTTGTGCCCGTAATGCCTGCATTTCAACTTCTGCCATTTTCTGCTTTGTTTCCATCAACGATTTTTCTGCTGCTGCCTTTTCGGCTTCGGCTTTTATATTCATTATTTTACCTGCACACAAGGAAGCAATTGTTTGAAGTATATGCAGGTGCTTTTGAGTAAAGAACGATTTTTTTGAGTGTTCGCAATCAATTACGCCAAAAACTGCATCTTCTATCATAACAGGCACCGTTATTTCCGACAGCCTTCTTTTATCATCCACGATATACCGTTCATCTTCAAGCGTGTTTTTTACAATAACCGGCTGCCCCGTTTGTGCCACATAACCCGTTATACCTTTTCCAACGGGTATTTCAATAGGCGTAATAATAGTAAATGCTTTCGGGCTTTTGGCGCCATAAGCTGCCACCTGGCATAAAACCTGTTTTTCTTTATCCAGCTCATATATTACACAGTCTTCAAAGTGAAGGCGGCCTATACAATTCCTGGCAACATCCCATAACACTTCCCTCACCGATTGCTGCTGATACATGCTGGAAGCAAAGTGGTTAATGGCCTGTTCCACTTCAAGCTCTTCCTGTTTAAGATGCAGCCGCCTGTTACGGCTTTTTATTGAAAAAAATATCAATACTAATGCACATACCAGGCAACACAACAAAAACCATCCGTTTAACCAAAACGGAACATCAATAATGAATGGAAAGGCAGATGGTGTGTTTACCCAATCTACATTGTTAATGCTGGCCTGCACTTCCAGCACATATTTACCGGGGCCAAGGCCCGTAAAACGAAGCTGGTTATTGTTTCCAAGATTAGTCCATACATTATCAAAACCTGCCAGCCTGTACCGGTACTGCACCTTGCCCGCATTGTTATAATAGGGCGCTGCAAAACCCACTTCAAATGATCTTTCATTATAAGGAATATCACGAACGCTGCTGATATTGTAAACTACAGAATCGTTGAATAATTTAATATAAGAAATGTAAACTTTCAGGTGATCATTTTGCCGGCTCATTTTTTCCGGGTTTAGGTAATTGAGGCCGTTAGTGCCGCCAAAAAATAATGTTCCATCCTCACTGCGGTACCAGCAGTTAGGACTAAAACCATATCCCTGCACATTATCAGTATAATCATACAGGTGCAACCGTTTATGCAGCGTATCGTAACTATAAATGCCATTATCCGAGCTGGCCCATATCGTTCCTTTTTCGTCCTGATATAAAGAGGCTATAAAAATATTATCGAATACATCTGAATATTTTGTTACCAGCACTTGATTACCCTTGCGTACAGCAATATACAAACCGTTATTCAGCGTAAATAAAAAGCGGTTATCTGCGGTAGCAAAACCCGCTCTTACCAGCATTTGATTATTGGGAAGGGTTACCGGCCCCAAATAATTC
The DNA here is from genome assembly GCF_900115755.1 of Parafilimonas terrae. Taxonomy (GTDB): domain Bacteria; phylum Bacteroidota; class Bacteroidia; order Chitinophagales; family Chitinophagaceae; genus Parafilimonas; species Parafilimonas terrae. Next base: position 692,228 of record NZ_FOXQ01000001.1, read on the forward strand.
ATATTGTTGTCAAAGAGGTGCAGTCCTAATTGCGTGGTAAGCCAAACAAAGCCGTCGGGTGTTTGAAAACAAAAATTTGAATTTTCACCGGACGCCTGTGTTTTCAGGCGTTTCAGCATATATGTTTTTCCATCCAGTATATAAATCGCATCTTTTCCCGTTATAACATGGTTACCGTTTTGCAGAGTGGTAATAGCATCTATATAATCCTGTTCGCTTAATTGTTTTGTGCTGTCACTTTCATATAATGGCCGTCTATATTTTTTCGTTTCAGGATTAAATAACCATATACCAAGATCGCCCGGCCCCAATATTACATACCGTCCGTCCCAGGCTATGCCCCTCACGGCAGGATAGGATAATTGATCCCGGCTTCCTTCCTGCGGCAGGTAAACTGTCCAATCATTAATCTTCCTGTTCCAGTGTATAAACCCATTGGCGCTTGCCAGCCAGAAATCATGTTTCCCATCGCCGGTTATGCCCCGTATATTGTCAATGGTAGCAGGCAGGTTAAGCCCTTGTTTGTTCATTCGCAACAGGCCAAATGATTGGCCGTTTAAAGAAAACCGGCTAATGCCATTGCCGGTTATCATCCACACAAAATTATCCGGATCTATATACAGATAGCTTGTATAATCTGCAGTATGCTTTTGTTCTCCGCTTTCATAAATATTAAGTGCAAGAAATGTATTGCTGATATTATCGTATTGAAATAAACCTGATGCAGAAGCAATAAGATACTTATTTGCCGCCATCAGTTTTGCATCTCTTACATTAAGGTATTTAGAAGTGTATGGCCCTTCAATGGCAGGGGCCGTTATGGCGGTGGTTGTATGTTTTACAAAATTATTCCAGTAGCTTATATTGTTCCAGGCGCTTACAATAGCACTGTCTTCACTAAAGGGATAAATAAATTGCGGATTGATGTTTTTAATACTGTCTAAACGGTTACTGTAAGTGTTATACCTGAAAACATAATCACCCCGCTGAAAAAAAACACTGTTGCGAAAACTGGTGAAATTAAGCTCGTCATAAGGCGGAGAGATATGTTTGTTTACTTCAGCATATATAAAGCGCTTCACTGTTTCGTTGTAAACATAAATTGTATTAAGCGATGAAAGCATCACTGGTTTGCCGGGTAAAATAAAAAGGCTGCCTAAAGGATTATTACCGTTTTGTGCTGCAACCGGCACTTCTTCAAAAACCTGCCTGCCCTCATTAAAATAAAATACTTTTTTACGGGAGTTAAGCCAAAGCCTTCCCTTATCATCGCATAAGATATTAGCAAGGTCGTTGCCCGGCTTAAAGTTAACTACCCTGCTACCATCGAACCGCTGCACACTGCGGTTATATAATATCCATAAAAACCCTTTACTATCCTTGGTAAGCGCTATAATATTGCCAGGCCTTATACCTGATGAATAATCAAATTGCTGCACATGGTAATCTGGTAACTGGCAGCAGCAATGCTGCACAAACACAAACATGCCCGCCAAAATGATTATACTGTGCAGAAAAAAACGATAGCCGTTTACGATGCTTTTAAAACAAGGGAACACAATACCACTAATATAATGAAAGGAGTGATTACAAAAACATTCATTGTGCAAACAGCAATTTTTTTTAGCTACTATCCTTTTTATAAAACCATGCATAAATAGAAGCTGATGAAGAATATAAACGCCTGCAACATACAACATACTGCAAGCCGCTTATCATCCATTTAACACAAGTTAACATATAAGCCCAACCATTAAACCTCCGGGCCGGGTTCCTGCTTCAGGTTATAAAATCCCGCTTCGGGAAATAGATTTTTCCCTTCGTCCAATATCGTACAGTGACAGGTTAAAACATCAATTCACTTTAACAAACCAATGCTGTATAAGCACTTGACTTTGGCGTGCCGGCAGGTATAAATTCATGCATTCAATAACCAAAAAAAGTGATGTTATGAAAACAGTAATTGTATATGCGCTCAGCCTTTTAATAATGGCATCAGCAATAGCAGCGCCGGGATCTTCTTTGCAGCAAAAGTTTAATGAAACATTTCCCAATGCAAAGAATGTAAAATGGTCTGATGATAAAGATGGCTTCTTTGTAAGTTTTACGCAAAACGGCAACTTTAAAAAAGCACTTTATAATAAAGACGGCGATTTTGTTTGCTCATGGAAATATACAGATGGAAACGACCTGCCGGTAAACATCATCATTAAACTGAATAAAAGGTTTGAAGGCTCAAAAATCCTTGGCGTTACAGAATATACAGCAGGGGAAAACATGTTCTACAATGTTAAACTGTCGAAGGGCCAAAAACTGTATAACCTGGATATTCTGAGCGATGGAACCATTGCCAGGCTACAAAAATTTAATACGCAGATTAATTAAAAATTATTGTATGAAAGCGCCAATATTATATGCATTGATTGCCTGTTTCGCAACAGGCATTTGCGCCGGCAACACAGGCGCACAAACTGCGGTAAACAAAGCGGCATTGTTTTCCAACGCAGCAGAAAAAAGCTATAACGAAGCTTCAAATAAAACCGTTGTAAACACAAAAATTAAAAAAGCCTTTATAAAGGAATTTGGAGAAACAACAACCGGCGCCTGGAGCGTGACCGGCAATAATTTTCTGAATCATTTTTATATAGATGGCAGGCGGGCTAATGCTTTGTTCACCAAAAACGGCCGCCTTATTTACACAATTATTTATGGAACAGAAACCCTGCTGCCGGCAGACTTAAAAGCGTTTGTGCAAAAGGAGTATCAATGCCATGACATTACTTCGGTTTTTGAAATAATGCAACAGGGCCGGCATATCTGGGTGGTACAATTGCAAAACAATGACAAGGTAATAACTGCAAGAATTGAAAACGGAGAGCTGGAACAAACACAGCAGTTTACCAGATCAAAATAACTATGCAATGTCATAATGCATAGCAGTGTAAGCAACCCCTTTTTCTAAAGGGGTTTTTTGTTTATATTCCGTAATATCTTTAGGCGTTGGCATTTGCAAAGCAAATATGCACGTTTAAAAAATTTCAATTCAATATGCAGAAGGATAAAATAAACATGCTTACACTTTTGTTGCTCTATTTAAATAGCTGGGAAGAAAAGGGATATTTTGAACCTGTGCGCCGGGCCTGGAAAGGGCACGATTTTGATACATTAAATAAACTGGAAGAAGAAGGGCTCATTACACAAAGCAAAACAGCGAAATCATTGTTTTTAACTGAAAAGGGCATTGAAGTTGCAAAAGGGCTGGAAAGCCTGCTTAATAATTTAAAGGTGGAATAATGACAAATACAAAAAAATATACTTTTTCGTATCACGAATTTGAAAACGACAGCCTGCTGAATGCCGGAGATAAATTACTCTTATCAAAAGCGAGGGAGATTACTGCTAAAGCTTATGCGCCTTACTCAGATTTTTTTGTGGGCGCCGCAGCATCGTTATCAAATAAAAAAATCATTACGGCTACCAACCAGGAGAATGCAAGTTTTCCCGCAGGCATTTGTGCAGAAAGGGTTTTGCTTTCAGCTATCACATCTGTTTACGGTGAAGTTGTCGTTGATACAATAGCCATCAGCTATATCAACCGCAGGAATAATAAAAGCAATCATCCCATTTCACCATGCGGTATATGCAGGCAAAGCCTGATGGAATACCAGCAGCGTGTAAAACATCCTATACGGTTAATACTCGCCGGTATGAATGGAAAGATTGTAATAATTGATGACGCTTCTTTTTTGTTGCCATTAAATTTTAATGGTGATGATATGATGTAGTAAATTATTTATCCATCTATCATAGCATTGAAACTATCCCGCAAGGCTGTTAGATCAGGCAATATAAAATGATCCGGTTTTAAAATTTCAATAGCCTGTATCAAAGCATTTACATGTTGTACTTCTACCTTCTTCTGATCCGGGCTGCCTATTACATCCCAAACTTTACGGTAACTTTTTATCACATCTTTTGTATCGGGCATTTTACCTTTTTCTGCCGAAGCTTTTAACATCCATAAGCACAATTCTATGTTTGAAATAATGATGCTGCTCCAATAATCATTATGAACAATTACGGCTTCAGGCATGCTGTTCTTCGTTTCTTTCAACAGTTTTATTATAGCAGCCGGTTCTTTTTCACCCCATGCTTCCAGGCCGGCCAGCACGAGTATGTTTTTAAGCGAAGCCCAGTTGATATAAGCATTAATATTTTTTTCTTTTGATGCTTCAAATGCCAGCAGGTAATTCTTATAGGCAGATGCTATTGCCTGCTGCGCTTTTGCTTTATTGTTTTTATAGAAATAAATTTTTCTTTTAAAAGCGCTGCCTAACAGTATATATCTTTCTGCCGATGGGTTTAAATGAATTAAGGCCTGGAGGTCTGCTATGGCCCTGTCAAATTCTTTTTGCACCGGGCCTGTCGGCAAGCCATTGTCAATACCGGTTATTAAATGCTTAATCCTTATGTTACAATATTGCTCCGCGGCAGTAAATGAATAAGATGCATTTTCTGAATATAACAATGCCTCAAACTTTTTTATAGCTGCTTCATAGTCGTTTAAAGCTTTATAAATAAAAGCTTCCATTTCTGTGATGCGCGGCGTTCTCAGCTCTTGCTTTTCCACTTCATTTATAATCTGTGCAAGCTTGTTTTTAATGGCTTCTTTATTTACATCAGGCGTATCTAAGTCGCTCAGCAAATTATTCAGATCAGTTTCCGCCTGCTCTGATATAATATAACTTTTTACTGCGCTGCTTCCTGCACGTTCATTCAATTTATAAAAAGGATCGCCATAAGTTTGATAAGCGCCCCAGGTATTCTTATTCCCGTAATTCTGATATATATTTTCCCTTGCAGCTTTTACGGCTTCGCCAAAAGTTTTTCCCTGGAACATGCATTCATAAAACTTCATTGCGAACGTTAAAGCAGCTTCATCATCAACAGCCCAGCCCGCAACAACAACAGCTTTTACGCCATTGTTAATTAATTGCGTACCAATGTTAGCAGCCAGTTTAAATCGTTCCTGGAAAAGCGCTTCAGCCACACCACTTGTTTTGCCAAGAAAACAACAGTTAACAAACACAAGTTCAGGCGTAGTGCTCATTTGGGCTATTTCTGCAGTGGTAAGAAAACTGTTCTGGCCAATCACCATGCCTGAAGGTTTATCCGGGTCTTCATTAAAAACGCCGTGGCCTGCCAGGTGAATGATCTTGTAATCTGCGCTAACTAAAGCCGGCACTATTGCTCCTGCAGATTCATTAAGCAGCGTTCTTGCATTATAACCCTGGCCGGTTAATAATTTCGATACTTCATCGGCTTCTTTATAAGCGCCCGGCAATTGAGGAAAAAACCCTTTAAGATCAGGATCGCCAACAACCAATGCTGTACTTCCCGGAACAGAATCTATTACAAGCCTGCTGTTAGCTGTAGCCAACTGGCGTATCATGCCTGCATTTATACAAAGCGGTGTTGCATCCTGGCTTTTATCCTGCAGCAATTCCCATGGAAAGCCTGCGGTATATTCATCTAATACCCAAATTATATTGCCATGTTTTTTTAACCGGCTCTTAAAATCGTTTGGTATAAGCAGTTCAAAAATAGCCCGCGCTTTTTCGCCGGTCCAGTTATTGTCAGTTGAGATTTCTTTTATCAAATCATCAACAATGCCGGTGCAGGTATAAACAGTTCTAAGGTCTTCCCTTGCCGCACTGGTTGATATGGAAAAGCGCATGCCTGTTATTTCACCTTTTTTATTTTCCTGCTTTATTATGGTTATGCGGTTCCACCAGTCATTGGTTTCATCAAGCAGCATTTGCTTTTTAGCGCCGGGTATTTTATTTAAGGTGTTATTTGTGATAGTGATATTTAAAGTGCCGCCAGCTTCTTTACCCAGCCTGCGTATGGCATACATACACCGCAAAGCCGTGTCTTCATAGAGTTCCACAAATTCAACGCATTCTATTTGTTTTGCTTTTTCTTTAAAGAGACTGCTGATTTTTGTATTCGCATTAATGATGCCCTGTAAAATTGAATCGACTGAATTTTCAACGGAGAGGCCGCCATATCCACAGGCAATAATTAATGATGTAACGCCAAGCGGCTGCTTTACCTGGTAACCCGAATTAAGGTTTTGTTTATTGATGAGTTTTATAAGATATTTTTCAATACTTAGCTCTGCGGATTTCGCCAGTTCGAAACCCGTAAGATTTCCCGGCTCATCTAAACCGATAATAATAGCGCCGGGAAAACCATCGCCGCTGTAAGTAAGATGTATGTCATGCGTTCCTATTTCGCCGGGATATAAACCTAGCTTATGCTGTTGCGATAAAATGCCATTTAGCAAACCGTCAATGCGGGCTTCAGCATACAGCACGCCATCATTTTTAAAATGACCTGCTATAACAGGATAAGATGCATATTTGAGATCGCCGTGCGATACCGATACTTTTATGGGCAGGTCGCTGGTATTGATTTTTTCATCTGATGGCGGCAGGCTTAATAATGTATTGGCGAGGCCTTCGGGTGAAAGATCAAAATCAGTGATTTCCGGCTTCCTGAATACTTTTTTATCGCCTCTTATAACAGGCCTGCTCTTACTGATGAGATTTGTTTCGCCTTTTTCCAGTATCTCTTTTATAGCATTAAAAATAGCAGGTGTATTAGATAAAGCGCCATGCGAATAATTCACATAATAAACCTTACCGGCTTCAATCATAGGCCTGGGAATACCAGACTCCCATGTTACACTTTGGTCGCCTTCGCCAGTGCAGTAAAAAACAAGCTCCTTGCCGCGAATGGTTTCTTCAATGTTATAGCCGCAAGGCGTTTGTTTATCATGCCCGGCTATATAAACGGCATTGCTGTAATCAATATCTTTTGATGCTTTTAAAACGGTATCGCGGTATTGTTTAAAATCTGATAATAGCGTTTTATTTTCTTCACCGGCTACAGGCCAGTCAGTATCACCAAAAGCATCACACATTTTTTTCCATATTCCAATATCAGTAAAGTCATTTTCTTTATCTGTATTAAATGGCAAAAGGTTGAGTATGCCGGGAAAAGTGGCAAACATTTTTATCAGCTTCTTTTTAGAATGAACAATATCAATTTTACTTAGTTTATTAATGATATCATCTTCACCAAAAAGCACGGTGTTTATGCGGAATGAACCGCCAAGCGGAGAACCAAGGAATAATAATCTAAAATCTTTAGTCGCATTTAACTTCTCCCATGTATCAGGATGAAAAACCATGAAATCCCGCACCAGCACGCCGCCCATTGAATGGCCTACAATTTTAATGGGCTGGTTAAGTTTTAATAAGGCAATGATCTTATCATTAAATTTTGCTGCAGATTCTTTTAGGGATAAACGCCAGTCAAACGCAAACGTTACCACATCATACTTATCAGCCAAAGCATCGCCCAGTTTTTTATACGATGTTTTAATAATGGAAGAAGTGGATATATCGTTATTATCTAAAGCAAGGTTACTTAACCCGCCGGTGAGAAACTTAAAATAATTGATCCATAAAAGACCATTGCTGTTGGTTAAAGAAGAACCCATTATGCCAGGCAATAAAATCACTACAGGCTTTTTGCCGGAAGGTTCTCCTGTTGAATATTCACCGCCGTCAAGGCCAAGCGCAGCATTTCTTTCGGCTTCACCAATGGCGCCTCTTGAAAATTCCGAAAAGCCGGTTACAGGTCCTGCAACTGTTTTGAGCGCAAGCAAAATAGCTTCATTCGTTTTCTTGTTTTTAAAATAACTGAAATGATCTACGTCTGCGCCTTCATCAAAAAAATACTCCAGCTTGTTTAAGCGTTTGGAACCGCAGTACATGGATTTGGTGTTTACAACAAGATCGTTTTCTTCAAGGTAAAAAAGCTTGCTTGCAATTATAACAAGCGCTTTAAGGTTAAGCTTTGTTTTGCAATTACCTGCTATCGCTATAACAGGGTTGCTTAGCAAAATACTACCGCTTTGATTGTTTTGATTATTAAGTACCGTAATAAACGGCGAATCCGGTTTCATGGCTTCGAGGCCAGGCAAAACATTTATATCATTCTTTTGATCTACCAATGCCACTAAGAGGCTCTTCATAGCTGCATACACGGGGCTTATGGCAAAACCCGGAATAAGGCCAAGCAGGTTTAAGCTGATATTGAAAAAATGATCGAGCCGTTTTGAAATTATAGTTGTTCCGCCGGCAGGGCAGGCAACACGAATGAATTTATTGACAATAAATTTTTTCTGCGGGCTTAGCTGCTGAAGCAATTCTATTTGCTTAATATCATCACTTCTTTCTTCTTCATTCAGCAAACTCTTTTCCTGTTCAGAAAAACCCATAACAACACCATTGCTGAAGCGGCATAAAATTTCGCCAACCAAACCGCCACGCGAATGCGTTATAATATGAAGGATGGCATTTTTGGGTAACTGGTTTATTAAATCCACCGCATTTTCGAGCGGGCTTTTGGTTAATGTTTCATGCTGCAATGCGAGTATGTTATTGCCATAGCTGCTTACAATATAATCCCATAGGCTTGTGCCTTTTAACTCGGCAAAAGAACCCGTTGTTGAAGAGTTGGTACCGTGTATGAATAAAACGAATGGCCTTGATGCATCAATACCATCCGGCTTCACAAGATCAAAATCTTTTGTGATTCTCACCAGGCCACGCAGGCTGCCTAATTGTTTTTTTTCGAGGTCTTTTGCAAGCTCACCCATTATGGCGCCTGCACCCTTTTCCTTTACAAAAAGGTTCAGCACTTTCAATGCAATTTTTCCAAATAGAGAGCGGTTCGCATCAGGGTGTTCTAATTCCGAAGGCAATTCCAGTACTGCTTCACCATCTCTTTTCTGAACAATGCTGCCCGGGTATAATTCTTCGAGTGTGTCGGGCGGGCATAACCATTTTGTATCATCATCAAAAACTAATTCAACAAGATTGTCCGGCGCAATTTCGAGCAATGGCTTTTCAGCATCTCCTCCCCGTTGCACCGCAGATATAAGAATGCTTTCTTTTAATACAATGCCCGGCGTTTCGTTTTTAATTTTCGCTACGTCTTGTTTTTCTCCGTTAACGGAGAGCTTTAATGTTTTCATGATTTACTGGTTAAGAAAGAAGAGATGTTGTTATTGACAGGATAATAAAAATCAGATAATGTAAATTGGAATATGCCGTAAAATTTTATTGATTGGCATCCGCCTCTTTTTGCCGTTGTACGTCCCTTATGTAAATGGAATAATCCAGTTCTGCATAACGGTTAGTAAAAGGATTATCCGTTCTGCCCAACTGGTTAAAGTTGCCGCCCAAATCTGTAAAGCTTTGAAAGCGGGTGAGCAAAGGTTTATCTTCCACGTCTTTAAGCAAATTGCCCACAATGCCTGCCACCTGGAAAACAATACCACTGATGGTTGTAAAACTGGAAGCTGTTTTTAACAAAGAACCTAATTGCGATGTAAGGTCTTTAAAATTGTTATCATCTTTTGCTGATGCCACAACGGCGGCTGTGTCGCGTAATCCTTTTTTGCTTTTTAAAAGCGATGACATGATATGAATTTGTGAAGGAGGCTTTGGCGTATCATCTGTTTTTTTCCAGTAAAATAAAGTCCGGTCAACAGCCAGTGTTTGCTTATCATCCACCTTTTCAAATCCGTTAAGATTTAAATCAATTTCAGAAGTGGAAAGATCAGATAAAACAATGTTCATAAAATAAATAGTAGCAAGGCCCGGGAAAGGCCCAAACTTCCTTGTTTTATTATCAATGATACCTGCTTTTGAAAGCCGCACTTCAATGCCGCTTATTTGTTCGGAAGTGGGAATATCGCCGCGAACAGCAGAACGCAGCTCCTGTGTTTCTTTAAAATTATATTCCTCCATATAGAGGTTTTGCTGGAAGTCGATCATAGTATGAAATTTTAAGTGTGTTTATTAAATTTTTATTGTGTTATAAACTTTAAAGGAGAATCTCCAAGAAATGTTTTCAGTTTAACAATTTGTTCTTCCGTACTATTCTTCATCCATGTTTCCGGCGCTTTTGCATAGGCGGCATTCAATGCAGCTTGCGCTTTATCATCTTCATCCAGGCCAACAAATGCTTCCGCCTGCGAAGCCTTTACCCAATACCATGTTTTAAGATAATCACTTAATATATCCGGTGTTAGTTTTTGTTCATCAGGCATCGGATTTTTCTCAAACCATTCCTCACATATTGCTGCAACTTCTATTCTTGTTCTGCGGGCATTAATAAAGTCTGTAATGGCTTCCGCATGGTCTGTAAGCTGCACCGCCCTTGCATTTAAAAGAAAAGCATAATTAATACCGTTGTAATAATCATTCCTTAAATAAAACCCTCTTTTATAAGCGCGGATAGCTTCATTTAAATAGCTAAGCTGTTTGGTTATTTCCCAAAGCCGTTTATGCACAGAGCCCCACAGGCCAAGCGTTTCCGTGTCGTTGGAAGTTTCAGGATTCATTAAATTGAGTAAATGATGCGCTTCTGTTAAAGCATCTTTTTCCGTGGGAAATTTGCTTTTATAAGTTACCAGCGCCAGCCTTTGCAATAAGTATGGGTCTTCCGGCTGATCGATCACTTTCACAGTTGCTCCCGCCTGTTTTCTTTTTACTTCTTCGTTAATCATATTTCGTATAGTAGAAAGCAGGGCTTTTGCTGTAATCCAATCTTCCTTTTTTTGTGCATCATCCACTTGCTGCATTAAAGCGCTGTGCGTCTGGTCCGGCGCGGCCGGAGGTTGCGGGGCCTGCGGCGATACAGTTGCTGCAACCGCTGCTGCTCTTACCACTTCTATTTCCGGTGGCATTAATGCCGGCAGGAAAGTATAAACCGGGCTGTCTTTATCAGGAGAACTATTTTCAGAAATTTCTTTTACTGCTTTTGTTAACTGCTCTCTGAACCGCATTACTTCGTCAAAGCCAATATCTTCTCCCAAATGATGATATTGACGGATGGTGATGTGATTGATATCGAATGGAAAAACTTTAAATCCATCTTCGCAAATAATAATGGTTGTATAAGGCCGCAATGCATGCCGCACGCCTAATTCATAAATAGCATTTTTGTTGGAAGTTGAAAGATCGGCAACCACCACGTCGGCTTTTAAAAGCTGGTCGTACATAGGCACATCTATTACGCCGGAATGCACAATTTCATCGGCGCGGATGCATGAAAGGCCGGCAGCTTCCACAGCAGGCTTTATCATGTTTTTATACGATTTGTCAAGGTCCAGCACACGGCCTGTTTCAAAGTCTGTTTTCTTTCCAAACCCCATAACAACAAAACATGTTTTCATAACCTAATTATTAGTAATTAAACTGAATTGCAGGCATAAACATCTTTAATTTCAGAGCGAACCATACAGTGGTTTTTCCCAATTGGCTACAGGAAAATAAACTGCTGTTATATTTTTTTTATATCAATAATCCCAACAGCAGCGCCTTTTTCTCTTGCCATATTAATCATGCCTTTGGCGCCACCTTTTCCATCGCCGCCGCCACCATCCCATAAAGCAATCATGCTCATGTTTTTGCCGCCGCCGGCTAACGTTTTTTCCAGCATCCATTCGTTGGTGCGCTCATAAATATTCATGTTGGCAGCATCTCCTTTATCTTCTGGCAACACATAATAAGGCAATTGTTTAAGCAGCTTATCAAAACGTTCATCCCATTGTTTACCGGCAAACGACACAGAGCCTTTTTTAAATTCTCCCGGTGGCACAGGTAAATAAATTTCTGAAGGAATGCCAAGCTGCACACAGGTTTCATGAAACAATATATCGCCGCCGCATGCGCCGCTTGCAATGCCCTGCAATGGTGATTCTATTATTAATTTCTGATGGAATAAACGCAGTTTTATTTCTCGCCTGGCTTTTTCTTCTTTGTGTGCAGGAAATCTTGGTGTTTGCCTGTTTTGTGCATCTATCATGTGGCCGGTGAATAAAATAAAATGCTTCATGCGTATTGCTGACTATAATTTTTAAATTATTGCTTACGAAAGAATAAACCAGAAACCGCAGCCTTATAAAATACTTCAGTACAAAAATGTCCTGATTAAAACCGGAACAGATAAACAATAAAATACAATCGAAGCCTATTTGCCGGTTTGCCAAAAAATAATTCAACAATTCAATTAAATAAAACCGGCAAAATGTGCTTTCACATTTACCTGCTGTTTACCCACGGTGCGGCCCACTTCACGCAACTGGGGAATATATTTTGTCGAGTCCATCTCCCTTACATTATCGCTATCAATATGGCCAAGCCCTGCATTTTTCAAACCTTCTGCACTCAGGTTAGCGTTATATCTTGCATAAGTAAAATGGCGGCTTGCATCGCTGGCAAGCGATAACATTTTACCATCAGTGCCAAGCGGTATCATATCGCCTAATTCCAAATCTATCGGGGCGCCAAAAACACACCGGCCTACAGTTCGGCAGTTTATATCCTGGTCAACCTGCATGGCATACATTAAATTGTTGGGCAGTTCTTTTAAAGTTTCAAGCAGGTTATCATATACGCCGGGGCTTGGTGCAGAACCGGTGCCAACGGAAACGACAAGCAATTCCTTCTCGCCTGTTTTCCAGTTAAGATTATACGGCACCTGCGTAGCCATGCGGTACATTAAAAATGCAGGGTTATTATAAGGCGTAACGCCGCCATCAACGAATACAAAAGTTTTATCGGGATCTTTTGGATCCCACTGTAATGTTTCAGGCCTGAAATAAGCAGGCGCTGCTGTGCTGGCCCGCACTAACTGGTATAAAGGAATCTGCAAATTGCAGTCGGGCAAAGAAGGATCATTAAATTTTGCCAATGGATTATTGCTGATGGGCCAGGGTGAATCTGTTGAGCGGTTCATGGTTACTACCAGCAACAATGTTTTAAAAGCGCCGGATTGCAAGTTGATATTTCCTGAGCCGAATGTGTTTTTCAATTCCTGCAACAGCGGCCCGTCATTATAAAAATATTTAACCCTTTTAAGCAGGAAAGCTTTATCAAACATTGCCTCTCCTTTCTGCTGATAAAAGTCAAGCATTTCCTGCGCAGATTTACCCAACGATAAACCAGCCGCTATTATAGCACCTGTGCTTGTACCGCCGATGTAATCGAAATAATCAGCCAGCACAAATTTTTCATCTGCATTTAATGCAGCCCTTAACTGCGTTTCGAGTTCAAGTAAAATTTCAAGTGCAAGCACGCCGCGTATGCCGCCGCCATCCAGTGAGAGTATTTTTCTTGGTTGCGATGTTTCATAGCGTTGCTGTAATGGCCCCCAGATTGACATGGTTATTAATTTAAATTTTATTAATCAGTTTAAATTGTATAGACGTAATTTTTCTATACGCTGAAAACATAAGGATAATGGAGATTTGAAACGTTAGCTGTGCTAATATATTGATTTATTGGATTGAGGAAAAATAATATATGTTTTGCTGAAAGCTTTGAGCTCTGGATTATGAGATTGCTAAAAATATTTTTCTATGGTGAGGCCATAAGTAAACAGCAGGTTATTGCGATGGGTGCGGCTTACTTCATTATACAATAAAGAGGCAGCTATATTCAGCCATTTATTCAGTTTGATGGAGACGTTATTGGTTGACTGGATAATATAGTCATTAAAGGCAACGAGTGAAGGCTGGTAAAAATGAATGCCTTCAATCTGAAGCCTGTCATAGATCGTCCACCGGTAAGTAAGGCGGAATGAATTACGGGGAACCTGGTAAACATCTTTACCAATAGTAGCATCAATAAGGTCGCCTTTTTCATACAAGATTCCATCGCTTACATTGATCTTGATGGAAGGGCTGTCGATAATGGTGTAAGCAATTCCAGCGCCGGCCTGCAAGCGGTAATTGATATTAAGCGAATAGCTTTTATCAAAATTCAGCAAGCCCCAGTAATACAGTTTGTGTATGTTTTTGTTAAGATCAATGGTGCCGTTTACATTAAGATCGTTATTGGTGAGTTCCTTATGCTGCTCGCCATAAACCCATCCTAAAAAAGTATTGTAACTAAGGCGTTTTTTCTGGGCATTAAAGTTCAGCGTGTTCTTCAAAACATAAGAACTGTTTTCATTGGTTTTATTTATTACGCCGGTAGAGGCAAACTTTAAATAATGTTGAGTGCTGTCATTGAACTGCGCATGTATTGAAATGGTGCTTAATAATATCAAACAGCATAAACATAATTTTCTTTTCAGCATAACGCGGCGAAAATACAATCTCAAAATTTTATGAATGGCGCTGTGAGATATGGCTTATCTGTTTCTGCTGTATTACCAACAACCTAACACAGCAGGCTTATTAGCTTCTTCGAATGTCTTCAATTTCTCTTTTAATAAAAGCGGCACAGGCTTCTATAGCATTCAGAGAGATAATTGTATCAAAGTTAGTTTTCGGAGGATAGTGAGCTACAGTATAGCTTTCGCCATTTTGTTTTTTCTCGAAATACCATCCAGGTCCCGTGCGTTTATCTTGAGACCAGGCCAACCAGCAATCTACATTTTCGGAATGATTAGTGAGAATCTCACTAATATCATTTTCAGTAATTTCTTTATAATATTTAAAATATCCACTTTCTTTTAGTAAAGAAAACATTGACAATACTCCATCTTTAAATCGTTTGGGCATTAAAATTATGGCTTCAATTATTTGGTATTTTTCCATACATAAATTTAATATATTCTGATTAGTCCGTTCCTGTTGAGCAATTCAAACTCAGCATGTTTACCGAAAATATATATATAGAAAAAGGCCCGGAAATGTGCTTCCAGGCCTCTTCATATCACAAAAACCCTTGCTTATTTTGCTGTTGCTTTTACATCCAGTCCTAGTTCAAAATCCTTGCTAACCATCCAGTCTGCAGGGTTTCCTTCCGCGCCATACCTAAGTCCCCATGAAGTTCTGTCAACCGCAAACTTTGCTGCGATATCAACGTTTGAATCACTTACAGTAATTTTTGCAGGAAAAGTTATATTGATCGTGCTGTCTTTTATAGTAAGGTTACCGCTTACCAGGTGAGTGGCGCCATCTGTGAGGCTTGTTACCTTTGAAGAATCATAAGGGGCCACGCCTGTTACCACAAACTTTGCAGTTGAGTATTTTGCAGCATCAAAGAAATCAGGGCTTTTTAAATGGTTCTGCAGGTTAATTGCTTTTTTATCTTTTTCTGTAACAGAAGCTGAATCAACCCATAAGCTGTTTACATCAACCGTAAAGTTCCCACCTGTTACAGCACCGTTTTCAACGGCAATGTTGCCGCCGGCAATTTTAAGCGTACCGTACCTGGGCGCAAACCCGCCTTTATGGGTTGCTCTCCAGTTAACAAGGCTATTATTAATATCGGCCAAATATTCTTTGCCGGTTGCTGCCGCAGCTTCCTGTTCAGAAGTTGTTGAAGCTTTATCCGATGAACTCGTACATGCGGTTAGCGTAATCACTGCTGCTGAAAAAATAAAAATCAGTTGTTTAATCTTACTCATTGGTATGTGTGTTTTAATTAACGATGCAAAATTAAGTGTTTATACATGCATTTTGGCTACTTATTCGTATATTTTTATTTTAAAGAAATAAAACGTTATATATTAATTAGTTATACTATACCAAAAAAATGTTAAATAAAATGGAAGATGTTTATACATACGATAAAAATCAACTCATTGCCTAAACCCGGGAAGGCCGGCAGATAAATTTTTGAAAGCTGGGTTTATGTCTATCTCAGCTCGCTTGTATTTACACGGGTAGGCGTATCTTTTCCTGAGATAATAGAAACAGAACTGGCAGCAACTGACTTAATTATTTCTGCCATATTATCCAGGTCGAGTGTTCCAATTTCATCTTTTTGGGTATGATAATATTTTTCAGAATCCATTTTTGACGTGGAAATAGTATGCGCAGGAACGCCTTTTCTTGCCAGCGTGGCATTATCAGACCTGTAAAATAATTGTTGTTCAGGATATGGATCAGGATAAAATTTAAACTTGCTGCCTTCAAGATTTTTTTCAAGGATTTTGCCCATATCGGTTTTTTCATAACCGGTTATATAAGCAGAATTGGTTCCCCATTTACTCTCCGTACCAATCATTTCAATATTAAACATAGCCATTACTTTGGCAGGATCGAGCTGGTTAGAAAAATATTCAGAGCCAAAACCGCCTATTTCTTCCGCAGTAAATGTTACAAATATTAATGTGCGCGCATTATTATTTAATGCCTTGAAGTATTTCGCCAGCAGGATTACCGCCGTGGTTCCGGCCGCATCATCGTTGGCGCCATTATAAATTGAATCGCCGGTTGCATCGGGCTTGCCAATACCAAGATGATCGTAATGGCCTGAGAAAACAACATATTCATCAGGTTTGGTTTTGCCCGGTAAAATACCCACAACATTGTTCAGTTCCTTTTTAGTAATGGTATTATTCAGCTTTATAGCAAATTCATTTGCTTCTTTAATACCAAAAACAATTACAATTGATTTGGACGATGAATCCATAGAAGAGCTTGCCATGTTCACTAACCTGCCTGCGAACCGTTTTAAAGAATTATCAGCCAGCACCAACTGGTTTTTATCGCTGCCAAATACCTGGCCTATTTTGCTGCGCAATTCTGCCGCAGAATCAATATGCACAATTTCAACTTCATCATTTTGTGTGAGGCTTACAGCGGGGGCGAACGAAATAACGGCGAGGTTTGAATCAGCAATGGCAACACCATCAATTGTAACATTGGCGGTATTGTTTTTTGTTTCAGCCATATAAAAAACCTGGCGGTAACTGTTTAAGCCCGGAAGGAATTGCAATCCTGTTTGTTTGAATTCATTTTCAATAAAACCAGATGCAGCGGCTATGCCTGGCGAAAAAGTTTTACGGCCCTGCATAGCATCGGAAGACAAGACTTTTTCAATACGTTCAAATTCTGAAACCGTAATTATCTTATTAATATCCTGTGCCGGTAAAGCTATATTGAACCCAACTAACAGTAATAACAATAAAAATTCCTTCCGCATATAAATAGGTTTAAAAAGAGGATAAAGATAAAGGCAGGTTTTATTTTTAAGCCAAAAATTGACAATACTAAATACCTGTAACCGGTCAAATTCTATTTTCTTGTTAAACCCTTTTTGATATATCTTTTTAAATTACCTTTGCAGCCTTTATTTTTGAAAGGCATACGTTTTAACCGCCCCGTAAGGCGGAAGCGGTTTGAATGTGGCACATATTTTAGAAAATAACACTTGAAATGCCGCATTTAATGTATCTGGCATTTCATCTGCAATAGAAAAAACAAAACATTCAGATGAAACTTTCTCAATTCCGTTTTGACCTTCCTCTTAATCTTATCGCACAAAACCCTACAAAGCGCCGTGAAGACAGCCGCATGATGGTTGTGCACCGCCAGACAGGGCAACTTGAAAACAAACATTTTAAAGACATTCTCGATTATTTTGACGACAAAGATGTTTTCGTGGTAAATAACACCAAGGTTTTTCCGGCCCGCATGTATGGCCGCAAGGAAAAAACCGGCGCCCGCATTGAAGTGTTTTTGCTGCGTGAGTTGAATAAACCTAACCGCCTCTGGGATGTAATTGTAGATCCCGCAAGGAAGATACGCGTAGGCAATAAATTATATTTTGGTGAAAACGATGAACTGGTTGCCGAAGTAATTGACAACACAACAAGCCGTGGCAGAACCATTCGCTTTTTGTGGGAGGGCGATGATGCAAGCTTTCGCAATATGCTCGAATTTTTAGGTGAAACACCACTGCCTAAATACATTAAACGCAAGCCTGACGAAGAAGATAAAGAACGTTATCAAACAGTGTATGCAAAAAATGAAGGCGCCGTGGCTGCGCCAACAGCAGGTTTTCATTTTAGCAGGGAACTGATAAAACGCTGCGAAATAAAAGGCATTCGGTTTGCCGAACTTACGCTGCACACCGGCCTTGGCACTTTTCGCCCAATAGAAGTGGAAGACCTCAGCAAACATAAAATGGATGCTGAATATTACCGCATTGATGAAGAATGCTGCCAGATTGTAAATAAGGCAAAAGAAACCAGTCATCGCATTTGTTCCATCGGCACCACTACCATGCGCGCCATGGAAACAAGTTTTACTGCACAAAAACTTTTAAAGCCAAGTGAAGGCTGGACAAATATTTTTATTCATCCGCCATATAACTTTAATGTTGCAGACAGCCTGGTTACTAATTTCCATTTGCCAAAAACAAGTTTGTTGATTATGGCTTGCGCATTTGCCGGCTACGATCTTATAATAGAAGCTTATAAAAAAGCAATAAAAGATAAATACCGTTTCTTTAGTTACGGCGATGCCATGCTGATTATCTAAGAAAAGGTTTAAAGCTGAAAAAAAACCGGTTGATTTTATCAGCCGGTTTTTTATTGCAATTATTTATGATAACAGGTTATTGATAAAGTTCAACAACTACGGAATAAACATGCTTGTTGCCATTCTTATCAAAAGATTCTATGGTGATTAGTTTTTTATAACTGCCTTTTGAATCCTTACTTTCTTTTACAGAAATTGAATCACCGGTTGCAGCAAGCATTGCTTCAAGTTGCTTAAAGTTTTGATAGGAAATGGCTTTCTGCAATTGCTCTGTATTAAGCTGCACATTTGCTGCCACAGCCTGTTTAACTTCCGGTATGGCTAACCGCAAAGAATCTAATTGCCGGCTTACATTATAAAGATAATTCTGCTTAAGCGCCAATTCATATTCGGCTTGTTTCAGTGCAATCTCTGTAGCAGCCTTTTCTGCTTTGGGAGCCGCTTCCTTTTTTGTCTTTTGTTGCTGCTTAATGTCAGGCCTTTTTTGAGCTACTTTGCTTTCAGATAATTTTTCAGCAGATTCTTCCTCTTTATTCACCGTTACATTCACAACCTGTGGAGCAGATGCAATATTAATTTCGTCAACATTTACCGGTTGAAAAGCATTATCTGCTTTTTTATTGACAGATGGTGAAACGAGCATACCCGCAGCTATAATTAAACTGAATAACCCGAACAAAACAGGCCGGAAACCAATTGCCTGATGATATGTTTTATCGTTATGCAACAATCTTTTTATTCTAAACAGCAGCAGGTTTTCCTTTCTGCCCTGCAGCGGCATAGCTATTGCAGGCATAGCCTTTAACCTGCCAAGCTTAAACAAAGCTTCGGCATAGTGCATTGAATTATACCGGAACTGCAATACCCAGTCATCACAGGCATTTTCTCTTTCCCTTTCTATAATTTCTCCCAGCATTATCGAAAAAATATTAAAGAAGAATATTTTTTCAACAAGGTTTTGAAGAATATACAAAAGATAATCGGCGCGTTTTATATGAGCAAGTTCATGCAATATAACGGCTTCAAGCTGCTGCGTTGAAAGATGATTAACAGCCGCAATTGGAATTAAAATAACCGGTTTAAGAAAGCCTGTTGTGAGCGGGCAAATAACTTTTTCCGATAAATAAATTTTTACTTTTCTGTGTATAGAAAATAATTGCGTGCATTCCTGAACAAATATTCTTTGCTCAGCAGCAATTTTTTTGAGGCCCTGCTTTTTTAGTTGCTGTGTATTTCCAAATACAAACGAAAGCTTTACAAGTTTATACAGTAATATACCTAAATATAAAGCCGCGGCATAAGGCATTACTGCATTAATAAAAGAACCTGCATTCGTTAAAAATTCTGCATTGGCCGAAGTAACGATTATTTTACCGGCGCCGGTTTTATAGGCATTGATGCATGTATAAATAAACAAAGCAAAACCACTTAACTGAGCACCATAAGCAAGATTAAATTTTTGTGCAGCAGAAAGTTTAAAACTTCTCAAAACCACAATCACCGCAAGCCACAAAACCCCCATCTGCCACACGCTTGCAATAAGGCTGTAAGCTAATGCCTGTAAAAAAGATGATTCAGAGAACAACTGCACGTTAGTTATTTTTTGAGACTATCCAATAGTTGCTGTATTTCGTTCAACTCCTCCTTGCTTGGCGTATGAGAACCAAGCGCCTGCATTACCAATTGAGACCTTGAGCCGCTGAATAAAGTATCCACCATTTTATTTACCAGTTGCTGCTGCGTTTTTTCACGGCTCACATTGGCCTGGTAAATATGTGTGCGGCTGCTGTCATCGCGGATAACCAGGCCTTTTTCAAACATAATCTGCATTAGTTTAAGCGTGGTTGTGTAACCACAATCTTTCGTTGCCGCCAGTTCTTCATGCACTTCCCGCACAGTGGCTTCACCTTTATCCCACAAAACCCGCAGTATCTCCAACTCACTATCCGTGGGTTTTAAAGCTTTCGTAGTATTCATTATTATTATTTTAACAAAGGCAATGTACGATTATATTCGTAAAATGAACGTTAAGAAAAAATTTTTTGATGACCGGTAAAATGCAGCAAGCAATAAAAAACCCTTTCACAGCAACATTTAAACCATGCCTTTATTACAAGAATATTCATTCCCGGTTTAATACTTAGTTTTAATCGCAAAAAACCGCAACAGAAAAACTAACATCATGGCAGCATCAAGTATTCGGGAAGTAATAGAACAGCTTAATGAAATTGTTGATCATTCAATTAACACCGGCAGCAGGATGGGTTATTTTGCCGTATTATACAGGTGTGTAACAGAATCTGTTGCGCAAAAGATTAATGAGGGTTACTTTGATGATGGCCCGCGCATGGAAAAGCTGGATGTATTATTTGCCAACCGCTACCTCGATGCCTATAACGCTTATGCTAATGGAAAAACCTGCACTGCTTCGTGGCAGCTTGCTTTTGATGCAACCAAACAATGGAAACCAATGGTAATGCATCATTTATTGCTGGGAATGAATGCGCATATCAGCCTTGACCTTGGCATTGCTACAGCTATCATTTCACCGGGCGATAAAATCAATGATATTCATAATGACTTCCTGAAGATAAATGCTTTGCTCATCGCTATGATAAATGATGTAAAACTTAAGCTGTTTTCCATGTGGCCACTTAGTAAATTACTTGCAAAATTGAATACCGGCGATCTTGAAAATTCTATGGCAGGGTTTTCCATGATCGTTGCGAGGGAAGCTGCCTGGCAGGTTGCTTTGGCTTATGCACCATTGCTAACCGAAAATGCGCAGCAGGCGTATATAACTGAACGTGATAAAAAAGTGAATGCTTTTGGCAACCGCATTTTAAACCCCGGCGCGTGGTCATCCACCGTTATGTATGCATTGCGGTTATTTGAAACGGGAACAACAGCTTCTAAAATTAACAAGCTGAATGAAGAAGTAACAACCGTATAATTTATCCCAACACCGTAATATTTTTCCTTTTAATATAATCATGCCACAGCAGCATAGATGCAACCGTTCTGTATGGCCGCCAGCCTTCAGCAATGGCAAGCATTTCTTCCCTGGTAATAGCCGCATGCAATTGTTTTATATGCTTTAAACTGTTCACCAAAGCAATATCGCCCAAAGGAAAAAGATCGGCACGCTGCAAAGCATGCATCAGGTACACATCCACAGTCCAGTCGCCAATACCTTTTATTTGTTTTAGCGTTGTACGTATTTCTTCATCTGTTGCAAGGTTTATTTTTTTAAGATTGACCTTCTTTGAAATAACCGCTTCCGCCAAAGCCCGCACATATACCATTTTTTGCCGGCTGAAATAACAGGCTTTCAAATCTTCATCAGATAATGCCATTATCTTTTTGGGCGTAATAAAACCAATTTTGGTTTTTAGTTTACTGAAAGCCGCATAAGCCGAAGCCAATGAAACCTGTTGTTCAAGAATGGTAAGCACAAGCGACTGAAATATAGCAGGCCTCGTCCACATTGGCGGCAATCCCCATCTTTCCATAATACCTTTCAGGTCGGCATCTTTAGCAGCCAGCGTATGGCATATTGTATGAAAATCTTTTTTGCTGTATGTGTGAAGCATAATAATGATATATCTGAAAATATAAGCAGGCAAAAATAGTTTTAGCTGCTTCTTTTATCTTCCAAATAAAATCATAATCCCGCATTTGGCTATCAGCATATCAGCAGATTATCACATCAGCACATTACTTTTGCCTCATGCGAAGAATAGCAGTTGCAAAAGGCGATGGCATTGGCCCGGAAATAATGGATGCCGTATTAAAAATATTTTACGAAGCAAAAGTGCCGCTGGAATATGTAACCGTTGATATAGGCAAATGGGTATTTGATAAAGGTTTTAATACAGGCATGACGCCCGAAGCCAGACAAACCATAGAAACGCTTGGCATTTTATTCAAAGGCCCGATGGAAACGCCGAAAGGAAAGGGCGTAAAAAGCATCAACGTTACAGCGCGTAAAACCTGGAACACGTATGCCAATACAAGAACTTTTCAAACCCTGCACGGCGTTGATACGGTTTTCAGTAAAGCCGGCATTCCGATTGATATAACCGTTGTGCGGGAAAATATTGAAGATACGTATGGCGGTATTGAACACATGATCACCAACGATGTAGCCATCAGCCGCAGAATCATTACGCGCCCGGGCAGCATGCAGGTTATTAAATATGCTTTTGAAATGGCGCGCAAGAAAAAAGCACGCCGCATAACCTGTGCACATAAGGCCAATATCATGAAGATAACCGATGGTTTATTTCTTGAAGTTTTCCAGGAAGTAGCCAAAGATTATCCTGACCTTAAAGCTGATGATGTAATTGTGGATGACCTCTGCATGAAACTGGTTACAAAACCTGATACGTTTGACGTTATTGTGCTTACCAATTTACAGGGCGATATAGTAAGCGACCTCTGCGCCGGGTTAATTGGCGGTTTAGGTTTTGCGCCATCGGCCAATATTGGCGACCATATCTGCATATTTGAAGCGGTGCATGGCACGGCGCCGGATATTGCCGGAAAAAATATTGCAAACCCTACAGCATTGCTGTTAAGCGGTATCGGCATGCTGCGTCATCTTGGTTTAATGGAAAGCGCTACCATGATTGAAAATGCTTTGCTCTATACCCTCGAGCAAGGTGTTCATACCGGTGATTTTGGCAACAAATCAATTTCTGCAGTAAATACAACACAGTTTGCGGAAGCCATAACAAGCAATTTTGGCAAACAGCCCGGGCAAGGCGCCAAGCCGCATTTAAAAGATGCTCCGGTTACAGAAACCATGTTTAAGCTGAATGAAAATGTAATGCTCGAATCTGCAAATGCACCTGCAGAAAATATTATTGGCGTTGACTTTTTCATTGAGAGTGATGAGCAACCTGTTTTTATTGCGAATAAATGCCTGCGCCATGGCGGTGTAAAATTCAAGCTGATTAATATCAGCAACCGCGGCACACAGGTTTGGCCAACAGGTTCGGTTTACACTAATCTTGTAAACCAATATAACGTGCGTTTTGAAAGTATTGATGATATGCCGCTTAAACAGCAGGATATATTAGGATTGTATGTGAGCCTCAGCGGCGATTTTAAAATATGTTCATCAGAATTATTATTAATGCTCGGTGATAAACGTGCATATAGTTTGGCGCAGGGACAGTAAGCGGCTAACCGTTAGCAGTCCACCGTCAACAGCCGTGTATAATTTTTTCGTAAGAATGTTTATAATTTGACTTTTTATTTATGTAACCAGCGATAGTATTTCATGGCAACAATATGATGCAACGTTTGGGGAACAAAGCAGAAATATTAAATAAAAGATTTAGCAGGATAGATTTATTCAAATATTATGAGTGGTTTAAAAAACGATTTATTATTAAAAGCATTAAAAAAAGAACCCGTTTCCCGCCCGCCCGTATGGATGATGCGGCAGGCAGGCCGTTATCTTCCCGACTATATAAAACTCCGTGATAAATACGATTTTTTTACCCGTGTGCAAACGCCTGAACTGGCAACGGAAATAACGTTGCAGCCGGTGAACCAGGTGGGCGTTGATGCTGCCATTATTTTCTCGGATATTCTTGTTATTCCGCAGGCAATGGGCGTTGAAGTATTAATGGAAGAAGGCAAAGGGCCATCATTGCCAAAAACTATCAAAACAAAAAAAGATATTGATGCGCTCAATACTGAAAACGCAGCAGAACATTTGAAATATGTATTGGATGCTTTAACGCTTACCAAAAAAGAATTGAATGGTTTGGTTCCGTTAATTTGTTTTGCCGGTGCACCCTGGACGATATTCTGTTATATGATTGAAGGCAAGGGCAGCAAAACCTGGGATAAAGCCAAACAGTTTGCTTACACTGAACCGGGATTGGCGCATCAGTTGCTGCAAAAAATTACGGCTATCACAATTGATTATTTAAAAGCGCAAACAAAAGCCGGCGCTGATTGTGTGCAGGTATTTGATAGCTGGGCCGGCAGCTTATCGCCGGAAGATTTTAAAACATTCGCACAGCCTTATCTCACACAAATTGCAGATGCCGTAAAAGATGATGCGCCTGTTATTCTTTTTCCAAAAGGTACCTGGTATGCATTGGAAGATTTAAGTAAATCATCTGCGTCAGCTATTGGTTTAGACTGGACGGTCTCACCCAAACAGGCAAGGGCTTTTACAAATAACAATATCACTTTACAAGGCAATTTTGATCCGGCAAAACTGCTGGCGCCTATTCCGCAGATAAAACAATGGGTGAAAGAAATGATAGATGACTTTGGCGCGCAAAAATACATTGCTAACCTCGGACACGGTATTACACCAAACGTTCCGGTTGATCATGCTAAAGCATTTGTGGAAGCGGTGAAGGAATATGCCTAATATTCTGCTTTAAAAATTTTAAACAGAAATAAGGCCATACTATTTTTTGCCTTAATTTTCCACTATAAATTTTTTGGAAAATATATACCCTTAATATGAGATCCTTTTTATTGCTTTTCTATTTCTTCATTCCTTTACTTATTTGCGCCCAGCATTATGAACGATACTATGATTTCAGGTGGAACCCCTGCTTGCCGGCAGAAGCCAGGTTTTATTCAGAACTGAACAAGAAAGATGATTTATGGGAAAGAAAAGATTATTTCATTCATGAACGAAGCCTTCAAATGATAGGCAGTTATACAGATACATCCTGCAAAATACCTGTGGGGCATTTTGAATATTATTATCCAAACAAAAGTTTAGAGTCTATTGGCGTTTACAAAAACGGAAAGAAAGATAGCGTTTGGTTAACCTATTATCCTAACCAAATGATGAAAGATTCCAATACCTATCTGGATGGAAGCGCCATAGGCATAAATATGTCATGGCATTCCAATGGTTATTTAATGGATTCATCTGCTTTTAATACAGATGGCAGCGGCGTTGAAATATCCTGGTTCGACAATGGCAATCCATCTGCGGCAGGCCGCTATAGTGCCGGCTATAAACAAAACGGGAAATGGCAATATTTTCATAAGAATGGGAAATTAAGCGCAATAGAATTGTATGACAAAGGCACGCTTGTTGATAAAAAATATTTTGATGAAGATGGCAATCCCGTGCTTGATACAACTAACATGGATAAGCCTGCTGAATTTTCCGGTGGAAAAAAGGCCTGGCAAAAGTTTTTGCTTAAGAATGTTTATTTCCCATCGCAATACAAGTTTGAAAATGCTGATAAAGCAGTAGTTGTAATTGAAGGCACTATTGATGAAGAAGGGAATATGACAGCGGTTGAAGTGAATACGCCTTTATACCCGGCATTTGATAAAATAGCGGTTGACGCCGTAAAAAAATCACCCAAATGGATTCCGGCCACACAGCATAACAGGCATGTGAAATATTCTTTTCAGCAGGCAGTATATTTTTCGCAGGAGTAACCTGCTGTTAAGGCCAGGCAAATAAATGAACAACATCCGGTTACAAAATTCATTAATTGCACGCACCCGCACAACATTGTTCGTTTCCGAACAGTTTTTACGATCAGTTGATTTCTAAATTGTTGTAATCAAACAGTTTATATGCCGGCATAAGTGTTGAATGAAAACAACATACGTAAAACACCTTATATGTTCCGTAATCATTTTAAAACGGCCTGGCGCAACTTGATGAAGTATAAATTTATTTCTTTCATCAATCTCTTTGGCCTCACTATCGGCTTAACCTGTTGCCTGCTTATTCTTACTTATATACTGAATGAATTAAGCTATGATAAATACAATAAAAACGCTGATAATATTTACCGTGTTACAAGAACTTTTTATAACGGCAATGGAGAAGCCACGCTTAAGTTAAGCACCGTGTCACCGCCATTCGGATATTATTTTCCTACGGATTTTCCTGAAATACAAAAGATGACGCGGCTGTTAAACAATGGCAATACCCCGCTTCGCTATAAAGACAAACTAATAAATGAACCGAATGTATTTTTTGCAGATGAAAACTTATTTGACGTATTTACGGTTGATGTTATAAAAGGCAATCCTAAAACCGCACTGAGCAACCCTTTTTCTGTAATGCTTACCGAAGAAACAGCCAGGAAATATTTTGGTAATGAAGACCCCATCAATAAAGTATTGCGGGCCAATAACCAGTTTGATGTAAAAGTTACCGGCATATACAAAGATTTTCCGGCCAATGCGCACCTGCATCCGCATATACTTGTATCGTTTAATACACTTAGAGATTCTGCTGTATATGGCGAAGAAAACCTGCGTACCAACTGGGGCAACAATTCTTTCTTCACTTACATCATGCTTCCAAAAAATTACAATATAGAAAATATGAAGGCCAGGTTTCCTGCCTTTTTGGATAAGCGCATGACCAACGAGTATGGCCCGAATAAACCTTCCAAATTTACAACGCTTGACCTGCAGAAGCTTACGGATATTCATTTGTATTCCCACACAGATTATGAAGCTGAACCTAACGGCGATATTAAACGCGTTTATATTTTTTCCATTATTGCATTCTTTGTTTTACTCATAGCCTGCATTAATTACATGAACCTTTCCACAGCCCGCTCTGCGCTGCGGGCAAAAGAAATAGGCATAAGAAAAGTAGTGGGCGCCAGAAAAAGAGAACTTGTATCGCAGTTTTTGAGTGAATCAATATTGCTTACATGGACAGCCATTATCATAGCCTTTATTTTATTAAACATTACATTACCCTGGCTGAATAAAGTTTCCGGGCAAAGCCTTTCTATAAATATTTTAATGCGGTGGCAGGTGCTTGTTCCATTGTTTTTGTCACCTTTTATCATAGGCATTATTTCAGGCATATACCCTGCATTATTTATGTCGTCTTTCCAGCCGGTAAAAACATTAAAGGGTTTATTCAAAGCGGGCGGCGGCAATATCAGTTTTCGCAAAGTGCTTGTTGTAATGCAGTTTGCCATTTCCATTGTATTAATTATAACAACCATTGTTGTGTTTCAGCAACTGCGCTATATGCAAAATGCTTCGCTGGGTTATGATAAAGAGCATTTAGTTACTATGCCTTATTACGGGCAATTGAACGATCAGTATGAATCGTTCAGAAATACATTATTGCAGAATCCAAATATTAAGGAAGCAGGCCGTTCTTCAAGAATTCCAACCGGCAGATTGTTGGATGGCCAGGGAGCGCAGGCGCCCGGCAACGATTCTATGGTTCCGGTAAAGGCTGACATACGGTATGTGGCAACGGATTATGATTTTATACCAACTTATGGCATACAGATGGCCGCAGGAAGGAATTTCTCACGTAGTTATGGAACAGATACTTCCGGCTTTATTATTAATGAAGCGGCTGCAAAAGCCGTTGGATGGAAGACAGCACAGGATGCCGTTGGAAAAAGTTTTATTTATGGAGGCAATAGCGGGCGCATCATCGGCGTAATGAAAGATTTTCATTTTGAATCATTGCATCAAACCATTGCGCCTGTCATTTTCGTTATGCCGCCGGGGCAAAATTCCTATAATAACATTTCAATAAAAATTGCAGGAAGCAATATTGCTTCCTCATTGGCAACCATACAAAACACCTGGAAAAAATACCTTCCTGATCTTCCTTATCAATCTACTTTTCTTGATGAGAATTTTGAGAAGTTATATGCTTCAGAACAAAAGCAGGAAACCATTTTCACAACGTTTGCATGCATTGCCATTTTTATTGCATGCCTTGGATTGTTTGGCTTGTCTGCATTTACAATTTCGCAAAGGGTAAAAGAAATTGGTGTACGGAAGGTATTGGGTGCAAACACCGGGTCCATCGTTACGCTGGTTTCAAAAGAGTTCTTAAAACTGGTGCTTATTGCCGCTGTTATTGCTTTCCCCGTTGCATGGTATGCCATGCATAGCTGGCTGCAGGATTTTGCTTACCGAATAAATATTCAATGGTGGGTATTTATTATTGCCGCAATTGTAGCTGCATTTATTGCATTAATCACGGTGGGCTTCCAGGCTATAAAAGCAGCTATGGCAAACCCTGTACAATCATTAAGATCGGAGTAAACAGTTATCCAATCTTTAATTAAAACTCAACATTCAATTATAAACATTGGCAAATGATTATTGATTTTAGAACATTGTATAATATTTAAAGATTAAATTCTTAATCCAAGGACAACGCGTCTTACTTAAACAATCATTCACGTATATAAAAGAGCAAAGCCCTTATAATAAAATTATAAAAGCTTTGCGTGCACGATTAAACCAAAAATTTAATCCTTATTCACAGATAAAATTTCTGTATTATTTCAATAAGAAACTGGAATCTGTAGGCTGTGTAGTATCGCTTGGAGCTGTATCACTCGGCGTTGTATCGTTTGCTACATATACCTTGTTATCAACAGGAAGTGTAGCATGGTTTGAACTTGCTACTGCTATTCCCATTGCGCTCATAACTACTGCTGCTGAAAAAAGAAATTTTTTCATATTAAACTGTTTTTAGATTAATTAAATAGAATTGAATTACGTAATCAAGCCATCGTTCTATTTCAATAAGAAACTGGAATCTGTAGGCTGTGTTGTGTCACTCGGAACTGTATCAGTAGGCGTTGTATCGTTTACGATATACACCTTGTTGTCAACAGGAAGTGTAGCATGGTTTGAACTTGCTACAGCTATTCCCATTGCACTCATAACCACTGCTGCTGAAAAAAGGAATTTTTTCATAGTTTAACATTAAAATTTAAATGATTAATTAATAACCGAAACCCTGTAATTAGCCTGCTTTATTTCAATAAAAAGCTGGAGTCCACAGGTTGTGTTGTATCACTCGGTGTAGTGTCGCTTGGCGTAGTATCATTTAAGATATACACTTTGTTATCAATTGGGCGCGTAGCATTATGATTTGAACTTGCCACTGCTATTCCCATTGCGCTCATTACGATCGCTGCTGAAAAAAGGAACTTCTTCATAGTAAAAATGTTTTTTAGTTATTAAAAGTTTAGCGGGCATGTGAATACAAGTACTTTGCCAGTTTTACATGAACGTATTTTTTTAGCAGTATTAAAATAAGCCGGTTAAAACCATACTAAATTGTTTTCACTAATATGAATATATAAGTGATTGAAATATGGCAGGTAATACATGATTCATTTTGTCATGATATAATTAAAATAATATGAAATAAAAATTCATTTTACGTTTTATAACTTAGCGGTTATGCCTTTTAAATTAGCAGCACCTTATGCACCTGGCGGTGATCAGCCTGAAGCCATCCGTCAGTTAACAGAAGGAATCAATAATAACGAACAGTATCAAACATTATTGGGTGTAACGGGCAGTGGCAAAACTTTTACCATGGCCAATGTTATCCAAAATGTACAGCGGCCAACATTGGTATTAACGCATAACAAAACATTGGTAGCACAGTTGTATGGTGAGTTTAAACAATTCTTTCCTGATAATGCGGTTGGCTATTTTGTAAGCTATTATGATTATTATCAGCCCGAAGCCTACATGCCCGTTAGCGATGTATATATTGAAAAAGATTTAAGCATTAACGAAGAGCTGGACAAGCTTCGTTTGCAGGCAACAAGCGAGCTGCTCACAGGCCGCAGGGATATAATTGTTGTAGCCAGCGTGAGCTGCATTTATGGTATCGGCAATCCCACCGATTTTGAAAACGGCATCGTTCGCATAGCAAAAGGGCAAACCATTTCAAGGCAAGGTTTTTTGCATTCGCTTGTAAACAGTTTATATAACAGGACGCAACTTGAATTTAAGCGTGGCACCTTTCGCGTTAAAGGCGATACAATCGATATTAACTTACCTTATGTTGATTACGGCTATCGCATAACATTTTTTGGTGATGAGATTGAAGAAATAGAAACCATTGATGTAAACACCAACAAAAGAATGATGAAGGTGGAGAATGCAGCCATCTTTCCTGCCAACTTATACCTTGCTCCGAAAGACATGATGCAAACCATTTTATACGAGATACAGGATGAGATGCGTTTGCAAACCGAGTACTTTAAAAGCATTGGTAAATTAATAGAAGCGCAACGTTTAAAAGAGCGTGTTGAATATGACCTTGAAATGATACGTGAGCTTGGTTTTTGTAATGGCATTGAAAATTATTCGAGGTTTTTTGACAGGAGGCAGCCCGGTACAAGGCCTTTCTGTTTGCTGGATTATTTTCCAAAAGACTTTCTTACCATTATTGATGAAAGCCATCAAACCGTACCGCAGATTGCCGGCATGTATGGTGGCGACAGAAGCCGCAAATTGATATTGGTTGAATATGGTTTCCGCCTGCCATCAGCTTTAGACAACAGGCCTTTGAATTTTCACGAATTTGAAAACTTAACAGGCCAGACTGTTTATGTAAGCGCCACGCCGGGCGAATATGAATTAGAGAAATGCGGCGGTGTTGTTGTTGAACAGGTGGTAAGGCCAACAGGTTTATTAGAACCGCCGATTGAGATTCGCCCATCGGTAAATCAGATAGATGATTTATTAGATGAAATTGATAAGCGTGTTAAAAAAGGCGACCGCGTATTGGTAACCACTTTAACCAAACGTATGGCGGAAGAAATGGATAAATACCTGCAACGCATCAATATCAAATCAAAATATATACACAGCGATGTTGACACACTTGAACGCGTTGAAATTTTAAGGCAATTACGTTTAGGTGAGATTGACGTGCTGGTTGGCGTAAACCTTTTGCGTGAAGGCCTCGACCTTCCGGAAGTTTCTTTGGTGGCCATTCTTGATGCAGACAAAGAAGGCTTTTTGCGTAATGAAAGGTCGCTCACCCAAACGGCCGGACGTGCTGCCCGCAATGTGGATGGCCTTGTAATTTTTTATGCAGATAAGATGACGGAAAGCATGCAAAAAACGATTGATGAAACCAACAGGAGAAGAGAAAAACAGGTTGCCTTTAATGTAGAACATAACATTACGCCGCGAACAATTACAAAAACAAAAGAGAATGTATTTGCGCAAACTTCTGTGCTTGATATAAAAGGTTTCGATGCAAAAAATCCTTATGCCATACAAGGCGACGAAGATATAGTTACAACATCTGCCGCCGAAGAACAGGTGATTTATAAAACCATTCCGCAGATGGAGAAAGCTATTAATAAAATTAAAAAAGAGATGGAGAAAGCTGCACGCGATCTCGACTTTATAGAAGCCGCAAAGCTGCGTGATGAAATGTTCCGTATGCAAAAAGAGCTTGAAGCAATGAAGTAATCCCATACATAAACATTCATTTAATAAGCTTATTTTAGACCGCAATGAATAAGATTATTAAAGTTCCGGAACTAATACAACAAACATGCATTGCATTCTTTTTATGCCTGGCATTAGCAGCATGCAATAACAAAACATCTTACGAAACTATCATTCGCAACGGTATTGTATATGATGGTAATGGAGGCGAACCATACAAAGCAGATATTGCTTTGTATGCTGATACCATTGCTTTCATTGGTGATTTAAAAAACGCTTCAGCAAAAAATGAGATCGATGCAAATGGCAAAGCCATTGCTCCTGGTTTTATTAATATGCTTAGCTGGGCAACAGAATCTTTAATACAAGACGGACGTTCGCAAAGTGATATACGGCAAGGCGTAACCCTTGAAGTGATGGGCGAAGGCAGCAGCATGGGCCCATTAAATGCAACCATGAAAAAACAAATGCAGGAAGGCCAAAGTGATATAAAATATAAAGTTGAATGGAATACACTGGGCGAATATTTGAATTACCTTGAAAAGAAAGGTATCAGTTGCAATGTGGCTTCATTTATCGGCGCCGGAACAGTGCGCACCTATATTGTTGGTGAAGATAACCGCGCTGCAACGCCGGTAGAATTAGACAGCATGCGTATGCTGGTTGACCATGCCATGCAGGAAGGCGCAATGGGCGTTGGTTCTTCCTTAATTTATCCGCCTGATTTTTTTGCAAGCACTGATGAATTGATCGCTTTATGTAAGGAAGCATCCAAGTATGGCGGCATGTATATTTCGCACATGCGCAGTGAAGGCAATAAGTTAAATGAAGCAGTAAATGAATTAATAACGATTGCAAGGGAAGCAAATATTCCTGCTGAAATATATCATCTTAAAGCTGCCGGTAAAAATAACTGGCCTAAAATGGATAGTGTAATAAAACAAGTTGAAGCAGCCCGCGCTTCGGGGTTAAAAATAACAGCAGATATGTACACTTATCTCGCCGGTGCAACCGGGATGACGGCGGCATTTCCGCCTTCCTTGCAGGATGGCGGTTTTGGAAAATTATGGCAACGCCTGCACGATCCTGCCATAAGAAAACAAATGGCAAAAGCCATGAATACGGATGCAAAAGACTGGGAAAATTTATATTATGGCGCCGGTAGTGCCGATAATGTTTTGCTGCTCGGTTTTAAACAGGATTCTCTTAAAAAATATACCGGCAAAACTTTAGCTGAAGTGGCTGCGCTGCGAGGCAAAACACCGGAAGAAACGGCCATGGATTTAATAGTTGAAGACAGTACAAGAATTGGCGTTGCGTATTTTTTAATGAGTGAAGATAATGTAAAAAAACAAATGACTTTGCCATGGGTAAGTTTTGGAAGTGATGAAGGTTCTTATACAAACGAAGGCGTTTTTCTTGAATCAAATGCGCATCCAAGGGCGTATGGAAATTTTGTAAGAGTATTGGGTAAATATGCAAGAGATGAAAAAGTGTTAAGCCTGCAGCAGGCAGTTTACCAGCTTGCAAAATTGCCTGCCACCAATTTAAAATTGAAAAAACGCGGAGAATTAAAAGTGGGCAATTATGCAGATGTGGTTGTATTTGACCCGGCAACTGTTACTGATCATGCCACGTATGAAAAACCGCACCAGTACGCGACGGGTGTAACAGATGTTTGGGTGAATGGCGTACAGGTTTTAAAAGACAACGAACACACAGGCGCAACACCGGGCAGGTTTATCAAAGGGCCAGGTTATAAACAATAACGTGTTGTGCTATTAAAATTTTAGGGAGCACCTGTTATATAACGTTCTTAGCTCGTCATGTTGAGAGATTTCTCCTGTCGTCGAAATGACGGTTCAATCTCCTTCTATATACTTTAATAGCACAACACGTAACAATAATAAAATTGTATGCATATTGAAACGCTCCGTGAATATTGCCTTTCAAAGAAAGCCGTAACAGAAGGTTTTCCTTTTGGCGAAACAACGCTTGTATTCAGGGTAAAGGAAAAAATATTTTTACTGGTTGCATTAGATGCCGATCCTTTGCAATTCAATGCCAAATGTGATCCTGAGAAAGCAGTTGAATTACGGGAAGAATATGATGCTGTTAGACCAGGCTATCACATGAATAAGAAACATTGGAATACTATTATAATTGATGGCAGCATTCCATCAAAACTTATAAAAGAAATGATTGATGATTCTTATAACCTCATTGTTCAATCATTGCCTAAGAAAGTAAGGGATGATCTTTAATATCCTATTTTGTTGTTGCCTGCTTACTGCCAAACACTGTTTTCAATAATTCCGTAACACGGGCAGCCGGGTCCTTCCTGATCTTTTGCTCTTCCAGGCCCACTTCATAAAAAATACCATCAATGGCCTTTTGTGTTACATAAGCTGAGATATCCGTTGGAACCTTTTTGGCGGCGAATTTATTATAGGCTGTAAATACATCGCTCCAGTATTTGGTGGCATCCACTTTATTCAAAGATTTTTCAATAACCGGGCTGAAAGCGGCCGTAAGTTGTGCAGTAGTCTTGCCTTTAAAATAATTGGTAGCGGCAAAATCACCACCTCGCAAAATGCCCAATGCATCTGTAATCGTCATCTGTTTTATAGCATTAGTGAAAATGGGCGTTGCCGATTTGGCGGCATCTTCAGCAGCACGGTTTAAAGAAAGAACCGCTTTATCAACGAGGCTTCCCAATCCAAACTGTCGTAATGTTTTTTCAACATTCTGCGCTTCGGGCGGCATTAAAATTTTTATGGCTGCATCTGCAAAAAATCCATCCACAGCACTTAACTGGTTTGCACTGTTTTGCGTGCCAATGGTAAGCGCCTGTTTTAAACCGGCAACGATTTGTGACTGGGACAAATTATTATTGCCAGACGAAGGCAATGAACCGGCTACCTGCTGCAGTTCGGTACAGGAGCAAAGGAAAATGGCTGTAAAAAAAAGAAACGCTATTTTTTTCATTTTACTGTTTAGTTTGAAAAAGCTTAAAATAATGCCAGTTTAAGCGAATCCCCGCTTTATTACAAATTATTAATATTTGCGAATATATTTTTGCTGCAATTAACAACATAGCTTTTCATGAAATTATCACGCATCCTTCCCTGCATTGTATTTTTTTTAGCCTGCAATAATAATAATCAGCCGGATAAAATAACAGTCAATAATAATGACAATCCTGCCCCTCCAATGATAAACTATTCAATCGTAAAAGTTTATCCGCACGATACATCTTCCTATACCGAAGGCCTGGAATGGAGAAATAACAGTTTGTATGAAAGCGGCGGCAGCTATGGAACCAGCAAACTTTATCAGGCAACACTGGAAGGCAAAACCCTGCAATCCATACCATTACCAAAGGAATTTTTTGGCGAAGGCATTACTATACTGAACAATAAAATTTACCAGCTCACTTACCAGGAACATAAGGTATTTGTTTACGATGCGGCTACATTCAAAAAAATAAAGGAGATGGAATGGCCTTATGAAGGCTGGGGCATGACGAATAATGGTAAAGATTTAATTATAAGCACCGGCAGCAGCGTGCTTTATTTTGTGGACCCGGAAAACTTTAAAATTCTCAACCAGTTTAGCGTTACGGATAATTATGGCCCGGTTAGTAATTTGAATGAGCTGGAATATGTAAACAACGTTATATATGCTAATATTTATCAAACAGATTATATTGTAAAGATTGATCCGGAAACGGGAAGCGTGCTTGGCAAGCTGGATATGAGTGGTATTTTAGCTAAAAGCGGCATGCCGGTAAATATTCAAAATTATACAGCTGCAACAGGATATGTTTTAAACGGCATTGCCTACGACTCTGTTAAAAACAGTTTTTTTGTTACCGGCAAAATGTGGCCGGCCCTTTTTGAAATAAAACTGAATAACTGATCTGGAATCGTTTTTGTACCATAAAGCAATAAATTTTTTATGTCGAAACTTTCTACCGTTACTCTATTCATTGCCATCATTATTCTTGCATCATCATGCGCCCGCATATTAAGGCCAGGCACAGGCAACGCTAAAAACCATAAACGCAATACCAATAAAACTGCCGGTAATAAAAATAACAATGCTCCTTCAACCACTACTACAGCAAATGTTACCACGTTAAAAAATATTGTATTCAGCACAGCCGCAAATGCCAATGGCATTAATCAGAAGCTTGCGCTGGATGTTTATAAACCTGCCAATGCAGCCGGGAAAAAATTCCCTGCAATTTTTCTTATTCACGGCGGTGGCTTTGTGAATGGCGATAAAAATTCACTTACATCAACATCCTCCAAACTGGCAGCTAATGGTTATGTGGTTATTTCGCTTAATTACAGGCTTGGTTTTGGAAAGAATGGCGCCCGCTCCAACTGCGCCGACAGCAATCTTTTAAAACAGGCCCTTTACCGTTCTGTTGAAGATGCATACGGCGCAATTAATTATGTTGTTCAACGCGCAGATGATTATAATGTGGATAAGAACTGGATTTTCGTCGGCGGGCAAAGCGCAGGCGCTATTACGGCTTTATCAACTGCTTACTTTCAAAATGATCGTACACAGAAATTTTTCTCCAGCGTCGCAGAACGACCAGGAATATCCATTGCTGCAAAAAACGGTTTTACCATTCGCGGGGTAATAAGCATGTGGGGTGCATTTTTAGATCCCGGCCTGATTACGGCTAAAACAGCGTTGCCAACTATATTTTTCCAGGGAGAGCGAGATAATGTTGTGCCGTTTAATACAAGGCCGTTTGCGCCATGCGCCGTGGCAACGCCTATTTACGGAACCCGTCCTTTATACAACCGCCTGAAAAATTTGGGCGTAACAGCCATTGCACATGTTGACCCCCAGGGCGGCCACGGAGTCTTTACAGAAGATTTCAGAATAAAGAATATACTTTGTTTTTTGAATGATGTGAGACAGGACAGGGTAAAGCAGGTTTACCTTACCGGCATTCAAAACAGTTGTGATAAATAAGTTGACTTGCTGATTAGTTTACTGGTTGAAAAGTGCGAACCAGATTTGAGAATGAACTAGTAAACAAGTGAACCCGTGAACTTTGAAACTGCAACTCTTTTAAGCAGCATATTCCTCTGAAGGAATCTCAAATTTTTCCAGAATCCCGGAAGCAAGTTTCATGGCGCGGCCAATTGCCTGGTCCATATCATAATACCTGTATTCGCCCAGCCTCCCGCAAATAAGCACATTTTCCAACTTTTCGCTTTCGGCCCTGTATTGTTCATACAACTGCTTATTGGCTTTGTCAGGAAAAGGATATTCAAAATTGGCTGAATTTTCGGGCGTAAAAGGTGTTTCATGCGTAAGCATTGTTCCTTTCACTTTATCTTTTTCATCAGGGTGCATTAAATGTTTCCATTCAATGGTTCTTATGCGGGGGTCTTCAACATTTGGGTAATTGACCTGTATGCAGGGTTGATGCTGTTCTGTATTTTCAAGATGCTCTACGCGCCGCTCCTGGCCGCGGTATTTTAATTTGCCATATTTATAACCGAAAAATTCATCAATTGGCCCGGTGAATATGAGCAATTTCTTTGCTGCTACGTTGTCTTTATTCTGCAGGTAATCCGTTTCAAGTTCCAAAGGAATACCCTCAATCATATTACGCACCATTTCGGTGTAACCGTTACGGGGTAAAGCATTCCATCGGTGGTTGGGCGTGAGCGTGTTTACGTTTGATTTATTAATTGTAATGCGCACCGCAAGTTCCTTATCAAGCTCAGTGGCCTTTACACCCCATTGTTTTTCGGTATATCCCTTTATGAATAATTCATATAGCTGGCGGGGCATTTTTGCAAGGCATGCTTCTTCAAAATTGGAAGGCTCGCCTTTAAAAGTTTCTTCCTCCCAGTCTTTACCGGCGATCTTTTCAATGTAATCCTGGTTCACAGGCCAATTAAGGTATTCACCGTTAACTTTTGACCGTATGGTTGCAGACCAGTTATAAAATTCTGTAAACCGGTTTAAAAAATTCCAGATTTTTTCAGAGCCGCACCTGAAATAATGAGGGCCATATTTATGGATCATTGCCCCACTCTCGTGCCTGTAATCAAAAACATTCCCTGCAAGGTGGTTTTTCCGGTCGAGGATAATTACGTTCTGGTTATGATCTGTAAGTATGCGTGCAATAGTACTGCCGGTCAGCCCTGCGCCAACAATTACGAAGTCTTTTTCAGTCATTAAGCAAATGTAAGTTTTAGTATAATATTATTTGGCATGCTAC
Organism: Parafilimonas terrae; assembly: GCF_900115755.1. GTDB lineage: Bacteria > Bacteroidota > Bacteroidia > Chitinophagales > Chitinophagaceae > Parafilimonas > Parafilimonas terrae. Next base: position 730,087 of record NZ_FOXQ01000001.1, read on the forward strand.
AATATGCATATTAATATGCTCCCTTGCCAGATAACACAACAACGGGTGTTTGCATGAGAATTTTCATGTCAAGTAAAAAGGTATATTCTTCAATATATTCTGTATCATGCTCTATCATAAATTCTGCACTTGTATTGTTTTCCCTGTCCCTTATTTGCCATAAACCGGTAATACCCGGGCGCACCAGGCAACGCACTTCTTTAAATTCAGGATAAGGCACAAGCATAAATGGCACAAGCGGCCTTGGGCCTACTATGCTCATATCGCCTAATAACACATTAAAAAGCTGGGGCAGTTCGTCAATACTGGTTTTACGGATGATTTTTCCAATCCAGGTAATACGTGAATCATTTTTGTCTTTGTGTAAAACACCTTTTTCAGCACTCTCAATATGACGTTTGTGATCCTTTTGTTTTACGCTGTGGTCTGTAACCATCGAGCGAAACTTATGGCATTTAAAATTTATGCCGCCATAACCTACCCTGTCGTTACTGTACAGGATGGGGCCTTTTGAAGTTATCTTTATTAAGAGTGCTACTGTTATTAATATGGGAGCAAAAAGTATAATAAGTATGGATGCTACCAAAATATCAAAAGCACGTTTAAGAAAAAATTGAAATGACTTTTTCTGAATAGACCGGCTGATTGTATAAAAAGAACGCTGATCCTCTGTTTCGTTAGCATATACATGAACAAAGCCGGTATCTTCCGCAGTGTTGCTGGTAAAATTTAGTTTCATAGTTACTTGTTGTTTAAATAGGATACCTAACAAAGATATAAGTTTTCGGAAAAAATTATATGGAAATCAATGACCGTAGTCAAACATTCCGAAAAAAACGTATTTTTCTTGGTTAACGTATTCTATCGGGGTAACAAATATGCCGCACTTCCCTACAAGCATGATACCAGAATTCATTATTTGCGGAATTATTACTATCATTGCCAAAAACAGCTGCGTTTAAATGCTATTTAATTCCTTAGCCTTCGTTGGCTTTTTCATAATTGTTACATCGCTTTTTTTTCTGCTGCCCCATAAATACAGATGGCTGCTATTGTTGATGAGCAGCTGTTATTTCTACATGTCGTTTCTGCCTATATATATATTGGTATTAGGCTTTACGATTGTAATTGATTATTTCGCCGGTATTTTTATTGAGAAAAGCGAAGGGCGAAAAAGGAAGCTTTTTTTATGGCTGAGCATTATAACCAACGTGGGCATACTCGGCTTCTTTAAATATTTTAATTTTATTAATGATAACATAACGGTCCTTCTAAAGCTTTTCAATTTTACAAACCCTGTTCAGGACCTAAGTTTTATCTTGCCTATCGGCCTATCGTTTCACACCTTTCAGGCAATGAGTTATACAATAGAAGTCTATCGTGGCAACCAGAAGTCTGAACGTAATTTTGGAATATATGCTTTATATGTAATGTTTTACCCGCAGTTGGTGGCAGGGCCAATTGAGCGGCCGCAAAATATTATCCACCAGTTTTACGAACCCAAAAAATTTGAATATGACCGGGTGGTAATAGGGTTGAAAATTATGTTGTGGGGTTTCTTTAAAAAGCTGGTGGTGGCCGACAGGCTTGGCATTTATGTAAATACAGTTTTTAGTAACTCTTACCATCATAGCGGGTTAACTTTATTTACGGCCAGCATGTTTTTTTATGCGCAGATATATTGCGATTTTTCCGGATATTCCGATATAGCCATCGGCAGTGCCAAGGTAATGGGCTATAACCTGATGGAAAATTTCAGAAGACCCCTATTGGGAACCAGTTTTGCCGATAAATGGTATCGCTGGCACATTTCGCTTTATACATGGTTTAGAGATTATGTATATACACCACTGGCACGAAAAGCGCGACGCAACAGGTTTAAATTGTTAAGCTATGTTGTATTAATTTTTACGTTAAGTGGTTTATGGCATGGTGCCAACTGGACTTATATTTTATGGGGGTTTTCCGCAGGTTTAAGTATAGTGGTTGAACGTATTTACCAGGATAAAGTACGTCCGCATAAATATATTAACAGATGGTGGCTGCGATTTTTCGGCACCATAATACCGGCAATTATTGGTTGTATCATGCTCGTTTTTTTCAGGGCGCCTACGGTTGGCGATGCATTCCATATATTAGGTTCCATCTTATCATTTAAAGGCGGCAATCTTTTTAAAGGCACCCCACCTATCAATTTTTATTATTGCATAATAGCAATTTGTATGTTGTTTACAGTTGAGGTTATACAGGAGTATTATCCCAAAATAAAACTTATAAATAATAATTCAGTGGTAATAAGATATGGAGGTTACCTTTTAGCAATACTGATAATATTAATGATTGGCGTATTTAACGGAGGACAGTTTATTTACTTCCAATTCTAAGAAACACACAAACAGGTTAATGACAAGAGAAGAAATAAATCATGTTGTAAGGTTTTTAAAAAAGCTATCCATTCTTGCAGTCTTGCTTTTTATATTCGACAGGGGCATTGGGTTATTTCTTCAATATTTATATGAGAAAGACCCGCCGCCTGATATAAAAGCTTTTAATCATGTGATGAATACCCCGCAGGAAGATGTTTATATATTCGGCAGCTCAAAGGTAGCACATGGTTATGTAAGCAATGTTTTTGCTGATACGCTTGGCCTAACCTGTTTTAATGCAGGCAGGGAACAAACCAATATTTTATATGCCGATGTTGTAATGAGTGAAATGCTGCGCAAGCATTCTCCTAAACTCGTTATTCTTGATATAACAGCCAAAGAAACAGTTGCGCACAACATGGAAGCCAGCAAGCTTATTCTTGCTAACCTTATGATACCGCATATAAATACAGACACTTCTTTTTTGCGCATAGGTAAAAAGCTTTTTCCGAAAGAAGTTTTTGCGGCGCAGCTATCTATGTTGCAGCGATATAATTCCCAGGTATTGCCACTTTTGCTGGGCACTAAAAAAAACCGTTTTGAAGAGAACGGCTACCTTCCCGTTCACGGAACTAAAATTGAAGGTGAAATACCCGCTTTCCAGGATAAAGGCGAAAGCTACGACAGCACAGCAAAAGATTATTTCGAACATTTTGTAACCATGCTGCAGGCAAAAAATGTAAAGCTGGTTATAACACAATCACCTTATTACGTACAAAAATTTACAACATCTCCTTCATTGGCTGCATTAATGCCCATCATCAAAAAATATAATGTTGAATACCTCGATTATTCCTTCGATCCTGAATTTTTCAGGAAAGACTATTTTTATGATAATGTGCATTTAAACGATAAAGGCGCCCATGCTTTTTCTGCAAGGCTCGCATCAGATCTAAAGAAAGATCTCGAAAAAAATGACCCTTCAGTTTTAACCAAATCACAAACGGCCAGGCAATGAACGATTTTTTAAAACAAAACAGCCATCTTCTTGAAAAACCTATCATCGTTTTTGGCACAGGCCGTTCCGGCACAACTGTTATTTCCGAGATCATTTTTCAGCATGAAGATTTAGCCTGGCATTCTAACTGGCAGGAACTTTTTCCAAAGTTTGCACCCATAAATTACCTGCGCCGTTTATTTGATAATAAATACTGGCGGGTAATTGGCATGAATACGCAAAACAATAAATCGTTTCGCAACTATATTTTATTCAGGCCAATTGAACGTTACGATTTCTGGGAAGCCGTTACAGGAAAACGAATAGATTTTTCCCGCAACTTTTTACTGAACGAAAAAGCCACGCCTGAAGAGCAGGAACACATAAGAACTTTTTTTGCGCGGATAGTAAAATATCAAAAACGAAAAAGGCTGGCCATAAAAATTACAGGCCCGGCGAGGATGGAATATTTAATGAGCATTTTTCCCGATGCACAGTTTATAAATATTCAGCGTGACCCCGTGGCAACCATTCGTTCATGGATGGAGATTTACTGGAACGAACAAATAACCAACCAGCTTTGGTGGCAGGGCGCTTATACGGCGGCCGAGTTGAAAAAAGCAGAGGAATTATCCTCCGACAAATTCTTATTTGCCGCTTTTCAATACAGGAAGCTGATGGAAACAACCCAGCAGGAAATTGAGAAAATGCATCCTGATATTTATACAACTTCGTATGAAGATTTTGTAAAAGATCCAAAGGCATTTGTAAAAAACCTGATGGATTTTGCACATTTACAACCATCGAAACTGGTGGATACTTTCATGCAAAAATTATCTATTGCTAACCGCAATGAAAGAAAAGCGGTTTCGGAAAATTCTGAGATAACGCCGGAAACCAAACAGCAAATAATGGAAATTGTGAATGCCTGACGGCTTCTTATTAAATTCTATCATAATGGCAACAGGCGGTGAAAAATATCTTGATAAACCTATTATTATTATTGGCAGCGGGCGCTCCGGCACCACCATTATGTCTGAAATTATTTTTCAGCATGAAGACCTCGCCTGGCATTCGAACTGGCAGGAGATAATTGTTTTTACGCCGTTGATAAATTTATTAAGGCCGCTCATGAATAATAAATTCTGGCGCTTTAAAAGGTTTTACAAATATGTTGGCGTAAGCAAGAATACAAGGCAGAAACACCAATCAAAAATCGATCTTGTTTTATTCAATCCAATTGAACGTTATAATTTCTGGGAGCACATTACAGGTAAACGTATAGATTTTTCACGTGGTTTTTTAATGAATGAAAAAGCCACGCCGGATGAAGTGAAACGCATTCGTTCTTTTTTAAATAAGCAGGTAAAATACCAGGGCAAAAAAAGATTGATCATGAAGTTTACCGGCCCTGCACGCCTGGAATATTTAACGAGTATTTTTCCTGATGCAGTTATTGTAAATGTTATTCGCGAACCCGTTGCCACCGTTCGCTCATGGCTTGAGGTAGGTTTCTGGCAACGCATGGGCATTGATAAATTATGGTGGCGCGGCGCTTACACGCAGGAAGAGATAACTTATGCAGAAACCATAAAAGATAAGCCTGCTTTAATAACGGCCCTTCAATATAAAAAACTGATGGAGGCCACACAGCAGGAAATTAATAAGCTGGGCTTAGATGTGTATGAATGCCGGTATGAAGATTTTGTAAAAGACCCCAAAACTTTCATACATAAAATGATGGATTTTATGCAATTGCCGCCATCAAAAAATGTGGATGCCTATCTTGAAAATATGATTGTTGATAACCGGAATGAGCGGCAATCTGCAAGTAAGAAAAGCGCAATGCCGGAAGAAACGAAACAGCAGATTTTAGCAATAACAGGTAATTATAGTTGAATAGCTGATATGTTGAGCTGTTGACACGTAAGCCAATAATCAACCAGTCAACTAATCAACCAGTCAACTAATCAACCAATCAACTAAAAAAGCATGGACAAGAAACTAAAAGTAGCCCACGTAATCCGCGTATTCAGCTATGGCGGCGCAGAAGTTTTGCTGCGTGAATGCTTTGCCCATCCGTATTTTAAAGAAAATGTAGAATCTGATTTATATATTCTCGATCACAAAAAGCTTGGCCTTGTTCCGGAAGTAAAACCCAACATTAATTCAATTCATTATTACAGGATTACAACGCCAAAGTTTCCGATAGCGTATGCAAAATTTTTGCGGCATATCATAAAAGACAAATACGATATTGTTCACATGCACCTGCCCGTTGCAGGATGGATGACCATTCCGGCGAAATTATTTAACCGAAAAACAAAATTTGTTTACAGTGAGCATAACCTTGTAAATTTTTACGCCAAATACAATTATTATTTAAGCGGCCTTACTTATGGTTTTTTCGATTGCCTGGTTGCTGTTTCTTATGAGGTGGGCGAAGTAATAAAAAAGGTGCATAAAGGTTGGTTTTATAAAACCAGGAAAGCCGTTACAATTCTCAACGGTATCAATACAGATAAGTTTACTAATGCACATCGCGATTATGATAATGCTAACAACAATTTCACGGTTGGGCTGGTGGCAAGGTTTCGCCCGCAAAAACGGGTTGACCGCTGGGCTGAAGTAGCCGCCGAAGTGCATAAGCTCAACCCAAACATAAAATTCCTGATGGTGGGTGATGGGCCTGATGATGACATGCTGCGTGAAAAAATAAAGGCCTTAAACATGGAAGGCAAAATTGAATTGCCCGGCATGTTAAGCGATACGGCAAGCGCCTTTAAGCGTATTGATATTTTTTTACTTACGAGTGATTTTGAAGGATTGCCGCTTGCTATTATGGAAGCCATGAGCACGGGCTGTGTACCGGTGGTAAGCAATGTCGGCGGCATTAAGCAATTGCCATTTGACGGCTTTGGATATAAGTTTGATGATTTTAACCCCGCAGAAATTGCCAGGGTTATTGCAGCTTATGCAGATGATCCGCAGAAATTTAAAACAGAAAGCCAGCGTGCAAGAAGTTTTGTCGAGCGCAATTATTCACTCACCAAACAGGTGCATGAAATAGTGGATTTATACAGGGAATTAAAGCAAACCAATTAATTTTTACGGGGAGAATAGAAGGAAACGCGAAAGTCTTATTATTTCAATAGCACATAATCGCCCTTCGCATCAATTGAAATTACCGGCAATTTTTTTTCCTTTTCAAAATAATCATATACTTCTTTCAGTTTATCAGCAAACTGCTCAAGATCAGGCTGGTCTTTCATTGTCTTTTCCAGGTAGGCCATGCTCTTGGGATTATCAAAACGAACAGGATAAATGTGCACAGGAATAAAATCCTGCCCGTTGCTTTTGGCGCTCATCGCCAAAATATACAATTCTTCAATCTGCGGGTCCTGGATGGGAATACAGCCAACTGTTATACAACTTCCATGAATATAAATATCGCCGCCGGGATTAAATTTATTGGCGGTACATATAATTTTATCGGAGGCATTAGGATAATTCAATCCCAGCGACATGTGGTAATTACTGTTGGGCTTAAATTCATTGATATAATAAAAGCCTTCAGGCACCTGGTAATCGCCCTGCATGCGCTTGGGGCCTAAAGTGCCGGCCAATGCGCACACAGAATAGGTTTTAAATAATTTAAACGGTTCATTCCTGCTGTTGCGCATCCAAACTTCTAACTGGCTGTCATATTTAAAAGAACGGATATACATTTGTTTCACAGGCCATTGCAACCCGGCAGCGGCTAACTGTTTCTTTAAGGTGTCTGCCTTGCGGTTCATTGCCCCGCTTACGCGGGGAAAATTAGACTGGTAATCCATGAACGACGGCTGTGCTGCTGCACACAAACCCATAAAAACCAAAGCAGCTAAAAGAAAAGATTTCATCCGTAAATTTTTGTTTTTTTATAGTGAGGTGAAACGGCTTAACATATATTATGCTGTGCAATAATTTAATATGTGCGTTTTATAGTTGCAAAATAATTTAAAAATGGCGGGATACGAAATTATCCGATTGTTAATGTTGAAGCAGCTATGTCACTTGTGAATGAAATAATGGAAAAACTCCGCTCAGCCATTCATCAATTAATCAGGCAGGCAATTAAAAAGAAAAGTACTTTGAGGTTCCAATCTTCTAACTAATTATCCCGGCAACTTAACCAGCTTTATTTATTCATTCAAATAATGATGTGGTATGAAAAAAATTTCATGGTTAGTTGTATGCAACCTGTTAGTGCTATGCTTTATAATCTCCTGCTCCCGGTCAGGCGGCCATAATCTTAATTACGAAGTAAGTGAATCGGGAACATATTTCATTATACGTGCAAAATATGATAAGCAGCAATCAGAAGAAGTTGACAGGTTTATGGACAAATATTTTGATGAACATAAAAACGTTTCATTTACAAACACTGTAATTAATGCAATCCTTACTCTTGACGATGGCACCAGTTTTTACATAAAAAAGCAGCCGGGATATATTTCTATCAAATTCAATAAAGAAAAAAATTCGCCGGCGGCCTACAAGCAAATGAAACTCCTGGGCGAACGGTTAAAAACAGCTATGCAATAAATTCTATCCGGTTTTCTCTCCCGCATATTTTAATTGAGCAGCATTTTACCTTAATATAAAACCGGTGTCGTTAACTTCTGAAAGATTGCAATTGAAAGTTGAATATTGAGCATTGCCTGTTGAGTGTTATGCAATTAATCCTGGAGGCCGTGGGTTACCTATCCTGCTTTTGCTTATTAACAGCAACAGGCTTTTGATTTTTAATTTCCCGGTTACATGCAGCTTATTTCAAAAACGGAGTTGCCGCGCATAAAACACCGCACTGCGGCGCTGGTATATTTTTTTCTTTCAGGATTTGGCTACTCCACATGGGCATCACGCATACCCGGTATCCAGCAGCAGCTACATATAAATGAAGCGCAGTTAGGAGCTGCCTTACTTGCTGCGCCCATTGGCGTATTGATAACCGTGCCGTTTACAAGTAATTTATTAAACCGCTACAGCAGCAAAAGCATTATGATCCTTGGGGCGCTTTTTTACAATGTAATGCTTGCCCTGCTGGCATTCACAACCCATTTATGGCAATTGTGCATCGTATTATTTTGCTTTGGCTCTTCACGCAACCTCCTCAATTTATCTATGAACGCCCAGGGCGTAGAAGTGCAGCGTTTATACGAACGGTCCATCATTACCAGCTTTCATGCGGTGTGGAGCATGGCCGGCTTTGCGGGTGCAGCCGTGGGTTATCTCTTTGTTGTATCCGGGTTACCGCTCAGCGTTCATTTTTTATCAGTTAGCATAATACTCATTCTTCTTTCTGTTATCTTCTACCCCAACACTTATTATATTTTGCAACAAACCAGCCAGCGTAAAAAGTTTTTTGTGTGGCCCGATAAAGCGCTGATTGTTTTTGCGCTCATTGCATTTGCTTCCATGGCTTGCGAGAATGTGATGTATGACTGGAGCGCCATCTATTTTAAAAAAGCCGTGCTTGCCCCAAAAGATACCGCTACCGCAGCCTTTGTTTTATACATGGTTTGCATGACAACGGGCAGGTTTTTAGGCGACAGGATTGTACCAAAATTTGGCACCCATACCATTCTAAAATATAGCGGCCTCTGCATTTTTTCGGGACTATTAACAGCCAGCCTCTTTCCATATATAATACCGGCGTCTATAGGCTTTGTACTTACCGGCTTTGGTGTATCGTGCATTATACCGCTTATTTTCGGGCTTGCCGGAAAATCTACTACTATGAGCAGCGGTACGGCCATCGCTTCTGTATCCACAGTTAGCTATTTTGGTTTTTTAGCCGTTCCTCCCGGCGTAGGTTTTATAGCACAGGCAATTGGTTTAAGATGGTCATTCGGCATCATCGCCCTTTTCGGCGCAGCCATTTTTTTGCTTGCCTCAACAATCAAGAAAGATGAAGGTTAATATACCATGCGCCTCATTTTAGAAATACCGGAAAAAAGATTATCCAAAGAAATACCCAAAATATATTTTAGACATCACTGGGCTGTTAAGCGCTTATTTTATTTTTAAAAACACAGTTTAGAAATTAAAAAATCACTTCCTGCGGAAGGCCTTCTCAGGCTTATTTAAAATAATAAGCAGTGCCGGAATATTATACGTATAGAAAAAAAATGCTGTTGAATGAAAGCCTGATATAAAGCAGCGGTGTATTAACTATGTACCTTATACACGACAGGTAATGAGTTAGTTATATAATTTTAAATTTTTTGCTGCCGTCTTATTTGGGTATAAAATTTGGTTTGATTTCTAAAATTTAAAATCTTATGCTATGAACGTAATAACAGCTACAAAATCCGGTTTGTCAATTATTGTTGACCAGCTCCAAAAACAAAAGGAGGAGCTCACCGCCATTTATAACAATGCTATTACCAATGGCGAAAAATTAACTGAGGTGAAAACAATTTATATCACTTTAAAGGATGTGGATAAACGTTTAAGCGAGTTATTACGTATTTGTTAACGTCATTGTTCTCCTGCGCATAAAAAGAATCCCATGCATCATGGGATTCTTTTTATTTATACAATTTCAGTTTAACACGCAGCAAATTAATTCTGCTTATAGTTTTGCAGCCCGTTGTAATAAAGCAACCATTATTAAATTTTCCTGTTCATGCAAAAACCTGTGCTGGTTATAAAACTTGGTTCTGCAACCATCAGTAAAGCTGATGGCTCTATTAATAAAATCATTATAAAAAAAATTGCAGATGAAATTGCTGTGCTGTCTGCCAACTGGCGCATAGTGCTGGTGTCAAGCGGCGCGGTAGGCAGCGGCAAATCGTCCATCCAAAATTATAAGGGCAGCATAACCGAACGTAAAGCGGCAGCGGCTGTGGGCAATCCCATACTTATACAATTGTACCATAAATATTTCCACAGGCATGGTATTTCCGTTGCGCAGGCTTTATGCGAGAGGCATCATTTTTCCAATCGCCTGCAGTTTCTCCAGCTTAAAGAAACATTCACTGCTTTCTGGAATAATAATATTCTCCCGGTGGTAAATGAAAATGATCTTGTAAGCAATATTGAATTAAAGTTTTCCGATAACGATGAGCTTGCCACATTAATTGCCGTTGGTTTTGACGCGGCAACGCTTATTGTGTGTACATCTGTCGGCGGTTTTTTGGATGGTGAAAAAAAGATTATCCCTGTTATTGAAAAAATAGATAAGAACATACAAGGCTATGTGCAAAACGATAAAAGCAGCCTTGGCCTGGGCGGCATGTTATCAAAGCTTACGTTTACCAGGCTCGCCACATCGCTTGGAATAAAAGTGATTATCTGCGGTTTAAAGAAGACGGACTTTTTTACGTCGGCGCTGCAGGGTTTAAATGGCACTACTTTTATTCCGCAGAAATCAAATTTTAAAGCCCGGCAAAAATGGCTTGCCAGCGGTTCAATCACCCTCGGCAATATTGCGCTCGACGCCGGCGCTGCAAAGGCGTTGGCTAACCGCAAGAGCCTGCTTACTGTTGGCATAAAACAGGTGGAAGGCAATTTTACTTCGGGCGAAGTAGTGCAGTTAATGAATGATGCACAGGAAATAATAGGCGTGGCCAAAGTAAAATTAGACGCAAAAGAAATGCGCTCACAAATAGCCCAGAAAAATACAGTAGCGGCACATGCAGATGATATTGTGATATTTTAAATCCATCCCATCCTTCTCAAAGGGAAGGAGAAGAAGCCATCTTCTTTTTATTATTCTTTTAATATTTTAGGGGCAAAAAAGTTCTCTCCTTTGGAGAGGATCCAGGAGAGGCTCAACATGCAATCAATACAACCATTCATAATAAAAACACATAAAGCCGCAGTTCATCTCCGTAATTGTACCGATGCGCAGATAAAAAAAACATTGAACATGCTGGCTGGCGCGCTGGAAGCAAATACAGCCGTTATTTTAAAAGCCAATAAAAAGGATGTGGCTAAACAGGATGTAAATGATCCGCGTGTTGACCGCTTAATGCTGAATGAACAACGCATTAAAAGCATTGCTAACAGCATAAGAAAAATAAGTAAGCTACCTAATCCTGCCAATAAAATACTTGACAAACGCACATTGCCTAATGGCCTCGAACTGGAAAAAATAAGTGTGCCGCTGGGTGTTGTGGGTGCAGTGTATGAATCAAGGCCGAATGTTACATTTGATATTGCCAGCTTATGTTTACGCAGCCAGAATGCCTGTTTATTAAAGGGCAGTAAAGAAGCCGAAGCAACCAACAAAGCATCTATAAAAATTATTAAAGATGTTTTAAAGGCTAACAAAATTGATGCGGATTGCATAACGCTTTTACCAAGCGAAAGAGAAGTGGTGCAGGAATTATTTACGGCGACAAAATATGTGGATGTAATTATTCCCCGTGGTTCCGACAGCCTGATACAGTTTGTGCGTAAAAACAGTTTGGTGCCGGTAATTGAAACCGGCGCTGGCGTTTGCCATGTGTACGTTGAAGAAAATGCAGACATAAATAGTGCAGTGAATATTGTGGTGAATGCCAAAACAACAAGACCTGCTGTTTGCAATTCATTAGACACAATTGTGGTGGATGAAAAAATAGCAAAACCATTTTTAGATAAGCTGCAGCCTTTATTTGAAAAATATCCTGTTGAAATTTTTGCTGATACAAAATCCTATACATTGCTGAAAGGTTATCAGCATCTTCAACATGCGAAACCCAGAGATTTCGATCGTGAATTTTTAAGCCTGAAGTGTGCTGTAAAAGTGGTAAAAAATATAGACGAAGCATTAACGCATATTGCCCAGCATTCCACCAAACATTCCGAAGCTATCGTATCAAAAAACAAAAAAAGCTGTGAACGTTTTTTGCGTGAAGTGGATGCTGCCGCTGTGTATGCCAACGCTTCTACAAGGTTTACTGACGGTGAAGAATTTGGTCTTGGTGCAGAAATAGGTATATCAACGCAAAAGCTGCATGCCCGCGGGCCATTTGCGCTGGAAAAATTAGTAAGTGAAAAATGGGTGGTGCGAGGTAACGGGCAAGTGCGGTAACTGCTTTCTTTAATATTCAACAATCCCCGCCTGGCCGAATTAGCCGGGCAGGAATATCCAATGTTCAATGTTCAATAATCAATACTCATTTTGCTAATGTTTACAATTGAACATTGGGTATTGCGCCCGTTGAATATTGATTATTCTTTTAAAACACACTCTTTATCTTACTTCCAAATCTTTCAACTTTTCATCATCAAATTCATAGGTTACGGGAACGCATGTTGCGAGTTCTCTTACCACAATTTGTTCTGGCGCCAGGCTTTCAATAAACATGATAAGGCTGCGCAAACTATTGCCGTGCGCAACCACTAAAACATTTTTTCCTTTAAGCAGTTCAGGTAAAATGGCCTTCTTAAAATAAGGTACAACACGTTCATAAGTATCTTTCAGGCTTTCGCCTCCAGGAGGCGCAACATCAAATGAGCGGCGCCAGATGTGCACCTGTTCCGCTCCATATTTAATGGCCGTTTCCGCTTTATCTAATCCTTCCAGTTCACCATAGCTTCTTTCATTTAAGGCCGCATTTTTTATTACCGGTATATTTTGAAGCCCGCAACTATCCAGGATAATCTGCAAGGTATGCTGTGCCCTTTTTAGCGCAGATGTAAATGCTATATCAATCTTTCCGTTCTTTAATTGTTTGGCTGCGCCTTCTGCTTCATGGCAACCGGTTTCGGTTAATTCAACATCCTGCCAGCCGGTAAAACGATTCTCCAGGTTATATAAAGACTGGCCATGCCGCAGCAATATTAATCTCACATTCATGCAAAAAGAATTCTATGCAAATTAAGAAAGGGCAGTTTGAAAAGATATAGATAAAATTTACAGTATGAACAGTTAATTCCTGAATTCCTGGGAAACCATAATACCGTAACGGCCGCCGTCAAGAATGCCGATACCGATTCTGCCGAAGCCCGGTCTTAATATATTTTCTCGATGCCCTTCGGAATTCATCAATCCTTCATGTGCAAGGGAAAGTGTTTGCGCAAGCGCAAGGTTTTCGCCGGCCAGTGTAAAATGAACATTGGCTTCACGCATGCGGTCAAAAGGGTTAGCGCCTTCGGGTGTAAGATGCGCAAAATAGCCACGCTTAAACATATCTGCCGAATGCGCCAGCGCCACTTTTCGCAGTGCGCTATCCGCAGCCAGTGAAGGCAGCCCTGCCTTGCGTCTTTCTTTATTTACCATCTCCAGCATTTTTGCCTCAAGGTCGGAACGTTCAATAAAATCAGAAGTTTTAAACGGCAGCTTTACAATTTCATTGCTTTCCGGCTCCACCGTTAATTTATTCATGCTCCGGTTTACGGCCTTATCAAATACGGGGGATAATTTTTCATTCAGCCATTCTGCAGGCATCACGAAATTATCAGCCACAATACTGCTGCGTGCCGCATCGGCCACATCTTTGGAAATGGAGAGGGAAAACAGTAATGCGGAAAGTATAGACGCCAGTATCAGCCCATTGATAAAACCGGGAATCATACCTGCTGCATGATTAATTGCACTGCGGTGCACGCGCACAGAGGCTGCGCTTAAAATAGCATCAATAATAAATGATAATAATAACCTGGTTGCGGTTATAGCAATTATGAGCGATAATGGTGCGCTCCATACGCCAGGCGATGGCACATATCTTTCAATAATTTTTGCGAGGAAAGGATAAAATACAAACCCGAAACAAACACTGGCTATCCAGCCGAATAGTCCAAGGCTGCCGGCTAAAAAGCCACGGTTCCAGCCCGCCCATATTGCCAGCAGCACAACTGCGATCAATAATGCATCTACCCAATTCATCGGGGCGTGCATAAGCAAAAACTATGCTACCTGTATAAAAAGATTTGTTATGGAGTTTATTGATCAAAATTGTTGTTACCTGGCACAGGGCCCATTTTAAGCATAGCCATCAACTGGTTCATTGTTTTTTGCATGCCTTCTGTGCTGCCATCGAGAAATATTACGTTGCCTTTACCATATTCGGCAAAGTTTTTAATGGCTTCCGTCCACATGCTGAACAAAATAACATTAGTGTCAAGATTGGCCTGTTTCATTTGTTCGGCAGCCTGGCTCATACCACGCGCCACTTCTTCACGAAACAGTGCAACGCCCTGGCCACGCAAACGGGCGGCTTCACGCTCTGCTTCTGCTGCAATTTTTATGGCATTGCCTTCTGCTTCTGCGCCTTTTGTTTTAGTGATGAGTAAAGCCTGGCCTTCGTTTTCCGCAGCCGCTTTCAGGTTATTGCTGGCAACCACCTTGCTCATGCTTTCCATAATAGCTTTATCGAAAGTGATGTCGTTTATCTGCAGGTCAAGCAAATGATAGCCCCAGTCTTCCAGCACATGGTCCACTTCAAACTTTACAGATTCCACCAGGTCTTTTCTTAAACCGAGGATTTCACTTTGCCTTTTTGTGGCCACATAAGAACGGATATTCCCTTCAATGGTGCGCACCAACGCCTGCATTAAATCTTTATCGCTGATAAATTTAAACGCTACTTTTTTTATGGTTTCTTCTTCTGCATTCATTACCGCATACAGCAGCATGCTTTTAAAATAAACATTTGCCTGGTCCTGCGTTACCGCCTGGAATTCCAGCTCCACAGAACGGTTTTGAATACTGATGCGGCGGTATATCTGTTCGAGTATTGGTATTTTAAAATTAAGGCCGGGCCTTAGTATGCGCTGGTATTTTCCAAACATGGTTATTACTGCAATTGTAGCCTGATTAACAGTAACAAGCCCGCTGAAAACAATGAACAGCAAAACAAGCAGCCACCAGTAGTTAAGTATTTCCATAAGTAATTATTTTTTGGGAAAGATAATAAGATATATAACAGCATTGTTTCCTATTTATAAATGCACTTCTTCAATGTACAGCAGCAATTCCGCTGTTCATTATAGTATTTGTTTTAAAGCTGCTGCATACTTTATTTACGTACATTAAATGACGTATTTACGCTATTGACCTCCGCATGACAGCATAATATTTTTACTGAAATTATTCTATCACACATTTAAAAAGAATCTATGAAAGAATCAGACATCATTGCGGAGATGACAACCACATACAAAAACGACCCGGCCAATAATTAAATAAAAAGCACTGATAAAATTTATACATGAAAAAGATTTTTCTTTTTATGATGCTTGCATATTGTGTGCAGCATACATCGGCCCAAAGCTGGAATACCACTGGCAATAGTGGTTTAACTACCAATAACTTTTTGGGAACAAAAGATAATAAAGACCTGATTTTTAAAGTAAAAAATACCGAACGGGGAAGACTACTGAAAACCGGAATATGGCGTTTAGGAAATGGTACCAATTATGTGAGAATTGACACTGCGGGAGTTCTCACATTTAGCAGCAATGCTTTTTACCAGGTAGGAAGTAATAAGTATGTATTTCGTTGTGCCCTCAATCCCAGGTATGGTTTATTTTTCAATTCTTCAGCGCCACAGTATGAATTCAGAGACAGTAATGCAAAACCTGTTTTTTATGTGAATGCCAACACCGGCAACGCAATATTCAAAGGCACTTTAAAAATCGGCACTTATACTTTGCCATCAACAGACGGAACAAATGGACAAGTATTAACCACCAACGGTGCAGGCGCCGTTAAATGGTTAAGCGTAAACAGCAATGCTGCTAATAAAAACCTGTCTAACCTGGCCGCCATCACAAAAGTTAATGTAAGCTTATTGCCCAAAACAGACAATAGCGCAGACCTCGGTTCTTCAACAGCCGGCTGGAAAAACATCTACATTAGCGGAAAGGTTTATGCCGGGGGTGTTGCACTTATAAGCGCGGACAATAATAATGGAAGCGTAAGCCTTGGTCAAGATGCCCTCAGCTCCAACACAGGCGGAAGCAATACTGCCATAGGATACCAGGCACTTTATGCAAATACAACGGGCGGATCGAATACCGCAACAGGGTTACAAGCATTATATTCAAATAGTACCGGCGTTTATAATGCCGCTTTTGGCGGACAATGCATGTTTGACAATACCACCGGCAGTCAAAACCTTGCAATAGGCATCCAGGCACTTGCTTTAAACACTACCGGTTCTAATAATGCAGCAACGGGTATAGTAACCCTTTACTCAAACACAACAGGAAGTCAGAATACTGCCAATGGCGCTTTTGCACTTTATACCAATAAAAGTGGAAACAATAACACCGCATTGGGCATAGGTGCAGATGTAACAGATACCAGCCTGCAAAATACTACTGCAATAGGCGCTTTTGCGTTAGCCGATGCCAGCAATAAAGTTAGAATTGGCAATACAAGCGTTTCCAGCATTGGCGGGCAGGTAGGCTGGACAACCTTTAGCGATGGCCGTTATAAAAAGAATATAAAAGAAGATGTGAAAGGCCTTGCATTTATTAATGCTTTGCGCCCGGTAACCTATACTTTAGATATGCGTTCCATAAACAATTATTATAACAAGAACAGGCAAAAAATAAATGATACAGCACGTATCCACCTAAAACAAATAACAGCTGATGATGAAACAGCAGGAAGCAAGATTATACATACAGGGCTTATTGCACAGGAAGTGGAAACCGCTGCAAAAAAATTAAATTATGATTTTGATGGCGTTGACAAGCCACAAACAGACAATGGCGTATATGGTTTGCGGTACAGTGAATTTGTTGTTCCGCTTATTAAAGCGGTGCAGGAATTAAGCAAATCAAACAATGATAAAGATGCGGAGATTGACAGCCTGAAAGCACAAATGAACGAGCTGAAAAATCTTGTATCGCAAATACAGCAACAGTGCAGTCAAAGCAGTGCCGGAATTGAAAACTCAATCAAGAATGATTATGTAACACTATCGAATGCAGCATCGTTGTATCAAAATGTTCCCAACCCATTTACTAATTCAACTTCCATCAATTATTATTTACCTCAGCAGTTTTCATCAGCAAAAATTATTGTTACGGACAGGAGCGGCAGGGCTTTGAAAGAATTGAATTTAACAACCAACGGGAAAGGTGTTGTGCATATTGATGCCGGCACACTTGCATCAGGAGCCTATAATTATACTTTGTATGTTGATGGGAAATTTATTGCATCGAAGCGAATGCTGCTGGCTAAATAAAAGCTCACTTTATTCAATAAAAGCAATGTACAAAAGCATTGCTTTTTTTATTGCTGCTAAGGCCTTATAATTTTTTGATTGATAGCGCTGGCAACAGCTTCTGTAGCATTGTGCACATGCAGTTTTTCATATATTTTCCTGAGATGATTGTTTACAGTGAACCTTGAAATATTCAATTCCGATGCAATCATTTTCTGGCTGTATCCTTTTACAAGAAATGATAATATTTCAATTTCCCTTTCCGACAAATCAAATTTATCACCTTTACTCTCGGGCTGCCTGCGAAACATGGCAAGCACTTGTTTGGCTACGCTGGCAGTCATTGGTGCACCGCCATCAATAACTTCACGTATGCCTTCAATTAATTTTTCAGGCGGTGTTTTCTTTAAAATATACCCATTGGCGCCTGCCAGTATGCTGTTAAATATTTTACCGTCATCATCAAATACGGTTTGCATAATAATTAGTATCTGGGGAAATTTTGCCCGTATTATTTTCACGGCTTCAATCCCGTTCAGGCCCGGCATATCAATATCCATTAGCACAACGTCAGGATGCGTTTTCAGCAGGTCCTGCTCAAGATGGAGGCAGTTTTCATAATCGCCAATACAAACCATGTCTTCCTCATTATTGATCAGCAGTTTCAGCCCTTCCCGGCGGTTTTTATGATCATCATAAACAATAATTGTAATCATACATTCAAATGTAAAGCCATGTACAGGCTATGTAAATAGCTTAAAATAGTTATAATATTACGGGTTTAAGAAATTATTCTGGCAAGCGCCTGGTTGTTATTAAATGCTTTTAATATCCAGTAAACAACACTATCCGTGATTATTTTTTCTGAAAAGCAAGCTGCAAGCCGGTGCCTTTATTTAATTCAGAAATTATCTGCAGTTCCGCTCTCATTTCTTCTGCCCTTTTCTTCATGTTTGAAAGCCCGTTGCCGCTGTTAACCGCTGTGGTATCAAAGCCTTTTCCATCATCTTTAATATGCAGTATTATTTTATTGTGGTACAATGAAAGATCTATCCAAACATTTTTTCCGCAGGCATATTTGGCCACATTGTTCAAGGCCTCTTTGTAAATAAGATAAAAATCCCGCCGGCTTTGCATATCAAGCTTTACATGATTAAGCTTATCATCAAAATAAAAATGAACGGTATAATCTTTGGCTTCCAGCAATTGCACTGCATGTTCGCGCATGCGGTAAAAAACATTCTCCAGTTCATCATTTTTGGTATTGATGCTCCATACAATGTCATTCATTGAATCCATTACGCGGCTTGCATCTTCATTTATTTTTCTCAACAAAAAGCCGGGGTTTTCTTCTTTGGCATTCCATTTTGCCTGCACCAGTTTTGAAAAAATAGAAATGCTGCTTAACGATGAACCAATCTCGTCATGCAAATCCCTTGCTATGTTATTTCTTACACGTTCAATGCGCAGCAACTGTTGCAGGCGGTAACGGTAAAATGCATAAATAATAGCTGATACGCAAACAGCTATCAGTAACTTAAACCACCATGTTTGCCACCACATGGGCAACACCTGCAGGTTCAGTAATGTATTATCGCTCCAGTTTATATTGTCATTGCTCGCCTGAACTTCCAGTTCATAATCACCGGGGTCGAGATTGGTATAAGTTGCAGTATTGGATAAGCCTGCATTATTCCATCCTTTATCAAATCCATCAAGTTTGTAACGATAATAAACTGCGCCTGTTTTTTTATAATCCAGCCCTGCAAACTCAAAGCTTATAACATTCTGAGTAGATTGCAAAGCAAGCTGTTTCAGATAGCTCACATCCACATCCATTAAAGATTTGGAATTATTTACAGAAAGGTTTTTATCAAGCAGTTTTATATTGGTAAGCTGCACGGGCGGGGGCGCTATTGCATGTATTTCCGCAGATTTAAAATAATTTATACCGTTTAAACCGCCAAAGAGCATAACGCCGTTGCTGAGTTTTAAATAAGCATAACGGTTAAATTCATTGCCCTGCAAGCCATCTGTTGCATCAAAATTTTTGATAGCGCCTGTTTTTACATTCAGCCTGAACAAACCTTTATTTGTGCTGCCCCATATATTTTCCTCATCATCATTCAGCAGGCCATAAATAACATTGTTAGGCAAACCGTTTTTTGTGCTGAATGAAGTGCACCTGCCCGTTGTTTTATTTAACCGGCTTACGCCATTGCCGCGTGTGCCCACCCAAAGAAATTGTGAAGGGTTTACCGGGTCATCGCAAAAGCAACTGATATTACTGCCGGCCACGCTGGCAACATCTCCGGGAATATGATGGAAAAAGTTTGTTTTATTATTGGCTGGGTTATAACTGTAAAAGTCCTGGCTGGCAGTTATCCATAATGTGCCGTTAATGTCTTCATACATTACACGGAAACTCCTGTCTAAATCTCTAAACACAGGCAAAGAAGGATATACGGCAAGTGTATCGGCATTAATGTTATACGACATCATTTTGCCATAGCACTGAAACCACAGATTGCCATGCCTGTCTATAAAAAGAAAATTATTTTTATGTACTTCTTTTACAGTTGGCGGCAAAGCCATCTTCTTCTTTAGTTTCTCTTTTACAGGTATTGTACGAAGTCTTTTGCCAACTGCATTGTACATCTGCAGCTGATCATCCTGCAAAAACCAGTAATTATATTTATCGTCAACTACATACTTCATAGCAGGGTCCGGTAAATCTTTTCTTTTAGCAGAAAGATTTACCGAATCCATTTCAACAGTATTATCATTATTGAATGTTATTTTAAACATGCCTTCTATAAGCGCTGTTTCTTTATTATACTGCTGGATGTTATATATGTATTTTCCGGGGAGGATATGATGAAAAATATTAAGGTCGTTTGTAAATTTTAAGATGCCCAACCCTGCTGTTCCAATCCACAGGTTGTTATTTTTATCTTCAAAACTGCAATAAGCGGTCTTCAGCAAATTATCTATGTCATTGGATTTGGAAATAACGCGGGTAATGGTTTTCGTTTTTAAATCCAACATAAAAACTTCTTTAGCCGACTGCATCCATAACTTTTGCCTGCTATCAGTGAATATATGCATAATGGCGGGCGGGGCATCAATAATAACCGGGGCTGAAAAACTACTATCGCCAAATTCAAATAATTGCGCCTGCATGTATGCATAAAACCTGTGTGTTACTTTGTCTTCAGCAATTGCGGGTTCATGTGTATCCGGGTGTGGGAACGAGTAAAGTTTTCTTATATTCAGCTTATTGCTTTGGCTGCTGCCGTTAAGTTTAAAAATAGCGTCAGCCGTACTTAGATAAAGATTGGCATAAGTATCGGAAAAAATGTGATAATGAAAAAAACCTTGTCTGTATATAAGTGCTTCCGGAAAAATAAAAACAGCGGTATCAATAGAAATTTTTTTATCCTCGCCACCCTTTATTTCCACTTTACCTAAAATCATCTTATCATAACTAAGAAGTATAAGATTGCCATATTTATCTTCCGCAATATCATCAATTGCCATTCCGGGAAAAAAATGATAAAATTTCTGGTAGCGTATATCAAAATAATTCAAGCCATTATCGTTCGTTGCTATCCAAACATTTTTATTGGCATCAACAAAAAATTTAGTTACAAGATTAGATGAAACAGAAAAGTTGTCGGTATAGTCATGCCGGTAAATTTTAAAATGATACCCGTCATAACGGTTAAGGCCATCGGGCGTGCAAAACCACATAAACCCTTTTTCGTCCTGGGCTATATTATAAATAAAGCCCTGGCTTAAACCTTCATTAATGGTGAATTTTTCAAAATTTAAAAGCCGGGTTGACTGGCCGTGGGAATTTACAAATGGGAACAGGCATAGAAACAGTAAAGCATATTGTTTTATAGCAAAGCCCATAAATAAAAACTTTAAGCGAACTTATTATGATGCGTCTTCCCACACATGCACCAAATGCGCCAGCACTTCAACTGCTTTCTGCATATCTTTTACGCCCACCCATTCATGCCTGCTGTGAATGGCCTGCATGCCTGTAAATAAATTGGGACAGGGCAAACCCATAAAGCTTAAGCGGCTGCCATCTGTTCCACCGCGAATGGGTTCATTTTCTATTTTTAAACCGGCACGTTTGTATGCCTGTTTTGCATACGATATAACTTTTGGATAATGGTCTAAAACCTCCTTCATATTGCGGTATTGTTCCGTTACTTTAAACTCCATCCTTGCCCTCCTGGAATATTTCTTTAAAACCTTTGCAGCTATAGTTTGCAGCCGTTCTTCATGGTTCTTAAGCTCAAGTGTATCAAAGTCTCGTACAATAAAATCTATGGTTGCTTTTTCTGCCACACCATTTATAGCAACAGGATGCACAAAACCTTTTCTTTTAGAAGTTGTTTCCGGGCTCCATTCATCTTTGGGCAAAGCATCCACAATGGCACCTGCAATTTTTATGGCATTTACCAGTTTATTTTTTGCGTAACCGGGATGCGCAATCACACCATGAATAGTTATGCGCACAGCATCAGCGCTAAAGGTTTCATCTTCCAATGTGCCTGCCTCACCGCCATCCAAAGTATAAGCATAATCAGCGCCTACTTTTTTAAGATCAAGCATGGCAGTGCCCTGCCCCACTTCTTCATCCGGCGTAAATAAAATTTTTATTTCCCCATGTTTTATTTCAGGATGCGTGGTAAGATAATTAGCCAGGTCCATAATAATGGCAACGCCGCTTTTATCATCTGCTCCCAATAAAGTTAGCCCGCTTGCTGTTATTATATCATGGCCTTTATGCTCTTTTAAATAAGGATAATCTTTTTTTGAAATAACCTGCGTGGTATCATCTGGCAACACAATATCTTTCCCATTATAATTTTTATGCAATATTGGTTTCACGTTTGTACCGCTGCAATCTGGCGCTGTATCAATATGACTGCAGAAACAAATAACCGGCACCTTTTTACTCGTGTTAGACGGAATGGTTGCATACAGGTATGCATATTTATCAGTATGAACGTCTTTCAGGCCAAGCGCTTTCAGCTCTTCAGCAAGCAGGCTGCTTAAATGCTTTTGTTTTTCTGTTGATGGATGCTTATCGCTTTCAGGATCGCTTTGCGTATCAATTGTTACGTAACGCATAAACCTTTCGGTGACCGTATGCTCATAACCTTTAATCATATTGAATAATTGAGCAACAAATAAACGGTTTCTGCCAATTATTTCCCCATAAAAAAATTAATGCTTAATTTTCATTAACCAAATAATAGCAACTATGAAAATACTTATCGGCTCTATAGTTGGCGGCATTATCATCTTTATATGGCAGTTTCTTTCATGGACGATGCTTAACCTGCATGAACCTGCACAGCAGTTCACGCCAAAACAAGATAGCATAATGGCTTATTTAAATACACAGTTTGATTCCAGCGGGGGCTACTTTATACCTAACCTGCCCAAAGATGCTTCGCAGGATGATATGAAAAAGTTTGAAGAAAACGCTATGGGCAAGCCTTGGGTGCAAATCGCTTATCACAAAAGCTATGATGCAAGTATGGGGATGAATATTGCAAGGGCGCTTATAACCGACATCATCATTGTATTATTTTTCTGCTGGATAATTTCAGGGTTTACGGTTAATAGTTTCGGTAAAACTTTTCTTGCAGCTTTATTAACGGCACTGATCATTTCGCTTTATTCAAATTATATCATTCACATCTGGTACCAGACATTTGACCTGGAAGCACATTTCATAGATAATCTTGTTAGCTGGGGCGCTGCGGGCATCTGGCTTGGCTGGTGGCTCAACAGGAAAAAAGCATAACCGTTATTTCAGGCATTCTCAGCAATAATAATAGCATAACCACGCCGCTTTTTTTATTTAAAAGTTGCTTTTTACAGATATGAATTTGATGCTGTACTAAACCACTCATCATTAAAAACCTTTTTTATTCCCCGAAAGCGCACAAGTTTGCGATTTCTTTGGCAGTAAAAAATATGTAAAACACGTTTCTTTGCCGCGAAAAAATTACAAGTAGATATTGGATAACTGCATGCTTGGGCATTTATCATTTTTTGCTGATGGCTCTGAAACAGGATTTTATAATGCTAACCTGGTGACCAGCCGGATGCCTTAATAAACAAACACACATGAAACCAACCATAGATAATTTAAGAACAGGCAAAATGCGTTCATTCAAGGCGTTTATATTAATCGCCGGTATATTCTTCCTGGCTTCCTGCGGCAATAAAGCAGATCAACAGCAGGCGGCCAATATGCCGCCGCCGGCTTACCCGGTTTTTAAAGTAATCTCGCAAACGAGCACTATTAAAACAGATTATCCCGCCACATTACAGGGTGAACAAAACATAGAAATACGTCCCAAAATAGATGGTTATATAGAAAAGATATATGTGGATGAAGGCGCCGTTGTAAAAAAAGGGCAGTTGCTTTTCCGCATAAATGCACCGCAATACCAGCAGGATGTAAACAATGCTGCAGCCGCCATAACCAGCGCAGAAGCTGATGTGAGCACTGCTGAACTTCAGGTAAAAAAAGTAAAGCCGCTGGTGGAACAGGACATTGTAAGCAAGTATGAACTTGAATCTGCGGAATACACGTTGCAAACGCGTAAGGCAGCGCTGGCACAGGCCAGGGCTAATCTCGCCAATGCCAAAATAAATCTTGGTTATGCCGATGTAACAAGCCCGGTAAACGGCGTTGTTGGCACTATCCCCTACAGGCTTGGAAGCTTGGTAAGCAGCACCACCACAATGCCGCTTACCACTGTTTCGAGCATCAGCAATGTGTTTGCTTATTTTTCTATGAATGAAAAACAGTTGCTTGATTTTTCACGGGAATATAAAGGCAACACTTTAGAGGCAAAACTTAAACAATTGCCTGCCGTAACGCTAATACTGGCAGATGGCACCGAATATCCTGAAAAAGGCCGTGTAGAAACAGTTGCAGGTCAATTAAATACAGAAACAGGCTCGGCAAGCTTCCGGGCAGCATTTCCCAATCCTCTCGGGCTGCTGCGCAGTGGCGCCAGCGCTGTGGTTGAAATACCCGTTACAGTAAACGATGCCATCATTATTCCGCAAAGATCAACTTACGAGTTGCAGGGCAAACGCTTTGTATATCTCGTAAACGACAGTAATAAAGTTATCAGCACCGAAATAGAAGTGATGCCTGTTGCCGCAGGCCAGTATTTTGTTGTTACCAGCGGTTTAAAACCCGGCGATAATGTGGTGTACGAAAGCACCTATTCCTTACGGGACAGCACAGTTATTAAACCGGATGTGCAGCCGGAAAATAAGGTTTACAGCCTTAAATAATCATTCTTATTTAAACTGATTTATGCTAAAAACATTTATAGAAAGGCCCGTTCTTTCAACGGTAATTTCAGTTATCCTTGTCATATTAGGGCTTATCGGCATCTTTACTTTGCCCATTACTTTATATCCTGACATTGCGCCGCCTACCGTACGCGTTTCAGCTTTTTACCAGGGCGCTAACGCAGATGTAGTGATGAAGAGTGTTATCGTTCCGCTGGAGGAACAGATAAATGGCGTGGAGAATATGACCTACATGACCTCCTCTGCCGGCAATGACGGCTCTGCAGGCATCACCATTTATTTTAAGCAAGGCACTAACCCCGATCTCGCAGCAGTGAATGTGCAAAACCGCGTATCAAGGGCAACGCCATTGTTGCCTGCGGAAGTAACAAGGGCCGGCGTTACCACCACCAAACAGCAAAGCAGCATGGTGATGGTGTTTGGCCTGAACAGCAGCAACAAATCTTTTGATGCAAAATTTTTGCAGAACTATGCCAACATCAATCTTGTGCCCATGATCAAAAGGATCAACGGCGTGGGCGATGCGCAGGCCTGGGGCACCGGCGATTATTCCATGCGAATATGGCTGAACCCTAATGCGATGGCTGTTTATGGTTTGGTGCCTGATGATATTACCAATGCATTGGCCGAACAAAACATAGAAGCAGCGCCGGGAAAAATTGGTGAAAACAGCAACCAGTCTTTTGAATATGTATTGAAATATAAAGGCAGGCTCGAAAAACCTGAAGAATATGAAAACATTGTGATCCGTTCTGCGCAAAACGGGCAGTTATTAAGGCTGAAAGATGTAGCAAGGATCGAGCTTGGTTCTTTGTATTATAATATTACTTCCATAACTGATGGAAAGCCTTCTATTGTTTTAGGCATTTTTCAAACGGCAGGCTCCAATGCGCATGAAATGATAGGGGAAATTAACCGCACCTTGGATGAAGCGGCCAAAGCATTTCCTCCCGGCGTTACCAAAACGATGATTTTTTCAGCAGACGATTTTTTAAATGTCTCCATAGAAAAAGTTATCGAAACATTGATTGAAGCGTTTGTGCTGGTGTTTATAGTTGTATTTATTTTTTTGCAGGACATTCGTTCCACTTTAATCCCGGCCATCGCCGTTCCGGTAGCTATTATTGGCACCTTTTTCTTTTTACAGTTGTTTGGCTTTACCATTAACCTGCTTACTTTATTTGCCCTGGTGCTGGCCATTGGTATCGTGGTGGATGATGCCATTGTGGTGGTAGAAGCCGTGCATGCCAAACTGGACCATGGCGCTGAATCTGCCAGGAAAGCCACTATAGAAGCCATGAGCGAGATCAGCGGCGCGGTAATATCCATTACGCTGGTAATGGCAGCGGTATTTCTTCCCGTTACCTTTATCACAGGCTCTACGGGGATTTTTTACAAGCAGTTCGGCTTAACGCTGGCGGTGTCCATTATCATTTCTGCTGTAAATGCCTTAACGCTTAGCCCGGCGCTTTGCGCTTTGTTTTTAAAGCCGCACCATGAAAACAAACTGCGTAAAGGTTTTATGCAGCGTTTTTATGCCGCTTTCAATGCCAGCTTTGGCGCCATGACCAATAAATATAAACGCTCCGTAAGCTTTTTGGCAAAACGTAAATGGATAGCGCTGGCAGGCATTGTTGCATTTGGCTTTTTATTATGGTATTTAATGAAAACCACGCCCGGTGGTTTTGTGCCGAATGAAGACCAGAAGTTTGTGATGGCGGATATTTCTTTGCCGCCCGCTTCTTCGCTGGAACGCACTTCGGTTATTTCTGACCAGGTGGCCAAAATATGCAGTAGCATGCCGGAGGTTGCATCGGTAACACAGGTGGGCGGTTTCGGGCTTTTAAGCGGCGGCAATGGCGGCTCTTATGCAGCCTTTTTTATGGAATTGAAACCCTGGGATGAACGCAAGGGCGATGAACACTCAGTTGATGCCGTAATACAAAAAATGTTTGCGCAAACAGCCGGTATAAAAGGCGCCAATATCCTGTTTTTTGCACCGCCAACGCTGGAAGGCTTTGGTAATACCAGCGGGTTTGAATTCCAGGTGCAGGACAGGACGGGTGGCGACATTAACAGCTTTGTACAGGTGAACAATAAATTTCTTGCTGCCTTAAACCAGCGGCCGGAGATACAGTATGCCACCAGTTTTTTCAATACCAATTTTCCGCAATACGAGGTGGATTTAAATGTGCCGAAATGTAAGGAAGCCAACGTATCACCGGCGGCAGTATTAAGCACATTACAGGGTTATTATGGTGGATTATACGCTTCCAACTTTAATGAATTTGGCAAGCAATACCGTGTAATGGTGCAGGCCGATGCCGATTACCGCGGCACGGTTCAGGGGCTGAATAATATTTATGTGCGTACTAACAATAATGTAATGGCGCCGGTATCGGAATTTGTAACGCTGAAAAGAGTGTACGGGCCGGAGTTCATCAACCGCTTTAATATGTTTACCTCCATTGCTGTATCCGGCTCTCCGAATAATGGCTATAGCTCAGGCGATGCTATTAAAGCCATACAGGAAGTAGCTGCTGAAACTTTACCGGAAGGTTACAGTTATGAGTTCTCAGGGTTAAGCAGGGAAGAAATAGCAAGCGGCGGCCAAACCATTTATATTTTTATTTTATGCCTGGTGTTTGTGTACTTCCTGCTGAGCGCACAATATGAAAGTTATATTTTGCCTTTTGCCGTATTGCTTTCATTGCCAATAGGCCTTGCTGGCGCATTTATATTCGCCAATTTGTTTGGCGTGCAGAATAATATTTACCTGCAAATAACACTCATCATGCTGATTGGGTTGCTGGCCAAGAACGCCATTTTAATTGTGGAGTTTGCCGCCGCAAGGCGGCGGGAAGGCCAAACCATTGTGCAGGCAGCTATTAATGGCGCAGTAGCCCGTTTGCGCCCCATCTTAATGACATCGCTGGCTTTCATATTTGGCATTATGCCATTGATGGTTTCAACCGGCGCCGGTGCAGCCGGTAACCGTTCTATCGGCACAGGCGCAGTTGGCGGCATGCTTATCGGTACCATATTCGGCGTATTTGTTATTCCAACGCTGTTTATCATGTTCCAGGCGCTGCAGGAAAAAGTAAGCAGCAAACCTTTGCCGGTTCCGCAAAAAGCAGGAGATGAATTTCCTTCAAATCAATCATAATTATCAAAACAGTTGATTGAACCATGATTAGAAAATATTTTAAAAAAGAATACATAATTATTGCAGCTATACTGATGGTAACATCATGCGTTACGCAGAAATACCAGCAGCCGGGCATGGATGTAAACGGACAGTTATACCGTGATACGGCGGCAAATATGGCTTCAGTAAATGATAGCTTAACAGGCGATACATCTTCCATTGCCGATTTGCCTTATACGCAATTATTCAGCGATACGGTTTTACAAAATCTCATAGCTGAAGGCATTCATGAAAACCTTGATTTGAAAACAGCTATGCAGCGCATTAATGAAGCATACGCCAATTTAAAGCAAAGCAAGGCTGCTTTCTGGCCCAGCCTTGATGCAGGCGCAAACGTTACTTTCAGCAAACAATCTGCTGCAGCGCTTAATCTTCCGCCGGAATATATCGGCTCTTTCCCGCTTAGCACCACCAATTACCAGTTAAGCCTTAGCACAAGCTGGGAAGCAGATATATGGGGAAAATTAAAAAGCACAAAAAAAGCAGCTTTTGCCAACTGGCTGCAAAGCGAAGCAGCCACCCGTGCCGTGCAAACGCAGCTAATTGCCAACATTGCCGCTTATTATTACCAACTGCTTTCTTTAGACCAGCAATTAAAAATTACAGAAGAAACTTTAAAAACCAGGGTTGAAGAAGTAAAAACAATGAAGGCACTAAAAGAGAGCGCCGTGGTAACCGGCGCTGCCGTAGTGCAAAGCGAAGCCAGCCGCTATGCCGCAGAAGTGCTGATCCCGGACCTGAAAAGAAATATACGCGAAACAGAAAATGCATTATGCGTTTTGCTGGCAAGAACGCCCGGCACTATTAAACGCACATCCATGGATGAGCAAAAACCTTACTCCAATCTGCAAACCGGTGTTTCCTCGCTCCTGTTAAAAAACAGGCCCGATGTGCAACAGGCTGAATTAGCCTTCAGGGCAGCATTTGAGAATACAAATGTGGCGCGCACTTATTTCTATCCGCAGCTAACATTAACAGCCCAGGGCGGCGCCTCCACGCTGCTTATTAAAAACCTGTTTGACATGTCGATCTTTTATAACATCGTTGCGGGCCTTACACAACCAATATTCAATAAAGGGTTAAATAAGGCGCGTTTAAGCATAGCGAAAGCACAGCAACAGGAAGCTTATTATGGCTATCAGCAAACTTTGCTGAATGCCGGCGGGGAAGTATCGAATGCATTATATGCTTATCAAACAGCAATGGAAAAACAGGCAAGCCGGGGATTACAAATAGAATCGCTGAACAAAGCGGTTAACTATACCAAGCAATTATTGCAATACAGCTCTGCAACAAATTATACGGATGTGCTTACATCAGAACAATCTTTACTGGCCGCGCAATTAAGTGGAGTAAACGATAAGCTGCAGGAATTGCAGGCAATAGTTGAATTGTACAGAGCGCTGGGTGGTGGCTGGAAATAGGAAACAATACCATCTGCTTTAAGCTGCACAGAAAAGGAAGAATTTTTCGAGGTCGCCCGCCTTATCAAAACTAACCCTGTTTTGTTTCAGGTAAGTTTTAATCTTTTGCTCATTTGCGGGAAATGCTTTTATAAACGAGTTTTTATTAGCCCTGTTAAATTGTGTGTTGCCCGTAACAAGAACGTATGTTGTTCTTACCGTTATTTCAACATCCTCACTTGCCACAAGCGTTTTCAAACCGGTGTACAAAAAGAAACTCTTGTAAGTTTCTATGCCAGATCCCACATGGTCTGGCAAACCCAGTGCACCAATCTTAACGGGCACGTAGCTGGCTGTACGTTCAACTGCAAGTTTTATCGCGCCGGCAGATGCAATAACCTGGTAATATATATTATTGGCAAAAAAGAAAACTTCGTTGTTACAGTATATGGAATCCACTGCTGAAGGTTCTGCTATTACAAGCGTATCGCCTTGCGGGGAAATGAATTCCAGCTGGCAAATCGTTAAATTAAAATTCATTTTAGACTTAAGCGTATTGCCATCTTTCAGCTTTACGATAGCATCACTGAAACCCGGGAAAAGATAATACGATATGGAAGAAAGGCTTTCGCCTGCTTTGACTGTTTTCTTTTCAGATGTTTGGGCAAAACAGGAATTGCAGCAATACAATGTTATGAATGCAATTAGTTGAAAATGTTTTTTCATAAAATAAGCATAAGCAATAGCAATTTACTTAGTTTATGAAAACGAAGCACATTAACCTGCAGGCTGAAAGAATTAATAATTTCTGCTGATAGTTAAACCCTGCAATTTCCCCCAGGTGGCATTACAAATAAAAGAGTAAAAAGAAGTTTAATGTTGCGGCACCATGCGCAGATACAGCAACATTAAACTTTAAAGTGCATAAATTTAAGGAGCGATAATCAGCGGGCTTTTACCTTTTATATCAACCAGCTCAAGATCAAATACAAGCTCTTTGCCGGCAAGCGGGTGATTTGCATCAAGCGTAATAGACTCCTCATTAATGGCTGTAATTACAACCGGTAATTCCTGGCCGTTGTCGCCATGCATTTGCAGGGTCATTCCAACTTCAGGCGTAATATCCGGTGGAAAATTTTTAATCGGAAATTCAATTACCATTTCTTCCTGCCTTGGGCCATAAGCTTCATCAGCGGGTATGGAGATGGTTTTCTTATCACCAACAGCCATGCCGGTTACGCCTTCATCAAAACCCTTTATCACCATACCACTGCCCACTTCAAATTCAAGCGGCTGGCGGCCTGCACTGCTGTCGAATGTCGTGCCGTCTGTAAGGCGTCCATGATAATGTACTTTTATCTGGTCACCCTTTTTTACTTGTTGCATAAAATAATTTTTATGATGAATAATAATTTACAATCAAATTGTGTGCGGAACTATAAGATAGGCCTGCGGCAAATGTATTGTTTAATAATTATGCACCCGAAAAATAAAGTGTGAAGTGTTTTATTTTAGCAAACTATTCAATCCATTTATTAATGAAAGAGGAAAAAGAAAAGTTAAGGCTTGATAAATATTTATGGAGCATCCGCATTTTTAAAACAAGGGCGCAAGCCTCTGAAGCATGCGAAAAAGGCCGCGTTAAACTGAATGATGCTCCTGTAAAGGCTTCAAGAAATGTAAACGTTGGCGACAAATATGCCGTTAAAACAAATGACAGAAAATGGCTGATACAAGTGAGTGGCCTGCTTGATCATCGTGTGCAATACACCGAGGCCGTTAAATATTATATTGATCTTACGCCCGAAGAAGAAAAAGAAAAAATGCAGATGCAAGCAGCCAGTTTTTATACGGGCAAACGCCTGAGCAAAACCGGAAGGCCTACTAAAAAACAAAGGCGCGACCTGGATGAATTTAAGGATGATATTTAATTAGAAAACATCGCACTGCTGCAGCCATTTATATTTGCGGGATGAAGATTGATATTCTTACTGTTTTGCCCGAATTGCTGGAAAGTCCTTTAAACCACAGCATCATGAAAAGGGCGCAGGAGAAAAACCTGCTTACTGTGCGGCTGTTTAATTTGCGAAAATGGGCGGTAAATGATTATGGCCAGGTGGATGACTATCAATACGGCGGCGGGGCAGGCATGGTAATGATGTGCGAACCTTTGGCAAACGCTATTGATGAACTGAAGCTCGAAACAAATTATGACGAGATCATTTACATGACACCTGATGCAGAAGTGTTCAATCAAAAAATGGCCAACCAGCTTTCGCTGAAAGAAAACCTGCTGGTTATTTGCGGGCATTATAAAGGCATTGACCAGCGCATACGCGATAACTATATAACCAAAGAAATTTCTGTTGGCAATTTTGTTTTAAGCGGCGGTGAGCTTGCTGCTGCCATTATTGTTGATGCTATTGGCAGGTTAATTCCCGGTGTGCTGAATGATGAAACTTCTGCGTTATTCGATTCTTTCCAGGATGATCTGTTAGCGCCGCCGGTTTATACAAGGCCCGCTAAATTCAGGGATTGGGAAGTGCCTGAAATTTTGTTAAGCGGCGACCCTAAAAAAATAGAAGCCTGGCGCCATGATAAGGCGGTTGAACTTACCAGGCTGAAGAGGCCGGAGCTTTTAGGAGATGATGAGTAAATCGAAGCTGCTACTTTCTCAACTTTTAATAATGCTTGTTAAAAAAACACTCAATGTTCAATATGCAATAATCAATATTCAATTGTAAAACATTCGCGAAATGATTATTGATTGTTGAATATTGAGCATTGCTTATTTACAACTATTTCCCGTTATAATTTTTTGGGTCTAATGCTGCCGGGCTCCAGGCTGTAAAGAAATCGGCTATTTTTTCTTTATTATAACCTTTGCCTTCTTCAAGATAAACAGAGTTTTGCGTGTGAATGCGGTTGCCGTTTTCATCAAGAACTATAAAAACAGGAAAGCCAAAACGTTGCGGGTATCCATATTTGGCAAACAGTTTTTGATTTTTATTTTCTTCACTGTAGTTAAGATGATAAACCACAAAATCTGCATTCACTATTGAATCAAGTTTTGCATCGTTGGCAACAGTTATACTGAAGCGCTTGCACCAACTGCACCAGTTGCCGCCACCTTGTATCAATACATATTTATCGGTTGACTTTGCCAGCTTAACGGCCGCAGCAATTTCTTTTTCAGCATCAGCTTTAGGATTATATAAATGCGCCGTATCAGTGCTTTGAGATTGCGCCTGTAAAAAAATAAACAGGCCCAGCGTAAATAAAATTCCTTTCATTGTAAATTTAATTTGACACAAATGTATTCATCGTTTCACGTCTTGCAAACGAAATTAACTTTGCATAAACCGCGGTATGGAATTAAATAAAATACTTACAGTAACATTTACACTATTTGCTGTTATTGATATTATCGGTTCAATACCTGTGCTTATAGCGCAAAAAAATAAAACCGGCCAGATTAATTCATGGAAAGTAACACTGGCAAGCGGTGTTTTAATGATACTGTTTTTGTATGCCGGCAGGCCCATATTGCAAGTAATGAATTTAGATGTGCATTCCTTTGCTGTGGGCGGTTCAATTGTTATGTTTTTGGTTGGGCTCGAAATGGTGCTGGGCCTTGATATCTTTAAAGAAGAACCGGGCTCAACCGGGACGCTGGTGCCTATTGCATTTCCCCTGATTGCAGGTACGGGAACACTCACAACTATTATGTCGCTTAAAGCAAATTTTGAAGATAATTATATACTTATTGGCATACTGATAAACCTTGTAATTATTTTCACTGCCCTTCATTTATTAAAATGGCTGGAAAAAATTTTGGGTAAAGCAGGCCTGATTGCAATACGCAAATTTTTTGGCGTTATACTGCTTGCCATCGCGGTAAAAATATTCGGCAGCAGCCTGCAGGCATTTGGAAAATAATCAGGAGAATAAATAATTTATTTGCCACAGATGCACAGATTTAATTTGTGCATCTGTGGCAAAACTCCATTAAATTACCAGTGGCCGGGTATTCAGTTTATCAACTCATACCATTTCAAGATCGCAAAACCAAAATCCATATTTTTTCTTTACATCATCCACATTATTCAATCTTGAAACTTCATACTGTTTATAAGTTGTTCTTCCCTGCTTAAAACTTACGGGCTGTTTAAAGATTGGTCCGTCAAAAACAAAAGAATGAAACTCGCCATTTTCGCCGCAAGGGTCAACATTCTTTGGCAAATCATTGATAAAAGATTCATCTATCAATCTTCCGCAAAAACTTTTATCAAGAAAAGCCGCATTCACGCATGCAATAACAGCTTTAAAACCGGTATCTATAAATTCTTTTATTAAAACAGATGTATCGGTTTTCCAAAGAGGAAAAACGCATTCCAGGCCGCCGGACTTTAGTTTTTCTTCACGGTATGCACGCAGGTCTTCCAAAAAAATATCACCGTAAATAGCTTTACTGCAGCCTTTATCTCTTAATGCAGTTAATGCTTCACGCATCTTCGTTTCATACTCCTGCATGGACGGGTCTTCAGATAATTCTACAGGCACCAGCGGCAATCCAATAGCCGCAGCCTGCGCTTCTGTTAAAGACCTTCTCACACCATGCATGGATACGCGGTTGTGAACACTGTTAAAACTTGTAAGTAAATACTGAATATCGTATTCCCCCGAAAGCAATGCTTTATGTAAAGCTAATGCTGCATCTTTTCCTCCGCTCCAGTTAAAAAATGAAGGTGTCTTCAATATGTTTATTTTGTTTTGAGTAAATATTTTTCTTTAAACAACATGCCTGTTTTTAAGCTGCAGCAAACAATTTGCGCATAAACAATCGCGGTAACGATTTTCTATGAAAGCCTTTTCTTCAATGCTGAATTGTATGCCGTAACACTGGCATTGTGTTATATTGCCTGCTTTGCACTCAAAGATACGACCGCAACGCGGACAAATTTTTTCTTCATGTACAGGCATAAAATATTTTCCTCTTTCAAAACCTTTAAACTGCCGAAATAAACATTTTTAAAGAGCTAAACCCCGCTGTATATTTCTCTATAAATTTTTACAATTTAAAACGAAGACCTGCATTTACAGTTGTACCCTGTACTGCATAGCCATAAACTTCATAATAGTTTGTGTTATTGATAATATTCTTTACGTCAACAAAAACATTCAAATGTTTTTTCAAAAAACTGTATTGAATATAGGCGCCCCATAAAGTGTAAGCGTTTAAATCAACCTGCGAAGACAAGAAGGTATTCGGATCAAAATAATTATCGGTGCGCTTGCCTGTTACCTGCAAAGTTGTGCTTACATATAAAGATGGTGTTATGTTATAACCGGCAAACAGTTTAACAGCATTCCTTGGCCTGCGAACAAGATTAAAACAACTTGTGTCTTTGCCTGAAGCTTTATCAGTAAGCTTACCGGTTATATAAGCATAAGATGCGCTAAGTTGTAAATTCTTATTATTATAATTCACTTCGGCCTGTACACCATAATCATGTTGTTTGTTTAAATTTTCATAACCATTGGCGCCATAAATAATTACGTCATTTATATAACGATTAAAGCCGTTAACTGTAACCGCTAATTTTTTTTCAAGAAAAAAAGTTTGCAAGCCTGCTTCCTGCGTATTTGATTTTTCGGGCTTTAAATTCGGATTAGCGCCATAAGGACCAAACAGTTCGCTAATGGAAGGCGCCCTGAAACCGCTTGTAACATTTGCAAAAACTTTTACCGTATTATTTATAAGATAAGAAGGGTTAAAACTGTAGGTAACATTATCGCCATATTGATTATGATGATTATACCTTCCACCCAGCTCAAGATTAAAGCCATTATTACTGTGCAAAAAGAAAGATATATACGGGCTGATGATAGTGTTGGTTGTATCAACATCTTTTATTGTATAAGATTGATAATTCAACCCTGCCACCATTTGTATGTGCTTGCTAAAGGTTTGATTAATGTATGCTTCTGCATGATTGAATTTCCCGCTTGATTGAAAAGCATACGAACTCCTGTAATCACGTTTTGTGAAATCGTACCCATAATTAAAATGCAGGCTGCCGCTTTTATAATTATAATTGCCGTTAAGGCCTGTATTTATAAGCGAAGAAATATAAGTATTTGGTGCATCAATAAATGCATCGGCATCGTAACCACCTTTAAAATGCGTGTAACGGAAATAAGGAGAAAGCTTAAACTTATCCGTTACATTAATACCAATAATTCCCTGCAAGGCATGCTGCGTAAATCCATCTTTATCAAAGCCCGCTTTGCCTGTTGTATCTTTTGCTTCGCTTATGCCGTCAGTATTATAATAAGTATAATTCAAATTATATTCCAGCACTTTTGTTTTCTGGCTTATGTTGGCATTGCCTTTAAAACTGTTATAGCTGCCATAAGTAAGCAAACCGTTTAGCTGCGGCTGCTTTGTTTCCGGTTTTTTTGAAATGATATTTACAACACCGGCCACTGCATTGGAACCGTATAAAGTGCTTTGGCT
This sequence comes from Parafilimonas terrae, assembly GCF_900115755.1. Lineage (GTDB taxonomy): Bacteria > Bacteroidota > Bacteroidia > Chitinophagales > Chitinophagaceae > Parafilimonas > Parafilimonas terrae. The sequence goes on from NZ_FOXQ01000001.1 coordinate 766,108, forward strand.
GCCCTGCAAAATTTCAATGCGTTCAATATTATCGAGCGATAACAAACGTAAATCAAAGCTGCCACCAACACCCGCAGGTTCGTTTAGCGGAATACCATCCAATAAGATCAGCGTGTATTTATCCGTTGCGCCAAGCAGGTATAATGATTTGTCTTTGCCGGGGTTGCTCGTCGCTCCATTCATGGTAACGCCAACCTGTTCGTTTAATATTTGCGCCAGGTCTTTACTGCCGCTGCGCTCAATCTGCTCTTTGGTAATTACTTTAACAACCTTGCCTGTTTCGCTCATTTTTTTGGGCGATTTTGTTGCCGTAACCACCACATCATCCAATAAATTTTCCGATGAATCTGTTTGTGCTTTTAAAAATTGTGTAAGCACTAATACAATTGCTGTAACCAGGATTTTTTTCATGCTCATTCTTCTTTTGAATGTTTTAAAAGTTGTTGAAGAATGAACTTTCGTGAAGAATAATAGAAATGAAAATGTCTTCTGCAGTAAGACCTTATCATTCTGCCTTTCACCCGAAAGCCCAGATAATATTTGTTTGGCAGGTCTTCTGGCTTGCCGGCTGCTGAAACCCTTCCCGTTCTTTCCTGAACAGTGGTTTTATATTCAGCAGGTGAATAGTGAATAAGGCACAATTCACAAAGCTTACAGCTACGGGGATAGCTCCTGATTTTAACAGGATTCCCTTTTAATTTGTTAAATGAAATTTTTTCATCCTTCAAAACCAAACCGGCGGCAAATGTAGTTATTTGAAAATATTAAACGGAATGATTTTCCTTTCATAAAATTTCCTGCAGGCAACAAAAATTTTAGCCGTTATTGCAACGCTTTATCATTTGCCATTGTCAGCTAAACATCCGGATGGACTATAAAGAACTTGTAAAGAATTGCCTTAAAGGAAAGTCGGAAGCGCAAAAACAATTATATAATCATTTTGCAGCTGACATGTATGGCATTTGCTATAGATATACTAAATCTGCAGCCGATGCGGAAGATGTTTTGCAGGAAGGTTTTATAAAGGTCTTTCGCAATCTTCAACACTACCGGCAGGAGGGCGAGCTGGGCGCATGGATACGGCGCATTATGGTAAATACAGCCTTGAATTATCTTAAGCAAAGTAAACGCTACAGCACAGAAATGTTATATGAAGAAGACCATCTTCACCCGGTATCTACAGAAAATCCGATTATTCATTTGCAGGCAAAAGAACTGGCAGATTTAATACGACAATTGCCAACCGGTTGCCAGACTATTTTTAACCTTCACGCAGTGGAAGGTTTTACGCATGTGGAAATTGGTGAAATGCTGGGCATACATACCGGCACTTCAAGATCGCAGTATGCGAGGGCAAGAACAATGATGGTTGCCTGGATTGAGAAAAGAAATGAGAAAATTAAACAACAGCGGTATGCAGGAAAATGAATTTGAAAAACAGGTGAAAAATTTGATGGAGGGCTTTAAGCCGGCTCCGTCCGATGAAGCCTGGGCAAAAATAAGCCGCAGGCTAAAGGAGAAGCGCCGGCGCAGGCTGCCCTTCATTTTTTTGCTGGCAACAGGTTTGGCTGCTGCGGGATTGCTATTTTATTACACAGGCAATAAACAAGATACAGTACAAAATACAGTTGCAATAAATAATAGCAATGCAGGTATTGCACAAGATGGCGCTGTCTTAAACGACTCTGGCGTAGCTTCCATAAACAATAAAGTTGAAAAGAACAATGCTGATAACAGCAAATCTTCATTGCCAACAGACAAAGGCCGGGTTAACTTCATTAGCAAAAAAATGAATGAGGTTGCTGGCATTAACAAAAGCATCAAAAAAAATAACACTGGTATTTCAGCAGGCATAACAAAAGACAATTCTTTAGATGGCAAAGATCAGCCCGGCGATGTTATAACAAATGCTAAGGGTAATGACGATAAAGCTGGTGCATTACAAAAAGATTTAGAGCAAGCAACTTCTGAAGAAATTCAGGCCGTCAATCAAAACCCGGTTAATAAACCTGATAATAACATTGCTAAAAACGATTCAAACAATAATACTCACGATAATATTCAAATTGCAAAACCAGCCTTACAAAGCAATAAACTTCCCAAATGGCAATGGGGCGTAAATGCTTTTTATGGAGCCAACAGTACGGTGAAAAGCATAGGAAGTATTGGAAAACCTGACCGGCAGTCTGCATTAAGTGCGCCAACATTAACAGCACCAACAGCCATTATCAGCGGTGATACTGTTTTTAACAAATATGCTTACACTTCGTCAAGCGCTTACAGCTTTGGATTTGAAGTGCAACGCAGCATATCAAAGAACAGTTCAATAAACGCAGGATTAAACTTTACGCATCTTGCAACAGCATCTAATGTACGCGGTGTGGTTAATGCCAATTATGCAATAAGCCCTGATTATATGGTGAACAATTATTACCGGCCGGGCGTGGTTAAGGAGTATATCAATAAATATAATTTTATAGAATTGCCCGTTTCTTTTCAGCAGAACTTATTGCAGCGGAAAATGTTTGCATTTGGTTATAATGCAGGCTTTTCCGTGCGGCAATTGCTTAATTCAAACTCGCTTATTTATAACGAACAGGGTAATATTTATTTTTCAAATGACGACCTGCTGCGCAAAACGCAATTGCAGTTGCAGGCGGGCCTTAATTTGAAATTCAACACAGGCAAAACCACATCTGTTTATGCAGGTCCGCAGATTTCTTACAGCTTATCAAACTTTACAAAGAATAAAGACAACGGCAATTTTCATTTCATGACTTACGGGTTAAAAGCCGGCTTGCTTTTTCATAAAAAATAATAACGAAATTTTACAACGTTCATTATGCTGCTCATGTCAGGATATAAAACCTTGGCCATGAGAAAAATTTACCCTCTTTCATTCCTGCTCATTATTATCCTTTTTGCAGGATGTTTTAAAGACGATTGCAAAAGCATTCACCGCATTTACAAACCGGTTTTTAAAACGCTCACGCAGGTACGTGCCGGCATTGCTTCAGAAGCAGCGCAGCCGGTAAAAGTTGCCGGTAAAATTTACCTGTATAAAAACTATATCTTTTTAAACGAGCCAGGTGCAGGCATTCATGTAATTGATAACAGCGATCCATCCAATCCTAAAAACATATCCTTCATTAATATTCCCGGTAATTATGATCTTGCTATAAAAGGTAATTATTTATATGCTGATTCTTACAGCGACCTTGTTGTATTGAATATTGCAGATCCTAAACATGCAGTTTCAAAAACATTTAAGAACAATGTATTTCCGCGACAAAGCTATTATTACTATTATACTTCTACTGTAAATCCTGATTCTGTTTTAGTGCCTGTTGATTATATAATGACGGATACGCTGGTAAATTGCGATACATACAATAGCTGGATAGCTTACGATTATGTTGCCACGCCCAATTCTTCACAGGTATTTACAACAGCAGTGCCTTCCAAAGGCATCGGAGGCTCCACTGCACGCTTTACAGTCTTAAACGATTACTTATATACGGTGGATTATTATGCGCTCCATTCTTTCGATATCACCAATGCCAGTGATCCGGAACCCATACATGATGAAGCCATTACTGTGACCGGAGGCGTTGTAGAAACAATATATCCTTCAAACAATAACCTGTTTATAGGTACAAGCAACGGTATATTTATTTATTCAGTTGCAGGCGGCGGCATACCCACATATACCGGTCAGTTTGGCCATTTTACAGCATGCGATCCCGTTATTGCAGACAACAGCAATGCGTTTGTTACGCTGCGCTCCGGCACCGCCTGCCAGGGTTTTAATAATGAACTTGAGATATTAGATATTGCAACAGATATAACCAATCCCTCATTAATTAAAACATACAGCCTCACTAATCCACGCGGCCTTACAAAAGACGGCAACTTATTATTTATTTGCGATGGAGCGGATGGTTTAAAACTTTATAATGCGGCAGACATTAATAACCTTTCCCTATTAAAAACAATCGGCGGTTTTGAAGCAAACGATGTTATTGCATGGAATAAAATTGCACTTGTAACCGCAGGTGACGGTTTGTATCAATATGATTATTCCAATACAAATAATGTAAAGCTGTTAAGTAAAATTTCCATCAATCAAAAATGAAAAAAATTATTGCAAGCCTGCTGCTGCTTGGTTTTGCATACAATGCAACAGCGCAAAATGCTTTGAAAACGCCCATGCATTTTCAAAGCATTTTGCAGGCCGGTTTACTGGCAGGAAAAACAGAGCCTTCCTTTGGTGTGCAAACAATAAATGGTGTAAGATGGAAACAAATTTCCGCAGGTATTGGTGCTGGTATCGATAATTATGTTTTCAGAACGATACCTGTTTTTATTGACCTAAGGGCAGATATTCTTAAAAGCAAAAACTCACCTTTTGTTTTTGCTGATGCAGGCCCGCAATTTCAATGGGTGCAGGATCATCAAAAGGCCGGCTCTTTTTTTAATCCTGAATATAAAAGCGGGTTTTATTTTAATGCCGGAGCCGGCTATTCAATTTATTTGTTTAAACGAAACACATTAACATTAAGTGCGGCATTCTCATTAAAGAAAGTAAATGAGTCGTTATACACCTACTGCGATTTTGTTGCCTGCCCGGAACAAAAACCAACAATCAATAAATATACTTTCAGAAGACTTGCTGTAATGGCAGGCTGGACAATATGGTAGCAAGCAACCTTCAGCTTTAAATAATGGTTTACTAATCAGTGTCGTTGATTTAAGAAAATATTCAATACTCAATGTTCAATAATTCAATGCTCAATTTGCAGAGGCTTAAAACTGAACATTGATTATTGTTTTGTTGAATATTGTATATTTCGAAAATGATTGAACGGTAAACCTCATGTACTCACTGCTCAAAGCCCGCAGTTTGCAGCTTGCACCAAAAGCCTGCGTTTGCCGTAACTTTGCGCAAATTTTTAAAGCAGCGATGGTTTATTTAACGAGGCTGGAGCATTTTAATGCAGCGCATAAACTATATAATCCTGCGTGGAGCAAGGAAAGAAATGAGGCCGTGTTCGGGGCCTGCGCTAATGAAAACTGGCATGGGCACAATTTTGAGCTTTTTGTAACCGTAAAAGGCGTTCCAGATATAGATACCGGTTTTATAATGGATGCCAAGCAACTAAGCCGTATTATAAAAGAGCATGTAATTGAAAAGCTCGATCATAAAAATCTTAATCTCGACGTAGAATTCCTTGAAGGGAAAATGTGCAGCACAGAGAATTTAATAGTTGAAATATGGAAGCAGTTACAGCCGCATATTCCTGCAAATGTTACCTTACACAGCTTAAAGCTATATGAAACACCAAGAATTTATGTAGAGTATTTTGGAGAATAAATTATGAACGAAAAAGTAGCCGTTTACCGCAAGGAACATTTTAATGCAGCGCACCGCCTGCATAACGATGCTTTTGATGAAGCTACCAACCAAAAGGTTTTTGGTAAATGCAATAACCCAAATTATCATGGCCACAATTATGAACTGATAGTAAAAGTAACCGGTGTGCCGGATGCGCAAACAGGTTTTGTAATTGACCTTAAAGAATTGAGCGATATTATCCGGGAAAATGTTTTAGCACGCTTCGATCATAAAAACCTCAACCTCGATGTTGAAGAGTTTAAAAGTTTAAACCCCACTGCAGAAAATATTGCTATTATCATTTACAAAATACTGCGGCCTTTAATAAACAGCGAATTTGATTTGCGGGTGCGCCTGTACGAAACTGAAAGAAATTTTGTAGAGTACCCTGCATAAATAATCTAATATAAAAGGAGATCGATGTTATACGAAAAGAAAATTTATTATGATGAAGAAGCCATTAACAGCTTAAAGGAAAGTTATGCGAATATAATCGGAAGTATTGGCGAAGATGTACAGCGTGAAGGCCTGCTGAAAACGCCGGAGCGTATTGCAAAAGCCATGTTGTATAATACGCAGGGCTATAACCAGGATGCCGTTGCCATATTAAATTCAGCCAAGTTTCATGAAAACATCAGCGAGATGATTGTTGTAAAAGATATTGAACTCTATAGCATGTGCGAACATCACATGCTGCCTTTTTTCGGCAAAGCGCATATTGCTTATATCCCCAATGGTTATATAACCGGTTTAAGCAAAATTGCAAGGGTGGTAGATGTTTTTTCAAGAAGGCTGCAGGTGCAGGAAAGGCTTACAACACAAATTCTTGATGCCATAAAAGAAGCCTTAAACCCACTTGGCGTGGCAGTGGTAATTGAGGCGAAACATTTGTGCATGATGATGCGTGGCGTTCAGAAGCAAAATTCTGTAACCACAACATCTGCTTTCTTTGGTGAGTTTGAAAAATATCCAACCCGCAACGAATTTTTAAAACTTATTGCAGCCGATCTTGATTAATGCATGTTTATAAAGTTTTGATGCTAAAATGGTAATAATTCCAACTATTAAATTGCAATTGAACAGTGTGTTAAAAACGGTTGGTAGACAAAATGTGCGGAGTTTGTGTCATTTGACACAATATTATCTTTAATAATGCAATTATCTTTGCAACTGATTACATAAATAAGTTCAACTTAATACATAAGATATTTAACTTGGTGTTTTTCATAGGTTAGCAACGGCCAGCTCTTTTCAGGGCAGGCCTATTTTTTTAAGATAAATCGCTGCACCATTCCTGCTCCATTTTGCTTTATTCCATTTTCAGTAAACCCGCATTTCAGCAGCACTTTTTTTGAAGCATCATTTTCTAAAGTGGTTATAGCATGCAAGGTTTTGGATGCCTGGTTTGCAAAATAATAATTTATACCCGCCATAGTTAGTTCTGTTGCATAGCCTTTACCCCAGGCATCAGGCACCAATGCATAACCGATTTGTATTTTATATTTTTCATCTTCAAAAGGAAGATAAACGAGTGCAAAACTGCCAACGAAGCAATTGGTAGCTTTTTCCATAACGCACCACCGGCCCAGGCGAGGGTTTTGTTTGTAAAACTGAATATTCTCTTCCAGGAATTTGTCTGATTCTGTTCTGGTTAAGGCCTTTCTTATATGTTGCATCACTTCCTCATTGCCGTTTACCCTGAAAAAAAAGCAAGGCATCATCATGCGTAAATGCACGAACGGTTAATCTCGCTGTCTCAAAAATCATTTTTACAATATAAAAGATAAAATACAATTAGTATATGATTATATAAGAAACAGCTTTAAGACTAAAGCTGTTTTTAACTGATTGCTTATTTATGAGACAAAATTATTTATACAACTTACCAATCTCTTAATCTGCCTGCTTAACCAACAGGCAGTTTGCGCCCTTACAGTTCAAAACGGAATTGCAGATTGCATTAATTTTAAAAAAAATAATGCAATCGATTGCTAAAATAAACAAAATCCTTATTTTAGCCCTGAAATCATTATTTTATAAGACAAAATATTATTGCTGCGATAAGAGACAAATAACAAGAGATGCAGCATAAATAAAGAAAGTAGTGTCTTTTTCGTAATCGGTTTCTGTAATACTATTGTAAATCCGGGATAATTCTATTGCCAATTTCTCTTAAAGACTATTCGTACAACGATTGATGATAAAATTGCTTTGCTTTAGTATGTCAACTATATACCGAAACACAATTTTTTTACAGCCTATAACACAGCTTTTTATTTTCTAAAAACAACTCTTATGATTATCAACATGCCAAATCGACTAACGAGGTATTTGTTTGCTGTTGCCAGAAAACAGGTACTGACCATTTTAGCGTTTATTTTTTTCTCGGCACTTCAAACCACTGCGAATGCCCAGACAGTACAGGGAAAAGTTACGGATGAAACAGGCAAACCTGTACCCGCAGCTTCCGTAACCGTAAAAGGAACTTCCCGAGGAACTACCACCAATGAAAACGGAGCATTTTCTATATCCGCATCACCTGCGGATATGCTGGTAATAAGCTCTGTAGGCTTTACCGCCCAGGAAATTACGGTGGGCAACCAAAGCAACATAACCGTTTCATTAACCTTAACTAATTCCCAGCTTGAGCAGGTAATTGTTGTTGGTTACGGTACCCAAAAACGTACAAACGTTACGGGGGCTATTTCCACGGTTAACAATAAAACATTAAATGAAGTTCCTGTTGTAAGCGTGCAGCAGGCATTACAGGGCCGTGTGCCTGGTCTTTCGGTTGTAAACAACGGGAGCCCCGGTACATCCCCGATTGTTACTATAAGAGGTATAAGTTCTATTAGTTATGCTTCTAATCCTTTATATGTGGTGGATGGCTTCCCTACAGGCGATCTCTCAACCATTGATACAAGGGATATAGAATCTGTAGATGTATTGAAAGATGCTTCTGCAGCCGCAATATATGGCTCCAGGGCAACCAGCGGTGTAATTATGATTACTACCAAAAAAGGCAGCCGGGATGGCAAATTTCATGTAAACCTTAATTCTTATTATGGCATTCAGGATATTACCCAAAGATTAGACCTGCTAAATCCTGAACAATTTGATCAATATGCTATCGCTTACAGAGGAAGTTTAGTGCCCAGGCGTGATCCAGGCTACGACCCGGTATGGGTTAACCAGCCCATTTACGACGGCGCTGCCACCACTTATGGTAATAATGTTACCGATTGGCAGGATGCATATTTTAAACAAGGTTCAATGACGCAAACCAATATAGGTTTAAGTGGCGGTAACGATGTTTCCCGCTTTTATGCTTCTGCCGGCTTTTTTGATCAAAAAGGCACCTCACCTACTGTAGGTTATCGCCGTTATAACTTCCGCATAAATTCAGAACATAAAATTGGCAAGGTCTTCACTTTTGGCGAAAACCTCTATATGGCTTATGGCAACCAGGCTTATGACAATAATGAAACAGGCACAAGGTCAAACCTGGTGAATGTAATTAAACTGATGCCTTATATGCCGGTGTACGACCCTACCACTTCAGATGGCTTTAGGGGTGTAAACTCTGTATTGGATGGCGGCGACCCCACCAATCCCATTGAAGATGCAGTTGTGAAAAACCCGGGCAACAGGAAAGTGGCAAAAATTTTAGGAACAGCATATGCTGAAATAAATTTTACTGACTGGTTAAAGTTTCGCTCCACAATGGGCATTGATTATGCCAATGGATTAGACTATCGCTTTGCACCCATATTTAATGATGGTGGTACCGTAGCCGGCTCAAGCGCCATACTGGCTACCATTACTAACAACAGGTCAGTTTCTACTGTTCAGTTATATACTCAACAGCTTTCGTTTGATAAAACATTTGGCGATCATCATGTTACAGCAACGGCTGTATATGAATACCAGGGCCAGCGGGTACGCAATGAAAATGCAAGCGGCAACCAGGCTTCCAATGAACTTAAAACCTTGAACAATGCAAGTAATGTTTCTGTTCAAACGCTTATTGGAGAAAATTCCCTCATATCCTATCTCGGTCGTGTTACCTACGATTATAAAGGGAAATATCTGTTGAGCGGCGCCATACGCCGGGATGGCCTTTCTGTTTGGGCTCCGGGCAGAAAATGGGCAACCTTTCCATCCGGTTCTGTAGGCTGGAGAATAGACCAGGAAGATTTTATGAAAGGTCAGGAAACGATTTCTGAACTGAAAGTACGTGCTGGTTATGGTGTCACAGGTCTTAATGGTACTGTTTTAGGAAATACACCCTGGCTGGTAAGTGTTAGTTCCAACAGCGCTTATTATCCTTTTGGCGATGTTCTAACAAGTGGCCCGGTATCTTCAATTCAGGCATTAGGTAATTCAAATTTGAACTGGGAAACTACCAAACAGCTAAATATAGGTTTGGATCTTGGCTTACTGAATAATTCAATCACCTTATCAGCCGAATATTACCAGCGTAAAACAGATAACCTGATCATTGCGCTTCCCATTGCACCTTCACTTGGATTCTTAAACGGTACTGTGAATCAAAACGTAGCAGCAATGAGAAACAATGGTTTTGAGTTTCAGCTAGGTTATAACAAAACGCAAGGTGATTTTACCTGGAACGCAACAGCCAATCTCAGTGTTATTTCCAATAAAGTACTTTCCCTGGCAGAAGGCGTAACTAATATAGAAGCCGGGTCTGATGTTGACCTTACGGAAGGGTACAATGTTACCAATACGGCACCAGGCCATCCAGTTCAATCTTTTTATGGCTGGGTAATAGAAGGGATTTTTCAATCACAGGATGAGATTGATAAACATGCAACACAGGTTGCCCCTCAGGATCCATCACAACCCCGTACATCTCCCGGCGACTTTAAATTTAAAGACCTGAATGGTGATGGTGTTATTGACGGTAATGACCGTACATTTTTAGGCAGTTTTATTCCAAAATTCACATATGCACTTAATGCCGGCGCGAACTATAAAGGGTTTGGCCTGACTGTTTTCTTCCAGGGTGTACAAGGCAACAAAATATACAATGCATTGCGCACTACCACAGAAGGAATGGTACGTTTCTTTAATGCCGGTACAAAAGTATTAGATGCCTGGACGCCGTCGAATACAAATACCAATGTTCCCCGTGCTGTCTCTTCTGATCCTAATCAGAATGCCAGGCCTTCAGGACGGTTTTTGGAAGATGGCTCTTATCTCCGTCTTAAAAATATCATGTTGAGCTATAATGTTGCAAATAAATCGTTGCAATCTATCACAAGAGGAGCAGTTAAGAACCTTACTATTTATGTATCAGCACAAAACATCCTGACGTTTACAAAATACAGCGGCTATGATCCTGAAGTGGGTAACAGAAATCCAAGTGGTTCATCACTAACCAATGGCATTGACTATGCCGTATATCCTCAGCCTAAAGGCTATCAGGTAGGTATTAATGTAAACTTTTAAAAAACGCCTGTGTTTAAAGCAAGCGTCTGACTAACACATAAAAATTAAAAGATGAAACCAAATAATATAAAACGAAACATAACAGTGCTGGCTGTAACCGCTGTGATAGGCACAGCTGCTATAGTAGCCTGTAATAAAAAACTGGATGTTACCGACCAGAATAACCCCACCGTACAGAGCTATTTTAAAACCGCTACCGAGTTACAAAACGGCGTAAACGGTATATATTCTATTTTACGTGCCGGCAATTTGGTTGGCCGCGAATGGTTTTTCACTCATGATATGCGGGGCGCCGAAACCGCAGCGGGCGGCTCTCAACTGGAAGCTCCAAGAGCAGAACTGTTGAAGCAAGCCTCACCATCCGCTTCCAATACCGTAATCACGAGCGTTTGGAGTGGATGTTACCAAATGATCAACAGGGCTAACCTCGTTATTGCAAAAGCGCCTGATGTAACAGATGATGTGGCATCAAGGGATATATCAGTTGGAGAAGCCGAATTCCTGCGGGCATGGGCCTATTTTGAACTGGTAACAATGTGGGGCGATGTTCCCATGTACACAGAACCTATTGCAACACCATCCGATTATAAAGGGAAATCTTCAGCAGCCGACATTTATTCTTTAATAATAAGTGATCTTACAGATGCTGCAGCCAAATTGCCCGATGCTCAATCCCAGCCGGGTCGCGCAACAAAAGGCGCTGCCTATGCCATGCTTGGCAAAGTGCAAATGCAAAAAGGCGATTATGGAGCAGCCAAAGATGCGCTCTTGAAAATATACGGCAAATACAACCTCGTACCTTTTCTGCATAATTTTGATGGAGACGTTAAATTGGGAGGCAACCAGATTGCAACAGGGAATGAATACAATGCCGAATCTGTTTTTGAGGTAGCTTTTGTGGATAAAGGCGATAATAACTTTAACTGGGGTTATACAGGTGAAGGCCCCACTGCAAACGCAAGTACTATGCGCAGCCAGGAGTATGGAATAGTTTGGGGCAACGTGGTTCCTTCCGATGCGGTGCTGGATGAATTTGAGCCCAACGATCCCAGGTATAAATATACCTTTTTTGAATCCGGCGACATGATTGAAACCATGGCGGGCACACAAACAGGCACACAACTTACTGAATCAGGAATGAACGTGGCCCAAAGTACCAGGAATGGCGTAAAGAAAAAAAGGGTATATCGCAAATATTCAATTCTTGACTGGACTGCCGATGGTTTTCATCCGGATGGTTTAAACCAGCGCATAATCCGTTATGCCGATGTATTATTGATGCTCGCCGAATGTGAAGCAGAAGCCGGCACACCGGCCAATGCCGCCAAATATATAAACGAAGTGCGTGCAAGGCCAGGCGTAAATATGCCTCCGGTTACACTTGCTACAAAAAACCAGGCAATTGCAGCAGTAATGCATGAAAGAACAGTAGAATTATGTGGCGAAGAAGTAAACAATATTGACATTTTAAGATGGCGGGCAAAAGGTTATTATCCATCCATCCGCCCTGATCCAAAACCCGGGCAGGTAGAATTCTTCCCAATCCCGGCCAGCGAAACAGCCGCTAATCCATTGATAAAATAAATTAATGATCGTTTTCAATGCAATAGAGGCTACCAGGTAGCCTCTATTTTTTTATTGACAACTCACATATATTTCCTTTTGAATTCTTTTATTTGATATAATAATTTAAGAAGGGTGCAATGTCAAAAAAAGGCATAATTATACTTTTACTTTTCGCAATATCTCTTGCTTCCTGCAAACAGAAACCATTGCCCAATCAATACATGATTGATATCTTGAAGGCAAAAGAAAAAGAATACAATAATCCAAACAATCTTTTCAGCCCTTCTGCTTTAATAAAACTTTGCGATTCCGTATTGAACAACACTTCTGATAAAGAGATGATATTCCAGGCGCTGAACAAAAAAGCCAATGCACTTTTACAGTTAGGTGAAGAACAAAAAGCAATTGATATTTTTCAGGATATGCTTGGTAAAACCGGCGGTGATCTCGACAGGCGGCAATCCATCCTGAAAGACCTTGCCGTATCCTATTTAAGATTAGGCGAAAGAATGAACTGCATTAATAACCACAGTGCAGAATCCTGCATCTATCCTATCGCAAATGGCGGTATTCATAAAAACAAAACGCCTTCTGAAAAAGCCATTGAGTTATATACACAGGTATTAATTGATAACCCCGGCGACCTCGAATCAAAATGGCTGTTGAATATAGCTTATATGACAATAGGCGCATATCCCAAACAGGTGCCGCCGCAATTTCTTTTAGCTGTAAAAAATGAGGACAGCCTGCATAGTGTAAAATCATTTATTGATGTAGCGGCAAACATTGGTCTCAACTATAAATGCCAGGCAGGTGGCAATATTGTTGATGATTTTAATAATGATGGCTATCCCGATATAGTAATAAGCAGCTGGTCGCTCAGCGAGCCGATGCATTATTACAGGAACAACGCTGATGGTACTTTTACTGATGTCTCTGATTCATCCCGGTTAGGCAATTTAACCGGCGGCCTTAACATGATGCAAACAGATTATAACAACGACGGTTTCAAAGACATTTTTATAACAAGGGGCGGCTGGAAAGGCGCTTACGGAAAAAGCCCTAATTCGCTATTAAGAAACAATGGCGACGGTACTTTTACTGACGTTACAAAAGAAAGCGGCCTGCTTTCATTTCATCCAACACAAACAGCAACCTGGGCTGACTTTAATAATGATGGCTGGCTTGATGTTTTTATAGGCAACGAAACAGAACCCGGAGGCGAAATACATCCGTGCGAATTGTATATGAATAACAAAAACGGCACATTTACGGAAGCCGCGGCAAAAGCAGGCTGTGCCATAACACGGTTTGTAAAGGGCGTTACATCCGGTGATTATAATAACGATGGATTAACAGATATTTTTATTTCCACATTAAACGGCAACAAAATATTATTGAAAAATACTTCGGTTAAGAATGGTGCCGTGAAGTTTGAAGATGTAAGCAAACAGTCAGGCTTAAGCAACAATGTCACCCGCAGCTTTCCCACATGGTTTTGGGATTATGATAATGACGGCTGGCTTGACATTTTGGTGTGCGGTTATGAATTCACCGAATCGCTTGCCTATTATGCAGGTGCTGAAACATCAAATGCTCCGGTAAACAATGCAGGCAAGGTTTTTTTATTCAGAAATAAACATGATGGCACATTTGAAGATGTATCTGCCAAAGTGGGGCTAAATAAAATTGCTTTTGCAATGGGATCCAATTTCGGCGATATAGATAATGATGGTTACCTCGATTTTTATCTCGGCACCGGTAATCCCAACCTTAAATCGGCAGTGCCAAATAAATTGTTTAAAAACATAAATGGTGAAAGGTTTTTAGATATTACAACGTCTGCCCGCGTTGGCAATCTGCAAAAAGGCCATGGCGTTTCTTTTGTTGATTTGGATAACGACGGCAATGAGGATATTTATATAAAGATGGGCGGCGCATACAGCGGCGATGCCTATGAAAATTCATTGTATTTAAATCCAGGCCAAACTAATAATCATTGGATAAATCTTTCCCTCGAAGGAACAATTTCGAATAGAGCAGCCATCGGTGCAAGAATAAAAATTACATTCAAAGACAGTAATACAGCACGCTCTGTTTACCGCGATGTAAACAGCGGTGGCAGCTTTGGCGCCAATCCTTTATTTCAACATATAGGCATTGGCCGTGCAACTGCTGTTGACAAAGTTGAAATAACATGGCCCGTAACAGGAAAGGTGCAGGTGTTTGAAAACCTGCCTTCAAATACCAATATTAAAATACGTGAAGGTGATAGTAATTACAGCACCTATCAACTTAAACGATTTGATTTTACACATGACAAACAGCTTATGCATGATCATACTGAACAACATCATTAAAGCAAGCCTACTAATTAATATTGTATGAAATATAGCAGTGCTATTTTCTGTTTACTTATCAGTTGCATGATACTTAGCTGCAAAGCAAAAAAGCAAAAACAGCTATTTACTTTTTTGCCTTCAACCCAAACAGGTATAACGTTCAGTAATGATATTGATGAAACAAAAATAGCAGGCGAAGCGCTGAATGAATTTGCTTATATGGGCGGCGGCGTTGGTGTTACAGATATAAACAATGATGGCCTAAAAGACCTTTTCTTTTGCGGCAACCAGGTTAGCAGCAAGCTCTATCTGAATAAAAACAATAATAAATTTGAAGATATAACTGCGGGCGCTGGTGTTGCTACCAAAGATTGGATAACCGGTGTAAGCGTTGTTGATATTAATGCAGATGGCTACGATGATTTTTATCTATGCACTTACAGCAATAACTCAAATGCACGTGCACGCAATCTGCTATTCATCAATCAAAAAAATAATACGTTTAAAGAAGCGGCTGCTGAATATGGCCTGGCCGATACCGGCTACTCAACACAGGCTGCTTTTTTTGATTATGATAAAGATGGCGATCTCGATATGTATTTATCCAATTACATGTTGAATGCATCCTATTCAGCCAACTATCTTTTCAGAAAAAATACAACCGGCGATTCTCCTGCAAATGACAGGCTTTATAGAAATGATGGCAATAAAAATGGCCACCCAGTATTTACGGATGTTTCCATGGAAGCAGGCATTAAAGAAGATGGTTATGGCCTGAGTATTTCTGTCTGCGACTTCAATATGGACGGATGGCCTGATGTGTTTGTAAGCAACGATTTTATTTCGAACGATAATTTATGGCTCAATAATAAAAACGGCACATTCAGCAATATATTGGACGCGGCCGCTAAACATCAAAGCTATAGCAGCATGGGCAGTGATGCTGCTGATATAAACAATGATGGCAGGTTCGATTTTGCATCTGTTGATATGATGCCTGAAAACAACTACAGAAAAAAACAAATCTTCTCATTCATGAATTATGACCGGTACCAGGAAGAAAGATCTATGGGATATTCACCGGAATTTTCACGTAACGTACTGCAATTAAATAATGGCAACTATTACAAAGGTGATACACTGCTCCCCTTTTTCAGCGAGATTGGACAACTGGCAGGCATAAGCGAAACCGACTGGAGCTGGAGCATCCTCTTTGCAGATTTTGATAACGATGGTTATAAAGATCTGCATATAACCAATGGCATTGGCCGGGATTTTATCAATGCAGATTTTATTTCCCTCAGCCAAACAAATGATAATAATATGGGTGGGGAACAGTCAAGACAAATATTAAAAGACAAACTGGTTGCGCTCAATCATGTCGATCTGCCTAATTATTTGTTCCGGAATAATGGTGATTATACTTTTTCAAACATAACAGATTCATCAGGCATCAAACAAAATTCTTTATCAAACGGAGCAGCATATATCGACCTGGATAATGATGGCGATCTTGATTTGGTTGTGAACAACATTAATAAAGAAGCATACATTTTAATCAATAATGAAAATCAGCCGGGCAAGCCAAAAACCAGTCACAGTATAAGTTTCCTATTAAAAGGTGATAGCTTAAACACAAATGGTTTTGGCGCTAAACTTTTTGTTTATTCAAATGGTACGGCGCAGGTGCAGGAACAATACCCGGTTCGTGGTTATTTATCTTCTGTTGATACAAAGCTCTTATTCGGCATGGGGAATAATGCAAAGGCAGATTCAGTTATTATTATCTGGCCGAACAATAAAAAACAGGTATTGCAAAATATAAATGCTGATTCCACTTATACTTTGCACCAAAAAAATGCAAACGAAATATGGCAGCCATCTCCCGCTACCAATCCATCTTTTTTTATTGATGTGACGGCCACTGTAAATGCGGCCTATAAACACAACGATTATATATTTAATGATTATGCTGAGCAACGGTTATTACCACAAAAATATTCGCAGTTAGGGCCGTTTATTTCAACCGGAGATATAAACAATGACGGCAAAACGGATTTTTATATTGGCGGCGGGTTTAACTCTAACGGAAAGGTTTTCATGCAAACAAATAACGGCGCCTTTAATGGAAGGGATTTTACGCAAAATTCAAAATTTGAAGAAGATGCTGCCAGCACTTTTTTTGATGCCGATGGCGATGGCGATGAAGATTTATTAGTCACTTACGGCGACATGCGTTTTAATGATACATCCATGTATTATCAGCCGCGTTTATACCTAAATGATGGCAAAGGAAATTTTACATTAAGCATTAATGCCATTCCATCTGATGTAAGAACCATTGCAGGTTGTGTTGCCATTGCAGATTATGACAGCGATGGCGATATGGATGTGTTTATCGGTGGCCGCGTTTCCAAACAATATCCTTTGCCGCCCAATACTTATTTACTGCAAAATAATAAAGGTGTTTTTACAAATGTAACAAACAAAGTGTGCCCGGCTTTAGCCAAAGCAGGCATGGTAACAGCAGCGCAGTGGGCAGATTATGATAACGACAAACAGCCTGACTTAATTATTACAGGTGAATATATGCCGGTACGCTTTTTTAAAAATAATGGATCAACGTTTAAGGAAGTTACCGCATCAACCGGTTTGCAAAATATGAATGGTTTATGGCGCAGCCTCATTGCAGCAGATGTGGATGAAGATGGAGATACAGATTTTATCGCCGGTAATTTGGGTTTGAATTGTAATTATCATGCATCCGCACAATATCCTGTAAAATTATATGCCGAGGATATTGATAAGAATGGAAGCATCGATCCCCTGTTGTTTTATTACATAAAAGATACAGATGGCAAAAGGAAATTGTATCCATCTATCAATAAAAACCAATTGGCCATGCAGGTGCCGCTGATAAATAAACAATTTGCAACCAACAAAGATTTTACAATGGCAACAGCCGATAAAATTTTTGGCAGCAGCAAAAGCTTATTGGTTTTAACCTGTAATGAAACACGCAGTTGCTGGATTGAGAATAAAGGCAATGGCAAATTTGAAATGCATGCATTACCTGTTGAAGCGCAGTTTGCACCAGTAAATGCAATTATATGCGCTGATATGGATGGAGACGGCATAAAAGATATTTTACTGGCAGGCAATGAATATCAAACTGAAGTAGTAACCGGCCGTTATGATGCTTCTTACGGATGTTTTTTAAAAGGAAATAATCAGCATCAGTTTAAAGCAGTGCCTTATAATGAAACAGGATTAAAAATTGACGGCGATATAAAAGATATGAAGATGATAACAACTGCAAATAATAAAAAACTTATTCTTGTTGCTGTAAATGATGATTACTTAAGGGTGTTTGAAGTACGATAAGCTACAAAGAAAAGAACTTTACACCGTTGAATAATATCCTGATACATCACTAAGCTTCCAGCGGTGCGTTGCTTTAATACCCTGCAAATCTATGTTTCCTTCCACCGCATATAAAACATAGCTGTCTGTTGCATCGGATGGAATATCCTGCGCCAGTATAAAATGATGATTGTTTGGATTAGAGCCCGGTTTTATATTGATAATGTCACCTTTTTTTGCATTGGTTATATCACCTTTTTTATCTCCAAAGCCCTGCGGGCCTGCATTCCAGCTCCCCTTACCTGTTATGCTTCGTATTGCCCAAACAGTAAATATACCGCACCACGACCAGTCGGCTGTTTTATCGTTGGCGAATTTGTTGGCAGCTTTAATACCAGCCAGTTTTGACTTTTTAAGATCAGTTTCTTTCGGTTCGTCAATGGGTGCACCTTCATCATTTCTTGTTCTTTTAAATTGATCCGGCCCATTAAATTCTTCCTGCGCCACTTCATAAAAACGTGCTATTCTCTCCCATCCGAATTTTGAACCATCGCCCCTGTTCACTGCCACCACACTGCCTGTTTGTGATAATGCAAGATCAACAATTGCCTGCCGCTTTGCATCAGCAGCAGCATTATCTTTAATAGATTCTTTGTAGGTTTTTTCAGCTTCCAGAACAGCGGCTGCATCATTCCTGTCAATTGTTTTCCAGTCCTGTGTTTTTCCCTTCGGGTCAAAACCATTTTCCAGCATAGCATTGAGGGAATCTTTATACTTGCCTGTTACGTTAGCTACAGTGCTTTTTTCTTTTTTAAACCTGCCGCTTTTATCATTAATATAATCATATTGCCAGGCGGCAATGGCCAATGTTAAAGGCGAAATATCTTCCGCCTCATTACTGGCAGGCCTTGATGTTGTAACCTGCATGGGCACATTCAGAAACAAAGAAAGCAGGTAGCGTTCATTGGAAAACTGGTTAAGGTTTTTGATATTCGATTGATTGGCTTCGTCCATATTTATCAGGCTGAGATAATTTACAGGCTCAACTGTATCAGGCTGCCGCTGGATTATATTTTTTGGTGCGAAAAAACTTGTATTAACGGGCGGCGCAGCAGCAGCGGTTTGTTTTTCAGCATACATTTTTCCCATACAAAAAGATAACAGGTTAGCTAATCAAAATTTTATTCCTGGTGTTTTCATTAATGGTGAGTTAATAATAATGAAGATGAGGGATGAGACAAGAATGTTCCATTTCACTCACTATTCATTACTATGTTATACTATGGTATTAATTATACAAGCGAAACAGGTTTGCCACTTGCCGCCGAAGCATATATAGCCTGGAAAATGCGCACATCACGCAGGCCTTCTTCACCAGGCACAAGCATAGGTTTATTTTGCATGATGGAAAGTGCATCATCATCCATTTGATTTGCCTGTTGCCAGGGCACATTATACGAATGATTGATCTCTCCTACCGGGCTCGAACCTTTTGCGCCATCATAAGCGGAATATGGTTTCAGTTTAATAATACCTTTATCACAGGTTATATCAAGAAAGTTTACGTTCTCTCCAAAAGTTGCTTTTATATCAGCAATTACACCGCCGGGAAATTCAAGCTGTGCAACCATTGTTTCATCCAGCCCGTTCTTATAAATATCAGGCCTTGTTGTGGAAGCCTTTGCAGCAATTACAGACACCGGTTCCATATTTGTTCCAAGCCTTGCACCCTGTATGGCATAAACGCCCATATCAGGCATTACGCCGCCACCCATTTCTTTTTTCTGCTTCCAGTGATTGGTGCGTGTTTCATAATATCCTGCGGCGCAATTAAGCTTCTTTACTTTGCCCAATAAATTGTTCTGCACTATGCGGCGGTATTCTTTTGTATTGGGCTCATGCTGTAAACGGTAACCAATGGCAAGCTTCACTTTGTTTTTATTGCAGGCATCTATCATGCTTTTACATTCTTCTGCAGTAACAGCCATAGGCTTTTCACACCAAACATGCTTGCCGGTATTAGCCGCCTTAATTACATACTCCGCATGCATTGATGGCGGTAACACAATATATATTACATCAATGTCAGGGTTATTTGCAATATCTCCAATCGTTTCATAATTATAAATATTCTTATCAGGAATATTATACTTTGCTTTCCAGGCTTCAGCCTTTGAAGGCGTGCCGGTAACAATGCCGGCGAGATAACAATATTTTGTTTGCTGTAAAGCTGGCGCCAGCAAATCGGTGCTGTAATAGCCAAGCCCAACCAGGGCCACGCCAAGCTTCTCTTTTTTTCTGCCTGTGGCCGATAACAGCACATTGGGTGAGAAAGCTATTGCACTGCCCATAATACCTAAAGTTTTTAATACAGTTCTGCGGGATGATGTTAGCATACGTTAGATTTTTATAAAGTTAACAAACAGCGTTTAACGTTTTGATTATTTGAATAAGGCTTGCTTAAAACTTACCTGTTTTTCCTTCCAGCCTGTCGCAATATTCAACAGAGCCGATGCGAAACTTTACCGGGAAGCCAACAGCTTTTTGAACCAACAGTTCTTTACTGCAAAAAAACGGTAATTGCTTTGTATAAAAATTGCCCGGCAATTGTTTTGGCAAAGGCGGCTGTTTTATTGAAAATATAAATTGCCGCATTACTGCAAGCGAATCCATTTTTTGCCTTGCTGAATCGTTTGCAGGTTGCGCCTGCAATGCAGCAGCAGCAAACAGGAATTTAACAGTAAATGCAATGAATGTTTTATTTTTCGAGAGCATATTTGCGCTAAATTAAGTATTGTAATTACTTTGCATTGCTAAATTCAGATTAAACTTTACCCGTAGAAGCATGGCATTAAGTCAATCATTACAACAGAAATTATTACAAAGGTTATCGCCGCAGCAAATTCAATTGATGAAGCTGCTGCAAATACCTACGGCTATTCTTGACGAAAGGATTAAAGAAGAACTGGAAGAAAACCCGGCGCTCGAGGTGGGAGAAGAAGGCCGTGAAGAAGGCTTTGAGGAACATGAACATAACAATGAGGAATTTGAACAGGCTAATGATGAAGAATATGATGGCAGCGAAGAGGAATATGGCAATATTGATATTTCAGAATATGTGAATGATGGCGATGATGAGATTGCCGATTACAAACTGCGTGATGATAATTACGGCGATAATGAAGAACAAAAAACAGTTCCGTTAAGAGTTGAAACAACATTGCACGACATACTGGTTGACCAGTTAGGCATGCTGTCACTTGATGAAAGAAAATTAAAAATTGCTGAGCAGATTGTGGGCAGCATAGATGATGATGGTTACCTGCGCCGCGAATTATCTTCCATTGTAGATGATCTTGCCTTCAGGCAAAATATAGATTCAGATGAGGCCGAAGTTGAAGACCTTATAAAACTGATACAGCAATTTGACCCCCCCGGCGTATGCGCCAGGAACTTGCAGGAATGTTTAATGCTGCAGCTATTGCGCCAACAGGCCGATGGCCGTGACGTTACCCTTTCCATCCAGGTGATTGAAAAGTACTTTGACGAGTTTACAAAAAAACACTACGAAAAAATTCAGCGCGGGCTTGGCATTTCAGATGAAGAACTGAAAGATGTTATCAATCTCATCTTAAAATTAAACCCTAGGCCCGGCGGAAATGTGGGTGAAATAAACAAAGCTGAAAGCTATATTATCCCCGACTTTTTCATCATCAACAATGCGGGCAAACTGGAGCTTACACTCAATTCGAAAAATGCGCCTGACCTGCGCATCAGCGAAGGCTACCGCGATATGCTGAAAGAATATGACCGCGGCAGCAAAAAAGATAAGCGGCAGAAAGAAGCGGTAATGTTTATCAAACAAAAAATTGATTCGGCCAAATGGTTTATCGATATGATTAAGCAAAGGCAAAATACTTTGCTCAGCACCATGGGCGCCATTATGCATTATCAAAAAGACTTTTTTCTTACTGGTGACGAAACCACGCTTAAGCCGATGATTTTAAAAGATATTGCAGAAATTACCGGGCTCGATATATCTACTGTAAGCCGTGTAGCCAACAGCAAATTTGTGCAAACAGAGTTTGGCACTTACAGGCTTAAATTTTTCTTCAGTGAATCGTTAAGTACGGACAGCGGCGAAGAAGTAAGTACAAGAGAAGTAAAGAAAATTTTGAGTGATTTAGTGGAGGCTGAAAGTAAAAAGAAACCGCTGAGCGATGAACGCTTAACAGAACTGCTTCAGGAAAAAGGGTACAATATTGCCAGGCGCACGGTGGCCAAATACCGCGAGCAGTTAAATATTCCGGTGGCACGTCTGCGTAAAGAATTATAAAGAACAGTTTTAAATTTTAATGGGAATATGGTTGATCAAAGTTTGGATTATAATGAAGGATTGTATCAATCATCTGCATTAAAAATTCCGGCAAAAATCATTTCATACGTTCTGCACCCGCTGTTTATTCCCAGCTATATTTTTTTTTGGTTGACACAGCGTTTTCCTGTTCAGTTTAGTGATTTAACAACTGCGGGTTTAACGTTAAAAACAGTCAGCGTTTTTTTAAATGCAAGCTTCTTTCCTGCATTTGCGGTGTTCCTTTTATGGCGGCTGAAATTTATTGAAAGCATTTACCTGCGCACACAAAAAGACCGAATCATTCCGTATATCATCACCATGATATTTTACTGGTGGCTTTGGTATTTAAGCAGGAATTTTACCGATCAGCCGGATGTATTGAAATTCTTTTATTTCGGCATTTTTTTAAATACAGTTTTCGGCCTTGTTGTTAACAACTTCATCAAGATAAGCATGCATGCAATGGGGGCGGGCGCAATGCTTACATTTCTCATTTTAACCTGTGCCCGTTATCAAATTTATCTGGGTACAGATATTATGATTGCCATTTTTTTATGTGGCCTTATTTGTACGGCACGCCTGCTGCTTAACCAGCATTCTTCAGCAGAAATATATGCAGGATTGATAGTGGGAGCGCTCGGCCAGTTGCTGGGTTTGTGGATTGCATTGTAAAATAGCTGCAAGCTGTTAGCTTCACGCCGCAAGCATTCAAATTTTAAATCACTTCAGCAAGCCTGAAGCTTCTTATAAATGCCCATGCCTGTACAAATCAAATAATACCGCAATAAGATTAAAAACAAAATGGAATACAACACCGTACCATATTGTGCCGAAGCGACGGCGCATAATGCCGGTTAAAATACCAAACGGCACTAACCAGAACAATGAAATAAAGCTGAGATGCATCATACCAAACGCGAAACCGGTAACAATAATAACCAGCCTTTCATTTAAAAAAGCATTAAGATAATTATACAATACGCCGCGGAACGCAAGCTCTTCAATTATGGCAGGATTGAGTGCAATAGAATAGGCCATGATAAGCGCCGGCACGCTGTAAGCGCTGTAAAGATGATAATACGTTATATCTGTCCTGAAAAATGAATAGTTCATTTTGGTAACAATAACGTTCACCACAAATGAAGCCATAGCAGCAAACGAAATACAACCAGCTAACCTTACTATATTAAAATTATTAAACCTGAGCAAAGGCTTAATTGCGTCATAGTTTTTATATACATGAAATAAAGTGAAGCCCGCAAGAAATATTTCAACCCAAAACAAACGGCTGTAAATATTAAACCAGCCTGTAAACTGCACCAGCAGGCAAACAAACAAGTACACAATAAAGAAAAAAAACGCAGATCTTAAATTCCGGTTATTGAATATTGTAACAGGCGCATTATATGTGCCGAGATAAGCGCCGCAATTATAACAAAAGCGATGATGGGGTTTTATGCTGCTGTTGCAGGTTTCACAATTTGCATCACTGGTTTTAGGCGATATCATTTTATTTATAATTCTTCTTTAATTAAACTAATGCGGTAAGCGCCCTGCAACCCTCTTAATATTACCATTAATAAAGCAAGGCAGATTAAAATGCCGGTTATGCCCCGGAATGTTATGGTGGAAATTGTAAGGCTCCTGAAGATATTAATTGTTGAAAAAGCAATGAGCATTATAAAAGAGGTAAGCAATGCAGGGAAAGGGTTTTTGCGGCTCCAGGAAGCCAGCAAAAAAAATAACCCGGAAAGTAATAATGCCATCAGTACAACAATATATTTCCGGTTGCTTTCAGCAAAAATGAAAAAAAAGCCCAGCGATAAAAATGAGGCAATAATATACAAAACCACTCTTGCAGCCAGCACAGCATTTTCCGCTTTGAGCAAGGCTGTTTTGCGTTGCTCAATACGTTGTTTATAACTATTGCTGCCTTGCTTGTTTTGCAAAGGATAACCGCAATTGGTACAATACAAAAATTCAGTTTCATTTACATAATTGCAATGATGGCAAATTAAAGCTGCCGGTTTTGTTTGCACCGGCTGCGGCTGCAAAGCGCTAATCTGCTGAATGTATAATATGTTTTCTTCAGATAGCATGTATATATAACGAATCTAAATCAAAAAAATATTTGCGTTTTAAGAACAGCCGCCAACCGGCAATTAAAATAAAGTGAAAGTAATAATGCATGCATTATTATGATGCAACTTGACAATTAAACATAATGAACGGATTAAGTTAATGTAGCCCGGGCTTCGTATCTTTGGGGCCGAAATAAGTGGATCATGAAGAAGCTGGCTTTTATTTTTTCCATCACTTTATTATTCCTGGTGCAGGCAAATACAGCCGATGCCCAATGTTCTATTTGTACAAAAACCGCTTCCCAGCTTGGGGAAAAACAGGGCAAGGGCTTAAATGGCGGCATTATTTATTTAATGTTTACACCGCTCACTATTGCCGGCTTTCTTGGTTATCGCTGGTGGCGCAGTGAAAAAGCGCTTAAAGACGGCGAAGCCGAAAAGAACAACTAATCTTTCGTATTTATTTGCAAAAGGTTTCTGCAAACCGGTAAAGGCTAAAGTTTTTATCTGCTGATAACTTCTCTATTTCCGCAGCGAGCCTTTTTATATCAATATCGCTCATTCTTTTTTGTTCTATCAGTTTATAAACCTTTTCGGCATGCATCATAAAACTTTTAAGTTTCCCTGTCTCAGTTTGCTGATGCCTGATAATCTTTTCCGACAATTCTTTAATACCTTTTTTTTCTGTGGCAATTGTTTTAAGCACCGGCGCTTTTTTTTGTTTCTCGTGTAAAGAAAGCGGCAGCATAGCTAACATATTTTTTACAAGCTTATCAGCTTCCGGCCTGTCGGCTTTATTTACAACAAATATGTCGGCAATCTCCATCAAGCCGGCTTTCATATTCTGAATTTCATCGCCGGCTTCGGGCACCAGCACTACTACTGAAGTATCGGCGAGCCGGGCAATTTCCGTTTCAATCTGGCCTGCACCAACGGTTTCAACAATAATTATATCAAAAGGCGCAGCCTTCAGCACATCCGTTATTTCAATTATTTTAGGATGAAGCCCATGCATGCTGCCACGGCTTGCCAGTGAGCGTATAAAAACGTTTGGATTATTATACCAATCATTCATTCTTATCCTGTCGCCAAGCAGGGCGCCTTGCGTAAAGGGAGAAGAAGGGTCGATGCACAACACAGCAACCCTGTTATTGTTTGCAGCAAACTCATTGATGAGGGAATCAACGATTGTACTTTTTCCTGCGCCGGGCGGCCCGGTTATACCAATTATTTTTTTGTTTGAAAAAGGCAGCAGCTTTAAAAAATCTTCATACCCTTCATATTCATTTTCAATTAAAGAAATAGCACGGGCAAGCGCTTTAACATTATCGTTTTGTATTTGCTGCAATAAATTATTCCACTGCATTATGTGCACCCGTTTATAATCAGCTTTAAAGATTTATCAAAAATAAGCCGATTGTTTTCGAAGTATGGCTCAATGTTTATTTTTGCCTTTGCGTTATGACTAATTTTATTCCAATATTTCCTCTTGAAATTGTAGTTTATCCGGGCGAACATCTTAATCTGCATATTTTTGAAGAAAGGTATAAGCAACTGATAGCCGAATGTTTTAAAGAAAAAAAGATGTTTGGCATTCCGCCTGTTTTAAAAAATAAAATTGCTGAAACCGGCACATTGGTAAAGGTCACTGAAATCGTAAAACAATATGCTGATGGAAAAATGGATGTAAAGACTGAAGGCGTAAGTGTGTTCAGGGTGCTCGAAGTAATTAACTCCATTCCGGCCAAACTGTATAGCGGCGCTATTGTAAAACACCTGCCAAATGATGAAGACGGCATAAGCCGGCACACGCATAAAATAATTGATGGCATGCGGCAACTGCATCGTCTTTTAAATATTCAGAAAGACTTTAATAAACCCGATGAAACATTAAAAAGCTATGACATTGCGCATCATGCGGCGCTTTCACTGGAAGAGGAATATGAGCTTTTGTGCCTTTTACGTGAAGACCAGCGGATGGAATATTTACGCCGTCATCTGCAAAAAACAATCCCCGTGGTAGCAGGTATAGAAACGTTGAAAAAGAAAATTCAGTTGAACGGGCATTTTAAAGAATTAAAAGGATTTGATTTTAATTTCGGTAAATAGTAATTATGAAAACCACGCTCTGCTTCGATTTTGGGAATACGCGCCTTAAATGCGCCGTTTTTAATAATAAGGAAATAGTAAAAGTAATAACGCTTGAAGACGATAGCGTAGCGTCAATAGAAAAAATCATTACTGAAGAAAAGCCCAGGAAATCTATATTATCATCCGTTATCAATCATAACCCCGAAATAGAAGCCCTGCTTGAAGAAAAAACAAAATTTCATAAGCTCAGCGAAAAATCAAAACTGCCTTTTACCATACCGGTTGGCAAACCGGAAACGGTGGGCGCAGACAGGCTGGCGCTGGTTGCCGCTGCCGTTTACTTTTATCCCAAACAGCATAACCTCATCATTGGCTTAGGCTCCTGCATTACTTACAATTTTGTAAATAAGCTGCACGAATTTTTAGGTGGCGCCATTTCACCGGGGCTTAATATGCGCTTTAAAGCCATGAACCAGTTTACGGCAAAACTGCCACTTGAAACTGCCAGTTCTAATTTTCCGCTTGTGGGCTACGATACAAAAACCAATTTGCAGAGCGGCGTTATACTGGGCATGGCAAAAGAAATGGATGGTATTATTGACGAATACAACCTTAGATACGGCAACTTTAACGTGCATTTAACCGGTGGTGATATGAGCTTTTTTGTGCCTCTTATCAAAAACAAGATATTTGCAAACCCTCATTTAATCTTTAATGGTTTGTATGCACTTAGTGAAACCAACGGCTAAATATTTTTTTTTCTGTGTTCTTTTATTATTGATATGCAGTACTTCATTTAGCCAGGAAAATTCTCCATTTTCCAGGTATGGCATTGGAGATGTTTACCCGCAGCAAAATATTGCTGCCAGGGCAATGGGCGGCCTGGGTGCCACTGTTACAAACTCACAATTCATTAATACGATAAACCCGGCCAGCTATGGTTCGCTCGGGCTTGTTACTTATGATTTCGCTTTAAGCATTGACAGCCGCTCCCTGCTGAGCAAAACACCGGTAAACAAATACAAGTCTGTAAATTTTACTCCTTCCTACTTAACACTGGGCATGCCTTTAACAAAGCCGGGCAATATTAATGGTGCGGCGCTTGTGTTTGGGTTAAGACCGGCCACAAGAATAAATTATAGTATTGAAGAAGGAAGCAGTATTGCTTATGACAGCCTTGGTATTACCGACAGCCTGCAAACCCTGCATGAAGGAAACGGCGGGCTAAACCAGGTTTTTTTGGGAATTGGCAAAACATGGAAGAATAAGAAAAATCCCAACAATAGCTTTAGCCTTGGTTTTAATGCCGGCTATGAATGGGGCACCAAGTTTATAAGCAATAAGGTTAGTTTCCCCTCTGACAGCTCTTACCAAACCTGGTATAATTCCAACTCAACCGATTCTACGCATTTCTGGGGATTATTTTTAAACCCCGGTTTTATGGCAAGCTTTACTGTGGGTGAAAAAACAGACCCCATTTCCAAATTAAAGAATTCTTATGTGCTTACTGTGGGCGCTTCGGGAACTTTAGAACAAAAACTCGACGCTTCACGGGACCTTACAAGAGAAACTTTTTATTATAAAGACGATGGCGATATAGTGGCTGTTGACAGTGTTTACAGAGTGGGCACATTGCATGGCAACATAACATTGCCAATGAGCTTTAACGGCGGGTTAATGCTGAGCAATATGCTCTCTAACGGGCCATTTAGTGTAAAAAAATGGGGCATTGGCGTAGAATATAATTTTGCACAATGGTCAAAATACCGCGATTATGGCCAGCCCGATAAATTGAATAATAGCTGGTTTATCCGCGGCGGTATCGAATTTTCACCAAATCCGCTTACCGGCAAGGGCATTCTTTCAAACGGCATTTACAGGTTTGGATATTACAATGGCAAGGATTATATAAATGCTGACGGCAATGGCTATAAAACGCAGGCTTTCACGCTGGGTTATTCTTTTAACTTAAGAAAATATCATTCTTACGACAGGCAGTTTACCATGATAAACACGGCACTTGAATTTGGGAAAAGAGGCAGCACTGTTAATAATATAACAGAAAACTTTTTCAAAATTTCTGTAGGCTTATCTTTAAGCGATATTTGGTTCATCAAGCGCAAGTATGACTAATAAATTGCCTTATATAAAAATGTTTAAAGCAGCCCTTATTACCGGCTGCTTTTTTTTATATAGCTGCCATAACGATTATCAGCAGGTGCAGGACCTTGCAAAAAAAACAATACCTACGGATAAGGCTACAGATGTTACAAGCTATTTTAGCCAGGGTGGCATTACAAAAGCAAAGCTTACCACTCCTTTAATGACGATGGCGCAGGGCGATACGCCTAAAACAGAATTTCCCAAAACGCTTCATGTGGATTTTTACGACAGCGTAAAACTGCAAAGCAAGCTGTTTGCAAAATATGGGTTGTATTACCCCAATAAACATTTAGTGTTTTTAAGAGACAGCGTGGTTGTTTTTAATGTGCAGGGCGATACTTTGCGCAGCGAAGAATTATGGTGGGACCAGGATAAGGAAATAATCTATACAAGCCTCCCGGTGCATATACGCAAGCCTGATGAAAAGCTTGATGGTGATAGCATGACGGCTGATCAGAATTTTAATCATTATACCATCTTCAACGCAAGAGGGCCGATTAATGTGCCGGATAGCACGCTTCCTGCAAATTAAAATTCTGCTTTAGCACATTCATTGTCACAGATGTTTTTTGCAGGTAATATCAGCGCCTAAAAAGAGGTGCAAAACTGATAGATTAATAAAATTTTATTTCTTTAATACATTTGCATTAATGCTTACTACTGAACAACCGTCGCATTACAGGCATCTTGAAGATATGCCGGTAAAAGAAATCATTGCACATATAAATGAAGAAGATAAAACCGTTGCCCTTGCTGTTGAAAAAGCTTTACCGCAAATTGAAAAACTGGTAGAAGCGGCTGCAGATAAAATGCTTGCAGGCGGAAGGCTTTTTTATGTGGGCGCAGGTACCAGTGGCAGGCTTGGCATTTTAGATGCAAGTGAATGCCCGCCTACTTATGGCGTTCCTTATGACCTGGTGCAGGGCTTGATTGCCGGTGGTTTCAGCGCCATTATCCGTGCGGCCGAATTTGCCGAAGACGACAGGCAACAGGGCTGGCTTGACTTGCAGGAAAAAAACATTTCTGAGAGGGATTTTGTGGTAGGAATAGCCGCCAGCGGCACAACGCCTTACGTAATTGGCGCTTTAGATCATTGCCGGGAACACAATATTGAAACGGGTTGTATCACCTGCAATGCTGGTTCGCCTTTGGCTGCAGCAGCCGATTACCCGGTTGAAGTAATTACAGGGCCCGAATTTGTTACCGGAAGCACACGCATGAAGGCAGGCACCGCGCAAAAAATGGTGCTGAATATGATATCCACCACGGTAATGATACAGTTGGGGCGCGTAGAAGACAACAGTATGGTAAACATGCAGCTTAACAATGAAAAACTTATTGACCGCGGCGTAAAAATGCTGATGCAGCAGGCAAATATTGCCGACTATTCCAAAGCCAAGGATTTGTTGATAAGACAGGGGAGTGTAAAAAAAGCCGTGCAATCCATTCATAAAAGCTGATTGTTTTATTTCAGCTTTATAAGTAATTTCAATTTGTAAATCATTTGTTATGAAAACATCTTTACCCCTTACATTATTAGCCCTCACACTGCTCTTTGCTTTAAGTGTTTCGGCACAATCAAAAAAATTTTTTGCAGTTACAGGTGAACAGTTTGGCAGCACCAACTGGGTTGCCTTTCGCCAGGCTGATCTTAATACAAAAAATATCAGGACCCTCTACATACCAGCCGCAGTAAACGAGGCTGTGTATGATGCGATATCAGGCGCTCAAATAATAAACGTTGATGCCAAAACTGAAACCATATCCACATTGCAAAACTGCGGATGTATCAACAGCAGGATGGTAGCGGCAATTGCCTATGATGCAAAAAACAACCGGTTGTATTATACGCAAATGTTGGGCAGCCAACTGCGCTATCTTGATTTAAACAGCACCACGCCGAAAGCCTATTCAGTAACCACACAGTTGCTTAAAAATTTTAAGAATGCAGCAGGTGAAGCCTCTGTAATTACAAGAATGGTAATTGCATCAGATGGCAACGGGTATGCTCTTACAAATGATAATGAGCACCTCATACGTTTCTCAACAGGAAAGCAAACAAAGATCACAGATTTGGGAAGATTGCTGGATGCACCTGCAAACGGGGATAAATCGGTAAGAACACAGTTTACAAGCTGGGGCGGCGATATGATTGCGGATGCCAGTGGCAATCTTTATCTCTTTACTATGATGCGCCAGGTGTATAAGATCAACCCAAATACAAGGCTTGCAACTTTTCTTGGTGAGATAAAAAACATTCCCCAAGATTACAATATAAATGCAGCCATGGTTGAAGACGCAGAGCATGTTATTGTGGGCAGCTCCACCCAAACAACAGGTTATTACAGGGTAAACCTTACCACATTGCAGGCCGCAATTATAAGTACAGCAGAACAGGTGTATAATGTTTCAGATTTTGCCAACGGCAATTTTGCTTTTGATAACAGAACGGATGCCATAGCAAAAACACTTGAAACAAGCACGGTAAGCGCCTATCCCAATCCTGTGACTACAGGACGGCTGCAAATACAGTTCAGCAATTTTAAAAACGGCAAATACATTATAATGCTCAGCGAAACCGGTGGCAAAACCATATTGAAAAAAGAAGTAAAAATATCAGGCTCTCAAACGGAAAACATTTCAGTTTCAGCAGCAGCCGGCGCTTACCTCGTAAGCGTAATTAATGCAAACGGCGAAACCGTTTATAGCAATAAAATTATTGTAAGCAAAGATTAGCAGGTTCCTCTTACCTGATAAAAAATTCCGGCATAAAAGAATATGCCGGAATTTTTTATTTATTTCATTGGCTTTATCAATAGCAAGCTGTAAACATTTTGGTATAACATACCATATTTAATATCACAATATCTTACTACTTAAAACAAAAAGCCTCCGCAATTGCGAAGGCTTTTTTATAATCCTTTAATCTGCTAACCCCTTAAAATCCGGGTTAGGCAAATTATTTATTTTACTTCTTCAAATTCAGCGTCAGTAACGTTTTCACCACCCGGCTGACCACTTCCGTTATCAGAAGCGCCTGCATTTGGCTGAGCGCCAGCATCGGCTGTTGCTCCGGCTTGCTGTGCTTTATACAGTTCCTCGCTGGCTGCTGTCCATGACTGGTTTAACTCGTTCATGGCAGCATCCACAGCGGCAACGTCCTGGCTCTTGTGGGCTTCCTTTAATTTATTCAAAGCTGCTTCAATAGGAGCTTTTTTATCAGCCGGAACTTTATCTCCAAATTCTTTTAATTGTTTTTCAGTCTGGAAAATAAGGCTGTCTGCCTGATTCAATTTGTCGATTTTTTCACGGGCTGCTTTATCTTCAGCTTCATGCGCCCGGGCATCAGTCTTCATCTTTTCAATTTCTTCCTTACTTAAACCGCTTCCGGCTTCAATGCGTATCTTC
This sequence comes from Parafilimonas terrae, assembly GCF_900115755.1. Classification (GTDB taxonomy): domain Bacteria; phylum Bacteroidota; class Bacteroidia; order Chitinophagales; family Chitinophagaceae; genus Parafilimonas; species Parafilimonas terrae. The sequence continues at coordinate 798,346 of NZ_FOXQ01000001.1, forward strand.
TGTTCTTTACCGGTGCCTTTATCTTTTGCACTCACGTGAATCAAGCCGTTCGCATCAATATCAAATGTTACTTCAATCTGCGGAATGCCCCGTGGTGCAGGCGGAATACCATCAAGATTGAATACGCCCAGGCTTTTATTATCTTTCGCCAAACTTCTTTCACCCTGTAAAATGTGTATCTGCACACCGGGCTGGTTATCGCTGGCGGTAGAGAATACTTCTGTTTTCTTTGTAGGAATGGTTGTATTGGAAGGAATCATTGGGGTTAATACACCGCCCAAAGTTTCAATACCAAGTGTAAGCGGCGTTACATCGAGCAACAATACATCTTTCACTTCACCGGTTAATACAGCGCCCTGTATGCCTGCACCAATAGCAACCACTTCATCAGGGTTTACACCTTTATGCGGTTTTTTGCCGAAGAATTTTTCTACAATTTCCTGCACTTTAGGAATACGGGTAGAACCACCCACCAAAATCACTTCATCAATTTGAGAAGCATTATAACCTGCATCTTTTAATGCCTGCTCACAAGGTTTTAAACATCTTGCAAATAAATTATCGGCAAGCTGCTCAAATTTTGCGCGGGTTAATTTTGTAACAAGGTGTTTTGGCACACCATCAACCGCAGTAATATAAGGCAGGTTTATTTCTGTTTCTGATGAAGAAGACAATTCGATCTTTGCTTTTTCAGCGGCTTCTTTTAAACGCTGTAAAGCCATCGGGTCTTTGCGAAGATCAATGGCTTCCTGCTTTTTGAATTCATCAGCCAGCCAGTCCATGATCACTTTATCAAAGTCATCACCGCCAAGATGCGTATCACCATTAGTTGATTTTACTTCAAAAACGCCATCGCCCAAATCGAGTACAGATATATCGAATGTGCCGCCACCAAGGTCAAACACGGCTATTTTCTGATCGGCATGTTTCTTTTCCAAACCATAAGCCAATGCTGCGGCAGTAGGCTCGTTCACAATCCTGCGCACATTTAAACCGGCAATTTCGCCAGCTTCCTTGGTAGCCTGCCTTTGTGCATCATTAAAATAAGCAGGCACTGTAATTACGGCTTCGTTTACTTCCTGGCCAAGATAATCTTCTGCTGTCTTCTTCATTTTCTGAAGTATCATAGCAGAAATTTCCTGCGGTGTATATAAGCGGCCGTCAATATCTATGCGTATTGTATCATTTTCACCACGAACTATTTTGTAGCTCCAGTGGCTGATTTCTTCTTTTACTTCATCGTAGCGGCGGCCCATAAAACGCTTCACACTCATAATAGTGTTTTGCGGGTTAGTTATGGCCTGCCTCTTGGCAGGATCGCCTACTTTGCGTTCGCCATTCTTTAAAAAAGCAACAACGGAAGGCGTAGTACGGCGACCTTCATCGTTGGCAATAACAACTGGTTCGTTTCCTTCCATAACCGAAACGCAACTGTTAGTTGTACCTAAGTCGATACCTATTATTTTTCCCATATTAATTGATTAATTCTTTAAGATTTAAGTTATTACCTGTTTGCTCAATCATTATGCCATGGCCGCAAAAGGTGTAAAAATGGCAGATGTTATGATAATATGAATGAAAGATAATTAAATAAGGATCAACAAAATAAAAGAGGCTGTCCATATTTGGGCAACCTCTTTCATTATCATAAAACAAATCTTATCCGTTCATGCTTGCAAGAAACTCTTCATTGCTTTTTGTGCCGCGCATGCGTTTCAATAGTTCTGTCATTGCTTCTTCCGTATTCATGTCATTGATATAAAGACGGAGAATATTCATACGCTGAAGAACATCCCTGTCGAGCAGCAAATCATCACGGCGGGTGGATGAAGCCACAAGGTCAATAGCCGGGTAAATGCGCCTGTTGGCCAGCCTTCTGTCAAGCTGCAGTTCCATATTGCCGGTGCCTTTAAATTCTTCAAAGATCACTTCGTCCATTTTACTGCCGGTATCAATTAATGCGGTTGCAAGAATAGTTAAAGAGCCACCATTTTCAATTTTACGGGCAGCGCCAAAAAACTGCTTGGGTTTCTGCATGGCATTGGCCTCAACACCACCACTCAGCACTTTACCGCTGGCCGGGGCCACTGTATTGTGTGCACGGGCAAGGCGGGTAATGCTATCTAATAAAATCACCACATCATGGCCACATTCAACAAGCCTTTTTGCTTTTTGCAAAGCAATAGTAGAAACCTTAACGTGCTTTTCTGCCGGCTCATCAAAAGTAGAAGCAATTACTTCAGCTTTCACGCTGCGCTCCATATCGGTAACTTCTTCAGGACGCTCATCCACCAGCACCACCATTAAATAACATTCAGGATGATTGGCGGCAATGGCATTGGCCACAGCCTTCAGCAACATGGTTTTACCTGTTTTAGGCTGCGCTACAATTAAACCACGCTGGCCTTTACCAATTGGGGTAAACAGGTCGATAATACGTGTTGAATAATCAGTGGGGGAAGTAAAAAGGTTCAGCTTTTCATAAGGGAAAAGCGGTGTAAGGTAATCGAAAGGAACCCTGTCCCTTACTTCATCCGGGCTTTTTGCATTAATGGTTTCAACCTTTAATAAAGCAAAATATTTTTCGCCTTCTTTGGGCGGGCGCACAGCGCCAAAAACGGTATCACCGGTTTTAAGGCCGAATAATTTTATCTGTGAAGGGGAAACATAAATATCATCGGGAGAAGAAAGATAATTATAGTCGCTGCTGCGTAAAAAGCCATAACCATCGGGCATCATTTCCAAAACGCCTTCGGCCTGTATAACACCATCAAACTCGATGTTAAATGCAGGCTCTTTGCGGCCAGGACTTGAAGGCTTTGCAACAGGCTCGGCAATTTCTACTTCATCAGGATAAACAATAGGTTCATCGCCACCCAGCATGCTTAATAAATTGGCGCCCATTTGTGTGAGGGCATCATCATTATCAACATAATCTTCAGCCGATACGGCTGCATCTTCTTCTTCCGGCTGCTCCTCCTTTTTAGGTTCTGCGGCAGCTTTTATCTTTACGCGGGACCGCTTGGGCTTGTCTTCTTTTGCATCGTCTTTTGAAGCTTTTTCCTTAGAAGAATGTTTCGTTTCCTTTGCAGGTTTCTGCAATGTATCTGTCATTACTTCTGCTTCTTCTGTAGTATTTGCGGTGCTTGCTTTTACCGTGCGTTTACGTTTGGGCTTTTCTGCGGTTGCAGTAGCTGCTGCCGGCGTTAATGCCTGTTTATCAAGGATGCGGTAAATAAGGTCTTGCTTGTTTAGCTTTCCTGCATCAGCAATGTCAAGGTGCTCAGCAATGTCGAGGAGCTCTGGCACCAGCATGTCGTTCAATTGGAGAATGTCGTACATAAAAAATAATAATCCTTATGGAATAATGTAATTTCTCAAAACTTTTTTGAAACGGTTTGGAAGAAATTTTTGGTTAAAAAGAAAACAGGCGAGTGTGATTTTTTTGATTGGACTATGTGCTGTTTCCGGCTGCAATGTTACAGAAAAAATTGAAATGAAATAAATTTTTTGAAGCTTTTAACTAACAGTTTCGTACTTGCAAACCTTTCATATTATTATATCACACCCTTTCTTTTTTGCAAGTTTTCATCTATGTAAAATTTGTTTTTGTCGCAATCTTTTCTGTTTCAGTCATTGTTATATCTTTTCTTAGGTACTTTGACAAAATGAAGTATAATTTCTTAAGAAAAAAATGGGTGGTGGCCGTATTGCATGTTGTTTGCTGGGTCATACTCTTTTCTTTCCCATTTTTCTTAAAGGCTACCTATAAAAAAGACCGTCGCCCCCCGCAACCCGATGATGCAGCCCTATTTTATTTTTATTTTTTAAGCAGCGGTATCTGGGCAGGCCTCTTTTACCTGAACGCTTACATGTTTTTACCATTCCTGTTGCGCACAAAAAAAGTGTGGCAGTTTATTTCACTGCACGTTCTTACACTGGCGGCAGTGTACTTTTTACATTCACTTTATTTTTCATTGTTTGTGCATCATGTGCCTTTTAAAGCAGAAAATTTTTTCATCTATAACATATTCACCTACTTCTTTATTATTGCAAGCAGCACGGCTTATTTTTTCCTGCTCGAAAGGCAACAGTCTATCAAACGTTCGCAGGAAAAAGAAACGGAAAATCTTAAAACAGAGTTACTGTTCTTACGGTCGCAGGTTAGCCCGCACTTTATGTTTAATGTGCTGAATAATATGGTGGCGCTGGCTCGTAAAAAATCTGATCTGCTGGAAGATTCACTCATAAAACTTTCATCGCTCATGCGTTATATGCTTTATGAAACAGATGAGCAGAAGGTGCCGCTTGAAAAAGAGGTGGAATATATTCAAAGCTATATAGACCTGCAGCAGCAGCGTTTTGGCAAAAACGTTAAGGTGCAATCTTCTTTTAACGAAGTGGGATCGGGCAGTGAAATAGAGCCTATGCTTTTAATTCCCTTTGTTGAAAATGCATTTAAACACGGCACCGGGATTATAGAAGATGCTGTTATAAAAGTTGAATTGAAAGTTGAAAACGGCATCCTTCAGTTTATTGTTAGTAATAAATATAACGATGCGCTGAACGCGATAAAAGATAAAGATTCCGGTATAGGGTTGAACAATGTGCAAAGAAGATTAAATTTATTATATGGCCGCAATCATGCCTTACTCATCAATAAAAAAGATGGCTGGTTTACGGTTTCACTTCAGATAAATTTACATTAATGCTGAAATGTATTGCAATAGACGATGAACCGCTGGCGCTGGAATTGCTGGAAGATAATATAAGCAAAGTGCCTTTTCTTAAACTGGTTACTGCCTGCAATAACCCACTTGAGGCTATGCAGCTATTGCAACAGGAAGAAATTGATCTTGTTTTTCTTGATATACAAATGCCGGGCTTAACAGGTTTGCAGTTTATTAAAACAATTACGGCCAAACCCATGTTTATTCTTATTACGGCGTATGAAAAATATGCCCTGGAAGGCTACGAGCTTGATGTGGTTGATTATCTTGTAAAACCCGTATCGCTCGACAGGTTTATTAAAGCCTGTAATAAGGCCTGGGAACTGCACCAGCTTAAAACAAAAAAACAGGCCGGGTCTGAGGCGCCGCCTTATTTCTTCATTAATGCAGACTACAGCCTTGTAAAAGTAATTTTTACCGATATTATGTGGATTGAAGGGTTGAAAGATTATCTCAAGATACATCTTAAAAGCTCATCCAAACCGCTCGTTGCCCGCATTACAATGAAAGCCATAGAAGAGCAGTTGCCTGCTTCCATGTTTATACGCGTTCAAAAATCATTTATTGTTTCCAAAGATTACATTACATCCATTCGTAAAAACAGCATTTTTATAAATGATATGGAGATACCCGTTGGCGATAGCTATAAGGATGCGGTGGCCGAATTAACAGGCAAACATTAACAATTAATTCACCTTCCTTTTGCGTTGAAAATCAACCGCTAAACAAGCGCAAAATTTCATTTGCCTTTTGTCGCATTATTTCATCCGCTTGTCTCATTTGGCTTATAATCGTTCGCCCTGTAAATAATTTTGCCATTCAAATTACAAATACAGAATTTATGAAAAAAGTATTAATGGCGGCGGTATTACTGATTACAACTACAGGCATATTTGCCCAGTTTCCCGCAGGTGGTGGAAAGGGCCGCCAGGTGCCGAGTATTGGTCATATATACGGAAAAGTGCTTGACAGCATTGGCAAGCCGCTATCTGAAGCAACTATAATCCTGCTGCAAAACCAGTATGACAGCGCTACAAAAAAATCGAAACAGGTATTATTTAAAGGCGCTACAACAGAACCCAATGGCGAGTTTAGTTTCAGCGACCTGCCTTTATTTGGCATCACTTTAAGAATTTCCGCTGTGGGTTATAAAATGCATGAAGAAAAAATAAGCTTTCAAATGAAAGCGGGTAGCGGAAATGCACCTTCCCAGCAAGGCCAGCAAATGGGCGGCAGTAATATGATGAGCGCCCTTGATAAAGATCTCGGCAACATAAAACTTCAGCCCGATGAGGCCAACACCCTGCAAACCGTAACCGTTACCGGAACATCTGCAGCGCTTAAACTGGATATTGACAAAAAAACATTTAACGTAGATAAAAATATTGTAAGCGCAGGCGGAACGGCGGTTGATGTAATGAAAAACGTACCCTCTTTGCAGGTGGATATTGACGGCAACGTTAAGCTGCGCAATGCAACGCCGCAATTATATATTGATGGCAGGCCTACAACGCTTTCATTAGACCAGATTCCCGCAGATGCCATTCAAAGCGTGGAAGTAATTACAAACCCTTCAGCTAAATATGATGCAAGCGGCGGCAACGCAGGTATTTTAAATATTGTTTTAAAGAAGAATAAGAAAACCGGTTATAACGGCAATATTATGGCCGGAGTTGACAGCCGTGGCGGCTATAATGCAGGTGGCAATTTTAGCGTAAGGCAGGGCAAGGTAAATTTTACCGCAGCGGCAATGCTCAACAGCCGTAAAAGCCTTACAAAGGGCACAACCGACCAGCTTTATTCTTACGATACTTTAAACCTGAAAAATGTGCATAGCTTTCAAAATACGGAAAGCAAAAACAATGGCGGCTTTATGTTTGGAAGAATAGGGCTTGATTATTTTGTAACCAACAGAACAACCTTATCTATATCCGGAACAAAAGTGCATGGCGAATTTAAACCCACTTCATCAAGCGACATTATTACAGACAGCATATATAATGACCATACTGTAAACCTGACCGGCAACCGTTTATCAAACAACAACAGAACTTTTAACGGAACGGGTGTGCAAGGTGGCGTGGTGCATAACTTCACGAAAGATGGTCACCAGCTTACTGCAGACGTAAATTATTTCGGTGGAAAGAACGACGGCTCACAATACATAACAAGTAATACTTTTGGTGGCAGCGCCAACAGCATTACCAACCAACGCCAGGTGTCAGATGGCAAAAACAGTTTTTTTACTATTCAAACAGATTATACCAATCCAATTACAAAAAATATTAAACTCGAAACCGGTTTAAGAGCACAGATCAATAAGCTGGAAAATAATAATCAAACCTATTATGTAAAAGGCTCCGAGTCAATTAAAGTGCCGTCAGCAGGTATAGAATATACCAATACCAATAATGTGTATGCTGCTTATGCCACTATAACAAGCGCCATTAAGAACTTTGGTTACCAGGTAGGCCTGCGTGCAGAAAGAAGCGATTATTCAGGTATATTGAACGATACAGGACATTTTACCAATAATTATCCTATCAGTTTATTCCCTTCAGTTTTCTTAAGTTATAAATTGGAAAACAGGCAGGAGTTGCAGGCAAACTTTTCACGCCGCATCAACAGGCCTAACTTCTTCCAGCTAATTCCTTATACTGACAGGAGCGATAGTTTATATATCACACGCGGTAATCCAGATCTTCATCCGGAATTCACTAATTCATTTGAATTTTCTTACAGCAAAACGTATGGCAAGAACAATATGTTCCTCGCTTCCATCTATTATAAATACACAAACAACCTTATAACAAGTTTCCAGAAGTCTGAATACAACCAAACGCTCGACAGGGTTGAATGGATCAACACGTATGAAAATGCAAACTCCGCATATTCTTATGGCGCTGAATTAACTTCTGTAAACTATGTAACAAAGTGGTGGGATTTTAATTTGAACGTTAACCTTTACAGGTCAAAGATCAACGCAGAAAACCTTAGCACTTTAACACAGGATGGTATGCTGAGCTGGTTTGGAAAATGGAACAACAATATTAAGTTGCCTGCCAATTTCTCTGTACAATTATCTGCCAATTACCAGAGCAAAACAAACCTGCCGGTTAACCAGGGCCGCCAGATGTTTGGACCTCCGCAGTCTGCACAGTCAGCTTCGCAGGGTTATATTAAACCTTTCTGGCGCACAGATATTGCTATCAAGAAAACGTTCTTCAAAAACCAGGCAGGCGCCGTTACACTTAGCGTAAACGATATTTTCAGAACAAGCGCCAACAGGCAGATTTCTTATGCTGAAGATTTCTACCAGGATTATTACAGGTTAAATAATCCGCAACTGGTTCGCTTAAACTTTTCTTATCGTTTTGGCAAAATGGATGTTTCATTATTCAAACGCCAGAACAAAAGTCAAAGCAGCATGGACCAGTCACAAATGGGCATGTAATATCAATGTATAAATAAACTGGCAGAGCCTCGCAACAATTGCGGGGCTTTTGTTTTAATTGGCTATCAATTATCAGGTATTAATAATTCTTATAACTTGTGGCATTTAAGATTGCAGTGCATGCTTAAACTTCTGCTTAATTTTAAATGGTGTTATTTGGTGACGGTTATTTTTTTCTGTCATGCACAAAGCTTTGCCCAGCTTACCTATAACGAATTAAGCGTTCAATACGACAGCCCGTGGACCTACAAAAAATTACAGCTTATTCCTGTTCGGTTTAAAAATGCCGGCGGCGATAGTGGTTATGCCAATAAGCAAATGTTTAATGGAAAAATAACCAGTTTTGATGATGCCATGCGCAGGCGAAAAATAATTGTGAAGGAAATGAGTGAAGGTGGTGCAGACGTATCAACGCTGATGATTAAAAACCGGTCGAATGAAAATATAATGCTGATGAGCGGCGAAATGGTGCAGGGCGGCAAGCAGGACCGCGCCTTTGGTGAAACAGCTATTATTCCAAAGGGCAGGCGAAAAAACTATGTGCAGGTTTTTTGTGTTGAAAAAGGAAGATGGGATAATAAGGCAAAATCTTTCAGGCATGCCGGCACGGCAGATGCCGGCGTGCGCAAACAGATTGATGTTTCCAAACGGCAAAGCAAAGTGTGGAAGCAGATTGACAGTGAGCTTTCTGAAAAGAATAAAAAGAACCAAACATCAGCTTACCTGAAGGCGTATAATGACAGCACTTATTTTGATACATCGTACCTGCATTATTTTATTGAAAAAATGAAAAGTAGCGACAGCGCTTATGGAGGTTTTATTGCTATTACAGGTAACCGCATTATAAGAGCGGATATTTTTGGCGGCACCGATCTCTGCCTTGCTGCTTACATTGAAAATATAAAAAGTTATGTGCACACATTGAAACCGGCGGATGGCATTCCATCAAAACCAAAAGAGGCGATAAAAGGTTTTACGGATAAATTCCTTAAAGATAAAACCACGCAAAAACAATACCTCGCCAAAAATGGCCGCATTTATTATAATGATGGTGTAATAATTCAATTGGTTGCGTATGATGATGAGTAGCTTCTTCATGAAATCTGCCGGCGATACTAACGCCCTGCTTTGTAATTTTAACGCATGCTCAATAATCCAAGGTTCACTTCAGTCTTAAAAAAATACCAGGATACATTCCACGCGGTGGTGCCATTCAATGCAGCAAAAGATAAATTATTGCTGATGAACTTCACCGCAACCAATGCCGATTTAAATGACAAAGAGCTGGAAGATGCCGGCAAGTTTTCCGCGTATATAGATAAAAAAATAAAAGATGCAGGTGCTGTGTATGGCATTGGCGGCTATACAGAATACCGTTCTATTTATAACCGCAGCGACGTATTTGATGTGCCTGGCGCTGAGCCGTGGCGCCTGCATTTGGGCGTAGATATTTGGTGCAATGCAGGCACGCCTGTTTTTGCTTTCATGGGCGGCATGGTCCATAGCCTGGCCTTCAACAACCGCTTTGGCGATTATGGTGCTACATTAATTTTATTGCACCAGTTAGATGGCATTGCCTTTTATAGTTTGTATGGCCATATTTCATTAAACGATATAAATAACCGGCGCGCCGGCGAGTATATTACAAGAGGCGAAAAGTTTGCACAGTTTGGTAAGCCTGAAGAAAACGGCAACTGGCCGCCGCACTTACATTTCCAGCTTATTTACGATATGGAAATGAAGAAAGGCGATTACCCCGGCGTTTGCGCTTATGGAGAAAAAGAGAAATACCTTAAGAATTGTCCGGACCCGGATTTGGTTTTAAATATGATGCAATATGCGCAGCCGGATTGATTTTTTCAGACAATAGGTTTTCTCACAGATAATACAGAAGAAAAAACAAATCTGTGGGCATCTGTGTGATCTGTGAGCCATAAAAATATCACGTTGACATACTTTGAAGCTCTCACAGATAACACAGATTAACACAGAAGAAAAAACAAATCTGTGGGCATCTGTGTGATCTGTGAGCCATAATATATTTACCATAAGAATAAAATTGTACCATAATGGAAGAGATTAACACTATCACTTATAAAATAAGAGGTGCTGTATTCTCAATTTATAATCAATTGGGCCCGGGATTATTGGAAAGTGTATATGAAACCGTTCTCGCATTCGAATTAAGGGATATGGGGCTTTATGTTCAAACACAGGTTCCGGTGCCGGTAATCTACAGGAATATAAGAATGGAGGTAGGTTTTCGAGCCGATATAATTGTAAATGACTTGGTAATTATTGAGATAAAATCTGTAGAAACTTTGCATGACGTTCATAAAAAACAATTGCTTACTTATCTTAAACTTACCAATAAACATCTTGGCATACTGGTAAACTTCAATGTTTCAAAATTGATAGACAAAGAGAATATTATACGAATCATCAATTAATCTTCGTTTAAATCAGCACGAAAGAAAAATAATCTGTGGATGTCTGTGTGATCTGTGAGCCATAAAAATATCGCGTTTGACATGCTTTGAAGCTCTCACAGATAACGCAGATTAACACAGAAAGAAAAATAATCTGTGGGCATCTGTGTGATCTGTGAGCCATAAAATATCACGTTCGAGATATGTAAGTTTTCTCACAGATAACGCAGATTAACACAGAAAGAAAAATAATCTGTGGGCATCCGTGCAATCTGTGAGCCATAAAATATCACGTTCGAGATATGTAAGTTTTCTCACAGATAACGCAGATTAACACAGAAGAAAAAACAAATCTGTGGGCATCCGTGCAATCTGTGAGCAATAAAATATTTTCGGCCACTCAATAAAGTTTAATTGATTCATTATTTTTGAGCCGATAATCATCAAACAAAAAAATATGTCTGGACATACTTCTCCAAACGATCCAAAAAAATTTACCGCAGTGCTTTTTACAGGTATTGTTGTTGCATTTGTATTTGCTATGCTGATGATGCTTTGGCAAGGTGATTTTGAACACGATGAACACGGCGAAAGGCATTATAATACAACTGTTGTGGAACCCGGTTATTAAACCTGTTGAATAAATAGTTGCCCGCTTAAAAGAAGAGCAGTTAAGGTATTCTTCTTACCAGGCTTGCATTAATGCCGGCGCTTGATATAGAAAGCTTGCCGGTGCCTAACCCGTTGAGGGAAGTTTTATAATAAGGTTCTATGCGAAAGCTTGTCTTTTTTCCTGTTTTAAGTTCGTAGCCTGCACTCAGGTTTAAAACAGAAAGCCAGTTTTGCGCTGCATGATAATAGGCGCGGCTGCCATAATGTTCTTCGCCATCCCGCAGATAATCGTAATTGTAAAACTCTTTATTCATTAAGTAAGAAGAAACGCCGGCTGTGGCAAACCATGCATGGTTCTTCTTTTCAATGAAGTTATATTTAATATTCAATGGAATTTCAAACATGGTGCAATAACCATCAACCGTAAGTATCTCGGAGTTGCGGAAATAAGCAATGCCCGATTTATCAAAATATTTTCCTTTGGTGTAATAGTTCTTTCTGTCAATAAAAAAACCCGATTCAATACTTAGCTTATTAAATTTATAACCTGCCAGCAAACCCACATTGTAACCCAGTGGCCGTGCGCTTTGATATTTTATAAAGCTTAAGTCTGTGCCGGCAGCTAATCCTGCGTAGAAATAATGATTGTCGCCCTTAGGGTTTTTAATAATCTTTTTTGAAGTATTGCCTGTATTGAGCTGCGTAGTATCCGTTTCTGTTTTTGCTTTGGATAAAGCAGGAAGATGGTTTTGTGTGATAACCTGCTCTTCATCTTTATTCAAATCAACAGCATTAGTATTATTATTGACAATGCTGTTATTTTCTGTTGGCAACCCTGCCTGGTTTTCTTTGAATTGATTTGCTGATGATTGATTGATTGCAGGTTCTTCCTTAACTGGTAACGGATGAAAAGCTGCTATATTATTCGTTGCCGGCAGCCTGCCGCTTTGTGTTATAACAATCTTATTGCTCCGGCTGTTTTTGTTTTCATTGCTGTTTATAATAACATCATCCATGCTATTATTAGCTGGTGCGGTTTTTACCTGTGCTTTATCTGCTGCTGCAGGTTGTTGATTATTATTTAACTCCTCCTTTACTTGCGAAGGGCTTTTGACAGTTTCATTATGCTGCCCATCTTTAAATTTATTGTATTCATTACTTGCTATCCAGCCTAAAGGAATAAGCAGCAGCCACCAAAAAGCAAAGCGGCGCCTGCGCTTTTTTTCTGCAACAGGCGGCAATGGCTGTTCAGTTGCATGCACGGCATTATACACAGCATTCCAGTCGGCAGCCTTGCCGGCATCAATGTCGTAATTCTCTGCAGCTTTACGCATCATTTCATCCATATCGTCTTCCTTCATGTAAAGCATAATACATTGCCTTTGTCATCTTTTATTAAATATTTCTGAAGAAATGCCCTTGCCTTTGAAAGGTTTGATTTTGATGTGCCCACTGAAATACCAAGCATATTAGCTATTTCCTGGTGGGTGTACCCATCAATCACATAAAGATTAAAAACAACTTTATAAGCCGGGCTCAGTTTTCTTACCAGTTCCACCAGTTCTTTATACACAAGTTTATTCTCGCCGCTGTTATTCACTTTTAAATATTCCCCGTTTTCATTATGCGGTTTACCATTCGCGGTCACGAGGTTTTCCCTGCCCATAAAATCAATAGATGCATTTATTACTATCCGCTTTATCCATGCAAGCAGCATTGTTTCCACATGATTATGATCGCGTATCTCGAACTTTTGAAAGTTCTTAAAAATCTTTACAAAAGCATCGTTGGCAGCAAGCGCGGCGTTATCAAAAGAATGCACATAACGGTAGGAAATGCGCAGTGCATACGGAAGGTATTTTTCATAAAACAGCTTCTGGCACTTTGCATCGTTTTCCATGCAGCCTTTCATTATGTACAAAAGATCATTCAATCAGCGCAAATATTTTGATATGCTTTATTTAACTGCCGCCTTTGCAAAACAGTTGCTTTTATATTAAAAAATTGTTTGACTTATTTTTAGGCGCAGGCATTGGTTTTTCATGGCAGCTTCATCTTAATCCTATATGTAGCTTTTCTGCTATTCCAGCAATAGTTTCATGGCGAGGTTTTTCCATTCTTCATCCAGGCTTATAGCAGGCCGTTGTGCATTAGCGCGCCTGTACCAGTAATCTGCATTCCAAATGTCGCCTTCTTTCCGGTGCAGGTAAGCATGCACCCGGCAGGAATTTTTATCATCCAATGCATCAATTAATGAATGAGCTTTGCCCCAGTTGCCTTTGGCATCCCACCACAAAGCCTGCACATATAAAGGTAGGCTTGAAGCAGGCGTGTCATCATTTTCAATGGTTAATATAAATTCATCGTAGGTCATAATCAGTGCAAATTAAAATCGGAAAAACCAATGCTGCATGATATGCCGCTTAGCAGCAATAATATGCCCGCACTGTTTAAAAACCCTTTGCCCCAGTCTTTTGATCCCAGCAATATAATGAAGATGCCCAGCACCAAATTTATTACGCCGCCAAATAAGCAAACAAGTCCTAATATCAAACCAAAATTATCCCGGTAATTAACTGCACCGCAAACAATACCAATAAGCACAACAATGCCGCAATTGACGGCTGTAATTTTATAAGCAAGTTTCCAGTTATTCATATATCTATAATTTATGCAGCAGCGGGCTGCGCTCATTTTGTAATTGCCTTACATACATTTCTTTTTCATCGCGGTAAAACATATTCATGGTTTCAAATGGAATAATTCGGCCATCTTTATTTACAATATGCACACAGCTTTTTTTAATAGCACGCACATCAAAATCATAGGCATCAATAAACCGCATAATAATTATCCGGAATAAATTTTCATAGCTTAAACCGGGCGCATGAATTTGGGGCAAGCAGCAAAGCAGTTCTTTAAAATTGTTTTCCACGCGGTCAACCGAAATGCCTGTGCTGAAAATTTTAAGCATGTGTGCATGCAGTTGTTCATCCTGTTCATATACAATTGTATTGCGGCTGTTGTTTAAAAGATGCGCCGGATCAATATACCGTGTCATCGGAAAAACCTGTCCTGCAAGTTTTAATGCATAGCCCATCACCAGTGCATCGGGATTGCATGGCACCGGAATAAGATCGTTTGGCTGAAATACATTTGTTTGCTCTAAAATCTTTTGCCGCACATCTGTCATCGTTATCCTGTCTGTTGCCGCATCAAAATGTTTCAGCCTGCCTGCAATTTGTGTTGGCTGAAAGGTTACGCCTCTTACGCAGGGCTGTTTTAAAGCGAAGTCAATTATTTCTCCAATCTCATCATCATTCACGCCTTTTTGCAATGTAACCACCAATGTGGTAGAAAGATTAAATTCATTTAAATGCGCCAGCGCTTTTTTTCGCACATCCGTTAAATCTTTACCACGCAGTTGCATCAATGCTTCCGGCTTAAAAGAATCAAACTGCAGGTAAATTTCAAAGTCGGGCATATACGAAGCAAGCTGCTTTACAAACGCTTTATCTTTTGCTATGCGGATGCCATTAGTATTTACCATTAAGTGGCGGATAGGTTTGCTTTTTGCAATATCCAGTATCTCAAAAAAATCAGGGTGCACCGTTGGTTCGCCGCCGCTTATTTGCACCACATCCGGCGTTCCTTCATTGGCAACAATTATATCCAGCATTTTCTCAATCTCATCAATTGTGCGGTGCCTTCCATAATGCGGCGAACTCATTGCATAACAAGTGGGACAGGTAAGGTTGCAGCGGTCTGTAATTTCTATAATCGTTAAGCAACTGTGCTGTTCATGATCTACGCATAACCCGCAGTCGTACGGACAACCATACAAAGTTTTTGTATTAAACTGCAAAGGCATTTCACTGGGCTTATTATAATTGCGGATGTTCTTATAATATTCAACATCGGTTGCAATTAATACTTTTTGAAAACCATGCTCCGGGCAATTTTTCAGCATGAAAACATTATTGCCTTCAAACACAATTTTTGCATCAATTCTTTTTAAACAAACAGGGCAAAGGCTTATGGTGAAATCGTAATACGTATAGGCGCGCTCAGGCATAAAAAATGTATGTATTATAAAGATAGATGTTCTGTTATTGTTTTTGAAAAGAAGCCGTATTGTAAAAACAAAAGGGTTATTAAAAATTGTCTGAGCGGAGCCGAAGACAATTGCTGTTGAGCGAAGTCGAAACAATATTTTTAATAATGTGCCTGAAAAAAAGACGACTGTTTAATACTGCAATAATTGTTTCGGATGAATAATATATCTGTAATAATACATCAAGCCAGGCAGCGCAGTTATTTGTATGGTGGAAAGGCCAATGCTGAAGGTATAATGCGGCTTTATAAAATCAAGTATAAAGCGGAAGAAACAATAGGCGATCATAAATAGCTTAAACCGTGCCCCGTTTTGCAGTGTGTATTTTTTTTCAATTTTAATAAGCGCCATCCATAGTAATATCAAAAAAATAATTTCATACAAAGCCACAGGATGCCTGTAATAACTATCGCCCAAATGCATACCCCACGGCAGGTTTGTTGGCAACCCGTATGTTTCTTCATAAATACCCATGCTAAAACAACCAAGGCGCCCAACAATCAAAGCCAGTATGATGGGATAGGTAAATAAATCACCGGAAGCTGTTTCTTCATGGATTATTTTTTTTACTAACTCCACGCCAATAAGGCCGCCCAATAAACCGCCCAGGATTGTTTTGTTTGAATAGAAATAAAACAAAATATTTTCGGACTGCACTAATCCTGCAGGATTTTCCAAACCACCAATTAACCTGCTGCCAATAAAAGCACCCAGGGTTGCGCCAATTATGATGGATAAGCGGTTAGGTGGTGCAATTATATCTCCTCGTTTTCTTTTTAAAAACAAGTAGTAACGAAAGCCAACAAATAAACCTGCAAATTCAGTAATGGTATGCAGCAAAATATTACTGTTGCCGATTGTTATGGTTACAGGAAATTGCAGTTATGTTGTTTTAAATATTTCAGCGTTTTTCAATTCTATCATAAAAGCCGCCATAATTATTCATTATCACATTATCTTCTTTAAAAAATTTCATTGGAAAACCTAAATCAATAGCGCTTATTTCATTAAGATGCTGCATATCTTCATCCGGAATAGTAACATCAATTGTTTTCAAATTTTGCTCAAGTTGCGAAAGCTTTGTTGCGCCTACAATCGGGATAACAGAAAGTGGTTGTTGCATGGTCCATTTCAAAGCCACATGCGATGGGTCAACACCTAACTTTTCTGCAACATTCATTACTTCTTTTGTAATACGCTGGCTGTTTTCATTTAACCGGTTGCTGCCTTCTTTTATTCTTCCAAAATCACCACGCAAATATTTACCGGTTAATGCACCGCCTGCCAGTGGCGCCCAGGGTGTAACCGTCATTCCAAAATGTTTTGCCATGGGCAGCAATTCACGTTCAGGCGTACGTTGCAATAAGCTGTATTCAACCTGCAATGCAATGAACTGGCTCCAGCCCATCAGTTCTGCCATAACATTACCTTTGGCCACTATCCATGCAGGCGTATCGCTTATGGCTGCATAACATACCTTGCCTTGTTTTATAAGGTCATCCAGGCCACGCAACACTTCATCAATGGGTGTAAGGTCGTCCCATATATGCAGGTATAAAACATCAATAAAATCTGTCTGTAACCGTTGCAGGCTTGCTTCCACACTGCGCATCATATTCTTGCGGTTATTGCCACTGGCATTAGGATTGGTTTTATTATCGTGCAAAGAATATTTTGTTGCTATAACGAAATAATCACGGTCACGGGCATTTAAAAATTCACCAATTATTTTCTCGCTGGTGCCAAACTTGTAAATGTTTGCCGTATCTAAAAAATTACCGCCTGCTTCCGCATATTTTTCCATTATGGAAAAGCTGGCTTCTTTGTCTGCACCCCAGCCGTTTTCTGTTCCAAAGCCCATAGTGCCAAGGCATAATTCTGATACTTTTAAACCGCTCCTTCCAAGTAATTTATATTTCATTCGTGTATATTTATTTTTTCAGTCATGCGCATGAAATGTTACTATGAATATTTTCTTTGTGTTGAAGATTATCATGCTGGTTTCATACACTACAAAAATAATAAAGCATTTACAGGTTCAAACAATTAAAGCCTCATGAAAATGCAGAGGGATTTTAGATAAACTCGCAGTGAATACCTGGTAATAAAAAAGCCCCAAACGGGGCTTACAAATGCTTTAAGATGCGCTTTCTGTGCCTGTATCTTCAGGCGTTGGCACTTCAGGCGCTGGCTGAACATCGGTAGTTGTTAGTGGTAATTCAGGTTGTTGAGGTTCCGCAGCTTTAGGTGCAGCTTTTTTGGGCGCTGCTTTCTTAGCAGCTTTTTTGGGAGCCGCTTTTTTAGCAGCCTTCTTTGGTGCTGCTTTTTTCACAGCCTTTTTAGGAGCAGCTTTCTTAACGGCCTTTTTGGGCGCCGCTTTTTTTACAGCTTTCTTTGGCGCTGCTTTCTTAGCAGCTTTTTTAGGAGCCGCTTTCTTAGCAGCCTTCTTTGGTGCTGCTTTTTTCACAGCCTTTTTAGGAGCAGCTTTCTTAACGGCCTTTTTGGGCGCTGCTTTTTTTACAGCTTTCTTTGGCGCTGCTTTCTTAGCAGCTTTTTTAGGAGCCGCTTTCTTAGCAGCCTTTTTTGGTGCTGCTTTCTTTACAGCTTTTTTATTTGCTTTTGCCATGATGTGAATTTTTCTTTTATAGAAATGGATTGTAAGGTAAAAATGTTTTACAAATATCAATCCATTAGTAAATAAATTTTTTTGTTTTTATAAAAATTTATTTATGCAGCTATGCATTAAATAAAGATTGAAGCTTTTTTACAATGTTGCGCCATGAGTAATAATCATAATATTGCTGCGGGGTATTTGCCTGCATACTTTCGTTATTGATTATTGCGGTAACAAAGGTGGAAACATCATTATCGTTTACCACTTTAATCTTCTCCCCGCAAACAGAAAGCTCTATGCCAGCCGCCCCGGATACGCAGGAAACCACGCTTACACCATAACCCATTGCCTCCACTATTTTTGTTTTAACGCCACCGCCTGTTATAACGGGATTAACGAAAATATCAGCTGCTTTAAAATAAGCATATACATCATCTACAAAACCGGCATATACAATGTTCCTGTTCTTATAATCTTTAAGTTCATTAAAAGAAGCAGGCAAGCCTCTGCCGCAAATAAGAAAGCGGTAATTAAAAGACGGAGTTTTAAGTAAGGCCGGGTTTAATTCATTCAATATAAATAGCAGGGCGTGAAGGTTTGGTTTATAATCCAGTGTGCCATTAAAAAAAAGCAGTGTTGCATCAGTTGGAATGTTATGTTTTTTATATATGGCCCGTTTTACTTCAGGTTTATCAGCAGGCATTTTATCAATATCAATTCCAAAAGGCACTAATACTGCATTCTTTTCCTTCACCATTTTTTTTGCTATGGCAAATTCTATATCTTCTTTTGTTTTGAAGAAAACTTTATCGGCATGGTTATAAACAGCGCTTTCATAAATTTTTAAAAGGCTATGCCACCATTTGCCAATGGTTCTGAAGCGTTCATATTCTATATTGTGTGTGTGCACAAACCATTTTATTCCAAGGCTTCTTTTTAAAACCCAGCCCATCCAGGCCATATAAGGATGTTCGGTAATAACATTCTTAATATCCTTTTGCTTTATTATTTTTTTTATCTGTGATACATAAAAAGGGTTTATATACCTTCTTCTTTCCTTGCTGAAAAGCGGCACCATATTATAGGTTTCAGCAAGGTTTATATCGTTGTCTTCAACCGAAACAACCGTAAGGTCATTTTGTTCGCCCAGGTATTTACAGAAAATGGCAATGCCTTTTTGCCCACCCATTTGTGCAGGCAAAATTTTGTAGGAAACAATGTCAAGAATCTTTGCCACAGGAATTAATTATAGCCACAAATAAACTGATAAAAAAGTTATGGAAAGTTCAATCTATCAGTCACCCAGAAATTATTCCACAGGCTTGCGTGCAAGGCTGCCCGTTAACCCTGCGAAACCTGAAACCAGCCCGCCTGTGAACGCAGTTACAAAAATTAATAATATGGATGAGCCGCCTAATGGCAGTAACGTAGCAATTTTTTGGGAGAGTAAATGGTCGTTAGCGTTATCAATAATCAATGCCATAACGCCCCACAGTAAAAACAAACCAAGAAACGTGGCTAAAAAAGCGGCAAGCGCTTTTTGATGAATAAGCAAGGCAATTATGAATGAAGTAACGGCAAAGCTCCACCACGTGAAATACAATGGTGCTGCATAACCCAGCAATGCCGTAAGCAAAACAACAATTATAAACTTCATATTAATTTTTAAATTTTTAAATCAGAAATCTTCAATTCAAAGGCATGCATTCCAAAGCATTTTTGCTTTGAGTTTTATTTTTCAAAGATCATTCTGCCAAGGT
This sequence comes from Parafilimonas terrae, assembly GCF_900115755.1. Classification (GTDB taxonomy): domain Bacteria; phylum Bacteroidota; class Bacteroidia; order Chitinophagales; family Chitinophagaceae; genus Parafilimonas; species Parafilimonas terrae. The sequence continues at coordinate 818,059 of NZ_FOXQ01000001.1, forward strand.
TATCTCTTTTACCGGCAATATCATTTTTGCTATACAGTTTTATGCGGTAATATTTACCCGCTGCCCAGGTATCTACAAAATTATCATAGTACCTGCTGCCGGGATTTCCGCTTTGCCCACCGGGATAAACGCCGTAAGCATTAATATCATCGGTTAATTCAACCACCATACGCCAGCTTGGCCCATGATCTTTTTTGAAAGCATTAATAATATCCTTTCCACCGCCTGCATTCAAATGAGGCCTGCTAAAGGCGGAAATTTTAAGCAGATGCGTAATGCCGCCATCTTTAAATTTTCCCCAGGCTAATACATTATCATCTTTAGCTTTTTCCAATACAGGTATAATACTTTTAAATGCTGCTGTAACGTCGTCTTTCAGGGTTTCTTTTTGAGGTGTATTTATATCATCTGCAAATAATGCAACAGAATCCTTTAAAATAGCTTTTACCAATGTGCCCGGTTCAACCGGCGGAACAGGCAAAGAAGCCTGGTGAAGTTCATCACCATAAATCCTGCTTATACAACTATCCTTCCATAAGTCAAAAACAGTAGCGCCTTCAGACGCCGCATCATTTATTAAATTCCACGATGCCACGGTGGAGAGATATTGCTTTTCTTTATTATCTAACCTGGCATAAACAATCTGCGACAATAAAAGCGGAACAGCCTTTTCTGCCAGCAGGTTATAATTGTTGTTTTGCAGCTTTTCCATATCATCTGTTGTAATATTTTGCATAGATGATAAGTAGCGGTTAATAAGCCAGCCCCTGTACAAAGAAAAGTTGCCCGGCGTATAATAAGGATAGGTTTTTACATCATAAGGCGACTGGTTGGCGCTGCTTACAAAACCTCTTTCAGGATTATACATTGGTATTTCCAGGCTATCAGGAATGTAATGCTGCCAGGCATAAGTGCTGTCAAACCCCGGCATAACAAAATCGCCCTGCCTGTACCATAATGCAGGAAATTTGCCTGCCTGACGAATGGCAATATCACCGGCTTTATCTGCAAAAACGAAATTTTGCCCCGGGCAGCTAAATGTGGAAATAGCATCAATATAATCATCGTAATTTTTAGCCCTTACCAATTTCAGAATGCAGGCAAGGTCATCGCTTTCCTCGTGCGCCTGCCAGTGCACAGCATAATACTTGTCTGTATGCAGTTTATCAGGATAATGAGGATCATACATTACCGGCCCCCAAACCGTAATAGCAATATGCTCTGTATCGCTTGGCTTGTTGCGTACCTTAATTATTTCATTGCGCAATTCTGCTTTGCGCCAGCCATCATTAAACCAATATTCCTGCATAGTGCTGTCGCGAAATTTTACTTCATAATAATCTTTCACATCACGTTCTGCATTGGTTAAGCCCCAGGCAATATTTTCGTTAAACCCTATAAGTATGTTTGGTGCACCCGCCAGCGAAACACCATACGTATTAAATGCCGGCGTAGATATCTGCATTTCATACCAAAGCGATGGAAGGTTAAGCCCTAAATGCGGATCGTTGCACAAAATAGGCCTGCCGCTTTTTGTTTTGCTGCCGGCAACAGCCCAGTTATTACTGCCGTTATTTTTATCAGGTTTTATGGCGGGATTCAGCGGCGCAACAGCCGTTTTGAAATTAAAATATAAAGAGTCAGTTGTTGCAGGCGGAATTGAAAATTTAAGTGAATTTATTTTAGGCAGAGGATTGGTAATGATCGGTTGCATGGAATCCTGTACGTAAGGAAAGAGCGCTTCATACTGCGCTTTGGTAAGGAACGACTTTACATTAGTCCTTTCAAAATCTTCTTCATACCCGGCAAGATCATAAGCCATATATTTTGTAAGCAATGCAGTTTTCAGGTTGGTCCAAGGCTCAGGTTTGTAATTAAGCAATTTATATTCTAAAGGATAATCATTTTCCTTAAGGGTTTTAATGTATTCATTTACGCCTGCAGTATAAGCATCGCAGGCAGCTTTCATTTCAGGGTCGTTTTCCATGGCATGCAGGGCCTTTTCTGCGCCATATACTATTCCAAGCCTCCTGAAAAATTTATCAATCTTCAAAAAGTTGGTGCCATTGGCCGAATCGCCCATTATTTCACTCAATCTTCCGCCCGCTGCATATACCTGGAATTCCATTTGCCACAACCTGAATTTCGCATGCAGGTAACCCTGCACAAACCAGGCATCGTTTTCGTTTTCGGCATATACATGCGGCACTAATCTTTCGTCAAAGAAAACTTCTGTGGCGCCTTTTAATTGCGGAAAATTAAGATTATCGTTAAAGGTTTCATTTGCAGGTTCTGCATTCTGCCAGAAACCTTTTTGCGGAGAAAGAAAAAAACCAAAACGGGGCGTTTTACTGCCACTTAAAGTTTGCTGGTTATCTAAAAAATAAATAAGCACAATCGCTATAATAGCAGCAATAACGCACCCGATGATCCTCATGTAATGAGATGTTTAATTAATAAATTTAGATTGAAAACAAGGCTTAGCCCTCAAGCGTTGCTTCAGATGAAATTTTCATGTTCAACGCTTTGCTGATGGGGCAATTTTCTTCGGCGTTCTTCACACATTCATCAAACTTTTCTTTGCTTATGCCCGGCACCTTGCCTTTTACAACCAGGTGGGATTCGGTGAGCACACCGTTTTCAAAGTTAATATTGGAAGTTGTTTCGAGGCTTTCAGGCGTAAAACCCGCTTCACCCAAAACAAAACTTAACTTCATGGTAAAGCAGCCGGCATGTGCAGCAGCAATCAACTCTTCCGGGTTAGTGCCTGTGCCTTCTTCAAACCTCGATTTATAAGAATACTGGGTATTACTTAAAGTACCGCTTTGCGTGGTTACTGTACCATTTCCTTCTTTTCCTGAACCGTTCCAAACGGCAGTTGCATGTCTTTTCATAAAGATTATTTTTTTGTTATTAATTTACGAACCAATTTATAGGTACAAAATAATATACAAAATTCACTAATAACAAAATATGATAAGCTGGGATGATTTTGAGAAGATTGATATACGCTGTGGAACGGTTACAGAAGTACATGATTTTCCAAATGCAAGAAAGCCTGCATACCAGCTTACGATTGATTTTGGTGAATTGGGAATAAAAAAATCTTCCGCACAAATAACACATCATTATTCAAAAGAAAATTTAAAAGATAAACAGGTTGTTGCCATTATAAATTTCCCTGTAAAACAAATAGCCAATTTTTTTAGTGAATGCCTGGTGCTGGGTGTGTATGATGAAAACAATAATGTTGTATTACTGCAGCCGGAACGAAATGTAAAGAACGGGATGAAGGTGGGATGAATAACGTGAAACGTCAATCGTCAAACGTGAATACAGGTACATGAAATTGTAAGCGTAATTTGAATGTCTTAAAGAATAAATGAATTAAACGTGTTATTAAGCAATGATCAAACTCAGAAGATTTCACCTTTGACGATTCACGTTTGACGGGCGCAACGCACAACATGGAAGAGCTCTACTACACATATTATCAAAGCCCGATTGGCATGATAAAAATTGCGGGCACGGATCATTACATTGCTGAATTATCATTTATTGATAAGCCGGGGCAAATGAAACATGGCGAACCGGGCATAAGCGAAGTGATGCACCAATGTACAGAACAACTGATAGAGTTTTTTAGTGGCAAGCGCAAAGAGTTTGATATACCAGTTCATCAGCCCGGCACTTTTTTTCAGCAGAAAGTATGGGGCGAACTATTGCAAATACCTTATGGCAAAACCATTTCCTATCTTGAATTAAGCCGCCTTATCGGTGATGAAAAAGCCGTACGCGCTGTGGCAGCAACCAATGGCAAAAACAAGATTGGCATCATCATTCCCTGCCACCGTGTAATTGGCAGCGATAAAAGCCTGGTTGGCTATGCCGGCGGTGTGTGGAGAAAAAAATGGCTGCTGCAGCATGAGTTTAAGATTTCTCATGGCATACAAACGCTGTTTGATTAATAAAAAAACCACAGATGTCTCGTTCATCTGTGGCTGAATTGTTTAAAACAATTTAATGATATCTTAATTCACCGGCGTCATCACCAAACAAACCGGTTTCTGCACATCTATCTTAACATTGGTATCCTGCAGCAAGCCAAAGTTTTTATTGATCACAAATATCTGAACGGTATTATTATTCTGGCTGGCAACTAATAAAAATCTTCCTGTAGGATCAACCATCATACCACGCGGGTTTGCGTTTACAGCCTGTGTGCCGTTTGCCAGCAACGTACCGTCTGTTTGCACTTTATACAAAGCAACGTCATTAGCTGCCCCACGGTTAGAGGTATATAAAAATTTACCGTTGGGCGAAATAGCGATCTCTGCACTGCCGCGGTCATTCTTATCGCCTGCCGTTGTAGATGCGATGGTTTGCTTTGGTGTGAAATTGCCATCTGCATAACCATAAACAATAATATTACCGGCAAGCTCATTAATCAAATAAGCTGTTTTTCCATCAGGGCTGAATACTATATGCCTTGGCCCCAAACCATCATCTACGGTAACATAGCCAGGATCGTTTGCCGGCGTAAGCACATCTTTTGCGTCGGCGCCATTGAAGTTATATTGATAAACCCGGTCTGTACCAAGGTCAGGAGAAAAAACAAATTTACCATCCGGTGAAAAAATAACCTGGTGCGGGTGCGGCATTTCCTGGCGGGTAACATTTACACCATAACCTTCATGACCAACCAACTGCACATGCGGCTGCAGCGAACCATCTTCGTTTGTTTTAAACACTGTAATATTTCCACCTGCATAATTGGCTGTAATTACATTCTTACCGGATGCATCAACGCTTACATAGCAAGGCGCATAACCATCCGTTGGCTGCTTATTTAAAAAAGTAAGCTGGCCGCTTTTCTTATCAAATGCAAAGGCGCTAAGCTCACCGGGTTTATCGCCGCCGTTCTCATTTACAGCATACACAAATTTTCCATCTTTGGTAACGCATATCCATGAAGGATTTTGTACGCCGCTTGTTTTACTTACAAGCGTTGCCTCGCCTTTATTGGGATTAAATTTATACACGTAAATACCATCGTTAGCACCGCCATCCGTGTAAGTACCAACAAATAAATATTGAATAGGATTTTGAGCATTAAGATTTAGCATAGCAAATGCAGTAATTAGTATTAAAAATATTTTTTTCATACAGTAACTATAAATTTTTTAATAGTTGTAAATGTAAAAGAAGATTAGAAAATTGAGTTGTTAATTTAAGCATGAAAGTTATCAAAATAAAAGGGGTTGCCTTTAATTAAAGACAACCCCTTTCAATATCAGCATGTATTTATTGTTTAATAAAAACAGCAGATTGCATTATGTCCCCATCAATTATTTTTATAAAATAAGCGCCTGCGGCAAATTTGTTTACACTTATCTTATTAGCAAAGCCGGGTTTGATTATACCCTGAAATACCTGTTTTCCATTTTCGTTAAAAATCTGTATTACAACCGATTCTTTTTTAGATTGAAAATTAATATTAATAAAATCCTGTGCAGGGTTAGGATATACTTTTAATGAATTGTTATCCTCAATAACTGCATTGGCAATAACAGCATTCAGGCCAGGCAATTTTTGTATGCTGAATGCGGCAATTTTTGTGGTTGACCATTTGCCATTATCATCTTTAACTCTTACAAACAAACTATCAGCACCTGCAGGTATTTCGCTATACAATATTTTAAACTTAAAAGTGCTATCCTGGGAAACTGTTGCAAAAGTTTTTACGCTTGTTTTACCAAACCCTTTATCATTCTTAAACAAATATTCCACTGCAATTACGTGAACAGTATCCGGCGTTTTAATAATTTCAACACTTTGACTGTTAGTGCTGCTCCACTTACCATAACTATCTTTAAAGCGCGTGTATAATTTGTGATAGCCTGCCGCAAGAGAGGCTGTTGCTGCTGTAAAACTTTTCACAATTGAAGTGTCGCTGTTACTTATAGCTATTTGTTTACCCTTCCCAAATCCCGGGTCTTTATCAAAAAAATATTCACCGCCAATAATAACAGACTGCGTATCGGCTGGCAATACTTCTACGTTGCTGCTGTTTATAATACCCCATTTTCCGTTGCTGTCCTTCATGCGTATATACAACTTATGCATACCCGGCTTTAGCGATGTAGTTACAATATTTAAAGAATAACTGCTATCGGCTGCAACGGCAACATTAAGTTTTGTATTCAGCCCAACACCTTTGTCTTTATCAAAAAAGTACTCAGCCTGTTTAAGGCTTTGTGCATTTAAAAGAAAAGTGCAGGCCATACAAAACATTGTTAGCAATGTTTTCATAATCGTGTTTTAAATCGATGATTATTTGATTGTCCTGGCGCTTATAGTTACAGATAAGCCTGAAGACTGCGTGGCAACACCGGACGTGGTGAGTTTATATATTACCGGTATATTAGCTAATCCTGAAAGCGTATAACGGTTTTGAGCTACCGCTCCGCCAAATGCACCACGGTCTGCTCCGTCTGATCCATTTTTGCTGCCTTTTGAATTGGTTTTAAGCTGGTATTTTCCATCGCTTGTTCCTGAAGCAACAAATAATGTTGTTATATCAGCAATAACTTTATTGTTATTAGCGGTTCCAAACTGCGTGGACAACGTGCCAATATTATAAGTTAGTTTTTCTTTATTGCCACCATTTATATCAACAGAGGCATTCGTTGTTTTCAAAATATTATTGCTGAATTCTGAAGTAGTAAACTGAAGCTGCAGGTTAGGGCTTGCATTTACAGGCCCGTCGAAAACATTGTTCTTGCATTGTTTTACAGGCCATGTATTCCAGTTAAGTGTTTTCTGGCAAATATTGTTGTTGAATATAATACCGGTTGGCGCAATAAAGCTTGAATAGCCATTGGTATAAAAAGCATTGGTTGCATACGTGTTTGAAAAGAAGTTCTGAAGGATATATACATCTGTTAATTCTGTTGCAAATTGAACGCCTCTTTCAATGCGGCAGCGCTTAACAGTAATACCACTTGCGTTAACGTAAATCTTCCCATCGGAGGCATAACCATTAACCACAATATTCAATCCTGTAACAGATGAACCCTGAACGTTTAAAGTTAACTGGCTAACCTTTACTTCAAGCGCATCGTTTGTAACCTTTGGGTTTTCTGTGAGAAAATATCCTGCTCCTATAATGGCAAGTTTTTTTGTAACGGTTGCACTTACATATACAGTAGTTGAACCTTCAACATACAGCGTATCATTATTAGCAACAGCTGCCCAGGCTACGGCCTGGTTTATTTGGTTAAACACAGGGTAGGTGGATGTTCCTCCTAAATTATCACCATATATGCTGGTGCCATTGTAATTCGATTTATTATTTACCCGCCAGATTTTTGCATTGGCTGTATGAACATTCAACAACAGTATAGTTGCTGAAAGCAATAAAGAATAAATCTTTTTCATGATTTTATGATTTAGTTTTTTAAATAATAACCAGTAAACGGGAAGTTTTATTGATGAATTGGCACGGCGCTTATACGTTTGAAACCTCATCGCAGCCTGGCTTTCAGGTATAAATTGACGATTAAAAAAACCCGGAAAGAAGCAACAGTTATTATTTGCACTGAATGGTTTATTATTTGCTGCAAACACAATGAAAGCTGAATGATGCAGGAAAAAAATATCAGGTTAATATAGTTGTAGAAGAACCTAAGAAGATTAAAACTTAAATTTTATCCCATACATATTGGGCAAACTTTTCAAGCGAAGGGTCTCTTGCACCCATGAGTAATATAACGCAATCATTGGAAAGATGTGATTGAACAGCATCCGGAAAATCATTTCTGTTTTCAATAAAAAAAGCATGCTTATGCAGCGTCTTTATATCATTAATCAAGTCATTGGCCGAAATATCTTTTAGCGCTGTGCCGCCTGCATAAAAAATTTCACTCATCCATATTTCATCCTGCGGGCGTAAAGCCGCTGCAATTTCTCTTACATAATCTTCGCGCAAAAATTTTGTTGGTGTGTAACCATGCGGCTGAAACCAGGCAATCAATTTTTCAGCCACCGGCTGGCAGGCCTTAATGCTGGCGGCACATTTGGCTGGGTTATGCGCATAATCATCCACCAGCCAAACACCTTTTTTATTGCCGATAACCTGGTGGCGGCGATAAATGCCTTCATAATGCTGCAATGCATTTGCGCAAATATTTAAATCAACACCAATAATATTAGCGGCTGCAATAGCAGCCAATGCATTTTCTCCATTATGTTTTCCAAGCACATGAAGGCTGAATGCTGCTTGATTTATTGCAAAACTTATTTCAAACCCATGTTGTTGAAAATTTTTTGCCGTATAACCCGCCTCCACTTTTTCATCGGCAGAAAAATCATGTACTATGTTTTGAGATAATGCCGAAGCAAGCTTATTGTTCCGGTTAACAATAAATGTTTCACTGTTATTTTTGAACTGTGCAAAAAGCTTTATAAGCTCAGGATAATCTTTGTGGTCCTTATCAACATTCAGCAATATACCAATAGAAGGACGATATTGTACAATGCTGCCATCGCTTTCGTCGGCTTCTATTATAAGCCATTCGCCATTACCTGCTTTTGCATTGCCTATCTTGCCCTGCTTTATTAAACGCGTTAAGCCTGCGCCGCTTATAAGGCCAGGCTGTAAGCCTGCATGTTCCAGTATTTCAAACAGCATAGCTACTGTTGTGCTCTTGCCGGATGTGCCGCCTACCGCAATTGTTTTTTTTGTTTGTGTAATGAGCGCCAACAGTTCACTGCGCTTCATAACAGGTATATTTAAATGCTTTGCCTTCTGCACTTCCGGCACGGTATCTTCAACTGCTGCTGAAACAATAACAAGTTGCACATTGCTGTTTAAGCCTTCACCATTTTGAAGAAAACAGCTTATGCCTTCTGCTTCTAATTTGCTTTTTGTTTCATTGGGTTCGCCCGGCTTAAAATAACGGTCGCTGCCGCTCACATTTTTATTGATGGATTTTAAATATTGGGCAAGCGCACTCATTCCGGTGCCTGCAATGCCTATAAAAAAGACGTTCTTAAAATCGTTTATGGAAGTAATCATAATTATTTAAACGAAAGCAATATAGCAAGAAAGCGTATGCATGCTAAATATTGATTTAGCGTTGTTGTTTGGTTTGTTGCTCACAGATTACACAGATGTACTCAGATTTGTTTTCTTCTGTGTTAAATCTGCGCTATCTGTGAAAAATTCATTTCCATCTTAGAATAAATATTTCATGGCTCACAGATTACACAGATGTACTCAGATTTGTTTTCTTCTGTGTTAAATCTGCGCTATCTGTGAAAAATTCATTTCCATCTTGGAATAAATATTTCATGGCTCACAGATTACACAGATGCACTCAGATTTGTTTTCTTCTGTGTTAAATCTGCGCTATCTGTGAAAAATTCATTTCCATTTGGAATAAATATTTCATGGCTCACAGATTACACAGATGCACTCAGATTTGTTTTCTTCTGTGTTAAATCTTCGCTATCTGTGAAAAATTCATTTCCATTTGGAATAAATATTTCATGGCTCACAGATTACACAGATGCACTCAGATTTGTTTTCTTCTGTGTTAAATCTGCGCTATCTGTGAGCATTTCATTCCAATTGGAATAGAATAAGATTTCGAAGAAAGGTTGCAAGGAAATTAATCCAGGTTCGGGTCATTAAAAGTATCGCCCTGGCTTATATCGCCGGTTTGATAGCCTTTCTTAAACCAATACATTCTTTGAGCTGATGTGCCGTGTGTAAATGCATCCGGCACAACGCGGCCCTGCGACGCTTTTTGCAACCGGTCGTCTCCAACTGCACTGGCCGCACTTAAGGCTTCTTCTATATCGCCCTGTTCAAGATAAGATTGATTATAATGCGCCCATACGCCGGCCAGGAAATCGGCCTGCAGCTCAAGTTTCACACTCAGTTTATTATATCCTGTTTCGCTTAAATGCTGCCGCATGCCATCAACTTTATCTGTAATGCCCAGCTGATGTTGCACATGGTGGCCTATTTCATGCGCTAAAACATAGGCCATCGCAAAATCACCTTTTTCTGCGCCAAAACGATTGGTTAATTCATTAAAAAAAGAAAGATCGATATATACTTTCTGATCAGAAGGGCAATAAAACGGGCCGGTTGCCGAGCTTGCTAACCCGCAGCCTGCCTGCGTTTGGCCTGTAAACAAAACAAGTGTAGGCTCTGTATATTGCCTGCCCATTTTATTAAACTGGTCAGTCCATACTTCGTTGGCAGAAGTAAGCACTACATCCATATATTGTTTTAATGTATCGCCCGGGTCATCAGGATCCTGGTAACCGCTTTGGGTTTGCTGGCCAATATTCTGCTGAGGTATCTGGCTTGGATCGCCACCTAAAAAATAAACAATAACAGCTATTACTAAACCACCAATTCCGCCGAAAGCCAGTTTGCCGCCTGACATTCCGCGGCGGTCTTCTATATTACCGCCTTCGCGCCGCCCTCTCCATTGCATAATGAAAAATTTTTTAAATGAAGTTATTTGAAAATTAGTAAAAATTAATCCTGCAGCATTACCGGAACATTACTTTCCTGTAAAAATTTTTGCCCAACAAGCGTTTACTATTACAAAACATGCATATCAGGGTGCAGTGAAATATATACCTGCGTTACTTTAACACCGCTCTTGTGTATGATAATACCAGTGCATATCTGCTGCTGATTGGCATTCACAACTTCAAATGCTATGCCTTGCTGCTGCGCATCGTATATATCAATTTTTCTTCCGTCATCCGTATAAGCGGCCACCTTTTTCAATTTTGGATATTGCTGTTTTATATCTTTCAAAGAAGCATACACATGTAAGCCATCTGCGGTTTCAAAAAAAGATGATGTGGTACGAATTTGCTGCACTGTCTTGGCACGCATGCTGGTGTCTTTATAAGCGGTATAAACATTCAACTGCGTTTTGTTATTATGCTCATCCGGTTTTTTCCCATACCAGGTAAGCCATGCTTTTCCCATAGCAGCATCGCTCATATCAGGCTTTCCAAAAACCTCAAGCCCGCTGTCATCCATTCCAATTTCGATATTGCCGATGCTTTTGCCCGGAACTATTACTTTATTAGCAGGTTCTTCGTTTGTAATTGTATCGTTATTTGTTTCACCGCTATTATTTATGCCTGATAAAGAATCCCTTTCACTTGGTTTCACATCATTCTGTATAGCAGCGGAATCTGCTGTATTATTTTCTGCGCCGGGTTGCTGATTACATGCTTCAAAAAACAGCAATGCAATTATTAAAGAAAGATATTTCATTCGTACAAGTTTGTTTTTTCAATGGCCTCATGCCTGCCTGCCCGGCAGACAGGGAACGCTCTGATGTACATTCCCTGTGTGTGGATATTTTTAATCTTTTACCGGCATATTAAACCTCATTATATTCATTTATTACGTATCAAAATTTCTTTGACCAGGCCGGTTTATATTGAAAGTTTTTATGTTATTCAAACATCGTTCCCAATTCTATGAATGTTTCTTCAATGTTGAATATTTTTGACCAGGATTGATTATAAAATTATTTGTATTCTCAAACATTAAAGCCTTTTATCTTGCAGAGGCTATGGAAGGAAAAATACCGGAATAAACAATTCACGGATAGCAACTTTAACCAGGTTAATTAAACCATTCAATAAAAAGATATGAAGTCGATTTTAATTTCAGCATTTTTATTTTGTACGGTTTCATTGTTAGCCCAAACTAACCGCCCGAATATTATATTCATCATTTCTGACGATCATGCTTACCAGGCTATAAGCGCTTATGGCAATAAATTTATAACCACTCCTAATATAGACAGGATAGCGCACGACGGTGTGCTGCTCACCAATAACTGCGTGGGCAATTCGCTGTGCGGCCCCAGCAGGGCTACATTGCTTACAGGCAAATTCAGCCATAAAAACGGTTATGCATTAAACGGAAGAGAAGCCTTTGATGTAAGCCAGTTTGTATTTCCGCAATTGCTGCAGCAAAACGGTTATCAAACCGCCTGGATTGGCAAAATGCATTTAAACAGCCTGCCAAATGGTTTTGATTACCTGAAAATATTAAACGGCCAGGGCACTTATTACAATCCTCAATTTATCAGCAAAGCAGATACCACTCAATATCATGGTTATGTTACTAATCTTATTTCCGGGTTCTTTTTCGACTGGTTAAAAGACAGGGATAAAAGCAAACCATTTTTTGCAGTTGTAGGTGAAAAAGCTACGCACAGGGAATGGCTGCCCGACATTCAGGACCTCGGCGCTTATGATAATATTGACTTTCCTCTTCCTGAAACTTTTTACGATAATTACGATAAAAGACTGGCCGCAAAAGACCAGGATATGACCATTGATAAAACCATGCGCCTGAAAGAAGACCTGAAAGTGCACCAGGGCTTTGGCGAAGGCGCAGGATATGGCGAATACAGCCGCATGGATGAAGCACAGAAAAAAGCTTATGAAGATTATTATGGAAAAATAAGTAAGGAGTTTGATGACAAAAAGCTGAGCGGTAAAGACCTCGTGCAATGGAAATATGAACGCTACCTGAAAGATTATTATGCTACGGCAAAATCTATGGACAGGAATATTGGGAGGATTCTTGATTATTTAGACAGCACGGGATTAAGTAAAAACACGGTGGTAATTTATGCATCAGACCAGGGATTTTATATGGGTGAACACGGCTGGTTCGACAAACGTTTTATTTATGAAGAGTCGCTTAAAACAGCATTCATAATAAAATATCCCGGCGTTATTCAACCCGGCTGGAAATTAGACAGCCTGGTGTCTAACATTGACTGGGCGCCTACTGTTTTAGACATTGCGGGCCTAAAATCACCGGCGGAAGTGCAGGGCCGTTCATTTTACCCTTTACTAAAAAAAGAGGCTGTGCCGGATTGGCCTGATGCGGAATACTATCATTATTACGAATACCCGCAGCCGCATCATGTTTCGCCGCATTTTGGTATCCGCACAAAAGATTATATGCTGGTACGTTTTTATAAAGGTGTAAATTCCTGGGAGCTTTTTGACCTTACAAAAGATCCGCACGAATTAAATAATGTTTACGGTCAGGCAGGGTATAAAGCCATTCAAAATGAATTAATGAAAAAGCTGAAAGGCCTGATAATTAAATATGATGATAAAGAAGCATTGACGCTTTTTAACACGGCTGTAAAATAGGCTGACAACACACGCTGAATTATTTATCAGCCCCAAAACCAGCCATCGCATATTCTTTGTTCAGGCGGGCAATGTTGGTTACAGAAATTTCTTTAGGACAGGCAGCCTCGCATGCATTTGTATTGGTGCAGGCGCCGAAGCCTTCCTTATCCATTTGGTTAATCATGGCTACCACGCGGGTTTTGCGTTCTGGATCGCCCTGTGGTAATAAAGCCAGGTGAGAAACCTTTGCAGATACAAACAACATGGCAGAACTGTTTTTGCAGGCTGCAACGCAGGCGCCGCAACCTATGCAGGCTGCTGCGGCAAAAGCTTTATCGGCATTTTCTTTTTCAATGGGAATAGCATTTGCATCAACCGCATTACCGGTGTTTACAGAAATATAGCCACCGGCCTGTATAATCCTGTCGAAAGCAGAGCGGTCAACTACCAGGTCTTTTATAACCGGGAAAGCTTTGGCACGCCAGGGTTCAACAATAATGGTATCGCCGTCTTTAAAAGCACGCATGTGCAACTGGCAAACGGTATTTGCCTGCCAGGGGCCGTGCGGCTTACCATCAATATACATGGAACACATGCCGCAAATACCTTCACGGCAATCATGATCAAAAGCAATAGGGTCTTTACCTTCAGTAATTAACCGCTCATTCAGCACATCAAACATTTCAAGAAAACTCATTTCACTCGAAATGCCTTCTACTTTATAGGTTTCAAATTTTCCTTTCTCTTTATTATTTCTTTGACGCCACACTTTAAGTGTGAGATTCATGTTGTAATGTTCCATATCAACTAATGTATCAATTTGAAAATTTGAAAATTTGAAAATGAATAGATCAGCATCCAAATAAAACCAGGAATCTTTCCTTTTGAAGAAGATATGATTTTTGATAAAATGTCGTTCAAATCATTTCTAAATTTTGCATCACAATAATAACTTTCATTGCACTCACATAAGATCAGCCAATATAAGTTTCGCTGGCTTCCTTGCGGCAATTTTCATTTTATGAATAAAATCTGCCTTGCTTTCTGCATTTTGCGCTTCAAAAACATTTGCCCCAATCGATGTTGCTGAGCGTAAAAACTGTTTAGCAATTACAAACTTTTGCTTTTGTTCAAGAACCTCGCAATAATTAATTATTGCCAGTGAAAAATTAATTGTTTTGTTGACAATAATATTGTCTTTATCATTTCTCATAATCTAAAAATTTGAAGTTGGGTAAATTGAATTTTCCCTGTCTGCCGACAGGCAGGAAATTACCGCATTTTCAAATTTTCAAACTATTTATAACTCCGCTGTGTTGGATGCACCACTTCATAATCCAATGCTTCCTTGTGCAGCTCCCAATCTTCATCGCCTTTATATTCCCAGGCCGAAACAAACATATAATGCTCATCGTCGCGCATGGCCTCGCCTTCTTCCGTTTGATACTCTTCCCTGAAATGCCCGCCGCAGCTTTCGTTGCGGTCTAACGCATCAATGCACATTAGTTCTCCCAATTCTATAAAGTCTGCCACGCGGCCGGCCTTATCTAATTCAGGATTAAATTCATCAATGCTTCCGGGTATTTTTACATTGCTCCAAAATTCTTTTCTCAACGCACGGATTTCTTCAATTGCTTCTTTCAGCCCCTGCGCATTCCTGGCCATGCCGCATTTATCCCACATAATTTTTCCGAGACGTTTATGAAGGCTTTCAACAGATTCACTGCCTTTAATATTCATCAGCGTTTGTATCCTTTCCGCTACTTTCTTTTCTGCTTCTTCAAATGCAGGATGCGTGGTAGGAATAGCAGGCGTTCTTATTTCATCTGCCAGGTAATTTCCTATTGTGTATGGTATTACGAAATAACCGTCTGCCAAACCCTGCATAAGAGCACTTGCACCCAAACGGTTGGCGCCATGATCGCTGAAGTTACATTCACCCAAAGCATATAAACCGGGAACAGTAGTTTGCAACTCATAATCCACCCAAAGGCCACCCATTGTGTAATGCACTGCGGGATATATGCGCATAGGCACCTCGTAAGGATTTTCCCCGGTAATCTTTTCATACATATCGAAAAGGTTGCCGTATTTTTCCTTTACAACCTCATCCCCCATTTGTTTAATTTGTTCGGACGATGGGTTATCTATGCCGCGCTTGCCAGCCTCAATTTTACCGTAACGTTCAATGGCGGATGCATAATCGAGATAAACAGCCTGTTTTGATGAACCAACGCCGTAACCGGCATCGCATCTTTCTTTGGCAGCCCTTGAGGCAACATCTCTCGGAACGAGATTACCATAAGCCGGGTACCTTCTTTCCAGGTAATAATCCCTTTCTTCCTCCGGAATCTGGTTAGCCGGCCTGTTATCGCCTTTTTTCTTCGGCACCCATATACGGCCATCGTTGCGCAGGCTTTCGCTCATTAGTGTAAGCTTGCTTTGATAATCGCCGCTCACAGGTATGCAGGTTGGATGTATTTGTGTAAAACAAGGATTGCCAAAATAAGCGCCTTTTTTATGCGCTTTCCATGCGGCGGTAACATTACAGCCCATAGCATTTGTTGAAAGATAGAAAACGTTGCCATAACCGCCGGAACATAGTACTACGGAATGGCCGAAATGCCTCTCCAACTGACCTGTTATAAGATTACGGCAGATTATACCGCGGGCTTTTCCGTCAATAACAACCACATCAAGCATTTCGTGGCGGGAATACATAGTTACATTGCCTAAAGCCACCTGCCTTTCCAATGCCTGGTAAGCGCCTATTAATAGCTGCTGGCCTGTTTGGCCCGCTGCATAAAAAGTTCTTTGTACCTGTACGCCGCCAAAGCTCCTGTTGCTTAACAGGCCGCCATACTCACGGGCAAAAGGCACGCCCTGCGCCACACATTGGTCAATAATATTGGCACTTACTTCTGCCAGGCGGTGCACATTAGATTCACGGCTTCTGTAATCGCCGCCTTTTATAGTATCATAAAATAAACGAAAAACGCTGTCGCCATCATTCTGATAATTCTTTGCGGCGTTAATGCCGCCCTGTGCAGCAATAGAGTGCGCACGGCGGGGAGAATCCTGAAAACAAAATGCTTTTACTTTATAACCCAATTCCCCTAATGAGGCGGCAGCAGAAGCACCGGCCAAACCAGTTCCAATTACAATAATTTCAATTTTACGCTTATTTGCCGGGTTAACGAGCTTGCAATGGCCTTTGTAATCTGTCCATTTATCTTCTAATTTTCCTTCTGGAATTTTTGCATCAAGCATATTGAAAGTTTCAAAATTTAGAAAAGAATAAAAAATAATCAGTTTACCGGCGCACTAAGCCAGCCCAGGTAGAAACTTACAGGCATCATGGCAAACGCAAGAGATACAACAATAGAAAATATATAACCGCACCATCTTATAATTACAAGATACCTTTTATTATAAACACCCATTGTTTTAAACGAGCTGTAAAAACCATGTAAAAGATGATAGGCAAGTGAGATGCATCCCAAAACATATACAACCACAATCCATAAGGTTTGAAACCGGTAGTACATTAAAGAATACAGGTCGTGCACTTCTTTTGTGCCATTATTAATGCTTGCTTCAGGCATGCGGCCAAAACGTGATGGCACCCAGAAATCAATAAGATGAATAATTAGAAAAAGCAATATTAATGTGCCGAGCAAACCCATGCTGCGGCTATACCAGCGGCTGCCGCGGTTGCCATAATCTACAGCATACCCAATGCCGCGTTTGCTGCGGTTTTCTGCTTCCAGCACAAGCCCCTGAACAATATGCAGTATGATAAAAAGAAATAAACCTATTTCCAGGATACGCGGAACAACATTGGCGCCTAAGAAATTTGCAGCCCTGTTAAACATTTCACCGTGATCGCCTGCCCAAACAAGTGCATTAACGCCTACATGAACTATTAAAAAAAGAATAAGAAAAATTCCGGTTAAGGCCATCGTTATCTTCTGACCTATTGAAGATGTAAAAACCTGCTTCCAAGTCATATTTGCAAGATTAGTTTAGATAAATCCGCCCGCAAAATTACGGCACGATTGTCACAATCATGTCAAAAAAATGATTTATAGAGGAAAACAACAGTGTGCATCCATGTAATCCATGAGCAACAGAACACCAGGTTTAGCATAATATAAATTGCTCACAGATAACGCAGATTCATAAAAGAAAAATAAATCTGTGTACATCCGTGTAACCTGTGAGCAACAAAATAACACGTTTACATGAACGAGGCTCTGATCATACAGATTATGAATAATCACGCAAAGTTTCCGCTCATCTAAAATTTATTTTCACTACCAATCTGTTTTATACTTTTGGTATATGCGAAAGCTTTTGAATATTTTATGGAACAGCTTTAAGATGTCGCTGGGCGAATTAAAAAATAATAAGCTGCGCAGCGGGCTTTCGCTTATTGGCGTTGCCTTTGGTATTTTTTGCATAATAAGTGTGCTTACAACTGTGAACAGCCTTGAATATAAAATTCAAAGCGATATCGCTGCCCTCGGCACCAATACAATTTATATTGATAAATGGCAATACGGCGCAGGCGATGACGGCGATTATCCCTGGTGGAAATTTGTAAACAGGCCTGATCCGAAATTCCGTGATGTAAAGCTGGTGAAGCAACGCAGCACGCTTGCTGAAAATGTTGCTTTCTTTATTGAAGACAATGCCGATCTTAAATACAAAAACCAGGAAGTAAAAAACTCAAGTATTTATGGTGTAAGCGAAGAATTCAATCAAATTCAAACTATTGACCTTATACAGGGCCGCTACTTTACCGAAACAGAATTTAACAACGGCAACCCGGTTGTAGTGATGGGTTATGAAAACGCCAGGCTGTTATTTGGCTCTGCCAACAGTGCGGTGGGCAAAGTGGTAACGTTCAGCAATTTTAAGGCAACCGTTATAGGCGTTATAGAAAAGCAGGGAAGCAGTTTTGGCCCCGGTTATAATTTTGATGAATCCATAATCCTTCCTTATCATTTCTATACAAAAGTGTATGGCACCAACCAGCCTTTTAACCAGCATTATGTGATGGTAAAAGGCAGGGCCAATGTACCATCCGGCGCGCTGGTGGATGAGTTGGAAGGTGTAATGCGGCAAATACGCAGATTAAGCCCTAAGCAGGAAGATAATTTTGCGCTCAACGATATTAACTTTATGACCGAGGCAGTGAGTGGTTTCTTTGGCACCGTAAACATTGGCGGCTGGGCCATTGCAGGATTGAGTTTAATTGTGGGCGCATTTGGTGTTGCCAACATTATGTTTGTTACCGTGCGTGAACGTACGAGCCAGATTGGATTGAAAAAAGCCATTGGTGCTAAAAGCAGAACGATATTACTTGAGTTTTTACTGGAAAGCGCATTTCTATGTATCATCGGCGGTTTTATTGGCCTGCTTATGGTGTGGGGCCTCGCCGCCATTCTAAGCACATTCCTGCCTTTTGCAATTGTTATTTCCGGCAAAATAATCCTGCTCGCTTTTTCTATTTGCGTAATACTCGGTATTCTTTCAGGCATTATTCCCGCATCCATTGCAGCACGCATGAACCCAGTGGTGGCTATAAGAAGCAAATAGTTTAGCTGATTGGGTTATCCAATTACTTCACTTGTATTTCTATAAAATCATTCAAAAAATTATTGCCACAGGTACACAGCTTTTTATCTGTGCATCTGTGGCAAACAAAAATTAATACAAGGTGATTAATGCCGGGTTCCGGAAATTAATGTCAGTGAGTTTAAGCTAATAACTGTTATAAAAGCTATGTTGTAGCTTGCAGCAACATAATGATTGAAGCGAAGAATATCACTAAAAAATTCAGGCAACAAACCGCCGTTGATAATATTTCTTTCAACATTGAAGAAGGAGAAAACTTTGTATTGCTGGGCACAAGCGGCTGCGGCAAAACTACTACACTTAAAATGCTTAACCGGCTGATTGAACCTACTGCCGGTTCTATTTATATCAATCAAAAAAATATTGAAGAGCAAAATGCTGAAACGCTCAGAAGAAGCATTGGTTATGTATTGCAGAATACAGGCTTGTTTCCGCATTACACCGTTGCAGAAAATATTGCCGTTGTTCCTAATCTTTTTAAATGGAATAAAGAGAAGATAAGATTACGTGTGGAAGAGCTGATGCGCAAACTTCATCTTTCAAAAGAATATTACAATGCTTATCCAAACGAATTAAGCGGCGGCCAGCAACAACGCGTTGGATTGGCAAGAGCTTTGGCGGCTGATGCTGCTATATTATTAATGGATGAACCTTTTGGCGCGCTTGATCCCATAACCAGGACAAAAGTGCGTACTGATTTTATAAATCTTGAAGAGTTTAAAAAGAAAACAATTGTGCTTGTTACGCATGACGTACAGGAAGCTTTTGAACTTGCCGACAGGATTTGTTTAATGGATAAAGGCAAAATAATTCAAACGGGCACACCGGCTGAATTGCTGTTTAAACCAGTTGACAGTTTTGTAAAAACTTTCTTTGATGAACAAAGATTGCAGCTGGAATATAAATCTGTAACGCTGCAAATGCTCTGGCAATTTTTGAAAGATGACCATAGCAACACATCATCATTAAAAGAAATTTCGTCGCAGACAAATATCTGGCAGGCGCTTGAATATTTAAATACAAATAATGACGATAGCGTCAGCACAAAAAATAATAATACAGTCAAAGAAATAAACTATGCTTCTCTTATGCATGCTTTCAATCAATATAAAAAATACAATTGATGGAACAGCAACAAAACCTTTGGAATTTCATAGTACAGCAGCGGGATAAATTGCTCGATCAAACCATTGCACATATCGGGCTTACATTTATTTCATTGCTTATTGCTGTTGCCATTGGTTTGCCGCTGGGCATTTTCATTGCAAGAAGAAGAAAAGCAGCAGGCATTGTTTTAAACATTGCCGGTATTTTGCAAACTATACCAAGCATTGCATTGCTTGGCTTTATGATCCCGCTATTAGGTATCGGTCCATTGCCCGCCATTACGGCTTTGTTTTTATATGCGTTGCTTCCAATTATAAGAAATACATACACAGGCATTAAAGAAACAGATGCTAGTGTGCTGGAAGCCGCAACAGCCATGGGTTTCAGCAGGTGGCAGGTTTTAACAAAAGTTGAATTACCGCTTGCATTTCCGGTTATACTTGCAGGCATAAGAACGGCCACTGTTATTAATGTTGGCGTGGCAACGCTGGCTGCTTATATTGCTGCCGGTGGCCTGGGCGAATTTATTTTTGGCGGCATTTCCCTTAACAATACTAACATGATTTTAGCAGGTGCTATTCCTGCCGCCCTGCTTGCTATTCTGTTTGATTTTTTATTATCACGCATTCAAAAAATCAACTTAAAAAAATTAAGACTGGCTGTTTGGCTGATGCCGGTTATCATTTTATTGCTATCCTCTTTTTATGTTATTCCTTCCTTTGAAAAAAATAAATTGCTTGCAGGGTTTACGCCGGAATTTATGGGGCGGCAGGATGGATACCTTGGCTTAAAATCAGTTTATCAACTCAACATTAAAAATGTGGTTATCAGCGATGCTGTAATGTATAAAGCTGCCTATGAAAAAAAATTAGACATAATAAGCGGCTATAGCACAGATGGCAGGCTGAAAGCTTTTGATCTTGTTGTACTGGATGATGACAGGCATATTTTTCCGCCATATTATGCAGCGCCCGTTATTCGCGCAGATGTGCTGAAAACATATCCGCAGCTTGAAAATGTATTGAATATGCTTTCAGGGAAAATAAATGATTCCATAATGACAGCGTTGAATTATGAAGTGGATTATTTAAAACAATCGCCGGAAAAAGTGGCAAGAAATTTTCTGCTTGAAAATGATTTGTATAAGCCACCGCAAAATGGTAATAAAGGAACTATACGCTTAGGTTCAAAAATTTTTGGCGAGCAATATATTCTCATCAATATGTATGCAATGCTTATCAGGGGTTATACCAATCTAAATGTTGAAACAAAAACAGGCCTGGGTGGTACAAAAATTTGCTTTGATGCATTAACCAACAATCAAATTGATATGTATCCCGAATATACGGGAACAGGGTTGCTGGCTATTTTAAATGCTTCAGCTAATACATTGGATAAATTAAAACAGAATAAAGACAGCATATATCATTATGTGTCTGGCCAATTCAAACAAAAATATAATTTAACATGGCTGAAGCCGATAGGTTTTAATAATGCTTATGCATTAATGATGAGAAGAAAACAAAGTGATGAACTGAATGTACATTCAATAAGTGAACTAACGAATTATATTGATAAGCAGAAATGATTTTCGTGAAGGTGAAAACGCCAATTTGCATTCACGATCCACAATAAAAAAATGATCAATGAATTTACAAGAACGTTTTAAACAAGTACGCCAGCATTCAATTGACATTTGTTCCAATCTTCAAACAGAAGATTATGTTGTGCAACCTGTAGTAGATGTGAGCCCGCCCAAATGGCATCTCGGCCACACTACATGGTTTTGGGAAGAGTTTGTTTTAAAACCGAATGATGAAAATTATGAGCAGTTCAATCCTAACTATAATTATGTTTTCAACAGCTATTACGAATCGGCAGGAACAAGGGTTATAAGAACAGACCGCGGTAATTTAAGCAGGCCGTCTGTTGAAGAAATTTATCAATACCGCAAGCATGTTGATAAAGGCATGCTGCATTTTTTAAAAAATAATTTAAGCAAAGCACTGCAGGATTTGATTGTACTTGGCCTTAATCATGAAGAACAGCACCAGGAATTACTGGCAACCGACATCAAGTATATTTTAGGCAACAATCCTTTGTTTCCTGCCTTATATCCCGAAGAAAAAAAATCATCATTACCTGCAAAAAAAACATGGATACACATTGATGAAGGCATTTATGAAATAGGCTTTGAAGGAGAAGGCTTTTGTTTCGATAATGAGTTAAACCGTCATAAAGTTTATTTAAATGATTATTCCATTTGCAGTGAGCTTGTAACCAATAAAGAATACCTTGAATTTATAAATGCAGGCGGTTATAAAAATTTTATTTACTGGCACATGGAAGGATGGGAATGGGTGAAAGCCAATGGAATTAATGCGCCTATGTACTGGCATTTTATTGATGGCGAATGGATGAATTATACATTAAACGGCTTACTGCCGCTTGATGAGCATGAACCTGTTTGTCACGTTAGTTTTTATGAAGCTTATGCTTATGCATCGTGGAAGGGTTCGCGTTTGCCAACAGAAGCTGAATGGGAAATAGCAGCAACAAAATTTAACTGGGGCAAACGTTGGGAGTGGACAGAAAGTGCTTACCTTCCTTACCCCGGCTTTTCAAAAGCGCCGGGCGCTATTGGTGAATACAATGGCAAGTTTATGGTGAGCCAGAAAGTATTGCGCGGTGCAAGCGACGTAACACCGCCAAACCATAGCCGCATTACGTATCGGAATTTTTTTCATCCGCCGTTACGATGGCAATATACAGGCATAAGATTAGCTAAATAAAATAAGCTGCGGGCTTTGAGCTGGTTAAACTCAAAGCCTGCAGCAAAATTTTAAATTATCAATCATTAATTATGGAGCTGGCAACAATAACACATCAGAAAACAAAATTTTATAAAGATGTTTTGAAAGGATTGCGTTCATTTCCAAGGCGTCTTGATTCAAAATATTTTTATGATGCAACCGGCGATAAATTATTTCAGCAGATAATGAATTGCGATGAGTATTATCTCACCAATTGCGAAATGGAAATACTGCAGCAACAATCAGATAATATTATTTCATCTATAAAAAATATTGAAAAGAATTTCGATGTGGTTGAATTGGGTGCAGGCGATTGCAGCAAATCCATACATCTTCTGAAAAAGCTTTTTGAGCTTGATAACAGCTTTACTTTTTTTCCAATTGATATTTCAAAACATGTTATTGAACTTATTGAAAAGGAACTTCCAAAACAAATAAAAGCCTTAAACATTCATGGCCTTAATGGCGAATACATAGACATGCTGAAACAATCCGGCGCCATTTCATCCAAAAGAAAATTAGTGCTGTTTATGGGCAGCAATATCGGCAACATGAATAGTTATGAATCAGTTGCATTTTTAAAAGAAGTGAGAAGCTGTTTGAAAAAAGATGATCACCTGCTGATTGGTTTTGACCTGAAGAAAGATCCTGCCATTATTTTAGATGCTTATAATGATAAAGAAGGTATAACACGTGAGTTTAACCTCAATCTTTTACGAAGGATAAACAGGGAACTTAATGCAGATTTTGTTATTGAAAATTTTACACATTTTCCTGTGTATAATCCGGAAAGCGGCGAATGCAAAAGTTATCTTGTAAGCAATTGCAAACAACGCATTTTTATTGGTGATACAGAATTCATAGACCTTGATGCTTATGAAACCATTCACACAGAAATTTCTATGAAATATTCCATAAAACAAACCAATGAAATGGCGGAAAAAAGCGGCTTTAAACCTGTTGAATATTTTTACGATTCAAAACAATGGTTTGCCGATGTGTTATGGAAATGCATATAGATACCAGCTATAAAGCCTGCTGCATTGCCTGTTGTATATCTTCAATTATATCTCTTGTATCCTCAATTCCAACAGACAACCTTAACAGGCTATCCTTTATGCCAATGGCATATCTTTCTTCTTTTGTAAGATACCTGTGCGAAGTAACTGCGGGGGAACATATTAAACTTTCCACACCGCCGAGGCTTAAGGCCGGGCTGATTAATTTAAGCTTCTGCTGAAATGCAGTTACGCCTTCAAAACCTGTTTTTAATTCAAAAGACAACATGCCGCCAAAACCATTCATTTGTTTTACCGCTATGCTATATTGAGGATGCGAAAATAACCCCGGGTAATATACATTTTCAATGTTTGTATTACCATTTAAATACTCAGCTATAGCCAATGCATTTTCATTTTGTTTTTTAACTCTTAATGAAAGCGTTTTCAAACTTCGCTCTGCCATGTAACATTCATAAGGTGTTAATGAGCCTCCATACATTTTAGCGGTATTAAAAATCACGTCTTTATTTTCATGGCTGCCGGATACCAATGCGCCATAAGGAAGGTCATTATGGCCGCCCAGGTATTTTGTTCCGCTATGTACAGAAATATCAAAGCCATGCAACAGCGGCAACTGATTTATGGGAGAAGCGAATGTGTTATCTATAATCGTAAGAATATTATTGGCTTTAGCAATAGCCGCAATTTCTTCAAGCGGAAGTATATTCAATAAAGGATTGGAAGGCGTTTCTATATAAATGATCCGGGTGTTTTTATGGATAAGATTTTTAAACGCTTCAACATCACCAGCAAAACTGCATTTAATGCCGCGTTTTGGCAATTCATCATTAGCAAACTTCAGCGTGCCGCCATACAAATCTTTTGAAAAGATGATGTGGTCTTCATTATTCAAAAAACTAAGAATAGCAGTGCTTATGGCAGCCATGCCCGAGCTAAAAACCATACCCCATGCACCTTGTTCCAGGTTACAGATAATCTGTCCCAGCCTTTGCTGGTTATAGGTAGAATAAAAGCCGGGATATTGTAATGTTTTGCGGTCTATATATTCGTAAGCAACTGCCGGCTGAATACCCGAAGTAACGGCGCCATTATATAATTCTTCATTAAGCGGATGAACACAATCCGTATCAAAATTTCTCATGCCTAAAGCTACTCAGGAAATTTGTAAAGCGGAAGAAAATTATGCAGCTCAGCTATATACATGTTCGTGCGTGAATAAATAAGGCACATAAAAAACAATAAAAGCGCCCAGTATAAGAACTGTTCCGGCCAGCAATTCACCAAACTGTTTTACAGCAAGTGCATCGCCTGAATGTGGTGCATGCAGTGAATAATAAACGGCTATGCCGGTAAGTGCAATAAAAACTATTCGGAATATAATGCTGCCGCCTTTTATATAATGATTGAAAAAATAAAACAGCACACCGCTTATGGTTACAACCAATACAGAAATAATAATGATAGATGATACATTAATAAGGGCCGAAGGATTATACTCTGTTATGGCGCGGTACGCAAAATTGAAAATAAGATTGGCAAATGTTGCAAAGATGCCGGCAAACAACCCCGATAATACTGATTTGGAGAATTCCGTTTGCTCATAATCGTAATTCATACTAAAATGTTTTAGTTTTTATAAATATTAAATGTCTTCTCTTGAGAATTTTGACTGCATGAAATATTTCCCTTTTATCAAAAACTTTTTCGTTCTTCTCTTTACTGAAATGGAAACCCTGTAGTCATTTTCCTGTTTGTAATGATTGCTGTAAGCCTGCACTATATCGTTTGAAGTAATAACCCCTTTTACTTTTTTGTTATTACCTTCTATTACTGCCACACATTGCATATCGTAATTGGCCATTACTTCAGAAACCGAGGCCAGGCTTTGCCTTTCCTGTACAACAGGCAGCTTTTCTGAAATGAGGGTTTGAATGGAGTTTGAAGCAATGCTGTCATCGGAAGTAAACACCTTGCTGGTTTCCACATAGCCAATAAAGTTTTCCTTTTTATCAGTTACAATAAGAAAGCTGTCCTGGTAAGTATTGATATTATCCAGCAGCCACTGTTTAATATCGCCTATTTTGTTGTCAATGCAAACAAGCACCGGCGCATCGTCCATTACATTCAATGCATTGATGGTTTGCAAAACATCAGGCTTATAAACATCCGGCGTGCGTATGCCGCGCCTTTGAATTTTTTCAGTCATTATGCTTCCTTTCATCAGGAAGAAAGAAATAGAATAAGCTGCTGTGCATGCGCCGATCAAGGGCAGCAGTGCATGTGGCTGCGCCGTGGTTTCCATTAAAAAAACAATGGAAGTAAGTATTGCCCTTGATGCACCGGCAAACATGGCAGCCATACCTATAAGTGCTGCCGTGGCAATGTTTATTTCACTACCCGGAAATATCTTCAATACAAACACACCTATTAAAGCGCCCGCTGCACCACCAATTGTAAATAACGGCGCCAGCGTTCCGCCTGATGTGCCGCTGCTTAAAGCCACAACCCATGAAAGATATTTCAGGAAACAAAGTATCAGCAACATGCTTAAAGGCAGTGAGCCGGTAAGCAGGTCTGTTATATTTGAATATCCAACACCTAAAGTGGAAGGTGCAAAATAACCTGTAATACCAACTACGATTGCACCAATTGCCGGCCACCACATCCAGTGCACAGGAAGCTTTTCAAAATAATCTTCCAGCAGGTAAACCGATTTTGAAATGATGGCGGCAATAACACCTATAAACAAACCCATAGCTACATAAGTAACCAATGCGATGCCTGAAGCTACCGGTATATCCGGCATTGCAAAAACCGGTGTGTTTCCAAAACATACCAGGTGCACAGCCGCGCCGGTGGCGCAGGATAAGGCAACAGGTATTACAGACTTGGGTGAAAATTCAAACAGTAGTAATTCTATGGCCAGCAAAGTGGCAGCCAATGGGCTTCCGAAAATAGCAGCCATACCCGCACAAGCGCCTGCAGCCAGCATGATTTTTCTTTCACTTGATGATATGCGCATAATCTGCCCGCTCACCGAACCGAATGCGCCACCCGTTGCTATAATGGGGCCTTCTGCACCAAACGGGCCACCTGTTCCAATAGAAATTGCTGCCGATATGGGCTTTAAAAATGTAAGCTTTATGGGTATTTTACTTTCGCCGGTTATAATTTTTTCCATGGCTTCCGGTATGCCGTGGCCACGTATGGCAGAAGACCCGAACCTCGCCATAATACCCACAATAACACTTCCGGCAATGGGCACCAATATTACCATCCAGCCTAATGGATTATGCAGCGGCGTTGTAGCCTCAAAAGAAAATTTTCCGTAAAAAGATATATTGGTAATCAGGTCTATCAGCAGAACAAGGCCTTTGGCTATAAAGCCTATGACCAATGCATTTAAAATAGCCTGGAGGCTCAGTAAAAATACCCTTCCGGTAACAGGTTGCTCACTTTCAGGTATAGTCTCCGGTTTAAAGTTTTCATCTAATGTAGGTGATACCGGAATACTATTCGCTCGAATCATTTTATAAATTAAAGGGTGCAAAAGTATATCATAAAATATATTTTTTAAACTGATTGACTAAAATTTATGACAATTTAAATATCTTAAGCAATGTTTTTAATGACTTAGCTTCATTGAATTTTTCTTTATTATTGAGCCATGAATGGCAGGAATAATAATGATTGCAACCCTGAAATTTGTTTTCTGTGTAAGTATTGTTTAAAGGAATGGGTACCCTCAATAGAGCAGTTTAAAACAACCGTGCGGCTAAAAAAAGGCGGCCAGTTATTTAAGGAAGGTGATGCCGTAAATGGGATATTCTTTTTAAAACAGGGCAAATTAAAAGTGCATAAATCATGGGAAGAAGGCAGGCAAATGGTAATACGTTTTGCAAAAGCCGGGGATGTTATTGGCCATCGCGGGTTGGGCAGCGGTACAATCTATCCTGTTTCTGCAACTGCGCTGGAGAATATTACAGCCTGTTTTATTGAGCGCAGTTTCTTTCTCCGTTCCATACAGGTAAACCCTGAATTTGCCCTGCAGTTAATGATGTTTTATTCTGATGAGCTGCAGGATGCTGAAAAACGGATACGTGATCTCGCCCTGATGGATGTGCGGGGCCGCATTGCCGATACCTTTTTAATGCTGCAAAAAAAATTTGGTACAGATGAGGAGGGTTATATTGATGTAGTGCTTACACGGCAGGATATAGCTTCTTTTGCGGGTACTATTTATGAAACATTTTTCAGGATAGCCAACGAATTTGCCAAACAAAAAATCATTCGTTATTCAGGGAAGAGAGTGAAAATACTTAAGCCTTCAAAACTTGAAGTATATTCAAAAATTTAAAATCGTTTCAACTTTTCGCCCGGAGAATACAGGGCCAACAGAGATATTCTATTACGCTGTTTACTCCTTTGCTCTGTGCGAAAAAATGTTCATTGCAGCATTAACCGGCCAAAATACTGGCCTGAATCATCTTCTTCCAATACTTCCATTGTAAAGCCGCAATGCGATGCGATTGATTGCATGGTTAACTGATCCGCATATAACCACTTAAACCATGCAGAAAAATTACCACGATACTCGTAACGGTAATCTATCTCACCATAATAATGAGCAGGGAATTTTTTCGGGGCATACATATATTTCACATCTGATGAATCAAATAATATATGGCCGCCCGGTTTCAGTAATTGCTTGAGATGATGCAATAATATCTGCAATCCATTCAAAGTTCCGGCAAGCCCAATACCGTTCATTAAAAAGAGCAATGTATCAAACTGCTTTTTCTTCCAGGAAAAAATATCTGCCTGTATCACTTTCTTTACGCCGCGTTGTTTCATTACCCAAACCGCTCCTGCAGAAATATCCATTGCCGTAACAGGAAAGTTTCTTTGCTGTAATATTAAACTGTGGCAACCGGCAGCAGCGCCAATATCCAGTACCTGGCCTGTGCAACCTTCCATAGCCAGCAGTTCCCCCGGCGACATATCTTTTTCACTCCTGAAATAAACAGGAACCGGCATTTCTTCCTTTCTGCCATACTTATTATGAATCCAAAGCTTATAGCGACCATTACCTTGCTGGTAATCTTTTAATGCTTCGCCTAAAACATCCTGCATAATAAATGCTATTTTCAAATTCAGGTTACAAATTTCAGTACATAAATTGCTTTGAAATTGCCATGCAGAAATTTTATTTATCATCTTTACTCGATAACGATTTTTATAAGTTCACCATGCAGTTTGCGGTGGTGCGATTATTCCCCCGGGCCAAAGCGAGGTATCATTTCATCAATCGCGGAAAACATAGTTTTCCTGACGGTTTCGCTGCAGCATTGCAGCAGTTGGTAAATGCTATGAGCGATTTAAAGCTCACTAAAGAAGAGCGGCAGTTTCTTGCTGCCACATGCCCGTACCTTCCACCCACTTATCTTGATTTTTTGGAAGGATACCGTTATAACGCAAACGAAGTGCATATACAGCAAAACGATGGTGAATTATCTGTTGCCGTGGAAGGATATTGGTACCGTACCATTTTATGGGAAGTGCCTTTGCTATGCTTGATAAGTGAACTGTATTACAGGCTGAATAATATGCAGCGTATAAGCGATGAGGAGGTATATGTTGTTACAAAAGAAAAGATAGAATGCTATAATAAACTCGGGATAACCATTGCAGAATTTGGCACACGCCGCAGGCATTCATACAATGTGCATAAAATAGTTATGCGTGCACTGGAAGAAAATAGCGGCGCTGCTTTTGTGGGCACCAGCAATGTGCATTTTGCGCAGCTTTACAATACAAAACCCATTGGCACACATGCGCATGAATGGTTTATGTTTCATGCAGCAAAGTATGGTTATAAAATGGCCAATTCAATGGCGCTGGAACATTGGACGGAAACGTACCGCGGCGATTTGGGGATTGCCTTATCCGACACATTCACTACAAAAGTTTTCTTTCAGCAATTCGATAAAAAGTTTGCGAAACTGTTTGATGGCGTTCGTCACGACAGTGGCGACCCACTCGATTTTGCTGCAGCCACCGTTGCCCATTATAAAAGCCTTGGCATTAACCCGCTTTCAAAAACCATTATATTTTCTGATGCGTTGAATTTTGAAAAGGTAAAACGCATTGCAGCTTTTGCTAAAGATAAAATAGGCATATCGTTTGGCATTGGCACCAATTTTACAAACGATGTGGGTTTACCGCCCATGAATATTGTAATGAAATTAACGGAAGCCTATCCGGAATGCGGGCCATGGACAAATGTGGTAAAGCTGTCCGATGAAAAAGGAAAATATACCGGCGATGCGGGCAGCATTGCACTTGCCAAAACAATATTACAGATTGAAGATTCAATGTAATTTAGTTAAGCGTTAATGTTTGGAATATTCAATACGCCATATTCAACACTCAAGTTGCAAAGATTAAGCATTCCTGCCCGTAAGGCAGGCGGGGATTATTGTTTTGTTGAACATTGATTGAAGATTAAAAAACAGCTTGCAGTTAACCGTTCATAGTTATTATTGATACCTGTTTAGAAATTTCGTACACCTTTGAGCGCAGCAAACCTGAAACATCATGGCTAACGACAGGAAAGCAGCAGTAGGATTTATTTTCATTACGTTGTTAATCGACACTATGGGCTGGGGGCTTATCATTCCCGTATTGCCCGAATTAATTGCAGAACTGAAACATATAACCATCAACGAGGCAAGCGCTTACGGCGGGCTGCTTTTATCCACTTATGCCATCACACAATTCCTGTTTTCACCGGTAATCGGCAACTTAAGCGACCGCTATGGCCGCAGGCCTGTGCTACTATCATCATTATTGGGCTTTGGTATAGATTATATCATTCTTGCGCTGGCGCCCACCTTCGGATGGCTGTTCCTGGGGCGCGTTATTGCAGGCATTACAGGCGCCAGTTTCACAACCGGCTCCGCTTACATTGCCGATGTAAGCACACCGGAAACAAGGGCCAAAAATTTTGGATTGATAGGCGCTGCATTCGGGCTGGGCTTTATTATAGGCCCCGCATTAGGCGGCTTATTATCAGGATGGGGAATAAGGGCGCCTTTCTTCGCAGCAGCAGCGCTGTGCTTATTAAATACTTTGTATGGATATTTTGTTTTGCCCGAATCGTTAAGCAAAGAAAACCGCCGCGCCTTTAACTGGAAAAAAGCGAATCCCTTTGGTTCATTGCAATTCCTTAGAAAAACACCGGCTATCAGCGGGCTTGCATTCGGCTTTTTTCTTATTTATATGGCTGCCCAGGCCGTTCAGGGCAACTGGAGTTTTTTTACCATGTACCGTTTTAACTGGACGCCGGGCCTGGTGGGCGTTTCCCTTGCCGTAGTGGGCGTGCTGGTGGGCGCCGTGCAGGTGGGGTTAACAAGAGTGCTGAACCCAAAAATCGGCGATGCAAAAAGCATTTATCTCGGGCTGATCTTATACACCGTTGGCCTGGTGTTATTCGCCTTTGCCACTTCCACCTGGATGATGTTTGCCTTCCTCGTTCCTTATTGTTTGGGTGGTGTTGCAGGCCCCGCGCTGCAATCAACGCTGGCAGGGCATGTTGCGCCCAATCAGCAGGGAGAATTGCAGGGCGCATTAACCGGGCTTATGAGCCTCACCACGGTGCTTGGCCCGTTGCTTATGAATAACCTGTTTACTTTCTTCACCAGTTCGAAAGCCCCTTTTTTATTCCCGGGCGTATCATTTTTATTAGGCGCTGTGTTTATGCTGTTCAGCCTTATTATTATATGGTTTGTATTAAACAGGGAGAAAAAACTGGCGGCGGAAAACACAAGACGGCAATAGCTGCTGTTCTTTATCTACACCGCTGGCCTTCTAAAATAGTGCATGCAAAATTACCTGGGATGTTATACCTCAGCATCCGGAAATTATAAAGCCGCTCTTTATAAGAAGCGGCTTTACGGTATTAACGGGGTATCTTCAGTTTCCAGCCCGGCTGAATAAGATCGGGATTGGAGATCACATCTTTATTGGCTTCATAAATCTTTTGCCAGCTTACGCCAAACTGCTTACCAATTTTGGAAAGGTTATCGCCCGCCTTCACTTCATATTCTTCCGTTGCGCCTTCCGCAGTAGTAATATTTAAAACAAGGTCGCCTGCGCGGTAATCGGGGTCAATCTTATTGTAAATATCCCACAACTGTTTCTTTACATCTTCCGACGGCGCCTGGCCGTCAATATATAAAACATTATCCTGCTCCCTTACCTGCAGGCCGGTTACGCCCGCTGTTTGGGCAGCGGTTACCAGTTCATTATATTTATCCTGTAGTGCCATAGTATTGCTTTTATTCAATGGTTAATTTGTTTTCTATTTTCTTAGGTTTAATGGCATGCAGCTTCATCATTAAAGCCTGGAGGTCGGCCCTTTTAATTTTACCCGTGAGCGTAACCACGCCATCATTAATAGCTGCCGTTACGCCATTATAACCGGAGACAATATCATTCACAGCGGTTTTTAAAGAATCATCCGGAGATATTACAACAGGTGCCGGCGGTGGTGCGGGTGGGGTTACGGTAATTGTGCTTTTTACATCTTTCACGCCTTTTACTGTTTTAACGGCATCTGTTGCTGAAGCGTCGCAACCTTCTGCTTCACAGCTTCCGGTGAGCGTAACCACGCCACCAGTTACAGAAGCGGTAATGCCTGTATAGCCGGGGTTTTTAGCAAGCTCATCGCTCACAGCCTTTTGTATGTCAGCATCTTTAGGGCCGCACGATGCAAACAGAATGCATAGCCCCGCTATAAATGCGGTCCACCTGAGTTTAAAATTTTTCATGATGAATTTTTGAAGTTAAATAATTAGAAATACCCAATCCTGGCGGACGGGCATTATTAATGGCATGCCGAATATATCTTAAAAATCATGCCAAGCGTATTGAGGGTTTTGTGCATTTATCCTGGTATCATGTTTTACGCAGGTTTGGAACATTAGTAGATTTAGTGAATTGATGATGATGTGGGGCGATTGCATTGATTGAAAACGCAGGGTCTCGTGGCTTTGCACTAATGCTTTTAACGAAGACCCTGCTACGACAAATTATTAACTGACACAGTTTTTTTTACACTCCCTAAGCAATTTTATAAACGATTTTTTTATGCTCTATCAATATTGAGCAGACTCTAAAAAGTTATGCGACTTGTGTGCTTGTCAAATGAAAAATTAATTTTTTTTATTTCTATTGAAATGATTATCTAATAATCTTCTTTTAATCCTTTTGATAGTATACGACGGTAAATAGGGGTTTAGCTTTTTATCAACAATTGCATTTGCTTCATTTATTTTTCCTTTTAATGCTAATAGTCTTGCTTGAAATAAATGAAATGTATTTGTATAACTATTTGCGGTGGCATTTTGTCTCTCAAACCTTTTTAAGGTTTCTTCCATTTCACTTATATTATTATGTCTCTCACATATTTCTAATTTTGTTATTAGTGGAAAAGAACTTTCTGGATAAATTTCTATAGCTTCATTGATAGTTTTCAAAGCATTTTCTTCATCATTATATTGATTAGAGTAATTTTCAGCTAATGCACTTAAATACATTTCCCTTGCAATTAATGACCTTATTTTACCTAAATCATCAATTAATTCCGACAAAATCTTTTGGAAATTATTTGGTAAGCAACGTTGCTTGCTGAAACAAATGGCTTTCTTTTATTTAAAAATGCATCTCAACTGGTTAGTTATTGCGGATATGATGTTGTAGAAAACCAATCAGGCAAGCACGTTGGCAAAACTAAAATATCGAAGAAAGGCAATGGGCACATAAGGCGCGTATTGCACATGCCTGCCTTTAATGTGGTAAGATACCAGGTTCAGCCTTTTATACAACTCTATGAAAGAACATTGCAAAAGCATAATATAAAAATGAAAAGTTATGTTGCTGTGCAAAAGAAAATACTTGTAATCATTTATTCTCTGTGGAAAAACAATCAGGTATTTAATGAACAACATCAATACAATACAACCAGAGATGAGGAGTTGGTGCATTCCTCTCGGCTCAGCTTCGAAGAAGCTGCACAAAAAAATAGCTCTGAAGCAAATCAGAGCTACACAAGGTATACAACCATCGAAGTATCGTCGTTTGCATCCTCTCGGCTTTTGCAAAAATAACACTTAAAATTATTTGGAATTACAGACAGTACCTTGCGCCAGATAGAGGTTTGCAATTAGCTGATGTTACAAGGTCAAGCGCAACTTTCATAAAACCCAATGTTGCCTGCTGGCATATTCAATGGGCTCATTCATCCCAAGGAAATTTAACTCTTTCAGAATTTAATATTTCCATTCGCCATTTGTTTTTTTCGGATGTATCGCCTTTGTATCGGTACCTTGTTTGAGATTTCCATTGCAAAACATCGTCAAAACTTCTGTCATCATCAGGTTTTTCGTTAGGATACTTTTTTCGGAATTCTAAATACCTTTCAATTTGTAAATTAAGTATTTGTTCCCTCTTGTACTGTTCCCAATTCCAAATTTGTTTTCCGCACAACTCTTCAATAATTGCAGCTCTTTCTGGAAGTAATTTTAATACTTCTCCATTAGCATTTTTCCTTGTCGTATTTTTATAATTTGCAATTTGGTCTGCAAGCCATTTCCCTATTAGCCATTTCCCATCGGGAGTCTTTTGCAAAGGTAATTTTAGCTTATGTGATCTTTCATTCCAAGCTGTTTCAAGTTGAAAGTAATTTTCTAACCAAATATCATCGTCAGATTTTCCGCCTGCATTCATTGTTTCCCAAACAAACCCAACGGATTGAAGTTTCTCAAATTCACCTTCTAGAAAATATGGTATTATTTTTTTCTTCCTTCTTAATTTTTGTCTTGCAAACCACCCGCCAAGTTCGTAGTCGGGATGATTTCTGTCTTTGTGTTGTGGTACATAAGCTCTTGTTTGCTTATGCTTTACCATATACTGTTTAAGTTTTTGAAAATTTTGCTCCCATATGTAAGCACTCCTGGAATATTTCCCATCTCCTATAGGGAACCCGGCTTCTCGTAATCTGAGTTCTAATTCTAAGGGCAAAATGTCAAACCTAATCAGCTCTTTAATTCTGTCGTACCAATTAACTAACTGTCTATTCTCTACATATTGTGTGTTATCATTAATTACCCCTGTCGGGTTTACTGAATTTTTGTATTCAACATATTGTGGTAAGAAAATTTCAAAGTTTTCAAAATCTGTATCAGTAACTACTGGCGGTTTATTACTGTAATTTCTTTCATTCGGCAACTCGCCATTTTCAAAAATTATATCTTCAGGTATAAAAACCTCATCTGTAGCTACTCCATTTTCTCCGTCGGTTGGCTGTGTTTCTTTTTCAGTGCCTTTTTCAAATTGAGAATAAAGTAATCCTTGTTCGTCATACTTAGTAATTAATTCTTTGTCAAGTTTGAAAAGGAATTGGCTTTGTAAGGTTAAAAATTCCCGAAAATATTGTTTTACTTCTGAAAGAAGTTTATTGCCTTGTTTGTCTGTTGCCGGTTGAAAGTCAAGCTGAATGCAAGCCTCAATATTGTTTATAAAACCTGAATGTGTCAAATTAGATGAGCCGATAATAACTCTTGTGTGTTTTTGCCCTTCAAACAGAAAAAGTTTTGGGTGATAAGTTATATACTCTTCTTCTCTATGATAGATGTATGTTTCAATTCCTTTTTCAAGTAATAGTTCTAAAGCCTGTTTTGATGTTCCTTTGTTGTCTACTCCAATGTAAAAGACAAGTTTTTTAAAATTTTGTTGAGCAATATTTAAAGATTTGTCGAGTTTTAAAATGCCTGATGATGCAGCAAAAGCTACGAAGCCGTGAAAAGTTTCAAAAATTTTATTGTCAGAGAAAGATGCAGCAAGTTGTTCTCCTACATTTATTTGGTTGTCATTATGTAAACCGTGTCCGATGAAATTTACTTGCATACTTAGGGTGTGTCAAAATGCTTGCAGCCAACGCGAATATTTGTGAAATTATACGAAATAAAAAGTCAACAACAATTTTTTACAACAACTGATTTTTATTTTTTTGTGCTTAAAATACGCAGCTATCTCATAAAAAATAGTTTTGCAAATGCAATTTCGCATTATTTAATCATTCCCTTTATGTCTTCCAGCGGGCTGATGATCTTACTTAAATCTTTATTCGTTACATGCAGATAGCCAATGTGGTTTTTATGCTATTGTGCCCCAGCAATTTTTGTATAAATGTAACATCTATTCCTTTTTCCAGAAGGTGAGTTGCAAAGCTGTGCCACAACTGTGCATGCCTCCCGGTTGCCATATTCCCGCTTTTGTTTCATAGGCCGCAAAGTCCTTTTCCCTGCTCATAGCTTTACTAAAGAGATATTGCGGGTAAGAGAACCCTTGTAATTATTCTTAGCCCAGTACGCTGATTGTTTAACGGTACATAACGCTTTCCATCATCAGTTTCTTATTTCCCTTCGCATAAATAAATAATAAGACCAGGCAAAACATACAACCGTAGCTGCTACCAAACCACTTACCTGCGGCCATACAATCATCAGGCTTTCTTTAAACGGCAACGGGGAAGGAATAGCGCCTGCCATTTGCTCCATGGTAAGCGGGCCAAGGCTTCTCACCGAAGGCATAAGCAGCGTGGTTACGGCATCGGTATAAAGCCTGCCCGGCGCCAGCCTCAGCACATTTAAAACAATATTGTTGTAATAAATCGTCTGCCCTGGTGAAATAAAAGCAGGATTGGGCAACAGCGCTTTGGCTATCATGTTTACAATCATCTGGTAAAAAATGGTAAAGAACAACCAAATGCCAATAGCTGTAAGCGCCGATGTTGCAGCCTGTTTAAATTTTACAGACAATAAAATAGAAAGGCTTAACCAGAAAGCAACATAAGCAATGCTCAATGCCGTAAAAGAAAAGATGCGCAGTATTTCTTCCGGATCAATGCGCACACCGGTAATTAAAAGGCCACCGCCAATCATTAATAAAACAAGCGAAAAGAACAAAGTGCTTACAATGATTAATGCGCTTATAAATTTTGACAGCAATAAATTGTCCCTGTAAACAGGCTGTGCCATGAGCCGGATAAGCGTTCCGCTGTTTTGTTCCGAATTGATGGCATCAAACCCCAATCCAATACCTAACAAGGGCCCTAAAAAATTAAGGAATACATGAAACGGCGGCAACGTGCCATCGGTAGTAGTCAATAATTTCAAATAAAGAAAAAGATGGCCGGGGTCTTTTACATTGGCCACAGCCGTTGCTATGTTGCTTAATGAAACATACATCGACCCGAAAAATGTAAGTACAATTAAAGCCAGCAATACGGTAAAACGCCAGCTTCGTATATTATCAGCAATTTCTTTATGCACCATTACCCTGAACGGGTTTGCAGTGGTATATGGCTGGCTACTGCTTGCTTTTTTGAAGAAAGGATTTTTGAAAGAAACCTCCAGGCTTTTCATCTGTATTCTCTGTTAGATTGTTTTCAAAATATTTTTGATAAATTTCATCGAGGCCATATTCTTTTTGCTGTACGCCAGTTATATCAAAATTTTCATTCACAAAAAAGCGTACGATATCCGGCGTTACATTTTGTGAGCAGGCGATCTCAATATTGTTATCATTAACTGCAATTTTCTCTACTGCTTCCATCTGCAACAATGCATGCTCCAGGCGCCAGGGTGTTGCAACCGGTTCTTTTAAAGTTATATCCACCACATAATTTTCTTCAGCAAATAAATTGCGCGACAGTTGATCAAGATTGCCTTCCACCAGCAGTTTGCCGCCAACAAAAATGCCTACCCTGTCGCACACCTGCTGCACCTGGTGCAGGTGATGGGAAGATAATAATACCGTTAATCCCTGCTGGCGGCTTAGCTGCCGTATTAAAGCAAGAAACTCCTTTACGCCGCTGGGGTCAATGCCCAGTGTTGGTTCATCGAGTATAATAACTTCGGGCTGTTTAATAAGCACATCGGCAAGGCCCAGCCGCTGTTTCATACCGCGGGAAAAAGCGCCGGTTTTTTTATTGATATCAGCGCCGAGGCCTACCTCCTTCAGCATATCGTGTGCCCTTTCCTTTACCTCAGCTTCAGCAACGCCATTTAACCTTGCTATATAGAGCAGGTTTTCAAGCGCCGTCATGCTATCATAAAAACCCACACTATCCGGCATATAACCCACTTTACGTTTTACGGCAATAGGATTGGCCGTAGCATTATAACCGCAAACCTCCGCTGTGCCGGCAGTAGGCTCTGTAAGCCCCAGCATCATTAATATGGCCGTGGTTTTTCCTGCGCCGTTCGGGCCAAGCAGGCCGAATATTTCGCCTTTGTTCACCACAAGATTAAGATCATCAACTGCTTTGAGTTTACCATAGCATTTGGTTAACCCCCGCAACTGTATAACAGCATTTTCCATAACCTTATCTCCTTCCGTATTTTCGAATGAGGCGATATACGAGGAATACAGCAAGCAGTATCACCACAATGCCAATCCAGCCCGATAGTATGGAAGTTTTAACCGTCATCCTGAAAGTTGCATCGGAACTGGCATTACTGTTTTTGGCGGTGAAAACAGTAACATAATCACCGGCAATGGTTTTATCGGGCACCGTTAAGGTTGCCGTTACATCAGCCGTTTTACCGGGCTCTATTTGTGCTATTTTGGAAGGCACAAAACCCGCCTGCCATTTGGCAGGTGTTTGCGCAGTAAGATTTATTTCTTTTAAAGGAATGGTGCCGGTATTTGTTACCACAAGATGAATATCTCTTTTGCTGCCTTCAGTTATATCATCGCTTAAAAGACCGGCTGGAGTGGAAAGATTAATTCCATAAGCGCCTTTTACCACAGCTTGCAGGTTTAATCGCAAAGTATCTTTCGGGGAGATAGCCATCACCGGTATATCGTACCTGGCAGGCTTTGCAAGCTGGCTGGCATTTATTTCAATACTTATATCCTGCGTTTTGCCGGCATCAACACTCACAGAAGATACCTGGCTTCCTATGGTGCGGAATGCAATGAGCCATCCGTCGGGCATCTGCGCATATAAATCGTATATGCGTGTTTCCGAAGAACCATTATGCAAATTGGCATTGTAACGGAATGTTTCACTAACCGCCGCCTCAATATTGATGAGGTTTGAAGTGAACGAAGATGGCGCTGAAGCACCCGCGGTTGTTTGTGCTGATAACGGTAGAAAAAAACATAGGCCTGCTGATAAGAAAAAACATGCAAGCAAGCTGAAAGGGCGCATTATGCGCCGGCTGGTAATTGTAGATTCTGCGAACATACCTTAATAAATAAAAATTATTATGATTGAAATAATAGCTTCATTTATTATATAAGCAGCTTTTACGCCGTAAGGCAAAAGCAGTTTATTGCAGCAGTGTTTGCAATTTTGTGCCGCCAAGGTAATAAAGCAAGGATATTAAAAAAAAGTGTGACTGATAGTTTTAAGAAAATTTTTAATGATTAAAACAAACAGCATTTTGCCTTCATAACAATTTAAAACAGTTTATAAACTGCATCATTTATTTTGATATATATGGGATAATCGATGCAGCCAGTACATACTATCTGTTATGATAAGCAAACAATAGGAGTAATTAAAAAATATTTTAAAACAATCCAAAAATGGACTACATTTGGTTTAAATATAGATTATGGCAAAGGTTAGTAAAAATGCAAAGCCTATTAATTTGAAAAGCAGCAATTCTTATAGTACTGCCAAAAAAAATAATACCAAAGCCAAAGATGCTATTCACAATACAAAATATAACAGAACTTCTCCTGTCAGCAATAAATTACAGGAAGCTGCCGTGCAATATGGCAGCATGACAATTTTAAACCATGCTTCTAAAAATATTTTTTGGGATGAAGATATGTATGCAGTACCCGCCGCTGATAAAATAACCATTATTAAAAAAGGTATCTCCAAAAGAGAGCTTGAGGCCGTTAAGCAAGAATCAGGGCTTGATTATGATACATTAAGCAATGTACTTTCTGTATCAAAAGCAAAGCTGCACAGTAAAAAAGGCGCTGAAAAGTTTGATCAAAATACCAGTGAGCGCATTATGTTGCTGGCAGATGTAATTGCTTATGGCCAAAATGTATTTGAAGATAAAAAAACATTCAATGAATGGCTTAAAACCAGCAATACAGCACTTGGCGGCAAAGCGCCCATCGAACTAATGGATACTATTTATGGCATAGATGAAGTAAAGAAAGAAATTGGCAGAATTGAATATGGTGTATTTTAAATTAAAATCGCATGTTGCTATACAGGATAGGCGCTGCAAAATATGCCAATGATGTAACAGGAGAAGGTGCAAGGCTAAATGGGGGAAGATGGAACCATGCCGGTATTCCCTGCATTTATACAGGAGAATCGCGGGCAATTGTTTTACTGGAATATTCTGCGCATATATCAATCCTCAATATTAAAAGAGCCTTATCTTTTACTACATTTTCTGTTCCCGACGACTCCATTATGGAATTGAAAATTGCCACTCTTCCCGGCAACTGGAAAGACTTTCCGCATCCAAAAGAAACAAGGGATTTAGGCAGCAAACTGTTAACCGAAAGAAGAAGCCTGGTTATAAAAATCCCTTCTGCAATTATTCCGCAAGAATATATTTATCTGATAAACCCTGAACATCTCGAAGTAAACAAAATGAAAATAATTAATGTGGAAGATTATGCGTATGATGTGCGGATAAAGAGTTAGTGAACCTATGCCATGTTGCGGGCAATTTGCTTTATCTTAAAAAATGTATAAGCACTTATATATTTTAAGAATAGCATCCTTAAAACAAAAACTGCGAAGCTTTTACACTTCGCAGTTTATATATTTTGTTAGCAAGCAAAATTATTTACTGATATTATCATTAACAATCTTAGCTAAATCAAACATAGAAACCTGGTCTTTACCAAATAATGGTTTCAGTTTTGCATCTGCATTAATCATGCGTTTATTCTTCTTGTCCTGCAGGTTATTCTTCTTGATATAATCCCATATTTTCTTTACGATTTCCGTACGGGGTGCTGCTTTATCGCCAATTACTGCAGCCAGTTTTTCATTGGGTGCAAGTGGCGCCATAAAAGCTGCATTTGGTTTTCTTGCTGCTTTTTTTGCTGCTTTTTTTGGAGCAGCTTTTTTTGCTGTTGCCATGTGTTTAAATTTAAAGAGTTATTATTTTTTTTAATAAAAACCTTATTTATAAAGGTTTTCAAGGGAGAAAGATACATATACTGAAATGAATTAACCTAATAAATACGTACAATTAATTCACATTATTTTTTTACTGATGAATAAGTTTTGAGAGGAGAATTTGAAGGGGTATAGTCAGTTTACAAGTTGTAAATAATATATCTCTCTCTATTCATTATTTATAACATAGGTTTTCCTGTTAATACCAACGCCTTTTAAAGTGAGCGATTTCCATTGTTTTGGTAAAGCCGTCTTTATCTGAACAATGCCAGATGCCGTAATATCCAAACCGCCAAAACCCATTAAAACCGCTTGTAAAATACCGCCTGCGCCGGTGGCAAAATAAGGATTTGTACCACCTTTTGTTTCGGCAATTACCCTGAATGGTGGATTGAGATTTGGTTCATAAGCGTCTTTAAACCAATGATATGCCTTTTCTCCATTGCCTAATCTTGAATACAGTAAAGCAAATATTCCCTGCGTCATGGCAGGCGTGCCTTCATTGGGCACACGGGTTGAATAATATTCAAGGTCTTTACGAATTTGCGCTGTATCTGTAATCGTTTTTAAAGGATAAGCCAACAGGTTTACGTCAGCCTGTTTAATGCCTTCGCCTTTATATTGCGCATGCTCCTGCGTAACGCCATTTGACATTTTTAAGATGGGAATATTATCTGCAACAGTTTGCCAGTCTGTATTCCATTTCAAACCTAAAATATTAGCAGCAGCAATAGCCGCTTTCAAATTGGCGAT
Source organism: Parafilimonas terrae (assembly GCF_900115755.1). Taxonomy (GTDB): domain Bacteria; phylum Bacteroidota; class Bacteroidia; order Chitinophagales; family Chitinophagaceae; genus Parafilimonas; species Parafilimonas terrae. The sequence goes on from NZ_FOXQ01000001.1 coordinate 859,845, forward strand.
GGCTGCCGCATTGGTAAATGCATTGTTATCCACATTCTCGGCCCATTCATCTGCAGCAACAACATTTTTTATATCGTATTGATGCGGGCCATTTCTTTCAACACGGCTTGCCCAGAAATCTGCTGTTGATGAAAGCATAGGCCATCCTGTTAAGCGCAGCCATGCAGTATCTTGTGTAACGCAAAAATAATTCCATGCAGCCAGTGCAACATCTGCTGTTATGTGATGTTCAAAGGGGCCGCTTAATGCCCATACCGGCGTTTCTTCCACACCGGTTTCAGCGCTTTCCCACGGATACATGGCGCCTTTATAACCATGTGAAAAAGCATTGCGTTTTGCCGCTTCCAATCGCTCATAACGGTATTCAACCATATTCTTTGCCAGCTCAGGATGCATCACCAGCAAGGCGGGAAACATCCATAAATCTGCATCCCAAAACACATGTCCATTATAACCCAAACCGCTTAAACCCATTGGCGATAAGGAATAGTTTGTTCCTTCCCTTGAAAAAGCATATAAATGATACAGCATGCTGTGCACATCCTGCTGCGACTGCGCATCACCATCAATAACAATATCACTCACCCATAAGCTATCCCAGGCTTTGTTATGAAAATTCATTAATCTTTCTTTGCCTTCAAGCTTTGCAAACAAGGTCATGCGTTCTGCTTCATTCAAAGGGTCGGCATGTTGAGCAGATGTTATAGAAGAACCTGCAACAGAATAAGTATAAGTTGTTCCTGTTTTAATGGTTTTGGAAAACTTCATTAAGTGCATATTGTTGTCCCACATTTCATGAATAACCTTTGGTTCACTGCCATGCGGCTCATCAAACAAAAATGTATTGGATGCACACATTAACAATTTACCCGTTGGCGATTTTGCCTGCGATGTAAGCAATGAAATGGTTACATGCGGCCGGTCTATTTCATTGTAATAATTCTCTACATCACGCAACGCGTCCGGCGCCTCCATTACACTGGCGGCTGTGATATTAATATCCTTTTTTGCGGTGATACTAATATTGCTTAAAACGGTATAAGGCAATTGGCGCAATGCATAATACGTGTATTGAACAGAAGCTTTATCGCCGTAATCGAAACTCGTGGTGAATGCAGCATGCTGCATATCTAACTGCTGCCTGAAATTGGAAACAGATGTCGCATCCAGCCTTTTGCCATCTACTTCGAGATACATATTTAAAAGATTGAAGCTGCGCAGGAAATTGCTTACACGGCCACGTCCATATAAATCGTAAGCGCCTGCAAGCACCACATCTTTTACCTTAAAAGGTTCGGGCGATGATACAATACCGATCATGCCATTGGCCACCGTGATGCCGTAATAATTGGATGGGTCAATTTTATCTGCTTTAATTATCCATGGATCTTGTGAGAAGGAGAATAGTGAAAGCTGAACAGCAAATAAGAGTACTATTATTTTCTTCATATAGCAAACAATAAACTAAACAATAATGCAACTTACATTTCTATGGTTTGTTACCCGGAGCTTTAAAATTAATAACCATTGTGCTATCGTTGTTCCTTGCTAAAATATATGCCTCTTTACCGCCTGCAAGTTTTAATGGCTTAATTGAACGCACCTGCCCTTTTACAATAACGCCATTTATATTTTCAGCAGTAAAATTTCCATTGCCTTTATTTATAAGAATGGTGCCGTAATCTGCATCATACCGGCCCATTTGTATATTATTATCATAATAATTTCCGCCCAATAAAATATCCGGAAGGTTATCATCATTTACATTAACAATGGTCGCCGTTCTGTAAGTTGTTAACTGTGCCTGCCAGGGCATAGGCACAGGTTTGAAATTCATTTTACCATCATTAATAAAAATTGTATTATCAAACCAGTTTGCCGTTAATGTATCAGCAGATTTCATTTTACTTTCAGAGAACAAATCACGCAAAGATGCTTTTGCAAAATCACCTGCGAGAGGATATTTCTTTTTTATAAAAGGCATTTGTTTTTGCAGTTCTTCTTTATTGGCAAAAGGCAACTCTCTGCCGGCAAGGTAATAAGTAAGCACCTGCTCCCTGATGCCGTTGTCATCAAAATCATTGATGTACAGGCGAACAGGTTGTTTATCGTTTGCCAGCAGGCGGCTGTTTAATCCAAGATTGCCAGCAATCAAATCGATATCCCCATCATTATCTATATCATAAGGCAATACAAAATTCCACCAGCCTTTTTTATCTGTTAAGTATTTTTTAGAGAAATGATCTTTATCGTTTATAAAAGCAACGATGCCATCCCATTCAAGCGAAACGATTAAATCTTTATCACCATCTTTATCTATATCATACCAAACGGCATTGGTAACCATTCCTGCTTTTGACAGGTCTTTCGCATATTCTGCCGTAACATCTTTAAACTTACCGGTTCCATCATTCATTAATAAATAAGAAGGCGGCACGGCTCCATAATGAAAAGGAACAGCCCTTCCGCCAATGAATAAATCAACATAACCATCACTATTAAAATCGTAAGGAACCACGCAGGATTGCGATGTATATATGTTTGCAAAAGCATCATGTTTCTTCGTTAAATTACCTTTAGCATCATTGAGGTAAATACGTGGCAGCAAGTTTACATTTGTGCCATAATATTCATTGCCGCCGCTTGCAATAATTAAGTCTGTATTACCGTCGTTATTTACATCTGCCCAGCAGGCATCAACATCTTCATACAAACTATCTTTATCTAAATCAGGCTCATTCACCTTTTTAAATTTTCCTGCAGCGTTTTGAATAAATAAAGCAGGTCTTGTTCTTTTTGCGGCGCCGATAAATACATCATCAAGCCCATCGTGGTTAATGTCGGCAACAGCTAATGCGGGGCCTTCTGTTGAATTTTTATGAGGCAATAGCTGCTCCCTGTCAAATTCAGGAAATTCATTTTCTTCGTGTTTATATTTTAAACCGATAGCATTGGCTATATCTGCTGCTTGCGGGCCTGCATTTACATTATACTTTGATAGTTCATTATAGTTAAATTTTGGAAGGCCCGGTGTGTATTTAACTTCAACCGTTTTACCTGTGTCTGCCTGCCAGTTTAATGGCTGATAAGAATTATCAGGCCAAATAATTATCATACTGTCAACAACCACATTCTTTAACCCTATATGCAAAGGAATTTCGGCGCTTGACATAAAGCCATGCACCGAAACATTTTCATAAGTTCTTATATCATGCCTGGCATACACAATAATTTTTGCTCCTATAGCATTTATATTTTTGTCGGTGCCTTTAAGTTTGATATTAATATAATCTTTAGCATGACTGTCGTTTGACTTGTTTTGATAAAGGGTGGCTATATCGTTAATGTTGTTTGTAATAATATCCAGATCACCATCACCATCAAAATCTGCACATACAGCACCATTGGCAAATGTGGATACGTCGTTTTTAATAGCAGATGCAATATCATTAAATGATAGCGAACCATTATTTCTATAAAACTTGTTGGGTATTTTTATTTCAGGAAACTTTTTGCTGAGCATCATATCCTTATCGTTAAGATTCTTCAGCCTTATATCCATTTGCATCTGGTCGTTTGAAACATAATTAATGTAATCAATATCGTTTAAACGCTTGGGAATGCCATTTGAAATAAAAAGGTCTTTCAAGCCATCATTATCAAAATCCATCCATAATGGCGACCAGCTCCAGTCTGTAGTGCCAATGCCTGCATAAAGGCCTATTTCACTAAACATGCCGTTACCACGGTTATACTGAAGTGCATTGTGCGAAAACTGGTAACTGTAACCATATTTTATCTTCATCATATAAACATCATATTCGGCTTCTGCTTCCGAACGTTTAAGAATATCCGGGTTATCTGACAGCATATCTGTGCTAATGATTTCGGGTTGGGCATCATTATTGGCATCAGCTACATCAACACCCATTGAGTATTCGCTTGTGTGCATGAATCGGATAGAGTCTTCTTCTTTAAAACCACCTTTATGATCGTTTATATATAAATAATCTTTTTCATGAAAATCATTGGCAACATATACATCGGGCCATCCATCCATATTAATGTCAGCAACAGAAACACCGAGGCCATACCCTAAGATAGAACTGTTTATGCCAGACTGCAGCGTCACATCAGTGAAATGCCCGTTATCATTTCTGAACAAACGATCGCCTGATACATTGCTTTTTATAGCAGATGCTGTGCTCCTGGGTTTATATGTACCGTTTTGATGAACGGAATGATTTAAAAGATACATATCCAAATCTCCATCACCATCATAATCAAAAAAAGCAGCGTGTGTGCTAAAGCCTGAAAAATCCAGGCCATATTGCTTTGCCTCTTCTTCATAATAAGGCACGCCGTTCTTAATGCCTTTGCATACAAGCAGAATGTTATGGCCTTTTAATACTTCAAACTGCCCAACGCGGCAAATATAAATATCGAGCAGGCCATCATTGTTTATATCAACAACAGAAACACCGGTGCTCCATCCGCCATCGTTTGGAATCTGCGCCTGTGCGGTAACATCTTTAAACTGCATGTTGCCTTCATTAATATACAATTTATCCTGCTGCTGGTTAGAGCCAAAAAACACATCAATTTTTCCATCATTATTAAAATCGCCTGCGGCAATACCTGCACCATTATAATAATACATGTAATGAAAAACATTAAACTGATTGGAAGGAGTGAGCTTGTTTGAAAAATCAAGACCCGTTTGCTGCGGGCTTAATACTTCAAAAGCTGCAGGTATATTATCAGCATTTCGGCAACCGAAATTAAGCAACACAATAAGCGATATAAAAAGAAAGCAATATCTTTTTTGCATGAGATTATTACCTGGCAAGTATTATCAGTTTAGTTTAAATAATTAATTATTCCCGCTATATAAAACGGGGAAATCATCGTTACGCAAAAAGAGTATAAAATTTTTATTCCTTCCGTGTATTTCACAAATATCTCTCACAACACCTTTTACTTTTACACCCGATTGCCTTGAATCAGCAGCTACAAAATTTCCTTTGCCCCTATTAATAAGCACATTGCCAAAGCTTGCATCAAGCCTTCCAAATTGCGGCGGAAAATTATCTTGATTACCACCAACAATTAAATCCGGCAATCCATCTTTATTAATATCTCTTACAAGAATTGAATTTGCGTTTGAAAGCTGCACTGCTACCGGCAGTTTTTGAATTTCAAAATTACCATCGCCTTTGTTTATTGCAATAACCGAACTGCAATAATCAAAAATTTTCACAGATGATTTATTTAAAATATCGGGTGGCAACAAATCCTGTATAGATTTTTTTGAATAGGCCGCATGTGTAAGATTTTGCTTTTTTATCAATGGAATTTCATCTTCCATATCATGCTTTAAAAACACCGGCATATCGCGGCTCTCAACTGTTCTTGTTAATATCTTATCTGTGCTGCCATTTTGATCAAAATCATTCATCCATAATTTTACGGGATGTTTTTCATCAGGCCGCAAATAAAAATTCTCACCAATATTCCCTAATATTAAATCTGTTTTGCCGTCATTGTTTATATCTGCAACAGCAACCGTTTTCCAAAGTCCGTTTAAGTTTTGAAGATTTGTTTTTATCTCCACAAAATGATCGCCGTTGTAAGAAAATATTTTGGGAGACATCCATTCGCCGCAAATAACTAACTCTTTATCTGCATTGCCGGTTACATCAGCCCACACAGCGCCGGTAACCATCCCCACATTTGCAATGCCGGCATTTTTTGATTTAGGCATGCTTGTAAAATTGCCATTGCTATCATTCACATAAATATAACTTGCAGGATTGCCACCATAATTCCTGGGCTCGCTTCTGCCGCCAACAAATAAATCCAAATCACCATCTTTATCAAAATCATAAGCCGCTGCAATAGCGGTGTTCATTCCGTTTAAAGGAAATGCTTTTGCATTTAAAGTAAAATTTCCCTTACCATCATTTATAAACAAACGGTTTCGTGTTTCTTCTGCAAAAGGAAAATAACTATTTCCCCCAGGACCTATAAACAAATCAACATCTCCATCTTTATCTGCATCAAAAAATAAAACAGCACCATCTTCAAAATTTAAAAATGGCTTAAAAGCAGACTCTTCTTTTTTATTAAAAGAGCCATCCGGCTGCTGAATATATAATTGCCCGGGATGATTTTTTGTGCCGCCAATATATACATCGTCCAGCCCATCTGCATTTACATCGGCCGCTGCGGCCTTAGGGCCTTCACGGGAAAGCATTTCGGGAATATTGGGTTCGTAATAATAATCCAAATATGCATCTTCCTCATGTTTTTCAAAATTGCTTTTTAAGCTATCAAACAAAGGCTTTGCAGCATTTGCAGCTGAAGAAAAATGATAGTAATTTTTTTCTGTTGTTTTATGAATTGTATAAACGCTGTCAGCTTTCAGGCTTGTGTATTTGTTGTAAGTTCTATCCGGCCAGATGATAATAGCAGAATCAATATTGTCTATTTCACCAAGACCAATTACCTGTTTATAATCAACTGAAGACTGGAAACCCCTTGAAGGAATTACATCCCGTGCAAAAACCTGGTTGCCCGCATATAATTTAATAACAGCACCAACTGCAAAAGTATTTAAGCTATCACCCTTGAGAAAGAAAGCAGCATAATGATTTTTATTTACCTTCCTGCAATTGTTTTTATAAACAAAAGCAGGCTGATTTATATTACTGACAACAAGGTCTAAATCGCCATCATTATCAAGGTCTGCATAAGCAGCACCGTTTGAAAAAGATGATTGAGTGAACCCCCATTTACTTCCAACATCTTCAAACTTTAAATTACCGGCGTTTTTAAAACATTTATTGATTAAAGGGTTTTTAGGAATGTGGGCAAGCACTTCATCCACACTGGCCTTTTCGCCTGTTTGCATCATTTTCCTGATAACATCATTGGCAAAAAAATCCATAAAGTCAAGATCAATAACATCGCCATTCACCCCATTGCAAACATAAATATCATTCAGGCCGTCGTTATCAGCATCAAACATTAGTGCGCCCCAGCTCCAGTCTGTTGCCGATACGCCACTATAATCAGCAATATCTGAAAAGCTGCCGTCTTTATTATTCAGCTGCAGGCAATTTTTAGTGTATTGATAATAAAATCCCTGCTGCAACTTTTTTTGAAACACATCAATATTATCAAACGAGCCAAGTGTTTTTAAACGCGAATCATCTTCGGGCAACATATCTGTAGTAAATATTTCGGGATAGCCGTCATTATTTATATCAGCAATATCTGCACCCATTGAAGAAAAACTTATATGCGGCATGTAACACTCAATCTCATCTTTAAAAGTGCCGTTTTGCTGATTAATATAGAGATAGTCGCGTTCATAAAAATCGTTTGCAATGTATATATCGGGATAGCCGTCGTTATTTAGATCACCCACTGAAACGCCCAGCCCAAAACTTATGAGCGTGCCATGAATGCCTGCATCTTTTGTTACCTCAGTAAAATGGCCGCCATCATTTCTGTACAAATGGTTGCCACCCCCTTTTAAAAAATCATCAACCGGCCATTGGTCTTGCGGCAAGTCTCTCTGGTTATCGTATTCAAGTATATTTACAGGCATGGGGCTGTTATCAATCAAAAAACAATCAAGATCGCCATCAAGGTCGTAATCAAAAAAAGAAACCTGCGTTGTATAAGCTGAAATATCCAAACTATATTTTGCAGCTTCTTCAGTGAACGTAAGATTATGATTATTTATGTAAAGCTTGTTTTTACGATTACCATTTTTAATATGGCCGGAGTTACAAACGAAAACATCAAGCCAGCCATCATTATTAATGTCAACAAATACGGCACCGGTGCTCCACATGCTGTCTTGTTTCATGCCGCAGCTTGCAGAAATATCTTCAAACTTTAAGTTGCCTTTATTAAGGTATAATTTGTTTTCGCCCTGGTTTGACGTTAAGAAAACATCGGCCAAACCATCGTTATTAATATCACCTGTTGCTACGCCACCGCCGTTATAAAAATTACGGAAAGAAAAGCCGTTTTCATAATTACCATCAACTACTGTATTATTAAAATTGATACCTGAATTTTCAACCAGGCTAAACAATTGCTCAGCATGTTTTTCTTTGCAGGAAAGAAGAAAAAAGAATGACACAAAAAAAAGTGTTGACAACAATCTCATACAGGAAGCAGGTTATTTGGAAAAAGTTTTATTTAAAATATAAAAATTGCGGGGCTTAATATTAAACTGATATTTTATTCACCATGTGCATGCTGTGCAGCGCTCATATCCATCATATTCATGTTGTTTTCCTTATGCTGTTTTTCAAAGTCAAAAGTTTTTAATTGAATGGTTTCAATTTCGTTGCTGCCTTCTTTTATTTTTAAAAACTGGCAAGGCTTAATATTTTTAAAAACCTGTGTTTTGTTTGTGGCTGGCCATGTTATAGCTATTTCATCAATTATGTTTGCCTGGCCAATACCAATTTCCCTGCGCAAAGGAGAACAGCCAAAGCTGCCTCCTGAATTTTCTTCCCTGTAAAGGCTTCGTTCTATGCCATTTTCTTTAAAAGATATTTTTATTCTTGCACCTATTGCCGAACGGTTACTTTTTGTTCCCTCCAGCGTTAAGCTTATCCACTTGTTATTATTCTGCCCGGGATTAAGATAAAACGAATTGTAATAAACATCACCTGCATAAGCGCCGCCTATTTCTTCAAAAATATCCTGGTCACCATCGTTATCCAGATCAGCAAAAGATACACCGTGCCCCTTTTGTAAATTACCAACCCGTGCAGCCGTAGTTATATCTACGAATTTTTTGCCTTCTATATTTTTAAAAAGCTTATTGGGCACAAGGGATTTGTAATCCGGGTTGCCTGTTCCCAAATACATATCAAGATAACCATCGTTATCAATATCGCCGAAGTTTGAACCCATGGCAAATACAGATTTATCAAGCCCTGCTTCAACGCTTACATTCGTAAATGTTCCATTATGATTATTATGATAGAGATACATTTTGCTGGCATCAGGCAAAGGTTTTCCCAAGGCTTCTGCAGCAGTTGTATAAGCAATAGGATAATTATCGCAATCGTATCCGCAAACAAAAATATCAGGCCAGCCATCATTATCATAATCCCAAAACCAGGTGGGAAAAGTTTTTACATATATATCATCCAGGCCTGCCTGGCGGGTTGCATCAGCAAAATGTACAACTCCGTTTTGCACGCCTTCATTCTTAAGCAACAATCTCATGCCATTGTATGTTGAAATAAAAATATCCTGCAAGCCATCGTTGTTATAATCTGCAGAGGCCACTCCCTTTACATAACCTACTACATCACAACCTGCCTGTTTTGCAAGATTCGTAAATGTACCGTCGCCATTACTTATATATAATTCGCAAGGCTGAGGATCATGAGAATCGGTTGTTTCGTTACCAATAAACAAATCGAGCCATCCATCGTTATTAAAATCTTTCCAAACAGCAGTTTGTGTAGAATGAAAAGACAGCAAGCCGCTTTGAATGGTAACATCAGTAAACGTTCCGTCTCCATTATTGCGCAGCAAAGAATTAGGTTGTTTGCCATACTCGCCCGAAAGCCAGCCACCACGTAAAACCAATATGTCTGTATAACCATCGTTGTTATAATCAGCCTGTATCATATTCAATCCGCCTGTAAATTTTTTCAGGCCTGATTGTGTGGTTACATCTGTAAAACTGCCGTTGGCATTATTCTTAAAAAAGTGCATAAAACCCTTTCCCAATCTTAAATCAGAAGTTATTACATCCAGATAACCATCATTATTAAAATCATCAACAATGGCGCCGCCTGCATCATTTTCAGTGTCGAAATTAAAATCTGAAGCCACATCAATAAACGGCTTCACAGTAATCCCTGAATTATCTTTGCCCATATCAGGTATAAGAAATGCCTTGGGCACTTTTGCAGGATATTCACCCAATGTCATATAGGCAATATTTAATACCCATCTTGAAGCCAAATCATCCGGTTTTTTAGTAAGCACCTCTTTATATAATTCAATGGCTTTTTGCGAGCCCGTTTCATCATGGTGCAGGCCCATTCCCTGCAACGGAAATATGCATGACTCTGCCATGTGATGGTTGATGCAATTGGTGCGCTCGCCATAACGCATATAAGCAAGCGCATAATCCGGCAGCATTTGCTTATATACTTCTGTTCCTTTTAATCTTGGCACAGCAGCTATATTAGAAAAAGTTTCTATCGCTTCTTTTTCGCGGCCAAGCTGTAACAGTATTCCGCCTTTATAGTATTCCATTCCTGCTTTACGATACACGTTTGTATCTGCCCTTTCAATCTCTTTATTAAAATAAGCTAATTGGGATTGAGGCGAATATGGATTATCATTACCATATTTTTTTGAAATACTATCTAATATCACCAGCATTCTTTCTTCGCCTGCTTTATCTGCATCCAGTTTATTTTTTTGCTGTTCACATGAAACAGATGCAATAACCATGATAATTAACAGTATGATATTTTTCATCTGAAGCTGATAAAATTTATAGCGTTCTCTCATTGCAAGCATTCATTTCAGAAGTTACTAAAAATTATTAGCCTGCATTATACAGGCAGTATAATTTACCTTATTAAAACCACCCATCCTGTTTTTGTAAAAGTAGTTTTATTATCCAATGACTTCATTACAATAACATAAATATATGTGCCGGCGGCTGCGGGATATTCTCTGTTCATTCCGTTCCAGCCTTCATTTATATTTTTAGTTTCAAATATCTTCTTCCCCCACCTGTCATAAATGGAAAAGTTTATTAGGCTATTATAGTTTTGGCTGGGTATTTTAAACCAATCGTTCAAGCCATCATTATTTGGTGTAAATGCATTGGGCATATAAATTTCAAACTGGCATTCTTTAAAGATCTTAATAGTATCAGCCTGCATGCCGCATTCATTTTTTATTTGCAATATATAATCGCCGGGCTGCTTTACTGCATATTTATAGCTGGGTGTATTAACTCCGTTCCAGGTATATGTATCATAACCCTGTGCAGCCTTTAATACAAGTGAATCCCTTTCGCCTAAACATGTGTCGGCGCCAAGCTTTGCCACAGGTGTAAAACTAAAAACCACGCTTTGGTAAACAATGCTATCGCAGCCCTTCGCTGTTTTATAAGTAGTAGTATATATGCCTGAATTTTTTATAGTGTCTTTATTTGGCAAAATGTAAGAATATATATCGCATAGCTTCACTTCGTCTGCAGTATCGGTAACATCGCTGCAGCATGCAATACGGCATGAGCTGCTGCTTTGCATGGTATAACTATATACACCGGGTAAAGAAAGATTACCAAATGTGCCCGGTGTTTGATCAAATTTTATATTTAAAGGCTGCATAAAAAAAGCCCCTGTAATATCTTCCTGCAATATTGAAGAAGCGCTTTCAATGCATGGCACATTTCCTGCATTATCTGTTTTAATAAGCTTAGGGTCCCGGCTTCCGCCATTATTAGTATTGCAAAACCAGTAGTTACCGGCATTCGTATGCAAAACACTTCTTGTTTCCTGGCCCCGGCCAATTAATGCATATCCTTTTTGCCAAACAATGTCACCTTGCGCATTTATATTCATCAAATAAGGCGCATCACCATCATCCATTAAAATCAGGCGGCTACCGTTGCCGGATTCGGCAACAGCCGATGCATATATTGGAGGCAAAAGGTTTGCATAAGAAAGAACTTTTTTTAGAATGCCTGATTCATCTATGGTAAAATTTAATACCTCATTGGTTTTTCGTAAGCCGCTTTGCATTGCCGATTTTGCATAAGAAGTTATAAAGCTTATACTGCGATCCGGCATTTCGGTTATGTTTACCATATCTCCCAAAAAAGCCTGGCTAAGGGAAAGTGTGTCCCTGCCAAGAAAAAATTTATTCCATAGTATTCCTCCCGTTTTACTATCAAGGCAGTTAAAATAGTACCCTTTTCTTTGATAAGGATGACCTTCATCCATAACATTGGCAGTGCCGCCAAAAACAATATTACCATTGCTTAATAGTTTCAATCTGGCATCGCCAAAACCTGTATTGACCGATGGAGAATTTAATATGGAAGTCCATATAACATTTCCATCTTTACTTATTCGCATTACAACAATGTACTGCCTTACAGAAAAGGAATTGATGGACAGAATAAAATCTCCATCTTTCGTTTTATCTATGTTGGTGATGTTTGAGGACTCGAATTGCCTGATCCTGTTCGAGAGTATTTTAGACCAAAGTATATTTCCATATTTATCAATTTTTAGCAACAACCCATATTCTGAAAGATGCGCCAGCGGCCACACTGTAGTATCTACATCCCCGATATTTCCCGTAATTAAATAATTGCCATTATCCGCGGCGATGATATTAGTAAAATTGAGAAAATTAAATGCGGGCGTATAGTATTGTTTGCTCCAAAGCACAGTGCCCTGCGCAGAATACCTGGTAAGCCATCCGCCCTGAAGCAAAGAATTATAACGAAAAACATTTCCGGTAACTAATATTTCATTTTCAGGAGTGGAGGTAGTTGCAACTATATTCTGAACCGTACTTGTATTAAGGTTTATGTTGAAATAATCATCCACGCAAACCTGGGTATATGCAACCTGTGCCTGCAATGCAAAAACTAAATAAACAAGCCTTATAATGCTTAATGATTTTTTATTGCAGTTGCAGTTGGCAAACATCTTCATAAAGATATGCTGACAAGAATATTCAATAATTAAAAGCGCATGAATACCTAAAGTTTTTTAAAAAAGATTTACAGTTTTGTTTCATTATCCTACAATGCTGTATGTTGCACAGCATGAAGAAATTGACGGTTGCTATTCTTGTTGTTTTACTGCTTGTTTTCGCAATCATATATTTTCTTATTCCTCCTCAATTTACAGTATCAAATACTATCTTACTAAAAGCTAACCCCAACAGCATTTACAGATGCTTATCGAACGAAGCTAAATGGGAAAAAATTTTGGAGGAAGAAGGTTCTGCTGATAATCCCAAACAAAAAATTAAGATAGGTAAGAAACTGATGGGCAGCATGGAGGTACAGATAAAAGATAAAGGTTCATCGTTTCCGGGGCTGATTGAAATACTGGCGCTAAAGAACGACTCTGCTGCAATAAAATGGACGCTGAATGTTGAACGTGGGCCTGGCCTGTTTAAAAGAATACAGAATTATTTTATCGCAAAAAAATTAAAAAATTCTACTGCAGGCATACTTGGCAACGTGAAAAAGTTTCTTGAAAAAACAGAGAACATTTATGACATTCAAGTGCAAATGGTAAGCATTAAAGACACTTTATTGGTAGCTATAAAAACAACCTCAAAAAATTATCCCGGTTTGCAGGAAGTTTATGGTCGCATTGATAAACTGCAAAATTACGCAACAGCCAACGGCGCCGTGCAAACGGGTTATCCTATGTTGAGTGTAAGAACTGGGGACAGCATAAATTTTGAAATAATTACAGGGCTTCCCATCAGCAAAGACCTTAAAGGCAGCGGCATAATCTTACACAAGGAAATGCCTTCAACAGGAAGGATGCTTGCCACGAATGAAATTAAAGGCGGCCCTTACACTATCAAAAAGGCATTTAATAATCTCGAAGATTTCTTTGAAGATCATAAATTCATATCTCCCGCCGTTCCTTTTGAATCCCTTATCACCAATCGTATGCAGGAAAAAGATACAAGCAAGTGGGTAACGAAAATTTATTACCCGGTTTATTAATAAAAAAAGCTGTACCAAATCAGTACAGCTTTTTTCAAAAACATATCCGTTTGTATTAATACCCCGGGTTTTGCTCCAGGTTTGGATTAACTGCCAACTGGTTGCTTGGTATAGGGAATAGTATATTTTTCGGATCATCTGTAGGTTTTTCCTGCCAGGGATCGAGGAATTTTCCAAAGCGCACAAGATCTTCTCTTCTCCATCCTTCCCAATACATTTCCCTTCCTCTTTCATCCAATAAATTATCCAAAGTAAGTGAACTAAGGTTAGCTACACCGCGTGCAGTCCTTATATCATTCACAATTTTCAAGGCATCAGCTTCTTTTCCTGTTCTTAGCAAGGCTTCGGCTTTCATTAATAACACATCAGCATACCTTAATAATGCCCAGTCGTTATCACTTGCCTGGTTTTCATGTGCAGCAGTACCTCCGCTATATGCATAATCATAAGCATATTTATCAACTCTTATACCGGTTACTTCGAGGTTATTGCCCGGTTCCCTCAAATGCACTTCAGGTGTAAAAATCAATGGATTACCTTTTCTGTCCTGCAAAGCAACATCTGTCCTGAGATTATATTGCTGGCCGGCAAGGAAACCAACATTTACCCTTTTGCCCGGATTAGGTAAAGCCCCCGGGTAATCGTAATACTTGCCACGTCTTTCATCATTAGCATCAAACTTATCGTAGAAGTCAGATAAAGTGGCAAACCCATTCCATCCACCTGGTTCCATGCTATAGTGCGCTACCTGGAACCAGTTGTTTGCAACACCTGTGGTTCGGTCAGAACCATTTTGGCTAAAGAATGTAAAAATGTTCTCGGTAGAAACGGCATCATTATTCGGCGCAAAATTGTCAAAATAACTACCGCTTTTTACTGCATATTTACCGCTGGCGGTAATTTGATCAGCCAGGGTAATCACCTGGTTCATATCATCTGCAGAAAAGCCTGGATTTGATCTGTTATCTGCACTATCTGCAAAAACACCATAATTCAAATAAGTTTTCATCAACAATGCCCTTGCTGCATTTTTGCTGGCTTTGTAAGCCGGCCCGCTATCAGGAAGATCGTTCATAGCCGCATTTAACTCGCTGATAATAAAATCTGCCGCACCTGCACCTTTAAGCGTTATAGGATCAATTCTGTAATCAGAGAGGTCTTCTCTATAAGGCACCTGGTTCCAGCCATCTAAAACAGAAAAAATACTTAATGCCCTTAAAAAGCGGGCTTCGGCAGCCTGTTCGGCTGAAGGGCTGTTTTGCAAAACATTAGATGCTGCAAACTGGGCGCTTAATAAATCGCTGAAAGCTCCGGAAATTAATGCATGGTCTGCATTCCATGTATGTGCATGTAAAGCGCGCCATTGCCCATTATCATCCCAGTCTCCCCCACGAGTAGGCCCGATTAATTCGTCAGAGGTGTGTTCCTGCAAATGCCAGAAATTTCCCGCAATGTAAGTACCATTAATATTGTTATAGGCTGAAGTAAGAAGGTCTGCAGCAGAAACAGCTCCGCCTTCCTGTTCTTCCAACGAACTCCTGAATTGCTCATCCAGCTTCGTACAGGAGAAAGCAAAGGGAATTAAAAATAATAAGAAGAATATTTTGATGGATTTCATAAAAATCTTTTTATGTATTATAATGAAAAGTTTACTCCTAAAAGAATAGTTCTGGCAGAGGGATAAGGAATATAATCAACCCCTAAAGATGGAATTCCGTTAACCGCTCCGTCTGTGTTTACTTCAGGATCAAAACCTGAGTATTTAGTTAGGACAAACAGGTTTTGTCCTGTAAGAGAGATATTCAGGTTTTTGATAACTTTCCCAATATTACCCACATTATATACTAAGCTAGCGTTTGCCATTTTAAGATAATTTCCTTTTTCCAAAAAGCGGTCAGAAGGAGCCGCGGCATCTGAGGTGCTCTCACCAGAACTTTTTGCCACATCATAAGCAGTTTTGGCCAGGTTCCTACTTCCCAAATTAGAAATAGCTAACACAGTTGCTGCAGTATTATTAAATAAATACTGGCCAAAAGCACCATTCATGTTAATAACAGCAGAAAACTTTTTATAGGTGATATCTGTGGATAAGCCAAGCAACATTTTAGGGTTGGGGCTTCCTAAGTAAAACTTATTGGCTGCAGGATCCCCACCCTCATAAGTGCTTAGTCCTGTGTTTTTATCTATACCTGTCCATTTTCCGAGATACCACACATCCAATGGCTGTCCATTTGTTACTCGTTGCCCGCGCACATTGGAAAAGCCCTGACCCCGGAGATCACCTGTTTCATAAAAGCCAACTAGTCCCTGAACTGTATTCTTTAAAAAAGACGCATTACCAGTAATATTCCAGTTAAGATCCTTCTGCCTGATGACATTTCCTGTTAAGGATACTTCAAGTCCTTTATTCAACACATAACCCGGCAGGTTTACCCATATTTTTCCTGAAGGAGCCGGCTGTGCCAATTCTCTTTCAAATAAAACATCAGTGGTTTTTTTATAAAAATAATCAACAGAGCCTGTTAATCTGTTATCAAAAAAACCAAAGTCAATACCGGCATCTGCTGTTGAAGATGTTTCCCACCTTAAATCAGGATTCCCAAAATTAGAGCGGGAAATACTTTGCTGGCCAAAATCAAAACGGTTTAGAGACGCGCCGGAGGGGAACTCCTGGTTTCCTGTTTCACCCCAGCTTGCACGCACTTTCAAGTTGCTGACAATATTGCTGCCAGAAAGGAATTTTTCATTGGAAGCATTCCATGCTACACCTACTGACGGGAAATAGCCATATTTATTATTCTTCCCGAATTTGGTTGAGCCGTCTGCCCTGATAGTACCGGTAACCAAATATTTATCTTTGTAATTTAAAATAGCCCTTGCAAAGAAAGATTGAATTTCGGTAGTGGGGTCATCATAGGAATTAATGGACCTGTCAGACTGTTGAGAATATCCAAGCACATCATAATAATTAATTCCAACAGGCACAGCCGCAAATCCATGTCCGTTTTCAGCATTCCATGCATTATCATAAATCAGCCATTCATGACCTACGACAGCATTAATGTTCAATGAAGAAACTTGTTTATTAAAGTTTAATGTATTGGTGATTTGTTGGTTAGTCATTTGATTATTATTAATAAAAGCAACCCCAACATCTTTAATACCGTTAAGGTTTAAACGTTGGTCACCCATACCCTTTCTCACGCCAACCTGCCGGTTTACGCTATACAAAAATTTATATTCTAACGAGTTGGTGATTTTATAGGATGGTGAAATGCTCGCTAAAATGGTATTTACTGCAGATTTGTCTTTGTAATATGCCAGGGAAGCCAATGGATTTATGGTAGTACCTGGAGGATTGTATATTGTGCCATCATCATTATATAATAAGAATGTAGGATTCCATTGTAAAGCCTGGCTTATAACATTACCTTCAAAGCCAACAAAAGAATTTACTGGAGCTATATGTTCATTATTTTGGCTAACCAAAACGTTTATATCCAATCCGAGTTTCTTACTCTCTAAAAACTTAAAGCTGCTGTTGAAATTAGCCGTTAACTTTTTTAATTCCGATGTTTCTATAATACCCTGCTGATCTAAATAGCTCACAGATAAACGATATCTTCCGTTTTCGTTACCCCCGCCTACTGCAACGTTATAATTCTGAGTAACTGCAGTTCTCGTTATAGCATCCCAGGCATCTACATTACTGGCACCACCATCACTCTGATCGTTCTGCAAATCATAATCTTTTAAGGCTTGCCTGTATTGATTTGTATTTAAAACCTCTATCTTTTTTAAATAATTGGAAATGCCTGTAGAACCGGTTACATTTAGTTGAGGAATCCCTGACTGGCCACGCTTGGTAGTAACAATAACAACACCGTTCGCTCCTCTTGAACCATAAATAGCTGTGGCAGAAGCGTCCTTCAAGATTTCTATATTGGCAATATCAGCCGGATTAATAAAGCTTAATGGGTTACCTGGATCTGAACCAAAACTTCCACCATCTTCGCCCGGCCTTGCCGAACCTCCCGATAATGGAACACCGTCTATTACAAACAATGGATTGTTATTTGATCTGATAGAAGACGTACCACGAATCCTTATTGTAGCAGAACCTCCAGGCTGGCCCATATTATTCATTACCATAACGCCGGAAGCTTTCCCCTGTATCAACTGATCAGGAGAGGTAATCACACCTTTATTGAAGTCTTTTTCCTTTACAGATGCCACCGAACCTGTAAGGTCTTTTCTTCTTGCAGTACCATAACCAACCACAACAACATCTGTTAAACTGGAATTATCCGGAGCTAAAGAAACGGATATATTAGACGTTGACGATACATCAACATCCTGAGAAACATACCCTACATAACTCACGGTTACGGCAGTGGTACCCGCCGGGGCATTTAATGTAAAACTTCCTGAAGCATCGGTAGTGGTACCTATTTTTCCGTCTTTTACAATAATTGACGCCCCCGAAATAGGGTTACCCTTCTCATCAATAATTTTTCCCGTAACGGTTTTTTGGGCCTGCGCGGCAAATGCTAGCAAAAGCAATAGCGGGCACAGAAATAGTGCTTTGAGCAATCGATTTGATGTCATAATTACAAGCAGTTTAATAAATTAAGAAGTAATTCTTTTTGTATAAATATCAAGCAATTGAACTGTAAATATACAGAAGCTGTGTAATATTTACACAATTGTTAAAAAAATATTTTTAACGCTCATACATATGACATCTTTAATTTAAATAAAGCTGCCTTAAAATTTCAGATAAATTAAACTGCGAAACTTTCGCCGCAACCGCAGGTGCGTGAAGCATTGGGGTTTCTAAAAACAAACCCTTTTCCATTCAGGCCATCAGAGTAATCGAGTTCGGTGTTTAATAAATAAAGAAGGCTTTTTATGTCAGTAACCAGTTTAAGGCTTTCCATTTCAAAAACCTGGTCGCTGGCTTTTAATTCATTATCAAAATCAAGTTTATAGCTAAGGCCCGAACAGCCGCCGCCCACCACAGATACCCGTAAAAAATATGTGTCATCAATACCTGCCTGCTGCATTAATTCCCTGGCTTTTATCTGCGCCCTTTCCGATGCTGTTATTCCCTCAGTAACTGTTTCCATAATCCTTAATTATTTTACAAAGATAAAACTTACCACATTGAATTGAACATTACGTAACCATTCATGAAAAGTTTGCATTTTCTTTGATAATTAATGCTGAAAACATGAATCACGTAGAACATATTGGCATCGCCGTAAAAAACCTTGAAGTTTCTGTGCCACTGTTTGAAAACCTTTTAAATGCAAAATGCTACAAGCAGGAGACTGTTGAGTCTGAAAAAGTTATAACAGCATTTTTTAAAACGGGCGATGCAAAGATTGAATTATTGCAGGATGAGAAGGGAGATGGCGTTATCAGCAAATTTATAGAGCGCAAAGGTGAAGGCATTCATCATATTGCATTTGAAGTGGAAAATATACGGAACGAAATAGCAAGGCTTAAACAGGCAGGGTTTACTGTTTTAAACGAAGAGCCCAAGAAAGGTGCAGATAACAAAATGGTTTGCTTTCTTCACCCTAAATCAACCAACGGTGTGTTAGTTGAATTGTGCGAACAAATTATACCTGGCTTATAATTTACCCTTTAGGAATTTATCATATAAGTATGCTGCCAACTGGTTATTATAATTATGCCTATCACATTGTCCAACCCAGTTAATTCCTCTTACCGCATTCGTAACAAAAAACTCATTTGCATTGGCAAGTGCATCCGGCGCAATGGCGGTTTCTTCAAAAGGAAGGCCTTCTTTTTTTATACAATCAATTAAATAGCGGCGCATTACGCCACTAATGCAACCCTCGCTCAAGGCGGGTGTTTCGATCTTTCCATCCTTCACTAAAAAAATATTGGCAATAGTTGCATCGGCAATACGGTTGTAATTATTTAAGATGACGGCTTCATCCAGTTTATTTTGCCTGGCCCATAAAGCACCCATTATATAGGGTAAAAAATTATTGTTTTTGATGTGCGAAAAATCATCGCAGGCTTTTCTTGCCTTTGTAAAAAGGCCTGATTTCATTCCTTTATCATTTAATCTTATCGCTTCTTTCAAAGGCCAGGTTTGAATGATATAATTGGGGAGATTGTTTGCAAAATCATACAGGCTGCCATCACTTCGAAAAACAGTTAAACGCACCCGCGCCGATTTTTGATGATTGTTTTTTGCAGCCAGTTTCTTTATTTGTTCCAAAAATAAGGCCGCGGTTAAATGTGCCGGTACATCAAAATGAAAAGCCTGTAAAGATGAAAACAGGCGCTCAAAATGATAACCGCTTAGTGCTATTTCACCATCCGTTAATCTCATCGTTTCAAAAAGGCCATCGCCAAAACGGAAAGAACGATTATCAGCAGTAAGAACAGCCTTACCGGATGCAACCATTTTATGGTTGTGCAAAAAATATTTGCCTGCTTCCATTAAACAAAAATAAGTTCAGCTTTAATTAGGTTAATCAGTTGCGAAGCAAATGATGTTTAAACTTCATGCAAGATTCATCAAAATTTTGTTCGCTAATTTGCACATATGAAGATTGCTGAAATAATAAACCATCTCGAAACCATTGCACCGCCTGTATTGCAGGAAGATTATGATAATGCAGGATTAATTACCGGTAATGCCGGATGGAACTGCACCGGCGTTTTATGCACGCTCGATGCCACCGAAGCTATCGTTGAAGAAGCCAAAGCCTCCAATTGCAATTTAATCGTGGCACATCACCCGATTGTTTTTCGCGGGCTTAAAAAAATAAACGGCAAAAATTACGTGGAGCAAACCATCATTAATGCTATAAAAAATGATATTGCCATTTATGCCATCCACACCAATCTTGATAATGTAATAACAGGCGTGAACAATAAGATCGCCGATAAACTTGGTTTAAAAAACAGGCAGGTTTTATTGCCTAAAGAAAATATGCTGATGAAGCTGTTCACTTTTGCGCCAACAGAGCATGCAGAAAAAGTGCGTTCGGCTTTGTTTAATGCAGGCGCCGGCGCCATCGGCAATTACAGTGAATGCAGTTTTAATGCAGCAGGCAAAGGCACTTTTAAGGCGGGTGCAAATACCCAGCCTTTTGTGGGCGAACAAAATGTCCAGCATGCCGAAGACGAGGTCAAGATTGAAGTTGTCTTCCCGTTTTATCTTCAGCAAAAAGTATTGTCAGCGCTTTTTGAGGCGCATCCTTATGAAGAAGTTGCTTACGATATTATCCTGCTTTCAAATCAATATAGTAATATCGGGAGCGGCTTAATTGGGGAACTGGAAGCTGAAAAACTGGAAACGGATTTTCTCGCTGCCTTAAAGAAAGCTTTCAATTTAAGCGTTATAAAACACACGCCTTTATTACAAAAACCTGTTAAAAAAGTAGCCGTTTGCGGCGGGGCCGGGAGTTTTCTTGTTAACAAAGCAAAAGCATCGGGTGCTGATTTTTACATTACTTCCGATATAAAATACCATGAGTTTTTTGATGCTGACGGCAAAATGGTGATTGCAGACATTGGTCATTGGGAAAGCGAGCAATTTACCACAGAACTTTTATATGATATTTTGCAGGCTAAATTCCCTAACTTTGCCGTCCTCAAAACAAAAACGGTAACCAATCCCGTTCATTATTTTGTTTAAATAATAAATATGGCAGCAGTAAAAGAATATTCAGTTGAAGAAAAACTTGCATCGCTGGTGCGCCTGCAAAAAATTGACAGTAAACTGGATGAAATTAAAATATTAAAAGGTGAGCTTCCCATGGAAGTAAGCGACCTCGAAGACGAAATTCAGGGTTTGCACAGCCGTCAAACAAGAATTGAAGAAGAAATCAACGGCATCACCGAGTTCATTGAGCAAAAGAAAAATCTTATAAAGGAAGCTGATGCAATGGTAAAAAAATACCAGAAGCAAAGCGACAGCGTTAAGAATAACCGCGAATACGAAGCCATTACCAAGGAAATTGAAATGCAGGAACTGGAAGGTAAACTGGCCGAAAAACACATTCGCGATGCCAACGAAGAACTGGCCGAAAAAGCAAAAATGCTGGAACAAACCAAAAAACTTATAGGCAATAAAGATGTTTCATTAAAGCAGAAGAAAAGCGAGCTTGAAAAAATTATTGCCGATACAGAAAAAGAAGAAACACATTTTTCAAAACTTTCCGGGCAGGCCCGCGAAGGCATTGACGA
The DNA here is from genome assembly GCF_900115755.1 of Parafilimonas terrae. Taxonomy (GTDB): domain Bacteria; phylum Bacteroidota; class Bacteroidia; order Chitinophagales; family Chitinophagaceae; genus Parafilimonas; species Parafilimonas terrae. The sequence continues at coordinate 881,860 of NZ_FOXQ01000001.1, forward strand.
CCGCCTGTTGTATTCTTACGACCGCATCCGCAAAAGTTACCGCAATGGTTTGGCCGTTGTTCCGGTTGAAAGAGATGCCTGCGGCGGATGCTTTAACGCAATACCGCCACAGCGCCAGAGCGAAATACGCCAGCACAAAAAAATCATCGTTTGTGAAAACTGCGGGCGCATTTTGGTGGATGAAGAGCTGAATGTGGCTACAGAAATGGAAAAATAAATAACATTAACATCTTATCTTTATAAAAAGGACGTTGCTTTAAACGTCCTTTTTTATTTTCGGGCTAATGAAGTTTACGCTACAGAAATTAGTTTTCTCATTACTGTTTTGTATTGCTTTTTTTACTGTTAAAGCAGGCAAGGTTTATGATTTTAATGCTACCTGCCAGCAGGCTTATAAAGAAATAACCAGCCTGCGCCTGGAAAATGGCGAAAGATTGATTGCCCAGGCCAAAGCAGAAAACCCGGATAATCTTATCCCTTATTTCCTCAACAGCTATATAGATTTTTTTATTCTCTTTTTTAATGAAGACCCGGCTGAATTAAAAATACGTGAACCGCATTTTGACGATTACGTGGATATATTGGATGAAGGCCCGTCTTCATCACCATTTTATAATTACTGCCGCGCCGTGGTGCTGATACAAGCTGCCTGTGTTGAAATAAAATTCGGCGAAAGATGGTCTGCAGGCTGGGATTTCCGCAAGGCATTCGGGCTGATAAAAGACAATCGTAAAAAATTCCCGGGTTTTGTGCCCAACAATATGCTGTACGGCCCAATGCAGGTGGTTGCAGGCACCATTCCCGACGGTTATAAATGGATAGCGGGATTGTTTGGCATTAAAGGTTCCATCAGCAAAGGCATGACTTTAATGCAGGGGGTAATTAACAGTAACGACAGTTATGCCCGGTTATTTGCCAACGAAGCGGCTTTTTATTACTGTTATGTAAGTTTCTATATACAAAACCAGCCGGAAAAGGTTTTTCAATTCATCAGGCAGAAAAATTTTGACCTCGTAAATAATCACCTGATGGCTTACATGGCGGCTAACCTTGCCGTGAATAATAAGATGAATGAATTTGCAAGGGACGTTATTGAAAACCGGAACAGGTCATCAGCTTACATGCAAACACCTGTATGGAATTTTGAACTGGCGTATGTACAAATGCGCCATCTTGAACTGGAAGACGCTGCTAAGAATTTTGAATATTTCCTTTCGCATTTCAAAGGCAAATTTTATGTAAAGGATGCCTGCGAAAAACTGGCCTGGTGTTATTATTTAATGGGTAATACCGCTGCTGCAAACAATGCCCGGCAAATGGTATTAAAACGCGGCAACACAGATACCGATGCAGATAAAGAAGCCAATAAAAATGCAAAGGCAGGCAAATGGCCAACCCCACTTTTATTAAAGGCAAGGGTTTTGAATGATGGCGGTTATAACCAGCAGGCAATTTCTTTGTTGAGAAGTAAATCTGCAAACGACTTTACCGATGCCACCGACAAACTCGAATACACTTACCGCACAGGCAGGATTTATGATGATATGAATTATGATGATTCTGCGGTTAAATATTACCAGGCAGCTATTTCACTCGGCATCAACAGAACGGAATATTATGCTTCCCGCGCTGCCTTGCAAATAGGGATGATTTATGAAAAGCAGGGCAATAAACAGCTTGCCATTCAGTATTATCAAAAATGCCTGGCCATGCAAAACCACGATTATAAAGATTCAATGGACCAGAAGGCAAAGTCAGGTATTGCAAGATGCAGTGGCGGATGATTTTGCATCCGGCATCTGCTTTCGTATCTATTTAAATCGTTTTATAATCATACTGACAAAACCGATATTTGTTCTTATGAAAAGAATAAATATCATTACTATACTGCTTTGCATCACCACTATTCTTTCTGCTCAAAACATTCCGTCGCCAAAACAATTTCTCGGTTATGAATTAGGTGAACGTTTCACGCCTTGTTATAAAATAGATAATTACTTCAACGCGGTGGCACAGGCTTCGCCATCTACCGTTAAAACATTTAAATATGGCGAAACCAATGAAGGCCGCGATTTAATAGTGGCTTTTATTTCTTCGGCACAAAATATTCAGAACCTGGAAAATATACGGCAGAATAATTTGCGTCTTGCAGGCATGTTAAAAGATAATACACCTGCTGATGTAAATGCGCCCACCATTGTTTGGTTAAGCTACAATGTGCATGGCAACGAACCTTCAAGCAGCGAAGCGGCTATGAAAGTGTTGTATGCATTAGCCGATGCTTCCAACACACAAACAAAACAATGGCTGCAAAATGTTGTTGTAATAATTGATCCGATACAAAACCCTGATGGCCGCGACCGTTACATAAACTGGTATAATAATGCTGTTGGCAAAAATTTTAATGCCGATCCGCAAAGCCGTGAACATGACGAGCCGTGGCCGTATGGAAGAACCAATCATTATAACTTTGATCTTAACCGCGACTGGGCCTGGCAAACGCAAAAAGAGACGCAGCAAAAAATGAAATTATATAATCAATGGCTGCCCCAGATACATGTTGACCTGCATGAACAAGGTTATAATGCACCTTATTATTTTGCACCGGCCGCACAGCCCTTTCACGAAGTAGTTACGCAATGGCAAAGGGATTTCCAGGTTACTGTTGGAAAAAATAATGCAAAGTATTTTGATGCTAATGGGTGGCTGTATTTCACTAAACAAATATTCGATTTATTTTATCCCTCTTATGGCGATACGTATCCAACTTATAACGGCGCTATCGGCATGACGTATGAACAAGGTGGCATTGGCGCCGGGCTCGGTATAAAAACAAGAAGCGGCGATACGCTCACTTTAACTGACAGGCTGATGCACCACTACACTTCAAGCATATCTACTATTGAAGTAGCTTCAAACAATGCAAAGCAACTCGTAACTGAATATAAAAAGTATTTTGACAATAACGTTAATGGCGTTGATTTGGGAAATACAACGTATGTGCTTACATCATCAGACCAAAACAAAATTGAAGCGGTAAGAAAACTGCTTGATAATAATGGTATAAGTTATGGCGCAACCAATACAAGTTTTAGTGGTTATAATTATATTGATAATAAAACAGAAGTGTTTAAAAACGAAGGTTATCAAATTGCGGTTAACACATTGCAACCCAAAGGCCGCATGGTAAAAGTGTTGTTTGAAAGAGAAAGCAAACTGGTTGATTCTGCCACTTATGATATTACGGCATGGAGCATTCCTTATGTATATGGCGTGAATGCATGGGCAACAAAAGATAAAATTTCATTAAGCGCTTATACAATGCCGGCAGCAGTTACGCCTGTTCAAAGTAATTATGGCGTATTGATCCCGTACACTTCTATCAATGCATCAAAAGTGCTGGCGGCTTTATTATCGCAGGGCATCCGCGTACGTTATTCTGCTGATGATTTTACCTATAACGGCAAAGCCTTCAACAAAGGCACGCTTATTATTTTAAAAGGTAACAATCAACCAACCTGGCTTAACGCTGTTAACACAGCCTGCAGCAGTTATAATGTGCAGCCTTTTGCAGTGGAAACAGGTTTTATGGATGCCGGTGCAGACTTCGGCTCCTCCGATGTGCATTTTATAAAAGCGCCAAGAGTGGCTTTGCTTACCGGCAAAAATGTATCCTACATTGCTTCGGGCGAAGTTTGGAGTTATTTTGATAATGAACTGAATTATCCCATATCTCAGTTAATGGCAGAAGATATGGATGATATTAATCTTTCTAACTACGATGTTTTAATAATGCCCGATGGCGGTTATGATGTGTTTGATGATAAAACAAATGCAGCAAAGCTTGAAGATTTTGTAAAGGGTGGCGGCAAACTTATAGCCACAGAAAGCGGCGCCGAAAAGCTTGCTGATTTTAACTGGAGCGGCTTGAAACTTATTGAAGACACAGCACAATCTTCAGACAGTATTGTACAAAAAAACTATGGCGCTTCAGAGCGTGATTTCCTCACTTCATTCATCCCCGGCGCTATCTATAAATTACAGTTAGATAATACGCATCCCATTGCTTACGGCTACCCAAATTTCTATTACACATTAAAGCAGGATGCACGTGTTTATGAGTCTGTTAAAGGCGGATGGAATGTGGGCATATTTCCTTCAAACGCTTATGTGGCGGGCTTTGTAGGCAGCACATTAAAATCGAAGTTGAAGCAGGGCGTTGCCATTGGAGAAAAACGTTATGGTAAAGGCAACATTATTTTTTTTAATGATGATGTTTTATTCCGCCAGTTTTGGCAAAACGGCAAAATGCTTTTTGCCAATGCCGTTTTTTTAGCCGGCAATTAATTTGATGTACGCCCATTTTCATTAACCTTTGCGGGCTTTAAAGAAGGAAATATATTAATGGCAAAAAATAACAAAGCTGCGCTTGGATTTATTTTTACTACTGTTTTAATTGATGTAATAGGGCTTGGCATTATCATTCCCGTTGTGCCTGACCTGATCAGGCAACTAACAGGTAAAGGATTAAGCCGCGCTGCTGAATTAAACGGCCTGCTCACATTTGCGTATGCATTTATGCAGTTTGTTTGCGCACCGTTAATGGGCAATTTAAGCGACCGTTATGGCCGCAGGCCGGTATTACTTTTTTCTTTGTTAGGGTTCGGGTTTGATTATCTTTTCCAGGGTTTTGCGCCAACATTGGGCTGGTTATTTGTGGGAAGGATTATCGCCGGCATGACGGGCGCCAGCTTCACTACTGCCACCGCTTATATTGCTGATGTAAGTGAACCAGAAAAACGGGCGCAAAATTTTGGATTGGTTGGCGCAGCATTTGGATTAGGCTTTATAATTGGCCCGGCATTGGGCGGCCATCTTTCTGTATATGGAACAAGGGTTCCATTCTTTGCTGCAGCGGGGCTGAGTTTACTCAACTGTATTTACGGATATTTTGTATTGCCAGAATCATTGTCTGCAGAACGGCGGCGCAAGTTTGAATGGAAGCGGGCAAATCCTGTTGGCGCTTTTAAACAGTTTAAAAAACATCCTTCACTTTCAGGGCTTATCGTGGCCATTATTCTCATCTATCTTTCAGCCCATGCTATACAAGCCACCTGGCTTTTTTATAACATGGAAAAGTTTAACTGGGATGCAAAATGGGGCGGTTATTCATTAAGCTTTATTGGATTGATGATTGCGCTGGTGCAAGGCCTATTAATCCGTATAATTATACCAAAGCTTGGCCAGGAACGAAGCGTATACGTTGGGTTGATGTTGTATAGCATTGGCTTTATTTTATTTGCTTTTGCCACGCAGGGATGGGAGATGTTTGTATTTATGATACCGTATGCCTTAGGCGGCATTGCGGGGCCTGCTTTACAAGGCATAATTTCAAGCCAGACACCAGCTACTGAGCAGGGCGAGTTGCAGGGTGGATTAACCAGTTTAATGAGTGCTTCAGCCATTATAGGGCCCGTTATCATGACCGGTTTGTTTGCTTATTTTACGGGTAAAGATGCGCCCTTTAAATTCCCCGGCGCCCCGTTCATTGTTGGCGCTATGCTTACTACAATAAGCGCTATTCTTGCTTATAAAAATTACAGGAAAAATAAAGCTATGGTTGAAGAAGAAGAGGTTCAATATTCAACAGTTGATATAAGTGAATAGCAAACAGCTTTACATATTGCGCCGGTATTGACCGCCCACTTCATATAATGCATGTGTGATTTGGCCAAGTGAACAATATTTAACCGTTTCCATCAATTCTTCAAAAAGATTTCCATTGTTAACAGCAACAGTTTTCAACTTGTTCAACTTATCAGCTGATACATTTTCATTACGTTTATGAAATGCGTTGAGGTTTACAATCTGTTGCTCTTTTTCTTCCGTTGTTGAACGAATGACTTCTGAGGGTGTTATTGTTGGCGAACCTGTTTTATTTAAAAAAGTATTTACACCAATCAATGGTAATTCGCCTGTATGTTTTTGATGTTCGTAATGCAAGCTTTCTTCCTGAATTTTATTGCGCTGGTACATTCTTTCCATTGCGCCCAGCACACCGCCACGGTCTGTTAAACGGTCAAACTCTGCCAGCACAGCTTCTTCCACCAAATCAGTTAATTCTTCAATAGCAAATGAGCCTTGTATAAAGTTCTCTGTTTTTGCAGAACCTAATTCACGGTTAATGATTAATTGAATGGCCATTGCACGGCGCACACTTTCTTCCGTTGGCGTTGTTATGGCTTCATCATAAGCATTTGTATGCAGCGAATTGCAGTTATCATAAATGGCATATAAAGCCTGCAGTGTTGTTCTTATATCATTGAAATCAATTTCCTGTGCATGCAAGGAGCGGCCGGATGTTTGAATATGATATTTTAATTTTTGAGAACGCTCATTGGCTTTGTATTTATACTTCATCGCCTTTGCCCATATACGTCTTGCCACACGGCCAATTACACTATATTCTGCATCCATACCATTACTGAAAAAGAAAGAAAGGTTTGGCGCAAAATCATCTATGTGCATCCCGCGGCTTAAATAATATTCAACATAAGTAAAGCCATTTGCCAGCGTAAACGCTAATTGTGTTATTGGATTGGCGCCGGCTTCCGCAATATGATAACCGCTGATGCTTACACTATAAAAATTTCTTACTTTATTATTGATAAAATATTCCTGCACATCGCCCATTAATTTCAATGCAAATTCTGTTGAAAAGATGCAGGTGTTTTGCGCCTGGTCTTCTTTTAAAATATCTGCCTGCACCGTTCCACGCACCTGAGCTAATGTTGATGCTTTGATTTGTTCATACACATCTTCCGGCAACACTTCATCACCACTAAATCCTAATAATTTTAAACCCAAACCATTATTGCCATCAGGCAATCTTTCCGGCGATGATGGATTATAATAAGATGGTTTACCACTCGTCTTGTACTTCGATTCTACAAGTCCATCGACCATGGACCATTGACCATGGTCTGTTATCCATTTCTCGCATTGCTGATCAATGGCAGCGTTCATAAAAAATGCAAGAATGATGGGCGCCGGCCCGTTAATCGTCATGCTAACGGAGGTTTTTGCATCGCACAAATCAAAACCGCTGTATAATTTTTTTGCATCATCAACAGTTGCTATGCTAACGCCGCTGTTACCAATTTTTCCATAAATATCAGGACGGTTATCAGGATCTTCACCATACAATGTAACGCTGTCAAATGCAGTGCTCAAACGCTTTGCCGGCTGCTCTAATGAAACATAATGAAAACGTTTATTGGTACGTTCCGGCCCGCCTTCACCGGCAAACATTCTTGTCGGGTCTTCGCCTTGCCGTTTTAATTCAAAAACACCTGCCGTAAATGGAAATTCGCCGGGCACATTTTCCTGTAACTGCCATCTTAAAATATCGCCCCAGTCTTTATATTTCGGCAAAACAATTTTAGGAATGCGTGTGCCGCTTAATGAAGTTGATGTTAATGGCTGTTTAATTGTTTTATCGCGAACAGTATATTCAAAAAAATCTGCGCTGTATTTTTTTTGCAATGATGGCCAAGCATCAATTAATTTTTTGCATTCAGCATTCAATTGTTGTTCGTAATGTTTTTTTAAACCTAACAGGTCTTGATGACCTGTTAGGTTTTTTTCTTCAAGCACACCATCAATCTTATACAATTTCGATGCGATGGCACATTGTTCATCAACCCAATTATCATACGCTTTATTGCTTTCAACAATCTCAGACAAATAACGAACACGTTTAGGTGGAATGATCAGTGATTTTGACGTTGTATCTTTTATATGATGTACTTCAATTTTACCAAAATCCACCTTCGTTTTTTCTTCAATCGTGAGCATTATTTTTTCAAACAATTCATTAATGCCCGCATCATTAAATTGAGATGCAATGGTTCCAACGACAGGTAAATCTTCATTCTTCGCTTCCCATAAATTGCGGTTACGTTTATATTGTTTGCGCACATCATTCAATGCATCCAACGCACCGGCTTTATCAAATTTGTTGATGCAAACAATGTCTGCATAATCCAGCATATTTATTTTTTCAAGCTGGGATGCGGCACCATATTCGGGCGTCATTACATACATGCTTACATCACAATAATCTAAAATGGATGCATCGCTCTGACCAACGCCTGCACTTTCCAAAATGATAAAATCAAACTGAGCAGCTTTACAAATTTCCAATGCATGTTCAACCGCGCCACTTAATGCAATATTATCATCACGGGTGGCAAGGCTGCGCATATATGCACGCGGATGTGAAATAGAGTTCATTCTTATTCTATCACCCAATAATGCGCCACCTGTTTTTTTGCGGGACGGATCAACAGAAATTACGGCAATTGTTTTATCTGTGTAAGCATTCAAATAACGGCGAACAATTTCATCTGTAACGGAAGATTTGCCTGCGCCGCCGGTGCCGGTAATGCCGAGAACCGGGATAACTGTTGGCCGTTCACCGTTTACCGAATTCGGTTGTCGGTTGCCGGTTATCGGTTGACCATTTTCAATGTTTGTTATCTTTCTCGCAATCGTTCTTATATCTTTTACTTCACTAAGCGTCATCGGTTTTTTATATGCACCGTTGCCGTTTAATACAAAATCACATTGCTGAATCACATCTTCAATCATGCCTTCCAAGCCCATCTTTCTACCATCATCAGGCGAATAAATTCTTGTGATGCCATAGTTGTGTAATTCATTTATTTCCTGTGGAAGAATGGTGCCGCCGCCTCCGCCAAAAATCTTTATATGACCGCAACCATTTTCATCAAGCAAATCTTTCATGTATTTGAAAAACTCTATGTGGCCGCCTTGATATGAAGTAATTGCAATGCCCTGTACATCTTCTTCAATAGCACATTCAACAATTTCTTTTACACTGCGGTTGTGGCCAAGATGAATAATCTCTGCGCCTTTACTCTGTAAAATACGGCGCATAATATTGATTGCGGCATCGTGACCATCAAACAAAGAAGCTGCGGTAACTATGCGGATTTTATGTTGCGGCATGTAATTCATTAAATAAAAAATTGCAAACAAAATTAACTGTTTGCAATTTAAATGAACGGCTGTTAGTTTATTGCAGCTTTAACCCTTCAGTTTTTTAATTTCGTCTGTAAGTTTTGGAACAACTTCAAATGCATCGCCCACAATTCCATAATCGGCAGCTTTGAAAAACGGCGCTTCAGGATCTTTATTAATAACAACAATGGTTTTACTGCGGTTTACGCCAGCCAGGTGCTGAATAGCGCCTGAAATACCAATAGCTATATAAAGGTTCGGTGCAATCTGAATACCCGTTTGCCCAACATGTTCATGATGCGGCCGCCACCCGGCATCGGCCACAGGACGGCTGCACGCGGTGGCGGCATGCAATTCGTGCGCAAGGTCTTCTACCATCTTCCAGTTTTCAGGCCCTTTTAAGCCGCGGCCGCCGCTCACAACAATTTCAGCTTCGGTTAAAGGCACTTCACCTTTAACTTTATTAACCGATGTAACTTTTACTTTCGGTTCACTTACCGTTATATTTAATTGCTCTACAGATGCCGTACCGCCGGTTTGTTTAACCTGAAAACTGTTTGGATTAAGCGAAATAATTTTAATAGCCGATGTGATATTTACATTGGCAAATGCTTTACCGCTAAAAACATTCTTTTTTACAACAAAACCATTTGAAGTGTCGGGCAGTGCAACTGCGCCTGCTACCAGCCCGGCTTTTAAACGAGCTGCAACACGTGGGGCTACAGCCTTGCCGGTTTGGTTGTGGCTGAACACAATTACATCGGCATTTAAAGAGGTGACTGCATCTGCAACAGCCCTTGCATACACCTGCGCATCAAGATTATTTAAGGCATCATTGGAAACCTGGTGCACTTTTGAAACACCATAATTACCAAGGGTGGCAAGATCATCTTTAACAGCACCCAGTAAAAGGGCTTCGGCTGAAGTGCCGAGCTTTTCTGCAAGAGCTGCACCATAGCTTAATACTTCGTACGATGATTTTTTTATTTCTGAATCAGAATGATCGACAAATATGAGTACCATGTAATGAATTTGAATAATGATTATAATTTTTTGAGAGCTGCGGGCCATGAGCCACGAGCTTGCTGATAATATCCTTAAATTACTTTAGCTTCTTCGTGCAGCAGGCGCACCAGTTCCTGAACGTTATCGGCCGCAACCAGTTTTACGCCAGCTTTTGGCGCAGGCAATTCGTAACTTACCACGTTAGTCAATGCTTCAACCGCCGCAGGTTCAATTACCTTAAGTGGCTTTGTGCGGGCAGCCATTATACCCCGCATATTGGGGATGCGTTGTTCTGCCACGCCTTTCTGGCAACTGATAACCACCGGCAGGGAAACTTCATCGGTTTCTTCACCACCTTCTATTTCGCGGTTCACGGTAGCCGCACTATTATTAACCTCCACTTTTGTTGCAAGAGAAATATAAGGCACATCGAGCAATTCGGCCAACATTCCGCCCACTGACGAACTATTGTAATCAATGGTTTCCTTCCCCGTTAAAATGAGGTCGTAGCCACCTTGTTTTGCCACTTCAGCAATTTGGACGGCAATAAAATAACTATCATTATTTGTGGCATTAATCCGAATGGCTTCATCGCCCCCAAGCGCCAGCGCCTTGCGGATAACAGGATCATAATCTGCGCCGCCAACGCTTATAAGGTGCAACTGTATAGAAGCATCTTTTTCTTTTAATTCAATTGCCCTTACGAGCGCATACCATTCATCATAAGGATTGATTATCCATTGTACACCTGATTCTTCAAATTTTGTATTATTCTCTTTAAAGGAGATTTTAGAGGTGGTATCCGGTGTTTTACTGATACAAACTAATATTTTCATTGGCAAAAATTATGTAAACAAAAGTAAAAGAAAAGTTGTTTATGCAACTATTTTTAAGATGTAATTTGTTAAATGCATTACAAAATTAAACACGAAAAAAGTTGATAATCAATGATATATATTTAAAACAAGCATTAAATTACCGCTTTTAATAAAGAAAATGTTACCTTGCATCCCCATTTGTGGAATAGAAGATATGGCATGATAGTTGCAAATCAAGCCAAGATTTTTAAAGAAGAAGATTAAGCGTGTTTTGAGAAAGGACTTACTTATTATTCATTAAAGTCTTAGTTGCTTTACAAATCATCTACCATGAAGAGATTTTGCGTGATTGCCGTTCTTTTACTTTGTTCGGCCTTATTTCCAAATATTAACAACCGGGCTAATGCCAATGTTGCTAACTGGCCTCCTATTTTTTCATTTTCGAAAAAATCAGGCGATTTGTCTCATAGCAGTACAAGGAATTTTATTACAGGCCTTGCCACTTATTATGCCAACCAGTTTGAAGGCAATTTAACTGCCACCGGTGAAGTTTTCCATCACAGTGATTTAACTGCAGCAAGCAATATGTTTGCTTTAAATACCTGGGTTAAGGTTACAAATATTTTAACCGGGAAATCTATTATTGTTCGCATTAACGACCGGATGCACCCCAGGATGAATGAAAAAGGAAGGGTATTGGACCTTACCTTAACAGGCGCCAAACAATTAAAAATTGTTAAACGCGGTGTTGCTAAAGTAAAAATTGAACCGCTTACTGAAAACCAGGTTGAAGCCGGCAAATAAGATATTTTATATTTTTTTTGAAAAAGATCGCAGCATTACACCGCGGTCTTTTTTGCTTTTAGAAGTCAGGCGCAAGCCGAAATCCATACGGGTTTATACGCTTAACTGCGAACCATATTTAATAGTATATTGCTACCTTTGCACACTTTTTATTATTTACAGACAGGTTTTTACGTATAATGGCAGCTACATACAAAGAATTCCGGGGTTTACATCTTCCCGCTATAGAAAAGGAAATTTTAGAAAAGTGGGATGATGAAAAAGCATTTGAAAAAAGTGTTTCGTTAAGGCAGGGCAGGCAGCCTTTCGTTTTTTACGAAGGCCCGCCAAGCGCCAATGGCATGCCCGGTATTCACCACGTAATTTCCAGAACCTTAAAAGACCTGGTTTGCCGTTACAAAACCATGAAAGGCTTCCAGGTAAAACGCAAAGGCGGCTGGGACACACATGGTTTGCCTGTTGAACTGGGTGTTGAAAAAGAGCTTGGCATTACCAAAGAAGATATAGGAAAGAAGATTTCGGTTGAAGATTACAACAAAAAATGCCGCGAAGCGGTTTTGCGTTATAAAGATAAATGGGACGAGCTCACCAAACGTATTGGTTACTGGGTTGACCTGGAACATCCTTACATCACTTTTGAAAATAATTATATTGAAACCCTTTGGTGGCTGCTAAAACAACTCTACAATAAAGGTTTATTATATGAAGATGTGAGCATCCAGCCATATTCTCCCGCAGCGGGAACAGGTCTAAGCTCACATGAATTGAACCAGCCGGGTACGTATAAAGATGTGAAGGATACAAGTGCAGTAGCTATGTTTAAAGCGGTAAAGAATGAAAAAAGTGATTTTCTTTTTAATGCTGCCGGAAATGATGAGGTTTTCTTCATGGCTTGGACGACAACGCCCTGGACACTTCCTTCCAACCTTGGCCTGACCGTTGGTGCCAACATTGATTATGTACTGGTTAAAACTTTCAATCCCTACACACATTTTCCAGTTAATGTAATTCTTGCCAAAGCTTTGCTGGGCAAATATTTTGAAGGAATTAGAGGTGACGAAAAAGTCGGAGATAGTTATTTCTTCACGAATACTGATTCTAAGAAAATAAATGTTGAATGGAAAATATTGGCTGAATTTAAAGGATCAGATTTAGAAGGAATACCCTACGAACAGCTACTTCCTTTCGAAGCCAATAAAACCGATAACCCCAATGCTTTCAAAGTTTTATTGGGCGATTTTGTTACTACGGAAGATGGTACCGGCATTGTTCACACAGCGCCGGCATTTGGCGCGGATGATTATAAAGTGGGCAAAAAATATGACATCGGCATATTAACAATGGTTGACCGCCAGGGCAAATTTGTTAATGGCCTTGGCGAATTCAGCAACCGCTACGTAAAAAATTATAAAGACGACCCGGATTATGTGGATGTAAACGTTGACATCTGCGTAAAACTGAAAAAAGAAAACCGCGCTTTCAAGGTAGAAAAATACGAGCACAGCTACCCGCATTGCTGGCGCACGGATAAGCCGGTTTTATATTACCCGCTTGATGCCTGGTTTATAAAAACCACTGCCCTGCGGGATCGCATGGTGGAATTGAATAAAACCATCAACTGGAAACCCAAAAGCACCGGTGAAGGCCGTTTTGGCAACTGGCTTGAAAATATGGTTGACTGGAATCTGAGCCGCAGCCGTTTCTGGGGAACGCCGCTTCCGGTTTGGCGCACAAAAGATGGCAAAGAAGAAATTTGTATTGGTTCAATAGAAGAATTGAAAGCAGAAGGCAAAAAAGCTGATGACCAGTTAGGCACTATGAACGCTGCTTTTCTTGCCCATGATAATCTTGATCTTCATAAACCTATGGTTGATGAGATTGTGCTGGTTTCTTCTTCCGGTGAGCCGATGAAACGTGTGCCTGACTTGGTGGATGTTTGGTTCGACAGCGGCGCCATGCCGTATGCACAATGGCATTTTCCATTTGAAAATATTGAAACCTTTGCCGATAATTACCCGGCAGATTTTGTTTGCGAAGGTGTTGACCAAACCCGCGGCTGGTTTTATACCCTGCATGCGCTGGGTTCTTTGCTGAAGGAATCTATTCAGGATGAACTGAAACAGAAAGGGTTTGAAGTTTCAGACGAAAAATATCCCGGACTGGCTTTTAAAACCTGTGTTTCCAATGGATTGGTTTTAGATAAGAATGGCCAAAAGATGAGCAAACGCCTTGGCAACGTGGTTGATCCATTTAAAACCATTGCCGATTTTGGCGCCGATGCCACCCGCTGGTACCTTATCACGAATGCTTCACCCTGGGATAATTTAAAGTTTGACCTTGACGGCATTAAAGAAGTACAGCGTAAATTCTTCGGCACATTATATAATACCTACCAGTTTTTTGCTTTATATGCCAATGTGGACGGCTTTGCTTTCAGCGAAGATTACATCCCTGTTGAAGAAAGGCCCGAAATTGACCGTTGGGTGCTTTCATCGCTCAATACCCTTGTGAAAAAAGCTACAGAAGCGATGGATGATTATGAACCCACGCTTGCCGGCAGGTTAATAGAGGAATTTGTGGATGAACATTTAAGCAACTGGTATGTGCGCCTTTGCCGCCGCAGGTTCTGGAAAGGTGAATATGAGCAGGATAAAATTGCAGCATACCAAACTTTATATGAATGCCTGGAAACTGTAACCCGCCTGATGGCCCCGGTTTCACCGTTTTTCAGCGATGCCGTTTTCAAAAACCTGGATGCCGTTACAAAAAGGTTTAATGTTGAATCAGTACATCATACCGATTACCCAGTTGCAAATGAAAAGTTGATCGACAATTCACTTGAAGAAAGAATGCAACTGGCGCAGGATGCATCTTCATTAATATTATCGCTCCGGAAAAAAAACAATATAAAAGTACGACAGCCTTTACAGAAAGCCCTGATACCGGTATTAAACCCGGAAATGAAGCAGCAGTTGGAAAAAGTGGGAGGCCTGGTAAAGTCTGAAGTAAATATTAAAGAAATAGAACTGGCAACTGATGCCGGCAATATCATTCATAAAAAAGTAAAACCCAATTTCAAATTACTGGGCGCTAAACTTGGCCCGGCAATGAAAGAAGCCGCCGGTATTATTGGCAGCTTTTCACAGGAACAGATTGCAGAGCTTGAAAAGAACGGATCAATTGAAATTGAGCTGAAAACCGGAAAATCTGCTATCGCCTTAAACGAGGTAGAAATAATTGCAGAAGATATTCCTGGCTGGAGCGTTGCTTCAAAAGGGAATTTAACAGTGGCTTTAGACATCCAATTGTCTGCTGAATTGAAAATGGAAGGCGATGCCCGTGAATTTGTAAACCGGATCCAGAATATCAGGAAAGACAAGGGTTTCGACCTTACTGACCGCATATCTGTAAATGTTCTCGACAATGCTATTCTCAAACCCTCTATCAATACATTTAAAAACTATATTTGCGCCGAAATTTTGGCAGATAATCTTGACTGGGTGCCGGAAATAACAGACGGCATTGAGGTTGAGGTTAATGACAACTTATTGAAAGTGAGCGTAAATAAAAAAGGATAACGAACTATGCCACAGAAAAAAACAATTAAAAAAGCAGCTAAGGCTGTAACCAAAAAAACATCGCCCGGCAGCAAAAAAGCCGGCCCCGTTAAAAAAGTTGCTCCCAAAGCAGCTAAAAAAGCTGTTAAAAAGGCAGCAGCAGCAAAAACGGTTAAAGCTGTGGTGGCAAAACCCAAGGCAAAGGTGGTTGCTGTTTCCAATAAGAAATCTGCAAAGAAACCTGTAGCCAAACCAGTAAAAACAATAAAGAAAGCTGCAGCGCCGGCAAAAAAAGCGGGGGCAAAGCCTCAGCCAAAAGCTGATGCCAGCAAGCAACATAAACAAATTAAAGCTATGTCAAAGCAAAAGAAGCAAGAAGAAAAACCGGTTCAGAAAAAAGCAGCGAAGAAGCAGGAACCGGTAAAAGAAGTGAAATTGCCTAAAATAAGCGCTAAAACCAGTGTGCCTTATCAGCCTTCTTATAAATCGCTTGAACAGCGGCAGGAGCCGGTAAGATCGGCTGAACCGCTTGTTCGCTATAGCGATACTGAACTGAATGAGTTTAGGGAATTAATTCAGCGCAAGCTGGATTCCGCAAAAAAAGAACTGGCTTATTTACAAGGCCTTATTACCCGTAAAGACGATATGGGCGGCGACGAAAGCGAAAACCGCTACATGACTATGGAAGATGGCAGTATAAGCATGGAGCGTGAACAACTTAGCCAGATGGCAAGCCGCCAGATAACTTATATCGACCATCTCGAAAAGGCATTAATCCGTATTGAAAACAAAACTTACGGCATTTGCCGTGTAACCGGTAAATTAATTGATAAAGCAAGATTACGCGCAGTACCACATGCCACTCTAAGCCTTGAAGCCAAGCTTGGTTTGGTAAAAGCAGGAGAATAAAATTTTCTCATTTAAATTATAAAAAGAAGGCCGGTTGCAATTGCAACCGGCCTCTTTATTTATGTTACCCGGCCAGATAAAACCGGTAATCTTTTAATATTCTTTACGGCGCAGGAGCTTTGGGCGGCTTAGGCGTAAAATTGTCGAACTTAACCATTAGGCCAGCTCCGAACAGTGACTGCACCTGTAAGCCGGCAGAGGTATTATGCGGCCCAAACTGGCGCACGTCATCATCGTATATTAAGGTAAGGCTATAGGTAACAGACAATATCCTGGAAATTTTAGCGGCAAACAGATTCGTCATATACACATCAACGTTCTGAGGATTATGCCTGTAGTTAGAAAACAGGTCAAGTTTGCCGGTATAGCTTACTGCTTTTCCAAGATTGGCGACGTAAGAAATAGTGCCATAAGCACCAAACTGAAAATCTGCTGGTTTGTCAACCGGAACGCCATATAATGCCCGCAGGCTGTCGGGCCTGACGATGGTCCATCTTGCAGTGGCAGGCGATACGAATATGGAAAGATTTTTTACCGGATGATAATCAAAACCGGGGCTTAATAATACATAAGCCGGTGCAAAGAAATTAGATGTGTAATTTTTTGTATCCGCATCCGGATAATCATATCCTTTAAAAAACTGCGTTCTTACATTAAAGAGGCCGCTAAGATTAAGTTTTGGGTTTAATGCATAGCCATACTTAGATGTAAATTCCACGCGGTCATCGTTTTTACGGGTGCCAAGGCTAGTAGTTTTTACATAGCCTATATTCCAGGTTGCAAGATTGTCCCAGCTATGTTTATTTTTTTTATAAAATGCAAAACCGCTTAACAGTGAGTTCAGTGATAATGAGAATTTCTCCCCGCCCGCAGCCCAGTTGCTCAATGAGCCTTGTGCAAGGTTAACACTTATGAGGCCGCCCGTTTTCCATATTTTAGGAATTGTATCGTTAGGATCTTTTGTAATTGTTTTGGATGATTCTGTTTTCAAATCCTGTACAGTTGCATCCTGCGAAAAGGCTGTATAAAATGCAGGGAGAAAAAAAACAAAAAGAAATTTCTTCATAATTTGTTGTTTAAGTTAATATTAGAGAACATTGGGGCGCATCAGTTCAGCAGCACAACTGCGTTTTGCCATTCTCTATTGAACGGCGTAAAAATATGCAAAGCCTGTTTAAACCAAATAATATGAATCCAAAACTTATTCTCTACATTTGCTTCTACTCAACCTGAAATTGTAACGCTTATATATACCAAAAGAACTGATTAAATAACTCCAATTCAATCCACCATTTGTTATGAGGAAATATCCTGTTGTCTTTGCCTGCATTTGTTTTTGTAATGCTGTTTTTGCACAACACCCCCAATTAATTAACAGCGCAGACGTAATAGAAAAGGCCGCCGGTTTCAGTAGCAACAAGCAATACAAACAGGCTATTGCATTATATAAAACTGTGCCAATAAGCGATTCTAACTACAGCAGCATCTTGCATGAACTTTCTTATGCCTGTTACCTCGACAGCGATTTTAATGCAGGGCTTGCTTATGCCAGGCAAGGCATGAAGCTCTTTCCTGAAAAGGCGGAAGACTGGTATAGCCTTGTGGCAAATGTGCTCGATGCGGAAGGGAAAAGAAATGAAGCTGTACAATATTATGACAGTTCCTTAGCTCTTAACCCATACAATTTTTATACATGGTTTAATAAAGGCATTGTTTTGTATAATTCTGATAAAAGCAATGATGCATTGCAATGCTTTCAAAAAGCCGTTACTATCAATCCGTACCATTCATCGTCGCATTATTTTCTTGGTGCCATTTATACTGAACAGGGCAGGCTGCCCCAGGCAATGCTGTGCTTTACAACCAGCCTGCTGATAAACCCGGAAAACAGGTATATTAATAAGTGTGTAAATTATTTAAACGCTATCTCCAAAATAACAGACGACATAAACGGCTTTGTTTCGCATGCAGCAACATACAACGATGATAATTTTGAATTGCAGCAGGAAATATTGCTGAGCAAAGCTGCCCTTGATGAAAAATATAAATTACTGGCAGATGTGGACGACCCCATTGTGCGGCAACTGCAGGTATTGCTCGAAAAACTGGAGTATGAGGCAACAGATAAAGGGTTTTGCATGCAATATTATGTACCCTTTTATGAAGGCGTATTTAAACGGGAAGAGTTTAATGCATTCATCAATTATATATTCAGCGGGCTTGATATAAAATCAGTAAAAAGTTATAACGATAAACACAAAAAAGAAATAGGCGTATTGACAGATTCTGCCATCAGCTACCTCAATTTAATAAGGCGGACAGAATTGCCAGATTATTCAGCGCGAATAAAAGCTGATAATAAATATTATTATGGTGAAACGAGCTTAACAGGCGTTGGCAAATGGACGAATAATGGCTCTGATGATATTTTTAATGGCCCCTGGGAATTCTTTAACGGTAATGGCCGGTTAAAATCAAAAGGGAATTTTATTAATTCAGAAAAAGAGGGCGACTGGGTTTTCTACCATGATAATGGTACAGTAAAAGAAAAATCAACTTACAAAAACGGTAAGGCTGAAGGAAAAAGTTATACCTGGTTTGATAACGGAATTTTATCGGGAGAAAATCTTTATGCCGGGGATAATTTAAATAGTGAATCGAAAAGTTATTTCTTCAATGGCCTGCCTAAAATGATTGAGCATTATAAAAATAATCAGTTGAACGGCGAAGCCAGGTCATATACTTACAATGGTTTTCTTTATTATGTTGCCAATTATAAAGATGATGAACTGGAAGGGCCGCTCACTTTCTATTATAAAAATGGCAAGCCTGAAGTAATCAAAAATTATTCAGCAGGAAAACTAAACGGCGCTTATAAACATTTCAGTGAAAATGGTATTGCTGATGTGGAAGGCAGTTATGCTGATGATAAAGCTACCGGCAACTGGAAAGAATATTACGACTCAAAATCGTTAAAGGCAGAATATACGTATGTGGATGGTTTAATTGATGGTATATATAAAACGTACCATGAAAATGGAAAGCCATCACAGGTTATTCAATATGCTGCCGGCAAAATAAATGGCAAAGAAGAAAACTTTGATGAAGACGGCATAAAATATGGCGAGGCAGTATATGAAAAAGGCAAGTTAAGAGAGCTCACCTATTTTGATAAATCAGGCCAGGTTATCAGCACTTCCACTACGCGGAAAGGCGCCGGCAATCTTAGCTTTTATAATGCAGATGGCAGCAAGGCCACCGATGGCTTTTATAATAAAGATGGCGATGCAGATGGTAAATCAACCTACTATTTTAAATCAGGCAAAATACAATCCGAAATAAATTTCAAGTCGGGCCTGCGTGAAGGTGAACGTATCATTTATTACGCTAATGGCAATATTTCAGAAAAAGTAAATTTTACAAACGACCAGGAAAATGGCCTTTTATTAGCCTATCATATAAACGGCGGCTTAAGATATGCAGGCAATTTTGCTGAAGGAAAAAAGCAGGGCGAACATCAAACCTTCAATCTTTTTAATACCCTTACTTCGTCAATATATTATCTCAATGATGAGCAGGATGGATATAGCACTTACTATGCGCCCAATGGTAAAAAATTATATGAAGAAAAGTACCGCACAGGCTGGTTGATTAAAACCACTCAGTTTGACACCGTAGGCAACATACTTTCCGAATCAAATTTTCCGACAGGCAAAGGAAAATTTGTTTTCAAACATTTGAACGGAAAAGATTATATACGGGTTTCCTATAACAACTATCTCACGCAGGGCAAATACGAATCATTTTATTTTGATGGCTCGCCGCTAAGTGTAAGATATTATAAAAACGGCCTTGCAGACAGCATCTATAAAGCTTATAATTATGGCGGCACACTTTCGCAGGAAGGCCAATTCAAATTAGATAAGAAAACAGGCAAGTGGAAGTTTTATGATGATAATGGCAAGCTATATTATGTTCAGGTTTTTGACCAGGGAAAGCTGAATGGCACATCGGTTTCTTACCACGAAAACGGCAATAAAAAAGCAGAGTTTAATTACAAAAACGATATGCTTGAAGGATTAACTGTTATCTACGGCAAGAATAACGAGGTGGCCGTAATATTAAACTTTCATAAAGACGGGCTTGTTAGTTATTCTTATTTAAGCAAAGATGGAAAACAGGTAGGGCCTGTAGCTGTAAAAAATGGAACTGCGGCTATTACAGCCTATTATCCCAATGGCAATAAAAGTGCAGAGCTAAATTATGAGAGCAGCACATCCAATGGCCCGCAAAAAATTTACTTCAGCAACGGGCAGCTTTTTTCACAATATGAAAGAGTGTACGGTTATAATAACGGCGTTGCCAAAACATTTTTTGAAGATGGCAAAATTTCCAAAGAAGAAAATTATGTGTACGATAATTTTCATGGCATAATAAAAGAATTTTATGCAAATGGTAATTTAAAATCAGAGCGCAGTTTTTATGAAGGAGAAGAAAATGGCGCTAGCAAATATTACAATGAAACCGGCAAGCTTACGGAAACAAGAACTTATTATTTTGGCGTTTTGCTAAGCGTGAACAAGCAATAAAGAACAAGGCTTATGAGAAAGTTGAAAATATTTTATACAGGCATGCTGCTTATGCTGGGCTGTAATTTATACGCGCAGTCGTTTGATGCAATAGCTGCAAAATATCCGAATAACCAGGCGGTAATTCAAAATTTTACAAAGACAATAACCATCAGCTTAAAAAACGGCGAACCTTTTGCGCAAAGCAAAACCGGGCAGGAAATTCTTGCACTGGACGATAAAGCCAATGGCCTTTATAACAGGCAGTATGTTTTCAGCAGCTCGTATAATGAATTAACGTCGCTTGAAGCTTATACAAAAGTACCAGATGGAAAAAGATACAATAAGCTTAAAGTAACTGATATAAAAACGGAAAGTTCAAGAAGCAGCAGTGTTTTTTACGATGATGCCAAACAATCAACCTTTGATCTTCCATCAATGATAAAAGGAGCGGTTGGTTACGTAACCTATACACAGGCGCATAAGGATCCACACCTGCTGTCACCGTTCTATTTTGTCTCTTATATGCCTGTTGTCAACGAAAAGTTTATTGTTACTTTTCCCGCAACCATGCAGGTTAAATACACCATTATGAATAATGATGATAACCTGGTGCATGTAACTGAAGACACCAAAGGCAAAGAGCACAGTTACATATTCAGGGCAAATAACGTTGATGCTTATGCGGGCTTTGATGGTGCACCTTCTGCTGCTTATTATGCGCCGCATGTTATTATACAAATTGTGTCTTATGAGAATGAAAATGGCGGGCGCATAAATTACCTTGGCAGCCTTGACGATTTATATAAATGGAACTATGGTTTTATAAACAAGCTCGACAATACCAGAGAACCTTACTTAAAGAAACTTGCCGACAGCCTTACCGCCGGTTGTAATTCGCCCGCTGAAAAAGCTGCAAATATTTATCAATGGGTGCAGGGCAACATAAAATATATTGCCTTTGAAGATGGCCTCGAAGGCTTTGTGCCACGCCGTGCCATTGACGTTTGTAACCGTCGTTTTGGCGATTGTAAAGACATGGCCAGCATTCTTACATCACTTTTACAGCTTGAGGGTTTAGATGCTTATTTCACATGGATTGGCACGAGAGATATACCGTATGATTATACATCCGTTTCCCTGCCCATCACCGATAACCACATGATTGCTTCGCTTAAGCTCGATAACGAATGGATATTTCTTGACGCAACAGACCCCAACTGTATTTTTGGCCTGCCCAGTTCTGCCATACAGGGTAAACAGGCACTGATTGCAATTTCAAAGGATAACTATAAAGTTGAAAGAGTGCCGGAAGTAAGCGCCGAAAAAAATACACTTATCGACAGCACTTATATTTCTGTTACTGACAATGGCATTAAAGGCCGTTCAAGCGTTTATTACAACGGGTATTGGGGCGCAGACGTTTATAACCGTTTAATGTTTAGCGATGCCAAACAAACACGCGATTACGTGAAATACCGGATGGGCAAGGCAAGCAATAAATTTATTATGGGCGATTATGCTATCAATAAATTAAGCAATGCCGATAAACGGGTAAACATAAAAGCCGGATTTGAAGTGCCTGATTATGGAAAAAAGATTGCAGATGAACTTTATATAAACCTGAACCTTGAAAAGCTTTTTGTGAACCAAATAATAGACACAGCAAAACGAAGGGTTCCGGTTGAGAATGAATTTAAATATATAATTAAACAATACACCATTCTTGATGTGCCTGAATCTTATACTGTGAGCTATATGCCGAAAAACTACAGCATTGACAACGACATCCTCGGCTTCAGCATAAAATATTCACAGGAGAATGGAAAGGTAATTGCCCTGCAGGAGTTGCGTCAAAACTTTTTAATGCTGCAGCCTAAAGGTTTTGCAACCTGGAACAATTCATTAAAACAACTTTTCAGCCAGTATAAAGAAGAAGTAGTGCTTGAAAAAAAGAAATAAATATTGCTTTCTGTTATGAGAAAATTTTTTGTTACAACCACTTTAGTATTAGCCACAGCTATACTTTCTGCCCAAACTTTTGATTATAGTTTAAATAATACCTGGAATAAAAAACCAGTGCTTCACGAAATAAAAAAGCCTTATGATTCGGCAAGCGCCGCAGGTATTCTCGATGAAAGAAAAATAGAATATTACAACGAAAAAGCTGGTGTGGTTATTAATGATTATAATCACTTTATTGTAAAGCTTACAAATGATAACGGCGTTGAACGTTTCAACAAAATTTATATACCCATGTATGCAGGCTCTGCAATTGAGCATATACAGGCAAGAACGATACTGCCCAATGGAAAAGTTATCAATCTCGATACAACAAAAATTAAAGAACTAACAGAAGATGGACAACAGTATAAATTGTTTGCATTTGAAGGACTGGAACCAGGTTGCGAAGTGGAATATGAATATGCCATAAAACGCCCGCTAAGCCTTTTTGGAAGCGAAGTTTTTCAACGTACAACAATGCCTTACCTGCATGCAAAATTTTTGCTTGTAACGCCGGCTTATTTAAAGTTTGATGCAAAAGGTTATAATGGTTTTAATGTGAGCAAAGATTCTGTTATAAATGAAAAGCGCATAATTGCAGGATACAGCAGTAACCTTGATGAAATTGATGATGTAAAATACGTTCAGGCAGAACCTTACCTGCAAAGAGTGGATTATAAGCTTAGCTATAATATTGATAAAAGTGCTTCCGTAAGATTATATACATGGAAGGAATATGCAAAGAAGGCTTACGAATATTATACTACCCGCACTTCAAAAGAAGAAAAGGTATTGGATGCATTCACAGCTAAAATAAAAATGCCGGGTAATAATGATGATGCACAAAAAATTCTTGCTATTGAAGATTATATAAAAACAAATATCAATATTGATAAAGATGCCATTGGTGATGATGCCGGCAACATTGAATGGCTTATAAAAAATAAAACAGCAAATGTGGATGGCGCTGCAAAATTATTCTGCGGCATTTTTGATAAGCTTGGAATTAACTACCAGGTGGTTTTTCCCGGTACAAGAACAGGTTATACCATTGATCCCGAATTGGAAAACTGGAATCGTATCAATGACATTCTTTTTTTCTTTCCTTCCACCGGGAAGTTTATATCTCCCGGCAGGCCGGATTTGCGTTATCCATATATTCCTTATGAGTTCACGGAAACAAACGGGTTGTTCTTAAAAGGAACGCTTATCGGTGATTATAAAACAGCTATTGGCAGCTTTCGCAAAATATCAATAGAGCCTTTTGATCAGCATGCGCATAACCTTGAAGCTGATATTCATTTTAATGCGGACCTGGACACCGCTATCATCCAGTTAGATCAGATTTTTAAAGGTTATGGAGCGGTAGGATACAGGCCCATTTATACATTTCTTACGCCGGATAAGCAGGATGAAGTAAATAAGGAAATCATAAAAAGTTTTATAGGAACCGATAATATTTCAAACATAAAAATTGAAAATACTGCACTTACAGATTATTTTGACAACAAGCCACTCATAATAAGTGCGCTTGTAAAAAACCCTGAAATGATTGAACGCGCCGGCAATAAAATCCTGTTTAAAATAGGTACTGTAATTGGCCCGCAGGAACAAATGTACCAGGAGAAACCAAGGCAGTTACCGGTTGAATTGCCTTATCCTCATATATTAAACAGGAAGATTGTGTTGCATGTTCCGGATGGGTACAGGGTAAAAAACCCCGATGATATAAATATAAATACAGAACATAAGGAAGGCGGTGAAACAACAATGGGTTTTACAAGCAGCTATTCAGAAAATGGTAATACAATAACGATCTCAATCAATGAAACCTATCGCAAAATAAAGTACCCTTTATCAGAGTTTGAAGATTATAAAAAGGTTATTAATGCTTCTGCGGATTTTAATAAAGTGGTGCTTGTTCTTGAGAAAAAATAGATTGTTAAATAAAAAAAGCAACCTTTTCAGATTGCTTTTTGGTGCCCAAGACTGGATTCGAACCAGCAAGCCCGTTAAGGCACTACCACCTCAAAGTAGCGTGTCTACCAATTTCACCACCTGGGCATGGCCTGCAAATGTAGGGGGAAAATAAATTATTTATTCAGTTCTATCCTAAAAGTTGTGCCTTTACCCGGTTCGCTGTGTTTTACAAACAAAGCGCCTTTGTGATATTGTTCAATTATGCGTTTACTCAGTGTTAACCCAAGCCCCCATCCTCGTTTCTTTGTAGTAAAGCCGGGATTGAAAACCTTTGCAATATTGTTTTTTGAAATGCCCTTACCGGTGTCCGTTACATCAATTAAAACCTGTGATACCGTATCTTTTATATACACTTCAACCGAGCCTTTGCCTTCAATAGCATCCAAAGCATTTTTTAGCAGGTTTTCAATTACCCAGTCGAACAACGGCGGCGATATCATAGCCGGAATATCTTTTTCCCCACCGGCATTTAAGCTCATATTTACCTTGCCTCCTGCCCTTCGTTTTATATAATCCATCATATTGCTGACTTGCTCCACAATATTTTTTTCTTCAAGATGAGGATGGCTGCCTATTTTGCCAAAACGGTCTGTTATAAGTTCAAGCCGGTTTATATCTTTCTCTATTTCTGCGCTGAATTTTTCCGTTCCGGGCGTTTCCTTCAAAACTTCCACCCAGCCTTTAAGGCTTGAAACGGGTGTTCCCAACTGATGCGCCGTTTCCTTAGCCATGCCTGCCCATACCTGGTTTTGCGTGCTCCTATATGATGTGTGCTGCGCAATTATTATCACTATAAGAAAAAGCCCTACGATGATTAGCTGAACAACAGGATAATACCTCACCTCTTTTTGCAAAACACTTTGGCCATAATAATATTTATTGGCCTTGTAAGGTTTTTCGGAAAGAGTTATAATTATAGGCTCATGATCTTTTTTAAACTCAACTAATTTCTTCTTCAGATAATTTGGGTCTGATTTAATTTTTGCTGAATTGAGGTTTACACAGTTGCCTGCATTAATGCTGTCGTTTTCATTGGTTTCAATAATAGGTATTTCGGTGTTTTCCGAAGAAATCCTGGCAGCAAGATTAAGGTTAACTTCATCTGTAACATTTAATATAGTATGCTGCGCTTCCACCCATATTTCTACTTTCTTCTTTTCATCTGCTGCTATTTTTTTAGCCAGGTAAGATGAATAAAATATAGTGCCTGTAACAATAGCCGCTGCTATAAGAAATAACAGTGTTTTGCCATTAAGCCATTGCTGAATCATGCTCTAAAATATATAAACGGGTGCAAATAAAAAATCCCGCAGTAATGATTGCGGGATTTTTGCTGAGACATTATAAAAACACGCTTTTTAACTGAACAGGCCGCCTTTCTTAAGTTCTTTTGTTCCTTGTCCTATTTTATAACCGTTTTGATAAATTTCAATTTTGTAACTGCCGGTTTGATATTTTCCTGACTCCGGTTTCCAGTCAAAACTTACCGGCATGCGTTTGCCCTGCTCGTAATTCACTGTCATTTTATTGGTAAACACTTTATCACCATCTTCCCTTGTTGTAAAGGTACCGCTGCCATTAGCAGGCACTGTAATTGGATGGCCATCCGGGCCTGTAACACATACAAACAATTCTTTTTCGCCGCTTGGTGCAATGCGGTTTTCATCAAGATCAAATGTTATTCTGAAAAGATCTGCGCGTTTTGCGGTTTCTGTCGTTTTTTCTTTACCGCTGCCTTTTACATTAATAGCTGCAATATTGATATTGCTTGCATGCAATGTGGAACCAACATCTTCCACCTGTGCTTTTGCAGCCTGCGTGGTAGAGAGGTCTTGTTCAACTCTTGTTTTCTGAGCAGTAAGCGTATCGCGCTGCGTGCTCAAATCTGCATTGGCAACAGTCAATGTTTGATTTTCCTGTTTCAACTGCTCTACCTGTGCCAGTAAATCGGTGATCTTTCCATTTAATTCTTTAATCATCGACCTGGCTTTGCTTAAATCTGCATTCTTTTTGCCCAATTCATTTTTAATCTGCGATTTAAGGCTTTCAATCTCCGTTTTCCGATCTGCCAATTCACCTGAAAGTTTTGCATTGGAACCGGTTAATGAATCCATTCTTGATAAAGCATCATTATATTCTGCTTCAACCGCGCTGCGGGATGAATCGGCGGCGGTATATTGAACAGTAAGCTGATCAATTTTTTTGCTTGACTGGCTCTTATCATAAATAATATAACCCCAGGTACCAACCAAAGCGGCTATTAAAATGCCGAAGATCAGCTTACGGTTATCTTTCGGCTGGTTAGCCGGCTGATTCTCGGATGTAGAAGAAGGATAATTGCTGTAACTCATATTTTATGGTTTAATTGTAAGGCTAATTTAGTAATATTGAAAAAACTATGTTTTGAATACTTTTCCCTTATCAAACCTTTTATTGCTCGATATAGAAACTGTGCCATGCTATGAAAGGTTTGAAATGCTTCCGGATGAACTGAAATTACTTTGGGGCGACAAAATTTCCAAAACCGTGCCAGAAAGCCTTACGCTTGATGAAAGCTATTTGCTGAGAGCGGGCATTATGGCTGAGTTTGGAAAAATAATCTGTATATCAGCGGGTTATTTTTATGAAGATGAAAACAACGAGGTTTGCTTTAAAGTTAAAAGTGTTTGCTGCGAAGAAGAAGCAGAAATTTTGCAAAATTTTTTAAAAATAACTGACGGTTTTTTTAAAAGCAAAAAGCACATTGTATTCGGCGGCCATAATATACGTGAGTTTGATATACCGTATATATGCCGGCGCATGCTGATTAATAATATTCCCCTGCCGCCTTATTTGCAGTTGCATGCTGCCAAACCCTGGGAAATTGAAATGATCGATACACTGCAGTGGTGGAAATTCGGTGATTATAAAAATTATATTTCACTTAACCTGCTGGCTACTATTTTGAATGTGCCATCATCTAAAGACGATATAGATGGAAGTAAAGTAAGGGAAGTATATTACGAGCATAAGGACATACAACGCATAGCTACCTATTGTGAAAAAGATGTAATTGTAGTAGCCAATATTATTCTCCGCTTCAAAAACCAGCCTTTGTTGAAGAAAGAAAATATCCAGATAATAAAATAGTTGCAACAGGTTGTTTGTATTTATAAAAACCTCCTATATTTGCAGCCCTCTGGTGCGGTAGCTCAGTCGGTAGAGCAAAGGACTGAAAATCCTTGTGTCGGCGGTTCGATCCCGCCCCACACCACAGTAAAAGCTTCAATTATATTGTTCCCCCAATTAATTGAAGCTTTTTGTTTACTATAACCACTCAAAAAAAACTTGTTCAATTAAACGGAGTTATTATTTTTGCGCCTCAATTATGAACTATAACACACATACACATCATCATCATTTTACCAAAGCATGGTAAGCTGTAATGATTGTATGTAACAATAAAAACATTTCAAACAAAAGGCTTACTTAAACGTAGGCCTTTTTTATTTTAAAATAATGGAAACAAAACTGAAAATAGCCCTGCAGAAATCTGGAAGGCTGTATGATGATTCTGTAAAAATCCTGAAAGAATGCGGTATTGAACTGCAAAACGGCATGAACAAACTGCTGAATGAAGCCATTAATTTTCCCATGCAGATTTTGTTTTTGCGGGACGACGATATTCCACAATATGTTGAAGATGGCGTTGCAGATATTGGTATCGTTGGCGAGAACATCGTATATGAAACCAATAAAAATGTTGAGATTATTGAGAAGCTTGGCTTTGGCAAATGCCGCTTATCTGTTGCTGTTCCGCGTAATGAAAATTATGCTGATGCGCAATTTCTGAATGGTAAACGCATTGCTACAACTTATCCTTTTTTATTGCAAAGTTTTTTAGATAAGAATAAGGTGACTGCAGAGATACATGAAATAAGCGGATCAGTAGAAATCACGCCGGGCGTGGGTTTGGCAGATGCAATATGTGATTTGGTAAGCAGCGGCAGCACCCTGTTTTCAAATGGCTTGAAAGAAACCGAAGTGGTATTGAATTCCCAGGCGGCGCTTATTGGCAACAAAGATCTTTCCTCTGAAAAACAATTGTTGCTTAAAAAATTATTATTCAGGATACAAGCCGTAAAAAAAGCAAAGAAGAATAAATACATTTTATTAAATGCGCCAAACGATAAGCTGGATATAATCTGCAGCCTTATACCCGGCATGAAAAGCCCCACCATTTTACCATTGGGTATTGAAGGATGGAGCTCACTGCATTCCGTGGTGCAGGAAGATGATTTCTGGAACATTATTGAAAGCTTAAAAGATAATGGCGCTGAAGGCATTTTAATTATACCAATCGAAAAAATGGTTTTATGATGCAGGTAATACAATATCCAAAAAAAGAAGATTGGGATGCATTATTAAAACGTCCGTCGCAGGATTTTACAACAGTAAAAAACATTGTTCAAAATATTTTAAATGATGTAAAACAACGTGGTGATAAAGCATTAAAAGATTACACAAAACAGTTTGATAAAATTGAGCTGGATAATTTTTTAATTGATGATGAAGAATGGCAAACAGCTAACAGTATCCCCCACTATCTGAGAGAAGCCATACAGCTTTCTATAAAAAATGTAAGCGCTTTTCATGCCGCACAAAAACAACCGGTTCAAAAAATTGAAACCATGCCGGGCGTTGTTTGCTGGAGAAAAAGTGTTGCCATTGATAAGGTTGGTTTATACATTCCGGGTGGCACTGCGCCATTGTTTTCCACTTTAATTATGCTGGGCGTTCCGGCAAAACTTGCCGGCTGCAAAGAAATTATTTTATGCACACCGCCGCAAAAAAACGGTTGGGTTCATCCTGCCGTTTTATATGCAGCGCAGCAAATTGGCATCACTGAAATATATAAGATTGGCGGCGCACAGGCTATTGCCGCAATGGCTTACGGAACTGAAACAATTAATAAAGTATATAAAATTTTCGGGCCGGGAAATCAATATATAACCTGCGCAAAAATGCTGGTGAATGCTGAAGGCCTGGCCATTGATATGCCTGCAGGGCCAAGTGAAGTTGCTGTAATAGCTGATGAATTTGCTGAACCTGAATTTATTGCCGCCGATCTTTTATCTCAGGCTGAACATGGAAAAGATTCACAGGTAATTTTAGTTGCTGATAATGAAAACATCATTGCAAAAACTATACAGGCTTTGGAAGAGCAATTAAAAGCTTTGCCAAGAAAAGATATTGCTATTGAAGCTTTGCAAAACAGTAAAGCTATTTTGGTAAACGATCTGCATGAAGCGGTTAAATTAATGAATGAATATGCACCGGAACATTTAATCATCAATTGTAATAATGCTGAAGCTATCGCTGAACAAATTACCAATGCGGGTTCTGTTTTTATTGGCAATTATTCGCCGGAAAGTGTTGGCGATTATGCTTCCGGCACCAATCATACTTTACCTACAAATGGCTTTGCAAAAGCTTATAGCGGCGTTTCGCTGGATAGTTTTTATAAGAAGATTACATTTCAGCAATTAACAAAACAGGGTTTACAAAATATTGACAAAGCAGTAACAACATTAGCTGAAGCTGAAGGTTTGCAGGCACATGCAAATGCAGTGAACGTTCGTTTAAAAAATTAAGTATGACTGAATTTAATTTGGATAGCATTCTTCGCAACAACGTAAAAAAATTAGTTCCTTATTCTTCTGCACGCTCAGAGTTTGAAGGTGATGCGCAAATATTTTTAGATGCAAATGAAAACAGTTTGGGCTCAACGCTTGGCAATAACTTTCATCGCTATCCTGACCCTTTGCAAAAGCAATTAAAACAAAAACTCTGTGCAATAAAAAATGTGCCTGTTGAAAATATTTTCGTTGGCAATGGAAGCGATGAAGCGATTGATTTATTAATAAGGGCGTTTTGCAATCCCGGTATTGACAACATCCTCATCTTTCCGCCAACGTATGGTATGTATGAAGTAAGCGCTGAGATAAATGATATAGCAATCAATAAAGTTTTGCTCACAAACAGCTACCAATTAGATATTAAAGCAATAAAAGAAGGTATAGATAATAACACCAAAATCATTTTCGTTTGTTCGCCCAACAATCCAACAGGAAATTTATTAAACACTGCAAGCATTGAATGGCTATTAAAGAACTTTAACGGCATTGTGGTTGTGGATGAAGCTTATATTGATTTTACAGGCACTCAATCATGGTCGCAAAGATTGAATGAGTTTCCTAACCTCGTTGTGTTGCAAACCCTTTCCAAAGCATGGGGCCTTGCAGGATTAAGAATAGGTTTTGCATACTCCTCAAAAGAAATTATCCATGTATTCAATAAAATAAAACCGCCGTATAATATCAGCGAAGCCACGCAGCAACTGGCTTTGCAGGCTTTACAAAATGAACAAAAGGCAAAAGAAAAAACCAATGTATTGGTTCAACAGAGAGAGCGGTTGCTTGAAGAATTTAAGCAATTCGATTTCATTACAACTATCTATCCGTCCGATGCCAATTTCATTTTGGTAAAAGTGGATGATGCAAAAAAATTATACCAATATCTTATTGCAAAAACCATCGTGGTAAGAAACCGCAGCAGCCAGCCTTTATGTGAAAACAGCCTGCGCATAACTGTTGGAACGCCTGGAGAAAATGATGTATTAATCACTACCTTAAAAAATTATAAATAATGAGAAACATATTTGCCCACATAAGTTCAGTTGTTGGCACATTTAATAATGTTATAGTTTTTGAAAAAGCCGTAATCAGCAACCTGTATCGCATACAAAAATCTGGTTACAATCTTTCTTTAATTATTGATGACACATTGCTGAATGAACCTTCTATACAACAAGCCATTAATATTTTAAACGGTGAATTTCAATTTGAAATTATCAACAAACCGGAAAGCATTGCCGGGCATGATTATTTAATTGAGAAAATCAGCGACCAGCTTATTATAAAAACAAAAGAAGACACCAAGACTTGTTCAGACTGGAATGAGATTTACAATTATTTAAAATCGAATGCAAGAAAAATCACACACACAAGAAATACTAACGAAACAAAAATTGCCATTCAAATGAACCTCGATGGCAATGGCGTTTACCATGTGGATACGGGCCTGAATTTTTTCAACCACATGGTTGAACAATTATCAAAGCATAGCCTGATAGATTTAAATTTAAAAGTAGATGGTGATTTGCATATTGATGAGCATCATACTATAGAAGATACTGCTATTGCTTTGGGTGAAGCAATAGCAAAAGCATTAGGGAATAAACGCGGCATTGAACGTTATGGATTTTTATTGCCGATGGATGATTGCCTTGCCCAGGTTGCCATTGATTTTGGCGGCCGTGCATGGCTGGTGTGGGATGTGCAGTTTAAGCGGGAATATGTGGGTGATGTGCCAACAGAAATGTTCTATCACTTCTTTAAATCATTCAGTGATGCGGCAAAATGCAATCTGAATATTAAAGCTGAAGGCGATAATGAACACCATAAAATTGAATCGATATTTAAAGCATTTGCAAAGGCAATAAAAATGGCAGTTGCTGTTAATGAAAACAGCGATGCATTACCTACAACGAAAGGTTTATTATAATGAAAATTGTAATTATAAAATACAATGCAGGCAATGTTTGCTCAGTTGAATTTGGTTTACAGCGTTTGGGCGTTAATGCAGTTGTAACAGATGATGCAGAAGAAATTTTAAGCGCTGATAAAATTATTTTTCCCGGCGTTGGCGCCGCGGGTTTTGCCATGGATTATTTGCGGGAAAGAAATTTAGATGTGGTAATTAAAACCTGTAAGCAACCATTTTTGGGCATTTGTCTGGGCATGCAGTTATTGTGCGCTCATTCCGAAGAAAGCAATACGCAGTGCATTGGCGTATTTGATGAACAGGTGAAAAAATTTACCGGCAATATTAAAGTGCCGCAAATGGGCTGGAATAATATCTACAATTTACAGCAGCCATTGTTTAAAGGATTGAATGAACAGGAATATGTGTACTTCGTGCATAGCTTTTATGTAGAGAAATCGGCGCATACGGCGGCAACAGCAAATTATGGTTTGGAATACAGTGCGGCTTTACAAAAAGATAATTTTTATGCAGCACAGTTTCACCCTGAAAAATCTGGTAAGGCCGGAGAAAAAATCCTGAAAAATTTTATTGAACTATGATTGAAATCATTCCGGCAATAGATGTTATAGAAGGGAAATGCGTAAGGCTTTCGCAAGGCGATTACGATACAAAAAAAATATACAACGAATCGCCCGTTGATGTGGCGAAGATGTTTGAAGATGCAGGCATACAACGTTTGCATATAGTTGATTTGGATGGCGCCAAACAAAGCAGGATCGTTAATATAAAAACATTAGAAGCCGTTGCTAACGCTACAAAACTGAAAATAGATTTTGGCGGCGGCATTAAAACCACCAACGATGTGCAAACTGTTTTAAATGCCGGCGCAACTTTCTTTAACATCGGAAGTATTGCAGTAAAGCAACCTGCAATTGTTGAAGGCTGGATTAAACGATTCGGCGCTTCAAAAATCTTATTGGGCGCTGATGTAAAAGATGAAAACATTATGATACATGGCTGGCAGCAATCGGCCAACATAAATATCTTTAATTATATAAGTGCTTATATAATTAAAGGCATCAACAATATTTTTTGCACAGATATATCCAAAGATGGCTTGCTGCAGGGCGCATCTGTTGATTTATATAAAAAGATACTGGCTGAATTTTCTGAACTGAATTTAATTGCAAGCGGTGGGGTTACTGTTATTGAAGATGTGGATGAACTAAATACCATCGGTTGTTCAGGTGCAATTATCGGCAAGGCGTTGTATGAAGGAAGAATTCAATTATCACAGCTAAAAAAATATTTGCAATAATGCCGCTTACAAAAAGAATAATTCCCTGCCTGGATGTAAAAGACGGGCGCACTGTAAAGGGCGTAAATTTTGTAAACATCCGCGATGCGGGCGATGCCGTTGAGCTGGCCGCTGTATATGCAGAACAGGGCGCTGACGAGCTGGTTTTTTTAGATATAACCGCCACTAATGAAAAGCGAAAAACATTGGCGGAGCTTGTTACAAAAGTAGCCGCAGCAATCAATATTCCTTTCACTGTTGGCGGTGGCATATCGTCAGTGGAAGATGTAAGCGTTCTGCTGAATGCAGGCGCTGATAAGGTTTCTATTAATACGGCAGCTATAAAAAGGCCTGCGCTGATAACAGAGATTGCTAAACAATTCGGTACACAATGCACGGTGCTTGCTGTTGATGCAAAATTTGAAAATAATGCCTGGTTTGTATATTTAAATGGCGGCCGTGTTGCTACTACCATGAATGCAATTGAATGGTTGAAAAAGGCGATTGATTTGGGAGCCGGTGAAATTTTATTAACTTCTATTAATCATGATGGGACTAAACAGGGTTTTGCCAATGAATTAATAAAAGAAGTAGAATCATTTTCATCAGTCCCGGTTATTGCGAGTGGTGGTGCGGGCAGTATGCAGCATTTTGCGGATGTATTTGAAGCGGGTGCAGATGCAGCATTGGCGGCAAGCTTATTTCATTATAAAGAAATAGCTATCCCCAATTTGAAGATGTTTTTAAAAAAAGAAGGTGTAAATGTGCGGATAGCTTCTTAGTGGCCCGGTGGTTCAAAACATTAACCACCAAGGCCCGGAAACACAAAGTTGCACAAAGGCTTCCTGTTGCCATGAAACTATGCAGTACAAGGGAGTGACACAACGAAGATGCCATGAAATACCATAGCTGGTAACATAAAATTTATCAAAATATTTTTTTATAAAATGAGCAATCACGAGCATATAAACATTCCTTCGGAGAATGGAGGCATAAAGCCAGACTTCAATAAATTCCCGGATAAACTTGTTCCGGTTATTGTGCAGGATGCTTTAACCAATAAAGTTTTAATGCTGGGTTATATGGATGAAGCAGCATACAATAAAACTATTGTTGAAGAAAAAGTAACCTTCTTCAGCCGCAGCAAACAAAGGCTTTGGACTAAAGGTGAAACAAGTGGCAACTTTTTGCTGGTTAAAGAAATTTTGCAGGATTGTGATAATGATTGTTTGCTCGTTAAAGCAAACCCTGTTGGGCCTGTTTGCCATACCGGCGCCGATACCTGTTTTAATGAAACAAATGAAGGCAGCTTTTTGCAGCAGCTTGAAAAGATTATTCAATCGAGAAAAGAAACCAGGCAGGAAGGCTCTTATGTAAACAGTTTGTTTAAAAAAGGCATTAATAAGATTGCGCAAAAAGTGGGCGAAGAAGCCGTAGAAGTGGTAATTGAAGCCAAAGATGATAATGAAGGTTTGTTTAAAAATGAAGCAGCCGATCTTTTATTTCATTACCTGATTTTACTTAATGCCAAAGGCATGCGGCTGAATGATATTATAAAAGTGCTCGAAGCCAGGCATGCGGCTGGACCTAACTCCCTGCCTGAGAATGAAGGCGCATAATTTGTAATGCTTTTGTAAAATAAGCCCCTTAAAGGCGTTTCCTTATGAAGGTTGCGGGATAGGGTTTATCTTTGCAACCTTTATGATGCAGACGCTGGACATATTACAAGCTGCGCACCGCGATACTATAGACTCAAGAATGGATTTACTGGAACTGAAAGGACAGGAAATTCCGGGTTCTGCACATTACGTAATCCGCAGGTATAATGCGCCTGATTTTGTGAATATGGAAGATAAGGGCATGCTGGTATATCATTACAGCAAAAACCAGCCCGACGAAAATTTCTTTGAAATGCGCTTTTGCATTACCGGAAACAGGTATTGTTCCGGTAAAAATTGTCTTTCCTGCGGTCAGGCTGAAGATGCCGGTTGTAAAAGCCACAATACGATTGATGTTTTCTCCTTTCATTTTTCAACCAGTTTTCTTTACCAGTTTGTACATAACGTAAAGCTCACAAATCGTAAAGATGAAGTGCTGGCTTTCAAATATCCTTATTCATTCAACAAGCTTTTTCCTGTTTGCAACCGTAAGCGCATGGTGCTTGATGCTATGCTGAATAATAATTTCACCGGCGCACTGGAGAATGTTTATACGAATGCGAAAGTGCATGAGTTGTTATTGTACAGTGTTGAATGCTTGATTGATGAAAAAGAAGAAGGCTTCGCCTGCAAGTTTCTTGAAAATGAAAGTGGCCGCGACAGCATTTACAAAGCACGTGACATTTTACTGGAAAATATAGGCAACCCTATTACCATAAAAGAATTAAGCCGGAAAGTAGCCATTAATGAATGTTATCTTAAGAAAGGCTTCAAGGAAATTTTCGGTACCACCATTTTCGATTTTTACCAGCAGCAACGCATGGAGCACGCAAAATATCTTTTATATGAAAAGAATTTAAGCGTAACAGATGTAAGTGACTTGCTTGGTTATTCCTCCATCTCTCATTTTTCTGCAGCATTTAAAAAGCATACCGGGCTTAAACCTTGTGAGTTGCTGAAATAAATGTATTGTTGTTTAAAGTTGAAGAGTTCACAAGTCGTTTTTATATAGCTGGTACATCTATGCCAGTAATTCCTTTGTTTTTTTGGTTATCATATCGCTGATAGCGCCCTTGAAAAATGACACTGCAAACGGCAGATCAGAATTTATCTGAACATCAGCATCATTCACAATAATATTTCCGGAAAGATCAAAGCCTTTGGCTTTAAAACTAAAATTGCCTTTATTATCCTGCCAGTTTTCCTGCACGTCAGAAACAATGTCTTTCTTATCTTCTTTAAGGTTTGACAAAAGGTTTTTGATGCGGGTTAAAGCTTCTTCTTTGGTAAGGCTGTGCGGTACGCTTAAATTGAGTGCTGACATAGTATAAAATTGAGGAACAAATATATCTTCAGCTATCTAAAGAAATGCCAGAAAAGTTTAAACAATATCCAATTCTTTTATACGTGGCTTATATTCCTGCGGTAAAATCATTGCTTTTAAAAAGCCATCAAGCTTAATCATCCTGGATAATTTATAACCCGGAATTACTATGCGCATTATAGAAAATTTATTAAAGCCCAGCAATGCATGCACCCGTTTTGGCACCAGCAATTTTTGCACTTCGACCAATATATAATAACGAAAAGCGCCAAGATGTTTTTTGTATTGTTTAAACAAATCAACGGTGAATTTACTTTTCACCAGGTCATTCTGAAGATGCGAGGCATAATCCTTCGCCCACGATGTATAATCTGTGGGCAATGCTTTTAAATGCATGCGTTTGCCCACTCTGTAAAACACATCGAACACTTCTTCCTTTTCTGCTGCGGTCAATTTTTTTTCCAACAGTTCATAAGATGCAACAGAGTAGTGAATGAGCATATATAAAACATCCCGGTAAGCCCAATCAGGAATAGCTGCATTCCTGCCTTTTTCAATGGCAGTATGAATAGAGGTTATCCTGTCAATAGCCTTATGTGCATTATCTAAATCTGCAAAAATGATGGCGGTTGCATACGTTACAGTTGAAAATAAACGGCCAATTGGGTCGGCAGGCAATTTGCCCGTGAAGTAAAGCCAGTCAACAGCTTTATTCAAAGCAAATTCAGCAGCAGAGCCGGCGAAAATAAACATTACCGTATCGGCTTTGCCCCATATTTTTCTTACAATAGAGTCTTGTTTAACAAAAAACTCAGCATCATCCTCCATCACTCATTCAATTATTATTCACCGGCAAATATCTTTTATCTTCTTCAATTTCTTTCTAATTGAATATATAGAAGTATTGAATGCTGCTGCACCTGCCTGCCATTTCACAAGGATTATTATAAGGCCTTTTAATTTATTTCTTCATAAGCGTCTATTGGCAACTGCATTTTGGTTAATTCTTCTTCGGCAGAAAATACCATAACTGTTTTACCATCTTTCGCTTCTATGGTTATGGTTGCATGGCGTTCTTTTCCGTGCGTATCTGTAAGCAAACTTTTAAAACTCATACTGCCATTATTCCTGTCTTTCCAATTGCAAACATAATCTGTAATGCCGCCGCTTAATTGTTCATTGTCTTCCGCTGCTGTTACAACAATTTTTCCATCGCCGGTAATTACCGTTATAATGCCGTCTTTACTTCTTACATTACCAGACGTATCAACCATTTCCATTTTTGATGCGTTCCATTTTATCTTTTTATCACATTGTGCATTGGCTGCAAATGCACACATTACAAAAGCGCTTACAAAGAGCGTAAGTTTTTTCATTGTTCCTTTTTTTAAATTAATAATTAAAGTAGATAAATGGTATTGGCTGGAAGGTAAACGATGCTAAAATTAATACCGGCTAAAGCTTACCGGCATTCAAATATGTAAAAGGGTTTTATGAAGGTTAAAAGGTAAATAATACAA
The DNA here is from genome assembly GCF_900115755.1 of Parafilimonas terrae. Lineage (GTDB taxonomy): Bacteria > Bacteroidota > Bacteroidia > Chitinophagales > Chitinophagaceae > Parafilimonas > Parafilimonas terrae. Next base: position 919,936 of record NZ_FOXQ01000001.1, read on the forward strand.
TTCAGATAAAGATAAAATACAGTAAGGGTTTACAACCTGCTCAATCTTTCAGCCGCTTCCTTTAGTGTACCTTCTTTTTTGGCGAAACAAAAACGTAACACTTTATCATCCCTTTTATTTTGATAAAAGCTGCTTAAAGGAATAGCCGTCACACCGTATTCTTTGGTTAAACGGATGGCAAATTCCATATCATTTTCATCACTTAAATCTTTGTAGCTGTAACACTGGAAATAACTGCCATGCGATGCAAGCGGCCTGAATTTCGTAGTCTTCATCAGGTTTTGAAAATAATCTCTTTTGCGCTGAATGAAATTGCTTAATGATAAATAGGCATCTTCATTATTTAAAAATTCAGCCAATGCATATTGAACAAAACTGTTTACGCTAAAACAGTTGAACTGGTGCACTTTTCTGAACTCATGCATAAGCGATGGCGAAGCGATGCAATAGCCAATCTTCCAGCCGGTACAATGATATGTTTTGCCAAATGAGAAACAAACAAAGCTTCTTTCAAGAAGTTCAGGATAACGCAAAATACTAAGATGTGCAATGTCATCAAATATTAAATGCTCATACACTTCATCGCTTACAATAAAAATATTTTTATGTTTTTGAATGATAAGCTTTAGTTGTTCAATATCGCTTTCATTTATTACAGCGCCCGTTGGGTTATGTGGCGAATTAATAATGATGGCTCTTGTTTTAGCTGTTATCTTCTCATGCACTTTATGCCATGGAATATTATAAGCAGGATATTGCAATTGTATTAAAACCGGCTTTGCTCCATTTACAGTGATGTTGGGGATATAACTATCATAGGCAGGCTCAAACACAATTACTTCATCATCTTTTTTTAGCATACTTGTAAGCGCTGTATAAATGGCATACGTGCCACCCGGCGTTATTGTGATCTGCGTTTCAGCATTGGCATCACTGTTATATAGCTTTTGTATTTTTTGTGCAAGCTTTTCACGCAGCAACGGTACGCCACACATGTGCGCATACTGGTTATGGCCCTGCAGCATGGCTGCATTTACCAACGCAATTAATTCTTCACTCATCATAAAATCAGGAAAACCCTGGCCGAGGTTAATAGCGTTATGTTCCAGCGCCAGCTGGCTCATTACGGTAAATATGGTTGTACCGGTATCGGGAAGTTTGGAAATTAAGCCCCCATCCCCTAAAGGGGAGTATAATTTTAAGTTCACAAGTTTACCGTTTAAATATTCACAAGTTTAATGGTTCACGGGTTTACAACAACCTTTCAACTTATTAACCAATCAACTACTCACGCAACAATGCTGCTACGTTTTTATCGCCCTGCACATTATTCATCTGTCTTAATATCCATTTGCTTTTCCAGCTTACAAAGCGGCTGGCCGGTTTTACAGAGTATATTTTTGGATTGGGCAAACAGGCAATGATCATAGCAGCTTCATTGCGCGATAAGTTTTTTGCATGCTTACCAAAATATTTTTGCGCCGCTGCTTCAATACCAAAAATGCCTTTACCCATTTCAATTGTATTGAGATACACTTCCAGTATGCGGCGCTTGCCCCATATCAATTCTATCAATCCTGTATAAACTGCTTCCAAAGGTTTGCGCACATAACGCAAAACGCCTTCGCCCTGGAACAGGAAAACATTTTTTGCTGTTTGCTGGCTTATGGTGCTTGCCGCAGCGCCTACTGATCTTCCATTTTTGGAAGGGTCGTTGTCCATGCTTTTTGAAATAGCTTTCCAGTCAAAACCATTGTGCATCGGAAATAATTGATCTTCGCCTGCAATGGCAGCCAGCTTCACATTGGATGAAATATCATCCCAGCTTACATAATCTCTTTTTAAACCATAACCGCCAACCCAGTTTGTTAATTGCGTAAAAGTTATGGGTGGCATCAGCCATTTACAAACTAATAAATATATAAGTGAAAGAATAAACCCGTAAAGAATTATCTTGAAGAGACGGCGCAGGAATGTTTTGAACTTTGATTGCTTTTTCGATTTCATTCAAGGCCGAAAGTACTATTAAGATGGTTTTGCATTTATATATTCTATGTGATATTTTTTACCGATAATGTAGGTGGATTTATGCGTTAATCCCAGCACAACGCCTATAGCAAGCACACCTGCCGCAATGCCTATTTTAGGAAGATTATCTGAACCGAAAACAGGTTCATTATCGCTTAATGTATTAATCACATTCAGCAGTAAATAGCCGCCGCCTGCAATGTCAAATATCCATCCGTTCTTTACATAACCAAAGCCCCTGTCTTCTCTCGGAAAAGCATTTAACTGGTTTGGGTGCACCGGCATCAAACCATAATAAGTCGTATCTAAAAAAGGTAATCCAAGCCTGTTGGCATAAGTTCTTACTACGTAAGGCCGCAGGTATAAACTGTCATCCTGGATTTTATAAACCTCAGCCGTTATCCAGTTGCCGTTCTTTAACTGACCGTAAAAATCATTTCCTTTAAACCAGCTTTTTATAACCTTGTTATTTTTTTTAAGCTGAATAAAATCGGATTGTGCAAAAGAAGATGTAAGGGCTAATGCAGCTATGATTGAAAGTATGCAGCTTTTCATTTTTAAAAATACTACGCGGCTTGATAACAGCTTGTTAAAGGTTGCCCGCATGGGCATTGCGTATAAGCATGGTAACAACGATAGCAATTCCAAAACCTGCCAGTATAACCCCTGATATGCGATTGATGATATGAATGTTATGCGGCGTTAATTTCAGCCTGATCTTATTTGCCAGCAATACCTTGGTTGTATCTGCCGCAAGGTTAAACGCAAGGGTTGTAAGAAAAACAACCACCCGGTATTGATCGGGATGTTCCACCAGCTTTGAATCTGCCGTAATAGTTGCTGTGGTGGCAAACCAGAATAATAACGCACCGGGATTTAAGGCATTCATAAAAAAGCCGGAGAAAAAAATACCGGCCAGGTGATGGGTGCGCAGGTTATTGGTTGTAAGCATTCCATTTTCCACCTGCACCTTTCGAAAGAAAAAATTGTAAATGCCTAAAGCTACCAGTAAACTGCTACCTGCAATACCAATAATAAGTTCATGCTCCAGCATAGTATCGAATAAACGGGTGAACATATTGCAAATGATAACAATCAGCACATCACTTACTGATACGCCCGCTATAAACGCATAACCGCCACGATGACCATTATTGAGACTTTGTTTAAGGATAGAAAAAATTACAGGACCAACAGACACACTTAAGAGCAATCCTAAAATTAATCCTTTCACTAATGCTTCAAACATTATGAAAACTTATGGTACATTAATTGGCGGCAAAGTAAAGAATTATTCTTTTTGAAGGGCTGTTAAGATGCATTTCGGGCAAGGATATATTAACATATACCATGGCCGTATATTGTTTTATTCAGGCATAGCTCAAATTTAAAGGTATAACATCATTGAAGATGGTTGTAAATATTAGAGTGCTGTAAAGTGCGTCCTGAGCGGAGCCGAAGGACATGTATATTGAGCGCAGTCGAAATATTTTTTTATTTTAGATAGATGCAGGAACAATACTTTGTTTATATACTTAAATGTTACGATGATGCCTATTTTATAGGGTTGTCAAATGATTTGCTGAAAGATTTCAAATTACATAATGAAGGTGTTTACGAGTTCACCAATATTCGCACCCCTGTTGAAATGATGTATTATGAAGTAATTCCATCTTTACCCGATGCCATAAAAAGGCAACAACAATTGCGTGGATGGACAAGAGGAAAAAAGAAAGCATTGATTGAGCAGAATTTTCACAAATTGCAGCTTTTATCACAATGTCAGAATATGTCGCATAGCAAATACAAAGATTTCGGCTCCGCTCAATCTTCTTCCATCCCTCAAACAACATCCATTACCAAAAGCCCTTCGGCTCCGCTCAGGGCAGGCATTCTCGGTGGCGGACAATTAGGCCGTATGCTCTTACAGGCAGCCGCTAATTATGTAGTTGATACCTATGTTTTGGAAAATGATGAAAATGCACCAGCCGCACATTTATGCCATCATTTTATAAAAGGTGATATCAAAGACTTTGATACCGTATATAATTTCGGCAAAGGGCTTGATGCATTAACTATAGAAATAGAGGCTGTAAATGTAGAAGCATTAGAAAAGCTGGAAAGTGAGGGCGTAAAAATTTATCCAAAGCCAGCGATAATTAAGATGATTAAGAACAAGGTTACGCAAAAGGAATTTTATCAGCAACATAATATTCCTTCACCTGGATTTATCATTACGCAAAACCTGGAAGAATTAAAAAGCCATATAGGTTTTTTACCGGCCGTGCACAAAATAGGGCAAGGCGGTTATGATGGCAAAGGCGTGCAGGTAATAAGAGATGAGGCATCGATAGATAAAGGTTTTGATGCGCCGTCAGTATTGGAAAAAATGGTAAGCATACAAAAAGAGATCGCTGTAATAGTGGCAATGAATGATAAAGGAGAAACCGCCGTTTATCCCGCCACCGAAATGGTTTTTGATCCCGAACTAAACCTGCTCGATTACCAGGTTTCGCCGGCGGATTTACCTGAAACAATTTTAGAAGAAGCAAAAAGCATAGCATTACAGCTTGTAAAAAATTTCAACAGTGCCGGTTTATTTGCTATAGAAATGTTTGTTGATAAAAACAATAAAGTGCTGGTAAATGAATCTGCACCGCGGGTGCATAATAGCGGGCATCATACCATTGAAGCCAGTTATTGCAGCCAGTATGATATGCTATGGCGGATTATGTTAGGTTATCCGCTGGGCAATACAGCAGCCATCCTTCCTTCAGCAATCGTAAACCTGCTGGGTGAAGAAGGCCATAGCGGCCCGGCCAAATATGCAGGCATGGATGAAGTATTAAGCATGAACAATACATTTGTTCATCTTTATGGAAAAACACAAACCAAGCCCGGCAGGAAGATGGGACATGTAACTATCATGAGCGCAGACAAAACTGATTTGCTCAATAAAGTGCATCGCATAAAAAGCACATTAAAAGTAATAAGCTGATATATTTACATTCTTTCCTTAATACATATCAACATGCCAACTAATCAACCTCTCGTCGGTATCATCATGGGCAGCGACAGCGATTTAAAAATTATGCAGGATGCCGCCAATATTTTGAAAGAATTTAATATTCCTTTTGAGTTAACGGTTGTTTCAGCGCACCGCACACCAATGCGTATGGTGGAGTATGCAACAAAGGCGGCAGAGCGCGGTTTAAAGGTAATTATTGCCGGCGCCGGCGGCGCAGCACATTTGCCCGGCATGGTAGCCAGCTTAACAATATTACCGGTTATTGGTGTGCCTGTAAAATCTTCCAACTCTATTGATGGATGGGATTCTGTGCTTTCTATTTTGCAAATGCCGAATGGCGTTCCGGTGGCAACCGTTGCATTGAATGCTGCAAAGAATGCGGGTATTATTGCAGCGCAGATTATTAGCACTTCAGATGAAAAAATAGCGGCGGCTTTAAAACAATACAAAAACGATCTTGAAACATCTGTATTGAATAAAGCAAAGAATTTATCCGCTGAATGGCAAAATAGTTTTGATAATTTTTAATCAATAAAAAAGAAAAGCTGCCATATACAGCAGCTTTCTTTTAACAACAATACAATAAAACTTATAGAGATTTATACATTTAAAAACGCATCAACGCTTTCTGCACATTGCCGTCCTTCGTTAATGGCCCAAACCACCAGCGACTGGCCGCGGCGCATATCACCGGCTGCAAATACTTTTTTATTATTAGTTTGATAGCTTTTATTATCAGCCTTTACATTTTTTCTTTCATCCAGGTCAACCTTCAGGTCTTCCAGCATGCCTTTATGCTGCGGATGTACAAAACCCATAGCCAGTAAAATGAGCTGGCAGGGTATTTCACGTTCTGTTCCGGCAATTTCTTTAAATCCTGCAGCTCGTCCGTCTTCGCCCAATTGCCATTCAAGGCTTATCACTTTAAGGGCTTTTAAGTTGCCTTCCTCGTCTTTTAAAAATTCTTTGGTGGCAATTGCCCATTCCCTGTCGGCACCTTCCTCGTGTGAAGAAGTTGTTTTCAACAACATAGGATAAGTAGGCCATGGCATGTGATGTGTTCTTGACTTTGGTGGTTGGGGCAACAATTCAATCTGCAAAACAGATTTAGCACCCTGCCTTTTAGATGTGCCGATACAGTCGCTGCCGGTATCGCCGCCGCCAATCACTATTACTTCCTTATTAAACGCATTGATGATTTCAGGATAGATATTGCTTTCAATATCACTGTTGGCAAAAGGATTTTTTTCAGCATTGAATTTATTTTGCTGCTTTAAAAATTCCATGGCAAAATGCACGCCTTTGGCATCACGGCCAGTCGCCGGCAAATCCCTTGGAATGGTTGAGCCACCGGCCACAACAACTGCATCATAATTATCCAGTATTTCCTTTACCGGAACGTTTACACCCACATTAGCATTGCATTTAAATTCAATGCCTTCTTTCTCTAATATATCAAGCCTTCTGTCAATCACCCATTTTTCCAGTTTGAAATCGGGGATGCCATAGCGCAATAAACCGCCAGGCACATCATCTCTTTCAAAAACGGTAACAGAATGGCCCGCATAATTCAACTGTGCGGCAGCCGCAAGCCCTGATGGCCCTGAGCCAATAACGGCCACTTTTTTGCCGCTGCGCACATTTATTTTTTTAGGTTGAACAAAGCCATGTTCAAAAGCAATCTCAATAATATGCTTCTCAATTTCCTCAATGGTTACCGGCGGGTTATTGATGCCGAGCACACAGGCTGTTTCGCAGGGTGCAGGGCAAATACGGCCTGTGAACTCCGGGAAATTATTGGTGGTGCTTAAAATATCGTACGCTTCCTTCCAGCTTTTACGATATACGGCATCATTAAATTCAGGAATAACATTGCCAAGCGGGCAGCCGCTATGGCTGTGGCAGAACGGAACACCACAATTCATACATCGTGCAGCCTGGTGATTTAATTCCGTTTCACTGAACCGGCCCACAAACTCATGGTAATTTTTAAGCCTTTCCTGCACCGGTACCTTTGCCGGCGTTGCTCTGTCAAATTCTAAAAACCCTGTTGTCTTGCCCATAAGCACACTTTTCTTTATAGGAGGATAACTATTTAAAGTTGGTGATCAAAAAATTTATTTCACTGCGGTTTCTGATTCAGACTCAGATTCGGCTTCTGCCATACGCTGGCTGAGCGCTTTCTTGTAATCTTTAGGGAATACTTTTATGAAATTCTTTAACTGGTTCTCAAAATCTTCCAGCATAAACCTGGCAACTGTGCTTCCGGTTGTGAGATAATGTTTATGAATGAGTTCTTTTAAACCAATTTCATCTTTTTCATCCACCGGGTCAAGATCTACCATTTCCACGTTGCAGTTTTCCGTGAAGTTTCCATTCACATCATACACAAATGCAATACCACCGCTCATGCCTGCTGCAAAGTTTTTACCTGTGCCGCCAAGTATTACTGCAATACCACCGGTCATATATTCGCAACCATGGTCGCCCACGCCTTCCACTACAACCGAAGCGCCTGAATTTCTTACACAGAAACGCTCGCCGGCTTTACCGCGAATGAACACTTCTCCATCTGTTGCGCCATAGAGCGCCACATTGCCGATAATAATATTTTCTTCCGGAACATAAGTGGCTTCCTGTGCGGGATAAACAATAAGTCTTGCACCGCTCAGGCCTTTTCCGAAATAATCATTGGCATCGCCTTCCAGTTCAAGCGTAACGCCTTTTGTATTAAAAGCGCCGAAGCTTTGGCCGGCTGTTCCTTTAAATTTAAAATGAATGGTATCATCCGGTAAGCCTGCTGCCTTATGCACTTTCGTTATTTCGTTGGAAACAATGGTGCCGGTAGTGCGGTCTGTATTTTTTATATCAAATTCTGCATACACTTTTTCTTTGCTGAGGATGGCTGGCTGCGCTTTTTCCAGCAGCTTCCAGTCGAGCACGCCTTCCAGCACATCATCCTGGCTTTCGCTGCAATAAACGGCAGCATTTAACGGCGCCGGGGCTTTGAATAATATTGCAGAAGCATCAATATTTTTAAACTTCCAGTGCGTAATATTATCGCGCATTTCAAGGCAATCTGCCTGGCCAATCATTTCATTCACCGTCCTGAAGCCAAGCTCGGCCATTATTTCCCTTAATTCCTGTGTAATAAACCTGAAGAAGTTAATTACGTGTTCAGGATCGCCGGTAAACTTTTTGCGCAAATTTTCATCCTGCGTAGCCACACCCACAGGGCAGGTATTCAAATGGCATTTACGCATCATAATACAACCTTCTACAATTAAAGCTGCGGTTGCAACGCCCCATTCTTCAGCGCCCAATAAAGCTGCAATAGCAATATCGCGGCCTGTTTTCATCTGGCCATCGGCCTGCACTACAACCCTGTCGCGCAACCTGTTTGTAACCAGTGTTTGATGGGTTTCGGCCAATCCAAGTTCCCAGGGCAAACCCGTGTGCCTGATAGAGCTTACCGGTGAGGCGCCTGTACCACCATCGTGACCGGAAATTAATACCACATCAGCCTTGGCTTTTGTAACCCCGGCAGCAATGGTGCCCACACCTGCTTTACTTACCAATTTTACATTCACCCGCGCTTTACGGTTGGCATTTTTCAAATCAAATATTAATTGCGCTAAATCTTCAATAGAATAAATATCGTGGTGCGGTGGTGGCGAAATCAAACCCACGCCCGGTGTTGCGTGACGAATGCGGCCAATCCATTTATCTACTTTATGGCCAGGCAGTTGCCCGCCTTCACCAGGCTTGGCGCCCTGCGCCATTTTGATCTGCAATTCATCAGCTTCCGTTAAATAATAACTGGTTACGCCAAAACGCGCCGAAGCTATTTGTTTGATAGAACTGCGCATGGAATCGCCGTTTGGCAATGGTGTGTAACGCACATCGTCTTCACCGCCTTCGCCGGTATTGCTTTTACCGCCGAGACGGTTCATGGCAATAGCCAATGTAGTATGTGCTTCCCATGAAATGGAGCCAAAGCTCATAGCACCGGTAGCAAAACGTTTATAAATATTTTCTGCAGGTTCCACTTCATCAATAGAAATAGCCGGCCTTGTTTTTTTGAACTTGAAAAGACTGCGTAAAGTGCATGCCTTTTCACTTTGATCGTTAACTGCAGCCGAATATTTTTTAAACAGGCTGTAGTCATTCTTCCTGGTTGAATATTGCAGCAGGTGAATGGTGGTGGGGTTGAATAAATGAAATTCCCCTCTTGCCCGCCATTGATATACGCCGCCAACAGGCAACCTTTCGCCTAAATTCTCTTTCTTGCTGAAAGCATAGAAATGTTTGGCCAGCACTTCGTTGGCAATTTCATCAAGCCCCATGCCTTCAATACGGGAAATAGCGTTGGTGAAATATTCATCAACTACTGCTTTGTTTATGCCCAGTATCTCAAAAATTTGTGCGCCCTGGTAAGATTGCAGGGTAGAGATACCCATTTTTGAGAACACTTTTAATAAGCCGTTATTAACAGCTTTTATATAATTCTTCTTTAACTGCTCTTCAGATAATTCCTGCGGTATTTTACCGCTTTCGCGTAAATCTTTTATGGTAGCTAAAGCCAGGTATGGGTTGATAGCTGTGGCGCCAAACCCAATCAGGCAGGCAAAATGGTGCACTTCCCAAACATCGCCGGCTTCTACAATAATACCCACATTTCCCCGCAGGCCTTTCTTGGTTAAATGATGATGCACTGCAGAGCAGGCTAATAAAGATGGAATAGAGGCATGTTCTGAATCTATTGCCCTGTCCTGTAAAATAAGTACTTTAAAATCATCTTTTACGGCATCTTCCGCATAGCGGCAAAGCCTGCTTAAACCGGCTTCGAGCGAACCGGGGTTTCCATCAGCCCTGAAATAACATTGTAATGTTTTTGCCTGGAACATACCGGTATCAATACTGCGTATTTGTTCCAGTTCATAATCGGTAAGAACGGGCTGCTTTAAAGAAACGCTGTGACAGGCAAGCGGGTTTTCAACCAGTATATTTCCAATATTACCTGCAAAAGTGTGCAGCGACATCACCAGCCTTTCCCTGATAGGATCGATTGGCGGATTGGTTACCTGTGCAAATAATTGTTTGAAATAAGAACTTAAATGCTGTGGCTGATCGCTTAAAATTGCCAGCGGAATATCAGTACCCATTGAACCAATAGGTTCTTTGCCATCAACCGCCATCGGTGTGATAATATTGTCAAGCTCTTCAGAGGTATAACCAAAGGCTTTCTGATATTTAAACACCTGGTCAGGTTTTAGCTGGGAGAAAGTAATTCTCGGCTCCGGCAATTCTTCCAGGCGGATCTTATACTTATTCAGCCAGTCGGCATAAGGTTGCTGGGAACAAATTTCCTGTTTTAGTTCTTCATCGCTGATAATTCTTCCCTGCTTCATATCAACCACGAACATCTTACCCGGCTGCAATCTTCCTTTTTCAATTACCAGGGATTGGTCAACCGGCAAAACACCGGTTTCAGACCCCATGATAACGCGCCCGTCTGAAGTAACACAGTAGCGTGAAGGGCGAAGACCGTTGCGGTCTAATGTTGCACCTATAATATTACCATCGGTGAAAGTGATAGATGCCGGTCCGTCCCACGGCTCCATGAAGGCAGAATGAAATTCATAAAATGCTTTTTTAGCGGCGTCCATTTTTTCATCCTCGTCCCAGGCTTCAGGGATCAGCATCATCATTACATGCGGTAATGAGCGGCCGCAAAGCGTGAGCAGTTCTATCATATTATCCAAGCATGCAGAATCAGACTGGCCGGGCGTTACAATTGGCAATAATAAATTCATTTCCTCCGGGGAAAAATAAGGCGAAGTGAATGATTTATTGCTGGAACGCAGCCAGTTTAAATTGCCCTGCAGCGTATTGATCTCGCCATTATGCGCCATAAAACGGAATGGCTGTGCAAGCTTCCACGAAGGAAAAGTATTGGTAGCAAACCTGGAATGCACTAACCCAAAACCACTTACAAGTTTTGGATTTTTAAGGTCGATAAAATAGTTACGTACCTGGGCGCTGGTGAGCTGGCCTTTATATACAATAGTTTTATGGGAGAGCGATGCTATATAAAACCCAACTTCGTCTTCCCCAATACTTTTATTAATAAGATGGGAAGCATAGTTACGCAGCACAAAAAGCTTGCGCTCAAACGCTTCCGGGTCGTAAATGTGATTGGGGCATTTAATAAAAACATGCTCAATGTGCGGCTCAACGCTTAAAGCCGAAAAACCAATCTCCGTATCATCTACCGGCACTTTCCTGTAACCAAGCACTTTAAGGTTCAATGCATCGGCACATTTGCTAAACAGCATGCGTGACTCTTCATAATGCTCTTTATCTTTTGGAAAGAAGATAACACCCACGCCATACCTGCCATAATCCGGCAATGTAAACCCAAGCTTTGAGCATTCTTCCTTAAAAAATGCATGGGGCATTTGTATCATAATGCCTGCGCCATCGCCTGTATTATTTTCACAACCACAAGCGCCGCGATGCTCCATATTTTCAAGCACAGTAAGCGCATCAGAAATTGTTTGATGGCTTTTCTTGCCCTTAATATCAGCAACAAAACCAATACCGCACGAATCGCGGTCAAAAGATGGGTCATACAACCCGTAATTACTTGCCATAGGCATGCACTTTACAGAATTTCAGTTTAATTTATTAATAAATTTTTATTCGTATGGCAGGCGAGGGTTTCAAGATACGGAAATCGGCAATTAACAGGTGTTAGTTTAATATATAAACTTTAATTTTTGAGGTAAACCAAATGAAAATTTGGTTATTTTTTATGATAATCCTGCACAGCTCAGTTAGCAATCATTTCTCTTGCATTTTCAATTGCCGCAGCAGTAGGTTTTTCGCCAGAGAGCATTTGGGCAATCGCCTGGATGCGTTCATCTGTATTTAACTGGCGGATATTTGTATTAACCATATCATTTTTTACCTGCTTGTACACATAAAAATGCACATCGGCTTTACCGGCTATCTGCGGCTGATGGGTGATGGAAATTACCTGCCTTTGTTTGGCCAGTTGTTTTAAAATTACACCTACCTGTTTGGCAGCTTCACCGGAAATACCGGTATCAATTTCATCAAATATTAAAGTAGGCAGGTTTATTTTTTCTGCCACCAGCGATTTTATGCAAAGCATTAGCCTGCTTAGTTCACCGCCGCTGGCCACTTTGCGCAATGGTTCAAAGCGGTTGCTTTTATTAGCATCGAACAAAAACTCAATTGCATTTTTGCCAAATGCATGCAACGCAATATCACTAACCACAACTTTAATTACTGCATTCGGCATGCCTACCTGCGCAAGCAAACTGTTCACATTTTTTTCAAATGCATCCACCACTTTTTTTCGCTTTGATGAAAGTGTTTCCGCCAATGTTTCAAGCTGCTTTAATTGCCGGTCAAATGTATTTTGGGTGGAACGGATAGCTTCATCAATATTTAAAACATCATCTAATTTTTGTTGTAATGTTTCTTTTATCTCAAGCAATTCTTTGGTTGATTGAACGCCATGTTTTTTCTGTAGTTTATAACCAACTGCCAGCCGCTCGTTTATAAAATTGATGCGCTGTTCATCGTAGTTTACATCATTGTTTAAATTTTCCAGTTCATTGCCGATATCGGCCAGTTCAATTTGTGTGCTTTGCAGGCGTTTGATTATTTCTTCAAGGTTTGCATTAAAAGAAGCAAAAACGCTTAGCTTATTTACCAGTTGCTTTAATGTTTGAACAATGGGTTGCTCACTTTCTTTTAATTCATATACCGAAGTTTCTAAAGCCATTTTAATTTCTTCTGCATTACTCAATAACTGCAGTTCATTATCTAAATCTTCCAGCTCATTTTCGCTGAAGTTAGCCTCATGCAGTTCATCAAATAAAAACCGGTTATAATCAAGCTCCTTCTGAAAATTATTTTTAGATGCAGTTAATGCTTCTAATTGCTGTTGTGTTTGCTTCCATTCACTATACATGCCAATATATTCTGCAAGCAATCGTTCATTGCCGGCGAGCGCATCCAATACTTCACGCTGAAAATCGCTGTCGCCTAATTCGAGTGTATCAAATTGCTGGTGCAGGTCAACCAGCATGGAAGCCAGTTGTTTTAATTGCTGAATATTGGCAGGGGTATCATTTATAAAACCACGGCTTTTTCCATTCGCCGCAATCTCACGCCGCAAAACGAGTTCATCATCTTCACCATAATCATTATCATTTAAAAACTTTACAACATTCCTTCGCTTTTCTATATTAAAGATGCCTTCAACAAAACATTTTTTTTCTTTGCTTAATAAGGAAGATGAGTCGGCGCGTTCACCCAAAATCAAACTTAAAGCACCCACCAGAATACTCTTACCGGCGCCGGTTTCGCCGGTAATAATATTGAAGTGTTCAGAAAAATTTATTTCGATGAAATCTATGATAGCGTAGTTCTGTATAACAAGCTTTGAAAGCATGAGGCAAATTAATATAAAAAGTAAAAGACTATTTATTGCAGGATATGCTTTTGCAATAAAAAGGCCTGATAACTTTTAAAGTCACCAGGCCTTTTTTCTATAAAAAAATAGAACAGATTATTTATACATCTCTTCCCGCAGTGCATGCACCCTGCTATCTTGCATATATTCATCAAAATCCATCAAACGGTCAATGGTACCGGTTGGTGTTAGTTCGATGATGCGGTTGGCCACCGTTTGTATAAACGTATGGTCATGCGAAGTAATTAATACAATACCAGGGAATACCTGGCAGCCTTCGTTAAAGGCCTGTATGCTTTCCAGGTCAAGGTGGTTGGTAGGCTGGTCGAGCGTAATTAAATTAGGGTTCTGCAGCATCATGCGGCTGATCATACAGCGTACTTTTTCGCCTCCGCTTAAAACATTTGTTTTCTTTAAAATATCATCACCACTGAATAGCATTTTGCCTAAAAATCCGCGCAGGAAAGGTTCATCGGCATCTGTAACATGCGGCGGCACATATTGGCGCAGCCATTCTATCAGCGTCAATCCTTCCGTAAAAAATTCAGTGTTTTCCAGCGGCAGGTAAGCTTTTGTAATGGTTGTGCCCCATTCAAATTTGCCGCCATCGGCTTGTTCATTGCCATTGATGATTTCAAAGAAATTGGTTATTGCCAGCGCATCTTTACTAAAAAAGGCAATTTTTTCGCCCTTATTTACGCTGAAACTTACTTTATCAAACAGTTTTCTGCCATCAACAGTTTTACTAAGATTTTCTACATTAAGAATTTGATTGCCCACCTCGCGCAAGGGCTGAAAAATAATGCCGGGATAACGACGGTTACTGGGTTCAATTTCCTCTACGTTTAATTTCTCCAGCGCTTTCTTCCTGGAAGTTGCCTGCTTACTCTTGGAAGCGTTGGCAGAAAAACGCGCAATAAAATCTAATAGTGCTGCACGTTTTTCTTCAATTTTCTTATTCTTATCATTTATCTGGCGGCTCATTAACTGTGAGCTTTCGTACCAGAATGTATAGTTGCCGGTAAATATTTTTATTTTCTGCCGGTCAACATCGGCAACATGGGTACATACCGCATCTAAAAAGTGACGGTCGTGGCTCACCACCAAAACTATATTTTCATAGTCAGCCAGGAAGTTTTCGAGCCAGCCGATGGTTTCAATATCCAGGCCGTTGGTAGGCTCATCCAATAATAAAATATCCGGGTTACCAAACAGCGCCTGCGCCAGCAATACACGCACTTTTAAATTGCCGGGAATATCCTGCATCAGGCTGTTATGAAATTCTTCGGTAACACCGAGGCTGCTTAATAAACTGGCGGCGCTGCTTTCGGCTTCGTAACCGCCCATTTCGCCAAATTCCCCTTCCAGTTCGGCGGCGCGCATGCCATCTTCCTCATCAAAATCTGCTTTGGCATAAATAGTTTCGCGTTCATGCATCAGCTTCCAAAGCTTGGCATGGCCCATCAATACCGTATTTAAAACAGTTTGTTCATCAAATTCAAACTGGTTTTGTTTTAATACGGCCATACGTTCGCCGGGCGTAATTTCAACAACGCCTTTATTGGGTTCAATTTCCCCACTTAATATTTTTAAAAAGGTTGATTTGCCTGCACCATTGGCGCCAATAATGCCATAGCAATTTCCCCTGGTGAAACTGAGGTTAACTTCATCGAATAAAACACGCTTGCCATAAGCCAGCGTAACATTTCTTACACTAATCATTACTTACCCTTAATTTTTTTGAAGGCGCAAAAGTAAAACAACCCTCCCAATCCATCAAGCTGGAGAACTTCTTTAAATACATTGATTTGCTAATCAGGGCATTAAATAATTTTTTTATTGAAATTTCCTTTTGTTTTCAAAATGAATGCTTTACATTTAGGGTTGTTTTTACATTCATCTTAAAAATCAATCACCATGCGCAAATCTGATCTCATCAATAACATATCAGATAAAACAGGCATCCCCAAGGTTGACGTGCTGGTAACCGTAGAAACATTGATTAAGGAAATTAAAGGGAATATTGCCAAAGGAGAAAACATTTACATCCGCGGTTTCGGAAGCTTTATTACCAAAAAAAGAGCTGCTAAAATTGGGCGCAATATTAAAAAGAATATTGCCGTTCACATTCCGGAACATTACATTCCGGCTTTTAAGCCTTCTAAAGAATTTGTGAATGAAGTAAAGCAAATGCCTACGCAGCAGTAACTTTGCAGCCTTAATATTTTTTCGTGCGAAAACAACAATGGATTTTAGGTTTATCAGGTATTGTGGTGTTGCTGCTGTTATTTTTTTTCGGTAATACAATTCCACCTGATAAGGGTACGCCTGCCACGGCCACAGCCAATGCACCGGCACATTTAACAACCGATGCAGTTATCTCTCAATTTAAAAGCGGGCTTGATACCCAGCAGATTCAAAAAATAATACAGCTTGAAAACAGCGTTGTGCGTGGCGATGTGCGCGACCAGCAGATTCATGTTTACCACCAGTTATCTTCTTACTGGGCAGATACGCTGCATAATTCAATAATGGGCGCCTATTATACCGGCGAAGCTGCCAAGTTGGAAAATTCTGAAAAAAATCTCACATTTGCAGCCCATTTGCTGTTGGATGACATGATGTCTGCAACTGATGCCTCTCAGCAGCACTGGCTGGCGGAACAAGCCAAAGAGTTATTTGATAAAGCGCTTGTAATAAATCCCAACAACGATTCCTCAAAAGTTGGCGTTGGTGTTTGTTATATGTTTGGTAATATTTCTGACAATCCCATGCAAGGCATTCTTGCCATTCGGGAGATTGCAGATAAAAACCCTGATAACCTTTATGCGCAAATGATGCTGGGCCTTGGCGGTATTCAAAGTGGCCAATACGATAAAGCGGCTGAACGCTTTCTCACCGTAGTAAAAAAACAACCGGATAATATTGAAGCTATTTTAAACCTCGCCAGCATTTACGAACATTTGGGTAATAAACCAGAAGCGGCAAAATGGTATAAAAATGCTTTAAACTACATTCAGGTACCACAAGCCAGGAAAGAAATTGAGGATAGAATTAAATCATTACAATAATTTAAATCACTAAAACAAAATTATTTGATATGCCTTGTGGTAAAAAAAGAAAACGTCATAAAATAGCAACGCATAAGCGTAAAAAAAGATTAAGAAAGAACCGCCATAAAAAGAAAAACAGATAAATTTGATTACCGGCGCAAAGCCCTTGCGCCGGTTTTTCCCCTATCCTCTGCCTTACCTTTCCTTCCTTGTACGAATGCTGCGTGTACATGCTTGCTGTACAGGCATTTTTGTAATTTAATTATGGCATAATAAAGAATGAATTTGTGAACAAAGAAATGATAATTAACGCCACAACCAATGGCGTTGAAATTGCCTTGCTTGAAGATAAGAAGCTGGTAGAACTGCATCACGAAAAAGCGGATGCCAGTTTTGCTGTCGGCGATCTGTACCTTGGCAAAGTAAAAAAATTAATTCCCGGTTTAAATGCAGCTTTTATTGATGTAGGCTTTGAAAAAGATGCCTTCCTGCATTATACAGACCTTAGCCCTTACGCCCGGTCTGTTTTAAAATTTACACAACTGGCCATCCAGCAAAAAGATAATGAAGTGCTGGATTTTTCAAAATTTGAGGTAGAACCGGAAATAGTGAAGACAGGGAAAATAAGTGAAGTAATAAAAGGCAAACCGGAAATACTGGTCCAGATTTTAAAAGAACCTATCGCTGCCAAAGGGCCCAGGCTAAGCTGTGAAATTTCGCTGCCGGGGCGCTTCGTGGTAATAACGCCTTTTAATGACATCGTTGCAGTTTCAAAAAAGATACATAGCTCGGAAGAAAGGAAACGCCTTCAGAAAATTATTGACGCCATAAAACCCAAAAATTTCGGCGTGATTGTGCGTACAGCGGCAGAAGGGAAAAATACAGCAGAACTGCATGAAGACCTTTCCCAGCTTATTCAAACCTGGAAAAGCATTCAGCAGAACCTGAAAGCTGCCAAAGCGCCGGCGAAGATTCTGAGCGAACAGGATAAAACAACCAGCATTCTGCGCGACCTGCTTACCGAAGATTTTAACCGCATTGTTATTAACGACCGCAATGTTTATAATGATACCCGCTCTTACATACAAAAGATAGCGCCCGAAAAAGCGGATATTGTAACCAATCATGTAAACGGCGTACCTGTTTTCGACCAGTTTGGCATAACCAAACAGGTGAAAGCAGCCTTTGGTAAAACCGTTAACCTTCCAAGCGGCGCTTATTTAATTATTGAGCACACTGAAGCGCTGCATGTAATTGATGTAAACAGCGGTTATAAAAGCGTAAGCAATAACCAGGAAGAAAATGCGCTGGCAACCAATCTGGAAGCGGCTGAAGAAATAGCTAGGCAATTACGTTTGCGTGATATTGGCGGCATTATCGTGGTTGATTTTATTGATATGAAACTTCCTGACAATAAGAAAAAACTGCAGGAAGCAATGGATGGTTTTATGAGGCCAGACAGGGCAAAACATGCCGTGCTGCCCATTTCAAAGTTCGGGCTGATGCAAATAACCAGGCAGCGCATGCGGCCGGAGATGAGCATCAACACTTCCGAAATTTGCCCAAGCTGCAATGGCACCGGCAAAGTAGCGCCTACATTATTATTGGTGGATGAAATTGAAAACCGCCTTAATTATCTTGTAACGCATAAGCATAAGAACCTTACCATAAACGTTCATCCTTACCTGTATTCACATTTAACCAAGGGCTTATTCTCCATTGCCTGGAAATGGAACCGCAAGTACAAAACCCGCATTCGTGTAAAATCCAATCCTGATTATTACTTAACAGAGTTTCATTTCTTTGATGCACAGGAAGAAGAAATAAAATTCTAACCTTATAATTTCAAGATATTAATCCCCCGGTGCACCGGGGGATTTTTTATGCCGCAGATGCAAAAATTGTAAGGCCTTATTACCGCATTCAGTTAAAAGTATTGTCAAATTCAGGCTGTCTATTTAATACTCTTCCGGATGTTTTACATTCGCCATCTCAAAAATTCATGCATGAAAATATTCAAATCATTATTGCTGATTGTTGGCATTTGTTTCTCATTAATCACACTTGCACAGCCGCCCCGCGGTATTAACTGGGCTGCCGACGGCAACAGCTATTATGAGGCTTCTGCCGATGGTATTATTAAAGTTGAAATGCCTTCGTTTGCCGTAACAACAATTGCCACTGCGCAGCAATTAACGCCGGCCGGCGCAGCGCAACCGTTGCATGTGCGCAATTTTTTCTTTTCTGTTGATGGCAAAAAACTGCTCATTTATACAAACAGTAAAAAGGTTTGGCGTTACGATACCCGCGGCGATTACTGGGTTTTAAATACAGCCGATAAATCTTTAAAGCAGGTTGGAAAATCATTGCCGCCATCTTCGCTCATGTATGCAAAATTTTCTCCCGATGGTAATAATATCGCCTATGTTAGCAATCATAATTTATATGTGGAAGATTTAAATTCAGGCACTACAAAGCAGCTTACAACAGATGGCACAGACCGCATGATAAACGGCACTTTCGATTGGGTGTATGAAGAAGAATTTGATTGCCGCGATGGTTTTCGCTGGAGTCCCGACAGTAAAACTATTGCTTACTGGAAAGTAGATGCCACAAAAATCCCTAACTTTTTAATGATCAATAATATCGATTCAACTTACCCGTTTGTAAACCCTGTTGAGTATCCTGTTGCCGGGGTTGATCCTTCACCCTGTTATGTTTACACCGTGGATGTTGCCAGCGGCAATTCGGTTAAAATGAATATTCCCGGCGATCCGCAGCAGCATTATATTCCGCGCATGGAATGGGCTGCTAATGCTTCACAACTCATCATACAACAATTCAACCGCAAGCAAAATGAAATTAAGCTCATGTACTGCGATGCAGCTACCGGCAATACCAGTGAAATTTATACAGAAGCCAGCAAGACATGGATTGATAATAAAAATGTATGGGCATATAATAATTTTAAAACAGGATGGGAATGGGTGAAGAAGGGCAACGCATTTTTATGGGTGAGTGAAAAAGATGGATGGCGGCACATTTATTTAATTGACAGGGATGGTAAAAAAGAAACGCTTTTAACCAACGGCAATTATGACATTATTACGCTGAATGGCTATGATGATAAAAGCAGTTATGTGTATTTTATGGCCTCACCGGATAATGCCACACAGCAATATCTCTACCGCGTAAAAATGGACGGCAAAGGCAAAGCTGAACGTTTATCGCCTGCCAATGAAAGCGGCACACACGATTACGATCTTTCTCCCAACGGCCTGTATGCTTCGCATGAATTTTCAAATATCAACACAGCGCCTGTAGAAGACTGGGTAAGCCTTCCGCAGCATAAAATAATTAAACAGGAAGACAATGCAGGCTATGGCCGAAGCTTACCACATGCAGAAATGTTCCAGGTTACTACAGATGATGGCGTTACAATGGATGGCTGGATGGTAAAGCCCGCCAACTTTGATTCAACCAAAAAATACCCCGTAGTGTTTTATGTTTATACAGAACCAGCTTCGCAAACAGTTGTTGACAAATACGGTGCAGGATTTAATTTTTTGTACAACGGCAGCATGGCAGATGATGGTTACATCTATATAAGCCTTGATGGCCGCGGTACACCTGCGCCCAAAGGCGCTGAATGGCGTAAAGCTATTTACCGGAATATTGGCCGTATTAATATCCGCGACCAGGGTATGGCGACAAGGAAAATTATTCAATGGCCGTTTGTTGATACAAGCCGCGTTGCAATATGGGGCTGGAGCGGCGGCGGTTCCACAACGCTTAACTGCATGTTCCAGTTTCCTGATGTTTATAAAACAGGCATTTCCATTGCTGCGGTTGATTACCAGCTTACCTACGATAATATTTACCAGGAACGTTACATGGGTTTGCCACAGGAAAACAAGGAAGATTTCATTGCAGGTTCGCCTGTTACCTATGCAAAAAATTTACAGGGGCATTTACTCATCATTCATGGTACGGGCGATGATAATGTGCATTATAAAAATGCAGAGCTGATGATAAATGAACTGATAAAATATAATAAGATATTCCAGTTTATGCCTTATCCAAACCGTACGCACAGCATAAATGAAGGCGAGGGGACCACAAAGCATTTACGCAATCTTTATACTACTTTTTTGCAGCAGTATTGCCCGCCGGGAGGAAGGTAGGAATGATGACAGATAGGAGATGACGGATGACAGAAAGGGCACTTGAGAATAATACATCTCCGTTAGCTCCCTTGTGTGAAAAACCATTAAAACTTAATTTCATCTGTTTTACTTTGCGTGTATGAGCACATTAAAAGATCTGCGCATTGTTTTTATGGGCACACCCGAATTTGCCGTTGCTTCCCTGGAAGCTTTGGTAAATGCCGGCTGTAATATTGTTGGCGTAATTACCGCGCCTGATAAGCCTGCGGGCCGCGGCATGCAGTTGCAGCAAAGCGCTGTAAAAAAATATGCCGTTGAAAAAAGCCTCACTATTCTTCAACCGGAAAAATTAAAGAACCCTGTATTTGTTGAGCAGTTAAAATCACTTCAGGCAGATGTGCAGGTGGTAGTTGCCTTTCGCATGTTGCCCGAAACTGTATGGAACATGCCACCACTTGGAACGATTAATGTACATGCATCTTTATTACCGCAATACCGCGGAGCGGCGCCTATAAACTGGGCTATTATAAATGGTGAAACAGAAACAGGCATTACCACTTTTAAACTGCAGCATGAAATTGATACGGGCAATATTTTAATGCAGGAAAAAATGGCTATCGGAGAAAAAGAAACAGCAGGGGAATTGCATGATAAGCTGAAAGAATTAGGCGCATCATTAATTGTAAAAACAATAAATGAAATAGCTAAGGGAAATATTAAAGAGCAACAACAACTCACAACTCACAACTCACAACTCACTATCAAACATGCGCCTAAACTAAACACTGAAACCTGCAAAATAGACTGGAACAATAATGCATCAGATATTTATAATTTAATTCGCGGCTTATCGCCTTACCCGGCTGCTTTTACTTATCTGAATGATAAAGTGCTTAAAATTTTTTCCGCTGAAAAAGAAACAGCAACACACAATTTTTCAAATGGTTCTTTTCACACCGATAATAAAACCTATTTAAAATTTGCCTGTGCTGATGGTTTTATTTATTGCAGTGATGTGCAGTTGCAGGGAAAGAAACGAATGCATATAGAAGATTTTTTACGGGGCTACAGGTTTAATTAGCAGATTTTAGGTTACAAGTTACCGGCTGCCGGCAACACTTTATACATCGCTGCTAAGGGGAATTGTGAATGCAATTATATTTTCATCTCCAATTCTTTCAAACAGGATGCTGCCCTTTAATAAAATAATACGGTTTTGAATATTCTTTAAACCAAGGCCTTTTTTTTCGTAACGCAGCTTTTCAAATTCCGGCTGCGTTAAGCCCTCGCCATTATGCTTTATCACAAAGCGAAGCCTGCCCCCCGAGACAAAAGACTGAATATTTAATTGAGTGGCGGCGCTATGTTTAATAATGTTTCCGCACAGTTCCTGCAATATCCTGTAAATGCTGATAGCGCCTTCAGGGTTTCTTGATTCATACGATTCATCTAACTGCGTTGTTATATCTAACTTGCCCGGCTGGTTGAGTTTTTGGGTGAAGCTGTAAATGGCTTCATTCAAACCAAATTCCTTTAAAACGTTTGAATGCAGGTTATGCGATATAAAACGCACTTTCTGAATGGATTCATTTAATAGCTCAATCGATTTCTGAAAAATTTCATTTTCATTTTCTCCCATCTTCTCGGCATGCAGGTTATACAGGTACAATCTTGTTGCCGAAAGCAATGCGCCCACTTCACCATGCAACTGGTCTGAAATGCGGTGCCGTTCTGTTTCCTCACTCATTACCGCAGCCCTTATCAGTTCGTTCTGCTGTTCTTCTTTTAAGTGCAGCAGGCTTTGCTGGTATTGAAATTTTTTACGCTGGCTGGTATTGAATGCAATTAAAAAACTTATAATAAGCAATAACATTGCGGCAATAGCCACAGTAACAAATACTGTAATATTAATTGCCGGTATGTTTAGAATTTCCATAAAACGCCCTTGCTATAAATAAACAAAATACAAGATAGTTGATGTTCTGAACAATATTCCAAACAGCTGCAGCATAATGGTTATTACTATTAATAAGTGCATTATAAAACAGGAACAGCGGAAAGCAAACAGCTTCGTAAACTGCAAGGCCCATTATAATAAAAGAAGAAATATCAACCCGTTTGGAAACTTCATCCGTTTTAAGCTTTTTCAAAAAATACAATATGCATAGTACGAGCAAAATTAAAGCTTCGAGGCTAAAGGTGGTTGAACTGAATGCCGTTAGGAAATCTTCAAGAAATATAAAATTGAGCAGGATTATAATAATGGCTGTGCCGTAAACAACCGGTATAATTTTTTTATTTGGCAACAATTCTATTCGTGCAAAAAACCACATAAAGCAACTGAGCCTGCACACAGAAATAAGTGTGTAATAAAAATGATTGTTATCTATTATATTAAAGTAAACGGTATAAGAGCCTAAATACAGGCATAGTATTAATGCGAGGTAAATTTTAACCGGCTTTAAATAATAATTGTGCGGCTTGCAAAAAAGCCACACAATTATGGGCAACAGGGTTGCCCATAATTCCGTCCATTGTAAAATATAAAGAATGATCAAGGTTATGGAACAAGGCTTGGCGGAACCGGGTTAAAACTCCTGGCAGCAGCCAGCTTTTTATAAATTTCTCCAAGCACTTCTCTCCTGGTAGCTGCGTCAAGCTCATCCAGCATATCGAAGGTTAAATTTTCATACCCATCCACCTTTACATCCTTCAGCAATGCCTTTGGGCTTTGCGCTGAAAATTTATAAAGCACATAAGGGTTTTGATAGAAAGGAATTAAATAATAGGTTTTGGAAGTATCTAAACCTCCGGGAATGGAATCAAGCGAATAACTCCATTTTAATGTGGACAGTATAAATGTATCAGCGGGTAAATTTATGTTTGATGATTTTTGCAGTGTTATACTGCTAAAAGGCGGATTAATATGCGAGTTATACGCTGAAGCGTCTGCATAAAAATGCGTGCCATCATCAGTTTTAAACTGCAAAACAATTATACCGCTTGCATAATTATTAAGCACTCTCTTTATTTCAGCGCCTTTAACAGACATAACGGCTACGGAAACCTGGGCACTGGCATTGAAACAAAAGTTAGCAGCTATAAGGAAACAAATAAAAGAAGGTAGTTTTCTTGTCATAACGGGGCTTTTAGCAGCCAAAGATAACGTCTTCAGCGCATTTCTTTTTCATGCAGCTAAACCTTCCAAAACTGTTTTAATAAAGTTTACAATCACGCTGTAAAATCAACTCTCAACTAACACTTATCTTTACCAACTTCTATGCAACTCGCAACATTTTTAGCAAAGCGTATAGCATTTAATAAACAACATTCCTTTTCAAGGTTTATTATAAAACTGGCCACCGCTGCAACTGCCTTGAGCGTGGCGGCTATGATTATTACACTGGCTTTTGTAAACGGGTTTCAATATGCGGTAAGCAATAAAATATTCAACTTCTGGGGGCATTTGCGCGTGCAGGAATATGAGCCTGATAAAGCTATGATTGCCGAAGAAACGCCCTGGCAACCCAACGATACAACACTGCAGATATTGCATATTTTTCCACAGGTAAACCAGGTGCAGGCTTTCGCTACCAAGAGCGCCGTAATTGAAAAGAATAAAGAAATAGAAGGCGTACTTTTTAAAGGCGTAGATACAGGTTATGATTTTAATAACCTTACAACATTTTTAAAGCAGGGCCGCTTTCCAAAATTTGATACCGCGGGCTACAGCAGGGAGATTTTAATTTCAGAACCTGTTGCCAGCGAACTGCAAATAAAATTGAACGATTCGGTAAATGTTTATTTTATTAACCAGCAGGAAGGCAGGGCAAACGTAAGGCGGCTGCAGGTATGCGGCATTTTTAAAACCGGTATTGAAGAATATGATAAAACCTTTGCCATAGGCGATATACGCCTGCTGCGCCGCGTGTATAACTGGGATCATGGCGAGATAGGCGGCTATGAGATTTTTCTGAAAGATTATAAACAAATGGACACCATCAACTCCATGCTGTATGAAATGCTGCCGCAGGCATGGATAAGCCGCACCATTAAAGAGATTTATCCCAATATATTCGACTGGCTGCAGATACAGGATGTAAACCGCAATGTAATTTTTACAGTTATGGCCATTGTTGCCATTATCAATCTTGTAACCTGCTTATTAATACTAATTCTTGAACGCACAAGAATGACGGGCATTTTAAAAGCGCTTGGCTGCCGCGACTGGGTAATACAAAAAATATTTCTTTACCATGCAGGTATTATTGCTGTGCGGGGTATTCTCATAGGCCTTCTATTCGGATTGGGTATTTGCATCTTACAACAGCAAACCGGTTTTATAAAAATGAATGAAGCTGCTTACTATGTTTCGGAAGCGCCTGTTTATATCATCTGGTGGCAGGTAATTGCTGTGTGCGCAGCCACATTGCTAGTTTGTTTTTTAGCATTGCTAATCCCCACATGGCTTGTAAAAACCATCAGGCCGGTTAAGGCAATTCAGTTTAGGTGAGGAGTTGATTGGTTGAAAAGTTGATTGGGTTGATTAGTGAGGGATTAGGAATAAAACCTGTGAACTTGTTGCAACATCAGCATTATTTATTCGAAGCGTTTTACTAGTTTTTACATTAATATTATACAGGCATTAAAACTGTACAAGTACATTTGCAGCAAAGCAAACTTATAACCATGCGCACCGCCAAAGATATTTTACAGCAAAAAGGGGCACAGTTTAATTACATCGATCAAAACGAAAATGTGTTGAATGCAATTGGCCAGTTAAAATCTAAAAATATCAGCTACCTCATCGTTACAGACGATGACAATAAATACATAGGCATATTTTCAGAGCGGGATTACACGCATAAAGTAATTCTTGAAAACAGGCATTCCGCAACAACGAAAGTAAAGGACATAATGACGGCCAACCTTGTAAATGCTTCTCCCGAAGATTCTACCAGTAAGCTTATGTTGCTGATGAACAGCTCCAAAGCAAGATATATTCCTGTTTTTGATGCAGGCAAATTCGTTGGCATTATTACCATCCACGATCTTATGCGGGAAGCCATGGCCGATTATGAACAGGGCAGAAAGGAACTGGAAGCGCACCAGATAGAATTCTTAAAATCCAGCAGTTAATTGCTAAAGCAATCCGCTTAAAGCTGTCTAAATTTATTTCTGCCACAGATGCACGGATAAAACCTGTGCATCTGTGGGTAACACCACTTTAATCTTTTCAATTATTTCGCCGGCGTAATTACAATATTCCTGTATTCAATCGGGCCGTGATCGCCCTGCAATAAAATAGGGCCCGGCTCACCTTCACGGCTGTTTAAAGCACCGCCTGTAATTCCCGGAATTTCACGGTTGCAGATAACTGTTTTACCATTGGCCACAACGGTTACCATTCTCCCTACCAGCGTTATATCATAAGCCTGCCATTCGCCGGGCTGTTTAGCTGCAATTTCAGTAGGCTCAACAAAACCATAAATAGCGCTGAATACATTTTTAAAAGGTTCATTGCCGTTGCTTGCTTCTATTTGTACTTCATACCTGCCGCGCAGGTAAACGCCGCTGTTACTGCCTTCGGGATAGCGGAATTCAATATGCAGTTTAAAATCTTTAAATGTTTGATCGGTTACCAGGTTCGCACCTGAATGCGGGCTTTGCAAAACGCCATTATTTACAATCCATTGATTAGTGCTTCCCATAGCATGCCAGCCGGATAAGTCTTTACCATTAAACAAGGTAATTGGTTTTTGCCAGGAAAGCGTTGCTGTTGCAGCCAAAGCAGGTGCACGCACAGCGCCAAAGTTCATCGCCTTTCCGTCGGGCATAGTTATTTTACCGGCAAGCGTATCTGCATTTAATGCCGCTTCCACAGAAAGATCATTGGAACCACGCTCCCATTGCGGCGGAATAGAAAAGCTTAATTTGTTGTTGCTGAAATTTACCCTTGATACAGGCCTTGCACTCCCACCGGTGCCCACGAATTCTCCAATTAATGTGCTCGTTCCGGAACGCTGCACCATAAGCCAGGATGGATATTCCTTTCCATTGTCATAAATGGTAATATCCCACCTGCCGATAACAGCAGCTGAATTATCAGTTTGAGCACTGCCGGATATTCCGGTACATAAAAAAATAATGAAAGACAGGCAGGCTCCGTAAGTTTTTATCAATACATTTTTCATATAGCTGAAGAATTGTGGCTAAATGTAGTTGAAAAAGCAGTAAATGCAAAAGCATTCCGGGATGAGATGGCGCAGCTATCTGCACGTTTCATAATTTGTTATATGTGTTTGTCCTGTTCATCCATCATCTTTCCTTAAACTTTATCTTTGCGCTCCTTTTATAAAGCGTATGTTTAACAAGAGAACGAAAATTAAAGCGTTGCTGGCCACAGAGCCGGCAGGCCAGGAAGTTACAGTAATGGGTTGGGTGCGCACATTTCGCAACAACCAGTTTATAGCTTTAAACGATGGCAGCACTAACCAGAATTTACAGGTAGTTGCCGCTTTGGGTTTACTGGACGATGAAACGCTGAAACGCATTACAACCGGCACTTCCCTTAAAGTAGTGGGCGAACTGGTTGTAAGCCAGGGAAAAGGGCAAAAGAGTGAAGTAAAAGCAGTATCAATTGAAGTGCTGGGCGATTGTGATTCCGAGCAGTATCCTCTGCAACTAAAGAACAGGCCCAGTCTTGAATACCTGCGTGAGATAGCGCACCTGCGTTTTCGCACCAATACATTTGGCGCTGTATTCCGCATTCGCCATTCACTGGCTTTTGCCATTCATAAATTCTTTAATGATAAAGGTTTTATTTACCTGCACACGCCTGTTATCACAGCCAGCGACGCAGAAGGCGCCGGTGAAATGTTTCGCGTAACCACTTTGCCTTTTGATAACCCGCCCCGAAACGATGATGGCAGTATTAATTTTAAAGAAGATTTCTTTGGCAAAAGCACCAATCTTACGGTAAGCGGACAATTGGAAGGCGAGCTGGCGGCGATGGCGTTCAGTGATATTTATACGTTTGGGCCAACGTTCCGTGCAGAAAATTCCAATACAACAAGGCATCTTGCAGAGTTCTGGATGATAGAGCCGGAGATGGCTTTTTATGATATTGAAGACAACATGAACCTCGCCGAAGAATTCATCAAATATCTTATTGGATATGTGATGAGCAACAACCGCGAAGATCTAGTATTTCTTGCCCAGCGCCTGGCCGACGAAGAAAAACAACTGCCACAGGATAAACGCAGCGAATTTGGTTTGATAGAGAAACTTATATTCGTTCAAAGTAATGCTTTTGAAAGAATTACTTATACAGAAGCAATAGACATTCTTTTAAACAGCAGCCATTATAAAAAGAAGAAATTTCAATACGAAGTAAAATGGGGTATTGATTTGCAGAGTGAACATGAACGCTACCTGGTAGAAAAACATTTCAAAAAACCGGTTATTGTTACGGGTTATCCTGCCGCCATCAAAGCATTTTATATGCGCATGAATGATGATGGCAAAACCGTTGCCGCCATGGATATTCTTGCGCCGGGCATTGGTGAAATTGTGGGCGGTTCGCAGCGTGAAGAACGTTATAATAATCTGGTGGAAAGAATGGAAGCCATGCACGTGCCGGTTGAGGAAATGCAATGGTACCTTGATACACGCCGTTTTGGTTCTGTGCCGCACGCCGGCTTTGGATTGGGCTTTGAACGCATGGTGCAGTTTGTGACGGGCATGACAAATATTCGCGACGTTATTCCTTTTGCAAGAACGCCAAAGAACTGCGAGTTTTAAACAGGTTTTTTAGTGGATTCGTTAAGGTAGTTTCTTTTCAAAAACCTGCTCAAAGTATTGAAGCAAAGAACGTGTTTTGATGAACCCGAAATTCGAAACACACCGCCGTTATGTTGACATATTAATTACCTGCACAGCCTGTTTATAAGTTCTGCATGTTTTGGGAAGGCCTGTAATAATTCAGTTTTATCCGCCATTTCAAAGTCAGCAAAATCAAACCCGGGTGCAACCGTACAGCCGCTTAGAACAAAGCTGGCTGTTGCCGCACACTCAGCAGCAAACCAGGCATAAGCAGGCACAATAAACTGAAAAGTTTCGCCTTCGTCAATGGCAGCGCCTAATGAGATGCATTCATAATGCCCGTTGCTATGCAAAACATAAATATGCAAAGTATCGCCTGCATAATAATGCCAGCATTCGTCGCTTTTTATACGGTGGAAGGCTGAAAAATCGCCTTGTTCCAGCAAATAGTAAATAGCTGTTGAAAAATGCCGGCCGCCTGTAAAATCATTTAAGGCGCCTGCTTCAATTAAACCTTTGCTTCTATAAGTTTCTTTGTAATAGCC
Organism: Parafilimonas terrae; assembly: GCF_900115755.1. Classification (GTDB taxonomy): domain Bacteria; phylum Bacteroidota; class Bacteroidia; order Chitinophagales; family Chitinophagaceae; genus Parafilimonas; species Parafilimonas terrae. Next base: position 949,092 of record NZ_FOXQ01000001.1, read on the forward strand.
ACCTTCGGGATGGGGTAATAGGTTCAAATGATCTATGTAAAAAGCTGCGTTTTTCATGTTAATTCTATAATAAACCGGGCAATTTTTTATGGATAATCTAACGTTGCTGCAGATGTCTTACAGATAATTAAATATGCTGATGATACTGTGGGGGTGTACAATACATTAATAAGAACTGGAAACAAATTCAGAAATTAAATTTCATCAGGCTTGCCTTCTTCAAGGTCACCGTTTTCATTTACACTTAAATCAGTGCTATCCGGTGAAGTATCTTCCGTTGTTTCCGGTTCAGGCGTTTCAATTATATCAGTTATTGATTCTCCGGCAACAGCAGTTTCTTCAATAATTTCTGCCTCAGCCTCAGCCGTTTTAAAATCATCTTCATTCATTAATGTTGGCTGTGTCATTTGTTCGGCAAATACTTCTTTTATTTTTGGAAGGTCTTCAGAAGTGTTGATGCCAAAATAATCCATAAAGCTTTTGGAAGTTGCATATATAAGTGGCTTGCCGGGCAGGTTTTCGCTGCGGCCTGTAATCACGATCAGTTCTTTCTCCAGGAGTTTTTGAATACTGTAATCGCTGTTTACACCGCGAATGCTTTCTATTTCACCTTTGGTTATAGGTTGTTTATAAGCAATAATAGCCAGGGTTTCCATCGCAGCAGTGGAAAGGCGTTTTAAAAACTTATCTCCGTTAAGCTGCGCAATAGTTTTATGGTAATCTTTTTTGGTGAGAAATTGCCAGCCGCCGCCGCTCTCCTTCATTTCAAAAGGATAAAACTCGCTCTGGTATTTTTCACGAATGCCTTCAATGCAACTTTCAACCTGGTCTAAATTAATGCGTTCTTCCAGGAAGCCCAGGGCATTATTGATCAGTTCAACAATGTCTAAAGCCGTCAATGGTTTTTCACTGGCAAAAATCAAGGCTTCTATATGGGGAATGATTGCTTTAAGTTCCATTGGAATTTGAGAATTTGAAAATTTGAGAATTTGAAAACGGTCAGGCTTTACAATTATTCATTACCGAATTTCCAAATTTTCAAATTGCTGATTAACCCTGCAATGCTGCGGCGCCGCTCACTATTTCCGTAAGCTCGGTTGTAATGGCTGCCTGGCGTGCACGGTTATAAGAAATACGCAAGCTTTTCAGCAATTCATTGGCGTTATCACTGGCTTTATCCATTGCCGTCATGCGGGCGCCATGCTCGCTGGCACTGGCATCAAGCACAGCTTTATATAATTGGGTGTTGAGAATTTTAGGCATCAGTTCAGCAACCAGCTTGTCCTGTTCGGGCTCAAAAATAAAATCTGCTTTTTTAGCGCCTTTTTTCTGCTGCACTTTGGGAATTGGTAAAAACTGTTCTGCCACAAAACGCTGGGTGGCGGCATTTTTAAATTCACTGTAGATAATATCAACAGCATCAAACTCTTTATTTTCGAAAGCCTTCACAGCAGCCTGGGCAATCTCCTGCACATTTTCAAATTTCAGGTTCAGAAAAATATCCCTGTAAGTGCCGGTGGTTTTATAGCCTGAACGGGTAAGGCTTTCATAACCTTTTTTTCCAAGGTTCCAGATGGTTACGTTGCCTTTGGCAAACTGGCTGGCATATTTATCGGCAACAAGCTGTTTTGCCAGCTTTACTATATTGGCGTTATAACCGCCGCAAAGGCCACGGTCGCTGGTAATAACTATCAGCAGTACTTTTTCAACAGGCCTTTCAGCAGCCAGTTTTATATCTGCACCACCTTCAATATTACTTACAATATTGCTCAGCATTTCCTGCAATTTTTGGGCATAAGGGCGCATTTGCAAAATAGCATCCTGTGCACGGCGCAGCTTAGCGGCGCTCACCATTTTCATTGCCTTTGTAATTTGCTGTGTACTTTGTACGGATGAAATTCTGTTGCGTACTTCTTTTAATTGACCGGGCATATTGCTTTTAATTGTTTAAGTTTCAAGGCCTGCGCTCATTTTGAAAGCATCAAACCTTTAAACTGTGAACTTAATTTTGGGCGCAAAAGTAAGTAATGTTGAGGAGTTAATAATACTTGTTTTTGCCCGGGCCGGGCCGGCCTAATCTTTCCCTGATGCCAATGCTGAAAATGCTGCTTTTGGAATAACCGTATTCAGCGAAAAACGACTTCCAGTGGCCGGCAACGAATGCCATATTTACCCAACCATTTTTATAACTGTCATATTTATCCGTGCTGTAGGTTTCGTAATATCTCCCATAACCCACTTCCAAAAACCTGAACGTGTAGCTGATCCTGCTGCCAAAATGCACCGGCGCATCATTGCTGGGAAATATAACCAGTTCGGGAGTAAGGCTAAATCCATATATGCTGTAAGAAACGGCGGGTGCTATTAATACCCTTTTTGGATTTGCCTGCAGGCCGCCTCTCATCTGGATGTAAAACTGGGCGGAGCTTTTATAAGATAATAAACAGATACAGGTGCATACAGCAGCGCGCATAGCCATGTACAGGCATCGGCTTATCATAAGATTGGAATTTATGTAAATTTAAAAAATTCACATAAATATTCAGAACTCCATTTTCATTCGCAAACACGCACTATCGAAAAAACCTGCATAACTGATTGATAATTTTTAAGATTTATGTTAATAACTTCTGTCGCCATTAGTAAAGTATTACCTTGCAACCCTTAAAATTCTGCCAGTTTGACTTTAAAAAACCGGCGCACAATTTTTGACAACAAAAAATTTTTATTGCAAACAGCCAACTTGATATATGCTCAAATTTTTAAATAAGATTTTAGGTGGTAATAAGAGCGAAAAGGATGTAAAAAAGATAGAACCGCAGATTGAAAAAATCAACAGCTTTTTTAACCAGTACCAATCGCTTACCAACGACGAACTGCGTGGAAAGACTACAGAGTTCAGGCAGCGCATCCAGGATCATTTAAAGGAAATTGATGATACAATTGCGGCAAAAAAAGCCGAAGCAGAGGCCTTGCCGGAAGATGATATGATTACCCGCGATACTTTATATAAAGAAGTGGATGATCTGAAAAAAGACCGTGATAAAAAAATTGAAGAAGCGCTGAATAACATTCTTCCCGAAGCTTTTGCCGTGGTAAAAGAAACCGCACGGAGGTTTAAGGAGAACGAGCAGATTATTTCAACGGCAACCCAGCTCGACCGCGATTTAAGCGTTAAGAAACAATATATTAAAATTGATGGCGACCAGGCGATTTATAACAATAGCTGGCCTGCGGCAGGCAACCTTGTAACCTGGAATATGGTGCATTACGATGTGCAGCTAATTGGCGGTATTGTTTTGCACCAGGGTAAAATTGCCGAAATGGCCACCGGTGAAGGTAAAACGCTGGTATCAACGCTGCCAGCTTACTTAAATGCTTTGGCCAGCGAAGGCGTGCACATTGTTACGGTAAACGATTACCTCGCCAAACGCGATAGCGAATGGAACGGTACTATTTTCGAATGGCTTGGTTTACGGGTTGATTGTATAGATAAACATCAGCCTAACACCGCCGACCGCCGCAATGCTTACCTCGCAGATATAACTTACGGCACCAATAATGAATTTGGTTTTGATTACCTGCGCGACAATATGGTGCACACGCCCGAAGAAATGGTACAGCGCAAACATCATTACGCTATGGTGGATGAGGTGGATAGTGTGCTGATTGATGATGCCCGTACACCATTAATCATTTCAGGGCCTGTTGGCAAAGACAACACCACCCAGCAATTCTTTGAACTAAAGCCGCGTATTGAACAACTGGTAGAAATACAAAAACGTGTTGTGAACCAGTTTTTGAATGAAGCGAGAAAAAAAATAAGTGAAGGGGATGATGATCCTAAAAGCGGCGGGCTTGCTTTGTACCGCGCCTTCCGCGGGTTACCTAAAAACTCAGCGCTGATAAAATATTTAAGTGAACCCGGTATTCGCGTAAAAATGCAGAAGGCCGAAAATCATTATCTCGCCGATCAGCAAAAAGAAATGCGCGTGGTAGATGAAGAATTATATTTCTATATTGATGAGAAAAATAATTCTGTTGAGCTTACAGACAAGGGCATTCAGCTCATAACCAAAAGCGGAGAAGACCCTAACTTTTTCATACTGCCAGATATTGGCGTTGACCTCGCTGCCATTGATGCCGACACAACACTTGATGCCGACAATAAGCTGCATAAAAAAGAAGCTGTTTTAAACGATTATGCTGCAAAAGCAGACCGCATTCACACCATTCAGCAGTTATTAAAAGCTTACACATTATTTGAAAAAGATGATGAATATGTAGTGCTTGACGGCGCTGTAAAAATTGTGGATGAACAAACAGGCCGTATAATGGAAGGCCGCCGTTATTCAGACGGATTGCACCAGGCCATTGAAGCCAAAGAAAATGTAAAAATTGAAGCGGCTTCCCAAACGTATGCAACGGTTACTTTACAAAACTATTTCAGGATGTACCACAAGCTCGCCGGCATGACCGGTACTGCCGAAACGGAAGCAGCCGAGCTTTGGGACATTTATAAACTGGATGTGGTAAGCATTCCCACCAATGTGCCTTGTGTAAGAAAAGACGTGGAAGATCTTGTTTATAAAACCAAGCGTGAAAAATATAAAGCTGTTATTGAAGCCATCGAAGAAATGCGCAATAGCGGCAGGCCTGTGCTTGTGGGTACAACCTCGGTGGAAGTGAGTGAATTGCTGGGCCGCATGCTGCAGCAAAAGAAAATTCCGCATAATGTATTAAATGCAAAACAGCATCAGCGTGAAGCGCAGGTGGTTGCAGAAGCCGGCTTGGCTGGCAATGTTACCATCGCTACCAACATGGCCGGTCGTGGTACGGATATTAAACTCGGCCCCGGCGTAAAAGAAGCTGGCGGGCTGGCTATTCTTGGTACGGAAAGGCATGAAAGCCGCCGTGTTGACCGCCAGTTGCGTGGCCGTGCAGGCCGCCAGGGCGACCCCGGTTCTTCCCTGTTCTTTGTATCACTGGAAGATGATTTGATGCGTATGTTTGGCAGTGAGCGCATTGCCAAGGTGATGGATTTTGCCGGTTATAAAGAAGGCGAGGTTATTCAGCACAGCATGGTTACAAAAAGCATTGAGCGCGCCCAGAAAAAGGTGGAAGAAAACAACTTTGGCATTCGTAAGCGCCTGCTGGAATATGATGACGTAATGAACAAACAGCGTACGGTTATTTATACCAAACGCAATCATGCTTTGTTTGGCGAACGCCTGGCGCTCGATTTGGACAATGCTTTTTACGATGTGGCCGATGGCCTTGTGGCAACTTTCAAAGAACGCAACGATTATGAAGGCTTTAAACTGGAAACAATCGTGAACCTTGGGTTAAGCACATCCATTACGCAGGAAGAGTTTGAAAGAACTGATGAAAAGAACCTGTCGCAGCGCTTGTATGAAGAAGCTAATGCAAATTACCAGCGCAAGCGCAAAGACCTTGCACAGGTGGCTTTACCTGTATTTAAAAACATCCGCGAAACGCAGGGCGCCCATATTCAAAATGTGGCAGTACCATTCAGTGATGGAAGAAAAGCCGTGCAGGTATTGGTAAATCTTGATAAAACCCTGCAGTCTTCCGGCGCAGAATTGGTGAATATGCTGGAAAGAAGCGTAACGCTCTTTTTAATTGATGATGCCTGGAAGGAGCACCTGCGTGCTATGGACGATTTGAAACAAAGCGTTCAAACGGCGCATTATGAACAAAAAGACCCGCTGGTAATTTATAAGGGCGAAGCATTCAATTTATTCAGCCAGATGAACGGCCAGGTAAGCAACAGCATTGTAAGTTTCCTGTGCCATGCAGAACTGCCGGTTCAGCAAAATGTGCCGGTGCGGGAAGCTACGCAGGAAAAAACCGACATGAGTAAAATGCGTTCCAACAAACGCGAAATAGATAATGCCGGCCAGGATTATGCTGCCGACGAAAGCGATTATTATGATCCAACCCCGGTAAAACAGGAACCGGTAAGGGTTGGCCCTAAAGTAGGCCGTAACGATCCTTGCCCCTGCGGCAGCGGTAAAAAATATAAAAACTGCCACGGAAGGGAAGAATAAATTTGTTATATAAAATAAAGAAAGCCTGGTGAAAACCGGGCTTTTTTTATGTGCAACAGAAGAATGCCGGCTTCAGGCTGCTTATAAAAAATATTGTTTGTAATAAGTTCACCGGCTGAAAACTTTCATTCTCTTATTGGTATTTCTTCATTACATTAAATAACACTTTGTACTGTGCAGAATCCAGGCCAGGCAAAGTATCCTGCATCCAGTGGCGTTTAAAAGCTATAATAGCTGCAGTGGTATCTCTCACATCAAAACCGATGATGCGCAAAGCCTGTATATCATCAAAAGTTGGCGGCAAAGCCAGGTTGGTGGTATCGTCGTACCAATAACTGTAGCCGCTGTCGGCAAGCATTTTCCAGGGAAAGCGAAAGTTGGGGTCATTTTTTCGTGTAGGCGCAATATCTCCATGCCCGATAAAATTGGCCGTTGGAATGCCATACTGCTTTTTAAGCGCCGAAAGCAGGTGCAGCAAGCTCGCTATTTGCGGACCGGTGAAATCTTCAAAACCATTATTATCAAGCTCAATTCCAATGCTGCTGCTGTTAATATCCCTGTCGTTGCCCCAGCGGCTTATGCCCGCCTGCCAGGCACGCAGGTAATCGTTCAGCATGTGATGAATTGTGCCGTCTTTACAAATTACATAATGCGCACTCACCTGCGAATGCGTTACCGTAAATGTCCTGAGCGTTTGTTCGCAACTGTTTTGCGCTGTGTGGTGAATGATAACAAAATTGGGTTTGCGCAAATTGAAATTGATCGTTCCAACAAAATCCATGTTAGGAAATGAATCTTCAAGCGGGTATTGTTTAATGACGGCGGCCAGGTCTTTTACCTGCTGTTTGTATATTTTATTGGTAGAGGCATAAGGTCTTTTGACACAGCTTACACAAACAACCAGGAACAGGCAGATTATATACTTCATGAAATGGAGTTGAAAATCTAAGATATAGGTTTTAAGCTTCTTTATGTATGAAACCCGCTGGTGAAGGTTGAAGTTTAGGGAAATAGTGGCCGGTTAAAGTCGGGAAAAAATTGAGTTTCTCCGGGAGAAATGCCGGGAAAAACCAGGAAAGCAAACGGCAAATTTGGAAAGATTGTTACTTTAAAAGTAGATTTACCGGCTTCGTGTAATTTGGCAATATTGATTTTGTAATGCTATTTTAAAATCAACCTTTCGTTTATAAACTTTAGATTATATACTCAATTTCTCAGAAAAAAATACCAATGTTTAATTGACGATAAACACATTCGTATTACAACGCAAGATGCAGGTTCGCCGCCCAGGCACAAAGAGGCAGTCAAAGAAGAAATTGAGATAAGCAAAAGCCTGATAGAAATATTTATACAAGGAGCTATAGCTCAAAAATAAAACTTATACAGCTCAGGAAATTAATAAGTATTGTGTGATTGACTCAACCTTATTGCCATATTGCAACCGCACAATATATAATCCTTTTGCAAGGCCGTCGGCCCTTAAATTAAAGCTTTGTTTTCCTTTTACGCTTTTTGTAAGTGTAAACACCTTCGCTATTGAGCCGCTCATGGTGCATACCTGCACGTGTATCACTCCTGTACTGCCATTATTTATCTCTATATTGAATTTATCAGTTGCCGGGTTGGGAAATATATGAAATGGCGTTGCGTTTTCCTGCAAAGGCATATTTAGCATTTGTGCAATGGCTGCGTCGGGCCGAACAAATTCTATCCAGTTGATGTTCCAGTCCTGTGATGCGGTAGAAACAATACGCAATGTTTGCTTGCCCGAAGGAATGGTTATGGACGTGCTGGCAGTCGACCATTTTTGATAGCCACCGGTCCTTGGAATATTTACCCTTGCCAATACAGTGCCGTCTGACTTTCTTATTTCAAGCCTGGCCGAATAGTTTGGCGTAGCCAGCCTTAAATTCACGCTGTATGTTCCCGCAGCGGCAGCATATACTGTATAATCCATCCAGTCGTTCTTGTTTATCCATCCCACATCAAGGCCTCCGCCGGTATCGCCCGTAGGTTCCATTTGTATGCCTGACATCTGGCTGTAATCTTCTGCCTGTACTTTAGAAGGTATAGGTATGCCCGCGGATATGCCGCGTACAAACGATATCCAGTTAATATTCCAAATAGCAGCCTCCGTGGATATAACCCTTAGCGTTTGATAGCCTTGTGGGAGGGTTACAGTTACACTTCTTGTGCACCAGCCCTGGTAACTGGCGGTATTGGGTATATCAACTGTTGCCAGTACAGTGCCATCAGGCTTGCGCAACTGAAGCTTGCCGTTATTTAAAGAAGTAGCCACTCTGAAGCTGGCTGTATAAGCACCTGCAGAATCAACATACACAGAATAGTCCATCCAATCGTTCTTATCAATCCATCCCACATCCTGCCCGCCGCCGGTATCGCTTGTGGCTTCTTTTTTTACACCATTCATTGCATCATAATCTTCAGCCTCAATTTTTCCCGGAATTGCTTTATAACCGGTAAGCGCAGCCTTTACAACAATTGCTACGTCGTCGGTTGCAGAGCTTCCGTTATTATCAGTAACCGTTAACCTGAAAATATATGTTCCGGCAATAAGGCCGGTTACAGTTGTTTTAGCAGCCTTGCTATTGCTGATAACATATTGCGCAGGCCCCGATATTTTTGTCCATTTATATGATGAAATTGTTCCGTCAGCATCCGTTCCCGACCCATTTAAGGTTGTGGAGTTAACAGGCAATATAAGTGTTATGTCGCTGCCCGCATTGGCAACAGGTGCAATATTCAGGGGCTGCACTTTAATAACAACGGTATCTTTTGCTGTGGCGCCATCATCATCAGTGGCTGAAAATTCAAATTTGTAACTGCCTTGTATTAAACCGGTAATGGCAGTTTGCAAGGCGCCTGGTTGCTTTATTACCGGGGAGCCCGGCCCGGCAACTTTTTTCCAGTTATGCGCTGTTATTGTTCCATCGGCATCGGTGGCAGTGCCCGTTACAGTTGTAGAATTAACCGGCAGTTTTATTGTTTGGTCTTTGCCTGCGCTTACCACGGGAGGCATGTTGGGTTCTGGTAAAACTATTACCTTGGCAGTGTCTTTGGCTATGGCGCCTGAATTGTCTGTAACTTTTAACTCAAATTGATAAGTACCGGCAACAAGATTGGTCACAGTAGTTTTAGCCGATGTTGGAGAAGCGATAGTGAATTGGTTTGGGCCTCCAACTTTTGTCCACAGGTAAGCTGTTATTGTTCCATCAGTATCTGTACCGCTGCCTGATAAGGTTGTTTTGTTTACCGGCAAGGTAATGGTTTTATTTGCGCCGGCATTGGCTGCGGGAGTTTTATTAACGGCCGGATCTGAACCGGCCCGCTGGTATTGCAGCATCCATTCATATAAATTAAGTTTGAAAGTATTGCTTCGCCAGGAAGCGTCAGTCACCTTATTCCAAAGAGCTGTATCATGGCCATACCCGGCAACACCTGTGGCTACAGCAGGCACCAAAGGAGCAGGGGTTGCAGTATTGATGATATTTACATAAGGCAGTGAAACAACATTATAAAAAAGGTCCCTGGTGCCGCATATCGTCCAAACCTTTACACCATACTTTCCGCTGATATATTGAATGTTTCCATATTCCTTGACTGGGTTATTTACCCCTGTGGGACTTATAGGGATAATGGCGGAAATTTTCTTTGTAAAGTTACTATCGTTGGTAACGCAGGACCATGTGCCCCCGCCGCCTGCAGATTCACCTATTATATACACCCTTGTTGCATCAACCCTATATCTTTTTTCTATATCGGCCAATATATATACTACCTGCGCATAGGTATATGACCATCCACTGATTGTGGGCGCCTGGGGCGATACCACTATAAACTGGTAATTTTTTTTATCTGAAGGATTTACAGCCTGCGGGTTCCAGCCCTGGGCTATTTTTTTAGGCAGCCCCACTTTAATAAGATTATTCAACCCTGAAACACCATCGCCAACTTCTCCAGCCGCATGTAAAAATATAATAAGCGGGTAGCTTTTACTTGTTGAAGCATAATCTGTTGGCAACCAGGTAAGCCCGTATGTTGTGGACCCCTTTGAAGAAATGGGATACTGATCAACATTTTGCCTGCCAATAACTGTTTGAGCGCTTGCCGCATAAGTAAAATACAATAGCAATAATGCAGCAATAACATACATTTTCATAGCGTACAGAATTATTACGGATTATAACTTTTTTAAGCGGTTGTTGTTATTTGCTTCTATAAAATATCAGGCAGATAACTGCACATTCACAGAGTTTATAAAAGCTCAATAGCCAGGTAGTTTGCCGCGAAAATAAAAAATATGCAGCAATAATGTTGTTGCCTGTGCTAATGAATTACTGAAGCAGGAAAATGTTTGGTTTGTTTTGTTGCTGTCATCAGCAGAAAAGCCATAGATACAGGTCAATTTATTTTATTTCCTGAAAATATTAGTTCAACCTCTATTTAATAATCAACAGCCAACCCTTATTCTTCTGTACGGGTATTGCATCATTCACGCTAAACGTTTTTGCAGGTTGAAAATTTTTAATCTCCGGCGCTGTTATTGTTGCTTTAGAAGCATCAATACCAAGCTGCTTCCAGTCAATTTTTAATTGCACATTCACATCATTATTAGCCCAGCTTGCAATGGATATTAATGCTTTGCCATCTTTTTTATAAACCGTTGCCAGCACTTTATCATTCGTAGTTTTTACAGGACAGTTGCTGCTCCAGTAACCTATCATTTTTGTGCCCTGCATGCCAAACTCATCCCATACTTTCCATATAGGCCTTGGGTCTGCATTGTCGCTCCACGGCATACGGTTGGTCATGCCATAAATCATGCCGCGCCAGGCATTGCCGCCATCCTGCAGCATTTCACCCATTAAGCCAAATGGAATGCCACTCACTTCGGTTAAAAAGAAATCAGGGCTGTTCTTTTCATAATCAAAATATTCGCCAAACCATAAACGGTTGAGATAAGGAAAATGCTCCATGTATAAATTGGCGCTGTTATTAAAGCCATCGTTTTTATTATATTGATTGGCGGAATGTAAATCAATAATGCCCGGATGGCCATCAGCCGTTAATACACGTTTAATGCGTTTCATGGTAATGCGGTCAAATGCAACATCATCCAAATAAATACCATCAATGCCCACATTCTGCGTAAGCCAGTTCATGCCTTCAACATAATAATTATGCCAGCGGTTCATGCCGCTGTTGATGATGGCTGCATCGTTTAATTCAGGCACAAACCATGCGGCTATATAATCGCTGTCAAGATGTTCCTGCAGCCAGCTAAAACCTCCGCCTTTGCCTGGCGAATAAATCTCATGGCCAAGGCTTCTCAATGCATATAATTCATAAGCGCGGTTTGACAGTTCACGCACTGTATTATAGATTTTTACTTTCAGCCCAATAGCATGAGCTGAATCTATATACGCTTTCATCTCTTTCCATGCAATGAAAGGATAATTGATATAAGGATTGATTGGTGTAGCATGATGAATGTTTACAACAGTTGCTCCGGTGGCCTTAATGCTGTCAACATTATTATACTTATGATAGAACCTCGTTGCCCATTGAAAATCTGTATTAATGATATGAAAAGGGGTTATGAGTAGATTGAAATTATAATACAAAGTATCGCCTTGCTTCATAGTTCTTGCGCCACTGTAATTGTTTGCCAGCACAGCTTCGCCTTTTTGAAAAACATCTATGCCGCCTTTATCATCATTGCCCCACGACGCTGGCAATAATAAAGGTTTTAATAAATAAAAATTGGTGTTGAGCGGTCGCACATATTTTTCATCGCGCAGTGAATATTGCAGGCCTGCATTTACATTGCCAATCCATGCACCATCCTGATTTTTATGCGCCACATCCCATTTCCAGCGTATGGTATCTGGCCTGGCTTCTCCTTTTTCGCCAAGCCCCATCATGTATTTAGCCGTTTGTTTGGTGAAGGGAATATGCAATTGAATATCCTTCAACGCAACATCTTTCATGGCAACAATTTTTACAGTGAAAGATGCAAAGCCGTCAAATTCAAGATGGCCGCAAACATTCATATTGATAGTATCGTTAGTGCTTGCTGCATTCCATTCAATTGTTCCGGGCATTTGTTTGGTTATGGTAAAACTCTTGCTTTTAAACTGCAGGTTTTTTCCATCATTATTTATAAAATGAAAATGAACGGGCTCGGTTAAAAGATTATTTGGCCTTGTTGAATACCCCGTCATTTCTTCTGTAAAAAATGTTTGAATTTGTTTGGGAAGGCCATTATCATTCAATATAATTTTTCTTCCAAGCAGGCTAATGGTTTTATCTTTTATTTCGAGCGGGATATAAGGTTTAATAACAGTATTTTCCTGCGCCAGGGTTGAGTTTAACCATTGCAGGCGTGTTTGTTTCCACGGTTCGTTTATACCACTATCTGCAAGTGTTTTATTTTCTATGAAAAGATTCACATCAACCGTTGCAGTTTCATTGGCTGCATCTTTTATAAATGCTTTGCCTTTATATAAACCTGCAGCAATGTTTGAAGGAACATTAACCAAACACCATATAGGCTGTATTTTTTTTGCAGGAATATTTACTATAAAATGAATTGGTTTAGCATCATAACTTATTCCATCTGTATTTAAACAAGATATATGTTGTGCAGCAATCTTATTTCCGTTTGATGCGGTTAAGTCACTGAAATGAACTTTTACATCCTGTAAATCTTTTAACGCAAACACACCTAATTGATAAGCAAAATTTTCACTCTTGGATGCAGTATCAGTAAAGCTTTGCTGAATGCCTTTTTCAATCCAGCGTTGCGGAAGATCATCCTTCATTTTTATGGGATGCATCCTGTCTTCAGGAAAAACAATAAAAGATTTGTTTGATGAAGACTGAATAATAGCATTGGTTTCTTTTTGCGTGGCAATTATTTCCATAGGATAAAAACTATTGAATGCATCAATAGATTCAAATGCCTTCACAGTTGCGGGCGGCACATTATAGTTGGCATCAACCGTAGTAAGCCATGTTAATGACGCAGTGGTATCAGGTTTTAAATAAACGCCTTTGGGATAATTACTCCTGCCTTCGCTTTTATATGGCATGTAATAAATGTAATAATCGCCAGCACCTGAAGTTGGTTCAAAATATATTTCACCACTTTCACGTGTTATATTATTCAGCTTAACATTTAAAACCCTTTGATTGGTTTTTGCATCCACGACAATTATTCTTTTTTGTTCAGGATGTTCATCCCGCCTTCGCCATTCAACAGCGGCTTCCGCCACATTGCCGATGCCATTAAACTGCACAAGCACGCGGTGGTTGCCAAGCGAATCTGCATTCCATGCATTAGCGCTGCTTTTGTAAGGTATTTGTTGTGCATAGATTGAACTGGCGAAAAACAAAACAGTGAATAATAAAAACGACTTCATTATTTATGCTTTAGAATAAACGATGAGGAGAACTTCGATAAAAGTACTTCAACCGCTTTTGGTTTTCACTTAACAAACGGTTGCATAAAATAAATTTTATAACCTGCTGCACAACCGCGTTAAACTCGCACAAACGTTTGAGGCTATTTAAAGTCATTCCTAAAAATTATCTTACAAAAAATTTGCAGCATGAACTTATTTATTAAAATACCTGCAATACTATTTGCATTATTGTTTGCAAATAATGTTATGGCGCAAACTTATACAGATACGATTCCGCTTGGCGGCAATGCTTATACAAATGCACCAGCGGCAATTACTGATGATGGTTTAACAAGCTGGGCAAGCCCGTCAACCATTACCAGCATTTATTTCAGGATAAATGTGCCGCAAACATTCGATGTATCATTGCGCATGCAAGCACCAAAAGGCAAAAGCGAAATAAGTGTTTCTGCAAACAATACAACTTTTAAAAAACAGTTTCAGCAGCCTGTATCTGGTGTTGTACATATTGGCAAATTCAATATTGCAAAGCCGGGTTATGTCAAGATAGATTTAAAAGGCATTAGCAAAACAGGTAATGTTTATGCCGATGTTTCAGACCTTATTATTCAATATACAAAAAAAGATACAGGCATTGTATATGTGAAGCATGGCAGCTCATTTCATTTTGGAAGAAGAGGCCCTTCTGTGCACCTGCGGTATGATGTTCCTGAAAACTTAAAGAATAATATAAGCTGGTTTTATAACGAACTTACTATTCCTGAAGGCAATGATAAACCAGGTTCTTACTTTATGGCTGATGGTTTTGGCGAAGGTTATTTTGGCATGCAGGTAAACAGTGAAACAGAAAGAAGAATTTTATTTTCGGTATGGAGCCCGTTTGATACAGATGATCCAAAATCTATTCCTGACAGCATGAAGATTGTTTTGCTAAAGAAAGGCGAAGCTGTTAACACGAATAATTTTGGCGGCGAAGGTTCCGGCGGGCAAAGCTTTATGCGCTTTAACTGGAAGGCCGGCAATACTTACGGCTTCCTGCTGCATGCCGAACCGGATAGTATTCATCGCACAACAGCATACACTGCTTACTTTAAAGATATAGCCGCAGCTAAATGGTATTTGATAGCAAGTTTTAAAAGGCCGCAAACAACAACTTACATTACACACCTGTATTCTTTCCTTGAAAATTTTATTCCTGAAACAGGCAATGAAACAAGAATGGGTTTTTATAAAAATCAATGGATAGCAAACAACAGCGGCGAATGGCATGAATTGATAAACGCTACATTTACCATTGATGCCACTGCAAAAGGGGGTTACCGTAAAGATTATGCAGGCGGTGTTGACGGCGATAAATTCTTTTTGAAAAATGATGGGTTCTTTAATGAATTTGTGCAGCCCTATCAGTCTTTTAAACGGCATGCTTCCAACAAAAAACCGGAAATTATTTTTGCGCAGTTGCCTCAACAATAAACGAAAAAATATATGAATTGTAAACGCTTGTTATTACTCAGTTTTCTCACAATTATTTTCTTTACTAATTCTTCCGCACAGCAAAAACCAAATGTAATTATTATAAATGCCGATGATCTTGGCTATGGCGATTTAAGTTGTTATGGTGCAACAAAAATACATACGCCCAATATTGATAAACTCGCTGCTTCAGGCATACGTTTCACCAACGCCCATTCATCCGCTGCCACCTGTACACCTTCAAGATATTCCCTGTTAACCGGCAAATATGCATGGCGTAAAAACGGAACAGGCATTTTGCCCGGCGATGCTGCGCTTATCATTCCAACTGATACATTAACGCTGCCTAAAGTTTTTAAACAGGCAGGTTATGCAACCGCCATTGTAGGCAAATGGCATTTGGGTTTAGGCAATACAGTAGAAAAAAACTGGAATGAACCTGTAGCACCAGGACCGCGTGAAGTGGGCTTTGATTACTCGTTTATTTTTCCGGCTACTGCCGACAGGGTGCCCACCGTTTTTCTCGAAAATCAAACAATTGTTGGTCTTGACAAAACAGACCCTATTAATGTTGATTATAAACAAAAAGTTGGCAACGATCCTACAGGTAAAGAAAATCCCGAACTATTAAAACTGAAATCTTCACCTAACCACGGGCACGACCAAACCATCGTGAATGGCATTGGCCGCATCGGTTATATGACCGGCGGAAAAACGGCGCGATGGACGGATGAAGAACTATCATTTACCTTCTTATCAAAAGCAAAAACATTCATCAATAAAAACAAACAGCAACCTTTCTTTTTATACTATGCATTAAACCAGCCGCATGTGCCGCGCATGCCTGCAACTATGTTTAAAGACACCAGTGGTTTGGGCTATCGCGGGGATGTAATAGTTGAGCTGGATTGGTGCGTTGGTGAAATAATGAAAGAGCTTACTTACCTTGGTTTGAACAAGAACACCATTATCATTTTCACCAGCGATAACGGCCCTGTGCTTGATGATGGTTACCAGGATGAAGCTGTAACAAGATCAAACGGCCATAAACCCGCAGGCCCTTTTCGCGGCGGTAAATACAGCATATTTGAAGGCGGCACAAGGATGCCATTTATTGTATCATGGCCTGGAAATATTAGGCCGGGCACTTCTGATGCGTTGGTTTGCCAGGTTGATTTTCTTGCATCTTTTGCAGGCTTGTTCAAAGAAGATATAACTGCTTTTAAAAGCGACAGTAAAGATGTACTGAATGCCTTGTTGGGAAAAGATAAGAAAGGCAGAAATTATTTGATAGAACAGGCCGGCGCTTTGGCCGTAATAAAAGATAACTGGAAATATATTGCACCAAACAATCTCAGGCCTTATGCAGAATTAACCGCTACAGAACTCGGCAATGCGCCTGTGCCGCAATTGTATGACCTCTCAAACGACATAGGTGAAACAAATAATGCTGCCAATCAATATCCCGAAAAAGTAAAAGAGCTTGAAGGGCTTCTTCAACAGGAACGCAGTAAACAATTTTAAATTGACTGATCTTATCAAATACGGTTATGCGGTTTATTAAAATTATATGTATTGCTTTTTCAATGTCAGTTGCTGCAACAACATATTGCCAAACAAATGAAGGGCAACAGGAAAGGGCTTATCTTATTAAAACAATGACTGCTATTGCCAACCCGGTTTTAAATGCATTAAGTAAAAATGAATTAAAGAAAAAAATGCCCGTTGAAGCGAAAGCTGATGACAGGCAGAACTATACTTATCTTGAAGCATTTGGCAGGCTTTTATCAGGCATGGCGCCATGGCTTGAATTAGGTGCAGATAGCACGGAAGAAGGAAGATTAAGAGCTAAATATATTCAGCTGGCAGAAATATGTTTGGATAATGCTACCAACCCCTCATCGCCGGATTATATGAATTTTAATAAAGGAAGCCAGCCATTGGTAGATGCTGCCTTCCTGGCCGAAGCTCTGTTAAGGGCGCCGCAACAATTGTGGCAACCATTAAGTGATAAAACAAAACAAAATATCATCCAGGCTTTACAATCATCAAGGGTAATTAAGCCTTATGAAAGCAACTGGCTTTTGTTTAGTGCAATGATTGAAGCTGCTTTGCTGAAGCTGGACGGGCATTGTGATACATCGCGCATTATTTATGCCGTTAACAAACATGAAGAATGGTATAAAGGCGATGGCACGTATGGCGACGGACCAAATTTTCACTGGGATTATTATAACAGCTTTGTTATTCAGCCCATGCTAATTGAAGTGTTGGATGTATTGCAATCCAAAGACACAGCATGGAATAATCTTTATAACACTGCCATTAAACGGGCGCAGCGATATGCTGCGGTGCAGGAAAGATTGATATCTCCCGAAGCAACTTATCCACCCATTGGCAGGTCGCT
The DNA here is from genome assembly GCF_900115755.1 of Parafilimonas terrae. Lineage (GTDB taxonomy): Bacteria > Bacteroidota > Bacteroidia > Chitinophagales > Chitinophagaceae > Parafilimonas > Parafilimonas terrae. Next base: position 966,491 of record NZ_FOXQ01000001.1, read on the forward strand.
GGCTTACCGTTTTGGCGCCTTTCATTTATTATCAAAAATGGCATTGATGGAAAAATTGCCTGCATATATAACGCCACAACAAGTGCGTGCCGCATTATACAATGTGGTGAAAAAACAAGTTTCCATGCCGGGCACTTTTGATAACAACGGCTGGCTGCAAATAGGCATAGCCGGTCATCAGCCGGGCATTGGCGAAGGGTATATTTCAACAGGCAGTTTGTATTTATGTTCTGAAGCATTTTTAATATTAGGCTTGCCATCAAGCCATCATTTCTGGAATGGAGATGATGAAGACTGGACATCAAAAAAAATATGGAAAGGTGTTGATGTGCAAACAGACCATGCAGAAGATTAGTTATACGGGCATACTATATTTTAATAAATGAAATTTACTTAACTGCATAGAATTTAATGATGATAAAACATATTCTCTTCTTTAGTGTTTTTACATTAGCCGGCATTTGTGCGGCAGCACAAAACAAGCCCAATATTGTTTACATACTCGCAGATGATTTGGGTTATGGCGATATTGGATGTTATGGCCAGCAAAAGATTGAAACACCCAACATTGATGCTTTGGCAAAAGAAGGCAAACGCTTTACACAGCATTATGCATTTCCCGTTTGTGCGCCATCGAGGTATTCGTTAATGACGGGTATTAATTCAGGCAAAGCTTATATACGCGGCAATGATGAATGGGAACAGCGCGGCGATGTATGGAATTTTAAAGCAATGGAAGCTAACCCGTTTCTTGAAGGGCAATTACCTATACCCGATTCCACATTTACAATTGCCGAACTTTTAAAGAATGCCGGTTATGCAACAGCGCTTGTGGGCAAATGGGGGCTGGGCACGCCTTTCAGCAATGGAGCGCCAAACAAACAAGGCTTCGATTATTTCTACGGGTTTATTTGCCAGCGCCAGGACCATACGTATTACAGCGGCCATTTATGGGAGAATGAAATGCGTGTGCCGCTGAACAATAAAATTGTTGATCCGCAAGTCCGTTTTCCAAAAGATAAGGATTCACTGGATGAAAAGAACTATGAAGGGTATCAGCAAAAAGATTATGCACCAGACTTTTTAATTAAAGCCGCATTGAATTTTATTGACAAACAAATAGACAAACCTTTCTTTCTTTATTATGCTTCACCGCTGCCGCATGTATCGCTGCAGGCGCCAAAGAAATGGGTGGATTATTATCATAAAAAATTTGGCGATGAAAAGCCTTACATGGGCGGAAGCTATTTTCCATGCCGTTATCCAAGGGCCACATACGCAGCCATGATAGCAACGCTGGATGAGCAGGTGGGGCAGATAGTTGCCGCATTAAAAAAGAAAGGTTTGTATAATAATACGATCATTATGTTTTGCAGCGATAACGGACCTTCATTCGGTGGCGTTGGCGTGGATGCACCTTACTTTAACAGCGGCGGTTTATTTAAAAGCGAATCGGGCTGGGGCAAAGGCTCTGTGCATGAAGGCGGCATTCGCGAACCATTTATTGTTTCATGGCCGGGAAAAATAAAGGCAGGCACAACATCCAATATGGTTTCTTCAACTATCGATGTGATGCCCACGTTTTGCGAACTGCTGCATATTCCTTCACCAAAAAATATTGATGGTATAAGCATATTGCCGGAGATATTAAACAAACAACAAACACAGCAGCATCCTTATTTATACTGGGAATATCCTGAATACGGTGGCCAGGTGGCAGTGCGCATAAACAACTGGAAAGGGGTGATACTAAACATCAGCAAAGGAAATATGCAATGGCAGTTGTTTGACCTGGATAAAGATATACAGGAGCAACATGATGTAGCAGCGCAGCATGCTGATATTATTAAACAGATGGATGCCATTGTAAAAAAAGAACATCATACGCCTGAAGTAAGCACTTTCTTAATGCCTGCGCTGGAAGAGAAGTATAGCAATAAAGCAAACTGATTGTTTTCGCTGTTGCAGGTTTTATTTAAAAAAGTATAACAGCCATGCAATCCTGTTCACCTGAATAGTAAGCTTCAACATTTTCGTTTTCCTGCTTACATTAGCCACATGAAATGCATACTTTCTTTTTTATTTACGCTCACCATACTGCAATTGCATGCACAGCCCGCTGATAATACGGCTTACATTAAAAGCAATTATAGCAAGAAAGAATTCCGCATAACCATGCGGGATGGTATAAAACTTTTTACGTCGGTTTATATACCTAAAGATTCTTCGCAGCAATACCCGGTATTATTGCAAAGGACGCCTTATTCTGTGGCGCCTTATGGTGAAGATAATTTCAAGAGAAGCCTTGGGCCTAACGCATTATTTATAAAAGAAAAATACATTTTTGTTTACCAGGATGTTCGGGGCAGGCATTTGAGCGAAGGTGAATTTAAAGAAATGACACCGGCCATTGCCAACAAAAAAGATAATACCCAGGTTGATGAAAGCAGCGACACGTATGATACCATCGACTGGCTTTTGAAAAACATTCATAACAATAACGGCAAGGTTGGCATTTATGGCATTTCATATCCCGGCTTTTATGCAACTGCTTCTTTGCCCGGTGCGCACCCTGCATTAAAAGCAGCATCGCCACAGGCACCTGTTACTGATGAATTTGATGGTGATGACGCCAATCACCGCGGCGCCTTTTTCGTGATGGATAATTTTGGTTTCCTGAATTTTTTTGATGCGCCGAGAACCGGCCCCAGGCAAAGAAACCCGCCTGTTGATTCAACGCTTGAAATAAAAGATGCGTATGATTTTTATTTAAAGGCAGGCGCATTACATAACCTCAATGACCTCTACTTTCATAACAAATCAAAAATATGGAATGAGTATCTTGAACATTCAACGAAAGATGCATATTGGCAGGCGAGAAACATCCGTGCACATTTAAAAAATATAAAGCCTGCTACATTAGTTGTGGGCGGCTGGTTTGATGCGGAAGATATGTTTGGCGCATTAAATACTTACAAAGCCATTGAACAGCAGAATGTAAAAAACGATAACCGCTTGGTGATGGGGCCATGGACGCATGGCGCATGGGAAAGGCCGCAATGGAACCGCTTTGCGGGTTATGATTTTGGCGGCGACCTTAATGCAAAATACCAGCAACTGGAATTTGATTTTTTTAATTATTACCTGAAAGGCAAAGGCCATTTTAATGAAGGCGAAGCCACTATTTTTATAACCGGCAGTAATGAATGGAAAACATTTAATACATGGCCGCCAAAGAATATCAAACAAGCAACATGGAGCCTTGATAAAGATCATAAACTTTTATTACAGAAAGCAAACACTTCAGGGAAAGATGAATATGTTTCTGATCCCGCTAATCCTGTTCCCTATATTGATAAGCGCAGTGATGACCGCGTAAATGAATACATGGCTGCTGACCAAACCTTTGCTTCCAATCGCAACGACGTTGTGTATTATACAGGTGATGTTTTAAATAATGATATAACATTGCTTGGCCCTGTTACAGCCAATTTATCGGTAAGCTTAAGCGGCACCGATGCAGATTTTATAGTGAAGGTGATTGATGTGTTGCCCGGCAGCAATGTTCAGCAATTAGTGCGTGCAGAAATTATACGAGGCAAATTTCGCAACAGTTTTGAAAAGCCTGAACCATTTGTTCCCAACCAGCCAACAAAGGTTAAACTGGAGCTGAATGATGTGGCGCATACTTTTTTAAAGGGCCATAAGATTATGGTACAAATTCAGAGCTCGTGGTTTCCATTGGTTGACAGAAACCCGCAACAGTTCATTAATATTCCTACAGCAAAGGATAGCGATTTTAAGAAAGAAACGATCACCATTTTGCATGATGATGCACATCCTTCGTTTATTGAAGTGAGTGAAGCAGTGAAGTAATTATGAATTTGAAACCGTAGCTGATAGCTGTAATTAAGATGCAGTGTTGCGACGCAACCGTGATGCTGCTTGTTCATTTGCCGGTAACATAAAAAATAAAAAGCTGCGTAGTGCATACTACGCAGCTTTTCAAAGTTTCGCACAGAGCAAAGGAGTAAGCAGCGTACATCTCCGTTTGCTCCGTTTTCTTTGTGCTAAAGAATTTTACCAGTTGCTAAAACGAAGACCAACCGTGTATGGATATTGTTTTGCATCTTCAAACAAAGTGTTGATGCTGTAACTGCCATATATGCGTACCGGGCCAAGACCAACTTCAGCAACGTAGGCAAACATCCAGTCGTTAAGATCGAAGGCATCGTGGTTTTTTTGTTTGCCGCGCTCATCGCTTATTTGTTTTGAATGGGTGAATATGCGGTAGCCGGCGCTTACGCCTGCGCTAAAATTAAGCCCGTGACGGCGATGCGGAAACGGGTTTATATTAAGCATGAACGGCACTGTTGCATACCCTGCATACAGCTTGTTTTTTGAAAAATCAACTGTATCCATTATTACATAAGGTGCCTGTTCCTGGAAAGAAATATTGCTGTTATAACGATAATTATACATGTTTAAACCAAGGCCATACTTTAAATTAACCACATGTTTTGTTACATTAAGTTTTTGCATAAACAGCCAGATATTTACATTGGATGACTTGCCTGTAATAAGCTTAAGGTCTTTCTTATTAATACCGGCATCTGCAAAGTCTGCGGCATCAGGGCTGTTATACACCGTTTTATCGTTATAGTTTGCAAAGCCAAGGTCGAAGATGAGATAATTGGTGCTGATGAGTCTGTTTGGACGTGGGTTAACATATCCTCTTCTTTTTGGTATATTGATGATCGTATAATCTTCGCGCCCCGGCGGCAAACTATCGTTGTATGTATTCCTGTCTTTATTATTTCTTATGATGATAAAATTGCCTACAAACACCGTGTCTTCTGTGGATGGTTTTGTGGTTGTATCGGTTTGGGCAAAGGTTGCCAGCGATGACAGCATGATTATTCCTGCGAGTAATATCCGTTTCATTCGTACAAGTTTTATTTTTTAATGGTCTCATGGAACCTCGCTATGTGCATTTTCCTAGTGCGAGAAAAATCATTCATGCTCGGTTTCATTCGTACAAGTTTTATTTTTTAATGGTCTCATGGAACCTCGCTATAAACATTTCCCGGTGTGAGAAAAAATTATTCATGCTCGGTTTCATTATATTATTGCTTTTGCGTTGTTATTGTTTTTTTGTGTCTATTTCAAAATTGGCAACCTGCAGTTTGCCATCTTCATTTTCGTTATTATTTGATTTGCTGAATAAGCGGCCTGCTTTTTTAAAGAAGCCTTTTACCTTGTCTTTGTTAAGGTCGAGCATGCCTATGCGAAGAGAGCGGTCTTCATCATTCGTATTGATTTCCTTATAGGCAACATTATACACTTTATAACCGTTTTGAAGTTCATTATCTTCTTTTGCCGGGGCTTGCAAAGCTGCCACATCATTTTGCTGATGATTGCCTGTTTGCGCCGGATTGCTTGCCACGTCATGCTTCTCAGCCGGTGGTTCTTTTAATTGTTGGGCAATGTTGTTACTGTTATTGCGCTTAACAATAGGTGGTTCGTAGGCCACTTCATCCTGTTGTTGCTGTATATTATTTTCAACAGGCCTCGTTGTTGCAGTAACATCTTTTTTCTTTTTAATAACAGGTGTTGACGCAATAGCTTTTTGTTCGGGTTTTTCAGTCACAGTTTTTTCGGCAACAACAGGTTCCTGTTTCACTTGTTCCTTAATACTATCTGTTGTAACAGGTTTTTCAGCTAAAGTATTTTGCGTTGGCTGTTTTATTGGCGCCGGTTTGTTTATGGCAACCGGTTGCTGAACATTATTTTCAGGCCGCATCATCCAAACGCCAACACCGCATAAACCAATAAACACCGCGGCTGCCGCCCAATACAAAGGTTTTAAATAAGCTGTTCTTCTTTTCTCTGTTCGGTATAAGTCTTCTTTATTGCCGTAGCTTATTACTTCAGGTGCAAGTACAGCCTGTTTTAAAGTAATAAATTCATCCTGCAATTTCGGGTGCTGCAATACATATTTTTCAACTTCTGCACGTTTGGCCGGGCTTAGTTCATTATCAATGTATAGTAAAAAAAATTCTTCGTAATTCGTTTCATTAATGCTATGGCCTTCTGTTCTTAACAGGCCTTCTTTATTATCAAACGAAATACTTTCAGGAGTAAGTTTTGTATGTAAGAGCATTTCCAGCTCAACAGCAAGATCAGGGTTTTGCTGAACGAAATTTTCAACTGCATGCTGTTGTGCGGCGTCAAGTTCGCCATCTACATACAGTAAAAAGAATTCTTCGTAATTATTTCTGTTGATTGTTTGCATTTTAAAAAAATTTAAGCTTACAACACATTTTCAGGTTTTACCAAATAATTGCGCAGGTTTAATCTTGCACGGTGCAGGTAAACTTTTACCTGGCTTTCATTCAGTCCTGTAATTTGTCCAATTTCCTCATAGCTATAGCCTTCATAATCTTTCAGCAATACCAAACTTCTTTGCGTTTCATTCAGCGTATTCAATGCATCCTGCAAATTCTTTTTCAGGTTCGGCGCCGGCTGGCTGTATGTTTTTGTTTCAGCGCTAAACTCGTCTTTTAAACTTATCCTTTTTACTTTTCTTATATGGTCGATCATTTGATTGTATGCCACCGTAAACAAAAAGGCTTTCGACTTTTCGGCGTTCACGGTTTCAAGATTACGCCATAATTTTTCAAAAGCAGTTTGAACAATATCTTTTGCATCTTCCTCATGCCGCAGGTTTTTCACAATAAAGCGAAAAACATTGTCAGCATATTGGTTAACGCACTCATTATAGTCCCGTTCGGTCATAAATGCTCTTTAAAAAGCTGTAAAATTAATATTCGAAAACTTGAATTTATTATTGTACGGATAAACGGATGAAATGTTACAACAACTGGTGTTTTTTTGTTTTTGCCCTGAAAATGATAATTTATACAGCAATCGCCTATTTTGTAGTAACATCCTGTGGAAAATTAACAAAATTGCCCCGGCAATATGCTTTTAACTTTGTAGCATGACTAAACCTTCACAGGCATATCTTGATAAATTGCAGCAGATACTTACTGACTGTAATTACACCATTCGTTACGAGCGGGGTACATTCCAGAGTGGCTGGTGCCTGCTTGAGCAGAAAAGAATTGTGGTGTTAAATAAATTTCTCGATGTTGAGGGCAGAATAAACACGCTGTCTGAAATTATTCCACAGGTGCAGGTAGATTTTGATAAGCTTACGCTTGAAAGCCAGAAGCTTTATACAGAAATCATGAATAAGCAAACCTCGCTGGCTTTTTAAGCCCTGCCTTTAATTTGGGTGTTTTTCCAGGTCTTGCAATGCCGTTATATTACAGCAATTCCCACCTATAAACTTTTTACCTTTGGTTGTATTATTGTATTTGCTGTATGGAAGCTTATGGTAAAATTTTGCTGATTGCAATGCCTGCTTTTCTGTTGCTTGTTTTGTTCGAAAAATGGTATGGCTGGTACAAAGGAAATGACACGGTCCGCGGCATGGATATGATCAGCAGCCTCAGCAGCGGCATTACCAACGTAACTAAAGATGTGCTTGGCTTAAGCATTACTATTCTCACTTACGACTGGCTTGTAAACAAGATTGCCATTTACCATATTCAATCAACCGTATGGACTTACATTATTGCATTTATTGTGATAGACTTTGCCGGTTATTGGGTGCATAGGATCGATCATAAAATAAACATTTTCTGGAACAGCCATCTGGTGCACCACAGCAGCGAAGAATTCAACCTTGCCTGCGCTTTAAGACAAAGTATTTCTGTATTTATCCGCCTGTTTACTTTTCTATTGATACCCGCAGCTTTATTTGGCGTTCCAACAGAAGTTATTGCCATTGTTGCACCTATACAATTGTTTGCACAATTCTGGTACCATACAAGGCATATAAAAAAGATGGGGATTTTGGAGAAGATAATTGTAACGCCATCGCATCATCGCGTGCATCATGCGCTCAATCCTGAATACATTGATAAAAACCTTTCGCAGATATTTATTATATGGGACAAAATTTTCGGGACCTTCCAGGAAGAGTTGCCCGATAAACCACCGGTTTATGGCATTACAAGGCCGGTAAGCACATGGAACCCTATCGCTATAAATTTTCAACATTTATGGCTATTGATAAAAGATGCATGGCGTACAAAAAGCTGGAAAGACAAACTGCGTATATGGTTTATGCCAACCGGCTGGCGGCCAAATGATGTTGCTGAAAAATACTCCGTTTATAAAATTGAAGATGCTTACAATTTTGAAAAATATAACCCCGCATCATCAACATTATTATATGCCTGGAGCTGGGTGCAGTTAAGTGTTTTATTGCTTTTGATTAGCTGGCTGTTTGGCAATCTTGCATCAATTGGCAGCCCGGCCATGTTTATTTATGGCGCTTTTATTTTTATTGATGTATATGCTTTTACTGAATTAATGAACCGCAATAAATATGCATTAGCGTGGGAGCTTATAAAATGCATTGCAGGCATTGGCATTATTTATTATTATGGCAACTGGTTTGGCGCTGATGCAATTCTGTCCTGGATAAACATAGCATTAATCGTTTACTTCATCATTGCATTGATTGCTACTATTTGGTTTGTTTTAGTTGATTTTAATAAGGATGATACAGCAGTCGTTAAAACAGTTACTGCTCAAAATGTATAAGTTTTAGCAAGTGATCAGCCCTTTGAAAAATATTTTATTTCTTCTTCAAGATTCAAATAAGGATGGCGTTGCAAAATATCTTTTGCTTTTTCCAGTTGCTGCTGCAAAAATTTTTTATGTAAAGATGATTGCGAATTGAAAGGCTTATGCTTTTTGGCAATAACAATTTTCTTTATTTCTTCAACCAATTCTTTTGTTGATTGACTAAAACAGGTTTCAGAAAATTTATCCAGTACAAATTGCGTTGCTGCATAATTGGGATGCGCCAGGTCAACATCATAAAAACGGTAATCCCGCAACACATCAATTACCAGTTCATACGCAGGAAAATAATACAGCTTGTCAAATTTATTTACCAAATGATGCACCGCTTCTATCAGCCTTGCCTTACTGCGGTTATTATCAACAACGCCATCCCTTAAATGACGCACGGGGCTTATGGTAAAAATTATTTTAAGCTTTGGGTTGAAATAAAAAAGCCGGTGAATTACCGTGTCAAAAGTTGTTATGATTTCTTCAATGGTATTAAGGTGCTTAATAAAGTTTTGTGCAGGCGCTTTATGGCAATTAGCCACCTCATTTGGTTCTACATAAAATGCTGAACCTTGTACAAGTTTATATGTAAATGCTGAGCCCAATGTTATAATCAACCAATCAGCATGTTTTAAAAAAGCATGCGCCTGTTGCTGGCTGTTATTAATGGCATTTAAGCATGCCTCTTTATCAATATTTGAAAAACGGCTGTGGTGCTGCCAGCTATTCCACGCTTCATTCAAATAGAATAAATCATTTTCTGCGTACGCTTTATTTTCAATGTACGACAACAGGCTTGAAGCAACACTTTGCGGATCGAACAAAATACCGTTTGGGTTTTGCAGCGCATTAAACTTTGATTCAATTAAAAAGTTACCGATATGTTCTGTAAAACATGAACCCGTTAATACAATCTTATCCCTGTATGATATAGAAGGTTCAAGTGGTTTGATATTAATGTTTGCAAAAAACTGCATGTATTATATAAAAATTTCGTTTGCAATAGCGATGCTTTTTTGTAAAGCTTCTTCATTCAATTTACCTGTCACATTTTTCTGTTTGAAATATTCAATCAAATAAAGCGTATCCATATTACCAACAAGTTTATCCTGCGCCATGGGGCAACCGCCAATGCCTTTTAAGGCGCCATCAAATCTTAAACAGCCGGCATTAAAAGCAGCATTTAATTTCTCTTTCCTGTTGTGAGCGGATGAATGTAAATGCACGCCAATTTCTATAGAAGCATATTTTTGAATTAAAGTGGCGCAAGCAGTCTTTATTTGTTCAGGCGTTGCAATACCAATGGTGTCTGCCAGTGAAATAATTTTTATATCCCTTTGCACCAATGCATCGGCCCAATGCAATAAAATATCTTCATTATAAGTATCGCCGTAAGGATTACCGAATGCCATGCTTAAATAAACAACCAACGTCTTGCTATGCTGAATACAAACAGATTGAATGGCTTCAACACGCTGCAAACTTTCTTCAATGGTGCTGTTGGTATTGCGCTGCTGAAACGTTGGCGATATAGAAAAAGGGAAACCCAAATAAGTGATTACATCGTATTCAGCAGCTTCTTTCGCGCCTCTTTCATTGGCAATTATAGCAAGCAGTTTTGTTTTTGTATTACCTAATTCCAAATGCTCAATTACTTCCTTCGTATCAGCCATTTGTGGAATAGCTTTCGGCGAAACAAAGCTTCCAAAATCAATGGTATCAAAACCAACCTGCAGCAAGCTGTTGATATAATTTATTTTTTGCTGCGTTGGAATGAATGCACGCCATCCCTGCATAGCATCCCTCGGACATTCAATAAGTTTTACGGCATTATCCATTATACAAATGTAAAAGCATTGCCGTGATTGTTGCTGCAAACAAAAAAAGCATCACACAAAATGCATGATGCTTTTCTTCAATATAAAATACAAATCTTATAAAATCTTAATGCCTAAGCCAAATTGCAAGGCTTGGCTTTTCCATTTATCAGAATTGGTTACATCACTAATATTGTTTAAGCCAATATTATAACGTCCATATACTTTAATTACTCCAACATTTAATTGTGCGCCCAAAACAGCCGCTACATCGCCTCCTTTAAATGCATCGCCTATTTCTTCGCCAAGTTTCTGATCTTTATTCATTAACACACTAAACTGTGGCCCAAGTTGAAAAGTAAGCAGCTTGCCTGCATTAATATTAAGTAACACCGGTATATTAAGATAATTGAGATGAACCTTGCTACCTGGTTTGCTTAGTATTATATCTGATGAATCTTTATAAGTTGTATTTGTTTGGCTGAAAAGTAGTTCAGGCTGTATGGCGATTGTTTTGCTTATGCCAAGTTCTGCATAGGCGCCAAGCACATAACCGAAATTATAGCCATCTTTAAATCTTTGCCCATCAACCTTACCAAGGTTAGCGCCTACTTTACCACCCAGGCTAAACGATTGAGCCGATGCTGCAGCAGAAAGGGCTACTATAAAACATAAAGACAAAATGATTTTTTGCATAGAATTGATTTTGATTTTTTGATCTCCAGCTAAAGAGACCGTATTAAAACGTTATAGGTTGCAATAAATTACTTAAAAAAATCCTAAAGCGGTATTATTCTACCTTTTTATGAAGATCACCTTTGTAAAGATCTCCACGTTTACGTTGCGAGTAAGCATTAATAGAATCGAATAATATTTTATTTAGTTCGGGATGCGTTTGATAATAATCGAAGCTTTTAAAAAAATCGTCTTTACTAATCTTATATAGCTGTAAAACCTGCACCATATAAGCCGTATTGAGTTGTTTAATCGAAGTATCTTTTTCTTTTTGTATGGTTGCATAATTACCGGCCTGTAGCAAGTCCCACATAACCAGCTTCATTTTATCAACCTGCATTACATTGTCAGGAATTTTTTTATCCTCCGTGCCGCAGGCTGAGAAAACAAATAAAAACCCTATACAAAACAAATACTTCATTTCATTTCCTGTTTATAAACGCCTGCATTTGAAATATCAACCGATGCTAAAATTTGCGATGCTTCTGAGCGGCTTTGCGGATCGGCTTTTTTAAATATGCCGATGTATTCCTGCGATTTTCCCTGCACTAAAAATTGTGCAATCATCGTGTTTGGGTTTTGCTGGTTAAAATCCTGCAGCGATGATAAAGATTCCAGCACACTTGCCCGTGCGCCTTCTTCATCATCATACATTTTATCAAGGCCGTCGCGATAATAACTATAAATAATATCGTGTATATTATTGTACTTGGTATTCACCATATTTTCTGAAAGCCAGTAACGGTTTCTTTGCCCGTCAAAAGGTTTCCATCCGCTTATGCCCTTTGCTTCAGGCGCATTGCTTACAATGTTCTGGGCTTTTAAGAAATAAGGATCGCCGGCTTTTGGCGAAAAGGAATCATAATCAAACCCCAAAACCATATATGCATAATAAGCAAAGATGGCTGTGAGATTAGCGCTTAGCGCATCCGTGCCCTGCACCCTGTTCTCATTAAAATTGAGTTGCTGGTATTGAACATATTTAAACTGTATATCTGCATCCTGGTAATTAACCAATGCCGTTTGATACGAAGAATTAAATACCGGCCTTGCCGCCTGAATAGCTAAACTGGCATTATAAACATTGTCACCATCAACGCTTTTTATGGTAAGAATAAAATTGCATTTTATTTTTTCCTGTGGCTGATATACATCGGTTGTCCATTTACGGCTGTTTACAAAATTGGTGAGCTGATTTTGTAAAGTGGTAAATACTGATTTATCAACTGCAGTGCCCACCTGCTGTGCCAGCACAACAACTTTAGCCTGGAATTCCTGCGCTTTAAGCAGGCTGCAGGAAATGCACATTGTTATTATCAATAAGCTTTTACGCATGTATTTTTTTAATAACAAGGTCAACAATTTTATTGGCAATTTCCTTTTTTGATGCAAGCTCCATTTCAACATTATCTCCATTGGCTGAAAAAACAGATACTTTGTTAGTGTCAAACCCAAAGCCTGCATTCGCATCCTTCAAAGAATTTAAAACAATCATGTCTGCATTCTTCTTTTCCAGCTTATCGAGTGCATGCTGTTTTTCATTGTTTGTTTCCAGTGCAAAACCAACTAAAAACTGGTGCTTTTTCCGGGCGCCTAATGTTGCCAGGATATCGTTTGTTTTAGCCAGTTCAAGCTGCAGGCTATTGTTTGTTTTCTTTATTTTTTCTGGTGCAACTGCTGCCGGCTTATAATCGGCAACTGCTGCCGCCATTATTTCAATATCCATTTCATCATGCAACTGCAAACAGGTATTATACATTTCTTCCGCAGTATTTACATTTATCACTTTAATGCCTTTGTATTTTGTTTGCTGATAAACAGGCCCGCTTACCACAGTAACATCAGCGCCTTTTTCATATAAATCTTCAGCCAATGCAAAACCCATTTTGCCGGATGAATGGTTACCTACAAAACGCACAGGATCGAGCGGTTCGTATGTGGGGCCGGCCGTTACAAGCGCTTTTTTATTTTTTAATATGTTCTGCCTGAAAAACTTTTCCTTTAAAAAAAATACGATGTTTTCAGGCTCAGCCATTCTGCCTTCGCCAATCAATCCACTGGCAAGTTCCCCGGATTCCACATCAATCAAAATATTCCCATATTCTTTTAACGCAGCAATATTTTTTTGAGTGGAAGGATGATGCCACATGTCTTCATCCATCGCCGGCGCCACTGCCACAGGACAGGTTGATGAAAGATATATGGCCAGCAGCAAATTATCGCATTGCCCATGTGCCATTTTTGCAAGGGTATTGCAGCTTAATGGCGCTATCAGCATTGCATCGGCCCAGCGGCCAAGCATTACATGATTAGCCCAGCTATCTTCATTAAAAATATCAATCAGTACTTTATTGTTGGTAAGCGTTGAAAGCACGAGCGGAGAAACAAAATCTTTTGCTGCAGGCGTCATTATCACTTTAACTTCCGCACCTTCTTTTACCAGCAGGCGTGCCAGCAATATGGACTTATAAGCTGCAATGCTTGCGCTTATACCTAATAAAATTTTTTTTCCTTTAAGCATGTTCTTTAATAAAAAATCCCCCGATGTACCGGGGGATTAAAAGTACGACTTACAGGCTGTTAACGGAAAAGGTCGTCATCATTCTTCCTGTAATAAATTTTTTCATCCAGGAATTCCTGTGTTGCAAGAATAGCAGGATTAGGCATTTTTTCATAAGCCTTTGAAATTTCTATTTGCTCCTTGTTTTCATGAATCTCTTCAAGGCTGTCTGTGTGGCTTGCAAATTCTTCCAGCTTATTATGTAATTCTTCTTTAATAGCAATATTTATCTGATTAGCCCTTTTAGCAATGATGGCAATAGACTCATAAAGATTGCCTGTTCTTGACTTAATATCAAACAGGCTCTTTGTTTCAACTGTATTCAGCGTATTAGCGCCGAGTTGTCTCCGTAGTTTGCTCATTATTTCGTGTTTGAAGTTTTTTTAAATTATTTTCTGCATCTGTTCTATAATTAACGGCGTCTTCAAGCAATTTGCTCTGCGGAAAACGCTGTTCAAAATCGTTTACATCTGCCACCACTTTCTGGTATCTTTCTTCCTGTTTATCAACCACACTCATCTCTGCATATTTATAATATGATTTGATGGAATTTAAAGCATAGCTGTCACTACTTTCGGAATCAGGATAATCATCCATCAAAACAGAAAAGGCAACACCGGCTGCTTTAAAATACCCCAGGTCGTAATAAAGCCTGGCATTACTAAATTCTTTCAGTTCAAGTTTCGCCCTGCATTGATCAATTATATCGTTTGCTTCAGCAACCTTTTTTGAATCCGGGTGTGTATTTATAAAAGCCTGCAACAGCGCCATTGTTTTTACCGTATTTGTCTGATCAAGCTCATACTTTGGCGATTGCTTATAATAAGCCATACAACGCATAAACTCCGTTTCTTCAACCTTGGCGCTGTTTGGAAAATTTTCGCCATAAGTTTTAAAAAGGTTTTCCGCATTCATATAATCTTTCTGATAGTAGGCTGTGTAAGCATATTTATAATAGATATCTTCAAACCGCGGATCGCCTTTATATAAGGGTAAAAGATCACTGTAAAGCTGTTGCGCTTTACTGTAATCCTGCTTCACATAATATTGTTCGGCCATTTTAAGCTTGTACTCTTTGTCCTTGCTTTTTATCACCTTACCAAACTTGGAGGCGCAGGAAGAGAGCAGCAATAAGCTTAATAAAATGCCAGGTAAGAATTTCATAAAACGTGCAAAGATAGTTTTTTCGGGCAAATTAGGCATCTGTTATTCAGTTTTAGTCAATATATCAGTTAATAAAAAGAAAAATCAGGCAAATCTGCGCCATTAAATCTCGCCGGCTAAACTATTGAAGCGCTTCCTTGTCGAAATTTGCATGATGAAAAAACTTTTTCTTGTATTGTTTATGTTTTCGTTTTGCACAGCATTTTCCCAAAATAATACTTCTGCAGAAAACATCCTGGATAAATCTTCGGCTAAAATAAAATCTGCCAAAGGCATAAACGTTAGCTTCTCTTTAACACAAAAAGATAAACAAAACCAGGTGGTTTCAAATTCCAAAGGCATTATGAAAATGAAGGGCGATAAATACTACATTAATCAGGACGGCAGCGAGATTTATTGCAATGGCCTGCAAATATGGAATTTCGACGGCCAGGATGAAGTTACCGTTGCTAAAGTTTATAAAGATGATAATGAATTTTCGCCACCGCAAATCTTAACCGGCTTCAATAAAAAAGATTTTAATATTAAGCTGGTTTCTTCAGCAGGAAATAATTACCAGGTATTATTAACGCCGCTTGACAAACGGCAGAATTTTAAAGAAATTACACTTTACATAAATAAATCCACCAGCCTTATTTCCAAAGCATCAGTCGTGAGCAAAATGAACGATACTATCGAAATTAATTTTAATAGTATTTCATTAAATGCTTCATTTGACGACAGCCAGTTTGTATTTGATGCAAAAAAACATCCCGGCATAGATATTATTAATAATTAAGCTGCGCTTACGTTACAGTTTTTTTGCAGCTTTGCCGGATGAATAAAAAAATTATCATTGCTATTGATGGTTATTCATCCTGCGGCAAAAGCACGCTTGCCAAACAATTGGCTAAAGAACTGCATTACATTTATGCCGACAGCGGTGCTATGTACAGGGCTATTACACTATACTTTTTGCGCAATGAAATTCATCATACCAATTTAAATAAAGTAAGAGAGGCTTTAAAAGACATACACCTGGAATTCGTTTTTGATGTGGATGCAGGCAAAAGCGTTTTATATATGAATGATGAGAATATTGAATTGCCTATTCGCGACATGATAATAAGTGAAAAGGTAAGTGAGGTTGCAGCAATAAAAGAAGTGCGGGAATTTGCAGTGGCGCAGCAACAGCGAATGGGCAATAACAAAGGTATTGTAATGGATGGGCGGGATATTGGCACAACCGTTTTTCCGCATGCTGAATTAAAAATTTTTATGACGGCAGATATTGCTGTTCGTGTTGAAAGAAGGTTTAAGGAATTATTCGCTGTAAACCCGGCCATTACAATTGAAGAAGTGAAGCAAAATCTTGAAATGCGGGATTACATTGACAGCAACCGGGAAATAAGCCCGTTAAGAAAAGCTGAAGATGCTGTTGTTTTAAACAACAGCGACCTTACAATGGCACAGCAATTGAAAATAGCTTTGCAATGGGCCAGGGAAAAAATTGATTTGGTATAAAAGATGAACAAGGATTTATATTATGCATGAGATAGAACCATTTTATAACTGGAGACATATATATACTTCGGAGGAAGACCCGAAATCGCCTTTTTACGGGCGTATGTACAGTGAATTTGAATATTCCCAAACGGTTTATAATTACTACATACATCCGCAATGGGATGAATTTGGCAGCCGCACTTTATACCTGAAAATAATTTATGCAGATTATGAATCAGGTTATGCCATTATTGAAATGATTGGTGAATGGAACGACGCTATTGAAAATGATATAATGACCTTAAAACGGGATGTGATTGATGTGATGATGGGCAATGGCATAAATAAGTTTATTCTCATTACAGAAAACGTTTTGAATTTTCACAGCGGCGATAAAGATTATTATCAGGAATGGGCTGAAGAAAATGAAGATTCCAGCGGATGGGCTGTTGCTTTAAACATGAGCGAGCCTGCCCAGTATGACTTTCACAGGAAAAAAATCGATCAATATATTGAATTGATAGAATTGCCCGAATGGCGTGTTTATAAACCCTATCATCTATTTAAAAAAGTGGACAGTTTACTGCATAACAGGCTGCCCGGTTAAGCCTGCAACTTATTTATACAAGTACTTACATAAATTATGTAACCACTTATATATTATCATTTCCTTCACGATTGGATGTTTATTCATACCAATAAAGTGTGTATATTTGCAGCGCCAACATAAAAATTAAATTTTATATGTTAGCAAGCATAAATAAATGCTTTTAGCTCTTTCGCATTGCCTGCTATATAGAAAGATTTTTGACTAAATGAACAATTATGAAACACGAAACAAGCAATTCGAAAGTGTATCTTGACCATGAAGAACTAAACACACTTGTAACCCAAGTAAAAGAAACAGTGGCAGCCGGAATTAACAACGAAGTTAAAAATACATTCAGCGCTGCTGATCTCTGGAATATTCAAAGAATGAAAACAAGAATACAAAGAAGAACAACATTATGGAATTAAAAAAAAGGCGGTTTAAAACCGCCTTTTTTATTAGTTAATGGTAATACGCCCATTAATTATTTTTATATAATACAGCTTTTTGTTTTCAAGATAATCCGGTAAAAAAGACGTTTGGGTTAACCGAACCGGTTCAAAATTATAATCATTCGAAACCTTGTAATCATCGCGGGATACATTATTGATAAAAGAAACAGGGTTTGCAAGCAGCAGCTTTACAAAGTGATATATAGTTTCATATCCCTTATAAACCATATCGCTCGGTTTTGAATAATAAGCACGCATGTAATTTGCCGAAATACTGTCTATAAAAGCACCGCCACGCACATAGTTATAAGGCGTGGTTACTACAATCTGAATTTTATCAGAAGCCGTGCCTGTTGTTCCATTCATTCCATTCCATGTGGGCATACCGGCCACTACGCTTGAATAAGTTTCACCCTTATCGTTCAGTGCTTTTATAAGCGCCTGGCCAAAACCTTCATATAAACTCCCGCACAAAACAACGTTTTGGGTTGTGCTGTCCAAATGGCTCAATACATCGGTGGCAGAAAAATTATCCCTTAAAATAACTGTAGAAAAATTGAGCGCCCGCCTTGTATTCAACAGTTTAAATTCTTCAGCAATCCTGTCTTCCAGCGAACCCCGGCGTGTAAAAAAAACAATTTTTTTACCGCGGTAATTACTTGCGAGATAATTATAAACAGCCTGTATATGCGTTTTCCAGGTTGGGTTTACCATTATAAAAAACGGGTTGTTTTCGAGATAAATATCATTTGGGAATGTGGCTGATATTACCGGTATGCTGTTTTTTGCGGAGAATGAAGTAAGCGCCCTCTGTTCTGTTGAATTAGAAATTGATGCAACCACAAGCGAAAAATTCATAGGCTGCATTTGTACGGTAAGCTGTTCTATAGACTGATTGGCTTTATGCGTATCATAAATCCACACTTCAATATTGGCATTTTCTTTTTGCAAAGAATCAATAGCCATCATTACACCGCTGTAAAAATCAAGGCCCGATAAAAAGTACTGGGATATTCTTACGTTGCTCAGCTTGTATTCATAACCGTTAAAGGCAGAATCAAGATTTAAAGGCAATAGTATTGCAACACGCAAAGGCGCCTGCATTGTATCTGCTGCTTTTGAAGTACCTGTTATAAAAACGAAAAGCAGGGCAGGAAGAATTTTTTTAATAGCTGAATGCATAGATCGTAATCGCAAAATCAAATTTAATGCCTATTCCCACTCAATGGTGGCAGGCGGTTTACTGCTTATATCATACACAACACGGTTTATACCGCGAACGCCGTTTATAATTTCGTTTGATACGTGGGCAAGAAAATCATAAGGCAAATGCGCCCAGTCCGCTGTCATGCCGTCAACCGAAGTCACAGCACGCAATGCCACGGTATATTCATACGTACGCTCATCGCCCATAACGCCAACACTTTTTACCGGCAATAATATAGCGGCAGCCTGCCACACTTTATTGTACAGGTTATATTCTTTTAACGACTTAATAAAAATATCATCTGCCTGCTGCAGCAGTTTAACTTTCTCTTCGGTTATATCGCTTAATATTCTTATAGCAAGGCCCGGTCCTGGAAATGGATGGCGATTAATCATGTCTGATGGAATGCCCAGCTCAAGCCCTACTTTTCTTACTTCATCTTTAAACAAAAAACGCAACGGTTCAACCAAAGAAAGATGCATTTTTTCTGGCAGGCCGCCAACATTGTGGTGCGATTTTATAGTTACCGAAGGCCCGTGCACACTTACGCTTTCAATTACATCAGGATAGATTGTTCCCTGCCCTAAAAATTTTGCTTCGGGAATTTTTGCAGCCTCTTCCTGGAACACATCTATAAATAATTTGCCAATGGCTTTTCTCTTTGCTTCGGGATCTGTCTTATCTTTTAAAGCATCGTAAAAATTTTGTTTCGCATCAATGCCCGTTACATTAAGCCCGATATTTTTATACGTTTCAAGCACGCTTTCAAACTCATCTTTCCGCAATACACCATTGTCAACAAAAATGCCATGCAGCCTTTCGCCAATTGCTTTGCTGATGAGTGTTGCAGCCACCGTGCTGTCAACACCACCGCTTAAAGCCATAATTACATGCGCATCGCCAATTTGTTTTTTCAAAGCATCAACCGTTTCGTGTATAAATGATGCCGGCGTCCAATTTTGTTTGCAGCCACAAATATTTACCAGGAAATTCTTTATGATCTTTTTGCCTTCGGCAGAATGATAAACTTCTGCATGAAACTGTATGCCATATAAAGGATATTTTTCATTCGTATTTCTGAAAGCCGCAACAGGAATGCTCGCTGTTGTAGCCAATAATTCAAACCCCTCTGGCAATTGTGTAATGGTATCGCTGTGGCTCATCCAAACCTGCGAATCATCTTCCACATCGGCAAGCAGCACATCATCTTCAATCTGCTTATGCAGCTTTGCCCTTCCATATTCGCGCTTGTTTGATTTTTCCACTTTCCCGCCATATTCCTTTGCGGTAAGCTGTGCGCCGTAACAAACGCCCAGCACAGGTGTTTTTTGCACAAACGATGGAATGTTAACCACAGGCGCATCTCCATCGTTCACACTGAAAGGCGAACCGCTTAAAATAATGCCTTTAACGGTTTCATCAATGGCAAAAAGCTTATTAAAAGGAAGTATTTCGCAGTAAACATTGGCTTCTCTTACCGCACGGGCAATTAATTGTGTGTATTGGCTGCCAAAGTCGAGAATTAAAATTTTTTCGGTCATAAGAATGCGCGAAGATAGCCGATTTTAAAAGATGCCGGCGAGGGTTTGCAATCAATTAACTGCATGATTTCCGGAAGCCGCCAGGTATAGCCGGGCGGCATTTAAAGATTGCAGAATGGAAGGTTATTAAGGAATGTCTGTCACCTCATATATGGCAGTATCGCCTCCCATAAAATGATGGCAGTATTTTTTTATTATGTGCTTATTTTAGCGGCATGAAAAAAATTTTATCTATGAAAATATACCTTACACTGTTTGCGGTTATTACTGTATTTGCATCCTGTTATAACCCGTTTTCTAAAACCGTAAAGGGCAATGGCAACATTAAAACCGATGAAAGAACTCTTCAAACTTTCGATAAAGTAAGATGCTCGGGCAGCTACAATGTTGAGCTCACGCAGGGCAATGCATCAACCATAAAAATTGAAACCGATGAGAACCTGTTGCCTTACATTGAAACAAAAATAAATGGCGATGAACTGGTGATACGTACAGAAGATGACGTGAATATACGCTCATCTGATAAGATAAAAGTTTATATAACTACCAATAAGCTTGAGGGATTTAAGTTAAACGGCAGCGGTGATGTTAAAACCACTAATAAATTTACAGGCAGCGATCATCTTGACCTTGATATTGCCGGCAGCGGCAATATACATTTTGATGTAAACACGCCAGCTATAAACTCGTCTATTTCAGGGAGCGGTGATATTTATTTAAGCGGTGAAACAAAAGACTCCAGGATTGATATTGCGGGAAGCGGAAACTATCATGCTGATGATTTAAAAGCAGAGAATGCCACTATAAAAATTGCCGGCAGCGGCGATGCCTGGCTGTTTGTGGATAACCAGCTCGATATAAATATTGCAGGCATTGGCAACGTTTATTACAGGGGCAATGCAACGGTAAATCAAAAAATAGCCGGTACCGGAAAAATTGAGAAGAAAGATTAATATTTTTAAAAGTGTTTGCGCTTAGAAGAATACTTTGAATAATGTTAACCGCAGCTGTAGGCCAGTTCATCCATATTTATTTTTCGCGGCTGTATTTCAATGCCTGCATAAGTTTTATTAATATCATCTAATAAAGAAAAGATGGCTTCAGGCTCTTTTAATGTTACCAGTTTTGTCCTGTATTCTTTAATGTTTGGAAGGCCTTTCAAATAATTGCCATAATGCCTGCGCATTTCGAGAATGCCGAGTGTTTGTCCTTTCCATTCAATACTTCTTTGCAAATGTTTTTTTATAACACCAACACGTTGTTCAATGGTTGGCGCTGGCAAATGAGTTCCTATTTGCAGGTAATATTTTATTTCATTAAAAATCCACGGGTAGCCAATGGCTGCACGGCCAATCATAATGCCATCCACACCATAACGGTTTTTATATTCCAGCGCTTTTTCAGGAGAATCAATATCGCCGTTCCCAAAAATGGGAATATGCATGCGCGGATTGTTTTTTACTTCAGCAATCAATCGCCAATCGGCTGCGCCTTTATATAACTGGCTGCGCGTTCTGCCATGAATGGATAAAGCTTTTATGCCCACATCCTGCAGCCGTTCCGCCACTTCAACAATATTCCTGCTCTCTTCATCCCAGCCCAACCTCGTTTTAACGGTAACGGGCAGCGATGTTGAATTAACGCAGGCTTTTGTTAACCGCTCCATCAAATCAATATCTTTTAAAACGGCTGCGCCGGCGCCTTTGCTCACCACTTTTTTTACAGGGCAGCCAAAATTTATATCAAGCAGGTCAGGATTGACTGCATCAACAATTTTTGCGCTCATGGCCATTGCCTCTTCATCGCCGCCAAAAATTTGTATGCCGATGGGTTTTTCGTAATCAAACACATCAAGCTTTTGCCTGCTTTTTATGGCATCGCGGATTAAGCCTTCACTGGAAATAAATTCAGTGTACATTAAATCGGCGCCATTGTCTTTGCACACAGCGCGAAAAGGCGGGTCGCTCACATCTTCCATTGGCGCCAGCAGCAACGGAAAATCAGGTAATGTTATATTGCCGATTGGAATCATTAATACCGGTTCTTGTAAATAATTAGAGCTATCTCAGGCTGCTCCTATAAATTTGAAGCAGCAAAATTAAGCTATAGAAATTTTATGTTTGATTATGATGCCCAACGCCCACGATATAACCCGTGGTCTCAGTTTTCAATTTTATTATTGCTTTGCGGCTTTGGGCTCATTGCCGGGAGCGTAGTAAGTTTTTTAATAGCCGACGCCGTTTTACATGTGCCCCTGCAACAACTTCCTGATGCTTTAAAGAACGCAAAAAATGCAAACCTTTCCAGGCTTATGCAATTTGTAAGCACATTTTTCTTCATGGCGTTGCCTTCCTTCATTTTTGCCAGGATAATAAACAAACAGCCTTTTAAATATATTGGATTTAATGGCGCTATCAGTGGCAAACAGGTTTTTTTTATTGTGGGTATTATGTTTATGGGTTTGTATGTAAGTGAAATGCTTGGCGCAGTAAACGAACTTATTCCTATTTCTAAAACTGCCGAAGATTATTTTAAAGCGCTGGAAAATGAATACAACCAGCAAATGATGGCCATAGCCAGTATGAAATCGGTGCAGGATTATCTTGTATCGCTCTTAATGATTGCCCTGCTGCCTGCCATTTTTGAAGAGATGCTATTCCGGGGGGCGCTTCAGCCGGTTATGATAAATATTTCAAAAAATGTTTTTATCGGTATTTTCTTAACCAGTTTTTTATTCAGCGCTATTCATATATCGTATTACGGTTTTTTACCAAGATTAGCTTTGGGATTAATGATTGGCTATGTGTTTTATTTCAGTAAGAATTTGTGGCTGGCATCTATAACCCATTTCCTGTATAATGCTTTTGGCGTATCTCAAATGTATGCTCTAAGTATGCGGGGGAAATTAACGCCGGAAGCTATGAACGCCAATAATACGCCTTTAATATATGGCCTGCTTGCAACCATATCTGTGCTCATTATCTTTCGTTATTTTAAGAAAGAAAGCGAAGTGGTTATATCAATGTATAACTTTCATAAAAAGAAGTTTTGAAACACGGCTCAGCCATTATACCCAGAGTCATAAATTTCAAGCTTAAGCCTTGTTTCTTCAAGATCTAATTCGCGTTCCATTTTGCGCAAAATTTCTTCACTGGCATCTCCTTTTCTGTGCATCTGCTGAATGGTTTGACGTTCCACTTTAAGCAGGTCAATCTGCAGTTGCGAATATTCATTAAAAATATTGCCGGCCAGCATTTTACCCTTGCCAAAATAGTTTGCAGGCAACTCCGTTTTTTGCAGGCGGTTATATTTAACTTCATATTTACTTTTAATATTATCAAGCAAATCTTCCTGCACCAGCGATAAATTATCTTCTATATAACCGATGGCTGTTTTTACTACGGTATTGCGCACTTCATATTCTTCGGCAACCAAAGAATAAGGTTCGATTTTCAGCTTTCGCACAACCCATTTTAAACTGCCGCCCAGTAATAAAAGTGTAATAAGAATTACGCAGAACGACAGGTAAACAATCAGTTCCCGGTTTTTAAAATTTTCACCACTGGCAAGTATTACAGGCAACCCTAATGCTGCCGCCATTGATACTACGCCGCGCATGCCGGCCCATCCAAATATTACCATATTACGGGCATCGAAAGGCTCTTCTTCACGAATGCGCTTACTTAGCGCCTTCGGCACTAAAGCAGCAGGAATTACCCAGATAAACCTTACCAGTATTACAACGGCGCTTATAATAAGTGCAGAAGAAGCAAGGGTTTGCCAGGGATAATTATTTATACCTTTTATCACATCACGCAGTTGTAAACCAATGAGGATAAATACCAGTGCATTTAAAATAAAAATTACCGCCTGCCAAACAGCATAAGTCATTATCCGGCTTTCGTTGCTGAAAGTTTCATCAGAACGAAAAGAAAGGTATAAGCCGGATGTAACTACAGCCAGCACACCCGATACTTCAAAATGTTCTGCTATAAGATAAGAAGCAAATGGTGTGAGGAAGGAAAGCGTAACTTCCAGTACCGGGTCGCAAAAAAACTTTTTATGAATGAGATAAATAACATAAGCAATGAAAAGCCCTATAGCTACACCGCATGCAGAAACCCATAAAAAATTAAGGCCGGCTTTCCATAATACAAATTGCGTGGTTACGGCGGCCAGCGCATATTTGTAGGCAATTAAACCACTGGCATCATTTACGAGGCTTTCGCCTTCAAGTATGGCCGTTATACGCGGATGCAAACCGAGGCCTTTTGTAACCGATGTAGCTGCTACTGCGTCGGGCGGTGATACAATAGCGCCTAAAAGAAATGCTTCAGGCCATGAAAGGTTTTCAATCAGCTCATGTGCAGCCCAGGCAACAGCTAATGTGGTAAGAAAAACAAGACCAATAGCGGCGAAGCTTATAGGCCGTATGGCAGCCTTAAAGTCGCGCCAGCTTGTATTCCAGGCTGCTCCATATAATAACGGTGGCAGAAAAACAAAGAATACAACATCGGGCTGTAAAGATATAACCGGCAAACCGGGGATAAGGCTTATCAAAATACCGGATAGCACAAGCGCTATCGGTAAAGGAAAATTAAATTTTTTGCTGAGCACACCTAAAAACGTAACACCAAATAATAAAATAATTATGATATCAACATTTTCCATGTTTTAAAAATAACAATCTTGTTGAATTATTTGAAAATGGCCAATAGATTTGAACTATTAAGTTTGAAGGGTTATTTATAAAATCCCGTTTAACTTAAGTCCGGAATAGGGTTACATGCTTTTAAGCTCGCTTAAAGTTTTATCACCGAGCTCCAGTATAATCTCAGCATCGGTGCAACAGTAAAGTGTCTTCCCTTCTTTTTGTGAAACTTCCATAAACAAAGAAGGGCTTTTACTGAACAACTTCTGCAGTGTAATTGCGTTATCGAGAAAGGCAAAAAAAGGAGAAGGCATAGTGGCATAATATACCGTTCCACCGGGTTTAAGTGTATTGGAAGCGAGAAACAGGTTACCGTTTTTATTTTCAAAAAGCTCAAGGCGGATAAGCGGTGTATCAATTAATATTTTTACAGGTACAAGATTTTTTCGTTCAGCTATGAGCATGGTTCGGTTTAAAGCAAAACTATTTTTCACATTATTAAATTCCTGTGTCAAATGACACAAAAGGCTTTATTGCAATAGCAAACTTCCAGGCAATAAGCTAACAATCATTAGCACCCTTCTTATTTATTCTGAAAAAAATTAACGCATTTATATTTTAAACATTACTAATTTTACGCCCTCAAAAAATATTGGTTCACAATTTTATATTGAACTGACGTTGAAAAAGAACACAACACATAACAACTTACATGTTTCTCATCATACCATGATGAGTGTTGGTTTATTACCGAACCCGTTTTGCTTCCGCCTTGTGCGACGACCGAGAATTTGATATCCTCCCGCAACATGCAGCCTTGCATTCGTGTAAAACAGTTACACGTAAACAACATCTTTTTATAACAAGCAAATCAAAGTGGAACAAAATCAAAATATTATAGTACGTATAGCCAATAGTGGCGATGCAGATTACGCAGAAACCATTACCAACGAAATGGAAGCAAGCGCACAGGCAAGGGGCACCGGTATTGCCAAGCGCAGCCCGCAATATATTATTTTAAAAATGATAGAAGGCAAAGCTGTTATTGCGCACACAAAAGACGGCACATGGGTTGGCTTTTGCTATATTGAAGAATGGAGCCACGGCGAGTTTGTTGCCAACAGCGGGCTTATCGTATCGCCGGCTTTCAGAAAAACCGGCGTTGCAAAACAGATAAAGAAAAAAATATTTGAGCTTTCAAGACAGAAATATCCAAAGGCAAAAATATTTGGTTTAACCACCGGCCTTGCTGTAATGAAGATAAACAGTGACCTCGGTTATGAGCCGGTAACATACAGTGAACTTACACAGGACGAAACATTCTGGGCCGGCTGTAAAAGCTGCGTTAACTACGATATCCTCATGATGAAAGAGCGCAAGAATTGCATGTGCACTGCTATGTTATACGATCCTTCCGATCATTACGAACCACAGGAAACCAAAGAACATTTTAAGGAAAAAAGCGAAGTGTATGCAAGGCTTTTACGCAGGAAAAAAAATCGTTTTCTGAAAGCCTTTCAAAAAAAAGATAAGCAAAAGCCTGAAGTAAGGGAACAAAAAAAGCGACGTTCGCTTGTTTCCATGTTCTCCATGATTTTTTCATGAGAAATTTTTTGGTGACCAGCAACATCAATAATGGCATCATCGTTGCGTCGCAACACTTGTACAGCATATCATTATTCAGCATCATTCATAAAGCATAAATTACACAAGCAACATTAATGTCAATAAATCAAAATAATCATGAACATGCAAACATCCCTCCAGGGGATGTGCGCTCCATCGTTCTCGGTTTCTCCGGCGGCCTTGATACTTCTTTCTGTGTTAAATATTTAGGAGAAGACCAGGGTTACGATGTGCACAGCATTATCGTAAACACGGGCGGTTTCAGCGAAGATGAATTAAAAAAGATTGAAGAGCACGCTTATAAACTTGGTGTAAAAACACATACAACAATTGATGCGGTAAAAGGTTATTATGACCGCATTATCAAATACCTTGTTTTCGGAAATGTATTAAAAAATAATACTTATCCTTTAAGCGTAAGTGCTGAAAGATTAGTGCAGGCATTGCACATTGCAGATCATGTGAAAGCCGTGGGTGCAAAAGCAGTTGCGCACGGCAGCACCGGCGCCGGTAACGACCAGGTGCGTTTTGACATGGTGTTTCACATCATGATACCTGAAGTTGAAATTATAACGCCAATACGCGATTTAAAACTCAGCCGTGAAGAAGAAATTGAGTACCTGAAAAACAAAGGTGTTGATATGAATTTTGAAAAAGCGGCGTATTCAATCAACAAAGGTTTATGGGGCACCAGCGTTGGCGGAAAAGAAACATTAAAAAGTAAAGGCATTTTGCCTGAAGAAGCCTGGCCAACGCAAGTTTCAAAACATGATAGCGAAGAAGTAAAACTGCATTTTGAAAAGGGTGAGCTCACTGCCGTGAATGATAAAACGTTCAGCCATTCTTCAGCAGCCATTCAATATTTACAAACCATAGCAGGTGCTTATGGCATTGGCCGCGATATACATGTGGGCGACACCATCATTGGCATAAAAGGCCGTGTGGGTTTTGAAGCTGCTGCACCAATGGTAATTTTAAAAGCACATCATGCATTGGAAAAACATGTGCTTACCAAATGGCAGTTAAGCTGGAAAGATAATATTGCCAACTTCTACGGCAACTGGTTGCATGAAGGGCAGATACTTGATCCTGTAATGCGTGATATAGAAGCCTTCCTGCAAAGCTCACAGCAAAATGTAACCGGCGATGTATTCGTGCAATTAATGCCTTACCGTTTTCAAATTATCGGTATAGAAAGCGAGCACGATTTAATGAACAGCAAGTTTGGTAAATATGGCGAAATGAATACCGGCTTTACCGGTGAAGATGTGCGTGGTTTCAGTAAAATTTTTGGCAATCAAACTGCCATGTATCATTTTTTAAATAAAGCGTAAAGAGATAGGTATAGGGCTTAAGGCTTTCCTTACACCCTAAACCATATAACTTCTACCTTTAAAACTATCCATGCAGGCTCTGAATAAACATACTGCCTTGCATCATTACAAATGGGGAAATAATTGTGATGGATGGGTTTTTGTTGATACAGATGCGTTATCTGTAAAACAGGAATTAATGCCGGAGAATGCTGCAGAAAGTTTACATTATCATAAAAATGCACAGCAGTTCTTTTTTATATTGAAAGGAAATGCAACATTTGAGGTGGAAGGACAGGTTTTTTCAGTAAAAGAAAATGAAGGCTTTCATATTTCTGCTGGCAAAAAGCATCGCATTGTAAATAATACAAATACTGATCTTGAATTTATATTAAGCTCTCAGCCTTCAACTAATAACGATAGATTTAATTGTTTTGAACATGAAGAAAATTAATGTTGGTATTATAGGTGGCGCCGGTTATACAGGCGGCGAATTGATCAGGTTATTAATCAATCATCCAAATACTGATATCCGTTTTATTCATAGTAAAAGCAATGCAGGCAACGCTGTTTCTAAAGTGCACCGGGATTTAATTGGTGAAACAGAATTGAATTTTACAGATACTTTGAGCGATGATATTGATGTACTTTTCTTATGTCTTGGTCATGGCGATTCAAAAAAATTTTTATCAGAAAATGAAATTGCTGACAGCATTAAAATAATTGACCTTGCCAACGACTTTCGCCTTGCCCAAAGCTCAAAGCTTAAAGCCCGCAGCTTTGTTTATGGTTTACCTGAATTAAACAAAGAGCAAATTAAATCAGCACATAATGTAGCTAATCCCGGTTGTTTTGCATCTGCCATTCAGTTGGGCTTATTACCGTTGGCAAAGGCAGGTTTGTTAGATGATATTTACACAACAGGCATCACAGGTTCAACAGGCGCGGGGCAAAGCTTAAGTGCTACCTCACATTTTAGCTGGCGTGCCAATAATATACAAGCATATAAAACATTAACGCATCAGCATTTAGGCGAGATCATGCAGTCTCTAACACAATTGCAGTCTGATAAGAATTTGCAAATGTCATTTGTGCCCTGGCGCGGCGATTTTACAAGAGGTATTTTTATCAGTTCAACTGTGCATTGCGAAATGTTGGCAGAAGAATTAAAAATATTGTATAAGGATTTTTACAAAGGCAACCCATTCACTATTGTTAGCGATGAGCCTATCTTTTTAAAACAAATTGTAAACACGAATAAATGTTTGATACAATTAGAAAAAGTTGGCAGCAAATTGGTGGTGCACAGTGCGCTTGATAATTTGCTGAAAGGTGCAAGTGGACAGGCTGTTCAAAACATGAATTTAATGTTTGGGTTGAATGAAACAACAGGGCTGAAACTAAAAGGAACAATGTTTTAAGTTGTAGGTATTAAGTTATAAGTAGTGCAGAATTACAAAGATTTAAAAGTTTGGGAAAAAGCACATTCATTTACTTTACAAGTGTATGAATGCACAAAAGTTTTTCCAAAAGAAGAACTATATAGCTTAACAAATCAACTCAGAAGATCGGCTTCATCTATTCCGGCAAATATTGCTGAAGGCTGTGGGAAGAATTCAAATCAGGAATTTGCTCATTTTTTAAACATCGCATTAGGTTCATCAAACGAATCAGAATATTTTCTTATCCTTTCAAAAGATTTATCATATTTAAAAGAAGAAATTTTTCAAACATTATTTAAATTAATTAACGAAGTAAAAGGAATGTTGATTGCACTTATCAACAAGGTGCGTTCCTAACTTATTACTTACAACTTACAACTTATGACTTTATTCGATGTTTATCCTTTAAACGACATTACAATTACCAAAGCACAAGGTTCTTATGTGTGGGATGAAAATGGCGTTCAGTATCTTGATTTGTATGGCGGCCACGCAGTAATCAGCATTGGCCACACACACCCGCATTGGGTTAAAAGAATTGAAGACCAGTTAGAAAAAATTGCATTCTATTCTAATTCTGTGCACATTCCAATTCAACAGGAGCTGGCTGATAAATTAGGCAAAGTTAGCGGCAAGGAAGAGTACCAGTTATTCCTTGTAAACAGTGGCGCCGAAGCCAATGAAAACGCATTAAAACTTGCATCTTTTCATACAGGCAAGAAAAAGATTGTTGCTTTTAATAAAGCTTTTCATGGCAGAACATCATTAGCCGTTGCAGCTACAGACAATAAGAACATTGTGGCGCCGGTAAATGAAACGGGCAACATTGATTTTCTTCCGTTCAATGATGAAGCTGCTTTGAAAGAATATTTTCAAACTAACGGTGATAAAGTGGCGGCAGTAATTGTGGAAGCCATACAAGGCGTTGGCGGCATAAACGTAGCCAGCGAAAGCTTTTTGCAACTGATAAGAAGATTATGCGATGCTAATGATGCTTTATTTATTGCAGATGAAGTGCAATGTGGTTACGGCAGAAGTGGAAAATTCTTTGCGCTGGACCACGCCGGCGTAAATGCCGATATATATACTATGGCAAAAGGTATGGGCAATGGCTTTCCGGTTGGCGGCATTTTAATTGCGCCGTATATTAAACCAAAGCATGGCATGCTTGGCACAACATTCGGCGGCAACCAGCTGGCCTGTGCTGCGGCACTTGGGGTGCTGGAAGTAATTGAAAGAGATAATTTGATTGAGATGACCAAGCAGCGCGGCATGTATCTCATTAATAAATTAAAAAGTATTGATGGAATTGATAATGTTCGCGGCAAAGGCCTGATGATTGGTTTTGATGTGCCTGAAGACCTGAAAGACCTGCGCAAAAAGTTATTACATGATTATTTCATTTTTACCGGTGAGGCAAAGCCAAATGTAATTCGCTTATTGCCCGCATTGAATATTACACGCAAACAGGTAGATGAATTTCTGGACACTTTGAATGAAGCTGTTGCGGAGATGAAAGCTGTTGTAGCACATGCCGAATAAGTTAACTGCATTAATATTAAGCATTAAAAAATTGAACCACTAAGTCACGAAGACACGAGCCATAAAGTACTTAGTGAAACTTTGTGTCCTTAGCGCCTTTGTGGTTTCATTTATAAATAAGAATAGATGAACCAATTTACATCCGTTCATGACGCAGGCAACATTAATGCTTTGGTTGAAAAAGCATTGATGTATAAAGCAAATCCTTTAAAAGATAAAACGCTGGGAGCCGGCAAACGCATTGGCTTATTGTTTTTAAACCCAAGTTTGCGTACCAGGTTAAGCACACAGGTTGCCGCAGGCAACCTTGGAATGGATGCTATTGTTTTTAATGTAGATAAAGAAGGCTGGGCACTGGAGTTTGAAGAAGGCGCCATCATGAGCGGCAGCACCGTTGAACATATAAAAGATGCAGCGCCAGTCCTGGGAAACTATTTTGACATTCTGTGCATAAGAACATTTCCTTCATTAAAAAACCGCGATGATGATTACAGCGAATTGTACATTACACAATTCATAAAATATTGCGGCGTTCCTGTAATTAGTTTGGAAAGCGCAACCTTGCATCCGCTGCAATCGTTAACTGATGTAATTACAATTAAAGAAGTAATCAGCCGTCAGCCACCAGCTATCAGAAGGCCCAAAATTGTTCTTACATGGGCGCCGCATGTAAAGCCTTTGCCGCAATGTGTTGCCAATAGTTTTGCGCAGTGGATAAATGCCTGGGGCGAAGCGGATTTTGTTATTACACATCCGCAGGATTATGAATTAAAAGAAGCATTTACAAAAGGCGCAACCATTACCCATAACCAGGATGAAGCATTAAAGGATGCTGATTTTGTATATGTAAAAAACTGGAGCACTTATAATGATTATGGTAAGATATATGAAAATGATCCAGAATGGATGCTTACAGAAGATAAACTGAAACTTACCAATAATGCAAAGGTGATGCATTGTTTGCCCGTAAGAAGAAATGTTGAATTAAGCGATGAAGTTTTAGATAGTGCAAACAGCATAGTTACACAACAGGCAGCAAACCGTGTGTGGGCAGCGCAGGCAGTTATTAGCGAAATCCTGAAGAGTAATAAGTAATAAGTTTTATGTTATAAGTATGAACAAACTTTTTGTTATAAAAGTTGGCGGAAACATTATTGATGATGAAGCGAAACTAAAAGTATTTCT
The DNA here is from genome assembly GCF_900115755.1 of Parafilimonas terrae. GTDB lineage: Bacteria > Bacteroidota > Bacteroidia > Chitinophagales > Chitinophagaceae > Parafilimonas > Parafilimonas terrae. The sequence goes on from NZ_FOXQ01000001.1 coordinate 998,512, forward strand.
TACTTCAGTTGCATCAGTAAAATCGCATAAAATCGTGGTGCATGGAGGTGGGAAGATTGCGACTGAAATCGGCAATAAACTCAACATCGAATCAAAATATATTAACGGCAGAAGAATAACAGATGATGATACGATTGATTTGGTAACGATGGTATATGGCGGATTGATCAATAAAAAAATTGTTGCACAACTACAATCATTAAACTGTAATGCAATTGGTTTAACTGGTGCCGACGCGAATATTATTCCGGCAAAAAAACGTGCAGTAAAAGATGTTGATTTTGGCTGGGTTGGCGATATTGATAACTCAAAAGTAAAAAGTGAAAACTTAAAAGCTTTGCTTGAAAGCAATTTCACTCCAATACTTGCACCGCTTACTCATGATGAACAAGGCCATATTTTAAATACAAATGCAGATACCATCGCTTCGTCAATCGCTGTTGCACTTTCAACTTATTATGATGTTCGTTTAATATATTGTTTTGAAAAGAAAGGCGTGCTGGAAAATGTAGAGGATGACAATTCTGTCATTAATCTTATCAATAAAGAAAAATACCGGCAACTGCTGGAAGAACAAAAATTGTTTGCAGGCATTCTTCCCAAAATAGATAATGCTTTTGCAGCAATAGATGCAGGCGTTCATGAAGTTTTGATTGGTGATGCAAATGATCTTATTCAAAATACAACAAATAATACAATCGGCACTTTGATAACACAATAATGGAAATTGAAACCTTATACAATGCTGCCATTTCCCTTCTTCAGCAGTTAATTTCAATTCCTTCTTTTTCAAAAGAAGAAGATAAAACAGCTGATGCAATTGAGCAGTTCCTTCACTCAAAAAACATAGCAACAAACAGGTTATTAAATAATGTTTGGTCTGTTAATAAATATTTTGACAAAAGCAAGCCAACTATTTTGCTTAACTCACATCACGATACCGTAAAGCCCAATAAACAATATACAAGGGATCCTTTTACAGCAAACTTTGAAGATGAGAAATTGTTCGGCCTCGGCAGCAACGATGCCGGCGGCTGTTTGGTTTCGCTGATTGCAACATTTATACATTTTTATCATCAGCAGAATTTGCAATACAATCTTGTTTTGGCTGCAACTGCAGAAGAAGAGATCAGTGGTAAAAATGGAATTGAATTGTTGTTAAATAACGAAGGCTTTTTACATCTTTCAGGCCATGCAAAAAATCCCTTCAGCGGATGGGCGGCAATTGTTGGCGAACCAACATTAATGAATATGGCTGTTGCCGAGAAAGGCTTGCTGGTATTGGATTGTACGGCTTTGGGCAAGGCTGGCCATGCAGCACGTGAAGAAGGAGATAATGCTATTTATAAAGCTGTAAAAGATATTGAGTGGATTAAAAATTACAGGTTTGATAAAGTGTCTGCGCTGATTGGCCCGAATAAAATGAGCGTTACCATCATCAATGCAGGTTCACAGCATAATGTAATTCCTTCTGAATGCAAGTTTACGGTAGATGTGCGTGTGAATGAGTTATATACTTTTGAAGAAGTGATTGATATCATTCGGCAAAACATTCAATCGGAAGTTATGCCAAGAAGCTTGCGGTTGCGTTCAACAAATATTGCATTGGATCATCCATTGGTAAAGGCAGGAACAGCATTAGGAAGAACATATTATGGTTCGCCCACAACGAGCGATAAAGCATTAATGCCATTTCCTGCGTTGAAGATGGGCCCCGGCGACAGCGCCAGGAGCCATAGTGCAGATGAGTTTATTTTTGTTGATGAGATTAAGAATGGAATTGGGTTATACATTGAGTTATTGAATAAAATAATTTTTTAAAAGGTATAAGGCGTAAGGTTTAGGGTATAGGGCTACTGCAGTCTTAACCTTAAACCTTAAACCTTAAACCTTAAATCTTCACAATGAAACTCTGGCAAAAAAATACAACATCATTAAAGGAAGTAGAAAAATTTACCGTGGGTAACGACAGGGAGTTTGATTTACTGCTTGCGCCTTTTGATGTATTAGGCAATATAGCCCATGCAAAAATGCTGGCTACTGTTGGCCTGCTTACAAACGATGAAGCAGATAAACTCGTGAACGAACTAAAGAATATTTACACTTCCATTCGCGATTCACAATTCACAATTCACGATAACATTGAAGACGTTCATTCGCAGATAGAATTTTTATTAACGGAAAAGCTTGGCGATATTGGCAAAAAAATTCATTCTGCCCGCAGCCGCAACGACCAGGTTTTAGTTGACTTAAAACTTTTTCTGCGCCACGAAGTGGAACACCTTGTTTTAAGCATCCGGTCTTTTTTTGAACTGCTTATTCAGCAAAGCGAAAAATATAAAAAAGATTTATTACCTGGCTATACGCATTTACAATTAGCTATGCCTTCGTCATTCGGCTTATGGTTTGGCGCTTACGCAGAAAGCTTGACGGATGATGTAAATATTTTAAAAGGCGCTTATGATGTTGTTAATAAAAATCCATTAGGATCTGCTGCAGGCTATGGCTCGTCTTTTCCCATTAACAGAACGCTTACAACACAGTTATTAGGTTTTGATGACCTGCATTATAATGTTGTATATGCACAAATGAGCCGTGGCAAAACAGAACGCATTGTGGCATCAGCATTGGCTAATATTGCCGATACATTAGCCAGGCTTAGTATGGATATGTGTTTATACCTTAACCAGAATTTTGGATTCGTTTCATTTCCTGCAGAGCTTACAACAGGCAGCAGTATTATGCCGCATAAAAAAAATCCTGATGTGTTTGAATTGATCCGTTCGCATTGCAATCAGATAAAAGCACTGCCAAATGAAATTATGATGATGACCACCAATCTTACTTCGGGTTATCATCGTGATCTGCAATTGCTAAAGGAACATTTATTTCCTGCATTTTCAACCTTAAACGATTGTATTAATATGGCTGCTTTAATGCTCAGCAATATTGAGGTGAAGAAAGATATTCTTACCGATGAAAAATATAAATACCTGTTTAGTGTTGAAGAAGTAAACAAACTTGTAAATAACGGTATGCCTTTTCGTGATGCTTATAAAAAAGTTGGATTGGATATTGAAGAAGGAAAGTTTGAATATTCAACAACGGTGCAGCATGTGCATGAAGGCAGCATTGGCAATTTAATGAATGATAAAATTGCAGCCAACATGCAAAAGGCTGTTGATAGTTTTCATTTTGAAAACTATCATGCAGCTATTAAAAAATTGATTGACTAATTCTAACTTAAATACTTTTTAAAAAAATCAATGGTCCGTTGCCAGGCAAGTTCTGCGGCGGCTTTATCATAACGCGGCGTTGTATCGTTATGAAAGCCATGATTTACATCGGGATAAATATAAGCTGTATAAACTTTATTGTTTGCCTTTAATGCAGCTTCATACGCTGGCCAGCCTTCATTTACGCGGGTATCAAGCCCTGCATATTGCAACAACAGCGGCGCTTGTATTTTAGGCACATCTTCCGCAGCAGGCTGTGCGCCATAAAATGGTACTGCAGCTGATAAACCGGGAAGTTTTACCGCCATCATGTTTGCAATTCCGCCGCCAAAACAAAAACCAACTACGCCCACTTTGCCATTGCAATCTTTATGATGTACAAGATAGTTATAGGCATCTATAAAATTTTCCAGCATTTCATTCCGGTCGCGTTTGCTTTGCATTTCACGGCCTTTATCATCATTGCCGGGATAACCACCTAACGGCGTTAAAGCATCCGGCGCAATGGATATAAAACCTGCCACAGCCAGTCTTCTGCCAACATCTTCTATATAAGGATTTAGCCCGCGGTTCTCATGCACCACAACTACGCCGCCCAGCTTTCCCTTTGCATCTGCCGGCATGCTTAATAAAGCTTTAATAGTGCCACCACCTTTTGGCGATTCATATTTGATATATTCTGATTTAATACGCGGATCATCAGCTTTAACCTGCAAAGTGTTTTCATAATCAGGCATAAGAAAACTCATCAGTGAACTTACAGTAATTCCACCTACTGCATACACAGAAAGCTTCTGCACAAAGGTTCTTCTGTCAATACGGCTGTGGGCATAATCATCGTAGATATCAAACACTTCCTGTTTAATATCTTCTTTTTTGATGGCGTTCATGAGTAATTGTTTTAAGTTACTAAGTTAAGCCGCCAACCGTTAATGGTAAAGGCTTGGTGAAGAACGAGTATCTAAAATTCGCCAAAGCTGGAACTGATGCTAAATTTATAAGGACGTTCTGATAATCGCTGCTGATTAGTAAAACAAAAGTTGATGTTGTTCCCTTCAGCCAGTTTTTGCCAAGTCACCAGGTTAGTAGCAGTGCCTTGTCATTTAAAAAAATCAAAAATTTCATCAAGATTGCAACAAAGATCGCCTGGCTTCGATTTCTCTTTGTCGTAAAGAAATTTGTTTATTTTTATTTTATCTGCTATGAATGAAATGTTGTTAGGCAAGCCAAAAAATCTTGGACTTTCTTTTGTTTGTCCTGTTTCTGCGTCAATGCAAAAAAGATGAAAACCCGGTTTGCTATTTTCAAAATCCCATTTAATTAATACCAATTTCTTTGAGTCATCTGACCATGCATACTTGTCTTGCCAACCTTCTTTTGACAATTTTGTTTTGTAAAAGCCAACAAGTTCAATATCACAGCGATTATATGGAGAGCCCATACGTATTTCATCAACATTTGTCACTTTTATTTGGAAAGGTCTTTTTATTGTGTCCATTTGAGGGTTTGTGATTTGCCAAATTGAGTTAACAGGCGAAACTGCCAACTTAATATTTGGAATTAATACGATTCTCGTTGTCACAGACAAGAAAGAAATTATAATTAAACCTGAGTTTTTCATTTAGTATTGTCGTCATCGGGAATATTCCTGCAGCATCTGCTTTTCTTTGTCAGTAAGGCTTTTCATTCCTTTTTTATGAATCTTTTCAAGTATCCTGTCTATTTCCTGCTCTTTACTTCTCTTTTCTATATTGTATTTATGGTCGATGGTAACTGCGTTTGAATGCTTATTGAAAAAATAATTATCTATCATCAGACTATGTGGCCTGGTAATAATAATATACATGAACACTACGGAAGGCAGCATAATAATTACAATGGGCCAGGTGTTGGTAACTAAAACAGACGGGTGCATAATGATGGCAACGATGAGGCCAATTAATGCACCGCCTAAATGTGCATCATGGCCAATATTATTTCTTCTTGAACGAATGCCATAAATGGAATACAACACATAAACAAGCCCAAACAGCCAGCCAGGAATGCCTATGGGAATAAACAGTAAACCAATTTTCATACCCGGGAATAAAGCAATGGCTGCATATATTAAACCGCTTACGCCGGCAGAAGCGCCAACTGAATCATAGCCGCCATCGTGGCGATGAATGAAGAGAGAAAGCAGGCCACCGCCAATGAGGCTTAAAAAATAAATAAGTAAAAATCTTACAGGGCCTAACGACAATTCAAGTGAGCCGCTGAAAAAATATAAGGCCAGCATATTGAAAATAAGGTGCATCCAGTTTACATGCAGAAACCCGGATGTTACGAGCCGTTTATAATCTTTATACAACAAAACGGCATCTACATTAAACTTGTATTTATTGTAGAAAATACTGTCTTTAAAACCGCGATAAGAAACAATTACGTTTGCTATAATTAATATAAGCGAAAGAATACCCATTTGTTACTGCAATGTACAAAGCTGTTTATTTGATGCAAAATGTGTTGCAGAAAATAAAAAAGCCTTTGGCTTTTTACCAAAGGCTTTATAACTAATTTGAAAAATATTATTTAATAAGGCCGCAACCAATTCTTCCGCCGGCATTACCGGTTGGTTGTGTTGTATAATCATCAACACCATTGTGCACGATGATAGCATGATTTAAAACACTGCTGGCTGTATCTGAACCAAGCGTCCATAAATCTGTTGACATTTCAAGTGTGCCTTTACCTTCTGCATCTAATTTCACATTACCTATATCGCCCAGGTGAAAACTGGCGCTTCCCCATTCGCCATGTTGTGCGCCGGTTGGGTTCCAGTGGCCATGCGTAGCCATGCCGTTATCGCCACAATCAGGATGTTCGTGTATATGAACAGCAACAGTTTTATTAGCCATTTTAGGTATGGTAAGATTGAGTGTTAATTTAACCTTTCCGCTGTCTGCATCAAAGCTTGCTGTACCATCAACAGTTGTATCTGCTTTTGTGCCTGAAATTACAGCCTCGGCATGTGTTACAGGTTCAGCAGGCGCAACCGAAGATTCCATTGAAGAACTGTCACTTGCTGTGTCTGAAGACGTAGAAGTACCGCAGGAAACTAAAGCGAGGGATGCTGTTAGAAGCATGCACTGCAGTACATGTTTAATTTGTAGTTGTTTCATGATTAAGATTTTTTGAATAAGCTTAATTTATCATACAAATATCTTACCATGATGGTTATAATCAAAATATAACTGAGAAGCTGTGAGCCGTAAGCTTTGAGCTTAGAACAATCATTACTGAAAGCTTTAATAATCAGTTTTGATAGAATTGCCGAAAGGAATTTTTAAAAGGTCTTTTACATCTTCATCATTCCTGCCTTCCAAAACATCAAGGCCGTAATGAATATTTTCTACAGATGTTGTGCAATACGTGCCAAACAATTTATCCCAAAAAGGAAAGATGTTACCATAATTTGTATCTGTTTCCGGCCTGATATAATGATGATGGATGCGATGCATGTTTGGCGTAACAATGATATAGCTTAATGCCTTATCTAATTTCCTGTTCATTTTTATATTGGCATGATTGAACTGAGAAAGCACCACGCTTACACTTTGATATAAAAACACCAGCCATAAAGGTGCGCCGCAAATAAAAACAGCAATAGTTGTAAACACAGCACGAAAAACACTTTCACCAGGATGATGGCGGTTAGCTGTAGTAGTATCAACATGCATATCAGAATGATGGATAGTATGAAACTTCCACATCCATTTTATTTTATGTTCGATATAATGAATAAGCCATGCGCCAATTAAATCCATCAGCATTAAACCAATAATCAATTGAAGCCACACGGGCATTACTATCCATTGCAATACACCAAAATGATGCTTCAAACACCAGTCGCTTGTAAACACAATTAATAATGCGAATACAAAATTTATGGCAATGGTTGTGAATGTAAAGAAGAGATTAATGCCCGCATGTTTCCATTTATTGTATTGAAAAGTAAACAGCGGAACAGCGCTTTCTATAAGCCAAAAGATAGTAATTCCGCCTGCAATAATTAAAGCACGGTGCAGGGAAGGAATATGCTGGAAATATTCAACAATGGCATTCATATAACAACCGCTTCTTTTAGTATAACTAATGTAACACTTTTTACCTGCCGGGCTTTTAAAGCTTTATTAAAATAAAAACAGGCTGTTTGCCTAACAACCTGTTTTATTATTCAAAAAGATAAAACTAATTCCAGGTCTTCTCCCCGTTTTTCATTTTGTTCAGGGTTTGCTCGTAAGAAGATTTATCAGCGCTGATATCCAGGTTCATTGCTTTTGTTTCCCATTCAATCGCTTCATCCTTTTTACCCATTTTATATAAAATGTTTGCATAGGTATCCATAAACATGGGTTCTTCATTATTATCAATAGAACGTTTGCTCCAGGCAAGCGCCTGTTCCACACAAGCCATGTCGCTGCAATTTAAAAATACGTTCCAGGCAAAATCATTTAACTGTTCAGGCGAAGCGTTGCTGCCATAATCTTTCATATAACTAACTACAGCAGGGCCGAACTTTTCCCAGTCTTTTTTATTTTCATAAAACACCACCTGCGCATGGCTTATTACTTCTTTTGCCTGTGCAGGGTAATTTTTCGCTACATCATTTTGCAGTTTAGTCCAATCAGGTTCAGGGAAGTCTTTTGGGTTCGGGATATTCCTTGGAAAAATCACCGTGTAAACTTCTTCCCGTGTAATAATTCTTTGTAAGATACCATTGCTAACTTTTTTGCCCATCACCTCATCAACCTTATCGCCATTATGCAAAAGCATATCAAAACCCTTGCTCTTGCTGTTTTCTGTAAAGCTGATGATAAAATCGAGGTTATCTTTTGTATATAAATCCTGCTGAGTTGCCAGGTAAGCATTGGCCAGTTCAGATGCCTGTTTCATATCATAAGCATCCTGCGCCATAAGTGCCAGCTTATGAATAAAGGCAGGATCTTTTTCGCCTGCATTATACTTATCAAGCAAAGTATAATATTGACTTTCCGGGTCAAGCGCCGTATTCAACCTGGCAACAAAATCTTCCCCTGTTCTTGAAGAGCCCACAAAACGGTGCACAATTTTTCCGTTCTCATCAAAGATTAAATAAGTTGGATACGCCCTTACATTATATTGTTTGGCAAGATCATGACCAGTTTGATACCAGCTTTTTACTTCGGCATTATCGTTATCTGTAGTATCCAACTGCACTTTTACGTTTATGAATTTTTCATTCATAACATCAGCAACCACTTTTTGCGGAAAGATTGTGCTGGTCATATAACGGCAGGGCCCGCACCAGGTGGTATAACAATCCATAAAAATATATTTATGGGCGGTTTTGGCCTTTGCTTGCACTTGCTGCCAGCTTTGATTATGCTCAAAGTTTACGCCTTCCTGCGCACTGCAAAAAAGCGGCGCCAGTAATGCAATCAGTAATAATTTTTTCATGATGTGGGTTTAAAAAGTGATTAAATAATTGTGATGTTATTCCATTTCAGCAGCAATTAACTCTGCTATATCCAGCACTTTTACGCTATCTTCTTTTTCTTTATTCTTAACGCCATCGGTAAGCATGGTGTTGCAAAAAGGGCAGGCTGAAGCAATAATGTCAGCGCCGGTTTGCATGGCTTCTTCACTGCGTTCAAAGTTTACACGTGTGGCGCCCTTTTCTTCTTCTTTAAACATTTGTGCACCACCTGCGCCGCAACATAAACCTTTGCTGCCGCAGCGCTTCATTTCAACTAATTCTGCATCTAATAACTCCAGCACTTTGCGTGGCGCTTCATAAACATTATTGGCGCGGCCAAGATAACAACTGTCGTGGTAAGTAATGCGGCGGCCTTTAAAGTTGCCTTTTTCTTTCAGCTTCAGCCTGCCTTCATTTATTAGCTGTTGTAAGAATATTGTATGATGGATAACTTCATAACTGCCGCCGAGTTCAGGATATTCATTTTTAAAAATATTGAAGCAATGCGGGCAGGCGGTTACAATTTTTTTTATGCCATATCCATTTAAAACCTGGATATTGTTATAGGCCATCATCTGGAACAAAAATTCATTGCCGGCCCTGCGTGCAGGATCGCCGGTGCAGGCCTCTTCTTTCCCAAGAATGGCATACTTAATTTCAAGCTTGTTTAAGATAGTTGCGAAGGCGCGGGTAATTTTTTGTGCCCGCTGATCGAAACTGCCTGCACAACCCACCCAAAACAGAATATCGGGGGTTTCGCCGTTTGCCAGCATTTCTGCCATTTGCGGAATGTGCATACAATTGAATTTTCTGTATTCAAATGTAAGGCAAAGCGTTTTGTATTTAACAAACAAACTGTTGTAACATAGTTGATCACCCCTAATTTTGCGCCACTAAAAATGCTTGGTTGAAAAGAATCTTTAACTGGGAGCAATTGCCTTTCAGCGTTATTTATGCGCCTTTCTTTTTTCTTTGGCTATACTATTGGATAAAGGGCGGCCGCTTCTGGTTCTTTTCAAACGTAAACCCAACCTTGTATTTCGGCGGGTTTGAGGGCGAAACGAAACGGGAGATGTTTGAACAGTTGCCCGGCACATTATACCCAATAACTATTTATGCCGGCCCTAACGAAACTATTGAATGTATTATAAAAAGAATGCAGGCTTCGGGTTTGCAATTTCCGGTGGCAGTAAAACCAGATATTGGCACAAAAGGATTGCTCTTCAGGAAGATTGAAAATGCAGAACAGCTTGCGGCTTACCATACATTATTGCCGTTTACGTATCTTATCCAGGAAATGATAACCTGGCCGCTTGAACTAAGTATTTTCTATGTGCGTTATCCCGGTTCTGATAAAGGGACAATAACGGGGCTGATTGAAAAAGAATATTTGCATGTAAAAGGTGATGGCAGATCAACATTAAAACAATTAATAGAACGGCACCCGAAGGCTTTCATGATTGCAGAAGAACAAAAAGAGCTGCATAAAACAAACCTGGATAATATTATTGCTAACGGAGAAGTTTATAAGCTGAATGAATTAGGCAACCATAACCGCGGCGCAAGGTTCATTAACCTGGGTAATAAAATTGATGAACAGCTTTCTGCTGTGATGGATAAAATTAATTTATTCAGCAAGCATTTTTATTATGGCCGTTACGATATTAAAACCACTTCGCTTGAAGACCTTAAGCATTGCAGGAATATTTCGATACTTGAATTTAACGGTGTTGGCTCAGAACCCAATCATATTTATGATAACGGGTTAAGTTATATAGGCGCCATAAAAGTTATTGCAAGGCATTGGAAATATATGTTTGAGATAGGAAAAATAAATTATAAAAACGGCGCCGCTTATGTTCCTTTTTTTAAGGGAATAAAAATGCTCAGGGCTTCTAAAAAAAATACGAAATTCATGGAGCAGCTAAACCTGCAATGTAAACTTTAAACTGCTTTATGAATGAACTGTTACCCATACTGTTTGCAGGTTTTGGCGTGAGCTTTTTAGGGCAGTTGCCCCTGGGAAATTTAAACGTAGCCGCCACGCAGATAGGCGTTGAAGAAAGCATAAAAAAAGCATGGATATTCAGTATTGGCGTAGCGCTGGTTGAAGTAATTTATTTGCGCATAGCTTTAAACAGCAGCGGCTGGATACTGCGTAATAAAACTATGTTTATCTACTTAAGCTGGGCCACCGTTATTTTATTTTTTGTGTTGGGCTTTTTAAGCATTCGTAAGGCACTAAAGCAAAATGAACCGGAAAAAAAGGGCTTGCTTATCGATAATAAATTACACCGATTTTTACTTGGCCTTATGTTGAGTGCCATTAACCCTATGCAAATACCATTTTGGTTTTTCTGGGGCACTTATTTTATTAGCAACGGCACAATAAACCCAACCATGTTAAACTTTAACCTCTTTACAATTGGTGCATGCGTAGGAACTTTAACCGGCCAGGCTATTTACATTCACGGCGGTAAATGGCTTATTAAAAAATTAAAGGCAAGCCATAAAATTCTTAACGTAATTATGGGTGCGGTATTTATAATTTCTGCAGCAATTCAGTTGTATAAAATCTTCTTCGGTAATTTGTTTAAAGAATGAGTGCGAACTTAATGTCTCACATAAAATCAGCATCAGCGGCTAGACAAAAATTCTATTCTCCTGCTGCTGCTTTTACAGTGGAAAAAAATGAATTTGTTCAAACAAAAAAGCACAACTTTTCGGTTGTGCTTTTACTGAATATTTTTAAGCTGCTAACCCGGAACCCTTGAAATATATTTTTCAATTTCCTTTATCTGGTCAACCACCTGTTTGGTTGTGGGTTTGCAGGCTTTTGCTTTTCTAAAGAAATCTTTTGCAGCACGAAACTCGCGTTTATTCATAAATATCTGGCACATACTTAAAAAAGCTATGGCTTCACTTTCCTTATCGGGAATGCCGGCGCGAATGGCGGCCCTCATATAACCTTCAGCCGTTTTCATATCACCTTTTTGCATGGCCATCATGCCCAACTGAAGTTTGTTGGCGCCCTCTGCTTCCGGCATTGGCGAACCCAGTGTGGCGCTTTTCTTTAAATGTTTTTCCGCCGTATCAAAATCCTGCTTCATCATGGCCATATTGCCTTTCACTGTATAATAAGTGGAGCGGATGGGCTTATATAATAAATTGGGAAACCATATACTGTCAAGGATTTTTTCCACTTCTTCAATATTGCCGCTTTCCATTGGTTCCTGCAATAAACGCATTGGGCCGATAAAGAAATGGCTAAGAAAACCAATTAATCCTATAAAATATAACGGGAATACAGGCCAAAAGCCGGAAACAGTAAGATTTAAAACAACACCAATTATAATAGCTATAATACTCAGCCAAAAACGGTATTTGATTATTAAGTTATAAAATTTCATACACTCATTTTTCGAGGCGCGAAGATAACAGTTTACAATTCACTATTCACCACTCACCATTCACTGCTAAAATTTATCATCGTTTACTTCTATCCAGTAACCATCGGGATCCTGTAAATAGATTTGCCTGATGCCATCAGTCCTGATTTGAGGCGCACTGCTTGTCTGGCCTGAATTGCCATATTTAATGTGAAGAGAATCAAGGCGCCTGGCAAAATTCTCTACCGAAGGCACACTGAATGCCATGTGCACACTTACATTGTGCGGCATTTTTTCTTTTGCCCCGGAAATAACATGCAACTGATCGTGCTCGCCAATTTTAAACCAGGTGTGGCGGTTATCGTGAAACGGCTCCGGTATTTGCTGTAACTGCATTACGTCTCGGTAAAATGCGCTGCTTGTTTCAAGGTTAACAACGTAAATGGCAAGATGGTTAAAATGTACCTGCGCTTTTGCAGATATTATAAAAACGAAACAGGAAATAATTAACACTATTTTTTTCATGCGGCAATTTTAAATGCAATGTAACCCGAATTGCTACAAAACATTTTTTGGATAATCAAAAAACCAAAACTCCTTCTCTGCATCTTCAAAATCTTTCCAGCTATCCGTTTTTATATGCAACGCAAATACAGCACAGGTGGGCATATCATCAATATAGGCGTTCATTAAACTATTAGCAAAAGCGGTTATGCCCGGGTTATGTGAGAATAAGGCAACCGAATCAAAATCGTCGTTTAAAGCTTCAACGGCTTTATAAAATTTGCTGATAGATGCATCATACAAATCGGGCCATTCTATAATGTTCTTTTTTTTCACCTCAAACTCATCGGCAAAAAGCCTGGCTGTGGAAAGAGCACGGTTTGCCGGGCTGGAGAGGATAGCATCAAGCTTAACATTCATTTGCCTGCGCACACGCCTGGCCATTTCAGGCGCATCTTTTTTACCGCGGCTATTTAATGGCCGGTCAAAATCTTTTTGCGAAAAATCATCCCAACTGCTTTTTGCATGGCGGATGATAAGAAGTGATTTCATAGGTGCAATTTTAGAAATAACAGTTATACTACTTATACAGATGATATATTGAAATCACTATGCCTGTAAAAACAAATTAAGGCAATTGTAAATAAAGATTATTCCGGAGAAAAAAAGCAAGCCTAACTGATTAATTTCTCTGTAACAGGTTGGTTTACCATTTCCTTTACGGCATCAGCAATTGCAGCAGAATCGTAATGGCATTCATTACGCAATTCTTTCAGCGTTCCATGCTCTACAATCCTGTCCGGGATGCCAAGAATCTTTACATCAGCTTTGTAGTTATTGGCATTCATAAATTCAAGTACAGCGCTGCCAAACCCGCCAACAACCGTTCCATCTTCCACCGTAACTATCTTATCAAATTTGCTGAACACTTCGTGCAGCAAAGCTTCATCAATTGGTTTTACAAACCTGAGATCGTAATGTGCCGGGTCAATACCTTCTGCCTTTAACTCACGTATGGCGGCCGTAGCAAAATTGCCCGGATGGCCGAAAGTTAAAATGGCAAGGCCTTCACCGTCTTTCAATTTTCTCCCCTTGCCAATTTCTATTTCCCTGAAAGGCGTTTTCCATTCCGGCATTACACCTTCGCCGCGGGGATAACGTATAACAAAAGGATATTCATTTTTGTCAAGCTGCGCCGTGTACATCAGGTTGCGCAGCTCGCTTTCATTCATTGGCGCACTTACAACCATATTAGGTATGCAACGCATATAAGGAATATCGTAAGCGCCGTGATGTGTGGGGCCATCTTCGCCCACAAGCCCTGCCCTGTCCAAACAAAATATTACAGGCAGTTTTTGAATGGCAACATCGTGTATTACCTGGTCGTAAGCCCGTTGCATGAATGAAGAATAAATATTACAGAAAACACGAAGGCCCTGTGTGGCCAGGCCGGCGCTTAATGTTACGGCATGCTGTTCTGTAATGCCCACATCAAATGCCCTGTCGGGCATAGCTTCCATCATAAATTTTAAAGATGAGCCGCTGGGCATGGCAGGCGTTACGCCCATTATTTTATCGTTTGCTTCTGCCAGTTCAATAATGGAATGGCCGAAAACATCCTGGTATTTTGGCGGCTGGGGAAGGTCGAATTTCTTCTTATAAATTTCACCGGTTACTTTATCAAACAAACCTGGCGCATGCCATTTGGTTTGGTCCTGTTCTGCCAGCGCATAGCCTTTTCCTTTTACCGTAATGATGTGCAACAGCTTGGGGCCGGGTATTTTTTTAAGATCAGCCAGCGTATCAACCAACTTGGTAATGTTATGGCCGTCTATTGGTCCGAAATACCTGAAATTCAAAGATTCAAAAAGATTGCTGGTTTTACTTACCATGCCCTTAATGCCGGTTTCGAGCTTGGCGGCCATATCGCGGGTAAACCGTTTTCCCACCGGCAGTTTACCGAGCAATTTCCAAACATCATCCCGCATTTTGTTGTAAGCAGGCGAAGTAGTAATATCTGTTAAATATTCTTTCAGTGCGCCCACGTTCGGGTCAATGCTCATGCAGTTATCATTCAGGATAACCAGTAAATCTGCATCGGCAACGCCGGCATGGTTCAGCCCTTCAAAAGCAAGGCCGGCAGTCATGGCGCCATCGCCTATTATGGCAACGGTTTTACGCTCTGTTTCTTTTTTATACTTGGCTGCCATTGCCATACCCAAAGCAGCAGAAATAGAAGTGGAAGAATGTCCCACACCAAAAGTATCGTATTCGCTTTCGCTTCTTTTTGGAAAGCCACTTAGCCCTTTGTATTTGCGATTGGTGATAAAACTATCTTTTCTGCCGGTTAAAATTTTGTGGCCATAAGCCTGGTGGCCAACATCCCAAACCAGTTGATCATAGGGCGTATTGTAAATGTAATGCAACGCTACAGACAATTCCACAACACCGAGGCTTGCAGCAAAATGGCCTCCATAAACACTTACCACATCAATAATATAGTGGCGCAGTTCATCACAAACCTGGAAGAGTTGATCCCGGGAGAGCTTTTTCAGGTCGGCAGGGGAATTTATCTGGCTTAACAAAGGACCGGCGGAAATTTCCATTAACAAAGATTAAGTAGCAAAAATAATAGTTTTAGAATATAAACGTTTTTTGCCACATTCCGGTTTAATGCCCTAAAATTTTCTTACAATTTTATAATGTTTTATTTTAATGCCTTTCAAAGGTTTGGCATGTGCCACTTACTCCTTAAAATAACCATTGATAAAAATTGCATTCCGGCGCCTGTATAAGTTTATAAATTTGTAAAGCAATGCAGAAAAAACAATTAGCATATTGGTGGTGTCAGTTTGCCGGATGGACATTCTACGGGGCATCATTAATGTTTTTTATCTGGGTGTTTCATTTACAGCTTACTTCCATTTTTGCAGCCCGCATTTTACTGGGTATGTCTTTCGGCTTGATTTTCACACATTTGCTCCGGCTTATTATTCTGCGTTTAAAACTTACACCTCCCATTTTTGGCAGGCAATGGCTGCAGCTTTTCAGTATAACGTTAATGGTTTGCATTGCTTACAGCTATATCAGCAGCACAATTGTTGAATGGCTGCATTTATACGACCCCGAAATAAAAGCCAGCATCCCGGAACGCTTTTTCCTCAACCTTGCCAATGACTCTCCCATTATTTTTGTCTGGCTTTCTATTTACTACCTGTGGCATTATATAGAAAATTCACGCAACACAAAAATTGACAGTGTGAAAATGGAAAGCCTTGTAAAAGAGCTGCAGCTTAAAACCATTAAAGCACACATTAACCCGCATTTTATTTTCAATGCGTTAAACAGTATTCGTGCATTGGTGGATGAAAACCCTGAACGTGCAAGAACAGCTATAACCGAATTAAGCAATATTTTGCGCAGCAGCATGCAGGCTGAAAAAATGGAAACAACCACACTTGAAAAAGAACTAAGTATAGTAAAAGATTATCTTGAGCTGGAACAAATCCGGTTTGAAGACCGGCTGCGGGTGGAATACGAAATTGATGAAGATACTTTAGACCAGCAGGTTCCGCCTATGATGCTGCAAACACTTGTTGAAAATGCCATTAAACATGGCATAAGCAAGCAGATAAACGGCGGGCTGGTAAGGGTCATTTCCGATTTTACAGATAGTCATCATGAACTGATTGTTGAAAATACCGGCCATTTAAACGGCAATAAAGGTTTGGAAGGTTTTGGCATAGCCAGCACCATAAACAGGCTAAAATTATTGTATGGCAATGATGCCGGTTTTGAAATAAAAAATATAAACGGTAATATGGTAAAAGCAAGGGTTACGCTGCCGGTTACCGCTATTTCATTTTTAAAATAAATATAAATGCCACTAAAAGCTATTATTGTAGATGATGAGCGCCTTGCAAGAACAGAATTAAAGAAATTGTTGCAGGCATATCCTGATATTGATATTGTTGATGAAGCCGCTAATGCGGATGAAGGCGTTGAAAAAATAGAATCGCAAAATCCTGATATTATCTTTCTCGATATTCAAATGCCCGGTAAAACAGGTTTTGATATGCTCTCAGACCTGGAAAAAGCGCCGCATGTAATATTTACTACTGCGTATGATGAATATGCTCTGAAAGCGTTTGAGGTGAATGCGCTGGATTATCTTTTAAAACCAATAGAACCTAAACGCCTCGCTGATGCCGTGCATAAACTGAACGATGAAATAAGCAAGGAACGCATTGGCATTAGCGGCAATAATAACCGCGGCCCGCTTACCGAAATTGACCAGGTTTTTGTAAAAGACGGCGAACGTTGCTGGTTTGTAAAACTCAATGAAATACGGCTGTTTGAAAGTGTGGGCAACTATGCCAAGGTCTTTTTCGGCAATAATAAACCGCTTATTTTGAAATCGCTTAATTCGCTCGAAGAACGTTTGGATGACCGTGTTTTCTTTCGCGCCAACCGCAAGCATATTATTAACCTTCGCTGGATTGAAAAGATAGAGCCTTATTTCAATGGTGGCTTATTGGTAGAATTAAAAGGTGGTGAAAAAATTGAAGTCAGCCGAAGGCAAACCGTTAAGTTTAAGGAAATGATGAGCTTTTAAAAAGGCATAGAATACATTAAAAACATCGGCCCGGAATTTTAAAAACCGGGCCGATCTTATTTATCACAGGCAAATTATGTTAAGCAGCAATTTAAACTTTTACCGGCTCTGAAGAATGAATGGCATCACTCAATTCTTTTATCAGCGAAGCATCTTTTTCAATAGCATTGCCTACTACAATAATATCGGCGCCGCTCTTGCAATTCAGGTAAGCTTTTTCGGGATTATTAATGCCGCCGCCAATAATTAATGGCGCTTCAATATGCGATGATACTTTTTCTATCATTGCGGCAGGCACTGGGTTTTTGGCGCCGCTGCCGGCATCCATAAAAATAAGTTTCATACCCAGCATTTCTCCCGCCATGGCAGTACACATGGCTATTTCAGCTTTGTCTGAAGGCAGCGGTGTTGCATTGGAAATATAAGAAACGGTAGTAGGTGCGCCGCCGTCAACAACCATATAACCTGTAGGCATTACCTCAAGACCGCTTTGCTTTACTGCCGGGGCACTTACCACGTGCTGCCCTATCAGTAATTCAGGATTGCGCCCGGATATTAATGATAAATATAAAAGTGCATCGGCATAGCGGCTGATCTGCGAATGCGAACCGGGAAAAATAACCACCGGTATAGAACAGGAGACTTTTATCTGCCTGATGCATTCATCAAGGTTATTGGAAATAACAAGGCTGCCGCCTACAAAAAAATAATCAACTTTGGCATCCAGGGCTAACGATACAAGTTGCTCGGTAGTTGCCTCATTAACCTTATCGGGATCAACAAGTACCGCAAAGGATTTTTTACCGGTTGCTTTTCGTTCTTGTATCTGTTGGTACAACTTGTGCTTCATGCAGGCTTTTTAAGTGAGACCTTATTTGCAAAAATGCAAAAAAGTTTGCATTCTTAGCAATTTCATTGGTATTGTTTTCAATGGCTTATCTGCCACCTCATCTATATATCATACGAAAAACAGCCATTAATGTTTAAAGCAACAGCAATTTTTTATCCAAAAATTTTATCTGTGCAAGGCTTTTGCGTGAAACATAATACCCGGTTGAGCTTTAAAAAAATCCACATCCATTTTCCACAATATGTGCATATTCATAGTTTCTTTTTTCAGAGGTTAAAGATATTTTCGTCGTCTGTCTCTAACGTCTGCTTAGGCAAGCTTAAATAAATTTATCACGATTAAAATATTATCAATGGCAACAGAAAAAACCCATAAAGCATTGCTGTTTCAACGCCGCTTTACAAAAGAAGGCGTTAGCCCGTTTGATATGTTTGAGTACGATTACCGTACCAGCATCATCAAAAATCCAACGGGTGAAGTTTTGTTTGAAATGAACAATGTGGAAGTGCCCAAACAATGGAGCCAGATTGCCACCGATATCCTGGCTCAGAAATATTTCAGAAAGGCAGGTGTGCCCCAGCCTGACGGAACTTTAGGCCGCGAAACCTCTGCAAAGCAGGTGGCGCATCGCCTCGCAAACTGCTGGCGGGTTTGGGGCGAAAGAAATAATTATTTCGATTCTGAAAAAGACGCCCAAATTTTTTATGAGGAACTGGTTTACAGTATTTTAAACCAGGCCTGCGTGCCCAACAGCCCTCAATGGTTTAATACAGGGCTGCACGAAAGCTATGGCATCACCGGCAAGCCACAGGGCCATTATTATGTGGATGGAAAGGACGGCAAACTGAAAAAATCAACCAGTGCCTATGAAAGGCCGCAGCCGCATGCCTGTTTTATTTTAAGCGTTGACGACGATTTGGTAAACGATGGCGGCATCATGGACTTGTGGATTCGTGAAGCCCGTATTTTTAAATACGGCTCTGGCGTTGGAACCAATTTCTCAAGAATTCGCGGTGAAGGAGAAAAGTTAAGCGGCGGCGGCACTTCCAGCGGTTTAATGAGCTTTTTAAAAATTGGTGACCGCTCTGCGGGAGCCATAAAAAGCGGCGGTACTACAAGGCGCGCCGCCAAAATGGTTTGCCTTGATTTAGACCATCCTGAAATAATGCAGTTCATCAATTGGAAAAAAGATGAGGAAAAGAAAGTGGCTGCCATGGTTTCCGCTGGTTACGACAGCAGTTATGAAGGCGAAGCTTATGCAACCGTATCCGGTCAAAACTCTAATAACTCGGTTCGTATTCCGAATGAATTTTTCAAAATACTCGAAGAAGATGGCGATTGGGAATTAAAAGCCAGGACTAACGGCAAAACGATGAAAAAAATTCCCGCACGTGAAGTATGGAACCAAATTAATTATGCAGCATGGCGTTGTGCAGATCCCGGAACACAATATGATACTACCATCAACGAATGGCATACCTGTCCGCAGGGTGGAAGAATCAACGCTTCCAACCCTTGTTCAGAATACATGTTTTTGGATAATACGGCATGCAACCTGGCAAGCGCCAACCTTATGAAATTCTTTGATACGGAGAAAAACATTTTCGATGTTGAAGGTTTTTCTTATACCTGCCGCCTGTGGACTACCGTATTGGAAATTTCTGTATTGATGGCGCAGTTTCCATCAAAAGAGGTAGCGCAATTGTCTTATGACTATCGTACGCTCGGTCTCGGTTTCGCCAATCTCGGAACCATGCTCATGGTAAGCGGCATTCCTTACGACAGCGAAAAAGCCCGCAATATTGCCGGCGCTATCACTGCTATCATGACCGGAATCGCTTACAAAACCTCCGCGGAAATGGCGGCTGTTTTAGGTGCTTTCCCCCGTTTCGAAGAAAATAAAGCTGATATGCTTCGCGTAATGCGCAATCATCGCGCTGCTGCTTACGATGCTTCAGATGCGTATGAAGGATTAAGCCTTCAGCCGGTGGGCATTAACGCAAAATATTGCCCTGATTATTTATTATCTGCCGCCTGTAAAGCCTGGGATGACGCCGTTGAGCTGGGTGAAAAACATGGCTATCGAAATGCCCAAACAACTGTAATTGCGCCAACCGGCACGATTGGACTGGTAATGGATTGCGATACTACCGGCGTTGAACCTGATTTCGCCCTGGTGAAATTTAAAAAACTGGCCGGTGGCGGTTATTTCAAAATCATTAACCAAAGCGTGCCGCAGGCTTTGAAAAATCTTGGTTATGCACCAAAAGAAATTGACGCCATTGTAAAATATGCCGTGGGTGCAGCCAGCTTTGAAGGCGCTCCTTTTATCAATCCCCAAACTTTAAGTGAAAAAGGTTTTCTCGCAGAAGAAATCCAAAAACTGAACAACGCCGCCACTTCAGCATTTGAAATAGGTTTTCTCTTCAACAAATTCATTTTAGGCGAAACCTGCCTGGAAAGGCTTGGCTTTACAGCCGAACAATATAACGACTGGAATTTTGACCTGCTGGATGCACTTGGCTTTACGGAAGAACAAGTTGAAGCCGCCAACAATTATGTATGCGGAACAATGACAGTAGAAGGCGCTCCTTTCTTAAAGCCTGAGCATCTTCCTGTTTTTGACTGTGCTAATAAATGCGGCAAAAAGGGTGAACGTTATATTCACGCCCACGGTCACATAAGAATGATGGCCGCCTGCCAGCCTTTCTTAAGCGGTGCTATTTCCAAAACCATCAATCTGCCACACGAAGCAACGGTTGAAGAAATTGCAGATTCCTACATGCTAAGCTGGAAATTAGGTTTAAAGGCCTGCGCTTTATACCGCGATGGCTCTAAACTTTCCCAGCCGCTCAGCAATAAATCGGATAAGAAAAAAATAACCGACAACAGCCAACAGTTAACCGATGAAAAAGCTAAACCGGCTGACGGTGATCTGTTGACGGTTAACGAGAGCAAACTGGTTGACCTTTCAACCTTAAGTGCCGAAGAATTACTGGAAGAAGTTCATAAGCGCATGCAAGCCAGTGAGGATACTTCTTTAAAAAGGCAATTGTCAAAGATTGTTGAAAGAAAGACTTTACCGGCAAAACGCCGCGGTTTTACACAAAAAGCCAAAATAAACGGCCAGGTATTGTTCCTGCGCACCGGCGAATACAATGATGGCACATTGGGTGAAATATTTATTGACCTTGCCAAAGAAGGCTCCACATTACGCAGCCTGATGAACTGTTTTGCCATTGCCGTTTCTGTTGGTTTGCAATATGGCGTTCCATTGGATGAGTTTGTTGAAAAATTTGTGTTCACCAAATTTGAACCTGCTGGTATGGTAGATCATCCGAACATCAAAACCACAACTTCTTTGGTTGACTTTGTATTCAGGTGCCTGGCGTATGAATATCTTGACAGAACAGATTTAGTACATGTATTAGACAGGCCTGAATTAACCAATCTGGGCGAAGATGACGATGCAGAAATCATTGGGAAACCATCTTTAAGCAACCTGCATGTAAAATCAGTACCTGCGCCTGCTGTACATATACATAAAGCGCAGAAAACAACGGCTGGAGTGCATGCAGAAGCTTCAATGGATGCCGCTAATGCAGCAGCCAAAAATATGCAGAGTGATGCACCTTCCTGCAATGTTTGCGGGCATATTACGGTAAGAAGCGGCACCTGCTATAAATGCTTAAACTGCGGTAATAGTTTGGGGTGCAGTTAATATTATTTTTATATGATTAATAAAAGGAGGTTGCTGTAAGGCAGCCTCTTTTTGTGTTACTGAAATGCTGCTAAAAATTTACCCCTCTATCTATCAGTAAATTATTCTACCTTTTCAACCACAGGCCGCAGCCATTTGAACACAGAACAAACACCGAAAGAAACAATATAGAACTCAGATAAATTACCCGTAAGAATAATCTCTGATCATCGTTACATTCCAATCTTTGTATTGCTGCCGGCCTCAATAATAAACACCTAACCGGCTATTGTGAAGACGCTTAAATACATATTGATTGCCTGTATATGCACAAACATTACAGTAACTTATTTGTATCCACAGGATGAAAAAGTAGATTCACTGAAACGGCTGCTGCAATCTCCCAGGCAGGATACTGTACGCATTAATGCAAACATTGCCCTTAGTAATTTATTTATAGAAGATAAGCCCGGCACAGCACTGTTGTATGCAGTAACGGCTTTATCCATTGCTCAAAATATAAAAAACACAAAGCTTATCGCCAGGTCATCGCACACAATCGGTGTTTGTTATGATTACATTGGAAACCTTGACAGTTGCCTGTATTTTTTGAACAATGCTGCATCTCTTTATACATCGCTTAATGATAAAGAATATCTCTCCAATGTTATCAGCGATATGGCACTTGCTTACTATGTAAGAGGCAACTATGAGCTTTCGCTACGTAATCATTTCACTGCATTAAAGCTGCGGCAGGAAACAGGGAATAAAAGCTATGTTGCAAAGTCTCTGAATAATATCGGCGTATTATACCGCTCCAAAAAAGATTATACCAATGCTATTCATTATTACAGGCAATCACTTGCCATAAAAGAGGAACTGCATGATGAACAGGGCATACTGAACACTTTAATAAACATCAGCAGCGCTTATAACAGTGAGGATAAATTTGACAGCACGTATTATTATGCCTACCGCGCCATGCAGCTCGCAAAAAAAATTCATGCAGAAAAAGATATTTATGGCTCGCAGGTAAATATGGGCGCTGCATTGGTGGGCCTGCACCGGCTGGATGAAGCAGAAGCTGTTTTTTATGATGTAGAGAAAAGAGCTTTGGTGCACAATGACAGAGATGTGCTGATAACAGTTTATGAAGGACTGGGCGATATTTTTTCTTCACGCGAAAATTATGCAGCAGCAGAAAGTTATTTTTTAAAGGGATTGGAAACATCAAAAAAGAACCAGCGTAAAGAAAGAATGGAGGTTTTTTACCGCAAGCTTTCCAAATGCAACCGTATGCTAACAAACTATGCACTGGCATTTAATTATGCAGATTCTGCTACAACGCTTCGCAATGATTTACTGAATGAAGAAAACCTGCGGCAACTGAATGAAATGGCTGCTGTGTATGAAACGGCAGAAAAAGAAAAACAGATTGATAAACTGAATGCACAAAATGCGCTGGCTGCTGCAGAAGCTATACACAACAAAAAAGAAAGAAATTATTTTATACTGGCTTCTGTTTTAATGCTTGCGCTGGCAGTGCTTGTCTGGATTGCTTTTGCATCCAACAAAAAGAAAAAAAAACAATTGGCTACACAAAACGAACTGATTGAAAAATCGTTGCAGGAAAAAGAAATTTTGTTGAGGGAAATACATCACCGCGTAAAAAATAATCTGCAGATAGTGTCAAGCCTGTTAAGCCTGCAGTCAGATTATATAGCAGATGAACACGCATTGCAGGCTGTGAAAGAAAGCCGCAACCGTGTGCAAAGCATGTCGCTCATTCATCAGAATCTTTACCAGGAAAATAATTTAACCGGCATAGATATCCAGGATTATATCGGCAAACTGTGCGACAATCTTTTTCATTCCTATAATATTCAACATAATAAAATAAAACTGATTAAAGAATTGCAGCCGATGAATCTTGATGTGGATGTTGTGGTGCCGCTTGGGCTAATATTAAATGAACTAATCACCAATAGTTTGAAATATGCTTTTAATGATGGAAGAGATGGTGCTATAAAAATTATTTTAAAAGAAGAAGACAGCCTATTAAAGCTCGGCGTGTATGACAATGGCACAGGCATTCAGCAAAAACCAAAAGATGAATATGGATTTGGATATAAAATGATAAATGCGTTTCTGCAAAAGCTGAAAGGGAAAATGAATATTTATGCCGAAGACGGGACCAAGGTGGATATTGAAATAAAAAATTACAAGCTTGTATAAACATGAACGAGATAAGTATATTAATTGTGGAAGACGAGCCAATAGTGGCTGAAGATATTGCCGGCGCACTGCGAAGAAATGACTACATCGTTTCAGCAATTGTTTATAACAGGGAAGATGCGCTTGCTGAATTAAAAAACAACCTGCCCGATGCTGCCATACTTGATATAAACCTCAATGGTAAAATGGAAGGCATTGAAATAGCTGAAATCATTGCGTGTAATTATCATATTCCATTTCTTTTTCTTACATCTTATTCCGATAAAAAAACACTTGCCAATGCAAAGGTTACAGAGCCGGCAGGCTATATTGTAAAGCCTTTTACAGAAGCAGGTTTATACAGTTCAATTGAAATTGCCCTGCACAATTTTGCACAAAAAAGCAAACATAATTTTCCGGAATTAAAGCTATCAACAATTAATAAGTTTTTACCCTCGCCTGTAAGTGAGCGGGAGTTTCAGTTGCTGCAGTTAATTTATAATGGCTGCACCAATAAACAAATTGCCGCTGAGTTATTCATATCCATCAACACTGTGAAAAAGCATATCAATAACCTCTATTTAAAATTAGACGCCACTTCGCATTCTTCCGCTATTGCACGTATAAGGCAACTGATACTGCAATAAATTTTAT
Source organism: Parafilimonas terrae (assembly GCF_900115755.1). Classification (GTDB taxonomy): domain Bacteria; phylum Bacteroidota; class Bacteroidia; order Chitinophagales; family Chitinophagaceae; genus Parafilimonas; species Parafilimonas terrae. The sequence goes on from NZ_FOXQ01000001.1 coordinate 1,023,171, forward strand.
ATCAGTTTAAAAATCACCCGAAAGGGTAAATGAAAGCTGCTGCGCTCAATGGAATTTTGTTTTTGGATTGAGATGATAGAGCAGTTGACAATTGACAGACTACTTACAGTTCACCGGCGATTTATTCACAATTGGCTATTCACTTAAGCGATCAACAAATAACCATACCATCCATCTCTTTTCTACTTATTTAATCAAACGCAAAAACAATGCGTGCCTTAAAAATTTAACTTATGAAAAAACGAATGCTTTTATTCATTGCATGTTGCATTTATACATGCATAAACCTCTATGCACAAAACTGGACAGTTGATGGCAACACTTTAGATACTACCGGCAAGTTCGGTTCTGTTAATAACAAAACCATACTGTTCATATCAAACAATAAAACTTATGGCAAGCTCACCAGCGGCGGCTTATGGGGCTTTGGAAATACAAGCCCAAAGGCGCAGGTGCATATTAATTCAAAACAGGCTGGCAGCAATCCTTTGCAAATTGATGTGCTTGATACGGCAAAGATGATTGTAAACAGTAATGGCGGCGTTGCCATTGGCGACACGCTCATACCTCCCATTAATGGTTTATATCTTAAAGGGAAGCTTGGTATTGGTATTAATACTCCTGATGTGAAGCTGCAGGTTACAGGCGGCAGCAGCGTTCGGTTAAATAAAGGCGGCGCCATTGTAGCGGGGCAAATAACAGACAAAAATCTTGCAATAGACCACAATACTATTCAGGCAAGAGATAGCGGCAACAGCGCCACCTTGTTTTTAAACCGGTATGGCGGAGATATAAATATGCTTTCTAATGGCATACACGTTGAAAGCAAGAACGGCTTTGTAGGCATTGGAACGCAAACTCCGGAGGCAAAGTTGCAAGTTATAGGTGGCACAGATATAACCTCACGGGGCGGTGGTTATATTGTTGCCGGTGATGGTGAACATGCACATTTAGTAATTGACACAAAGGGAATACAGGCAAGGGACCATAGCATTCTCGCTTATCTCTATCTTAATCCTTTAGGCCCTGGAATTGTAACAAATACAGATTTGTTTTTTGGAGACCCGGCCGGTTCTTCGGGTTATGGGGCCAGGTTAAATTTAATAAGTAAAAACATTTTAGGATCGGAAGGGAGTTTTGTTTCTGCTATTGACCGTGTATTTGAACTTGGTAATTCCTCAAACAGGTGGTTTGATGTATGGTCGATAGATGGCAGCATCAATACTTCTGATGAAAGAGATAAAAAGAATATCCGACTCCTCAATTATGGCCTCAAAGAAATTATGCAATTGAAGCCTGTGCGCTTCAACTGGAAGAACAGCATAGAAGATAATGACAAGATTGGGCTGGTTGCGCAGGATTTGCAAAAAGTATTGCCCGAAGTTGTAAAAGACCACGAATACAGAAGAGACGGCGCAGGCAAGACAGAAAAAATACCTGCACAGCATTTAGGCGTAATGTACGCCGATATTATTCCGGTGCTTGTAAAAGCCATACAGGAACAGCAAGAGGAAATTGAAACATTGAAAAAAGCAGCAGGCATAAACGCTTCAACATTGTCCGGCACTTCTTCATCAAACGAAAACCATGAAGAAAAAAATATTACAGATGTAAAACTCAGCAATGTTTCACTTGAGCAAAATATTCCCAACCCATTTAGTGATAATACAAGCATTCATTACAACAAGCCTGCAAATGCAAAAAATGCTTCCGTTGTAATACATGATATGAGCGGAAAGCTCATTAAACAAATAACTCTTTCCGAAGCAAGCAGCGGAATAATTAATATATATGCATCTTCATTAAGCACCGGCATTTATACCTACTCATTGATTATTGACGGCGTTACAATAGCAACTAAAAAAATGCTTGTGGCCAGGTAGAGGAGGCTGTGCATCTCACAACTGCCACCTCTCATCTGTCCACTTTATCAACTCATCTCTTATTAAAAACGTTTTAAAACTTCTCAAAAAAATAAAACCATGAAACACTTGCATTTCTTACAATTTGGCTGCATCATTATTCTTGCTGCAGCTTTGTTTTCCTGCCACAAAATTGGCGGCATCATACCGCATAATCCCCCTGAAACTTCTGCATCGGCAGATTCTCTGTCAGATATTCTGCAGTTTAACGATGCCAGTAAAATTGAAGGACAAATTCCCGGCGGGCCATCAGGCAGTTCTTTAAAAATTTCCTTCGAAGACACTTTGTTTTTGGTTGACCAGGTAAAACTCCCCATTAAATTCCTACATACAGATACCACAGAAAATGTATCTGGCATTTTCCTGCAGGTAGTGGCGCTCGATGGCGGCAGCGCCGGTTATTATTATGATGTGCCTGAAGTAAAAGATTTAGACAGCAGCGATACGGTTTCGGTAATTATGATGGGTATTGACCCAACCGGTTGGGAGCCGCCACTGAGCTTTAATATTGTGATTACACCTTACGATAATGATAAGAATCCCATTGACCAGGCCATAGAGCCTGTAAAAATAATGCCGCATAAAAATGATGTAAAAAATGCATGCGGACTGGAGTTGGCCAATAATGACACCTGGGATTGGGTGATGTCGTATATAGATTCGCGTACTCCTTTTTTTATTTCCACACCCGAAAAAGTATGGGGCGCAGACGGGCAATTTATAAATGGAAGCTGCTGCAATGGCATTTCCATATACGGGCCATGCCCCGGCGCCGACTCTGCTAATACACATTTGCATTTCAATACTTTTTACCAGATTGCAGGCGAGCAAATAACTTTTTATAACGGCAACACATTCGACCGCCGCACAGTAGAACGCGGTGCGGTTCCGCTGCCCGGCCAGAGCGATTTCTGCCTGCCACTTGAAGGCATTACCGATTCTTATCAGAATGAAACATTGTATCACGGCACTTATACAACCGGCCCGGGATTTATTATGCCTGATATTAAAGCGCTGGGCGATTCAGTTGTGCTGAATATGCAAACACAGTTTTCTGACCCTCCTGGTGGCGGTTACGGAAACGACGGTGGCGTTATTCACTACCTGGATTGTCATTCGCTTGTATTGATACAGCAGGACCTGGAAGGCTTCGGTCAGCATCTGTATAAAATTTATCACAGCACTATCGCGGAAAAATGGTTTGACTTTAATTGAGTGGATGTTTTTTCAAACGTGGGTAACAGGGGGCTGCACAAAAAGCAGCTTCCTGTTTTATAAAGTTCTCATCTTTCTCAAATCTTATTAAACCGCTAATACATGCATTTCTAAACCCATATTCCTGTATTTTTGCCGCGCTTTAAATTTTTATTATGCGACAAATTGCCTTTCGTGAAGCTTTACGCGAAGCGATGAATGAAGAGATGAGAAGAGACGAGCGTGTATTTTTAATGGGTGAAGAAGTAGCCGAATATAACGGCGCCTATAAAGTAAGCCAGGGCATGCTGGCCGAATTTGGCCCTAAACGTGTGATTGATACACCTATTTCCGAGCTTGGTTTTGCCGGTATTGGCGTTGGTGCTGCTCAAAACGGCCTGCGTCCCGTTATTGAATTTATGACCTGGAATTTTGCTGTTTTAGCGCTTGACCAGATTTTAAATACCGCTTCTAAAATGCTTGCCATGAGTGGCGGTCAAATTGGTTGCCCCATCGTTTTCCGCGGGCCAAACGGAAGCGCCGGCCAGCTTGGCGCCCAGCACTCCACGGCTTTTGAAAATATTTATGCAAATATTCCGGGCCTGAAAGTGGTATCCGTCTCCAATGGTTACGATGCTAAAGGGTTATTAAAACAGGCCATCCGTTATGAAGAAGATCCGGTAATGTTTATGGAAAGCGAGGTAATGTATGGTGATAAAAGCGAAGTGCCTGAAGAAGAGTATTATATTGAATTAGGTAAAGCCGATGTAAAAAGGCAAGGCAACGATGTCACTATTGTTTCCTTCAACAAAATGATGAAAGTAGCGCTTAGCGCCGCTGCCGAGCTTGAAAAAGAAAATATAAGCGCCGAAGTAATTGACCTGCGTACCATCCGCCCGCTCGACTGGATGACGGTTTTGGAGAGTGTAAAAAAAACCAACCGTCTCGTAATTGTTGCAGAAGAATGGCCCATGTGCGGTGTTGCCAGCGAGCTTAGCTACCGCATACAGAAAGAAGGTTTCGATTATCTTGACGCACCGGTTCTCCGCCTTACCAGCGCCGATGCACCCATGCACTATGCGCCAAACCTGGTAGCAGCTTACCTGCCAAGTATTGACCGCACCGTGAACCTTGTAAAAGAAGTAATGTACCTGAAGAAATAAAGTTCATATTTTAACAGGAATGAGATTTATCCCGATGTTTGCAATACAACATCGGGATTTTTATTGTTATGAAGCTAGCTTTGGTATTTCAATTCAGCACGGTTGTGTCACTCCCTTCTGCTGCATATTTTTATGGCAGCAGTTGCCTCAATTCCAGGTCAGCAAAATATTCATTAAGGTTTTCTTTATTTTTTATTTTTTTCTGCCTGATGTCTGCTTCCACCAGTGCTCAAACTGATTCTGCTAAAAGATCTGCCGATACGGCCATACTGGAGCCCGTAACCGTAACCGCGTTTGGTGGCGCCGCCAACTGGAAAGATGCTCCTGCCACCATATCCATTATTGGCAAATCGCAACTTGAACGATTCGATAATAAAACATTGGTGCCCGTTTTTAATGCCGTAGCCGGGGTAAGAATGGAAGAAAGAAGCCCGGGCAGTTACCGGCTTTCCATACGGGGCAGCCTGCTGCGCTCACCATTTGGTGTGAGAAACATAAAAGTTTACTGGAATAATATCCCGCTTACCGATGCCGGTGGCAATACTTATTTAAATCTTATTGATATCAGCCAGCTTTCTTCTGTTGAAATAATTAAAGGCCCTGCCAGCAGCTTATATGGCGCCAATACCGGCGGTGCGGTTTTGCTGAAAACAAATCCTTCGTCCATGCAGAAGACCTTTAGCGCCAATGTGGAAACCGGCTCGTATAACTTACTGAATGAGCAGCTCGTTTTCAATCACCAGTCTAAAAAACTTAATTTCAGCATACAACAGAGTCATTATCAAAATAATGGTTACAGGCAGCAAAGCGCTATGCGCAAAGATGCTGTGCAATTGAGCATGGACTGGAATATGAGCAACAAAGAACAATTATCTGCCCTGTTATTTTACACTGATCTTCATTATGAAACACCCGGCGGCATCACCAAAGCACAAATGGATTCTTTGCCAACGTTAGCCAGGCAGCCAACAACAACCCTTCCAGGCGCTGTTCAGCAAAAGGCAGGAATTTATAATAAAACAGGTTTTGCCGGGCTAAGCCTTCGTTCCGTTTTTAATAACCTCTGGAGTAATACTACTTCGGTAACCGTAAACCACACTGGTTTTAAAAACCCGTTTATTACAAACTATGAAAAACGGGGCGAATCAAACTATGGTGCAAGAACTGTATTTGAAATGAATGCTTTGAAAATAAAATGGCTTACCGGGGCAGAATGGCAGCAGAATATTTCAAATATCAACAACTGCGGAAACAACAGCGGGAAACCCGGTGATTTATTGTATAACGACAAAGTACAGGTTACGCAATATCTTTTGTTTACACAGGTGAATGTAAAGTTTAGAAAATTGCTCGTGCAGGCGGGGTTAAGCGCCAACCGGCAGTTATTAAAATACAACCGCATTTCAGACAGTGTTTATAATTACTGGCAGCATCAAAACACAAATATGCTGTGGGCGCCAAGACTTAGCCTGCTTTATTCGGTTAATAATAATCTTGCATTATTTGCAATAGCCTCAAAGGGTTTTTCGCCGCCCACATTGGCAGAAGTACGGCCTTCTACCAACCAGTTTTATAACCTTCAGCCAGAATATGGATGGAATTATGAGGCGGGCATTAAAGGTTCGGCATTGCAGAAGCGCATTGAGTTCAGCGCCTCTGTTTACAGTTTTAACTTAAAGAATGCCATCGTTGCGCAAACAGACAGCACAGGTGCAGACTATTTTGTAAATTCAGGCGGAACGCAGCAGCCAGGTTTTGAGATATGGCTGAATGGATTTCTGGTTAGGAATAACCACCGGTTCATTAAAACAGTTTCGGTTTCAAACAGTTTTGCTTATCAGCCATACAAATTCAATAATTATATTACCGGGGCAAAAGATTTCTCAGGCAACCATCTTACCGGCGTTCCAAAAAATGTAAATGTTACCACGCTTGATATTTATACAATGCCGGGACTATACTTGAACGCCAACTTTAATTTTACTTCAGCCATACCGCTTACAGACGCCAATGATGTGTATGCTGAAAATTATAAATTGCTCCAGCTAAAGCTCGGGTTTAAAAAGCTATTCGGTAAAACCCTGCTTGATTTTTATTTTGGTGTTGATAACCTTTTAAATGAAAATTACAGTTTAGGAAACGACCTGAATGCAATTGGCGGCAGGTATTTTAATCCTTCACCACTGAGAAATTATTTTGGCGGCGTGAAACTGGAATTATAGAATAATTCATCAATTAACTCCAATAATAAAGGCCACCTGCGCAGGTGGCCTTTATCTTATCATGATTTATTCTTATCTCTTTTGCCTCCTCTTAGGGAAGAAGTTACCTGTTTTGGTTTTAGTAGATCCTGATTCGGGAGCCCCATAATGCGTCATGGCGCAACGGAAGCCAATGGTGGCGCTGCTCTCATATTCTTCATAAAAACGGCGGGCGCCGGGGCTTAGCCAGTAAGGCATATCAAGCCAGCTTCCACCCTTTATAACCCTGCTTTGGTCGCTGATTAAAGTTGTAACACCATATCCATAAAATACGCGGCTGGCAGAATCACCATCCAAGTAATTAATAGCATAAGAACGCTGGTAATTGCGGCGATCAGCCAAAGCTGAATCGTTCTCAGGAATCATTTTAATGCGGCCCAGGCTATCCCTCATATTTCCTTCGCCACCGCTTTTGTCAACCTGCATAAAAACGTTACCGCGGTAAGGGTTAATATCATCCACATCTAATAATGAATTAGGCCTGTAAACATCAGCCACCCATTCGCTCACATTTCCGCTCATATTATAAAGGCCAAAGCCATTTGGAAAGAAAGAGGTAACAGAAGCCGGTATTGCAGAACGGTCGTTCAAGCCACCGGAAACACCCATATAGTCACCATTTCCACGTTTAAAGTTGGCCAGCATGGCACCTTGCATAGCGCCTTTTTTGGTAGCGCGCAGGTTATCGTAGCCATCATTTTTCCAGGCATATATCTGCTTATTGGCAATCAATTCTTCCCCTCTTTTCTTTTCGCTTCTGCGCGGCGCAGGGTTTTCACTTACTAAACCTAAAGCTGCATATTCCCATTCCGCTTCTGTTGGAAGGCGGTAATCAGGGAATAAAATGCCATCTTCAAAAGCAACGGTCGTTCTTGGCCTGCCCTGGGCATCTTTTAATGGGTTCTTTTTCGGTTTGCCCGGAACGCCTTCATATTCACCCATTAAATAGGATTTTGTATTGAAATTGTCCTGGCCGCCGCCATTCATTTCCTGCTTAATCAGGTTTTTATTTTGATAACCGGATTTTATTAAAGCAAGTTCATTCACCCTGTCAGTACGCCAGATGCAGAAATCATGGGCCTGTCTCCAGGTTACGCCAACTACAGGGTAATAATTATAAGAAGGATGGCGGAAATAATATTCAACATAAGGCTCATTATAAGCCAGTTCGCTGCGCCAAACAAGCGTATCGGGTTTTGCGCCCTGAACTACGGCTTCATACTGAGGATCGGAAAATACGTTTTCAATCCAGTGAATATATTCCCGGTAATGAACGTTTGCTACTTCCGTCTTATCTATAAAAAAAGAATTAACTGTAACGCGGCGTGGGAAGTTGTTATTATCGCCCATTACATCCTCTTCAGTTGAGCCCATGGTGAAAGTACCGCCCTGCACAAACACAAGGCCGGGCCCGGTTTTAATATCTTTAGGTTTGGCCACGTAATAACCACCCTGATCTTTATCATTATAGTGCCAGCCGGTTACATCACTGGTACCATCCTTTTTTTTCCAGGAACTTTTGCTTCCACCCTTTTTGCAGGAAACCAGCAGGCCGGCAAGCAAAAAAGTGTACATCGAAAATTTAAGCAGCCTTATCATTTTTGAAAATTAATCTTTTAGAATCTAAAACAACGATATAAAGTTTGAAATATTGCGCACAATTATAAACAAATTTGTAAAGCGTCCAAACATGCTTTGGCCTTTCATAGAAAAGGTTGAACTTATAAATCAATCACTTGTATAATTATTGCGGATTTAAAACATCAAATTTAATCCACCGGGTTTATATTTTACTGCAAATATTTGTTTTAAAACCGCTGAAACTTCTGCCGCATTTTCTATTATCATTAAATGTCCTCCATTATTTATTACAAAGTTTGGCTTAATAAACCGCATCGGAAGCAGCCTGTCGTTGCTGCCATGTACATGAAAAACGTTAGAAGGGATTATTTTATTTTTCCAGGAAACAATTGCGCCAATGGCCCATTTATAAAAATGCATATTTGCCTTATCTACTACCGTTTTTTCATATTGCCTGCTCAATTCAGAACCAGCGCCCAGGAAATATTCCTGTACTGCCAATGTTTGCTTTATCAGGCTGTATGTCAGAACCTTATAAACAGGTATGTGACGGAGAATTTTCCAGTAAAATGGCAGTTCTTTCTTGGTTTTAGCGCTTGAAATGATAATAACATTTGCTTTTGGGAGCTGTTTTGCAATTTCTGTGGCCAGCATGCCGCCAAACGAGAGGCCAATAATCATCGGATCTTCTTCGCCAATAAATTTCTCTTTGAGACGGCTGGCATAAGCTTCCAGGGCTTCGCCCGGCAGCGGGTTTATCCAACTGATAAAAACAGGACGGGCAAAAGATAAATCGAGGTATTGAAATACCCTTTCATCTGCGCCCAACCCCGAAATGCAATAAAGGTTTTGCATTAGCCAACTTTAACCAGGTAATAGTTTTTCTTGCCTTTCTGTACTAATAAGTATTTGCTATGCAGCAACTTATCAGAAGCAATAACCAAACTGGCATCTTCAACCTTTTTGCGGTTAATGCTTATACCGCCGTTCTGAATCATTTTTTTGGCTTCACCACGGCTCGGGAAAATATTAGTTTCAGTGAGAAAAGAAATTACATCAATACCGCTTTTTACTTTATCTCCATCATAATCAATCTTAACAACGCCTTCCATGCCCTCGAGGTCGTCTTCACTTAAACTTTCAGCCGGTGCTGATTGATTGGCAAATAATTTTTCAGTTGTTTCTATTGCTTGTTTTAAACCTTCTTCGCCATGCACAAATAGCGTAACTTCTTTTGCAAGCGTTTTCTGCAGCAGGCGTTGAGCGGCATTTTCATCATGTTGCTGTATGAGCGTTTCTATTGCTTCTTTTGGTAAAAAAGTAAAGATTTTGATCCATTTCTTGGCGTCATCATCAGCAGCGTTTAACCAAAACTGGTAAAAATGGTAGGGCGAGGTTTTTTCTGCATCCAGCCACACATTTCCTTTTTCACTTTTGCCAAATTTGCCGCCATCTGCTTTTTTAAGCAGCGGGCAGGTAAAAGCAAAAGCCTCGCCGCCGGCTTTACGACGTATTAATTCCGCGCCGGTTGTTATATTTCCCCACTGGTCGCTGCCACCCATTTGCAGTTTGCAATTGTGGTTTTTATATAACCAATAAAAATCGTAACCCTGGATAAGCTGGTAAGTGAATTCTGTAAAGCTTATGCCGTTTTCACTCTCAATTCTTTTCTTTACGCTATCCTTTGCCATCATATAATTTACGGTAATGTGTTTACCCGTATCGCGTATAAAATCGAGGAAACTCATTCCTTTAAACCAATCGTAATTGTTTACCATTACAGCGGCATTGGGTTTACTTTCATCAAACTGCAGAAATTTTGCCAGTTGCTTTTGTATGCCATCCTGGTTGCGTTGCAAAACATCTTCACTCAGTAAATTACGTTCTTCGCTTTTGCCGGTAGGGTCGCCAATCATGCCTGTGGCGCCGCCCACCAATGCATACGGCTTATGACCGGCTTTTTGCAGATGCACCAATAATAAAATAGGAACAAGACTGCCAATGTGCAGGCTTTCGGCAGTAGGGTCAAAACCAATATAGGCCGATGTTTGCTCCTTCAATAATTGCTCTTCTGTGCCAGGCATAATATCCTGTATCATTCCGCGCCAGCGCAATTCTTCAATCAGGTTCATTTCAAAAAAATTTGTGCAAAAATAAGGGAGCGGGCTATTCTAATACTGGCAGGCAGAACAAGCGCAGCGCATTTACAATTTCAAATCACAATTTATTTCTATGTCATTAATTACAGCTCCACGCATTTTATAAAATTCAATCGCCTTTTTATTCCAGTTTGATACCTGCCATCTTAACTTTTTGCAATTTTCTTCTTTTGCTGTTGCAATCAGTTGATCCAATAATTTGCTTCCGATACCCAAGCCACGATATTTTTCTAAAACATACAAGTCATCTAAGTATATAGCCTTGCCCGTCCATGAATAATATGCAATAAACCATGTAGCAAAAGCAACTATTTTTTTATTATTATCTACTGCAATAAAGCAATTGAAGCAATCTTTATCCTGCAACATTTGTTCGGGAGTTATCGTAACTTTTTCGGGAGTTTTAATAAATGTTGAAAATTCTCTGATGAGCCTGTAAATCTCCTCAAAATCTTCAGGTTCTGCTTTTCTTATAATTATTTCCATTTAATTTATTGCAGTTAATTCAGCGAAAACGTTTTTCAACTTCCCATACAAATCATTATAAACGGTAAAGTATTTTTTATATATGCGATGATTGGCCGCTGAAGGCTTAACCGTTTTTACATTTTGCAAAAACATTTTGGCGGCTGCCAGGCTCTTTACGTTTCCCAACGCCTTCCTGCCAATGAAAGCTGCGCCCAGCGCCGATGCGTCTGCGGCTTCATTCAGCATTATTTTTTTGCCGGAAATATCTGCAAGTAACTGCACCCAAACTTCCGATTTCAGAATGCCCCCGCTTAAGTAAATATTTTTAATGTTACCGCTGGTTTCTTCCAGTGCCAGCAACACATCTACCACAGCAAAACAAACACCTTCCAGCGCAGCCCGTATAATATGCGCTTCCGTGTGTGTTTCTGTTAATCCGATAAAACAGCCTTTGGCATTCTCGTCCCAAACCGGGGCCCTTTCGCCAAGAATGTATGGTAAAAAGATCAACCCGTTACTGCCGGGCTTAACGGCCGCAGCCGATTTAAATAATACGTCAAGCTGTTTTTCATCCCTGAAAGGCTGTTTTAAAATTTTTTCAACCAGCCATTGCAGCACAATGCCGCCATTATTTAAGGCGCCGCCTGTTATATAAGCTCCATCGCCGATGTAATAACAAAAAAGCCTTTGCTTTTTATCAATTAAAAATTTGTTTGATGTTATGCGCACCGCTCCGCTTGTGCCCACCGTAACTGCCGCGTTGTTTGCATTAACGATGCCGCAGCCCAGGTTAGCCAATGCGCCGTCGCTGGCGCCAAGCACAAAAGGGATTTCTTTTTTGAGTTTCAGTTTCTTTTTTATGGGAGAAAGCAAGGCTGTTTCATAATGTTCAACCGGCTTTAATTCAGAAAGTTGCTCTTTTGTAATATCTGCAAGTCTCAATGCTTCGCCGTACCAGCAAATATTTTTTGCATCCATTAAACCCGTGGCGGCAGCAATGGAATGATCAATTATATATTTACCAAAGAGCTTAAAAAAAATATATTCTTTGATGGAAATGAATTTATGCGCCCGGCGGAATATAGCTTTCTGCTCTGCTTTCAGCCACATCAATTTGCATAAAGGCGACATGGCATGAATGGGAACGCCTGTGGCTTTGTATAATTTTTTTGCAAGATTTTTCTTTTCAAGCGCCTGTGCATATTTGGCGCTGCGCAGGTCAGCCCAGGTTATCATATTTATTAAAGGCACCCCGTTTTTATCAACGGCGAGAAAACTATGCATAGCTGCGCTAAACGATACGCAGGCAATATTTTCTTCCCCGCAAAAACGTATCGATTGCTGAAGCAGCTTTACAACCGCGTTAAAAATGGTGACTGCATTTTGTTCATTCCAACCCTGCCTGGGCGTTATAGGCGTGGTGGCATATTCAAAAGTTTTTAAAGCTTTTAAATCCGTGCCGGTTATAACAGCCTTGCAATTGGAAGTGCCAATATCAATTGCGATTATATTCATTATACATAGTTAACTGCGGAATGATGCAATAACGCTTTTGTGCTCCAATCTTATTCAATTCTCAACGGTTTATTAAAACGAAAATAAAAAAGCATGCGGTTAAAGAGTAATACTTATTTTAGCCTTTCTAACGAAAAATCCAAAATAACAAGATGGGCACGCTTCAGGTTAAGAAAAATCCGAAAAAATATGATGCTGTAATTGTTGGCTCCGGTGCAGGTGGCGGCATGGCAACGTATGTTCTGGCAAAAGCCGGTTTAAAAGTTTGTTTAATTGAAGCAGGACCAATGTATGATCCTGCTAAAAATAGTAACCAGTTGCAGCCGCCATGGGCTTCACCAAGAAGGGGCCGCGGCACAAAATTCAGGCCGTTTGGCGACTTTGACGGGTGCTACTGGGCCTGGCAAATTGACGGCGAACCTTATACGCATGTTGATGACACAAAATGGAACTGGTGGCGCGCAAGAATGTTGGGTGGCAGAACCAATCACTGGGGCAGGATTACCCTGCGGTTTGGCCCCAGGGATTTTAAAAGGCGCGACATTGACGGGCTTGGCGATAACTGGCCTATTAGTTATGATGATATTAAACCTTATTATGATAAAGTAGAATCGCTTATTGGTGTATTTGGCACCAATGAAGGTTTGCCTAACGATCCGGACGGCGTGTTTTTACCGCCGCCAAAACCACGTTTGCATGAAATGCTGATTAAAAAAGCAGGCACCTCACTCGGCATTCCGGTAATTCCTTCGCGTTTATCTATTCTTACCAAAAAAATAAATGATGAACGCGGCCAGTGTTTTTACTGTGCCCAGTGCGGCAGGAGCTGTAAAGTGTATGCTGACTTTTCATCTTCATCCGTATTAATTATCCCGGCCTTAAAAACCGGCAATGTTGATTTACTTACCAACTGCATGGCGCGTGAGGTAATCACAAACAAAGAAGGCCTGGCAACCGGCGTTTCGTATGTGAATAAAGAAGATATGCAGGAATACGTGGTGGAAGGCAGGACTGTAATATTGGCTGCCAGCGCCTGCGAAAGTGCAAGGTTGCTGTTAAACTCAAAGTCAACGAGGCATTCGGCCGGTTTGGCTAATTCAAGTGGCGTGGTAGGGAAATATTTACATGACTCAACCGGTGCTGATATGGGTGGTTACCTGCCAAATCTTTTTGGCCGTAAGCGCTACAATGAAGATGGCGTAGGCGGCATGCACGTTTATACGCCCTGGTGGCTGGATAATAAAAAGCTCGATTTTCCCCGTGGTTATCATATTGAATATGGTGGCGGCATGGATCAGCCGGCTTATGGCTTTGGCTGGAATATTCAAAACATTAACGGTAAGCAGGTAGCTACAAGAACTAAAAAAGAAGCAGGCGGCTACGGTAAATCGCTGAAAGAAGATTACCGCTTTTTTTATGGCGCTTCGGTTGGCATGGCCGGCCGCGGCGAAGCGTTGGCGCTGGAAAGCAATTACTGCGAAATTGACCCCACTACGGTTGACAAATATGGCATTCCCGTTCTTCGTTTCAATGTAAAAAACAGCGAATACGAAATAAAACAGGCCAAACACATGAAGGAAACCTTCAAGGAAATTTTAACCGAAATGGGTGCCGTTATTACTTATGGCGACGACGGGCCGGAAAATAATTACGGCTTGCACGACCCCGGCGTTATTATTCATGAAGCTGGTACAGTAAGAATGGGCAGTAACCCCAAAACTTCTGCCCTTAATGAATGGTGCCAGGCGCATGATGCCAAAAATGTTTTTTGTGTGGATGGCGGAGCATTTGTTTCACAGGCAGATAAAAACATTACGCATACCATTCTTGCTTTATCGTGGAGGGCGAGCGATTATATCGTTGACCAGATGAAGAAACAAAATTTATAACCACGATTATAAACTGATTTTTCTGGTTTGCCTGACAGGACATATCAATCAGGCAACTCATTAATAAATAATTTTAAATTTATTTCTGTGCTGATCTTCACTAAAGACAATCAGGATCATCACACAAATCGTATAAAATCCCGGTCATGGACAGAAGGAAACATTTAAAAATACTTGGCGTGGGCGCTGTTACAACCAGCGTTTTGGCAGATGCCTGCAAAACAGACAAAAAAGAACCGCTTACAAAACTGGCAGAACCCGCTATAGACCGTATGCCGGAAGAAAAAGCACACGATGATGCCATCAGGAAAGGGGATAAGTTTTTTACCCCTGATGAATTTGCCACTATTACCGTGCTTGCGGATATAATTATTCCAAAAGATGACGTGAGTGGCAGCGCCAGCGATGCCAAGGTTGCCGACTTTATAGAGTTTATTGTAAAAGATGAACCCAACTTGCAAACACCGTTGCGTGGAGGTTTAAGATGGATGGATGTGCATTGTTTAAATGCCTATCAAAAAGCGTTTAAGGATTGTTCAGCGCAGCAGCAGATAGAAGTGGTTGATCAAATTGCGTATCCTGAAAAGGCAAAACCGGAAATGAGTTACGGCGTTTCATTTTTTAACCTGATGCGTAACCTTACTGCTACAGGGTTTTATTCAACCCAAATTGGCTGGGACGATATTGGCTACGTTGGCAACAAGCCGAATCAATGGAACGGTGTGCCCGAAGATGTTCAAAAACAATATGGCGTTGCCTACACAGAGAAAGAATTAAAGGAATGCATCAGCTTTTCTTAAAGCGGTTGCTGCTATTATGTATAATACGAAGCCTGTTTGTTTTTTGAAGTCTCTTCTTTGTGTAAATAAGCGAAGCGAACGCTGTTGAAACAGAAACGATTATATTTTTAAGGTTTCTCATGTTAATTCAGAATACGGTTTTACGGATTTTCAAATTGCTTAACAATATTAAAGCCATTCAAAAGCAAAATTGAGCTTTTCGCCAAATGTGGCAAGATTAATTTGTTAAACTTTTAGCTAAGCCATGGTGTTATATCGTTCTGCAAACGTGTAGCTTTGCTTCTTAAGCAAAATTCAGTTACCTTTGCCACCCCAAATTTTTCAGGCATGAATTTCAGGAGAGAGTTTGAAATAGCGTTCGTTGGCCTGAAGCCCGGGCTTCATCATTTTGAATACCAGGTTGATGATAAGTTCTTTACAAATTATGGCGAGCAGGATTTTTCAAACTGCAACGCAACGGTAAAACTTGAACTTGACAAGAAAAACGGGTTCATGTTTTTAAAGTTTGATGTTGACGGAACTATTGACGTAAACTGCGACCGTTGCGGTAACCCGCTTACGCTCCAGTTATGGGATGAGTTTAAAGTAATGGTGAAGCTGGTTGATAATCCCGACGAAATGAATGAACAGGAAGAAGATCCTGATGTATATTACATCAGCCACGGCGAAAGCCATTTACACCTGGCAGATTGGATATACGAATTTATAAACCTGAGCATTCCTTTGCAGAAAACCTGTCCGCCGGATGAAGAAGGCAATACGCAATGTAACCAGGAAGTACTTGCGAAATTATCGCAGGCAAAAGAAACAGATAAAGTAGCCAGCCCGGTGTGGGAGGCTTTAAATAAACTTAAAGATCTTAAATAATTATAAACAATAAACTATGCCAAATCCAAAACGCAGGCATTCTCAGCAACGCGGCGCGAAGAGGAGAACACATTACAAAGCTGAAGAAGTAACTTTGAGCAAAGACAGCGCTACCGGCGAATTGCATGTACGCCACCGTGCACATGTGAGCGAAGGAAAGCTGTACTATAAAGGAAAAGTTGTTTCTGAAAAAGCTCCGCTAAAAGCATAAACCATTATCGCTTTAATGAATCTCGCTCTTGACATGATGGGCGGTGATTTCGCACCGCTGGAAGCTGTTAAAGGCTTACAACTGTACCTGCAGCATAATAATGCTACCGTTTATTGCATTGGCGATGAACAGCAGGTCCGGGCGCTCTTAAGCGAATACAATTTACCGGAAGAAAAAACAGTTGTTATTCACGCGGCGGAAATAATCGGGTATAATGAAAACCCTACAAAGGCTTTAAAAGAAAAGCCTGATTCTTCCATCTCCAAAGGTTTTCAGTTATTAGCTTCGGGCAAGGTTGATGCTTTTTTAAGTGCCGGCAACACAGGCGCCATGCTTGTGGGTGCCATGTTTTTTTTAAAACCTATTGAAGGTGTTTCCCGGCCTACCATTGCTTCTGTAATTCCCAAAATAGGCGGAGATACAGCGCTTTTGCTCGATGTAGGTTTAAATGTTGATTGTAAAGCGCAGCATTTAGACCAGTTTGCTGTTTTAGGCAGCATTTACTCCAGCAGTGTCTTAGGCATTTCCAATCCAAGAGTAGGATTATTAAATGTTGGTGAAGAAGAAGGTAAAGGCAATACGCTGTGCAAAGAAACTTACCCGCTCTTAAAAGACAATTCCCGTATTAATTTTATTGGTAATGTTGAAGGCCGTGATATTTTTAATGCCGGTGCCGATGTAACTGTCTGCGATGGTTACACCGGCAATGTTGTATTAAAATTAGGCGAATCAATGTACGATATTGCCAAAAGCCGGGATATGCACAATGATGAATTTATCCGCCGCTTTGCTTATGAAAATTATGGCGGCACGCCCATTCTCGGCGTATCTAAACCGGTAATAATCGGGCATGGTATAAGCAATGATGTTGCCTTTTGCAATATGCTGCTGCTGGCCCAAAAAATGATTGAAACCGATGTGTGCGGAACAATCAAAACCGCATTCCGGCGCACCGGAACTTCCGCCTCCTGATTTCTTTTCAACCAGTAAGCTCCTGTTTTATCTATTATTCCGCATTGGTTTATTTACCAAATTATTTCCATTAAATTGCTAAGGGCCATCATCCTGTCTATGTGATTTCAGTCACCGAAAAAGGCTTTGTTTCTTTCTAATTTTACACCATAAATCTTAAATTATGACAGTTGAACAAATCTATACGGGTTGCCTGGCACAGGGTGCATATTATATAGAAAGTGAAGGCGAAGCTGTTATTATTGATCCTTTGCGCGAAGTGGACCCCTATATAAAAAAAGCCAAAGAAAATAATGCGGTAATAAAGTATGTTTTTGAAACGCATTTTCATGCAGATTTTGTGAGCGGCCATTTAGACCTGAGTAAAAAAACCGGGGCGCCTATTGTTTACGGCCCAACCGCTAAACCAGATTTTGAAGCCATTATTGCAACAGACGGGCAGGAATTTAAAGTTGGAAAGGTTGCATTTAAAATATTGCATACGCCCGGCCATACCATGGAAAGCACTTGTTATTTACTGAAAGATGAAAACGGGAAAGACGTTGGCTTGTTTTCGGGCGACACATTATTTATAGGCGATGTGGGCCGCCCCGATCTTGCGCAAAAAGTAAATAACGAACTTACACAGGATAAGCTGGCCGGTTACCTGTACGATTCACTTCACAATAAAATTCTGCCGCTGAACGATGACATTATTGTTTATCCTGCACACGGCGCCGGCAGCGCCTGCGGCAAGAACATGAGCAAGGAAACAACCGATGCGCTGGGCCATCAGAAAAAAGTAAATTATGCTTTGCAGCCAATGAGTAAAGATGAATTCATAAAAGCTGTTACAAAAGACCTTGTTGCACCGCCGGCTTATTTTCCATTGAATGTAATGATGAATATTCACGGCTACGAAAGCATTGATAAAGTGCTTGAAAAAGGACAGCATGCCTTCGGCCCTAATGCATTTGAAACCGCAGCCAACGAAACAGGTGCATTGGTATTGGATACAAGAAACCCGCAAACTTTTGCAAAGGGATTTATTCCCAACTCAATCAATATTGGTATAGATGGAAACTTTGCGCCTTGGGTGGGCACATTAATTCCCGATATAAAACAACAAATCTTGTTAATAACAGATGAAGGCCGGGAAGAAGAAGTAATAACAAGGCTTGCCCGTGTGGGTTATGATAATACCATCGGTTATTTAAAGGGCGGTTTTGAAGCCTGGAAAAATGCAAGCAAGGAAACAGACAATATCCACTCTATTTCTGCTGATGAACTGGCAGACGCCATGCAAAAAGAAAATATTGAAATTGTTGATGTACGCAAAAAGAGCGAATACGACAGCGAGCATATTACTGATGCAGAAAATGCACCGCTCGATTTTATAAACGACAGCATGGCGCAACTTGATAAGAATAAAACCTATTATGTGCATTGTGCCGGAGGCTACCGCTCAATGATATTCAATTCTGTTTTGCGGGCAAGAGGGTTCGATAACCTCATTGACATAAAAGGAGGTTTTAAAGCTATAAAAGAAAGCGGCAAATTTAAACTGAGCGAATTTGTTGCTCCCACAACACAGCTATAAACTTTAAGATTAAATACCCCCCTTAATACAGAGGCCGCTCGCAGGAATGAGAGCGGCCTTATTTGATAAACAAAAGGATAGAAAAAGTTAATGGCAGCTAACCGCACCTTCCTGCACAACATGTGGCAGCAATGGGCTCACGTATGGAATACCGAGGCCCAACCCTCTCAGTATTAACAGCATGCCCATAACTGTAAGAAAATAAGGTACCGCCTGTTTCATTTTGTTGCGTATTGCAACATTTATACTCATACCAAGATAACCAAACAGGAACATAGCAGGCAAAGTGCCCAGCCCAAATAAACCCATGAATAAGGCAGCATTTAATACAGAACCGGCAGCCACAGCACCCATTACAGCAAAATATACTAATCCACAGGGCAACAAACCATTTGCCATGCCCAGTAAAAACAATTGGCCTATATTTTTTGCCCGCAAGAACCGGCCAATAAGGTTTTGAACCAGCAACTGAACTTTACCAAAACCAGGTAAGTGCATTAAAGGTTTTCTGAAAACATATTGCAATACTGCAAGCATAATTATTATGCCTGCAATAATTGAAAACCATTGCTGCAGGCCGGCTATATATAACTGCCTTCCAATTAGCCCAAATAAAAAACCTATAGTGCTATATGTGGCTATGCGGCCAAGATTATACAAAAAAATGCCAGCAATTTTTTTGGGTTTAGATAAATGATTTACCGGCAGCGAAAATGCTATAGCGCCGCACATGCCCACACAATGAAAGCTGCTGAACAAGCCAAGTGCAAAAGCTGGTATGATTAATTGCCACATCATTGTTTTGTAACAGTAAGTGGCAGCTCCTTATAATATTTATTATTGCTGCTGTTCCATGATATTTTAACTGTATAGTTTGTGCCCGGCACTTTCTGTTTATTAATTTCCATTATGCCATTGGCATCAAGGCTTAGGGGAAGCTTAACATCATTGGCGGCATCGGAGGCGCAATACAGCCAAACATCGCCCTCCAGGGAAAGCCCTTTCATCTCTTCCGGCATCTGAATAAAAATATCGCCTGGCGTTTGCGATATTTTTACCGGGCTTATTGCTGCCGCTGCCTTGCTGCCGTCTATCTTATCCTGAAATTTTAATTCCTGGTTGTAATAATCATCAGAAACAAGATCGAATTTATGCTGCGTGCACTTGTACACTAATGTTCCAATCAGCACCGCAAAACCAACAAATACAATGGCTAATTTATGTCCCCAGTTCATAGTTTAAATTTTTATTGCACAGGCCCCAAAAAGCTGGTTGTTTCTGTAAGAATTTCTTTATCGCCTTCATACAAAGCCAGCTTTATTTCTGTTTTCCTGTTATGAATATCTTTTTTAGGAAGAATTAAAAAGAATGACCCCGAACCTTGCCCTTCTTTTGCTACATGCACATAGGGTTTACCAACCACCTGCACACTTCCATCCATGTTCTTCATCTTTATTGTTAGCGGAATATCTTTATCCGTTTTATTCATCACTTTTATGTTGTAAAGATTTGATACGCTGTCTTCACCTCTTTCCTGGAACAATTGACCCGGCGTACGCATAACGGTTACATCAATATCTTTTCTTGTAAACAACAGCACGCTCAGCAGCACCAGCACTACCATACATAAGCCTGTATAAATTTTCATGCGTGTTGTATAGTGCAGCGGCTCGCCGGTGGCAATAGAATTTTCAGATGCATAACGGATTAAACCACGCGGCTTATGAATTTTATCCATCACATCATTACAGGCATCAATGCAGGCGGTGCAGCCAACACATTCCATTTGCACCCCATTGCGTATATCAATACCGGTAGGGCAAACACGCACACATTGAAAACAATCAATGCAATCGCCCAACTGCAATTCGGCCGGCTGATTTTTCTTTTTTATACCACGCGGTTCCCCACGCTTATAATCGTAGGCAACTATCATTGAATTTTTATCGAGCAGCACGCTTTGCAATCTTCCATAAGGGCAAACTACCGTGCAGGCCTGCTCCCTGAAAAAGGCATATACGCCATAAAAAACACCACTGAAAATAAGTATGGATGAAAGGCCCGCTATATGCTCGCTTACCGGTTCGGTAATAATTTTCTCCAGGTCATCTATACCAATAACATATGCGAGGAAAAAGTTGGCGATGATAAATGATGATATGAAGAACAATACATGCTTAAGGCCAACTTTAAATATTTTGCCGCCCGTCCACGGCGCATTTTTTAAAGCTTTTTGCTGATTGGCATTGCCCAGCACCAGGAATTCAACTCTTCGAAACATCATTTCCATAAAATTGGTTTGCGGACAGGCCCAGCCGCAAAACAATCTTCCAAAGGCCGCTGTAAAAAGAATAATAAAGAAGATAAAAGTAACCATAGCCAAACCGAAGATGAAGAAATCCTGCGGCCAGAAAATCTTACCAAATACAACAAACTTGCCTTTGGGTATATTGAACATGAACAGCGGCCTGCCATTAATTTTTACAAAAGGCAGCCCGAAGAAAATTATAAAATACAAGTAGCTTAACCATTTGCGGATGGCGTATAGCTTTCCCTTAGGTTTCCATGCGTATATCCACTTTCGTTTTCCCTCTTTGTCAACCGTTGCCAGGCTGTCGCGAAAGTTTTCGTCGCTATGTTTATTATTTGTTGTTGCTGTATTCATTCTTTTTATTTCACAAGAGCGGTGGTTGTTTTAAGCGCACTATCTTTTACAGCGCTGCTGTCAGCAGCCGTTGCGCCCGCCTCTTTATACAAATCTCCCTGTGGTTCTTTTGGGGTTGCAGGTTTTGTTCCATGCAGCGACATTACATAACTGGCTATTTGCTGAATTTGTAATGGGGAGTAATCATCTTTCCAGCTTTTCATGCCTTTATCAGGCCAGCCGTAAGTAATGGTTTTAAATATATCTTTTATACTGCCGCCATGCAGCCAGTAATCATCGGTAAGGTTGGGCCCAACGCCGCCACCGCCATCAGCAGCGTGGCAGGCAGCGCACATGGAAGTAAACACTTTTTTGCCTGCATCAATATCCGATGCCTCTGTTAATTGGGTAACCGTATTTTCATCAACATTGTTTTTTGATTTGGCAAGAAAGCCCGCCCGCTGCTCCTCTGCCTGGTGCATGGCTATTTCCAATTCCTGAACAGAAGACGGCCCGGTGTGAGATACATGAAAGCGCCAGAGATAAACAACGGCAAAAATGATACAGATATAAAAGCCATACAGCCACCACGGCGGCAAGCGGTTATCAAGTTCGCGAATGCCATCATAATCGTGGCTCATTTCAATATCCGCTTC
Source organism: Parafilimonas terrae (assembly GCF_900115755.1). Lineage (GTDB taxonomy): Bacteria > Bacteroidota > Bacteroidia > Chitinophagales > Chitinophagaceae > Parafilimonas > Parafilimonas terrae. Next base: position 1,045,052 of record NZ_FOXQ01000001.1, read on the forward strand.
TTCCTGTATAGGTTTAAAGCTGTTGAGCTTGCCCCATATTTTTTTAATGCTGAACAATTGCTCTTCTGTTGTTTCAACGGCTATTGCATTTTCTGCAACAGGCGCTTCTTCGTTAGCTTTCATTAAAGATTTTACCTGCCCAATTATACTGATAAGGATAATTATTTCAACTCCTATTACAGAAACGAGCACATAAAAGCTTGTAGAAGATAGTGGTATAGCGGCTTTAACTATTTCCGTTTTTCCGGCTGCGGCATCATCTGTTACCACAGCATCCTGTGCAAACAGGGAGCTGCTTAAAAACACGAATAATAAAGCTGAAACTAATTTTGTTGCCGTGCTTTTTTTAATCTTTTTAAGATTGGCTTTTGCCTGTTGCACCAGCATTTTTGCTGCCACATAAATGGCCAGCGCCAGCAATGCGGCAATAATGCACAAAGCAATTGCCTGCGGGCTTTTAGCCTCATTCATTTTAGGGCCATCCTGCGCCAATGCACCTAAGGGCAGCACTGCTGCAAAAAAGGCAATCAATTTTATAGACTTGTTTTTCATGCTCATATCAGTTTATTTCCGCGCTGTTATCCAGTGGAATATTGCTTAATGTTTTAATGAGTTTTTTGTCTGCTTTCCATGCCCATAAAGACATTACTACGAAGAAGCTGAAGAATATGCCGAAAGAAATAAGCGCATATATGGAAACGCCTGTAATGCTTTCGAGATAATGTATGAAGCTCATGTAACTAATTTTTTGAATTAAAATTTTTGAATTATTGCAGCGGTGCGGCATCGCCGGATTTCTTAATATCAACACCCAGCCTTTGCAGGTAAGCAATCAGCGCAACAATCTCTGCGGTGCTGCTGGTTTCTATCTTATCTTTTTTAAGATTATTCTTTATTTCATTTGCCTGTTTCATTAAATCCTGGTTGGCTATTTTATCATAACCTTCGGCATAAGGCACCCCCAGTTTTTGCATAGCCCTTATCCTGGCGCCGGTTGAAGCAGTATCCAGTTGTTTGTCGAGCATCCAGGCATAAGCCGGCATAATAGAACCAGGGCTCATAATACGCGGGTCCATCATGTGGTTATAATGCCAGCTATCCGGGTATTTTCCACCCACCCTTGCCAGGTCGGGCCCGGTGCGTTTGCTGCCCCACTGAAACGGGTGGTCATAAACAAATTCACCGGCCTTGCTGTATTCGCCATAACGCGCCACCTCATCCCTGAAAGGCCTTATCATTTGCGAATGGCAGGTATAACAGCCGTTGGCCACATAAATATCCCTGCCCTGTAATTCAAGCGGCGTATATGGTTTAACAGATGCAATAGTGGGCACATTGCTTTTTATAAGAAAAGTGGGCACTATTTCAAGAATGCCGCCGATTGCTACGGCTATGAGGCTGAACACCAGCATTTGAACAGGCCTTTTTTCAATCCAGCGGTGCCAGTGTTTATCGCTGTGTGCTATTACCTGGTGTGTGGAAAGCGGTGCAGCTTCTGCCGCTTCGTTGGCCACAAGGCTTCCTGATTTAACGGTTTTAAACAGGTTGTATGCCATTAAAAATACACCGGTAAGAAAAACAGTTCCGCCGATGCTTCTCAAAACATACATAGATTCTATATTGGTAACCGTTTCTAAAAACTGGTACGTAAGCGAACCCTCTTCTGTAAAGCTTTTCCACATGGTTGCCTGGGTAAAGCCGGCCCAATACATTGGCACCACATACAGCACAATACCAATGGTACCAATCCAGAAATGTGTATTGGCCAGCTTTTTTGAATAGAGGTTTGTATTGAATATTTTTGGAATGATCCAGTACAGCACGCCAAAAGTTAAGAACCCATTCCAGCCTAATGCGCCAACATGCACATGCGCAATGGTCCAGTCTGTAAAGTGAGAGATGGCATTTACGCTTTTAAGGCTTAACATAGGGCCTTCAAAAGTGGCCATGCCATAGCAGGTAACTGCCACCACCATAAATTTTAAAACAGGGTCTTCCCTCACTTTATCCCATGCACCTCTTAAAGTAAATAAACCGTTGAGCATACCGCCCCAGCTTGGTGCAATCAACATAACGCTAAACACAACGCCAAGGCTTTGCGCCCAATCTGGTAAAGCAGTGTATAATAAGTGGTGCGGGCCTGCCCAGATATAAATAAATATCAGCGCCCAAAAATGTATAATAGATAAACGGTAACTATATACCGGCCTGTTGGCAGCCTTGGGTAAAAAGTAATACATAAGGCCGAGATAAGGTGTGGTAAGAAAGAAAGCAACGGCATTATGGCCGTACCACCATTGTACCAACGCATCCTGCACACCGGCATACCAGCTATAGCTTTTAAAAGCAGAAAAAGGAATTTCGAAAGAGTTTACAATATGCAGCATGGCAACTGTAACCCAGGTAGCTATATAAAACCATATTGCCACATACAGGTGGCTTTCTCTTCTTTTTAAAATAGTACCAAACATATTGATACCGAAAATCACCCAAACAATAGTGATTAAAATATCAATTGGCCATTCAAGCTCTGCATATTCTTTACCTGTGGTATAACCCGCCAGCAATGTAACAGCGCCTGTCACTATAATTAACTGCCAGCCCCAGAAGTGTACCTTGCTCAGCTTATCGCTAAACATACGCGCTTTACATAACCGCTGCAGCGAATAATATACACCCATGAAAATACCGTTGCCTACAAAAGCAAATACAACGGCATTGGTATGTACCGGTCTTACGCGGCCAAAAGTTGTTTCTGCCGTATCAAAATTGGCGCCGGGCAAATACAATTGTATGGCGGCAAGCAGGCCCGCCAGCATTCCAATAGCGCCCCAGAGAATAGTTGCATAGGCAAACATTTTAACGATCTTATTATCGTAATAAAACCGTTCAACAGCCAGTTTTTCCTGCACCTCATCCGGCACAGTAATGCCACCTATCGTGTCTTTTTGTTTAAGCATAGAAATGTTTATTGATTGTTGTTTGTAGGTTTATCGTCGAACAGCATTCTTACAGGCGGGCTTTGCTGGTCATCGTACTGGCCTTTTTTTACGCTCCATAAAAAAGCCAGCAGGAACAACGCTGCAATCAGGATGCTTGCGGTCAACAATAAAAAGATTACGCTCATAGAAATTTTAGAAAGCACAAAAATATCCGGCGGTTTCTGACAGAATTATGACACAATTCAAACAGAAAGCTGATTAAAATCATTCTCTGTACAGGTTTATGTAAATAATGGTTTACAGCTTTTTTGAAGAGGTAAAGACAAGCCCCGGATATTGAAGAAGCCTGCTTATTTGATTTTTCGGGACTAATTATTTAATCTTAAAACTTTTGCCGCAATACTGCTGCAGCCAAAAGTTAAAAGCAATATGCTTAAGCTGCTGGAAGGCATTAAGATGGCCGCTATCATGGGGGATAAAGAACCCTGCACAGCAAACCATATTCCAATAATATTATAAAGAATTGATACCACGAAACTGGTGATAACAATATTTTTATTCATGCGGCAAAACAATATAAAACGATATAACAAAGGCAGTTTTTCTGCCTCAATTATACCATCGCTGGCAGGCGTAAAATTATTGGCGCTATCAGTTATAGCTATTCCTGCATCTGCCTGTTTTAAAGCACCGGCATCGTTAAGGCCATCGCCTACCATCATTACTTTATAACCATCCTGCTGCAGTTGTTTAATAAACTGCAGTTTATTTTCCGGCTTCTGATTGAATAGTATGGCGGCATCTGCGCCAAACAACCCGCCAAGATAATTACGCTCTCCATCGTTATCGCCGCTTAGCACAGCCAGTCTGTATTTCCATTTTAATTGCATAACAAGTTTATACAGGTTGTCCCGGTATTGATTTTTAAAGAAGAAACGGCCAATCAACTTATTATTTACAGAGATATAGGTAGAAGATGCGGCTTCCGTAACACCATCTTCAAGCACAAATTGCCTGGAACCTATTTTAATACAATCGCCCTTAACAATTCCACTTACGCCTTTGCTGGTAACTGCGTTAAATGCCGCAACCGGCAATACATGCTTCGCATCAAAATAATTAACGATGGCCCTGCTTACCGGGTGATTAGATTGAGCAGCAAGCGATGCAATTTGCTGCTTCATTTCAGCAGTAATTGCATCACCCGCATACTCAACCGAGTGGTTGCTGCTTGTAGTTAGGGTTCCTGTTTTGTCAAACACAATTGTGTCAATTTTCCCAATCTCTTCAATGGCCTGTGCATTGCGCAGGTAGAAATGGTTGCGGCCTAAAATCCGGAGAATATTGCCGTTGGTAAACGTGTTGCTCAGCAGCAGTGCGCAGGGGCAGGCGATAATTAAAACGGCTGTAACAGCAGGCCATATTTTAGATGTATCATTAAAACTCCAGTATAATGCGGCGCTTATGGCAATAGTAAGCACCACCCAGGTAAAATAGCGGCTAAGTATATGCACGAATGACCGCGCTTCGTCTTTTTTGCGGGCATTCATTTCATCGCGGTTCCAAAGCTTGGTAAGATAACTTTGCGCCACTTCTTTAATAACCAGCAATTCAATATTTCCGCCAACCTGTTTGCCGCCGGCATAAATTATTTCACCCATTTCCCGCACTACCGGCATGCTTTCGCCGGTTACAAAACTATAATCGATCAATGCCTGGCCTTTTGTAAGAATACCGTCGGCAGGAACCAGTTCTTCATTGTGAATAAGCAGTGTATCGTCCAAACGAATATCGGGTAGCGCAACCGACTGCTGCACGCCACTGTTCATCCTGCTTACCGCTATCGGGAAATAAGCGGTATAATCTCTTTCAAAGCTGAGCTGTTGATATGTTTTATCCTGCAAAACCCTTCCTATAAGCATAAAAAAAACAATCCCGCTCATGCTGTCGAAATAACCGCCGCCCGTATTGGCAAACACTTCATATAAACTTCTTATAAACGTAACGGCAACGGCTAAAACAATAGGCGCATCTATGTTTAAAAAGCCATGTTTAAGGCCCTTCCAGGCGCTGATGTAAAACTCCGAGGCGCTGTAAAAAAATACGGGAAGGCTCAGCAATACATTCAATATCCTGAACAGTAACACAAGGTTGTGCTCCTGCGCATTCACGCCCAAGTATTCAGGAAAGCTCAGCAGCATAATATTGCCGAAACAAAAACCGGCAACGCCCACTTTAAAGATCTTCGATTTATCAAGCCGGGGCTTTGCTTTGCGCATATCGCTGAAGCTGATGTAAGGTTCGTAACCAATACTCACCAGCAACTCAGCTACCTTGCGCAAACTAACTGCTGCATGATTGAAAATAATATCAACTTCTTTTTTCTCAAAGTTTACCTTACTGCTTATAACCCCTTTATTAAGCTTATGCAGGTTTTCCAGCAGCCATAAACAACTGCTGCAATGTATTTGCGGAATATAAAAAGTAATAAAGGTTTGATGCGCATCTTTATAATTAAGCAGCGGGGCGCTTATTTTTTCATCATCGAGAAAAGCAAACTTGTTTTCCCGCACTTTTATGCGCTGGCTGCTGCCGGGGTTTTGGCTGATAGCATAATAATCGCAAAGGCCGTTTTTATTTAAAATAGCATACACCATTTTACAGCCTTCGCAGCAAAAGTTTCTGCCATCGCTTATAACGACTGAAGTACAATCTTCGCCGCAATGATAACAGGTTACAGCCTTACTTACGGTGTATGCGTTCATATAAATAAGCGGCGAAACTATGACTGCGCAAATTTTGATTAACTGATTGCGGACAAGCAAAAGCATGACTTAAATCAGTTTTAAGGCCATAACCTGTAAGCTTCAATAAACTTAGCTTCAATAAAATAATTTTGCACCCATGGATAAACTGCTGTTGCAAAAACTATTTCCCGGCTTTGAAAATGAATTGTATGAAGAAATGCTGCAACACGGTGTAACCCGTTATGTAAAAGAAGGAGAAACTTTACTGCGTGTGGGCCAGCACATCCGCTCTGTAATACTGATCATTGAAGGCGTTGTTAAACTGTACCGTGAAGATGATGAAGGCAATGAATTCTTTATCTATCATCTTAATGCAGGGCAGGCGTGTTCCTTATCTATGGTTTGTGCTTATAAACAGGAAACAAGCGAGGTAATGGCAAAAGCTATTACTAATGCAACACTGCTAACGGTACCTCTTGAATTTATGGATAAATGGCTGGGCCGCTATAAAGGCTGGTATGAATTTGTAATAACTTCTTACCGCAACCGTTTTGAAGAATTGCTTAAAACCATTGATGCAGTTGCCTTCTCCAATATGGATGAGCGCCTTGAATTTTATTTGAAAAAACAGGTAGCGCAATTCGGGCCCATCTTAAAACTAACACACCACGATATTGCCAGCGATCTTAATTCTTCCCGCGAAGTAATAAGCCGCTTACTTAAAAAAATGGAAGCCAAAGGCCTTGTGGGCCTTAACAGAAATTCCATTGAATGGATAAAGAAAATTAATACCACTGCGTGATAAATATCACTTGCCGGGTAAAAACATAACCGCAATTTTGCTGCATGCACATTACCGGCTATATCGCTTCTTTATTTATCGGGATTTCACTGGGGTTAATAGGCGGCGGCGGTTCTATTCTTACTGTTCCGGTTTTAGTGTATTTGTTTGGCGTATCACCGGTGCTTGCCACATCTTATTCTTTATTTATTGTTGGTTCCACCAGCTTAATTGGCGCCTTCAACAGTTGGCGCAAAAACCTGGTTGATTTCAGAACAACATTATTGTTTGGCATTTCATCCATACTTACCGTTTTTGTTATAAGAAAACTCATCATTCCCAATATTCCTGAAGATATATTCATTGCCGGTTTTCATTTTAAGTTCTCTGTGCTTACCATGATTTTGTTTGGCGTATTAATGCTGGCCGCATCGTTTTCCATGCTTACGAATAAGGTAACAGAACATCACTCCAATCATAAAAAAAACATTGGCGTATTAATTTTATACGGAACGGGCATTGGCCTTGTTACAGGCTTTCTTGGCGCCGGCGGCGGCTTTCTTTTAATACCGGCGCTGGTTTTACTGCTGCACCTGCACATGAAAAAAGCCGTAGGCACGTCGCTGCTCATTATCGCCCTAAATTCACTCACGGGTTTTGCGGGCGATATAGGCCATCATAAAACAGACTGGTTTTTTCTTTTAACCGTTTCTGCCATTGCCATTGCCGGCATTTTCATAGGCGGTTTATTCAGCAAAAAAATTGATGGTGAAAAACTCAGGAAAGTTTTCGGCTGGTTTGTGCTGGCAATGGGCATTTATATCATTATTAAAGAAACCTTGCTTAATTGATTTTTTTTAAAGAGTTATACAATGATTGAACTATTAAAACAACCGTGGCCCTGGTATGTGTCGGGCGTGGTAATTGGCCTGATGGTGCCTGTTTTATTAATTGCAGGCAACAAATCTTTTGGCATATCGGCTAACCTGCGGCATATATGCGCCGCATGTTTTTCCGCAAACATTCAATTCTTTCAATACAAATGGAAGAAAGAAATATGGAACCTGTTTTTTGCTGCGGGCATTATTGGCGGCGGTTTTATTGCGGCGCATTTTCTCGCTAATCCAAACCCCGTGCAGGTAAACCCGGCATTAATGGCTGAACTGAATAATTATAACATACACGATACCGCCGGTTTATTGCCCGCCGAACTTTTTAGCTGGCCGGCGCTTTTTTCTGCAAGGGGCTTTGTGCTGCTGATGGTGGGTGGCTTTTTTGTTGGCTTCGGCACGCGGTATGCCGGCGGCTGCACCAGCGGCCATTCCATCATGGGATTAAGTAACCTGCAGTGGCCATCGCTGGTTGCCACCATTAGTTTTATGGCGGGCGGTTTTATAATGGCCAACCTCATCCTGCCTTATATTCTTTCTTTATAAAAAATGATTATGAATACTGTTGAAAAAAATATACCGGTTGATTTTATTACAGATTATGAGGTGCGTTCCGAAGATACTTCGTGCATAAACGAAAGTGAGCTGCAGCACCCCTGTTGGTTTAATTTCAAATACCTTATTACGGGCATTTTGTTTGGCATTGTGCTGGTAAAATCTGAAGTGGTTTCCTGGTTTCGTATCCAGGAAATGTTCAGACTGCAAAGTTTTCACATGTATGGCGTTATAGGCACGGCCGTGATAACGGGAATAATTGCTGTGTGGCTCATAAAAAAGTTCAACATAAAGACTATTTATGGCGAAACCATACATTTTCACCCCAAAAAATTTAATAAAGGGCAAATTTTCGGCGGTTTAATTTTTGGTTTAGGCTGGGCAATGACGGGCGCCTGCCCCGGGCCACTGTTTGCACAATTGGGCGCAGGTTTTACGGTGATTGCAGTGGTAATTGCCAGCGCGGTTGCCGGTACCTGGGTGTATGGAAAGCTGAGAGATAAGTTACCCCATTAATATTGATGTGCAGAAGGAGATTTTCCAGGTTCCAGGTTTAAAAAAACGTCTTCAAACCGGATTAGCTTCCCCCTTTTCATGGAATTTCTCCCGAGAAACCCGGAAATCTTCCCCAGAAATGCGTTCGTCTTCCCCAGAAAACTGTTTCTTTTCCCCAGAATTTTGAAAAAACTCCCGAAAAAACCCGAAAAACTCCCCAGAAAACTCAATTTTTTCCCGAGAAAACAGGAAAAATTCCCCAGAAAATCGATTCTTTTCCCGAGAAAACCCATTCTTTTCGCTGCTTTTGCGAAAAATTTTCGCCGGAAAATTCATTTTTTTCGCTGTTTTATTCATTCTTTTCGCTGTTTTCCTGGTATAATTTCCTATAAAACCCATTCTTTTCGCTGGAAAAACGATTATTTCTCCGCGTTTCACCCGCAATTTTCGTTGTTTTTTCAGCACACTGCCCTGAACAGGGCCGCAGCCGGAGTAATCAGCGAAGAAAATCAGCCTAAAAAGGAAAGAATATTGCATAGCAGAAAATAAAAAAGCAATGAACCATTGTCATTGCTTTTAAAAATAGTGTCCTTACAATATTTATTGCGACCATTGGGTAGGTTCCCTGTCCCAACGGTGACTTTTCAATTCTTGTAATAAGTTTTCGGTTAAGCCCTTGCCATCGCCTGCCTGCATATTGGCCATAACATTCTTTAGTTTGCGCATTCCCGGGATGGTTGTGGAAACATCGGGGTTACTTAAAATAAAACGCAGCGCCATTTCGGGCATAGTCATTCCACCGGGGATCAAAGGCCGCAAAGCTTCCGCATGATCAACGCTTGAACTAAGGTTTTCAGGAACAAAATAGGTGGAACGCCAGTCTTCCCCGGGAAAAACGGTTTCTTTGGTGAGCGTGCCGGTGAGGGTTCCCTCATCAAAAGGCACGCGGGCAATTACGCCAATATCCATTTTGCGGCAAAGCGGGAAAAGATTGTCTTCAGGCGCCTGGTCAAAAATGTTATAGATCACCTGCACCGCATCTATAAGGCCTGTATGCAGGGTTTTCAGGCTATTATCGGGTTCCCAGCGGTTTATGCTTATGCCCCAGGCCCGCACTTTACCCTGTTGCGTTAATTTAATAATCGTATCCTGCCATTCATCCTCATCGGCCCAGCCATCTTCCCACACATGAAACTGCTGCAGGTCTATGGTTTCCACGCCGAGGTTTTTAAGGCTCTTTTCCGTGTATTCAATTATGTAATCAGAAGGAAAAACATCTTTTAACAGGAATTCTCTTTTAGAAGGCCACTTGCGGTTTTTGGGCGGGATCTTGGTGGCAACGTACAATCTCTTGCCTGCATGCCTTTTTAAAACAGCATTCAATATTTGTTCGCTTAAACCATCGCCATAAGCCCAGGCAGTATCGAAAAAATTACAGCCCATTTCAACCGATTTGTCAAGAGCGCGGTTTACTTCTTCGCTCTCAGAGCCCGTCCAGCCTGCCATGCCCCACATGCCATATCCAATTTCGCTAACCTGCCAGCCGGTGCGCCCAAATTTTCTGTATTGCATTGTAGTGTTTTAAGGTTTAAAGATAAAAACCTGCGCCCATGCAAACTAAATTTGTTTGGTGGGGTTTTTATCTGCGTGCCGCACCCATTTTGACAATACTGTTGTGTTATACATTAGCTGAAGCACGCCATCTTCAATTTGATAACGGTTTGTTTTAAGCAGGTTTTCCATAAAAGCCTCTTCGTTATAGCCGGGGCAGGTTTTTTTGGTGGAGATTAGCTTTTCATTAAACTGAAGGGCATCCTGCGAAAGCAAAAAGGCGCCGCTCATATTGTTGCAGCCGGTGTTACCGGTAAACCTGCCGTTTTTAATATTGAAAACAATGAAAGGAATTTTGCCGGCAGCGGTATCAGAGCTCAGCACAGGCATTAATTCCCATTTTCCGCTGAGGGTTGCCGTATCGCTTTCATGAAAGGCGGCTGCAATTTTTGCGCTGCCTGTTTTTTGCGGCATATTGATGTGTGCATTCGCCTGGCCGTTTATGAGCAGCAGGGCAAGGCTTGCAAATAATAAATGTTTCATTCGTATAAGTTTGTTTTTTCAATGGCCTCATGTAACCTTGCTGTTACATTCCCTATGTGAGAAGAATTAACATGCCCGGTTTCATGCCTAAAACGAATCAATTTTTAAGCCACGCCAGCCACGTTAAGCTTTATGTTTGATAAAGAAATCAGGGTTAAAAATTATTTCGGGATGCAAATGCTTATGCCCTTGCCAAAACCAGATTTATTTTGCGTTATTTTAACCGGGTGTGTGGATTGATTTCATTTATTTTTGTCCGCACTTTAAAAATTAACAAAGCATAAAGCGGGAAATAACTGATTATAACCAGGATTTCTGCAACCAGCAAACTCAAATATTATGAACCAGATGAAAAAGTTTTTCCTGCTATTCTTTTCAATAGCTGCTTTTGTTGCTGCCAAAGCACAGGTTAATACTGATACTTCAGCCCTGTCCCGCATTATGTCGGAACCGGCGCCAAAAAACAGGGAGTGGTCTAAGCTTGATTTGAGCACAAGGGCAAACGATCATTTTATGGTTCAGTATGGTTACGATATGTGGCCAAATGTGCCGGACAGCATAAATACATCAGGCTTTTCAAGGCATTTTAATATTTATGTAATGCTGGATAAACCTTTTCGCAACAGCCCGCATTTTAGCGTGGGTTTAGGTTTAGGAATAGGAACAAGCAATATCTTTTTTTCCAATACTTACGTAAACCTTAAATCTCAAACGGGCACATTGCCGTTTACTAATGTAACCAACACTAATCATTTTGATAAATTCAAACTGTCAACCGGTTTTATTGAAGTGCCGCTTGAATTGCGGTTTTCCGGCAACCCGGTTCAGCCCGATAAAGGCTTTAAGATGGCGCTGGGCATAAAGGGTGGCTTATTGGTTACCGCCCACACAAAAGGAAAGAATTATGTGGATGCCAATGGTAATCCCATTTATGCAAAAAATTATATTCAGAAAGAATCTGACAAGCGGTTTATAAACAGCACACGCTTTGCATTAACCGGCCGTATTGGTTTTGGCCACATTTCACTTGATGGTTCTTACCAGGTTACCAGCTTTTTAAAAACCGGCGCCGGCCCGGTTATTCACCCCGTTTCAATCGGGCTTACTTTAAGCGGCCTGTAATTTGCAGGTTGGGTGAATTGGTTTAACTTTTAAAAAAATTAGCTACAGCATTTGATTGATATTAAGCAACAGGTAAAAGCTGAAGAACGGGCAGTGCTCGTGGGCATAGTGCAAAAGAGCCAGGAAGAACGCGAGGTGCAGGAAAATCTTGATGAGCTTGCCTTTCTTGCCGAAACAGCCGGCGCAGTTGCCATTAAAACCTTTACGCAAAAATTACCGCAGCCCGATAGCAGGACATTTATAGGAAAAGGAAAGCTGGAAGAAGTGGCGGCTTATATTAAAACGCACCCGGCGGATATCATCATTTTTGATGATGAACTAAGCGGCTCGCAAATTACCAATATTGAAAAAGCCACCGGCGTTAAAGCCATAGACCGCAGCGATCTTATTCTCGACATTTTTGCAAGACGTGCTAAAACTTCCCGTGCAAAAGCCCAGGTGGAGCTGGCGCAGTACCAATATATTTTGCCGCGTTTGCGTGGCATGTGGAAACACCTTGAAAGGCTTGGTGGCGGTATTGGCACAAGGGGCCCGGGCGAAACAGAAATTGAAACAGACCGCCGTATTGTAAGGGATAAAATTTCGCTGCTGCGCAAAAGGCTGCAGGAAATAGATAAACAATCTTTTACGCAACGTAAAGATCGTGGTGAATTTATACGGGTTTCATTAGTGGGTTATACTAACGTTGGCAAAAGCACCATTATGAACCTGCTGAGCAAAAGCGATGTATTTGCCGAGAATAAATTGTTTGCCACGCTTGATACTACTACGCGTAAAGTTGTTTTTGAAAACACGCCTTTTCTCCTGAGTGATACGGTTGGCTTTATACGAAAGCTGCCGCATCATTTAATTGAAAGTTTTAAAAGCACGCTGGATGAAGTGCGTGAAGCTGATTTGCTGCTGCATGTGGTGGATATTTCACACCCGAAATATGAAGAGCAGATGGCCACAGTAAATAAAACCCTGCAGGAACTGGGTGCGGTTGATAAACCTGTTATAACTGTTTTCAACAAAATTGATGCTTACGAAGAAACGAATTTTGATGAATGGCTGGATGCAGGCACCAAACAGGAAATTTTGCACCAGCTTGAAGAAAGATGGCAAAAGGCAACAGAAAATAAAGCGGTTTTTATTTCGGCTGTGGAGAAAAGAAATATTGATAAACTGCGGAATATTGTATTGGAAAATGTGCGGGCATTGTACCGGCAGCGGTATCCATACAAGACAGAATATTTCTTTTAACGCTAATTTTAAAAAAGGAGTTGGTAAAAATATAAAAACGACTATTTTTGCAGCCCCTGAAACATTCCTCAGTAGCTCAGCTGGTTAGAGCATCTGACTGTTAATCAGAGGGTCACTGGTTCAAGTCCAGTCTGAGGAGCTTTAAAAATGAAAGCGTTACGAGGATCGTAGCGCTTTTTTTGTCTTCTTTATAAAAGGAATCTTTTGTAAGCCAACTATCTGAACCATTAAAAGTTAATATCACATTTATCCTTTATTCAACCCTCTTATGGCATAAATTTTGCGCCCGCATGGGCGCTTTAACTACTTACTTTCCAATATCTTTTATTACTAAATTTTGTAAAGTTTTTTCAATGAGAAAATTAAGCTCTATTGTATTGTTTGTAATGTTATTGATGGCTTCTCCTTCCTGTAAAAAAGAAACTGCTCAGCTCAGCACGGTCTCGGCTGCAAATGAATCTGATCTTTCTATTAAAAAATTAAGAAGAAAAACGCAGACAGGCGACCTTGTTGGCCGCCAGCAGCAAATAACAATAGCTACCGGCGATTATACCTATCCCACTTCACAGGCATTATTATGGCTGCCGGCCGGTTATAATGGTATAAAAAGCATTAGGAAAAAATATCCTTTAATAATTGCCCTTGACGGAGTGGGCGAGCAAGGCACAGATATTAAGGCTTTATTGCATAGCGGCACAATTGCATACCACATTTCCAAAGGATGGGATCCCGTTTCTAAAAATCCTGCGGATGGAAAAGACTATTCGTTTATTGTTTTCACACCACAGTGCCCGGTAAGCTGGGGCTGGAGTGCACCGCAGATAAAAACTATGCTTGCTTCATTAAAAAAGACTTACAGAATAGATGTTTCCCGTGTTTATTTAACCGGTTTCAGCGCGGGTGGCTGGGGCTTATGGAGCTGTATGACGGATGATGTGAGCCTCTGCCAGCAGTTTGCGGCTATCGGGCCGGTAAGTTCTGCAGCGGCGGACCATCCGGATAAAATAACAAACGTTGCCAAATTCAATATCGCCTGCTGGAATATTTGCGGTACTGCTGATTCGTTTTATGGAAATGCTGTAAACTATACCAACATTATAAACGGGGCGAATCCAAAAATCCCGGCAATATTGACAAGTTTGAAAGGCGTTGGCCACAGCGCCTGGAACCAGGCTTATGATACAAGCTGGCGTGTAAATAAGAAAAACTTCTTTGAATGGGCTTTGCAGTACCGCAGGTAAAAGAAGCATAGCTTAAAACAATCTAAATGCTTTGAAACTTAAGTTTTAAAGCATTTTTTATTTAATTGATTGACATTTGCCATTCAAAGCAGATACATGAAGCAGCATTCGTTTGAAAAATTTATAAATAAAGAAAAGAACTCCCGCAAAAAAGAGGCGATAAAACAGGATAAGCGCAGGTGGAAAGAAGAAAAGAAGAAGCGGTATGAAGAAAAAAAATTAAATTATGAATTGCAGTCTTCAAAACCCAGGACTTCCAGGCCGGTAAAACCAGGCCATGAACCATTAAACCCAAACACAAAAGCAGATAAGGCTAATAGTTCAAACCCGGGAGAAATACCGCTTAATAAATTTATTGCCCATGCAGGCGTTTGTGGCAGGAGGGAAGCGGCAGTGCTGGTGAAAGAAGGTAAAGTAAAAGTAAACAACAATATAATTTACGAACCGGGCTATAAGGTAACATCAGCCGATAAGGTTGTATTCAATAACAAACAGCTTCATATACAAAAAAACCTGGTTTACATTTTACTGAACAAACCCAAGGATTACATTACCACAGCAAAAGATACGCATGGCCGTAAAACGGTTTTTGAACTGGTGCAACAAGCCACAGGCGAAAGAATTTACCCGGTAGGCAGGTTAGACCGCAACACAACCGGCGTGCTGTTGCTTACCAATGATGGCGACCTTACACAGAAGCTAACGCATCCATCTTTCGAAATAAAAAAAATATACGAGGCAAAGCTTGACAAACCTTTACTTAAAAAGGATATGGAAGCCCTGCTCAAAGGCGTTGAGCTGGAAGATGGCTTTATAGCTGCTGACGCTGCCGGCTATGCCGACCCGAAAGATAAATCGCTGGTGGGCCTCGAAATTCACAGTGGCAGAAACCGCATTGTGCGCCGCTTGTTTGAACATTTGGGTTATGAAGTTAAAGGCCTCGACAGGGTATTGTTTGCCAATCTTACCAAAAAAAACCTGGAACGTGGCAAATGGCGTTTCTTGCATGAAAAAGAAGTTCGCTTATTGAAATATATGAACCAAAGCTTTGTGAAAAAGAAACCCTCGCCAAAGAAAAATTAATACAGAATTGGATAATGAAGTTTGAAACAATTTTTGAAGACGATAAATTAATTGCCATTAATAAGCCGGCGGGCTTGCTCAGCATTCCGGACAGAGAAGGAAAAGAGGTTTCGCTTAAGCAAATATTAGCTGATAAATATGGCGAAATTTTTACCGTGCACCGCCTGGATAAAAGCACAAGCGGCGTAATTGTTTTTGCAAAAGATAAAGCTGCGCATGCAGAAATTTCGCAGCTTTTTGAAAGCCGCACCACAGAAAAAATTTACTACGGCCTTGTGCATGGAAGCATTACCCCGCAAAGCGGAAAAATTGAAGAGCCTATAATGCAGCATCCTTCCGGCAACGGAAAAATGATTTTAAGCAGTAAAGGAAAACCCTCATTTACCGAGTATGAGATGCTGGAAGATTTCAGGCGTTTTAGCTGGGTAAAATTTAAAATCCTTACCGGCAGAACACATCAAATACGCATTCATTCTCAATTTATCGGGCATAGTATTGTTTGCGATGATTTATACGGAGATGGCAGCTCTGTTTTGCTGTCTTCGCTTAAAAAGAAATATAATTTAAGTAAGCATGAAATTGAGGAAAGGCCTCTTTTATCAAGGCTGGCTTTACACAGTGCTTCGTTGAAATTTATATTTAATGAAGAGGAATATTCATTTGAAGCGCCGCTGCCGAAAGACCTGAAAGCGTTGTTGCAGCAGTTAAGAAAACTGAATAATTAGTTCTTATTTTTTGCTGTATCCACAACAATCTTCGCTGCATTTGCCGATGCATTGCCGCCTGCAGATAAAATGTTTTTTAAATCTTCATAATCTTTCCTGAATTGCTCTTTTTTGGCTTCATCAAAAAGCAGTTTTGATAATTCCTGCTTCAGGTTTTTTACAGTAAGCTCGTTTTGAATTAATTCCTTAACCACAGGTTTATCCATAATTAAATTAACGAGTGCTATATATTTAATTTTAATCAACCGCTTTGCAATCTGGTAACTTATGTTGCTTCCTTTGTAGCAAACCACTTCTGGCACGCCGAATAAGGCCGTTTCTAAAGTTGCCGTACCACTTGTAACCAATGCCGCCTTTGCTTCTGTAAGCAGTTGATATGTTTTATTTCGAACAGAAGAAACATTTGTGTAATTGCGCACAAAGCTTTCATAAAACGCATCTTCCAGGCCAGGCGCCTTTGCCAAAATAAACTGGTATTGCGGAAAGTGCCTGCTCACTTCCAGCATTATGGGAAGCTTTTTTGCAATTTCCTGTTTCCTGCTGCCGGGGAGCAATGCAATGATATTATTAGCTGATGGCTGATGGCCGGCGGCAGATTGCTTAAACTCTTCAACTACCTGCACCAGTGGATGGCCCACATAATCCACATCCCACTTCCATTTGTCTTTATAATATTCTTTTTCAAATGGAAGAATAACGATCATTTCATCTATCGTTTCTTTCATTTTAGGTACACGGCTTTCTTTCCAGGCCCAAACCTGGGGAGAAATGTAGAATACAGTTTTGCAGTTGACTGTTGATTGTTGGCCGTTAACCGTTTTTGCCCATTCGGCAATGCGTAAATTAAAGCCGGGATAATCAATCAGTACCAGCACATCCGGCTGAAACTTCAGTATATCTTCTTTGCAGAATTTGAGGTTATTAAAAATGGTTTTAAGGTTCATTACCACTTCGGCAAATCCCATAAAAGCGAGATCGCGGTAATGCTTTACCAGCGTTGCACCCTCGGCCTGCATCAGGTCGCCGCCCCAGCACCGGATGCTTGCGGCTTCATCGAGTTTCTTTATTTCTTTTATAAGATTACTGCCATGCAAATCACCGCTTGCCTCACCCGCAATGATGTAATACTTCATAACTATATTCCGCCAGGCGGAAACATTTATTATTAAAAAAGATAAAGTAAAGAAAAGTAAATGAAGCTGCTTGCAAAATTCTTTATTGCATTTCTTTATTAAATGTGCTCTTTTGTATCAGAAAAAATCTCGCTGGCATTTTTTTGAATTTCATCCTGTTCAGGTATTTCCTCATGAGTGGTAATATCAACCCCAATATGATGACGCTGCACCATAGACCAGCCTTTAAATCCTGCGTATAACATTACCAGAAAGCCTATTACAGTGAGCATAATATTCGAGCGTATAGATGGATTTGCTTCATTAAGATCAGGATACATTACTATGGCGCTTGCAATAAAAAAGCTTACCGAAACAACGTTGGCAATCATGTGCTTCAATCCGGTTGATTTAGCGTCGGTCAATTCTGGTATAGATAACCAATCAATTAAACCGGGCAGCATTGCAACCACCGCAGTAACAATAGCGGCGCAGTTGGCAATAAAAGCTACATGAAACCAGAACGGATCACCTTTGGAAGCATATACCATACAGCAAACCATCGTAGCTGTGTTAAAGGCAATGGGAAATGGAACCAGCATTGGATGCAATGCATGGCCTAAAATTTTTATCCTGCTTTGCATGTTATAACAGCATAAAAAAATGTGCCATGAAATTCATGGTCAGCATAGAATGCAAAGCATCCTGTTGAAATTATTCTTTCCAGGTAAGTGAATTTTTAATACGGGGAAATGAAATTAAGCAATAAGACCTGATAGATTTATCAGGCAATATCTCCTTCAGTATAATCAAGATCTTTATGATAAGTCTCATCGGTAAAAACCACCGATAATATGCCGATAATAAATACAACGATACCGGTAATCCAGCCCGCCGTTAAGTAATTACCGGTTGAACCCTGCAGCCATACAAAAAAAATGGAAACGAGATTTAATGAGCCGCGGATCATATTCGGAACGGTGGTGGCAACTGTGGCGCGGATATTTGTGCCGAACTGTTCTGCAGCCATCGTTACAAATATGGCCCAGAAACCCGTTCCAAAACCAAGCAGCGCACACACCAGGTATAAATGAAAAGGCGTTGCATTATGCAGGTTAAAGAACCATACAATGCCAATGGCGGTTATAGCATAAAAAACATATAAAGCTTTCTTCCTGCTCATAAGCCATTTGCTTACAAAACCCACAAGGATATCACCGACAGATATGGCCGCATAAGCAAACATTACGCTTTTACCCGGATCGATAGCGCCCTGTATATTCATGTGAGCGCCAAATTCCTTTGAAAAGGTAACAAGAATGCCAATGACATACCAGGTGGGCAAACCAATAAAAATAGCAGTTATATATTTCCGCAGGCGTGTTTTATTGGTAAAAAGCATAAGGAAATTTCCTTTGGAAATATTTTTGTTTTCGATGCTCTTGAACATGCCCGATTCAAGCACGCTTACCCGCAGCAATAAAAGCAGGAAGCCTAAGCCGCCGCCAATAAAATAGCAGGTTCGCCAGGGAAACATTTCTTTGATAAAAAATGCTACCACTGCACCTGTTAACCCTATGCCTGCCACAAAAGAAGTGGCAATACCACGTTTTTCTTTGGGTAATAATTCTGTTACCAGCGTAATGCCTGCACCAAGCTCACCGGCGAGGCCAATGCCCGAAATAAAACGCACCAGCGCATATTGATTTACGGTTTGCACAAAACCATTCGCAATATTGCCAAGCGAATACAAAATGATGGAAGTGAATAGAACTTTCAGCCTGCCTTTTTTATCGCCCAGAATACCCCATAAAATGCCGCCGATAAGCAAGCCCAGCATTTGAATATTAATGATGAATAAACCGTCTTTTGCAATCTGGTCATCATTCAGGCCTAAAGATCTTAACGAGGGCACACGGATGATGCTGAATAAAAGCAAATCATAGATATCAACAAAATAGCCCAGCGCTGCAACCAGCACAGCAAAGCTGAATACAGATTGTTGCTGCTTATTTTTCATTCGTGCATAATTATTTTTTCAGTTGTTTCATGGAATGTTCAGATAAACATCTTGCATAAGATTTTCACACAGGCGTTTCACACGGCCTTTTCTGAATCTTTTTTGTCTTTGGCAAAAAAGAATTTATAAATGATAGGAAGCGTGGATACTGCCACAATAATTATTACGATCATCTCAAGATGTTCTTTAAGGTCAATTCCGAATTTGCTCATGACCCATTTGTAAAGAAAATGGCCGGCAAAAAGCATAGCGCCCACCCACGCCACACAACCCACGATATTAAAGTATGTAAATTTCTTTTTGTCCATTTGCACCACGCCTGCAACAATCGGCGCAAACGTTCTTATGATAGGCACAAAGCGTGCAGCAACAATGGCCCATCCGCCATATTGATTATAAAATTCCGTGGCACGCACTAAATATTTTTTCTTGAACAGCAGGGTATCTTTTCTATGATATAAAAAAGGCCCGCTTTTTCGCCCAAACCAGTAGCCAACAAAATTCCCGATAATACCGGCCAATGAAATTATTATCCATAAAAAGAAAAGATCAACTACTTCGTTTGTGGAAGGAATAACAGAAGAAGCGAGGTCGCGGCTGTAAATGCCGGCTACAAACAACAGGCTGTCGCCAGGCAAAAAGAAGCCGGCAAATAAACCTGTTTCAGCAAATATGATAAACAACAATAACCATAGCCCGCCAAGCTTTATGTAAAACTCAGGATTAATAAGATCGTGCCATTGAAATTCTAATAAATGAATCATTTTGTTTGTTTAATAAGTAATCAATCCAATGCCTTTTCCCATTTGCTTACCGCGCTTGTTGCCAATCCATTGCCCAGCACATTGGTTGCCGTGCGAAACATGTCGCAAAAATGATCAATGGGCAATATTAAAGCAACGCCTTCCGGCGGAATTTTAAACATAGCACATGTGGCTGTTACCACCACCAGCGATGCCCGCGGCACACCTGCAATTCCTTTGCTGGTAAGCATTAAAACCAGCAGCATGGTAAGCTGGGTGCCATAGTCCATTTGAATGCCATAAGCCTGTGCTATGGCAAGGCTTGCAAAAGTCATATACATCATGCTGCCATCAAGGTTAAATGAATAGCCCAGCGGCAAAACGAAAGAGACTATTTTTTCATCGCAGCCAAATTCTTCCAGCTCTTCGGTAAGTTTTGGAAAAACAGCTTCGCTGCTTGTTGTGCTGAAGGCAATAATTAATGGTTGAACAATGTGCTTTAAAAGATTGGGCAATCTTTTATTGAGAATAATAAATCCAACAATCAGCAGCAAAAGCCACAATAATGCAATGCCTATAATAAAGTATAAAAAGTAATTCGCATAGAACAAAAATATTTTAGGGCCCTGCACAGCCATTACACCTGCAATAGCGCCAAAAACGCCAAGCGGCGCCGTCATCATAACATAATCCACCATTTTTAAAATAACATGAGAAACCGCATTAAGGCCTTTTATTACAATTTTGCCTTTATCGCCCAATGCCGCCGTGGCAATACCAAACATTACTGAAAACACTACAATCTGCAGTATCTGGTTTTCGGCCATTGATTCAATTACGCTTACAGGAAAAACGTGTTCTACAAAGTTTTGCAGGCTGAATTGCTGTGTTTTACCAATAAGGTCTTCCGCGCCAACGATATCAGCATTGCTTAAATCAATAGAGGCGCCTGGTTTAAAAACATTCACCAGCAGCATGCCCAGTAATAAACTGGCCAGTGAAGCTGAAATAAACCACAGCAAAGCCTTGCCGCCAACGCGGCCCACGGTTTTGATATTTCCGAGTTTGGCTATGCCTACCACGAGTGTAGAAAAAACAAGCGGTGCAATTATCATTTGCACAAGCCTTAAAAAAATAGTGGAAAGTAGCTTTATTTTTATAGCAAACCCGTTTCTTGTTTCGGGCAAACAATACAGAAATACAAGATAGCCAACCACCACGCCCAAAGCCATCGCCACCAAAATATAGAGTGTAAGATTATTGCGTTTCCTCATCAGATAATTTCGTTTGCAATATAATATTAATAAAGTCAATCAAAGGCTTGTTTCCACGGGCAGCTTAAAACATTTTATCTGCAAAAAAATAAATCCTTATTTTTCCGGCTATTAATAACTAAATCTATGAGCTTATTCAGAAAAAAAACGCTGGCCTCTTTGCTGGCACAGGCAGAGGAAGGAGAAAAAGGATTAAAACGCACATTGAATGCGGGTAACCTTATTGCTCTTGGCATTGGCGCAATAATAGGCGCAGGCTTATTTGTGAGAACGGCTGCAGCAGCAGGCCAGCATGCAGGCCCTGCCGTAACCATTTCTTTTATTGTTGCTGCAATTGGATGCGCTTTTGCAGGATTATGTTATGCTGAATTTGCTTCCATGATCCCCATTGCAGGGAGCGCATATACTTATGCCTATGCCACTATGGGCGAATTAATAGCCTGGATAATTGGATGGGCACTGATACTTGAATACGCTCTTGGCGCCGCCACGGTTTCTATTTCATGGAGTGAATATTTAAACATACTTGTGGGGAAAACGATACCGTATGAATGGTGCCACTCGCCGTTTGAATCTTTGCAGGATGCAAACGGGGTAATGCATCATGGCATTATGAATATACCGGCATTGTTTATTTTATTGATGCTGTCTGTATTATTAATAAAAGGCACGCAGGAATCTGCCCGTGTAAACATGATTATCGTTATTATAAAAGTGGCCATTGTGCTTGTTTTTATTGCGATTGGATGGGGCTTTATAAACAGCGCAAACCATACGCCTTTCTTTATTCCCGAAGATGCAAAACCCGCTATACTGCCGGATGGATCTGAATACTCGTATTCCAATTTCTTCAGGCATGGATGGGGCGGTGTATTAACCGGGGCAGGTATTGTGTTTTTTGCCTTTATTGGTTTTGATGCTGTTTCAACAACAGCACAGGAAGCAAAAAACCCAAAGAAGGATATGCCGGTAGGCATTCTCGGCTCATTGCTTATCTGCACCATTCTCTACATACTTTTTTCTTACGTTTTAACCGGCGTTGCACCTTATACCGATTTTGTAAAGTCAGGTAAGGAAGCATCTGTTGCTTATGCTATTCAAACATACATGACTAATTATGGCTGGCTGGCAAAGCTTGTATCTTTTGCCATTTTGCTTGGCTTTTCTTCAGTAATACTGGTAATGCTGATGGGGCAGTCAAGGGTTTTTTATACTATGTCATGCGACGGGTTATTGCCAAAAATATTCAGCGACCTGCATCCCAAATTCCGCACCCCCTATAAAAGCAATATTGTACTGTTTGTTTTTGTAGGATTGTTTGCTGCTTTTGTTCCTGTTAATGTAGCAGGCGACCTTACTTCCATCGGAACTTTATTCGCCTTTGTGCTGGTTTGCCTCGGTATAATGATTATGCGCAAAACAGAACCAACAATAAAACGTCCTTTTAAAACACCTATGGTGCCGCTGGTTCCTATTCTCGGAATGTTAGTATGTACAGCTATGATTGTTGGCCTGCCCAATGAAACTTTAGCAAGTGCTTTAGTATGGATGATTATAGGACTGATAATATATTTTGGCTATAGTAAAAAACATAGCAGGGTGGGCGCTGCTGCCGGTGAAATTTTACCAAGCGCTTCAGATTTTGAAAAGAAATAGTTTATCCCGTAATAGAAAAAGGCCGGTCTTTGAAACCGGCCTTTTTTGTGCAGGCAAACAAAAAATAACTGCTTATTCATCGTTTATTTTATACACCTGCAATGCGCTGCCTGCAACGCCTGCAAATATGTATGAAGACTGATGAACATTCATTTGCAATGCAGATTTTACATCGCCTTTTATGCTCATGCCCGATGATGTTTGCGGTACATAAATGAAGCTGCCTTTTCCATCGCCTTTCAATAAAGTACCATAAGATGCATCAATAGCGCCAAGCTTTAACCTGTTATCTGTATGATTGCCGAACAACAATAAATCTGTTTTACCATCTTTATCAAAATCATCCGCAATTATTTTTGATATATAAGTGAACTGCGCCTGTGAAGGCAATACTGTTTTAATAAACTTTCCATCTTTGTTTATGAATGCGCAGGTATGTAATTCATTCACGGTAAGTGAATCTGATTTCGATATTTCATCAGGAGAGAAGATATCCGTAATAGTTGCGCTTGCATAATCCCTGTATGTTGTAAACTTTTTACGCATGCCTGTAATTTGATTGTTTAATTCATCCCTGCTCACATAAGGATAACTTTTACCCTGAATATAAAAATTGAAAACGGGGTCAAGATTGCCATCGCCATCAAAGTCGGCATAATACATTTTTGCCGGCTCATCAGATGATGCATGTATCTGTGAATTCAAACCAAGGTTTCCTGCAATGATATCTTCCTTACCATCATCATTTATATCAGCCACAGTAAGTGTGTTCCAGAAACCATTATTGTTTCCCGGAAAATAAGTTAGTGTTGCATCTGTAAAACCATTAGCTGAATTTATGTATGCTTTTAAAGGCATAAATTCTCCGCACATAATCAAATCTTTTCTTCCGTCATCATTAAGATCAATCCACTGTGCATCTGTAACCATGCCGGCTTTTTCAAAGCTTGCTTTTATTTTGGTGAAATAGCCTTTGCCATTATTCTGCAATAAAAAACTTTCGGGCGTTGCAGGATACTGGCCGGGAATAACCCTGCCTCCTACGAACAAATCAATATCGCCATCGTTATCATAATCGCAGGGTTTTACACAGCTCTTGCTGTTAGCGCTCATATCAGGCAAAGCATTTTGTAAAATGGCAAAATTATTTTTGCCATCGTTTATATACAATTCATCCTGCAAGGCTGGCGTGTTTGGTTCGAATAATGAATAGCCACCTTTGGCGATATATAAATCAGGATAACCATCGCCATTAGCATCAAAAAACGCAGCGGCTGCAATGGCGGAAGCGTTTTCATCGCCAATATTTAAACCGGCAATTGGCCTGAATGATCCATCTTTTTGCTGCACATATATCTTGCCCGGGCTATTACCATCGCCGCTTATAAAAATATCATCAAGCCCGTCTTTATTAATATCGGCTTTAGCCATTACAGGACCTGTTTTGGAAAGCATGAACAACATTAATGGCTGGCGCTTAAAATCGTTTTCATCAAACTCTGTTCTTGTATATTTTAAAATATTATCCTTTTTAGTAAATATCGTTTTTGAAGGTTTGGCTGAAGGCTGATTATATTTTTGCGTTGCTTCTTTTTCATTAATAACAAGATGCTGGTTTATATTTTGCTTTTGCAGGAGTATTGTTTTTTGATCAGGAAAAATGATACGGATGGAATCTACAACAGTGGCAGCGCCTAATCCAAAAGTTACAGTTGCCGGTATGCATGATAAATACCCGCGGGAAGGATTTACTTCCTGGTATTGTTCATTGCCATTTGTGTAAACATAAACCTTCGCACCAATGGCAAAACTGTTTTGGCCCACGCCTTTTAATTGTATTGAAATGTAAGCAGCGTTATCATTATCCCTGCTCATGTTTTG
The DNA here is from genome assembly GCF_900115755.1 of Parafilimonas terrae. GTDB lineage: Bacteria > Bacteroidota > Bacteroidia > Chitinophagales > Chitinophagaceae > Parafilimonas > Parafilimonas terrae. The sequence continues at coordinate 1,069,655 of NZ_FOXQ01000001.1, forward strand.
ATATATAAATGCAGGTTGATTAACGTTGTTTACAATAAGATCAAGATCGCCATCATTATCAAGATCAGCATACACAGCACCGCTTGATATGGAAGGTTCATCAATCCCCCAATCTGTTATTTTATTCGAGAATGTAAGATCATGGTTGTTCCTGAAAATATAATTCGGCAGCTTTGTTGCAGGCATGGCTTTTACAAGGTCCATTAATAAAACCGGTTGTCGCTCCACGGCTTTTTTCACTTTATAATCGCCCCAGTATTTTAAAAAGTCCTTGTTAGTATAATCCCTTAAATAACCATTTGTAACAAAGAGGTCTTTATAGCCATCGTTATCAAAATCGGCAAGTAAAGGCGTCCAGCTCCAGTCAGTATTTGAAACGCCTGCAAACTGTGCAATTTCGCTGAATGTGCCATCGCCATTGTTTAATTGCAGGGCATTGTGCATGTATTGTTTATAAATATCCTGGCTTATCATTAACTGGAACGACTCGTAGTTTTCCTGTAACTGCAATTGCTTTTGACGCTTGTTATCTTCAGGCAGCATATCAAGATTAATAATATCGGGCGAACCATCGTTATTATAATCTGCCACATCTACGCCCATTGAAAACTGTGCAAGATGTTGTAAACGGTTCTTTGTATCATCAGTAAATGTACCGTCGTGATTATTAATATATAAATAATCAGGTTCGTTATAATCATTAGTTACATACACATCCTGCCATCCATCTTTATTAATATCGGCAATAGCGATACCTAACCCGAAGGTTAAAGCGCTTTGGTGCAATCCCGCTTTGGCAGACATATCTTTAAAATGGCCATGCCCGTCGTTCTCATATAACTTGCTGCCAGCAAGGCTGTCAACATCATTGCGATATTTTGCCAACTCCTCATTACCAATTTTTTTATTGCTGTGGTTAAGCAGGAACATGTCTAAATCGCCATCATTATCATAATCAAAAAAAGCGGCCTGGGTGCTGTAACTTTTATCATCCAAACCATACTGCCTGGCTTCTTCTTCAAATTTCAAATTGCCTTTGTTTATAAATAACTGGTTTCTTCTTGTTTCATCATCTGCTATGCCGGAATAACATACATAAATATCAAGCAGCCCATCGCCATTTGCATCGGCCATTGTAGCGCCTGTTTTCCAGCCGCCAGGCCTTCCACCCATCAAAGGATTGGCTTCCTGCGTAATATCTTTAAACTTCATGTTGCCAAGGTTCAGGTAAAGCTTATTAGGCTGCATATTGGCAGTGAAGAAAATATCCAATAAACCATCATTATTAATATCGCCCACCGCCACGCCGCCGCCATTAAAGAAATATTCAAAGGCCAGTACATTAAGTTCTTCCGACTCGGTTAAATGATTGCTGAAGCCTATGCCCGTTTTAGTTGAATCAAGCAGGTTAAATAGTTTTTGCTGCGCAGAAACATTTAAAAAGCACGTTATGAATAAGAGGGAACAAACAGCAGTAATTTTTATTTGTTGCATCAGCTATATCTTGAAAGGCTGCTAATGATTGCAGGTGTATAAAAGTAAAAAAAAGGCTGCCCTTAAAAAGCAGCCTTAAAGTTTAATTATTTAAAAGTTTATCATTATTCCTTATCCCACCAAACACGATTGGTCCAGGTATCGCCGCCATTTGAGGAAACACCTGCGTTGTAATTCTCGCCGTTAGTAGACGGTTCGGTTGAAGGATAAGTTTCTCTTCTTGGAATTTGTCCGCCGGAGAAATTTCCTGCATAGTTAACCGGTGTTAATACGGGATAACCAGATCTTCTCCAGTTATTCCATGCTTCAATAAAATTGAACAATGTGCCGGTGGTGGCCCAGAATTGCATATTGATCTGGGCAAGAGAAGCCTCTGTTGAAGAAGTAACAAGCGGATGTGCAGTAGCATATGTTTCTGCTTCAGTAGCAGATATTTCACCCACGCTGTTAAATGTGCCATAAGATTGAAGCGCCGCTGATACACCATTATGATAATGTGTTGATGCATTTCCAACATTCCAGCCTCTTACGGCAGCTTCAGCCAGCAGCAATTCTGTTTCAGCATATGTGAGAATAAAACCCGGTGTACTCAGGCTTCTTGTATAAAGCGCTGCAGTAGGCCTTGAGTACAAGCCAACAGCAAATGCTGCATCTCCATTAATTGAGGCATCTGCAGGTGATGCGCCCGGATAATTAGGTTCCTTGCTTATATCTGTAGCACCACCATTTTGATCGTAGCCGCTTGGCATGCCTATTTGTTTAGCAAAAGTGTGGTCACCATCAAGCGTTTTATCATTATTATTGGTTGTGCCGTTTTCTGGGATTTCAGCAATTACAGAAACCCTTGGATCATTACCCGCTTTAAGAAAATCCATCAATGGCTTGCTCCATCTAACCTGAGAAAAATCTTCAGGAACCTGCAAAGCGCTTGTGTTGGCATTATTATAACCATTTGCATTATCAAAATTAATAAAGGCGTTATCATCAACGCTGCTGAAGGTGCCACCTGCATAAGCTTTCTCCGCATATTTCTGTGCAGTAGCGGCATCAACTTTAGTTAAACGCATTGCCATGCGAAGCATCAGTGAATAACCAAACTTTTTCCATTTTGTTATATCACCATCATAAATTATATCGTTGGTAATTTTATCACCGGATGCATCTAGCGTACTTATTGCAGAATCAAGGCTGTTAAGCATTGACGGGTAAATATCAGATTGCTTATCATAAACCGGGAAAGCAATATTGGCTGTTTTTGCCTGTAACGCCTGTGAGTAAGGGCAATCGCCATACACATCTGTAATCAGCTCTAAATTCAATAACTGAACAATAAAGGCAACACTGCTTAAATTGGTTTGTGCAGTGCCTTTTTCTGCGATAAGGTTTTGTATCTCTTTCGCTTTGCTTGCAGCCTGGTATGCGTTATTCCAGATGCTTGCAGCATAAGTTAAAATATTGCCTGATGCCACATATTTATCGCCATTGCTATAATATGTTGGATATTCTGCATTCGCAAATATTTGCACCCACATACTTTGAAACAATATAGCACCACTATAACCTTGTATGGTACTTACATAGTTTATTTCTGCAGTCGGCAGCAAAAGATTCGGATCAAAATTTTCACCTGACGCTGAGCCAGGATTAGTATTTATCTTATCAAAGTCTTTGGTGCACGATGCCGCCAGCATAACCGTTGCTGCACCAATAAATATTAATATCTTCTTCATGATAAAATTAGTTTTTGAATTTGATGTTTACATTAAAGCCAAATGTTCTTGTTGATGGAAGGCTGGTCCCTTCTATGCCTGCGTAGTTTACATCTGCCCTGAAGCCGCCCTCAGGATCAATGTTATCGCTCTTCTTCATTAGATAAAACAGGTTACGGCCTACAAACGATATTTGCAGCGTGCGTATAACAGGAACTTTTTTAAGCATCTCTTCGGAGAAAGTGTAACCTAATGTTACCTGCCTTAATTTAATGTAATCACCACTTAGCACATTTATTTTTGAAATCGTTGCCAGCCTTTGGTAATAAGCCTGCGCATTTGCAGCAACAGTATTGGCAGTGCCATCGGCATAAACGCCGGTTGTAATACCGCCTTCTCTTCCTTCAAGCGTCATCTTATTCAAACCACGATAAATAGAATAATAATTGGTGGCAGATAATACGTTATTTCCATAATTATAATCAACCAGGAAAGACAGATTGAAATTTTTGTAAGTAAATGAGTTATTCAATCCACCATAATCAGTTGGTAAAACGCTGCCCATAGGAATGAGGCCCCCCTGTATTGGCAAACCATCTGCATCTACAACTACCTGGCCTTTTGAATCATAAGTATAATCATGTGCAAGAATTTGCGGACCGGCCAAACCAACGACAAATGCAGTATTGGCATTCAAAGGCCTGTAAGTACCAAGGCCTATATCGTTATCTGCTTCGTCTGTTGTAAGTATTTTGTTTTGTACATGGGTGTAGTTTAAAGTGATATCCCAGTTGAAATCTTTACCTCTTACCGGCGTACCTGTTATTGCAACTTCAAGGCCTTGGTTTTGAACAGAACCATTAGCAACCACCCTGCTTGTGTAACCGGTAGCACTGCTCAGGCTTCCGTTCATGATTTCGTTTTTAGTTTTTTGCGTGTACCAGGCAACATCCAAACCTAACCTGTTGCTGAAAAATTTAAGTTCAGTACCTACTTCAAATTCTGTTTTTGTAAATGGCTTTAAAAAGAGATTAGGCAAAGTGGAGCTAAAATTACCCGTAGGTGTTCCGTTTATTGAATTACCTACACTATAATACACTGCGGTTGCATACGCATTGGCAGGCTCACCGCTTGTTTGAGCATAAGAAGCTCTTAACTTACCAAAGCTCAATACCGGGCTGTGAAGCAATTGAGAAAATACAAAACTTCCTGATACGGATGGTGTGAATATATTCCGCTGATCCTTTGGAATGCCTGAATTATACAAAGTGGAGAAGGCATCATATCTGCCGGTTGTAGCTAAAGTTAATAAGTCTTTATAGCTGAATTCAACTGAATAATAAGCAGAATGTACTTCTCTATGTATTTCAGAATAACTTCTTCCAAAACTAACAACATTTCCAGGAGTGTATAAGTAAGGCACTACAAAAGGGCCACCGTTTACACCAACTGATTGAAAATTGTTTTTCCTGAGGTTGGCGCCTAATGTTGCATTAAAAGAAACATCTTTTGTAATTGAATGATTAACGCCAACAATACCATCTACATTCAATTCTGATGTTTGTGCATTGGACTGGTTAATGCTTCCAGACTGGCCTGCCGAATTATAAGAATAAGAAGTACCTGTTGGAGTAACGTTCAGGTAATCATCATTCTCATGATCATAACCTACTCTTGCCATAGCATAAATCCAGTCAGTGAAATTATATTTAGCGCTCAGGCTTCCAATTAAACGTTTTCTGCCGGTATTGTTTATCCAGTTATTTACTACAAACCAGGGATTGGTTACATAATTATCATCACTAAAAACAATTTCTGAGCCATCGGCATTAACGCCTGGCTTAAAGATTTCATTATTTACGTTGCTTGCCAAAAACTGGAAGTTGTTAGGATTGCCCGGGCCATCACTCAAATATTCCCTGTTCCTGTCTTTTTGATCAATATAGTTGGCAATTACAGCAACATTCAGTTTTTTAGTAACATTCTGATTTAGGTTTAAATTGATTGTTTTTCTGCTGATGCCGCTTTTCAGCGTAACATTATCATTGCCTAAAGTGGAAGCAGAAACCCTGTACGAACCATTATCGCCGCCACCGCTTACAGAAGCCGTATTGGTAAGTGTATAACCGCTGCGGTAAAAATTGCTGAAGTTATTTTTATAAGGACTGTATGAATATTGATTACCGTCGAATCCTATTACCTGGCTTCCATCCAGTTTTGAACCCCAGCTTAACCGGTTTGTACCTAATGCACCGGCAGCCGTAGTTGGTTTTTCTCCATTTTGACCCTGGCCATATACATACTGGTAATCTGTAAAGTCAATTGGTTTATCTGTAACATAGTTAACATTATATTCAACAGTAGGAGAACCCTTTGACCCCGATTTGGTAGTGATAAGAATAACGCCATTGGAAGCACGGGCGCCATACAATGCAGAAGCCGCCTGGCCTTTTAAAACAGTCATGGTTTCAATATCATCCGGATTAATATTACCAATGCCATCACCGGCATCAGCACCACCCCATTCGCCAGAGGCGCCTCTGTTAGAGTTATCCATTGGCACACCATTTATTACAAATAAGGGAGAGCCACCTGAGTTCATGCTTGGCATACCCCTTAAAAGTATCCTGGCTGTACCGCCGGGCCCACCGCTCGTACCTGTAACTTTCAGGCCGGCTACCTGGCCACCGAGCGACAATGCCACATTGGTTTCCCGTGCTTTATTTAGTGCATCGCCGTTTACGGTACTTATGGCATAACCCAGTTTCCGCTCATCTTTCTTAATACCCAGCGCTGTTACTACCACATCACTGATGGTATTGGTGCCGGACTGCATTACAACCGACACATCTGCCTGGTCTGGCCCCACAGGCACAGACATTGGGTTATAGCCTACATAACTAACTTCAAGCGTTACATTACCGGCAGGTACCGCAATGGTAAAACTTCCGTCTGCAGCAGTAGTGGTGGAAACTTTACTGCCCTTTACAGTTACCGTGGCGGCAACCAGGGGCTGGTTGGCGGAGTCTTTTACAACCCCGGTTAAAGATCTTGTTTGTGCAGATGATTTCATTGAGCAAAAGATTAGCGCAATTAGCAACACAAGCATTTGTGGAGGAGGATACTTTCTCATTGAGATTTGATTTTTAATTAAGAGATTCAATAAATACAAGCATTTTTAATATTAGTTCGATATTATAGGTACTTATTTATCAGAGATGTTTTTTCAGTTGCGCGCTGCTTCTTTACAGAAAAACAGCTCGTGAAAATTAAACAGCAGCAGTGTTTTTCATTTCTTTCTGCACAGAATGCAATTCAGGTTTGCCTTTGCCTGTTTTCTGGATAAAATCTTTATTCAAATTCTCCATCACTAAAGCGGCTGCCCCCATTAAACCGGCCTCAACACCCAGCAAAGAAATTTCCACTGTGGTATTTTCTGCCAGCCTTGGAATGCAGTAGGTGTTTAAAGCCTGCTGCAACGGCGCAAGCCATAATTTCCCGGCTACGGTTCCTCTTCCTGTTATTATTATTTTACCCGGATTAACTATATGTATAAGTATGGATACGCCGCGGCCTATATTGAAGGCACTTTCTGACAATAGTTCCACCGCAAATTTGTCGCCCTTAACAGCAGCAGATAAAATCTTATTGGCTGTTTCCTGCATTTGGTCCAGCGAAAGATTCTTCAGCATGGTTGTTTTGCCTTCTTCTATTGCTTTCATAGCCCTTTCGGCCATCACATACAGCGAAGCTTCCGTTTCCAGGCAACCGGTTTTGCCGCAGTCACAAATTTTATTATTGGTAAAAAGCGGAATGTGGCTGAACTCGCCTGCAAAACCATTATCTCCCCTGAATAACTTATTGTTGATAATCATTCCAAGGCCAATGCCCCAGCCAACATTTATAACCATTGCATTTTTACAGTTGCGGGCTGCGCCCATACGCAGCTCAGCCAGGCCCATAACACTTGAATCATTATCAATAAAAACGGGCAGGCCTGTTTTTTCGGCTATGTGCGTACTGAGTGAACCTTTGGTATTCCTGAAAAAAGAATAATTAATCCCTTTGTTAGCATCTATAAACCCTGGCATTGCAATGCCAATACCTGCAATTTTATTGGTTGGAATATGTGTTTTTTGAATAAAGGTGTTAATGAAATCGATCAGCATATTCAGGGCGGCATCATTCTCTTTCAGGTTTAACTCAAGGGTTTCAACTTCACTAACTATATTTTTATTTACGTCTATCAGTGCAGCCTGTGTTACATGCTGGTCCATGGATATGGCGGCTATATAAAAATTATCAGGCGCCAGTGAAAACATTTGCGGGCGGCGGCCACCCGTTGACACGGCATAACCGTTCTCAATTATCCATTTATCATTAATAAGTTCAGCTAATATTTTCCCTGCAATGGGAAGACTTTTTTTAGTAATTGTGCTTATATCAGCGGCAGATAACTCACCCGAGAAAAAGAGTTCTTTTATGACTTCCTTTTTATGCGCAGTTAACTTATCCAATGTTTGTTAGTAGCTTTATTATTCACCAATATTAATAAATAATTAATGAATGTAACAAATCTTTTGAAAAAAATTTAGAAAGTTCCCTTTACCAATTTTCCAAAAATTAAATAGCCGGTTCTTATTTTGCCAATACTTGCACTGCAGCTCCGTTTTTAGCAACAATTATTAAAGAACCGTTTTTATTTTTTATCTCAACCATCGCCCTCATATCTCCATCAATATAACAATTAGATTCTGTGGGATGCATTGGTTTTAATTTGCGGTTAGCCGTGCCTTTTAGCAGCAACCCAAGGCTGGCATCATTCTGTCCGAGCTCCGTTTTATACACATAAAAATTGCCTGCAATTAAAATATCCTTTAACCCGTCATGATCAAAATCGTCTGTAATGCTTCCAAATATTTTTGAAAATTGAGCTTCGGGAGGAAAGGGTTGAAATTCAAAATCATTATTGCCATTATTATACAATATACCCGATGCAAGGTTATTGCAGGTGTACACTACAGCTTGTTTGATTTTATCTTTTGAAAAAATATCGCTGATGCGGGCATTGGCATAATCACTGTACCTGATAAATTTTTTCCTGAGGGAAGGTATTGCGTTTAACAGCTCATCCCTGGAATAAATGGGATAACTTACTCCTCGTATATAACTGCATATAAGAGGGTCTATTATTCCATCATTATCAAAATCGGATGCATACATGGTAAGTGGCGCTTTATCGCTTACTTTAAGTTGGTTGTTATAACCGCTATTGCCTAAAATAAAATCTGTTTTACCATCATTGTCAACATCTGCGGCCGTAACGGAAGCCCACATACCGTTCAATTTTGGAAGCCTGTCTGAAACATCTTTAAATTTCCCATTGCTATTAATAAAAAGCATTACAGGCATCCAATCACCGGCAATTAATAAATCAGGGTATGTATCATCATTTATGTCTGCAAAACAGGCTGCAGTAACCATGCCGGGCAAACGCAGGCTTGTACAAATATCATCCGTAACATCCGTAAAAATTACAGTTCCGTTCTTTGAATTGTTATGCAGCAAATAACTTTTGGATGCCAGGGGAAATGAGCCCGGAATTCCTCTTCCTCCCACAAACACATCTATGTAACCATCTTTATCAAAATCGCCGACGGCAATGGCGCATTTACTGCTTGTCATTATGGGTAAGGCATCTATTGTTTTTATGAAATTCCCTTTGCCATCATTCATGTACAGCCTGTCCTGATATTCGGGTGAACCATCTTCATATACGTTTCCGCCGCTTACAACGTATAAATCAGCAAAACCATCATTATTTGCGTCAAAAAAAACAGCATTTACATCTTCATCAGCTGCATCGGTATTCCAGGGCTGGGATGGTGATGGCTTAAACTTTCCTTCGCTTGTTTGCAGGTATAATATAGATGACTGGTTAATATCGCCTCCTAAAAAAACATCTTCAAGGCCATCCTCGTTTACGTCAGCTTTTGCTAATGCCGGGCCTTGTTTTGATAACTGGTATGGTATAAGTGGCTCTGATTTAAAATCTACAAAATCATTGGGCTTATGTATAAAATTCAGTTGGGTTGAAGCCGTTACATCGGCAAATATTTTTTTGGAAACTGCTGATACCTGCTGCATATACCGGGCATCAGCCTGTTTTAACTGAATCACCTGATCAGCCTCCACATCGTTTAAAATAATTTGTTTTCCACCAGGCCATACTATTTTAATTTCCCTGACGATTTTATTTTGGGCTACTCCAAAAATCATATCCTGCATTACAGTTGACTGGTAACTTTTTACCGGATATAATTCCTGGTATTGACTATTGCCATCAGGAGTTGTTACGGTAACCTTTGCACCATAAGCCCCTCTGTTAAGGCTGTCTCCTTCTATCCGCAGCTTTATATAATGATTGAGCAATGCGCCGTTATTACGGTATAACATAGCTGGTTCGTTATTATTGCAAACAATAAGATCAAGTGTACCATTATTATCAAAATCTGCATAAGCTGCTGCGCCGGATATTGTTTGCGTGTATAAACCCCAATCGTTCGTTTTATTGGTAAAAGTTAAATCATGATTATTTTGAAAGAGATAATTACTGAGTTTAGTTGCAGGCATTTGCTGAACGAGGTCATAGGTTTGAAAGTTTTGATTACCCCTTTTTGCAGCTTCAATTTTTGCTGCGGCAACCGAAAATTTCAAGAAATCCATATTGGTAAAATCACGGAGGTAACCATTGCTTATAAACAGGTCTTTCCAGCCATCGTTATCAAAATCTGCCAATAATCCACTCCAGCTCCAGTCGGTATTTGAAACGCCTGCCAACTGGCCAATTTCGCTGAAACGCATATTGCCTTTTTCATCTGTGCCCTGGTTCAGATGCAGCATATTGCGCATTTCCTGGTAATAAAAACCGCTATCCACAATCAATTGATGATGTTCGTAATCATCGGGACCTCTTAATAATTTCCGGCGGTAATTATCTTCCGGCAACATATCAAGCGTAAATACATCCGGCCTTGTATCGTTGTTATAATCGGCAATATCGGCTCCCATTGAATTCTTGGAAATATGGGCGAAAGATTTTTCGAGTGATTCTGTAAAGCTGCCATCCTTATTGTTTATATAAAAACAATCTCTTTCCGTATAATCGCAGGTGGTATAAATATCAGGCCAACCGTCTTTATTTATATCGCTGATAATTACACTTAGACCAAAATTGAGCGCATTATTAATGATACCCGCTTTTAGAGTAACATCTGTAAAATGCATATTACCGGCAGCATCGCGGTCGTTACGGAATAATTGATTTCCATAATTCACGTTAGGCGTTGACCGCTGTTTGCGTGTTTGCATAAAAGGATCGAAGCCATGGTTGGAGTGATTTAATAAAAACATATCCAGGTCGCCATCGTTATCGTAATCAAAGAAGGCAGCCTGCGTGCTTTGTGTGCCGGGCGCATCAAGGCCGTATTCTTTGGCCATTTCCTTAAAAACAGGAATACCGTTTACCAATCCGCGGTTAATGAATAGCTCATTGCAAAGCTTTTGCGGATTGATAAACTTTCCTGAATGACAAACATAAATATCAAGCAATCCATCACCATTCACATCGGCAATGCTTACACCGGTTCCCCATGTGCCATTGCCTTCCACGTTTGCCTGTTTGGTAATATCATTAAACTTAAAACCGCCTTTATTGAGAAATAATTTTGAAGAAGATGTATTGGATGAAAAAAATATATCGGGCAAGCCATCATTATTGAAATCGCCAATACCTGTACCTGCACCATTGTATAAGTATTCATAACGCAGCACATTCAGCGAATCATCTTCCTTAATATCATTTTCAAAATAAACTCCTGTTTCTTTGGAGTCCATTAAAGTGAATAAAGGCAGTGTTGCATTTTGAGCGTTTATTAAACCGGTAAACCCACAACAAAAAGAAATGAAAATCACCCTTTTCATAAGCAATATCATTTTTGCAGCTTTATATTTTCATCTCCGTTTTGATAAGGCAAAAACACCATCATTAAGGTAAGCATTTCATCGGTAGAGCGCATGTCGCCGAAAGACCATATTGTTCGCGGAGGGCTGAATGGATTGAATGGATTATCTGCTGTATTATCATACCTGCCTGTAATGTGTAAAGTTGATCCTTTTGGCACATGAACAAGGTGTTGGAAACGATAGATTTCCTGCCAGCGAAAATCCCAATCCGGTATATGCACCAAATTAATGGTATCGTTTTGCGGCGTTGTTAAATATGCCGTAAACTCTTTACCAATATAATGCATGTGCGGCCAAACATCCATGAGGGAAAAATCTTCACCGGGGTTAGTTACTTCAAGACTGAACGTTTTAGTTTGCCCTGCCGGTATATAAAAGGGCGATGGTTTTATTTCCTGCTGGCCAATGCCGCCGGAACCAAAACTGATAACTTTTACCGGCCGCTTTACCGGTGTATTTTTAAAGAACAGATTAATGCCGCATATGCTGGGAGTATCTTTTACAGCGGGTGCATAATGCACGGTTAACAGAATAACGCCACGTTTAGGCATTACCCATCCAATATCGCCGGGAAAAGATTCATAGCTCGAGCCGGGAATCCAGCCACCATAGTACGTTATCGTTTTCCTGTAGGGAAGATATTGATCATACTTCTTGCGGTCATCATCGGTAAGATTGATAAAATCAGCCGTTTTATAAATATCAATAGAAGTGTCTGCTACTTCATGAAATTCATAATTGGCATGATGCACAAGCTTTTCATTATTGCTGTAAAACTCTATGGCTTCAACATTGGCAGTATCTTTTAATTCAAAAGGAATTTTAAAAACAATAAACCGCTCCAGCCCATCGCCTTTTACGGTAAAAGGTTCCTGTGTTTTTAAAACAAGGTCTGGTTTGCGGTTATAACCCGTACCTTCAAGTGCCTGGCTTTTAGCCGGTACAGCCTTCTTTTTTCCTTCCGGCGCTTTGTTATCCGCCCATTCGGAAATAAGATCTATTTGCTGCTGCGTTAAGGAACGGTCATTTACAAAGTGAACATAACTATTATCTGCTTTCCATGGTGGCATATAACGGGATTGTACCACTTTCTTTATAAACGTTGCCCGTTTGGCTACATCATCATATGTTAACAAAGAAAAAGGCGCCGCTTTACCAGGCTGATGACAAGGTGCACAATTAGCTTGAATGATGGGCTGCACATCTTCATAATAAGTAATTTTTTGTGCATTTACATTTTTTAAAAGCAGTAGTAAAAGCAATGAATTCAACAGTTTTCTCATATCAGTAATCGTTTATAATACAGCCAACTGCTTTTGTCCGTTTTATTGAAATTATTTTGTTTGATAAACTCGCCTGCAAAGCATCATTTAAATAAAAAGCAGTAGGTTTTAATCTTTGCTTGCCCAGCGATTGCAGCCTGTTGTCAATAGCGCCTTTATATAGAAGCCTGTATTCTTTATCTAATAAAATTACCTGCGGCGTTACCGTGGCCTGCAGGTATTGTGTAAGCTCTTTATGGGGGTCTGTTAATAATGGAAATGGTATATGATAATCTTTCTGAAAAGCTTTTACATCTATTGCCGAATATGCTTTGCCGGGAATGATCCCATAAATGTTTACCCGGTCTGAATACTGTTTGTATAAATCATTTAATACAGAAGAATAATTTTGGCACAAAGGGCATTCGGGCGATAAAAAAATCAAAAGCGTTTCAGGGTTTGCACTTTTATCTGCATTTAAATAAAAGCTTTTGCCGGCATCTGCAGGCATCAATGCAATTTTAGAAATAATGGCTGCGCTAAACACGGAATCATTTTTTTGCTGCGCAGCAACGCTTTGGACAAGTAACAGAAAAAACATAACTGTAACTATACCAAAACTATTTACCCGAAATTTTATTCGCTTGTCTATAGAAATCATGTTCCCATTTATATATCTGCCTTGCAAAAACGGTTAATAAAGATTGTAAATTAAAAAACTCCCTGCCAATAACAGGGAGTTTGCTTGTAAAAAATCAAATCAAAATCTCTGCTATGGCGCATCCCACCAAACACGTCCGCTTATATCGCCAGGGCCACTGCCATAATTAGGGTCCTGGGCCATTTCGTTATATGCATCTGTTACATTCTGGTAGTTTATATCTCCCGTGTTAGGAATTGTCCTCGGCGCCCTGCGCGGTATTGCGAGCAATTCACCATTATAATATAAATTTTCAAGTTTTAAAACAGTTGAATTATTTGGTAAACCTGTTCTCTTAACCAGTGCCCAGGCTTCATTCCATTCTTTAAATGAATTAAGGAATGATTGAGAGGCGATCTGATCCAATGCTTTTGCCGGATTGAATTTAACATCAGGCTGGGCCAGGTAATCTGTAATTTCAGACTGTGTTGGCGCTGCTACCTGTGTGCCGGCATCTGTTTCCAGATAATAATCCAGCACCTGATGGCTAACTGCCATTTCGCCGTAATAATTGAGTGAGGCTGCAACGCCTGCTGTATAAAGATCTTCAACATTACCCGGAACAATACCCCTTGCAGCAATTTCAGCACGCATAAAGAGGAAATCAGCATTCGTAATTAAAGGAAAATACTGAATACCATTGCCGCCATTGAATGCCGTTTGGAACATACGCGGGTTGATATTGCTTAATGTATCCAATACAAGATTGGATGAACCCTTGGCTATGGTGCGGGTTCTGTAATATTGATTGGTAATTTTTGTATTAGACGAAGAATCCGGCGAAGCATAGCTGCCCACATAACGCTGGTCAATAAACACGGCCGAATTGCTGAGCAAACCCTGCGCTTTGGCAAGATCAAAGTTTTCTTTGCTGTAAGAGTTTTTTGTAAAAAATATTCTTGTGCGCGGATCATTGGTTTTCAGCATAAAATCCACCATTCCTTTGGCAGCCCTTAACTGGTCAGGATTAAAGTTACCGCCGGAAGTAAGGCTGCTTGACGCTTTGAAGGTCCAGCTGTCATCGTTTGCATTCATAAGTTCTGATGAGGGGCTGGCGAGCACTTCTTTTATAATGCTTTCGGCTGTTGACTGGTCTTTTTTCAACAAACGCATGGCGATGCGCAGGCGTAAGGCATTAGCAGCTTTAACCCACTTAGAAACATCGCCATAGTAAAACTGGTCATAATTACCTATATCAAACTGGCCTGCAGGAGCATTCTTGATTTCCGCAATTGCATTTTTAAGGTCGGCATCTATACCGCTGAAAATAGTTTGCTGGTTGTCGAAAGGCACTGTATAAACTGAGTTATAACGGCCTTCAAAAGCATGTGTATAAGCAATGCTGCCATAAATATCAGAAACATAGAAATATTCAAAATCGAGCAATATTCTTGCTATGGCGCCAAGCTGTGCATAAGAGTCTTTTTTTACACCGTCGGGCAGTTTGCTTATAAGTACATTAACGTCGTATAAGTATGCACCGCCGCCTCTTCCAAACAAATTGTCATACCTGCTGAAAGGATTTGATGCTTCGGTAAAGTTTTTTGCATTCCCGTTTAATGGTGTATTCAATTGAAGCCAGGGCATTATATTCCTATACACTTCGTAATACGCTTCAAAATCGTTGGCAAAAATGGTTTTACTGCCATTCAAAAACTGATTTTCTGGGGGAACAGAATAGACCACTGTAGGGTCTATATTGGCATCTACAAAATCCTGCTTTTTACAGCCTGCAAAAACCGCCAATGTTATTATTATTAATAAAAGCTTATTCATATTAAATTGAGTTAAAAAATTAAAAATTAGCATTTAGCGAAAACCCTAAACTCCTAACATAAGGCAGACCGCCATATTCTGCGAAAGCTGCTGCATTGTTACTGCTTAATCCTTCAGGGTTTATACCGCCTTTGGCATTTTTCCATATATAAGTTAAGTTTCTGCCTATAAGATTCACCCGCAGGTTGTTCATTTTTAATTTTGAAGAAATTTTCTTGGGGAGATTATAGCCGATAGCTACTTCCCTTAATGCTACCCATGAATTATCAAATACCGAATACTCACGTATGCCGGATGACCACTGAGTAAGATCCTCATAATATTGCCATGCCGGTTTGGGTTTAACGTAGCCGCTTTCATAAGCCTCCTGCCATGTAAGGCCGGCAAGATCAATTGTTTGACCGTTTACATTTGCAGTTACGCCCTGGCCAAATACACCGTCGGGAATTATACCGTCGTCCTGCACCACACCCTGGTCATCGGTGTACTCAATACCACCATGAGCTGCATCCCTGCCTGGAAGTGAGTAAGTAAATGAACCATTTGATCCACCATATTGATGAGTGCCGGATGCCATTAAGCCGCCTACTTTTGCGTCAACCTGGAAGCCGAGTGTGAAATCTTTGTATGTAAATGTTTGATAAGTACCGGCAATAAACTTCTCCATTATAGTACCAAGATATTTATCGTGTACGAGGCCTGGTCCATAATCCTGGGCGCGTAAAAAGGTAAGCCCATTGGAGCCATTAGGCGCATTGCCTATAACTTTCTTTCCGTTATTTGGATCATCAATTGGCTTGCCGTCACCATCTGTAGCCTGGTAATAGGCAAAAGAATAACCGCTGTAAACAGCACCATATTGTTTGCCCGGTTCTGCAATTGCACGCACATCAGCACCGAAGGCCGTTAGCAAATTATACTGAGCAATACCAGGTGCCAATGATATTATCGTGTTTTTGTTGGTTGAGAAATTGGCAATAAAATTCCAGGAGAAGTTTGTTCGCTGTATAGGTGTTGCATTCAGCAATATTTCCAAACCCTGGTTACGCACCTGTCCCACATTAAATATGGCATTGTTACCGCCTGTTTCTGCAGGAATAGTCAGCGCTAATATCTGGTTATAGGTATTCTTATTATAATAGGATACATCTATCCCTAAACGGTTATTAAAGAATTTCAAATTCGCTCCTATTTCAATTTCTTTGGTTTTCTCGTTTTTGAAATCTTTATTGGGCAGGGTAAGATTAGTAAATCCTGCATGCGGTATTGTAGTTACTGACCCGTCGGGGCCAACGATTTCATCTGCCCCCTGTAAATTATAATTACCAATTTGGTTTAATGCAAACGGATCATAATCTTTACCGGTAATACCATAAGAAGCCCTTAACTGTCCATAGCTAAGAAAATCTAAAGCAGATGAATTTTTAAGCAATTCTGAAAATATGAAAGATGCCCCCACAGATGGGTAAACGAAAGTATATTTCCCGGTACCATCTGCATAAGTAAGGGTTGAATTATAATCCTGCCTCACACTGTAATTCAGGGTTAACATATTACGCCATGTGAAATCGCCGTAGGCGTAAATGGCATTTGTAAGCCTTGACGGGCTATATGATTGTGTTGTAGAAATCGGGTTTACAGAATTACTTAAATTAAAGAAAAATGGATTGTTGGTTGATAGCCCACCGTTTGTATTTTGGGTAAGCACCATGCCAAGCTTATCTTTATTTTTCTCCGCGCCAAGTGTAAGGCTGCCTGTAAGATCATCTGTAAGATTCCGGCTTGCAGTTAAAAGTGCCTGAAATCTATAATTTCTCGTTTGAGAGTTTTGAACATAATAATACCCGTTAGCATAACCTGCGCCTGAACCTAAAAATTTCTTTTCAATACGAACATCATAATTATTAAGATTTGCCCTTGTTAACAAAGTTAACCACGGGCGTATATAGGTTGTAAAGTCAATATTCGCTCTTAAATTATCGTCGTAGCTATACTGGTTATTTTGGAAAGTTGTCCATAAAAATGTATTCACGCCATAAGGGTCTGCTGCACCCAGCACCTGCCCGCCATTTACGGTGTCCATATAGTTTTTAAGGTAATAATTCCAGTCCGTTGTATTAGCCCTGTAATAAGTAAACCTGAATAACGGGTTATAGTTACTTACTTCCCTTGTTGGATTTGTATTTTTACTTTGTGCATAAGTGGCACTAACATCCACATTGAATATTTTACCCAACTTCTGAGTTCCTCTTACAGTAAATGTGTTCCTGTCAAGTTTAGAGCCATTTGGTATAAGGCCTGTTGAAATATTCTTGGAGAAAGACGCCCGGATTGAGCTGTTTTCTGTAGCGCCGGTTAAAGCCACATTATAGTTTTGCTGACCACCTGTTTGAAAAAAATCCAGGAAATCATAATTCTTCCATGGTCTCATGTGACCGTCAAGGTCTTTCACCATAACATTGGGATCTATTTTAGGGCCGAAATTGTAATAAGGGCTCCAGTCGGGATCCAATATATTATTACCATCCGCATCTTTTTCAAAAGTTGGAGAGATACCGCCGCCATATTCTGTTTGGAAATCCGGCGTTTTGTAAGCTTTGTCCCACATCCCGGTTATATTTACGCTAACGCCTAAGCCACGGCCTGTTCCTTTTTTAGTTGTAATAAGTATTACACCATTCTGCGCACCGGAACCATACAAAGCGCTGGCTGCAGAACCTTTTAAAACAGATATGCTCTCAATATCATCTTCATTGATGTTTTTAAGAATATTTCCAAAGTCAACATTGTTATTATCTGACCATGATTCCGGGCCTGATATGCCTGGTTTAATTAAAACGCCATCAATTACAAATAAAGGCGACTGATTGCCGGTTAAAGATGTATTACCGCGAATACGAATACGCGAACTTGAACCCGCACCGCCTGTGCCCTGGTCAATACGCACACCGGCCAATTTACCCTGAAGGGAATTTAATACATTTGGAGACGGAGCTGTTTGCAGCTCTGTAGCTTTAATTTCCTGGGTGGCATACGATAACTTCCTGGTATTTGTTCTTGAACCGAAACCTGTTACTACCACTTCATTCAAAGAATTGCTGGCACTTTTAAGCGTAACTGAAACGTTTGAACTATTCCCCACAGCTACCTCCTGCGCTTCATATCCAATTGAAGAAAATTGCAGTACATCGCCTGCACCGGCAGCTATTCTAAAATTGCCCTGGGCATCAGTAACAGAACCTGTTTTGCTGTTTTTTACATGCACGGAAACGTCGGGCAGGCCTTTATGAAGGCTGTCGTACACAGTTCCCGTAATCGTTTTCTTTTCTTGCGCATTTGCACCTGCCGTTAGCAGTACAAACACGAGAAAGAATAAAAAATGGAATCGTTTTTTCATAATAACAGTTTGATTAATTAGAGATTTAATGTTTGATTTTTATAATGAGAGGAAGCAGTTCACATTTAAAATTTTTGCCTGCATCTTATAATAAGTACAGGTGCGGTTTAATCGATTCATTACATATCGGCATATAAATGCCTGCCTAAGTCTGGGTATAACATTTTTTGATATTAGTCAGTTTCGATAGCCAGTGTTACCAATAAGTTAAGTTTCGGGGTCAAAATAAGCGGATTTTTATAAACCCACCTAACCTTTCATAAAAAATTTAAAAAGTTTTGTTGGGTTTTTAAATTTGAAAAATGGCAGGATAACCTGGCCCCGACAAGGCTATAAAAATTTATTGATGTTATTTATTGCAGCCTGCAGGCGTTGTTCATAGTTACCGCTTATCTCAATCCAGGGCGTTTTTTGGTTTATAAGCAGGTCTTTATATATATGATACAATTCAATCCGGGGTTTTTCATCCGGGTATTCCCGCATTTCATCTGCCGTCCAGGGTAAATCTATATTGCATAGAAGATAAAGATCATAGTTCCGGTTGGCAATTTCATCTAATACCATGTATTCGCATTTGCCAAAAACATATTCGTACCACACTTTCATTACATACATATTGGTGTCGATGAAGAGAAGCTGTGAGCTGTGAGCTGCGAGCTGCGAGCTTGCGTCTTGCAGTTTTACCGTGCAATAATCTTCCATAGCCAACTGGCCCTGCGTTATTTTTATCAGATCATCATAATTATACTTTACACCATTCTGATGCAAATATTCCCTCGCATATTCAGGGCACCACAGTGCATTAAAATGTTCGGCAAGCTGCCGGGCCAGCGTACTCTTGCCGGTACTTTCGGGGCCTATGGTTACAATTTTTTTAATCATGATTTCAGTGAGTCAATGGACAACAGTCGATAATCCATAGTATTGATTCAGTTTTAAATTGTTTTTTGCGAGCCGCCTGCCATGGTCTGTGGTCTATCAGCTATTGGCTTAATTTTGCCAGCCCTCCGCACCCACTCTATCAAACCAAAAAAAGCCATTATTAATAATACAAAATAATATACGCTCGTAAACACATAGCCTTTTACAAAGTATAGTGGAATGGATGCAAAATCAGTGGCTATCCACCAGTACCAGCTTTCTACTTTCTTCTTTGCCATTAACCACATGCCGGTATAGGCAGTAGCGCTCGCAAAGGCGTCGGCCCAGGGAATAGCGCCCGGTGCAAAAGATTGTTTTACATAAGTGAGAATTAAAAAAATGCCTGTATAAAAAGCTGCGAAAAACAATAACTGCTGCACCCATTGTTTGCCATTGGAGAATTTGATATTTACAACATGATGTTGCAGCGCATCTTTCTTCGTCCATAAAATCCAGCCATAAATACTCATAATGGTGTAATAGAGATTTACGCTGGCTTCACCAAACAAATGCCCTTTTAAACTCAGCCATATATAAATAATGGTGTTCACCAACCCGGTTGGGTACACCCAAATATTTTCCAGCCTTGAATAATACACGCTGGCAATCCCCGTAAATACGGCCACGTATTCAAGCCAGGTGGTTGCCTGCATGCCTGCTGTAAATTGGTGCCAGATGGTATCAAAATCCATATTTCAAAATTGGGTTGTAAAGTTTGAAAGAGGAAATTTATGCCTGTTTCCTTCATATTTGCAAAAACTTTTCCCATGAATATTGCTGTTTTAGGCGCCGGTATGGTGGGCAGCGTTATGGCCGCCGATCTTTCCAGAGAGCATAAGGTTACTTCCATCGATGTTAATGAAAATAACCTGCAGCGGGTTCAGCAAAAGAATGCAGCCATCAAAACCATAAAAGCCGACCTGCAGGATCATGCTTCTTATAAAACATTGCTGCAGCCTTTTGACCTCGTTGTAACGGCTGTTCCGGGTTTTATGGGTTTTGAAACATTGAAAGCCGTTATTGAATGCGGAAAAAATGTTGCCGATATTTCCTTCTTTCCCGAAAATGCCTTGGCATTAGATGCTTTGGCAAAGCAAAAAAATATAACGGTTATTACCGATTGCGGCGTGGCGCCCGGCATGAGCAATTATATTATTGGCAGATATGATGCAGAAATGCCCATTGATGCTTTTGAAATATATGTGGGCGGATTACCTAAGATCCGCAAAAAGCCGTTTGAATATAAAGCGCCGTTTTCGCCGGTGGATGTAATTGAAGAATACACCCGTCCCGCCCGCTTGATGGAAAACGGCAACATCGTTATAAAACCCGCCCTCACCGAGCTTGAACATATACAGTTTGATGAAATAGGCACGCTGGAAACTTTTAATACAGATGGCCTGCGCTCCTTACTGTTTACTATGCCGCATATAAAAAACCAGAAAGAAAAAACCCTGCGTTATCCCGGCCATGCTGATCTCATCATAGCTTTAAAAGAAAGCGGCTTTTTTAATGATAAGAAGATAAACATTGATGGAAACGAAATATCGCCATTGCAATTCACTTCAAAAATTTTATTTAAAGAATGGAAGCTGGATGAAGCCGAAGAAGAATTAACGGTAATGAAAGTAATTTTAAAGTCTGCAAACAAAACCATTGAGTATAGCCTGCTCGACCGTTATGATGCTGCCACCCAAACTTCATCCATGAGCCGCACCACGGGTTATACATGCACGGCATCCGCCAATCTTATTGCGAATAATATTTTTACAGAAAAAGGCGTGTTCCCGCCGGAACTTGTTGGCAAACACAAACCGGCCTTTGAATTTGTAATAGATTATTTAAAGGCAAGGAATGTGAAGTGGAACAAGAAAGAATATTAATTGCAAAGCGCTAAAAGATGCCTTGCAATTGTATTTAGCTGAAGAAATAATTAAGAATCCAACCTTTACCTTTGAGTAAACATTTTAAGCATGTTAGTTGAACGTACAAATAATGATAAGATTGTAATCACACTATCTTCTTCTGTTGACAGCTTCGGCCTTCAAAGATTGATTGATTATGTAAAATATCTTGAAGCCACTTCTAAAAGTAAAGCAAAGCAGTCTGACGCCGATAAATTAGCTGATGAAGTAAATGCTTCATGGTGGGATAAAAACCGTAAACGTTTTATTAAGTGAAATTTATTGTAGATGCCAATATGGTGTTTAGCGCTATCCTAAACACAAATGGTAAAATCGGCGATTTACTCATTAATTGACAAAAAATTAATCAAAGGACTGGCCAGGAAGGGCTTTACAAATTTTATTACTACAGATGAACTTTATAAATTGAGGGAAGACCTTCATAACAAGGCTTAATCACTCTCAGCACAAAAGTATCTCACTTTCCCCACCCTCCTTATTTACGGGTTATTTCATCATCCCATCCCTCACAGCCTTAAACTCAGAACCGTCTTTCCATTTGGGGAAAGTAGTTTCATTCGCTAATTTATCTCCTATGGAAAACAGCATCTGCATATCCTGCAACCCACCATCAAACGTCCAGGTTGAATCATATTCATCCGCAGGCTGGTGATAGCGGTTGGCATTATAATCATCCTCCAGCTTTTCGCCATATTCCTTTCCCTTGCCCACCACATCCACACCGCCGCCACTGCTTATAGCCGGCACGCCTACCTTAGCAAAACTAAAATGGTCTGAACGGAAGTAATGTCCTGCTTCAGGGTGCGCTTCCGGCGCCAGGTACCTGCCCTGCTGTTTTGCTTCCGCTTCCACATAATCTTCCAGTTCATTCTGGCCCTGGCCGGCAATTACAACATCCTTTTTCTTATTATATGCATCCACCACATCCATATTCAAATCGGCCACTGTTTTATCCAAAGGATACACCGGGTGTTCCGCATAATATTTTGAACCCAGCAGCCCCTGCTCCTCTGCCGTAACCGCCAAAAACAAAATGCTGCGTTCCGGCTTTTCTTTTAAGGAAGTAAATGCCCTTGCCATTTCAATCAGCGCCGCCGTGCCACTGGCATTATCAATAGCGCCGTTATAAATGGAATCGCCTTTTGCATCGGGCTGCCCAATACCCAGGTGGTCCCAGTGCGCCGTGTAAATAACATATTCATCCGGCCTTTTGCTGCCGGTAAGTTTGGCAAGCACATTATGCGAAGTATTATAGCTTGACTTCACCCTTACCTTCAGCGATAATTTTTCACCCAGCGGCACTGCTTTAAAACCCTGCTTGTTAGCACTTACTAACAAAGAGCTGTCTTTGCCCGCAGCCGCCAGCAATTTCTTGGCTGCATCTGCAGAAACCCAGCCCTGCAAGGCGCAGTGGTATTGGTTATCGCCCCTTTTATCAAGATATAAATTTGAACTGCCCCATGAGCTTTGCACCACGCTGAAAGGATAAGACGCCGCTTCCGTATTGTGAATAATAAAAATCCCTTTCGCGCCCTGCCTTGCCGCTTCTTCATATTTATAAGTCCAGCGGCCATAATACGTCATAGTTTTTCCCTTAAAAATGGTGGTATCCACGCCAAAGCCCGGGTCGTTCACCATTACCAGCACCACTTTTCCTTTCACATCAATACCGGCATAATCGTTCCAGTTATATTCCGGCGCCACCACGCCATAACCGGCAAAAACCAGTTCATCATTATCCAGGGAAATCACTGAATCCGTTCTTTCGGTTGACACCACAAAATCATCCGTCTTATTCAAATCAAAACTGCCGTTGGGCGATTGCACTTTCATCACCGCGTCCGCATAAGGCGTTATTTCCACCATTGGCACATCCTGCACATAACTGCTGCCATTGCCCGGTTCAAGCCCCAATTGTTTAAAAGCATTTTCCAAAAAAGCCACTGTTTTGGTTTCGCCCGCCGAAAAAGGCTTGCGACCTTCAAACGAATCGGAGGATAATACTTTTATATTCTGCATCATACTGTCGCGGTTAAATGCAGCGGCGGTTTCGCCCGAAGATTTGCTTTCATTTTGGTTACACGCAGCAGCCAGCAAGGCTATGGCAGGGAGGAAATACAGGTTACGCATACAATCAATTTAAACACAAGTATAAAAATAAACAGGCTAACAATTTCCGGAAAGTTTAGAACCTTGCAAGGGCTGCAATATTCCGCATGCAAAGCTTTGGAAACATTTTTGATTTACTTTTCCCACTTATGCCGCTGATTGAATTCACCGATAAAGGCCTGTTTTGCCGCGCCGGCAATTTTTATATCGATCCCTGGAAGCCGGTTAATTATGCCATCATCACCCATGCGCACAGCGATCACGCCAAATGGGGCAGCAAAAATTATTTATGCCACACGCTCACCAAACCTTTGCTGCAGGCCCGCCTTGGCAATAACCATTATGAAACGATGGAGTGGAACGAAACCAAAACCATTAACGGTGTAAAGGTTTCCCTGCACCCCGCCGGGCACATTATTGGTTCTTCGCAGGTGCGGGTTGAATGTAATAATGAAGTTTGGGTGGCCAGCGGCGATTATAAAGTGGCCAACGACGGCATTAGCGGCGCATTCGAGCCCGTAAAATGCAATGCTTTCATTACTGAATCCACTTTTGGGCTGCCTATTTATTGCTGGAAACACCAGGAAGCGGTTTTTGAAAACATGCGCAACTGGATTCTTGCCAATAAAGCCCTCAATAAAACCAGCATTATTATAGCCTACAGTTTGGGCAAGGCGCAGCGCGTATTAAAAGCGCTGGAAGATTTTGACGAAACCATTTTTATGCACGGCGCCACCTGGAATATGCACCAGGCCATTATAAATGCCGGTATTTCGCTCCCAAAAATTAAGGCAGAACGTGTAATGCCTGAAACCTCAAAGGAAAAACTGAAAGAAAGTATAGTAATAGCGCCGCCGGGCGCCGAAGGTTCTTCGTGGTTAAAGAAATTTTCGCCTTACGCCATTGGTGTTTGCAGCGGATGGATGCAGGTTCGCGGTAATGTGCGCCGGAAAAACGTGGACGGCGCCTTTGTTTTAAGCGATCATGCCGACTGGACCGGTTTATTGCAGGCCATTAAAGCCACGAAGGCCGAAAAAGTGTATGTAACGCACGGTTACCAGGCTGTTTTCAGCCGTTATTTAAATGAAAAAGGCATTTGGAGCGCCGAAGTAAAAACAGAATATGGTGAAGAAGAGGAAGAAAAGGAGAATGCAGCAGGTTTAGCTGAAGAATCGGGAAAAATGGATTGAAAATGGGGAAGAAAGAACCGGCTTTCTCGGGAAAATGATGACATAAATCGGGAAAAGAATCAGGTTTCTCGGGAAAATGATGGCATAAATCGGGAAATGAATGGGGTTTGTCGGGAATTCTTCCTGTTTTCTCGGGAAAAGAATCAGTTTTCCGGGGAGTTTTTTCAAAATTCCGGGGAAAAGAATCGGTTTTAGGGGGAAATATTTGAAGAAAGGGGGGAGAAAATTGAAGAAAGGGGGGAAATATTTGAGAAAAAGGGGGAGAATAAACAATAAAAGGGGGAAGTTTTCCAGGAAAAGGGGGAAAACCAGCCCTTTAAAAATGTGAGTAACCACAATATGAAGGAGTTTGCAAACCTTGTAAATATATTGGGCGCTTCTACTAAAACATTGGAGAAGCAGGAAGCGCTTATCAACTATTTTTCCCTGGCAGATGATAAAGATAAAGTGTGGGTGATTGCCTTGTTCAGCGGCCGCAGGCCGCGCCGGCTGGTAAACTCATCCTTATTACCGCAATGGTGCGTGGAAATAGCGCAAATTCCGGGCTGGCTGTTTGGCGAATGTTACGGTTCGGTGGGCGATATGGCCGAAACCATTGCTTTACTCCTGCCCGAAGCCACGGAAGAAGCCAGCCAGTCTTCGTTATCTTTCTACATAGAAAAACTTATTTCGCTCGAAAAGGAAAGCGAAGCCGTAAAAAAGGAATTTATTACCGGTTGCTGGCGCAGCATGCATAAAGATGAGCGTTTTGTGTTTAATAAACTGCTTACCGGCAATTTCCGTATCGGCATTTCGCAAAAACAAATGGTAAATGCGCTGGCCAAAACGGTAAAGCTGGAGTCTTCGGTGATTGCGCACCGCATTAGCGGCAACTGGGACCCCGTTACCACGGCGTTTAATGACCTTTTAAGTGAAAATGCAAACATCATTGATTATTCAAAGCCCTATCCTTTTTACCTGGCGTATGCCCTGGAAGAAAATCCGGAAACTTTAGGGGAGCCGCAGGAGTGGCAGGCTGAATGGAAGTGGGATGGCATTCGCGGCGAAATCATCAAAAGAAATAATGAACTGTTTGTATGGAGCCGCGGCGAAGAATTAATGACGGAGAAGTTTCCCGAATATGCTATTCTTCAGCAAAAACTGCCGGAAGGCGTGGCTTTGGATGGAGAGATTATTACTTTAACCAATGCAGATGCTTCAAATAATGAATTTACTGTTTTGCCCTTTGCATTATTGCAAACAAGAATTGGAAGGAAGAACGTTACCAAAAAGCAATTAACGGAATCGCCGGTAGGTTTTATTGCTTACGATGTTTTGGAGTTTAATGGAGAAGATTTTCGGGGCAAAACACTGCAGGAACGCCGGGCTGTGCTGGAAAAAATTGTTGCCGGGGCGAATGAACCGGTGCTGCGGCTGTCGCCCGTTATTTATTTTAATAATTGGGATGAACTGGCTGCTACCCGCGCCACCAGCCGCACTATAAATGCGGAAGGTATTATGCTGAAACGCAAAACATCTGTGTACCAGGTGGGCAGAAAAGTGGGCGACTGGTGGAAATGGAAGATTGATCCGCTCACCATAGATGCAGTGATGATTTATGCCCAAAAAGGCAGTGGCCGCCGCAGCACGCTGTACACCGATTACACGTTTGCCGTGCGGGATGATGATAAACTTATTCCTTTCACCAAGGCTTATTCCGGCCTTACTGATAAAGAATTTGCACAGGTGGATGCATTTGTAAAAAGAAATTCGCTGGAAAAGTTCGGGCCGGTGAGAACGGTAAAGCCCGAGCTGGTTTTTGAGATTGCTTTTGAGGGCATTGCTGCCAGTAACCGGCACAAAAGTGGCGTGGCACTGCGCTTTCCGAGAATTAAGCGGTGGCGGAAAGATAAACCGGCATCGGAAATAAATACATTGGATGATCTGAAGAAGATGCTGGAGGCGTATGGTAAATAAATCAACGCAGGCCTGGTTAAAGGTAAACGCCAGAAATGTTCAATACTCAATATTCAATAATCAACACTCAATTTGCAGAGGTTATAGAATTGAGTATTGCTTATTGTTTTGTTGAATATTGCTTATTTTTCTTTATCTAAGCCGCATTGATTGGAATATCTTTATTCATTGCGTTAAAAAACTTACAATCGTTAGCTTATTTTTGCGCTGCAAAAACTTCTTGTCATGAATTTAGACTTATCCGAAGAGCATTTAATGATTCAGCAGGCTGCCCGCGATTTTGCGAACACAGAATGTTTGCCCGGCGTAATAGAACGGGATGAAAAAATGAGGTTTCCCAAAGAGCAGGTTTTAAAACTCGCCGATCTTGGTTTTATGGGCATGATGGTGAATGAAAAATATGGCGGCGCCGGGCTTGATACACTCAGTTATGTAATTGCTATGGAAGAAATTTCAAAGGTTGACGCCAGCACTTCGGTTTGTATGAGCGTAAACAACAGCCTTGTTTGCTGGGGGCTGGAAGCCTTCGGTACAGAAAAACAAAAACAACAATACTTAACGCCACTGGCACAAGGCAAAAAAGATGGTGAATTATATATTGGCGCATTTTTACTAAGCGAGCCGGAAGCCGGAAGCGATGCCACTTCGCAGCAAACAACCGCAGAAGACAAAGGCGATTATTATTTAATTAACGGCACCAAAAACTGGATTACTAACGGTTCAAGCGCCAGCGTGTACCTGGTAATGGCGCAAACCGACCGTTCCAAAGGTTCAAAAGGCATTAATGCCTTTATCGTTGAAAAAAACTGGCCGGGCATTACTGTTGGCCCCAAAGAAAATAAAATGGGCATTCGTGGCAGCGACACTCATTCCATCCAGTTTAATGATGTAAAAGTGCCGAAAGAAAACCGCATTGGTGAAGATGGCTTCGGCTTTAAGTTTGCCATGCAGGTGCTGAGCGGCGGGCGCATTGGCATTGCCGCGCAGGCGTTGGGCATTGCTGCCGGCGCGCTGGAAAGATCTGTTGCTTATGCTAAAGAAAGAAAATCCTTTGGTAAACCCATTATAGATCACCAGGCAATACAATTTAAATTGGCCGATATGGCCACACGGGTGGAGGCGGCGAGGCTGCTTTTATATAAAGCCGCGCTGGATAAAGATAATGGCAGGAATTACGCAGCCAGTTCAGCTATGGCAAAGGTTTTTGCCTCGGAAACGGCAATGTGGGCTGCCACCGAAGCGGTACAAATACACGGCGGTTATGGTTATGTAAAAGAATACCATGTGGAAAGATTAATGCGCGATGCAAAAATTACCCAGATTTATGAAGGCACCAGTGAAGTTCAAAGAATTGTGATAGGCAGGTCTTTACAATAAGGCCTTTTTTTACCTTCTTCTTGTCCAGTAATTAGGATCGTGAGAGGGGCAGTTTGAACTGCGGTTGGCAACACAGGAAGAAAAAAGCGCTGCACATAAGCAAGTAGCCACGATTATTAAAAAAACTCTACGCATATCAGGAATTAATTTTACTTAAACGGATATTGGATTGCGAAAATTGTTTATAAGATTTAAAGCTGGAGTCAATATTCTGCTAATCTATGAAATTTGTTTGTAAAATTACGCTACAGCCAGTTTAACGTAGGCAAAGAAACACCTAATTTCCGATATTTTTCGTTCCCCGAATAATTGTAACATTTCTAATAACTAATACTACTTTCGCGCAAGTAATATTTTTAAATGAGTTTGCAGATTTTACGTCCTCTCGCCATTATCGATCTTGAAACTACAGGAATAGATTTGGCAACTGACAAAATAATAGAAATTGCTATTGTAAAGCTAATGCCGGATGGCACCACGCAGAAAAAAAGAAAGCTGATTAATCCGCAAAAGCCCATCCCGCAGGCATCAAGCAATGTGCATGGCATTACCGATGAGATGATTAAAGATGCGCCAACCTTTAAACAGGTGGCCAACGAGATAAAGCAATTCCTCTCCGGCTGCGATTTGGGTGGCTACAATAGTAACCGGTTTGATGTTCCCATGCTGGTGGAAGAATTTCTAAGATCCGGCCTTGATTTTTCTATGGAAGGCAGAAAACTGGTGGATGTACAGAAAATATTTCACAGCATGGAGCAGCGCACTTTAAGTGCGGCTTACAGGTTTTATTGTAATAAAGTGCTGGAAAATGCCCATAGCGCCGAAGCCGATGCGGAAGCTACGCTGGAAATTCTGCATGCCCAGGTATTACGCTACCCGCAGCTTGGCTTAACCATTGAAACCATTTTAAATTGTATTGGCGAAGACGATTGCGTAGATTTTGCCCGCAGGATGGTTATGGTTGACGGTGTAGAAACCTTCAATTTTGGTAAGCATAAAGGCAAGCGTGTTGCAGATGTTTTAAAGGCCGAACCACAGTACTATGACTGGATGATGAAAGGCGATTTTTCGCTTCACACTAAACAAAAGCTTACAGAGATATTTAACCGCAATTTTTTGAAAAAATAAATTAAGTCAAAATTTGGCTTTTTATTTATCTTATTGAGGCAGAATATTGTATTTTCGGTAACTGTCTTAATAAGCCGCTTTTTGCCTTTGGAAAAATTAGTTATTATACCCACGTACAACGAAATAGAGAATATTCCGCTTATTCTTAAAGCTATCTTTTCGTTGCAATTAAATTATCATGTGCTGGTAATTGATGATAATTCACCGGACGGCACGGCAGCTAAAGTGGAAGAGCTTCAGTTTTTTTATCCCAACCAGTTATTTATTTTAAAACGCAGCGGCAAGCTCGGTTTGGGCACTGCTTATATTGAAGGTTTTAAATGGGCAATCAAAAACCGGTATGACTTTATTTTTGAAATGGATGCCGATTTTTCCCATAACCCGGTTGACCTTGAACGTTTATATTCAGCCTGCAAAAAAGATGGTTTTGATGTGGCCGTAGGCAGCCGTTATGTTCCCGGAGGAAAGATAGAAAACTGGCCTTTAGACCGGCATATTTACTCAAAAGGCGGCGCCCTATATACCAGGATGATAACTTTTATGCCTGTAAAAGACCCTACGGCAGGCTTTGTTTGTTACAGAAGGAAAGTATTGGAAACCATAAACTTTGATGAAATAAAATTCGTTGGTTATGCTTTCCAGATTGAAATGAAATTTGCTGCCTGGAAGCTTGGTTTCAAAATAACCGAAGTACCAATTGTGTTCATTGACCGTAAAATAGGCGTGAGCAAAATGAGCGGCAAAATTTTAAAAGAAGGCGTATTCGGCGTGCTTTCCATCCAGGTAAAAAGCATGTTTGGCAATTACCGTAAACGCATGAGAACGCGCCCGCCAACGCATAATTATATTCAGCCCGCTTTCACCGAAACAGATAACCTAACCTCCTGATTATTACTTCTTTATTAATTTCAACAAAACCTTTATTTGTTCTTTATATTATTTCAATAATTTTGCTTGCGAGTTTGATTTAATTACTACCCCATACTTACTTTCTAAACTCTATCCCATTAAGTTCACAAATATTTTGTAATTAAAATCTGAGGGCAGGCTATGTATTCTTATGCATTATTGGAACCCGGTTGTTTTTACCTGGTTCAGGAAAAGGAAAATGAAGGATTAATTCTATTGCAGGTAAAGATTGTGAGCGATCACTGTATGTATGTTGAAAAATATCCCGAAGGCATTGTGCAGGAATGGAAGCGAAAAACAGATCCCATCTTTGATATAGTTGAATTGTTGAGCGACGAAAAGGTAAAGGAATGGACCAATGCATATTACAGCAATGAAGATGCGTATTATGAAGAGGATGATGAATGATGACGTGAAGCGTGAAGCGTCAAACGTGAAAACTTGAGATTTGATTACTGTTATAAAATGTTGCTTTTATAAAAGATGTCTTTGCTTGAAATATTCCTGCAACCTGTGATTCACGATTGGCGATTCACGATATTATTTGCTTGTCATCCTAACAAAAGGGATCAGCATTTCTTCCATGCTTACACCGCCATGCTGAAAAGTATTACGGTAATAATTCACATAATAATTGTAATTATTAGGATAGCATAAATAAGCATTCTCCCTTGCAAAAATGTAAGATGAATTTACATTAGGCACCGGCAGGCCTGCATGGCGCGGATCGCGGAAAGCCAACACATCTTTCGCTTCGTAATTCAGATTACGGCCATGTTTGTAACGAAGATTGGCCGTAGTTTGTTTATCACCAATAACCTTGCAAGGTGTATTTACCCGCACGCTGCCATGATCGGTTGCAAGTATGAGGTTAATATTTTTATCCGCAACTTTCTTCAAGGCCTGGTGCAACGGGCTATGTTCAAACCAGCTTTTTGTAATGCTGCGATAACTGGTTTCATCGCCGGCAAGTTCTTTCAGCACTTCCATTTCCGTTCTTGCATGGCTGAGCATATCAACAAAATTGTACACAATAATATTCAGGTCATTATTTAATAAGTTATGGATATTGTTAACCAACTGCTGCCCGTCATTATGATGAAGCACTTTGGTATAACTGAATTTTATGTCATCCTTTTTTAACCGCTTTAACTGCGCTTTAAAAAAATCTTCCTCATATAAATTTTTGCTGCCTTCTTCGTCATCATTTTTCCATTGGCTGGGAAAATTTTTTTCTATATCAACCGGCAGCAACCCTGAGAAAATTGCATTGCGGCTGTACTGCGTTGCCGTTGGTAAAATACTGTAAAAAGTATCTTCCTCTTCAATACGAAAGCTTTCCATAAAAATGGGTTGTATGGCTTTCCACTGATCTAAGCGAAGATTATCTATCAATATAAAAAAAGTCGTCTCACCCTTTTTTACCTGTGGTAAAATTTTTTGTTTGAATAAAGTATGGCTCATAACAGGCGCATCATCACCCTTTGCATTAATCCAGTTGGCGTAATTTTTACTGATGAATTTAAAAAATTCCGTATTCGCTTCCTGTTTTTGTGTTTGAAAAACTTCCTGCATTTCGGGGCTGTTGCTTTTCTCCATTTCCAGCTCCCAGTAAACAAGTTTTTTATAAATATCCATCCACTCATTATAATCCGGGTTGCTGTTCAGCACCATAAACAAATTACGAAACTGCTGCTGATAAGCTGAAGTTGTTTTTTCTGCAACCAATCTTTTATTGTCGATAATTTTTTTAAGGCAAAGCAAAACCTGGTTAGGGTTTACGGGTTTAATAAGATAATCTGTTATCTGGCTGCCAATGGCTTCTTCCATTAAATTCTCAGTTTCATTCTTGGTTATCATAACCACCGGAATGTTTTTCACCTCTTTTATTTTCTGTAAAGTTTCCAGGCCTGTTATTCCAGGCATAGTTTCATCCAGCAAAACAACATCCAGCGTGTTATCCTTTACAAAATCAACCGCATCAAAACCATTGGTTCTTGTGTGTACTTCATAACCTTTATTCTCTAAAAATAATTTTTGCGATTGAAGGTTTTCTATTTCATCATCTACCCAGAGTATAGTTGCTACTGCCATATAAATATTTTATGATGCAATGATTTTTTTGATTTGCGGTTTTCAACCAAAATGTTACAATCTTTGTAAACAAGCGCGGTTTGTAAAATTATCTTTTTAAAACTCCGTTATTGCATAGCTAAATGTTATTAATGGCCGATTTAACAAAGCCTCAACAGTAATGCCAGCATCAAAAAGAAAGATTATTAACGATCCGATTTATGGTTTTATCACCATCGATGATCCGCTGCTTTTTGATGTTATCAATCATCCCTGGTACCAGCGTTTACGCCGCATTTATCAAATGGCTTTAGCCCAAATGGTGTACCCCGGCGCCGTGCATTCAAGGCTGCATCATTCATTGGGCGCCTATCATTTAATTTGCCTTGCCATAAACGAGCTGAAGCAAAAGGGAATTGATATTAGCTATGAAGAAGAAATTGCCGCTAAATCTGCCATATTGCTGCACGATATTGGTCACGGCCCTTTCTCGCATGCACTGGAGCATATTCTCGTGCCGGGCGTTCATCATGAAATGATAGGTTTTCGTATCATGCAAAAACTTAATGATGAATTAAACGGAAGGCTAACCACTGCTATCGGCATCTTCACTAATAAATATCCCAAGCAATTTCTGCACCAGCTAATAAGCGGCCAATTAGATGTTGACCGTATGGATTATTTAACCCGCGACAGCTTTTTTACCGGTGTAAGCGAAGGCGTAATTGGTTACGACCGCATTTTAAAAATGCTTGCTGTGCACGATGGACAATTAATGGTGGAAGAAAAGGGTACTTACAGTGTTGAAAAATTTTTGGTAGCGCGCAGGCAAATGTATTGGCAGGTGTATTTGCATAAAACCGTTTTAGCGGCAGAAAAAATGATTGTAAAAATTATTGAACGCGCAAGGGAAATTTTTGACGACAGTTTAAAACTCAATTCAACGCTTGATTATTTCTTTAAAGGCTTTTCTGAAATGAATGATGAAGCGCTTGAAAAATTTTGTCTTATAGATGATTACGATGTAATGTTTGCCGTAAAGAAATGGAGCAGCCATACAGATAAAGTGCTTTCAACTTTATGCAGCAATTTATTAAACCGCAAACTTTATAAATGCAGGCTGCAAACGCAGGCTTTTGATGTAAGTGAGATTGAAGAAAAGCGAAAACAAATGGCCGCGAAAATGAATATATCTGTACATGAAGCCGGCTATTTTGTTTTTACAGGCGAGGCTATGAATACAACATACCGGTTGCAGGATGAACAAATCAACATTCTTTCAAAAAATGGAAATGTTAAAGACATATCCCAGGTTGATGATCCTCTCATCCACAAAACACTTTCTATGCCCGTTAAAAAATTTTACATTTGCCAATTAGTTTGACACTGCATATTTTTATATGATGCCATATACAGGAACAATAAAATCTAATGTATGAAGATCAATGCAGAACGCATTGCCCAGTTTTTAGAAGGGAAGGTTGAAGGGAACGGAAATGCCGAAGTTGGTTCTTTTGGTAAAATAGAAGAAGCCAGAGAAGGCCAGCTCGCTTTTTTTGCCAATCCCAAGTATGAAGAATTCCTGTATAAAACCAAGGCATCTGTTGTTTTATTAAACGATAATTATGAGTTGAAACAGCCGGTTACAGCAACGCTGATCCGCGTGCCGGATGCTTATATAGCTTTCGCCAAATTGCTGCAGATATACGAGGAACTGATGAAATCGCAGTTAACCGGTATTCAGCAGCCAAGTTACATAGATGAATCAGCGAAATTAGGTGAGGAAGTTTTTGTGGGCGCTTTCACTTATGTGGGTGCAAATGCTGTTATAGGCAATAATGTAAAATTGTATCCCGGTGTGTATGTTGGCAACGATGTAAAGATTGATGATAACACCATTCTTCATCCTGGTGTAAAAATTTATTTTGGTTGCCAGATAGGAAAAAATGTAACCATACATGCGGGAACGGTTATTGGCGGCGATGGTTTTGGTTTTGCTCCCCAGGATGACGGCAGTTACAAAAAAGTACCGCAAATTGGCAATGTGGTTATAGAAGACAACGTTGAAATTGGCAGTAATGCCACTATTGACCGGGCCACAGTTGGATCCACCATCATTCATTCAGGCACCAAACTCGATAACCTTATCCAAATTGCACATAATGTTGAAATTGGCTGCAATACGGTAATTGCAGCGCAGGCAGGCGTTAGCGGCAGCACCAAAATAGGAAAGAATGCCATGATCGGCGGGCAGGTGGGCATTGTTGGCCACCTTCAAATTGCCGATGGCGCCAAAATAAATGCACAAAGCGGCGTATCAAAATCAATAAAAGAAAAAAATACCGCGGTTACTGGTTCACCGGCTTATGATTACACAAGCGCTTTGCGCAGCCAGGCATTAACCCGCAACCTTCCGCAAATCGAAAAAAGGCTGGCTGAGCTTGAAAAACTCGTTCAGCAATTAATGCAGGAGAAAATTAATTTTTAAATTGAATTTATAGCATCATCTATCCTTTTAAACTATTACCAAAATCAGAAAGCTTAGTTTTGCACGCCGGTAAATATTCAGATTAATAAATATTGAAAAAATCCAGCATAAAAAACTTAAGAATGGATGTAAATTTTAATCCAGATAAACAGCACACCTTAGCTAAAGCAATTACCGTCAGTGGCACCGGTTTACATACAGGCGTTTTGGTTGATATGAAACTCAGTCCTGCCCATCCGGGTTTTGGCATTCAGTTTCAGCGTACGGATTTGCCAGGTTCTTCTGCCATAAAAGCTGATTGCGATTTTGTAACTGATACCAGCCGCGGCACTACCTTGCAAATTGGCGAAGCCAGAGTAAGCACGATAGAGCATTTGCTGGCTGCCCTTACCGGCATGGGCGTTGACAATGTTTTGATTGAACTGAACGGCCCCGAAGTGCCTATTATGGATGGCAGTTCGCAGCCTTTTATTGAACATATTGAAGAAGCCGGCGTGGTAGAGCAGGAGGCTGCAAAAGCGTGGTACAGTATTGAAGAAAACATTTATTATTTTGATGAGGAGAAAAGGGTGGAAATGACGGCGCTGCCATCAACCAACTACCGTATTACCACATTAATAGATTTTAACAGCCCCGTTTTGGGCACACAGCATGCAGGTTTAAAAAACATGCGTGATTTTAAAACCGAAATTGCCCCCTGCCGCACTTTTTGCTTTTTGCATGAACTTGAAATGCTGCTTGATAATAACCTTATAAAAGGTGGCGATATTAATAATGCCATTGTTATTGTTGATAAAGTAATTGGCGACGCCGAATTAAAACGCCTTCAAAAAGTTTTCAAAAAAGACAGGATTGAAGTAAAGAGCGAAGGCTACCTTAATAATCTTGAGCTGCGTTTTCCTAATGAACCTGCAAGGCATAAACTATTGGATATTGTTGGAGACCTCACCTTGGTTGGCTATCCGTTAAAGGCAAATATTATTGCCAACAGGCCGGGCCATAGCAGCAATGTGGCCTTCGCCAAAAAAATAAAGCAGTATATTAAGAAGAACAAACATTTAAAAGATGTGCCTGTTTACGATGCAGCGCAGCCTGCCGTATTTGGCCTTGATTATATAGAAAAAACATTACCGCACCGGTTCCCGTTTTTATTGGTTGATAAGATTATTGAGTTGACAGATACACGCATTATCGGTATTAAAAATGTTACTTTCAATGAGTGGTTTTTCCAGGGGCATTTTCCAAATAATCCTGTTATGCCCGGCGTTTTACAAATTGAAGCATTGGCTCAAACCGGTGGCATTCTTTGTATTAATTCCATGCCTGAAGGAAAATATGATACTTATTTTTTAAAGATCGATAATTGCAAATTCAAACAGAAAGTGGTGCCCGGTGATACGATGGTGCTGAAAATGGAATTAAACGGGCCTATCAGGCGGGGTATTTGCGACATGAAAGGCACCGTGTATGTAGCCGGAAAAGTGGCAACAGAAGCTAATCTTGTGGCACAACTCGTAAAAGTTGATTAACCAATTTAGCATTATATTAAATATGAACGGCTAACTTTGCCGCGTTTTACTTTTAAAAAAATCCTGCATTCATTAATGCAATATTAAATGATTCATCCGCACACGTACATTCATCCAAATGCCAGACTTGCTGAAAATGCAAAAGTTGACCCCTTTACCGTCATTCACCAAAATGTGGAAATTGGTGCGGGTACCTGGATAGGCAGCAACGTTACCATTATGGAGGGCGTTAAAATTGGCAAAAACTGCCGCATTTTTCCGGGTGCTGTACTTGGGGCTGTTCCACAGGATTTAAAATACAGGGATGAAGAAACATACGTTGAAATTGGTGACAATACTACTATAAGAGAATTTGTAACCATACATCGCGGCACCAGTTACCGCTGGAAAACATCAGTTGGAAAAAATTGCCTCATCATGGCGTACAGCCATATTGCACATGACTGCATAGTGGGCGATAACTGCATTATGAGCAATAACAGCCAGATGGCCGGCCACGTGGTGATGGGCGATTATGCCTGGGTAGCGGGTTTTACAGCCATTCACCAGTTTGTAAAAATTGGCCAGCATGCATTTATTGCAGGCGGCAGCCTTGTAAGGAAAGATGTTCCGCCTTATATAAAAGCCATAAGAAATCCTTTGAGCTATGGCGGCGTTAACAGTGTGGGTTTAAAAAGAAGAGGCTTCTCTTTAGATAAGATAAACGCTATCCTCGATATCTACCGTATCATTTACAATAAAGGCCTTAATACAACCAAAGCACTGGAATACATTGAAGAAGAAATGCCCGCAAGCGATGAACGCGACGAAATTGTTGGTTTTATCCGTGAAAGTGAAAGAGGCATTATAAAGAGATTCTCCAAGCCCGATGCGGACGATGAGCAGTAGGCAACAGCCACTCTCGTATCTTTGTTAGCAATCAAATGAAAATAAAGCTTACAAATGCCGGCAAACGCTTTAGCCGTGAGTGGATTTTTCGCAATCTCAGTTATGATTTTTTACCCGGTGTGCAATACGCAATAACCGGTCCTAACGGCAGTGGTAAAAGCACACTGCTGCAGGCTATTGCCGGCGCTTCCACTTTAAATGAAGGCGGTATAGAATGGCAACCGGGCAATAAGAATATCCAACCTGAAGAAACAAATTCTTATATTTCTATTGCCGCACCTTATCTTGAATTGATTGAGGAAATGACGGCCAAAGAATTCCTGCTTTTTCACAGCAACTTCAAAAAATTCATACAAAACATTCCTGTTGAAACTATTTTGGAAGAAGCCGATTTAGCGCAGGCAGCCAATAAACAAATCCGCTTTTTCAGCAGCGGTATGAAGCAAAGATTAAAACTGGCGCAGGCATTTTTTTCCGATGTGCCCGTTGTACTGCTTGATGAGCCTTGCACCAATCTTGATGCAGCAGGCTTCGCCTTGTATTATAAATGGATTGAAAATTACAGCAATGGAAGGCTGGTTATTATTTCAAGCAATGATAAAAATGAATTTAGTTTTTGCAGCCAGCAACTGAATATTCTCGACTTTAAACTCTAAGCCTGTAACATATCCTGCGCTCAGCTAAAAATCCAAAAAAACTTATGTATAATGATTTTCCAAATGGAATATAATCATATCAACCCTTTATCATAAGCAATGCGCATGGCCTGCGCTTTACTGTTTACATGCAGCTTTTGATAAATATTGCCCACATGCTTTCTTACCGTAAGCACGCTTATGCCCGTTATTTCTGCTATACGTTTTGCGTCATAGCCTCTTACTGTGTGCTGCAGAATTTCTTTTTCTCTTTCAGATAACAAAGCTGATATATCGTTTCCGGCAGACTTTTGTTCCGGCAGTGTTACGGATGCCTGGCTGAGCAATTGCAACGTTTTTCTTGCAATGGCGGGATTTATGGCTGCACCGCCGTTCTGTGTTACGGTTATAATAGCATTATATAATCCTTTTGCATCTTCATCTTTCAATAAATAACCGTGGGCGCCGGCTTTTATGGCTTCAAAAATTTTGTCGTCGTCATCAAAAATAGTAAGTACAATAAAAAATATATCCGGGTAAAGAGAGCGTGCAATGCTTATGGTTTGTATGCCATCCATTTCAGGCATTTCAATATCCATAAATATTACATGCGGCATTTTTTCAACGGGGAGGCCTTTTAACTGCTCAAGACAATCATTACCATTAACTGCAGTAAAGCAAACTTTAAGATCATCAAACTGCTTTAGCTTATCAGTTATATTGCTGCGGTTAATGGCTTTATCGTCTGTTATTCCTATTCGTAACGGATTCATACAAGGCTTTTAAAGCGGAATATAATTGAATGCAAAATTCTTTATACAGTAAAAAAAGACAATACTTAATTTATAGTAGCAATAAGTTCTGTAATTCAGGCAGTTTCCAGGAATACATTGGTGCCGCCGGCTTCTGCTGATTCTATATTGAAATGAATGCCGGCATCTTCAGCCCTTACTTTCATGTTTCGCAAACCGTTTCCAGTGCCGTTGGCAGGGCTTGCAATGCCCTTTCCATCATCTTTAATTTCAATGGAAATGCTATTCGTGGCCTTTATGTCAATAATAATATTTTTTGCTTGGCTGTGCTTTAAAGCATTGTGTATGGCTTCCTGCACAATGCGAAAAATATTCAGTGCTTTTTGTGAACCAACGCGAATATCGTTTGCTATGTTTTCTTCAACAGTAATGTTTATATGGCTATAGCTTGGTTTTAATTTGTTCACATAATTTTTTATGCGGTCGCTTATACCTGTAATAGTTATGTTTTCTTTATTCAATACCCATATAGTATCACGCAGTGAATGAATGATTTCTTTTGAATGCAATTGCAGGTTTGCAAGCTGGCTGCCTCCTGCCTCAATGCCTTTTGCCGAAATGGTTTCAACATCGGCGGAGATGGCTGTGGCATAAGCCCCGATATTATCGTGAAGATCGGCAGCAATGCGTTTGCGTTCTTTTTCTTCCGCATTGAGAATGGACTGCGCCGCCTTTGTTTTTTCTTCTTCAATGGCCTGGCGCATGCGCACTTTTTGTTTTATGTTTTGATTGCGGTACCAAAGCCATGCTATTATACCTGCCAAAACAATAAAAGCAATTGAACCAAACAGCAAATAATTTCTTCTTGCCAATTTTAACTGCTGTACCACAATCGTGTTTTCTTTTTGAGCAACATCATATTTAGTGCGTATTTCAGCAATGGCTTCAGCTTTATTTCTTTCATACACCGTATCTTTTAATACAACAATTTCTTCAAGCACTTTTTGATATCCGGCATAATCTTTATCTTCTTTTAAATAGCGGGCAAGCGCCAGGTAAAAAGGCAGGCGAACAGAAGGGTCGTTATTGAAAGTCTTGGACGAATCGCCCGGCTTTCTTTGAAGATCGCCCGTTTCAAGTTTGCTCCAGCAAAATGCAATGGCTTTTTTTAAACGGCCAGTATTCGCATAAAAGTCTGCTATCTGCAAATTATCTTCTATAATTGCATCCGGGTTTGCTTCAATTTTATTGCGTGTTTCCTGCATATTACGCAATGCGGTTTCGGCATCATTTAACCTGTTTATATCCACATATACTGCAGATTGAAAACGATATGCGCTGGCCAGCCTGTCGTACATTTCCACCTGCCTGCACAGGTCAATTCCTTTTTCCAAATAATACAGGGCAGAATCAGTTTTATCTTCTTTATGCATTATCTGCGCCCTGCTTATATATATTGAACCAAGATTATTATGCTTTGTTCCCGATGCATATAACAACGCTCTGTTATTCCATTTAAGCGCCTCTTTCATTTCATTGCGATATGCTGCAGCAAAGCCAATAATATTCGCAATGGCAGAGGCCTGCACACTGTCGTTATATTTTTCCGCTTCAGCCGAAAGCGGGTAAAGAATGGCAATAGATTCCTGTATTTTACCATCAGCACCATAAGCAGTTGCATCTAATCTTTTTAATTTAAAGTAAATGTCGCGGCGGTCAATATCAGTTACTTTATTTTTCGGTAACTCCTGCGCCACAACGGCGTGTACACTATCTGTCCATCCCCACTGCATATAATCTTGTGCAAGCGTAAGCTGTGCCAGGGTTTTCAGCTTTTCGTTTTCAGAAGCGGCAGCAAGATCAAGGGCTATATAAGCATACTTTTCAAGACTGTCTTGTGCAATGTTTCCATAGTCTTCGCAATAAGCAATAATGGCTGCAAGCTTTTCATCATTGGAAACAGCAAGGTCTACCTTTTGTTTAAGTTCATTTATTTTTTTTGTTTGCGCAATGCAATTAAAATGTAATAAGCATATCAATAAAACAGAAAGCAGCATTCTGTAATACATGGAAGAAAATTGTTTTGGTTGCAATAAAAATAATAAACATTTTCCAAGCGCCCATTAATATAATAAACAGGGAATAAATAAAGTTATTCTGAAGCACCGCTACTGAATCTGCAACGCAAAGCCTGTGGGCTTTCTTTCCAAATATAATAATGCAATAACTTTTATTAAGAGAGGATAGCGGCTACATTTTTATTTATGGTTTCAACAATCTTATCCATCGGAAGATCGTTTTCATCATTACCGAAAGACTCTTCAATTTCCTCAGCAATCAATTCCAGGCTGGCAAGCGCAGTACGATCTTCCACCATTCTTTCGGATTATAACTTCTCATGCACAATAAGTTTAAGCACAATGAAAATACATAACAGCGCTTAATTGCTTACTAATATCTGAAGAAAAAGAAAGAAGTTATCTTTTAATTGAATAAATGCAGGTATTTGTTTCGCAGATAATCGCAGAAATTTATAACGCCTTTTTCCAGACAAAGCAAAACCCGCCTGATGGATGATTCAAAAAATGTATTTACAAACCTTTGGTTAAACCGCTATTGTGGCCTGGCCGGAATTTTAATGCGAATCCCTTGTTACCTCTGAGCCGGAATTGCCAACCAAAAAATCAAGGTCGGCCCCTTTATCTGCCTGCTGTACATGGTTGACATATAAATTAACATAACCCCTTGTGGCAGCCGGTGCAGGCGGCGACCATTTCCTTTTTCTTTCAGCAAGCTCTTCATCGCTTACATCCAGGTGAAGCCTTCTTTGCTCTACATCTAATTCAATCATATCGCCGTTTTGAACCAGTGCAAGATTGCCGCCGATAGCCGATTCAGGCGAAACATGCAAAACCACAGTTCCATAAGCGGTACCACTCATTCTTCCATCTGAAATACGCACCATGTCTGTTATGCCCTGCTGCAATATTTTTTTAGGCAAAGCCATGTTGCCAACTTCGGGCATGCCGGGATAACCAACCGGCCCTACATATTTTAATACCATTACACAACCTGCATCAATATCAAGGTTATCATCATCAATTCTTGCATGATAATCTTCAATGCTTTCAAATACAACGGCACGGCCCCGGTGCTTCATTAAAGCAGGTGTTGCCGCCGATGGCTTTATTACAGCGCCGTTCTCTGCAAGGTTGCCTTTTACCACCACGCAACCTGCATGTTCAATAAAAGGTTTATCAATAGAAGCAATTACATCAGCGTTATAACAATCACATTTGCCTGTTATGTTTTCATGATGGTTTTTGCCCGTTGCCGTTATTACATTTTTATGCAGGTGATCTTTCAATTCATTTAAAATAACAGGAAGGCCGCCGGCGTAATAAAAATCTTCCATTAAATATTTCCCGGAAGGCATAAGGTTTAAAAGCAAAGGAATGTTACTTCCAAGCCTGTCAAAATCTTCCAGCTTTAAATCAATTCCAATTCTTCCGGCTATAGCCATTAAATGAATTAAAAAGTTAGACGAGCCGCCAACCGCCGCATTCACTTTTATAGCGTTTTCAAAAGCTTCTTTTGTAAGTATTTTATCGATGGTAAGGTTTTCTTTTACCATATCAACAATCCTTCTGCC
Source organism: Parafilimonas terrae (assembly GCF_900115755.1). Lineage (GTDB taxonomy): Bacteria > Bacteroidota > Bacteroidia > Chitinophagales > Chitinophagaceae > Parafilimonas > Parafilimonas terrae. The sequence continues at coordinate 1,111,550 of NZ_FOXQ01000001.1, forward strand.
GCTTAACTGCGCCATTACTTTTTTTCTTGAATCAGCTGCAGGAATAGCAGCCGCGCCCGAAAGCGTTAAGCCCAATGCCTCAACCATGCAGGCCATGGTGGAAGCGGTTCCCATCGTCATGCAATGGCCAATGCTGCGGCTCATACAGCTTTCAGCAAATTCGCAATCCTCCACCGTCATCCGCCCGGTTTTCATGTCTTCATCAAACTTCCACACATGTGTGCCGGAACCTATATCTGTGCCTTTGTATTTTCCATTCAGCATGGGGCCGCCTGGAACTACAATTGTAGGCAGGCCAACACTTGCGGCACCCATTACCGTGGAAGGCGTGGTTTTATCGCAGCCGGTAAGCAGCACCACGCCGTCGATAGGATTGCCGCGAATAGATTCTTCTGCATCCATGCTGGCAAGATTGCGGAAAAGCATGGCAGTTGGTTTCAGCAGGGTTTCGCCCAAACTCATTATAGGAAATTCCAGCGGAAAACCACCAGCTTCCAGCACACCGCGTTTAACCGATTCTGCGTGTGTTCTGAAATGTGCATTGCAGGGCGTGAATTCGCTGAATGTATTGCAAATGCCAATTACAGGCCGGCCATCAAACATGTCGGGCGGCATACCCTCATTTTTCATCCAGCTCCTGTAAATAATTCCATCCTTATCTTTCTTTCCAAACCAGCCTGAGCTCCTGAACTTTTCCATAAAAAACTTTTATACTGCAAAGATGTTTGCAGCTTTTTGTTTCAAAAGCTGTTTAACAATTTTTATTTTGAATACAAGCCGGTTAACCTGCGGTATTACATCTATATATAATTTTTAAGGTGTAACCAGCTTTTCCTCTTTTATTTTATTTATCCCACCAAAGCCGGGTGCTGAGCTTATCAGGGCCCATGATGGCTATGGCTGCATTCACATTATCCGTATTAACAGACAATTCGGAAGTTGGATAGCCAATCCTCCTGATAAAAGTACCGTTTGGTACGTCGGGATTATTTGGCTGCCCGTAAGGATTAGGTGCCAGTGCCGGGTAACCGCTGCGCCTGAAATTGGCAAAAGCCTCTGGGCCGTTTAAGAAAGAAGCGATCCAATATTGTGTGTTTATCTGCTCCAGTTCCCTGCCGGCAACCAGCGGGTGCGTGGATATATACGTATCTGCAGCTGAAGCGTCCACAGCAACGCTGGCTCCGTAAGCGGCCAGTTGGTTCATGTGCGCCCTTATGCCATCTTCAAAAAATTGTGCTGCCGTGCCTGTAGTTATCCAGCCCCTGTACCTGGCTTCGGCAAGCAGCAGGTTAGTTTGTGCTGCTGTAACAAAAAACATAGGTGAAGATGTGGCTGCAATTCTTTTCCGGTCAGCCTGGCTGTAATCGTAAAAACTGGCAAGGCCATCGGAAGCAGCTTTGGCAACGATGGTTCCATTATCGTAACCCATAGGCATGCCTATCTGGTCGTCAGGAGCAGTGGTGGCAAGATCAGCCGTTTGGCCGGAGCCTGATGTAGCGCCCTTATAACGCACCGCAATTGACTGCAACCGCGGATCATTATTCGTCTTTAAAGTATCCACAAAAGGATTTGCGAGATACCAGTTGGCTGCTTCTGTACTGTTAAGCATATTTCCGATGGGATTCAGGTAATTGGCGTCGTGCCGCATGTAAGCATTATCTGCGTTATCGGTTATTACGCCGCCGTCAACCGCCTTTTTTACTATGCTTTGCGCAGTTGAGGCATCCACCTTATTCAGGCGCATGCCCGCCCGGAGCAGAAGGGAGTAGCCAAGCTTTTTCCATTTCTCAATATTGCCCGCATACAAAAGATCGGAAGTTTCAACGGTTGCCGATGTACTTAGCGCTGCCGAAGCTTCATCAAATACCTTAACCAGGTCGCTATAAATATCCTGCTGCTGATCATATTTAGGTAATAATATCTGGTCTGTTACGCCTGCGCCACCTTCAAAATAAGGGATGGCACCATAGGTATCAGTGAGGATCATAAAGGCGTACCCCTGCCATATACGCGCCATATTATAAAGATTGGCACGGGCGGGGTCGTCTTTGGTTTTGGTTATGGCATCGTGCGTATATTTAATCACATTCTGATAATAGCCTGCCCAGGTAGGTGCATTCGTAACATCACGGCTATCTTGGTTAAAATTTCCGCCGGCCAGTACACCGCCATTCGGCGTTACCATTTGCTGCACAATACACATTTCATATACCACGGTTTTTGTTGGGTATGAAGTATTGATAATAGCATTATTTAAAAGCAGTACAGCGTCAAGAGAAGTGGGGTTTACTTTATTTACATTCAAATCTTCCAACCCTTTTGTGCATGACACAATTGTGACCATTGATAAAGCCAGGGCACAATAACTCAATATTTTTTTCATATACTTATCGTATTAAAATTTGATATTTAGATTTACGCCCATGCTCCTGGTAGAAGGTACGCCGGGCGATTCAAGGCCGATCATATTATCAACTCCATAACCAACTGTTTCAGGATCTATATTATCTACCCATTTTTTGAGAATTAAAACATTGTTGGCCACAAAATCCAGTTTAAGCCCTTTAATAGGCCAGTTGGCAGGAAGCTTTTTTGTAAAATCGTAGCCAAGCGAAACCTGCCTTATCTTCCAGAAACCTGCGTTGTAAACAACGGGTTCAACAATTTGCTGGGTACGCAGGTGTTCCCAGTAAGTTTGCACTGCCGCCTGTGCGGTATTCTTTTGCCCGTCCTGTGATACGCCATCTCCCACCACATAACCTGTTTCACGCCCTTCCAGCGTCATTTTATGCAAACCGTGCCGCACTGCATTGAAGTTGGTACCGGATAACATTGTATTGCCGAGTTTATAATCAATTAAAACAGTGAGATAAACACCCTTATAATTAAAACTGTTGAAGAAACCGCCCGTCCATTTAGGCAGGCCGCTTCCAAACAATACAAAATCATCAGTGCGCAATGGCAATCCATTGCTTTGAAAGATCATCTGGCCATTATCATTCCTTGCATAACCATAACCCGCTATCTGCCCCATTTCTTCACCTACTACCACACGCACTTCGCCGTTGAACGGATGGCTGCCAATAGTGGCCCGTTCGCCCGGCGTATTCGTACTTATGCTTATTACTTTGGTTATGTTGTAAGATGTGTTGGCGGTAAAATCCCACCTGAAATTATTGGTAAGAACAGGTGTTATATTCAATAGGCCTTCAAACCCTTTGTTATAGCTTTCACCACTGTTGATGCGCGTGTTGAGAAAACCGGATGCATCTGAAATCTGAACAGAGAATATCTGGTCAATAGTTGTTTTTTTATACACAGCCACATCCAGGCCCACACGATTGTTGAACATTCTTAATTCCATACCGGCCTCAAATTCTTTTACCCTCATTGGCCTCAGATTTGGATTAGGCAAGGTGCTGCCGCTTGTACCTACTGTAACGGCTGTTCCTGAAGGATTAAGAATAGTATTGGAATTTACGGTATAGAATAACTGGTCCGCATAAGGCCCAACATCACCATCGCTGCCCACTTCTGCATAACCAACCCTTAGTTTTCCGAAGGTTAACCAGGGGGCTGCTTTACCCAGTGATTCTGAAAAAACATAAGAACCGGATACTGAGGGATAAATAATGCCCATGTTTTCCTTAGAAAGGGTAGAGAACCAATCTTTTCTTATTGTTCCGTTTAAATAGAGTGTTTTCTTCCAGCCAATTTCACCTGATCCATACAATGAATTAACGCCAAACTGTGATAAAGTATAAACCGGGTTTTTTGCCCTTCCGTTCTGCACGGTGTAGAGACCGCGTACCACAAAATCCGTAACCTGCACATTATTTATATCAAGGCGGTTGCGGCGGTTATTACCACCTGCAGTAAGTGTTATATCAAAATCCCCGAATGATTTATTGGCTACCGTTAAAAAGTCAAGGTTTGTTTCGCGGTTACGGCGGGCTTCCTGTGTATAAACGCCGTTTACAAAGCCAGCCTGGGCCGGCGCCCTTGAAGCAATTCCTGTGGGGAAATTATTTACATCTTCATCGCGGCTGTAGTAATCCATGCCCACACGGCCTTGCACCCACCACCACGGCAGTATGTTATACTTTAAAGAGATGTTGCCAAAAACGCGGTCTCTTTTAATATTATGAAACTGCTCTGCCAAAACCCAGTAAGGGTTTGTACGATTTGTAAAACGTGAAAACACATATTCATTGCCATCTGCATTGTACTTGTTTTCCTCCAATACTTTCAGCGGCATTGTATTAGCTAAAGCCATGAGCGTAGTTGGAATTGAATTATCCTGGTTAGCAATGTTGGGTGGGTTTTTAATCCGCTCATTGGAATAATTCACATTACCGGCAAAGCTGAATTTATCGGAAAGATCATAATTAAACCCAAGGTTTACAATGTACCGGCCAAATTTGTTATTAGGCGTAATACCGAGGTTTTCCGTATTATTCAGCGAAAGGTGCACGCCGCCTTTTTCACCCATGCTTTCCAATGTTACGGTGTTGGCAAAGTTTTGCCCGGTACGGTAAAATTCTTTTATACGGCTTCCCTGTGCCACGTAAGGAACAGTAAGATTATCAAACAGTATCTGCGTCATACCCGGCTCTATTTTTTCACCAAACGACCATTCTCCGGAAGTGGGGTTAGGCGTGGTTGGCCTTACGCCATTTTCTCCCTGTCCATACTGGTTTTGGTAATCGGTAAAATCCAGCGGTGTTTCAAACGTATAATTTGAGTTTAACGTAACGCCAATGCCTCTGTTCTTACCTTTTGTTTTTGTGGTGATCATAATCACACCATTGGCAGCACGGTTACCGTAAAGAGCTGCTGCGGGGGCGCCTTTCAGCACGGTCATGCTTTCAATATCGTCGGGGTTTATGCTTCCCAAGCCGTCGCCGCCATCGGCATATACACCGCCTCCGCTAACACCTACGGTATTACCGTTAAAGCTGGAGTTATCTATCGGCACACCATTAATTACAATAAGCGGGCTGCCACCACCGGTAATGGCCGACTGGCCCCGTATGCGTATCTTGGAAGTTCCACCCGGCCCTGTGCCTAACGATGAAATATTTACACCTGCCACCTTTCCCTGTAAAGCATTCATGGGATTGGAGGTACGGTTTACTGTAAGCTCATCGGGCTTAACGATTGTGGTGGAATACCCCAGGCCTCTTTCACTTCTTTTAATACCAAGGGCCGTTACCACTACATCGCCCAGGTTTTGTGTATTGGCAGGCAAAACAGCATCAACAACTGAGCGGTTCCCTACATTGAGCTCTATACTCACAAAACCCACAGAACTAAAAACAAGCGTAACATTTGGGCCGGCTTTAATACTATAATTACCGGAAGAATCAGTGGCAGTACCTGTTTTCGTGTTTTTTACTAAAACAGATACAGCCTGCAGCGGTTTACCATCTTCATCGGTTACTTTACCGGTAACTGTCTGGCTTCTAACTGAGAAAGCCAGCAGAAAAAATAAACTAAAAACAAGTAACTTTCTCCCTACGCCGGCGTTCCGGCACGAAGGTTCGTTTTTCATACAGCAAGTAAATTTTAGCAGTTGATAAATTCTCTAAGCACTCTTTCGGAACACAATTGTTTTTGCAAAATATTCCAACATCAACACCCAAACTTCCAATAATCTACGGCGGTGAATTTTATACAAATAATATCTATGATCACCAACTTATTACAATGCAATCAAATATTCGGTGTAATAGCCGGGAATTTGTATTTTTAACTGCTTGCTGCATGAACCAATTTTATTTACAACAAAACGCTGCCAGGGAGTTGCAGCCGTTTCCGCATATTGTTGAGCTTGCTCTGAAAAAGAACAATGCTATCCGGCTGGATTCTTTGAATACAACGGCAATTAACAGCCTGCGCATTTACTATGTAATAGACGGTAAATTCGAATGGCTTATCCACGAACGGCAGCATATTTTATATCCCGGCGATGTGGCCATGATATTGCCCGGCCAGAAATTTGGCGGCGGCAAAGGTTTTCTTGATATAGGAACACTTTGCTGGATAAATATTAAAATAGAAAGAATAGATCCGGCCGGGAAATTAGTTCCGGGAAAATGGAGCAGCCTTTCAGAAAACGAAAGATCAACCATCGGCAAAATTCTTATGATGAACAACCGGCCGCTGCATTTGCAACTGAAAGAAGCCGGGCTTATTCTTGAAAAAATAAAAGCTGAATTATGCTGCCAGGAAATTGGTTTTAATACGAGAGTGAACCACCTGATAGATGAATTGTTTATTATAATTACACGTGGGCTTACCCGGCAAAACAATACACTTCGTAATTTTCCGCAAACTTTTTTACGGTTAGAACAGCAACTGCGGCAACGTTTGGATTACCAGTGGACGGTTGATGAAATGGCGGCCCTCGTTGGCCTTGGCACCACAGCCTTTAATGAGAAAGTAAAAAACTATACCGGCTTTTCTCCTTTAAATTATCTTATTAACATTCGCATATCTGAAGCTATTAAATTATTAAAACGTGGAGAGGCATCGGTAACGGCTATAGCTTTGGATACGGGCTTTTATTCATCACAGCATTTTTCAACAACATTCAAAAAATTAACCGGGTTCACACCCAGTGAATTCAGAAAAAATAACCTGCTTCAAAAATAAATCCCCAATTTTTATGGAATGCGTTATTACGATAGAATTAGGAACAAATGCAGTAAGGGTTTTCGCCTTCAGCCTTTCGGGTGAACTGCTTGCATCAATGAAGGGTTCATATCCTACATTTCATATCCAGCCCGATTACAGTGAGCAGGATCCGGAGCAGATATTCATTACCATGTTATATGTTTTGAAAAACCTGCTGAATGAAAAAATCCATCCGCAGAAAATTAAAGTTAGGTGTATATGCTTCAGCGCTTCCATGCACAGCGTTTTAGCAATTGACGAAAACGGCGTTCCGCTGGGCAACGCCATTACCTGGAGTGATAACCGCGGGAAAAAAGTGGCAGCCGCCTTAAATGCATTGCCCGCCTGCAAAAAAATTTATACAGCCACGGGCACACCCATTCATCCAATGTCGCCCTTAATAAAAATTGCATGGATGAACGAAAACGATAAAGAGAGATTTAAAAGGAGTTCAAAATTTTTATCCATTAAAAGTTATATCGTTCAGCAATTAACCGGCAAATATTGTATTGATTACAGCCTTGCTTCTGCAACAGGCCTTTTAAATATTCATACGCTTAACTGGGAACCCGATGCACTGGCATTTGCCGGTATTAAAGCTGATAAACTGCCCGAGCTTGTGCCGGTATTTCATTCGCCGGGCCGGTTACTTAAAGCTTATCAAACTTCACTCGGCCTGCCGGCGGGCGTAAAAATCTTAATTGGCTCAAGCGATGGCTGCCTTGCCACACTTGGCGCCGGCGTTTGGGGCGAAGGAAAAGCCACCATTACAATTGAAGACAGCGGCGCCGTGCGTATTGTGGGCAAAAAAGTATTGCAGGATGAAAAGCAACGCTTCTTTAATTACCTGCTTACAAAAAGCTATTATGTATCCGGCGGGCCAACCAACAATGGCGGCGTTATTTTCGATTGGTTTACGCGGCAATTCGGCGAGTTTAAAAACCCTTTCGATATAGAATACAGTATGGACACGCTGATGAGCGAAGCCGCTAAAGTTGACGCAGGCTCCGAAGGATTATTGTTTTTGCCATACCTGCTGGCAGAACGGGCGCCGATATGGAACCCTAATGCAAGAGGCTGCTATTTTGGGTTGAATATTAACCATGGCCGCCAGCATTTTATACGCGCCACCATTGAAGGCATTTTATACGAAATATACAGTATTGGAAAAACGCTGCAGGAACACCGCAGCATTAAAAGCCTTTCCATAAACGGAAGCTTCGCTTCCATACCTTTTTGTGCACAAATAATTGCCGATATGTTTAATAAGCCTTTATATGCAAGCAAGCAAAGCAATAACAGCATTGGGCTTGGGGCTTTTTTACTGAGCGCAGTGGAAATGGGCATATATAAAACGATTGATGAAGCGGCGCAAACAGTTGTGGTTCCCGACAGGTATAAACCCAACAAACAAAACCATAAAATATATAATAGTTATTTCCGCATTTTTGAAAGCTTAAGTGTAAAGCTGTTTGATGAATTTGAAAGCATTTCCAATTTGCAGCAACAACCCTGCTAACCGTTTTTCGCACTGTTTCCGCGCCTGTAAAGGCGGTGAACAAACTTTATTTTGGTCATAGGTTTTCAGATTTTTGTTTGTGATGAATAATTTTTCATTCATCTATCCTTTGCAATTTCCTGTTCATCTATCCAATACTTTTACATTACATAAATTATAGTTCATGGAATTTGGCATAAGTACATTCGGAGAAATTGTGCCCGATCATAAAGCGGGCAATGCAGAAAATGCACACAGAAGGATACAGGATTTACTGGATGAAGCAAAGCTTGCAGATACAATAGGGCTGGATGTTTTTGCTTTAGGTGAACATCATCGTCCCGATTATATTGTATCATCTCCTGAAATGGTATTGGCAGGCGCCGCAACCATTACAAAAAGCATAAGGTTTATAAGCGCCGTTACGGTTTTGAGCTCTTCAGATCCTGTGCGTGTATTTCAAAATTTTGCCACGCTTGATTTAATATCCAATGGCCGTGCAGAAATTATGGCGGGCCGCGGCTCATTCATCGAATCGTTTCCTTTGTTTGGATATAACCTGGATGATTATGATGAATTGTTTATTGAAAAGCTCGACCTTTTATTAAACATCAACCGGCAGGAAAGAGTTACATGGAAAGGAACACATCGTGCTTCCATCAGTAACCTTGGCATATATCCAAGGCCGTTACAGCAACAATTGCCAATATGGATTGCCGTTGGCGGAACGCCGGCTTCCGTAATCCGCGCAGGCAGTTTGAATTTGCCTTTAACGATTGCTATTCTTGGCGGCAGCCCCGTGCAGTTTACACAGCTTACCAATTTATACCGCAATGCTGCAAAAAAAGCAGGGCACGATGAAAGCAAACTGCAGCTATGCATTAACGAACATTTATATGTAGCTGATACCAGTGAACAGGCAAGGGATGAATTCTGGGTTATTTATGGAAGAATGATGAATAAGATTGGGCAGGAAAGAGGATGGAGCCCCATGAATAAACAGCAGTTTGAATATTTATGCCAGCCCGAAGGCCCGTTGCTGGTGGGCAGTGTAAAAGAAGTGGCCGACAAACTTATTTATCAATACAAATTATTTAATAACACCAGGTTTTTAGCGCAGGTAATTCATGGTGATATTCCGCAGGAAAAAATTATGCGTTCCATTGAATTGTTTGGAAAGGAAGTGGTGCCTGCAGTAAAAGCAGCAATGCCATCTGCCTAAAGGGAAATAGTTATGCGCATCAAATTTGGAGTTGGGCCAGGTTTTTGAAATGCAGCATATCGTTTAAATTTTATCAATCAAAATATTTGTAAATGAATGATCTTGAAAATAAAGTAGCTTATATAACCGGTGGCAGCAAAGGCATTGGTTATGGTATTGCTGAAACATTATTGAAAGCAGGAATGAAAGTGGCTATAACAAGCCGCCATTCAGATGCTGCAAAAAAAGCAGCGCAATCTTTGAGTAAAGATGAATCAAAAGTTTTGGCTTTACAATCTAATGTGGGTGATGCAGCATCTGAAGCAAAAGCAGTGGAAGAAGTAATTAATTCAAGTTGCTAGTTAATCAGGTAAGCTTATCAAGAGTAAACCCAAGAATAAACATTACCAGTTTTATTAAAAACCCTTTGAAAGTTACAG
>NZ_FOXQ01000037.1 GCF_900115755.1 Parafilimonas terrae
TTCCGGCGATTTTTTTTCGTTGCCATATTTATTCTTTTTTGATGAGGGCTAAAGTTACGGATAGTGCGGAAGGCTTCCGTAGGTTTAGTTCAACAGCGGCTTGCCAAAATACGGGCTGAAGAACAAGGGCTGAATTGATTTACTTTATCGAACAATAGAACAAAGGTTAAGCTGACGTACAACAAATGCCCGTACTTCAGCAAGCCGATAAACGTTGTGCGTCAGGATAAAGCGACATCCTGCTAAATGAAACGTTGGACTTATACACTTTAAATTATCAACATGAAAAGACTAATACTTCCTATAATTATTTGTTTGTCTTCAATTGCAACTTTTGCTCAAAGTGGAATTGATGTTCCTATTCAAAATATCTCTACGGATAGTGTTGTGTACAGACTGTTTTCCACAAAAAATACATACACATTTATTAAACTAAATACAAGAAATGGGCAAATGTGGCAAGTTCAGTGGGGAACTGAAAGCAAATATAGGTTTGAGACTATACTATCAGACATCTCCCGTGTAAATGAAAGCGAAGAGAAGAATGGCAGATTTTTCCTCTATCCCACACCCAACATATATAATTTCATTCTACTCGACCAAATAAACGGTAGGACTTGGCAAGTACAATGGGGAAAGGAAGGAGAAAGAATGGTTATTCCGATATATTAAAGTAGCGAACAAATGCAGGCTCTAATTTTAATACTTCTTGTAATAGCCATAGTAATATTTAATCGTTGGCGGTTTGACATACAACGAAAACAACGGCGAGACTATTACCGAAACGACTATCTTAAATCAGAAGCATGGCAACGTAAACGGTATGTTGTTCTTAAACGAGATAATTGGCGTTGTGTATTTTGTGGTGGTAAGGCGACACAGGTGCATCATAAGAGATACGCAAAGTACAATATCGGCAAAGAACCAATTGAATGGCTTGTTTCAGTTTGCAAATCTTGCCATGACAGACAACATCAATAGCCGAGTGAGAATGCCGAACGCACAACAAAAGTATTTGCAAAAGCAGGGCTGGACATTGTAATATCATCTATGTGCAAGCATCAACAGCAGTTCGGGCTCGACGTTCAATGTTCAGCTTTAGTTCTTAACTTCAACAACATATTTTCAAATGGGCATTTGTACCGGGCTGGACGAGCAATGAATCCCCTGCCTTCGCAAATACTCGAATGTTGGCGGTAATGCTATGACGAACAAACTTAAACATATAATCACTTTTATTCTGACACTTTGGGTGACTGAAATTTTAGCAAGCCCACAAATGCCAGACTATGTGATTTATGGAAAAGATACTGTAGGCTTCCCATTTTCAGTACGAATCAAAAGTAGATTTTAAATCAGTTGATTGAATATTATTATTAGTATTATAACCGGATGTGGTAATGTGG
>NZ_FOXQ01000034.1 GCF_900115755.1 Parafilimonas terrae
GAAGCCAAGCAATAAAACAAAAAAATTGAAAAACAAAAGTCGAATAAAACTACAAGCTGTCGAACAGCGTACTGTCAGGCCGCTTGCATGTAACGCTGACGGCTTGCTGATGTGCTGATATTTTATAACTGTCAGCCGATAAACTGCCGCCGATTAAAGATTAAAAAGATGAATATACAACAAAAGCCATATAGCATTACGTCACGCTTGATAGTAGCTGATAGAGATATGCAGATGATTGAACTTCCGTCAGCCAGCATATTCAGCAAACCGAATGTTACATGCAGGCGGATTGTCCTTGATGCTGTTTTTGTTTTTTGTGCGTGGTGTCTTTGGAAGCGTCTGCAAGCCGAAAATAGGGTATAAAGGTTAGCTTCTTTGCGTGTCGGTCTGTGCGCCTTGATACCTGATTTTTGGCGTGTGTGCAGGAAATAAAATTAGTTCTTTGAAATATTGTTTGGCTTAATACAAATGAAAAAGCCTTTTGCGAGAAGGCTTAATCGAAAAGATGTGTCCAATAATTTTAAAAGCCATTTCAAAAATACATTTTTTAATTCTTAAAACATTTTGTTATGACAGCTATAAGAATAATTATTATGCTTTTTTTATTTAATGGAGTAAACGCACAGTCTTCTTTACCTAAAGATTATACATATCAATATGTTGATAGTTCTTTAGGCTATTTCAAAATTGTTAGAATAACGAAAGGCTTTGTTTCATTTGAAAAAATTTATTACGACTCGGTCAATAAAGTGTATGTAGGCAATCCGAATTTTCTTTATTTCAAATTTTATCGCTTAAATTTTTCAGAAGGGGAAACATACAATTCTAAAGATTCTATCTTGCTCAAAAGAGGAATAATCAAAGATGATTTAATAAAAAGAGAGTGATAAAGTAAGTATCCGCTTAGTATTTTGTTATTATAAATTGTATCTAAGGCAAATCCGTGTGTTATACCAATTAATTTATTGTTTTTGACTATTGGACCTCCACTTATACCGTGATATGTAAATATTTCAGCTTCAAAGAATGGTGTTTTCGGTATGTTTTTTACAAATCTACCTTTTGAAACAAAAGGCAATGTTTCTATGTCTGACTCCCAATTGGCCATCGCTCTTGGTAAATTTTTGGTTTGTATAACCTCTGATTCTTTTGGAAACCCGAATGAATATATTTCTTCATTTGATGAATTCTTTCCAATTGTGTCAATGTCGCGTAAGTCAATTGGCTTATATCCTTTATTGATAAGACCTTTTATTACTTCTTTTCCATTATAGCAGCCGTTTAAAGAAATAATAATTAAGTCTTCATAATCAGAAGTTGCAGCAAAACTTCTACCACTTGGATGTGTATCATTTACAACGCGAATTTCCAATGAATAATCATCTGTTAAATAAGTATTTCCAAACTTGTCAATAGTTATTGGCTTATAATGATTTTGAGTTGTTGTTGGATTTTCTCTAATAAACAATTTTCTAAATACATAGTCTTTATAATTCTCACTCGGGTCTATTAAAACATGTTTCGCAGTTATCAGATAATATAATGAGTCTTTTTGAATAAAAATACCAGTTCCTGAAGCCCATGCATTTAAATACGGAGGTTGATTTATTATATTCATTAAAGAATCGAATTGTTTTTCGTTTATTTTTCGATTGCGTAAACTATCATAAAGTTGACTTTGATACTTGTTATAGCTATATCTTCCTTCTAAGTTGACAATAGCTTTAACCCATTTATTAATAATTAAAGAATCGTTTAAAGCACTTCTTTTAGTTTGTGTAAAAGCAAACAAATGACATAACAATAGAGGGGTGCATAATATTTTTTTCATTTTAATAATTTTCGTCGCGCTAAATTTTTTTTAGCGGATTTGCAAGTTAGCTTTTGTGTCAAGGTTTTGTGCCGCTTGCAAATGGGCTAAAATGTGCGGATGGAAGAAGCCAAGCAATAAAAAACAAAAAAATTGAAATTATGTCGTTGAATAAATTGCAAGTGTCGAGCAGCGTACTGTCAGCACCGCTTGCATGTAACGTTCGAGGCTTGCCGCAGGGCTGGAATTGTTGCTGTGTCTGCCCGGCAACTGAAGCCGATTAAAAAACTGATGTTGAAGTTAACAACTAAAAGCCAAATAGAATTCGGTCAAGCCCGATATTAGCTGATAGTAGTACAACTGATGATTGTTATTCCGTCCGCCAGCCTTGCGGCAAACCTTTTGTTGAACTAAACCTACGGAAGCCTTCCGCACTATCCGTAACTTTAGCCCTCATCAAAAAAGAATAAATATGGCAACGAAAAAAAATCGCCGGAA
>NZ_FOXQ01000024.1 GCF_900115755.1 Parafilimonas terrae
CCGCCTGAATACATACAAACTGAAAATCTTCGCCAGCAAATCCGTTGGTCAATTTGCCTCGGCCTGAGGTGGTCAATTTAAACGGCGTACCCACCAACGGGTTCGAAACCGGTTGTTTATCTAACACTGCTGCTGTAACACGGCTTATAGCGCCGGTATTCATGCGGCGTGTGGTTTTGCCATAAGCAATAACAATAGTTTCATCTAACTGGTTTACGGAAGGTGTAAGCAGTACAACAAGGTTTGATTGCCCGTTTATAATAACGTGCTTTGACAGATAGCCCGTACAGGTAACGTTTATGTACTGACCATTGCTTAAACCTGTTAATACAAAACCGCCGTTTGCATTGGTTAGTAATGTGTGGTTACGAGCGCTATCAATAATTTCAGCACCTTCTATTGCTGCATGGGTTTCGGCATCGAGCACAGTGCCGGTTATTGTAAAGTTGTTTTGCCCTTGCAGCCTGCCGTATGCGCATAGCAACAGCAGGGAAGCAATGCATGATCTTAATTTCATTGCAGTTGAGTAATTGTTGAGGTTAGAGATTAAATGAAAGAGAAGAGAAAGTGATTAAAGGCCAATTGTCAACAGTCCACAGACCATAGAGCATTTGCACAATGCATTGCTAAAGCTGATGGCTCAATATAAGGCTAAAGCAAAGCGTGGAGAAAGCCCGTAGTCAGTCCATTCTCCGCCTTAAGCCTTATACCTTTGTTAATCCTTAAATCACGTCTATAATAAAACTTAGATGGGGTTGCGCGGTTTCTTGGCAAACTGGGTCTTTAACAGCACCAGGCCTTCTGCTGTAAGTCGTTTACAAAAGCGGGTTGCCTGCCACGAATAGTTTTGTATATGCCATTTTATTTTACCGGGAAGGGATAGTTTTTGGTAAGCTTTTTTGCAGGCTATCTCGTGCATGATGCACTTATAAAGAACGGTGTCTATCTCCTGCTTGATAAAGCCATGTGCAAGTAAATTATCGTATAGGTTTTCTTCTTTTTGCATATAAGAGGAAATCTAAGATTGAAATCAGTATCAATTAAGCATTTTGCAAAGTGCTTAATGTGCCATTAAGTAAAAAAAATATTACTTCTTCAAGTGGAAGTTCCGCTGCTGCTATAAGAAGTTTTACTATTTTTGGTAAAATAAATTTGAATATGAAAATTGGAGAAAATATAAGAGCTTTCAGAGAGGCGCAAGGAAAGAGTGCCGAAATGCTGGCAACCACATTGAATATTGGTATTGAAGAATATCTAAACATTGAAAACGAAGTAACAGATATAACTGTCAAACAACTGAAAACGATTTCTAATGTTTTATCTGTTTCTATTATAGATTTAATTGACGCAGAGGAGCGCTTCGGTCAAATTAAAAATTATTTCTACAACCACTCTGGCAATAGTAGCACTAACATACACACACAAGGTATTGATCAGGAAGAAATACGGAAGGGTTATAAGGAATTATACGCAGAAGAATTAAACAGAATTCCAAAACTTGAAAAATTGCTTCGTGAAAATAATATCGCTTTTAATTTTTGACAAATAATGCGAGTTGGTGATAACATAAAGGAAATTCGAATGATCGAAAGAAATCTAAAAAGCAGTTTTGTTGCAAAGCAGCTACATATTTCTACTCGAGCATATACAAATATTGAGAACAATCTAACCGATATTACATTAAATCGGTTAGAAGAAATTGCTCGTATTCTTGAATGTAGCCCCCTATATATTTTAAATTATAAACAAGCAAAAAGAGATTTTTATAATCACTTTCATAATAACAGTGGTAATCAGGGAATAAATATCATGCACCAAGGAAGTGATATTCAAGATTTAGCCTCTGTGCAAAAATTGAAAGATGAACTTCTTGAAAGTGAAAGAAAACGGATAGATTTGTTAGAAAGATTATTGAAAAAAAACAATATTGATTTTTAATAAAATTAAAGCTTATCATGAAAATCGGAGATAACATTCGTAACATCAGAGAAAAAGAAAAAAATTTAAAACAAGAAGATGTTGCTAAGGCTTTGGGTATTTCATCAAAAGCATATAGCAATATTGAAAACAATATATCGGATATAACACTAACACGCTTAACCGAACTTGCCGAAATTTTTGGCGTTTCCCCTGAGTATATTTTGACATACAAAGAGAAATCAACCTTTACGAATCATTTCAATAATTATGATGGAAATAATGGCATCAATATAATGTATCAGGGTTGCGGCGAAACGAAAAATTTAGAACAGCAATTGAAAGAGAGTAAGGAAAAATTACAAATGTTAAAGGCGAATATAAAAGCAAAGAATAATTAGCATAAGATTGATATTTCTGTGTACAAAGCATCCGTTTATTTAAGTAAAGAAAAAATTATGGATACTATTTTATTACAAGTAAATGATGAGAAAGCTTACAGGCTTATTGAAGATCTTGAGGCGCTTAATATAATAAAGGTGCTGAAAAAAAATAAAGCCGAAAAAATACCAGATGATGCTGGCAATACGGCGCGGTTTCGCGGTGCACTTAAATTAACACCCGAACAGTACAATGACTTTCTTAAGCAAACACAGGAAATGCGAAACGAGTGGGAAAGGGGCTTTTGATAGATACCAATATTGCGATTTATTATCTCAATAACCAGCTTCCTGATGCTGCGGCAACTGAATTGGATAAACATACGCTGAGCATGTCAGTAATTTCAAGAATGGAGCTGTTGGCATGGCGAAATGCCAAACCAGAAGAAATTGCAATGGTGCAAGCCTTCATTAAAATTGCAACGGTGCATAACCTGAATGAACCCGTAATATTAAATGGTATTGAAATAAGAAAAAATTATCCTGTTAAGTTACCAGATGCAATTATAGCTGCAACGGCTTTGGTTTTCGATTACACATTGGTTACACGAAATATAACCGACTTTAAAAATATTCCGGGCTTGGATTTACTAAATCCATGGGATATGTAACAAAACGTTGAAAAGTTTATCAAATAGAAAATCCCGCCAAGACTGGCGGGATTTTTTCAACCCTAAACCCTTAATCCACTAAGGTACGAAGGGAATCGTTTTTTTCAAAAAAGTTTTTATATCTCCTGCATTTCCTGAAAAAATCAAAATGTAATTTTTGATTTTATATTTTATTAATAGTAGCTTTAGTTTGTTATTAATGCTATCCTATTACCAAATCCTGCGTATGAAAAAATTCTACCCTACCATTATTTTACTTGCTGCTTTTTCTTTTTGTAAAGCCCAAAGTTGCATTGCAATATGCGATTCTAATCTTTTAAACGGCCCTTTTCCGTTTAGCGGCAGCAAGGTTGCCGGTCCTATTAACTATGGATTACCTGGTGGAATTACCAATGTAAATTTTCATGACGTTAAATATGCTGATGATACGGGTGCCGGATGTAATATTGGTGCAGATGATTGTACACAGGATTCGAGTGCATTGATCTATAAAGTGTTTTACCCTACTGGATACACTAAACAGCAATTTATAGACTGCCCATTACCTTGTGTTATTGTAGTGCATGGTGGCGTATTTTATGAATGCAGCAGTTATACAAATATATCGGGATGGTGTAAGGATTTTGCAAAGCTTGGCTTTGTAGCTATTAATATAGAATATCGAAGGGGAAGGATAGGCAACGCCCCCTTTGTAAGTGTACAGGACGCACTCGCACTTTATCGTGCCGCCCAGGATGTACGTGGGGCCATACGTAGTATCATCTATCGGCAAACACAGGAGGGTATAACGGTGGATGATGATTACCGTATTGATACCAGCAGGCTTTTTCTGGCCGGTGAAAGCGCAGGTGGGTTAGCTGTATTATGCGCTGCTTATTACAACCAGAACATGATGAATGAATTGCTACCTGCTGTTGCGCCGGGTACCACTATTGTAGATGCATTGGGCTCCATAAATGCGCCATGGTACGACGATGGCGGAAAC
Organism: Parafilimonas terrae; assembly: GCF_900115755.1. Lineage (GTDB taxonomy): Bacteria > Bacteroidota > Bacteroidia > Chitinophagales > Chitinophagaceae > Parafilimonas > Parafilimonas terrae. The sequence goes on from NZ_FOXQ01000024.1 coordinate 3,954, forward strand.
CAGCCAATGAGTTATTACCGTAAACATATCAAAGGCATACTTATAAAATCTTCCGGCATGTATGTGCCTTATAGCTTTCGCACAGACCCCAGAAGCTTTTTTGAAGTAACACCCTATATTCCTATCATTTTCTTTCATGGAGAAAAAGATCCTGTATTTGATATAGATTCAAGTAATTTACGCTTTTCATCAAATTCTCCATACAATTCCACCAGTTACTGCATTAACAATACAAACGGTCCGTTCAAAGTACAGGGGAATCCATCGTTTGACTTAATAAATTACGGGTCCAGGCGCATCTACAATTTTCTTTTACAAAATCCCTTATATCCTTTGACTCCTTCAGAGTTATATATTGATTGCCAGCTTGAACATAATTTGGACCCTGACGGCACTAACCCATATCTAACTGAATTCGGGACCGGTTTTACAAACCATGATGACGTAACCCAGTATATTTCAGTAGGGCTGCAATCTTTTTTGGTAATATTATAAATGGTAATGCCGGCAGCCTGAATAAAAAAATCTTTATTGAATGCAAAAACAAACGTGTTAAATGCAGCGTTGCCAATAATTTTAATAATAATTGCTGCACATCATGTGTCACAAATGGCGATACTGATAATAAATGCAACACTAATCAAACACAGCTGCCTTAAAACTTATTTTAAACTGTTCTATTATGAAAACAATTTTTACTTTTTTCGTTTGCTGCTTAACAGCACTTACACTATTTGCGCAACCCGGCACCTTAGACAGAAGTTTTGGAGACACGGGAGTTGTTATTACACCAATTTATGGCGAACTACTTACAATTGGTTTACAGTCAGATGGCAAAATTATAGCAGCAGGTGCATCAACCTCTTTGGATAAAGACGGTTCTACATTAGCTCGTTATTTAAATGATGGGACAATAGATTCTTCTTTTGGTGAAAATGGAATTTCAACGCTCAATAATCAAGCTGCTGTTTATTCATTAGCAATTCTTGATGATGATAATATTATTGTTCTTGCCACCAATAACAATATCGTGTTGGCAAAATATTTATCCGATGGCAAGCTTGATTCAACATTTGGAGTAAACGGGCAAACAATTAAAGCATTTCCGGGTAAAGAAATCTTTATGCGGGCAGTAAAAGTGCAGCAGGACGGAAAGATTGTTGCTACAGGTGGAGCTTTTCTGTCATCTGAATCCGAGTATAAAATTTTTACTGCGCGTTTTAATACCAATGGCAGCCCTGATGAAAGTTTTGGAAACGATGGTTATACAATGCTTGATGGATTTGTTGCTAACTCCCTACTTATACAACCTGATGGCAAAATTGTAGTTGGAGGGGATACCGGCCTTGATGATATGTTTATTACAGCCCGTTATTTACCCGACGGAAGTTTAGATGAAAGTTTTGGAAACAATGGAGTAGTTACAACAAAAATCAGTAATCACCGCAGCTACATCAATGCGCTTGCCTTACAACCTGATGATAAAATCATAGCCGTTGGGTCAAAAGATTACGGAGAGGGAGGTATGCTGGCTGTTAGATATATGCCGGATGGAAGCTTAGATGAGAGTTTTGGAGATGCTGGTTTTACAAACCTAAATTTCAATAATGGCAGTGAAGCCTACAGCACACTGCTACAACCGGACGGAAAGATTATACTGTCAGGCGCGTGCAATAATTTTTCAGATTTTGCAATGGCAAGATTAAAGACAAATGGCATTATTGATTCTTCTTTTGGAGAGAATGGGCTGTTGATAACAGATGCTGGAGGAGAGGCAATATCCAATTCTGCATCTTTGCAAAAAGATGGTAAAATAATATTAGGAGGCTCTGATTATTCAACCAACTTCATTCTCGCCCGTTACAACAATAACATTCAAAACAACAGCCCCATTGCCCGCTTAAAAAAATGGATAAAGCATCACATACTGCATTGGCAGGATTTGCAGTCAGGCAACGTTGCCTATTATACCATTGAGCGCAGCAACAATAAAGCGGGCGGCTTTCACCAAATAGCAAAAATAAACAAGCAAGCAACTGAAACTTACAGTTATGCGCTTCCGTCAACGCTGAACAATTCGCTGCAAACTATGAATTATTACCGCATCAATGCTGTAGATAATAGCGGTAACATAACTGCTTCTGCGTTGTTAAGTGATGCTGAAACAGAAGAGGCTGCGACAGTGTCTATTTATCCGAATCCCGTAAAAAACATGCTATATATAAAAGGGTTGGATGCTTCCGCCAGCTATAGTTTGCAGGTATCAAACAGGCAGGGCAATATCGTTGCAAAGGCAACAATTAAACAGGCATCTTTATATAAACTGAATGTAGAGCGCCTGCCAAAGGGTGTGTATTATCTTAAGCTTGTATCAGGCATTAATATAACAGATTTGAAGTTTGTGAAAGAATAAATGAGAAGGAGATAAAAGGATAATTCTTTTTAATCTGGAAAGCAGTTGGCGGGTTTCAAAAATACCTATCCCGATTCGGTGTAGTCTCCATGACTATGTTGTAGGCTATAAAATCTTAGATTTGATTACCGCGACGACAATGCAAAAACGAAAGAGGTAAGTATTGAAAATCAAGTGTCAATTTTTTTGGACAGCTTTAAATCTTAAGGATGGGTACGCCGTTTAAATTGACCACCTCAGGCCGAGGCAAATTGACCAACGGATTTGCTGGCGAAGATTTTCAGTTTGTATGTATTCAGGCGGTT
>NZ_FOXQ01000003.1 GCF_900115755.1 Parafilimonas terrae
CGGGGCTAAATTGACGTCTCGTTTTCATTGTTCCTAAATTTACTGTGACTAAATTGTTTTACAATTTTTGTCCAGTCTTTTAGGGGGCTAAGACACTATCCGCTTCCTTACTTTCTTCAAAATTCTAATGACAGGTCTTTGTTCTTTTTGGTTACTTCTCAATGGCACTTCCAACTGTATGGCCGCCGTTTGGAATAAATCAATCTGATGCTGCCTTCCAATGTATCCTTTATCGCCTGTTATGGTGCAATTGCTGAACAATTCTTTTACATCTTTTAAGTAATGAACATCATGCACACTTGCTTTGGTTAAATCCAGCGATGCTATTACGCCGGCGACGGAACAAACGCTGTGCAATTTGTAGCCATAGAAATATTTCTTTTGGGAAGCACAATACCCTTTGTCGGGACAGTGGTGCAAAGATTCTTTACCCATCTTGTTTCTCCCGTGCCTTGACAGTTTGCAGATTTCAACCGGCATGGAATCTATGGCAAATACATCTGCCTGTTTGTTAAGCCTTGCTGCCATTAGCTTTCGTACCCGTTCCGTCTTTTCAAACAATAACTTCCTGCGGTCATTGTATTGCCTGCGGCTAACGATATTTTTAAAGTCAGCCTGATATTCTTTATTCAATTTTGCAAATAAATAATGCTCGCTGTCTATACTTAAACATTCTGCTGTAAGGCTTAATGCAATCACTTCCATGTCTGAAAACCTGGGCTTTGTACCGCGGCGCGGGTAGTTGCCCTTTGCGTCTGTTTCTTCTTGTATAATTGCTTTCACCACTTCAAAAATTTTATCGAAGTTTGTTTTGATGTTATGCATCTTGTATTGGTAAGTTTGGTCACTCACTTAGACAACTGCATAACATCTTTTGCTTTATCTATATCAAAAAAAACTCCGCCAACGGGTTAAAGCTTAATACATTTAACTTTGAAATCAACCAATTAGTATTTGAACACGCTGCACAGCTTTACTTTAAACTTCTGAAATTTTCAACGCGGTGAAAAGTGAGAAAGTTCGCATCATGATTGTTATGCGCATTTTCTTTTCCGTCAAAAAATGCAGTGCGGGAAAGAACGATAAGATCATTGCCTTCTATTAACCAGTCAACGTATTGAAAGCCGTGATTGACCATATCATCATTTTCAAGTATCACTTTCACATCCTGCCAATGAATAAGGTCAGGCGATTTCCGCAAGGTCAAAACATTGCGGAAAGAAGAAGCGTTACGGCCAGGGTATTGCTTTTGGTATTTTTCCGGAATATCATTAACCAGCGCCCAGTAATATTGGGAAACACTATCGTATTTAATCACAAATTTCTTGCTTCCGCCATCAAAAGGAATAAAGCCAGTTTTGCTGTTAAAGCTTAAGGTTTTTCCATCAGGCGAAAGGGCTACCATTGCCGCCTTTTCATCAAACCCCGATTTTTGGGCCACCCGCAGCATATCCCACATTTGCCCGCTTTTATCTGCCACAAAATTCCCTTCCAGCCATCCATCAAAATTTCCATCCAAATATGTGCTGTCATAATACTGAACGGTGGATGTGCTCCATGATTTGAATTGCAATAAGTCTGCATCCACCGGCGCTGACATTATCATGGCGCCATAGCGTTTTCCCCATTCAAGTATTGGCCCGTGGGCAGTTTCCATCGGGTGCCACAACCGGCCTTTGTATTCTATTACAGGCATCGGGGCGCAGTGAAATTCGCCTGTAAGCAATACGCCGTTTTCTTTATTCGCAGGCGTTGTCCATATTTTACCACCATCTAATGATTTCCTAATCATTACCGTGCCATGATGGCGGTCTGGCCCCAGCAAATACAATGCACCTTTATGCACAAACAACGAACTCCAGAAAGCGCCTTTAATCGTGCTGATTTTTTCCCAGGAACGGCCTTTATCTTTCGATGTAAAAATCTCTGTTTCCGCCTGTGACCATTCAGAACTTCCGGGGCCAAAAAAGTCGTGGGAAGCCACATAATTTCCATTGGGAAGAATGGCCAGGCTTGGAGAACCTATATATTTTTGTGCAGGCGCAGGAGAATGGCAAACAACCACACCGGGAACAGTTGCTGTTTGAGCATGGGCAAAGTTTAACCAAACTAATCCTATTATTAGCCCAACCAATTTATTTTTCATTGCTGATATTTTAGTTGTCGAAACTTCTTTAGGCTACTTGTTTGTATTCTTCATTACAAGCATTCGCATGGTGCAATATAATTACGCTATACTACATTTGAATTTGCGGCAAGTTTAAATCAATTGCAACAACACATCATTTTCTCAACAGCATTTTTATACATAAGAATCTTAGGTATATTTACTCTATGAACGACAACAGCCAGTTATTCAAAGGCACATTAACAACCGTTGTGCTAAAACTGCTTAATGATAATAAAAAAATGTATGGCTATGAAATTACCAGGAAAGTAAAGGAATTAACGAATGGCAATATTCAATTAACGGAAGGAGCATTATACCCGGCCTTACATAAACTGGAAGCAGATGGTTTAATAGAATCTTCAATAGAATTGGCTGGTAACAGGCAAAGAAAATATTATCATTTAACCAAAACCGGAAAGAAAGAAATAAAACTTAAACTCGCAGATTTTTCCAGTTTTATTGCAGATATTCAAAATATTTTAAACCTTAAACCATCTTTATAAATCGTGGAAAATTTAAGAACCAATTTCAACCTGTCTGAAAAAGAAATACAATCATTATTTCGCTTTGTTGAAAAAAAATCTGTTCGCTGGTACGATCTTCAAATTGAAATTGTAGATCATTTAGCATCAAGCATTGAAGATGAAATAAGCCTTATTCCTGGTATATCATTCGAATCTGCATTAGAAAATGTATATAAAGGTTTTGGCATTTTTGGTTTTGCAAAAATTGTAGAAGAGCGTCAGAATCATCTTGCGAAGGCTGTGAAAAAAAGATGGTGGTCTGAAATAAAAAATATGTTCAAATGGCCTGAAATAGCGCTTTCCATATTGATTGTATCAGGATTGTCAATATTATCTAAGCTGTTACAGCATAGTTTAGAAATATACTTTTACATTATTTATTTTGGAATTATATCAATCCCTATGATTTCCGTATTACAAAGGAAAAACGTAAAAAAACCGCTACTGTTATTAGAGAAAGGCTCCATGTATATGTCAGTATCCACTTTCTTTCAATTTTTTATAATACCATTCAGCTTACGTATCTCGCCTTTATTGTTTGTTGTTCTTCTTTTTATAACAACACTATTCGAAATGGCTACATTTAAAACATATATCAGCATAAGAAAAAAGGCTGAAGCGCTTTATCCTGCTGCGTTTAATTAAAATTGAATTGCCACTGGCGGTACGGCGTGGTTACAATAACTGTGTTACATTAATAACAAATCTCTATCTGTGCCTGTTACTTAAATACTATAATCAGCCACCGAGAGAAGTGTTCCACCGGGTCTTTTTTTTGCACTTTCAGCAAATGCTGAATTGCTGCCGCTACGATGCAGGACAGCGCTCATAGGTGATGCGGTAAGCCCGGCTATAGCATGGGTTCTCATCAGGTTTGCCACTGTCATGCCATACAGCCGCAGGTAGTAAGGCTGTAAAAATTTGTCATAAGCCGACATGCTTAAAATAATGGCATCAACATCCCCCTCTAATATTTCAATACTAACAGGCTGGCCTTCGTTTAGAAATGTTATTTGTATGGCATCATAATTAAATGTTGGCGCATCGGCAAGATCTGTTTTATAAGGCCCGAATTTTTCATACTCCTCCCCTAATTCAAATTTTGCTTCGTCAGCATCTTTGCTTGCATCCAGGTCTGAATCGTATCCTCTTGTGTAATTCAAATCATAAGGCGGCGTTTTCCTGCAAATGAAGTAATGGTATTTGCCATCGCGAAAACAATCGGCTGCTTCTGCCAGGCGTTTGGCAAGCCCTGCATTTAAAAATGATTGTGACATGGTGTATTATTTTAAGTGAGTAAGAAGCGGAAGGTTAGTTTTCAAAAGTTACCCCTAATTTATTTTATTATTTTAGGATTACAAAAAAAAATTATATATTAGAAACAGCTTTCAGGGCAATATAACTTCGTTAATCAGGAACCGTATCTATGCGCAAGCTAGCCGCAATAATATTTACAGACATAGAAGGTTTTACAAAACTGATGCAGCATAATGAAACTGAAGCCATGCATGTTTTGGAACGGTATAAGCAAACCTATCTCCACCAGGTAAAGCAGTTTAGAGGGCAGCATATAAAATTCCTGGGAGATGGAACGCTTACTATTTTTTCTTCGGTAATTGACGCTGTAAATTGTGCAATTGCTTTACAGCGGGCATTGCAAACAGAACCTATTATTCCTGTGCGTATAGGCATACACCAGGGCGATATAATTATTGAAAAGAAAGATGTAATTGGAGATGCTGTAAACCTTGCTTCACGCATTCAGCCGTATGGAATTGGCGGCAGCATTATCCTTTCAGAAAAAGTTTGCACAGAACTGCAAAATCATAGTGAAATTTCAACCGTTGCCTTAGGCAGTTTCCATCTGAAAAATATATTCCAACCCGTAAACCTGCACGCTGTTATAGCAGACGGGATTAAGGTTCCTTATATTCATAAACTAAATGAAAGCGGGCAGCAATCATCATTAAATCAACCGGTAAAAACCGGCAGTGCATTCAGGACTCTGCTAAAAAAGCCGCGGCTATTACGAGTTACCTTACCGATCCTGGTTATTGGATTGCTCTCGACTTGGTTTGTGGCTAAAACAACAGCTGGCAAAACTGATGAACTGTTAAAGGTTATTGCTGTATTTCCATTTGAAAGCATAGATGCCGGTGAACAAAATACTGTATTTGCTAAAGGGCTTACAGAGGAAATGATAGCTTTACTTTCTTCCAATCCCGGACTAACTATCAAAGAAATACCGGCCAATGTTGCCAGTAATAATAAAGACAACTTAAAAAAGCTGTTACATGAAATTAAAGCAGGTTCTATATTAGAAGGGAAAGTGCAGCATGATAATGATAAGCTTTATGTTTTTGTGAACCTGCAAAACATTTCAACCGGCGAAGTTATCTGGTCGAAAACCTATCGTGAAAAGTTTGAAGACCTGATGTCGGTACAGCAGCAGGTGGCAATTAAAATCAGCGAATCTCTAAATACAGGCCTCGGCCCGGCAGGAACAAAAAGTTTTGCCTCAGGCAGGACTAATAACCCGGAAGCATACCGGTTTTACATTGAGGGACGTGTTGCACTGAGAAAACGTACTCCCCGGTCAATGCAGGAAGCTATAAGTTTATTTAATAAAGCAATAAAGGAAGACAGCAATTTTGCCCTGGCTTATTCGGGCCTGAGTGATACATATACCATACTTATTGATAATGGCTATCTGCCATATAATTCGGGTATAAACCTTGCAAGAAATGCAGTTAACCATGCTTTTAAGCTTGATTCATCTTCAGCAGAAATACGTGCATCAAGGGCTATTTTTTTTAGCTCGCTTGAAGGAAGATATGCTGATGCAGTGAAGGAGTTAAGGCTGGCACTTTCCATCAGGCCCAAATATGCAGATGCAAACCAATGGTATGCTTTGGAACTCGCAGCAGCGGGGCAATTTGATTCCGCTGTTTCCCATATTGACAAAGCACTTCTTCTTGACCCTTATTCCGAAAGAATATGGGCTAACAAGGCGTTAATACTCAAATTTGCCCGGCAATACAAAGAAGCTATCAAAGTGCTTAATCATGCTATAGATAGCTGCATTGACAATTGCCAATTGCTTTACAGGTACAAAACTGAATGTCATTTCTGGCTCGGGCAAACAGATTCGGTGCTTTCTTATGCAGCACTTAATAAGGATAATTTACGTAATGCTTTATTCTGGAAAACTGTGTTTAATCACGATAAATCAAAATTGCAACAAATGCTTAATGAACAGCTAAAGAACGAACATATAAATTATACAGAGATGGCCCTGCTTTGCGCATTTATGGAAGAAAATGAAAAGGCTTTATACTTTATTAAAAACGCATACAACAATAAAGAATTCAGTTCGCTGATATACCTGAAAGTAGAGCCTGGTTTTGACAATCTTCATAAAGAAAATGTATTTATTGATATAACAAATAAGCTGGGTTTGTGATAGATCAAACAAGGTAATTTATTGCTTTGCCGACTAAAAGTTTCACTTAAAAAAGCTTTGCCATTTACTGGTATTGTGCACCATAAATTTCTTCACTCTTTACTACACACCTCAACTTCAAAAAGTATACAATTTACTCAATCGTACTGCAACTAAACGTACCCGTAGGAAGATTTTAAATACACACCATCAACAATAATTATTCAACCAAATATTAAAAAAACTTTTTAGTGTATGTCATTTACCTTTATGCCCCTCCTATCTAAAACTTCACGTTTACTCCTTAGCCCGGTAATGATTTTTTAATATACTAAAAACAAAAACAATGAGAACTTCGCAACGCCGCTACGCCCTTCGCAGAAGAGTGTTATTCTCTCTGCCTTCAGTTTTAATGATTTTATTTATTGCAGGATGCAGCAAGCTTCCAGATTTGCCATCTGCAAAGGTTACAACTGTAGCCAGCGGCCTGATGGCGCCTATGGGTATTGAAACAGACTGGCATGGTAATATTTGGGTAGCAGAAACAGGCACTGCCCATAACGATGGTAAAGTTGTTGTAATTGTGCCGGGCTCAGATAAAAATGCAACTGCAACCTATGATGCCATTATTAACCTTTCGTCCATCACGAACGCATTGTCGGGAGAAGTTGAAGGTCCGGCCCACATGCTTTTTGATAACGGGATATTATATATATTGGCCGGCGATTTTTTATATACGGCTGATGTGAGCTCTTTCAGACCGGGCGATCCTGCAATTGATGCCACAACATTGTCACATGAGGATATAGGAAGCTATGTTCGTTCACTGAATATTGTTACGCCAAACGACAGTCATCCTTATAATCTTACCAAAGGGCCTGGTGGCGATATATACATTGCAGATGCCGGAGCCAATGCAATTATACAACGTAAAAAAGCCGGCGACTACAGTGTGTTTGCGCAATTTCCAGATTTTCCCAATCCCACATCTGTAGGCCCACCATACATTCAAAGGGTGCCTACCGGAATTATTTTTAACGGAAATGGATTTTTGGTATCAACACTTACAGGTTTTCCTTTTCTGAAGGGAGAAGCAGTTATTTACAGGGTTTCCATGGCAGGCAAAATATCTGTGTATAAGAAAAATCTTACAACACTTACCGATATAGCCCCCGGTAATTTCTTCGGAGAAGCTGTATTACATTTTGCAAATTTTGGCGCCACTGATTTTGAGCCCAATACCGGCTCATTGCTTTTGACCAATGGCCTTACAACAAAAACCATTGCAGATGGATTGAACATGCCAGCCGGCCTTAAGCAAACCAATCACAAGAGTTGGTATGTAACTTCTTTAGCCGATGGAACGCTTTTAGAAATTTCATATACCGGCGGAGGTAATTAAGCTGGTAACATAAATAATAATGGCGCAATTAAAAAATTGCGCCATTATTATTTAAGGCCTTTTTATTATTCGTTTAGCCGGGCGTTGCGCAGCTTGGCATAATTACCTGGTAATTACTTAGAAAGTATATCTCGCAGATACACCAAAATTGGGATAAACCCTGTCGTAATAATCGTAAGCTTCCGTAACATTTATTGTCGGGCGTATATCTGCAGATACACTTAGAGGTATTTTGGCAAACTTATAATCTGCACCTCCCGTAGGAAATAAACCCAGGTTAAAACCGCGGCGGTCTTTGTTGTCTGAAAAAGAATTTGAAACAACCACGCCACCTCCTATAAACCATTTTAAACCTTCTACCGGTTTTATATCAAAATGATGCTGGTAAACGCCTGAGAAAGATACATTCACCCAATCATTAGCATGACGGCTGTAAGGGCGGATGCCAAGGTCAAACTCAAGGGCGCCCGGCTGTGTTATAAACGTTTTATAGGCCGCTGCCGCTGCATCATAATAGCCACTGCCTAAACGCACACCGATTGATTGCTTATAACTGCTGCTTTGCGCAAACAAGCTCATGGCAGTGTATGCAAATACTACTGTAAAAATTAGTTTTAATTTCATAGCAATAAAATTTAAAGGCGGCAAAAATAACAAACGCAGTTATGTTGTAAAAAGCGCAGCCGTTACTATTGAGAACATTAACAAAGGCTGAACATAAAATGCATGACTGTCTTGCAGGCTAAACGTTCTGGAATCAAACAAATTATTTTGCACAGATATAAACCTGCATTATCTTCAAAACCCAAAATATCAGCACGTATGAAAAAAACAATTTTTATCTCACTTCTTGGCATTTGCCTTTTCACCTTAAAGGTTTCTGCCCAGGATTCTACAACCGAAACAATCAGCAGCGCCCCTGCATTTTCCATTGCCGACAGTTCAACATTTACCGGCAAGTATAAATATGAAGGATTGCCTTTTGAGTACATGGAAATAAGTGTAAAAGATGGCAAGCTTTATTATTCCGGAGGTGAATACAACGGCCCGCTGGATGCTATAAGCGATAAAAAGGATGCTTTTGATGCAAGTGGTGCAGCCACATTTACTTTTTTACGGGATGGCGATAATAAAGTTACCACACTGCAGATAGATTACCAGGGACAAATCTATACGGGCAACAAAGAATAAACAAGAAGCATAATATCCTTTTATAAAATTCAGGCCGTTTCCTTTTGAAGCGGCTTTTTGTTATTTCCTCTTCCTGCAAAACAAAGCTCGCTGATTTAAATGGCAACGGCTATTACTCTTTACTTAAAAATATTTTCAGAGATATATTCTTTGGATTATAATAATGTTTTCTTTTGCAGTCTAAACTTTTAAAAAAATGAAACTAAACGCTTTGAGATGGGCACTCTCCGCCCTTATTATTTTTTCAATCCATTTAAAAACTCATGCCCAGGTAAGTGTTGGCCCTGAAATCGGTTTTACAGCTTCGGGACTTTATAATGACAATGATATTTATGCAGGGCTTAATTATCATGGAGGCGTAACAGCACATTTTCAGCTTACAAATTTTCTGGCAATAAGGCCTTCGCTGTTATTTAAAGCCGGTGATATGGAAATAGCCGATGATTACTATGATGAAAAGTATTCGCTTAACCGCATTTCATTACCTGTTCCCATTATGTACTCACACATATTTGGCAATAACAGTACCTTGTTTGCAGGCGCCGGGCCTAACCTCATGTATAATATTTCCGGTAAATATTCCTCTGCTGGTTACACCAGTAAAATTGAATTTGGAAGCGATACGGCAGGGCAGATAAAACGCTTTGATATTGGCCTCCAGTTAAAAGGCGGTTACCAGTTTGCCAATGGTATTTCATTGAGCACTTTCTTTAACCTCGGTCTTTCCAATCTTTCCAATGACTCTTATTATAAACTGAAAAGCATGGATGCTTTCGGTTTTTCAATCGGCTGGATGTTTGGCAGCAATTCAAGTGATTATTATTAGTTTTTTAATTTATATAACAAGCCGGCTCATTACACCTGGCCGGCTTGTTATCGTTTTGACCGATTACTATATGGTCAAAGTTTTTGTGCCTGTTATACTATCCTGGGTAAGCAAATAATTCAGGTTTAAAAGAAAGTTTTAAACCCCTTATATCATCTGAAGCAGGCGCTTCAAACACTTCAAGATGAAAGTATTTTATAGCGGATAATAAATGATCAAAAATATCAGCCATAATATCTTCATACACTGCCCAACGCGTATCTGTGGTAAACATATACAATTCAATCGGCAACCCATATTCGCTCGGCGATAATTGACGAACAAGTAAAGTCATATCTTTTCTTATGCGCGGATGTTGTTGTACATATTTATTAATGTATTGCCTGAACAAACCTATGTTTGTCATGTTACGCCCGTTTACCGGCATTGTTCTGTCAGGAAAATGTTTTTCATTATAAAGGTCTATTTCTGCCTGTCGCTCTTCAATGTAAGCTGACAATAACTGTATTTTTTTCAGCTCTGTTATCTCTTCTTTAGAAACATAATGAATGGAAGAGATTTTTATGTTGATGGCACGCTTTATTCTTCTGCCACCGGCATTTTGCATGCCCCGCCAATTTTTAAAAGAATCGGTAATAAGATAATAGGTTGGAATAGTTGTAATTGTTTTATCCCAGTTCTGCACTTTCACGGTGTTAAGATTTATTTCAATCACATCTCCATCGGCGCCGCATTTCGGCATTTCAATCCAGTCTCCTACCCTAACCATATCGTTTGTTGAAACCTGTATGCTGGCCACAAAACCAAGAATAGTGTCTTTAAATATAAGCATTAAAATAGCAGACGCTGCGCCCATTGCGGTTAAAAATGCCCAGGGAGATTGGCCGGTGAATGTGGAAAAGATTAAAACGCCGGCTATGAAAAACATAAAGATATTTACTACCTGTAAATAGCTGTCAAGCGGTTTTCCTTCAAAACTTTTTTTGGTTTGTAAATGATCTCTGAATGAACGGAGAATTGACCGTATCACCATTACCCAGGCTATCACCAGCAAAACATTGATTAATTTTTTTGCAGGATTTATCCAGCCGGGAAAACCTGTTAATATAACCGGCACTAACTGAATAGAAATATATAAAGGAATTAACCTGGCAATGTTGTTTAAGGTGCGGTTATGCACCAGGTAGTCATCAAATTTGGAGGCAGTTTTCATAGCAGCCCGGCCCACAAAATTTACCAGCACTTTTCTTATAATGACTTGCACGAGCAATAATAAAATCCCAAAAATTAACGCCAGGAACAAGAGATTAATTAAGTGCGCTGAAGTTTCTGAAAGCCCCCAATTCCGCAACATTGCATATGTCCATTCATACAAAAAAAATTTCGTCTTTCCCGATATTGTCTCCATAATAAAAAACGAGTCGTTTGGATGCAGCTTTACATCAATGATAAAAGCGCAAATTTACAAAAGATATACAGGAACGCTGTTATACACACCCCGGGGTCTTCTCAAACTTATTCAACTATTATGTAAGCTGATCTTACAATATATTTACGCGGACATGAAAACAATACAGATGTTCAGCTACAGAATGTTTTATTTACTTGCTTCTTTATGCTGTATATTAAGTACAAATGCGCAGGCGCCCGTTAAAATCGGTGTTTTATCAAAGGGCAGCAACAATGCCATTACAGATGTTGCAGGCGTTTTGGTTGGCCAGAAAACATTAATAAAAGGTGATAGTATTAGAACCGGTGTTACCGTTATAATGCCGCATGCCGGCAACATTTTTCAGCATAAAGTGCCTGCAGCTATTTACACAGGCAACGGTTTCGGCAAGCTTGCAGGCACCACACAAGTGAAAGAATTAGGCAATATTGAAAGCCCAATTATTCTTACTAACACGTTAAGTGTTGCCAACGCCATTAACGCCGGCATCACATACACTTTATCGCAAAAAGGCAATGAAGATATAGCCAGTGTAAACATTGTTGCAGGTGAAACCAATGATGGATATCTAAATGATATACGCGGCAGACATGTAAGTGAACAGGATGTTTCAGAGGCTATAAACAATGCAAAAACCGGTAAGGTAGAGCAGGGTAATGTTGGTGCCGGCACCGGTACGGTTTGCTTTGGGTTTAAAGGCGGTATTGGCACTTCATCAAGGGTGTTGCCAAAAGCTTCAGGCGGTTATACAGTAGGTGTGCTGGTGCAAACAAATTTCGGTGGTGTATTGCAGATAGCCGGTGTGCCGGTAGGAGAAGAATTGGGCAAATACTTCTTAAGCGACCAGCTCAACGATCCCGCCGATGGCAGTTGTATGGTTGTGGTGGCAACCGATGCGCCGTTAGATGCCCGCAACCTGGAACGCCTGGCCAAACGCGCTTTCATGGGCCTGGCAAAAACAGGCGGCATTGCCAGTAATGGCAGCGGCGATTATGTAATTGCTTTTTCTGCCGATACAAGTATCCGCATTCCTCACCAGTCTGCGCAAAAATTATATACAACATCCACCGTTTTTAATGATGATATGTCGCCATTGTTTATGGCTGCTATTGAAGCCACAGAAGAAGCTGTTATCAATTCTTTATTTGCCGCCAAAACCATGAAAGGCCGTAACGGGCATATTGTTGAAGAACTGCCGAAAGACAAAGTAATTTCTATTTTAAAAAAATACAACAGGTACCAGCCATGAAATGGGTATTTATAAACGATGATTTCTTTGAAGAAGACAAAGCCGCTATACAAATAAGTGACCTGAGTTTGCAAAGAGGTTATGGTGTGTTTGATTTTTTCAGAACAGTTAATAACAAGCCACTATTTATAGAAGATTACCTTAACAGGTTTTATCAGTCTGCAAAAGCAATATTCATTACTGTTCCGCTTGAAAGGGAGCAATTAAAAGAAGTTGTTTTTAAACTTACAGAAAAAAATAACCTGCCCGAAAGCGGTATCCGTATCACTGCAACCGGTGGTTATTCTCCGGACGGCTATATGCCTGTTGAAGGCAATATCATCATCCAGCAGCAGCCTTTAAAGCTGCCGCCAAAAGAGAAATATGAAAATGGCATGAAGATCATTACCCATGAATATGTGCGTGATCTTCCTGCAGTAAAATCTATCAATTATTTAATGGGCGTATGGCTTCAAAAAGAAGTAAAAGAAAAACAGGCAGATGATGTATTGTATTATAAGAATAATGTTATAAGTGAGTTTCCCCGCTCAAACATATTTATCGTAAACAATAACGGAGAGCTTTTAACCCCGGCCAGTAATATTCTTGCAGGCATAACACGCAAAAAAGTTCTGGAACTGGCCAAAGACGTTATGCCTGTTACTGCACGTGATATCGGCACAAATGAATTAATGAATGCCGTTGAAGTTTTTATGACCAGCACCACCAAACGTTTATTGCCAATTGTTGAAATTGATGGTAAGAAAATTGGTGATGGCAAGCCCGGAAAAATTACTGCCCGGTTATATGAATTGTTTTTAAAAATGGAACAAAAAGAAACAGCGCCTGCTGCTGCAGGTGCTTAATTTTTAGAAGCCAATGACCGTTTCATTAATTTATCAAGCTTTTTCTCATTAGATGCAATTTTAGACTTCATCGATTCAATATCTTTTTCCATATCTTTTACATCATTCAAAGCCAGCCTTGCATCCTTTGCATCGCCTACAGCATCTTTTGCAGCCCGCTTTGCACGTTTAGCTTTTTTCTTATCAGCAGCATCTTCGCTTAAATTGGC
Organism: Parafilimonas terrae; assembly: GCF_900115755.1. Lineage (GTDB taxonomy): Bacteria > Bacteroidota > Bacteroidia > Chitinophagales > Chitinophagaceae > Parafilimonas > Parafilimonas terrae. Next base: position 13,309 of record NZ_FOXQ01000003.1, read on the forward strand.
CGCAGCCTGTTTATTTGCTTCAGTACTAATTTTTGCATCATTTGCTTTTTTATCAGCAGTAGTTTTAAGCTCTTCCAGTTTGTCTTCCATATCGGCAAGGCTTTCCTTTTGCTCTTTAATCGTTTGTGTTAATGCAGTTGCTTTTTCTTTGTCTTTAGGATTTGTAATAGAATCAAGCGGCGACTGCGCATGGCTGTTAACACATCCAAATAAAACAAGTGCAAACAGCAAAAAGTAAATTTTTTTCATAGAGTAAACGTTTATAACAAATGTATATGAATGTATGTTATTTCAATAATCTTTTTATCCGTTGATGATGTAATATAACAGCTCCCTTCTCACACCATTTTATGGCCACCTTAAAAAAGGCAAAAAATGATGTTGTATTTTAGCAGCGTATGATTCACCACAGTTTGTTGCTTATTATTTCGTTGTTCTTTGCAATGGCTTTATTGTTTGTGCTGAGCCAGCGAATAAAAATATCTTATCCTATCTTCCTGGTTATTGGCGGGCTGGGTATATCGTTTATTCCGCAAATACCCAATATAAGCGTAAACCCGGATATAGTGTTTCTCATCTTCCTTCCTCCCCTGCTGTTCGATGCCGCCTGGCATACATCGTGGAATAATTTCTGGAAATGGAAACGGTCTATCTTTTTGCTCGGGTTTGGACTGGTGTTTTTTACATCAATGGCGATAGCGCATTTTTCTATTAATATCATTCCCGGTTTTACACTGGCAATGGGATTCCTTCTGGGCGGTATTATTTCCCCGCCTGATGCAGTGGCGGCCGCTTCCGTATTAAAGGGTGCAAAAATCCCAAAAAGGGGTATTGCCATCCTGGAAGGCGAAAGCCTTGTAAATGATGCAGCATCACTCACCGTATTTTCATTTGCTTTGGCTGCAATAAAAACAGGCGAGTTTGTGGCACAGGATGCCATAGTAAATTTTCTTGTGCTTTCGGTAATGGGCGTTTTTGTGGGATTGGTGATTGGCCATCTGTTATATTTCGTTTTAACATCATGGGCAAAGTCTTCCAGCATTACAACGCCTATCACACTAATTGCTCCTTATTTAATGTATATAATTGCTGAAGAATTTAACTGGTCTGGTGTATTGGCTGTAGTGAGCGGCGGGTTGTTTTTATCCTTCCGTTCAAAAGATTTTCTCAACTATCACACACGTATGCAAACAAAAGAAGTGTGGGAAACCATCGACTTCTTATTAAATGGTTTTGTATTTATACTGATTGGCCTGGAGCTGCCCGTAATTATGGAAGGCCTGAAAGGCGAATACCAAATTGATGTGGCCATAAAATATGCGCTTATTATCGCTGCTATTGTAATTGCATTAAGAATTATACTGGTATATGTGATAGAATTTACTCCAAGATGGCTTAGCGCAACCATCAGGAAAAAAGAAAAAAGCCCGGGGCTGAAGTTTCCTTTTATTATAGGCTGGTCTGGCATGAGAGGCGTTGTTTCGCTGGCTTCCGCACTGGCCATTCCGCTCACACTGGATGATGGCAGCGCTTTTCCGCACAGGAACCTTATTCTTTTTATAACATTCGTAATTATTCTTGCAACGCTTGTTTTCCAGGGCCTCACCCTGCCATTCTTCATTAAGCTTTTAAAGGTTGAAGAAATTGATGAATATGTGCCCGATGAAGTGCAAGTAGAAGATATACGGTACCGCATAGCAAAACAGGTGATAAATTATCTCAATGAACATTACCAGGAAGAAATGAAGCAATACGAATCAATAGCCAGGATAAAGGAACAATTTGAAAGAAATATTGAAGCGACAGACAAGGCAAGAGGCGAGGAATTATCAGTAAAAGAATTTGTGGGCTCATCAAGAAAATTATACAAAAACATTATGCTCGATATTATTGAAGAGCGAAGGCGCCTCCTGCATAAACTTGAAGATGAAAGAATTTATGAAGATTATATTATAAGAGATGTGGAAGACAATCTTGATTTAGAAGAAGCACGCCTTAAAAAGCAGTAACAGAACAGCCAGCCGGTACAGTAATTTTACCGGTTAAAAGAACAGTTTTTAGATTAATTGCTAATTTATTTCTTCAAACTTTTAGTAACAACTTCAGGCAAAAAGAGGGAAGCATCCCCGTGGTGCTTTATAATATCCCGAACAATAGTTGAAGCCACATGCGTATAAATTGGTGCGCCGGTAAGAAAAATGGTTTCGATGCTTTTATCCAATGTGCGGTTGGCATCGGCAATAGCTTTTTCATATTCAAAATCGCTCACATAGCGAATGCCGCGAAGAATGAATTTTGCACCTATTTCATTACAAAAATTAATAGTAAGGCCTTCATAAATGGCAGCTTCAATGCCGGGCTCATCTTTAAAAATTTCATTGAACCATTCCAGTCTTTGTTCGGCAGAAAACATAGGAGATTTGGATGCATTTTTGCCAATGCCAATCACTATTTTTTTAAACAAAGGTTTTGCACGAACGATAATATCAATATGGCCTAAAGTAACCGGATCAAACGTACCTGGAAATAAGCAAATACTCATAGCATGCTCCTTGTAATTCCCGAAAAATTATTCCGGGAATTATTATTTATGTTATTAAGAATTCGCGCTTTGCGGGCTTAGCAAATATAAAACCGCCATGCGCACCGCCACACCATTTTCCACCTGGTTTAAAATAATAGAGTAAGGCCCGTCGGCAACATCACTGTCCAATTCAACACCGCGGTTTATGGGGCCGGGGTGCATGATCACAATATCTTTATCAATACTGTCGAGCAAACTTCTTTTTATGCCATAAGCAAGATTGTATTCCCTCAGCGAGGAAAACAATGGCTGATTTTGCCTTTCCAGTTGAATGCGCAACACATTTGCCACATCACACCACTGCAACGCTTCTTTTACATTGTAAGTAACATTTACATTAAATGCTTCCTGCAAATATTTTGGGATAAGCGTTGGCGGCCCTGCAATTGTAATTTCAGCGCCCATTTTTGTAAGTAAATAAATATTGCTGAGCGCTACGCGGCTATGCATAATGTCGCCGATGATAGCAACTTTTAATCCTTCCAGCCTGCCTGTTTTTTCCTGCATGGAATAAGCATCAAGCAGGGCCTGCGTTGGATGTTCATTAATGCCATCGCCTGCATTTACAATGGCTGCAGGAATGTGCTGTGCAAGAAAATGAGGCGCACCTGTGGCGCTGTGGCGCATTACCACCATATCCACTTTCATGCTGAGGATATTATTAACGGTATCAAGCAGCGTCTCTCCTTTTGCTGCAGACGATGTGCCGGCGGCAAAATTTAAAACATCGGCGCTTAAACGCCTCTCCGCAAGCTCAAAAGAAAATCTTGTGCGTGTAGAATTTTCGTAGAAAAGATTTACGATTGTAACATCGCGCAGCGAAGGCACTTTTTTTACAGGTCTTTGTAAAACTTCTTTAAACTGGCTTGCGGTGGAAAGAATTAACTGGATATCTTCTCTGGAGAGATCTTTAATGCCGAGCAGGTTTTTTGATGACAGCTTCATTAAAAAGCGAAGATATAATTTAGTTTGTAGTTTATAGTTTTCAGTTTATAGTTTTTATAAACACATCTTCCAAATTGTAATCAATGTTGGTGATTAATGGAATCTTTAAACTTTATACATTCAACTTTAAACAAAAAGAACAACAACTCGTAAACCCGTGAACTTTTAAACTCGTGAACTTTTAAACATTAAACCTTATCATTCTAATATCACTTCATCGCCGCCATGATTTTCCTGCCAGCGCACATATACTTTTTGGGAAGGAAAGGTATCGATGGCGCGGCCAACATAATCTGCCTGTATAGGCAATTCGCGGCTAAAGCGCCGGTCTATCAAAACACATAATTCCACTTTTTGCGGGCGCCCAAAATCAATAAGCGCATCCAAAGCTGAGCGAATGGTGCGGCCTGTCCATAAAACATCATCAATAATCACGATATTTTTTCCTGCAGTGCTAAAAGGTATTTTCGTTGCATTGGCAAGCTTTAACTCTTCGCGAATATCATCCCGGTAAAAAGTAATATCAAGCCTTCCATATAATATTTTATCAGAAGGAATTAAATTTTTCAATTCATCAACAATCCTGTCGCTTAAAAAAATACCCCTTGGCTGAATGCCGATAAGCACTGTATTTTCAAGATTAAGATGATTTTCTAAAATTTGATGTGCCAATCTTTTTACCGTTAACTTAATCTGGTTTTTTGTGAGAATAGATTTCAAAGCGTGGATTTTTTTGGTTTTGAATAAAGATAAAGATTAATTCTATTGGCTAATAAAGAGCAGTAAGATTATTACAGCCGGTGCGATACATAAAGTACCAAGCTTGTTTCAAACGCCAACCTGCGCATACCGGCAAAAAATTTTTACGCATTTCTATTCATTAAAAAAGCCCCTCATTACTGAAGGGCTTTTTAAAAAATAATCCAACAATTTATTTCTGGCTTTTACCGGAACCACTTCCGTTTGCTGCTTTTGATTTATTGAATTTATCAAGTGAGCTCTGCAGTGATTTACCTGTTCCATCTGCAAACTTGTATTCATCAGAATTAGGATCAGGATATATGGCTTTCATTTTTTCAGTAACATCAATCGCCCTTTGGTATTCCTGTTCTTTGGGAACATCGGTTGCATACTGTGCGTAATAAAGCAACAGGTAATAGTAATTGGCAAACATTGATTTTTTAGCATCTTCCGATGTATCTTTTGACAAATATTCATTGTATTGCTCAATTGGCGCAACTGCTAAACCTCTTGTTGAATCCACATCGCTCATTTTCGCAAAACGCGTTCTGAAAGAATAACCTTGTGGTTTATCAGGATATGCAGTTACATATAACATGATCACAGAATCGCCAATCAGGTATTTTGAAGAATCAAATGTTTTTGAAGAATCGGCTTCTTTAGCATCAGTAATTGCTTTTGCAAGATTGAAATATTCTGTTTCTGAAAGTTTGCCGCCGTTTATGGTTTCCATTTTCTTCACAATAGCAAGCTGCCTCCTGTAATTTGCTGAAGCAGCAGCAATTTTGCCTGCTGTAATCAAATATTTCAATTGCTCATCTTTCACTGTATCTAAATCCACAGCTTTTTGCAGATAGGCAATTGCGCTATCTTCACCTCCCGGAAATTTTGCAAAAATGCTGCCGGCAAAAGCGTAGTCTGCAGGCTGAAGCGCATCGGGGTTTGCCACTGCAAAATATTTTTGAATATAAGATTTTGCCTGTACGGAATCGCCTAACCTGTCATAGTTATAGGCATATAATATACTAATGCTCGGATAATCTTTACAGGAACCACTTTCCATTTCTTTTGCTTTCGCCAATGACTCCTGGTATTTACCAGCCCTGAAAAGATAATCACCCACAAAGAATTCTGTTTTACAATCCTTATCAGCATTGGCAATATATTTATCCAGGTATTCTTTTGCTGCTGAAACGTCTGTTTCAGAATAATACTGGAAATATTGAAGATATACAGGGGCAAATGTAGGGTCTGCATTGATAGCCTTGCCGTACCATTCGTTCATAGACTCCTGGTTGCGCTGGCTTTGATAAATAAGCCCGATCCTGTAATAACCCAAAGCAAATTGCGGGTTAATAACAGTAGATTGCCTGAAGGCTTCAAAAGCTTCGCCGCCATGATCGCCGCCTAATTTCAGGTAACATTTTCCGAGATTGATAAATATACCCGGATTTTGAGGATCGATTGAAGCGGCCTGTTTTAATTTATCAATACCATAATTCGGGTCGCCTACAGTGCTTGGGCCATCGGCCATAGCGCGGCCAATTGCATTTAAGATATCAGCGTTAGGCCCTTTATTTCTTCCCTTTGTTTTAGTGGTGGCAGTAATTGCCTGCTCAAACTTTTGCTTTGCAGCATTTATATCGCCACCCTGCAATACATCAACATGAGCGCTGCCAATCCATATCCACGGATCGTTAAGCCCTGCGGTTAATGCATTCTGATAAACGGTTTTTGCACTATCCAGCTGGTCGGCATCCAGGTAAGCCTGGCCAAGCCAGTAAACAGCTTCTGCATCTTTATTACCCGACGCAAGTTTTTCAAACACCTGTTTAGCACTTGTATACCTTTCATAATACAAAAACTTTTTACCATCATCAATGCTTTGCGCAGTAACAATGGTGTACATGCTTAAGAAAGTAACAAGAGATAAGATTGTTTTCTTCATTATTCTGTTGTTTTATTTATGAGATTTGTATTTGACTCCATCATGGATTTTCTAACTGTGAAATTCATTTTAGCCGGTACGAGATAACTTCTCCTGAATATAAGCTGGCCTCTTTCAAGGCTTAAGAAGTTTACAAAACCCGAGCCTAACCCTAAAGTGTTTTCTTTTAAAACAAAAAACAAAGGCCGTACCAAAGGATATTGCCCTGCTGTAATTGTTGCCTGTGAAGGCTTTGCAAATGTGCCTGCTTCACAATTTTTACATTCTATTAGGCCAAACCTGATAGAATCTTTGTACCGTTGCTGAACAGGGTCATCCTCATCGCCCACCCATGAAAAACCTATGAAACCAATTGCATTTTCGTTAGACGAAACATAACTGATCAGGTCTTTGCTATCCGGCGCAGCCATCACATTTTTTCCAAATTCACCCCCCATTAATAAGGAATCTTTTAACATTCGTACGGTGCTTGTAGCATTTCTCCCATCAACAGCAACCAGTTTACTGGTATCCTTTCCGCTTAAATAATCCCTGAGTTTATCAATAGTGAAAAGACTGTCTTTTGACTGTTTGTTTACAATTACAACAATGGCATCATACGCTAAAATATCCCACTGTACCTTAAATGATAATTTATCTTTATAGAATTGGTTTTCTTCTTCACTCAATCCTCTCGAAACAATTATCATTCTTGTGCTGTCTTTCTGCAAATCCCTGAAACAATCGGCTTCTGATTTATAGCTTGCTTCAATATGCGTTCCGGGATGCGATGCTTCATACACCTTGACCTGCTCTGTTATTACAGGTTTAAAGCTTTCATCAACACTTATGAAAATTTTACCTCTTATCGGCGAATCGTATTTGTCAACTTTATTTCTGCAGTTTACAAACGCCAGACATAAAAAAACACTAATGCAAAAACTTATAAAAAGCCTGCGCTCACTCATCATTCAAAAATTAATAATTGTGTTTTATGCCACGGTACACTCTGAATCCTCCATACAGCAAACACAACGTGCCAAAACCATAGCGCATAAGCGAATCAAGGCCTGCAATTAAATCCAATCCAAATTTATCTCCAAAAAAAAGTATGAAAGACATACCAATCATAAGGCCAGCCATGGTAAGATCGTAAATCATACGCATTTGCGTATAACTCTTACGGCGCCTGCTTTCTAAATCGTTATTCATTTAATTCAAAGTTGGCAATATAAAATATTTTTTATTCTTCCGCACCCAGAAATGTTACAGGTAAATTAAAATATACAGAAACTGCAGTACCATTTTGCATGCCGGGTTTCCATAAAGGCATCTTGTTAATAACCCTTATTACTTCTTTATCAAGGTCTTCTCTCCCTTTTGCAATAATTTTCACCAGTTCAATCTTTCCCTGCTTATTTACAACAAATGATGCCCGCACAATAATTTTTTCACCTGCCTGCAAATCATCGGGCTGACGTAAATTCTTCAGCATAAATTTTTTAAGCGCTTCAATGCCGCCGGGATATTCAGGCATCACCTGCGCTTTGAACAAAGGCTTATCTTCTTTTACTGGTTCAGGTTTAACAGTCTCTGTTCCTTTACCAGCACCTGTTTCCACAGGTGGTTTTACAGAGCCATCGTCATCTGCGCCAATAATATTTTGCGCACCAATTATACTCTTACCCAAATCTTCTATTGCCGGCATTTCCGTTGTTTCAATCTTATCAGATATTACCGGCTTGGAATATATTTTCTGGTTAATCTTTTTTTCAACCGGCTTGCTTTCAACCGGCTTAGGTTCTTTAGGCGCCTCTATAACCTTTATCAAATCCTGGTCGGGTATATACACGAGCCGGCTGGAAAGCACCGCATCATTTTTATGATGTATAAACTGCGAAAAAGAAAAAGCAGTTGCTATAAACAAAGTAATTCCGGTAGCATATAATAATGTTTTATTGTAAGATTTTCTGATTGCATAAGCGCCATAATTTTTATTCCTGTTTTCAAAAAGAATATCAAGCAAATCGCTCTGCATAATTTTATCAGGCAGCATAAAATAAAATTTAAATGATGAATAGATTTTGTTACAGAGCGCTCTGCTTATGAGATGCTTTTAATAAAATATTTCCATAAATATTAAGTTCCGGTACTTGTTTGAGTTATACGAAAGTTCCATCAGCCTTTCGTTAGCTATATTTGCGCCTTAATAAATAAGGATAAGATGAGGATTTTAATGGTATGCCTTGGCAATATTTGCAGAAGCCCGCTGGCAGAAGGCATTATGCAGCACAAGGCAGATAAAGCCGGTTTAAACTGGCAGGTTGATAGCGCAGGCACGGCAAATTATCATGTGGGCGAGCCGCCGCACAGGCTTTCGCAAAAAGTGGCTAAACTTAACGGTGTGGATATAAGCAATCAATGCTGCAGGCAGTTTGTAAAAGAAGATATGCTGCGTTTTGATAAAATATACGCAATGGATAAAGACATTTATAATGATATTAAACGCATAAGTGGTGAATTATGGGATCCATCTAAAACCGCTTTACTGATGAATGAAGTTTATCCGGGGAAAAATATGGATGTGCCCGATCCCTGGTATGGCACAGAGCAGGGTTATCACGAAGTATATGCTATGATTGACAATGCTTGTGATATTATCATTAAAAAATACGCACCAACCGTAAAAGATAAAAAGCTTGTATAATATTATTTCATAAAAAGTTCTCGCATTAAGAAGTCAGAGGCATGAAACCATCATTACCACAGGGAACCAGGGATTTTAACGCAACAACCATACGCAAACGCAACTATATTTTCAATACAATAAAAAACGTATTTGAATTATATGGTTTTCAACCGCTGGAAACACCGGCTATGGAAAACCTTGATACGTTAACAGGCAAGTATGGAGAAGAAGGCGATAAGCTTCTTTTTAAGATACTGAACAATGGCCTTGAGCGAAAAGAAAAGCATGAGCAGGCCAGGCTTGATTTTGAAAAAGTGCTGGAGGGCAAAAACGTTGCCGGCATTACTGAACGTGCTTTGCGTTATGATCTCACTATTCCTTTTGCGCGGTACGTCGCTATGAATTACGGGCAATTGAATTTTCCATTTAAACGTTACCAGGTGCAACCTGTGTGGCGTGCAGACCGTCCGCAAAAAGGCCGGTACCGTGAATTTTTCCAGTGCGATGCAGACGTGGTGGGGAGCAATTCTTTATTAAATGAAGTGGAGCTTATCAATATCTATACAGACGTTTTTAAGCAACTGAATGTTGATGTTGAAATAAAAATCAACAACAGGAAAATTCTTTCAGCTCTCGCTGAATTATGCGGTGGCAGCGAAAGAATAACTGATATAACCGTTCCTATTGACAAGCTGGATAAGATTGGCTGGGACAAGGTAAAAACAGAGCTTGCCGACAGAGGCTTGCAGCATTTGCAGATTGAGTTGATTGAACAATACATTTCAATTGACGGGGATAATGAATCTAAAATAAACAATATAAAATCCCTGATAGGCGAAATTGAAATTGGCAGGCAAGGTATCCGGGAACTGGAATTTTTATTGTCGCATAATCAGGATAATGCCAACTTTTCCATAGACTTTACATTGGCGCGTGGTTTAAATTATTATACCGGAACCATTATTGAAATTAAAGCCCAAAACGTGCAGATGGGCAGCATTGGTGGTGGTGGCCGCTATGATGATCTTACAGGTTTATTTGATGTGCCTGGTTTGCCGGGCGTTGGCATAAGCTTCGGCGTTGACAGGATGTATGATGTGATGGAAGAATTGAAATTATTTCCTTCATCATTGCAAACATCAACACAGGTATTGTTTTTTAATTTGGGCGAGGCAGAAAGCAAAGCTGCGTACGATCTTCTCCGGCAATTAAGAAACAATAAAGTAAAAGCAGAAATTTATCATGAGGCTGCTAAGTTTGATAAGCAGTTTAAATATGCCGAACGCAATAACATCCCTTATATTATTATTATTGGCAGCAAGGAACTTGAAGCGGGCAGTTGTGTAATAAAAAACATTGCTACAGGCAAACAGGAAACAATAGAACAAGCAGAGCTTATATCTTTTTCTTTTGAGTAGATGTTGTTTGAAATGTTTGCATAGATAAACGACCTGGCATTTTGGATTCTTTTTAAAGCTTTAAAGTATTTTCATATTAGCATATTTTAAAACATAAATAACTTCAATAAAAAAGAGGTTGTTTGAAATTCAAACAACCTCTTTTTTATTATTCAACCTGAATATTACACATTAAAAAGGAAGTGCATTATATCGCCGTCTTCAACAATATAATCTTTTCCCTGCACAGCTAACTTACCGGCGCTGCGGCATGCAGCTTCACTTTTGTATTTAAGAAAGTCATCATACTTTATAACTTCTGCGCGAATAAATCCTTTCTCAAAATCTGTGTGTATAACACCGGCAGCCTGTGGTGCAGACATACCTCTATGAATCGTCCAGGCCCTTACTTCCTGCACGCCGGCGGTAAAATAAGTGGCAAGGTTTAATAAATGATAGGTTGAACGAATAAGCCGTACAACGCCGCTTTCTTTCAGTCCCAAATCTTCCAAAAACATTTTGCGGTCTTCATAACTTTCCATTACCGCAATCTCGCTTTCAATAGCAGCGCTGATAAATAATATTTCTGCATTCTCATCTTTCACTGCTTCTTTTACAGCTTCGGTGTATTGATTGCCCGTGATTACAGATTTTTCATCCACATTACACACATAAATTACCGGCTTTATGGTAAGCAGGAAAATATCATCAATATATTTTTCACGATCTTTTTCATTCACACTAAAACCCCTTGCATTTTTGCCTTGCTCAAAATGTTGTTTTAATGCTTTTAATATTTCCAATCCTGCTGCTGCATCTTTATCGGTGCGGGCAACTTTTTCAAGCCTTGAAATTTTTTTCTCAACACTTTCAAGGTCTTTCAACTGTAATTCGGTATCAATAATTTCCTTATCGCGAACCGGGTTTACGCTGCCATCCACATGAATTACATTGTCATCATCAAAGCAGCGCAGCACATGAATAATAGCGTCAGTATTTCTAATATTCCCCAGGAACTGGTTGCCTAATCCTTCGCCCTTGCTGGCGCCTTTTACCAGCCCGGCAATGTCAACAATTTCAACGGTAGCCGGAACAACACGCTGCGGGTTTACCAGTTTTTCCAGTTCAAATAATCTTTCATCAGGAACCGTTATAACACCCACATTAGGTTCTATTGTACAAAACGGAAAGTTTGCTGCCTGTGCCTTCGCATTGCTCAATGCATTAAACAAGGTTGATTTTCCTACGTTGGGCAACCCAACAATACCTGCCTGTAAAGCCATAGTAAAAATTGAAATTCAAAAGTAAAAATTCAAAAATGGCCGCAAAAGTAATAATCTTATACAGAACGTTGTGTTATATAAACCTTTATTAATTATTCATTGTTAATTATTAATTTTCCCGCATGGCTTTAAACATTGTATTTATTGCATTCTTTGTTATAGCTTTTATTATCGCGTTAATTAAGTTTTTTGTTGATGGCGATACCACCATTTTTAAAACTTTGGTTGATGGGATTTTCGATTCTGCCAAATCTTCCGTGGTAGATGTTGCTTTCTCTCTTATAGGAACAATGGTTTTCTTTTTGGGACTGATGAATATTGCTGAAAAAGCAGGCGCTATTAACTGGCTGGCAAGAAAGTTAAACCCATTAATGAAAAGGCTTTTCCCCGAGGTGCCGGATGGCCACCCTGTGATGGGTGAAATGGTAATGAATTTCAGCGCTAATATACTCGGCCTTGATAATGCTGCCACGCCTTTTGGCTTAAAATCCATGCAAAGCCTGGAAAATATTAACCCTAACAAAGGCACTGCATCCAATGCGCAGATAATGTTTTTGGTATTGCACACAAGCGGGCTTACATTAATTCCACTTTCAATTTTTACATACAGGATTTCCGTTGGCTCAACAGATGCTACCAGCGTTTTTATTCCATGTGTTCTGGGAACAGTTATTACAACACTTGCTTCCATTATTGTTGTGGGCATTAAACAAAAACTAAAATGGGATGCTGTTTTGCTTGCCTGGATAATAGGTTTGATAGCGCTTGTTGCTGTGTTAATGATAGGCGTAAGCCACATGAGCGCTGCAACTAAAAGCACGTTCAGCACCATAAGCGGCAACCTGATTTTGCTTATAATAATTGTAGCAATTATTGTGGGCGGCGCTTATAAAAAAGTATCGGTTTTTGATGCTTTTATTGAAGGCGCGAAGGAAGGTTTTAACGTAGTGCTGAAAATAATTCCTTACCTCGTTGGAATGCTCGTTGCCATCCGTGTTTTCAGGGATAGCGGGGCGCTTGGTTATATTGTGGATGGCATAAGTTACGTGATACATGCAACAGGGCTTAACAGCGATTTTGTTCCTGCATTACCAACTGCAATCATGAGGCCTTTTAGCGGCAGCGGTGCAAGGGGCATGATGATAGACGCCATGAAAACTTACGGGCCGGATAGCTTTATTGGTAAGCTTTCCAGCACTTTCCAGGGCACCACTGATACTACTTTTTATATTCTTGCATTATACTTTGGCAGTGTTGGCATTAAGAAAGTTCGCTACGCTGTGTGGGCAGGATTGTTTGCAGATATTATTGGCGTGATTGCTGCTATTATTATTGCCTATATCTTCTTTAAGTAATAAACGATCTAAAGGGTTATTTTAGAATTTAATTGATATTCTTATTCGCTCACGATAGAAGATTAATTGCACTAACTATTTTACTGTAAGCAATTCATACAATCAAACAACATCCTTCAGCCAAAATATCAGCATAAATAAAAATGTAACTGTTATTTTTAGTTAACTAAAACTTTCAACTATGGATAATATTACCAAAATGTATGAGAATATACAGGTGCTTTTCGCAACCTACGGTTTAAAGATTCTTGGCGCCATACTCTTCTTTATTATAGGCCTCTGGATAACAAATATTATTACAAGGTTATTGGGCAAATTAATGGTGCGTCGCGGCTTTGATGTATCACTGCAATCATTCCTGCTCAGCCTCATCAGCATTGGGTTGAAAGTGTTATTACTTGTAAGTGTAGCCGGTATGATTGGCATTGAAACCACCAGCTTTATTGCAGTGATAGGCGCTTTGGGTTTGGCTGTTGGCTTGGCTTTGCAGGGTTCGCTGGCCAATTTTGCGGGAGGCGTTTTAATACTTTTATTCAAGCCTTTTAAAGTAGGCGACCTTATTGAAAGTAACGGGCAGATTGGCACTGTGCACGAAATACAAATATTCAATACCATATTGCTCACACCAGATAATAAAACCACTATTATTGCCAATGCAATGGTATCGAATGGTATTATTACCAACTATAGCAGGCATGGCAGTATACGTGTTGACCTTAGCATGAATGTGGCTGCCGATAATGATATGGATAAAGTAAGAGCAATTGCAATTGAGGTAATGAATAAGGATGAAAATATTTTAAAAGACCCTGCGCCCGGTGTATTTGTTTCAAAGCTGGGTGGTTATTTTAATGAATTATCCATACGCCCTTATTCAACTGTTGAAAATTATTGGAGTGTTTATTTTGGAACGCTCGAAAAAATTCAGAAAGCATTTACTGAAAATAATATTACAGCGCCAGTGCCTTCGCAGGTATTAATTTCCAAAACAGCTTAGGAAGAAGTTCTTAAACCATTGTTAATAGCATTTTGTGCTTGTGTAATATTTTAAATAGCTTCATCATTCTGTAAATTAAATTGAGAATTATGAAGAAAGTATTTTTAGCGCTCTCTGCAAGTTTGTTTTTATTATTTGCCAATGCGCAAACAGGTGATAATGTTATTAAGCAACGCACTATTAATGTAACCGGCACTGCTGAACTGGAAATAACGCCGGATGAAATTTATGTTCAGGTGGAACTGCGTGAATACACAAAGAAAAATGGCGAAAAGGTGGATATAGAAACCATTCGTAACCAGTTTTTAAGCGCTGCCAAAAGTATGGGCATTGCAGATACTGATGTGGTTGTGCAGGGATATTCAGGGTGGGATGGCAACTATTGGTGGTACCAAAAAAATAAAAAGAAAAACCCTGACATGAAGGCCGGCATTACTTATGAAGTAAAAATGAAATCAGTGAATGACATGGACAAGCTGGTTGATAAACTTGATGACCAGGCAACACAAAATTTTTCTTTAAGCCGCACATCGCACAGCAATATGGATTCAATTAAAAAAGAACTGAAGATACAGGCTATAAAAGCTGCTAAAGAAAAAGCAACTTACCTCGCTGCTGCTTTAGGCGATAATGTGGGCCAGGCTTTAACCATCAATGACCCGGTAGAAAACGGCAGTTATCCAAGGCCCGTTTATGCAGCTAATATGATGATGAAGGCTGCCGATGCAGAAGCTGCACCAATGGATGTTGATTTTAAGAAAATAAAAATTCAGTATAACGTAAATGTAGTGTTTGAATTGAAGTAATTAAATAAGCTCCCGGCCACAACTTAGTCATTCAACTCACAATTCATTTAAATGAATTGTGAGTTTTTTATTATTGGCAAATCAACTTTCGCATTTTTCGATCGACGATTTATGGCTATCATTCATTTTTGAATAATAATTATTATTTTCATTCCTTATATCATACATTAACCCTGCTCTATGAATAATGACCTCTTATATAAAATTGCCTTAACCCTCGTTCCCAATGTAGGCTGCGTTCAGGCTAAAACACTTATTGAAACTTATGGCGATGCTGAAAGTGTTTTTAAAGCTAAAAAGAAAGAGTTAAGCACTTTGGAAAATATTGGTTTAATAAGCGCCGCCAATATAAAATCGTTTGAAGATTTTTCAATAGCAGAAGAAGAAATAAAGTTTATTGAAAAGTATAAAATACAACCGCTCTTTATTACAGACAAAAATTATCCGCAGCGTTTATTGAATTGCTATGATACGCCAACACTGTTGTATTATCGCGGCAATGCAAGCTTAAATGTTTCCCGTATTATAAACATTATCGGCACAAGAAATAATACGGATTATGGTAAACAGGTCACTGAAAAACTGGTGAATGACCTTGCTGGCATGAATGTTTTAATTGTAAGCGGGCTTGCTTATGGTATTGACAGCATAGCACATAAAGCAGCGCTGCAAAATAAACTTGAAACGGTTGCCGTATTGGCCCATGGGCTGCAAACAATTTATCCGCGCCAGCATAAATCGCTGGCAAAAGAAATAACAGAACAGGGCGGTTTGCTTACAGAATTTCGTCATTATGAAAAACCTGATAAATATAATTTTCCAAAACGCAACAGGATTGTTGCAGGTATGGCAGATGCCACAATTGTAATAGAAACCGCAATAAAGGGCGGCAGCATGATTACTGCTGAACTGGCTAACAATTATAACCGCGATGTTTTTGCTTTGCCCGGCCGCATCTCTGATGCAAAAAGTGCAGGCTGCAATTATCTTATTCAAAGCAATAAGGCTGCATTATTTACTGATGCGAAAGATCTTATAGAAAGCCTTGGCTGGCAACCAAAAAAAACCAGCAGAAAATTGCAGGCCGAATTGTTTATTGAGTTAAGTGAAGATGAAAAAATAATCATTAATCTTTTAAAACAAAAAGATAGTGTGCATATTGATGAGCTGAATATTGGAAGTAACCTTAGCAGCAGTTCAATAGCGGCAGCTATATTAAATTTAGAATTGCAGAATGTAATAACAAGTTTGCCGGGAAAAATGTATAAGCTGGTGTATTAAATCTTCAACCGGTGGGAGGGTATTATTTTTCCTTGAATTATAACTCTTTCACTTCAACCACCAGTTGCTGCAATATATTTTTGGCGTCGCCAAATAACATGGATGTTTTGGGTTTGAAGAAAAGTTCGTTTTCAATGCCTGCATAACCCGGCTTCATGCTGCGCTTGTTTACGATCACCATTTTTGCTTCTTCCACTTCAAGAACAGGCATGCCATAAATAGGAGAAGATTTATCTGTTTTAGCTGCAGGGTTTACTACATCATTGGCGCCGAGAATCAACACAACATCTGTTGTTTTAAATTCATCGTTGGCATGTTCCATTTCAAGCAGTTTATCATAACTCACATCGGCTTCAGCCAATAAAACATTCATGTGGCCGGGCATTCTTCCTGCAACCGGATGAATGGCATATTTTACTTCAACACCTTTTTCTTCCAGCATATTTTCCAGTTCATGACAAGCATGTTGTGCCTGTGCTACAGCCAGGCCATAGCCCGGAACGATCATTACTTTTTTTGCATAAGCCATTGCTACAGCCGCGTCACTCACACTTATTTCTTTATAATTCCCACCCGATTTGCTTTGTGCAGCAACAGTCTTGCTTCCTCCAAAATTTCCTATCAATACATTCTTCAGGCTGCGGTTCATGGCCTTGCACATAAGAATGGTAAGCAATGTGCCTGCTGCACCAACAAGAATGCCCCCTGTGAGCATAACTTTATTATCATATAAAAACCCACCGCAGGCAGCAGCAACCCCGGTAAATGAATTCAGCAGGGAAATTACAACGGGCATGTCTGCGCCACCGATTGGGAACACAAATAGTACTCCATAAACAAGCGATAAAAAAGGAATAAGATAAAACAGTTTATAGTTAAGCGGGTTAAGGCCAAATAATAAAAAGATGATTAATCCGATGATAACAAACAGCAACACGATATTAAAAATATGCTGGCCTTTAAAAGAAAAGTCTTTGACTTTTCCGTTTAATTTACCCCAGGCAATTATGCTGCCGGCAAAAGAAACGCTGCCTATAAAAGCGCCTGCATATATTGTAAGCAGGTGACCGATAATTGCGCCATTAATTTTCCAGGGAACCTCGCTCCAGCCCGGTTTATAAAACACTTCGCTTAAATGATTGAATTCAACAACTGAAATAAGCATGGCGCAGGCGCCACCCATGCCGTTAAACAAACTCACCATTTCAGGCATGGCCGTCATCTTTACTTTTTTCGCAGCAAGTGCTCCAACTACTGCGCCTATTATAATGCCACCGAAAATCCATCCGTAATTGTGAAGCCGTTGACCATACTCATCTTTATATAAAAAAATAGTTCCGAGAATAGCAAGCGTCATTCCTGCGGCAGCAATTAAATTACCATTACGCGCTTTTGCAGGATTTGACAACATCTTCAAACCAATAATAAATGTTACTGAAGCCAGTATATAAATTAAAGTGAGTAATTCTGACAGCATTTACATTAATGTTTTTTTTCTTTTTTGCCTTTAAACATTTCCAGCATACGATTGGTTACAACAAAGCCGCCTACTACATTTAGGGTTCCTAATATCACAGCGAGAAAGCCAAGTATTAATGCTACATAATTATTACTTTCCGCTTTACCCATTACGATGATGGCGCCGATAATCACTACACCATGAATGGCATTGGCGCCGCTCATTAACGGCGTATGCAAAACACTCGGCACTCTTCCTATTACTTCAATACCCAAAAAGATCATAAGTATTACGATGTAGATGTACTGCTGGTTTTCGCTTATCCAGTTCAACATAATTTTTATTTTTTATGCACAGCGTTTAGAGCTAACAGATAAAAAGCCTCTCTCTTCTCTGTTTTTCTGTGCAATTAAATATTGGGTTCTCGCTTTTGAAGCGTTTGACCATGCAAAGACGCTTCAACCTGTAAAACTCTCTTTAATTTGTTCAAAGGTTCACACGTTCACCTGTTCACAAGTTTATTTCAAATTCCCAATTCCTGGTTTCCTTAACTACTCAACCAATCAGCTTATCAATCAATCCTCCCACCCTTTCATTCACCACTTTACCACCATGTGTAATACAACAGCCTGCAACAATATCATCTTCAAAATTCAGATTGATATTTCCTTCTTTTGTTATAATAAGCTGAAGAAAATTCAATACATTTTTTCCATACAATTTACTGGCATCGCCGGGCATGGTTGCAGCAAGGTTACTGTTGCCAACAATGGTTATATTTTTATACTTAACCGTTTCATTGTTTTTTGTTTGAAGTGTATTACCGCCGGTTGCTGCTGCAAGATCAATGATAATAGAACCAGGCTTCATACTATCGAGCATTTCATTGGTAATTAATACCGGTGCTTTCCTGCCGGGAATTTGCGCCGTAGTTATTATAATATCTGCTTTGGCAACAGAAGCTGCAATCTTTTGCTGTTGCCTTTGCTTATATTCCTCAGTTTGTTCAACAGCATAACCACCAGCTTTTGATGCATCCGCGGCGCCTTCCACTTCTATAAATTTTGCACCAAGGCTCATCACTTCTTCTTTTACTGCAGGCCTTGTATCAAACACTTCAACTACTGCACCCAAACGTCTTGCCGTTGCAATTGCCTGCAGGCCTGCAACACCTGCCCCAAGAATTAAAACCCTTGCAGGCTTAATGCTGCCTGCAGCCGTCATAAACATGGGAAAATACCGCGGATAAATATTGGCCGCTTCAAGCACTGCTTTATAACCTGCAATATTAGCCTGGCTGCTAAGCACATCCATACTTTGCGCACGGGTGGTCCGCGGCATCATATCAAGACTGAATGCAGTTATATTTTTTTCAGCCAGTTGCTTTATAAACTGATAATTGAATAAAGGCTGATAAATACCAATCAATATTGCATTTGTTTTAAGCGCTGTAATTTCCTCTTGTGATAAAGGCTGGATGGTCAAGATAATATCTGAAGCATTTAAAATTTCTGTCCGCTCAGCTATCCTGATATTTTTTGATTGGTATAATTCGTCAGGTGCATAAGCCAATGCACCGGCATTCTTTTCAATATTTACAACTATATTTTGTTTGGTAAGTGTATCAGCCGCTTCAGGGAGAAGCGAAACCCTCGTTTCATTAATTGGTTCTTTCAGGATGGCTATCGTCATTGGCAATAGTTACAACCCGTAAATTATCGGCTTTTATTGTATTAACAAAATCCGGTCGCGATATTGTGACGAACATGTTTAATAAAACAGGTAAAGAACTATAAGAATGCAGGAATAAAATATGCATAAAGCAGCATTGGCACGGGTTGCCAGGATAATAGCTGAAGTGTTTTTTAAATGTTGAAGCACAGGGACCATGCACATCAAACTTATCGTTAACCAAAACCACGGTGTAAGCCTTTTCTTTTCTATCATTTCAATTTGCACATTGAAATATATTTTATAACAAAGCGCAATAACTGCAATTGTTATCAGCAGGCAAATCAACCAGCACATTCGTTGTAATAATTTCTTTTAAAACCGTATAACAAAATCCTGTTTTATTTTTTGTTCTATGCGAAAGAAAACAAGCCCGACAAAAAATAAATCAATGGTAAGCGTTACTGAAGGATGCTCTTTTATTTCTTCCCAGGCAGCTTCCATATCGCGGCTCCAGTGTATATCATCAAAAACAAGAATGGTTGTACGCTCTGTAATTTTAAGCAACTCATAAAAATAATTCAGCGTTGGTTCTTTGCGATGGTTGCCATCAATAAAAACAAAGTCAACCGATGAAAGTTGATTGATGACCGCTGGAAGATTATCATCAAAATTGCCTTCAATAACTTTTATATTGGAAAGATGCAATTGCTTAAAATTGTTTTTAGCTACAGCCGCCACTTCCGGCGCACCTTCCATTGTTATAACCTGAGCTGATGGATTAGCCGCCGATAAATATGAAGTGGTAATGCCCAATGATGTTCCAAGTTCGAGAATGCTCTGCGGCTTATAATAATGAACGATTCGAAATAAAAGCTGGCTGAATTTTTTTGGCTTTAATGAAGATTTTGCTATGGCGGAAATTTTCCGTTTATTGTTTAGCTGCATTCTTGAGCCTGCGCCAAAATCAGGAACATTTATCTCTTTCTGATTATCTTTTAATTCAGCCCTTATATTTTCAATAAAACGAAAACTGTCAAACTCACGTTTATCATTGAGCACATTGTTTATAAAATCAAACACAAAAGGGGAATGTACACCATGGCCACTTCCGTTTGACGCGGTTAACCAGTATTTCAAATATTTAAAAGCGAGTTGTGCTGAAGAATACATGCCCTGCCCTGAAGGGAGCTATGTGTAACCCTTAAGGATTGCGCAAACTTAATAGCTGTTTATGAATTAGTGATTTTATTTCTTCTGGTTATGGAATGGGCTTACTTTTTCACCCAATGCTGGAAGCTGTAATCGTAAGCATGTTTTTCATCTTTATAATGATCTTCGTTAAACACAAGTTTCCATTTGCTTTCATCAATAACAGGAAAAAAAACATCAGCGTCTTCAAAAACATGATGCACCCTTGTTATATAAATATTATCAGCCTCATTTATGGTTTGGTCATACACATGTGCACCGCCTAAAATCATTATTTCTTTATAATCATTTTCCTGTGCAAAGAAATAAGCGTTCTTTAAATTATTTACGTGCACAATGCCATCGTTTTTAAAAAATCTACTTGAACTGAGCACAATATTTACCCTTCCCTTCAACGGTTTTTTACCAAGCGATTCAAAACTTTTCCTGCCCATTAAAACCGGCATTGCCCAGGTTTTATTTTTCAAAAACTTAAGATCATTTGGCAAATGCCAAAGCAGTTGATTGTCTTTTCCAATAGCATTATTTGTTGATGCTGCTACCACTAAACTTTTAACCATAAGAAAATCCCCTCCCACCTCCCCTGAAAGGAGGCTTTTGAAAGTTCAAAAGTATTTAATGTGTTCAATTAAAATCAAGTTGCTCAAAAGCCTTCTCTTTGAAAAGGTTTGAATGGATGTTACACCGCCACCGGCGCTTTTATAGCAGGATGAAACTGGTAATTCTCCAACGTGAAATCTTCATATTTAAAATCGAAAATATTTTTTACCAAAGGATTTAATTTCATCGTTGGCAAAGAATAGGGCTTTCGCGAAAGCTGTAATTGCACCTGCTCTATGTGATTATTATAAATATGCACATCGCCAAAGGTGTGAATGAAATCGCCCGCCTCCAGGTTACAAACCTGCGCCATCATCATGGTTAATAAAGCATACGATGCAATATTGAATGGCACGCCAAGAAAAACATCGGCGCTGCGTTGGTACAACTGGCAACTTAGCTTTCCATCGGCCACATAAAACTGGAATAAACTATGGCAGGGCATTAAAGCCATATCAGGCAAATCAGCAACATTCCAGGCGCTTATAATTATGCGGCGGCTATCGGGATTATTTTTTATTTGATTGATGGCACCGGCAACCTGGTCAATCGTTTCGCCGTTTGCACCCCCCCAGCTCCGCCACTGCTTTCCATAAACAGGGCCAAGCTCCCCGTTTTCATCGGCCCACTCATCCCAGATGCTTACGCCATGTTCTTTTAAATATTTAATATTGGTTTCACCACGCAAAAACCAAAGCAGTTCATAAATAATACTTTTCAAATGCACTTTTTTAGTGGTTACCAGCGGAAAGCCTTCACTCAAATTAAAACGCACTTGATAGCCAAAATAGCTGATGGTGCCGGTGCCGGTACGGTCAGTTTTCTGTGTGCCGTTATCTAAAATAAATTGTAATAATTGCTGATACTGTTGCATGAGCGCAAGGTAAAAGAAAGCCATGAGCTACGAGCTGTGATGAGTGAGCTGTGAAGAAGGTGTGCATTAAAAAACCTCCGCAAGTGCAGAGGTTTTATTTTGCTTACCGAAATAAAAATTATTCTTCAATCTGGAAAACGATTGGCAAGGTCATTCTTGTTTTTACCGGTTTTCCTTTCACAGTTCCGGGTGTCCATTTAGGCATAGAAGCCACTACCCTTTCCGCTTCCTCATCCAAACCAGAGCCTATTTTGGCGCCAATGGCATGCACATCTGTAACCTTACCATTTTCATCCACAACAAAACTTACGCCTGAACGGCCTTCCACATTATTATCCAAAGCAGCTTGCGGATATTCAATTTGATTATTAATGTAATTTTCTATGGCAGACTGGCCGCCCGGAAAAGCCGGCGCCACATCAGTAAAAGTATAAATGCCATCTTTATCCGCCACCACTTTTTTGGGTTTTGTTGCAGTTTCTGCTTCAATAACCACTTTACGTTTTTTAGTTGTTATTGCCGCCCTGGGTTTTTCACCGGTAGCCGGCGTTACTCCATTTTGCGCTGTGGCAGTATCTCCCAAATTATCGGTTGCTGAATTTGACGGCTCCGGCGTTGTATAAGCCGGCATAGATGCAGTATCGGCAATTTTATCAGTTGAAGGGTTTGAATTACATGCGGCCATCATTAAAGAAAACAGTGCAAGCGATCCTAAACTCTTAAATTTTGTGTACTTCATATAAATTTTTAGTACGCCTTCATTCAAACAAGATGCCATAAATACCAAAATAACTGTATATGTTTTTAAACAGTAAACTTAATTCCCTGGGCCAAAGGCAGTTGCGTACTATAATTTATAGTGTTTGTTTGCCGGCGCATGTAAGCTTTCCATGCGTCGCTGCCGCTTTCCCGTCCGCCGCCTGTTTCTTTTTCGCCGCCAAAAGCACCGCCTATTTCTGCTCCACTGGTGCCGATATTTACATTGGCGATACCGCAATCGCTTCCCTCAGCCGACAGAAAATATTCCATCTGCCGCATGTTATTGGTAAAAATGGAAGACGACAAACCCTGCGGCACACCGTTTTGTTTTGCAACGGCTTCCTCAATGGTGGAATATTTCATTATATATAATATAGGTGCGAAAGTTTCTGTCTGAACAATATCCAGGTTATTTTCTGCTTCAATAATGCAGGGCTTTACATAACAGCCGCTTTCAAATCCTTCCCCTTCCAGCACACCGCCTTCCACGATAATTTTGGCAGATTGCGATTTGGCTTTTTCAATAGCCTTTGAATAATTATCAACGGCTGCTTTATCAATCAAAGGCCCAACATGATTTTCAACCTCCAGGGGATCACCGATCTTTAACTGGCTATAAACAGCTTTCAGATTTTCAATTACCTTATCGTAAATACTTTCATGAATAATTAAACGGCGCGTGGTAGTACAGCGTTGGCCGGCAGTTCCCACGGCGCCAAAAACAGCGCCGGTAAGTACCATTTTCAAGTCAGCATCTTCGGTAACAATAATGGCATTGTTGCCGCCCAGTTCCAGGATTGATTTACCTAACCTTGAAGCCACCGCAGCGCCCACAATCTTCCCAATTTTTGTGGAACCGGTAAAAGAAACGAGTGCAACACGCTCGTCTTCACACATAGTTTTGCTAATAGTATCGCCATTTATCAGGCAGCTGATGCCTTCCGGCATATTGTTATTTTTAAGCACTTCGGTAATTATTTGCTGGCAGGCAACAGCGCACAACGGCGTTTTGGGCGATGGCTTCCATATACAAACATTGCCGCACACCCAGGCAATGGCGGCATTCCAGCTCCATACTGCAACCGGGAAATTGAAGGCTGAAATAATTCCCACAATACCAAGTGGATGCCATTGTTCGTACATACGGTGGCCTGGCCTTTCGCTATGCATGGTTAAGCCATACAACTGGCGGCTGAGGCCAACAGCGAAATCGCAGATATCGATCATTTCCTGCACTTCACCCAAACCTTCCTGCAGGCTTTTACCCATTTCGTAGCTCACCAGCTTGCCAAGCGGCGCTTTGTTTTTTCGCAAGGCTTCGCCAAACTGCCGCACAATTTCGCCGCGTTTTGGCGCAGGAATTTTTCTCCATTCCAGAAACGCTTTTTGAGCAGTTTCCAAAACCTTGCTGTAACCTTCCGGTGAAGTTTCCCAAACACTACCAACCAGTTTTCCGTCAACCGGAGATATGGAATCTATTTTTTTTTCTGAACCTGTAAAAGTTTTTGAGCCGGTTGAAGTGCCGGCATTTTCAGTTGTGATGCCGAGCTGCTGTAAAAAATCCATGTGAATAATTTTTTAAAGATGAGCTGTTGAGCCACTTTATCGAATGGCTACAGAAAGCAATTTAAGGCAGCAAATTTAAGCATCTATTCTTAGCGGGAAGAAGAGAGGTTTTTAAAAAATAAACGGCTTAAAAGCAAAATAGCGGGTAGAAGCATAACCAGTAATTTAAATTCAAAATTTATCTAATAATTAAAATTATATAAATTACTATATTTATATAATTATCAATTATTTATAATAAAATATATAATTTTATAACTGCTCACATATTTGTGCAGCTTAAAGAAGGTAGCAAGTTTTATCATTACTTAACTTATTTATTGAAAAAATAATAATTAAATTATATAATTAATTGATTTACAATTTAATTTTAGATATGAATTTGAACTAATTAAAATAGCCTATAGATATTATCATTCAATCAATAGATAACTAAAATATATAGCTGAAAATTTACTAATTGTTGATACAAAAACGGCAGCAGTTAGAATTAAATGTGAATTAGAATTTTGTTGTGGGGCTTCCCGAAACCTTCTTTCTTTTAAAAGATTTTCTGTTTAAGCGGATAAGATTTTAAATAGGATTTTGGCTCCAAATATGAAAAAGAGAAGCAGTTCACGCTGGGTTTTAGCGATTTTGCAAACAGCCGGTTTCGCGGATTTTGGACAATGAAGGACAGAAGATTTCAAAAATTTGAACTTCACGAAAAGCTCAAACCGATTTATTTTTCACAAAAACTTTTTATCAGCACATATTAGTTTTATCTGGCATAATATTTTGTTTAAAAACTGAACATGAAAAAACTTCCTATCATTCTTTGCAGCATTTTTCTTTTTGCGCTTATAAGTTGTTCCAGAAAACGTGTACCACAAAAAACACCGGCAACTACTTTTGATACTTCAACCACAAAAAATAATAACCGGCCTGTTTTGATTGATTCTGCAAAAACTGCTGATTCCGCAAAAACGGTTAACGAGGCGGCGGCGGCAAGGGTGATGATTGTGGCAGATGGATATGGAAGGCTTATTACACCACAACAGAATTTGCCGGAAGA
The DNA here is from genome assembly GCF_900115755.1 of Parafilimonas terrae. Lineage (GTDB taxonomy): Bacteria > Bacteroidota > Bacteroidia > Chitinophagales > Chitinophagaceae > Parafilimonas > Parafilimonas terrae. The sequence continues at coordinate 38,509 of NZ_FOXQ01000003.1, forward strand.
CAGCGGAATTAGTTATAATAATTTGCAACTTTCAAAAGGATTTACAACACAGCAACGGGCTAATATGCAGGCGCGTTATAAAACAATTCCACCGCGGGTGCTATATGTTCCGCAGCAATATGTGCGCAGTTCTTTAAAAGGCAGTTATTATATTTTGAAAAACAAATTCTGGTATTGGAAAAAAACAGACGGGCTGTTTTACCTTGATGAAAAATATTACCTGTAAATTAAGTTTGAAAAGTTTTAAAGCGAACCAGGCCAGCTAAGGCAATACTGTAAACAAACCAAATAAATGAGAAAATTTTGAGTAGCAGTTATTAACTTGCATTTCAACATTTTAGGACTAATGGAAATCTGCCGGAAGATTGCAATGGTTATAAATTTCCGGCTGTTTAAACGGGTTTCTAATTGTTTGCAGGAGGCGTGCATTGCTTCTTATGGCTGCAGCTAACCGGTTAAGTGCTGAGCTTTATATAAATAACTATTAATAACAGCATAATTAAACTTCTGTTTGTTGGAACAAGATATACAAATACTGGACGGCCTTAAAGGTGAGTACGCAAAACGCACCAGGTATGAACAAATACTTTACAGACAATACGCTTATTTTATTGATGAAGGCGCCAGAAAATACAATTTAAATAACGATGATAGCTTTAGCGCTTACAGCGATACCATACTTTCAGCTATACATAATATTGTAAATGAACGGTTTGATGGCCGCTCATCGCTAAAAACCTACCTGTACCAGATTTTTTCCAATAAATGTATTGACCTGATTCGAAAAAACACGACTAATAAGCATCAGGTGCATAAAACAATGCCTGTAGCAGATGCAATGAGCCAGTTACCGGACAGCACAAGAACTGTGATTGATGGGCTAATAACCAATGAGTTAAAGGCAACAGTGCGAAAGCAGCTTGATGCAATAGGAGAAAAATGCAGGAAGCTTTTACTGATGTTTGAAGACGGCCTTACGGATAAAGAAATTGCAGCAATCCTGTCATACAATACAGCGGCGGTAGTTAAAACCACGCGGTTGAGGTGTTTGGATAAGCTCAGGGAAAAAATACTCAATTAGCTTAGATATGGTTACTGCATCAGTTCTATTAAAAAAGATACTCTAAACAAAAAATAATTATGCCAGACAACCTGGAATATATTGAATCCTACTTTCAGCAGGCATTAAATGCCGGGGAAAAACAGGCTTTTGAAGAAAGATGCGAAACAGATGAAGCTTTTGCCAAAGAAGTTGCCTTCTATATAATTACCCGCGAAACTTTGCGCGAAGAATTGCTGGCAAAAAAACAGCAGGAGTGGAAGAAATTAAAAGCAGAAGAAGAAAGCGCCCCTGTTTTTTCCATCTCTAAAAAATCAACCTTAAGCAAATGGATCATGTACGCTGCGGCAGCCTGCGTGCTATTGGTAGCATCTATGTTCCTGTTTGAAATGCAAAGCTCGCCGCAAAGACTCGCTTCTCAATACATCAATAATATAGATTTAAGCCAAACCATGGATGCATCCCACGATAGCCTTCAGCTTGGTATTGCAGCTTATAAGAATAAGGATTATGCCAAAGCATTAGGGTATTTTGAAGGCGTTGCAAAACAGGATACTGCTAACAGCGACGCTAAAAAATATACAGGTTTAACCTATATACAATTAAATAATTACGATAAAGCCATTGAGCAATTTGATGCGCTGGCCAACATGAAAGGCCTCTATTATAACCCGGGAGATTTTTTAAAAGCCGTAGCCTTATTAAAAAGAAATAAATCCGGGGATGAAGCAACAGCCAAAACATTACTGCAGAAAGTAGTAAGTGAAAACGAAAGCGAAAAAGAAACTGCTGAGGAATGGTTGAAGAAGTTTTAGCAATGTGATTTTTATTGATCTGATTAGCTAACACCCAAAATATAAATTATGGATCAGACTACCGTTCAAACTATTATTGAAGGCGGCATACTTGTGGCCCTGGTATGGATCGGTTCCAGCACCGCATCAATTGCAAAAAATACTTCCAGCGGCGACAATAAACCAAAGGACCCGCCAGATCCCAAGTAATCACAATTACATTATCCTAATATGCATTCTTAATGAAATAAAGGTTTATGCATAATTATATTAACATGCGGATACTTTTATTTTCATTAGCATTTTCATGCATTTTATCTTTTAATGTTTCTGCCCAATGCCTTACGAAAGGTGAAATACAGAGTAAAGCATCTCAAATAGAAGAAGATGAAAAACTAAACGATGCAAAAAAATTAGAGCAGTTCTATTTGCTAAAGCAGCTTTGGGACAAATGTAAAATTCAACCTGACTCTGTTTATTCTAACATACTACTTAAGATTGGATATTATGAAGTTAGGATTAACAGGGATTTCGATATTGGTATCAACTTTACAAAAGCATCGTTAAAGATAAATACCAGCAATAAACCGGGCAGTTCAAAACTTCTTGCTGCAAAAGGTTACTTTTCTCTTGCGGCTTATTACTACAGGATGCTTTTATATGACAAAGCATTAAAATATTTTGATAGCACTATTTCCATTATAAATACGTTCCCCAATAATACAAACTACACTATACAGTGCAAGTTGTACATGGCCTACATTTATTTTCAAAACGGCGATTATCAAAAAGCCGTTGAAGAAAGCACTTCAGGATTATATAGCTGTGTTAATAAAAAGGATTCGACCCGGTTTCTCGAACTTTTGACGCAACGATCACAGTCACTTTATTATGAAAATAAATTAGATAAATCTCTTGAAGATGCTAATTTAATGATAAGCATTGCACAAAAAAACAAGTCAGTATATGAATTAGCTTCTGCCTTAAAAATAAAGGCACGCATTTTTCAAAAAATTGGAAATTTCAATGTAACAGATTCTTTATTTAAAGAAGTAATCAAAGCACGAATTAAAACGAAAGACTTTGAACAAATAGCTGCAGATTATAACGATTATGCTAATTTTTATCTTGATAGTTTAAATGATCATAGTAACGCCAAACGATATTATTTGGAAAGTCTTGCCTATGGAAAAAGAGCAGAAGATTCTTTTGCACTTGCAAGGGCAACAATAAACATTGGTGAAATTTATTTGGAACAGGGTAATTATAAAGAAGCTTTAAAAAATTCAACCAAAGCGCTAAGCCTTCTTAACATTCCTGTTAAACAAAATAATATCCAACCTCCAACTGCTCAAAAGCTGGATATTATCAGTGCCAAAGAGCTTGCCCTGGTAATCATGAGAAACAGAATGGAAGCTTTATTGCAATTGTTTTCGAAAACTAAAAAACAGGAATATTTGTCTGCGTCCGTTAAAACGGCGTTCGTAACAGATACTTTTCTAACGAATATGCGGCATGTTCAAACCGGCAATCAGAGCAAATTATTTTGGCGCGATAAAACAAAAGGTTTTTATTCAAATGCAATTAAAGCGGGTTTCCTGGCTAACAATGCTGATGCAGCTTTTTATTTCATGGAAAAAAGCCGTGCTGTATTACTCAACGATAAATTAAATGAGCTTAATGCGGCTTCCTATCTTTCAAAAGCAGATGCAGCCAAACAGGAAGATTATGAAATCAGGATAATTGAACTGCAGCAAAAGATGTCAGCATTATCCGATACATCTAAAAAACACGAGGCTTTGCAGTTACAGCTATTAAACATTAAGAATGATTATGAACAATTCATCAAATCACTTGAACAAAAATATCCTGTGTATTATCAATACAAGTATGCAGATAATGTTCCAACGTTAGAAGCGATTCAATCCTATCTCGCAAAAAATAATCAAAGTTTTGTTCATTATTTTTTTGCTGATACTGCCACTTATATACTCGCAATAACAGCCAATAAAACCCGTTTTATTAAGCTTTCACAACAGGAGTTTAACAAAAATGACCTTACCAATTTTCTGCAGTTATGTTCTGATAAAAAAGCGCTGAATAATAATTATCAAAGCTTTGCTTTACTATCCAATTCAATTTATAAGAAGATATTTCAGCCTTTGCAATTGCCTGGAGGCAGGGTTGTAATTTGTACAGAAAATACAGTAATTCCTTTTGGCGCCTTGTGCACCGATATAAACGGAAAACATTTTTTGTTAAATGATTATAGTTTCAGCTATGCTTATTCTGCCTGTTTCTTAATGAAGCAATTTAATAACCCGCCTGCCAAGGGAAACTTTATCGGCTTTGCTCCTGTTTCTTTTAATAAATCGCTCGGTGTTGTTGACTTAAAAAATGCTGCAAACGCATTAAATACATCTGCATCTTTTTATAACAATGATAAGCTTTTTACCCATACATCTGCAAGCCGCCATAACTTTTTTTCTTACGCACCCTCCTATTCAGTTGTAAGCATTTTCTCCCATGCTTATGCTGATACCACAGATAATGAGCCTGTGCTTTTCATGCAGGATTCCTTAATTCATTTATCAGAATTACAAACGTTGAACAATCCCGCAACAAAGCTTGTTTTGTTAAGCGCCTGTCAGACCAACGTAGGCAAAAAGGCAACAGGCGAAGGCATTTACAGTCTTGCAAGGGGCTTTGCAAGTGCTGGCATTCCTTCGGTTTCAGCAACTTTATGGAAAGCAGATGAACAAACGATTTATGCTATTTCTGAAAAACTTAATCAATACTTATCTGAGGGAATGACTAAGGATGAAGCTTTACGAAAAGCCAAATTAGATTTTATACAGGCCAATAGCAGTGAAAAAACGTTGCCTTATTATTGGGCAAATATGATACTGATTGGAAATGCAGATGCAATTCAGCTTCAAACCAATCGCTCCGGCGTTTATTTATGGTTGGCGGCGGCTTTATTGTTTATACTTATCTCAGGAGCTTTCATCATTAAAAAGAAAGCTTTAAATAATTTATAAGATCATACACAGATAAATTTGATAACTTGCTTGCCCTATTTGTTTTAACCACGACTAATAGGTAAAATTCAAATATCAAATCAAAACACCAGTTTTATGGCAAAGACAAAAACAAAAAAAGATGTGACAGTTCAGCCTACCGCAAGCGCAGCAAGTGAAACTGCTCCCACAGGAACAACAAAACAAACCAAGCCCAAATAACTTTATTAATAAGGCTCTTTTTAATTCCTGGGCAGCTTCGTAAAAAATTTGTTCTGCTGTTGCACGGCATTACATTAAATTAGGCCAGTTTTACTGACAATTTAATGTGATAATGTACAGGTATTTGATTGCATACTTATTTACTTCTTTTTTTCTTTCAGGCTTAGAGAGCCAAAGCCCGTCTAAGCCTGAAATTTTAAATAAGGTTTTTGCTATAGAAGATAATTCATCAATCTCTAACAAGCAGAAACTAAAGGATTTTTATGTGCTGGAAAAAACTGTATCCAAATCTTTAAAAGATAAGGATTCTGTTTATGCATGGATATTATTAAAAATAGGTAAGTATGAATATATTGCCAATCACAATTATGACAGTACAATAAAGTTTACAAAGGCAGCACTGCAGGTTAATAACTCCTCTGATACAGGATCATCCACATATTTAAACATCAATGCTTTTTTTAACCTTGGCTCTGCTTATGAAACTTTATTATCCTATACACAGGCATTAAAAAACTATGATAGTTCAATCAATCTTGCTTCCAGGTTTATAGATACCAACACCTTTGCCTTAGATGCCAGAACAGCAAAAGCTAACATTTACTTTTCTTCAGGAGATTATCAAAAAGCTGTTGAAGAAAGTATAAAGGGCGCACATTTGGCTGAAATTGAAAATAACGCATCTGCAAAAACAACTTTTTTAAATATGCAGGCGCAGGCTTTATTTTTTCAAAATAATATTGAAGCAAGTTTACCCATTGCTTATACAGCATTAAACGCATCAAAAAAAATTAATGATGCATTTGAATTAGCAACAGCTTATAAAACCCTTGCGTTAATTTACAATAACAAAAAAGTATTTGATTCTGCAAAATACTATTATAATGAAGCTATCAACTATAGATTAAAAACAACTTCTTATTCAAACATTGGCGCAGATTATAACGAGTTTGGAAATTTTTATAACGGATTAAACGATTATAAAAATGCCGCAAAATGCTATGAGCAGTTTTTATATTATGCAGGGAAGATAACAGACCCTGTTGATCGTTCAGTCAAATTATCATTTGCCTATTTAAACTATGGGGAGTCTTATTTTAAACAAAATAAGCTAACAGAAGCAGGAAACCTTTATCTGAAAGCAATGAACACTTTAAAATTTAATGTTTCAGGTATTCTGCAAAATCCTCCCATCAATAAAATAAGCGTTTTTGGCAACAGGGCCGAATTGATAATAACTTTAATGAAAAACAAAACAGAGCTGTTGCTCGAGGAATATCATCGAAATAAAAATACAGCTTATCTTAAGGCCTGCCTTCAAACAGCACTTACTACCGATTCCATCATCACTCAAATAAGGCATGAACATATAAGTGAACAAAGCAAGATCTACTGGCGCGACAAAACGAATCAATTTTACGCAATTGCGATTGAAGCCTGTTATCTTGATAAAAACCCATCGATGGCATTTTATTTTTTTGAAAAAAGCAGGGCAATTTTATTAGGCGATAAACTCAATGAATTAAATGCCGCTGCTTATTTGCCGGAACCGGAAACAAAAAAAGAAGAAAGTTATCAGTTTAAAATTGTAGAACTTGAGCAAAAGCTTGCTGCCTTAGATGAAAAGGATAAAGCGTTTCAAAACGTGCAATTGCAGTTACTAAATGCAAAAGATAATTTTGAGCATTATATAAAATCGCTGGAACAAAAATACCCGCTTTATTATCAATATAAATATGCCGATGAAGTTCCCGGCCTTGAAACATTACAAACATTTCTAAGCAAATCAAAACAATGTTTTGTGCATTATTTTTTTAGCGATTCAGTTTTATATGCATTGGCTATAACAGCGGATAATATCAATTTTCTTCGAATACCCGCAGCTAAAAATATTAAGAGCCAGCTTGCTGCATTCAGCGAATTATGCGCTGATAAAAACCGGCTTAACAGCAATTATAATTATTTTATCACCTTATCTAATTCACTTTTCACATCAATCTTTCAACCTTTGAATTTGCCAAAGGGCAGGATAATAATTTGCACTGACAATAGTTTAATTCCGTTTGAAGCCTTGTGTTCAGACAACAGTGGCAAATCTTTTTTAATTAATAATTACAGCTTCGATTATGTTTATTCGGCACGGCTTCTAATGCAGCAGTTTAAAAACAGTGCAGCCAAAGGCAGCTTTATAGGATTTGCCCCGGTATCTTTTTCAAATGATCTTCATGTGCCTGCCCTTCAATATGCAGACGTTGCAATGCAGGAATGCGCAGGTTTCTATAAAAATGTTTTATTGTTTACGCATAAAGATGCGACAAGAAATAATTTTTTTACCAATGCTTCCAATTATTCAATCATCAATATTTTTTCCCATGCAAGCGCTGACACTTCAGGTAAAGAACCAGTGTTATTTATGTGGGATTCGGTTATTCATTTATCAGAATTGCAGCTCTTAAATAACCCTGCAACACAATTGGTTTTATTAAGCGCATGTGAAACGAATGTTGGCAAAAATGCAACAGGAGAAGGTGTTTATAGTTTGGCAAGAGGCTTTGCAGCAGCGGGCATTCCGGCAATAGCAGCTACCCTTTGGAAAGCCGATGAAGAATCCATCTATAAAATTTCAAAAAAATTCAACCAGTATTTATCCGAAGGCATGAATAAGGATGAAGCGTTGCAAAAGGCAAAGCTGCATTTTATTAAAAACAGCAGCAAAGAAAAGCTGTTGCCCTATTACTGGGCAAATATGGTGTTAATAGGAAATACAAATGCGGTGAATGTGGACGCTTCAAATTATAATTATATATGGTGGATTGCCATTGCAGGCATTGCAGTTGCATCCCTTTTATTTTATATCCGGAAAAAGAACTTACAAAAAAAGGGCTGAAGTTTCAGCCCTTTTATAATCTTTCATACATGTTATATTTCAAGCAATGCCTTGATCGGATCTTTTGGATACAGCAGCAGTTCGGGGTTTTCCAGTAATTCTTTCACACGCACCAAAAAGCTTACACTTTCTCTTCCGTCAATTATGCGGTGATCATAACTAACAGCCAGGTACATCATCGGCCTTATTACAACCTGCCCGTTTATTGCCACAGGCCGCTCCTGGATTTTATGCATACCAAGTATAGCGCTTTGCGGAAGATTAATAATAGGCGTGCTCATTAAGCTGCCAAACACACCGCCATTTGTTATAGTAAACGTTCCGCCCTGTAAATCTTCAGCAGTAAGTTTGCTATCCCTCGCCTTACCAGCCAGTTCAATCACTTTCTTTTCAATATCAGCCATGCTTAAGCTTTCCACATTACGTATAACCGGCACGGTTAAACCACGTGGCGTGCTCACAGCAATACTTATATCAGCATAATCATGATATACCAGTTCATCTCCATCAATATAAGCATTAACGGCAGGCCATTCATTTAATGCAATAGCACAGGCTTTTGCAAAGAAGCTCATAAAGCCAAGGTTAACGCCATGTGTTTTATTGAAAATCTCTTTGTATTGCTTGCGAACTTCCATAATGCGTGTCATATCTACTTCATTGAAAGTAGTAAGCATCGCAGTAGTATTCTTAGACTCAACTAAACGGCGGCTGATGGTTTTACGCAGGCTGCTCATACGCTCCCGGCGTTCATTGCGGCTGTTTAATTCCTGGCCTTTAAACGGTTGTTTTGCCGGATGGGATAAAGCTTCCAGCACATCATTCTTTAATATCCTGCCATTACTGCCGGTAGGTTTTATATCAGATGGGTTTACCTTCTTATCTGCTATAATGGCTGATGCAACTGGAGTTGCTTTTACATCTGTTACAGATTGCTGGTTACCGGTTACAGGTTTCACGTTTGACGATTCACGATTCACGCTTTCAGCAGGCTGTTGACTGTTAGCTGTTGACTGCTTTGCCGGTGCCGCCACATCCGTATTTATCGTTGCAACCACATCGCCTATTTTAATTACATCGCCTTCTTTAGCAATTTGGGTTAGCTCTCCCGCTTCTTCCGCATTTAATTCAAAAGTTGCCTTCTCACTTTCCAGTTCAGCAATTACTTCATCGCGGTCAACAAAGTCGCCATTATTTTTTGTCCATTTTAATAAAGTTACTTCGCTGATGGATTCGCCAACCGTTGGCACCTTCAATTCAATAATACCTTTTCCCGCTGCAGGTTTGGTTTCTGCAATTACAGCAGGTTTTTCTGTAACAGTTTCGTTTGGCTGAGGCTCTTCTGCCTGCTCAATTACTTCGGGCCGCTTTAAACTGGTAGCTGATGATGATGCATCGGGCGCTTTTGCCTTTTCGTCTATATTGGCAAGAACAGCTCCAATATTCAGGGTGTCACCTTCATTGGCAATAAGCTTTATAGCACCGCTTTGTTCAGCGTTTACTTCAAACGTTGCCTTTTCACTTTCAAGCTCTGCTATTACATCATCGCGGTCAACATATTCACCATCTTTTTTCAACCATCTTAGTAAGGTTACTTCGCTGATAGACTCTCCTACTGCCGGAACTTTTATTTCAATCATAAGCCCTCCGTCTCCCTAAAGGGGAGTATTTTATATTTTTATTTTGAACTGTTCAAAGATATTAGTCATTTTCGAAAACTACCTTCAAGACAAGGGTTTTAAATACTAAATGCAGTATCAATTATCTGCGCCTGTTCCTGTGCATGCACTTTTGCATAACCGCTTGCTGTGGAAGCACTGGCGCTCCTGCTTATCACGCCATAATTAATATTCTTTAAATTCATTTGAAGGAATGATGCAGCGCCCATATTAAGCGGCTCTTCCTGCACCCAAAACCATACTGCCTTATTATATTTTTTATACAACTCATTTAATTGCTTAACCGGCAAAGGATAAACCTGCTCAAGACGGATAAGCGCAATATCGTTGCGGTTATCTTTTTGTTTTCTTTCTGCCAGTTCAAAATATAATTTACCGCTGCAGAACAATACTTTCTTCACATTGGATACATCGGTAATACCGGCATCGTCAATCACTTCTTTAAATCCACCCTCGGTAAATTCATTTATATCACTATAACTGCCGGGATAGCGCAGGTAAGCTTTTGGAGAGAAATTAATAAGTGGCTTGCGGAAATTCCATGCAAGCTGGCGCCTTAATGCGTGGAAGAAGTTTGCAGCCGTAGTAATATTCGTAACAATCATATTTAACTGGGCGCACATTTGAAGATAGCGTTCCATGCGGCCGCTGCTATGCTCGGGGCCCTGGCCTTCATAGCCATGCGGTAATAGCATTACAAGGCCGTTCATACGGTTCCATTTTTGTTCGCCGCCGGCAATAAACTGGTCGATCATAGTTTGGGCGCCATTACTAAAATCGCCAAACTGGGCTTCCCATAAAACAAGTGCATTTGGATTAGCCAGCGCATAACCATATTCAAAACCCAGCACGCCATATTCACTCAGCAAAGAATTATAGATAAAGAATTTTTTCTGCTCTTCGTTAAAATGATTGAGACGGTTATAAGACTGATCTGTATTCTCATCGCGCAGCACAGCATGACGGTGGCTGAAGGTGCCGCGGCAAACATCCTGCCCGCTCATGCGAACAATCTTCCCTTCGGTTAATAAAGATGAATAAGCTAATAATTCACCGGTGGCCCAATCAATTTTTCTTTCGTTTGTAAACAATTTCACTTTTTCCTGGAGCAGCTTTTCAACCTTTCTTAAAGGATGGAAATCATCGGGCCATTTCATCAGCCCGTCAAATAAAAATTTCAACTGCTCCTCGCTAACGGCAGTAACCGGCGATGCATTGAAATCTTCAGGTGTTGCCTTTTTCAGGCTGCGCCACCATTCTTCCGGTTGCTGGTATTTATAGGGCAAAGGGTTTTGCTTTACTTCGTCAAGGCGTTCTTGCAAATCTTCCCAAAACTTTTTCTCCATGCCTTTTGCAAGTTCCTGCGCATCGGCCTCGCCATGTTCTATCAGGTATTTGGTATAAACTTCCCTTGGGTTTGGATGCCCGTCAATAAGTTTATACATGTGTGGCTGTGTATATTTCGGATCGTCGCCTTCATTATGACCGTGACGGCGATAACAAACCATATCAATAAAAATATCCTGGTTAAACTCCTGCCTGTAGCGTGTTGCAATTTCCACGCATTTAACCACAGCTTCAGGATCATCGCCGTTTACATGAAAAACGGGCGCCTGAATGGCGCCGGCTAAAGAAGTACAATAATCTGAGCTTCTTGCATCATCAAAATCGGTGGTAAAGCCAATCTGGTTATTGATTACAAAATGAATGGTGCCGCCCGTATAATATCCTTTCAGGTCGCTCATTTGTATCACTTCATATACAATGCCCTGTCCGGCGACAGAAGCATCGCCATGTATAAGTATAGGAAGAATTTTATCGTACTCACTGCTGTATAAAATATCTGCCTTAGCCCTTGCAAAACCTACCACAACAGGGTCAACAGCTTCCAGGTGCGATGGGTTAGGCATTAATTTAAGATGAACTTTTCTGCCATTTTTTGTTTCCACCTCGCTGCCAAAACCCATGTGGTATTTCACATCGCCGCTGCCCATAGTCTGGTCAAGCTTAGCCGTGCCTTCAAACTCGCTGAATATTTGTTCATACGTTTTGCCTAAAATATTGGCCAGCACATTTAATCTTCCCCGGTGTGCCATGCCTATTACTACTTCTTCAACGCCATGTTCAGCCCCAATTTGAATCATTGTATCCAGCGCCGGTATAGTGGTTTCGCCCCCTTCCAGTGAAAACCTTTTCTGCCCCACATATTTTGTATGCAGGAATTTTTCAAACATTACACCCTGGTTAAGCTTTTCGAGAATCCTTTTTTGGGTTTCAATTGGCAGCGGATGTATAAACTTCCTTTCAACCTCATTTGTAAGCCATTCGATCTGCCTTTGATCGCTGATATACTTAAATTCAATACCCACATGCGAGGCATAACAGGCCTTAAGATGGTTTAAAATATTACGCAGTGTTGTTTCGCCCAAACCCACCAGGTTCCCGGCCTGGAAAGTTTTGTCAAGATCAGCTTCACTGAGCCCAAAAAAAGAAAGGTCGAGATTGGCATGCCGGTCCTTTCGTTTGCGGATAGGATTCGTGTCGGCAATAAGATGGCCTTTATTTCTATAGCCGAGAATAAGCCTGTAAACACGAATTTCCTTCATCCAATCTGTCTTGGCTAAAGGATTGGAGGTTAAGGTTTCCGTTGTTTCAACAGGAATTAAAATCTCTGCAGTTGCAGCAGCGCCTGTGGCTGGGCTTGTGTGTTTGCCGTTGGCGTTTGAAATAGCAAAATCAAATCCTTCAAAAAATTTCTTCATTTCAGGGTCCACGCTATTGGGATCCTTTCTAAAATCCTGGTATAAACTTTCAATATATGCCGGATGCGAGCTCGTGATGTATGAAAAATCCTTCATGGAGGCAATTTATCGAGGTTTTTTTATAATTTAGAATGCAAATATCGTTGATTTTAACAGGAGATAGATGAAGTTAATTTTCTAAATAACAGGTTAAAAATTAATTAAGAACACGTTTTACTGCGCACTTAAATGTTTTTACAGGAAATTAAGTATTAAAAACTTGCTGATAAAACCTGCTAATCCCTTACCTTTGCCGTCCGAAAAAATTATTATGGCAAATCATAAAGCTACCAAGAAAGATGTGCGCCAGGCAGCAAAGCGCAGGGAACGTAACAAATATTATGGCAAAACCACCCGTAATGCCATTCGCGATTTAAAGGCTTCTGCTGATGAAAAGGCATACGGCGAATCGCTTCCCTCCGTTGTTTCTATGATTGACAAGCTTGCAAAAAAAGGTGTTATTCATAAAAACAAGGCAAGCAATCTTAAAAGCAAACTTTCAAAGAGAGCAATAGCTACAGCTTAAATATTGCTGGCAAAAGATATATCAATAAAAATCCCGCATTGCTGCGGGATTTTTTTGTATGATTAAACCTGGCAGTTTAACTCAACCTGATCCTATTATGCCAGGTAACCAAACCTGCCTTTATTATAATCATCAAAAGCCTGCATAATTTCTTCCTTTGTATTCATTACAAACGGCCCGTGTGCAGCTATTGGTTCGTTAATGGGTTCACCGCTTAAGATTAAAACCACTGCATCTTCAGCGGCCTTAACCGTAAATGTTTCGCCATCATTTTTAAACAATACAAAATTATCCAACGCTATTTTTTCCGTGTCGTTTACAATAACGCTGCCTTCAATTACCAGCAGCGAAGTGTTATAGTTTGCTGGAAAATTAAAGTCTGCGGAAAAACCTTTTTTTATTTTAGCATTCAGCAGATTAACCGGTGTAAAAGTGCTGGCAGAACCTTTTACATCTTTATAAATACCGGCCATTACTTCTATTTCGCCGCCATTATTTTCAAGATGATAACGATTGATATTTTCATTTGAAAGCGCCTGGTATTTAGGCCTGCTCATTTTATCTTTCGCAGGAAGATTTACCCACAATTGCACCATCTGAAAATCACCGCCTTTTTTACTGAAGTTTTCTTCGTGGTATTCTTTATGCAAAACGCCGGATGCCGCCGTCATCCATTGCACATCGCCTTCTTTTATCACGCCGCCACCACCACTGCTGTCGCTATGCGCTACACTGCCTTTATAAGCAATGGTAACGGTTTCAAAACCACGGTGCGGGTGCACGCCAACGCCTCTTGGCTTATCTGTTGGAGAAAAATAAAATTTAGAATTATAATCAAGCACGATGAACGGAGACATTCTTTGCATGGTTAAGCCATGTGTTCCGGGAATAAAATTATGTACCCTGAAACCATCGCCCACATAGTGTGCAGCGCCGGGAGCGATCACTGATTCTATTTGTTTTGTTGCCATAGTAAAAATTTTATAGCACAAATTTATCATGAGCTACTGCCCTGCTGCATTGATGTATGGTAAGAATTGTGAGTGGTGAGTGAATTCTCTAACTGTCATCTATCATCCATCAACTGTCAACCATTGCTATCAAGCTTCTTCAATATCAACTTGCCCCTGCTTTTAAAAGCAGCAGTTTCGTTATTGAAATTGGTTTCAATTATCAGTTTTAATTCGTTCTTAATCTCAGGGTAATATTTGGAAAGGTTATATAAAGCAGTTAGCGAAAACGCTTTTATAGCAACGGGTGTTGAAGGCTGTTCAATCATTTCAAAACAGCTATTCATTAATTCCCCATGCAATGCTTCCGGTATTTCAACTTGCTGAAGAATGCGCACACTGTTTCTTATAACTGCATCATGTATGTTTTTACGCTGTAATATTTCAACAAGATTTTTTATATAAGGCTTTATAAGTTCAGGGTTTTGTGTTGCCGCTCGGCTTACACTCCATGCGGCGCGCTGCGCAAGCCTGTATTCACCTGATAAAAAAAATTGCATTAATTCTTTAAAATATGCAGGCGAAGAACAGGCATGCGCGGTAATTTTTAAAGCCTGCTCTTTATTATAATCCTTTTCTTTTAATAACGCTTCGCGAATGTTCATCCCAATTACAAATTACTAATTCCTAATTCCTTATTCCCTCTTCATCTTCATCAACAGAAATATTACAGTTTGCTTCCCTTTCAGGTTTAGGGCAATAAAAACTTTGAATCGATAAGCTTGTTATAATCATCCGCATAACAAACCGCATAATTAAACCCTTTCTGAATGGCATACCCGCCATAATTGCCCTGCTTATCAATAGCTATAAATGCCACCTGGATATTTTTCAATTCTTCCTGCGTATGTCTTCTTACAATTCTTTCAACCGTAAGCCTGCAGGCATCTTCAGGCGATGCGCCATGCCGCATGGCTTCTACAACCATGTGCGTACCGCAGGTTCTTATTACTTCTTCCCCAAGCCCTGTTGAAACGGCTGCGCCCACTTCATTGTCAACAAATAAACCCGCGCCAATAATAGGCGAATCGCCCACACGGCCACGCATTTTAAAAGCCATACCGCTTGTGGTGCAACTGCCGCTTACATTTCCCTGCGCATCAATGGCAATCATGCCGATTGTATCATGATTAAAAGCACCATTGCTTAAACGCACAGGCGGCGCTGCAAATGCATTTTCGCCTCTTGTATGTTCTATATTGATTACTGGTTTGTATTCAGATTTTTTAAGCCATTCCTTATAAGCTTTCTGTGCATCTTCACTCAATTTATCAGGTTCCAGCGGAAAGCCCTGTTCTACAGCAAATTGCTGCGCACCACTGCCGGCAAGCATTACATGTGGCGTTTTTTCCATAACCCGCCTTGCAACGGAAATAGGATGTTTAATTCTTTCCAAAAAACAAACACTGCCGGCATTGCCATATTCGTCCATTATAGAAGCATCCAATGTTACGTGGCCATCGCGGTCGGGATAAGCATTTAATCCCACACAGCAATTATGCAACTCACCTTCTGTAACCATAACACCTGCTTCCACAGCATCCAATGCACGCCCCTTATTTTTTAATATTTCCCAGGCTGCTTTATTGGCACTTATACCTGCATCCCAGGTTGATATTACCAGAGGTTTTTTACCATTGATATTTTTTATAAAAGGTGTATGATTGTTTGCACTAAACACTTTTGGCGCTACAGAAGCGCTCAATCCCAAAGCGCCCATTTGCAGCAGGCGTCTTCTTTTAATCATAATTTAGTTTTGTGCGAAAGATACAAAGCCATTATGTCTTAAAATAAATTCAAGCATGGAAATTGACATAAACAGGCTGATGAAAAATAATGCATAGTTTCAGTTTACGCATTATTCATCAACATTACCTGTAAACTAAAATATAGTTATGCGTGTAATTATTATTGGCAGCGGATTCGCAGGTTTAAAACTTGCCCGCAGCCTTGTAAACAAAAAAGATATAGAAGTATTAATTATTGATAAGAATAACTACCACCAGTTTCAGCCACTGTTTTACCAGGTGGCTACGGCCGGGCTCGATGCCAGCAACATATCCTTTCCATTACGTAAAATTTTTCAGAAAGCAAGAAACGTACGTTTTCGTTTAACCTCATTGCTTGAAATAAAACAGGCTGAAAATAAAATAGTAACCGATATAGGCGAATTTGAATACGATGTATTGGTATTGGCCACCGGCGCCACCACCAATTTCTTTGGTAATGAAAAGCTGGAAAAAACTGCGCTGCCAATGAAATCTACACTGGAAGCGCTGCAACTGCGCAACCATGTAATTAAAAATTTTGAAGATGCCTTGCTTGTAACGGATAAGCAGGAACGTGAGCAATACATGACTTTTGTAATAGTTGGCGGCGGGCCCACAGGCGTTGAGCTTAGTGGCGCTATTGCAGAAATGCGCAAGTATATTTTACCGAAAGATTATCCTGAACTTGATTTTTCGGAGATGAAAATTATACTGGTTGAAGGCAGCCCTAAAACGCTGGCCGTAATGAGCGAACAAAGCAGTGAACAAAGCCAGAAATATTTAACAGCATTGGGCGTAACCGTAAAAACAAATACCGTTGTAAAAGATTATGATGGCACTACGGCCATTTTATCGAACGGTGAAACTATAAAAACAAAAACTTTATTATGGGCAGCCGGCGTAAAAGGCAATGTGCCTGCAGGAATTGACGCTTCACTTATTGTGAGGGGCAACCGCATAAAAGTTGACCGCCATAATAAAGTGGAAGGCACGGAAAATATTTATGCCGTTGGCGACATAGCCTATATGGAAACACCTAAATATCCGCACGGGCACCCGCAATTAGCCAATGTGGCCATTAACCAGGGAAAAAACCTTGCCGGCAATTTAATACACCAGGTAAATGGCAATAAACATTTGCAGCAGGAATTTGAATACCACGATAAAGGCACGATGGCCACTGTGGGAAGAAACCTCGCCGTAGTTGACATACCCAAACCTAAACTGCATTTTGGCGGATGGTTTGCCTGGATGATCTGGATGAGCCTTCACCTGATGCTTATATTAGGCGTGAAGAACAGGATGCAGATATTTATAAACTGGTTGTATAAATATTTTACTTATGATCAGAATTTAAGGTTACTGATACGTACCACGCTCAGGGACGAAGACAGGATTAAATAACTGTGGTTGCCGAAGTTTTTGATGAGAAAAGGGGGAAGATGAACCCTGCCGAAACGTGGTGAACAACACCATTAAAAGCGGAATTTCCATATAATTTTTTTGCCGGTGCCTATCCCGATTTTTTAGGATAGGCCACAAACTTTTCTATATGGCATCCTGATTTTTTAGGATAGGGTTTGTTCTTAAAAAAGACGGTTGATTTTTCTGGCGCTGCGTGAGTAAATGTAATTTGTGGGGTTAGAATTTTACTGCAATAACTCTTTAATCAGCGACGGTGAAGGAGGACAATTTTTGTCCAGTCTTTTAGGGGGCTAAGGCACCATTCAATATTGCATCTGCTGGACTTGACATAAGCTCGGACAGACTAATCGAGACATTGAATAAATATTTTGACAGATATAAAAACGAGGCATAACAAGCGGTTTTGCCTCAGGCGGGCTGACTGCAAACTTGAAGTTTTGTGCTTCTATTGAACTTTAATAATAAATCCAGCTTTTTTTGTGCTTCGATTGCACGCCCGATCGCAAAGCCCAAAACGTTAGCTGTAAACCTTCACACGACACGCAAATGAGCAACGTCATAAAGACAATATTTAGGCTGCTTCCGGTAACTTTAGTTGGTCTATTCTTAAATCTAACACTTATCAAACAATCCAATATAGAATTAATGACAGATGATATAATGATAGTTTTCGTTGTTGTGATTTTTATAATTGCATTTTTATGGACACTTAGTAGAGACAGTAAAGCATATATGCAAACAAGTTTAAAATTAAGTTTTATACCGTCAGTTGTAGGTGCTATTTTCATCCTTTCTTTTTTTGTTACAAATTCGGTTTTGGCAGCTCGTGACAAATCTCCAATCTTACTTCAAGCAGGTTATGATGGAGGTTTTAATGGAGCTTGGTTTGAGTTTCGAGAAGATGGAACTTATAAATTTGGTAATAGCGGCGGTATCGGCGCAACATACTCAAGAGGAAAATATCTATTGAAAGATAGTTTGATTACGCTTGACAAGGAAAGTATTCATAATACAATTCAAAGCAAATTTCTTGTCATAAAAAAAGAAGAAATCATGGATACATTAGAACAGGTCATTTATCAGATCAATCAAGAAAATCAAATAATTGACAAAGATTTTAAGTTCATAATTCATGTTGATAAGCGTAACAAATAAAGGCTACAGCCAATAACTAAGATTCTGTGTTCCAATCCAAATTCTATCCAATGAATTTATGACTGTTTCTTAAACATTTTTGTTTTTAACTTCCCTTCTTCGAATGTCTCTTTAGCAAAGCTATGAGCGGGGAACACTATTCAAAGTTTGCTTTAAGCTTTCGTTATTTATTACTCCTTTACCGCACTAAATATTTATGGCAATAAAATTGCGCCCTTAATTGTGTTTATTTTTATTCCTTCTAAAAAAATTTACCTATGCCATATTTTAAAAGCAAAACCGGCAATGAAGAACTTCAGTTGTTTTATGAAGACCTTGGAACCGGAGAAACAATCGTATTTGTTGGCGGCTGGCCATTAACGCATCAAATGTGGGAATACCAGTTAACGCCTTTGCGTGAGCTCGGTTTCCGCTGCATTGCCTATGACAGGCGGGGATTTGGAAAATCAGGCCAGTCGCTTAACCATTATGACTATGATACACTCGCCGAAGACCTTAAAAATTTACTGGATGAACTTGATGTTAATAATATAACGCTTGCAGGTTTTTCAATGGGCGGCGGAGAAGTGGTGCGCTATTGCAGTAAATATAATTGCGCAAGGGTAAGCCGCATTATTTTGATTAGTTCTATTGTACCTTATATGCTGCAAACAGATGATAACCCGGATGGAACACCGCTGGAGGTGTTCGAGGAATTTGATGAGAAAATAAGAAAAGACCGGCCTGGTTTTCTTGCCGGGTTTGCCAAACAATTTTATGGAGTTGGGTTCTTAAGCCACCCGGTAAGCGCAGGCATACTGGAATGGACGAATTCGCTTGCTTTTACCGCTTCTCAAAAAGCCATGCTCAATTGTATGGAATCTTTTTCCCAAACTGATTTCAGGGATGAGCTGCCGGCTATCAATGTTCCGGCGTTGATTATTCATGGCGATGCCGATAAAACAGTGCCGGTAAAAGCGGCTGGTGAAATGGCTGCAAGATTAATTAAAAACTCACTGTATAAAGTTTATCCAAATGCCCCGCATGGCTTATTCTTCACACATAAAAACCTTTTGAACAGGGATATTGTGTCCTTTATATCAGCCGGCATAATTGATATAAATGATATTCTTGAAGAAGATTACGATATACTTCCGGGCAATGAACCATTGATTATACGTGATGGTGAACAGGAATGATATAGCGGTGATGAGTGGTTAGTTATGAGCAAAATTCAGGCGTCCCACTTTTGGTAATCACACCTCTCCATTGATACTTACGACTAACCCAATAATATGTTGCGTTATTGAACTATATAGAAGAAGATCGAATCGTCATTTCGACGACAGGAGAAATCTCGACTTTATTTTGAATTTATAATTGTGTATAGAGATGTCTCGTTACCTCGACATAACGTGCCAAGAACATTATTTAATACATACCTCAAAATTTTAATAGCGCAATAGGTAGATAATAGCTAAATGTAGTGATGCCTATGATGATATTCCGGTAGCATTACTGCATCAATTAATATGTATCATTGCTTTTATTACTTTGTGCTGAGGATTTAACCAATACGAAAATTGCTCACTATTTACATCTCCGAAATGTATGCGGTGTGTTATATAAGTTTCAGGGTTGATCAATTTGCTTTTAAGCGAAGTAATAACATTCTCAAAATCTGATCTCAAAGCATTGCGGCTGCTCATTAAACTGCTTTCGCGTTTATGAAATTCAGGATGATTAAAATGAAAATCTTCTTTCTGTAAACCCACCAATACATACCTGCCGCCATGTGCCAAATAATTAATACCATTATTGATGGCTTTTAAATTACCGGTTGCATCAAACACAACAGTAGCCATATCGTTATGGGTAATTTGCTGCAGGCTTGCAACTGTATCTTCTTTCAAGGGATTAATTGTATGTTTTATATGGAGATGGTCCCTGCAAAACTGCAGCCTGTCATCGTTCATATCCATTGCAATTACTTCAGCGCCTGCAATGCGGGCAAATTCTATAATGCCCATACCAATCGGCCCCGTTCCAACAACCAATGCAAACTCCCCTGTTTCAATAGCAGCGCGGTTTACGGCATGGGCGCCTATGGCTAATGGTTCCACCAAAGCCAGCTCGTCAAAACTTAGCCCTTCGCTTTTCACCAGCTTATCCTGCGGCACAAGAATATAATTACGCATGCCCCCATCAATGTGCACGCCAAATACATTAATGTTTACACAGCAGTTAGGTTTATTTCTCCTGCACGCAATGCAATGCCCGCAATTAAAATAGGGAATAAACGTAACGGCTTCACCTTTTTCAAAACCGGAAGCAGGATCAACATCTTCTATCACAGCAGATACTTCATGTCCTAAAATGCGGGGATATTTGAAGTAAGGCTGTGTGCCTTCAAATGCATGCAGATCGGTGCCACAAATACCAATGCGTTTTACTTTTAATAAAGCATAACCAGGTTGCAGGGTTGGTAAGGTTTCATCTGAAAGTTTTATTGAACCCGGTTCAACACAAATAAGAGATTTCACGAAAAGAAGTTTTATGATTTTGGTGTGGTGTTACAATAATCGAGGCATTCCTGCACCATGTTTTTACTGCCTGTTATAAACGGCGTTCTTTCATGCAGTTTTGCCGGCTGAATATCCAGTATGCGCATGCTGCCATTGCTTGATTTTCCGCCTGCCACTTCCATAATAAATGCGCAGGGATTACATTCATACATCAGCCTTAATTTACCTGCGGGCTTTTGCGTGGTGCCGGGATAAATAAAAATGCCGCCTTTAATTAAAGTGCGGTGCACATCGGCCACCATGCTGCCTATATAACGGTTGGTATAAGGCCCGCCGTTTGTTTCGTTTTTGTGCTGGCAATTGGTAATATATTCCTGCATGCCCCTGCTAAGCAAAAAAAAGTTAGCATGGTTCACAGAATAAATTTTTCCATCTTCCGGCACTTTTATATCAGGATGGCTTAAGCAAAACTCACCGATGGAAGGGTCGAGCGTAAAGCCATTAACGCCCCTTCGCGTTGCATATACCAAAATAGTAGATGAACCATAAATAATATAACCGGCTGCAACCTGGCGCGAACCGGCCTGCAGAAAATCCCTGGTGCCGCAAGGTGTGCCGGGCGAAGTAACGCGGCGGTAAACACCGAAGATTGTACCGATAGAAGTATTGGTATCAATATTGGCGCTGCCATCCAGTGGGTCGAACATCACAACATATTTACTGTTGTTGCTTATCTCATCATTAAACACAACAATATCATCCATTTCTTCACTGGCAATGCCCGCGCAGCTAATACCGTGTTTTAAAACGCCAATGAGTTGGGTATTGGAAAAAATATCAAGCTTCTTTACTTCTTCGCCCTGCACATTTACAGAGCCTGCATCGCCTAAAATATCAACAAGCCCGGCTTTATTTACTTCCACATTAATGCGTTTGGCAGCAAGGCCAATATCTCTTAATAAGGCGCTGAGCTCGCCTGTGGCGTTTGGTATGCTTCTGTATTGCTTGATGGTAAATTCATCCAGCGTGGCATATTGCCTGTTTATATTCATGAGTACGAATGTATAAATACTAATACTTGCCTGTAAATTTTTCTTCGGAAACGATTGAGATGAAGATGGTTTAAAACTTTGCCCGTGGCCAAAAAAATATATAAAAGGTATTTGTTATAATAATTAAAAGATTTGCAGCGTTAACTGAAAATAGAATTATTCTTTTATAAAAAGCAGCTTAATCTTATAAATTTGTCGGCATTGTAAAAGCATGTTGCATTATGGCAGTTAAAAGCAAATCTTTAAGGCGCAGCAAGCCTAATTATATTTATAGCATTGTTGGCGTTGCATTAGTTCTGTTGATACTTGGTATAATGGGCTGGATGTTTTTAAACCTTGCCCAGGCAGGCAATGCATTTAAAGAAGACATTCGCATAAGCGCCTACCTGCGCACCATGAACAAAGACAGCATTACGCAGATACAGCAATATATTTCCGGCCAGCCTTATGCCAAGAACGTTGAATACGTAAATAAAGAGAAGGCGAAAGAAATATGGAATAAAGACAATAATGAAGACTGGAATAAAATTCTTGATGTAAACCCTTTGCCTGAAAGCATTGATTTTTATGCAAAGGCCGCTTATGTAAACAAAGACAGCCTTGATAAAATCTCGAACGATATTATGCGCTTATACAGCAACCAGATCACCGATCTTCAATATCCTTCCGGCCTGGTAAACAACCTGAATGAACGCGCATCAAAACTTGGGGTAATATTTTTGGTAGTAACTGTGGTGCTCTGCGTAATAGTAATAATAAGTATTGATACTACTATACGCCTTGCCATGTTCAGTAACCGGTTCTTAATTAAAACCATGCAAATGGTGGGCGCAACCCGGAGTTTTATTGCCAGGCCAATGGATATACGCGCCATTATAAATGGTTTAATCAGCGCCGTTATAGCAATCATTATTTTATTCAGTTTAATGCAATGGGCCGAAAGCCAGTTTCCCCAGTTAAAAGCTATTCATAATACCGGCCTGATGATTACTCTATTTGGCGGTTTAATAATAATCGGCATTAGTATTTCGCTGTTCAGCACACACCGCAGCGTGCTTAAATACCTGCGCATGAAACTGGATGATTTATATTAGCAGAAATTAGAATTCAGGCAATCATCAATTTAAATAAAAACTTTAGCCACAGGTGCACAGATAACCTGCGCACCTATGGCTAATCTAATGCTGTTAAATCCGCATTCCTGCCTTCGTTTTATTGTGCTCAACTCATTTTTCCAGCCGGTAAATACTGTTTTGCAAAACTTGTAAAACTATTAACCTCACTTTGTATCCAGCTATCATCTTTATGTAAAATTGCAGCCATTTGTTTTGCCACGAAAGGTGCAGCCTGTATGGCTTTGCGGGCATCAAGGAATAATAACCGCGTTCTGCGTGCCAGTATATCTTCAACGCAAACAGCCATTTCATTTTCAATAAAATCCCGGATATTGTTTAGGGAATAAATGTTTTCAATGCTGTTGTCATAATCCGGAATGGCCGGTGCATTGTCTTCTATCGGCAGGTTATGCGTTATGCATTCCCCGCACTTTATTTTGCCAACAAACACTGCATTGTTTACAGCATCTTCAGCCATTTTTCTATAGGTTGTCCATTTGCCGCCGGTTATGGTAATAAGGTTTGAATGCGATACGATTATGATATGATCCCTGCTTAATAAAGAAGTGTTGGTAACGCCTTTTGTTTTTACAAGCGGGCGCAAACCTGCATACATACTGGTTACGTCGTTCAACGTAATATTAGTGCTGAGATACCGGTTAATATGCTTTAAAATATAATCAATCTCTTCCTGCAATGGCAACGGGTCGTCGCTGATATTTTTTACTTCCGTATCAGTAGTGCCCAGGATAACTTTATTATGCCAGGGCACTGCAAACAAAACTCTCTTATCATCTGTTTTGGGTATCATCATAGCATGATTGCCCGGGAAAAATTTTTTATCAATTATCAGGTGAATACCTTGCGACGGCGTTATAATATCTTCTGCGTTTTTATTATCCATCTGCAAAATATCATCTGCAAAAACACCGGTGGCATTAATAATTGTTTTGCTTTTTATTTCGAAGGTTTTATTGGTAAGCACGTCTTCGGCCACAATGCCGCAAACCTTTGGCTGTTTGCCGGCGGGCACTTCTGTTTTTAATAACGATATGGCTTCGCAATAATTAATTAAAACGGCGCCGTGTTTAACGGCTGTTTTAGCGAGTGAAATAGCAAGCCTTGCGTCATCAAACTGGCCATCGTAATAAACAATGCCGCCGGACAAATTGTTTTGGTTGATGCCAGGTAAAAAATTAATGGTCGTTTTCTTCTTTAAAATTTTTGTTTTACCCAGGCTTAATTTACCTGCCAGCACATCGTAAAATTTAAGGCCGGTTCCAAAATAAATTTGCTGCACCAGCGAAAACGCCGGAATAATAAACCCCAGTTTTTTGGTAGCGTTTGGTGCATTTTTAAGCAGCCAGCCCCGCTCCCGCAAAGCTTCCCGCACTAATTTAAGATTGCCCTGTTCCAGGTAACGAACGCCGCCATGCACCAGTTTGGTAGAACGGCTTGAAGTGCCTTTCGCAAAATCATCGGCTTCAATAAGCAGGGTTGAGAGACCGCGGGTTACGGCATCTACTGCAACGCCCAGCCCCGTTGCGCCACCGCCAATAATAACTACATCCCATGTTTTATTTTCATCAAGCTGCGCTAACATGGATGTTCTGTTCATATCAGTTCTTCAAATATTTTATTTATTAAAATAGATTAAAGTAGCAATATAAATTTTTTGTAGTTTGAGCGTTAACTAATTTAACCAGGTTATTGTATTAAACCTATTAACTAAAACAATAGTGCAAAAAAACAAGGGAGTTTATATTGTACTTATGATTATTCTTCTTGCAATGATATATCCTTTTGCAGATCGTTTGCTTGATATTATATACATGAATAAAGACCATGCTTACGCAATTACCCATCATGTTTCTTCTTTTCCCGGAGGGAAAGCCGGCGGCCCGAAAACAAAATATGTCTTTGAGTTAAAGGGGAAAAACTATGCCGGCATTACCTCATTACCCTTAAAGACGATGGCACAAACTATTTTATAAAATTTTATCCTTGTAATCCTAACAGGAATGAAGCAACAAATATTATTGCTGATTCATCAGATATTCAAAACATGCCAGCAAATGGATATAAGGCTTTTCCGCGTGGATTAAAATTTTAAAATTATAATGACGCCGCAAAGGCACATTTTCAGTTCATTGTATAACTCATATTTCCATCTTTCTCATCTTTCAATTGTATGCCGAGTGTAAGCAGTTCATTGCGTATCCTGTCGCTGGTGGCATAATCTTTTTTAGCCCTTGCATCTTTGCGCATATTGATTAGTACATGAATAAGGCCATCTAATTTATTATTATCTGAACCAACCTGCACATTTAAACCAAGAATATCTTCAATGTATAATTTCATTTTTTCCTGCAGCAATTGAATGGTTGATGCGCTGATGGCG
The DNA here is from genome assembly GCF_900115755.1 of Parafilimonas terrae. Lineage (GTDB taxonomy): Bacteria > Bacteroidota > Bacteroidia > Chitinophagales > Chitinophagaceae > Parafilimonas > Parafilimonas terrae. Next base: position 63,929 of record NZ_FOXQ01000003.1, read on the forward strand.
TCGGCAGCAATATGTTTATCTTTCAAACCATTAATCACCGGCACCAGTTCAAACATATTCGCCAATACTTTAGCAGTGCTGAAATCATCATTCATAAAATCATCCATTTCACCCAGCAGCTTAATGCAGCGTTCATCAATTTCGCCATTAGTAGCGGCATTTCCGCCTGAAGGCGAAAGCTTCTTAAGATTATCATACGCCTCCCATAAACGCTTCAAACCTTTTTCCGATGCCTGCAAGGCTTCATTACTGAAATCGAGCGTGGAACGGTAATGCGTTTGCAGAATAAAAAATCGTATAACCATTGGATGATAGGCCTGTTGCAAAACAGGATTATCGCCGCTGAATAATTGCGTAAGCGTAATAACATTGTTATAGCTCTTACCCATTTTTCTACCGTTAATGGTAATCATGTTATTATGAATCCAGTAGCGGGCAGGAATATGGCCATTGCAAACATTGCTTTGCGCTATCTCACATTCATGGTGCGGAAAAAGTAAATCCATGCCGCCGCCATGAATATCAAACTGGCCCCCCAGGTATTTTGTGCTCATGGCAGAGCATTCAATATGCCAGCCGGGGAAACCTTCGCCCCACGGGCTATGCCAGCGCATGATGTGTTCAGGCGGCGCATTCTTCCATAAAGCAAAATCGTTGGTATTGCGTTTTTCTTCCTGGTTGTCTAACTCACGGGTGGTGGCAATCATATCATCCAGCACACGGCCGCTCAATATGCCGTAAGGCTCGCCTTTTTTGCTGTAATCTTTATTGTATTTCTCCACATCAAAATAAACAGAACCATTTACCACGTAAGCATAGCCATCAGCAATGATTTTTTCAATCATGCCTATCTGTTCAATAATATGGCCGGTTGCAGTAGGCTCAATACTCGGGTCGAGATTATTCAATTGCTTCATGCCCCAATGGTACAGGTTGGTATATTTCTGCACCAGTTCCATCGGTTCCAGCTTTTCCAGTACGGCTTTTTTAGATATCTTATCTTCTGCCGCCCGGCCTTCTTCTTCAAAATGGCCGGCATCGGTAATGTTGCGCACATAACGAACTTTATAACCCAAATGCATAAGCCACCTAAAAACAATATCAAATGTTACGTATGGCCTTGCATGGCCCAAATGGCTTTCACCGCTCACCGTTGGCCCGCACACATATAAACCCACATGGCCCGGTGTTATAGGCGTGAAAACTTCTTTTTCTCTTGTAAGTGAATTATAAACTTTTAGTTCGCTCATTTAATAATAATTTTTTTGGGTGACGAGCTGTTTGCTTTGTGTCATCCCTGCCTGACTGCATCATACAGGCAGGGTCCCTCGCGTCGCAACACTTCGGCTATTGAATGGCATGGCGGCTCCGGCCTGTTGGTGCATGTGGCTGCAAAAATCAAGGCATTTTTTTAATTCAGCAATATAAATTTAAAGAACCACTTATTACAAACGTTTATGCCTTTTTATGACACACTTAAAAACATGCTGCCATAACCGCCGTAAAAACATAACAAAAAAGGTGCGGCAATAATTATAAGCCGCACCTTTTATATGCATACCGGGCTTTTAATACATCCATCTTACAAATGCTTCCATTGCTGCATATTTTGTAAGGCCTAATGCAGAATACAGGTTGGCCGTATTGGCATTGCGGTCTTCAGCGCGCTGCCAGAATTCACGGGTATCAGTTCCCTGGAAAGGCACTGCATCTTTCTGGCTCTGGTGAATAAAAATACCAAAGCGTTTTTTCACAACCTGGTCGGGGCTCATTGGTATGGCCATTTCAATATCGGCAATATCCCATTCCTGCCATGCACCTTTGTACAGCCAAAGCCAGCAATCATTTATCCATTCATCGCCTTCGGCTTTAATTCTTCTTAAACTTTCAAATACTATATCAAGACAAACTTTATGTGTGCCATGCGGGTCGGCCAAATCGCCGGCGGCATAAACCTGGTGCGGTTTTATTTCACGCAGTAGCTGCATGGTAAGCTTTATATCTTCTTCACCCATCGGCTTTTTTTCTATGGTGCCTGTTTCATAAAAAGGCAGGTTTTGAAAATGCCAGTGGCCTTCTGTTAAACCAACATATTTACAGGTGGCTTTTGCTTCGCAACGTCTTATCAATCCTTTTATAGCGCGTATTTCAGGCGTATCAACACCGCCAGATTTTTTAGAGGCAAGATAATGTTGTGCATCTTCCAAAATCTTCGTGCTCTTTTTATTATCCATATCAAAAAGGTCCTGGAAGCCAACAGCGAAATCTAAAAAGCGGGTTACAAATTCATCTGTAACAGCAATGTTGCCGCTGGTTTGATACGCAACATGTACATCATGCCCCTGGTCGTGCAAACGCATGAATGTACCGCCCATGCTTATAATATCATCGTCTGGATGCGGCGAAAAAATGATTACACGTTTTGGGTAAGGGTCACTCCGTTCAGGATGCGTTGGTAAATCCACATTAGGTTTACCGCCGGGCCAGCCGGTAATGCTGTCGCGCAGCAGGTAATAAACCTGCAGGTTTATTTCATAAGCATCCCCTTTTTCCACTAATAAATCGCCCAAACCATTTTCATTGTAATCGAGCGTGGTTAAGCTTAAAACAGGCTTATTTAATTTCAGCGCAAGGTTTACAACAGCGCGTTTTATTATTTTCGGCGTCCATTCAATTTCGCCTGTAAGCCACGGCGATTTAAAACGCGCCAGTTCCGATGCAGCCTGTTCATCCAGAATAAAGGTGCAATTGTTATGCTGCTGTAAAATACTGGCAGGCACCTGCTCTGTTACATTTCCTTCCATTGCTTTTGCAATAATAGGCGCTTTAAAACCCCATGCCATCAGCAAAACCCTTTTGGCTTTCATTATGGTGCTTATGCCCATTGTGAGCGCAAGCCGCGGCACTTTGGATATATTCTGAAATTCCCTTGCATTGGCAACACGTGTGCTGTTATCAAGATTGGTAATATGCGTTTTTGAAAATATGCTCGAGCCCGGTTCATTAAAGCCAATGTGGCCGTTATTGCCTATGCCTAAAACCTGCAGGTCAATACCGCCGGCATCATCAATCATTTGCTCATATTCTATGCAATGTTTTTTAGCTTCTTCTTTTGATAAATCCCCGTTAGGTATATGAATATTTTCCGGCTTGATATCAATGTGATCGAATAAATGCCTGTGCATAAAGCTCCAGTAACTTTGAAAAGCTGTTTTTGTAATAGGAAAATATTCATCAAGATTGAAGGTGATAACATTCTTAAAGCTCAGGCCTTCTTCTTTATGCATGCGTACAAGCTCTTTGTACATGCTGATGGGCGTGGAGCCGGTGGCAAGCCCTAAAACACAAGGCTTGTTCTCTTCTTGTTTTTGCCTGATAAGCTTTGCAATTTCACCGGCTGCATAGTGCGAGCCTTCGGTGGATGTTGGAAAAATTTCAACCGGAATTTTTTCAAAAGAATCTACCATGATTGTATGATTATAGTTTATATTTTATTAAGTGTTTTAAACAGCCCTGATTTATTCCTTATTTATGCCTTTTGTATTATAGCTAACATTCCAAAAATCATAGCGTTTAAACTGCTTTTGAAGACGCTGCTGAAAATCCGGCCAGTTCTTTTTATCCTTACTGCTCCATGCAATTTCACTTAAAGCTTCCATACGTGGGAAAACCATGTATTCAACCTTTTTACCATTATCCATATACTCTGTCCAAACATTTGCCTGAACGCCCTGAATATATTGTTGTTCATCTGTTGTAAGCTTTGGTGTAAAAGGCTCGTAGTTATATACCGTTTCAAGCGGAAGGTAACCGCCGATAACAAGGCTGTCTTCATGCTTTGACTGCGCATAGTCAAAATAGAAATAAGTGGTTGGCGTCATAATCACACTATGATGTTGTTTAGCTGCTTCAATGCCACCGGCTTCGCCGCGCCAGCTCATTACTGTTGCATTAGGCGCAAGACCGCCTTCAAGAATTTCATCCCAGCCAATAATCTGGCGGCCTTTGCTGTTTAAATATTTTTCTATGGTGCTGATGAAATAACTCTGCAAACCATGTTCATCTTTCAATCCTTTTTCTTTAATAAGATTTTGGCAGAACTCAGAACGTTTCCAATAATCTTTAGGGCATTCATCACCGCCTATGTGAATATATTTTGAAGGGAATAAAGCCATCACTTCATCCAGCACATCTTCCAGGAATTTAAACGTATAATCTGTTGGGGCAAACACATCAGGATAAACGCCCCAGCTTTGCTGCACATGTTTACCGGTTGAATCGCCACTCCATTTTACGCGTTTTGCAATGGGTGTGTTTTCGTTGGGAAAGCAGCTTAATTGCGGGTAAGCAGCAATAGCAGCAGATGCATGGCCCGGCATTTCAATTTCGGGAATGACAGTAATATACCTGTCTGCCGCATATTTTACAATATCCTTTACCTGGTCTTGTGTATAAAAACCGCCATATCTTGTATTATCATTACCGGTACCGGGATGATGGCCAATGATGGTCCCATTTCTATATGCTCCAACTTCGGTAAGTTTCGGATATTTTTTTATTTCGATGCGCCAGCCCTGGTCTTCCGTTAAATGCCAGTGAAATGTATTAAGCTTATGCAAAGCAAGAAAATCTATGAACTGCTTTACAAAATCTACAGAGAAAAAATGCCTGCCGCAATCCAGCATCATACCGCGGTAAGCAAAACGCGGCGCATCTTGAATGCTGCATTGCTGAACAGTAAGGTTATTTGATTTTTCAGGAGGCAATAACTGTATTAATGTTTGGATGCCGTAAAAAATTCCCTCTTCATTACCGCTGCTAATAGCAATGGCATTGCCGCTTATATCTATACTATATCCGCCCGGGATGGCACTTTTTTTACCAGGAGCAAGTATTAGTTCAATCGCATTCGTTGTTTTCTTTTTTGAAACATTTAATTTAAACCCATAAAATTTCTGCAGATAATCATTTAAAAAAGCAACACTTTTATTTTCTGTTGCCGATGTTACAACAATGCTTGTTTTAGGCGTAATTGAAAATGTACCCTGTTTTGCTTCGGCTTTTACAGGCGCCGGAATAATGTTTAATGTTTGTGATTGGGCAAGAGAGGCAATCATTAAAAAAGAGAAAACTAAGCTCAGGAATTTACTCATTATGTTAGTCAATTTAATAGTAAAAAAAAGCTGGTAACTAAAGCAACGTAAAGAAAAGAAATGTTTGCAAATGAGCGTAAAGCAATCGTATGCATAATATTAAAAATAAAAAAATCCCCCGGCAATGCGGGGGCTTCTTTTATTCAACTTTTGTAATCTTTAAAACATTCGTCGGCAGATGCAGGTTAACCGGTGTGCTGCCGGTATTAATGACCACATCATCTGTTTTTATAAAGCCTCTTTCTCTTAAAATATTTATCTGGTCGAAAATAATATCGTCAAGGCTTATTTCTTCATCATAATAAAAAGCGCGTACGCCCCAGCTTAAGCTCAACTGGTTAACGAGGCTTTTTACTTTGGTAAAAATATATAGAGGGCTTTTAGGCCGGTAGCTGCTTAATGTAAATGCCGTGTAGCCGCTTTGTGTCATACCAATCAAAGCATCGGCATTAGCGTCTTTCGCTATTTTACAGGCATTGTAGCAAATAGCATCGCTTAAAAAAGTGGGCGAATGCGATAATGGTTTCAAATCTTCTTCCCTGTTATAACGGTATTCCGTTTTTTCAACTTCAAGAATAATGCGGCGCATAGTTTCCACTACGAGTGCAGGGTGTTTTCCGGTTGCGGTTTCAGCGCTAAGCATTACGGCGTCTGCGCCTTCAAGCACCGCATTGGCCACATCGGTAATCTCGCTCCTGTTTGGCTTAATCCGGTCAATCATGCTTTCCATCATCTGTGTGGCCACAATTACAGGCTTGCCACGATGAATGCATTTACGGATAATATCCCGCTGCGCCATCGGTACTTTTTCAACCGGCAGCTCAACGCCAAGATCACCACGTGCCACCATTACAGCATCGGATTCAAGAATAATATTACGCAGGTCTTTTAAAGCCGAAGGCATTTCGATTTTTGCAATTACCTTGCTGCTCGAGTTTTTCTCTGCAATCCTCTTCTTCAAATCAATAATATCTTCTGCCTTGCGCACAAAAGAAAGTGCAATCCAGTCAACATTATGTTGTAATATAAATTCAAGGTCGGAAATGTCTTTTTCCGTTAAAGCCGGCAACGAAATATCAGTATCGGGAAGGTTTACGCCTTTCTTGGGCATTAGAATACCGCCATAGCTAACGGCAACTTTTACATCACCCTCAGGTGTAATTTCAATTACAACCACTTCCAGTTTACCGTCATCAATTAAAATTTTGTCGCCCACCTTTACATCTTCATGGAGATTAGGATAGGATACATAAATTTTTTCTTTAGTGCCAATTACTTTCTCTTTGGAAGTAAAGGTTAAAATATCTCCGTTATTAATTTCAAGTAAACCATTTTGAATTTCACCCACCCTTAATTTAGGTCCCTGTAAATCGGCGAGGGATGATATATTAAAAGGTTCTTCTTCATTCATTCTTTCAATAAGGCCGAGAATTCTTGCCTTATCTTCCTGCGTGCCATGCGAAAAATTTAAACGGAAAACGTTAACGCCCGCTTTTGCAAGCTCAAGCATTTTCTCGTATGTATCGCAGGCAGGGCCTATTGTTGCCACTATTTTAGTGCGGTGAAAAGTATGCTCTATACCTGCCTGGCGATCCATTTCTTTATGCAGGTATTTTGTTATGTTATCTGACATATAAAAATTTCAGTGGTTTATGTTCATATAGCAAAATCAGCTTGCCAGTATCTTTACAATATCAAGCCAGTCCTCGCCCATTTTCTGCTTTTCGCGAATAGCAATCTCAAGTGGAGTGTAATGCATATTATTATTCAAAATACCAACCATAACATTGTACCTGCCTTCCAGCAGGCTCTCTACAGCGTGGTAACCCATGCGGCTCGCAATCAGCCTGTCAATACATGAAGGAGGGCCGCCTCTTTGAATATGCCCTAATATTGTTACCCTTATTTCAAGGCCCTTTAATCTTTCTTCCAAAAGACGCGCTACTTCGTTTGCACCTTTTATTTTAGGATTGGAAGGATCGGGCATATAACCTTCAGCAACAATAACGAGGTTAACAAGCTTTTTTCTTTTTTCCTGTTCAGACAGGGATGAAATTATTTCTTCAATTGTAGTATTTACTTCCGGCATTAATATGTGCTCAGCGCCGGTAGCAATGCCGCTATGCAAAGCAATATAACCTGCATGACGGCCCATTACCTCCACAATAAAAAGCCGGTCGTGAGAGTCTGCCGTATCACGTATTTTATCAATAGACTGAACGGCAGTATTGGCTGCCGTATCAAAACCTAATGTAAAGTCAGTGCCATATAAATCTTTATCAATGGTACCGGGTATCCCGATACAGGGAATGCCAAATTCTTTGCTTAGTTTATAAGCGCCCGTAAAGCTGCCGTCGCCGCCTATTACCACTAAACCGTTAATACCTCTTTTTTGTAAATTAGCAAAGGCCTTTTTACGGCCTTCTTCATTATAAAACTCTTTGCAACGAGCTGTTTTCAAAATTGTACCGCCACGTTGTATAATATTGGCGACCGAGCGTGAAGACATTTGAAACATATCATCTTCTATAATACCGCTATATCCGCGCATGATGCCAAAAACTTCAAGCCCGTAATAAATTCCTGTTCGTACAACAGCCCTGATGGCTGCATTCATACCCGGAGAATCCCCACCTGATGTTAAAACGCCTATTTTGTTAACTTTCGTTGACATTAATGCAATCAGTTTGTTCTAATTAAAAATTTTTCGTAGTCTAATTCTCTTGCTCAAAGCGCCAAAAGTAAGCGTTTTTTACAGATGTTTATTTTCCGCTTCACTTAAAATGGGATAAATTGTCAATTGCATATTTTGATTACTGTTTTCAGCAAATGTTTTAGCAATAATTTATAAAATTTATAATTATTCAATCTTGTGCTGCATATCAAATATGCTTCAAATAAAATGCATTGCCATTATCTTCGCTGATGATGATAGATTTAAGAAGCGATACCGTAACCAAACCAACACCAGGAATGCTCAATGCAATGATGCATGCAAAAGTTGGCGACGATGTTTTTAGAGAAGATCCAACCGTAAATGAACTTGAATTAAAAATAGCCACGTTGTTTGGAATGGAAGCTGCAGTTTTTTGTCTCAGCGGCACCATGACCAATCAAATTGCCATTAAATGCCACACGCAGCCCGGCGATGAAATTATTTGCGACAGGCTTTCACATATTTATCAATACGAAGGCGGCGGCATTGCATTTAATTCTGGCTGCTCTGTTAATTTAATTGATGGCAATTACGGCAGGATAACAGCAGACCAGGTGGAAGCCTGCATTAACAACAGGAACGATTTGCATAAAGCTTATTCAAAACTTGTCTCGCTTGAAAATACCGCTAACCGTGGCGGTGGAAGCTGCTATAATTTCGAAGACATTAAATCCATAAAAAAAATATGCGATGCCAATAATTTGCTGTTACACTTAGATGGCGCCCGTTTGTTTAATGCAATTGTTGCAACAGGAAATTCGCCGAAAGATTATGGAGAAATTTTCGACAGTATTTCCATCTGTATAAGCAAAGGCTTAGGCGCTCCGGTTGGAAGCCTGCTCATTGGCACAAAAGATTTTATTGCAAAAGCAAGAAGAATAAGGAAAGTATTTGGCGGCGGCATGCGGCAGGCCGGCTATCTGGCTGCAGCATGTATTTATGCATTGGATAATAATATTGAAAGGTTAAAAGATGATCATGAGCATGCACAAAAATTAGCAGCAGCTTTGCAGCAAAAAGATTTTGTTGGCAAAATATTTCCCGTAGAAACCAACATCGTAATTTTTGAAGTGAAGGGCAGGTTTACTGCAGAAACGTTATCGGCGCATTTTAAAAAAAATAATATACTTGTTATTGCAATTTCAAAAATGCATGTAAGAATGGTTACACACTTGGATATAAATTCAGCAATGATTGATGAAACGGTTGAAGTAATCAACCATTTGTAATTAAATGATAAATTAAACTAACACGAAATGTTACCGAAAATAAATCCGGCCAATACACAGGCATGGCTGTTACTCACCAAGCATCAGAGTGAAGAAATGCGTCACATAACCATGAAACGCCTTTTTGCTGAAGATGAAGACCGCTTTAATAAATTCTCAATAAAATTTGGAGATATTTTATTCGACTATTCTAAAAATATAATCGTACAAAAAACCTTACAATTATTGCTGCAGCTTGCAGATGATTGTAAAGTAAAGGAAGCCATTACAGAGATGTTTAATGGCGATAAGATAAATGAAACCGAGAACCGCTCTGTGCTGCATACAGCATTAAGGAATTTTAGCGGCGAACCTGTTTTAAGTGATGGCAAAGATGTAATGCCCGATGTGCAGCGTGTGCAGCAACAGATGAAAGCATTTTGTGAAAAGATACACAGCGGGGAATGGAAAGGTTATTCTGGCAAGAAGATAAAATACATAGTAAACATTGGGATTGGCGGCAGCGACCTTGGCCCTGTAATGGTTACGGAAGCATTAAAGCCTTATTGGGTTGAAGGTATTCAACCCTATTTTGTAAGTAATATTGATGGCACGCATATAGCTGAAACACTTAAAAAAATTACGCCGGATGAAACGCTGTTTTTAATTGCCTCAAAAACATTCACCACGCAGGAAACCATGACGAATGCGCACACGGCGCGTGAATGGTTTTTACAATCGGCGAAAGATGAACAGCATGTAGCAAAACATTTTGCAGCCTTAAGCACCAATGAAAAAGAGGTAAAAAAATTTGGCATTGATACAGTCAATATGTTTGAGTTCTGGGATTGGGTAGGCGGAAGATACTCTTTATGGAGCGCTATCGGTTTATCAATTGCATTAACCATTGGCTATAATAATTTTGAAGAACTTTTAAAAGGCGGTTATGAAACTGATGTGCATTTTAAAACAACTGCCTTCGATAAAAATATACCAATATTGATGGCGTTAATTGGTATATGGTACACCAATTTTTTCAAAGCCCAAACAGAAGCCATTCTGCCTTACGATCAATATATGCATCGCTTTGCCGCTTACTTTCAGCAAGGCAATATGGAAAGCAACGGCAAATATGTAAACCGCAATGGCAGCGAAACCAATTATGCTACGGGCCCTGTAATTTGGGGCGAGCCGGGCACTAACGGCCAACATGCTTTTTACCAGCTTATACACCAGGGAACGCTGTTAATACCATGCGATTTTATTGCGCCCGCTGTTTCACACAATCCGATTGGCGATCACCATTTAAAACTGTTAAGTAATTTCTTTGCGCAAACAGAAGCTTTAATGAAGGGGAAAGACGAAGCGGAAGTGCGGGAAGAATTAAAGAAAGAAAACAAATCGCCGGAAGAAATAAAAAGGCTTGTTCCATTTAAAGTATTTAAGGGCAATAAACCCACGAATTCATTTTTAATAAAAGAAATTACGCCTAAAACTTTGGGCAACCTTATTGCTTTATATGAGCATAAGATTTTTGTTCAGGGTATTATCTGGAATATTTTCAGCTTCGATCAGTGGGGTGTTGAATTAGGCAAGCAGCTTGCCTCAAAAGTGTTGCCAGAGCTGGAAAACAATAATAAGATCACTTCGCATGATTCATCTACCAATGGCTTAATCAATGCCTGGAAGGCGATGAAATGAGAATGGGTGATGAGTAATAAACGCTTACTCTCAAAAAAGACTTGTTTACAATCTCTCACCTCAATGGGAGGCCAAGATTAAAATTCTGTCTAAATGACGTTAAGCATGTTGTTGTTTTAAGAGGTGTAAATAAAAAAGCAACAAAGCTGTCGGCATACCCGGCCTGATGGAGTAGCTGTGCCTGCAATCCTGGAGCTGATTCCTGCCGCAGCGGATTTTTATACAGCAAAAGCAAAAGAAGGCAGGTTTGTTTATAAGAATCCACCGTTCGGATATAAGAAATAAGGTGAAAGCAAAGAACGGCACTTAGTCGTGGAGGAAGCAGAAGCAAAAATTGTCAGGTTTATTTATGATGCATATTTACGAAGCACGCCTCTTTACAAAATCAAAGAGATGGCTTGTGGGCTTGGATTCAATAGAAAAGGAAATATGGCGATCGAGAGAGTGCTTTCAAATCCTGTTTATACAGCCTTATTAAAAGTAGATGCCTATAAGAATTATCCCGGTGGGTTGTTCCCGGCTAATCATGAGCCAATAGTTGATATAACTACATGACAAATGGTACAAAGTAAAATGAAGAAGCCGGCAAAAACAAAAACGATCATTGATGATGAAATTCCTTTAAGGGGTGTATTAAAATGCCACTGCGGTAATCCGCTTTCCGGCGCGTCTTCCCGTGGAAAATCAGGCAAGTATTTTTATTATTATAAATGCAGGCATTCAAAGCACAATAATATCAGCGCGATTAAAGCTCATAACCAATTCCTGGAGCTTGTGAATTAATGAGCCTGCCGGAAACCAAAGTACTTGAAATCAGAAATGGCTGTAGGCTATCTATCGAAATTGAAATGGAAAAACAACCGGCAAAAGGTTAACGAAAAAAGGAGACAGTTAGATGATGTTCAGGAAAAGCTTTATTCTGTGGAAGAAAAATGGATCAAGAATGAGATATCCAGAGATACTTATGACAGGTGGTATTCTACCTATAACCATACTATCCTGAGTCTAAAAGGTTCAATAGAACGGCTTGGTGAGAATACTGCAAAGGCATTTGAAATATTGGAGAAAAATCTTACCCTGCTATCAGACATGAGATATGTATATACACGGTCAGATACCTTGCAGAAGCGAGAATTTATAAACATGGTGTTCGACAACAATTTATATTATCAGGATAGCATCTATCGAACACCTACAATGCTTAGGCTGTTTACCCATAATGCATTGCAAATGAAGGAGGAAGGTTATTTAATATACGAAAAAAAAGAGGGGCTTCTTAAAGAAGTCCCTCTCAGCGGAGAGAGCGGGATTCGAACCCGCGATACCCTTTCGAGTATACACACTTTCCAGGCGTGCTCCTTCAACCACTCGGACACCTCTCCTATTTCGGGCGGCAAAAATAATGGCTTTTTACTTGCCGAAAATATTTTCTGCATTTGATGTAGTAACGGCAGCCACTTCTTCCAGTGTAACCTGCTTAACTTCCGCCAGTTTTTGAGCGATAATCTTTATATAACTGCTTTCATTACGCTTGCCGCGATAAGGCACCGGCGTTAAATAAGGCGCATCGGTTTCAAGTACAATGTGCTCAAGATTTATTTTTGATAAAGTTTGATCCAGGCCTGACTTTTTATAAGTAAGCACACCTCCAATGCCTAATAAAAAACCCATTTCAATTATTTGGGCTGCTTCTTCATAAGAGCCTCCAAAACAATGAAAAATGCCCCTCAAACCTTTATTTGAATATGGCTTTACAAAATCAATTGTTTCCTTCATTGCATTCCGTGTATGAATTACTATAGGCAGTTTTTCTTCGAGCGCCCATTGCATCTGAATTTCAAAGGCCTGGTATTGTTCACGCATAAATTCTGTGCTCCAGTGAAAATCGAGGCCAATTTCACCAACGGCAGGGAAAGAAATTTTTGTAGAAAAATCTCTTATTTGGCTTAATTCTTGCTTGAAATCGTTGTTGACTGAACAGGGATGTAATCCGGCCATTGAAAAGCATTTTTCTGAGTATGCCTGTTCCAGTGTTAACATATCATTTATTACGGAGCTATCAATACAAGGTAAATAAAACTTGTTAACACCTTGGGATTCAGCCCGTAATATAACGTCAGACAAGTCGTCTTTAAAGTCAGGCAAGTATAGATGGCAATGTGTATCTATAAGTTGCATAAAATTTTTTTGAAATTATTGTAGCTATTTTTTAGCTATGAATATATAATTCTTTATTTTTGATTTAGTTTTCATAGGGTACGGATTAAAAACGGGCTAAGGTGTCTACCTTGGCCTTCATTTTTTTATAGAATTGCCCTGAATTCATACCCTTGTTCCTTAAAATATTCCAATGTTTTTGGAAGCGCATAACTCATTCTTTCCCAAGCTTTTGTGCTATCATGAAACACTATAACAGAACCTGCTTTGCTGTGCATTAATACATTTTCAGTGCATTTTTCGGGAGACAATTTCTCATCAAAATCGCCGCTTAATACATGCCACATTATAATTTTATAATGAAACTTGTTTATTAGCATTTTAGCAACGAAAGGAGAAACTTTACCATACGGCGGTCTGAAAAGATGGCTATCTACGTATTTTGCTGTTTCAGTAATGTCGCTTATATATTGCTCATTTTTTGTTTTCCAGCCGTTCAGATGATTAAAAGTATGATTGCCTGCTGAATGCCCTTCATCCAAAATGCGCTTATAAATTCCAGGATGCGCCTGTACATTTTTACCTATGCAAAAAAATGTGGCTTTAGCATCATATTGCTTTAACTGATCCAGCACAAACGGCGTTGCTGTTTCATGCGGGCCATCGTCAAACGTAAGAAACAATTCTTTATCTTTTACCGGCATCTTCCATACCATAGAAGGATTTAATTTCATAAGCCATGATGGTATGACCGGTGTATAAAACATAGGCCAAAATTACGTGAATGCTTTATATTGAAGCTGTACATTGCTGCCATGAAAATATGCGGCACAAGTGATGCGACGCAACCGTGATGCCATAAAATACAAAGCTCGTAACTCCAAAAAATCATTTCTTGTTTACAAGAACAATTACTTCATCAGGTTCATCCATTGCCGGGTTTGCCGTAATAGTGAGCGTGCCATTGGATAACTGTGTTTGCACAATAGCATTATTTTTCAGTAAATAGGCCCTGGCAATTTTTTTAAAGGGAAAATTTTCCAGCTTTATGGAGGTAGCTTTTTTATCGAGTACATGCACAAACATAGTATCGTTTTTTTGTGTAATGCAGCCCCATGTTTGCGGGCGCATATAACCGCCTTTTGTTCCATAAATGCTTTCACCATAAGTTTTAAGCCAGTTGCCCATATAAGCCATTCTTTCAAGAAATTCCGGCTGAATTTTACCGTTAGGCATAGGCCCGATATTGAGCAGCAGATTAGCGCCATAACCGCTTGCCCTCACCAGCAAATCTATTAGCTGTTTTGGTGTTTTATAGCTTGTATCAGTAAGATTAAAACCCCATGAATTATTCATGGTTACGCAAGATTCAAGCGGCAGGTCAGAAGGTTTTTGATAATTTAAACCGCCTTTGTTTTCACCTGGCAAATCCTGTTCAAACATTTGAAAATCTTCGCCGGGCAAAGGAGAAAGATGATGATTGTTCCCAATTAAACATTGCGGCTGCAGTTTATGAATAAGCGCATAAATCTCATCTAAATGCCAGTCAATTCTCGGCGTTCTGTCGGCTGCTCCTTCAGGTTCGGTCTGGTCCCAGTAGCCATCAAACCATATCCCTGCAACTTCACCGTAATTAGTAAGCAGCTCGGTTAACTGCTGCTCCATGAATTTTATATAATTATTCCAATCGCCATGTACAGTCCTGCCGGTGCCTTGGCCGGTCCTTCCCGTCCAGTAACTGTAATCATTCCGGCGCCAGTCGAGCAGGGAATAATAAAAGAATATTTTCAGGCCTTGCTTATGACATTCGTCTGCAATCATCTTTACAATGTCTTTCTTATAAGGCGAATTCATGATGTTGAAATCAGACGCTTTTGTATCCCACATACTAAAACCATCGTGATGCCGGGTAATAAGCGTTATATATTTCATACCGGCATTTTTTGCAGCATCCACCCAGGCTGCAGCATCAAAATCAATGGGATTGAAAAAATCCATCAGCCTTGTATAATTCTTTACAGTGATGTTGCGGTTATTCATCACCCATTCACCGGATCCCGGAATACTGAATGGCCCCCAATGAATAAATAAGCCAAAACGGGCGTCTTCAAACCACTGCCTGGCCGCAAGGTTTTGCGGCGCAGGCGTGTATTGAGCTTGTATTGTTTTAAAAACTGTAAAACATAAAAGAATAGCTGCTAATTTCTTCATGGATTATATTTTAAACGTTTGAAGCTTATCTGATGCTTTTAATAAAATCGGAAGGTTTTTTTTAGTCCTGCAATCTTGACTGCTTTATCAAATTGTAATTGAATACACAATAAGGCATGACCGTATAAACTTATAATTATATTTTCAAACTTATAATCACAAACGATTGCACTTATAAAAATGGCATAATTTTTAAACACATCATACTAAATTTTAAATTATGCGTGACTGGTTACGAACTTTAATTGCAGGCTATGGCGCTTATAAATGGGGCGGCGGCTGCCTGGGTACAGTTGTTGTTTTTTTGCTGATTTACTGGGCGCTTGGGCATTGTTGATTTTATGCAGCAATTATTATTTAATTTATACGGGAGAGTTGTTCTTTAACCTGCTCATCCCGTTTTATTTTTTGCCAATATTTTTTTGAAACGAATAACATTCCAAAGCTCTCACCATTTTCTTTATTTAAATGGCGATGGTGCATTTTATGCGCCCATCTTATTGCTTTTATATAACGGTTATTAGTTTTTTCAAAAAGCTTGAACCGCCGGTGTATAATAATTTCATGTACAATAAAATAAGCAATGCCATACAATGTTATGCCGCAGCCAATGCTTACAACCCACCATGTTTCGCTGCTCCATCCAAACTGAATACATAACCAGCCCGGAATAGCAAAAATTAAAAAGAAGAGATCATTTTTTTCAAAAAAACCTTCGTGAGGTAAATGATGATCTTTATGCAGGTTCCACAAAAAACCATGCATAATATATTTATGGGCAAACCAGGCAACGCCTTCCATAAAAATAAAAGCTGCTGCGCCAATTAATATGTAGATAAGGAGGCTCATAAAAATGTCCGAAGTACTAAAAAAAACAACAACTGTATTATAAACAAATGTACAGCGAATATATTACGGCTTCCGGCATTCAACTTCCTGAAAAGAGCAAGCAGTAATGCGCTTATAATTATCCAGCTTATATAATTGAAAAGCGGGATATGGTTATTTTGCCATTGCCAATAACCAAGTTTTACAGCAACGGGTTCCATAACCCAATCAAACATCACAGTGAGAAAAACAGCATCAATTATAAAAGAAGCTGCCTGTAATTGTTTGCTCACTAAAAAGCCGCCTTTGCTTAACCTTTGCAGCATATAGTTTTCATAAGCTTGTGTAAACATGCCGGCACAATAAATTATAATAAACCAATTGATACCAATTATAAGCGGTACGTTAAATAATTGCAGGCCCAACGTTTCACCATACATATATTTTCCAAAAACTGCCGCCGTGCTTACGCCAGCAGCCTCTATTAAAAAACCAGCAGTACAGGTGATTAAGAAAAACAGAAAAAATTGTTTGCTTTTTTTGCGATGTGTTGCAATAAGTAAAGCAGCCATTAATAAAAGATGGATGGGTGTGATACTTATAAACCACTCTTTATAAGGCGTAAGCAAAATACCAATTAACCCGCATATATGAAATAACAAGGCGATGAATAATGCAGCTTTATTAAGATTTGATTTTGATATCATGCAGTTTAATTTATCGGCTGCTGTTTTTAATAATTAAGTTAGAAGTTATGGCAGCGCTCTTCAAACAAAGTGGAATACCACCGCCCGGATGAACGCTTCCTCCTGTAAAATAAAGGCCGCGAATGCTTTTAGAAAAATTAGGATGCCTGTTAAGAGCTGCCATCCTGCTATTTGAAGCCGAACCATAAATAGCACCGCCAAAACTTGCGGTTTCTTTTTCAATTTTTTGCGGATGCAATACACCTTCTGTTTCAATCAATGGTTCAATATCTGTTTGCAGCATGTGGTTAAGTTTAACAATAATACTTTTTTTATATGATTGAATGGCAGCGTCATTAATATCTGCACCGCTTGCTGTATTTATCATTACAAACCAGTTTTCTTTACCAGCAGGTGCATGAATGCCTGGTTCACATTTAGCTGTAATGTTTACATAGATCGTTGGATCGTTATAAACTGTTTTTGATTTAAAGATGCTATTAAATTCTCCTTCATAATCCTTGCTGAAAAAAATATTGTTCAGCTCAAGTTGCAGAAATTTTTTTATAATACCCCAATAAAAAACAATAGCGCTGCTGCTTCTCTCCTGCTTTAAAATTGCATTCGCTTTATGTGTATCATTCAATAATTGTTTATATGTAAAATAAATATCAGTGTTGCTTACAATAATATCTGCATACAATGCCTGCCCATTCACAAATAAGCCGGTTGCTTTATTATTTTCTGTTATGATTTTTTCAACCGGCGAATTAAAATGAAACTCCACATTCATTTTGCAGGCAAGCTTATACAAAGCATCCCTTACAGCTATCATCCCTCCCTTTGGATAAAAAACGCCTTCATTAAATTCTATATGTGGAATAAGCTGCAGCATTGCCGGAGCTTTGTATGGGCTGCTGCCATTATAGGTCGCAAAGCGATTAAATAATTGCACAATATGCGGGTCACTGAACTTTCTTTTATTGGCATCGTTGAACGTTGAAAATATATATGAGGGTTTCGCTTGAAGCGAAGCCTTTAACACATTTGAATTAAGCCACGTTGATTTTTGATGTAATGAATTGTTCAGAAATATTTCACCGATATTTTTATATATCTTTTCTGATTCATCGAGATAATCAGTTATATGGCGTGCCGGTTCGCCGGTTTTTATCTCAACTTCATTGGCAAACTTATTTTTATCAGTATATGCATTTATTACAACGCCATCTTCATAAAAATATTTACAGCTAATTTCCAAAGGTGCGTAATGAAAATATTCATGCATGTCTTCATTACAAAGCTTAAATAGTTCTTCTATATTTCCAGGCTGAACAAATAGGCTCGGGCCGGCATCAAAACAATAGCCATCCTGGTCAATCAAATATATTTTTCCGCCTGCATAATTATTCTTTTCAAATATGCTTACTTCATAACCGTGCACTGCAAGCCTTATGGCACAGGCCATACCTGCAATACCTGAACCTATTATAAAAACTTTTTTTTGCACACAATAATCAGGCAACTGCCGAGGCAGTATTTTTCCAATTTTTTATACGCGGAAAGGCAAGTGAAAACCATGCAGTGAATTTATGCGGATGTGTTTGCAGGTCAGACTCAATCTCTTCCATCGAGCGAAAGCAAACATTCTCTGCTTCATTTTTATTTATATTCATTTCGCCGCTATAAATACCGGCAAATACATGATCGAATTCATGTTCCGTTAAGCCATTATCAAATGAAGCTTTATAAGTGAAATCAAAGATTTTATCGAGTGGCGTTTCAAAACCTAATTCTTCTTTTAACCTCCTTGCGGCTGCATCTTCAATATTTTCATTAGGCCTTGGGTGGCTGCAGCAGGCATTCGTCCATAAGCCGCCGCTATGATATTTACCGGCTGCCCGCTGCTGCAGCAACATTTCATTTTTATTATTAAATATAAATATGCTGAAAGCCCTGTGCAGCCTGCCTTTCAAGTGGGCTTCCATCTTTTCCATCACGCCAATTTCTTTGTCCTGATCATCTACCAAAATAACTTCTTCCATCTTTTAAGCGGGGATTTAAAGTTCGAAATTACATTCATCATTTGTTTACCGTATCAGCACTGTTGTTCCTCTCAATGAATAGGCCTGCCCTGTATCGCGGTTTTTAAAACTTAACATCCATACATACGTGCCTGCCGCCTGCGGGTAACCATTAATTCTTCCATCCCATTTTTTAGTCCAGTCTTTTGTTTCAAACACAAGCTGGCCCCAGCGATTATACACACGAAATATCAGGTTATCGGCCTTGTATGCATTTAACGGATAAAGATAATCGTTAAGGCCATCTCCATTAGGTGTAAATGCACCCGGCACGGCAATATAACAACTATAATGCACCTCAAGGTTTTGATAGGATGTATCGAAGCAGCCAAGATCATTTTCAACAACAAGTGATATCGGATAAGTGCTTCCATTCCTCGTTAAAGGATAAGGATAATATTTTGGAGAAGGGTTTTGCATAACGGTAACAGCGCCATCACCTAAATTCCAGTACCAGCTTACAATTTTACCAATGCTTGAATCAACAAATTGTGCCGGGTCTTCAGGGCATAATTCAGGCGAAGGCAAAACATTAAAACGTGATACCAGTTCGTTATCGAGCAATATATCTGCAGTTGCAGAATCAGAACACAGATCATTGCTCACATATAATTTGATATGCTTGCTGCCATAATCATTAAAGACAAAAAAAGAATCCCTTGCATCACTTGTTCCGTTTGCATCAAACGTCCAGTCCCAGTTATTAACCTGGTTTCTGCCATCGTGGCTATAAAATAAGGTATCATTCACACAGCCTAAACCAACGCGGTAACTAAAATCGGCTGAAACGATATCTGCCGTTACAAAGTTTAATGAAGATCCGGCAGGCGTTTCCTGCGAACATTCATCATAAATTGTATTGCCATCCGTTCCTTCCTTAAGCGTGATTACAAAATTACCGGCAGTTTGAATTGCTTTATTAAGCTTTACTGTAATAACATTACTTACGCCATTATTACAATTTTCACCTGCGGCTGATACAATTGAAACCGGCGCTGTTCCGGTAATAACAAAATCACTTCCATTGGCAGCAACCGAACTGCAAAGCATCGGCTTTTGAAATACAAGTTTTATTTCATCCGGGGCGCATCCAACCGGTGCAATACTGTCCATAGGCGTAGGTACAAGCGGATAAACAGTGAATGATATTTTTGAATCGGGAGGAATATTATTGGCGCAGTTATCAAGAAGTGTATTGGCATCATTGCCATTTTGAATATTCAAAGTATAATTACCCGGAGGTAATGGTTTATCTAATGTAACCTGCAGCGAGTCCATATCAAATGAATTGCTGCAATTAATGCCTGCCGCCAATTTAACTTTAGCAACTGAAGAAGTCAATACAAAATCGCTGCCGTTTGCAGCAAGGCTTGAACATTTTACCTTCTTGTTTAGCTTGATATAAATAACCTGGCCCGAACAATTTGCACTTGCTGCAAGCATCTGCGGCTTTAACGGGTCATCAATGCTTGCAGTACCACCTTTAAAATCAAGATCGTAACCGCTTTGATTATCACCTGAAAAATGGCTTATCAGCAATAAGTATTCATGCCCTTCCGTGATCGTGGGCATTTTGCTGTAAGTAGTTAAATGAGCATTTGGGTCAGATGCACAGCTTATGTTATTTGAATTATTTGCCGAAGTGCCTGTAACGCCATAACTGCCACTCCAGTTTCCCGTAACAAACAGTGCCCTGTTTGTATAAACTTCCGATGGATCATGCCCGGTAATATCAAAAAGCTGCCAGTCATAATCATCGCCCAAATCTTCCGGCGTTATTACAAAACCAAGCGTACCGCTTTCATAACACATAAACCTGTACCAGAAAGGATTAAAATCAACATAACTAACGCCATCACTGCAGGGAACCTGAACTTCATGATTACTGCAGGTGGGCACACTTGACTGGTGAAAAGTTTGAACGCCACAAACCGGGAAAGCGGTTTGCGGTGTTTGGCCCAGCGTGGTACATGCCTGGCCCTGGCCTCGCAGAAAGCTTATTAATAGCAGAAAAAGTAAACCGGAAATTCTCCCAAGCATATTTCACAAATTAAAATAATTGCTTTTAATTATTAACTGCTATTAAACAAGACGTAAATGAAGCCTGAATCGTTGTAATTAATTATTTTTTTTAGAGAAGTTCCATAAGAAATAATGCGAATAAACAGTTGCTATAATGACTGCCATATCCATTTCAGAAAACAATCCTGATAAACATTAATGCCTGAAATGCCTCATTCCCGTAATAACCATTGCAAGATTATTTTGCACACAATAATCAATGCTGTCTTTATCCCTTACTGACCCGCCAGGCTGAATAAAAGCTTCAATGCCCGCTGCATGCGCTAATTGCACACAATCATTAAACGGAAAGAAAGCATCGCTTGCCAGCACTGCTCCTTTCAAATCGAACTTAAATTGTTTTGATTTTTCAATGGCCTGCCGCAAAGCATCAATGCGGCTTGTTTGCCCGCAGCCTTTGCCAACCAGTTGCCTGTTTTTTATTAAAGCGATGGCATTGCTTTTTAAATGTTTGCAAACAATGTTGGCAAATGCAAGATCAGCATGTTCCTGCTGCGTTGCATTGCGTCCTCCAACTTCTTTCCATTCATTAAAATTACCTTTGTCATTGTCCTGCACCAACGTGCCATTCAATACGGATTTATATTGAATTTGCGGGGCATATGTTCCTGTTAGCTGTAAAAGGATCCTGTTCTTTTTTGATTTCAATATCTGCAATGCATCTTCATCAAAAGCAGGCGCAATCAGCACTTCAAAGAATATTTCATTAATAGCTGAAGCTGTTGCTGCATCTATAGGTTTATTGCACACAAGCACACCGCCAAATGCACTTTCAGGATCACCGGCCAAAGCAGCATCCCAGCTATCTTTTACTGATGTGCGTTGTGCAACGCCGCAAACATTGGTGTGTTTAATTATAGCAAAAGTTGTTGTATCAAACTCGCTTATTAATTGTATGGCAGCATCTATATCAACGAGGTTATTGTAAGATATTTCTTTACCATGTAATTGATTAAAACAATTTTTCAAATCACCGTAAAATACGGCCTGCTGATGCGGGTTTTCACCATATCTCAATCCCTGTTTTTCATGAAAAGGATTGAACAGCGCCTTGTTAAAATAATTACTGATAGCTATATCATAATTCATAACTACTTCAAATGCTTTAGCTGCAAATTGTTTACGCTGTTCAAGCGTGGTTTCACCTTGCTGAGCATCCAATAAAGACACAAGCGGCTGGTAATCTTCTTTGGCAGCAATAACCAATACATCTTTAAAATTTTTGGCCCCTGCACGAATCATGGAAGGGCCGCCAATATCAATTTTTTCAATGATTGCCTTTTCAATGCCACTGTTATCGCCACTGAATAAAGGCGAGGCATGCTGCGCCACCGTTTCTTCAAAAGGATAAAGGTCAACGATCACCAAATCAATTTCAGGTATTTTATACTGAGCCATTTCCTGCAAATCCTGTTCAACATCCCTTCTGCCCAAAATGCCGCCAAACACAGACGGGTGCAGCGTTTTAACCCTTCCGCCGAGAATAGAAGGATAAGTGGTTAACGATTCAACGGGAATGCATTTTATATTAAGGTCCTCAATAAATTTTTGCGTGCCGCCGGTAGAATAAATTTTAATGCCGAGCTTTTCAAGCGTTTTTACAACAGGCTCCAGTCCGTCTTTATAAAAAACAGAAATTAATGCGCCTGATATTCTTTTTTGCATGAGAATGTGAGTTTAAACCTGTGATTTCAAAATAAAAGCACCTTGTTCCGGTACTGAATAGAAGCGCAAATGTAATTGCTCAAATTCTTTTTTCCATTTTGAAAATTTCCAGGCCGGCACGCTGCTGTCTGCAACAACATATTTACAATTAAAAAACTGATTCAATTGAGCAGGTGCAATGGTTGTATTATTGGAAAGTATTATTATATCAACACTTATCTTTTCAGGCGGCTTAGCCTGAGGCATTTTTCCCGAAAGCACTAATACGTTTAAAGCGTTTAGCTGAATGATGAAGTTGGAAATATCAGGCAGAATAATTTCTTCGGAGGCATAAAGCCTGTTTCTTGTGCGGGCAGGTTTAATATTAAAATTCCTGAGCACTGCGTCTTTTATCACAACTGAATCACCAAAGAAATGACAATCTTTTCCTGCAATAAGATCTATTGCCCGATGCTTTGGAACATTATAAACAATTAGTTTCTGCTGTGTTTTGTGTTGAAAAATATTTATATCCCGAAGAATAAAAAACAACACCATACATAATAATGCTGCAACTGCATTTTTTGCATGCCTGGTAAACAGCCAGCATGTAACCATCGTTGTTATTGCAAATAATATCAGTAACTGCAGCAATGAAATTTGCAAACCATTCCACACAGAAAAAGGCAGCTTATCAAGATGCATAGTGAAGGCATTCATCAGCCATAGCAGTGCTTCCGTTAATTTACCTATGAATAAATTGATATGAGGCAACCATGCAAAAAGGAATAAAGCAAGTTCTGCTATAAGCACAAGGCTTGATAAAGGAACAACAACCAGGTTACTGAATAAAAACAACAAAGGCAACTGGTGAAAATGGTAAATAACCAGTGGCAGCGTAAATACCTGTGCGCATAAACTAACAGCACACATATCCCAAACCCATCTTAAACTTTTGTTTTTAAAATAAAGCCGGTTTCTCACCGGTTTGAAAAAAAGCAGTATTCCAAACACTGCAGTGTAAGACAATTGAAATCCAACATCCCATAAATAAAAAGGATTAATAAGCAACAGCACAAAGGCAGAAGCAGCAAGCGTATTATAAACGTTAGTATCCTTACTTATAATTTTTCCAAGCAGGATAAAAGTAAACATAACGGCAGCCCTTAACACAGATGGAGCAGCGCCGGCAATAAGCGTGAACAGCCATATAATAGCCAGCACTACAACCGGCTCCAGCCACCTTTTGGTGCGTGATGATTTGATTAATGAAAATAAACGAAGCAGGCCTGCGTAAATCATGGCAAGGTGCAGGCCGCTTATGGCGATTATATGTACAACACCGGTGTTGCTGTAAGCTTGCACGAGGTCTTTATCAAGATCATTCCTGTAACCAATCAATAAAGCTTCTGCAATGCCCAGTTCATTGGGAGAATGAATGTTTTGTCTTAGTGTTTGCAGAGCCTTATCTCTTATCATAAATAGAAAATTCTGTACAGCATTTTTGTTTTGTGATGAAAGAATATGATAATCATCTGCAGCAAGAAATACCTGTGCCGTTATATCCTGGAACAAGCAATAACGATTGTAATTAAAAGCCGCCGGGTTGCCGCTGTTTCGTATGGCCTGCAAAGATTTATTGGAAATAATTTTAGAGCCATAATACAACTGAGGCTTCAATGAATCTTTTTTAAAATAAAGCAACACTTTGCCTTTTGATGAAACCCATGAATTATTATTATACACAGCATTTACTTCAGCAAGCGCCTTATAAGAATTAGGCTTTTCCTGTAACGGCTCAAGTATTGTAAACAATACAGCATTGTCTTCTTTATAATGCTTACCATACCAGCCTTGATTATTGGTGATATTCTTATTGAACAGTATCAGCATACCAACGCCACAAAAGAGCATTAGCCACAGCACGCCCCCTAACCATCGATACATAAATTTCTTTGATATGGGCAATAAGCCAAATGCAATTAACAGCAATACCGAAAGGCATATAAAGATCAAAATAAATTGCAGTGTAATATTAAAATACCATCCTGCAATTATACCTGCGCATAATGCAGCAATCAATCTTACAAAGGGCAAGCGTTTAAAATACATTCAGGTTTGGATTAAGTATTTTAAAGTTATTTACTTTATCTTTTTTGTTCAATATCAATCATTGTTTTTTTTAATTTCCCATACTAAAAACAAAACTTTAACTGCATTAACTAAAAAAAAGCTTACTTTTGCAGTCCGTTTTATTGTTTAACAAAATTTCTTTTGCCGAATGTTCTCTAACAGTCTGTTTGAAAAATTGGAATTAAGCGAAGAAAAAAACTTACTTATCCAAGGTCTCCCTTCTTCAATTGAAAAACAGTTCGCAAAATTATCTTACGCAAAAAATGTTACGCCGCTCTTAAAATCAAAAAAAATTGATTTTGCTTTGGTTTTTGCAGTTAACCGTAATCAATTGTGTAACATTTTGCGTGACGTTTTTCCTGCCTTGCATAAAAACAGTAAACTATGGATCGCTTATCCTAAAGTTACAAGCAAAATTGCCAGCGATTTGAACAGAAATGCAAACTGGGAGGTTTTAAGCGATTGCGAATATGAAGCCACTTCCCAGGTGGCACTGGATCATGTTTGGACAGCATTATTATTTAAGAAAAATTGCTGTGAAGAACCTGCCATTTTAAAGTCAAAATCGAGATCTGTACTGTCGGAAGCTGATTGATTCTTTTAAAGCATTGCTTATATCTTTTCGTACCATGCCAATTTACGTGGCATGATTATTTCTTTTTGTATACAGTACTTCAGGTATTACCGTTTGAATGTTTTAAAAAATAACGGTAATTATCAGGATGCATAATTTTTTGCATTAACACCTGAGGTTTCATTTATACACAATTCAAAATTGAAAAAGATGAAAGGTTTAGGCATTGTATTAATCGTTATTGGAATAATAATGATGATTTTTCGCAGCGTTAATTTTACTACAAAAGAAAAGGTTGCCGATGTGGGCCCGCTCGAAATCAACAAAGAAAAAAATAATTCTGTAAACTGGCCTTTGTATGCCGGAGCAATTGTAACTGTTGCAGGTGTAGTGGTTTTAGTGGCTGGTAATAAAAAGTCATCGTGACTTTATTCTTTTAGCCTATCAGCAACTTGACTTATAACAAAAAAAAGAAGTTCCAGGGTAATTTTTGGAACTTCTTAAAGCGTTTTCCAGGAAGCCTATTCAGAGTTAATTTACTCGAAAGATTAATAACGGTTATAACCACCGCCTTCGCCACGATTACGGTTGTAACCGCCACCGCCACGGCTTCCGCCGCCGCCACGGTTGTAACCACCGCCGCCACCGCCAAAACTCTTCTTCTTGTAACCGCCACCTTCACCTTCTTTACGAGGTGCAGATTCGTTCACAACAATCTTTCTGCCGGATAACTCAGTATCATGCAGGTTGCTGATTGCCTGGCGGGCTGCTTCATCGTCACTCATTTCAACAAAACCGAAACCTTTGCTGCGGTTGTTGTTAAACTTATCAGTAATAATTTTGGCAGAAACCACTTCGCCGTAAGGCGTAAATAAATTGTAAAGGTCATCACTGGTTAGGCTCCAGTTTAAGTTTCCTACATAAATGTTCATACTTAAATGTTTAGTTTTTAAAAAGAACAGAAACCCAAAAATCAAAAACATTTACGGGAAACGTTTAGGAGCAATGGACTAATCTGTAAAAATATACACGAAAATATGGGAAATATTGATTTTTCTGCTTCCCACGTAAAAAATATTAAAAACTTAATTACAAGGCGTATTTATATAAAAAAAATTGAATTTATTTTCAACCCGTATCTATATTGTCAAAAACTATTAAAACTTTACACTTATACAAAACCAAAAATGCTTACTTTATAATTAATAGGGCTAAGTAAAATCCTGCCATCAACATCAGCAAACCTCCATATTCTTTCTTCTGCCAGCCTTGTCATTATCCATATATAAATGCTTTAAATCAATGTTAATGCACTAAAATTTTATTTTATCAGAAATATTTAGCCAGCGCTTCTTTAAGATCATCAGGAATACTTCTTCGCTTCCAGGTTTCTTTGTCAAGAAAATATAAGCTCACCCTTCCGGCTGCAAGCAGCTTGCCTTCTTCATTAAAAACATCCTGGTGAAATTCTATATGATATGATTCAGGCAGTTTGCGTACCTGGGTTTGTATGGTTAAAAGATCATCGTAAGTTGCAGGACGCAGAAACTTTGTATATAATTCAACAACCGGCATTATTACACCTTCATCTTCCATGCGCTTATAGGTAAAGCCCAAAGCGCGAATACTTTCCACGCGGCCTATCTCAAAGTATTGTGCGTAATTGCCGTAATACACTACATTCATTTGATCTGTTTCAGCGTAGCGCACACGTGTTTGAGTGGTTGATTGATACATGTTTTTTTAATTATGCTGAATAGAATTAATGCAGTACAAGGGTGTGGCACAACCGTGTTTTACAACTTACTCCTGTTCGTACCAAAAATCATTTATTAATCATGCCATCAACGCTTACTTTTCCGGGGCCGCAAAACAACAGGGTAATAAAAGCGCCGAGAAATAAAATAGCAAGTTCAGATTCTGACATTGGCTTTGCACCGTTGGCGCCAAAAATCACAACCAGCATAGCAATGATTAAAGGAATAGCGGCAAGCCTTGTAAACAATCCAAGTATAATGAATGCGGCGCAAATTACTTCTGCAAATATGGCCAGTACCAAACTGAAGGTACTTCCCATTCCCAAAAAGTTGTAAAAGCGGGTGTGCAGCTCTTCAAATTTTACCATTTTGCCGTAGCCGTGTTTTGATAATAATAACACGCCGAAAAAAATCCGTATCACTAACATGGAAAAATTAAAAGCAGCATCGCTGTATTTAACTGAAAGGAGTTTCTTCATGAATGAATATAATTTTCAAATGCAACAATCACGGCAAAAATAAAGGTCTCCATCTTTATCCACAATTAAAACACATATTGATTGATGTTATTTTTTGTTGACAATATCTTTAACCGGTTTTGCTTTTATTTAAGAAAGCATTTAAAATATTTGCATGCATACATCGTTGAGGAAATTTATGAAGTACAAAAAGTTAGCCGCTTTAATATACCTTCTGTTATTGATTAACTATTCTAACGCGCAATCAACAAAGATTTATAATGATCCTGATGCTGCTTTTAAGCTGGCAAAAGAATTATACCAGCAGCAAAAATTCAGCCTGGCTTACCCGCAGTTTGAGAAACTGTATTTAGATAAAGCAAGGCAAAGCAGCATACCCATAAGTGTGCAAACTGAAGCAAAATATTATGCCATTGCCTGCCGCCTGCAACTAAATGATATGACTGCTGCTGACGAAGCAATTGATTTTATTGAGCTTGAACATAATGCACCGCGCATTGAAATGATGTGCTATCAACTGGCTGAGTATTATTACAGGCAAAGTAATTTTACTGATGCAATTACTTATTATGAAAAAGCAGGCTTGAATAATTTAAGCAATGAAGAAATTGCCAACATGCGTTTTCATGAAGCTTATGGCTATTTTACCATGCAGCAGTTTAGTAATGCAAAGCCTTTGTTTGAATCAATAGCACAAATTCCTTCCGACCCTAATTATTACGACGCGAACTATTATTATGGCTATATAGCTTTTGCTGATAAAAATTATGCGCAGGCTTTAAACTCGTTCAAGGTAATTGAGAAGCAACCGAAATACCAGCCAATCATTCCATACTATATTGCTGAAATTTATTATTACCGTGGTGAAAAAGATGAAGCTTTAGCATATTCGGAAAGCGTGCTGGAAAGAGGCAATCAATATTACGATTTGCAATTGCGTGAACTGGCCGGCCATATTCATTTTGAAAAAGGGCATTACAAACAGGCATTGCCTTATCTTGAAAAATATGTGAGCAATACGCCTAAAGTAAGCCGCGAGGATTTATACGAATTATCCTATTGTTACTATGATGCAAAACAATATCAAAAAGCAAGCGATGGTTTTAAAGTGCTCGGCGGCAAACAGGATACCATTGCTCAAAACAGTATGTATTTATTAGGCGACTCTTATTTAAAATTGAATAATAAACCCGGTGCAAGAAATGCATTTTTATTCTGCGCGCTTAACAGCAGCGGCAGCAAACAAAAAGAAATTTCACAGTTCAATTATGGCAAGCTGTCGGTGGAATTAGGTTATACAGATGTTGCTTTAACAGAATTAAGATCTTTTATTTCCAACTATCCTAATTCTGAATATTCAACCGAAGCAAAGGAGCTGCTGGTAAACGTTTTATCTAATACCAACAACTATGCTGAGGCACTGCATTTGCTGGATGCTATAAACTCTCAAAGCGATATTGTAAAACAGGCTTATCCCAAAATTTTATATGGAAGAGCTGTCGAGTTTATCAATGACCAGCAAATTCAACAGGCAGATAATTTACTGAACAGGATATTCAGCGCGGAATATAACGGCGCATACATTAGTTATACGAATTTCTGGAAGGGCGAAATTGCTTATCGCCTTAATAACTATGATTCCGCAGTTTACTATTTGCAAACTTATTTAAGAAACCCGGCTACAAGTGGCGAAGTGAATACAACCAACGCACATTATACTTTAGGCTATGCTTACCTGCGCCAGCAGGATTATGATAATTCGCTGCAACATTTTGAACAAGTTGCTACAACGGTAAACGGCAGCGCCGCTCCTTTACAGTCTGACGCTTATTTGCGTGAAGCGGATTGTTATTTTATGAAGAAACAACTCAGCAGGGCATTGCCTATGTATGAAGCTATTGTAAATTATCAATTGCCTTCGGCTGATTATGCATTGTACCAGAAATCAGTTATTTCAGGCGCAAGCGGCGATTATGCTCAAAAGGTTTCATTGCTTCAATCTATACAAAACAGGTATCCGTCTTCAACATTAATTGCAGACGCCAACATGGAAGTTGCTAATACTTACCTGGCAAGTGAACAATATGATGCAGCGGTTAAACCGTTAAACGTAATCATCAACAATAAAAATGCTGGTGCATTTAAACCGCAGGCTTATTTAAAGTTGGGCGTGAGTTATTTTAATTTAAAGGATAATCAAAATGCATTAAATAATTTTCAAAAACTCATTTCAACCTATCCAAATTCCCCTGAAAGCGATGAAGCAGTTAATTATGTGCGTGACATTTTTGTGAGCATGCAAAAGCCTGATGACTTTGTTGCTTTTATGCAAAGGAGCGGTAAAACAGTGAGCTACTCAGAGCAGGATTCATTAACGTATTCAATTGCACAATCAGCTTATGAAGACCGCAATTTTGATAAAGCTTTACCGGCGCTTACAACTTATCTCACAAAATTTCCCGCAGGCAAATATTCAGTTGAAGCCAACTATATGGCGGCTGATATTTACAATACGAGAAAAGACTTTCCACATGCATTAACTTATTACAATAACGTAGCTGCAAAAGCGCCAAATAATTTTGCAGAACAAAGTGTATTGCAGGCAGCCCGTATTAATTATTTTGAATTGAAAGATTATAAACAGGCTGAACAATATTTTGCCCAGTTAAAAAATATTGCGACAACACCTGAAAACACATTGGAAAGTGAACGCGGTTTATTGCGTTGTCAATATAAACTGAACGAGTTTGATGCAGCATTAGCCAATGCACAGGATCTGCTGCAGCAAAAAGGTATTGCTTCAGATGATAAGGCAATGGCTAACTTAATCATCGCTAAAAATTATCAGAACAATAACCAGCTTAACGATGCAAGCACAGCATATAAAGCTGTTGTAAACACAGGAAAGAGTGAATATGCAGCAGAAGCACGTTATCGCATTGCAGAAATTTTACTGCAGCAAGACAAATTAAAAGATGCGGAAAAAGCAGGTTTTGATGTAATAAACAAAGCAGGCAGCTATGATTACTGGATAACAAAGGCCTATATTCTTTTAGGCGATGTTTACTTTAAAGAGAAAGATTATTTTAATGCAGAAGCCACATTGCGCAGTGTTGTTGAAAATGCAGGCGATGCACAATTGAAGCAGGAGGCGCAGCAAAAATTAAACATAGTAGTTGCAGAAAAAGATAAGAACAGTAAGGTAGCACAATAATAAATTTTGAATACACAATATGTAATAATCAATATTCAATTCGATGATTTTAGTGTTGATTATTAATTTATAAATGCAAGCACTTAAAGCATGAAATATATAATAGCATTTTTCATTTTTGTTTTTATATCATATACAGGTTTTGCACAACGTACAAAGAATGCAAAGCAGCAAAAAGCCGCATCTGATACAGCGTTGCCGCCAAGAACAGTAATTGTTACATCTGAATTTGCACCGGCTTTAAAGCCAACTTCAAAAATAAATTTTAACGGCGCCACACCTCTCCCCGATTCGGTGAGGCCAAAACTTGATTATAACATTCCTGTTCAAAATCTTTCGTTTGCTTACAAATCACCTGCATTAAAAGCGCTTGCAGAAAGCATTGATTCAAATGTTCGCTGGAATAATACCAACTTTATAAAGCTTGGTTTTGGCAACTATACAACGCCCTATGCACAAGCCGGTTTGTCTTTAGGTGATGGCGCAAATTCTGTCATTAACTTAAATGGCTTTTATACTTCATCCAATGGCTCATTACAATATCAGAACTTTAATAAATTAAGTCTTGAAGGCATCGGCATTTTCACTTCGCCCAATAATAAAAATGAATGGAATGCAAATGCTTACTTTAAAGGCACAACACAATATTTATACGGATTTCAGCCAGACAGTTTAAAGTTTGATAAATCAGATCTGAGACAAAGGTTTGCTTCCTTTGGCGCCAAGCTTGGTGTGCGTAATAAAATAAAAAACGATTTCGGTATTGATTATAACCCTTCCATTGGATTTAATGCATTTGGCGATAATCATAATGGAAAGGAAATGACTTTTATGTATGATGTGCCTGTGACTAAATCCATAACGGATGTTTTCGATTTTAATGTTGGCATAAACGGAAGCTTCAGCAGGTTTAATGGTGATACTGTAACTATAAAAAATTCCATTTTTAATGTGGAACCTTCACTGGCTTATAAAACATCAAACATAAAAATCGTTGCAGGGCTTACGCCTTCCTGGAGCAACAGCACATTTAACCTGTTGCCCAATTTTACAGCAGATGTAAAACTGAATGAAGAGAAATTCATTTTACAGGCAGGCTTCATTGGTTATTATAACAGGAACTCCTATCAAACACTTGCAGATTTTAATCCTTTCATACAACAACCCAACGAATTAATTAATTCATTAGTGAAAGAATTTTATGGCGGATTTAAAGGCAGCGCCGGGGATCATTTTACTTACAATGCAAGAGTATCTATCTTAAAAATAAATAACCAGCCTTTATTTATAAACGATACAGCTACAGGCAAATCGTTCCAGGTGGTGTATGAGCCGGACATTAACAATATGCGTGTGCATGGTGAAATTGGTTATACATCAGGTGAAAAATTTTCTGCATTGGGTGGTATCACCTTAAACAGGTATGCCGGCCTTGATGTATATGATAAAGCTTTTGGTTTAATACCAACGGAAATAAATGCGGCCATCCGGTATGTAGCTATTAAAGATTTATTATTGAAAGCTGATGCATATTTCTGGGATGGCGCAGCATACAGCACAAAAACTATTTCTTCAGGCAAACTTGATCCCGCATTCGATTTAAATCTTGGCGCTGAGTTTTCCTTCTTACCTCAATGGAAAGCATGGCTGCAGTTTAATAATGTTTTCAACAATAAATATGAAAGATGGAAACAATATCCCGTGCTTGGGTTTAATATGCTGATTGGAGTTGTATATTCGTTTGGCGATATAAGAAAATAAATGAGCCATACATAGCAATCAAAAACATGCCAGGTTTTTTATGGCCAATTCAACCTGGCAACAGGAATAAAAATTATAATAGGTTAAATAATGCTGAACGAGGTTACCAAATATCTTATCCTGCACAAACACATTGCATTGCCCGGCATTGGAAATTTTTCTGTTGAAACAAAACCTGCACAACTTGATTTTGTTAACCGGAGCATAACCTCGAAAGAAAATACAATTGAATTTACCAATGATAAACATGAACCTGAAAACGCTTTTTATAATTTCCTTTCTTTTGAATTAAAAACAGATGAAGTAACAGCAAAACAATACTTCAATGAATTTATTGCCAGGTTGCGTAATGAACTGAATGAGAAGAAGACTATTTATTTAAAAGGCATTGGCAGGTTAACCAAGCAAAATGCAGTATCATTGGCGTTTGAACAGGAAGTAAGGCCTGCTTATTTTCCTGAGCTTGTTGCTGAAAAAATTATCCGTAAAAATGCCGGTCATACCGTAAGGGTTGGTGAAGATGAGAGGACATCTCAAGAAATGCATACCGTATTGCAACAGGCGCAAACATTGAGAAAAGAAAAATGGTGGGTAACCGCCGGCATACTTGCTTTGATAGGAATTGCTGCTATAATTTTTTATTACGCCGTATATAACAATTGATATATACTATGCTACTAAATTAGCATGGAGATAATGTTAATGGGTCTTGCTTATTAATTCCTTCTCGAGTACCATAAATTCAAGTGGCTGCAAATGTTTACCGCTTAAATCATCTTCTTTAAAAGGAATTCTTTCACCGGTATCATAATAGTTATTTCGCTTGTACCAGGCTATTAATTCTGCACGTGCAGCAATTACAAGCATATAAATATAATTGCAATTAAGATTCCGTGCATATTCTTCTGCAGCCAACAATAACTGCCGGCCAATACCGCCACCCTGCAATTGCGGGGAAACACTAAACATGCCGAGATAAATTTTATTGTCGCGTTGCTGCAGGTTCACACAACCTGTTATTTCGTTTTGAGGATCCGTATATTTCAGCATAACGCTTGCAGGCGTTTGCATAACACGTAAAAGATCATTGTAATCGGTGCGCACATCACCGGCAATTAAATCAGCTTCAGTGGTCCAGCCCTGCCTGGAGGCCTCACCTCTGTAAGCGCTGTTAAGCAAAACAAGCAGTGCTGGAATATCGCTGGTAGTTGCAAGCGTAATAGCTGCATTTGAAAAACTAACCATGTTATAATTACATGTATTCTTTTATATCCGCCATTAAACGACGGGCAATATTATCAGCAGTGGTTTCAAAATTGCTTTCGGCATAAATACGGATAATCGGCTCAGTATTACTGGTACGTAAATGAACCCAGTCTTTATCAAACTCTATTTTCAGCCCGTCTTCTGTATTAACAGGGTGGTTTTTGTATTTGCGCTGCAACTGTTCAAAAATGCTTTTTGTATTAACGCCGTTTGACAGCTCTATTTTGTTTTTGCTGATAAAATAATCGGGATAGGTTTTACGCAATTGCAAAACGCTTTTATTATTTTTTGCAAGATAAGTTAAGAACAAAGCTATGCCGGCAAGCGCATCACGGCCATAATGTAACTGCGGAAGAATAACGCCGCCATTGCCTTCACCGCCAATAACAGCATTCACTTCTTTCATTTTCGTAACAACATTCACTTCGCCAACGGCACTGGGAAAATATTCGCCGCCATGTTTAACCGTTACATCTTTTAATGCGCGGGTTGATGAAAGATTGCTTACCGTATTACCCTTTGTTTGCTGCAATACATAATCTGCCACTGCAACCAGAGTATATTCTTCACCAAACAGGCTGCCATCTTCGCAAATAAAACAAAGCCGGTCAACATCAGGGTCAACAGCAATGCCAATATCTGCATGCAGCTTCTTTACTTCGTTGCATATACCGTTCAAATGTTGCGGCAATGGTTCCGGGTT
The DNA here is from genome assembly GCF_900115755.1 of Parafilimonas terrae. Classification (GTDB taxonomy): domain Bacteria; phylum Bacteroidota; class Bacteroidia; order Chitinophagales; family Chitinophagaceae; genus Parafilimonas; species Parafilimonas terrae. The sequence goes on from NZ_FOXQ01000003.1 coordinate 98,286, forward strand.
GTGCGCAAACTTTCCGTTCACCTCTTCATTCAATAAAATAATATCTTTTACGCCAAGCGCTTTTAATAAAGCGGGAACAGCTATTGCACCTGTGCTGTTTATACAGTCAACAACAACTTTAAATTTTTTCTTTTTAATGGCCTCCACATCCACCATTGGCAACTGCACAATGGTTTCGATGTGTTTTTCCATGGCAAAGTTATCGTTTGTAACTGTACCCAATTTGTCAACAGCTACAAAACCAAACGCTTCGCTATCTGCAAGTGCAAGTAAGCTTTCACCATCAGCAGCGCTTAAAAATTCACCCTGTCCATTCAATAATTTTAAAGCATTCCATTCGGCGCCGTTATGGCTTGCTGTAATAATAATTCCACCATCGGCATTATTAAAACCAACGGCCATTTCTACAGTTGGCGTTGTGCTTAAATCGAGATTTATTACATCAATTCCGCTTGCAACCAATGTGGATATTACAAGCTGCTGTATATATGGCCCGCTGATACGGCCATCTCTGCCAACTACAACGGAATACCTGTTTTTTTTATCCTGGTTTTGCTGCTTCAGCCATTCGGCGTAAGCAGCAGTGAACTTTACAACATCTAAAGGGCTTAAAGAATTTGTGGGTTTTCCTCCTATCGTGCCTCTTATTCCTGATATACTTTTTATTAAAGCCATTTTTGCGGTTATTTGCAGTGCGCAAACATACCGTAAAAAACAGAAAGCTGTTTTATGGTGAATAAATATTCCGGCTAAAAACTCAAATAAAAACTTGTTGCATGCAGGCCAATGAATGGTTTAGAATATGGTTCAGCTCACCTTACAGCGATGTTTTATACAGGAAACATGATAAGGCTGAAGCAGCTATGCTGGTGAATAAACTCGCAGATAAATTACAAATGCCTGCAGGAAGTTATGTTTTAGATGCTGCATGCGGCAAAGGCAGGCACAGCGTGGCATTGGCAGAAAAGGGATTTAATACAACAGGAGTTGATATTTGTGCAGAAGCAATTGCCGAAGCTCAGAAAAATAAAACTGAAAATCTGCATTTCTACCTGCATGATATAAGGCTGCCTTTTTACATCAACTATTTTGATTATGTCTTTAATTTCTTTACAAGTTTTGGTTATTTTAAAACAACCCGTGAGCATAATGATGCCATACGCACATTAGCCCAAAGCCTTAAGCAGAATGGCTTACTGGTAATTGATTACCTGAATGTGCATTATACGGAAGGACATTTAAAGCATAACGAAACATTGAAACTTGAAGGCATTGATTTTAATATTGAAAGATGGAGTGACGAAAAATATTTTTTCAAACGCATTCATGTGCATGATACTGCAAAAGGCATTGATGAAACTTTTACAGAACAGGTTGAAAAATTTTCCCTGGGCGATTTTACTGACATGTTTTCTTACCAGGGATTAAGGGTGGAAGATGTGTTTGGTGATTACAACCTGAATGCTTACCATGTAAAGAATTCACCAAGGATGATTATGATTGCAAAAAAGATTCACTGATTACTCAAATAAATAAAAGCAATGTGGCAAACCATACATAACTGGGATATTCAATTGTTTTATAAGATAAACACAGTTTGGACAAACTCATTCCTGGATAATAATTTTCCATGGTGGAGGGATGCAACCACCTGGTATCCGTTATATTTATTTTTATTAGTTTTCATATTTATAAATTTTGGATGGCGCGCCTGGACGTGGGTTTTATTTATCATTATTAATGTTACACTTACTGATCAATTCAGCAGTTCCGTTATTAAACAATGGGCAATGCGGTTAAGGCCGTGCCGCGATCCGGATATGATTGAATATGTACGCATGCTTTTAAATCATTGCAGCGGTGGCAACAGTTTCCCTTCTTCGCATGCAACCAATCATTTTGGTGCAGCCGTTTTTATCTTTTGCACGTTAAGAAAATATTGCGGCAACTGGATTTATCTTTTCTTCTTTTGGGCAGCCACCATCAGCTACGGCCAGGTGTATGTTGGCGTTCATTACCCAACCGACATTTTAGCGGGTGCTATAATAGGCAGCATTATCGGTTATTGCGTAGCGCTTATCTACAATAAAAAAGTCGGTTTGCCTCCACTAAAATCCCCGGAGGCTTTTGTAAATAATTTGTAACCTGTTAACATCGTGGCACAAATGTTATAGGTAACTACTTATTATTTAGTTTTACAACTTTATATGACTGAAATATTAATTATTCTCGGGCTTATTCTTTTGAATGGAGTTTTTGCTATGGCCGAAATTGCGCTGGTATCTTCACGCAGGGCGAGGCTGGAAGCCCAGGCAAACCGGGGCGACAACAGGGCCAAAGAAGCGCTGAAACTCATTAATCATCCTGACACTTTTATTTCTACTATACAAATCGGCATTACTTTAATTGGTATACTTAATGGTATTTTTTCGGGAGAGAATTTAAAAGATGACCTCATAGCATTTTTTCAAAAATTTGATTTCACCGCAGCTTACAGCAACGGGCTGGCAACAACAGTGATTGTAATTATAGTAACTTATTTTTCATTGGTGCTGGGCGAACTGGTCCCAAAGAAAATAGGGCTAAGCAACCCTGAAAAAATAGCCAAAACACTGGCGGGCCCCATGCGTTTTATTTCAATGATCAGTTATCCCTTTGTGTGGCTGCTCTCCAAATCGGGAAACCTTATTGTAAAGCTTTTAAACATCAAGAATAAAGACACTAATGTTACAGAAGATGAAATAAAGGCCATCATTCATGAAGGCACGGAACAAGGTACTATTGAAGAAGCGGAACAGGAAATTATTGAAAGGGTGTTTCACCTGAGCGACAGGAATATTACTTCATTGATGACGCACCGCAGCGATATAATCTGGCTTGATTCAAACCTTACGGTGGATGATGTGCACAAACTGCCCGATGATGAGATTCACAGTGTTTTTCCTTTATGCGACGGTTCTATCGATAAAATAAAAGGTATTGTTTCTCTTAAAAATATTATAAACGCAGAGCCGGGAACACCGTTAAAAGATGTGATGAGGCCCGGGCTGTATGTGCCTGAAAATAATACGGCTTATAAAATACTGGAAAGGTTTAAAGAACAAAAATCGCATTATGCCTTTATTGTGGATGAATATGGAACGTTGCAAGGCATAATTACACTGAATGATATTCTTGATGCGCTTGTGGGCGAGGTGCCGCATCTTGATGAAGAACAATATGAGATTATTGAAAGAAAAGATGGAAGCTATTTAATTGATGCGCAGATACCATTTTATAATTTTTTAAGTTATTTCCATCATACCGATTACCTGCCGGAAACCGAGCTGGATTTTGATACGCTTGCAGGCTTTGTGCTCGAACAACTGGAACGCATACCACAGCCCGGCGATGAGCTTGAATGGCAGGGCTTCAGGTTTGAAATTGTAGATATGGATAATAACCGCATTGATAAAATTCTTGTGCACAAATCGCAGGAAGAATTAAAATCAGAGAACGATTAATTTACACCTGTTGCCCCATCCCTTACCTTAATTTTTTTCTTCTGATGTTTCTTTTCCCATTCCAACACTTCCGGAGGTTTTTTCTTATTGGCAGCAGCAAGCGAATCTGCAGGGCTCTTAAAAACAGAGGAATCTTTTGCTGCGATCATCTTTGCTTTTTTGGCAGGAATGAGCTGGTCAATCACATATTCTTCCGTTTTGGTAATTGTTCCGCTTTGCGGATCATAATAAGTCCATGTGCCATGCTTTACCGTTGATGCATCAACCTTAATAATTTTTAAGTCGTATTTATCAGGATTATCAAGATGATAAGCCCTCACCGTATCATAAGGATTCTTAGGATTGGTTGCACGCCAGCTTTCTTCGCGTATTAACCCCATCAGGTTATAATAACGGCAAATACCATCTTTATAACCCCATTTGTATTGCTCCTCAGCAGTTACATCGCCCATTAAATTAAAGCGCGTCCACTCGCCTTCTTTTTTGCCATCTTTATAAAAACCGGCTTCCTGGTAGCCGGGCTCTCCATAATTTTCTTCAACTCTGGTTACCCATTTTCCCTGTTTTAAATTTTGAAAATCGGTGCAATTAATGGTATCGCTCTTTTTATTTAATTTATAAGTTTTACACTGGCCAAAAGACCACTGTGATATATGCATTGATATTAAAATAAAAATAGCTGTAACCGGCTTCATATTCATAAAACGATTTTTGTAATAAAAAGTTGTGCAAAAATCATACGCAGAAAAAAGCCCCGCACCAAGGCGAGGCTTTGAGTTTACCACTCTAAAAGAACCCCCAAAGATTTGTTTTTTTCAGGCCGGGCGTAAGGGAACATTAAACACATCAAACAAAGCTTAGTATTTTTATTTCAAATCTTTTATTATTCCTATATCAATTCCAAAATTGCTGACTGGTATTTTTCCAACACCAAAATTTTTAACCGGCGCCTGGTAATATGGCTCAGCTTTAATACTCCAGTCGCCTGCAACTTTCGTTTGGTAACCTCCGCTAAAGCTAACGCCCGAAAAATATTTTGGCATTGTTAGTGCACTATATTGTTTCGACATATAGCCCTGAACACCGTTTTTTGAAACAGCGTAATTATACCTCTCACTATGCGTAATGATTACAGCATTAACGCCAGCTCCAATAAAGAAACTGCTGTTTTTCTTTTGCCAGAAATTATATTTTAACTTAAGTGGCACACTCGTTATTTTGCTGCTGGCATAAGCTTTTTCAACATCATTGCCCTTTTGTATTTTTAAAAGGCTCGTATCAATATACCGGCCATCACTGTAAAAATCTATTCGTTCCCGTTGCAGGCCCACTTCAATATTAAACCTGTTGTTTATTTTATAACCAAGCGCCACCCCCAGTCTATAGCCTGGTGATGAAGCTCTTTGAAACTTAACGCTGGTTAACTCAGGCCCGCCATACGCTACCCCATAAATTCTTTTTTCCAGCTTTAGTTTTATTTGGTTTGATTCGGGTGCATTTGCAGCATCATCTGCCGCTATTTCACTCCCCATTTCATTTTTAAGTCTTTCTTTCTGCATTGCAGGTTCAGCATTAACTGACTGCACCGGCATTATGTCTTCATTATATAGTATTCTTTCAGGCAGGTTAATGTTTGAAATAGTTTTAAAGCTCTCATTAAATGAACCGGTATTAATATTAGTATTGCTTCCCAGGATATTTATTTCCGCAGGTAACAAATATTGCTTTTCTGTATGCACGGCCTGGTTTTCCAACACAGGTTCTTTAGTTACAGCAGCAACATTTGAACTACTGCCAGGCACTTCATCTTTTAGTGAACCTTTAATAATAGGTGGTATTGAAGCCGATGCTGCCTCCTTCGCAATATTATTATCGTTTGTGTTTGTATTGAACCTGTAAACCAAGAGTGAAACTGTAATAAGAACCGGCAGCAGAATAATTAAACTATACGTCCATTTGTTTTTTTTTACGGCCGTTTTTTGTGAAGTTTCAAGTTTTGCTGCAAGATCATCCCAATTGGCTGAATCTGTTTTCAGGGGATAACCCTTAGCCGCTTTACGGAATAATTTTTCAAAATCATCGTTATTATACAGCATAACTTTTTTCAGCAAATCTGTTTTCTATAAATCTTTTTAGCTGCGCTTTTGCTTTTGCCAATGCCGACTTTGAAGTGCCCTCAGAAATTCCCAGCATATTGGCAATTTCGCCATGTGAAAAGCCATCTATGACAAACATATTAAATACCTTTCTGTAAGAAGGCGGCAACCGTTTTATCTCGCAAATCAGTTCTTTATATAATATTTTTTGATCCGCATTGTAACACCTGTCCGTTTGTTCCCATATATATTCGGGCAACTCTACAACAACAGGTGAATTCTGCAGTTTTCTTAATTCGTCTATAGCTGTATTAATCAGGATGCGTTTCATCCAGCCCATTAATATTCTTTCTGTATCAGCGTCACCCTTCTTAAACTTAAACCTTTCAAGGCTGTTGAATATTTTTACAAAACCATCGTTCACAACATCCGCAGCCTTATCGTATTGATATATGTACCTGAAAACCGTTTTTAAAGCAAATCCGTAATAATACTCGTAAAATGCACGTTGGCTTTTACTGTCCCTTGCAATGCAATCCCTGATTAATTTGTATAAAGATTCCAAATTGTCAAGGATTTATGTTTTTGATAAGAATACGTAACCTAATTAAAGATGGTTGCCTGAAAAGATGAAAACAATGGATGGCGTTTGTCATAATAAGGCGTAACGATTAGTGCAGGAATTTAATTACAATGGAAAGGTATTGATTTTTTTGGGTTAGGTATTTAAATTTATTAAGGAGTGTGAAAAATCATTCATGCTGCTGCCATTCTTATTAAATCAAATAAATAAAAAGCCCCGCTTTAGAAACGGGGCTTTTTACCTTTGTATATATTCTTAAACTTTCGCTTCTTCTTCCTTTTTACCAAACTCAAATTTTATCTTTTGATTTTCTTTGTCAAGATCAGCAATTAAAACATCACCTTGTTTAATATTCATATTCAGTATTTCTTCTGCCAGGCTGTCCTCAAGGTATTTTTGAATTGCCCTGTGCAACGGCCTTGCACCAAACTGTACATCATAACCTTTTTCAGCAATAAATTCTTTTGCTTCATTGGTTATTTCCAAAGTAAAGCCCATATTGTTAAGGCGCTTCAGCACACCTTTCATTAATATGTCAATAATCTGGAAGATGTTTTCTTTAGAAAGAGAATTGAAGATAACCACATCATCAATCCTGTTAAGGAATTCCGGGGAGAATGTACGCTTCAAAGCCTTTTCAATAACAGCTTTATTATTTTCTTCTGCGCTCTGAACCCTGGCTGCCGTAGCGAAACCAACGCCTTCGCCAAAATCTTTCAACTGGCGTACGCCAATATTTGAGGTCATAATAATAAGCGTGTTCTTAAAGTCCACTTTTCTTCCAAGGCCATCAGTAAGCTGGCCATCATCCAAAACCTGTAAAAGAATATTATAAATATCAGGATGCGCTTTTTCTATTTCATCCAGCAAAATAACACAGTAAGGTTTGCGGCGCACTTTTTCTGTAAGCTGGCCTCCTTCTTCATAACCAACATATCCCGGAGGCGCACCAATTAAACGGCTTACCGTAAATTTTTCCATGTATTCGCTCATATCAATGCGGATTAACGCATCTTCTGAATCGAACATATATCTTGCAAGCGATCTTGCCAATTCGGTTTTACCAACACCGGTAGGGCCAAGGAAAATGAAACTGCCAACGGGCTTCTTAGGATCTTTCAATCCCACACGGTTACGCTGTATAGCTTTTACCACTTTTGAAATTGCTTCGTCCTGGCCTATTACCATGCCCCTCATATCTTCCGACATTTTGCGCAGCTTTTCGCTTTCTGCCTGCACCATGCGTTTTACCGGTATTCCTGTCATCATGCTTACTACTTCAGCAATATTTTCTTCATCTATCGGGTAGCGTTTGTGCTTGCTTTCTTCTTCCCAGTCTGTTTTTGCTTTTTCCAGTTCTTCACCAAGCCTTTTTTCTGTATCGCGCAAAGCGGCAGCTTCTTCAAAACGCTGGCTTTTAACCACGCGGTTCTTTTCAAGCTTTATTTCTTCAATCTGCTTTTCAAGATCAAGTATATTCTGCGGAACATTGATGTTCTTTAAATGCACCCTTGCCCCCACTTCATCCAATACATCTATTGCTTTATCGGGTAATAAACGGTCTGTCATGTAACGGTCGCTGAGCTTAACACAAGCTTCTATTGCATCATTGCTGTAAACAACATTGTGATAATCTTCATAACGCGGCTTAATGTTATTCAGTATCTGGATGGTTTCTTCAACCGTTGGAGGATCAACTATCACTTTTTGAAAGCGACGGTCTAAAGCGCCATCTTTTTCAATATACATCCTGTATTCATCCAATGTTGAAGCACCAATACATTGCAGTTCACCCCTTGATAAAGCCGGTTTAAAAATATTGCTGGCATCAAGTGAACCGCTGGCGCCGCCCGCTCCAACTATTGTATGAATTTCATCTATGAAAAGAATTACATCGCGGTTCTTTTCCAGCTCATTCATAATGGCTTTCATCCTTTCTTCAAACTGGCCGCGGTATTTTGTACCTGCCACCAATGCCGCAAGATCAAGACTGATAACACGTTTATCATATAAAACCCTGCTTACCTTTCTTTGCACTATACGTAATGCAAGGCCTTCTACTATGGCAGTTTTACCAACGCCCGGTTCACCAATTAAAATAGGATTGTTCTTTTTACGGCGGCTGAGGATTTGAGAAACCCTTTCAATTTCTTTTTCACGGCCAACTATAGGATCAAGTGCGCCTGTTTCAGCGAGTTTGGTAATATCCCTGCCAAAATTGTCTAATACCGGTGTTTTGCTTTTTGCATTTCCGGTTGTTTTTTTCTGTGCCGATGAATAACCCTGTTTCCTTTCGTCTTCAAAATCATCATCATTTTCTTCGGTGTATTCGCTGCGCGGTTCATTGCTGCGTACAACACCAAGCTCTGTCTTAAATAAATCGTAATCCACGTCGTACTGATTTAAAATTTGTGTAGCAATGTTTTCTTTATTCTTTAAAATAGACAGCATTAAATGTTCCGTTTCAACCAGCGGGCTTTTCAGCGCTTTTGCTTCAAGCACGGTTACCCGTATTACTTTTTCAGCCTGCTTGGTTAAAGGAATGCTGTTAATATTAGCTATATTCTTACCTGTTTTATCACGCACAGCCAGTTCTACCTCCTTGCGTAATTCGTACAGATCAACGTTCAATTGTTTTAAAATCTTTATTGCTGTATTCTCTCCATCTCTAATCAATCCCAGCAAAAGATGTTCTGTGCCTATGAAATCATTTCCCAATCTTAATGCCTCTTCCCTGCTATAGGATATGATCTCTTTAACCTGGGCGGAAAAGTTGTTATCCATTTAATAGTGTTTGTACAAGTTTAAGAAATATTTTTGAGGTCTGTACTAAATCAATTATGCACAAGTGTTAAAAGATCTAATAAAGAACTGTATGAAATTCAAAATTGATACCAGAGAAAAATTTACGATAATAACGCCGGATTCAGATTTTACTTCTGACAATTTAACAGCGGAATTGAAAGAACTGCTTACTTCGTTCCTGCAACATAAGACAAATCTTGTTATCAACTTGAAGAATGCCGTAACTGTTAAAGAAAATCTTGTTAAAGAATTAGCTGCATGGCAACAACAATTTTATGAGCACCAGGTTTCGTTTGTTTTATGCGAATTGCAATTGCCCGTTCAGGCATTCATTAATCAACTAGATTTAGACAGCGGGTTAAACATCACGCCTTCAGAAACAGAAGCCTGGGATATAGTGCAAATGGAAGAAATTGAAAGAGAATTACTGGGAGATGAATAAGTATTAATATCAACCCAAAAACTGTTAGCGCCACTCAAAATAAAACGGCAGCCTCGCCTGCGGAATATTAATCGTTTCAGATAACTGTTTTGCTTTTTGCAGAAGCGTGTATTGTTGCTGGCCAATCTCTTTCACTAATGCCTTTTGTTGTCCTTCAACAGAATAAGACTGATCGGTCAACTGTTCAAGCCAGGTCTTTTGTTCAGGATATTCACGGGTGCGGTAGTCTGTAAGTTTAGCCATGCGTGCCGCACAATTAACGGCATCCTGCAAAGTTCCGGTTCTGTCAACGAGGCCAATGCCAATAGCACGGTTGCCAATCCAAACACGGCCTTGTGCAATGCTGTCAATATAGGCTGTATCTTTTTTACGGCCATCGGCTACACGTGTTTTAAAAGTGGAATAAATGGTATCAATTGAAGCCTGTATAAAATGTTTTTCGGGATCGGTAAGCGGCCTGCTTATAGAACCAAGATCTGCATAAGGTGCGGTTTTTACTCCATCGAATGTTACGCCGAGTTTATTGTTGAAAAAATCTTTCATGTTAGCCAAAACACTGAACACACCAATTGACCCTGTAATAGTTGTTTCGTTTGCAAATACAGAATCCGCTGCGCATGAAATATAATAACCGCCCGAAGCTGCATAATCGCCCATACTTACTACAACAGGTTTTGCTTTTTTCGCTAAAATAATTTCCCGCCATATTGCTTCACTGGCCATAGCGCTGCCGCCTGGTGAGTTTACACGAAAAACAATGGCCTTCACATCATCATCAAGCCTTGCCTTACGAATAAGCTTTACAAAATCATCGCTGCCAATCTGGTCCCTATCTCCTTTTCCATCCACAATATCGCCCTGTGCATAAATAATATTAATCTTTCCGCCACTGCCATTTTTGGTAAAATTTACTGCTTTTGCATATTTGCCAAACGAAACAAAATTGATGTCATCATCAGCATCTTTTTTAAGGCGCTTTGAAATGTCAGCCTTCAATTCATCATCATATTTCAAACCATCTACCAGGTTATATTTTAATGCATCATTAGCTGTTTGCACAGCGCCTGAATTAGCGAGGTTATGCAAAGTAGCTGTATCGGAATGCCTTGCTTCCGCCGTTCTTATCAATAAATTATTATAAATGTCATTTAGCCAGATAGTAGTTTGCAGGCGGTTGGCATCCGTCATTTGCGTTGCCCGCAAAGGTTCTGTAGCACTTTTAAATTTGCCAGCATAAAAAATTTCGGGTTTAATTTCAAGCTTATCAAGCAGCCCTTTTAAAAATACCAGATCAACAGAAAAGCCATTCCACTCAACACCGCCGGCAGGGTTGCAATAAATTTTATCGGCAATGGTAGCTACATAATAGGAGCTTTCGGGAATAACATTGCCATAAGCAATTATAAATTTGTTACTCTTTTTAAAGGCAACCAAAGCCTGCCTTAATTCCTCGCTTGCAGCATAACCATTTTCGTTGCCGTCAGCCTTTATATAGATACCCTTTATAGAAGAATCGCTCTTTGCATAATCAATCATGCGCACAACGTCGTACAAACCGGGAACATTGTTGGAAGGATTATCAAATAAGGTATTTAAAGGGCTGTTTCTTGCTTGTTCATCAAGCTGTTGGTTTAAATCAAGCACTAAAACCGCATCTTTTCCTATCGCGGGTTTTGAGGGTGAAGTAGCGCTGCCGATAATTGCCGAAAAAGCAAAAAATAAGGCAAGCGTAAATACTATTAATGCTACCAATGTTGCAAGAAATATCTTAAGAAAGCTTCTCATTTTATCTGAATTTACTAACCCTTAAAAGTGACTGATTAAACCGGAACAACAAAACTCTGCCTTTTAAGATATAGGGAATGTGCAATTACAGTTCATACATCACAATACACAAAAATAAAGATATTTGAAGCCATATTTGTGCGTATTTATGAATACAGCTTTTTTGCTTACAGGTGGCAATTTGGGCAATCGTTTTGAAAACTTGCAAACGGCTGCAAGACTTATAGAAAAGAATTGTGGCAGCATTAACAACATTTCGTCTGTTTACCAAACTGCCGCATGGGGTTTTACCGAACAACCGGATTTTTTCAACCAGGCTTTATCAATTAATACTTTATTGCAGCCAGATGAATTAATGCAACGCCTGTTGGCAATTGAAAACGAAATGGGCAGGCAACGCAGTTTTAAAATGGCGCCCAGAGTTATTGATATTGATATTTTATTAATGAATGAAATGATTTACAAATCTGCAACTGTTACCATTCCGCATCCGCGTTTAGCCGAACGAAGATTTGTATTAGCGCCGCTTACAGAAATTGCCGGTAATATTATACATCCTGTTTACAAAAAAAACATTATCGAATTATTGAAAGAGTGTAAAGATGAATTACCTGTGCATAAAATTTCACCAGAAAAGTAAATACGGCTTTTAATTTTGAGCGCTGATGCAATACCATTACATAGCTATTGAAGGTAACATTGGAGCTGGCAAAACAACGCTGGCGCACCTCCTTGCCAAAAAATTAAATGCACGCCTTATACTGGAACAATTTGCTGACAACCCCTTTCTTCCAAAGTTTTACGAAAACCCAAAACAAAATGCTTTTCCGCTGGAATTATTTTTTATGGCTGAACGGTATAAGCAGCTAAAAGACATGATTCACACCAGCGATCTCTTTCAAAGTATCACTGTTTCCGATTATATTTTTACCAAATGCCTGCTATTTGCAAAAGTTAATTTACCGGAAGAAGAGTTCAGGCTGTACCAGCGCTTATTCGATATAATGCAAACGCAGATTGCTTTCCCCGACATTTTGATTTACCTGCATTCACCTGTTCAAAAACTGCAGAAAAACATTAAAAAACGAAACCGTATTTACGAACAAAATATAGCGGATGAATACCTGTTCAATATTCAGCAAACCTATACCAGCTATATAAAACAGCATAATATAAAAACAATTTTTGTGGATGCTGTAAATGCCGATTTTTTAAGCAACGAAGAACATTTGCAGGTTTTAATGGATGCATTAAAAATAGAATTTGAAGGCGGCCAGCAATATATTTCTTTATAGGCTGATGATCCCTGTTTGGAAAATAGAAACTTTAACCTGAAGCTGGCTTTGCTTCCCCGGCCTTCATTTAATATAAAAACTCATTGCAACCATCTTTAAATCAAAAAGCCGCTCATTCCCTTTAATAAATTCAGAATAATTTTCCGTGGGCCGCACTGCTTTCTGAAATAATCTCCTGTAACTTTATACTGTATTCAAATTAACCTAATGAATCACCTGCAAAAACTGCTGCCTGTATTTTTGTTCACACCTGTGCTGTTATCATGCAAAAACAAAAATACCTCTCCCTCTAATGAAGTTATCAGCCAGCTAAATTTAAAAAGGGGTAATGTTATTTCCTGCGGGGCTACAAATGCGCAGTTTGGCATAGTTAATTTTGATATGACCTGTGGTGTTGCCGCCAAAAAAGATTTTAACCTGGCTGTTGAATTATTGCACTCTTTTGAATACGATGAAGCGGAGAAAGTATTTGCAAAAGTGATAGATGAATTCCCAAACTGTGCCATGGCATACTGGGGCATTGCCATGTGTAATTTTCACCCGTTATGGAGCCCGCCAACTGAAGCGGAATTGCAAAAAGGCGCTAAAGCAATTGCCATCGCAAACAGCATTCAAACCAAATCTGAAAGAGAAGCCGGTTACATAAACGCCATAGGATTGTATTATAAAGATTGGGATACAAAAGATCATTATACCCGTTGCCTGTATTTTGAAAAAGCAATGGAGCAATTATGCGCAAAACATCCTGATGATAATGAAGCCGCTATTTTTTATGCATTGGCATTAGATGCAGCCGCAAGCCCGGCCGATAAAACATATACAAAGCAAAAAAAGGCAGGCAGCATATTAAATGCCCTTTACGCCAAAGAGCCAGATCATCCCGGCATTATTCATTACATTATTCATACTTACGACTATCCGGGCCTTGCTCAGCTAGCTTTGCCGGCTGCGCAAGCTTATGCACAGGTAGCGCCTTCTTCAGCCCATGCGCTGCACATGCCATCGCATATATTTACAAGGCTTGGCCTTTGGGATGAAGATATACGTTCCAATTTGCAGTCTGTGGCTGCCGCTCAATGTTATGCAAAGCAGGCAGGCATTTCGGGGCATTGGGATGAAGAACTGCATGGCCTGGACTATCTTGTTTATGCGTATCTGCAAAAAGGCAATAATAAGCTCGCCGCACAACAGGTTAGCTATTTAAATAGCATCAGGTTGGTTTATCCTGTTAATTTTAAAATTGCTTACGCTTTTGCAGCCATTCCTTCGCGGTATGTATTGGAGAACAGCAAGTGGGAAGAAGCGGCTGAATTGCAGTTGCCGCAGGCAAATTTTTCATGGGGCGCATATCCGTGGCAGGAAGCCATTGTACATTTTACAAGAACATTAGGCGCTGCGCACATAGGTAAAATAAATGAGGCTAAGGCCGAGCTAGCAAAACTTTACCAGCTTAAAGATATATTGGATAAGCAAAAAGACAGCTATAATGCAAAAGAAGTTGCCATTCAAATAAAGGCAGGCAATGCCTGGGTGCAATTTGAACAAGGCGATACAGCAAATGCATTAAAGGAAATGAAGCTTGCCGCAGATATGGAAGACAGTATTGAAAAACATCCCGTAACGCCTGGGAAAGTGTTGCCGGCAAGAGAATTATTAGCAAATATGCTGATGCAAACCAACCAAAATAAAGCTGCATTAAACGCTTATGATGCAGTGTTAATTAAAAACCCTAATCGCTTTAACAGTTTATATAATGCAGGCATAGCCGCACAAAAATCGGGCGATAATGAAAAAGCCAATTTCTATTTCAAACAGTTACTGGCTGTAACAGATATTGCCAGCTCCGGCAGGCCTGAAATTGGCGTAGCCCGGTCTTTTTTGAAGATGCATTAGAAAATTAGATTTTGCACAGTAATGATAACTGGCATACATATCTGTCAGTTAAACGCTTGTTAGTCCCGTAAATGAAAATTTTAGTTTTTTCAGGCTGACAATTTTTCGTCTATTTGCCACTGGCAAAAATTTTGACTAAACTTATTTTCTATTATTAATTATGGAAGAAAAAGATAAACAGGAACAAACGAATGTAAACGATGCCGGTTTGGATATTAATGCTGACGAAAATGCAGCCGGCACCAATTACCTGAACGACCCGGTTGAGGAAGAATCGCAGATAGAAAAGCTGAATACCGAGCTTCAGGATCAAAAAGACAAATATTTACGCCTCTTTGCTGAATTTGACAATTATCGCAGGCGCACTGCAAAAGAAAATGCAGAACTGCGCCAAACAGCAGGTAAAGAAGTAATTATATCACTTTTGGATGTGCTGGACGATTGTGAGCGTGCAGAAAAACAACTGGAATCTTCCGGAGATATCAAACAATTCAGCGAAGGCGCCTTGCTTATTTTCAACAAACTCAAAAAAACACTGGAAAGCAAAGGCCTAAAACAAATGGATAGCCTCAACAAAGATTTTGACGTTGAAAAACAGGAAGCTATTACTGAAATTCCGGCGCCCGATAAAAAGCATATAGGTAAAGTAGTTGACGAAATTCAAAAAGGTTATTACTTAAACGACAAAATCATTCGTTTTGCCAAAGTTGTAGTAGGCAAATAATAACAGAGATACACAGGTTACATGACAAAAAGAGATTATTACGAAATATTAAGCGTTACAAAAACTGCTTCAGGAGATGAAATAAAAAAAGCCTACCGCAAGGTAGCAATGCAATATCACCCTGACAGAAACCCCGGCAATGCGGAAGCAGAAGAAAAATTTAAAGAAGCTGCCGAAGCTTATGAAGTATTAAGCGATCCGGATAAAAAAGCAAAATATGACCGTTACGGTCATGCAGCATTTGCGCCTGGCAGCGGCGGTTTCAGTGGCAGCCAGAACGTAAATATGGAAGATATCTTCAGCCAGTTTGGAGACATCTTCGGCGATGATATTTTCGGCAGTTTTTTTGGCGGCGGAAGAAGAAGCAGTGGCGGCGGAAGAGGCCATGGCACAAGGGGCAGCAACCTTCGTATAAAGCTTAAGCTTAATTACGAGGAAATGGCAAAGGGTGTAACTAAAAACATTAAGGTAAAAAAATATGTGCCCTGCACCACCTGCAATGGCAGCGGTGCAAAAGATAAAGGCAGCATTCAAACCTGCAGTACCTGCGGTGGCAGCGGCCAGGTAAGAAAAGTTACCAATACATTTTTAGGGCAAATGCAAACGGTAAGCACCTGCCCCACCTGTAACGGCGAAGGCTCTACCATCACCAGTAAATGTTCTGCCTGCAAAGGCGAAGGCCGCGTGTATGGCGAAGAAACCGTTAACATTAATATTCCAGCCGGCGTACAGGAAGGTATGCAGCTTAGCCTTAGCGGAAAAGGGAATGCAGGGGAACGCGGCGGCATGCCTGGCGATTTAATTGTGCTTATTGAAGAAGAAGCACATAAAGAATTACAACGTGATGGCCTGAATGTAGCTTACGAACTGCATATTTCTTTTCCAGATGCGGTTTTTGGAACCCAGGTAGAAGTGCCTACTATAGATGGAAGGGCTAAAATAAAAATCCCGCCCGGTACACAAAGCGGAAAAATATTCAGGCTGAAAGGCAAGGGTTTTCCTGAAGTAAATGGTTATGGCAGGGGCGATCAGCTTATTCATGTAAATGTCTGGACGCCGCAGCATGTAACACACGAGGAAAAGGAAATGCTGAACCAGCTAAACGGCAGTCCTAATTTCAAGCCGCAGCCAGGCAAAAGTGAAAAAAGCTTTTTTGATAAAGTGAAGGAAGTTTTCTCTTAAATAAGAAAGCATATTTTATAAAAGCCGCCTGGAAATATCAGGCGGCTTTTATATTGATGAACTTGAAATATTTTTAAAACAGGATGATGTTTTTGATCTGTCCGGGCAGAGCCGGGACGTTTTTTTGTTCGATCCGTCCTGAAGTAAATTGGGTAGATATTCGCCTGCTGATTTAAAGTCGCTTTGCTTTTTTAGGAATTTTACCGTCTTGAAACTCTTGTCTTTGATTTTTGTCGCCCAAGTCCATTACAAACATGTCCCAATTGCCTAACCAATTTCTTACTGCACAACTCCAGTCACCAGTTACTGTATCTGAAAATTGCCAAAGAATATGATAGCCGTCTTCATTAGAAAATCCTTCATTGTCGGTTTGCAATATGCCTTTAGTCTTGTTCCAGATTTTTGTTTTGATGCTACTAACAATTTCAAAATTCCCGTCATCAAATGCAGCATTGAGCATTTGAAAAGCGTAAATGACTTTTACTTTGTCAAAGTAATTTGTAAGCCATTTAACAGCAGATATAGGTTTGTAATTCTGAATATCTTCCTTAAACTCATCGAGTTCTTCTTTTCCCAATTCTCCTTCAACAATTAGATTTCTTTCTAACTGAGCTAAAGGTTCTCCATCAGCATTTAAAATGTTAAGTATCGTCCACCTGCCTGGTTCTTCGGTCGAGCTTAACTCAAACTTTGCAGCCAAGCCATCTGCTTTTAATGATTGAATGAGTTCGTCTATATGAATGTTTGGATCTTGTGAACCTAAAACTCTGATATAATATCCCATAGTAAGTGTCGCCTTAGAGTTGCCTATAACAGTTCAAGTGAAGATAAATACAAATGTTCAATAGCGTAATGTCCCACGATAACAAAAAATGACAAGAATTGTTATCGGCAAGTCTATGTTGAACCACACCTCATTCCTTCAACTGGTAAATCGCCGGCAGGTTCCTTCCATATCCATTATAATCCAGGCCGAACCCAACAACAAATTTATCAGGGATATTAATACCATTATAGTGAAGCGGCACATCATAAATTGTAGCATCAGGCTTATGTAACAGTGCAGCTATTTTTAACGATGCGGGGCTCATATTATACAATTGCGGCAAAAAGCTGTGTAACGTTTTGCCGGTATCAAGAATATCTTCCAAAATAATAACATGCCTGTCTTTTATTTCAGCATCAAGCCCTATGGAAGTAATTACATGGCCGGAAGAAGTAGTGCCTTTATACGATGCCAGCTTTATAAAAGAAATTTCTGCTGGAATAGTAAGCCATTTAAAAAGTTCTGCAGCAAACATGAACGATCCATTCAATATAGCAATGAACAAAGGCTGTTTGCCTTCATAATCTGTATTAATAGCCCCGGCAATCTTCTTTACAGAAACTTCAATATCAGCCTCGCTTATATAAAGAGTGAAAGTTTTATCAAGCACATTAATTTCCTGCATACGGCTAAATATGTTTTAACCGCAAGCTAATGCAATCAAAACAGCTTTTTACCCTGTGTACGCAATATAATTTTATCCCCGGCCTTCAGGCGGATGTCTTTAGGGAGTTTATTATAAGCCAAAAGGCTTTGCAGTTGTATGCCTTCATCCTGCGCAACATCAAAAAGGTTTTCGTTGGGAAGGGCTATATGATAATCTTTAGAACCGCGTTTAGGCTTTCTCTCAATATAAACAAGCATACCCGTTCTTAAAATATCACCGTTATCAAGATCATTAAAAGCGAGCAGCTTTCCATAAGCAATATTGTATTTTTTGGCAATAGCCAGCAGCGAAGCGCCTGCTTTTGCATAAATAACCTTTGTTTGATTAATGCTGAAAACACCTTCAGGATACCTGTCAGTTTTTTCTGTTTTATCAGCTTCAATATCATCATTCGCTGACGATGTAGTTATTGAAACGGCATTAAATGCCAGGTCTTCCTGCATTTTAAAAGGCGCTGCTGCAATTGTAACCTGGTGGTTTTGCTGCAATCCGGCAATTGTTATATCCTCCAGGCCATATTTCTCTATAGTATTAATAAGCGAAATAGCATAAACCGGGTTGGTTGCATAACCTGCGGCCTTTAAGCCATAAGCCCAGCTTTTATAATCTGTGGCATCCAAATTAAATAAAGAAGCATAATTAGGCCGGGTTCTTAAAAAATCAGAATGGTCGCGGTAGGAATCTTCTGCACAGGAATAACTTCTGAAACATTCATGTTTAACGTCATCATCATGATAAACATAATTGCCCGTCCAGTCTGTTTTGCACTTAATGCCAAAATGATTGTTGGATTGTGCTGTAAGGTTAGACTGACCGGCATTCGATTCCAAAATTCCCTGCGCTAAAGTTATAGAGGCAGGAACGCCCGTGCGGATCATTTCATCAATAGCCAGTTGCCTGTATTGCTGAATGTAGGCAGTAACGGCTTCGTTGTTTTGCGCTTTTAAGCTGGCAATAACGCCGGCAAAAAATAAAACAAGAAGTAGCTTCTTCATCAGTATTTCTTTTTAATCAGCAGCAAACCATCTCTTATCGTTAATAACACCTGTTCGGTTCGCTGATCATCTGAAACATGCTTATTAAATTGTGCAATGGCTTTTGCACTTTTGTTGTCAATTTTTTCTTCCAGCACCTGGCCGTGAAACAGGACGTTATCAGCCAGGATAAAACCATGTTCACTTAAACGCTGTAAAGCCTCTTCATAGTATGTTATATACGAAGTTTTGTCAGCATCTATAAAAACAAGGTCCCACTTATGCGGCAATGTTCTTATAATTTCCCTGGCATCGCCCTTGTGTAAATGTATCTTATCAGTCATGCCTGCTGCTGCAATATTTTTCCACGCAGTGTTAGCATCCCCTTCACGCAATTCTATCGTGTGCAATTCACCGCCTGCCCGTAATCCCCTGGCAAGACATATTGCACTGAAACCGGTGAAGGTTCCAATCTCTAAAATATATTTTGGCTGAAGCAGAGAACTTATAAACTCAAGGAACTTGCCCTGCACGGGGCCGCTTATCATGTGTGCATGAGGATGATTGGCTATTGTATCCCCATATATTTTCATCAATACATCGTCTAAAACCGATGTATGCATTGATGCGTAGTCTTCAGCAAGTTTATCAATCCACTGCATTTGTTGGTATTGCCGGTTTTGATACGAGCAAAAGCCCGGCAAATGTAAGCAAGCCGTTAATAAGAAGCAATTCTAATCCTATGGAATAGCCATTGAACCATCTGGTGGCATTATCGCTCAATATATATGTAATAATTGGCGCCGCTATGCAAATCATTACCATTACTGAATTTTGAGGCACTGCTCTCCTGGTAAAAATGCCAAACAGAAACAGGCCAAGCAGCGGGCCATAAGTGTATCCTGCAACAATCAGTATAACATTAATGATTGATTTGTCATCAATCCATTTAAAGATCATAATACATAAAAAGAAGATTAATGCGAATGTTATATGTACGATTATTCTTGTTCGTTTGGTTTGTTTTTCGGTGAGCGATGGATTGCGCCTTAATCCTAAAATATCAATACAAAAAGAAGAAGTAAGCGCCGTTAGCGCACCATCGGCGCTGGGAAATAAGGCCGATATGAGCCCGATGATAAAAATGATGGCAACAAACGATGGCAAATAATTCAAAGCAATTGTTGGAAACAGGTCGTCGCCTTTTATATCAATATTTTGAGAAGCTGCAAACAGGTATAATAATCCGCCTAAAAATAAAAACAGGAAGTTCACGCCAACAGAAATAAGGCTGAAGGTGATCATATTCTTTTGTGAATCTTTAAGAGTTCGCACACTTATATTTTTCTGCATCATTTCCTGGTCGAGGCCGGTCATACCGATGGTTAAAAATGCACCGCCGATAATCTGTTTTATAAAGAAGCTGCCGCTTTTTACATCGGTATTAAAAATCTCTGTATAATTTTTTACATGCAATGATTTGATAGCGGCGCCAAAAGAAAAATGCATCATATCCATCATAAAATAAATGCAGATAACAAGGCCCAGCAGCATGCAGGTTGTTTGAAGCATATCGGTAAACACGATAGTTTTTACACCGCCTTCAAATGTGTACAACAATATCATTAAAAGAATAATGAATGTGGTAAACCAAAAAGGAATGTGCATGTTGTCGAGAATAAATATCTGCAATACATTTATCACTAAATACAATCTTGCCGTTGCTCCCAGTATCCTTGAAATAATAAAAAACAGGGCGCCGGTTTTATATGATACTTTTCCAAAACGATTAAGCAGATAATTATAAATAGAAGTTACCTGCATTTTATAATATAGCGGCAACAGTATAAATGCAATCAAACAATATCCTATAAAATTACCGATAACAACCTGGAAATAGCCAAAGCCGCCGCTGCCAACTGTGCCCGGAACGCTTACGAATGTTACGCCGCTAAGTGATGTGCCAATCATGCCAAAAGCCACCAGCATCCAGTTACTGTTGCGGTTGCCTATAAAGAATGAATTGTTATCAGCATTGCGGCTGGTGTACCAGGCAACGCCAAGCAGCAATAAAAAATAAATCAATACAAAACCAAAGAGAAAGTATGGAGACATGTAATCGTTTTATTAGTTTGGCAAAATACAGGATTCATGCTAAGCAGGAAAAATTTTGGCGCACTATCACCATATCTTTATCTTTTCCATCATCTTCTCTACCATCTTATAAGTTGCCGGGCAATACTGAATATTCTGCTGGTGCACATGCATATAATCAACCATTTTCTTTTTTGTAAGATGCGGAAAACCGGCACAATCTGCAGGCCTTACTTCATAAATAGAGCACATATTGGTTGAAAGGTCGAGGAATTGGCAGGGCTGGCTTATGTTCACCCAATCCTTATCTTTTTTTTCATGCTTAAGCCAGCGCTCCTTAAAATCTTTGGGCCGCATGTTTAAATGTTTTGAAATGCGGCGTATATCTTTTGAAGTAAATGTTGGCGTCATTTTTTTGCAGCAATTGGCGCAGGATAAACAGTCAACTTCCTGCCATACTTCTGTATTTATTTGTTCAGCAAGATCATCAAGCCCCTGCGGTTGTATTTTTTGTACCCGTTTTAAATAACGGACAAATTGGTTCTTATAAATACTTACTTTTTTTCTGAATGAATAAATATTAACCGGCTGCATTTTATTAAGCATTAAGCTTTGAATATTAAATATTTTTGCCAACGAATGTAAGCAGCTATCATTAATAGCAAACAGTAAAAAATAAATAGTGAAATAAAAGCCTCTGATTGTGCAATGTGGCAACCATACAAAAAATCTTATAAAGCATATCTTCAGCTTGAAAAATCTTTAAGCGATAATTCTGTTGAAGCTTACATGCACGACCTGGAAAAACTAACGCAATACCTGCAGGCAGAAAACAATATGAAAACGCCTGCCGATATAGCTTTAAAAGACTTGCAGCAGTTTATTCAGGGCATTGCGAAAATGGGTATTAACGCCACTTCCCAGGCAAGAATTATTTCTGGCATAAAAAGTTTTTTTAAATATTGCGTTATTGAAAATATTATTGCAAAAGACCCTTCTGTTTTGCTGGAAGCGCCAAAGCTAAAACGTGCACTCCCGGATGTATTAAGCTTTCAGGAAATTGAAAATATTATTGCTGCAATAGATATGAGCACGCCAGATGGCACGCGCAACAGGGCCATATTGGAAACAATGTACAGTTGCGGTTTACGCGTAAGTGAAACGGTAAATTTAAAGTTAAGCAGCCTTTATCTTGATATTGGTTTTGTACGCGTAATTGGCAAAGGCGATAAAGAACGCTTAATACCTGTTGGCAATGATGCAATAAAACATATTAAAATTTATAGAGAAAATATCCGTAACCACATTAAACCAAAGAAGGATTATGAAGACATTGTTTTTTTAAACAGGTTTGGCAGCAGCTTATCGCGGGTTATGATATTTTACATTATAAAAGACCTTGCAAAAAAGGCGGGCATTACAAAAATTATTTCACCGCATACATTCCGTCATTCATTTGCTACACACCTTGTGGAAGGAGGCGCCGATCTGCGTGCCGTGCAGGAAATGCTTGGGCATGAAAGTATTACCACAACAGAAATCTATACACATTTAGACAGGGATTATCTGAGGGCTACACTAAACCAGTTTCACCCGGCATTTAAGAAATAAACAAGCAAACTAATATCGCTGAAGCAAGAAAAATCGTCAATAGTCAATATACAATAATCCCCGCCTGACCAAATCAGTTGGGCAGGAATGTTTAATTGTAAGCCCTCTCAAATAATTATTGAATATTGAGCATTGAATATTGATTATTTCAGGAATAAGCAATATTGAAAAAGAATAACTATTTACCCTGTTTTATATAACCATTGTAAGAAATGCCTTGCTTATCGTTGCTGGTGGCCTGCAATAAAGCAGTTTTGTTATCAAACACCGTTAAATAAAATACCGTTCCTGAAAACCTGTCTTTTATTTTCATAGAAACTTCATAACGCCCCTTCTTACCTTCTTTAACAGTATACTCATAATCAGCAGAGGTGAAATTATAGCCTGCATCAGATGGGTTAACCGGGGCTGAATAAGCTGTTCCAACATAAGGAAGATAAACAACAAGTGAATCTCCTTTTACATCAAGTGAAAAGCTTGAAGTTAACTGCCTCGTCCTGCCGCGCAGCGGGTTCATTGTTTGAGGTATGAATGAGTAGCGTTTTGAATCAAGTAACGATTTTATAGCACTTGTTGAATCCTGTGCATATAATTCGCTGATAAAAATCACAGCAAATAATAATAATATGGTCTTTTTCATATCAAAAAATTTATGCGATGCTTTGACTACCCGCTTCTAAAACTGTTTACTTGCAGCTTTAGAAGTTTTTAAAATTAAACATTTCCTTAAAACCGTTTCTCAACAAACAGAAGGCGGATGACCATGCAGTTATCTTTAAACCCTTTGGTTCGGGAACTGCATGTTTGTTCAAAAGGCTTCAATCTTCTTACATTTACAAACAAGATATTATATATGAAGATTGCAACTTATAATGTAAATGGCGTTAACGGGCGGCTGCCTGTTTTATTAAGGTGGCTGCAAGAATCTATGCCCGATATTGTTTGCCTGCAGGAATTAAAAGCGCCGCAGGAAAAATTTCCGTTGCAGGATATAGAAAATGCAGGTTACAAAGCAATATGGCATGGACAAAAAAGCTGGAACGGCGTGGCCATTTTATCACGCGGCGAAGCGCCTCAGGAAATACGCCGCGTATTGCCCGGCGATCCCGAAGATTTGCATAGCCGTTACATAGAAGCTAAAGTAAACGGCTTAACCATTGGCTGTCTTTATTTGCCCAACGGCAATCCTGCGCCCGGTCCAAAGTTTGATTATAAACTGAGATGGTTTGAACGTTTAACCAAACATGCGGCAGAATTATACAGAAGCGGCGAACGGGTAATATTAACCGGTGATTATAATGTAATGCCAACTGAGCTTGATGTATATAAACCGGAGCGCTGGGTGGATGATGCTTTGTTCAGGCCGGAAACAAGGGCTGCATTTCATAAGCTGCTTGAACAGGGATGGACGGATGCTATCCGTAAATTATATCCAGGTGAAGTGATCTATACTTTCTGGGATTATTTCCGGAATGCTTATGGCCGTAATGCAGGCTTGCGCATAGATCATTTTTTATTAAGCGCAGATGTTGATAAAGATCTTGTTATCGCCGGCGTTGATAAGTTTGTTCGCGGCTGGGAGAAAACGAGTGATCATGCACCTGTTTGGATTGAACTAAAAGATGCATAGGTTTTGCACAAGGACTGCATAAGTTTATGCAGTATTCAAAATTTGTGGTGCAGGAATTGATTTAATACCTGTAAAAAATATGCCTTCATTATCTTATACAACATTGGTTACACTGCCAGATAACAGCACAGTTGAAGTACAGTATTACTGCATAGATAAAAAACTGGATAAAGAAGAAAGAAAAACTAAGACAGAACTTTTTATACAGTTGCACGATTGCATTTGTACAATTAAGATTGATAAGTCGGCTTGTAAAAATCCTGATGCCCTCGAAAGCATCGTGCAGCATAAAGTAATTAATACGAGAGGGCATTTGTGCTGATCATTGACCTGTTTTTCTGTGTAAAATTTATTAGTGATGTCAACTGTAAAACCGTTGCTGCCATTCAGCGGTGCAGCACAAGGGAGTGACACAAGGAACGATGCCATCCTTCATTTGCCGGTAACAAAAAATACATTTTATTTCGACTCCGCTCAATAGTAAAAGTCTTCGGCTCCGCTCAGGCTTTTACCATAATCAACCCGCCTGCTTAATAAAGATTATTTTAATACCTCCTATATAAACAAATAAGCGCCTTGCTTATCTTCGGCAAAGAATAAGCAAATATGAAATGCCCATGTAAAATTTAATACATAAGATAATTTTTATTGGGCATTGCACCTGGCTTCTAAAAAATAAAAAACAAGCAGATGAAATCCGATATTATACAGCGGTTACAACAGAATAATATTGATAAAATAAAATTTGCCGTAACAGATATTGACGGCGTGCTGCGTGGCAAGATCATTAACATCAACAAGTTTGTAAAAGCTATAGAAAACGGTGTTGGTTTTTGTAATGTTGTTTTTGGCTGGGATATGAATGATGTGTGCTATACCAATGGTGATGTAAGCGGCTGGCATACGGGTTATCCTGATGCATTTGCCACCATTGATTTGAATACTTACAGAACCATTCCCTGGCAAAACAATACTCCTTTTTTTCTTGCCGATTTCAGTCATGCACCCGAAGTGGCAGCGGCCTGTCCGCGCACTTTGTTAAAACATATAAATGGGCAATGTGAAGCACTTGGCTTCAAAGCTTTTTTTTCAAAAGAATTTGAATGGTTCAATTTTATAGAAACGCCGCAAACATTAAGCGATAAGCATTACGTAAACCCGCAGCCATTAACGCCCGGCATGTTTGGCTATTCATTGTTGCGCACTTCGCAGCATGATGCTTTCTACTATGATTTATTCAATCTTTTAAATGCATTTGATGTGCCGCTGGAAGGCCTGCATACAGAAACCGGCAACGGCGTATATGAAGCCAGCATTGACTATACGGATATACTGGAAGCGGCAGACCGCGCTGTATTATTTAAAACAGCGGTAAAAGAAATTGCATACAAACATGGTTTAATGGCTACGTTCATGGCAAAATGGAATAGTGCATTGCCTGGCTGCAGCGGTCACATTCATCAGCATCTTGAAGATGAAAATGGCAATAATATTTTTAAAGATGAAAAAGATGCCAATGGCTTAAGCGAAATAATGAAGCAATATATTGCCGGCCAGTTATATTGTCTTCCGTTCATCATGCCCATGTATGCGCCAACTATAAACAGTTATAAACGTTATGTGGAAGGTGCATGGGCTGCAACAAGCGTAAGCTGGGGCATAGAAAACAGAACAACCGCTTTGCGTGTTATCAATCATATTCCGGCTGCTACGCGGCTGGAAACAAGGGTGCCCGGCGCGGACGCCAATCCATATTTATCTATGGCGGCAAGCCTTGCTTCGGGGTTATATGGTATAAAACATAAACTCAGCCTCAATCTTGAGCCGGTCAGGGGCAGTGCTTATGATATTAAATCTTTACAACGGTTACCGGCAACTTTGCAGGAGGCAATCCTTATTATGAAAAACTCAAACATTGCAGCAAGCTTGTTTGGCGAAGCATTTACGGATCATTTCATCCGCACCCGCGAATGGGAATGCCGCCAGTTTGAGAAGCAGGTTACTGATTGGGAATTGAAACGTTATTTTGAAATTATATAAAAAAAGGTTTTGGTTACCGGCAAATGAACTGGTATGAAGCACGGTTGTGTCACTCCCTTGTACTGCATATCTTTATTCATCCGCGGTTTCAAATTCAAAATCTACATCATTTTAAAAAGTATAGGGATTAATATATAATTCATGTTCAACATAAATGAGAATATGCTGCAGTTTATAGATTTTACGGCCATTGTAAAAGAAGCCTGGGAAGCTTACGATGATACAAGAAAAATTATAAGCATTGTTGATATAAGCGCTAAAGTTTCAACCAACCATGTTTACCGGGTTAAGTTTGAAGATGAAAGTTTCATTATCGCGAAGCTTTCCTATTACGGCAAGTTTGAGCACTTTGAACAGGACCATAAGATTATTGATGTAATGAGCAACAATATGCCTGCACCTTTTGAAAACGTGCTGGCACGTTCACTCATGAAAGGCAATAAACTTTTTATTCACCGCTATAAAACAGATGTTATTGATGCGTGGGTTATATTTTATCGGCCCATTCAAATAAAAAAAAGGTCGCCAAGAAGATTGAATGAAGAGCAGATAGAAAAGTTTGCAGAACAGTTAGCACTGTTTCATAAAGCATGCTTCAACATTCGCAAAACGCTGCCCACATCATCCAAATCGTTCAAAACAGATATTCATGCCTTGCTGCAATATCTTGAAACAGATGACGGGCGCTACGAACACCGCATGCATGAAAATGTTATTCGCGAACAATGCAATTTATTATTGCAGGAATTTGAAGTGTTCCGCCATTCGGGCATTGAGCGCATGCCGGTTTTTGTAGACTGGAACATTGGTAATTTTTCCATTGCATCCACCACTTCATTCAAGCTTTTTTCCCGCTGGGATTACGACTGGTTCCGCATGTCAACCCGCATGATGGATTTTTATTTTCTCAGCCGCGTTGTTTCAAATGTTGGCGACCGCACTGCATTCAGTTATTACATCGGGCCTTTAATGGAAGACAGGTTTATACGTTTTCTCAAAGCCTATCATGCCGTATATCCTTTAACAGGAAATGAAATTGTATTCCTGAAAGAAGTGTATCGATTTTTTATTTTGAATTATGTTGTGAAAGATGGCCGTTATTTCTTTCATGAAATGTTTGCCAACAAGCTGCAGCGTGAAGCTTTTGAAATATATCTTCCTTCCATTGAGAAAGAATTCGATGCAGATAAATTATTAAAAGCGCTTAATTTGTAAGCATGCAGATACAATCATTCCTTTCAATTGCAGAACAATTTAAAGTAGTGTTTCTCGATTCGTATGGCGTATTAAAAAATTACAATGGCTTAATTCATGGCGTGCGCCACACGATTGATTTTTTGCGCAGCAGGGATATTATTATCCGCGTGTTAACCAATGATGCTTCACGCAGCCAGTTGCAGCAGGCTGAAAGCTTTCACAGGCTTGGATTGCACGATATACAGGAACATGAAATTATTACTTCGGGAATGATGGCGAAGCAGTTTCTTGAACAAAAAATAACGAATGGCAAAATAGCATACCTGGGCACCGAAAATTCTGCTCATTACATTTTGCAATCCGGCCTTGAACATATACCGTTACGTGATATTGATTTGAGAAATTTAGATGATATAAGTGCACTGGTTTTTTTAGATGATGAGGGCTTTGACTGGAATACGGATATTACCAAAACTGTAAACCTGTTGCGCCATAAAAACCTGCCTGTAATTGTTGCCAACTCCGATAAGTTTTATCCTGTTTCAAAAAATGAGGTAGCAGTTGGCACAGGCGGCATAGCCAAGCTCATTGAAAATATGCTCGACAGAAAATTTATCCATTTTGGCAAACCCGATTCCCAAATGTTTATTTATGCCTATGATGAATTGAATTCAACAGGTAATTATAACAGGAGTGAGATATTAATGGTGGGCGATACTTTGCAGGCTGATATACTTGGCGGTAATAAATTTGGTGTAAAAACAACGCTGGTGCTTTCGGGCAACACGAGCAGGGAAGATGCTCCGCTGCAAATACGATCTTCAGGCATTATTCCAGATTACATCTGTGAATCTATATTAACGTAAGCTTGAAAGGCTGATTAATCTTCCCAAACCGTTAAGCCTTCACTGCAGTTGGCGCAGATATCAATGTTCTTACGGCTTTTCATTAGCTCGCTGCGAAATTGTTTGTAGTTATCGTTGTGCCAAACTTCTTTAAACGACTGCGTACTTAAATTGCCTAAACGGTGCATGGCATCTTTATCAAAACAACAAGGCACAACCATACCATCCCATGTTATTACATTGGCGTGGTGCAGTTTCCAGCAATGGTTTTTCATGCCGCTTTTGCTTTGCATAACACCATTTTTATCCTTGCGGTAACGGCTGTATTTATCAATAGTCGGAATAAGATTATGCGGGTCGTTTTCATAATCATATATCTGTGCTGTTTTAAAACGCACCTGGTCCACACCAATTTCTTTGGCAAGACGTTTTATATCTTCTATCTGGTGCTCGTTTGGTTTTACCACCAAAAACTGGAAGAAAACAAACGGTGTTTTGCTGTTGAGTTCTTTTTTCCATTTCACAATATTCCGTGCGCCTGCCAATACTTTTTCAAGATTACCGCCAACACGGTATTGTTTATACACATCCTGCGTGGTGCCGTCAATGGAAATAATCAAACGGTCGAGGCCGCTTTCAACTGTACGTTTGGCTTTTTCGTCGGTAAGGAAATGCGCATTGGTTGAGGTGGCCGTATAAATACCTTTATCGTGCGCATATTTTACCATGTCAAGAAAGTCCGGGTTCAAAAAAGGTTCGCCCTGGAAATAGAAAATAAGGTATAAAAGCTCTTTATGAATTTCATCAATAGTCTGCCTGAAAAAATCTTTTTTCAGCATGCCGGTTGGCCTTGTAAAAGCGCGTAAACCACTCGGGCATTCAGGGCAACGCAGGTTGCAGGAAGTAGTGGGCTCAAAGGAAATAGAAATTGGGTAACCCCATTGTACGGGCCTTTTCAACAGTTTGCTCAACTGGTAGCTCGAAACCACTTTAGCAGCATTAAAAACGCGGCGAAAGGTTAGTTTCGAAAAAAGGTTTTTGGTATCGTTCCAGTTAAAATATGCCATAAAAAGAATGTAAAAGTACAACATGCGGCATTAATGAAATGTTTATAAAGTCAGCGGCATGTCATAATTAGGAACGTACGGGGGCAGGCTTACATGCGGCCGGCCCGCGCAGCGGCCTGGCCACAGAACGAAAGAACGCATGATTTCAAGTCATCAGGTTGGGTCCCCGATTCCGATGGAATTGCAGCTTCCTGTTTAAACAACGGTTTTTTTGCTGCCATGAAAACATGCAGTACAAGTGTTGCGACGCAAGGAAGATGCCACCTGTTCTGTTGCTGGTCACCAAAAAATCATATTTCTTCTTTTAGTAAATCAGCATCCGAAAAATTATTATTGTTATTTCCTTTTTTACGAAAGATAAAATACAGTATAATAAAAACCGTTAATACGCTAATGCCTGTTACAGCATATTCGGGATTAGTTATGGCGATAACGGTACCTACAAATATATAAGCAAGTATAAAGATAACAGGCAGCACGGGGTACAGTCGCATTTTATAAATGCCGGTGTTATCAAGATGTTTGGTGCGTTTGCGCAAAATGAAAATAGCACCGGCTGAAGTGGCCATACCAATGCTGTCTAAAAATATGGTGAAGCTGAGTATTTGCTCGAACCTGTCTGCAAAAAATAAAACAATAACGCAGATGCCGGCAAACACGCTGAGGCTTACCGTAAGCACATCTTTCTTTTCTTCTTTCTTTTTAAAAGCTTTTGGTAAAATGCCATCCATGCTCATAGCATACATTACACGCGGGTTGCTGAGCAATAAAACATTTACATACGCCAGCACGGCAAGAAATAATAATATGGAAATTGTATAGCCACCCGCAGCGCCAAACATTTTTTCTGCAACAATAGCCGCAATGCTTTTTGTAGATTTTAATTCTTCAAAACCGATGATCTTATAATAAGAGTAATTTACACAGAGATATAATGTGATGATTGTAATAATTCCCATGACAATACCACGTGGCAAATTCTTTTGCGGGTTATGCACTTCTTCCCCAAAATTGATGGTTTGCTGATAGCCGCCATAAGTAAATGAGACGGCTTTTAAAGCAACCCCAAAAAGCAAAATATTATTGGTTGAAACGGCAGTGGTTGCTGAAGCAATACTTTCTGTGTTTACATGGTATAACTGCGGAAAGAAAAGTGCGGCAATTAAAACGAGTATCAAACACAGCTTAATGATCATAAGAACATTCTGTGTGTTTGAGCTCATGCGCAACCCCATGAGATTAACGCCATAAAATATTACAATAGCCGCAATGGCCAGCATGGCTTCATTAAATGCTGTGGGGCTTTCAAAAATAAGGGGGGCAATATATTCACTGCCAATAAGCGCAACACCGGAAAGCGATGCAGCATTTGATATAAGAATAATGCAATTAATGCCAAAGGCAAGCGAAGGATGATAACAAACGGCAAATATTTTATAATAGCCTCCGGTTACCGGATAACGGGAACCAATTTCCGCATAAGTAAGCGCTCCGCATATCGCAATTAAACCGCCTAATATCCAAACGCCAAAATACATTGCGGGAGATGTGGACGCAGCAGCGGCATCTTTTGCTGTTCTAAAAATACCCATGCCTACTACGAGGCCAATAGCAATTATTGTAATATCGAACAGTGAAAGCTTCTGCTTATCCTTCATGCAGGTAAATGTAAATAAAACTGGCTGCAAAAGCTTTACAAGCTAAAACAAGTTTACACGTTGAAGGGGTCATACTACATAGCCAAACATGTTGTCATCCTTTTTCAGCTCTGTATAATTAATATTGAATTTCTTAAGGTTTGATAACAGCGCCTTGTAATCTTCTTTTCTTTTTAATTCTATGCCAACCAATGCCGGGCCGGTTTCTTTGTTATGCTTCTGCATATATTCAAAACGGGTGATATCATCATCAGGGCCAAGCACATTATTAACGAATTCCTTTAAAGCTCCGGGGCGTTGTGCAAAGCGAATAAGAAAATAATGTTTTAAGCCTTCATACTGCAGTGACCGTTCTTTTATTTCATTCATGCGGTCAATATCATTATTACCGCCGCTAACCACGCAAACAACGTTTTTGCCTTTTATTTCACTGGCATAATCGCTTAATGCACTCACCGTTAAAGCGCCGGCAGGTTCGGCAACAATGGCATCCTGCGTATATAATTGTAAAATGGTTGAACAAACTTTTCCTTCAGGTGAAAGGTGCAGGTCATCCAACACTTCTTTACAAATTTTATAGCTAAGATCACCTGAACGCTTTACCGCGGCTCCATCAACAAAAGTATCTATAGTTGTTAATGTAACGGGATGACCTTCGCGAAAGGCTTTGTACATGGAAGGAGAGCCTTCTGGTTCAACACCAATAACTTTTGTTTTGGGCGAATAGGTTTTAAAATAAGTGCCAACGCCCGAAGCAAGGCCACCGCCGCCCACAGGTACAAACAAATAATCAATGCCAGCTTCGCCTGAAGGAGCGCTATCTATTTGTTCCAGTATTTCCATTCCCACAGTTGCCTGGCCTTCCATTACACGCGGGTCATCAAAGGGATGAACAAAGGTCATATTATTGGCTTTCGTAAATTCCTTGGCCGCTGCTGCACATTCATCATAATTATCGCCCACCAGTTTTATTTCAATATTGTCTTCGCCAAACATTTTTGTTTGATTGATCTTTTGATTGGGCGTAATCACAGGCATGAATACAACGCCATGCACATTGAGTTTTTTACAACTATAAGCGAAGCCTTGCGCATGATTGCCCGCGCTTGCACACACTACGCCATTTGCAAGCTGTTCCGCCGGCAAGCTTTTCATCATGTTATAAGCGCCGCGCAGTTTGTAAGAACGCACTACCTGCAAATCTTCCCGCTTTAAATAAACATTGCATTTATATTTTTTAGAAAGATTACGGTTGTATTGCAATGGCGTTTTTATGGCCACATTTTTTAATCGCAGGGCAGCCGCCTGAAAGTCAAAGGCGGGCTTTGTATCGGTTATTGTGCTCATTTAATTCATAAATTTTTTTATAAAAGTTGCAGGGTCATAAACAGGCAATTGTGGCTTTGCAGCTTTGATGAATTTTTTATCTCTTGATAAAACGCAGTCAACTTTATGATGGAGTGCTGTATAATATTGAAGCGCATCTTCTATATCAATAAATCCAGATTGTATTGCATCTTTTACAAGATCATGGTTTGCTTCAATTATTTTTACATTAACCAATAAACTCAGAAGAATTTCTTTTGCAATTTGAAGCTTAACAGACTTAATTAAAAAGTGAGCGCATGTATGAATAATTGAAGTTGTTGAATAACACCTGAACTCACCCTCGATAATTTTTCTATAAATTGACTTAAGATCTTCCAAATCATCTGACCGTTGCAGAGAAAGGTCAAGAATTATATTGGAGTCAAGCATAATTCTAAAAGCCATACTTCTTTGCCCTTTCTTTATAATATTCTTCTTTAAAATCAAAATCCTTCGGATAAATTTCTTTTGGCTTAGGCAATTCATCCAAAACATCTAATAAAGATTTCTGTTTTGGCTTCTTTACAATAGTTTCAAAGTATTCTTCTACCAAATTAGAAATACTTTCATTATTCCTGTCGGCATACAGCTTTACATTCTTAAGCAAATCTTCATCAATGGTTAAATTCAATCTCGTTTTCATAAATGTAAAAATACGCATAAAATAAATTTATGCGTATTTACAAGTTAATTATAACAATTACACATTCTGATTTTCCGGCCTTAAGCTTCTAACCGTTTTACCAGCCTGCCACATTTCGCTTTCGCGTAATTCCTTTAATTCTTCATTTAATTTTTCGCGGTAATCCGGTTGTGAATTGCTGTCTATTGAACGCTGGCTTTCTTTACCTGTTGCTACACTTTCATATAACTCTTTAAATACGGGCGCTGTTGCATCACGGAATTTTTTCCACCAGTCCAATGCACCGCGTTGTGCTGTAGTTGAACAGTTGGCATACATCCAGTCCATACCATTTTCCGCAACCAGTGGCATTAACGATTGCGTTAATTCTTCAACGGTTTCATTGAATGCTTCAGAAGGTGAATGGCCTTTGTCACGTAACACCTGGTATTGCGCAGCAAATATGCCTTGTATGGCGCCCATTAATGTACCGCGTTCACCGGTAAGGTCGCTGAATACCTCTTTCCTGAAATCTGTTTCAAACAAATAACCGCTGCCTACAGCAATGCCCAGAGCAATTACACGGTCTTTTGCTTTACCTGTGGCGTCCTGGTAAATAGCATAAGAACTGTTTAAACCACGGCCCTGTAAAAACATTCTTCTTAACGATGTGCCTGAACCCTTTGGCGCTACTAAAAACACATCCACATCAGCCGGAGGAATGATGCCTGTTTGTTCATTAAAAGTTATACCAAAACCATGAGAGAAATATAATGCTTTGCCCGCCGTTAAATGTTTTTTTACAGTTGGCCATAATTCAATTTGTGCGGCATCGCTCAGCAGGTAACAAATAATGGTACCTTTTTCCAATGCTTCTTCAATTTCAAATAAAGTTTCGCCGGGCACAAAACCATCGGCAACTGCTTTATCCCATGTTTTGGAATTTTTGCGCTGGCCAACAATTACGTTAATGCCATTATCACGCTGGTTTAATGCCTGGCCCGGGCCTTGCACACCGTAGCCTATTACTGCAACAGTTTCATTTTTTAAAATTTCCTGTGCTTTACTAAGCGGAAATTCTTCACGTGTTACTACGTTTTCTTCTACTCCGCCAAAATTTAGTTTTGCCATTTAATTTGAGAATTTGATGATTTGAGAATTTGAAATTGTTTTTCTGTTTATTACTGATTGATCGCGCCGCAAGTTGCTGCTTTTATTTTACTGTTCAGCATTAAGCGCTGAACAGCATTGCTGCAGTACAAGGGAGTGACACAACGGAAGCTTAATTTATATTCTATAGCCGGTAACATAATTTCTTCTTAATTAACTTCAGTTAATTCCAAAATTGAACTTTGCAATGAACCGCGTAAATACCAGTTTAACCCTTCGTTCATTAAAAATTCACCGCTGAATGTTTTGCCGCTTTGCCTGAAAGCAGGGCGATTGTCATCTTCCAGGTTTATTTCTTTTACCACATATTGTTTAGCCGCATCAAGGCCATTCATTTTTATATTTTGAAACTGGTCGCCCATTTTTGTGTACATGTTGTAAGCAAAAACCACTGCTTTTTGTTTAGTGCTGTCAACAAACATTAGCGATGCAGCACTGTTATTATACGGTGCGATTAAACGATATAAACTACCATAGTTAATTACGCTTTGCAAACGCTTATAGTTATCAACTGCTGTTTTGCAGAATGTAATTTCCTTATCGCTCAGGTCATTCACTTTTATGTCAAAGCCGAGCTTGCCCTGCATGGCAACATCAATTTTATATTTCAAACTTTGCTTTCCCCAGTTGGTAACATGTGCGCATATTGTAGCTGCCGGGAAAAAGTAAGTGTAACCCCATTGCATAAAAATTCTTTCAACAGCATCGGTATTATCACTTGCCCAAAATTCATTGAAATATTTCAATGCGCCATATTCTGCACGGCCACCGCCACCCGAACATAACATCATTTCAAGCTTTGGAAATTCTTTACGCACCCGCTGCAAAACATTATACAAGCCGTTTGCATAATCAACATATAATGCCTGCTGATTTGCGCCGAGGTACTGGCTGTAGGCATTCGTCATCGGGCGGTTACAATCCCATTTTATGTACGCAATACCGGGGTTTTCCGTAAGTAAATTATGCAGCACCCCATATACAAAATCCTGCACTTTAGGATTGGTAAGATCGAGTACCAACTGGTTGCGCGAAAGGTCTTCAGGCCGGTTGGGTAATTTTAAAATCCAGTCAGGATGTTGCTCATATAAATCGCTTTTCGGGTTTACCATTTCAGGTTCAATCCATATACCAAAATGAATGCCTTTCGCTTCTGCATTTTTCACTAAGTACCCAATACCATCAGGCAATATTTTTTTATTCGCCTGCCAGTCGCCAAGGCCTGCTGTATCTGCATGGCGGGGATGGTTGTTACCAAACCATCCGTCATCCAATAAGAATAAATCAACGCCAATTTTTTTTGCACCATCAAACAAGTTTACTAAAGTGTCTTGTGTAAAATTGAAATAAGTTGCCTCCCAGTTGTTGAGTAAAGTTTGCCTGGTTTGATAGCCATTCCAAACACCATATTTCAAAGCCCATGCATGTAAATTACGGCTGGCCTGTCCCCTACCATTTGATGTATAAGTAAAGATGAAATGCGGTGTATTAAATGTTTCTTTTGGCTTTAATAAATAGTTGGAGGCATAAGCATTAATGCCCGGAATAATTTTTAAAGAACCGCCGCTGCGCCCGTATTGAATATTCTCGAATTGCAGGTTGAAATTTCCGCTCCATGCCAGCGAGCCGGCAAACACATCGCCCTCATTTTCCTGTGCAGGTTCACCCGGGGAAAGCATGAATGAAGGCAACTCAGAATTAGTTGCCCTTGTACCTAATTTAGATTGGATATTAAAGATACCACCGGGCAGTTTTGTTTCTTCAAACTGCATTTCGCTGGCCCAGTCGCCATAAAAATGTGTGAGGTAAAAGTTATTATCATTCAAACTAATGAATGAAGATGCATAACGCATTAAAGTTACCGGCACTTTTTCTTCGTGATGAATGCTTGTCCATTCTTCAATTATATTCTCCTTATTATAAGCCGCAAAATTGAGCGTTACATAAAAAGGATAAACCGGGTCTTTTAAATTGATATGTGTGATGGTAACATCATCATTTGGTTTTTCTATTGAATGATCCACATAATTCAATTGCAAGGAAATATTGCCATCAGCATGCTGCACCTGCATGGCAGGTTCATTATTATAATTGATGCCCGCTGTTGGAAAAGCAGGTGTTCTTGCCATATTAAAAGATGAATAAGCCGAAGTATCGGAAAAACGATTACCAAAATAGAGCTGTTGCAATTGTTTATTATTATTTACACGTAATGCAAGGGAAGTGCTTTGTGTCTGGATGACGATGTTTTGTGCATTTCCGGTTATAGCAAACAAAGCAAGAAAACAAGAAAACAATATATTGGAAAGCAGCTTATTCATTGGTTTTGGTATGAAGTTTTTGATTAAATGAGATTTTGTTATTGAACGGATCGTTCACCGTAAAAGCCAGTGCGCCGTAAAATGTTTCTTCAAGGCCCGGCCTGTTGTATTTATATTTTTTACCGATGAGTTCCTCATGATATGCTTTCACACCCTCGCACCATATAAACACATGCGTTCCGGGCGTTCCATCGCCATGATGTTCACTTAAATGAAGTGTAATATTGTCTTTTGTAACTTCCATATACACCGGCGTATTTTCTTCAAAATGATGCTCCCATTCAACTTTAAATCCAAGCCAGTCCACATAAAATTCAATGGCTTTGTTGTAATCAAAAATGCGCAGCACGGGAATTACTTTAGCCGTCCCCAGGGCTCCATCCCCTAAAGGGAAGCATTGCACAGTATTTAAAAAATCAATCCTCATTTATTTTGTATGCGAGTGGCCAGTA
This sequence comes from Parafilimonas terrae, assembly GCF_900115755.1. Classification (GTDB taxonomy): domain Bacteria; phylum Bacteroidota; class Bacteroidia; order Chitinophagales; family Chitinophagaceae; genus Parafilimonas; species Parafilimonas terrae. The sequence goes on from NZ_FOXQ01000003.1 coordinate 135,136, forward strand.
ACTCACAACTGGCCATTCAACACTCACTTTATACAACCAGTTTTCTTTGCGCCAAAGCATAACCATAATGCAATGACTCGTGCGCCAGTATGGCTGTAAGAATTTCTTCAATTGTATTCATTTCATACTTATACGTTGCCGTTGCATAAGGTGTAATTTTTTCAAATACGCCCTGCTTTACATCTGCTTCAATGGTATTAATTGTAGAAAGAAGCAATTGCTTTAATGCATCAATCTCTTCCTGCGGTATAAAACTTTCCGGCTTTGAACCTTTCTGATATTTTGCTGCAAAACGTATTTCAATATCAGGTTTTACATTAGGGCGCACATAACACAAAGCCTGTGTGCTTACAACAATATGCCCAAAATTCCAGGCGATATTATTATTAAATCCTTCCGGAATTTTATTAAGTTGTTCAATAGTTAAGCCATTAACCAATTCTAAAAAAAGCTCCCTGTTTCTTTTGATATATTTAAATACGTTATCGGGCATATATTATTAAATTTTTTTTGGATTAACACAGGTACATAAAATTGCGAAGCCTGAAGGCTTCGCAATTAAATTACATTACATGCTAAAAACTTTATCCTGCTGGTTTAAAAATTCATTCTCTACTAATTCTTCTGCCGGTTGCTCGCTTTCAAATTCTTTTAGTTTTGCATGAAAGCCTTTGCTGTCTTTAATAATAGCAATACGGGCAGTACGCACAAATTCAATCAGGCTATACTGTTCCAGCGCTTTTATCAGGCCTTCAATTTCTTCGCGGTGACCGCTCGTTTCAAATACAGTATAATCCTGGCGTATTGCTACAACACGGGCGCCTCTCTCACGCAGCAACCTTTCTACTTTTGCTTTTTCTGCAATTACATCGGTAGGTACTTTATACAAAGCCATTTCCTGCCATATAATTTCATCGTTTGTATTGTAATAGGCTTTTAATACTTCCACCTGTTTTTCAATCTGGCGGCAAAGTTTGCGCACTACATCTTCCGTTTCATTAATTACAATAGTAAAACGGTGTACGGTATCAACTTCCGTGGGTGACGTGTTTAAACTATCAATATTAATTTTTCTCCTGGTGAAGATGATAGCAATCCTGTTCAGTAAACCAATCTGGTTTTCTGTATAAACTGTTATGGTGAATTCCTGTTTCATTTTTAAAAATTCAAAAGTTAAAAGCCAAAACTCAAAGACGTATCTTTTTTTACTTTTTAATTTTGGCTTCTGAATTAAAATTATTTCAATCTTATCTCTGCTACGCTGCAACCCTGTGGCACCATAGGAAATACATTATTCTCTTTTCCAACCATTACTTCAAGCAGATAAGAACCTTTATGATCGAGCATTTGCTGTAAGGCAGCTTTTAAATCTTTCCTGCTATTGATTGATTTACCTTCAATGCCATAACCTTTTGCAATGGTTACAAAATCGGGGCTTTGAATGTCAACGAAAGAATATCTTTTTGCATTGAAGAGTTCCTGCCACTGGCGCACCATGCCTAAGAAATTATTATTGAGTATAAGAATCTTTACGGCTGCACCATACTGCATAATAGTTCCCATTTCCTGCAACGTCATTTGAAAACCGCCATCGCCAATAATAGCAACAACTTCTCTTTCAGGCGCACCATATTTTGCCCCGATAGCTGCCGGCAGACCAAAACCCATTGTGCCCAAACCGCCGGATGTTACATTGCTTTTTGACTGATTAAATTTTGCATAACGGCAGCCCACCATCTGGTGCTGGCCAACGTCGGTTACGATAACCGCATTGCCGCCCGTTAATTCATTCAATACATCAACCACTTCTGCCATACTCATTTCTTCACCGGAAGGGTGCATTTCTTTTTCAATAACAATTTCTTCTTCCTGCTTTGTATGTTCTCTAAATTTCTGAAGCCATTCTTTATGTTCCTTCCTGTCAACCAGTTCCGTTAACAAGGGCAGTGTTTCTTTACAATCGCCCCAAACCGGAACGGTTGCTTTTACATTCTTATCAATTTCTGCAGGATCAATATCCAGGTGAATAATCTTTGCCTGTTTTGCATATTTATCCAGGCGGCCGGTAACGCGGTCGTCGAAACGCATGCCTATTGCAATGAGTACATCACATTCATTAGTTAACACATTCGGGCCATAGTTGCCATGCATGCCCAGCATACCAACGTTTAAAGGATGATCAGTTGGCAAAGCACTCAAACCAAGTATCGTCCATGCAGATGGAATACCTGCTTTTTCAATGAAAGCTTTAAATTCATTTTCAGCCTGGCCAAGAATTATACCTTGCCCAAAAAGCACGAATGGCTTTTTTGCTTCATTAATGAGTTTTGCTGCTTCTTCAATATATTCTTTGCGAACAATTGGCTTTGGGCGATAGCTGCGTATGTGATCGCATTTTTTATACCCTGCAAAATCAAATTTTTGCACCTGCGCATTCTTGGTAATATCAATAAGTACCGGCCCCGGCCTTCCACTGGACGCGATGTAAAAAGCCTTTGCCAGCGCTGAAGGAATTTCGTTTGCATCGGTAACCTGGTAATTCCATTTGGTAATGGGCGTCGTAATATTTATTACATCTGTTTCCTGGAAAGCATCGGTGCCAAGCAGGTGTGCAAACACCTGGCCTGTAATGCAAACAACAGGCGTAGAATCAATCTGTGCATCGGCAAGACCGGTTACAAGATTTGTGGCGCCGGGGCCGCTGGTTGCAAATACAACACCTGTTTTACCGCTGGTGCGTGCAAAGCCCTGCGCCGCATGAATGGCGCCCTGTTCGTGGCGCACGAGTATGTGCTTTAATGTTTCGTCGTGATCAAACAGCGCATCGTAAATAGGCATGATAGCGCCGCCCGGATAACCAAAAATGGTTTCCACACCTTCTGCAATCAATGCTCTCATTACCGCCTCGCTTCCGCTAATATTCTCAACTTTTGATGCAGTGGTTTCTTCTTTTATTAATTCAAGTGTTTCCATAAAAACATTTTTTATTGTGAACCCAGCCAGTGGGTTTTATTGTGAGATATATTTCAAAATTTAATACTGCTGTTACCTGTAATAGCCCAGCAAATCTGTTGAGCCAACATTTGCAAATCCTGATTGCCGCAACATAGTCACCAGTTGACCGCGGTGGTATGTTGCATGATTGACGACATGTGCAAACAACTGGTAAAAAGGCATTGAATAAGCAGTGCCGTTCAATCTTTTAAAATCAAGGTTTTTAGTAAGTTCCATTTCATTAAAATTTTCAACAAATAATTTGAAAGCTTCTGATGTTTTCTTCCAAAGTGCTATATGTTCTTCTTTTGTGCCTTTATATGTTGACTGCAACCATTTCACCGGTTCTTTCCTAAACCTTTGCAGCCATGTATTTTCTGCGCTGATGATATGTAAAACCGTTTCCTGTATGCTGTTAAAACTGCTGGTGATTGATTGATTCCATTGTTCATCAGAAATATTTTCAAGCCAGCCACAAACCATATTATTTGCCCATAAATTGTATTCAGCTAATTCTATAAAATATTGTTTCGTCATTGTTTATTTTACAAGTCAGAGACGTGGTGCATAATCCTGCGAGGTCCGGAGGCTCCACAGAGCATATTAAATCTTCCAATCATTCTAACTCCACAGAATCATTGTTCAAACAGATTTACGCTTCATCCGTAACACAACCTTCACTTGCTGTTTTTACACTTTTTGCATATTTATAAAGAACACCGCTTGTTGCTTTTAATGCAGGCTGCTTCCATGCAGCTTTGCGCTTAGCAATTTCTTCTTCACTCACTTTTAAAGTAAGCGTGTTATTGATGGCATCAATTTCAATTATATCATTGTCTTCAACCAAACCAATCAGACCGCCTTCATGTGCTTCCGGTGTAATATGGCCTACCACAAAACCATGAGTGCCGCCGCTGAATCTTCCATCTGTTATTAATGCAACGCTTTTACCTAAACCTGCGCCAATAATGGCGCCTGTTGGCTTCAGCATTTCAGGCATGCCCGGCGCTCCTTTGGGGCCGATGCCACGTATCACCACTACATCGCCTGCATGCACGCGTTTGCTTTGCAAACCTTCTATCAAATGCGCTTCGCCTTCAAACACACGTGCTGTGCCTTCAAAGCGCTCGCCTTCTTTACCGGTAATTTTTGCAACACTTCCTTTTTCAGCAAGATTGCCATATAAAATTTGTAAGTGACCTGTTGCTTTGAGCGGTTTTTCCAGCGGCATTAAAATATCCTGCTTTTCAAAATCAAGATCCGGTGCATCCTTTAAATTCTCTGCAACGGTTTTGCCGGTTACCGTTAAACAATCGCCATGTAACAGGCCTTTGCTCAATAAGTACTTCATTACTGCAGGTACGCCGCCATATTGATGCAGGTCCGCCATCATATATTTACCGCTTGGCTTGAAATCTGCCAGCATAGGCACTTTATCGCTTATCTTTTGAAAATCATCAACTGTTAAATCAACGCCCACGCTTTTTGCCACAGCAATCAAATGCAAAACTGCATTTGTGCTTCCGCCCAGCACCATCACAACTGTAATGGCATTTTCAAACGCCTTACGCGTCATAATATCTCTTGGCTTGATATCTTTTTCAAGCAATAATTTAATGGCTTCACCAACTGAATCGCATTCTTTTTGTTTTGCTTCACTTAATGCAGGATTGCTTGATGAATAAGGCAAACTCATGCCCATCGCCTCTATAGCGCTTGCCATGGTATTTGCAGTGTACATGCCGCCACAGGCGCCGGCACCGGGGCAGGCGTGACGAACAATGCCCTTGAAATCTTCTTCACTTAAGTTGCCTGCTATCTTCTGGCCTAATGCCTCAAATGCAGAAACTATGTTTAAATCGTTTTGTCCTTTGTAATGGCCGGGTTCAATGGTGCCGCCATATAACATAATGGAAGGGCGGTTCAGTCTTCCCATTGCCATTATGCAACCAGGCATGTTTTTATCGCAACCAGGTATTGCAACAATAGCGTCATAATATTGTGCGCCTGCATTGGTTTCAATACTGTCGGCAATTACATCGCGGCTTACCAAACTGTAACGCATACCATCAGTACCCATGCTTATACCATCGCTTACGCCAATCGTATAAAAACGTAAACCCAGTAAACCATCAACTTTATTTACACTGTCTTTTACACGGGTTGCAAAATCATTCAAATGCATGTTGCAGGGGTTGCCATCCCAGCCCATACTTACAACACCCACCTGGGCTTTCTTAAAATCTTCTTCTTTAAACCCAATAGCATAATACATTGCCTGGGCAGCAGGCTGCGTTGGATCCTGCGTTAACGTTTTAGAATACTTGTTTAGTTCTGCCATTGTTTTTTTGTATAAATCTTATCTAAATAAAAAACCCGCCTCTGAGCGGAGGCGGGTTTTTATAATCATTTATTTTTTATAAATTAAACACCACCTCCTGTAACAGAAATAATAATGACAACGACAATAATTATGACGCTGTTATTAGTGATGTTATTGATTATTCTGTTCAACATGTTTTGTGATGATGTTGAACAAATATATAACCGCCTTTCAATTATCCAAAGAACTTTTAAATAAAATATATAATCACTTATATAATTGTTGACTTTCTTAATTGCACATTCTCAACATTGATCCTTTCATGATCAGTTGATTTTACATAATCACTTATGAGGTCGCCGATGGTTGAAGTGAAATAAAAATTCACAGGCTCAATATCTTTTGATACAAACCCATTTTCCAATGTCCATTTAACAGCTTCACGCACTAATGCTGCTTCAGTTGACAAACCGAAATGTTCCAGCATCATGGCGGCAGATAAAATAGAACCTAAAGGATTGGCAATATCTTTTCCGGCAGCCTGTGGATAAGAGCCGTGAATCGGTTCAAATAAAACTGTTCCTGTTCCAACAGAAGCCGAAGGCAATAAGCCAAGCGAGCCGCTTAACACACTGGCTTCATCACTGATTATATCGCCAAACATATTTTCTGTAAGCACAATATCAAATTGCTTGGGGTTGAGCATTATCTGCATGGAAGCATTATCAACAAACATGTAATCAACGGCAACATCAGGATATTGCTTTGAAATTTCCTGCACCACTTTTCTCCAAAGCCTTGATGTTTCCAGCACATTTGCTTTATCAACCAGCGTTAATTTTTTCCTGCGCTCCGGCTTTTGTGCATATTGAAATGCAAGGTGTGCAATGCGTTCAATTTCTGGTGTTGTATAAACACAATCATCACTGGCTTTGGTTCCATCTTCACTTAATTCTTTCTTACCAAAATAAATGCCGCCGGTTAATTCACGAAAGATGATAAAGTCAACACCTTCTAACTTTTCAGCTTTTAAAGGAGCAAGATGCTGCAGCGCCGGATAAGTATTTACCGGGCGGATGTTAGCAAACAACTGCAAACTTTTTCTCAGTTTCAGCAAACCTTGTTCAGGACGAACTTTAGCGGTTGGGTCGTTATCATATTTTGGATGGCCGATTGCACCGAACAAAACAGCGTCGCTGTTAAGACAGCTTTCAATGGTTTCATCAGGTAATGGATTGCCCGTTTTATCTATGGCCACAGCACCCATTAAATGATAGGTGTAATTAAATGTATGATTGAATTGCGCGGCAATAGCATTCAATATTTTTACTGACTGCCTTGTTACTTCCGGCCCTATGCCGTCGCCTTCGATTACTGTAATGTTTTTTTGCATAAAGCATCCATCTCCGCCGCGGCGGATGTTTTTAAACCGCTACTGCAGTTGTTTTTTTTATATTAATTGAATATTGTTTATGTGCATTATTTTCCAGCAACATTACTTTGTCAACACATTTCGGAATTTCATTTTCATAATGGCTTACATAAATTAATGTTGTGTTTGACTGATTGCATAAATCATCAACTAACGCAACAAAATCTTTTACCTGCTGCTCATCTAAACCCTGGCAAGGCTCATCAAGAATTAATAACGGCGGATTTTTTACCAATGCCCTTGCCAGCAAAGTCAAACGCTGCTGGCTTGTTGAAATAGTATGCAGTTGCTGCTGTGCTTTGGCTTGTATGTTCAGGAACTGTAGCCATTCTTCCACTATCACTTTCTGTTCACCGCTTAATTTTTTGTACACGCCTATCGTATCAAAAAAACCGGAAGCGATAGTGTTATATACTGAAACAGTTTTATCGTAATACCAATGCAATTCTGGTGATACAAAACCTATTTTTCTTTTAATATCCCAGATACTTTCGCCACTGCCGCGCTTCTTGTCAAACAAAAAAACTTTATTGGAATATGCCTGCGGATGATCGCCGGTTATTAAGCTTGTCAGCGTTGATTTACCTGCTCCGTTCACACCTTTCAACAGCCATCTTTCCCCGCGGTTTATCTGCCAGTTAACGTTGCTGAGAATTTTCTTTTCACCGTAAGCAACAGAAACATTTTCCAAACGAACGGCAACATCAAATTCTATGTTATTGTGTTGTTTGGGAATGGCGCCATTGAATATTGAATATTGATTATTGTTTATTGAATATTTAAACGTTTTAATGTTTGCAAATTGCTTCAGCTTACCATTTTCCAACTCTGCAACATGCGTTATACATGCCGGTGCATCTTCAATATCTGCAATAATTATTATAGTTGATGACTTGCTTTTTTCATCAATAACTTCCTTTAAAACTTTACGGCTGTTAATATCCAGGCCAATAAAAGGCGTATCAAAAATAAAAACATCAGCATCCTGCAAAAAAGCTTTTATTAACTGGAAACGTTTATGCTCGCCGCTTGACAAATGCAGCAAGGCATCGTTTCTGCGATGGTTTAACTGAAGCTGGTTCAGCAAGGCATCAATTTTATTTTTATCTGCTGATACTTTAAGCAGTTCTTCACTCACCGTTAATGCATCATTGTTATCACTGCTGTTATAACGTTGCTGGTAATAAAAATCGTTTGTATTAGAAAGTGTTTTGAAGAAATAGTGTTGCTCAACAAAAATTATTTCCGGCTTACTGTTAAATTCAATCGTGCCTTTATAAAATATTTTACCGGCAAGCGCTTTTGCCAAAATTGTTTTGCCACTGCCAGAGCTGCCTGTTATAAGCAAATGTTCGCCTGCATTTAAATTAAATGATACATTGTTCAGTAACGGGTTTTGCTGCTGGTTAATGTTTATATTATTTACTATGATGGATGTTTGCGCCATGTGTTAATTGCGTACTGCTTCGTATGTTTCTATTTCATGTTTCATGCTCAATAAGTAATCAATATCATCGTAGCCATTAAGCAAACACGTTTTTTTGTAATTATTTATTTCAAAATTTTCCTGCTCGCCTGTTGGTACAATTTTGATGTATTGTTCTTCAAGATTTATTTCCAAAGCCGTAGCTGGGTCTTTCTTTACAGCATTAAAAATCTTTTCTAAAAACGCGTCGCTCACCTGCACCGGCAATAAGAAATTATTCAGCGCATTGTTTTTAAAAATGTCTGCGAAAAAACTGCTTACCACAGCATCAAAACCATAATCTTTAATAGCCCATGCAGCATGTTCGCGTGAAGAACCACAACCAAAATTTTTACCGGCAACTAAAATTTTGCCTGAATAAATTTTATTGTTCAGCGGAAAATTTTGCACCGGTTTATTTTCGTCATCGTTCTCATAACGCCAGTCGCGAAAAAGGTTTTTACCAAATCCTTCACGGGTAGTGGCTTTTAAAAAACGGGCCGGTATTATCTGGTCGGTATCAATATTTTCCAGTTCAACAGGCACCGCCGCAGACTGAATTATTTTTCTTTCACTCTGAAATTTTGCAGTACTTAAATTCTTCCGGCTTTCTTCTTCTATGGTTGTAATAACGCTCATTGTTTTTATTTTAATTTTCAGGTCAGAAACTCAAAGCATTTAAAGATTATTTCTTAACTGCTTTTACTCTTAAACGTATATAATCTGCGTACCATTTGCCATTTTCATAATTGGTTTCTTTTAAAATGGCAACGGCTTTATCAACAATATTTTCAACTTTTTCTGATGGAACCAGCTTAAAGAATGCCTGGCAAAACTGGTTGATCCAGTTCTTCATGCCATCTTCACCAAGCAGTTCTGTTGGCCTGTCAAATTGTATAATGTTTGAAACAGTGAAACCAACTCTTTCCAACATTGTTGCCTGCTCGCCCGCAGATGAAAAATAGTTTACCTGTATATTCGAATTCAATTCAAAACCTTCTTCGTTTAAAGCTTGTTTAATAGCTTCGTGAATACTTTCAATATTATGTTTGGCGCCCATTTCATATACAAACCTGCCGCCATCTTTTAAACTGTCGTAAACACATTGCAAAGCATTTTGCTGGTCTTTTATCCAATGAAATGTTGCGTTGGAAAAAGCCGCATCAAACTTTGAATCGAAGTAAAAATTACTTGCATCTTTTACGAGAAATTCAATATCATCATACCCCTGCTTTGCCCTGGCAATCATTTCCGGCGATGCATCTATACCGGTAACAATTGCGCCGGCTTCTGCAATTTTTGATGTTAATGTTCCTGTGCCGCAACCTACATCTAAAATGTGTTCGTCTTTTTGTGGAGCCAACCAGCCTAAAACATCTTCGCCATATTTTGCAACAAAACTGTGTTTGTTGTCATATAATGTTGCGTTCCACTTCATATTAATCATTTATCAGTTCTCTTATATCGCTTACTTCACCGGTAATTGCAGCGGCAGCAGCGGTTAAAGGACTTGCCAAAAATGTTCTTGCATTAGGGCCCTGCCTTCCTTCAAAATTCCTGTTGGAAGTAGAGATGCAATATTTTCCGGCGGGAATTTTATCTTCATTCATACCCAAACAGGCAGAACAACCTGGCTGGCGCAACATAAACCCGGCTTCTTCAAAGATTTTATTAATACCTTCTTCAATAGCTTGTTTTTCTACCTGCTTGCTGCCAGGCACCACCCAAACTTCAACATCTTTCGCTTTCTGTTTTCCTTTTACAAAACCTGCCACCATTCTTAAATCTTCAATACGGGCATTGGTGCAACTGCCAATAAAAACATAATCTACTTTCTTACCCTTCATGGCGGCGCCCGGTTCAATGCCCATGTAATGCAAACTTTTTTCGTAAGAAGGTTTGTCTTCCGCACTTATTTCTGTTAATGCAGGCACACGTCCTGTAATGCCGATGCCCATGCCCGGGTTAGTGCCGTAAGTTATCATCGGCTCAATGTCTTCCGCTTTAATGTTAAGCTCTGTATCAAACTTTGCATCAGCATCACTGTATAAAGTTTTCCAGTAAGCGAGGGCTTTATCCCAGTCTTCTCCATGCGGTGCAAATTTCCTGTCTTTTACATAGTTAAATGTAATTTCATCAGGAGCAATCATGCCGCAGCGGGCGCCCATTTCAATGCTCATGTTGCAGATGGTCATGCGGGCTTCCATCGATAAATTCCTGATAGCTGAACCAGCATACTCTACAGCATAACCGGTAGCGCCGCTGGCAGATATTTTTGAAATGATATAAAGAATAATATCTTTTGAAACAACGCCTTTGTTTAAGGTGCCTTCTACATTAATGCGCATCAATTTTGGCTTGCTCTGCATTAAACATTGCGTTGCCAAAACCATTTCCACTTCACTGGTGCCAATGCCAAATGCGATAGTACCAAATGCGCCGTGGGTAGATGTATGGCTGTCGCCGCAAACGATGGTCATACCGGGTTGGGTAACGCCAAGTTCAGGGCCGATAATGTGAACAATGCCCTGGTAAGGATGGCCTAAACCGTATAATTCAATACCAAATTTTGCACAATTTTCTTTCAGTTTTTCAACCTGCTTGCGGGAGAGCTCTTCGCGTATGGGAAGATGCTGGTTTAATGTTGGCACATTATGATCGGCTGTTGCCACCACCTGCTGCGGGCGAAAAACCGGGAGGCCGCGTTTTTCCAAACCTGCAAATGCCTGCGGGCTGGTTACTTCGTGAATGAAATGTTTATCTATATATAATACTGAAGGCCCGCCTTCAATTTGTTTTACCACATGTTTTTCCCAAATCTTTTCGAATAAAGTCTTACCCATTTTTATTTTTTTGAACCACTAAGCCACAAAGACATCCAGGATGATTACAATTTGCGCCTTCGTGCCTTTGCGGTTTAAATTGTTGATTGAAATTCTGAAAGCACAAGGGAGTGACACAACCGTGATGCCATTGATACGGCTGCTCATCTCCAAAAAATCCTAAGAAACAGCCTCCGGCTGATAAGCTTTAGCCAGTTCATGCAGGTCCTCATCTTTCACTTCTTTCTTTTTATCGGCAACATCTAAGAATTGCTGGTATAGCACATCAATATCGTTACGGTTAAAGCTGTAACCGATTTTTTGAAAACGATGCGCCAAAGCGCTTCTGCCGCTGCGGGCAGTAAGCACAATCTTGCTGCCATCGGCACCCACATCTTCGGGCCGGATGATCTCATACGTGCTGTTGTCTTTTAAGAAACCATCCTGGTGAATGCCGCTGGAATGCGCGAAGGCATTGGCGCCCACAATGGCTTTATTCGGTTGAACGGGCATGCGCATGGTATCGCTCACCAGGCGGCTAAGCGGGTTAAGTTTTTCTGTTTTGATATTGGTATAAAAACCAAGATAAGCATGCTGCTTCATCACCATCACTACTTCTTCGAGTGAAGTATTGCCGGCGCGTTCGCCCAATCCGTTAATGGTACATTCAATTTGTCCTGCGCCATTTATTACGCCTGCAATGGAATTGGCGGTTGCCAGGCCAAGGTCGTTGTGGCAATGGCAGGAAATAGTAGCCTTATCAATATTGGGAACATTATTTACGAGGTAGGCAATTTTTTCTCCATATTGATGGGGAAGGCAATAACCGGTTGTATCGGGAATATTCACCACCGTTGCGCCGGCAGCAATCACGGCCTCTATAACTTTTGCAAGAAAACCATTTTCGGTGCGGCCTGCATCTTCTGCATAAAACTCCACATCGTCCACCCAATTTTTAGCCCATTTAACTGCCTGAACGGCACGCTGCAGAATTTCTTCGCGGGTAGCATTGAATTTTGATTTGATATGAGAATCGGAAGTGCCGATGCCTGTATGTATGCGTGGGCGTTTTGCATATTTCAGCGCTTCGCCGGCTGCATTTATATCTTTTTCTACAGCGCGGCTAAGGCCGCAAACGGTAGCATTTTTAATAACCTTGGAAATTTCTTCCACCGAAGCAAAATCGCCGGGGCTGGAAATAGGAAAGCCAGCCTCAATTATATCAACACCCAAATCTTCAAGAGCCAGTGCAAGCTGTATTTTTTCTTTTGTATTGAGTTTACAGCCCGGCACTTGTTCGCCATCTCTTAAAGTAGTGTCGAAAATGTTAATCTTTTTTGTTTGCATAGATCTTTGATTTTGCGGTGTACTATTTATGAACAATTGTTAGTAATATCAGGAAGAGCTAAAGTTAAACATATTACATTTCCACTAAAATGAATATGAGGATGCTTTTACGGTTATAAATAACCTGTAATTTTGCTGAAAGCCTTTACAGATAAGTATTTGCGCAAATTTTATTTACGATGCCTAACAGGAGTACAGACGAGTTATTTCAGTTGATAAAGTCGCTTGACAAGTCGGAAAAGAGATTATTTAAACTGCATGTGAAACGTATATCGGGCACAGACGACCTTAAAATCCTGGCCTTATTTGATGCGCTGGATAATATGGCGGAATATGATGAAGATAAACTGCTGCGGAAAAATCCATCCATTCATAAACAGCAGCTTTCTAATATGAAAGCTTATTTATACAAGCAGTTGCTTTCAAGCCTCACCCATTCTTCGCCCGATATTGAAACGGTTTTGAGCGAGCATATTATGTATGCAAGGTTGCTGTACAATAAAGGCCTTTATATGCAATCGCTTAAAATACTGGATAAGGTTAAGGCCGCCGCTAAAACACATGATCAATCTACCTATCGCCTGCAGGCTTTAATTTTTGAGAAGAAAATTGAAGCCATGCATATAACGAGGAGCATTGAAGGCAAGGCCGAAGAATTATCCAGAGAATCAGATGAAGTGAGCCAGCGGGTTTCAAGGCTAAATAAACTGGCCAGTTTTGCACTGCAATTATATAGCTGGTATATTCAGCACGGGCATGCGAGGGATGAAAAAGACGAGAAGGCATTGCATGATTTCTTTTTTTCGTATTTGCCCACCTGCCAGGTTTGCGGTATGGACTTTTATGAAAAGCTTTATTATTACCAGGCTTACACATGGTACACATTTATACTGCAGGACCTGTTAGGCTTTTACCGGTATTCGCAAAAATGGGTGGACCTGTTTGAAGAAAACAGGAGCATGAAGGATACGGAATCCATTCAATATGTAAAGGGATTGCATAATCTTTCAACGGCACATTTTGTTTTATCCAATTATAAAAAGTTTGATGAAGTATTAAATTTATTTGAATCGTTCTGGACATCCAAGGCGGGGCAAAAAGATGCTAATACACAAATTCAAACTTTTATTTACATGCAGATTGCTTTACTGAACAAGCATTTCATGCATGGCACTTTTACAAAAGGGCTTTCGCTGGTGCCTTATATTGAAGAAAAAATTGAAGAATATAAACTGCATATTGATACGCACCGTATTCTCATCTTTTATTATAAAATTGCCTGTTTATATTTTGGAAGCGGGGATAATGAAAAAGCCATTGATTATCTCAACCTGATTATTAACCGCAGGCCCGATTTGAGGACTGACCTGCATTGCTATTCAAGATTATTGCACCTGATAGCGCATTTTGAACTGGGTAATTATGACCTGGTTGAATATCTTATTAAATCGGTGTACAGGTTTATGGCTAAAATGAATAACCTCAATATTGTGGAAGAAGAGATTTTTAAATTTTTGCGTAAATCTTTTAATTCAACGCCTGCAAAAATTATTGCTGAATTTGAACCGCTGAAAAACAGGCTTGAATCATTAAAAGGAAATCCGCTTGCTACAAGGTCATTTATGTATCTTGATATAATAGGCTGGCTGGAGAGCAAGATTGAAAACGTGCCGGTGCAGGACATTATTCATAATAAATACCTTAAAGCTAAAAAGAACCGGCAGGCGGCAGATGCCCTTAATTAAGGCTTATAATAAAACTGCTGTTTTTTTGAATCCCTTTTTTAAATATATCATGCAATTTTGGCCTTGCACTAACTACCGTGTGTTTTTCCAAATCCAACACTTCATGGCTTAAGGTAAATGTTTCAAAAGACTCCATATACGGAAATAATCTTTTTATGTTTTCTATTTCCCGGTTTATCTTTTTCTTATCAGTTTCACTTGTTTTAACTGTTATCAGTAATTCCCTTTCCATAAAATCATATTTATTATTTAATGGCAAAGATGGTTCCGAATTACGCATCCTTACTACAAAGACGCCTAAGCTGCTTTAATCCACAAAATGGGAAATAGAATTTACAATCCTGTAACAATAAATTCAGTGCGCCGGTTTAAAGCCCTTCCTTCTTCTGTAGAATTGTCAGCTACCGGTTTAGTTTCGCCAAAACCTTTTGAATTCAGGCGTTTTGCATCAATGCCTTTGCTTATCAAATAATCAACCACAGCTTTTGACCTGTTTTGAGACAGCAATAAATTATCTGCATCGCCGCCCACATTATCTGTATAACCGTTTATCTGTATTTTGATGGATGGATTATCATTCATTAACTGAACAAGTTTATTCAATTCAATCATACTTACCGGTTCAAGTGTAAAAGACTTTGAATCGAACTGGATATTTTTTAAACGAACCGTGGCATTCAGCTCAACCGGTTCTAACGCAATATCTTTTACATAAACACTGTCTGAAGGCTTGTCTGCAAGATTAAAAACATCACTGTAAAATAAATAGCCTTTTCGGTTTACCGTGAAAGTGTAATTTTTATTTACCGGCAGCGTAATAAAATAATAACCGGTTTCATCAGTTTGCACATTGCTTAAAACCTGCTGGCTGCTGTCAATGCTTAACTCAACAGAACATGGAAGGCCTTTATGTGTTTTAGCATCGGTAACGTAACCTTTTACATACAAAGTTTTTACAGGACTAACGTCAGGCCTTAATTTAAATTTATAGAGATCAAGAAAGCCTCTTGTATCAGCGCGGTCGCTGGCGTAATAAGCTGTTAAACCATCGGAAGCAACAAACAAGCTGCCTTCATTTTCCAGGGTATTGATTGGGTAACCAAGATTCTCCGGTTTGCTCCACTGCTTCTCCCCTGTTCTGCGCAGCATATAAATATCTGTGCCGCCATAACCGGGCAAGCCATTGGAAGTATAATATAATGTTTGATTATCGGCATGAATGAATGGTGCAATTTCATCGCCAACTGTATTTATACCAGCGCCCATATTTACGGCAGGCTGCCATTTACCATTTACGCGATAACTTACGTACAGATCTTTGCCACCATAACCGCCCGGCCTGTCGCTACTGAAATACAATGCATTTTTATCAGGGCTTAATGATGGCGAGCTTTCCCAAAACTCTGTATTGATATTAGCGCCGAGGTTTACCGGTTCACTCCAGCCGGTTGGAGTATCATAAGACATATATAAATCAAAATTGCCATAGCCCTTTCCTGCAAAATTTCCGGCAAATAAAAGCCATTCACCATCCTGCGAAATATTGATAGCGCCTTTGGATGGCTCAACATTTATATCGCCTTTAATTACTTCCGCTTTGGAATAACCGTCAGGCGTAAGCCTGCTTTCAACAAAATCTTCCTGGATACCCTGGCCGCGACGGGTGAAGACCAAAATGCTGTCATCAATAGTGATAGACGGATAATATTCAGGCCGTGGCGAGTTTACATTATCACCAAGATTTACGGGAGTAAATTCATAATTAGCTGACGAATGCGAAGCTGCATACTGCAATGCAAATTCATAAGTATGCTTCCTATATAAAGCGCTCTTTTTACTCTTCTCATTAAGCCTGGGCATAGTAAGAAAATCATCAACGGCGCTCAGCGCTTCATTAAATTTTCCGGCGCCTGCAAGGTTGATGGAATAAGGCAGCAAATAAAACTTTGAATAGCCGCTGTCGATTGTAAAAGCTTTCTGATAATTCAAAATGCTGTTGTTATAATCCTTCAATTCTCCGTAAACACCGCCAAGCGTAAGATAAGCATCCACAAAATTTGCATCGTACTCAATCGCCTTATCTAAAACAGGAATGGCATTGCTTACATCCATATCATTCTGCAAAATATCCATTGCCTTTGTGTAAGCATCCATCGCTTTTTTATTAACAGCTTCAGGATTATACTGCTGCGCCTTTGCAGCAATGGTTATACAACACAAACAAACCAATAGATGTTTCATCAGTGAATTTTTATTTTATTTTTTTGCCTGATGGAACGCCCGGTAAATTTTCCTTGTTTATAAAAATTTAAGCGTTTCATAAAGTAAAGATGCAAACAAGTTGTTTAAATAAACTTCACTAAAAGTTAAAACTGAATATCGTGAATTTGCATGGAGATATAAGTTTTGAAACGAAATTTGCGCCAACATATTATCAATTCATATAAATGAGAAAATCAGTTTTTACCTTTTGCTTTCTTTTTATATTGGCAAGCTTATCTGCACAAGACACTGCGCAAAAAATCACCTATGGCCGTTTTAACAACGAAGAACAGCAGTCAAAGCCATATATTATTTTAATTTCTGTTGATGGCCTGCGCTGGGATTTCATTCAGAAATATCATGCGGAAAATTTAATACAGCTTGGCAGCAGCGGCGTAACCGCATCTGCCATGGTCCCTTCTTTTCCGTCACTTACTTTTCCAAACCATTATACCATTGCAACAGGCCTTTATCCAGCACATCATGGTTTGGTGAATAACAGCTTTTATGATGAAAACAAAAAAGCATTTTACGCCATGAGCAATAAAGCGGCTGTGCGGGATAGCTCCTGGTATGGCGGCACACCTTTATGGGTGCTTGCAGAAGAACAACACATGCTGAGCGCCAGTTTTTACTGGGTAGGTTCGGAAGCGCCGGAACATGGTATTTTCCCAACATACACTTACAGTTATAATGAAGCCATTGGTATTGACAGGCGTATTGAAGTGGTAAAAAACTGGTTGCAGTTGCCTGAAGACAGGCGGCCACATTTTATTGCTTTTTATTTTCCGCAGGTAGATCATGCAGCGCATTTATTTGGGCCTGATTCAAAAGAAACAGCAATGGCTGTTCAGTTTGTTGACAGCGCTGTAGCCAAAATGGTTGCTACAGTAAATGCACTGAATTTGCCGGTCAATTATATATTAGTTTCAGATCATGGCATGACACAGGTGGACACCATCAATACGTTGCCCTTGCCTGCTGTAATTGATACATCGAAATTTATTGTTCCCAACGGCGATGCTTTGCTGCAGTTATATGCAAAAGATAAAAACGATGTGTTGCCAACGTACAAACAGTTAAAAGCAACAGCAAAAGATTATGATGTTTATTTAGCAACCAATACACCTGCTCACTGGCATTACAGCAAAAAAGATGATTATTATAACCGCATCGGCGATATTATCCTCACCCCACATTTACCCAAAGCTTTTAATATCAGGAACAGGAAAATAACGCCCGGCAAACACGGCTTCGATCCAAAAATTGAAGATATGCATGCTACGTTTATGGCCTGGGGGCCCGCCTTTAAACAGGGAAAGAAAATCCGCTCATTTGAAAACGTAAATGTGTATCCGCTTGTTGCAAAAATCTTAGGGCTTAGTTACACAGAAAAAATAGATGGCAAATTATCTGTATTGAAAAACATTCTCAGATAAATATATCAATGCGGACAGGCACAATCTGGCATAAACTTTTCCGAACATTTTATTGAATAACGGCTTATTAACTTATACGGGTAATAATCAACGGTATGGCTTTTGTTGGATAAAGGTTAAAACATTTGCTGGTTAAACATTGCAGCAACGCTTTTCAAAGATTTACCGTTAATGTAAATCATAACTTTAAAAGGCTGGTTGAATTAATAATTGAATGAATGATGTAATAATCAAAAGGCTTTGTATTAAACGGGTATCCTTTAGTGTAATGCAGGAATGATGAAGTGCGATGTACCAGGTACCCCGTTATTTCAGGCCAACAACAAATAATTCAGCCAGCTTTTTACTTAAATATCTTATTATGAAAAAATGCCTTTTTCTTTTATTGCTTACACCGCTTTTCATTAAAACATCCGCGCAAAATGATAACATGACGTATGATCCTAATAAAGCTTTAATGGTAACAATTGGTGCAGGCGCTGGTTATAACGACTATAAACACCTGAACAACCGGCTGGATGATGCCGGCATTCTTACCGTTGGCAAGTTTTCCATCAGCAACATGCTGGAAGCAGACATGCGCATGAAAAACCTGCTGATAGGATTGGGCACAGGAATGAATTTATCAGCCAGAAAAAATGATGATTATAAAACCTGGCTGATGAGTTTCTATGGCGGTGCACATGCTGCTTACTATATAGCCAATAGCAAAAACTTTCATTTCGGGCCACAGCTTGGTATTGGTGCGTATGGCTCGTTTGTAAAAATAACGGAGCGCAACGGCCATAATAATTTTAATGATTTAATAACCAGTGGCAACAGCACAACCATAAGCCAATATACACCTGCACTGGATTTTGCTTTACGATTTGATTTTGCTGATTTCAGCAAAAGCAAGACTGGCGTGGCCGGTTTACGGTTAGGTTACAGGCTGGGTTTAAGTAACCGCGGCTGGGGCGATGATGCAGGCACATCAGTGGTGGATGGATCACCCAAAGACAGGATTGGCCAGTTTTATGCAATGGCAACGATTGGCTTAACAGCATTGAAACCAAATAACTGGAGAGGCATGAAAAATATGCACTAATAATTTTTAATGCGAGATATATTTATCAACCGGCATACGGTTTTGCAGGCTGCGGCCAAGCGTTAATTCATCGGCATATTCAAGATCGCCGCCAAACGCAATGCCGCGGGCTATGGTTGTGATACGACAATTAAAATCCTTAATTTTTTTCTGGATATAATAGATAGTAGTATCGCCCTGTATATTTGGGCTTAAAGCAAAAATGAGTTCTTCCGTTTGTTCTTTCTGAATGCGCTGTACCAGCGATTCTATCTGTAGCTGGTCTGGCCCAATTCCATCCAAAGGAGAAATAACGCCGCCTAAAATATGATACGTGCCGCTAAACTGCTGCGTATTTTCTATCGCAATAACATCCCGCAGGTTTTCTACCACGCAAATCAAACTTTGGTTACGTAAACTATTAGCGCAAATAGAACATATATCAGCATCGCTTACATTATTACAACGCTGGCAAAATTTTATATCGCGGCGCATGCGGGCAATGGTTTCACTGAAATTTTCAGTGATCGATTCATCCTGTTTTAATAGATGCAATACCATGCGCAATGCGGTTTTTTTACCAATTCCCGGGAACCTGGCAAATTCGTTCACTGCATTTTCAAGAAGGGAAGAAGAGAATTGCATGCGCAAATGTAGCAAATATCAGCCCTAACAAAACGCTATGATTAAGCAAAGAAAATATATAAAACGCCGTTTGTAAACCGTGAATTTTTTCCGGTTAATATTGCCATGCCTATGAATGTAAACAGGCAATGGATATTGCCCGTTTATATTGCTTGTATTTACACTAAAACTAATCGCTGCTATTTGCATGCAGGAAGGTTTAATGTTCAATGCAAAATTAAGAAAGGCAAAATCTATAATTGTCATTTTAACTTTTATTTCCTTTTAACAAACGCTGCAAGCCTGTAAAACCAATATGCATTCGCCCAAAACAAAAATTTAATTTAGCAGCCATTAAATATCCATTATGTCAAATTCCAAACACATAGCAATAGTTACAGGCGCTTCAGGCAATCTTGGTAAAGCAGTAATAAAAAAATTTATAGCAGAAGGTTATTTTGTTATTGGTACCCGGCACCATACTGATATATCTTTTGATGACAGCAATTTTGAAAGTATTGAAGCAGACCTCACCAATGAAGAAGCCGCCAGCGCATTTGTGAACGATGTTATCGCCAGGCACAAACACATTGACGTTGCCATACTTACTACAGGCGGTTTTGCCATGGGTAATATAGGCAGCACAAAAACAAGCGATATTGCCAACCAATACAAACTCAATTTTGAAACGACCTACAATGTTGCAGCGCCTGTTTTTAACCACATGTTGCAACAAAACAATGGCAAAATATTCATGATTGGTTCAAAGCCGGGACTTGACATGAGAAACGGCAAAGGCATGGTAGCATATAGCCTGGCAAAATCATTAATATTCCGTTTGGCCGAACTCATGAATGATGAAGCCAGAGGGAAAAATGTAGTAACCAATGTAATTGTTCCCGGCACGATTGATACGCCGCAAAACCGGGCTGCTATGCCAGGCAGCAGTTTTGACAAATGGACAACACCCGAAGCTATTGCTGATGTTATTTACTGGTATTGCACCAGCGAAGCAAACGTTTTGCGCGAAGGCGTGATAAAGATTTATAACCAGGCTTAATGAATTGAAATTAAACCTCTCTTATTTCTGTATTTATGCAATATTAACCGCCTTATCTTGCGCAGGCAACCGTTATATAACCAGGTAATAGTTCTTAATAAACAAAGCTCATGAAAAAATTTATTACAGTGCCCGCACTATTTTTAATAGCGGGTTTATTTCACACAGCAAAAGCGCAGCAATACACTTCGTTTGTTGATCCATACATAGGTTCAGGCGGGCATGGCCACGTTTTCGTAGGGGCCAGTGTGCCGCTGGGCGCCGTGCAGGTTGGGCCTAACAATTTTATGCAGGGCTGGGACTGGTGTTCCGGTTATCATTATTCAGACAGCATCATCATTGGTTTTTCACAAACACATTTAAGCGGCACCGGCATTGGCGACCTGGGCGATGTGCTTATTATGCCTTATACCGGCGCCGTTAAAACAGGTAAAGCCACGCCTAAAAATTATACTGATGGTTATGGCAGCAAATTTTCGCATGCCAACGAGAAAGTAAAACCCGGCTATTATGCGGTGAAGCTGGATAACGGCGTTAAAGTTGAATTAACGGCTTCTGAACGTGTTGCCTATCACCGTTATCATTTTCCCGCCAATAAAGATGCACGCATTTTAATTGATTTGAAAGAAGGTATTGGCGACAGGCCTACCGAAACCTATATTGAACAAACAGACGCCACCACATTTAAAGGTTACCGTTTTTCAAGAGGGTGGGCAAACGATCAGCATTTATATTTCGCTATAAAAATTTCCAAACCTGTTACCGATTTTGTGGTGTATGATGATTCCACTGCGCTTACTGCAAAGAATGGAAAAGCAAAAGCTATTAAAGGGCTGATAAGCTTTAAAAAGTTTTCGGGCGATGTAGATCTGAAAATAGGCATCTCTGCTGTAAGCGCAGAGAACGCCCTAACAAATTTAACCACAGAAATACCGGGCTGGAATTTTGAACAGGTGGCCGCCCTTGCCGATAAAAAATGGAACGATGAGCTTTCAAAAATTAAAATAGAAACCAGCAATAATGCTGAGAAAAAAATTTTTTACACTGCCTTATTTCACACATTAATCAATCCATCATTATACAACGATGTAAACGGTGAATACCGCGGTGCAGACAAGCAGGTGCATAAAGCTGCTTTCAATAACTATTCAGTGTTTTCTTTGTGGGATACTTATCGCGCCTTACATCCTTTATACACCATTTTCCAACCCGGCAGGGTGAATGACCTTGTACAATCCATGCTTGTTATTTATCAGCAGCAAAACAAATTGCCCGTTTGGCATTTGATGAGTTGCGAAACCAATACAATGCCCGGCGTAAGCAGTGCACAGGTTGTTGCAGAAGCTTACACAAAAGGTTTTAAAGGATTTGATAAAACACTGGCGCTTGAAGCTGTAAAAAATTCTATGATGCGCGATGAGCAGGGATTAAAGTATGATAAAATACTGCAGCAAATCCCTTATGATAGTGTACGCGAATCGGTTGCAAAAGCGCTGGAATATGGCGTTTCCAATGCCAGCATTGCACTGATGGAAAAGAAGGCCGGCAACATAAGCGACTATGAATATTTTAATAAACGGGCGCATAATTACAAACTGTATTTTGATAGTTCGTCAGGTTTTTTTCGTGGCAGAGATGCCGCCGGCGCCTGGAACCCGGTATTCGATCCGGCAAGGTCATCGCATCCATATATAGATGATCTTGCAGAAGGCAATCACTGGCAATATATATGGCTGGTGCCGGGCGATGTGGAAGGCCTTATGCAACTGCTTGGCGGCGAAGCAAAGTTTACAGCAAAGCTGGATTCTTTATTTGTATTGCAGGCGCCTTACGATCCTAAAGCGCCACCGGATATAGCAGGTTTGATTGGTCAATATGCGCATGGCAACGAGCCCTGCCATCATGTGCTTTACCTGTATGCGTATGCAGGCCAGCAATGGAAATCGGCAGAAAAGGCCCGCTATGTTTTAAATAATTTATACGGCACCGATCCCGATAATGGCGTTAGCGGCAATGATGATTGCGGGCAAATGTCGGCATGGTATATTTTATCATCGCTCGGTTTTTATCCTGTATTGCCGGCAAACGGCGCTTATGTTTTCGGAAGCCCGTTATTTAATAAAGCTTCACTGAAAGTTTTCAACAATAAAACTTTTACTGTTGAGGCAGTAAACAACAGCCCTGAAAATATTTATATACAACATGCAGAATTAAATGGTAAGCCTTACACGAAAACTTATATTATGTATGATGATATTATGAACGGCGGCACTTTAAAATTGTTTATGGGCAACAAGCCCAATTACGCGTATGGCGCTAATGCAGCAGACAGGCCAAAATCTGTTTATTAAAATTATTTTTATAGAGATATGCTGAGGCACGTTTGCGAATTTGAATATCTCTGCATCACTTTGTACTTTGCCCGTAATATTTTAAAGGATGAAACCTGTAGGCATTTATGATATTATACGGATTGATGAGTTTTCTTCCACACCCAAATACCAGCAAATCATCAATTCTATTCTTAAGGCTATTGAGTCGGGGAGACTGCAGCAGCAGGACATATTGCCTTCTATTAATGATCTCAGTTACGAGCTGGATGTATCGAGGGATACAGCGGAAAAAGGTTATCGCTACTTAAAAAAAACGGGTGTGCTTGGCTCGGTGCCGGGGAAAGGTTATTTCATAAAAAACACGGTAGTTAACCATGTGCTGAATATTTGTTTGCTGTTTAATAAACTAAGCGCCCATAAAAAAATTATTTACGATTCATTTGTTGAAGCGCTTGGCAGCAATGCTGCAATAGATTTTTATATCTACAACAACGATTTCTCTTTATTTAAAAAATTATTAAGCAGCAAACAGGAAGATTATACGCATTATGTCATCATCCCGCATTTTATAGAAGGCGGTGAAAAAGCCTGTGATATTATCAATACGCTTCCGAAAGACAAGCTTATTTTACTCGACAAAAAAGTGGCCGGCGTAGATGGCGAATATGGCGCGGTATATGAAAATTTCTCAAAAGATATTTATACCGCATTGCATAAAGCAAAGGAACAATTAAGCAAGTATCATTCATTAAAAATACTGTTTCCGCAAAACAGTTATTACCCGCATGAAATAACAGACGGCTTTTCCAGGTTTTGCCAGGATTATGCATTTAAGTATAAGGTGGTAAGCAACATTAAAACCGAAGAACTTAAAAAAGGCGAAGCTTATATTTCAGTAATGGAAGATGACCTTGTAACATTAATTGAACACATTCTTCAATCAAATCTTGAAGTGGGTAAAGACATTGGCATTATTTCTTATAATGAAACGCCGGTTAAAAAAATTATTCTCGATGGCATTACCACCATATCAACCGATTTTAAGAAGATGGGTAAAATGACTGCCGAATTAATTTTAAGCGGCTCAAGGCAACACATTGAAGTGCCGTTTATGCTTACCCTGAGAGCTTCTTTATAAACCTGGAAGCAACACATATTTTTCAACTATCATCACCTTTAATTGCAGCACAGCACAGGACGGTTGAAAAAGTTACAAAAGATACTTTCGTTCTGCATCATATATTAAATGTTGATTGCACTGAAAGTTCTGAATGCTGGTTAAATAAATTCATAAATCAGCTACTGTAAGCTTACTATAGTTTAAAGCATAACAGATTTTATTTATCGCTAAATAAAACGATAGTCCTGTTGCCATAACCGTCATTTTTATAAATAAACCTTTATGCCAAATTATATGCCTGCATATTGCAGCGGCAGTTATTTGTTCATTATTGCCAGGGCAGGGTTTTCCCTTTTTTTAAAAGCGGCGCCTTGCTAACCCGTTGTGAATACACGCAGCCAAACTTTAATGCATGCATAATGAATGGTGCATAATCATAAAACCCACAAGCCCAAAACAAGGCATCAATTATCTTACTAATAAATACCTGCTAATGAAAAAAATAACTTTACTCTTCATGTTTGCTGCATTTTCAGTTACGGCATTTTCACAGCAAAGCCATACCGGCGATAGTATATACAAAAACTTTTTAACGCCGCCTGATGCAGCAAAGCCGCGTGTTTGGTGGCATTGGATGAATGGCAATATTACACAGGACGGAATTAGAAAAGACCTGGAATGGATGCACCGTGTTGGCATTGGCGGATTCCAGAATTTTGATGCTGCACTTGCAACGCCGCAAATAGTTGAAAAACGTTTAACCTATATGACGCCTGACTGGCAGGCTGCATTTAAGCTAACTGCAAAACTCGCAGATTCCCTGCATCTTGAAATGGCAATTGCAGGCTCGCCGGGATGGAGTGAAAGTGGTGGGTCATGGGTAAAGCCGGAAGATGGCATGAAAAAAATTGTGTGGACAGAAATGCGTGTAAAAGGCGGAACATCTAACATAAAAATCCTGCCACAGCAAGGCATAACAGGGCCGTTTCAAAATATTGTGATGCAACCTGGTTTTGGCGAAGCTGTTGAACCGGAAAAGCTTCCTGTTTTTTATAAAGACATTGCTGTTATCGCATACAAATTACCTGAAGCTGATAAATCGTTAACTGACCTGGGCGCAGTTGTTACATCAAGCGGCGGCAGCTTCACATTAGCCCAGCTTACAGATGGCGATTTAAGTACCACATCCCTTTTACCGAGAGATTCTGCCACAGGCTTCGGATGGATTCAATTTGCATTTCCTCAGCCGCAAACAATAAAAGCCATAACAATCGTTGGCGGTGGAAAGCCCGGCACATTTGGATTTGGCGCTGCTGCAAAAGACAGCCGCAAACTGGAAGCGAGTGATGACGGTGTGAATTACAAATTTGTTTGCATCATACCTCCCGGCGCTATCCTCCAGCAAACAATTGCCATTACGCCAACCACCGCAAAATATTTTCGTGTTACAATAAACAATCCGCCACCGCCTGTTGATATGGGCGCTGCATTCGGAATGGGCGGAATGGGGAAGATAAAAGATCCCGGCGGTACGCCTGTTGCAGAAATAAATTTACACACAGCAGATGTTATTAATTGTTTTGAAGAAAAAGATGCATTCGCCCCTGTTGGCGATTTGAATACAAAGCTTACCGCATCCTCAAACGATGCTGTTTCAACAAATAATATTGTTGACCTGACAAATAAAATGAATGCAGACGGAACAGTAAACTGGACTGCGCCTGAGGGAGAATGGAAAGTTGTTCGTTTTGGATATTCTTTGTTGGGCATCACCAACCATCCTGCTTCGCCTGAAGCCACGGGCCTGGAAGTGGATAAGCTCGATCCCGTTGCTGTAAAAAATTATTTTGAAACCTATCTTGATCAATACAAAAGTGCAACCGGCGGTTTAATGGGCAGCAAAGGCGGCCTGCAATATATGGTTACAGATAGCTGGGAAGCCGGCGCACAAAACTGGACAGCCAATTTGCCCGCAGAATTTCAGAAACGCCGTGGTTACAGCATCATGCCCTGGCTGCCTGTAATAACCGGGGAGATTGTTGAAAGCGCTGAAGCAAGTGAAAAATTTTTATTTGATTTCAGGAAAACATTAAGCGAAATGGTTGCGGAATACCATTATGATGCATTAACAAAAATACTGGCAGCGCGTGGCATGAAACGTTATTCCGAATCACATGAAAACGGCCGTGCATTTATTGCTGATGGTATGGATGTAAAAAGAACGGCCGCAGTACCTATGTCTGCTTTGTGGACGCCTAATCCGTTTATCAATCAAAATGACCAGACGGCACATACCATCGATATAAGGGAATCAGCATCGGTGGCGCATATCTTCGGACAAAACCTTGTAGCGGCTGAAAGCCTTACTGCGCTTGGCATTGGCGGCACTGCATGGTCTTATTACCCTGGAAATTTAAAACCAAGCGTTGACCTTGAATTAGCAAGCGGGCTAAACCGTTTTGTAATACACTGTTCCGTTCACCAGCCTGTTGATGATAAAATCCCGGGGCTTGGCCTTGGCCCTTTTGGACAGTGGTACACACGCCATGAAACATGGGCAGAGCAGGCAACGGCATGGAACGCTTATCTTTCACGCAGCAGTTATTTGTTGCAGCAGGGAAAGTTTGTTGCTGATATTGTATATTATTATGGAGAAGACAATAACATCACAAATTTATTTGGCAAACATCCGCCTGCCATTCCCGAAGGATACAATTACGATTATATTAATGCGTATGCACTTATCAATTTATTATCTGTAAAGAATGGAATTCTGGTTACACCAAGTGGTATGCGTTATCGCGTACTTGTGCTCGACAGCAATGCAGCCAGGATGAGTTTACCGGTATTGAAAAAAATAAATGAACTCGTAAAAGCTGGTGCAACTGTAACAGGCATTAAACCTGTAACAACATTAGGTTTGTCTGATGACAGGAATGAGTTTAATAAGCTGGTGAGCGAAACATGGTCATCATCAAACACAAAGGTTACTGAAGGAAAACCTGTGGGCGATGTATTGAATACAATGAATATTGCTCCTGATTTCACCTACACAAAACCACAGGCGGATATGAAATTATTATACGTGCACCGCACATTACCCGATCGTGATATTTACTGGATAAATAACCGCAGCGATAAAAATGAAAATACCGAAGCCGCATTTCGTATAACCGGTAAAGTGCCTGTGATATGGCACGCTGAAACGGGTGCAACAGAACCTGCCTCTTACAACATCTCCGGTGGTATCACAAAGGTTAAGCTGCACTTATCGCCGAACGATGCCGTGTTTGTAATATTTAAAGATAAAGCTGAAAGCACATCCTTTACACTGCCCGCAACAGAAGAAAAAGAATTAGCAACAATCGAAGGAAGCTGGAATGTAAGTTTTCAGCCAAACCGCGGCGCACCTGCCACTGCAACGTTTGATAAGCTTTCTTCCTACACTGAAAATGCAGATGAAGGGATAAAATATTTTTCAGGCACAGCATCCTATACAAAAACAATTGCGGCAGATAAAAGCTGGTTTGCGCCCGGCGCACATCTATGGCTCAACCTGGGTGATGTTAAAAATATCGCAGAGGTAATTGTAAACGGAAAATCCCTTGGTATTGTTTGGAAACAACCTTTTAGTGTTGATATAACCAGTGCATTAAAAGCAGGAGAAAATAAAATTGAAGTGAAGGTTACCAATCTCTGGGTAAACCGTTTAATCGGCGATTCACAGCCAAACGTTGCACATAAAATCACTTATACAACCATGCCTTTTTACCAGGCGAGCTCAAAATTACTGCCATCAGGTTTGTTAGGGCCTGTACAAATTCTTTCAGTAAAATAGATTTAAAAAAATATGAACGCAAAAAAGATTATTGAATCTTGATACGTTTGCAGCTATAACATAACTTAGAACCATGCAGATAAAATACAATAGTAATTATCCATCCATAGACGATCTTAGAAAAAGGGCGCAAAAAAAAATTCCGCGTTTTGCTTTTGAATACCTCGACGGCGGCTGTAATGAAGACATAAACCTCCATAAAAATACGGCTGACTTACGGGAGATAGAACTGATGCCTTACTATCTTCAAAACTATAAGCCATCCAACCTGAGCACAGAGCTTTTTGGCCACGTTTATGACGCACCGTTTGGCATTGCGCCTGTTGGCCTGCAGGGCCTCATGTGGCCCAATGCCCCTGAAATACTGGCCAGGGCTGCATTTGAACATAACATCCCTTTTATATTAAGCACGGTTACAACGTCATCAATTGAAAGAATTGCAGCAATAACAGAAGGCCGTGCATGGTTTCAGTTATACCATCCTGCAGAAAATGAAATAAGGGACAGCATTATAAACAGGGCTGCAGCAGCGCAAATGCCCGTGCTTGTAATTTTAAGCGACGTTCCAACATTTGGGTACAGGCCGAGAGATATTCGCAACGGCCTTGCCATGCCGCCAAAAATGACGCTGCAGAATATTTTGCAGATAATGGGAAAACCTGGATGGGCTTTAAAAACACTGATACATGGCCAGCCTGCATTTGCCACAATGAAGCAATACATGCCTAAAGGCTTAAACATGAAACAGCTTGGCTTATACATGAACAAAACTTTTTCAGGCAGGCTGAACGAAGAAAAGATAAAACCGATAAGGGATATGTGGAAAGGCAAACTGGTTATAAAAGGTGTGGCCAGCGAAGAAGATACAGACATGGCGATAAGATTAGGGCTTGATGGCATTATTGTTTCCAACCATGGCGGCAGGCAGCTGGATGCCGGGCAATCGGCCATTCACTCGCTTCAAACAATTATAAAAAACTATAAGCATAAAATAAAAATTATGATGGACAGCGGCATCCGCTCCGGCCCCGACATTGCGAGGACACTGGCAACCGGCGCTGAATTTGCCTTTCTTGGAAGAACCTTTATGTACAGCGTTGCGGCGCTGGGCAATGAAGGCGGTAACCATGCCATATCTATCTTAAAAACGCAGGTGCAGCAGGTAATGGAACAGGTTTGCTGCGCAAACGTTGCAGACTTTCCCAATCATCTTATTAATAATGGTTAATCTTTATTTAAAACATACATCGCATAATGCAGCAATAAGCATAACAGTACATAACGGTATAAGAAATTTGAGAAATTAATTTTACATTATTCAAAAATCTTTCCTAACGAATGCAGGTTATTCTCGGCATTATTTTTCATTTTATCGGTGGTGCTGCTTCAGGCAGTTTTTATGTGCCATATAAAAAGGTAAAGGGCTGGCACTGGGAAAACTATTGGCTCGTCGGGGGCTTGTTTTCATGGCTTATCGTTCCGCCAATTGCAGCCTGGATAACCATTCCTGGCTTTACTGAAATAATCGCGCAAACAGATGCATCTGTTTTTTGGTGGACGTTTTGCTGGGGTATTCTCTGGGGCATCGGTGGTTTAATGTATGGCCTGGGCATGCGTTATTTAGGTATGAGTTTGGGCAATTCGGTATTGCTCGGCTTTACATCTGCATTTGGCGCATTGGTTCCCGCCATCTACTATAATTTTCATCCGCAGGATGGCAAAACAACATTTACCGACCTGCTTACCACTTCATGGGGGCGCATTGTATTGGCGGGTATTATAATATGCCTGCTTGGTATTTTTATTTGTGGCCGGGCCGGGGTATTAAAGGAAAAAGAATTACCCGAAGAAAAAAAGAAAGAAAGCATAAAGGAATTTAATCTTGTAAAAGGATTAATTGTTTGTATTATCTCCGGCATTCTCAGCGCCTGCTTTAATTATGGCATTGAAGCCGGATCGCCAATGGCTGAAGTTGCCAACAATTTATGGAAGGCTGAACATGCGGCTGAAACGACTAATTTTTTATACCGCAACAATGTTATTTACGTAGTACTGCTGTGGGGCGGCTTAACAACCAATTTTGTATGGTGCATTATTTTAAATATACGCAATAAAACATTTGGCGATTATACAAGCCGCAGCTATCCTTTGCTAAGAAATATTATATTCTGTGCGCTGGCCGGTACAACGTGGTTTTTGCAGTTTTTCTTTTACGGAATGGGCGAAAGTAAATTGGGCAATGGCGCCAGTTCATGGATTTTGCACATGGCATTTATAATACTGGTAGCCAACATGTGGGGCTTTGCATTAAAAGAATGGAAGGATGTTTCTTCCAAAACAAAAACAACTATTATTCTTGGCGTTGTTACCATAATAGCATCTGTTGCTTTGGTAGGCGTTGGCAACGCAATGAAGTAATCTAAAAAAGAAACGCAGGAATGGAGCATTGAATGTTCTGCTCTGCGAAGCCTCCGGACTTTGCAGGATTATGCTAAAAGTCTCTGACTTTATTAATAAATTTTAAAGAGATAAATTATTATGGAATCAAAAAAAACAAATGCGCTTAACAACTCTCTTGCAGGAGATGAAGGTTTAAACGCCGGCAGCTTTAAACATGTTTCTTATTTATGGAATGATGAAGAAGCCGCAAAACTTGCAGGAGATGAAGTTGCATTATTGGTATATCGTTCAAACTTATTAGGCGCAGATTTGCGTTTAACCAATTATGGTGGAGGTAATACCTCATGCAAAGCCACGGCAAAAGATCCTTTAACCGGCAAAGATGTTGAAGTAATGTGGGTAAAAGGCAGTGGCGGCGATTTGGGCACCATGAAGCGCAGCGGCCTTGCAGCTTTATATGTGGACAGGTTACGTTCCTTAAAAAATATTTATCGCGGTATTGAGCATGAAGATGAAATGGTGGAACTGTTCAATCACTGCATTTACGACCTTGCTTCAAAAGCGCCGTCTATCGATACGCCCTTGCATGGCTTTCTTCCTTATAAGCATATAGATCATTTACATCCCGATGCAGCCATTGCAATTGCAGCCGCAAAAGATGGTAAAAAAATAACGCAGGAATTATTCAATGGTTCCATTGGCTGGGTTGAATGGCAAAGGCCCGGTTTTGACTTGGGGCTGAAATTAAAAGCCGCTATTGATGAAAACCCCGGCCTGCGTGGTATCATGCTTGGCTCACATGGTTTATTTACCTGGGGCAATACTGCGTATGAAAGCTATGTAAACACATTGGAAGTAATTGAAAAATGCGCCCAATACCTTGAAGATAATTATGGCAAAAAAAGGCCAACATTCGGCGGGCAGAAATTACAATCTTTACCTAAAGAAGAAAGGCTTGCAAAAGCAGCAGCGCTGGCGCCGGTATTAAGGGGTTTCTGTTCATCCAAACAAAATATGATAGGCCATTTTACAGACGATGACCGTGTGCTTGAATACATTAATTCAAATGATCTTGAAAGATTGGCGCCAATGGGCACAAGCTGCCCCGATCACTTCCTGCGCACTAAAATATCGCCGCTGGTTTTAAATATTTCAACAGATGAAGATGTAACGGATGTTACCGCCATAAAAGAAAAACTGGCGCCGCAGTTTGAAGCATACAGAAATATGTATGCTGAATATTATGAAACCTGCAAGCATCCAAACAGCCCGGCCATGCGTGATGCAAACCCGGTTATTATTTTATATCCAGGCGTTGGCATGTTCAGCTTTGCTAAAGACAAACAAACCACAAGGGTTGCTTCAGAATTTTATATCAATGCCATCAATGTAATGAAAGGCGCTGAAGCTGTGAGCGAATACACTTCGCTGCCGCGCCAGGAAGCTTTCAATATTGAATACTGGTTATTGGAAGAAGCAAAACTGCAGCGCATGCCAAAGCCAAAACCATTAAGCGGAAGAATTGCTTTAATAACCGGCAGCGCCGGCGGCATTGGCAAAGCCATCGCTAAAAAGTTTGCAGCAGAAGGCGCATGTGTTGTTATTAATGATATTAACGAAGAGCGCCTGCAGGGCGCAATGGAAGAATTTAAAACGCAGTTTGGAAGAGATACAGCCTCATCAACATTACTGGATGTAACTAACAACGATACCATTGAAAAAGCTTTTACCGATGCAGTGCTTGCTTTTGGCGGCGTTGATATTGTGATAAATAATGCGGGCATCAGCATATCAAAATCCATTACCGATCATTCCATTGCAGATTGGGATAAGCTATATGATATTTTGGTGAAAGGCCAGTTCCTCGTTTCCAAAGCCGGTATTGAAATTATGCGCAAGCAAAATATTGGCGGCGACATCATCAACATCGTTTCAAAAAATTCTGTTGTTGCAGGACCAAACAATGCGGGCTATGGCAGCGCAAAAGCAGCGCAGGCGCACCTTTCACGTTTGCTGGCAGCAGAGCTTGGCAGCGATAAGATTCGTGTAAACACCGTAAATCCGGATGCGGTTATTGCAGACAGCAATATCTGGGCAGGAGGCTGGGCCGAAGGCCGCGCCAAAGCTTATGGTATAACTGTAGAAGAATTGCCGGCTTATTATGCAAAGCGCACATTGCTGAATGAAGCTATTTTACCGGAAGATATTGCCAATGCATGTTTTGTATTTGTTGGCGGGCTGCTTAATAAATCAACAGGCAATGTTTTAAATGTTGATGGCGGCGTGGCGGCGGCGTTTTTGAGATAGTTTGGTGATGATATTTGGATATTGAGATATTATGATATTGGATAATTTGCATTCAAACTGCTGTATGAAAGAAATTATCCGTTTAGAAGATTTGGAAATCTATCAGCTTGCGCTTGAAATTGGAGACTATGTATGGAATATTGTTATACGTTGGGATTATCTTGCCAAAAGAACAATAGGGAGTCAATTTATTGAAGCGGTTGATTCGATAGCAGCTAATATATCTGAAGGTTATGGCAGGTATTTCTTCAAAGACCGCAAGCAATTTTGTTATTATAGCAGAGGCTCTTTAATGGAAACAAAAACGTGGTCTGCAAAAGCGCATAATCGCCAGTTAATTACAAAAGAAGAGTTTGATCTTCTCAGTCAAAAACTTAAAATATTGCATTATAAACTCAATACTTACATTAAAGCATTAAAAGATAATACCGGCAGTTAATATCTCAATATCTAATATCATACTATCTAAATATGAACATCGAACAATATAAGCTCAATGAATACAATCAATCAGCACTGAAAGATCATCAGCGCAAATTTGATTTTATTGCTGCTGATATAAAAAGTATTGAAGCCATCCTGCAAAAACTTATCAATTTTCAGGTGGCCATTCCATCATGGGCATTAGGTACAGGCGGTACGCGCTTTGCAAGGTTTGCCGGCGGCGGCGAGCCACGCAGCCTTGAAGAGAAGATTGAAGATATTGGTTTGCTGCATGCATTAAACAAAAGCAGCGGCGCCATCTCTTTACATATTCCATGGGATATACCGGAAAATGCAGCGCATATAAAAACACTGGCTGCACAGCATGGCCTTAAGTTCGATGCCATGAACTCCAACACTTTCCAGGACCAGCCTGGCCAGCAGCACAGTTATAAATTCGGCTCCATGCAGCATGTAAATAAAGCTATTCGCAAACAGGCTGTTGAACACAATATTGAAGTAATAAAATATGGCGTTGAATTAGGCTCAAAATCGCTCACCGTATGGCTTTCAGACGGTTCATGTTTTCCAGGCCAGTTAAATTTCCGGAAGGCTTTTCAAAACACACTGGAAAGTTTGCAGGAAGTGTATGCAGCTTTGCCTGGTGACTGGAAAATATTTGTGGAATACAAAGCTTTTGAACCCAATTTTTATTCAACAACAGTGGGCGATTGGGGCCAGTCGTTTTTATATGCAAACAAATTAGGCAACAAAGCATATACCCTGGTTGATCTTGGCCATCATTTACCCAATGCCAACATTGAACAGATTGTTGCTTTATTATTAATGGAAGGCAAGCTGGGCGGTTTTCATTTTAACGACAGTAAATATGGCGATGATGATTTAACGGTGGGCAGCATTAAGCCTTATCAGCTCTTTTTAATTTTTAATGAACTGGTTGAAGGCATGGACGCAAAAGGCATGAACCATGCTACAGGCCTTGGCTGGATGATTGATGCAAGCCATAATGTAAAGGACCCGCTGGAAGATTTGCTGCAATCTGTTGAAGCCATTATGATAACATACGCGCAGGCGTTGCTGGTCGACAGAAATAAACTTAATGAAGCGCAAAACAATAATGATGTTGTAACAGCGCAGGAAATTTTACAGCAGGCATTTCGTACCGATGTACGCGCCCTGGTGGCAGAAGCAAGATTGAGAAGCGGCGGCGCATTAAACCCGTTAGCAGTTTATCGCAGTGAAAAAGTAAGGGATAATTTAATTAAGGAAAGAGGCAGCAAAACAGTTGCCACGGGATTATAAACAATAAACTCTTGGAAAGTTTTAAACTTGCCAAAAGTTGTTAGCAATATGAACAATCAGAATGTCATCGCCATATTCGATGTAGGTAAAACCAACAAAAAGCTATTCCTGTTCGATGAACAGTATAACATCGTGCACGAAGAATCAACAAAGCTTAACGAAATAAAGGATGAAGACGGCTTTGAATGCGAAGATGTGCAAACGCTCACGAACTGGATACGTGAAAAGTTTATTGAGGTATCATCCAATAATAAATACAATATACAGGCAATAAATTTTTCAGGCTATGGCGCAAGCTTTGTGCACGTTGATAAAAATGGCAAGCCGGTAACACCGTTGTATAACTACTTAAAGCCTTACCCGCAAAAACTGCAGCAGGAATTTTATGCTGCTTATGGCGGCGAAAGTTTAATTGCAAGGCAAACTGCTTCGCCTGTTTTAGGCCATCTTAATTCAGGCATGCAGTTATATTGGTTAAAACACACAAAGCCCGATGTGTTTGCCGCGATTAAGCATTCGCTTCATCTTCCCCAATACCTGAGCTTTATTATTTCTTCAACGCCGTCATCCGATCTCACCAGCATTGGCTGCCATACCCAATTATGGCATTTCCAAAAAGGCAAATACCACAACTGGGTGTGTAAAGAAGATATAGATATAAAATTTCCGGCAATATTTAAAAGCAATGCGGTTGTGCAAATTGAAAGTGGCTCAAATAATATTGCTGTGGGCGTTGGCCTGCACGATAGTTCTGCAGCCCTTATACCTTATCTCAAATTATTTAAAGAGCCTTTTGTGCTTATTTCTACGGGCACATGGTGCATTAGCTTAAACCCGTTCAATGCATCTATACTTACCGATTATGAATTGCACAATGATTGTTTGTGCTATTTAACGTATGAAGGCAAACCCGTAAAGGCATCGCGGTTATTCGCAGGCTATGAACATGAACAGCAGGTTAAAAAGCTGGCGCAGCATTTTAACACCAGCGAAGATTATTACAAAACAGTTTTGTTTGATAATGATTTAATGCAAAACCTCGACCTGAAAATTGCTACCAAAACCATCAGCAATCAATCTGCAATGGTTCATCGTTCCGCATTTGAAAAGAGGAACCTGCAACATTTTAAAACTTATGAAGAGGCTTACCACCAGCTAATTTCAGATATTATTGCGCAGCAGGTTTTTTCAACAAAACTGGTGCTTACCAATACGCCCGTTAAACAAATATTTGTTGATGGCGGCTTTGGCAACAACGATATATATATGAATTTGCTTGCCGCTGCTTTTCCTAATATTAAAGTATTCGCTGCAAGCATACCACAAGCTTCGGCCCTTGGCGCTGCGCTTGCATTGCACGATCACACGCATGGCGCTTCGCCTGTACCCGATCTCATTCAGCTTAAATATTTTCCGGTTAAAAAAAATTAATACTTGCAAACATTTAAGTTTATGCACCGCAATCTTACAATTGTATTATTCTTTATTTTCCCAATATCGCAGTTA
This sequence comes from Parafilimonas terrae, assembly GCF_900115755.1. Classification (GTDB taxonomy): domain Bacteria; phylum Bacteroidota; class Bacteroidia; order Chitinophagales; family Chitinophagaceae; genus Parafilimonas; species Parafilimonas terrae. The sequence continues at coordinate 170,965 of NZ_FOXQ01000003.1, forward strand.
TGCGCACAACAATCTTATTCGCCTTTTTTGGAAGAACTCCAAACTGCCGACTGGCTTATTCAACCCGTTAATCAAAAAGCAGGGGTTTATTATACGGCAGATAAGAAAGGGATTATTTTATACAACGGCCTTACAAAAAGAACATTCACATTGGCGCCGGGCTTTGCCTGCATTGATTATAAAAATATGAGCAACGGCCAGCAGCTTTTACGTTCTGTGCAGCCTGAAGCGAAGCTTACTATTGATGACTCAGCATACAATGTTGGCGGCTTGTACGGGCAAACAGAAAATGCTTATCTGCTACCTTCATGGATAAATAGTTTTACAACAAACAATGCAGGTTTTGTTTACAAAAATTTTTCGGTGAGCGATATGCAACCCTTTCTTAACTGGAAGTGCACCACATGGGCATTCAATAAAAAGCAGGCAACAGGTAAAATGCTTACCATTTATTTTGAAGGCAACCGCGAAGCTGTAAAAAACATTACTGTAGAAATTAAGTATGAAATATACGATGGCCTGCCGCTGATAACAAAATCGCTTGTTATTAAAAATAACAGTAACAAAGCTGTAAAGCTTAACCGTGTAATAAACGAGGTGTTAGGTGTTGTGGAAGAAGGCAGCGCCGTTGTGGGCTCTGAAGAAAAAATGGCAAAGCAGCATGGCATTTATATTGAAAGCAATTATGCTTTTAATAATTCCATGAATTATAATGAAAGCGATCAAACCACGCATTGGCAAAAAGATACCACTTACACTTCGCAGGTAAATTATAATTTAACCACACCCTGTTTATTGCAGGTATATGCTGAAAATGCGCCAGGTATTGCATTACAGCCAGGTGAAACGTTTCATTCTATTCGCACCAACGAATTGCTGCTGGATAGTTACGACCGTGAAAGGCGCGGATTAATGGTGCAACAGATGTATAGGACCGTTGCGCCGTGGACAACCCAAAACCCCATCTTCATGCACCTCGTAAGCAAAAACGATGAAGAAGTTTACAATGCGATTGACCAGTGCGCAGCCACTGGTTATGAAGCATTGATATTAAGCTTTGGCAGCCATTGCAAGATGGAAGACACATCGGCTGCCAACATTCAGCACTGGAAAAAAATAGCTGGTTATGCGCATAGCAAAAACATTTTAATTGGCTGTTATTCTTTATTCAGTTCAAGACATATCAGCGATAGCGATGACGTTATCAATCCTGCTACCGGAAAACCCGGCGGCGCCTTTTTTGGCAATGCGCCCTGTTATGGCAGTAAATGGGGATTAACCTATCGCGATAAGATAAAATATTTCTTTGCGCAAACTGATTTCAATATTTGGGAAAATGACGGCCCCTACCCCGGCGATATATGCGCTTCAACAACGCATCCCGGCCATAAGGATAAAGATGACAGCCAATGGCGACAGATGGAAATTCAAAAAGAATTATATCACTGGCTGAATGAAAGGGGCGTGTATATAAATGCACCTGACTGGTATATATTGGATGGAACCAACAAGTTGCCTTTAGGCTACAGGGAAGCAAATTTTTCATTGCCAAGAGATCAGCAAAAAATATTAAACAGGCAAAATATTTTTGATGGCACCTGGGAAAAAACACCATCGATGGGCTGGGGCTTTGTGCCGCTTACAGTTTACCAGGGCGGCGGCGCAGAAGCAGTACTGGAGCCACTTTCAGCGCATTTAAAAGATTATGAACAATTGATGATGCAGTATTACGGCGCCGGCATACAGGCTTGCTACCGCGGGCCAAGATTATATGATAATGATACAACCAAAGCAACTGTAATAAAAGTAATTAACTGGTACAAACAGCATCGCGGTATTTTAAATTCATCTGTTATTCATTTACGCCGCGCCGATGGCCGCGACTGGGATGGCTGGATGCATATAAACCCATCATTAAAAGAAAAAGCGCTGGTAATGTTGTTTAATCCAACAAAGGAAAAGATAACCCGCAACATTAAGCTGCCCTTATATTATGCAGGTTTAAATAACAAAGCATCAATAAGTATTATGGGTGCACCTGCTGTAACAATGCAGCTTGACCGCAGCTATAACATTTCATTGCCTGTAACTTTAAATGCAGGTGAATATAAATGGATAGTGATAGAGCAAAACGGGTTTAATGAAGCGCATACCAACCAGCTTCAGCATGCTGCCGGGCATTAAATAAACGACCTTGTTCCGTAAGCATTATAGGCATCGCGAAATTCCTTTGGCGTGCAGCCTTTCTTCTTCCTGAATATGCGGTTAAAATTGGAGATATTATTAAAGCCGCATTTATAACCCACTTCGGTTATGTTATGCGTTGTATCAATCAGCATGCGGCTGGCCTGGCCTAACCTTATTTCGTTTACCGTATCAATAAAAGTGCGGCCGGTTCTTGCTTTAAAAAAACGGCTGAAAGAAATATCGGTCATGGAAGCAATGCGGGCCGCTTCAGATAAGGTTATGTTTTTAGAGAAATTAAGATTGATATACTCCATTACTTTTTCAATGCGCCGGCTGCCATAAGAAAATGCTTCAAGACTGCTGAATGCGCCATCGGAGAGAATGCGCATGTTACGAGAAGCAGAAAGATCGTGCAGCAGGCTCATCAGTTCAAGCACAGAATCAAAACCCTGCTTCTTTAAAAGCGCAAACAACCTTGGTTCAATGGCTGTAATTGTTTCTTTTGAAAACAATACGCCCCGCAGCGACCGTTCCAGCAGGTTTTTTATAAAATGCATCTGGTTGCGGTTAAGAAATTTTTCATCAAACAGGTCGCGGTGAAACTGAATAGTTATCTCTTTAATCTCTTTGCTTTTGCATTTATGATTAAACCATCCGTGCTGCAAATTAGGGCCAACCAACACCAGCTCAAGATCATCTATAGCTTCAATATGATCACCAATAATGCGTTGTGCATTCCTCGCATTCTGAATAAAATTCAGTTCAAATTCTTCATGATAATGTAAGGGAAAATCAAACTTATCCTTTGTGCGGGAGAAGATAGTAAAACAGTCATTTTTTGTAAGCGGAATAATTTCCCTCAGTAATTCAGCAGCCATTTTAAGTAAATATCGTTAGTTGTATGGGTAAAAAAGTATTAGTACAATGTAATAATAAATAACATATTTTATATCTAAACGTAATCGGTTTATATTTTTAAAAGGCCTATTATAAAAATATGAATAACGGATAAAAAAGTATTGTTATTGAAACAGGTATTGTAAATATTTTTGTTGAAACAACTTGTCGTATGATGAAATTGATAAAACCAGGACTAACCTGTTTTTTTCTGCTTGCCCTTTTCCATATTTCTTTAGCGCAAACCAGAACAATTACAGGGTCTGTTACAGACAGCAGCGGCACCCCGCTGGCGGGGGCAACTGTTTCCGTAAAAAATTCAACAGCTATTGCACTCACCGATCTCAAAGGCGCATTTTCTTTAAGGCTGCCGGCAAATGCCGAAACATTAGTGGTGAGTTATGTGGGTATGATTGCAAGGGAAATTCCTATCGGCAGCAACTCCTCTTTCACCGTTACACTTCAATCCGCTGGCGCGCAGTTAGGCGATGTGGTGGTAGTGGGCTATGGCACAGCCAGAAAAGCCAATCTTACAACTGCACAAACTTCTGTATCGGCAACAGCCATTGAAAAAACAGTAAATACAACGATTGAGCAGGCATTGCAGGGCCGTGCTGCCGGCGTGTATGTTACGCAAAATTCAGGGCAGCCGGGCGGTGGGTTATCGGTAAATATCAGGGGCATAAGTACTTTAAATGGCACTACCCAGCCATTATATGTAATTGATGGCGTACAAATACAGGCCAGTGAAGATGTGTCGTACGGCAATGCCAGTTCTACTAACACACTCGCAGGTTTAAACCCCTCTGATATAGATGATATACAAATATTGGAAGGGCCATCTGCTACAGCTATTTATGGTTCCCGCGGAACAAACGGTGTGATAATAATTACAACAAAGCGTGGCAAAGCAGGTGAATTTAAAATCAATTATGGATATCAATACAACCTTCAAACACCGCCCGACCATCTTTCTGTAATGAACCTGCAGCAATATGCAAGCATGGTTAAACAATATCACAACCTTGCGGGAGGCGAAACCCCTGATGAATTTTTAGACTCTTCTTTATTAGGAGAAGGAACAGACTGGCAAGGCGAGTTATTTAATAATGCCGCTATGAACAAACACCAATTAAACCTGAGTGGCGGAAGCGGTAATACCACTTACTATCTCTCCGGTGAATATTTAAACCAGGATGGTGTGGCAGAAGGTTCTGGTTTTAAAAGATATGGCGTAAGGCTAAACCTTGATAACAAGCCAAGGCCCTGGTTAACTATTGGTACAAATCTTAGTTTCAATCAAACAAACGAAAACCTTGTTACAACCAATTATGGCGATGCCGGCAGCCCGCTTATAGCCAATGCATTAAGGTTAACGCCTCAAATACCGGTAACCAATTTTGATGGCTCCTGGGGAGGCAGCGACCCGGTGAATGGCGCTAACCAGTTTGCACCTATTAACCCCATTGCACTGGCCAACCTCATTACCAATAAAAATATGAAAAGACAGTTTTTGGGAGGCCTGAATATTGGTATAACCATTTTGCCCGGCCTTGTGCTCAGGAGTTCTTTTAACGGCAACATCGGCAATGGCCTTTCTACTTATTATACGCCTACTTATAATATTGACCAGTGGCATATAAATACAATAGCTTCTTTAACTACCGGCACCTACTCAAGCTGGTATTGGAACTGGAACGAACTGATTGAATACAACAAGCAAATAGGCAAACATAATTTAGGCCTGATGATAAGCCACGAAGCGCAGGAGTCTCAATGGAAGGCATTAAGCGCAGGCAGAACAGGCTTTCTCACAAACGATATTTTTGATGTAGAAGCTGGCGATCCGCTCTCGGCCACCAATAGCGGGGGCACTTATCCCTGGTCAATGGAATCTTATTTGGGAAGGTTGAATTATAATTATGATAACCGCTATTTATTAACGGCCACTTACAGAAGAGATGGCTCACCAAATTTTGGCGCTGATAAAAGATGGGGCAGTTTTCCTTCCATATCAGTAGCATGGCGGTTAAGCCAGGAAAAATTCTTTAATATTCCCTGGATGAGTGAAGCCAAACTGAGATATGAAACAGGTTTAACCGGCAACCAGGGCAACACCAGTTCAGGCGTTTACGCCGCTATGGCTACCGGCGCCACACAATGGGGCACAGGTTTTTTGCCATCAACCTTTACCAATCCTGAACTTCAATGGGAAGAAACCAATACCAATAACTTTGGCCTGAACCTGGGCTTTGTAAAAAACAGAATAACAGTTGATGCAAACTATTATACCCGTGATGTAAGCAACATGCTGATGCCTGCCAGCCTGCCCTGGTACATGGGCACCAATAACAGCCCCGGTTCCGTTGGCGCACCCCAGGTTAATGCCGGCTCATTAAAAACAAAAGGCTGGGACATAACTATAAACGCAGCTATAATCGACAATAAAAACTTTAAATGGAATTCCAACTTTAATATCTCACACTATAAGAGCACTATCACTTCCCTGAATTCAGACATGGCCTTCTTCGAAAGATCTTCCTGGTGGATGAATAACTGGACGCAACGTTCTGCCATTGGCTACCAGCCCTGGCTGTTCAGGGGATATATAGCAGACGGCCTCTTTCAATCTGTAGAAGATATTGAAAACAGCCCGGTCCCTGTTGACAATACAGGCGCCAGGATACCAGCCAATCAAAGTACCGGCTTATGGGTAGGCGATGTGAAATATAAAGATATTAACGGTGACGGTATTATAACGGTAGATGATATGACCAATATCGGCAATCCCTGGCCTAAGCTTACCGGCGGTTTTACAAACACTTTTAATTATAAAGGTTTTGAACTAAGCATCCTGATAATAGGAACTTATGGCAATGATGTTTACAATTACATAGTACAGGATGCAAGCAATCCCAACAATATTAACCTGAGCAGGAATTTAATGACAGATGTGATGGGCTATGCTAAGTTAACCGATGATGGCGCCGGCAAGGTAGCTATATCAAATTCTGGAACAAAAATACCAAGAATAACCAGTGGCCAAATAGCTGCCGACAATAACTTCAACAGGATATCAAGCCGGTTTGTGGAAGATGGCTCTTACCTGCGTATAAAAAACATCTCATTATCTTATGATTTTCCTGCACAATGGTTAGGCTATGCCAAAGTGATAAAAGGCCTGCGGGCAACTATAGGCACACAAAACCTGGCTACGTTTACCAAATACAAAGGTTACGATCCTGAAGTAGGCTCTTACGTAGGCACCGGTTCAGCATCAAATAACCAGGCCATTGGTATAGATTTCGGCCGCTACCCGCTAACCAGAATGTATAACGTTGCGGTAAGCGTAAACTTTTAAACTACTGTGAATATGAAAAAGATAACATATATAAATTATTTGGTAATTGTATTGTTAGCTGTTGCAGCTTTATCAGGCTGTAAAAAAGACTTTTTAGAAAAACCGCCTGAAAGTGCAATCGTAGATGTCAACTTCTATCAGAATGATGAACAACTGGCGGCAGCTACATCGCTTTTATACAGCGAAGTTTGGTTCGACTATAACGACAAGGCCATGTATAACCTTGGCGATTTCAGGGGAGGCTCGGCTTTTTCTGCCTGGAATGACAGGGGCAATGTATTATTTAATACAACAGGTGACAATGGTGAGAATGGCGCTTCATGGCGTGCATTTTTTAACGTGGTAGCACAATCCAATCTCGCCATATACAACATTAATCGCTTCGCCGGTGCAGATGTTACTGATAATGCCAAAAAAGTGGCTATTGCAGAAGCAAGGTTTATGCGGGCGCTGGCTTACCGTTTTCTTGTAATGAACTGGGGACCGGTGCCTGTTATTGAAAATAATGTTGAACAACTATTTGATACATCTATTACCAGAAACACTGTTTCTAGTGTATGGCGCTTTATTACCCGCGAAATGCGTGCTGCAGCCGAAGATTTACCAACCGCTTCTTCCCAGGAAGGAAGGCTTACCAAATGGTCTGCTGAAGGAATGCTTGCCCGTTTTTATTTAACCAGGGCTGGTGTAGAAGGCGGCAACGGCACAAGAAAACAGGAGTTTTTAGATAGTGCTAAATATTATGCACAGGACGTAATTCAAAACAGTGGTAAAAAGTTGCTTGATAATTATGAAAGCCTGTTTAAATACCCTTATGATAATAACTCAGAATCCTTGTTTGAGTTGCAATGGGTTTTCTCCGGCCCCAATGCATGGGGCACAGCCAACAGTATGCCTGAATACCTTGCCTACAGCCCGGATATTTCGTTCGGTGGATGGGGCGGCGATAAAGGCGCCACCTGGTGGTTGATTAGCCAGTATGACGGCTTCGCACCACAGGCCGATGGCACTTTAAAAGGAAGAACCTTGGACCAGCGCCTGCATGCCACCTTTATGTTGCCTGGTTTTACCTATCCTGAAATAACAAGCGTGGGTAACAAAGCAGCATTAGTGTTTCCCTTTACCGGTACAGATAATAATTTTCTCTCGGTAAAAAAATATGTAATTGGCTCTCCTGTAGATTTGGCTGGCATAGCATCCCAGCAGCATTATCCAAACGACACTTACATGATGCGCCTGGCTGAATTATATCTTATTTATGCAGAAGCGGTAATAGGCAATAACGGTTCTACCAGCGATCCCACGGCTGTTGAATACTTTAATGCAGTACATACAAGGGCCGGTTTGCCTGAATATGAGGTTGGCGGCGCCAACGGAAGCGGGCCACTTACATTAGATAAAGTCTATTCTGAAAGATTTAAAGAATTTGCAATGGAAGGCATGGCCTGGTACGATTTTGTGAGCCTGCATTACTGGAACCCCCAGAAAGCATTTGATATGCTGAACGCACAGGACAGGGGCCTGTTTTTCGCACAGCCTGATCAAATGCCTAACCCAACTTTATGGACATTCACCAAAACATCCTGGTTTACAGAAAGGCAAATTATTGCCAACGAAGGGAATTTTTTACTGCCTATACCAAATGCAGAATTAAGCCAGGCACCTAATCTTAAAAAAGAACCGGTGGACTATCCATAATTGGTTACCGCAAAAAATTTGAAAAAAGAAATATCATTCCAATGAAACTTACAAAGAATATCTCATTAATACTGCTGATGCTTGCCATGACAACATTCATGTTTGTCTCTTGCAAGAAAGATTCATCTTCAGGCGCCACACCCGTAGTGAATTATATAAGGATCACTAGTCCGGCATCTTCTGACTCCCTGCTCGCAGGCGCGGGCCAGGGCCAGCTTATTGCCATTGTTGGTGATAATTTGCAGAATGCAAGAGAAGTTTGGTTTAACAATCAACAGGCCAGGCTAACACCTACATACATCAGCAAAACCAGCATATTGGCTTCTGTTCCCAGCAATATACCCGATTCTATTACAAACACAATAACCATAATCTTCAAAAACGGTTACAGGCTTGAATATCCTTTCGAGGTGCAAATAAGCAAGCCGTATATAAACAGTATGGTTTGCGAATTTGTAAACGAAGGTAATGTAGCAACCGTTTTGGGCAACTACTTTTACGAGCCGCTCACGGTTACTTTTACCGGCGGTGCTACTGCCGAGCTTGTATCTGTTGAAGACGACCAGCTACAATTTAAAGTTCCCGCAAATGCTCAGCCCGGCCCCATAACCATTACCACCAATTTCGGGGAAACCAAATCTGATTTCTGGTTCAGGGATACAAGGAATATTTTTATTGGCAGCGACCCTTTTGAAGGCTGGAATAATGCATCGCTTGTAGTAACAAACCCCGGGCCGGGTGACCCGCCTAAAATTAACGGCAACTATTTCAGGATAAAGGGCGCAATTGGCGCCTGGAGCTGGAATGAGCTTGCCGATGGCGATGCCGGTTCCATGCCAAGCTACAGTAAAAATATTCCGGACGATGCCATTCTTCATCCTGAAAAATATTATCTCAAGTTTGAGATAAATACCATGAAGCCTTATAACAACAGTATGATAACCATTAATGCCGGAGGCCAGGTAGTGCAGGATACAAAAGGCTACAAATGGGCGCCGCCTTATGACAGCAAAGGTGCATGGCAAACGGTGGTTATTCCTTATGATGAAGTTGTAGCAACCTATTCTGTGGCGCCTGTTGTAAATCCAAACGGATACTGGGCCATGGTATTGCTGCAAGGCCCCGGCGACCTGGATGCCGATATGAGTTTTGACAACTTCAGGGTTGTTCCAAAAATTGACCAATAATATTCAATCAATTCTAACTACATATAAGATGAAAATAATTTATAACGTGCGCTTGCTTTTATTGATTGCTGTTATGGCAACTGCGTCTTTTTACGCATGTAAAAAAGATACAGCCGATAAAACATCGGGCGAAACTGTTTTGCTGAGCTTTGGCCCAACCGGCGCACAACCCGGCGATACTATTCGCTTTTACGGTAATAATCTTGACAAGGTTACCCAGATAGATTTCACCAATGCAAGCGTTGCAGGCAGCGATTTTGTTTCACAAACAAAAACAGAAATACATGTAATTGTGCCTGCGGAAACAGAGAAAGGCTACGTTACTTTAAAAACGCCATCCGGCGACATCACGTCAAAAACGCAATTCAATATTGGCGTGGCCGCTGTGGTTTCTTCCATCACAAACATGGCGCGCCCCGGTGAAAATATATCAATCAAAGGTGATTATCTTAACTGGGTTACCAGCGTAACATTCAACAATGGTAAAGTGGTTACCGATTTTGTAAGCCAAAACAAAACGGAGCTGCAGGTAACCGTTCCGGTGGATGCACAAACGGGTACGCTGGTACTGGCTTACGGCGGCACAGATTCAAGCACAATTGAAACAGCAGATACTTTGCATGTAACATTGCCAATAGTAACAGCTCTTTCGCCCAATCCCATAAAGCATGCAGATGAATTAACGATTACCGGAACCGATCTTGATCTTGCTACAGCACTTCAATTTGCCGGTTCAGCAGAATCTATTACATCGTTTGTAAGCCAGACAGCAACACAAATAAAAGTAAAGGTTCCTGCCGATGCAGTAAGTGGTAATATTATACTAACCGCAGCATCCGGCATAAAAACAACTTCAGCGGAATGGCTTAATATTTTGATGCCAACATTTGCAACCATTTCGCCAAACCCCGCCGATGCTAAAAAAGACATTACGATTACCGGAACTAACCTTGACCTGGTAACAGCAGTAGCGTTTACGGGCATTACCAACCTTGTTACAACTTTTACAAGCCAAAGCCCAACCAAGCTGGTTGTTACCGTGCCCGACGGCACTTTAAAAGGAAAGCTTGTTTTATCGGTGCTTAATTCAACACTTAAAGTAACGTCTGATGAGGTACTCGATATAAATGGCGGCCTTCCGCCGTTGGCCGATTTTCCCTTAGCCATTTACACAGATGAGTTTGATAATGGTTTTCAAAACTGGAGCTGGGCTGCAAATGATGCCGCCAGCACAGAGCTAGTGCGCCAGGGTGATAAATCAATAAAAGCTACTTACGATGCAGGTAACGGCTATCAAGGCATTACTTTTCATAGTGGCGCAGATGTTATAACAGGTAGCTATAGCAAGTTTGAAGTGTCTATGTATGGCGGCGCAGGAACAGGTGGTAAGAAAATGAGTATTGTTATCAATGGCAATTACGGCGCGCCTTACCAGGTAACTTTAACTGAAGGAGAATGGACAACCTATGACATTGATTTATCAGCATTAGGAAGTCCAAACCCTTTAACGGAAATAGTGCTGCAATCTGCCGGATGGGGCGGAGTGGTTTATATTGACCATGTTGGCTTAAGATAAAAAATGAATAAAAAAGCAATATATCTTACGGTGTTTCCGCTTTGCTTTATGCTGATAACGCAATGCGTACATGCACAAAAGCAAACTGCTTTGCCCTGCGATAAAAACGCAACGCCTGAAACCATCAATCTTTACAACAACCTAAAAAGGGTGTTGGATAAAGGAATTATGCTGGGCCACCAGGATGATGGCGCTTATGGTGTGGGCTGGAAATATGAGGCAGGCAGAAGTGATGTAAAAGATGTTACCGGCGATTATCCTGCGGTGGTTGGGTATGAATTGGGAAGGCTGGAATTAGATCATGCGGTGAATTTAGACAGCGTGCCTTTTGATAAAATGCGTGGCTTTATACAGGATGCTTATAAACATGGAAGTGTTATAACTATAAGCTGGCATTTGAATAATCCGTTGACGGGCAAAACAGCCTGGGACCCGGCGCCGGGAACGGTTGCCTCCGTTTTGCCAGGCGGTTCAGCAAATGCTTTGTATAATTCATGGTTAGATAAAGTGGCGGCATTTTTTGAAAGTTTAAGGGGAGATAAAGGTGAACACATCCCCGTCATCTTCCGCCCGTTTCATGAATTGAATGGAAGCTGGTTTTGGTGGGGCGGAAAAAATTGCACATCGGATGAGATCAAACAATTATACCAATACACAGAAAAGTATTTGCGCGATGTGAAAGGCCTGCATCATTTATTGTATGCTTTTAATCCCGATAAATTTTATTCGGCAGATGAATTTTTAGAAAGGTATCCCGGCGATGATTTTGTTGATGTGATTGGCTTTGATATTTACCAGCGCGGCAGCAATGCTGAGTTTAGGAAAGATGCAGGCAATATGTTTTCAATGCTTGACAGCATTGCATCGGTGCACAATAAAATTCCGGCGCTTACAGAGTTTGGTTATGGCGGCCTGCCCGACGCAACATGGTTTACATCAACATTATTACCGGTATTAAAAAAGCACAAAGTTTCTTATGTGCTTGCATGGCGCAACGCAGGCGCAAAACATGATGGCAGCACTGAATTTTATTTGCCCTATAAAGGCCATGCATCAGCAGCAGATTTTATTAAGTTTTGTGATGATGAGAGAATATGGCTGCAACGCGATGCAGCAAGGGAAAAACTATATGAACAGTAATGATTTTTTGCCTTTTCAAGAATGGGTTTTGGGCAAAATGTTCTAAATAAAACAAGCAGAAAAGCCTGCAGTTTCCACTCCGGGCTTTTAAATGATTGATTGAGTGTATGAGCAGGAAACCGTAGCTGCCATAAATTATGCAGCACAAGGGAGTGACACAACCGTGACGCCATCCGCTCATTAGCTGGCAACATAAAAATCAAACAATCTTTTGAAAAAAGATATTTGAAAATGAGACAAAAAATGAAACCTCAAATTATTACGAACATTAAAACACCTCTTCAGGGCTCGTCCCGACAAACCGGGAGGATGGGCGCATGAAGTTACAACCGATAGACTACGCCGTGATTGTTATGTACCTCGTAACAATGCTTTTTCTCGGCTGGTTTTTGCGCAAAAAAGCAAGGCAAAACAAGGAGAGCTATTTGCTGGGCGGCAAGCGCCTGCCCTGGTATTTACTGGGGCTGAGTGATGCGTCTGATATGTTCGATATAAGCGGCACCATGTGGATGGTGGCGCTGTGTTTTGTATATGGCATGAAGAGTATATGGATACCCTGGCTGTGGCCCGTGTTTAACCAGGTGTTTAATATGATGTACCTCTCAAAATGGCTGCGCCGTTCTAATGCCAATACCGGCGCAGAATGGCTGGCTTCGCGTTTTGGGCTGGAAGGCAAAGGCGTGAAAGGTTCGCACACTATTATTGTGGCTTTTGCATTAATCGGCTGCCTTGGTTTTATGGCTTATGGTTTTATAGGCCTTGGCAAATTCATTGAAATTTTTGTGCCGTGGAATATGGTGCAGCCGCATATTCCTTTCACTGTGGCGCCTGAATATGTGGCGCATTTTTACGGCATTATCTTCACTTTGTTTGCCGTGTTTTATTCAGTGCTGGGCGGCATGCACAGCATTGTTTTAGGTGACCTGATCAAGTATATTATTATGACGGTGGGCTGCATTGCCGTTGCGGTAATCGCCATGCAGCATTTACAGGGCGATGCATCAAAACTGAATGTGCCTGAAGGATGGGGCAACCCTTTCTTTGGATGGCATTTAAATATGGATTGGGGCAAATACATTGCTGCAGCCAATCAAAAAATTGCAGATGATGGGTTTGATCTTTTTGGTTTCTTTTTTATGATGATGTTGTTTAAAGGCGTATTTGCAGCGCTTGCAGGGCCTGCACCTAATTACGACATGCAGAAAATACTTTCTTCCAAATCGCCCAAAGAAGCATCGAAGATGACGGGCTTTGTTTCTATCATTTTATTGCCCATACGTTATTCAATGGTGATTGGATTAACGGTGCTCGGGTTGTTATATTTCGACCAGCTTAACCTAAGCAATGGCAGCGGCGGTATTGATTTTGAAAGGGTGTTGCCGGGCGCAATCAACAGCTTTTTGCCCGTGGGTATTTTAGGCATTGTATTAACAGGTTTGCTTGGTGCATTTATGGGCACTTTCTCAGGCACCTTAAATGCAGCGCAGGCTTACATTGTAAACGACATCTACCTTAAATACATTAACCCAAATGCATCCAATAAAAAAACAATTTTAGTAAGTTATGCATCGGGCGTGGTAGTGGTGGCAACAGGTGTTATACTCGGTTTCTTTACCAAAGATGTAAACAGCATTCTGCAATGGATTGTATCCGGTTTATATGGCGGTTATATTGCTGCCAATGTTTTAAAATGGTATTGGTGGCGCTTTAATGCCAACGGTTTTTTCTGGGGCATGCTGGCAGGCACTGCAGGCGCATTAATCTTTTCTGAAATTTTTTCCGGCATTGAGTTCCTGTATTTCTTCCCGGTGCTGTTTTTAATATCGCTTGCAGGTTGCATTATCGGCACATATACGGCACCAGCAACAGAAACATCAACATTAAAAAAATTTTACAGCACCGTAAAACCCTGGGGCTTTTGGAAGCCGGTGCATGCATTGGTAGTGGCAGACAACCCAGGTTTTATTCCTAACAAAAGGTTTAAGCTGGACATGTTTAACGTGGTGTTGGGCATTATAGCGCAATGCTGTTTAACCATTCTGCCCATGTATGTTGTGCTGTGGATGAAACTGCCTTTATTAATAACGATAGTAATTCTTATTATAATAATATTTATTCTTAAAAAAACATGGTGGAATAAACTTGAAGATTAAAGCAACAGCCCGATATAAAACATGCACACATGAAAAAGTTTGATGAGCGTTTACAGCAGCTTGAAAAGGAATACACACAACTATTACAGCAAAAAAATGAGCCGCTTGCCGAAGCCGAAAGCAATGGCGTTTTCAGCCGGTACAGGCTTCCCGTTTTAACGGCAAAACATACGCCTTTATTCTGGCGGTACGACCTGAATGAAACAACCAACCCGTTTTTAATGGAACGCTTCAGCATAAATTCTGTTTTAAATGCAGGCGCTATAAAATGGGATGGAAAATATTTGCTGATGCCGCGTGTGGAAAGCAGCGACCGGAAATCTTTTTTTGCTATTGCAGAAAGTGCGAATGGTATTGATAATTTCAGGTTTTGGAATGAGCCTGTTGTGATACCCGAAACTGATAATCCCGATACCAATATTTACGATATACGTTTGGTGCAGCATGAAGACGGATGGATATATGGATTGTTTTGTACGGAAAGAAAAGATCCGGATGCACCTGCCGGCGATCAAAGTGCGGCCATTGCGCAATGCGGTATTGCACGCACCAAAGATTTAAAAATATGGGAACGCCTGCCCGACCTTAAAACAAAATCGCCGCAGCAAAGAAATGTTGTGCTGCACCCTGAATTTGTAAATGGAAAATATGCTTTTTATACACGCCCGCAGGATGGTTTTATTGAAGCAGGCAGCGGCGGCGGCGTTGGTTTTGGATTAAGCGATACAATAGATGGCGCTGAAGTGAATGAAGAAATAATTGTTGACCCGAAAATATATCATACCGTCAATGAATCAAAAAATGGATGGGGGCCTGCGCCAATTAAAACGGAATATGGATGGCTGCACCTGGCGCATGGCGTGCGCAATACTGCAGCCGGTTTACGTTATGTGCTGTATATGTTCATGACCGATTTATATGATCTTGCCAGGATCATATACAAACCTGCCGGTTATTTTATGGCGCCGGAAAAAGATGAACGCATTGGCGACGTTTCAAATGTTGTATTCAGCAATGGCTGGATTGCCGATGAAGATGGTAAAGTATTTATTTATTATGCATCATCCGATACAAGAATGCATGTTGCAGTTTCAACGGTAGAACAATTGCTCGATTATGTAATGCATACGCCGGAAGATGGCTTGCGTTCTGCCACAACGGTTGAAAGGTTAATGAACATAATTGATAAGAATAAAACGTATGTAAAAGATCACAGGCTACAGCTTACTGAACAGTAAAACAGAAGTTGGATAATTTGCGCACAGCCTGCGAGGGTAAGTGTTAGAAATATTAAACCTGATGAATAAATCATGTATCTATATTTTAAAACCTTGGCAGAAAAGTAGTTTTAAAATATAGCAAGGTTAGAATGCTTTATGGTGAAAACATCACTTAATAATTCCCCTCTAAATTTTTAGCAGCACAACAGGTTATAAAGAATAATTTAGCGCTTCAACTTTCAAAGCATTATTGCTGCCATTGTAACGAATAATTATCATCATGAAAAAACTATTTGTATTTACGCTTATTGCTTTTGCATGTATTTCAGACACCTCAGCCCAATTAAAATTGCCTGCTTTTTTTAGCGACAGCATGGTATTGCAGCAAAATACCAATGCGCCTGTTTGGGGCTGGGCCAAAGCTGGTGAAAAAGTAACAGTAAGCGGAAGCTGGCCTGGCAAAACGGTACAGGCCGTTGCAGACAATTCGGGAAAATGGATGGTAAAACTGCCAACGCCAAAAGCAGGCGGCCCTTACGATGTAACTATTAAATCAACCGAAACAAAAACATTGCATGGCGTATTGATTGGTGAGGTATGGATATGTTCCGGGCAATCAAATATGGAAATGCCCGTGCAAGGCTGGTCTGGCGCACCCGTTAATAATTCAGCCACAGAAATAGCCGAAGCAAATTATCCTTCCATACGTTTATTCACAGTTGAAAAAAACATTGCCTTTTCACCGCAACAGGATGTAAAGGGCGCATGGTCTTCCTGCTCGCCCGCATCTGCAGGTTCATTCAGTGCAACCGCCTATTTTTTTGGGCGCGAATTATATAAGCACTTACATATTCCTATCGGTTTAATACATACAAGCTGGGGCGGCACCATTGCTGAAGCCTGGACGAGCGAAGCTTCTTTAAGAACTATGGGAGATTTTAACAGCGGGCTTGATGTGGTTAATAAAATGGCTGCAAGCTTTAAAGAAATGCGGGTTAAAGACAGCCTGAACACCATAGCCTGGCAGCAGGCGCTGGCCGCCAATAATAATAGCTATGCAGATGATGTCGCTGATACAAGCTGGCATACTATGGCATTGCCTACAACCTGGGAAGACAAAGGCCTGGATATTGATGGCATCGTTTGGTTTAAACGCACTGTAGATATACCGGCAGCATGGCAGGGCAAAACATTAAAATTAGAACTTGGGCCAATAGATGATAACGATATTACTTTTTTAAATGGCAGTGTTGTTGACAGCACAATGCAGGATGGAATGTGGATGAAAGAACGTAATTATACAGTGCCGGCCAATCTTGTAAAAGCAGGCAAAAATACACTTGCCGTTAAAGTAATTGACAATGCTGGTGGCGGCGGTATTTATGGCAAACCCGGTCAATTAAAATTATACGCGGAGGGCGGTAATGATACCATTAATTTATCAGGCAACTGGATGTATAAGGTGGCAACGGTGAAACCGCCGGTTGCATCAAACTCTAATCCAAACCAGCCTTCGGTTTTATACAATGGCATGCTTGCCCCGCTGGTGCCCTTTGCCATAAAAGGCGCTATATGGTACCAGGGCGAATCGAATGTGGGCAGGGCAAAACAATACAGCAAATTGTTTCCTTTAATGATAAGCGACTGGCGCAAACATTTTAACGAGCCTGGCTTTCCTTTCTATTTTGTACAGATTGCGCCTTACAAATATGGCGGCGACAGTACGCAGGCCGCCGGTTTAAGAGATGCACAACGCAGAACATTAACAGCATTGCCTAATACAGGTATGGCCGTTACGATGGACATTGGCGAAACAAACAACATTCATCCGGCAGATAAGCAGGATGTGGGCAAACGTTTATCGCTTTGGGCTTTAAATAAAACTTACGGCGATAAAGGCATTATTTATTCAGGGCCTTTATATAAAAGTTTTAAAACAGAAGGCAATAAGATTATTGTTTCTTTCAATAATACAGACGGCGGCTTAACAAGCAGCAACAAGCCCTTAAAAGATTTTGAATTACAGGATGCAGACGGAACATGGAAACCTGCAACTGCGAGCATTGAAGGTAATACAGTGGTTGTAACAAGTGATGCGGTGGCCAAACCTGCCGGTGTGCGGTATGCGTATTATTCCTATGCAGAAGGATCACTGTTTAATGGCAAAGGTTTACCGGCCTCATCGTTTACTTCTGAAGAGTTGAAGTGATGTTTTGTTATTCTTCGGTCGGCCCGCGATAGCGGTCTGACCGATTTAGCCAGCTATCTTTTCCAGGCGCTTTAAGCCGATATTAAAATTAAAGTTGGTGTGAGTGATGCCAATGCTGTCGGGTGTACCATTCTTATAATCAAGCATCTGAATTTTTACAACAGCCTTTCTTTTTGATGCCCTTTCGAGGCGGATAAGTTCATTACAACCCGCATCAGTTATATAATAATTAAACCCTTTTTCCTGCGGAAATGTGTAATAGTTATACGCTGAATCAATATCTTTTCTCACATAACCATTTTGCAGGCTGTAAGGCTGCATCATCACCATTTCAAAATCTTTTCGCAGCGTTGTAATAACGGCTTTCTTATCCATCTCATCAATAATATAATACACTTTAAAATTGCCGTTGGGTGCAAAACCAAAATCAAAAAATTTAAATCCTGCTTCGCTGGAAAAAACAATGCGCGTACTGCTGTCAGGCATTGCTTTTATCAATAACAAACCACTTAAATGTTTGCCAATAACATTCACCTGTGTATAATATAAAACATTTGAAAAATCAGGTTTGAATTTATCAAGGCAATGCACATCGCCTGCTGTGGTTTGCAAATGTTTGTAAGAAGATGAGCAGGCAGAAAAAACAAACAATAAACTAATGAGTAAATAACGCATCAGGCAGGCTGGTATTTATTTCTTTATTGATGAAATGCATGGTAGTGTTATCGCCTGAAGTTTCATTCATCACAATTGTGTTAACTGAATAATCCGTTTTATCCGTAATAATATCAATATGCTTAAATAATTGCTGCAGATTTTTGGCAACGGGGGTAAGTTCTATTAAATAAGCGGCTTTGCTTTCAAAAACATTCACTTTAAAATCGGCATTTGAAAAAGCAGTACCACGCACACAATCCACCACTACCCTGTTTACCTGCTGAAAAAGTTTATTAGAACCGGCGGAGATTTTATTTTCTTTTTGTCCATCTTTTATATAAATATTATTGTTGTTCAGTATCATTAAATACTGAAATGGCTGCGTGTATTCCATACGCACTTTACTCTCTTTCTTAAACCAGAATTTGCCTTTTGAAATTATTTTATCAGACAGCATGGAAAGATTTTTTTCCTGCGTAAAATCAGCTTTTATAGAATTTATTTTTTGCGAAGCAGCTGCAAACCGGCTTTTAAAAACATCAATATCTTTTACAGCATTATAACCGGCATGCTGCGCCTGCACGGCACAACATGCACAGGCAAACACCACTGTAAGAAATAATTTATTCATACGCATCTATATCAAGCAATTTATCTAATCTCACAATATTGAAACCTTTTTGCCGCAGGTGTTGTATAAATATTGGCAAAATATTTAGAGTTGCCTGGCAGCTATCATGAAACAAAAAAACATCGCCGGGTTTTACAGAGCGGGTTATACGTTTTAATAATGTTTGTTCATCTTTAATCATGGTATCGTAAGAGCGCATGCTCCACCCAACTGTTGTATAATGTCCTGCAACAATGGCTTTTTTTACATTAGGATTTATAACGCCATAAGGCGGCCTGAAGAACCGCGGTTTACGGCCTGTAACATTTTTAATAATATTGTCTGTAGCAGTAAGTTCAGCGCTGATTTTTGCAGATGAAAAAAGATCGAACCATTTATCGTGTGTATAACTGTGATTGCCGATAATATGGCCTTCATTATATACCTGTTTTAATAAATCTTCATTCGCTTCAATATGTTTGCCGATGCAGAAAAAAGCCGCTTCAATATTATGCGTTTTTAATACCTGCAAAACCTGCGGCGTATAATTTTTAAGCGGGCCATCATCAAAAGTTAAAGCAATTTCTTTCCTGCTGGTATTTGCCTTACAAACAGTTTGTATAAAGAAATTGGAATTGATAAAATAGCACCCGTAAAATAGCACCAGCGAATACAGGAAAAATAATATAGCAATACCCCAGTAAGTAAAATTATAATTAATGCATAGCCATAAACAACCGGCGAATAATAACCCAAAAACAATATTTGTATTCCTGAAGTTCAACATGCACCTGCGAGCAATAAAGAATGATAAGTATGGAGATAATGATTATAAATTAATATCTTTTTTACATCGCGGTTAATAATTTGATTACATAAAAACTGCGCTGCCCCTGCATCTTTTACAAGCTTCAATGCCAGCCATAAAGCAAACGATGATGAAGTTGGATATTCCCCGCAAAGATGTTTATAGTTTATAGTTTGCTTGTCTGTAAAAATATTTTTATCAAGCATATCATAAACAGCATCATTTTTCTTATCTCCATTTCTTCCGGCAATAATCAAATCAATATCGTTGATAGATAAATGATGCGCAGCGAGAAATTGGTTTATTTTATTTTCTACCTCTTCATCCGGAACATCAAGAAAAGTTTCTATACCATTAAGCTTTGCAATATTTTTTTCACCCTGCACGTTGCTTAAAAGAAAAAAGCATGCGCCTTCGCCGGCAACAGTGCCTTTGGATGTATAGTTGTAAAAACCATTGTCACCTGCTTGTTTCTTATACAAACCAAACCGTTCAAGTATGGCATGACTTGCAGGAGTAATTTCATCTGCTGCACCAACCAGCACCTCATTCATTTCATCTTCTTTCAACAACAGTGCCCCATCCAATAAAGCGCTTTCAAAAGAATGCCCGCTTTGCACAAACGTATTATTATAATTATGGCATTGCAACAGCAAAGCAATCTGCGCACCAACCGTATTGTGTGTTGACTGGATAAAGGCTGTTGGCGTAAGCATCTCTTCCTTATAATCAATTATACGTTTCAGGAAAATTTCCGTATCCTGCAAACATCCGTAGGCAGTGCCCATAACAATGCCGCCGGGTATTTCAACATTCGCCTGCTGCAAACATTTTAATGCTGCAGCCGTTCCCATTTTTATAATGCGGCTCATGCGCCTGATAAGTTTTGCATCAATCAGCTCATCATAATCAGGCTCCATGCAAACAAAACGGTTGCCGGATGGTTTTATAACTGATTGCGAAAAACCTTCATTAAAAACAGATTGCGGAGATATACCGGCTACAGCGTTTATATAAATGTTTGCTTCTTCCATTTGTAATAAACGCTTTAGATTTTTGAAAAAATAAGGGATGAACAATTACCGCCAAAACCAAATGAATTGGATAAAACATGATTTACTTCAACACCTTTGGCGAATGTAGTTTCAGGCATAAAAGGCAGCTCTTTCATTTGCGTTGTAAAACGCAGGTTGGGGTAAATAAAACCGCGTTGTATAGCCAGCATGGAAAACACGGCTTCAATACCGCCGCTGGCGCCGAGCGTATGGCCGGTAAAAGATTTAGTAGAACTCATTTTTGGATAATGCGGATCAAAGATTTCTTTAATTGCCGTACCTTCTGAAACATCATTATTTTTTGTGCCGGTACCATGCAGGTTGATGTAATCAATAGCTGATGGCTGCAAACCGCTTTTCTGCAAAGCGCCTTTCATTGCGAGAAACGATCCTGTTCCTGATGGCGAAGAAGCTGTTTGATGATAAGCATCGTTGGCATTGCAATAACCGCTTAAAGTGCAAACAGGCTGCGCATTTAAAACCTGTAAAGCTTTTTCAGAAAGCATTACAATATAACCTGCACCTTCACCCAGGTTCAACCCCTTCCGGTTCTCATCGAATGGCTTGCAGGCTTCGTTATCCAATATCATCAAACTATTAAACCCATTAAGCGTAAATCGTGTCAAGGCATCGGCGCCACCTGCAACCACCACATCGAGTATATTATTTTTTATAAGCCTGGCGCCAAAAAAAATAGCGTTGGCAGATGAAGAACAGGCAGTGCTTACAGTAGTAATAAAATCTTTAATACCGAGAGCATTCGCCATAATTTTTGTGGCGCTGCCACATTCATGATTTATTACGTTTCGTAACCTTCCCGCTGTATTATCTTTTAAAAACAATGCATAAAAATCTTCGGTTTTATCCATGCCGCCAACAGAATTGGCAGATAGTAAACCTGCACGCAAACCATTGAAATTTCTGATGCCCGCATTATGCAATGTTTCCCTGGCAGCGATGGTTCCAAGCAAGGCAGTGCGTGTTATGTTTGCAGGAAGCTGCGCCCATTCAGCAAGTATTTTATTGCTTGCTTTTACTTCTGCAACGGGCAATGTTTTTTTGTGAACAGAAGTAAGCTGCTGCATTTCACCAATGCCCGCATTGCTGTTTTCAAGTGCGGCAATACATTGGGCAATATTGTTGCCAATAGCCGAAATAATGCCGGCGCCGGCAATATATACTTTACTGCCCGTTTGCATTTCCGGGCTGATGTTTAAGAATATAATCTGCCATAGTACTTACCGATGCAAATACTTTCGGGCCATCCTCCGGGTTTGCCAGCTTCACTTTATATTCCTGTTGCAATAAAACAATCAGCTCCAAAGCATCTATGGAATCGAGGCCGAGGCCTTCCACAAAAAGCGGCTGGTCATTGCCAATATCTTCAGGGTTGATTTTCTTTAAATTAAATTGTGCAACAATCTGTTTTTTCAGATTTTCCATTAACTGCGCTTTTTCCATCCTCATTTATATTAGTTAAATTTTGGGGGCAAGATAAAATTTGTTTACTGTTTTACAGAAACTGAATACAGGGTCTGGGGAAATACGGGTTTCAACTGTACTGTTTAACTATTTTACCTGGCTACGGGGTAAAAAATTCCAGCAATTGGTTGTGGTCCCGCCAGGACTTTAACCTAATTTATTTCGTTTTGTCATTTTTTATAAAACACCTCTGAAATTATTAATTACAAAGGGTTTTCTTTATTCCGTTTATCGCCGAATTAAAAATAAATAAAGTTTTAGTGTCCGTTTTAGTGTCCTCTGATGTACATTTGGTATATAAATTCAAAGTGTATGCCTCGCAGTAGTTCTGTAAACTATTACCTTGATTCAGTAGACAACGAGGGCAAGAGTTTAATCTTCCTTCAATATGTTTATTCAGGCCAAAAGCTCAAGCTGTTTTTTGGACAAAGAGTGAAGCCTGGAAACTGGAACAAGGCAAAACAACGTGTAAAGAATAATAAGGAAACGACCGCAGATGGAAAGTTTGCACTGAACAATTTACTTGACAGCCTGGCAAAAGAATGCGAAAGGGCTTATAACGTTGAAATGAAGAGTGGAATACCGGCGCCGGCAACCCTCAAACAATACCTCCAGAACTTTCTTTACCAAAATCATAATGACGATGATCCTGATAAACCAACACTGTTTTCTTTATTGGAAAGGTTTATCTCCGGAGAAATTAAATCTGCAGGCAAGGATAAAAGCGCTAACACTATAAAGACTTATAGAACGCTGCAAGGCCATTTACTGGAATACCAGCAAGTGAAAAAAGAGAAAATTGATTTTGATATTGTAACGCTCGATTTTTATTACAAGTTTGTTTCATTCCTCCGCAACAGGGAAAATCATAAATCAGAAATTTTAAGATCTCGGACCGGCGCCAACAGAAGCAAGCGGGTAGCTGACTTAAACGACAACTCTATTTCAAAGGATATTAAGATACTAAAGCTTATAATGGGTGAAGCAGTTGATTTGGGCTATACAAACAATTTGCAGTTTAAGCTTAAAAAGTTTGCTGTTACCTGGAAAGAAAGTGATGCAGTGTATTTACCTGAAAAAGAAATAATCAAGCTTTATAAAACCAAGTTTGAAAACAAGAGATTGGAACAGGTCCGGGATTTATTTGTGTTTGGGTGCTTTGTAGGGCTGCGGTTTTCCGATTACAATGATATTAAACCGGAAAACATTGTGCAAATAGATGGGGATTATTTTATTAAAATGGAAACCAAAAAAACAAAGGAGCTTGTTATTATTCCTTGTAACCCGGTTGTGCTTGACATCTTCAATAAATACCGCAGCAATCACAACAGGTTACCAAAATCGCTGTCAAATCAAAAATTCAATGATTATATCAAGGAGGCCTGCAAGCTGGCAGGAATGGCAGAAAAAGGCCGTTTATCCACTTCTCCGGATTTGGAGCTTTGGCAATGTGTTTCATCCCATACGGCCCGCCGCAGCTTTGCAACCAACTATTACCTCGAAGGTTTTCCTACCATTGATTTAATGAAGATCACCGGGCACAAAACAGAGAAAGCATTTTTGAAATATATCCGCGTTACCAAACTTGATACAGCCAAACGATTAAGTCAGCATATAAAAAAGAACTGGAGTGAAAAGATGCTGCGGATCGCCTAAAATTTACAAGGCCGCAAATTGCGACCTTAGATCAATAAAACATTAAAAACAAATGGCAGATAATAGTGCACCACAGAATAATGAAATAATTTTTTATGCCACTCCTGAAGGCAATATCAAAGTTGATGTTTTGTATAACGATGAAACTTTTTGGCTTACACAGAAAAAGATGGCTGAATTGTTTGGGGTTGACGTAAGAACAGTAAATGAACATCTGCAGAATATCTATAATTCCGCTGAACTCGAAAGGGAAGCAACTATCCGGAAAATCCGGATAGTTCAAAAAGAAGGAAGCCGGGATGTTGCCCGGGATGTTGATTTCTATAACCTCGATGCCATTATTGCCGTTGGTTACCGCGTAAACAGCTACCAGGCTACACAGTTCCGAATATGGGCTACTAAAACGCTGCGGGAATTTATTATAAAAGGTTTTGTACTGGATGATGAACGATTGAAGCAAGGCAAACGCTTTGGTAAAGACTACTTTGATGAACTGCTGGAACGCATCCGGGAAATACGGGCAAGTGAAAGGCGCTTTTACCTGAAGATTACCGACATATACGAGCAATGCAGCATAGATTATAACAAGGATGCTGAAATAACACAGAAGTTCTTTAAAACTGTTCAGAATAAGCTGCATTGGGCAATCACTGGTAAAACCGCAGCCGAGCTTATAGCAGAAAGGGCAAGCGCCGGTAAGCCTAATATGGGCCTGCAAACATGGAAGAATGCGCCGGCCGGTAAAATATTAAAAATTGATGTTGGTACCGCCAAAAACTATCTTATTGAAAAAGAAATTAAGGAACTGGAAAGGATTGTTTCTATGTACCTGGATTATGCGGAAAACCAGGCTGCAAGGCAAATACCTATGAAGATGGTTGATTGGGTTGCCCGGTTAGATGCCTTCCTGCAGTTTAATGAATACCAGGTTTTACAGGATGCCGGTAAGGTCAGCCATGAGGTGGCGGTAAGGCTTGCAGAAAAAGAATATGAAAAATTCAGGGTGGTTCAGGATCAGCATTTTGAAAGTGATTTTGATAAAGCCGTTAAGAAGCTGAAAGGTAAAAAGAAGTGAATATGAGGTTTTAGTTTGAAACTTCAAAGATGTGTACAAATGGAATGAGCGGGATAGAATTGGTTTTAAAAAGTAAATTGAATAAACCAGCATAAAAGTAATAGCATGGATATAATTGCGGTTACAATACTTTCTTTAGATGATTGGCAAAGCAGATTTCTATTTATAACAACCAAGCTGTGATTAAAATGATTTATCAAATTCAATTTTGTAATTCCAAATTTGCACCATACCCGGTCACACGAAACCGAATTTCCAAAACGCGACACCTACCCCCTAAATGTAATAGTTACCCCATGCACCTATATATAAGCCACATCTGATATTTTCAACCTCAAAAAATAGGATATGTCCACAGAAGATTTTCCACTGTTGCAGGTTTTAAAATGCATTGAAGATTTTGCGAAACAAAATGCAGAGATTAAAGCCTTTACCGAAAAGTGGGATACCAAGCTCTCAACTCAACAAAATGGGCTACAGTTGTACACTTTTCTTGAACAAAAATTTAATGAGGGGTACAAAAATGCGAATGATAAAGAGTTTGTAAAACGAATAGCTATTGAAGAATATTCACAGCATTTAAACAGCGATAATCCGTTCATCTCAAAAGGTTACGCATGGTTTAAGCGCGGTAAAGATTTTAGCCTGAAAGACTTTCTTCTTTTTAAGCTTGAAACGAATGATGAATATAGAACCGGTAGCAGCGAATACAATGTATTTGATGATAGTGTTTTAAAAAATGAAACATTGATAATCCCTGCCTGGCGAAAGCAGGAGAAAAGGTTTAATGATGCAGCAAGAGGTTGGGCCTACGCCCGGTATGTTGATTATGTTAAACGAAATTCCGGTAAAGAGATTCCCTCAATAACAAATCCTGAATATAACAAAAGCCTTCATGATTATTTGCAACCTGAATTATACGAAAAAATAATTGCCTGGTTGTCAGAAAACACAAGCTCTGATTCTTTGATTGAATTTGTAAAGCTGGAAAATGGTATTCCGTATTGGCAGTATAAAGCAGTTTATTTAAGAGCATTGCATGAAAAAATTAAACATTTATTGCCTACACTTAATAACGAACAACTGAAGCGACTATATGAAAAAACATTTTCAATAGAGCTAAAAGAATCAAGGGCGTTTAGGACAGATCCGAAGGCGCCTAAATTCGAAGCGTATCTGCATGAGTTTGATAAAATGCCATTAACGTGATAGCCTTTTGAGATAGGTAACTATATAGGAGTTTGGGCAAACCTATTACTTTTCAATCCTTCTTTTAGATCGTTCAACTTTACAGTTCTTTCTGCATCGCTTCTAATGGCCTTATAAAATTCCTTTAATATTTTATGATATATTTTTTTCTTATCATAAATATTATCCGGGTGTAATAATAACGGCTCTACAAAATCAATATCATTTGCACAGTTGTTTTCTAAAATTTTCAAAATTCTTTCAGTTACATCTGACATAAAAAAAGGCTACAAAATTGCAGCCTTAAATATACACATGCTTTTAAAAATTACATTTCTTAAACGGGCATATTTGGCCTTCCCAGCCAGTTTATTGCCCAAACCGTGCCCATTTTTGGGCATTTGGGCGTATCTCTTTTTCTCTTAATGAGAACTTAGCATCGTTAAACATAAACAACGATGTTGAATACAACAAACCTCAATGAAGATTTAATCACTATAGCCCAGGCAAAAGGTTATTTGAAATGCAGCCACGTGTTTCTTTGGAAGCGCCGCAAAGAGGGTAAAATTAAATCAGTCAATGCCGGCAAGAAGGTGTTAATCGTAAAAGCAAGTATTGATGAATACCTGAACCTACATTCAAAGGAGGTGCAGCGTGGATAAGGTTATCCTTTCATCTATCGAATTGCAGGAGCTTCTCGCCGGGCTGCGGTCCGTTGTCAAAGAAGAGCTGCGAGCACAGCAACAACAGCAGCTCGAAGAAAAACTTTTATCTCCTGCAGAGGCATGTAAACTCTTTCAGCCTGTTATTTCCAAAGTGACATTATCAGCCTGGAGCAACCAGGGACTATTAATTGATTATCGAATTGGTGGCCGCGTGTTTTATAAATACTCTGAAATAATGGAAGCCGCTAAGCACCTGAAGCGATATAAGGCCAGAAGAACTAATCTCATTAATTAATAAGCTTTTCCGCAGAAAACGCAACGTGGGAGTAGAGCGTAGTGGTAAGCTTTTACTCATACAGATAGATTTAAATCTTTCAGGGTTAAAAGCTTGTAATCGTTCCATTACACTACGCAACCTTTGATTATTCAAACTGTAATCTATGTCTCAAACAAACGAAAATGCAAATGCCCAACTTCTCACAAGGGACGAAGTTGCAAATATTCTGCGGTGCAGTAAAACATTTTTATACCTGCACCGCGACAAAATTCCGCGGGTAAAGCTTGGGCGAAAAGTTCTGTATGACCGGTCAGTAATTGATGAGCTTGTAAAAAGTTTTCCAAAATAAAAAGCCCCGGTGGCGACCAGGGCAAATAAAGAAGTTTAACCATGGCGAATTTATCAAAAAATACCGATAATGAAATACCGACGATAAACTATATCAGAATAATAAACTGGTTTTGGGATGAGGTTCCTTATTATAGCAACTTCAAGCCTTACCATGTTTCACTTTTTTTCGCCGTACTTGATTCAATCAACCGTAACAGATGGCAACAAACAAGAATAGCCTATGAATATTTGATAACGAAATGTGGCCTTGCTAAACGCTCCTATTTAGAAAGTAGAGATTGGCTTGTTGCAAATAAACTCATTGAAGTTATTCCTGGTAAGAATTCCTATCAAATGGCATCTTTTAGTTTAGGTATAGCGGTGCAGTTTTGCACCGCTATTGACACCGCTATAAGCACCTCTACTGCACCGCTATTGACACCGCTGCGCGCACCTAATAATAAACAGATAAACAATAAACATTTAAATAAGGATATAATAGAAAGACAGAATATTTTTTTTGATGAGGTAATGAGTTTCAAAAAAACTTATGATGAAGGAATGCTTCAACAGTTTTTTGGTTATTGGACAGAGAAGAATACCGACAAAACAAAAATGCGCTTTGAAACCGAAAAATTTTTCGAGACGGCTAAACGGCTTTCGACATGGGCCAGAAGGAGTAACAAATTATTAAACAATAAAAGCAACTATAATGGAAACACTGCAAAAGAGCCGGCAAAAGAGTTCGGTGACTGGGGTGGAAAATAACTTGTCTTTAGGTAAGCTCCAATCTTTTTTTGATTACCTAAAAGAAAGTTTGTCAAACCGGTTAAATATTGATTTCAAGCTGGATGATGACAATATAAGCGTTATTAAAGCGCTTTGTTTATATCATAACAACAATGAATATTTTGAAAGCCTATACCCTAACATGAGCTTAAAAAAGGGCATACTTCTTTTTGGGCCGGTAGGAACCGGAAAAACAACAATTATGCATTTGTTTCACGACACGCCACAATGTTATACCACTGTAGTTAACTGCAGAAAAATATCCGATGATTATGCACTTGAAGGCCTTAGCGCAATTACAAAGTATAACAGCATGCGTAAGTTGGCATTGGGCATTTCTGCCTTTAATCATTATGGCAGTTCTTTCTGTTTTGATGACTTAGGCGCTGAATCACCAACAAAACACTTCAGTGAAACGCGCAATGTAATGGCAGACATCATTCAAAACAGGTATGATAATAGGCTGCGGTTTAACAATACCCACATAACTACAAACCTTTCATCGGCGCAAATTGAAGAACTGTATGGGTTGCGTGTACTTGACCGGATGAAAGAGATGTTTAATCTTTTAACGCTAACCGGCAAAAGCAGAAGATCATGACCTGGAAAGAACAATTATTAAAAGCGCGTGAAAAATATATGCTGGCAAAATATGCAGGTTGTAGGGATTTCGGTGTACCGTTTCCCAAGCCCTACAGCGATAAAACTAAAAATGAGCTCATCCGTTGTGTTTATGACTTTTTGAAGTTTAACGGGCATCAGGTAAACAAGATTAACCCGCAAGGCCAATGCCGTTTAGAAAAAATTCAATTGGCAAACGAGGGAACCGCAAATATTCATGCAGTTATTAGCGGGAAATCTGTTTATATCGAAGTTGAATGCAAAGCTACGTGCGACAGACTGAGGCCAGAACAATTGAAGGAGAAACTACGAATAGAAACAAGCGGCGGCCTATACATCATTGTAACCAATATGGAAGGTTTTATTAACTCCTATGAGCAATCCTTTCCTATTTCAACATTACAAACAAAATAAAATCGAAAAGATGAACGTCAAAAAATCATTAAACGAGTTGATCAAATATTATCAAAACCTAATAGCCGAGATAAAAGAAGAACGTGGCAGGCTTCAGATAGTTATGGCAGGGCCTTATCTGAATAACGAATTGATTGATTCAAGTTTAGAACGCTGGCAAAACCTGGAAATGGCCGCCAATATAATCACTGAAAAAATAAAAGAACTTGAATACACACCGGAACAGAAAGATAGCACGTTGCCAAAAGCGCAAAGAGTAGAGGGTTGGGATGAAGTAGTTCTTTCTTTTGAAAAAGAAAGAAAGTTGATCCGGGACCTTATCCTTTTTGGAATAAAGGACGGAGAGGTAATTAAAAACCTGCTTTTAAAAGATGTATCAATACATATTCTCATAGATAACTTAAACTATTCAAATGCAGTTTAGAGCGTGCTATAGGGCTTTTTTGTTTGAAAAAGCAATAAAGTCTTTTAATAGGAAGCGGGATTTTAAATTGAATCAAAGCCTGATTTATGTTCTTATTATTTGCAAACAATTATCTGATAGATGCAGCTTAATTACAGCATCTGTAATTACGGAGAAATTAAAATCCTTAAATATACCGCTTCGTTCCCGCCAGGTTTACCAGTATGTAGAATTATTGGAAAAAGAAGGTTTTCTAAAAAGTAAAAAGACGATATACAGAAAGCTTGAAACAAAGTATTACTTAGTTGAACCTGAACTTACAATCACACTGGCAAATTTTGAAAAACATTTTCGCAAAACGCGCCTTTACTCGAAGCAGTTTTAGGGTTAAAAACCAGGTTCGCAGCATTCGATTAAATCTAATTTGCATCAAGATAAAAGTAAACAATAGGAGGTATATTTTGAGTTTCATAGCAGTAGGAGTTGGAGTTGGCGCGTTGTCTGCAGGCACCAGCCTTTATTTAGGGTTACGGCAGCAGAACGCGGCCAAAAAAGCGGCCAAAGATGCGCAGCGCATGCAAACGTATGAGAAAGACCCACTTGCAGAAGAACAGTTTAATTTAGCCAGGCAGTTATTTAACGGCAGAATGTCCGGGGCAGGAGCTATGGAACGCAATATCGCTAATAGCCAGGCTTCATTTACAAACAATGTAAACCGTAATGCTACCAGTAGCGGGCAGGCATTAGCGCTGGCAGGAGCAGGCCAACAGTTGGCAAATGACAGCTATAATGATCTGGCTGTAAAAGAAGCCAATAACCGGTATAATTTGCTTGATAACCTTAACCGCGGCTACCAGCAAATGATTAATGAGAATGATAAGGTGTATAACAGCGAGCAGCAGAAAGCGGCGTATGATGCAAACAATATTCAAAACCTGCGTAATGCAGCATGGCAGAATATATTTAACGGCATACAAGGTATTGGCAGCACAGCAATGCAAGGAATACAGAATTATCAGCAGAATAAAGCCAATGGGGATTACCTAAACATGCTCCAGAGAATATATGGTTTAGATGACCGTTCCGCAAATCCTGCACAAGTTAAAATTACCGGTGCTCCATCATGGCTTAACTCATATACTGATCCCGGTTTATTACCTCCAGCACAATAATATATTTATGGCTACAAACAGCGGCTACTTCCCCAATGTTGTTTTACCGAACAACAATCCATCCGCAGCAGAAATTATGGCCCGCGGCCAGCAATTACAGGCAAACCAAACTGCACAGCTTGCAGGCCTGATGGAAAAGCAATACCAAAAAAGGCAACAGGAAAATGAAGCTAAATCACAGTTTTTATACAAGACATTTGATCCGGCCCAATATCAAACCCCTGATGAAAAAGCAAATAAGGCCATAAATGAAAACCTGCAGCGTATTCAGGATGAGTTATTAGAAAAATCTCCCCAGTTATCCTTACCTGAATTACGAATGCTTACTCAACAAAGGATGGCTCCTGTTTTCGAAGTAGATAGAGCTATTAAGACAAGGATTGAAAGTGAAAATAAAAATATTGAAGATGCCAGAAAAGAATTTCCTAACTATGATTACCTGCAGCTTTCGCACGAGATGGGCAACAACCTCATAAATGATTTTTTTACGAAAAATGAACAAGGCAACCTGGTACCATTAGCGCCCGTACAATGGAACAATACAGGAACTCTTTCCTACCTGATGAATAATGATACTGGTGGCCGCTTCATTAAAAGCTTTGATCCCGCATATAATTATTTCACAGATGCATATAAAAATGGACAAAAGATTGACCCGGAAACATATCAAACAGAACACGCAGGGGTTAAGCATATTTATGAAGTTTCCGGACAGCACAGCCCTTTTTATCAAAAGAAGGAAATGGGCGCTAACCAAAAACCTTCAATGGAGCTTATAACAGAAAATTTACCGATACGTGGCAACGATGGCAATTACTTAAAAGCTATACCCCAGGAGCAAATGTCACTTATAAATGCAGATAGAGAGCGGGCTGACATGTTTCAAAAATTATGGGCCCGGGAACGACCAGATAGCATAAAACCCGGCAGTGTCGAAGATGATATGCTTATGCGTCATTGGATGGCAACAGTTATACCGCAGCATGACCCAAGTTTTCTGCATTATTCTGATAAACAAAGCAATGCTGACTTCGTTAACAAGCAACAGGCCGGAGTGCCGTTATACAAATCCAATTCTTCAACTAATGGAGGAAATGCTAACGGATCAAACTGGATAATAAACACAACAGCAGCTATACAAAGCGGTGATGTAAGCGCAATGAAAGACCAGATGAATAAACTGCTTGCCGGTAACGGTAAATATAAATTCGCTGACTTTGATTTTATTCCCGACAGCAAACAAATTTTAATTAAGTACAAAACGGGAACTGAAAATGTACCCGTGTTAAACCAGCGCGGCAGGCCGCAGATAGATGCCACAACCGGCAAACCCAAGACGGAAAAGAAAGATGTTTTTAAAACTGATATTATTTCGATTGATGATCCTGCATTAGAATCAAGATTAACAGGCCTATATCAAAGCATGATGGGCAGCGACGCAAAGCTGGAAAGAAATATAGCAAACAACCCGGGCAATAACCAACCATCAAAAAGCAACACGCCCAATAAAAAAACTATACCCGGATTTTAAATAAAGAAATTACTTATGCCCGATAACGATAAAATACAAGCCCTGTATAACACAGCAAGCCAGAAGTTTGCTGTAGGAACCATTGACGAGTTTACTACAAAGCTTGCTGACCCGGCGAAAAGAAAAGTATTGTATGATGCACTTTCACAAGATTATGATGTTGGCGATTATGGCAGTTTCAACATGAAGTTAGGCTTTGACAGCCCTGACATTAAAAAGCAATACAATGAAGCTGATTATCCAACTTTTGATGAAGATAATCAGATAAAGCAGTTAAGGGATTTGCAGAAGAAAGCCAATACCCCAAATGAGCCTGATATGGTTATCAGTAGCAGTTCTATGGGCGTGCCGGTTATAAGCAACTTCAAGAAGGGTATTTATGACAAACAGAAAATTGCAAAAACTGATTATGATACTCAATTAAATTCTTATGCTGATTTAATTGGCGCCAAGCCGGAAGATTTAAAGCAGGTAATGAATGATGCACCCTATTTAAATAATGCGGAAAAGATTAAAGGCCTTGTTGACCTGAAAGCGGATAACACTTATGCTTATAACCGTTTGTTGCCAATGCAGAACATCGTTTATTCGCTGGCATCTAAAGCCGGTACACATACCGCCAATGAGTTTAATGCTTTGCAGGATGCAAAC
The DNA here is from genome assembly GCF_900115755.1 of Parafilimonas terrae. Classification (GTDB taxonomy): domain Bacteria; phylum Bacteroidota; class Bacteroidia; order Chitinophagales; family Chitinophagaceae; genus Parafilimonas; species Parafilimonas terrae. The sequence goes on from NZ_FOXQ01000003.1 coordinate 203,977, forward strand.
AGTTTGCAACAAGGCATAAACAATACCCTGTATCAGCAGCAAATCATTAACAAACACTTTACAGGAGACGAAAGGGATAAGCTGCAGGCTGACTTAATGAAGAATAAAGCACCATTGTTCAATGCTTCCAATCCTGAATTATTAAATGATTACAACGCATCTGATTTAAAGAATGTTGTTGACCCTTTGCAATATTCAGCCTTAAAACTGGAACAGGTTTTCAATCCCGGCAAGTATAAAACAGATATTGCATTGCTCACCACTCAATTAAAGCCGGAATATGAATTAACAACCGATGTAAGCAATTCAAACAATGGGTTACTATTTGGGCGCACACATGAAACGGAAACACAGGATAGCATTAATAAGCGCAAAGGCCGCGAAACACTATTACAAAGCCTTGCTGAAACCGGCAGGCAAAACACAATGGCTTACCTGAATGAGCAATTGCATGATTTAGATGCAAAATATAAACAGGCTGAAAAGCCGGAAGAAAAGAATGCTTTGGTTGAACAATATAACCAGCTTCAAACCGCAGCAAATGCGATTGATGCAGACAGGAAACAGGATGATAATAAATATCCTTTATTGGCACAATTGAAATTTGATGACCAGGTAAAAGAGCTTACGCAGGATGCAGGCATGAACCCGCTTGAATATGGCTTTTATCGTTTCAGTAAAAACATTTCTAATTCAGGGGCATCCCTTGAAAACATTGCTACAAGAATATTTGGCGGCAAAGAAGCCAATGCACAATTGCAGTTACAGCGGTTAGGTGAATTGAAAGAGGATGAATCAACAGCATACATGCCGGAAAGTTTAAAAGCTACCGGATCAGATTTTATTCCTGCATTCCCTAAAGAACTGAAACAACAGGCAAACAGTATTACCGGTAATAAGTTTTTAAGTGAAGATGATAAGCAGCAGCAGCTCGCAAGGCTGGTGCAGGACAACCAGGATCGAATTGATTATACGACCAATCCAGAAGCTGGTAAGGATAAAAATTTTTGGAGCAAGGCCACATTATATGGCAACGCAGGGATGCTTGGAGACATAGCAGCTTTTGCAGCACAGCAATATGCAACAGGCGGTTTAGGCAAATTGGTAAGTACTGCATTGCCCATGTACCTGGGTGCGCAAAATGATTATTACAAACAAGCTATTGCGGAAGGCAATCCAAACCCGCAGTCTTACGCCAATACGCATGCAACAATTATGGCGCTGGCAGGCTTAATTAATCCCGATATAAACATTGTAAAGCGTACATTAGGTATGAATACAATGGCGGGCAAGTTTGTTGCAGGGTTGGATGAAAAAACATGGAATAGCGTTATAGACAGAAATAAACCATTACTTGATAAGTTCAAAAACTCTGCTTTATCTGTTGCCAAAGAAGCCGGGAAAATGACGGCTGTTTATGGCGCCGGAACTTCCATTGCCAGCGATGTTGCCAATAACCTTTTATTCAACCAAAACAAAAGCGCCGGTGATATTATTGACGATGCTGTAAAGGCATCAAAAGAAACCGCTTTAAATTCAATTGCTTTATTTGGAATTAATGCCATAACTAATTTTAAATCCGTTTCCCCCCAGCAGAAAGCGGCCGTATGGGAATTAGGGGTTAACCCTGACATAACCAAACAGCAAATAAACGAAGCCGTAAAAAACGGTGATATAACGCAGGCCCAGGCAGCACAGCGCAGCAAGATAGTGGATGAAGTAAGCAGCCTGATCAATGCAGTGCCAACAACAAATGCGAAAGGAGAGCTATTAACCGACAGGCAGAAAACTGATTATTTGTATAACCAGCTTATCAAGAATAAGGCTGATGAAATAAAGCAATCATTGCCAGCGCAGCAGCAGGGGAAGATTAATGAAGCAATACAGCAAGCGGAAAATAATAACAATGCAATCATTGAAAACGAAACCCCTCTTGCAAACAATGTGGAAGCCCCAGCCGCCGAGACAACTATTGCGGAAACCAATAACAGCAATAAGCAAAATAGTATTCCAGCAGAGGATGAAATTAAAATTGGCGAACTAATTGATAAGCCCGTTGTATATGATGGAAAGAAAGCAACCTTATACCAGGATGGGCAAACAGTTGTAGCAAAGATTGAAGGCGAGAACAGGGAATATGAATTGGGCAACATTGATGAAATAAAGAACGCCCCAATTTCAGATTTTAATATTGAACATGAAACTTCTGTTGTTGGCGTTGATGATAATGGAGATATAAGCATAAGAGACACGCCATACAAAAACAATTATTCCAATCCTTTAGCCGCCATTAATTACGGCAATGATGGAAATGTCGTTTCAGTAAATTTAGAAACAACCGATGGTAAAAAAAGAACATTCAGGGACAATATAGCCGAAGACATCGCTTATCAAATTCATTTAAAAGAAATAACGAAAGACAATGCAACAAGAACAGAATTTGAAGACTTCATCAACAACAATGAAGCCACAGCAAAACAGGTTAACAATGCAGCAGTTCCAGAACCTGCCAAGAAAGCAACAACTGAAAATAATGCAACAGTTCAACGAACAAAGGCAAAGCAAAAACAAGCTGAGCCAATAACTGATAAACCGGTTAAAGAAAAGGTTGTACCAAAAGTGCAGGCCGGAAGAGATGAAAATGTTACCAATCAAAAGCAGGCAAAATTAAAAGAACTTGCAGAAAAACATTTTAAGAAACCTGAATTAAAAATAGTTGATGATGCAGCAGAAAACGAACACGCAAACAGAAAACTTGCAGACAAAGACAGCATTGAGCAAGAACCAAATGTCAAGGCTATTGAAAGCGCAGCAGAAAATTCAAACGAAGCTGCAGAACTTGAAAGAGCAAACCAGCAAGCAGAACAGTTAAGGAATAATGCACTTGATATTGAAGTAAAACCCGTATCAGAAATACATACCGATGAATCACGTTTCCAGGGCAGGGAAAAACTCAATGAAGAAAAGGTAAATGAACTGAAAAATGAAATAGAAACAAGGCAGGATAAAATAAATGAACTGAAAGCAAGGTTTACAGACCCATCCCGAAAAGATTACATTTCAACCGAGAGTAAGAGTTACGATGATGCTAAATCCATTGCAGATAATTCCATCAACAAACTAAACGATGAAATTAAATCGTTACAAAAGAAGTTACAGGAACATTATCAGGATAAGGGTAAGTTTTTAGACAATAAGCAGCAGGCTCTATTTGAGCAAGACAAAAACGACAAAGCCGAAACTACTACCGAAGCAACCATAAAGAAATTTACTACCGCCGCGGAAATGGTAGTGAAAAAATTATATCCCAAAGCAAAGGTAGAAACCTATAATACCGAAGCAGAATATATAAAAGCAGGCGGCAGCGAAGGAGAGCGCGGCAAAGCCATAATGAATAAAAATGGCGAACACCGGCTTATGCTAAACCTTGAAGCCATTAAAGCAGATAAAAGCCCCCGCACAGCTATACACGAAGCTTTGCACCCTATTGTATATGATAAATATGGTGTAGATACCAAAAAGCTGAACAGCGTTTGGAATGACATTGTAAAACAAACAAAAGGCATTGATGGCATGGATGCCGTGTGGCGGCATGTAGCTCTATATGATGAAAGCAAGCATGCGCCGGAAGGCATAACAGAATTTCTTACACAGGTAGTGCAAGGCAATATAGATATAAGCAGGCTGCCATCTGAAAGAAAAAATGCTATTATACGCACCATAAACAAATTACTTGATGCGTTAGGGATTAAGCTGCAAATAGGAAGCCCTGATGATTTAAAAAAGTTTGCCAATGATATTAAAGCTGCTTTTGAAACAGGCGACACAGAAAGACTTAAAGGGCATGTGGAAAATAAAGGGCTTGACAAATATTTTGAGGAACAGGATATAATGAGAAATAAGGTTTCCGAATCTGATTTAACTCATGAAGAAAGTAAGCTGCGTGATTTTATAGACGATGTAAAGAAGGCTTTACCAGGCATCACAGCTAAAGAGATTAAGGAAGTATTGCCTGATGAATACAGCCACCTGACCGAGCAGGATATAAATAAAATATTGCGCAGGAATGCGCGTGAAGAAAGCCAGTTTAATAAATGGGTAAACTATGCAAAAGGGCAGCTAATTACCAACCAGGGCAAACTAACCAAAGAAGAATTTGCTGAAAAGTTTGCCGAGCGTTTTAATATGGATGAAACAGATCCTGCAATTGAAGATGTTTACAACGAGGGCTTAAAAGCTTATGAAGCAGAAGGCAAGCGTAACCTGAATGAATTGGTGCATAATCCTGTTGCTGAAGAAGAAGAAGCGGTTAAGGGCAAAAAGTACGTTGGTATTATTCCTGCAATACGGGATTATTTTACCGGCAACCTTAACCAGTTAGGTAAGCTTTCGCCGGAAGCAAAGCAGGCCGCAGTACAATATGCTTCATCCGCTTCACAGGCTTCAATGGTTATAAGAAAAGCGGTTACTGCCATTACAGATAAGTATGGAGCAAGCATGTGGATTGATTTAAGAAAAGCCCTTGTGCAAAGCAGGCTGGATGGAATAAGGGAACGCTGGCAGCAAATGGCAGATGCCGTTAAACATACTTCCGATGAAGAATTGATTGAAGGAGTACGGGGCAATATTGGCGATGTGCTGGATAATATTGAAGTAAAGTCACCGCTTGAAAATTTAAGGAAGGATGCTGAAGCACTCGTTAATAACCTTGACTTTGACCAGCTAAGACAATTATTGAAAGAAAGTTTTGAATACGCTTCGGATCATGTTGCCAATATTGATTTTTCTAAGGGCCGCAGCTATGATGAAATAGTGAATGGGCCAGAGTTTAAAGGCGCATTGGATTTATATAAATCACTTGTTGAAAAACCAATACGTGATAATCACGCAAGTAATGAAGGCTTGTTTTCAGATGCTTTGGGAAAGCTTGATACATACTTTCCATTGATCCCAATGGACGTTAAAGGTAATTTGCTATCAAGAACTTCACCGCAGCTAAACAAGCCCGTAAACCTTGCAAATAAGTTCGCCACAGGTTTATCAAACGCCTATGATATTTCAGTAAGCAAGTTAAATGAACAGCTAACCAAAGCCTTTAAAAACAATAATAAGGCAGTAATGGTGAAAGCACTGGAAGATGCAGGCCTGATTAAAACATTAAGCCCTTACGACAGTGGTTCAAAACAGTTGGCTATTAATGGAGAAATATATAAAGCCCGGACAATTCCAATAGGAGAGAATACAGTAAAAATTGTTAACGGAAAGAAAACGGTTGTACCTCCTGCAAAGGTTATTATCCCTGACTGGCTTTATAAGGAGTTGAAGCCGATGCTTGAAAATAACTATGCTGATAAAACCATGTTTGGTAAAGTGATGGATGGCATTACCTCTTTTGCATTAGGTGGAATATTTGAGCCCGCGATCCATACTGCTAACTTAGTTGGTGGTGTAGTTAATGGTACGCCCTTTCCCGGGACTTCACTGGCAAGTAAAACAATTGGTAATATCCCTGTAACAAAAATATTTGCCAGCATCTTTAACATGCTTAATGAAGATGTTACCAGCCCGAAAGCCATTGAACACATTCAGGATATGGCAAAGCTTGGTTTGATAAGTGAACGCACCGGGCATGTAACCTGGAACAGTGATACAGCAGAGGCCACAGGGGCAAAGAAAGTGTTACCCACAAATCTTTCACCTTTCCTGTATGGTAAAAAAGGGATTGATTTAAAAGCCCGTGTGCTGATGGATAGAATAGCACTTGAAGTAAACCCAAAAGCTTCACCGGAAGAACGCAGGCAGTTTGCCAACCAATTAGGTAACTATGTGTTTAAACTGGAAGGCCAGCTTGGAAGAACCGTAAAGGCAAATGGTTTATCTCCATTCTTTACTGCTTCATCAACATTCCTAAAGAACGGTATAAAGGGATGGCTTGGCATTACGCCATTACCAACAAAAAACTTATCATTAAAGGATAAGATGGGTTACAGGGCAGCACAATTATTTTCTGCCGGCGCAATTGGTTTAACTGCAACCTGGGCGCTTGCTTATAAAGCCAATACCGGCAAATATCCCTGGCAGGATGATGATAGCCGGTTTTTGATGATACCGCTTAATGATGATGAACTGAATTACATCGATAAGCATCCTTTCCTGCAAAAGATATTCTATAAGAATGGTAAGCCGCAGGACGTTAATATGGGTTTCTTTAATCGCACACTTGACAGGGGTGCAAGGGGCTTAGGTTTAAGCGCTGCTTATAATACGATACAATCAGATGGTAATGCCGGGCAGATAGCAGAAGCCATGTATAAAGATCAGCTTAACTCATTTCTTGCACCTTTAATATCAGCCCCGGCCGTGCACACGTTTGCAACAATGGCAACAGGCCACACGCCTTATATCATTGGCTTGAGAGATTATATGACCGGCGAACCATCTATACAATTTGCAAGGGATGTGAAAACAATGGATAACGGCTTTAAACAATTTGGTGCCAATGCAGCGCAGGGAATTATGGATATAAACCCGCTGATTGGTATGATAGCTGATGAGATTGGGATGAGCTTCAAACCTAAATGGAGCAGCGAGGATGAAGAATCATTTAACTACATGCGCATGATGATGAATTTAACCATGCCCAACTTTGTAAAGCCGCATATTGATAATGACAGGCAGAGTTATAAACTACTGCAGCAGCAAATGAAGATTGAACAGGCGGCAGCGAAGGAGAAATAGCTAAGTGAGCAGTCAATCAGCCTGCATATTCGAAACTCGTAATTAGTTTAAATACTCTTGATAATTGCCCGTTCTAATTCGCTTTATTTTTAATTTTTTATTTTCTGTTTACTAAATTTTGCTAAATTTCTTTTTCTTACTTTGCATATATGCTTAGTGAACCAAATGATATTGTTGCTCTGCCCAAGCCAAAAAATCCTAATTCTCGATGGATGACCTTGGATGAACATGGAAATCTCATTTCCGAAGCAAGGACACCCGATGAGGCGATAAAACTTGCAAAACTCAAAACAGAAAATTTCACTGTTTTATTCATTCCAAAAGAAGGGACTACCTATATATTTTAATGGCAACTTGGATATATCCATTCTACAAAATATCAGACGAAATTATACGTCCGTGGATTCCGATTAAAATTATCAACCCCAAAAATGATAAAACTATTAATATACTTGCATTACTTGATACAGGTGCAGATCACTGTGTGTTCCCAAAATTTGTTGCTGAACAAGCTACACTTGATTTAAAAGCTGATGCAATTTCAAATGAAACTATGCAAGGACTTGCAGAAACTAAAATTGAAGTATGGAAACATGCTTTCAAAATTCACCTTCTTAGCCCAGACCAAAAAACAGTTGTATGTAAGAGTAAAGACTTAATAGTTGGCTGTGTTGATCATGATAATATTCCGCCTATCCTTGGATTTAGTAATTTCATGTGCGACTTCAAAATAACTTTCAATCATGCCACTAAGAAAATTATAATAGACGACCGTCCCAAAATTTAATTTTCAAACAAGCAATATCTCAAAGAACTATTTTTAATCGGCATTTACAGTTTTGATACAACGTAAAATTTTAAAACTATTGCCGCCAAGGGATTTTATAACGATCAGGCAGAGAGCAAATCAGAGGAATGTGAGAAGAAAATAAATCAATTTAAACTTAGCCTATATCTGCCTGCAGGGCAGGGATTGGCAGCTAATCGATAAGATATAAAAAAGTATTAAAAAGGTACTTTTCATTCAATTGTTTTTATGTCAATCAAATCCCCAGTAGCTCGAAAAAACGTTTCTTCCGATGTGAAATCGTGGTTACTGTCCGGATCATATCCTAAATATTCTATATCAAATCCTTTCTTAATGCCAAACAAATGAGTAACTATAAATATTTTTTTTAATTTCAAATCGCCCCGTCTCGAATCAAAAAGGTTTTTAAGATTGTCATTTACTTTTAGAGTAAAATAAAATATTGGCTCGATCCCGCTTTGTGCCAATACGTAATATGATGAATCTTTTATGTAAATATCATCAATCGAAACATCTGAAATTATTTGAAAAGAAGAATTTAATGCAGGATAATAATCAATAGAAAAATCGCCGTTTAGGCTGTCCCAAAGAACAGCATTGGGATGTTTGGATAAAAGATCGTTTATTATATCAATATCTTCTGACTGCTTTTTTGCATTCTCTTTTAATTTGTTGGCGCTATGGTTTTTTGAACATGAAAGAATCAAAATACATATAACGAGATAGTGCAATTGCTTCATCCATTTAATTTTATGAAATTACCAGCAATACCAATATATTTTCCATTAAGCCTACTCCATTCGAGCCGAGAATATTCACCGTTATAATTATAAGTATAGTAACTGAATATAAAAACATTTAATATTTTCCTGTATTGACCTGCTATGTTTCCGCTATGAGAAGAGTATTCAAAGCTTCCTATATAGTTCTTAAAGGATTTTAATGACGGGTTTGTAAAAATCAACACGACAATAATTATAATTGGCACATATACAGACTTCCAGGTTATCTTTTTGCCTACTATGGATTTCCCTCCATCTTTACCAGCACTGCTGGGAGCATCTTCTTTGAATTTTTTAAATTGGTTTGGAATACCGGGTATAAGCAGTATAGAAATGATTATCACGCCCGCAATGACTGCTATAATTTGAAGCGCATTCATCTTTTTTGAATTAAATATAAAAAAGCCCGGCGAATTACCGGGCATTGTTTTAATAGATGAATAATCGCTGAATTGTTTCAGGCTTTGGTTTTACTCTATTCTTCTTTTAAAAATCTGTGTTTAATATCGCTCAATATCTCATCAGAAACTGTCGCTGAAAAATGTTTTAAGCTATACCACATAATATACATTTGCATTTGCTTATCTCCTGATAATGTTCTAAAGATGGTAACCATACGGTGCAATATTTTTGAAGCGCTTGAGCGGAAATAAGCTTCATTTAACCTACCTGAAATCTGAGGATCGGTAAGCAGGCAGGCCATTTCAATACATAAGCCTTCTGCATCTGAAAACTCTTCAGACGTTGAACTATGATCTTCATTGAATGTGTGAAAGCATTCTATTAATGCGCTGACATCGCTTTTTTTGATTGAATACTTTTTTTTAAGTCGATCTGCAATTTCAATAGCAAGAGATTTATTGGATTGTTTTATTTGTGAGGTTTTTGTTGTATTTGACATAATTAAAAATTTAAGTTGTTTTAAATTAAACGTTGAAGATGTTATTTGCTATGCTGCTTTCTTACGATTTTGTTTTGATTTTGGCCTTGCTTGCAGAATACCATCAAGTTCATAATTGCTTAGTTCTTCAATTGGGGCGCCATTGTGCTCTGTGATACCGTAAAGGGTTTTTAGCCTATGCATTTTTTCTATTGCTTTAACAGCCTCCTGGTAAAGCTTAATGTCTGTTATTTCATATAGCTGGGTGCCAAGATATTTATCAATACCATAAGTATTAATGCAGTGTTCTATCTCGCGCTCAATGCCCTTATAAAACAATTTTTCTTCCGCATAAGAAATAAAAATGTGTAGTAAATCATCATACTCTTTTTGCGTAGCAGAAAGCTCTCTGGCTTTCTGCGCAAAATAATTTTCATCAACTTCACCTTTCCTAATAAACCTGTCTCTTATACTCATAGCATCCGAATCATATTTAATTTTAGAACGGTTAACATGGTAATAATCAACCATGCCACTTTCAATTAAGACAAGGGCTCTATGTAATTGGTATATTGAAGTAATGTGATAAAGGTTATTGCCTTCAAACTTCATTAAACCATACTTGTCTATTGTTTCTGCTATTCGCTTATCTATAATTTTTCTATTCTCTTGAATTGAATAGATATTTTTAATCTTAAAAAAATCGACAGCATCCTCAAATAAGGATATGGACAAACGTCTCCAATCAATCTTTGTAGAAGGCGGTTGAAGTTCAAGAAGTTTTTCTTCTAATTCTGAGATTACAGCGACCAGTTTTTTCTTTTTCATGTTGTTGTTTTTTTTAATTATTGAATAATGCCATTTGCTCTTTAAATAGCAGTAAAGCAACTATCCTGTTTGTTATACAATTTTTAAAAGCTAATAATGGGTGCAGCTATTCACTGCACCCATTTTATTACTCGCATTGTTGGCGTATGCGTTAACGGAGATAAAGCAATTGCGTTTATGAATACAAATGTAACACTTGTTACAATATAAAGTAACATTTGTTACAAATATTTTTTATTTTTGTTTCAATGACTATTGAAAACGCTATAAAACAGTTGATTATATCGGAAGAATTTAAAGCTGCAGCCAAGCTTACAGCAAACGCAAAACTTCGTGTTTATTTAGGTCGGTATAAAAAGGGGACGTTAAGCGAATGTGGCTCTATTGAATTGTTGAAACAATTCGGCTATACCATTGAAGCAAGGAAAGCAAGAAATAAAAAGTAGATTGACGGTATATTTTAAAATATCCATCTGGTGAAATACGAGCAAAAAATAATTTATTTCCCTTTATTACGGTTTAAGTATTTATGTCTTTTGGCTAAGATGTGCGCCTTCTGGGCATTAGTTAAACCTTCCCCGGAAGGGGCCGGTGCGTTTTCACGCACCAGCTTGTTTCTTAAACCTGTAGCACGATTAACCACAATTTCTGCGGCGGATATAATTAGTTCCAATTCTTTTATAGCGTCTTCGTTTTTCATAATGGCACGATTTGGTATAATGGAAGCATGCGCAAGATAATTTTATTATAGCATTTGCAGGTGCTCTTTTTAAATGTGCCCGGCATTAAAAAATTGGTTCACTTTTGATTTTCTATCACAAGAATATTTTCTGCCTCCTGTAGCCCTTTTAAGGTTATTATATATCTACGGCGAGCCACTTGACTTATAGATAACTCTTCAATTAAGCCAGCTTTATTTAATTGTTTGATCGCCTCCACCCAAATAGCCCTTTCCTTTGCATTTTGAGGAGTTACATAAGTTCTATTGTACAATATAATCTGGCCAGTACTTTCAGAAATTGAAATTCTTCCCTGAATAGTTTTACTAACGTCAACCAATAAACGCTTGGCTTCTTTGGAAAGTTCAAATTCTTTTTCATCCTGCATGTTTACCTTACTTAGCAAATACTCTTTTTCTTCTCTAAGTTTAAGCACTTCTTGCATTAAATCTGCATTTGAAACCGTATCACCTCGAACCCAGCCAGGAGTAGGATATGTTTTAATAGTCTTGGGGAGGTTCGTTGCAATTTGCGAGGCTAACTCGTCTGCTGTATTCCAAAATCTTACAAGCCTTCCTGTTTCAACTTTCTCTTTAAATTTTACCAACTTTTCTCTCACTTCAGGTAAAATCTCAGATTTATTTATAGGAATAATATCAGGATTTGCATGAATAAATGCCAACACCCTTTTGCCTTTAGAAATTGCATAATCATATTCTTTTTCTGTAAAGCTTATTCCATCCTGTGAGAGTGTACCATACCTGCCTCCTATTATCAACAAATAATAATCACAATCATCTATAATGCGTTTTATGAATTCAAATTGTTCATTGTCTATTGCCGGGAATAATTCCATTCCAGCAGGGATACAATCTAACTCCATTAATATTTGAAAAACTTTGGTGCGTTCAACAGTCAAATCTGTATAAGTTGAACTTATAAATATCTGATATTTCTTCTCCATCTCATAAGTAGGGTTTTTTGTAACGAATTTTTCTCATTGCATATAATACTGTCCGCCTTAGTGTCCGATATAGTTAATTAAATTGTATCAATTAGTTGGTTATCAATTCACCTACAGCAATTCGTTGTGGTCCCGCCAGGAATCGAACCTGGATCTGGAGCTTCGGAAACTCTTATACTATCCATTGTACTACGAGACCGTTATTAATTAATGCGCGAATGTAAGAAACTAATACAACCTGCCAATTTTTAGCAGTAAATCAGCAATACAATAAATATCGGCTGCTGTTTGCGGATGGTTAAACAGGTTTATTAATGCAGGTTATTACTAAGCCTGATTTTATATTCCTGCAAGGTATCGTTGTTCACGCCAAATAAAATATAATTACCGTTTTTTGTATTAACATGCTCAATGCTCTTCACATTACCTCTTATATTAAAACCACTTTTATATTGAGGAAGATATGCAAAATTATTTCTGCCATCGCCTAATAAAACAACACCATGATTGGCGCGGTAATTACCAAATTTTATTCTCGTGAACGAATTATTACCGGCCAGAATAAGATCAGCATTACCATCATTATTTATATCCATTGTATCCATTGCATATACCGGCGCATATTGTGATTGAACTGGTAACTCCTTTTTGATAAATCTTTTCCCTGCATCATTCTGCAGCAAAACAGTTTGCATTATTTGCGCCTGCAGCACCTTTGCATCTTTTAATTCATCTTTTGAAAAAATATCTTCAATAACTGCATCCGCATAACTGCTATAATTAATGAACCGTTTTTTTAAATAAGGTAACTGGTCTATTAAATCATCTCTTGCGGTTGCCGGGTAAGACTTTCCCTGAATACAATAACAAAGCACGGGGTCAATGGTTCCATTATTATCAAAATCCTTATACACAAGCGTTATGGGCTCATTAGCACTTACTTTAAATTGTGTATTCAGGCCAACATTGCCAATCACTAAATCTGTGCATCCATCTTTATTAAAATCAGCTGCGATTATTTTGTTCCACCAGCCGCCTGAAGAAAAATGTATGTATTGTGCTGAAGCATCAGTAAGCTTCCCTTTTTGATTGATAAAAACTTTTACAGGCATCCACTCACCGGCAATAATAAGATCGGGTTGATTATCATTATTAATATCAATAAATACGGCATCGGTTACCATACCAATGTATTTCAACAAAGGAGCAACAGTTTCGGTTACGTTTGTAAAAACAGCTTTGCCATTATTAAGCAAAACAGCGCTTTCAGGCGTTAAAGGGTATTTACCGGGAACAATTCTTCCGCCCACAAAAATATCCATATCTCCATCGTTATCTATATCCGCTGCAGCAGCAGCGCCTTTGGAAAAATATAATTGTGGCAAAGCTTTGACTGATCTTATAAAATTTCCTTTGCCGTCATTCAGGTACAGCCTGTCCTGCAACAACGTATCGCCTTCATTAAATTCATAGCCGCCGGATGCAACATACAGGTCTTTATCGCCATCGCCATCCGCATCAAAAAAAATGGCAGCAGCATCTTCGCATAAAGAATCTGCTGCAATGTTCTTTTCTTCTTTTATAACAAACTGCTCATTTTTTGTTTGCAGGAATATATTGGCTTTATAACCTCTGGCCCCACCTATAAAAATATCTTCAAGCCCATCACCGTTCACATCCGTTTTTGCCATGAAAGGGCCGCTCCTGGATACATAAGACGGCATCAAAGGCTGCAGGGCAAAATCTTCAAAATCATTCTCTTTATGAATATAAGAAAGTAATGTACTTTTTTCGAAAAAGGTTGGTGCATACTGAACGATATTTATGCTGTCGCTAACAACATTGTTATATTGCAAAGTGATGGTTTGATTTGCTTTAATATTTACAAGCTGTTGGCTTTTATTATCAGCCCACGTTATCTTTACTGAATCAACTACATCATGCTTGCCAATACCAAAATTCAACACATAGTCAACCGATGACTGATAACCGCGAACCGGCATTTGCTGCTGCCAGTAAACATCGTTACCGCAATATAATTTTACCGTCGCGCCTATACCATTTACATTCGAACCATTACCCTGCAATTTTATTTTCAGATAATGATTGGCAGGCTCCAGTTCATTTGCATTATTCCTGTAAATGCCTGCCGGCGCATTAATATTGCTGATAACAAGGTCCATGTCTCCATCGCCATCAAGATCAGCATAAACTGCTCCTGCCGAAACATTTTTTTCTTCCATGCCCCAATCCTTTACTCTGTTTGAAAACGAATCGTTTCCCTCGTTCCGAAATATATAGTTCGATATAATGTTCGATGGCATTTTATCCAATATTTCCTGTAACGGTTCTGTTGACTCGCCGTTTCTTTGTTTCATCATAATGCCTGCACGATACATTATCATATCCATGTCTGTATAATCTTTCTGGTATCCGTTTGAAACAAAAACATCTTTATAACCGTCGTTATCAAAATCACAAAACAATGCAGCCCAGCTCCAGTCGGTATTGGACAAACCTGCCAACTGGCCAACCTCACTGAAAGTGCCATCGCCATTATTTTTATGCAGCATATTACGGCTGTACTGATAATAAAAACCATTTTGAAAAAGCAATTGAAATTTATTCCAGTTCTCAGCGCCGTTATGCATTTTCTGCGCATGATTATCTTCAGGCTGCATATCCAACGTAAGCAGGTCAACAAAGCCATCGTTATTATAATCTGCCGCATCAGAGCCCATGGAATATAACGAAGTTGCATCGAGGCAATTATGCACATTTTCTTTAAACGTACCATTATGCTGATTGATGAAGAGATAATCTGCTTCATTAAAATCATTATCAACATATACATCCTCCCATCCATCGTTGTTATAATCAGCCACCATTACATTTAAACCAAACGTTAATACATTTGATATAATACCAGCCTCTCTACTTACATCTTTAAAATGCCCGTTATCGTTGCGGTATAATTTGCATGCAAAAGCCTCATTATATTGGGAGCGGAGCGGCGCCTGCTCATAGCCACCGAATGCATATTCCTTTAAGGAATGATTGGCTATAAAAACATCTAAGTCTCCATCTTTATCATAGTCAAAAAAAGAAGCCTGTGTTGAATAACCTTCATCGGCCAAACCATATTGCCGGGCACTTTCGGTAAACGATAGATTTTTGTTATTGATGAATAAAAGATTTCTCCTTTTTACAGGATCTATATCGCCGGAACGGCAGATATAAATATCAAGCCAGCCATCATTATTTATATCAATCATTGTAACACCTGTACACCATCCCTGCATGGAAGCAACACCGCTTTTAGCAGTAATATCTTCAAATGAAAAATTGCCTTTATTTATATACAACCTGTTTGCCACCATATTGCCGGTAAAAAAAACATCGGGCAAACCATCATTATTAAGATCGCCAACAGCAACGCCGCCGCCATTATAGAAATATGTATAGTTTAAAACATTGGCCGCTTCATTTTCTTTAAGTATGTTCTTAAAATCAATCCCCGTGCTGTTTTTAGAAAGCTTTGTAAAAAGCTTTGCATCATGATTCTTACAACCGGCAAACACAAGAAAACTTGCCGGTAAAATGCATATATATAACCATGTAGTTTTACAAACCATGTATGCTTTTTTAAATTCAAAGCCGTATATAAATTTTCTTTTTATCCATCCACCAGCCGGCAAGCCAACATATAAAAGTGAAACATAGTGAAAACAATAAACATCCTAAAGCGCCGGGTGCAATCACCTGGAATATCTTTTCATTAAGCCAGTCAATTAAAACAACATCTTTTGAAATATAGAGAAGAAAAAAAACGCCAAGCAGGTTTGAGAGCACATAAATAACCAACGGGTTTTTGCCAAATACCGTAAAGAAATAAACGCCCGTTTTCCAATGCCTAAATTCAAGCAAATAAAACAAAAGGCCAATAACAATTATGTTTATACCACTGGTATAACATACATAAGAACTTGTCCATAATTTTTTATTAAACGGGAAAATTGTATTCCAGCATAAACCTGCAAACACAAGCAATAAACCTGCTATTAAAAGTTTGGTAATGCATTTATATGTTGCGCCTTCGCGTACGATGAATGCACCTGTAATATAGCCAATCAACACATTCACAATGGCAGGTATTGTATTTAGCAAACCTTCAGGATCAAATACAATACCTTTTTCTTTATACATGTGCAGCTCTCCTATTATCAGCATATCAAATTTGCGAACCACATTTCCTTCAGTAGTATACTGAGCGCCCGTATCGCCAAAAAAATATAATAATGCCCAATACAATAAAAGTAATATAACAGCAATGGCGATGATCTTTTTCAAGGATGCATATCTTACAATAACCGCCGCGAAAAAATAACATAAGGCTATGCGCTGTAATACGGCCATAATGCGGGTTTCAGCAAAAGGTTTCCACCATATCTTCCCTTCGCCATTCCACCCAGCAAACGGATACCATGTAAGCAGGTAGCCAACAATAAATATCAATATAGTGCGCTTTATTATTTTATACCATACCGATTTTGCAGGCATAGCTTGAAACTTTTTATTGGCAAATACCATTGCATTGCCAACTGCAAAAAGGAATGATGGAAATACAAGGTCAGTAAGTGTGCAGCCGTTCCATTCTGCATGCATCATTTGCGCAAAGGGAACGGCGCCGCTGCCCTGTGTGTTTACAATAATCATTAAGCACACCGTTATTCCCCTGAATACATCCAACGTAATAAAACGCTGCATTTTGTTTGTTACCATTATTACTTAATAATTATTTCATCTGCCATCATAATATTTTGTTCGGCTATTTTGTTATATGATGCATTGTGTATTTCCACTTTAATAAACCTTGCTTCCTGGTGCAGCTTTTTACTGAATGTCTTAATATGGCGTAGCTCCTGCGGTTTTTCAGTATTGTTTATGGCAAACGATGATTGATAATGTTTACCATCTGCTGAAACACTCACTGATATTGATTTTGGCAGGTACATGTAACCAACCGGCTCTTCCATAAAACGCATAGAAAAGTCATGTAATGCCTGTTGTTGTTTTATATCAATAATAATTGTTGCAATGGAATCTGTTATCATCACCCAACGCTGGTCATAAGGTTCAACTGTGCCTAAAATACCATCTGTCAAACGGCTAAACGCATCATTCGCCCGTAACATATTTATAGCTGCCGCAAATGCTTTATGCACTACAATTGTATCAGTATTTATTTTACTTACAAGCCTGCCTTCTTTATAGGTCGCCACTTTTATAATACTGTTTTTATTTATGCTGAAAGGTTTAAGATATAAAGAAGATACAGTCGTTGGCATTGTTCCATCAGTAGTATAGTAAACCGGGTATTGATACGTTTGACTGGCAAGCGAAACATTTACTGCTTTCGCTGATGAATCAAACTGCGGCCTTATGTTCACGTTATACATGCTTCTTGCATAATTGATGCCCTGTTTATCAAAACGCTCAAATTGCAATTCAGTTTTCATAATAAACCTTTTATAGTCCTTGTTTATTTGCGGCGTCCACAAAGCTTCAGCTAAAGCCAGCAGGCGCGGCAACAGCATGTATTCCGCATGTTGAGGTGTGGTCACATTTTCAGTCCACAAGCAAGCCTGCCCGCCTAAAATAAAATGTTGCTGCGCATTGGTAAAAAATGCAGGCATTGGATTAAAATTATAAACAGTATCTAACTGCAGCCTTGCGTAAGTTATGTTTGGTTCAAGCTGCGGGTCGCTCTGGTAAAAATCAAAATATGTGTACCAGTAAGGCGCCATAACAGTAACGTTGCCTTTTTCAGCAGCTTCCATGGCTTTGCTATCGCCATGCCACGACATGCTTACAGATGTTTGCTCTATATCAGCGCCAACAATTTCATCCCATCCCATCATCAATTTGCCATTGGCTGTTATAAAACTGTCTATCCTTGATGTGAAATATGCCTGCAATTGTTTGGCTGACAAAAAACCTTTTTCTCTCATCTTTTGCTGGCATCGCGGACAATTTATCCACGGTTCCGGACGCACTTCATCACCGCCGATATGAATATATTTTGAAGGAAACAACGCCATCACTTCTTTTAAAATATTTTGAAGAAATACATAGGTTGAATCGTAGCCTCCACAAAAATTATGTTTCAAATCGCCTTCATAACCACAAGGCATTAATAAAGGCACAGGATTATTCAAATCACTGAATTGAGGATAAGCAACAAGCGCCGCTGTGCAATGGCCAGGCATTTCAATTTCAGGTATTATAGTTATGTTTCGTTTAGCTGCATACGCAATAATATCTTTTACTTCTTCCTGTGTATAAAAGCCACCATAAGTTGCCCTTTCGCCAGGTTGTGTAGGTTTTGCTATTGTCATAGGAATGCCAGTTCTGTCTGCACGCCAGGCGCCAACTGATGTAAGTTTCGGATATTGTTTTATCTCCAGCCGCCAGCCGTGACTATCAGTTAAATGCCAGTGAAAAACATTTATTTTAAATGCTGCTAAAATGTCCAGATATTTTTTTATAAAATCCGGGGAGAAGAAGTGCCTGCTTACATCCAAATGCATGCCGCGGTAAGCATACTGCGGGCTATCTTTAATAAGGCAGCAGGGAATTGAATATTGCTTTACAGAAGCCTTGATATCAACAGGCAACAACTGCTTCAAACTTTCAAAGGCATATAATACACCGGCTGCGGAAGCAGCAGTTATCACAATACTGTCTTTATTTACTTCAAGCTGATATGCTTCAACGTTTGATATTTTATTTGGATTGATATAAATCCTAATGTTATTTGCTTGTACATTGTTGCCAACATGCAAACGAACATTGATTAATGATTGTAATTCTTTTATAAATAATTGAATGGTTTCGGCAACAAGTGAATCGCCTGTATTATCAATAATCTTTGTTGCTGATGATACATTAAAATTGCCGCTCCTTTCTTCAATACTTGCGGGCTGGGGAATAATGCTGATGCGTTGTGCATCTACATAAAAAAAACATAACTGGAAACACAGAAAGACAATAATATATCGCACCGGATTTATTTTATTTTATTTCAAAAAGCCATCCGCCGGCTATACAACCGGCAGGATAGCTTTGTTGCATCCATCTAACTGTAAAAACTATTTCACGTCCCACCAAACTGGTGTATTGTTTTTATCAGGCCCGTTCAGTAAAGGCAATGCATTTTGCACAGCCTGTTTATTGGATTCATATTCCAGGTCAATAAACGTGAAGCGCTTAATTATTTCACTGGCCGGTACATCCGGGTTGTCAGAGTTTACAACCGGGTAAAGCTGCGGATAACCAGTGCGGCGCACTTCGGCCCAGGCTTCAATACCATCGGGAAACAATGCCAGCCATTTCTGTGTAGCTATTTGCTGACGCTGCTTTTCAGGATCATCCGAAAATTTTACCGGTATATTTGACACAGCCGGTGAATTCATATAATCGCCTGGCTTGGCGGGCAAAGATGTGCTTTGAAGATAGGTTTGTATAGCAGCATTATCTATGTCCCATTGCTGCATTGAATTCGTTATACCTTTTTCATACAACTCTTTTGCAGTGCCGCCCATATTCCATCCATTCAAAGCGCCTTCAGCCCTTAAAAAGTAGGCTTCGGATGAATACATTACCGTGAGTTTATTAGAAGCAGCAAGGTCAGGGTTCCAGCCAGGGCCGATATTGGAAAGATTATTACCGGCGCCACCGGGGTTTGCACCGGCCAGTTGTGCAACTGATAACCCGTTGCGGATGCCATGATATTCGTTATCATCGGGCGCAGGGCTGAAGTAAACAGGCATGCGCGGGTCACTAAAACCTTTGAGATAACTTTCCATGGAAGCACTCATGCGAAAACCACCCCAGGGCGACATCAAGTTTAATCCATTGGGCGATGCAGTTGCCACATCCATCATAGCATTATCATCATTCGAGGTCATAACGCCATCTGCAACAGCCTTTTCAGCTTCTTCTTTTGCTTTATCCGGTTCAACAAAAGAAATACGTAATGCCAACCGTAAACGCAGCGTATTCGCCAGCTTAAGCCATTTGGTTACATCGCCATGATAAATTAAATCATTATCTCCAAAAGGCTTTGCTGATGCATCTGTTGTTTTAAGTGCAGTTACTGCCGTATCAAGCACTTTAAACATATCATAATAAATATCTTTTTGTGCGTCGTACGAAATACTAAACTGCCCGCTGCCTGCCTGGAAGTAAGGAACGGGGCCATAAAAATCTGTATTGGAATGAAAGATATACACCTTCCATACTTTGGCTACAGCATTGGCAGGTATATCTGTATTTTCTGTTGCATCAATCACTTGCTTTAAAGTAGGATAAGCGCTGCTGTACATGGAAAGCCACTGGTAAAACTCCCAGTCTTTACGCTGCACATACTTGTCAGGCGAAACGCCGGGATCTATTGTTGCATAATACTGGCTCCATAAATCTACAAACAGGTTACGTGCAAGCTGGTAAATACCGGGGTCGCCATAAATACCCTGGTATTCAGCCTTGGCAAAAGCATTGGGAATAGTAGCAGGCGTAAAGCTGCTGAAAGTGGTTGGATCAGTATTGATCTCATCAAACTTTTTGGTACAGGCCGTTAAGGTTATTAACCCAAAAATGATAATGGCTGTGCAGCTTTTGGATATATGATGAAATGAAAGAATTGTGTTCATACTTCAATTTGATTAAGATTAAAAATTGAATTTGAGGTACAGGCCATAGCTGCGTGTGCTGGGCAGCGAAGCGTATTCAATACCCTGGTTATTGCCTGTTCCCAGCGCCGTTTCCGGGTCAATGCCTTTTGCATCGTTTTTAAAGAAAAACAGGTTGCGGCCAACCAGGGAAACCTGTATGCCTTTTATAAAAGCGCCGGCCAGTTTCTCCGATGGAAATGCATAAGTAAGGCTTGCTTCCCGCAAACGAATATTGGTAGCGCTATAAGCAAACAATTCACCAATATTGTTGCTGGCAATCTGCATCCAGTAATCCTGTGCTGTAATAGCTTGTGTGTTCTTGCCACCATCTGCCGTTACAGAATTTGGAATAACAAAACCTGTTTCCCTGTTAGCTTCCGTAGCCGCCGACGTGCCAGCCGATGCCATTAAAGCCTGCGTGCCCGAGATGATCGTCCCTCCTTTTCTTTCATCAATTAAAAAATATAAAGACCAATTTTTGTATTGAAGTGTATTGGAAAAACCCGCGGTCCAGTCAGGATTAAAATTGCCTGCATATTTGGTTTGATCGGTTATTAACAATGGCTTGCCTGTTGCATCCACCACAACATTGTTGTTATCATCCCGCTGGAGGCTTGATGTATAAAGCTCACCATATTTTCTTCCTTCTTCCACAACAATAGAACCTAATGCCTGCGGCGAGCTTAATGAAACTTTTGGCTGCAATGAATCAAGCCGGATCACTTTATTAACATTAGAACCGAAAACGAATTGCATCTTCCAGTTAAAACTTTTTGACCGCACCGGCTGGGCATTCAGCAGTAATTCAATACCCTTGTTCTGTATTTTACCTGCGTTAATAATGCGCGTTGCATAACCTGATGCCGCGGGCACTGGTATGGTCAATATCTGGTTAATGGTATTGGTGTTATAATAAGTTGCCTGAAAACCGATCCTGTTATCAATAAATCCTGCATCCAAACCCACTTCGAAAGAATGGGTTTCTTCCGGTTTCAGGTTTGTATTGCGCAGCGTGCCGTCAATCAATAAAAAACCGCTGTTGCCGCCCGGCACCAATGAATAAACAGGTTTTAATTCATTAAACCCTGTGCCGTTACCTACAAATGCATAAGAAGTCCTCAGCTTCAATATTGAAATGGCAGCCGGCAAATGAAGCATTTCATTTAACAATGCACTAATGCCTGCAGATGGGAAAAAGTAAGAAGCATTTTTTACAGGCAGCGTAGAATTCCAATCGTTGCGGCCAGTGAGCTCAAGAAACAGATAATTATTATAACCTAATTGCGCCGATGCATATATCGATTGCTTTTCGGTGCGGGCCAATGGCGCGTAGGGAATATAATTGTTTACGCTATTTGATAATGATACTGCATTGGAAGTAGCAAAAATGTTAGGTGCATTCAAGCCCTGGTTATTTAGTGTTGTTCTTTCAAAATGATATTGTTCAATACTGGCGCCGGCATTTACGGTAAGGTTGAATTTATCCGCAAAGTTTTTATTATAAGATAACAATACATCATTATTAAACTGCCTGTTTGATTCTTTATTAAGTATATAGTTGCCCTGCCCGGGATAATCAGTGAGCCAGTAAGTATCGTTATAATCTTTTTCCTCACCAATGTCTGTATAATAATCGAGGCTTGTTCTTACCTGTATGCTCAGTTCCGGTGTTAACTGGTAGCGCAATGCAGCAAGACCGATAAAACGATCGCGTTTGCGGGTATATAAATTGCGATAAGCGCTCCAGTACGGGTTTTGAAAAGACGGAGATGGCGTTGCCCAGTAATTCTGTGTAAGCGTGCCATCTTCATTCAATGTTTCAAAGTTTTTAATATCATTCAAACGAAGGCTTCGCGGCATAGCATACAGCGTAGAAGTAATGCGGTTACCAGCGCCGGTAAGGGGGCGGTTCTCCACATCTTCCGCTATATAATTGGCTTTAACATCGAGCGACAGGCCTTTGGCTAATTGCGTAGTTTGCCGCAGCAATACATTGTTTCTTTTATAACCGTTATTTGGCAAAATGCCATTGCTTAAAGTGTTGGTATAAGAAAAATAAGTCTGCGCTTTTTCGGTACCGGCAGAAACTGCTACTGAATTAATAAACTCTGTTCCGGTACGAAAAAAATCATCCACATTGTTTGACTGCGCTGCAAGTGGTTGGGTTTTACCTGTCCAGTCAGTTACATCCTGGCCGGTCATTTCGGGGCCCCAGCTATTGGCGCTGGCAGGTACAAACACACCCGCATCGCCCTGGCCATATTTATTCTGAAAACCAGGCAAGACCAAGGGGTTTTCCATAGCTGCAGAACTCGATACCTGTATGCCAATGCCTTTGCCAATTCTTCCTTTTTTAGTGGTGATGATGATGGCGCCGTTGGAAGCATCTGAACCGTATAACGCAGCGGCAGATGCACCGGTTAATACAGTCATCGATTCAATATCATCGGGGTTAATATTGGAGATGCCATCGCCGTCATCTCTTGCACCAAACAAAGCAACGTCGGCGCCGGCTTTGGCAGAATTATCTATGCGCACACCATCCACTACTACCAATGGCTGATTGGTACGGCCGATGGAGCGGTTGCCCCGGAAAATAATCCTGTTGGAACCGCCGGGCCCTGAATTCGTTTTATTAATGGTTAAACCAGCCACTTTACCATTCATCGCGCTGGTAACATTTACTTCACGGGAATTACTTAAATCTTCACCTTTCAGGCTTTGCGTAGCATAAGTTAAAGAACGTTTTTGTCTTGTTATACCCAAAGCCGTTACCACCACTTCCCCCAATTCTTTTTCATCAGCATTCAAAACAACGCTAATGGTTGCCTGGCCGTTCAAAGGATATTCCTGCGATACATAACCTACGTAAGAAATAAGCAAAGTTGCGTTTGGGTTGCTTACCAAAATTGTAAAGTCGCCATCCTCGTTGGTACGGGTTCCATTACTGGTGCCTTTTTCAACAACAGAAACATTTGAAACAGCGCTTTCCGACCCATCTTTGTTTTTCACTTTTACATTGCCGCTTACCGGCACAGCCTGCTTTTGTTTTTTTTGTGCAATTACAATAAGATTATTGTCCAGGATGCGGTAAGTTAGATTGGTTTGGCTGAAAACAGAATCAAGTACCTCCTGCACATCAGCATCTTTTACAGTAAGCGTAACGGTAACATTACCTGGCAAAATATCATCGTTATAAATAAAACGGTACGAACTGTTTTTTTGAATAGATAACAACGCATTTTTAATGGGCACATTCTTTAGCGACACACTTATTTTAGTTTGTGCGATGCCTTTTGCATGAACATGCAGGCAGGCGATAAGCATAAAGAAAGCTATTAATCTCATGTACAGTAAAAACTTTGGGATTGCCTTTCGGGCAACTGAGAAATTGCCCATAAGCACATTTTTCATACTTTTAAAAATTGAAAGTGAAAAAATGGGTATGTGAGTGCCTGAGAATACTAACAATACCCGTAATTAAGCTTTAAATAGAAGGAGGTGTTTGCGCATCTCCTTTTTTGTTTTTTATTTCATAGCATCTGGTTTTTTTGATTAGAAAAACATTACCTGTTTATTTATGCAGCCACACTTCATTATTTTTTATTTCATACGTAAATGGCGATGACAATTTCATAGCTTCCAGTGTTTCCTGTAAAGTTTCTTTGGTTATTGTGCCGGTGAAATGTTCATGCTTCATGCTATCATCCACATGAAGCGTAACGGAAAACCAGCCTTCCAGCTTGGGCGCCAGTTGCTCCAGTGATTCATTATCAAACGAAAGAGAACTATTCATCCAAACTGTTTCAGGCAAAATATTCTTTTCATCCACATGCAGTTTTGAAATAACAAAAAGCGGTTGTTCCGTTTTATCTTCCGTTTGTTTAACCGGCTCCTTTTCAGCCGAAACAGCTATTTTTTCATTGGGCCGAAGCAATATTTTTCTTTCCGGATCCTGCAATGTTGTTATTTCAACAAGGCCACGAATAAGCGATGTTTCTACGTTCTTCTGACCGGGAAAAGCTTTTACGTTAAATGCAGTTCCTTTCACCGTAATATTAATGGAAGATGCATGAATAATGAAGGGATGCTGCGCATCTTTCGTCACATCAAAAAAAGCTTCGCCAATCAGTTTTACTTCACGATACTTTTCACCAAATGCTTTGCTGCTATAACTTAAAGTGCTGCTGCCGTTCAGCCATACATTCGTTCCATCTGGCAGCACTATATGTCTTTTTGATGATGGTTGTGTAACCACTTTTTGTACGAAAGTATTATTCCCGTCTTTTTGCCGGCCAAGCAGAAAAGCACCTGCAACGATTGCTGTTACAACTGCAGCGGCGGCCACCCAACGGATCATTCTTATAGAAACAAATGATTTTGTAACGGGCTCCTCTATTGCTTTTTCTATCCTGTTCCAAAGGTCTTCACCGGCTTTCATTTCAGGCAAAGGCTGCAACGGCGCATTCCATATTTTTTCAGCAATTTCATTTTCGGTGTTTTCATCCCCGCTGTGCAACAAATCGTTTAATTCGGCAAGCTCATCGTCGGTAGCTTCCCCGCTTTTACGTTTTGCCAGCAAAACCCAAATCCTTTCTGTGTTCATTATTATGCTGCGTTATAATTATAATAAACACGGAATTGATTCTGCTACCCCTAAAAGAATTTTATTTTTTCAGAAAGAATTTTCAGTGTTGCTGCCTTCTTGCATAAACAGGTATTAAAACCTGTATGGTTGTATGAATTTTTTTCAAGGCGATGCCCATTTGGGCTTCCACAGTTTTAATGCTAAGATTAAGTAACTCTGCCGTTTCTTTATAAGTAAGGCCATCATCTTTTACCAGCTTGAAAATTAGCCTGCATTTTGGTGGCAATTCATTGATGGCATTAGTGATACTCTGTAAAAAATCTTTTGAAATTAAATGCTGCACCGCCTGCGGTTCTATGGTATATAAAGGCAAGTTTATTATTTCAAGTTCAACGAATTTTTGTTTTCGTTCTTTACGCAGATAATTAAGGCTAATATTTTTTGCAGTCACATACAAGTACCAGGGCAGGTTTTCTATGGATGCAATCTGTACACGCTTTTTCCAGGTTTGAATGAATACATCTGCCACAATTTCTTCGGCAAGTTCACGGTTGTGCACTATTGTAAATGTGAAATGAAGCAGGCGTTCACCAAACAAATCATACAACCTTTTTAACGCGGTTTCATTGCCGTCCGCAAGCTCCAGTTGCAATTGTGTTGTATCTGTTTTGGTACGCCGTTTCACAAAACTAAATTACAAAAGCATCGTCTATTTATGTTGTATCGAAAGATTTTCAATCAACTTTATCTTTTATCCTTGATTGCATTTCAGGCGCCGCATATTTTGAAACATAAAGGCACAATCATACAAAGCAACACGAAGAATTTTGATAAAGAGAATGCCGCAGATGCACAGATAATTTGTGCATCTGTGGCTAATAAATCAAAATACTTTGGTTAGATACGTCGCTAACCTATCAATTGCCTGCGCTGTTAAATTTATTTCCTGCTGCGCTTCTTTCCAGTTGCGTTGTTCAATGGCTTCCCGGATGCCGGGCAATGTTTTTACGCCGTATCCTGTGTAAAAACCAGGCGCATATAAACTGTGTTTATACCAGCTTCTTCGTGGCAAACCATCTGCAAATAATAACTGCTGCTCTGCATGTGCCAGGGCAAGATTAAGATTCTTATCAGCCATTGCATCATCTTTTTTCTTAAGCAAAACACTCAGGCTGTCTGTACTTTTTTTAAATGCCACCAGTGCATTCTGTAAGGGGCTGAAATCAAGATAAGGCACTTCATCTTTTGGCATTGGCTGAATGTAGGTTTTGGTTGGATCTGATGCAAGCTTATATATATTTTTATTCAGCAATTCATTCTCCACAACCGTTGCATCACGCATATCATTTGTTGTGCTCATTAACTCCGATGCATAACCATTGGCAGTTGAATAAAGGTTAGTGAAATCGAAAGGCAACACTTCTGCATCAGCCATTCTCAATACAGCACGGCCTGCCACCTGCGCCAATGCCACACCATATTCGAAAGTTGGGTCTTTAAACCGGCGGTAATCATCATACGAATCGTAAGTGGAATGATATTCACCCCCCGGATCCTCACCCCCAAAACCAAGATCGAGCGCAGGCAAACCAAGATGCTGAAGAAAAGGCGAATAATCCGAACCGCTGCCAAGGGCGCTTAACTCAAGCTTCGTTGTATTCAATGCATTTTCTTTTGCTTTGGTGGATGAGGCATTTGATGCACGGTTGGCTTTCCATCTTTCAAAAACAGAAACCTTTGTCTGGGGGTCGATAACCGTTTTTGAAATTTCATCCATCAATGGCTGCAAAGCATGGGATCCGCCTGCACCAAGAAAACCACGCCCATTGCCATCGCTGTTGATATAGATGATTGCTTTTTGCTGCAATTCTTTTGCATGCTCTTCAGCAAATTCTGTTGAGCCAAGCAATGCAGGCTCTTCGCCATCCCATGCACAATAAACGATAGTACGTTTTGGTTTCCATCCTGTCTTCAACAATTCGCCTATAGCTTTTGCTTCTTCAAGCATAGCCGCCTGCCCGCTTATAGGGTCGCCTGCCCCATTCACCCATGCATCATGATGGTTGCCACGCAGCACCCATTCATCAGGAAACGTTGAACCTTTTATAGTGGCAACAACATCATAACAAGGCACCATATCCCAATTAAATTCAAGCTTTAAATGCACTTTGGTTTTATCGTCGCCAATATGATAAGTAAAAGGTAAACCGCCCTGCCAGCCGGCAGGTACAACCTGGCCTTCCAACGACTCAAGCAAAGGCTTTGCATCATGATAGCTAACAGGTAATACAGGTATCTTTAAAAGATTTATGGCATCTTCTCTTTTAATACGTACCGCCGCGCTATCGGCGCCAATGTTTGGCGTTAAAGGATCACCGGGATAAATAGGCATATCCATTACGCTGCCACGCTGCACACCATATTCATTTTTAAAAGCACCTTTTGGATAAACATCGCCTCTTGCATATCCATCATCGCCGGGATCGCTGTAAATAATGCAACCAACAGCGCCATGTTCCTGCGCTACTTTTGGCTTAATGCCGCGCCAGCTTCTTCCATATTTTGCAATTACAATTTTTCCTTTTACATCAATACCAATTTCAGCAAGCTTTTCATAATCTGAAGGCAAGCCATAATTCACAAACACAAGCGGCGCTGTAACATCGCCATCTGCACTCCATGCATTGTACGGCGGTAACTGGCCTGCCTGGCCAGATGTTGCATCTTCTTTCAATGCAGGCTCTTTAAGCAAAGCTTTGTAAGTTGTTGGAGCTGTCATTTCAAGCACACGTGTTTTAGGCGTGGGAAACAACACGGTATATTTTTCAAGATGCGCATCAAAGCCATAAGATTTAAATCGGTTAAGGATACTATCAGCAACTGCTTTACTGCCTTTTGAACCAAGATTATGCGGAAAAGCTGAAAGCTGTTTTATGGTTGAACCAATATGCTGCGCATTTAAAGCCGCATCAAATTGTTGTTCAGTTTTAATTTGAGCAGCAGCACTATTAGCGGAAAAGCCGGTTATTGTTTGCGCTGAAATTGCTGTTGCAATAAATAACATTAAAAGCAGCATGCATCTTTTCATAGAAATTATGTTTTGATTTTTTAGACTATTACAAATTAAGCTGAAAATTCAATAAGATTTTTTTATTGACAGCTCAGGACTGGGCCAGTTGCCTTATATCACTTATCTCTAAAACATTTTTAGTATAACCAACCGTAACGCAATTAATCATTGCCTTGCCCACCTGGTGCATGGTTAATACACTTTTTGGTGCAAATAGCTTTATAATTTTTGCAAGGGATTTATAACTATTTCTCCAGTTGCGCTGGCCTTCAAAGGGCAGCATAACGCCGGGCCGAAAATTGTATTCTGCTTTAAAGCCAAGCTTTGCCAGGTCATTTTCTGTTTTACCTTTTACACGCGCCCACATTAAACGGCCCTGCTCTGTACTGTCGGTATGGCTTCCTGAGACGTAAGTAAACACCATATTATTGTTATACTGCAGCAGTGTTTTTGCAAAAGCCAATGTGGTATCATAAGTGAGCCTGGTGTATTCAGGTTCTTTCTTACCTACCGATGTAACGCCGGCGCAAAAGAAACATGCATCATAACTTTGTATCTTATCTGCGTATGCATCCAGTTTAAAAAAATCGGGTACCAATAATTCTTTTAGCTTGGGATGCTGCATTTCATAATGACTGCGGTTAATGATAAGCACTTCAGCAACTGCTGTATTTTGCAGGCATTCAAACAAAACGCCTTCGCCAACCATCCCGGTTGCACCTGTTATAATTACTTTTATACCTGGCATGACAACGATTTTTACTAAGTTCGTATAAACAAATGAAGCTTTGCCAAAAGTTTTAATTGAGTGTAAAACCAATCACTATAAATAACCAATATGACAACGAAAAACATCAACATCATTTACTGGATAGCTACAATCCTTTTTTCAGCGCTTATGATTTTTTCTGCTGTTGGCGGCATTGAGCCCACTGAGCAAACAATACAAATTTTTCACGACGGGCTTGGCTACCCAATTTATTTTATACAGTTTATAAGCGTTGCCAAAATATTGGGCTCCATTGCCATTTTAATACCGGGATTAAATAAAACATTGAAAGAATGGGCTTATGCAGGTTTGTTTTTTGATCTCACCGGCGCCGTTTTTTCGGGTATTGCAAGTGCGGGAAAATTTGACCCGATGATTCTTACAATGCTTACATGGATAATACCGGGCATTATATCTTATATATTCTGGCATAAGAAAATATCCCGCTGATTGTGCAATCATGCAGATGCATTTCTTATCTGCAACTTTCATACATTTGCACCTCTTCAAAAAATACTACAAAATGTAGAATAAGCTTCTTTAAGAAAATACATGTAACGATGTGCTGAATGCATATCAATCCCATTAATTTTTAAAGAAAGAAAATGCTTATTTTAAACAGCCTCTCTTACATACATCCCGACAAATATTTATTGTTTGATAACATTAGCCTGAATATTGCAACGGGCAACAAAGTTGCACTGCTGGGTAATAATGGTGTTGGCAAATCAACACTTTTAAAAATCATTGCCGGCTTGTTGCCTCCATCTCAAGGGTTTATTCAAACAGATACAAAACCTTATTATGTGCCGCAGGTTTTTGGCCAGTATGATCATGTTACCATTGCACAGGCATTGCAGGCCGCCGGTAAATTAAACGCATTGCAGCAAATATTAAACGGTGATACATCGGATGTTAATTATTCAATATTGAATGATGACTGGACAATTGAAGAACGCTGCCATGAGGCACTTCAATACTGGCAAATAGATGACATCGATCTTCAACAAATAATGAGCACTTTAAGCGGCGGTCAAAAGATGCGTGTGCTGCTGGCAGGTATTTATGTAAACAATCCGGAATTTATTTTACTGGATGAACCCAGCAATCATTTGGACACGGCGGGCAGAATATTACTATATGATTTTATTGAATCTTCAGCTTCAACGTTATTAATAATAAGCCACGACCGAAAACTGCTGAATAAACTTGATACAGTATGTGAACTTACGCCTGATGGCATTAATGTTTACGGCGGCAATTATAATTTTTATGCTGAACAAAAAAAGATGGAATTACAGGCACTGAATGAAGATGTGCGGGATAAAGAAAAATCGTTGCGAAAAGCAAGAGAAAAAGAACGCGAAACCATAGAACGGCAGCAAAAATTGAATGCCCGCGGCAAAAGAAAACAGGAGAAAGCAGGCCTGCCCACGATTGTGATGAACAGTTTTAGAAACAATGCGGAAAAAAGCACGTCGAAATTAAAAGGTGTGCATGCGGCAAAAACCGCCTCAATTGAAAATGAATTGCAGGAATTGCGGAAAGCCTTACCGGACATAGATACAATGCGATTTGGCTTTGATGATACATTATTACATAAGGGCAAAATTTTATTCAGGGCAGAAAATATCAATTTTAGTTATAACGAGAATCCCTTATGGCAGCATGACCTGAATTTTGAAATTATAAGTGGAGAGCGCATTGCATTGAAAGGTAAAAACGGTTCAGGCAAAACAACATTGATTAAAATAACACTGGGCAGGATAAAAGCCGGCAAAGGATCAGTTTACAGCGCTATTAATAATGCTGTTTATATAGACCAGGATTATTCTTTAATTAATAATAACCTCAGCGTATATGAGCAGGCTGAACAGTTTAATAATGGGGCATTGCAGGAACATGAAATAAAGAACAGGCTAAACCGTTTTTTGTTTACAAAAACATCGTGGAATAAATCCTGTGCCGGTTTAAGCGGCGGTGAAAGAATGCGTTTAATGCTTTGCTGTTTAACCATCGCTAACCAGGCGCCTGACATGATAATTTTGGATGAGCCTACCAATAATCTCGATATTCAAAACATTGAAATTTTAACAACGGCCATCAATCAGTATAACGGAACCTTGATTATTGTATCGCACGATGCAATTTTTCTTGAAGAAGTTGGTATAACAAGAAATATTGAATTGATTTAATGGAATTGCTTTCCGGAGTTTAATCTTGCTTTTGCTGCGCTTCAATTAAGCCAACTGCATTACCGAAAGGATCATGTATAACAGCCGTTTTAATGCCTTCGCCAACCCCGGCAATATCCAAGGCAATGGTAGCGCCCTGCTGTGTTAATTGTTTTACAGCCGCTTCAATATCATCAACAGACCAATAAGCTATGGCCATATTGCCTTCATCAATATTTGTCATATCGGGATCAAGGCCAAGTTCGCAACCGTTAATGTCAAAGCCTACATAAAAAGATTCATCAAAATAAGGCTGAACGCCGGTAACATCAATGTACCATTTTTTTGCCTTTTGAATATCAGCAACGTGATAAATTACGGTGCGCAATTTTTTAAACATACTATGTATTTAATACTGTGAGGTTATACAATTGCCAGATATTATATGGCTGGCTGCAATTTATCATTCCTAAACAAAATATTTTTGAGATCGGCTATCAGCTCAAAAATCTCGTTCTTTTTTTTAAGCGCCAGCATCACGCCAAGTTTCATTGCCTTTTTGCAAAGTTCGCTTTCATTATGATCGGTATAAATAATAACCGTGGCGTCATTAATAAACCGGGCTTTAACTATCCGTTTAATGGTGCGGAAACTGCTTAAAGCAGGCATATTCACATCAACAAATATGAAATCTGCAGGCTTGAGCCGCAGTGAATTTATTGCCTGATCAACATTCTGTGCAAAGCGGCACGAATAATTAATTTGCAAATCATTAAGCGCAAACCCAAACATGTCCTGGGTTTTTACGCTATCATCAATCAACAATATATTTAATGGCTTAATCATTTTTGTAGCTCTAAATCCACATAAGTTTTACTATAAAAGGCTGCTTCTTTTTTATATAGAGGCAACGCTATTGTAAGACAGTATTAATGTGACAATTTGCATACCAACATGCAAAGCGTGATTCGTTCAATATTGTTGATTTACATATATGTTATGAAAACTTCAACGGCATAGATATTGAGCTGGAATTGTGTAAAAAATACAATAACCATGAGCACCAAAGAAAACAAGAAGACAGTTGAAGAAGGCAAGAATGTACGCAACAAAAAAGAAGGCAAAAGCAAGCCTGTCAGCGCTCCTTCTAAAAAAGAAAAAACCGTTAATAAGCCTAAAATAAATACGGATGTGGACCAGGAATAATTAATGCGAAGAGACAGGCATCTTATTAAGGATTATACTTACGGATATAATCCCGGGATTTAATACCTGACTCTTTTAAATCTTCATCCTTCCATCCGCCATCGGATGAAGCTGATTTTTGAAGTACGGAACATGTTTCATCTTTATCAGAAACCGACCATACGAGCCAGCTTATTTTATGTTGTTCGCACCATTCAATCCAGCGTTGCCATTCCTCCTTATTCAACGGGCCATCGCCTGTAGCTTCCATGCCCGCACACTCTGAAATGAAGATAGGAACACCTTTGGCTAATGCAGCGGTACAACGGTCACGCAGCCATTGCTTATGCGTGGCTGCATAAAAATGAACGGTGTACATAATATTAGAAACATCCTTTAAGGGATCGTCCGCAACAAGGTGAATATCCTGGTCCCAATGCGGGTTTCCAACTAATATTATATTATCCGCATCAATCTTTCTTATAGCTGAAATCAATTCTGTTGAATAAGCTTTTACTTCATCCCAGCTTTCATAATCCGGCTCATTATACAATTCATAAATTATGTTGGGATAATGGCCGTAATCTTTCGCCATTGTTGTAAAAAAAGCTTTGGCTTCGTTTAAATTAATGTTGTGGCTGTGCCAGTCTATAATAACATAAATGCCTTCTTTTATGCCAGCCTCAATTACATTCCGGATAAGTTGTATCTGCGTTGCCGAATCTTCTTTATAACCGTTCTTTGGTTCAACGCCCAATGCAGCCCTTACAACATTGCAATGCCAGTCTGTGGCCAATGCATGTACGCTGCCGGCTGTATAAAACCGCGGATGAAAACAACTCCAGCCAAAACTCATTCCGCGCAGCACAACAGGCTGGTTATGGCTGTCAACCAACTGCACACCATTTACATGCAATGCACCATGCTGCTGCACAGGCTGCGCTCTTAATTGAAAAATACTGATTACAAATAAGCAGGTTATAATAAAGTATTTCATATATACAGCAATTAATCGTGCAAGAATAATTCAATAAACAATCATTCTTCAATATAAATTCTTTTTACCCTGCTGCTTATGCCGGTTAATATTTCATAAGGAATGGTGTGGCAACTTTTTGCCACTTCACTTATGCTAATGTTGTTGCCAAATATTTCAACCTCGTCTCCTTCCTCAACATCATTAATACCGGTAACATCAACCATTGTCATATCCATTGCAACTGACCCAACAACCGGCGCACACTTCCCTTTAATGAAAACTTTACCAACGCCATTACTTAATGCGCGGCGAAAGCCATCCGCATAACCAATTCTTAATGTTGCAATAATTGAATCAACATTTATTTTACCCCGACGGTTATAGCCTACTGTATCGCCGGCTTTCACTTTTCTTAATTGTGCAACCGTTGTTTTAAGCGTTACTGCGGGCTGCAAAGAAAGCTGATGATTGCTGGTGTTGTCAATACCGTACAAACCAATGCCGAGGCGTATCATATCAAACTGCAGTTGGGGCAGGCGAATGCTTGCCGCAGAATTGGAAATATGTTTAATGAAGGAATAATTAAGTGCGGCCTGCAGCTTGCTGCATATCTTTTCTAATTTTTCAGCTTGCAAAAAACTGTACGCATCTTCCGCAGCATCTTCGCTTGCCACTAAGTGACTAAACACTGATTTTACAACAAGCCGGTTATTTGTTTTTAATATTTCAATCAGGATATCTATTTCATCTTCACCAAAACCAAGCCGGTGCATGCCTGTATTAATTTTTATATGCACAGGATAATATTGCAGGCCCTGCCTGTTAAGAAAAGCATCAAACTTTTTAAGAATGCCAACAGAATAAATTTCCGGTTCAAGATTATATTGTACCACCTGCTCAAAAGCTTCTTCATCTATGTTCATAATCATGATAGGCAGGCGGATATTTGCCCGGCGCAATTCTACGCCTTCATCAGGATATGCAACCGCCAGGTAATCCACTTTATGGTATTGCAATACATTAGCAATTTCAGCACTGCCGCTGCCATAACCGGAAGCCTTTACCATTGCCATTATTTTAACGCCGGGATTCAGCATTTTCCTGTATTCATTTACATTATGAATAACTGCAGTAAGGCTTATTTCCATCACCGTTCTGTGCACCTTCTGCTGAAGCATTGCAGCAATATTTTCAAAACCAAATCTTCTTGCGCCTTTTAGCAGTATTACCTGGTTGCGAAAAAAACTCGTTGAAAACTGGCTAAGAAATTCATTGGTGGAATTATAGTGATAAACATTTTCAATGGCCTCTTTCAGAAAAGGAAAATAAGCTTTCCATTGTTCGCCAATTACAATAGTGCTGCTAATATTCCTTGCTTTCAGCACAAATATTATTTCAGCATAAGCGCCCTTGCTGGCGCCGGGCACATCTGAAAGAATTACTGTTTTATGTGTAAACTGGTTTTGCTGCTGCATAAAATCAAGCGCCACAGCAAATGAAGCAGTATCAAAACTATAACTGTCATTTATTAAAGCGCAGTTATTAATGGCAGGGGTTAGCTGCAAGCGCATATCAACAGGTTGCAATGCCTGCAGCCGGTCATTAATAATTTCAGCCGGAATATTTAAGTTTAACAGAACAGCTATGCATGTTTCAACATTTTGAACAGAGGCATCATCGGCAAAGGGAATATTAAACTGATAAACGGTATTGCTATATTTCAATTCTATAACAACATTCTCTTCATTTTTTTTACGGGAAAATATTTGAACAGCATTGCTTTCATTATCTCCCCACGTAATAATATTTGCTTTTGAATTTTGATGAATTGCATCAACAATAAAATTATTATCGCCATTAGCAATAACCGTATTACAATGTTTAAAAAGCTTGCATTTCTCTTCTGTTTTCTGTGCTTCCGAAACAAAATTTTCATGATGTGCGCTGCCGATATTGGTAAGAATGCCGGTTGTTGGCTGAATAATATTTTCAAGCTTTTCCATTTCACCAGACATTGAAATACCTGCTTCAAAAATGGCAAGGTTATTTTCAGCATTCATCTGCCAAACACTTAATGCAACGCCAAGCTGCGAGTTATAACTGCGGGGGCTTCTTACAATATTATACTCCGGGGAAAGCAATTGATACAGCCATTCTTTCACAATTGTCTTTCCGTTGCTGCCTGTAATGGCAATTACAGGATAATGAAATTGTTTGCGGTGATAAGCCGCCAGTGTTTGCAATGCGGCCAATGTATCAGCAGCAAAAATGAAATTTGCGTTAGCAAATGCAGCCGTATCAAAATGCGGGTGCACAACAAAGCTGCGCACGCCGCGCTCATACATTTCGCCAATGAAATTATGTGCATCCCTTCTTGCTGTTGCCAGTGCAAAAAACAATGTTGTAGAAGGAAAGATAAGACGGCGGCTATCGGTTAATAATTGTTCAATAACATAATCTCCTGCTGCAATTTTCGCATCAGCATTTAATACCGAAGCAATTTTATTTATGGTGTACATGAAATTTCTCTAACAATTGTTATCATCATTTTTTATTCTCGCTTAGCAGGTTTGCTTTAGCCACAGATGCACAGATTTTATCTGTGCATCTGTGGCCTTTTCTTCACTTTTTACTCTGTTGCGTTGTCATCGCCAACAATAGCCTGTATTTTTTTTCCTATTGAAACAAATAAACCACGTTGTTTTTCAGGGCAGCATTCTTCAAAAAACGCCGCAGCATAATAACCCGGATTGATGGCCGCTTCTTTTGTAATAATCCATAAACGGTTGCCCGCCGCATCATAAATATTGCAATCTTTATTACCATCTGTACAATAACCTTTCTCTCCATCACCGGGAATCGTCCATGCTTTATTTTCTTCCATATAATTTAATAAGCTGTCACAGGCTGTTTTATCTGCCTGAACAGGCGTAAGGCTTGTTGGCGTGCCTGTATTATTCGGCATCATATTTTTATAATAGCGATAAGCTTTCCATTCATTGTTTTGTTGTGCCAATATGAAATAGTTCATCGATTTTACCCATGCAAAATTTTCATAGGCATAGGCAATTACAAGATCGTTTTCTGATTGCAGCTTTTTTAATACATCATCTTCAATTGACTGCTTTTTTGCAGAAGTATTTACATTTTCTGCGAGCATGTTTTTCTGTGCGCTGCAACCTGTGTTCATAACTGTGGCTATAAGTATGAATATAAAATAGTTCTTCATTGAATTTTATTCTGCTTTATTCAGCATTATTTTTAGAATTTTGCTAATTTTATAACAGCTCTGCTATAATAAAATCATTTCTATGGGTAATTTATCTTTTTTCGAACTTACAATCCTGGTCATTCTTGCTGTGCTTGTCTTGAAATTTTCTTTAAAATTTATAAAAACCATCCTGAAATTGATTATAGCATTCATTAAAGCAAGCTTTGTTTCAGACTCCAGAAAAAATTAACCCCTTCTTCTCGCTGTCATTGAATTTTACTTCTTTTTATTTTATTCCATGTTTCATATAAAAATTCCTGTGAAGGCTGAAATTCCGGCATTTCATTCAGCGGTTCACAGGGTTTCCAATGCGCTTTCATTTCTTCCGGTAATTGCTGATATAATTGTGTGCCCTTTGTTTTCCAGGCTATCATTTCGTCACTCACTTCTTTTATAATTTTTGCAGGATTACCCGCCAGCAAACTGCGCTTCGCGATTTTTTCATCAGCCTTTATCAAACTTAATGCTCCAACAATACATTCGTCGCCCAGTTCAACATTATCCATAACAACACTGTTCATTCCAATTAAACAATTCCTGCCAATAATGGCACCGTGAATTACGGCGCCGTGGCCGATATGCGCCGCTTCCTTCAGCCAAACGGCAGCGCCGGGAAATA
This sequence comes from Parafilimonas terrae, assembly GCF_900115755.1. Taxonomy (GTDB): domain Bacteria; phylum Bacteroidota; class Bacteroidia; order Chitinophagales; family Chitinophagaceae; genus Parafilimonas; species Parafilimonas terrae. Next base: position 241,086 of record NZ_FOXQ01000003.1, read on the forward strand.
TATGCAGCACACAATTCTCCTGTATGTTGCAGCCATCTTCAACAATAACCCTGCCCCAATCGCCCCGCAGCGCAGCGCCGGGGCCAACATATACGTGCTTGCCGATAATTACATTGCCTGTGACACAAGCCTGCGGATGTATAAACGATGAATCATCAATAACCGGCGTAAAACCTTTGAAGGAATAAATCATTACGGCAACTGTTTTAAAAGCTAAGATAGATTGAATACTACAAATAAACCGGTGTTTAACAGTAGGCCGGCGCATGCAAGATGTCTTCAAAAAATTTGTTTATGCTGTTGCGTTTTTTTCTATTAAAACGAATAATATAAAATGATTATTTTTAGAAGCAATATCCCGCTAATATTATGGAAATACATGATCTCACAAGCATCATCTCTTCCGGCCTTATTGTACCGGTTATCGGCAGCGGCTTCTGCAAGGTGAAAGTGCCGGTAAACCGTGTAGATCCGCATAATAAGTTCACCGGTAACGTAACTGTTTTAAAAAATGCCGCCGAAAAAAACATTGAGGTTACGCTTACCTTAAATGAATATCTCGCCCTGAGACTGGCCGATAAATTCGGGCTGAATTATTTAGATGACAGCATGCTTAACCTGAATTGCGTATTTCTTAAATCGAAATTTACAGAAGCCACACGCTATAAAATGCTGCACGATGAATACCAGCAACTAAGCACGGAAAAGCTGCTGGACGACTATGAAAAACTGGCATCAATAAGGGATTTCCAGATTTATATAAATACAGGGCCTGATGATTTCCTGGCAGATGCCTTTGCCAAAATACACGACCGCAAGCCACAGTTTATTGCAGCGCAGTTATTGGAAAGCAATAACAACAATGTTGTTATAAAAGAGCCTTCCGCTTTTGAGCCTATCGTGTTTAATATTTTCGGCAGCATAGTAAAAGCGCCTTACAATGATTGTGCTGTAACCGATGAAAATTATATTGAGATGATTGTAAAACTGCAGCAGGAAAGTACCACGCAGCAATCTGCTTTCAACACTTTATTTAACCTGCTGCGGGAAAATAACCTGCTTATAATAGGCAGCAGTTTCCCCGACTGGCTGATGCGCTTTTTAATAAGGCTCATTGCGGCTGAACGTTATACGCAATCAAACCAAAAACTTATTTCAGATGCAGGCACTTTAAGCAGAATTGAATTTGAAAATTTTTTACAGCAATACCAGGGACAGGTAATTACGCAAAATGAAGAAACATTCAAATCGCCTGGTGATTTTGTGCAGGCTTTGCACAAGGCCGTACAAAACAACCCTGAGAATATAGTGCAGCGTTATAAAGAAAAAGTTTTTATAAGTTTTATAAGTGAAGATAAAAATATAGCCCAACTGCTCAACAATGCTTTTGCTGAAAAAGGCGTGCCTGTGTTTTTTGATGGCAATGAAATTTTTTCAGGGACCAATTTCAATAATGTTATTAAGCCGGAAATTCAAAACTGCGATTTCTTTCTGCCTGTAATAACAGCGCGTTCTGTAAAAGACCCTATTGATGTAAAACGATATGTGTATAAGGAATGGACGCTTGCCGGTTTCAGGAGAATGGCTGGCGAAGATGCAGCAGCCACCACAACTTTTATAAAGCCATATACCATAGGAACAGATGCCATAAACATGTCGGTTTATGAAACGTATTTTGATGGCATCGGCATGGAAAAAATTCCAGACACAAGCAGGGAAGCGCTCAACGCTTTTGTTGAATCATTTATAACAAGAAATAATCTTACGCCGGTTAACAATTAGCCACAGCGTAAGCATAAACGATACTTATATGGAACAGCGCCCCTATCGCGGCATGCATACTTTTACGGAGGAGCAAAAGAATTTGTTTTTTGGAAGAAGTAAGCCGGTGAATGAAATATTCAGCCTGCTTAAAAACAATATGCTCACGGTTATATTCGGCACATCAGGCATTGGCAAAAGTTCGCTGATAAATGCCGGCCTTATACCTAAGCTGCGTGAAAATTTTTACCTGCCCATTTTATTGCGTATTCCTTTTTCTGATGCGAATATCAACCCGCTTACCTATACACGGAATGTAATTGAGGCTGAAGTAAAAAAATATATTTATAAAGATTTCACTTACCCGGCAAACACTACATTATGGCAATTTTTTCGTGAAGCCAACTATACCGGCGGCGCTGTAATACCTGTATTAATACTTGACCAGTTTGAAGAATATTTCAAGTTTGGAAAAAATAATAAAAACAAGGCTGATGAATTTGCAAAAGAAATATCAGGCCTTATTGAAAACAGGATGCCCGATGAATTAAAGAATGCTGATAATTATAAAACGCTTACTGCTTCAGACGCCCAGAATAATTGCCGGGTTATAATAAGCCTGCGCGAAGATTTTCTTGCGCCGCTTGAAGATTTAAGCAAGCTTATTCCTTCACTAAACAAAATTCGTTACCGCATTGTGCAGTTACGCGGCAAAGAAGCTTTTGATGCCGTTTACCAGCCTGCCAAACATTTAATAGATGAAGCTACAGCAGTGCATCTTTTAAGAAAGATCATTCCTAAAAAAATAAAAGCCGAAACAGGCAACGCCAATGATGATGCAAACGAAATAAACTGGGAGCAGAAAGATTTTGAACCTTACATATTAAGCCTGTTTTGCTACCAGGCAAATGAAAAAAGGATAGCCGCAAAACAAGCCACCATCTCAAAAGAATTAATTGATAATACAAAAGTTGAAACCATATTAAATGATTATTATAACAGCACCATAAAAAAATACCGGCACTGGTATAAAAAAAATATTGGCGATTTACTGGAAAAAAACCTTGTGAGCGAAGAAGGTTACCGCCTGCTTAAACCTGTTAACTCCAAGGAATTTAAGAACGTACCGGAAAGAGTAATTACCGGCCTTGTTAATGACCGCATTATACAAATTGTAAACAGGAACGATATTAACAATATTGAAATATCGCATGACCTGCTGGCCAATGTTATTCACACTAAAAAGATAGATAAAAAAGAAGACCGGAAATTAATCAACATCTTAGGTATTGGCGCATTAATATTTGTGATCATACTTGCATTTGCAATCTATTCCCACAACCAGTTAAAAAGCGAACTTGATAAAGTAAAAAATGTGGCTGTAAATGATTCTATTCAAAAAATAGAATTAAAAACTGACAATGATTCGCTTGTAAACAGGTATCAAAAAACTATACAGGCAATAAATAAAGAATACCGGGGCACAGTTTATTTCCAGGTTGGCTCTGCTTATAAATCGAAGGCGCTTACAGCATGCATGGATGCATTGAGAAGCAGCAGGTTTGTAGTGCCTGCTGCTGAAACCATAAAAGGCAAGTCGTTTAAAAATATGGTAAAATATTTTCACGCAGAGGATGAAGAAATGGCAAAGGAGGTGCTTGCTATTTGCAACAGTTATTATCCACAGGATTCACTTATACTGCAACGCATTCTGCTTAAAAATAATAATGTTTCTGCCGGAACTATTGAAATCTGGATCAACAAATAATTTATAAAAAGATATTGCATAAGCAGTTTCCAATAATCAATCTTAAGCTTTCTTCAATTATATATTGTTATATCCTGAACCATTAAAGAAATATAAGCAGCTTATTGTATCGCTATCAATACATCTGTTGTTTCAAAAACGAACAGTTTTCATAATAATGAAAAAACAGCGTTAAGTAATGCCGCAACGTTGATCATTTTTTTCAACCGGTCAATTAAATGTCCTGCCATTCATCAGCAGATTAACAAGTTTTAACCGAAACGGATACATGATTTGAAATGTAACTGGCAAACAATATTTCTTAACATCCGATATAAGCGGAACAAAATTTAAAACAATGAGAAGCACAATTTTAACAGCCACATTATTATTTGCGATGAGCATTCCATCTTTTGCCAGCGAAAAAGTTGCAGACACAAGGTTATTGCACGATTTATCAAGCGCCTTTAGAAAAACAGAACAGGTAAGCTGGGTAAGCAAATCAAGTTACCGACAGGCCAGTTTTAATTTTAAAAATCAGCAGGCCACAGCTTTTTATGGCAGCGATAAAGAATTGATAGGATACAGCATCCAGGTTTCAAAAACTGACCTGCCCAAAATTGTTACAGATGCAATGAAAGATAACTACAATGACTGGGCAGTAACTGACGCCATTATGTTTGTTGACACTGATGGTTATGTAAGTTATTTTATACAGGCCGTTACAAAAAATAAGGGCCAGATACTTGAAATAAGCACTGATGGTGATTTGAGCGTATATAAAACAATGAAGAAATAAATTCTTATCTCACGAAATTTATACAATGCGGAAGTAAATTGATTTTGCTTCCGCATTTTTTAATACAGTTATTTATTAAACAAGTTGTTTATATCGTATTTAAATGCATTCATCCACGAGGTATAAAACAGATTCATAATTTTTTTTCACAGCCTCGCTCATAGCTATTTCACAGGTTTTGGTAGAAGAATAATAACCATCATATTCATGCCTGCATACTTCGTTTGCTTCATGTGCCGTTGCTGCAGCAGTAAGTTCAGGAAAAAGAAAACCGCGGTCGCCGGCCATACCACAGCAACCTGCATGCACAGGCACGGTTACTTCGTTTGCAAATGCTTTCGCGATGTTTACAAACTTGTATTCTATACCGAGCTTTTCCAACGCACAAACAGGATGCAACACCACCTTGTTCTTTTTATTGACCGGTGATTGAACAGGTAAGATATAATCATGCAAATAATCAACACTGTCAATAATAACAAGCTTATCATAGCGCTGTTGATTTTCTTTGGTAAGTGCAGCACGAATATGATGCAACGTATAAGTGCAGGAACTTACATCTATTACAACAGGATATTTTCCCTGTTCACTATCTTTCCATAAATGTTCAACAATTTTATTGGCGGTATATTGATAAGCAGGATAAAAACCTTTGGATGAAAATATCTGGCCGCAGCAAGTTCCTGTAACGTTTTTTAAAACGATTACATTAATACCGGCCTTTGCAGATACACTTAAAAATGTTTCCATTAAACTTTTCTTTCCATCTTCACCGTTGCCTAACACTCTCGATATACAGGCAGGAAAATATATAATTGTTTTTTCCGCATTGCTTTGCAAACTGTTTTCGTATAAAGGTTTTAAAGATGGCGGCTTTTTCAAATGATCTGACCATAATGGAACAGCCGGCATAAACTTTCTCAGCATTTTTGTAATACGGTGCATGGAATGTTTACCGGCAATGCTATTGATGCCTTTACCGGTTTGTAATGCAAGCCTCACCGATTTTTCAATAAAGCCAAAATGCCTGGCTACCCATAAAGCAGTTTTGTTTTGAGCAGCGGAATGATTTTCTTTTCTTAACCTTTTTACAAGATCACCGGTATTAATATCAACAGGGCAGGCAGTAGCGCACAAGCCATCAACAGCGCAGGTTTCAAGGCCATCGTATTCATATTCCTTGATTAGCTGTTTATATGCAGGCTGGCCCTTCGCTTTCAATTGCTGCAATGCACGTCTTGCAACAATGCGCCTTCTTGGCGTCATAGTTAAATCGCGGCTCGGGCATTTATGCTCGCAATAACCACACTCAATGCATTTGTCCACCTCTTCTTCCACGGAGGGCAAAGGCTTGAGATTTTTTATATGCGCATCTTTGTCAGCATTAATTATAACACCCGGGTTTAATAAATTTTTCGGGTCGGCTGCTTCTTTAATGCGCTTCATTATTGCATAAGCTTCTCCACCCCACTCCGTTTCAACAAAAGGCGCCATATTTCTGCCGGTGCCATGTTCAGCTTTTAATGCACCGTTATATTTTTTAACTACCAGCTCAACCACATCATTTATAAAACGATGATAGCGCTCCACTTCATCTTTTGCATTAAAAGCTTGCGTTACCACAAAATGTATATTGCCATCTTTTGCATGGCCAAAAATGATAGCATTATTATACTGATGTTGCTTAAACAATACCTGCAGGTCAAGAATAGCATCTCCCAATAATTGCAGCGGAAAAGCTACATCTTCCAAAATAACGGTAGTGCCGCTGGCCCTCACTGCGCCCACAGCAGGAAATAAACCCTTGCGTATTTTCCAGTAAAATTCCCTTTGCGCAGCATCTTTTGTAAATGCAGGTTTATTTAAAAGAGATAACGTGGTGGCAAGGCTTAAGAAAGCATCAACTTTTGTATTTAATGTGACTTCATCTTTTTCCTGAAACTCCACCAGCAATGCCGCTACAGGTTCCGGCAATGTTTTAATAACCAGATCAATTCCTTTTATGTTTTCAACAGAACGCAGCGATGCCCTGTCCATCAGTTCTACCATTTCTGCGCCCGCAGCTATAAGCGGCTCAATGGCTGTGCAGGCTGCGTATATATCAGTAAAATATAAAAGCGCTGTTGATTTATAAGGCAGGTCGGGAATGGTTTGCATTACAGCTTCCGCAATAAAAGCCAGCGTACCTTCTGCACCAACTAACAGATGAGCAAAAATATCAAGCGGATGTTCGTAATCAAGCAACGCATTTAAGGAATAACCAACTGTATTTTTTGTTTGATACTTGAATCTTATTTTACCTGATAAAGCACTATTATTTAGAACAATATTGCGCAGGTTTATCAGCTCATTTGCAAGCGTTTTATTATTCGTGGCAAAACGGTCATAATCCGCTTCAACTTCAGTTGAATATGTATTGCCATCAGGCAAAATAAATCGTATATATTTTGCCGTATGATAGGAATTATATTTTACGCCGCAGCACATACCACTGGCATTGTTTGATAAAATTCCACCCATCATTGCCGCAGATATGCTGGACGGATCGGGGCCAATTTTGCAGGCATGTTTTTTAAGATAAGTATTCACCATAGCACCGGTTATGCCCGGCTGAACCCTTACAAATGCTGCATTATTTTCAATTGAAATTTTGTTCCAGCATTTACTTAAATCAACCAGGATGCCATCTGTAATACATTGCCCGGAAAGGCTTGTGCCGCCGGCACGAAAAACCAGGGGAATATTTTGCTGATGAGATAATGCAAAAAGCTGTTTTACCTCATCTTCATTTACAGGCTGTACAACAGCTTTCGGTATAAGCTGGTAAAAACCTGCATCGGAGGCATAGGTTATAACATCAATCAGCCTGCTTTTAATCCGTTCAGCAGGCAAAATCCTGTGCAACGATTCTAATATCACTTCGTTGTTATTTATGAAGAAATAGTTTTGTAAAAATATATCCCGGTTTGTTATTGCCGTTCAACAAATACAAAAGATTCCGGTCTTATTCTTCAATATATAAAACTGTTTTTCAAATTTTAAAATCTGCCTTTATCTTACGATTATTTATCGAAGTATTTTTAAATTAAGATGAGCAACGATTTACATTACATATCCCCGCCAAAGGAAGGCTTTAAAAACGAATTGTTTGACAGGTTGCTCGCTGCCGGTTACTACCGCATGCAGCATCTTATGTTTACCTGCAATGAAACTATTATAAACAGTGATTATAAAACTATTCCTGTATTCTGGCTGCGCACTTTGGCGCAGGATGTTTCATTAAAAAAAGCTGCAAGGAATATTTTAAAAAAATGCGCTGGTTTTACGGTGGTTATTGAACCTGCATACGTAGACGATGAAATAGAAACATTATATGCCGCTTATAAAAAATATGTTCAATTCGAGGTTTCAGCTTCGTGCGCCAGTTACCTGCACCAGCCCGAATTACCAGAGCCATTTGACTCGATGATGATAAAGGTGCTTGACGGAAATAAACTGATTGCGGCAGGATATTTTGATACAGGCAATGAATCTATTGCCGGCATCATGAATATTTATCATCCGCAATATCGTGCTTACAGCCCTGGAAAATTTTTAATATTGCAGAAGCTGCAATATGCCCTTTCAAAAAACATGCAGTATTATTACACAGGTTATATAAGCACAGAAAGCATACGGTTTGATTATAAGACTTTTCCTGACGCCGAAGCGGTAGAAGTACTGTTGCCCGTTGAACGGATATGGGCGCCTTACAGCAAGCTTGGTAAGCCTTTTCTTGATGCATATTATATGCAGCTGCTGCATAATCTTTAACATCCGTATTAAAATATTTTTAACAAATAATCACTGTATAATATCGTCTCAATTTATGTCTTAATAAAAGTATGAATCGTAAAAAAATTAAACACTTGTTTAATTTTTTAAAAATTGCGAACTTTGCATTGCACAAATAAAAGAATGGAGGTAGTGATGAGGAGATTAAATTTTGTATTGCTGTTTACGTGGTTAGTATTTAATTCACAGGCACAAAACCTTTCTTTCCAGGCGGGTGAGAAAATAAAATTTACGGTATATTATACAGTTGCAGGCATTTATTTCAATGCGGGCACGGCTTCTTTTTCAGTGAATGAGGCAAGCACGCCTGATGCAAATATTTATCATTTGATAGGCGAAGGTTCAACCAATTCAAAGTATGACTGGATTTTTAAAGTACGGGACCGCTATGAAAGTTACCTGAACGCAGATAACATGCAGCCTGTAAAATTCATACGCAATGTGAGTGAGGGCAAGTACAAAAAACATGAAGAAGTTGTTTTTAACCGGCATAATAATACAGCGACTACAAAAAAAGGAACATACAATGTTCCTGAAAACGTTCAGGATGTAATTAGTTCTGTTTACCTGGCGAGAAATCTTGATTATTCGAAATACAGTCCCGGCGATAAAATTACATTCAACATGTTTTTTGGAAACGACATTTATAACATGTATATAAAATACATGGGCAAAGAAACCATTAGTACGAAATATGGAAAATTTAGTGCCATCAAATTGCAGCCTTTATTATTGAAAGGCAATGCATTTAAAGGTGGCGAAGACATGACGGTATGGGTTACTGACGACAATAACCATTTACCGGTAAGAATTCAATCCAAACTTACGGTTGGCAGCATTAAGGTTGATTTATCGCAATATGAAAACCTTAAATATCCATTGGCAGTAAATAAATAATTATAGTGCATAAACTATAAGGATTTTTGAAGAAAGGGCTTCTCCAGGGAAATCAACTCCCCCATTCACCACTGGCAACTTTTGCTTACGCTGCATCACAACACAGCCACCGTATGATGATACATATTTTTAAAAGATGGCTCCATTAAACCAGCAATATTGTAAGGTTTTATTTTCTCTCTTACCGAGTCAGTAAAAGCTGATATATCAGCCTGAGATATAGTTTCCTGCTGCGTTAGTTTGAGTAAATCTTTATAGGCCGAATGTGCCATTTGCTGCACTTCAGCCTTATCCGCTTCAAGAAAATATTTTACGGGAAGGTTTTTTAACCGCTTTTGTTCGTACATAATTGTAAACGTAAAATACAGCATAGACCATGCGTTGAACAATTGAAAATGCTCCATTGTTTTATAACAGCCGGCCACAAGCAGGTCAATCAATTTCAATTCTTCGGTAACAATATTTTCATATTCCTGCAGCTCATCATACAGTGGCTGTTGAAAATTGCGGTTGCCTGATAATATCTCAGCAATTCTTTCAATGCCTGCAAGCGAATAAGCAATGCCTGTGCTGAAAAGTGGGTCAACAAAACCAATGGTATGCGGCATAGCCACCCAGCCGTCGCCAAAGCATTTTTCCAGCTTTCTTTGCAGCCTGCCTGAGCGTATAATATTTCCAGGTTGCGCAGAAAGCATTGCATCTTTTAATATAAAATCTATATCAGAATATTTTTCCCGCATCATGTTCCAGATTTCCTTCGTTTGCATTTTTTGCAATGAAAGGTTATTGGCGTTTAATACAAAGCCCCAGCTTGTGCGGTTATTATTAAAACGAAGTTGCCAAATCCAGCCTTCATCCAATACATGATGCAAAGCCGAATTGTCTGCATCATAAGGATAGTCGTTTGTGGCAATATTTTTTTGACGGAGTATATCTGTCCATCGCGGCAGGTTATCAAAATGAGAAAATATTGCAAACGAATTAGTAAGAAAATTTTCTGCTGATGATTTTACAGAAAATAATTTATCAGCCAATATTCCGCTGCCAGTTGCATCAATAAAAAAAGAAGCATGAATAGTTTGATTATTATTATTGTAATTAGCAGCAATCTCCCACTTACTATTTTCTCTAATGGCCGATGTAATTTCTGTTCCATCAAAATAACCGATGCCTGCTTCTCTAACTTTTGTTACAAGAAAAGCATCAATATCTGACCGCAGCCAATTGGTATCAGACAACTCATCGCTTACACTTGCAGCAACCAGCAATTCATTGATATGATTATCATCTGTTGAAAACGCTTTACCAGGATAATGTTTATAATAACTGAAGCCCCTTTTAATTCCGCACACGATTTCAGGATGGGCTTGTTGCCAGCTGCCATAGCGTGAAAAATCATACAGCCAGGGCAGGTTATATTTTGATGAAAGCGAACGCAAAATCATGTCGGCAATAGGTGTAGAAGATTCTCCTATTGCAAAACGCGGATGTTTACCTTTTTCAATTAAACAAATATTAAAGCCGCATTCTTTTAGAACAAGCGCAGTAATTGCGCCGGCGAAGCCGGCGCCTGCAATCGCAATATCATAATGTTCAGATCTATTCACCTTAAACAGCATTACAATTACATTGTATAAACGGTAGTATTTTTTGCCCGAGGTTCATCTTTTCCAACCGTTCTTTTCTTGCTTCAAAACAAAGCGGGCATTCAGATAAAAAACTTATATCCCATGTATCAACAAATAACTGTCCTTGCTGCAGCAATAAAGCTTTTTCAAAAACTTCTTCCAGCATAGACAAAGAAGGCGGTGTGTAATTACCTTCCTTCCACAAAACATCCATCACACCATTGCCCGGCCTAACCGGGATAACAGAACAGCGGGCAACACCACAATCAAAAGCAAACTGTATGGATTTAAAAGTCCATGCAATGCTTTCCTGCGGCTGCGTTATGTAAGGCGCATTTAATAAAACAAATGCACGCACATCAATGTCATGCTGATTTAAAAATACAGTTGCATTTCTGAAATCTTCCGTCGTAAGTTGCTTATTTAATCTTGGCAATACATCGGGATGAATAGTTTCCAGGCCCATTGCCACTTCCAGCCTCTCATCAAGCAAGTCATTGAATTCGATACAATGTTTGTTACAAAGCTTTGGGTGATTCTCTACAACAACTCTTTTGTAACCTTTAAGCAGTTTGATGATTGCAGGATATTCTTCCGGAGAGATAGCTTTTGTATCAAAAAAATTTCCGTTGTTGTAAAGCTTGATAACATCCGCCTGCGGTAATTTTTCCAATGCATAATCGATTTGTTTAACTATTGCACCCAATGGTGCAGGTTCATCCAATGTGTTCTTCCACAAATCACACATCAAACATTTAAAAGCGCATTCTTTGCTTGTGAGAAATATAGTGTTTACAGTTTCAATTCCGCCGGATAAACCCGGTTCCTCTTCATGTAAAAAATGATAGGGAATAAACGGATTTAATTTATTTTTTTTTGAACGAAGTTGTGTAATTGCTTTACCATCAAAACCATTATGCATACAGTGAATTGAAGTAAATCTGCAGAACGTTATATAAGTCTCTTCCGGGGGTTACTTTGTTGTTGTTTGGCTGCGCTTTTTTAAATCAGGGATTCCAAATTTTTTAAAAGACTCCCGGGCTTTCTTTACTTTTTCAGGAAAAAGAACAACATCATCGTATTTATTCAATGCTTTATCAATACGTACAACCGGCACTTTTTTTTCATTCAATTCCAATACACTTTTCATAACTCAAATTTAAGATTTTTTTCTTTGAACGATAAACGCCTGGTAACCCTTCCCTTTTAAGAAAGGCTCCCACTCATTTTGTGTTAGCCCAAATATTTCGAAATCTTATGCATACAATGAATGAAAGAATGTTCTGTATTCTACCTCACTGGCGCCAAAAACTTTTGAGAAAGCATCTTCTGGCACAGCGCCTTCCTGGAACCTTCTCTTTTCAAATACCGGCATATCAAAACCAGTAACAGCTTTTATACCGCGGCTTACCACCTCTCCTTTCAGCGCATACAATACTTCCTCCTTCCAATTGGTAAGCGCTATGAACGGAATACCTTCCGCCACTTCAATTACATTTGGCAAGGCATAAGGGCTAAAGTCTTTAAACCCATATTTTTTAGAAGGCGCATAAGAACGGATATGCCCCCTGCTTTGCCCGCCGGAATAAGTTAATGAATGTTTTATTTTATCAACGCCCCAACCTTCCTGGTACAGCATAAGGTTATTTAAAACACTGCGGATAGTTAATTCAGGATTTATTTGAATAGGATAGTCTTTTAAATTCTCATCGCCGCCATCGCCATCGGCCATATATTTCCAATCGGGATATAATTCCCTTATTCTACCGCAAAGCGCCAGCGCCATTGTTGCTGCTTCCAGGTCGAGCGATTTATAATCTTCAATTACTTTAATGGCTTCTTTATAATTAATGGCTGATAAAGGCACATCAACTACTTCAAGAAAAAGCGACAAACCCAGTTTATCCATAAACTCATGTGCCTGCGCTGCATCGGCGCCGCCATTTACAGATAAAGTAAAAGCCTTAAGCCTTTGCGGCGACATGCCAAGTTTCAGCATTAAATGATACAACACCAGAAACACAGAGCCGCTGTCAATGCCGCCCGAAAACAAAACGCCTACCGGCTCATTTTCAGGGATCGTCAACAACCACTTTTGACATTCATTGGCTAATGTTTCTATATATTTTTTTCCGATAGCATCAAGGTCGGTGGGCAGCACATTTCGCTGCGGTTCAAAAAATCTTGTATATACCGGGTTGGGATCGGGGCAGCCTACTACTTCAAGCTTTACCAGGTGATGCGCCGGAACCATTCTTGTATAAGAAGGATGGAACTGGTGATGCAATTCCCTTTGTTTGAGAAACTCATAAATTTCATCCATGCGTTCTGCTACAATAAGCAAAGGCCCTGAGACCTGTTTGGCAAGAAAATAACGCATGGGCCTGCCAAGGGAACGCGCCATAAATACCTGGCGGCCCACCTTTTCAACTATGGCAAACTGGCCGTCGATTTTGCGTACGGCAGCCGGGTCGCCGGAGGCAACTGCAGCCGCAGCCTCCTGGTATGTCATATTGAAAATGATGTTACTGTTGCTATCAATAAGGCTCACAAAATCCGTTACATACTGGTTCATATATCGTAGTTTACTATAGCAACAAATGTATAGATGATTATCTGATTTATTTTAAAAGAAATCTAAATTAATATATAATCAAAATGGCGCATTCTTCATGCGCCATTTATCAAAAATTACAACACCAGTTTTACTCTTTTCTTAAATAAATATTACCGCTTATTGTTTCCAGGTTCACTGCTTCGCCGCCGCCGTTAAAAACAGCTGTTACGCTGTTACCGCCTCTTGATTTGCCATTACCATTTATTGCAACGTCTGTATAAATAGTACCGCTGATAGTGCTCATCTTCAGGTCTGTTTTACGTGAAGCTGCAAGCCCCATATCAATAAACCCGCTGATGGTATGTGCCTTCACATCTTTTGTATTGCCTTCAATAATGATATCGCCATTAATAGTTTCTACTGCAAAAGATGATTGTTCAGGAATATAAATATCCCAATAAATTTTGCTCCTGTAGTTGCAGCAATTACAGGTATCTTTTCTTTTTTTATTGTCTTCAAATTTTGCATCTACTGTAATTGTATTGCCCGCATCATTAAAATCCGTAAGATAGATATCGTTGTTTTTATTGTCGTTTATATCAACAGATGCTTTTACAGATACTTCACTTTTATTCCATGTAACAATCCTTATAGAATCTGCTATCTGAATATTCAGCTTTATAAATTTACCTGGTGCAAAAGCCAGGCTTTTTTCTATTATTTTCTGCGCATGTGTAAAGCAACTTAACATGCATAATATCAATAAGACGGTTATATGTTTCATTGGTTTTGTTTTTTTCAATTAAAAGAGTTTGATAAACTACAACGCCCTGCACTTAAACTTTACGTTTCACGATGCTCGCCACCATCATCCTTTTCTTAAATAAATATTGCCGCTTACGTTGGTAATTTTAAGACTGGCGCCGCCACCATTCAGCCTGCTTTTTACAGAATTGCCGCCGCCTACACGTTTCAGGCCTTTATCATCATTGGGAAAACTGAAATCAGAATAAATGCCACCGCTGATGTTATTCAGCTCCACATCCATGCCTGTAGCTGCGGGAACAGTAACATCAATATCACCGCTCACTGAAGCGAGAGAAACCGACCTGTCTTTTGCAAGTGATGCAAAATTTATATTGATATTGCCACTTATAGTATAAAACACCAGTGGCCCTGAAACATTCTTCACTTTTATATCCTGGCAGTTTTTTACAGCCAGCTCCCCCTTCATATTTGATACCGTTACATCGCCTGAATGGCCGCAATCATTGTCTATCTGGATGCTGAAATTATCAGGTACTTTAATTTTATAATTTGCAGATTTTGTTATGGGCAATAAACATTGCAGTACTACCTGGTTGCCATTTTTATCGGCAGCAACAGCAATGCCTGTATTATCAGTGCCGCCTGCATATACCGGCTTTAATCCCTTAGCCCTGTCGGGCGCTTTGGCGGGCAAGTCTGATGTAATAATTATCTCATTGCCACTATAACCTTCCACCGGCAAATCGCCCGGGAAACTATTCAATATAAGCTTACCGTCTTTCGTATTCTGCACAGCTATTTTATACTCCTGTGCATGCAAACAAAAAGATGCAAGGCAAAGCATTAACAGTAAAACATAACTAATGTGTTTCATTCTTATAAATTTTAAATAGTAATTTTTAAATAACCCTTCGGGTTTTTGGGATTTTTATATTACCGGCAAATGAACTGCGGTTAAGCACGGTTGCGTCGCATTACCTTCATCTGCACAGCGCTATGCAGCTCCGGGTTCCTGTTCATAACCGTTTTATTGAAAACAAAAATTATAAAACTTTAAGCCCCTTTTCCGCTATCTCCTTAACAGGCGGTAATGTGTTTTTATCTTTCAGTATTTCCTGTATAGGCGCTTTGGCTTTTGTTTCTTTTTTCTCTGTGAGAATATTGATCAATGCAATCTGCATCAGTGGTTCTGTTTGTTTGCCAAGTGATGCCACCAGTGCGTCGCTTACTTTATTGTTATTGGAAAATTTTGCAAGTGCATACAAGGCTGCGAGCCGAACATTTACATTATTATCTTCATTAAGCGTGGTAATAAGCGCCGTAACAATTTTATTATCAGGATCTGTTATTTCATCCGCATAGCTTACTGCTTTTATGCGCTCACTTGCTGATTCTTCATTCAGCAGTTTTACCGTTAATGTTTCTTTCATTTCTTTCACTTCGCTTTTCAATTCCGCCACCTGCCCGTTTCCGGGTTTATTGTTAGTTATAGTTGTACCAATAAAGAAACCTGATACAATAAGTATAATGCTGGCAGCAATCCTGTAAAGCAATGCATAACGGTTTATAGATTTTACAGCAGCGCTCTTTTCTTCATGCTTATTTACAATGTTTGCAGTAGCTTCTATATTGAGTTCGCTCTGCAGCATGCTTTCAAATTTTTCACGCAGCGCCGGGCCGGGCTTTTTAATTTTATCATTTTGTATGCCCGCAAAAATCTGCCTGTATTCTTCCAGCGCCTGCCTGCATTGTGCACATTCCTTCAAATGCCTTTCCAATGGCGCCTTATCATTCGGATGCAGTTGTGCATCTAAGTAATCTATCAGCAACGATTCAGCTTCATAACACTGCATAATCAAATCTCTTATTGTTTAAAATAAAGTAACCTTAATTCTTTTAATGCACGATGTATCTGCACTTTAACAGCGCTTAGCGACATGCTTTTCATCTTTGCTATTTCTGCATACTTCAAACCTTCATAACGGCTTAAAACAATCAGCTCCCTGTCAACAGGCCCCAGGCTTGCCATAGCTTTTTTCAATTGTTCAAAATCATGTTCTTTAAACCCATCTTCTTTTTCCAAAACATCTTCCGGGTATTCATGCACATTTTTAATCACTTCACTTAGCCGCAGCTTTTCCCTGCAATGATCGGCATGCAGGTTTCTTGCCATCTGGTACATCCACGATTTAAAGCTTCCGGCAGCAGCATTAAAGCTGTTGCGGTAACGCAGTATGCGATAGAACAATGATTGTGTAAGGTCTTCGCTTATCGCGGCTTCAGCCGTTAACCGCAGGAAAAAATTATATACAGGCACATTATAGCGATCGAACAATTGTGTTAGTTCGGCCAATTCGCCCTCTTTTACCTTGTACATTATTTTCTCATCTGTGAGTTCAGCCACGCTGTATAATTTGTGTTCGCTTTAGATTCGCTTTATATAGGTTACTTCAGAAAGATAAAAAGGTTACAATTTTTTGTAATTATTTTTTTGAAGAGAATAGCTTATTGCTGCTCAAAAGCCAGTTTCATATAATCCATCACCTCTTCATTAATATCCGAAATATGCAGCATGCGGAAGTGATGATTGAACTGTTGATTATTGCCCGGCACCTGCGCAATCTTAATAAAACAAAGGTTATCGTAATGAGGCTCTTTAAAGGGGAAAATAATATGGATAAAATTTTTGCCTAACTGTGTTATCCATGCAATACGTTTATGCCCGTTTGATACACCTATCATAGTTTTAGCTGCGTGCAACTCTATCAATCCAATACTATTATATGCATCTGTAAAATGATTGAACAGGTCAATAGTATGCTGCGTTTTTCCTGACAGGAAATCTGCGATGGTTTTATCCGGCATGAGAAAAAATTTTACAAAGATTGAGATTTTTACCGGCTTTTATAGGCTGTAAACAGCATTTTCAAATTCTGCAACGCAACAGCAACAATGCTTACAAACAAATATTGTATTTTTATTGTATGGAAGTGAGAGAACCCGCCGTAGCTTACAGCAAGCAGAAAATTTCGATTGAGGAATATCTTGAAATGGAAGAAGCTTCAACGGAAAAACATGAATACTACCAGGGAGAAATCTTTGCTATGTCCGGCACAAAAGTGCCACACAATATTATCGCTAAAAATTTATTTGGAAACCTTTTCATAAAGCTTAAAGGCAAAAAATGCCAGCCTTTTGGAAGCGACCAGCGCATACATATACAATCCAATACGCTTTTTACTTATCCGGATATTTCCATTGTTTGCGGCGAATTAATCACGTTGAACAATGATAACTGGAACGTTTTAAATCCTGCAGTAATAATTGAAGTGCTTTCTCCTTCAACCAAAAATTATGACCGCGGCGAAAAATTTAAACTTTACCGCGATATACCAACGCTAAAGGAATATGTGCTGATTGATTCGGAAAGCATACATATTGAAGTATTCAGGCTGAATACAAACCATCACTGGGAGTTGGAAGAATATAACTCACCCCGGGAATATTTAAATATAAAAGCGATTAATGAAGACCTGTTAATCGCTGACATTTATGATGGCGTAACCCTCGGATGATAAACCGCCTGGCCCATTCGAAACATTAAAGTGTTAAGGCTTCTTATACTGCTTTGCTCATTCCTTATTACCGCTTAGCTTTGCGCGCCCATGCAACTAACCGTAGAAATAACCAATAAACAAATACTGCGCATTGCCCTGCCAATTGCCCTTTCCATATTGGTTCCTAATATTAATTTCATTACCAATAATATTTTCCTTGGTCATTTAAGCGAAGAAGCGTTGGCTGTTGCAGGCATTACAGGCGTTTATTATCTTGTTTTTGGCGTGATGGGTTTTGGATTAAGCAGCGGTCTGCAGGCTTTAATGAGCCGCCGGGCCGGTGAAAATAAAGCAGGCGAAATCGGGCTTTTATTTTTCCAGGCGGTGCGCATTGCGCTGGCATTTGCCATCGCTGGTATTTTAATTACATGGTTTATTGCCCCGGCTATTTTAAAATATTCATTGCATAATGAGCAGGATATAGAAATGGCCATTGATTTTTTACGCATTCGTATTTGGGGGGTGCCGTTTTTATATATCTACCAGTTACGCAACGCTTTGCTCATCAGCATTAATAAAAGCAAATACCTGATAATAGGAACACTTGCAGAAACCTTGGCCAATGTATTCTTTGATTATGCATTTATTTTCGGGCATTTTGGTTTTCCGGAAATGGGTTTTAACGGCGCAGCTTATGCATCTATCATTGCAGAATTTACCGGCCTCGTAACCATTTTCAGCGTAATTCATTTTAAAGGCATCGGTAAAAGCATCAATCTTTTTAAGAATAAAAAACTTAACCTTAATTCCATCAAAATTATTCTTCATCAATCATCACCGCTCATTTTACAGTTTGCTATAAGCCTGGCAAGCTGGGAATTTTTCTACATTCTCATTGAACACCATGGTACACAGCCGCTTGCTATTTCAAATATTATGCGCAATATGTTTGGCATATTCGGATGTTTTGCCTGGTCGTTTGCTTCAGCATCTAACAGCATGGTGAGTAATATTATAGGGCAAAAATTAGAACACCGCGTAAAAGAGCTCATTTATAAAATAACCAAACTCGGTTTAATATTTTCTATTTGCATAGCAATTCTTATCAACCTGTTTACCAAATTCTTTTTAAGCGCTTATGGCCAAAGCGATAGTTTTATAGAAGCTGCTATTCCTGTTGCCCGCGTAATTTCTTTGGCACTTGTACTGCAATCTGTTTCTACAATATGGCTTAATGCAGTACTTGGCACAGGTAATAGCAGAAGAAACCTGTTTACAGAAACAATCGCTATTATTTTGTATTGCATATATGTTTATACAGTACTTGAATATTTGAACCTCTCTATCACCATTGGCTGGATGAGCGAATGGATATACTGGATAGCTTTATTCGTTCCCTCTTACTGGTACATACAAAGCAACAAATGGATGGGCAAAAAGATATAATAATACCATTGATTTTCATGGATCGTCGTGCAGGTTTTCAATAGGTTTTTTCCAAAGCTTTATATAGAAAATAACAAGTGCGATAAAACTTAAAATAAGCCATACATAAAATATAATATTTCCTATGCCTATGTGATCGCTGAAAAGCGCGTATTTATATTTAATGCCAATCGTCATATTGATTGCTACCCACAAAATAAATATGGCAATACTTGTGGCTAAACGTTTAAAAAATTCTTTTATTCCGGGTTCCATTTTTTCAAGATATATACAAAATAAGAAAACAAAATTATAACCACGTATTGAAGTACATTTGCCCTCCTTAAAAATAGTTTATGCTGAACAGAAAGGAGCAACCTGGTATAGTAGATGCAACAGATTTTAATCTTCACTTAAAGCAGCTTGAACATTTTACACTTGATAATGGTATAGATGTTTATGCTTTGCGTGCACCAGAGCAGGAAGTTGCTTTTGCAGAATGGGTTTTTTATGCAGGCAATGCTTACGAACAAAATAATATGACGGCTGCCTGCGTAAATTATTTGCTTAAAAACGGCACAAAAAATAAAACAGCCTTTGAAATAAATGAACATTTTGAATTTTATGGCGCGTATTTAAACCGTAGTTGTTATAATGAAACTGCATCTGTAAAACTGCACAGTTTAAGCAAACATCTACCGGAGCTTTTACCTGTAGTGAATGAGCTTTTTACAGAAAGTATTTTCCCCGAACAGGAACTTGCCATATACAAACAAAATCAAAAGCAAAGCCTTGAAGTAAACCTTAAAAAATGCGATTTTGTAGCTAACAGGTTAATAGATGAATACCTGTTTGGATTTTCTCATCCTTATGGAAAATATGCATCAATAAGTGATTATGACAAGCTTGAACGCAATGATCTTATTCATTTTTATGATAAGCATTATGTGAATGGCAAATGCATCCTGTTTATTGCAGGCAATCTTCCCGATAATATTGAAACATTATTGAACAAAAACTTTGGTTCTTTGCTTTGCAATAATGAACCTTCAGTTATTAATTATAACAGTAATCCTGAAAAAAATAAACAGCATTTTATTGTTAATGATGAAAATGGACTGCAGGGCGCTATACGTATAGCAAGAAATTTTTATAACCGCCACCATCCTGATTTCATAAAAGTGCAGGTATTAAATAATATTTTCGGCGGATATTTTGGTTCAAGGCTTATGAGCAATATTCGTGAAGACAAAGGATATACTTATGGCATTCATAGTTACCTGCAAAACCATATTCATGAAAGCGCCTGGATGATTTCAACTGAAGCCGGCCGCGATGTTTGTGAAGCTACTGTGAAAGAAGTGTTTAAAGAAATGAAGCGCCTTAGAGAGGAACCTGTTGGTGAAGAAGAATTGCATCTTGTGCGCAACTATATGATTGGAAGCATTCTCGGAGATTTAGACGGGCCTTTTCAAATAATATCAAGATGGAAAACTTATATCATAAATAATCTTACCGAGGATTATTTTAACAAGAGTATTCATACCATAAAAAATATTAGCTCTGAAGAACTTCAGGAACTTGCAATAAAATATTTGCAGCCGGAATTGTTTTATAAGCTCACTGTTATTTAAGCAATGCTGAATTTTGATTACACCAGGGCAATAAAACAGCATTTATAATAATTTATCTAAAGATGAGCATCACTCATTTATTTAACGCCACAATTTATTGCCGCCACAAATTTCCGGGTCTTTTTCCTGCCTGGCTATTACAGGCGTTACCCTGTTATCTTTACCTTCATCCACATTATATTTTTTTCCATCGGCCGGAATAATAAATAAATAAGACAGATGGCCAAACGGCCCGGTAACATGGTAATCATTTCCAATTACCAGGAATTTACCATCGGGCGAAAACTCAGGCGCAGCCTCTACGCCGGAACTCTCCGTAACCTGAACCATGTTGCTTCCATCTGCATTCATAAGCCAGATGTGATTGCTTGCATAAAAAGAAATTTTAGAACCATCTGCATTGGTTACAAAACTACGCCAGTCGTTAAAGGGCATCTCTTTTATTAAATCGGCCTGTTTAAAATCTGAGCTTGTCCGGTAGAGTTTATTTTTAACTCTGAACAATATTGTATTGTCAGGCATCCAGCATATATCTTCATCCCTGATCTTTATTCCATTAACAGCATCCAGCACGTATAATAATTTCCCGTTTATATCCATTATTACTATACCGTCATCATAAGTGGGTTTTACTGCAATAAATTTTTCATCAAAAGAAAGTAAAGCTGATGTTATATCTCCTTCTGTGGGATAATATTTGAATTGTTTGATAATGGTTCCATCAGCCACATTTATATACGTATATACATTGGCATCATAATCATGATCATCAGCCTGGGAAGTTGTAAGCATTCTTTTGCTATCACGGCTTAAATCCCACGAGTAACGATAAATATCAGGAGGAAACAAAACGCCTTTCATACTTGTTGACATATCAAGCTTTATTATGCCATTATCTGCCTGTTCATAATAAATTGCGCCTGAAAAAGATGCGGGGTTATCCGGATCACCTCCTTGTGGGTTATCTGTGTTTTTGCTGCATGAAAAAATAACCATACTTAGTATTAATATGATCGTACCTGATTGTATTCTATTCATCATATTCATTTTATTTTAACCAATAACAAAGAGAGCATAATTGTAAAGCCTGTACAATCCCTGATACACATTAATTTTCATCTACTGGTTTACCAGTATTTTTTCAAAACCAAATATTTATAGCCGATGCAGGAATATTTTTGAATTATTTTACAATCATGCTAAAAGCCATTTTTATTAGTATAAAAAAAGGTGTTTATATATTCTTCACCTTGATAGCTTGTTTATTTGCAAGCAGGTCTTCATCTCAACACCCGGTTGATGAAAAATCGTTTGCAGATAGTCTGCAAAAACTTTTACTGGCTGAAAAAGCAGATACAGCAAAAGCTGACATTCTTTTTCAGCTTGCAGATTACTGGTCATACAGAGATACAGCCAAGGCAATGCAATACATTGATAAAGCTGTACAATTAAGCAGGAATAATAAATATTACACTGCACTTGCACATTTCTATGCGGCGGGCATTTACTTCGATTATAATATTTCCAAAAGCCAGCAGGAATACATGCTGGCAGAAGCATTGCTTAAAGATTTTTCTACAGAAAAAGCGTTTCAGTACAGGGCAAGGCTTTGGCATAATTACGGTGTGCTTGAACAAAAAAAAGATAATGAAAAATATTACCTCGACATTTTATTAAACAAGGCAATTCCATTTTCACAAAAAGCAAAAGACACTTTGCGAACTGCATTAAACTTTATGGATGCTGCTGCTGTTTTTATGAACAAACAACAGCATGATAAAGCAATTGAATATTACAATAATGCTTTGAATATTTTAAGAAGATATGGAAATAAGTATGGAGAACTCGCCGATTGTTATACCAACACAGCGAAGGCTTACCTGGCAACTGCTCAATACGATAAAGCAAGAATATATCTTGATAGCGCCTATACAGTACTTTCTTCAAATAATCAATCACCATATTTCGCTACTTATTATACTATCTCGGGTATGTATTATAATAATGTAAAGAAATACGACAGTGCCATTATTCAAATTGATAAGGGTTTGCTTATCGCAAAAGAAAATAAACTAACCTACGAAGAAGCATCGCTCCTCTTTCAAAGATATATTGCATATACTGGCATAAAACAATACGCAAAAGCGAAGCAGGCCTTGTTGCAGGCCGATGAATTAAATAAACAAATACAATTAACCGGTAACAGGCGTTTGATATTGCTTTCGCTGGCTAAAACAGATTCATTGCTGGGCAATTTGCATGGCGCTTATAATTGGCTTTTACAATATTCAATTTTAAGCGATAGCTTTTTTATAACTAATACCAATGCACAAATTGCAGAGCTGGAAACAAAATATCAATCTGAAAAAAAAGAAAAACAGATTCTTACACTTGAAAGTAAAGGAAAACAACAAATAGCTGCATTGGAGCACAATCGTTTTATCAATTACATATTATTGAGCAGTATTGTTATTTTATTCCTGCTTTTATTGTTGTTGTATTTGTCTTACAAAAACAAACAACGCAATGCAAAACTTAAGGAAGAAGCCAGCCTGCAAAAAATAAAACAAATGGAACAGCTGCAGCAATTGCAGGTTTATAATGCTATGCTTAAAGGCCAGGAAGCAGAGCGCAAACGGCTTGCGCAGGATTTGCATGATGGCCTCGGCGGCATGCTTGCAGGTGTAAAAATCGGCCTGTCAAATATCGCAGAAAACACACACCAAAAACCTTCGGATATGGAGTTATACAAGGTAATTAACCAACTGGATCATTCAGTGGATGAGCTGCGCAGGATCGCAAGAAATTTAATGCCCGAAACATTATTGCGTTTTGGAATTGAAGCTGCTTTAAAAGATTTATGTGAAAATATTTCGAATAACAAAACAAAAGTTGTCTTCCAGGCTTATGGCTTGAGCAATGAAATTTCGCAACAAAACCAGATTATGATCTACAGGATTGTTCAGGAGCTAACAGCCAACGCTGTAAAATATGCTGACGCGGAAAAAGTTTTGGTTCAATGTATGCAACAGGAAAACATAATGCAGATAACAGTTGAAGATAATGGTAAAGGTTTTGATGTAGCAAAGAAAAAATCGAAGAGCATGGGTTTGCTGAATGTTGAGAACAGGGTAAATTATTTAAAAGGGAAAATGGAAATCCAGTCTGACAATAATATTGGCACTACTATAAACATTGAAGTTGATGTACAGTAAAAAAATTGAAATAATAATTCTTGATGATCACCCGTTGGTGCATGAAGGCATACAGCATATTTTACAACAACATTCAGAAATTGAAGTTTTAGGCTCTTTTATTAATGCAGAAGACGCGCTGAATTTTCTAAAAGAAAATTCTGCCGACCTTATTTTACTCGACATTAACCTGCCCGACATAAATGGTATTGAACTTTGCAAAACCATTAAGCAATTATATCATGGTATAAAAATAATTGCATTAAGCAATCATAATGAAAGGCTGATCATTGCAAAGATTTTACAAAACGGCGCATCTGGTTATGTATTAAAAAATGCGTCTTCAAAAGAATTAATACAAGCCATTAAAGATGCAATGGATGGTAAATTAATATTGAATGATGAAGTTCAAAAAATTTTAGCCACTGCAAATAATGAAATTGCTGAAGCGCCGCACATTACCCGCCGCGAAAAAGAAATATTGCAATGCATTGCTCAAGGCTTAACGACAGCACAAATTGCAGAGAAACTTTTTATAAGCCCGCTAACCGTTGAAACACACAGAAGAAATTTAATGCAAAAATTTGAAGTAAATAATGCGCCTGCATTAATTCATATTGCAGTAGAGCTGAAAATGATTTAAAATTTATGAGGAATTTTATATTGTTTCACCAACCATGAGAATCATGCCGGTTGTTTTGATTTTCCGGTTGGGCATGTGAAGAAAAATTATGTGGTGAAGGTGGGGGTGGAATATGAATTACTTGTTTCTAATAAACAAGTAATGTTAGAAAACGTTCAATAATTTCAGTATATAATTATATTGCGCCATTGCATTACGCCAAAATAATTATATGAATTCTGTAACTCTTTTCCAGCCACATATCAGCGATATTTTAAAAGATTCCAATTACAAACTCACCCAATTTGAAGATGATGAAATTGAAGCCTTCAATAAATTGGTTGTTTTCAGAGAAACAAAAAACAAATCTGTTCCATACATAAAATGCATTGTGCGTGAAAAAGAAATTCGGTTAACGCCTGAAGAAATTGTTCGTCAATTATTCATTCGTAAGTTGATGAAGCGGTATGATTATCCTGTAAAACGCATGGCGCTTGAATATCCTGTAAACTTTGGCAGAGAAGTAAAGCGTGCCGATATTGTTGTGTTTGATAAAGATCGCCCCAATGTTCCTTACATTATTGTTGAAATAAAAAAACCCAAACTAAAAGATGGTAAAGAACAATTGCGCAGTTATTGCAATGCAACCGGAGCGCCGATGGGTGTTTGGAGTAATGGTGATTCTATTTCTTTTTATCATCGCAGAGACCCGAATTATTTTGAAGACATAACAGATATTCCTTCTGCAACGCAAAAGCTCAGTGATATTTTGAATGAGCGTTTTTCTATTGATGACTTAATTAAAAAAGATAAACTCGTTAATGAAAAAAAATCGCTGAAAGATTTGATTTTGGAAATGGAAGATGAGGTTTTGGCAAATGCAGGTGTTGATGTGTTTGAAGAAGTTTTCAAACTCGTGTTTATTAAATTATATGATGAGCTTGCATCTGTAAGAAACCGTTCGAGATATTTAGAGTTTAGAAATACGGGACAAACAGAAACAGAACTCAAACAAAAAATTCAGTTGCTTTTTGATAAAGCAAAGAAACAATGGGAAGGTGTTTTTTCTGATGATGCACAAATCATGCTTTCGCTTTCTCACCTGCCTGTTTGCGTGGCTTCACTTCAAAACATAAAACTATTTAACTCGAATCTTGAAGTGGTTGATGAAGCTTTTGAATATCTCATCAACAAAAGCAGCAAAGGAGAAAAAGGTCAATACTTTACGCCGCGATATGTAATTGATATGTGTGTGAAAATGCTCGACCCGAAAGAGCATGAATATTTAATTGATACGGCAGCGGGCAGCGCAGGTTTTACAGTGCATGGCATTTTTCATGTTTGGAAAAAAATTCATAAAGAATTGAATTTACCGCCGGGTCATTTGTTTACAGCAGAGCAAAAACTTCCGCGTGAACTGGATTATGTGCAGGAAAAAGTTTTTGCAATTGACTTTGATGAAAAATCTGTTCGTGTGGCACGTACATTAAATTTAATTGCAGGCGACGGACAAACAAATGTGCTGCATTTGAATACACTGGATTATGAACGCTGGAATGAAACCGTAAATGAAGAAAGATGGAAAGACACTTATTATAATGGCTGGAAAAAATTTAAACGGCTTGCCGCAGAAAAAGATAATTACAAAAATTTTCAGTTTGATGTGCTGATGGCAAATCCGCCGTTTGCAGGCGATATAAAAGAAAGCCGCATTTTGGCAAAATATGATTTAGGCAAAAAAGAAAATGGCAAGTGGCAAAATGCAGTGGGCAGGGATATTTTATTTATTGAACGCAACCTTGATTTTTTAAAACCCGGCGGCAGAATGGCGATTGTGTTGCCGCAGGGAAGATTTAATAATGCAAGCGATAAATACATTCGCGATTTTATTGCAGCGCATTGCCGCATTCTTGCGGTGGTGGGTCTGCATGGCAACACATTTAAACCGCATACCGGTACAAAAACTTCTGTGTTATTTGTGCAGAAATGGAATGATGATGCGGATGCCGGACCACTTTGCCCGCATGCGGATGATTACAATATTTTCTTTGCTACCATGCGCAAGCCGGGTAAAGACAACAGCGGTGAAAAAATATTTGTAAAGAACCCGAAAGCCAATTTGTTTGGCGCTGAAACAAAAGAAGGTGAAACAGTAAAAGATTTATTAAAGCAGGGTGAATTAGAATTGCAGGAGCCTGAAGAACATTATAACAAATTACCGCAAAGCGATTATTTGTTAGATGAGAACGGGCATTTAATTGTTGACCATGATTTGTTTAACCATGAAGGTTTAACACAAGACGGCATTGCCGAAGCATTTATAGAATTTGCAAAAAAAGAGCGATTAAGTTTTTTTCTATAAGCCCATCTGTTGAGCCGTTTGATGCAGACAAATACAAACGATTGATGGATGGGCTTGAAGCGGTGGAAATAAAGTTGAGTGAGGTGTTATATAATAACGATTTTAAAAGATTAGATTCCGAATTCTTTAAAAAAATATATTTAGAAACAGAAAAAAAATTACACCAATTAAATACAGATAATTTAATTGACATCATAGATTTTATAACTGATGGTAAGCATGGTGGTGTAGATTTTAAAGATGACGGCGTTTTATTCCTTAGAAATACAAACATTAAATCTGATTTTATTGATTTAAATGACAAACGATTTATTTCTCAAGAAGAAAGTAATGAAACAAAACGTGCTGAGCTTAATGAAGGTGATGTTCTAATAACTACAATTGGTAGTATAGTAGGTGAATCAGTTGTTATACCTTCAGATTTTCCAAAAGCAACAATTAATCAAAACCTCGTCAAAGTCGTACCAAATAAAAAATCAACATCACCTTATCTTTCTTCATTTATTAATTGTAAGTATGGAAATAGCCAGATATATAGAATGGCTGTAGGAAATATTTGGTTTCTTGTAAATTATCCTAATCTTAAAAAGCTAATAGTTCCTTCATTTTCTGAAAAATTTTATAAAGCGATTTTTGATTTACATAAATCAAGTAGAATAATATTACTAAAAAGTGAATCACTTTATCAACAAGCCGAAACAATTCTTCTCTCCGAACTTGGTTTGCAAAACTGGCAACCAACACAAGCCAATACAGAAATAAAAAGTTTTGCAAATTCTTTTTTACAAAGCGGCAGGTTAGATGCAGAATATTACCAACCGAAATTTGATGAGGTTATTGAAAAGATTAAGCAACCTGTGAGGTTTTCAAAACCTCACAGGTTTTATAAACTAAACGACCTCGTAAAAATTAAGAAATCAATAGAGCCGGGCTCTGCTGCTTATATGGATGAAGGCATTCCTTTTATAAGAGTGGCAGATTTATCAAAGTTTGGTTTAACCGAAACAGAAATTCATCTTTCACCAATAAAAGAATTAGAAAATTTATTTCTTAAAAAAGACACAATTCTTTTAAGCAAAGACGGCAGTGTTGGCATTGCATATAAAATGGAAGAAGATATGCAGGCGGTAACATCAGGTGCCATTTTGCATTTAACAATAAAGGAGCAAACCTGTGAGGTTTTTGAAACCTCACAGGTTTTAGCTATAAATCATAAAAAAGTTTTACCTGATTATCTAACGTTAGTTTTAAATTCAACGCTTACACAATTGCAGGCAGAACGAGATGCAGGCGGAAGTATTATTCAGCATTGGCGTTTGAAAGAAATTGAAAACGTTTTAATACCTGTTATTGATTTAGAAAAGCAACAACAAATCGCACAACTTGTTCAGCAATCATTTGCATTAAAAAAACAAAGTCAGCAATTATTACAAACAGCCAAACTTGCTGTAGAAAAAGCAATTGAAGAAAGTGAAGAAGCAGCGATGAAGTTTTTAAACCTGTGAGGTTTCAGAAACCTCACAGGTTTAAGTAATTTTATTCAACTAAGCTTGCTGTATTATGTATAAAGAACCTTTACAACCCGGCAACTTTTATCATATTTATAACCGGGGCAATAACAAAGAAAATATTTTTAAAGAAGAAAAAAATTACGCTTATTTTTTACAGCTATGGAAAAAATATATTGTAGCTGTTGCAGATACTTATTGTTATACATTACTTCCTAACCACTTTCATTTTCTTTTATACACAAAAGAAAATGCTGATGCGAAAATATTGTCGCAGGCATTTAGCAATATGTTCAATGCTTATACTAAAACCATTAATAAAGTTTATCAGCGAACAGGCAGTTTATTTCAGGAAAGATTTGGAAGAAAAAAAATTACAGATGAAAGCTATTATACCACTATTATTTTTTACATCCATGCTAATCCGCAAAAGCATGGACTAACAAAAGATTTTACGGAATACACACATTCATCTTATCAAAGTTTGTTAAGTGAAAAGCCAACCCTATTAAACAGACAAAAAGTATTTGAGTGGTTTGGTAATAAAAAAGGGTTTGTTCATCTTCATTTAACTAATAAAAATCTGTCAGACAACTTTCCATTAAACCTGTGAGGTTTTTCAAACCTCACAGGTTTGTAACGCTAATTATTTTATGTCATCGCCGAATGAAAACTGGTACAGCCATTTTGTAGCGCAAAGCCGCAACGCTAATATTTATACGCTTATTCATCATTATCTTACACCAGGCTGGAATCCTAATCACGAACTGGATTTTGTAACAGTGCGTCGCAGTCAGTTGCCCGCATCATTACAACAAATTCCGCCTGACCATCTT
Source organism: Parafilimonas terrae (assembly GCF_900115755.1). Lineage (GTDB taxonomy): Bacteria > Bacteroidota > Bacteroidia > Chitinophagales > Chitinophagaceae > Parafilimonas > Parafilimonas terrae. The sequence goes on from NZ_FOXQ01000003.1 coordinate 270,215, forward strand.
TCCAAAAAATTGAAACAAAAAGAATATTGCTTTCCGGGCAATGATTATATTTTATTACACAACTATAAGCTCACAGAATATTTGTATTACGCCAAATGGGCAACGATAACAGAAGATTCGAAAGGCCGTGAATTTATAGAATTACGTTACGACTGGACAGATGAGGCACAGCATTATTTCAATTACCCTTTGGCATATTATGGCAAAATGCAGCCGCAAAAGCCAAAGCCCGAAATACTTGCTATACAAACAAAGCCACCGGAAAGTGAAGAAGAAGCCGCACTTTTAAAAGCTTATGACCTTTTACAAAAAGGAATACAAAAAGAAGAAGCGCTGCAATATGCACAAACCGGTGAAGCTTTTTTAGATAAGCAGCATATTGCCATTACTGAAAATAGTGCAGAACCTCTGCAGCAGTTAGCACGAAGAATGATGGGCTATAATATTGTTGCGATGGTATATGCATGGAATGATAGAATTGATGATGCAGCAGCTGTTGATGTGTTATATATTTTCCATCCCCCACTGTGGGATTACCTGGAAGATTACATCCGCCCTTATCTTGAAATGCTGATGGTAAAAAAAAGGGAGGATTACCTGCATTATTTATTTAAGGATAAAGATTTCCGAAAAAGGTTTTTAAGCCATTACGAAGCTTACGTTTCCTTGTTTGTTAATGATGCATACGAATTAACAAGTGTGGGCGCAGCGATTGATATTATTAACCGGATAAATAACACATCGGATGCTTATAAATGATTTTCGTTCTTATTGCTATGAGGGGGTCGAGTAAAGTTTTAAAAAAGCCAGCAATTATTACAAACAGCAAAGCTTGCTGTAGAAAAAGCAATAGAAGAAAGTGAAGGAGCGGCGATGGAGTTTATAAAAAATAATTAAGCATGGGAATTGACAATGCACATATTTTTAATCACAACATAAAATTTACTACGGCAAATGAATTAACTGCGGAGTTAAGCAAAAGAACAGGGCTGCCTGTATTTAACGATATATATGATGCAAATGGAAAATGCGTAAAAGAAGTGCCTGATGATTACCTCGGTTTAACCATACCTACAGATAACTCGCAAACGCTGCAAGATTATATTGACAAAAAAACGCTGCTTGAATTTCACAATAAAACAAAAGAACATTGGACTGAAGTTTTTTGCATAAATCATTTTGTAATGGATGATTTGCCTGACATTTATTTGGGAAGATGGAATGATACTGCAGACATGTGCAGGCTTATACGTAAATATGGTTTGCATTCTCTTGAAGAATACAAACAACAAAATTTGCATTTGCAAGTTGGCATTATGAATGGACCTTACATTTTAGAATACAGAAAAAGGGCACCTGCTGAAATGAAAAAATTTGGAGCGACACAAATGCTTACTTTTTTGTTCTGACTACCACGATGAATTTATTGAACACATAGAACAGAACCGGATATTTGATGATTTTATAACTTGGGGTAAAAAAGAATTTATTTTCGTTGAGTTCAGCAACTTGCCTTTTTTTGATTTTCCTGAAAACAAGCCGGATTATTATAATGTGATGATACTGGATAATTTCCAAGATTTAAATTAATTCCTATTGCATGAACAATTCAATAAACCGCAAAACTTGTTGTAGAAAAAGCAATAGAAGAAAGCGAAGAAGCGGCGATGAAATTTTAAACGGCAATTACTTTATAGGTTGTAAGAACCAAAAAACTATGTGCAAAATTGAGAATAAGACCTTGCAGTAGGAAAATGGACAAAAACAAAAAAGCCTCTCAGTTTCCTGAAAGGCTTTTTAATAAATACGGCAGCTACCTACTCTCCCGCATTTCTGTGCAGTACCATCGGCCATGAGGGGCTTAACTTCTCTGTTCGGTATGGGAAGAGGTGAACACCCTCGGCAAAACCACCATAAAAAGGTAGTGATTAGCTGTGAAATTGATTTGCTGATTGGTAAGTCCTGATCAACTATTCAACTAAGCAACTTATCAACTGAATAATGTCATATTGGAAAAGCTTTCATCACTGGAGAACTAAATATTTTTCGGAAAAACCAAAAAAATAAAATTAAAGCTTACGGGCAATTAGTACTACTCGGCTTTGTTATTGCTAACTTTAGACCTGTAGCCTATCAACGTTATCGTCTATAACGACCCTTAAAAGTAAACTCATCTTGAGGAAGGTTTCACGCTTAGATGCTTTCAGCGTTTATCCTGACTGTACATAGCTACTCTGCATTGCACCTGGCGGCACAACAGATACACCAGCGGTACATGCGACCCGGTCCTCTCGTACTAAGGTCACGTCCTCTCAATTTACTAGCGCCCACCACAGATAGGGACCGAACTGTCTTGCGACGTTCTGAACCCAGTTCACGTGCCACTTTAATCGGCGAACAGCCGAACCCTTGGGACCTTCTCCAGCCCCAGGATGTGACGAACCGACATCGAGGTGCCAAACCTTACCGTCGATATGAGCTCTTGGGTAAGATCAGCCTGTTATCCCCGGAGTACCTTTTATCCTTTGAGCGATGGCCCTTCCATGCAGAACCACCGGATCACTTTAGCCTGCTTTCGCACCTGCTCGGCCTGTATGCCTCACAGTCAAGCACCCTTATACTAATGCGCTCTATGTACGATTACCAACCGTACTGAGGGTACCTTTGCAAGCCTCCGTTACTTTTTAGGAGGCGACCACCCCAGTCAAACTACCCACCATGCAATGTCCCCAATAAATGGGTTAGGTTCTAAGCAAACGAAGGTTGGTATTTCAACGTTGACTCCACAATGCCTGGCGACACTGCTTCGAAGTCTCCCAACTATCCTACACATCGGTTGCTCAAAATCAATGCAAAGTTGTAGTGAAGGTTCACGGGGTCTTTCCGTCCCGTGGCGGGTAACCGGCATCTTCACCGATACTACAATTTCACCGGGCTCGTGGAGGAGACAGTGTTCAACTCATTAGACCATTCGTGCAGGTCGGAACTTACCCGACAAGGAATTTCGCTACCTTAGGACCGTTATAGTTACGGCCGCCGTTTACCGGGGCTTCAGTCAGGAGCTTTGTATTGCTACGAACACCCTTCCTTAACCTTCCGGCACCGGGCAGGTTTCAGGCTCTATACGTCATCTTTCGATTTTGCAGGGCCCTGTGTTTTTGTTAAACAGTTGGTTGAACCATTTTACTGTGACCGCATCGCTGCGGTACGCTTTATCCCGAAGTTACAGCGTTAATTTGCCTAGTTCCTTCTCCACGGCTCACCCGAGCGCCTTAGAATATTCATCCCGTCTACCTGTGTCGGTTTGCGGTACTGGCCGCTATACTCGCTTTTCTTGGAAGCACTTTTACCACTACGCCTCACCCGAAGGATCCGCTCAGCTATTCCGTCAGCTTATGTGGCTAGCATGCTCCGTCACTTTTAATGTATAGCAGGTGCTGGAATATTAACCAGCTTTCCATCAGATGCCCCTTTCGGGTTTTCCTAAGGACCAGACTAACCCTGATCCGATTAACGTTGATCAGGAACCCTTAGACTTTCGGCGATGGAGTTTTTCACTCCATTTATCGTTACTTATACCTACATTTTCTTTTGAAATCGCTCCAGCATACATCGCCATACGCCTTCAATGCAGATTTCAATGCTCCCCTACCGATTGATAAATCAATCTTAGAACTTCGGTTCATGGTTTGATACCCGATCATTTTCCGTGCAAGACCTCTCGACCAGTGAGCTGTTACGCACTCTTTAAATGAATTGCTGCTTCCAAGCAAACATCCTGGCTGTTATAGAAGTCTCACCTCGTTTGATTAACTTAACCATGTATTAGGGACCTTAGTTGCTAATCTGGGTTATTTCCCTCTCGGCCACGGACCTTAGCGCCCGCAGCCTCACTCCCGGAGATATATGATAGTATTCGGAGTTTGTCAGGGTTTGGTAGGCGGTGAAGCCCCCTAGCCCAATCAGTAGCTCTACCTCTATCATACTTCTAAATCCTTACGGATAATCCGAGGCTGTTCCTAAAAACATTTCGGGGAGAACGAGCTATCTCTCAGTTTGATTGGCCTTTCACCCCTATCCACAGGTCATCCCAGAACTTTTCAACGTTAACGGGTTCGGTCCTCCAGTAGATGTTACTCCACCTTCAACCTGCCCATGGATAGATCACAAAGTTTCGCGTCTGCCCCCACTGACTAAGCGCCCTGTTTGGACTCGCTTTCGCTACGGCTCCGTTATTTAAGAACTTAACCTTGCCAGTGAGGAGCAACTCGTAGGTTCATTATGCAAAAGGCACGCCGTCATCCGTACATTGCTGCAGGACTCCGACCGCTTGTAGGCACACGGTTTCAGGTACTATTTCACTCCCTTATTTAGGGTGCTTTTCACCTTTCCCTTACGGTACTGGTTCACTATCGGTGTCTGAGGAGTATTTAGCCTTACCAGATGGTGCTGGCAGATTCATGCAGAATTCCTCCGGTTCCGCACTACTCAGGATACTGCTCGTCCTCATCAATTTACGCCTACGCGGTTATCACGCTCTATGACTTAACTTTCCAGAAAATTCAGCTTGATGATGATTTCTAAATGCAGTCCTACAACCCTTAACCGGCACGCCGGTTAAGTTTAGGCTCTTCCCTGTTCGCTCGCCACTACTTAGGGAATCATTAGTTTATTTTCTTTTCCTCCGCCTACTTAGATGTTTCAGTTCAGCGGGTTGGCTCTCTTTCGAGTGATATACCTTCAGTATATCAGGTTGTCCCATTCGGAAATCTAAGGATGTAACGCTTGTGTGCAGCTCCCCTTAGCTTATCGCAGCTTACCACGTCCTTCATCGCCTCTCAGACCCAAGGCATCCACCATGTGCCCTTATTAGCTTTAAAAATTTTGAAATTGTAGTGATGTTACCACCACTATTATTGATTTTTAGTTACTCTCTTTTTGTGAGATTGCTTTCCCAATATGTCAAAGAACTCTGACCTGGATTTATCTGATAATTCAGATTAACCTGATCCTGTGATGTAAGTGGCTTTGAACCGCTTAACCGCCTTTACGGTTACATCTTAATTATAAAGAACTTATTTGTGGAGGATATCGGATTCGAACCGATGACCCCTAGCTTGCAAAGCTAGTGCTCTAGCCAGCTGAGCTAATCCCCCGGCTTTTTTAGCACCGAGCATTTAGCTTCGAGCTTCGAGCAAAGCTCATAGCTCACAGCTCACAGCTCACAGCTATGATTTAGTAGACCCGACCAGAGTTGAACTGGTGACCTCTACATTATCAGTGTAGCGCTCTAACCAACTGAGCTACGGGTCTGAATCTGGATCGGGATAATTTATAAAAAGATCTTATAAGAAACATTGAAAAAGATGAAAGTAACAGAGCAGGTAAAGCGAGCTCTAAAAAGGAGGTATTCCAGCCGCACCTTCCGGTACGGCTACCTTGTTACGACTTAGCCCCAGTCACCGATTTTACCCTAGGCAGCTCCTTGCGGTTACCGACTTTAGGTACACCCGGCTCCCATGGCTTGACGGGCGGTGTGTGCAAGGTCCGGGAACGTATTCACCGTATCATTGCTGATATACGATTACTAGCGATTCCAGCTTCATGCAGGCGAGTTGCAGCCTGCAATCTGAACTGAGATAACTTTTTTGGGATTAGCTCCTTGTTGCCAAGTGGCAGCCCTTTGTAGTTACCATTGTAGCACGTGTGTAGCCCTGGGCATAAAGGCCATGATGACTTGACATCATCCCCTCCTTCCTCACGCCTTACGGCGGCAGTTTCATTAGAGTTCCCAGCATTACCTGATGGCAACTAATGATAGGGGTTGCGCTCGTTGCGGGACTTAACCCAACACCTCACGGCACGAGCTGACGACAGCCATGCAGCACCTTACGATCTGTGTATTGCTACAAAACCGGCTTTCACCGGCGGTCAAACCGCATTCTAGCCCAGGTAAGGTTCCTCGCGTATCATCGAATTAAACCACATGCTCCACCGCTTGTGCGGACCCCCGCCAATTCCTTTGAGTTTCAACCTTGCGGTCGTACTTCCCAGGTGGATTACTTAATGCTTTCGCTCAGACACACACAGTGTATCGCGTATGTCGAGTAATCATCGTTTAGGGCGTGGACTACCAGGGTATCTAATCCTGTTTGATCCCCACGCTTTCGTGCATGAGCGTCAATATCTGCGTAGTAAGCTGCCTTCGCAATAGGTGTTCTATGTCATATCTAAGCATTTCACCGCTACATGACATATTCCGCTTACCTCCACAGCATTCAAGATATATAGTATCAACGGCAATTTTCAGGTTAAGCCTAAAGATTTCACCACTGACTTACATATCCGCCTGCGCACCCTTTAAACCCAGTAAATCCGGATAACGCTTGCACCCTCCGTATTACCGCGGCTGCTGGCACGGAGTTAGCCGGTGCTTATTCATCTGGTACCGTCAGACGATCTAGAAAGATCTTTTTTCGTCCCAAATAAAAGAAGTTTACAATCCAGAGGACCTTCATCCTCCACGCGGCATGGCTGGTTCAGACTTGCGTCCATTGACCAATATTCCTTACTGCTGCCTCCCGTAGGAGTCGGGCCCGTGTCTCAGTGCCCGTGTGACTGGTCGCGCTCTCACGCCAGTTACTGATCGAAGGCTTGGTGGGCCGTTACCCCGCCAACTACCTAATCAGGCGCACAGCCATCTTCAAGTGATAAATCTTTAAAATTAAAAAGATGCCTTTCTAATTTACTATGGGGTATTAATCCGGATTTCTCCGGGCTATTCCCCGCTCGAAGGAAGGTTCTGTACGTGTTCCGCACCCGTTTGCCGGTCGCCATCAAGTATTGCTACCCATGCTGCCCCTCGACTTGCATGTATTAAGCCTGCCGCTAGCGTTCATCCTGAGCCAGGATCAAACTCTCCATTGTAAAAGATTTGATCTGACTATTAAATTCTCTTCAGAAAATTAACGTCGGATATAATTTGTTGTTACGCTGTTACCTTACCAATAAACATTGCTATTTATTAGTACTGTTACTTTCCATCTTTTCAAAGATCTTAACCTTAACTCCTTACGGAATTTAAAGATTGTAATGCATTATGGATTTGAACCATTTTGCAGCCTGGCTACTGCTTACATTTTTACGTTTAAAGAACTTTTATTTTAACCCGTTTTTGATTGGGGTTGCAAAAGTAAGAGCCGTTTTGATTCGTTCCAAAATTTTATTAGAAAATTTTGAACTTTTTTTGTTTGTTGCCCTTACTGATTTATGAGAAAAAACTGATTGATTTTCAAAGGATTGCAAAGGTAAAAGCTTTTAATTTACTATTCAAATTTTCTTTTGCTTTTTTCTTTCAATTTATCGCCTTTTCTATCAATGATCTTAAGCTTTTTTCGAAGCGGGGTGCAAAGATAATCAACTCTCATTTACTATTCAAATCTTTTAACCCTTTTCTTTGGTCTTTAACGTTTTCTATTCAATGAACTCTTGCTTTTTTTGAAGCGGGGTGCAAAGATAGCAGTGTTTAAATAACCAGCAAATTCTTTTACTTTTTTCTTTAGCCTTTAACGTTTTCTATTCAATGAACTCTTGCTTTTTTGAAGCGGGGTGCAAAAGTAGGGATGTGTACGTAACACACAAAATGTTTTTTTAAATAAAGGCTACTATTTTGAATAAACTTTATTTCAATCTTTTGCCCGGCCTTCAAAATCAGTCATTACAGATACGCCATTCGCTCATCTCCAGGCAATATTATAATGATAGTTCTATTACCATATTTATTTAGAAAGGCATAACAGATTATAAATGTAAAATTCAATTGAAATATTGATAAACAATCCGGATATGTGCAGATATAATAAAAAAGCCGTTACAAAAACGGCTTAAATTATAAAGGGTTTAGAATAGTTTTATTTGATTTAATTCTCTTAAGAGGGCAGGTCGAAAAAAGGTGATACAAATATTAGCATTATAAGCTATCCTGCAATATTCAATCTATTAAGTGTCCGGCTTTGGCCAATAAGTGTTATCACTAAATTGATAAGTGTAATTAATCATCAGGATTAAAAAGGCTTAAAAAATCATTCTTGCGACGGAAAGCAAGAGGTATTTCGGTCTTATCCTTCATTTCTATAATTCCACCCTTTCCTTTATGATACTTCACTATGTAATTTATATTGATAAGGTGTGAATGATGTGCCCTGAAAAATATATCTGGCGAAAGGACATCTTCAAATTCCTTTAAGGTTTTTGAAGCGGTATGAGATTTTCCATCTTCCATGTAAAAGATCGTATAATTGCCTTTGGCTTCACACCTCACTATATCTTGTACAGGGATTACGTAAAACCCGAAGGAAGTTGGCAATGTTATAGTAGCAGTATTTTTCGGCGTTGAAAAGTTTTTTAGCAATATTTCTATTTGGCGTGAAGTGTTTTGTGCATTAATTTTCTCTGCAGATTTATTTACCGCTGCAATAAGCTCTTTTATATTAACCGGCTTAAACAAATAATCAAGAGCTGCATATTTTATAGCTTTCAAAAGATAGCTGTCATAAGCTGTTACAAAGATGATATTAAATTTTACCGGTTGCAGAATATCCAATAACTGAAATGCATTGCCACCGCTTATTTCTATGTCCAGGAAAACGAGGTCAGGGTTATTCGCTGAAATTAAATTAACCGCTGCTTCTACAGTATTTGCATCCCCGCTAATATTTACCTGCGGGCAGTACATATCCAGCATTTTTTTTAGCAGTACAATATTCTTTGGTTCATCTTCAACTATTACAGCGTTAATTGTTTTGTTCGTCATAATCAAGTGGGAATTTTATTATAACGCGGGTGCCTGTGGCATGCTGTTCATCAATATCTTCAATAGCAACCGTTATATCAGAATTATAAATATTATTGAGGCTTTCAATCCGGTTTTTAACCAGTTCCATTCCTTTTGATTCATACACCGGGTTTACATTCTTTTTTAATTGAATAGCTTTTGCACGGCCTATACCATTATCTTCTACCATACAGTAAAGGGCATTTATATCTTTGAAAAAATGAACAAGGATTTTCCCTCTCCCCTTTTTTAAATTCAACACGCCATGCCTTATGCTGTTTTCAACAAAAGGCTGAATGAGCAATGGCGGCAAAAGCATATTCCTTTCTGTATTTTCTTCTATAGTAATCGTAAAATTAAAACAGTGCTCGTACTTTTTTTGTTCCAACCCAAGATATGCCCCGAGGTACATTATTTCTTCAGCAAGCGTAATAAATTTTTTCCCCGACATATCTAACGTTTGCCTTACCAATAAAGAGAAATCTGTTATGTATTCATTAGCTTCTGCAACGTTACCTGAAAATACGTATTGCTGAATTGAGTTAATACTGTTGAAAATGAAATGCGGGTTCATTTGTGCTTTTAAGGCCATTTGTTCAAGCTCATTAATTCGTTTTTCACGTAAAAGATTTTCATCTGCCTTTCTTCGCACTGACCTTATTCTTGCCCTTGCCACTAACCACATTAACGTTACTAAAATAAGCAACAATAATACCTGCACCCATAATAACTGCCAATAATGTTTTGCTTTGGTAAAATGAACGGTCAGCATATTACTTTTTACGCCGTATTTATTTACTGCATACATATTTAATGCATACTCACCGGGGTAAAGCGATGGAAATTCTAATACATTCTGCCTGGTTGACTGCCATTCATCACTCAATCCATTTAGCTGATAGTAATAAGTAATATCACCTGCCGAGACAAAGGATATACCTGCATATTCAAATCGTAAAAGATTATCACGGCTGGAAAGATGAATGCTGTCCTGCTTAGCATACCAGTTAGCTTCATTAGATTGGATATTCAGCAGTTTTAAATTACAAATAGATTTCTGTAAAGCAGTATTTGCATTAAAAAATGTAAGGCCGTAAGGCGTTCCTGCAAATACAGAATCACCGGAGGCATAAATACAATTAATTATTTCACAATCGAGGCCATCAGCGGCGGTATAATTGGTAATTTTAAAAGGGTACTTTGAAATATCGACCCTGCTAATGCCTTTATCTGTTCCAACCCAAAGATAATTTTTATAAATATATAAGCACCTGCATGAATTGCTTGTTAATCCAAATTTATTTGTTACCTGATAAATTATTTTATCATTTCTAAGGGTAATTATTCCATTATTTTCTGTTGCTACCCACAAATCACCATTTGAAGCTTTAACTATTTTAATAATCTTGTCTCGCAATCTCAGAGCATCATCTCCCAAATTAAAAAAGGCATGACTAAACTTGTTTTTTATATACAGGCCGTTTAAAGTTCCAATGTAATAATTCTTTTCCGTTTCATAAATGCAAGTAGTCCGGCTATTCCAAATTGCATTACTTACACTTAGATTTTTTAATGATGATTTAAATACACCTCTATCTGTAGCTGTGAGAAACGAGTCCGTATCAATAAAAATATCCTTAATAGCTATATCTCCCAAATGACCTAAATCTTTGCCATTATTCAAAACAAAAAGGCCTATGTCACTGCCCAATATCAATTCCCTGTTATTCAAAATCTCAATCAACAAAATTTTACTAATATTATAGTTTGTTTCAACTTTTATTTCATGTAATTTATTAGCTGTTAAATACCACAAAGAGCCTGCACTGCCGATAAATAGTCGATCATTGTTGTTGCCAACAGCATAAACAGGCATCTGTTTGCCATTTTCTAATGTTTTATAAACTTTAACTTTGGTCGATGACAAACGATATACTCCCTCGGTCATAGTGCCAAACCATAAATTATTTTCATGATCTTTAAAGCATTTATTTACAGTTTGGTTCGTTAGAAAACTATCAACTACTTTTTTTTGATAGATATCAAAAATCAGGGTTTTATAAAAAGTTGAGATTGCAAAAGTTTTATTATCTATATAAGACACTGTACGGAAATGAGCCGGCACTTTAAGGTCAAAATGTTCGTTTGTTTCTTTATTATTTATTTTAAAATATGGTCCATTTCTTATAACGGTATATTCAGCGTTTATTTCAAATGTATTTCTTGCGAAATTGTAATTGTATAATGAGTCTTGGTATGTAAAAGCTCCATTTTCATATCTGTAAATTGACGCATGCTGCATTGGCCAATTTTTAAGATTAATATACAGATTGCATTTCCCTTCTTTATCTATATTACACATTTGATTTATAAAATGCTGCCCTTCCACACTATTTATTTCTGTAAGTGTATCTTTTATTGAAAGAATATGCAGCCGCTCGGTTTCTATAAAAAAAATATTCCCGTATTTATCTTCACAGGCCCTGAAAATTTCATTCTTTATATTGAATTTCTTTAAAAGGGGATCATTGGATTCATTATGAATTTTACCTTGATAATAATAATATATTGAATTTTTAAAAGGAAATATCCAAACCCTGTTTTTAGAATCTGCAAATACATATATAATATCATTATCAAACAGGCCGTCACTAACGGTAAAATTTTTAAAATTTTCACCATCAAATCTGCTGAGACCAGTTTCGGTTCCAAACCACAAAAAGCCATCCTTATCTTGAGCAATGCTATATACATTTATTCCACTCAAGCCATCCTTCACATCATAATGATAATAATTATATTCCTGGGCATTTGTTTTTACAGTAGCCAGGAACAACCAAATAAATGCAAGCAATACTGTTATTTTATTCATCCAACTGAAGAATTGCATTCAAATATATATCTTTAACCGCTTAAGATTTCAGGCTCAAATTCAAGATGTATGATTGTTGGAAATGGAATGCTTGCGAACCGGTTTTCAAATTACAAATATGATAAAGGCAAAATAATTTTCGCTTCAGGCGTTTCAAACTCCGGAAATTTAAAAGAAGAAAATTTTCAGAGAGAACTAAAATTATTGAATGAAACAATTGATACCAATCCCGGCAAACAAATTGTTTATTTCAGCACCTGCAGTATTTATGATGATGATTTAAAATCTTCACCGTATGTCTTGCATAAAATTTCTGCAGAAAACCTCATTAAAAGAAAGGCGGAAAAATTTCTTATCTGCCGCATATCAAATATTGCAGGCATTTCCAATAATCCTTATACACTATTAAACTATTTCATTTTTAATATTCTTCAACATCACCCATTTACAATTTGGAAAAACGCCTATAGAAATATAATCGGCATTGATGATGTATTTACAATTGCAAACGATATTTTACAGAATGCCCTTTATATAAACAATATTGTAAACATTGCAAACCCATTTAATTATTCTGTATCATTCATAGTAAAAACTATTGAAGAGCACCTTAGTAAAGAAGCTGTTTATACCGAAATTGACCGTGGTGTAAATTATAACATAGACATCTCAGCCATCAGGCTTGTAATAGATAGATGCAACATTCAATTCCCCGACAATTACCTTTCTTTATTATTAAAAAAATATTACCATTCAAAATGACTTATAAAACTGCAGTTATTAAAACTACTGTAGAAAGAATAATAATGTTTCCTTTTGTTTTGTTAGGGAAACTCATGCATCCTTTTTTTTTCATAAAAGAGAAGCATGGGTTCATAATCTTTGCACCTTCAGCCGATATTGGCGGATCGACGCAGGTAAATATAGATTTATGCCTGTGTTTTGCACACAAAAAGCCTTTGGTTATCTTTTCTAAAAAGCCAAAGAACAATCAATACCTGCAGCAGTTTAAAAATACAGGAGCACGCACAATTGATCTGCATCGTTATATTGATAATAAGCTATATCATTTTATAAATTTCTTTTACCGAGGCGTAATTGCAGGCTATATTAATAAAATTGACAAGCCTGTTGTTGTAGGCGGCGAAAGCCTTTTCTTTTATAAAGTGGCGCCCTTTATTAAAAAAGATGCGCTATGTGCAGATATATGCCATCTCAATACATGGTTTAATTATACGCAAGGTTTAATCAAATTTCTTGATGCCAGAATTTTTAGTACAAAAAAGATCATGAAAGATGCAGAAGCAATTTATACAAACAACAATCTCCGCGAAGAATATTTTTCACGGTTACATTTTATAGACAATGCTATTGATATTCCCCCGTATAAAAAAATCAGCAACAAAGTTTTATCTGTTGTATACATTGGCCGGGGCGCACCGCAGAAAAGAGTGTATCTTATTGCGGCTATTGCAAAAAAAATGCACGAATCAAATATGAATATTCATTTTTCTTTTGTGGGTGACGTAGAGAAAATTTTTAACCCGGCAGATTACCCGTTTTGCACGTTCTATGGAAATATTAATGATAAAAATAAGATGGAAGAAGTCTATAATAACTCAGATGTATTATTGCTTACTTCTGCGTATGAGGGGTTACCAATTGTTGTGATGCAAATGATGGCGCATGGCAAAGTAGTGGTTTCAACGGCAGTAGATGCCATTCCTGATTATATTACCGATGAAGAAAATGGTTTCTTACTGATAAATGATCCGGATGAAAATAAAATTGTAACAGAAGGTGTATCTATATTAAGCAAACTTGTAAACAACCCGGCTTTACTTGAAGAAGTTGGCAATAAAAGCAGGCAATATGCAGAAAAACATTTTAGCCGCGAAACGTTTTGTAAAGAATATGCAAGGGTGTTATTTAACAAGTAAAAATTATGATGAGAGTTTTTTATAAATTTTAAAGAAGCTACGATTAAATGAAGACCGGTCAAAAATTTCCGCAATCTTTATCCTGAATATTTTTAAAGGCTGAAAATGTTGCCCTGGAATGAGGGTTTCTGCATATTGTTTACATTTTTCAATAAATTCCTTTACTGCAATTTTTCGATTTGCAACGGGCGTTTTTAATATGCGATGAGAAAGGCTTTCACAATGATAAAGAAGCATTTCTTTTCCATATCTTTCAATAACCATTTTTATTTTCTCGTTTTGTTTTCGTTGAATAAGGAAATTTAAAAATACTTCAAATGCTTTTTGATATTCTTCTCCGTTTGTTGTTTTTGAAATACTATTATGAATTCTATATTTAAAAGTTTTATAGGGAGAAGTAGCTTTAAAGCTTAATAAAGAAATGTCGATCCATAAAGCATAATCTGCAAAAATCAGGTTTGGATATTCCTTACTCAACCCCCCATTTTCATTATAGTCCTTTGAACGCATAAGATACCCCGTTCCTGTACTGTTGATAGTACGGCACATAAAACATGCAAGAAATTCATGAGAAAACTGCTGCTCATCCATAGGCAAACAGTTAGTTATAAACTTCCCGTCTTTATCGACATATTCAAAATGCGTTTGATATAAACTTGCATCTGGATATTGATCAATTAAATCGCTCATGACCTGCAAATAGTTCTTATCAAAGAGATCGTCATGACCTGTCATAGTCATAAATTCATTCTTCGGCACAGCAAGAATTCTCGCCCAGTTTTCTTCAATACTCAATGGCTTTTCAGCAGGAATAATAATAATACGCTCATCAGTCAAAGTCTGAAGCCACTCAGCAGTACCATCAGTACTGCAGTTTTCCAAAATGATCAGGTTAAAATCCTGAAGCGTTTGCGCAAGAATAGATGCTACACATTCTTTAATGTATTCACCACCATTTCTCACAGGTAAAATAAAACTAAAACGCATCACGGCAAAGATGTTTATGTTAAGATAAGGCTTCTTTCAATTTCTTTGTGCTGCCCCAGAAGTGCATGGGCTCATAATCAGTATATGGGTAATAACCGAAGTTTAATTTGATGTTTTTTCCCATTTCATGCAAATAGTTCTCAACAAAATTTTTAACCGATACCGGCTTACCACTGCAACAATTAATTGCACCTTCAACTTTACACTGCAAGGCAAGTTTTACAATAATTTCAGCTACAACCTTAACAGGCAAATAATCCCTTACCTGCTCTCCTCCACTCATATTAAAAATTGTATCGCCATTTTGCAAAGCCCTATCCAACTGGGATAAAAGCGCGTTTGGGTTTTGTCCCTTTCCAAACATATAGAACAGGCGTACCCATTTTAGAGAAAAACTATACTGTTCTTGCAATTGTTCCAGGTATTTCCGCAATTCATCCTTCGCAATAGCATAATTACTTAACGGGAAGGTTTGTAAATCTTCGCTTAAACAGCCTTCCTGCATGCCATACTCAAGGCATGTGCCCGCAACAGTAATATTTTTCAAACCATTCTTAATGAAATTTTCAAGCAAAGCTTTATGTACCGGCAAGTTTATTTCTGTATGAAATAATGCTTTATAATTCGGCAATCCTTCCCATGTAAGATGAATCACAATATCCGGCTGGTTAAAAAATAAAAAGTAATTCGTAAGCGCATCAAATTGCTTAAAGTTAAAAGAAATGTACTGCACATTTTGAAACCAGGTTTGCTGCCTGGCCTTTTCTTCACTTAATGATGTAGCAATTATTTCAACATCATATTTCAACAATTCATTAATTACATAATTGCCTATAAATCCGGTTGCGCCTGTAACCAATATCTTCATTACATAAAACTTAATTCAGGAATAGGAATTACAAATTTTGCACCCCAATCTTTAATATAAGATAATTGCGCAGTTATTTCAGCTTTCAAATTCCATGGGAAAATAATTACATAGTCAGGTTTTTCCTGTTTCAAATGTAACTCATCAACTACCGGAATATGGCTTGCCGGTAAATATTTGTTTTGCTTGTAAGGATTTGCATCAACAACAAAATCAATTAAATCGTTTTTAATTCCACAATAATTCAAAAGCGTATTACCTTTTGCGGCTGCACCATAGGCTGCTACTTTTTTTCCAGCTTCCTTTTTTTCAATCAGAAATTTCGTAAACGCAAGTTTTACATTAAGCGCCTTTTGTTGAAAATCGTTATAATAATTTATATCCAGCATGCTTTTATCTGCTTCTTTTTTAAGCAAGACAGATACATTGTCAGATATTGGTTTGCTATTATCTTCTTTATGTTTTGCATAAATGCGAAGCGAACCGCCATGCGTTGGTATTTCATCCACATCAAACATTTCCAAACCATGCGCCTCAAAAATTTGCTTAACGGTGTGAAAAGACAAATAAGAAAAATGCTCATGATATATTGTATCAAACTGATTATTTCCAACCAACTGCATAAGGTGCGGGAACTCCATTGTAATAACCCCTTGCGGCTTTAGGATTATCTTCATGCCAGCAACAAAATCATTAATATCAGGCACATGGGCCAATACATTATTGCCGAGTAATAAATCTGCCTGAATGCCTTTATGGATAAGCTTTTCAGCTAATTGCTCGCCAAAAAAATCCACAACAGATTGGATGCCCTTTTCTTCGGCAGCTTTAGCAGTATTAGCAGTAGGCTCTATGCCAAGAACAGGAATATTTTTCTGTTTGAAATATTGCAAAAGATAACCATCATTTGATGCTATTTCAATTACCTGTGAATGCTGATTAAAATGAAAACGTTTTGTCATCATTTCAACGTAACGCCTTGAATGTTCCAGCCAGCTTGTTGAAAAAGATGAATAATAAACATAATCGCTGTTGAAAATGGCGCCTGATTTTTTATATTCATCAACCTGCACTAAAAAGCATTTTGAACAAGTATAAACCTTCAAAGGATAAAACACCTCCGGCTCATTCAACTGCTCTTTCGTAAGAAAAGAATTGGAGGCGGGAGAATTAATAAGATCTATGAATATGTGTTCGAGTTCTGTTTTACAAAACCTGCATTGCATAATTAAATTCCTTTAAAATTTTCGCTGAGATAAGGATGCAAATTATCTCTTTCTGAAATTGTTGTTACAGCCAAAGGCCATTGAATATTTATTCTTTTATCATCATATTTAATACCAGCTTCGGCATTGGGTTTATAATATTCTGTATGATGGTAGAGTAATTCACAATCATCACTTAAACACTGAAATCCATGTGCAAAACCCTCCGGTATATACATCATCTTTTTGTTGGCGGCAGAAAGTTCCGTACCGAACCATTGCAGGAAGGTTGATGAGTTTTTCCTGAGATCAACAACAACATCAAATACTAATCCTGCAATACAACGAACCATTTTTATTTCACTAAAAGGTGGCAATTGATAATGCATTCCGCGCAATGAACCTTTCTTATTAGTAAATGAATGATTTATCTGCAGCCATTCTTTTGTATGCCCAATCTGTTTAAATTCATCTTTACAAAAATACCTGGCAAACCAACCTCTTTCATCGCTGTAAGGTTCCAATTCAATAATATAATTGCCTTGTAATTTTGTTTCAGTAAAAATCATAAACTTAAATAATCCTTTATCTGCTGAAATGTATATGCAGCAATTGTTTCAGGAGCTTGCTTATACCAGTTTACCGTCCAGCCTATAGCTTGTTGTGCATTCAATTTTGGCCGCCAGTTCAGTTCCTCCAATGCCCTTTGAATGCTTAATTTCAATAACCCTGCTTCATGCGGAGCTGATGCATCAGAGTTGTCTTCCCATTCTCCGCTTCCCCATGTTTTAATTGCTATTTCAACCAGTTCTTTAACAGTCAAATGATCATCCGGTAATGGTCCGAAATTATAGGCTTTTGAAAATTGCTGCGGTGCATCATTCAGCATTCCTCCCAACAATAAATATCCAACCAATGGTTCAAGCACGTGTTGCCATGGACGAATAGCCCCAGGATTACGTACACTAATTGTATTATCATTTTTTAATGCGCGGATAATATCAGGAATGATGCGATCCTTATTCCAATCGCCTCCGCCAATTACATTGCCTGCTCTTGCACTTGCAATAGTTTTTTGATGTTGTTGATAATTTTGTGAGTTGAAGAATGAATTCCTGAAAGAACTGATTACTAATTCTGCGCAAGCCTTACTTGCTGAATAAGGATCGTAGCCACCCAGCACGTTATCTTCCTCGTATAAGATTGAATTATCTTCCTTGTTTTCGTAAACCTTATCTGTTGTTATAACAACAATAGTACATTTCTTTTTAAGACTGATAAGCGCTTCCAGCAAGTTGGCGGTGCCTGTAACATTAACATCAAATGTTTCTGCCGGAATTTGATAAGAACGCCGCACCAGAGGCTGCGCAGCCAGATGAAAAACATAATCGGGTTCAAAATTTTCAATCTCTTCCTTCAATCTTTGTTTATCCCGTATATCTGCGATAACACTTTGAATGTTCATAAACGGCTCCAGAGTATTATATAAACCATCAATATATTCAGGCTCTAATGCATAGCCTTTGATTTGTGCATTAAGGTTATATAATAATGCACAAAGCCAGGAGCCTTTGAAACCGGTATGGCCTGTTATAAAAACTTTTTTATTATGATAATATTCAGCCGGGCTTTTTACCATGTTTTCCATTTCGCGTTACCTGATTGCCAAAGATTTTCCAATTCAATTTTGTCCCGCAAAGCATCCATAGGTTTCCAGAAGCCGTTATGTTTATAGGCAACCAGTTGTTTGTTATTTGCAAGCGCCTGCATAGGAGCGTCTTCCCACATTACATCATCAATATTTTCAGCATTCAGATAATTAAAAACATCTGGCTTCAAAACAAAAAACCCGCCATTAATCCATTTATTATCTCCTTTTGGCTTTTCTTTAAAATGATCAACAATGCCATTTGCTTCTATTTCCATACTGCCAAACCTTCCTTCCGGCTGCACGGCTGTAACTGTTGCTATTTTATTATGTGATTGATGAAAAGCAAGCAACTCTTTTATGTTTATATCAGCAACGCCGTCGCCATAGGTAAGCATAAAATCTTCATCACCCAGATATTTCTGTACTTTTTTTAAGCGTCCGGCTGTTTTTGTGTGCAGGCCTGTATCAACCAATGTAACCGTAAACGATTCGGCATTGGTGTAATGTACATTTACCTTATTGCTTTCCAGTTCAATCGTTATATCAGAATTATGCAAGTAATATTGCATAAAATATTCTTTAATAAAAAAGCCCTTATAGCCAAGGCAAACCACAAATTCATTAAACCCAAAGCTGTCATAAATTTTCATTATATGCCAGAGAATGGGTTTACCGCCTATTTCAACCATTGGCTTAGGTCTGACATCTGTTTCCTCGGCCAGCCTTGTTCCTAATCCACCTGCAAATATTACAACCTTCATTATTGGTTTTTGTTTGCAAAGTAAACGGATTGAAACAAAAAGATATATTGGTTTTTAGCCCGGTCTTTGCTATTGTTGCAAATAATTTTTGAATTCGGCGAACATTTTTATGAAATCATTACGGGAAATCTACGAAGAACATAATGATCGTTTGATGCATAAATGGGATCATTATATTGATGTTTATGACAAACATTTTTCATCTTATAGAGATAAAGGGGTAGTTTTTGTAGAAATAGGCGTAGCTCATGGAGGCTCTTTGCAAATGTGGCGAAAATATTTTGGTGAAAAAGCTTTACTTATAGGAATCGACATAAATCCTGAATGCAAAAGGTTTGAAGAAGGTAATACAAAAATATTTATTGGCTCTCAAACTGATGAAGATTTCCTTAACAACTTGAAAAGCCTGATCCCTCCAGTTGATATCCTCATTGACGATGGTGGCCACACTATGAAGCAACAAATTACTACTTTCAAAACTTTGTTTGATCATGTAAAGCCAACTGGATTATATGTTTGTGAAGATTTACATACATCATATTGGTATGAATATGGAGGTGGCCTTTATAACCAAAATTCATTTATAAATTTCTCTAAAAAATTTATAGATAGCATGCATGCGTGGTATTTACCACGTTCTGTTCAAAAAAGATATTTTAATAATCTAACAACTTCAGTTCGAGGGTTGCATTTTTACGATAGTATGTTAATTATAGAAAAAGAGGTAATCAAAAAGCCTGAAAATACTTTAAAGGGACAAGAAACATTAAGTCATCATGTTGCCAATGAAGGCCAAAGGAGAAAACTTACAACCATTATAAAATCATGGTTCAAAAAAAAGCCGCAGTAGTTATTCTTTATCAACCTGACGAATCTGTTAAAAACCGTATAAGGTCATATATACAACATGTAGAAAAGCTATACATTATTGACAACACGGAAGCAGCTGCCTTTAGCACTCATCCTCTTTTATCAGATTATCCTAAAAAAATTACGTTGATTAACGAGGGTGTTAACGAGGGCATTGCTAAACGCTTAAACCAAGCCTGTTCCCTGGCTTTAGAGGAAGGATTTGATTACCTGCTCACAATGGATCAGGATTCCTGGTTTGATGAAACTGTTGTTAAGGCTTATTTTAAATGCATAAACGATTTTAAAGAAAGGGCAACTGTTTCAATGTTTGGTGTAAATCATGAAAAAAAAATTACAGGTACAGATTGTTCTTACCAGGAATGCAATTTTTTAATAACCAGCGGCAGTGTTATTAACCTGGAAGCCTATAAAAAAGTAGGGCCTTTTGATGAAGATTTGTTTATTGATTTTGTTGACGCTGAATATTGCTTCAAGTCAATAGAACATGGCTTTAAAATAATTAAGTTCCCTAATATTTTTATGCACCACAGCCTTGGAGAAATTCAAACCAAAATTTCTTTAAAAAACCTTAAACCAAGGGGGAGAACTTTTCATTCTCCTGCCAGGTTATACTATATGACCAGGAATATCTTGTATATCCAATCAAAATATACCCACAGGTTTAAAAAAGATATTTCCAAATACAAAAAGGATTTACTTAACCGGATAAAAAATAATCTCTTGTATAAAAACAACAAGGTGCAAACTATTAAAATGCTTCTTAAAGCGTTTAAAGATTATAAAAACAAAAGGATGGGAAAACTTCAGGATTAATTATCTTATTAAAACAAGCGTGCCTTTCTTTGTTACCACTCCTTCCGTACATTTTGAAGATACCCTTATTTGGTAAACGAATGTTCCTGCACCCTGCGGTATGCCTTTAACGGTTCCATCCCAACAACTATTTATATTATTGGAATGAAAAACAAGATAACCCCACCTGTCATAAATTAAAATATCAAAATAATCTACAGGCCCCCAATTCCTAAGGCTAAAACAATCATTTAACCCGTCGCTATTAGGAGTAAATGCACCTGGCACCTGGAATGGCGACGCACCTACTACAAATGATGATTTCACCAATATTGAATCTTTGCCTTTACAGCCGTTTTGATTTTCCACATTTACAGAATACCAGGTATCGGAAGGCGGGCTTACAACAGGGTTATTTACATGAGTATTGCTGATAAATGTGGCGGGCTCCCAGGTATATTTAATGCCGCCGGAAGCCGTTAGCATGGCCTGTGGCGTTAAGCAATCAACATCATTTGATTTTGTCAAAGCAACATCCGGGGCTTCGTTTATAGTTACATCGGTATTAAGCGTATCCGACAACTTGCATATACTGTTGTTAATTATAACGGTATATGTTGTATTAAAAGCTGGATAAATTACAGGGGTTGATGATGATGGGTTTGAAATATTTTCACCTGGCAACCATTGAAATATATCTCCACCAGTTGCCGTCAGTATAATTGAGTCACCCAAACAAACAGATGGATTCTTTGGATTAATAGCAAATACAGGAATAGGGTTTACAGTTATTATAACAGAATCCTGAGCTGAACATGCGTTATTTGCAGTTCCGGCAACCACGTACATTGTAGTTGAAGATACAGTAGCGATGGGATCAGCAATAGTTGTGTTGGATAAGCCGGACGAAGGGCTCCAGGTATAAGATGAAGCGCCATACGCATTTAACTGAACAGATGCATTGCCACAAACAATAGTATCGTTACTAACCTTAATATCCGGCAATGGAAGTACGGTAATTATAACAGAATCCATCAATACCGGTTTGCTGCTATCCATTAAAACATGCAGGTAGTATTTTGTTGTTACAAGCGGCGTTGCCACAGGGCTTTTTATAGAGGAGTTTGACAATCCTGCAGAAGGCGACCAGCAATAATTCAAGCCATCAATGCTATTTAATTGTACAGAACTGCCGGCACAAACAGCAGTATCAGCATTAATAATAACATCGCTTTTAACCACATCTACGTTTACTTTATATTCAGCCGTATCAAGACACCCTTTATCTGTTTTTGCAAATAAATTCACGGAATAAATTCCAAAGGAAGAATACTTAATTATCGTATCCGTTACGTTTCCTGCTGTAATTCCGTTGCCAAAATCCCACCAAATGCTATCAGCATTTATAGTAGTACTTTGAAAGTGAATTGAAGCAGGATCACAAGATTGCTGCGCATATATAAAGTTTGGCTGCAAATCGCAAACAGTATCGCAGTCTATTACAACTATTTGTTTGCAAAATGATGTCTGGGTTGGAAGGCCTTCGTCTACACTTAAATTAATGTTATATACTCCTGCACTATCATAAATAATTTCAGGTGGATTTACCTTATTTGTACCTGAAATATTAGAATTAGTACAGCCGGAAAATTTTAGCCGTGTCAAAGTATTGTTATGGGCGTTAGGTATTATTGTATATAAGTCGTTCTCAACCCGGAACAACTTTGAAAAAGAGTGAGGGAAACTTAAATTTCCGATATTGCCAAGTGAAACCGCTGAAGGAACAGATTTAAGATCATTATTAAAATTAAGCCGGACTATATCATTATAACTTTCATCACCATTAACAACAAAACCTAGAATATCGTCACAATATTTTTGAATATAAATATCAAAACACTCATGCATTGTACCGCTAATATTTCCGAGATCGTTAGCATTGGGTGTATTGAGTAATGAATTTCCGAAATCCAGTCTTGTAATAGAATTAGAATTCATATTAGTAACAAAAACATACCATTTATTATTATCTTTTATGGCGTTTAAGCCCGTAGGACCATTTAAAATCCCGAATGAACCTAGATTGCTTCCAATGGGAGGATTTGCAAAATCATAACCGAAATCGAAACGGGTTATTGTATTATTATTAGTATTTGCAGTTACGCCATACCATTTGTTATTTTCATTAAACATATATAGTTTATGAGGATAGGCCATCTCGCCAATATTACCCCAGTCTGTAGCAACAGGAGATGTATTTGTAATATCTGATCCAAAATCAAGCTTAATTATTTGAGGCGTAACGCCATAAAAGTCATCTCCTCCTACCATAATTGCGTACCAATGATTACCAGTGTTAATCACTTGTATCCCTTCTGCATTATCAGTAATTACATTATTAGGGTTTCCAAGGTTTACCAGAGCTGGTGTGTTTAATAAACTGTTACCGAAATCAAGCCTGGATATACCGCCAGGATGATTATTTACCACAAACGCATAATAACTTCCATTCTGCGATACTATATCAGAATAAACAGGCAAGGAAAACGAAGAATTAATATTACCCAGATTTTTTCCAACAGGAGACTTATTCAAATCAGCCTGGCAAAAACTCCAATAATAAGTTGTAGCACCGGAGGAAGTATTAGTAATTGTAACAGTAGAATTGATACATACGGTATCCGGGGCTACAAAATTTGCAATAACGGGCAATCTGCAATCATCTATTACTATTTGTTTGCAAAATGATGCCTGGGTTGGAAGGCCGATATCAACCAATAAGTTTACATTATAAATACCGGGAGAAGTGTACGTAACAGATGGTGGCGTTTGAGCTGTTGAAGAAGCGATATTCGTGCTTGTACAACCAGTGTAACGTAATCTTGTAATAGTATTATTAGCAACATTTGTAATGAAAGAATAGATATCATTTCCTTCAAGAAAAAATTTTGATATTGAATGTGGAAATTTCAGTTTTCCGGTATTGCCCAGATTGATAGCTTGCGGGCCTGACGAAACATTATCGCCAAAATCAAGTTTGGTTATTGAGCCTGTAGTTTCATCCTCTTCATTTACAACTAACCCCACTATACCATCGCAGGATTGAAACAAGGAAATATCTCGTGGGCGATTTAATAAACTCCCGGGATTTCCAATATTAATTCCATTGGGGATGTTAGTAATTGAGCTTCCAAAATTTAACCTGGTGATTGAATTATTATCCCTGTTTGCAACAAATGCATACCAATTGCCATTAGTATTTAAAAAGCTAAACCCGCAGGGGTAGTTAAAGTTGCCGATACTTCCAAGGTTCACACCGCTTGGTGTATTGTCCAGATCGTTACCAAAATCAAATCTTGTTATCGTATTATTTTTGATGTTGATGGTAAACCCATAAAAATTATTATTCTCGGAAGCAATAAAAAGATCATGAGGAAATAGTAAGCCTCCTATATTACCAAGGTTAATCGCAGTTGGCGCATTGGCAAAAGATGAACCAAAATCGAGTCTTATTAAAGTAGAGCCATTGCCTGCATCATCACCCGCGGCTACAACGAAAACGTAGCATTTATCATTAAATTCTTTTACCTGAATACCTTCAGCATAAATAGGTATTAACCCGTTAAAATTGCCAAGATCATCAGAAGTTGGCGTGTTTAATAGCGAATTACCATAGTTAAGCCTAACAATATGTCCATTAGCGTAATTTGATATAAATCCATAAAAATTACCATTCCCGTCTTTTTCATAATCCATAAATACAGGTGCATTTAATAAACTACCAGGATTTCCAAGGTTATTGGCTAAAGGCGTGGTATTAAACCCTGCAGTACAAAAGCTCCAGTAATAATTAGAAGCGCCTGTAGATAAATTAGTAAACTGAACGGGATCATTAACACAAACAGTATCTGGCCCTGTAAAATTAGCGACAACATTTACAGGTTTTATATTGCATGAATCTGCAACAAAAGAAGCACATGTGGGATTAGTCTGATTAATTTTCGCATCCCCTACTATTTTACCATTCCATTTAGTATTACCTTGTTTATTTTTTAGGTCATCGAATGTATAATAAGCCAATAACCCCGCTTGTGTTGCAGGATTAGGTAAGGGTTGATTCATATATTTTTTTATATCATTCTGAGATCGTACCACTTTCCATATTCTCACTTCATCAATATACCCAACCAAATTTTCATTTGTTACATTTGGATTAACAGCGAGGCTTCCTATAGTTGTAATATAATCATTTTGAAAAAGGTCGCCTGAACAATTAATACTGCTCATCAAAAACCCGTTCCTGTAAAATTTTAAGATCTTCCCGTCATAAACCATTGCCACATGATAAGTTTTATTCAATTGAATATCGCAGATATCAGGTGTTTTGAAATAGCCATTGCTAGTAGTAATCTCAGCAGAATTAGGGCGCAGCAGATAATTAACAGTACTTGGGCCTTCATGTTTAGATACCAAATCACCAGCATATAGTTGTGAACCGAAATAAGGGGCAGTCCTGTTAAAAACAGCTTCAACTGTAATTTGATTTCCCGGTATATCCAGATCACCAATCTGAATGCCTGAAACATTCCCTGTAATTTTTGCCCAGTTATCACAACTTTGTCCAAAACTTATGGCGGGAACTATCCAAAATAAAACAAGGGTAAAAAATAAACACCTGGGGTTCATAAACAATTAAATGGTTGCAGTTACCCCACAAATTAAACCTAATTCACCTAAACAAAAAAATCCCGCTGTGCGGGATTTATATAAAACTTAAAAATTCAATCACCAACTCCTGTTCAAATCCCAACCCTCAAATTCTTTGGCCACCGCCGTTAAGAAAGATGCGCCCAAACTGCCATCAACAATCCTGTGATCATAACTTAAAGATAAATACATTATATGCCTTATACCAATTGTATCGCCCTGTTCCGTTTCAATTACCACAGGCCTTTTCTTAATAGCGCCAACTGCAAGTATGGCCACCTGCGGCTGATTAATAATAGGTGTGCCCATCAAACTGCCAAAGGTGCCCACATTGGTTAATGTAAAAGTACCATCTAATGTATCATCCGGTTTTAGCCTTGCATTACGGGCTGCATTGGCAAGATTATTTACCTTCTTACTTAAGCCCACAAGATTTAAATCGTCCGCATTTTTAATTACCGGCACAATTAAATTGCCATTCGGCAAAGCGGTTGCCATGCCAATATTCAAATCTTTTTTTATAATAATCCTGTCCCCGTCAACCGAGCTGTTAACCATCGGGAAACGTTTTATCACCCGCACCAAACAATCAATAAAAATAGGCGTGAACGTAATTTTTGTTCCATGCTGTTTTTCAAAATCCTTCTTAATTTTTTCCCGCCACAAAACCATGTTAGTAACATCAGCCTCTGCAAAACTAGTAACATGGGCGCTCGTTTGCTTGCTTTGCACCATGTGCTTTGCAATCAGCTTGCGCATCCTGTCCATCTCAATTATCTCAACATTACCTTCATATTCTTTCGGTAATTCTTCTGCATATATTTCTTCCACAGGCCTTATAGCAACAGAAGTGTTTTCCTGCCTTACATTCATATTTGCCGCTTCACGGCCTGCATTAGTTTCCACAGGCGCCTTGCCCCTGTTTGCCACGTAATGCAAAATATCTTTTTTAGTAACCCTGCCTTCATTTCCCGTACCCGGTATGCTTTCCAGTTCTGCCATGCTTACACCTTCGCTGCTGGCAATGTTCATTACCAGGGGAGAATAAAAACGGTTTATTTTGCCATTGCCATTAGCCTGCGGTGCAACATTCACGGGTATATACGGAACACCCTGTTCATCAATTTCTGACTCCTCAACTTCTTCTTTAACATCACCAACGGGTGCAGGAACATATACATCATTGGTTTCAACAGGTGCATCAACATCCGTTTCAATTTTTGCTATCACGCTGCCAATAGGCACTACATCATTCTCCTTAAATAATATTTCCGAAATACGGCCTGCTGTTGTACTGGGCACTTCACTGTCAACCTTATCAGTTGCAATATCCAGCACGGTTTCGTCCTGCTGCACAGCATCGCCCGGCTTTTTATGCCATTTTAAAATAGTTGCCTCCATTATGCTTTCGCCAAGTTTCGGCATTACCAGATCAACAATAGCCATAATTGATTTTTTTATTTTTAGTTTTTGGGGCTCTCGGCTGTTGAAAAAATTTCAGCTTTTGTTCCGGCCATCCGCTTCAAGTCCTCGCTCCTTCGTCGCTGCGGGCTTTCCGCTGCTGTCCGGCAGCCCGTCAGCAAAATAATACTATTCAGCATTATTCAAACCATCTTCTCTACTAATCAAAACACCCGGCAAAATGATTATTGCATAATCAATGTTGTTGACTCAAGTTTTAATTTTCGAAATATTCAATATCCAACGCTCAATGTTCAATTTGCAGAGGCCTCACAATTGAAATTTGCATATTGTTTTGTTCCTGCCCGACTAATTCGGCCAGGCGGGGAATATTGAATATTTTTTAAGCCAACCAGCTTAATTTATTATTGATTATTTCAATAGCAAGCAGCAATATCTAACAATCAATACAATTTAAATCCTCTCCCTTCGCGCCAAAGGTAATATAAACCAATTAACTGTTAGTTTCTACAAACCTGCACAACAAATACAATGCATTTACAGCCGTTAATTCTATATTCCGCTTTCTGTCAAACCTGAAATGCATGCGTTTCGTCACAATTTTTTGTGCATTGCCAACTGCAATCCATACCGTTCCCACAGGCTTATCATCCGAGCCGCCGCCCGGTCCCATAATGCCAGACACTGCCACAGCATAATCTGTTTCCATTACTTTCAAAACACCACTTACCATTTCCTTTACGGTTTCTTCACTTACCGCACCAACAGAAGCAAGCGTTTCATTATTAACCTGCAATACATTTTCTTTTATGCTGTTGCTATAGCTAACCGCGCTCCCTTTAAAATAATCAGAAGAGCCTGCTATTGATGTTATGAGATGCGCTATATAACCGCCGGTACAGCTTTCAGCAGTTGATACCGTTTTATTATGCCGCCGTAACAATCTTCCCAGTAAAACTTCAAACGGAATATCTTCATCAACTGCCAACACATCTTTTACTTCTTCTTTTAATATGGCAAACTTTTCATTTAATATTTTTTCTGTTTCTGCCTGGCCGCCTTGCGCCGTCAGCCGCAAACGCACCATGCCGTAATTAGGCAAATACGCCAGCTTTATATTTGAGGGAAGGCTGCTTTCAAAACCTTTAATCCTTTCAGCCAAAAAACTTTCACCAATACCGGCTGTTAATAAAGTTCTGTGGCCGATATAGGGCAATTGAAAACGTTGCTGCAGCAATGGCAAAACATGGTTATTCATGGCAGCCTTCATTTCATGCGGAACGCCGGGCATACTGATAAATATTTTTCCGTCTTTTTCAAACAGCATATTTGGCGCCGTGCCAACTTCGTTTTTCAAAACGGTTGCCACATCAGGAACCAAAGCCTGCCTGCGGTTGCTTTCAAGCAAAGGCAGCGGGCGCTTAAACACTTCGGTAAATAGATAAGTAATATGCTTCAATGTTGCTTCATCCATTATCATTTTGCCGCCAAAATATTCACAAAGCAAAGGCTTGGTTATATCATCTGCTGTAGGCCCCAACCCGCCGGTTATTAAAATAACGTTGGAGACAGCGCTTTCATCATCCAGCGCTTTCCATATTTCATTCCGCGCATCACCTACCGCCAGGCGCCGGTGTACCCATACGCCAATTTTATTTAATTCCTGCGCTATCCATGCACTGTTGGTATCAATAACCTGGCCTATTAAAAGTTCATCACCAATTGTTATAACAGAAACTTTAATCCCATCCATATTAATTGTATTTGTGGCGCAACAAATGTATAATGCAACTTTCGTTTCTCTGCAACGAAAAACAAAATCAAACTG
Organism: Parafilimonas terrae; assembly: GCF_900115755.1. Classification (GTDB taxonomy): domain Bacteria; phylum Bacteroidota; class Bacteroidia; order Chitinophagales; family Chitinophagaceae; genus Parafilimonas; species Parafilimonas terrae. The sequence goes on from NZ_FOXQ01000003.1 coordinate 298,954, forward strand.
TCATATTATAAGCCTGCTGCCATGTAGTGTTTCAGAAAATCAATCATTCATCATATTTTTTTATGAAATCAATCCTGACTGTCTCTTTTGCGTTGCTTTATATGTACACGCAGGCGCAGTTCAATACACCAAGAATAGAAGCCTATGTTGCGCCTGGTTTGTTTTTTGAAAAACTAAGCAATGATGAACTTGTACCGCCAAAACGCAGGGAAGTAAGCCGGTTAGGAGATGTTGGTTTGTATGGATTGCAGATTGCTGTTCCGTTAAAAAATCAGCGTTTTACATTAAAAAGTGGCGCAGGTTTCAGCCAGCGGCATTACAGCCTTAATAAATATTCTTTGAATGATCTTATAGCTATGATCATTCCGTTCGGGCATGGTTCCGATAGCTTTGCTATAAACAACGTACGTTTTACCAATAACTATTTCCAAATTCCACTTTCCTTTTCTTATACGGTTAGTAGCCCTGTACATAAATTTAAACTGGCATTTGGTTTAACTCTTCGCCCGGAATTTTTATTGCAAAGCAGTGCTGCAGTAGCTTTTGATTCTGCTTATAGAATTCCGCAGCCTGCCGATGTAATTACTGCTAAAAAATTATATACATCCAATGCATCAAAATTTTTATTTACTGCAGAATCTTTTGTTGAAGGCTCATTTCCTGTTTATAAAAATACCGGCATGTTCTTTCAGTTCAGGCCCTATTCATTTTATGCTTCGCCTTTAGACAAACGTTTAACCACATCAACAATAGAAGCATTTAGTTTTACATTTGGCGCATTCTATAGCTTTAAATAAAACCAATGCGCATAGCTTTTATTCTTCTCTTCACTTATTTTTCTATTACTGCTACCGCACAAAATATTACGCAGAAAATAAATGCGGCTGTAAATAATTTTTTGAATAATGAACAGCTTAAACATGCTGTTGTGGGTTTGTATGTTACTGATGAAAATGGCAATAAAGTTTATGCGCTAAATGAAGAATATGGCCTGGCGCCTGCAAGCACGCAAAAGGTTTTCACATCAATTGCGGCTTTAAGTTTACTGGGCAAAGATTTTACTTACAAAACTGAAATAGGTTATACAGGTAATATTGAAAACGGCAACCTGAATGGCGATTTAATTATAAAAGGTTTTGGTGATCCAACATTTGGAAGCTGGCGCTATGGCAATACAAAACCGGCATCTGTTTTAAATTTTATTGTTGCCAAAATAAAAGATGCAGGCATTAATACTATTAACGGAAATATTATTTTAGATGATGGCGCATTCAGTTACCAGCCTTTGCCCGGCGGCTATATATGGGACGATATGGGCAATTATTACGGCAGCGGAAGCTGGGCTATTAACTGGCGCGAAAATCAATATGATCTTATATTAAAGCCGGGCAAAAACATTGGCGACACATCAGCCATTATTAAAACTTCGCCGCCAATTAATATAAAAGAATACAACAATTTTATTACAACCGCTAAACCAAATTCAGGCGATAACACTATTCTTTACCTGCCGCCTTACGGCAATAATGCTTTTGCGGAAGGCACTATTCCGGCAGGCGTTAAAGATTTTACGGTTTCGGGTTCTTTACCTTATGCATCAGATCAATTTAAAGCAGAACTCGATTCCGCTTTACAAAAGAATGGAATAGCTGTGAAAAATTCAATTATTACAGGCGCTTCATTTGCCAAACAATATAAAGCAATCCCGGTAGCTGAAAACATTATTGCAACTTATCATTCTCCCGCACTTGATAGTATTGTTTATTGGTTCCTGCAAAAAAGCATTAATCTTTATGGTGAATGTTTATTAAAAACAATTGCTTATCAACAGCACCATTATGGTTGTGCTGATTTTGGGGTGGCTGATTTAAAAAAATTCTGGCAGCAGAACGGTATTGATTCATCTTCTCTCAATATATCAGATGGCAGCGGGCTATCGCCGCAAAACCGCGTTACCACGCATGCTTTGGTGAATGCTTTATTATATGCCAAAAAGCAAAGCTGGTTTCAAAGTTTTTATAATGCTTTGCCGGTTTATAATAATATGAAATTGAAAAGCGGAACCATAAGCGCCTGCCGTGCTTTTGCAGGTTATCATACTGCTGCAAATGGAAAGAAATATGTGGTAGCCATAATTGTAAATAATTATGATGTGAGTAAAGGCAGCGTTACGTCTAAAATTTTTAAAGTGCTGGATGCGTTGAAATAAGTAAAACTCATAGCCTGTAATCCGTCTCAATAATTCTAATATCCGTCTCATTCTTTTTTATCATTCGCTGTAAAACAGATATACATTAATTTTCGCACTGAAATTGATTGATGCTATGTGCAAAAACTTTTTGAGACTGCTGTTGGTTATGTGTTTTATACTTCCTGTGTTAACAGTGCAATCGCAGAATAATACACTTTTTAAACTATTGCCTGCCGATCAAACAGGCGTAACGTTCAATAACAATGTAACTGAAAGCGATAGTTTTAATATTCTTAACCAGGCTAATATTTACAATGGCGGCGGTGTTGGCATAGGTGATTTTAATAAAGACGGGCTGATGGATATTTACTTCGCCGGCAGCATGGTTTCAAACAAACTTTACCTCAATAAAGGGAATTTAAAATTTGACGATATAACGGATGTTGCAGGTGTTACCGGAAATCATCACTGGTGTACAGGTATAGCAGTTGTTGACATAAACAATGATGGCTGGCCTGATATATATGTATCCTGTTCCTTCCTTAAGAACAATAAGCCAATGCGCACCAATCTTTTATATATCAACCAGGGATTGAACAGCGATAATATTCCAACGTTTAAAGAATCTGCAAAGCAATACGGCCTTGCTGATACAGGCTTCAGCACGCAGGCTTATTTTTTTGATTATGACAAGGATGGCGATCTTGATATATACCAGGTTACCAATGAGCTTTATGATCCCAAAACGCCCATCCGTTTCAGACCTAAAGTAAAAGATGGCAGTGCTTTAAATACAGATCGTTTATACCGTAACAACGGTGATGGAACATTTACCAACGTTTCAAAACAGGCGGGCATAACAATAGAAGGCTGGGGCCACGCTGCATGTATTACAGATATAAACCTTGATGGCTGGCCTGATATTTATGTAGCCAATGATTTTGTTTCCAACGATCTGTGCTATATCAATAATCACGACGGCACCTTCACCGATAGCTTACCGGAATATTTCAAGCATACTGCATGGAATGCAATGGGCACTGATGCTGTTGATATAAATAATGATGGCTTCACTGATTTTATATCGCTTGAAATGCTGCCTGAAACAAACATGCGTAAGAAACGCATGCTTAGCGGTAACGAATATTATAACTATCTCAACAGTGATAAATTTGATTACACACATCAATATGTGCGCAATGTATTGCAATTAAACAGTGGTAATATCCCGGGCCATCATCCTGTATTTTCCGATATAGGTTTTATGGCTGGTGTATATCAAACAGACTGGAGCTGGTGCCCGTTGGTTGCAGATTTTGATAATGATGGTTTGCGCGACATCATCATTTCAAATGGTTTGCCAAGGGATGTTACAGACCTTGATTATGTTACCTATGATGACCGCGCAGGTATGAAAAGCAGCAACTATACAGTAGCAATGACAAAACCATTGCCGGTTGTAAAAATTGCAAACTATGCATTCAAAAATACAGCAGGTATTACGTTTGAAAACAAATCAACCGAATGGGGCCTTACCCATAAATCTTTCTCAAATGGTGCTGTCTATGTTGATTTGGATAATGATGGCGATCTCGATTTTGTTATCAACAATATTGATGATAATGCTTTCATTTATGAAAATACTTTCTTTGATAAAAGCAAACAAAACAGCGCAGATCATTACCTGAGTGTAGCCATAAAAGGCAGTGAAAAAAATATAGACGGTATTGGTGCCACATTACGCATTTATTATAATGGAAAGCAGCAGTATTACGAACATTATCCAACCCGCGGTTATCTATCCACCAATGACCCGAGGGCACATTTTGGATTAGGCGCTGTTACAAAAATCGATTCACTTATTGTTCAATGGCCCGATGGAAAACAACAGTTAATAACCAATATTGATGCAGACAAACTTGTTACGGTAAATTATAAAAACGCGGTAAATGAAAAATCAAACGCACCCATTCTGCAAACTTTATTTAAGAATGTTGCTTCAAACGTTGGCATAAAATTCAAACCAAAAGAAAGGGATTTTACAGATTATGGCATTCAGCCAACAATGCCGCATAAATTAAGCCAGTATGGACCGGGCATTGCCGTTGGCGACATAGACAATAATGGTTATGAAGATTTTTATGTTGGTGGAACATCGGGCAACGCAGGCGTATTTTTTATGCAAAACGCTGATGGCAGGTTTACATTGGATTCATCAAGGCTTATTCCAAAAGACGATCCTCTATATGAAGATATGGGTGTATTGTTTTTTGATGCAGATGGTGATAAAGACCTTGATCTCTACGTGGTAAGTGGCAGTTATGAAATTCCTCCTGATCATCCCATCAGCAATGACCGCTTGTTCCTTAATAATGGCAAAGGAATGTTTACAAAAACAACAGGTACATTGCCTGCAGATTCAACCAATGGCAGTTGTGTGCGTGCTGCAGATTTTGATGGTGATGGCGACCTGGATTTATTTGTCGGAGGCAGGGTGGTATCTGGCCAATATCCTGCAACGCCTAAAAGTTTTTTATTCGAAAATGACCATGGAAAATTTACAGACGCAACAGCCAAACTTTGTCCGCAGTTAAAAAATATAGGCATGATAACAGATGCCTTGTTTACAGATTTTAATAATGATGGTAAAGTTGATTTAATTGTTACAGGTGAATGGATGCCAGTTACTTTTTTTGTAAACACAGGTAAAGGTTTTGAAGAATTAAAAAATACAGGCATTGAAAACAACATAGGTTGGTGGAACAGTATTGTTGCTGGCGACTTTGACAACGATGGCGATTTGGATTATATAGCTGGCAATTACGGTCTGAACACAAATTATACTTGCTCCCCAGCCCAACCGCTCACCATTATTGCAAAAGACCTTGATAACAACGGCTCAATGGATGCAATGGTGTTTTGTTATATGATGGCAGAAGACAGCACCATGAAACCTTTTCCCATTGCAACAAGAGGCGACATGATGGCCCAGCTTGCTTCAATTAAAAAAATATATCCAACATATAAAGCTTATGGCGCTGCCACGATGAATGATATGTGGAGCGCCGCAGACAAAGAAGGGGCAATTATACTGCAGGCAAATGATATGCATACTTCGTATATTGAAAATGAAGGCAATGGTCATTTTAAAATAAAGCCCTTACCGCTTCAAACGCAGTCTGCGCCTGTATTTGGGATGATAGCGGAAGATATTGATAACGATGGAAACCTTGATCTTTTACTGGTAGGCAACGATTATGGAATGGATCCATACACCGGCAGAATGGACGCTTTTAACGGGCTTTATTTAAAAGGCGATAGCAAAGGAAATTTTAATCCGTTTACATTGGCACAATCCGGTTTTTATGTGCCCGGTGATGCAAAGGCGTTGGCAAAAATACACAATGCAAAAGGCGAAGATTTATACATCGCTACACAAAACCAGGATAGTTTAATGGTTTATGCAAAATCAATAAAAAACAACAACAGTAAATGGATCAATCTTCAGCCGGAAGATTTTTCTGCGGATATATTCTATAAAAATGGTAGTAAAAAACATATTGAATTTTATTACGGCAATTCTTATTTATCGCAATCATCAAGAAAATTAGAGTTAACAGGTGACGTAGTTAAAGCTGTTATAAGCAGCTATGCCGGCAATAAACGTGAAGTAATAAAAGAGTAATAATTTATACGCCGCATCTTCTTACCATACCTTGTATTTGCGATAACGTTTTCGTAAATATTTCTGTTTCTGCATACATCATTTTATAATATCGCACCACATTTGGCGGCAGCAGCATACATTTGACAATATCGTAATTATGCAAAAGATTTTTTGTTTCGGGGAAATATTGTTGCGCATGTCGCCTGTATTAAATGGCAAATGGCTGCAACAAAATAATATGCCGGTTTATATTGGCGGCGCAGAATTAAACGTAGCAACGGCTTTGGCAAAATGGAATATGCCTGTAAGCTATTGCACAGCTATACCCGGGCATTATCTTTCAAAAGAAATATTGCAATATTTAGGCAATAAAAATATTGATACAAAACCGGTGCAATTAAGCGGTAGCCGCATCGGCATTTACTTTTTACCTGAAGGCGCCGATTTAAAAAGCACAGGTGTTATTTATGACCGCTCACAATCTTCGTTTGCATCATTACAACCAGGTGTAATAAACTGGAATGAATTGTTAGAAGATTATACGTGGTTTCACTTCAGTGCTATATCTCCCGCAGTAAGTGAAAGCGCTGCTATGGTTTGCCTCGAAGCGGTGAAGGCCGCATCAGCAAAAAACATTACGGTATCGGTTGATTTAAACTATCGTGCAAAACTTTGGCAATACGGTATAAAACCGCCAGAGATCATGCAGCAGCTATTACCTTATTGCAATGTTGTAATGGGCAATATCTGGAGTGCCAATACTTTGCTTGGCATAGATATAGATGAACATATTCATGATAAAAAAAGCAGGCAGGCATATATTGAACATGCTGGCATAACGGCAAAAAAAATCATGCAGCAATATCCTTCATGCAACACTGTTGCCAATACATTCAGGTTTGATCATAATGATGGTATAAAATATTATGCAGTGCTTGATACAAATAACAATCAATATATTTCCACGGAATTTACCAGTGAAAAAGTGATGGATAAAGCCGGCAGCGGTGATTGTTTTATGGCGGGGTTAATATATGCGACCACGCAACATTATGCACAACAACACATCATCAATTTTGCGGCAGCCGCCGCATTTGGAAAATTGCACGAGGCCGGCGATACAACATCGCAAACCGTTCAACAAATTGAATCATCATTAAAAAACGTATATGTTTAGTCACACAGAAATAAAAGACCTTATAGAACAACAAGGCGTTTTGCCGTTATTTTTTAATGAAGATGCAGCCATAAGCATTGATATAGTAAAAGCGCTGTATGCTGCAGGCATCCGCATTATAGAATATACCAATCGCGGTGAAACAGCATTGGCCAATTTTAAGCAACTGAAAGAAGAATGTGCCATTAATTATAAAGACATGTGCCTTGGCATCGGCACTATAAAAACGGCTGACGCAGCCAATGCTTTTATAAATGCAGGCGCCGACTTTTTAATCAGCCCGGCATGGAATGATGAAATACTTGCAGTTTGCAATGAAAAGAATTACTTATGGATACCCGGCTGCATGACGCCAACTGAAATTGCCTATGCTGAATTGAAAGGAGTAACTATGGTAAAAATATTCCCGGGCAATGTGCTTGGGCCTACCTATATATCAGCGATTAAAGAAGTTTTCCCTGCTATGAAATTTATGCCGACCGGTGGTGTATCGCTTGATAAAAATAACCTGGCAGGATGGTTTAAATCGGGTGTGGTTGCCGTTGGCATGGGTAGCAAGCTTATCAGTAAAGAATTAATCTCTAATAAAGATTATACAACGATAGAAACACTGGCCAAAGAAGCGCTTGAAATGGTGAAAACGATTAAGACGGAAATTTAATGATTTGTTTCAATTGGAAAGGTTATGTTCAACAGGCAGGCTTATATAAATAGACGTTCCCTTATCAGGAACAGATTGCCAACGTATGTTACCGCCCCGGATAATTGCAGAAAAATTTTGATAAAGAAATTGTAGGGATTAAAATCAATTCAATCCTTAATCATCACAACAACAAATAATAATCTTGAAGTAATTTTATGAATTCACCATCATACCTCCCATCCCCACCCATTACAATCATCTCTGAAGTAACAGCAGAACTTTTCTCTTTCCCCAACAAAAACATACTTCTGAAAAATTGGTGTTTTGGGGTTTGCTTTACAAAAACAATTTCTTTAATCGAAAGATGGTCACGGATCAATGCACTCAGTTGTTCGGTACGATTATAGGGTATTAAGATAAATAATTTTCCATCATCTTTCAATAAATCTCCGGATATTTTTATCAATTCTTCCAGCTTTAGCTCAGCACTATGCAACGCCAGGTTTCTTTTGGCATCATTACTCTTTAAATTATTTTCATAAAAAGGCGGGTTGGAAATAATTATATCGTATTTATGTTGAGCTGCCGAAGCAAATTGCTGTACGGAAGTATTATAAACCTTCAATCGCTCTCTCCACGGTGATGCCTCAAAATTTTCTTTCGCCTGCTGCGAGGCAGCTTCATCCATTTCAACAGCATCAATCATTATACCCGGTAATTTTTGCGCAAGCATTAAAGAAAGCAGTCCGGTACCGGCGCCAATATCCAACAAGCTGCGAGCCTTGAGCTGTGAGCTGTGAGCGGCTGCCCAGGCGCCGAATAAACAGGCATCGGTGCAAACTTTCATGGCGCATTTGTCCTGGTAAACCGTAAACTGCTTAAACTTAAAATAATTATTGGGCATTGGCAGTCAATTCTCCCAGCAATGAATCCAGGTCAAGCTCTTTCGTGTACATGTGCAATTCACCTTTTTCATCAAAAGGCCACAATTCCCGCGGCTTATCCCAATACAATTCAACGCCGTTTTCGTCGGGGTCGTTCAGGTATAGAGCTTCAGAAACGCCATGATCAGCAAAACCGGTGAAAGGATATTTGGCATCCAGCAGCCGTTTAAGTATAACTGCCAAATCTTTTCTTGTTGAGTACAAAATTGCTGTGTGAAACAGGCCTGCCGAGTGCACCGGCGCCGGTTGTGCATTTTTGCTGTGCCATGTATTCAATCCAATATGATGATGATAGCCGCCGGCGGAAAGAAATACAGCCTGCGTGCCATACCTTTCCATAATTTCAAAACCCAGCAAATCTTTATAAAAAGATAATGCGCGGTCTAAATCGGCTACTTTTAAATGAACATGCCCGATTCTTGTTTGAGGAGGAACAATATAATCCATCACCAAATTTTAGTGAAAATTAGGGAAACGTTACCAGAATATGTGTTTCGGAAAAATAATTGTCACCTAAACAATTATTTTTTCTTTAATTAATTTTTATCTTGCCCCTCCTAAAAATAAAAGAATGAACGCTGATCTTACCAAATTATCAATTGACACCGTACGGCTGCTTGCCGCAGATGCGGTGCAAAAAGCAAATTCCGGCCATCCTGGAACACCAATGGCTACTGCACCCATGGGTTATGTGCTTTGGACAAAAGCTATGAATTATAACGCCAAAAACCCTGAATGGGCTAACCGCGACAGGTTTATTTTATCTGCAGGCCATGCCTGTATGTTACAATATGCTTATCTATACTTAACCGGCTACGATGTTACGCTTGATGATTTAAAAAATTTCAGGCAACTGCATAGCAAAACTGCAGGCCATCCCGAATACGGTTTACTGCCTGGTATTGAAATTACCACTGGCCCCTTGGGACAGGGTTTTGCCAATGGCGTTGGTATGGCGATAGCGCAGAAATATCTTGCCGCCCGCTATAACAAAGAAGGGTTTGATCTTTTCGATTATAATATTTATGCTATTTGCAGCGACGGTGATTTAATGGAAGGCGTAAGCGCAGAAGCTGCCTCTATTGCAGGTCATTTAAAACTTGGCAATATTATTTATCTCTACGATAATAACCATATTTCCATAGAGGGCGATACTTCGCTTGCTTTTGATGAAGATGTGGCGAAACGTTTTGAAGCTTATGGCTGGCATACGCAATCTGTTGCAGATGGCAATGATATAAATGGCATAGCTGCTGCTATTGAGAGTGCAAAAAAGGTAACAGATAAACCTTCCCTTATTTTAGTGAGGACACATATTGCTTATGGTGCCCCTAATGCTGTGGATACAGCAGAATCCCATGGCGCGCCGTTAGGTAAGGAAGAATTGGCGTTGACAAAAAAGAACCTGGGCTTCGACCCAGGGCAATCTTTTGTTGTAGCCGACGAAGTGCTTGAATTCTACCGCAAAGCCGGTTCAAAAGGTGCAGAGACTGAAAAGAAGTGGAATGAATTATTTGTGGCCTACAAAACAAAATATCCGGAACTGGCTGCGGAATACGAACTCTTCAGCAGTGGCAAATTACCGGAAGGCTGGAAAGAAAAGCTGCCTGTATTTGGCCCTGATGATGCCATGGCAACCCGCCAGGCATCAGGTAAAACAATAAATGCCATAGCCGACTTCTTCCCTTTAATGATTGGCGGCGCTGCCGACCTTGCTCCTTCAACCAATACGCTAATTAAAAATGCCAGCTCTTTTGAAGCAGGTAATTATGGTGGCAAAAACTTTCACTTTGGCATTCGCGAACACGCAATGGGAGCCATCTTAAACGGCATTGCGGTTACCAAAGGCTTTACGCCTTATGGTGCAACGTTTTTAATTTTCAGTGAATACATGCGCCCGCCCATTCGACTTGCAGCTATTATGCAATTAAAACCCATTTATGTTTACACGCACGATAGCATTGGCTTAGGAGAAGATGGCACTACCCATCAACCGGTTGAGCAGCTGGCTTCTTTACGTTCCATTCCAAATGTAACGGTGATACGTCCCGGCGATGCAAACGAAACAGCACAGGCATGGCGTGTTGCATTAGAACACACCGGTGGCCCTGTTGCAATTGTGCTTTCAAGGCAAAAGTTGCCTTCTTTGGATCAAAGCAAATATTCAAAGGCTTCTAACCTGGAAAGAGGCGCTTATATTTTATCTGATGCAGAAAATGCACAGCTTATATTAATAGCAACCGGAAGCGAAGTTTCATTGGCTGTGAAAGCGCAGGCGGCGTTAAAAGAAGAAGGCATTGCAGCAAAAGTGGTAAGCATGCCATCGTGGGAATTGTTTGAAAAGCAAGATGCAGCTTATAAGGAATCTGTATTTCCAAAAACCTTAAGAAAACGTATTTCAATTGAAGCGGGGTCTCCTATGGGCTGGCATAAATATACTACCGATGAAGGCGATGTGATAGGCATTTCAAAATTCGGTGAATCTGCACCTGGTGATGTAGTAATGAAAGAGTACGGCTTTACGGTTGAGAACGTTGTAAATAAAGCAAAAGGGCTTTTAAAATAACGGAAGCTATATTACATAATAAAACAGGTTGTTACGGGAAATAACAACCTGTTTTATTTTCTGCCAGAATCAAATTATTTACTGGCTTTCCATTTAATATTGGGGTCCACTGCTATTTTAGCCGCCCCATTACTATATATTGCATTATTAGTTGTATAAGTTGGATACGTCCTGTAAACACGCACACCAACATCCGTATTGGTGCCAATTGCATTATCATATACCGTAAATGTTGTATTTGTTGTAGGGTCTGTATAACGTGTGTCGATCATTATGCTCGCCATTCCATTCGCTCTATGGCCTGATAAGACCCCTGTATTGGATATTTTATTGTTTCTGATAGTAAGCGGGCCAGCCCCCAGAGAAGATATACCCATTGTAAAAGTATTACTGATTGTATTATCATATACGTTGGCTGTAGTGTACCCCCCCAGGCTTATACCGGAACCCTGACCGTTCGTATTATACTCAAAGCCGCAATTAGTAATGGTATTATTATAAATTTCATTAGTGCCTTGCGATGCACAGGATAATTGTATGCCACTCCTGTAAGTATCCTTGATTATCATGTTATGCACTTTAATATTACCCAGGCGTAAAGGTTTTGGATAAATAGTCCTTCCATTGCACGTAATTGCTCTTTTCCCGTTAGGATCCGTACTTCCTAAGTACATACCTTCCTGGTTGCAGGATTGAATACGGCCATTGTAAATATTTATGCCTTTAATAACCCAGCTGGGATATTGCAGACTGTCAGCGCATGATGCCTCCTGTTTTACCCAGTACCCATAAGTTTTATTGTAAATATCTACCCTTGCAATTATAATATTTGAAGAGCGGCCCTGGATGGTAACACCAACACCACTATTTACAGTTGAGGAGATACGAAATCCATATTTATCCTTTGTTCCGTTACCTAAAACTTTTATATACCGGCAGTTAGTAAAAGAAAAACCTGAAGATAACTGAACCTGTGAGCCTTGGTTCACAATAACCACATGCTTACCCGCTTCGCCATAAATATTTTCAAGCGTACAATAACTCCATTTTCCCGTTAAAACGAAGGTATCTCCCGGCGAATAGGAGAAATTTTTACCATTAATATATAGCCCCTGATCTCCACCCTGTTTTAGCAGGATGCGTTTAGGCTTTGCCGTTGCATCAGATTGTTCAGAAGATTGAACTGCGTCTGAAGATGAAATAGGGGTTTCCCCGGTTTTTGTACATGCATACCACGTACTTACTGCTAACAGCAGAAATAACAATTTTCTCATTCTTAAATGAATTTTAAGGCTTTTTTGAATTTGTAGAAAAAAATTTACACGCGCTGAGCCATCAAAAAACATTCCCGAATATAGTCAAATGTTAAATTAACATTTTTTTACATAAACAAATGTTTGTTATTTATTTTACCCTGTAGTGATTACAGTTTGAGGGGAAGTAACATTATTTTTTTGTAAGGGGTTTCTAACTCGTTTTATGTTCTTTTTATAAGTAAATAAGAACCACGCAAAATTGTTATAAATAAAAAGATTGTAAATAATTATCGACACTACACAGCCTGCAGTAATGCAGGAGATAAGTATGATATATACGTTATGAATGTCGAAAACATGTACCATGAGCGTTCTTGTAAAAGCGGCTATCATAACATGCATCACGTATATATAAAGTGAATGATAGCCCAATATCCTCAACCATGACATCACATTCAATCTTTGCAACATGAATGAAAACGCAAGCATCGTAAAACAACCTGTAAATGCAATTACCAAAAATTCGGCCCGCATGGTTACAGTGGTGAGATAATACATGTCGTGGTTTAAATAAAATGTTTGGGCAAGGATAAAAAAGGGAATGGCAACTAATAATGTAAACGGATTTTTAAAAAAAATTTGAACCCTTTCATGAAAGAATAACTGTGATATTGTATCGCCCACGGCAAAGAATATATAAAATTCCATCCAGTCTGAAATCATACTTACGCTTTGCATATAAGGAGACAAAAAATAAAATCCCAAAGCAATAAGCAACAATAACCACCACCTTTGTGTAACATATTTTTTTATGAGAATATATACAACAGCTGCATTAAACAAAGCAGGCAAATACCAGAACTGGTCTAAGTTTCGTGGCTGATAAAATATATAAGTATAATCGATAAGCCCTCTGTTAGAATTGGTGAATCCTGATGAAATAATCTGCAGGGTTATTTGTATTATCACCCATATAAAATAAGGATACAATAATGTTTCAAATTTATTTTCAATGTATTGCTTTACGGTTCTTTTTCTTAAACTCAAGCTCGCAAAAATTCCGGAAAGCATAAAAAACAAAGGCATACGAAAACTGTAAAAAACCAGGTTCGCCTGTTCAAGATAGGGCGGTATATATTCACCGCTGCCTTCAATACCAAGCAAAGAATGCCTGTAAACAACCAAAACAATTGCAATGCCTTTAAGATAGTCAACCCAATGCAGCCTGCTTTTTTGCAGGGCAGGAAGGTTGAAGGCTTTTGATACCCAGCTTTGTTTTTGTACCAGGTTACTATTCATGGGAAGCTGGTTTAAAAAAAGTAAATTCTGAAGCGGGCTGCTGTACAACCTGAATATTTGCTTTTCCAGTTTTCTTCTTTGTAAAAAGAGAATCTTTAAGTTTAAGAAACCTGGATTCGTAAACCCTGAAACTTAAGTTTGCAAACAGATAAACAATTATAACATACGGAATAAAAACAACTACTTTCAAAGCAAGATTATCTGTTATAAAAATACGGTTACATACATATTCGAGAATGGCCCAGTGAAAAAGATACATACCATAAGATACTTTACCAACATTAACCATCCAGTTGGTTTCAAGCAGCTTTCTTACAGAGGCAAATGCTTTATTGCTGTTATAGCTAATTAATGCGAGAATAAACGAAGCAAATAGAAAATTCAGCACCGTGTAATGCCAAACATGCTGGTATAAATGTGTTTGGCCACTATTATATCCCAGATCATTAAAAAAATATTTACCGGAGTCTGTATTAGCGAAGTTGACAATGCCTGCAATAATTGCAATAACAAGCGCGACAGTAAAAATCCGTTGCGGTTTTTTTATCTTTTTATCCAATGACAAAACCGGGATCAATCCACCCATAAAAAAAGCGTCCAGGTGGCTTAATGTGTTCCAGTAAACAATATCGGCAACAACAGGCTCCGACAAACCTTTTGCCGTATAATATTCGCCCAGCAAAAACCTTGTAATAGGTGAAATAAAAATTATCGCGATCATTAAAGTTTTTGTAAACCGCTGCGGGCATAAAAAAATGATCAATGGAAAAAACAAATAAAACTGCTCCTCAACCGAAAGCGACCATAAATGTGTAAAAAGCGGGTTGCCCTCCCAACCAGGCAACGATCGTGTGTAATTGAATGTATAGGTAAATAAATAAGATGCATATTCAGAATAATAAGAAGGAAAATGAAAAAGCAGGTATGCAAGCGTTATAAACAGCAGGTACCCAAAGTATAAAGGGAAAATACGCAGTGAACGTCTTACCCAGAATTTCTTAAATTTAAAGGAGAGTGATGATTCAGCGTTTTGTTTTTCCTTCCATAAAATACCTGTTATTAAAAATCCGGAGAGTACAAAAAACAACTGTACGCCAAGCCAGCCAAAGTGTGTTATTTCAGCATGAAAGCTCATAACCAAAATAATAGCAATAGCGCGCAAGCCATCCAAACTTTTAATATATCCTGAATTACTATTCATTATAATACTTAACCGTTATATCTGTTGGCAATAAAGATTGATATGTTGTTAGGTTCTTTATTAAAGTTTCATCACTTTCCGGCTTAATGGCATAAAAAGAAACAGTTGCATCGCCGCAAATAACATTGTTCTCAATTTGCCATGTAGCCACTTTTTTCCATTTATGCAGCAAAGCATCATCAAACCAGCTATCATATACAATGGCAAATTCCACTTTATTCTTTTGCACAATTTCATTTAAAAATTCGGGCGTATCATAGCCATCTTTTTTTGCTTTCGCTACATCCATATTAGCCAGTCCCCAAAGGTCAACTATGGTTGACTGGTTAAAGAAGGAAACGGCACCAATATCATTTACTGCAATCGTATCGGTATTATAAAACTTCTTTATAAAATTCCCCATCTGATATTGTTGTTCATAAATATTGGTACACGCCTGCGCGGCTTTGGAATAAGCTGCTGCGCTTCTTAGTATCAAAGGAAAAAAAAGAAAGAAAAAGATGAACGCGAATACCGGTAAAAGCACTTTATTTTCTCGCCAACGTATTTGTTTTATGTATTTAACCACCAATACAGAAACTATGACAACTGTACACATAACGAGGTAGGCTTCATAACGGTAAAACCAACCAGTTTTTGCAAATGCCAGTTGCAATACAGTGCATATAGTAATGAATAAAATAATCAAAGAATAATCAGGTTTATTTTTTAATTGTTTCCAGAAAAGTAAATAAGCGCATGGAAGAATCAATAACAGTCTTTGTGTAGCCAATGCAGTAATACCCGTTTTTGCAAGCGTTAATTTTTCAATTAATATATTACTTAAATAACCAGAAAAACCACTGTGAGATAACTCAACAGGGCTTGCCTTCAGCAAAACAGAATTCGGCAGGAAATAACTGTCTTTAAGCAGTGAAATGAAACCAAAAATTACTAACGGCAATATGGAAACAAATCCCAGTAAAAATGCCGGAATAATCTTCCTGTAATAGAGCAGTGCACAACAGGCAATGGCAATTATGAACAAACCCTCATACCGTATGGAACAAATAATCATTCCATATATAAACAGGCTTTTGGGGATAGACCTTTCTCTCGTTTTTGTCCATTCGGAAAAATTAAAAATAAAGAGAAAGGAAAAGAGGCATTGTATGGTATGCTCCATGCCGCTTATAATAAGTATGGGCAGCGGTGTAAAAAATATTACAAGCAATAGAACCAGTAATTGCCATATAAACCCTACATCTTCTTTTTGCAACCTGCGCTGAATAATGAAAATTAAAATAACTGCTGCAACAAGGTTTACAATAAAAGGAATTAAAGTGTTTACAGAAAACAACTTAAATAAAGCGCTTAATAGCACCGTGTATAAAATGGAGGAAGATGCAGATTGAAATGCTTCCGGAGAAATGCCCCAATTATTATGCAGTGCCAGGTTTTTGGCTATTACCATGTGAATATAGGTATCATCAAGAGGGTAAATAAGCTTACCATCCGTTAACCGGAAAACCTGCATTTCAATTAAGACAAGCGGAAGAATTAATGCAATTAAAGCTGTAATTAAAACTATTATTTTTTGCCTGGTAATGGATTTATTCTGTTGCACTATTAATTTATTTTAAGGCATCTTCCAGGCTCATTCCAATCAATCTTTCAAGTTCCACTTTTAAAAGGTCCTGCTGAAGCTGCAGGTCAATACCTTTTACAATTTCATCATTATATTTTTTTGAAGCCTCATTATAAAGTTCTAATGTCGTAGTTCCTTCTTTAAACTTTTGTTCCGTTTGCATAAAACTTATCTGCTCATCATCAATAACCTGGTTTTGAATAATCAGCAATTTTTCATTGGCCTTATATTGTTTATAGTCTTTCAACACTTCGGCTTTTATTGATTTAGCCAATTCCTGTTGCTGTCCTTTGGCAATTGTTTGCGATTGCCTTGTTATTTTTATATCAGTACCATTGCCCACAATCATACCTATTGGAATAGTTACACCGAAAAAATATTTTGGATAAACATAAGCTGTAGTGCTGGTATTAGCCTTTTTTGCAAAAGATTGATCATTATAAGAGGTGGATAAACTCAATAAGTTAAGCCAGTTGCTTCTTTGCTTTTTTAACTGGTATTCCAGTATTTTATTCTGGGCTTCGGTTTGCTTATACTGCGGTTGTGCCAGCGCAAGCCGCACAAGTTTGTTTTCAATTGCAGTATCATCGGCTACTCCCCTGCCTAAGAGTTTTTGCATTGAAGCAGAATGCGAAATATTGTCCTGCGGCACGGTATCAATAATGGCTTCCTGCGCTGTGCCGGATGAAACCTGATTATCTGAAGGGCCTTGTGCATAAGCGCCCATGAGGCTGCCGAGGCAAATAACAAGCATTATAAATGCAGGGGCTGTTTTAGTCTTTGTCATTTTAAATTTGATTTTTAGTTTTTCACCAATGCGGCGTGTGCGGCACAGGCTTTAGGTATATTTAAGTTCTGGATTTTCTTTTTCTTCTGTGTTAACTGAATATTCTTTATCCTTTTTAAAACCTTTCAGCTTAAGAGTTAAAGCAATTATTGGATAATATACCACCGTGTCGGTAATTTGTCCAATGGCATCCTGTGCAAAATCGGCAATATAAAATGAAAACAAAAATGCGCAGGAAGCCGCATATAATACTTTGGCATCCGCATCATCCGTATCAAAATAACCGCGAATACAATTCTTTAAAACAACAAAATACAAAATGCAAATGAAGATCAGGCCAACCCATCCTGTTTCCAAAGCTTTTTTAAGATAACCGCTATCCGGAGGAAACCCTGCAAGGTAATGTGATGGATTAAACCGCAAGCCACCGGCGCCGGTTGTACATAATCCGCCTCCAATTGGATGAGAATAAATATAAGGCTGAATAAATGCCCTGTTTGTTTCCCTCACCTTATAAGAATCATCGTTTGCGCCGTTGAAAGTAGTTCTGAACCGGTTCACGGTAGCATTGCCATAAAAAGGGCCATACATTAAAACAACAAACCCCAGCGCAGCAAATGCGGTAAATATCTGCGTACTTTTTTTATTAATTGTTAGCAGCATAAACATCACCAATCCTGCCGCTGCCATTGCATTGGCAGTTCTTGTACCTGAATATGCCATTCCTAAAAACATGAGCATAACACCTGCCAGGATAGTTAATTTAACAGGCAATCTTTTTTCATTCACAGCTATTATTAAATAGAAAATTCCGCAGGATGCCATCATTATGCCGTAAGCTGTTGGATCAGACATAGTGGAGAATTTGCGGAAATCGCCGGCAATAAAAATCAATCCAAAGCGGTTATCATCTGCCATTGCCCATGCCCTTTCATAATCAAATAATCCATGCCATTGCTGAATGCAGCCATATAAGCCCGTAATGGTGCAAACAATAAATAAGCCCGTTAAAAATTTCCGCACACTTTCATAATTGTCAAAGGCTTTATAGGCAATAAAAAGAAAAACTAATGTGCCCAGCGATTTTCTTATAGTTTGGAACCACCCGTCGAATGAACGGGCATAAGGATTGAACAATTCAATCATCAGGTAAAAAAACAATGCAAGGATAGCAATAACAACGGGCGTGTGCACAAATTCATCCAATGTTTTTTTAAGATGCACTCTCTTTATAAAAAAACTGAATAACGTGGCAAGCATCAGTATATCCGATGCAACGCCCGTGGGAAATTCATCATTAAAAAAGAAACGTGAAAAAGCAAAGGCAAAAAAAGAATAAATAAGGTTGATGAACAGGCCCGTTAATGTATCTAACATGCAGGCAAGCACAACGGCCACACCACATATTAACCCGGCGATGCCAATGCCTAAAGTTGTTTGAGCGGCGAAAAGATATCCCAGCGCTATAGCAAAAAAAGCAACCAGGATATAGCCAATAACGTTGTTCAGTTTTTGCTCAATAAAAATCTTATGCAAAAACCGGCCAACTTTAAGCGATATTGAATCCTTAAACCGTTCTATATCAGAAAACGCCATGCTAAAAGAATAATATTTTCAGGAAAATATAAACCAGTATGGCGGCTGCCGCAAGTGTTACTATTTTTTCGTGAATTGATACTTTTCTCCTGGTCATTGTCATAGGAATTAAATTATAAAATAATTGATCAGGCGTCGTTCAGGGTTTCTAACTGAACCTTATTTAAAACAGAGCCGCAGAATTTACCGTTTAAGTTTTTGAAAAATTTTATTGATTCTTTATCAATCTGCTTGATGGCCTGCCTTGCAGAAAAAATAGCTATAATGCCATCAACATATTGAGCTAATTCTTTACTGTCTGAAAAATCATTAAGTGGCGGGCCTTCAAGAAAAATATAATCATATACCGATGTTAATTTCTGTAAATGCTGCAACAGGTTTTTTGCCGGCAGTACTTCTGAAGGCGTATAATCTCCGCCGCTGCAACCAATTACATAAATCATTCCTGTACGCACATCTACAGAAGCATTTTGAATTTCTTCAATTAACTTATCATCTGCATCATCTGCAATAATTTTTTCTAAAACCGGCGTGCCATTTAACTGAACGGTAAGGTCATTATTGCAAAAGTTTGTATCAATTATCAATACTTTCTTTTTACTCAGGCTTAAACTGTAAGATAAAGCCTGGATTAAAGTTGTTTTACCCTGGCCTTTTTTTGTGCTGGTAAAAAGAAAAACTTTTTTGCCGCTGTTCTCCACTTCATACCTGAACTTTCTAAGTGATTCCCTGAACTTGTTTTCGCGGTTCTTTTCCAGCTTATCTGTTGTTGTTGATGTATTGGCAACAACCTGCGCTATATCTTTATTTTTAAGATTGGTAAAATTTATAAGGGCTAATAACTTAAGGTTTACAATGCGGGAGAATATAGTGGGCGTTTTTATAGACGCATCAAGGTATGTAAGAAACACTATAATTAAAATTGAACAAACCAGTACAGCCATGCCAGCCATGCCCACTATCAGGAAGCGTTTTGATGGCTCCGGTTCAATTGCGGGCTGGCCAACCAGTATCTGCCGGAAATTATTTACAGCAGCATTGCTCTGATCTACGGCCGTATTATATTTCTGCAGAAGGTCAAGGTATTCCTTATCAGAAAGATCTGCATCTTTTGATAGACTTTGAGCCTGGGCGCTCCTGGTTGCGGCGTTGCTAACACTGCCCTTCAACTGGTTAATTTTCCCCTGGAGTGAAGCTATATGCAATTTTGCTGCTTCAATATCTATTTCCAGGTCGCCTTTTCTTTGCAGCAAAGTAGATTTATCAAGCAATGACGGGCTGCCGCCTGTTGCAGCGCCCACAGATTTTATCTTGTTCTGATATTGCTCTTTTAAATTATTATACCTGTTCAATGCATCCTGGTCTGTAGAGCCGCTATTCAGGTATTCCTGGTTAGCAGCATTCATCTGGTTGCGCAGCTTAAGCACTTCGCTGTTATCAACGGTGGCTGCCGGGCTGCCGGCATTGCCCAGTTGTTTGTTAACGCTTCTTAGGGCTATCTGGCTCGTGGCTAATTTATCCTGCTCTTCATCAAGTGTTTGCTGCAGGCTGCTTATTAAGTCAAAACTGCTTTTATTGGCATCTTCCACATTCATCAACCCGGTTGAAGCGATTTTCTGATTAGCTTCCATCCGGTCCTGCCTTTTCCTTTCCAGCAAACTCTGCAATGTGTCTATAGATTCTGAAGTTCGTTCGGTGCGAATAAATTTATAATAACGTACAAAGTCTTTATAAACATTATTAACGATAAACGCCGACAGCTCAGGATTTTCAGACCTGTAGTCTATTTGTATATAATCTGTTCTTTCAAGCCTGTAAACATTCAGGCTGCTGGCCAGTGAACCATAATCATAACCGTATAACCGCAAAAACTCAATCAGCTTTTTCTCTTCTGGCTTATAAGATGTAAGCACGCTCATGGAGTTAAGTTTTCCATTGAAAACTTCCTTTGCATGATTTATATCTACAGCTTTATAAACATCAGACTGTTTCTGTTCGTTCGTTAATTGCCTGAAAGCTTGTGATGGATTTTCAAGATCATGGAGAATAACACTGTACGACAACAGGCTCATAACCGTTGGCGAAGTAAATGTTACAATTGCATTATTGAATTTCGTATCAGCCTCAAAGAAATTATTTTCTCCGTTCACGCTTACAACATCATTGGTAGTAAAGCCCGTTGATACCTGCGCAATAGAGCGATACTCCAATGGCTGGTCTTTAGTAAAAAACCAGGCTATGAATGCAGCCAGAATAGCAGAACCTACTATTATCCATTTTCTCTTCAACAAAACCCTTAGCAGGTAAACGAAATCCATACAAGTTTTTATTTATTGTTAATGCTGTTTCGTCACTCTTATTGTTTCACTGGTTTTTGCATTAAGCGCTGTAAGTTTAACCATATATATGCCGGAAGAAAGGCCATTACGGGGCTTAATCGTAACCGAGTTATTTCCTTTAAACAGGTTTAAGAAACGATTTTGATATAAAAGTTTGCCGCTTAAATCGTAAATCTCAACGTCCACATTATCCTTTGCCGGTAAATTAAACGACAGCGTAAAATTACTGCTGAAAGGATTAGGGTAAGCGGTTAAGTTGTCAAAGCTGCTTTTTAGTTCGTTAACGCTAACTTCAGTTATCTTTTTAGCGCTTGCCGAGGCAATTGCCGACTGTTGTTGCGGTAATGAAGAAGGCAGCGTTAACACAGGATCGCTGTAAGCCTGAACTATCATCGCCCCTATCAAACCAAATTGCGATGTTGAGGTGCCCGGTGCAATGGTAATATTAATCTCACCATTTTCATCAGGCCTTATGCCGTAAGCTGTAACCGTGCCCTTCGTGTTTAAAGATGTATTTAACAACACCGTTTTACCATTTGCAGTATAAGCAACATTTACATCTCCCCATGCCCTTGAACTTGCAAAGAATGTAAGATCATAGTTCATATTAAGATTAAGGTTGCTTAATTTGAGATAAGCTATCTGGCCTGGGAACAATCCATAACTCTGTGCAATAACTTTATCCGGGAATACGCCGGAGTTGTTGCCGGTTACATTACCATCAGCATATAATCCTGCAAAAGAATTCAATTCCGTCATAGTCATGCTTGAAGGATTATTCGCCTCATCTGTAAAATTATCCCATACATATCCCTTTTGCGGAGGCACAGCAGTATTATACCACGGTGATGAAGCCAGGCTGTCCTGCGTAAAGTTTATATAAACAGCATAGGCTAATGTATAAGCAACTGCAACATTTGAGAAAGCTGATTTATTTGTGTTCTTCACGGCCCTGACTACATAGTAATAAGTCTTGTTCTGCACCAGATTCTGATCTGTATAAGTTGAAGTATTGGCAGAAACGGTATTGATTAATTTGTAGGTTCCGTTGCTGCTATCGGCTCTCCATACTTCAAAGCCTGTTTCGTCAAACGACTTATCTATCCAGCTCAAACTTACCGATGTGCGCTTATTGGCTGTAACAATTAATCCTGAAGGATTAATCAGTGTGGCCGGGCTATCATAGGCCTGGATAATAAGTGAGCTAAGGAAAGCATAATCAGCACCGGCGGCTTTTGCTACAGAAATTGTAATCTGTCCGCTCGAGTTAGGCGCTACGCCATTTATCTGAACTGTTTTATTAATATTATATGTTGCATTAAGCGTTACTGTTTGGCCATTAATGGTAAAGTTGGTCGTCCCGTTCAGACCATCATCATGGCTGTTAAAGAATATAAAGCTGTATAATTTACTTGTTGATAAACCTGATATTCTTATTGTTCTTGTGGTTGTTGAACTTTCAAATTCACCTGTGCGCATTACAACATCCGGATAAATGCCTTTATTATTACCAGGCCTCATACCAGATGGAACAACACCTTCAAAGCCATTCACCAATGTAACCGTAATTGGAGTTGCATTATTATCCGCATCTTTTATATTATTAAATACAGTACCTGAAGATGGCCAGCCCGTTAAATTATTCCAGGGTTTATCTGCAAGGCTTCCATCAGAGAAGTTTAGATAAACAGAACTGGTGTTATCAGTAACTGTAATATTAAAGCTCGTTGTGCTTGTTGAATCGCTATTATCTTTTGCTGTAACAGTTATACCCTGGTAGAAACCGATTGTTCCTGTTGGAGGGTTTACCTGAAACGAACCTGTTCCATTACCATTATCTGTAAATGTTACAAAAGATGGCAATTGTGAAGCAGTTAAAGTAACGTGGTCTGATGCATCGTCTTTGGCAACAACCTGCACTGTTTGCTGCGTCCCATTCTTAATAATGATATTGCTAACAGCATTTAAAACCGGTGTTTTATTAACGGTTAGTATGCCGGCGACATTTGAATAACCGGAATTACCATAACTGTTTGATGCAAGTATCTTGTAATAATACTGTGTACCGCCTGTGGCTGAAGTATCAAGATAGCTTGTTGCATTAGCGGCAACGGTATTGATTAACACATAACCTGAGCTTTGTGCAGCAGAGCGGTAAATTTTGAAATTATCTTCATTATATGCAAGATCATTCCAGGATAGTTGCACGCCGCTGCCTGTGCCATCGGCAATCAATGACGTTGGCGTAATTGGCGCGGTACCATCATCCAAAATTGAATTAATAACTAAGGCATTAATATAACCAACTGGTGTATTGGCATCTCCTTTAGCCATAGTAAACGTAATTGTTCCGTCTGCATTCGCTTTCAAACCGCCGATTGAAACAGTTTGTTGCGTATTACCCTGCACATATTGAGAAACCGTTTGGTTACCAATTGTAAAAGTTGTTGTGCCATTATCCGCAGCACCCGGCCATGAACTTGCAGAGAGGAAAGTAAAGGTGTATTTTAATGCCGTATCAAGACCTGTTACCTGAACATCAACTGTTTCAGGGCCGCCGAAAATTCCAAAATAATAGTAATCTTTCAGCACCGCATCCGGGTAAATGCCAGAATTATTACCAGTTTCAGGGCCACCGTTGCTGGTTGCATACCAACCTGTTTGCATGTTCAGGCCAACAGTTGTAGTGTTACCATTTGCATCTTTTAAATTATTCGTGGTAACGCCTGTTATATTATTCCATGGCGTACCAATATCATCAACGTCTTTAAACCTTGCATAAATGGTTTTGTTCGGATCTTTATCGGTTATTGTTATATTAAATGATCTTGTTGTAAAGCCGCCCTTGCCATCGCTGGCTTTCACATTAACCGTATAAGAACCTGCCGCCGCATAAGTTGGATGCAACTGGAGTTGTGCATTTAGCTTATTCACAGCAACTATCGTAAAATTATCCGGCGCGTTGGCTACAGTCCAGCTTAAAGAGTCGCCGGCATTCTGGTCATGGCCATTTAAGTTAATTGCCAGGCTGCCGTTTTCAGCAACTGCATAATCCGGTATTGAATCAATTGTTGGATCGTAATTATCATTAACAGTGAAAGTAAAATCGGCAGTGTCTTTTCCACCGTTTTTATCATTTACTACAATTTTAAAATTACTATACTCACCTTGCTGGGCAACTTTAGGCTTTAATGTTAGAATTATAGCATCTCTTCCATCAACCTTTTTGGTAACAAAAGCCGGTTTATTTATAAATGAAAAAGCTAATGAATCATTATCAGCGTCTATTGCAGACACGGATATTGTGGTAGTAATACCATAACGCACGCTTCTGCTTTCTAATTCATTCAAAACCGGTGAGTTATTTTTTGTTTTTTTGAAAATTGCTGCCGATTGTGAGGCAGCATCGCCAACACCTACTGTATATACCTTATAATAGTATGTTGTGTGAGCAAACAGCGAAGAATCATTATAGGCAACAGTGTTTGCGGGCAATGTACTGCGCAGTTTAAAATTCAGGCTGTCATTCACAGACCTGTAAATTTTATAGGCAACCTCATTCGTTGCATTATCTTTCCAGGTAAGTGCAATTACAGAAGAAGATTTTACAACTGCCTTTACGTTAGTTGCCACTGCAGGTGCACCGGGCAGATTTGCTGTTGTTGCAAATGCTGGTTGAACGGTAAACGCTGCATCTGGAATAGCAGTCTTAGCAATGTTTGGCCCCTGGTAAGAAGCCTCTAATACGTAGTCTCCACCCTGTTGAAAGAATGTAATATAAATAGGATATACTCCCGCATTTAAGGTAACTGTTCCGGAACGTTCAGTTGCAGCTTGCAAATAATCATTATTCACAACCTGGTGTGCAGCATCAAAGCCGCCAATATATAGCTTACTTCCGTCGTCAGACCTTGTATAGAATGTATATTGGCCTGTTGCCGGTATATTAATATATCCTTCAAACTTTATTGCATAATTGGTTGTGCTTGTTGCAACCGATAAGGTAACATTATTTACCGTTCCGGTTTTTGACGGCGTAAGGCTGTTGAAGTTTGGCAAATTGTTCCATACGCCTGAATAATAGGAATATTGTAAGCCGCCGCCAAAAGATGACCCGGCATTATTAACGGCATTTACTTTATAATAATAAGTAGTAGCTGCGTCTAATGCAGAATCGGTATAAGAAGTAGCGTTTGCACCAGTTGTTTTCACAATCTGGTAAGGCCCGGATTGATTGGTTGCCCTATATATTTCAAAACCTGTTTCGTTATTGCTGTTGTCAGCCCATGAAACCTGTATCCTTGTATAATCAAGCGCCGTAGCCGTAATATTTGTTGGCATAGCCGGAACTGAGCCTGCAGAGCTGCTGTTGTTATCTGTAAAGTAGTTATCAGTTATAAGATGACGGTTATTATCGCCGTATAGGGCACTGCATGTCCAGTAAACCTGCATTACTTCACCACCCCCCTGTTCAAAGAAAGCCGCAGAAATTGGGTAAATACCGGGTTGCAGCGTTACCGTACCGCTGGCATATTGCGTACCATGCAAACCATCATTATTCACCAGCGGTGTTGCGCTGGCATCATAAGCTCCTAACCATAATTTGCTGCCATCGTCTGAATATGTTTCAAACTTGTAAGTTCCGGCAACCGGCACTTTTATATAGCCTTGCCAAACAAGGCCAAACTGATCATCTCTGTTTCTTACAGACAGGTCAAAATTGGTACTTATTCCTGTTTTAACAGGTGTGAGGGTATTAAAATCAGGCAGTACAGACCATGAGCCTTCATAATATTTATAATTAAGTCCCTGCAAGGCAGCAAATGCACTTACCTGGTTGCTTTGAGTTGAATAGTTACCGCTTATATCCCTTGCCTTCACATAGAAAACATATTGTGTTCCGTTATCAAGGCCATTAGCAGTAACAGTAGTTTTATCTGTAGTATAGGTTTTTACGCCATTCACAAAAATATCATACCTGTTTATTCCAACATTATCAGTTGCTGCATCCCAGGCAATGGACACCGATGTGCTTGTAACTGAAACCACGTGCAGGTTTGCCGGAGCAGAAGGCGGAACATTGTCGGTTAAAGTGGTTGCACTGGCTTCATTTGATAAACCTGAAGCAGCATTATTATTTATAGCACGTACAATATAATAGTAAGTTGTATTGGGCAATGCTGCTGAATCTGTAAATGTAATAACATCAGCAGGCACACTTCCTATATAATTATAAGAATTGCCCGGTTTTGTTGAACGATAAATTTCAAAAGCTGTTTCATTATAGGTTTGATTTGGCCTGTCAGACCAGTCTAACTGCACTTTCGTATTTGACAAGGCTAAAGCAGTAAGGCTGGATGCTGCGTCAGGCCCGTTTGTGCCATTTGCATTTATTACTTTATAAGGAGCAGAGTAAACGCTGGCACATCCATACAATTCACCAACAGATACTGCATAGCTGCCTGGCTGAGTTACGTTTAATACATTTTGGCTGCCTATTGACGTAGCGGCATCACTTGTGAGCACCCATTTATAACTCACATAATTATCTGGCACCTGAAGATTTACAGAATTTCTTCCATCAGGGGCAGGAATAGCCGGGCTGCTTAAATTTTCTACAGTAATCGTTGGAGGAACAGTGGGTGTTTTGGTTTTTATAACCACCGGGGTATGTGACCAGTCGGACCATACAGAACCTCTTCTTACACGGGCATCATAAGTGCCTGTGCTTGTAACAGAGATAGAGTTTGATGTGGCTCCGCTTATAACATCACCATCTTTACGCCATTGGTATTCATCAAAGCCGGGAGGCAATCCCATCGTTACATTTATATTATCGTCAGGGCAAAACTCTGTTCTTCCGGTTAAAGGCCAGGGATTAGATCCGTAAGCCCTTAATAAAAAGGGATAAAAATCAGGCTCAGTCCAAAGCCTGTCCCAAACACCGTGGCCGAGGTCCGGATATTCAGTATAGTTAAAATCTCCTCCAGCCGCAACAAAAGCATCACGCACCTGCTGTGCTGTGGGAGGTGCCGGAGAACCGTCTAACCCACCCTGAACAAGCCATATAGGCGTGTATTTAGCCTGGTTTACATTGCTATTATCTTTATATCCTATTGAAACAGATGACATTGGCACGGCTGCAGCAATGTAAGCGGGATGATCGAACATCATTTCCCAGGTACCTTGTCCGCCGGCTGACAAACCGTTATCGCTTATGCGGAAAGGGTCCAGTTTATTATTCGTCACCATATAATCAATAATCTCTGTAATATATTGGTATTGGCCCGAGCCCCAGAAGCCCTGGCTTTGCATGCAAAGTATATAGCCATCAAACGTGCCGTTATCTACCGCAGCAGCAAAATCATCGCCGCCATGGTATAGCTGGTATTCGTTATCATAAATACTCCCGGTTTCTCCCAAACCATGAAAAAATACCAGCATTGGATATTTCTTGCCATCATTGGCAGTTGGGTTATAAGTTTTGGGAAACTTTAAACGGAATGCACATCCTTTATAGATGTATGCCTTGTATGAATCAGTATTCCATCCAAGGCGTTTTGTTCTTACCCACTTTCCTATCTGGCCCCAGGTTGGCTGGGCAGGTGGGCTGCTTTGGTTGTAAGTAATAACAGGATCAGCAGGATTCAAAACTGATTGAGCAGAGACGCAGTTAGAACTGATTAAAATAACCAGGAAAATGAGAAAAGAGTAAACCTTTTGCATATTTAGCTTTTGTGGCACGGTGATTAAGAAAAATTTTTTAAAATTAAATACACGGGGATGAATGCAGTAACTGAATTGGTAAAACATCAAATTTTGTTCGTAAATGCAAAAAACTAAGATATGAACCTTTTAAGCAGCACTTTAAATATTAGCAGTTGTTCTGTTTTATTATACATTTTCATGCGCCTGCCTTCAGCGGGGCACGTTTTACCTTTTCCCAGGTTGAAGCCTGCTTTTTTGAGACAAACCGGAAAAAGCCCTGTATCACAGATACATTCATAAATACAAAATACCCGGCTGCTTTTAATGGCTTTAGTTTGGAATTTGAAGGTATATACGGAGATGCAAATGCCGTAATGTAAAAAACAACCTGCATTATAAAGCAAACGATATAAAAATAACCGCCGCCCTTTACAATGATGGCAAGGTTTGATATAAAAACCAAAATAAGGCAAAGCGGGCTTATGCACCAGCGCATTACTCTATGGCATACATACAAAAACGTAAGCCGCGGATGTTTCCAAAACTTTAATAAAGGCGTAAGCATTTTAATTGCCTGGAAACCGCCTGCTGCAATGCGTATCTTTCTTTTTCTTTCGTCTTCTATTGACACAGATGCAAACTCCGTAGCATAAGCGCTTGGCTCGTACATAATCCTGAAGCCTTTTTGTGCTGTTTTCAATGAGATTATAAAATCGTCCAGGATAACCGCGCTGTCAACAGGTTCATATAACGCTCTTCTTACGGAGAACAATTCACCGGCAGCGCCCACTACAGAATAAAAATCAGAATCGATCTTTTTTAAGAACGACTCATATTTCCAATAAAGCCCTTCCCTGTTTCCAACATTTCCCTCATCTCCTTCCGGCTGAACCACTCTTTTTTCGCCTGCCACGCCGCCAACCTTGCTGTCTTCATAATGAGACGCTATATATTTTATAGCATCTGTATTCAAAAAAGTATTGGCATCGCTCATTATTAATATATCATTCTGTGCGGCAGCAACAGCCCTGTTAAGGGCTGCAGATTTGCCCTTTCTTTCAGGCTGGTGCAACAGTTTAATACCGGGATACTTTTGAATAACCGATGCCGTATTATCAGCAGAGCCATCTGTAATAAAGATGAATTCAATCTTTGATTCGGGATATACCAGCTTTAGCGTATTGAGTATTTTTTCTTCAATTATGTCTTCTTCATTATAAGCCGCTACAATAAATGATACCGAAGGATAAAAATTACCTGTATTTACAGCTTTATAACCAGCGCCAATTTTATTAAAGAAATAAACGATTACAGCATATCCAATATAATTGAAAAAGAATAGAAAGCTTCCTATAAAAAAAATATATTGCCATACAATCATATTTGCAATTTATACTCAATCAGTTATTTCTCCTATTTCCCTTAAAATTTAGCTTGATGTTTTTTTGCGTTCCCGAGCATTTCTTTAACGTTTACCAATTTCAAAGATTGGGGGCAGGCAGGCAGAAGTAATTTTAGCCTATTAAAGTTCGTACCAATGTGGAATCTCGTTTCAAAGAATACCCTTTTGATTATAGATGATGATGAAGTCATGGTTTTACTGCTGAAAAAGCTTTTTGAAAAAAAGTATATTGTTTATACAGCCTGCGACGGCGTTGAAGCAATTGACCATCTTACCAGGGGAGTTTGCCCGGATTTGATTATAACCGATATTTTTATGGAGAACATTGATGGGTATCAGCTTATCAAACATCTTTCCACAAGCGTTGTTTACAAACATATCCCTGTAATAGTATTATCCGGTTCTAAAAATGCGGCATTGCCCCATAATTCTCTTTTTTCAACAATGCTACATAAGCCTTTTGATCCGCTTCAGCTTCAAAACCTGGTTGAAACGAGCATTCTGAACAAGTACGGTATCCAATCATGCAATGAAAACTAATCCCCTATGAACGGTATATTTAATAATGAAATAAGCCTGAATGAAACTGCGGAAGCAGGTCCTAACCGGCCTGATCTTAACCTGCTGGTAATATTGTCTGCTTCATCTGCTGCTGCAGAAAAAGCCTTTTCACAAAGCGTGTACATTAATGCAGCGGAAGATATCTTTACTGCAAAGGAAATTATCCTGTCAAACAAGGTCTATTCTTTCGATGCTATAATATGCGATGCCGCATTAAACAAAAAAAGTATAGCCGAACTTACCAGCATATTGAACAGCAAACAGGTGATTAACAACATCCCGCTTTTGTTGTTAAGCTTTCATGAAAAAGCAGATAGTGCTGCTCTTTTAAACAGCCTCAAAGGTTTTGATGATATAATAACAGGCAATATTTCATCAGCAGACCTGAATGATAAGATTGAAATTCTTAAAAAATACAAGCTTTTAAAAAATAAATTGCCTTACAAACCGGACGCAGCACAACCGGGCTTTGAATACAAAGGTTTTAATTACACTTTTAAAAGAACACTTGATATCGTATTGTCTTCACTTTTATTATTACTTGTTTCTCCTATTTTAATTCTTATTGCAATTGCTATTAAATTAGAAACCAGGGGGCCGGTTTTTTATATTTCCAAGCGGGCAGGGAGATGGTACAGGGTTTTTTCATTTTATAAGTTCAGGACAATGGTAGCAAATGCAGACAGCATGATCCACGACCTGAAATATATGAATGAATACAGAGATAATAAAACATCTTTCTTTTTTAAATTGAAAGACGATCCGAGGGTTACCCGTGTGGGAAGAATACTTCGCAAAACCAGCCTTGATGAATTGCCGCAGCTCATAAATGTTTTAAAAGGCGATATGAGCATTGTTGGCAACAGGCCATTGCCCTTGTACGAGGCACAAACTATTACTGTTGATAAATCGGCCAAACGTTTTTTTGCCACAGCCGGCATTACTGGATTATGGCAGGTTAAAGGCAGGTCAAACGTTAATCTTACCACCGACGAAAGAATTGCAATGGATATTGATTATGCTGAAAAGTCCTCCTTTCTGTTTGATTTAAAAATTATGCTTAAAACGCCAAAAGAATTAATACTGAAAAGCAATGTTTGATATAGCGATTAACATATTATTCCTCATTTTTTTAATTTACTGCGGGCTTTCAGTATTTTATTTCTTTATTTTTTCCCTTGCAGGTTTAATAAGCAAAAAAGAAAGTAATTCAAATTTTTCTGTTCCGGTAAGCCGCATAGCCGTTTTGGTACCTGCTTACAAAGAAGACAATATTATTTTGTCAACAGCAGCAAACCTGCTCAAACTGGATTATCCGAAAAACTGGTACGATATATATATAATAGCAGATTCTTTTCAGCCGGGCACAATTACCCGGTTAAAAGAACTTGATTTAAACGTTATTGAAGTTTCGTTTGAAAACAGCACCAAAACAAAATCGCTGAATGCGGCCTTTCAAAGCATTACACAACACTACAACATAGCATTGATTTGTGACGCTGATAATTTATTGGCTGAAGATTTTTTAAGGCAGGTGAATTACGAATTCGTAAACGGTGAAAAAGCTGTACAGGCAAAGCGCGTTGCTAAAAATGCTGATACAAAATTTGCCGTGCTTGATGGCTGCAGCGAAGCTATCAATAACCATATATTCAGGAAAGGCGCTAATGCATTGGGCCTTTCTTCTGCAGTAATTGGTTCAGGAATGGCTTTTGAATTCGATTTCCTGAAAAATATTTTGCACGAAATTGAAGCAGTAAGCGGCTTTGACAAACCGCTTCAGTTAAAAGTTGTGGAAAGCGGTATAAAAATTAAATACCTGGAAAACGCATTGGTTTTTGATGAAAAGATAGATAACCCTAATGCCTTCAAGCACCAGCGGAAAAGATGGCTGCTCAGCCAGTTTGTTTATTTAAAACAATTTTTTGTACCGGGCATTCAGCAGCTTTTCAAAGGCAACTTCAGCTATTTTAATCTTGCAGTATTAAATAATGTTGTTCCGCCACGGGTGCTTTTAATTTTTGCATTGTTTGTATTAACTGTATTGAGTTATTTCTTTCAGCCAGCAACTATTTTTTATGTATTTACGGGCATCAGCATTTTATATTTTATAACGCTTGCAATAGCCTTACCAAAGCAATTGATAAATAAAAATTTATTCAGCGCAGCATTGCACCTTCCAAAGGCAATATGCATGATGATCGTTTCATTGTTCACAATAAAAAAAGCAAAAAACGTTTTTATTCATACTGCTCATACAAAAAATGAAGTAAGTAATCCTTTGTTTAAAGCTAAATGACAAATAAGCCGCTCATATCAATTATTACCATCAATTATAACAATGCCGATATTACTGCAGCTTTGTTGCGGTCGGTTCTTTGTCTTGAATATACCAATATTGAAGTGATCGTTGTTGACAATGCTTCAAAAGAAAATCCTGCAGAAAAACTTAAAAGCATTCTTCCTTCGGTTAAAATTATTCTAAGCGATAAAAACCTTGGTTTTGCAGGCGGTAATAATCTCGGCATTAAACAGGCAAAAGGCGATTATTTATTTTTTGTAAACAACGATACTGAATTAACGCCAACCATACTCGGCGGCTTGCTTGAAATATTCCGCGATTATCCTGATGCCGGCGTTGTAAGTCCAAAGTTCCATTATTATTATGCTCCGGGCACTATTGAATTTGCGGGCTATAATGCGGTTAACACTTTCACGGCAAGAAACAGCATGATAGGTTGCCGCACAAAAGATGAAGGTCAATATGATACTATATCAAAAACCAACTATGGCCACGGCGGCGGTATGATGGTTTCCAGGCGCGTGATTGAAGAAGTTGGCCCGATGCCTGAAGTTTATTTTCTATATTACGAGGAATTTGACTGGTGCGAACAAATAAAGAAGAAAGGGTTCAATATCTATTACCAGTACAAATCATTAATCTATCATAAGGAATCAATGACAGTTGGTAAAACCAGCACTTTAAAAACTTTTTACCTTAACAGGAACAGGATATTATTCATGCGCAGGAATGTAAAAGGCATTTCGTTTTTAGGATTTGCTTTTTACTACACCTTTTTCACTTTACCTAAAAATACTGTTGGCTATTTATTAAAGAAAGAAACAGATCATTTAAAAGCATTTTGGAAAGGCGTTGCATGGAATTTATCAAATCGTAACCTTAAAAAAATTGAATTATGTGCGGAATAGCCGGCTTCTTCGACTTCAATAAAAACACATCTGCATCTGTATTGCAGAAGATGACGGATGCATTAATACATCGTGGCCCGAACGATGCCGGTTATGAAATAATCGATAACCCTTATGCTTCCATAGGTTTGGGGCAAAGAAGATTATCAATCATTGATCTTTCTGCTAATGGCCGCCAGCCCATGCATTTTGAAAACCTGAGCTTGATTTTTAATGGCGAGATATACAACTACAATTCTATCCGGGAAGAACTTATAAAAGCTGGTTATTCTTTTCATTCAACATCAGA
This sequence comes from Parafilimonas terrae, assembly GCF_900115755.1. Taxonomy (GTDB): domain Bacteria; phylum Bacteroidota; class Bacteroidia; order Chitinophagales; family Chitinophagaceae; genus Parafilimonas; species Parafilimonas terrae. Next base: position 332,417 of record NZ_FOXQ01000003.1, read on the forward strand.
TACAGAAGTTATTTTAAAAGGTTATCACAAATGGGGCGATGCTGTTGTAAACAAATTCATCGGCATGTTTGCATATATTATTTATGATTCAGCTAAAAATGAAGTAACGATATGCAGGGACAGGGCCGGCGTAAAACCTTTATATTATTATTGGAATAATAATATTTTGCTTTTTGCATCAGAATTAAAAAGCCTGCACCAGCATCCATCTTTTCAAAAGGAAGTTGATGTAAACAGTCTTTCGCTGTTTCTTCAATACAGCTATATTCCGGCGCCGCATACAATCTTTAAAAATACATTCAAATTAAAACCGGCACATTATCTTAAGCTGTCACTGGCAACAAAAAATATAACGGAAACCAGGTATTGGGATGTATGTAATTATTATAATAAACCCACCCTTGATATTTCTGAACAGGAGGCCATTGATGAGGTGGAAAAATTGCTTATCTCTTCTTACGAATACCGCATGGTAGCCGACGTTCCGGTTGGTTTATTTTTAAGCGGCGGTTATGACAGTACAAGTGTTGCTGCCATTCTTCAAAAAAACAGGACAGAAAAATTAAAAACCTTTACCATAGGTTATAAAGAAGCAGCTTTTAACGAAGCGCCTGAAGCAAAAAAGATTGCAGCATATCTTGGCACAGACCATCATGAATGGTATATAACCGCTGCGGATGCAGCAGATGTTTTTCATAAGCTGCCTGAAATTTATGATGAGCCTTTTGCTGACAATTCTGTTGTGCCAACAGCCTTGGTGAGCAAGCTTGCAAGCCAGCATGTAAAAGTTTCACTTTCTGCCGATGGCGGCGATGAAGTGTTTGCCGGTTATAACAAGTTTAATCAATCAATCCGTTATACAGAGTCTGTACCTTATTTTATGCAATCGCTTTTCGGGAATGTAATGTCTTACATTAATCCTGAACATATTCCATATTTCAACAGGCAGTACAATTTTGCCACGCGTTATAAAAAGATGCAGAACATCTGGAAAGAGAAAACGCCGGCTGCCGCCATGAAATATATCAGCCAATATATAACTGAAGAAGAAGCAGATGTTTTTCTGAAACATAAATATGAAGGCTACAAAACAAATTTTGAAAGCGGCTGCAAACTATCCGGCGATGTAAATTCTCTCAACAAATTACTGGCTATAGATTATCAAACATTTTTGGTTGATAATAATCTTGTAAAAGTTGACCGCGCCACAATGTCCGTAGGGCTTGAAGGCCGTGAGCCAATGCTGGATCACCGCATCATTGAATTTGTTGCGCAGCTTCCTGCACATTTAAAAATACGCAACCATACTAACAAATATATTCTTAAGCAAATCGTGCACAAGTACGTTCCAAAGGAATTAATGGACAGGCCGAAAATGCCTTTTATTGCGCCATTAACCGTTTGGTTTAAAGATGAGCTGAAAGAAAAGATTAATTATTATTTGAGCGAAGAAAAGCTTAATGAAACAGGCCTGTTCAATAATGGCCCTGTTATGAAATTAAGCAAAGATTACCTGCAGGGCAAGCGGGTAACTTACCAGAAAGTATGGAACATTTTAGTATTTCAATTATGGTATGAAAAGTGGTGCAAAAACGCCGCTTAACAATATGGCTTGAATAATGGAAAAGAAAAAAATCAAAGTACTTCAGGCCATACGGCAGGGCAAAGTGGGCGGTGGTGAATCGCACATTTTAAGCCTTGTAAAGCATATTGATAAAACAATATTCGAACCGGTAGTGCTTTCTTTTACTGACGGGCAAATGATTACCGAATTAAACCATACAGGTATTGACAATTTTGTAATCCCTTCTGAAAAAGCTTTTGATTTTACCACGTGGAGTAAGGTTAAAAAGTTGATGCAGCAGGAGCAGGTTGATCTTGTGCATATACACGGCACCAGGGCAACATCCAATATTTACTGGGCTGCAAAAAAATTAGGCTTGCCTGTTGTTTATACCATTCATGGATGGTCGTTTCATGATGATCAATCTTTACCGGTAAAAAAAGCACGCATATTATTTGAGCAATGGATAACAAAAAAAACTGACTGTAATATTTCGGTTTCAGCATCCAATCAAAAAACAGGCAGGGATAATATTTCCAACTTTAATTCTACCGTTATTTATAACGGAATTGATGTTGAACATTTCAGCCCGTACAATACAGAAAGAAGATCATTAAGAAAAGAATTGAATATTCCGGCAGATGCTTTTGTTTTCAGTTTTATTGGAAGAACCACTATTCAAAAAAACCCGCTGGGATTAATAAAAGCTTTTAAGACAATAAAAGAGGCCAACCCTAAAGCCTTATTGTTAATGGTAGGCGATGGTGAATTAAAAGAAGCAGCAGTGCAATTGGTAAAAGAACTTAGCCTGGAAAAGCATGTTGTTTTTGAAGGGTTCAGAACTGATGTTGCAGACATCTTGTTTTCGTCCGATGTGTACTGCTTACCTTCTTTGTGGGAAGGCTTCCCAATTGGTTTGCTGGAAGCAATGGCTATGGCTAAACCGGTAATTGCAACAAAAGTGGATGGATCTTCTGAAATCATCCATCATAAAAAAAATGGTTTACTGATAGAACCGCAGCGGGATGAAATGCTTTCCGGTGCTATGCTTGAATTAATGAATAATGAAACTTTAAGAAACGAGTTAGCAAAAGCTGCACGGCAAACTATTACCAGCAATTTTGATGTTTGTAAAATGACCAGGCAAATCGAAAATATTTATACCAATATCTTATCTGATAACTAAAAACAATGGAAAACAAAACAAGTTTTTATGAGTTTGAAAGAATCGCTGACAGAAAGCGCATAGATTTTATTGCAGACTTTTTGAAAAGCGCTCTTCCCGCCAATGCAAGCATTCTTGATGTGGGCTGTGGCAACGGTGTTATAAGCCGGCACCTTGGCCGCTTTGGCTTTAACGTAACCGGCATTGACGTAAGTGAAAAGGCGATTGAAAAAGCGAATGCTTTGAACCAGTTCAGCAATGTAAAATTCATGACAAAAAGCGCCGAACAGCTTGTTGCAGAAGGTTCAAGGTACGATGCAATAATATGCAGTGAAGTGCTGGAACATCTTAATAACCCGGATGCCTTGCTCGAAGTTTTGGAAAGAAGCCTTACTTCAAAAGGCAAATTAATTATTACCGTTCCCAATGGCAAAGGGCCGAGGGAAAGCATAATTACCAAACCTGTTTTAAAACTTAGAAATAAGAACAACCGGGTATGGAATTTGATTGTAAAATCAAAAAAATTATTAGGATATAGCGGCACTACCGTGCAGTCTGATGCAGACAACTTAGACCATATCCAGTTTTTCTCTAAAAAAGATATTCAGCAGCTTTCATCAAAACATAATTTAAAGATTATACGTTTTGGAAAAGCAAACTTTATAGAAGATGTATTTCCGTTTTCTTTTTTTGCAAAACGAATTAAATTCTTACAGGTGCTCGATTGCAAAATAGCCGATTGGTTACCTTATTATTTCACAGGTGGATTTTTTTTCGTTTGCGAAAAAAACGACCATTATAAAACAGAGGCAATAAAATATAATGAGAATAGCTTACTTAGCATTAAATGACCCTTTAGACAAGAAATCCTGGTCGGGCACAACCTACTACATTGCAAAGGCATTACAGAAAAACGGCAATGAAGTAGATTACCTCGGGCCCATCAAACCACCAAAATGGCTTGACAAAACCTTGCGTGCAATAGCCAAAGCAACAAGAATAATTTTCAGAAAGGAGTATATTACAAAATACAGCCTGCTGCTTAGCTGGTATTCAGCCAAACAGTTTACTAAAAAACTTAAGGGTAAAAAATACGATTGTATTTGTGCGCCGGCAGCATCAGTTGAACTGGGTTTCCTTAAAACAAACCTGCCTGTAATTTATATTACCGATGCCACTTTTGAATTGGTAAGCAATTACGATTACAGCGAGTTTAATAAAATGTTTTGGTTTTCAAAACTTGAAGGCAATCTTTTGGAAAAGAATGCACTGAAAAAAAGCTCTGCTGTAATATATCCATCAATATGGGCTGCAGAATCTGCAATTAAAGATTATCATATCGCAAACAATAAAGTTTTTATCGCGCCATTCGGTGCCAATATTGATATGATTCCTGACAGGCAGATCATCTATAAAAAATTGGAGAACAAACAGCTCACGTTATTATTTCTTGCCGTTGACTGGGACAGGAAAGGTGGCAGCATTGCATTTGATGTTTTAAAATATCTTATTTATACGCATGGCGTGCAGGCTAAACTTATTGTTTGCGGTTGTGTGCCGCCTTCACATATAGCGCACCCCAATATGGAAGTGATTCCGTTTCTTGATAAAAATAAGAAAGAAGATTATGACAGGTTTGTAAGCATCATGTCTTCCGCTCATTTTCTATTGGTGCCAACCCGCGCAGACTGTTCGCTGCTGGTAGGGTGCGAAGCCAATGCTTATGGCGTTCCTGCCATAACAACTGAAACCGGCGGCGTGCCTGAAATTGTGAAGGATGGCGTTAACGGGTATTGCCTGCCTTACTCAGCACCGGGCAGCACTTATGCCGCTTTAATTAATGAATTATTTATTAATGAAGAAAAATACCAGCAGCTTGTTGCTTCAAGCAGGCAGCGTTTTGAAGAACATTTGAACTGGCAGAAATGGACTGAAAGCTTTACAGAGATTTATGAAAATAGCGTGGCCAAAAAAGAGCCAGCCATCAGCCTGAATTAAATATTTCAGGAATTAATAATGCTGATTTTATAATCAGCATTATTTTTTAAACGATCAATAAAATCAATACCGGCAAATAAAAAATAGCCGGTATTATTTTTTATATCATATAAATAAACAGGAAGATATAGCTTTTGAAAAGCAGCATCATTAAAAATATTTTTCATTGCCTGGTTATCAAAATTGTTTGCATCAATCAATCCAAAATAAACAATGTGTGCTTCATTTAAATCCGTTACAGCCTGGGGCAATAAAACATCCGGCTTCAGTGTATAAAAAATATCCTTATTAAAAGCAGCATGATTTTTTATGCCTTTCCTGTCGCCGGGGCTGTGCCCCATTGCAATATTATTTAAACCCATCAGGTCAACTGTTTCACCTTCGTATATAAGGCCAAAGCCTCCTATGGCGATTTTTCCAACAGAAGGCTTAATTGTAAATGTTTTATTGAGGCTCGTGGCAAGTTGCCTGTCTTGCCTGGCTAATAAAAACTCAAAATTCATTTGTGTTTTTGCAGGCGTTTTTAATTCAGCAAGGTTATTAAGCGCAATAATCAGTAAAAAAATAATTAGCGTTGCTAAACCTATAGCGCTTATATCTTTATTACTATTCCTGTAAAATTTATAAAGCCATAAAATAACAATAATGCCCCAGGCAAACAAAGGCAGCAAATGCTGGTAAAACCTAAACCCGCCAAAATGATCTCCGCCCGTTGTACAAGGCAACAAAAATCCAATCCATATTATACCGGTAACAATGGCAAACTTCTTTACGATTGAACTATTGGCAAGCGTATCATCTTTCTGTTTAAATAATATTTTTAATTTGAATACTGCATACAATAACATAATTGTCATCAGCACAAAAAGAAAACTAATAACCGGCTGGTAACCTGTAATAAAGCTCAATGCATATTTAGCGCCTTCCGTTAAGTTATAAATCCTGTCGGGGGAAATCTTAGCATAATAAGTATTGGGGAACCTATAGCCGAAATAATGCAGCCTGAACAGGGTGAGGCAAATTTCGACTACAACAAAGCTTACAAAATATAATAAAGGGAAAAATAATTTTCGCTTGTTTTGAATAAACGTATAAGCCAGTATAACTGTGAAAACAAGGTTCCAGGCCAATGCTTCAGGCCTTATAAGCGAAAGCAGGCAGCCTGATAATATTAATGCTGATTTCTTTTTAAAAGAAACACTGCCCTGTTCCACCGTTGACAAAACAAGTATAAGCAGCAAGCTAAAGGTAAAATTCCACAAAGCGTTTTCCATTAAGCTCAATACGCTCCACGCTACAAACGAAGGGCCGATTGTAATGATGAACGCTGTATATATCCAGAAAAAATATTTTGAAAAAGAAGGATATAATACTGCAACATCTTTATAAATGGCGCGGTAAATATTTGTGAATACAAGGGTGGTAAGTAACAGCGAAAAACAAATGAGCAGCAACTCAGGGTTTGCAGTAATCAAATATGCACCGGCACATATTATAACCCAGAGAAAAGAAGTGAAGCCTTCAACATGTTCACCATTTGTATTAAAAACAAATCCATCGCCGTGTGCCAGGTGATGGGCATAATTCAGAAAAATATTCCCGTCATCTATGCCGGTAATGCCTGCACCTAAATAATAGGAATCAATAAAACTTATAATAGAAATAACAACAAGAAAAAAAAGAAATTGTTTTAAAAACTGCATATAATTTCTGTTAAACAGTTGCTTCCGCTATACCAATATATTCTTCAAGCTTTTTTAAAATTAAGGAATCTGATTCCATATCAAACTTCCTTGCAAATAATTTTGAAGAATTAATCAGTTCATTAAAATCATCAATGGTAAGAATTTGCGGATGTGCAATCGTTGTGTCTGCGCTCCATTTCACATACACAAGGTTTTCTGCAATATTGGTTTTGAATGAAGAATTGTATAAAATAGTTGAAAATATAAATTCATCTGCGCCCCAGCAATATTTATAGTACCTTATAACAGCAGGATTTTCCTTTAAAAAAGAAAGGCTGTATTTAATAGCTTTTGTTGTAAGCGTAAACCAGTTGGCGCGGCCAACGATCGTATGATCAACAGGAAATTTCCTTTGTGGTAAAATATGGGTGAGAAAATTACCAAGCCTGTATTTACCGGGGATACGCCAGTTAATGAGATGATATTTTTTCACCCTTGGCGCAACAGGCCATTCGTCCTCTATGGATTCGCAGGTTATAAATTCAGTGCCTTTTCTTTTTAAAATATATTCGTAAATTTCATCAGCAGGCCTGAGCGGAAAATCCTGCGCAGAAATTACGTTTACATAATCATAATTATCCAGCGGTATTTCATTAAATCCATTTAATGTAGCCTGTATTGTACCGAATGCAGCCCAATAAATTTTTGCCCTTTTCTTAATGAAAGAAACATTGCTGAACTGAGATGATAAATATTGAAAAGGTTCAGCGTTTACTTTTTTATCAATATGGATATAAAAATGAAAAGCAGGATGCTGCAATGCATTTAAGAGCAATTGCAGTTGCCTCGGATTTTTATGTGCCAATATAAGAAATGCTATTTTCATTCGTGCAAGTTTGTTTTTTCAATGACGTCATGCCCGCCTGAACGATTCAGCCGGACAGGGAATCCCGCTACGCACTTCCCCTATGTGAGAAAAAATTATCATGCCCGGTTTCATTGCTGCTGTTACGATGACAAACTTCTTCCGCGATAAATATTGATGGCATTTATATACATATCCCTGTAAGTAGAGAAAACATATTTCACCACATTAGAGAATTGTAACTGTATCTCTCTTTTCATAACAAAATACCATATTGTAAACCCAATTCCACCGGCAATTAAGGTAGCAATAGCTGCGCCATAAAACCCGAAAGATTTTAAACAGATGTAAGAAATAACCAGGTTAATTGCCAGCGAAACCGTGTTAATTACAAAACATAGTGACGGCTTGCCAACAGAATTAAGCAGGTTAGCTGCCTGGTTCTGCATGGGCCGCATTAAACCTGTAATCATATACAATTGCAGGATGGGTGCAGCCTCAACATATTTGGCACCGGCAATTATAGTAATAACAAACTTGGGAAAAATAATAATAAATATAGCCGCAGGCGTGGTAAAAGAAAGCAGTACGCCCACCATTCGCTCATAAAGATATTTTATCTTATTGCCGCCATCAGCGTCAGAAGAGGCCTTGGATATTTTTGGAAAAATTATATCGGCCGCAGCATAAGAAGGAATATCAACCAGGCCATTAATTTTTGAAGCTGTATTATAAAAAGCAACAGCGCTGTTTGATATGAAAGCAGCCGTCATCACCTGGTCAACGTTTGAAAAAATATTTGACATAACACCCGATCCAAAAATATAGCCGCCATACCCAAAAATCTTCTTAATAGATTTTTTTTCCGGCCTGAAATTATGATTCAGGTATTTTCTGCTGTATATATAAAGAACTATTGACCCGGCCAAAATACTTATTGATAAATAAGCGGCAAGATGTGGCAACAAAAAAGGCTTGCCGGTTAAAAAATGAATAGTCAAACACAGGAAAAAAAGTACCTGCCTCACCAGGTAACCAACAAGCACTCCTTTAAAATCAAGATGCGATTGCTGTATTGCTTCAAAATGAGAAAAAAATACCATGCAGATTAAGCCGGGTATAAACCAATATAAAGTGGCAGTAAGGCCAGCCCCGGCATTAAGTTCGGTACTCATCCAGTCAGAAAAAAAGATAAGAAAAATTATGAACAGCAATGTTATTAATACATTAATGAGGAAGGATGATGATGCAATAGATATTTTTTCATTTAAATCTTCACTGCCACTTACGTATTTTATATGAGCATTTTTCAACAGCCCGCTTTTGGTTGCCTCAAAAACAGAAGTAACTGTTAAAAATAAGGCCCAGGTGCCCATCTCTGCAGTGCTTAATGCACGCGCTAATATTATGAAGTTTATCAGCCCGAAAAAAGTGAGTGAAAATCGTTGCAGGATGCTATAAAAACCAGAGCGGATCCAGTAGGAGGAAAAATAACGTTTCAAGTGTCGGATATTAAATTCTTTTAAGTAATGGTACGGATAAAAAACTGTTCAAACTTAGTTCAAAAACACATATTGCATAAGAATTAAACCTAAATTGACGGCGAAATAGTTATATTTTTTGTTTAACGTAAATTAACCGGCGTAAAAGCAATTTCCAGGTAATGAAACGCCCATATAAAATGTATTTTATGCACCGGAAAAATATACAGCAGGGAGGCCTTCCGAAGCAAATTCGGGACAGGCATGAAACGATTGAAAAAACAAATTCGCACGTATGAAAAACATTGTTATAGCGCCTTGTGGAAATAAATCGGATATGTTTTACAAGCACTGGCTTGATCAAAAGGAAATAAAAAATTTTGACCTGTGCCTGCTTTTTTATCATGAAGAAATTAATGATCCAGGCTTATACAAAGATGCCGACTACTTTTTTCATTTAAAAGATTTTAAATACCACATGCTGCATAAACTATTTACCGAAGTGCAGCCTGCATGGTTACAGCAATATGATTATTTCTATTTTTTAGATGATGACATTAAAATTGATACGCAGCATATAAATAAAATGTTTGCCTTAAGCGCCGTGTTTGATAGCTGGATAAGCCAGGCCAGTCTTTCAAAAAACTCTTATTGCAGTTGGCCAATGTTTAAAACACAGGATGACAGCTTTTGCCGCTTTGTTGGGCAAATTGAAGTGATGGCGCCTTTATTTAAAGCCGATGCGCTGATAAAATGTTTACCCAGTTTTACAGGCAATAAATCAAGCTGGGGCGTTGATTCCGTTTGGTCAAAAATCCTGGATTACCCGGAAGATAAGCTTATTGTTTTTGATTGTATTACCATGGAACATACACAACCCGTTGGAGGTGGTGAATTGTATCAGAAAATAGGAGTTGACCCTAAAGAAGACTGGGAAAATATCACAAAAGCATTCGGTGCAAAAAAGCAAAACTATAAAGAATATGGCAGGCTTGCCATTATTAATAAAGACCATTACCTGTTTAATTTTTTAGGCATAAAAGGCAAAGAATTTTTCAGAACACTTCAGCGGCATGTTAATGATTATGATTTACCGTCAAGGGTAAAAAGCTGGTTTAATAAATTGAATAATTCACTGAACATCGGCCAAAACAAAAAGAATTTATGAGCAACCCTTTTATTTTACTGTTATGCATTTTATATGCTAATTATTTTGAACAATATCCAAAGCAAGATCTAAATCAAAATTTACCTGTAGCAGATTGGGCTGTTACTGATTCAAACTGGCAAAAAATAACATTGAAAAAACCTGCGTGCAGGGGCAAAAAAATTTATATACAAAAAGGAAACGACAATGGCGTTTACCTGGATGGCAATTCACTCTTCTATAGACCTGGTGATACGCTGGTGCTAAAAGCTTCCAACAATCCTTATTCTTATTTTTCAATAGGTAATTTTCGTGGCACGGAGAATTGCCCGCTTACTATTATTAACGAAGGCGGGCAGGTAACCCTGAGCAATGGAATGGCTTTGGAAAATTGCAATTATATTAATATTACAGGCGCAGGTTATTCTAAAGAGCAATATGGATTCAGGATTGAAGACCCTGCATCAAACGGTGTGGGAATAGATATTCATGGAAGATCGTCATTTATAGAAGTGCAGCATTTTTTTATTTACAAAAAAACTTATGGCCTTTGGGTAAAAGAAGAAGGAAGCTGCATTGATTCCCTTCAATATCCAAACTGGACGATCAGCAATATTTATATTCACCATAATAAAATTATAAAGATGAACCAGGAAGGCATGTACCTTGGTTCAACAGACCCAAACGGTTTAAGGCAAATTGCCTGCAATGGGAAAACCATCAATCCAAAACCATTACGGCTTGGCAACATAAAAGTGTATAATAATATTATTGACAGCACCAACCGTTCGGGCATACAATTATCCTGCGGCTCGGGCATGCTCAATGAAATTTTTAATAACACCGTTACAAATTGCGGTTTTGAATTTAATACATCGCAGGGCAACGGCATTAGCCTTGGCGGCTATACGCAAGCCAAGGTGTATAAAAACAATATAGACCATACTTATGCGCTTGGCATACTTTGCCTGGGCAGCGGTAAAATTTTAATAAGAGATAATATTATAAATAACAGCGGTGAACTAAGCAATCAGAAGGCAGGCGGAATGGCCGGTATTATGGTTGATACGAGGCCTACAACACCAGCAGAAAGCACACAGTTTTTTATACTGAATAATAAGATAGGAAAAAATACAGATTACGCTATACGGGTTTACCGCACAGTTGATAGTTATGCCAAAGGAAATATTATCTGCAATAACACAGGCAATGTAAAAGTGGATAAAGCAGTTAGCTGGATCAGCAACTGTGCTTCAAAAAAATAATCAGTTACAACAATCAGTTTTTTAATAAGAATACCTTCTGAATGGTTTATAATTTTTTTCTGTGGCCAATGCAATCATTGGAAGGTCATCGGGTGAATCGCCGTAAGCATAAATTCTCTTATATGTAGAAAGCTGGAAATTCTTTTTTATGTGTTCTGCTTTCTCTTTGCCAGAACAATTGCGGCCTTCAATTTTACCGGTAAGTTTTCCATCTTTTACCTGCAGCCTGGTGGCAATGCAGGAGATATTATATTTTGAGCACCAGGGTGCAATCCAGTTTTCTGCCGAAGCAGAAATTACAACAACAGGCGTATTATGCTGAAGATGTTTTCTTATTTCAAGCAGCGCACTTTTATTCAGTATTCCAGGTAATTTCTTCTCAGTAAATTCTGCACAAAGCACATTGAACTTTTTTTCGTCGAAATTTTTTAAGAAATAAGCAAGCAAAATTTCTTTGGCGCTGTGATTTGAAATCAACCCCATTTTATAAGCAATGATTATGGGAGATAAAATAAGAATACCTGTATAATAGCTGAATTTTCCTTTAATAAATTTCAATACTTCGGCAAGGGAATCTTTCGAAGTGATAGTTCCGTCAAAATCAAAGAAGGCTATATCCGTAGTTTGTATTTTTAAATCGTCAGAAATCATAAATTCTTTTTCTTAAATATATTTTCAGGAATTGATTTTATAATCATCATTATCCATTTCCAAAACCATTTTACATAAACAACATTTTGTTTTTTCCCTATGGCTTTTTCCACGGCGGCAGCTACCTGTTCTGTATCAGCTGTAAGCAATGGCGGTAATTTTAATTCAGCCGTCATTTTTGTATTTACAAAACCCGGCAAAACACTTACCACATGAACTTTATGTTTATACAGGCGGTTCCTCAGTCCTGATAAGTAAGCCGTAAAACCAGCCTTTGCGCTGCCATAAATATAATTGCTTTGCCTTCCCCTCTCTCCAGCCACAGAACTTATACCCACAATAGTGCCGCTATTCCGTTCAGCAAAATCTTCTGCCACAATATTTAAAACAGAAACGGCGCCGGTATAATTGCTATTAATTATCTTCAAACTCTCTTCCCAGTTTTTGCTGGCAGCCAGCGTATCGCTCATATAACCAAACACACAAATAACAATATCAGGCTTTGGTGATAAAGACAAATAAAATGATGAATGTGTTGCAAAATCTGTTGCATCAAATTCATATATGGCACAGTTTACACCATATCGTATAGAGATATCAGATTGTAAAGCCTGCAAACGCCCTGCATTACGCGCCGCAAGCTGAATATTATTTCCTTTTGCAGCCATTTTTCGGGCAATGGCTACGGCCATGTCTGATGTGGCTCCTAATATTAAAACTGTTGACATAATAATTTACGCTGTCCGGTTTCTTTTTTATTTATCGGCTAATGAATATATGGCATTACAATCTAAGTTGATGCCCTGTATAGTAAAGCAGCGAATAAGGCTGCTTTAAATTATGTAGTTAATTCCAACCTGTCTGATTGAACAGAACGTATTTTATTTGTAGGGTTGTATTTATTTACGATCTTTCTGAACTCACTTAATTTCGGGTAGCCTGCCCTCAACACTTCGGGCTTCATGCGTGCATCTTTGCTCATATATAAACGGCCGCCATATTGCAATACAACCTGGTCAAGCTCATCTAAAAATTCAAACAAACCTTTTCGCACAGGAAAATCAAGCGCCAGCGTATAACCTTCTTTTGGAAAAGAAATGATACTATCCTGCCGGCCAAACACTTTTAACACAGCAAGAAAAGAACCAAGACCCTTATTACTGATGCGCTGCAATATTTCTACAAGGCCCTGCTTTGCTTCAAGCGGTAAAACAAACTGGTATTGCACAAAACCTTTTTTACCATAACCACGGTTCCAGTTCAATATTGCGTCAAGCGGGTAAAAGAAGGGTTCATAGCTAACTACATTATTAATTTCTTTCTTAAAATTTTTACCGTAGTATAAAAAATTGAAAAGCTTTACGGTAAGGCTATTCAGCACCCACGAAGGAAGATTGATGGGAAACGGGATACTTTTTTTAGCAGGAAGTTTTAATGGATCTGATTTTAATTTTTCAGGCAAGTCTTCCAGTTTTGCATGCTCGCCTAAAATAAGAATGCTCCTGCCAAAATGTTGCCCCTTTTTTAAACAATCAATCCAGGCCACGGAATATGTAGAATGTTTATATTCTTCAAACAAACGAATAATATCATCGAGGCTTTCAGCCTTTATTTGTTTTTGTTTTATATAAGATGTTTCAATTTTTTTCAGCCTGAATTTAACTTTTGTAATTAGACCAGTTAAACCCATGCCGCCACAGGTTGCTTCAAAAAGATCTGCATTTTTTTCGGGAGAGCAAACAATAGTCGAACTATCGGCCAGTATTAATTGCATCTCAATAATATGATTGGAAAAAGAGCCGTCAACGTGATGATTTTTTCCATGCACATCACTGCCTACTGCACCGCCAACCGTTATGAATTTTGTTCCCGGTGTTACAGGAAGAAACCAGCCTTTGGGAACAATTATTTCCAATATTTTATCTAATGTAAGGCCGCTCTGGCACTCCAATATTCCATTCACTGTATCAAAAGAAAGCACCTTATCATATTTCAAAGTACTGATGGTTTCTTCCCCAAGCGAAGCATCGCCATAACAACGGCCATTTCCACGCGGGATAAAGTGAATGCTTTCTTCTACCAACTGTTCCAACTGTTCATCAAAACTAAAACTGCGTTCATTACTTTCTACAACAGGATAATTACCCCAGTTTGCTATGTTCTTTTGCGCCATTACTTAAATATTGAAATGTCGGGTAAATAAATTATCAGGTAAAAACTTATGATCCATAACACAAGTGTTATTTGCAAAAACTTGTCTTTATATAACAGGTCCGTTGGCGAGCCGCTGTCTTTCTCAATAAATGTTATTTGGAGATAACGCATCAGCCCAACAATAACAAATAAAGATGTATAATAAAGCCTGTATGTGTTCCAGTGCTGCATTACTTCGGGTGAAATAGTGTACATAATATACGCTATGATGATAATACCGGTAAACAATGAAAGCATGGCATTTAAGAATTCGAGATTGTAGCCTTTAATAGCTTTGCGCATATCAAGCCCCGAATCAAGTTTAATTAAAACATCGTCCCTGCGTTTTGCAATTGCCATAAACATGGCAAGCAAGAACACCATTATCATTAACCATTGTGATATACCAATTACTGCAATTACACCGCCGGCTTTAATCCTCAGCACAAAACCCATTGCCACCAACACTATATCAAGCACCGAAATATTTTTGAGGCCAAGGGAATAACCGAGGTTCATTATAAAATACAGCATTAACACAAACAGGAACTTGTCTTTTACAAGCGCTGCTATTGCAATGCCCAGCACCACGCAGCTTATAAATAATGCAATAGCCGCTTTTTTAGATACGGCGCCGGAAGCGAGCGGCCTTGCGCATTTAACCGGGTGCTTTTTATCAGCTTCAATATCCATGTAATCATTAATTACATACACCGCGCTGGCAATAAATGAAAAGGCAATAAACCCTGCAAAACACAACAGCAGCTTTTGCATGTTAAATACTTCGCCCGAAAAAAATAAAGGAAGAAAAATAAAAGAATTCTTAATCCAGTGCTTTGGGCGAAGCAGACTCAGATAATGTGATATGGATTTATTATTTGCTATGGAACCTGATGTAACCATTATAATCAGCTTAAATATTTATTAATGATAGCGCTTAATTTTTCAACAGATTTTTCCCAGGTATGGGAGCCTGCAAAAACAATTCTTTCCGTTCTTAATTTATCGTTGTCTTCAGTAAGCGCTTTTTCAATAAGATCGGCGAATTCGGCAGGTGAATCTGAGAGATAAGTAAATGGTTCAAACATGCGCATGGCTTCTGTTCTCGTTGCCACAACGGCTTTGCCCATCGAGAGATATTCATCAATCTTTAAAGGATAATTGCCTTTAGTGATTTCATTTTTCACCTGCGGGTTAATGCAAACATCAAAAGCATTTACATAAGCCGGCAACTCCTGTAATTTCTTTCTTCCTAAAAAATGAATATTGCTGTAGTTGTGCAGCTTCGATTTCAGGAAATTCTCTTCTTCAGGGCCTACCAAGACAATATTTGCGTTAGAATATTGTAGGGCAATAGCTGCAATGATCTCCTCATCAAGCCTCTCAATATCAAGAACACCGGTATATCCAATAATAGGGTACGGAATATTCTTTAAATCAACGGGCATTTCATACGCAGTATCTGCATTAAAAAGCCTGGTATTGCAGCCTTGCCCAATATAGTAAGATGATGCGTTGTAACTACTGCAGTAATTAGCGTAATATTCTGAATTGGTAACAACAACATCAGCCTTTTCAATAAGTTCAGGTTCTAAAGTATCGCAATGTTTTTTCCAGTAATCGTAACCTCTTAAATAATCGCGGCAGTAATAAACATATAAAGAGGGTGATAACAACTCTTTAAGGTAATAGCCATTAAAAATATCATTATCGTTAAAGAGTATTATATCCTTAAAACCAAGTTCTTTAATTGCGGATTCTATATCTTTTGCAAAACGCTTGTTATTAACGTAGTTAATTTTTTTAAAAACGCTTGTTGAAGGCAGCCAGTTGATGGATTCTATAACAGATGCCGGAAAAAACTGCCACATATTTTTCTTTATCTTCTCCACTTTATTGCCGCTTTCCTTAACAAGGTCGTAATGCAATTGAACGCCTTCATCTTTAGTTTTTGAAACCCAGGTTTTGCGGTTCAATGGTTTATTTACATATAAAACCCTGTTATGCTCTGCAAGCCTTGAAGCAATGTCTTTACAATTGCTTCCCACATGGTAATACCATGGCTGTAAGCCAACAACAACTATGTCTTTTCCTTTCAGGGTAAGAAGGTTTGAGACTTTCTTCTCATTAACTTCCGGATATAAAACTCGCATTCAATTAAAAGAGTTAGTTTTTTGATTTATTTAACCCCTGTAATAAAATAGGCGGTGTAAACAGCCTAATGGTTTCTTTTAAAGAAGTCATTACACGGGCTTTTTTATCTTCCTTTCTATATTTGAAAATGGTGTTATGATCGGCATCGCTAACAGCAGCTTCTTCTGCCGGCCTTCCATTTGTATAATAATATAAGGCAAGTGATTTTCTTGATCTTCCTTCAGGGCATTTTACCACGTTTGGATTGCCATGCCATGAAGTGCTGGTGGTTGAGAACATTGCCATCCTGTTAAATATGGGTAGGATTGATGTACGGCATTCTTTCATATCAAGGTCCCACAATTCAAACTGGCCGCCATATTCTTCTTTCCAGTCTTCGTTTAAATATACTAACACGTTCAGCCTTCTGTCAAGTTTTGTTCTTGGATGCTTGTTGAAATCTGCATGTATTTTAAGCATACCGCCCGGTTGAATCTGGTGACAGCCACCGCCATCAAAAAATGGATCGGGGATTAAATTTTCAATCCCGGTAAGCGCTGATAAAAATTCAAGGAAGGGCTGGGAATTTAAATAATGCATGAGCTCTCTCGTGGTTTCTCCAAACCTGTACTCACCTTTTGATGCAAGCTTTATCTGGTTCGCATCATTATATTTAAAGTCTGCATTCTTAGACATGTCAGGAAATTCGCTCAACACTTTCTTTAAAACATCCTCATTAAAAAAGTTATCAAAGTAAATACTGGGAAATGGATCTGCTGAAGCATATGCATCCTTATATTGCAATGCAAATGCTTTCAGCTCTTCGGGGGTACGTGATGTAAAGTTCATAACGGCTATTTTTTTATATCGGGGCTAAATTAGAACAGTAATAAAAATTTTTATTTTCCTTTTAAGTGAATATTCCGTTTTATCCTATATGCGTGTTATTTTTAACGTTAAACGATATTCAAACTGTTTCTGTAATTTTATAATGAAATGAAATCCAATCTTTCTATTTCCCAAAACAACTGGCTAAGGAATTCAGATTTATTCATCATTATTATCTTTTGCTGCGTTCCGCTTTTTATGAGTTTTCCCTATAGGGTAAATATTTTTCTGTCCTGGGAAGGCGCTTACAGGTTGTACCTCGGCCAGGTGCCGTACCGTGATTTTGGTTTACCCATGGGATTTGGATATTGGGTGGTGCCGGCCATTTTCTTTAAAGTCTTTGGGCCTTATCTTATTTCATTGATAAAAGCACAGGTATTCTTAAATTTTATATGTTGCCTTTCTTTCAGGGGCATACTAAAAAAATTAAAACTTTCAGATGGCGTAAGAATTGCGGTAATGATTATTTTCTGCCTTTCTTATATACTCCCGAATTTTTGGCCATGGTACAATAACTCTGTTATCATCTGGCAGATAGTGGGCCTGAATTTTTTATTAGGTTTTTTAAATACTGAAGCCAGAAAGAAATATGTTTTTTTATTCTTAAGCTGTTTTTTTCTTTTTGTTTCATTTTTCACCAAGCAGGATGGCGGCTTTTTAGGTTTTGCAATTGCGGCAGCGCTTGTTTTGTATAACACCATCATCACAAAAAAATGGAAAGATATTTTTCTTTTTTTACTGCTTTATATAATCATTGCCGTACTGGTAATCTTACCTTTTACACAATACAGTTTCGGCTATTGGTTTAATCATGGCCAGCCGCCGCACACAGCAAGAATTTCTATTTCCGAGATACTGGGTGAACTTTTTAGCGCTTCACAATGGATTAAATTTTATTTTCTGTTAATCGCTATTATCGTTGCCTTCAAAATAAAAAATAACCGCAGTTTTTTAACCAACAGGAATGAAATGATTTTCCTGCTGCTTACACTGGGCATTTTAGCGGAAGCATTAATTTTTGGCGTAACAAGTTATACGCCGCCCGATAATAATATTTTCTTTCACAGTTTTGCGCTGGCATATATTATTACAGGTTTATCTGGCATTACCTTAATTAATTTCAGCAAGGTTTATTATTTTTTGGGATTGACAATATTGATTCTGTTCTGGTGGTCGGCTGGTTACTGGCAATATATTAATAGGATTGCCATGCGCATTTTTCCTTCAGAAACAGTTGAAGCAAAAAATGATTCGCTGCCTGCTGAAAATGTGATCAACCGTTACACTTACATGCTTAATCTTGATTCCAATTATTATGAAGATGAAAGCACATGGACAACGATAGATTCGCTTAAATCATTTCAAAAAATATATTTGCCGCCTTCCACTATTGCAGGCATACAGCGGTTGAAAAAAATGGATGTATTAAAAAACAATAATGCATCCGTTTTAAATATGACCGAATTAACGCCGCTGGATTATGAGTTTGGTTATAAACTTGAGACCGGCCAGGACCACCCGCTGTGGGACCATCTTGGTGTTTGCATGTTCAATAAACAATGCGATGATTATTGCAATAAAATTAAAAACAAGCAATATGATGTTGTTTTGTTTGAATACATACCATCACTTAATAATTTCTTCCCTTTCAGGATAAGAGATTCGCTGCAGGTATATTATAAAAAAACAGATAGTTTTCTTGCTCCCAGAAGGCCAACAAACGGCACGATTGAAGTGTATGTAAAATAGACGTGAACCGGCAATAGTGAAACGTGAAGAGAATTTTGTGGCTTTAAGCTGCATTATTGACGATCAGAAAGAAATAACGCCTTTCAGTTCTTCGAAGAAAACATCTTTTTTGCGTGCGGAGATGGGCACAGATGCGCCGTCGGTCATAATAATAGATGCGCCAACGCCTTTTACAATTTTAATCATGTGCCTTATATTGATAAGGTAAGATTTGTGCACGCGGTAAAAACCTTTTTCCGTAAGCAGCTCTTCAAAGTCTTTTAAAGATTTTGAAGCCACATAGCTAATATTACCGGTAAGCTTTAGCTTGGAATAGCTATCCAAAGCTTCTATATACATTATTTTACTAATGTCAACTATATCATATCCATCAGCAACATGCACTACAATCTTTGAAAAGTTTTCAGGCGAGTTAGTAAAGTAATTTTTAATAAGGCCGCTTATTTCGCCGTATTTATTTTGTTTATTCCTTACCTTTTCTATGGCGGCAATTATGTCAGATGATTTTATGGGCTTTAAGATGTAATCCATAGCGGCCATTTTTAAGGCGCGTATGGCATATTCCTGATAAGCAGTTACAAAAACTATTTCAAAATCAATTTTCGGGATTTTTGGCAAGAGCTCAAAAGAAGTATAAGGCGGCATCTGGATGTCCATAAAAATAACATCCACTTTTTCCTTCTCGATATTTACCAATGCATCATCTAAGTTGTCTGCAATCCACACAACTTCTACATTTTCGCAGCTTAATACAACGCGTTTAAGTATTTCGATATTGGACATTTCATCATCCAAAATAGCAACTCTAACGTTTCTCATAGAAAGCAATTATAACAATTTTTTCTTAAGTGAATGCAAAAACCTGCTAAATATTTTGAACAGGCAACCCTAATTCCACCAAAAGGCCTTCTCCCCCGTTTGCTTTTTTATCTACAAAGCCGATATAAGCCTTCATTGCCGAGGTTTCATTCATCATCTTAATACGCTCATTAAGAATTTTAAGCGCTGATCTTTCATAATTTGGATTACTCTGAAAATCCTGCTTTAAACCAAGGCCGTTATCATCAATTTTGCAGATTAAAAGTTTGTCGAAATGAAAATCAATTTGCAGAAAACCATTATGCTTTTTTGGCGCAAGGCCGTGCCTCACTGCATTTTCAACAAGCGGCTGAATCATCATGGTTGGTATATAAATATTTTTAGGTTCGGGAATATTATTAAGATTAATATTATAATCGAAGCTTTCATTAAAACGCAGCCGTTCCAGTTCTATATACCTTTTTATAAAAGTTAGTTCATCAGCCAGCGACACTTCAGGTTTCTTGGCATTTTCAAACATCTGCCTTAATAACAAAGAGAAATCTGATAAATAATCAAATGCTTTTTTATTCTCATTTATCATTATCAAATATTGAGCTGCACTTAATGAGTTATAAATAAAGTGCGGGTTCATTTGGCTGCTGAATGCCTTCGACTCTAACTCTATTTTATTATTTTTACGCTCGAGCCGGATATTCTTTTCAGTAAGTTTATTGTAAGTACGCCTGTAGAAATAGCTGCCTGCTGCAATAACAGCTAAAAGAATGTAATAAACAAAGATTGCAAAGGTCATAAGCTTAAGTTATCTGCGGATCACAATTAAGTCTTAGAAATTTTTTCGCTAAATAAACTTAAGTTTTTTTATTTTCAATATTATTACGTTACAAATTGTTTAACCACAACTCTTGTATTTAATCAATGTCCTGGGTACCCATATCGAAGAAAGAAACTGCTCTTTGGAATGAAAAACTAAAAAATGCAGATGCAGTTTTTAATCAATTTCCTTATTACATCGCAAATGAATACAATTCATTTTTAGCAAAAAGCTGCTTTATAAAATATGTTTGGCAGGAACAGGAAGTAGCTTATGCAGCTATCATAGAAATTGGCCTATATCCTGCTAAGATGGGCATTATCGAAGGCGGGCCCGTATTACTAACAAATGATGCAGATGTGGGCGCCATAATAAGTAACCTCAAAAAATTTGCAGCAAAATCAGGTTATACGCATTTGCAAATAAGGCCTCCTATTAATTCTCCTGCCGTAAGCATTATAGAAACAGACAATGACTTTGAAAAGAAAGTTTATTTCCCTTACCATATAAAAGAGAATAGCGAATTAAACATTTATAATAAACCCGAAAAAGAATTGCTTGCCGGTTTTAAAATGCAATGCCGGCGAAAAATTGTTTTGGCCGGGAGGGTTGGCTTTGAATATAAAAAAGCCGGCGAAAAGGAATTAGTTGATATAAAGAACCTTTTTAACGAAGTATCAAACAGTAAGGGTTATGGTTTTTTACCCTTTAAAATATATGAAGCCATTCACAAAGAAGGCAGGAAATATAATTTATGCGATTGGTACACAGCCTATTTAAATAACGAACTTGTAAATGCAGTTTTTATTGTAAAAGACAGCCAGTCGTTCTATCATTTTACAAGTGCATTAAGGGTAACCAACTATCATCCAAACGAATCTCCTCCTGCCAAACTGCATTTTTTTGCCATGCAGGATAGCTTTTATAATGATAATAAAGCATACTATAATATAAGTTATGGCGGCAGCAACAGTTTAGTTAGGTTTAAAGAATTATTCAACCCTGTGGAAGTTGAAAAACCCCCTTATTATACGTATGTGATTAAAAGAAGAACATTGAAATGGCTTTCCGGATTTTCAAAAAATTATGCTGCACGTTTTAGAAGCATAATAAAATCCATGGATAAATTATTTAGAAAATGAAACACATCCATTTAAATTCCAGCCTGTTTTAAAAAACGTTTTTGCTAATTTTTTAATAGCTTATCAGCTATTTCAAAGATATTTGTTTTGAAATGGCAGCTAACTGACTGCTTTAAAAAGTTTTAGATTCAAAAAATAACTTATAACACAGTGTGAAACCAGAAAAGGAAATTACGATTTACGATATTGCCAAACAATTGGGTGTATCTCCGGCCACGGTAAGCCGTGCGCTCAATAACAGCCCGTCAATCAGCACTTCCACACGTAAACGCGTAAATGCTTTAGCCGAAAAATTAGGCTACCGGCATAATACTTTCGCCAGCAGCCTGCGCCTCCAAAAAACAAATACAATTGGCGTAATCCTTCACGAATTAAACAGCTACTTTATTACTTCTGTGCTTGCAGGTATAGAAAAAATTGCATCAGAAGCTAAATACAATCTTATAATCGTGCACTCGGCTGAAAATGCTGCACTTGAAATAGCAAATGCCCGCAATCTTTTTCATAAACGGGTTGACGGTGTTATAGCTTCCCTATCATTCGATACAGAAGACATTTCTCATTTCAATCAGTTTCAAAGTAAAAATATACCCGTTGTTTTCTTTGACCGCGTTTTTGAAAACAGCGAGAGCACAAAAGTTATTATCAATAATTTCCAGGCGGGCTATGATGCCACCAGTCATCTTATACAACAGGGTTGCAGGCGTATTGCACATGTTACCTCCAGCCTTAAAAGAAATGTTTATGCCGAAAGAATGAGGGGCTACAAACAGGCTTTGCTTGATAACAAATTGAAGTTCGATGAAAAGCTTGTGATAATTGACGGTTTTAAAGAGCAGGACGCCACCCGTTCGGCAAAGCATATCTTGTCTATGAAAACTTTACCCGACGGCCTTTTTATTACCAATGATTTTTGTGCAGCCGTAATAATGCAAATATTGAAAGATGCAGGTGTGCGTGTGCCGGAAGATATAGCGATTGTTGGTTTTAATAACGATAGTATAGGCAAAGTTGTAAGCCCCAAACTCACTACCATAAATTATCCCGGCTTTGAAATGGGACAGGTTGCAGCACAAAGCCTTATTAATCATTTAAAGGGGTTATGGAATATAAACCTTACCAACACTGTGGTAATAAAATCGGAGCTTATTATCAGGGAGTCATCCCTTAAATCAGGTAAAACAGCATAGGTTTTTTATCTGTATTAGAATGCACTTATCTTAACTAAAAGCTACAGATTAATGATAATATTGCATAAATCTTAACCCTTAAGTTTACTATTTTTGCAATTCATTTTTTAAAAGTCTGTTTTCTCATGAGTGTTACTCCAAAATTTGCACAGCTAAAACCATCTTTTCATGCTGAATTAAAAAAACGTATTGCTAACTATTTTGAAACTACCGGCAAATCGACTGCTGGTAATTACGCACTTTGGACCAAAGCCATTATTTTAGTCTCGACACTTATCTTCTTATATATACACCTGGTTTTCTTTACGCCTTCAACATTCTGGGCTATAACTGAATGCATATTGCTTGGCGGCGCTGTTGCATCAATAGGTTTTAATATTATGCACGATGGCGCTCACGGCAGTTTCAGCAAGAGCCCTGTTTTAAATAAAATGGCTGCCGTAACGCTTGGCTTTTTGGGTGGAAGCCATTTTATGTGGAATGTTAAACATAATATTATTCATCATGCTTATACAAACATTGATGGCGTGGATGATGATATTGACGCAAAGCCTTTTTTAAGAATGGCATCAACTCAGAAGAAGTATAAATTTCATCGTTTCCAGCATTGGTATTTTTGGTTTTTTTATTGCTGGCTGTATATATACTGGATTTTCTTCTCTGACTATAAAAAATATTTTACCCGCAAAATAGGAGATATACCACTGAAGAAAATGACGATAAGCGATCATGTTTATTTTTGGCTGTATAAGGTAGTAAGCCTCGCAGTTTTTATTGTTATACCTATGATTAAAGTGGGCGTGGGCGATACCATTATTGGCTATTTAATAATGACGCTTGTTGCAGGTTTTATTTTAAGTATTGTGTTTCAATTAGCGCACACAGTTGAGCACACGCATTTCCCAATGCCGAATGAGGTTTCCGGCAAAATGGAAGACGAGTGGGCAATTCACCAGCTAAAAACAACCGCCAATTTTGCAACAAGAAATCCTGTTATTTCCTGGCTGGTAGGCGGCCTGAATTTCCAGATTGAACACCATTTATTTCCTAAAATATCGCATGTTCATTATCCTGCCATCAGCAAAATAATAAAGCAGGCATGCAAGGAATATAATATCACTTATGTTGAATATCCGCGCATGTACCAGGCAGTTATTTCGCATGTTTCTTTCCTGAAACAAATGGGAACGGCGTAACGAAGTTTTAAAGCCCACGGGTTTACATGTTCATTAGTTTAATACACAATTAGCATGTAAACTCCCTGGCTTCGTGAATATTCAAATTTTCTAAATCTTAATCTTTAACGAGTACAAAATAATACCTGTCGCCACGGCGGCGTTCAGCGATTCTGCATTGCCAATTTTCGGAATAGATATTTTCTTTTGAATATAAGGCTGAATATTTTCCCTGATACCCTTTCCTTCATTGCCAATTATCACAAAGCATTCTTCTGTTTTTTTGATAGCTGAAACCGCTTCCCCGTCAAGCATAGCGCCATAAACGGGTATTTTATTGGAATACAGAAATCCGTCTAAATCAGTATAAATCATATTTACACGGGCTATACTTCCCATAGTTGACTGCACAACCTTTGCATTATATATATCTGCCGTGTCCGGCGATGCTATGATATTTTCAATGCCAAACCAGTCTGCCGTCCTGATGATAGTTCCAAGATTGCCGGGATCCTGTATGCCGTCAAGCACCAGCGTTATTTTATTGTTGAAATCAGGGCTTTGACGCAGCTTCTTTTTTTCAAATACCGCAATAACTTTGTTTGGTGTTTCGAAGTTTGATATTCTTTTTAAACCTGCTTCATCAACTTCTATAACATCTTTTATATCGCTGTTATCAGCAGCCCATTTTTTAAGCGCATAAATTTTTCGTATCGCAAATCCCGACTGTATTAATTCGTCAACGACCTTTACACCTTCGGCTACAAAACAACCTTCATTATCACGGTTTTTTTTATGGCCTAAACTTTGGATATATTTGGCCTCATTCCTGCTGAGCATTTAGATATGATTTTGAGTAGAACAAAGATTATAAATACCTTATTTTTTTTAGCCTTTATTTTTTTATTGCAGTCCTGTACCGAAGAAAAGTTCCTGTTTGCCATTAACCGCGTTAAAGTAAAAAATTATCCTGTTGACACACCTTTCGTGTATAGCAATAAGATAAATATAGATGGTAAAATAAGCGGCGAAGAAGAAACCCGGTTGCAGGAAAATCTTGTAAGTTATTGGGCTGATAGTTTATATGCAAGACGGGTTCAAAAACTGGGTTACCGTTATATTTTGAGAAATCCGCCTGTTTTTGATTCCACTTCTATAAATACTACGCATGATTTTATGAACAGCTTCCTGTTTTCGCAGGGATATTTCAACACCGCCATAACTGATACTTTCCATATAGATACTGTGTATAAAGGCAAAAAGCCGCCTCAGTACCGTACAACTGTAGAAATGAATATTGATGTTGGCAAGCGGGTAATTATAGATTCATTTGGGTATGACCTTCAGGATGAAATGCTGCAGCGCATTGCTAAAAACACAGTTAAAGCAAGCAAAATAGAGCCGGGTAAAACACCTTATTCAAAAGAAGTTTTAGGGGCTGAATTAGACCGGTTAGTGAATGTTTACAGAAACAGGGGCTATTTTTTGTTACAACGCAATAACCTGGCAGCCCTGGTTGATACAGGCAATATTGCCCTGCTTAACCTAACCGTTGACCCTTTTGAACAGATGCATATAATTGAACAGGCGCAGCAAAAAAAACTTGAAAACCCCACAGCCACCGTTACCATACAGCAACGCCGGCTGGCAGATACAACCAATTCTAACCAGGATACTTCTTTTCTCAAAAGGTTTTATACCGGCAGAATTTATTATTTTCCCGAAACTTATATAACTGAGTTACCTGATACCATTTTAAATCATACTGAAAACTTTCGCGTACAAAATTTCAGAAATTACTCAGTTTATTACAGGCGCGGCTCATTCAAACCAAAAATGTTCCGGCAGCTTAACTTCCTTAGATCCGAGCGCATGTATAACGACAACCTGTTTTACAAAACGGTAAATACCTTAAATCAGATTGGCGCATGGAAGCAGGTAGATACAAGAACCATTATAAGAGGCGATTCACTTGACATATATTATTTTTTATATCCCGACAGAAAACAAAATATAAGCTATAACCTTGAAGCCAGCCGCAATACCGGCGATGTATTGACTTCTTCTAACTTTTTCGGCCTGGCATTAAATACTACCTATCGCAACAGGAACGTGTGGCGCAATGCGGTACAATCGTCCACCAGTTTTGTAAACGGCGTTGAACTCAGCCTTAATCAAAGCCAGGTGCAAAATAATTCGCTCTTCCAGGCATTTCAAATTTCGCTTGGTCAAACGTATAGTTTTCCCCGGGCATTCATTCCTTTTAAAATAAAACGGCCCGGGCGGTTCGATTTTGGCCGCACCGTTATAAGCGCCAATGCCTCTTATGCCGACAGGCGCGATTATTTCCGTTTGCGCTCTTTTGTGGCCGATTACGGTTATGACTGGAAAAAGCGGAATAAAGTATGGCAGGCACGTTTTCCAAATATCGAATTATACTCTTTGGATACTTTACCAAGGCTCGTAGAAGCTTTTGAACAAAACCCTTTTTTGCGTAACTCTTTCAATACGGGAAAAGTAATCAGCGCCAGGGGAAGCCTGATTATAACCTATCCCGGCAAAACAAACGTCACTAATTATGTGCGCTTTTCAAGCGAGCTGAGCATACCCGGGTTATATAAAATAAACGACAGGATATATCAATTTGTAAAAGCAGAAGCTGAATACCGTAAAACGATCAACCTGCACAGAACTGTGCTGGCCACACGTGCTTTTGCAGGTGTAGGGTACAACTATCATGTATCTCAAAGCCTGGGCATAACCCTGCCTTTTTATAAACAATTTATTGCCGGCGGGCCAAACAGCATGCGGGCCTGGGGCCTGCGGCAACTAGGCCTTGGTTCTTCTTTGCTAAGCGATACATCTTCCACTTTCAGGGACAGGTATGGAGATATGCAACTGGAAGCAAATGTGGAATACCGCTATCCTATTGCACATTATTCAAGCCTTAACCTTAACGGCGCTTTGTTTGTGGATGCGGGCAATATATGGAATGTGCGAAAAGATCCCAATAACCCTGAAAGCGAATTCAATATAAGCCGGTTTGGAAGAGATATTGCCATAGGCGTTGGCACCGGTCTTCGTTTCGATTTTAATTATTTTTTAATAAGGGTTGATATGGGCATAAAACTAAAAGACCCTGCACGCCTTGAAAATAATGGCTGGCTCGATATTCCAAATTTCACCTGGCGCAATCATGAATTTGACAGGTATGATGTAAATGGAAAACTCATTGGCTCCAAACGAAATAATTATGCCATACAGTTAGGCATTGGCCTGCCCTTCTGATGCCTGTTTCATTTTGTTTATTCTTTCCTCAAACTGTAAAGGCAGCATGGCATCATTAACTGAAAAACTGCCAATGCGCGTTCTTCTCAGGCTGCTCAGATAAGCGCCGGCGCCAAGTATTTTACCAAAATCACTTGCAAGGCTTCGTATATAAGTGCCTGTTGAACAAACAACTTTAAACTCAATCACCGGCAACTCAATTTTAGTAATGTCGAAAGCGCTGATGGTTATTTTCCTCGGCTCAAGCTTTACTTCATGTCCTTTGCGGGCCAGCAGGTAAACAGGTTTACCATCTTTTTTTATAGCGGAATGAATAGGTGGCGTTTGCAATATTTCCCCGGTTAATGATTGTGCCGCCTGTTGCAAATCTGCTTCTGTAAGATGATTTATTTCTTTAAAATCAGCCGGTTCGCTTTCAAGATCAAATGTAGGCGTTGTGGCGCCAATAGTAAATGAGCCGGTATATTCCTTTTCCATTCCCATATATTCATTAATCTTTTTGGTGAACCTGCCTGTACAAATTATAAGCAGGCCGGTTGCAAGTGGGTCTAAAGTGCCGGCGTGGCCCACTTTTGAAACGCCGGTAAGAATTCTTATTTTTTTAACAGCGTCAAAAGATGTCCAGCGTAAAGGCTTGTCAATCAAAATAACCTGTCCATCCAGGAATTCCTGCATTGCTTCGTGCACCGGTTTTTGTTTCATAAAAAGAATAAATGAATTAAAATATCTGTACAGAATTTTCGTTTTTACAGGCGGTAAATTTAATGGTATAGCTTTTGCCAATATCGCAACGTTTAAACTTTACGTTCAAAATATAATCTCAGTGCTGAAAACTTGTATATGAATTTATCAGGAAAGCTTTTATCCATACCTTTTATAATTTTACTGTCTGCACTTTTTTTAATCACTTCATGCCTTAAAGAAAATTCCACCCGCCGTAGCAACCGCAGGGCGGAGACCTATAAAAACCTGCAATATGGAACGAATACAGATATAAATAATAAACGGGTTGACCTAAAGCTGGATGTATATGTGCCCGAAGGCGCTGCTGACAACCAAACATTTCCCATGGTGTTGTATGTGCATGGCGGCGGGTTTAGCGAAGGCGATAAAAACGGTGCATCAGCTTTAATGCTAAAATTTGCCGATTCAGGTTTTGTCGCCGTTTCAATTGATTACCGACTCATTCCTGAAGATGGCAGCAGCCCCTGCACCGTAGATCCGCTACAAACGCAATACGCTTCTTACATGGCAGTTCAGGATACAAAAGCCGCCCTGCGTTATATGGTAGCAAATGCGGCAGCCTATCATGTGGATGCTTCAAAAATTTTCCTGTCGGGCAACAGCGCCGGCGCCGTAACTGTTTTAAATACGGTTTATCTTTCCCAAAGCGATTTCAGCAACATGATCCCCGGCGTGGAAATTAAGCTGGGCAGCCTTGACAATTCTACCAATAGCCTCACCAATACATACACCATCAGGGGCATAGCAGCCAATTCAGGCTGCCTTCCCGACCCATCTTATATAACAGCATTAAATGCGGTACCCATGATTTTTTTTCACGGTGAAAAAGACGAAGTCATCCCGGTTGATAAAGGCCATACTTACGGTTGCGACAATACTCCGTTCGTTTATGGAAGCGAAAGCTTATACACCAGGGCCTCCGCGCTGGAAACGGCGGCAGTAGTGCATATTGACCCCGGCGGCAGTCATTTGCCTTACAATTCTAATTTCCTGGCAATTAA
This sequence comes from Parafilimonas terrae, assembly GCF_900115755.1. Classification (GTDB taxonomy): domain Bacteria; phylum Bacteroidota; class Bacteroidia; order Chitinophagales; family Chitinophagaceae; genus Parafilimonas; species Parafilimonas terrae. Next base: position 361,374 of record NZ_FOXQ01000003.1, read on the forward strand.
TGAATCATGCTTTTTTAGCAGCATACTAAGTGGCGCGCCCGAAAGCGGTTATTACACAGGCAATGAATCCAGTTGCCGGTAGATTTTTCATTTTTAAAAATTGAATCCATACTTTTGCCGCCCTATTAAAAAGTAAAGTATGGCAACAACATCAGATATTTCCCGCGGCATGATATTGAAACTCGACGGAAGCCTTTATTCCGTGGTTGAGTTTGGTGAAAATAAAACAGCCCGTGCCGCCGCAAAGGTTTGGGCCAAATTAAAGGGCGTTGATAACAGCCGCACCATTGAAAAAACCTGGAACAGCGGCGAAAATATTTTTCCTGTAAGAGTTGAAAAGAAAGCATACCAGTTTTTATATAAAGATGATGGCGGTTACAACTTCATGGATAATGAAACTTTTGAACAGGTGGCTTTGCCGGAAAGCATGATTGATGCGCCGCAGTTTTTAAAGGAAGGTGGTGAAGTTTTCGTAAGCATCAATACCGAAACCGAGCAAGCTATTTCGGCTGAACTGCCTGAAAAGATTGCTTTAAAAATAACCTATACAGAACCGGGACTGCGTGGCGATACCGCTACCCGCGCTTTAAAAGCAGCTACGGTGGAAACCGGCGCAACTGTTCAGGTGCCGTTATTTGTAAACGAAGGTGAAGTTATCCGCATCAACACAAAGACGGGTGATTATGTTGAAAGGGTGAAAGAATAATACGGTTTAATATATTAAACTGAAAGCGTTTTATTTCTGCTGAATAAAACGCTTTTTTATTATAAGCATGATTGGGAATTCAATAATGAAGTTGGGCCCGCCCTGTAATATCCGGGAAAAACCGGCTTTCGTATTTCGATTTTTTACTTTCGTCTCATTTACTTTTGATTTTCCTTAATAAATACCGAATATGCGGCAAACAGCAAAATAGCGTAATCTGTTTATATCTCTTTAAATAAAAATATTGGTAACCAACAGATTTATTGCGCATACCGCTTAATTTTAAGGCCTTTCAAAATCATAAAAACTGCATAGCCACATGAAGAAATTGCTCGTATTTGCCACACTAACTGCAATTGTAATTGCATATTATTCCTGCAGCAATAAAAGAAGCGAAAAACCCCGGGTGCTTATTTTCAGTTTAACAAAAGCGTTTCATCACGATGCCATCCCGGAAGGCATTGCGGCCATTCAAAAGCTTGGCCAGGAAAATAATTTTGATGTGGACACTACCACAAATCCTGAAATGTTTACCGACAGCACGCTGGAAAAATATTCAGCCGTTATATTTTTAAGCACTACCGGCGATGTGCTCAATTACAGGCAGGAAGCGGCTTTTGAGCGCTACATACAAGCCGGCGGCGGATATGTGGGCGTGCATGCTGCCGCAGATACCGAATACGACTGGGGCTGGTACGGAAGGCTGGTTGGCGGGTATTTCTACGATCATCCCGGCATTCACGATACAGCGCATAATGTGCAGGAAGGCGTTTTGGAAGTAATTGATCAAACCAATAATGCCACTAAACATTTGCCCAAACAATGGAAGCGTACCGATGAATTTTACAGCTTTAAAAAATTCGATTCTGCCAATGTTCATGTATTAATTACGATTGATGAAAACACGTATAATGGCGGCAAGCGAATGGGGTATCATCCAATGACCTGGTTTCATGAATATGATGGCGGCCGTTCATTTTATACCGCCCTTGGCCATACAAAAGAATCATACACCGAACCAGATTACCTGAAATTATTACTGGGCGGCATCCAGTATGCAATAGGCGATAACCTTAAGCTGGATTATGCCAAAGCCAAAACACAAAACCCGCCGGATGCAGACCGGTTTGTAAAAACGCAACTGGTGGAAGGCGAGTTTTTTGAGCCTACGGAAATGACCATTCTCCCCAACTTTGATATATTGATTGCGCAGCGCCGCGGCGAATTAAAATTGTACAAAAACGATACGAAGAAAGTAAAGCAGGTTGGTCATCTCGATGTTTATTGGCACACCAATACACCCGGCGTAAATGCAGAAGAAGGTTTTCTTGGCCTTGCCAAAGACCCCAATTACGCAAAAAATAACTGGATATACATTTATTACAGTCCTATCGACACTTCTGTAAACCGGCTTTCCCGCTTTACATTTAAGAACGATACGCTTGATATGGCTTCAGAAAAAGTGATCCTCGATGTGCATTCACAGCGGGAAATATGTTGCCATACCGGCGGCTCCATTGCATTTGGGCCTGACGGTTTATTATATCTTTCTACCGGCGATAATTCCACACCGTTTAATGAGCCGGGCGTGAAATATGTTTCCAACAGCTTTGCCCCGCTAAATGATATACCCGGCCACCAGCAGTACGATGCCCGCAGGTCTGCCGGCAACACCAATGATTTGCGCGGTAAAATTTTACGCATACGGGTAAAAGATGACGGCACGTATGAAATCCCCGACGGGAACCTTTTTCCAAAAGGTGAAGACAGTACACGCCCCGAAATTTATGTGATGGGCGACCGCAATCCTTACCGCATTTCTGTTGACCAGAAGAACAGCTATTTATATTGGGGCGAAGTGGGGCCTGATGCCAATAACGACAGCCTTGCAACACGTGGCCCCCGCGGCTACGATGAAGTGAACCAGGCACGCAAAGCCGGTTTCTTTGGCTGGCCTTTATTTGTTGGAAATAATTATGCTTACCATGAGTATGACTATGCAACCGGTAAAAGCGGCCCCGCTTTCGATCCGGCGCACCCGGTAAATAATTCACGTAATAACACCGGTCTTAGAAACCTTCCTCCTGCAAACCCTGCCTTTATATGGTATCCTTATGCGGCTTCGCCCGATTTTCCGCAGGTAGGCACAGGCAGCAGGAATGCAATGGCCGGCCCGGTATATTATACAGATATGTTTCCCAAAGAAACAAGGCTGCCGGATTATTATAATGGCAAACTGCTTATTTACGACTGGATGCGTGGCTGGATAAAAGCTGTGACCATGTTACCAAACGGAGATTTTGATAAGATGGAACCTTTCTTTGAAAATATCAAGCTGAGTAACTGTATTGATATGGAAGTTGGACCGGATGGAAGAATATATTTACTTGAATATGGCTCCGGCTGGTTCCAGGAAAACCCTGATGCCGGTTTGGCAAGAATTGATTACATATCCGGCAACCGTGCGCCAAAGATTACTTCGGTTAAAGTAAATAAAGCCACAGGCGCACTGCCATTTAACGGCACAGTTACAGCAGAAGCACATGATCCGGAAAATGATAAAATAACTTATTACTGGAACCTTGGTAATGGTACTGTTAAAGAAACCACCACGCCGCAGCTTGATTTCAGCTATACCACGGCAGGCGATTACAGGATTACAGTTACAGCCAAAGATCCTTCAGGCGATTCTTCTGTGAGCGAACCTGTAGCCGTTTATGCGGGCAATGAAACGCCGGTTGTAAATATTCAGCTTAATAATCCAAACAAATCATTCTATGTGCCTGGCAAGCCTGTTGGTTATACGGTAACGGTTACCGATCCAAAAGACACTTCTAAAATTGACCCGGCCAATCTTTTTGTTTCGGTTGATTACATTGAGAACTACGGGCAGCAGAAATTTGTTAGCGGCACAGAGCTTGAAACAGCTCCTATCGCCGGTAAAATACTCACACAAACACTGGATTGTAAAAGCTGCCATAAAGAGAATGAAAAATCTATCGGCCCATCTTTTATAGAGGTATCGCAGAAATATGCAAAAGACCGCAGGGCAATGAATTACCTCATACAAAAGATTATTAAAGGCGGTGGTGGCGTTTGGGGAGAAACCGTAATGGCAGCCCATCCCAATCTTCCGCAAAGCGATGCCCGGCAAATCGTGGGCTGGATATTATCGCTCTCCGGAGAACATACCGGTAAAAAATCATTGCCGGCTAGCGGTACCATTGTGCCGCCTGCCGATGCGAAACCCGGCGCTGCCATGGTGCTTTCTGCAAGCTATACCGACAAGGGCGGCAACAACATTAAAGCTTTAACCGGAAGAAGCGTAGCTGTACTGGGCAGCAATACTGTTACATTTAAAGGCACCGAGAAAAAAGAAGGATATTCAACCTTTAGTTTTAACGGTACTAATCTAATGGTGTTGCCTCTGGAGCAGGGCTGGTTTGCATTGGATAGCATCGACCTTACCGGTGTTACAGCCACAACGCTGATGCTTGGCTGGCAGCTTCCGCCAAAATATGGTTTTGATTTTGAAGTAAGACTGGATGCGCCCGATGGAAAATTATTGGGTAAAGGCAAATTAGCGCCACCGGCAGGCAAACAGAATTATGGTATGGCTAATATAAAATTGGAGCCGGTAACCGGTTCAGGCTATCATACAGTCTATATTGTTTCAAAAGCTGCTGATGCAAAGGAAACGGCAAGAGCCGGTATTACCTATGTACAATTTAAATAGCAGTTTAAGCCTTCCTTCGCCGGCGGGCATACACATAGTTGATAATTAATACAACTATTAAAATAACAAGGCCGAAAAATTCACGGGTTTCTTCAATCCATGGTTTTTCGGCCTTCATTGTTGCAGCAATATCTTCCGCATGATGCTTTGTTGCCCAGTCAATCAGCCCGTTGGCATCAAATATTTTATAAACAGCATACCCCAGGTAAACTATAATGCCGATAATGTAGGCCGGCGGATAGAATTTATTCCTGAAAGCCAGCCAGCATAAAATAGCAGGATATAAGTAAATAATTATCCATTTAATGCCGTCGGGATCGTTGTACTGTAACGCAGCGAATAAAACAAACAATATGCAGCAGGTGATATTAAATATTTTCATGGCTGAAAGTTAAAGCGAAAAATGTTTCAACCACGTTTAAACGTTCCGCACATGCTTACAGCTCCGGATCATCAATAAAATTCACCTTGCCTTCAGATTGTGCATCTTCCCATTTTAACATCAGGCCGCTTAACTTAAAACGTATATAATCTTCATCCTGCAGGTTGAATGCTGTTATAGCTGCATCAGGATGCAATAATTCCATCAAACGGTTCAGCTTTTTTATATCAGCATCGGGCAAAGCTTTGTCTATAATAAGCAATTGAAAGTTTTGCGCATTCATGGCATTTACAGCATCTTCTATATTGTTTTCATAAGTAATATCCAGGTGCTGAACGCCTGCTGCTACATTTTGTAAAGTATTAGTATTACTTGTTTCATTTATTACTGCGTATGCCTGTAATGTTTTCATGTTAACCTCTTCTTTGTACAAACTTACAAACACCAAAAGCTGCTATCCATTAACATAGGATAAGTTCAGGGTTTTACCCGGCAACTATTCTTCATAAAAAACTCCTCATTTTGTAAAAAGATCTTCAGCCACAGATGCACAGATTTTATTTATGTATGTGTGGCTGATAATTCTCTTATTTTTTTATTGATTAAGCATAACCGGTTCTAAAATATTGGAAGCCCTTACCAGGGGATAGCAATAAACTTTTATGGTTTGCCTACACAGCAAGCAATTGCTTAAATTGCTTTTTATTTTACGTTATGCAGGAAGATTACAAGTCGCTTATTCACCTGGTGTTTATTGGTATTATAACATTGTTTCCGGTAGTAAATCCTATCGGTACTGCATTTATTCTAAATCCATATTTTGATAACCTTACACGCAAACAAAGAAAAAATGCAGTAAAAAGAATAGCCTTATATGCCTTCATCATTTGCACAGTAACTTTATTTATAGGGCACTGGATACTGGAGTTGTTTGGTATTTCCATACCGGTTATACAACTGGCAGGTGGTATAATGATTTGCAAAATGGGATGGGAATCTTTATCTGCCGGCAATAACTCATCAGAAAACCAGGTAAAGGCTGCTCACACTGCAGCAGCAGTTAATGTTGACAGGTTGCAGGATAAACTCTTTTATCCCATTACATTTCCCGTTACTGCAGGCGCCGGTACTATTTCGGTATTGTTTACATTGGGCGCCAGGAGCACACACGAAGACATGAAAGCCTACCTTATGAATACAGGTGCGCTTATGATTGCCATTATGGTTATATGCATACTGATTTACATCTTCTATCTCAATACAAAATCGCTCATACAATTTATGGGGCCGAAAGGAGAAAACGTGGTTAACCGTATTAGCGCTTTCCTTATATTTTGCGTGGGTTTGCAAATAGCCGTAAATGGCATAAAAGTTTTGGTACAGGCATAGAACTAATATCCCCAATACAAACTCTTCAATAATACAAGCCTGCATTATTAAGCTATAATAATTCACTAAGATAACTGCATAAAAAAGCTGCCCCGGGAAAAGGGCAGCCCAAAAAAACATTGCTTACAAATTCTTTTTCACTTACGGAATGTTGGTTTCATTTAATGATATGCGATCATAATCCATTGTTATTTGGTACTTAAAAAATTTATTTTTGTTTGTAATAAAAACCCTGTTTTTATTACAGTAAAGCGATTATTTATCCTGCGGCTGTAACATCTTGCGCCAAACATTCGCCGCTATGTCCTATTTTGCAATACAGCCAGCCGGCATTGAACAAAGTAAATGCGCTTATTTTCACAGGCTCCTGTCCTTAAATTTTTATCAATATGGCACAATTGATCCGCAAAGAAGATGCACTTGAATATCATGAAAAAGAAAGACCGGGCAAAATTGAAGTTGCCCCCACCAAAGAAACCAAAACACAGCGCGACCTGGCTTTAGCTTATTCGCCTGGCGTGGCAGAGCCTTGTTTGGAAATACACGATAATACAGAGTATGTTTATAAATATACAGCCAAGGGAAATCTCGTAGCTGTCATCAGCAATGGCACGGCCGTATTGGGTTTGGGAAATATTGGCCCGGAAGCGTCCAAACCGGTAATGGAAGGCAAGGGCGTATTGTTTAAAATTTTTGCTGATATAGATGTGTTTGATATAGAACTGAACATCACCAATGCAGACGAATTTGTAAAAGTGGTAAAAGCGCTGGAGCCCACGTTTGGCGGCATTAACCTGGAAGATATAAAAGCGCCTGAATGTTTTGAGATTGAAAGAAGGTTGAAAGAAGAGTTGAAGATACCCGTTATGCACGATGATCAGCATGGCACCGCCATTATATCGGGAGCAGCTTTGCTGAATGCATTGGAACTGGTGGGCAAGGATATTTCAAAAGTTAAGTTTGTAATAAGCGGCGCAGGCGCATCTGCTATCTCCTGTTGCAAAATATACATTGCGCTTGGCGCCGATGTGCGCAACATGTATATGTTCGACAGTAAGGGATTGATCATAAAATCCCGCACCGACCTCGATGAAAACAAGCAGTTTTTTGCGCAGGATGTGCAGCCGCAAAGCCTTGAAGAAGCCATGAATAACTGCGATGTATTTATCGGTCTTTCAAAAGGCAATGTCGTAAGTAAAGAGATGCTGAAATCAATGGCGGACAAACCAATTGTTTTCGCATTGGCCAACCCCACACCTGAAATTGCCTACGACGATGCCATTGAAGCAAGGCCGGATGTAATTATGGCCACCGGCCGGAGTGATTATCCTAACCAGGTGAATAATGTACTGGGTTTTCCTTACATCTTCCGTGGTGCGCTTGATGTGCGTGCCACAGCTATTAATGAAGCCATGAAGCTGGCAGCCGTAAAAGCATTGGCGGAACTGGCAAAAGAACCTGTGCCCGATATTGTGAATGTAGCTTACAACGAAAGTCATCTGCATTACGGGCCTTCGTATATTATTCCCAAACCCATGGACCCAAGGCTGCTGGTTACTGTTTCGCCTGCTGTGGCAAAAGCCGCCATAGAAAGCGGTGTGGCAAAATATCCCATTACTAATTGGGAAGCTTATGAAGCACAATTATATAAACGCCTCGGCACTGATGATAATATTCTCCGCTTCATTATAAACAAAGCAAAACAAAACCCGCAGCGCGTGGTATTTGCCGAAGCAGAAAATATTAAAATACTGAAAGCGGTGCAGGTTGTAAAAGACGATGGTATTGCTATCCCGATTTTATTGGGTAACGAAAAACGCATACAAAAAATAATTGAAGAGAATAACCTGCCTTTGAAAGACGTGCAGATTATTGACCCCAAGAGCGAAGAGATGGATGCGAAGTGCATTGAATTTGGCGATATATATTTTGAGAAAAGAAAACGCAGCGGTTTCAATTTATATGAAGCAAGGCAGGTAATGCGCGAACGTACTTATTTCGGTTGCATGATGGTGGCGCAGGGCGAAGCCGATGCCATGATATCCGGGCTTACACGGCGTTACCCTGATACGGTAAAACCTGCGCTGGAAATTATAGGTATGGAATCCGGTGTTAAGAGAATGGCGGGCATGTACATTATGCTTACTAAAAAAGGCCCGTTGTTTTTTGCAGATACCACGCTCAATTTCAATCCTAATGTTGAGCAGCTAAAAGATATTACATGCCTCACTGCAGAAGCAGTTAAGAATTTTAATATCAAACCGCGTGTAGCTATGCTGTCTTATTCCAATTTTGGAAGCAGTTCTTCGCCCGAAGCCAAGCTGGTTCGCAGCGTGGTAGAGCAAATAAAAATAGAAAATCCTGGTTTGGTAATTGATGGTGAGATACAGGCTGCCGTTGCATTTGACCAGGATTTGCTGAAAGAAAATTATCCTTTCTCCGACTTTGTAAATGAATCGCCCAATGTGTTGATATTCCCTAACCTGGCAGCCGGCAATATTGCCTATCATTTAATGCAGGCCGTTGGCGGTGCAGAAGCAGTGGGCCCGGTATTGCTCGGCTTAAAAAAACCGGTGCATGTTTTACAACTGGGAAGTTCTGTAAGGCAAATTGTAAATATGGTGGCAATAGCCGTTTGGGATGCACAGATTAAATGTGCTAAAGAGAAATAAGCTGATGACATCCTGCATTAGCACCTGGTAAAAAATAAAAGATTAAAAGAATTGACAAAGCAAGATTCGCAAAGTCTTGCTTTGTCAATTCCCATATCAATTACTCTATAAACAACACAGGAGCCCCCAATTATTATTAACCTGAAATAAAACAGCCAAAATTATTTTGCTATTTCATTTTTTATCATTTTACTTTGTATTTCAAAGCACTTTTAATTACATCAAATACCTTTCACAATGAAAGCACAAAAAAGTTTATCCCGGCCTGTTTCCCGGGTAGCAGCAATAACCCTTCTTTTGCTTGCAATACCTTTTACAGCCATGCAGTTTACCAAAGAAGTAAACTGGAGCGCATCAGATTTTATTATCATGGGTTTGCTGATATTCGGTACAGGATTATCTTACGTATTCCTTACGAGATATTCTTCCGGCTTTACGCACCGGGCAGCTTTTGCACTTGCTGTTGGTACCACGTTTTTATTAATATGGGTTAACCTCGCCGTCGGGCTTATTGGTTCAGGGCCTAACGCTGCCAACCTTATGTATGCAGGCATTGTAGCCATTGTTATTATCGGCACCCTCCTCTCCCGCTTTACCAGCAAAGGCATGAAGCACGTGATGTTCATTGCGGCTTTTGCACTGGCAATATGTGCCGGCATACAGTTGCTGGCCAAAATGTATGAATATGCAGGCAGCTCTGTAACAGAGATTATTATGGTGAATGCATTCTTTGCCATGCTGTATGCTATTTGCGGCCTGCTGTTCAGGCATATAGCTTTAAAGCTGCCGCCTGCAGCAGCATAACTTTATATGCATGCAGATATACAGCCTTCTTTACGTACAGCAATTTCTGCGCAAAGTAAAAATCAGCGGCACTAAAAACTGGTGCTCATGTGCTGGCCAAATTGAATGATGCAGGCTTAATAATAAGCGCATAACAAACTCTTCTATCTCTCATGCTAAAAACTTACTTTGCGCTTTTTGTATTTATAAACTGAATGTTTAACATGAGAAAAATTTCCTTGCTTCTGCTTGCTGCATGTATATCTGCTGCTGGTTTTGCGCAAAAAGATTCTGTAACTGTAAGCGATTATGCACGTGCTGAAAAAATGCTGTCTGCCAACCTTACGCCATATATCTATAACAATGTGAGCTATGGCAAATGGATAAACGATAACCAGTATGCTTATCAAACACGCACAGCACAGGGGGTTAATTATGTTATGGTTGATGCAGTTAAAGGAACACGCACCAGCTTAACTGATAAGCCTGAAGGCCTTGGTGGCAACAGATACGGCTCCGGCAATAAAGAAGTGCTTTCTCCTGATGGCAAAAAAGCAGTATTTATAAAAGATTATAATTTATGGGTGAGGGATGTTGCCACCAACCAGCTTACCCAACTTACAACAGATGGCGTTGAATATTACGGTTATGCAACCGACAACGCCGGCTGGACACATTCTGATAATGCCATTGTAAGATGGTCGCCCGATTCAAAAAAAATCGCCACTTTCCGGCAGGATGAACGCAAGGCCGGCGATATGTACCTTGCCACAACCAACGTTGGGCATCCAACATTGCAGCACTGGAAATATCCATTGCCCGGCGATACCAATATTATTATGATTGAAAGAGTTGTGATTGATGTTGAAAATCCTAAAGTGATCCGCCTTCAAATTCCCCCTGATCCGCACCGTGCTACCTTAAGCGATGATATTTCAAGCAGCGGCACATTTGATGATATAAGCTGGAGCGATGATGGTTCTCAGTTTGCTTTTGTTTCCACTTCAAGGGATCATAAAATTGAAAAAGTGCGCATAGCCGATGCTAACAGCGGCGCTGTACGGGAAGTGTTTGAAGAAAAAGTACCCACGCAATATGAATCAGGCTGGGGCTCTATTAACTGGAAATATTTGCCTGGCACAAAAGAGATCATCTGGTTTTCAGAACGCGATAACTGGGGCCATCTGTACCTGTATGATGCAACAACAGGCAAGCTCAAAAATCAAATTACAAAAGGCAATTGGGTGGTTACGCAAATGTTGCATGTGGATGAAAAAAGCAGGACGATTTATTTTCTTGCCAACGGGCTTGATACAGCCAATCCTTATTTCACGCATTTTTATAAAATTGGTTTCGACGGAAAGAAATTGGTGCCGCTTACGCCTGAAACAGGTTTTCACAGGATTACCTTTTCACCTTTAAAAAATTATTTTATTGATGATTATTCGCAGCCCGATGTTCCCAATACTGTTGTACTACGCAATACAAACGGAAAGGTTATTACAACGCTGGAAAAAGCAGACGTCAGCCCGCTGAAGGCAATTGGCTGGCAACCGCCAAAACCTGTAACCTTAAAAGCGCATGATGATACAACAAATATTTATGGATTGGTATTTACGCCTTCTAATCTTGACCCGGCAAAAAAATACCCTGTTGTAGTATATATCTATCCCGGCCCGCAAGGTGGAAGCATCGGCGGTAATTGGGGCTTCTCTCCTGCCAGGGGCGATAATCAATCGCTGGCAGAACTGGGCTTTGTAGTGGTTGCCATTGAAGGAACGGCTAACCCGCTCCGTTCAAAATCTTATCATGATATGAGTTATGGCTTTATGGCTGAAAACACTTTGCCCGACCAGATTAACGGCGTAAGGCAACTGGCTGCACGTTATGATTATATTGATACAAACCGTGTAGGCATCTGGGGACATTCCGGCGGTGGTTTTGCCACAGCTTGCGCCATGTTTAAATTCCCCGACTTTTTTAAAGTGGGTATTTCAGAATCAGGTAACCATGATAACCGCAATTATGAAGATGACTGGGGTGAAAGATATATCGGCCTGCTTGTAAAAGATGCTTCCGGAAAAGACAATTATGAAGCGCAGGCCAACCAGGTTTATGCCGGCAACCTTAAAGGAAAATTATTGCTGGCGCATGGTATGCTGGATGATAATGTTCCGCCGTACAATACACTGCTGGTGGTTGAAGCGCTCGAGAAGGCAAACAAAGATTATGATCTTATCATTTTCCCCAACAGCCGCCATGGTTACGGCGCATTTTCTTATTACATGATGCGCCGCCGCTGGGATTATTTTGTAACGAATTTATTGGGCGCTGCGCATCCTAAGGAGTATAGATTATCTAATCCAATGGGCGGAAGATGATCTTCAACTAACATAGCATCCGTTTGTTGAAGATTAATAATCTTGCTTTGAATACCCGGTCAGACCGCTGGCACGGCCGACCGGGTTTAATTGCGTTTCTTGCCAACTTTTATTCCCAATATTTTTCTTGGCTGGCTGTAGGTTACCAATATGTTTGTTTCACAATTGGGGTTATTAGGGTCATGAATAATTTTCGCAGATTCTACCGTAACATCTTTTGCTGATTGCAGGCGTTTGCAAAGCTCCGATAAGGAGATTGCCTTTTTTTCAGAATTGGCTTTAACCAATGTGCCTTCGCCGCCGCAAAAAAACTGGGCAACTTTCTGTGCCGTTACATTTGGGTCTCCATTAGCCACCTTCGTAAGCAATGTTTTCAAATTTGCATCAGTTAAGCTTTTGCGTGCAGCGTTATCAGCCTGGTTTGGCATGCTGCCGCCTGCTGCTGCGTTTGAAGCAATATAAGTGAACTGTGGCGAAGAAGCAGGTGACGGGCCATTTTCCGTTGTTACCATAACAGGCCCCGTCTGGCTGCCTTCGCTAACAATGGCTGTAATTTCTGTTGGCGAAACTATTTGGAATGATTTTGCTTCAATACCACCGAAACTTACCGACTTCGTCCCGTTAAAAAAGCTGCCCATAATGGTTACACTTGTACCGGGGCCGCCACTGGTTGGATAGACGGAGTTAACGGCCGGCGGTATCTTTATTGACCGTGCCGGTAAAGCTTCCGCTTCACCAGGAGTATTACTGCCTGCAGATTTTTTAGGCAATACCACTACTGTTTTTGTATATCGTTTATTACCATCGATGGTTAGTGTTATCATCTGCAAACCTTCTTTGTAAAAATTGAAATCAACGCCGGAGGCGGTTTTCACATCAGGCGAGCCTGACAAGTTCCACTGGTAGTTGTAGCTTGCTTTTATTAATGTGCTGAAATGCGCCGCTGCACCTGCTACTACAGTGTCTGCGCCGATTATTGGAATTGCTGCAAACTGCGCCGTATCTTTTTGCCTTGCGGGCCTGGAAATTATGCTAATTGCAACAGCTTGCAGGCACTTATCATTTTGCGTACATGAAACTGTAAAATCACCTTCTTTCAAAAAACTATGTTGCACAACTGGTTTGCCTGCTTGCTCACGGGTGCCATCACCAAAATTCCAGCTTAACTTATCTTTCGATGTTGCCGGAACAGAAAAAGTAATCGACTCGCCCACATAAAACACATTATTCGTTTGCTGCCTTAAACCTGATGTTGCAATTTCAAACGCAGAACAATCAACATGCGTTACCAGCTTAAAACTTAAAAAAGATGCAGCGCAAACAAGCACTATCAGCATGGTTAACCACACGCTGTCGTCGAGGCCCATTCTTGATTTTGTAAATATGGATGTGGAATTTTTCATAGCATTCAACACGGCTTTTCTAAAAAGATTGATAAGGCGGTTTCATTCCCACCTGGCTTGATAACTGCGCGATATAAGCATTGGCGCTGTTTATTCTTTGCATTAAATTAGCCTGCTCTGCCTGCAGTTTGCCGATGTCGGGTGATTGTGATCTTAAATTCACAAGACTGGAATTGGCGCTCTTCAGCTTATACAAAGCGTCTATCATCTTTGCATAAATATTATCATTACCCGGCATCGCTTTTTCTTTGAATGCCTGCAGGTCGCTCATGGCAAGTGTTATACGGTTGTCTATAAGATCTGTTTGAACACCGGGTGCCTGAAGTGTATCAATCAACGTTTGCAGGTCGGTAAGCTTGCCCGAAAACTGCGCCATGAATTTTTGTTCCTGCTGATATGCTGTAATTTCTTCCTTCATTTTCCTGTTCTCTTCAAAAGGCACCTGCGTACTAAAAAATACTGTTATAACTATAACAGCTATTGTTATTATAAAAAATATCAGGAAGTTTAAAAAGGCTTTGCGCCTTTCAGGCTGGTTAACTGGTTTCATAGATCAGTATGTTTAAAATGAAATTATATTATCCGAAAAAACGCCTTCTTGCTTTATTTGGCTGCAGCTCCCGGAAGCCGTTCTGTTCTTCTTTTACAAAAATTCCGGAGTCTTTTTTCTTGCCTATAAATTCAAGCTTATGAAGTGTTTCAAATAAAGCAGCAACTACTTTTATAAATTGGGTTATTTTCTGAATATTATTATTTATATCGTTATTATTATACCGTATGGCAGCAAGGCCGGTAAGCATATTTTCAAGTTCGCCTTGCTTTAATCCGCACCATTCACTTATATAATTCATCATCTCTTCCTTACCGGAACCTATACGTAAATCAATCACATTCTTCATTAAACGTGCAAGGCTTACAATGCCTGCAAACAATTCAGCCGGCGATTCGTATAATGTTGCCCATCTTGTTTTGGTTATTCTATCGCTGAGAAATAGGATAAGCCGGTCGCATAAAAAAAGTACTAATTCCGATAATTCGTTCTGCTGATTTTTTCTGTATATCTTTTGCACAATCTGCGAGCAGCGCATTTCAAGCGTTGAAAAGAAATTATCAAGTTCGCCATGCAGGCTTACAAGATCATCAAGCGCTTCGGTGGCATAACAGGGGGGAATATAATCAGCGTCAACTCTAAAATCATTTCCTTCAGCCAAAATTTTACCTACAGTTAAAGCAAAAGGATTATAGGCAAACTGGCTGTACTGGCTATCGCTTATAATTTCAACCGAATAAGCAGGCAATACAAAAGGATACCTCGGAGGGTTTTCAGCAACATCAGGCGTACCGGCAGGTTTTTTCTGATAAGGATTTACTATCAATATTACCCACCATATATTTTCAGACTTTGCTTCTGCAAAACTGAATGTTGTTGATGGGGCAGCATCCAGGTCATTGTTTATATTTTCAACATTACCTGTTGCCGGTAAATTAATTCTTATACCGCCCGGCGTTACAGCCTGGCAAGCTAAAACAGCCACCCTTACGGTGTTCTGATTGTCAACAGATATTTTTACATTAAAGTTGTCTTCGCCTGCAGCAGATGGAGGAATGACGCCAAATCTCAAATGAGAAACATTCAAAGCCGCCACATCATTCAAGGCATCGCGCCAGGCATCATCCTGCGCAATAAAGTGGCTTTTGTTAATCTTCATCCCATCAATCCAGTTTACGGGCAGATGTTTAATGCGGTCTCTCATTATCTAATGTTCTTTATACGTTCACAAATAATTACTGTATTTTCCTTTACACCATTTTCCCTCATTGTTATTTCAGGGTTCAATATACGCTGGCGCTGGTACCATTTTGGTTTTCGGCGAAACCACCACTGGTAAGCATCGTAATCTTTTGTTGCAAACTCAATTGGCGTTTCACTTTGCAGTTCGTTATAATCGTTTATAAAATGATAATACAATTCGCCAAGCTTCATGCCTTCGGGCGCTTTTGCCCTGAAGTATGAGCGGCCGGCATCGCTGTTTTTCTTTGCAATTTCAAAACCTATTACATATAACCTTTCCCTTGGGTCTTCATCAGGCAAATCTATTTGAGCATTTAAAGGATAAGCCCATGTTATAAACCTTGCAGCCGGAATACTGTATGCAGCGTTAAACGTATGATACACCAGCATTGGAATGAAAAACGCAAGACAGCTTAAAAGCATGGGATAAAAGAGATATTGCTTCTCGTTGGAAAGAAAATATTGCAGCGATGAAAAAATAACCACCACAAAAAATATTACAGAAAGCCCAAACATTATTTCAGCCAGGATTATTTTACTGTTACTATCTTCATTATAAGTATGAAAATATTTTTTATGAACAATAGCAACATGTATAGCGCCAAATATTAGAAATATAGCCGCAATAATCCAGTAAACTGCAAAGCTGTGATCGCCTACAAACTTTGAAATATAGGCAACAAGCGAAACAAGAATGGAAGAAACAATACTGTATATAGTTGGCTTTTTACCACTGGCCGAAAACGTTTCAGAAAAAGGCTTAACCAACACCAGTAACGTAATTGCAAACGCCAGAAACACCCCAATATATCCTAAAAAAAATTTGATTGCCATGAGATACCCTTTAATGCAGTTGCATACATATAAATGAGTGTAGAAAAAATAAAGCTTCAGATGCTGTTTGGGTTAATTGATCAAGATGATTATGAATAACGGTCAGCCGCTTCAGGCTTAATCCATTTTATCATTTAAAGCGTCAGGCCGGTAACCGACAATAATGTTTTTTATATCTCAAACAACACATTACAAAGCTTTATTCAGCATTAAAAAATGCATGTGTTATTGTTGCTTGAATGAAGCTTTCCATTCCTCGCCATCATCGCCTTTGTAACCATCTAATTTAACGAGGAAGCTTTTTGCAGGGAAGAATGGCGTTATATGAATATCAAGGAAAATATGATCTTTATGTTCTTCATCTCTTTCAAATCTTATAATCTGAAATTTCTCAATTAGTTTGTCAGGCCCTTGTATGCCATCAAGGAATTTTACAATCTGGGAACGAAGATTTTTTTCCATCTTCACATTCCATAATTCAAAGGCACGCCTGTTGAGAAAATCGGAAAGCACTTTGGCAATAAAATCAAATACACGCACTACAGAATAAGTTTGCATGCCCAGGTTATCGCCTGTGAATAATGTTTTGGCAGAGAAAGGCATTACCTTACCCCATTCGCCAACCAACGGCACAAGCCCAACGTTTTCAAGCTCTGATATTTCTGCTTTTTTCTGATCGAAACGCACCGTGTCCACTTCATCAATAGAACCATAGGTTTTACCTGCAACCGGCTGCGATAATTTGGTACAATACATTTTACCGGCAAGCGCTGCAGAGCCCGGAACATACACATCTTCCTCTTCGCCAACATCTGTTTTTTTACCTCTGCCCACAATATAATTGCAGGTCATCATTACGTTTGCTTTATGCGGATCGCCGCTTGTAAGGTTTGCATCGGTAAACATATCCAGCACATCATCCGGGGTTTCAATATTTTCAAAATCTGTAACGAGCATTACTTTATTATTGTAGGCCATCTTCGCCCACTTATCTACCACTGTTGCAGATTTTAAATAACCAGGCACTACAAGCAAAGAATAATTCTGGCGAAGATCCAAGCGGTCAAATTTTTGTTTTAATTCTTCTGCTATATATTCAATAAACCTTGGCTCATCCAAATCTGTAAGCTGCTCCATTGCAGCATTCATCAATACAACATTCTTAAGTTTTGGTGATTCAGTGTTTTTATAAAACAGGTGAACAGAACGGTAAGACTGCTCCATTTCGCGGCTGGCATCCAATACTTTTTTCAGGTTCTGTTTCAAAAGCTTCTCTGCATTCTCAGCTTTCTCAATACTTTTCTCCGCCATTGCTGCAACTGAATTGTTTTCGGTTAAAAGATCGATCCATAATTGCATCTTCTTTTTCAATTCAGCACGCTGCTGTTTCTTGGAAGTATCGGTTAAAAAAATATTGCGCTTGGCTTTGCGAACGGGGTTCATATTATCGGCGCCATCAACCACAGCCTCTAAAAAATCATACCCGCCAGACCTAACCAGCGTGTTTAAAGAAGTTTGCAGTGAAGGCATTTCGGCTATGGCCTGTTTTTCGCCTTCTTTATATTGCAAAACGCTTTCATCTTTTAATTCTGTTGACATATCAGGGAGTTTATGTTTACTGAATAATTAATTGTTGAAGAATTATTTGTTGTCAGCTTCATCAAGCTCGGCAACCAATGCTTTTAAAGCATTAACAAAGGCCTGCTTTGTTTCAGGATTTTCAATTACATTTTTTAAAGACTTATTGGATTTAAGCTGCTTGATGATTTTTAAATAAGCATCATTTTCAAGGCTTAAATTCTTTAAGTAATCGCTCCTGTTGGTTATGTTCTTGATGTCAAAATCGCCTAACCCGGCAAATGCAAAATTTTCTTTTAAGGCAGAGCCATCTTCGCGGTCGAGCTCAACATCGCAGTTAGGTTTAAAATAATCGAAAACCTGTTCTACTGTTTGAAGGTCTTCCACAATTTCCGGTTTTACCGGAGGTTCGTTGGTTAGCTTTTGAACGAACAATGTTTTATTTGGTGAAATCTCAACAAAACCTTCTCCAACCGGGTCTGGTGCAAGAATGGTGGTGGCGATTCCTGGTTTAACTTGTGGCATATTTTCAGTTTTAAAGTTTAGCAATTAAGGCAGCAAATCCCGCCGTTTATTAAGTTAGTTTATTATAAATTCAATCTCGCTTCTTCACATTCACAGGGTTTAGTCGCAAAATATTTTCTGACAGCAACAACAGTTCTTTTGTAATTAATACAACATCAAGCGGTCACTGCTCAATCTTCCATTTTATTTCGTCATTGGCAAAATCAACCAGCAGGCTATTGTCTTTTTTCAATTCACCTGAAACAATATATTTTGATATGGACCTGCTTAACTGCGACCTTATTACACCCGTAATTTGCCTGGCCCCATATTTAGGTGTG
Source organism: Parafilimonas terrae (assembly GCF_900115755.1). Taxonomy (GTDB): domain Bacteria; phylum Bacteroidota; class Bacteroidia; order Chitinophagales; family Chitinophagaceae; genus Parafilimonas; species Parafilimonas terrae. The sequence goes on from NZ_FOXQ01000003.1 coordinate 379,875, forward strand.
AAGCCCGTTAATGCAAGATGCTTTTTTGCTTCATCCGAAATTTGAAATTTAATGCCCTGCTTATCTAATGCTTCCAACAGGTTTTTCATTTGAATTTCAAATATGCGAACGATACTTTTTTCGCTGATAGGTGCGAAAGGAACTATTTCAGTTAAGCGTGCTAAAAATTCGGGCCTGAAGTATTTTGTCATGATTTCCATGAGCTTGTTTGAAGGCGGTATTTCCCCTTTTTCAAACTCTCCTGCAATCCATTCGCTGCCAATGTTGGAAGTGAATATGATAATTGCATTGGAGAAATCACCTTCTTTGCCAAGCCTGTCGTGCATGTGGCCTTCATCGAGTATTTGCAGGAAAGTATCAAACACTGATGGATGTGCTTTTTCTATTTCATCAAATAATAAAACCGAGTAAGGCTTTTGCCGGATTTTATTCACGAGCATACCGCCTTCTTCATAACCAACATAACCTGGAGGTGCGCCATACAGCAAGGCTGCTGAATGTTCTTCCTTAAACTCACTCATATCAAATCTTATCATAGCCTTTTCATCATTAAATAAAAATTCGGCTACAGATTTTGCAAGTTCTGTTTTACCAGTACCTGTGGGGCCAAGAAAAAAGAAAGAACCAATGGGCTGGCCTTTTTTATTAAGCCCGCTCCTGGATTCAAGCACGGCGGCGGCAATAGCTTTTACGGCATGGTCTTGCCCCACTACTCTCTTCTTTAAATAGTCATCCATATTCATCAGGCGCTCTTTTTCCTGCGCCTGTATTTTCCCAAGCGGAATGCCTGTTTTATAAGAAATTACAGAAGCAATATCTTCTTTGGTTACAGTATCTTTTTTTTCATTGGTAAGCAATAATAATTTTTCAAAACTCTGCAAGAGAAAAGCTTCAAACTGATCTGCTGTTTCAAACTTATCGGTTTGTGCAGGCTCTTCCAGCTTGCCTAATAAAACGGGGCTTATTTTATTTTGCAATACATTATTCAGCCATTTATATTCTGCAAACAATTCATGTTCCGGTTGTTTATCTTTTCCTGCTTTTATTTTTTCAAACTCAGCTTTTAAATCTTCCAGTTCTTTTTTATTGGTATCAACCATTAATTTAATAGCTGCCATTGTTCTGTCTAAAAGATCGATAGCCACATCGGGCAGCCTCCTGTCGCGCAAATAACGTTTGGATAAACGCACGCTTTCTTTAATAGCTTCCGGCTCTACTTTTAACTGGTGGTGTTTTTCAAAATTGGGGGCAAGTTTGGCAAGCATTTTTTCTGCAGCAACCACATCGGGCTCGCCTACATTCAATGCTTCAAAACGGCGCGTAAAAGCAGGATCACTTTCAATATATTTTCTATATTCATCGTTTGTTGTAGCGCCAATCACTGTTATTTCGCCCCTTGCCAATTCTGGTTTTAAAAGATTGGCAGCGCCGCCACCAATACCACCGCCGCCTTTATTATCGAGCAGTATATGTATTTCATCAATAAATAAAATAGCCTTTGGAAATTGCTTTATCTCTTTCAATATATTTTTTAACCTGTCTTCTATTTCTCCTTTATAAGAAGCGCCGGCAATTAAAGCGCCAAGGTCAAGTTCAAAAAGTAAAGAATCAGCAAGCTGTGCAGGCACTTTATTGTTTATAATATCCAGAGCAAAACCATCAATCAACGCTGTTTTGCCCACACCGGCTTCACCTGTTATAATTACATTGGGCTTTGTTCTGCGGCCAAGAATTTCAATCATCATTCTTGTTTCCTTATCCCTTCCAATGATCGGGTCTGTTTTTCCTTCTTTAGCTAATGCAGTACGCTCAATACAATATTTATATAAAGCGCCGGAAGATGTATTGGTTTTATTTTCGGCTGACGACTTTACCGCGTTTTGTATGCCATCATCTTTAAAATAAACATCCAGTATTTCTTTCTCTTTTACAGGAAATGATTTGAGTTGTTCCGATGTAAAGGCAACGCCTGGCTTTGCCAAAGCTACCAGTGTGGCGATAGGCGTTATATTGTCTAATCCCATTTTCATACGCACATTATCCGCTTCTTCAAAAGCTTGTTTAATACCATCATCGCCATTTATATTTTCTTTGGTTTTAGCAGCTTTTGGCGCATCTTCTATATGTACTTCAGCCCACTCCATAATATATGCAGTGTCTTTACCAATTGAATCAATAAAATCTTTTAAGCCAACATCTTTATGCAACATTGCCCTTAATAAATGTGCGGGATAAAAGAAATCATTATGGTATTCCCTGGCTAAAGACTGTGCTATTTCAACAGCCGTTTTCATTGATTCGTTCAAAGCAATAGTTGACATTTATACTGTTTTTCGTATTGGTTTATAATAGGATTATCAGCATAACTTAATCGCTAAAAAATGCATTATGGAAACGAGGTTATCTAGGGCGGGCAGATCATATTATGATAATAAATGTTTATCGGGGATTTTTTTGAGAACAGGTTGTTCAGGAATTTACATGAATAAATTCAAGTTAAGTTTTCAGCGAATAGACATACCGGATAATAATAATGCAAACAATTTAAACGATTGCTATAGTATTCGTGTTTTCGATAACACTATAATTACGACAATTAAAAAAACTTTTCGTGAGTATTGTTTACTATAAAACACCGCTGGCCTTTGGAGCTGTTATTGAAGGGAAAGAATTGCCCGTATGCGACTTGCTTACATCGGTAACAAAAAATCTTGAACTGATTATTATGACAAGGTTTGGAGAGCACAGAAGCGATTCAACTTTTGGTTGCGAAATATGGGATCTGGATTTTGAATTGATTGTAAGCGCAAGGCTTTGGGAAGAAAAACTGCGCCAGTCTTTACTTAAATCAATAAGCACACACGAAAGCCGGTTGTCGGATATAGATATAAACGTTGCTGTAACCGATATGGAAAAATTTAACGGCATAAAACAGTTTGTTGAAATAAAGAAGCGGGTTGAGATTGAAATTTATGGAACGCTTCATAAAACAGGCGAGCCCGTTCATTTTAGAACGAATTTATTTTTAAGCCCGCTTTCAGTAGATTAAGTTTTGTAAATGCTGAGTCAATGCCGTTCACTTAATTTTAAAATATACAATATTCAATGTTCAATTTGCAGAGAGCTTTACAATTGAACATTGCGTATTGTTTTGTTCCTGCCCGACTGATTCGGTCAGGCGGGGAATATTGAGTATTTTCTTAAATCAACAACATCGAATATTTAATCTTACTTAAAATAGTTTCTAAAATTTATTATGCCTTCTGAATTTGACGCCTCAAAAGAAATGATTAAAACCAGGATGCTTAAGCATGCGCTTAACTACTGGAACATTAAAAACAGCGATGATCTTGATCCTGCTGTTAAGCTCATTCTTGAAGCATTATCTACAGAGCTGTATAGCCTTAGCAACGAAATAAAAGATTCGCAGGTAAGGGTACTTGAGAAAGTATCAAGCCTTATGGCGCCGGATTTTTTAACCTGCCCAAACCCTGCACACGCTGTTATGCACGCCCTGCCAGTTGAGCCTGCTGAAGTATTATCAAACACCGCTAATTTTTATACGCAAAAAAAAATATCATCAAAACAGGATGAAGTATTAGACACTTCACTTGAAGTATATTTTACACCGGTTGATGCTATACAATTATTTGATGCGCAGGTTTCATACATAGCCACGCCTGAACATTTATATGCCTGCAATACCACAACAGGTAAACAGCTTATTGCACACAGCAGGCAGAAGCAAACAGAACGAAATACACTTTGGATTGGCTTAAAGATCAACCCAAAACTTACAGACATTAATAACCTGTTTTTTTATTTTGATCTGAAAAATATTGAGCCAAAACTTGCAGGGCGCATTTACCAGCTTCTGCCTATGACAGAATGGTATATTGATGAAATTGAAATTAATGTTGAGCAAACACTTAAATATGCCGAAAAAGAGGACAGCTTAAATGCTTACGAAAACCTCTTTCTTGAATACGATGTACTATCCCTGCTTGAAAAAGATATAAAGCATTATTATAACCAGCGTTTCGTTACAATAACAGATACAAAACTTAAAAATATTAATGATAGCATATCTGTTTATCCCACATCATTCAATAATAATTTTTCAGAAAATGACCTGCAGAAATTAACGGAAGAACTGCTCTGGATAAAAGTTGTATTTCCCGCAGCAATGCTGCCTGAGTTTTTTGAAGAGCTGCAGGTTTTTACCAACGCATTCCCCGTAATGAACCGGCAGTTAAACGATTTAAAATTCAGGCTGAAAGGTGGCAGCAATATCATACCGCTTAAAACAAATGGCGTTGACCAGTTCCTGTCAGTTCATTCGCTCACAGATAACACCCATGCTTATAAACCGGTGCCTTATAAAAAAACCGACGAAGATGAATATGGCACTTATACTTTGCGCAACGGTGGCGTGGAAAGATTTGATACAAGAAATGCAAAAGACTTTATTAAATACCTGCTGGAATTATTGCGCAGCGAAGGCGCTGCATTTTCTTCGTATGGATACGATTTTATGGCCACCACACTCAAAGAAATGAACCAGAAAATTTCTTTGATGGAGCAGAAAACAAAAGGCTATGGCATTAACGGCAATGAAATTCCGTATTACATAATTGCAAAACCATTTGAAGGGTTTGACATGATGTATGCAAAATATTGGACAACACTGGCTGAAGTTGCCAATCATATACGCGCCAATACAAGATTGCAACTAAACAAAGGATTAACCGTAAAGCAGGATTCTCTTGTTTTAATAACAGGAACCGTCGGAGGTAAAAACAAATTGCGTGCAGATGAAAGATTGCAGGCTTTCAGGTATGGCATTATGACAAGGAACCGTATTATTACAAAAGAAGACATCCGCAATTTTTGTTTTTATGAATTAGGCGATAAACTAAGTAATGTTGAAATAGAAAAAGGTTTTGAATTATCGCCGCTGCCAAAAGAAACATTCAGGAAAACAATAGATATTATATTAACGCCCTCTGATGATGAATCATTAAATGCCGCAACATGGGAAAACCTGTGCGAACAGCTTAGAACAAAGCTGCAACTGCGCTCAGGCATCAGTAATAATTACAGGATATTATTAAACCAGAAAGTTTAAACAGCATGCATTCGCTTCCACATACTTTTTTTGGCAATTATGATATTGATTTTAAAGCCGAGGTGATTGCTGCGGAAATGATTGAACATGGCCTGAACGCAGACAGGGTAATGATCTTATTATCCGGCGGCTCTAAACGATCTTTCAGAAGCGATGTTACATTAATTGAAGATGAATTATCTGAATACGACCATAAAGAATATACACTTATAAATACAAGCCGGGAAGGCATTTACGATATGCTTCCCGAAGGTTTATTTCATCAGCCCACACCGCATAAGAATGTAAAAACGGAGAAGGAAATTATAAAAAGCATTAAGCAACGCAGGCAGGAAGAAGTAAATGCAAGAAAATTTTTTCTGCCGTTTGAAACGGTTATAAACTGCCTGCGAACCCAGATGGCCTTGTATGAAAACAGGCTTGATAAACGTTCTCATTATGATGACCTGGTAAGCATTTTTGCCGACAAGTGGGAAATATTCCAATACCTTGATGCAAGGCAATCCAACATCTTTATTTTATTGATTCCTATTCTGCATAATCTTCGTGATGATTTTAATGCTATTGAAACTATTTTAGAAGCCATGTTCCTGTTGCCTGTAAAAATTTGCCTGCAACCGCAACTGCCGCTGCAACCAGCCAATCCCGCAATAAGTGTTTTAGGAGATAGTGCGCTTGGCATAGATTTAACCACCGGCAATATGCATTTAGATACGGGGGAAGATGAAATTCATATTGCTATTCATTGCAAAAAAAATAAGGCTCTGCAGCTATTTATGCCCGGCGGCCATAATGAAAAAATATTGCAACTCTTATACGATTATTTATTGCCTGTACATTTGGATGTTGCTACAACCTTTGAATTAGATGCAAGCGATAAAATAACAAAACTTGCTGATGAAAAAAGTTTTTATAATAGTGTTTTAGGGGAAGATACCTGGCTTTAACTTAAGGCAGGTTGCTAACACTGCCATCAGGTTTTTGTTTCTCAGCAGCAATTAACCGCTCCCATTCCTGCTGCTTTTGTTTGTTACGGCTATGATTGGTTTGCACATCATAACGGGCATCGGCTTCATCAGCTTTTTTTGTCATTTCTTCCTGTAGTTTATCTAATTTATTGTTTAATTCCTGTTCAGTCAGCGCTGATAAAGCTGCTGCCTTTTTATGAAATTCCCTTGCACCCAAAGCAATAATATCATAATGCCCCTGCTCATGTTTCAGCAAAGCTTCCGCCACAGCCCTGTCGCCGGAAACAACGCTTCTCACCACACCGCAGTTATCAGGCACGAGAAATATTTCAACTGCAAATTTCCCTATAACAATGGCATTACCTTTTCGCTGAAATTCATCTGCATCCAATTTCCAGCTCACGCTTATTCTTGCATCTTCTGATTTGCTGGCAGGCAGCGAATTTGGGAAGTCCGCCCATGTTAATATTCTATTGAAATTAATTAAAGCCATCAGGCAAATGTATTATTATTTGCAAGCAGCCAGCTTATGCAACGGACATATAATGAACATCATATCATAAGAAACCCTTACTGATTTTAAAATTGAAGAGGATGGCTTCAGGCGCTGATACGCAAGAAAGAAATACACGATTCGCGCATAAAAGTTGCACGTAAACCGAGGCAAAACCGTGTAAACTAAGGATGTGCTAAAAAACAAGAAAGCCCGTCCACATTGCGTTGCACGAGCTTTCTTTAATTAACCCAAGTTGCTAGATAAAAGAGGGTGAGCAAAGAAGAAATTATTTTTGAGTTACCACACCAAAAAATAATAGCGATGCTCACCAGCGATAAAATTAT
>NZ_FOXQ01000011.1 GCF_900115755.1 Parafilimonas terrae
AACCGCCTGAATACATACAAACTGAAAATCTTCGCCAGCAAATCCGTTGGTCAATTTGCCTCGGCCTGAGGTGGTCAATTTAAACGGCGTACCCACCGTGACGAAGCTGGCAGCAATATTCCATTACATTTTGATGAATATGCCTGGGCTTATGATAAAGATGATAATTAATTAAAAAAAATGCAGCAAAGTTAGCCGCCGGTTTCGGCTTCAGAATAAAGCCCAGCAGTTGTAAAGCCGGGCTGCCAAAAGACTACGGCATAAACACAGCCCCAACGCACAAAGCCTTCATTTATTCCGTTTCCTTTTGGCTTGTAACATCGGCGGCTGATGGCAGGGCTTTCTTTTTTTCCTTTTTTCTTTTGGAAAATTATTATGATGAGATGCAAGATGTCTGAATAAAAAAGCCCTCTCAGGACTGAGAAGGCGTGAGCAAATAACGATGCTAAAACTATTTTAAGCTACTTCCACAATTGACAGTGCATTATATGCACCATTCTTCAAAGTGTATTGAACTCCGTTCACTTCCTGGAAGAACTCCACAGCAAACAGAAACACACTTGTACCAGTCCCGGCAGGTACGGCAGCAGGAGTAAGAGTGACGTTTCCTGATGTCCCATCAATTGGAAGGTTTACAGCATTGGTATATTCAACACTTGAAGTACCTCCGGCAAAATCCACTTTTGCCCATGCTCCACGAAGGGTTACATGAGTAGCACCAGTAGGAGCAGCAATATCATTGATCGGCACTAAGCCGGTAATACTTATAACACCAGTTGCAGTGTCAACACTGTAAGGTTTGTAAAAAATGGATGAAATGATTGCATTGATATTGAAATCAAAATTTTTCAATTCATCAGTTGCACCAGCAGCAGCTATTCCGACACCAACTGTACGTTCACCCCTGGCAGAAGTAGTATCGTAATTTTTGATGATGGTCATTAACTGCGTTACCCTGGCAGTAATACGGTTATCAGATGCAGAAAGCATCAATGTGCGTACTGTGTCACGAAGCAATTTCCCCGCAGATGCAGCAGCACCAAATTCAGAACCGTTCTCCCTTGTTCTTTGAAATGTAGGATCATTTGCAATGCGGTCACCAGATACACCACTTTTTGTTTTCACAAGATGCCCATCCTGTGTTTTATAAAAGGTAAGTTCATCCAGAGTACCTTCTATTTTAATTATGCCTTTTAACTTAGCCATTGTAAAAAATTTAATGGATTACGAATGATAAAATCAACATTCAAAAACAAAATTAGAAATCGATGTAATTCCTTATTCACAAGCCTTCCAAACAGCTGTCATCTGTGCCGATTTTTCCAACTATAACTCTTTATTCCTGTTATTACTTTAAGTAAATTTGTACTGCTCAGTTATGCATCAAGTATAGCTGAAGTCAGATAAAGTATTAAATATTTAAAAGCGATGGAGCGGATTTGTATATATCCCAAGGACATTCAGCTTGTAACCGGGAGAAGTGAAAGATACGGTCGGGATCTTATCAAGAAAATTAAAGTGACTTTCAGTAAGAAAGACCATCACTTAGTTACTATTGAGGAGTTTTGCAACTACACCGGACTTTCTTCTCAGCAGGTTAAAGAGAAGCTGAAATACTAAAACACATAACCGACTTTTTGACAGTCAATCATGTGTTATCATAGTTAGATGTTGGGCGGGGATATAAAATACTTAAACTGCTTGCAATTCATAGCTCTTCACTTTGCCGGGAAACAGTTCTACAACCGGCACAAATGCTCGCAGTTCATATATCCTCTTGAATCTCTGCTGTAGTTGGTTCGATAATAGTACTTTTGGGGCTACTTACTTCACCGGAAAGCATACTAATGTCTGCTTTCCGGTTTTTATTTTGCTAAACCTCCGCTCCTGCGAATATTCTATCAAATTTTATAAAACAATCCTGAAGATGTCAACACACTTTTAAACAAGCCGTTATTGTCTTTTGTACAATCAATATTGATACCAGATTGATGGAATAATGGCTATCGAAAAAGGGTAAAATGAAAAAGTGAAACGGGCAGGAATAAAACTGGCTCTATTCTATATTCATTTTATTTAATTGAAATTTTTTAACCGCATTTATAAAAAAAATTTCCCGCCAGGAATGGCAGGAAATTTTCAACCCTAAACCCTTAAAAAGCTAAGCTACGAACAAGTTCGCAAATATTCAAATGAATTTACAAAATCAGGAAAAACAGCACACGCAGGCCAATATATTAAACACTAAAAAACTCATGAACAAATGTGATATTTTAAGCCTGGGATAAATTCCATGCTGCTTTTTATTAATCGTTTTTAATTGCAAAGAATCAAGTTTGCGCAGTAAAGATGGCAGCGTTATTTGTTTCATGTTTACATAACCGAAGGTTCTCATTATCTCCATCGTGCTTCTTATTATTTTGCTATCTGCATTTTGCATGCGCACAAGTGGCGCAGCGCCTGCCTGCCTGCTATCTGCCGGGCTTTTCACCCTAAGCGCATCCGCTCCCAATGCATATAGCTTTAATACATCAAATGCTGTATTAATATAGGCTGCTGCAATAATTTTAATTTCTTTTTCCAATCCGTACATCTCCAAAGTTTTTGACACAAACAACAATGCTTCGTATAAAGGCATGCTGGCGCTTTTTGAAGAATCTGGTGATGAATTATCTTCATTATCACAACCTTCTATAACTATATAATCAGGAATAATACCTGTTTTGCGAAATGCATAGCATATTTCATGAACTACTTTTTTACTTGTCACGAAAAGCCTTACGCCAACAGGTTTTCCACCGGAAAGCTGTCGCAACGAATCTATGAACATTGCCATGCCTTCTGCGGTGCTGAAAGCTGTATGCATGGCAACTGATGAACCTGCAGCCTGGTTTGTAAAATTATTTTTTGCGGAAGAAAATGAAGCAAGTTTCAGCTCTATCATTTTCACAAATGGTTGCATGGCATTTGCGCTGAACATCTCCGGGTTGAAGTTAGAATTACTGTTGCTGCAGCCGGGATAGCCCGGCACAATCTGCCATATTATATCCTTTGCAAAACCGGCGTTAAGTTGATGTGAAGAATAATGCCGGTTCAATACTTCCGCTTTCTCATGCGCATGAACAGGACTTTGTTTTGCATGAATAGTTTCGTTGCAAACTATACCTGACAAATAAGGCTGGGTGCAAAAGCTGTTGCCAAACAATACCGTAGGTTCTTCATAATTATTATTGCCTGAAAAAAATAAACTTTTATTACTATCCGGGTTATTATTTCCAGGTTTTAATTGCCGGCTTTCATCTGCATTTTTAAAAAGAAACATTTTGTACTTTTTTCTCGCATAATGCATTATAATAAATAAAAAAGGAATTGCCAGAACCAACAACCAATGCAGGCCTGAACCACCAAAATATTCCGACCTTATTATCACGCTGTTTATAAGCACAACAATTAAAAGAACGGCCAGAAATAACAGAGTGTATTTTTTATTTTGAGACATTATAATACGATTCGGTTAACTATGCAGATGCTACTCTTTCGGCAAGCGACCTGCTTTTATTTCTTCTTAAAATTTCCTGCAGCACATCTACTGATTGTGAAACGGCCCTGCGATAACCTATGCTGCTTTTTTTCACATAATGATCGTAGCCCGGCACCACCAATCTTATTTCACATAACCTGTTTTCATGCTTTTTGCTTGCGCCTTTTCTAAGAATTACGTTCGCACGAATAATATTATCACACTGGTCAAACAACTTTTTTACTTTTTCTTTTATGAATGCTTCGAGGTTTTTACCTGCTTTAAAATCTACTGATTTAATAATGATGTTCATAAAGATCATTTTATAGTGAAGAAATATTTTAAGAGCAATAGCTAACCGCCGCAACTCAAATAGCGTCACAACTTTTTCAGCTTTTATTCAAAGCTAAATTGCAGTTATTAGAAAGAGATTAAGAAGAAATTAGAAAGGGATTAAATTATTTTTGACGCACATTTTCGGCGATTGGAAGCTGAATTAAAAAAGTAGTGCCTTTGTTTACAATGGAGTTAACTTTTATCTGTCCTTTATGCAATTTAATAATGCGATATACAAGCGGCAGGCCTACGCCAAAACCTTTAGTTGATTTACTGTCTTCACTTCTGTAAAAAGGCTGAAAAATATTTTTCAGGTCGCTTTCAGCAATACCTTTTCCATCATCTTCAATAACAATATAAATTTCTTTTGGCTGAACAAGTAATTTTACTACTGCATGATGGTCCGGCGAATATTTACAGGAGTTGGAAACAACATTTTTTATAGCGGAAAGCAAAAGTTCGGCATTGCCAAACACCAATAACCTGTCTTCATTTTCCGGTAATCTTTCAAACTCAAGCTTCACGGAGTATTCTTTATCCACTTTTGTAATCTCGCCCGGCAACTGCATCAGTATTTCATCAATTCTTATTGAATTGATTTCAATACCGCCTTTAATGCCAGACACCGTTGCAAACTCCAATAATGTTTGTGTAAGCTTGGCCAGGTTGCGCACATCCTGGTAAACAGATTGCATAATGCCGCGGTATTCTTTGGCCTCCCTGTTTCGCTGCAGCGATACTTCCAGCTGGCTTGAAACTGAAGTGAGTGGCGTGGTTAATTCATGAGATACAGAAGAAATAAACCTGCGCTGCATTTCAAAGCTTTGCTGCAAACGATCTAATAGCTCATTCAAGGTTTCTGTAAGATAATTCCATTCATCTCTTGCATTTCCCGATTTTATTCTGTGCTCAAGGTTTTGTGCTGAAATATCTTTTACATCATCTGCAATCTTCCTGATTGGCTTCAGCAATATTTTCGAAAACATATATCCCAATGTAAATGCTGCCAGGTTGCCGCATGCAAAGATTATAAGTAAAATAATTTTGAGATGGTGCAGGTTACGCTTGCCTTCTTCATCAAACGCAGCAGCTATAATAACAGGATGATTATTTATACCGGCATCATACCACGCAACGACTTCGCGGTTTCCATCGGTAAAAAAATATTCTTTATTAGTTCTTGCATTGTTCAGTATATCGGCTGTAACCTGCAAACTATCCTTTGGCATATCACTGTCAGTATATATTCTTTCATTAAAAGAATTGTATGCCTGTATGGTTTTATCCTGCATTGGTATCACCGTAAGTGAATCTATCTTTTTCATCAGCGCCGGGTTAAAGGCGGCGGTATCATTCAGCATGTTAGCCGTGGTTACAGCCTGGTTTGTTAAATGCGCCTTCATGTTTTCCAGCCTTATGTCGTAAAAAAAATAATAGATGCAGCCGCAAAACAGCCCAAGCAATACACATAGTATAAGTGTAAACAATAAAGTTATTTTTATTCTTACATGCATCAATGGTCTTTTAAAATATAGCCCATGCCCACATGGGTTTGAATTAATTTATGTTCAAACTGTTTATCCACTTTATTGCGCAGGTAACTTATGTAAACATCAATAACATTTGTATTCGTTTCAAAATCCACATCCCATACATTAATTGCTATATCCACTCTTGAGACAACCCTGTTTTTATTTCGAAGCAGGTATTCAAGCAATTGAAATTCTTTTGCAGTAAGATTTATTGCTTTGCCATCTCTTTTTACCTCTTTGCTATCGAGGTTCATTTCAAGGTCGGCAGCTTTTAAAATGTTCCCTATCGGCAAACTTTGGTTCACCGTGCGTTTAAGCAATACCTTTATTTTTAACAGGAGCTCTTTAAATTCAAAAGGCTTTACCATATAATCATCAGCGCCGGATTCATAACCTTCAATCTTATCGTTCAGCGCACTCATGGAGGTAAGCATAAGCACAGGCACCTGCTGATTTTTAGCGCGAATGGCCTTGCACAAATCATAGCCATTCATGCCGGGAAGGTTTATATCGAGAATAATAAGGTCAAACTCTTTTGCGCAGAATAAGTGATAACCCAGTTTTCCATCATAAGCAACTTCAACGTTAAAGCCAATTTCATCAAGGCCGAACTTTAAAGTATCGGCAATTTTTTTTTCGTCTTCAACAATTAATATTTTTCTTTCCATATATAAAAACAGCCATTATTTTAAGCAATTTACTTCTTCTCAATTTAGGCGGAAAAAATCAACCCGGTTCTAATCATATTCTAATGCGCCGTTAATGCCAGGTTAATGGCCCGTACGTAGTTTTGAAAGTTATTATCCTGGTGAAGTATTCACCGTTAGGCCTGCATTGCAAAACAATTAAAAAGTTTGATATGAATACAATACAGCTAATCAATCTAAAAAACACTATTAGCGCTGAAAATTATTTTACCACAAAAAATTTAAACGATGCTGATATTAGCCGCCATGAAATAAACGATGCAACTAACCGTAGAAATAACAATAAGCTTAATGCGGAAGTTCTTATTGATTACATTATTAAAACGCATCATGCTTTTGCGAAAAAAAGTACAATTGCCATTTATAACCTTACGCAAAAAGTTGCGTATCGTCACAGTGAAAAACATATCGAATTAAAAAAGTTTAACGAAATCGCCTTTCTTTTCTTTCACCATTTGTTAAATCAAATGTTGAAAGAAGAGCAGTCCTTATTTCCCCATGTAAGGCAAACAATGAGTGAACTAAAATATCAAGGCAAAAACAATAATACTATTATACAACCTTTAAAAGAAAAGCTGCAATTGCAGCAGGCTGAACTTCAAAAATCTTTTGATTACCTGAAAACCTTCAGGGAAATAACAAACGATTACAAACTACCGCCGGATGCATGCAGCTATTACACATCTTTATTTGACAAGATGAAAGAACTTGAAAGCGACCTCGTTATACATTTCCATTTGGAAGCCGATATTCTTTTCGGTTTATGTAACAGGAGCTAAAAAAGGATTAAACATAAATGCAATAAATTTAACCATTATAAACCCTGCCACTATTAATAATTTAAACACGATTAAATGACAACACAAGCTTTATCTGTTATCATAGCAGGAATAATATTTTTCTTTTTCCTTGGTATAAAAATAGTACGCCCCACACACAGGGGCTTAATTGAAAGATTGGGCAGGTATCACAAGTTTGCCACGCCAGGCTTTCACTGGATTATTCCTTTCATTGATAAAATGTATGCAGTAAACGTAACGGAACAAATGGTGGATGCACAGCCACAGGAAATTATTACCAACGATAACCTGAATGCAAGTGTGGATGCACAGGTATATTTCAAGGTTATAGAAACAGAGGAAAGCGTAAAAAATTCGCAGTACAATGTAAATGATTACAGAAGGCAGATTGTAAACCTTGCCCGCACCACGCTAAGGAATATTATCGGAACACTTACGCTAAGGTCTGCCAACAGTGAAAGAGGAAAGATAAACGCAGAGCTGCACAACACGCTTAGAAACGAAACATCAAACTGGGGCATTGTAATTGTACGAACAGAATTAAAAGAAATAGACCCGCCGCGGGATGTGCAGGATACAATGAACAAAGTAGTGAAAGCAGAAAATGAAAAAATAGCGGCTATTGATTATGCCACTGCAACGGAAACGGCAGCAGATGGCGTAAAACGCGCAAAGATTAAAGAAGCGGAAGGGCACAAACGTGCCAAAATACTGCATGCCGAAGGCGAAGCTGAAGCCATTATGCTGGTAAATGAAGCAGCTGATAAATATTTTACAGGCAATGCCCAGTTATTAAAAAAGCTGGAAACCGTTGAAGCCTCACTTAAGTCGAATGCAAAAATTGTGGTACCGGCGGGTTCTGAACTGGTAAATATTATCGGCGATATGGCGGGTGTATTACCCATTAACACAACAAAAAATGAAAATGGAAAAAGCAAAACCACACCGCCCTCAACGCCTGTATAATTAGCAGGCATGATGTAAATATTTTAAATAACATGCATGAAAATCGCCTGCTATTGAGATTGGATTTCTTAAATATTAAATTTGTATAAAATGAAATTATTAATCGCACTTGACAATAATACCGGCGCTCAACATATTGCTGAAGCCGGTTATAAATTAGCGGAGGCATTGCATGCACATACTGTTTTGCTGCATGTAACTTCTGATGCAACCTATTACGCTTCTCCTAATTATTCACCTATATTGGGATATAATAATTTTAATAATGCAGAAGCTGTTCAAACAGATACCAGTGAAAAATTGAAAGTAGCTGCAGAAGATTACCTGGATAATGTAAAGTGGAGCCTCGGGGACAAAACAATTGAAACAGTTGTAAAGGAAGGGGATTATACAGCAAGCATACTTGAAACAGCAGAAGAAATAAAGGCAGATATGATAGTGATGGGAACGCACAGCCGCAAAGGGCTGGATAAAGTACTGCTGGGAAGCGTAGCTGAAAATGTTTTACATCATACAAACATACCGTTGTTCATTATTCCTGTAAAGCCTGCCGAAGCAGTATAACAGTTTCGGCATACTGGCTTTATTTAATTTAACAGGCAGCGGTAATATAAACTGAATGCCATGTCAAAAGATCTTTATCAAGCAAAAAAATTACTTACCACTAAAAACGGAACGTTTACTTACTATAGCCTTGCGGAATTGGAAAAGCAGGGGCATAATATCAGCAGGCTTCCTTTTTCCATTCGCATACTCTTAGAAAATGCCCTGCGAAATTTTGATGATTTTGCAGTAACAAAAGAAAATATAGAAACTATTCTTCACTGGCAGCCGGAAGGCTCAGATAAAGATATTCCCTTTAAACCTGCCCGTGTTTTGATGCAGGATTTTACCGGTGTTCCCGCCGTGGTGGATATTGCTTCGCTGCGTGCAGAAATAGCGCGAAAAGGGAAAAACCCTGATGAAATAAATCCGTTAATTCCTGTTGACCTTGTAATTGACCATTCGGTGCAGGTAGATTATTTTGGAACTGAATACGCTTACAACCGTAACATGGATGAAGAATATAAGCGTAATAAAGAACGCTACCAGTTTCTTAAATGGGCACAAAAATCATTTACCAATTTTAGCGTGGTGCCGCCGGGAATGGGCATTTGCCACCAGGTGAATCTTGAATACCTGTCAAAAGGTGTAATAGAACGCAACGGTAAAATTTTTCCTGATACATTAGTTGGCACCGATAGCCACACGCCTATGGTAAACGGTATTGGCGTAGTAGCCTGGGGCGTGGGCGGCATTGAAGCGGAAGCTGCTATTTTAGGCCAACCTATTTATTTTATAACGCCACGGGTAATAGGGTTGAAATTAACCGGCAAGTTACCGCTGGGTTCTACCGCAACAGACCTGGTGCTTTCCATAGCTGAACTTTTAAGAAAGTATGGCGTGGTTGGAAAATTTGTGGAAGTGTTTGGCCCCGGGCTCGACAATCTTTCTGTTCCCGACAGGGCTACAATTGGAAATATGTCGCCTGAATTTGGCTGCACCATCACCTATTTTCCGGTTGATGATAAAACCCTGGAATATATGCGCAGAAGTAACCGTTCGGAAGAGCAGGTGAAACTGGTAGAAGATTACTGCAAAACGAATATGCTGTGGCGTACCGGCAGTGAAGACATCCATTACACAGATATTATAGAGCTGGATATTTCAACAATAGAACCTTCCGTTGCCGGGCCAAAACGCCCGCAGGATAAAATTTTATTAAAGAATTTCAAATCAAAATTTATAAGCCTGTTAGATGAAACCTATGGCCGTAAATACACAGAAGACAAACAATTAAGCCGGTGGATGGCTGAAGGTGGCAGCCAGCCCGTAATGCAGTCAAAAACCGAACTAACACCCGAACCGGAAATTGAAGAAACCGTTGTAAACGGAATGAAGAATGTGTGGGTAACCATTGGCGAAGAAAGCTTCATGCTTTCGGATGGCGCCGTAGCCATTGCTGCCATTACATCGTGCACCAATACTTCCAATCCTTTTGTAATGGTAGGTGCAGGTTTGGTGGCAAGAAAGGCAAGGGAACATGGATTGAAAACAAAACCCTGGGTAAAAACTTCATTGGCCCCGGGCTCCAAAGTGGTAACAGATTATCTTGAAAAGGCAGATTTATTAGACGACCTGGAAGCTATGCAGTTTCATACGGTAGGTTACGGATGTACTTCCTGCATTGGCAATTCCGGCCCATTGCCCAGTTTTGTTGCCAAAGCCGTGGAAGAGCATGATGTTGTAGTTGCTTCTGTTCTTTCGGGCAACAGGAATTTTGAGGCAAGAATTCATCCCCAGGTAAAAATGAATTTTTTAATGTCGCCAATGCTGGTGGTAGCGTATGCCATTGCCGGCCGGGTAGATGTGGATTTGATAAATGAACCCATAAGTTTTGATCCCAACCAGCAGCCTGTTTATCTAAAAGATATATGGCCTTCTGATGATGAAATAAATGATGTGCTGCACAAAGTGCTTTCGCCAAATGACTTTGCAAAAAATTATTCAGAAATCTTTGAAGGCAATGATATATGGAGAAATCTTGATGTGCCGGATGAAAGGTTATACAAGTGGGATGAAAGTTCCACTTACATTAAGGAGGTGTCGTTTTTCTACAATATTTCTAATGATGCGCCGCCTTTAAACGATATTCATGATGCAAGGGCTTTACTGGTGCTGGGCGATAGCATTACAACAGATCATATTTCCCCCGCCGGGCAGTTTAATGAATCTTCTTCTGCAGGCAAATACTTAATAAGCCGCGGTGTAAAAAGAGAGAATTTCAATTCGTATGGTTCAAGACGGGGAAATGATGAGGTAATGGTACGGGGCACTTTTGCCAATGTGCGCATAAAAAATAAACTGGTAAAGAAAGAAGGCGGCTTTACAAAATATTTTCCCACCGGCGAGGAACTTTCTGTATATGATGCTTCCATAAAATATAAACAAACACAAACGCCGTTAGTGGTGCTGGCTGGTAAAGAATATGGCAGCGGTTCATCAAGGGACTGGGCGGCAAAAGGCGCATTCCTGCTGGGTATTAAAGCCGTACTTGCAGAAAGTTATGAACGTATACACAGGAGCAACCTGGTAGGAATGGGCGTTTTACCACTTCAATATAAACCAGGCGATACGGCAGAAAGTTTAGGCCTTACCGGCAATGAAGTATTTACTATATCGGGCATTGCTGAAGACATAAAGCCGCTAAAAAAAGTGCAGGTGATTGCTAAAAAAGAAGATGGCAGCGAAATTAAATTTGAAGCAATTGCCCGGGTAGATTCAAAAATAGAAATAGAGTATTACAGAAACGGTGGAATATTACAATATGTATTAAGGCAGTTTTTAAAAAAGACAAGCTAATCACTTAAACAAATTATATCCTTCTTCCAAATGATTATAGAATAAGATTAGAAGAATAAATTTCTAATCTTATTCTAATGTTTCCTTAATGCCGGGTTAATACCCGGTACCTAATTTTGAATGAATGTAACAGGTATGTAAAGCCGGCAGTTTTTTATTACAGGTGCCGGATTTTTCATCTATAAAACTATATACGAAGCGTTCAAGCCATGACAAGCATTAAAAAATATTTTCAATATATCTTCTGCCGGCAATTCTTGCCCGGGGTGCTGTCATGCTATACCTGTATCTCTTACACTGGCAATCAACGATTGCCTTATTACCCAAATTTTAAGGACTTTAATAAGTAATCCCCGCTCTGGTTTAAATACAGACCCGGGGGTGGGTTTTGTATTTTTTTAATCATAAAAACTTATTATTATGTCCAGCAAACGAAAAATTGTTTCGGCAAGCAATATTATTATAGTCTTACTTGTATTTGTCAATGTTATCATCTTACAGGCCGCCTTTATCGAAAATGAAAAATGGTATTGGGCGCTTGCCATCAGCCTGCCATTGTTAGTATTGGCTATTTTAAATATCCGTCAAAAAAAACATGCGATTTTACGCAACTTTCCCGTAATAGGTTATTTGCGTTATCTTCTTGAATCAATACGGCCGGAGATAAGACAATACTTTTTTGAATCGGAGCTGGACGGAAAACCTTTTAGCCGCCGGCAGCGGTCCATCGTTTACCAGAGAGCAAAAAATGAAAAAGAAACGGTAGCTTTTGGTATGCAGGCAGACCCTAATGCGCCTGGTTTTGAGTGGGCTGCACATTCGGCGTATCCAAAAACTTTGCATGAAAAAGATTTGACGGTATTGATTGGCAACCAATACTGTCTGCAACCTTACAGGGCAAGCATTTATAATATTGGTGCAATGAGTTATGGCGCCCTCAGCAAAACAGCCATTATGGCCCTGAATAAGGGCGCAAAACTGGGTGGCTTTGCCCATAATACAGGAGAAGGCGGCATAAGCGAATATCATCTTGGTGGTGGCGATCTCATTTGGCAAATCGGTACAGGTTATTTTGGGTGCCGCGATGAAAAGGGAGAATTCCATCCACTTGCATTCCGTAAAAATGCATTGCGCCCGCAGGTAAAAATGATTGAGCTAAAATTATCGCAGGGTGCCAAGCCCGGGCATGGCGGCATTCTGCCTGCATCAAAAAATACAGAAGAAATAGCTGCCATAAGGCAGGTGCAGCCTCATACCGTGGTGCATTCACCCGCAGCGCATTCGGCATTTAATACGCCGGAAGGAATGGTGCAGTTTCTTCAATTACTCAGGGAATTATCAGGTGGCAAACCGGTTGGCTTCAAAATATGTATTGGCGATAAGCAGGAATTTATTGATATCTGCCAGGCCATAAAAAACTCCGGTTGTATTCCTGATTTTATTTCAGTTGATGGCGGTGAGGGCGGCACCGGCGCTGCACCGTTAGAATTTACCGATCACCTGGGTATGCCGTTATACGAAGCCCTCGCTTTTGTAAAGCGGGCATTGGATGAATACGGCTTGTCAGGCAGCATTAAAATAATTGCCGCGGGAAAAATAATTACGGCATTCGATATACTTAAGGCAATAGGGCTTGGCGCTTCTGCCTGTTACAGTGCAAGGGGAATGATGTTTGCGTTGGGCTGCATACAGGCATTAATATGCGATTCGGGTAAATGTCCTGTTGGCGTAGCCACACAAAACCCGGCTTTATATAAAGGCCTCGATCCTGCTGATAAAGGCGTGCGGGTTTTCAATTATCACTTAAATACCATTAAAGCAACTAAAGAACTGATGGGTGCCTGCGGATTTGCACGCATTGAAAGCGTTCATGCTGCAAAGTTTTTTAGAAGAACAGACGCTCAAACAACCAGGAGCTTCGAAGAAATATATTTCAACAAAATAAACGAGTTTAAACAACAACAAAATTTTGAGCCACAATTAAATTAAAACAAAATGAAGAAGATAAAAGACACGCTTGTTTTAAGACAAGATGATTATGCATTATTGATTTCCTATCTGAACCATGCCCGCAGAAATTCAAGTATTGACAGGCAGAATGCAGATGAGCTTACCGCTGAGTTAAAGAAAGCAACCCTTGTGGACAATGCTGACTTTCCACCCGATGTGGTTGGGTTAAATTCTAAAGTCCGGATAAAAACAGACGATAAAAATGAGGAAATGGAATTGATGATTGTTACGCCTGATAAAGCAAATATCAAAGAGAAAAAAATTTCCATCATGGCGCCAATAGGAACAGCTTTAATTGGTTTCCGCGAGGGACAAAAAGTAAAATGGAAAGTACCATCAGGCCATAAAACATTTACCATTTTAAATGTTATGAATGACTATGGCGGAAATCCTGCATAATAAACTGTTATCGGACGTCTGTCTGCAGCGGGCAGAATTCAAATATCGCCCAGCAGCGGACCGGGCAAAGCTGTTCAATATTGAACAGCTTTTGCTTTGTTATGTAACTACAAAATTTAATCAATAGTTTGCGGCGAACCCTGCAAAGTGTTTAAGAACTGATAAACAAACACAACCCTTGCCGCATATTTTGTAAACCGCTAACCTGCGTTCAAACTGGCTATATACATATGCACATATATTTATAGTTTAATATAAATATTTAAAAAATGTTAGGCTTTTATACCTAATCTATTATTTTATTCAGGAATTTAATTACAACCTAATGATTTTAGTAAACAGGGATAAAAAAGTTAATTGCTGTAACCTTGTAAGACCTTCTTTAATTAAATCTGTATCTGATGAAACAAAATTTTACACTTGTTTTTCTTTTATTGGTATTATTTCTTGCAGGTTTCCATAAAAATGTAAAAGCACAATCTGTCTTAAATCCCAATGACCCGGTCATTAATTACGATCCGCAAAACCCACCCGCAGAGCCGCCTTACGGCCAGATAGGCAAATGGGTTAGAACAAAGAATGTATCGTGGAATTCAGATTCTTATAAAGCCTACATTTATGAAGGTTCCTGTTTTCGATTAAAATTTCCTAAATCCTATAATCCCACAGCCAATGACGGCAAAAAATATCCAATGGCAATTGTGTTTCATGGCGGCGGCGAAAGCGGCCCTATTACCGATAATGAAACACAACTATATCATGGCGGCAAGCCATATATGGATGCGGTTGACAACGGAACTTTTGATGGATATGTTTTGTTTATGCAAAGCCAGGGTTTTTGGGGAGTTACTTCTTATCAAAGGATAATCGACATTATTGATTATATGGTTCAATACAATAAGCTTGATCCTTTTTGCATGAGTGTAAATGGTTTGTCTTCCGGAGGCCAGGCATCATGGGAGATGATCCTTAATTACCCGGATTACATAGGCGCATCATTGCCCATGTCTAATGTATCTATCGGGTATAAAGAACCTTCGGTAGTAAATAAACTAAAGTTTACTCCTATATGGAATTTCCAGGGCGAGCTTGATGGCTCGCCATCACCTTCCACTGCACAACAGGTGCGTGATGCCATGGTTGCTGCCGGCGCCAATTATCGTTACTCCGAATATGCCAATACAGCGCACAGCACCTGGGACAGGGCATTTGCCGAGCCCGATTTTTTTCCGTTTATGTTAAGGGGGTACAGTTCCAATCCCTGGGTTTTATATGGAAGGACCGGGTTTTGTACCAGCGATGCTATAAACGTTACCATTGGCGTTGCGCCGGGGTTTGATAAATATGAATGGAGAAAAGATGGAAACCTCATTAACAACGCCACCGGCAACACAATTACGGCAACTTCATTTGGCGTTTATGAGGCAAGGGTTTTAAGAGGCACGCTATGGTCCGACTGGTCGCACATACCGGTGAATATACACATAACACCACCCACAAAGGCGCCGCCAATAAAGGTTTCAGGCTTAATGAGCAATGTAATTGTTTCCGGCGATGGCAAAGATTATGTAAACCTCGAAATACCCGACAGCGGTTATACCAGCTATGCATGGAAGAAAGTGGGAAGCGGTACCGTGCTTGGAACGGAAAGAATATTTAAAGCAACAGAACCAGGCAATTACACGGTTGCCGTAACAAAAGAATATAGTTGCTCCAGCGTTCCGTCTGATCCTTTTTTAGTGGTGAATGCCAGCGGGCAACACGCCCCCTCTCCTGCCACTAACCTGGTTGCCAATGCTAATTCCGGCACAGAAGTTTTGCTTACGTGGTTAGACAACCCCCATCCTCAATATAATGAAACAGCTTTTGAAATTTACAGGAGCCAGTCGGCAGAAGGACAATATAATTACATAGGCAAAACTTCAGCCGGCAGTTTGGAATATACCGATGCAACTGCTTCACCTGGTGTGAATTATTATTATAGAGTAAGGGCGATAAATAATAATGGCGCTGCAGAAATGTCTAATATCGCCAATACAGCTACCACTGCAGACAACATTGCACCAACAGCGCCGGGCAATCTACAAATTGTTTATACAACCAATTCTTCCATAAAAATTTCCTGGAACAGTTCAACTGATAACATTGGCGTAGCCAATTACCAGGTATATGTAAATAATCAAAAAAGTTATACAACAACTGACACAACTTTTTTAATAAGCGGGCTTAAAACAGGGAAACGCTACACCATTTATATAAAGGCAGCAGACTCAAGCGGCAATGTTTCTTCACAGAGTGAAATCAAAAGCGCAGCGGCCGTTTTAAATGGCCTGGTTTATAAATATTATGAAGGCTATTGGAGAAATGTTCCGGACTTTAATACGCTTATGCCTTTGGAAACAGGCATCACTCCAAATATAAACCTGAAACCTGCGCGGCGGCAGCCCCAGCTTGCATTTCTTTGGCAAGGCTATATAAATATCCCGGTTGATGGCACATACACTTTTACCACTAATTCAGATGACGGCAGCAAATTTTGGCTTAATGAATACGACCCCGGTATTAAGCCATTTATAAATAATGATGACGGAGTAAGAAGATCTGCTAAATCAAAATCCAATACCATCCAACTTAAAAAAGGCCTCTATCCCATAAGCCTTGCATACTTCCAGAATAAAGGCCCCAGGACAATGCAATTAGCCTGGGCATGCAAAGAGCTTTTTGGGAATACAACCAAACGCATAATTGCGAATGCATATTTCAAAAGCAATTATGTGCCTGAAGGAACAGCGCCTAATAAACCATTAAACCTTACAGCAACGGCAACATCGTTCGATAAAATAAAACTTACCTGGACAGATAACAGTAACAATGAAACCGGTTTCCAGGTTTACAGGAAAGTAGTGAATGGAACGCAAACCATCATTTATACAACAGGCGCCGGCGTTTCAAGCTTCATCGATTCAGGTTTAAACCCACGCACAAAATACATTTACCGCATAAATGCTGTGAACGGGTTTGGCACTTCTGCAAAAACGCCACTGGTAAACGCCATAACCAAGGCATTGCCTGCTATAAAAACACCCACATTTTTTAAGGTTTCAACACTGTCATCATCATCAATTAAATTAACCTGGAAGGATAATAATACAACAGAAGCAAACTACCGGGTATTAAGGTCTGTGTCAGACAGCCTGCACTTTAAGCTTGCAGCAGTATTACCGCAAAACAGCAATGCTTATACGGATAGCAATCTTTACGGAAACATGGTTTACTACTATAAAGTGGAAGCCATAAACGATTTGGCAGCTTCTCCGGCCACGGTTGCAGTAAAAGGCACTACGTTAAACAGCAAGCCTTTAATAGACAACGGCTTTTTAAATAGCCAGCAATTAACAGTTAAGGCCGGCGCACAAACAATTGTACAGGTTAATGCAAGCGATGCAGATGGCGACCAGCTTACTTACTCGTATTCCAATATTCCATCTTTTGCAAACCTAACAGATAATGGAAACGGAACAGCAACACTTGTCTTCAATCCGTTAAGTTCCAATATCGGCACATACAATGGTTTAAAAATTCGTGTTACAGATACACATGGGGGAAAAGACAGCCTCGTATTTAAACTGGTTGTAAATACGAATACCAGCCCGGTTATAGATTCCATAGCAGATTATACAATAAACGAAGGTGGCCATTTGAATATAACTTTAAATGCAACCGACCCCAACACTGAACAAACACTTCAATGGTCGGTTAAAGGATTGCCTTCCGGGTATTCAATTTCACCAATCAACAACAGGTCTGCAACATTAACGGTAAAACCGGGCTACGGTGCATCCGGTATATACAATGCAGAAGTTACTGCGAATGATGGCGCAGGCGGAATAGTAAAACGCAGTTTTACATTAACCGTGTCCGACTACGATCCCAATCTTGAAGTTTATATAAGATTCAAGGACCTGAATGATATGGGCACGCCATGGAACAATATAACCTCGGTAAACACTCCGGCTTTAAAAGATAATCTTGGCAGAACAACTAATATCGGGTTGAATATGCAAACAAGCTGGTGGTCGGTATGGCATGAAGGCCCTTCAACAGGCAATAACTCCGGTATTTATCCTGACAATGTTTTAAAAGACTATTATTATTTCGGAGTTTTCGGTGGCCCTGAAACTGTTACAAGCCAGATTACCGGGCTGGATACTTCAAGAAAATACAGCATTAGTTTTTATGCCGGCAGTGTTTGGATAGGTGCTTCAGATAATGGCACTACGGTTTATACAATCGGGTCGCAATCCAAATCTTTATATGTTCAGGGCAACACAACCAACACTGCAGATTTTAATGACATTAAACCTGCAGCAAATGGCACCATTACTTTTACCATGTCAAAAGGCGCTAACACACCTGTTGGCTACGTCAATGCCATTACTATAAAATCTTTCTATACAGATTCTACCAGGCCGGTTAAGCCTGCATCTTTACAGGCATCCTATGTTGCAGACCAGGGCGTTAAGCTAATATGGAATGATGTGGCTTATAATGAAACAAAATACCAGGTATATCGTTCACTTGGTTCAGGCGGTGGCTTTACTTTAATAGCAGATAACCTTGCCATAAATACAGAAAGTTATACTGATAATTCTGTATCGGGCAATACCGGCTATTTTTATTTTGTACAAGCCGTAAACAATTCTGGAGCTTCTGTTCCCTCCGATACAGCAAGTATAGTTACAGCCAATAAAGTACCATCAATAACACCCATAGCCAATGTTTCAATTAAAAATAACCAGCAGAAAAACATTGATATAGTGGCAACAGATGATAGCGCTGATAACATTGAACTCAGCGTTGAAAACCTGCCTTCGTTTGCAACGTTTACCGATAATGGAAATGGCACAGGCCGCATCTCCTTAAATCCTGCAAACGGCATAACAGGAAGGTTCGATAATGTTACAGTAACGGCAACGGATAATAATAATACATCGGGCTCTGTATCATTCAGCATAACGGTAACAGATCAGAATATTCAGTCTGTTTATATTAATTTTTCAAACGGTGCAACAGCGCCTTCACCATGGAATAATTTTACAGCATGGCCTTCGGCCAATGCGGGAATATCAGCATTAAAAGATGATGAAAACAATACTACCGGTATTTCTTTAAAGCTTTTAAATGGCTTCCAGGGTAATATTGCAGGCGGCATGCAGCCCGGCACTGATTACAATTTATATCCGCAGGAAGTAGTGCGCACAGGCGAATATGAGGGCAGTTCAAGAATTGACTCCATGAAAATTTCAGGGCTTGATCAAACTAAAAAATACAATTTTGTTTTCTTCAACAGCCACGATGATGGATTAAACGGAAACACAAGATTTGAAATAAACGGGCGGGCTGTAACGCTGGATGCTGCTTATAATATTAATAAAACGGTGCAGCTAAACGGCATTACGCCCAACAGCGCTGGTGAAGTAACTATAAAAGTATCGAAAGCTGCAGGCGCAGATTATGCTTATATAAATTCACTGGTTATTCAAAGTTACAGCAGCTCGCTTCAGCTTCTCGCCCCTGCTGATCTATTCATTAAAGATGTTACCAAAAATACCGTGAAGCTTCAATGGGCAGACAGAAGTTTTGATGAAACAGGCTTTGAAATATGGCGTGCATCAGACAGCAATGCAGTATATACTTTGCAGAAAACAGTGGCTGCAAATATTACGGAGTTTACAGATTCAAATTTGCTTTCCGGCAAAACCTATTATTATTCAGTAAAAGCTGTAAAATCAGGAGCGCAATCAGGCTTTTGCAATGTAGTTGCCGCCACCACTTACACACAGGTTATTTATGTGAATTTCACCTTTCAGAACCAGGCAAATGTTCCGTGGAATAATACATCAGCATTGCCCGAAGATGGCTTAACATGGAATAATCTTTTAGATGATGCAGGCATTCCATCATCCATCAATTTGCAGCAAAAAGGTGTTTTTGCAGGCATATATGCACCGGGCATGAACACAGGTAACAATTCCGGTGTGTTCCCTGATAAAGTTTTGGCAGATAGTTATGGATTATTTACAGGGCAAAGCGCAACCATGAAAGTAACAGGCCTGAATGTTAATCTCAAATATGATTTTACATTCTTTGCAAGTTCGCAGGCTGGAGGAGATGTGAATTCAGGTTATACGGTTAATGGTAAAAAAGCAGTACTGAATGCTTCGCTAAACACCAAAGGCACTATAACGGTTTATAATGTTCAGCCGGATGAAAATGGTGAAGCAATTATTACCATTGCACCTAATACGCTTACCTCGCAGTTTGGCTTGCTTGGTGCGCTTTTAATTAAAGAACATGAAGCTTCCGGCAATGCGCCTTCAACAGATCATACATCAGCAGCAGCAACGCCTATTGCTGCTGTAAGCAAAGCTGCCGGAACATCTTCTTTGCAGGCGGCTGATATAATTACAGAGAATAAAGTTGTTGCTTATCCAAATCCTTTTGTAAATGATTTTACAGTGAATTTATCTTTAAGCAAACCGGATAATATCAGGATTGAATTGTATTCTATCAATGGTTTGCTTATTTTAAATAAAAACATTGGAAACCTTCCGGAAGGAAAACATAGCTTTAAAATCAATCCTGATGTTAGCATAAAACCAGGCACTTATATTTTAAAAGTATTGCACAGGAACACAAATGCCGCCAGCTATTTTAAATTATTAAAGCAGTAATTGCAGCACGGAATTAAATTGATAAAAAATGCTGCCTTCAAATTGAAGGCAGCATTTTTTATTCGCTTTGCCTGGTTAATTAAACTGCATTTGCAAAACGCCATCTTGCAAATGCCAGCAATACCAGCGAGCCTGTCCTGCTGTCATTTTTGTTTTCTTTCCAAAAGCCCACTGTCTTACTTTTTCCTGCAACCATGGCAATTTTTTCTCCCTGCTCCCGGCCTTCTGCAGAATAAAAAAGTGCAAGCGAATTATTGCCTGCTTTCTGCAATTGTAAAAGTTCTTTTACAGGTATTGCCATTCCTTTATCAGCGCCTTTGGCATTGGCAAATTTCCATTCTTTTATTTTATTGCCACTTGCATCTTTTAAGGTTATAACCCTGTTGCTGGCCAGCCTTTCAGGTGCGTTGCATTGATAATAATAAATAACAAGTTGCTCATTACTGTTTGCCTGGCTTACCGGCAAATTATTAATACTTAAAGGCTGGTTTAATGCCCGTTTTAAAACGAGTTTTTTGCCAATATAAATTTCATAATAATCAAGCCCTGCATTGGCCTGTACCATAAATGCAGTGAGGCAGATGGCTGTAAACAAACCTGCTTTCAGCGCTGCTTTTTTGAAGAACAAATTTTTCATGATCAGATATTTTACGATGAACAATAAATTGTTTATCAAAGTAAATGCGTGGTATTGCCTGGAAATAATTTGTTTGATTAACTGCATCATAATCTTGATGTATTGCTTTATCATGAAAACGCTGCGATGCATTATTGCATTTCATCATGCAAAACCTGCATTTTGAATAAAGGACGGCGGCATGCTGCAAATTGTTTATAATTTTAAGAATGCATCTTTTCAGCAGATATAAGATTGATCATATTATATTCTGGACTATTACAACGGTATTTTACGCTTATGTAACCACAGATGTTTTGCAAAAGGCAGGCGCATGGCATTACTGGCTGAATATTTTTATCCGCAATGCACTGCTAATGCTTATTTGTTATACAAATATTTATTACCTGTTTCCTTCCTTTTTTAAAAAAGGCAAATACATTTTATATGGCGTGCTCGTTTTATGCTGCCTGGTCTTTTTTACCGTGTTTAAAAATTTACACGACACATGGTTGCATGGTTATATAGCAGGTAATGTTCAGAAGCAAAATTTCTTTTACAATACCTTTTATAATTTTTCCGTCGCCTTTTTCTATATGTGTTTTACCATGGCGCTTATATTAAGCAAGAACTGGTATAAGCAACATTTGTTATTACAGAAGATACAAGTGGAAAATCTTGAAACGGAGTTACGTTATCTCAAGGCGCAAATAAACCCGCACTTTCTTTTTAATTCCATCAACACTATTTATTTCCAGATTGACAAGCATAATGCAGCGGCGCGTTCATCACTGCAAAAATTTTCTGAACTGCTGCGCTACCAGTTGTATGAATGCAATGAAGAGCAGGTTGCTATTGAAAAAGAAATTGAATATTTAAAAAGCTATATCGATCTGCAGCGTTTGCGCAGGCAAAATAATTATCACATTTGTTTTGAAGTTGATGAAGGTGTACGCAATTTTTCCATCGCGCCATTATTACTTATGCCTTTTGTTGAAAATGCTTTCAAGCATGTTTCCCGCCATACAGATAAGCCTAACAGTATAAAGATTTGTTTATGCAGGCGGGACAATTTATTGCTTTTTAATGTTGTAAATTCAAAAAGCAATAATCAATTAACAGCAAAAGAAGGCATAGGGTTAAAAAATGTGAAACGAAGATTGGAATTATTATATGCAAGCAGATATGAGCTTAAAATAAATGATGAGTCATCAACTTATACTGTTCATTTAAAATTGCAATTGTTATGATAAAATGCATAATAGTTGATGATGAACCGCTTGCCCAAAAGGGACTAAAAGAATACATTGAAGAAGTGGATTTCTTAGAACTTATTGGTGTGTGCGATACTGCTATGCAGGCATATCCTTTTATAAACAAAGGCGAAGCCGATCTTATTTTGCTTGATATAGAAATGCCTGGATTATCGGGCATTGATTTTTTAAAATCATTGCACTATATGCCGGCTGTTATATTTACAACTGCATATCCGCAATATGCTTTGCAGGGCTATGACCTGGATATAATTGATTATCTCGTAAAACCCATATCATTCCAGCGGTTTTTAAAAGCAGTTACCAAAGCCAAATACTTTTTGGCTGATAAAATAAAAGATGCTTCACAAGCAGCAGATGAAAATGATTATTTCTTTTTAAAAGTTAACCAACAGGTTGAAAAAATATTTTTTAAAGATGTCTTGTTTGTTGAAGCCATGCAGAATTATGTTGCAGTTCATCTCAATAACAAAAAGCTGATCAGTTATATCACAATTTCAAACATGGAAAAACGGTTGCCTGCCAATCTTTTTATGCGCATACATAAATCTTATATAGCAGCGCTGCATAAAATAGATTCCATATCGGGCAACAAAATAATTATTCGTATACATACATTGCCTTTAAGCCGCAATACAAAAGAAAAACTGATGCAGGCCGTAAATGGCAAACTTGTAAAGAGGTAATTCTTTGTGCTTAAATTAACGGGTGAGCGTCTTTAAACCTTCTTCATTAATTATTGCAATGTCTTTACCATTTGTTTTAATCAACCCGGTTTCTGTAAACTCTGTCATTAATTTATACACCGATTCGTAAGCGGTGCCTATAAATGCTGAAATATCCTGGCGGGAAATAGTAAAAGCAATATAACCTTCAGTGTTTACACCAAACTTATCCTGAAGCTCTAATAAAGCTTTGGCTGCACGGCCTTTTACGGACAAGTGTGCCAGGTCGCGCATGCGCTGTTCTGAAAGCTGTAATTCATCTGCCATAAACATCATAAAATCATACATAAATTGTGTGTTCACTTTAAGCGTTGCGACAAAAAAATCGAGGCTCAAAAAGCAGATGGTGCAATTCGTTAAAGCAGTTGCCGTAATGGGATAAGAAATATTATTTGTTGAAAGCCCGCGGTGGCCAACGATATCATAATTATGCGCAAACCGCAGTATAAGCTCTTTATCTTTGCCCCAATGTTTATGCACTTTTATCACACCTTCCAGCATAAAATAAACACCTTCAACTTTATCGCCTTCTTTAAATAAGATTTCTCCTTTTTTATAATGAATAATTTCACGGTTAGCATCTAATGCAGGCCGCCATTCTTTAAGGCATTTTTGATAAAGAAAAGAATCGGCTGCATCAAAATTACCTTTATGTTTTTTCATGCGGATAAAGATAAACAGGAAGTATGTTTTTGTGGGCAGGATGTAGATCCAATATAAAATTGCAGTTAAATGAGTTTTTGGGAAATTACCTGGCCCTTCTTCTAACCATGTAAGGCATGTAAGCGGATGTCAGCAATTTGTAGTAATGTTTTCTTACGTTTCTAACATCGCTTACATGGGCGCACTTATATTTATCAAATCAGGAATTGCAGAAAATAATTTTGATTTTAAATTCACCACTTCTCCAATTATAATTACAGCCGGGTTTTCGAGCGCTGCATGTTGTGCCCTGAAATAAATATCCCTCACTTTTCCCGTAACCATTTTTGATTGAGGTGTAGTGCCATTTTGAATAATGGCAACAGCGGTTTCACCTTTACCATACCCGGTAAATATTTCCATTATGGCTTCCAGTTTGCTCATCGCCATTAATATAATAACTGTGGCCGTTGACTGCGCTGCAAGTTTTATATCGTTTGATAATTCACCGCTGCGCGTAGTGCCGGTAACCACCCAAAAGCTTTCACTTATACCGCGGCAGGTAAGCGGTATCATTTCGGAGGCCGGCGCCGCCAGTGCGCTGGATATGCCGGGCACCATTTCCACTTCCATACCTGCTTCAACAGCAGCGTCAATTTCTTCCTGCGCCCGGCCAAATACAAATGGGTCACCGCCCTTAAGCCGTACTATATTATTGTATTTTGTACCATACTCTATAATAAGATGGTTTATCTCCTGCTGACTCAATACATGGCAACCATATCGCTTGCCCACAAATATTTTTTCAGCTGCATTAAGTGCGTATTCCAGCAGTGCTTCATTAGCCAGTGCATCATACAATATCACGTCGGCCCGCTGTAAAATTTTTATGGCTTTTAAAGTGATAAGTTCAGGATCGCCCGGACCTGCACCAATCAATATAAGTTTACTCATATTAATATTATTTTAAAAAATATATAATATTTTATAGCACTAAATTAAAAATTATATTGAAAAACATATTACTTTCACAATATTATTTAAATAATAATATGATTGATTAATTCAATTTTATTATTTAAATAACACGATTGTTTGCCAATTATAAATATTAATAAAAATTATACTGTATGAGAATACTTATAATTGGTAATGGAATGGTTGGCCACAAATTCTGTGAAAAGCTGATAAGTAAAAAACTGCCAGGCCTCGAAATAACTGTTTTTGGTGAAGAGCAATATGCTGCTTATGACCGTGTACACCTCAGCCGTTTTTTTGAAGGCAAAACCGTTGATGACCTTACCCTGGCGCCTGCCGGATGGTATAAAGAAAATGGCATCAACCTGCACCTCGGCGACCCCGTACAGGCCATTAACCGCACGGCCAAACTGGTGCATACCTTTAAAGGTTTTGTGATACACTATGATATCCTGGTGCTGGCCACAGGGTCTTCCGCTTTCGTGCCGCGCATTGAAGGTGTTGAAAAAGAAGGCGTTTTCCTTTACCGTACTATTGAAGACCTTCATCTTATACAGGCTTATGCAGCAAAAGCCAAAACAGGGGCCGTTATAGGTGGTGGGCTATTAGGCCTGGAAGCCGCCAAAGCGCTACTCGACCTGGGAATTGCAGATACACATGTTATAGAATTTGCCCGGCGGCTAATGCCCCGCCAGTTAGATGAAACCGGCTCCCAAATGCTGATGACTACTCTAACAAGCCTCGGCCTTACTATTCATACCGATACCAATACAACCAAGATCATAGGCAAAAAAGCAATTACAGAAATGCAGTTTGCTGATGGCTCCTCTCTTAAAACAGATATGCTGGTTATTTCAGCAGGTATTAAGCCCCGCGGCGAGCTGGCACTTGAATGTGGCCTGGAAACCGGCATGAATGGAGGCATTGTAGTAAATAATTCCATGCAAACTTCTGATGAATCTATATATGCTATTGGTGAATGTGCTTTATATAATGAAATGATCTACGGCCTGGTGGCCCCCGGCTATGAAATGGCAGAGGTAGCAGCACAGGAAATATGCGCAATGGTTGACAAAGCCCAATCATCCGCTAGGAAACAATTTACCGGTTTTGATATGAGCACCAAATTAAAACTGGTGGGCACCGATGTTGCCAGTTTTGGAGACCCTTTTGCCAGCGGTGATGACGTGCGCAATATTGTTTTACAGGACACTGTAAAAGGTATTTATAAAAGGATAAATGTATCAGCCGATGGTAAATATTTATTAGGCGGTATTCTCGTGGGCGATGCCTCTCAATACAACCTACTTCTGCAAACCTTCAAAAACAAAATTTTTCTGCCGCCGCATCCTGAAGATTTGATACTTCCGGCAAGGGAAGCTAAAAAAGATAATGGCGCCGGCATTGTTGCTTTGCCCGATGATGCTTTGATATGCAGTTGTGAAAGTGTTTCCAAATTAACTATTTGCCAATCGGTTTCAGAAGGTGGCTGTGAAACAGTGGATGCAATTAAAAAATGTACGAAGGCCGGTACGGGCTGCGGTGGTTGCCTGCCTATGATTAAAGACCTGATGGTGCATACCATGAAGCAGCATGGAAAATATGTGCGCAATGTATTGTGCGAACATTTTCAATATAGCCGCCAGGAGCTTTTCGACCTTATAAAAATACATGAGCTTAAAACCTATAATGATGTTTTAGATCAGCTTGGCAATGGTGATGGCTGTGAAATATGTAAACCTGCTGTTTCTTCTATCATTGCCAGTTTGTGGAATGAAATGGTGCTTGCAAAAGGCAATGACACCGCCCAGGACAGCAACGACCGTTTTCTTGCCAATATCCAGAAAGGTGGTACCTACTCTGTAGTGCCCCGCATCCCCGGCGGTGAAATCACCCCCGAAAAATTAATTGTCATTGGCCAGGTAGCGCAGAAATATGGTTTATATACCAAAATAACAGGCGGCCAACGTATAGACATGTTTGGTGCACATCTCAGCGACTTGCCTTTCATCTGGGGTGAATTAATTGAAGCGGGCTTTGAAAGCGGCCATGCTTATGGTAAAGCTTTGCGTACCGTGAAAAGTTGTGTGGGCACAACCTGGTGCCGTTTCGGCTTGCAAGACAGTGTGAGCTTTGCTATACAGGTAGAAGAACGTTACCGTGGGCTAAGGGCGCCGCATAAAATAAAGTCTGCCGTTTCAGGTTGCATAAGAGAATGCGCCGAAGCGCAAAGCAAGGATTTCGGCATTATCGCAACCGAAAAAGGATGGAATTTATATGTATGTGGCAACGGCGGCAGCAAACCACAACATGCCCTGCTGCTGGCAACTGATATAAACAGTGAAACCTGCATTAAATACATTGACCGTTTTTTGATGTTTTACATACGCACTGCCGACCCTCTCACCCGCACCGCCACCTGGCTTAACAAAATGGAAGGCGGCATAGATTACCTGCGCAATGTGGTAGTGAACGACAGCCTTGGGATGGCTGAACAATGGGAACAGGAAATGCAGCAACTGGTGAATGCTTACCAGTGCGAATGGAAAACTGCTATAAACAACCCTGAAATAAGAAAGCGTTTCAATCACTTTATAAATGCGCCAGGAGAAAAAGATCCAACCGTGCAGTTTAACCAGCTAAGGGAGCAGAAGAAAGCTGCCAACTGGTAAAAAGTTCTCTTGATTAGAAATAAAAAGGACTCTACGATTTGCCTGCCATCAACCAAAAAAACAACAACCATGATGCTACATGAAGCCAATGTAAAAAAAAGTAACTGGTTCGCTGCCTGCCGCGTGGAAGACGTGGCAGAGAACGGCGGCGTTTGTGTAAAATATGAAGACACGCAGATAGCGCTATTCTATTTTACCCGCCGCAATGAATGGTACGCCACGCAAAACGAATGCCCGCATAAAAAGCAAATGGCTTTAAGCCGCGGCATGATCGGCACTAAAAGCGATGAACCGAAAGTAGCCTGCCCGTTTCACAAAAAAACATTTTCGCTGGCCACGGGCGAATGTTTAAGCGGCGATGAATGCGCTATTAAAACTTACCCGGTAAAAGTGGAGCACGGCATTGTGTTTATCGGCGTAGGTGAAACAATAGAATGATGCAGGGCATTATTTAATTTTTGTAACAGGCTATTCGCAGTTGGCAGGTTACGATTTTCAGGAGTTTCAACACTTGCGCAGCTAAGGTTTCCGCTTGCAGATACGCCGCCAGACGCAAGAACGTTAGACCGGTAGCATTAAAAGCATCATTATAAAAATCATTCTTCAATTAACATCAACATCAAACAACATTTCTTCAAACCAATTGCTAATAATTAAAAATTAAAACTTATGGACTATGTATCTCCCAAAGAAGTAGCCGGCGCCATGATGAATGCCGCCGTTACCAAATCATCGTTACCGGTAAAAGACCTGCTTATCCGCAGCATGCTTTCAGGTGCATTACTGGCAATCTCTGTTGTGCTGGCATTTGCAGCAGTAACGCAAACAAAAATTCCGCTCATCGGCGCTATAGTTTTCCCGGTTGGCTTTGTAATTATTATCGCACTTGGCCTTGAACTGGTAACTGGCAGTTTTGCACTGGTACCGCTTGCTTTTCTTGAAAAGAAGATAAGCGCCGGCACTATGCTTAAAAACCTGCTTTGGGTTTTTACAGGTAATCTTATCGGCAGCCTGTTGTTTGCTTTTTTTTACTGGGCTGCTTCAACGCAGATGGGAACAAGCACTGCGCCAGGTGCAGTAGAACAAATGATGGTTACCGTTGCCGAAAAGAAAACCATTGCTTATGCACAAATTGGTACAGCAGGCTTGGCAACTGCATTTGTAAAAGCTATTCTCTGTAACTGGATGGTTTGCATGGGTGTGGTGATGGGGCTTACATCAAAATCAACCATTGGCAAAATACTTTGTGCGGGCATGCCTATTTTTATCTTCTTCGCTTTAGGTTATGAACACGCTGTTGTAAACATGTTTGTAATACCAGCAGGAATAATGTTTGGCGCCAAAGTTTCCATTAGTGACTGGTGGCTGTATAACCAGCTTATTGTAACTGCCGGCAATATAGTTGGCGGGCTTGTATTTACAGGCATGGCCGTTTATTATACACACGGAAAACAAACAGAAGACCAGGAACTGATGCTGCAAAAAGCTGCATAACTAAAAAGCAGCCTGGCTACATTTTATAGGAATTTATTCTAAAACAAGTGTGCATTTTCTATCTAAAAATGCAGATGATATTTATTGTCAATTATTCAATATGAAACCAATATTTAAAACCATAATTTTCGGGTTAACAGCTTCCTGCTTTTATAGTACCGCATCGGCGCAATTAACCGTATCGGCACAACTACGTACAAGAACAGAATACCGCGACGGCCTGGGAGCGCCTTTGCCAAAAGATGAAAACCCGGCACTGTTTACTTCACAACGCACAAGATTATCTGCTGGCTTCAGCACTTACCGGTTGAAATTAGGTATAACAATACAGGACGTGAGGGTTTGGGGGCAGGATGGTTCGACCATTAACCGCACTACAACGCAGGATAATAACGGGTTAATGTTGCATGAGGCCTGGGCGGAAATTGGCCTTACAGATACGTCTAATAAAAGATACAGCATAGCCCTTAAATTAGGCAGGCAGGAAATAATTTATGATGACGAGCGATTGATGGGTAATCTCGACTGGCCGCAGCCGGCACGCCGTCATGATGCGGCTTTGCTGCAATTCAATTCAAACCAATGGATGATACACGCTGGTTTTGCATTTAACCAGAATAAAGAAAATGCAAGCGATACAAAATATAACCCAACGCCTGCCGGTAACTATGCAGCCAATACAAACGGCGGCAGTATGTATAAAAGTTTTGAATACCTCTATGCCGGCAGAAAGTATGAACAGGGAAATATTTCGTTTTTATTCTTTAGCGACCAGTTCAGTAAATATCATAACGACATTACAAATGATGTGCCTTCAAAAGTTTGGGATAATGGTACATGGACAAGGTTTACAACAGGGTTTTATACGATAAATAATTTTAATAAAATAAACGTCTCTGCTTCGGCATACTACCAGTTTGGAGAAAATGCATCAGGAGAAAAATTATCAGCAGCCTTGTTATCTGCCAACGCGTTTTATAAAGTGAATAAAAAGTTTAGCGTTGGCCCCGGCATTGATTATACTACAGGTGGTTCAAGCGGCAATAAAAGCAATGCTTTTGACCCGCTCTATGGAACGCCGCATAAATTCTGGGGATTGATGGATTATTTTTATGCAGGCAGTGGTTTTGGCAATAAAGGCTTGATGGATTATTATCTGAAAGCAAAGTATGCAGCATCTTCATCATGCTCGTTTACAGCGGGCGTTCACCAGTTTAACAGCAGCAGTTCTGTATATAACAACAACGGTGATAAAATGAGCCTCAATCTTGGAACCGAAGCAGACATCACCGCCAACTATGCACTTACTAAAATAATAGGCTTCGAGGCAGGTTACAGCCATTTTTTTTCCACGGCATCGCTGACATCGCCTGGTGTAAAAAATATAACGAATGCGCAAAGCAATAATAACTGGGCTTACCTGATGATAAAGATTCAGCCATCTTTTAATTTTAAATAACGACACATAACACATCAACGGTGTTTTAATAATAATACCTGCAATATTTGATTGCAGGTATTATTATAACAGGTTGAGAAAGGCCAAACTACTTCGCTTCCTTCACTTCAATCAAAAGATTCTTTTTAAAGCTAATTTTTAGCTTAGGATTATCGCCGTTAATTATTCCAAGGTTATTATTATTTACATAATCATAAACGCTGTATTTTTTACCTGCAGCTAACCCTCTTAATTCAACTTCGCCATTAAAATCTGCGTTGTAAAAACTGTAATACATAGTGTCGCCTTTTTGTATGCAATATGTTTCAGGATCATCGTAACCAATATCATATAATTCTCCGCGAAAGATGCCTTTGCTTAACATCTTTTCATTATAAATATTCAGCCACTTTTCAAACAGCTTTTCCTTTTCCGGTGTTAATAAATTTTCATCCTTACTTTTTACGCCGGTTGCAGGATAAACAAATTTTGTTCCCGGCACCGCGCCAATACCAATTTGCGAAGCAAAATCTTCTTTGGTATCTGTAAGCTCAACATGATCACCAAAATAAGCCGTCTGCGGCATCAACGCCTTATATATTTTATTCTTTAACCGCACCTGCCAGCTACTGGTTGGATCGCTTGCTACAAACTGGTTGGCATAAGGCATGTGATAAAAATTCATCACATCGCCGCACGGGCAAAATTCAATCACCGCATCTGGTTTTATACTTTTTGCCGTTTCATAAATTACCTTAAACAGCAATGGCAGCTTTTCAAAGCTTTGTTCAGGATAGTCAATATTATGATCGCCATAATCGGGCGCGCATGCATTCATATACTGGCCATCTAATTTCAGTGCATCAAAACCCCAATCCTGCATAAACATTTTTACAGTGTTCCTTGTTTCTTCAATTACTGCTTTATCGGTTGGCGACATATAATAAGCATCCCACCACGTTATATATTGCGGCGCCCCGTTTTCCTGCTGCAACAAAATATCAGGATGTGTTTTCAAGACTTTACTGCCAGGATCTGCAGCCATGGGCGCCCACCATAATACAGCTTTCATTCCCTGTGCATGAATGCTGTCGACAAAGGCTTTCATCTCTGCATCACCGCCAGGAAAATGTTCTTTATTTGTATGCCAGTCGCCTTCCGCCTGCTGATAACCATCATCCAGCCCAACCCATTTAAACCCGAGTTCTTTTACTTTGGGCAGCGTATTTAAAATCTCCTTTAAAGTAAAATCCCTTTCATAACCCCATGCGCACCAGATTGGCTCAAACGCAGCAGGTTCAGCAGTTGCAGCCCGTATGCCTTTTGTTTGCATGAAGTTTGAAAAGTTGCGCAACGCAGCAAAACAATCCTTTTGATGCACGCTTATAAAAGTTTCAAAAGTGTTCAGCGTATCATTTGGTTTTAAAATTTCCGGTTCGGGATAATCATACCGCACACTCATGTTTGCAGCATCTGCATATTGATCAAAATCTATCGGCAATGAAACAAGTTTGGCAACAGCTTCCGTATTGCCAATTGCAATCCCTGCATCTCTTCTCCATAAATCAATAACAGGAATGCCGCCGCCATAATCTGAAGCATTCATGCCCATAAAATTTTTTTCATAAAAACCGCGATTAACTTTTTGAACCCAGTCGCGCCGGTCTGCATGCGAACTGCCCTGGAAACTCCAGAATGCTGTTGTATCGCTTGACGGCAATACATTGTATTCGTTATTCACCCATTGTATAACAGGCAATTCTTTATTGCTTTTATTGATGTATTGCACATTGAAATAAGCCGCATCGGGAAAATTATTATAAACTTTTATAGAAAGTATCTTATCAATATGATTGATGTTATCTGATCCGAAAAATTTCCATTCAACGCCATTACCTGCAGCATCGTTAATGGTATTTCTTTCTTTTTTTATAAGATGAAATTCTTTTGCTGTGAAATATTTTGTTTGAATATATTCTGATGAAGAAAAGCTATTGATTAATGGTTTCGCATTATTGAACGTTGCATTCACTTTTGTTTGCAAAACATCATTCACTTCAATTTTTAAATTCTGATTGGTGATAATAGTTTGCGCTGATGCGATGCAAATGATGCAGCAATTTAAAAATGTTACTAATAGTTTATTCATTCCTGAATGGTTTTATTTGTGTCTTTGTGTCTTCATGGTTCAAAACAAAAGCTGTCAAGACTAAAGGTTGGGCAAAACCTATAAGGTTTATAAACCTTATAGGTTTATCTGTATTCGTTCATGATCTTTTCCGCATTCTTTCTGTATAACTTTTCCAGTACTTCTTCAGGCAAATCCAATCCATATAAAGCCCAATGGTAATTGAACATTTCCGTTTCATAAAAATGCTCATCAGCGCTTTCCAAAATCCTGAAAGTAGTTAAATACATGTGTTCTTCAGGGCTATTATCTGTGCCATACAATAACCTGTCCTGGTATTTTGTAATAAAAGCAGCCGCATACCTTGGCACCGGCGCAATCTCCGCATAACGTGCTGCGATATCAGCATATAAGTTTGGATACTTATCCAGCATATCACCCAAGACTTGTAAATTAGAACAGGAGTTTGCCAAATGGCAGGCAATAAAAATTGTTGAAGGATTATCACGCACAGCATTTTCCAACGATTTAATCAATGCATCATGGCCAAGCTTTCCTGGCTTATTCGTATCTACATGCCATTTGGCTGCATTCATTAAACCATCATTCGTGCTGTCGGGTGTTTCATACATCCATTCATCTTCCGCCACATGAATGCTTATGGGTATATGCAGCGCTGCACATTTTTCAAGCAATGGCTTCATCTGCGGATCATCAATATGCAAACCCTTTCCCGGCGTTGGTTTTGAATACAATTCGCCTTCACCTTTATCACCCAATTCACCCACACCTTTAGCTCCTTTTTTATAGCATCTTTCCAATTCCTGCACTGCATGTTTTTGCCAGCCGGTAGTGCCATAACCTGTATAATCAAACCCGCACCATAGCTCAAACCTGTCCGGATGCTTACTGTATTTTTCAACGGCGCTGTCAAAACCTTTGCCGGTTGCATAAGTGAACACCATTGTTTTCTGAATATTCATTTTATCCATCAGCTTAACCCAGTCATCAACATCATTTTGTGTTTGCACATAATCATGTGAATGCATATCGATAATTGGAAAAGCAGCTTTCTGTATATTGGCAGTTGGTGTTTTGTAAATAGATACAGGCCTGTAATTATTCAATAATAAATTATCAGCCTTCGTTTGTGCGAAAGAGTAATGCACAAAAATGAATGTGAAAACAACCAGTAATTTTTTCATAATGCAAACTGCTTTAGAGATTTTAGTCATTGATCCGCCAATGCTTAAACATTGACCACATCAAGTTTCCTGACAATCAAATCCTTCACTGCATCAATCGCTTTTGGAAACACTTTACGCAGGTCAATCTCATCGCTTTCAGCCAATAACGATTGCAACTTTTTCATAAATGTGTTTTTTGTTTCTGTCGCAAGATTGATCTTGCTGATGCCATTGCGAATAGCTTCCTGCAACTGCTCGCCGGGAATACCGCTGCTGCCGTGCAAGACCAATGCACAATTCACTGCAGCTCTGATTTCCTTTAAGCGGTCAATGCGCAGCTTTGGTATTTCTTTATAAAAG
The DNA here is from genome assembly GCF_900115755.1 of Parafilimonas terrae. Lineage (GTDB taxonomy): Bacteria > Bacteroidota > Bacteroidia > Chitinophagales > Chitinophagaceae > Parafilimonas > Parafilimonas terrae. The sequence goes on from NZ_FOXQ01000011.1 coordinate 33,921, forward strand.
CCATGCGCATTTCCAATGGCAACTGCTAATGCATTAATACCTGTTGCTTCTACAAAACGTTTCGCGTCATCAGCGCCCGTTGGTTCAAATGTATGTGACTGATTGAGCTTAGCTATGTAACCCAGTTCAGCTTCAACATTTGCATTATAATGCTCAGCAATTTTTACAGCCTCTTTTGTAATGCGCACATTTTCATCAAATGGTTTTTCACTGGCATCAATCATCACACTGTCAAAACCGGCATCAAGACATTTTGTAACAATTTTAATACTGCTTCCATGATCGAGATGCACCCAGCCTTCCACACCAAATTCTTTCAACATAACCCTTGCCATTGCAACAGCAGGTTGAATGCCGAGATATTGTAAAGAGCTTTCACTTAATTGTAAAATAAGACAGCTGTTGGTTTGCTTTGCCGCCAGCAACAATCCCTTTAATGTTTCAAAATTGTAAAAATTAACTGCCAGCAACGCTTTGCCTTCTTTGGTACAGGCAGCCAGCTTTTCTTTCATCGTCATTCTATGGTATAATTAAATTTTTTGAATGCTGATTTTTTTACAGACTGCAAATCGGTGAACGCTGCTGTACCGCCAAAAGCAGTTGTATTCAATGCGCCGCAAGCAGCGCCCATTTCTGTGCAATCCTTTAATGATTTATCGCGAATGAATTGCCTTATAAACCCTGCATCAAAACTGTCGCCGGCGCCAATGGCATCAGCAAAATCATCGTTTATGAATGCAGGTTGTTCTATCACTTCATTTTTATAAAAAACCGTGGCGCCTTCAATGCTGTTTTTTACAACAATAATGTTGGCAAAACTTTTTATTGAAGCAACCGCATCCTGTATATTTTCTTTGCCGGTTATATTTTTTAATTCTTCCGCATTAGGCATGAACACATCAACATTTGGCAGTAAATTTTTCCAGTCGCAATCCCATTTTTCATAACTGTCCCATTGCGGATCAAGAGAAGTAGTTAAGCCAATATTTTTTGCACGTTTAAATAACTTTACAAGACCGGGCTTTAATGCCGGCTGGATAAAAACCGAACTTACATGAAGATGCCTCACATCGTGGAGCATGGCATCTGTTATATCGTTTTCACTCAACGCATTCATGGCGCCGGGATAGGTAACCATGGCGCGGTTTTGTTCAAAGTTGAAAGCAACTGTAACGCCAGTTTGTAATGTATTGCTGCGAATAATATTATCTGTGGCAACACCTTTTACTTCAAGGTCTTTAATTATCTTTTTCCCGAAATCATCATCACCTGTGCAGCCGCAATAATTTACGGAAACGCCCAGTGCGCTTAGGTTTGAAGCGAAGATGGCGGAGCTGCTTCCAAGCGTATAAACCATTTTATCCGCAAGAATTTCTTTGCCTGTTTCAGGAAACTGCGCAAGCCCGCTTAAAATAAGGTCGATGTTTAATTCGCCGGCAACCAGTACATCAAATTTTTTATCCTGCACTTTTTAAGTGAAAATTTAAAAATGAAAATTCAATTTTATTAACAGCGGTTATTCATAATTTATATTGTTATACCTGTTTCGAAAGAATAAATAGTTACGCCTTGCACCACCCTTGATATAGCGCCATTTACCGATGGGTTATCAGGCGATAAACCAACATCCAGGCTTTTATAAAAAGCCAGTATTTGCGCAGGTACTATTGCACAAACAGGAAGAAAATCTTCTTCAATACGTTCCTGCCTGTTACCAAAATTTATTTGTGCACCTACTTCAATCCCGCTTTCATTTTTTTCAGTTACAGCCAATTCATATAAAGCATTATTACCGCTTTTCATAGCGCCAACGAGATCGTGCTCGTATTGCTTTACATAATCATTATTGCTGAAAAAATATACTACCAATGTTTGCTTATCAATCACAGCTTTCGGGCCGTGCCGCAGGCCGAGATAACTGTCTTCTTTACAAATTATTTTTCCATCAGTCAATTCCTGCAGTTTAAGCGCCGCTTCAGTTGCCGTGCCAAGCAAATTTCCTGAGCCCAGGAACATGGCACGCCTGAAATCTTTGACAGCAGTCTTTTGCAACGTAGTTAATGCATCTGATAAAATATGCCCGGCTGCTTTTATTAATAACTGCACCTGATTTTTTATAATGGATGGATGATTGATATACGCCATCATCAGGCCCGTTAACAACATGCCTGAATAACTGCCTGTCATGGCAAGGCTTTTATCATTAGCCGTTTCAGGCAATACGAAAACATATTTTGGATTTGTTGTTTCATATTGCGCCAGCGAACCATTTTCATCGCAGGTAATAATAAGATGAAAACATTTTTTTGAAAATGTATCGGCCAGTTTAAGCGCGGCATTGCTTTCAGGGCTGTTGCCACTCCTGGCAAATGATATAATCAATGATGTTTGACTGGCATTAAAATAATCCTGCGGGCTTGAAACGATATTGGTGGTAGCAATGGCCCTGCTTTGAATTTTTGTATTCCTGAAAAATGCGCCTTCAAGCGAAAGGCCGATAAAAGCGCTTGTGCCTGCACCCGTAAAAATAATATTATCTGCTTCTTTATAAGCATGGGAAAGAAATGCATGAACCGATTCACTGTGCTCAAAAAATAAATGTTCAACAGCATGCCATAAATCAGGCTGGCCGGCAATTTCTGCAGCCGTTAAATGTGCGCCTTTTCCTTTTAAGTAACTTTCATCCAGACTAAGCAATTGCATGAATTAAGGTTTATAAACAAAAGTAATGATTATAAATTTATCTTTCAAAATCTTTCTATTTTCTTCATAATCTTTCTATTTAAATAATAAAATTGTGCTTAAGATTGTTTTTCAATAAATATTCTGATATATTAGCTGAAATTTTACATCCATGGCCGAAAGGAAAGAGAGATTTACCGTATCGAGACGAAAGAAAATATTGGAACATATAAAGGAGACCGGCGAAGTAATGGTAACGCAATTGAGCAGGGAATTTAATGTGAGCGAAGTAACCATTCGCAATGACCTTGAGCACCTGGAAAGAAAGAATTTATTGGTTCGCGCAAGGGGTGGCGCTATTCATACGGAAAATCATGTGGGGATAGACCAGCGGATTACTGAAAAACATAAAATTCATGCAGCAGAAAAAGCAGCTATAGGCAAACTGGCTTCTTCTTTAATTAATGACGGAGAAACCATAATAATTGACAGCGGCACCACTACTGCAGAAATTGTAAAACACCTGGATGGCATAAAACATTTAAACGTTGTTACCAATGCATTGAATATTGCCAATTTGCTGGCGGCGCACCCGGCAGTAAATGTAATAATTCCGGGCGGCTATTTAAGGCAGAATGCCATGAGCCTGGTTGGGCCGTTGGCAGAAAAAAACCTGCGCAATTTTTTTGTTGACAAAGTTTTTTTAAGCACTGATGGCTTTGATACCAAGCAGGGCATTTTTACGCCCAACATTGATGAAGCGCATTTAAACGGGATCATGATTGAAATTGCCAAAGAAGTGATCCTTGTTACCGACAGCAGCAAGTTTAAAAGAAAAAGCCTGGCGTTTATTTGCGGGCTTGATAAAATAAAGAAAGTAGTTACCGATAATGGTATTGCCAGTGATGACAAAAAACGTTTGGAAGAAGCAGGAATTGAGGTGCTGGTAGCGGGATAAATTATCGAATAAATGATAGACCAAAATTTTTGCGAATTTCTTGAATTTGTATTAACGAAAGCTTTTGCTAATTCACAAGATAATTTAATAAAACGTTTGTGGTGTGACGGCGTATTATTGCCTCAATCGGAAAAAGAAATCTCCAAAAAACATATTAATGATAATAGACAAATTGTAACAACTGCATTCATTGGAGAAAGCGGGCAAGATAAATATCAATTGACAATTAGCCTTGGTAAAAAGGCTTTAAGCAAATATGCAAGAAACTTAAAAATAGAAGAATGCATTCCTCCAGCAACTGAAAGCTATTGGTATAAGATTGACACCATAAATAAAAAATTGACAGTCAATCTTTATTAAAACGGCTACAGAACAAACACTCACTCGCTCAGCAGCACAATTGCCACTGCAGCCAATATCAAACCGATCAATAAAATTGTTCCTGGGAAAACAGCATAAATAATTAAAGAAATAATGATCGTTATTACAGGCGATAATCCCGTAAGCGGCACCACAATGATTGCTTTTCCATAGCGTAACGCATATACTAAAGTAAGCGCCCCGATAGCATTTAATATCTGTATTATAAATGCGAGGTAAGGCCCTTTAAAACCCCAGTTGATGGGTTGCGAAAAATCGGTCATCCATATTGCAAAAGGCGATAGTAATAAAGCGCCAATGGCCATGTACATAAATATGCTTTCCGCTTTCATGGTATTGTTGCTAAACTTCATTACATAAGCCTGCAACCCCCACATAATAAAAACAATTACAGAAAGCCACAGCCAGCTATTGCCCGAAGTTTCACTGCCCGTTAATTTGGGGTTGGCCAGGAAAACTGCAGCAATTAATGCAAGCGATATGCCTGTCCAGTGTTTTTTATTGGTATGCTCTTTTAAGAATACAACAGATAAAATAATAGTAAGCACAGGAAACAATGATATTAATGGAAATACTATATAGGCAGGGCCTTCGCGCAGGGCTTCAAATAAAATTAGCTGGCCACCGGCGCCAAGCAGGCCTACTATTAATCCTAAAAAAACAGAACGCTTATCCGTTTCAGGTTTCCACTTTATAATGTTTAATGCCACCAATGCGCATGGTATCATAGTTAAGCTCCATACCACATAACCTAATGTTGCAGGGAAACCTGCTTTTTCAGGTATTTCAATAAAAGCGCCCCAAACGCCCCAGAATACCGTAGTAATTATCGCATAAAACAGCCAGAGTTTCGACGATCTTATCATCAGCTATAATAGTTTTTGTTTTATAAAAATAACTATAAAAAACTTTTAATATTTTTTATTTTATTTTTATTTCTTTCGTTATCTTTGGTTTCGTTATAAATCTTTCGAATGTATTGTTTGCAAAAAAATTGAATTATTCGGGAATAAAGCCCGGTTTACGGGAATTAAAAGATCTTTTTAATACGACAAGATTGTACATAAAACCATTAACGTTATATACAGCACTTAGCATTGAATTATAAATTTTATACCTGCTGTTAATTATAAAACAGATTCAAGATAAGTTGTCGTGAACCAAACATCTTAAAAATTAACCGGTGAGAATTATATGTGATAATTAAAACAAACCAACTCTACATGAAAAAAATATTATTGTTGCCATTATTATTTACTGCCTTGTTTGCATCTGCCCAAACAAGGCCGTTGGAAGGTAAAGTTGTTTCGGCAACCGATCAGCATGCAGTAAGCAAAGCGTCCATCACAATTAAAAATGGTAAATCATTCATTGCAGATGACAGCGGCAGTTTTAGAATTGAGGTACCCTCCGGCGCATTATCATTAACTGTCAGTTCTATTGGCTTTGCCTCGCAGAATGTTGCTGTGAATGCTGCAGATAATAATATTATCATACAGCTTATTGAAACAGATAAGAATTTGAATGAAGTGATTGTTGTTGGTTACAGCGATAAGAAAAGAGGTGAGTTAACAAGCTCAGTTGCTGTTGTTGATGCCGGCAAATTAAAAGATGTAACTACCAACGATGTGGGAAGCATGCTGCAGGGAAAAGTGGCGGGCCTGCAGGTAGTGAACAGTTCAGGCGTGCCCGGCGCCAATGCAGAAATAAGGCTGCGTGGCGTTTCATCTATCAATGCATCGCAATCGCCTTTATATGTGGTGGATGGAATAATCGGCGGCAATTTCGATCCCAATGATGTGGAAAGCATCACGGTTTTAAAAGATGCTGCAGCAACCGCCATGTATGGCTCACAGGCCAATGCAGGCGTAATTGTGGTTACCACCAAAAGGGCCAAGACAAATAAAACGGCTTTTGAGTTTAAGGCCACAACAGGTTTTCGCACGCCGGATTTTGGTAAGCTTGATATGATGAATGGCGAACAGTTATACAATTATCAAAAAGAGTTTTACCGGGATTATATTCCAACTGATACCGGCAACTCTTATAAGATTGACCTGTTGAAATTTTATGCTGAAAGGCCAAGAGAATTACAGGATCAAAACCATAACTGGATGACGACAATCTTTAATCCTGCGTTCATGCAGAATTATTACATCTCTATTTCAGGCAGAACAGAAAAAAGCGATTATTATCTCGGCGCATCTTATTATAATGAAGATGGCACATTCAAGAACACAAAATTTCAACGTGCTAATTTAAGAGCCTCTTCAACCTTGCATTTCAATCCAAAAATATCTTTAACCAATACCATTAATATAAGCGGCATTACAGGCACAAGCTATGATTACAATGATATTTATTATGCATTCCTAAACCTGCCCTGGGATAATCCTTACGACAGCGCAGGCAAGCCTGTTTATGTAGATGGCAACTCTTCTTTCAAATGGTGGAGCAGGGATAAAGTAAACCCCTTACACACCATCGATCATTCAGATCATCCATACAAAGGTTTTGATGTGAATTATGATCTTAACTTTAATTATCAAATAACCAACTGGCTGGCTTTTTCAAGCACTAACCGCATTGGCGCAAGCTACAGCAAGAGCACTAATTATTATTCAGGCGATGTTGCCGGGCAATATCACGGAACAGGTTATTTAGATGAAAGCAGCATCCTGAGTTACAGTGGCATTTCAAACGATCTTTTAAAATTCAATTTTAAGTTTGGTGATCACCAGCTAAACGGCCTTGCCGGTGTTGCATTTGAAGGCGGTAAAACAGAAACAATCGGCGCTTCCGGCCGCGGCCTGCCATTTAATTTAAGGGTTTTGAATGTTGTATCAAGCAATTTAAGCGTGAACGGATATTATGACCAGTCAGCATTAATATCTTATATCTCGCAGGTTAACTACAGTTATAAAAACAAATATTTCTTAACCGGCTCTTACCGTGTTGATGGTTCCACTGCTTTTCAAAAAAATAACCGTTATGGCTCATTCCCGGCCATATCAGCCGGCTGGTTGGTAAGCAATGAAGATTTCTTAAAAAACAATCACATAATTGATCTCCTGAAAATACGTGGCGGCTATGGCGTAACAGGCACGCAGGATATTGGCGCTTCCCGCTATCTCGGGTTGTATTCATTAACCAGCCAATACAATAATGAATCGGCGGCAACACCATCACAATTGCCAAGCCCCAACTTAACATGGGAAAGCAAATACCAAACAAATATTGGTGTTGATATAGATTTCTTCAAACGCATTTCCTTATCAGTTGATGTATATAAAAACCAGACAAAGAATTTGTTGTTGCAGGTATCGCAGCCATTGTCTGTTGGCTTTGAAACGCGATGGGAAAATTCTGGGGAGATCGAAAACAAAGGTTTGGAAATTGCCTTATCAACTATCAATATCCAAAGCAAAAACTTTTCATGGACAACGGATTTCAACATCAGCTTTAATACAAATACGCTGCAAAAATTACCTGCAGGTTTTGTAAAAACAGGTTCATGGGCCATCTCTCAAACCTATCGAAACGGCGGTAATCTATATGAATTTTATATGCCTGTATGGAAAGGCGTTGATCCGCAAACAGGTGCGCCTTTATGGGAAAAGATTACAAAAGATGCCGATGGCAATGTTACGGCAAAAGAAACCACGTCAAGCTACGCCGAAGCCACTTTACAGGAAGTGGGCTCTGCATTACCAAAATACCAGGGCGGTTTCACCAACACATTCACCTATAAAAACTTCTCTTTAAGTGCCAACCTGTATTTCCTTTATGGCAACAAGGTTTACAGCAACGATCTGCGCTTTGTAATGAACGACGGCAACGAGCCTTACTATAATCAAATTGTACTGCCATCGGGTTACAGCATTTGGGCAAAGCCCGGCGATATCGCCACCAATCCAAGCCCGCAAAACGCCGCCAATTCAACAGAAACATCAACAAGATATTTGCAGGATGGCAGCTATCTTTCCATACGCAATATTTCGCTTGGTTATAACCTGCCGCAAAGCTTTGCCACAAGGCTTGGCCTGCAGAACATCGCGGTTACGGTTACGGCAGACAATGTTTATACCTTCACCAAATTTCTTGGGCAGGATCCGCAAACAACCATTCAGTCAGACATCTATACAACGCCCGGCGTAAGCGATTTCAAATACCCAAACAATCACCAGTATTTATTAAACATCAACATAAAATTTTAAGCCATGAAGTATATGAAATCAATAAAAAGAAATTTTATGTTACCGGCAGCTGATACGATGATTAAGCACGGTTGTGTCATTTATCCCGATTTAATCGGGACTCCCTTGTGCAGCAGTTTTTCATGGCAGCAACGCGGCCAGGCGCCTAAATCATCATCCTGTTTATTCAATATAACAATGCCAGTTTCGTTCCGCATCTATGCAACTGCAATATTGTTATGCATCATCACCTTCAGCAGTTGTATAAAAGATGTGGCGCCCAGCGATTCCATTACAACAGAAACACTTACATCAACAACGGAAGGCTTAACCAACGCGGTTAATGGTGCTTACGCTTTGTTTAAAGATCATGTAATGTTTAACGGCACGGCGGATGACAACAATATGTATTTGCGCCAGTTTTTCCAGTTATCAGATTTTGCCAGCGACGATATTGTTTGTTCACAGGTAACAGAAGACCCTTTGTTTTACAGTTTCAGTTTAGACCACTCTCCCACACAAACCAATACACGTTATTTCTGGTACATATCTTATAAGATCATCAGCGATTGCAATACCGTAATTGAGGCGGTAGAAAAAGAACCAACAGATGATCCTGTAAGAAAACAATTACTGGGCGAATGTTACTTCCTGAGAGCCTTTGCGCATTTCAATCTTGTAAGATTATTTGCAAGGCCATACACGCAGGATAAATCATCACCCGGCATTATTCTGAGAACATCCACCAGCGATCCTTCAGAAAAAGCAAGATCAACCGTTGAAGAAGTGTATGCACAGGTTGTTGCAGATGCATTAAAGGCAGCAGACTTAATGGATGCATCGCGGGGTGTGCAGTATGCAAGTAAAGAAGCGGCAGAGGCATTGCTTTCGAGAGTGTATTTATACATGGATGATAATGCCAACGCAGCAACTTATGCAACCAAAGTAATTAACTCAGGAAGGTTTGCATTAACAACAGCAAGCACATTTCCACAATTGTTTGCAAATGCAGTAGGCGCTTCTGAAACCATTTTCTGCATTGCCTTTACAGATAAAGAAGACTATGGCAAATTCGGCTCTATTGCTTCCATGATCTACAGCGACGGGAACAGCGGATGGGGCGAAGAATTTGCAAGCTCTTCCATCAGGGATTTAATGGGTGCACATCCTGAAGATGTGCGCTGGGATTATATTGTACCGCTTGAAGATGGCAACGGTGGTATTGCAAAAAAGAATGGCATTGAGACTTATTATATCAGCAAATTTTCTTTCCAGGATGGCAGCCCCACTCTAAGCTCTCCTATTATGTTCCGGCTTGCAGAAATGTATTTAAACCGTGCAGAAGCCGAAGCAAAAACCGGCAACACAAAAGCTGCATTGGATGATGTGGATGCCATACGGAAGAATCGTGGTTTGCAAAACAGCTTGTACAACGGCAAAGTGCCTAATGGCACGACTTTACTGGACGTGGTATTGAATGAAAGGCGCATAGAGCTTGCATTTGAAGGCCAGCGCACTTTTGATGTATATCGCAACAATAAAACAATGAACAGGACCTATTGGGGTTATCATTTGCCGGGTTTAAAGGAAACAGATATTGACCTGTCAAAAACGCCAACAGGCTATAGCAATATGACCGTAGAGCCAACAGATAACAGGATCATCTATTACATTCCGATTGATGAAATACAAAGTAATTCATTGTGCACACAAAACCCGTAACGCGGTCAGGCGCCTTCATGGCGTAAGGCCGATAGCCACATTAAAAAATATTAGTAAAGCAGGTTTATAAAATCATTACAAATGAAAAAAACTAATCTCACCATTTTAATTGCTGCATTAATTGCTGCTGTTAATTTTTCTTCCTGCAAAAAAGATTCAGATAATCCGCAGCCATTCGTGTTTTACAGCTTAAGTATTGATGGCGCAACCGTTTCTTTTACCAACAAATCTGAAGATGCCGTGAGTTATAAATGGGATTTTGGCGATGGCACCACTTCAACAGATGAAAGCCCCACACACACTTACCCGGGCAAAGGAAAATATGTGCCAACATTATACGCTACAACATCTGCAGGTGTTACCGGCGAGGCATCAACCGTAATACATATAGCAAAAGTTTCAAGCATTAAACTCGATGATAATTCATTGTCAGACTGGGATACGGTTGCCACTAATGTTATAACAGCCGGCGCTCATTCGGGCAATTTTATTAAAGCCAAATTTGATTATGATGCTAACTATGTATATGTTTATTTTGAACAGAATACTAAAAAATCTGATGGCAATATTTATGACCTGTATATAGATGCCGACAATAATATAAACACTGGTTTGCTAACCGGTGAAATTCCAAACGGCGGTTATGAAGTGTTGCTTGAAGGAACCATATTTGATGACTGGCTTGACCCCTATTATTTTATTGGAACAGACCAGCAGAATTTTGGAAACTATACTTACCAAAACCTTAATGAGTTTTATAAACTTGGAACAGTTGTGCAAAGCGGAAGCGTGCAAAAATTTGAATTTGGGCTTAGCAGGAGCAAGATAAAAGGCTTAACCGGTAAGGGTTTGAGGATTGGTGTGCAGGTTGCTGCAAATGACTGGAGCGCCATCATTGGTTATTCGCCTGATCAAAGTACAGATGCATTTTTTCTTGACATGAGCGAATAAAGCCGGAAGAAAAATAGCTGCATCATTTTAATAACATGTTCCCATCTTTCATGAAAAAATATCTTTTGTTCATTACTGTTATCATATCAGCTATTGCATTCGTTCAATGCAATAAAATTGGAAATCCTATCACCTATGCACCGCCTGCAACAGATACTATTTATTATGATGAAAGCAGCGATGATTTTGCCAATCCTGAACGCGGCTTTTATCGTGCCACAGAAACCTATGCAAGCCATTATGAACCGCTTGATGCCGAAGAGATGAAAAACTGGCGCAGCCTGCAGCAGGCCGATGATGGCAACTATAAAGTATATAGCACATTAGTATTTAGAAATATTATTTTAGATGGGTTTACACACAAAAACCTAACGCAGGATGTATTGGATAACATCAGCAACGATTTTAAAGCAGCCCGTGAAGCAGGCGTAAAACTAATTGTTCGCTTTTGCTATACCATCACGAGCAACAGCGGCGCCTGCCCCGAAGGCTTTATTTGTCCTAAATACGGTGATGCGCCAAAGAATATTGTGCTCGCACATATAGCGCAGCTAAAACCATTGCTGCAGGATAATGCAGACATTATTGCCTGCATGCAAATGGGGTTTATAGGCACATGGGGCGAGAATTATTACAGCGATTATTTTGGCGACCCTTCATCAAATGGAAAAGGGAAATTATTGGATAAGAACTGGAGCGATAAGAACGAAGTATTAAAAGCTTTATTAGATGCATTACCGCAAAGCCGAATGGTACAGGTGCGCACGCCGCAAATGAAACAACGTTATGTTTATGGAGTTAATGCACCTACCTCATCCGCCGCATTAACCGATGCGCAGGCTTTTGATGAAAGCGATATGGCACGCATAGGTTTTCATAACGATTGTTTTCTTTCATCGCCCAACGATTATGGAACTTATGATGATTATGGCAATTCATCATCGTCGCGTGCAGACGCCTATTCCATATTGCATTTGTATGCAGCGGCAGATGGAAAATATACGGTTGTTGGCGGTGAAACCTGCGATGATACTTACAGTCCTGAAAACAATTGTGAGAACAGCGGCAAAGCGCAAACAGAAATGGCAAACATGCATTACAGCTTTTTAAACTGCGCTTATAACAACGACGTAAACAACGACTGGGAAGCTGAAGGTTGCATGGATGCCATTAAAAAGAATTTAGGTTACAGGCTTATTTTAAGAGATGGAGTTTTTCCCAAAGGCCCTGTTAAAGCAGGCATGCAGCTTGCATTCACACTGGATATAAACAATGTTGGTTATGCTTCGCCATATAATGCAAGGCCGGTGCAACTTGTTATGCGCAATCAATCAACCAAACAGGAATTTGTTTATACGATTGATACCGATATTCGCAAATGGTACAGCGGTTTAACTTCGCTTACAATAAAAATCATAACACAAAACGATATGCCGCACGGCAATTATGATTTGTTTTTAAACCTGCCCGATGCATACGCTTCATTGTCATTAAACCCTGCTTATTCCATCCGCATGGCGAATACAAATTCCTGGGAAGAAGCAACAGGTTATAATGCCTTGAATAAATCGGTAACCATTCAATAAACTGTAAAGCCAGCCGTTAAAAAAATACAAGCATTGCATAGACATGCAATGCCAATTGTCTTATGAGAAAAATCACACCACTCTTTAATATTTTTTCAACAGCTATATTTAAAAGATTACAGCAAAGCTATTCATGCTTTATTTCCTGCAGTTTACCTGCCCGTTAATAATGAATGAAGCAATTATTAAATTCCTTAAAAAAACAAAAACATAATTTTTGTTTAATATCCTATTTGCATTTTTTATTTATGATGTTTGCAGAAAATATGGAAAGATGAACTGGTTTACTATAAAAAATATTGAAACAGTTGATTCACCTGCATTGATCGTTTATAAAGAACGTGTGCGGCAAAATATTCAGTCTGTATTAAACATGCGGGAAGCAGCCTTGCTGAGGCCACATGTAAAAACAAACAAAATGGCTGAAGTGTGCAGCATGATGCTGGATGCAGGCATCACAAAATTCAAATGCGCCACCATTGCCGAAGCCGAAATGCTGGGCATGATTCAAGCGCCCGATGTATTGCTGGCTTACCAGCCAACGCCTGTAAAGGCAAAACGTTTGGCCTTGCTTATTAAACAATACCCCGCAACAAAATTTTCCTGTTTAATTGATGATGCTGACAATGCCGAAAACATCTCGCATATTTTTACAAACAACAACATTACGGTTGATGTTTTTATTGACCTGAATGTTGGTCAAAATAGAACGGGCATAAAACCATCTAATGCTTTTGACCTTTTTGAAACCTGTACAGAATTAAAAGGCATTACTATAATTGGCCTGCACGTTTATGATGGCCACATTCGCGATACAGATGTTGATGCGCGGAAGCAAAAAACAGATGTTGCTTTTCAACAGGCTGTTGAACTCTCAGAAAAAATAACATCATTCTTCAACATAAAATTAAAAATAGTTGCAGGCGGTTCGCCAACATTCCCTGTACATGCACAACGAAAAGATGTTGAATGCAGCCCCGGCACGTTTGTGTTCTGGGATTACGGTTATAAAACCCAGTTTCCCGATGAGCCTTTTGAATATGCAGCGCTTGTAATATCAAGGGTTATTTCTGTTGTTGACGAACATACAATTTGTGTTGACCTTGGCCATAAATCTGTAGCAGCGGAAAATGTAATAGAGAAACGTGTATATTTTTTGAATGCGGAAAACATACAGCCGCTTGGTCAGAGTGAAGAACATTTGGTGTTGAGGGTTGAAGATGCAGCTTTATATAAAGTGGGCGATGTATTGTATGGTGTTCCTTATCATATTTGCCCAACTGTTGCCTTATATGAAAAAGCTGTTATTGTTGAAAATAATGAAGCCGTTGGTGAATGGAAAGTGGTTGCAAGAGACAGGAAGATCAATGCCTGATGCCAGGCATTGATCTGTATAACTGTTTTTAAAAAGGGTTAGCGGTTTCTTTCCTGGCAGCCTTTATATCTCTTGTATTTTTTTGTATGGCTATTGCTGAGAAAATGCTTAACACAAACGACATGGCATAAAAACCCTTTTCGCTTCTTTCCAGTGTTGCATTCCATAAGCCTACCGTAAGTAACACTACAGATAAAATTAAGCAGCACCATGCAATGCCATAATACAGGTTGGTTACAGGAATATCTTCCAACTGGTCGCGTACAGCTTTTTGCACAGATATGGCAGAGAACAAACCGAATAGCAATACAGTAAAATAATATCCCTTTTCATTGAGTTCCATGCCTGCATTCCATAAGCCAATGAGGAATGCAATACTGCCGGTAAAAAAAGCTAACCAGGATGCGCCGATAAATGCGGCTGAAGGTTGTGATGGTTGTTTTTGTTCCATAAAAAATATTTATAGAACAAACCTATTTGCAGCGCCATATTTAATTTTTGACAAAGATCAAAAACAAAAAAATAACTTGTTAAAGCCTGCCGCGAATGCGGCTTAATGTTTCCTGGCTTATACCAAGATAAGAAGCCACATAACCAAGCGGCACACGCTCCAATATGTGCGGCGATTGTTTCAATAAATTTTCGTACAACTCTTTTGCCGTTTTAAACTGCGCATTCACATATCTTTCTTCCAGCCTGATGTAATATCTTTCATAAACAATCCTTACCAGCCTTTCCACTTCGTGGTATTGATTAAATAAAGCAGTCAATGCATTTTTTGAAATAGACCACAATGTGCTGTTTTCAATCAGTTGAATATTTTCAACAGCAGGCTTGCCTGTAATAAAGCTGTGGAACGATGTTACAAAATCATTTTCAAAACCAAACCAATGCGTTATTTCTTTTCCATCAACATTATAAAAGCCACGCAATGCACCCTGCTCCAAAAAATATAACTCACGGCAAATGCTGCCTTCAGTTATAAGCAATTCATTTTTGAAGGCAGTTACTTTGGTGAAGCAATCAAACAATGCCTGTTGTGCTTCATCACTAAGCGTGTAATAATTTTTTATGTGGGAAAGAAGGTGTTCCATTACATTCATTATGATTGCTCCTTTATCTTCACTGTTTAAACAATATCTTTTTTAAAGCAATCACCTGTCAAAAATATAGAACCAATGTTTACAATTGATGCTCATTTAGACCTTAGTATGAATGCCATGGAATGGAACCGCGACCTGCGCAAAACTGTTTTTGAACTGCGCAAAAGCGAAGCCGGCTTAAACGATAAGCCCGACAGGTCAAAAGGGACCGTTTCTTTTCCTGAATTGCGCAAAGGCAATATTGGTTTGGTAACAGCTACACAAATTGCAAGGTATGTAACGCCCGGAAACCCTTTGCCCGGCTGGCATTCGCCGCAGCAGGCCTGGGCGCAAACGCAGGCCCAGCTTGCATGGTATAAAGAAATGGAAGCTTGTGGTGAAATGAAAATGATAACAACTATCGATGCACTAAATAAGCATGTGGATGTATGGCTGAATGATGATGCACCACTAAAACCCATTGGTTATATCTTAAGCCTGGAAGGTGCAGATTCACTGGTGGATATAAGTTATGTTGAGCGTGCTTATAATTATGGCCTGCGTGCTATTGGCCCGGCACATTATGGCCCCGGACGTTATGCAAACGGCACTGATGCAACAGGCGGTTTAAACGAAAACGGAAAAGCTTTATTGAAAGAAATGGAGCGATTAAATATTATTTTGGATGCAACGCATTTATGCGATGATGCATTTTGGGATGCAATGGATGTATTTAACGGGCATGTATGGGCGAGTCATAATAATTGCAGGAAGCTGGTGAACCATAACCGTCAATACAGCGATGAACAGATAAAAGTTTTGATTGAACGCGGCGCGGTTATTGGCGGCGCATTTGATGCATGGATGCTGGTACCGGATTGGAAACGGGGCGTATCAACACCTCAATCAACCCATTGCAATATGGAAAAAGTGATTGATAATATGGATCATATTTGCCAGTTGGCAGGCAATACATTGCATGTTGGTATCGGATCTGATTTAGATGGCGCTTTTGGCAAAGAGCAATGCCCTTATGATCTTGAAACGATTACGGATTTAAATAAGATTCCTTCTTTGTTACTAAACCGCGGCTATACCAACACTGATATTGAAAACATCATGCATGGCAACTGGTTAAGGTTTTTACGTAAAGCATGGAGCTGATAACAACGCTCACAGATAACGCAGGTTATCGCAGATAGAAATATTGCTACAGGTTGTAGTAATAAAATTTGCCGCACAGAGCTAAGAAGCTAACCGGGCAATAATAGCTCTTTTCACTCCCTTTCTCCCTGTGCGGCACAACAAGCATTTACAAATTATAATCGAAGCCATTATTTATTTTCACGCATGGCTGTAACAGGTGTATCCCTGAAATTATTGGGCGATGGTTTATCCTTATCACGCTCAAGATCATTCTTATTATACGTTATCCTGAAGATGGTTCCTTTGTTATCATCACAAACATATAAAGCGCCATCCGGGCCTTGCGCCAACCCGCACGGACGATGCAGTGCATGGCCGCTTGCCGTGCTATCTGCACCACCGGAAAAGCCATCTGCAAATACTTCCCAGTCGCCATCAGGCATACCGTTTTTAAATGGCTGAAATACTACAAAGAAACCTGCCTGTGGTTCCGGCGAACGGTTCCATGAACCATGAAAAGCAATGAAGGCGCCATTCTTATATTTTTCAGGAAACATATCGCCGGTATAAAACAATAAATCGTTGGGTGCAAGATGTGCAGGGTATGCGGCAACAGGGTCAATAAAATTGCTGTCTAATGTTTTTTCGCCATCACCGCCATATTCCGGCATTAATATTTTTTTCTTTTTAAAAGGGTCATAATAAATATAAGGCCAGCCCGCATTATCGCCGTTGTTCAAAGCATACATACATTCAGCAGGTAACTGTGCGCTTTGTTTGTCATTAAAATATTTGGGAAATAAAGTACTGAGCTGGTCGCGGCCATGCTGCATCACAAATATTTTGTTGGCCTGGTTATTCCATGCTATGGCAACCACATTGCGCAGGCCGGTTGCATAACGAACGCCATCGCCGTATTGCTGGTCTTTTTTATCGGCGCTGAACATCCAAACGCCGCCTGCAGAATCCAATAACGGGCAGCCCGCCATGCCCATTGATCCGGGCGTTCTGTCATTTTCCTGGCATGAATTGGACGGGCAGCCAACGGGTATAAACATATTGCCTTTATCATCAAACATAATAGACTTTGTATTATGCTGATGCCTGTCAATCAAACCCGTTACAATGCGCTCCGGCTTCGCTGTGTCTTCAACATGATTATCCCCGTCAAGTTTATAACGGAAAATTTCTGTATTGGAAGCTGTATATAAATAACCGTTATGTATTTGCACACCAGTGCCGCCAAAATCGCCAAAGCCATATAATAATTTTCCTTTTCCATCCTGCTCATGCAGCAATAAGGTGCCCACACCATTTACCGGTTGTGCCAGCCTTACGTAAATATCGTTTTGCGGCGTTACAATAAGGTGCCGTGCACGGCCAAGCGAATCGGCAACTATGTTGGATGAAAAGCCGGCGGGCAATGAAAGGCCGCCATCGTTTAATACAGGCGCTTCTTCTTTGGTATTATTACAAGAGGCAATGAGTGCAAGCGTAAAAGCCATGCACAGAAAACGGGAAACTGATGCAAATTTCATTTGTTATATATTAGAAGTTATACTTAATACAAGCATGCTAAGCAACCATAAACTTAGTGATAATTCAGGGCATGCAAAAAATTGAAGGGATTTATTAGGTTGCCGGCAGTTGAATGTATGGCATCACGGTTGCGTCGCAACACTGCAACTGCATATTTTCATGGCATCTTCAGCCTTCTTTTTCCATGTTTCAAATATTTTTTTCAGCAGCTTTCAACCTCGTGCTTCTTTGTGTTCTTTGTGGCTCAAAAAAAATCAAACAAAACAGTTTATTGCGCATCATTTTCAACCCTGTTAATACAATTCATCAGCGCACGAAAAACATGATAAGTACCTTTCCATATATGCGCTTTCAATGCTGTTTTGCGCTTTGGCTCATTATCCAATCCTTCTTCATACCAATCACCATGCTCATGATCTACCAGGTAAGTTTGTGCATACTGCCATTCCTTAAAAAACTTTTGTTTGTACTGCATGGCATCATCCGGGTACATATAAGAAAACATTTGCAGGGTATTTAAAGCTTCCGCCTGCGCCCACCAGTTCTTGCTTTTATTAATAATGGTGCAGCCGGGTTTATCTTTAAAATAATAACCTTCATCATAAAAACCGCCAAGCGAATTATCCCAGCCATTGTTTAATGCATGATCAACCATTTTCTTGCCAATTGCAAGTGTTTTATCATCAGCCTTACCATATAAAGCTTCTGAAGCTTCCTGCAACAGGTAAGCAGTTTCAACATCGTGGCCAAAAGAAACATGGTCGAGGTATTTATGTTTCAGTATAGATTGTTCTGATGAATCGCGAAACGAAACCGGCTTCCAGTCGTAGGTAAAAAACAATTGCAGGTTGCCTCTGTCAGTTACTATTTTATCTCTTATGAGTTTCAACATTTCTTCCAATCTTATTCTCACCAAACTATCAGGCCACACTTTATACAATTCCGTAAGCGCTTCCAGCAAATGAATAGAACTGTTCTGGTCTTTATAACCAATGTCGGATGCGCTTTGTATATCAGCCGTTCTAATTATATGCGAACCATCCCTGTTTAAATGCTGGTAGTAGCCTTTATAAACAGGGTCGTGGCTATTCTTTTCAAGCCACATAAAACCAGCTTTGGCAAGATTTAAAGCAGCGGTATCGTGCGAACATTCGTAATAAGCGCTTAAGCCATAAACGGCAAAGGCGTTGCCGTAGGCTTCCTTAACCTTGCTTTTAGGCGTACCATCCCTTGCAACGAGGTTATAAAAACCGCCATAGGTTGCATCCCACATTTTATCGCGCAGAAAATAAAAGCCGTGGCGCGACATTGAAATGTAAGCTGTGTCTTTATAAAACATAGCTGCTTTTGCGGTTGACCATATATGCCTCGCCTGTGTTACAATCATTTTATCCTGCGTGCCCGAGGGCTTAAAATCGTATGTAAAACTGCTGAGATAGCCGCCGTATAAAGTGTCAATATTACGGGGATAATATTCATCCAGTAAGCCCTGTTTTGCCGCATACTGCATTTGCGCTGCAATGCTATCGGGGTTAGTGGTTTGAGCAGAAGATAACACCGGTAACAATAAAACAATAAAGGATAAGCGTAATAGCATTTGTTTCAGTTTTAAATCAAGTAACAATAATTAACTTTACTAAAAACACAACCATGTCAGTTATAAAATTACCCTTGCTTTTCATTGGCTCCAAAGGCGAAAAAAATTTATACACGTTATTTGACAGCGGCGCCAACCTATCCTGCATTAACCCTGATTTTATAAAAGACGTTGAAAACCCGATAAGCCTTGGAAGAGTTAGAAGAATAGCTACAGCAAGCGAAGGGCATTATATTGAGATTAAAGAAAGAGTTATTCTTGACTTTTATATTCATGACATTTTATTGAGCGATGAATTTTTATTAGTTCCCAACTTAAGCGAGGAAGCCATAATTGGCGCTGCAACTTTGCAAAAATGGCGTATTAAATTAGATTTTGAACATGATACCGTTATCGTTGATCCCAAAGTAGCCAAACTCCAACTGATATAAGATTTCCTGCCAAGTCAACGTTCAGATAACACCTTGTTTGCTGCCAGCACCAGCAATAAATAATCCGTTGTTCCGCCACCCAAAACATATTCGCCCTGCTGCCAGAAATAAGGCCATACGGCGAGTTCAGGAAAATCAGGCCGTATCAATGCAGTTCCCGATGCAATACCACCCGGAATATACGACCAGTCGGCGCGGTTAAAACCATACGCAACCGTTGTTGAATTGGCGCCTATGCCCGAAGCAAAAGAAGCCGTATTACTGCCGGGATGGCAACCCAAAACAAAGTTTAATGCAGACAGCATATACTCCTTCGTAACAATTCCGGGAAATGCTTCATGTAAAAAATATTGCTTGTAACCAAAATGCTGAATATCCCAGCCGGCGCCCCATATATTGGGCTTATACGGCACTTCATAAGGTGTTTGTTTTGCCTGCGCCTGTATCGTATCAAACAAAACCTTTACTGCATCAGTAACTGTGCTTGTAAAAGAGGCGTCATTAATCACAGGCAGCACACGGCCAACAACCCATCCATAATTATTGATTTGCTTTGCAATAACATCTTTATTCGCTACCAAAAAATCAGCATATTTTTTATCTTTTGTGGTAATGTATAATTCAGTTGCCAATGCAATTCTTTGCGCCGGGAACTTTTCTTTTGTATCATTCCAAACCTGTTCTGCTATACGCAAACAATCACCGGCCAATGTATCATTATACCCTTTCATTACACGATTGGCAGCAGCCAGCGCAGCGGCCGCATGCAAACTCCTGCCCGGATTTTCTTCTGTAAAAACCCACCGGTCATCAGGCGCGTTTGGCAAACCAACAGCAGGCGGCGTACCACTTGTTTTTACATCGTTATAAAATTTGTTATCGGTAATATTGGCCGCATCGCCAAGAATTACATATTGCTGCAAGGTGGGCTCAATAATGCCACGATAAAACCTGCCCATACTTTCATAACCGCCAACAATTGATAATAAGCCATGTTCAATTTGCTGCAACACATCAGGCTTGCCATCCGGCTGCTGTATTTCCACCACATGCGTTTGCTGGTTAACGGTGGTGTTATCATATTTTACGTCAAACGCTTCATACGCCAAAGTCAATCCATAAACTGTTTCAGCCTGCGATTCCACACGCAGGTCAAAATCACCGGCATCGTGCCAGCCGCCAACATTCAAACCCGGCACTGTTTCGCCGCTTTTATATTTTGTAAGTGTTGAAGGGCCTTGTATATAACCATCAAAATGATTGGAATCGATGGGCGCCATGCGTGCATCATCCAGGTGGCACCAGCCGTGCCAAACGCGGTATTTATCGTTAACACGCACATGGCACATTTGTACCGGAAGAAAATATTCAAGTGTTGGCTGCCACACATTTTCAGCATATACACTATCATCAATCTGGAAAACATGCGTGGTATCATTCGCATATTTCACCGCATACATACCAGGCTTTTTTATTTGTGAAAAATCAAATTGCAAATAATGATAACGAAGAAAATTGCCCCAGTCTTTTGGGATTGATTGCAGTACAGTTGTGTAGCCGCCGCTTTCATTTATACGCAGCAGCGATGCGCCTGCTTTTGTTTTATCTTTTGCATCCAATTCAATCACTGCAATTTTTTTCTGATCCGGATGATAACCCACCTGCGAAACCTGCACCACCGGTTTGCTCATCCATCCCTTAATTGCATTGGGCGTAACCAGCCATTCAATCGCGCCTTTCGTTTTACCTTTTGCAACTAATGAACGCACCACAAACCAGCCGTTGTTATACTTACCTCTTCCATCAATCAATTCAATTTTATTATCATTGATATTTTCAATCGTCATGGTTTGCATTGCTGTTTCAGGTGCGATAACAAGTTTATTACCAACCGCCATAGGCGCTACCTGTGTTTCACCTGCTGCATCTATATAATTCTGCGTGTTTGCCTGCCGCGGAAAAATGCCAAATGCATTATCCATATAATACGATTTGCCAAACAAAGCGCCGGGAAACAATTCAAAATTGAAACCCACTTTATTCCACCATTCATCCGGCAAAGCGCTGTCAAGGTCAACAATAATTTTAAATGATTTACCGGCAGGCATTACACGCACCGTATAACCAAAATTCAGATCGGGATAAATGATAGGATTAAAGCCTTTACGGTTCATGGCTTCGTTGGGATATTGCATGCGCACGCTGATGGTTTGCGTGGCCTTATCAATTGTATGCTCGCCAACTTTTGGTATAGGCGACCATTGGCCCGGCGTGGCATCCAACCTTAAATCGCCATTGGTGGCAACACGCAAACCGTTTTGTATAACACCAACGCCACCCTGGTGGCCTTCGGGATAAAAATCCTGTGCCAGCATTACATTCACGCCTTCATACTCCAGGTAATTTTTATCATTCAGATGCATTTGCTGCTGCGCATACAACTGCATATTCGCAAGTAAAAAAACAAACAGGCAAATTCTTTTCATCGGCAATAATTAGATGATTCTTTAAAAATCTTTTTATGATTTGATATGATAATCGCAGCCGTATTACAACCGGCACAGTAGCTCAAAAACAATCAATGCATTGTAACAAAGTACTATACTATTTTAACCGGTTTTCAATTCATTTATAACAATTATGCATATTCTTTTTACAAATAATAAAAGCAATTACCGGTATAATAAATCTTGATTTAAATGATGTAGTTATAATCGATATACACAGCAGTCTCTGATTCGTTTGTCATTTTCAAACTAAATCATAAATTCCCCGTCTTTATAAATTACTTTTTCAGTTCCGTTTTTTAATAAAGCAATTACTGTCCTGTTATCCGTACTTATAATATCCGTATGCACTTTAGGACATGAATTATAACCCATAGCTGCCCACTCTTCTTCTGAAACCTTCATCATATCGCCGGGATAAGTGTCTTTATAAGCATTACCTAATGCAATATGCGTATTACCATAATCGCCACCCATATTTTCATCAAACAATGTGGTGGCCATAAATTTTGTAATACGGGAATGACGTTTATCTGTCAATGAAAATTCACCCACCTTATCAGCATTTTCCTGCGCAATCATTTCTTTTAAGGCATCTTCATTTTCTGTGGCCGAAGATTCAACAACAACGCCATTTTTAAATTTTAATGATACGCCTGCAATACGTTTTCCCGAATAATATAGTGGCTGGTTAAACCTTATAAAGCCTTCCGTTCCGCGCCAGTCGGGCGAAGTAAATATTTCAAAGCTTGGAATGTTTTTGCCGCCGCCGCTTAACCATTTACGGTTATCGCCAATCTTTATGGTTAAATCAACGGACTCACCTTTTATAAACAGTTTTTCAATTGGCAACGCATCTAATTTGTCTTTTATAGTTTCAATTTCCTGCTGCACCTGTTTCCATTTTTGCACCGGGTTATCATCTCTTAAATAACAGGCTTCGATTATCTGTTCCCAATAATCTTCCAGCGAAAGCCCGGCTTCGTTGGCCATAGATTGCGTGCCATATAAACAAAGTGTCCACGATAATTTACCGGCCTGTTCTTTCTTTTCACGCATGGCCATATATGGCGCCCTTGCACTGTTCATGCGGCTTATTTTTGAAGAAGGCAACCCTTCAAATGCATGAATATCGGGCTCTGCAATTATAAAAAGAATATGGTCCACTGCGTCCACAATGCCCTGCCAGTAAGGCTTTGCGAAGAATCCAATTTGATCATCGCTGCCCGTTTCAAGCAGCAGGCGGGCCATGCTTTGATCGCGGGTATTATCAGGCTGATAATGGGTAATGATGTTACCACCGGCTGCATATATTTCTTTGGCAATAGCAAGGTAAAGTGGTTTACTGCACTCCTGCCCCACCAAAAAAACGGTATCACCTTTTTTAATGCCTTCACCGTTGTTTAATGCATATAAAACCATTACCTGTGCATATTTCTTTAATAAAGTATCGCTGGGTATAAACATATTTTTTATTTGAAATGAAACGAAAATGACGGGGATTGAGCTGACCAACCTGTTTTATAAATCTTAAACTAACTACATTCAATGCCGTTTACTTAAGGCAAATTAAAAATTGTAAATAATCAATAATCAATGCTCAATATTCCGCGCTTAGTTCGCTTAGAAACTTTTAAGCTTTCACGTTTTGACGATTCACGTTTCACGTTCAGCTTACTCCATTTGTAACAACACTCTTATCAATTTTATTTACTAATCCCTGCAGCACCTTGCCGGGACCAACTTCAGTAAATTCCGCGGCGCCACCGGCAATCATTGCCTGCACGCTCTGCGTCCAGCGGACTGCGCCCGTTAGCTGTGCAATCAGGTTTGTTTTTATGGCTGATGGATCAGTTACAGCAACTGCAACCACATTCTGATAAACAGGGCAGCTTGCTGCGTTAAATGTTGCTGATTCAATAGCAGCCGCCAATTCTGCTTTTGCAGGCTCCATTAAAGGCGAATGAAAAGCACCGCCAACAGGCAGCAACAATGCACGTTTTGCACCGGCTTCTTTCATTCTTGTACAGGCCAGGTCAACAGCTTCGGTTGATCCGCTTATTACCAACTGACCAGGGCAATTATAATTAGCAGCCACCACCACCTGGTCATGATCTAATTCTTTTGTAACGGCTGCGCAAATTTCTTCCACCTTTTCATCGGCCAAAGCCAATACGGCGGCCATAGTTGAAGGATTTATCTCACATGCTTTCTGCATTGCCTGTGCACGAATGCTTACCAGTTTCAGCGCGTCTTCAAAACTTAAAACATTATTGGCAACCAGCGCCGAAAATTCACCAAGCGAATGGCCGGCCACCATATCAGGTTTCACATTGTTTAATGTTTTAAAAGCAATTACTGAATGTAAAAAAACAGCAGGCTGTGTAACCTTTGTTTGCTTTAATTCTTCATCTGTGCCGCCAAACATAATATCGCTTATGCGGAAGCCAAGAATATCGTTTGCCTGTTCAAATAATTCCTTTGCCTGTGCATTGGTATCATATAAAATTTTTCCCATTCCGCTGAACTGCGATCCCTGCCCGGGGAATATGTAAGCATGTTTACCCATATCATAAATTTAGGGCAACAAAAATAAGGCTTCTGTTATTAGGCAAATTCCCGGCTTTTATTATTTTGAAATGACTGCAGATAGTTTAAGAAGCACAAAATTTTATTTTCTGCAATTAAGAAATGAGAAAACAATTTCTTAAATTATGCAAACTAAAACCTGTGATCCTTCGTTATAAAATCTCTCGCTTACATTTGCGGTAATCAACAGGAAAAATGAAAAAGCTTATACTGATACTCTTAATATTACCGGTTGTAACTGCAACAAATGCACAGTCTAAAAGAGCCAAGGCAAAAGCAGATAAAATAATCACAGCCAACCTTCAATCGCACATTAATTATCTTGCCAGCGATAAGCTCGAAGGCAGAAGGGCAGGCAGCGCCGGTGAAAACCTTGCCATGCAGTACATCAGCAATATGTTTGAAAAATATAAGCTTGCACCTAAAGGCGACAATGGTTTTATACAGGCATTTGAAATAAGTGAAGGCAATTCTTTCAACTCACCGGACAATCATTTTTCTGTAAATGGTGAACAGCTTGAAGCGAAAACAGATTATTATCCTTTGTCCATTTCAGCAAGCGCCGGGGCCAAAGGCAGCGTTTCTCCCATGCTGCGCGAACAGGATCAGATATGGTTTTGGAATGTATCTGATGTTTTGGAAGACAATAAAGACAACCCGCATTTTGACATCAGCAGTTTATTAAAAGAAGAAGCAGAAACAGATGCCAAGAAAGGCGCAACAGCGCTAATTGTTTATAACAGTTCAACACAGGCCGATAATATCCTGTTTAATAAATTCGATACAACGGCAGCCGTTACTATTCCCGTTATTTATATAACACAACAAGGCCTGCAGAAACATTTTGCTGACCTTACCGGCATTTATGACATTGATTTGAATGTGCACCTGCAGGCAGATAACCGAAAAGCACATAACGTGATTGGCTATATTAATTTTAATGCACCCACAACTGTTGTAATTGGCGCACACTACGACCATTTGGGTTATGGTGAAGACGGCAACAGCCTGGATGGCGCCGGGCAGATACATAACGGCGCTGATGATAATGCAAGCGGCACTGCGGCTATGCTTGAACTGGCAAGGATTCTATACAATACAAAAGCAAGGAATAATAATTATTTATTCATGGCTTTTTCAGGTGAGGAATTGGGACTGCTTGGCTCCAAATACTGGCTGCAGCATCCAACAGCCAACGTGAACCTGAATTACATGATCAACCTTGATATGGTAGGAAGATATGCGGCCGACCGTAAACTCACCATTGGCGGTTATGGCACTTCACCAACATGGGGAGAAATTTTTCAAACAACCACCGATCCCAATCTTGAAATAAAATTCGACAGCAGCGGCAGCGGGCCAAGCGATCATTCTGCATTTTACCGCGACAGCGTGCCGGTATTATTCTTTTTTACCAACAGCCATCCTGATTATCATAAAGCCACAGATGATGCGGATAAAATAAATTATAAAGACGAAACGGAAATAGTTGATTACATCGTAAACATTATTAATGCAGCTAACGATAAAGGCAAGCTTTCATTTCTTAAAACAAAGGATGCAGAAATGCGCAGTGTAAGCCTGCCCGTAACTTTAGGCGTAATGCCCGATTATGGTTATACCGGCGCCGGCATGCGCATTGATGGCGTAAGCAAAGGCAAAACGGCGGAAAAAATCGGCCTTAAACCCGGTGATGTTTTATTGCAGTTAGGTGATTTTAAATTTGTGGATGTGCAAACTTATATGCAAGCCTTGCAGCACTTTAAAAAGGGCGATAAAACAACGCTGATAATTTCGAGAGACGGAGAAGAAATGAGTTTTGATGTACAGTTTTAATTTTAAATAGTTTTATTCAACCACATGAAACCCTCTATAAAACAACTGAGTTTATTGGTTTTTCTTTTATTGTTTATTCAAATTTTAAATGCACAGAAAATAAGTGTAAATGAATATGCGGCAATAGATGCAAAAGCCTTGCAGATACCCGATTCATTAACTGCGACTACAGCCGGTATTGCGGGCTATATTAATTCAAATTTTGCAACAGATAAAGAAAAAGCAAGGGCTGCATTTATTTGGGTAGCATCCAATATTCAATATGATATTGACAATATGTTTGCCTTGAACTTTTATGAAGCGGCAGAAGAAAAAATAGATAAGCCATTAAAAACGAGAAAAGGTATTTGTGAAAACTATGCAGCCTTGTTTAATGATATATGTGCAAAATGCAATATAAAATCTTTCATGGTTCCGGGCTATACAAAGCAAAATGGCTTCACCGATTATATTCCACATGTATGGTGTGCTGCTTACATTGATACCGCATGGTTTTTGTTCGATCCCACCTGGGGTTCTGGTTATATTATGAATTCAAAGTTTTATAAGCGAATTGATAATAAGTATTTTGAAGCTGATCCTTCATTCTTAATTAAAACACATATACCTTTTGATTATCTCTGGCAATGCCTTAATTACCCGGTATCCAACCAGGAGTTTTATGAAGGTAAAACAACACAAAATACAACCAGGGCATTCTTTAATTATGCTGATTCTATTGCTTTGTTTGAACAGCAGAACCATATTGAACAATTAACCGCAGAAGCCCGCAGGATTGAAAAAAACGGTGTAAAAAATTCAATGATATTCGACAGGCTCAGGCATATTAAACTTGATATAGAGAACGATAAGATAGATAAAGAAAATAAACGGCAGGCCATGCTTGCAACGCTTTATAACGATGCTGTTGCCTATTTTAATGGAGCGGTGAAAGATTTTAATGGCTTTATTGAATATCGCAATAAACAGTTTAAGCCGGAAAAAACAGATGAAGAAATACAAGGCATGATAGATTCAACTAATGCTGATATTTTGAAGGCTAAAAATAATATCAAACAAATATCCAATCCCGATCCGGCAATGGATAAATTCCTATCACAACTTTTGCCCTTGATTGTTGACCTTGACAACCGCTTAAATGAACAACAGGATTGGCTAAATCTATACTTCAGTAAATCCAAAGCAAAAAGAAAATCTATGTTCTATGAAAAAAAGTTATCGTGGTTTGGTATCCCTTTAAATTAAGCTATAACGAAGCGCCGGGCGCCGGCTTACAGTTTATTTCAAAGCATTCCATCCCTGCGCTGTGATGTCAAAAGCATTTCCACCCTTGCTTATCAGTTTACGGCCTTCATCCAGTTCCGTCATATAGCCAACTATGCTGATATTATCATTCAAAACAAGTTTATCATAATCGTCCTGCTTCGCCGTAAAAACCAGTTCATAATCTTCACCGCCGTTAAGCGCACAAACAGTAGGGTCTAACCCAAATTTAAAAGCAGCCAAACGGGTTTCTTCGGCAATGGGTAATTTATCTTCATGCAGCCTGCAACCTAAATTGCTTTGATTGCTTATGTGCAATACTTCACTGCTTAAACCATCACTTATATCCATCATTGCAGTTGGTACAATATTTTGCTCCGCGAAATATTCAATAATATCCTTTCTTGCTTCAGGTTTTAAAAAACGGCCAACTATATAGCTTTCATTTTCGAGGTCAGGTTGTATCTGCGGGTTTTCAAGATAAATACTTTTCTCCCTTTCCAGCAATGTAAGGCCTAAAAATGCAGCGCCTAAATCTCCGCTTACACAAATTAAATCGCCTTTATTTGCAGTGCTTCTTTTTACAAACTTATCAGGCGCAACTTCTCCTATTGCAGTAACAGAAATAATAAATCCTTTCTGAGATGAAGACGTATCGCCGCCAACCAGGTCAACATTATATCTTTCACAGGCGGCATAAATGCCTTCATAAAATTCATTCAATGCTTCAAGGCTAAAGCGGTTGCTTACGCCAATGCTAACAGTGATTTGCGCAGGTGTTGCGTTCATGGCATACACGTCGCTCAGGTTTACAACCACGCTTTTATAACCAAGATGTTTTAAAGGCGTGTACATTAAATCAAAATGCACACCTTCAATTAAAAGATCGGTTGTAACAACAATTTGTTTTCCGTAATGATCAATTACTGCGGCATCATCACCCACACCTACAATAGTAGATGCGTTGCTTATTTCAAAATTTTTTGTAAGGTGATTGATCAACCCAAATTCTCCCAACGTTGATATTTCTGTGCGGTTACTCATTGCTATTTACGATTTACGATTTTGGATGTACGATTTAGGCCTCTTCAATATTCTGACAGTTTAATTATTTATTTTATAATTTTTTATTGTGCAAAGTTTTCAGGCTTGCAACAATAATGGCAAGCAGTTCATCACCTTCTTTATGCAAAAGATTTATTGATTCACCAAAGGAAGGATTTAATTCAACTATCATTTCAAGAAAAAAAATTGATTCATCCAGTTCTTCTTCAACGATCTTTAATTTATTTATAAAATCTGCGTGTGATTTTGCACGGCAGGCTGCCCGGTAATTTGCTGTTGATGAAGATGCTGAACGGTTGCCCTGATCAGCGTAATTTTTATTAACAATATTATACGGAAGGCGTAAAACAAGTCTTGCATAACCTAAAGCATATTGCTTTAATCTGTGCATTAAAATTTCTTTCGTCATTTTGTTTAAGGTTTTAGATTTACAATTTATGATTAAACCCTTATTTTGAATTTATAAACCTATAACGTAATCAGGCACTAAGCAAATCGTAAACCCAAAATCTAAAAATTGTACATTATTCTACTTCCCCGCCCTGTACCACTTTCAAAAGATCATCATGTATAATGCCGTTAGTGGCTATAATGCCCGGCTGGTAAGGGTTATAGTAATCCCCTTTCATATCGGTTACTTTACCGCCTGCTTCTTCAATTATCAAAAAACCTGCTGCGCTGTCCCAAGCATTCAGCTTATGTTCAAAGAATCCATCGAAGCGGCCTGCTGCAACATAACAAAGATCGATGGCAGCACTTCCAAACCGCCTTACCGGAACGCCTTTTCTTATAAACTTTCCAAACACTTCAAGCGGGCCGTTTGGCATATCAAGATAAGTATATGGGAACCCCGTAACCAGGCAACTGTTAACTAAATGCTGCGTTTTGCTTACGCGTATCGGCTGGCCGTTTAAGCTTGCACCCTGGCCGCGTTCTGCAAAAAAAAGTTCATCAATAAAAGGGTTATACACTGCTCCCAGTTCCATTTTACCGTCTTTTTCAATACCAATACTTACGCAGCATATTGGTATATGATTGGCATAGTTTACGGTGCCATCAATAGGATCAATTATCCATTTGTAGTTTGAATCCTGCACAATTTCACCGGACTCTTCACTTAAAATGTAATGATCAGGATAGTTTTTTTTGATGATCTCAAAAATTGCTTCCTCGCATTTATGGTCCACTTCCGTTACAAGGTTATTAATGCCTTCTTTATTACTGATGGTGAAACTGCGGGTGGAATAGTCTTTCATAATTGCGGCTGCAGTTTTAACCGCTTCTAATAGTACCTGTTTAAGCATGCGCAAATATATCTTACTTTATTTTGTACAACCGTTTATCCTATTGATTAGTTAAGAGCTAAATGAAATTGCTATGCTGATGTAAAATTTCCTTAGTTTCGTAAGTTGAATAAAGACCACCTGGATGGCATTGTTTGATATCAAACTTCCTGAAACTATTCGTGCACGACTTGGCCTGCCGCAAAATGATTTTAAAAGGCAGCAGGAACGTGTATTGCGGAAATTATTACATAAAGCAAGATTTACCGAGTTTGGCCAGCAATACCGTTTTGATGAAATCGGGTTGCAGGAAAACTGTGTTAAGCTGTTTCAGCAAAAGGTTCCCCTGTTTAATTATAACAAAATTTATGATGCCTGGTGGCACCGTTCACTTCAGGGTTACCCGGATGTTTGCTGGCCCGGCAGAATAAAATATTATGCTTTAAGCAGCGGCACCAGCGAGGCTGCAAGTAAATATATTCCTATAACAAACGATTTGCTTAAAGGCAACCGCGTGGTGATGATACGCCAGATACTTTCACTGCGTAACTATAACGATATTCCTGTTCGTTCCATTGGAAAGGGATGGCTTATGCTGGGTGGCAGCACAGCTTTGCAAAAAGGCGGTGGTTATTATGCCGGCGACTTAAGCGGCATTACAGCAAAAAAGGTCCCGTTCTGGTTTCAGCCGTTTTATAAACCGGGCAAAAAAATTGCACGGCAACGTAATTGGAACCGCAAGCTGAGGGAAATTGTAAAGAAAGCGCCTGAATGGGATATTGGTTTTATTGTTGGCGTACCGGCCTGGATACAAATGTGTATGGAGATGATTATTGAAGAATATAATCTTAAAACCATACACGATATATGGCCCAACCTTGCCTTTTATGTACATGGCGGCGTAAGCTTTCAGCCTTATAAAAAAAGCTTTGAAAAATTGCTGGCTAAACCACTTACCTATATTGAAACCTATCTTGCAAGCGAAGGTTTTTTTGCTTACCAGGACAGGCCTAATTCAAAAGGCATGCGGCTTGTGACCAATGAGCATATTTTTCATGAATTTATTCCGTTTGATGACAAGAATTTTGATGCAAACGGAGACCCTGTTGAAAACCCGCAGGTATTAACCGTTGCAGAAGTTGAAGAACATAAAGACTATGTATTGGTAATTAGTACCAGCGCCGGCGCCTGGCGGTATATTGTAGGCGATACCATTCGTTTTACAGATAAACAACGCTGCGAAATTGTTATTACCGGCAGAACCAAACATTACCTGAGTTTGGTGGGCGAGCATTTGAGCGTGGAGAATATGAATAAAGCCATAGAGCTTGCCAGCAGCGATATGAATATTTCTATTCCCGAGTTTGCCGTGGTGGGCGAACCCTATCAAAATTTATTTGCCCATCATTGGTATGTGGCCTGCGATGATGCGGTAAATGCAGAAACACTCCGCTTTAAAATAGATGATTATCTTAAACAGTTAAATGATGATTATGCCACAGAAAGAGGCCATGCATTAAAAGAAGTTTTTCTGGATGTCTTGCCTGAAAAAACCTTTATACAATTCATGCGTTCGCTTGGCAAGATTGGCGGCCAGCATAAATTTCCACGTGTATTAAAAGGTAAAATGCTGGAAGACTGGAAAACATTCCTGGCAAATGAAATGATACCTGCAAAACGCTAACTAATGTTTTAAAGGCCTTTTCTTAATCATTCCGCCTCTTGTATCTTTCACACTATTCATTACAATAAAAGCTTCACTGTCTATTTTGTCAATTTCAGCAGTGAGTTTGCTCAGCTCAAGGCGCGTTATAACTGTATAAAGAATATCCCGCTCTTTATTTGTGCCGCTCTTGCCAAAACCTTCGCTGCCTTTATAAATCGTTACGCCACGGCCCATTACATTAATGATCATCTTTTTTATTTTTTCATTATGAACGGATATGATGGTTACGCCCATATATTCTTCAATGCCTTCAATTACAAAATCAAGCGTTCGTGAAGCTGCGAGATACGTTATCATAGAATACAAAGCAACCTCGATAGTCAAAAAATAAGCGGCGAAAGAAAATATAATGGCATTTATAATAATGATAATATCTCCAATAGAAACATTTAGCTTTTTGCTTAAAAAAATTGCCAGTATTTCCGTGCCATCTAAAACAGCACCGCCGCGAATGGAAAGGCCAATGCCGGCGCCAAGAAAAAAACCGCCGAATACAGCAACCAGCAATGCATCATGCGTTACTTCCGGGAGATTTAAAAAAGCCACAACAATTGCCAGCCCTGTTATTGTTACGATTGTTTTTATAGCAAAAAAACGGCCTATAGTTTTATAACCGAGCAGTACAAAAGGGATGTTTACAATAATGAGTAAAATTGAAACCGGTACGCCAGACACTTCAGCCGTAAGCAATGATATACCGGTAGCGCCGCCGTCAATAAAACTGTTAGGCAATAAAAAACTTTTAAGGCCACAGGCCGCAGAAAAAATACCGCATACAATAAGCGCCCAGTTTCTTATGCTGCGTATTACATTTTTCCTGAGTTGCTTTTTACCTTTTGCAAGTTCAAAAGTGGAGATATTCTTTTTTGACGAGCTTTCCCAACTATAAAACAGGATAAGCCACCTGTAAAATTTATCCATTGTCGCAGCGTTTGAGTTACTCCAAATCTAATCAAATAAAAAAAATTCAGGAAGATTAAAACCGCTTCAACAGGTTTTTTATAGATTGATTTTGCTGAATATGGCTTAGATAAAAATATCATTATTTCTTATCCAGTTTACTTAGCCATTGTTCAGCGGTAACATCGCCCTGTACAGTTGATTGCATTAAAAGATCAGCGCCTTTGGAAACATTAAGCGGAAATACACAACGTGCATAATAATTCAGTTGTTTCAACGTGTTTTCGTCGTTGGCAAATGCGTATAGAAAGCCAAGTGTTGTTTTGGCCGGGAGATAATTTTTATCGCTTGCTTTAGTAAGCATTTCAAAAGCTTCATTACAATCGAGCCTGTCGTTCTTTCCCTGCAAGGCAAGGTTGGCATATTGAAACATTGCCTGCGCAATTTCCTGCTGCGACAACTGCTGGTAAATATCAAGCGCTGCATCTTTATTATTCGCTTTTAATAAATCCCTCGCATTGTTAAGTTGTTGCTGCTGCTCTGTTGTTATATGCAATAAAGAATCTGAAAGCACATTCTTTGCATTGTTATTTATTACATTGCTCTTATTATTTAACTGGATAGCATATATAAAAATGGCCGCGACAAATAAACCTGCCAGTATCCACAAAAAAGCTTTAGGTGCGCTGCTTTTCTTTTTTTGTATGATTACATTTTCACCTGATGCATTTTGATAAGATGTAACCGTTATTTTGCCGGAACGATATTGTTTCAATTCATTCTGCAGGTTCCTGTTTTCTTCAAGCAGCTTCCTGTTTTCCTGCTGCAATAATTTTACCTGGCCTGAAGCTTCGCCCTTCGCAAATGACACGCTGTTCTTCACAATAAATTCATGCAAAGCCATGCCGCTTGCAAACCGCTCTTCCGGTTTCTTTTCAAGACAGCGATATACCATTGCAAACAACCATTCCGGTATAAGCATTTCATTCTCTCTCTTCTCACTGCTCCACAATTCGGGCAAGGCTTTTCCACGCAAGGCAAAAATGTTTGGCGGCGTAGCTTCCATGTGCGCCAGCATCACAGCATTGCGTGATGTTTCACCCTTATCTTTTAACGGAAAGGGAACAATGCCAGCCAGCAATTCAAACATCACCACGCCAAAACTGTACACATCTGTTTCAAACAGCATGCGGCCTTCATTCTGCTCGGGCGCCATAAACTCTATTGCGCCTGCATGGCGAAGGCTTGTACGCCTGTCTTCATCGCTCATTATTGCCAAACCAAAATCGAGCAACACGTAATTTCCGGTACGTTTATTAAATTTTATATTGTTGCTTTTAATATCGCCATGTTTCACATTAAAGCGATGGCAATGCGCCAATGCGCCCGATAATTGTTCTGCAACCTTCAAACATTCTTTTATAGTAAAAACAGGATCATGGGGTGGCTTTAATAATTCTTCCAGGTCAGGGCCTTCAATAAATTCCATTTCGATATAGGGGAAATTCCCTGTTTCTGTAATACCTGAACTAACGAGTTTTACAACGTTTGGGTTTGGTTGTTCATTTACTTTCTTTAGTTTTTGAACCTCATTCTGAAAATGCGTAAAGTTTTTATCATCGGCGGTTTCGCTGTAAATAGGTGTGGGCAACAGTTTAATGGCAGTGATAATTTCGCCCATTCGCCTGCCTTTATACACAGAACCCTGGCCGCCTGTTTTAAGGGCGCCCATTGTTTCCAGGCCTGATGTTATGGTAAAAACTTTACTCATTTGTTGTTGCTAATTTTAAAAAACACTCAATATCCCATGTTCAATAAACAATATTCAATTGAAAAACCACATGAATATTGATTATTGAATATTAAAAGAAAAGAAACACTGCGCAAAGTTGCATGCTCTGCAAAGTCTCCTAACTTCATATAAACACGTCGTTCATTATTCCAAATAACTAAATTCCAGCAACGCCGATTCCCCCAAAATTACCTGGTCGCCTTCTTTTAAATGATAACCAACTTCCGTGGTAATCAGTTTTATCTCCGACCCTTTTTCCGGCTTCACTTTCACTTTATTGGCAGGCGGAATTCCGCCTTCATCTGCATATAAAAAAAATGCGCCAGCTTCTTCGCTCCATTCAATATGTGCATGCTGGCGGCTTACAGATTTATTGCTTTTATGATTGCTGCTATCCGGAAAAGCAATTTGATTCTGTCGCAAATAACCATCAGCAACCTGCACATTTTTTTCACGGCCGATATTAATTTTTTTGCCCGATGATTTAAGCGTATAAACAGCTTGCTCTGCTTCACCATTCAATACTTTCAAATAAGCAATCGCTTCGCGCCTGATGGTTGGTTTCTGTTTGGTTGATATAAACAAAGCTGCGCCGAGATCTGCTGATTTAATAGCTTCCGGCGGCACTTCTTCATCACAAAAAACCTGGAACTGCCAGCCTGCGTGAAGATTGATGTCAAAATCATCGGCAATGCGTTGTATCTCTTCTTTAAACAAATCTGTATTGTTTATATACACAGCGCTGTCGTATAAAAATTTATCCTGTGCATTGCAATTAATATATAAATGCATGCCTTTAATATCAGCGCCTTCGCCTTCCGCTTTTCTCAATTGATCTTTAATAAAATCAAGCAGGCCGCTCCTCAATGTTTTTACATCTTTAGGCTGTTTATCCTTTTTTAAAATGCTAAGCATGTTATCATTATTTATTGTTGATTATTTGCAGTTGGCTGATTACGGTTAACAGCAAGCTGTTTATTCGAAACAACCTTAGCAGGTTTCTTTTTCTCGTCGCCAAAACCTCTTATATAACCCATTTCTTTTAATATAGGAACAACGTGTTTGCCTGCCAATTTAACGGCTATGCTTGATCCCTGGCAACTTTCAATACGCACACACACAACAATATGGCCGCTGTCTTTTGGGTTAGGCGCAAAGAAAACATACAAGCCATCATTCACTCTTTCATTTTTTACAATGCGTTCCGGCGTTCCTGTTTTACCCGCGACACTCATTCCCAAATGCCAAACCTTTGGAAGGCTTTGTTCAATCATATATTTCGTCATCAGCTTTGAGGCAGAATCGCTTGCCAATTCAATACCCGGCAACAGTTTTGTTTGCTGCCCGCTTACTTTTAAAACATAACGGCTTTGCATCATTGTTCCATTGTTTGCAATCCCCGATGCGATACGCGCAACGGAAGCAGGCGTTGCAATTAATTCGCCCTGTCCCCACGCCATTCCCGAAATGCCTTTACCGCGTGTTCTTTTAATGTTAGACGGATTATAGCTTTTCAAACTTGCAAATTCTGTTTTACGCCAGAGTTGTTTCCATTCTTCCTGCTGCTTTTTATTATTCATATCATAGTCATAATAATAACCACCAACACCATGCAAAAACATGCCTGATTTTAAATACAGATCACCCATATATTCCTGCAACTGCGATTCATTGGCAAGCCTTATAAAGAATGAATTATTTGACCTTACAATAGCGCGTTCAATATTTATATTACCTGCTTCATCAGGTTCGTAACCTTTTGTACGAATAAGATCAGCAGGATAAACCTTAATAATTTTTTTCGATGCAGCAAGTCCTAATTTATTAAATGCGGCAAGCGCTGTAACAAGCTTTGCTGTTGAACCGGGCTGTGAAGCAATGGTAAAACCAATGTCATTATCTGTAATCCAGCCAGGCAATGCGTTTTGCTGTTGTGGCGTAAGATTAAGCATATCCCAGTCATTCACCTGCGGTAATGGATAATTGGCAGAAGCAAGCACATCGCCGGTTTTATCTTCCATTACAACCACAGAAACACGATTGTTCACCAGT
Source organism: Parafilimonas terrae (assembly GCF_900115755.1). Lineage (GTDB taxonomy): Bacteria > Bacteroidota > Bacteroidia > Chitinophagales > Chitinophagaceae > Parafilimonas > Parafilimonas terrae. Next base: position 70,580 of record NZ_FOXQ01000011.1, read on the forward strand.
GAGTCATCGCTTTGTAAAGATTGCTGTATCCTTGTTTGTAAAGCGGCATCGAGCGTTAAATGAACATCACGGTTTTTGTTTTTAAATGAATCAACGGCAGTACTGTTTATACCGGCAAGCAACAGCGGCGCCAATGCACTGTAATCTTTCTTCTCCACACTCATTTCCGTTGAAGTTTCAGGAAGAAAACGTTGTTCGTGATAACGTGTTGCACTTACTGAAAAACTGTTTTTAGGAATAGGAAAGCCACGCATTTCAGCCGCTTCGCGGTATTCAGCAAAATAACCGTTAGATGCACCGTTAAAAATATTTGTGTTGGCATCGCCTGTCCAGAAAAACATTTGTGCGCCGAAAGGATAATAACGGTCCTGGCGTTTATAAAACATTGCATTTATATCTTCTTCCGGAATGTTCAATGCCAGCAATGAGTCGCGTTGTGTGTTAATTAAATCCTGGTGGCTCGTTGCCAGTATCCGGCCATTCCTGTCTAATAAATTTCCTGCCTGCAGCCTGTTCATTAAAATACTGATGCGCGGGTTGTAACTAAACATCCTTGCGCCGCTTCTGTCGGCAACCAATGCCGGTTGCACAATCCATTTTGCATTACCAAGAATGTATTTTGTTACACTCACGCCAAGCAATATAATTGCGGCGCAGGCTGCTATCAATGCAGGCATAAGATTTCTATCTTGTTGCTGCGATATAAATTTCATTTGTACAGGCGACCCTTGTACAGTTGATGCAGATAATAAAAATCCTGCAGCCAGCATGTTTGCTATTAACGACGAACCGCCATAGCTCATGAATGGCAAGGCTACACCCGATAAAGGCAAAGCGCCAACTGACCCTCCTGCAATCAGCAAAAACTGGACGAATGTTGCAATACCAATTCCTGCACATATATAAAACAAAAACGGCCTGCCGGAATGCCTGCCGATAACAATGGAACGATGCAGGTAAATAAAGAATACAATAAAAACACTGATGATGCCTGCAAGGCCAAACTCCTCTCCCATTGCAGGTAAAATCATATCCGTGTGTGCTTCGGGAATTGTTTTGGCAAAACCTTCGCCGGCGCCCTGGCCTGTAATGCCGCCGCCTGACATGGCCCAGATGCCGTTTGCAATTTGATCGCCGCCAAACACTTCATTATTCCACGGATCCTGCCAGATAGCTTTGCGGTCAATTAATCTTTCCATCGGGCCGGGAAAATATTCTGCTATCAATGGTATTTTATCCAGTAATAAAAACGCGGCAATAACCACCAGCGCCATAACAGATGATTCGCTTATTTTTTTTGTGACAACTAATGTATAAATAACAAAAAACACAGCAGTAACAGCCGTTGCAGTCAATACATTATCCAATAACCAAACAGCCAGCACATAAAACAGCACTGATATTGCCATGTGGGCAAAATCGCCTCTTGAAAAAGAAAATAAAATAATAAAGGCAAAACAGCAAACCATTGCAGGGCCTAAATCGCCCAGCATTAGAAAAAGAAATATTGTTGCAAGTATTGCAATTAATGCAAATGCAAAGAAGCGGCTGCGTTTCGTCCATGTAAAATAAGAAGAGATGAATTTTTCATTCGTGGCAAAGAAGCCTGCAAGAAAAAATACTATAACAAATTTTACAATTTCGCTTGGCTGAAAACCGAAGAGGTTTACTTTAACGCCGCTGCCTTCAGGGCCGGTACCAAACAGCAATGTCATAGCCAATAAACCGGATGCAATAACAGCCCAGGGCCATCCATTTGAAGCAAGCTTCATTTTGCTGAAAACAAATAGACGGTAGAGTTTTGAATCTGTTGTAAAACGTTTTAAATCGAACAATAACAATAAGATTATTCCAACAATGCCTGCTATGAAATAGCCAATTGTATTTTTTGCCAAAAACCAATCCCGCAAAGGATCCTGGAGGCTGAATAAGGTTATGAATGATAAGCCTGTAATCACCATTATGGCTGGCAATATTAACTGGTCGGCATTTTTAAACCACAAGCTCATCACCACATGCAGCAACAGGAAACCTGCAATAAAAGAAATGGAGATTATCCAAAACCATTGCATTACTTCATCGGGCGTTCTTACAATAAATGCTTTTTCCTTTTTAAGCGAACTGAAATCTTTTGTGGAAAAGAGTTTTAAGCGGTGTGGTGAACGATAAAAATTAAAAGAGGCATCATGATCCAATTTTTCTATTCCCTGCGAATAACCGAAAGCATAATTCAATTGCAGCGGCAATATTTTATAAGTCTTGTCACCAGGAAGATTTTTGAAAACAAAATTACCATGCGCGTCTGTTTGTGCGTATGCCGTGAGCGATTGCAGTTGCTTATTGTTTAATGAGTCAACTGCATACAATTTTTTTACAGTGGTTGTATTTTGCTGCAGCATACTGTCAACTTCTTCCACATTGTTGCTGTATAAACTATCCTGCGGCAAAATCAATTGCAGGCGCACGATAACGTTTGGCACAGCAATGCCGGCTTCGTGTATAGAACCGCTGATGCTATGGCTGCCTGCATGCAAATCGTTAACGCTGCTAACCGCTGAACGATCCTTTTGCTGTAATGCAAACAATGCAGTTTCTTCATCTGTTATGCCTAACGCAATTCTTTCGCCCTGCACTCTTCGCTTGAATGTTTCACCGCCCTGTGATAAAGCAGTTTCGGCAAGTACGCTGTATTGCTTTTTATTCAAGTCTCCGATGTTATCAATGGACGCGCTATCTGCAAGCCTTGTTTTTTCAAAAGTTGAACTGATTAAATTTATATCCTTCTCATCGCTGAAATAACGGCCTTTTTGCAAAAGCGTTTTCATATTCCCGGCATAATGCACATCGTTCAGGTTAATCATTGTGCCGTTTTTCAAACGATCAGGCACCTCTTTAAAACCTGCGTTTATAACCAGGTACATTTTATAAAAAAGCACGGCCATTACTGCACTTAAAAGCAGTAAAAAAATCCTTTCTGTATTCCTGTTTATATGCTGTTTTGCTGGTGCACTCATCTTTCGTGTACAATAGTTTTAGCTGAATCAATTTTTAATAAAGCACTGTCTGAAATAACACCGGACACACGCGTATCAGCAGGCAAGCTGACAGCATAAGCAATAGGAACAACACAATTTTTAAACCGCACATCTTTTAAATGCACAGCGGTACCGCGGGCAATAAATGCCGTATTAAAATTTTCAAATGTTATACTGTCAAGCAGTACGTACTTGCACTGCGGAAAGAAAATAAAGGCTGCATCATTATAGCTTGAATCAGCAACAAGCAAAGCATTATTGCCGTGTATGATTAACGTATCAGATTTGATAAGCAAAGAATCATTTATTACAACCTTAGGATTATTACCAAAAAGATTTCTTAATGAAATAATATTTGATGTTGAATTTTTAATACTGTCTGACAGTTTTACAACCTGGCTGTTTCTTTCCATACGGGGAGGGTCGGGCATAACAACAGAAGCGCTGTTATTACCAACATAATCTTTGTAAATAAACCAGGAAAGCACTGCAATTAACAGCAAACAAAGCACTACGAGAAAACGAATGAAAGCGCCGCCATTTTTCTTAACAACAATTTCTTTTTTTATATATTCAACGGGAACTGCGGTGGCTATTTCTTGTTCCGGTTCCACTTTTTTAGCAACCGGTTTTGTAGCCTCATATTGTGAGGGCGATTTATCATTCTGAATTAAAACAACAGTTATATTATCTTTTCCGCCTGCAAGATTAGCGGCATCAATTAACGCTGCAGATTTTTGTTTTAATGTTTGTGGTGAACTTAAGATACCGGTTATCGTTCGGCTGTTGATCATATCATATAAGCCATCACTGCATAACAATAAAGTATCGCCCGGTAAAAAGGGAGACTCTCCTGTGTCAATATAATCCGGTTCAGAAAATTTTACTTCATCAAAGCCAAGCGCTTTATTTATTTCATTGCGTTTGGGATGGCTCATGGCCGCTTCTTCCGTTAAGCGGCCGCTCTCTTCAAGAAAGCCAACAAAAGAATGATCGTGAGTAACTTTTACCAACGAGTTATCGCGGAAGAGATACAGCCTCGTATCGCCAATATGTGCATAATAAAATTTGTTATCATTAATATCAACAAGCGCAAGCGTAACCACACAGGCCATCTGGTTATGCTTATCGCTTTTTTGTTTCTTTTCAAAAATCTTTTTGTTTGCTTCAGTAAGTGCTGCCTTGAGCAAATGAATTACATCGCCCGATGCATTTTTTAATGTATTAAGAATAGTTGCACGTGTAAGCGCTGCAGCAATTTCTCCGCCCTCATATCCGCCAACGCCATCAATAACACAGCCAACAATATATTTATCGTGCACAATTTTCTGCGCTATAAAATTATCTTCATTATTGTCGCGCATTTTGCCCGTATCCGTATTGCCGTAAAAGTTATCAGCCATCGTTCCTGTGCGTTTTTTTTACATCGCGAAAATTAGCCGCCAGCAATAACAGGCAAACTGCAAACAGCGATGATGAAAGAATAATATTTAACATGATTGATGTTTATTGAATGTTTTTTTCGTCAATCGTCAATCGTGAAACGTGAATGCAACAGCGTTTATTTTTTTATTTTCCCTATTGATATATAACAGATCAAACTGTCAGACAACTTTAAACAGGCTGCATTCAACATTTAAAATATTTTGACTGCCACATTCTAAAAAGCCCTTCGAAGTTTTCACGTTTGACGTTTCACGTTTCACGTTCATGATTTAAAAATATTCACACCCACAATACCATTCAGCACAATACGCGAATTAAGCGGCAGCGGCACCCAAACCGGGTTATCTGTATTGCTTGCCACTACTTCATTTTCATTTACCAATGTTTTTTCACCAAACGAAGCCAGGTAAAATTTTTGGTCATCGTTATTAAACTTTACCCGCAAATGCGGCGTATTCACCCATTCTGAGGGTATGCGAAAAACATCTTCCTTATCCGCAGCTTCATCTTTACCTGAAATAAGAATATCAGTTTCCCGCATATAATATTCAATCTTTTTTCCGGCAAATTCTTTATCTGGCACAATGGTTTCAAACCTTGCAAGTAATTTACTCTCACTGTTTTTTACGGCTTTATCGTGCATGCTAAAATGCTGGTCGTAAGCAATTTCATAATAGCCATCGCTGTAAAAAATAAAACCGTCCAATAACTCAGGGTTTACATCAAATGTTTCTGCAATGCCTGTTTGCCTTGGTATAAAAGTTACCCTTAAACTTTCTTTTTTTTGATGGATGCTGCCCGGCATTAATTTACCAATAACGCTTTTATCACCGCGTAAATATTCAGGGTGCGCTGCAAAGCGGAACACCCATTTACTGGAAGATGGAGCAACCACCTTTCCTTCATTGTTATACCGTTCAAGAATATTGTAAAATTGCTTTACACATTCCTGCACAATCAATCCGAAAATGCCTTTTTTGTTTTGCGTGAACTGTGTATAATCTTCTTCATTAAAACATACAATGTATTCATGAAAGAAAACAATGCGGTTGGCAAATGACAGCTCTTTTACAGAGTCTTCAAATTTCTGAATAATGTATTTATATATATCATCGGCAGTAAGCGGCGGCGCCTGTTTTATATCATAAGTGGCTTCCCGTTTCAAAAACCATTCGTGAAAACCCATGCGTTGCCAGAAAGAAGTTGTTTTCATTCGTGCATATTTATTTTTTCAGTTGTCTCATGCCCGCCTGAACAGCTCAGTCGGCAGAGAACCTCGCTATGTATATTCCCATTGTTGGGAAAAATTATCATACCTGGTTTCATTAGTTTTTATTTTTTTTTCCAAAAAGTCTTTTAAAAAAGCCGGGCTTTTTTTCAGGCTCTTTTTTTTGAGTTGTTGTACTTGCTGCTTTTTTTATTTTGCGTTCTGCTGCAAGTGCCTGGTTTGAAGCAGTGGTATCGCTTGCCAGCACATTCACTGCACGGCCATTATATTGCTGAATATGCTCCGCATTATTAAGCCAGATGCTATGCTGTTTACTATGTAAAATGCGTTTGGTGCCAAGTGTGCCGGGCTCTTTTCCTGAAGCCACAAATAAAGAATCCCAGGTTTCGCCGCCGTCTAAAGAATAGATATATTCTTTATTCACAACATCATAATAAGTGTTTTTTTCAGGATAGTAATAAAACTCGTAATCTTTCTGCAACACATTATTGCATGAACAGATCATCAAACTAAAAACAACAGAAAAACAAAACAATATTGGCGTTTGTTTCATTCGCAGATTTTTATTTTTTCAATGGGTTGACCGTTGAGAGTTAACTCAAAGATTATTCCACTAAAACGAAAATTATAATAAATACTTATATGAAGACAGCGAAAGAATTGTTAGAAGAAATGTAATTTATGAAAATATATAAATACCCGCGACCTTAGTGGACTATATGTCTTTATTCAGGTAAGCCCATCTGTTATTTTCTTTATGTTATGGCGATCTTTAAAAATTGTGAATGGTTGAAAAAAGGAGAACGTATTTCCATTGGGCCTGCTATTCACCAATATATAATCATCGTCAAATATTATTGTAACTTCTTCTCCCCATGAAAAGCCAGACATATTTGTTGTTGCAGTATAATAGCCTACACTATAATATTTTATATTATTAAACCCTGCTCGTTTCAGAGTTATTTCTATTTTATCTTGTGTCAACCCATGAATCTGAAATCGTTGAAAGATTTGATTTTGATAAAGTTTCTTGCCAACAAAAAAAGTCAAAAAAAATCCGGTCATCAAAATGATGATTGAACAAATTTTTAAACTTACAACGTTATTTTTAAATCCGGAAAGCGCTGCAAAAGCACCCACAACCACAATCCCAAGCGGGAACAGAATGAAAAAAAATTTACTATAAGCATCTTGTAATGTTATTCGCCAACGTCCATGTTTCTTTATATTTATCAGGTCCTCTTTTGTCATTTCAAAATGTATATTGTCAAGTCGAATCTGCTAATAAATACAAAAACTACCTGTAACATCCCCTCTTATCTTATTAAAACAAAACTGCCTTTCTTTAAATAGGGCTTATTGTTATAGTCCGTTGCTTCCACAACGTAAACATACGTGCCGCCTGGTTGTTTGTTCCCATTGTAGGTTCCATCCCAGCCTTTGTTTGGAGTGCCGGTATTAAACAGCAATTGTCCCCAACGGTTATAAATCCTGAAATAGAAAAACTGTTTCATTCCTGCAACCGTTACTTTATATACATCATTTACGCCATCACCATTAGGTGAAAAAGCTGTTGGAATAAATACCTGTGGTTCTGTTTCAAAAATGTAGATTTTAATGCTATCGTAACTGAAACAGCCTTCAGGCGTACTCACTTTTACTTTGTAGGAAACCGTATCCGGGCCGTCAGTAAATGTTGCAACAGGATTGGCTATAAACGGATCGCTTAAACCGGAAGCAGGCATCCACTGATAATTAGTGCCGCCTTTAGCCTCAAGCTGCAACGGTTGCTGGCGCACAATAACGGTATCATTACCCGCATCTGCCATCACCCTTGGAATAACCGATATTATAACAGAATCACTTACAGGTTTGGGACAGCCAATTGTATCTGTAACCGATAATATATATGTTGTTGTTGACTGCGGCCCGGCAAGTGGTGACAAACTGCGTGAATTTACCAGTGAGTTTACCGGCGTCCAAGAAAAACCGGAGCCTTCTATATTAGCGTGCAATTGAGTTGTGGTGCCATAACATATACTTATATCATCGCCCGCATCAGCGGAAGGATAAGGCACTACAGTTACATTAATTGCATCTGTTGCCTTGCATTTTCCAACTGAAGCGGTAACAGTATATTTTGTGTTTGATAACGGAACCGCTACCGGTGCTTTTGCAGTGTCGCTGCTTAAATTTTGTGCAGGCGCCCAGGAAAAATAAAGCGCGTTGGTGGATGGCGTAAGCAGTATGCTGTCTGTTTTACAAATAGCTGTATCGGCAGGCAATTCCAGCGACACTTTATCAATAACATTTACGACAACCGAGTCTTCAGCAACACAACCTTTATAGCTTACAGTAAGATTATATTTAGTGGTTTGTTTTGGATAAACATAAGGCTTCGCTGTGTTTGAGCCAATTAAATTGTAGGCTGGCAACCAATTAAAGGTTGCACCCTCCGTGGATGAAGATGCATTTAACCTGAGTGTATCAATGCTGCAGATGAGCGTATCCCTAAAACCCATGGCAACATTGGGGCCGGTATTAACCGCCAGCACTTTCGTAGCTGTATCAATGCAACCTTTTGAGCTGGTTGTAATTAATGTAATGATCTTCTGGCCGGTATCAAAATAGTTATGAGTTGGATATTGAACAGTATCACCAGGCGGAATAAAAATTCCGCCATCATTAATTTCATCCCCAAAATACCATTTCCAGGAATCAACAAATCCATACTTTGTTGTGGTTAAATCTTTTAAATTATACGGGTTGAATATGCAACTGCCATCAATAGAAAAATCTGTTTTAAAACCGGGGAATATTTTTACCTCCGCCTTCGCTGAATCTTCACAACCCTTATTGTTGTTAGCTTTAAGCCGCACCGTATAAACGCCTGTATCGGGGAAAGTATAAGTTGGAGAAGCTTCGGCAGAAGTATCAGAAGTAAGGTTGGTAATACCAAAATCCCATGAATATGTATAATTAGGATTATTGCCCGCTTTATTTACAAATGTAAAATCAAAACCATCACAGGTTATGTAAGACGGATCCAATTGAGCGCCGCCTAATTTACAATTAGACACTTCAAGATGCAGTTCTTTTCTTGTATGGCCAATATACTTTCCATTCCTGTATTCATCAATACAAACTGCCGCAACATAGGTGCCTGTTTTATCGGGGGCTATGCCTGAAAGTACGCCTGTTTTTGAATCGATTGAAACATTTGCGCCAAGCGGCCGTGTGCCGGAATAAGGGGAAATGTAAGAAATAGAACTATAGGGAGGCGCGGATGGATCTTCCACCACCGGTTCAAACTGCGTGCCGCCGGTTAATCCGCTGCACAGTGAATATACGAGTTCATCCCCATCAATATCTTTAGCTGAAAAATCGAAAGAAAAAGGAGAGCCAACGCAAATAGCTGATGCATCATTGAAACTAAAAACAGGGCTGTTATCGTTGCTGTTGCTCCCGCCGGGAATTGTAATGGTGTAAGTTAATCCAAAACTGTTTGAAACCGGCACATTTGCAATGCCGGCAATACGGCAGCAACGTTGCACCGAAAGCGTATAACCGTCTTCATTTTCAGGAACACTGATGGTGGTTGTATATTCTGCCACGAGATAGCATACATACGGAGGGTTTTGAAAACAAGGACCGAAATCATTTTTTGATTCAGTGGTTAAGGTGGCCTGAGGAATATATTTAACCATCGTTGGCTGTGAAGAATTTGCATCGAACACCGCCATGTAAATACCGGCATCCACCTTTTCGCGCTGGCTGCAGTCTGAATACTGATAGAAAGAAATTTTGTAATTAAGCGTGCTGCCAGTTTTACCTGTAAATGTATATTTCATCCAGCCACCTTTAAGATGGTCGGCATAAGATTTTTGTGCCGATAAAAGAATTATTAACACAAACAACAGTCTTAAAATATTTAAATTTTTATGCAGCCTCATCTATAAAATTCTTCAATACACTGTTTAATTCCACAGGCACTTCAAGCAAGCTTTGGTGAGCCATATTATTTATAATGTGAATGTATGCAATTTCAGGCGCATGCACCTGTTTTAATACATCATTCAAAGGGGCGGCAGCGTCTTCTGTTCCTGCAACAAATAAAACCGGTAACACAGTGTTTTTAAGCACACTGGTTTTATCTGCACGGTTCATCATGGCATAGTAATATTGCTGCAGGTTTTCTTTTTTAAAATGCCGGCCTTCTTCTATTAATTCTTTTACTATTTCATTATGCTTTTTTTTAAAGCCTGTGGTAAATAAATTAGGAGTGGTTGTTTTAAGAAAAGCATAGCCGCCATAAGTTTCCATTATTTCAATACCGCGTTTGCGGATTTGCTTTTTTTCTTCACTGTCTGCAAAAGCAGTTGAATGCACAAGGCCAAAGGCTTGTAATTTATGAGCATATTTTTCAGCATAAGAAAGCGTAACGTATCCGCCCATGCTATGGCCAAGCATTATGCAACGCTCAATATTTTCATTTATTATTATTGAATGAATGCTATCTGCAAGTTCATCAATGGTTAAATTATTCTTACCGGTTTCAAATAACGCGGATGCGCCTGAACCTGGCAAATCGGGTATTATAAGCCTGTAATAATTTTTCAAAAAACCGGATTGATTTTTCCATATTGCGTATGTTTCTGCAAAGCCATGCAACAATACAACGGAGAAACCCTTGCCGCAGGCATAATATGATAAAGGAGTGTTTTTATACGTAATGGTCTTTATCATTTTAAATTACCTTACGATACTTATTGGAAAGATTTATATACCTGTTTAACAGTAAAATTACCACAGGCAGCAAGGCAATATTTAACTGCTGTGGCACCCAGAACCATGTGGCAATAAATACTGCTGTAATAACGGCCACAATAAAAAAATAGTTGCTCAGCCAGGAAGGTTTTTTAATGAGGCAGAAAGCAACGGGAAGGTTGAATGGCAAGGCCCAAACTAAATTTATATTGTTTTTGCAAACGGTATGATCCGTAGCAAACCACATGAACAATAAAAGCAAGCCTATAAGGCCTGTTATATAAAGCAGCAAAGCATCAGCAAAGCTTGTGAATCTTTTTGCCCATTTTGCATGAAGCTTTGAAACCACAAAAAGCGCCACCGAAATTATGGTAAGCGTAATAAGCGGAATGTATTTGCCCGAAGACCCATCTCCGTTATCTCCTTTTAATAAAACGGTTTTATTTTTTGCCACATAAACGCCTTTATCAGAAGAAGTGGCAAGGCCTTTCATAAAAAATTCGGGCATAAACATCGCTTCATCATTTGAAACAACCTGGTCAACCCTGCCACCAAGTAAAATGTCTATGCCAATCTTCGTCCAGTGCTGGCCGCCTCTTTCCAGGTAATAATGAATCAGGTCTCTCGAAGTAGTTCCGGCAGGAACAATCCTGTTGTGTATGGTATCGCCCTGTATATTCTTTAAAACAATATCCTTTACCCTTGTTGTGCAGTTATCAAGCAGGAAATCATATTTATAAAAACGGTTATTGCCCTGCATATTGAAGTTAACGGCATTAATAATGTTTTGTTTTGATGCGCTGTCTATCTTCAATTCCTGTTCATAAACAGTTCGGTGGTCGTAAATATATTCATACATGAATTCCGGGAAAGCATCTGCAGAAGAATAATACAGCAGCTTACCACGCATAAATTTTAAATAGAAATTAGGCTGATCGAAAGTAAAGCCACCCCAGTTATACACTACATCAGTATGATTTACGCTGTCAATTATACGCAATGCAGTGTGGCCGAATAAAGAATACAGCTCATTGCCCGGCCCGCAGGTTATAACACTAATGCGCATATGCGCACTATTATTTTGAGCGTTGAGCAATGGTGAAATACAAAGCAATAAAATGCCAAGAATAAAACCTTTCATTCGTACATATTTGTTTTTTCAATGGTTTCATGGAACGCCCTGATCTACATTCCCCTATGTGAAAAAAATATTTTGCATGGGCGTTTCATCCGAATATTTTTTGATTTTTTATTTGCCGGATGAAACCTCACATATTTATCTTTCTATGATTAGAATTTTTTTTATGTGCGGTTTCATAAAACAAAATAAGCAGGTACGGTTTTAAATAATATTAAGCCATAATAAATTCAGCCGGCGGTATCAACTTCTATCTGCGACAGCCCAAACCGCTCGTTCTTCATTATATTTTCCAGTTTCCATTCTTTTCCCGGCTGAGAACCCGGGCAGGCCGATTTTTCTTCTTCATTAAATACAACAGCACAGCTTACCGGGTAGCTTCCATCTGTGTGAACAAACATTTCAACCTGTTCCCCAAATTCTGAAATAATTAAATTTTCCAGCGCCACTACTTCATCATGCGCTTCCAGCACATTTAAATAAAAAGGAAGGGTAAGATGGCAATCAATATGCAATACGCTGCCATATTTTATAATGCGCAGGTTATGTATATCAATCCAGTTTGGCCTTCTCTTTTCATTAAGCAACCGTACCATCCGCTGCAATAACTTCGTATCGGCCTCATCCATTATCCCGGCCAGTGAGCTGCGCACAATATTATAGCCGTTAAAGATAATTGCGAAGGCAATAATGCAGGCAACTATTTTATCAAGCCAATAAAATTTAGTGAATAAAATAATTACAAGCGTTGCAATAATAGCAAGTGTTGACCACGTATCAATTATTAAATGCCTGCCGCTCGACTGTAAAGCAAGCGAACTGTTGCGCCTGCCTATTCTTACACAAATAAAACCGGCAATAAAATTTACTACCGCTGTAAAGGCAATCAGCCACAGCCCTGTATCAAGCTTTTCAAGCGGCCTGTTTTGTATAAAATTTATAACAGCTTCGTAAAGAATAAGAATACCGGATGCAACAATCAATGTTCCTTCAGCCGCAGCAGAAACAAATTCAGCTTTGCCGTGCCCGTAAGGATGATCGGCATCTTTAGGCTTTGCAGCAATATATAAACTATACAACCCTATAAAACCCGCTATTACATTTACAATGCTTTCAAGCGCATCAGAAAGCACTGCCAGCGAATTTGTAAAATAATAGGCGATAATCTTTGCGGCAAAAAGTATTACAGACAAAGCCGTAATCCATTTTTGAACCCTGAAATTTTGTTGTGCTGTCTGCAATTGCCTTTATTAGATTTTAAAAACTGATACCGGAAATAAGTTTTATATAAATACAGTTTATCAATTTTCAGGTTTGGCTTTTGCCCCCATCAACGACTTAAACTTTTTAAAAAACCTGAAATAAAACTCTTTATTAAACAACTGCGAATCCCTCATAGCTTTTGAAGTTAAAAATACGCCAACCGGTACCAGGATAATAGTGGAAAGCCACATTCCGAAAGCTGCACTGGTAACACCCTGCTTGGCAAATTTTTCGCCGAAGGTGTTCAGCAAATGAAATAAAACAAAGAAGATAACGGCAAACACAAGCGGTGAACCAAGACCGCCTTTCCTTATAATGGAGCCAAGCGGGGCGCCAATCATAAAGAGCACAATGCACGCAAAAGACAAACTGAATTTACGGTTCCATTCCACCCGGTTTTTGCGCAGCAGGTTTTGCCTGTCGCTGTATTCGCCCTGCGCAATATCAACAAACCCTTTTACTGAATTTATGGCTGAAGATGACCTGTCATACACGGTTGTGGCCATACTATCGGGAATAATAGAACGAATATTTTTTAATGATTTATTTTTCAATGAATCGGGCAGCACCCAGGCACTGTCGCGGTATTTGTAAAAGACAAGCACGGGCTGCAACTGCGATTTCAAACGGTTTATATTTGAATCCCTCAGTTTTGAAATGGAGTCAATAGATAAATTAAGCTGATGAACTGTAAGCATTTTCGGGTCCCACTTAAACAGGCTGTCTTCTGTTCTGTTCATCTGGAAACTGCTTAAATCAAAATCTTTCTGGTAGTCTTTAAAGCCCATCCTTATAAAATCTGTATTGGTACTATAGCGGTTCCCGTTTTCCTGGTAGTTCCATCCGTCATGCAACGTAAATTGAAGAAAACGTTTATCCGGTGTTACTTTCATCACACCACTGTTGGCTACCAGGAATTGATCCTGCGGGCCATAATTCTTTTCATAAATAACTACGTTGTGAATAGTGCTGTCGTCTTTTTCTTTTTTACCCACCTTTATTACAAAGCCTTCAATCTTATCATAAAAAACACCTTCTTTAATATCCAGCGCAGGCTTGGTAACTATAATATCATATTTTAAAGCGTTTAGTTTAAGATTGGCAACCGGTATAATGTTATTGGCAAACAAGAAAGCAACAGAGCTTATAAGAATGGCCAGTATAAGCAGGGGCGCCATAAACCGCAGCAACGGAATGCCTGCAGATTTTATGGCAACAAGCTCAAAGCTTTCACCAAGATTGCCAAACGTCATGATAGATGAAAGCAGCAATGCAAGCGGTAATGCAAGCGGAACCGCTGTTGCCGCTACAAAACTTATGAGTTTTAAAATAGTAAATACATCAAGCCCCTTGCCTACAAGGTCATCAATGTACAGCCAGAAGAATTGCATCACCAATACAAACAATGAAATGAGAAAGGTGGCAATAAAAGGGCCGACAAATGCTTTAACAATAAGTATGTCAAGTTTTTTCAACACTTTGCAATAAGTTTTAAAATACGCTTATGCCCGCTACAAATGTAGAGCTTTCAAAAAAGGAATTGGAACTGGTTGTAAACAGCGAATTTATTTTAACAAAGAATAGAATTATACAAAAGGTGTATGATTTATTTGGCGTGCTGAGTGAAGATTTCAGAAAGATATTAAACAGCTTTTCAAATTCACTGCCGGGTGAAATGCATTCATCATCGCCAAAAATTTATAAAGGAGAAAATTATTTGGGACTGCCTTATATAATGATGGACCACCCAAGGTTTTTTAATAAAGATGATGCATTTGCCATAAGATGCTTTTTCTGGTGGGGAAATTATTTCAGTATAACACTTCAGCTTTCAGGAAAATTTTTCAACCAATATAAAGCTGCACTATCGCAATTCATAAAAAATAAACAGAACGAAGCCTATTTTATTTGCGTAAACACATCGCCATGGGTGCATCATTTTGAAGAATCAAATTACAAGCCTTTTAATGCTGTTCCTTCTGAAGAAATACTTCAAAAAGAGTTTATAAAAATAGCCGCCCGGCTTCCGTTAAATAAATGGAATGATGCTGAAATATTTTTTAGAAAGCAATACAGGGAATTTATTGAAATGCTGATCAGGGCTTAATTTTTATAATAAGCAATATTCAATTTGCAGAAGTTTACAATTGAACATTGCATATTGTCTTGTTCTTTCCCGGCTGATTCGGTCAGGCGGGGAATATTGAGTATTTCTTTCGGAAGAAATAGTTAGATATGGATTAATTACCTAACCGGTGAAAAAGTTCTTTAACCTGGTATTCCCAAAGCTGGGTTTGATCTTTTATTTCATTCTTCTCAGCAAAATCTTTTATAACCAGTATAGTTTGATTGGTGATTTCAGTTTTCTCAATCTTAAATTCAAAATATTCATCTTTTGGTGCGGTAAGCCAGTGAAAACGTATGAACTTATCAAGCTCAGAGTCTACAACCTCAGCTTTTTCAATAGAGCCGTTCCATGAAAAAATAAATATATTATCTCTTTCATCAACTTTATCAGCAAACCACTCGCCTAACCCGGCCGGTGTAGAAAGAAATCCATACAGGATGCCTGGCGAGCACCTTACGGCATATTCGAGGGTAAAAATTTGTTTTTTTGGCATGATGCAACTTTAATTTGTGCTTCTCAAGTTTGCAATAATATTAAATTATTATTAGCGCAAAAATTTTTTTACAAACTCTTTCATCTGTTTATTTTTTTGCTTTTTTCAATTGCCAGACGGAATACGCTTTAAATAATCATTGCGTTGGGCATACCAGAGATTTAAGGGCATTTCATAACTGTTTTAAACCGGTGACACGTGTTTTTCAGCTATTCCAGATTTTCCAGTTTTCTTCTGCCTGTAATTCAAGCATTTCGTAACCGTTTTTAATGGTGCACCCCGCTTCCTTTCCATACTGCAAAAATTTGGTTAGTGGCGGGTTATAAACGAGGTCATACAAGTAATGCTCCGGAGTTAATAAATTATAAGGCAATAAAGGAGCTTTGCCTGTATCAGGATAAGTGCCAAGGGGTGTACAATTAATGATAATATTGAATTCAAGAAATATTGCAGGAGAAATATCGCTGTATGCAATTGCCTTCAAGGATTTATTTCTTGAAGCCAGCAAATATTCAATATTAAGCTTTTTTAATACATATTGTATGGCTGCGGAAGCACCGCCCGTGCCTAATATCAGCGCTTTTTTATGATGCGGTTTTAACTGTTTTACAAACGATTTTTCAAAACCAATTGTATCTGTATTAAATCCCGTTTTTATTTCGCCCCGTATTTTAATACAATTACAGGCAGACATTTCTTTAACGGCATCATCAACGCTGTTTAGATAAGGTATAACAGATTTCTTGTAAGGAATGGTTACTGCCAAACCCTGCAATGAAGGATGATCGCGGAATATGTTTTCAATATCTGCAATATCAGGAATAGAAAAATTCAGGAAAGCCGCATCGGTAATATTTTCCTTCAAAAATTTTTCGGTAAAATATTTTTGAGAGAAAGAATGCGAAAGCGGAAAACCGATCAGGCCAAATTGCCGCATGGCTTAGTTTTTATTCAAAAACAAATGAAAACTATCACCTCTTAAACCCACCCGCATAGCTTCCAGTGGTATAACTTCTGTGGGGGCAATATTGCCAAGGTTTACGTTGGCGCCCAGCAGTTCAAGAAAATATAACTGCTGCGATTTTTGAGGCGCTTCCCATATAATTTTTTCCGCCGGTATTTGTGTAAGGATTTCCTGTACCAGGCCCTGCCTTACTTCTCCGGTGCCGCGGTATAAACCCACATTGCCCGCTTCCCTTGCCTCTGCAATTACGTAAGAAGAACCAGCGCCAAGTTCTGCCCGCATCAGTTCAATCCATTTATAAGGCGGAAAAATGTTGGTTTCGTCTTTGGAGCCAACTTCGCTTAACACTGTCCCATGCTTAGCAAGCTTTTCTATATATCCACATTTTTCAGCATGCGGTATGGTGATGGAACCATCGCTTACTTCCATATAAGCAATGTTATAATTCTTACACATTTCTATGTAATCATTAAACTGGTTGCGGATGAGAAAAGCCTCAAACAAAGTACCTCCAAAATAAACAGGTATATCAAAAGACTGATAGACTTCTATTTTTTCCCGAAGGTTGGGCGTAACGAAGGCAGTTCCAAAACCAAGCTTTAAAATATCAACATGGGGATGAGCAATACTTAAAAAATTCTTTGCTTCCTCAATACTAAGCCCTTTATCCATAACCATTGTTATTCCACTTGCACGGGGCTTCTGATTCCTCTCCGGAATTTGAGTAAGATTAAAATTCATGCAAACTTATTTGGGTCGCAAAAATAAGGGTATGAGGTATTATTATGATATGTAATGAAAAAAGCAACTTATTTTTTGCGTTTTGATTTCCTGTAACGCGCCAGCAAATCTACAACAAAAGAATTTTGAAGTATGGATGGATTAAGGTCCACAAAGCTCTTTACAAGTGCAGGCGATTTCTTAAGCCCGGCTTCCAGTTGCATCAATGCTTCTTTTTGTTTGCCCGCAGCAAACAAAACCGCGCTGTATAAATAGTGAATTAACGGTTTCCCTTCCGTAAGTTTTAATGCTGTAATGCACTGCTGAATAGCCTCTTCAAAATATTCCGATTGATAAAGGCAGGTAATAAGCGCTTTCCAGCCGCGTACATTTTTAGGGCGGCTTCTTACAACCATGCTGAAATAATGCACAGCATCTTTATAGTTTTCAAGCTGCAGCACACACTGGCCCATGGCCAGGTTATATTCAGGAACGTTTTTATGAATACGCAATGCGTTTTCAAGATGTACAATTGCCTTATCCCATTTTTTTTCATTAATGTATGTAAGGGCAATTTTATATTGAAGTTTACTGTCGCCGGTATTTATGTGGCTCGCTTTGCGATAATTAAACCGCGCCGATGCAAATTTTCCAAGCTTATGATAACAATGGCCGATGGCCTCAAAAATCACATCTTCAGGCCTGGTAATTTCACCCACTTTTTCCAGCACTTCTATCGCATCTTTATACCTGCGTAACCTTATATAGGCATCGCCCATATTACGATAGGCGTAATCAAACTTATCATTTATGGCAACTGCATACTGATAGGCATCAATGGCCTTTTCATACAGTTTCAACCCCTGGTAAGCTGAACCAAGATTAAACCATGCCAGTTCAGAATAAGGATGATCTTCAATTATTTCCTGGTGCAGCTTTATGCTCTCTTCATTACGGCCCGTAAAATCTGTCCAGAAACAAATTTTATACAGTGCTTCTTCATTGGCCGGTTCCTGCTTAAGTATTAAAACGAGGCAATCAAAAACTTTATCAAAATCTTCATAATCATCATACACATCAGCCAGTTCAAATAAAAGATCAAGGCGGTCATCGCCTTCAAAAATCAACAAAGCTTCTTCGAGTAACGATGCAGCTTTTTGGGGCAAATCCAGCGCCAGGTAGGCATCTGTCTTCAGAATGTATATATCTATGTTATCATGATCGTAGAATTCAGCCTGTTTCAGGGCTTCAAGCGCTGCGGTGTAATTATGAATGGCAACAAGCAAATCTGCTTTTCTCACAAAAAGGTCCCCGGAATAAGGGAAATAATCAAGCGCTGTTTCCGTTATTTCAAGTGCTTTATGAAAACTGTTTTTTTCATTAAAATATTCTATCAGGATTTCGAAGGACTCTTCCTCAAGAAAGGAAGATTTTCTGCCGGCCCGTAAATCTTCATATTGCCTGATCAAATCATCAATTTCATCTGTATTTCCGCGAAAAGGACGGTCATGCATAGGCGTGAGGTTGCGGAAAATTAAAAAATGATAATATATTTTCCAATTTCTGTAACAAAAGATTATTATTTACGTTATAGAAAAGTATATTTCGTGTTAAAGTTGTATATTTGCGCCATGAAACAGATTTTATCTCCAAAAAGACTAATGCTGCTGCTTGCTTTTGCTTTCAGCGTACAGGCATTTGCCTCTTTTGTAGATAATAATAAAAGCAGGAAAAAAGGCGATACTACGGACTTAAGCCTTAAAAATTTTACCCGGACCACTTTAAAAAATACTGCTTATCCAAGTTTCAGGCTTTCCCAATTCCAATATAAAGGATCTTCAAACCTTTACCAGATAAATTCTTTAAATTCTGTTGAAGGCCAGTCAATGATACGTATGGAGCACGGTAATACCGCTTATGTTTATCCATACAAATACAAGGTGAAAACACCTTTTTTCAAAACGCCTTCCCGTCCTGGCACACATTAATCAGTGTAAAATTCTGTAACCGGTCTTAGGTATATCAAACAGGTGTGTAATTACAGGCTTGAAATCAATTTTCTGTGCTGCGTAAATAATGTTTTCATTATCTCTGCCGGTTGATTCATATTCAAGTACAAGACCAGGTATATTTTTAGCTTCAAAGGGCATTTCCATAACCGATGGAATTAATCCCGGCACATAATAAACCGTGTAAACTTTGCCGTTTTTTAAAGTAAGGACTGCCTGCCTGCAATTATAACCGAGAATATTTTTTACCGAGTCTTTTATTTCAACCCTGATGCTGTCATATATATGATTTAATTTTTTCCATTCCGCCGCATTGTATTGAGCAATATATTTTGATGCGCCTATTTCTTTTAAAACAGTAGCATTGCCAGTGTTGTTGTTATAAAATAATGCTTGCTTAAAAGCTTTACCCGCAAGGTCAACCCGCATTTGTTTTCCTTTAATATAAAGTGTTTTCGATCCCATATCCCTGTGTTCCGAACCGGAGCTGTTTATTGAATATAAAATGGTGCAATCAGAAATTATTTTCTGGCTTTGCGCAAGCGAAACCATATAAAAAAATAATGCAGGAATTATGATGGCTATTCTTTTCATCTAAATAAGATCATCTTATACATGCAATTTAACACGCAATATTTAAAGGTGATTGCCTGCGCCCGGATATTAGGTACATTTTAAAGAAGCATAACATTTAATTTTACCTTCAGCTTAAGGAGTTGTTTGAGCCAGGTAAATTGATTATGAAAAATCATAACATTTTTTATTAACTCAAACATTTTCCAAGTATAAAAAATATGCAGTCAAAAAAAGAGAAAGATTTCGATAGTTATCTTTTACGGATGCACCCTTTACAAAGGATTGCAATTAGCTTAATCATAAGCTTTATTGCCTTTTTTATTTTAAAGAAAACATCATCGCTCATAAAGATAACGCTTATGTGGGATGCATTTGCATTATGCTATCTTATATTAAGCTGGATAGTGATTGCAAAAAGATCTGTTCCGCAAATAAAAAAATTGGCAACGAAAGATGATGGCAGCGCTATTTTTGTATTTATGCTGATAGTGCTTTCGTCGCTGGCCAGTATGTTTACTGTTTTGCTGCTTATGCTTTCGCAGCAAAACAGTTCAGAAAGAGATATTCTTTACTTACCCGCAGCTATAAGCGGAATGATGCTTTCCTGGATAATGGTGCACTCTATTTACACTTTTCACTACGCACATATATATTATGATGATGACGAAAACAACCCGGGCAAAGATGCCACAGGGCTTGAATTTCCGGGAAATACCAAACCTAACTATCTCGATTTTGCCTATTTTTCTTTTGTAATTGGCTGCACTTTCCAGGTTTCTGATGTAGAGGTATCATCGCCCAAAATAAGGCTCATTGTATTGTTTCATGGCTTGTTATCATTTGCACTCAACACTTTTGTCGTGGCACTTACTATTAATCTTATAGCAGGGCTCTCAAAATAAATCTTCTTTAATTCATGGCATATATTAAATTACCAGGCGCCAGATCAATCATAATTATTTTTTTTTCTGTTTGTTTTTCGCTGATGAATGCCAATGCGCAGAAAAATGACACAAGCTTTAAAGTAATAGCTTTTTATACGGCAAAGCACGACCTTGCCCATATAAGTTTTGTGCACGAGGCTAATAAATGGTTCCCGGAAATGGCAAAACAATATGGCTTTATTTATGATTCAACCAGCGACTGGAGTAAACTGAACATTGCATTTTTAAAACAATATAAAGTTGTAATGTTTTTAGATACCAGGCCCGAAGATTCGTTGCAGCGGCTGGCTTTTGAGCAATATATGAAAAACGGTGGTGGATGGATAGGTTTTCATTTTTCGGGTTTTGCATTAACGCCTTCAGATTATCCGCAAAACTGGAACTGGTATCATAATGAGTTTATTGGCGCCGGTGAATACAAATCCAATACATGGCGGCCCACATCAGCCATATTACGGGTAGAAGATGCGGTTTCCCCTTCAACAAAAGGGTTACCTGAAATATTTAAATCGGCTCCCAATGAATGGTATAGCTGGGAGAATGATATCCGAAAAAACAAGAATATAAAAATCCTGCTGGCTATTGATACAACCAGCTTTCCTTTGGGCACCGGCCCCAAATTAAATGAGATATGGCATAGCGGCTATTATCCAGTTGCGTGGACAAACATCAACTATAAAATGGTGTACATTAATATGGGCCATAACGATATGGATTATGAGCATGGCACCAATGCACAACTTTCTTCAACCTTTTCAAGTGAAATGCAAAACCGGTTTATTATCAACACAATTCTTTGGATGGGAAGAAGCAGATAAAATTCAAACCTCTGCAATTTTAAAAGGCAATATTTCAACATGCTCCCATACATTACCTGTAATATAGGGGTCTTCATTTATCCATTGTCTCACCGCTTCTTCGTTTTCAAGCTGCACCACTAACATAGAGCCATACATATTACCCTCTTTGTTAAGCTTGGCGCCGCCAACAATAAAGTGCCCTTCAGCCTTTTCCACACGCATTCTTTTTAAATGGGTTTCCCGAACAGAAAGCCGCCTCTGCAATGCATAGGCATCTGTATAGTCTTTGGCAAGAATTAAAAATTGAGGCATAGTAAAAATTTACCCGCCAATTTACAGATAGAATTACTCTTCTGTAATTTTTCCATTCTCACTTTATAAACACATAATTCTGTTATATCCTTCTCCCCTTTTCTCTCATAGCGCCAGCAATAAACCGGTTATAAGTTGTATTGTTTTTATACAGATTAATGTTACCTGTAAAATTATAGGCATTAGCATGTTAGTATATTTGCGATCAGGCTGCAAGCTGTTTATGAAATGTCTTAATCTATTTATTCCATTTCTTTTTACGATATTATCAAAATGTTCATTTGCTGGCAGTCATAAACCCGTTCCTTATCATGATTCAAAAATTACTTACGACACAACTAACACTGACAGTATAAAATTTAAAGAAACATGGAATTCATTTGCAGATGCAGCCATTCATAACGATATTAAACGATTGAGGGAATTATCAACCAATTGTATTTATTGTGCTTACTGCGTAATAGATACTGAATACAAGGATTCTTTATTCAAAGATTTTCAAAAGAGGAATAAAAAAATATGGTATAACAAATTTTACAATGAACTGTCTTATATCGCGGCTGATATTTTTTTTAAAGAAGATTATCAATTAATTTTTGACAGCGATTTAATCAGGCGAATAGCTGACCAGTCAAAATTAAATTTCTTAAACAGAGGCAACAACGCAATGACGAACATTCACCCTTGTTATAAGAATATATTTAAAAATAAATTCCCCAACATACAAGAAGTTCTTGTTACACGGATTGACCCTTCTCCAAAATTTGAGGGGGCGCAAATTGCACTTGATTTTATAATGACAAAAGATGGGTACAAATTTTTCTCTTTTTATACCATCCCTTAAAGCAAATAGGCTAACATACTTTTTGATTTTTTTTGATAACACTAAAAATACCAAAGCTTCCCCATTCAAAATTTGTTGCTATCTTCAATTTTAGAATTACGTATTGTTTTGCCATGCCATTAAGTCAATGGCAGTTGCTTAAAAGGTTTTTAGCACCGGCAGTTATCCTGATATTTCAAGCAGTTTGGTTTTGCGGATCTTGGTGAATGTATTCAAGGAAAAAAATTCAGGCCCGGTTAAGCAACCGATTGCATAAATTTGTCAAAACACTATATTTGTAATAACACAAAATCAGCTTTTAGCATATTGTAAACGATTGTTTTTTATTATTCTGTATAACTATCTAAAACATCTTAAGAATGACCAATTCAAGAAGATCTTTTTTATCCAAGACAGCTATTGCTGCAGCCATTACACCATTTGCACCGTTATCCGGTTTCGGCCAAACATACCAGCAAGCTATTGAGAGAACGCCGAAGCATTCACCGCCATCTGACTTAAAAATTACAGATGTAAAATGCGGTTATATACGCGGCAGCCTGTTTGTAAAAATCTATACAAACCAGGGTATCTGGGGTTGCGGCGAAGGCGTTGATGCCATACCCGGCACTTACTATCTCGTAAAAAATTTCGGCATGCGTTTAAAAGGAAAAAGCCCGCTGAATGTACACCGGCTTTTTGAAGACATACGCAGGCAGGGCTTCTTCCAGGGCGCTCAATCGGGTATGTATGTGGCAGTGCTTTCGGCCATTGAAACAGCTTTATGGGATTTAGCAGGTAAAGCTTTGAATTTACCTGTGTATCAATTGCTTGGCGGCAAATTCCGCGATAAAATAAGGGTATATTGCGATACAGCTTTATACCAGCGCAACCTGCCGCAACCGGAAGATTTTGCAGCCGCCGCTAAAAAGGCAACGGGCATGGGTTTTAATGCCATTAAATTCGATCTTGACCAGGCAAACGACCCCAATAAATATGATGCCTATAACTGGACGGCCAGTCCCGGTGAATTACAAAGAATGTATGACCAAATTGCTGCTGCACGGGAAGCTGTCGGGCCTAAAAATGATATTTTGGTAGATATGCATGGCCGGTACGATGCCGTTACAGCTCAAGCTATTTCCAAACGGCTGGAACCGCTGAACCTGTTGTGGCTGGAAGAGCCTATTCCCGCAGAAAATTCGGAAGCTTATAAGCTTATAACCGAATCCACAAGCACGCCAATTGCTGCCGGTGAAAATCATTACCTGGCTTATGGTTTCAGGCGGTTGCTTGAAATTGGCGGCGTTGATATTATCATGCCCGACCTGCAAAAATGCGGGGGGTTGGGAGAAGGACAGCGCATTGCCAACCTTGCTAATTTATATTACACGCCTTTTGCGCCGCACATGGTGGCTTCTTTTCTCGGGGCAATGGCCTCCTGCCATGTATGCGCATCAGTACCTAACTTTTTAATACTCGAATGGCAGTCATATTTCCATACCGATCCTATGTTTAAGGAAATTGTTACCTATGATGGTGAATGGGTGAAAGACAGTTTCATCACAATTTCAGAAAAACCCGGGATTGGTGTGGAGATAAACGAGGAAGGAATGAAAAAATACGCCATCAGGGATGTGCCTTTTTTTCAATAAATATCCTTGTAAAAATATCCTGATTAAGAAGATTTAAACACTTAATAACGATTATGCCTGCCGCAAAAAAAACTATCTATAATATTTTTTATGCTATTTCATGCACCTGCCTGCTTGTTTTTGTATTTACCACGATTAATAAAAATCATGACGTAGCCGGTTGGTTCCTGGCATTTTTCTTTGCAACGCTTGCCATTGCATTCAGGGGAAACCATTTTCTGAAAGGGCTTTCCTATACTGTAATGATAGTTTCTGTTGTAAGCATTGCTATGTACCACCCGCAGTATTTCACAACCATTGGCGACTTTAAATTATCGGCTTTAATCATTCCTTTATTGCAAATAATTATGTTTGGAATGGGCACCGAGCTAAGCCTGAAAGATTTTGCCAATGTTTTAAAAATGCCGAAAGGAATTATTATCGGTGTAGCCTGTCATTACATCATTATGCCGCTGGTGGGTTTTGCCATTGCAAAGGCATTTAATTTCCCTGCAGAAATTGCTGCGGGCATTATATTGATTGGCTGCTGCCCCAGCGGGCTTGCATCGAATGTAATGTGCTATCTCGCAAAAGGCAACCTTGCTTTGTCCGTATCAGTCACCACTATTTCTACCATGTTTGCACCATTTCTAACGCCTTTATTAATGCAATTGTTGGGCGGAAGTTTTGTGGAAGTGCATTTCTGGGATATGGTATGGGATATTACCAAGATTGTTATTATTCCTGTTGTTGCAGGCCTCGCATTTCACTATCTCGTTCATGGTAAATTTCAATGGCTTGATAAGGCGATGCCGCTGGTTTCGATGGCGGGCATAGCATTCATTCTAACAATTATTACAGCCGCCGGGAGGGATAACCTGGTTAAAGTTGGCGCACTGCTGCTGATAGCAACTTTTATTCACAATTTAGCCGGTTATTTCCTGGGATACTGGTCAGCCCGTGTATTAAAATTCCAGGAAAAAGATTGCAGGACAATCGCACTGGAAGTGGGTATGCAGAATGCAGGGCTTGCATCGGGCCTGGCGCTGGCAATGGGCAAACTGGCTACTGCCGGTTTGGCGCCGGCTATTTTCGGCCCGGTTATGAATGTTACCGGTTCAACGCTGGCAAGCTGGTGGCATAATCATCCACCGGATGGTTCAACAGTCTCAAGAACAAATAATAAAAAAGAGGTTATTACAATTAAATAGTTATCTATGTCAACACTTAAAAAAATATCATTAGCCATTGTAATACTTGCTTTTTGCATACCAATGCAGGCGCAGCAGGTACAAATAAGTAAAGAACAATTAATTGCTTTAACACCTTTATGGAAAGGTGAACGTTTTCCGGATGGCCGCCCAAAAGTACCGGACGATATTATTCGCCGCATGAAATCGGTGAGTGTGGAAGAAGCCTGGGCTGTAATGAAAAACGCCGGTTACGGTTACCAGGTTGCTGAAGATTGGCAGGTAATAAATCCTGACAGCGTTTTAGTGGGCCGCGCCGTTACGGCAACCTTTATGCCCGCCCGCCCGGATGTATGGAAAGCGATTGATTCAGCCGGCAAAAAAGAAGGCAAACGCGGGCAGAATACCTGGCCGGTTGATTTGCTGGTGAAGGGCGATGTGTATGTGGCCGACCAGTTTGGCGCTCATCGCAATGGCCCGACTATTGGCGACAATGTGGGTAACGCTATTTACGCAAAATCCGGAAATGGAATTGTGTATGATGGTGCGCTTAGGGATGTGGAGGGATTAAAAGAAATTGGCGGTTTCACATCGTATTATACCAGTTACGACCCGTCTTATCATAACCCACCGGGCGATTTGAATACGATGATCGTTGGTATAAACCAGCCAACCCGCATACGAACAGTTACTGTAATGCCCGGCGATGTGGTGCTGGGTAAACTGGGCGTGGTGATTTTTATTCCGCCACACCTTGCCGAAAAGGTGGTTACAACTTCAGAGATTGTACGGCTCAGGGATTTATTCGGGCACCAGCGTTTGCGCGAAGGAAAATATACGGCAGGCCAGATTGATACAAAATGGGCAGATGATATTGAAAAAGATTTTTCGCAATGGCTTAATGAACATATTAACGAACTGCCCGTTGGAAAAGAACAGATTCAGGAATTTCTGAAAGACAGGACATGGTGATAGCAGAAAAATTTATATCTCCACTAATTCTCCGTTCACAATGGCAAAAACGTGGTCTGCTTTCTTTTTGTTGATCAAAGCCAGCCCGCTGAATTTGGAAAATGCCGGTAAAATGGCAAATGCATCATTAAAATAAAAGCAGGGAAAGCTTAAATGCTGCCTGCTTTTCCCTTTAATGGAAATGCCGGGATGCAGGTGCCCGGTAAGAAAATAGGCATCTGTATGTGCAGTGTGTTTTTCAATGTCGGCACAATCATGCATAAAGGCAAACTGATTTATGCGCAAAAGATCAGCATCAAACACATTGATTTTTGTTTGTGCATACCAGTCGCGGTGTAAAATATCGTGGTTGCCTTTTACCAGTAAAATTTCAAGCTGGGTAAAATCGTTGCGCCATTTTTCAAACAATAAATGTTCTTTATTGGAGCGGCTGTGAAAAAAATCGCCCACAACAATTAATTGTTCAGGTTTATAAAATTGAAGGAGATTAAAAAGACGTTGTAAATCTTCTATAAAAACGTATTGCGGCATAGGAATGCCGGCTTTTCTGAAATGGCCGGTTTTACCAAAATGGCTGTCGCTTAAAATGAGTGTTTTTTCATCTTCCCAAAAAATAGCCCGCTCCGGCGAAAGCCATAAATGCTGCTCCCTGAAATTAAAACAATGCTGCTTCATCTGCTGCTGCAAACATAGTTCATCAGTAAAAAACTATTTGTGAAGGTGAATAAAACAATAATTAAGGAAGTTATGTAACTACAAAATGTACAAAACTTACAGGCCAATTATTTTTTTGAACAGTTACTTTTGCGGCAAATTGAATTAAAGCCATGCAAAAAGATACAGCTGTATTTTCTCTCATTCAAAAAGAACTTGAACGCCAGCGCCGCGGTATTGAATTAATTGCCAGTGAAAATTTTACCAGCCTGCAAACCATGCAGGCCATGGGTAATGTAATGACGAATAAATATGCTGAAGGCTATCCGGGCCGCCGCTATTATGGCGGTTGCGAAGTGGTGGATGAATGTGAGCAGCTTGCCATTGACAGGCTTAAACAAATTTTTAATCTTGAGTATGCCAACGTGCAGCCACATAGCGGTGCACAGGCCAATGCTGCCGTTATGCTGGCCTTATTGCAACCAGGCGATCCCATTCTTGGTTTGGATTTAAGCATGGGTGGCCATCTTACGCATGGTTCTTCTGTAAATTTCAGCGGAAAATTGTACCAGCCGCATTTTTATGGGGTTGGGCGTGAAACCGGTACGGTTGATTATGAAATGCTGGAAGCGAAAGCCCGTGAAGTAAAACCTAAATTAATTGTATGCGGCGCCAGCGCTTACAGCCGCGACTGGGATTATGCCCGCATTCGCAAAGTGGCCGACGAAGTGGGCGCTTTGGTGATGGCGGATATTGCACACCCGGCCGGCTTAATTGCAAAGAAATTATTGAACGATCCTTTCGATCATTGCCATATAGTTACTTCTACCACGCATAAAACATTGCGTGGCCCCCGAGGTGGTATTGTAATGCTACGTAAAGATTTTGAAAATCCATTCGGCATAAAAGATCCAAAAGGCAATATCCGTATGATGAGCAGCCTGCTCGACCTGGCTGTTTTTCCAGGCACCCAGGGCGGCCCGCTGGAACATATTATTGCTGCAAAGGCTGTTGCTTTTGGTGAAATTCTTACGGATGAGTTTACCGTTTACGCAAAGCAGATTATTTCCAATGCGCAGGCCATGTCAAAAGCTTTTAATGATAAAGGTTATAAGAGCATAAGTGATGGCACCGATAACCACTTGCTGCTGCTTGATCTTCGCAATAAAAATATTTCCGGCAAAAAAGCCGAACAGGTATTGGGCAAAGCAGATATTACTGTAAATAAAAACATGGTGCCGTTTGATGACAAGAGCGCATTTGTAACATCGGGCATTCGTGTGGGTGTGCCGGCGGTTACAACACGCGGCATGAAAGAAGAACACATGCAGTTTATTGTTGACAGTATTGATGCTGCTTTAATGAATGCTGATGACGAGGCTTATCTTTCATCACTTAAAGGCAAAGTGAACGAGTTTATGACGCAGTTTCCTTTGTATCCTGAATTAGGATAAAAGCTTCGCTTTTGTTTTTTTAGGTTGCCGGCAACAATGTTTCTTACCACGAGTATCATTATGCCGGCATCTGTCTTTATCTATTGATTCTGCCTATTGGTTCCTGGAAAAGAAAAAGCCTTTATTTCCATTTTATTCTTGCATCATCAATACTGTTATCACAGCGCTCATTATAACTGTTGGCATTAAAAGTTGAAAACTTTTTCAAAAGTTATCATTATAACCCTACCTGCAAACCCACATTAAATACACGTTGATTTAGGTAAGCATCACCAACTGTATTGGTGGCCACTTCTGGGTCTTGCTGGTAAAGTTTAAAATTAGTCCATGTAAGCAGGTTATAACCACTGAAATAAAACCTTGCATTATTAATTTTTAAAGGCAGCCATTTCTTTGGAAACTGGTAACCAATATCAACAGATTTCATACGCACATACATAGCATTTACGAGCCAGAAATCGGAAGGATAAGCAGTGGGGCTGCTTTCATACGATGCATTGCTGCTCAGCCTTGGAAATTTTGCATTAGCTGCAGTTGCTTCCGTCCATCTTAATTCATGCACCGGCTGCCACTGGCTTTGAAAAGGCTGTATGCCAATACCTGTAACCTGGAAACTATAATCAAATGCGCCCTGGAACAATATACTTAAATCAAAACCTTTATAGTGAAACCCAAATGTTATACCGGCATTCAAACTGGGTATATTGGGCTTTCCAATTGGCCCCTGGTCGCGCTCATCAATCACACCATCATTATTGAGGTCTTTATATTTAAGATCGCCGGGTTTAATAGAAGAAGGATCAATATTCGGCTTTGCGCTCTTATCAATATCTTCCTGGCTTTCATAAAAACCAATGGCCGTATAACCAAATGGCTGGCCAATAGGATGGCCTGTTCTTGCCAGCCAGGGATAGGTTTGGTTTGGTTCATCTTCATAAATAATTTTATTCTTTGCATAATTGATAACGCCTGTAATATCATACGCAATATCGCCCACCTTATCCTGGAATTTTATCAATCCCTCAAACCCGCGGTTGCGTACGCTGGCAATATTGGCCCTGGCCAAACCAACGCCTATAATGGATGGAACTGAACCGGGAAACCACAACTGGTCGTACCTGTATTCATTGAACACATCAAACTGCATGGATATTTTATCATGCACCATGTTAATGTCAAGGCCAATGTCTGCTTTTCTTGATTTTTCCCAGGTAACATTGGGATTGCCCAGGCTGCCTTCATAAAGGCCTTGTGTTATGTTGCTGTTAGTGCCGAAATAATAGAAGCTGCCTCTTGAATACACCTGCTGGTATAAATAGCGGTTGTCAATCACCGCATCAGAACCCACCAAACCATAAGAGCCACGAAGTTTAAACAGTTGGAAAACAGGGAAAGCATTTTTAAAGAAATCTTCCTGCGCCAGGTTCCAGCCAATACTGCCGGCAGGAAATATGCCATAACGGTGGCCTGCCGCAAAACGGTCTGAACCGTTATAGGCTGCGTTAAAATCAACTATATATTTTTGTTTATGATCATAGTGGAGGCTTAATGTAGTGCCACGCAGTTTTTGCGGTACCGCCAGTGTGCCGCCGCTTTTTGTAACATAACTTTCCTGGTTAAACAATGCAAATGCAGAAAAATGATCCTGGCCAAAAGTGCGGTCATAGGTTATAAAACCCTGGATATTTAAACGTTTGTCAAAAAGATCGTTGCCGCCGCTTAAAGCAAATGGAGCCAGTTCATACAAGCCGTTTTTATCAAGCGTGTAACCGCCCGATGAATCGTAATGATAGGCAGGCGGCGTAGCCGTGCGTGCCTGCGTTCTTGTAATATCATTTGTACCTGCATAAGCAATGCGCAGGGAAGCGCCGAGGCCTTGTGTTATAAAATCGAAGCGCTGGTTTACATCAAATAAAACATTAAAATCGGTCCTGTTGTTTCTTGAATAACCCATGGTCGCAAGCCTTGCATTAAGGGTAGGCACATTACTGAGGTTTGGCCCGAAAGCATAAGCATAACTTCCGTCAGGATTCAATACCGGCGCAGCATACGGCGTTATGATCTGGTAATTATATATTTCAGACATAACGCTGTTAATGATGGTAGTGGGGCTGAGTGTTGGCGCATAGAATAACGGCGAATTCACCTGCCCGAACCTGCCCGAAACATCAAGCCTGAGCTTGGTTGTCCTCGTGGCCTGTATATCTAAATTGCTCCGGAAGTTATAACGGTTATAAAAATAGTTGTTATGAACGCCCTGGTTGCGCGGATCGGAAAAATTATTCAGGTTGCCATTCTGCGTAAAGGCGCCGGCAGAAATAAAATATTTTACATTATCGGTTCCACCTGAAATATCAACGTTCGTATTGGCCTGCAGTGAACCTTTTTTAAGCACCACATCATACCAGTTCACATCGGGATAAACATAAGGATCGTCTTTTGTTTTATAATGATTTAACTGCGATTGTGTAAACTGCGGCTGCAGGCCATCATTGTTCAATGCTTCATTTACCAGTGTTGCAGATTCGTAAGCGTTTAAAAATTTGGGCACTCTTGTAGGTGTGTTGTAACCGCTTTCCACACGCACATTCACCTGCGGCGCACCATTTGCACCGCGGCGTGTTTTTACAATCAATACGCCGTTGGCGCCTTTAATGCCATATACTGCTGTGGTAGAAGCATCTTTTAGAACAGAAATACTTTCAATTTCGTTTACATTTATTTGTGCAAGCTGCTCGTAAGTATATTCCACATCATCCACAATAATCAATGGTTTATTGCCATCAGGATTTAATGAACTTATACCGCGTATAAAAAAGTCTGATGCGTCTTTGCCCGGCTGCCCGCCACGTTGTACGGAGAATACTCCAGGCACTCTTCCCTGTAAAGTATTTTGTACAGCTGAGGTAGGCACACGCCTGATAGATTCTCCCGAAATTGTGCTTACGGCGCCGGTATTGGTTACACGTTTTTTTGTTCCATAACCCACTACAACCACCTGGTCAAGTCCCTGGTCGTTTGGCTGCAGGATTATTTCCAATGTTTTTGATGCATCTTCAATTTTCACTTCCTGCGTTACATACCCAATGTTTGAAACTATCAATGTTTTTGATCTTCCTTTAAGAGTAAGCCTGAAGTTTCCATCAGCATTTGTGGCCGTGCCATTGGCCGGCAAACCTTTCTCTACAACAGATGCAGATGCCAGCGGCCCTTCTATATTTTTTACGCTTCCCCTTACTGTTTGCGCATGCACGCCAACAGTAAAACATAAACAAATAAGTATTGGTAATATGAATGAAAAAGTTCTTTTCATCGTATGAAGTTTATAATTTTCGTGAAACGTGAATCGTCAAACATGAATACACCAGGTTGATAATTCATCTTTCATTTTGTTATTTAAGTCTTTGTTATTCTTTTCGTGAATAATATATTTTGTTTTAATCCAGCTTTATATTTCTGTCCAGGTTTTTATAACATGCATCGCCGGAAAAGGCTTTACAAAATCAAACCGTAAATCAGCTATCGTTTGCATTCACGATTCACGATTAACCATTCACGCCATCACTGCCATCCCGGGTTCTGCCGCATGTTTTCGTTACTCACCACTTCATTGTATGGAATGGGATAGAAATACATTTTCGATTCGTCAAAAGCTGTTGTAAGCACCGGCTGAATATTATACACGAGGCCATTGGGGCTGTTGATAATATTCATGGCATGTAAAGGCGCATCATTATAAACATGGCCCGCAATTTTCCAGCGGCGTATATCCCAGTAGCGCTGTTCTTCAAATGCCAATTCTTTATGTCTTTCATTGCGGATAACAGTTCGCAATGAATCTTTTGAAATACCATGATCCAAAGCATAAGGGTTTAATCCTGCCCGCTGCCTTATTTTTTCAACTGCTGCAAACACATCATCAGAAGGGCCTGCATATTCATTCATGGCTTCTGCATACATCAATAAAATATCTGCATAACGGAAATAGATGAGATCGTGATAATGATCTTCGTAAGTAGTTG
Organism: Parafilimonas terrae; assembly: GCF_900115755.1. Classification (GTDB taxonomy): domain Bacteria; phylum Bacteroidota; class Bacteroidia; order Chitinophagales; family Chitinophagaceae; genus Parafilimonas; species Parafilimonas terrae. The sequence goes on from NZ_FOXQ01000011.1 coordinate 103,152, forward strand.
TATTTTCAAAATGCCCCATGAATTTGCGCAGGTAATAACCGGTTTGTGTTTGCACTGTTGCACCGCCCGGCCTGTTGATGCCGCCTATGTATGTTTGAATAGGCGTATTTAACCATTGGGCGCCATTGTACAATACTGTATATCCTAAACGCGGGTCTCTGCCTGTGTATGGGTCTTCAGGATTATAACCTGAATTGGGATCATTAATCTCAAGGCCGTTTGCCATGCCATAAGCATCCACTAATTCCTGCGTTGGGCTTGTATTGCCGGAGCCCGGCGCTGTAGCATAATTGATAGGCCCGTTAGTAGTTTCTACCGTTTTGCCCGTAGTATTTGTTTTGGCATAAATAACTTCCTTGCTGCGTTGCGAAATAAATATGTCGATAAAATTTTCTTCAAGATCATAAACGCCCTGGTTCATTATTTCTTTGGCAGCGTCAGCAGCCAGCTTCCAGCGGTTAGCATCATAACTATCGTAACCATTTAATGAATCAGCTATATTGCCGCCATTATACAAAGGGCTTGCAGCATATAATAACACCCGCGCTTTTAAAGCCCTTGCCGCATCTTTTGTAAAGCGGCCATAATTGGCATCATCAACGGGGTCATCCCTCAAACTGTCGGCTGCACGGTTGCATTCATTTACAATATAGTTTACGCAGGTTGCAAATGAACTGCGTGGTATTTCAATATTATCTTCCAGCGTTTTTAATGAATCGCCTAATATGGGCACGCCTCCATACCGCCTTACGAGTTCCCAGTAAAAGAATGCACGCATCACCCTTGCTTCACCAAACCAGGAACGTTTTTCATTCACATTCTTTAAAGGCACTGCGCCAAAATTGTTGAGAAAATTCGTAGCCATTCTTATGCCTTTATAACTGCTGGCCCATGCATCATCAGGATTATTAAAAATGGTTATACCATTCGTGGCCAGCAGGGTGATGGATTGCGCCGTTGTTTGCGATGTAACTGCATCATCAGAACCGGCATCCAGAAAATCGCGGCCAATGCGGTTGCTTGTAATCTGAGGTAAGGCCGCATAAATGGAAAACAAGTACTGGCTTGCATAGACTCCGTTCGAATCTTTTGCATCCCATATATAATCGGGCGTAACTGTTTCTACCGGAACGCTTTCATATTTTCTGCAGGAACTTAATGCTGCAACACAGCCTGCTATAACAATAAATATGGCAATATATTTTTTCATAATTCTTCTTACTTAGAACTTAACATTAAGGCCGAAATTGATGATGCGCTGATTGGGATAAGCCTGCTGATATACTTCCGGGTCAACACGGTCGAAGGCCGCATGCGTAAACAGGTTAAGGCCATTGGCAAATACCCTTATCTGCGTCATCTTTAAACGGTTAACCAGCTTATAAGGCAATGAATAACCTATCTCTGCATTTTTTAAACGGAAGTAATTACCGTTGCGCATCCAGTAGCTGCTCCAGAGATCATTGTTGGCATTGATACCAGGCGTAAGCCGCGGAAATGCAGACGCAGTACCAATTTCGGGCGTCCATCTTCCAACTATGTAAGTATATGCCTGCTGTGTGCCTGACCCGAATGAATTATCAATCAGCAAATATTTTCTGTTGGCAACACCCTGCAGCAATACACTTATATCAAAACCTTTGTAGCTGATGCTGGCTGTTACGCCATAAAACATTAAAGACTTTGATTCGCCAATAGCTGTTTGATCGTATTGATTGATCAAACCATCATCATTTAAATCTTTATATTTTATATCGCCGGGCTGCAACGTATAACCTGCAGGCGCTGCTGCTGTTTCAGCTTCTTCCTGTGTTTGAATCAATCCATCGGCTATATATCCAAATTCAATATTTACACGCTGGCCGGTGCGTTTATTCCACCCATAAGCCTGTTCAATCTCATCACTGTAAATAACTTTTGATTGCTGCGAAGAAATATTGCCTGAAATAGCGTAATTAAAATCTTTGATATTATTCTGATAAGTAGCCTGCACTTCAATGCCTGAATAATTATTAATGCCAAGGTTTTCATACGGATAACCAATACCGATCATGGATGATTGCTTGCCACGCAATTGCAATAAATCGAAGTAGCGGTTGTTATAATAATCGGCAGTTAATAAGAACTTATTCTTAAATAAAGCGGCATCTATACCCACATTATATTTATCAGCTTTCTCCCATGTTACATTCGGATTGGCAAGCGTGGTTTGCTGTGTTACGCCCTGTGAGGCCCTGTTTATACCAATAGGATAGGTTGGGTTAACGATATTCAACTGGTAGCTTTCACGCCATGTGAAATAGCCCACATTATCATTGCCTGTTCTGCCGTAAGTTGCACGGAGTTTAAGATTGTTTATCCAGCTAACATTGTCTTTAATAAAGTTCTCTTTGGCAAGGTTCCAGCCCAGGCCGGCACCATAAAATAAACCAAACTGGTTGCCTGGCGGATAGTAATCCTGTCCGCTGTAATTCACGGCTGCTTCAAGAAAATATTTTCCATCAAAATCATACGTTCCTGCAAGTGCAATATTCTGCAGCGTTTTAGGCAGGTCGTAATTAAATATGCTTTCATACCTGTCGTAAAAAGCTTTTACAGTAAAGTTGTTTTTCCTGATGGAACGCGTATAACCTAAAGCACCCTGCAAATACCAGAACTGCGCACTGTAAGTGAGGTTGAAATTATTTCCCTGGTCGGTAAAATTTCCATAACGGTTATACGATGTATCGTTGCCGCTTACAGAGAATTTAAAAGAAGGAACACCTGCGCTCCTGTTGGTGGAATTGGCTGCATATACCGAAATATTGCTTTGCACTTTTGCCCATAAACCCGGCACAAACTGGTCGAATTTATAATTGAGTTCCAGGTTTGAAAAAATATCCCTTTCATAATCTTCTATATAACCTGATTGGGTTAATTGCGCATACAAGTTTCTTTGAAAAGCCTGTGTGCCGCCAAAAGAACCATCAGGATTGAATACAGGATAAGCATTATTAGGCGTTGAATACATCTGGCTGATGATGGCATCTGTGCCGCCGCCGGGCTGGTTTTCTTCCTGCACCCGTGCAAACAATTGCAGCTTTGCATTAAAATACTTCGTTACATCCACATCAATATTGGAATTAACAGTGTAACGCTTTATCGTAGCGTTGGTTTCATAAGCAGGGTTACTGCCATTGAACAATGCATTGTCAGATAAATAACCCAGACCAATTGTATAACGTGCTGCTGTGCCGCCACCTGTTACATTCAGGCTGTACCGGTTTATAAGCGAATTGTTTTTTAATATGGTATTAAACCAGTTTACATCGGGATGGCCATAAGGGTCCGAATGATCCCGGTATGCATGAAAGTCTGCTTCTGTGTAAGACAAAGGTTTGCCTTCATTGCTTTGCGCTTCGTTATACAAATAAGCATACTGGTATGCGGGCAAAGGATCGGGTAATTCAAGCGCCTGCTGTATGCCTGTTTGCGCCGTTAAAGAAATGTGCGGCTTACCTGCCACCGGCTTTTTTGTTGTAACCAGTATAACGCCTCTTGAACTTCTTTGCCCGAGCAATATGGTTGAAAGGCCATCTTTCAGCACGCTCACAGATTCTATGTTTTCAGGATCGATCGTATAAATATCGCGTTGCACGCCATCAACAATTGTAATGGGTGATTGACCGCGCAGGGTAAGGTTTATCTCGGTATTATCATTAGGTGCACCGAGGCCTTTCTGGTTTGGATAAAACAATCCATCCACGTCAACCGAGCCAAGTGCATTATCGTTGAAACCTTTCCAGCCGCGGTTTTGCTGCGTATATAAACCCGGCAGCCTTCCTGCCAGTGCATACGCATACAATGATGCCGGTGTTGTTGTAAGCTGGCCGTTATAAATGGTGGAAACAGATCCTAATATTTTTTGATTATCCCTTGTTTCATACAAAACATCTGTTGTGGCAGGCGCTGCAAATGCAGCGGGTGTAAGCTTTGCAATGATTATGGCTGATGAATCAGGTACGGCAATGCTGCTGGTTTTATAGTTGGAATAACTGAATTGCAGCACATCGTTTGGCTGTATTGCAATGCTGAACACGCCATCTTCAGCCGAAGTTGTTACGGCGTTTGTTTTCTTTGACTGAATGGTAACGCCTGCCAGCGCACGCCCGTATTCATCAACCACATTACCCTTAACCGTGAATTGCTGGGCCATTGTTTGCGCACAATAACAGGTTATAAAAAACACCAGTATTAAAAATTTTTTCATACAACAATTTGTTTTAGCTATGATGGCTTTATGCATGTTCAGGCTTTTATCATTTGCATTTAAAAGTGTATTTAAACGGTGCATCCGTATTGCCATAACCTGTTTTAAGCGCCCCTGTTTGATCGGTGAAATAATATTGCAGTTGTTTCAGCTCAATGCCATCCGGCACGTTGAAAAACTTCTTTGGCCAGAAATCTATGCGCCATTGTTTTATATCAAAAGGCGTGAGCTGTGTTTGTGCCGACGGCTGGCAAACTTCTATGCTGTCGCCCGTGGTAGTAAAGGCTTTTGCACAGAAATAAATATTGGCCTGGTTCTTTAATGCAGAGGTATCAAGATTGCCATTGTATTTGATAGTGATAATATCGTTGAGCGTGGAGCTTGACGGTTCTGCTGGCCCAATTTGCGGATTACAGAAATCCTGCACATCCACAGTGAGGTCATTTCCTATCACTTCCATACAGGTTCCAAACTGGCTTTGATAATAACCGGAATTTTCATCAGACAAGCCATCTTCATCTTCACACATGGCATAACCAGGCTTAAAGCTTAAATAATCTTCGCCGGTTTTTATGCTGATGTATATAGTGCCATTTACAGTGGTTTGATTGGCTGCGAATAATTTATTGTCCGTCCAGAAAACAACCCATTCCATGTCATTGATATAGTTAGGGCCAATGCCAAACTTGTTCATCATTGCAGTGGGATAAGATAACCCGGTTGAAGGCTCTGTAATGCCATCGGGTATCACAACGAGTTTTCCATTTCCTACATCACTTGTATAAGTCATGGTGGTATTGAGTGCTGCATTCCATGATTTGGGCACACAAATACCAACCACCTGCCTGTCGTTGCGGTCGTAGTTTATTTCAGACCATTGCAACGCTATCACCATGTGTGCAGAATCGCCGGGCGTAACCAATGCATCCTGGCTTACAATGGTGAGCGTTGAAACACATGCAGTAATAATTAAACCTGCAAAAGCAATAAACAATAACAGGTATATCTTTCTCCTGATCGATCCTTTATTTTTTGATGTTGCCTGCATGTTTAATTAGATTTTTCAAATGTGTAGATGTAAGTATTGGAGTGACATCCGGGACTGAATGTTATGCTTAATGTGCGCTGCCCTTTTGATACAGGCGTTGCAATGCTGCCGCTGAAACTGCTGGTGCTGTCAGCAGGTTTAAGTGTAATGTTGTAAGGATATTGCGGATCATCCGATGACCAGGTGCCGGCTGCATTGTTTACAAGAAACGGAATGTTGTTTCCTTCAAGCGTATAAGTATTATCGGGCGATAATGTAAGCCTGAAATCAGCCGCATCAATGTATTGTGTTATGTCAACCGTATTCCTGGTAACATTTTGAATATGCCAGGTTGCATTCAGATCTTTCACCGGCTCGGCCATCATTTCTTTTTTTGTGGAGCAGGAAGCAGCGGCCATAATCATTATAACAGGAAAAAATATTTTTCTCGCAAGCATATATTTCAATTTTATCTTTTTTAATATCCGGGGTTTTGCAACAAGTCAGAAGATTTGGCAACTTCGCTTTGCGGAATAGGCCATAAATACATAGCGGCCCTGAAACTGCGTTTACGCACCGTTTCTTTTGAATAGCTGTAGTTGCCGTTTGCATCTTTTTGCACACGCATGCCATACATGGTTTGGTTATCTGTCTGATCTGCAATCTTCCATCTTCTTACATCCCAAAACCTTGATTCTTCAAATGCAAGCTCCACCTGTCTTTCATGCTGTATCGCCGTGCGCATTTCATCTTTATTCATTCCTTGTTTCAACTGGTAAGGATCAAGGCCTGCACGCTGCCTTATTGCTTCAACGGCATCATATACTTCCTGCGACGGGCCTGCATATTCATTCATAGCTTCAGCATACATCAGCAAAATATCGGCATATCTTATCATCGGGTAGCACCGCTGCGATACATTAAAGAAGTAGTTAGGAATTACATTATCATTACACATTTTATTTCCATAATAACCGGTGGGCGTGCCTGCGCCAAAGCCATCGCCGTTTGGCTCGCCGTCATACGTGTAAACAGGGCGCAGCTGGTCGTAAGCAACATAGATCATAGACAGGTTATGCGTAACGGTAAAGTCTAAACGCGGGTCCCTGTTGGTATATGGATCATCTGCGTTATAACCTGAAGCTGGATCAGTGATAGATAACCCGTTTTTCATTTCAAAGGCATCAACAAGATTTTGATAAGGAAAAGAACCCTGCGTGGAACTTCCCCCGCGGGAAGGCGGCCTCCATAAATTTTCAAGATCTTTATTATCGGGTTCCATCCTTGCAAAAATGTATTCGCTGTTTACACGCTTTTGAAACAGGTTGTAAAAGCCATAACCGGGCTTTGTATCGTTATCAATATTTAAACTGTAAGCGCCAAGGTCAATAACCGCTTTAGCCGCATCTGCAGCCAGTTTCCAGCGGTTTACATCATAAGTGGGATAACTTATAATTGCTTTTAATGCAGCGTCATCTGTTTCTGCACCACCATTAAACAACGGGCTTGCCGCATACAGCAGCACTTTTGCTTTTAAAGCAAGCGCTGCGCCTTTTGTTGCCCTTCCATAATCAAGGCCGGCGTAAGATGCAGATAATAAAGAAGCAGCAAGATCGCATTGTTCCGTAATATAATTCACGCACTCTTCGTAAGTGTTTCTTACCGTATTAATTTTATCTGTTTCTGCATATACGGTATCGCCAATTACAGGCACACCGCCATAATGTTTCAGCATCAATGCATAATACCATGCACGTAAAAAAATGGCTTCGCCTTTTGTCCTGCTTTTTAAATGATCGGGGAAGGGAATAACAGCAAGATGTTTTAAATATTGGTTTACGGCCCTTATTTGCGTATAGGAATTATTCCATGCATCTGTTGCAATACTGAATGCCGTTACGCCGCCGGATGCAAACTGGTTGTAGGTGGTAACGGTTGTTGACAAAGGCCCTTCGGCTTCATCGCTGCCGGCATCAAGGCCTGCAGCACCGCCAAACCTGGAAAGGCTAAAACTGAAATCTACATTTGCATAAATATTCGAAAGAAAATCCATTGAACGGGCGCTGTCAGAAAATACGGATTGTTCATCGAGATCGGTCGTTGCAGTTTTATCAAGGAAATTTTCTTTTGTGCAGGCTGTAATTAAACATGCGCAGGCAGTAATGGCACCAAAGAATAATCTTTTCATATCATCGTTATTGTATATAGTCACTCATTTTTTTTGCAACCGCTATTAAGTTCTAATTATTTCTTAATTATTTTTTAACCTGCGGTGCTATTAAATTATATAAAGAAAAGCCGAACCGTCATTTCGACGATAGGAGAAATCTCTTGAATAATTAGCAACATAAATTTTATGAGACGTCTCGCTACCCGGGCATGACGCTCTGTCAACATAATTTAATACTAACATGCTCATAATTCTAACAGCACATCACGTTAGATATACCTAAAATTGTTGCTACCGGTCTGAGGCTTTTGAAGTGCCTGGCAGCGTTACGGAAACAGAATACGGTTTATCTGCATCATCAATGCCGCGTTTGGTATTGGGCGCATCACTCATTTCAAAATGCAATACGCCACCGTTAATAATATCATTATAAGTAATCCAGTTATGGTTATAGTTTACGCCATTCAGTTTGGCTGATTGTATATATACATTTTTAGCGCTGTTGTTATTTGCCTCAATAATAAACTGCTTACCATTTTCCAGCGTAATTGTAACCTTATTAAACACCGGGCTGCCAATTACATATTGATCTGTGCCGGGGCAAACAGCATATAAGCCCAAAGCGCTCAACACATACCACGATGAAGTTTCACCCTGGTCTTCATCGCCCGGAAAACCATTGGGGCCTGCATTATAAATCTTCGCCATTATTTCCCGTAATTGCCTTTGCGATTTCCAGGGCTGGCCGCTGTAATTATATAAATAAGCTGCGTGCTGCACCGGCTCATTGCCATGTGCATACTGGCCAATATCCTGCAATACCATTTCTTTCATTTCATGTATTTCGTGGCCGTAAGAACCATACTTTACAACATTCGGCGCTGTAAATAAACTATCCAGTTTTGCATTAAATTTTTGTTCGCCGCCCATCAGCTTTATTAAACCATTTATATCATGAAACACCGACCATGTCCATTGCCATGGATTGCCTTCGGTAAACGGGTCGCCCCATTCAACAGGATCAAAATTTTCAGGTACCCACTCCCCTGTTTTTGTTCTGCCGCGAACAAAGCCAACCGCAGTATCAAAAATATTTTTATAGTTAAACATTTGCCTTGCAAAAACATTTTCATAAAATGAATTGCCGGTAAGTTTTGCCAGTTGATAAGCGCACCAGTCATCATAGGCATATTCCAATGTTTTAGCGCCGCTTTCACCTACTTCTTTGTATGGAATATAGCCAAGCTGAAACCAGTATTGATGGCCTTCCCTCCCGCTTGAACCGCCCCAAAATCCTTTATTGGTGGCTTCATGCAAATAGGCTTCCAATGCTTTTTCCGGATCGAAAGTTTTTATGCCTTTTATCCATGCATCGGTTAATAATGATATAGCATGATTGCCTACCATTACGCCGCTCATGCCAGGGTTTGACCATGTTGGATAAAAACCATATTGCTGCTGTGCATCCAGCAACGATTGCATATACCTTCCTTCCATGGTTGGATGCAGGATATTGCTTAACGGGAATTGTGCACGGAATGTATCCCAGAAACCATTATCGGTAAACATATACCCATCATGTATTTTGGCATCATAAGGACTAAAATAATATGGACTTCCATCTTCCTTTATTTCATAAAATTTATGGCTGAATAAATTTGCACGAAACAGGCAGGAATAAAACGTGGCCTTTTCTTCTTCTGTGCCCCCTTCAACCTTTACGCGCCCTAACAATTCATTCCAGGTTTTATTAGCAGCAGCAGTGGCTTCTTTCAATTTTTTGTATTGGCCCAGCTCCTGTTGCAAAGTAAGCGCAGCCTGCTCCGGGCTTATATAAGACGAAGCGATTTTTACGTTCACCTTCGCGCCTTTTTTAAATTGTATATAAGCGCCGCGCTTTTGCCCTGAGTCAAACAAATTATTCGCAGTTATGCTGCCATCTTCCTGCTTCCAGGTGCCATAAGCAACAAAAGGCTGATCGAATTGTATAACAAAAAAGTTTTTAAATTCTTTGGGGATGAATGTGCCGTTGGTAACATAACCAATGATCTTTTTTTCTTCCGGTATTATTTGTATGGCGCTGAATTTTGTATAACCATCAAACACCATAAACGCATCTTTTTTTGGAAAAGAAAAACGCATGAAAGCGCCGCGTTCCGTTGGGCTTATTTCAGTTGTAATACCATTATCGAATTTTACTTTATAATAAGATGGCTTTGCAACTTCATTATCATGTTTAAAAGAGGAAGCGCGTTCATCTTCATTCACCAATAATTTTCCGGTAACAGGCATTAAAGCAAACACGCCGTAATCGCCCATCCACGGGCTGCATTGGTGCACTTCCTGGAAGCCTCTAATGGTTGTTGCATCGTAAGTGTATTTCCAGCCATCGCCATTCTTGCCGGTTTGCGGCGACCATGAATGCATGGGAAACGGCAAGGCTATGGTTGGATAAACATTACCGTAAGATAAATCCCAGCTTGAGTTAGTGCCCTGCAATGTATTTACATATTCAACCAATGGTTTTTGTGCATGTAAACAGCAGGTAATAAAAAGAAAAATAGCGATGAATTTAATTCGTATAAATGCAATCATGTTATAAGATGAAATTATTATTACAGGTTGAAATTATTGCAGGCAGGCATTGGTTTTTAAAAACTTCAGCGCTTTGCTGATATGTTTTTCTACCGTGCTTACAGAAATATTCAACTGGCCGGAAATATCCTTATAAGAAAGGTCTTCACTGCGGCTTAATAAAAAAGCCTGCCTGCATTTTTCAGGCAATAAATTAATGGAACGGCTGATATGATAAGCCAGTTCTTTTGTTTCATAAGCATGGCAGCTTGTATTAACCGCGTAAGTATAAACATATCGTATATGCCTGCTGTACGTATCCCTAACCACCTGCGACCGGAATTCATTCATCACCTTAAATTTTAAAGCCTGCGAAAAATAGGCACGCAGCGAAACCGTTAATTCAAACTTATGACGCCTGTTATAAAAGCTGATAAAGATTTCCTGCGCCATATCTTCCGCTTTTTGTTTCGACTGTAAAAGTTTCATTGCAAGCTGCATTAAAAAATCCCAGTAGCGGCTGTATATTTCTTCAAAAGCTTTTTTGTCATCTTCTTTTATAAGATCAAGCAGTTCCCTGTCTGAAAGTTGCTGGTGGCAGTTATTCATCATAATCATGGCAATCAATTTTAAGTACTGGCGTATAGCTTTCTTACAAATGATAAGCAGTAACCGTAGCAAAAAGAAAAATTTATGCCCGTAGCAAGAAGATTTTTTGTTTCATGTTTGTACGGATTTGTCTCAAAATTGATAAAGCAATTACTTGAAACAATTGTATTGGTTAATATTGACAAAGATTATTACAGTTTGCCAGGTGGATTGAATAAGGTGATAAGGTTGAACAAAAATGATTGATCGTTCTGCTATTAAGATCAGCAAAACAATAAGGTTACATATTCATAAAATTTTTTAAAGAGAATGTGTTAAACCTTAGTAGCAGAAAAAGTTACATCCCTCATTCCAACCTTATTCTCTGAAAATTTGCAGATTGTTATATTCAGGTTTTACGATTGACGTTTCACGATAAACCTGCCATGCAATTATGCAGCATTAGGAATAAGTAACACTGCCATCTGCACAACTGCCGGTAATCAAACAATTCACTTTCACCGCATATTTGCCATATATGAGGAAATGCTTTGCATTCATGGTATTGTTATTTATTATGGCTGATGCCCGCAGCCAGCCTTACTATTTTACGCACTACCAGGTTGAAGATGGCCTTTCAAACAATGCTGTGCTTTGCGTAATGCAGGACCATCTTGGTTTTATGTGGTTTGGCACAAGGGATGGACTGAACCGTTTTGACGGGCTTTCTTATAAAATCTTTCGTAATAATCCTTCAGACAAAAAAAGTATTGGCAGTAACGCCATCATGAGCTTATCAGAAACAGCAGATAAAAAAATTTGGGCGGGCACGGAAAAAGGTTTATTCATTTTTGATGAACTCACAGAAAGCTTTACAAAATTTGAGCCTGCAGGCAATGGCTCGGTGCAATCTGTAAAAGTTGTTGGCGACAACGTATATTATATAACGCTGTATGCACTGTACCGGCACAACATAAAAACAAATGTTACCAGTGCATTTCAAATAAATAAAGAAGTAACGGCTTACAATATTTTAAAAGATGGCAGTTTATGGGTAACCACTTCATCGGGCACCATTGCAAAATACAATGCAGCCAGCAACAGCTTCGATGAAAAATATGATCTCTTCAGCCATTCCGGTTATGTTGTTTCAAAATGGATTCAATCGCTGTACGATGCAGGCAATGGCACTTTGCTCATCGGCACATCTAACCAGGGTTTGAAATTATTCGATATAAAAACATCAACGTATAAAGACCTGCTTACTTTAAATACAGACAAAACAGATATAATTGTACGCGACATACTGGCCATCAATAAAAATGAATACTGGATTGCAACACAGTCGGGCATTTATATTTTAAATATCAGCAACGGCAATTATTACAACCTTAAAAAACAGATTGAAGACCCTTATTCTTTATCAGATAATATTGTGCAAACGCTTTGCATGGATAAACAAGGCGGTATATGGGCAGGCACTTATTTTGGCGGCGTAAATTATTATCCTAAACAGGATATTATTTTTAAAAAATATTTTCCCAAGGTAAATGAGAATGCCATAAGCGGTAATGCCGTGAGTGAAATTTATGAAGATGACCACGGCATGTTATGGATAGGCACAGAAGATGCAGGGCTCAACAAATTCAATCCCGCAACCGGCAATTTCATCAATTACAACCCGGCGAAAAACAGGCAAACGGTTTCATATTCCAATATTCACAGCCTGCTTGCTTATAATGATACGATATGGGCGGGCACTTATTTACACGGGCTCGATTTACTGAACAACGATGGTAAAAGGCTGCACAATTTTAATACGCTTAATGCCAATATAGGCAGCAATTTTATAGGGGCATTACTTAAAACAAAGCGTGGTGAAATAATTGCTGCCACTGATAAAGGCGCATTTAAATACCTGCCATCAACTAACAATTTTGAACGCATTACCGCCTTGCCAAAAGGCTTTTTTCGTGCGCTGGGCGAAGATGATAAGGGCAATATATGGGGCGGCACTTATGGCGATGGCATCTACATTTATAACCCCTCCACTAACAAAGCAGACCATTATTTTTTTTCTATCAATCACAACCAGGTTATTGCCTGCAACATTGTAAACTATATTTATTACGATAGCAAAAACACGGTATGGTTTGCTACTGAAGGCGGGCTTTGCGCTTATAAACCTGAAAAAAAAGAGCTGCATATTTATACATCGAAAGATGGCCTGCCCGCAGATGTGGTGTATGCTATTCTTGAAGACAACCATAATAATTTATGGGTAAGCACTTCCAAAGGGCTGGTGAGGTTTACGCCTTCAACAAAGGAGATAAAAATATTTAATAAATCGCATGGGCTACTCACAGACCAGTTTAACTACCGGTCAGCCTGCAAGGACGATAAAGGCAATATGTATTTCGGCAGTGTTAAAGGCATGATTAGTTTTAATCCTGACTCCATCACTAACAACGATTTTATTCCACCTGTTTATATTACCGGTTTCCAGGTATATAACAAAGAGCTGGCGATAGATTCAACAAAGTCGCCGCTTAAACAATCTATCACGTTCACCAAAAAAATCACATTGGCGCATAATCAATCATCTTTCAATATTGATTTTGCTGCGCTTAATTATAACGCACCTTCCACCATTGGCTATGCGTATAAAATGGAAGGGCTTGATAAAGGCTGGACTTATCTCTCCACCAACCGTAAAGCCTACTTTACAGAGCTGGCGCCGGGCAGCTACACCTTTCTTGTAAAAGCATTGGGCGAAAAAAATGCAGCCAGCAATTATGCAAAACTTGATATTGAAATATTACCGCCGTTCTGGCGCACCTGGCAGGCATACACTTTATATGTTGTGCTGGCTTTACTGGTAATATTTTTTACAATTAAATTTTTTATTGACCGGTCGAGGGCAAGGCAACAGCGCAGGCTTGAAAAACTGGCGTTTGAAAAAGAAAAAGAAAATTATGAAGACAAGATAAATTTCTTTACCAACGTGGCGCATGAAATTAAAACGCCGCTTACATTAATAAAAGGCCCGATGGAAAATATTATGGACCAGATTGATGAACTGCCTTCCATTAAAACAAGTGTTGAACTGATGAGCCGTAATACAGACAGGCTGATGCACCTGGCCAATCAATTGCTTGATTTCAGAAAAATTGAAATGAACGGCTTTCATCTCAGTTTTATTAAAACAAATGTTTCCGGCCTTTTGTATGATAATTATATACGTTTTAAACCGGTGGCTGAGCAAAAAAATATCAGGCTTGATGTAAAGTCGGTTGAAAATTTATCTGCCTATGCAGATGAGGAAGCATTGAATAAAATATTCAGCAACCTTATTGATAACGCGGTTAAATACGCAGAGAAATTTGTTTCCATCAGCCTGCATTATACGAATGACAAAAAAGAAAAATACCAGTTAATATGTTCCAACGATGGCTTTATTATTCCCGAAGAAAATAAGGAAGTGATATTTGATAGTTTTTATCGCCTTAAGGAAACATCTAATCATGCCGGCACCGGCATTGGTTTAACGCTAAGCCGCTCGCTGGCAGAAATGCATAGCGGCACGCTGGTGTTGGATACATCTGCAAAACACATGAATGTATTTGTGCTTACATTGCCGGTTCATCCCATCAATAATACACATAACAGCGACTGAATATGAAGCCGGTAATTTTATTAGTGGAAGATAATGTGGAGATACTTGATTTTATTGAAAGCAACCTGCTGGATTTATATGATATAAAAAAAACAATAAACGGGAAAGCAGCGCTGGATGTATTGAGAAATGAGGTGATCGACCTTATTGTAAGCGATGTAATGATGCCTGTGATGGACGGTTTTGAATTATGCAGCATTATTAAATCTGATGTTGAACTAAGTCATTTGCCCGTGGTATTATTAACGGCCAAAAATACTTTGCAGGCAAAAATTGAAGGCCTTGAACTGGGTGCTGATGTTTATATTGAAAAACCTTTTTCGCCTAAATATTTAAAAACGCAAATAGCAAGTTTGCTGGCCAACCGGAATAAGGTAAAACAATTCTTTGCAAACTCCCCGCTGGTAGCGTTAAAAACCATTGCACACACAAAATCTGATGAACATTTTTTAGATAAAGTAAACGAGGTAATTGTTGAACATTTGCAGGATACCGGCCTGGATGTTGACCGGCTTGCAAAATTTATGAATATGAGCCGGCCAACATTTTACCGTAAAATAAATTCCATTTCTAACCTCACCCCTAACGATCTCATTAATCTTACCCGTTTAAAAAAAGCGGCTGAGTTAATGGCAGAAGGCCACAACGTTAATGAAGTGTCTGAAATTGTAGGTTACAATTCTCCCAAAATTTTCAGCAAGAATTTTGAAAAGCAATTTGGCATAATGCCTTCTGAATATATACACCATCGTTTGAAAGAGAAAAGCGATCGCTGATCAGTAAATATTAATTGTTTTGTCTTTGGGATATTTAACCGAATAAGAAAACCGGAGGGTTTTTGATTCATTCGGGCCAAGTTGCAGTTGCCAGGCCAGCGTACCATTATCTTTATCAGCCACAGCGCCTGAAGTTTCGTTTAATTCAACCTCAATATCCTTATTCGTACTTAGCGGGTATTGATCTTTTACAATAATATTTACCGCTTCTTTTTTATTATTCCTTACCACAATTTCATAAGTAAATTTTTGAAGTTTGTTGCTTCCTAAAAACTTTACACTGCTAAAGTCTTCAAGCTTTTTCCTGTTTACAACCACACGCTTATCGTTGCCCAGCGTTATATCAAGCGAATCAGATGTTTTTTCCGGGTTAATATAAGTTTTGCCAACATAAGTGCCTTCTATTATTATATTGGCTTCACCCGGCAGCAGGTTCAGCCTTTCCCAGTTTTGCAGTTTCGCTATAAGGTAAACATCATTATCCATTTTAGGAACAGCAATGTGTTCGTATGCCGTACCGGCATCAATAATTTGCAAAGTGGCCGTTTGTTCTTTACCACTTGTTGGCACATCAAAAGGAATATCTATATCGAAATTTACATTCAGCGTTTTATCGGTTACGGCAATATAATCCTGCAGGCCTTCTTTCAATTGCACAACAGTAGCCCCGCCTTCTGCAACGCTGCCATACATATTTTTTGCAGCAGCAGGTTTTAATTTATCAATACTTTTAATGCTGTTAGGGTCTATTTGCCGGAACACGTCATCGCTTACAACATTGCCATTTACAACATATACAGGTTTAGGCGCAACATAATTACCGGCCATGTCGTCCTTCTTTTCGGCGCCATAACCAACAACAACTACTTCACTCAAATTTGAAGCGCCACGTATTTGAATACCGGCTGCGCTGCCCGCTAAAGCACTATTAAGATTATTATGCTGATAACGATTAATATAACCGAGAAACCATGATTGCAACTCCGGCGCATTGCCTTTTTGCGATGGCGTTGCTGTTGACAAAGAAAGCTTTACATGCTTCCAGTCAATGCCGGTAGTTTGAACAATCTTTGCCTTATAAAAAATTTTTAAAGGAAGCTGAATATTGTCTGCACGCATGTCATAAAACGGCTGCCAGTAAGCATTCCGGGCAATATAAGAAACAACAAAATCTGCTTTTACAGGCATAGCGGCATTTAATTCAAGCGTTAACCTGCCCGCCGTATTTATATTCTTTTTATTTTCTTCATCTATTTGATCTTTTATTTTATCGATAAGAACAATTGCTTTATTTTTCTTTTCAGTTAATGCGGCAATGGTGTTTTGCAGTTCGGTTGATTTTGAGTAATAATAATCCATCAGCTTTTCCAGTTCAGATACACTTACACCATTTTGTTCCCCTTTTATTTCCCGGTTCGCTTTAAGCACATCCAGCAATTCTTTTGCATTATTGATGGAAAGCGAAAGTTTATCAATATGGCTTTGCACCGTTTGCAAGGAATCGTCAAGCAGTTGCCTGCGCTGCGTTTTAGTTGTATTTACCAGGTAGTTTTTTGAAAATTCAAATCCAAGAATTGTAACAGAAGACGGCGCTTTTATTTGAATGCTGCTGCTGTCAATTGCATTACTTATGTTATCAATTATAACCTGGTTATTTCCTGCAACCAAAGTGGCGGAAACAGTATGTGTCATTTCCGCTCCGGACCTGTAAACGGTAACAGCGGTAAGGCTTGCCTGCACTTCATTTTTATTATCTGCTGCATAAATATTAAAGAAGGTAATAAGCAGTAAAAGGGTAATCATATTTTTCTTCATACAATTGTTTCAACAACAGATGCAGAAAAAAACTTTTTTACATAACCTGTAACATTATTGTTCGGCTAAAATATTTTCTCCCGGGCTAAAGCCCTTTACGGCCTGCTTTTACTAACCGCAGGCTTAAGCCTGTGGTTATGCTTGAAATCCTTGTACAATGCGGCTTTAGCCCAGGTTATACAGACAACAATGAACCTGTAATCCTGCTTTTAAAAACGGAAAAACCATTTCATATAAAGCAAGTTCATTCAACAGCTTTTATCTCAAAAACAATTGCCGGTTAAACAATTCTTACCATGAATCCATAAATAAATTTTATGAATAGCGGGAAACGATTTTTAAGGTTACTTATAGCTGTGAAATGTAATTGAGAAAGAGCGGTTTTGCAGAGATTTATTAATCCCAATAACTATTAGAATTGTTACACATATCAACTATATATTTTTTGTCTCATACACAAGCAGTCGTAAAATTAAAAGGGGTATTCCTGCCCCTTTTTTAAACTAAATGCCTGTGAGAAGAATAACTGTCTTTTCCCTGTTTCTTTTAATTGCTTTAACAACGTATCAACCGCTCACTGCCCAAACAAATTATTTTGTTGACGGTTATCATGGCGGCATTTATGGCCATTATCCTTTATGGGTAACAAAATTTATTGCCGATAGTTTGAACATGCATAAAGACTGGAAAGTAAACCTTGAAATTGAGCCCGAAAGCTGGGATACCATTCAACTAAAAGATCCCGCCGGGTATGCAGCTATCAAAAAATTGATTGATGATTCTTCTGATAATGTTGCCATCGAATATGTAAACCCATCTTACGGGCAAAGTTATTTATACAATATTTCGGAGGAAAGCATCATTAGGCAATTTCAATATGGCATGCATAAATTGCAGCAACATTTTCCTGCCATAAAATTTACTACGTATTCATCGGAGGAGCCTTGCTTTACAAGCGCATTGCCCGGCATATTAAAATCGCTGGGTTTTAAATACGCTTCGCTTAAAAATCCCAATACCTGCTGGGGCGGTTATGTAAAAGCTTATGGCGGCGAATCATTGAACTGGATTGGCCCGGATGGAACAGGTATATTAACCGTTCCCCGTTATACTTCGGAAGATTTACAAAGAAGGTCAACCTGGCAAACAACAGCATGGAATAATTCGGAAGCATACATTAATGCTGCATTCAAACAGGGCATACAATATCCCGTTGGTATGTGCCTGCAGGATGCCGGCTGGAAAAACGGACGCTGGCTTGGCAACCATAAATCCGCGCTTACACAATACACCACATGGCGCAATTATTTCGGGCTGATAGAAAATAAAAAAAATATTGAAAATTGGCGGCTTTCACAGGAAGACATACAGGTAAGCCTTGTTTGGGGCGCACAGGTTTTACAGCGCATTGCACAGGAAGTTCGTGCAGTTGAAAATAAAATAACCATGGCTGAAAAAGCTGCTGCGCTGGCAACGCTCTATGCAGGCGTTCCTTATCCTGAAAAAGAATTTGACGAAGCCTGGCGAACATTACTGCTGGCGCAACATCACGATTGCTGGATTGTTCCTTATAACATGCACAATGGAAAAACCTGGGCTGCCCATGTAAAGGACTGGACAAATTTTACCGGCTCAACAGCCAATAATATTATACAGCAATCACTGCAGGCATTAACTGCCGGAGCTTCAAATAACGATGGGCAAAACGTAATTGCATTTAATACAACAGCTATTAACAGGCATGAAATTATATCGGTACCGCTCGATGATAATTCTTTAGTTACAGGCATAGAAAAAGATGGCAACAATGTTCCCTCTCAAATCATCAGCAATAAAGATTCATCTAAAACATTATTATTTAAAGCAGATGTTCCTGCTTTGAGTTATAGCAGTTATTCATTCATCCAGGCAACAAAACAGGAACCATTAACAGGCGCTTCCATTATAAAAAATAAAGCCGGTGATTTTGTAATGGAATCCGATCTGTATAAATTAATAATTGATGCACAAGGTGGCAACATTAAACAACTCATCGCAAAAAATCTCGATAACAAAAATTTCGTGGCTGATGATGCAAACGATTTTAATACTTTGCGCGGGCATTTTTTTAATAATGGCGGCTATGCAGCAAGCACTCACAAACCGGTAAAAATTACCATTGTTGAAAACGGTCCTTTGCAAATAAAACTGCAGGTTGAAGGAACGATAAGCGGAAATAATTTTATTCAAACTATTACAATAACGCAAGGGCAAAAACGCATTGACGCAGGACTGCATATTGATTATAAAAAAGGTATTGGCATTGGTGAAGATTACAGGCAACATGGCGGCTACTATTCGGCCGACCGGCATAAAGCTTTTTATAATGACAGTTGCAAATTGCTGGCTGCATTTCCGCTAAACTTAAAACATCAAAAACTATATAAAGATGCACCGCTTGATGTAACGGAAAGTAAATTATCCAATACTTTTTACAACCGATGGGACAGTATTAAAAACAATATTGTTTTTAACTGGGTTGATGTAACCGATGGTGATGGCAATTATGGTATGGCCTTGCTTTCAGACCATGTAACCAGTTATTCGCATGGCGAAAATTTCCCATTGGCTTTAACCATTCAATATGCGGGTATTGGTTTATGGGACAGAAATTACAGCATTAGCGGGCCAACGGATATACATTATGCACTTATACCGCACAGAGGCAAATGGAATGAAGCTGGTTTAAACAATGAAACGATTAAGTGGAACCAACCTGTTATTACAGCTTCAGCCAATGCCGGTAAAGCAGTTAATGATTTTATTAAAAGTGTGGATGATGGCCTGGCTGTTACAGCCATGTATTATAAAGGTGATGATCTGTATATAAGGTTGGTGAACAATTCTTCTGATGAAGCAAAACACCATATCAGGCTGAATTGTTATGCAGATGAATTGCAGTTTGTTGAACTGAATGATATCATAACTTCAACTGTTCAATTTAAAGAAAAGCAAAAAGTTAATTTTGAATGTAACATTCCGTTATTTGGTTTTAAAACAGTTAAACTGATAAATGCAAGGTATCAGTAAGACAACGCTTCTCAACTATTCAATGCCCGGTTCATTCAATGAAACATATATATTCTGAGGGCAGTAATATTCCGGGTTAAACCAGTCTGGCACATCTGCCGGGTAATTGTTTCTAAAAATCAGTGTTGAGCTATTCAACCGTAAAAGAAAACCGGCGCACTTAATGGCAATTGAAAGAAAAATGTTGAAGTTATCTTATATCCTCTTCAAAAACAAAACAGAATACAACCCTCATTATGAAAAAGAAAAGAGAGCGGTTTTAGAAAACATGCTCTCTTCAGAAACTGGCTTTTAACCGTTTTGTTTCATAAACCCGATGAATGGGACAGATTATTTAACGTTGATTTCTTTATTCAGGTAAAAGACAAATACATTGGACTTCAAATAAAACCCATTAATACAGGAATTCAACTGCCTGAAATTTTCAAAGAATACGCATTACAAGAAAAGACACATCAAAAATTCACAGAAGTTTTTGGTGGCAAAGTATTCTATTTGTTTTCGGCAAAAGTTGGTGACAAGAAAGAAATCCAAAACAAAGAAGTAATTGACGAGATAATTGCGGAAATTAAACAGCTTGAACAATTGTAACGAAAGCCACATACTGCCAATAACTAAGCTCCCGTTGCGTCCGCAGGACGAACAATGAAAGCGCTGTTGAACGGAATCCGCCACGGCGGACAAGCTCTGCGGTTGCCAGTGTTGCACTGTAGAAGATTTTAGAACACGCAGGGCTGGTTCATTCAATGCCCAGTTCATTCAATGAAACATATATTGCCTGCGGGCGGTAATATTCCGGGTTAAACCTGTTATCAATGCAGTTTTTAATACAAGGTTCATAACCATTAATGGAATAATGAATAAGCAATTCATTTTGATCGTTAATACAATCAGGATGCGCAATTGGTAAATAGAAAAAAGGATAATGGCCCTGCAATGTATCGCTGATGGTATAAATGATTTTAGGTTTTGAAAATGGCCCCTGGGGATGATCGCCAACAGCCGCATAAATATTTTTACCGCCATCGCAGCTTACACTGAATTCTGCTGTAAGTAAAAGGTATTTATCCTTCACTTTTGATACGGTGGTACTGTTGGATAAAGCTTCTGTAACAGATTTTGCATCCTTAATATCACTGTTCCATGATGAGCCGTTCCAATACATCCATTTCGCAGCAGGGTTATTGAACGGAAACCGGGCCGCATATACATCCGCTGATATAAATTTTGCTTTTGCGCCATAGATATAAACAAACCCATTTTCTTTATCTTCAATTAAACCGTTGCCAAACTGTATGCTGTCGTTATCAGCCAATTCCTGTATAGCAATTGTTTTTAAAGAAGGATAGGAAAGCTTTATCCAAACATCGTTGCCGGCCTTGGCAAAACCCAAACCGCCCTTTGCATTTTTCATGTTCATGCCATACACAAAAATGGTATCATTCAACTGATAACCGCAACCCGGCCAGAAGAAATGATTAGGATTATTTTTATCTGTTAAAAATGTTTTGTCATTGCTTTTACTTCCGGTTAAAGGAATTGTATTAGCCTTTTTCCAATCATTTGCAGAAGGCTGTAATAAAGCACTGTTCCTTGCCTGGAATAAGCACGGAACTGTTTTAGTTATACTATCATATTCATCAATATAACTGTCGCCAAACAGCCATAATTTTTTGCCATCATTCAAGCTGATTGTATAACCGCCATCCATAGCCACAACGCCTTTTGTTCTTTTAAAAAAACCGGTAATAACAGAATCCTTATAGGCAGTTTGCTGTGGTGCTATACCCCAATTTTTATTAGGCTTTTCGCCCATGGTTAATTCAAGTGTACCACCCTTCATTATATCATAATAATCAATATAACATTTGTTATACGGCCTCCCGTTCAGTAAAGCGCTTTGTATATAAATATTGGATGAAGTATTATTATGTGCGATGATGGTAAACGTTTTATCATCTTTTAAATGAATTGCAGTTTCACCAAACAAAGGGCTTGTAATTTCCATTCTTGTTGATCCGGGGCAAACCGGGTGAATACCAGCAGACGCCAATACATACCAGGCGCTCATCTGGCCAACATCTTCATTCCCCACCAGGCCTTCAACAGAATTGTGATAAGCACTGTCGCAAATAATCCTTGTCCAGTATTGCGTAAGCCACGGAGCGCCGAGACGGTTAAATAAGAATGGCACATGGTGCACCGGTTCGTTCGCATGATTATAATAACTATTCCATGAAAAAGTTTTTGGCGTTTTATTAAAAAAGTTTTCAAGATCGGCAATCACTTTTTCTTTGCCGCCCATTAATGCAGTCATGCCATCCACATCATGCGGAACAAACCATCCCTGCTGGTAAGGATTGGTTTCAAACGTACCATACCAATCTGTTAAACGCCCTTCTTTTGGCCATGGCTCCCATGTGCCGTCTGCATTGCGTGGCCGGAACCAGTTATGTGCGGTATCCCAAATATTTTTATAATTCATTGAACGCAATGCATACTTTTTTGCATCAGTTGTTTTATGCAGGCTATCTGCAAGCTGCGATAAGCACCAGTCGTCAAAAGCATATTCCAGCGTTTTGGCTATGCTGCCTGCATCATAACCTATATTACCGTTTCCAAATTTTTCATTGGTATTTACGGCATACTGATATGCTTTTTGAACATCATAATTGCGAATGCCTTTTACGTATGCATCGGCCAGCACCACAACAGCAGGATTGCCCAGCATGCAGCCACTGTATGCATTCAGCAATTCCCATCTTTCAAGATAATTGCTATCGCTTTCATCGGCCAATGTTACCAGCGAATTAATCATATCATTCACCAGCGTTGGGTTGATAATAGTTTGTAAAGGAAACTGGCTTCTGAAAACATCCCACCCGCTAAAAACAGTGCGCTTTTTAAAGGTGGCGGAATGATGGATTTTATTATCACCACCGGTATAGTTACCATCAACATCGGTTACAATCCGCGGATCAATCATGGTATGATACAACGCTGTATAGAAAACAAATTTTTGTTCTTCTGTTGCGCCCTTAATTGAAATAACATTCAATGCATTGTTCCAAAGCTTAACTGCATTCTGATGAACTTTATCAAAATCCCAATCACTTATTTCTGTTTCAAGATTATGCTTTGCACCTTCCATGCTTACGAATGAAATACCTGCTTTCATTAACACCTGTTCATCCGCTTTTGTTTCAAACTCTGTATAAAAGCCAAGATGTTTTCCTTCTTTCTCTTTATTATTTTTTTCAACCCTGGCATTGGCAATCCATCGCTGATAATAATCACTTTCAACGGCTTCACGTTTGCGGCTTGCTGTATCAGGAATGCTTGCACTCCAAACGCCGTAATTTTTTAAAGGCTTGCTGAATTGCGCATAAAAATAAACGGTATAGTTAGCCTTGCCATCGCCGTTGCCCCAGCCGCCGCCATCAGGCGTGCATCTCATCCAGCCTTCAATTGTATTATTGTTTACAAGTTTTACGTATTGTATTGTTGATGTTCCTCCTACCCTTCTCGCAAGATCAATTTGTATGCGTGATTTTTTGCTGGAAGGAAACGTAAAACGCAACATACCGCTGTGTGGCGCGGCCGTCATTTCTGCTTTAATATTATAGTCTGTTAACTGAACCGCATAATAACCGGCAGATGCTTTTTCACTTGTTTTATCATAGCGTGAACGATAGCCTTCTCCAGGTTTATCTTCCAATTTTCCCGAAGATGTTTTAAGCTTACCGGTTGTTGGCATCACTAAAAAATTACCCAGGTCGCCATACCAGCCAATACCGCTCATTTGCGTAAATGCAAAACCTTCAATGCTGTTGTGTTCATAACTGTAACCCGAACCGTTATCGCCGCCGGTAATGGTATTCGGGCTCACCTGTACCATGCCATAAGGTGTAGCAGCGCCCGGAAAAGTTTTGCCCAGCCCATGATAAATGCCCGCTTTGCCCGCGCTGGTGCTGGCGCCGATGAACGGGTTTACATAATCAGCGGGGTATTGTGTTTGTGCATGCGCAGCAATAACAATGCAACATATAAACAGGAAAGAAATTTTTTTCAAGGCAAAAGTTTATGTGGTAACCCATAAGACACTTTACAATAGTTTTACCGCTATATAAAAGCGTTAATTGTGTCCCCGCAATAGTGGTAACTGCCTGCTGAATGTACTATGTATTACCTGCTGCCGGTAAGATTTATTGAATAACAGGTTTAACTGCCCCTATTATTATGAAGAATAAAATGCTTTCAGGCTTACATCTGTTCAAACGATATTTTCTTTAAAAAAATATGATTACCCATTTACATTACTAATTTGTTGTTATGAAATTAAAACTCGTTATAAGCTGTTTTTGTTTGATGGCCTGCTTGCTTTCTTTCGCACAAAAAGCGCCTGAGCCTTTTGTAAATGGTGACCGCGTTGTATTTGCGGGCAACAGCATTACGGAAGCCGGTTTTTATGAAATTTATATCTGGCTGTATTATATCACCCATTTTCCTGAAAGAAAAATTACCGTGTTCAATGGTGGTATTGGCGGCGATGTGGCAAAACAAATTTATTTGCGTATGGATAGCGACCTGCTTGCAAAAAAGCCAACAGTCTTATCCATAAGTTTTGGTATGAACGACAGCCGCTATTTTGAATACTGGATGCATAAAGACAAGACGGACAGTGTGCGCAAAAGCGCTATTGATACAGCTTATAAATGGTTTGAAAAAATTCGCGATAAAGTGAATGCCTATCCCGGCATTAAAAAAATAATGATGGCTTCATCACCGTATGATGAAACGGTAAAGAATGGTAAAGACCCGTTTTGGGGCAAGTTTAAAACCATGGAAGGCATAGTTGCCTTTCAGAAAGAGGCTGCAATAAAAAACAATTGGCCATATATTGATTTGTTCTACCCAATGACTGATATTAATTTAAAAGGCCAGCAAACAGATACCGCTTTTACGGTTACAGGGCCTGACAGGATTCACCCCGGCAATGCAGGCCATTTGGTGATGGCCTGGTTGTTTTTAAAAGCGCAGGGATTAGCGAATAAACCTATCGCCAATGTTTCCATCGATGCAAAAACCGGTAAGCTCATCAATGCAGATAATGCAACTGTTACAGCAATCGGTAAAAAGAATAATGCCGTTTCATTTAAATATTTAGCGAAGTCGTTGCCATTCCCGGTAGATTCAACTGCAAGGGTATTTTTAAATCCGCAAAAACAATATGAAGCTTTAAGTGTAATTCCTTTTGTGAAAGAATTTGATGAAGAAATATTAACGGTAAAAAATGCCGATGCAGCTAAAAATTATGCTTTAAAGATTGATGGCGCTGCTATTAAAACCTTTACCGGCGCTGAATTAAACGAGGGTATCAATCTTGCGTTATTAAGCAATACGCCGCAATATCAGCAGGCCAAAAAAATTATGGAGCTGCAGTTAAAACGTAAAGACCTTGAAGATAAACTGCGTGCATTTTACTGGATCAGTTATAATTATTTATACGATAAAGGCTGGTTCCTGCAGGATTCGCAGGCCATCACCGATTCTGTAAGGGAGGAAGCAAAAAAGAACCCGTTCATCAATGGCAAGAAAGATGCCTACATGGAAACGCATACAAAAAGCCAGCGCGATGTTATTCAAAAACAAATGGATATTATGGCTGACGAGATGTATAAACTGGCGC
This sequence comes from Parafilimonas terrae, assembly GCF_900115755.1. Taxonomy (GTDB): domain Bacteria; phylum Bacteroidota; class Bacteroidia; order Chitinophagales; family Chitinophagaceae; genus Parafilimonas; species Parafilimonas terrae. The sequence goes on from NZ_FOXQ01000011.1 coordinate 128,785, forward strand.
AACCCGTTGAGCATACAATTACTATTGAGCAGGTTAATTAATGCAAGACTAAATTAAAATGCCCCTGATTGGCAGATTTTTTTTGGCCACAGATACACAGATAAAACGCCTGCATCTGTGGCTGATAATATCTTTATTCATTCAAACAATTTCCAAGCATGGCTGAAATTTTCACGTTTAACTTTTCACGATTGACGAAACATAGAAACAGTTATTTTCTTTCTATTCTTTTCCTGATGGCGTTCACCAATGCCGGCGCTAATGTAAAATTGCCTGTATTATTCCAAAACAATATGGTGTTGCAGCGCGATAAACCCTGCAATATATGGGGCACGGCTGATAATAATGAAGCCGTAACAATATCATTTAACAATGCAACGTATAATGCCACTGCAATAAATGGCAAATGGAAAATAACATTGCCCGCGCAAACTGCGGGCGGGCCTTATCAAATCATTATCAAAGGAAAAAATACTATCGAATTAAATAACGTTTTGTTTGGCGATGTTTGGATATGCGGCGGCCAGAGCAACATGCAATTTTCAGTTAAAGAAGCTAATCCAAAGCCGGATACATCCACATTCAACAATAATCAAATAAGGTTGTTTACAGTTGGCATTGGAACTGATTTTGTTCCGCAGGATACAATAAAAGGCGGTACATGGAAAGTTGCCAACGCAAAAGATGTAAACGGGTTTACAGCCGTTGGTTTTTTCTTCGGAAGTTATCTGCAACAGCACTTAAATATTCCAATAGGTTTAATAAGCGATAACCTGGGTGCAACCGCTATTGAAGAATGGATGAGCAACGAAGCGGTTCACCAGTTTCCACAATTCTATAATTTTTATAACACCTATCTCGCCCCGCATAAAAGCATGCAGCAAATGAATGATGATTTTGAAAAGATGAAGTCATCGTGGAATAAAAAATATTATTTAAAAGATGATCCGGGGTTAACACAGCAATGGTATAAACCTGAAACAGATGTCAGCAACTGGAAAACTATGAACCAGCCATCACACTGGGAAGATAATGAACTGAAAGATTATGATGGTTCTGTATGGTTCAGGAAAAGTTATGATTCTTTTCCCAAAGATTTTTTTGGCAATGCCAACATCAATTTAGGCCAGGTGGATGATTATCATATTTGCTGGGTAAATGGTGTTAAGGTTGGAGAAGCTTACGGCAATATGAATATGACGGCATTTAAAATTCCGGACAGCATCATCAAGCCAAAAAATAATATTGTTGCAGTGCGCGTGTTTGATGCCGGTGGAAAAGGCGGCATGTATAATATGTTCTGGAGCCCGTACTGGGCCGGCAAATGGAGGTATAAAAAAGGGGTGAAAATTGATGCATCAAAATTTAAGAGGCCGCTTGTGTCCAATGCTTATATTTTTGGTACGCCTGCCATTTTATACAATGCGAATATTGCGCCGTTAACGCAGTTAAGCATTAAAGGTTTTATATGGTACCAGGGCGAAGCCAATACAGGCAGGGCCGAAGAATACAAACAATTATTACCGGCGATGATAACAGACTGGCGCAAACATTTCGGCCAGGGCGATTTGCCTTTTTTAATTGTGCAATTACCCAATCTTGGCAAAGAACCTGAACAGCCTGAAAACAGCGAATGGGCTGAATTGCGGGAAGCACAGGCATCAACATTAGCATTGCCCAATACCGGTTTAGCTGTAACCATTGATATTGGCGAAACGGACAACCTGCATCCGCATAATAAGCTGGCTGTGGGCAACCGCCTTGCAATGACAGCATTAAACATGGTATATGATATAGATAGCATTGAAGTGAGCGCTCGTTATAAAAGCATGCAGGTTGTTCATGACAGCATCATTATAACATTTGATAATAACATTGTTTGCAAAAACAAATATGGTTATATACATGGTTTTGCCATTGCGGGCAGCGACAGCGTTTTTCATTGGGCAAGAGCTTATGTAAAAAATGATAATACGGTTGTGGTATATAACAGGCATATTTCATCGCCGGTTGCCGTTCGTTATTTGTGGAGCAGCCAGCCAGATGAAGTTGATTTGTATAATAAGAAAGGGTTGCCGGTTGCGCCTTTCAGAACAGATGATTTTAAATTGATGACAGCCTATAAAAAGTTTAATTATACAGAATAAATTAAATCGTGTGCCGATAATAATATCTTCATGCATATTAACAGAAGATAAAATTTCATGTATCCCAACCTATATTATCTTATTAAAGAACTTTCCGACATTAGCCTTCCCTTTTTAAAAGCCATAAGCACCGCGGGTTTTTTTATGGCGCTGGCTTTTGTGCCGGCTGCATGGTTATGGGAATATGAATTGAAATATAAAGAAAAAACCGGTGAATTAACTTACAGAACAGAAGTGGCCATTGCTGAAAAAAGCATAAACATTAAACGCATATTGTTTCATTTTCTGCTGGGCTTTACCGGGGGTTTTAAGCTCATTGGTTTATTTACAGGGCATGCTAATCAAAATAATGCAGATTATTTTTTTTCGTTACAGGGCAATGTAACAGCAGGTATAATTTGCGGAGCGTTATGGGCTTTAATAACTTTTTATATTCAGCATAAACAACATTCAGTTGCTGCAATTGAAACGGTTGAAAAAATTTACCCGCATGAATATGTGCCACATGCAATTCTGGTAGCAGCTTTGTCGGGCATTATCGGCGCAAAAATATTCGGCGTGCTGGAGGATTGGGATAATTTTATCAGCAACCCCGTGCACAGTTTTTTTTCTTCGGAAGGCTATGCTTTTCTCGGCGGTTTTATAGTGGCCACATTTGCCATGTGGTTATATCATTACAAATTTGGCGTACAGCGTATGCGTATGGCCGATGCGCTGGCCCCGGCTTTAATATTAGGTTATTCATCAGGAAGGTTAGGCTGCCATATTGCTGGCGATGGCGATTGGGGCATCAACAATATAAAACCCAACCCGTTTGGCTGGCTGCCGGATTGGCTATGGCATTATGATTATCCGCATAATATTTTACGCAAAGGCATTTATATGCAAGGCTGCACATGGGATGATTATTGTTATAAACTTGCCGTACCTGTTTATCCAACACCTTTATATGAATTGGCCGCAGGGCTAATAATTGTGCTGATATTATTATTTGCGTTAAGGCATGAAAAGCTTGCGGGACGTGTATCGGCTTACTGTTTAATGCTGATGGGCATTGAACGTTTTTTGATTGAGAAGATACGCGTTGATATTCGTTATAACTTTTTAGGAATGCATCCCACGCAGGCTGAAATGCTTGCTGTGCTTTGTTTTTGCTGCGGCCTGTTGTTATATTTTATAGCGCCAAAACTGAATGCAAATAAGATTAAATGAAACTTATCAAAAGTTCATCAATACCTGATCTCAAAAAAATCAAATGCAGCGGGCTCATTTCCCTGCTGCAATAAACCCGGCCGCGGGCTGCGGTCCCAGGGCGGCAAAAAACCTGCATTAAAATATTCTTCACCTGTTACTATTTCATTCCATTTTCCGGCAACATCACTCCAGTAAAACCTGAGGTTACAACCATCCTTCACTGCCAGCTTTAAATACACAGGTTGTATATCATTTGCATCTATAGCATTCAATACTTTCTTTTCATTATCCTTTACATACCAAACCTGCACAATATTATTCTTAATGCTAATGCCCGCAGATTCACTCGCATCACCATAAACACATAAGCCTTTTAATGAAGCATTGTTATTTATTATAGCCGTGGTTATTTCATAATTGGGTTTATATGGGCGCACTGATAATACTGTGCCTGTCATATTATCTGCTGTGGGTTCACCTGATAAATACAATGCCCCTTTTTCAATTTTTATTTGCGGCTGCGTATGACGAAAATCCCACTGCCAGTTATTGTTTAATTTATTGGCTGAAAAATCATCCTTAAAGCCTTCAGGTTTTTCTCCGCTAACAGGTTTAATTACCGGCCAGCCATTTTGTTTATTCCATTCCAGCTTTGCCAGCATGCCCTGCCTTCCTGTATAAACATCATTTGTTTTACTGTAGGCATGATACAAATAATAATCTTCGCCTTTTGCCGTGTTTACAATAGTGCCATGCCCGGTACATTTCCATTCACCAAATTCCGTTAATACAGGATTGTTTTCATATTTTGTATAAGGCCCTTTTAAGGAAGCTGACCTTGCAACATTTACATGATAACTGCATTTGCTTCCGCAGCAACTGCCAGCCGAATAAAACAGGTAATAATAATTATTGCGTTTAATGATGCATTGCCCTTCCAGTCCTATCTTTTCATCATCGCGCAGCAACATAAAAGGTTCGCCAACAGTTTTTAGCCCATCATCTGAAAGCTGGTAACATAGCAATTCAATTGGCCGTTTATCCAAACCATAAGCTTTAAACGACATATACAATTTACCATCGCTTTCAATAATAAATGGGTCGATGGCTTCTTTGCCAAACTCCAGCACAATGCCATGATCGGTAAAACTTTTTTCCGGATTTTTTGAAGTGGCTACGCCTATGCATGAAATATTATCAGATTTTTTGCGGGCAGTATAATAAGCATAATATGTACCGTTGTGATAATACAATTCCGGCGCCCAGAATGATGACGAAGCCCATGCCGGCGTTTGTGGAAACAGGTAACCCAACTGCTTCCAGTGAATAAGATCGTTTGACTTAAAAAGCGGGTAATGCGGCGCCCATTCTGAAGAAGTGCCGGTGGCGTAATAAGCGCTGCCCGAGCGTATAACAGACGGGTCTGCACAATCGCCGGGTATTACAGGATAAACAACAGGTGTTGAATCGCCGGTTGCCATAAATAAGCCTGCCGGATGAGCTATTGTTTTTGTATCGGCATAAAAACACATAGCCAGTTGCATTACAACATTTGCAAGCATCACCAAAACATTCATATTGTTTAATTATTTTTTTTGAAGATTGTAAGCAGCATAACGCCCGATACAAATATCGCACAGGCGGCAGCAAATAACCACGGATATTTTACAAAAAAGCTTTTATAATTATTAAGTTGAACAGCATTGGTTAAAACAAAAGGTTCAACATCTTTTTTCTGTTCTATAATAATGCCGTTTGCATCAATAAACCCGGAATAACCATTATTGGAATTAACCGCAACATCACGCCTTGTTTCCACAGCCCTTAACCTTGCCTGGTAAAAATGATTGCGCACGATGTACGTGTTATTAAACCATCCGTCGTTACTTATGTTGCATAAGAAAACGGCGCCGTTGTTCACTGCATGAACAGCAGGTTTATACCCTGCAGATTCATTGCAGATCATCATACCTGCCTTACCATACGAAGTAGCTAAAGGAAGATGGTGGCTGCTATCTGCATTCACTGTAAAACCTTTACTTGAAAAGAATGGAATATTGATATTGATAAACGGCGCTTCTATCAGCGATAAAAGATATTGCTTATCATAACGGCCGGTAACGGTTCCATCGGGCTGAATACAATAGGCTGAATTGTTCACAACATTATCGCTTACTTCCGTATTAATGCCAAGGATTTGTGTTGCCTTTGCCGCTGCGCTTGTCTTCAATATTTCGTTTACCAAATCATCGTCTTTCCTGTATGTCCAGGGAATGGAAGATTCCGTCCAGGCAATAATGCCGGGCTGCTGTGCCGTTGCAGCTTCATTCAACCGGAGCAGGCGCTGTACAAGCTGGTTGCCATTGGTATCATCCCATTTAATATCCGGAAGAATATTTTCATTAATTAAGGCAATCTTTACCGGGTTGCTTTTATTAACCTGCGTATTGAAATTGTGCAAAACCAAATATCCGCCCAATAAAAAAACAACAATTACTGCAGCCGGAACAGTTAACCTCAACCATTGCTTTTGAATAAGAAAAACTGCAAACAGGTAATTAACCGCAACAACTATAAACGACAAAATACCAACGCCAAATAATGAAGCAGGCTGAATGGAATAAACATTATCAATAAGCGAATTGCCTGCATAAAAACCAAACCACGGAAAGCCTTCTGAAACAAATGATAATAACAACTCAACCAGGCAAAAGACAGCAGCGGCAATCAGGCTGTTAAGTAAGATGTTTTTAATACCCGTTGCCCGCCTTTGTAATAAAGAAAGGCAGAACAATAAACAGCCCCAGTAACATGCAACAAACAGGGCGCATAATAACATAATTCCTGCGCCGTATAAAAAATTATAGCCGGTAAACCGCTGTGCGCCTGTTATCATCCATGAATAAGCAAAGCAAGAAAAGGCCGCGCCAAAAATTAAACCTGCTTTAAAGCATCGCCTCGAAGGCGCATTGATTACGCAGGCAAACAGCGGCACAAATGCTATCCATCCTGTATAAAAATTAATTTCTCCAATTGAAATAAAAGCAAGCAGCCCGGCAACAACCGGCAGCAAAACAGACAAGCCCCGTTTATTCATCGGCGGTAAATTAAAAAAGTAAAATCTATTGTTGCGCATAATTTCAGCGGTATATAAATAGTTGTATAAAAGGATCATTACCTCAGCATGCAGCCGGAAATATATTGGAAGGCCGGCAAAATTTGTTTAACATGCAATAGCGGTTATCTTCATTTAAACGTACTATACAATATGCTTTGTAACGATTGCTATGTCCAGCCTTGAGAAGCATTCACAGGTTAAATTATTTTATCTCTGCTATAGTATGACAGTAAACTAACAGCTCAATAAATTCTCCACATAAACTTGAAAAAGCATGAAAAAATGTACACTGCTCATCATTCTGTGTGTTGCATTCAGCACATCATCTTTTGCTTTGATTACGCAAGGCAACTGGCGATGGCGCAATAATAACGGTTCACAAACTTCGGCTACCTGGAAGGCTGCCGAAAACCAGTCAATCACCATTAATTCAATTGACAGCATTTTGCGTTTGCGTATCCAGTTGCAAAACACCACCGGTGAAAACAAAGGCTTTAATGCTAACCTGCAGGTGGCTTCTTCGCCCAATGGCCCCTGGCGCTACCTCACCAATTTCGATAACAATAATCCGTTTAAGATAACGATGGTTAATACGGCCGTTACTGATCTTGCTGCAACCACGCAACAGTTAAGCAGCACGGGCAATGCATTCATACCGGGAAAATTATTAGCCCGGACGAATGAACTTAGCCAGTCAATGGATAATAATACAGTAACGGAGTATGAATACAGCATTCAGCCTACAGAAAATATAACAGCAGGAACAACGTATTATTTTAAAATTCCTAACCTTGATTATCCCCTGTCGCTGCCTTCAATTAAAACCACTGCAAACATTAATGCAAAAGCAAAGCTGTTGGCCAACGGAAGCTTTGAAAAGAATATGCAAAACTGGCAATTTAAAAAGCGGGCCGGCGTTGTAGCCACTGCTGCCATTATAGATTCTTTGTATAAAGACGGGCTAAAATCTTTACAGGTAAATATTACCAGCCGCGGCGCCGCACCGGATGTGGGATTGCAGCATGATGTAATAGCTTTCAAAAAAGGCAAAGTATATATGGTGCGTTTTTGGGCAAAGGCAAAAAAAAGGTCAGCCAAAATGAAACTGGTTATAAAAGGCCCTGGCAAATTGCTGCAATACGATTATAAACTATATACAGGCTGGGAAGAATTTCAGTTTGCATTTAAAGCAGCAGACGCCAGGGCTGCGCTTGTTTTTGTGTTTTTATCCAATACAGAATATAATATTGACAAGGTTGAAATATTGGATGAAACGAATAATGAAATTGATGTAGCCATGAATTATATGTGGCAAAACAACCGGCCCGAAAATGAATATGCATGGCTGAGTGCAGATGGGCAAATATCTGAACCGTTGCCCGATGGAAGAACGGTGTGGACTTTCTCCGACGGATGGTATGGCTATAACGATACCACCACCAACTCCATGAACACACACCAGTTGCTCCGCAATACGCTGGTATTGCAAACAGCAGATAAACCCAATGGCATTTTGCATACGATGATTGGCGGCACGGTTGATGCGCCCAAAGCCATTATGGAACCACCCAATCCTGTTGGGCATGATGACTTTTTCTGGCCGAGGGATATGATCGTGGAAAATGATTCGCTGAAAGTGCTGCTGCCAGATGTGGTGCAGCTTAATGAAAACGATCCTTTAATGTATGGCAACCGCGAAGCCGTAGCCGTTTTTTCATTGCCCGACCTTACGCTGCACAGCATAAAATGGATGCCGTGGATTGGCACGCTTCAATACAATACTTTATGCAAAGCTGATGACGGATACACTTATGCTTACGCTGCCCGTGAAATAAATCCGTATGAATCGCATGCAGTTGTAGCAAGGTTTCCAACAGGCCATTTTTCCGCAACAACACCGTGGCAGTTTTTAACAGATACAGGCTGGAGTTACGATTATCAAAACAGCAAAGAAATTGCAGATGTGAATTTGTATTCCGTAGTGCGCATGGGCCCCAATCATTATGTGGCCTTATTTATGACACCTTTAAGCGATAAGATTGAAGTAGAATATGCACAATCGCCCATCGGGCCGTGGGTAAACAGAAGTATTGTTGGGCAAACGGAAGGGCAGGCTGATATTATGAGCTATTTCGCATTAATCCATGAGGAAACGGAAAACAATGGCAACTATACTTTTTCTTATTGCAACATTGGGGATATTGGTCAAATGCTCGACGATAAAACCGTTTACTGGCCTACGTTTCAGCGTGCTGATTTAAAAAGCCTGTCGCCATTTACAGATGGTTCTCCGGTTGCAAAAATGGATGCGTTTGATGCGAAACCTGAAGACAATACAAAAGTGTTATTACAATGGAAGATGGCAACAGAAACCGGCAACGACCACTTCATAATACAACACAGCGCAAATGGCAAAACAGGCTGGCGCAATGTGGCTACCATAAAAAGCAGGGGCAATTCTTTAGATGCACAATCATACAACACGTATGACTTGCAACCTGTAAATGGTAATAATTATTATCAGCTTGTGCAGGTAAATAAAGATGGCAGCAGTAACACTTCTGATGTAAAAGTTGTAACCTTAAACATTGAAACGCCCACAGTAAAAGTATATCCCAATCCATCCAATGGCGATGCTTTTATTGCATTGAATAATTACAGCGGCACGCACATAAAAGCAGAAGTAACAGATATAAATGGAAGATTGATCTTATCTAAAAATATACAGGTGCAAAAGAATGGAAATTATGCAATACCGTTTGCAGGCAAACCGGCCGCAGGCGTTTATAACGTAGTAATTAAAGGTGATAAGCTGAACGAAACAATGCGGTTAGTAATACAATAATTTTAGCCGGTGATTCAGGTTTAAAACTCTTTCAAAAAAGATAACGGGCCGGCCAAAAGGCCGGCCCGTTAAAAACAGCATAGATTTACATAAACATAATTATGCTGGATATTGTTATTGAAGCACGCAATGCGGCCATAAGCCCGGCAATGCAGGTAAAACGCATATTACCTTTCCGCCTGCGGCGAATGGTTGGGCCGTTTATTTTTATGGATCATGCCGGCCCGGTTACCCAGGCGCCGGACCAAATATCTTCGCTCGATGTGTTGCCGCATCCGCATATAGGTTTATCAACTGTGAGTTATCTTTTTGGTGGACAGGTTACGCACCGCGACAGCCTGGGCGTGGAACAGGTAATAAAACCCGGTGAAGTAAACTGGATGACGGCGGGCCGTGGCATTGCACATTCTGAACGGTTTGAAGACCCGGCAACACTGGCTGGCGGCCAGCTTGAAATGATACAAACCTGGGTGGCGCTTCCTGAAAAAGATGAAGAATCGGCGCCTGCCTTTGATAATTATAAACCTGGTGCTTTACCCGTTTATACAGATAAAGGTGTCTGGATGCGGCTGATTGCCGGCAATGCCTACGGCTTGCGCAACGATGTAAAAACACATTCGCCGCTGTTTTATTTGCATGCAGAAATAGAAGCCAATACGAAATTCGCCTTACCGGAAGAACATGCAGAACGCGGCATTTATATTGTTCACGGAAGCATAGAAATAAACGGGCAAACATACAAGGCCGGCCAAATGCTTGTATTTACCAAAGGCTCAGACCCGCACCTGCTTGCAAAAGAACATTCAACATTAATGCTGCTTGGCGGTGAACCGCTGGGCGAAAGATATATATGGTGGAACTTTGTTTCATCAAGAAAAGAACGGATTGAACAGGCGAAAGAAGACTGGAAACAGGGACGCATCATATTACCGCCAACAGATAACCATGAATTTATTCCATTGCCTGAAGATAAATCCAGGCCAGCAGGCGGGCCGCCCAAACCGGAGCCACTTTCGTAAGCCATCAATTAATAGCCAATCAAAGCCTGCAGCATGTGAAGATGGCAGAGCAGCCATTGTATTTTGAAGCCCGTAATATTCCAATCAAAAAATAATTCAAATAACTTGCGGGCTTAAGAAATTAATTATAATGGTATACAGGGTTCTTGGTTTAATGAGTGGATCTTCTTTAGACGGGCTGGACATTGTTTTTACAGAGCTGGAAGAAAACCGCGGCTCATGGAGTTATAATATACTTGCAGCAGATTGTTATGGGTACAATGATGAATGGAAGCAACAACTCACCAATGCAAAAACAAGCAGCGCATATAATTATTGTTTATTGCATGCCGCTTATGGTAAATATCTTGCGGATTGTGTAAACAGGTTTATTGAGGAAAACAACCTGCATCATCGGGTTCAGTTAATCGCTTCGCATGGCCACACGGTTTTTCATGATCCTTCTAATGGTATAACAACACAATTGGGCTGTGGCGCAACGCTGGCTGCTTTAACGGGCATTAATGTAGTAAGCGATTTACGGATAATAGATGTCGCTTTAGGCGGGCAGGGCGCACCTATCGTTCCAATGGGTGAAAAACTCTTATTTCCTGATTATGATTTTTACCTGAATATCGGCGGCATTGCCAACCTTTCTTTTCAGCAACAAAATAATTTTATAGCTTTTGATGTTTGCCCGGCCAACCGCGTATTAAATATGCTGGCGCAGGAAGCCGGTAAAGAATTTGATGAAGACGGGAACATGGCTTCATCAGGCAGTTTAAATACTGCACTCCTTGAAAACCTGAATGCATTGGATTATTATCAGCAGCCTGCGCCCAAATCACTTTCTAATAATTTTGGAACAGATACTGTATTTCCAATCATTAAATCTTTCGATGCAAATACTGCAGATGCTTTGAATACTTATACCGGACATATTGCTTACCAGTTAAAACGAGCTGCCGCTGCATTAACTGCAAACCGGCAGGCGCAGCAGCTTTATAAACTGCTTATTACCGGCGGCGGCGCTTTCAATAAATTCCTTATTGAAAAAATAAAGGAAAATTTAGCATCTTTAAACATTGAAACGATTGTTGCCGAAAATAATATTGTACAGTATAAGGAAGCTTTAATTATGGCTTTGCTTGGCATATTAAGATGGCGGGAAGAAAATACTGTACTGGCTTCGGTTACAGGCGCATCAAGAAACAGCATCGGTGGCGCCGTTTGGATGGGACAGGAAGCCTGATGCTGTAATAAAACCATGCTTATGCCGTTAATATATTTGAAACAGATTGTATGAAGTATTTGATTGTTGCACTAACTGTGTTTGTTTTTTTCTCCTGCAAAGAGAAATTTGATTCAAAAAACTACGCTGAAAATAAGATAAGCCTTGCCCAGCGTGAAAGTGAACATCCTGAACAATTCATTCACCTGTCGTCGGATGATAAAAGAAATCTTTTTGGAAATACGGTAATTAAAGGAAAACTTGTAAATACCGCTTCTGTTGCAGCTTATAAAAATACGCGCCTTAAAATGCTTTGTTATAAAAACGGCATACGCGTGGAAGAACACGAAGATGTTATACCATCCATACTCAAACCCGGAGCAACTAAAACTTTTAAGATACGTTACCACCTGCCAAAAGGCACAGACAGCCTGGCTTTATCTGTTATGAGTGCAGACACTTTAAGCGATGCCATTGCTTCTTCAAAAGAATGAAAAACTGTCGCCATTAAACAAGCCTTTATCGCTGAGTTTTATATGCGGGATCACCAGCAGCGCCATAAAGCTTAAGGTCATAAACGGCGCTGATAAATTTGAGCCAAGCGCTTTTGCCATTTTATCAATCTCCGTATAAGCTGCCGCAACTTTATAACCATCACCTGCGCTCATCAAACCTGCGACCGGCAAAGCAACTATTCTTTCATTACCCGCATCATCTGCACAGCTTACACCGCCCTTTGCTTCAATAATTAAATTGATCGCTTTTATTAATGATTTATCATCGCAGCCAACTGCAACAATATTATGGCTGTCGTGTGCAACAGACGAAGCAATGGCCCCATTTTTCAAACCCATATTTTTTATAAACGCTTTGGCAACAGGCGCTTTCCTGTAGCGGTTAACCACAACTATTTTTAAAATATCGTTTTCCACATTGCTTACCAGTTCATCGTTTGCCAGCGTTGGTTTTACCAGTAATTTATTGGTGATGAGCTGGCCGTCTAACGCTTCTATTACCGGAATTTTATCATTGGTTAAATTCAATTCATCCGCAGTAAATTTTATATCGTTTACACTTACCTTATCAATAGAAAAATTGTTGATGGGTTTTACAGGAATGGATTGAAGTTTTGTTGATCCGCTTTCAGCAACAAGCTCACCGTTAATATAGGTTTGTAATACATCAAATGATGTAAGATTTTTTACAACAATAAAATCTGCGGCATCGCCTTTATTCAACAAGCCAACATTCAGCTTATAATGTTCAACAGGATTGATGCATGCAGCCTGCAATACTTTAAAAACATTTATTCCTTTTGCAACGGCGCGCTCACACAATTTGTTGATATGCCCTTCGGCCAAGCTATCAGGATGTTTGTCATCGCTGCAAAACATTATTTTGTTTGGGTAATCATTCAGCAAATCAATCAACGCCTCAAAATTTTTGGCAGCGCTGCCTTCGCGAATAAGTATTTTCATGCCATATTGCAGTTTATCCAGCGCTTCTTCTTTCGTAAAACATTCATGGTCTGTTGATATGCCTGCTTCAATATATTTTTTAGCATCTTCACCGCGCAAACCCGGGGCATGCCCATCGACAGGTTTATTTAATTTTTTAGCAGCCGCAATCTTTTTCATCACTTCATCATCACCCAACAATACGCCGGGAAAATTCATCATCTCGCTTAAATATTTTATCTCCGGCTTCTGTAATAATTGCTCAACATCGTTGCTGTTCAAGGCAGCGCCTGCTGTTTCAAAAACCGTTGCAGGCACACAACTGGGCGCTCCAAAATTGAATTTAAAGTTCACTCCCCTCCCGTTCTCAATCATAAACTCAACGCCTTCCATGCCGCAAACATTGGCAATTTCATGCGGATCACTTATGGTGGCCACCGTGCCATGCACAACTGCCAGCCTCGCAAATTCCGAAGGCACAAGCATACTGCTTTCAATATGCACATGACTGTCAATAAAACCTGGCAAAATGTAAGGCAATGTTTTGTTCTCTTCACCATAAATTTCAACAGAAACTATTTTTCCATTTTCTATAAAAAACGCTGCTTCATTTATGGCTTTGCTTTTGATATTTACATAATTTCCTTTAACTGAAAATGTATGGGGCATGTGATAAATTTATGACTGTAAAGCTAAATTCAAATGCGGGTTTTAAGCATGTTATATTTTCCGGGTGCATTCTGAGCTTATCTATTATTCAAAAATCATCAAAAGCTTAATTTCATTTGTGCAAACAAGTTGGCAGCCTTGCAGGCGCAGATAATATATTTCACATTGATTTACGCAATCTCCGGAAGAATCATAAAAAATTTACAAAGCTTGTCCATTTTTTTAAAACGCATTTGTTATACAGTTATTAATCAAATTTTATAACCTGTTCTTTTAAGCGAGAACAAAAAAATTTTAATTTATGGATGAATACATGTTAATCTTCCGGCATGAAGATGGTAAAAAAATAGCATCACCGGAGCAGATACAAACCTGGATGAAACAAACAATGGACTGGATTGGCAGCATTGCAGCCCAAAATAAATTTGTGGCTGGCAACGGGCTTATTTTTGATGATGCCAAAGTTGTGCATCATAATAATGTTGTAACCAACGGGCCTTTTGGCGATATTAAAGAAACACTGGGCGGGTATCTTATTGTGAAAGCGGAATCTATTGATGAAGCTGTTGAATTTGCTAAAGGATCGCCGGTTCTGCAAGGCCCCGGCAATACGATGGAAGTAAGAAGAATAGCCAAAAATGATGATAAGCATTAAATAATCAAAAAGCAGCTTCCGCGAGCAATATTGCGGAAGCTTTTTATGGAAAACCAGCAATTAATACCACATTTATTCAGAACAGAATTTGCAAAAATCACTGCTGTTTTATGCAAGTTTTTTGGCATTGAACATATTGAAACAGCAGAAGATATTGCAGGCGAAACTTTTTTATCGGCACTCGAAACCTGGACGTACAAAGGCATTCCGCCCAATCCTGCTGCCTGGCTTTATACAGTTGCTAAAAACAAAGCAAAAAACCATATCGCCCGTAATAAAATATTTAGAGGTAAAATTCAATCGCAATTAAAAAATGATTTTACAAACGTTGAAACGATAGAGATAGATCTTTCTGAAAAAAATATTACCGACAGCCAGTTGCAAATGATGTTTGCTATATGCCATCCTTCCATACCCGCTGAAGCGCAGATAGGCCTCGCTTTGCGCATCCTTTGCGGTTTTGGGATAGAAGAAATTGCCAATGCTTTTCTCAGCAATAAAGAAACCGTTAGCAAAAGGTTATCGCGTGCCAAAGAAAAGCTGAAGCAGGAAAATGTAATAATTGCATTTCCGCCAAAACAGGAAATATATAAGCGCTTACATAATGTGCTTATTACTTTATACTTATTGTTTAATGAAGGTTATTATTCAGAAAGTAAAGATGTTGTGCTTCGGGAAGACCTTTGCCAGGAAGCAATGCGGTTAACTTATTTGCTTGCTGATAATGAACAAACCAACCTGCCGCCGGTGAATGCGCTGCTGGCTTTAATGTGTTTGCAAGCTTCACGTTTTGCGGCCAGGAAGAATGAAAACGGTGAACCGGTTTTATACTATGACCAGGACGAAAGTTTATGGAACCGTGAACTTATAACCAAAGGAATATATTACCTGCACAAATCATCAACAGGAAATACTATTTCAAAATATCATATAGAAGCAACCATTGCCTATTGGCACACAATAAAAGAAGATAGCGAAGAAAAATGGGAAAACATTTTACAAATGTATAACCGCTTGCTGCAGCTTGAATATTCGCCGGTGGCGGCGCTGAACCGCACATTTGCGCTTTCAAAAGTTTATGGAAAAGAACGGGCAATTAAAGAAGCAGAAAAACTGCAGTTAACGGGCAGCCAATATTATTATGCTTTGCTTGGCGAATTATATACAGGCATTGATAACAACAGGGCCAGGTTAAATTTTGACAATGCTATTCATTTGGCTAAAACCACTGCTGATAAAGAGGTTTTGATGAAGAAAATAGATTTACTTAATATCAGTCAATAATTCTTCATTAACATTACCGGCTGTACTTTCATCAAAATTTTTGAAATGACCATACGGCAAAGGATAATGAAGATTTTGTACCCGATTATTATGAAAAGAAATTCCAATAAGGGCATTTATTTTAACAAGCAACACGCTCAACCCGCAATATCAATCTATAACTTCAGTGTTGAATTAAACAATGGTAAAACAGAAAATCTTTCTTCATTCAAAGGCAAAAAACTGATGATTGTAAATACCGCTTCCAATTGTGGTTATACCAATCAATATGAGAACCTGGAAAAATTATACAAACAGTATAATGTGGCCATCATTGGTTTTCCTGCAAATGATTTTCATGAACAGGAAAAAGGTAACGATGAGGCTATTGCGGAGTTTTGCAAAGTGAATTACGGCGTAACATTTCCGTTGGCAAAAAAATCAGTTGTTATAAAAAAGCCCAATCAAAATAAGGTATTTGAATGGCTGAGTAATGAACACGAAAATGGCTGGCTGAATAAAGCGCCTGTTTGGAATTTCACCAAATACCTTATTAATGAAGAAGGCATGCTTACGCATTATTTTGAACCGGGTATTGATCCGTTAAGCAAAGAAATTATCAATGCAATTCAATCGTAAATTGCATTATCTATTGATGAATTATAAAAGGAATGCATGAGTGAAACATTAAACCGGCCGGTACGTGTGCTGGTTGCCAAAGTTGGGCTGGATGGCCACGACCGTGGCGCAAAAGTTATTGCAACAGCTTTGCGGGATGCTGGCATGGAAGTTATTTATACCGGGTTGCGCCAAACGCCTGAAATGGTTGTAAACACTGCATTGCAGGAAGATGTTGATGCAATAGGCATAAGCATTTTGAGCGGTGCGCACATGACGGTTTTTCCAAAGATCATTAAGCTGATGCAGGAAAAAGATATGAATGATGTGCTGGTTACCGGCGGCGGCATTATTCCCGATGATGATATGAAGGCATTGCATGAAATGGGCGTGGGCAAATTATTTGCACCAGGCGCCAACACGCATGAAATAGCTGGTTATATTAAGGATTGGGTGAAGAAGTACAGGAACTTTTAAATTTGTATTATGAATGGAAAAAAGATAAGAATATTTAAGACTTTCCAGGAACAAGAAATACATCATCTCCAATGGATGATAAACAGTACCCCAAAAGAAAGGTTTAGTGCACTTCTCAAAATGCAGCAACTGACAAATAAGTTTAAAAAAAATATTCCCGCAAAAAGAACTATAATAATCCATAATGGATCTGCTCAATAATGAATTTCTGCTCTTTCTTTCCTGCGCATTTCAAAACAACCTGAAATATTTGCTTGTTGGTGGTTATGCGGTAAATTATCATGGTTATAACAGGAACACAAGAGATTTGGATGTATGGCTGCAGCCAACAAATATAAACAGGGATATCTTTATTAAAACATTGCTTTGCATGAATTATTCAGAGCAGGAAGTAGCACCTCTTTATGAAGAAGACTTTACCGGCCTGTTTAAAGCAACTATCGGGCCTTATGATGCTTCTATTGATTTTCTCACTTTTTTTGATTTTTCATTAGACTTTGAAGACGCTTACTTAAAAAGAGAAGTCCTTGAAATTGATAAAAACATTCCGGCAAATTTTGTTTCTTATGAAATTTTAATCAACATGAAATTAAAAGCAAGCCGCGATAAAGACTTGTGGGATATTGCACGGCTTAACGAATTGCAGAAATTAAAAAACAAAAAATGAGTTACCAAACATTACAAACATTATTAGATGATAATATTTACACGATCATCATTAACCGGCCTGATAAACTGAATGCATTAAACAGAACCGTGATAGAAGAATTAAGCGCTGCAGTTGATGAAGTGTATAAAAGCGATAAAATAAAATCTGCCATTATTACGGGCGCCGGCGAAAAAGCTTTTGTTGCGGGCGCAGATATAAGCGAGTTTCTTCAGCTTGATGGCACTGCCGGCGAAGCGCTGGCAAGAAAAGGACAGGAAATGGTGTTTGATAAAATTGAAAATTGTCCCAAACCAATTATTGCCGCCGTAAATGGTTTTGCATTGGGCGGCGGTTGCGAGCTGGCATTAGCCTGTCATTTTATTATAGCAAGCAGCAATGCAAAGTTTGGCCAGCCTGAAGTAAACCTTGGGCTTATTCCCGGTTATGGGGGCACGCAGCGGCTTACCCAACTGGCAGGCAAAAACAGGGCAATGCAGTTAATGATGACGGGCGAAATAATTTCTGCGGAAGATGCACAGCAATATGGAATAGTAAATAAAATTGTTGCGCCTGTAGAATTATTGAATGAAGTAAAGAAAATATTAAATGTTATTAATACAAAAGCGCCGCTGGCCATTGCAAAAGTTATTGCATGCATTAACAACTTCGATCATACTCAACAGGGTTATGATTTTGAAATGAAAAAATTTGGGGAATGCTTTGATACGGCCGATGCAAAAGAAGGGGCCGCCGCTTTTCTTGAAAAAAGAAAACCTGTTTTTTCAGGAAGATAAAGCTGAAACGTTAATGCCGTGAAATACGAGCACGGCGAAAGAATATAAATGAACAATGCCTGCAAGAGCAGGCATTGTTCATTTAATTCGCTTTAGAATAAATCAATGTTTTTTATTGCCATGGCCTTCACCGCCCATGTTCATAATATCCCTGTCAAAAAGATAGAGGCCGCTTTTATCATCGCCGATTAATTCAAGTTTATCATTACATTCCCTCGCAAGCTTTTCTTCTTCCAGTTGCTCATTTACGTACCACTGCAGAAAATTATGGGTGGCATAATCTTTTTCTTTCAGGCTCATATCCACCAGTTCATTTATGCTTTCACTCACCTTTACTTCATGTTTAAAAAGTTCTTCAAATGCTTTCTTTAAAGAAACGAAAGTTAAAGTGGGTTGTTCCAAAGCCGGCACCACAGCAAAACCGCCACGCTCATTTATATAAGTGATGAGTTTAAGCATATGCATGCGCTCTTCGTCGCTGTGCTTAAAGAAAAACTGTGTTACGCCTTTCAGGCCCGGTTGTATATCGGCCCAGCTTGCCATAGCAAGGTATGCCTGCGAAGATTGCGCCTCCATAAGCACTTGTTTATTCAGAGCTTCCTGCATTGATGGGGATAACATAATATAATAGTTTGGTGCTAAAAATTAATTTAATACAAGTGTAAACAAATTTAACCGTAACGCACAAGATCATTTATAAAAAAATTGCCCGCAAGAAACCTGCGCCGGCATTTTGTCTTCTTTATTACTTTCGCTTCAAACTGGCTAATATTCAGTTCGGTTTATTTGTACCCTTTTATTCAAATCAAACACTATCAGCAGCCTGTATTACATATTCGCGCAAATGCCTTTGGGCAAATTAAAAAAATCCGCGCTGGCAATTCTGTTATGCCTTGCATTCTTATGCGGCAATACACAGCAGTCAAACTGGCTTGCAGGGCTATGGAAAGAAAAAACAGAACCCAAGCTCAATTCAAAAAACTTAATAATTGACAGCGTTAAAGGCAGCTCTTTTACAGGTATAACTATTTTTAAACAGAAAGGGCTGCCCGTAATAATTGATATACGGGGCAGCTACACAACAAGCCAGTTTTTTTTTAGAGGCATTACTGTTCTTTCAGGCGAAGCATCCCAAAAGGATTATACACCGCAATGCCTTTCCTGTGTAACAGAAAATAAATTAACGATTAAAGAAGACAGCCTTTTGTTAACCAGCCGCATAATTGCGTGCAGTGACAGTTGCAATGGCATAAATGTTTATTACCGGCTGCTGTGTGAATTTGATGAACCAACGCAATTATACCTTGTAAAAAATTTCGGTTCAGGTAATAACATTCAATCTTTCGTTCCCTGTAAAGAAACACCTGAAGTATTAGAGGAAAAGAAGCGGCTGAAACAAATAGAAGACTCCACTACAAACCTCGTTTTAATTGCACAACTAAGAAAAAAAAGGCTCGAAGAAAGATTGGCATTTGAAGCAGATGAACGGGAAAAGCTGAAACGGGATTCACTTAAAGCTATAGCATTATATAAGCAAAAACATGAAAAGCAAATTGCAGATTCTTTGCAAGCAATTGCAAAATTGAAAGAACAACGAAAATTGGATTCTTTGAATGAAGCAGCAGCAAAAATCAGGCAGCAACACATTGAAGATTCAATTGCTGCTGTAAAAAAACGGCAACAGCAAATTGCGGATTCTCTTCAAACAGTAGCAAAGCTGAAAGAACAGCGAAGGTTGGATTCTTTGAATGAAGTAGCAGCGAAAATCAGGCAGCAACATATTAAAGATTCGATTGCTGCTGTAAAAAAACGGCAACAACAAATTGCAGATTCTTTGCAGGCAATTGCAAAGCTGAAAGAACAACGAAGGTTGGATTCTTTGAATGAAGCAGCAGCAAAAATCAGGCAGAAACATATTGAAGATTCGATTGCTGCTGTAAAAAAACGACAACAGCAAATTGCAGATTCTTTGCAAGCAATTGCAAAATTGAAAGAACAGCGAAGATTGGATTCTTTGAATGAAGTAGCAGCGAAAATCAGGCAACAACATATTGAAGATTCGATTGCTGTTGTTAAAAAACGACAACAGCAAATTGCAGATTCTTTGCAAGCAATTGCAAAATTGAAAGAACAGCGAAGATTGGATTCTTTAAATGAAGCAGCAGCGAAAATCAGGCAACAACATATTGAAGATTCGATTGCTGTTGTTAAAAAACGACAACAGCAAATTGCAGATTCTTTGCAAGCAATTGCAAAATTGAAAGAACAGCGAAGATTGGATTCTTTAAATGAAGCAGCAGCGAAAATCAGGCAACAACATATTAAAGATTCGATTGCTGTTGTTAAAAAACGACAACAGCAAATTGCAGATTCTTTGCAAGCAATTGCAAAACTGAAAGAACAGCGAAGATTGGATTCTTTAAATGAAGTCGCAGCGAAAATCAGGCAACAACATATTAAAGATTCGATTGCTGTTGTTAAAAAACGACAACAGCAAATTGCAGATTCTTTGCAAGCTATTGCAAAATTGAAAGAACAACGAAGATTGGATTCTTTAAATGAAGTTGCAGCGAAAATCAAACAACAACATATTGAAGATTCGATTGCCGCTGTGAAAAAAAGGCAACAGCAAATTGCGGATTCTTTACAAGCAATTGCAAAGCTGAAAGAACAGCAAAGGCTGGATTCTTTAAATGAAGTCGCTGCAAAAATCAGGCAGCAACATATTGAAGATTCGATTGCTGCTATAAAAAAACGGCAACAGCAAATTGCGGATTCTCTTCAAACAATTGCAAAGCTGAAAGAACAGCGAAGGTTGGATTCTTTGAATGAAGTAGCAGCAAAAATCAAACAGCAACATATTGAAGACTCTATCGCTGCTGTGAAAAAACGGCAACAAGAAATTGCAGATTCTTTACAAACAATTGCAAAGCTGAAGGAACAACGAAGGTTGGATTCTTTGAATGAAGTAGCAGCAAAAATCAAACAGCAACATATTGAAGATTCGATTGCTGCTATAAAAAAACGGCAACAGCAAATTGCGGATTCTTTGCAAACAATTGCAAAATTGAAAGAACAGCAAAAACTAAATTCAGCGAATGCACAGCTTTCAGAAAAAAGAAAAAAACAGATTGCAGATTCTTTGGAAAATATTGCAGCCATAAAACAGCAACGCACCAAAAATTCCCTGAGTAAAGCGCTTGCTGCAAAAGAACAGCGTGCAATACTCGACTCTTTGGAAACAGCAAGAGCAAAACCTGCAACCATTAAAGACAAAGTGCTGGAACAAAGGGGCAACGTGCTGCTGGGTGCTTATCACATTACAACGCCCGATATTGTTGTTGACCTGTTTGATAACGGTGAAGTTGACGGCGACAGGATATCTGTTTATCACAACAATATGCCGGTAGTTAATAATGAGCTTCTTTCAACAAAGCCTATAACTTTTACTATTCATGCCGATGCATTAAACCGGCAGCATGAATTTATATTGGTTGCCGATAACCTGGGAAACATATCGCCAAACAGTGCACTTATGCGTATTACAGTTGGCAAAGAAACATATAAGCTGTTTGTAAAAACCGATCTTTCAACCAACGCCAAAATACTCTTTTATTATGATGGCAATTAAGAAACCGTTTACAGATTATTTTTAGCACAGATGCACAGGTAGGACAGTTTAATTATTCAATATACCGTGCATCTGTGGCATACGCTTTTTCATTTATATTATTGAAGGCCTTAATTTACTTTTTCCTGTTCACGCAGTTTCAATTTTCTTCAATTGCTTTATCCAGCCATTGCATAATAAAAGAATAATAAGCGCAACAACCGCAATGAATGCATCAATGAAAGACCACCAGAATGGTATTTCACGTAAACGTTCCCAGCACAGCGCCATCACTATGCTAAGCGCAGATGTAATGATGCCCCACTGCACCACCCATTCATTTTTTACAGGATCTTTTAAGGGGCCAATGAAGGCAATTGCAATCATTAAATGCGCAAATGCGAGCCAGTCAAAACCATAACGCATAAAAGGATAATTTTTGCCTGTATCATTTATCCCATTATTTACATAAGTCCACCAATCGCGGAGGAATGGTGGCAGCGCATCGGGATTTGACAGCAAAATTTTTAACTCCGCCTGCAGTGGTATTGCAGAAATACCGTTTAACAATAAACCGATAATGATAAAAATTACAGCAGTCTTAATTTTACGGCGAAGCCTGGTTGCATCGTTTTCTGTGTTTGACATTTGAGAAGAATTTAGTTGTATGAAGTTACAAAACCTTGCATAACCACATTTCAACCACAGATGCACTGATTTTATCGGTGCATCTGTGACAGTAATTCTTTACTTTTTATAATTATTATTCGTTACTTATTTCAACTGTATGGAACCATAGTAACTACTTCGGAAAATGTATTTATTATTAAGCAAAGTACAGGTGATAGTATTTCATCTTCCATGAAATTTTTGTGTTGCTTTTGTTTTTGCTTATACTAAAAAACTATGCACCTGTGTGATTTATTTCAAATGCTTAAACAAGTTCATCATAAAAAATAACCAAATCCTTTATCTTCCACTCAAAAAAATAATATGATACGTTGGGGAATTTTAGGCTGTGGCCGTATAGCAAGAAAATTTGCATCAGACCTTAAGTTTGTTGAAGATGCAGCCCTCGTTGCCTGTGGCGCACGCAATGCTGCATCGGCAGATGCGTTTGCCAAAGAGTTCAATATAAAACATAAACATTACAGCTATGAAGCATTGGTAAAAGACGATGAAGTGGATGTGATATATATCGCAACGCCGCACAGCCATCATCATGAACACGCACTGCTGTGCATCAATAACAGTAAAGCTGTGTTATGCGAGAAAGCATTTGCCATTAATTATAAACAGGTAAAGGAAATGATTGATGCAGCACGCAGCAAAAAAGTTTTTTTAATGGAAGCTGTGTGGACGAAATTTTTACCGCCATTCAATAAAGTAAAACAAATGATTGATGACGGCATGCTGGGCGATATAAAAAGCCTGCTTGTAAATTTTGGTTTTAAAGCGCCGCCGGATGCACCGCAACGTTTGCTCGATCCCTCATTAGGCGGCGGCACTGTGCTTGACATTGGTATTTATAATGTATTTACGGCTTTGTTCTTTTTAGGTAAGCCCGATATTATAACAGCAGAAGCAATATTGACTGCAGGAAATACCGATGAGCAATGCGCCGTTACTTTTAAATATAACGATGGAAGGCTTGCACAACTGTTTTCAACTTTTCTTTCTGATTGCACAACGGAAGCAGACATTTGCGGAACCAAAGGCCGCATACGTTTAACCTCCCGCTATTATACACCGTTTGCAACTGTTGAATATTATCCCGGCAGGCTTGATACAAAACAAATTATTGATACAGGCAGGCCTGAAGAAGGCTTCGGATATCAATACGAGGCAAGGCATGTTGGCGAATGCCTGACAAAGGGATTAATTGAAAGCCCCGTAATGACATTCGCAGATTCTTTATCGCTGATAGAAACATTGGATTCGATAAGAAGAAAAGCAGGCATAACTTACCCGGCTGATGAACAATTGTAATAAAATTGTCATTTTAAAAAAATAAAATTATTTTACCGCTTCAATAATTCTTTATGATGCATTCAAACAAACGAAAACTTAATTTCCTGCTATTTCTTGCTGTATGTGTTTTCATAAGTGTTGCTGCAACCAAGCCTGCTGTCAGCACTAAGAACAATACCAGCTTAAGCGATACAGGGTTATTTAAAAACCTTAAGGTTTTACCGAAAGATATAAGCAAAGAAGACCTCGAAAAAGTGATGCATGGCTTTAATAAAGCGTTGGGTGTGCGGTGTAATTTTTGCCACTCACCGGGAGCTAATGGTAAAATGGATTTTTCCAGCGATGCGAAGTCTGAAAAAGACATTGCCCGTTATATGCTTAATATGACGCATGAAATAAACATGAAATATTTTAATCCGGAAAATTCGGAAAGGCCGGATACTATTTCTGTTGTAAAATGCGTAACCTGTCATCATGGTAACCCGCATCCTGAAGATGCAGTTTTGCCGGACGATGATCATGGTAATATGCCGCCTCCGCCCCCTCCTCCGGGCCGTGACAGCAGTAGCAATACGCCTCCGCCACCTCCGGATCATCAATAACTTTTTATTTGTTTAATAATTGCAATAAGGTTGCCGAATGGCAGCCTTATTGTTTTATAGTGAAGCATATTAACTTCAAAAAATCTGCCACCACTGAATTATAAAGAGGTTAAGAAGTTGTTTGATTCATTTGCTTAAGATTGGTTATGAATAACAGCCAGGTGTTTCCGAAGCAACTGAATTTATTTGCCGGCTTAAAGCATTATACCAGTAAAAAAATCTGTCATACGATCATTTGCTTTTAATAATTACAGATGCCGGCTGCAGGCCATCTGCCGTTACAGTTAGTTTTATTGAACCCGGTTTACCGGCTTCAGAACGGATAATTGCCAGCGCCAACCCGCTGAAAGCAGCCCTTTCTTTTGAGGCGAAAGAAACAAGGTCAGCAGGATCTCCATTATCTGCCGCAACAAATTCTCCATTACCTGCCACTTCAAATTTTATTATATTATTTGCCTGCGGCGCCACATTTCCTTTATCATCCAAAACCCGCACGGTAACAAACGATAAATCTTTACCATCAGCAGCAATTACATCACGGTCTACAATAAGTTCAAGCTTTGCCGCAGCACCCGCCGTTTTTACCACATCTGTTGCCCATTGTTTTCCATTCTTATAAGCAATCACTTTCAATTCCCCCGGTTCATACACCACGCTATCCCAGCGCAAACGGTATTCATATTCAGCTTTCTTTTTTCTGCCAAGCGATTTATCATTCAGAAATAACTCCGCTTCATCGCCGGAAGTATAAACATGTACGGGTGTAATTTTTCCAATGCGGTCAGGCCATGTCCAGTGCGGAAGTATATGCGCCACAGGCAAATCCGGCCGCCAGCGAGATTGATATAAATAAAACCTGTCTTTTTTAAATCCTGCCAGGTCAATGATACCTGAATAGGAACTGCGGGCTGAATAATAAGGCGTTGGTTCGCCTATATAATCCCAGCCCGTCCACACAAATTCACCAGCTACGTAAGGATTGTGATCCTGCGCCGCAAAAACCTTATCAGGCGAAGCGCCAAACTGCGCTGTATAAAGATCATAAGCGCTTACATATTTATTTACCGGGTCGCCGCCGGTGCTGTCACTAACGGGTGCACTTATGCCGCCCGTAACAGGAAAAATATACGTGCCGCGGGTGCTTAATGCAGAAGCTGTTTCGCTGCTCACTATAAGTTTTTGCGGAAATTTTTCATTAAATGCAGGATATAAAGGCGATGTTCTTATGCCTTTTAAATGCGCGTAAGCCGGTGCATCGCGAATGCCTTCGCCCTGGTAATTGAGCGTGAGTATATCCATTACCGCCGGGAATGGCATATCGGGTTTTGCATAATTCATAGAAGCGGTGGCAGGTCTTGTATCGTCTTCTTCTTTTACAATATCATATAATTGTTTTGCCACGACTGCGCCTTCTTCACCGGTATATTGTTCGCCTACTTCGTTGCCAAAACTCCAGGCAATAACAGAAGGATGATTACGGTCCCGGCGAATAAAAGAACGTGTATCGGCTTCATGCCAGTCTTTAAATATCAAATGAAAATCGAGCGGGTTTTTGCCTTTCTCCCAGCAATCAAATATTTCATCAATTACCAGGAAACCCATGCGATCTGTAAGTGCAAGCAATTCCGGCGCCGGTGGATTATGTGCAAGACGAATAGCATTACAGCCCATCTCTTTTAAAATTTCCAGTTGTCTTTCAGCGGCCCTTATATTAAAAGCAGCGCCCAGTGCACCCAGGTCGTGATGCTGGTTCACGCCTTGTATGCGCACAGGGTTTCCATTTACAATCAATCCTTTTTCAGGGTTGAATTGTATTGAGCGTATGCCAAATTGAGTTTCATATTCATCAACAGCTTTACCATCTATCAGCAGTTTTGTAACAGCCACATAAAGGTTTGGTTTTTGCGAAGGCGGCGGCCCCCACAACATTGGATTATTGATGGCGGCTGTGTTTTCAAACTGCTGCTTCTCCCCTGCTTTTACGGTTTCAATTTGTTTTGAAAAAGAAGCTGTTTTTTTAATTGCCCTTTCAAACTTATCATTCAATGCATATATATCTGTAATAATTTCCACGCGCTGATCTGTGTTTGTTTTATTTTCAACCTGAACTGATAAATCAACAGCAGCCGAAGCGGATGAAACATTTTTCGTTTTGACAAACGTGCCCCATTGTGCAACATGCACCGGGTTTACTTTTATTAGCCAGACATTGCGGTAAAGGCCGGCGCCGGGATACCATCTTGAAGAGCTGGGCGGGTTATCTAACCGTATAGCAAGCTGGTTATCACCGCCGGTTTTTATATATGGTGTAAGATCAAGACGGAAAGAATTATACCCATAAGGCCAGCCTCCCACAAGCTTGCCATTAAGCCAAACCATAGCATAACTCATCGCCCCATCAATATCAAGATAAATTGATTTGCCTGCATCGGCAGCGCTTATATCAATTTTCCTGCGGTACCAGGCCACGCCCTGCACCGGCAACCTGCCCATGCCGCCGCCAATAATGGCATTTTGTTCTGTATAAAACGGCCCTTTTATAGCCCAGTCATGGGGAAGGTTTACTGTTTCCCAGCCTTTCTCATCAAAAGCGTTTTGAACAAAAGAAAAATTGCTGCCGGGATGGCCTTCGGGGCGCTGATAATGTTTTGCAGGGTCTTTAATAAAATCGTTGGCAGTTGGCAATATCCAGTTTTTTAAAGCATGTTCTGACGTGGTGGCCATGCCCGATTCCGAAGCCCTCGTATCGGCCACCTTGCTGTCATTGCTGTTGTCTGCCTGCGGGCGCTCATCATATATTAAACTGTCGGCTGCACCATTATAGCGCATAAATTTCCAGTTATCATTAATGCTGATCTTTTCCCTTAGCGGAAATTTCTGTGCAGTTGCTGCAACTATGTTCAACGCTGTTATTAAAATTACAAGACATGCTTTCATCTGCTTATATTTTCAAATAGAACATGCGGCTTCAGGCAGCATGCATATTATTGTATAAAATTTCCTGTAAAAATTGCAATCGATTGCAACCATTACGCGTTTAATACCTGTTTACTGCTGCATTTTAAACACCCTGAACGAATGAGGCTTCAGTGTAAATGTATATACATTTTTAACGCCCACGCTTCTGTCTATATAACTAAAACCAGGCTTCCTTAATTCGCCATTTATAACAGCGCCCGAATTTATATCTGTGATTGTATTAAATGATGTGGGCGTTACAGCTTTTACTGTTGTTTCCGTATCAAGAAAAGATTCTACAATGAAGGTATTATTGTCATACACATACAAGCTAATTTTAGCCGGGCCTTCTATCTGCACATTGAGCTGGCCGCCTAAAACCTGGCGTATTTTATTTAATGCTTCAACAGGTAAATTGTACAGGTCTGAAAAATTATCCGGAATAGTTAATACATACAAATGCCCTTTTGAATAATCTGCCGAATGCAGGATGGGCCAGCCATTATCGCCGCTGATGCCGGAAACAATTTCCCACGAATCGTTAGTGATGTATTGTATTTGCGGAATAAGCACCGGCTTATCTGCATGTACCAGCCGGAGAGTGCCTGCACTATAATCCTGCACGATAGCTTTCCTGTCGGTATAACGCAATTCAACAATATCATTCAGCTTATCCTGTATATTTTTAAGCAGCCCCGATGTTATTACAACCGTTTTTCCATCGGTTAATTGCTTTTTTATTTTATCAACAATTGTATTATCAAACTTCGCTTCTTCCGTTAGCAAAACAATGCTGTCTGCTGCCGGAAACGCAGGCTGCATATCCATCGGCAGGCCAGCCATTCCCAAAAAATTCTGCAGAAAATCTTCGCCAACGGAATGATAAGGCTTATAACTTTTTATACCCACAGGATTTCCCAACTGTCCTAAAAATTTATCTGCTTTTTCAAATGCATAACCGGCAAACCTTGCAATGGTTGTTGGCCTTGCAGGTATGCCGCTGTTGTAATTCACCGGCTGCATCATTTCATCATAATCAAAGCTGGTATGCTGCCCCTGCCATGCGGCGCGGTCTGTGGCGGCTATCGGCCTGGTTATACTTCTGAAATCAAACAAGGTTTGTTCAAGGGCCTTTGCAAATAAGGTTATCCAAAGCTGCTCCGCATACCTGTCGGCATAACTGCTTCCAAACGGGTCAACCCAGCCGCCGCCATTTTTGCCCGGCGCAATATTTTCATAATAACGGATAATATTATAACCAAGATAAGGCTGCAGGTGCTGTGCAGACGTTACAGCATCCCTTGTTTCCGTACCGGTATAAATGCCATCAAAAATTTTGGGTTCTGTTTCAAGGTTAAAACCCATACCGGCAAAATGTTCGTACCAGTTAGGATATTTTACAACCACTTTCACTTTTGGGTTCACGGCTTTAGCAGGGTCAACAATCAGGCTTTTTGCAGCTTCTGTCATCAGGTTTAAACGGTATTGGGTCCAGCTTTTATCGCCTTTATCTTTTATAGCGCCATCATCTTTGCAATTGGTGAAAAAGAAATCATCAAGAATGAATTCGTCAAAATTTTTCGCCGTGTATTCACTTAAATGTTTTACCCATTTCCTGTCATCGGGGTTACTGTAACAAAATGTTTGAAACCGGTTAGGCTCGCTTATCGTTAAAGTGATGCCGCCAGCCACTTCAATGCCCCTGTCTTTAAAAAATTTCTTAGCAATATTTAAGGTGTCCTGGTTCACGACAATCAGGTCGCGGTGCGTTTCAAGATAAACTTTATCAACTTTTAACTGCCTCGAAATTTCGTTCCAGAGCGGCTTCAAATAATTATTGGTATCGCCCATCTGCCTAACCTCGTAGGCACGGCAATAAACAGATACTTTGAAGTTATTATAATGTTGGGCAACACAGCAATAAGACAACAGTGTGCATACAAATACAGCAAACAGTTTCATATAAAATTTTAAAAGATAAAAGCAATAGTTATTTATTAAAAGTTACCAGGATGCATGTAAAGCTCCGCTAAAATAAGAGAAAATCCAGATTTAATGCAATCGGTTACGTTTTATTTACTACATTGCCTTTTTAAATAGTAAAATAAACTTTGCCAGAGAATTGTTTGCAAAAACGGTGCGTTTGCGAAGCCACTGAACCTGCTGCTATATTTTAAGTGTGCCAGCCAGTCACCGGTTTTTAATGTCGGCCTTTATAATTTACTGCATGAAGATTAAATTTATTTTTTTACTCTGTTCGGCAATTGCTTTTTCGGTCACTTCCTATACACAGTCTTTTGTATCGGAAAAAAATACAGGTGCAGATTTCCCGGTTGTTGCAGCATCACAAACAACTTCCATATATGTTGATGAACATGATGACTGGCTTGTACATAAAGCTGCTTCTTTATTACAGCACGACATAGAAATGATAACCGGCAAAAAACCTGGAGTGATCTCTTCATTGCCTTCATCAGCAGAAAGTATAATTATTATCGGAACAATAAAGGGTTCATCAACAATCAATCAATTAATAAAAACAAAAAAATTAAATGTTGATGATATAAAAGATAAATGGGAAGCCTTTACACTGCAAACAATCAGCAACCCCATCAAAGGAATAAAAAATGCTTTAATAATTGCGGGCAGCGATAAACGCGGCGCCGCTTATGGAACATTTACATTATCAGAACAGATTGGCGTTTCCCCCTGGTATTGGTGGGCAGATGTGCCTGCAAAAAAGAAAGCTGAAGTATATGTAAAAAAAGGAAGCTACACTTATCCATCGCCGTCTGTAAAATATCGCGGCATATTTATTAATGATGAAGCGCCGGCATTCAGCGGCTGGACAAAAGAAAAGTTTGGCGGCGTAAACCATTTAGTGTATGAGCACATTTTTGAACTGCTGCTTCGCCTAAAAGCAAATTATTTATGGCCTGCCATGTGGGGCAATGCATTTAATGATGATGATACATTGAACCCAATTCTTGCCAATAAATGGGGCATCGTTATGGGCACATCACATCATGAGCCTATGCTGCGTGCGCAGCAGGAATGGAAACGTTATGGCAGTGGTGCATGGGATTATACAAAGAATGATACTGCATTGCGTGCCTTCTGGAAAAAGGGTATTGAAAACATGGATCATCATGAAAGCATTGTTACCATTGGCATGCGTGGTGATGGCGATATGCCGATGACAAAAGGAACTGCCATAGATTTATTAGAGAGAATTGTTGCAGCCCAAAGAAAAATAATTGAAGAAGTTACCGGAAAGCCCGCCAGTGAAACGCCGCAGGATTGGGCTTTGTATAAAGAAGTGCAGGATTATTACGACCAGGGCATGCGTGTGCCGGATGATGTTACTCTGCTATTGTGTGATGATAACTGGGGCAATATCCGCAGGTTGCCAAAGTTAAATGATAAGCCGCGCAAAGGCGGTTATGGCATTTACTATCATTTTGATTATGTGGGCGGGCCGAGAAATTATAAATGGATAAACACCAACAATATTGCAAGAGTATGGGAACAAATGCACCTGGCTTATGAATATGGCGCCCGGCAAATATGGGTGGTAAATGTGGGCGATTTAAAACCGATGGAATTTCCTATATCATTCTTTTTAGATTATGCATATAATGTAAACAACTGGAATGAAGATAATTTGAATGATTATTATACGCAATGGGCAGCAAAGCAATTTGGCAAAACATATTCAAAAGATATTGCCGGTGTAATGATGAAATATGCACAATATGCGGCACGGAGAAAGCCAGAATTATTAGATGCCAAAACTTACAGTTTAGAAAATTATTATGAAGCAGAAAGAATAACGAATGACTGGAATGCTTTATTGACATCAGCAGAAAAAATAAATAATGAATTGCCTTCTGAATATAAAGATGCATTTTATCAATTGGTGCTGCATCCTGTAAAAGCATATACAAACCTGCAGAATTTATATACAGCGGTTGCCCGCAATAATTTTTATTACAAAAACAACAGCCCGCTTGCCAATAAATATGCAGATGAAGCAAAACAGTTTTATGCAAATGATTCTTTAATTACACTTGAATACAATCAATTAAATAATGGCAAGTGGAACCACATGATGGACCAAACACATATTGGCTATACCTACTGGCAGCAACCTGAGCAACAAAAAATGCCTGAAGTAAAATATGTATTTACAGAACCAAAAAGATCAATAGATTCTTCTAAGCTCATTGTTAAAGATATAACTCTTACAGACGTTGCACCGGATTTTGAACCTGACCCACCAGACGTGAATAGAAATATTTTTTATGAACTGGATGGTTATGTTTCTATTGCAGCATCACATTATACCAATAAAAAAGATGCACCAGGCATTCATTGGAAAATCATTCCAAACATTGGTAAAGATGGCGATGGTATTACAAGTTTTCCGGTAACTGCGCCAACCCAATCCATCAATAAAAACACGCCTTACCTTGAATATGAATTTCATACTTCCGATACAGGCGCGTTCAAACTGAATGCGTACTTCTCCCCTACCTTAAATTTTCAAAATGATTCAACAGGTTTGCAGTATGCCATTTCAATAGACGATGAAAAGCCGCAAATTATTTCCATTAATAACGATGAAAACAAACCACGTGTTTGGGATGGATGGGCCGCCAACAATATCATCATTAAAACAACCAATCATTCCATCAATAAAAATGGAAAGCATACAATAAAATACCAGATGATAAGCCCTGCAGTTATCCTGCAAAAAATAGTGCTTGATTTTGGCGGTTTAAAGCCATCATATCTCGGCCCGGAAGAGACAATTTTCAATTTAAAAAACAACTGATTATATGATAAAAAGGTTTTCGCACATTCTTTCATTCGCAGCACTGGTAATGGCCTGCTGCATCACCGGCGAAAATGCCGCCGCCCAAACAACGCCTTCATTAAAGGAAGTTTTTAAAAACTATTTTCTCATCGGCACAGCAATGGATGCGCAGCAAATAGAAGAAAAAGATGCGGCTGCAGATGCACTCATTAAGCAGCAATTCAATGCCGTAACGCCGGAGAATATCATGAAGGCGGAAATCATTCAGCCCGGCTGGAATAAATATGATTTTGACCTGGCTGATAAACTGGTGGCTTATGCCCAAAAAAACAACATCAAAGTAAATGCACATACATTAATATGGCATAGCCAATTGCCTGCATTCATGCACCATATACAAAGCGTTGATTCTGTAAAAAAATATTTTGAAGATCACATTACAAAAGTGGCAGGCCGCTATGATGGCAAAGTGTATTCATGGGATGTGGTGAATGAAGCGCTGAATGAAGATGGCAGTTTGCGCAAATCCATCTTCCTCGAAAAACTCGGCGATAATTATATTGTTGAAGCATTTCGCCTGGCGCAAAAAGCAGCGCCGCATACAAAGCTTTACTATAATGATTATAATATTGAACAACCCCAAAAAAGAGCAGGCGCCATTGCTATTATTAAAAAAATACAGGCCGCAGGCGTGCGCATTGACGGTGTTGGCATACAGGGCCATTGGAAAGCGGGCAGCGTGCCTTTAAATGATATTGAAGAAAGCATTAAAGCATTTAGTGCTTTAGGTGTTGAAGTAATGTTTACCGAACTTGATTTAACCGTATTGCCCAATCCGTGGGACAATGCAACGGCTGAAGTAAGCGCCACTGCAAAGGGCAGCAAAGAGATGAACCCTTATGCCGCCGGTTTGCCTGATGCTGCGCAGCAAACACTTACCAAATCTTATGCAGATTTATTCAGGCTCTTTGTAAAATATAAAAATGATATAAGCCGTATTACATTCTGGGGCGTTAACGACGGGCAGTCGTGGCTTAACGGCTGGCCTATTCCGGGGCGCACCAATTACCCGCTTTTATTTGACAGGGATTTCAAACCTAAGCCTGCTTTTTTCAGCGTTATTGCAACTGCAAATAATTAAACCTATAAGGTTTTAAAACCTTATAGGTTTTAACCGTGTTAAAAAACATATCGAGCCAATAAAATTTATCCTTTAAAAACAATTTATGAGTGCGCAGGATTCCACAACAGTAAAACAAGCAACTGCTTCACAAAAGCTATCCGTATTAGAGAAAATTGGTTACAGCTTAGGCGACCTTGCTGCCAACCTTGTGTTTCAAACTTTAATGACCTATCTCGCCTATTTCTACACAGATATTTATGGCCTTGAGCCAAAACATGCATCTGTATTGATATTAACAGTAGGGCTTATTGCGGCCTTTGGCTTCAACCCTGTAATCGGCGCACTGGCCGACAGAACCAATTCGCGCTGGGGAAAGTTCAGGCCATGGGTTTTATTTACCGCTATCCCGCTTGGCGTAATTGCATTGCTTGCATTCAGCACACCCGATTTTTCTTATAAAGGCAAAGTAATATATGCAGTTGTTACCTACACTTTATTATTGTTATTATATGCTGCCAACAATCTTCCCTACTCTGCATTAAGCGGCGTTATTACGGGCGATATGAAGCAACGCAACAGCCTTTCTTCTTACCGTTTTGTAGCGGTAATGTTTGCGCAGTTTTTTGTGCAGGTATTTATGCTGGCCATTATTGTATCGGCGGGCGGTGGCGATAAATCGCTGGGCATAGAAAAAGTAATGACATGGCTGGCTATCATCGGCACTATCATGTTGCTCATTACTTTTTTTACTACGAAAGAGCGCATTGTGCCCAGCCCTGAACAAAAATCAAGTTTGAAGGAAGACTTAAGCGATCTTTTTAAAAACAGGCCGTGGGTAATTATGCTCGTGCTTACAACGCTGGTATTTATAACGCTTTCCATGAAAGGCGGCTCGTATGTTTATTATTTTAAAAATTATGTTGATAAGGAAAGCCTGACAGACTTTGTAAACCCAATCATACATTTCTTTTCAGCTATCGGCCTTAATGTTTTTGAAGATGATCCCGTATCAGCAGGCTTTGGCTTATTCAATGCAGGCGGTATCATTTTTATGATCGTCGGCATCACCTTATCAAAAAGGTTTGCTGACAAATACGGCAAGCGCGATGTGTTTGGCATCTGCTTATTCATCTCCACTTTATTCATACTGGCATTTGTTTTTTATCCGCCAACATCGGTAAAACTTATCTTTCTATCCCAAATTCTGCACGGCTTTTTTTATGGCCTCACCATACCATTGTTATGGGCCATGATAGCCGATGTGGCCGATTACAGCGAATGGAAAAATAACCGCCGCGCTACCGCCATTATATTTTCCGCCATGATGGTGGGCTTAAAAGCCGGCCTCAGTATTGGCGGCGCATTGGTAACATGGATATTGGGTTTATATAATTATGTTCCCAACAGCGATGTACAAACACCCGCGGCCATTAACGGCACAAAAATGCTGGTGAGCGTATATCCATCCATACCGTTTTTAATTGGCGCAGGCTTATTGTTTTTCTATGTTATCAATAAAAAAATGGAAGTACAGATAGAGAACGATTTAAAACAAAAAAGGAACAGCTAAACAACAAGGTGTTTTATAAGAATCATGATACAGGCAAATGAATTTGTGGCAAGCACGGTTGCGTCGCAACACTTGTGCTGAAGAAAGAATTTTTAACACTGTTCTGCGAAGCCTCCGGACTTGTTCAAAGAAAACAAAACAATATTTTACAACAATCAACAAAGCTTCCCGGCAAGCGGGAAGTTTAAGGAGATCAATACCATGCCTGAAGAAAGTATTCAACACATCAATTTTGAAGAGCTGAACAACAAAGCTATTTCACAACCATTGATTAATCATATTTATACTGCCGATCCGTCGGCGCATGTATTCAATGGAAAAATTTATATCTATCCATCGCACGATGTGGATGCCGGTGAAGCCTTTGACGATCTCGGAAGCCATTTCGCCATGGAAGATTATCATGTTATTTCAATGGATTCTCCGTCAGGTGAAGCGAAAGACAATGGTGTGGCTTTGCACGTAAATGATGTGCCCTGGGCGGAGAAGCAAATGTGGGCGCCCGATGCCAATGAAAAAGATGGCAAATATTATCTCTTCTTTCCTGCAAAAGATTATAACGGCATTTTTAAAATTGGCGTAGCTGTCAGCGATGTGCCAACAGGGCCATTTATACCGCAGCCAGAAGCAATTAAAGAAAGTTTTTCAATAGATCCCGCAGTATTTAAAGATGATGACGGCAGCTATTACATGTATTTCGGCGGCATTTGGGGCGGGCAGTTGCAACGCTGGCGCGACGGCAGTTTCAATGCAACGCAACCGGAAAGCCCTTTGGCACATTTACCAGGAAATAACGAGCCCGCTTTATGTGCTAAAATTGCAAAACTTACCGATGATTTATTAGCCTTTGCAGAAGCGCCAAAAGATGTTGTTATAGTGGATGAAAATGGCGATCCATTGTTACAGGGCGATAATGACCGCCGCTTCTTTGAAGCATCGTGGGTGCATAAATACAATGGCAAATATTATTTCTCTTACTCAACAGGCGACACGCATTTTATTTGTTATGCCATTGGCGATAATCCTTATGGACCGTTTAAATATGCCGGCAAAATTTTAGAACCTGTTGTTGGCTGGACATCGCATCATTCCATTACTGAATTTAACGGCGAATGGTATTTGTTTTATCACGATAGCAGTTTAAGCAAAGGCGTAACGCATTTACGCAGCATAAAAGTTGCAAAGATTGAATATGATGAAAATGGGTTTATAAAAACAATAAAGCCTTATGGCAGTTTAAAAGCATTGGTTTAAGTATGGGGGCTTAACGCATAGAACTGCAAAGCCAGGAGGCTTGGCAGAGTGTAGCCCGGTTTACATGAACCGTAAAAATGATAATAATGATCGCATCTGTTTCGCGTTCCGGCTTTAATAAAAATTGTAATTAAAATATGAAACAAATTTTTCTTGCATTAATAATCCTGCTGCCTGCATCAATCCTGTTCAGCCAATCAACTGAAGTAACGATTCCCGGTTCACAAACCAGAAAATTTACCTCAAAAATTGTAAACGGGCAGGAATATGTTTTGCAAATTTCTTTGCCTTCAGGCTATGATAAGAGTGATAAAAAATACCCTGTTGTTTATCTCATGGATTCTCAATGGGATTTTCCGTTGTTAACTGCATTATATGGCCAGCAATATTATGATGGCTTTATTCCCGAACTGATTATCGTTGGCATTACCTGGGGTGGCAATCATCCAAATCCCGACAGTTTACGTTCCAGGGATTATACACCTACCAATGAAAAACGCTTACCGCAAAGTGGCGGTGCTGATCAATTTTTATCTGTTATAAAAAACGAAGTGTTCCCGCTTATTGAAAGCAATTACAGCACCGATACAAATGACAGGACATTGGTTGGCTGTTCGCTCGGCGGCCTGTTTACCATGTACACCTTGTTCACGCATCCGGGCATGTTTAATCGCTATGTGGCAGCAAGCCCTGCATTTATGTGGGATAATAATATACTGAACAAATATGAAGAACAATATCATGCTAATACATCTAATCCTTCAGCAACTTTATTTATGTGTGTTGGCGGCGTGGAAACAAGTGTGCCGGGCTTTGAAAAATTAACGTCACTCTTAAACAACCGTCATTATACCAACCTCCGGATTGAAAGCAAAGTATTGGAAAACACAGGCCATTCGGGCACAAAAGGCGAAGGCTATGCAAGAGGATTGCAGTTTGTGTTTAAACGGCCATCGCTGCAATTATCATCAAACATACTGGAGCAATATAAAGGCAGTTATAAAATGAGCGATGGAACAACCGCACAAATAAAACCGGGAAACGGTTCGCTCGTTGCAACCGTTGGCAATAGTACATTCAAATTACTGGCAGCATCTGAAACTGATTTTTATATCACTTCCTCCTTTCTGAAAATACATTTTGAGAAAGATGATAAAAGCAATGTTTCAGGTTTCAGGCTGGAACGCTATGGCAACAGTGAATTTGTTAATAAGATTAAATAAAGTATTACGATGGCTATAAGAAGATTTATCACAGTTTGTTTTTGTTTGATCATAACCTCTTTTGTTAATGCGCAAATAAAACTTCCGCAGTTAATAAAAGACAGCATGATACTGCAGCGCGATGCGAAAATAAATATATGGGGATGGGCATCAAAAGGTGAAAAGGTAAGTGTGAAATTCAATAACAAAACCTATAAAACAACCACAGATAATGATGGTAAATGGATGGTACAATTAGCCCCCGGAAAAGCAGGCGGGCCATACACTATGGATATATCAGGCAAGAATAAAATTTCATTGCATGATATATTGATTGGCGATGTTTGGTTATGTGCAGGCCAATCAAACATGGTGCATCAAATGGCCTTGCATGGCATTCGCTATGCAGATGAAATTGCCAGTGCCAACAATCCTGCAATAAGGCAATTTTGGGTGCCCAATACAACCATTTTGCAGGCGCCGCAAAATGATTTGCCATCCGGTTCGTGGAAATGGGCCAACCCAAATGATGTGCAGCAATTTTCAGCCGTTGCTTATTTCTTCGCCAAATCTTTATATGAAAAATACCATGTACCAATCGGTATTATCAATGCAAGCTGGGGCGGCGTTCCCATTGAATCGATGATGAGCGAAGATGCGTTGAAAACATTTCCGTCTATACTGCAAACCGTTGAAAAAAATAAAGACACGGCTTATGTAAACGAAACCAACCGCAAAGCATTTGCTGCCATGCAATCAATGCCTAAGCCTAAAGATAAAGGCATGAATGAAAAATGGTACGACGCATCATACACACCGAAAGGATGGCGCACCATTGCTATTCCGGGTTATTGGGAAGACCAGGGCGTAAAAGATTTGGATGGCATTGTTTGGTATAGAAGGGAAATAGATATACCTGCATCAATGACGAATACGCCGGCTAAAGTTTTTTTAGGAAGGATTGTAGATGCAGATGAATTATATATCAACGGAACAAAAGTAGGCAGCACTGGTTATATGTACCCACAGCGCCGTTATTCAATTCCTGATGGCGTTTTAAAAGCAGGCAAAAATTTATTTGTTGTTCGTGTTACAAACAATTTTGGCAAAGGTGGTTTTGTACCCGATAAGCCTTACCAGTTAATAGCAGGTAATGACACGATTGACCTTACCGGTTACTGGCAATATAAAGTTGGCGCTGTTAACGTCCGCCGCAAAAATGATGCGTTTACACCAGCTATTGCTTTGCAAAATCAACCAACGGCTTTATACAATTCCATGATAGCGCCATTAATTAATTATGCTATCAAAGGTTTTGTATGGTACCAGGGTGAAAGCAATACGGGCAGGTTTGAGGAATATGCAAAGCTGCAACCCGCTATGATTAACGACTGGCGCGGTAAATGGAAGCAGGATGGCCTTCCGTTTTTATTTGTACAGCTTCCCGGCTTTATGGATTATAGCTATCAGCCTGCTGAAAGTAATTGGGCATCGTTCAGGCAGGCGCAGGCAAAATCGTTATCCATTCCAAACACGGCAATGGCGGTTGCTATTGATTTAGGTGAATGGAACGATATTCATCCCGACAGGAAAAAAGAAGTTGGAGATAGATTGGCGTTAGCAGCGGAGAAGATTGCTTATAATGAAAACATAGTTTATTCAGGACCCACCTTTCAATCACAAACAATACAAGGCAATAAAATAATTGTATCATTTACAAATACAGGCAGTGGTTTAGCAACAAGCGATGGCGAAGCGCCTGCTGAATTTGCCATTGCCGGTGATGATAAAAAATTTGTTTGGGCGAATGCCAGCATTGAAGGAAATACAATTGTTGTATCAAGCGATGAAGTGCCCCATCCAAAATATGTGCGGTATGCCTGGGCAGACGATCCCGTCAATCCAAATTTAACGAATAAAGAAGGGTTGCCGGCAGCGCCGTTTGAAACACCCATCCACTAAAAAAAGTTCTGCAGCAGTGTAGCCTGTATTAGATTTTTTTAAGAGTTTGGTTTAATGTATGAACAGGCTTTTAGAATTAAAACATCAGGACTTTCCTGCTAAAAAATTATCAGCACAAAAATTCAATTGATCAATAATCAAAATGTAGAAAATTAATTTGCAAACACCAATGCCATATAAACATTACCACATGAAAAAACTTTTATTCTTTTCAATCGCTATCTGCATTGCATATTTCAGCACTGCACAGGATACAATCGTTAATGGCGTTACGTATCCAAAGCCATCCAACTTTACATCGCAGCAAAACCAGCAAAATATGATGCAGCAGTTGGGCATTACCAAATTAAGGCCGGGGCCAAGCGGCAATGAAGCTGCGCCCAATCATGCAAATTACGATACAACTATAGCTGATCCCTGTCCTCAATTGCCGGATATTCTCACCATGAAAGATGGTAAAAAAGTAACCACGCCTGCAATGTGGCAAACGCGCCGTGCGGAAATAATGGAGGATTATGAACGCGAAGTGTATGGAAGAATTCCGAAGGATGTGCCAAAGGTGAAATGGGAAGTGAAAGTAACCGACCGCGAATTTATATTTCCCGGTTTTATACCTGTTGTTGCCAAACAAATAGTAGGGCATGTAGATAATAGCTCTTACCCGTTAGTGAATGTTGATATAAAAATGATGCTTGTAGTTCCCATGAATGTAAAAGCCCCCGTGCCGGTGCTGATGATGTTTGGGCAGCCATCGTTTCCTGCGCCTGCACAACCATTGAATGATGATATGGAAACATTGAATGCAACCTTTAAGGAACTGATGATAAAAACCAATCCTGCTGTAAAAAATATATTTGATAAATATCCCGCCTACTCTCCTGTTACCAAAATCAACATTAACTTTTTTGCACCGCCGCGTGTGGGCGATGCACCGCCAACAGAACAACTGCTGGCAGCCGGCTGGGGATACTGCACCATCGACCCTGCCAGCATACAGGCCGACAACGGCGATGGCTTAACCAAAGGCATTATTGGTTTGGTGAATAAAGGCCAGCCGCGCAAACCCGACGACTGGGGCGCATTACGGGCCTGGAGTTGGGGTGCGGCAAGGGCTTTGGATTACCTTGAAACAGACAGTTTGGTAGATGCAAAAAAAGTAGGCATTGAAGGTGTTTCAAGATATGGAAAGGCAGCATTATTAACGCTTGCATTTGAACCGCGTTTTGCAACAGCACTGGTGGGCTCGCCCGGAAAAGGCGGTGCTACTTTATTGCGCCGCAATTTTGGCGAAGCTGTTGAAAGCCTTACCGGTGGCGGGTTTTACTGGATGGCAGGTAATTTTTTAAAGTATGGAACCGAAGAATCCAAATTTGGTAAGATGACCGGCTGTGATTTGCCTGTTGACTCGCATGAATTAATTGCCTTATGTGCGCCGCGGCCTATGTTTTTAAGTTACGGTATTCCCGAAAAAGGCGATGCTAACTGGCTCGATCAGCGCGGCAGTTATAAAGCTATTATTGCTGCCGGTGCGGCTTATAAATTGCTGGGCGCAAAAGACCTCGGCGTTTCCAACGATTATACAAAAGAATACATGCCGCCTGTAAATACTGGTT
The DNA here is from genome assembly GCF_900115755.1 of Parafilimonas terrae. GTDB lineage: Bacteria > Bacteroidota > Bacteroidia > Chitinophagales > Chitinophagaceae > Parafilimonas > Parafilimonas terrae. Next base: position 169,584 of record NZ_FOXQ01000011.1, read on the forward strand.
TATTGGATGGCCAGCTTGCCTGGCGCCAGCACGATGGCGGCCATACCGATGCGCCCAATTTTAAATATTTTATTCCCTGGGCTAATAAAATGCTGGGGTATGAAAAGAAAGCGCAATAAACGTTAACCCGGATTATGGAGTTAATGTGTTGTTGATGTAAACCTTGCCACAGGTGCGCAGGTAAAAATCTGTGCACCTGTGGCAAATAAATCTTACGTTGATTTTATAAGAACAACAACCAGGAATAAACCGTGGATTTCCACGCAGAAACCCTGACAAGGCAAAGTTTCTGAAAGAACGCTTCATGGCTTTTTATGTATAGCTAACAACTATATTTTATTTTTGACAGCTATGTACACAGATAGCTGGAACGATACAATTATAGCATTGGCAACGCCCCAGGGTGTTGGCGCTATTGGCGTTATTCGCTTAAGCGGCAGCAAGGCCATTGAAATAGTGAATACATTATTCGTAAAGAAAGATCTAAGCAAACAGGCATCACATACATTGCATGTTGGCATTTTAAAAGATATGGATGCAGTGATTGATGAAGTTGTTGTTTCGTTATTTATCAGCCCTCATTCCTATACAGGCGAAAATGTGGTAGAAATTTCCTGTCACGGTTCAGCTTTTATTCAGCAAAAAATAATTGATGCCTGTATTGAAAAAGGCGCAAGGCTGGCGAAGCCCGGTGAATTTACCCAACGCGCATTTTTAAATGGCAAGCTCGATCTTACGCAGGCCGAAGCGGTAGCCGACCTCATTGCCAGCAACACAGAAGCCAGCCGTAAAACAGCTTTGCAAAATATGCGCGGCGGTTTCTCCGGTGTGCTTAAAAATTTAAGGGAACAGTTATTAAAATTTTCCGCTTTAATAGAACTGGAACTTGATTTTTCGCAGGAAGATGTGGAGTTTGCCGACCGCACACAATTTTATGAACTGATAACATCAGCGGAACAAATAACCCGCAATTTATTACAGTCGTTCAAGTTGGGAAATGTTATCAGGAATGGCGTGCAGGTAGCAATTATCGGCAAACCCAATGCAGGCAAGTCAACATTACTGAATACATTATTGAATGAAAACCGTGCCATTGTAAGCGATATTGCAGGCACTACAAGAGATACGATTGAAGAAGTGATTAATATAGAAGGAATTTTATTCCGGTTGATTGATACGGCAGGCATCAGAACAAGCGATAATGAAATTGAAAGCATCGGCGTTGAAAAAAGTTTGGAAAAAATGCGCAATGCAGATATTGTAATTTACATGTTTGATTGTGCGCATGAAACAAAAGAAAACCTGCTGCATGAACAGGAGCAACTTACATCAGCCTGTAAAAATCATCTTCTTATTGGTAACAAGCTCGATCTAATGAATGCTGATGACATCATTAAAAAGTTTGACGGGCTTGATATTTTGTTTATATCGGCCAAAGAACATACGCATGTAAATCTTTTAAAGAAACGGCTGGTTGAAGAAGTTGTAACCGGAAATATAGAAACAGAAAATGTGGTTGTAACAAATGCACGGCATTATGAAGCGCTGCAAAAAATAAATGATGCCTTGATTGATATAAGAAAAGGAATGGATAATAAAATCCCTGGTGACCTTATTGCATTAGACATTCGCCGGTGCCTGCATTATCTTGGGGAAATAACCGGGCTTATTACAAACGAAGATCAATTAGATTATATTTTTAGTAAGTTCTGTATCGGAAAGTAATTGCCATTAGGGCTTATCAATCCACCTATATCAATCCACTCTTGATACCCTTGCTTACAAGAATGGCAGTATTCTTTGCATCAAATTTTTCAAGCAGGCTTTTGCGATGTGTATTTACCGTCGGGATACTGATAAAAAGTTTTTCAGCAATCTCAGCATTAGTGAGGCCTTCAGCAATTAATTGCAGCACTTCTTTTTCGCGTCTTGTTACCGGGGGCAGGCTGCTATCTGATTCCCGCAAAGAAAGGCTTACTTCATGGCTCATATAAGTTTTGCCGGATGCGGCTGCAGCAATGGCTTCGAGCAATTCTGTTTTGTCTGCGTTTTTCAACACATAACCGGATGCCCCATTATCAATCATGTTGCGGATGATGGCCTGCTGGTTGAATGTACTCAACCCCAACACAAAAACAGAAGGATATTTTTCCCGTACTTCTTTGCATAAATCAATGCCGCTTTTGTCGGGCATGCTAATATCCATTAAAATCACATCGGGCTGCTGTTGTTTCAAAAAAGCAAGACAGGATGCGGCATTGGTGGCATGTCCCATCCAGTCAATATCCTTTTCATTTTGTAATAACGAGCGGATACCTTCTATCACCATATAATGGTCGTCAACTATGAATACGCTTGCTTTCATTTCTTTGCGTTGCTTCGTTTTTTTTGTGGCAAAATCTTAAATTCCTATTTCAATCAACACCGACGTGCCTTTGCCTTCTCCGCCTTGCACATCAATTTTTCCTTTCAAAAAATCAACACGGTTTTGAATGTTGCCCCAGCCAATACCACTTGCCTGTGTTAATGAAGATAAATCGAAACCTTTGCCATCATCTTCCACTGTTACTGATATTAATTTTTCGGATTCTGAATATTGTGTTTGTACCAATACATTGGTGGCTGCTGCATGTTTGATGGCATTGTTTACCAACTCCTGCACAATGCGGTAAATGGTGACGGCTGTTGTCTGTTCGATATCAGCCTTACTCATTGCCATCGAATGATAGCTTGTACGAATAACACCACTACTGTCTATCTCATTACAAAATTCTTTCAGCGCTGTATCCAGTCCATATTTCACCAACACTTCCGGCATCATGTTATGTGCCACCCGGCGCATCTCCCTGATGGAACTGTCGAGCATATCAATGCTGCGTTCAAAGGCCTGCGCATTGTCAGGCGTCATAATTAGATTTCCTTTCATATTGCTTAATGAATGTTTTATACCACTCAGCATTCCACCCAATCCGTCGTGGAGGTCTTTGGCAAGGCGGGTGCGTTCCTGTTCCTCGCCTTTCAATACAGCTCCAGTAGCGGTGAGTTGTTTTTCTGTTTCTAATTCATCTATCCTTGCCTGTTGTAATTTTTGCCTGTTCTTATAATTTCGGTAACTCAATAAAGAAATTAAAAGTAAGGCAACAGCGCTGCCCGCAAGAATATAGTTGAGGGTATTCTTTTGATGAAGCTCTGCTTTCTGTAATTGAATCTGTGATTCTTTTTTCTGGGTTTCGTATTTCGTTTCAAGGTCTTCGGTATAGAAATTCAGTTCTTTCAGGTTTAAAGCGCTTTGCAACGAATCATATTTATAAGTGTAGTCTTCCGCTTCTTTAATCTTGTTTTGTGTAAAATAAAGTTTGGAATAAGTGTTGTACAAATTCCCTAAAGCGTCTGTAGCATTTTCTTTTATGGCAATGGCAATGCCGCTATCTAATTGGGCCCTGGCAGGCTGGTATTCTTTTTTTAGAATATATCCAAGCGACTTTGCTGCATATATTTCTGCAAGAGTTTTTTTATCGGGCATTTGTTCATCTACTTTATCCAGCATGGACAAATACTTTTCAACGCCGGATAAATTACCAATCTTAAAATGATTATAGGAAAGATTAACCAGTGCATAAATTGTATTCACAACATCTTCTTCCCTTTGAGCAATGTACAGTTGTTTTGTATAGAAAAATATGCTACTGTCAATTTTATGTAAATCTGTATAAGCTGTGGCCATATTATTTAAGCCCATCATTACGGCATAAGTATTGTTGAATTTTTCACCATATTCAACGGCCCTCTTAGAATATAAAATCGTTTTTTCATATTGTTTGAGATTATAGTAAGTATTGGAGGCTGTAAGGTTACGAATGGGAAAACTGGCGCTGTCTTTAGTTTTTTCAGATAGTTCCAAACATTTTAATGCATAATCAATCGCCTGCCTGTAATTTCCAAAGTGATTATACACGGCTGCAAGGTTATTGTAAGTTTTGGCCCGCAGTTTATCATCATTTTTTTTCTCTGCAATATCCAGGTTTTTTAAGGCATAAGCGCTTGCATTTTTATAATCATTATTGTAGTAATAATACTCTGCAAAAGCCGTATTGATATAAGGGTCGCAGGCGGTAATACTTTTTTCTTTTGCAAAATCCTTTGCCTTATTTATGTATAAAAATGCGCTGTCAAAATTCTTTGTAGCGTACAAAGCGCTTATCTTAATGAGCAACATGATTCTTGTAGAATCATCCTTTGCTGCAGGTAATAATTTCAAAAGGCTATCTTTTTTAGAATCAGGCTGCGCACCGGCTAAAAAATGAAAGCAGGTCACTAAAATCAATAAAAGAAAAATACATCTTCTCATCTGGCTAAAATTCAATATACCAATGTGCAAAAGAAAACAAACTCCGGAACCGGGTTATCATCTTTTTTAATGATTTTATTCCGGGATGCCACAAAGACACCAGGGTACGAAGGTTCACGGAGATTTTTTCTTTGTGCTGCTTTGTGCTTTAGTGCTTTTGTGGCAAAAAAAGATTTAACCACAAAGACATCAGGGCACGAAGGTTCACTAAGATTTCTTTTTTGTGCTGCTTTATGTCTTCGAGTCTTCGTGGCAAAAAAAGACTTAACCGCAAAAACACCAGGGTACGAAGGTTCACTAAGATTTCTTTTTTGTGATTCTTTATGGCTTCGGGCCTTCGTGGCAAAAAAATCATCTTTTTTAAGGATACCGGTGCACAAGCCCTTCTTCTACTTTTACACTATAATTCTTTTTATGAAATCAATTATTCTTCCAATTCTATTTGCAATGCTAACGGCAAATCTTTTTGCCCAAAAACAAACTTTTGACATTGTTTCCTACAATGCGCCAACTGACTGGACTTTAAACCAGGGTAACGATTATATTTCCTATTCCCGGATAGATGGCGCTTCGTGGGCACAAATTGCCATCTATCAGCATCGCAACTGCGAAGGCGATATTCAAACCGATTTTGATAAAGACTGGAACGAACTGGTTGCATCCAATAAAACTATTTCTTCTCCTGAAAAAACGGAACCAAAAACTGCAGAAGGCTGGACGGTGATGAGCGGCAGCGGTGTGTGGCAATATAATGGTGCCAATGTAGCTTCCATCCTTACCGTTTATTCAAACAACAGCATTTGCATTGCTGTATTATGCAATGCTACTGCACAGCCTTACCTGAAAAATTATAAAGAACTGATTGGTTCATTAGATTTAGATGCAAGTTCAGTAAGTGAAACAAATAATCAAACGAATACTGAAACTGAAACGAATTCAAATCCAAATACAAACAATACTACCATTTCTGGTTTATGGACAAATTATATTCTTGAGACTACAGGTTATAATGTAGGCGGAAGGCCACAATACACTGCCGGCTACCTCAGAAAGGAATATCAGTTTAATGCAGATGGCACTTACACGTTTCGCAATAAACAATGGCTCACCAAAGCGCCTGATATTACTTTCTTGTATGAAACAGGCACTTATTCTGTAAACGGAAATCAATTAACCATTACTCCTAAAAATGGAAAAAGTGGTTTTTGGGCAAAGACGAATAGTTCTAAAGAATGGGGCAGGATGAAAAAATATGCTGACTATAAATTGGAGAAGACCACTTATACTTTTGAAATAAGTATAGACCCAACCTACGGAAATACAATCATCCTTAAAGCGGGCAACCCAACTACCAGAGATGGCGGACAATTTAATGCGCCCAACGAGCATTATGAATTTCGTTATTCATTCCGGAAAGAAGAATCGTTGATTGATAATCCGCCGGGATTTAAAATCAATGCTGCAAATTAATCATCATTATTATCTTCAAAAATGCAGTAAGCCAATTTAGCCACTAAAGCACCAGGACACTAAAACTAACAAAGAAAAAATTTTTGTGAGTCTTCTCCTCTTTGAGCCTTTGAGGTGAGAAAAAATCATCTTTTTTAATGATACCTCACCTCTTATGCTCCTGTTATTTTTACTACACAATTTTTTAGTATGAAAAAAACTCTTGTATTTGTTTGTTTACTGCTTTTCTTCTTTTCAGGTATTGCCCAGCAAACAAATCCTGCCAACAACAAAGAAGTACAGGATAAAATAAAACAGGCACAGCAACAATTAGACAAGCTTACCCCTGAGCAGAAAAAAATGATGGAACAGATGGGTTTTTCTACCAATACTCCGTCTTTACCGAATGGAACCACAGATGCTCAGATTGCTTTAGCCGTAGGTGGTGATGGAGTGCCTAAAAAAAATACAGTGCTAATAGGCGCCATACCCAAAATTGTACTTACATCTGCAACAGTTTCTTCCTACATAAAAACATTGAATGAATATGTTGAAAAAAACATTAGCGCACAATATAAACCATTTGGACAACAGGTATATGCATCTTTAAAAACCAACCATTTCAAAGCAAATGAAATTGCAAATGCTGCGCTGGGTTACTGGGTAAACGGCGATCTGGAGCCTGCGGTGTATTTAATGAGCAAAGCCTGCTCTGATAACAGCGCTGATGATGATATGCTCAGCAATTTCGCCGCTATGCTCAGTATGGCCGGTGCGCCACACAGGGCTATTCCTTTGTTAGAATATCTTTTAAAAAAATATCCTGATAATACCACCATTCAAAACAATCTTGGGCAGGCCTGGTTTTATTTGGGAGATGTAGATAAAGCCAATGTGCAATTGGATAAAGTAGTCCGTGCTTTTGCGTATCATCCACAGGCAAACTATACACAATGCCTCATTCAGGAAAGCAAGGGAAACAAAACAGCAGCCATTGAAAAAATGAAGAACTCGCTTCATTACAGTTATTCGTTGGGCAAAGTAAATAAACTTCGCAAGCTGGGTTATTCTGTAAAAGGAAGTGACATGCGCAAACCTTTTCGTCCCGACCCTGACCCTTTGGCTTTAGAAAAATTTGTACGCCCCGAAGCGCCGAAATCTTATGAAGATGAATTGCGCCTAAGCGCCGATTGGGATGCGTTTCAAAAACAAGTGTATGAAAAAATGAATGCTTTAGCGCAAGCATCCATACCTGCACAACAAGCCAATGCAAAGGAAGCAGAAAGGTTGTACAATCAATATCAAAAAGGGGGCGTTACTGCGATGACTGCAAAAGCCTCTTCCAATGAAAATATTTATCGTAAAACAGCCGAAAAAAATTTAGAAGAAATGAATAAAGACGGCGGCGCAGCATATCGTTTGAAAGCCGCTAAAAAACAAATAGATGATTTGAGAAAAGATTTTGTTGCAAAAGATGAACTGCAGCGCAAAACCCTTGAAAAAGCCAATAGCACGATAGCCACCAGTGAAACAGAACTGGCAAAAAAAGGTGAAAATATTGGTTATGATAATTGTGTGGTGCAAAATAAATACAGCGAATGGGTGTATAAAAATTATAACCTGCCATTGGAAGAAGCCTACAACAATTACCTGCATCAACTTAAATTAAAAATTACCGAAGAACTGTACTGGCGGCAGTTTACAGAAAACGAAGCCACATTTGAATCCACAAAAAATAACGCCAAAAGAGAATGGCTCGCAGCCATCAGCGATACAAGGAATATTGCCACCAACAAGTATGGCAATTGTAACATTGAGCCAACCAAATCCTCCAATTATAAACTTTCGGATTTTGATGATATGCACTGCAAGTTCATTTCCGTACTTGATTTTGGCGTGTACAAACAGGTATTTGAATGTGGCAAATCCCGTATGGAATTTAATGCGGGCGGCGTGTCCGGAAATTTCAATTTCAAATCTGATAACGCAGGAAAAAATCAATTCACTAATGGAAATATTGAGGTTTCAGCCGGCAAAGAAATATCTGTAAGCAAAGGTCCTTTACAGGTTGGCGCTTCGGTAAAAGGCGGTATGGGCATGGAGTTCAGCAGCAATGGTGTGGAAGATGTATATGTAACAGGAGAAGCATCGGTTTCTGCCGGTGCAGGGCCTGCTAATATCGAAGTAGGCGCATCAGGCAAAATGAGTTTGATTTCGGGCAATATGAGCGGCGGTATCAGTGGTTTTGGTAAATAACGACTCTTGAAAATATATGTATTCGAATGGAGTATCAAAAAAAGTTTGGTAATATAAAATCATTCATAAAACTTATCAAGAAGGTAAAAGACAGTATCAATAAAAAAGAGGACACCATTTCTTGATAAAACATTTTCATCATGGAGGTCTTCAAAAATTAACCCTATCTCCTGGTTGATGTAGTCGTTATTGCGTGTATTTTCAAACCCGTTATAAGCCAGAAAATTCTTTACGATTTCTAAATTCACTGGTTCTGTGGCTAAAATAAAATCCTGCCTGACCACAGCAAACAGGGTATCCTGAATAATTTTAAACCCTATAAATTCATAAGCAGTAGCAGGGAAAAAATAATTATGAATGAGCAGGCTGTTAAAATAATCTAACCAGGATGAATAGAAAATACTGTCATTGGTTTTAATCACGCTAAAATCATCATACCGGAAGACACGTTGTTCTGCACCGGCGCCAATAAAATCTTTTTCTAAAATTTCGTTGTGATAAAATAAACCTTCTGCTTTTGCAAAAGCTATGAGAATTGCTGCTTCTTCACTTTTGAGGTGCTTTTGCTTTTTAACGCCTGCACCTGTTTCCGCATTTCTTCTAAGGAAACTTTGGATTTTTTTGAGTTTGCCTGTTTCGCCAAAAGGTTCAACTGGGTAAATGATATTTTGTAGTTCATGTTTAATATTTTTCATTCCATGATAACTGTTTCAAAGATATAAAATATTTTAGGAGGATGTGTCATCATTGGTATAGCGACAAATCTATAGGTTAGATTTATTCAAAAGGTTGATTAAGGGTTTCACTTAGTACGGCTTTGTGTCTGAACGTCTTTGCCACCTGGATGCGGGACAGGTGTGGCAGGAAAAAAAATCATCTTTTTTAATGATTTCACAATCTCTTTATCGAGCCTATTTTTATTGTATTAAAATAAACTGAGAATGAAGCCTGCTTTATTAATTTTTATAACGCTACTGTTTACTAACATCCGGGGAATCTCCCAGGATTGCAAAACAACTGCTGAGCTGGAGACTGCGCCCGGAAAATATCTTACTGCCGCACAATATCCCTGGCCTGCTGTAAGAGCAGCGTATTTTAATAAAATGAATAGTGCTGCTGATAAAGCAATGGCAAAAAAAATATTAGAGCAGATAGAAAAGACAGAACAGCAGACCCATGCAGGTTTTAACTTTACTGGTGGTAATTGGGAAAATTATTTTTCTACTGATGGCTATGATTATTTCGGCAATGCGAAATTGGGGCAATACACTTTTCAAGCTGCCTTGCACGAATATTTTTGCCTGAAAGGAAAACCATCCAGGAATGACGAAGCCAGCACTATTTTACGGATTTACGTAAACAAAATTCCGGTAAACACACTGATTAAATTTTTAGACAATCCATTTGGAAACAGTATAGACAATGACCGTGATTATGGTTTCCAGTTTTTAGATTGGAAAAATCATAAAACCACTGAACCAAATGCACAGTTGATTCCTCTATTCACTTTTATGACCTGTAATAATGCACAGCTAATTGACGCCATCAACTCCGGCAATAATTATTTTCAGGATGTGGCAGAAAAAGATATTAAGCTCAACAATCGTAACAATTATGTGTATCGTTATTGGTTTATCAAAAGAAAAGATATACCTGTAATTATACCTGTTACCCGTAAAGAATATTTACAAAGCCTGTTGGAATATTACGAAAGAGAAAAATTACATTTTGCCAAATTAGTGCCCGAACTTACTGCCGACCGTAGCAGCAGTGTAAAATATTACAGCAACTGGCAGGCTGATGTAGCTGATAAAATTGCTATGGTTAAAAAAACACTGGCAGAAAACAAAGAAGAGTGGTTATCTGAACAGGCGGTAATAAATCGTATAGAAGATGCTTCGCTATCCTACAATGCCAAACTGTCGGAATACACCAACCGCAACCGTTTCTGGAAGTTTTATGGCAATGAAAATAAAAGCACGCCTCTGTACCAATACAACCCTGAATATTTTAAAGCTGCTGCGCAAACTGCTGCCAAACCCCAAATCATTTCTATTGCTTTTCGTTATGTTGCCATGCCATCATCGCTTAGGATATTGGATAATTTCACTAAGCAATTTGATTTTGAAGCAGTAAAGAAACTTGTAGAGTAAAAAGAATTCGGCACGAAAAAATTCATACACTATCCCGCTATTGGAACACTAAGGTTTCTTGTGCTACTTTGTGTCTTAGCGCCTTTGTGGTAAGAAAAGATTGAACCACGAAGGCTCAAAGGCGTATATACAAAGAAAAGGTTCGGATAATGACCCAGGTAATGCTTTAAAGTATATTTCAGAAAGAACGAAATTGACAGGCCGTTTAATTGAAGTTGCAATTCGTAAACCAGTCAACGAAATATTTTTTTCATGACAAACAATTATAAGATTACTGCCATAATACAAAAAGCGTGTAAGCAGGAAGGTATCATTAAAAAAGATGTTTCGGGTACTTGTCCGCATCGAATCCGGTTTCAGCAATATGCTTTAAAAATACTCATCGGTTTTCAGCAGTGTTTTTTTTTGACATTTATCAGGAAAGCAAAAAGCAATCCTGACCATCAATACCCGCTTTTACAGGTAGCGTTTCATTTGCCGCAGGCGATGATCCACTAACAAGTTTCACTTTATATAAAACTTATTTTGCCTTACTTTGCCCGCAGAGTGTTTGATTTATGAAAATTGCAATAAAACATTTTCTTTTTATACTGGTTGCATGTTTTGCATTTGCACAGGCAAATGCAAATGATACCATTATTGTGCACAAAGATGCAAGGGTTGATGTGCTGGCTGAAAAACAGGCAGCTATTAATAAGATGACTTCTAACATGACGGCTGATGGTTTGTTCAAAGGATACAGGCTGCAGGTTTTAAACACACGAAGCCGCGACGATGCTTTTAAATTAAAAGCTGCATTACTTGAAAATTTTCCCGATCAGAAAGTATATGTTTTATACCAGTCGCCTTATTTTAAAGTGCGTATAGGCAATTTTGTGCAGCGAACAGATGCTGAAGATTTCCGCAAACAACTAAGTGCCTATATATCCAACCCTGCTTACATTGTTGATGATATAATTGAATACATTCCACAGGCCGGCGAGTTTCAATAAAGCTGATTATGCTTCCTCAAAAAATAAAAGATTTAACCAAACAATATGCGCCAATGATGCTTGATATAAGGCGTCACTTGCATGCGCACCCTGAATTAAGTTTTCATGAATTTAAAACCAGTGAATATATTGGTGAGCAGTTAAAGCAATGGAATATACCTTTTGAAAAAATCGCAAACACTGGTATTGTTGCGCTGCTTGAAGGCAAAAACTCTTCATCAAGAATAATTGCATTAAGGGCTGATATTGATGCCCTGCCAATTACAGAAGAAAATGATGTGCCGTATAAATCGCAGAACAATGGTGTTATGCATGCCTGCGGCCATGATGTGCATACAACCTGTTTGCTGGGCGCTACAAAAATCTTAAACGAACTGCGCGATGAATGGGAAGGCACTGTTAAGCTTATTTTTCAGCCGGGCGAAGAAAAAAATCCCGGCGGCGCCAGCATTATGATTAAAGAAGGCGTGCTGGAAAATCCAAAACCACAAGCTATTCTTGCCATGCATGTACATCCTGGTTTACCTATTGGTAAGCTAAGTTTTCGCGGCGGTTTAATCATGGCAAGCGCCGATGAAATTTATATAACCATCAAAGGAAAGGGCGGGCATGCTGCATCGCCGCATTTAACCGCCGATACTATTTTAATTGCATCGCAGGTGGTAGTGAGTCTGCAGCAGATCGTAAGCCGCAACGCCAACCCGTTTACACCATCGGTTTTATCAATATGCAGTTTTAACGGCGGTTTCACCACCAATGTTATTCCTTCAGAAGTAAAGCTGATGGGAACTTTCAGAACTATGGATGAAACATGGCGTTATAAAGCGCATGAGCTTATAAAAAAACAGGTGGAAGAAATTGCAGCAGCTATGGGCGCTGAAGCAGATGTGCTGGTTGATGTGGGTTACCCGGCTGTTTACAGCAATGAGATTATTACAGAAAAAGCAAGCAATCTTGCCAAAGAATATTTTGGCGATGAAAATATTGAAGAAACAGAAATACGCATGGGCGCTGAAGATTTTGGGTTTTATGCACAAAAAATCCCTGCCTGCTTTTACAGGGTTGGCGTGCGCAATGAAGCCGAAGGCATTGTGCATAATGTGCACACGCCAAAGTTTAATGTAGATGAAGAAGCGCTGCAAAACGGCGCCGGTATAATGGCGTGGTTCGGCATGAATTTGCAGCCTTAATTCAATAGTTTTGTTTTACGGTACAATTTTTATATAAGTTATCAATATCATTGACTTAAGGTTTAGTTTCTTTGAAATATTCAATAGTCATTTGCGGAAATTAATAATTGAGCAGCTCTGCCCGGTTGGTTCGGTCAGGCGGGATTATTGCGTATTGAATATTGAGTGTTTTCTTAAATCAATAACATTGTATTCATTATCTTAACCGGTAATATTTATGATAGGACGCCTTCTCAGCCACATAGGAAAATACCTTTTAATGTTACGGGGCATGTTTACCAGACCCGAAAACTTTAAAATGTACTGGAAAGAATTTATGCACCAGTCCGCTGAAATAGGGATAGGTTCCTTACCCATCGTGGCCATTATCTCCGTATTTCTTGGCGCTGTAACCACAGTGCAAACAGCCTACCAGTTGGTAAGCCCGTTAATTCCAAAGTCAACCATTTCTCAAATTACCAGGGATACGATTATACTTGAACTTTCACCCACATTGGTTTGTATTGTGCTGGCCGGTGTTGTGGGCAGCAAGATTGCAAGCGAATTGGGCAATATGCGTGTAAGCGAACAAATAGATGCGCTGGAAATTATGGGTATTAATACCCGCAATTATCTCGTATTCCCAAAAGTATTGGGGGCATTGCTGGTTATTCCGGCATTAATTATTATTTCTATGACGCTGGCCATTTGGGGTGGCCGCGTTGGCGGCAGCCTCTCCGGTATTCTTTCAAACGAAACTTATGATATAGGCTTAAGGCAAAGCCTTAACCTTAAAAATATTCCTTTCGCTATGGCCAAGGCTTACACATTTGCTTTCATCATAAGTACCATTGGCGCTTATTATGGCTATTATGTAAAAGGCGGTTCTTTTGAAATTGGCCGCGCCAGTACAACTGCCGTAATTGTAAGCTGTATTTTAATTCTTCTGGCAGATTACCTGCTGGCTGCCCTGTTACTTTAGAACAATATCAATATTTTTCCTAAAAAAATATTCAACAACCCCCGCCTGACCGAACCAGCCGGGCAGGAACAATTCAACACGCAATGTTCAATAGGAAACTTCTGCAATTTGAATATTGATTATGAATACTTGACCTAAAAAGGCCTGACCGTTATTTCCTAATAAATCTTAATCAAATAACTCAAACAGCTTCTGAATATTCATCGCACAACACTTGCCCCGACAGTGATGAAATATTGTATTGAAGAAAACCTTTAAGGTTGCCATTTTGATTATACATTTTTGTTAGTTTTATTACCTGCAATTCTTAAACTGCTGTTATGAAAACAACACCACTTCTTTTTGCGCTATTCCTAATTTTGATGCTGCCGTTGCCCAGCCTTGTGCCGATCCATTTAAATGTGAAAAAGACATGAACTTAATCCCGCATGCCATTAATGGCAGTAGTACAACTGTGATGGACAGTTTTTATTAACCCCCGGTGACGAATAATTATTTAACCATTGCCATAAACTGCATAATTTCTTTAATTTTTTAAACTGTACAATATGAAATTTTTTTTACTCATTATTGCCGCTTTAATTGTTGAAAACACCATACAGGCGCAGCCGGGAACATTAGACAATACATTTAATGACAGCGGAAAAGTGTTAAACTACGATTTTGGAGTCGTTTGTGCAACGGCTATACAGCCTGACGGAAAAATACTGGTGGGCGGAGAAATTTTTACTACTGAATTACATGCCTTTACAATTGTACGCTACCTGCCTGATGGTAGTGTTGATGAAAGTTTTGGTGATAACGGTAAGGCACAAACTGCCATTGCTGGCGGTGGGGTAGGAATTTACAACCTGAGTGTATTAAAAAGCGGTAAAATTTTAGCTGCGGGTTACGGGCTTGTTTTCTTCCAGTTTCCAATATACCAGTCGCCTATACTTGCCCAGTATTTGCCTGATGGCAGCCCCGATCCTTCATTTGGGGATAA
>NZ_FOXQ01000044.1 GCF_900115755.1 Parafilimonas terrae
TTCCGGCGATTTTTTTTCGTTGCCATATTTATTCTTTTTTGATGAGGGCTAAAGTTACGGATAGTGCGGAAGGCTTCCGTAGGTTTAGTTCAACATCGGTTTGGCAATAGTGGGGCAGACAGTTGTAAATTCAACATTTGTGCTACTATTTGGCTTTTGTGCAAAAGTTGGGCTGACGTTTTTCAAATTCCCCACCATCGCCAAGCCGAAAACCGTTGTGCGTCACCTTTTCAGACGCTTTCTCTTGGACAAAAGCCTTAATTTTGACATCATGCAAGTACAAGTAGACATAGGTTTTGACCAGTTAGTTCAAATAGCTAAACGGCTTCCGGCTACACAGTGGACAAAACTTAAAAAAGAAGTGGAAGCAACAGCACAGCCGTTAGACAAAGGCAGAGAAGAATTCAGAAAATTATTGTTAAATGGACCGACTTTTTCAGAAAGGCAATTAGAAGAAATTGCAGAGACCCGTAAAAAGATTAACGAATGGCGGACAAAATAACGTTAGTTGACACGACCATTTTAATTGATTATTTCCGAAAAACTGACAAGGCAAATTCTAAGCTCATTGCTTTGTTTGACCAAGGTTATGATTTTTCCATTTCAGCAATAACACACTATGAGATATACTCCGGTGCAACATCGGCTCAATTACCCTTTTGGACAAGCATGTTAGCCCGGACTGAAGTGCTTTTCTTTGACCAAACGATTTCACAGACTGCTGTTGACATTAATGCAATGTTGAAACAAAAGCGCAAACAGATTGGAATAGCAGACCTTTTCATTGCAGCAACAGCCATTTCCAACAACTTGCCTTTAGCTACCTTGAACCGGAAACACTTTGACCGAATAGACGGACTGCCCCTTTTAGACTAAGGCGAACGCACAATAACTAAGCTTTCGTTGCGTCCGCAGGACGAACAATGAAAGCGCTGTTGAACGGAACCTACGGTTGCCGGTGTTGCCTTATGGAGTTGCCGATTTGCGGGGCAAGGGTATTTGAGCAAACTATCAGGTTTGTTTTTTTATGCAGGGCTGGTT
>NZ_FOXQ01000012.1 GCF_900115755.1 Parafilimonas terrae
GCGCAGGACTGAATGTGCTTTTTTTCATTTCTTACGTTTTAAAATTAAACTTTACTGTCTACTTTCAAAACGTACTGTTTTTGGGGAAGCTTACACCCGGACAGCCCTTTGCGGCAGGACATAGGACGCACTGCCCGATAAAATATAGTTTTTTTTCAGTAGACACAGGACAATAAGCGAAGTGGGTTTTTATATAGATCATATGCAGACGGGCAGTTTCCGGCAGACATTAACGAAAATGGCAGATGCTAAACTATAGGAATGCTTTCAGCTTTGCCGGCGCTACCATGACACGATTTATATAGGCAAGTTGTTGCAAGTTTTTATACAGGTTGCGGCAGACCGTTTCTAATAGCCTTTTTACTGATCATATTTTGTTTGACATTGAAAAATAGTAAGTTGCTGACAGTCAGACCCAACGCTCATTAAATTCAGCAGGCTTGGCTTCATTGTTTTTTTATTATGTTTTGCTATAGACAAACAAAATTCAACCAGTCCCTATACAATAGTTTCCGTCGACCCATACCCTCAAAGCATTACTGATCTACCATTTTCTCTGCCAGGAGCGGATTGCGGCGTGCAACATCAGGTTGGCAAAAATGCGGGCAGACGGAAAACGTTCGTCAACTTTTGGTGTCTCGTCTTTTGTTCGGGCTGGACGTTAGTAATTTAGCTTTTAGTTGTTATCTTCATCAGCAGTTTTTCAATCGGCATTTGTTCCGGGCTGGACTTTCAATGAATCCCCCACCTGCAGCAATACTCGAACGTTAGGTGCAAGGCAAAACAGCCTTCTATTATCAATCATGACATCAAAAGCAATTATTACTTTTATTGCACTGCTTCTTGTGACACAAGTCTCAGGGCAGACACGCACTTTGACAGGTAAGATAATTGACAATGAATTTAATCCACTTGCTCAAGTAAGTATTTTCAGAGCTGATACTGTACTCTTGGCAAAAAGTGACAGCAACGGAAATTTCAATATAACCGTTCCCTTGGACACAAAAGAATTGATAGTTGCCGGTGTCGGTATGGAATGGAAAAGTCTTGATTTATTAAGCGACTGTAATAACCTTGAAATCATTCTTCAACTTGCGGCGACATATGATTTTATGTCGCCAGCAAAAGTGGACAGACTTCGGAAAAAAGAGTTTGACAAATTACCTGGACTTCATCAATCTGCATTTGCAAAAGGGATTTTCAAAACAGATAAACCCTGTTACATTGAAAAGTTTATTTCTCACAAAAAGGAAATGATAGAAAGACATAAAGCAAGGACACGAATGCCCAGCACCTAATAACTAAGCTTTCGTTGCGTCCGCAGGACGAACAATGAAAGCGCTGTTGAACGGAACCTACGGTTGCCGGTGTTGCCCCAGCTCGGTGAAGTGTTCGGATGTCTCGGCGAATGTTTTCAACTTCGCCGCATCTATTTTAAAGTTTTCAACTTTTATTAAGCTTACAGCAATGCAATAAACGAAGTTTGAAACTTCGCTTAGCCTTCAATTATTTCTGCGCTAATTCAGTCAGGCATTTTTTGTTATAATAAAATCTTGCACTGCTATACAAATATCTTCTGCCACTTTCCTTTCCCGGTTGGAAAGTGGCATCCCAATTTTTTAGAATAGGGTTCGCAATATGTAAAATAACATCCCGGCGGTAATTATTTATGTTTCTCTAACCAGCACAGGCAAGGCGGCAAGCCCATTCTTATAAATTCCACCAATAATTAAACTTTAAAACAAAAGCGCGGTTTCTTACGGAAAACGGCGCCGGGTAATAATTATCGGTATATACCAGGTAAAAATCAGATGCCGGGCTATAACGCCATTGCAACCGCGTATTAAGGTTTATGTTTTTGAGCTGCTCATTATATTGAATAAACGTGGTGAAGTAAAGCTTGTTGGTAAACGTAATATCAAGCCGCGGGCCCACCAGCCAAAACGTGGTATTGCCCCAGGGCTGCGGCAGTTTTATATTGTTATAACTCCCGGTTAAAGCAATACTTACATAAGGTTGAAAACGGTATCCCAATTCTGTTGCAACATTGCGGTAAGCGCCATCTGCATAATAGCCGCCTGCACGGGCAGACAAGGTATAAGTAAATAGCTGCTGAGGCTGCGAAACAAAATCAAAACCTGCCGTATTCCAGTGGTGTTTTGTGCCCGCCAGTAAAGAATCTTTACCAAGATTGGTGGGGTCGAAAGGTTGCAGCAACCGTACATAATCATGGCTAACAAGGCCGGTAAAAGTTGCCTTACTTCTGAAGGTTACCAGGTAAGACAAAGTGTTTTGGTTATCGGTTTGATGAAATTTATCATCAAAGAAATTAATGGAACTCAGTTGTGGCCCGTGGCTTAAAACAATACCTGATTTGGGAAAGAAATAACGCGTTACCTGCGGGTTTAACTTAATAAAATTTCTTCTCGGCACATAACCCGCTTCGGCCATATAATTATTGCCAACAAACTCGTGCCGCCATAGCAACAACCAATATTTGCTGCTGTATTGAAGGTTGGCCGCATGAACAAAATCCCTGGAATTTTTACCGGGGCTGAACGATTTTAAAAACAAAGCTTTCCCCGTCCACATATTATTGGAAGAAGCAAGGTTATATTCAAACCCTATGTTCCTGTTAAAAGCCTGGTATAAATATTTCACAGAATCGGGGTTGGGATGATAATTCAACGACTCTTTATCAATAAAAAGAAAGCGGATGTTTGAACGTGAGAACACACGCCGCTGCAAAGCCACCACAGAAAAACTCTGGTCGGGAAGATCAAGGTCATTCACCTTCCCCGTGCGCATATACATGGCGCCGATACGCCAGTCTTTGTTTAGCTTCCCGCTTAACCTGGCGCCATATTTTATCGGCACGCCTAAACCAATCCTGCGGGAGAAAAAAGGCCTGATATCGTCGTAACCAAAGTTGGCAAACAGATCACCGTTCTCTAAAAAGAACTGCCTTCTTTCAGGAAAAAATAATTCATAACGGCTGAGATTGGTAACCTGCTTATCCACTTCCACCTGCGAAAAATCGGGATGCACGGTAAGGTCTAAATTGAGCGAAGAGGTAAGGGCGATCTTTACATCCGCACCAACATCGCCGCGATAATCGGTTTTGCTGTGCGTGGTAAAATCTTTTTCAGAGCCGGCAAGCGCATAAGGAATAACGGAAACATTCAGGCCGGCTTCAGGCGGCGGCTGGTCCCAAACCAGCACACCCGTATAAGCAAGTGAAGCTGTGGGAAATTGCCGCGGCACCGGCGTCCAGCTCGATTTCTCCGTGGTTTTAAGATCGTTGCGGCTGAAGTTAATGCCCCATCTTGTTATACCTTTTTTATAACGGATGGTTTTAAAAGGAATAGCCGCTTCAAATATGTATTTATCAGGATAATTTTTTACGGCAGAATACCATTTGTTATCCCAGCTCAGGTCAACAGCGCCGCCTTCATACATAATGCCGTCCCACTGCGCACCTGCAGCATTGGCGCCGAAAGAAAAACCATTTGTCTGGTCGTCGAAAGGGTCCATGAACAAAAGAAAATTATCGTTCTTGCCAAAATTAAAATCGCGCCGCAGCGATTCCACCATATAAGGGCCGGGAAGTGCATTATAACAAACGGCAATAAGGTAAATATTCTGATCGTCGTAAGTCATTTTCACATCGGTACGCACCTGCGCCTTACTGGTATCCATGGGCAATACCATAAAAAAACCGGTGGCCGTTTGCGCCTGCAGCCAGGCATCTTCATCCATTATGCCATCAATAACAATGGGTGATGCAGCACGATGAATATGATATTGATAAGCCTCATTTTTCTTTTGAGCAAACGAATAAAAAAAGCAGAACAAAAGCGGCAGCGTAAAAAATTTTTTCAAGTATTGGTTTTGCATTAAAGAGGGCGAAAATACTATTAGTTGTTTTAAATCGGCTTTGAATGTACTTCATCCACTATTCAGTCCCAAATGCCTGATTCTTTAACACCGGGCTTTCCCAACTTATCCACAATTCGAAAAACTCTTTAATTACAATTTACGGCAGGTAGCTATTTTTGTTTAAATGGCCTTTAATTACACATATATTTTTCCGTTCCTGCTGGCAATTGTGGCGCTTGTGCAAGTTTGGTATTACCTCCATTTTTTTTATAAACTGGTTAAGTATAACCCTAAAGACAAAGCTGCTTCGCAGCAATATCCTGTTTCTATTATTATTTGTGCAAAGAATGAAGCTGAAAACCTGGTGAATAATCTGCCCGGCATACTGGTGCAGGATTACCGTACCACGCATGAAGTAATTGTAGTGAACGATAATTCAACCGATGAATCAAAATTTATACTGGAAGAATTTCAGCGCGGTTTTAAAAACCTTACCATTATACCGCTTAAACAGGAAGCTAAAGGCATTCCTGGCAAAAAGTTTCCATTGTCTGTTGGTATAAAATCAGCTAAACATGAAATTGTTTTATTAACAGACGCCGATTGCATTCCTGCAAGCGAGCACTGGCTTGAAAAAATGCAGGATGGTTATGCGCCGGGCATTGAAATAGTACTGGGTTATGGCGCTTATAAAAAATACCCGGGCTTTTTAAATAAGCTCATACGTTTTGAGACCTTTCATACAGCGCTGCAATATTTCTCTTATGCACTGGCCGGCAAACCGTATATGGGTGTGGGAAGAAATCTATCGTACAGAAAAAATACTTTCCTGGCCAATAAAGGTTTTTCAACCATCAATCATATACCCAGCGGCGACGATGATCTTTTCATCAACATGGTTGCCACCAAAAACAATACGGCCATTGTTATTGACCAGGAAGCGCACACGTTAAGCGAACCGCACAAAACATGGAATAGCTGGATGCAGCAAAAGAACCGGCATTATACAACGGCAAAATTTTATAAGCCCGGCCATAAACGTTTGCTTTCAGTATATGCTACCCTTCAAACCATAATTTATCCATTAACTGTAGCAACCGCTATATTCTTTAACTGGTATATTGCAGTTGGCATTTTTGTAATAAGATTAGCTGTTCAGGCCTTTATCTGGTACAAAACCATGAAGCGTTTAAACGAAGCAGACTTGTTTGCTTACTTTTTTGTATTTGACGCATGGATGTTCATATATAATCTATTCTTCTTCCCTTCGCTGTTCAGAAAGCCTGCACGCAAATGGGATTAATGTTTGATTAAGCAAAACATTTCAGCATTCTTTGCCGGCTTTACAATAATTTGAATGGAATACATTACGCAATATTTTTCAGATTTTACACCAATGCAGCTTAAGCAGTTTGAGCAACTGCAAAACCTGTACAGCGACTGGAATGAAAAGATAAATGTGATATCGAGAAAAGATATTGAACATTTATACCTTAAGCATGTATTGCATTCTTTAAGCATTGCAGCCGCTTTTGAATTTGCTGATGGCAGTTCGGTAATTGATATTGGCACCGGCGGCGGTTTTCCAGGCATACCATTAGCTATTTATTTTCCTGAAGTACAATTTCATTTGGCTGACAGCATTGGCAAGAAATTGAAAGTGGTTGAAGCGGTTGCTGAAGCCATCGGGTTAAAGAATGTAACAACGCAGCATATTCGGGCCGAAGAAATAAAAAACCGTAAATTCGACTTTGCTGTTTCCCGTGCCGTTGCCCCATTAAAAGAGCTTTGGAAATGGAGCAAACCTCTACTGCAAAAAAATAATAAAAATGATTTTGTCAATGGCCTTATTTGTTTAAAAGGCGGTGATCTTGCACAGGAAATTTCTGAAAGCGGTTTAAAACCCAACCTTGTTTCGCTGGAAAGTATTTTTAAAGAAGACTATTTTAAAGAGAAATATATGCTGTATGTGAAGTTGTAAATGCAGTTCAAATATTCACCTCGAATAAACCATCTTTAGCATAATTATTTTTTTGAACTGTTTAACTTTTATTATTTATTGCATTACCCGCAAACAAAAAAGAACCCACAGGTATAAAGGATTTTTATCAACAAATGCACATTTACAGGTTTTCTTACCTGCTATGCCATTACTTTAGCACCCTGCAAAAATCTATCAGCCATTTGGCGCCGCAAGTTTTTTTAACCCTCCGCCAGGCTAATAGTATAGCGGTAAAATAAAATTATTACATAATAAATTTCCTTAGGGAGCAGGAGTATGATACATATCGTTTTTCAACAGGCAGATATTGAAACATTGCAAAAAGCCATTGAACTGGATGCAACATTGCAGGGCGAAATCCTTCATATAAAAGATGATTTTGCCGTGGGGCCAATTGCGGATATTTATGAAACAGAAGGCTATCAAAACCGTCGTGACTGGTGGAAAAAAGTATTGGAAAACTCGCCTTATACTGAACAATTGGATATAGTTGATGATAAGCTCACCACACACCAGTTGCAGGAAAAATTAAAAGACGAAGCAGAACAGGCGTGGATATGGATGGCGCCTAATCAACATGATGTTTGCGGTTATTATTGGTTAATAAATCAACTGAAAGAATTTGAAAGCCGCATTCATATTCTTTCATTAAATAACCTTCCGTTTATAAATGATAAGGGAAGCATTTTTTATCCTGTTAATTTATCTGAAATACCGCCAAAAGAATTTATTAAAGCAAAGAAATTGGCAAGGCCTGTAACCATAAGTGAGTTTGAATTAGACGGCGACGAATGGAAAAAATTATGCAGTGAAAATGGCATGGTGAGAACATTGGATGGTGGCAAAAAAATTATCAGCAGGGAAGTTTCTTATTACGATGATAAGATCATAGCCGCATTAACTAAAGATGCGCAAAAGCTGAATAAAATATTTCAAACTTTGTTTACTAAAATGAAAGTGCATACCGGCGATGCATTTTTAGCCTGGCGTATGAAAGAATTAATTAATGATGGAAAAATAGAATTGAGTGGCAATTGGAATAATGGCTGGAAAGAAATAAGCCTGAAATTACCGGGCGCTGCGGAAGAAATAAGTAAAGAAGTAGATATAAACGCATAAACATGAAGCCTATTAAGATTGAAGAGGCTGTAATGTTTATGACTGATATGTTTTAGTTGGACGGGAAGATGCCGCTCCTCCGGAGCGGTTTTAATCTATAATCACATTGCCACAAAGATGCTGCTCTTCCAGAGCAATTAAATAAAGCATCATTGAACACGAGCAAATAGTTTATCTATAAAAATGACTTCATACCAATTACCTGACCTTAATCGTATTTGGAGCTTCCAAAAAAGCACTGCTCTTTCAGGACAACTGAACAACGTAACATTACGCACGAAAACGATTAAGGTTGTAATATCCCCCGGCTCCGGAGGAGCCATATCTTTGTAGCAATAATATGTTTTTTTTAAATTACGGTTTCGGAGAAGCTGCATCTTTATCAACCATGCCAGATACCTTTACACAACTGTATATTCAATTGGTTTTTGCTGTTAAAGGCAGGCATAATTTTATTAAAGAATCATTCCGGGATGAACTGGAAAAATATATTTGCGGCATCGTGCGCAATAACAATCATAAACCGTTGGCTATTTATTGCATGCCGGATCATATTCATTTTTTAACAGGGCTCAATCCGGCTCAGTCTATATCAGATCTTGTAAAAGAAATAAAAAATTCATCCTGCAATTTCATTACAGAAAAAAATTGGCTGAATCAATTTCACTGGCAACAAGGATATGGCGCTTTCAGTTATTCAAAATCTTCTCTTGATAAAGTAATCAACTATATTTTGAACCAACCTGAACATCATAAAAAGAAAACTTTTAAAGAAGAATATGTTGAATTTCTTGTAAAGTTCAACATTGACTATGATGAAAAATATTTATTTGAATTTTGCGGTTAGAAATTAATTATATACAAATGGCAGAACAAAAAAATGTTACAACAAACGAAACAGGAGTGCAGGGCCAATACAAAACATGGTTCCTGGATTATGCATCGTACGTAATTCTTGAACGTGCAGTACCGGCGGTGGAAGACGGGTTAAAACCCGTGCAGCGCCGCATACTGCATGCTATGAAGGAAATGGATGATGGCCGTTTTAATAAAGTAGCGAATATCATTGGCCAAAGCATGCAATACCATCCACATGGCGATGCCAGCATTGGCGATGCATTGGTGAATATGGGGCAAAAAGAATTGCTCATTGAAACACAGGGAAACTGGGGCGATGTAAGAACCGGCGATGATGCCGCTGCCCCAAGATATATTGAAGCACGCTTAAGCAAGTTTGCATTAGAAGTTGCCTTCAATGCAAAGACTACTGAATGGCAACTGAGTTATGATGGAAGAAAGCAGGAACCGGTTACGCTGCCCATGAAATTTCCATTGTTGCTGGCGCAGGGCGCAGAAGGCATTGCTGTTGGTTTATCCACCAAAATATTGCCGCATAATTTTATTGAAATATGCGAATCGTCTATTAAATATTTGCGTGGTAAAAAATTTGAATTACTGCCCGATTTTCAAACAGGCGGCATGATGGATGCAAGCAATTATAACGAAGGAAAACGCGGCGGTAAAATTCGTGTGCGTGCAGCCATTGAAGAACGTGATAAAAAAACGCTCATCATAAAAAGTATTCCTTATGGTATTACCACATCAACCTTAATGGATTCTATTGTAAAAGCAAACGACCATGGAAAGATCAAAATAAAAAAGGTTACAGATGCTACGGCAAAGCATGTGGAGATATTGGTTGAACTCGCATCAGGTATTTCGCCTGATATAACGATTGATGCGTTGTATGCATTCACCGATTGCGAAATAAGCATTTCGCCCAATGCCTGTGTGATTGTTGATAAAAAGCCAAGGTTTGTCAGCGTTCACGACCTGCTTAAAATTTCTGTTGATAAAACAAAAGACCTTTTAAAGCGTGAACTTGAAATAAAGCTTGGCGAGCTTGAAGATAAATGGCATTACACTTCACTCGAAAAAATATTCTTTGAAGAAAAGATTTATAAAGAGCTTGAAAAGAAACATGAAACCTGGGATAAAGTAATTGCAGCCATCGATAAAGCATTCGATCCTTTTAAAAAGAAATTAAAACGCGCCGTAACAAAAGAAGATATTTTAAAGCTTACAGAAAAACCTGTCCGCCGTATTTACAGGCTTGATATAGATGAACTGAATGAACAGATAAAAGGTATTGAAGCAGATATTAAACAGGTGAAGCATGACCTGGACAACCTTATTGATTTTGCAGTAGCCTACTTCGAAAATCTTTTAAAAAAATATGGTAAAGGCCGTGAACGCAAAACCGAAATAAAACCATTTGATACCATACAGGCAAAGCAGGTGGCTATTGCCAATACTAAATTATACATCAACCGCGAAGAAGGTTTTATAGGCACAGGTTTAAAGAAACCTGCCCGATCTGATCAGTCAGGCGGGGATGAATTT
Source organism: Parafilimonas terrae (assembly GCF_900115755.1). GTDB lineage: Bacteria > Bacteroidota > Bacteroidia > Chitinophagales > Chitinophagaceae > Parafilimonas > Parafilimonas terrae. Next base: position 9,404 of record NZ_FOXQ01000012.1, read on the forward strand.
TTATGCGACTGTTCTGAGTTTGATGACATTATTGCTTTCACCAAACGTGGTATTATGAAAGTGATAAAAGTGGCTGATAAAAGTTTTATTGGCAAAGATATTTTGCATGCAGCCGTCTTCTTAAAAAATGATGACCGCACCACTTACAATATGATTTACACCGATGGTAAAACCGGCACCAGCTATGCCAAACGCTTTAATGTAACCGCTGTTACACGCGATAAGGAATACGACCTTACCAAAGGCAGCGATAAAAGCAAGGTGCAATATTTATCCGTTAATCCTAATGGCGAAGCTGAAGTGGTGAAAATAACGCTGAGCCCTAACTGTTCGGCACGCAATAAAGAATTTGATTTTTATTTTGAAACGCTTGATATAAAAGGCCGCGGCAGCATGGGCAACCAGGTTACAAAATATCCTGTGCGCACAGTAAAATTTAAAGAAAAAGGCACAGCCACTTTAGCCGGCAGAAAACTTTGGTTTGATAATGTTTACGGGAGGTTGAATGGTGATGAGAAAGGTGTTTTATTAGGTAGCTTTGAAGCAGAAGATAAAATTCTCGTTCTTTATAAAGATGGCAGTTACGAACTTACTGATCTCGAATTAACGCAACGCTTTGATGCAGATAAAATAGCATGGATAGAAAAGTTTGAACCCGAAAAAATTATTACTGCCGTATATGCCGATCTTGACAAGAAACAATATTTTGTAAAGCGTTTTAAGATTGAAACATCAACGCTGCACAATAAATTTTTCTTTATAAAAGAAGACAAGCATGTGGAACTGGAAACGGTAACTACAACCGATGATCCCGTTTTATATTTTGAAAAAGGCCGCGGCGCACAAACGCAAAAAATAAAATATAAGATTGGAAAGAATATAGAAGTTACGGGCTGGAAAGCCGTGGGAACAAGGTTTGAAGACTACAGCAAGTCTGTAAAAATGCATTGGGTGGAACCGGCTGACGGCGCCAATGCACAACAGAGTTTGTTTGAATGAGAATCTGATTCATAAATTATTGCCGCTATTTAATAATGCTAAATATTTGCAGGTTCTATGGCTTGTTAATAATTTAAACTTACCAAACTATAGAAACAAGCTCATGGTAATTGGAGAACTTTTCATCGATGGTAATAATCTCCAATTTTTCAACAACAGCTGTGGCTATAATCAGCCTGTCAAACGGGTCTTTATGGACAGGGAAAAGCGGGATGTTATCGTATTCAGAAAGATATTTTTCATTGATAGGCAGTACAACAATATCGTAGCTAAGTGCACTTTGAAAATAATTGTTTAATGGCTGGCGGAGTTTAAGCTTTCCTGTTTTCAGCTTAATGGCTATCTCATAAAAGGAAATAATGCTTATGTACTTTTTATTTACTATATTTTCAATTGCTTTGCGGGCTGTTTCCGAAAGTGAAGCATCACCTTCCAGAAACCATATTAGTGCATGGGTATCAAGCAATAAATCCATTACATATAATCTTCAAGGTCTTCAAGAGGTTCATTAAAATCAGGCGCCATATATAAAACACTACCTTTTAGTGCACCAAAAACCAGTGGTTTTTTTTCATTATTCTTATGAATATCTTCAGTAAAAGTCACCAGTACTTCCACCGGTTTATTTATTTCAGGATGTTCTTCCAAAATAATTTGCCCTTTGTTGTAAACGCCTTTTATAGTGGATAACATAATATTTCGTTTCCAGTAAAGTTAGCATTTATAAATTTTCTGAAAATAGCTTATTCCTGAAGGGTATGCAGTAGCATTCTTTTAGTTTTTTACTAAAAAGCAAAGGAGCTGAAAGCCTAAAATATTTAAACACCACGGTTTTAACGCAATACTTTAATACACTTCTTGAAAAACTTGGCTATTGCCGTTAGCTTTGCGCATTTAAAAATTAGCAATGCTCGCAGGTTTTAATAATGTAACGTTTGAATTTGGTTCAAGAATTATTGTAGAAGATGCAACCTGGCACATACAGCCGGGCGAACGCATTGGTTTGATTGGTTATAACGGCACCGGCAAATCAACTTTATTAAAATTAATTGTAGGCGAATACCAGCCTTCTGCCGGAACGGTTGAACGCAGCCGCAATACATCTGTGGGCTACCTGCACCAGGACCTTTTAAGCTTCGACACCAACGACTCTATCCTTGATGTGGCGCTTAGCGCTTTCGAAAAAATTAAACAGCTTGAAAAGGAAATTGAAGATTTAGGGAACGAGCTTGAAAAAACGTCAGACGAAAAAACATTATTGATTTATTCTGATAAACTGCACGAGTTGGAAGTGCTTGGCGGCTACGATATTCATCATAAAACAGAAGAGGTTTTGCAGGGCCTTGGTTTTGTAAACGAGGATTTAAAGCGGCCTTACAAAGAATTCAGCGGTGGCTGGCGCATGCGCGTGCTGCTTGCAAAAATGATATTGCAGCAACCGGATTTATTGTTGCTGGATGAACCTACCAACCACCTGGATTTACCTTCCATTGAATGGCTGGAAAAATATTTAACGCATTATAAAGGCAGTGTTGTAATAGTAAGCCACGATAAATATTTTTTGAACCGCATGGTTACAAAAATTGTTGAACTGTACCAGCAGCAACTGCATATTTATTCAGGCAATTACGATTATTATGAAACAGAAAAAGAACAACGCATAGAAATTCAGCAGCGTGCTTATGAAAACCAGCAGGATTATATACGCCAGAATGAACGTTTGATTGAACGCTTTCGCGCCAAAGCCAGTAAGGCAGCAATGGCGCAAAGTTTAATGAAGAAATTAGATAAGCTTGATAAGATAGAAAATGTTGAAATTGAAAGGCCCAATCTTAAAATTAATTTCAGGGTTGATAAGCAGCCGGGGAAAATACTGGCATCGCTTAAACATGCAACAAAACAATTCGGCAATAATCTCATTATAGAAAATACCGGCGCTGAAATTGACCGTGGTGATAAAATTGCATTGATAGGCGCCAACGGAAAAGGTAAATCAACCATCTTAAGAATGATTGCCGGTACTGAAGTTTTTGAAGGCGAAAGAAACTGGGGCCATAATGTTGATGAAAGTTTTTATGCCCAGCATCAACTGGAAGCATTAGACCTGAACAATACCATTCTTGAAGAAATGATGTTGTGCGGCAGCGGTAAAACAGAACTTGAATTAAGAACATTATTAGGTTGTTTTTTGTTTAGCGGTGATGATGTAGAAAAGAAAATACGCGTATTAAGCGGTGGCGAAAAAGCAAGGGTTGCACTGGCGAAAGTTATTGCAGGCAAAGCAAATTTTCTATTATTGGATGAGCCCACCAACCACCTGGATATTCATAGCGTTGAATTGTTAAGTGAAGCTTTAAATAAATATGAAGGCAGTTATATCCTGGTAAGCCACGACAGGTATTTTGTTTCTAAAACAGCCAATAAAATATGGGAAATTGTTGACCATGAAATAAAAGAATTTAAAGGCAGTTATGAAGAATATGTGCAATGGAAAGAAAGGATGAAGCAGTCAGCGGTTAACAATAAACAGTCAGCGGTCAACACTCAACCCTCAACAGTCCACAGTGAGCGGCCAACGGTTAACAATAAACAGTCAACGGTTAACCGGGAACAGCAAAAAGAATTACAGAAACTGCAAAAACAATTCAGTAAGGCAGAAGCGCATTTGAATGAATTAAACCAGCAAAAAACAAATATTGAAAGCGATTTGGCCAATCCTGAATATTATGCAGACAGAACGAAGTTTGTTGAACTGGAAGAACGTTATAAAACCGTTCAGCAGAAGATAGCCGCTGCCAACAAAGAATATGAATTATTATTTGAAAGAATAATGCAGGCGGAATAAAACGGTTGACTGTCAACAGTTGACGGTTGACAGTTTTAAAACACTTCCGCAATCATACATCTTGCACTGCCGCCGCCATTCATTTCAATCGTATCAAGTTTTGAATAAACAATGCGGTTATATTTTTGAAGGTTACTTATTTCTTCATACGTAAGCGATTTATGCGCCTGCTCCGACATTATCAATATCTTCTCTCCTTTTTTATTTTCCAGTTGCAGCATATTGCCCGCAAAGCGGTTCATCTGCTCAAAAGAAATAGGCAATATTTCTTTACCTGTTTTTTCTATAGTTGCCACAACATTGCTTTGCTCATCCGTGTCTTTAATCGATTCAAGACAAATAATTACATACTCGTCTGCAACACTCATCATAACATTGGTATGATAAATTACATTCCCGTTCGCATCAGTTGCTGTAAAACTGCACGGCTTATAATTCATCTTCGCACAAAAATCTTCCAGCGCAGTTTTACTGGTCCTTTCAGAAAGGCATGCATAAGCAATTTTATTTTTACGGTCTAAAACCATGCTGCCTGTTCCTTCAAGAAATGTATTTTCCGTTTCATAACCGGTCAGGTCAATCGTTTCGGTTACATTGAATTTATCATTGATCATATCCAGCACGGCCTGTTTTCTTTCGGCACGGCGGTTGGCTGCATACATGGGATATAATACAATAGTGCCGTTATGGAATGATATCCAGTTATTGGGGAAAATAGAATCGGGCGTATGTGGCTCAGGCGTATCATCCACAACAATAACTTCAATATCATTTTCACGCAGCTTGTCAACAAAAGCATCAAATTCCACCAATGCTTTTACCTGCGCAGCTTCTGCATTGCCCGCCGCCTGGAATTTATTATTAACCGCAGTTTCTGCATTATAAGCAAACGCAACCGGGCGTACCATTAAAATTGTGTTTGTGTTTTGCATACGTCAATAATTTTTAGGTTTAAATTTCAATTGATAATTTAACTCAGCATTCTCCTGGATGTTGAAATAGCAATAAAGGAGCCGTTTTAAATGCTTTATATTAAAAGTTACTAAAAAAAACGGATTTATTGCAGATTATTATATTGACAATTATTCTGCATTTCCTTCGAGGCTTTCTTCCTCAAGATCAAGCCTGTTTTCAATAAGCCTTAAAATATCATCATCAAAATCAGGATGCCTTCGAAAAGAATGCAATACAGAGCGCTCTTTCTCTGAAATATTAAGCATAACCGCTTTAAATTGGGCTATCATTTCCACAGCCTGTTTGCGGGCGCCATCACCTTCATTCGCTTTATATAACAAATCCGTTTTATGTTTTAAAAACTCGTACTTCTGTTTCAGCAATATATTCTTTTCCACATGCTCATTATATGTAGTTTGCATATTGGTTACAGCAGTTTTATTCAGGGCAATTTCCAGTTCAAACATCTGTTCATCTTCCGATTTATTTGCGGGAATGGCATCTGGCTTCACCTTTCTTATAACCCAGGGCAAAGCAAGCCCCTGGCCCACCAGCGTAACAATAACAACTGTGAATGTTATAAATAAAATAAGATTGCGGTTAGGAAAAGCCTGCCCGTTAACGGCAAACGGTATAGCCAATGCAGATGCGAGTGAAACAACACCCCTCATGCCCACCCAGCTTAAAACAAGCGGGTTTCTCCAGCCCGGCTTATTATAAGCAACCGTTATATACCGGCTGATGAACCTTGTGAATATTACAGAAAAAAAACCCGCAATGGTTCTCGCAAAAATCACCACGAGGCAAATGATTAAAGCAATAGATAATGCTTTGAAAAACGACAGGCTTTGTATGCCCTTGGCTATATCCGGGAACTGCAGGCCAATAAGAAAGAAAACAATTGAATTCAATATAAAAACAATAGCAGACCATAAAGCACCCGATTTAAGCCTGCTTTTATGTGAAAACACAAAATGGTTTTGATAAGCTATATACAGCCCGCCGCTTACCACGGCCAGCACGCCTGAAACATGAAACTCTTCTGCCGTGAGGTAAATAGCATAGGGTATTACAAGCGTTAAAGCGGTATCTATATTCGCCGTAGTTGGCAGCCATTTATACACCATATAAAATAAAAAACCAAATGCAAGCCCGATGGCAAGGCCAGCAACTGTTACCCAAATAAAACTGCCTGCTGCTTCATACCACACAAAATGATTGGTGGATATGGCTACGAGCGCAACCCGGAAAAGTGTTAAGCTCGTTGCATCGTTCAGGAGGCTTTCGCCTTCCAGTATATCTTTAGTGCTTTTGGGCAATGGTGCAAATTTTAAAATAGCAGTGGCAGCCGCTGCATCCGGCGGCGAAATAATTGCGCCTAATAAAAAACCCTGTGCTAATGTAAAACCCGGAATGAGCCAGTAACTTATAAAAGCAACTGCAGTGGCTGTAAACAAAACAAACCCTAATGCCATTGCGGTAATAATGCGCCGCCATTTCCATAAACCTTTCAGCGACATATTTTGTGAAGCATCATATAAAATAGGCGGCAGTATTACAAGAAATACAACCTGTGGGTCTATGTGAACGATTGGCACAACAGGGATAAAACCAACCACAAGCCCTGCCAGCACAAGAAAAACAGGATAGGCTATTTTTACTTTCTGGGCTATGAGTACTAAAAAGCATACGCTCACAATTAATCCTATGCAAAGAAGAATGATATTTTCCATTTATATTTTTAAGTATTAGCGATGGTAAGATATAATAATTTCATTTTTTATCATACAGGCCATTAAAAAAACAATACTTTACAAGCTATGAATAAATACAGTTATTTAATACTAAGGCTATCCATTGGCATCAGCATGTTTGGCCATGGTTTTGTGCGCATATTCAAGCTAAACGCCTTCAGCACATGGATGACAGGCCAGTTTGAAAAATCAATACTGCCGCAGGCAATAGTAATACCATTCAGTTATATACTTCCTTTTCTTGAATTGATAACCGGCATCCTGCTGATACTGGGTTTATTTACCAAACAGGCATTATTACTCGGCAGCTTCGTTATGCTAATGCTGATTTTCGGTTCAACAATGATTGAGAACTGGGATGTGCTGCCATCGCAACTTATACATATTGCATTCTTCGTGGTATTGCTGCAATTCATCAACAGCAATAGCTTCTGCATAGATAACCATAACAAATAATAAAACCATTTTATAACTGTATTTTTTAGCAGGCAGAAATGACAGGACTTATTATTTTTTTAATTGTAATGCCCATTGTTGTCACGCTTATATGGCGCTCCGGCAAACGAAAGCAAAACGGGTTTATACTGCCGGATAATTTCCGTTCGCTGCTTAATGAACATGTTGCATTTTATAAGAATCTTAATGATGCTGACAAAATAAAATTTGAAAGCCGCATACAGGATTTTCTTTCATACACACGCATCAATGCTGTAAACACTGAAATAACAAGTCTTGACAAATTGCTTGTTGCATCAAGCGCTATTATACCAACCTTTGGCTTTAACTGGCATTATTATAATCTCGCAGATGTATTGTTATACGATGAAACTTTTAGTGAAGATGAATTTGCCGTTAATGCAAAAAGCGCTAATGTGTTAGGCATGGTTGGCACAGGCGCCATGCAAAGAATGATGATATTATCAAAGCCTGCATTGCGGCAAGGCTTTGCCAACGAAATTTCAAAAAGCAATACAGGCATTCATGAGTTTGTGCATTTACTTGACAAAGCTGATGGCGATACGGATGGCATTCCCGAAGAACTTATGAGCAGGCAATACACTATTCCCTGGCTTAAATATATGAGTGAAGAAATAGAAAAAATGAAGGAAGGAAAGTCTGATATTAATATTTATGGCGCTACCAATAAGGCAGAATTTTTTGCCGTGGCTTCAGAATATTTTTTCGGCTCGCCTGAACGATTCAAAAAAAATCATCCTGAATTGTTTGACCTGATGACAAAAATATTTCATCAAAACCCTGAAACAGAAAAGCTATTATAACTATCATAAATAATTAATAATCGCAACTCTAGCCGAGTCAAATATTGAAATACCAGTGCATTCTTCCAGAGTGATTTTCGAACTATCAATAATTCCACTACAAAGGATGCTTCTATGAAGCAAACAAGAATCCTCATAGCGTCAGATTGAATGTTATTTGCTGTCTTTATTTTCGACGTCTCCGCTTATAGCGTCCTATATTTTTAGGAACTTCATTACTGACTATTTCTATCCCGCCGTTTCTAAGAATTAGCTCAATAATATTTTCAGTGCATCCAAATTGGAGTGATAAATCTTTTATTGAAATTCCTTTAAAATATCGCTTTTTCACTTCTTCTTTTTTTTCACTTGAGAAGTATCTTTGAGACGGAACCTTTTTATTACCTGCGGATAATTTTCCCTTTAAATTTATAAGTACATCAATAATATCATCAAGAATTGAAGGATTGATCTTTAGTTTTTGTGATAGATTTAAATTGTTATCAAAGTGAATAATTTGTTCAACAGTTATATACAATGGCCCAATCGAATGTTTTCTTAAATCAATAATAAATGTGCTTTTATCATACTCAAGCAAAATTGTATCAAGTATCTGTTCCATTACGTACGTTTTTTGTGTTTAGTGATAGCATCCACATTCCTAGTAATTAATCCCAAGCAGCTTAGTACAGGTGTAGAAATAGCATGGTTTGTCAGCCGGCTGTAAATTTATATTTTATTGAATTTACATAAAAAGCTGGTTTATCACTTTAAGCCCGTTATTGGCGTTTGCCAATTCACCTGTATATTGCACCACTTTTTTTGAAGATGAAGATAACAGAGCATATAAGCAACGCAAAAGACACCCTTATTTCTTTTGAAATATTGCCGCCGTTAAAAGGCAAGAGCATTAATTCAATTTACGACCATCTTGATCCGCTGATGGAATTTAAGCCTTCGTGGATAAACGTTACTTATCACCGCAGCGAAACAGCTTTTAAAAAGAAAGCCGATGGCAATTTTGAAAAAGTGGAAGTGCGCAAAAGACCGGGCACAGTGGGTATTTGTGCCGCTATCATGAACTATTATAAAATTGATGCAGTGCCGCATATCATCTGCGGCGGTTTTTCCAAAAGAGAAACGGAAGATGCATTGATTGACCTTAACTTTTTGGGCATTGATAATGTACTGGTGCTTCGCGGCGATGCTGATAAAAACTCTGCATCATTTGAACCGGAACCAGATGGCAACCCTTATGCTATAGACCTGCTGAAACAGGTAGTAAACCTAAACAGCGGCATTTATTTAGACGATGACATTCGTGATGGCGGTAAAACAAAATTCTGTATTGGCGTGGCCGGCTATCCTGAAAAACATTTTGAATCGCCCAACCAGCAAATTGATATGCAAAGGCTGAAAGAAAAAGTTTGCAACGGTGCAGAATTCATCATGACACAAATGTTTTTTGACAACCAGAAGTTTTTTGATTTTGTAAAAAAATGCCGCGATAACGATATTAATATTCCTATTATTCCCGGGCTTAAACCCATCACTTCCCGCAAACAGCTATCAGTATTGCCGCGTATTTTTCACGTGGATATTCCTGCCGAATTATCAGAAGAAATCATGCGCTGCAAAACGGATGAAGACAGCGAAAAAGTAGGCACAGAATGGCTTGTGCAGCAAAGCAGGGAATTAAAAAAATTTGGTGTGCCCGTATTGCATTATTACACGCTGGGTAAGCCAAGGGTTATTCAAAATGTAATGAAGAAACTGGTATAACAGCAGAAGAATATGAGCCAGGGTTTATTTTTTGAATAATCAACATCATTTTGCAGGTGCTTACAATTATACATTCCTGCCCGTCCGTCAGGCGGGGATTATTACATATTGAATATTGAATGTTCATCCCCGGCTAAACCACAGTGAATGACAGATTAATAATTGCACAATTCTATCATAAGAAGATACAGCATAAAAAAGCGCCTCATTGCTGAAGCGCTTCTGCAATTCAAAAAATCACCCGTTAATAACCTTCGTTTTGCGTAAGATTGCTGTTGGCATCAATCTCTCTCTGCGGAATGGGCAATACCAGTTTCGGATCGTCATAACTGTAATCGCCCACATCTGATTTCAAACGCTTCAGAGTCCATAACCTGTCGCCTTCAAAAGCCAGTTCGCGAAAACGTTCATCCACAAAATCCTGCCCGTTTACTCCTGCTAAATCTTCAGCGCCTGAACGTTCCCTTACTATATTAATATCTTTCAGAGGCGCCACGCCGCCAATAGGTGCACCTCCTTTTCTCAGGTTGGCTTCTCCCCTTGTTAAATACATTTCAGCTAATCTTATTACGGGAATAACACGATAAAAAGTAAGCCATTTTAAAGTATAAATGCCGCCGTTACCCGTAATGCTGTAACCATCAGAAACAAAGCCAGCCCTGAAGTCGTTTGGATCATCGAAATAATTAAAATAGTTGGCATCCACCTGTGCTTCGCCACGGCCGCCTGCGCCATTGCCATTGGCATCGTAAGCATAGCGGTAAAATGTGCTGAGGCCATTATTTGAAGTGCCTGCATTGCTTTGCGCTGTGTTCTGTATGCCAAAAATATCTTCCGGCGAATTGCTGGGATTATTAAATGCCTGGTTATAAGTAGAAGTAAGCGTGAAATAACCTGAAGTAATTACCTCGTTTGCCATAGTAGCCGCCTTGGCATAATCACCCATATTTAAATATACCCTTGACAGGAATGCTTTCGCGGCATAAGTGGTTGCCCTCGCATTGTCTGCCGTTTCAGGCAAACCATCAGCAGCATCTGTAAGGTCTTTAATTACCTGCTGGTAAACATCTTCCACGGAAGCGCGGGAAGGCTTATTCTTCGATTCATCGTATATATAAGTTGGCTCAAGCACCAGCGGCACGCCGGCATTGGAACCTGTGCTGCCAGCAGAATAAGGTTGTGCGAAATAGTTCACCAATTCAAAATAGGCAACACCACGCATGAATTTAGCTTCTGCAGCCACAGCATCACGTTCATCTTCATCCACCAGGTCCAGCTTATCCAATACGATATTCATATCTTCAATAAGCAGGTAAGAATTCGTCCATATACCGGTGGCAATACTTGATTCCCTCGTTTGATTCTTGTTTAAAATATCTTTATAAATTGAAAAAGAGCCAACATAATCAACCATGTCTGTATTAGCCAGCAGGTCGGCAATAAAAATATAACGCTCTCCAAAACCTGAAGCGCCCTGTAAAGAAGAATAGCTGCCATATAATAAGGCTTTAACATCGTCGCCATCTTCTATACTTGTTACATTGTTTTGCGGCAACACATCTAATTTTTTATTGCAGGCAAAGCAGCTTATAAAAAACAGGGCGGCCAGTATATATCTGTAAGTTTTCATTTCGTTCATTTTAATTTTTTAGAATTTAGCATTGATACCGAATGTGAATGTTTTTGCCTGCGGGATTGTATAGAAATCCTGCCCGCCGCCAATATTGCCCGTAGTTTGCGTATTCACTTCCGGGTCGCCTGGATATTTGGTGAAGGTTAACAGGTTGAATGCTGATGCATAAAACCTTAAAGAACTCAGGTGCAAACGCGTAACAAACGAAGAAGGCAAAGTATAACTGAGTGAAACATTCTTTAAACGTATGTAAGAACCATTATACAAGAAACGTGAAGAATTATCATATCCGGTTGCATAAAAATATCCGATGCGGGGAACGTTTGTTATATCCCCCGGTTTTTGCCAGGCCTTCAGCATATCTGTTGTTTCATTATCAAAACCATTGTAAAAGCCGGAGCTTTGGTAAGTGCCTGCTGCATTATACACTTTATTGCCCTGCACAGCCATAAAGAAGAAACTAAGATCAATGCCTTTGTAAGAAAGCGTATTGGTGATACCACCCGTCCAGTCAGGATTTGAATTGCCCAATGTAACCCTTGCAGCGCTGCCATAATCCGTTGTTGGCTTGCCATCTTCACCAAGATATTGTGCGTCGCCTGTTTCAGGATCAACGCCCAAATATTTCTGGCCATAAAATTCGCCGATTGGTTTGCCTTCTACGGCACGCTGTGTTAAGCTAAAACCGCTTTCTATAATCTGGCCGTCAATATCAAGCACTTTGTTTTTGTTATAAGCAGCGTTAACGGCAATATTCCACCTGAAATTTTTGGTACTGAAAGCAGTTGCATTCAAACCAATCTCAATGCCTTTATTTTCCATATTACCCAGGTTTTTTGTAATGGTGGTGTAACCTGTGGTTGCAGGAATATTTACATTAAGTAAAAGGTCTGATGTCTTCTTATAATAAACATCAACTTCACCGGAAAGGCGGTTATTAAAGAAACCGAAATCAAGGCCAACATCAGATTGGGCAGTTTTCTCCCACCTCAAATCTGGATTGGGCACTTGCGAAGCAATGTAACCCGGCAGTTCAGGGTAATTGCTGATGTTATATAAAGAATAATAGGAATTGTTACCAATTTCAGCATTACCGGTTAAACCCCAGCTTGCCCTTAGTTTTAAGAAACTAAGTGTATTGCTATTTGCCAGGAAATCTTCTTCGCTCAACACCCAGCCTGCTGAAAAAGCAGGAAAAATACCATACCTGTTATTAGGCCCAAACCTTGATGAGCCATCATCCCTCACGCTGGCAGTAAGCATGTATTTATCATTGAAAACATAATTAGCCCTTAAGAAATAAGAAAGGAAATTATAACGGTCGTTGGTGGATGTTGCAAACGTAATGGATGTTGCGCCACTAAGGTTTTGCACTTTGCCGGATGGCGCCTGCTCTGCATTGGTGAGCGATTGCTTTGTATCGTTCTGCAAATAACTCATGCCCAGTACGGCACTGAGTTTATGCTTATCGCCAAGCTTTGGCGTGAAAGTGAAATAATTATTAGTGTTGTATGATGTGGATAAGGCGATAATATTATTGGCCTTGCCAACACCGGCGCCATCTGTGGTGCGTTTATCCTGGAAAGCTTCCTGGTAAAGGTTTAATATATCCGCGCCAAACTCTGAACGGAAAGATAAAAAAGGCAACAAATTATAGTTTGCATATACATTGCCTACCGTGCGGTTGGAAACCTGCCTGTCTGAATTATATTTTGCATCAAACAAGCTGTTTGGATATAGAGTGTTGTTGTTCAACTCACCGGTTTCAGGATCGTACAGAGGCTGTATTGGTGGTAAGGCCACCAACTGTCCCGGCGTAGAAAAAGCATTATCGGTTGTAACGCGGTTAAGTTGAGAACGGTCAATCGCTATATTGATACCAAAAGATAATTTATCTGTCGGGCTATGTTCAAGGTTTATCCTGCCGCCATAGCGATAAAATTTATTATTGATAACAATGGCATCCTGCGTATTATAAAAACCGGAAGCAAAAAACCGTGTTTTGGCATCGCCGCCTGTTGCGGAAAGATTGATGGAATTGGAAGGCGCATTGCGGTTATACAATAAGCCCTGCCAATCTGTATTTATTTTATTATAATCTGCCCCGCCGGCAAGATCACTTAATGAAATACCATAAGTAGCATAAGCATCTGTATAATCTGCTATGGCCGTTTCAAGATCGGGGTAACCAGATATGTCATTATCAAGATCATACTGCGCATCGCTTTTTATAGCCATATTATACAGGTCAACATATTGTTTCCCATCTAAAAAATGGCGCAAACGTGCAGGATTGCTGAGACCTGTGTTGGCATCTAATTCAAATACTGTTTTCTGATTGTTGCGGCCTTTTTTGGTGGTTATCAATACAACACCGTTGGCAGCGCGTGCCCCATAAATAGCCGCCGCAGAAGCATCTTTCAGCACTTCCACAGATTCTATATCGTTGGGGTTTATATCTGCAAGCGGGTTGCTGGCATCATTAGTGGGGTCAGATAAACTCGAACTGGTTACCGGCAGCCCATCAATTACGTATAAAGGCTGGCTGTTGGCAGATATGGATGATGTGCCGCGTATCCTTACCTTAATGCCCTGCCCCAGTTTGCCGCTGCCAGATTCCACTACAACACCGGCAGCTTTACCCTGCAAAGCAGATTCAAAACTAGGCGCCGGAAAATCGCGGATATCTTTTGACCCGACTTTGACAATAGAGCCCGTAATTTCTTTTTTAATTGCCTGTCCATAACCAACCACTACCACTTCATTCAAACTTTTATCAGCGGTGGTTAACTGCACGTTCATTTCGTCTTTTACCGTAACCTCGGCATCGGCATAACCCACATAAGAAAAAATCAGCGTTTGCGTGGCTTCCGGTATAGTTATGGAGAAACTGCCATCCGTGCCGGATTGCGTGAGCGTATTGGAATTGCCGGCTTTAATGGTTACGCCGGGCAAAGGGTTATTATTAGCTGCATCTGTAACCGTTCCTTTAACTGTTCTTGTTTGTTGGGCATTAAGCTGTGCAGCAGCCAGCAGCAATAATGCCATCAGTGTAAGCTTAAACTTCATAGATCGAATCATTGATAATTAAAAATTAATTGGCGGCTGAATGAATTATCTCCGCCCGCAGCAAAAAATATGATCAGGTTGCTTGTTGTTAATCACAATTAAAACTGATTGAATTTCTTGTCCATCTACAAAGGACAAAAAAAGGGGCTGCATGCGCATGCTGGAATGGGCGGTAAATTTCTCAAACAGGAAATATTACTGCTAAAGCCGGATATAAGAAGGATGAAACTGAATGGCTAATTATGTGCATTTTTAGCAGGATGAGGCTCGCGGTTAAGCCGGGCATAAAGAGGAGGCAATAATTTTCTTTTCGCTGTTTTCGCGATAATTCTCGCTGCTTTCCCGGTTATTCTCGCTGTTTTTTTTGATTTTTTTCCTTAACTATTCACCGCAATCAACTGGTTCATTTGCACGAGCCTGAAATAAATGCCTTCTGCATTCATCAATGAATCGTGCGTGCCGCGTTCTGCTATTTCGCCTTTCTGCAAAACAATTATTTCATCTGCATGGCGAATGGTGGATAAACGATGGGCAATTACAACAGATGTGCGGTTCTGCATCATATTATTAATAGCATCCTGCACAAGCTTTTCGCTTTCGGTATCGAGAGAAGAAGTGGCTTCATCAAGAATTAATATGGGCGGGTTTTTTAAAATGGCCCTTGCAATGGTAAGCCGCTGCCTTTCGCCGCCGCTTAATTTACTGCCGCGGTCGCCAATATTCGTATTAAACTTTTCTTCTTTCTGCTGAATAAAATTATAGGCGTTTGCAATTTTAGCAGCGCTTTCAATGGCTTCAGCAGAGGCATCATGTTCGCCCAAAGCAATATTGCTGGCAATGGTATCATTAAACAAAATAGGCTCCTGCGTTACAATACTTATTTGTTCGCGCAGGCTTTGCAGCGAATAATCTTTTATGTTGATGCCATCTACCAAAATTTCACCGTCGCTCACATCGTGAAAGCGTGGAATAAGATCGGCCAGCGTGCTCTTGCCTGCACCCGAAGCGCCCACCAGTGCAATGGTTTTTCCCTTTTCAATTTTAAGATTGATGTTCTTTAAAATAGTTATATCATCATATCTGAAACTTACATTCCTGAATTCTATTCCATGCTTAAATTGTTCAAGCTTTTTACCATTAGGGTTATCATCCACCGTTACCGTTGCCCTTAAAACTTCTTCAATGCGTGTAATAGCGGCGCTGCCTTTTTGCATATTGCTAAATGAAGTGGATAAAGATTTTGCAGGCGTAATAATATTATAAAACAAACCAAGATAGCCCAGCAGTACAGAAGCTTCCAGCGGAATTCTTCCACTTAAAATGCCGCTGCCGCCATACCATAAAATAATAGCGAACATCATTACGCCAAGCAGCTCGCTCACCGGCGAAGCAAGGTCTCTTCTATAACCAATATGGTTTTTTGCATACAACAATTCATCATTCACTTTATAAAACCTTGAGCGCAAAATACCTTCGGCATTAAATGCTTTTATTACGCGCAGGCCGCTTAAAGTTTCATCTAAAATAGAAACCGATTCTCCCAGTTTTTCAGCAGCGAGGTTCGATTTCCGTTTTAAAGAGCGGCTTATTCTTCCAATTACAAAACCCATTACCGGTATTAATACAATCAGGAAAAGCGTTAACTGCGGGCTCATAAAAAAAAGGAAGCTAACATTAAGTATGATGGTGAGCGGATCGCGTATCCATCCTTCCAAAGTGCCTACAACTGAATTTTCAACTTCATTTACATCGTTGGTTATGCGGCTTATAACGTCGCCCTTTCTCTTCTCTGTAAAATAACCAATGGGCAATTGCAACACCTTATCGTATAATTCAATTCTTAAGCGGTTTACAATTTTATTTTTTAAAGGGTTGAGTATATACGATGCGAGGTATAAAAAAAGGTTTTTTAAAAGTATAGAAACAACAATAAAGATGCAGATAAATAAAAGCGTATTAAGCTTGCCGTAATTGTTTATTGAGCCGGTAAGCAGGTCTCTTATAAAATTTACAACCGGGTTGTTTGATTGCTTGGTGAGCTCGCCGAGAGAAGATGAGCCGCTGTTGAATATTAATTCCAAAAAAGGAATTAACATGCCAATAGATACAATTGAAAAAATAATAGCCAGTATGGAACAGATGAAATAAAGAACTATTTGAGGTATATAATTTTTGAGGTAAGCAAAAACCCTTGAGTATTTTTTCATTTATATAAATTGTTTAAACCAATGGGCGAAGCTATGATTGCAAAGGCATTTGTTTTGTTATAAATTGATAGTGCAAAGCCCAATTACTTATTTAGCGCTAATTTTACAACAAAGGTAATAGTATGGAAGAAGGTAAAAGACAAAAACAGGTGGCAGCGGTTATTGCAGAAGAAATGAATGATATTTTCAGAAGGCTGAACCTGAATATGATGAATGGCGGAATGGTTTCTATTTCTTCGGTTAAAATTACGCCCGACCTGCTTGAAGCAAGAATATATGTAAGCATGTACCAGGTACCGGACGAGAATGCGGCATTGAAAAAAATTGAGAACCATGCATGGGAAATAAAAAGAGAACTGGCCAGCCGCGTTAAGCACCAGCTGCGCCGCATACCGGTATTAAAATTTTATCTCGATGATACGCTTGACCATGTATTTAAAATGGAAGAATTATTCAAGCAGATAAATGAGGAAAAGAAAAACGAAACAAAAGATGAAAAAAATTAAAAAGAACTCAGCACTTGAACTTCCTCTTCGCCTGGCGCTACTTTAAATCAAAAAAATCCACCAATGCCATCAACATTATTGCGTGGATAAGCATGATTGCCATCATGGTAAGCACTGCAGCGTTAATCATTGTACTGAGTGTATTTAACGGCTTTGAAGACCTTGTAAAAAACCTGTATGGCGATTTTTATGCCGACATAAAAATCACACCAAAACAAGGCAAATTTTTTACGGCTGATACGGCTTTTATACAAAAAGTAAAATCTGTAAACGGGGTTAATCAATTAAGTTTTACTGTAGAAGAAAAAGCAGTGCTGGTAAATGGCAGCGATTACCAAACTATTGTTTTTTTAAAGGGTGTTGATAAGAATTATAATAACGTAAATAAATTATCGCATTATATAACGGATGGGAAATATGAGCTTGGAACGCCGGATGCGCCAGACATTGTTTCCGGTTCCGGCATTGCGAATGCCGTTGGCGCTTTTCCGGGTTTAGCGCAGCAGCCGCTTGTTATTTATTTACCCAACCGCAAAGCGAATACCTTCAACAGCCTTAATGCCATGCATTCTTTTGAAGTAAAGCCTGCAGGTATTTTTTCGGTGCAGCAGGAGTTTGATGATAAGTATGCTTTTACCAATCTTGCTTTCGTGCAATACATGCTCGATCTTACTGCAGATGAATATAGCAGCATGGAGTTATCGGCTAAGGATGCTGATAAAACAAATGATATAAAAAGACAATTACAAAAAATTTTGGGCGACCGTTTTATAATTAAAACAAGCTATGAACAGAATCAAAGTTTGTTTACGGTAATGCAAATTGAGAAATGGGTTATTTATGGTATTCTTTCGTTGATACTGGTTGTAGCGGCTTTCAATATGATTGGCGCATTAACCATGCTGGTACTGGAAAAAGAAAAAGATATAGCTGTGTTAAAAGCAATGGGCGCATCGGAAAAACGCATTCAAAATATTTTTTTAAGTGAAGGGTTTGTGCTTGCCGGCGCCGGCGGTTTTTTAGGCATGCTGATAGCTTTTATTATTTGCTTCATACAAATAAAATTTCAGCTTATTAAACTGGAAGGCGGCACGTTTATCATTAATTATTATCCCGTAAAAATGACTGCCCCGGATTTTATATTGGTTACGCTCACTATAATGATTATTGCCGTGCTGGCTTCATGGATACCCGCCAAAAAAGCCGCAGAACAGTTTTATTCGTTGAAAAGCTGAGAACAAGCTCCGTGGGAGTGATAATTGGTAGTAACAATAACCATCACATAATCCTCCCAAGCCCTGGCGGGCGGCATATAAAATGTCGCCTTTATAAGGCTCACTACATCAATCCCAACTCTGGTTGCTGCAATGTTTCCTTTAAATATTCAAGTTCTTCCGGTGTATTATACACCTGGTAAGAAATGCGCAGATATGTTTCACCGGCGCGCTGCATAACCGGTATTTCAATTTTATATTTATTGTATAAGGTTTCTTTTAGCTGAAATGGGTTTTCTGTTTGTATGGGTATGCTGCACATCTGCCCTGAAAATTCACCTGATAATTTACATAAAGGTTTTGTTTTAAGAAGTTCGCAAAACACAGGATATTGTTCCAGTATAGTTTGCCTGCAGGCTGCAAGCCTCTCTTTCATGTTATGCTCATCAAAAAATTTCATGATAGCAGGTATGGTTAAATAAGAAGTGGCATCCCTTGTTCCCTGCATTTCATTTTCTTCCAGGAATTTTGATTTGGTTGGCATGGCGGTTTCATAACCCCAGCTTATAATCAGCGGCTCAATGCTGTTTTGATAATCTTTATCAACATATAAAAAAGTGCAGCCCTTGGGACTTAACAGCCATTTATGTACAGTACCCGTATAAAAATCTGCTTTTAATTCTTTTATGTTTAATGGCACGTGCCCGGGCACATGCGCCCCATCAACGATGGCTATCAAACCTAATTCTTTGGCGCGGTCGCAAATTTCTTTTACCGGAAAAACAAGCGCTGTTGTGCTGGTGCAATGGCTAATGAATATGGCCCTCGTTCTTTCATTATAACCTTTCCAGAACTCCTCAATAAACTGCTCCTTTGATAATAATGGCAACGAGATATTTTGCCTGCGGTTTACAAAGCCATATTTCTTTGAATAGAAATCAAAGGTTTTATCCATAGCTCCATATTCATGATTAGTGGTTAACACTTCATCACCTTGTTTTAAGCCAAGGCTTTTTACCACCTGGTTAATAGCAGTTGTGGGATTTTGAAGAAAGAAAAAATCCTGTGCATCGCAATTAATATAAGCTGCCAGCATTTGTTTTGAAACCGCCAGCGCATCATAATATTTTTTGGTAAGAAATTGTATAGGCTCAGCTTCCAGGTCGCGCTGCCATTGCTGGTAACTTTCAAATATTGGTTTGGGGCAAGCGCCAAAAGAACCATGATTCAGAAATGTTATTCCAGGATTAAGCAGGAATTGTTCTTTTATATTATACATGTTGATTAAAAATTTTAAACGTTCAAATATCTGCCAATAAAAATTAAAGCATTTAAAAGCTGTTTGAGTTAATCATAAAAAGTGAGTGAAGAGTTGATGATTTATAGCTACAAGTGCACAAAAAAACCGCTCTGTTTAAAGCGGCTTTTTTATTAAAAAGGTTATGCTCTATATTATAAAGCCATCAGGCAGCACCGCATTCTTTTTTACAACCACAATACCGTCTTTTACAGTATATAAAGTATGGTCAACATTTTCAAGATGAGCGCCGCCATTAATACGTACATCGTTTCCTATTCTCACATTCTTATCAATTATGGCATTTTTTATATAACACCTGTCGCCAATACCAATACGCGGAACACCTTCCTTATTGTTATCTTCCATTTGTTCAAGCGTTTCATAAAAATCGTTACCCATTATATAAGAGTTAACGATGGTGCTGCCAATGCCCACACGTGAACGTATGCCCATCAACGTATTTTCAATGCGGCTGGCAAGCACAATACAACCTTCTGCAATCACCGTTTTTTCAAGCGTGGTTCCGCTTATTTTAGCAGGCGGCAGCATACGCGGCCTTGTATAAATAGGATGAGAACTGTCGAACAAATTAAATTCAGGAACGTCTGACGTTAATTCAATATTTGCTTCAAAGAAAGAATAAATATTTCCAATATCTGTCCAATAGCCATTGTATTGGTAACTTACTACTTTATGGGAAGATATGGAAGAAGGAATAATTTCTTTACCAAAATCGGTTGCATCGGGGAATTTATTCAGCAACAATTCATTCATCAGTTTCCTGGTAAAAATATAAATACCCATAGAAGCAAGATAAACCCTTCCTTTCCGCTGCATTTCATCGCCGGTATCGCTTACCCATTCACCCAAAACATCTGCCTTTGGTTTTTCCACAAAAGATGTGATATTATTCTCTGCATCTGTTTTCATAATACCAAACTCGGTGGCTTCACGCGCTGCAACAGGAATTGTAGCAATAGAAAGATCGGCCCCTGAAGCAACATGGTTATCGAGCATTTCCACAAAATCCATTTGATACAACTGGTCGCCGCTAAGCACGAGCACATATTCAAAATCGTTATTGCGAATATGCCTTAACGACTGGCGCACTGCATCTGCTGTGCCCTGGTACCAGCCTGCATTATCTGGCGTTTGTTCCGCAGCCAGTATATCCACAAAGCCTGAACTGAAATGACTGAACAGGTAAGTGTTTTTTATGTGTTTATTTAATGATGCCGAATTGAATTGCGTTAATACAAATATCCTGTTGATATTAGAGTTGATACAATTGCTGATGGGAATATCAACAAGGCGGTATTTGCCTGCAATAGGAACGGCCGGTTTTGAACGGGCTGCTGTTAAAGGATATAATCTTGTGCCTGCGCCTCCTCCGAGAATTACTGCTATAACTGACTGTGCATAGGATGTCATATATGGGTAGTTTTGTATAAATGTATAAAAGTATTTTCAACAAATTTTAGTCCGGTTAAATCTTAATACCCTGATAAATATTAAAATATTGCTGTACCGATTTTTCCCAGCTGTTATCAATCTGCATCATGTGTTTGCGCATGCGGGTAAGACTTTTCTTATCATCATAATATAATCCTACAGCACGGCTTACGGCATGCACAATATCGCCAACAGAAGCCTGGTTAAAGCGTATGCCCCAACCCTGCCAGTCGCCCATATCAGTAACGGTATCAATTAATCCTCCCGTACTTCTTACCATGGGTACGGTGCCATAGCGCATTGAATACATCTGGTTAAGGCCACAGGGTTCAACACGGCTTGGCATTAATAAAAAATCGGCGCCGGCATACATGCGATGGCTGAGCGCTTCGTTGTAGCCAATCATAACATTGTAACTGCCGGGAAAAGTATCGAGCAATTGTTTGAGCTGCCATTCCACATCCGGATCGCCGCTTCCCAGCACTAAAAAATTTACATAGCCCTGCATGCCGTATAAAGATGATGCAATGGCATCAGGCAAAAGGTCGGCAGCCTTCTCTCCTACCAATCTTCCAATAAAAACAATTAAAGGTTTTTGCGGATCGAGGTTAAACTCCTTACACAATGCTTCTTTGTTTTTTTGCTTGCCCTTATCAACATCTGCAACCTTATAACTATGCTCTATAAACTTATCCGTTTCTGGGTCCCACACTTCTGCATCAATGCCATTTAATACACCGGAGCATTTACCACGTTCATATTCAAACAAAGCCTCAAGCCCGTTAGAGTTCCAGCGCAGTTCTTCCATATAACTCCAGCTTACTGTATTTACCCGCCATGCATTTTTTACAGCCGAAGCCAGCGGGTTTATTACGCCGCCCCATTCAAGCAGGCCGCCTTTCCAGGTATCCCATGCAGGAATAAAACGGCTTTGGTCCCAGTTCATCCATCCCTGGTATTGTGCGTTATGAATGGTAAGTACTGTGGGTATGGACGCCAGCCTGTTGTACTGGTAACAATATTTCATCATGAAAGGAACAAGCCCTACATGGTAATCGTGGCAATGAACAATATCAGGTTTATGTTCCCATTGATCAAGCCAATTGATGACTGCGATTTGAAAAGCTACGTAGCGCTGCGTATCATCATCATAACCATATATATTTTCACGGTCGAGCAGGCCATTTATATCTACGAGGTAAAGATCAAAACCAAGTGTATTATGCCGTTCTTTTATAATGGTATAATCAAACCACCAATTATCAAGATTAGCCCTTCCTTTAAAATCAACATCCCAATCATTGGCAATTAAAAATTTTGTGCGGTGCATTGGCATTATAACTTTTGCATAATGCCCGGCCTTAACCTGGTACTTGGGCAAAGCGCCAACCACATCGCCCAAACCGCCGGCTTTTGCAACCGGGTAACATTCAAAACTCAGGTGAACTATTTCCATGCAGCAATTATTTCTACGTTAGGTTTTTCTTACGCTACCAAATTAACAACTATATTGAAAGAGCAAAATAATTTTTAATACAACCTGATAATTTAAATTGTACTTATCTTACGCCACTTTTATAATTTATTCAATGATTGTTAAATGAGCCAGCAAACCAAATGGTCGCAATTCAGTGTTTTAATTACCGTATTTTTCTTCTGGGGTTTTGTAGCAGCATCTAACGATATTCTTATACCCGTTTTTAAAGACAAGCTGCATCTTTCACAACTGCAATCGCAAATGGTTTCATTTGCATTTTATGTGGCTTATACAGTTGGCTCAGTCATCTATTTTATTATTTCAAAAGCCACCGGCGGCGATATCTTAAACCGCATTGGTTTTAGAAATGGTATTTCATTAGGCCTTGTAATTTCTGCATTAGGCACATTGCTGTTTTATCCTGCTGCACAAACCGCTTCATTCACCATAATGATAACCGGCCTGTTTATAGTAGGGCTTGGTTTTTCGCTGCAGCAAACAGCGGCTAATCCATTGGCAATTGTTATGGGCGATCCTAAAACAGGCGCACAGCGTTTAAGCCTTGCGGGAGGCATTAATAATTTTGGAACAACTATCGGGCCTTTGCTGGTGAGCTTTGCCATCTTTGGCAGCGTAACCGCCAATACCGAAGCTGTGGCAAGCATTGAAAGTGTAAAAACACCTTATCTTATTTTAGGCGCCGTGTTTATATTGGTTGCCATCATCTTCAGGTTCTCATCTGTTCCCAATAAAATTGATCTTGATAAAGTTGCCGCAGAAGAAGCGGATAATGTTAATAAGGTTGAGCATGAAAGAAGTGTTTTTAGTTACCCGCAGCTTATTATGGGCATGATAGGCATTTTTGTGTATGTGGGTGTTGAAGTGGCTACGGCTTCTAACCTTCCTGCGTTTTTACAGAAAGACCTTGATATCTCCACTGATAAAGTTGCACCGTTCATTTCGTTATACTGGGCAAGCCTTATGATTGGAAGATGGACGCAATCTGTTGGCGCATTTGATTTAAGCAAAGGCGCAAAGCAGGTATTGCGTTTCTTTATGCCTTATATAGCATTCGGTGTTTTTATATTGGTGAATGTAATCGCCAATCACGATGTAACGCCTTTTTATTATTATCCGTTTGTTATTGTTGCCATGATCGCCGGCGATATATTAAGTAAGGGCAACCCGGCAAGATTGCTTTTAATATATTCAAGCTTTGGCATAATTGCTTTGTTTATTGGAATGCTTACCAAAGGAATGGTTAGCGCTTACGCGTTTATGAGCGTAGGTTTATTCTGCTCCACTTTATGGCCGTGTATTTTTACACTTGCCATTGCAGGGCTTGGCAGGCATACCAATGAAGGCGCCAGCTTCCTTATTATGATGATTATGGGTGGTGGTATTGTGAGCCTGCTGCAGGGTTTTCTTGCAGATAATGTCTTAGGCATTCAATGGAGTTACCTCGTGGGTGTATGTTGCTTTCTTTACCTTGCCTTTTATGCAATAAGGGTTAAGGCTGTTCTTAAAGCACAAGGCATAGATTATGACCATCTTGAAAGTAGTGGCGGACATTAATACAGGTTACTATTAATATCGTATATTGTATTTCATAATTAAGCACTTAAAAAATTAAGGATCAGGGATCGAAAAATCATAAACCAGAAATTTTAATTATGGCTTCTTCTAAGGCGGCAGTTGAACCGTTGGCAGTAGGAATTGATATCGGCGGTACAGGAACCAAGTACGGAATTGTTGATCATGTAGGTAATGTTTTGTTTTCAGGTTCTATGTCAACAAAAAAACATGCGAAAGTTGAAACGTTTATTGATGAACTGCACAAGAAGGTAACAGAACTCATAGAGAAAGCAGGCGGCGCCGGCAGAATGAAGGGCATTGGCGTTGGCGCTCCTAACGGCAACTTTTATACAGGCACGGTTGAATACGCTCCAAACCTGCCCTGGAAAGGTATTATACCGCTTGCCAAGCTGCTGAACGATAAATTTAAACTCCCGGTTATTTTAACCAATGATGCCAATGCAGCCGCTGAAGGTGAAATGATTTATGGCGCAGCCAAAGGCATGAAAGATTTTATAATGATAACGCTGGGCACGGGCGTAGGCAGCGGCATTGTGGCCAATGGAAAATTAATTTATGGCCATGATGGTTTTGCAGGCGAGCTTGGGCATACAATCGTTATACCCGACGGACGATTACATCCCGGAACCGGCAAAAAAGGTTCACTTGAAAGCTATGCATCTGCAACAGGAGTTCGCGCTACCACGCTCGAGATGCTTCAAAATACTAAAACACCAAGTTCTTTAAGAAATATAGCCGCTGAAGATATTGACTCTAAAAAAGTATATGAAGCTGCTATTGCAGGCGATGAACTTGCACAAAAAGTATATGAATTTACAGGAAGGATACTTGGCCTTGCACTTGCTAATGCTGTAATGTTTTCAAGCCCTGAGGCAATTATATTGTTTGGCGGCTTAACAAAAGCCGGAGAACTTATTTTAAAGCCAACCCGCGAAAGCATGGAGGCCAATCTTATAAAAATATTTGAGAATAAAATAAAGATATTGGTAAGCCATTTAAAGGAATCTGACGCTGCCATACTTGGCGCCAGCGCCCTTGCCTGGGAAGTTAACTAAAGTGCGTGGTGCGTTGTAAATAGTGAGTAGGCAATTTGCGAATATTATGCAATTCATTGCCGGCTTTTAATTTTTTTCTTCCCCTTCGCGGCACAGGCTGTTAAAGTATTTTGCCTTTTCAATGCAGCCATTATAAGAGCTTGGCTTAATTACGTAAGAATGCGCCCCTAATTTCAGGCTTTGCTCTTTTTCAATATTATTTACAGAAGTGGAATAAATGATTACGGTAATATCTTTAAGTTTTTCGTTCTGCTTTAATATTTTCAATACCTGCGTGCCATTTAGCCTGGGCATGTTTAAATCAAGCAGAATAACAGAAGGCAGTTTATCATCTGGTAAATCTTCAAGATAATGCAGTGCTGTTTCGCCGCTATCGGCATAGCAGGCAACATCAGGCACGCCAATTTCGGTAAACATATCCTGCATCAGCATCCTGTCTTCCGCATCGTCATCAACCATTAATATTTTCTTTGCTTCAGGCATTGCTTTATCAATATTAAACTGAACTGAGATTAATTGTAATAATAAAAATTATTTTATAATAACGTCAGTAATAGCCTTTTCCCGTAAAGCCTCGTTTACCCTTTCAATTATTTTTGGTTTTTGATAAACAAGTTCCTGCTTTAATGCAGCCACTGCAGTATAAACAAAAAGTGTGTTATTAATTATCTGAATTTTATCGGTATAGCGTGCAATCGTCTTCCCCATCACCTCTTCCCAAATACTTTCAATTTGCACAGCTCTTAAGCCGCTTCTAAGATTACTCTTGTTTAAGAAATCTTTTAATGCATCCCCTAATTGCAATTGAGCCATGGTGCCAAATTAAATTATTTAACTGCCATTACTGGTTATTCGCCATTTCACTGTTTTTCACAGTGCTCTTTAATTTGTTTTTGAAAACCTTTTCAAATTTTTCAACCTTGGGCGCTATTACCAGGCGGCAATACATCTGGCCCGGGTTATAATCATAATATTGCTGATGATAATTCTCTGCAACATAAAAATTCTTATAGGGCTCGATAGCCGTAACAATGGGCTTATTAAAAACATTACTGTCGTTTAATGCTGTTTTATAATGCTCCGCTTTTTCTTTTTGTTCTTCTGAATGGTAAAATATCACACTTCTGTATTGCGGCCCAACATCATTACCCTGGCGGTTCAAAGTGGTGGGGTCATGTGTTTTCCAGAAAACTTCCAGCAACTCATCATAGCTTATTACAGATGGGTCATACACCACCTGGCAGCATTCTGCATGGCCGGTAGTGCCGGTGCAAACTTCTTCATACGTTGGATTGGGAACAGAGCCGCCGCTATAACCGCTCATAACTCTTATAACGCCATTCAATCGCTGAAAAATGGCTTCGGTGCACCAGAAACAGCCTGTTCCAAAACTGGCTGTATCAGTGGCTGCTGTTGTTGTAACTTTTTGTTCATTCATACTTGTGGCAGATTGAGAATTATGCCCGGCACAGGATGAGAGAGAAAACACACCTGCGAAGCCAAGCACAGATAAACTAAAAAGATGGGTGATGTTCAGAAGCATGTTGCAAATAACGTTTTAGTTGCCAGTAAAACAAGTTAATTAACAAATGCCCAATCGGGTCATTATAAAAGCAGTAACATAGGCAGTTTAACTTTTCTTTTAAAATTTCGTTCAGCTAACATTTCCATCTAAATTCTTACAGCAACATTAAGCAATTATCTTTGCCGGTTATGGCAGAAGAAAAATCTTTAAATTTTTTAGAAGAAATAATAGAGCATGATTTGAATGCCGGTAAGCATGTTTCCATCGTTACACGCTTTCCGCCTGAGCCCAATGGCTACCTGCACCTGGGCCATGCCGCAAGCATTTGCCTGAATTTTGGCCTTTCAAAAAAATACGGCGGTTATACTAATCTGCGGTTTGATGATACCAATCCCACAACAGAAGAAACAGAATACGTTGAGAATATAAAGAATGATGTGCGCTGGTTAGGCTTTGAATGGAAACATGAATTATACGCTTCCGATTATTTTGAACAGCTTTACCTTTTTGCAATAAAGCTTATAAGAGAAGGTTATGCTTACGTGGATGACAACAACAGTGAAACCATTGCTGCTGAAAAAGGCACGCCAACCACGCCGGGCACAAACAGCAAATACCGCAACAGAAGCGTTGAAGAAAACCTGCAATTGTTTGAAGAAATGAAGGCTGGAAAATATAAAGATGGCGAACGCGTATTGCGGGCAAAGATTGATATGGCGCATCCCAATATGCTCATGCGTGATCCCGTTATTTACCGCATTAAACATGCACACCATCACCGCACAGGCGATAACTGGTGCATTTACCCGTTGTATGATTTTGCGCACGGGCAAAGTGATTCCATAGAGCATGTAACGCACAGTATCTGCACGCTGGAATTTGTGCCGCACCGCGAATTATATGATTGGTTTATTGAGAAGCTTAATATCTATCCATCACGCCAGTATGAATTTGCCAGGCGCAACATCAGTTACACTATAATGAGCAAGCGCAAGTTGCTTCAATTGGTAAATGAAAAATATGTTGACGGCTGGGACGACCCGCGCATGCCCACTGTCAGCGGCCTGAGAAGAAGAGGTTATACTGCTGCGTCCATAAGGGATTTTTGCGACCGCGCAGGCATTGCCAAAAGGGAAAATGTTACAGAACTGAGCCTGCTTGAGTTTTGCGTGCGGGAAGACTTAAACAAAATTGCATTGCGCAGGATGGTGGTATTCAATCCCATAAAAGTTGTGCTAACCAATTACAATGAAGATAACGAATTTGTAAGTGTTGAAGATAACCCGGAAGATGCCAATGGCGGTTTCCGTGATGTGCCATTCAGCAAAGAATTATATATAGAAAGGGATGACTTTATGGAAAACCCGCCAAAGAAATTTTTCCGTTTGTTTCCTGGCGGCATGGTGCGTTTAAAGGGCGCTTACATTATTAAATGCGATGAGGTGGTGAAAGATGATGCCGGCAATATCATTCAGCTTAATTGCTCTTATATTCCCGAAAGTAAAAGCGGCAACGACACCTCAAACATAAAAGTAAAAGGCACGTTGCATTGGGTAAGCGTTGCGCATGCAATAACGGCTGAAGTAAGATTGTATGACCGTTTATTTAAGGTGGAAGACCCTTCCGGCGAAGCAGGCGATTTCAAAGATTACATCAATGAAAATTCACTGGAAATAATTCCTGCGGTATATGCAGAACCTGCATTAAAAAATGCAGTGCAGGATGAGCGCTATCAATTCTTACGCAAAGGATATTTTGCCTTGGATAAATACTCCACTGAAGAAAAGCTCATCTTCAACAGAACAGTTACTTTAAAAGATACATGGGCTAAAGAGCAGCAAAAAAATAGTTAAGTAAATTAGAACCAAAGTAAAAGGGGCGAATATTTTATTTGCCCCTTTTACTTTAATGCCATTTATAATTTTAATGAATGGATTTAAACAACCGGTTCCATCGCGGCCCTTTGTCCCAGCTAAACCATATTAAAGAAGCCTTGCCCACAATATGTGTTTCGGGCACAAAACCCCAGAAACGGCTGTCCTGGCTGCGGTGGCGGTTATCTCCCATCATCCAGTAATAGTTATATTTAAATGTATAATTATTGGTGGGTTTGCCATTGATAACATAACTGCCATTGGCATATTCCAGCTTATTATGTTCATACGTTGTAATAAGCCTTTCATACAAAGCAATATTCTGCGGCGTTAATGTAATAGTTGCCCCGGCTTTGGGAATTTGCAGCGGCCCGTAATTATCAAGCGACCATCTAAAATTAGCCGTATCAAACGGAAATGTATGCGTGGTTACATCGGTTAGTGCATAGATTGAAATGCTCTTAACATTGGGCTGTCGTTTTACAATAGCGGCCTTTTCCGGCGTAAGGTTCATGTAATATATTTTCTGGCTGGCGTCCACCTGCACCTGGTCGTTGTTCTCAATATCCATATCCAAAGAATCCTGTAAAAACTGCGGGCTGAAAATAGTGCCATTCGTTTCAACCATATAATCAATCTGCGAAGCCGGCGCCACAAAGGCCGGCTGGTTATTTACATACAATACACCCTCTTTGTTTTGTATCACATCGCCCGGCACACCCACACATCGTTTTATATAATTATCGGTTTTATCAAAAGGATGAACAATAACCGGGTAGGTAGCATTTAAAGCATCGCGGTTGCCATTAA
The DNA here is from genome assembly GCF_900115755.1 of Parafilimonas terrae. Classification (GTDB taxonomy): domain Bacteria; phylum Bacteroidota; class Bacteroidia; order Chitinophagales; family Chitinophagaceae; genus Parafilimonas; species Parafilimonas terrae. The sequence continues at coordinate 38,715 of NZ_FOXQ01000012.1, forward strand.
ACTGCTCACGCAATACATCATAATACAAAATCTTGCTGCCATACCCTTCCAGGTTAATGATGGTATCGCCCGCAGGCACATTAAACACCACCACATCATTTCTTTTTATGGATGTATAACCCGGCAACCGTTTATAAGGCAGTTCTATCCATTTTAAATAAGATGGCGTTGTGGGCATGCCCGGCATAGTATTATGCACAAAGGGAAAGCTTAACGGCGTTGCCGGAAGCCTTGCACCATAACTCCATTTACTTACAAACAGGAAGTCATTTATAAGCAAGGTTTTCTCCATACTTTCAGAAGGTATGGTATAAGCTTCAAAAATAAAAGTGCGTATAAGCGTTGCAGCCACCACGGCAAAAACAGCGGCATCAACCCATTCCCTTGCCGCAGATTTTTTATAATGCTTCATTACTTCTTTACCGCCCCATCTTACATCTTTCGAAAAACCGATATAAGGCAGATAGATAAAAGGCAGGAATACCAGCGCAGCATGCTGCAAAAGGGTGAATTGCCCGAAGTGCATTACAAAAATGATGGTTATCCATATGGTAACAAACTGGCCCAGGATTGGAATAAACTGCAACCAGAACCAAACTTTTTTTATACCTGTTACTTCAACCATGCACCAGGTATTATAAAACGGCACAAAGGCTTTCCACGAAGCAATACCAGCTTTTTTAAACAAGCCATAAACACCTATATGCCAGCCAATGGTTCCGATTATAAATAAGATCCAACCCATAATTTTATTTTAAAGGCAACAAAAATAATGTTCTAATTATGCAACTGCAATTAAGCAAAGTAAAGTTTTCTTAAATATGTTTAGCGTTTATAATACAATGCAGCCGGTTATTGCAAGGTAAATCCAGGGAGTAAGATGATGAATAATAAACAAATTCAGCATTATTTTTTGAATGATAATCCTTCAGCCTGTAAAGCTTCTTTAAGTTTTGGAATAGAAGATGGCCCCATGCCATGAAAAGATAATACAGCCTTTTCCGTAAGCTGCGAAAGCTTCTTCAAACTATTGATGCCATTGCTTTCCAAAGCACGCCTTGCGGGCGCAGGCAGCATTGATAAGAAATTATTTTGAAGCAAAGCTTTTTGTTGTTTTGATTTACCGGTTTCCGCAGCGGCAGCTTTTTTAGTTGATTGCTTACTTGTTTTCTTTAAAGCCTTTTCCATATTTTCTGCCACCCTGAATGCAACAATCTTTGTTATAAGTTCAAGCGGCAATGGCTTATCCAGCGGAAACTGAACAGAACCTTTTGCGCCGGCATACACACTCAGCTCTTTTTTAAACGCTTCAATACCGGATGGCGCCGGGTAAAACCCAATATGATTTTTATATCCTGCAAAATGCACAAGGTTACCGTTTAATGTAAATGTGGGCATAGCATAACTAATCGTTTCTGCTGCCTGCGGCGCAGCCTTTTTAATAGTACTGCGCATTTGCTTTAAAAGCTTTTGCACATTGCTTGGAAATGCTGAAATATATTCATCAATGTTTTTAGCAACCGGCATTATACATGGTTATTTAAAAAGTAAGCTACATTAAAATTTTAAATTATTGCCGATGCAAAAACACAGCGTCACAAACTGTTGCTGCTAACCTGCCCGCATGATGGAACGTTAAATGTTTCTGAATGTAAAAACATTTTTTAAACCGGCATTTAAGGCTTTCGTCAAGGCAACAAATTTTTTTATTTATGAAAAAGAATCTTTTATTAATTGCCTGTGCAATGTTCTCACTTTCCGTTTTTGCACAAACTCCCTTCACTGCATCCAAAAACCATAAACCCGCCACCCAAACCACCGCGGTGAAAAATGATGAAGCCGCCACCGCCAGTTCCAAAGCCACCTTAGCAAGCGATAAGGCTAAGAAGAAAGAAGACGCTGCTAAAAAATCTTCCGCTACTGTAAAGAAGCAAGACAAAAAGCAGGTAAAAGCCGACAAGAAAGCCGTTAAATCAACCAAAAAGATTGAAAAGAAAGATAAGAAAGCAGCTTCATCTGCAAGCCCGGCCTCTAAACAATAATTAAGCAGCTAACAGTTACAATGAAAAAGGCCGTTTCAGATTTTTTGTTTGAAACGGCCTTTTTTATTTACAGATATTTCGGTTGGTGGAACGCCAACCGATAAAGAAATGCATATTGATGAAGCGAAAGCTAAGCGAAGTTTGCAACTTCGCTTGTGGTATGCTGAAGTTTTAAACTTTTTTGTGTATTGCTTTAATGCTGAAGAAAAGTTACAAACTTTAATATAGAGACGGCGAAGTTGCAAACTTCGCCGAGACTTCCGGAATACTTCGACGAGCTGAGTTTCATTATTGCGAAAAATAAATCCCTCAACAATATTTGCTATTTTACTTTCAGCAATTCTATCCAAAATGTCCCCTTGCTTCGGCACTTCATGCAGCCCGGCAGTTCTTATGGTTGGTGGGAGTTGTAACATCGTCATAAAAGTTGCGTTAACCTATTAATTTATGTTATATAATATGAACCTGTAAAAGCATTTTATATTATCCCCACATCGTTCCATCATTCCAGGTATTCATAAAGCTTTTTTCTGTCTGTTTCATCTAAAATGGGCGATTGTATTAATACCCGGCGGAAATTGCTTTTATCTTTTTTTGAAAGTTTTAGTTTCTCTTTTGGATCATAAGTAAATGCAGAACTGCTGTCTTTAAGACAAAATACACCGGCATTATTAAAACCATATGTAAAATGTTCTATACCCACCTGGCAACCATTACAAAGCCCATTCCAGTAGCTATAACGCGTTAGTATTAACGAAGTATCTGTAAACAAACACTCCGTTGTCATAATAGTTGCATCTTCATGGTCAGCCAATACTTCATTTAATTTAAAGTTTAATATACAATTGTTGGCTTCATCAAACAATAAAAGGGTTTCATCTTCAGGATAAGGTTCCGGGTCATGCATAACAAAGCTGCCATTAAGGCTTCCTGCAACGGCTTTAATTCTTTTATAATATATATTTCCTTTTTTGAATTTCAACGTACCCGCATAGGTTATGGTATCGACATATATGTGCTGCGCCATGCTGCCGGAAAGTGCAAACGCACCAATGATGGTTAAAAATGCAATCCTCATATAACCCGAAAATCCCTGTTTCATCATAATTCAATTTGCGTAGTTGGTGTTCTGCCTGTTTTATCCAAATTCTTGTTCGTTAATCTGTCGAACCTGTTCATTTTTTCAATTATTTTATTCATTTTTCTGCATTTTTAATTCATTTATTCGATTATTCTGTTCATTTTTCCGTCTTTTTTATTCATTTATCAGCTTATTTTGTTCATTTTTCCGACATTTTTATTCATTTTTCTGCTTATTCTGTTCATTTCTTTGGCTATTTAATTCATTTTCCTGCTTGCTTTATTCATTTAATGCGCACTTAATGCCGTAAATTTTGCTTCAATAAGTGTTGACGGGTTTACAACAGTCACAGTGCTATAACCTTTTACAAGTCCAAACTGCTCGCCCACATGTATGATGCTTGGTGTTCCTGTAGTTGTTTCCCCTTTGTATAAATGAATGTCAACTGTACCAATATTGGTAATACTACCGCCTACAATTAACCCAGCGTAAACCGAAGTTTCCCCCGGTTTCAGTTTACTCGTCCGCAACCTCGCCTTTTGCGTGTTTTCATCCACCACAAAACCCCAGTTGCCCAGCGCTTTTTGGTTGTTACTGAACAATTTCATTAAGTAATTACCTATTGTTTTTATGTGCGTCAGCACAGGCATCCAAATTTGGTTACGCAGTTCCGTTTCATTCTCGCTTTGCTGGGCGGTTGCGGTAAAGCTGGTGTTATTTGTAGTAGCTTGTTCCACCAATGCGCTGTCTGCATCCAGGTTTATGTTTTGCAGCGTGAGAAAAGGCTGCAAAGGGCTGCTGTTATCGGGGTAACTGTTGTGTTTGGCGGTGAAAGTAATGAACACCGCACTGCGTTGTGTGAAGGCGGCGGGGTAATTCACTTTGCCGCTGTCGGTAATGGTTATGCCCCAGTTGCCCAGTTCTTTGGTATTGCCTTTATAAAAGGTTTTCAGGAACTGAACACTGCCGGTAAGGTGCGCCCAGGGCGCCGTAAAATAATTATCGCGCAACTGGCGGTAATTTTCACTTTGCTTTTTAAGCAGGGCGCGGGCAGCATCGTGCGTTTGTGCCGCTGTGGCCGCCGCTTCATCGTTGGTTAGCACAATATTTTGCTGCACCAGGAAAGCGGTGAGCGGGCTGCTCGTGCCAAGCGCCGTGTTTTGGGCAATAATATTGTTGAGGAGTGTAACCTGGCTGTTAAAGTCCTCGGGAATAGTTAGTCGTGCCATAATAATGGATTGTTGGTTTAGTGATATAATAGGTTTGCAGGTATATGTTTGGCCTGGGTTATTTAAATCGTTAGTTGATAACCAAATTTAGAAATTTATTGAATATAAAAATTTATTTTTTTTGCCACAGATGCACAGATAAATATCTGTGCATCTGTGGCTATACTTCAATTATAATCATTCTTAAAAACGAACATTCCACGTAATGGCGGGAATAATGGGGAACAGCGACACCTGTTTGGCCGAAACCTTTAAACTGCCGTCGGTAAGGGAGCCATCCTGGTCAAAATAGTAGAAATATGGGTTTTGCCGGCTGTAAGCATTGTAAATGCTAAACACCCAACTGCCTTTATACTTGCGCGGTTTCTTTTGTTTGGGCGTATAAGTGGCTGCAAGGTCAAGGCGGTGGTAAGGTTTCATGCGATAAGCATTAATGGTGCTGAATTCCTGCGTAAGCGTGCCATCCACAAAGTAAAAACGCTCCGGCAGCGAGGTGGCATTGCCCGTACCAAAAACAAAAGTGGAAGAAAGTTTCCATTTGGACGAGAGCTCATAAATGCCCACAATGGAAAGATCGTGGCGGCGGTCGTATTTGCTGGGATATTTATTGCCTTCATTCAATGCCGGGAAGCGCCGCCACGTCCAGGAGAGCGTATAACCCACCCAGCCGGTAAGCCTGCCTTTTACTTTATTAATAAACAGCTCGCTGCCATAGCTCCAGCCCTTTCCAAACACAAAACTTTCCTCGGGATCGGCCAAACCGGGCGTATATCCCTCTTTATATTCTATCTGGTGCTTCATTGTTTTGTAATAAACCTCCAGTGATGTCTCAAACATGTTGCTGGCAAAGTTTCTAAAGTAGCCCGCAGCGTATAAAATGCCATCCTGCGGCTGCACCCGGTAAGTAGAAGGTACCCAAATATCGGTGGGCAAGGTGGTTCCGGCATTGCTCACGAGGTGTATGTACTGAAGGTTGCGCGTTACGGAAGCTTTTATGGAACTATTGTTATTAACCCCGTAACGAATGGTAATCCTCGGCTCAAAACCGCTGTAAGTTTTCACGTTCCGGCCGCGGTTATACACGGTGCTGTCCAGTTTATTGCCATTGGCATCAGTAGTAAAGGCTGTATAAGGGCCCACCTGCTGAAAAGCGCTGAAACGCACGCCGTAATTGATCTTAATATGGTTGGTTACGTCCCAATCATCCTGTATATACAGGCCAAATTCGTTGGCAAACTTGCGTTGCGTGTTGGCCGGGGCAAAAACAATGGAATCCTGGCTGCCGCTGGCAACGCTGGGGAAGAAAGTATGGTAGATATATTGCCCGCCAAACTTTATTTTGTGCGAAGTAGAGGCAAAATAGTCCACATCGGCCTTGGCGCTCCAGTCTTTAATGCCGGAAGAAAGGCCAATTTTGAAATCATCCTGTTTGCCAAGGAAATCAAACTTATAATCATTGTAAATAAGGGAAACATTGGAGAATAATTTCTTGCTGAAACTGTGGTTCCAGCGAAAAGTGGCCGTGCTGTTGCCCCAGGGAATGGTGGTGCTGAACGAACGAAGGGCATTATTGAACTTAAACTTGTCCCTTCCGAAATAACCGCTCAGATAAAGGTGGTCATTATTGGAAATTTGATAGTTAACCTTGGCATTCAGGTCATAAAAATAGTAGCCCGAACCATAATAGCTGCTGCTTTTCTTAATAAATGGCTGCATCAGCACATCAATATATGTTCTCCTGGCAGAAATAATGTAAGAAGCCTTGTTTTTAATGATGGGGCCCTGTATAGAAAAGCGGGATGCTATTAAACCAATGCCTGCATCCACCTGTGTTTTGTTTACATTGCCCTCTTTCATGGCAATATCAATAACGGAAGAGAGCCTGCCGCCATATTGCGGGGGCATTCCGCCCTTAATTAAGCTGAGGTTCTTCACCGCATCGGAATTAAACACCGAAAAAAAGCCAAAAAGGTGGCCGCTGTTATATACCACGGCCTCATCTAATAAAATAAGGTTCTGATCGGGGCCGCCGCCGCGTACATAAAAGCCGCTATTGCCCTCGCCGGCGTTGCGCACGCCCGGTAATAGCTGTAATGTTTTAAGAATATCCGTTTCGCCCATAAAAGCAGGCAGGGATTTCACCGTATTAATGCTTAAATCCACCTGCCCCATCTGTGCGCTCTTTACATTGTTCAGCCTTTTTTGCGCGGCGGTGGTTACCACCACATCCTGCATGGCGGCGGCGGTGGGCACGAGCAGAATATCCTGCGAAACATCTTTACTAAAATCCGCATCAATCACTTTTGGGGTGTAACCAACGAAGGAAAAGATGAGTTTATAATTACCGGCGGGCAAAGTGATGGAAAAATAGCCGTATTGATTGGTGGCCACGCCACGATTTTCGCTGTTTACCAGTATGCTGGCGTTAATTAAGGTTTCTCCGGAGAGGGAATCCTTCACATAACCCTTCCAGGTGAATTTTTGCTGCGCAAAAAGCTGCGAAGCAGTGAGCAATAAGGTAAGAATAAAGGCTGCCCGCATAATTTACTGTTGCATATTATTGATGGAGTCTTCAATAATACCGCATTCCAGCATGGCATTCCTGTATTTAGGATGAAACTTGCCCAAATAAGGGTTATCAATGTCTTTTTTGGTTGAAATCCACCAGCCTTCACGCTCATCGTCAAAAGCCATGGGGCATTTTTTATGATAAATAACCGCTTTATCGTAACCGGTTGTTTTTATAAGGTGATAAAGGCCTTCAGATGCGGTGTAAAAAAAGCGGCGCTTGTTATTAATAGAGTCAATGTTGATTAAAGTTTGCAATGCACCGGCAGCATTTTGGGCAATGCCGGTGGCTTTGGAGGCTGCGTCCTCATCGGGCATTTGTTCGTAAGGCACACTTATTAAAGAAAGCTGCAAAGCGGTGGCATATTTATCGACGGCAACGGTGTCCCAGTTAATAAAAGCCGTGAGCAGGCTGTCGTAGTTCACCATTACGCTGTCAAAAGCCACATTAAAGGAGTCGGTGTTTTTGCTTACGGATATTTTTACGTCAGGCGTTTTATTTTCCGCAGGTTTATTGTTGCAGGCCATTATTATAAACATGAAAAACAAAGCGGTAACGGCATATTTCAATTGCATTATCTACAGGTTTTTGGCAAAGGTAACGGCAAACTTATTTAAGGTCACCTTTTAACGGGCATTCGCATGTTTGCCACTGTTTGTTTGCCATAATAAGGCTTACGGAAGGCTCTGTTTGATAAGTTTTATTATAGCCACAGATGCACAGATAATATCTGTGCATCTGTGGCTATCACTTTCTGATTCAATAATTGTCAAGCCTGGGCGGGTTACGGGAAATCCCGGAAATCTTTCCCGATATAAAGGGTAATAGTTCAAAACAGCTTCTAACCCATAAGCACATTTTTTCATATTTTATGCACCTCTTATGTAACAGTTTGAAACCATATACATTTCAATCCATTAAATTTGCACGGTTTTTTTCAACTCTTGCTATCATCACAAAATTGAAAACAGTTTATAATGGCAGATATATTTGAAAGGCTAATTAAAAATTATGGCCCTATTGGCGAACATCGCAACCGTTCCCACGGATATTACACTTTTCCAAAGCTGGAAGGAGAAATTGGCAACCGCATGCAGTTTCGCGGTAAAGAAGTAATTGTTTGGAGTTTAAATAACTACCTGGGGCTTGCCAACCACCCCGAAATACGCAAGGCAGATACAGAAGCTACGGCCGGTTTTGGCCTTGCCTACCCTATGGGCGCCCGCATGATGAGCGGCAACAGCATTTACCATGAACAGCTTGAAAAAGAACTGGCTGAATTTGAACATAAGGAAGACGCAATTCTTTTAAACTACGGCTACCAGGGCATTATGAGCGCTATTGATACGCTTTGCGGCCGGCACGATGTAATTGTGTACGACGCAGAATCGCATGCCTGTATTATTGACGGGCTAAGGCTGCACCCCGGCCACCGGTATGTGTACCGCCATAATGATGTGGAAGATTGCGAAAAGCAATTGCAGCGCGCCGTGGCGCTGGTTGAAAAACAAAAACAGGGCGGCATTTTAGTAATTACGGAAGGCGTGTTTGGCATGGCCGGAGACCAGGGCAAACTAAAAGAAATTGTGGCGCTGAAAGATAAATACCAGTTCAGGCTGCTGGTGGATGATGCGCATGGCTTTGGCACACTGGGCAAAACAGGCGCCGGCGCCGGCGAAGAGCAGGGCTGCCAGGATGGTATTGACCTTTACTTTTCCACTTTTGCCAAATCAATGGCTTCCATTGGCGCATTTATGGCCGGCCCCGTGGAAATTATAGATTTCATCCGCTATAACATTCGCTCGCAGATATTTGCCAAAAGCCTTCCCATGCCGTTTGTAATAGGCAATTTAAAAAGGCTTGCCATGCTGCGCTCCATGCCTGAATTAAAAGAAAGGCTTTGGAAGAATGCCCTTAAACTGCAAAACGGTTTAAAAGAAAAAGGGTTTGATATTGGCAAAACCGATTCGGTAGTTACACCGGTTTATATGAAAGGCGGCGTGCCCGAAGCCACTGCAATGGTTACCGACCTTCGCGAAAACTATGGCATATTTTGTTCTATAGTGGTTTACCCTGTAATTCCCAAAGGGCATATTATTTACCGCTTAATTCCCACGGCAGCGCATACCAATGAAGATATTGAAGCCACATTGAATGCCTTCAGCGAAACAAAACAGAAATTAGATGCCGGCGCTTATAAGGTGGAAGATATTGTGCAGATGGCAGAAGCGAGATGAGGGCCTGGTGTGAGTGATGAGCTGTGAGCAGGTATTATTATTAAGTTTTTAAAAAATATACAATAGTCAATGTTCAATAATCAATGTTCAATTATAAGCGTTCGCAAAATGATTATTGATTATTGAATATTAATTATTGAGCGTTACCAAACATTCTTATATACAAAAGAGGCCACGGCGGCCTCTTTTTATTTTCCGGTGGATTATTTGATTTTTAATTCAGCAAACCATTCCCTTATATTTGATTTTTTATGGAGAGCAGCAAAGCCACATTAACTAACATTCTTATTGAGCGTTCCGTAATCAATTCAAAACTGCTGGAAAGAGAGGTTATTATTGATGCTTATCTTCCCACTAATGTAATCGAACCGGAAAATATGAGCCTGCTGCTGATAAACGACGGGCAGGATTTGCCCAAAATGCCTTTTGAAGATATTTTAAATGATTTACTGCAGGAAAATAAGATAGAACCAGTGCTGTGCGTTGGCATTCATTGCGGCGAAAACCGTAAAATGGAATATGGCGTTGCCAGCCAGCCGGATTATAAAGGCCGTGGCGCAAAGGCCGGGGCTTATACCGATTTTGTTTTTACGGAATTATTGCCGCTTATACGCAAAACATACAATGTTCCGGAGTTTAAGGAGAAATCCTTTGCCGGTTTTTCGCTTGGCGGGCTGAGTGCGCTGGATATTGTATGGAACCATCCGCAGGAATTTGCCAATGTGGGCGTTTTCAGCGGCTCGCTGTGGTGGCGCAGTAAAGGTTATAATGAAGGCTATGATGATAACCGGCACCGCCTTATGCACAGGCAGGTAAAAGAAGGTGGTTATTATGCCTGGCTGAAGTTCTTTTTTGAATGCGGGGCTTTGGATGAAATTGCCGACCGCAATAAAAACGGCATTATTGATTCCATTGATGATACGCTTGACCTGATTGCAGAATTAGGTAAAAAAGGCTATACAAATGATTCGGTAAAATACCTTGAACTGGAAGGCGGCCATCACGATGTGCCAACTTGGGCGAGGGCTTTCCCTTATTTTTTGGAATGGGCCTGGCCTAAACAATAGGCATTTAATTCTTACAGTTCAAACCTCAGCAAAATAATTTGGTCAATTGGCCGTTAAACCCTGGACCAGGTAATTATCAGCTTAATTTATGGCTACATTCCGGAATAAGTTTGTGCTTATATTTGAAAATACAAAACTGCATTTTACGCTCTACAAATTTAATATCCATTTTATATGAGAAAAATCTCCAGTGCTGCCCTGTTTGCAATAACCATATTGTTTTTTGCTTCCTGCCAAAAAAGTATTGACGATACCAATGCTACCCCGCCCGACGATTCCACCGGTTCTCAAACGCCTTCGGCGGATGATCTTGTAAAAGATACCGTGCTGCTTATTTGCCAGGATGTGTATTTATGGAATACACAAATACCTGCAAATTTTGACGCCCGTTCTTATGCAAGCCCGGTTGAAGAAATGGAAGCTATTCGCCAGTACAGCCATGAAACCGGGTTTGCAGACCCGGTTGACCGTTTCAGTTTTGCTGTAAAACAGGATGAATGGGATAATGTGAGCACCGGCGTGGCGGAAGATTTTGGTATGAGTGTATTTTTTAACACGCCCACAGACCTGCGGGTGAAATATGCTGAAGTGGCATCGCCTTCAGGGATGGCTGGTATAAAGAGAGGGTGGCAGATATTAAAAATAAACGGCAATTCGCAGATTGACACAAATGCCGCTACCATTAACCGCATAGTGGATGCTGTATTTTACAGTGAAAGCACCAGGTTTACTTTTAAAAAACCCGATGGCAGTGCAACGGAACTTACGCTGCATGCCGGCACTTATCAAACGCACCCCATATTTGCAGATTCTGTGTACGCTGTAAACGGCAAACAAGTGGGTTACCTGGCACTTAATTCCTTCCTTGGTGATACAACGGCTATTTATACTGAGTTTAGTCGTATTTTCAGCGGCTTTCAGTCTAAAAATGTAAGTGAAATGATCGTTGACCTTCGCTATAATGGCGGCGGTTATGTAAGTATGGCCGAAAAACTGGCTAACTATCTTGCACCTGTGGCCAGTAACAACCAGGTGATGTACACAGAAACATTTAATGCCAACTATACTGATTTTAATACCACGGCGTTATATAAAAAGCTCGGGAGTTTAAATATTGATAAGATATATTTTATTGTTTCTGATAACACGGCATCAGCCAGCGAGTTATTAATAAATGCTTTAAGCCCTTTTGTGGAAGAAAAATTGGTTGGCCCGGCATATAACACTTATGGAAAACCGGTAGGTTTCTTCCCCATACCCGTGGGCGACTGGTACACTTTCCCTATTTCATTCAAAACGGTTAATAAAAATGGCTATGGTAATTATTTTGATGGTTTTACCATAGATCATCCCACCTGGGATGGGCTTGATAAGGATTGGGGAGATACAGAGGAGAATTGCCTGCATTCTGTTCTTACCTATATTCAAACGGGAGTATTTGGTTATGCTAATAATGGTAATGGCAATATATCCAATGCAGCAGTTAGCAGAAATGTAAGGGCTATTAATAAAAAAATACAGTCGAGGACTGTATTTACAGGCGCCGTTGCAAAAGAAAAATTACTGCGCAGATAAATTCTGTTTGCATATAAAAAAGCTCCTGGTTCAGGGGCTTTTTTTCTTTTTAAACCGGCAATTTTTTTCTTGCTTAATGGCAATAGTGGCAGAATCTTTTATAACAAATTGAGTGCTGTCTGAAATCTTCTTTTTTAAGTTAGCTATATATACATCGGCTTTGGCAGCTTGCTCCTTCTGCATCGGGCTCATTCTTTTCTCAGTGGTTTGGGCGTTTGCCATTACTGCTGAAAATAGAAGGAATATAATTGATAAAAGTATTTTGTTCATGTTTTTAAGACTTAGCTGCAAGAGTAAAGTAATGGTATCGCAGAATTTTAACAGTATTTAAATCGAAATTTTAAGTGGCGGATGCAGAAAAAGCATTGCCGGTAAAATCAGAAGTTATCTTCGGCCTAAATTTTAAGAAGGCTTTGCAATAAAAACAAATTTTTTTGGCAAATTATATTACCTTTGCCGACTTATGTTTTTTGGAGTATTGAACCGCCTTTCGCTTTTCATTTTTACATCATCACAAACAATTAATTGTTATTTGGCAATAGCTAAGTAAAGTTATGTTGCCCAAAGGAGTTGATCCGCCGCGGCAGAATGCCATGAAATACTAAAGCCGGTAACCAAAAATTCAAAAAACAAATCATCAGAAAAATTGAAATTTCAATATGGCTATCAAAAAAGAAAATCGTCCCAAAGCCAATTTTTCAAAAATAACTATTGGTCTTGCCTCTCCCGATAGTATTTTGGAACGCAGCTTTGGTGAAGTTTTAAAACCTGAAACTATCAATTACCGCACCTACAAGCCAGAGCGCGATGGTTTGTTTTGTGAGCGCATTTTCGGACCTGTAAAAGATTACGAGTGCGCCTGCGGCAAGTATAAAAGAATCAGGTACAAAGGCATTGTTTGCGACCGTTGCGGTGTAGAGGTAACTGAAAAGAAAGTTCGCCGTGAAAGAATGGGGCATATTAAGCTGGTGGTACCGGTAGTACACATTTGGTACTTCAAAAGCCTTCCCAACAAAATCGGATACTTATTGGGCGTAAGCTCTAAAAAGCTTGAAACAATTGTGTATTACGAAAGATATGCAGTTATTCAGCCGGGTATTCGTGAAGATAAAGGTTTGCAAACCGGCGATCTTTTAACGGAAGAAGAATACCTTGACATAATTGATAACCTGCCAAAAGACAATCAATACCTGCCGGATGAAGACCCGCAGAAGTTTATTGCCAAGATGGGTGCTGAGGCTGTGCATGACCTGCTGGCCCGCATTAACCTGGATGAACTTAGCTATACTTTAAGAAACGCTGCAGCTAATGAAACTTCCCAGCAACGTAAAGCAGATGCTTTAAAGCGTTTGAGCGTGGTGGAAGCTTTTCGTGATGCCGGCACAAGAATCAGCAACAATCCTGAATGGATGGTAATGCAATATATACCGGTTATTCCGCCGGAATTGCGTCCGCTGGTTCCTTTGGATGGCGGCCGTTTTGCATCTTCTGACCTGAACGATCTTTACCGCCGTGTAATCATCCGTAACAACCGTTTAAAACGCTTGCTGGAAATTAAAGCGCCTGAGGTAATCTTACGTAACGAAAAGCGTATGCTGCAGGAAGCTGTTGACAGCCTGTTTGATAACTCAAGAAAATCAAACGCCGTTAAAGCTGAAGGTGGCCGCGCCTTAAAATCTCTGAGTGATGTGCTGAAAGGCAAGCAAGGCCGTTTCCGCCAGAACCTGTTGGGTAAACGTGTTGACTATTCAGGCCGTTCTGTAATCGTGGTGGGCCCTGAATTGAAAATGCACGAGTGCGGTTTACCAAAAGATATGGCTGCTGAGTTGTTTAAGCCATTTATCATTAGAAAATTAATTGAAAGGGGTATTGTAAAAACAGTAAAATCTGCCAAGAAATTAGTGGACAGAAAGGATGCTGTTGTTTGGGATATTCTTGAAAATATATTGAAAGGGCACCCGGTTATGCTTAACCGCGCCCCCACGCTTCACCGTTTATCCATCCAGGCTTTTCAGCCTAAACTGGTAGAAGGTAAAGCGATACAATTGCACCCGTTGGTAACCACAGCGTTCAACGCCGACTTTGATGGTGACCAGATGGCGGTGCATGTTCCGTTGAGCAATGCCGCCATTTTGGAAGCACAGTTATTAATGTTGTCTTCGCATAACATTCTTAACCCGCAAAACGGCACACCAATCACCCTTCCTTCACAGGACATGGTATTGGGCCTTTATTATATTACAAAAGGTAAAAAAGGTACGCCGGAAGAACCTGTAAAAGGTGAAGGCAAAGCTTTCTACAGCCTTGAAGAAGTAATGATTGCCTACAACGAAGGCAAAGTTGATCTTCATGCACACATTAAAGTGCGCACGGAAGTACGCGAAAAGAATGGCAACATTGTTAAAAAACTAATTGAAACAACTGTTGGCCGCGTAATGTTTAACCAGTTTGTTCCGCAGGAAGTTGGTTACATCAATGCATTACTAACCAAGAAAAACCTTCGTGAAATTATCGGTGATATCATCAAAATAACAGATATTCCAAAATCTGCGAAATTCCTTGATGATATTAAAACCCTTGGTTTCCGCATGGCCTTCCGCGGCGGCTTAAGCTTCAGTGTAAACGATTTGATTGTACCTGATGTAAGGAGCGAAATGATCGAAAATGCAAAATCTGAAGTGGAAGACATACGCGAAAGCTATAACATGGGCCTTATCACCAATAATGAAAGGTATAACCAGGTTATTGATATATGGGGCCGCGTGGATATGCGCATTACCGAATCGCTGATCCAGGAAATGGCAAGAGATAAACACGGTTTCAACTCTGTTTATATGATGCTTGATTCCGGCGCCCGTGGTTCTAAAACACAGGTAAAACAGCTTGTAGGTATCCGCGGATTGATGGCGAAACCAAGAAAAAGCGGCTCTACCGGTTCTGAAGTAATTGAAAACCCGATTCTTTCCAACTTTAAAGGCGGCTTGAACGTATTGGATTACTTTATCTCAACACACGGCGCCCGTAAAGGTTTGGCCGATACTGCGTTGAAAACAGCTGATGCCGGTTACTTAACACGTCGTTTGGTGGATGTGGCGCAGGATGTGGTTATATCTGAAGAAGATTGTGGCACATTGCGCGGCATTGCAACATCAGCATTAAAAGATAATGAAGAGGTAATTGAGTCTTTAGGCGACCGCATACAGGGCCGTACTTCATTACATGACGTATATGATCCGCATACAGAAGAACTGATTATTAAAGCGGGTGAAGAAATTTCTCCTGAAGTTGCTAAACGCATTGATGAATCAGGCATTGAAAGCGTTGAAATTCGTTCAGTATTAACCTGCGAAAGCAAACGTGGTGTGTGTGTAAAATGTTATGGTAAAAACCTTGCTACCGGTTACTTGGCGCAGCGTGGTGATGCAGTAGGCATTATCGCCGCACAGTCAATTGGTGAGCCGGGCACACAGCTTACACTGCGTACCTTCCACGTAGGTGGTGTTGCAGGTGGTGCTTCTATTGAATCTGCATTAACTGCAAAATTTGACGGTACCATTCATTTTGATGGATTGCGCAGTGTTCAGGCAGTAAACAACGAAGGCAATAAAATACAGGTTGTAATTGGCCGTACAGGTGAAGTGCGTATCATGGATATGAAAAACGACCGCCTGCTTATTACCAATAACATTCCTTACGGTTCTGTGCTTGCAGTAAAAGACGGGCAGGAAGTGAAGAAAGGCGATACTATCTGTACATGGGATCCATTCAACAATGTTGTTGTTGCTGAAATTCCAGGTACGGTTAAGTTTGAAAATGTACTGGAAGGTATCACTTACCGCGAAGAAGCTGATGAACAAACAGGCCACCGCGATAAAGTGGTTATCGAAACAAAAGATAAAACCAAGATACCTTCAATAATGGTTGAAGGAGCAAAGGATACAAAATCTTATAACCTGCCGGTTGGCAGCCGCTTGATCCTTGAAGAAGGCGATGCGGTAGCTGCGGGCGATGTAATTGTAAAAATACCGAGAACGCTTCGTAAATCAGGCGATATCACAGGGGGTCTTCCACGTGTAACGGAATTGTTCGAAGCAAGAAACCCGAGCAATCCTGCCATTGTTTCTGAAATTGACGGTGTGGTAGCTTTTGGTAATGTAAAACGCGGTAACCGTGAGATCATCGTGGAAGCAAGGGATGGTATTATCAAAAAATACCTCGTTCCGCTTACAAGGCAAATTCTTGTTCAGGATGGCGACTTTGTAAAAGCCGGAACACCGCTGAGTGACGGGCAAATTGCACCTGCTGACATTCTAGCAATTAAAGGGCCTTTTGCCGTTCAGGAATATGTTGTGAATGAAATACAGGAAGTTTACCGTTTGCAGGGTGTGCGTATTAACGACAAGCACATTGAAGTTATCGTTCGCCAGATGATGAAGAAAATTGAAATTGTAGATGCAGGCGACAGCAAATTCCTGGAAGAAGATTTAGAAGACAGGTTTGACTTCATTGAAGAAAATGACCGCCTCTTTGAAAAGAAAGTGGTTACTGATGCAGGTGAAAGCTCAAAACTCCGCTCAGGCCAGATTATCTCGCTGCGTGAATTAAGGGAAGAAAACTCTGTTTTGCGCCGTTCAGATAAGAAGCTGGTGGAAGTGAGGGACGCCGAACCCGCAACTGCAAGGCCCGTTCTTCTTGGTATTACAAAAGCTTCCCTGGGTGTGCAAAGCTGGATATCAGCCGCATCATTCCAGGAAACAACCAAAGTATTAAGTTCTGCAGCCATAAACGGCAAGAGCGATGACATGCTTGGTTTGAAAGAAAACGTAATTACCGGTCACTTAATTCCTGCAGGCAGTGGTTTACGTGAATTTGAAAATATGATTGTAGGAAGCAAGGAAGAATATGAATTACTCACCACTACACGTGAGGCAATGAATTTTGATGAAGAAGAGTAATTGTTCAAATCAATAAAAGAAAAAGCAGGGAGCGAAAGTTTCCTGCTTTTTTGTTTTATAGCGATGGATACCTACAGGTTCTGTTACTCCACTTTCTTCAGCAAAACAATATAGGTAGGAAAATGATCGCTGTAGCCGCCACGAAAAACATTACCATCCCACGTGCGCATTGGATAGCCCTTGTATTTTCCTGTATTTTCAACCATAAATTCTTTATTAAAAATATGCGGCTGAAAAAAGAAATAACCCTGCTGGTTTTTATCAAGCCAGGCATAGCTTATAATGATCTGGTCAAATAACCCCCATGCATCCTGGTAAGCCAGCGTACCAATTCCTCTTTTATATAAATCAACCCAGGGATTATATAAACCTCCGGGTTTTACATCCGCTATTTTTCCTGTTGCACCTAATACTTTTGTAATGCTTTCATTTATTGGATCATCATTTAAATCGCCCATAACAATAATCTTTGCGCCGGGTTTATATTTTTCAATCGAATCAATAAAATTTCGGTTCACCTGTGCTGCTGCAAAACGCCCCGGCGCACTGCGCTGTTCACCTCCCACCCTGCTTGGCCAGTGATTGACAAACACATAAACCGTGTCGCCATTTAAAATGCCCTTCACCCATAAAACATCCCGGGTATAAGCGCTTGTCTTGGCGCCTTCAGGCAAAGGCACAAACAACTTCCTGCTGTTAAGCACAGTAAAGTATTTCGGATTATAAAGAAGTGCAACATCAACGCCGCGGATATCCCTTGAATCATAATGCACAATTCCATAATTACGGTCTTTTAATAAAGGATGATGAATAAGATCGTTTAACACCGTATCATTTTCTATTTCAGCAATGCCTATAAAAGCAAAGCCATCGGGATTGATATCTGTCCCTATCTGTGAGATAACCGTAGCCAGGCGCAGCACCTTTGCCTGATAAACTTTGCTGTTATAATGCTTTACGCCGCCCGGCAAAAAATCTTCATCATTTATTTTGGGATTATTGATAGTATCAAAAAAGTTTTCCAGGTTATAAAAAGCTATAACAGCAGGTTTGTAATGCTGGGTTTGGGCATCAGTAATTTTAAAAAGAAGGATTGCAATCAGCAGTAATAAAACAGTTTTCATTTTAAGGTGTTTAGATTTTTTAAGGACGCACGTTAACAGCAATTTAAATAACTGTATTGAAATTGAAAAAATATATCTTAGATTTGAGTAACCCAAAATCTGACCTTATGTTACGCAACCTTCTAACCGCCGCGCTCCTGAATATTCCTTTTTATGTTTCTGCACAACAGGGTATTACAGATTCGATTCCCGCTGTAGATTCAATTCCCATACAGGAATTAAAAGATGATATTATTGATAACATTCCCGTCATCACACTTGATGATAATGAGCTAGGCGATGCAGGCACACAAAATATATCTTCTTTATTAACCGCTGGCCGCGACCCGTTTTATAATGCAGCTACATTTAATTTCAGTGTGGCAAGGTTTCGCATTCGCGGCTACAATGCAGATAATTCGGCCACTTATATTAATGGCGTTCCCATGGATAACCTTGACAATGGTTATACGCCTTTTGGCTTATGGGGCGGTTTGAATGACGTATTCCGCAACCGCGACATCAACTTTGGTATTCGTTATAATACGTTTGCTTTTGGCGATATTGGCAACTCAACCAATATTGATGTGCGGGCCAGTAAACAAAGGCAACAAACCAGTATTGGTTATGCTTTATCAAACAGAAGTTATGATCACCGCATCATTTTTACGCACAGCACCGGCATAAATAAAAAAGGCTGGGCCTTTACTGTTTCCGGAAGCTGGCGTTATGCAGATGAAGGTTATGTGCCAGGCTCTTATTTTAATGGTTACAGCTGGTTTATAGCAATTGATAAAAAGTTAGGCCAAAAACAAATATTATCTTTTATAGCTTTTGCTTCTCCGGCAGAAAGCGGCAGGCAAAGCGCTTCCACGCAGGAGATGATTGATATTGCCGGAACGCACTATTATAATCCGTCGTGGGGCTATCAAAACGGCAAAAAAAGAAGTGCCAATATCAGTAAAGTAAATCAGCCTGTAATGCTGCTTACACACGATTTTCGCATCAGCAATAAAACCAATCTTACTACATCGCTGAGCTATGTTTTTGGAGAACGTTCTTATTCATCGCTTGATTGGTATAATACACCAGACCCGCGGCCTGATTATTATCGCTACCTGCCTTCTTATTATAAAAATGATCCTTATCAGCAACAACAGGTTTATGATAACCTTAAAAATAATGAAGCAGCAAGGCAAATTAATTGGGATAACCTATACAATGTCAATCGTTATAATTCTGTCTCAATCAAGAATGCAAATGGCATTGAAGGCAACACAATAACCGGTAACCGCTCTTATTACATACAAGGTGAAAGAGTAACCAATAGCAGGCGCATCATTTTTAATGCCGTACTAAATTCAAGTTTAAGTAATCATATTGATTTCACTGCTGGTGAAAGTTACCAGTCAACCAACAATAATTATTTCCAGCGTATAAAAGATTTATTAGGCGGTAGTTTTTGGATTAATGTAAACCAGTTTGCACAAAGGGAATTCCCGACAGATAACAATGCTTATCAAAATGATTTGAACCATCCCAACCGCATTGTAAAAGCAAGTGATAAATACGGCTATAATTATAATATAAAGATTGATAAAGCCACAGTTTGGAGCCAGTTTGTTTTCAGGTTTCCGCACATTGATTTTTTTATTGCCGGCGAAGGTTCGCAAACAATTTTTAGAAGAATTGGCAATGTAAAGAATGGATTATTCCCTGATAATTCCTACGGAAAATCTTCACCTAATCTTTTCTATAATTATGCTGTAAAAGGTGGCCTTACTTATAAAATAAACGGCAGGAATTATTTGTATTTAAGTGGCGCAATACTTACCCGCGCCCCTTATTTTGAAGATGCATACATATCGCCGCGAACAAGGGATTTTACACAGGATAGTTTGCGAAGTGAAGCCATTCAAACACTGGAAGGTGGTTATATTTTAAATGCGCCCAGGTTTAAAATCCATTTGATTGGTTATTACACACAAATGAAACATGCATTTAATGTACTTACTTTTTATCACGACGAATACCAGGATTTTGTAAACTATGCTTTAAGCAATATTGATAAATTATATTTTGGAAGTGAGTTTGGCTTTGAAGCAACCGTTGCCCGCAATATAACAATCAGCGGCGCCGCTGCTGTTGGAAGATATTATTATAATAGCCGCCAGCAGGCTATAACGATAGTTGATAATACGGCAACCATCTTAAATAAAGAAACAGTTTATGCAAACAATTACCGCATTCCGTCAACACCGCAAGAAGCTTATAGTTTTACTGTCACTTACCGTTCACCTAAATTTTGGATGATAAGTTTAACCGGTAATTATTTTGATTATATATGGCTTGATTTTAACCCGCTCCGAAGAACAGCGCTGGCCACTGAAAACCTCGATGCAAAGAGTGAGCTTTTTTATAAAGTGATTGACCAGCAACGATTAGATGCACAATATACGATTGATGTATTTGCCGGTTATTCATGGCGCATTCCGCATGCATACATTGGATCAGGCTTTCACAAGAAACCTGTGTATCTGGCTATGTATGCCGACATCAGCAATATGCTCAATAACAAGGATATTATTTCAGGCGGCTATGAACAATTGCGTTATGATTATTCAACATCAGACATAAATAAATTTCCGCCTAAATATTATTACGCTTATGGATTGAATTATTTCGCAAGTATCGCCTTACGTTTTTAAAATCACCAAAAACTCTTGTATGAAAACATCAGCCTTACTCATCTGCATTGCATTTGCAATTATTTCCTGCAACAAAAAATTTGACGAGCCGCCGGCTTATGCAGCGCCGAACCTCAAACCAACATTAACTATTGCACAATTGAAAGCCATGCACACAACCGGCAGTTCTGAAAGCATTACCACAGATGATATAATTGAAGGCATTGTAATTGCCAACGATTCATCAGGCAATTTTTATAAACAAATAATTATTGAAGACACAACTGCAGGCATTGCTATAAATATTGATGATTACAATTTATATACATCTTACCCTGTTGGCAGAAATGTTTTTATAAAACTAAATGGTTTGATATTATACGATGATAACAGGCTGATTGCAATTGGTTCCGGCAAAGATGGAAACAATAATATTAATGCCATTGCAGCGCCGTTGAAAAACCAATACATAATTAAAGGTGCAAACAATGTTCCGGCCTTGCCAAAAATTATTGATGTAAGCGATTTGAATGACAGCTATCAAAACATGCTGATACAATTAACGAACATGGAATTTAGTGAAGCCGACACCGGTAAAACGTATGCTGACACTTCGGCTTCTAAAAACACCGTAAATTTTATATTGAAGAATTGCAGCAATAAAAGCATTACGCTGCGCAACAGCGGCTTTGCAAATTTTGCGGGCATTAACGTTCCCAATGGCAATGGAAATATTACCTGCATTTATTCGGTGTATAATACAAGCAGGCAGGTTCTTATACGCGATACAAGCGATGTGCAGTTTAACGGAACACGTTGCAACGGCGGGCCTGCCGTTCAAACATCCATTGCAAATATTCGCAGCATGTATAAAGGGCACGATATAAAACTGGGCGCTTATAAAATTGGAGGTGTTGTAATATCAGATGCAGTTAATAAAAACATCGCTAATGGCAATGTTGTTTTGCAGGATGGCAATGCAGGTATATCGGTTTATTTTGGCGGAACAATAACGTATAATATTGGCGATTCAATTGTGCTGGATGTAACCGGCGATTCATTGCAAAACTATAATGGCTCACTTGAAATTAAAACGGCATCGGGCACTATAAAACCCGATCCTGTTGCTACCGGTAAAACTGTTATTCCCCAACAGCTTTCTATTGCACAACTCAATTCAAACCTGCCAGATATTGAATACACTTTAATCAAAATTGTAAATGCAACAGCAAGCGGCGGCACAACTTATTCAGGCAGCAAAACGTTAACTGATGCTTCGGGAAGTATTACTTTATTTACATCTTCATCTGCCAGCTTTGCCAACGATAATTTGCCAACGGAAGAAAACGATTGGATTGGTTTTGGCAAATTTTTCGGCAATACCAAAGAATTTACTATCCGCAATACAACTGATGTAACAACAAGCGGCGGTAACAATAATGGCGATGGTATTGAATTAACAGCATCGCCATTTACCTTAAACTTCGATAACATAGCAGCAGGATTACCACAGGGTGTATTTGTAAAAACAGCTTCTTCATCCACATCTGTTGGTGCTGATGGCGTTTATAGTGGCAACCAGTCTTCATGGAGCAACACGTCATCCGGCTTTAAAAATTATGCAAGCGCAACCAGCTTAAATGCAGCAAGCAGTTCAACAGAGCAGAATGCTTCAACCAACCGGGCATTGGGTGTTAAACAAACCGGTTCCACTGGTTTCGATCCGGGCGCCGCGTTTCTATTTGAAATAAACAATACAACCGGCAAAACCAATATCAGTTTAAATTTTTTACTTCAATCTTTAGCTGATGGCGTTGGCCGCACAACCACCTGGCAGGTTGATTATGCAATTGGAGATAATCCAAATACTTTTATCCCTGCAACAACATCACCATCATCAATAACAACGGGCACAGTTTTCAGCAGTACGCCTGTAACGGTAAATTTTGGAACTGCTTTAGATAATCAAAATTCCAAAGTCTGGATCCGTATTGTTACACTAAGCGCCACAACCGGCAGCGGCAGCAGGGCTTCTACTGGTATTGATGATGTGGAGATAAAATGGAATTGAAGCTATAAGAACAAGCTGCTTAAAAATAATTTTTCTTATGGTTGTCGCGGATGCTGCAAGTTTTCATTGGCATGGCGAAGCCGGTCTGATGGATGGTTTGGAAGATTTTATTCATAGTCCTTGTTCCCTGGCCAGACCACTTCGCGGGACGGCCGGCTAAAAATATTCAGCATCATCCGGCATCATTTTTATTTTGCCGGAGCTTTCATATTTCCGGTATTTATCAGAAACATCTTTTGATTGCTTTTGATGATTGATATATAAATCGCCGTCTTTCCATTCAATATTATAGCCCTTCTTTTTATCAATTAAACCATCGCCTGCAAGTGCATCAGTAAAATCTTTCATTTGCTGCAGCTTTACTTTTGCTTTTTCAATACTGATTTTTGCATTGGCCATTGCATCATTAATTTGCTGCTGTAATTTTTCGCCATTAAACTGCGATTTAAATTCTTCACGCTTAAACTTTTCCTGTAATGCCTGCATATCTTTCTGCATTTTAGTAAAATCAACTTTTGCAATTTGTGCCCGCGCTTTTTGTATGGAAACATTGGCATCCTGCTGAACCTTGTCCCAATTAATTTTATCAATATTTTCCTTCACCTGTTTTTCCATTGCTTTAAAATCTATTGAGGAAAGCGCTCTGGTAATTTCTTTATCCACATCAATCTTTATCTCTTTCATTTGCTTGTTAAGCTTTGCCATGTTTTCGTTAAGCGCTTCTATTGCCTTATCAAAATCTTTTGTATTGTTTTCAGGCAGCGTGTCGG
The DNA here is from genome assembly GCF_900115755.1 of Parafilimonas terrae. GTDB lineage: Bacteria > Bacteroidota > Bacteroidia > Chitinophagales > Chitinophagaceae > Parafilimonas > Parafilimonas terrae. The sequence continues at coordinate 62,101 of NZ_FOXQ01000012.1, forward strand.
TTTTATTAACAGTTTCAGGCATCTTTCTGTTAGCATAATTATACATGCATGGGTTTTCCCAGGAACAAAGCAGCAAAGCTGTTGCAGGCAGCACGAATAACCGTATTCTAAAAATTTGCAGGAATATCTTTTTCATATTTGTGTGGTTTTGATTAACGAAATTTTTCGTACATCAAACATACGAACATACTCGTACAATGTCACAACCATTATTTTCTTTAAGAAAACTTAAACAAATAATAAAAGCTAAACTTGCGAAAGAAAAGGCGTTATAGTGAAAGTTTTGCCGCCGGTGTTAAAATGCGGGCCTCAAATACCCGCTCAAAATTTTTAACCAGCTTTTCTTTCACTTCGTTCATATCAACGGCATATCCAAGTTCTTTTTGCATGGAGGTTACCTGCTTATCCTGTATGCCGCAAGGTGTAATAAAATTAAAGTAATTAAGATCCACATTTACGTTTAAAGCAAAACCATGCATAGTTATCCAACGGCTGCAGCGAATGCCCATTGCGCAAATTTTTCTTTCCTTTCCTTTGATGGCTGCATCAAGCCAAACGCCCGTTTCGCCTTTGCTCCTCTCTCCTTTCAGGCCATATTCACCAATGGTTAAAATAATCACTTCTTCAAGGCTGCGCAAATACCAGCCAAGATCAGTTTTATAATTATCGAGGTCTAAAACAGGATAGCCAACGAGTTGCTCCGGCCCGTGAAAAGTAATGTCACCGCCCCTGTTTATATGAAAATATTCAATGCCCTTTGATGCAAGCATCTGCTCATTGATGAGCAGGTTTTTTTCTTTTCCATTTTTACCAAGTGTATAAACAGGATTATGTTCAACGAACAGCAAATAATCAGGCTGGTTTAAATTTTCCTGCTTTGCCTTTATTTTTTGCTGAAGCAATTCTTCCTGGTAATCCCAGGTTTCTTTATAAGCGCGGCGGCCTAAATCCTGCAAAATAATTTCATGCATGCCGCAAAATTACGATAAGTGATGAAGCAACTTATTTTTGCAGCCATGAACAATGATGAAGAGGTTATAAAAGAAGAGCCCGCAGAAGAATTATATGAGCGTAAAACGTTTAAAGTGGATGCCGGCCAGGAACCTTTGCGCATTGACAGATGGGTGCAGCAGCGTGTTGAAAATGCCAGCCGTAATAAAGTGCAGCAGGCAATTGATGCTGCATTCTTAACTGTTAACGGCAAAGCTGTAAAAAGCAATTATAAAGTAAAACCAGGCGATAATATTCTTTTAATGAGCCTGGTAAACCCCGATCATACAGAAGTAAAAGCGGAAAATATTCCTTTAAATATTGTGTATGAAGATGATGATGTGATGGTATTAAACAAGCCGCCTAATATGGTTGTTCATCCGGGCGTTGGTAATTATACCGGCACTTTATTAAATGGCATTGCTTATTATTTGCTGCAGCAAAAGCCAGGCATAACAGAAGATGATTTACCAAGATATGGCCTCGTTCATAGAATAGATAAAAACACTACCGGCCTTATTGTGCTTGCTAAAACAGCACAAGCTGCAGCGCATCTTGCCAAACAGTTTTTTAACCATACGGTTTCAAGAAAATACACTGCTGTGGTTTGGGGCAATGTAGAAAGCGATGAAGGAACAGTTGTGGCGCATGTAGGCCGGCATTTGCGGCATCGCAAAATGTTTGACGCTTACCCTGAAGGCGATCACGGCAAACATGCCATTACACATTATAAAGTGATTGAACGGTTTAATTATGTAACGGAAGTTGAATGCAGGCTTGAAACAGGCCGCACACACCAGATACGCGTGCACATGAAACATATCGGCCACACTTTATTTAACGACCGGGAATATGGCGGCGATAAGATTTTGAAAGGAACGATTTATACGAAGTATAAACAATTCGTTGAAAACTGTTTTGAAGTTTGCCCTCGTGTAGCCTTACATGCAGCCACGCTCGGCTTCATTCATCCCAAAACAAATAAAGAGTTATTTTTTGAAGCGCCCCTGCCGGATGATATGCGGCTGCTGATTGAGAAGTGGAGGAATTATACAAACAAAAATTAACCGGCAAAAACTAACATCATAAAACAACAGTTTATTGCCGGCCATTACTATTGAAAAAGGCTTTAAAAACCCTCAGCTATTTTTCATTCAGCCCCTTCAAATATTCATAAATATCTTTCCAGTTAGTAGTTTCAAGCGCCAGTGCTGTTTCACGCAATACCTCAACAGAATCGGTTATTTCCTTCATGCCGAGGCCTTCGTTACGATGTATCCAAAGACACTTGCAACCCATATTTTTTGCCAACTGAACATCGGTTATCCTGTCGCCGATAACAAAAGAATTAGGCACATCATAATTAGGATCGTCTAAGTAATGCTTTATTAAACCAATGCGCGGTTTGCGGTTTGGCGATTTCTCATGCTTGAAAGACGGATCAAAATATGTTGCACTGAAATTAATGCCTTCATTTTCAAAACTCTTCATTATAAAATCCTGTATCGGCTGAAAATGGCTGTATGGAAATGATTCCGTGCCCAAACCATCCTGGTTGCTTACAACTACCAGCTCATAATCCAGTTCAGTTGCAATCAGGTTAAGATATTTAAATACATACGGAAAAAACTGGAGTTTATCCCAGCTATCAATATTGCCCCCTTTGGGTTCAATAATTAATGTACCATCGCGGTCGATAAATAAAAGTTTCTTTGCCATGGCTGCAATAATACTTTAAGTTGAAGAATCACAGAAATACAAATCTTACCTGCATATAAAAACATTGCTTATTTTTAAAAATCTTATCATCTAACGAAATTACCATGAACAATTCAAGAAGGAATTTTATAAAGCAAAGCACTTTTACAATGGCAGCATTTTCATTGGCAAAAACCAAATCTTTCGCATCGGCTTTTGCGGCCGATCATATTACAGGCGTTCAGTTATATTCTGTAAGGGATGATATGGGCAAAGACCCGTCGGGCACTTTAAAACAATTGGCCGCCATGGGCTATGAATATGTAGAACATGCCAATTACAGGAACAGGAAGTTTTATGGATACACGGCGCCGGAATTTAAAAAGCTTTTAGATGATCTCGGTTTGAAAATGCGCAGCGGCCACACAGTTATGACAGCAGCACATTGGGATGATGCAAAAAATGATTTTACCGATGTTTGGAAACAAACCGTAGAAGATGCAGCAACCCTTGGCCAGCAATACGTAATAAGCCCCTGGCTTGATGAAGCCTTGAGAACAGATATGGACAAGCTTAAAAAGATGATGGATATATTTAACAAGAGCGGGGAACTATGCACCAAATACAATATGAAGTTTGGTTATCATAACCACGATTTCGAAATTGTTACAAAAGTGGGCGATGAGAATTTATATGATTTCATCATTAAAAACACCAATCCGAACCTGGTGATCCAGCAGATAGATATTGGCAATATGTATGGCAATGGCGGCAGGGCTATTGAGATCATGAAAAAATATCCGGGCCGCTTTCAGTCCATGCACGTAAAAGATGAGATAAAAGCAGCCAAAGGTGAAATGGGCGGTGAACCTTATGAAAGCGCCGTGCTTGGTAAAGGCGTTTTGAATGTGAGGGAAATTCTTGACTATGGCAAAAAACATAGCGGCACCAAACATTTCATTATAGAACAGGAATCTTACCAGGGCCAGGCGCCGCTTGATGCAGTGAAGGAAGACCTGGTTATGATGAAGAAATGGGGATATTAAATTCAGCTTATATATTTTTACAAAGCGCTCAATTGAGGAGCGCTTTGTGTTTATAGAACCTGTTATTTGACTGTTATGTGAACCTGTTTTTTAACTAATTGCATTACCTTCGCAGCTACCAAAATTGACTTCCAAAGCAGATGAGCCTATCCCTAAAAAAGAAGTATTTCATTGTTGCAGGTATTGTATTGCTAATTTTATTTGGGCTGAATTCTTTTGGGCAAGATCCATCCATAACATCATTTACCCCAACCATAATTTGCCAGGGAGACGAAATAACAATAACAGGAACTGATCTTAAAGATGTCACATCTGTCTCAGTTGGCGGCTCACCCGCAGATAAGGTAAAGGCAGTAAATGATAAAACCGTTACTGCTACTATACCATACCCGCTAAAAAGCGGGAAGGTTTCGGTAACAACAAAAGAAGGTAAATCAGCAACAAGCAATGAAACTTTAGAAATAAAACCAGTACCACAACCTGTTCTTACCGATCAGACTCCGGGAAGATTTTCTGATTTTGCCAATTGTAATGGAAGCGTGAGCTATACATTAACAGTTGAAAATAATTCTGTGGCTGCAGGAGGTTCATGTGATTACGATATTGACTGGGGAGATAATACACCTCATTTTACACAAACTAATTGGCAGGAAGGTTCTCAAACAACACATACATACAAGGCACAAGGTTATTTTAAAATAATATTTACAATTACTCCTGCAAACGGTTGTACAAAAACTACTAGTTATAATTTTTATAGCGGCGGGAATCCGGTGGGTGGTTTTGGTTCTGATCAACCAACAATTAACCTTTGTGCTCCAGCCACAATTTCTTTTAAGATAACAGGCCAGTGGTATAACAATACACCAGGTACTTATTATTATATTAATTGGGGGGATAATTCTGATACAACATTGCAGCATCCTTTAAATTCGACCAATTCTGATCAAGTCGTTACACATACTTACACAAATACCTCTTGTCCTTATGCAAGTTATTTCACCGCTACATTTAAGGCTGCTAATGGATGTGTTCCAAGTAACGGGTCATGGTCTCCAATAGGTATTGGTATAAAACCAACTGCAAGTTTCAACGTTGATCAAACTACTATTTGCATAAACGACCCAATTTGCCTTGAGAATACTAGTTCAGCAGCGTATTCAGGATCAACTTTAGATTGCAATAGCCCTAGCAGCTACAAGTGGGATTTTGGAGATGGAGAAACATCCCAATCAACAAATCCGGCTTGTCATACTTATAAAAAACCAGGAACCTATAAATTAAAGTTATCTGCAACTTCATTCTGTGGTACTGACGATAGTACAGAAACCATTGTTGTTAAAGATATTTCTGCTACTCCAACAGTTATAACCCCAGTAACATACTGTCAAAACGAAACAGCAACCCAGCTTACAGCCACCGGCGCTAATTTATTATGGTATGAAGAAGCAACAGGTGGCATTGGCAAAACCACAGCGCCAACGCCTTCTACAAGTACAGCCGGCACCAAAACTTATTATGTAAGCCAAACTATAAACGGCCAGTGCGAAAGCCCGAGAACAGCCATTACTGTAATTGTGCACGCTCTGCCACCAGCGCCCACAGTAAATACACCGTTGCTGTTATGCAAGGGTAAACAAGCAGTTCCGTTAACCGCAACAGGCACCAATCTGCTATGGTACACCGCTGTAACCGGCGGTACAGGTTCAGCAACAGCGCCAACGCCGTCAACAAGCAATACTGGTACGGTTTATTATTATGTAAGCCAAACAACCAATAATTGCGAAGGGCCAAGGGCAATGATAGAAGTTATAGTAGAAGATATTCCGCCTCCACCAACTGTAACTTCGCCGGTTAGTTATTGTCAGAATCAACTATCCTCGCCTTTAATGGCAAACGGTACAGGTTTGCTATGGTACACAGTTGCCACAGGCGGTACGGGAAACCCCGCAGCGCCAACGCCTTCTACATCCACGCCAGGTAAGGCGTTTTATTATGTAAGCTCGTCTAACCATTGCGGCGAAAGCCAGAGAACGAAGATTGAAGTAAATGTATTGCCCGGCCCGTCAGCAACCATAAGTTATACCAAGGATGTTTTATGTAATGCTGATGATGATGCCAATTCACCTAACCCACCGGTTCCCGTAACATTAAACGGCGAGCAGGGCGGCACATTTTCAGTAAGCCCTTCCGGTTTATCAATAGATCCATTATCTGGAACAATAACACCGGCTGGCGCGGCAGCAGGCACTTATACTATAAGATATTTTATTAGGAGCAGCGGTGGCTGCGCAGACTTCTCAACCACAACCTCCGTAACCATTAGCAGCACACCGATAGCTGAAATAAGTTACCGTTTAATATGTAGTACCGATGATGAAGTAAGCCCAACAATTAACGGAACACACGGCGGCGTATTTACTTCTACGCCCGGCTTAATTATTGATGCATCAACCGGGGTAATTTCTCCGGCTGAAAGCAAACCCGGCACTTACGGTGTCACCTATACCATTGCAGCCTCTTCTCCCTGCCCGGGTTTTACTGCAAAAACAAATATTACGATCAATAAAGCGCCGGATGCAAGCATAAGCTATGCTCCAACCAATCTTTGTAATGTTAAGCGTACAGCCGAAACGCCCAATCCGCCTGTAAACGTAAATTTAACCGGTACAACAGGCGGCGTGTATTCTATATCTCCTTCATCAGGTTTACCGATGAGCAGCGATGGAACGCTTGATCCATCGGAAGCGCAGGCAGGTAATTATACCATCACTTATACAATTCCGGCTTCGGGCGGGTGTGCTGTTTTCACAACATCGGCTACGGTAACTGTAAGCAGCACCCCATCGGCAACTATACAATACCCGTTAATCTGCTCTTCCGATGCACCTGTCAGCCCGCAGCTTAAAGGAACAACGGGCGGATCCTACAGTTCTTCCGAAGGCCTTGCTATCAATTCAGCAACAGGTATTATTACACCGGCAAACAGTAAGCCTGGCAATTATACCGTTACCTATACTATTGCGGCTTCAGCGCCGTGCCCCGGGTTTTCTACTACAACAAATATTACAATAACACCTGCACCAAATGCAGATATAAGTTATGGCAAAACCAGTTTCTGCAATACAATTAATAACAATAACAGCAACCCGCCGGTTGATGTTATTCTAACAGGAGTGCATGGAGGCACTTACAGTATAAACCCATCATCAGGCTTACCAATTGATATAAATTCCGGAACAATAACGCCCGCCGGCGCAACACCGGGTACTTATACGGTTATTTACACCATCAAAGCCGGGGGCGGCTGCGCAGCCTTCGCCACTTCCGCAACGGTTATTATAAGTGCAACACCTTCTGCCACTATCAGCTATGCCGGCGCACCGTTCTGCACCGGATCAAATAATATTCAGCAGGTTACATTAACCGGAACACAGGGAGGCACATTCACATCATCGCCTGGCTTATCAGTTGATGCCCGCACAGGAGCCATTAACCCATCGCTGAGCAAACCAGGCATATACACCGTTACCTATACCATTGCACCTTCATCTCCTTGTCCGGGTTTTACAACCACTGCGGTGGTTACGATAAACGAAAGCCCGTCCATTTCATTTGATGTTTCCAAGCAATCGGTATGCTCCGGCGAAACTGCAGTTTTTAAACCGGCATCTACAGTTGCAACAACGGTTTACAACTGGTCAGTAAAAGGCGCACTTCCTGCAAATGTGGAAGGCGTAACGGCGGGTAAAACAACGGGCGAAAATTCAGCCATTAGTTTAATGTTTACCAATTCAGGCACAACAAGCGAAACTATTGTGATTGAGGTGATACCGGTTAACCCGGTTTCCAATCCTTGCGCCGGGCTGCCGTATGAGCTTAGCCTGACTGTGAATCCAATACCAGCCCCGCTAAAAGGCAGCACCACCGAATTTTGCATGCATTCGCCATCTGTAGCATTAACCGCCAATGCAGATGCAGGCAATACGGTTAAGTGGTATGATGAAAATAATATCTTGCTGGGCCAGCCGCCTGTCATCAACACGCAAAATCCTGCACAGTATATTTTTTATGCTACGCAAACCAACATGTATGGCTGCGAAAGCCCGGCATCAGCATTTGCCGCAGTGGTTCACCCGGTTGCCAAAATCACCAGCGCTTCTTATACCAACCCAACATTGTGCGGCCTTCCTTCCGGGTCTGTTACATTAAATGTTGTTGACCTTAATGGCAACGCTATGCCTGAATTGCCGGTTACAGTTCACTATATAAAATTCCAAACAGCATATAGCATTAAAAGCAAAACAAATGCCGCAGGGCAAATTATAATACCGCTTACTGCCGGCACCTATTCTGATTTTTATGTGGAAACATTTGGTTGTCCGTCTCAAAAAATTCCAAATGTATTTGTGTTGAAAGACCCAACGCCGCCGGCGCAGCCTATTGCAGGGTATAATGCACCCATTTGTACAGGCGCCGTTTTAAATTTATCCGCATCATCGCCCACCAGTTCGCAAATTGGGACCATAAATTATGTATGGGTGGGCCCTGCTTTTGGCAGCGAACCGGATACATCCCAAAATACCGTTGTTTCCATTCCAAATGCCCAAACTAATTACAATGGTATTTACATTGTATATGCCATTCAAAACAACTGTATTTCCACGCCATCAACTTTTACGGTTGAGATAAAGCAATCGCCCGCTAAACCGGTTATTGCCACTAAAACGCCTTTGTGCATAGGCGACAACCTTTCACTTTCAGCTACCAGTTCTATTCCCGGCAATAACACCCTTAACTATGTTTGGAACGGGCCGGGTTCAGGCTTCCCGGTAAATAATGCTACTGCAGGCATTGCGCCGGTTACAATTGAAGATGCAGGCGTATATTCCATCACCGTTACTTCGCCGCAAACCGGTTGCAGTGCAACAGCAAATACCTTAATTGAAGTGGGTGGTTACCCCATTGTTAAGTTCAGCAAAGATTTCTTTAATGTGCCAACCGGCTATACCATGCAGATTACGCCCGCTATTACAAACGCATCAGACAGAAATATTCTGCCCATTGCAAAATATGAATGGACGCCGCCGGATAACATTCAATGTAACGATGCCGCCTGCTCCCTGCCAACATTAATTGTAAAGAATAATATTTGTTACACCGTTAAAGCAACTAATGTTTATGGCTGTAGCGGCAGCGATACCATTTGTATAAATACATTCTGCACCAATGCCCAGGTGTTTATTCCAAATGCATTTACGCCCAGGGGCCTGGCCGCCAATTCAAGGTTTATGGTAAGAGGTTCAGGCATTGCATCAATTAAATCATTCAGGATATTTAACCGTTGGGGAAGGCTTGTTTTTGAGAGAAACAATTTTGCGCCCAATGATCCTAATTATGGCTGGGATGGCTATATAAATGGAAAGCTTGCAGATATGGGCGTATATGTTTATACCGCAGATGTGGTATGCGAAAACGGAACACCGTACCAGTATAAAGGCAACGTAACCTTACTTCAATAGTTGTATGGAAAAGATATTAAAACCATTCCTGCTTTTTTATATGATGCTGATGTGCTTTGGCAGCCATGCGCAGGATATTGGCTTCTCGCAATTTTATGACCAGCCATTGCTGCGCAACCCGGCACTGGCAGGCATTTTTAATGGCGATATAAGGTTTACGGCTTCTTACAGAAACCAATGGCAAAGCGTAACCATACCTTATCGCACATTTGGTATAAGCTCCGAAATAAAATTCCCGATGCAGATAATGGATTATGATGTTACCGGCACATTTGGGCTGGAAATATTCAGGGATGTTGCGGGCACTTCAGAATTTAGTACCACGCAAATTTTACCAGCCTGGAATATAAGCGTAAGAACAGGCGAAAATTCGTTTTTGTCGGGCGGCTTTATGGCAGGTTTAATGCAGCAAAAATTCGATCCTTCAAAACTTATACTGAACGACCAGTTTGTTGGTAACAGCGATGGCAGTTTTTCTGTACTGCCTTATACCAGCCAGGTTTTTAATAAAACCAGCGTTAATTATTTAGACCTGTCGCTGGGCGTAACCTATAAAAGTTCCCTGAATGAAAATGTAGATTTTTATGTGGGTGCGGGCTTGTTTCATTTAACCAATCCTTCTGTTGGCTTTTTTGATGGCAGCAAGATCATGCTCAATAAAAAATTAGCGTTGAATGCCGGTTTATCAAACGCCATTGGCGATGCCAATGAATTGATTTTGTATGCTGATTATTTTGATCAATATACAAGCAATTTTAAACGGGTGGGTATAAATACAGCCCAGTTTGGGATAATGTATAACCATGCTTTTTTTGAATCGGATGGCAGCGCTTCTATAACCGGCGGGTTGCTTTACAGGTGGAACGATGCCATTATACCGGTTGTGCAACTGGAGCTTGCAAAATTTACCATCGGCGCAAGCTATGATGCGAATGTAAGCAAGCTGGTAGTGGCATCGCAGGCACGCGGCGGTTTTGAGCTCACTTTATCTTTCAAGTCGTTTCTTAATTCAAGAAACCCGGACCTGATGAGTGCACGGTGCCCGGGTTTCGGTAAACGAAAAACAAATCCGTATTATTGACTGTTCACGCTAAAGCTTCTGCCGCAAATTCTTTCTCTTCCTTAAATGCCACCCTCGGTTTTAAGCCAAGTAAATTAAACATGGCATCATCTTCTTCAAAGCTTGGATTTGGCGTGGTTAATAATTTGTCACCCGCGAAAATAGAATTGGCGCCAGCCATAAAACATAAAGCCTGTTCGCTCACGCTCATGCTTGTGCGGCCTGCGCTTAAACGCACCATCGCCTTCGGCATAAGAATACGCGCTGTAGCGATCATGCGAACCATATCCCAAACATCCACGTGCTGATTATGTTCCAATGGCGTACCGGCAACCGGCACCAATGCATTAATCGGCACACTTTCCGGATGCTCCGGCATAGTAGATAATGTATGCAGCATTTTTATGCGGTCTTCATGTTTTTCACCCAAACCAATTATGCCGCCGCAGCAAACACTCACGCCGGCTTTACGCACATGCTCCAAAGTATCCAACCGGTCTTCATAAGTGCGCGTTGTAATAATCTGCTCATAATATTCAGAAGAAGTATCAAGGTTATGGTTGTATGCATACAAACCGGCATCGGCCAGTTTTTGTGCCTGTGTTTCGCTTAACATTCCAAGCGTGCAGCAAACTTCCATACCCATTTCATTCACGCCTTTCACCATTTCCAAAACACGGTCAAAGTCGCGGTTATCACGCACTTCGCGCCAGGCTGCACCCATACAAAAACGGGTACTGCCTGCATCTTTTGCTTTTTGCGCATAAGCAAGCACTTCATCTTTTTTCATCAGCGCATGCACATTTACACCGGTATTATAACGTGCAGCCTGCGGACAGTAAGCACAATCTTCTGTGCAGCCACCGGTTTTAATGCTCAGCAAAGTGCATACCTGCACCTCTGCGGTATCGTTATATTTTTTGTGAACGTTTGCCGCCCTTAAAATAAGTTCAAGAACGGGCGTATTGTATATTTCGTAAATCTCTTCTATTGACCAATTGTTACGGATATCATCCTGCATATAAACTTTATTTGAAAGGCAAAAATAGGGAAGTTGGTTTTTATGGTAATGCCGAAGCTTTACCAGCTTTATCACGGAAATCATATTTAGCGCCAATTAACATGCCGCTGGTATTCATTTTTTGTTTGAATGGTGTAAATGAATTAGCAATGCTTGAGCGCCTGTATTTGAAACAAGGTTCAATAAAAAATTGATTTTTGTTTGTATGAAGTGAAAAAAATTATGCTTGTATTTTTTAGTACTTCCGAAGTATCTTTTAATACTTCCGTCATACTTTTTGCTGTGCAGGCACCTGTGCCTTGTAACTTAAAACAGAAACCCGCGGCCATAAAAATTATATTTTTGAACGAACGTTAAAAAGCATTTATCAATTCAAAACCAGCGCTTGCTATGCATTATTCCTGTTTCAAAAATTGTATTGTTATTATCAATATTATTTGCTGCCTGTGCTTTACACATTCATCTTATGCCCAAACAAAGCCAAACATAATTATCTTTTTATGCGATGACCTTAACCAGCAGGATGTGGGTTGTTATGGCAACACCGATGTGCATACGCCCAATATGGATAAGCTGGCAACAGAAGGTTTACGTTTTACAAAAGCCTACGCCGCATCGCCCATGTGCTCACCGTCCCGCAGTGTATTGTTTACCGGCCTCTATCCTTTTCATAATGGCTCGCAAATGAATCATTTCACCGTGCGCCCCGGCATCAGCAGCCTGCCTTATTACCTGCAACAACAGGGTTATCGCGTAGTAATTGCAGGAAAGATTGATGTATTTCCCGCAGATAAATTTCCGTTTGAACATATTGGTAAAGAGTTTGGGAAATATGAACCTGTAAGCAATCGTACAGACAGGAAGAAAGAAACCGTGCACCTGATAGAAGCACATTTTAAAACAAAGCCTGGCCAACCTTTATGTCTTATTGTTGCTCCATGGATTCCGCATGTTCCGTGGTTTCCTAATAAAGATTTTAATCCGCAGCAATTAAAGTTACCGGAATACCTGGCAGATACAAAAGAAACCCGGCAAGCGCTTGCTGCCTATTATCAAAGTATTAGTGTGGCTGATGAAATGTTCGGCGAAGTTTTGCAGGCTTTGGACCAGGCAGGCGAAAAAGAACATACGGCCGTAATGCTCACATCAGACCAGGGCGCACAATTTCCTTCCGCTAAATGGACGGTTTATGACCAGGGCCTGAGAGTGCCTTTAATTGTAAGATGGCCGGGAAAAACAATGGCAGGCACAACAACAGATGCATTGGTTTCACTGGCAGATATAACGCCAACGCTGATAGACATGGCAGATGGAAAAGCAATTGAAGGGCTTGACGGTTCTTCTTTTAAAGAAGTGTTGCTGAATAAGAAAAAAGATCATCACCAATATGTTTTTGCTGAAACTTCAATGGAGCCGCATTATTGGTATAACTATACGCCGGCACGTTCCGTTATTACGGCAGAAGGTTTTCATTATATTAAAAATTATCATCCGGGCACACGCTTTATCACGCATATAGACAGTGTAGAAAGAAATGAATTTTATTTTGACTCCTGGGTGCAGCAGGCATCATCGGATAATAAAACGAAATTTCTGCTCAGCCGTTACAGTTACCGCCCGCCGGAAGAACTTTTTAATTTAAACAATGACCGCGCTGAATTTAAAAACCTCGCCGGTAATAGAGCATACATTAAACAACTGATGACAATGCGCCTTCTTTTAAAACAGGAATTAAACCGGCAGGGAGAAACAGAAACGATGATAAAAGAAGGGCCGTTGCCTGAGTTTTCTGACCACAGTTATACCATCAGGCAACATAACAGCGCCGCTGACCTTTCATTCAACAAAAAATTATGGAACCCTGGTGTGCTCTATATTACAGCCTGGATTGAAGGAACAAATAACGGTGGTGTAATTTGTGATTACTTCAATAATTTTAAACTGTATGCTTATAAAAACAGGATAGGGATTATGCTTGCTGACAGCACTGTATTGGAAAGCGCTGTATTACCTGCAAACAGCGGGCATTTGCTGGTGCGCCTTTCTGCACAGGGCGATTTAAATATTCAGTTTAACCATGAACCTGTATTAAGCAAACAGCTTGATAAGGACCTTACAAAAATAAAAGGCGGTTACGTTACCTGCGGAAAAATTCAGGGCGAGGCATATAGCGGCAGGCTGCAGAGTTTCCAGGGCACAATATCTGATTTACGGTTTACGATGAATTCATTATTAAGCGGGCCGAATGCACCGTAAGATGATAATAAATTGCAGTAACGACAATACAAAAAACGAAAGGGACGAGTATTAAAAATCAGGAGGCAATTTTTTTGGAACTGCGTGGATATTCGTAAATCTTTGTATTGTGCGGTCATGCTAAGGGGCAGCAGTACTATAATTGAAGATAAAATCTAATACCTAAACAGAAAGCATAAAATTGTATTTTTGGTACCCAATGGCAGACAAAGCTTTCATAACTCCCAATGTACTCAAATGGGCAAGAGAATCGGCAAAAATGTCCGAAGAAATTGCGGCTGCTAAGGTTTCTGTGAGCGTTGACAAGCTTCAAGAGTGGGAAAATGGAGCGAGTCAGCCAACTATTAAGCAAGCTCAGACTCTGGCAAAAGCTTATAAGAGACCTTTTGCCTTATTCTTTCTCCCAGAAATACCCAGAGACTTCCAACCTCTCCAAGACTTTAGAAAGAGTGGTTCAAAATCATTAACGACTTCTTCAATTTTCATCATTCGTGAAATTCAACAAAAGCAAGCATGGATAAGTGATGCCTATGCCGACAATGATGAAATCAAATTACCATTTGTAGGACGGTTTACTATTAATGATAACCCACAAACAGTTGCCCAAGACATTTTAAAAACATTGGATATTCATCCGACTCACTACAAATCAGAAAATCCAATTAGAGAATGGATAGACGCAGCAGAAACAAAAGGGATTTTTGTATCGAGAACTAGTTTTATACATTCTCGTTTAAAACTGGATTCAGAAGAATTACAGGGGTTTGCAATTTCTGACCCCTTTGCTCCTTTTGTATTTGTAAACTCTGATGATTGGAATGCTCCTCAACTTTTTACACTTCTTCATGAAATAGCCCATATTTGGATTTCAGAAACTGGTATATCGAATGATATAGAACCAGAAATTAAAAACAAAGATAAATTTCACCCGGTGGAATTATTCTGTAATGAAGTGGCTGCAAACGCTTTAATGCCTAAAGATATAGTGCTAAATTTTGGCACTCAAATTTATCAAAATTCTAAAGAGGCTTTTAAGGCGGCAAGACTTCTTGGTGTGAGTTCTTTTGCTCTTATTGTAAGAGCATTAAATCTAGGATTAATTTCTATTCCGATATATCAAAAATTAAAAAAGCAAGCTGATATAGATTTTGCTGAATACTTAAAACGTGAAGCTGAAAAAAAGGCAAAACAGAAAGAAAAAGAAAACCCAGGTGGTCCAAACTATTTTCTATTGCAACTAAACAGAAATAGTAGGCTTTTTACACAAACGGTTTTAGATGCATTTCGTGGAGGTTCTATTGAACCAACATTGGCAAGTAATCTACTTAATGTTCAAATAAATAAATTTCAAAAACTCGAAGCACAACTTTTTAGATGAGCACATTGGCAAATAAGTATTGTTTAGATGCCAATGTGTTAATTCAAGCATGGCAAAAATATTATAACCCCAAATTTTGTCCAGACTATTGGAGTATTCTTATTGAATTAGGCAAACAAGGTAAAATATTCATTCCTGAGTCAGTTTATGAGGAAATAACAAGAACAGAAGACGACTTATCTAAATGGTTAAAAGCCAGTAAAATCCCGATACAGAACATCACTGAAGCGGTTACCGTTTGCCTTCAAAAAATATACACTCACGACCCGCTTCATAAAAATTTGGTTGACAATACTAAAGCTCGTTCATTGGCTGATCCTTGGGTGATTGCACATGCAATAAATGAAAATGCCACAGTTGTTACAAAAGAAGAAAAAGTTACTGCTTTAAGTTCGACAAGGATTAAAATTCCAAATGTTTGTGACAACATGGGAGTTCGATGGATTAACGACTTTGACTTTGTTCATGAATTAGGAATTCAATTCACTTGCTCAATTAAATAGACAACACATCGGAGAAAGCACGAACCACCAACAAAAGTATGCAAAAGCAGTGCTGGGCATTGTAGCATGAACTATTGTGTATTACGTTTAACTAAAAGCAATATGAATACTCAAATTCACAAATCAAAAGGTCCTTGTGTTTATATTCCGCCACCTTTATTTTACGTCTTAATTTTTATAGCTGCTATATTTATTCAAAAAAGATTACCCATTTCAGACACGTTATTCCACACAACGATAATAAAAATTTTGGGAACAATTATTTTAATCGTTGCAGTATTTTTCTTAGTCAAAAGCCTGCGACAATTCTTTTTGACAAAAAACACAGTAATTCTTATTAAACCTGCTTCCTCACTTCAAACTACAGGAATTTATGCAATTACACGAAACCCGATGTACCTGGGTTTGGCTATTTTGTATTTAGGTATTACATGCTTTATCGGAAATTGGTGGAATGTGATTCTTTTTCCTTTGCTGCTCATAATCGTACAGGAATACATTATTAAGCGTGAGGAAAAATATTTAGAAATTGAATTTGGGCAAGAATACGAAGCGTATAAAAATAAGGTGAGAAGATGGTTGTAAGAAATGATTTGCGGCAACTTCAGGCACTATTTATTGTGTTATGTTATTTTCACTCCAGGATTATTTTCTGCAAAAACAACTTCTTTTACATCGCCCGTTCTTTTTAAACGCCCTGTTGTAAGCACATTGCGGCAGGCAAGGGAAAAGATAATTGCGTGGTATATTCGAAACACCATCTCGACAAAGAAATGTTTACAATAGCTTAGTCTTATTCCTTCAGCATGTATAATAAAGCTATAAATTTTGAAATAAATAATTAATCACCTTCTGTTCAATCCCATTATAAATTTATTTGTAAGATTTATAGGCCACCATGAATTCATTTTGAGCATCAGGGAAACCAATCGTTGACCAATATTTAAGGCAAATTATTTTTTGGTGAAAAGTGAAGCTACTCCTCATTTATATTTTTAATAGAGGCAATTGCCAATATGCAGTATGTATAAATAAGAAGAGGCTGGTGATGCCAGCCTCTTCTTCAAGTGTAAATTTAATTCATGCAAGTTCTTTTTCAGAAGGTGATTTAATCGTGTTAAAATTCGTTTGCAGCTCTTCGCCCGTTAAATCGAAGTACAGGTTTTGCAATTCATGCAAATGCTTAACCGGCCTCAGGTTTTTCAAGTTATCACAAAACAGGCTGACGCCGTTATCATCCAGGGTGCATTTAAAATGATCGCATTCAAAAACAGATGAGTCTGTAATCCAGCTAAACTGCGTGAAGCCTGAATGCAATAAAATTTGTTTTGTAATGCTGATGGGAATAAGAAGGTCTGGTTTAACCCATTTCCCATCTACCTGAACCTGGTTCCTGCTGATTTCCGTAACCCTTCGTGTTCGATGCTCGTCATCTTCATAAAAAGATTGCACTTTAAAAAAATTACCAATGCGTAAAGATGGTAGTTTCATAAGATTGAGCTTTAATAGTGAATAATAAATTACATTTTAAAGTTACGTAAAATCACGGCATATATTATTGAGAGAAATATTATGTGGACTATTTCTTATCTGGTGAAACGGTTGGCATACATATTGTTATTTCCCGAAAAAATTCATTCTATGAAAAGTGTTTCATTGTTCCTGCTTGCCGCTGTTCTGTTTTGCTCCTGTTCTAAAAACAATAATGATGATGCGGGCACATCAGGGCAAACTGATTTCAGTGTTTATCTTACAGATGATCCGGGTAAATATGATAAAGTAAATATTGATGTGCAAAGTGTTGAAGTGCATTACAGTGATGATGCAGGCGATGCATGGCACAATATAAAAATGGTTTCTCCGGGCGTGCATGACCTTTTAAAATTCACAAATGGCAAAGACACACTTCTTGCCAGGGAAAATATCGCTTCAAAAAAAATAACACAAATACGGCTTATTTTAGGCGAGAACAATACCGTTGTAGCAGATGGTATAACTTATCCTTTAAAAACACCTTCCGCACAGGAATCCGGGTTAAAGCTCAATGTAGATGCCACTTTAACGCCCGGCGTTGAATATGCAATATGGACGGATTTTGACGCTTCCAAATCAATTGTTGTTACAGGCAATAATCAATATATTCTTAAACCCGTTATCCGTGTTTACACAAAGGCTGCTTCCGGTTCTATAAACGGCATTGTTTTACCACCAGCAGCCGAACCCTGGGTATATGTGCTTAACGGCGCTGATACAATTGCATCCGCCATGCCCGATACTGTCACCGGTGCATTTCTAATACATGGCCTCGAAGCAGGCAGTTATAATGTTGCAATTGACGGCAACAATAATTTTAATGATACCATTTATAACGATGTTCAGGTATCAATAGGTAATGTAACAGAAACAGGTACAACAAACCTGCATCAATAGTCAATCACATTCACATTACAGGCACAACAAAAAGAGCAGCCCGGCTGCTCTTTTTGTTGTGCCACTTTATATTATGTATCTTCAACCGGACGAATTAAACATTGTACAATGAAGAACATGTTTGCCCTATTTGGTTTTTGTTTTTTTTCAGTAACAGTTTTTGCCCAGCAAGGATTTACATTTAAACAACAGCCTGAAAAAAAACAGGTTGATGTTTTATATAACGGGAAACTATTAACGGCCTATTGTCACTATGATTCTGTTGCCAAACCCGTGTTGTTTCCTGTAAACACGGTTGATGGCATTACCGTTACCCGTGGCTATCCTGTTGCGCCGAGGCCGGGCGAAAGAACCGATCATCCGCATCATGTGGGTATATGGATGAATTACGAATCGGTAAACGGCATTGATTTCTGGAACAACTCCACCGCTATACCGGCTGAAAAAAAAGATCAATATGGAAGCATCATACATGAAAAAATTATATCTACCGATGCGCATGGCGATAAAGCATCGCTTACAGCCACCGCAAAATGGGTAAACAATGCAGGCGCTGTTTTTTTAAACGAACAAACAACTTATCATTTTAAAGTGGAGGATGATATTTTTATAATCGACAGGGTAACTACGCTAACGGCCTTAAATGAAAAAGTTGTTTTTAAAGATGTTAAGGATGGTTTTTTTGCAATACGTGTGGCGCGGGAACTGGAAATGCCTTCGAAAGAACCGGGTGTTTTTGTAGATGCTCATGGCAACGAAACTAAAGTTGACCCTTCGGGTGATAATTCTGTTACAGGCATGTATTATAACAGCTTTGGTGTTAAAGGCGACAGCGTATGGAGCAGCAAGGCGCCCTGGGCAATGTTGAAAGGCATTAAAGACGGAAAGCCAATTACTATAGCCATGTTCGATCATCCCGGCAATGTTGGATATCCTACTTACTGGCATGCCCGCGGTTACGGGCTTTTTGCATTAAACCCTTTGGGCCGTAAAGTATTCAGCAATGGAAAAGAAGAGTTGAATTATATACTTTCACCGCAGCAATCAGTAAAATTTGTTTACAGGATTATTGTAGCATCGAAAGATTTAAGCAGTAAAACAATCAATAATATTTCACATTCATTCGATAAGGAAAAATATTAGCAGGCAGTGAACGCAACTGTATGCCGTTGTTTTAAAAATAAGTAAACTATGAACATCAATATTAAAAAGGCAAACAAAGTCTTATACATTTTACTTGGTGTGCTGATCGCAATTATATACCTGCGCGACTTAATTAATCTCATATACTGATATTACAGCTTGTTATATCATCGCTATTGAACTTTGAAAGTTATCTTCGGTAAATAAAATCAATTTGATTATCTGCAGTAATAAAATGCAAGCCGCGTTAAACCGGCCATTTTTTTTTACACAAAACATCTGTTTATGAAAAGATCATTATTTCTCATTGCAACAGTATTCGCATTAGCAGCCTGTAACAATACCCCTGATAAAAATATTGTGGATATACAGGGCATCGACTCTTCCATTAAACCCGGCGATAATTTTTTTATGTATGTAAACCGCAAGTGGTATGATACGGCACAGATACCGCCTTCACAGCCGGGCGTTGGCGCTTATATGTTTATGAACTATCCGCAGCGCTTACGCTTACAGGGCATATTAGACAGCGTTTCAAAAGCAAGCAATTCAGCAGGAAGCATTGAACAAAAACTCGGCGATTTTTACGCCTCAGGTATGGATACAAATACCATTAATAAACGTGGCTACGATCCGGTTAAACCAATACTTACCCGCATTGATAGCATAACCGATGTTGCTTCTTTATTGAAGTTTGTTGCAAACGAAGCAAAGGCTTACAATAATTCTGTTATAGGTTTTTATGTGGGTGCAGATAACAAAAACAGCAGCCTTAATATTGCCCATCTTTATCAAACGGGCATTGGTTTGCCGGAGAGAGATTATTATTTTAACACAGATGCTTCAAACACATCTATCCAGCAGGCTTACAAAACATATCTTGCTAAGTTATTTGAACTTACAGGCAGCGATGCAGCAACAGCAAGCAGGAATGCAGATATTGTTTATAACATCGATAAACAACTGGCCGCATCGCATAGAACCAATATTGAATTACGCGATATAAATGCCAACTACAACAAGATGGCTGTTGCAACGCTTGCAAAACGGCAACCCAATATCGGCTGGACGGATGTGTTGAATGAACTTGGCGCAAAAACAGATTCCATCGATGTATCGCAACCTGCTTATTATGATAAGCTCAATACAGTCTTAAAAACTATTCCCATAAACGATTGGAAAATTTATCTGAAAGCATATTCTCTCAATAATTATGCAGATGTGTTAAGCAAACCTTTTGTTGATGCATCTTTTGAGTTTAATAAAGTCATATCAGGACAGGCTGTGCAAAAAGCACGCGGAGAAATAATAGCCAGCGTTATTGACCAGTCTTTGGGTGAAGCGCTCGGGCAGTTGTATGTAAAAAAATATTTTAGTGAAGATGCAAAGAAACGTGCATTGGAACTCGTGAATAATTTACAGCAGGCATTTTCAGCAAGGGTAGATAAACTTGACTGGATGAGCGACAGCACCAAAGCAAAAGCAAAAGAAAAATTATTTGTTATCACTAAAAAGATCGGCTATCCCGACAAATGGAGAGATTACAGCAATGTAACAACAGCAAAGGATAAATACTTTGAGAATGTAGTTGCAGCTGCTTCCAACAATTATCAATACCAGCTTGCAAAATTGAATAAACCTGTTGACAGGTCAGAATGGTTTACCACGCCATCTACCGTAACTGCATATAATAATCCTTCAGCCAACGAAATTGTTTTTCCGGCAGCCATTTTACAGCCGCCTTATTTTGATAACAACGCAGATGATGCACTTAACTATGGCGGCATCGGTATGGTAATAGGCCATGAAATGACACACACTTTTGATGACCAGGGCGCTCAATTTGATAAAGATGGCAATGTAAAAAACTGGTGGACGGAAGAAGACTATGATAAGTTCAAAACAAAAACACAACAGGTAATAGATTTGTATAACACCTTCACTGTTTTAGATACCGTGCATATTAAAGGCGCAATGACTGTTGGCGAAAATACAGCAGACATAAGCGGTGTTGCTGTTGCTTATGATGCATTTAAAATGACGAAAGAAGGGCATGATACAACAAAAATCGGGGGCTTTACACCTGACCAGCGGTTCTTTATTTCCGTTGCAAGAATCTGGCGTGTAAAAATGAAAGATGAATTTATGCGGTTATGGGTGAATAATAATCCTCACTCTTTGCCTATGTGGCGTGTAAACGGCCCGCTCATGAATAATCCGCATTTTTATGATGCCTTTAATGTGCAGCCGGGTGAGAAAATGTATCTGCCGGAAAAAGACAGGATTTATATATGGTAAGCATTTTTCTATAAATACATTTAATGAAAGATCGCCGGCAATTGCCGGCGATCTTTCATTATCAGCTTGCGGACAATAAAGCACTTAATATTTAATCATCGTACTGTGACCAGGTGTTTGAGATAGTCGCTTGTAATATCGTTCCCAGTAATCTCTTCAACGCCTTCAAAGCTTAACAATTTAAAGGCAATATCTTTCATTGCTTTTAAAGCATATTTCAAATAACCGGGGCCGAGGCTTACCCTTGCCACGCCCATTTGTTCCAATGTTTGTAAACCGGGAATACCCGGTATCATCAAAATATTTATGGGCATTTTCAATTCGTCAACAACCGTTTTTATATGTGCCTGTTCATGTATAAGAATAGGATAAAAACAGTCTGCGCCTGCATCTTTATAAGCCCCGCCCCTTTTTACAGTTTCATCAATCATTTGCTGTGAAGAATGAAAACTTTGTGCATGTATAAAGGTGTCTGTTCTTGCATTTATAAATAAAGGCACATCCATATCAAGCGCTATTTCTTTTATAAGCTTTATTCTCCTGCATTGAACATCTGCCTGCAATAAAGTATGCGCTTTTTTATCTGTATCTTCTATATTAATACCTGCGATTCCTGTTTTAATAAGTTGCCTGATGTTATGTTCAAGCTGATTTTCGTCTTCAGCATAACCACTTTCAATGTCGGCTGTTACAGGAACATGCACACTCCCTGCAATGGCTGTAAGAATGCGTAATACATCCGTAAAAGGAATTTGTTCGCCATCGTTATATCCATTGGAATAAGCTACAGCCGCACTGGCTGTAGCTATAACTTTATAACCTGTATCTTCCAAAAGCCTGGCGCCAAGCACATCCCATACATTCGGCAGCAACAATAATTTTCCTGAGTGATGCAGGCTATGCAAAGCCTTTGCCTTTTCTGCCTGTGTTATTGCGGTGTTGAACATATATTTTATTTAGTTTAATGCAGCGCTGATATTTCTTACAGGCGGATGAAGCTGTGATACAACACCAATCCTGTTCCATGCATTGATGGTAATAACAGCCATAATAATTTCAACCATTAATTGCTCTCCAAATACATCAATTGCCCTTGTATAAGTTTCATCGCTTAAGCCACCCTTATGTATCAGCGTTACTTCTTCCGTTATTTTGAATAACAGTTTTTCTTCTTCATTAAATACATCACCTGCTTCTCTCCATGCGCTTACCAATAATACTTTTTGCAATGGCACATTTGTTTTCAACGCATCATGCGAATGGGCATCTGTGCAGTAAGAACAACCATTTATCTGCGATGCACGTATCCTTATCAGTTCCCGGTATTCTCTATTAATGGATGAGTTATCTGTAAGTGCATCCAGTGGTTCCATTGCATTGTAAGCGGCAGGTAATACCTTGCCAAAATTAATTCTTTGTTTCATGTTTATGTTTTATTGTTAAGAAGATTGATCAGAAAAAATATTGATCGTGACTGTTGAAGAATGCTTCGCGTTCACTTGGGTTTAATTGCAATTTGCCATGGGCAATGCTTTCAAGGCTTTTAAAGAAATCCTCTCTGTTACCTGCACCTGTGAAAATAAACTGCAGCCTGCTGCCCTGCTCTAAAGGTTTGAACCCATGTGGCGACATAGGCGGAATGATGGCTGTATCTCCGCGATGAAAAACTGTTGCTGCACCATTAAGCATAAAAGAAAATGTTCCTTCAAGCACTGTAAATATTTCTGTCATTTTTTTATGATAATGCGTATTATATTCCAATGCAGTATTTGGATAATAGCCTTCATAAAAGCCGAGGTTTTGTTGTGCGGGATAAGATGACAGATGGAATACATATTCGCTGCGCGGCATCTTCACACCGTCTTTATCTGCAGCCCGGATAATTGTTGCTTTTTGAAATTCCATGTTCATTGTTTTATTCACTGCAAAGCTCACGCACAAAGCATTTGCAGGGAATAGACAATCCCGGGAAAAGCATGTAATTTTTTAAATTGAGAATTGCTGCTGATACAGCTTAGGAGAAACATTGGCGTATTTCTTAAAGAAGTTAGAAAAGTAAAACGGATCATTAAAACCCAGTTCATAAGCCACTTCTTTTACGGTGAGGTTTTGATAGGTAAGCAACCGTTTGGCCTCTGATGCAATTAAACCATATATAACATTCTGGGCCGTTCTGCCTGTATGCAATTTCGATTGTTCATTTAACCTTGCTTCTGTAGTGCCCAGCATGCGGGCAATTTCAGATAATGAATAATTATGTTTGAAATTGCTGCGAACCAGTTCGAGGAATTTGAGGAACAGCGCATCGGGTTTCCATATTTCATCTCCGTGTTCAATCTTGGCGCGGTTTATTTCCACCAATATTAATTCAATGCGCGAATGAATGGTAATGAGGTATTGAAAAGGCTGCGCTTCCAGTTCCTGCTGTATCTGTAAAAGGTTCCACTGAATGCCCGCATGATTTGGGATGGTAATAACTTCGTTCATATCAAAATGGCAGAACAAACCATTTTGAAAAATAAGTTCTATATCATTGTCAGTCTTGCAAAAAAAATCAAGCGTAAATTCAAGAATAAAGCCATCCGCATCTTTCCATTCTTTTATGTAATGAATTTGACCTGATGTAATAGTGAGCACATCATATTGGCTTAACTGCAATTCTTTTTCATCCACAACAATGGTAAGCCCACCTTTATTGCACCATATAAGCACGTATTTTCTAACACGGCGCGGATGGCTGATCTCACTGTGATTGCCGAATGTTTTAAGCTCAATCATGCAGCAAACTTCGGTAATATTTTCAGGCAATGCAAAACGCTTCGAAGAAGACAGTATTGCCCATTACAGGTGAAAGTCTCCTGTATCACTCCGGGTAATAAAAGTTTTTGCTTTCCCCTTTTGGAGAGGGTTTTATGGTGCGGTACATTTGCGCCATGAACAAAAAAGTAAGGGTGCGTTTTGCGCCTTCACCCACAGGCGGCCTGCACATTGGCGGTATGCGTACCGTGTTATTCAATTATCTTTTTGCAAAACATAATAACGGTGATTTTATTTTGCGCATTGAAGACACCGACCAAAACCGTTTTGTGCCAGGCGCGGAGGAGTACATTTTTGAATGCTTGAAATGGTGTGGGCTCGAGCCTGATGAAAGCGTTTTGCACGGCGGCGGATATGCACCTTATCGCCAAAGCGAAAGAAAAGAATTGTATAAGCAATACGCAGAGCAACTGGTGAAAGAAGGTAAAGCTTATTATGCATTTGATACGCCTGCTGAGCTGGAAGAGAAAAGAAAAACTGTCCCCAATTTTCAATACAGCCAGTTAACCCGCAGTGAAATGAAAAATTCATTAACGCTGGATGAAGATGCCGTACAAAAATTATTAGCTGAAAATATACCGCATGTTACACGCATAAAAATGCCGCATGATGAAACTGTTGGTTTTGTTGATATGATCCGCGGCGCTGTAAATTTTAATACATCACAGGTGGATGATAAGGTCTTATTAAAAGCAGATGGCATGCCTACATATCATCTTGCAGTTGTGGTAGATGATTATTTAATGAAAATAACACACGCTTTTCGCGGTGAAGAATGGCTGCCTTCTTCGCCGGTTCATATCTTATTATGGCAATATTTATTCGGGATTGAAAATATGCCTGAATGGGCGCATTTGCCATTGATATTAAAACCCGATGGCAAGGGTAAATTAAGTAAACGCGATGGCGACCGTTTAGGTTTCCCCGTATTTACTATGAACTGGACAGACCCTAAAACAGGTGAACTTACAGCCGGTTTTCGTGAACGCGGTTTTTTGCCCGAAGCCTTCATTAACTTTCTCGCTCTATTAGGCTGGAACGATGGTTCGGAACAGGAAATTTTTACAATAGAAGAATTGATAAAAAAGTTTTCTATTGAACGGGTGCATAAAGCCGGCGCCAAGTTCGATTATGAAAAAGCAAAATGGTTCAACCATGAATGGATAAAACGGTCAACAGTTAATAGTCTGCAACTCACTTTAAAACCTTTGCTGATTAATGCAGGCGTTGAAGTGAATGATGATGAAAAATTAAAAACCGCTATTGAACTGGTTAAAGACCGTTGTACTTTATTGCCCGATTTTGTGCAACAATCTTCATTCTTTTTTCAATCGCCAAAAGAAATTGATATTAATTCCATCAAGCCGAAATGGAATGAACACAAGCAACAATTTTTTGCTGAATTAATCCATGTGTATGGGCTGTCAACATTATGGAACCATGAGGAGCTTGAAAATTCATTTAAGGAACTGGCAGCCGCCAGCCAGATAAAACCGGGCGATGTATTGCTTCCTTTACGTATAATGTTGGTGGGCGGCAAGTTTGGCCCGCATGTATTTAATATTGCCGAAGTATTGGGTAAAAAAGAAACAATTAATCGCATAAAACATACATTATCATTATTAAGCAGTGAGCTTAATGGATAGACTGATGTTATGGGCACTATCAACTGTTATCTGTTATTTTTGATAAAAAAAACGATATGCTTACAAACACTTCATTGCCCGATATAAATAACGAGATAAAAATTTCTGAAGAAACTATAAAAAAATTTCGTGAAAAGGGCCATACACTTACAAGAGGTTTATTAAACAAAGAAGAGGTTGAAGCTTATCATGCCGTGATAAGGAATGCTGCAGAAAAATACAATACGGAAAAGCGCAAAATGGAAGACCGCGATACGTATGGCAAAGCTTTTTTGCAGATCATGAATTTGTGGCGCAACGATGATTCGGTTAAAAAATTTGTTTTGTCAAAACGTTTTGCAAAAGTAGCCGCCGATTTATTAGGCGTTAAAAATGTGCGTATTTACCACGACCAGGCTTTGTATAAAGAACCCGGCGGCGGCCCCACCCCCTGGCACCAGGACCAATATTACTGGCCCGTTGATACAACCAATACAATCACTATGTGGATGCCCCTGGTGGATATAACGGTTGATATGGGCATGCTTACGTTTGCTTCCGGCTCTCATGTAAACGGCAGCGTGTTTGATTATGAAATATCAGATGAATCTGAAGAAGAGTTTGATAAATATGTGAAGGATAATAAGTTTGAAATATCCCGTGCCACCACCATGAATGCAGGCGATGCAACATGGCATTATGGTTTTACTATTCATAATGCGCCTGGCAACAATTCCAATATTATGCGTGAGATAATGACAGTTATTTACCTCGCTGATGATGCAAGAATTACTGCGCCAAAAAATAAATGGCAGGAAAACGATTTGAAAACCTGGCTGGCCGGCAAACCTGTTGGATCTTCGGCTGATTCAGAATTAAACCCCTTAGTATTATAACTGCAATTTTTTATTTGAATAAAAAATTGTTTGCTGCATTTGCATAATGCTTCGCTGTGTTTAAGTTGCAACTTCATAAAGGCATTTATTTGTTCAGCGGTATCCCGGCTCAAAAAATATTAGCGATTTTTGAGCAAGACTATATTCAGCATGAAAAAAAACAATACGCTTTTATACACGCTTGCACTGCTTAGAATTATCATCCCTTATTTATTGCAACATCCCGTTTACGAACCGCACCGCGATGAATTTTTATACCTGGCGGAAGGTCATCACCTTGCTTTTGGTTTTATGGAAGTGCCGCCTATGCTTTCCATTTTTGCATGGCTTACAAACCTTTTTGGCGGCGGCATGTTTTGGGTAAAACTATGGCCTTCTTTATTCGGCGCAGCAACATTTATCGTTGCAGGCAAAATTATTCAATCACTCGGCGGCAAATCGTTTGCATTAATACTTTTATTCCTTTCTTTCTTATTTGGCGCTTATTTAAGAATGTTTTTTTTGTTTCAGCCAAATGCGCCCGAAATATTTTTCTGGACGCTGATAGCATTCAGTTTTATCCGCTTCGTTCAAACTGAAAAAAATAAATGGTTGTATGTATTTGGCATTAGTGTTGGCCTGGGCATGCTGAGTAAATATTCTGTTGCATTTTATACCGTAAGCATTTTGCTTGCATTGCTGTTTACAAAACACCGCATTGTTTTTTTTAATAAGCATTTTTGGTATGCTTCGCTCATTGGCTTTCTTATTTTTCTGCCCAATATTATCTGGCAGTGGCAAAATCATTTTCCTGTTATTGTGCACATGAATGAACTGCAGCAAACGCAACTGCAATACATAAACCCGGCAGGTTTTTTAACCGACCAATTGCTGCTTATGTTTCCATGTTTTTTTGTTTGGCTCACAGGACTTTTTAATGCTCTTTCATCAAAACAATATCGTTTTATTGGCCTTGCTTATTTGTTTGTAATCATTTTATTATTGATGGGCCATGGCAAAAGTTATTATGCTGCCGGTGTTTATCCACCATTATTTGCTTTTGGCGCAACAGCACTTGAAAAATTTACTGCTACACAAAGAAAATATTTGCGTTACGCTTTTGTAATTTTTGCAGTTGGGTTTGGTTTATTTGTTGTACCAATTTTATTGCCGGTATTGCCGCCGCAACCGCTTGCTGATTTATATGTAAAGATGAACATTGCAAAAACCGGTACTTTAAAATGGGAAGATTTAAAAGACCATTCTCTTCCACAAGACTTTGCAGATATGCAGGGCTGGGAAGAAATGGCGCAAAAAGTAGCCAAAGCATATCATGCACTTGATGATTCAGAGAGGCAAAACACGGTTATATTTTGTAATAATTATGGCATGGCAGGCGCTATAAATTATTATGCACGCAAATACAATTTACCCGAGGCTTACAGCGACAATGCAAGCTTTCTATATTGGTTGCCCACAAGTTTACAGATAGAAAATTTTATATTGGTTTCAGACGACCCGGATGAAAAACAACATGATTTTGCAAAGGGGTTTACATCTGTTACAAAAACGGATAGCATCACAAATAAATTTGCCAGGGAGAAAGGAGATTACATTTATGTTTTTATAGGCGCTGATGATAATTTTCGAAAATTCTTTAAACAAAAAATAGAAAAAGATAAAGCTGAGTTCAAATATTAAAAGCAATGAGGCGACTACAGCATCAGACCGTTGCAACAACATTTATTCATTATGAAAAAAATATTTCTTTTTATTTTCATTACTGTTTCCTGTGCGCTTCATGCACAGCATAAAACAGACGTGCTGCTTCAGCGCATTTTATTAAAAAATACAGATAGTCTTTTTCAAGCGGTTTTATCTCATCCGGATGAATATCGTTTACAAATAATCTACACGCAGATAAACAGGGATAAAAACAACAAACCTTCTTTTACTAATTACTATTTTAATGTAGATTCTCTATTTTATTTTAATCCGGCATCAACCGTAAAACTTCCACTGGCCGCTTTATCGTTAGAAAAGCTGAATGAAATAAAAATGCCGGGCATTAATAAATTTACATCCCTGCAATTTGACAGCGCTTATCAGCGGTAGGAAAAAGAATTGTACGACAGCACATCAGAAAATAATTATCCATCTATTGCGCAGTTTATAAGAAAAGCTTTTTTGATAAGTGACAATGATGCTTACAACCGTATGTACCAGTTTGTTGGCCAGCAAAGCATTAACCGGAAACTGCACGCAAAGGGTTATATACACACAAGAATTACAAGGCAATTTATGGGATATACAGATGATGAAAACCGGCATACCAATCCAATCAATTTTATTGATAAAGATGGAAAGGTTATTTATCATCAACCTATGCAATACAATACGGATTCGTTTGATTATTCACACACTGTAAAAATTGGAAAAGCGCATCTTAACAGCAATGATAGCTTGATAAACGAACCGATAGATTTTACAAGCGTAAATAATCTTCCATTAGAAGATCTGCAGCAAATATTGCAATCCATTTTATTCCCATTATCGGTTCCTGAAAAACAACGATTCCATCTTGCAAAAGATGATTATACTTTTCTCAAACAATTTTTATCGCAGTTCCCGTCCGAAACAAATTATCCCAAATATGATACATCGCAGTATTACGATAGTTATGTAAAATTTTTCTTCCAGGATAGTGTTCATCATTCAATGCCGCCAAATATTCGTGTGTTTAATAAAGTAGGATGGGCTTACGGTTTTTTAACTGATGCTTCATATATAGCAGATTTTAAAAACAATATTGAGTTTATGCTGGCCGCAACTGTTTATGTTAACAGCGATGGTGTTTTGAATGATAATAAATATGATTATGAAACGATCGGCCACCCGTTTCTTTACCAGCTTGGCCAAACCATTTACAGTTATGAATTAAAGCGCAAAAGAAAATATACACCCGGGTTAAATGATTTTATAATTCAATATGAAAAACGCAATCCTGATGATACAAGGCCTTCAATTAAAGATGCAGATAATTAAACAGAGATAATACCTTCGCAGTATTGAAAGCATTTGTGTTGAATAAATTATTGCAATGAAACCGGGCATGATAATTTTTCCTCACACGGGGATGTGCATAGCGAGGTTCCATTCGACCATTGAAAAAATAAACTTAAACGAATGAAAAAATTATTGTTTGTAAAAATATCCCTGTTGCTGCTTACTTCATTTTGCACATTTCATACAAGCGCACAGAAACCGGTAAACTGGACTGATAAGCAACTGATGCAGCCATCAGAACTGGCAGACATTATGAAGAACAAAACAAGTAATGTTGTCATCATCAGCGTTGGCCCTTTTAACACTATACCCGGCGCAATTAATGTTGGAATGGTAAGTGAAAAAGAAAACATGGATAAATTTAAAACGCAGCTAAATGCTTTAAAGAAAGATGCCAAAATTGTTGTTTACTGCGGTTGCTGCCCTTATGAACATTGTCCTAATGTGCGGCCTGCCATTGATGTTTTAAAGGAAATGCAGTTTACAAACTTTTATCTTTTAAACCTGCCTGATAATCTTAAAATAGACTGGATAAATAAAGGCTATCCCGTTACGGAATAATGTGGCAGCCTTTTATTTTAATCTTTTTACGAGGTAGTAATTCTTTACAATCCTTTTATTATGTTGCTTACTTTCTGCAGGCACTTCATTTAAATCAACTGTAGCAAGCTGCGTAAAACTGTAGTTATTAAACACGTGCATTAATTTATTTGCTTTATCAGGGTAAACCAGCAATCCAAACGCAGCATCAGCGGGCATTTTAACCGAATTGCCATCAGCTATATTTGATATTGGGTTTCCATAGCTCCATATTATTTCAGGAACAAAACCATCGCCTTCAAACGTTTTTATGTTGTATTTTTTTTCAATGTTGTGCAGGTTAGCTGCATCAAAATAATTGCTGTTTGTGTAAAATATTTTTGATATTGGAATAAGTGTAACTACAATACCACACATAAAAAAAACAGAGGCGTAAAATACCTGTATAAAATGCTTTCGTTTTAATCCTTTTATTATTACAAACGAACAGGTAAAAGAAATTATCACAAGCAATATGTACCAGCCAATATAATTTTCAAGCTTCGCTTTCAATAAAAAAAAGCTAACAAACGGAACGGCCAACCCTATAAACGCAACCAGCCCGAAACTGAAATAAACAACAGCTTTTTCATACCTGTTTGTTATTTGTTTAAAAGAAAGTGCCAGGTATTGAATATAAAAGCTTGTATTCATTGCCAGTGGAATTAAAACAGGCATTATATAACGCACTTTTTTTTCAGGGATGAATGATAAAAGCAGCAGCGATGCCATCGTCCACAAAAAAGAAAATGTATAAGCTTTCACATTACTTACACGCTTACGCATATAGAAATACATAAGCGAAATAAAA
This sequence comes from Parafilimonas terrae, assembly GCF_900115755.1. GTDB lineage: Bacteria > Bacteroidota > Bacteroidia > Chitinophagales > Chitinophagaceae > Parafilimonas > Parafilimonas terrae. The sequence continues at coordinate 93,219 of NZ_FOXQ01000012.1, forward strand.
GATGGAATTGTCCATAATCCGCTTTGAGTAAAGAAGCTCCAATAATAGTAAAAGGGTTTTACTTCATAATTTCCCCAGTTTTGTGTTTGCTTCGACAAAGCTGTTCCGGCATAAGGATCAAAATATTTTACATACAGCGGCCATGAAAGGCCTATTGCCAAACCAATAGCAAGAACAATTAAACTCAACAATAAATTTTTACCAACTTTCTGTTTATAAACAATAAAATAAGCAATCAAAAAAGAAAGAAATAATCCATATAATGAAACGGGGCCTTTGCTCAGAAAGGAACAGCCCGTAAATAATGCTGCCAGTGCAATATTCAAAAAAAGATTTTCCTTTTCGTTGAAAACCTTGTACAGAAAATAAATACTTACCACCATGAATGCATGTGTGTATATATCCCACTGGTTATCCCTCCCCGAAAAAAATATATAGAAGGATGTTATAAGAATAAGCGAAGCATATAATGGTTGGTTATTTTCAGGCTGGAGGCGTTTTACCAGTTTGTAAAAAAAATATACAAGCAGCAGGCACACCAACGCAACCGGCAAGCGCAATACAAACATATTGTGCATACCGCCAAGCATCATAAAAAATGCAGTTAGCCATGTGGGCAATGGCGGCTTTTCATAACGTGGCAAACCATTCATGGTTGTAAATATCCAGTGGCCATCGTTTACCATTTCTCTTGCTGTTATGAGGTTTCTTGCCTCCATAATATTTGTTTGTATCAACCCAAGATGCACAAACAACATCAGCACTGAAACAGCCAACAGCACAACTAACGGGTATTTTTCAGCAAATGAGTTCATTCGTTCAAGTTTGTTTTTATATGGTCTCATGTAACCGCGCTATGCTCCTGCATTCTCATCCCGCTTTGTCGGGACAAGTTGTGTGAGAAAAAAATATCATGCGCGGTTTCATGAATGTTTTTTAATAATAACAATGTTGCGGAAGTAAACAATAAAACCCGTAAGCTGCCCAACAAACAAAACGATATCTTTTCTTAATACAGCATATATCAATATAAGAAAAGAACCGGCGAGGCTAATGATCCAGAAACCTAAAGGCAGGTGCGACTCCTTTCTTTTTTCTGAATATATCCATTGATAAATAAACCTGAATGTAAACAGCAATTGCGAAACGATGCCGAGTATAAATAACCAGGCAGGAATGTTTTCATTATGAAACAATTTATGCCGGTCGTAAATACCATTATTATAGCCGTATATCAAAATAAAAAGAGGAAAGCAATAAATAAAAATACGCAGGATTATTGCAAGTTTCTTCCACTGCTGCTGCAACTGCATATTGCGTATATAAATATAATATGTGATGGTTTGACCAAGCATAATAGCAAAATCATCCCTTAAATAGCCATATACAAACAACAGGAAAGATGCCAGCAAACTAAACTCCCAAAACAAAACCGGTGTTAGCACTTTCTTTTGTTTTTCAGATAATATCCATTGCAGTAAAAGGCGGCTTGAAAATAATATCTGTGCCAAAGCACCAATGCCAATCACAATCCAGTTACTCATAACTTCTTTTCTGCAATGGTATAATTAATGTATTTCCTTTTCATCCATAAATAAGCAAAGCAATCACTCAGCGGGCCGGCAAGCCTGTTCCATAAATGAAAGTTTGATTTGCCGGCAACCCTTGGAAAAGCACGCACAGGAATTTGCATAATCTTACCTTTTTGCAATAAGATCATCGCCGGTAAAAAACGGTGCAGGCCGTTGAACATAGGAATAGCTTTTGCTTTATCTGCCTTAATAATTTTTAAAGGGCAGCCGGTATCATCCATGCCATCATGCGTAAAACTGCGCCTTATGCCATTGGCAATTTTTGAAGATGCATTTTTAACAAAAGAATCTTTTCTGCCGGTGCGCACACCGGTTACCAGGTCATATTCATTGCAGTAATCTGCCAGTATATTAAAGTCTTCAGGCGTGGTTTGCAGGTCGGCATCAATATAACCCACCCATTTTGTATCGGCACAATCAAACCCTGCTTTAATAGCAGCGCTCAGGCCACAGTTTTTTTCAAATGATATATAAGTAAAAAGAGGATTAGCATTACATATATCACGAATCATTTGCAGGCTGTTATCTTTCGATCCATCATCTACAAAGAGTACCTTGGATGGAATTTTTGCCAGAGGAAAATAGGCCTCGAAAACTTGTTGCAGGCGCAGTAAGTTTTCTGCTTCGTTATATACAGGAATGATGATAGCCAATTCCGGTTGTTTCATTCGTTCAAGTTTGTTTTTTATATGGTCTCATGTAACCGCGCCATAAACACCTTTATGTAAGAAAAATTATTGCGCCCGGTTTCATTCGTTCAAGTTTGTTTTTTATATGGTCTCATGTAACCGCGCCATAAACACCTTTATGTAGGAAAAATTATTGCGCCCGGTTTCATTCAACTTTTTATTATGACCGGCAAAATTAAAACATAACTAACTTGCAGTTTTTATTTAAGATGAAAATACTTGTTACGGGTGCGGCAGGATTTATAGGATCGCACATGTCTGAGAAACTCGCCGGGATGCAGCACGAAGTAATTGGTGTTGATAATTTATCTTCCTTTTACCCGAAAGAGCTCAAGATGCTCAACCTTCAGTCCATGCAGGATAAAGTTGCATTTATTGAAGCTGATCTTACTAATCATAATGACTACAAATTATTACCCGCAGACATAGATTATATTTTTCATTTTGCGGCGCAACCGGGCTTGTCCGAGAAATCTGGGTTCGCTGAATATCTTTCAAATAATGTAACTGCTACTTATGAGCTTATAGAGTTTGCGAAGCAATTAAAGCATCTGAAATTTTTTGTTAATATTTCCACTTCATCTGTTTATGGATTGGATGCTACCAAAGATGAAACCGCTATTCCGGAACCTGTTTCTTATTATGGCATTACAAAGCTTGCTGCCGAACAATTAGCATTGGCAGAAAGCAGAAAGAAAACTTTGAATGCCTGTTCGCTCAGGCTTTACTCTGTTTATGGGCCAAGGGAAAGGCCGGATAAACTTTATACTAAACTTATCCGTTCGGCATTAACAAACGAGCCATTTACATTGGTTGAAGGCAGCCTGCAGCACACACGCAGCTTTAGTTTTGTTGGAGATATTATTGATGGCATTGCAGCAGTCATAGGCAAAGAAGAAACCGTAAACAACGAAATCATAAACATTGGTAATAGCATGCAATACACAACACGGGAGGGAATTGATACCGTTGAAGCATTAACAGGCAATAAAATAAATTTTGAAATAATACCGCCACGCACCGGCGATCAAACCACTACTAAAGCTATTATAGATAAAGCAAAACGGCTACTTAATTATAACCCTCAAACAAGCTTAAAGGAAGGTGTGCAGCAGCAATTAAACTGGTTTAAGCAAAACTTTCTATAACTTTAAAGAGCGGGATGCTTTGTTTAAAGGATTTAAAACAATGAGCATAAACATAGCGCTTCCCCCAAATTCCAGCAACTCGGCGCCCTTGCTGTCGAACGTTAAAAATGATAAACCAAAAACCAGCAGGCAACCGATAATTTGATAAAGCCTCGCAACAGGAAAAGCAGCCCTGTCAATAAAATTTTTAAACCCGGGTTTTTTGCTATACAGCAAGGGGATAATAATAAGATATATGGCAACGCCGGCAATAAGCACATCGGTAAAAATTATTTTATTAAGCTTTTCGCCGCCTATAATCAGGTTATGAATATTTTCTTCGTCCTGTGAATTATGTTCCCGGAAATATTCTGATGTTTCAAAACCAAAAATGCGTTGCCCCCAGCTTATCTCTTCCCCCAAAATAAAAAAGCTGCCTAAAGCAATAAAAAGATAGGTGAGAAAAAACCAGGCGTTTTTTTTGCGGGCATATCTAAACAAAAGGATGAAGCAGGTTAATGTTAAGATTGCAAGCGGGATTAAAGTAACATCTTCAATAAACCCATCTTCAACCACATAGGTTTCGAGAAACCATGTTTTATTTACCCAGGCAGCAATAATTCCTATAACCATCAGCACAAAAACAATACTTAAAACTATCTTTTCTAAACCGCTCAGCTTTTTTCTTTGCATGGTAAAAGTTTAATATTCAGTCTGCAAATATCTGCAAAATCGTTGCAGGTAAATAACAAAATGGAGATTTTATAACTATTGAATATAGCGGTCATTTCACAGCAGTCCTTCATCTGCAAAGCTGTAATAACCATCTTCGCTTACAATAATGTGGTCTAATACTTTTATATCAAAAAAAGCGGCTGCCTCATTTATTTTTTTCGTCAGTTCTTCATCGGCGCGGCTGGGTTTTAAACTGCCGCTGGGATGGTTATGGCAGAGAATAATGCTTGTGGCATCGTTTTCAAGGGCTTTCTTTAAAATAATGCGTGGGTCGGCCACGGTACCGGTAATACCGCCTTCGCTCACAATTTCCGAATGTTTTATTTTATTGGCGCGGTTTAAATACACTACAGCAAAAATTTCGTGTTGCTTATATTGAAACTGCGCCCTCAGATAAGCTGCAACATCGCGGCTATGAATAACGATATTCAATTTCTTTGCTGCAACATCACGCCGCAACCCAAGTTCCAAAGCAGCAGTAATAGCAATGGCTTTTGCCTCGCCAATACCTTTTACTTTTAATTTTAAAATTTCTTTTACAGAGAGCTTTCCAAGCTTTTGCAAGTCGTTATCCACGGCATTTAACAAGCTTTTGGAAACGTCCACAGCGCTTTTATCTTTTGTGCCGTTGTTAATGAGGATGGCTATCAGTTCTGCATTACTTAATGCATGATAACCTTTTAGCAGTAGTTTTTCTCGGGGACGGTCGTCAACTGCCCAGTTTTTAATGGAAGATTCAGGCATTGTAAAAAATATGAAACTTCAAATTAGTATTTCTTTTTTGAATTTTTATCTTCGCCCCTATTAAGCTATACTATGGGCCCTTCAGTAAAGATTTTTTCAGGTACCGGTTCACAGGCACTTTGTGCTAAAATCACACAGTGTTTTGGCGCAGCATCCGGTAAAGTAATTATTCAAAAGTTCAGCGACGGCGAGTTTCAGCCAATATTCCTTGAAAGCATTCGTGGCGATTATGTGTTTTTAGTACAAAGCACCTGCGCGCCTACAGATAATTTAATGGAATTATTGCTGATGATAGATGCCGCCAAACGCGCCAGCGCTTATAAAATTATTGCCGTTATTCCGTATTATGGTTATGCAAGGCAGGACCGTAAAGACCGGCCACGAGTGGCCATAGGTTCCAAACTGGTGGCTTCATTGCTGGAAAAAGCCGGCGCCACCCGTGTGATCACTATGGATTTGCATGCACCGCAAATACAAGGCTTCTTTGATATACCGGTTGACCACCTCGACAGCTCGGCAATTTTTATACCTTATATAGAAAAACTTAACCTGCCAAACCTTACCTTTGCCGCCCCCGACGTGGGAAGTACCAACCGTGTAAGGGAAATTGCCAGCTATTTTAATGCAGAAATGGTTATTTGCGACAAGCATCGCAAACGGGCAAATGAAATAGCCAGCATGGTGCTGATAGGCGATGTGCAGGATAAGGATATTGTTTTAATTGACGATATTATTGATACCGGCGGTACACTGGCGAAAGCCGCAGCTCTTTTAAAAGAAAATGGTGCAAGAAGTGTGAGAGCATTATGCACGCACCCGGTTTTAAGCGGCAATGCTTACCAGAACATTGAAAACAGTGTGCTGGAAGAACTGGTGGTTTGCGATACGATTCAGCTTAAAGAAAATGCTTCTTCCAAAATAAAAGTTATTTCTGTGGCCGATCTTTTTGCCATTGCAATAAGAAACGCTTACGAAAACAAAAGCATCACCAGCCTGTTTATACACTCGCAGATGAGGGACAAGTAGTTGATAAGTTGAAAGGTTGAGGAATTGGGAAATTGGGAGCTGCAATGAAAATATGCAGTACAAAGGAGTGATCCGCCGCGGCGGAATGCCATGAAATACAAAAGCTGATTACAAAAAATATTTATGCAAAGCCAATGGCTTTACATTAGCTCTTTAATAATTAAATCTCAAAAAATGAAGACAATTACAATCGAAGGACAACTGAGGACCGAAATTGGCAAAAAAGCCACCCGCCAGCTTCGCTCTCAGGAACTGGTGCCTGGTGTAATTTACGGGGGTGCGCAGGAAGTAAATTTCTCTGCTCCGGCAAAGGCTTTCAAGCCTCTTGTTTACACATCAGAATTCCAGTTGGCAGAAGTAAAAGTGGATGGCAAATCTTATACCTGCATTTTAAAAGATTTGCAGTTTGATAAGGTTAAAGACAACCTGATTCACATTGACCTGCTGGAACTGGTTGAGAACAAAAAAGTAATAGCCAACCTGCCGCTTAAATTCAACGGTACGCCTGTGGGTGTAAAAGAAGGTGGTAAGCTTATTACAAAAATGAAATCGCTGAAAATAAAAACCCTCCCCAAACATTTAAGGGAAAACATTGAGGTTGACATCAGCGAGCTTAAACTGAATGAAAATATTCGCGTGGAAGATGTGAAGGCAGATAATATAGAGATCATGAATTCGCCCAGAATTCCTATCGCTTCTATTGTACTTACACGCCAGTTGAAACAGGAAGAAGCTGCTGCTGAAAAAGCGGCGCCAAAAGGAGACGAAAAGAAAAAGTAATTTTTTCAATATTCTACCAGGTCCCGCCTTTGCTGCGGGACTTTTTATTTATTTTCAGTTATGCAGAAGTTTTTAATTGTTGGCCTGGGCAATCCGGGCAATGAATACCGCCATACCCGCCATAACATTGGTTTTGACGTGGTATCTGCATTTGTGCTGAAACATAATGGCATGTTTCAAACGGTGCGGCTGGCAGAAAAAGCAGAGGTGAAATGGAAGGGCAAATTATTTATCTGCATAAAACCAACCACCTATATGAACCTGAGCGGAAAGGCTTTTAAATATTGGTTAGATGCAGAAAAAATTCCGCTGGAAAACACGCTCACTATTGTTGACGACCTGGCAATTCCGATTGACAGCCTGCGGTTAAGATCGGGTGGCAGCGATGGTGGCCATAACGGTTTAAGGGATATTCAGCTAATGCTGGGTACAGATAAATATCCCAAACTGCGGTTTGGTATTGGTAATAATTATCCCAAAGGCATGCAGGCAGATTTTGTGCTGGCTAAATGGTTCCCGGAAGAATTGAAGCTTATCTGGAAGAAGATAGAATATTGCACAGAAGTAATTGAAAGCTTTTCAACCACCGGCATTGAAAAAACCATGAACCTGGTGAATGGAAAAAAATTCTCTATTGAAGAATAGTAAATCTATTTTATTATTTTTAACAGGCAAACATCAATCACTAAAACAAATTCACTCCCTGTAACACCAAAACCTAACATTATGAAAATTTTTTGCGTTGGAAGAAATTATGCAGAGCATGCCCAGGAATTAAAGAACGAAGTACCTCCGGAACCCGTTATTTTTCTTAAACCTAAGAGCGCTTTATTAATGCCCGGTTCCCAATTTTATTATCCCGAATTTACCAATGAGCTCCATTATGAAGCCGAACTGGTTTTATACATTTCAAAAAACGGCAAATATATTCCCGAAGCGCAGGCGCAAAGGTATTACGACCGCATTTCAGTAGGTATAGATTTTACAGCCAGGGACATTCAGACTGAATTGAAAAAGAAAGGACTGCCCTGGGAAAAAGCTAAAGCCTGGGACGGCTCTGCGGTAGTTGGCAGAATGCATGAATTAACAACCGATATGCTGAAGAAACCTATTGAATTTTCTTTAAAAGTGAATGATGAACTTGTTCAGCAGGGCAACAGCAAGGATATGTTGTTTTCGTTTAACCGTATTATTGCCGATGTATCGCAATACTTTGCCCTAAACATAGGCGATCTTATTTTTACCGGTACGCCTGCAGGCGTGGGCGAATGCGTGGTTGGCGATGTGCTGGTTGGCCACCTCGGTGATGAAAAAGTGTTTGAATTTGAAATAAAATAATTAACAGCCTTCTTCCTGCTGTATTTTCCGGAGTAATTTGATATTTGCGCTATGCTTGATAATGCGATTCTTGCCAAAGCCTTCAGGCTAATGGTAACTGCACGCTGTATGGCTGATATTTATGAGGCCAACAGGCAGGTTTGTAAGTATGTTCACTCTACATCAAAAGGCCATGAAGCATTGCAGATTGCAACCGGCCTGCAGTTGCTGTCCTGTGATTTTGTAAGCCCATACTATCGTGATGACAGTTTATTGCTTTCGCTTGGCTTTACACCATACCAATTAATGTTACAATTGTTAGCTAAGGCTGATGACCCTTTCTCCGGGGGACGTTCTTATTATGCGCATGCCAGCAGCAATGCTGCAGATAAACCTAAGATCATTCATCAAAGCAGCGCTACCGGCATGCAGGCCATACCCACCACCGGCATTGCACAGGGCGTTAAACATCTTGAACAATACCTGCCACATCTTTTGCAAAAAGGCAGTAATAACGAAAACCCTGTGGTGGTTTGCAGCTTTGGCGATTATAGTATTACAGAAGGTGAAGTAAGTGAAGCTTTACAGTTTGCCGTGCTGAAACATTTGCCTGTTATCTATCTCGTGCAGGACAACGAGTGGGGCATCAGCACCACGGCAAGAGAGGGCCGCGCCATGAACGCTTTTGATTTTGCGATGGGCTACAAAGGCCTTGAACGGCTAAAGGTTGATGGCAGTGTTTTTGAATACGCTTATGGCGCTATGAACTACGCTATTGATTTTGTGCGCAGGGAACGCAAACCTATTTTGGTGCATGCAAAAGTGCCATTGCTTAACCATCATACCAGTGGCGTACGCAAAGAATTTTACCGCAGTAAGGAAGACCTTGAACGCCACCAGGCACATGATCCTTATTTAAAGCTTAAAAATTATCTCTTTGAAAATGATTTTGTTGAAAGCCATATCGGGCAAATAGAAAAAGAAGTTTTTGAAGAAGTGCAACAGGCCTTTGAAAAAGCTAAACAGGCTGAAGACCCCTCTCCCGCTTCCGTTTCGTTGAATGTTTTTGCGGAAACGCCTGTTAAAGAAGAACGCGGCACACGTGAGCCGGCAAATGGTGAAAAGATATTAATGGTTGATGCAGGTTTGCATGCTATTGAAGAATTAATGCAAGATGATGAACGTTGCCTTTTATACGGCCAGGATGTTGGCAAAAGGCTTGGCGGCGTGTTTCGCGAAACGGCAACACTTGCCGATAAATTTGGTATGCACCGCGTTTTTAATACCGCAATCCAGGAAGCTTATATTATCGGTTCAACCGCAGGCATGAGCGCTGTGGGTTTAAAACCTGTTGTTGAAGTGCAGTTTGGCGATTATATCTATCCCGGCTTAAACCAACTGGTATGCGAAATTGCAAAATCCAATTATTTAACCAATGGCAAATACCCGGTAAGCATGGTTTTGCGTGTGCCTGTTGGCGCTTATGGTGGCGGCGGCCCTTATCACAGCGGCTGTGTGGAATCAACGCTGCTTTCCATTAAAGGCATTAAAGTTTGCTACCCATCTAATGCCGCGGATATGAAGGGCTTGATGAAAGCAGCTTATTACGATCCTAATCCTGTAGTTATACTTGAACATAAAGGTTTGTATTGGAGTAAAGTGCCAGGCACAGAAGATGCCAAAACCATAGAACCTGCAAAGGATTATATACTGCCGCTTGGCAAAGGCAATATTATTTTACAGGCTGATGAAGCAATGGTAAGCAATGGCGAATCTGTTTGCATTATTACTTACGGAATGGGTGTTTACTGGGCTAAAACTGCAGCACTATATTTTAAAGGCAATGTTGAAATAATTGATTTGAGAACATTATATCCTATGGATGAGGCGCTCGTTTTCTCAACGGTAAAAAAACACGGTAAATGCCTTGTGCTTACTGAAGAGCAGCAAACCAATTCTTTCGCAGAAGCGCTTGCGCATCGTATCAGTTATAATTGTTTTACCTGGCTCGATGCACCTGTGGAAGTATTTGGTGCGCTTGATTTACCGGCAGTACCCATCAATATTGTACTTGAAAATGCCATGCTGCCAACGGTGGAAAAAATAAAAGAAAGAATTGAAATGTTATTGAATAAATGATTTGCAATTTTCTAAACCCGGGCTTTGAAAGCATCATGTTATTTCAGTTTATTATCAAAAAAAATAATAGGCTTATGGATTATTAAAAAAATTGCATCATAGAAGTTTTGACTCCTAAAAAGCTTGCTATGAAAGTATCTCTATTCACATTCATTACACTTGTTATAGCTCACTCTTTACAAGCCCAGCCTTTAAAAAAATATTCTTTATCAGGAGAAATTAAAGGAGAAGATACAGGAACAATTTACCTTAAATATTTTGATGCAGGAATAAGGAATGTTGAAGCTGCCAGGATTCAACATGGGCAATTTCAATTCAATGGGTTTATATCAGAACCGGTATTGGCATCAATAACTGATAATAAACAAACAATTGACGGCAGGCAAAATGCTTATAAAGGATTTTATATGGATCCCGCGACAATGAAAATTACACTTGTTGCCAATGATTTTAAAAATGCTAAACTCACCGGAAGTAAAACAAATGATGACTGGCTTCTTTTATCAGAGAAAACTGACGAATTGTACAGTAGGTTTTATCTTCTTAAGAATAAATCCACTGAAAACTTATCTGAAAAACAAAAAGATTCGCTCAACTTTTACAGCAAAAAAATAGCTGACATACACATTAATTTCTCTAAAGAAAATCCACGTTCAATAATTGCAGCCAAAGCCATTTCAGATTTAAACATTGTAGAGATTTCTAATGACTCCATTTTACATTTATTAGATAATCTTGATACTACTTTAAAGAAAACATATTCATTTCAAACATTAAAACAAAATATCCGGTATGCAATTAATTCCGGAATAAACCATGCAGCTCCTGACTTTATACGACAAGATGTAAATAGCAAGCTGCTTCGTTTATCTGATTTTAAAGGTAAATATGTATTACTTGATTTTTGGGCAAGCTGGTGCGTGCCTTGCAGAAAACAAACACCGCATATTAAAAACATTTATAAACAATATCATTCCAAAGGTTTAGAGATTATTGTTGTTTCCTGTGATGCAAAATATGATGCCTGGCATAAAGCAATTAAACAGGACAGCATTCAATCATTCCACAATATTCTTGCTTTTACAAACAGTGACATGGAGTTTTTAAAAACTCATGACAATAGTATGGAAGCAAGTTTTAAGGGAGAATTGAGAAAATTATATAACCTTATGCCTATACCTGCACAGATATTAATTGATAAGGATGGAATAATAATCGGCAGATATTCTTTGTATGATAATACAACGGTTGAGGACATGGACAAAAAGCTATCAGAAATATTTTCAATAGATAAAGAGTAATCTTTTTATTTCTCTTTCGATAACGAAAACGGAAAACTTTCTTTCTGTGTGCCGCGTTGTTTATCAGGTGCAGCCTGCATATTGAAATTGATAACGCCGCCCTGCATTAAAGTGGCATGATCAAACCAGTTGTAGCTATAAGGTTTACCATTTAATGAAATGCTGTTTACATACATATTTTTAGCACTGTTTGCCGGTGCATTAATTACAACATCCTTTCCATTTTCAAGATGCAGCGTTGCCTTTTTAAACAAGGGTGCACCAATAACATATTGTGCACTGGTTGGGCAAACAGGATAAAAACCCAGCGCAGAAAATACGTACCATGCAGATGTTTGGCCGTTGTCTTCATCACCACAATAACCATCAGGCGTTGCCTTATATAATTTGTTCATAGTTTCCCTTGCCCAATATTGTGTTTTCCATGGCTGGCCTGCATAATTGTATAAATAAATCATGTGCTGAATGGGCTGGTTGCCATGCGCATACTGGCCCATGCCGGCAATCTGCATTTCACGTATTTCATGTATTACGCCGCCGTAATAACTGTCATCAAAAACCGGTGGCATAGAGAAGATGGAATCAAGTGTTTGCGTAAACTTTTTTGCACCGCCCATTAAATTAATCAATCCCTGCACATCATGAAAAACACTCCAGCTATAATGCCAGCTATTGCCTTCGGTAAAAGCATCGCCCCATTTAAACGGGCTGAATGGCGATTGAAAAGAACCGTCTTTATTCTTGCCACGCATCAGCCCTGATGAAGCATCAAACAAATTTTTATAGTTCATGCTTCTTTGCTTATAAAGATTAACAACAGAGTCTGGCTTGTTCAAGGCTTTTGCCAATTGATAAATAGAAAAATCATCGTAAGCATATTCCAGTGTTCTTGCTGCATTTTCATTAATGCCCACATCGTAAGGCACATAGCCTAAAGTGTTATAATATTCAACGCCTGTTCTGCCGGTAGCTCTCGGGCCTTCAGCATTGGCGCCATGCACAAGCGCTTCAAACAAAGTTTCAATATCATAACCACGCAAGCCTTTTAAATAAGCTTCGGCCACAACTGATGCAGAGTTATTGCCTACCATTACGGCAGCATAACCGGGGCTGCTCCATTCAGGCAGCCATCCGCCTTCTTTATAATCATTAATCAAACCTTCCTGCATTTCTTTTACAATAGACGGATACATTAAATTTAAGAAAGGATATAATGCACGGAATGTATCCCAGAAGCCAGTGCCCGCAAACATATAGCCATCAAGCGTTTCACCGGTATATGGACTCCAGTGAATGATCTTGTTGTCTTTATTGATTTCATACAATTTGTTTGGGAAAAAGAGCATACGGTACAGGCAGGAATAAAATGTTCTTGTTTCATCTATAGTGCCACCGCTTATTTGTATACGGCCCAATGTTTTATTCCATATATCTTTTGCTTTTGATTTGAGCGTATTAAAATCGTCATTGCCCTGTTCACGCCGCAGGTTTAACTCTGCCTGTTCAAAGCTTATGAATGATGATGCTATTTTTACATGTATCACTTCATCTTTGTTTGTTTTAAATCCAACAACACCTAATGCGTGATTGGTTGTTGTTTCAAGGCCCTTATTTAAAACGCTATCATTATAGGTTTGTGCAATGGTGATGGGTTTATCAACATACATAACAAAATAATTCCTGAAATTTTTTAAAGGCCCTCTTGCATATTTTGTGGAATAGCCGATAATCTTTCTTTCACCGGGAATTATTTTGATATAAGAACCTTTATCAAAAGCATCAATTACAAGGGTTGAACTATCGCCTGACGGAAATGTAATTCTGAATTGTGCGCTGCGTTCCGTTGGAACAATTTCAGTGGTAACATCAGCATCTGCCAAATAAACTTTATAGTAATAAGGCGTTGACACTTCTGTTTTATGTGAAAACCAGCTTGCCCTTTTATCCTGGTCAACTTTAATACTTCCCGTAACCGGCATAATGCTGAATACACCATAATCATTCATCCACGGCGATGGCTGATGCGTTTGCTTAAAACCTCTTATTTTAATAGCATCATACGTGTATTGCCAGCCATTACCGTTCTCGCCGGTTTGGGGCGTCCAGAAATTCATCCCCCAAGGCAAGGCCACTGCCGGGTAAGTGTTGCCATTTGATAACTGGAAATTTGATTGCGTACCCATGAGCGGGTTTACATAGTCAACAAGGCTTGTGGCATTATCAATCGCCTGCGCCGTTGCCGCTTTACATGCAAAGAGGAACAGGAGGCTGGTAAAAATTCTCTTCATTAAAATAATTGAGTGTATAAAAAAATTTGTGCTGCATGATATGCTCTGACACGGGCGCCCTGTAATACGAAGCTGTTTAAAATTAATATTTACTGCAAAGTCAATAAGACACGTGTTTCAAAATTTTCTTTTAAACCAGCTTTATCTAAGTTCCTGAATAGCCGGGCTTGCAGCATATTGCGACCATAATTCATCCACTGTTTTACCGGTTATTTTTTCCCAGAAAGTGTGGTCATAAATATTATCGCGCATTGCCGCATTAAGCTTTTTTACAAAGTCCTTATCATATTTATTTACAATCCACACAAAGAAACGCGCTGTGATGCGATAACTATTTGTGTAAGACTGACCGGCATTAAACGGCGTTAACGACCAGTTCGCTGATGCATTGTTTACACCCAATGTATAACGCACAAAATCAGCGATGCCTTCCGTAACCCACGAGGGTAGAGAATGGTTCCTGTATGCCTGTACAATATGCATGACTTCGTGTGTAACCACATCTATATCGTTCGGATTTTGTTCGTACCATTTTGGATTGAAACGTGTAAGGCTATCTCCGGAAGCCGCTACACCGGTATATTCGGGATCGATCACAAATGTTACCTGCTTCGGGGCAAGGGAATTATATATGGCTACTTCTTCAGGATAAATTTTAAAGAAAGCATCGATCATTTTTGCCTTCGTGCTGTCCGGGAAGGTTTGATATTTATTAATAAATATCAGCGTGTACCCATTTTTATGAATCGTATCATTTGAGACAATTCCTTCCTTACTTATGTACGACCAGTCATTTACAAAGTCTGGCTGTTTGGTTTGCGTAGTTGGTGTGGGCACATGCGTGTCGTTTATCTTTTTCATGTATCGTGCAACAAAAGTATCTGTGAACATAGCATCTCTCACATCGAAATACCCATCAGGTATTTTGATATTCTCATTAATAAGCTTACGGGCAATATTTGCAGGAATTACCAAATCGGTTGCTACACCACGTTGCCAGCCCAAAGAATCATTAAGATATTTTGTAAATACCGGGACCAGGATATAACACATTGAAATATCCTTGTATTTATTCAGGATTTCATCAACTTCTTTTTGATTATTATTAATAATACTTTTTAGCTGCGTGTTATTATTTCTTTCCTCATAAATATTTTTTAACAACGACGCCTGCCGCTCGTTAACATCTTTCCACTTATTATATAAAGAATGATAAACCAATGCAATGGTCTCAATTGTACCGCCTATACGATTTAAGGAATCCTGAAATTGCTTATCATGCAAAAGAGGCGCGAACAATTGATTCAGGTTATCATCCGCATTTAAAACATTTAAATAACTTGGGTATGCCTGCGCTATGGAAGCCGTTTCGCCGTCTTGCAACCCGTGTAAAAAATCAAAATAAGAAACAGGCAATTCAACGGATTTAAATTGCTGATTGGCTTGTTTCATATAAATATTATAGCTAAGCAGGTATTGATATGTGGCATATTTTATATCCAGCTTATGCATCTGGTAGATTGCCGGGCTAATTGTTTTTGTTGCATAAATAGAATCAAGCACTGCCTCCGCTTTTCTTTGCCCTGCGAGGAAATATTTTTTATACTGTTCGGGCGGCGCTCCTTTAATCTCCTCTAAATGATCTGCCGGATCAGACAAGTAAACCTGCTTTGTTTCTCTAAGAAATTGATCTTCTCTTGCCAATGCTGCACCGTTACCGCTAAAAGCAATTTCATGATTAGGTTTTATAATAACAAAGAGATGGCTGCCTGGTACAACATAAGGAAACACCGGTTGAACAGGCGTAAATGCCAGTAAAACTGTTGGGTTTGTTTGCGGTATTTCAACAGAAAAATAACCATCCGGCTGAATGGTTACAAGATAAAGTTTCTGCTGGCCTTCAAATAACTGATCTGAAGTAACAATGAAGTTTTTTGCATCGCCATCATAATCGGCAATCAATCCGGAAAAATATATAAAGCCTTCTTTGAAAACCGGTGCAGTAAATTCCGGCAGATCGTGTGTAACATAACAATCGGATAATTTATTTGTACAAGCTGCTGATTCGCCATCAGAAGGGTTGATTACTATTGTTGATTTTTTTATTTTAATATTCAGCGCAATCTTTTGGCCACCATCATTAAAAATTTCAATAAGCACTTGCTTATCATTCTTTTTAATGACGGCATATTTCCAAACCTGTTCATGGTACACAACAGCTTTATTGTAAAACCCGTATAACAAATCTCCGTTTTTCTTATTGTACCATTCGCCATACAACTCCGCGGGAACAGTATCTTTCGACAGGTTTTGACCAAAGGTTTGCACAGCAGTAAAACATAGAACAATAAACAAAATCTTCTTTACCATAGCTTGCATTTAAATTTTGTGTTACCACTTCAGCTGAACTTTTACGCCATCAGGGTTGTTGTCAAATTGAAGGAATAATGTTTTGGAGCTTTCATCCCACGAAGATTGAGCATTGTTTATCACCTTACCTTTATTGTCTGTAACAATAATTTGCTTTGCATTCTCCGGCAACAAAATGCGCATTACGTTGTTTGTATTAACAGGGCTTTTTGCGATGAATGAATACGATCTTCCTTCAATCTTCTCATCGTAATTTCTTGATGCGGAAGCCAGCACCTGCGGCTTGCTTTTATCTGCAATGCGATTAATATCAAATAACAAAGATTGCTCACCGGGCTGCACATCTTTGGATGCAAGCACCGGCAATTTTGGATCGAAAAGATCAATTACAGGACCGTTAATATGATAGGGTTTTGCATCCGCATTTTCATCCATCACCGAAATAATATCGTAAGGACCACGCTCTAAATAAAAATTATTTTTTGTTATAAGCTTTCCTGCTTTTGCATCTGCTTCATAAGCCTGTTGAATAATATTCATATAAGCAGTGTCGTTGTTTTGCTTCAACACAAATTCTTTTGGATTTTCTTTTATCACATACACCGTTCCCTTACCAACTGTAAATTTTTCTTTGCCAGATAATGGGTCAATATTCAATAACTTAAACAAGTGCGCTGACGGTGTTTTGTATTGATTGTCTTTTGTATTCCACCATTCCATTACAGATTGATAAGGGTCATCATCTTTACCAACATAAATTAATACGCCGCCTTTCTTTACCCAGTCTGTAATATGCTGATGCACTTCAGGCTTATCAGGTTTCATATTACTGTAACTCATCACCAATACTTTTATCTGGCTGAGCGTAGCAGGATAAGCAAGGTTTTCCGCATGCACGGTTTGCACGGCAATACCGCGTTTAACAAGCGGTAAAGTCTGACCGTAGAAATTAGAAAACTGCGGGTCTTCATAACTGTTATGCGTTGGAAAACGCTGAAACATTAATGAATTGCTCATCAATACACCTATATCATTTACGCCATTTATTTTGTTGGATGATAACGGCATTTTGTTCAGCACATTTATCATCACCTGCATTTGCGTTGAATAATATTTTGGTATCAGCACAGCAGAATCGCTGTTAGCTAATTTATATGGACGTGTATATATTCTTTCGGGCCAGGGCATCACTTCGTAATTATCAACAGTGGGATATAATATTTGTGCCGTGAATGTGGCCTGGTAATTCTTTTTATAATCTGCCCAATCTCTTGGCCAGTCTTCAATAGGATCAGTTAAGAAAAATAATTTTCTTTTTGTAGGCGCCGTCATGGAAAGCATAGAACCATACTCGAGGAAGGCATTTTCAAAAACACGCTCTCTTTTTTTTCCATTAAAATAAACGGGCTCCCGCGAAGTGCCCGTCCAAACCTGTGCGATATAACCATCAATGCCGGGCAATGATGCAAGGCTTGCTTCAGGACTTACAATCTGCCACGATGAATAGTTAACCAGCGAATGTGTTGGTATATATACTTTCACCTCTTTACCCTTGCTTTTGCCATATTGCTTTGCATACACCGAAACCTGGTCTATAGCATTATAAAACAAATGGTATTTTAATTTATTGGAGAGATAGGTATTCTCCGGCGATGCATCTTGCGGGCGCCAGTCGAAACCATAATATTTCTTCCACTCTTCTTTAAATGGCTGGCTGTAACCGGCACGCGCCCAGAATTCAGGTTCTTCCAAAAAAATGTTGGTAATGCCTGCATCAATAACACGCTTAATAACTTTCTCTTTCATGTAATCAATAAATGACTGCACCGGTACCACATACGGCATGTTACGACCGTGCATGATGGTATCACCTTTTATGGTTACCTGGCCCACGCCGAGATGATTTTGTCCATCCCATTTGCCCAGGAAATAATCGAAGTATTGTCCCCATGCAATGCCCGTCATAAAATCAACCTGGTAGCCTCTTTCTTTCCACGATTTTACACGTTCTTCAAAAGGCGCCTGGTTTGTTTCACTCACACCATAAACAATAGCCGCATCTGCCCGCACATCTATTTCCGGTATCCAAACATGCGCTGTTTGAAAGGTTGTTTTTTGTCTTGGATTTTCTTTTGCCGGATTATATGATTGCGCCATTAATGATGAAACAGTAACGATGCAACCAATTAATATGTATATTCTTTTCATCCAAATATTCTTTGATTTTTTATTTGCCGGATGGCACTCATCTGTTTATCTCCGGTGTATTAAGCTGCTTATCAAGTTTGGCTTCATACTAAACTGTAGAAAGCTATTATAAAAAAGGGCAGGGTTGATGTATGACTGCTGACCTTATTAAAATATTTAACCAAACTGCTATTTGTTTAGGTGTAAAAAGTTTCTGCTAATAATACTGAAGCAATCTCCATTCTGTTATCTGGATAAGGCCAGAACCACCGTTTTCGGTGATGTATAACCTGTAATAAGAATAGGCTTCGGTTGTACTGAAATCAAACCGGCGCGTCAGTAACCTGTCAGAAAAACTTTCGTTTGTCCGCGTATCCAAAGTTGTCCAGTTTACACCATCATTAGAGCCCTGAAACTGCCAGGTTTTAGGATCTCTTTCCGGCGCATCGTTGCCGGATGTAATTGTGTAAGCATCCAATTTCTGGGCAGAAGACAGGTGCAATTGTGTCCAGAAATTTGGATTATAATCGAATGATAAAAACTTGGTTCCATAATCATTATCTACCAATTTTTTGGAACCTTCACCGGCATCTGCACCACCGGAGTTTTCATCGCTCACCGTTAATGTGCCGGTTGATGTAAGATCTCTCGACCGGGTTAACAATGTATCAAGCTTAAAATAAGCAATGGATAAGGATGAATCTATTGCACCTGAAGATGCGCTAACCAGGCGCACAGGCAGCAAATAGCGTACACCAAATGAGAGCTTGCTGCCATCAATCATTATTTGCATGGAATCGGTGCTGGTTTTGCCCGCAGGAATAATACCGGTGGTGGAAGTAACGGTATAGGCATCTGCCGGTATTGCATGATAGCTGTATCCTAAATAAGCAGCATTGCTTGCATTGTATGCTGTAACCAGCGAGGTATCAACCCGAAACTCTACTGTAATATCAGTTGAAGCGGATTTAAATCCTGAATAAGCTGCTCCAAAAGTTATTCCCTGTATTGAATCAACTTTATATATTGTCATAGTGGCCCTGTCCTGGTAGGCCTGCG
The DNA here is from genome assembly GCF_900115755.1 of Parafilimonas terrae. Classification (GTDB taxonomy): domain Bacteria; phylum Bacteroidota; class Bacteroidia; order Chitinophagales; family Chitinophagaceae; genus Parafilimonas; species Parafilimonas terrae. The sequence goes on from NZ_FOXQ01000012.1 coordinate 112,573, forward strand.
GCATATAAATAGTGCCTTCCTGCGGCGAAACCAGGTCGTCATTTTTTACACAGCTTGCCATAACCAGTGCAAAAAGGAGAAATATAATTGTATTGAAGGAAAAGTTGCGTGGCAACTTTTCCTGTTTGTTTAAACAACTCATGTATCTGTTTTTTTATTTGTGATTGAACAAAATATTATTTCAAGAATTTACCATCCCGGGTTTTGCACGAGGTATTGGTCTTTTAATATTTCATTGTTAGGTATGGGCCACAAATAATCCCTTTGTAAAAAGCGCCTTTTTTGAATCAGGGTTTTTTCATAAAAATCATCCCCATTGGCAAATACATTCATACCATAAACATCCTGTCCCATTGTTTGCGGTGCTATTTTCCACCTGCGCAAATCAAAATAACGTACATTCTCAAAGGCAAGTTCCACCTGGCGTTCATGCCTGATTATATCCCTTATACCAGTTTGGGTTGTTGGTACCGGAATTTCACCCGTACCACCGCCATAAACCGGAATACCAGCCCTTTGCCTTATCAGGTTTACATATTTCAAAATATCGGGATTGCCGGGGTCTGTTTCATTTAAAGCTTCTGCATAGTCGAGGTAAATTTGCGCAAGCCTTAAATAAACCCAGCCTCTCCTGCTGCCATCATTTGTAAGTTGTTTGCGGATTATATAACCAGTAGAGGTTACATCCCATGTGCTTTGTATTCTTCCTGAATTACCACTTTGTTCAAAAACAGGAATTACTTCATCTGCGCTCTGCCCCTGGTTTTGCCAGTAACTTTTGTTGTAAGTAACACCAACGTAAAAACGTGCTTCCCTGTTTGTCCACTGGTTAAAGGTTGATCTTTCTTTTACATCAGAGGGAGATTTAAAATCGGAAAAACCTGAACTTTGATAATCTGAATTTGGATTGGTTATAGGATAACCATTCCTCATAAAATAAGCATCTACCATAGACTGGTTTACGGCAAGAAAGCCTGCGCCTTTTGAAACAGAACTACCGTAACCAACGAGCTTAGGTGTAATATCATATTGATAATCGCCAACGCCATCACACATGGCCTTGCCCCATATCCATTCTTTGTTCCAATCGTTTGTTATAACATTTTTGCAAGATTTATAAGCCGCCACATAAGGATCAGCATCACTTTCTGTATATAAACCGTAAGTGCCGCCGTCAACAAATTCATCTAAAAAATCTTTACCGGCCTGCACGGCAAGTTTCCATTTGTTAGGATCGTATGTCTGGTTGATAAGTTGCTGGCCATCTTTATTTTTAAGTGTTGATAATTCTGTATTACCATTAAACAAAGGGCTTGCAGCCAGCATTAATGTTTGAAATTTGTAAGCTTTACAAACACCGGTGGTTATGCGGCCCCATTCATTATCCAAAGGCATGGCAGGAGACTGCGGGCTGCCGGCAACAGACTGTTTTATTTCATTATAAGCGCTGTCTAACTGGGTTGTTACATACAACACGCAGGAATCGAATGAGGTGCGGGGAAAGAATATTTCATCGCCTGTTCCATTTACCGGCACCACATCTTTAAGAATAATTACAGGCCCGTACAAACGCATCATCCAATAATAAAATATGGCACGTAAAGCCCTTGCCTCGCCTTTGTAATGCATCCTGAGCAACGCAGAAACTTCATCAGGGTTTGCGTTGTCTATTTTACTAATAAAATCGGTGGCTGTTCTTACCGGCTTGTACCAGTTTGTCCAATAAGTTCCACCTGCATTATTGTCCCATGTGCTTTGATTGAGGCTATTTGACATAACCCAGGATAAAGACCAGTAATTGGCTTCATCCGAAGCGCCTGTCCATGGGCCGGCATAACGGCTGGGCGCAAACCTGCTTGAAAATTCATCGGGTATATTCGTGTATATCTGTGCCAGGTAAGCATTGGTATTTGCAAGGGATTGAAATATGTCTTCTTCCTGCAAAATATTATCAGGTATCTGGTCTAAAAAAGACTTTTTACAGGAACCCAACAAAACAATGCTGAATATAAATGCAACAAGTATTATTTTATTTTTCATTACGCTTTGAATTAGGAGTTTCAGTTTAGAAATTCATTTGCAGGCCTATAGAGAGATTTCTTGTATTGGGATAAGTATTGCCATTGCCGGTGTTCATTTCCGGGTCCCATAATTTAAAGGGGCTCCAATACAATAAATTAACGCCTGACAGGTAAATGCGTGCATTTTTCAGCCCTATGCTTTTAAATGAACCGCTTGGCAAATTGTATCCTATATCAAGTGTTTTAAACCTTATGAAGCTAATATCCTTCACCCACCAGGTGCTGGGCTGATTGTTGTTATTAACGGTTGTTCCTACGCCAAGACGCGGATAAAACGGGTGTTCGGCATGATTTTCTTCTGTCCACCGGTCAACAACATTGGAATAAGAATTACCATCATTACCACTGGCGGAGAGAGGTACCCTGGCAATACCGTCAAGTGTACGGTAAGCGCCTGAAACCCCCTGGAAGAAAGCGCTGATATAAAACTGGCCAACATTAAGATTCACACCAAAACCATAGGTAAGGCTTGGCACATCGCCCCTGCTTATTTTTGTTTGATCATATATATTTACAACACCGTCTCCATTGAGGTCTTTGTATTTTATATCCCCTACACGAGGGTTGCCCAATGCTGTCTGGTCGGCCCAGTTATCAATCTCTTTCTGGCTCTGAAACAGGCCCTCTGCCACATATCCAAATTGGGATAAAATATTCTGCCCCCTTCTTTCCTGGTAAGGATCGGCAAAAGGCGCCTGCCTGTTTTCCAAAAGCACATCCTGGTTGTAGGAGAATGTTCCCCTGAAAGAAATGGAAGTCTTTCTGCCGAGGCTTACAGGAAGCAGTTCTACTGTTCCATCAAAACCGGAGGCATTAACTTTACCATAGTTACCAACGGGGTTGTATTGCAGGCCTGCATAGTCAGGAAAATCGGCCCTGTCAAGAAAAACACCGGTTCTTTTCGATTTGAAATAATCCAATATGAAAGTAAGTTTGTTGTTCAGCACATTAAACTCAAGGCCAAGGTCTTGAGTGTGTGCAGTGGCCCAGGATACATCGGCGCCATACTGTGAAATGTTTATACCAGAAATATAACCGGTATTATTGTTTGGCGTACCAAACCAAATACCTTGCGCACCGGTTGTTATCAGCGTTAAATAGCCAAAGCGCAAACCGGAACCCGGCGCACCGGCTATACCATTGGAATAGCGCACTTTAAAGAATTGGAAGACATTGGAAAGCGGCTCAAAGAATTTTTCTTTTGAAAGCACCCAGCCCAGGCCTACTGAAGGAAAGAAGCCAAACCTTTTTGATGGTGCATAATCTTCCGACCCGTTGTAGCCAGCATTAAATTCAGCAAAATATTTATCCTTATAAGAATAAGTAACCTTGCCTGCATAGTTCTGCTGGCGGTGAGGTATATAATCGCTGAGGTTTCCGGCAAAAGGGTACAACTGGCTTAGCTGGTTATATACCAGCATTGAGTAGATATGATGATCGCCAAAAGTATTATCATATGTTACCTGCCCTTGTGCCGTAAACTGGCGGTTGGCATCATTGGCATTGCTAAAGCCCAGATTGTCTGATCCGGCAAGCATTTGTTCAAGGTTTAAAGACCCGTCATCATTATAATGATCCGCCTGGTTAAGGAAATATATACTCCTTGACCTTGTTCTGAATTGAGATGCAGAGTTCCATACATCAAATGAATACAAACCACTTACAGATAATCCTTTAACCCAAAAACTTAAATCCTGGCTTAAAGTTGCATTGCTGGTTATTTTGGAAGTGAAAACTTTCGAATATCCTGTTTGCGTAACCGCAGCCCATGGGTTAGGTGAAGGTGTGGAACCATAGGCCAGCCCGGAAACAAGATTTCCCGGGTACATAGGTGGGTAGAAAACCGGGCTTGCATTCATCGCCTGCCCAAACGCCTGGGTGGCGCCTGCACCCGGCTGATTGAAATTGGTTATATATCCGCTTATGCCCATGAAAAACTTTGTTGTCTTAGTCCAGTTCATGTCCACATTAGAAGTAAAATTGAAGCGTTGAAAACGCGTATTGGCATCATATTTCACTTCCGGGGAAGTTTTAATCAGGGATGCCTCGTCATAATAGGAAAGTGATGTATAAAACTGTGTATTTTCCGAACCACCGGTTGCACTAAAATTAAATCGTTTATTGGATGCGGTTTTATTAAAAAGATAATCCAGCCAGTCAACATTCGGGTACACATAATGGTTTGCAGCGGGCGAAAGCGTGCTATCCATATAATCCTGTGTAAACTGGGGCTGCAAGCCTGATGCAACCATTGCTTCATTTTTAAGTTGCATATAAGTTGTGGCATCAGCCATATCAGGAATTTTGGTAAAAGCGGTAATGCCCTGGTTATAATTGGCCATAATGTTTACCTTACCTTGTTTTCCCCTTTTGGTTGTAATAAGAATTACACCATTTGCACCCAAAGATCCATACACTGCAGTGGCAGCAGCATCCTTTAAAATGGTAAACGTGGCTATATCTTCGGGGTCAATACTATTAAGGTCCCTGCCCTGTACGCCGTCAATAATCACAAGGGCGGAACTGCTGCTTCTTCCAAAGCTTTGAATACCTCTTATCCAGATATCAGCAGTATTGCTTCCCGGCAAACCGGAACGCTGTACACCCACCAGGCCGGAAATGCGCCCCGCCAGCATGGTACTTATATTGGCTACAGGATGTTGAAGGTCTTCCGCTTTTACGGTTGCCTGTGCACCAACAAGGCTCACTTTTTTCTGTTTGCCATAACCCACCACCACCACATCTTCCATACTACCGGTTGGGGCATTCATGGTTATATCAAGGTAAATACGGTCGCCAACGGCAACTGTTTGGGTGCTGTAACCCACATAAGAGAAAGAAATAGAATCACCCTGTTGGGCGTTGATGGAAAATGCACCCTTCTCATTTGTTACAACGGTTTTACCCGTTTTCAGGTTTATGGTTGTAACGCCCTGCAACAAATTATTCAGTTCGTTATGCACTACACCGGTAATGGTAAGCTCCTGTTTTGTTTGCTGGGCACTGCTTGTTGAGCCAAGCAATAAAATGAAACATAGAAAGAGCAGCAATTTGTACTTTCTTTTTTGCAAGTAAAATTTCATCAGGCAATTGTTTTTCAAAATGATTAATACGCCGGATAGGTTCCCGGCAATGGTTTTATTGGCAATAACAGTTCTGGCTTTCAGTTATTTTCGGATAAAGCAAGCCGTCGATTAACGGTGTAATTTTATTGGACAGGGTGTTAAAAAAAGGGTTAAAAGCCGGGTTAATGGCCAGATATTTTTAGCTAACCTTAACAATTAGGTCTTTTTTTGTTAAAAAAAACAATATGAAAAGGGTTATAAATTGATGTCTTCAAATTTTAAAGGGCAATCGTCACCGAGGGAACGCCTGTAATCAGCAGCGTGCAGGTCAAAAATTTTGCGGGCATAATCCGCACCTTTCAATTTTTTTAGTACAGCTATTTCGTATTTGAGGGCTTCTTCATTAAACGGCTCTGTTTTTAAAATATACCTCGAAATTTCCAGGGCTTGTTTTAAATTATTCGCGTCACAAGATAGCTTTACTTCGCGCATCAGGAGGTTAATTAATCTGTGCTCATATTCATACTTCACCGTTTCCAGCCAGGTATCATGCATTTCATGTAGCAGGCCGCCACGTAAAATCACAGGCAGGCTTGCATCAGTAAATTCACCATGGTCTAAAATTTTAGAAACAAAGGCATAATCACAAAAAACCGTTTCATCCAGCTTAAAGAAATAATTATCGCCTGAAAAATTAAGCTCAAGCCCGCTGATATTACTAATAACATTTCTTAAATGATTGAACGTTACGCCACGTATGTTTTTGGTTTTTGTGTACTCTTTATCAGGCCATAAGGCAGACGAGATTTTTCTTGAGCTGATGCCTTCACCGTTAATGCTGTTAAGCAATATCAGCGCAAAAAGCTGTTTGATCTTTGGGCTGAACAGGTGGGTTATATCCATCCCTTTTGCATCATATACTAAGAAATCACCTAATATATAAATGGCATTTTGGGTAATCTGGTTAACTGCAGCCTCCGTTTCCGCAGGTTCATTCTCCACTTCAGGAATCATTAATGGCGCAGCAACTGCTGCCTGGCTTTGGCCCTTTTTTCTTCTCAATAATATAATTCCGGCTATAACGCTAATAATAAACACACCTGCAATGATGTAGGGAACAAAATTCCGCGAAGGCTTTTCAGGCTCAAGGGATTGCAGGTAAAGCGCTCTGCTTAACGGTGGCCCCTCCAGTGAAAATACTTTTATAACAGAATTATGCCTGTCGGTAAATTCTTGTATGGTGCAAAAAAATTCATTTGTATTGATGTCAGAAAAAAGATTGATGTCAGATTCTATGCGCTCGGAAATAACCGGTATGGGCGCACTTACAATTTCATAGCTGCCGTCTTTAATAGAAAACTTATACAGCGTTAATGCTGTTCTGGCCATCTCATGTGGATAGCATAACGCATAAAAATATTGTTTGTCGGCCGACAAGATGAGGTTGTTGGCCGGAACAAACACGCCGCTGTCAGGTTGTATTTCCCAACACTTCTTTATTGTGTGATTTTGGACGTTGATCCTGTAAAGGTCATAATATTGTTTACCGCCAATAACCTGGTTGCCCGATTCATTTCCATAACCGCCAAATAAAAATATTTCGTTAGGCTTGTCTGAAAGGCCAGCGGCAGAAAAGAAACGCGGCGTTATTTTATCGCCGGTAAAGGTTTGCGGCTGCCATGCGTCCGTTCGTTTATCGTAGTACAAAAACGTGTTATGGTATTTATAATTTCCATAGCCGCCAAACAGGTAAATAGTATCTCCTGTTGCATCATAGAAAATATTGTGATGATGCAACTGGTTTGGCAGCGTTGCTTTACCAACCGTTTGCCATTCAAGATTATTCAGGTCGAGATTGAGTGATGCTATGGAAGGCTGGCCTGCCTGCACATCAAACAATTCGTAAATGTAAACCCTGTTTTCTTTTGTGTTAAGAATGTTTTTACCCAGCACCATATTTACGGGCATTGCGTTTTTATACGGCCTTGCCACCAGGTCTTTATTTTGCGCATTATAAGTTATCAGAGAATCTTTTGAAAAAATGGAAAGGTTTTGATCAAGCGGGTTGAAATTTAATCCTGCTACCTGTTTAAATGAACGGTTGAAAACCGGTTTCCAGAAATATGATTCGCGGGTAAGCCAAAACGGGTTATCCACGTAACCAACAGTATTGCCTTTTTCATCGTGCACATTGTTGCCGCTCCATTCATTCAATGGAAAGAAGTAATTTTTTTTATTGTCACTTACCGAAAGGTTTTTAATGGCTATATGCGGCACTTCAGTATATAAAGGATTTTTGCCAAACACCAATCTTGCTGTTATCTTATCATGTAATCCTAATTCGCTGGTCTGATAATTTTTATTATTAACGGCAATGGTCACCTCGTCTTTGTCCAGGTTAAAATTCATTACCACTTTCATCCATTTCTTTCTTACCAAAAGCGACGGCTGTAGCGGAATTTTAATTTTATTGCTCCTCGCATCAATATTAAAATTGAGATAACCCGTATCATTATTAAAAAGATAGCTAAGGCTGTAAGAGTTTTCTTTATCGGCCACATTTAATATGTACCCAAGGTTAGACCTGTCCCATACAGAAAGATCAAAACTTATTAAAAGATGATCGCTAAAAGTGGCATTGCCATTAAAAACATTATAGGATGTACGTTTTATAAGCAGGCTGTCATTAGCATTAAATTGTAACCCTTGAGCTTTTGTATTGAAAGCATTTATAAGCAGTAATAGTATATAGAAAAAGTTAGAACGACGTTTTAACAGGCCCATTTTTCAGCGTTATAATAAGAAGCAGTTGCAGAATATCAAAGTTATAGTAACAGGCAATAAGCAGAAGGAACTAAAACCGGATAATTTTTAACAACAAAAAGTTAGCTTATACAGAAATCCGTTTGCCGGCAGGTCCTCTGCTTAAGATTATGAACTGCGGAATTGTATTTAAAGCCGGAGACCTGGCAGGGTGGGATAAATTTCTCCCCGCGACATACAGAAATGATATTCCGGCGTTTTTAATGTTCCAGGCAGCTAAATACTATTTTATAAAATTCCGGGTGCGATTGCCAGGTTTTGCCTGTTACAATTTTCCCATCCTGTACGGCTTCATCGTTTTTCACATATTTGCCGCCACAGGCTTCCACTTCAGATTTTACATGTTCATAGCAGGCGATATTTCTATTATTTACAAGGCCTGCTGTTACTAATATTTGTGTGCCATGGCATATAGCAAAAACATATTTGCCTGCGTTATAAAACTCCTTTATAATTTTTATGACACGTTCATCATTGCGCAGGTATTCCGGAGCTCTTCCGCCGGGCATAAGCACGGCTGTATAATCAGCAGTGTTTACATCGTCGAAAGAAATATCAGCCATTAATAAATAACCTTTTCTTTCTACGTAAGTATCCCAGCCGGGTTCAAAATCATGCATTACAAGGTTCATTCTTTTTACAGCAGGCGCTGCTATAACCGGCGTATAACCGGCTTCCCTCAACCTGTGGCTGGCATATAAGATTTCAAAACTTTCACCGGCATCACCGGTAATGATGAGTATCTTTTTTAGCATAGCAATAATTTGAAAATTATAATCAAAAGCTATTTTACGGGCTAAAGATAAATGATTGATACTGCTGAAAAAATAATTGCTTGAAAGCCGGCAAACATTTTATTGCAGATAGCACCCTTGAAGTATTTAAGGGAATAAAGCATGTGCCGTAACCGGGTCTTTACCAGGTTACTGATTACTCTTTGCACTTTGGCTTAGCAACGGCTTATTAAGTATTGTCTGATACTGTTTGTTACCCTGCCCAACCTTCCCTGTCCAAACTCCGGTATTGGATAGCTTCTGCAAGGTGTTCCACTTTTATATCAGCGCTGCCGGCAAGATCGGCAACGGTGCGGCTTACTTTTAATATGCGGTCATAGGCGCGTGCAGATAAATTGAGTTTTTCCATAGCGCGTTTCAACAGGTTTTCACCGGCTGTATTGATTACACAAATTTCCCTGAGCTGTTTGCTGCTCATTTGTGCATTGGCATACATACCTTCAATCCCCTTATATCTTTCCGTCTGAATTTCCCTTGCTCTTATTACCCGCTCCCGGATAACTGAAGAAGATTCGCCTTTTGCCTGCATATTGCTTAATTCACTGAAGGCAACCGGTGTTACTTCCACGTGCAGATCAATGCGGTCTAATAACGGCCCGGAAATTTTATTAAGATATTTCTGAACAGCGCCGGGTGGGCAGGTGCATTCCCTGTCGGGATGATTGTAAAATCCGCAGGGGCATGGATTCATAGAAGCGATGAGCATAAAACTCGCCGGGAAATCTACGGCCACTTTTGCCCTTGATATACTTACTTTTCTTTCTTCCATCGGCTGGCGCATTACTTCTAAAACCGTGCGCTTAAATTCAGGTAACTCATCCAAGAACAAAACGCCATTATGCGCCAGGGAAATTTCACCCGGTTGCGGAATACCGCCGCCGCCAACCAGCGCCACATCGCTGATGGTATGATGCGGCGAACGAAATGGCCGCCTGCTTATTAAAGAACTATTCTCCGGCAACTTTCCCGCTACGCTGTGAATTTTTGTTGTTTCCAGTGCTTCGTATAAACTCAGCGGTGGTAATATGGTTGGCAGCCTTCTCGCCAGCATAGTTTTGCCTGCACCGGGCGGGCCAATTAATATGGCGTTATGACCGCCTGCAGCAGCAATTTCCAAAGCCCGCTTTATATTTTCCTGGCCTTTCACGTCATTAAAATCAACGTCAAAATATTGCTGCGCATCAAAAAACTCTTCACGGGTATTTACTTCAACGGGCTTTAGCGAGGTTTCATCTTTAAAAAACTCCACCACTTCTTTTATATGCTCCACACCATAAACTTTTAAGTTATTTACCATGCCTGCTTCCCGTTCATTGGCTTTGGGAACGATCAATCCTTTAAAGCCTTCTTTGCGTGCCTGTATAGCAATAGGCAAAGCACCTTTTATGGGGCGAACTGTTCCATCAAGGCTCAATTCACCCATTATTATATATTCTGCCAAACGTTCGGGTTCTTCAATTTGTTCACTGGCGCCAAGCACGCCAATCGCTATAGGAAGATCAAAAGCAGAACCGCTCTTTTTTATATCAGCTGGCGCAAGATTTACCACGATCTTTATGCGTGGCATATACCAATCATTGGTTTTAATGGCACTTTCCATGCGCTGCAAACTTTCTTTTACAGCATTATCAGGCAGGCCAACAATAGTATAATGCTGTCCTGCACTTACATTTACTTCAATAGTTATGGTGATGGCTTCAACGCCGTAAACAGCGCTTCCAAAAGTTTTGACCAGCATATAAATAAAAGGTATAGGCTTAGAAATTTATTTATAAATATACGTGCATCAAATCATAATTGCAGGTGTATTTAAGAGAAAGTATTTGATAAAAGTGAAGTGATAAAATTTAAAGCAATACAAACGCCGCGCATTTAGTTGCATAAACAACTTTTGTTACATTTGGATTCAAATTTATTTTATGCAGGAAGCTTACATTGTAGCCGGTTACCGTACGGCCGTTACCAAAAGCAAAAAAGGTGGTTTTAGGTTTTACAGGCCGGATGATCTTGCGATTGATGTGATTAAGGGATTGATGGCTGCAGTTCCGCAGCTTGAGGTGCAGCGTATTGATGATGTAATTGTGGGCAATGCCGTTCCGGAAGCTGAACAGGGTTTGCAGTTCGGGCGCATAATTGCTGCAAGGGCTTTAGGCATAGAAGTACCGGGCGTAACAGTGAACCGCTATTGCGCCAGCGGGCTTGAAACCATTGCTATTGCCACAGCCAAAATAAGAACAGGTATGGCTGACTGTATTATTGCCGGTGGCACGGAAAGCATGAGCCTGGTGCCAACAGCCGGCTGGAAAACAGTGCCTGCCTATTCCATAGCCAAAGATGAACCCGATTATTATTTAAGCATGGGCCTTACGGCAGAAGCGGTTGCCAAAGAGTTTAATGTGAGCCGTGAAGACCAGGATGCATTTGCATTAAAATCTCACCAAAAAGCAAAGAAGGCAATTGAAGAAGGGCATTTTAAAAGCGGCATTTTGCCCATTAATATTGAGCAGGTATATGTGGATGAAAAGAACAAGCGTAAAACAAAAACGAATACTGTAGATACAGATGAAGGTGTTCGCGCTGATACAACAATGGAAGCATTGTCCAAATTAAAACCGGCATTTGCGCAAAACGGCAGCGTAACTGCGGGCAACTCTTCCCAAACCAGCGATGGTGCAGCCTTTGTAATTGTAATGGGCGAAAAAATGATGAACGAATTAGGTTTAAAACCAATGGGCCGCTTGGTGAATTGTGTTTCGGCAGGCGTGCACCCGCGTATTATGGGCATTGGCCCTGTGGCGGCCGTACCAAAGGTTTTGAAGCGGGCTGCCATGAATTTAAGTGATATTGATTTAATTGAACTGAATGAAGCTTTTGCTTCACAATCATTAGCCGTAATAAGAGAATTGGGATTAAATGGGGATATTGTAAATATAAATGGCGGGGCCATTGCACTTGGCCATCCTTTAGGTTGCACTGGTTGTAAATTAGCGGTGCAGATATTGCACGATATGAAACGACTTAATAAAAAATATGGATTAGTTACAGCCTGTGTGGGCGGTGGCCAGGGTGTTGCAGGGATTATTGAGAATTTGTAAATAGTATGTTGTCGGTTCAGACATCTGTAAATATTCAATATTCAACAATACAATATCCAATGTTCAATTAATAGAAGCTAATTGCGTATTCCTGCCCGCCTGGAAGGCGGGGGATATTGAGCATTGATTATTTATAGCTGATTTACACAGCTTAAGTATGCTATATAAATTTATTATGATTACCGCAGCGTTTCAAATACATGTTTTGCGGTGCTCCAGAATTCATCCAGTGCTGTAATGCGGGGCTTAAAAAATGAAATAAGTAACGGCCAGTCTTCCCGCTTAAAAATACTTACTTTATATAGTTCGGTATAAATACGGCTAATGCATTTCCCCTGCTCATCATTCGTATGTAATTGCCATGTCCATTCTTCATTTAATGCATTACTTAATAAAGCATGCATTTGCTCAAATTGCTCATAATACAAAGCCTGCAGGCCCGCATCTTTATGCGTTAGTTCTATTGCTATATATGCCTTTTTATTATCAGCCTGCATCCTGAAATAAATATCTTTTTCACCGGTTTTATAATTTATCCAGTTTATCCGTTCTCCTTCAGCAGAAAGAACAGGTTGCATATACTGTCCAAAGGCTGTCCAGAATTGTTGTTTTAACTGAGCGGATTCTTGCTTCGAATACATGAAAAAGATATTTTAAGGTTTACAGGTAAGACAAAATAGTGCAGATAAAAAAGGCTGTTTCTTTTCAGAAACAGCCTTAAGCATATAAAAGTTGTGCACTTATTCAAATCTTAAATCCAAACCTAAGCCGCGTAACTCATGCACCAATACATTGAATGATTCAGGAACACCGGCCCTGGTAATATTATCACCTTTTACAATAGCCTCGTATGTTTTTGCACGGCCAATAATATCATCAGATTTAATGGTGAGCAATTCCTGCAGGATGTTGGCAGCACCATAAGCTTCAAGTGCCCAAACTTCCATTTCACCAAAACGCTGACCACCAAACTGTGCTTTACCACCCAGCGGCTGCTGTGTAATTAAGCTGTAAGGCCCAATGGAACGTGCGTGCATCTTATCATCAACCATGTGGTGTAATTTAAGCATGTAAATAACACCCACCGTAGCTTTCTGGTGAAAACGTTCGCCGGTTTCGCCATCGTACAGGTAAGTATGACCCATTGACGGAAGACCTGCATCTTTACATTTCTGCTCAATTTCATCTGTTGAAGCACCGTCAAATATCGGCGTTGCAAACTTGGCACCTATCTTCTTGCCAACCCAGCCAAGAATCGTTTCATAAATCTGGCCGAGGTTCATACGGCTTGGTACACCAAGCGGGTTCAGCACAATATCAACCGGGGTGCCATCTTCCATAAACGGCATGTCTTCATCGCGAACAATTTTGGCAACAATACCTTTATTTCCGTGGCGGCCCGCCATTTTATCGCCCACTTTCAGCTTACGTTTTACAGCGAGGTAAACTTTAGCCAGTTTCAATACGCCTGCAGGCAATTCATCACCTATGGAGATATTGAACTTTTCTCGTTTGTAGCGGCCCAGTTCTTCGTTGTATTTTATATTGTAGTTGTGTAATAAGCGGTTGATTAACTCATCAACTTCTGCATCGCCTGTCCAACCCAGCGGGTTTACATTCTGGTAATCAATAGAACCAAGGTTCTTTGCATTGAACTTAGCTGTTTTGCCAATCAGCATTTCGCCAAAATTGTTGGTAACGCCGGCAGAAGATTTGTCTTTCAGAAGCGTTTGCAATTTTTCCAGCAGCACTTCTTTCTGGTCGTCCACATTCTTTTCATGAACTTTCTCTACTTTTTCAAGCAAAGCTTTTTCACGCACTTTACCATTTTTATCTTTCTTGGCACGCTGGAAAAGCTTTTTATCAATCACCACACCCTCTGTTCCGTTAGGCGCTTTTAAAGAAGCGTCTTTAGCATCGCCGGCTTTATCACCGAAGATAGCGCGTAACAATTTTTCTTCGGGCGTAGGATCGCTTTCACCTTTAGGTGTGATCTTACCGATAAGAATATCGCCTTCGCGTACATGAGCGCCAATGCGTATAATACCATTTTCATCAAGGTCTTTGGTAGCCTCTTCAGAAACGTTTGGAATATCCGGCGTTAATTCTTCTTCACCAAGCTTGGTATCACGTACTTCCAGCTCAAATTCATCAATATGGATTGAAGTGAAAATATCATCGCGAACCACTCTTTCATTTATAACAATGGCATCTTCAAAATTGTAACCTTTCCACGGCATAAATGCTACCTGCAGGTTACGGCCTAATGCAAGTTCCCCATCTTTTGTAGCATAACCTTCAGTAAGGAAGTCGCCGTTTTTCACCACCTGGCCTTTCTTTACAGCAGGCCTTAGAATGATGGAAGTTGATTGGTTTGTTTTGATGAATTTGGTCAAACGGTATTTTACCAGGTCATCTTCAAAGCTTACCAGCCTGTCAAGGTCATTACGTTTGTAACGAACATGAATTTCTTTAGCATCAACATATTCAACCACACCATCACCATCTGCGTGTATCTGGATACGGGCATCGCGGGCAGCTTTTCCTTCCAAACCCGTACCTACGATTGGCGCTTCAGGATTGATTAACGGAACTGCCTGGCGTTGCATGTTCGATCCCATTAATGCACGGTTGGCATCATCATGCTCCAGGAATGGAATCAGCGAAGCACTTAAACCAACGATCTGGTTTGGTGCAACGTCCATATATTCAACTTCTTCCTTTTCAAGAATAGGGAAATCGCCCGTTTGGCGGCTTGCAATCCTGTCTTCAACAAAGTTTCCTTTATCATCAAGCGGTACATTATTCTGTGCAATCTTGGCGGTATCTTCTTCTTCGGCACTCAGGTAAGTAAGCTTTTTCATATCCACTTTACCATCATTTACTTTATGGTAAGGGGTTTCGATAAAGCCCATTTCATTAATGCGCGCATGCACACAGAGCGTAGAAATTAAACCAATGTTTGGTCCTTCCGGAGTTTCAATTGTACACAAACGGCCATAATGCGAATAGTGCACGTCACGAACCTCAAAGCCTGCACGCTCACGGCTTAAACCACCGGGGCCGAGGGCAGAAATACGGCGTTTGTGGGTAATTTCTGAAAGCGGGTTAGTTTGATCGAGGAACTGCGATAACTGCGATGTACCGAAGAATGAGTTGATAACGGAAGAAAGCGTTCTTGCGTTGATCAAATCAACCGGGGTAAATACTTCATTATCACGCACGTTCATTCTTTCACGAATGGTACGGGCCATACGTGCCAAACCAACGCCGAATTGCGCATACAATTGTTCACCAACTGTACGAACGCGGCGATTGCTCAAATGGTCAATATCATCAATTTCTGCTTTCGCATTGGTTAAGCGAACGAGATATTTAATGATTTCGATGATGTCTTCGCGTGTTAAAACTTTTGTTTCAAGTTTAGTGGTTACCTCTAATTTCCGGTTGATTTTATAGCGGCCAACTTCACCCAGATCATAACGTTTATCGCTGAAGAATAATTTATCAATAATACCACGTGCAGTTTCGTTATCCGGAGCATCAGCGCCGCGTAACTGGCGGTAAATATGCTGAACGGCTTCCAGTTCACTGTTAGAGGTATCTTTGTTTAATGTGTTATATATAATTGCGTAATCGCCGCCTACATCTTCTTTCTGAATAAAAATGCTTTTAACATCGAGTTCAGCAATCATTTCAATGGCATCTTCATCCAGCACTGTATCGCGTTCCATCACAATTTCATTACGCTCGATGGAAACTACTTCACCGGTATCTTCATCCACGAAATCTTCCACCCAGGTCCTTAATACACGGGCTGCCAGTTTTTTGCCAACATAAGCCTGTAAAGTTTTCTTATCAGCCTTTACTTCATCAGCCATCCCGAAAAGTTCAAGAATGTCTTTATCGGTTTCATAACCGATAGAACGCAATAAAGTTGTAACCGGAAATTTTTTCTTACGGTCGATGTAAGCGTACATTACATTATTAATGTCTGTAGCAAATTCCATCCAGGCACCTTTGAACGGGATTACCCTTGCAGAGTAAATTTTTGTACCGTTGGGGTGAACAGACTGGCCGAAAAATACACCAGGTGAACGGTGTAACTGGGAAACCACCACGCGTTCAGCGCCGTTAATAACAAATGTACCGCGGGGCGTCATATAAGGAATATTTCCAAGGAACACATCCTGAACGATGGTCTGGAAATCAACGTGCTCTTCATCGTTACAGCTTAAACGCAGTTTTGCTTTAAGCGGAACAGCATAGGTGAGCCCGCGTTCCATACACTCTTCGATGGTGTAACGTGGCGGGTCTATGAAATAATCCAGGAATTCCAGCACGAAGATGTTGCGGGTGTCAGTGATAGGAAAATTTTCCTTAAACACTTTAAACAGCCCTTCGTTATTACGTTTATCAGGCGTGGTTTCTAACTGGAAAAAATCTCTGAATGACTCTAATTGAATATCCAATAAATCGGGAGACTCAGCAAGGTTTTTTGTTTTACCAAAGCTGACTCTGTTTTGCAATTTAGTTGATGACATATCTTAATTGATAGTTTTTCCGGAAAAATAAAATGGGACAGAACTTACGGGTTCTTAAGGCATTAAAAAGCAAACAATTAATTAACCTCACTGCCGCTTTTAGCCAACTGCCCAAATAAAGGACGGCAAAGGTAAGTATAATACTGAAAATGAAAGTAAAATTTTAAATGTGGAATGAATCCGCGAAGTTAAAAAAATTATAATTAAAATTTTCATCAATGCTATTAAACTTTAAAAGTTAATCCTGACTTAACCTTAAAGCCAAAACTTATCCCCTTAAACTGATTAATAATCAAATACAGATAGTGCATCTCGCTTTTGATCTAAGCAGTCACTTATAATAATATTTACAAAAAAGGCCTGCCCTAAAAAGAGCTGGCCGTTGCTAACCTATGAAAAACACCAAGTTAAATATAATTAAAACCGCGAATTGGGTTTTCGTTTATTATTCGTTTTGTTTGGCTTACTATTAGAATTATTTTCCTTTTTTGGGCGCTGCAACTGATTTTGAGCCGGTTTACCTTGTGATTGCTTTTGCTGGCGGTTTCTTAGCTCATTTCGCAGGGCGTTATTAAACTGCTTATCAGTGGTGTAAACTTTGTTTACACGCTGGCTATTGTTTCCTAAAACCTTTCTAAAGTTTCCTTTATAACGCTCCTTAATTTCAACAACCTTCTTTTCGAATGCAACTTCATCGTCAGGGTATCGGTTCCTTGCCTGCCTGATTTCGTTAACATAGTTATTATATACGGGCCAAAAACGCTGCGCTTCTTGCGGTGTGAGATTTAATTCGCGGGTCATATAACCCATTTTTACCACCTCTACCCTGTTATTATCATCTCCATCAGAAGATTGCGCAAGGCAAAAATAACTATGGAAGCATAAAAACAACAATAATGTAAATATTTTTTTCATGATTCTCATCTTTATATACCCTCTTCTTTTTTCAAGTCCTCTCCTTCATTTAAATATTGCCGTATCTCATCGTCGGGTATATCTTTTATAAGGATCTGTATGTCTGTATTTTGATTTTGAGGCTGATAATCTGCGCCTACGCCCGTAAAAACAGCCATACTGTTGTTTTCATTAAGGTAGGACTCAATTTCAGAATCGCTTATATCCGCTAATTGCTGCTGAATATCAGCTTTTGCTGCGGCAGCAACAGGCTGCGTAATTTGGGCAGGCCTTGTGTTATTCCCTGAAATAAAAAAATATCCGCCTCCAAACAAAACAGCTCCTATGCAGGCTGCAGCCGCATAATTTATCCATCTGCGGGGTTTGCTGCCAATAGAAATTATTTTAGCTGACGGTTCATTTTTACCCGCATATTTTAAAGGAGCAAGCTCATCAAAATATTTTGGAGGCAGCGAATACAGGTTCTCTCTTGATATGGTATTCAATAAAGGAGAAATCTCTTCCAGTTCCTGCTTTACATCATTATTTTTTTGGGCTTTTATCTTTTCGATTACCTTGTTAGCAAATTCATCAAAGTATCCGTCAGGAACTCCAAAAACCTCTCGTTTGCTGCCTGGCAACTGCAGAGAAGGAGCATTTATTTTATCAAGAATTATATCGGGAAAATTTTCAAAATAATTTTCAGGCACCGTATAAGGATTAACAGCAGTTAGTTCACTTACAAAAATATTAGCTATTACATGAGAAGAAAGATTACTAAAATAACCTTCCGGCACCGAATAATAATTTTCGTTGTTTGCCTGTATCAATGTTGCAGCACCGGCTTCTTTTAATTCATTTAATATGTTAATATTTGTCTGCATCACTTTTTTTTGACCCTTATATAGCTAAACCGTTTAATTATTTTTAATAAATTCCTCTATTTTTTTTACTGCATGATGGTAACTTGCCTTCAAAGCACCTTCGCTGGTTTCTAAAATCCGGCTCATTTCCTCGTAAGGCATCTCATCATAATATCTTAAATTAAAAACAAGTCGTTGTTTTTCAGGCAATTGCTGTATGGCCAATTGAAGTTTCCACTCCAAGCGGTTGGCGTCAAAATTCTTATCAGCTACAACCTTATTGGCCAGACCGCTTTCAACATCGCTGAGGCTAACAGCGCTTTTTTTCTTCTGTTGTTCAAGAAACGTGAGGCTTTCATTGGCTGCTATACGATATAACCATGTATAAAGCTGGCTGTCTTCCCTGAAATTTTCGAGGCCGTTCCACACCTTTATAAAAACATTTTGCAGCACGTCGTTGGCATCATCATGGTCTATTACCATTCTGCGCACATGCCAATATAATTTCTCCTGATACTTTTTTATAATAGCTGTAAACGCCCTTTCCTTTGTATCCGGCTGCCTGAACTGATATAACAAATCCCTATCTTCAATTTGCATGCAGGGTTATTTTAAATAAAAAATTTAAAACCTGTTTGTTTGATAATGCCTTAATTAAAAAGTTTAATAACAATTATGCTAATTAATTTAAAACGGCATTTTGCGCTTTAATCAGTTCTTCGTCTTCCTTAATCTTAAGCTCCCATTCCCATGCCGTACGCATCATATCATCAAGGTCATATTTGACGTCCCAGTTCAAAGCTGATTTCGCAAGATCGTTATTGGCATAAATAGCTACCACATCTCCCGGCCTTCTCGGGCCTAACCGGTAATTTAGCTTTCTGCCTGACACCTTTTCAAAGGCAGCTATAGCTTCCAGTACTGTTACGCCGTTACCACTTCCCAAATTAAAGACTTCACAGGCAGATTCATTTTTTTTATTGATGAGGAATTCCAAAGCAAGCGTGTGTGCATGGGCAATATCGCAAACATGAATATAATCACGGATGCAACTGCCATCCCGGGTTGGATAGTCTGTGCCATGAACCGTCATTTCCTGGATTTTACCGATGGCACATTGTGTAATGGCCGGAACAAGGTTCTGCGGCCTTCCCAAAGGCAGCTCACCAATATGTATGGAAGGATGAGCGCCAACCGGGTTAAAATAACGCAGTAATATGGTATTACAAGCCTGCACTTTTGAAAAGTCTTCTACAATCGTTTCACCCATTTGCTTGGTGGCGCCGTAAGGAGATTCTGCTTTTTTAGTGGGGGAAGATTCTGTAACCGGTATCTTATCGGGGTTTCCATATACAGTGCAGGAAGAAGAGAACACAAAATTCGGAATATTAAATTCCTTTGCACATTTAAGGATGTTTACAAGAGAAAACAGGTTATTTTCATAATACATTAATGGCTCTGCAACGCTTTCGCCAACTGCTTTATAGGCCGCAAAATGTATAATGCCCTGTATATCTTCATTTTCCTGGAAAACAGCACGGGTTTCATCAAAATTTTTAAGGTCAACATTGTAATTTTTGATTTTGGTACCCGTTATTTTTTCAATGCCATCGAGCAGGTAAGTGCCCGAGCGTGAATTATCGTCAATTGAAATTACTTCATAGCCATTTTCCAGCAAATCAACCACGGTATGCGCGCCAATATAGCCGCAACCTCCTGTAACCAGTATTTTTTTCATAGTAAAAAATATGGTTGCAAAATAATGAAACTAAGCAGAAAAGAGATGGAAGAACCAATATAATCCTGCCGCTAACAGTGCACTTACAGGTATAGTTAATATCCAGGCCCAAACGAGGTTTATAGTTATACCCCAGCGAACAGCACTTAAACGTTTGGTGGCGCCAACGCCTACTATGGAACCTGCGATTGTATGCGTAGTACTTACAGGGGCTCCCAGATTGGCAGCAGTAAATAAGGTAATAGCACCGGCAGTTTCAGCCATTACACCTTCAAGGGGCGTAACTTTGGTAATTCTTGAACCCATTGTTTTCACAATTCTCCACCCGCCGCTCATGGTGCCAAGACCAATGGCCGTATAACACATAAAAGGCACCCATGAAGGTATCTGGCTAATATCAGGAATTACATTTTCAGCTACCATAGCAGCGCCGATAATCCCAATAACTTTTTGCGCATCACTTCCGCCATGCCCAATACTGAAAGTGGCAGAAGAAACCAATTGCAGCCGTTTGTACATATTAGTGGTTCTGGCAGCAGTTTCGCCCCTGAAATGATTATAAAAATAAGATGCAAGAAAAATAATGCCCAATGCCAATAATCCCCAAAACTCGAAAGGCTTTTTAAAGTGAATGAATACGAGACAGATTGTTAATGTAGCAACGATTATCGATATTTTAAGCCAAAAGTTTCTTTGTATTGTTACCAGTGTTATGAACATGGATATGATCATGCCGATTACAGGGGCCAACAAAATGAAAAGTATAGTAAGGCTTATACCGCCGTTTAAAGACCAGTTAATGCTGTCAAAACCTGAATGTGCAACAGCTGCGCCCGCAAACCCGCCGATTAATGTGTGGGATGATGAGGAAGGAATGCCATACCACCAGGTAAGCAAATTCCAGATAATGGATGCTATAACGCCTGCCAGCACCACGGTTAAATCGTATGAGCCGCTGTTTACAGTTTTTGCTACTGTGTTAGCCACTTCATGGTCGCGGAAAATAAAATAGGCAACAAAGTTGAAAAACGCCGCCCATATCACTGCCTGGAATGGCGTGAGCACTTTTGTGGATACAATGGTGGCAATGGAATTTGCTGCATCATGAAACCCGTTAATATAATCGAATAATACTGCAAGGATTATGATTACAATTAATAATGTGGACATGCGATAGGATAAGTTTCGTTTAAATAACTTAAGAATACTTGATAATGATGGTTTCTATCGCATTGCCTGCATCTTCACATTTATCGGTTGCTGTTTCCATGGCATGATAAACTTCCCTTTTCTTTATTAGCATCTTTATATCCTGTTCAAGATCAAAAAGGCGCTCAACGCTTAAATCATAAATATCATCCGCCTGGTTTTCTATGCTGTTTATTTTAACCAATGCTGTTGTCATAGCCTGCAGGTCCCGCATATTTCGCAAACCCCGCACAGCGGTTTTTAATTCCTGCACCCCAAACGAAATAAGGTTAGCCAGTTTAATTATGCCTTCATCGTCGTTTGTAATATTATAAAAGGTCATGCGCTTTGCCGAAGCATAGATATAATCGGCAACATCATCAAGCGCAGTAGCCAGAAAATGAATGTCTTCCCGGTCAAAAGGGGTTATAAACGTTCTGCCAAGCTCTGTATAAATACGGTGTGTAATGTCATCGTTTTTATGCTCTGCATTTTCAATTTCACTTAATATAGCAAACCGCTTATCCCGTTCCCTTTCTACAATAAGTTTCTTTAGCAGCTCGCCCATCTCATAAACCGTATCAACAACTTCTTCAAAAAGTGAATAAAAAATCCTGTCCTTAGGCTGAAAAATTTTCATGAAGGAATTAAATGCCATAGCTCAGTTTTTGCAAAAATGAAGGAATACATGCCATCCCGCCCGCAATATTGAATTGGTAATAATTTCTTAACATTAGCAAATTAATACACATTCACCACAAAACTTAAAATCGGGGAACTTTCTAAGGATATGTATTATTTTTTTTCGTTTTGAAAAAGGTATGCGTATTTTTTTAAATATTGAAAACTTAGCATTATATGCACAAACAAAACAATTGCGTACACAAGAAAGAAATAAGATGTTACCCTGATGTAATTCTCAAAGTCAGCTTTGTTCATTTTAAATTCAGCACCTGCATTCTCCTTAGCCTGGGCTGTAATTTGCTGCAGCATTTCCGGGTGCATTAAAAAAATCGTGCACTGTACTATCATTAATAAAGAAAATACGGTGCTGGCAATTGCATTTACCCTAAGCCAGTCCTTAGATGATTTTCCCAGAAATCTTTTGCCATCAATCCCCCTTATTAAGAAATTAAGAGAGGCGAATGTGTAAATGGCAATACAGGCAATTAAAAAAAGAGGAAGAAGCATAGCCGGGTTAGCAAATGCAGCCCTTATTAGTAACAATACTGCTATGGAAAACAAAATAGCCATGGGCATCAGCAAAAAACTTAATATGCGATATATGGTAAGTTTCATTATTTTTCTTATTTATCACTGCCAGTTATAGTTTCTTAAAATAGAATTTTTAAAATGTACTCACAAATGAGCCGGATAATTTTATATCCGGCTCATTATTCAGTATCTAACTATTTTAATAAATTAAACCCTTTAAAATCAGGGAGCGAAGTTATATCAACTTTCCTAAAAATCAGCAGCAGTAAACCTGCAGCTTATTATAAAATTTCTTCAATTTTTCAGAATAAATATCCTTCATTTCTTTTTTCAAGCAGCAAGCATATCCAACCATCTTTTTCAAGCTTATGCTTTAATTCAAACTTTGTATTGCCGGCAGCTTCCATGATAATTTTTTCGTCTTCTTTTAAAAGACCGCTTAATAAAAGAAGGCCGCCTTCTGCCAGTTGAAGATTAAACAAGTGAAAATTTTCCTGTATAATATTACGTGTAATATTGGCAAGAATAATATCAAACATTCCTTCAGCATTTGCATTGTCTGCCATTTTCAGTTCTATGCCATCAATGTTGTTATTAATAAAATTCTCTGCTGCATTTTCTATACTAAAACTGTCGTTATCAATAGCCACAATTTTTGCTGCGCCAAGCTTATGTGCAAGAATAGCCAATACACCCGTGCCGGTGCCAAAATCCAAAACAGTTTTATTATTGAAATCCATTGCCTGCATTTGTTGTATCATCATAAACGTAGTGGCATGATGCCCGGTGCCAAAACTCATTTTTGGCGTTACAATAATTTCATGCTGTATATTTTCTATGGGTTGATGAAATGAAGCCCTTAAAACGCAATCACCAATTATCATCGGTTGAAAGTTCGACTCCCATATATGGTTCCAGTTTACATCGGGCAATTCGGTTACCAAGTAGTTTAATTGCATTTTTTCAGCCAGGTTTTGTAACATTTTTTCATCGTATAAATCAAGCGGAATAAATGCTTTTAACTGGCGCGCCTGTTCTTCAAAACCTTCATAATGCATTTCGGAAAGCAACGCAATTAATATCTCTTTTTGTTCTTCGGCCAGGGCTTTAAAGCTTATTTCAATATAATCCATAACCAAAATTATTTTCACCAAATTTCAAACGAATATCCATGCAATAACAAACGTAAGTTTTATTTCAAAATGTTAAATACACAAAAACATATTTTATAAATGAATAAAAATTCATTTAATTTTGCGGCGTGAAATTGAGAGATGAAAATAAAATAGCCCGCATTTATAAGGCAACTTTAAAACTCGTTAAAGCTACAGGCCTTTCAGGCGTAACCATGCAGGCTGTGGCTAAGGAAGCTAAAATTGCAACAGGCACATTATATATTTATTTTCAGAATAAAGAAACATTAATTGCAAGCCTTTTCCAGGCATGCATAAAAAATTCGCAGGGCAGCTTTTTTAAAAATTATGATGCAAAAGCGCCCTTTAAGGTTGGATTTCATACCATTTGGCTTAATGTATTGCATCACAGGCTTTTACGATTTGAAGAAAGCCTTTTTATAGAACAGGCATTTCATTCCCCATATATAGATGAGCAGATAAAAGTTGAAGCAAAAAAAATGTTTGAACCTTTGAAAGAACTATTAGCCCGCGGAAAAAAAGAACACCTCGTAAAAGATGTTGATAATTTCTGGCTCACCGCTTTTATGATTGGAAGCATCAACGAAATTTCCAGGAGGGTAAATTATTATAACAAAAAACTTAATCCCGAAGTAATAGACCTGAATTTCCAATTATGCTGGGATGGCATTAAAGCATAACTCTTTTTAATTTAAACTGAATATATATTCATTATTAATACAATATATGAAGCATAAAAAATATATACGGCTGGCCTTAGTGTTTGTTTTATTTTCTTTTATTAAGATAAATGCGCAGGAAAGTAAAACGCTTACTTTAAATGAAGCCATTGAATTAGGCATTAAAAACAGCAAGCAGTTAAAACTAAGCCAGGCAAAAATTGATGAGGCCGTTGCATCCACCAAACAGGCAGCAGAAGCAAGATTGCCTGAAGCAAGCATAAGCGGTTCGTATTTACGATTAACAAAGCCCAACGTTAATTTAAAAGGTTTTGGAAGCGATAGCAGTGGCGGTTTTACATCGCCAACCATTTCACAGGCATTATATGGATCGGCGAATGTTTCATTGCCCATTTATGCAGGTTCAAAAATTAAGTATGGCATTGAATCTGCGAAATATCTTGAACAGGCAACAAGGCTTGATGCCGAACATGATAAGGAAGCGGTAACGCTCAATATAATTGCTGCTTATATTAATTTATACAAAGCCAGTGCATCAGCGAAGGTGGTAGAGGAAAATCTTGAACAATCGAGGTTGCGCGACAGCAATTTTGCAAGCCTTGAAAGAAATGGCTTGCTTGCAAGAAATGATATGCTGAGGGCACAGTTGCAAACATCCAATTTTGAACTGGCGCTTGTGGATGCACAGAACAGCATACAGCTTGCCACCGTTAATATGAACATATTATTAGGCCTTCCGGAATCAACAAAACTGGCAGTAGATTCAGCCAGCATAGCAAGGCCCGTCGAGCTGCAATCAATTGAAGCATACGAAGCCTCCGCCGATACCGGCCGCAACGATGTACAGGCGCTTGATTATCGAAGCAAAGCAGCAGATGCAGCTATCAAAATAGCCAAAGGCGATTATTATCCAAGCCTTGCTTTAACGGGCGGCTATGTGGCTGCACATGTTCCAAAACTGCTTACAATAACCAATGCCGTTACGTTTGGCCTTGGCGTGAAGTATGATATCGGCTCATTATGGAAAACAAAATCAAAAGTGCAGCAGGCTGAAGCCAGAGCAGAGCAACTGGAGATAAGCAGGGACATAATGACGGACAATATTCACCTTGCCATTAACCAGGCATATCAAACATATTTAACCGATATTAAAAAGATAGAAGTAAATAATAAAGCGGTGTTACAGGCAAATGAAAATTACCGGATCAGTAAAAACAAATATGATAACAGCTTGTTGCTGTTAACCGATCTGCTTGATGCCAACGTTGAGCAGTTGCGCGCTAATCTTGACCTTGAAGTATCAAAGGCCGATGCAGCACTTGACTATTACACATTACAGCAAACAGCAGGATTGCTCAAATAATATAATTTAAAAAAACTATTCAAGACTGATATAATTATGGCAACACAGGAAACCGGCAGCAACGCTGCTCCCAAAAAAAGAAGCAAAGCATTTTTAATTGTGCTTATACTGCTGGTGCTTGCAGGCGGCAGCTTTGGCATAAGCAAATACATACATTCCCTGCATCATGAAGAAACAGATGATGCGCAGGTGGAAGCGCACATCAATCCGGTAATCCCCAAAATTTCGGGATACGTAACAGAAGTGCGGGTAAAAGATAACCAGCGCGTAAAAAAAGGTGACACATTACTTATGCTTGATGACCGCGATTTCAAGCTCCGGCTGGAACAGGCTGAAGCAGCCCTGGCTACTGCTGAAAGCAATCTTACATCAGCAAAAGCAAGCACCAATGCTTCTGCCGCAAACATTGCCACATCGCAGGCCGCAATAAGCGCCGTTGATGCACAAATAGAAGCTGCCAAAGTAAATGTATGGCGCACCACGCAGGATTATAACCGTTATGCCAATCTTATAAAAGATCACTCTGTTACGCAGCAACAATATGAGCAGGCGCAGGCTGCAAAAGAAACAGCAGAAAAACAATTACTGGTATTACAGCAGCAGAAAGCGCAAGCTGCAAGACAAACCAATGCGGTTAGCTCTCAAAGCAATGCTACATCAACTCAAATAGGGCTTGCCAATTCAACCATCAAGCAACGCCAGGTGGACGTAGATGATGCAAAACTTAATCTTTCTTACACCGTTATCACAGCTCCTGCTGATGGCATTATTTCAAAAGTGAATGTGCAGG
Organism: Parafilimonas terrae; assembly: GCF_900115755.1. Classification (GTDB taxonomy): domain Bacteria; phylum Bacteroidota; class Bacteroidia; order Chitinophagales; family Chitinophagaceae; genus Parafilimonas; species Parafilimonas terrae. The sequence goes on from NZ_FOXQ01000012.1 coordinate 138,860, forward strand.
AAGGCCAGTTTCTTTCAGCGGGCCAGGCCACTTTCAGTATTGTACAGGATAATGACATTTGGGTAGTTGCCAATTTTAAAGAAACACAGTTTGATGATTTGAAAATCGGCCAGAAAGTTATTGTGGAAGCAGATGCGCTTCCGGGCCATGAGTTTGAAGCAAAACTTGCTTCGTTTTCACCTGCAACCGGTTCACGTTTCGCTTTATTGCCGCCGGATAATGCCAGTGGAAACTTTGTAAAAACAGTTCAGCGTTTACCGGTTAGAATTGAATTTACAAATCCACAGGATTCACTGGTAAAACAATTGAAGGCAGGCATGAACGTATATGTGGATGTGCATTTGGATTAATGCCTGAACCGGGACTTATAAGATTAAAACGATTAACAGGATTCATTTGAATTTTTATTTATTGGCCGCATTTCTTCATTATATAAAGTATAAGCGTTTCAGTGGCTTTCAAAATGTCTAATCTCAGCATAATAAATCATTGTAAATAATAACCTGTTAATCTTCCGCAATGGAAAAAAATAATTAAATGGAACAACAACAATCACTGGTTGAATATGGTTCGCGGCGGGTTATTATTACCATCACGGCTGTATTTTGTGCGCTGCTTGAAATTATTGATACAACCATTGTAAACGTTGCATTGAATGATATGCGCGGCAGCCTTGGCGCCACGCTTAGTGAAGTAAGCTGGGTTATTACCGCTTATTCAATTGCCAACGTTATCATCGTACCAATGACAAGCTGGTTATCGCAGCAGTTTGGAAGAAGAAATTATTTTGCCGCTTCTATCATCATATTTACAGCTTCTTCTTTTTTATGTGGCAATGCATCGGGCATTGGAGAGCTTGTAATTTTTCGCTTTATACAAGGCCTTGGCGGCGGCGCTTTATTAGTAACATCACAAACGATCATCACAGAAAGTTATCCGCCTGAAAAAAGGGCAATGGCGCAGGCTATTTACGTGCTGGGTGTAATTATTGGCCCAACGCTTGGCCCGCCGCTTGGTGGTTATATAGTTGACCATTATGCATGGCCATATATCTTCTACATAAATATTCCTGTTGGGATTATTGCCGCTTTGCTTACACTTCAATACGTAAGAAGCCCTAAATACGGCGAGAAGCGCCCTGCAAGCCAGGTGGACTGGTTGGGTATTTTCCTTTTAACTGCTGCAGTGGGCTCATTACAATATATATTAGAGAAAGGACAGGAAGACGACTGGTTTAACAGTAAGCTTATTATTGTATTAACGGTTATTACCTGTTTTGGGTTTTATGGTTTTATATGGCGCCAACTGGTTTATAAATACCCGATAGTTGAGTTAAGGGTGCTGCGAAATTCCAATTTAAGGATGGGCGTTATATTATCTTTTGTACAAGGTTTTGGCCTGTTTGGTTCCACATTTATTATTCCATTATATACACAAAGTATTTTAGGTTGGGATGCCACACAATCAGGCTTATTAATGATCCCAAGCACATTAACCGTTGCGTTTATGATGCCGATAATAGGGCAGTTGATACAACGCGGCGTTCCGCAAAAAATATTGATTTCTTTGGGCATGGCTATCTTCTTTATTTATAGTTTAATGACTTATAAAGTAATGACGCCACATACAGCCGGCGAAGACTTTTTCTGGCCTTTAATGGTACGTGGTGTTGGCTTGGGATTATTGTCTGTACCTATTTCCACCCTGGCGCTTTCAACATTAAAAGGCCCTGAAATAGGCCAGGGCGCTGCATTTTCGGGCATGATGCGTCAATTGGGCGGTTCGTTTGGGGTAGCATTGATTTCAACTTATTTAACAAGGGATATTGTGCACCACAGAGGCAATCTTGTAGATCATCTTAACATCTACGATCCGGCAGTGCAATCAAGGGTGCAGGCAATGGCTGCAGGCATGCAGGCAAAGGGCATGCCACCTAACATTGCTTTGGGCACGGCTTATAAAATGATTGATGGCTCCGTCTCGGTGCAGGCCACAGTGTTATCCTATATGGATATATTCCTGTATATAGGCTTTATGTTTCTTGTATTTGTGCCAATAGTGCTGATCTTTATAAAAAATTCAAAAACCAAAATGAGCATGGCGGATGCAGCACATTAAAACTGTGCTGCATCCGTAAGTACCTGTAACCCGCAACCATTCAAATTATATTTTTAATTATGGCAAAGATTATTGTAGTTACAAATTTTTCAGCATCATCACGCAACGCTTTGGAATATGCATGTAAATTTTTACATAATCCCACAACAAGTGTTTTGTTGCTGAATATTTTTAGTTTTCCTGCATCGCTTACAGGCGATGCCATTGCTATAGCAGCCATGAGCGAGATATTATTGAATGATGAAAGAAAGTTGCAGCAGGAATATGAATGGGTAAAGAATAATTACCCTGAAATAAATATAAAAGCTGAAATGGTTACGGGTGTTTTTATTGATGAATTATATGCAAAAGCAAAAGAAGAAAACACCTCTTTTATTATACTCGGCGCAGATGGGCGGTACAATGAATTGCTTGCATGGGATGTAAATATTGTAGATGCTTTTATTGATCTTGATATTCCTGTATTGATTGTGCCATCTGTTATAAATTATAAGCCGGTACAAAAAATTGCATTTGCCGTAAATTATTACCGAAAAAATTTACAGATGCCGGTGGCGATGATCAAGCGCCTTATCAATTTTACAAAGGCGCGGTTATATGTTATTAATGTTGTATCGCCTAATGAAGTGGTTGATGAAATTGCATTGGGTTATAAAAAGGCTGTACAGGATGACCTTGCCGAATTATCTCCTGTTTATTTTGAACCTGAATTTAAAAACCTTTTTACTGCTATTGATACATTTACTGCAGAAGAAAACATAGATATGCTGCTTGTAATACCCACACGCCATGGCTTATGGCATAAGGTCTTTCAGCAGGATCATACAACAGGAATTGTTAACCTGAACCGCCTGCCTGTTTTATCATTAAGACAGGAAAAGGATTTTATTTAAACTTCCGGTTTCACATTTATTCTTTCATTATTTTCAGAGCAATATCTGTCTTATATGCCGGTGCCGTTAATGTTATCGGCTCATCGTGCGCCTGAATGGTTGTTGAAGATAGTATGTTTCCTGAAACAGGATCGATCCATACAACTTTATAATTATTTGAAGGCAGATCAAGCTGCAACTGAAGATTATTTTCACCCTTTATATGCGCAGCATATTCTTTTCCATTATTGCATAAAATTTTCACAGAAGCATCAGCAGATGAAACATCTTTAATAACACTGCTATCTGGTTTCAGGTGTATGAAATCAAGCGATGTAATAAAATCTTTTAAAACAGCTAACTGCCTGCGTAATGCAATGCTGCCGCCACCTGGCTGATCTTTATGATATTTAAAAGTTCCATCTTCATAACCTGCCACAAAGGAGTAATCGAGGTTATTGAATAAGGCGCCGCCAGCAAGCATAAACTGCCAGGCTTGTAACCTGTAAACGGAATCCGCAATACCTGCAAAACCTGTTTCATTACAGCCAATCACTTTATTCAGATAATAATTTTCAGCGGCGGCAACAGGTAATGCATAATGAAAATTAAACACTGATATAAGGCTATCAGGTTTTGTTATCAAGGCAGCGTCGTTTGCTATATTTTGTGTTATGAGATGTTTTTTTGGAAGATGCTTTTCTGTACTGTCGATAATAGTTGCGATGAAATGCTGCCACTCTAATGTTACGCCTCCAAAATAAGGCTCATTGATTATTTCATACATAAGGTTATCATAGCTGTTTAATTCTGTAACAACTTTACTTACAAATTTTGCCTGCAAAGCATTAATGGCCCTTGTCTTGGAACTAACAATATATATATCTGTTCTTTCAAGCCCGGTGGCAATTTTATTAATATTATTGGCATCATTCAGTGGGCTTAATTTCCATTGAGTACTATCATAAAAAGGGCAAAAAAATGTAAGCTCCACAATAACATTGTTATCACGGGCCATCGACATAAACTTCTTAAGTCTTGTAAAATAAGCAGCATCCCATCTTGTTAAATCAAACTTATTACCACCGTTTGCATAACCGGGATTATTGCTTCGGGCATACGGGCATATAAATTTCATTGGCAAAGGCGCCAATGTATTTCGTTCAATATTAAAAGCGCCCGACGGTTCAACATATAGGGCGCCAGTGAATAAGCGGGTGAGATTTAAGCCATCTTTATGAAGCGTTGCCAGGTATTTATTAAAATCAAAATCCAGGTTTAATAATGCACCATAATGTTCACCTGAAGTAACTAAAACAATAGGCTTATTTTGATATGTAAAATAGTGCGGGTTTTGTGCATTTAATGCAACAGGGATATTTTGTGCAACGGCAGTATTAACAATAAGAATTAATATGGCTAAAATAACTTTCATACTGTCTTTTTATTGAAGAATAAAAATACTATTATGAAAATATGCGCCGGTTATTAATTTATATATATTATGAAATAAAATAAGGCAGGTTGATTTGCGGTTGCAAATTATTGCCTGCCTTTTATAACAAAACCTAATAACGTTTGAATGTATATCGCTCAATGCTCTTGCCGGTATAATAAGTACCAATAAAAGTATTATTGCCTGCAAAGCTTATATCATCAAAATAAAGATCAAGTGAATAACCTTTTCTGTTACTCATTGATGCCTGGAAATCCTGGTGCAGATCTGTATAATAATTTCCGTATTCATCATAATAGCCATCAGAAATATAAGATGTGTACCAGTTGCCCTGCATAAAAGAATACCCGTCGTCGTATTGTGCGTTGCCGTTGTCATAAAAGGTCAATACACCATCGATACCGGCGTTAAATGAATACCATGTATTTCCATATAATTCAGATGCATCATACAGGTACCATGAACCTGCAAGCGGATTAACAACGGGCTGCGGCAGTGTTTCCACTGTTTTAATACAAGAGGTGAAACTAAAAATTGCAGCGGCAATTAATGTGATAGATAAAATTCTTTTCATGTTTATATGTTTAATGTTGATCTATAGTTTACAAGTCTATGCGCTCCTGTTACACTCCTCCGAACATCTACATCAAGCAACTTGAAAATTCATTAAACCGTGAACTTGTAAACTTTATAATAGGATTGCAAAAACACTTGTAAGTTTTTACAGCATTCGTTAAAAAATATAAAAATGATATGACTGCGTGCTAGTAATGCGGTCACATTACCAGCAACTCCGTTTGATATAGTTTCTTTGATTATTTAAAGCAGGTGACAACAAAAACCTTGCGGCTGTGTCATGCAATTACATCTTATGAAAGTTTACAACTAAGTACAACACTTTCATGGCTTCGACATGGAGCTTGCCTTTAATCTTATTGAAAAAATAATCGCAGGTAATTTTAGTATTGAAGCGATACCTGCCTTGTTATCCCAGCATTTATTATTCAGATGCGCTGGCCCGGCCATTTACCGGTGGCACTTCTATAAACTTTGCCGTAATGCTTTCTTTAGCTTTTTTTAAACCGGCAGGAATGCCAGCATAAACAACATTACCACCTTTATCACCGGCTTCAGGGCCCATATCTATTATCCAATCGGCAGTTTTAATTACATCTGTATTGTGTTCAATTACAATAACAGAATGCCCCTGGTCAATCAATGCACTGAAAGCGCCCAACAATTTTTGTATATCATGAAAATGAAGGCCTGTTGTTGGTTCATCAAAGATGAATAATATATGCCCTGCACCTTTGCCCTTCCCCAAAAAAGAGGCAAGCTTTACACGCTGTGCTTCACCGCCGCTGAGCGTATCGCTGCTTTGGCCAAGTTTTATATAACCTAAACCAACTTCCTGCAAAGGCTTTATAGCTTTTGCAATAGCAGTTCCATCTTTATCAGCAGAAAAAAATTCAATGGCATCATCAACACTTAATTCCAATACATCATAAATATTTTTGCCCTTATAAGTTACTTCGAGTACTTCTTCCTTAAATTTTTTACCGCCGCAAACTTCGCAGGTTAAATGCACATCTGCTAAAAATTGCATTTCAACAATTTGTTCGCCTTCACCTTTACAGGTGTCGCAACGGCCACCATCAACATTAAAAGAAAAATGTTTGGGCTGAAAACCGCGCAGCTTGCTTAAATGTTGTTTGGAAAACAGGTCGCGTATTTCATCGTAAGCTTTAATATAAGTTACAGGGTTACTGCGGCTGCTTCTTCCAATAGGGTTCTGGTCAACCATCTCAACCTGTGATATATAGTCAACATCACCTTCAAGGCTTTTATGAAAACCTGCCTTTTCACCAAATTCACCTTTTAACCTACGTAAAGCCGGATATAAAATTTGTTTTACCAAAGTTGTTTTACCACTGCCGCTTACACCACTTACAACACACAATACATTCAGCGGAAATTCAACATCAATGTTCTTTAAATTGTTTTGCCTGGCGCCTGTTATTTTCAGTGAATGTTTTGAAGTACGCAACTTCTTTGGAACAGGAATTTTTAAATCGCCCCGTAAATATTTGCCTGTAAGACTTTCTGGATTTTTAATAATAGCATCATAATCACCTTCAGCTACTACTTCGCCACCAAGATGTGAAGCCAGCGGCCCCATATCAATTATGTGTTGCGCTTCCCGCATCATCATTTCATCATGTTCTACCACCACAACCGTATTGCCCTCATCGCGCAATCTTTTCAAAACACTTATCAATCTTTCTGTATCCCTTGCATGCAAACCAATAGAAGGTTCATCAAGAATATATAATGAATTGGTAAGATTGCTGCCCAGGCTGCGCGTAAGCTGAATGCGCTGGCTTTCGCCGCCGCTCAAAGAATTTGCCAGGCGGTTTAAAGTGAGGTAGCCCAAACCCACATCCAGCAAGGTTTGCAGCCGCTGATGTATTTCAATTAAAATACGGGTGGCCACTTTTTTATGATAATTACTTAACTGTAAATTATCAAACCATTTTTTTAAATCGTTCACCTGCATTTCGCAAAGCTCGCCAATATGTTTACCGCCAATCTTTACATACAAAGCTTCTTTACGCAAACGGTAACCTTTACAATCGGGGCATTTGGTGCGGCCACGATAGCGGCTTAATAAAACGCGGTATTGAACTTTATAAAGATTCTGTTCAACCTCTTTAAAAAAATCATCAATACCATATACGCCGCTTTGACCTGTCCATAAAATATTGTATTGTTCATCGGTTAAATCGGCAACAGGTTTATGCACAGGAAAATTAATAGACCTTGCTCCTTTCACAAATTGTTCGCGCCACCAGCCAAGCTTCTCTCCTTTCCAGGGAGCAACGGCGCCATCATAAACGCTCATACGCCGGTCTGGAATTACGAGCTCAGGATCTATTCCCAATACCTGGCTAAAACCTTCGCAGGTGGGGCAGGCGCCATAAGGATTATTAAATGAGAACAGGTTGGGAACCGGCTCTTCAAATACAATTCCATCCAGTTCAAATTTATTGCTGAACGGAATGATTTCAGCTTCATTTATTTGAAGCAGCATTTCACCATCGCCTTCATAAAAGGCAATACCAATGGAATCATTTAAGCGATGTATATCATCTTCATCAAATTCCTTTGTAATAATCCTGTCAACCAGCAGGTAAACAGAAACTGCTGCCTTGAATCTTTGTTTAAGCGTTTTATCATCTTCTTCCAGCAAATCTTCAATGCGTATAATTTCAGAAGTTGTATCTGTATTTTTTTTGGATTGACGAGCTGCAGCTTTTTTATCAGTAAAATAAATTCTTGAAAATCCTTTTTGCAAAAGAATATTCAACTCTTCACGCACATCTCTTTTCGCATGTTGTTTAAACGGAACGAGAATGTAAGCCTTGCTGCCCAGCGGTAATTGTTGAATAGCTTTTAAAACATCGGGTATATCATCTTTCTTCACTTCCCTGCCGCTAACAGGTGAAATGGTAATACCTGTTCTGCCATAAAGCAAACGCAGGTAATCGTAAATTTCCGTCATGCTGCCCACAGTGCTGCGTGGCGTGCGGGTGATAACTTTTTGCTCAATGGCTATGGCCGGGCAAAGGCCTTTGATAAAATCAACATCAGGCTTTACCATTCTTGCCATAAACTGGCGCACATAAGCGCTGAGGCTTTCTGCATAGCGCCGCTGGCCTTCGGCAAATAATGTATCCATGGTTAAAGATGATTTGCCGCTGCCCGAAACGCCTGTAACCACTATAAATTTATTGCGTGGAAATGAAACCGAAATATTCTTAAGATTATGAACCCTTGCTCCTTTTATGAATATATTTTCAGGTAGGTTTTTCTTTTGGATCAGCTTATCTGTTTTAGTGCCTGCCTCGCTTAAACTCATATAATTTCCCTTTGCTGCTTAATTTACTAAAACGCCGAAATTACACCCTTCAAAAAACTTTTTCAACAAATATGATTTGGGGATTTCACTTTTTTTTTACATATTGCAAACAATAGTTAAGCCATTCAAAAAAAATCGTTGCCTATACTTACACTTTTACCCGGTTTCTTTCAAAGTAATTAATCTCTGTTAACAGTTACAATTGCATTAAAGGCACGATTATGAAATTATATAAATCATTAACTGATACCCAGTTAATTCTTAGGTTTCAGGAGGGCGATTGCAGCGCTCTTGAGATGCTTATTTCCCGTTATAAGGACAAACTTTTTAGCAGTATTTTGTTTTTGGTTAAGGATAAATTTCTTGCTGAAGATCTTTTCCAGGAAACCTTTTTGCGGATTATTGACACTTTGCGCAGCCGCCGTTATAATGAAGAAGGTAAATTTTTACCATGGGCCATGCGCATAGCCCATAATCTCTGCGTTGATTATTTCCGCAAGATAAAGCGCACGCCTACCATTCTTACCCAGGATAAAAAAGATATTTTTGATGTAATACACGTGGTTGTAAACGATAATGCAGAGAGCAGGATTATCCGCAACCAGAATTATGACCGCATTCACCAGATGCTTGATAAACTGCCCGAAGAACAAAGAGAAGTTATTGTGTTAAGACATTTTGGCGATATGAGTTTTAAGGAAATAGCCGAAACTACTAATTGCAGTATTAACACGGCTTTGGGAAGAATGCGCTACGGGTTGATAAACCTTAGGAAAATGATGTTGGAAAAACAAATAAATTTGTAAGATATTGTTGTTAGACAGTGAGGAAGATGGCCGGTGTGATGTTTCCCCTTTAATGCTTACCGTATCTTAAACTGATTAACAACAAAATGATAAAGGCTGTTTGAATTAACAGCCTTTATTGTTTATATAACAACTTAAAACCATTTCTTCTTCATAAAATACCAGGCTATTATTACAGATACTACGATAGATAAGATAACCGGTGTATAAAATGCATGCGGCGCATTTGCATAAGGAATGGCCACATTCATACCATAAATACTTGCCACTAAAGATGGAAATGAAAGTATAATAGTAATGGATGTAAGCCGCTTCATTACATTATTGAGGTTATTGCTGATGATGCTGGCAAAGGCATCGAGCGTACTGCTTAATATATTCGTATAAATATTGGCCATTTCAAGCGCCTGGCTGGTTTCTACAATAAGATCATTCAATATTTCCCGCTCGTCATCATTTAGTGATAAAAAGTTTGTTCGTTCCAGTTTTATCATCAGCAGTTCGTTACTGCGTAAAGCCGTTACAAAATATAAAAGGCTTTTTTGAATGCGCATAAGAGTAAGCAATTCTTCATTTCGGTTACTGTCATATAATTTTTGCTCATAAGTATTGCGGCGATTATTGATCTCCTTTAAAAAATCCATGAAATTCTGCACCACCTTCTCAAAAATCTTAAGCACCATAATATTCCGCTTATCAGGATTGCGTTTTTGAAAAGTGCCGAGGAATTTTTTTATAGCATCATTGTCAAAAGAATTTACCGTAATAATCTGGTGCCTGGTAAGAATAATACAAATAGGTATGGTTATATAATAAGCATCGCTGTCATTGAATGAATTATTTTCCGCCGGCGTTTTTATTACAATAAAACGCACCTCGTCTTCCACCTCATATCTCGGGCGTTCATCAATATCAAGGGAATCACGCAAAAATTCTATGGGTATATCGAGCGTTTTGCTTAGCTCCTGGAATTCTTCATCCTTAAAAGGCGGTACGAGGTTCACCCAAACTGCATCAGCCGGTTTTTCTATCTCTATTGCAGCACTGTTTAAAATTTTAAAAAGCTGAACCATTTTGGTGAATTGTAAATGATAAAGAAAGATATAAACCGGGTGAAGTTACCGTTTGAATTAATTTCATATTTCAATTTCACCTTTAAAAACAAAAGTTGCCGGGCCGCAAAGCCAAATATTTTCAAAACTTGTTTCGCCTGTCTTATCAAAATCAACGGCAAGGTTGCCACCGGGCGTTTTAACATTAACGTGATTAAATCCATTATCATTATGGGCAAATGAAAGCGCCGACGCCGTTACGCCAGTGCCGCAGCTTAATGTTTCGTCTTCAACGCCGCGCTCATAAGTGCGCACGTAAACTTTTCCTTCATCTTCCTGTTCAACAAAATTTACATTAATGCCTTCATCTGCAAAGCGTTTATTATAGCGTATTTCGCGGCCAAGTTTTACCACATCAATATCCATTACATTATTTACCGGTTTTACATAATGCGGAGAACCCGTATCAAGAATATAATCTGAAAACATAGATATTTCAACGGCATTTACATCTTTCATTTTTAAATCAACCCAGCCATTATTTTCAATGGCGGCCTTATGCGGCCCGTCAATTGCATTAAACAAATATTCGGTTTTGCTTAAACCCATATTATAGGCAAACTTTACCATGCAACGTCCGCCGTTGCCACACATGGTGCTGGTATTACCATCAGCATTATAATACTGCATATCAAAATCAAAACCTTCTTTATCATTCATTAGCATTAAACCATCTGCACCAATACCAAAACGGCGGTCGCATAATTGTTTAACCTGGTGATTGGCCAAGCTGATATTTTTATCATTTCTATTATCAATAATTATAAAATCGTTCCCGGTTCCCTGGTATTTATAAAAAGTAAGTTTCATATCAAAGATTGATTGACGTAATTATATTTAAAGTTTTTTCAATTAAGCTGTGTATGGTTTTACCTGAGTCTTTAGAGAAAGTTCCCGCCACACGGTTAGCTACCACCGCACTTAAGCTAATGCAATTATGGCCTAGCAATTTACCTAAACCATAAATGCCTGCTGTTTCCATTTCAAAATTCATAATGCGGTAATTGCCAGCATTAAATGTTGTTAAACGGTCTATCAGTTCAGGATAAGCCAGCCCCAGCCGCAGCATCCGGCCTTGCGGACCATAAAATCCCGGGCAGGTAACCGTAATGCCATGATGAAAACCATCAACAAAATGTTTAAGCAAAGATGCAGCGCCTGCTGCGATATATGGCTGTGCAAACCTGCTACTTAACTGCGTGTGCAAAATAAATTGCTGTAACAAATTTTTTTCTTCTTCATTATTATCGTCGGCAACATAAAAATTAAGCAGGTTATCTATGCCAAGGCCATGCGTGGACACCACGAAGCTGTCTTCAGGCGCATCTTTTTGGAGTGAACCGCAAGTGCCAATACGTATTATATTTAACTGGTGCAATTGTTTTTTTACCTGGCGCCCGTTAAAGTCAATATTTGCCAGCGCATCCAGTTCCTGCATTACAATATCAATATTGTCAGTGCCAATGCCGGTGGATACAACTGATATCCTTTTTCCTGCAAGTTTTCCGGTATGGGTTACAAATTCCCTGTGTGACTGTTTTATTTCAACTTCATCAAAAAACTTACTTACCAGGGGCACTCTTTCCGGATCGCCAACGGTTATTATTGTTGAGGCAATTTCCGACGGCAACAAATTAAGGTGATAAACCGCGCCACGCTCATTCAGGATAAATTCACTTTCGGCAATTTGCATAATCTGTTTATTAGATTTTAGCAAATATTAAAATTTATTTCGTGAGTTAGGATTTGTTTTGACGCTTGAATGCTTTGCTTTATTTTCGCACCCCGTTTATGGTTCCGTGGCCGAGTGGCTAGGCAGAGGTCTGCAAAACCTTTTACAGCAGTTCGAATCTGCTCGGAACCTCTGAAACCCTCTCCTCAAAACGGAGAGGGTTTTTTAATTAATAAACTGGCAATGAAATAATTCTGAAATGAAATACTCTCAAACCATAGGCTGTATTCTTGTATTATTATTAGCAGGCGCCTGTTATTTACCCTGGAGCTTTATACCGGATAGAAATATTTTGGTTACAGGCATGGAGGCGCCAGGCACTATGTATGGCAAGCCTGGCCTTATGCATATTGTGCTTGGTGTAGTGCTGCTGTTGTTTTTTATAATACCCAAAATATGGGCAAAACGTATTAACGTTTTTATAAGTGCTATTAATCTTGCCTGGAGCATACGCAATTTTATGCTGCTTTCAACCTGCTATATGGGCGAATGCCCTGAAAAAAAGATGGGCCTGTACGTGGAATTATTACTCTCTATAGGAATTTTAATTATGACTTTCCTGCCCGATTTAAGACGAATTGAAAAAAAGTAAACCCGCCAAATAAATATTAAATATATTTTTATATATTATAGCAGAACCTATATTCGCTAAATCATAAAGACCTTATTTCTTATTTCCTTCTTGACCTCCAAGTGAAAAATCCCCGCATAAGCTTAGGTAATACCCTTGCCATATAAACCTATAATATAGCTTTATTGGATTTAAACAACATATATAATAATAAAATATTTATTTATTATTTATATTATTAATCAAATAATTTATAGAATTGTGCAATAGATAATTAAATTATAAATTTTATTCATTTAATTATTGAAATAAATCCTTAGTATTTAATCACGATGCTTGCTGTGTGGAAGAACCAATTTTCTCTAACTCAAATTAAACTGTCATGACTAAAAGGATCGCCTCTTCCATTTCTTTTCTGCTTATTAGTACTGTAGCCTTTAGCCAGGAGGATTCAGCAAAAACATCTCCCTGGCCAACTATTACAGGTTCGGTAGATGTTTATTATCGCTACAATTTCGCCAATGCCAAAGATGCTTCAACAGGCGAAAAATACACCAACAACTACACGGCATTTACCAACTCCCGGAATTCATTTGAATTGGGCATGGCAAGCCTGCGGGCCGATCATAGTTTTGGTAAAGCAAGCGCAACCGTTGATTTAGGCTTTGGTAAAAGGGCTGAAGAATTTTCCTATGCTAACCCGGATCACTCAACACTTTTTGCTGTAAAACAGGCATTTTTAAGTTATGCAGTTTCAGACAAGTTTAAACTGACAATGGGAAAATGGGCCACGCATATAGGCTATGAACTTACAGATGCTTATCTCAACCGTAATTACAGCATGGATTATATGTTTTCTTACGGGCCTTTTTCTCACACCGGTTTAAAGGCTGATATTGGCTTAGGTAAAAAGAGCAACCTTATGCTTGGTGTGGCCAATACTACGGACTACGTTTCTCAAAACAATTCCCGCTTTTTCGGGCTTGCCCAATTCAGCACTGCAACGGCTGATGACAAACTAAGCGCTTATATTAACTACCAGGGGAGTTATGGCGGCAGCTATGGTTTAACCCAATTTGATTTGGTGCTTCTTGGTACCGTTTCGGATAAATTCAGCATTGGTTATAATGGAACAGTTCAATCTGTAAAACCAGACGGTGGCAGTTCCAACAGTTGGTGGGGCTCTGCGTTATATTTCAACGTAGACCCGTTAAGCAGTTTTGGAATAACACTTCGTGGCGAATATTTCGACAACAAAAAAGCTGTTGTCGCAGCGCCCGGTACAAGCATTTTCGACATTACACTCTCGCCCAATTTCAAAATTGGCAACCTTACTATTATACCTGAATTAAGATTTGAAAACGCCAAAGACGAAGTATTCTTTAAAAACAATGGCGATCCCGTTAAATCAACTTTTACAGGCATTCTCGCAGCAACTTATCATTTCTAATTTTTTAATCAAACCAAAAATTTCTGTTATGAAAAGAAAACCGGTTCCTTTTCTTCTTTTCAAAACAGTAGATGTCATCAGCCCGATGCGTGTGAGTGAAGAATACGAAATGCCCGGGCTTGATATTACCCGGCACGATGAAAGTTTATAAGCAGCATGTTTTCCGGATACCAAACCGTTACTGCAGAAAAAGCCCCCATTTTGGGGCTTTATTCTTTTACAGATACTTCGTTCAGCTAAATTTGCCTGATGCAATACACGCTGAAAAAATCGCTGGGCCAGCATTTTTTAAAAGATGATAACATTAGCCGGAATATAGTTTCGGCACTAACAAAACACCCGTTTAATAACCTGTTTGAAATAGGGCCCGGCGGCGGGGCACTTACCAAATTCCTGGTTCAGTTAAATAATATCAATTTTAAGGCAATAGAATTCGATACTGAAAAAGTAGAATACCTGTTGCACACTTATCCTTCATTAAAAGGCAAATTAATTCACGAAGATTTTTTAAAAGCCAGTTTGCCTTTTGAAGATGAATTTACCGTGATTGGAAACTTTCCTTACAATATTTCGTCACAGATACTTTTTAAAATCCTCGAATGGAAGGAACATGTGCCATTGGTAATTGGTATGTTTCAGAAAGAAGTGGCGCAGCGCATTGCATCAAAGCCCAATACAAAAGTTTATGGCATACTAAGCGTTTTAATACAGGCCTTTTACAATGTTGATTATTTATTTGATGTGCCGCCATCTGCATTCAATCCCCCGCCAAAAGTTATGAGCGGCGTTATTGAACTAACCCTCAAAAAAGAGCCATTAAATGCAAGCAATAAAGAAAATTTTTTCCTGCTGGTGAAAACAGCATTTAACCAGCGCAGAAAAAAAATGCGTAATGCTGCTCGTAATTTATTTAATGAAGATATTTTGCAGGCCGGAATTTTTGACAAGCGTGCAGAGCAATTGAGTATTGAAGAATTTGCCGCGCTTACATTTAAAATGAAATAAGTTATAAAATTTTTGGACAAAAACATGTCAAACAAAAAAGCAATTATTACCGCCAAAGTTCACGCATATTTATTGGATGAATTAAAAACAAAGGGCTACGAGGTTTTACATATACCGGCTGTAACATACCAGGAACTTGAATCGCTTATAAAAGACGCCACTGGTTTAATCGTTACAACCAGGCTTAAAATTGATAAAGCCATAATTGACAAAGCCACCAATTTAAAATGGATCGGGCGGTTGGGAAGCGGCATGGAACTGATTGACGTTGCTTATGCTGAAACAAAGGGCATCGTTTGCGTAAGCAGCCCTGAAGGTAACCGTAATGCTGTTGCCGAACATGCACTTGGCCTGGTATTGAATTTACTGAACAATATTACAAGCAGCTTTGAAGAAGTGAAACATGGCGAATGGATTCGCGATGCCAACCGCGGAACGGAATTAACGGGTAAAACCATTGGCATAATTGGTTATGGAAATACCGGCGAAGCCTTTGCTAAATTGTTGTCTTCATTTGACTGCACCGTTTTGGCGCACGACAAATACAAATTTGGCTTCGCAAAAGATTATGTTCATGAAGCCGAGCCTGAACAAATAGCACGTTATGCGGATGTGGTAAGCCTTCATTTGCCACTTACAAAGGAAACCTTCCATTATGCCGACGAAGCATTTTTCAAACGCTTTGAACGCAAGCCTGTTTTTCTTTCCTGTTGCCGCGGAAAGGTAACAGATACAAAAGCCTTGTTAAATGCATTGAACAGTGGCTTTATTAAAGCTGCAGGCATAGATGTTTTGGAGAATGAAAATCTTACTTCTTATTCCGATGAGGAAAAAACCACGCTTCAAAATTTATGCAGCAAAAAGAATGTAATTATAACGCCGCATATTGCAGGTTACAGCCATGAAGCTTTTTTTAAAATGGCAAAAGTTGTATTGGATAAATTACAGGCGCAAAAAGTTTTATAGATTGATTTAATAATCTGCAACATTACTTCGCCAGTTTTATCAGCGTATCTGCATCTGTACCCTGGTCCCAGGTTTTTACCAGGTGGTGTTCCTTATTATATAAAGCCATAAACGGCGTGAACTTTACGCGGTAATAAGATGGTATGGCATAATTTTCATCTCTTGCTATAATAATATTAGTAAACTGCTGCAGGTTGAATTTTTTTGCAAACTCTCTTACTTCAGGCAAAGGATAATAACTCACCCAAACAAAATAAATATCTTTCATATCCTTCATTTTTTTGCTGAACTCATCGGCAGTTATCTGGCAATGCCCGCATTCGGGGCTGAAGTAGATAATAACAACTGGTTTATCTTTTGGAATGGCTTTATCGTTTATATAAGTGCTGTCAACTTTTAAAACCGTAAATGCAGGTATATGCAAAGAATCTTTTTGATAAGGCGGAATAGTATCCGTTTCCTGTGCATGAGCTGAATAAAGCTTAAGGCTGATGATGAAAAGGAACAATAACTTTTTCATTCGATATTTTTTGAGTTTGGACTTCTGAATATTGAATTAATTTAATTGCTTTAAAAATTGCATGGTATCAATCCCGTCAGCATAATCTGTAAGCAACGGAGATTGCGTTTTGCCAAATGGAATAAAACTTTTTCCAACTATGCATTGAACATCTGCATTCTTTTGCAAACTTTCAGCCAATGTTTTAGGCTCATTATAAAAACTGTAATTAACCTGGCTCACCGGCGCAAACACGTTGTCACTTTCTGTTAATATCAAAGAATCATTCGTCATATAATATTTGTGATTCATGATAAGCAAGGCCAGTTGATAATCATAATTATTTTTGTATTTATGAAAATCTGAAAAGTGATTGTATTTCCTTAAGGCATCAAGCAAACCAATAAAATCGTAACCTTCCGGAACAAAAAGCCTCGTTACATTTCTGCAACCCATGCCATAATAAAGCTGAATATCATCTGCCAGTAAATTTAATTCCTCTTCCGTTTCATCGCCGTTTAAAATAGCAACGGATGTTCTGTTCCGGCGGATAATATTTGGATACTTTGAAAAATAATATTCAAAATAACGGCTGCTGTTATTGCTCCCCGTTGCAATATAAGCATCGCAGTTTTTAAGCGTTTCCGCAAACGCTATATAAGTCTCAGCTTCTTTGTTAAATTCTGTAAGCTTTTCTGCCACATGTTTAATTAAAACTTCATCTTTTGAAGAAGGTTTTATAACAGCCCTATTACCGCTTATAAATACACATAAAAAATCGTGAAAACCCACCAGCGGTATGTTGCCGGCCATTACAATGCCTACATTTTTTTGAACAGGCGGATCGTTTTCCAAGGCATATTTTTTTATCCATTCTTCAAGCAAATGGCGTTGCAAAAAATGCTGTTCAATATTCTGTAAAGCCAGGCTAATAAACTCCAGGCTAAACCAGGGGTTCCGGGCATTTGCCTTTTGCTTTACAGACTGAAGCATTTCATCATCCTCCAAAAAGTATTCACCAAGCTTTACCAGCAAATCAACTCGTTCTTTAATATTCATTATTGATGCTTAATTTTACACGCAAAAGTATTTAACCAGATATAAAATAAAAGTTATGGCTATTAAAATAACAGATGAATGTATAAACTGTGGAGCCTGTGAGCCTGAATGCCCTAATAATGCCATTTATGAAGGCGGCGTTGAATGGGCTTTTGCAGATGGCACAACAGTGCGCGGAGAGGTGATAATGATGGATGGAACTGCTGTGGATGCCGAACAGCGCATGGCGCCACTGGCGGTTGACACTTATTATATTTCGCCCAATAAATGCACGGAATGCCAGGGTTTTCATGAAGAGCCGCAATGCGCAGCTGTTTGCCCGGTCGATTGTTGTGTGCCGGATGAAATGTACCAGGAAACAATTGAAGAATTACTGGCAAAAAAAGATAAACTTCATATTTAATAAAGTTAGTATCATTAAATTCTTAACTTTAACCGAAGGTTTTATATCCTGATAAAAGAATGGCAACGTTTTTGGAACTATCAAGATATTACTAACCTGGAAAAGCACAATTCTAACTGTTGCGAAAAGCAACATTAAAAAGGCGGGTGATATTTCCCGTTGACAAAAGGTGAGGGTGAAAAACGCTCACCTTTTTTATTTTAAACCGATATGGTTTTCGATTTCTCAAACTGCATGCTGTGCAGTTTTGCATAATAGCCGTTTAATGCCAGCAGTTCTTCGTGTGTGCCGGTTTCCTTTATTTCACCTTTTTCCAAAACAATAATTTTATCTGCTTTGCGTATGGTTGATAAACGATGCGCAATTACAATGGCGGTTCTGCCGGTGATCAAAGTATCAATAGCTTTTTGAATAAGCTGTTCGCTTTCCGAATCAATGGATGAGGTAGCTTCATCTAAAATAAGCACCGCAGGATCGGATAATATCGCCCTGATAAATGATATTAACTGGCGCTGGCCCAGGCTGAGCGTATTGCCGCGTTCCATTACATTGTAATCATAATTGCCGGGCAACTGCATAATAAAATTATGCACGCCGATCAGTTTTGCAGCCTCAATAACTTCTTCCCTTGATATTTCATTATTATGAAGTGTTATATTATCCATCACAGAGCCGGAGAAAAGAAAAACATCCTGTAATACAACTGCAATATTCTTTCTTAAAACATCCACATCATAATGCTCCACATTCACATCATCTAATTTTATTGCACCCTTTTTTATTTGATATAACCTGTTCATTAAACTGATGATAGAAGTTTTGCCGCTGCCTGTATGCCCAACAATTGCTACGGTTTCGCCTGCATTAACCTTAAAGGAAATATTTTTCAAAACATAGTTTTCTTCTATGTATGCAAACCAAACGCTATCAAATTCAACCTTTCCTTTTAATCTTTCTGTTGGCGCAAATGCATCTTTTGGCGATGGTGGCAAAGTATCTGTGTTATCCATTACTTTAAACACACGTTCCGCAGCAATCACACCCATTTGTATCACGTTAAATTTATCGGCAATTACACGCAGCGGCCTGAATATCTGGTTGAGGTAAAGAATAAAAGCAACAAGCTCGCCGGCCAGCTCTTTATTCTTTATGGGATTGGAAGCACCCTGGCCCGCAAGCCACCAAACCAGCAAACCTGTTGAAACAGCAAGCACAATTTCAACAACAGGGAAAAAAACAGAGTAAGCAAATATGGAACGGATATTCGCATTACGGTGGTGCCGGTTAATTTTCTTAAAGTTTTCAAGCTCCCTGTCTTCAGCCGCAAAGGCCTGCAATATTTGTATGCCGGTAATACGTTCCTGCACAAAAGCATTCAATGCAGCCACTGCGTTACGCACCTGTATAAAACTTTTGTTTACACTTTCTTTAAAATAATAAGTTGCGATAATAAGAAAAGGAAAAGGTATTAAAGCAATTAAAGTAAGCTGCCAGTCAGTAACAAACATAGTAACCAGCACAATGATGATAGAAAGCAGGTCGGCAAAAATGGGCACCAGGCCGTCAGAAAAAATATCGTTGATGCTTTCAATATCATTAATTGTTCTTGTGGTAAGCGTACCAATCGGGGTTCTGTCGAACTGCCTTAAATTAAGGCCAAGGATTTTTTTATATACTGCTGTACGCATATCCCTTACCACGCTTTGTCCAAGCCACGATGTAATAAAACTGAAATAAAACCTCGCCGCCGTTTCTATAAAAATAAAGGCAACCTGGAATACAGTTACGGCAATAATAAACTGCCAGGCAACACTTAAATCTCGGTTGGGAAAAAGCAGCTCGATTATCCAGGGTGTATGAACATTTTTACCGGTTGCTTTATCAACTGTTAACTGGATAAAGAAAGGGCGCACGGGCGTAAAAAATGAGAGAACAACAGCCAGCACAATGCTTACAATAAAACGCCAGCGATAAGGTTTTACAAATGCGAAAACGCGTCTCAGTACCGAAAAATCAAAATGCTTCTTTTGTTCAGCTCCGCTCATAATGCCCGCCAAAGGTAAACGGTAAAAATCAAAAACTTCAGCCGTCTAACCTATTTGCCGCTCAACAAAAACGGCTTACACTTTTGAAATGATATTTTTTATTTTGATATCAGCTAATGCATAACAGGCTGCGTTTCGTGTGTATAATTTAATAGCAACAACACTTTAATATTTAATTACCAGTTCATCCGATTTAAAAAAATATAACCCGCCTGTAACATTTTGAACACAGATGCGTATAAGGATGGTTCACATTAAACTCATCAAAAATTAAAAATCATACAATGAAAAAATTATTTGTGCTCTTTTTATTTTTATGCAGCATTGCTTTATTAAATGCTCAATCTACCGTTATCCGGGATGCCCATGCACAGGCAAGAAAAATAAGCAGCTTTCATGCAATAGAAGTTTCAAACGGCATTGACCTCATTATAACCCAGGGCAATGAAGAAGCTGTGGCAGTAAGTGCTTCTTCGCCGGAAATAAGAGACCGCATCAGGACTGAAGTTTCAAATGGCAAGCTGAAAATATATTTTGATAACAAAGGCCTGCATGGCTGGAAATTAAAAAGAGAACTAAAAGCGTATGTGAGTTTTAAAAACCTTGATGCACTGGAAGCAAACTCCGGCGCAGAGGCCTCAACAAATGGCAATATTAATGTGAACACATTAAGTATTAGTTTATCATCCGGTGCAGATTTTAAAGGCACTGTTACTGCGGCAAAGCTCTCCGTTGATCAAAGCAGTGGCAGCGATATGGATATAAAAGGAAAGGTGAGTGAAGTGAGCATAACCACTACCAGCGGCAGCGATTTTAATGGATACGATCTTATATCAGAAACCTGTAAAGCCGATGCCAGCAGTGGCAGCGACATTGAAATTACAGTGAACAAAACATTAGATGCCTCAGCCAGCAGTGGCGGCGGCGTTAAGTATAAGGGCAATGCTGTAATAAGCAATGTATCAAACAGCAGCGGTGGAAAAATTAAAAAGCAGGGTTAATAAAATAACGTGAGTCCGGGATAAGAAGTTTGATTTATTTTGAATATAAAGTTGTTCAATTTTTATTATGAAGGTGAGCCGACACCTCAACGATAGGAGATGTCTCACGATTTTTTTGATGGTTGCTATTCGGGAGATTTCTCCTATCGTCGAAATGACGTGCACCTCGTTCCTTATCCCGAACTAACGCTAAAATAACATGAGTCCGGGATAAGGATTTTTAATTAATTCAAGTTGCTAGTTAATCAGGTAAGCTTATCAAGAGTAAACCCAAGAATAAACATTACCAGTTTTATTAAAAACCCTTTGAAAGTT
>NZ_FOXQ01000022.1 GCF_900115755.1 Parafilimonas terrae
GCTTTATTGATCGCACCCAACTCTTAAAACTCGCTGACTACTACTCCAAAAGCGGTTATGGAGAGTATTTGAAAAAATTGAAGCCCTGATTGGTGAATAGCTAATGGATCAAAGCTTTTTTCCTATTGTGTTGTCTATGATTTTTAGACATCGTAATTAACGACCGGAATAATCCAGGCCTTCAGGCTTGTGATTAAAGAAATGCTCTATAAAAAAAGCTTTTAGCCTAAGTATTTGCAGATGCGCTTTGGTTAAAACCAGCTTATTCATCTCCAATGCTAACGCATTTGGTTAATTAAAATTCCTACGCTTCCAACCCCATTACAAATAATTACCATCTCCTTCACAGATCGTTATAGAAAAGAGGCCGCCTCAAAATTAAATTTGAGACGGCCTTTTTTCTATTCCTTACTTTTAAAATTTAATGTTGAACGTTAATTTGCTGCTGACTTATGAACACACCCTCATTATTGATAAGCGAGAAGTAATAAACACCGTTAGGAAATGCTGAAACATTGATTGAATGGCTGGAACCGGTATTATTTATTTCGATCCTTTTTGTAAAGACTATATTCCCTGAACGATTGGTTAACTGTACTGTTATATTTTCCTTTTGTTTTCCTGTTATAGAAAAACTAAATGCTGAGCTTGCAGGATTTGGGAATACTTTATTCACCTCGTAATTGACGGTTATTGCATTATTAGCCTCATTGTCTTTTACAGGTGCAAATGATGCTGCAATTGTTTTGGCGCCGGCATTATTCGCTTGATTGTTTGTTGTATTAGGATTAGTGGCATAACCGAAAATCACCGGATCGGTTGCCCCGTTTACCTTTATTGTTTTACCAACAGTTGCGCTGGCATTAACGCTTACGGCAATTATAAAATAACCCTGGTCGCCAACTGCCATAGCTTTTGAAATATTTACAGAATAATTATGTGGAGCTGCATAAGTAGCTGCTGTATAACCCAGGTAAGAAGCGCCTGATATAACCGGTGCTGATGCATTATAATATAAATAAACATAAGTAAGATCGTTTGCATCATGATTGCCACTTAATGTAAACTGCATGTTGTTTACCGTAACAGGCATAGTGGTTACATTCATTTTTGTTGCGTACACAACATTGTAAGTGCTACCCTGCGCAATATTGCCTGCTGCTATAGATGGTGTGGTTAAAGTAATATCCGCGGCCTGTATGGTTTTTTTGCCCGCTTTGTTAGTTTGATTATTGGTTACATTGGGTGCAGTTGTATAGCCAAACTCAAGAGGATCTGTTAATCCGTTTATAATTATCGTCCGATTATCGTTGGCTGTATTACTAACACTTACGGCAATAATGAAGTACCCTTCACTCCCTGCATCCATACTTTTCGAAATGTTTACAGAGTAGTCATGCGGGGCCGCAAAAGTGGCTGAAGCATACCCCAGATAAGAAGCGCCTGAAATAACAGGGGCTGCAGCATTGTAATAAAGATAAACGTAGGTAAGATCGTTTGCATCATGATTGCCGCTTAGCGTAAAGTTGATTTTGTTTACAACGGCAGGCATAGTGGTAACTTTCATTTTTGCAGCATACACTACATTATAAGTACTGCCCTGGTTAATATTGGATGCTGTAATTGAGGCGGAGGTGAGGTTAATATCCGGCGCCTGTATCGTTAATGTTTTTGCGTTATTGCTTTGGTTGTTTGTAACCTTAGGAGCAGTAGTATAGCTAAATATCAATGGGTCAGTAGCTCCGTTAATGGCCACTGTATTATTGTCTGTTGCAGTATTGCTCAGGCTTACAGCAATTATAAAAAACCCTTGTTCATTTTTAGCCATAGCCTTCGATATATTAACAGAATAAGAATTATTAGGGCCAAATGTAGCAGCAGCATAACCTAAATAAGAAGCGCCGGAAATTACAGGTGCAGAAACGTTATAATAAATATATGCATAGGTAAGATCATTGGCATCATGCGTTCCCTTTACTTTAAATTTAATATTGTTTACTGTTACCGGCATGGCTGTTGCTTTCATCTTAGCCGCATAAACAACATTATAAGTACTGCCCTGGTTAATATTTGCAGCCGCTATTGATGCAGAAGTTAAAGTAATTTTTGATGCAATTATAGTAAGTGCATGAGCTGTGTTGGCCTGGCTGTTGGTAATATTAGGCGCGGTTGTATAGCCAAACACCAGCGGGTCGGTAGTTCCGTTAATAAATACGGTATTGCTGTCAGTTGCAGTATTACTTAAACTTACGGCAATTATAAAAAACCCTTGTTCGTTTTTAGCCATAGCTTTTGAAATATTAACGGAATAAGAATTATTAGGGCCAAACGTAGCCGCAGTATAACCTAAATAAGAAGCACCGGAAATTACAGGTGCAGAAGCATTATAATAAATATAAGCATAGGTTAAATCGTTGGCGTCATGTGTTCCCTTTACTTTAAATTTAATATTGTTTACTGTTACCGGCATAGTGGCTGCTTTCATCTTGGCAGCATAAACTACATTATAAGTACTGCCTTGGGCAATATTTTTAGCTGTAACATTTGCAGATGTTAATGTAATATCTGCTGCCTGTATAGTTAATACACCGGCCTTGTTTGCCTGGTTATTTTGCAATACAGGAGTGGTTGAATAACCAAAAACCAGCGGATCAGTTTTGCCGTTAATCAAAACCGTTTTATTGTCACTTGCTGTATTATTTAAGCTTACCGCAATTATGAAATAACCTTCGCTTCCAGTGGTCATTGCCTTAGAAATATTAACAGAATATACATTGCTTGATGCATACGTAGCGGACGTATAGCCCAGGTAGGAAGCGCCTGAAATCACCGGTGCTGCGGCATTAAAATAAATGTAAGCGTAAGTAAGATCATTGGCATCGTGCGTGCCTTTTATCTTAAAGTCAATTTTGTTTACGGTTACATTATTACCTGTAACCTTCATTTTAGCAGCATAAACCACATTATAAGTGCTGCCCTGGCTTATAGAGGCAGAATCGGTTGTAGCGGTAGTAAGCGTAACAGTTAGCTGGGCAGTGGTCTTAAATGACATTGTTAATGTACATAACAATAATAAGAGTAAAAATGTTTTTTTCATAGTAAGCAATTTTTAGGTAATCAAAACTAACTTGTATCTGAGCAATTTATTAATGTGCTTATTAGGTGGGCGGTTTGAATGAGTAAATGGTCAAATTCAAAACTTCAGCAATCGCCCGATAACATTAAGCAAAAGCTGAACTATGCAAAAAGTAAATGCCTCAAGTTTTTAATCGATATGAACAACAGGAAAATAGAAGTGATCATAATCTTGCCCGGCCTAAACAACAAACTAATAAACTTTTAAGAGGTGAGCAAGGCATTAAAAAAAGAAAACAGCGATATTTTAATACCGAACCTGTCTTTGCCTTATACACAACCTTCATTTTAAAAGGTTTATGTTATGGGGATTAGCCAAATTAAATGTAGAAACAGACTTGCTGCCTTGCACATAAATTAAGAAAAAAATTGTCTGAAAAGAAAAGCACTCAAAGCTTTCAAAAAAAGACTGCTGCCAATAGAGCTTATAGGAAACATCAAAAAAGAAAATATCAGCTTCTAACTCCATTAATTACCACGTGCCTAATGAACCGCCATAAAAAAAGAAACCGCCTCAAATTTATTTTTGAGACGGCCTCTTCTATTCAATGTTATAATATTTCAACCTTACGGCGCCACCAGCCTGAAGCCATTGCCGTGAATATTTACAATTTCAATATTCTCATCATCTTTTAAATATTTACGCAGTTTGGCTATATAAACATCCATGCTGCGGCCATTAAAATAAGTATCGCTGCCCCATATTTTTTTCAATGCCCTTTCACGTGGCAGTAAATCATTTTTATGTTCTGCCAGCATTTTCAATAATTCATTTTCTTTTGGAGAAAGCGTTTGTGTTTTGCCATCATGCGCCAGTTCACGCAATTTAGGGTTGAAGTGATAACGACCTAAATCAAACTCAATGTTTTCGCTTTCTTTATTCAGCTCTTCGTTGCGTTTTAGAATAGCTTTTATTTTAAGCAATAATACTTCACTGTCAAAAGGCTTGGTAATATAATCATCAGCGCCAAGCTTATATCCCTGAATAATATCTTCCTTCATTGTTTTGGCGCTTAAGAAAAAGAGCGGTATTTCAGGATCAATATCGCGGATTTCTTCTGCCAATGTAAATCCATCCATATTCGGCATCATTACATCAAGCAGGCAAATATCAAATTTCTCACGTTGAAATGCAGCGAGCCCCAGCCTGCCATCTCTTTCAAGCGTAACATCATAATCATTTAATTCAAGGTAATTCTTCAGCACCATTCCAAGATTCGTATCATCTTCACACAGTAAAATTTTATATTTTTTTCCTTCCATAGATTGTTGTTTTTAAAATAAATATATATCAATAAAAATGCCTTAAATAAACATTTGTTGTTTAAAGATAAGGATGATTAAAAGAAATTTAATATGTGAATCCAGTTTAACGGATGTTTATATTTTTACAACCTGAAAAAATGTGTTTATGCTATTAGTTCAGGATAATAAACTGAAGAAATTAATAATTATCGGCGACAGGATTTTAATCAGACCTTCCAAACCAAACGAACGCACTTCAAGTGGTTTGTATCTTCCTCCGGGCATACACGAAAAAGAAAAGGTGCAACAAGGCTACATTATAAAAACCGGCCCTGGTTATGCCATTCCTTTACCCGTGGAAAATGAACCCTGGCAGAGCGAAGAAGAACAAGTAAAATACATTCCTTTGCAAGCGAAAGAAGGAGACCTCGCCATATTTCTATTGAGCGGGGCAACCGAAGTTATGTATGAAGGCGAAAAATATTTTATTGTGCCTCAAAGCGCTATCTTAATGCTTGAGCGAGACGAAGAGCTTTAATTACCGCCTGTCCCTGCTGTTAGAAAAAATAAAAATATACTGCAGCAAAGTAGCAACTGAAGCCAGTGCTGCAACCACATAAGTAAGTGCTGCCCAATGCAATGCATCTTTTGCTTTATCATGTTCCTGCGGCAGCGTTACATTACTTCTTTCAAGCCAGGCAAGTGCACGGTTGCTCGCATCGTATTCAACAGGAAGCGTTACCAGTGAAAAGATTGTGGTAAGTGCGAATAAAATAATACCTGCCAGTAACAAGCCCGGAAAAATGTTGATTAACAGAATACCTGCCAGCAAAACCCACTGAACTATATTACTGCTGAATTGTACAAAAGGCACTAACCTGCTCCTGAGCATTAACCATGAATAAGCTGTTGCATGCTGCACCGCATGCCCGCACTCGTGGGCAGCCACAGCCGACGAAGCAATGCTGTGGCCATTATAAACTTCAGGGCTTAAGTTTACCGTTTTCTTAAAGGGATCGTAATGATCTGATAAAAAGCCATTTACAGATATTACCTGCACATCATAAATACCGTTATCATGCAGCATCTTTTCTGCTATCTCTTTGCCACTCAATCCTTTAGCCAAAGGCATTTGCCCGTATTTCAGAAATTTCCCTTTCAGCGTAGAAGAAACCAGGAAACTGATGCCTAAAAAGATTAGTGAAACCAGGAAAATTGAATTCATTAATTTTTTTTAAGGTAAAACCTGCAAATTTATAACCACTTAAAAATCAGTGTTGCAATTGCAGGCCGGCAACCTAACTGGTGCCAAATCGGCCGGTTATATTTCTTCAGTAGAAAAAATGTGCCAAAATGCCTGCCGGAGATGCCGGGGAGAAATCCAAAAAGTTTTCAACAACACAAAAAATTTATTTTGTTATGTAGCCCATTATTGTAATTTAGTGCCTGAATTTAATGGGTTAGTAAGTAAAAAAGGGCCGGTTATCTACCGGCCTTTTTTGTTGCCTTCTTTTAAAGCAGTTTTCATGTTTATGAAACTAAAAGCCATATTATCTTTATACAATGGCGAAGGTAAAAACTGCTTTTTTTTGTTCTAACTGCGGATATGAAAGCACAAAATGGTTAGGTAAATGTCCTGCATGCAGTCAATGGAATACATTTATTGAAGAAGTAATTGAACGAAATCAAAAAGAAAAAAATTTCTGGAAAGATGCAACCGGCGAACGGCAAACATCAAAAGCAAAATTGCTGGATGCAGTTGAAAGTTTAAAAGAAGAAAGAATTATTACGCATGATGCTGAATTGAACCGTGCATTAGGCGGTGGCATTGTTACAGGCAGCATTACATTACTGGCTGGTGAACCCGGCATCGGCAAAAGCACATTATTATTACAGGATGCATTGCAGCTTAACAGCGCAGTTATTTTATATGTAAGCGGAGAAGAAAGCGAGCATCAAATAAAAATGCGTGCTAACAGGTTAAATATACGCAACGAAAATTTCTACATACTTACTGAAACATCGCTCTCTGTAATTTTCACAGAAATAAAAAAGCTCCAGCCCGCTTTGGTTATTATTGATTCTATTCAAACCTTGCAATCAGATAATATAGATGCAACGCCCGGCAGCATAGCGCAGGTGAGGGAATGTGCAGCATCGCTTCAGCGTTTTGCTAAAGAAACACACACACCTGTTTTTATTATTGGCCACATTACAAAAGATGGTAGCATCGCCGGCCCGAAAATCCTGGAGCACATGGTTGATACCGTGCTGCAGTTTGAAGGTGATCAGCATTATGCCTATCGCATTTTGCGCACATTGAAAAACCGGTTTGGCAGCACATCAGAATTAGGTATTTATGAAATGACGGGCAATGGCATGCGCACGGTAAATAATCCATCAGAAATTCTTATCAATCAAAAAGAAGAAGTATTAAGCGGCAGCGCAGTTGCTGCGGGCATGGAAGGCTTGCGGCCTTTATTAATTGAAACACAGGCATTGGTTACACAAAGTGTTTATGGAACGCCGCAACGCACATCAAGTGGTTTGGATGCAAGGCGCCTGCAATTATTATTAGCCGTACTGGAAAAACGCGGCGGCTTTCATTTTGGAATGAAGGATGTGTTTGTAAACATTGCTGGAGGCTTGCGCATAGAAGATCCTTCAACGGATCTCGCGATTATTTGTGCTTTACTTTCTTCTTACGAAGACGCACCGCTTTCACCCAATATTTGCTTTGCAGGTGAAGTGGGTTTAAATGGAGAGATAAGGGCCGTTAACCGCGTTGACCAGCGTATTGCCGAAGCCGAAAAACTGGGCTTTGAAAAAATATTTATTTCACCTTTTAATAAAAAAGGGCTCGATAAATCGCATTATAAAATTGAAGTGACCGCTGTGAGTAAAGTAGATGAACTATACAGGCTGCTGTTTTAATAAATAAACATGATTTCAGTTAAAAATTATATTGATGATTTTCTGCATCTTTTTTTTCCGCACAACTGCGCAGCATGCAGCACTGATATAATTAATGCCGGTGATACTTTATGTGCTGAATGTTTAAGCCTTTTGCCTGAAACAGGATTTTTTCTGCATGGTAATAATCCTGTTGAGAATATGTTTTATGGAAGGATGAAAATAGAAAAAGCAGGCAGCGCTTTTTATTTTACAAAAGATTCGGTAATTAAAAACGTAATTATTCAGCTTAAATACAAAAACAATATTGCAGCAGGCGAATTTTTAGGAAAGCTGCTTGGCCGGCAGTTAGCAACCAGCAACAGGTTTGATGATATTGATATAATTATACCAATGCCTTTGAATGAAAAAAAATTATTCAAGCGTGGTTATAACCAGTCTGCGATTATTGCGGATGGTATTGTTTCAGTTTGGAACAAACCCGTAATTACAAATGCTGTTGAAAGAATTTTATTTACTGAAACACAAACGCATAAAACGCGCATTGACCGGTGGCAAACCATGGAAAATGTTTTTGCCGTGTCCAAACCGGAGATGCTTACAGGCAAACATATTTTACTTGTGGATGATATAGTTACAACCGGCGCCACTTTTGAAGCCTGTGGCCAGGCCATACTAAAAATTCCCGGCACTGCGCTTAGCCTCGCATCAGTTGCATGTACCATTTAGCGTTGCTGCAGCAGGCAACCATTAAAGCTATTATCGGGTTTATACGCTGGTTAACAGAATTTTTATTATCAAATAGCGATACCTTTGGCCAGCAAAAAATTTAGTTACCATGAAAATACTTCTTCTATCGTTAACCTTATTTGTTATGTCTTCATTCAACACACCTGCAAAATCTATTTATAGTTTTAAGATTAAAGCGCTTGATGGCAGCATTATTGATTTTTCAAAGTTTAAAGGCAAAAAAATACTGGTAGTGAATACTGCTTCTCATTGTGGTTTTACGCCTCAGTATGAAGGGCTTGAAAAATTATATGAAGAAAATAAAGACAAGCTGGTTATTGTAGGGTTTCCATCTGATAATTTTGGCGGGCAGGAATTTCAGGACAATGATTCCATCAGCAACTTTTGCAAAAAGAATTTCGGCGTTACTTTCCCGCTTACCACGAGGGTTGATGTAAAAGGCGATAATACAACACCTGTTTTTAAATACCTCTGTCATAAAGATGAAAACGGCGTGCTGGATGCAACTATCTCCTGGAACTTCAATAAATTTATTATTGATGAAAACGGAAATTTATTACAGCATTTTGATAGCAAGATTACACCTGATAGCCCCGAACTTTTGAAATATATCAATCAATAATCAATCCTTTGTTATCCAAAATAACAGGCAATAATTAATGCTCAATATTCAATAATCAATTTTGGTTCACAAATAATTGGGCATTGATTATTGTGTATTGAAGATTGAGTGTCTTCTCAAGTAAACAACACTAAGAAATATTAATGATATAAAGGCCTTGCGTGATAATAACTGCGGCTGAAGAAATATTTAAGGCCAATGTTTATTGATTGCAGTTTGTCTATCTCAGGTATGCCATCGCCTCCCGGCAGCATATTGGTAAGCGTGCTTTGAAATATAGCCGTTACTTCAAACTTTTGTGATACGCTCAATCCCACACCTGCATTTAAGCCCCAAACAGCATTGGCAATGTCTGATTTAAATTCACTTTGCAGGTTAATACTTCTCCCAAAATTAATTTTATGGTTTTCATTTTCAGTGCCTACTACTATTTGTGCGCCGCTTGAATCTCTTCCATAAATTGTTGATTTCCGGCGAACCTTGCCGCCAATGCCTATTTGCGTTGTGGCGCCACCATAAACCCTTAACGCCAGTTGCTTTGAAAGCGGGAACTGGTATCCAATTCCAAAAGGAAAATTAAGAAACATTGGCTTGTAAGCATATTCTGATACGATAGCCTTTGATGCCGTTGCACCTGAAGAATCCCGGCCATATCGCTGTTGGGAAACACCCGCTTCAATAAATACAAGAAATCCAAACTGGGTATGATATTCTGTGCCTACAGATGCCTGCCAGCCATAACCGAAAGTGCCGTCAACTGTTCCACCCGGGTTCCTGGATACATGAAGCTTTGTTGCATTGCCGCCTGCCTGCGCATAGAATCCAAATTGTGCCTGAATAGCAGAGGAAATAAAAATTCCAAATGCTAATAGCCAATACTTCATAAGCATATTTTGTGCAAATAAAAGACATTTGAACTTGCTGACAGGCATCAATCCTTCATTTTAATAATTAATATGTGCTTGCAAAATGTAAAATAATAGCTTTAACATTTCCGAAGGCTTTCGTAATTGACAAATCTCAATATATTTGAACTACTAAATTTTTCGTAGATATAAAATTACAGGTTATGATTAAGACATTAAGATTAATAACATTGTTTGCCGCAACTTCATTTTTTGCTTCCGTTCAGGCCCAGCCCCCATCAAAAAATAAAATGAACAATACCGGCAGGCAAAATATCATCATTCAGAAAAAAGATTCAACCAAAGAAAAAATTACTGTAATTATTGATGGCAATACTGTTACTGTGAACGGAAAGCCTGTTGATGATTTTAAAAGCGATGATGTAAATGTTATTCAGCAAAAAATAAAAGACGGAAATTTCTTCGTGTATGGAGACCATTCAGGCGCTGCAACTATTGCACCGGGTGCTCCGCAAATGTTTGAGCTGAGAAAAGAAATGATGCGCAATGTAAAATCAAACAGCGCTTTTCTTGGTGTAATGACTGAGAAAGATAATCAGGGCGCAAAAATTACGGACGTAACTGAAGGCAGCGCTGCAGAAAAGGCCGGCCTTAAAGAAAATGATATTATAACCGAAGTTGGCGATGATAAAATTACCAGCCCGGATGACCTGTATAAAGCAGTTGGCAAACATAAGCCCGATGAAAAAGTTACCATTACTTATTTGAGGGATGGCAAGCAGGCAACTGCAAACACAACGCTTGGCAAGTCTGATCAAATGCGTGTTTTTTCATGGAATGCCCCTAATGCGGATATGGATGTTTTCAGAAACTTTAACGGTCCGCGCAGCTTCTCTTTTGCGTGGAATGATAAGCCCCGCCTCGGCCTTTCTGTTCAGGATACCGAAGAAGGCAATGGCGTAAAAGTGCTTGATGTGGATGACGAAGATTCACCCGCTGCCAAAGCAGGCTTAAAAGAAGATGATATAATCACACAGGTAAATGGCAAAGCCATAAATTCTACAGATGATTTAAGAGAAAGCATAAAAGATATTAAGAAGGGCGATACGGTTAAATTAACCTATAAACGCAATAATCAAACGCAAACCGCTGATGTTAAAATTCCAAAAGATTTAAAAACAATAGACTTATAATTTTCATTTTTCTCATGTGCAATAAACCGTTGTTTTCTAACAGCGGTTTTTTATTGTGCACATGAATCAACTGTAACAGATAGTTGCCATAAAAAGATACAGCACAAGTGTTGCGACGCAAGGACTGCCTGCGTAAAACGCAGTTGCAGGCAGGGATGCCACAGTGTACCTGCTGCCGGTAACCCAAAAAATAAACTTTATATTTGCCAGGCAAAAAATACTATTATGAAACTTAAATATCTTCTTTTGGGTGCCATGAGCTTTTGCTCAGCAAGTTTATTTGCCCAAACAAAAACAGATACCGTAAAGGTTTGGGGCAATTGTGATGAATGTAAAAGCAAAATTGAAAAAGCTGCAGCAAAAGCAGGCGCTTCCACTGCAAGCTGGAGCGATGAAACGTATTTACTTGCGGTGAACTATGATGAAACAAAAACATCAGTTTTAGATATTGAAAAAGCAATTGCTGCCGTTGGTTATGACACACAGGATGTAAAGGCTGATGATGCCGCTTATAAAAAGCTGCCGAAATGTTGTCAATACGACCGCAAGCCTGCAACCAAAGCGGATTAATTAATAATATTTTATTTTTGAAAAGTTGCAACTGTTTTTTCGGTTGCAACTTTTTTTATAGCATAAACCGATTTACATAATTCATCATGATGATATTAAGAAAATTACCGCTGCTTGTTTTATTCGCATTTTTATTTGTTCCCGCTTTTTCCATTGCACAAACGCCACCAATACATAACAGCGCTGACATTTACCAGCAACTGAAAAAATTAAATGTGCTGGGCAGTGTTTTATACATAGCTGCGCATCCTGATGATGAGAACACAAGGCTGCTCACCTATTTTGCCAACGGTGAATTATTGAGAACAGGTTATATGAGTTTAACACGCGGTGATGGCGGCCAGAATTTAATTGGCGATGAACAAGGCACCGAGCTCGGGTTAATAAGAACACAGGAATTATTATCGGCGAGAAGAATTGATGGCGCTGAACAATTTTTTAGCCGTGCTTATGATTTTGGGTTTTCAAAAAGTTCGGATGAAGCATTAAAGTTTTGGAACCATGATAAAATTTTAAGTGATGTGGTATGGGTGATACGTAATTTTCAGCCCGATGTTATCATTACACGCTTTCCCGGCGATGCGAGGGCTGGCCACGGCCATCATGCTGCCTCTTCTATTTTGGCAAAAGAAGCATTTGCAGCCGCCGCTGATTCCACTATGTTTCCTGAACAATTTAAATACGGCGTAAAACCCTGGGATGCTAAAAGAATTTTATGGAACACATTCAACTTCGGCAATGTAAACACCACCAGTAACGACCAGTTTAAAATGGAAGTGGGCGCTTACAATACTTTGCTTGGAAAAAGTTATGGCGAAATTGCTTCGCTAAGCCGCAGCCAGCACAGAAGCCAGGGCTTTGGTTCTGCTGCGCAAAGAGGTGAAGCGTATGAATATTTTGAACTGCTGGCCGGCTCGCAAATAAAAAATAATTTGTTTGATGGTGTGGATACAACGTGGCAGCGCATTAATGCAACGAATATTGAACAACAGGTTGCTGCAATAATCAAAAACTTTCAGTTTGAACATCCTGAAAATTCTGTTAATGCATTGCTGGGTTTATATAAATCAATCGGGCAATTGCCCGATGGTTACTGGAAGCATAAAAAACTGGAAGAAGTAAAACAATTACTGGTTGAATGCAGCGGCATTTATGCAGAGGCGGCTACCAATAATGAGTTTGGTGTGCAGCAGCAAAAATTCAATGTAAGGTTTGTGGTAAATAAGCGGCTGAATACAAATGTTACATTGAAAAATATAAAGCTGCTTGCATTCGATTCTGTTCTCAATACAAATCTTGCCACCAACACTAACCTTAGTTTTTCCCGCAGTTTTATGGTGGAAGATAATATGCCCGTTTCTCAACCTTACTGGCTTGAATATGGCATTGACAGCATTGGAAGTTTTACTGTAAAAAATCAAAGCCTTATTGGCAAGGCGCAAAACGATGCAGCATACCCGGCAAGTTTCACCTTCAGCATAAACGGAACGGATATAACGATTGATAAACCCGTTCAATACAGGTTTGTAAATCCTGCCCGCGGCGAACTGTATGAACCGTTTATTGTAATCAACCCTTTAAGCATTGCCGTAAGGCCTTCGGTTGTTTTAACCAATATCAAACAAAATAATGTAGCGGTTAAAAATGATAATGTTTACGCGCAGGTAAAGTCGTACGTGGAAGCGCCCAACTCAAAACTGAAATTATTTTTCGTGCAGGATAACGATTCTGTTTTTATAAAAGATACAACGGTTGATCTGGAGTATAATCAAACATACGATTTCAGTTTTTCTTTATCTAAATATTACAATAAACAAAAAGGCGACCCTTCTGTTGCGGTAGAAGTTAATATCAATAACCGGCCTGAATCTTACAGCGGCGACCTGCATTCCATTCAATACGAGCATATTCCTTATATACATTATTATGCAACAGATAAAATTCATGTGGTAAATGAAGAAGTAAAAACAGTGGGCAAACGAATCGGCTATATTCCCGGTGCAGGTGATAAACTGCCGCAGAGCCTGCAGCAAATGGGTTATGAAGTGAAGATGCTTTCTGCAAATGATATTACAGCTTCCGGCTTAAAACAGTTTGACGCTGTAATAACCGGCGTGCGTGCTTACAACATTCACGAATGGCTGAATGAAAAATATGGCGTGCTGATGAACTATATAAAAAACGGTGGCAACCTGATTGTGCAATACAATACCAACAACCAGATTGGCACGGTGAAAGCTAATATTGGCCCATATAATTTCACCATCAGCCGCACAAGGGTTACGGAAGAAATTTCGCCCGTGCATATTTTGTTGCCTAACAGTCCTGCGCTTAATTATCCCAATAAAATCACCAGCGCAGATTTTAATAACTGGATACAGGAACGCAGCACCTATCATGCAGAACAACTTGATGAACATTACCAGGCGCCGCTTGGCATGCACGATGTGAATGAACCGGAAAGCAATGGCGGCCTCATTATTGCCAAATATGGCAAAGGCAATTTTGTGTATGCGGGCATTGTGTTTTTCAGGGAATTGCCCGCCGGCGTGGATGGCGCTTACAGGCTGATGGCTAATTTAATTGCGCTGCCGAAAGAGAAGTAATTAAATGAAGTTTGGAGGCTTCACGCATAGAACTACGAAGTAAGGAGACTTCGCAGAGCGTGGATGATTTGTTTAAAATACAGTCATTCTGCAATGCTCCTTCGAAATGACGGGCTGCTGATAAATGAACTTACTAAATCAATAAGATCGCAAAAACACAAACCATCTCGAACGTCATTTCGACGACAGGAGAAACCTCCCGAAATGGATGGGTTGTGATATTTATTTTGAGCAACGTTAACCTCCAGAGATTTCTCAGTCGCATGGATGATTTGTTAAAAATACAGTCATTCTGCAATGCTCCTTCGAAATGACGGGCTGCTGATAAATGAACTTACTAAATCAATAAGATCGCAAAAACACAAACCACTTCGAACGTCATTTCGACGACAGGAGAAACCTCCCGAAATGGATGGGTTGTGATATTTATTTTGAGCAACGTTAACCTCCAGAGATTTCTCAGTCGCATAGATGATTTGTTAAAAATACAGTCATTCTGCAATGCTCCTTCGAAATGACGGGCCGCTTATAAATGAACTTACTAAATCCATATGATCGCAAAAACACAAACTATTTCGAGCGTCATTTCGGCGACAGGAGAAATCTCCCGAAATGGATGGGTTATGATATTATAGCATGAGAGTGCAGGTTTGTTGGGCTGATGCCTGGACTGACAATAATGCTTTGCGGGCTGGGGGAGCGTAGTTTGGATGGATAGCTTTGATATGCTCCTGGTATAGTTCTGATATGCTTCTTATATGCCCCTGACAAGATGGCTGGCCTTATTGATTGTATTGCAAAAATGAAGTTGACTAAGTACCCTATATTAACGTATTGTGCTATAGAAAGTGATTAACCTATTTGGCGTAAGTATGCCGCTTAGCTTTTGCCGCGCAGCGTACTTTTGTGCCTTGCAACGCACAAGTACACCATACACAAGCCCACCCTGCATACTTGTGCTATCCACTGAGTTTTAATGAGAAAAGGGGGAGAAAGACTCAAAAAAAGGGGGAATTTATTGAGTTTTTAGGGGAATTAAGGGGGGAATTTTTAGAGAAAATGGGGGAAGATGAACGCTGTAAGAATGTAAACAGGCAGTATTGCGCTGCGATGCTGCCTTCCAAAGAACAGAACCATGTTTCGCCGGTATAAAACAAACAATTAGCACATACAATAAGATGACAAAGAAGGTTTTTGATTTAAATTCTCTTGGTTTAGGTTGAAAAAGGAGCCGGTTAAAACCGGCGGGCAGCGCCGCAAGGCGCTGTCTTTTTAAAATTGATACTGAAAACGGATTACCGACACTAACAATACAAAAAAGCGAAAAGAAGGGCATTGATTTTCAACGCAAATTTTTTTTTGTGAATGCGTACTATTCGGTAATATTGGTGTTGCAGGCAATGCCATCCGACAGTTTCGATTAACATGAGCAAGTAGACAAACAGCGTTCAAAATCAGACTCATAAAGACTTCTATTTTGTTCATGTCTGGCTTTGGCGCAGGATCGGATTC
>NZ_FOXQ01000013.1 GCF_900115755.1 Parafilimonas terrae
CTTGATCTTGACCGCAGGTTATTACACATTGTACAAAGCAAGGGCAACAAAGACCGCCTGGTGCCCCTAAGCGAACACCTTATCCGTGGCATTAAAACCTATATAAACATAGCGCATCCTGTAAAGTATCTTTTTGAAGGCAAGGGCAACCCCGAAGGCAAAGGCTTCGATGGCCGCTACAGCCAGCGTGGCGTGCAATGGGCAGTAAAACGCATTGCAAAAGATGCAGGCATCATTAAAGAAGTGAACGTGCACATGCTGCGCCACAGCTATGCCACGCATCTGCTGGAAGATGGTGTTAATATCATCATGGTGCAAAAGCTGCTGGGCCATGCCAACATAGAAAACACTATGGTGTACCTGCATATATGCATGCCACCGGATAAGCTGCCGCAAAGCCCGCTGGATAAAGTGTTTGCCTTATGCAGCCGCAGTGGGAAGTAGCCCATGTACTGCAGCGCACCCATCTGCCATCACTTCGCCTCACCGTCCATCAGCAAAAAACATTGCGGGCTATTGAGCAATGCCGTACCGCTGCTTTGGGCGGGCATATAGATGCCTGCAACGGATGTGGCAACATCAGTATCAGTTATAATAGTTGCCGCAACAGGCATTGCCCAAAATGCCAGGGGCATAAAAGAGAAGCATGGATTCAGCAGCGTGAAGCAGACCTCTTGCCCTGCACCTACTACCATGTGGTGTTTACACTGCCGCAAGCATTGAACAGACTGGCTTTACAACAACCGGTAATGGTGTATGATGTCCTGTTCAAATCGGTATGGCTTACACTTAAGCAGTTTGGCACCACAGCAGCATTGCGCCTGGGCATGATAGCCGTACTGCATACCTGGGGACAGAACCTGTCATTACACCCACACCTCCATTGCATAGTGCCCGGCGGAGGCATTAATGCAAATGGTTTATGGCAACAGCAATTGCGCAGCAACAAATACCTCTTTGCCGTAAAAGCCTTAAGCAAAGTGTTCAGGGCAAAGTATGTGCAGCAGTTAAGGTGTAATGGCATTGATAATAAAATGCTGTTAGAAAGTTTATTTCAAAAAGACTGGGTGGTGTATGCCAAACGGCCCTTTGGCGGTCCAAAACAGGTCATAGCTTACTTAGGCCGCTACACGCACAAAGTAGCTATCAGTAACCACCGCATACAACAGGTAACACACAGCCATGTAAGCTTTAGCTATAAAGATTATAAAGACAGCGGCGCCACAAAGCTGATGACGCTAAGCCGCGAAGAATTTATCCGCCGCTTTGCTCAACACATATTGCCGCACCGCTTTGTGCGCATACGGCATTACGGCATCTTAAG
Organism: Parafilimonas terrae; assembly: GCF_900115755.1. GTDB lineage: Bacteria > Bacteroidota > Bacteroidia > Chitinophagales > Chitinophagaceae > Parafilimonas > Parafilimonas terrae. The sequence goes on from NZ_FOXQ01000013.1 coordinate 1,325, forward strand.
CAGTGCCTGGAAACGGGGCAAACTCCAGGCATTGCAACACAGCTTAAAGGTTGAGCGCAGGCAAACATCTGTAAAAATATTATTGAGAAAATGCCCTTGTTGTAAAACGGGAACATTAATAACCATTGAAGTGTTTGGCAAACGTGGGCCGCCGGCAGCTTATTTATTGCAAAACCCTTCCCTGCCTGTAAACTGAGCTTTGCGGGTAAGGGATTTTTTATGCTATAATGTTCATACATCAACCTTTTAAAACCCTTAACCAGCCCTGCATAAAAAAACAAACCTGATAGTTTGCTCAAATACCCTTGCCCCGCAAATCGGCAACTCCATAAGGCAACACCGGCAACCGTAGAGCTTGTCCGCCGTGGCGGATTCCGTTCAACAGCGCTTTCATTGTTCGTCCTGCGGACGCAACGAAAGCTTAGTTGTAAGCTGCAGTTTTATCTGCTATTTAATGAACTTTCCAAAGTATGGATTAAAATGTCTGCCAAATCGTTCTGCTTGGATGAAAAACTTTTATAATGAATTTCCTTAGCTTTTTTGAATTCATTAAGAAACTTATACCAACCATCGGTTAAGCCATTAACATGCTTTTGAGCTTTTTTCAAGTCTGCAACGACTGCTTGTTTGCTGTCACTGTTTAACGAGCTACAAAGCTGATTAAACATTGTCCAATAGTCTTCCCAATTATTTATGCCATTCGCCTTAACTCTTTGATGTCTTTTTTGAAGAAGTGAAACTATAAAAAATATTGTGAAAGCAAAGGCAGCTATCGGCAACAAATCTAATATTGAGAAGTCGCTGTGCATTCTAATAATGTCATAAGTGAAGTACCCGAAAATGATTGCAGTCAGTAACAATAAACAAATTGTCAAAGCCGTATTTTTTTGAGTGCTAAAACTGCGATACAAAAAATAACCTGTCAAAATGAAAATAAGTAAAGATGCAACGCTTATTGTCAATAAGCCTTTGCCGACCTGGTGAGGACTTGCTAATATCATCAGCGTCGTAAAAAGTCCAAAAAAAATTATTATTATGCTGTATGGAATTGTTAAGCGTGTCATGAAAAATTGCAGCTTACGTTGACGCATTTATGCAGGCATGGAATTAGAATTCCCGTCTGCCCGAACCGCTGCCAAATTTATAATTTTAAGTTCATTGTAACTACTATCGCCCAATAGAATTCCTTCTGCCGGAACTACAGATGAAATATATTTTGCCGCTCATTGTTTGCACGTCTGCCATGCTTGCATAAATACTTTTTGTTGGCTGCCGTTATTGTGGTTGTTTAAGTGGAACTTCCTTTATTGTTCCCGTCGACAAAAATATAGTGTCACCAAATCGGTTTTTAATGTTGTATGTTGTCATTACAGATGGAAGAATGTCTTTGCTTGTGCCAATAGTTGCCCTTATGGTAATGATATATCTTGGAGTGTCACTTGTCGCCGAATTGATAATTAACGGATTCAAACGTTGTTCGAATAATGTCGCTAATTCAGTAACATTCACGGGCTCATTCATTTTATTTGCGACAGCCTGCTCTTTCAAATGCTCGTATGTGAGTTCTTCTTCGTAAAACGAACCGCTTCCTTTACTCTTGTAAGGAGATAAAACTTGCAGCATACTGTCACACAGTCTAATTACTTTATCACGCTTAAAATAAATCTTATAAATATCTTGATTTGAACAAGGTTCTTTACAAGCCACATAAAAGAAATTTGATGTATCAATTGCTGAATCAGTTGGAGAGAAATAAATTGTATCATGCTCCAGTGTTGTATCACCATTCTGAAAATAAAAAACATGAGTTTTATATAACGTGTCTTTAAAACTTATACTGTCAACAAATGTTTTTGATGTGTTAGTCGAACAACTAACAATAAAAACTATTAAAAGAAAAGTAAAGTATTTCAAACTTGAAATTTTAATGGCAGCCAACACAAAGATTTACGATATTCCATGTAGTTCCAAAAAAATTGTCATTTGATCTTCTTTGCCGCAATGTCTCTTCGCCTTGCTTGTGTGCGGAGGGAAGGACATTGCGGTTTCATGTATGTAATGCTGTTAAATCAATATCCCTTAACTCCATAAAGCTTATAACAGGATAGGTTCCTTGATTGCCTGTATAGTAATATTTGGCTGAGCTATGTTCATATTGTTCCGGAAGTTCAACCAACCAATTGTACACGGCATCGTAAGCATTGCAGATTTTGCGGCAATCAATTTCTACCCCAAAAAAATTCCGGATGCCATCCAAAACATTGCGAACCCTATCCTAAAAAATCAGGATGCCTAATCAATAGCAGAAGCTCAATACATAATATTTCCAATCTCAATTTCTACCGGGGGTATTGCAGGTTCAAACACTTGTTAATATGCCCGGCATTTTATAGAGTTTATCACGCTTCATTTACTTTTGTTATAAACCATTTGTTTTGAGCATTACAATTACTACGCAAAATTTATTTAAAACATACGGCAGCCGCACTGTTGTAAACGATGTTTCCATTCATGTACAGCAAGGCGAAATAGTAGGTTTGCTGGGCCCGAACGGCGCTGGCAAAACCACTACTTTTTATATGGTGGTGGGTTTAATAAAAGCTGATTCAGGAGAAGTTTTTCTCGAGAAAGAAAATATCACCAAACTGCCGATGTACAAACGGGCGCAGCTTGGCATAGGTTACCTGCCGCAGGAAGCTTCTGTATTCAGAAAATTAAGTGTTGAAAATAACATTCTTGCCGTACTTGAAATGACTGATCTTAATAAGCAGCAAAGGCATGATAAGCTGGAAGAACTGCTGGAAGAATTCAATCTTAACCATGTTCGTAAAAATAACGGCGACAGCCTGAGTGGCGGTGAAAGGCGAAGGACTGAAATAGCCCGTGCACTTGCTGTGGACCCCAAATTTATTTTGCTGGATGAACCTTTCGCCGGTGTTGACCCCATTGCGGTGGAAGATATTCAAAGCGTGGTGGCAAGATTAAAATATAAAAATATCGGCATTCTTATCACCGATCATAATGTAAATGAAACACTCTCTATTTGCGACCGTGCTTACCTGCTGATAGAAGGAAAAATATTCAAACACGGTACTGCCGAAGAACTGGCTGCCAATGAACAGGTAAGACGCCTGTATTTAGGTACTAATTTTGAATTGCGGCGCAAAGACTGGATTCTTGAAATGGGGAAGAAAGAGCAATTACAGGAACAGGCAGATGAAAACAAAGAGCAACATATATGAATGGTGAATCTTTATGAAAACATCAGTATTCATTTGTCATTGTTAATATTAGAATTTATTATTTATCACCTTCAGCTTTAGTGCACACATTCATCACAAGGCGTTCATCACTCATTTCTTATCACTCATCAATAAAATCATATTTTCCCCTATATTCGAATTATGGATTCTGTTAACCTGGTTATATACATTGCAGTTACGTTGCTTTTCATAGCTTTTTTCTCCGGTATTGAGGTGGCGTTTGTCAGCGCCAGCAGGCTATCGGTTGAACTTAAGAAAAAACAGGGATTGAGCAGTGGCTCTATTCTTTCAAGGTTCATGGAATCTCCCTCAAGGTTCATTGGTATGTGTTTGGTTGGCACAAGCATTTTTTTGGTTTGTTATGGTTTATTGTTCAGCGAACTTTTGCGTACGTCGTTATGGAACCCGCTTAAATTAACCAACGCGTATGTAAAGCTGCTTGCCGATACTATTTTCTCCTCACTTATTGTTTTACTGATTGGCGTGTTTTTGCCCAGGGCTGTTTTCCGCGCAAAAAATAATAGCCTTTTAAACTTTTTTGCGCCGGTAGCACAGTTGTTTTATAAAATATTCAATCCGGTAGCTTCTTTATTTGTAAAAATATCAGAAGCTATTTTAAAATACCTGTTCAATGTAAAGCCAAAAGATAAAGAGGAACCTTTTATTAAGATTGACCTTGAAAACTTCTATCAGCAAACACGCGACCAGGATCCCGAAACACAGGATTTGAATACAGAACTTTTTGAAAACGCTTTGTCATTGCCTTCTGTAAGGGTTCGCCAATGCCTTGTTCCGAGAACAGAAATAGAAGCGATAGAATTGCATACGCCGGTTGATGATGTGCTGAAGCTTTTTGTTGAAACCAAGTTAAGCAAACTTGTAGTGTACGAAGGCAATATAGACAATATACAAGGCTACGTTCACCAGCTCGACCTGTTTAAAAGGCCTACAGAATTGCGTTCTATCTTATTGCCGATACCGGTTGTTCCCGAAACAATGAGCGCCACAGACCTCATCAATAAATTCAGTAAAGAAAGAAAAACCATAGCATGGGTGGTGGATGAATTTGGCGGCACAGCGGGCATAATAACCATGGAAGATATACTGGAAGAAATTTTTGGGGAAATAAGGGATGAATATGATACGGAAGAATTTGTGGAAAAGCAGATAGCTGAAAATGAATTTATTTTTTCAGGCAGGCTTGAACTGGATTATCTTAATGAAAAATATAACCTCGACTTTCCCGATTCGGATTCTGAAACATTATCCGGCTATATAATAAACCAGCATGAAACCATACCCCGGGCCAAAGAGCGCATCATTATAGATAAATATGAATTTGACATCATCACCGTAAGCGATACCCGCATTGAAATGGTAAAGCTTAAGATATTGCGGTGATGTGGGTTGGGTAGTTGATAAGTTGAATTGTTGATTAGTTGAAGAGTGAGGAATTGGGAATTTGTAGTTAGGGATTGGGAAAACCTGAACCGTGTGAACTCGTGAACCCGTGAACTTTTAAACTTCTTTCCGTAAATAAATTTTTATAAATCCATTTGTCATTCAGCCCCGTACATTTGTACCCCTTTAAAATAAAAGACCAATATAAATGACTGAAGGATTCATTGGCCGCAGAAACCAGGGCAAAGGAGAAATGGCTTTCGTTGATCATCTTGAAGAATTAAGATGGCATATTGTTCGTTCACTGATTGCAGTTTTATTTTTTGCAGCACTTATTTTTATTAAGATACAATGGGTTTTCGATAATATTATTTCAGGCCCAATCAATCCTGATTTCATAAGCTACCGCGTTATTTGCAACCTCAGCCATAAACTTGGCCTTGGCGATGGATTATGCCTTGCGCCTGTTAATGTAAAAATGCAGACTACCACATTCGGGGGGCAGTTTTTCAGCAGCTTTTCTATTGCCTTTGTGGGTGGGCTAATCATTGCTTTCCCCTATATTTTCTGGGAGTTCTGGCGTTTTGTGAAGCCGGCGCTTAAACCAAGGGAACTTAAAGGAACAAGGTTTGTAATTTTTTGGATTTCTTTCTTTTTCTTCTTTGGTGCAGCTTTCGGATATTTTGTGCTCGGCCCGTTTACATTTAATTTCCTTGCCACTTTCCAGGTAAGTGCGCTTAATACAGTACAAACGCAACCAACCATTAACGATTATATTGACAACCTTACCAATCTTATTTTAGGGTGTGGTATTGCGTATGAACTGCCTGTGCTTACTTATGCCTTAACAAAAGTGGGCATTATTACGCCACATTTCCTGCGCCGCTCAAGAAAATATGCACTGGTGGTTTTATTGGTTATTGCCGCTATTATTACACCAAGCCCCGACTGGTATAGCCAGACGATAGTGTTCTTACCGTTGTTTGGTTTATACGAATTAGGCGTTTATCTCTCTGCAAGGGTTTACAAGCGTGAAAAGCAAAAAGAAGCAGAAGAGTGGAGCTAATGTGAATGGTGAGTTGCGGGCGGTGAATGTGTTTTTTCGTGAAACGTAAATGCGGAACGATTAGACCTGTATTCCTTTTATCAGCAAGGTTGATTTTACAGATTCCTCTTTAAGGTGCAGGAATTGTTTTCGTTCTTCATCTTTTGCAAAACGAAGAAAGTTTTGTTCGTTATCAAATTCCACTAAATGAATTTCGTAGGGCTTATCAATATGATGCTCTATAAAACTATTTTCTGCAGGCCTGATGCGCAGCAAAAGCCGCCCGTTATATTTTGAAATTATTGGAATGGCAATGTCTTCAAATTCATGAAATACATTTTCCGCTCCTTCTTTAATATATACCAGTTGCGTAATATAAATCATAATACATGTTTACTGCCTTATGCATTTCGTCTTGTGCCCTTTACCTTTCCTCAATGCATCCTGTCTCCTCTCGGTTCTAAATTTTTAATGATATCCGCTTCATACACCAGCCATTCCTGCCAGCGCTTACGCACTTTTTCTTTGTCAATATAAGTTTCAGCCAGTTCAATAAACGTTACATAATGGCCTGCTTCGCTTTCCATAAAGCGGCGGTAAAAATTACGCAGGTAATCATCATGCAAACCCTCGCTCAAACGTTTAAAACGTTCGCAACTGCGGGCTTCAATTAAAGCACATATTAAAAGCTTATCCAGCAGGCGGTCTTCTTCTCTCCCGCCTTTAATTTCAAACTGTAATAATTTATTTACATACTCATCTTTACGTTGTTTGCCCAGTTGCAAATTACGTTTGCGCAGTTCCTGCAATACCAAACGAAAATGTCCCCATTCTTCGGTAACTATTGGCGACAATCCATTCACTAATTCAATCTTATCAGGATAACGTTGTATTAATGAAATGCAGCTTGTGGCCGCTTTCTGTTCGCAGTATGCATGATCGGTCAATATATCTTCCAGGCTAATGGCAGCCAGGTTAACCCATCGCGGATCGGTGGGCAAATGCAGTCCCAGTATATTTCTTTCAGCTTCGTTCATAGTGGCAAAGTAAATTCAATTCCGGCGTATGATGTTTAACGGCCAGTTCATTTTTAAAGCAATGCCACAGATGCACAGATTATCTGTGCATCTGTGGTTAACATGTTCTCATCCTTATCAATTTTTATGCAGCACATAACCAAAACAGTTTTATATTTCAGCCTAAAAAGCAATTGCCATGAAGAATTTTTTCGGAAGCTTACTATTACTCTTTCTCACACTAAACATCAATGCACAAAAAGTAATTCCTTTATACAACGGCGCAGCGCCCGGTTCTGAAAACTGGAACTGGGAAGAAGCAAGACAAGACAGCAATGTTTTTCACACACCCATTGTATATAATGTATCGCACCCAACTTTAACTGTTTATCTCCCCGATCCTGCTGCGCCAAAAACAAATACCGCAGTGGTTATTGCACCGGGCGGCGGCTTCCATCTTTTATCTATCAACAGCGAAGGAGTTGATGTGGCCAAATGGCTCAATAAAAAAGGTATTACCTGTTTTGTATTAAAGTACCGGCTGGTGCATAGCAAAACGGATAACCCCATACAGGAAATGATGGATATGATAAACGGGAAAGGCGGAAACAATGAGGAAACAAAATCTGCCATTGTTATGGCTATTGCCGATGGCCGTGAAGCTATAAGCTATGTGCGCAAGCATGCTGCGGAATATAATATTGATGCAAATAAAATAGGCATTATGGGTTTTTCTGCCGGCGGCACTGTTGCAGCATCTGCAGCATTTAATTATACGGCTGATAACAAACCCGATTTTGTGGCGCCGGTATATCCTTTTTTTCCTGATAATATGCAAACTGATGTTGCCGCTGACGCGCCGCCAATGTTCATTACCGCTGCATCAGACGACCAACTGGGGCTTGCGCCGCACAGCGTTAGTTTATACAATAAATGGGTGGCTACAAAACACCCGGCCGAACTGCACATGTACGTAAAAGGCGGCCATGGTTTTGGCATGCGCAAGCAAAACATACCAACAGATAACTGGATAGAACGTTTCGGCGACTGGTTAAGCGTCATGGGCATTACCAATACAGCTGAATCGCTTAATGCACAGCAGGTGGAATGGATGCAAGGCACGCTGAAAGACTGGCCAAATATTAAGCGTTATGATGAAGCTAACCAGCAATTAAAATCAAAACCGGCAGTTAAAGACCGCGTAGTGTTTATGGGCAATTCCATTACTGATGGCTGGATAAACAGTGATCCTGATTTCTTCTCGAAAAACCCATATATCGACCGTGGCATAAGCGGACAAACAACGCCGCAAATGCTGGCACGTTTCCGCGAAGATGTAATTGACCTGAAACCCGCAGCAGTCGTGATTCTTGCAGGCATAAATGATATTGCACAAAACACCGGCTACATACGCCCTGAAGATACGTATGGCAATATTATTTCGATGGCTGAGCTGGCCAAAGCCAATAATATAAAAGTGGTTATCTGTTCTATTTTACCGGCCTACGATTTTCCGTGGAGGCCCGGTATGCAGCCCGCCGAAAAAGTGGTGGCTATAAATAAAATGCTGAAAGATTATGCAGATAAGAATCACATTGTATATGTTGATTATTTTTCTGCAATGGCGGATGAAAGAAAAGGCCTGCCTGAGAAATTATCGAAAGATGGCGTGCACCCAACCTTAGACGGTTATAAAATAATGGAGCCGCTGGTGCAGAAAGGCATTGCAGAAGCGTTGAAGAAATAAATTATCAAACCTTTTCGCTTTCGTGCCTTTGTGGTTCCAAAAAATCACGAAACCACAAAGGCACAAAGATTAATACTAAGCATAATTTAAAATGAATACACAACGATTGCTTGCATTTTTCTTTTGCCTGTTCATTTCAGCAATATCATTCACACAAACAAGAACGCCTGTGGTGCAAACACAAGCAGGCTCGGTTTCAGGCATTGTTCAAAATGATATAAATATTTTTAAAGGCATACCATTTGCCGCACCGCCTGTTGGTGAACTGAGATGGAAAGCCCCGCAACCTGTACAGCCATGGACGGGCGTAAGAAATTGCGATACTTTCAGCGCCAGCCCCATGCAGGCCTCACCAGCACCATTCAGCATGTGGAGCGAAGAATTTTTAATAAGAAAAGCGCCCATCAGCGAAGATTGTTTATACCTGAATGTGTGGACAAGCTCAACATCAACGGATAAGAAATTGCCTGTGCTCGTCTGGATTTATGGCGGTGGCTTTGTAAGCGGCGGCAGCAATGTTCCCATTTATGATGGTGAGGCCATGGCAAAGCAGGGCATTGTGTTTGTAAGCATCAATTACCGCGTGGGTATATTCGGCTTCTTTGCACATCCCGAACTTACGAAAGAAGCACCTTATCATGCTTCCGGCAATTATGGAATACTTGACCAGGTTGCAGCGTTGCAATGGGTGCAAAAGAATATCGCCGCCTTCGGCGGCGATCCCGGTAATGTAACTATAGCCGGGCAATCAGCAGGCTCCATGAGTGTAAACGCACTGGTGGCTTCACCCCTTGCAAAAAACCTGTTCAATAAAGCTATTGCAGAAAGTGGCGCTTCTTTTTTGAGAAGTAATTCGGGCAACAGCCTGCAGCAGGCAGAAGAAGCCGGTGAAAAAACAGCAACAGCATTACATGTTAATTCAATTGAAGAACTGAGGAAATTGCCTGCATCCGAATTAATGAAAGCCCAATCACGCAGCGGTGTTATTATTGATGGCTATGTGTTGCCGCAATCAATCGCAGCTATCTTTCAGGAGAACAAGGCGAACAAAGTGGATTTATTAACCGGGTGGAATGAGAACGAAGGTTTATCAGGCCCTATAAAAAATGCAGGTGATTATATCAAACAAATGCAACAGCAATATGGCGATAACGCTCAAACACTTTTGCAATATTATCCGGCCACTAATGATTCCATTGCCTCTTCATCGCAATACGATCTTTCAAGAGATATAATTTTTGGTGCACAAAATTATACATGGGCTAACACTGCAAGCGGGCAAGGCAATCATGTTTATGTATATCGCTTCACACACAAAGTGCCGGGAACAGGCGTGTATGCAAAGTATGGCGCTTTTCATACCGGCGAAGTACCTTATGCATATAACAATCTGAAATTCGTTAATCGCCCATGGACAGACATTGATCATAAACTTGCAGGCGTTATGTCTTCTTATTGGGCAAACTTTATTAAAACAGCTAACCCTAATGGTAAAGGTTTGCCTGAATGGAAACCTTATAATATAAATGAAAAAGCTATTATGGTTTTAGGCGATACACAACAATCGCAAACAATGCCGGATGCAAAACGACTCGATTTTTTATATTCGATAATGAAACCACAATAAATTCATCATCCAAAAAACGATTGTATGCTACAAAGAAGAAAATTTATCAAACAAACAACTGCGGCCGCAACAGCAGGTTTATTGCTGTCAAAAAATGCAAATGCTTTTTTTCAACTGAAAGATATACCGCCAATAGGGTTGCAGCTTTTTACTTTTTTTGGAATAATAGATGAAGATGTGCCCGGCACTTTAAAACGCATTGCTGATACAGGTTATAAAGAAATAGAATCTGCGTTCAGCAAAAAGGGCGGTTATTATGGTATGAACGCAGCAGCGTTTAAATCGCTGATTGAAAGTTTGGGCATGGCATGGAGGTCGCACCATGTGCTGGGCGCCCCGTTTAAAATGCCGCCGGGGGCAAAAATGCCTACAGATGCAAAGGGACAGCCTTTGAAAATTCCGCCTATGCGAAATTTAAAAGAGAATATGCAGGAACTGGTAGATGAAGTGGCGGCAGTTGGCTTACCGTTTTTAGTTTGCGCCAATACACCTATCAGCACAATGGAAGATATTAAAAGTTCAATAGAAGTATTGCATAAAACAGGAGAAGCGTGCAAAAAAGCGGGCATTCAGTTTTGCTATCACAACCACGATGCGGAGTTTAAAATGGTAGATGGCAAAGTGCCTTATGAAATGATGCTGAATGAACTGGATAAAGACACGGTAAAGTTTGAACTTGACTTGGCCTGGGCAATAAAAGGCGGCGTGAACCCTGTTGATTTATTCAATCATTATCCCGGCAGGTTTCCTTTATGGCATGTAAAAGACCTGGATGCCAGCCGCGAAAATATTATGCCTGTGGGTGAAGGCACGTTAGATTTCAAACCCATATTTGCAGCCGCTTCCACAGCAGGCATGCAGCATTTTTTTGTTGAACATGATATGCCTAAAGATGCTTATGCAAGCATTAAATCAAGCATAGCGAATTTGAAGAAGATGCTGGCTTGATCTGGTTCATCACATTTTAAAATAAAGCAAGGTTAAGGTCAGATCACAATGATAGGCCAAGAGGGTTTATTCGTGTTATTCAATTTCATTTACTTTCACAGTGCCGGAATATAAAATTCTGTCACAATTATGCAATCTATATTCCATGATATATACAAACATCCACTTTTACCTGAGGCGGATTTGCAAAGCATTATGCATTTGCATAAGCAAGTGAATTTTAATAAAGGTGATATTATTTTAAAATCAGGATGTATTGCCAATGAATATTATTTGCTTGAAACCGGCCTGGTAAAGGCTTTTGTTATAAATTATAATGAGGATGAAATTACTACCGGTTTTTTCACCGATGGAGAAATAATTATTTCGCCCCCCTCTTTATTCCAGCACACACCATCGCAGGAAACATTGCAGGCTGTTACAGATTGCGTAACATGGAAAATTGTATTTGAAGACTTTCAGCAATTGTATCATAACCTTCCGGGCTTCAGGGAATGGGGCAGGGTTTGGTTTTCGCAACAACTTTTTTCACTCAAGCAAAGATCGCTGGACATGATTACGGAAACAGCTACCAACCGCTACCTGAAACTTATAAAAGAAAAACCACAGGTTATTCAAAATGTGCCGCTAAAACAAATTGCTACCTACCTCGGCGTTACCGATACTTCATTAAGCAGGATAAGAAAAGACATTATAAAAACAGCGGGGTAAAAGTTGATTTGGTTGAATAGTTGATAAGTTGAACGTGAGGAACAAGAATTCAATGCGCAAACATCTTCATCATTGAAATTTTATCCTGAACTCATGTTATTTTATTCTGACTACAATCGTTTCTTCATCAAAAAATAATCTTTAATTCTTGCCAAATGGCAAGTTTGCTTATATGTTAACTGCCCTACTTTTGAGCTTTAAATAAAGCTATATGAAAAACAAACAAATTAATCCTGCCGTGTGGTTTGAGGTATATGTAAACGATATGGAACGCGCCACACGGTTTTATGAGAGCGTGCTAAATGTTAAGCTGCAACAAATGTCTGACCCCACAGATGCAACAGTACAAATGAAAGCTTTTCCAAGCGCCGGAGAAAACTTTGGCGCATCCGGCAGCCTGGTTAAAATGGAGGGTATGAAAGGCGGCGGCAATGGCGTTATGATATATTTTGGCTGCGAAGATTGCGCTGCCGAAGAAAGCCGTGTTGAAGCTGCAGGCGGCAATGTTTACAAACCAAAAATGTCAATTGGCGAATACGGTTTTTGCTCCATTGTAAGCGATACTGAAGGCAATATGTTTGGCTTGCATTCCATGCAATAATGCCGGGCCGCAGTTAAACTTTTCAACAATCAAATTATAACATGAAAACAATAGCTGTAGCCGTATTGGTTGAAAAACCATTGGATGTTGTATGGGAAAAATGGATCAATCCTGATGCTATCAAACAATGGAATATACCGTTTGAAAACTGGCATTGCCCGGGGGCTATAAATGATGTAACAGATGGCGGCTTGTTTATCTTCCGCATGGAAAAAAAAGACGGCAGTGAAGGGTTTGATTACAAAGGAAAGTATAACAGGATTATTCCGTTTGAATATATTGAAAGCATACAGCATGATGGCAGGAAAACTATTGTTGAATTTCAACAGATAGATGATAACACCATCATACGGGAAAGCTTTGAGCCGGAAGCGCAAACGCCGTTGGATGTGCAGGAGTCATTTTGCCAATCGGTATTAAACAGGTTTAAACAATATGCAGAGCAAAAGAGGTGAGTTGTGAGTGGTGAGTGTACTCATGCATTTTAACAGTTAGCAGAAATTATTAAAAAGCAATACAAAAATTATAGGTAACAATTAAAATAGGATCATATATGAGGAAAATAATTTCATTTATGCATATATCACTTGATGGTTTTGTAGCAGGGCCAAACGGCGAAATGGACTGGATTAAAGTTGATGAAGAAATTTTTGATCATGTGGGTAAACGGATAAGCGAAGGCGACACTGCATTATATGGACGGGTGACTTATGAAATGATGCAAAATTACTGGCCTGCTGCAGGCGACAAACCGGAAGCAAGTAAGCATGATATTGAACATTCAAAGTGGTATAACAACGTTCAGAAAATTGTTTTATCAAAAACAATGAAAGATGAAGATTTAATTAACACAACAATTATCAGCGACAATCTTTCGGAGAGGATAAATGAAATAAAACAACAGGCAGGCGCAGATATTTTGCTTTTCGGCAGCCCGGCAGCAACACATTCATTGATTCAACAAAATTTAATTGACGGTTATTGGTTATTTGTTAATCCAATTATTCTCGGGCAAGGCATTCCATTGTTTACTGGTATCAAAGAAAAAATAAAATTAAAGTTATTGACCACGCGGCAATTTGCCAGCGGGGTAACTGAACTGAATTACATAGTAAGCAGTGAGTAACTCACAATTGGCAACTCACCACAATTCACTTTTAAAACAGCACTATTATGAATACACCGAAATCTCAAAAACTTGAAATTATCATTCCTGCATACAGGATGCATTCGCAAATTTTTTTAAATGCGTTAGATGGCATTTCAGCCGCAGATGCCATCAAAAGAATTGATGGCAAAACCAATCATGTGGTTTGGATGGCCGGCAATTTTGTGAACATGCGTTATGGCCTTGGCTGGATATTGGGTTTACGCGAAGAAGACCCATACAACGAATTGTTTTTCCAGGCAAAAGCGCTGAATGAAAACTTTGATTATCCTTCATTGGAAAAACTCAAAGAAAATTTTCATACAATTTCATCATTGGTTTACCAGCAATTACTGGAAGCAACCGATGATAAGCTGGCAGAAAAATTTCCTCTTGGTATGAATGTTCCTTTTTTTGAAGAAAACGTTTTGAATTTTATTGGTATGTGCATTGGAAGAGAAGATTATCTCTGCGGACAGATAGGTTTAATGCGTAAAATTCTTGGTTATGAAGCCATGAAATACGATATAAACGAAACTCTTACTTATTAATAATTTTCAATAACCAATTTAAAATTTAATGACATGCCTAAGTTAAATCCTTACCTCAATTTTGATGGTAAAGCAGAAGAAGCATTCACTTTTTACAAATCCGTTTTTGGCGGGGAATTTCGCGGTGGAGTGTTTAAAATGGGCGATGCGCCCGGCTGCGAAAATCTTCCTGAAGAAGAAAAAAACCGTGTAATGCATATTGCTTTGCCGGTTGGCAACGACCTGCTGATGGCTTCAGATATTGCTCCGTCAATGGGACATAAATTAATTGAAGGCAACAACAATTATGTTTCCATCTTCCCCGATTCAAGAGAAGAAGCTGATAAATTATTCAATGGCTTATCGGCAGGCGGCCAGGTGGAAATGCCGATGGCCGACCAATTCTGGGGCGATTATTTCGGAAGCTTCACCGATAAATATGGCGTGAAGTGGATGATCAATTATTCTTCACAAAACAGTTAGACTAAAAAATACTGCAATGCTTAAGCCTTGCCAAAAGCAAGGCTTTTTTATGCATATCAATAATGTTGTTGAATTCAAAAACACTTATCATACTTTATAAGATATTGTACAGATACATAAACAATTGGTGCATGTGTAGCTAAACTTAAATAATTGGGAAATATAGTTGATAACTCTTTTTATTTTGCGCCATATATCCAAACAATAACAGCAGGCGTGTATGAATAAACCATGTATTTTTTTCTTTCCTAAACTTCTTTATTGCTGCCTTATAGCTGTAATATTTGTTAACTGTAAACCTGACCATGCAATAACTGCTGATACTTCTGTTAGTGATCCGGGCATTTCTTTCTCGCTGGCGCAAAAAAGGAAAGCATTGCTCAATAACATTCATTATACAATTGCTGTGCATATTCCTGCGGAAGCAGAAAACGCTGTTAGTGGTGAAGAAACGATTGCATTTGATCTTACTAATACAAATGATAGTTTACTGATTGATTTCAAGAACGATTCCAGCCACGTTAAACTTTTAAAAGTAAACGGGAAAGATGCGGCTGTGATACTAAGAAATGAACACATTTTTATACCACCGCATCTTTTAAAAAAAGGTAGCAACGATATTAAGATAAACTTTATTGCAGGCAACGAAGCGCTGACACGCAAGCCTGAATTTATGTACACTTTGTTTGTTCCTGAAAGGGCAAGAACTTTTATGCCCTGTTTTGACCAGCCTGACCTCAAGGCTGTTTTTACAGTGAAAGCAACAGTGCCATCAGGCTGGACTGCTGTTTCCAATGGCGCTGTGCAAAACACTAATATGAGGAGAAATGAAAAAACCTATTCGTTTAAAACATCGGATACAATTAGCACATATTTATTTTCCATTGTAGCCGGGAAATTTGAAAGAGCCGCAAAAAAGTTCAATGACACGCTCATAAACCTTTATTATCGTGAAACAGATACAGCCAAGCTGCATTACAGCATTGATACTATCCTTCAGTTACAATATGCCGCACTGCAATTCATGGAAAAATATACAGGCATCCCCTATCCTTTTCAAAAGCTGGATATTATTGCTGTTCCTGATTTTCAGTTTGGCGGCATGGAGCACGTGGGCGCAATTGACTATAACGCATCTTCTCTCTTTCTTGATAAATCAGCCACGCAAAGCCAAAGGCTTGGCAGGTTAAAATTATTATCGCATGAAATGGCGCATGCATGGTTTGGCGACCTGGTTACCATGAAATGGTTCAATGATGTTTGGATGAAAGAAGTGTTTGCCAATTTTATGGCTGATAAAATAGCCGATGAACTGATGCCTGATGATAAAAGTAATTTCCGTTTTATGCTGGATCATTATCCTTCTGCTTATTCAGTTGACAGAACAGAAGGAACGCATCCCATACGGCAGCAGTTAGATAACCTTAACCAGGCAGGTTTATTATATGGTGCAATTATTTATGATAAAGCGCCCATCGTTTTAAGGCAATTGGAAAAGCTCGTGGGCAAAGATATTTTTCAAAAAGGTGCGCAGGAATATTTGAAAACTTACGCTTATAAAAATGCAGGATGGCCTGATTTAATAACTATCATGAATAAATCAGGCAATAAAGACATTACAGCATGGAACGATACATGGATTAACGGGCAGGGACGTCCTGTAATAAGCTATGCTATGGGCACTGCAAATGATGTATATACGCAGTTTGTAATTGCGCAGGCAGGCGAAGGCGGAAAACCAGGCTTATGGGGCCAGCAATTTTCTATGGCATTTGTGTATGAAGACAGTGTAAAAATATTACCTGTAAATATGGATGGTAAATCTGTTGCATTAAAAGCGGCAGAAAAAATAAAGCAGCCTTCATTTATATTATTCAATGCATTGGGTAATGGATATGGATTATTTCCTGCCGATAAAAATATGCCGGCCAATTTGCACCTGCTGAAAAACCCGCTGATGCGTTTATCAGGTTACATTAACCTGTATGAAAATGTTTTGAACGGTTCCGCATTAACACCGCATGAATTTTTGAACACATGTATTAAAAGCCTGTCAACAGAAAAAGAAGAGCTTATTGTAAACCTGTTAAGCGGACAGTTCAGCACTATATACTGGCAATTTTTATTGCCTGCTGAAAGAGATTCGATTGCTGCCGGAATGGAAGCATCTGTATGGCAATCTATGTTGTATGCTGACAATGCAGCAAAGAAGCGAATATTGTTTTTGTTATATAAAAACATTGCTGTAACAAAACCTGCAGCAGAAAATATTTTTCATGTATGGCAAATACAAAAAGCGCCGCAGGGCGTGTTGTTAACGCCCGATGATTACACATCAATGGCGGCTGATCTTGCCATACGGCAATACCCTAATGCAGATACTATTTTAGCTGCGCAGCTTTCCAGGATAACAGATGCAGACCGCAAGGCAAGATTTAAATATTTATTGCCATCGCTTTCAAACAATGCAAATACAAGAGATTCTTTTTTTAATTCTTTATCAGTTAAAACCAACCGCATGAATGAGGCCTGGTTATTGACGGCACTCTCCTATCTGCATCACCCGTTAAGAATTGCTTACTCTGAAAAATATTTACCGCAAACATTGGAATGGCTGGCTGATGTGCAGCAAACCGGCAGCGTGTTCTTTGCTATGCGCTGGCTGAACACATCATTTGGTTCATACCAGTCGCAGAGCGCTGCCGATATGGTGCATTCATTTTTAGAAAAAAATCCCGATTATAATCCTATCCTTAAAAGAAAAATATTGCAGGCAACAGATATGTTGTTCAGGGCTGAAAAAATTACGCTGCATATTAGTGCAACGGGATAACATTCTTTGCAAGATTATTATTCCCGGCAACACCAAAACTTTAAGACAAAGAATACGCGGCTCCATGAATAATTTTTTGGCTGCATGCAACCGAAAAGATAATTACATTAAAATATCCTTTTTAAAATTGATCCACAACTTATTAAAACTGCCGCCATCATTTTCTTTCCAGCGCTGAAGCATGTTGTGCATTTTCTGCCTGCGTTCTTCATGTGCGGCATCAAAAAAAGCATGCATAAGTTCGCCTTCCTGTTCAGCAGCAACAGCATTATACATGGCTTTCAATTTGCCTTCCTGCTGAATATTTTCTTTTACAATTTCTTTTTCCATTATCTCCCGCAGCCTTACCTTTTCATCATACGTTCCATCGGGTAATAATGATTTAGCAATTACAGGCATCAGTTCAATCAATACCAAAATAATAATCAGCAAATAATAACGAAACTGTGCAGCCGTATTGTTTTTTATAAGATTATGCAAAGCTTCTACCTGCGTTAAAAAACCATCGTTCATTAAAACATTAAAAGCCTGCATTTCTTTTTGTTTGGTTTGATTGATAACGTTCAAAGCGCTGTCAATACTGCTTATCTCCGGCTGCATTCCAGCATTTAAATTATTGTAGGCTTCATTAAGTTTTATATACTCGTTTTGTTTTGCACGGGCAATATCTTTCAGGCCTATTTTACCACTGCCGCCCGTGCCATCTGTTTCAGCGATAAAAGCATTGCGGCTTGCTGCCACTTCATTATATTTTGCAGTAAGCTGTTGTTGAATTGATTTTTTTTCCTGTAATAAACCGTTTATTTCAGGTGTATACAAACTATCCAGCTCATGTTGCTTGCTGATTTTCTTATGTTCATTGTCCAATGATATTTGTACATGGATTTCTTTATTGAATAAATACAGCAATGCAGGTTGCGCCATAAATGTTCCGATAGTAAGCGCCAGCAGCATCCTGAAAAAAATGGGTAATGCTTTGCGTTTATTGACTGCAGTAATGCCTTTTATTAAAGTGCGGTCTATACCAAGTACAATAAAGCCTATGAAGATGCCCGGCAATATTGCAGCAATTATGCTGTTTACCACCGTGCTAAAAAAATAGCTCCAGGCAAGTGTGGCAAAAGCCCATGTGCCCAAAACGGCTGCACCTGTAATAGCATAGCGGTTACGGTCAACGGAACAGTCTTTTATCAACTCTTTTTCAGCAGTGGCCAGCCACCATAAAAGCTGCGTGAATGATGAAGGCTCATAATCTTCCCTTCCTAAAAAGGAATGCGCATTCGATTCCATTAAATGAAATTTTTTAGTGAATGATGGTTGGTGAAGATTGGGACTATATTGGAAACGCAGCAAATTAATGCTGATTGTGCAGTTAAAGAAATTTAACGGTTAGCTTTTGGAAAGTTTCAAACTTCCTAAAAGCTGTAATTAATATTTACCAGGTTATAATTGTTTCATCACTTTTATAATATCATTCGTGCTGCCCGTTTCGCCTATCCTCGGAAAAATATATTGCAGGCTGTGCTTGTGGGCTTCCATATTTCTATCACTCATGGCATCTGATGCAAAGCTTACATTATAACCGAGTTCGCTTGCAGCCCTTGCTGTACCTTCCACTCCAATGCTTGTTGCAACGCCAGCCAACACAATGCCTGTGATATTCCGGCGCTTTAATTCATCGTTTAATTCTGTTTCAAAGAATGCATTCCATGTATGTTTGGTGACGAAAATATCGCTGCTTTCCGTATGCAGTTTACCCGTTATTTTATACAGGTTTTCATCATCGGGATAAGCAGGCATTTTTGCTTCTTTCCTCGCATTCAGCCAGCTTCCGCCTGGTTTTACATTTACAAAAACAATGGGTAAATTTTTTTCCCTGAAAATTGAAATGAGCTTATTGGTGTTGCTTAATATATCATCCATAGAATGCACAATTGGCGCAGCCATAACCGAATTTTGAAGATCGATTAACACCAGTGCTGTGTTTTTATCAATAACCGTAATCATAATTTATTTTTTTAAGATGCCGGAGCTTCTTCAGTGGGTTGGAGCATTTGCTGAACAGTTTTCCTTTTAATGCTGAATTTATTTTTTTGTAAAAAGCGGATATGCAGAATGCCGATCAGTATGGCTATACATCCCTGCGCCAATACTGTATTGGGAACGCCGATCCATTGTGATACAGAGCCAACGATCAGTCCGCCCAATGGCTGCATGCCAAAGAATGCCATCGCATAAAAGCTGATCATTCTGCCGCGCATGGCAGGGTCTGCCGTGGTTTGAACAATGGTGTTGGTAATGGTAACCTGCGACATCATTCCAAAACCTGTTAATACGGCGCAGGCAAGCGCTGTGGGGTAATGATGCATGTAAGAAAACAATATGAGCCCGGCACCGAATATTAATGTATTTATGCCAAGCACTTTTCTAAGGTTAGCGCCGGGTTTAAGCGACGCTAAAAACATGGCGCCACTTAATGCGCCCAAACCAATCATGCTGTCAATTACGCCAAACGTGGAAGCGTTTCCTTTAAAAATATCTTTTGCATACACAGGCATTAAAGTGGAGAAAGGCAAAACAAAAAGGCTGATCAGTCCAAGCATGAATATAATAAACCTTAACTGCTTTTCATTTCTTAAATAGCTCCACCCGTTTTTTATATCCTGCAAAATATTTTTCTTATGGCGCTGTACTTCAGTTTTAGGAAGCCGCATCATTAATAAAGATGTTATAACGGCAATAAAACTTACGGCATTTAACCCAAAGCAGAAAACATCGCCAAATTTTTCAAGTATAAAACCGGCAATAGCAGGCCCTATCAACCTTGATAAATTAACCATAGAAGAATTTAATGCAATGGCATTGCCAAGATATTTTTTATCTTCTATCAGTTCGTTTATCAATGATTGCCTTGCAGGCACATCAAAGGCATTGATGATGCCAAGCACAAAACTTAATGCTAAAATTGTCCATACAGAATAATGTTTGGAAAAAACGATAAGCGTTAATAACACAGCCTGCACCATTGATGCCACCTGTGTTATTAATAATACGCGGTAGCGGTTATGCCTGTCTGCGGTAGCGCCGCCTACGAAAGAAAATATGAATGCAGGAAACATGGTAGCAAACAATGAAAGCCCCAGCATAAACTTAGAGTGTGTAAGTGAATACACCACCCAGCTCACGGCTGTCTTCTGCATCCACGTGCCCATGAGCGATATGGATTGGCCTAAAAAATATAACCGGTAATTACGGCTTTTAAATGCTTCAAACGTTGTGATGTTGCTCTTATGTTTTGCTTCAGTCATCTTCAAAATCCACTATTTTTTTTAAAGGCGCCAGCGCTTTTTTAAGCGCCTGTATTTCTGCCGCAGTGCAGGTTTGCATCACTGCCTGGTAAAGCCAGTTGTCTTTCTCATCCCCCACCTGTTTTACAATTGCCATGCCTTTTGCAGAAAGCGATATAAGCGATTTGCGTTTATCTTCCTTTGAAGCGCGCCTGTTAATATATCCCAGTTCAGTAAGGTGATTTAATATCTGCGACATTGACTGGGTTGTAATTTTTTCCGCAGTGGCCAGTTCGTTGGGCAGCATTTCACCCGAACGGTTTAATAAGCCCATCACCGATCTTTCGGTGAGCGAAAGCGTAACACCTGTTGCAGAATGCTTGCGCAGCTTTTTTACAAGCCTTGTAACTGTTGTACGAACCTCTGAAACAAGTTCAAGATTGGATTGCTTTGCCATTTTTATAAGTAAAACTTGTAAGTTTACCTTACAAAATTACACACAATAAATGTTATATGTATTTTAAAAAAAGCGTGATTTAGTTTTCAGGCTCGCCGGAAAGTAATAAAGCTTCGCAATGCGAAGCTTTATTACAGAAATACTTTTACAATAATAAAAATGAATTTTACTGCCGGTAACTTCAGGTATTTTACATATTATGAAATACTGTTGGCGGTTTTATTAATTTTTTCTAAAATACTGTGCGCTACTTCCATTGCCAGCAAGCCATCAATTTCATTTACTACTGAATTTTTATTTTGGGCAATTGATTTTACAAATGACTGCAGCTCTTCTTTTATAGCATTTACCGGCGTGGCGGGCGGGTTAATAATAGCAAGCGTTTTATTGCCGGATGGCGTTTCAATATCAAATGTAAAAGCATCTTTATCCTCATTTGTTTTAAGCTTGATGATCTCGGTTTTCTTTTCAAGAAAATCGATGCCTATATAAGCATCTTTTTGAAACAGGCGCATCTTGCGCATCTTCTTCATGCTTATCCGGCTGCTGGTTAAATTGGCAACGCAGCCGTTATTAAATTCAATGCGGACGTTGGCAATATCGGGCGTATCGGTCATAACAGCAACACCGCTGGCCGAAATATGTTTTACATCGCTTTTTACAATCTTTAAAATAATATCTATATCATGGATCATGAGATCGAGTATTACACTAACCTCGGTACCACGCGGATTAAATTGTGCAAGACGGTGCACTTCAATAAACATAGGGTTTAAAGCCACGTTATTGATGGCAAGAAATGCCGGATTGAACCTTTCCACATGCCCAACCTGTAATTTTACGCCAGCCTCTTTTACCATCTGCACTATCTGCTTTCCCTGTTCAAGTGTATCGGCCATCGGCTTCTCCACAAAAACATGTTTGCCTTTTTTTATAGCCGCCTGGCATAATTCAAAATGAAGATTGGTAGGCGCTACTATGTCTGCAGCATCGCATTTATCAAGTAAGGCATTAATATCAGTAAATCTTTTCACCTGGTATTTTTCTTCAACTTCTTTTGCATTATTATCATCGGGATCGTAAAAGCCAACAACTTCAACGTTCTTGATTTCTTTCCAGTTATTCAGGTGAAATTTTCCGAGGTGGCCAACGCCAAAAATTCCAATCTTCAGCATACAAAATTTTGCGGGCAAAGATAAAGCGCTTTGCGGTTAACGTATGTTGAAAGAATTATACCGCTTTTAAGGCCTTCCACATTTCTTCGGCAACAAACTTATTACCCGCATCGCTTAAATGAACACTATCGTGCGTAAGGATACCAGCTTCAGCATTTGCATGATTATTTTCTTTTTCATACAAAGAAAAAAGGTGGCGCATATCGCATAAAGGCAAATGATAATCTGCTGCAACATTTCTTATTAACTGTGAATAGGCATCGAGCTCATCATCAGCCAGGTTTGAACGGTCTGTTTTTTCGCCAATAACACCAGGTGTTACCAACAAAATTTTTATATTATCTGCAAGCAATTGTTTAACAATATTGCGATAGGTTTTATTGAAAGTATCTTCATCAGTACCGTTTGCGTGTGAATACTTATGCCATACATCGTTTATGCCAATCCATATAACAACAACATCCGGCGACTTTGAAATCACATCTCTTATCAACCTTTCCTGCAGGTCGGTTACTTTATTGCCGGCAATGCCTGCACCAATAAGATTGCAGTCAGTAATTTGCTGATCTTTCAGCATTCGTTTCATTAAATATAAATAACCACCTTTGTTAACGCCATATTCCGTGAGGGAATCGCCAAAGAAGATTATTTTTCTGCCTTTCATTCTTTTATCTTTCAGAAAAGAAATCACTAAAACAACTGCAACTAAAAGAAATATCCAGATTAGCTTGTCTGTAATGGCCGTGAATAAATAGGTGTGGTTAAATAACATCAGTCATGAGGGGCGTGGTTTCTTTACCCATTTTCTCAATAAATTTTCTTTCATCAATGAAGTAGCCGTTGCCTCTTGCACAAAAATGAACACGCAGGTTTTCAATGCTCATCGGGTTGCCTTCAGGAATATCAGCGATATTGGTATGTATCACTTCATGGCCATCAATAATAACAATAAGGCCGCTGCCAATAGCTTCCATTTTATTGCCGCCTGTTATAATCATACCCGTATCTTCACCAAGCCCAACGCCAATACAGGCCGGGTTGCCGGCAACAGCCTGTGCCAGCCTCACAAAACGGCCGCGTTTTTCGAAGTGGGAATCAATGATAACATTATCAATTAAATGAAGGCCTGCAGTAAGTTTCACTTCACCTTTTAAATGCGCCCTGAAAGCATTGCCTTCATAGATCATGGTGCTGCTCATGGCCATGGCGCCCGCAGATGTACCAGCAATGATAAAATCTTCATTCCAATACCTTTCCCGCAAGGTTTTCATAAACGTGGTGCCGCCAAGGGTTGCCGTAAGCCGCAATTGATTGCCGCCGCTAAACATTACACAATTGCATTCTTTCAATCGCTGCAAATATTCAGGCTGTTGCAAATCTTCACGGGTGCGTATGTGCATCAGCTTCACATTTATACAACCGGTTTTACCAAAAGCATTAAGATAATTTTCACCAACCTGGTGCGGTATCATGGAAGCAGTTGTTATTACTTCAATCCGCTTGTCAATGCCACCGGCTTCTTCAACAATCCGGCGCAAAATGCCCAGCTCAAAAAAGTTAAGATTATTCTTATGCAATTCGCCTACTTCCGTTTCTTCGCCTTTATCTTCTGCCCCGCCAATTGCAATCAGTTTTCCTTTTGGTATTTCCATGCTCTGTAATAGTGGTTGCGCAAAAATAAGATAATCATTTTTTCAGCCATAGTGTAAAAACGTTAACGATTATTATGTGTATAGTATGAGGATAAAACAATATCGTGCAAATGCTTGCTTGCGGCATAATTGTTGGTTAAAGCTGCAACATTATTTTTTGCATTATACTATACCGCATTACTTTGTAACCAGAGCATTTTTCAATCATAAATACAATCAATGCAAACAGGAGAAGAT
Source organism: Parafilimonas terrae (assembly GCF_900115755.1). Lineage (GTDB taxonomy): Bacteria > Bacteroidota > Bacteroidia > Chitinophagales > Chitinophagaceae > Parafilimonas > Parafilimonas terrae. Next base: position 25,485 of record NZ_FOXQ01000013.1, read on the forward strand.
ATAAAGGTTTTAAATGAAAAAATTCAGCAGGCTTCTATATTTATTGAAACATTACGCAATACTTTAAGTAAAGTAATCATAGGCCAGTATGAAATGGTTGACCGGCTTATGATTGCCTTGTTAAGTAACGGGCATATTTTACTGGAAGGTGTGCCGGGCCTTGCAAAAACATTGACCATAAAATCGCTGGCGCAGGCCATACATGCAAAGTTCAGCCGCATACAGTTTACACCGGATTTGTTGCCGGCCGACGTCACCGGCACTATGATTTATAACCAGCAGCGCAACGAATTTGTTGTGCGTAAAGGGCCCATTTTCGCCAATTTTATTTTAGCGGATGAAATAAACCGCGCCCCCGCAAAAGTGCAAAGCGCTTTACTGGAAGCCATGCAGGAAAAACAGGTTACCATTGGAGAGCAAACTTATCGTTTGGAAGAACCGTTTTTGGTGCTGGCAACGCAAAACCCGCTGGAACAGGAAGGCACTTATCCCTTGCCTGAAGCCCAGGTTGACCGTTTTATGATGAAGGTGATTGTGAAATATCCTGACAAACAGGAAGAGCAAATGATTATCCGCAACCAGGTACAGGGCATGCAGTTACCAAGTATAGAGCCTGTTGTTAGTTTAGACGAAGTGAATGCCGGCAAAGCCTTAACAAGGCAGGTTTATATTGATGAAAAAATTGAAAAATATATTGTTGATATAGTTTTTGCCACCAGGTTTCCGGATCAGTATAATTTGTCGAAGCTGCGTAATATTATTAGTTATGGCGCTTCTCCGAGAGCAAGCATTAACCTTGCACTGGCTGCAAAAGCGCATGCCTTTATGCATAAACGCGGCTTTGTAATTCCCGATGATATAAAAACAATCTGTAAAGATGTATTGCGTCACCGCATTGGTTTAACCTACGAGGCAGAAGCAGAAAACATAACAGCAGAAACAATTATTTCAGAGATTTTGAGAACGGTGAATGTGCCGTAGGGCTGTCAACTCTCATCTGTCAACCGTCAACTATAAATGGAAGTAAGCGAGTTATTAAAAAAAGTAAGAACGCTCGAAATAAAAAGCAGGCGTTTAACCAATCACCTTTTTACAGGCGAATATCATACTGCTTTTCGCGGACAGGGTATGGCATTTAAAGAAGTGCGTGAATACCAGCCGGGCGATGATGTGCGGTTTATTGACTGGAATGTTTCTGCAAGAATGGATCGCACTTACAGTAAAATTTTTGAAGAAGAAAGAGAACTGAGTGTTTTTTTATTGATTGATGTAAGCGCCAGCAGTTTGTTTGGCACTTTCAAGCAAAGTAAAAAAGAATTGATAACTGAAATGGCGGCCGTGCTTGCTTTTTCAGCTATTAGCAATAACGATAAAGCAGGGTTGATCTTTTTTAGTAATAAAGTTGAAAAATATATTCCCGCAAAAAAAGGTAAAGAACATGTTTTATACATGCTGCGGGAAATGATAACGTTTCAGCCCCGTTCTTCACAAACGGATATTACGAAAGCCATTGCTTACCTGAACCGCGTTACCAGACATAAAAGCATTGTTTTTATTCTAAGCGATTTTGCCGATGCCGGCTATGAGCAAACGCTTAAAGTTGCGGCAAAGCGGCACGATATAATTGGCATACAGGTGCATGATAAAAGGGATATTGATTTACCTAAAATGGGTTTATTACAACTGCAGGATGCTGAAACCGGCCGCAGCATTTTATTAAACACCAGCGATGTGGTAATGCGGGCAGAATATAACAGGCAGTTTAATAAAATTCAGGAAGATGCCAGGCATATTTTCAGGCTTGCCGGCGCAGATCTTGTTCAACTTGCAACAGGCGACGATTATGTAAAAGCCTTGCAGCAATTTTTTATGAAGCGGGCATGAGAAACCGGTCAATAGTCAACAGTCAAGAGTCAACAGTGGTTGCAACTTCTTTTATTGCAATGAGGATATGCTTAGCCCTCATTGTATCTGCTATTTTTTTTACATCTTCCGCACAATCAGTATCTGCATCTGTTGACAGGGATAAAATTTTATTAGGCGAACAGGTTACACTTAAAATAAGCCTTAACAGGATAAATGAAAATAATTTTTTTGTTGCAACATGGCCTCAAATAAATGATACCATTAATCATGCGGAAATTGTGAAACGCGCCGCTATTGATACCATCAACGTCGCCGGCAATTTCACTTACCAGCAAAACTTTGTAATCACATCTTTCGATTCAGGCCGGTGGCAGCTTGGCCCTTTTAATTTTATTATCCAGGAAAAATCAACCGGCAAAAAGATACAACTTCAAACCCCGCCGCTTTATTTAACCGTGCTTCCTGTAGATGTATCTTCTTTAAAAGAATATCATCCCATAAAAGATATTATTGATGTGCCAACAGGCTTTAACTGGTTGCCTGTAATTATAGCTGCACTCTTGGTTTTGCTGATAGCAACTATTGCATTCATCATCATAAAAAGAAAGAAAAAGCCTGCATCGCAACCCAGGCCCGAACTAAAAGGAACGCCCCTGGAAAGGGCTTTGAAAAAGCTAAAGGCTTTGCAGCAGCAGAACCTGTCATCAACAGGTGCAATAAAAAAATTTCATTCAGATATGGATGATGCCACCAGGCAATACATTGAAGAAGTAACCAATATAAAAGCGCTGCATTTAACTGCCGGCGAATTATTGCCCCGCCTTAAATTTTATATGCAGGATGCAGCGGAAAGAAATAATTTCAGCCGCATATTCAATTTGAATGCCTCGGTAAAATTCGCCCGGTATTTGCCCGGTGAAACGGAAAGTAAAAATACGCTGGAGGAGATTATCAGAATAATTACAGACATTGATGAAAATATAAACAGGGCAAGAACTGATGCTGACAGACTGGTACCAAAATATTGAATTTGCACATACCTGGGTTTTAGGCGCTTTATTGTTAATGCCCATATTAGTTTATGAATATATAAGGCGCAACAAAAAGCAACAGGCTTCTATGCTGGTTACTACCACTTATTTTGTAAGGGTAACCAAAAACCTGAGAGTATCGTTAAGGCATTTACCTTTTGTGTTAAGATGCCTTGCACTGGTATGCTTGATACTGGCGCTTGCAAGGCCGCGTATAAAATTTACAGAAACGCAAAATGAAGGAGAAGGAATTGATATTGTGCTTTGCTTTGATATAAGCGGCAGCATGACCGAAAAAGATTTTGAGCCCAACCGGCTTGAAGCAGCGAAGCAGGTGGCATCAAGCTTTGTAAGCAACAGGCCGGGCGATGAAATTGGGATTGTAATTTTCAGTAACCTGAGCTTTACCTTGTGCCCGCTTACCTCCGATCATGATGCTGTTTTAAACCAGGTAAAAAATATACAAAGCGGTTACCTGCAGGATGAAGGTACAGCCATTGGCAGCGGTATTGCAACAAGCGTTGACAGGCTGCGTTACAGCAAAGTAAAAAGTAAAATAATCATTCTTTTGACCGATGGTGTTGATTTCGGTGGAACCATTCCGCCGGATATGGCGTTGCAGATGGCAAAATATTATGGCATAAAAATTTATACGATTGGGGTTGGCTCAGAGAAAGAAGTGGATGAAGTGGTGGATTCTCCGCTGGGGCCTGTTGTTCAGCATAAAACATTGCAGTATAACGAGGCTTTACTAAAGAAACTCGCCGATGAAACCGGTGGCCAGTATTTTCATGCTACTGATAAATCTGCCTTGCAAAAAATTTACGGTAGCATAAACCAGCTTGAAAAATCTAAAATAAAAGTAAAAACCTATAACCGCTATACGGATAAATTTTTGCCGCTGCTTGTTGCCGCAGTTATCTATATTTTAATAGAAGCCCTGCTGCGTTATACTGTATTCCGGAAATTTCCTTAGAAGTTATTTAAATCGTTATTGAATATATCTGTTCCAGCACAGATTGCACAGTTGTGTGCAACCTATTTGACGCTCTTAATTCATAAAGCAACAATTATTCTAAGCGATTTACAAGTTAATGCACACAAGCAGCAGCCCATGCAGGCGCCAATTTTAAAAACTCACTTAATTCAGCAATCGATATTCATTTGGAGACTGCCCGATATGCTGCTTAAAGAAGCGGGTAAAATGTTGAGGGTATTTAAATCCTAACTCATAGGCAATTTGCCTAACAGATTTGTTTTGGTCAAATATTCTTTCTTTCGCCACATCAATCAATTTTGATTGTATATATTCCTGCGCTGTTTTCCCTGTTTCTTTCTTTACAAGGTCGCCAAAATAACCAGGCGACAAGTTTAATTCGCTTGCACACCAGGCAACAGAAGGCAAACCGGTTGTTTGAGGTTTATCTGTATTAAAATATTCATGCAATAAATTTTCAAACCTTTCTAAAATACCCTTGTGCACATTATCCCGGGTAATAAACTGGCGGTCGTAAAAACGAAAACAATAATTCAAAAACAGTTCAATATTCGATACAATCAGTTGCTTGCTGTGCTTGTCAATTGCATGCTTCAATTCATATTCAATTTTTGAAAAACAATCCAATACAATTTCCCGTTCCCGTTCTGATAAATGCAGTGCTTCATTGGATTGATAGCCAAAAAAAGTATAACCCTGAATATGCTTTCCAAGCGAAGTGCCATAAATTAAATCAGAATGAAATACCAACGCATAACCCTTTGGCTGATACGTTTCTCCGTTACTGTTAACGCCAGCAACTTGTCCGGGTGCAAGGAAAACCAAAGTGCCTTCCTGGTAGTCGTAAGTATGGCGGCCATAAGTCAAATCACCGCATTTTACTTCTTTTAAAAAGATGGTATAGAATCCAAAATACATGCGGGAGCCTTGTCGCGGACTGGCTTTCGATAAATCAACCACACTTACCAGGGGATGAAGTGTTTCATTATTATTAAATATGTTGTAATCGCTGATAGTCTCAAATCTTCTTATGTAACTCATAATACTGCTTTTATCTGGTTTAAAATTACCATCTTGTTTCCCGTTTTTTCAATAAATAATCCGTAATCAGCAATATTGGTAGATAAATCCGCAATTCATATACCATTAAGGCTAAAGAATGCCAAGACCTTTGCAGTAACAAATAAAGAAATCACTGCAATAATTAATTCATTAAAACTTTTAAATAATAACAATATGAAAGCAAAAATTCTAGGACTGTTTCTTTTAACAATGATTGTGCAATCGTCCTATGCACAGCAGCCGCCAACGGAAACAATTAAAACTTCCACCAATAAGAGCCCTGAACAAAAGGAAATTATCAACCTTTCCAAACAGAAATGGGATTGGATGGCTGACAAAAATGTAGATTCTTTAAACGTGCTGTTCGATGACAAATGTATGTTTACCCACATGGGAGGAACTTGGGGAAAAACCCCGGAATTGGCCACTATAAAAAGCGGTGGTATCTGGTATAAAAAAGCCGAAGTTTATTCAGTTAGTGTGAACCTGTTTAATAACAACAACACCGCAATCCTTTTAAATGATATTGACCTGGTAGCTGTTGTAGGCGGAAGGGAAGTTACCAATCCTTTTATGGTTACTGAAGTGTATATTAAGGAAAACGGTAAATGGAAGATGGCTCAACTTACTTTCTCTCACCTGATGAGGTCGGTTAAGATGAAGAATCATGACAGCAATAATAACACGCAGTAGCATTAAAGCGAATAAATAACCATAAAAAAATAAAGCGATGAAAAAAATAAATTCTTATAGAAGCCTTATCACATTTGGCTTTACCACTCTGATAAGCACCTGCCTTCTTACTAACCCTGTGTTTGCACAGCAGACCGATGAATCAAAACCGTATTCTGTTGGAAAACCACTTGGCGTTTCCGGGAATCCGGCATCAGACGGGGATTTTCAAGCGATGTCATCCAATGTAAAAGTTTATGGTGGTACTTATTCTGCAGAAAGCTGTTCTTATGATGCACAAAGTGGGCTTATCGTTGTTCCCAATCGCGGCCTGCCACAATCCATGCAGAAAAATGATGCCTGGGTTTCTCTCATCAATCACGATGGATCTGTGCATACTGTAAGATGGATCGGCGTTCAGCGTCCGGATGATCGTAAAAAGCTATCTCCGCCTCTTGTATTAAATGAACCGTTCGGCAGTGATATCATGAAGGGCATTTTGTATTTGGCAGATCGGGATGGCGGCACAGGCAAAGACGATCCAAGTGTTGCCGTTATCCGCAAATTCAGCATGAAGACTGGTGAACCAATCGGTGAAGTTAGAATTGAAGATGCCGGCTGGATCAATGATATTGAAGTGAAAGAAGATGGCACCATTTACGCAACGGAAACGGGCGATTTTGGCAAACCAAATCCAAACCCTGATACATGGAAGGTTTGGAAGGTTACACCTGCCGGCAAAGCAAGTGTTTTCGTACAAGGCCCACCGCTTAATGTTCCTAATGGTATTGCTTTCGATCCGCAAGGCAATATTGTTGTTGTTAATTCCGGTAATGCCGATGTACTGACATTTTCACAAGATGGTAAATTATTGAAAACAGAAACCGCTGCGCAACCGGGAAGCGATGGCCTTGTCATTCTGCCCGATGGTACAAAATATGTGTGCAGTGTCTTTAATGGCGGCGTGTCCAGGATCCGGCCAGGGAAGCCTGCTGAATTAATTGCAAAAAATATTCCCAGCGCCGCTTCAATGTGCTATGATAGCAAGACGAATCAGCTTGTCATCCCAATGAACGCTAACAATGGCCTTGCATTTATACCGCTCGATTAAGCCATCTTTCATCATTTATTCCATGAATACTACAACTTTATAAAGAGAAGATGAAAAATCTGCCTGGCTAATTATATTTAAATCGTTATTGAATATATCTGTTTCAGCACAGATTGCACAGTTGTGTGTGCAATCTATTTGACGCTCTTAATCATAAAGCAACAATTATTCTAAGTGACTTACAGCAAAAAAAGGATATTGAAAAAGCGGCTCTCTAAAAGCAATTAATTCTTTTTACCTGCCTGTTAATAAGCCGTTTTTTTCTTTACGCTTTCAATTCATCTTGTGAAGGAATGAAGAAGATGTCAGAATTAAATTTTAAAAAGACAACATTATGAAAAAGAATTCTGTAAATGTAATTGTAGTCATCGGTGCAGGCTCCATCGGTCAGGCAATTGCCCGGCGTGTAAGCGCCGGTAAACACGTTTTGCTTGCGGATTTGAAAAAAGATAATGCCGATGCTGCCGCAAAAACGCTAAGTGAGGCCGGTTTTGACATAAGCACAGCGATTGTTGATATTTCATCAAGGCAATCCATTCATGAACTGGTTGAAAAAGCTACCTCTATTGGCAGCGTTGCCGGATTAATACATGCGGCAGGGGTCTCTCCTTCCCAGGCATCACCATCCACAATACTTCACGTAGATTTATATGGCACTGCCGTTATTTTAGAAGAATTCGGCAATGTGATTGAAAGCGGCGGCTCGGGTGTAGTGATAGCTTCACAATCGGGGCATCGCCTGCCAGCGCTAACACCTGAACAAAACAAGGCATTGGCAACAACGCCTGCCGACGAACTATTATCGCTTCCATTTTTACAATCAGACAAGATAACTGACCCGCTGCATGCTTATCAAATATCCAAAAGAGGAAACACCCTTCGGGTAATGGCAGAAGCAGTTAGATGGGGTAAACGGGGTGCAAGAATTAATTCAATAAGCCCCGGAATTATCATCACCCCTTTAGCAAAAGATGAACTGAACGGGCCAAGAGGTGAAGGATATCGCAGGATGATTGAATTATGTCCTGCAGGCAGGGCCGGCACTCCTGATGAGGTGGGGAATGTTGCTGCCTTGCTAATGGGACCAGACGGCGCATTCATTACCGGCAGCGACTTTTTGATGGATGGTGGAGTTACGGCGTCTTATTGGTATGGAGAACTGGCGCCTGATTCGAAATAACCGCACTTACCTGCTTTTTATCTAATAAAAAGCAAACTATTTTGATATGAGAATTCACAATCGCAGAAAATTTTTGAAAGCCGGTACGGCTTTAAGTGCATCAGTTATGGCTTCTTCCATGATGGGCATTTTAACATCGGATGTGAAAGCATCGCCTGCAACAAAAGGCAATAAAAATTACTTAAAAAACCAACCCAGAACATTAGGTTCAGGGAAGCACAGTTTGAAAGTGTCTGCCCTGGGGCTGGGTTGTATGGGCATGAGCTATCCGCAGTTTTATCCCCGAACGTAAATACATGATATCACTACTTCAAAAGGCAGTGGATATGGGGGTAACATTTTTTGATACCGCTGAAGCATACGGGCCTTTTAAAAACGAGGCGCTTGTTGGGGAAGCATTAGCTCCGTTTAGAAAAGATATAATTATTTGCAGCAAATTCGGCTTCAATATCCAGGACGGAAAATTAGCCGGCTTGAATAGTAAACCGGCGCATATCAGAGAGGTAGTGGAACAATCATTAAAGAGATTGAAAACAGACTATATTGATTTGCTATACCAGCATCGCGTTGACCCCAATGTGCCTATTGAAGATGTTGCCGGAACGGTAAAAGATTTAATACAAGAAGGAAAGGTGAAGCATTTCGGGCTTAGCGAGGCGGGCGCACAAACCATTCGGAAAGCGCATGCCGTACAACCTTTAACTGCTTTGCAGAGTGAATATTCGCTTATGACAAGGCAACCTGAAAACGATGTGATTAAGGTTTGCGAAGAATTGGGGATAGGCTTTGTACCATATAGCCCGGTAAGCAGAGGCTTTCTTTCCGGATATATAAATGAGCATACAAAATACAATCCTGATAATGACAACAGGCCAACATTGCCCCGCTATCAGCCGGATGCCATAAAAGCCAACTGGGTAATGATTGATACATTATCTGAATTCGGCAATCAAAGAGGATTAACAGCAGCCCAGGTAGCTTTGGCATGGTTACTTGCCCAAAAGCCTTTTATCGTACCCATACCGGGCACTACAAAACTTGCTCATTTACAGGAAAATCTTTGGTCGGCAGGTTATGAATTTACATCACAGGAATTGCAGGAACTTACAGCCGCGTTATCAAAAATTAAAATTGTAGGCGATCGTTACACCGGTGTACAGGCGGAACAAACAAATAAATAAAAAACTCCGGTCATAAAATGAAAAAGAAATCATCAGGGTGCTGGAAAAGTTTTGGAAGGCTTTTCCATCAAAGATGGAATAGAAAGAGATAGGTTTTATTTGTGATAAAAGACGATTGGAAACAATAAAAGTGATTAAATAAAAAACACAGCTTTTATTAATCACTTGTAGCAGGTGTGAAAAAAAATTGCAAAGAGTTTTACAGACAACAAGAAAAAACAGCTACGTAAAATCATAACCTATATGGCTGTATTCAATAGCTTTCGCTTCAATATATCTTTTAAAACGCACTAAATCTTCCTTTACTATTTCCCTCAGCCAGGGATTAATCACTGTTGCTGCGGCAGAGCCGATATAACCCGCCGGCGGGCGATAGCTGATCATAAGGTTAACTTCTGTTCCGCCGGTAGTGTTGGCAAACGTAATTTTACCGGCGGTTTCTATTTTAGAGCCGGGCAGTGAGCGCCAGCTTAATTCACGGCCTTCTTCCTGGTCAATAATTTCGGCTTTCCATGCTACGGCAGGAAGACGCCCGGGTGTTTTCAATTCCCAAACGGAATGCAACTCATCAACAACACTGATCTTTTTTATATGTTTTAAAAAACGTGGCAATCGTTCAAGGTTGCGCCATGATTCATAAACCAGTTGCCTTGGCGCTTTTACAATAAAGTAAGTTCTTATGTTTACGGCACGGGTATGCATTCTGAATTCTTCGCGTTTAAGCAAAGCGGTTACTAAACAATTGCCGGAAAGGCCTCTATAAAGAAAATACATTCCGCCATAACGCAACGCTTTCTTTACTATGCCTTGCTTTCCTTTTATAGCCATGCCATATAAAACAGCGCCGGCAGCCAGTGAAACGATGCGTCCCGTTTTTCCTACATTTATAACATTACTGTTTTCGTATAATTTCGTTGCCCGTGGTTCAAACGCATTACCGCTAAGTTTATAATTATGCATCTATAATTTTTTTGTTTTATGCTGCAAAGCTCATTCCACTTATTATATTTATCAATTGCCTTCATCTATCTTCGTTAAATGCTTGCGCGTATCTATAAATCAACAGGCAGTTGGTACACAGCAAAAACCGAAGATGGTGCAATTTACAATGCACGGATGAAAGGAATTTTTAAAATTGATGATATAACCTCAACCAATCCTGTTGCCGTGGGTGATATAGTTGAAATTGAAATGGAAGATGCCGCCGGCAACAATGCCATCATTAATAATATTTATGAAAGAAAGAATTATATAGCCCGCAATTCGCCGAGGAATAAAAAGCAACAGCATATAATTGCTTCCAATATTGACCAGGCTTTATTGCTTGCAACTTTAAAAGAGCCAAGGACCTCGCAGGGCTTTATTGACAGGTGCCTTGTAGCGGCAGAAGCCTATCATATTCCATCGTTAATTGTTTTTAATAAAACCGATATTTATAAAAAGAAAGAATGGGACAATTTTGACAAGCTTAAAAAGATTTATGAGAGCATCCATTATCCTGTGTATGCAATAAGTGTAAAAACAAATGATGGGCTGGATACAATAAAAAGTCTGTTGAAAAATAATACCACGCTGGGGTATGGCCATAGCGGCACAGGAAAATCCACATTCATTAATTATCTTCTTCCACATTTAGGGCTTCGCACAAAAGAAGTGAGTAACTGGAGCGGCAAAGGCATGCACACTACCACTTTTGCTGAAATGCATGACCTGCCTTTTGGCGGAAGAATAATTGACACGCCCGGCATACGGGAATTTGCATTAACCAATATGGAAAGGACTGAATTATCGCATTATTTTCCTGAAATGCGAAATCTGCTGCAGCAATGCAGGTTTAATAACTGTTTACATATTGAAGAACCGGGCTGTGCAGTAAAAGAAGCTGTAGAAGAAGGGAAAATATATATGGAGCGTTATCTCAGCTATTATAACATCCTTGAATCTATTCCTGAAAATAATTATTAACCGTTACGTAACCGGCCGGCAATTTTATCTGCATTCTTTTTGTCTTTGCCATTATACAACAGTGTAACGCCGTTATAAACGCTGTATTGAAGGGACAAAGCATCGCCACGATATTTGTAATGCCATTCAACCACTATAGCATCATCTTCTTTTGACATCAGGTGAACATGGCGGGTTTTGCTCAATACATTGGCAAGACGGTAAAAGTCCTGCAGGTTGCCGTCTTCACTAATAACCGTTTCGGTAAAGGTGCTGTATTCGAATGGTTTCATATTAATAATTAGTTAGCATTGCTCAACAATATTCATTCCATAACTGGCAAAAGCGCTTCCTCAACTACTTAAGTTACAATGAATTAACACAATTGGGTATTAATCGTCGTAAATATTGATTGGGGAAACACTTACTGCCCCGGGTGTTCAAAAACAGTAAGTTTTAAAATTGCGGCCAACAGTCAACTGCTATTAGACAATAACTTAATCTATTTTGCTGCATTATATTCGGAAAACCAGGAAGAATATTTTGTATAGTTTTTGGCGATGCGTTCTATTTCGCCATGTATGCTGTCGGTTGAAATATCTTTTACTTTTTTAGCAGGAATGCCTGCATAAATTGACCCGGATTCAACCACGGTACCTTCAAGCACAATAGCGCCGGCTGCAACTATAGAATTGCTTTTTATAATGCACCTGTCCATTACAATGGCGCCCATTCCAATAAGCACATCGTCTTCTATTGTACAGCCATGCACAATAGCGTTGTGGCCGATGGATACATTGTTTCCTATTTCAGTTGCATTCTTTTGATAAGTGCAATGAATAACGGCGCCGTCCTGTACATTAACCCGGTTACCTAATTTTATATGGTTTACATCACCGCGAACTACAGCATTAAACCATACGCTGCATTCATCTCCCATAATAACATCGCCAACTACTGCAGCATTGGGCGCAATAAAACAGTTTGAACCAAAGCGGGGAGATTTATCGAGACAGGGAATGATGAATGCCATAACTTGGAATTTTAATTTACCCAAAGATAATCAATATGTTAAAGGCTAACTATCAGGTATGGAAATTAAAATAGTTATTAGCGGTAAAATTCCAGGCAAAAACACAAACTACCGCCAGCACTTTTGAAACGTAAAAATTGATTGAAAACCTTTCATTAAAAAGATAAACAAACATATTATTCAACGCAAGGCCCACTACCGAAATAAGGATAAATTTTATAAAGAAAATATTTGTGTTGCCGGTTGCCTGGAATGTCCATTTAAGGTTGAGGTAAAAATTATTGATAACCGCGCAGGTAAAACCAAGGCTATTGGCCATGTACTTATTTATCTTTAATTTCTCCTTTAATAGCCAGGTTACCAGGAAGTCAACAAGCATTCCGATAAACCCAACTATACCGAATTTAAGTACCTTCTCAAAAAATTCCATGGCGCAAAATAAAGTCCACTTTGCATATTATAAGTTTTCGCTTTAAAATATGCTTTATTTTTTTATAACGGCTGCCAGCCTCTCCAGGTTCAACTTCAAAAGATATTGCAGCAAATGCTGCACAAATAATATTTGTTTCATTAAAGCAACCTTTACAAATTCCTAGTGGTTTAATATGCCATAGCAATAATCGAATCGATTCTGATTAAGCCAACATTACAATTTTGGAGGGCTGTAAACCAACCGTCCAGGGCAATGATTCTGTATATCATCCTTTAATTCTCATTAACAGAGATTTTTATTACCAATTTAAAACTCATGCAATGAAAAGCATCTCAAGTAATATCAAACATTTAATTGTTTATAGCAGCAGGCAACAATTTATAATACACCTGTTTATGGCTTTTGCTATTTTTATTTTAGCCAGCGGATGTAAAAAATCAAATGATGACACACCGCCCCCAACTTCGCCTATACAGGTTCAGCTTGCCACAAATGCTTCATTAGGGGAAATTCTTACAGATAAAGATGGCAGAACGCTGTATTACTTTGCAAATGATGCTTCGGGCACGAGCACATGCTCAGGCGGATGCGAGGCTTTATGGCCTGCATTTACCATTGACGCCATTACGGCTGATAAATTTGGCACCGGCCTCGATGTTGCCGATTTCGGCACCACTACCAATGCTTCCGGTAAATCGCAACTGGTGTATAAAGGCAGGCCGCTGTATTATTATGCTCCCTCTGTAAATGGCACCAACACACCTGAAGGGCCGGGCGAAACCACAGGCGAAAATGTTGGCGGTATATGGTTTGTTGCAAAACCTGATTATACCATTATGCTTACCAATGCCCAGTTGGTGGGTCACGATGGAAAAAATTATACTTCAGATTACACAGAAGGAACAGGGAAAACATTATATTTTACAGATGGTAATGGCATTACATTATATACGTTCATTAATGACAAGTTTGATAAAAATAATTTCACCAAGCCCGATTTTTCTAACGATGCAATATGGCCTATTTATCAGCAAGGCGATGTGGTAGCGCCTTCGTCGCTGGATGCATCTTTATTCAATACCATTGATGTATATGGCAAAACGCAACTCACCTATAAAGGCTGGCCATTGTATTATTTTGGCCAGGATGCAATGGTTATGGGCGCAAACAAAGGCATCTCGTTTCCGGCGCCCGGAATATGGCCGGTGCCGGTTAAAGATATAGCGCCAGCTACGCCTTAAAAAAAAATTATGGTTGCGCCTTGCCCCGTGCATGGCGCAACTATCTTTCTATTTGCAATTATGCATCCTGCCCGAATGTGAGCAAATTATTATCAGGATCAAGCAAAGAAAATTCCTTCTGCTTCCAGGGCTGTAACTGAAGGCGGCCATTTGGATGTATCGCTACTTTATTATCCAGTAACCATTGATAAAATGCGTCAATAGCGTTTGTTCTGATATATACCTGGCCATAATTTTCTTTAGGGTCAAGGTCTTTAAATTCAAAAAAATGAATTTGAATATTATCCTTTTGCACCATGAGATAATTATCATAATCACCACCAAACTGTTCAAAGCCTAATTGGTTTATGTAATAATCTTTTGTAACGGATTTACTGCGCATGGGCAGTTTTGGATGAATGGATGTAAGCATGTGTGTTTTTGTTTTATAGGTTAAAGTATTATTTGAGATATATTACGCCTTCTCCACCACCGGCGCATTATCTTTTAAATGCCAGCAATATAAACAGCCATAGGTTCTGTAAGGCGACCATTTACCCGATATTTTCAGCAGCCTTTCATTTAGTTTTTTCTTATCAAGCTTATCAAGCTTATACATTTTAATCATAGCTGAACGCACACCATAATCATCAATAGAAAAAACATCTTCACGGCCCAGCGCAAACATCAATAACATTTCAACCGTCCATTTACCCACGCCTTTTATTTGGGTAAGCAATGTAATAATATCCTCATTGCTCATGGCATGCAGCTTTTTATCCGTTATCTTATGCTCCATGCAAAAAGCAGCTACATTTTTTACATAATTAACTTTGGCATTTGATAAACCGATACCACGCAGGGCTTCGCCCGGTGTATCAATTATCTGCTGCGGTTTTGGTGGTTTATTATTATACAAGGCAAGAAATCGTTTATATATAACGTCGACCACCTTAGTGCTCAACTGTTGGCTCATAATACTGCCAATTAATTGCAGCGGAATATTTTTATGCGGTTGTATGCGCTCATGTACCGGCCCATTTATAAAGGCAGCAAGTTTTTTATCTTTCTTTAAATGTTCAATGTATTCCATTCAGTCAAAAGTAAAAATTCAAAAGCCAAAAATGTAAATGCATTTTCATTTTGCAGGCTATTGCACCAGCAGGCTTTTGAATAAAGTGGTATCGCCGCTGAATACATTAAAATCAACACGCGTTTTTATGCCGTTTACCTTGCCTGTTGCATTGTGCTGCCAGAAATACCAGCCCTCAGCAACTCCGGGCTGCTCCTTCACAAAATAATGTGCCACCCACAACGGGTATTCATCAAACTCGTGACCAAGAAAATTTTTGTAAAACGATGCGCTGGTATAAATAACCGGCTTTACATTATAGGCTTCTTCAACAGTGGTAAGCCATGCACGAATGCGGCTGCGCATGCTGTCTGGCCGCACGCCATACAATTCTTCAATATCAAGCACGGGAGGCAAATCGCCGGGCTGCAACTGAACATGCTTAATAAAATTCTGCGCCTGCTTGCGGCCACTTTTTGTGGCCAGGAAAAAATGATAAGCGCCACGTGTTATATTACTTTCCTTCGCGTTTTGCCAGTTACGTTTAAACTTCCTGTCAACATTATTTAGTCCTTCAGTGGCTTTAATAAATGCAAATTTTATGCTGATATCCTGATCCTGCATTTGCGCCACGGCCGGCCAGTGAATATTGCCTTGGTAATTGCTTACATCAATGCCATGAATGCTATACCCCAGCGGCACCTCAATCCCAAAATCGGGATAAAGTGCAAAATGAGCCGCTTCTTTTTTTTGTTTAATGAGATATTGAATCCAGATAAATACTGATAATGCCGCCACGATAACTGAAGCGACTAAAAACGATTTGTTGCCCGACTTTTTCTTAGAACGTTTGCCCTTAGCCATGCCGCCGTGATTGTTATCAGCAATTATTAAATTAACGTGAGTCTCGAAATAATCCTTATCCCGGGCTCACATTAAACTGTTAAACGATTAATGCGGCAATTCTAATATTTATTGCTGAAAGTTCACAGCAGGTTTAACAAAAGTGCATCTCAAATTTTCACTTTATTATTTTCTAAAAAAACATTACCAGCCATCAATAACAATTTCCTGTTTTATTTTAGCGCCATGCTGAATAAAGAAACGCTTGCACTTGCTAAAAAACTCTGGGATTATCATCACACTAATCATACATTGGAAAAAGCGGATTGTATTCTGGCACTGGGCAGCCACGACTTGCGTGTAGCGGAACGTGCTGCACAATTATACCTCGATGGCTGGGCGCCATTACTTATTTTTTCCGGCGGCCTTGGCAATTTCACCAAAGAAATGTGGACGCAGTCTGAAGCGGATTTATTTACGGCGGTTGCCGTAAAAATGGGCGTCCCAAAAGATGCAATACTTATTGAAAATAAATCAACCAATACCGGTGAAAATATTTTGTTTACACAAGAATTGCTGAAAGAAAAAAAGATTGAGCCGTCTTCTTTTATCGTGGTACAGAAGCCATATATGGAAAGAAGAAGTTATGCCACTTTTAAACAGCACTGGCCTGGCAAAAAACTGATAGTTACTTCTCCTCAAATTGCATTTGAAGATTATCCAACAGAAGAAATACCGCTTGAAAAAGTGATCAATATTATGGTGGGCGATTTGCAGCGCATAAAATTTTATCCGGCCAAAGGCTTCCAGGTTTACCAGAAAATTCCAGGTGATACCTGGCAGGCTTACGAACAGCTTGTTGCCGCCGGCTTTGATAAACATTTAATGAAGGATTAAAGCCGTGTGTTATTGAAAATTGAATTGTTATTTTAAGAGCGGATGCCCAATCAAATTGGGCATGGCGGGCAAGAACGTAAATTTACTCTTACCTTGCAATAAAGGAAGTGTACAAAAAATGTAGCAGCCGATTTTAACCAGTTTGCTGCTTATTTGGTTAAAGGCGCTTATATAATTTTTATTGATTATGCTGATAATTTCCCTGGTGTAAATTGCTTGTAAACGAATTGGTGCAAACTGATAAATATGTAAAGGCTGATTGTGTAAACAGCTTGATCAATAAAAAAAATTAAAGGTTACCCGGGATTTATAGCTGCCATGAAAAACAACAGTACAAGGGAGTGACACAACCGTGATGCCATACATTCATTTGCTGGTAAACAAAAAATAATTAAAAGAATTTTAATTCATCATTCAAACCAAAATTTATGCATGCAGGTGCTTATTATTTTATTGAGTGGGCTGTAAAAAGATTGCCGCCCAGGAAAAAAGTTTGTGAACTGGGCAGCAGAACAGTTATTTGGGATAACAATGCCCATGCACACAATGGCCTTGTGAGGCCTTTGTTTAAAGATGCTGAAAGATATATTGGTGTTGATGTGCGGGAAGGCACTAACGTAGATGTTGTTGGCAATGCGGCTACATGGCGGCCAAAACCTAAAGAGAAATTTGATACGGTTGTTTGTTGCGAAACGCTTGAACATACCAATGAAGGGCAGGAGATTTGTAAAACAGCATTTGATATACTGGATCGTGGTGGCATATTTTTAATTACAGCAGCCGGAAAAGGAAGGGCAACACATTCCTGTGTGGATGGCGGGCCTAATTTATATGAAGGCGAATATTATCATAATGTTCATTATGATATGCTGGAAAACTGGCTTTCCATATTTGAATTTTTTATGATCGACACCGTTACAAATCCCACTGACATTTATGCAATCGCCGTTAAAAGGAAATGATTTTGGCGTTAGTGTTATCTTGATTCCGCACAACAATGCAGAAAGGTTTAACATGCGCATGCAACGCGATGTATTGCCTACCATAAAAGCGCATCCATCATGGAAATTTCAGCTTATAATTATTGATAACAGCGATGAAGATAAAAAGCAGCAACACGATTTTTTTAAAGAAGATAATGTTGAATATAATTATACATGGCCGGGTAATAATATTATGTACGGGCCTGCTATGAATATAGCTGTTTCAATGTGTAAGTATCCATATTTTATTTACATCTGTTCCAATCACGGGCGCATGTACGATGCAACGTGGATTGATGATCTTATCAATCCCATTATTCAAAATAATAAAATTGCGATGACGGGCTCGTTATACCCGAGTTGTAATCCAACAGATATGGGATTTGCGCATCATTTACCACGCGTTCATATCCAGGGCGGTGTTTTTGGTGCAAGAACCGAAGCCATTGCTGTTCATCCATACACGCATGATGAACGCTGGAAACACTGGGGCTCCGATATTTATCAATCTTATAAATTAATGGCAGCAGGTTATCTGCTTCATCCTGTAAAAACAATCAATTCTGTTTGGCGTGAATGTTTGCCATCTCCTGAAAGATGGAAATATGTACATGATTATTCGGAGTGAAATTTAATGGCTGGATGCTGTGGCTATAACAATTTTAAAGAATGTAAAACTGCTTCCATTTCATCAGCGCGATGTGTGCCAATCAACACTTTTGTGTTATCGTTCAGAATAAGTTGAAGCCCCGTATCTCCGGAATGTATATAACCCCAGCCCATTGGCCCAAGTTTTATTCCCCAAGGTTCTTTACAAGTTCAGCCTTCCATTTTTCATAGCTTTTCTCGTAAAGCTTTTTACCGTTTGGCTCAACAAGCTTTACACATTTCATATTCGTAAAAGCATCTTTAGGGCTTTCAAATATTTTAGCGCCAATGCCTGCGCCTAAAGCAGCGCCCACACTTCCATCATTATTGTATAATTCAACCGGCACATTCGTAATGTTTACAAAAGCATCTACAAATACATCGCTTAAAAACATATTGGCTTTGCCGGCCCGAATAACTTTCGGTTCAATATTATTCTCACGCATTATATCGAGCCCGTAACGAAATGCATAAGCAATGCCTTCCTGTGCAGCACGGTAAACATGTGCAGGCGTATGCTTATTTAAATCGATATTTATTATTGATGAACCAGGCAGTTTATTATTAAGCATTCGCTCAGCGCCATTACCAAAAGGAAAAACCAGTAAACCTTCGCTGCCTTGGGGAATGGCAGCAGCTTCTTCATTCAATTGAGAATATGTTTTATTGCTGCCCATACATTTCCTTATCCAGCTATTCATAATGCCCGTTCCATTTATGCAAAGCAATACACCTATCCGCTTGTTATCTTTTGTATAATTAAGATGGGCAAAACTGTTTACGCGGCTTTGTTTATCATATACCAAATCATCGGCAACAGTATAAATAACGCCCGAAGTGCCTGCGGTTGCAGCTACTTCGCCCGGCTCCATCACATTCAACGAAAGTGCATTGTTTAGCTGGTCGCCAGCCTTATAACTCACAGGAATGCCATGTTTTAAACCAAGCTTACCGGCAACGTCTTCTTTTAAAAAACCATGGGTGCTGAAAACAGCTTTACAATCAGGGATGATATCATTCTTAAAACCGAAAAACTGCATTACATCTTTTGATATTTCCTCATGCTTAAAGTCCCAGAATATGCCTTCGGAAAGCGCAGATGGCGTGGTGGTGATATCACCCGTTAAGCGCATGGCAATAAAATCACCGGGCAACATTATTTTGAATACCTGTTTAAATATTTCAGGTTCATTTTCTTTTAACCAGGCAAGTTTCGCCGCAGTAAAATTGCCGGGTGAGTTTAACAGGCAGCTTAAACATTTTTCTTCGCCAATACTTTCAAATGCTTTTTCGCCGTAAGGCACAGCGCGGCTATCGCACCATATTATGCTGTTGCGTAGAGGAAGCTGCGCTTCGTTCACCGCAACAAGGCCGTGCATCTGGTATCCAATACCAATGGCAGCAATATCTTTCGGATCATACTTTCCTGAAACATTTGCCTGCATTAAAGCCTGCTGAAAATATGCCCACCATGAATCGGGGTTTTGTTCGGCCCAGCCATTTTGAAGGCTTATGATCGGCGCTTCGGTTTCGGGATATTGCGCAGAAACAATGGCCTGCTGCGTTGCCGCATCCACTATAGAAATTTTAACCGATGAAGTTCCTATATCTATACCAAGCAAAAGCATTTTTTAAAATTTTAGCAGGCGAAATTAATGATAGATAATGATTAATGCAACCGATTTAAATTTATGGTTTTTCAGAGATTTTGTAAGTTCGGGAATCTGCTGCAATTAAAACAGCTAATGCATATAGTTCTTGCATCGCATAAATAAATTGCATGACCAGTTTGCAATAACAAAAGAATGATCACACATAATAATACAACAATAAAAACCATTTGAGCAATGCCTATTAAAAGAAACGAAAACCTTGTTCAGCTTTCAAGAGACCATCATGCCACATTATTGTCTTGCTGGAAGATAAGAACAGGTTTAAAACTGAACATTGACACGGCACGTATAAAAGCTTATGTGCAATATTTCTGGGAGGTACATATACACCCACATTTTATTGAAGAAGAAACAATTTTATTTGTGCCGGTAAAAGATGCGGCTGTACAAAAAGCATTGAATGAACATGCTGATATTAGTAAACAGGTTGAATCGATTATGGCCTCGCCAATTGTTCAGCCACAGCAACTGGCAACACTTGCCGACACGGTTGATAACCACGTGCGCTATGAAGAACGGGAACTGTTTCCGCATCTTGAAAATATATTAACGGAAGTGCAGCTAAAAGAAATAGGTAGCCGGCTGCAGGCAACAGCCGGCACTGTTTGTAATGATGATTTTACAGATGAATTCTGGAAAGCCGGGCCACAGCAAAATAATTAATGCTGAAGTTATTTATACTTATTTTAAACACATAGAAACATAGTAACTATTTAGGATGACGCATTTAGCATCAAGCAAGTGCAAAGCGGATGATAGTATTTTCATCTTAGATGAAAGTCTTCGTGTTGCTCTTTGCCCTTGTTAATGCTAAAGACTATGTGCCTATGTGGTTTGTTTCAAAAGCCCTGTTCGCAGTATGAACCTTTTAAATTCCTTATTTCAGTTCTTTAATCTTAATATTTTTAAAAGAAACCTTCATGATATGCCCTGCATGCATTTGCAGTCCTATTAATCCTGATGCTTTGCGGTTGGCGGTATCATCGTCTGTAACATCGCACATTAATACATCATTAATATAATGCTGCAAATGATTGCCTTTAGCAACAATGCGGCAAGTGTTCCAGCCAGCATTTATTTTAGCTTTTAAAGAATCGGGGTTGCCCAACGAATCATTTATTATGGCAGGAGACCATACATTTCTTTTTGCCAGGTTACTAATTGAATCAGTTACCGGCGGCAGCGTTACTTTTTGCCCGCGGAATGCCACAATGCAGCGGGCCCTTTCTTCATAATTCTGCCCGGTGTAAGTATTGGCGCCATCAATATCCATTTGATAACCTCTTAACCCAAACGGAACACCTTCCACCTCTTCGCTCCTGTATTGAATACCGCTGTTGCCTTCAGCAGAAATTTCATATTCCGCTGTAAGCTCAAAATCTCCCGGTGTGCCATCTTTCCATATTAAAAACGTGTTCGCTTTTAAAGGCGTGGATTCAGGCGTTACCTGTCCAACAATAGCCCCGTCTTCCACATGCCACACAGCCGTATCGCCTTCCCAGCCATTTAAAGTGCTGCCATCAAATATGCTTACAAAACCTGTGGAGTCAGGTGAACCTTGTTCTGTAGCTTCTGTATTGCCGTTGGCAGAATTACAACCGCTAAAAACAAAAGCTCCTGTTACAATAGCAAAGCCGCAAAGGCCTGCGAGCTGTTTTATTTTTTTATTCATGATAAAAATTATTGTTTAGATATTGTTTTATTGTTCCAATCAATGTTTCTTTTTATCTGTTCAAAGGTTTACGGGTTCGCTTGTTCACAAGTTTTTTCCAAGTTCCTATTTCCCCTTCAACTTATCAACTATTCAACCCAATCAACCGTTCAACCAATTCCCAATTACAAATTCTTAATTCCTCCCAATCAACCACTCAACTAATCAACCAATCAACTACTCACTCAATCTCCTTCCAGCTTCCAGAAGCGGCAGATTCAAGCACAGCTTCGCAAACCTGCTGCGTTTCAAAAGCATCACGGAAAGTGGGAGAACAAGGTTCGCCTGTTTCCAAACTCTTCAGAAAATCTGCCGCCTGGTGAATAAATGAATGTTCATATCCAATGCCAAGCCCCGGCACCCACCAATGATCCATATAAGGCTGATCGCCATCTGTTACATGAATGGAGCGCCAGCCGCGAACCCTTGATTCATCTGAATGATCAAAATATTCAAGACGGTTGAGATCATGCAAATCCCATTTTATGGATGCATGTTCACCATTAATTTCAAATGTGTAAAGTGCTTTGTGCCCGCGTGCATAACGGGTGGATTCAAACAATCCTAAAGAACCATTTGCAAAATGGCAATGAAATATGCAAGCATCATCAATACCTACTTTCTCAACTTTGCCGGTAAGCTGGTGCATGCGTTCTTTTACAAAGGTTTCTGTAACGGCATTCACATCTTTAATGCTGCCGTTAAGCCATATTGCGGTATCAATACAATGCGCCAGCAAATCGCCGGTAACGCCGGAACCGGCAACATTTGCATCCATGCGCCAAAGGCCTTCGCCGCCTTGAGGTAAGTCGGCACTGATGGTCCAGTCCTGCAGAAAATTAGCGCGGTAATGAAATATCTTTCCCAGTTTCCCGGAATCTATAATTTGTTTTGCCAGGCTCACCGCAGGAATACGGCGGTAATTATACCATACTGTATTGGCCACTTTTGCTTTTTCTACCGCATCAACCATTTTGCGGGCTTCTTCCACATTGCGGGCAAGCGGTTTTTCAGTAAGCACCATTTTGCCAGCCTGTGCCGCGGCAATGGCTATTTCAGCATGCGTATCGTTTGGCGTGCATATATCTATCGCGTCAATATCATCCCGCTCAATAAGTTTTTTCCAATCTGTTTCATAAGATTCATAATTCCACTGTTCGGCAAAAGCCTTTACCCTTTCTTCATTGCGGGCACATGCCGCTTTTAAAACCGGTATATATGCCAGTTCCGGAAAAAAGTTACGAATGCGGTTATAAGCATTGGAATGCGTACGGCCCATAAATCCGCAGCCGATCAATCCTATCCTTAATTCTTTTTTATTTGCCATATTTTATAAAGATTAAAATGTCAAAAAAATCAGTTTATAATTATTAATATTTTTTTATTCAGATAACATCTTTATCATAAAATTTTTATACTCAACTTTCATTGGAGGGCCAACATGTACCTGTACACCCAGCAACCCGCTGAACGAACGATTGGCCGTATCATTATCTATTACTTCACTCATCAATACACCATTTACATAGTGCCATAAATGATTCCCTTTAGCTATAATATGGCATTCATTCCAGCCATCATGAATATATTGAGTGAGCGAATCTTTATCTCCAAGAGATGATGGCTGCGAGGCGGTCCAGATGTTATTTACAGCTAATGAAGATATAGGTTTGCTAACAACAGGCAACGTTGCTTTTTGACCTCTGAAAGCAATAATGCAGCGGCCGCGCTCTTCATAATTTTGACCGGTATATTGGTTAGCGCCGTCTATATCTTCCTGGTAACCTCTTAAAGCATAAGGCACATCGGGCACTTCTGTGCTGCGATAATTAATACCACTGTTGCCACCTTTCGTGATGCGGTAATCCACTTTTAATTCAAAGTTTTTAGTTGTACCGCCGCGCCATATCAAAAATGTGTTCCGCTTTAAGATAGTTGATGGAGTTACTTCGCCTATTATACAACCATTTTCAACTTTCCAGTAAGTGGAATCGCCCTGCCAGCCTTTTAATGTTTTCCCATCAAATATGGATAAATAGCCATCATTACTCCTTGCGTTTTTATTGACATGTGATTTAAATCCTGTCAAAACAAACAAACCCATACACATAGCACTGAAGGCAAATAACCTTAATTCTGATATGGGGCGATTATTCATCTTATTGAGTGTATTATTCTTTTTAAATATCATTCACTCCATCCATGCGCTTTTTGTACAGACACCATAGCCGCCAATATATCATTCCAGGTTTGCTGCTGCATCATTTTCTCATTGGGAAACATGCAACCATCCCAGCAAATATGTTTGAATGCTTTGGTAAGATTTCCCGCATTATCGCGCAGCCAGTAACCGGCATATTTCGCAATATCTAATTTGCCATTGGGATCATTCGGCAAACAATGTTTCCCTGTTTTATCATGCGAGCCGGTGCCATGTACCGTGCCATCATTTTGGGCAACATGAAAATCAATTGTCCAGGGGCGCAAAGCATCAGTTAATTTCTTCAAACCAGCTTCCAGCGTTGCTTTATCATCCCAGTTAAAATCCTCTGGGAGTATGCGGTCTTCGGGAGCGTTGTAGCCTAAAAGATATAAAAAGGTATGCGACATATCTGCCTGGAAACCGATGTTTGGACGATCAACCTGTTCCAGTGTATCAATCATTTTTTTCCAGCTATGCATGCCGCCCCAGCATATTTCGCCTTCAGCAGCAAGCTTTTCACCATAATCAGCCGCTACATCGCAGGCTTCGCGAAAAGTTTGTGCAATAAGCGCTGTATTATTTACAGGGTCTTTTAACCATGAATCAGGATTTACAGCAGAGTCAATACGCACCACGCCATAAGGCCGGATGCCAATTTCCCTGAGCAGTTTTCCAACATGACAGGACTTGCGCACCTGTTCAACAAAACGTTTTCTTTCCTCATCACTGCCCATTGCCGAACCACCGTCCGGTGGCCATATCGGCGCCACGAGGCTTCCGATTTTTAATCCGTAAGAAGCTACTTTATCGGCGAGTTTTTTAATAGCATCATCTGGCTGGTTAATGCCAAAATGCACATCGAATAAACCAATATCAACACCATCGAATTTAACGCCGTCAACCTCAGCTTCGGCGGTAAATTTTAATAAAGTATCAAAAGGAATAACCGGTTCAGACCCATCTCCTTTTCCTACAACGCCAGGCCAGGTGGCGTTGTGCAGTTTGGGATAATTATTTTCCTGCATATCGTTAAAAATTTAAGATGAATAATGTAGTTGTTATTAACTAAGAAAACACTCAATATTCAATAGCGGTAATCCCCGCCTGACCGAATCAGTCGGGCAGGAATATTCAATTGTAACTTCGCAAAATGAATATTGAATAATGGAGCATTGATTATTGAGTATTTCAAAGAACCTAACCTTAGCCATCAGCATTGGATGAATAAGATGTTTTATAATGATAAATCCGGGTTGCCCGGGCCAAAATGTTTAAGCATAACAATAGGATCGGCTGAAGACTGGTTTGTAATCTTCACGCCTTCTTTTGCAGCGGTTTCGCTCACAAAAAACTCATCGTTTGTTAATTGCCCGTAGCGGATAAGCGCCGGTGTTTCTATATTCCACACACCCATTGTGCCATGCCCCTGCATCATAATTAAGCCATAGGCGGCGCTGTCTTTAATGGTAACGGTTGCACCAGGCAAAACGGTTAATTCTTTTGCGCTGAAAGCATCCGAGCGATAGCAAACCCATTTTTCACTATAGCCTTCTGCTTCCATTTCTTCAACAGTTCTTACCGACTTCGGCGCCATAAATCTTGTTTCGAGAATATCAGGGTTCGTATTCAAATCCCAGTCAATTATATCCATTAAAGCATCAAAATTGCCCTTATCTTTTTCGGGTACACCCTGCCATAAAAGCTCTTCGGGAATAATAGCTTCATTCACCAGCGACTGGTACATTGCAAATACATCGGATGCCTTTTGAGGCTCATACGTGCACATGCTTCCGGGAGCATGCAACATGCCCGGAGGAACATCCCAACCTGTTCCAGGTTCCAGGCGAAAAGCCTGCGAATAATTGGTGATTTTATTATCGCCTTTTGTAAAATTTTGCAGGCACTCTTTTATTTGTTCCTTAGTTGTGCCGGGCGCAATTCCGAAAAATGTATAAGGAAAATCGCCACCATGATTGTTAACCTGCGGTGGGAAATAATAGGCTTCCGGTTTACCCTTCTGTCCTATCAATGCAGCCTTTTCATCATTATGATGAATATGATGCGGCAACGGCCCCATGTTATCAAAGAACTTGGAATACATGGGCCAGCTTTGATATTCATTCCAGATGCGGTCGCCAATAAGTGCACCTTTTAATTCGTCAACGGCATCTTTTAATAACAGCAGTTCTTCTTTACCGCCATTATTGAAAACAATGAAACTTAAGCCTTCATGTTCCCCGGTTAAAGGCCCGTTCTTTGCAGGTGTGGTAGAAGAAAACCAGCGCTCATCAATACCTCCTCTCACGCCGCCTAAAATATAATAATCATCGGGGTGAAGTTTTATTCTTCTGCCGGGCACGCAAAACGATCTTGGCACCCAGTTGGGCGCCAGTCTTAATATCCCCTTTCCCTGATCCAATGCTTGCTGAAATAAATTTGCTTTTTCCATGGCTGAATTTTAGAATCGTTTTAATTTTTATAAACTGGTGTAAAGTATTATTTATTTATTTCTTTTAAAAAGCTTTCAATTTTTTCCGCGGTATGTAAAACCTCAAACTCCAATTCGTAATGCCTTGTTTCTCCCGGTTGTAACATAACCAACGCACCCTCTTCTCTTGCTTTTTTTTGACCTATAACCTTATTGGTGCCAGGTTCCAAACCGGTAACATATTCTCTCTTGCCCCAATGCTGCCAGTTGGTAAGCCAGGGCAATTGTTCTTTCTGAAAATGCAGTGCCACCGCAAGCCCCAAACCGGAATTATATAAGCCGCAGGCACACCATCCTTCATCATTTGCTGTGCAATCAATAAATGCAGCGGCTTCTCCTCCGCCATTATGCTCCTGCATTACCGGCGGGCATTTATGGAAATTATTTTTTTTATTGAAGATGGGTTTGCTGCCTTCATCACGGGCCTGCCATTCTCCATTCCATAAAATATCTGTGCCCTCATTGGCCAAAGGCCAGCCAAAGTTGAAATGATATAACAGCATGTGCGGTGCAGCCTGGTTACCATTATTATTAACCTCATCTTTTATGCGGATAACAGGCTGGCCCAGGCGGCTTGAAATAGTACGTTTCAATTCAAGCCGCGGACCAAAAATGGATGTTTCCCGTATGCGTCCTGTAATGCTCATTTCCATTTCATTCTGAAAAAGATCAGGTTGCAGGATAGATATGATTTCTGCAGGTGTATTACTAATGCGCCCGTGCGCCCCCCTTTCACCATATTCATCTGATTCCGGGCCACCGATATGCGAAAGGCCGCAGGTAACAAATAAACCACCTCCAAAAGTACGCAGCCAGTCAGCGCCTTTATCTGAAAAAGGTTGCGGCGGCGTTATGCCGGTTTCATTTATCCAGGAAAGGCAATGGCTGTTAAAAAAAGTGTCCGCAATATCCATGGCACGGTCCAGCACCACTTTATAACGTAACCCGCTGCCGGTATTAATCCAGGCAATCCTTGTTCCTTTGCCGGCGCCATTATCAAGCACGGATGTTTCTATACCACCAATCTGCGAAATGTTGGATATTTTATTTTTCCATCCTTCCTGCATCACTTAAACAGAATGCTTTTATAGTGAGTTGTGAATGGTGAGTTGTGAGTAAAATACAAGGTTCCTGTTCTCACAACTCACCACTGACAACTCGCGATTAATCATTAAATCTTCCTACTTTTTCTTGAACACAGGATTATTTTCATCACCACCTGATTTCAAATAAGCCATCAGGTCTTTCAATTCATCCGGGTTCAAATTATTAATCAATCCCGGCAACATAACAGACTGATTAGACAGTTGTGTTCGCAATACATCTTTTTTAGGCACTTCTCTTATTTGCTGCGGCGCAAAAGGATTTTGAGAAATGTAGTAATTATTATCATCCTGGCGAACAAGCCTTCCCAATATTGTACTGCCATCTTTTAAAATAAGATTGGTGGCGGCATATTGATCTGATACTTCTTTGTTTGGATCAATAATAGCTTCAAGAATGTCTTTATTGGAAAAGCGTGTGCCCAGTTGTGTTAAGTCAGGGCCAATAGATCCGCCTGTACCGCGAATGCTGTGGCAAGCCCCGCACAAGGAAGCGGCAAACATAGTTTTACCACGGTTAAAATCCCGAACGCCTGTGGAATCGCTTTGCACTATTTCCACTGCTTCATCCAGTTTCCACCTGCGGCCAGGGCCTTTTGGCCCACCGCCCGGAGGCACTACGCTCCTGCCATTATTGGCAAGCAAAGAATCACCGGAAATAGTATTAAAGTGCGCCAGTTCATTTTTAGGAACATTTGCCAGGCCGTTCTTGCGGGCCTCATCAATATATCCTATATAACTGTTGCCGCCTTTCTTTTCAAAGAAACCATAAAACAGCGTGAAATATTTTTCCCATAATTCCGGCGTCCAGCCGTTCTTTACCTTGCTTAAAACCGTTGCCAGGTAAATTTGCTGTGCCGGCGGCCTTTTAGCCAGCATATTGGCTACATCCATTCCATATTGAGGATTGCGGAGAATAAGGTCTGAAGATGCAGTGGCTGTTGCTGTAGTATCATCTACAGAGTTAGCTATCAAAGCCATGGTTTTGGGAACGATTTGCGGATCATCCACATTAGCCAGCACTTTGCAAAGCTGTTGATTAAGAATATTGTCTGTTGCCGGATATTTCGGACCGAGGTAAGCAACAACCTTTTCTTTATATGCAGCACCGGGATCGCCCATTCTTGAAAGTGTTAACTCAAAAGCACGGAGCAAATCTATTTGCTGGCTGGTATTTAAGCGGGCATAATCAATTGCCAGCATTGCATCCAGCATTTGTGTTTCTGCACTTTTATCACCGGTACGCGCCAATGCAACCATAGCCTGCGTTAAAGCAACCGGGTCTTTCTCAGCCAAAGCCTTGGCCTGCCATTGCTGAACGGGCAGATGTTCAACAGCAATACGTGCAGCGTAGCGAATGCCACGATCACTGTTATTAAGATAAGGCCAGGCCACATCAAGCGTTGAAGCATCTGTTTTTTCCTGGAAAGCTTCAAGTTTTCTTCTTATTTCACGGGCCTTGGCAGCATCGGAAGATTCGTCAACTTTTAAAGGCTCTGTTTTTAAATCATTTTTACCATAATAAACACGGTAAACATCAGAGTTTATCCTGCGGCCGCCTGTAAGAAAATACAAAGCGCCATCAGGGCCAATTTCACCATCTGTGAGCGGTAAGGGCGAGCCTGAAATAAATTCTTCAGCCTTTCCTTTATAAGTTGAACCTTCGGGTTCCAGGGCTATATGATAAATAATGCCATAACTCCAGTCAAATGCAAATAATCCCCTGCGGTATTTTTCGGGGAAACGGGTATTCATCCCGCTCATAACATTGGTGGGCGAACCAGGGCCAATATTCAAAATAGCGGGAACATTATCAGGATAAGCCGGAGACCATTTGCCATTGTTTTCGCGGTAGCCAAATTCCGAACCGCTGGTTACATGGCAAATACGTGTGGGCCTGTACCATGGCAGCCCCATATCCCACTCCATATCGGAGTCATAGGTGAACAATTCGCCGTCTTCGTTAAAAGCTATATCAAAGGGATTGCGGAAGCCTGAACTGAAAAGCTCCCAGCGTGACCCAACTGAATCTGTTTTGGCAATCCAGCCGCCAGGTGGCTGGCGGTCGTTGCCAAACCCGTTTGGATCGAGCAGTAAAGGCAATAAGTTGTCATTCTTCCAGGTTTTGGGAAGATAATAATTGTCCATTTCAGGCAGGTCGGTAAAGTTGCCTGCTATTACATACAAAGATTTTTTATCGGGCGATAAGATGATGCTATGCGGGCCATGTTCGCCATTGCCGTATAAACGTTTCATCATAGTAATCTTGTCAAATTCATCATCGCCGTTAGTATCCTGCAGGCGGTATAATCCACTCGGCCTGGTAACGCTGTCTTTTTGGCCTTCATCGTTTACTACCACATACAAGCTGTTGTATGCCCATAACAGGCCATGCGCCAATCCCATTTTTATACGGGCATGAGAAGTATCTCCAGGCACATTAATTTCCAGCCTGTCAACTTTCATTTTATTAGTGTTGGTATCTGCACCAATGGCCGGCACAGTAATGCGGTAGAGATAGCCGTATTGATCGCAGGCAATGATGCGTCCCTTATCATCAAACGTCATTGCCACCCACGAGCCTTCATTGTTATCTGAAGGATTGTACAAACGCTCTGCATGAAAGCCTTCAGGAATTTTCAACTTGGCTAATTTGGGATCTGAACTTTCCTGGTGCGATTCAGTTTGGTTACAGCCCGTTGTTACCAAAAAAATTAATCCAAAAACTGCGGGAAAAAGTCGTACGAAAAAATTGTTCTTTTTGTTCATGTAATAAATTTTCTACATCATTGAAAAAAAAATTTAAAGCCGGTAACTATTATCGTTAGATTATATGTTAGCGGCTTTAAAACTATTTATTTATGCTTTATCTATTCATAAAATTTAAAAATAAGGAGTTAAGGCCGCTTCTTCAGCAGGCAACGGATAAACTGTATCCAATACAGTAAATGCATTGCTTGGCGGTTTAGCACCTGAAGGATAATAATAATCCAGCGGGTTGCCCACAACCCTTTGCCCGTATGCTGTTATTACATCTTTCATACGGCCTGTTCTTACCAGGTCGAACCAGCGTTTATTTTCAAATGCAAGCTCAACTCTTCTTTCATTGAATATGGCATCACGCATATCGGATTGTGATACTGCTGTTGTTGCTTTTAAACCTGCACGGGCACGTACCATGTTGAGGTAAGTTGCCGCTTCTGCAGGTTTGTTTCCTTCATTTAATGCTTCGGCTAAAAATAGTAATACTTCTGCATAACGGTAAACCGGCCAGTCAGTTCCTGTATTGCCCTGCAGTGCATGCGTTTTTGCATATTTTTTTATGTAAGGATAAACTTTATTGTCGCGCAATGATGTGCTCAGTGTTATGTACGCTATAGAAGCGTCCTCTCTTTTATCGCCTTCTTCGTAGGCAGCAATAATATCCGGCGTAGGAATATTATTACCTTCTTCTGAAAGCGGTTGCGGGTTAGAAACATGCGTAATGGTTTCTACTTCTTCAGCCAGCATAGGGCGTGGCAGAAATGCATACATAAAGTTTCCGTTATATCCGTCCGAGCCTTCTTTAAACTGCACTTCAAAAACTGACTCAATATTATTTTTATTGGAAGATGAATTTGAAAATGCATCGTTATAATCATCCATCAATTTATACTCACCACTTTGTACAATCGTTTTTAATAAACCTTCTGCGGAAGCCCAGTCTTTAAGCTCGATATAAACATTTGCGAGTAAAGTTGCGGCAGCGCCTGAAGTGGCCCGGCCTGCTTCCTGCTTGGATTTAACGGGCAGCAGTGTTACTGCTTCGCTTGCATCTTTTTTAATCTGGTCGTAAATAGAATCAACTGAAGATAAAGGCAAAGCTGCTTCTTCCCTGTTGGTAACCGGCGTTAAATGAAGCGGCACTTTACCAAATAAACGTACCAGTTCAAAATAAGCGTAAGCCCTTAAATATAAAGCCTGCCCTTTAAGATTACTTTTGGAGGCTGCATCAAAATCAACTCCATCTATTGAAGCAAGGATCTGGTTTGTACGGGAAATTATCTGGTATTCCTGGCGGTACAAATCACGCACTCTTGTATTGGTGGTTATACCATCTGAAGTAGGCACTGCAAAATCTGCTACGTTCTCTGTGTTATCCACTGCACCGAATAAAGTATTGCGGGCATAATAAGTGTTATCTGAATGCATTTCTTCCAACACCCATGCATTATTGTTTGTGATGGCACGCAATGGCACATAGGCAGCATTTACAGCCTGTTCAAAATCTGATTCTGTTTTGAAAAATGTAGCCGAACTTAATGAAGTCTCGGGCACCACATCCAGGAATTTTTTACAACTGCCAAACATTATTACCGTACCGAGCAATAATATTGAATACATTTTATTTTTCATCTTGATAACATTAAAATTGAAAAGATTGTTCTGTAAAAGCTGTTAGAAGTTTACATTAACACCTAAAGTATAAGTACGCGGAATAGGGAAACTTGACAAGTCAATGCCCTGGCTTAAATTATCAGTGGTGAAACTGGTTTCGGGATTAGGCCCGCCCCAATAATTTGTAAATACATATACCTGCTGAACAGAAGCATATAGCCTTGCCGATTTAATAGATTTGCTTTTAAACCCAACAGTATAACCGAGTGTAATATTTTTAATGGTAAAGAAAGATGCATTGCCTACAAACTGGCTGTTTGGCCAATCTCTTTCCACACCGGTAACATTACCGCCGCCAACAGTAGTTCCAAAAAATCCATCGCCCGGATTATCTTCAGAACGCCAGCGGTCTTTTACCCTTTCCACCATATTGAATACACCATCAAGATTAGCAAGGCTATATAAATGGCGCATATATAACTGGTTGCCATAAGAGCCTGATGCTACAACTGAAAAATCAAAGTTGCGATAGTTGATTGTATTGGTGATACCATAAATAAACTTAGGAAAAGGTGAACCGATAATGGTACGGTCATCCTGGTCACCACCGTAAGTAATCACGCCATCGCCGTTTACATCTTTTAGTTTAATACTTCCAACAGTAGAACGTCCGGGAATAACAGGAGAATTATCAAGGTCTTTCTGGTTTTCATAATGCCCTATTTTTTGAAGGCCGTAAAACACACCGAATGGATGACCAACTTCCGTTATATTGAATGAGCCATAAACACGATCAATACCATCAGCGAGTTCCAGCACTTTGTTCCTGTTGAAAGAAATATTGGCATTGGTAGTCCATTGAAATTTACCTACTGTATTTCTTGTAGTAAGAGAAAACTCATGGCCCCAGAATTTTATTTCACCAATATTATCATTAAAATTACCAAAGCCTGATTCCTGCGGTACCTGCACACTATACAAAAGATTGGTTGTATGTTTTAAATAATAATCATAGGTAAACTGTATCCTGTCTTTAAAAAAGCCCAGGTCAATACCGGCATCATATGCTTTGGTAGTTTCCCATCCAAGATTGCCATTGGCAAGCGATGTAACTGCAGCACCGGTAGCAACATTATCACCAAAAACAGCATTTACTGTATTGTTCACCAAAGCATACTGCGTGTAGTTACCAATATTATTGTTGCCGATTACACCATAGCTGGCGCGGATTTTTGCGAATGATATTGGCCTGATGTTGCTAAAGAAATCTTCATCAGACATAACCCAGCCTGCAGACACAGAAGGGAATGTACCCCAGCGGTTGTTGCTGCCGAAACGTGAAGAACCATCACTGCGAATGGCTGCAGTAAGCAGGTACCTGCCTTTGTAATTATACGTCAACCTTGAAAGAAATGAAGATAGTGTCCACTCCTGCATATCATTGTAAGTATTATTGCTACCCCTGGAAATATTTACAGCACTTTGAATAGTGCTAATCCGGTCATCAGGATAAGTATCAGCACGAATGAAAGTTCTGGCATAATTGTACTTCTGGTTGGTAAACCCTGCGAGTAATTCAAAATGATGATCGTTAAAATCTCTTGTATAAGTAGCAAGATTTTCGTTCAGCCAGGTTACTTCATCCTGGTCATATCTTCTTGATACTGCCGTTGTGGGAATAGGCACATTAATCGCATAAGTTGCAGTTGACGGGTTAAAGTAAAAATATTTTGTTCCGATATATTGCACATTCATGCTTGATTTTAATACAAGCCCTTTTATAGGTTCATACTGTGCATATGCATTGCTGAGAAGGTTGATATAATTTGTTTCATCTGTTATTTCGCTGGCGGCACGCACCCAGTTTGGATAAGCATAAATATTACCGGTGCTTGCAGGAAACTGGTTGAATTTTGTTAACTCGCCGTTTTCATCATAAATAGGCATAACCGGCCATGTATGCAAGGCATCGAAAAGCAAACCTGTACCACGGTCACCATCAGTTTGCGGCTGATTATCGTAGATATAAGAAGGAGCAAGATCAAAGCCTATTTTCACTTTGTCTGAAATGTTATAATCCAAATTCATTCTTAAAGAATACCGGCGGTATTTTGTATTCAATACCACGCCTTCCTGGTTAAACACACCAGCTACCACAGCCGCATTGAGCTTATCATTCCTTGTAGCGATGGTAACATTATAACTTTGAATTGGCGCCTTCTGAAGTAAAGCTCCATACCAGTCGTTGTTCTTACCCTGGTAGATAGAAGGGTTTTGAAATTCTTCGGGTACCGGCTGGCCTTCATCTTCGTAGTATTCTTTTTTAAATTGTGCAAACTCCACAGCATCCATCATTTTTATGCGGCCATGTTTCGGCACTTCCTGCATGCCTACATAAGCATTAACATTAATGCTTGTTTGTCCAAGCTTTGCCGATTTTGTTGTAATGAGCACAACGCCATTGGCAGCGCGGGAACCATACAAAGAAGTAGATGCAGCATCTTTTAAAATGGAGATACTTTCTATTTCATCCGGGTTAAGCGAACCTATATTACCTACAATTGGAAAACCATCTACCACATACAAAGGTTCGCTGCCTGCAGAAACAGATAACTGTCCACGTATTCTTACAGACATGCCTTTACCCGGCTGTCCTGTATTCTGATTAATCTGCACACCTGCAAGCTTGCCCTGCAGCTTTTGTGCAATCTGCGATACAGGCAGGTCCTGCAGTTTTCCCATATCTACTGTTTGTACAGCACCGGTTACATCCTTTTTTCTTTGTGTACCGTAACCAACTACTATCACCTGGTCAAGTTGATTATTATTGAGTGCTAACTTTAAATCAATAGCATTCTGATTACCCACATAAACCGTTTGGGGTAAATAACCAAGAGATGTAATAATAAGAGAATCTGCATTGTTAACCTGCAGGCTAAAACGCCCCTGCACATCACTTACTGTACCTCGTGTGCTTCCCTTTATTGTAATAGAAGCATTGGGAACAGGCTGGCCGGTGGATGCATCGGTTAGTTTACCATTAATTGATCTTTGTTGGGCAAGGCATGGTATAGTTGCCATCAATGTTATTAGTGTAACAACACCAGGCAATATGCGACGAAGCAGTCTTTTAAAATAAAAAAAGTGCATAGCAGCAATCATGATTTAATGTTTAAAAAATATTTGACAATTGGTTTGTTATGGCAACTCAATACCAGGCCCGGTTAACAGACTTAGAACAAGCGCCAGTTAAAGTATCGCAGACAGACAAGACAACCTTATTCTCAAAAACAGATACCTTCTTCCATTTTTGCAATTTGATAAAACGAAACTATTGATTGTAAAATGTACAACTATCCTGCACTGTACTGATTCAAAACAGTTGAAGACTTGTATACTTTAATACAACAGATAAAACACTTAGAAGTATACCATGATGTTTCATGCAGATAAAAAGTTGATTGGTTAATTGGTTTAGAAATTTCTGTGCACTCTATCAATTATTCAACTTATCAACTCAATCAACTATTCAGCTATTTAAAAAAGGAGCAGTCAATAAACCAGTGTTGGTTTTTATAAACGCTGAAGTATAAACTAAAACATACTAAATTTTTCCATAGCAGTATATGTAAATGGTACCGTAATAAAAATGCCGCTTTTACCAACTCTTGTTGAACCCTTTATTTCAACCAATGCTTCGCGTGAAAGAAAAGTACCTAAAGCATTTTTAAAAACGTTTTTCATATCAACATTCATAGAAGAAGGAATAATGAATTCGCTGCGTTTGGCTATATGCATGAGTGTATCCAAGACATATCTTCCCATGTAATTATGGTTGATATAAATATCACAGTTCACATTACGCAGATCAACGCTGAAATTGTTTGGGTTGAAGTAAACAAGCTCGAGGCTTATTTTACTGGCCACAAGCCCAATGCTGTCAATCTTTAAATTTTGCATGCCGCGGTATTCAAAAGACTGAGGCTTGTTACAGGCAGTAATTAAAACTATAAGTATGCAGAAAAAAATAAAAAAACGCATTACCAAAAATGCGATGCCGTCAACTAAACAGCAAATTCTGTTTGAAAAATAATTGCAAAAAAGAAAAAGCTTGTGTTTTTATTATTAAACTGCTATTGCAAATAACTTATTTTTACATAGCTTAATATTGTGAATATGCGTTTAATTATAGTACTGGCTGCAATAGTTGTTTCAACTACAATCAAGGCACAATCCCCGGCGTTTGGCTATAATAATTTTATGCAACGCCCATTGTTTAACCGTACACTTAATTTCAGCGACAGCAGCATTAATCAAAAGAAATGGTTCTTCACAAAATACAGTGGTGTTTCAACAAGCTTTAGTTTTTTCAAAGGTGGTAATGCAACCGTTGTGGCAGTACCGGTTGGTATACAATTAAACCGCCGGTTAAACGATAATTTATTTGCCTTCGCAGGCGTTAATGCTGCGCCGGCGTACATTAATTTTCACCAGGCATTTTTTAACAACAATGTCAAAGGCATACAAAATAAATATTCATTCGACCAACATAACCTTGGATTGTATTCAAGAGCTGAAGTTGGATTGATGTATGTAAACGATGCAAAAACCTTTTCTATTTCCGGCAGCTTTGGTGTTGAAACCAATAATTATCCATATCCTTATTATCAATCAAACAATACAAGGCCACAGGGCCAGGCAGTTTATCCGAAGAGATAGTTGTTACCTGATAAAAAGAATTTGTTTAACCACGATCTTTTTATAAAAGCGAATAAATTCTCCGGGATAACTAAAGCCTGTTGTGCTGAATGCTTTCACTCATCATTGCATAAATATTTTTCAATGCAGGATATGCTTCAAGCAAAGTAAAATGCTTTTGAATAGTAGCATTATCGCCCCGTGCAGCAGGGCCTGTTTGCATGGCAGCAGGATCATAGTAATGCAAACGTTTTACCGTTTCTTCAATTAATGGCAACAGCAACTTAAAATCGATATTATTCTTACTGCAATAATCCTTTGTAAGCGCAAATAAATGATTGGTAAAATTGGAAGAAATAATTGCTGAAAGATGATAACGCAACCGCACTTCATCGTTTGCCTGTATTACTGTTTTAGCAAAAGAGGAAGCAAAGGTTTGAATAATATTTTTTGTGTGCGGATTATTACCATCAATTAAAAATGGAATTTCAGGATTATAGTTTAATTCCATTCGCAAAGACTGTAAAGGATATAATACACCATAATTTCCGGAAGCATCTTTCAACACATTCACAGAAACGCTGCCGCATGTATGTACGACTATTTTTTGCGCCGCATTTATTTGTGCGCTTACTTCCGCTACAGCATCATCTTTTACCGCAACGATAAATATATCGCTGTCTTTATTAATGTGCCCAATACTGAAACCGGGCTTTGCATTCAATAGACTGGCAAGGTTAATAACCGCGGTTTCATTACGGCCAATGATTTCATTTATTGTATGATTATTTTCTTTAAAAATTTTACCTAATACAGTGGCAACATTGCCCGAACCTATAATGCTTATTACCATATTACTGATAAATTAATGTTTACATTTTGTCATAATCCGCTTCGCATAAACAAATATCAAAATTCAGTTGTTAAAAATTATCGAAGTAATTTAGTGCAAACAATATCGTATGAAACACCCATGTAAAATTTTGACACATAGGAAAATATTTATTGGGGTTCCCTGCCCGTCCGGTCAGGCGGGCACCTGTCATGAATAAAAAATAAAAATTAAACAAATGAAACCTGTAAAAATCACCCTGCTGTTTTTCAGCATATTTCTTATTTATTTTAAATCTTCTGCACAAAGGCCGCATCTCAATATTTACGGGCATGTGTTATATGCTTCCCCGCTTGATAAAAGCAGCAAAGATTTATATACCGGCGGCGCAGGGGTTGAAGCCGGCGTTTTAATCGGGCGGGGCAAAACCATGTTCAATGCTATGATTGGCACTACCCGTTTTTTTGCTGATGACGGCAACCAATACGGCTATCTTACTTATGTGCCGGTTAAAGTGGGCATAAGGCAATACCTTCCGCTTACTATGCATTTTCTTTTTGTGCAGGGCGATGCAGGCGTTGGTTTTACCAACAGCCGTTATCTCGCAAATGATGGAACCCGCTTTGCAGCCGATATTGGCGCCGGTGTAAAATTCGGTTTGTTTGATGCCGCTATACTGTGGGATAATATTCATGAAGAAAACCCCAAAGGCTGGGCATCGTGGTTTACTGTAAAAGCAGGTTTAAATCTTGGATTTTAATTACAGCCCTAACACATCCTTCATGGTGAATATGCCTTTTTTACCTGCAATAAATTTTGCAGCGAGCAAAGCGCCGCCTGCAAAACCTTTACGGTTATAAGCAGAATGCTTTATTTCAATATAATCAATAGGTGAGTTATATTTTATGGTATGAATGCCGGGCACATCATCAATGCGTTTGCTGATAATTTCCAGTTCACTTTCGTTATTTGTTTTATCGTTTACCCAGCTTTTTTTGGTTTTAATTTTTTCAATCAACTGCTCTGCCAGCGTAATAGCCGTGCCGCTTGGTGCGTCCTTTTTTTGCGTGTGATGCACTTCTTCAACGCTTACTTCATATTCCTGGTGGCTGCTCATTAACGAAGCCAGGTATTCATTCAATGCAAAGAACAGGTTAACGCCCACGCTAAAATTGCTGGCGAATAGAAAAGTTCCATTCTTTTGCTCTATATAATTTTTTATTTCAGGTAAATCTTTCAGCCAGCCTGTTGTGCCGCATACAACAGGTATGTTGGCATCGAGGCATTTCTTTATATTTTCAACAGCGCTGTGTGGATTGGTAAATTCAATGGCCGCATCAGCCTGTTTTAAATTATCTGCTGTAAATTCATTTTGATTGGATGATGAAATTTTTAAAACAATTTCATCGCCATTTTCTTTTGCTATTGCTTCAATGGCTTTACCCATTTTACCATAACCTATCAATGCTATTTTCATGCTGCAATAATATTAAATTATCAATTTTAACCTTACAGGTTTGCCTGTTCAAATTCTACCCACAAAAAATAAATTGCGAGGCTTGTTTTCTGTTCAGCTTCTTATATATCTAAATTAATTTTAAGAATGTATTCTTCTAATCAATTCCTTCCCACCATTTAGAAAAATCCTGGCTTTCATTATCGAGGTCAACCACCTCTCCTATCATTGGCGTGATAATATTAAGATGATACGCTTCTTCATTTTCAGTTATTAAATTAAGCGGTTCGTCCCAGGCATGCAATGCAAGGGCAAACTTGCCCGAATGAACAGGAATAATGCGTTTTGCATTTAATTCTTTAGCAGCCTTTACCACCTCTTCCGGCAGCATGTGAATATATTTCCAGCTTTCATTATACTGGCCATTTTCAATGATAGCGAGATCGAGCGGGCCAAATTTTCTGCCGGTTTCTGCAAAATGTTTATCATAACCACTGTCGCCGCCAATAAAAATTTTCTTTGTTGGTGATTGTAAAACGAATGAAAGCCAGAGTGTTTTGTTCCTTATAAAACCACGCCCGGAAAAGTGCCTTGCCGGTATAGAAGATATTATAAATCCAGGCAAAGGCGAAACATCTTCATTCCAATCCATTTCCGTAATAATATTATCATCATAACCCCAGCGTTCAAGATGGCTGCCCGTGCCAAGCCCGGTTATTACCTGTTTAACTTTTGGCTGAATCCGTTTTACAGTTGCATAATCCAGGTGGTCCCAGTGATCATGTGTTATAAAAAGCAAATCAATTTCAGGCAGGTCAACCGCTGCGCAAACTTCAGCGCCTGCAAATGCTTTTACACTAAAGGAAAAAGGCGAAGCATGCCCGCAAAAAACGGGATCAACCAATATGCGTTTGCCATCAAGCTGCATATAATAAGATGAATGCCCAAACCAAACCAGCACGTTTTTATTAATGTCAATATTATGCAGGTTTGTTTTCACAGAAGGAATTAATGCTTTGGGTTTTCTTCTTTCTTTTTTATCAAAAAAAAACTCTTTTAGCACTTTAAACATGCTTGTATTTTCTGTAATGCCGGGCGTATAACTTTCATTTTGAAATGACCCGTTTTTATAGTTGGGCGAAGCTTTTATCCGTTCCAGCCTTTTTCCATAAGGGCGCTTTCCAAACCGCGGCAGGCGAAAAACAAAAATTGTTACCAGTATAAAGATTAAAACAAGTGCTGAGAAAAAAATCATGTATTAATTTGAGACAAAAATAAACAGCCGGCTATTACAGTTCATCAATCTTTTTTAGCATCTTCTGCAAGTTTTTTTATAAGCATTAAATCAATTTTGTTTCTTAGCTTTCTTAAAACCGGCTGGCATTATTTTAAAACTATGTACATGAAAAATATTTTATTCTTTATAGCAGTATTTTGTTATGGCGCTGTATATGCACAGGAAAGCTATGATTCTGTTTATATGAAAAACGGCGACATAAACGTGGGAAAGGTTGCAGCTATTAATGATAGTGCCATCAGCTTTACCTATAAAGGAGAAACACTTGAATATAATTTCAAAAAAGCTGATATGAGTAGAATTATTTTTGCAAGCGGGCGTGTGCAAAATTTTGAAAGCCTTAAGCCAATAACCAATACGATCGCTACTACCAATACAAAAACAAGCGAAACTAATGTGGATCATCGGAATAAAGTGGCCATACTGCCCTTTGGCTTTTTAAGCCTTAACCAGCAAAACAGTATTGAGTGGGGATATAAGGCGCAGGAAGAATGTTATACTTATTTAAACAAGTCCACAACCTTTAGTTTGCAAGACCCTTCTAATACTAATGCCTTGCTTGGGACTGCAGGAATTTCGTTTGAAAACATAAGAAATTTTACTAACCAGCAGCTATGCAATTTGTTAGGCGTGGAATATATAATACGGGGCACCGTTACTACAAACGCAGTAAGCCTTACTTCATCGGGCAGTGCATCATATAATGAGAAAACAAAAAACGGAAGTGATAAAAAAGGGAACAATTCAAAAACTTCTGGCAATGTTTACAGCTCCACATCAACACAGCAAAACTATAAAACTTCTGTGCTGATGGAAATTTACAAAGATACCGGCGACAAGATTTTTGGCCGCGACCGTGATTCTTTCTGGAGCACATTAGATGCATATAAAAGCACTATTCAATATTTATTAAAGAAATCCCCATTATATAATGGCAAGTAGTTGTTTATT
This sequence comes from Parafilimonas terrae, assembly GCF_900115755.1. Classification (GTDB taxonomy): domain Bacteria; phylum Bacteroidota; class Bacteroidia; order Chitinophagales; family Chitinophagaceae; genus Parafilimonas; species Parafilimonas terrae. Next base: position 66,447 of record NZ_FOXQ01000013.1, read on the forward strand.
CGAAGTGTTTTTTTGGATTGATTTTCATAATTATTATGCCCAGCTACACAAAAAAATGATTAGCGATTTATTTTTGTTGCTGTTACGTTGAAATATAGATTTGTTTATGCTTAAAATTGAATTGAGTAAAATGCAGTTTCATGGTTACCATGGCGTGCATGAAGAAGAAAGTAAAGCCGGCGGTAATTTTGAAGTAAACCTTATTGTATATTTTGAACCGGTTGCAATGCCGGTTCGTCATTTGACTGAAACAATAGATTACACCCAATTATACACCCTGGTAAAGCAACGCATGGAAAAGCCCACCCGCCTGCTTGAAACTATTGCTACAGAAATTGCAAATGAAATTTTTAAGACATTTTTAAGTGTGCAGGAACTGGAAGTTAGCATTAGAAAATTAAATCCGCCTATCCCGTTTTTCAATGGCAGCGTTGTTGCAGCCTATACGGCAAAGCGTAATGATCTTAAACAAAATCCGTAGTTTTTATTATGAATTTTAAATTGAAAAGATTACCTGTTTTTATTATTTGCTTCTTTTTATCGTTGCAGGTTTTTGCGCAGGATAATGCAGCATTGCTTCGTGAAGCCAAACAACTTGAATTAAAATTTGATGAAGTCGGCGCTTTAAAAAAATATGAACAACTTGCCGCAGCAGACGCATCAAATATAAATGCATTGGTAAAATGCGCTGAACTCAATTGCAGCATAGGCAACCGGGAAAAAGATATAAATTCCAAAACAAATTATTTTAAGCAGGCATTAGTTTATGCGCAGCAGGCTTACGAAAAAGATTCCACCAGTTCAGATGCATGTTATGCAATGGCTTTGGTAAATTATAAGGTAAATGCGCTTGATCCTGACAATAAACAATTAATTGAAAATATAAAGCAGGTAAAAATTTACAGCGATAAATCACTATTAGCTAATTCCAACAATGCCAAAGCAAATTATTTATTGGGCATGTGGCATTTTGAACTGATACATTCAGGATGGTTAAAAAAGAAAGGCGTGAAAGACTTCTATAATAAAATCCCGGATACGCAAATAGATTCTGCCGTTTATTATATGGAAAAAGCCCGGAGTATAGAACCATATTTTGCGCAGGATTATCTTGATCTTGCCAAAGTGTATATATACGACCATCAGCCGGCAAAAGCGCTGGAAGTTTTAAATAAACTTGTAAAGCTGCCCAGCCGCACTTATGATGATGCTGCATATAAAGAAGAAGGAAAACAATTGCTTGAAAAAATGCGGTAAGCAGTTGAATGGTTGACTGGCTGAGAAGTTAAACCAGTCAATTAACATTGCAGTTTATTAACTAATACAAATGCTATGATAAAAAAAGTTTCTGTGGTAGGCGCCGGCACAATGGGTAATGGCATTGCGCATGTTTTTGCACAAAATAATTTTATTGTAAACCTTATTGATATAAGCCCCGAAAAGCTTGAATCAGCACTGCGAAATATTTCCAAAAATCTCGACAGGCAAATTGCAAAGGATATAATCACAGAGGAAGTAAAGAAAAATTCGCTCACTAATATTTCAACATTTACATCAATAAAAAATGGCATTGCAGGTGCAGACATTGTTGTGGAAGCTGTAACAGAAAACCCGGAACTTAAATTGAAAATCTTTAAAGAGATAGATGAACATGCGCCGGCAGCGGCTATATTGGCTACCAATACTTCTTCTATATCTATAACAAAAATTGCATCTGTAACAAAACGCCCGGAAAAAGTTATAGGTATGCATTTTATGAACCCGGTGCCCGTAATGAAACTGGTTGAAATAATCAATGGCTTTCTTACTGAGCCTGCCGTTACGCAAATGGTAACTGAACTTTCCAAACAGTTAGGCAAAGTTCCCTGCGTGGTAAGCGATTATCCCGGTTTCATAGCCAATAAAATTTTAATGCCTATGATCAATGAAGCTATCAGCAGTTTATATGAAGGCATTGCTGGCGTTGAAGAAATTGATACAATTATGAAGCTTGGAATGGCGCATCCTATGGGCCCGTTGCAACTGGCAGATTTTATTGGTCTTGATGTTTGCCTGTCTATACTAAAAGTTTTGTTCGAAGGTTTTGGAAATCCAAAATATGCACCCTGCCCGTTACTGATAAACATGGTAACTGCCGGCAAGCTTGGTGTAAAAACCGGAGAAGGCTTTTATGTTTATAAGCCCGGCGACAAAAATCTGATTGTAAGCAAACAATTTGCAAAATGAATTTGAATTCATTGCATAAATAAAAAGCCGGATATCGCTATCCGGCTGAGGTTTAGTTGTACGAAACCATTTATAATTAAGCTTCTTTATGCGCCATTCTTTCCTGGTCGCGCCATGCTTTTACTGTATCATGGGATTTTTTTAAATCATCTTTTTGTTTTGTAATCAATGTGAAAATATACGCAGGCAAGCCTTCTGTTTCGAGTGCAGATTTATACGCTTTTTGTGCAGCATCTTCCCCAAATTCACAATTGTTCAAAATAGTTTGCCTGTCCTTACCGGTAAACATGGCTTTCACATCCATCCATGCCCGGTAAATTTTACCGCTTGCAGTTGTACCATCTTCCATTTCCGCACCAAGCACTTCTACTTCTGTACCAAGGGCATTCCTCAGGTTACGGCTTTGGTCTATATAACCAAGAAAAGCATTTTTCAGATCATTATCTTCAGCCTTTAATTCTTTTATCGCTTTTTCATAGCCATCTATGCGGTCATTATTAATTTGTATAAGGTCATTGAGCACTTCAGCCACCATTTTATTGTTTTCCATAAATAATGTTTTTATATACTAAAAGAAATTTCGTGCCATTAATTAAAACATTTTTATTGTTAACAATTAATCTATATAATACAACAATGTTTGCCGCATCGATTTTAAAATCATCAAAGTTCTAATCCTAATACTCCGGTAGTATTTTTTCTCACCCGGGCAAGTAATGCGCTGTCATTTTTTAAAGATTTGCCGTAAGAAGGAATCATTTCCTTCAGCTTTTGCTGCCAGCTATCCTGCTTTAATTTTTCAGGAAAGCAACGCGCTAGTAAATCAAGCATAATAGAAACGGCTGTTGACGCACCCGGCGAAGCGCCCAGCAATGCGGCAATACTTCTATCAGCAGCACTTACTACTTCCGTTCCAAATTCCAGTATGCCACCTTCTTTTTCATCTTTCTTAATTACCTGCACGCGATAGCCGGCCACCACCAGTTCCCATTCGTTAAGCTTTGCATCAGGATAATATTCTTTCAGCGCTTCCAGCCTGTCTTCTGGCGATTGCATCACCTGTTCAATTAAATATTTTGTGAGCGGAATATTATGCAGCCCGGCAATAACCATTGGCTTTATATTATCTGTTTTAACCGATTTAAAAAGATCGAATGCAGAACCATGCCGCAGGAATTTTGTGGTGAAACCTGCAAAAGGGCCAAACAATAATTCCTGTTTGCCTTTTATCCAGCGGGTATCAAGATGCGGAACTGACATTGGTGGTGAACCCACTTTTGCAAGGCCATATACTTTTGCATGATGCTGCTGAATAACTGCTTCATCAGTGCAACGCAGCCATTGGCCACTCACAGGAAAACCGCCATAACCCTCAGCTTCGGGAATACCGGATTTTAATAATAATGGCAATGAGCCACCGCCTGCGCCTATAAAAACAAAGCGTGCAACAATAAAACTGTTATCGCTCGTTTCTTCATCTTTTACTTTTACATGCCAATAGTCATCATGCTTTTCAATATCTTCCACTTCCCGGCCATAATGCACCTGCACATCATCAAACTTTAATAAACGGTTAAACATACAGCGTGTAAGCGCGCCAAAATTCACATCTGTACCAAGGTTCATTTTTGTGGCAGCAACTGCTTCATTATTCGTATCCCTGTCTCTCATTACCAACGGAACCCACTTGGCAATTTCAGCATCATCTTCTGAAAATTGCATGCCTTCAAACAAACTGTTTTGCTGCAAAGCCATGTAACGCTTTCTTAAATAATTAACGTTGTTATCGCCCCATACAAAACTTACATGAGGAATAGAGCGTATAAAATCCTGCGGCTTTTCCACAATGTTATTTGTTACGAGGTATGACCAGAATTGTTTACTTGTTTCGAAAGACTCTGCTATTTTAACGGCTTTGGAAATATCAATTGAACCATCGGCTTTTTCAGGCGTATAGTTCAATTCGCAAAATGCCGAATGGCCTGTGCCTGCGTTATTCCACGCATCAGAACTTTCAGCAGCAGCGCTGTTAAGACGTTCAACAATTTTTATACGAAGTGAATTGTCTAATAGCTTCAGCAGCATGCCGAGGGTAGCGCTCATAATGCCTGCGCCTATCAATAATACATCTGTTTTTGAAACCTTTTGCATACACTCAATTTATAATTATAATCCTGAACCTGATTTCTGCAAACCATGCACCATGTTCTCTCTGCGGTACAAAAAAAGCCCTGCACATAAGGCAAGGCTTTAAAATATTACAACACACAAACAATTAATGTGCAAGGCTTAATTTTCCATATTTAATGCGGTTATAAACTGCAATAAATACCGGCAGAAATATAAAAGTTGATATTAAGCTGTTGCGATAAAACGGCAAGCCAAAAGCATAAGATTGCCAAAGGCCGCTAATACCCTGGTTATAGCCCATGATATTAGCCTGCGTTTTCCAAACAATAAAATTAGAAAGCAGGAAGAAAATTGTGGGACCGGCAATTGCTGAAGCCACAACGCCTGCGGTTTTATAATTTCTGAACGCTATACCTATAAATGCAAGGGCGATAAATAAAATATAATTCATTATCTGCCCGCTGTAAAAACCGGCGAAAGGAAAAACGTTTAAAGCATACAATGCCTGTAACAAAACATCGCTGAGGAAGAGCGTTAGCAAAGGCAAAAGAAACACAAGCTTCTTATCGCGTATAGTTAAGCCTGCAAATAACGAAATGGCAATTACAGCCGTAAAACCGCTTAGGTTTATTTGTGGTGCGCAAATAAATTTTACAAGTGTTGCCACAACCACCAAAACAATAAAAAATAACAGGGTTTGCTTTGATAACTTCATACGAGAAAATATTTGAAACGCAAAAATACGTAAATCAATTAAGGTACAAAATAAGAGGGTTTGTACAAATGTGTAATCTCAGCTTCGTTTATGCTATTGTAGCCTTCAAAACAGTTTCATCCAATTACGTCTTGTATAAAAGATTTTAAAAAAAAATTTGCGTAGTTAAATAACTACATATAAATTTGTAGTCAAATAGCTACACAATGAATTTAAGGCGCGATGTATTCCAGGCCATTGCCGACCCTACAAGAAGGGCCATACTTCTTTTGCTGGCCACTTCACAAACAATGACAGCCGGGGCAATAGCTTCCAACTTTGACACGGCCAGGCCAACAGTATCAAAACATTTGCAAATACTCACCGAATGCGAACTGCTTGCGCAGCAGCAAACCGGCAGGGAAATTTATTATTACATCAATGCAAAAAAAATGAAAGAAGTAGATGACTTTATCGAACCGTTCCGCCAGATGTGGGACGACAGGTTTAATAAACTGGAAACAATTATGAAGAAATACAAAACCAAAAAATAATATTTTATGGAACGAAAAACAAAGGTTAATGCTGAAAACGGCAAACAGGAAATTATAATAACAAGGGAATTTGATTTGCCCGTGGAATTGCTTTTTAAAGCGTATGAAGATCCTCAAATTGTTGAACAATGGATGGGCACAAAAGTGCTAAAGCTGGAAAACAGGCAGCACGGCAGTTACCAGTTTGAAACATCACACGAAGGCAAGGTTGTGTTTAGGGCAAATGGGTCTATACATGAATTTGTTCCCAACCAAAAAATTACGAGAACATTTAAAATGGAAAACACACCATTCCCCGTTCAGCTTGAATACCTGGAATTTGAAAAACTCACAGATGATACAAGCAAGCTTACTATGCAAATATTGTTCAAGTCGGAGGGATTCAAAAACCAACTGCTTCAAATGCCTTTTGCGCAAGGCATTAATATGGCGCATAACCGCCTTCAGGAAATTGTAAACAAATTAAAATCCACATTATGAGTAAAAGAAACAAAATCATTTATTGGATCGCTACAATCTGGCTCGCATTAGGTATGGTTTCAACGGGCTTAGTACAGTTATCCAAAACAAAAGAAGGCCCGGGCGCTGCAGATAGCATGGCGCATTTAGGATATCCTGCTTATCTTCTCATATTATTGGGCGTATGGAAAATACTGGGCGTTATAGCAGTGCTTATTCCGAAATTTCCGTTATTAAAAGAGTGGGCTTATGCCGGTTTTTTCTTCATAATGTCAGGCGCTTTATTTTCGCATATAGCAACGGATAAATCTGCGAGTGAAATATTTCCCGCGCTGTTATTGCTCGCACTTACTATCATCTCCTGGTACTTCAGGCCTGCGGACAGGAAAATAAATTTTGCTAACCATGAAAATTAATAACATGAATAAAAATAAATTGTCGCCTGCTCAACGCGAAGAGTTTTTAAGCATATTGAAAAACCGTTTTGAAAAAAATATGCACCGCCACAAAGGGCTTGAGTGGAATAAAGTCCAGGCCAAACTCGAGGCGAATCCTGGAAAATTATGGTCGCTCAGTGAAATGGAAGACACCGGTGGCGAGCCTGATGTTGTTGAACTTGATAAAAACACTGGCGAATATATTTTCTATGATTGTTCTGCAGAAAGCCCTAAAGGCCGCAGAAGCCTTTGTTACGATCACGAAGCGCTTGAATCGAGGAAAGAGCATAAGCCAAAAAACAGTGCAATGCAAATGTCAACTGAAATGGGCATACAATTATTGACTGAAGACGAATACAGGCAACTGCAAAAAACAGGAAAGTACGATACAAAAACCTCAAGCTGGATAATTACCCCTGCTGAAATAAGAGAGCTTGGCGGCGCCCTTTTTTGCGACCTCCGATACAACCATGTTTTCACTTATCATAATGGCGCAGAATCTTATTATGCGGCAAGAGGTTTTCGTGGTTCGTTAAGAATTTAATTATTGATTATAAAACATGCATAAAATAACTGATTATGCCGGATGAAAGCATGAATCCAAAAGTTGATTTCTTTTTTGACAAAGCCTCAAAATGGCAGAAAGAATATGAGCAATTAAGGTCAATCATTCTTGATTGCGGCCTCTCCGAAGAACTGAAATGGGGTAACCCCTGTTATATGTTTGAGGAAAGAAATATCGTTCTAATACATGGGTTTAAAGAATATTGTGCGCTTCTTTTTTTTAAGGGCGCCCTGCTGAATGATGCGGATAACATCCTTATCCAGCAAACAAAAAATGTGCAGTCGGCACGCCAGGTACGGTTTATAAATATTAAGGAGATAATAAAACTAAAGCCTGTTTTAAAGGCATATATCTATGAAGCCATTGAAATAGAAAAAGCAGGCCTGAAAGTGAAGCTCAAAAAAACTGCGGAATTTCCTGTTCCTGAAGAATTTCAAATTAAATTAGATAAATCACCCGCTTTAAAAAAGGCTTTTGAGGCATTAACGCCCGGGCGGCAAAGGGCTTATATTTTTCATTTTTCCCAACCTAAACAATCTAAAACACGTGCGGCAAGAGTTGAAAAATACATACAGCAAATACTAAAGGGAAAAGGCTTGAATGATGTATAATTTAAGCTGCTTTTTTAATAAAAGTAACCCCACATTACAGGCGCCGATATGATAGCTTTAATCTATCAAATTATAAAATTAATTGATTATGCTTATTGACTGAATGTTATAAGTTTGTCACCCGAAGCATTCTATAAACTTCATTTAATTAAAACGCATAAAAATGGGAGACAATTCTAACGACATCAGTAAATGCCCTTTTCATAATGGCAATATGAAACATAATGTTGGCGGTGGTGGCACCAAAAGCCGCGACTGGTGGCCGAACAAGCTTAACCTGAATATATTACGCCAGCATTCCCCTTTATCAAATCCGCTGGATAAAGATTTTAACTATGCCGAAGCATTTAAAAGCCTCGACCTGGAAGCGGTAAAAAAAGACCTGCATGCACTTATGACCGATTCTCAGGATTGGTGGCCTGCAGACTTTGGCCATTACGGCGGTTTATTTATACGCATGGCATGGCACAGCGCCGGTACTTACCGTATACACGATGGCCGTGGCGGTGCGGGACAGGGACAACAACGCTTTGCGCCGTTAAATAGCTGGCCTGATAATGTGAGCCTTGATAAGGCACGCAGGCTGCTCTGGCCTGTCAAACAAAAATATGGCAACAAAATATCCTGGGCCGACTTGCTGATACTTACCGGCAATGTGGCGCTGGAATCTATGGGTTTTAAAACTTTTGGTTTTGCCGGTGGCCGAGAAGATGCCTGGGAAGCCGCAGAAGAAGTTTATTGGGGCGCTGAAACCACATGGCTTGGCAATGACGACCGCTATGGGCGCGGCTCGGAAGGCGTGGTTGAAAGCCATGGTGTTGTTCCCACAGATGAAGACCCCGGCCGTAAAATTCATTCACCTAACCTGGAAGAACCGCTTGCTGCCGCTCACATGGGTTTAATTTATGTGAACCCTGAAGGCCCGGATGGTAATCCTGACCCGATAGCAGCCGCCGTTGATATAAAAGAAACTTTCAGGCGCATGGCAATGGATGATGAAGAAACAGTTGCCCTTATTGCCGGCGGGCACAGCTTTGGTAAAACCCATGGCGCAGCACCTGCAACACACCTCGGCAAAGAACCTGAAGCTGCAGGCATGGAGATGCAGGGGCTTGGCTGGAACAACAGTTATGGCTCCGGTAACGGGCCTGATACTATTACCAGCGGGCTTGAAGTTACCTGGTCTAAAACGCCTACACAATGGAGCAACAGCTATTTTGAAAACCTTTTTGGGTACGAATACGAGCTTACAAAGAGCCCGGCAGGTGCACACCAATGGGTGGCCAAAGATGCACCCGATATTATCCCGGATGCTTTTGACGCCTCTAAAAAGCATAAGCCAACCATGCTTACAACAGATTTGTCTTTAAAGCTTGATCCCGCTTATGAAAAAATATCAAGGCGCTTTTTGGAAAACCCTGACGCCTTTGCAGATGCGTTTGCCCGTGCATGGTTTAAATTAACGCATCGCGATATGGGCCCACGCTCCCGTTATCTTGGCCCTGATGCGCCGGAGGAAATACTGATATGGCAGGACCCAATCCCGGAAGTTGACCATGTATTGATAGATGATAATGATATTGCGGCCTTAAAAGCAAAAGTGCTTGCGGCAGGTTTAAGTGTGGCCGAACTCGTTTCCACAGCATGGGCTTCCGCTTCTTCTTTCCGTGGATCAGATAAGCGTGGCGGCGCTAATGGCGCCCGCATCCGCCTGGCCCCGCAAAAAGACTGGATTGTGAATAATCCCGTACAGTTGAAAAAAGTATTGGATATACTGGGAGGCATTCAGCAGGAATTCAATGCTGCGCAAACTGGCGGTAAAAAAGTTTCATTGGCCGACCTGATTGTACTGGCTGGTGCTGCCGCTATTGAAAAGGCCGCAAAAGATGCCGGCCATGATACAACTGTTCCTTTCATTCCCGGCCGCATGGATGCTTCGCAGGAACAAACTGATGCAGAATCATTCAGCTACCTGGAGCCACTCGGTGATGGCTTTCGTAATTATCGCAAAACCACCATTCCTGTACCGACAGAAGAATTATTGATAGATAAGGCGCAATTGCTCAATCTTACCGTGCCTGAATTAACAGCATTGGTGGGTGGCATGCGTGTGCTGGATACCAATTACGACAATTCCAAACATGGTGTTTTTACGCAAACGCCGGGCAGGCTTACCAACGATTTCTTTGTAAACCTGCTTGACATGAATACTGCATGGAAAGCCACAGATGACAGCAGGGAATTATATCTTGGCAGCGACCGTGCTACCGGCCAGCCTAAATGGACTGCCACACGAGCCGATCTTGTATTTGGCTCCAATGCAGAACTGCGTGCCGTTGCAGAAGTGTATGGCAGCATTGACGGCAGGGAAAAATTTGTACAGGATTTTGTAGCCGCATGGAATAAAGTAATGAATGCAGACAGGTTTGATTTAGCATAAAATCAAAAGCCCTGATATTTAAAGGTTGCCCGGATAAAGGGCAGCCTTTTTTTTGTTGATACAGTTACGCCTAAAAAAATTAATTGTGACAAAGTGGTGCATTTATTAAATAACAGTTCGATTACCCGCATAGCAAACAAAAAGATTAATTGGAAAGCATTGATTTGTGATTGATTTTTTGAGATTTTATATTATTCGGTAATATTGATTTTGGCCAAAAGTATAATACCCCGCTAATGCAAAAGACCTTTTTAATTCTTACGGTTCTATCTCTGCTTAACTGTAATAACATAGTTAAACAAAAACTGAATTACACAACAGATACTTTAAAAACATATTCTATAAAAGATGAACAAAAGAAGGATCTTAATGATAGCCTGGGATTGTCTAAGATTTTGGATAGTGCTTTAAAGTATGCCTGGCAATTTAGAAGCAAAGAGTTCTTTAAGCATGATTTTGAAGCATATCCTGATGATACATCATTTGTTGTAACAGTACAAATAATATACGGGCATCTTTTTTCACAAGGTGAAAAACATTTATTAATAAGGCAAGAAGTTCCGTGGGCAACTTATTGCAACGTTTATCTTTTGCAGGATGAGCAATTCAAAGCAGTTGTTAAAAGGGAACAGGGAGGAATGACTTATATTGATGATACAGCCCAAGATGTAAATGGTGACGGTTACAAAGACTTTGTAGTTCATTGGTATCCATCATCAGGTTGTTGTTTGGCAGAAATGTATAATGTTTATTTATACCAATCACAAGAAGGAGATTTTACTCATGACTATCAATTTATAAACCCAACATTTTTTCCCAAGGAGAAAATTATCCGAGGTTTAGAATATGGCCATCCCGGCGAGGCCGGGCTTTACAAATACAAATGGAATGGATTACAAATTGATACAATTGAATTTATATATCCATGTTACAACAAAAAAAATAAGTTCGTAAAAATGACACATCAAGAATACAGGCCAACAGGAAGCGAGGGTGTTATTCTTAATAAATTACCAAAAGAGTATGCAGAGATTGATAGTAATTCATTGAGACGGTTCTTTGATAGATATTAAGATTGTCGTAATCAGTTGGTATGTTCTATAGTTCTATATCTGTTGCAATGTTTAATTTCCAGCACTAAAAAATTTTTATCAGTTCGTGTAATTCGGCAACATTTGTTGCGGCTAATTTCCTTTTCCTGCACAACAAATTAAGAACGCAGATAAGCATCCATGAAACTCATTTTTTAAATTTTAATAAAACAAAAAGGCGGTGCCATTTGCCGATAGCGGCACAATCTTAACTTGTGGGATTGCTTTGATATACAGTTTGCTTACGCTTAAAGAAAATAACGAAACAGCAAGCCTATAATATATATGAATAAGCAATCGAAGGCTTTTTGGCGAACCCTTTGATGTCAATGAAATTGACTCTTCAAAAACTTACTTCTTCTTCAAGCTTTCAAGATATTCCAGGAGATTTGCCAAATCTTCATTGCTCATATTTTGATATAAACCTTCAGGCATTAAAGATGTTTTCATTTCTTTTCTGGAGGCTACTTCATTCATCTTTATCTGCTGCGTGGTGCCGCCGGGAAATTTAACCTCCATTGCTGTTTCTGTTTTACTTGCAATAATGCCGCTCATAGCAGAACCATCTTTCATTTTTATTTCCCACCCTTCATAGCCAAAACTAATTCCGTCAGAAGGATGAACAATGGCATCGAGCAAACCATCTTTTGCATACTTGGAACCAATCTCCGTAAGCTTCGGGCCAAAATCTTTTCCTTCGTTTCCGGCCACATGGCATACAGAACATGTGCTCATAAAGATAGCTTTGCCTTTTACCGCATCACCTTTTATGGCAGCAAGCTCATTCATTGTCGGGGCTTTCTTTAAAGCGGTTGCCGCGTGATCAGGCAAATAACTCTCCGCTTCACTTTTTACTGAACCACGCCATGCGCCGCTAACACTTGCCACAACATCCGGAACCAATTCAGCAGGAACTTTTTTTGCTTTTAAAATTTCCAATACCCTGTCTTCACCGCCCCAGCTTTTGCCAATTTTACCTGCGGCATCTTTGCGGATATTCATTGAATATCCAGGAGACAACGCAACTTTTTGAATGATGTCAATTGATTCTTTGCTGCCCACGCCACTCAATGCTGACAGTAATGCCTTTGTTTGCAATGTATCTTTTCCGCTTAATACTTTCTGCACAAGTGCATTACCTTTTAATGTTAATAATAACCTTGCGGCATCTCTTCCCAAACCCGCGTTTGCACTGTCAATCGCAAGCTGCAAAAGATTATTGTTTTCAGTTTTTACTTCATACTGTTTCACAAATTCTATGTATTCAGGTGTTCTTTGCACAGACTGAATTACATCCACTAATGCTTTTTGTGCAACATCAGAATGCTGTACCGTTTTTACATCAAGCGCATGCAACACAAGTTTATTTAATGAGATATCATTCGATGTATTATCTGCAATCATCTTTACGAGATAAGAAGATTTTGCAGGGCCGGTATTGAAATCAAATGCGCGGAAATATCTTAAGCGGTTTTGAACAGGAACATTTTTATCTGAAGCGAGTTGGGCAAGATAAGGAACGGCTTCATCTGTCCTTGCACGCCAAACAATATCTTTTGATGCTGCAGATTGCAACGGGTTTTTTACCTGGTTAAGATAAGCTTTAAAAAAAGCATTCCATTGTTTATCGGCGCCAATGCCTAAAGCTTCAAGATACCACCGGTCTTTCCCATCGTGCTGCATGGCAAGTGTTGCCCATAATTCCGGAGCTTCGGCAGATTTGTTATGATGCAAAGCAATAGCGCATTCCCTTCGCACCTGTGCATCGTTATCATTCACCAACTGCTTTACAACATTTATTACATCAGCATTTAATTCTCTTGATGCCCTTAAACCCGTAATGCGCAAATCAGGATTATTATTTTTTATTGCCTGTTGAATATATGGCTGTGCATTTGCATTTTTCATTTTTACTAAAACCCAAAATGCCCTTGCACGCATGCGTGGATTTGCATTTTCATCATTCCATAATTTTTCCAATGCAGGCACTGCTTCGGCGCCCATTGATTGCAGTGTGATGAATGCATGATGGCGGACGGCAAGGTTTGGATTTTGCAATGCTGCAACAGCACCTTCGGGCGTAGAATAATTTTCTGTGGGAATAGTATAATTTGAATTGGCCGGTGCTACACGATAAATCCTTCCGCGTGTTTGGTCTCCGGCCTGGTGGCCGCCTACACCTGGGTCGTACCAGTCTGCAACAATTAACGAACCATCAGGCGCCACACAAATATCTGCAGGACGGAACCATTTATCTTTTTCACCTTCAAGTATATTAATAATTTTCGCTGAATAGCCTGCACCGTTTTTTGTGATGGAGTAAGAACGTACAATATTTGTACCTGCATCACAATGTATCAACTGGCCCTGAAATTCTTTTGGTAATAATGAGCCTTCATAAACAACAATACCGGTTGGCGAGCCTGCGCCCGTTTGCAATAAATTAGGCACTTCACCCGGATCGTTCAAATGCCAGTGGCGAAAGGGAATTGAATCTTCCATGTTCGTCCTGCTTGCCTGCCAGCCTGCACCGGTCATTTCATCTGTGTAACCATAATTACCATAGTCCATAACATAGTTAATGCGAACGCCACGGTTGCCATCATCATCATTATCACTTTGCCAGAGTGTGCCATAACTATCTGCAGCCACTTCGTATGGGTTGCGAAAATTCTGCCCTAAACATTCCACATGCGAGCCATCGGGATTGCAGCGAAATACCATTCCCTGTTTATATTTTTTTGAATCGATAGGATCGCCGTCCTGGTCGAGAACAGGCTTGCCGTTCTTATCTTTTAATTGTTTGCCTTCATTGCCAAAATTGAAGTATAATTTCCCATCCGGGCCAAAGGTGAATGTATGCATGCCATGATCATGTTGTTCGCCGCCAATACCAGAAAACATTATCTCTTTCCTGTCGGCCTTATCATCACCATCGTCATCGTAAAATGCCCACACATAAGGGCTTTGAGATATTAAAACCTGTTTGCCTAACACACATATACCAAGCGGCGCATTTAGTTCCGGCCCCTGGTAAAAAACCTTGGCAGTATCAGCCTTGCCATCGCCGTTGGTATCTTCTAAAATCATTATCCTGTCACCTGCCGCATTTGTTGGATTACCATTAATGGTAGGGCGATAATTGTATGCTTCCGTTACCCAAACGCGTCCCCGTTCATCCACATCAATATTGGTGGGATTTTTTAACATGGGCTCTGTTGCAAAAGTGTGCACTGCAAGGCCATCGAATGCTTCCAGTCCTTTCAATGCATTTTCTGCAAGATGCTGCTGTGCTTCAGTAAGTGTGTCGGCTTTTGTTTCAGAAGTTTTATTTGTGTTGTTTTTGCAGGAGATCAAAAAAAATATGGCCAGGCAGATAAATGGAAGTGAACGGTTCATTGTGCAAACAAGTTTAACTAATGATGATAAAGTATTTTTATTACTCTTTAAGAAGCAAGCTTTATAAACTTTGAAAAACGCAAAATAAAATATGCATCGCAAAATTTCCAGAATATTTATAAAATGGATGGTTGCCTTAATAAAATAATTCAAAAAAGTAAATAATAAACTTAACCTTTTCATTGTTCATTTAATTTCTTTGCACGCATGAAGGGCGCTTTGATACGTTTACACATTGCTGTTTTTCTCTGGGGTTTTACCGGAGTGCTTGGCCGTGCCATTAATTTGAATGAAGGCTGGCTGGTTTGGTGGCGCATGTTTATTACCGTTGTTAGCCTGTGGGTGTTTTTTTATTTTCTTAACCGCATTCGTGCTGTTGCTTTTAAAGATTTTCTCAAAATCGCTGCCATCGGCACCGTGCTTTCGCTGCACTGGCTTGCGTTTTACGGGAGTATTAAATATTCAAACGTATCTATTGCATTAACCTGCCTCAGCACTACGGGCTTAATGAGCGCTGTTGTTGAGCCTTTGTTTTTCAGGCGAAGAATAAATGTATATGAACTGGTGCTGGGCCTTTTTGCTTTGGGCGGCATTATAATAATTTATGCCACCAATCTTCATTTTTCTGTGGGCATCTATATTGGGTTAGTGGCTGCACTGTTAACGGTGATTGTATCGGTAATGAATAAAAAATTAATCAGCGGTTATGCACACGATACAATTACTTTATACCAGTTAACGGGCGGGTTTGTTGGCCTGAGTATTTTATTACCTTTTTATAATATGCTGTTTCCTTCGGCACAACATATACCTCAGCAGTTTGACTGGCTGTGGCTGATTATTTTAAGCTGGTTCTGCACCATACTAACTTTTATTTTATACATCAATGCGCTAAAACAGGTAAGCGCTTTTACGGTGAACCTTACGCTTACACTGGAGCCTGTTTATGGAATTATACTTGCCTTTATTCTTTATAAAGAAAATGAAACTTTAAGCAGGTATTTTTATTTTGGTTTTGCACTGATATTTATTGCGGTGATTTTACAAATGCTGAGGTTATTGAAAGATAAAAGAAAACTCCCGGTAAGCACATTGTAAAAAGTATGGGCATAAAAAAAGCTCCGTTGCCGGAACTTTTTAATATATGTATATCTTCAATGATTATCTTCTGCCGCCATTACCACCGCGCCTGTTTTGCCTCCATTCCATTTGCTTTTGATCCAGTTTCTGCAATTGGTCTGCAGTAAGATATTTTTTCATTTCTTCTTTTGCTGCATCACGAATGGGTTTTGCTTTTTCTCTTTTATCATCACGGCTTAATGCCTGGTCCTGCATAATGCTGCGCATTTGCTGCATTGAGCGTTGAGAGATAGCCATCACAGAATCTGCATTGGCAGCAGATACGCCTAATGAATCGGTTAAATATTGTTTAACCCTTTCGCCTCTTCCGCCAGGCTGTGCAGATGCGGAAACTGTAAAGAACACAGTGGCAATAAACATTGTTGCTAATAATTTCTTCATGATAATTTATTTAAGGAGTTTATAGGATGTATGTAAAAACCCAAAGTTTAAAACACCTATAAATAACCTAATATCTTTAACATACTTTGTGCCGTTTGCTGTTTAGCATGCAGCCAGTCTGTTAATTTGCCATTCTTATCATATCCAACAATTACATGTTTTGGAGAAGGGATGAGGCAATGTTTTATGCCGCCGTAACCGCTTATCTGGTCCTGGTAAGCGCCGGTGTGAAAGAACCCCACATATAATGGCTCTTTATTAGCCGGGTCGCTGCCGTTGCCTTCACTTTCCAGCTTTGGCAAAAACACTTCATTAATATGTTCTTCAGAGTCGTAATAATCATGGCTATCGCACGTCATGCCGCCAAGCACAACACGCTGGTATTCGTTTTCCCACTTGTTTACCGGCAGCATTAAAAATTTTTCACCAATGCCCCAGGTATCGGGCAAGGTTGTTATGAATGATGAATCAATCATGTACCAACGTTCACGGTCGTTCTGCACCTTCTCTCCCACCACACTGTAAATATGCGCCATGCTTTCGCCAACAGTAAAGCTGCCGAACTCTGTGAAAATATTAGGCATGGGAACTTTTGCTTTTTTACAGGCCTTTTTTATGTTACCCACAATTTCATATATCATGAACTGGTAATCGTATTCAAAGCCAAGAGAATGTTTTATAGGGAAGCCACCGCCAATATTGATTGAATCAAGTTCAGGGCAAATTTTTCTCAACTGGCAATACAGGTTAATGATCTTATTTAATTCACTCCAATAATAAATATCATCTTTAATGCCTTTGTTCAAAAATATATGCAGCATTTTAAGCTGAAATTTATCTTCATAGCCTTCAATTTCATCCACATAAAATTCAAGAATATCTTTTGCCCTTATGCCCAGCCTTGATGTATAAAAAGGAAATGTGGGCTCTTCTTCAGCCGCCACGCGAATGCCTAATTTAAACGGCTTTCTTACGCTGCGTTTATACATTTGCAGCTCGGCTTTATTATCAAGCACAGGTATTACATTATTAAACCCGGTATTAATAAGCCTTGCAATTCTTGAAGTGTAGGTTTTTTGTTTAAAGCCATTGCAAATAATAAAAGTATCTTTTGTTATTTTCTTGCGCTTATAAAGCTGGTTAATAATTTCAATATCGTAAGCATACGATGTTTCCAAATGAATATTATGCTTTAAAGCCTCTTCTACCACAAAAGAAAAATGAGAGCTTTTGGTGCAATAGCAATAATTGTAAGCGCCTTCATATTTGTGGCGTTTGAAAGCCGCTTCAAACATTTTTTTAGCCTTGTTTATCTGCATACCTATTTTAGGCAGGTAACTAAGTTTGAGGGGCGTGCCATATTTGTCAATTAATGCTTTAATATCAAGCCCGTTAAATTCAAGGTATCCGTTATCGTTTAAGTCGAAATCTTCCTGTGGAAAATGGAAAGTTTGCTTAACAAGCGAAGTATAAGTATTTGTCATTTCCTGTTCGAGTTCATGATTTTTTTTGACAAGAGCCAACAAAAGTAATTGATTGCAATAATCAAAATAAAAAATCCCGCAAAGCGCGGGATTAAATTTTTATTTTTTTTGCTAAACTCTATTTAACTGAAGCAACCAAAGCTTTAAAACTTTCAGGTTCATTCATGGCAAGGTCTGCAAGAATTTTCCTGTTTAATTCAATACCTTTTTTATTCAAAAGATTAATGAATTCGCTGTACGTTAAACCTTCTTCCCTTACAGCAGCGTTGATACGAACAATCCAAAGCTGGCGGTAATCACGCTTCTTTACTTTGCGGCCCACATAAGCATAAGTTTGTCCTTTCTCAACAATATTTTTGGCAACGGTATATACATTTTTACGCTTGCCGTAAAAACCTTTGGCCTGTTTTAAAACTCTTTTTCTTCTTGCCCTTGATGCAACTGCATTTACTGAACGTGGCATAATTTATAATTTTTGATTTCTGATTTTTTTAGCTGTAAGCCGCAAGCATCAGAAAATGTTTTTAAAAATGTGTTTATTACTTCCTTGTGGATTATTTCAAACGCAATAAGCGCATTACAAAATCTTTGTTAGGCGCTGCTACCACACCTTTTTGGCGAAGGTTTCTTTTGCGCTTGGTAGATTTTTTGGTAAGGATGTGTCGTTTGAAAGATTTCTGGAAAGTAATTTCACCTGTGCCGGTTACTTTAAAGCGCTTCTTTGCGCTGGAGTTTGTTTTAACTTTAGGCATTATAATCTTATTAAGATTACTCCCTGCTGGCGTTTCCGCACTGGCGGAACTCTTGTTGAGCCTTACGGGAATTAAAATTTTGGAGCGCGAAGGTATAGAATTATTGAATATGGTCAAAGCTTCACTTAACCTGACCTCAGCATTTGCAATTAAAAGCACTGTTCAAATAATTTCTTTCGGCAAGAGCTTACGATTTCATATTTGTAAACTGTAAAGGAAATGACAGGTTTGCCTGCCTGCAGGCCGCAATTACTGACTGTAAGTCATCTATTTTTTTTCCTGTTACCCGCACTATGTCATCCATTATTTGAGCCTGCACTTTAAGGCCGCTGTCTTTAATAATCTTAACAATCTTTTTGGCATCCTCCTGTTTCAGTCCGTTGGTAACAGGCACTTCTTTCTTCAGCACTTTACCGCTTTGGTGTGCATCTTTTGAAAAATCAAAAGCATTGGCATCAATACCCTGCTTCATACTGCGGCTTATGAGCACATCAATCACCTGCTTCATCTTCATATCGCTTTCCACTTCAAGCGTAACCAGGAAATCTTTTTTATTCAGGGTTATTTCAACCGGCGAATTTTTAAAATCAAAACGGTTACTTATTTCTTTTTTTACTGTGTTTACAGCGTTATCTAAAGTTTGAAGGTCAACTTTGCTGGCAATGTCAAAAGATGGCATAATCTTGATATTTTTAATTATATTTAAAGCATACTTAAAACTGTAAAGGTACCGTTATCAATTAAACTTTATTATTCCTTAACCGTCCTAATAACATTAACAAACAAGTGTTTGTTTTTTGTATACAACTGGAATAATTTACACAACAATTCAACACAACAAAATGACATTAATTAAAAAATTTTTTCCTTCCCTGATAATGCTGCTTGTCGTTGCAGCCTCGGGCAGCATCCCAAACGCTGCATCGGCGCAGAACGACGATTATTACGATGATAACGGAAGTTACAGCGACAACGATAACAGCTATAATAACGAGAGCTATAATGATGATGATAATCCATCTGATTATGATTACCGGCCCTCAGATGTAAACATCAATGTATTTAATGAAGCTTTATCACCTTACGGAAGCTGGGTTGTTTCTGCATCGTACGGACGGTGCTGGGTACCGCGCCATCGTGGGTTTGTGCCTTATTCAACAGGTGGCCACTGGATTTACTCTTCTTATGGTTGGACGTGGGCTTCTGACTATGGCTGGGGCTGGGCGCCCTTCCATTATGGCCGCTGGACATACGACCCTTTTTACGGATGGATGTGGGTTCCTGGTTATGAATGGGGCCCGGCATGGGTAGCATGGCGTTCCGGTGGCGGTTATTATGGCTGGACTCCTTTAGGGCCAGGCATGCATATAGGTATTAACATTGGTATTGGCGTTCCTTATAACAGGTGGGTATTTGCACCAAGCCGGTACATGGGTTACAGCAACATACACAGGCATTATGTGCGCCCTTCCCGCAACACTACAATTATTAATAATACTACTATCATTAATAATACAACGGTTTATAATAACAGGCGTTTTGTTGCAGGGCCAAACCGTACTGAAGTAGAGAGATACAGTGGCAGGCGCGTAAACCAGGTTCGCGTGGTAAATTCAAACAGGCCCGGCAGCGCCAGGGTTAGTAATAACACTATTCAAATGTACAGGCCGGGTGTAAGACAAAGAGCGCCTCAGAGCAATGCGGGTGCAAACAACAGGCCTAACATCAATAACCAAAGGCCCAATCAACAGCATGACAGGAACCAGGCAAATAATCAACAAAATAATAACAGGCCGGCCCCGGATGCACGCGACAGGATAAACAATCAAAGGCCGCAACGCAATATGCGTCAGGCTCAGCCTAATTCCGGCAGAAACCAGCAGCAGCCAAACAATGTGCAGCCGCGGAATCAATCAAACAGGCCCAGTCAAAATTCTGACAGGACGAGGCAGCAGCAACAGCGGATGCAGCGCCAGCAACAACAGCAACAGCAGAGAATGAATCAGCAGCGGCAGCAAAGAAATAATGACCAGATGAGGTCGTCTAACAGGCAGCGGCAATTCAACCAGCAAAGACAGCAGATGCAAAGGCAACAACAGTCTAACCAGCCACGGCAACAGTCTCCTTCCAGGGAACGGAGTGAAAGGCCAGGGCACAGAGGATAACTTTACATTAAGCCGGTTATTAATCAACCGGCTTTTTTATTTATTGAGATTACTTACTTTGCACAAAACATAAATTTTGGATAGCAACCTGATTATTATTCTGGTAATTGTAATTGTTGTGATGACTGCCCTGGTGTATATTTTTACAACCCGGCCCAAAAACGGGAACGGTGAAAGCCCTATAAACAGGGAAACTGCAACAACCATGCAACTGCAGGCTTATGAAAGGTTGCTTATACTGGTTGACAGGATTGCACTTCCGAATGTAATAACCAGGGTTAACCAGCCCACATCATCAGCCAGGGAAATGCAGATGCTGCTTACACAAAACATCCGTTCTGAATATGATTATAACATTACGCAACAGATATATGTAACTGCTGAAGCATGGAATGCGGTAAAAAACCTTAAGGAGCAAAACCTGCTTATTATAAACCAGATGGCCAACGTATTGCCGCCGCATGCCACCGGCCTTGACCTGAATAAATTATTGCTGGAATTTTTAATGAACGATAAGAAAGGTTCATTGCACGAAGTGGTAAGCGAAGTGTTAAGTTATGAAGCAAAAAAACTGATGAGCTAAAGGCCTCATTTAAATTGCGTTTATGCCAGGTGAAAAATGTTTTACAGATAGCGGGATTGAAATAAAAAAAGTATATCAGCCAACAGTCAACGGTCAACGGTCAACCGAAATCCCCGGTGAATTTCCATTCACCCGCGGCATTCAGCCCGATATGTACCGAGGCAGGCTTTGGACCATGCGCCAGTATGCAGGTTTCTCCACCGCCGAAGAAAGCAATAAACGTTATCATTATTTATTATCCCAGGGCGTGAATGGTTTAAGTGTTGCATTTGATCTGCCTACACAAATTGGTTACGACAGCGATCACGATCTTTCTGATGGCGAGGTTGGAAAAGTTGGCGTTGCCATTGATAGCATAGAAGACATGCAAACTTTATTCGATGGTATTAAACTACAGGATATTACCACTTCAATGACGATTAATGCCACGGGTTTTATTTTATTGGGTTTATATGTAGCGCTGGCAAAACAGCAGGGAGCCGATCTTAAAAAAATATCAGGCACTATACAAAATGATATCCTTAAAGAATATGCAGCACGAGGCACTTATATCTATCCGCCCAAACCTTCCATGCGCATCATCACCGATATTTTTGAATGGTGCAGCAACGAATTGCCTAAATGGAATACTATATCAATTTCAGGTTATCACATTCGCGAAGCTGGCAGCACGGCTGTACAGGAAATTGCATTTACATTAAGCAATGGAAAAGCTTATGTAAAAGCCGCCATGAAAAAAGGGCTTGATATAAATGTGTTTGGCAAACGTCTCTCCTTCTTTTTTAATGCGCATAATAATTTGTTTGAAGAAGTAGCTAAGTTTCGCGCAGCAAGAAGAATGTGGGCCAGGATAATGCAATCGCTTGGCGCTACTGATCCAAAAGCAATGATGCTGCGCTTTCACACACAAACCGGCGGCAGTACATTAACAGCCCAGCAACCACTAAATAATATTTCGAGGGTAACCATACAAACAATTGCGGCGGTTTTAGGCGGCACACAAAGCCTGCATACAAACGGGTATGATGAAGCTTTAAGTTTACCAACAGAAGAAGCGGCCCGCATTGCTTTGCGCACACAACAAATTGCTGCTTATGAAAGCGGTATTGCCGATACGGCTGATCCGTTAGGTGGTAGTTATTTTGTAGAATCACTTACCGGCGAAATTGAAAAAGCTGCATGGGAATTAATTGAACAGGTGGACGTTTTAGGTGGAAGTGTTGCTGCCATTGAACAGGGTTTTATGCAAAATGAAATTGCCCGCAGTGCTTATGAGCATCAGCTCAAGGTTGAATCAGGAGAAAAGATTATTGTGGGTGTAAATAAATTCATGGTTGACGATGAAGAAAAAATCCCTTTGCTGAAAATTAATGACAGCATTCGAAAAATGCAAGTTGAAAAATTAAAACACTTAAAAGAAACACGGAATAAAACATCTGCAATGGCATGTCTTGAAAACCTGCATAGCAAAGCAGTTTCAGGGGAAAACATCATGCCTGCTGTGAATGATGCAGTTGAAAATTTTTGTACGCTTGGCGAGATCGCCGATACCTTGCGAAAAGTGTTTGGTGAATACAGGTAGCCTGCTGGAGTTAGAGGCATCCATAAATTTATAGTATAACATTACATGATAAAAGGCATAGGTTTTTGAAATCCTATGCCTTTCATTTTTAAATAACATTATCTATCCTTTTCCCTTTACACGGCTTTGTTCTTCGTCGGAACTGCTGTGGTTGCGCTGTTCTGCTTTTTGGCCTTTGCTAAAGCGATAAGTAAACGTAAGGTTTACCACGCGGCTTTCCCATTTGTTATGAATCTTCACATCTACGTTCTGATAGCGGCTGTAACCCCGCCACTGCTGAATGCCTAAGAAGTCACGTACATTTAATTTTACCGAGCCCTTATCTTTCAAAACTTTTTTAGCAACAGCAAAATTCAAAGTACCCTGCGGCAAACCAACAACAGTACCATAAATTGCTTTGCTGTTAAAGTAACCGCTTAATTCTGCGCTCCAACCTTTTGGTAAAGTAAACTGGTTTTGCATATTGGCATTAAAGGCCGGGCCCTCCACGTTAATTATGCCGGTATTCACAAATCCCTTATACTTGTTATATGCACCCTGAACATATAAATTGGCCCTCCACCATTTTGTTACAGGCACTGCTGCATTTACGCTTAATGTAAAACTGTTTTGTTTGGCGAGATTTGTTTTGGTAACATAAGTTGTATGTGTACTGTCTATCTGCATCAACTGTTCATTTATAATGTCGTTTACCAACACATAGCTAAACGTGGAAGTGATCATATTTTTATATACATGTGTCAACTCAATATTGTGGCTGAACTGTGGCTTCAGGTAAGGATTACCGACTTCATAAGTGTATTTATCAAGGAAGTAATAAAACGGATTCATATCGCCGTAATCAGGCCTTTGAATTCTTCTGCCATAATTTAAATTCAACTGGTTTTTATCATTCAAGGTATAATTTATATAGGCTGTGGGGAACAACTGCGTGTAATTGCGTTTAAATGTTTCGCCAGTGGTTAACTGCCTGCCTTTTGCGTTAGTGTTTTCAAGGCGAAGGCCTAACTGGGCGCTCCATTTTTTATTGAACTGTTTACTGGTGTTTATATAGGCAGCATTGATGTTTTCTTCATAAACAAAATGGTTAGAACGGCCTGAATCTGTAACCCATTCATTATTGATAAAATTGGTGTAAAGCGCATTGTTATCTGTTTTTACATAGCTGCTTTTTAAGCCTGCTTCAATTTTTAGATTGTTTTTTAAAGGATGCACATAGTCAATCTTGCCGCTATAAATATTTATTTTACTTGGCAGGTCTCCACGCAGCAATTCATCAGCAGAAACCTTATTGTTCTTTGCATCAAAAAATTTATTTATAAAAAGCTGGCCGGATGAAGATTGATATTGCAGGTAATCTATATTGGCAGATAATTCCCTGCCGGTAGAGTCAAACTTAGTTTCCATATTAAGATTGGCGCCATAATTTTTCCAGTTATTTTTAGAAACACTGTTTGTATAAGTTTCATTTTGCAAAGCATTAGCTGCATTATATATATCTGTGACATTGTTGTTACTGTTAGTGCCCGGATTAAAATTGCCATTTACTGAAAAGCCAAGCGTTGTTTTTTTAGTGGCATAAAAATCGAGGCCGGTTTTAAAATAATGCGACTGATATTCAGATTGCATATCGCTGGTCTGCATAAATTTCGTATCTATTTCGCCTGCCTCATTCCTGAAATTTCTTTCAAGCTCAAGTGTATGGTAACGTTTGCTATAATTGTAACTATAGTTGCCAAACACATTCACCTTGCCCGAACGATAATTAAAGTTGATGCTCTCATTTGTTTTTGGAAATTTACCGATACCATAGCCTGCTGTTACGCCGGCGCTAAATCCTTTAACCTTTGTTTTTTTGGTTTTGAAATTGATGATGCCTGAATTGCCGGCTGCATCATATTTTGCCGACGGGTTCGTCATCAGCTCAATCTGGTCAAGGCTTGTTGATGGCAAATTCTTTAAATAATTAGCCAGGTCCTGCGCACTTAAATAAGTAGGCTTGCCGTCAATCATCACCACTACGCCGCCTTTTCCTTTCAGGCTTATGTTGCCATCTTTATCAACCACAACGCCCGGTGTTTTCTCTAAAATTTCATAAGCTGATAAACCGGCATTGGTGGGCGATGCATCAATGTTCACAACAGTTTTATCAATTTTTTGTTCGATGAACTGTTTTTGCGATGTAACCACCACATCGGAAAGTTTGGCCGAAGATTGAAGGCTGATGGTTTTCAGATCAATCATTGGATGTTCGTTATCGAGTGTTAGAAGTGGCGAATACCAGGTTTCATTACCAACAAACTGAACAGAAACCAGGTAATGACCTTTAGTGATTTTGTCTATGAGAAAATGCCCGTTCTTATCTGAAAATTGCTGTTTTAGCATTGAAGAATCCGGTTTCAACAACATAACGGTTGCAGCTTCCAACGGCTTCTCAGAAATTACAACATTACCATTAATAGAGAAGTATTGTGCATTAACTATTGAAAAACAACAGTTTAATATAACAGTTAGTGTAAAAAAAGTTTTCATTTAGCAGCTTATTTAAAGTTCCTTGTTATAAAAATTACATAACAAATGTAAGTACCATGTATTACATAGTTCAATATTATACATAAGCGGCAACGGTTTAATTTGGCCGGTTTAATTTCTGAAAAAATTAGTTGGAAGAAAACGCCGAAATTTTAAAAAAATATAAACCCGAAATCTTTAAAGATTCCGGTTTAATGTGCGATGTGCGCCGGGATAGAAGTCTTTAATCCTGATATGGCTGCTGCAATTGCCTTATTTATTTACCTGCAATTCAGCAACAACTGGCATGTGGTCTGATGCCGTATTATTCTGCACCACTTTATGTGATAATATGGTGAAAACATCTTTCGGTTTGAATGCTATAAAATCTATGGCGCCCGTTTCACCATCTTCACCAAAAGTTGAAGGACAGTTATTACAGGTACGTGTGAAATGCTCATCAAGCATATTAATAACTTCGCTTCCTTCGCCTGAATTAAAATCACCGGCAACAATAAACGGTAAAGTAGTTTCTTCAGCAATACGGCATATTTCTTTAATCTGTAAATCCCTGCTGGTTTTATGATAGGCTTCCAGGTGCGTGCAGCCAAATCGAAATGTTTTACCGGCAAGAAGTGTAATTGTTCCTGCCGCCAGCATGCGTTGTTCACCGCCGTTAACCGAATCCATTGGTAAATTGTAAGCTTTTGTATCAGACAAACCATATTTGGATAACAGGAGAATACCATATTGCCCGCCGTCAAAATCCATTGCCTTTGCAAAAAAGAAAGATGGATAACCTGCCTTAACTGCAAGCTGTTCTGCTTCATTAATTTTTCCTGAACGATTTGTGTTTATATCCACTTCCTGCACGGCAACTATATCTGCATTTTGTTTTTTTATCACGGCTGCAATGGCATTCACATCAATCACATCCTGCTTACCGGGAGGATTGCAATGATGTATGTTATACGTCATTACTTTAATAGTATTACCGGCATATTTATCATCCGGTATATTTTTATGGGAACTGGCAGTGATAAAGATCACTGCAATAATCAATATAAATTTCAGGTGGTTGTATTGCATATATATTTAATGATGATCACTGTTGTTTGTTTGATAACCGATCTTCACATCGTTCACTTTTACCGGCAACCACACCTGCATATCGTTAGAACTGCGGTTACACCATGCATAATAAGGAATGGCTTTAACATCCCGCTGTTGCATAATAACAGACTGGCCATCTGCAGAAGGTATAGCGGCCAGGCCTTTCCCATTCAACGCAATAACCGGTTCTGTGAGCACCTGCATATTTTCCGGCGTAAACCCTGCTGATGGTGGCACAATAAGGTTCCATACGCCTTCTTTATTGTCTGCACCTTCCACGCAATATAATACGGGGCCACGTTGTATGGCAATGCGGCCTGCATCATATTTTATTTGCTTCCCTGCCACAATATAATTTACAGGCATAGGAATATTATATTCAATCACATCACCTTTTTTCCATTCCCTTTTTATAACAGCATATCCATTTTCAACCGTATAAGCAACATCTTTTCCGTTTACGCGGATTGTTATTGCTGAATCAACATTATTGGAAAATTTATACAGATCGCCGGGCACCGGCTCTCCTTTTGCCCAGCCTGGTATGCGCAGGTTAAGGTTGAACGTTGCGGCTTTCTTTGTATCGATTGTCATCTTCACATTACCATTCCAGGGATATTCTGTTTGCATGCTGAACGCAACATCTTTTTTACCAAACCTGAAATCAGTATTGCTTCCAATAAATAAATTCACCCATAAACCATCATCACTTTTTCCATAAATATAATTACCAACTGAAGAAACAAGGCGGGCAATATTTGAAGGGCAACAGGCTGTACCAAACCATTCTTTACGTTTATGCTGGCCACTGGAGGCAAGCGGGTTATCGTAAAAGAAATGATCGCCGCTAATGCTTAAACCGGCCAGCGCCCCATTATATAAACTTCTTTCCAATACATCAATGTATTTGCTTTCACCCGTTAATTCACACATGCGCTGGTTCCAGAAAACCATGCCCACAGAAGCACAGGTTTCACAATAAGCATTTTCATTAGGCAGGTCATAATCTGTTGAAAAAGCCTCTGAAGTGCCGCCGGTGCCAATGCCGCCTGTTATATACATGTTTCTATACACAACATCTTCCCAAACTTTCTTCATCACATTCATATAATCTTTGTCATTGGTTACAGCAGCTACATCGGCAGCACCGGTATATAAATACATGGCACGCACTGCATGGCCGGTTATTTCGGTTTGCTTTTTTACCGGTACTGCATCCTGCCAGTATTCCGGCGTTATCCAGTTTGAGCCATAAGCATAATATCGTTTACCTCTTTGTTCAAGGTACCAATCAGCCAGCTTAAGATAACGGTCATCATTAGTAACCTTATATAATTTTACCAGCGCCAGTTCAATTTCTTCATGCCCGCTGAACCAGTTTTTATTGGCAAGCCGCATAGTAGAATCAATATGATTGGCAAAACGTATAGCAACATCAAGTAATTTTCTTTTTCCTGTGGTATTGAAATAAGCTATTGCCGCTTCAATTAAATGACCGGCGCAATAATCTTCATGTTTTTCAACATCTGTCCATCGTTTACTTATATCGCCCAAAGTGTAATAGGTATTAAGATATCCATCAGGTTGCTGGGCGGCTGCAATAATATCAATCCACCTGTCAGCCGTGTTTTCCAAAGCTGTATCAGGATGTGTTTTTAATGAATAAGCTATTGCTTCCAACGCCTTGTAAACATCGCTGTCATCAAAATAAATACCCTGGTGTTTCTCTCCTTTTTTATGCGCTACCTTTTCAAAATTGCGGATGCGGGCTGTTGCAATTTCAGTTTGATAAATACAGGCAGGTAATGTTTTGGTAGCCACTTTATCAATTTTGGGTTTCCAGAAGTCATCATTGATAGTAACTTTTGAAAAATTTACAAATTCAAATTTCTGTGAATTGTTTTGACTCCATACTGAAGTACATAATAAGCAGCCAAGTAACAGGCAAACATAGTTTTTCATCATAGTATTTTCTCCTGCAAAAAATAATTGTATAAAAGCAATTATACTGATTATTTTTTAAGGATGGATTAGTTGCACAGATAACGTATTACGGATGAACGGCAGGCATTTAAACGTAATTATTGTGTGTCGCAAATAACCCCAAAACAGCCTCATTTGCACCGCATCAATCCTGTGCATGACCTTCAACTTTGTGTTGCAAACACATAAAAAACAAGATCATGAAAACATTAAAAACTACTAAGGTAATTTACTGGGCCACTACTATCATCATCTTCTTATTCGAAGGTGTAATGCCGGCATTAACGTCTCAAACAGAGCTTGCCAAACAAGGCATTCAGCATTTAGGCTATCCGCAGTATTTTGGAAATGCTTTTGTTATTTTTAAAGTGCTGGGCACACTGGCTTTAATTATTCCGCAGGTACCAAACCGCGTTAAAGAATGGGCGTATGCAGGTTTTGCTTTTGATTTTATTTTCGCTTCTATAAGCATTACCGTTGTTGATGGTTTCAGCTTTATGTCTGCCTTTCCTTTAATCTTTCTCGGCATACTTGCGGCATCATATATCACCCGTGAAAAAATGCTGCGGAATAAAAATGCATCAGTAACAGAAAACCATAATACTTATGCAGTTGCCCGTTAATTAAAAAAGATATTGATTGGGGATAATGATTACAAAGAAGTAAAGACGATTCAGGAATTGCCACAATGCACAGATAAAATTCTGTGCATTGTGGTTAAATACATTTAGTCAGAAATTATCATTTCAATGATTGAATATTCACTAATCTTTTGCGAAGGTTTACAATTGAACATTGATTATTGCTATTGAATATTGGTTATTTGTATTTACCTAAGCATTATCAATAAACCATTTCACTGCAAGTTCATATCCCTTTAAGCCCAGGCCAAAAATACTGCCCACGCTTTTGCCTGAAATATGAGAAAGCTTCCTGAAATCTTCCCGCGCATGCACATTGCTTATATGCACTTCAATAACCCTGGCTTTTATAGCTGCTATAGCATCGCCTAATGCAACAGATGTATGTGTATAGCCGCCGGGGTTTAAAACAATACCATCGTAATCAAAGCCAACTTTTTGAATTTCGTTTATCAGTTCGCCTTCCACATTGCTTTGATAATAATAAAACTCAATTGATGGGAAAACCTTTTTTAATGTTTCAAAATAATCTTCAAACGATTGATTACCGTAAACATCCGGTTCCCGTTTGCCAAGCAGGTTAAGGTTTGGCCCATTGATGATAGCAATTTTCATATCAAAATATTCAAAGCTTTTAAATTAGCAGAAGGTTGCATTCACGTTTGACGATTCACGTTTCACGAACGCTACTTGCTCTTAAAATTAATTGTAATAAGGGTTCACCTCAAGCTCATGCACATCATCTTCAGCATAATTCTTTATTACGTTATATAAAGTATCACGCTCTACAGGTTCACGTTTCACCTGTTTAATGAGCGCCACAAGCTGTGCTGTTGACAAAGCAGGTGTTTGTTCTTCGCTGCCTGCCATTGAATAAATTTTGGTAGTATCATCAATTGTTCCGTCAAGATCATTTACGCCAAAAGATAAACTCAATTGTGCATTCTGCCTGCCAAGCATTGGCCAGTAGGCTTTGAGATGAGGGAAATTATCAAGGTATAATCTTGCAATGGAATACACTTTCATATCTTCAATCAGTGAGCTTTCGGGCACATTACTCATATCGTTATCTCCATTTCGAAACTTAAGCGGAATAAATGTATTGAAGCCATGCGTTTCATCCTGTAATTGGCGCAAACGTTCCATATGATCAACGCGGTGCCAGTATTTTTCAATGTGGCCAAACAGCATGGTTGCATTGGTATGCATGCCGAGATTATGTGCAGTTTTATGAATGTGCAGCCAGCCATCAGCATCAACTTTATCGGCGCAGATTTGTTCGCGTATTTCAGCATGAAAGATTTCTGCACCACCGCCCGGCAGTGAATCAAGGCCTGCTTCATGTAATAGCTTCATACCATCTTCCACACTCAGCTTTGCCTTGCGAAACATATATTCAAGCTCAACAGCAGTAAAACCTTTTATATGTAAATCAGGGCGATGGGCTTTGATGGATTTCAGCAAATCTTCAAAGAAATATAAATTCATTTTGGGGTGAACACCGCCAACAATATGCACTTCTGTTACTGGCTTACCATCATATTTCTGAATAATGTGCATCATCTGCTCCTTGCTCAACTCCCACCCTTCTTCGCGGTGTGCATATATTCTCGAGTAAGAACAAAAATTACAGGAGAAAACACAAACATTCGTTGGCTCTATATGAAAATTTCGGTTGAAATAAGTTTTATTGCCATGCAACTTCTCCCGCACATAATTGGCAAGTGCGCCCACATAAGGCAAAGTTGCTTTTTCAAAAAGTATCACACCTTCATCAAACTGCAGGCGCTGGTTATTTAAAACTTTCTCCCCGATGAATCTTAATTCAGCATCTTTTTCATTCTCTACTAAGATTTCTATTGAATTGCTCATGCGGCAAATTTAAACACGAAATATCAATTGTACCGTTAAAGCCTGTTCCGGTTTAATGTATAATCTCCAGTAAAAACAAAATCGTCATAAAGAAAATACTGAACAGGCCAGCGAGAAAACTATATTCAGCAATTGTTTCATACATATCGGCGCGTTTTGTTTTGCTGCGGATAGACAGGAACGCACACAAACAACTCGTCATAAATAATACAAACGAAATGGCCGTAACTTCATCTATTATTGTTACAGCGCTGAACTTAAAGAGCTTGATGGACGTTAATACAACAAAACAAAACCCAAGGAAATTGGAAGAAGCATTTAATATTTGCGGCGCTTTATTATTATTACTATTCTGGTTGTTGTTTGTTTGCATAGCTTTATAAATGCGCAGCAGTTTTTAAAACTATTGTATGGTTAATGTTTTTATTTGCTTCACATTCATAAACTGTTTAAACTTCGGCTGGTAAACTTCTGTGTTTACATAGGAAAGCGAAACATTTTTATTTTTCAGTTTGGCAACAGGGTCTTTTAACCAGTCATCCGAGCCCGGAACATAGGTATAATAAATAAAATTAAGTTCGCGGCCTGCAGCCGTTTTAAGGGTTATATACAGGAAATCTTTTTCTTCCACATTCACTATAGTGCCTTCTGCGCTTTCAGCTTTTTCGGTTTTTACCTGCGGTGTTGATGGCAGGCTGAAGTTCAACTCATTTCCATCGCCGTTAGCGGCCATTGCCATTGCCATCTTCATAAAAGTTGGACAGTTAATTTTCATAAGCTCCATGGCAAGGTCTGTTGCCATTTTTTCCGCGTCGTCCATATCGCCGCCAGCCATCATTTTTGTAAGGAAGTCGGGAGAAGATGTGATGCAGCTTAAAAAAGCCTGTTGCAATTCCTGCGCGGAACTTGAATCGGTAAGGTTAGACTTGCCAAGACAATCGCATACAGCTACCGCGGTGGCATGCATGGAACTATCTCCGGCAGATTGGGCATGAACGTTTACAAAACACACTGCTGCCAATAAAGAAACAAGTATTTTTTTCATTTATATCTGTTAAACTGTTTGCACCTTCAACCACTTTATTACAATGGCATAAAAGCGAATGCAAACATATTGACGCAAATTATTTATGCGGGTAAATTTATACTTTCATTTACGGTTTGTGCAGCTTTTGTTTACAAAATATTTTCGCCGACTTTTGCCGCATAACTTTATACATGATAAGTAAGCTTTGCAATGAAATATTTGAGCGGTCTGTAAAAGATTATCATATTCATGATAATGTGGATGCAGTTGAAAATAATCCTTACAAGCCATCTTCACTCGAACATTTACTCTATAAAAAAAACTGGATTGATACCGTACAATGGCATTTGGAAGATATTATCCGGGAGCCAAATATTGACCCGGTGATGGCTTTAAAAATCAAAAGAAGGATTGACGAATCTAACCAGGAAAGAACCAATCTTGTGGAATATATTGACAGCTATTTTCTTGATAAATACAAAAACGTTAAAGTGCAAGCCAATGCAAAATTTAATACAGAAAGCCCTGCATGGGCTATTGACAGGCTTTCCATTTTAATGCTTAAAATTTATCACATGCAACGGGAAGCTGAAAGAACTGATGCCACGGAAGAACACCGGCTTGCATGCAGCAATAAATTGCATATTCTTTTGCAGCAACAGCTTGATCTTTCCACAGCCATTGATGAACTTTTGCAGGAAATAGAAGAAGGCAAAAAATATATGAAAGTATATAAGCAGATGAAGATGTATAACGACCCTTCTTTAAATCCTGTTTTATATACAAACAAAAATTAAGCAGTGAATACACCTGCGCATTTATTGGTTATGCGGTTTTCGGCAATGGGCGATGTGGCAATGACAGTGCCGGTTGTAAAACAATTGCTTCAGCAACATCCGGAACTTACTATAACTTTTGTTTCTGACGTAAAGTTCAGAGCGCTGTTTGATGATATTCCCCGCCTTACATTTTTTGGCGCAGATATTCATGGCACATACAATGGTTTTACAGGTCTTATTAAGCTTTTCAACCAATTAAAAAAAATCGGGAATATTACGGCTGTTGCAGACCTGCATGATGTGTTGCGCAGCAAGTTCCTTTCTTTTTTATTTAAAGCTTCCGGCAAAAAAGTAGAGGTTATAAACAAAGGCAGGAAAGAAAAAAAAGAACTGACGAGAAAACATAATAAAATATTGAGGCCCCTGCGCACAAGCTTTCAGCGGTATGCAGATGTATTTGATGCGCTGGGTTACCCGGTAAACCTTTCAAATAAACAGCAAAGAATAAAGCTTGATGTTAGTAATAGTATTGAACAATTATTAATCAATAGTCATCAAACAAAAATTGGCCTTGCGCCTTTTGGCAAGCACAAAGAAAAAACCTATCCCATTGAAGAAATGGAGAAAGTTATTGCAGCTTTATCAGCCGGCAACAATACAATATTTCTTTTTGGCGGCGGCAGTGAACGCATGCAATTTGAAACCTGGCAAAAAAAATATCCTAACGTTATTAATATGGCGGGCAGGCTTTCTTTTAAAGAAGAACTTATCCTTATCAGCCATCTTGATTTAATGGTAAGTATGGATTCAGGTAACATGCACCTTGCATCTTTATATGGTGTGCCGGTTGTAAGTATTTGGGGCGCCACACATCCCTTTGCAGGTTTTTATGGTTTTGGACAGGATCCATCCAATGCTGTTCAGGCAGATTTATATTGCAGGCCTTGCTCAGTGTTTGGCAATAAAACCTGCTATCGTGGCGATTGGGCCTGCATGAACATGATTGCTCCGCAATGGATAATTAATAAAGTGGATGATATAATAAAAATAGATTGATCTTTCACCGGTTTGTTTATATGTTTTATTTGAACGCATATCCCGCGCTCATAATTTCTTCTGTTAATTACTATGGATATTTCACCTGCACTTTGGTAAGGCCAATAACACTGTGATAATTTATTTGCTGAATTACTTCTATGCTCCCCCAATCTACATGTACGCAGCCATGCGAGCTCCAGTCAAGCGGGCCGGCATGCAATGCTTCGCCGCCATTAAAAAATACGGCATAACTCATATTGGCACTTAAATCTTTCGAATAGCGATTATTAGGCCCTTCCCTGTTAGTTTTATCATACGTTCCGGAATACTTACCACTGTTGTATCCAATGCCTTCAATTCTTTTCACTGTATAAGTACCTTTTGATGTCATTCCTAATGATTCAGAACCGGCTGTTGCACTAAAAGAAAAATCTGGCCATTTAAATGCATTATCATGATATTTAACGGTACCCTTGCCCGTCCATGTTTCAATATCATTTACATCTTTGGTTTTTGTGTCCAGTTCAACGGTAATCAATTCAATCCAGGGCTTTTTTTCTTTATCCTTATCCGCATTAAAACTGTCTTCAACAAGTGTTGCTGTATCATTTTTTCCAAAATTGAAAGATTTGGAACTCCGATAAGGTTGAATATTACCCGTTTGCTGCACTACATGTGTTAACTCATGTGCCATTAATTTTTTTCCTTCATCGCTGCCAGGCTGATATTGATCCGGCGCAAATACTATATTATTGTTATGCGTATAAGCAAGCGCATTCAGGCTTTTTGCAGATTCATTTGCCGCTGTATCTGTATGCAATTGCACATTTGAAAAATCGTAACCAAAACGTGGTTCAAAAAAACTTCGCTCAGTTTGCGATAGAGGCCTGCCGCCTGAAACCGTGCTTAAATAATTTTCAGTTTGAGGCTCAGCATTATTATTTTCTTTTCGCTGCATCTTTTTCTCTTCTTCTTCGCAATGCGCACATTTGCGTTGTATAGATGTTATTGCAGGTTTGAAAAAAGAATTATTGTTGATTGATGGATCAGGCATGCGCATAACTTTATCAGCAACCGCATCTGCTTCCTGCTCATACACATCATTGGGTTGATTAATAGAAAGCTTACGTTGAAAGAAAAGTGTACTTCCTTTTTGTTGGTTTTGTATTTGATTAATATCATGCGATAAACAATTCATTCTTTATAATTTATTCTTCCGACCCTGTTGTTTGCGACAACATTTCTTCTGCAATCACTTCAGGATCTCTGATGTATTGAATAATATTATAATCATGTAAGATTTGTATTAATGACAGCAAACTTCCCTGGCCTATAAAATCCGGTGTAAACTCCACAGCCTGGAAAAATCCGCCACGGCTGTGCAGTGCGGCGTTTATATCCTGAGAAAGCTCATTTAATATGGAAGCATCAACGCCTATTGATTGCAGTGGTGTTGCAACGTATCGTACAAATTCATCGCCGCTTGAACTAAGCCGGGTAATTAAACTTATAACATTCAAATGTCTTCTTGAACGGGCCGGCAAATCTGTATAACGCCAGTTCGCTGGGTCTAATGTTGCCTGCGTAGTAAGAAATATTCTTGATATGCTGCGTGTAATAACGCCACTGATACCACTCCCAATTGATTGCAGGAATGATAGTGTTTGTGCTACGCCTTGTGAAAATTCAATGATGGCATTAGCAGCCTGTACGGCGCCGCAATATGTTGCACAACCCGCTGCATAAGCAACTTCAAGAAAAATCGCAACCTTTCTTATAATCTGGCTGGCAGCTACTACAGCCGTTTCTCTTATACCTAATGCAACAAGCCTTTCCAGTAATCTTGTACGAATAGCTGCGGCGCCTGCAGTGCGTATGGGTATAAGCCCTATTTTACCTTCTGCAATAAATACCAATACGAGTTTTAATTTATTAAGAGTACTCCAGGTTGCAAACTCTGCGCTCCATTGCCTGAAAGTTGGAGAGCGATGTGCAAACCAACGCCTGTCGGGGCTGTTGCCGTATTCAACAGAAACTGCCTGCATTACTTCATCCATAATATCTCTCCAAATGCCCGGCGGCATACCCAATTCGCAAAGCGCAAGGCATAAAAGAAAGTTAGGATCGTTTGTTCTGTCGTCTATCTCCCGCTGAATAACCGGTTTTGTATGAATTGTTGCATCATTATTTTGCTGCACTACATGCGTTAACTCATGTCCCAATAATCTTTTCCCGCTTTCAGTTTCAGGATTAAACTGATCTTTATTAAAAACGATATTATTACCTGTTGTATAAGCCAGCGCATTTACAGCCTGAGCAGATTTAGCAGCAGCAGCATCTGTATGAATTTTTACATTACTGAAATCATAACCCATTCTTGGTTCAAAAAAACTTCTTGTTTTTTCGTCCAATTGTTTTCCACCTGAAAGCGAGCTGATATAATTTTCTGTTTCAGCAGGAGCATTTACATCGCCATTCATTTCTTTTCGCTGCATCTTTTTTTCCTCCTCTTCGCAGTGCGCACATTTGCGTTGTATAGATGTAATGGCTGGCCGAAAAAAAGAATTATTATTGATTGATGGATCAGGCATGCGCATTACTTTATCAGCAACCGCATCCGCTTCCTGCTCATACACATCGTTGGGCTGATTGACTGTAAGTTGAGGCTGAAAGAAAATATTATGGTTTCCAGACACACTTTTGGCGGCACTAATATCAGTATGGATAGTTGTATTCATTTACATTTTTCATGGTGATGAAATTCGCCCTTTGAATAATTTGCAGGTACCACTATCCATCCATACAATGCCGGCTATATCAACATCTGCTTTATTTTCCTGTATTTTCCAATACATAACACGTTTGCTATTTCTTATTTCATCCATGCTTATTAAGGAGGCATTATCTATTTCCATATTTGCCACAAGCAATGCACGCCGGCTGGCTTCGTTAGCTGTATCTATAATGGGTTTTTCACGCACTATAAATTTCACATCATCCGGATGAATATTGTATTTGCTTATAATATTCAGTTTATCACTCAACATGCCTTGCTTTATTTAAAATGTAATACCCGTATGCGTATTGCCGGCAATTGCATCCCAGCGTGCAGAGGCATCCTGTACTTCCTGCGGGTTACCGCAGGTAGCGGCCGGTGTTGCAGGCCGAAAACTTATTGTGCCGCTGCTGTCTGTATAAAATCCCCAGCTTACGCTTGCTGCAACCCATCTTTTATGTGAAGCATCTTCACATACGGCTGATGTATAGAACTCCATTCCAACATTTGAATCGGTGGTCCAGAATCCGGGCGAGTCATATAATGTAGCAGGCGTTGTTTCAGATCCTTCCAAAGCATTGAACCCTGAAGTATAAAAAGGAACGGATGCAGAGGTTACCCTGTCAACCATCCATCCACGTGAAGGAGCATTTGTATCGCTCCAGCCTGATCGTTGATTTCTTACTGTATTATTCCAATCAGCACTTTCAACATCTCCTGAACTGTTTTTGGTGATTTTTCTAACAGTTTGTAATAATCGCAATGGAGTGCAGCGCCCGCAATATCTTCTGTCATTCAGGCTGGCCTGCATTTTAATATATACACCTTTAACATCTCTTGAAGCTGCCTGGTATGGGTAGATGCCTTTATAGGCTTTGGGGAAACTAAACGTTACGCCATAATTCTGAAACCCGCAATCAACATTATACGATTGGCCTGCAATGGCGTCGGCTGTCATTGTACCATTTGTTATTCCCTGATCTACACCAGCAGAAGCTTCAAAGGAAGCATCATCCAGTCTTTGAATTATTTTCCTGTTTATACTGCCGCTATTCTGCTGCACCACATGTGTAAGTTCATGCGCCATTAAACGTTTGCCATTAGCTGTTTCAGGCTGATATTGATTGGCGCCAAAAACAATGTTATTACCTGATGTATAGGCCAGTGCGTTTATGCCCTTTGCAGATTCATTGGCCGCAGTATTTGTATGCAACTGCACATTAGAAAAATCGTAACCAAAACGCGGTTCAAAAAAACTTCGTTCACTTTTCGATAAAGACCTGCCGCCCGAAATTGTGTTTATATAATTTTCAATTTGAGACGAAGCAATTGCTTCACCATTGCTGTTTTCTTTTCGCTGCGCTTTCTTTTCCTCTTCTTCACAATGCGCACATTTACGCTGAACTGATGTTATAGCCGGCTTGAAAAAAGAATTGCTACTCGCAGATGGATCAGCCATGCGCATAACGTGGTCTGCCATAGCATCAGCTTCCTGTTCATACACATCATTTGGTTGATTAATTGTAAGCTTAGGCTGAATGAACGGTTTAAAAAAACTACCATTTGCTTTAACAGATTCTGATGGTATTTTTCCTGCTATTGCTTTCCCGCACATAAGAAATAATTTTAAATAATAAATTTATTTCAACACCATTCAACATTTAAAAAACCCTTCATCCAGGGCAATTTTACAGTTGAAAAACCCCATGGCAATTTGTTTAATAAAACATCAACTGTTTTTTGCTCAACCGTTAGCTGCCAGCCTGTATCTGTTGTTACCAGTTTACCTTTTCGTTGCAGGAAGGTTTGCTGTAATCCTTCAACAGAAGTGTTTTTTACAGGTGGCCAGTAATTAATAACGGATTGAAGCAATTCTTTTGATTCATCAATTTCCTGTTGTGATAATATTATTCCGGACGGCAATGTTTCTTCCATATCAAAGCCGCATAAAATCTTTTGCAAAACGAGATTGAACTCTGCAACTTCCGTTAAACCCGTGCATAAATAATATAATAAAATGATTGCCCGTTTTTGAGCTTCATCTGAAACAAATTTTTTCTTTTCTATTAATTGCAGGGATTCAAAATAAGACAGCAAGAATGGGTGCAGTAAAATAACACCGCAGTTATCAACGAATAAAGCATCTTCAGTTATATCAACTTTATCTTTCTTTATTTTTTCAGATGACTTCCCGGCTTCTTTTCCTTCTTGTTTTTGAGAATAGTCTTCATCATCAATAAGGTTTTTTTCTTCGTTGTTCTTTAATTCAGATTTTTCAAAACCCGTAAGCCAGCTTTTATCTGTTCTTAAAAGTTCTTTTGGACTAATATGAAGAAGCGAAACCTGTTTTTTATACAACACAGCAACATTTTCTATAATAGTAGTTAAAGCCTTTGTTTGCGCTGAATTTTCCAATGCAGATAGCTGGTTTAATATAATCGCCTCGTTACTTTTCAAAAATAGTTTGTGTAACTGAGCTGCAATTAATTCATCGAGCGTAAAATATTTGTCCTGTTCAAACAGCAGTTCAAACATTTCAATAATATAGTTCACAGGTTTTTCAGAAGTGTTTGAAACATCCAGTTTATTATAAATAAATTTCAAATCGTTCAGCAATAACTGCCATTGATTGTCTTCTATGTTTTTATATGTTGCGGCAGCAACAATTTGCCGCATCAATCTTTGTGAACATTGCAACGAAATCCTTTCTGCTATTACCGGGTTATTTTTTACATTTTCTCGCAGCCAGTCAATGAAAAGATGCCAGTCTTTTTCTATCCATTCATTAAATATAACTGTTTCAAACGCAGCCATATCTTTCGCTTCAATATACCAGGGCAGTATTCCTTTTTCAATAAAATAAATAAACCCTTCCCTTACCGATTGCGCCTTTTTTGTAACAGAAACATCAGATATACTTTCATTGTGAAGGGAGCCCAGTGATAGTTTTAGCTGTTGTATCAGTTTATCTTTAAACCCGCTGGCAAAATCCGCCGCACTAATTTCGCCAAGATTAAGGTTCAGCTTTTCAATCCTGGTAACAGTACCCGGCGTATCAACTTCATCCAGCAGTTCTTCTATTGCAACTGTTAATCCATTGGCAAAAAGCTTGCTTACAGTATTCTGATAATTGAATGCATTATCTATACTTTCAACGTTTAAAATAACTTCCTGTTTATGTATGATGTGGTTAGGCATCTTTAATTATTCAATTAATGCCGGATACTTATTTGAATATTCAATAATCAATGCTCAACAATCAATATTCACTTTAGAGACGTTTACAATTGAACATTGATGATTGCATGTTGATTATTGATTATTTTGCCTTAAATCAACAACATTGAATCATCAATTATTAATCCATACTTCACAAACTGCCCGCACATGATATTTGTTCGCTTTATCACTTTGTATTTCTCTGCCATTAAGAAAATCAACCACCCACGCAGTATGTCTTTTAGGCGCTTCAACTGAAGTCCAGTAACCTTCTTTTGCAAAGCCGCCGGTATTTTTTGCAGCAAGCGTTTTGTATATTAAACTTAATTCAGCCTTAGAAGGCAAATACCAACCTTTACAGCTATCGGTACTGAATTTTGAGCAGGTATTTGCAGCCAGCGAAAACGAATCAATTTTAACTGCATTGCTTCTGTCAAAAATAATATCATTGGTAGCGCCGATTACGGTATAAGTAAATTGGGAATTATACCATGTTACACTGCTGCTTTGATCGGCGAAAGAGCATATAAGATAGCGTGTGGCGCAGGGATGTTTATCGTTGCGGGCAGTATCTACAAACACTACATACCCGCAAGACATAGAATCGCCAACTTTATATTTAGGTATTGATGAACCGCCCTGAGGCTGTAAGATAACACTGCACGTATCGGAACATCGGTTGGCATCAGAAACCGTTGCAATGTATGTACCTGCGGGCAAACCGGTTTGAACGGAATCAGATCGCTGCGGGCCTGCATTCCATGAATAAGAAAAAGGAGGCGTACCGCCTGAAGCCGTTACAGAAACAGTTCCCGAATTGGCGCCACATTGCATGCTGCCCGAACATGATACAATCAATCTTGAAGGCTCAGCAAGTGTAACACGCTGGGAGTCGCTTAACGTATTGAAGGTGTCGCGTATCCTGATGGTATAAGCGCCTGCCTTTAAATTCACAAACAAGTTGGAAGCCTGGAATGTGCGCCCGCCATCAATGGAATAATTGTAGGGCGGCCTGCCATTGGACGCAGTAATGGTAATGGTACCGTTGGCCTGGCCATTGCATCGCACATTTGTTACAGCCACATTTTTTATGGATGGGCGGGTTTGCGCATAGCCACCGGCAGTGTAAGCCATACAAAGAAAAAATATGAGGTATTTCATTTGTTTAATTTTTATAGGTTAGATGTACGCGTGAACCGGCTCAGCCGGGCAGAGAACGCCTAATAAACACTTCTCTGTGAGTTAAAATTTCACGTAAGCGCTTCATGGTTTTTTATTTCGTTTTGCAGGTGTAGCAGATGTGCCGGGTTTTGTTTTATCACCGGCAGGTTTAGCAACTGGTGTTTTTATATCCTTGCTCACATTTTTTAATGTATCTGTCTTTATTGTTTTATCAGTAACATCAGGCGCAGTATTCTTCGTTTCTTCCGGCGTTTCAGTTTTTGCTTCTTTTGCTGCATCCTTCACCGGAGTTATTGTACCTGTCACCTTTTTTGTTGTTGTACTTTTTATTTCTTCCGGTGTTTTGGTTTTAATATCTTCTTTTACTGCATCCTTTGCCGGAGTTGTTGTGTTTGTAACTGTTTTTTCAGGCGTTACACTCTTTGTTTCAGCAGGCGTCTTCGTTTTCACCTCTTCTTTTAATGTATCTTTTACAGGAGTTGCTACACCGGTACCAGGTTTTCCGGTGGTTGTGGTTTTAGTGCCTGTAGGTTTTGGAGTAGTTCCTCTTCCAATTTTTGTATCAGCTTCTTTATATTCCGGTTCAAACGGGCCTTTGTCAACATTCCTTTTTATTATGTCTGATGTAAGAATACCGGTTTTTGAATCGCTTGAAGTGGTGTCATTCAATACATACGTTACCGTAAGTTCAATGTTAAATTCATTTGCATCTGTTGCACGCTGTAAAACGGATAGCGAAACTGCTGCCGGGATGGCCTTACTTTCAAATATCCCTTCCTTGCCATTCACCAGCCATTCGTAGCTTGTTGCATCAATATTTTTAGCTGCCAATGCAATCATTATCTCGCCGGAAGGAATGCTTTGAACATTTACAGTAAACGAAGCGTCAGGCTTTATAATGGTTATATCAAGTTTTATATCATCATAAGTAAGCGTAGTTTTTAATGTAGTGTTTATGTCCATTGCAGGATGCAGTAATAGTTTATCATCTTCTGCTAAAAGATTCAGCTTGCCCGGGTTGGTGGTGGTATCAAAATCAGCAGGCGTTACCATTTCGCTCGTGGTGAACGGATAATTATGCG
This sequence comes from Parafilimonas terrae, assembly GCF_900115755.1. GTDB lineage: Bacteria > Bacteroidota > Bacteroidia > Chitinophagales > Chitinophagaceae > Parafilimonas > Parafilimonas terrae. The sequence goes on from NZ_FOXQ01000013.1 coordinate 108,363, forward strand.
CATCATCATATAAAAATGTTCTTGGCTGTATATCAAAAACCGTTTTGTCTTCCGGAGGTAGAACGTAAGTAACGGGTGCACAATCTGAACAGCATAAATAAGGCACATAAAAATCTGCTATTACAGCATAATCAGGAATTGCCGGCAACGCAACTGCTGCAGCAAGCGCAGGCGACAAGGTTGCTATTGCACGATCAATAAACGTTGGGTCTTTTGCAATAATATCACTGAATGAACTTTGCAGGCGCAGTTTAAGATCGTCGTTTGTAATGTTTTGTTTTGTCTGAACATCTGCAGGATTTGATTTTGAAGTAATATTTGTTGCGGCAGCAACGTTACGGCTTGCAGATGCTGTGAATGATGTGGATGCTGCTGACACCGCTCCTATTCCTGCAGTTGAAGGCGTTCTTACCGCTGGTGCATTATACACAATTATAAACGTTCCGCCTTTTGGCACACCGGCTTTATGTTCCATGCCACGGTGCTGGTTGTAATAATTAGAAAACATCATCTGCTGTTTCAGCCGCGTAACCCTTGCGGTGTATTCATTCTTCAACGAAGTGAATTTATCTGTATAACAGCTATGTATTACATCGTTGAATAAACCCATGTTCTCTTCATAGTTGGCAAAATAATTAGGGTCTTTTGTATTTGCCTGGTACTGCAGGTATACATCATTTAACTGCATCAAATAATTCTGCAACGCAGTCATTTTTGCATTAAAATTATCAACATTAAAAGTGGAGAGGCTTGTAAAATAAAGCGTGCTTATAATCTCTTCAATCAAATCAACTATCGTTAAAAAATTATTGGATAGGTTGGATGGATCGAAACTTGAGAAAAAGTAAGAGCCTGATGGAATATGATTGATATAATAAACGCCCACACTGTTTGCAGGAAGCTTGCTGTAACATGCTTGCTGTTTCAGGAAAGTGCCTTTCTGATACAGGAATAAATTGATGAACAATGAATCCTGCAAAGTAAGATTAGTTGTTAACTGGCCGGTGGCTGCGCTTATCTGTCCTGTATTTGCAGTTGCTTCAGCTTTTACCGAACCGGTGGCTGCTGAACCTGCCGCTGCGCTGATCTTTGATGTATCACTGCTTAGCTTTTCAGCTTTCAGCGATTCATCAGCAGCTTTAATCGTTTCTTTTTTACTATCTGTTTCAGCAGCAGCAGTTGCTGAAGCAGCTTTAATATTACTTGCTCCGGCTACATTAATGTCTGTGTTAATAACATCGCCGAATATAATTGGTGGTATAAAAATTATAAAGATATAAGGCTGGCTTGCAGCATAACACATCAGTTTACCGAGCATACAATACAAATCGCTTCGAACAACATTAAACACGGAATTCAAATCCTGGAAACTGCATTGCGGATCGTTTTCCGAAACCGTTGTTGTATCGCCGCCGGCTTGTATAGCCACCACATCAATAGGAAGATTAAAGTCTTGAATTTTTGAAACAATATCATTCAATACAGTTGTATAATTCTTGCCAATGTGCCCTTCAACCCTTAAAAAATTATAGTATTCAATATCATATAACAATGGATTGAGCACCGCATCATTCGAGCTATATAAATTTCCATTATAGCTTAAATTGTAAGCGGCATTGCCATGCGTGGTTTTATAATAACTCCAGGCCTTATATAACTCGCTCCCATTTTCGTTTACACGGTAATAATATGGAATGGCACGTTGTGAAAGCCATAAATGTTCATACTGGCTGGGTGTAATTTTTATAGCAGCGTTGGCAAATGTTTGAGATGATAAAATAGTGAAATCACGCACCAGCAATTTCATTTTCTGGAAAAGAAAAACGGCCTCTGAAATTTCACCATAGTTTTTTTCGAATATGGGCGAATAAATAAAATATTGCCTATATGCATCTGTAATATAAAAATCTGTGTTGCGGGATGCTTCACCCAAAACAAGATGCAAAGGAAAAAGGTTTTCATCGGGGCAGCAGGCTGATATAATTTCGGAAACCTTTACCACAAATTCATAATAAGCTTTTACAAGGTCATCAACAAAATCATAGAAATACTGAATAAACAGCCTGTTGCTCTTTAAAATAGCATCTCTTTGCGACTGCAGTTGTTTTAATAAATCTGTAAACGGGTTATCATCTTCACCTAAAATAAGTTTATACTTTTCATACGTGTACATGTACGCGTTGGCAACCCGGGTTAAAGTAAAATCATCCACGAGCTTTGCAAATGCATTGATGATATCATTTGCTGTTTGCAGGTTAGAATAGGGTACGTTAAAGCGCTTGAAATAAATCTGGTGCGGAAGATTTAAAACAGGTGATTGATTGCGTGAAATTACAGAAGGCAAATCTTTTTTAGCTACCAGCAACGCCCTTATAATAAAAGAAACCCGTTCGCCATTATTGTTGCAATCAAACATATCGCAATTCTTGAGATCGTTTTCTGATGCTTCAAGAAATAATACCACTGCATAATCATTAAAGAAGCTTGTTTGAAGGTTGCGGATAGGTTGCGCGGCTGCCTGGTCATCTTCATCAAGCTCACCATACTCATCATCGGCGAGCATTAAAAAAATCTTCTTGTTCTTATTATGGTCTTTATAAAAAGGCATGTTGGTGTCGGGGTAATCGAACAACGGCGGGTTCATCGGCTGACCGGGCGCAGTATAGGGCATGTAATAAGTGTATCGCTTATCGCCCTGTGTAATTAAATATCCCTGCGAGGTAACACCGCAGCCTTTTGTAATCTCAATTATGCCATTATCATTTATAATGTCAAAACCACATACTATTCCAATACCTATAAGCTTATTGCGTGTCCAGCGGTTTTGCTGGTCGAGATAGCTAAAAGTTTTATTCAGGTCATTATCAGTTAATACCTGGTCTGACTCAAAAAAAATGTACTCGTAAGGACTTGCCATAAAATTAGTTTTTAAAAGATCCCAATATGGTTTTACCTAAAACAACCGGGTTTTCATTAATACTTTCATTGCAATCATGCAATGTTGCTACAGGATATTCACTATGTAAATGGAATACAAGATTTACCAAAACATCATTTGTTTTTTGCAAATCTTCTCTTATCGTTAAATCTGTTTGATTGATTGAATAATTGGCGAGTGCCGTTATCCAATTCTTATAGGCGGTTTCAAAATCGTGCATTGATGCGTTACTTAACCAACATACTTTAACAGCAGTATGTGCAGGTGATTCGCGGCGCACAATATCTTCAAAATATTCCCGGAAGGCTATGCTGCGCACATGGGCGGGCCAATAAGGAAGCACGATGGTCATTCTGAATGAATACGGATCCTGCTCACCGCAGAAATCGCAATTTTTATTAAGACAAACAGGCGCTAATGCATAAGGCGCAGTACTTTCAACCGGCACCCTTGGCCTTAATAATATATGTTCAAGCAGGTGAAGGCCGTTATTGTCGCAGGCTTCATCAATTTCATTAATGAATTGCTGCAGGGCAACATTTGCCGCTGCTTCCGAAGAAAAATTATTACTTGTTGCAATTACATTTCCATCATCATCGGCAACAATAATCTGCCAGTTGCCGCTTGTTTCTTTGGCTGCAAAATTTGTTTGCCGCAACATAAAATCAACCAGTAATAAAACGGCTGCATTGGCAGCATCTTCCGTATCATATAATGCAGCAGCAGTAAGTGTATCGCCGTTTGCATTCGAAAAACTAAAACTATATTTTGGCGGCGTATCGCCTGTCGTTATGATAGTTGCATTTCCTGTGCAGTATAAAAACCTGCGCAGGAAATTTTCAATACCCGCAAGCCTGCACAATTTTTTCTCAAGGCCTGAAACATTATCTGTATCCCAAAACTTTGAAGCATCAATTGTGAAGTCATCATTCTGAGGTGAATAATTGAATGCCCTGTCGCGTTCATAACTTATCTGCGGATAATCTTTAAGAAATTGTGTTTTGTTTTTGATGAGTTCCGAAGGTTCAATCTTCGATTCCTGCTGCGTTTCGTAATCCAGTGAATACATCAGCAAAACATAATCGTTAAACGATTCTGCAAAACGCGCCATCAGGTGATCGAGAAAACGGTTGCGCCTGTCGAGAAAAGTTTCGTTGCTTTCATATAATTTTTGCCAGCTATTGGCAGGCACTATGGAAGAATCCTGCTGCTGCAATAATTCATCAAGCAAAATATCAATGCCTGCTTTTTTATATACAGGCTCTATGTCGGGAATAGCATTTAAATATTGTGCATAATAGGTTTGAACAATATCATCAGTTGAAAACAATGAACCTGCATTTTTTAATTGTGAAAAGAAATCTGCAAGCAGTTGATCATAAAACATAAGATAGGCCTTCATTTGCTTTGCCTGCGCCCTTCGCTCATCTGTGGCAGATGGCGGCAAACCCGCTGCACTAATGCCATAGGTTAAAGGGAAAACCTGCTGTATAGAAGTGTATGAATCCAAAGGTATATACACACCTTGTGGCAGCGGGATATCCAATGCATGGCCATTTAATTTATTACGCACACCTAATGCATGCAGCCATTTCAATATATCCCTCACTTCATTTAAAGATGGTATATACGTAAACTGGTTTTTGTAGAAAACAATTTTTGATTTTGTTTCGGAGAACACAGGTTTATGCCACAGTGAAACCGGCATGCACCAGGGCTTACCAGTAAGGTTTGGAACAGGCTCGCCGTTTTCATCGTACTTCGTAAGCCTGAAATTGCGTACAGCTTTTACGCCTTCAATATCCATTAAAAGATTAATAATATCTGAGGTATATATCTGTTGCCTTAACTGCGTTTTTTCCAGTTCATCTGTATCAATAAAACCATGTTTTAATTTCGGGCCTTCGAAAATGGCATCTGTTGTTTTGCCTTTATTCACCAGTTCATCAAGTGTATAAAATTTCACTGTTGGATTAAGATATTCTTCTATTGCATAAAATACTTTTGCCTGTACCGCTTCAATATCTGCAGAAGGCTGCACATCAATATCGCAGCAAACAGCCACTTCTTCATCTTCAACCGTATCAACACTTATAAAGTCTTCACATAAATTCCGGTTTGCGTTCAATACACGTTTTGCTGTTTGAATGATCTTTTTTGCTTTCTGAATTTTAAGCGCATATAAATAAATTACCTGGCGGGTAAAAGCAGTTGTAAAGAATGATATAATATCTTCTTTAGTAAGTTTTCCATCAGCAGGCTGCAGGTCAACTGTAATAAACCCTTCAACACTTGCTGCTGCATTGGTGTTGCAGGAAAAAGAAGCTTTAATCGTCCAACCGCTGTGTTCATCGTCTATCTCAGGCAAACCCGAAACAGCTATAGTTGTTGCATCACAGGTTAAGGCATCCGGGCTTACATCATCCGCATCCCAAACAGGAAATGAAATGGTGAGGCTTGCAGCGCCAGCCTTGAATGAACGTGCAGATGCAACTGCGGTAACGGCAGGCGTTAAAATAATTATATCGCCATTATTTAAATCACCAAACTGTAAGTCATCATCAAGATCAACCAGCACTTTATACAAGCCTGATAAATAAATAGGCTGCGATGTTGGCTCATGAGTTAATGTATCATTTTTGCAATCAGCATATATGGCTACTTCACCTGCCGGAACAGTTGTTTTGCCTTCAGTATAAAAATCATCTGTAAAAAACCAGGCATTATGTATGCCCTCTACATCAATTAATAATTTCCTGTAATCATTAATAGTTAATGGGGATTGTGTGAGGATATTATTTGCTGTGTAAAAAGCCTGTGATGCCGGCATTTTTCCATCAGTGCCTGCGAGCAGGTTTTGCATGGGCATACCGGAACGATAACCCAGTTCTGTTATGGCATAGCATAAAGCTTCAAGAATGGTAATACCGGGATCATGCTCGTTATAATCCGTCCATAATTTGCTGCCGAGTTCTTCAATATATTTCAGGCCTTCTGCACGCAGAAAATTATAATCCTGGCTGTTATCGAGTTGCGGTGTTCTTAATATGGTTAGTTCATCAGACATCAGCAATTACAATTTGCAGGTGAAGTAATTATATGTCGTGATATGCCATCGTTATAGGAAACAAGAATGGAACGTGCGGTGCTGGCTACGGCTGTTTCAATATCAGGCAACATTTCCAGTATGGTCGTTCCATCTCTTTTTATGATGTGGTTCATTTTAAAGCAGGTTACATAATCAACATAATCTCTTTCCTCAATAAAATTCAATACAACCGATTTTTCAATGGTACCGCCAAATTCAATATCGCTGTTATTATCAAAAGCCCAGGGTGTAAGAAATTGTTCTATATCTATGCTTAACTGGTTGCTGTAAACTGTTGCATCGTGATTGGGCATAAAGTTTACTGTAAACTCAAACTGCACTTCTTCAAACTGTGGATTTATAACATGCAGCCGCACAAATTTTGAATTAAGTTTTTCAAGGTATTGCTGTATTTCAGTAAGCAGTCCAACGCTTGTATAAGGACGCAAAATATTGGCAGATGTATTGTTATGCAAATCTGGAATAGTTACCACCGTTACATGCCCGGGCAGCGTTTCGCTGTAAGTTGTATTGTTACTTTTATCGGTAATAAGACCTGTATGATTGATGCATTTTACTTTATGCACCTGAGGGTAGTTCTGTAATACCAGCCGTTCATAATCCCAACCGGTAACAGCTCTTTGTTTATGCCGTAATCTTTCACTTACACGTATATAAAATTGATCGTTTGTTTCGGCGGTTTTCCCATCGAATGAAGCGTAAGGCTGGTTTGTTTTTTTAAGTGCTGCATCTGCCACTGCGGGCTTGCTGATTATGCTTGGCGCCAATGCTTTTGTAAAGAAAATATTTTTGGAAACATCCTGCGCAAAAGTTGCTTTGGCAGCATTGGTGGCAACCGTTATTAATTTACAAACGGCATCTGTGTCGTGATCCGTTACAGCTTTAATCCATAAAAGATTATTATCTGCACGTGTATTTGCCGGAACAATGTTGTAAGGAATATTAACAATAACAATTCCTGAACGGGTTAAATTGTTGGTTTGATCTGTAATGTTTAATTTATCAAACTGGATCCAGTTATTGGCAGATAAATAATACCAGCTAACTGTTGTCATTGGTTTTAATGGGTTAGATGTACCATCTGCCACCTGGAATAAAATAGAAAATGTTTGCGAAGTACCGGCCTTGCTCAATCCAATCCATAATTCGCCGCCATCATCTTTTGCAATACCATCTTCCAGGTTAAAAACAGGCAGAAAATTGAATGCGTCCGTTGTAAGAAAAGGATGCATTTCCCTGAAACCAAATGGTTCAAGATGATAGAAGAAGTTAGAGCGGTTGCCAAATGATGCCGTTGTGTTCTCGGTAAAAGCAATCGTTTCCTGTGCCGTATAATCCATGTACAAAGACTTAATAACAGGAGACGGCGGTAAAGGAACATTCGCCGGCGGGTTTACTGTATAAGTAGTAGTTTTTGAACCATCACCATTATCTGTTTCAGTAATTTTTGTACTTGTATTTTTTATAGAGTTCTGCACATTTGACAAGAAAGTGGAGAGACTGTAATCGGAAGAATCCAGCACAATCTTTATGAATCCATCAATTGAAGTAATGGCGTAATCTTCATTGGGTGTAAAATCTGTTGATGATACGGGTACTTTTTCCAAACCGTTAATGGATACATCAGGCGCATAATCAAAAAAGTAAAACTCATCCACAAAATCAAAGAACATCTCCTGTGCAAACAGGTCTGAACTAAAAAACTCAAACTCCGAAGTATCTGACATTAGCGATAATGAAGATGATTGTGCAGCAGATGAGGACGAAAAAGATGATGAAGACGATGATGACGTAAATGATTGAAGCCCCAAAACCGACGTAAAATTCAATACACTTTTATTGATGGTTATTTGCCTTGTTCTTAAACCAAAATCATCATCAATGGCATCTGTCCATTTGCCTTGTTTTAAGGCACTGATATTTGCATTAATAGTAAAACCCGGCAAATCCTGCCAGTCAATATGCAATACCAATTCCGTAAGCGGTTTTTGAAAAATTTCTTTATTGCCTATTATAAGTGAAGCCCCTTTTTCAGGAAATTCTCCAAAAGCTTTAAAAGGTTTGGCCGTATTTACTTTACCATCATTATTCTGCAGGATTAAATCTTTTACAGATGCCGTTACTTGTACCTGTACAGCATTTATAACAAGTGATTTTATTTTCTGGTAAGATTTATAATTGGTAACCGTTACCTGCACCATCGGCAGCGCTTGTGTAAAATTGCCGCCATGTATTTTTTGTGAATAGGGAACAATTGGCGGCGCATCGCCATCTAAAACAACCTGCAACGTAAAGCTGTTGCCGCTTATAGCCGGCGTGTAAGATGCAGCCGTGTACCAGTTTTTCTTTCCTGTGAATTGTACACTAAATATACCGGAGAGATCAGTTACAGATATGCCGCTTGTACTTTGGCAAACAAATGTGATATTAATTGTCCTGGCGCCTTCATTAAGATACAAAGTATTGGATGCAATAGCAAAACCCGCGTTGGCTTTGCTTATTTTACCGGTGTCGCCAAATGCAGGCCACGAGTTATCTGCGCTTAATAATTTAGCGCCATTACCATCATCAGAATTGGCAACAGGTGAAGCGTATAAACCGCCAGAGCTATTCTTGTTTAAATACAACGATTTTAATGATTGCACACTTGCCTGGTGCAATACAACATCATCGGTTAAAGTATAAAACAGGTCATTATTCTTATCATCTTTGCCGGCTTTAAAGGCAGTGCCTTTTTTAAGAATATGGTCTGCCGTATTCTTTTGCAGGTCGAATAAAAGATGCACAAAATCAGGAACAGACGGAGCGTTGCTTAACTGCAATACCGTTTTATAATAAAAATCAAGATGCTCCTGCGTATAGTTATTCACTTTGTTTTGGGCAAACTGGAACAACCTTAAAAAAGCCAGGTACAAAGCATAATGCGGCTGATGCTGATTGTAGTTTTGCAATACATCATTAAGATAGGCCGGTGCATCCGCAACAATTTTAATAATGCCGTTTATGAAAGATTGTAAAGCACCGGTAAATAAATTATGCGTAACAATGATGTCAATATTTGGAATAACATCTGCCGTTGTATCAAGTGTTATGCCCGGCGCAGTAAACGAAGCAATTTGCCATGATGGGCTGTTTAAGCCGCTTATATCAAACTGTTCAGAAAATATAATATTATCAACGGGTATCTGCGGATCAACATAATCAACACTTTCATTAATAAGGTTTAAACCGCTTGCTTTAAAATCGTTATAATATTGCCACAAAGCGTTTAGCGGCAATGAAAGGTTCGATGCAATTGCAATACTTAAATAACCTTTGAAAGGAATATCATCCGTTAACTTAAATAAATAGTTATCAAGATGTATGGCCAGCGTAAACGCAAAATCAAATAATGTTTTAAACAGGTTTTGTGCATCTGCATTGTTTGTTTCAGATTGCAGTGTGGCTGTTACATAATCCGTATATGGAATAAAATCTTTCGTTTTCCAGTTAGTGATGGCAGCAATTATTACAGCCGGGTCGTTGCCCATAAAAGGCTGCCAGTCGCCATCAACCTCATTATTAACGGCATAATAATTTAAGTAGGCAGCATAATTTTTGGCAAACAAAATAAGATCGGCAGCCGTTCTTTCATCAACCGGTGCATAGCCTGCAGCCAATGCATCCAATACGCGCTGCAACTGGCTGGTGCCGCTGTATGCCAAGAGGTTATTATCTAAACAGGTATTTGCCATTAGCTTAATTCAGTTCCTTCGTTTATGTAATAAGGATAAACAAAATTGAATCTCGAGTTGGTGGTTCTTATGGTGTAATCAAGTGCAATAACAATCACACCTTCTGTTTGCCGGCTGTCATCAACGGTAACATTATTCAGGTTAATGCGCGCTTCATAATAAATAATCGCTGTGCGTATCATTTCCCTGATATAGGTTTTAAACGTTGTTGTCATCGGTTCAAATACCATTTCATCAAGGTTACAGCCATAATCAGGTTGCATTACACGTTCGCCTTTTTTTGTAGCAAGCAATATTTGCAGGCTGCGCTGTATATCCAGTTCATCGCTTGTTAATTCTACTGTTCCGGCAGCATTGTTAAATGCCGGCGGAAAGCTCCATCCTGTACCAAGGAAAGATGTGTTCATATTAACCTCCTATTATTACGGTTGGACAACCCACCACAATCGTTCCTCCGTGTGCGGTTGTATCACCCATTCTTGCTGCAGGTTTACCACCAATTAAAACCGTGGCAGAACCTTTTACAATACTGTCCGGCGGCCCTGCGCACACGCACATATCACCAACGCAGGCCGCAGGCAAACCGCCAATTAAAACCGTTGGTGTGCCTGGCGGAAGCACCGGCCCGCCTACATGCGGGGATGGCCCGTTAAACATGGGACAAACATGCATATCAGAAATTCTCGCAGCTAAAGCCATAGGTTTAATTTGTGTTTTTCAAGCCAGCTACGCTGTCTTTTTTTATTTATGTTACCAGCTTTTGTGCCAATGGCATCTTCGTTGTGTCACTCCCTTGTACTGTAGTTTTTCATAGCAGCAATAAGTTTCTTCATTGAGCATTGCTTATTGAAAATTGAATATTGAGTATTTAAAATATTCAATAAACAATACACAATAATCAATATTCATTTAAAGAACTTGTGAACCCGTGAACACTTGCTAATTAATCATCACCACGCCACCTTTTATCGTTGTTGTGCCTGAGCCTTCAACAGTAACGGATGGCGCCGACATTTTAGCGCTGCCGCTGCCTGCACTAAGCGATGCGCCACCAGCGCTCATCGAAAAATTAGCAGAAGGCACAAGCGTTATATTTACAGCTTCAATCTTTAGATCACCGCCTGCTTTCAGGCTCATATTAGCTGCACTTTCAACACTCACAGCAGTTGGCTCCATTGAAATTTTATTGCCATTCTCGTCTTCAAACTTCATTATATTATCAGACTCGCTTATAGTAATTTTTTTACCGGCAGGCGTTTCTATCTTTAGTGATTTCTCATCATCATTAAATATCATTTTCATGCCGCTGCGTGATACATATCCTTTTTCGTTGTTGGCATTGGCAGCCTGTAGCGGCGCCGGTTTTGAACTGCTGTTCACCATGCCCAGCACAACAGGATTACGCGGATCGTTATTCAAGAAACCAACAATCACCTCATCGCCTATTTCGGGCCTGAAGAAAGTGCCGCGGTTATTGCCTGCATCCAAACAGGCAACCCTGCTCCACACACCATCTTCACTGGCATCAATAATCGGCAGGCGAACACGGATCCTGTCCTGGCTGTTGGGATCATTTTCAAGATCGGTCACAACGCCAATCTGCAAACCCTGTATAGCAGGCAACATATTCGCTGCGGGTGGTGCATTTACTTCAGGCTGGTTGGTAAAAGGTTCGTTGGTTAAGCCAAACTGAACATCGGTTGTCCACACACCATTTACTATTTCCTGGCGCACGCCCGAAACAAATACTTTACCGTTAAAGCGCTCTCCCACCCCACCAATGTTTATAAGATCCCCGGGATTTATTTGCCCATATCCCCTGAAACGTACACGGCCTCTCAGGCGCGACATGCGGGCTTTGAGCAAACGCCCGTCAGCAAGGCTTTGCAGTTCTGTTTCCGTAATATCTTCTCCAGAAAATAAATCATATTCAGCAATCTTTAAAACATTGCCAAGGTCGCTGCTTGGAATATTTCCGTTTTCTTCAAAACCGGGCTCTGCCGCATCAACAGACGTTACGGCCTGGTTTGAATAATCCCATGTTTTTGCTTTAAGGCTCTGGTATTGATTACGTGCATCAAGATCGGCATCAAACTCAAACATCGTGGCGCCAAATACAGCATCGAGCACGGTTGCTGAAGTAAAGTCAGGCTTTTTTGTTGTTAGCTTTCCGCCGTCAATAAAACACAGCTTACCATTTGCTTCCATGCGCGATACAATAAAATCCCAATCCGTACAATTGTATTGAACAATGGCTTCATGCTGCACGCTGGTTGATTCAATATCTGTATCAAGCTGGTAAGTACCGGCAATTGTTTCAACCGCATCACTGTCGGTTGTATCATTAAAATATTTGTTCTTTCTTGCCACCGTCATAGCAACAGCTTTATCACGGCATTCCAGCATCAATACCGGTGAGCGGTCATTGCGTATCTTCAAACTATGTTTAAGAATAATGCCTTTATATATAGATGTTTCATCTGAATGATAGCCCGCTGTAATCTCTATTTCCGTACCTGGAATAAAGGTGGCTTCATTGCTTACGGCAAAATCCTGCTGAGCAGCATTGCCATCAAATATCACCAGCTTTGCCCAGGGAATTTTATTCACTTCCTTCGATACAGAAATGGATGCAACCTGGTACTGTGTGCTTAAAGGAGCGCCGTTAACTTTCAGCGTAAAAGTTACGAGATCTGTTTGCTGTGTACCCGGCAATGATTGGCTTAAAAGCATTACTTAATTATTGGCTAATGGCGGGAATAATAACTTCGCTCCCGTTCTTAAATTTTTAAAATCAATAAGATTATTAAACTGTGCAACCTGGTAGTAATATTTGCTGTCGCCGTATTCACGATAACACATGAGCGATAAAGTATCGCCCTCCTGCACGGTTCTTATATGCGTAAGATCGGGCGATTGCCTGTTTTCAATTCCGGCCAGTTTCTTTTCGTCAATAACGCCTTCAAAACTGCAATCTGCTTCAGCGCGCAATGGTGAGCCATCAGGTTTAAACAACTTAAAATTGATGGTCATTGTTTTCAGCTTGCAGTTATACAGCAGTAAGCCCCATTGCAGTTGCACGTAAGGCGGTTCGTGCGTTTCACTGTTATAATCGTACACCACCTTCTTAAAATCAGACAACATTTGCGCAACATCAGGCGGATTGGCATTTAGGCCGGGTATGGCCAGGCCGGATGCAAGGCCTGATAAAAAGCCTTCATCTTTTTTAATAACGCCTGTGCCATCAAACAAAAATTTAAAGCTTAATGTTTGCGCCAGCCTGTTGCGGAATGCACTTTGCGTTTCACTGCTGCCTTGTGCCGTTTGATCTGAGCTGGCCGTGCCATACGTTATCGTATAGCTTTCGGGGTTTATTAAAACCTCGTAAGGAGGCAGCTCACGCACTTTTTTTTGAAAAGTGTTATCTGTATAAGCAACAAGCGTCATTTTCTGTAACTGGCCAAGGCTCATCAGCGTTCATTTTTTCGTTCTAAAATTTCAAGCACCTGTTCTACACAGGCAGCTACAATAGCATCGTTATCTGCTGCCGAAGAAGAAGCATTGCTTGTTCCCTGTTGTGAAGGAGGCGTTTGCTGAACGGCAACTTTAATTTGCAGTTCGCGAATTTCAATAGGCATGCCTGAAGGTTATACGTTATAAAATTCCTGCACAAACTATCATGGTACAGATATGCTTACACTTGCACTGCCACCACCAAGCAAATCGCCAACAGCGCTGATGCCTGCTGTTACGGCTGCTGAAAGATTAAGCGTAGTGTAATATTCATACCGCAAGGTTAGCGATTCAATTACGATATGATTTTGTTCTGCATTAAAACCCGAAATATCATACTTGATAGGAATTGCATTTTTAATGTACCACGATGAAACCGGCAGGTGATCTTCATTTAAAAGCGATATCAACATGTTTGTTGGCTGGTAATTGAAATTCTGAATAGCATCAATGCACCAGGCTGTAACGCCTGAAACAAGCGTCATTCCGCGTTTCAGAACAAGGTCAGCATATTTTGTTCTGCCGGGAAGACGGTGCACAAACCTGTTTTCGCCACCTTCGTTATAAGTATCAAGGTTTACGTCAACCGTTAAACCTGTTACTTCCTGGAAACGAAAATCGTTTGGCACCTGTGGAAAAATTTCAAATACCACCAAAAAGTGAAACCCAACAAAAGGATATTCAAACATGCATTAATCGTTTTGAATGGTTAACCCTTCGTGTGCAAGATCCAGTTGTTCAATCGCAACATCATTGCCATCAGCCTTAAGGTCGGTTGATGTAACTTTTGTTGGCCATGCATTCTTAACCTTCCACACTATTACGGGGTTAAGTGTTTCGTCCAGCAGGCTTATTGTTATGTCGCGGCGTTCAACCGTATTCATGTTGATCGTATTGAACCAGTTGTAAAATTCATTGTCTGATTTAAAGATGCCACGCTTTAAAACAAGATTGCTGAACTTGCGTTGGCCCGGCATTTTTATTTTGTGGTATTCAGGACTTGCACCGTCGCGGTACTCAATAATATCATTGGTTATATCAAGCCCGCTCACATCGGTAAATCCTATTTTGGTTCCGCCCCATTCAACCTGGAAATGAAATTTGGGCAGTGGATAGTTTGCCATAGATTAATTTTTATTTGAGATGAAAATTTTGATTCCGGTTAATAATTATTAATTAAGCCTGTTGTTGTATTTGTGAAAAACGGAGTATGATAAATTCTGCAGGACGAACCGGCGCCATGCCTATTTCCACAATCATGCGGCCATTAAGAATATCATCGAATGTCATGGTTTGGCCAAGCCCTACTTTTACATAAAATGCCTGTTCCGGTTTTGAGCCAGCCAAAGCGCCGAGCCGCCATAAATTGGTAAGATAATTTTCTATCATGGCGCGTACCTTAACCCAGGTGTTGCCATCATTTGGTTCAAATACAAAAACATTGGCTGCTTTCCTGGCCGATTCTTCCACCATGATGTAAAAACGACGTACAGAAATGTACCTGAAATCGTTACTGTTACCATCGAGGGTACGGGCGCCCCAAACCAAAATGCCTTTGCCGGTAAATGCACGGATAGCATTCACAGATTTGCCTGAAGTAGCATCAATATTCATATCACCCTGCACTTCATCTGAAACCTGGAATGTTGTGGCAAATACATCTTTCAATCCAACATTTGCCGGTGCTTTCCATACACCGCGGGATGCGTCAACAGAAGCATATACACCTGCAACGCCCGGCGATGGTGGTAATACAACAGGGAACTGTGAACTCAAAGCCTGTTTAATGGCATTGTATGCACTCAGGCTGTAATAAGATGGCGGCGCAGGAGGCGAATCTGGTGGAGATAAAGGTGCAGGCAATGTGCCTATTTCAGCAAGTGTATGGCCATCGAGCGGGCCTGCAGCGCCATCAACCGTATGATTGACGGTGGTTGAAGCCGGGTCATAATCATAAGCGTAAGTTGTTTTCAGGTTCGGAAAATAAACGGCGCCATAGTTATTATTTTCAGAAGCAAAACCATTCCTGAAATTGGAAATAGCTGTTGTAACATCACTATTGGTAACCAGCGTTTCACCGGTATCATAAACATCCATTATGCAAAACCTGTCCTGCAAACTTCCGCATTGCGCCAGCGCCTGGTTAAGCAAAGAATAATAACTGTTTTCCGGCATGCTCTGCCCTTCGGGAAAAACAATTAAAGTAGGCTCATCTTCTTTGGCAAGCGCTTCTAAACCATTGCCGGTTCCGGGGTCATAAAAATCAGTAAGCTCAAGGCCACCGCTGTCTATATCAGTATAAGGCCCTACAGATACAATATAACATGGCCCACCACCATTTGCATAAAAGAAACGAACGGCCGAATGCATGTTATGTTTTGATTTGTTGCCATCAAACTCAATGGAAATAGTGTCGGTAGTGGTTTTTCCAACTGTGGTTTGATCATAATTGATAACGATATTAGTTTCCGGCTGTGCTTTACCAAAATAAAGCTCATACTCCAGCATGGAAGTAATGCGTGTTGGTTTGTTGGTAAGATCATTTCCACGCATGTCCTGGGCAATTTGCGTGTAGCCTATAAACGCAGGTATGGCAGTAGCAACCTGTGCTATGGAAGGCGGGAACGAGGGAATTTCGTTTACATAAACTCCCGGCGTTTTAATGGCGCTTTCGTTTATTTGTGACATAGATTAGAAATTTTAGTGTTTATGATTAGTGATTTAAAAAAATTTCTGAACAGGCATATTTATCCGGCCCGTTGGTAAAACTGGTTAGCCTCGATGGTGAGGGGCAAGCCACATCGGGTACTGTTATATTCACATTATCGTTATCAACAACCGTTAAGGCAAGACTTACATTCAAAGGCGTTTCATTCAATGGAATTGGCGATTGCGAAATAATTACATCCGATGCTGTTGCCGGGAAATTAAACCCGGCAGGCGTTATCGTTATTTTTCCTTTGGAAGTATTCTTCAAGATATACTTCCATATTGTTGACCTGTTTAAAAAATTGATTGAATATACCGGCGAGTTTAAAATATTTCCATTCAATAATTGATAGGGTGCGGCAATGCTGCTATCATTAAATATTTCAATTACACCAAAAACGGGTTTCGCACTTAACTCATCATTTATATAAATAAACTGTTCGTTACTATTGATTTTCAGCTTGTACTTACCTGGAGCAAGTGTAGAAAGATCAAGTTTAAATTGTTTTACGGGATCTTTAAAAGAGATGCTTTCTGAAATAACATGATTTGAAAATGCATTATCAGCAAGATTGAAAGCCCAGGCATCTATAGTAGCATCCGGCTGCAATGTTTCAAATGTATAGGTTGAAACAGAAGGTATCCATTGAACAGCATCCTGTTCAGAAACATACTGGTTTTTATCGATCTTCATCCAGTTTGCATTGTTGGCACCTGATGGCGTTACATTTTTACATCCCTTTATACATTGATAAATGGTTCCTCCGCCAATTGCAATATCTCCGGGCACATAATCTTTATTGTTATCATAGAGTACGGATTGTGAAATAAACTTCTTTCCATTAACGGCATTATTATTCCTGTTAGAGAAATAATACAATTTTCCCGGTTTAAAAACGGAAGGCAGGTTAGTGTAATTATAAAATAACCCGCTGTTTAATTGCATAAAAAAGGTTAGCTGCAGTTTATCAGAAGGTACCATAAAAGCCCTATTATCATCATCTGTTTGCAAAGCGGTATATAATGCATTGCCATATTGTTTGGCAAGCATTTTATTGCCTTTAATAGCAGCCTGTGTTTCTGCAGAAGGCGTAATGATGAAATCGTTGCAGAGATTATTTGCAAAATATTTATGCAACAACTCTATCCTGAAAAAATAGCTATAATTAATACTTATCATTGTTGCAGGCTTTTGTCGTTAATCGTAATCTTTTGTATCAGCCCTGCGTCGCCATAAGCAAAGTCTTCATTTATATTAATCATGCGCACTTTATACATTACAGAAGGCAAATACCTTGAACCTAATATGCCCCACAGGTTATTTAAATCCTGGTACGAAAGTGTTACCAGGTCAACAATCAACTGATCTGTACCTTTTGGGATAGATGGATAATTCAGCGGCGTAAAAACATTCTGGTATTGAAAGAACTGAATGATAAATGACAAACGTTTTAACGATTCTGAATACGATGAAAGATTTACGGCAAACAAAATATAGAGGTTAAGAAAAATCTTTGGATTTTTATAGATCACGCCCCCTTCAACCGAGCGGACAAAATTTTCAGGCGATTTGCTTATGCGGTCTTCTTCAACATTAATAAGGCTTAAAAATGCATTCTGCGGATCATTAACCTCACCACCACTGTTTGGCTGCGTTTCATTCAACTGCGAAACATTAGACAATATAATCGCTATATCATCTTGAGGAGCCGGTTCCAGTTTGGTTAGCAGATAGGTGTTTAACTGCTTACAAATAAAATCAAGCGCTTTATCAATCATACAATTGATTTTCGATTTTATAAACGCATCTAATTCCAGATCTTCGGTTAGCTGTTTGCTTGAAGTTAGTTCAAGAAGACAGTGTTATCATGAGGTTGCTGTAACAAACGTAAAAAACAATTTGGTATTTCCAATACCTAATTCAAAAAAAATTTTTATTCCCGTTTAATAATTTGCTCTTCAAGTTTAAGCTGTAAAAATTTAACGCAGTAATTCCTTATTATCAATCGGGGAAAAACTATTTGGGAAAACATACTTTAGCAAAAATTATTCAGAACATGCATTTCATAAGGCGAATGTTATTGCTGCAATTTGTTTTATTGTTTATTGTAACGGGCGTTTCAGCCCAGGTAAACAAAATGCCGGCTTACCCGCTCATAACGCATGATCCTTATTTCAGCATCTGGAGTTTTACAGATACGCTTAATCAATCAAATACAAAACACTGGACCGGAAAAGAGCAGGCTTTAACCGGGCTGTTAAGGGTTGATGGAAAAGTATATAATTTCCTCGGAGAATCGTTGTCAACATTGCAATGGATATCTCCTCTTAGCAATGAAAAAGTGTATGCCGCAAAGTATGCAACAGAAAAGCCTGCTGATGGATGGATGAATGAAGATTTTAACGATAATGGTTTTACGCCGGCTACTTTTCCGTTTGGCGCCAAATCCGGCAATCCATCTACACAATGGAATACAAAAGAAATATGGGTGCGCCGCAATTTTGATGTATTTGATACAAACATCAGCCATTTGTTTTTATACCTGAAAAACGATGATGATGCGGAAGTTTATATAAATGGTGAAAAAGCTTTTGAATGCACAAACGTTAACAGCGGCTATACTGAATATGAATTGCCACAACCTGTTATAAAGAAATTGCGCCGGGGCAGGAATTTATTGGCAATACATTGTACCAACACCGGCGGCGGGGCCTGGCTTGACGCGGGGCTTGCTACTAAAACAACTTCACCAGGCATATTGCAGGCAAAACAGGAAGCCGTAAACGTTACAGCCACACAAACAAAATATTTATTCAGTTGCGGGGCAATAAATCTTGAAGTTGATTTTATATCGCCTTTAATTGCCAGCAACATTAACCTGCTTTCACGGCCTGTTTCCTTTGTGCGGCTTGCCATAACGGCAAAAGATAATGGCATTCATAATGTAAACATTTTATTTGGTGCCAACAGTGCGATTGCAGGCAATACCGGCACGGAAATAATGAAAGCAACGGCGTATCAAACAAAGAATTTAAATGTTTTAAAGTGTGGCACAGAAGCCCAGCCTGTATTACAAAAAAAGGGAGATGATATTAGAATTGACTGGGGCAATGTTTATCTCGCCACGCCTAAACAAAAGCAGTATGAAATGAAGCTTACATCTATTCCGAATATTGTAAAAGATTATGTACGGAATGGATTTTTTACAACATTGTATAATGACAGCAGTGCCCTTGATAAAGACATTCTGCTTGCAGCCAATATTTCGCTTTTTACGGGTATGAATGATAACAGCAACCGCGCAGTGGTAATGCTTGGATATGATGATATTTATTCCATTCAATATTTTAATCAAAACCTTGAAGCCTGGTGGAAAAAGAATTATAAAACAATGGATGACCTTCTGGAAACCTCAGCACAACAGTATCCTGCCATACAATCTGCATGCGATTCTTTCGATAATAAATTATATACAGACGCAGTGCAGGCAGGTGGCGAAACATATTCCAAACTTTGCGTGATGGCTTACAGGCAATCGCTGGCTGCACACAAATTGGTTCGCGGGCCGGGCGATGAATTGTTGTTTCCACAAAAAGAAAATTTCAGTAATGGTTCCATATTTACGGTTGATGTAACTTATCCGTCTGCACCTTTATCACTGGTATATAATCCTGCATTATTAAAAGGCATGCTGAATGGTATTTTTGATTACAGCAAAAGTGGTAAATGGTCAAAAGATTTTCCTGCACATGATATAGGCACTTACCCTTTGGCAAACGGGCAAACTTATGGGGAAGATATGCCGGTTGAAGAAGCCGGTAACATGATTATTCTCACGGCTGCTGTTACAAAAGCAGAAGGCAATACAAATTATGCCGCCAAACATTGGCAGAGTTTATCAAAATGGGTTAAGTATTTGGTGAATGATGGTTTAGATCCTAAAAATCAATTGTGCACCGATGATTTTGCAGGCCACCTTGCACGCAATGCCAACCTCTCCGTTAAAGCAATTGTCGGCATTGCATCGTATGCGATGATGGCAAAGATGATGAATGATAAATCAGCCGCCGCATACTATGATTCTGTTGCGCATAACTATGCATCGCAATGGCTTAACCTGGCAGATGATAATGATCATTATTCACTTGCATTCGGCGCAAAAAACACATGGAGCCAGAAATACAATATGGTTTGGGATAAATTATTTCATCTTAATCTTTTTCCGCAAGCCGTTTATGATAAAGAGATCAATTATTACCTCGCACATCAAAACAAATTCGGCCTTCCTTTAGACAGCCGAAAGACTTATACAAAAAGCGATTGGATTTTATGGACTGCAACGCTGGCTTCTTCCCAAAATAATTTTGAAGCTTTAATCAATCCTGTTTATTTATATGCAACACAAACACCAACCCATGTTCCATTAAGCGACTGGCACGAAACTACAACTGGTAAACAGGTTGGCTTCCAGGCACGCAGTGTTGTTGGCGGTTATTTTATAAAAATGCTTGAATGGAAATGGAAAAGTAAATAAAGAATTATTCGCCACTGATGAAAAGATGAGGCTATACACTTTATATATTTATCGGCACGGCGAAGCCGGTCTGATGAATGATTTGGAAGCGCGTATTAATGATCTTCCGTGCTTCGGCCAGACTGCGTTGCGGGGCGGGCCTGATTAAACTTCTTCAACTTTTAAACCTGCTTTATTATTCAATTTTTTTCAATTAATTTTTTTATCAGCAATGGCAACCTAATTCTTTCTATGCCTGTTATACTTTATTCAATAAAGAAAACAGGCGATGCTATATGAAGCACTGGAAAAAAATTCTTATTGCAATTATTTTACTGAGCATATTGACAGGTATAGGTTATGCTTATTATATCTGGAATAAACCAGCAAGAAATGTTGCTAATGAAAGAGCAATTAAAATTACAGCAACAGCGCTTTATGATTCATTCGCGCATGATGAGCAGGCAGCCAATGCAAGCTTTCTAAACAAAGCCATCGAGGTTACCGGCATAGTAAATAATATAAAGAAAAACCAGGCAGG
Organism: Parafilimonas terrae; assembly: GCF_900115755.1. Classification (GTDB taxonomy): domain Bacteria; phylum Bacteroidota; class Bacteroidia; order Chitinophagales; family Chitinophagaceae; genus Parafilimonas; species Parafilimonas terrae. The sequence goes on from NZ_FOXQ01000013.1 coordinate 129,421, forward strand.
TGAAACTGTTGTTTACCTGCAATCATCCGATATTGTATTTGGCGTGAACTGTACATTTAAACAACCGCCGAAAGCTATTAATAAAGGAAGCACCATAACATTCAAAGGCATTTGTACAGGTTATTTAAGTGATGTTATATTGAATGAAGGCATATTAATTAAATAGGCGTTCCAACATATCAAATCTTTTTCTACAATTTAAAAAGTTATCAATGAATAAAAGAAATGCTATTGCATGCGCATGCATTATAGCCAGTGCATTAATTGTACAAGGCTGCTCTCATAACAAGGCAGATGTTGACTACCCGGGCCAACCCGGCAACACTTGTGATACTGTAAATATGCGCTACAGTGTTGAAATAAAAGCCATACTCGACGGGCATTGCAAATCATGCCACGATGGCGCTGCTATAACAGGATTTGATTTGTATGACTATGCAACCATATCCGGGTTAGCGCTTGATGGAAATTTTACGTATGGCACTTTGCTGTCAGCCGTAATGCATAAAGGCGGCGCACCGGAAATGCCGAAGGACGGTGCCAAATTATCTGATTGCGACATAAATAAAATTACAGCCTGGGTGAATGCAGGCGCCCCTGATAACTGATCATAAAATCAATGGCATGAAAAAAATAACAGCTTTAACGTGTTTTGTTTTTTCTTTTGGGCTCACGGCTTTCAATCAAACTTACTTAACGCGTAATGGTAATATTTCATTCTATTCTCACACACCGCTTGAAGATATAAAAGCGCAAAACAATGAAGCTGTAAGTGTTCTGAATATTGCAACAAGCAGTATTCAATTTAAGGTTGCAGTTAAAAGTTTTCATTTTGCTAAAACATCAATGGAAGAACATTTTAATACGGATGATTACATGGCGTCTTCAAAATATCCAAAAGCAGGGTTTGATGGAAAGATTGATAATATAGCTGCAGTTGATTTTTCAAAAGATGGAAGCTATGCCGTTACAGTAAGCGGCAATCTTACCATTCGCGATGTAACAAAACCCGTTACGGCAAAAGGCACCATCATAATTAAAAACGGCAAACCAACAGCAACAGCAACATTCACTGTGAAACGGAAAGATTATAATGTGATAGGCGAATCTTTTGTTCAGAAAAAAATTGCAGAAGAAATTCAAATAACAGTGAACTGTGTGTATGAGGTTCAATAAAGCAATAAGCCTGTTATAATTCTCCATAACTAATCAAAACAAATTTACAATGCAAAAACCTGCATGGTTATTTTTAATAACAGCGTCCTGTTTTTCACTGAATGCATTTAGCCAGAACGTAAATCTTGATTCAATGCTTGATGTGCAAACGCAGGTAAAAGATACCGGTAAAATACAGCGTGCAGAAGCTACTTTTATGACAACAAGATTAATTGACGGGCATACTGTTGAAACAACACAGGCCGGCGTGCTCGATTTAAAAATATCACATCGCTTCGGCCAGTTGAATGATGGGTTTTACAACTTATTTGGTTTGGATCTTGCCAACATTCGCATAGGTATGGATTATGGCCTCACCAACAGGCTTACGGTGGGCGGCGGAAGAAGTTCATTCGAAAAACAATACGATCTTTTTCTGAAATACAGGCTACTGCGCCAGGCCGAAGGCAATAAAGGCATGCCGCTTTCTGTTACATTGTTTACTTCTGCCATGCTGCAAACAGATACGGCATTGCTTAAAGCAGAAAAGAAAACGGATGCCAAATTAAATACGCAGGATAAACTGTCTTATGCATACCAGGTTTTAATTGCAAGAAAATTTACGCCGGGTTTTTCATTCCAGTTAATGCCTTCGCTGATACACGAAAACCTTGTTGACAGCAGCTTTAATCCCAATGATATTTTTGCAATAGGCGCAGGTGCGAAACTCAGGGTAACAAAGAGGTCGGGAATAAGCGTTGAATATTATTATGTGCTGCCCGGCACTAAATTCCCCGGCACCTACAATACGTTTTCCATTGGTTACGAAATTGAAACTGCGGGCCATGTATTCCAGGTGCATTTAAGCAATTCTACCGGCATGACGGAAAGAGCTTTTATTGCAGAAAACCCCGGCAGGTGGAAAAAGGGCGACATTCATTTCGGTTTTAATATTTCAAGAAATTTTACACTTCGAAAAGCAAAGAAGCTGCAGCAGCGCTAATCATTAATTGCCATGCATTGCCCGGCTGATAAAATAAACATTCAATCCTATATATAATAAGAGCAACACCTGTGCAACAATCATATCAAATTTGTTAGAATCATATATCCGTTTGTTTTGTTTCAAAAGCTGCAGCGACCATGTATTTGCCGCAACCACACAAAGTATAAATAACAAAGTAATGCCATGCAATGTATCAACCAGGGTAAACGTAAGGCTTTCAGGTAAAGATGCATCTACAATGTATTTATTACCGATTACTGCAAATAAAGCACCCACGCTTAAACTAAAACGAGAATCAATGCTATCGGCATGAATATAAAAACACACATAGGCAATAAGAAAAGCTACATACATGCCTATGAACAATTTCCAGAATAAGCCTATTGCGTTGCGCTCAATGCTTACCCTCACCCTGAAAGAACTATATTCTGTGTGCGGTGTTGAAAGACTTTCATCGCCAAAAGTGGTTTCATAAGCTTTGGTGGCAACCGTTACGCGGAATGTATCTATCGTCCAGTTAGGCAAAGTGAAACGCGGATCAAAATGCCTGCCCATTGTATCAGGTAAAAATACCAGCGCTTTCGAATCGTATTGAGAATTTTCAATTGAAAGCCTCAATGTTTGTTTATCAAAAGGAAAGTTGGTTATACGCCACGAATCCTTCATTACGCATTGCAGCTTCATTAGCATTGAAACCTGGCCATCGCTTGTATCAATCGTTTCAAAATATTTATCAACTGTTTTTGCCAGCGGTATTTCAAGGTTATGCGAAAAATCAAAACCAGGATTTTTATATTTCAGCCATAACCAGAAGTCAACTGTATATTCCTGTTCTTTAAAATCTATATCATGAATGCTCGTTACATAAATACCTGTTTTTACCGTATCAGGTGCAGATTGCTGCGCGTATAATTTACATGCGAACAAACAATGTAACAAGGCCAGCAGCAGGAATACAAAAAATTTCTTGCTCAATGTATAGCTTTAGAAATGGCAAGATAAAGCAGATTTTTAATAGACTGTTATGCTAATAGAGTTTATGTTGAATGTTGCATGACACCCAATTTTCCTGTTAATATTGTATCTATGCATGTACAATAAAGTATAACCAGTTTTATGAAAAATATAGTTTCAGCAGTGTTAGCCGTTATCATTTTTACGGCCTGTTCTTCCAAAAAAAAAGTTGATCTTATTGTTTATAACGGGCAGGTTTATACTGTTGACAGCACATTCAGCACAGTGGCCGCCTTTGCTGTGAAAGACGGCAAAATTATAGCCACAGGCAGCGATAATAATATCCTGGAAAATTATACGGCAACCGATACAATAAATGCAAATGGCCAGTCAGTTTACCCTGGTTTTAATGATGCACATTCGCACTTCATTGGTTATGGAGAATCTTTATATGCTGTTGATCTTTTTGATTCCAAAAGCATGGATGAAGTTATAAGCCGCATACAAAAATTTATACAGGCGCATCCAGGCGAAGCATGGATACGTGGGCATGGCTGGGATCAGAATAAATTCCCGGGCAAAGCTTTCCCAACCAATGAACAGTTGAATACGCTCTTCCCCAATACGCCTGTTTTGCTGGAACGCATAGACGGGCATGCAGTTTTAGCCAATGCTAAGGCGCTTGAATTAGCAAGTATAAAGGCCGGTCAAACCATTAGTGGCGGCTCAATTGAAACAAAGAATGGTGTGCTCACAGGTGTATTGATCGATAATGCAATGAATGCTGTTTATGAAAAAGTGCCTGATCCATCAAAAGAACAATTTCAAAAATGGTTGCAATCAGCCCAGCAAAATTGTTTTGCACAAGGGCTTACAACGGTGAGCGATTGCGGTATAAACTATGTTGCCGCCAACATGATAGATACGCTGCAAAGAGAAGGCAAGCTTGATATGCGCATATATGTTTTACTGAGTGATGATAAACAAAACTATGATGCTTATTTAACCAAAGGCCCATATAAAACAGGCAAGCTGTTTATAAAAGGTTTTAAATTATATGCTGATGGTGCGCTTGGCAGCCGCGGCGCCTGTTTATTAAAACCTTATAATGATAAACCGGGATGGTATGGTTTTATGATAAACAGTGCTTCACATTATGATTCGGTGGCATCGCTGCTTTCAAAAACTGATTTCCAGGTGTGCACGCATGCTATTGGCGACAGTGGCAATCGCGAAATACTGAAGATATATAACAAATACCTGCAAGGCAAAAATGATAAACGCTGGCGCATAGAACATGCACAGATCATCAATCCTGAAGATTTTAAATTGTTTGGAAAAACATCTGTTATTCCATCGGTGCAGCCAACGCACGCAACAAGCGATATGTATTGGGCAGCAGACCGTATTGGCACAGAACGTTTGAAAGGCGGTTATGCATTCAAACAATTACTGCAGCAAAATGGATGGCTGCCTTTAGGCACAGATTTTCCTGTAGAAGATATAAGTCCCTTCAAAACCTTTGTAGCAGCGGTTTTCAGGCAGGATGCAAAGGGTTTTCCTGCCGGTGGTTTTCAAATGGAAAATGCATTAAGCCGTGAAGAAGCTATTCGCGGCATGACCATTTGGGCAGCCAAAGCAGAGTTCCTGGAAAAAGAAATTGGCAGTATTGAAGCTGGTAAAAAAGCAGATTTTATTATACTGGATAAAGACCTGATGAAAGCCAATCTTACAGAGGCTTTAAATACAAAAGTGGTAGCTACCTATATTGATGGGAAGAAAGTGTATGGCAGGAAATAATATTTGTTTAATCATTGCCATAATAGCTACAATAAAAAAGGATGAAACATTGAAATTGCTAACCCATTAAATTAAACAAATGCATAAAGACATCAAGGCATACAATGATGCGCAAAACAGTGAAGACAGAAAAATATGCAAGCTTCTTGCAGCAGAAATCAATAATAATTTACCTGAAGCAGAGAACAAGATATGGCATGCGCATCCTGTTTGGTTTTTGAATGGAAATCCCATTGTTGGTTATAGTAAATTAAAAGATAGTGTGCGCCTATTATTCTGGAGCGGGCAATCTTTTGATGAAGCAGCCTTGCAAAAAGAAGGAAAGTTTAAAGCTGCGGAAATGCGTTATACATCTGCGCAGCAAATAAATAAAGATGATTTGAAACGATGGCTTGAAAAAGCAAGGCAAATTCAATGGGATTACAAAAACATCGTTAAACGCAAAGGTGTGCTTGAGAGATTGTCTGAACCGGGATTTTCCTGATTAAAAGGATTGGCAGAATTGAGTTTATAGAAGGTTTTTAGAAGCTGCTGAGTTAATTGATTAAGAATAACAATCAGCCGCTTCGGAAAACCAACTAATACATTTGAAACATCGCACAGAGAACGCAGGGCCAACAGAGACATATTATTCCCTCAGTGTGCTCTTTTGCGCTGTGCGATATAATCATATTTTAAAGTATAAACAAGCTCTAAATAGTCAACTCACTTTCCTGCTGAAGTTCTATTCCCCTCTTAAAAATTTGAGCGATCACAAAGAGTATAACACTCATAAATAGCCACACATCGGCGCCGCCCAATTGCATGTGTTGTATATCGGGCATTTTTACACCTTGTTCAATCAGCCACGCCGTATAATTAGCGCCTCCTTTTGAAAACAAACCAATCAATAAAGCCAGGTAAGATATTTTAAAAATAAAGCGCCGGACCTCTTTACTAAAAAGCTGCAACAGGTTTAGCTTATTGCTATGGAGGATAGATATAATCAGGTAAAACAGCCAGGCCTTTGCTACCGCTACAATACTCATGACCAGGTTTATTACAAAAAAATATCCGTGGTCGTATTTAAAAAGATCCGATAAATCTACCTGCTGCCAGAGATATTTAACAACTGCCGGGTTCTTTATTGCAAAAAATGCATTCACAATAAAACCACCAGCCACAATACACAGCCCAACGAATATGATCCATGAAAGAATATACAATACTTTCAATATTTGAACAGTACTAATTTTCATAATTGTTTATTTTAAAATAGAGATTAATTTGATAGGTTATTCAGCCACGTATTCCAGTATATCTGCAGGCTGGCAATCCAGCACCTTACATATTGTATCAAGCGTGCTGAAGCGTATTGCTTTTGCCTTGCCTGTTTTAAGGATAGACAAATTTGCCAGCGTTAAACCTACCTTTTCAGATAGCTCGTTCAGCGACATCTTGCGCTTTGCCATCATTACATCAAGGTTTACTACTATTGCCATGGTTTATACAGTTAATTCGTTTTCTGATTGAATTTCCATACCGCGTTTAAATACCTGTGTAATTATAAATACCAGCCCGGCCATAAAAAGAAAATTATCGGCGTCAATTATTTGCAGCAACTCCCCGCCTGTTCTTTTATTAACAAACCCGGCAAGTATGTTATACAAAAAACCTGTTGCCCATATTGCAATCAAGGCACTGCTTACCCTGTTTAAAAACTGCATCATTTGCGGCTGAAAAGGGTTGTCCATTTTTAAGTGTGATAACAGGTTCATTACCTTTTGCCACACCTGTGCTTTTAAGGCGGCAATACTAAACAGAAAGATTACAGCCAGGTAATAAGCCCATTCACCATAAGCCTTTAACTGATGCAGGTCTAAGCCTTTATAAAGATTTTTGGCAGCATCCGGATTGTAAAAGCTTACGATAAAAGAAATAATAATGCTGCCAGCCTCTATAGAAAAACCTATAAAAGCCAGCAATGCAAGTAGTCTTAAAACCTGCAGTATTACGGTTGTTTTAATTTTCATGATTCAGTATTTAAAGCGCAAATATCAATATATTTTTATCGAAAAACAATAAAAATATATTTTTTTTCAAAAAATTTTACAAACCTGGCCAGTTTGGGCTTTACAATGCATTATGCTTAATTTGCGGAATGAGTATCTGGTACAATAAAGAAATTACTATAAATGATTTCGAGGGATGGAGCAGGAACACACTTGCAGACCACCTCGGCATACAATTTACGGAGCTTGGAAAAGATTACCTCAAAGCAACTATGCCTGTTGATGAGCGCACGCATCAACCTTATGGTTTATTGCATGGCGGTGCATCGGCAGCGCTGGCCGAAACATTAGGCAGTGTATGTTCTGCATTAGTAATAAACAGGAAGAAGTTTATATGTGTGGGTATAGAAATAAATGCCAATCATATACGCAGCATTAAATCAGGCATTGTTACCGGCACTTCCACACCTGTGCATATTGGTGGCAGCACGCACGTTTGGGATATTCGCATACACGATGAACATAACAGGCTTATCTGCATCAGCAGGTTAACGGTGGCTGTTTTAAAGAAGCTGCAAGAATAATAAGCTTTCCGGGCGGCCCGCGATAGCGGTCTGACCAAAATACAAAAAAGTATGAATGTAATCTTTCAAACATCCATCAGACCGGCTTCGCCGTGCCGATGAGATTCTTTTAGCCACAGATGCACGGATAAAAATCTGTGCATCTGTGGCTGATAAATTCTTTATTATATCCTTTTGGATTCAGATGGAATAAAGATTCATTTATTTGTGATGATCTGCGTTATCTGTGAGAAAACCAATTTAGAGCTGCTAAGATTTCTCAGCTTTATTAAATAGACAATCTACTCTTAAAGTTACGCCATATACCGCAGGGTCGCCAAGATGTGCAGCGCCAAAATCATACGCATAATCCACATAATGTTTATTGAAAATATTTCTGCCCCATACATAAAAACCAATCTTGGAAAAATTAACGCCGGCCTGCACATTTACAAGGTTATAGCCATTTTGTTTTAACTGGTTGGCAAGATCAAAATATTGTTTGCCAACATACATCCACTCAGCTCTTGCCGTTGCCGTAACTGTTTTATTAAACGCATAACTGTATTGGGCTGCAAGGCAGGATGTTACATTGGGCGTATATACCTGTTTATTGCCATCAAGTTTTACAGATTCTCCATTGGAAGCAATGTTTAAAGATGTATAATGCGCATCTGTATAACCCAAACTATAATTTATAGTAAGGCCTTTTACAGGCTTTGCACGCACTTCGGCCTCTGCTCCTTTTGTAACAAGCTTGCCTGCATTTTTTGTTACGGTAATTGCATCAGGTAAAATAAGCGTTGGCACCTGTGCATCTGTTATATTGGTATAAAATGCAGCAATGTTTAACTGTAGTTTTTTATCAAGAAGATCATTTTTCAAACCTATTTCATAATTATTACTATGCTCAGGTTTATAAATAAATAAAGGAGGCTGAGACGGATCGGAAGAAAGCTGGCTTATGCCACCGGGCCTGAAGCCTTTACTAAATGTAGCATACGCCAATTGCTGCTGGTTTATTTGATAGGACACGCTAACCCTTGGTGAAAAAGCGCTGAAATGTGCAATGGCAGCCGTATCAGGCTGCGTTATCATTGCATCTGCCCCATCCGGTTGAAAAGCGCCTTCCACATTTTGTTTTTTATGTTCATAATCATAGCGGGCGCCAAGCGTTATCAAAAGATCATTCGTTACCGCATAACTTGCCTGCGCATAAGCTGCAAGCCCGTAACCTTTTAATATATTGGTATTAATGCTTGAAAAATCTGTGAGCGGCGAACCAACTGCAGCAGCATCTTTACCAAAATGAGTACCTTGTTTTACAGGATTGTTTTGAATAAATCCATATAAACCTCCAAGCCATTTGAATTTGCTGTTGCCTGATGGAGAACTGAAACGAAATTCCTGCGTTCCTACTTTTACATTGTTCCATTTATTGCCATAATTATTGATGATGGAAACTGCATCGATGGGTGAAAAATCTCCATCCAACGGATCAGTATAATAGCGGTAATTATTCTGATAAGCAGTTTGCGATGTAAAGTTGAATGCATGGCCTGTATAGTTTACACTTAAAGAAGCATTAAAGGTTTTATCATGCATAACAGATGTTGCATCCTGGTTAATTACATAATGGTTTTTCAAAGCTTCATCCATACTGGAAACAAGTTGAAAAGGGCCATGATTATTTACGTCTAAATATTTTGCATTCAGTGTAAAGCTAAGTTTATCGCTGGCCAGGTATTTAATAAAATAATTGCCCATCCAGCTATGCTGCTTATCAAATTTTGAATCGTTATAGGCATTGGTATAAAAGCCATTGCGGCCTTCATACATACCGCTGGCGCCTATGAATAATTTATTGCTGATAACAGGCAATGAGAACCCCGCATTATATTGCTGCAAACCAAACTTGCCTGCATTTATTTCAGCAAAAACCCTTGCCGTATTCGTTGGTTTTTTTGTAATGATATTGATAATACCGCCCGTTGAATTACGGCCATATAAACTGCCCTGTGGCCCGCGCAATACTTCAATACGTTCCACATCAAGCAGGCGGGCAATATAAGTATCGAGGCCAAACTGGTTTACGCCATCAATATATGTTGCAACAGCAGGATCGTAAGACGTAGTGGTAATGCCGCGGATAGAAGTAATGTTCCTGTTATCTCCGGGATTGGAAACATACATATCCGGCACAATGGCCGTTAATTGTTTTGTATTCCACAATTTATAATCGGCAATATCTTTAGCGCTTAAAGCCGTTATGCTTAATGGTATTTTCTGCACATCCTGCTCCGTTTTTTCTGTTGATACCACCACATCATCCAGTTTATTTACAGATGGAGCAAGTTTTATATTAACCGTGGTATCATTTAAAAAAGAGATGTTTTGTATGATGGTTGCATAGCCGGTATGTGAAACCTGTAATGTATATTTTCCTTTGTTTAAAGAAAGCATTGTATTGCCCGATGCTCCTGTAACAACATTCATATTAGAATTAAGTACGTAAATACTGCAATCCGGAAGTTGCTGATTTTGTTCATCGTAAACTTTTACTGTTACCTGTTTGGCTTGAGCGTTTAATAAAAAAGGAAAAGCAATAATTGCAAGGCAAATAAGAAAAGAATATTTCATGAATGAAGTGCTTACTCAATTATAAAAAAATAATGATGCGTGTAAAAGTACAAGCTTGATTAACACCTTTATCTGCTAATGAGCAATTACAGAAATTATATATATTTCTTTAACAATTACCTGGTGGTTGTGCCATTTTTCGCATTTGAAATAAACATCTCAATCAATTTTATTTAAAAACAAAACATTTATAAATTAGCTGGTTAAACGCATTAAACCAGCTAACCTATGAGCAGTTATAATATTTCGCCTGCCGAACAGCTTATTGAGCAGAATATCAGGAACAGGTCAAAATTATTAGACCTTGGCAATTGCAGCCTGCACGATAAATCGCCGGAATTATTCCTGTTGCAAAAATGCGATCACATTGAAACGCTCAGTTTAGGCACTTACTATTACATAAACGACAAACCGGTATTATCAGCAAACAAAGAGAGGCCGAATTTATTTAACAACATTCCAGAGTCACTGCCTGTATCAATCAAAGAGCTATACATAAATGAAACAAAGATTAGAGATATATCAAAACTCGCTCAATATAAAAACCTCACGCATTTTGATGGCTTTGGAAATAATATTGCACAAATAACCATAAGTGATGAACTTCCTAACCTCATTTCGCTGGGATTAAGCAATAATGATTTGAATGTTACAGATCAATTAGAACTTTTTCCCAACCTTAAATACCTCTATATCGGCAATAACAGGATATCATTCTTCAAAAAAAACCTGAAAGATATTCTTCCTTATCTCGAAGTGCTGTATATGTATGGAAACTACATGACCAATATTTCCTTTCTTCAACATCACCATTCAATTAAAAAACTTGATCTGAGCAATAATGAGCTAACAGATATTAATGTGCTTGAAGACTTATTTAATCTTGAACAACTTGAAATAGGGAAAAACCCGGCAACAAGGGAAATGCCCAAGGAAGTTTTGCAATCAAGAAACGCGGCTGAAATAAGAAGCCTTATAAAAAAGATTTCACTGCCACAGTTACTTATAGAAGACAGCAAACCAAAAGAACAAAAGTTTTTAGACCTGGGAAATTGCGGGTTAACAGATAATTCTCACGAGCTTAAATTACTTGCACAATGCAACCATTTAACAGGCCTGAGCCTTGGAATGGCGTATTATGATGAAGCGGGTAAATACATTGAAAGCAGCAACAGGCAATTAACCAATATTTTCAATGCAGTGCCGGCAACTTTACCACCTGCACTTACCGGGCTGCAAATAAGAAATACCGTTATACAAAATATTTCCAACGTAAATCACCTGTCATCGTTAATGCTGCTCGATTTAAGTAATAATAAAATAAAAAGCATTGAAAATATAGAGCAGCTCAATTCATTACATGAACTGGCATTGCATGGTAATGAAATTACAGGTATTAATGATGTTCAGTTTCCGCCCAACTTAAAAACCCTGCACCTGAGTTATAATAAAATCACCAGCATTGATGGAATAGAAGCATGTAAAAACCTTGACAGCCTTATCATATATAGCAATCAAATCAGCAAGTTGCAGCCTGTAATAAAACTGCCTTCGCTAAAAACGCTTAACATACAAGGCAATCCCATTACCGATTGTCCTTCGGATGTATGGATAGATAACGACATTAGCCAGATAAGAGCGTATTTCAATGAAATGAGCGCTTCTAAAAACATAAGCGCTTCGCCGGAGTTTCCTGAAACATTTACTGCGGAAAAGATTGCCGCCGATGAAGAAATACTTGATGTAAAACTTATTATACTTGGCAACAGCAATGTGGGTAAAACCAATTTGGTTAATTATCTTGAAACCGGAGAATGCCTTAAAAAAAGAAATTCAACACATGGGTTTGAGGTAAAAAGATGGAAGCCTGATATTGTCAAATACCCGCAGTTAAAAAATGTTGAAGTAAGTATATGGGATTTTGGCGGGCAGGAATATTATCATGACACTTATAAATTATTTCTTAGCAATAACGCTGTTTATGTGGTTATGTGGAGCGCAGATTCTGATTTCAGTGATAAAAAAGAAGAGGTTTTACATGATGACAAGCCAAAGCAGGTAATAGAACATTTTGAACTGGCTTATTGGTTAGATACTGTAAAAAGCTTTAGAAATGATATTAATAATACGCCCTTATTGGTTGTGCAAAACAAAGTTGATGACCTGCAGCAAAAAAGAAGGATAGCGCAGGATATTCATTCAGAATATGGCATAGATGAATCATTTCACATAAGCCTGCTGAACGGCAGCACGCAACCCGGTACAATACATGCAAGGAACCTGCAGGGCTTTACCGATTATTTAGCGGAACAACTGCATGAGCTGGCTATAAAAAACAAGCACGCACAATTTTCAGAAGACTTTAAATATATACGTCAGGAAGTATTAAACCTTAATGAAGAGGGCAAGCCTTCTATTTTTGGTAATGAAGATGAACTCTATATTGATAAGCAAACATTTTATGATATATGCAAAAAAAGCAGGCCGGGCATAAATCCTGAACATTATCCTGTATGGCTTTACAACAGCGGCGCATTAATATATTTTGAAAAAAACAACTTGCTCAACGACCGGATTTTTATTAACCCACGAAAGCTGTCTGAAAAAATATATAATGTTTTAAACAACAATGTGCTGAAGAATTATGGAGAAATTCTGATAGATGATGACCTTAAAAAAAATCAGTTGATTATTGATGTAATGATAAGCCTCGGCATTTTATATCCCCATCCGGCCAAAAGCACCACGCATTACCTGGCACCGCAATATTTGCCGGAAGATCATCCCATAGAAGACCTGTTTAAAATTGCATCTTCCAATGCCTGGCAGGATTCGTATTGGATAAAAGTGCCGATATTTTTTTATAAAAAACTAATGCATCATTTGCTGCTGTGTTTTATTGCAGATGATAGTATTGAAGCCCGTTACTTCTGGAAAAACGGAATTATGATCTTAAAGAAAAATAATATCAATAATGGACAGGTTGTTTTAATAAAAGGCTTATTTCCTTCAGAAAAGAAAGGTATAATACAAATCAGCGTGGAAGACAACAGCAGCGATCTTCAAAAAGAGATTTTTGAAAAGATATACAGCTTTACAATGAACAATAACGAAGCTGCGCAAGGCACTGCAAACACTGATCAACAAAATTATTTTTTGGAAAAACTGGAGCTATCGGTTGATAAAATGGAATATATAAAATATAACCGGTTAAAGGAACTTGCAGTTTCTTCAATTAATGATACCGATAATGAATTGCTTAAATTTAAACACATTGTTCCTTTTGAAGTAAAGGGCACAATGCCTAAGAATATATTTGTATCTTATTCTCATAACAACACCATTTGGCTTGCCAAAATACGCAACCATCTTGCAGGCTTAAGAAGAAGCAATTACATAAAAGAATGGACTGACCAGGAGATTATGGCCGGTGATAAATGGGATTTAAAAATTAAGGAACAACTTAAAAAGGCGGACATTTTTATTTTATTGTTATCTGCAGATTTTATTGCTTCGGAATATATATGGCAAACAGAATTAAAAGAGGCTATACAATCTAAAAAAACAATCATCCCTATTTATATTGAATCATGCGATTTTACGGCATCTCCATTTATACAAGGAGAAAAAATAAGTGATTTTGAAATTGTGCCCAAGTACGAAAATCATTTAAAACCTGTTAGCCTATGGGCTAATGAAGCAGAAGCTTTATCGGTTATTGCAATGAAAATAAGACAGGTGATAGAAGAGAAAGATAAACCGCAAAGAGCTATATAATAAACGGCTGATGTAACCTCCCACTTTTAGCAGGTGGCTACCTGCTTCATCTGATAAATCGTAACGTTTTATTAAAAAAAAGTGTGGTTCCTTCAAAAGTTTAAAGAAGTTTAAGGTTATGGTGCAGCCAATTATGCCCCAATCCTGATTTTCGTCATTTTTTACCCTGCGCCAAAAATCTACATTCGCGCCCTTTAAAATTCACATCGTTTGAAACGGACATTTAAATACTACCGCATTATATGGGTTCGCCACGATTTATCTGCCGGCCTTTCTGTTTTTTTAGTAGCGCTTCCACTTTGTCTTGGCATAGCTTTAGCCTCGGGCGCTCCGCTTTATGCGGGCCTTCTCTCAGGCATCATTGGAGGCATAGTTGCCGGAAGTATCAGCGGTTCCCAACTGGCAGTTTCAGGACCGGCGGCAGGGCTTACCACGCTGGTGGCATCATCCATTATTTCGTTTGGCGATTATAAAATTTTCCTGCTTACAGTAATTGTTGCAGGAATTTTTCAGTTATTACTTGGCTTGTTGAAATTAGGAGTAATAGCAAATTATTTTCCTTCTGCTGTAATTAAAGGAATGCTGGCAGCTATCGGCATTATCCTTATCTCTAAACAAATACCATTGGCTTTGGGATACGACAGGCCAGACTTCTGGACAACCGGTTTTCTTGAATTAGTCTCATCAAAAAATATTGCAGGACATGTTTCAGAATTTAATCATCACATAACACGCGGCTCAATCATAATTGCAATTGCATCGCTGGCGGTTTTAATTTTATTGCAGCAGCCGTTTGCAAAAAAGCTAAGGATAATTCCTGCGCCATTGTTTGCTGTTATCACAGGCATATTGATCAATACAGCGCTGAATGCCACTAATACTTTCCATCTTAAAACCTCACAACTGGTAAATATACCTTCCGATATTTTTGCAAACATTTCGTTCCCGGATATTTCAAAAATATTTTCAAGTATTGAAATATGGAAAGATGGAATAACTATAGGTATGCTTGCAACACTGGAGACTTTGCTGTGCATTGAAGCCATTGATAAATTAGACAGGCATAACCGCATAACGCCTGTAAACAGGGAACTTGTAGCACAAGGCATTGGAAATATAACCTGTGGTTTTTTAGGTGCCATTCCTATAACGGCAGTGGTTGTACGTGGTTCGGCAAATGTGGATGCAGGTGCAAAAACAAAAATGGCTGCGATAACACATGGTTTATTTTTATTGCTGGCCGTATTGTTTATTCCCTTTTTGCTTAATCAAATACCTTATGCATCACTGGCGGCTATTCTATTGGTTACAGGATATAACCTTGCAAAGCCAAAACTTTTCAAGAATATGTATAGCCTGGGATGGAAACAATTCCTGCCGTTTATGCTTACGATTATTATAATACTTGCAACCGATCTTTTAATTGGTGTAAGCATCGGGCTTTTATTATCGGTATATTTTATTATCCGGAATAATTTTAAAGCTGAATACAGAATTACAAAAACTATTCGCAACGGTATAGAAACAGAACTTATAAAGCTTAACAGTAATGTTACGTTTTTAAATAAGGTAAACCTGAAGAAAGCTTTAGATAATGTGCCTGAATATAGCATGCTTACCATTGATGGAAGCGAATGCAATTTTATAGACTATGATATTTTAGAGATCATCAGCGAATTTGAAAACAAGGCAAAAGACAGGCATATAGCGTTACATACCATGGGTATTAAAAAAGTAAATGTAACGGCTATCCATTAATTGTTATGCCTATTATTATTATTGATAAACTGCCTTGCCCCATTCACAATTAAAAATTGTGCAAGGCAATATGTGCCCATAACATAAAATCCATTTAAAGGCACAGAAAGATAAAATTTATTAAATGCAATGATGGAATCTGATACAACAAATAACCCTGCGCCACAAACCAGGCTCAATATAATTTTCTTTAACACTCCTTTCTTGTTTATCACATTTAAAGCCGTAAACAACATAGCACCTAAAACAATTGAATACATTATTACAGGAATAGTAAGTTTTTGCTGTATTGTATCTGGCCAGAACAAAAAATCAAGTGTTGCAACATAACAGGCAATAACAACGCCGCTTATCAAACTAAATCTGTTATTAATTTTTGTGGCAGGCTGAATGCGGCAAAACAAAATGATGTAAAATATATGGGCAATAAGAAAAGCGGCAATGCCCAGCATAAAATAAAGACTGTTATCTTTTACCAGCAGCATGTCGCCTGAAAAAGAAAATAGGAGCGCAAAACAAACCGGCATAATATATTTTTTATCAACCGATGATGCACCGGATTTTATGCCTGTAATAAAAAATGCAAGTAATAGCGGCATTAATAAACCTTTGCTTGCATACCGAAGACTGTTATTGTAAGTTGCAGCAATAAAACTATCAGCAATAAAATCAATAATGAATAATATAAGCAAGGCAGCATGCAGGCGCTTCATATTATTCTATTGCTCTATTTTCAGTGTTATATCCCTCATAAAAAATTTGGCGAGGGAATCTTTTATGCGAAGTGTGTCTGCGATTTTTGTTTTTTGAAGAATGTACAAATCGTAACGCTTGGTGCTGTTATTTACAAAACTGTCGTACAGCGCATTGTTGCCAAAACCTTTTAACTGTGCTGTTCTTGTGCGTGCCCGCAGGCCTGAAGCTGTAACCTCAAAAATATAACGCACGTTCACACTATCATCAGGTGAATAACCTGTAGGCTGCTGCGCCGTTGTATCGGTTGTTTTACCGGTGTCTGCAGCAGAAACAGTATCTGCACTGGCAACAGTATTCATATCAGCTTCTTTTGTTTTTTTACTTAAAGCCTGGTAAGCCTGCCAACCCAGTCCTGAAAGTATGGCAATTGCAATAATCAAACTTATAATCTGCACCACCGTGCGGCTGCTTTTGGCACTGGTTTGTGCAAGCGGTTGTGTGGCTGTTTTTACAGGTTTGGTGTTTATTTCAGATACGGGTGTAAATTCATAAACGCCGCTGTTATTCGCTTTTATAAATCCTATTTGCGGTATTTCGTAAGGCTTGCCGATATTTATAAATTCCCGCACGCCTTTTAAATGCGATTCAAGATCAGCGATTACAAGGCTCTTATTCTTACCGGTTTTTTCGCTGATGTATTCAACAAGGCCTGTTGATGTGGTTATCTTTTTATCAAAGATATAATCAACAGATGCCTGCCTGGAGTCAGGCCCTGCAAATGAAATAATTTTTATGTACCCGATTTTTTCGAGGGCAACTTCTCTATTTTCGTATAAATAGTCAGTTATGTATGAGTCGAATTTATTCACGCTGCAAATCTAATACAGGCAAATAAATAATTTTATGTTTCTTATGCAGGCATTGTTACAATTTAAATACCACATGTAAGCAGCGTTCACTCCAAATAAACTATCTATGCTTTCAGATAAAGAAAAGGCTTTTATTGAATATTGGGAAGCAAACCGGTTAAAAGAAAAATCTATCTATAAACTTTTTTCCCCGGGCTTTTCAATTGGATTATGCATAGGCGTTGCCATTCTTTTGGTTTTTAATTCCGGCTGGTATGAAAGGGCAAACATGGTTGCCCAGGCAGAAAGCAGCCCCTGGGTGCTTGTTATTGGCATTATTGCCATCGTTGCTTTTACTGGTTTTTTTTATAAAAAATTCAGGTGGGAAATGAACGAACAAACTTACCGGGAATTAAAAGCGAAATATGAAGCTGAACAAAAAAAGGCCAACGACAATACTGGTGAATGATAATAACTTAAAGCCTGACTGCATTGTAACCTGCGTATGAAAAATTTGCTGATAATAATTCTTGGTGTATTTGTTTTTGTGGCCTGTAAAAAAAAGAATGATGCATGCATGCCTGCTTCGGCAGCTTCGGAAGCTGACCAGCTTGCCGCATTTTGCAATAAATATTCCATTAACTATACAGTTGACCCAAACGGTATTTACTATGAAATTGTGGAAGCCGGTTCCGGCGCTTCGCCTAATTTAAATTCAATTATTACGGTTGCTTATACAGCCTCTACGCTCGATGGTAATGTTGTAGAAGATTATACTAATACTAATAATCCGCTTACATCGCAGCTCAGTGAATTTATAGAATGCTGGCGCATTGCATTACCTTATATACAAAGAGGCGGCCATATAAAAATGGTAGCGCCATCTTCTCTTGCTTATGGCTGCACGGGTTTAACATCCGAAAATATTCCGGCCAATTCTCCTTTATACTATGATATAGTTTTGCTTAATGTGGAATAGTCAGTTTGACTGATTAATTAACCCAAGTTGCTAGATAAAAGAGGGTGAGCAAAGAAGAAATTATTTTTGAGTTACCACACCAAAAAATAATAGCGATGCTCACCAGCG
>NZ_FOXQ01000016.1 GCF_900115755.1 Parafilimonas terrae
CACATTACCACATCCGGTTATAATACTAATAATAATATTCAATCAACTGATTTAAAATCTACTTTTGATTCGTACTGAAAATGGGAAGCCTACACAATAACTGAACTAAGATTTAAGAAATCAAGTCTTGTAATGTTTAAATTATAGTCAGGAGTTTGCTTAAAAGAACTATCGGTGACAAAAATGATTTGGTTCTTTAAGGTGTCGAACAAAGCCAATGGCAAGGTATTATTTGATTCTTGTCTTTGGCAGCTAATAAATGTCAAACTACTACAAACAGTAAATAAAAAATAGAGTAGGGTTTTCATATAGCATTGCACATAACGTTGACGCATTTATGCAGGCATGGAATTAGAATTCCCGTCTGCCCGAACCGCTGCCAAATTTATAATTTAAAGTTCATTGTTATTACTATCGCCCAATAGAATTCTTTCTGCCGGAACTACAGATGAAATATATTTTACCGCTCATTGTTTGCACGTCTGCCATGCTTGCATAAATGCGAATGTTGTATGCTGCTTTTTTGTCAAGGAGATTATAAATTAACTATGAACTTTTGCTTTTCAATTTGGCAATTGCTTCGTCAAAATTGTCAAAGGTTATAAAACAGGCTCCGTCTTTTTCTGGTATGGCTTTACGTACAGGCATGGTTGAAGTTACGGGAAAAGAGGGGCTTTTGTACTCCGTAGGCCGCAATGTCCTTTCCTGTGCTCATGGCTTTGCTAAAGAGACATTGCGGAGAAGGAGCATACGGCTTGTGCATACAGTGTCTGCAGGTTCTTTTGGCGATTTTGTGTTTAAGGCGAAAAAGAAAGGATAGGAGCCTGATCAGACGAGGTGAAAATAAAATACCCATGTTTTTATGGGTAACCGGTAAAAATTAAAGAGACTGCCAAACCAGGCAGTCTCTTTTTATTGCTGCATGTTTATGCAAAATATTTATTATAGCATACTTTAACAAATGGCTAACAAGCGTTTGTTCCTGCGCCTGAAATACATTTTTTTAATAAGCATATTTTATTGATTGAAAGTCATTGCTTGTATAAGGCGGTGACTTTCAATACTTTTATGCAGCACTTCCTCTTTCCTGTTTGTCTTAAAGGCATTGTGATTTAACGGAATATTGGATTTTTCTTAACCGTTTCTTTACACGCTTATGCTTTCATAGCAAAAAGTCGAAATGAGAACAATATAAATTGAGATAATTAAGGAAACGGCTAAATACTTCGTTACAATTTTTCTGCAGGGTTAATTTTTCATAGCCAAAGTTATTTACATAACACTTTTTTTGATCCTTATAATCACACACATAAATTAAATTGTCCAAAATGAGAAAGACAGTAAGTATGCTTATCATGGTGTTGCTTACGAGCGTTGCGGCCTGGTCGCAGGGTAAAATAAGCGGTACGGTGAAAGACCAGAACGGAGATCCCGTTCCCTTTGCAACAGTTAATGTAAAAGGTACAAAAGTTACGGTTGCAGCTGATGTGAATGCAAATTTTACAATTCCTGCCAAAAGCGGCGATGTGCTTGTAATTACTGCGGTTGGAGTTGATCCTTTGGAAATTACCGTTGGAAATAATCCTGTAGTAACGGCCACTGTTAACAGGACTTCGGGTACTATAACAGACGTGGTGGTGACTACTGCGCTGGGCATCAGGAGAAACAGGAATGAGTTGCCGTATGCCGCCCAAACCGTGACTTCAGAGGAAATGACAAAGACGAATAACAGCAATTTTGCCAACTCAATGTCGGGTAAGGTTTCCGGCCTTCAAATTAAAACCAATAACAGCCTGGGAGGCTCTACGAATATCATATTAAGAGGCGCCAGGTCAATTACCGGCGATAACCAGGCATTGATTGTTATTGATGGTGTGCCTGTGAATAATTCAACATATAATTCTTCCAGCACCCAGCAGGGTTTTGCAGGGTATGATTATGGGAACCAGGGATCTGACATAAATCCTGAAGATATTGCTTCTGTAAATGTGCTTAAGGGAGCTGCAGCCAGTGCGCTGTATGGTTCAAGGGCCGCCAATGGCGTAATCCTGATTACTACCAAGAAAGGCAAAAGCGGGTTGGGCATAACCTTAAACTTAGGGGCTTCTACAGGTAATATGGATAAAAGCACCTGGATTAAATACCAGCGGCAGTATGGCTCCGGCTATTATGACCCGGATTACTACACTTATTCCGATGCACCACCATCACCGGATAGCCATTTCTGGTATTTGGATGCAAATGGAGATGGGGTTGAAGACCTGGTTGTACCAACAACTGAAGATGCTTCCTTTGGGGCAAAATTTGATCCCAACTTAAAAGTATATCAATGGACTGCTTTCGATCCTACTTCTCCCACTTATTTGCAGGCAACGCCCTGGGTGGCAGCAAAGCATGACCCGACGGCATTTTTTCAAAACCCTGTTTCTGCCGTTGCCAGCCTGATCGTACAGGGAGGTGATGATAAGTTTACTTACAAACTGGGTTATTCCCATAATGACGATAAAGGAATATTGCCCAACAGTAAACTGAAAAAAGATATTGTGAATTTCCAGGCGGATTATAAAATAACCGATAAACTTACCATAACCGGGGCTACCAATTTCTCTAAAATCTCCGGCCTGGGAAGATATGGCAGTGGTTATGATGCTTTTAACCTGGCAACCAACTTCAGGGAATGGTGGCAAATGAATGTTGATGTGATGGATCAAAAAGCTGCTTATGAAAGAACGCATAAAAATATCACGTGGAATATGACCGACCCTCCTAATGATATTGGCCCCATTTACTGGGATAACCCTTATTATGTGCGTTATGAAAGTTTTGAAACGGATTCAAGGTACCGGTATATTTCATATATCACGCTTAACTATGCTGTAAACAACTGGTTGAATTTGATGGGCAGGGTTTCCCTGGACACTTATGAGAACCTGCAGGAAGAGCGCAATGGTTATGAATCTATCAATATAGGGGCGTATTCAAAATATAATAATAGTTATAAAGAATATAACTACGACTTCCTTGCATCGGTTAATAAAAACATATCTGATAATTTAAACTTTAAAGCAGTAGTTGGTACCAACCTGAGGAGAAATTACTTTAAATCCACCTTTGCGATTACGAATGGCGGGTTGATAATTCCGGGAATATATGACCTGGCTAATTCTGCAAACCCTATAGAAGCGCCAACCGAAGAAGACCAGCAAAGAGAAATAGGGCGTGTATTTGGAGGCATTACACTGGCGTACAAAGAAATGTTGATTTTAGATTTAACAGCCAGCAGGGACCAGTCTTCCACCTTGCCAAAAGGAAACAATGCTTATTTCTACCCTTCTGCTTCAGGCGGGTTTGTATTTTCAAAACTGCTGCCTGATGCAACCTGGCTGAATTTTGGAAAATTGAGGTTGAACTATGCAGAAGTTGGTGCAGATGCCCCGTTTGATTACCTGGTAGACAATTATACACAGCCAACCCCTTTTGGCACGGTGCCGCTTTTCTCTGTTAACAGCACAAAAAAGAACGCTGATTTAAAGCCGGAAAAAACCAGGAGCTATGAAGCCGGTATTGAGGCTTCTTTCCTTAAAAACAGGATTGGTTTTGATGTTACTTATTATCATACAAATACAATTGACCAGATCATTCCTGTTACCATTTCGGGCGCTACCGGTTACACCACACAGATTATAAATGCAGGTGTGGTTGAAAACAAGGGTATAGAAGCATCCTTAAACCTTATTCCTGTTAAAACAAAAGATTTTTCGTGGAACATGGCATTAAACTGGACCAATCCGAAAAATAAAGTGGTAAGCCTTACCGGCGGAACGGAGAACATTTTAATGGGGTCTTTCCAGGGAGGTGTTACACTTAATGCCGTAGTAGGCCAGCCAATGGGCGTATTAAAAGGCAGCGATTATATTTATACAGATGGCCAGAAAACAGTTGATGGCGACGGATATTATGAGGTTTCCTCCACTACTAATAATATCATAGGCAATATACAGCCAAAATGGTATGGCGGTATTAATAACACATTTACGTACAAAGGGATATCGCTTAGTTTCTTAATTGATATGAAACAGGGCGGTGATCTTTATTCCGTTGACCAATGGTATGGCCAGGGCACTGGTTTAACTGCAAATACTGCAGGCCTGAATGATAAGGGAAACCCGATTCGTGATGCCGTGGAAGACGGTGGCGGCATTAAGTTTCCCGGCGTTACCGAAGATGGCAAGCCGAATGGCACCTATGCTTTAATTACAGGGTTAAGGGGCTATGGTTACAATAGTTTTCCTAATGCAGGTTATATATACGATGCAAGCTATGTTAAGTTAAGAGAGGCAAGCATATCTTATTCCTTACCATCTAAATTAATATCCAAACTAAATCCAATTAAGGGAATAGATATTTCTGTGTATGGAAGGAATTTATGGATAATTCACAAAAATATGCCTGATTCAGACCCGGAAGAAGGGCCAAGCGCAGGTAACATCCAGGGCTTCCAGGTTGGCAGTTATCCAACTTACAGGATGATAGGCCTTAATCTAAACTTTAAATTCTAATAATATTATTATGAACTATATAATAAAGAATAGAATGTTTTTTGTAATTGTGGTGCTTGGTGTTCTGGCATCTTGTACAAAGGACATGACTAAGCTTAATGAAAACCCGAAGGTAGCCACTACCGTTCAGGGTGAGATGTTGTTCTCAAATGCAGAAAAGGCCTTCGTGGATGCTATGACAACCCCGAATGTTAATTCGGGCATATTTGAGTTGATCACCCAGTATTGGGCTGAAACCACCTATCCGCAGGAAAGCCAATATGATTTGGGAAACAGAAACATACCCTTAAACTGGTGGAATACACTGTACAGGGATGTGATAATGGATTTCGACAGGAGTATCTCTTTAATGCGTGAACAGGCATCAGACCCGGCCCTGCTTGAGTCTGATAAAATAGCTTACCAGAATAAAATAGCTATAGCCAAAATTTTCAGGGCTTACGCTTTCTCATCAGTGGTAAACACTTTTGGTGATGTTCCTTATACTGAAGCGCTGCTTGGTGCAGAAAACCTGACCCCGGTTTACGATAAGCAGGCTGATGTTTATAATGCCCTTCTTGATACAATTTCAACAGCCATTGGAGAAATGGATGTGTCAGGGGAAAGTTTTGGTTCTGCAGACCTGGTTTACGGAGGTGATGTTTCTTTATGGTATAAAGCAGCCAATTCTATTTTATTAAAACTGGCTATTAATATAGCAGATGTGGACCAGGCTAAAGCAAAGTCACTTGTTGAGGCAGCGGCAAAAAATGTAATCAGTGGAAATGAGGAGAATGCAACTTTTGCCTATACGGAAACACCTCCTAATGTAAACCCGATATGGACTAACCTCGTTCAAAGCGGGAGAAATGATTTTGTTATTGCCAGTACCATAATTGACACAATGCTGAATCATGACGACCCGAGATTGCCTTTATATTTTACTTCTGTAAGTAATACTTATAAAGGAGGCACTCCCGGGGCCGGAAATTCATTCTCAAGCTTTTCTCATGCTTCGGCAGCCAGCCTGGCCCCGGATTTCCCTGCCCAGGTGATCAGTTATTCGGAAGTAGCGCTTCTGTTGTCTGAGGCTGCAGCCCGGAACATGAATGTTGGAGGCACAGCAGAGGCCTGGTATGACAAAGGTGTTACAGCTTCAATTGAACAATGGGGCGGCAGCAGCGCTGATGCCAGCGATTATTTAAGCGACCCCGCGAATAAATTTGATGAAGCCAATTGGAAAAAAAGCATTGGTGTGCAGGCCTGGATTGCTTATTATACAAGAGGGTTTGACTCATGGGTTGCACAGAGGAGGTTGGATTACCCACAATTAGAAGCACCTCCTTCTGCTATAAGCGTATATCCTGTGCGATATACTTATCCTGCAACGGAGCCTAATTTGAATAAAGCAAATTATGATGCCGCTTCTTCGTCAATTGGCGGAGATGAGGTGGGTACGAAACTTTTCTGGGATAAGTTTTAGATAAATGTCTTATAAAAGCAGGAGTTAATATCCTGCTTTTATTTTGGGTATTATGCACTTAGGAAGAACGGCATTTATATTCACAGGTAGAATTGCAGGCATAAATCTTTAGCGTTTTGCTGATATAAAGCATGGATCCGGCAAAATGAAACCTGGCGATGCAGCATCACGGGAAAATAATTTGTCTAAACCCGCGGCGTACATATCCAAACGCCGGAGATACACGGTAACAACTGTATTTTATCAAGATACCAGGTTGTATGGAGGGCCGTTATCAGAATCCAAATGATAAAAGGATTCACCAGCTGAAGGGAACAGTTACTTTAATGCGGTAAAAAAATTATTTCAGCAAAAAGTACTGTTTCTACGTATTTTTTTTGATTTTTGTTCAAATCGTAAATGAGAAAAATTAATGGATTTATCAAATAAGTTTTTTAACTGCTTATTCATCATTCTTTTATAATCACACGTTTAAAATCAAAAATTGTCTAAAATGAGAAGAATTCTAAGTGTACTTGGTTTTATGCTTATTACGCTTGCGGCCTGGTCGCAGGAAAGAATAAGCGGAACAGTGAGAGACCAAAATGGCGACCCCGTTCCCTTCGCTACAGTAAATGTAAAAGGAACCAGCTCTTCCGTTGCGGCAGATGCCAATGCTAATTTTAGTATTGCGGCTAAACCGGGCGATATACTGGTTATTTCGGCAGTTGGCATTGCCAACCAGGAAGTAACGGTTGGTAATTCCCGCAATATTAATGTTGCTGTAACCAGAACTAACCAGGAATTAAGCGAGGTTGTAGTAACCGCAGGTGGTATCACCAGAAGGAAAAGTGAAGTTGGCTCTGCCCAAACCGCTATTACGGGCGCCGCCGTTACCAAAGGTAAAGCTATCAATATTGCGGGTGGCCTGCAGGATAAAGTGGCCGGGTTAAACATCCAGGGAACTACCGGCGGCGTTAATCCCAGCTATCGTATCATCTTGAGAGGTAACAGGTCGCTTACAGGAAATAATGAAGCTTTGATAGTGCTGGATAACGTAATCGTGCCAAACTCTATCTTAAATAACCTCAATCCGGAAGACGTTCAATCGTTCAATATCCTGCAGGGCGCAAGCGCCGCTGCATTGTATGGTTCGCAGGCTTCCAATGGTGCCATTATCATCACTACAAAAAAAGGAACTGCGGGCCGCACAAACATTCGCGTGGCTAATACAACTACCGGTGAGCATGTTGCTTTTTTCCCAAAAAATCAAATGTCATATGGCCAGGGCGGTAGTTCTTACGGATATGATGAAAATGGCCAGCCTAATTTTTCTTCTATAGAAAACCAAAGTTACGGGCCGCATTTTGACGGTTCTACACGCCCTCTTGGTGTACCGCTTGAAGACGGCACACAAGAAACACAGTTGTATACAGGAAATGATACGCGTGAAAAATTTTGGAAAACAGGTATTACCAACCAGACAGATTTCTCTTTAAGCAGTGGTGATGAGGTTTCCACTATTTATGTATCAGGACAATATACATCGGTAAAGGGAACCACACCCAAAGACAAGTTTAACAGGACATCTTTGCGTGTAAACGGTTCAAGAAAAATCTACGGTAATAAACTGGCAGTGAATTATTCATTGGGTTATACGCAGAATAATTATGACATCACTACCCAAACGAACGGCATATATAATAATATGCTGAACATGCCTTCAAATATTGACATTACAAGGTATGCCAACTGGAAAACAGATCCTTTGGCTAATCCCAATGGTTATTATAATCCATGGTATCTGAACCCCTACTGGCAGCTGGATAACTACCGCAGGGATGAAAGAAATGAATACCTGGTAGGTAATGTGGAATTAAAATATTCTCCTTTATCGTGGTTAAGCCTTACTGCACGCCAGGGTATTACCAAAACCAATCAATACGGTAAATCATGGAATAATTCCTTCAAGTATACAGAATATGCGAAGGAGTCAAGCAGCAACTCAAAATCAGATATTGCAGCGGGTGTTTCTGATAATGAAAATTACACCATGAATTTGCTGAGCGATATTTATTTTGAAATAAAGCAAAAGGCAAATGATTTCTCATTTGATTTAGTGGGCGGCGGCCAATGGAATCAGAATGCGTATAAAGGAACAGGCGTTTCCGCTTCACCTCTTGTAATACCTGACCTTTATAATGTGGGTAACCTGGTAGGTATCCCGGGCGCCAGCGAAGCCAGTTACCTGGCACGCATCATGGGCGTTTACGGAACCTTACAGGTAGGGTATAAAGACTATTTATTTTTAAACCTTACCGGCAGAAATGACTGGTCTTCTATTTTGCCTGCGGCAAACAGGTCATTCTTCTACCCTTCAGCCAACCTTTCCTTTGTAGCCAGCCAGGCTATTGACGCCATTAAAAACAGTAACACAATCACTTACTTAAAACTTCGCGGCGGTGTATCAAAAGTGGGCGAGGTAAACCTTGGAAACAATACCAACTTTGGTGCTTACCAATTGCAGAGAACATTTTCTCAGCAGAGCGGTTTCCCTTATGGCAGTCTTCCCGGTTTTGGCCTGGATAATACCATCGTATCTGCCTCACTACAGCCTGAAATCACTAAACAATATGAATTTGGTTTCGATATCAGCTTAATGCACGACAGGCTTACTTCTGCTGTAACCTGGTATCATTCTGTTACAAACAATCAAACTGTTACTACAGGTCTTTCCTATACTTCCGGTGGCAGCGGCTACCTTACCAATGTGGGCGAAACCATGAGTGAAGGCCTGGAAGCGGAATTACATGTTACTCCTATAAGAACCGCTAACTGGCGTGTAACGGTAGGTGGTAACTTCAGCTACCTGAATAACAAGGTTATCGAAATTGGTAATGGTGTTGACCAAATAAGATTGGCTGGTTACGGCGATGGCTCCGGTATTTATGCAGTAGCAGGACAGGCATTCCCGGTAATTATGGGTTTTGATTTTGTAAGGGACGATGAAGGCCATGTAATTGTAGATGCCTCAACAGGTGAGCCAACAAAGGACGCCACACTGAAAATACTTGGAAATTCTCAGCCTAAACAAAGGCTTACCCTCGATTTTAATGTTCAGTACAAAGGTTTTGAACTTACAGGACTTTTCCAGTACAGGGGTGGATATAATATGTATTTTGGTTCCGGTTCAGATGTTGACTGGGCAGGTACAGGTATAAGAACAACCCTGTTTAACCGTGGCCGTTTTGTATTCCCTAATTCAGTTTATGAAGATCCGGCACACCCTGGTACTTATATTAAGAATACCAACATTACACTTACCGACGGAAACGGTAATGCCGGTTTCTGGACCAGCGAAAACAACAGGGATGTGTCTTCCAACTATGTTTCTTCAGGCGCTTTCTGGAAGTTAAGAGAGCTTTCACTGGCATACCACCTTCCGCAAAGCTTGTTTAGAAAAGCTTCTTTCATAAAAGGAATTGATGTAAGCGTGCAGGGCCGTAACCTGTTTATCTGGCTTCCGAAAACAAACTTTTACACTGACCCTGAATACAGCGAGGTTAGCAGTACCAGCAACGGTATCGGTATCACAGGCATAAGCTCAGCGCCGCCTTCACGCTATTATGGTGGAACAATAGCCATAAACTTCTAAGAGATATCTCAGTGTAAATGACATTTAAAATTGAAAAAAAATACAAATGAAGAGAATTATTAATATAGGTGTATGGGGCATGGTACTGGTGTTTAGCCTAACCTCATGTAAAAAATATCTTGATATAAATAAGAATCCAAATTCTGCAACTACCTCAACGCCTGAATTGGTGCTTTCACAGGCACTTACCGCTACAGCGAATGTAGTAAACACTTATAATTCAATGGGCGCCCAGTTAGGTGGATACATGGCTAATGCAGGAGGATACGGCGGCTTTGGTTCTTCGGTTACCTATAACCTGGGTAATGATGATTACCAGAATTGCTGGAACCAGGCTTACGATAATTTAGCCGATTACCAGTGGATAATTAATAATACAGAAGGCAATGAAGATTACGATTATTATAATGCTGCGGCGAAAATTATGAAAGCTTATGAATTTCAGCTTTTAGTGGATACTTATAATGACGTTCCTTATACAGAGGCCTTTAAAGAAACAGAAAACCTGACGCCTACTTATGATAAAGCACAGGATGTTTACCAAAGCATTTATGCTTTACTGGATGAGGCGATCCAATTGATCAATGACGGAGCTTCTGTAGGTAACATCCAGGAATTTTCTGATAATGATGTTATGTTTAAGGGCAATATGGACAACTGGAAAAGGTTTGCCAATACAGTAAAACTGCGTATTGCTTTAAGGGGACAATCAGGCGGCCTCAGTTTTAGCAACAGCTATGATCCTGTTGGCTTTCTGACCACCGATGCTGTCATCAACCCCGGCTATCAAAAGGCTGACGGCAAGCAAAACCCAAAATGGAATACCTGGGGATATACCTATACCGGGAGCACTGCTAACAGGGCATGGATGCCAACTGAGTTTATAGCTGCATTTTACGACGGCTCAAAATTGAATGATTACAGAGGATATGCCATTTTTAATAATTTTGGCGGCTCTTCTTTTGGCACCAATCAATTGGGCTACGAAAGCACAAGCGTACCTTCAGCGCCGGCAGCGGGAAGCTGGATAACGCCTTATGAAGAACAGGAAAACAATATTGGTGTTTTGAAAGGCTCAAGTATGGCTATGCCAATTATCACCCTGGCTGAATCGGACTTTTTACAAGCGGAGGCAGCATTGAAGGGCGGTTTTGGCGTAAGCGGAAGCGCCCAGGATTATTTTTATAACGGCATACTGGATTCTTACAAATACATCTACAGATTGCGTGATGGTTCTTATGATTTAAACGGCTGGGATCCTGAGGTAGACTATGAAGCTTATCTTAGTGAAGATCTGAATGGTGATAATTACCTGGTGCATTATGAAAATGCATCTTCAAATGATCAGCGTCTCGAAGCAATTATCACTCAAAAATATATTGCATTAAATATGGTGAATTCTGACCAGGGCTGGAATGATTTCAGGCGTACAGGATATCCAAAGATTGTTAATGGCTCTACTGACGGGACCAAGACATTTGCCTCTTTACAGTCTGTTAGTACAAGACCGGATAAACTGCCTTCAAGGGTATTATATCCTACCAGCGAATTGTCTTATAACAATGCGAATTTACCCAAGGATATAAGTGAATTTAATTCAATGATCTTCTGGGATCCTAACTGATTTGTTTAAGTAACTGATAAAATTTAATGCATACAAAATACATATTATGAAAAGACTATTTAAAATAGGAGGGTCGCTATTATTGTTAACGAGCATGATGTTTACTTCATGTTTAAAAGACGATTCGTTAACACTTGATACCGGCCTGTCAGATAATGTTACTGAATTTGGAAACACCGGGTCCATAGCTACAAATCCCAGTGGAGGTGCCGCACCCAGGTTTGCAATTGATCTAGGATCATTAAAGACCGGTGATACTGCGTCGTTTAAGGTTAACGTTAATTACGCAGGTGATGAAATGGCGCCGCAGGATATTACGGTGACTGTAGATATAGACGAATCATTACTCGCTACTTATAATGCTGCGCATAGTGTTGATGGTGCTAACTATATAGCACCCCCAGCGTCTCTTTTTAAAACAAGTTTTCCAATAACGTTGGTTATACCGAAAGGTAAGCAAACGGCACAAGCTGTAATAGAAGCGCAACTTTCGAATGATTACGATTTTAATGCTGCTTATGCGCTTCCTTTAAAAATCACTTCAACTTCTGTTGGTGAAGTAAGCGGTAATTTTGGATCTGCTTTATATTCTATAACTGTAAGAAATATTTATGATGGTGAATTTACGGTAACAGGTAGTTTTGTTGATCTTACGAATTCTACTTTTACAGCTACCTATCCTAAAACCGCTGACTTGATTACTACCGGGCCAGCTTCAAATGCATACTATGAACCGGATTTGAATGGTGGAACATTTGGCTATGCATTCAATGCTGGTGGCAGCGGCTCATACTATGGCAGTTTTGCACCGGTATTTACCTTTGATGCGGATGGCAATGTTTTGAGTGTTGTGAATTATTATGGTCAACCTTCCAGCAACGGAAGAAGTGCAGAACTTGATCCGGCAGGCGAAAATAAAATGACATTCGATGCAGATGGCACTCCAAAGGAGCTGAATGTAAGCTATTTTATGCTTCAGCCCGGAACTTCCGTACGTTGTAAATTCGCTGAAAAGTATGTATACGTTGGGCCAAGGCCGTAATCATGAATCTTCGTTTAATAAAAGCCGTTTCTGTTTGAAACGGCTTTTATTATTATAATTATCTATAAGATTTCCATAACTGACCTACATCTTAACATATCTTAAATCACCCGATTTTACAACCATATTCAAGAAACCATAGATTTGCCGAAAATTCCCTCATGCGTTTTTTCAAGCCTGTTATTGCAGCCGCTGCTTTGATGATTGCGTTTGCTTCCTGCAAAAAGGATTCTAACTCTATAGATACAACACCCAATTTTTATTTTGTAAATGGAGGCCCGGCCGGGTTTGATGATAACCTGATCTTATTCCCCTCTGCCGATACGCTTACCTTCAATATGATTATATCCTCCACCTACCTGCCTTCAAAAGAGGTTACCATTATGTTGAGCGTGGAAGATTCATCCCGCCAGTATTATAATTCCGTGCATTTTACCAATTACCAACAAATGCCTTCTACTGCTTATAGTTTTCAAACCAGCATTACTGCTACTACAGAAAGCGTTTACGATACCATTCCCGTAAAGCTTAATAAACAGTTTCTTGGTGGCGAAGACTATATGCTGCCTGTAGTTATAACTTCCATAAGCCAGTATAAGCTGGATACAAGCAGGCGGGTTTTATACCTGCATACTTCAGGTAATAAACTGGCCGGCATTTATGCTTCCACCAGTTTTAAAACAAGTTATGATGGTGATGCCGCCGGCGGTACCATCAGCGATACAGCCACTACCAAGTTAATCAAAAACCTGGCGCCGGTGTCTTCCACACAGTCTCAGCTTGACTACGCAGAACTTGGCTCAAACGGCTGGAAATACCTGTTAACCTATACAAACGGAACTTTTATAGTTGGTGTAAATGACGTGGCAAAAAACTCGGTACAACCCGGGTCATTTACCATTATAACATCCACCTTCAACCCGCTTACAAAAGATATTTATATTAAAAGCAGCTATAAAAATTTAAGCGGTGATGAGCGTATTGTTGAAGAATCGCTAACATTGCAGAAATAAATTTACAGGTTATGGCAGATCAGCCTCAGCAGCAGCAGAACCAGCTCAACATAGAAATAAGTGAAGAAGTGTCCGAAGGAACTTATGCCAATCTTGCCATTATAACGCACAGCCACGCCGAGTTTGTAATAGACTTTGTGAATGTAATGCCCGGCACGCCCAAGAGCAAAGTAAAATCCCGCATCATCCTTACGCCTATGCATGCCAAACGTTTCATGCGTGCCATGCAGGAAAATATTGAGCGTTATGAAAATGTTCACGGGAAAATACAAGACCTTGAACAGGTTGAAATCCCTCTTAATTTCGGCGGCCCCACCGCGCAGGCATAACTATCTTTCTCTTCAGCACAACTGAAAGTTGCTGCTGTACCTTTCTTATTAAAGAAAACTAAATTCTCCCTTTCAAAGGTTGAAGGCTTTCATTTTTTTATGTAGCTTACACGTTATGATTGGAAACAGGTTTGTAAAATTTGATCCTGCAGCGAATGGTAAAAGCAAATTTGAGCAGTTGCTTGATATTTTCATGCAATTGCTTACCTATACCAGCGGCGATGCCGATGAAGCGCTGCAATGGATGAATGAGCTGGATAAAAAGTACCAGCTTACAGATGATGAATATGGTATGGGCGATTTTATTGATGACCTGAAACGTAATGGTTACATAAAAGATAATAGTGAAACCGGCGCTTTACAGATAACCGCTAAGAGCGAACAAAGCATTCGTAAAAAAAGCCTTGAAGAAATATTCGGCAAACTTAAAAAAAGTAAACAGGGCGATCATACAACCAATAAGCCCGGGCAGGGTGATGAAATAAGTCCTGATTACCGGCCATTCCAGTTTGGCGATATGCTGGAGCAGATTGATTTTACGGAAAGCATTCGCAACGCCCAGATCAATCATGGCGTAGAAAGCTTTCAGATGCATGAGGATGATCTGCAGATCCGCGAAACAGATTTTAAGGCGCAAACATCCACTGTGCTGATGATTGATATTTCACACAGCATGATCTTGTATGGCGAAGACCGGATTACGCCGGCAAAGAAAGTGGCTATGGCCCTGAGTGAGCTTATCACTACAAAATATCCTAAAGACACGCTGGATATTGTGGTATTTGGCAACGATGCCTGGCCGGTTGAAATTAAAGATTTGCCTTACCTGCAGGTGGGCCCGTATCATACCAATACCGTTGCAGGTATTGAGCTGGCAATGGATATCCTGCGCCGCAGAAGAAACCCCAACAAACAGATTTTTATGATAACCGATGGCAAGCCCACCTGTTTAAAAATTGGAGGCCGTTATTATAAAAATGCTTTCGGGCTCGACAGGAAAATTACCAATCGATGTTTAAACCTGGCCGCGCAATGCAAAAAGCTGAAAATCCCTATTACTACATTCATGATAGCAAGCGATCCTTATTTGCAGCGTTTTGTAACAGAGTTTACGGAAACCAATAATGGTAAAGCATTCTTTGCATCGCTGGACAAACTAGGCGCCTTCATCTTCCGGGATTTTGAAAGCGGTAAAAGAAAAACAGTGTATTAAAGTTTGCCACAAAGCCACGAAGGTTTTGGATGAACACTTAAATAAAAAAACTTAGTGCCCTGGTGTCTTAGTGGCTAAATTAAATGCCACGAAGTCACAGAGCCACGAAGGTTTGGTTGGTGACTTAACTAAAAAAACTTAGCGTCCTGGCGCCTTGGTGGCAAAATTAAATGCCACGAAGTCACAAAGCCACGAAGATTTTTGGTTGAACATTTAAAATAAAAAAACTTAGTGCCCTGGTGCCTTAGTGGCAAAATTAGTTAAGGATATGTTGTCAGAACAAGAAGAATATTTGGCTAAGGAAATAGTTGATTGTGCATTTAAAGTGCATAAGCAGCTTGGGCCGGGGTTACTTGAAAAAGTATATGAAATATGTTTTTGTCATGAATTGAGTAAAAAAGGCATTGAACATAAAAGGCAGGTGGATATTCCCATTTTCTATGATAATCTTGTTTTCAATGAAGGGTTAAGGTTAGATGTTTTGGTTGAAGATTTAATAATTTGCGAATTAAAAGCAGTCGATTTAGTAAATCCATTGTGGCAGGCTCAGGTAATAAGTCATCTTAAGCTTACAAATAAACGTTTAGGTTTTCTGATCAACTTTAATACCCCTGTGATTAAAAATGGAATTAAAAGATTTGTTGTATAATTAGAGAAGGTAATTAAATTCAGTGTCTTAGTGCCTTTGTGGCAAAAAAATTAATAATGAATATAGACAAGATAAAAACATTAGGCGAGTTAAAAAGAAGTGGTTATAAATCCATTTCTGTGAAAGATGAAATAAGAAAGAATCTTATTGAAAGCATACGCAATAAAGAAAATACTTTCAAAGGAATTATCGGTTATGAAGATTCTGTAATTCCCGATACGGAAAGAGCTTTGTTGAGCCGCCACAATATTTTATTCCTCGGTTTGCGCGGCCAGGCAAAAACACGTATGGCCAGGCAAATGACCGATTTGCTGGATGAATACATCCCGGTAATTGCAGGCAGCGAAGTAAATGATGACCCGCTGCACCCTTTAAGCAAATATGCTAAAGACCTTATTGCAGAACATGCAGATGAAACGCCTATAACATGGTTGCACCGCAGCGAGCGTTATGGTGAAAAACTGGCAACACCCGATGTAAGCGTTGCAGATTTAATTGGCGACATTGATCCAATCAAGGCCGCCAATCTCCGTTTAAGTTTTGCAGATGAAAGGGTAATCCATTACGGCATTATCCCGCGCAGTAACCGCAGCATTTTCGTTATCAACGAAATTCCAGATTTGCAGGCACGTATACAGGTAGCGCTGTTTAATATTCTTGAGGAAGGCGATATACAGATACGTGGTTTTAAATTAAGAATGCCCTTAGATATCTTATTTGTATTCACTGCCAATCCTGAAGACTATACAAACCGCGGCAGTATTGTTACGCCTTTAAAAGACAGGATTCAGAGCCAGATATTAACGCATTATCCGAAAACGATTGAAACATCCCTGGAAATAACGGAACAGGAAGCGGATATTCTTGAAGATCAAAAATCGCTTATAACTATAAGTGACCTGGTGAAGCGCCTGATTGAACAGGTGGCTTTTGAAGCGCGTAACAACGAGTATGTAGATAAGAAAAGCGGAGTGAGCGCAAGGTTGCCCATTGCTGCTATGGAAAATGCTTACAGCAGCGCCGAAAGAAGAAGTATTCGTAACAATGAGCAGCATACACAAATCTGGATAAGCGACCTGGTTGGCATTATTCCATCTATAACCGGTAAGATAGAACTGGTATATGAAGGTGAACAGGAAGGCCCTTACCAGGTGGCGGTTAATTTGCTTGATAAAGCCATCCGTTCGCAGTTCATTACTTATTTTCCAAATCCTGAAACATTAAAAAAGCGCAGGACCACGGGCAAAGCTTCACAGGCTGAAAGAGAAAATGATAATCCATATAAAGCTATAACAAAATGGTTTGATGCAGGCAATCATATAGATGTAATGGTGGATGCAAAAGATGCCGATAAAATAAATGCTTTGTATAAAGTGGATGGCTTATATGGCTTTGTAAAAAAATATTTTCCGCATGCCAATGAAAAAGAAAATGCTTTATTAATGGAGTTTGTTTTGCATGGCCTTGCTGCTTATTCACTTATCAGTAAAAAAGTTATTGAAGGGAAAATAGAATTTAAAGACCTTATTGGCAGCATGATGAACCTGGGCCAGATGAATTATAACGATGATGACGATGATTTGAATGACGATAACTTCAGGTAGTTATTAAAAAGTTCAAAAGTTCACGGGTTCACTTGTTCACAGGTTTATTTTCAACCCTAACCCAATTACAAAATTTTTGGTTCCTTAACCTTTCAATTAATAAACTATTCAACCAACCAACTTATTCTTTAATTATTGCTATAATAATACAGCAGGTTGCTGTTATTATCTTCAAAGATTTCCCGGCTGTAATGCTGAATATCCTGCACCGTTACAGCCTGGTATTTTGAAAGCTCCTGGTTCATTAAATCTGCATTTCCAAGCAATTCATAATATGCCAGGCTGCTGGCACGGCTCATCAACGAAATATCTTCAAATGCAATAATGCTTTCTGTTTTATTCTTTACTTTCTGAAGTTCTTCTTCACTTATGATATTTTCTTTTAACCGGGTTAATTCTTCGGCAATGGCATTTTCCGCAGCTTTCATCGATACACCTTTTACAAGCTTCCCTTCAATGGAGAGCAAGCCCGGATCAATGCTGCCAAAATGATAACATTCAATGTTGCTGAATAACCGCTTCTCTTTTATAAGCGACTGGTATAAACGGGATGAGGCGCCACCACCCAGGATTTCTGTTATTAAATCTGCTGCATGATACCCGGCATCAAGCCTTCCCGGAATATGCCATGTTGCATAAAATGCATCCAGAGGAACATCGGCCTTTATTTCTTCCGCATGTTTAATTGTTTGCTTTGGCTCGGCAGGTAAATGATGCAGGTATTTAACACCAGGCTCAATGGTGCCAAACCATTTTTCTGCAAGGCGTTTAATGTTATCTGTTTTCACATTCCCGGCTACTACCAATATTGCATTCATGGGCCTGTAATGCTTAAAGAAGAAATGCTTTACATCTTCCAGTTTGGCATCTTCAATATGGCCAAGCTCTTTTCCTATCGTCATCCACCTGTAAGGATGCGTTGTATAAGCCAGCTCCCGCATTTTATGCCAGGCATCGCCATAAGGTTTATTGATATAATGCTCTTTAAATTCTTCGCTTACCACTTTACGTTGCACATCCAGGCTTTTTTTACTGAATGCAAGGCTCAGCATCCTGTCGCTTTCCAGCCAAAAAGCTGTTTCTATATTTTCAGCGGGCAACTGGCAGTAATAATTGGTGAGGTCGTTTGTTGTATAGGCGTTATTCTCGCCGCCGGCACGCTGCAGCGGTTCATCATAATCAGGAATATTAATGCTGCCGCCAAACATAAGGTGTTCAAACAAATGGGCAAACCCTGTTTTTGAAGGTTCTTCATCCCTTGCGCCCACATCGTATAAAACATTTACAACAGCCATTGGCGTTGTATTATCTTCATGCACCAGAACGCGCAGGCCATTATCTAAAACAAAACGGTTATAATGTATCATGGAATTTCTACAGTTTAAAAATTGCAATCATAGCAGCAAGGAAGCTCCAGCTTAGTTGTACTGAGCTTGCAGCTTTTGCAACAAAGCAAACTTACAGTATGCTCTTAACTTTCAGGTAAATTATCTGGGGCTGGCCCTTGCGCATAATAACAATCCTCAGTTTTGTGCGTGCATTTTGCAGTAAAATTTTATAGGCCTGTATGTTATTGCTGAAGTTACCTTCCATACCCACTATAATATCCCCACTTTGAAACCCCGCAGCTTCAGCAGGAGAGCCTTTTATAATATCAGTAACCGTAATGGCGCCGTTTATTAAATAAATACCGAGGCCAGTGTAAGAATAGTCGAATGAATCAAGGTAATGCTTATTTGGTTTGATATAAATTTCCTGCAATGGATAATTTATCCAGGCATTAAACCGCCTGAGAAGGTCGTTTCCCAAAAGGCCGCCTAAAACAGGATAATTGGTAACATTATAATCGTCTGAAAAAATATAGGCCGGCACTTTACGAAACCGGTAAGGCCCTATTTTAACTTCTTTTACCACGGAGAGCATCATATCTGTTTTTCCGCCCAGGCCTTCGGCCTGCGATAAAAACATTTTTCTTTTCTTTTTAAAAATAACGCTGTCTTTTGCAAAGTCATCATTCATCAATATACACAAGCCTGCACCGGTATCAAGATAAAATTTGGCGAACACTTTATTGGCGTCTTTTACACTTGCCATTTGCATAGGCAAGGTTGAAAACTGAGGTTTTAGAAGATGGCCGCCCCTCGGGTATTTATAAGTGCCTACGGTGTAAACTCTTACCAGCTGTTCATCATAATCAATATTAACAATATAACGGCGGAAAAAACTATAGCCGATAATACCGTCTATATGCATGCCATAAGCGCTGGATAAAATTTCATAATCATTTATATGAAAATCGAGATTGGTTACGGTAAGGCCGGGCAGGTTAAGCGAGTGATTTTTGGCAAATGAAACATATTTCATACCTGCAATGCCACGCACAATGCGGTCGCTTGGTTCAAGCTTAAGATTATAATATGTGCAGGTTGTTGAATCGAGCGATATGCCGCCGCTGCCGGTGTCGAGCACAAAATTCAGGGTGTCCTGCAAACTGTCTAATGTGCCGTGTATAATAATAATACCACCGGTTAATTGTGTAAAAGCGAAAGAGGTGATGATTTTTGCCGGTGGCGGTACAAATTCTTCCTGTGCTGCGAGCTTAATACCTGAAAAAACAAGAATCAGAATATAGATAAATTTTATGTTGCGCTTAAAATCCGTGGCATTTTTCAATAGTTTAGTATTATTCCTGTAATAATGGTTCATTGGTGTTATTGCAGTTATGAAAGTACGTTAGCTTTAAGGCAAATCCAAACCTCTGATGTAAATATAAAGCTGCGTTTGGTTAGTTTCAAACCGTTAAGCAGCACAACATATTCTTCAGTAATTTTGCCGTTGCATTTTAAAACAGCAATCGTTTAATAAAAGACAACCTCCTAAAGATGAATGTTGCAACGTTGTACCAAAAGGCCTTAGGTTTTGAATTTTTAAGTGTTGAAGAAGGCGTTTATCTTTTTGAACATGCGCCATTAACCGACTTAATGCAGGTGGCCAATGAGCTGCGCAAAAAGCAGGTGCCACACGGAAAGGTTACCTGGCAAATAGACCGTAATGTAAACACCACCAACGTATGCGTGGCCAATTGTAAATTCTGTAATTTTTACCGCATACCCGGCCACCCGGAAGCATATATAACTGATATGCCTGTGTATCGTAAAAAAATACAGGAAACATTAAAATATGGCGGCGATCAATTGCTGCTGCAGGGCGGCCATCATCCCGGCTTGTCACTGGACTTTTATACAAATACCTTCAGGCAGATTAAACAGGAGTTTCCCACTATAAAATTGCATGCTTTAGGGCCGCCCGAAGTGGCCCATATATGCAAGCTGTCAAAAAAGCCGCACCGTGAAGTTTTAACCGAATTAAAAAATGCAGGGCTTGATTCACTGCCGGGCGCCGGCGCTGAGATTTTAATTGACCGGGTAAGAAGGCTGATAAGCAAAGGCAAATGTGGTGCGGATGAATGGCTGACCATTATGCATGAGGCGCATGAATTGAATATTACTACCAGCGCCACCATGATGTTTGGCCATGTGGAAACTATAGAAGAACGGTTTATTCACCTGGCGCGTATCCGCGAAGTGCAAGCCATGAAGCCGGAAAATGCCAAAGGTTTCCTTGCCTTTATTCCATGGACTTTCCAGGATGTGGATACGCTACTGGCACGCATACGCGGTGTACATAATCTTACTACAGCCGAAGAATATATAAGAATGATTGCCATGAGCCGTATTATGTTGCCTAACATTAAAAATATACAGGCAAGCTGGTTAACGGTTGGCAAACAAACGGCGCAGCTTTGCCTGCACGCCGGCGCCAACGATTTTGGCAGTATTATGATTGAGGAAAACGTAGTAAGCGCTGCCGGCGCCCCGCACCGGTTTACTTACAAAACCATGCAGGAGGCTATTAAAGAAGCTGGTTTTGAACCCCAGTTGCGCAACCAGCAATACGAATGGCGTGAATTGCCTGAAACAATCGTGGAGCAGGTAATAGATTATTAGCATTGTTATTGCCCGGTTTATGTATCGCAAGGCATACCTGCCTTGCATGCTATTGTATTTGTTTCATTACCGGTTGATTTAAAAATTGTTTGAAAAATGAAATCATTTAAATCCATCTTTCCATTCGATCAGACGGAAATAGCCG
The DNA here is from genome assembly GCF_900115755.1 of Parafilimonas terrae. Taxonomy (GTDB): domain Bacteria; phylum Bacteroidota; class Bacteroidia; order Chitinophagales; family Chitinophagaceae; genus Parafilimonas; species Parafilimonas terrae. Next base: position 21,282 of record NZ_FOXQ01000016.1, read on the forward strand.
AATATAAAATAATGGATAATGCAGCCATTGATAATGCATTGACCCTTTCAGAAAAAATATTCCCGCACTGGAGCGGCAAGCCGTTTGAATACCGTGCCGAAATACTGAAGAATGTTGCAAGGCTGTTGCTGGAAAGGAAGGAGAAGTTCGCAGCGCTTATGACCAGTGAAATGGGCAAAGTTCTAAAAGAAGCGGTGGCGGAGGTGGAAAAATGCGCTTTGGGTTGTAATTATTATGCTGAAAATGCCCAACAGTTTTTGCAGGATGAAATAGTTAAAACAGGTTACAAAAAAAGCTTTATTGCTTACCAGCCCATCGGTGCTGTGTTTGCCATCATGCCCTGGAATTTTCCGTTCTGGCAGGTGTTCAGGTTTGCGGCGCCCACGCTAATGGCCGGTAATGTGGCTTTGCTCAAGCATTCGCCAAATGTTTGCGGCTGCTCGCTGGCAATTCAGCAATTGTTTGAAGATGCGGGCGCAGCACCTGGTGTTTTTCAATCTTTAATTGCAGATACGGATATAACGGAAAAAATCCTTTCCAGCAATATTGTTCAGGCCGTTTCTTTAACCGGCAGTGAAAAAGCGGGGAGCAGCGTGGCGGCTATTGCTTCGGCCCATATAAAAAAATCGGTTTTGGAATTAGGCGGTTCGGATGCCTTTATTGTTTTGTCCGATGCGGATGTGCAAAAGGCAGCCACTGTTGCAGTTGCTTCCCGCATGCAAAATACAGGGCAGAGCTGCATTGCCGCCAAACGTTTCCTGGTAGCAGATGAAGTGGCGGATGATTTTACAGAAGCCGTGAAACAGGAAATTAATAAACTGAAACAAGGTGACCCTTTTGATGCTTCAACCACCACAGGGCCTATGGCAAGATTGGATTTGGCCGAAAAACTGCAGGTTCAATTACAAGCTTCCGTAGCAAAAGGCGCTGAAATTGTTTTGGGCGGAACGAGAAGCGGCTGCAATTATCAACCCACCTTATTATTGAATGTGCAACCCGGCATGCCTGCCTTTGATGAAGAAACCTTCGGGCCTTTATTCAGCATTACGAGGGTAAAGGGTGAAGAGGAAGCCATTGCACTGGCTAACAATTCCCGCTATGGCCTGGGTGGAAATATCTGGACGAAAGACCTTGAAAGGGGCATTATGTTGTCAAAAAAATTAAACAGCGGCTCTGTGTTTATTAATTCAATGGTGAAATCTGAACCGGCGCTGCCCTTTGGCGGTGTAAAAAAATCCGGTTATGGAAGAGAACTGAGCAAGCACGGCATAATGGAGTTTGTAAATGTGAAAACGATAACCGTGTCTGAGTAGCTGCTATTGTTGTTTTTGGGAATTATACTTTGGCTGCAATGAGGCCGGAAAACACTGTTCCCAGGCTAATAATTCATGCTTTTATCTCAAATGTTTATTCTTTTTGCCTGAATGTTCGCGTTCTGAGCTCAAACGTTTGCCCTTTTTGCTCCGGCATTCATACTCTGAGCTCAAACATTCTCTCTTTTAGCTTGAACGTTTGTGCTCAAAGCTCAAACGTTTGCCCTTTTAGCCTGAATGTTCGAGTTCTGAGCTCAAACGTTTGCCCTTTTTGCTCCGGCATTCATACTCTGAGCTCAAACATTCTCTCTTTTAGCTTGAACGTTTGTGCTCAAAGCTCAAAAGTTTATTCTTTTTGCCTGAATGTTCGAGTTCTGAGCTCAAACGTTTGCCCTTTTTGCTCCGGCATTCATACTCTGAGCTCAAACATTCTCTCTTTTAGCTTGAACGTTTCTGCTCAAAGCTCAAACGTTTGCCCTTTTTGCCTGAATGTTGGTGCTCAAAGCTCATTAAAACTAATTTCCTGTAAAATGTGGGTTATTCCGCTTCCGTTAATTTAACTGCGGATCGATGGGATAATTTATTAGTTGTTCATACTGGCCGCCCAACTGTTTTAAAGCCTGCTTCCATGCTGAATCTGCTTTGGTGTCAAAAACCAGTTCGGAATTGCCGGAAGTTACCAGCCATGTTTTTATATTCATTTCCTCCTGCAATTGGCCTTCGGCCCAGCCGCTATATCCTAAAAATAAGCGCACATCGTTTCTTGACAGCCTGCCGCTTTGCAGCATTTCCACCAGTTCATCAAATTCACCACCCCAAAAAATATCTCCGGTAACTCTTTCGCCGCCGCTGATTAAACCGGGGCAGCGGTGCAAAAAATGAACGGTATCCTGCTGCACCGGCCCGCCATAAAAAACGGGAAAACTGCAGCCTTCAAGATCGCTGATGAGGTCGCCTATTACATAGTCCAGCTGGCGGTTAAGCACAAAACCAAAGCTTCCCTCTGCCTTATGCTCACATAAAAAGATGGTTGTTCGTAAAAAATTCGGGTCTTTTAAAAAGGGATCAGCTATTAATATTGTTCCCGGCTCTAATTTTTCCATAATTGAATGTAATTAAAACAAGCTAAACTTTGTTTTCTGAAACAGAAAATTAATCAGTTAAATTGCTGATAAAGATAATTTACTACTTTCAGCAGGCTGATACAGCAAATATCTTTGTTTAGTAATGAAACCGAGCATGCTAAATTTTTCTCACACAGGGAGATGTTATGGCGAGGTTACATGAGGCATTTAAAAAACAAAAGTGCACGAATGAAACGTGTTTTCCCCATCATCATTGTATTGATTTCTTTATCGCTTACCGGCATAATTTTAATACAGATTAACTGGTTTAAAAACCAGCTTTTAATTCAGCAGGAGCGCTTTATTGACAGGGTTGATAAGGCTGGCCTTGATGTGGCGGAAGACTTAAGCAAGCATGTAATGAGCGGCGGCATGAAGCTGGGCGCCAGGCGGCCAGGTTTCCAGCTATTACCAAACGATTTATCGTTCAGCATTTCCCGCATGCCAACCATTTCTGACCGCTATACCATTGGCGATATACAAAGTAAACTGGTTAAGGCTTTTAATAAAGAAGGTTTGGAGAACCTGCGTTTTGAATTTGCCGTTACTTCCAATTCAGATGATTTTGTGGTTGAAATGCAAAGCGAACACTTTGATAAAGAATCAGCCGATACCACCCATTTTCGCAGGAGGGTTATCCCGATTATACCCGAATCAGGTTCAAACTTTGACGGCCTGTTGGCAAACGAACATCTTTTTATTATTATCCCCGATTTTAAATCGCAGGTATGGCAGTCGCTCACGTGGATGATTGTTTTTTCTGTATTGTTTACGGTAATCATAATAGCTGCTTTTTATATTACGGTAAGAACCATGCTTAACCAGAAAAAAATGAGTGAAATAAAGAGCGATTTTATTAATAATATGACGCATGAATTTAAAACGCCGCTTGCTACTATTTCGCTTGCCGTAGATGCCTTAAAGAACGATAAGGTTATTAATGATAAAGCCAAATGGCAGTACTTCAACAATATTATAAAAGATGAAAACAAAAGAATGAACAAGCATGTTGAAACCATACTGCAGGCAGCATTAATGGAAAAACAGGAGTTCAGGCTTAACCTTGTGCCGGTGCATATTCATGAAATATTAACACAAATTGCAGATAACTATCAGCTGCAACTGCAGGAAAAAAATGGTAAAATAGAGCTGCTGCTGAATGCAACCAACGACACCGTAACAGTGGATGAAGTGCATTTTACCAATATACTTTCCAATCTTATTGATAACGCAATTAAATATTCAAATGAAAACCTGGTGGTTAAGCTGGTAACCCACAGAACTGCCAGGCATTTTATTATACAGGTGCAGGATAATGGAATAGGAATGAGCAAGGAAACGGTTAAAAGAATATTTGAGAAATTTTACCGCGCACATACCGGCAATATCCATAATGTAAAAGGGTTTGGCCTGGGAATGAGTTATGTAAAGAGTGTTATAGATGCGCATAAAGGCAAAATAAGGGTTGAGAGCACGCTTGGAAAAGGCAGCACTTTTACCATAGAAGTTCCCCTTAACCTTGCTGAAGAATAGTGGCCAGGCTTTAATTCAATATGCTTTTTTCCTTTTCTGTCTCAATTTTTTCCTCAAGCTTAATTTTATTCCAGCCGCCAAGCACATTGTACAGGTTGTGAATGCCCTGCCTTTTTAACAAAGAAGCTGCAATAACACTCCTGAAGCCACTTGCACAATGCAGGTAAAGGTTTTGATCGTCTTCAATATTGGCCATGCTTCCCGGGTCGGTAAGGCTGTCCAGCGAAATGTTTACAGCATCCTTCACATGCCCGTCGGCAAATTCGGTTTCTCTTCTTACATCTATTACCACTAACTTTTCATCAAAAGGAATATCCATTGCCAGTTCATCGGCCTCTACATTAATAACCATATCAATATCTCCCCCGGTAGCTTTCCATGCATCAAAACCACCATCAATATAACCGGCAAACCTGCTGAAGCCAACACGGGCAAGCCGCACCACGCTTTCTTTTTCTTTGCCCTGCTCTGTAATTAATAACAGTGTTTTATCAAAAGGTAAAATGCTGCCTGCCCACTCGGCAAACCTGCCATCCAGGCCAATAAATATTGAATTGGGTATAAAGCCGGCAGTAAACTGGGCTGCGGGCCTCGTATCAAGCAGGATAATCTCATCATTATTCACCAGGTTTTTTACTTCCTGCACGCTTAATGGTTTCAAAGCTTTTTCAAGCACGGCGTCTATGCTTTCATAACCCTCCTTGTTTATTTTGGCATTAATAGGAAAATATTGAGGCGGAGCAGAGAGGCCTTCGGTTACGGCTTTAATAAATTCCTCCTTATTGACAGCCTGCAAAGCATAATTGTTTTGCTTTTCATTACCAATGGTACTGGATGTTTGGGGGCCTATATTTTTTCCGCAACTGCTGCCTGCGCCGTGTGCAGGATATACGATTACTTCATCCGAAAGTGGCATAATTTTTTGCTGCAAACTATCGTACATAATACCTGCCAGGTCATCTGCCGTAAGGCTTTCATCTTTTTGAGCAAGATCCGGCCGGCCTACATCGCCAACAAATAAGGTATCGCCTGTGAAAATTGCATGGTCTTTATTGTTCTCATCTCTTAAAAGGTAACAGGAACTTTCCAGCGTATGGCCGGGCGTATGCAATACTTCAATCTGTAATTTGCCAAGCGAAAATATTTCGCCGTCTTTTGCTATATGAACGGGCAGCGCTGTTTTGGTATTCGGGCCATAAATAACGGGGGCGCCGGTAGCCTTGCTTAAATCCAGGTGGCCGCTTACAAAGTCTGCATGAAAATGCGTTTCAAAAATATATTTTATAGTGGCATTTCTTTGTTTGGCAAGCGCAATATAACCTTCAATATCCCTCATGGGGTCAACAATTGCCGCCTCGCCTTCGCTTTCAATGTAGTATGCGGCTTCACTTAAACAGCCAGTATATAATTGTTCAATGTACATAAATACAATTTGAACAAAGGTACAACCGTCCTAAAAAAAGCGTTTAAGTTTAACTAACCAGTTGTTCAATAAAATTGTTTATTTCTTTCAAACGCTTGTAGTTAAGCGAATAAAAAATAAATTTTCCTTCTCTCTGCGTTAATACTATTCCTGCACGGCGCAATATGGCCAGGTGCTGCGATACAACTGACTGTTCGAGCCGCAGGTTTACATAAATTTCTGTAACAGTTATTTTTTGATTTTCATCGATCAGTTTTACCAACAACTGCCTTAGTTTATGATTTAAGGCACGCAAAATAGTTGCAGCCTTTTTTAATCGCAGGAAATCGAGCCTTAGTTCTTCACCTGTGGATTTTTCAGTTATCACAAGAAATTGGGGTGTAACATTCATAAAGAGGTTAATTACATTATATGGGAAAATTATTATAAAAATTGTGCCTGTTTCGTATATAGGTTATTATTTTTTAAAATAAACAGGTTTTAAATAAAGAGGTTCGCTGTAAGCCACGTTTGAAAACGCCTTTTTTAAAAAAGCTTTATTAGCCAAAATTATTAAGGGTTTGGAAATAGAAAGCGGATTTACATCAATTATTTTTTTATAATTTGTTATTTTTTTGAACTTTTCGCTTCCATTTCCTCCGATAACTAAAAAAAATCCTTCTTTTATTTCCTTTTCAAGAAAAGATTCGCTTAAAATCTCGGATGAATAACTTTTTAGTAAGGAGAGGTCTTTATCATACAAAGCAGTAAAAACCTCCATCCGGCGCGCATCAATCATGGGGCAATACAGAACATTTTCTTCAGCAACCTGCGCCTGGAGTTTTAGCGCCAGCGCCATTACGTCAAGTGTGTTGAGCAGAATAAGTGGTTTTTGCAGGGCATAACACAGCGCTTTTGCAGATGAAAGGCCAACCCTTAAACCTGTATAACTGCCCGGGCCATTTGCTACTGCAAATGCTTCAATATCTTTTAAATTGATATTAGCCTGCCTGGCAACTGATTTGATTGCCGGCTCTAAGAACGAAGCATGGTCTTTTTGAGTGGCATGCTGCATTTCAAACAAAATATCTTCTCCGGCACTCAGGATAACCGAGGCTGTTTCAAATGCTGTATTAATGCTGAGGATTAAAGCCAAAATAGATATTTAAGTTTGTTGAGATTCATGTTCAAGTAATGTGGCTATTGTATAACGCGCATCTTTTTCTGCGAGCCGGCTTAATAGATTATAAATATTTTTCAACCCGATTTTCTCGCCCCACTCAAAAGGGCCGTAAGGATAATTTGTACCAAGCCGCATCGCAATATCAATTTGTTGTTTGGTGCTCACATTTTCTTCCAGCGCAAAATAAGCTTCATTAATAATCATGGCAATTATGCGTGCTGCAATAAAACCATAATCATCTTCAGCCCAAATAAATTGCCAGTTAAGTTTTTTAAGTACAGCCTCAGCTTTTTGCACTGTTACCGGATGGCTGCATGCCAGTTCAATAACAGAACGGTTTAAAAAGCCGGGCCAGGCATTCAGCCGTACATAATCAGGCTTATTTATTTGCGGGCCAACACAATTAACAGCATGCACAAAAACCAGCGCATTATCTGTTAATTCATTTGCTGAAATATTTGTATCATCAAAACACAGGTCAAAAAAAACATCTGCAATAATGCCGGAAAGCTTGCCAGCCGGTTCTATCCATTGCACGGTTATGTTTTCCGGGAAGCCTTTTTCCATTAATTCTTTTTGCTGTGCAGCAGCAGCGCGAATAGCAATATGCATAACGTAATTTCAAAACAAAAATACTATGCAGCTAACAGAGATGTTTAAAGAATATAACCTATAAATGTTTTGACGGTAAATTTGTTGTTCTTAAATATCAAATAAGCATGTCAAAACAAATTGTACAAACTGAAAAAGCGCCGGCGCCAATAGGGCCTTACAGCCAGGCGGTAAAGGCCGGTGGGTTTTTATTTATAAGCGGGCAGGTTGCCATAAACCCGCAAACAAATGAACTGGTTACCGGCAGTATTGCTGAAGAAACCCGGCAGGTTTTAGCAAATATTGATGCTATTTTAAAAGAAGCCAATCTCACCTTTCAGCATGTGGTTAAAACGAGTATTTTTTTAAGCGATATGGCTTTGTTTTCCGAAGTGAATGCAATATATGCGGGTTATTTTGATGGCGATTTCCCGGCAAGGGAAACAGTTGCGGTTAAAACATTGCCTAAAAATGTAAACGTTGAAATAAGTATTACCGCCGTTATTCAATTATAATTTTAAAACTTGTTTTAAAAGAAGTGCTTTGCCCAGGCCGCAGCATTATAAGGCCCATTTTATTATTGAAGGCATCCGGCGCAGCGCTTAAATTTTCAATAGCAATGCTGGTGCGGTGTGGCGGTATATACAACTGCAGGTAAGGATAAGATTTTTCCGGCAGGATGGTTAGCTGCAAACCGGAAGTATTGTTGTGCAAGGTGCACGCCGGCAAATCGTTTTCATTCAGTAAAAAACAATTATCAAGTGCTGTTCCGGCAATTAATTCCGGCTGCTGAAATTTATCGTAAGCAATAATTTTTCCTGTTGGAAGCAGGTTGTTATTAAACTCAACCATCCTATTGCTGTTTATTTTCATCAGCAGTTCATCTGTTTTGCAACCTAATGTAAAATACGGATGCCACCCATCGCAAAGCGGCATTGCATCAGCAGTATTGTTTTGTATAATTGTTTCAACGGATAATTTACCCTTGCTTTCAAGCCTGTAAATAATAATGCAGGAATATTTAAACGGATATCCTTCATTTGTTTGTTTATAATCATATTGAAGTGTTACGATAGCCGCATTTTCATCTGCGCCATAGTCTGTTACAGTAAAAACAGCATCATACAGCAAACCATGAATTGCTTCATTCCCTAACGAGAATTTGTTGATGGTATATTGCTCATTATTTACACTATACTTACTATCTGCCAGCCGGCAAACAAAAGGGCTGAGCCTGGCGCTTTTAAATCCGTTTGTAATATCTTCTTTTGCATTTTCGGGAGAAGAAAAGCCATCAATTACATTGAGGCCGTTTAATGAGAAGTTATTAAGCAATGCTCCGAATGCATATATCTCTGCGCTTGTTTTTTCTGCATCGTTTGATAAAAGAACAACGGTAGAATTTCCGTTTTTATTTACTTCAGCACTAAATGCCATTTCAATTCTTTTTTTGTGCAACCGCAATTTTTGAATCAGCTGTTCCGTAATAAAGCCACCAGTTATTTTTATAAAAAGCCAGGCCTTCGGCAAAACAAACATTATTTACTTCGCCGGAAAATTCATAAGGCTGTTCAGGCTTTAAAAAGTAAGTATCCATCCGGTTAATTATTTTGGAAGGATTGTTTTTATCCAGCAGCACCTGGCTAACAGTGTAAGTGCCCTCCGGCAAGCTGGTATCTCCAATCGACGGAATATTCCTGCTGTTATAAATAAGCAATATACCCTTGCTTGTAAGCATGGCCGGTGGCCCGCTTTCAACAAGGTCACAATCAAATGTATGTTTACGCACGGGCACGGCAACCTGTAATGTGGAAATGTTGTTGCCGGCATATACTGAATCTAAATTATTGTCGGGCATTTGCTCCAAAGGCGTCCAATGTATCAGGTCTGTTGAAGTGGCGGTCCATATATATTTATCGCCCCAATACATATAATACAGGCCGTTAATTTTAGAAGCAATTATTTTATTGTTCCTGTAATCTGATACAATTGAACCAGATTTCGACCATATATTTTTATACAGGCTATCGCTGAAAACAGGGCCATGTTTCACCCAATGAACAAGGTCTGTTGATGTGGCAATCATCAGCCTGGCTACTTTTCCATCATAAGCTGTGTAAGTAATATAATAAGTTCCCGAACTATCTTCTGCAAGGCGTGGATCTTCACAGCCGCCGGGCCATTCGTACTTTTTATAAGCATCATTTTCAGGATATAAAACAGGTGCATCATTTCGCAAGAAATGTACGCCATCAACGCTTTTCGCCAGCCCGATACGGGAACACCCGGCGCTGTCCTGTGCCCTGTATAACATAAATAGGGTATCGTTCCTAACCGCAACAGCAGGGTTAAAAACATTCTTTGCTTCCCATTTAACCGGTTTTTGCTGAATGGGACAATTGAATACACGGTCGCCAGGCTGCATTACCGGGTTTACTGAATCTAATTTGTTAAATGGCAGCAGCCATGTGCTGTCAATAACTTCAGTAGGTTCATTTTTTTGCTTATTGGAATTACAGGCTGTAAAAAGCACTGTAGCAGGCAACATATAACGCGCCATCTTCCTGATAAAAGATATCATGGGCTGAAATTAATGAATTAAGAAATTGTATCTCAATACAAATAAATTCTTTCAGCCTTAACCCGTTAAAATGTGTATATAAAAGAAAAGCGGCTTAATTAAATGTTTATCACGCTGTTGCTTCCTCCGAAGATATTTTGGTTTTCACCATCGGCTTCGGGCTCGTTTAACCAGATATTGTCGTTTACGAGATATTTAAATTCGTGATGGGTGTTTTTGGGAAGAGTAATATCGCAGGTAAAACTGCCATCTTTTTTCTTGCTCATTACAACTGAATTTTGCCAGTCGCCATTCAAACCCAATATTTCAACAGTTTCTGCATTATCAAAATTTACAGTGAATTTTACTTTTGAGTAGTCTTTTGTTTTGTAATAGGTTTTTTGTACCATGTTGAAATGTTTTTTTGATTCAGTGTTAATAATGCTGCAAAGAAAAAGTAACCCAAATTAAAATATGTATTTTATACACGGTTGTTGATAAAACCTTTAATAAAAACAAAGTCTAATTATAACTGCCTGATTTTGATATTTCTAAAGCAAACGCCACTGGATTCAACGCTGCTGTGTGACGATTGCAGCCCTATATGTCCTGTATTGGAAGCGCCATAGCCGGGCGCATCTTTCCATTTGCCTGTGGCTTTTTCTTTTTTCCATTCGTCGTTCCACAAGGTATAAGCCACCACTTTTTTACCATTCAGCCAATGTTCCACATTGCCATTTTTTACAATAATTTTTGTTGTATTCCATTCGCCGGGTTTATTGGCCGCTTTAATTGAAGGCGGCTGCATAGCATAATTGGCGCCGGTTTTTTGCCATTCTTCTATTTTTTCAGGAAAGTTATCATCATCAATTAGCTGGTATTCAGGCCCGCTTAAAAATGTTTGATCATAATCTTCCGTTACAAGGTATAAGATACCGCTGTTGCCTTCAGGAGATATTTTCCAGTCAATGCTCAATTCAAAGTTTTTGTAAGCCCCATCGGTTATCAGGTCGGCATTGCCGTTATCTGCTGTGAAACTGCAAAGCATGCCGTCCTGCGCTTTCCAGCCACCCGGTTTATTTTTAAATGTTCTCCACCCGCTTAATGTTTTACCATCAAAAAGCAATTGCCATCCGTCAGCCTTTTCCTGCGGAGTTAATTCGTTATTGGCCACCGTATCTTTTTGCATGAATAATGTATTGGCTTTAGCCTGTGTAAAAACCAGGCCGGAAAAGATGCAAATGACTAAAAAGGTGGATTTTTTCATGTTGAATGTTTAATAAGTAATAATCACAGGCCTAAAAATAGCAATAAGAAGCAAAATAAAGTTCTGACAAACATTTCTTTTATCGGCTAATGGCGGGCATACCATAGGCTTGCATAGGGATCGCTAAACAAAAATCGCTGAAAGCGGCTTGAAAGTGAATCCTGGCCTTCATCGTTGGCATGCAAGCCATCGCTGCTTAAAGTTCTTCGCCAGTAAAAGCCATCGGTTTTGCGGGGAAGGGAGTCGGCCCATTGATAAAAGCCCCAGGTAATCATTGGCGCTAATGGTTTTTCTCCGGTATAACTCAGGCTGTCTTTCCCGTTAATCTGATCTTCAATAGCCCATTTGCATGCCCATCCGAAATAATAAGGTGAAGGTTCGGTATTCCAGGCGGGACCAATATTAAACGTTCGCGGCCTGCCTAAAACATACAAAACTTTTAGGTTTGGAAAAACTGCCTTCATGGTGCGCATGCAGGTTTCAATTTTAAGTTTAACAAGATCAGGCCTTTCAGGAAATTTTCTCGCGGTTACGCTGTCGTCAGTTTCCAGGTACGCTACCTGCACCTGCTTAGGGGTTGAATTGTGCAACTTAATTATGCTCAATACATGCGTCCAGTAGTCTGATGTGCTGTCGGCAATAATAAAAAGTGGCGCCCGGCCTGCAGGTTGGTTGCCATTCATCAACTTAAGCTTCGGATTTACAGCAGGATTATCTTTCGTTTTATCAATAAGCGCTGTCATATTTTTACCACCAGTGCTCGCACCCAGTGAAATAAATACGATATAACCATCGCCGGAAGGATTGCCATTTTCATCCCTGGGAATGATAGCTTTACTGGCTTCCAGTAAATCCTGTGCATATTGTCCCGATGGTTCATTCAGGCCATTTGGGTATAATCCTCCCACATAACCCATGTACAGGTTTTTGCCAAGATCATTTAAAGGGATAGATGAAGCCGTATCGAATGGAATGTCGGAAACCGTATCAGTTGGCACGCCGGATGTGTCTTCACCGCCGGGCTGATTGTCATCGATTGTTCGGGGATGATAATCTTTGTTGCAGGTTATAAAAAGCAATAGTATAATGAGTGCAGGTAATATTGCTTTCATAGTGGATTTCTTTTGATTATAAACGGGTTGAAGATACAAAAAAGCTTGGAATGGGTGTCTTATAGTCCAAGTTTTTCTATTGCCGACTGTGCTGCCAGCTGGCTGGCGTCTTTTTTATTATAACCTTTTCCCTGGGAAAGAACATTGCCATCCAGTACTACGGCAATAGTAAAAACACGCCTGTTGCCGTCCAGTTTTTCATGTACAGTTTCAAACTCGAGTTTTTTGCCGTTTTTGCTTGCCCAGCCAATGAGCTTATTTTTAAGATTGATATCTATTTGCTCAAGGTCTTCTACAAACACATAGGGCAAAATAATCTGGCGTATAATCCAGCGCTGGGCTTTTTTATAGCCTTTATCTAAATACACGGCGCCGACAAGAGCTTCGAGCGTGTTGCCAAAAATCTGGCTTCCTTTAAGAAAATTGTCGAATTTATTATAGAGGGTAAGTTTTTTTATACCCATCTTAAGCGCAATATCATTTAACTGTTGCCGGTTTACCATCTTACTCCTCATTTCAGTAAGAAAGCCTTCACCCTTGTAAGGATAGCGTTTAAAGAGATAGTCTGCAACAACTGCGCTTAAAACAGCATCGCCCAAAAATTCAAGCCTTTCATTATTTTCATCAGCATTTTCCTTTACTGAACGGTGGCTTAGCGCCGTGTAGTACAAAAAATAATTACCGGGCTTTATGCCAAGCACGTTTTTAAGCTGCTTTTCAAGGCGGCTTGTTTTGCTTGATTTGAACAAATGCTGTATCAAATATTACGGTATATATTCTTTAAAAACAACACAGGCATTATGGCCTCCAAAACCAAAATTATTACTTAAAGCAGCCCTTATTTTTCTGGCTTGCGGCTTGTTAAAAGTAAAATTTATATCGGTATCAAATTCAGGGTCGTCTGTAAAATGATTGATCGTAGGGGGTACAATACTTTCGTTTATGCTTTTTATGCAGGCAATGGCTTCAAGGGCGCCGGCTGCACCAAGGCAATGCCCGGTCATAGATTTTGTTGAGCTGATATTGATGTTTTTGATATGTTCCCCAAAAACATTTTGTATAGCTTTTACTTCAGCAAGGTCGCCCAGTGGAGTGGATGTGCCATGTGTATTTACATAGTCAATTTCAGATGGCGACATATCAGCGTCATCCAATGTAGATATCATTACTTTTTTTGCACCTAAGCCTTCAGGATGCGGTGCGGTAATATGGTAGGCATCTGCAGAAGCGCCGCCTCCGGCTAATTCAGCATAAATTCTGGCGCCTCTTTTCAAGGCATGGTCCAGGCGTTCAAGCACCAGGATGCCTGCACCTTCACCCATTACAAAACCATTTCGGTCTCTATCATAAGGGCGGCTTGCGGTTTTAGGGTCATCATTCCTTTCGCTGAGCGCTTTCATGGAGCTGAAACCACCCAAAGCTGCTTCGCAAACGCCCATTTCAGAGCCGCCGCATAATATGAAATCAGCTTTATTCAGCCGTAAATGATATAAGCCCTCAACCATGGCATTATTGCTGGATGCGCAGGCGCTTACTACGGCAAAATTTGGCCCGCGCAAATTGTATCGTATGGATATATGACCTGCGCCTATATCACAAATTATTTTAGGGATAAAGAAAGGAGAGAACCTTGGCGTCCTGCTATTTGTGCCATAATTAATGCATTCTTCCTGGAAGCTAAGGAATCCACCAATGCCACTGCTGAAAATAACACCACCACGGTCCGGATCGTAATTCTCTGTTTCAAGGCCGGCGTCAGCCATCGCTTCGTCTGCGGCAGCTATGGCAAGCTGTGCATAAGGATCTAATTTACGTGCTTCCTTTTTGTCGATATAATTCAGCGGATCAAAATTCTTAACCTGGCAGGCAAACTGCGTTTTGAATTTTGATGTATCGAAAGTATTAATATAATCAGCTCCTGAAACACCATTTATGAGGCCTTGCCAATATTCATTAACATTATTGCCAATTGAAGTTAAGGCGCCCATTCCGGTTATTACAATCCTATCGTATTTTGGCATTTGTTAGAGGGGTAAAACTAAAAATTCGCCTGTTATGCAAACACACAACAGGCGCATTAAATTTAGTGACGAGTAAAATTATTTTGCGTGTTCTTCCAGGTAAGTTACGGCCTGGCCAACAGTTGTAATTGTCTCAGCCTGCTCATCGGGAATGGAAATATTGAATTCTTTTTCAAATTCCATAATTAGCTCAACTGTATCAAGAGAGTCTGCTCCAAGATCATTCGTAAATGAAGCTTCATTAGTTACTTCAGCTTCTTCAACGCCTAATTTATCTACTATAATCTTTTTAACTCTGGTAGCGATGTCTGACATTTTAAAAAGTTTTGTTACGGGGCAAAAATATAATTTTTACCCAAAAATAAATTTTTTCGATAATTTTTGTTTTAGTTTTATTTCAACATCTTTTTGCTGCCTTTTATACCGTGTTATAAAATTAAATTTTGTATAACTTTCTTTCTTAAAATAAAAAGTGTATGGCTATAAAAGTGATTGATCATGGGTCTGACGATTATAAACAAATGATCGCTTTGAGACAATTACTTTTACGCAAACCGCTTGGCCTCAATTTTAGTGATGATGAACTGGCTGAAGAAGAAAGCGATATTTTAATAGGATGTTTTGATGAAGATAAACTTGAAGGCTGCTGCCTTCTCACAGAAAGTGCGCCAGGCGTTTTACGCCTGCGCCAGATGGCTGTGATTTCGGGGCTGCAAGGCAAAGGCGTGGGCCGTGCTATTTTGCAGTTTGCTGAAAATATAGCCCGGGACAGAGGTTATAAAAAGATGGTTATGCATGCCCGTAAAACTGCCACTGGTTTTTATGAAAAACTTGGGTACACAATTATGAGCGAGGAATTTATTGAAGTGTCAATACCGCATTATTTGATGGAAAAAGACCTATGATTTTCCTTTCCTGATATTATCCTGCAGCAGCGTTCTCACGCCAGATGTTTCATCGCTCCCAAGATTATTCTTCGGAACAAGAAAAAAAGATTTTGGCGAAAAATAAAGATGAAAAAAATAAGGCGTTTCAAAATAATTGCTGAACCTGTTCCATTCCCATTCTACTCTTCCTTTATCATTTTCCAGCGCTATATATGAGGGCTGAAAGTAAATAGTAAAACTTTCTTTAAAAGTGAGTGAACGTTTATATACAATGGCCGGCATTAAAAACCAGAAAGAAATGAGAAAGAAAAACCAAATAAAAGCGCCTAATAAAAATGGCTGCGGATGTATTTTCCCCGAAAAATATAATACACCGGAAATAATGTCGAATAAAATAATAATAATGAACAATAACTTTATTTCCCGCTGAGCAATAAAGTGGTAACGCAGCGCCTGGAGCACTTTCTTTTTGTTATACGAAAAACTAAAATGCATTAGCTGTAACGATTATTAGAAATCGTGGTAAAGATTGTAAAGACTGGTTTTAATACCAAAAGAAAAATAAAATTCAGACTGGTTTACAATGGAAGACTTCCTGCTGCGGTAGGCTATACTCGCCTGTACCCCCAGCCTGTTTGCGGGGTTTATAAGATAGCCTGCAATAAGCTGGTTGTAAGAATATTTTGTTTTAATGCCCTGGCCTGTTTTAGTGCCAAATTGCGGAATGCCTTCTTCGCCTCCCCATAAATCTTCGCCATTATTATAAGGAACGCCGGGGTTTTCTCCACGTACTGTATAAAGATTCTCAAGTGAACCATACCAGCGTTTATTGGAATAATTAAACAGCGAAATAACTTCGTTATAGTTGGCCGCAAAAGGTGTGGTAAGCGATTGATAAAAATGCGTGTAGTTTAGGCTGATATTGTTGCCTACCCCATGACCGTAAATATAAGGGCGCACACTATTCCATTCCAGCCTGTGCGATAAACCCTGCACATTAAAAATGTCTTTATTCCACATACCTAACTGGAAAGCATATTTATTGCCATAGAATTGAGAATGATTATCCAGCGATTTTTTTATAAATATATCATCCAAAGCCGCCTGGCCATAAACAAATCCTTTTTTATATATTTTATATTTCACATTAAGGCCCATCATCGCATTATCAGGTGAGCCAAGTGTAAACTCAACCGGCCTTGTAAAAATGATTGGGTTTAGATATTGCACATCAAAGCCCCTGTTGAAATTGGTATCTTTTGCAATCCAGGTTACTGCATCAAACAAACCTACCTGCAGTTTTTTTGTATTAAAGCCGAGGTAATGAATGGTGCTGTATTTAGGCTGCGGCCTTCCATCAACTTCATACCAGAAATTATTGGTATAATGATTATACAAAACATTATAGGTTAATTTCCATAACCGCGCCTGCAATCGCACATAAGGATAGTTGTTGGCATTGTCAGATAACAGCAAACTTCTGTAACCGTCACCAATAAAATTTTTACCATAGCCGCCGGCTATTAAAAGATATTTATTAGGTGTATAGGTTACATTGAAATTGAAATTGGTATAAGCAAACCTGTTGCCATTTGTAAGTTTAGCCGAGTTTTCTCCCGGGATAATATACCTGCCTGATGCAGGGTCAAACCGGTTATATTTTGCATAAATAATACTATCTAAGTATTGGGGATATTCATTCAGATTAGTAATTATGCCAAGATTGAATGACAGCTTTTTATTGAAAGTGGCCTGCATGTTTATACCGGCGCCAAAATTTACCAATACACCATCTTTTTCATTTGATTTACCCAGGCCTGCATCAAGATATGGATCGAGCGTAAAAACGCTGTTGGGGCCAACTGCCCTTACCATATTCGTGTTCATCAGGTCGCCCTTTAAAGCTGATCCCAAACCGAAAACACTGTCTTGCAATGTTGATTTATGTATGATGTTCAACCGCTCGAGTTCCAGCCAGTTTTGAGAGCGAAAACCGGTGAAAACAGAAGAGTCGGCATCTATCAATAATTCATTTAACCTGTTTTGAACGTTTTGATTCAAGGGTATTTGCTGTGCATGCAGTAAACTGCCAGTGCCCAAAAAAGCGAAAAAGCATATTGATAAATACCGCAGTTTTTTCAAAGCATTGTATTTAAAAATCATAAATAAGCTTGCGGAAAGTAAAACGAACGCCAAAATAAAAATACAGGTCTTTGTAATTGCTTAATTTATTGGATTCCTTCCTGTAAACAGCGCCGGTTTCTAATCTCAGGTTCGTTTTTTTGTTTAAAATATAAGCCAGCCTAACATCGCCATAGAAGAGCTTTGTGTTTAAGCCCTGGCCTGTTTTAACGTTGCCGCTTGTTGTATGCGTGTCAAGCGGCTTAAAAATATCGCGGCCATAGTTAACTAAAGCTGATGAATCGTTGCCGTAACGGGCCACCATAGTTTCCACCCTTGCATACCATCTGTTATAAGTATAATCAGCCACCAAAAGGCCTTCCTTAAAATTGGCGCCAAGCGGATGGGCGAGTGACTGACCATTATGAATGTAGGCTGTGGTAATTGTGTCCGATGCATAGCTGTATGGCCTTACCGTATTAAATTCAAGTTGCGCATTTAAATTATCTACCTTAAACAGGTTGCCTGCACGAACGCCTATTTGAAAACCGTTTCGTTTTTCCCAGTCTTCACTGCCGCTTTTATCCAGCATAAATTGCGCATAAGCTGTAACGGTGGGCACGATTGTATATTTTACATTCAAACCATAGATGTCATTATTTTTTAAGCCTGAAGGCGATTCAGATGCATGGGCGAAAATGATGGGGCTAAAATGTGTTAAGCCCAAGTTAGTTTCGCGATCTGCATTTTCCATTGAAGAAACCACCGCATTAAAAATGCCGATATTTAAATTTTTGGTGGCATGCCAGTCGAGCAGATAAGTCTGGCCCCATTTGCGCGGAAACCCGGCGGCATAAATACTGTTATCTCTTTCAACCATATATTCTGAATACATCACAGAATATTGAAAATTGCCAAAGGTTAAAGCCGTGCGGAAATAAGGATAACTAATATTATAATCGCTGAGCAATAAAGAGCGATAGCCATCGCCTATAAAATTTCTTCCATAACCAAGATCAAAGAGAACGTGTTTGCTGGGCGTGTAAATAAGTTTTGCAGATGAATAACTGAAATCAAAACCCTTATCATTGAACCCTTTGTAGCGGTTTTCAAACGGTACCACCCGGTTTTTTCTTATGAAGCTATCTACGTAGCCCGGAAAGTTAGCCTGGTTTTCATACAGCTCCGTCTGGAAATAAAATTTATCGCCAACATTCCCGTTTAATTGAAAGCCCCTTGTATTGGTATAAATAAATCCTGATTTGTCGGAATTATTAGTTGACGTTGGGATTTTACGATGGGTTGAGCCTGCAAATTCATCAAAAATTATATCGCCGAAAATATTAAAATCAGGCTGCTGTACCTGCAGTAAATGCTCTTCAAAAAATTTACGGTAAAGCCAGGTTTGATTACTTTTTTGATAAGTTGAATCTGTGTAAAGAACCGGTTTCCATGCGGTATGCGCAAAAGTGTCGGTATTGTATAAAACAGATTGCTGGTTAAAATCATTGGTAACACGCAAAACCGGCGCCTGGGCGTTTAGGTTTAAAGCAGATAAAAGCAAAATAAGGCAGAATAAAAGTAACAGCTTGTTAGCATTTTGTGTGTTGCTCATTCAGGAGGCTGATTTGCTGAAGCGGTAAAAGTACTTATAAAAATGATAAGTACTTAAACGGGATTTCCTGCTGAATTATTTTGCCAGGGATAATTGTAATTCAGGAATGAGTAGGTTAACAGCTAAAACTTCAGTTACATATTGTTGCATTATTTTATCAAGACAGAGATGCTTTTCTGCATAGCTTCTTGCGTTTATTTGCAGCGTATTATCATTTGTTGCAAGTGCTTTTTCAAAGCATTTCTTTAATTCCGTTATATCTTCAGGCAAGCATACAAGGCCAAGATTATTATTCACAACTGTATTATACAAAGCCGAGCCTTTTTCTGCAGTTACTGCAACAAGCCCGCCAACAGAACAAATATTGCCAAGCTTTGACGGCATAACAAGATTGGCTACACCGGCCTTTTGTATAATAAGATGCACATCTGCCGTGTTTAAAAATTCGTTCAGTTTTTCTTCCGGCTGCAGCGGCAGAAAGCGTATATTGTCCAGCTTCATTTCAGCAGCTTTTTGTTCCAGCTCCATTTTATAGGGGCCGGTGCCGCAAATAATAAATTGGGCCTGCTTTTGTTCCTGCTTAAACTTCTCTGCAACCCATAATACATTTTCGAGCCCTTGTTTTTCACCAATAGCCCCTGAATATAAAATAACCGGTGTATAAGGCTTTAAGCCGAAGGATTCCTTTAAGGCTTCATTATTTTTTATGCGATAGAAATGGTTTGTATTGGTCCAGTTAGGAAACAGGTATATTTTTTTATCTGTTTTTGTTTGTGCTTTTTCCTGAATGCCTTTTGATATAGTACTTATCCTGTCGGCTTTCCTTAAAATGAAACTTTCAATTTTAAACAATATGCCAAGCAGCATTTTAGAAGAAATCATATTCAGTTCTTTTGCAGCATCCACCTGCAAGTCCTGTATATGGTATAAAAATTTCGCTTTTGATATAGATTTATAAAAAGCAGCGGCTACGCCTAATGGCAATGGCGGCGCAACCGTCATTACGTAATCAAACTTTTTGCCGGTAAGGCTGATAAGTTTAAAAATGACGGAAATAAAAAATGTAAAATCAAACAACATTCTTTTTGCACCGGTGGGGTTTGCCGGCGTGTAATGCGGGCAGCGGTAAACCATTATTTTATTATTACCCGCTGTAATTTTTACTTCCCTGGTAAATCTTTTACTGCGCTTATTATACGGCGGCTGCACTTTCCAATAAGGATAATACGGATAGGTAGAAATTACGGTGCATTCAAACCCGTTATCGGCTAACCAGTCTATCATTTCGCTGTTATAACGGCCAATGCCTGTAGGTTCAGGGTAATAGTTCCCTGCAATGAGCAGTAGTTTTGAGTTCATGTGGATAAGCAATCTTTTATAGCAAGCAAGGGCTTTGTTGAAATCGTTGTGTTTGCTGTAATTTCTTTAGCCGGTTTTTGCTATTGGGTACGAATACAAATGAATAAAAAGTTTTTAAAAATTTATAAGGTTGTATAAAAATTATTAGTGTATTAAATATATTTTCCCGGCAACGATAAAAGCTTTTGGAAAGCATTTTAATAAGCCATTTTATCTCCTCTTAAAATAGCAATAAATGTAAGGATCATAATTTTAATATCAAGCAAAAGGCTCCAGTTTTCCATATACCATATATCATGTGCAACACGCTGTTCCATGAATTGTATATTTTTTATTTCGCCCCTGAATCCATTCACCTGCGCCCAGCCCGTTAAGCCGGGTTTTAAATAAAGCCTTACCATGTAATGATTTACTGCGTTGCTGTATTGTTCGGTGTGATAAAGCATGTGCGGCCTGGGCCCCGCAATGCTCATATCGCCCATAAATACATTTAAAAATTGAGGGAATTCATCAAGGCTTGTTTTTCTTAAAAACCTGCCGACCCTTGTTATCCTGCTGTCTTCTTTAGCGGCCTGGCAGGTATTGGAAACTTCATTTATATGCATGCTCCTGAACTTGAGGCATGTAAAAGGATTATTATCCCGTCCCGACCGGACCTGTGCAAAAAAAACAGGCCCTTTGCTGTCAAGTTTAATTAACAGGCTTACCAGCGGTATAAGCCATGAAAGCACAAAAACAATAACAATGGCACTCACCAGTAAATCAAAGGTTCGCTTAAGCAGCCGTTTATAAAAAGATTTCAGAGGCTCTTTATATTGTTCCAATACAGGCATCCCGCCCAAGTGGTTAACATGATAAACGCCTGTTTCAAAATTTTTATCAGGTGCAATAAAATTAACCCTGATGCAATATTTCTCGGCTTCCCTGGTTAAAGCGGCAATAGGAACGTGCTCTTCATGCTGCATGGAAACATACAGGGCCCTTATGCGGTTTTTCCTGGCAAAGCTTATGTACTCTGATAAAAGTTCGCCTTTACCGCTTTCATTTTTGGTGTTATGCTCCGAATGCCCGGGCATGTTATGATAAAGGCTTAGTTTTAATTTTTTAGCAAATTCACGGGCTTTATCATCATAACCTATTACTGCAATACGCCGGTTTCCGTTTAATATTTTTTGTTTGAAAAAGGTAATGGAAGCAGCGTGCGCATAAATTACCAAAGCGACTAAAGCGTAAATTAATGCCAGTATAAAAAAAGCTATAACAGGAAGATTAAAATATAACGATAATAAAGTGGTAAGCAGGTACATGCTGCAGATGAATAACATCAGCAATTTTTTTCTTTGCGTAAATAGCTTTCTATTGCCTTGTTGTATAATCTTAAGCAGGTTAAAGTTTATTATAATAAAAGCTGCGTTTATAAGGCAGATGGCTATTTTAATATAAACAGCAATAGAAGCATCACTTATAAAGAATAGGGATACAGCAAGCAACGCGTTTAAGCAAGCAATTCTATAAAAAGTAAGTTGCTTATACATATAGCATTGTATAGCAGCAATAAGTAAGGTTATTTTTTGATAATTGGTCCTGAGCTTATTGACGCCGTGTTAATATAAGACGAGAAAAATGATCAAACGTTCCCTTTGCTTATTAAAAATTGATATTTAAAGCGGGGAATTATTTAAAACATGCTTGTTTAAATAAATTCAACTGTATATTTAAGCCATCATTAAATGTATTGCCTGCAATTGTAAATAAGCTTCAAATGCTTGCTGCACTTAAGTTTGAAACCAATAATTGTGTGTAATACTTTTTTTCATAACCTGATGTAACAAATACAAAAACATGAAACGCAGGCATTTCCTTCAATCATCATCAATGTACCTTGCTGGCGCTGCATTGATTCCAACAACATTGTCAGCAGCCACAAAAAAAGTTTCAGCAGCCGATAAAATCCGTGTGGGCGCCATAGGCATAAATGGTATGGGCTGGGCCGACCTCACCACCATGATCAAACATCCTGAAGCAGAATGCATCGCTTTATGTGATGTTGATAAGAATGTATTGGATAAACGTGTTGCTGAGCTGAAAGCAAAAAACATAAACGTAACGGCTTACAGCGATTACAGGAAGTTATTGGAGAATAAAGATATAGATGCAGTCATTATCGGCACGCCCGATCACTGGCATTGCAAAATAATGATAGATGCCTGTGCAGCAGGCAAAGATGTTTATTGTGAAAAACCGGTTGGCAATTCAATAGTGGAATGTGCACGAATGATTGATGCCCAAAAAAAATATAACAGGGTAGTGCAGGTGGGCCAATGGCAGCGCAGCAATAAACATTATGCTGATGCCATGGAGTTTGTGCACTCAGGCAAGCTGGGCAATGTGCGCCTCGTAAAAGCCTGGGCTTACCAGGGTTGGATGAAATCAATTCCTGTGCAGCCTGATGGCCCTGCGCCTGCCGGTGTTGATTATAATATGTGGCTTGGCCCTGCTGAAAAAAGGCCTTTTAACCCCAACCGTTTTCATTTTAATTTTCGCTGGTACTGGGATTACGCCGGCGGCCTTATGACCGACTGGGGTGTGCACATGATTGACTATGCATTGCTTGGTTCAAAAGCAACTGTTCCAAAAAGCATAATGGCCAGCGGCGGCAAATTTGCTTATCCCGATGACGCCGAACAAACACCCGATACGCTTACTACGGTTTATGATTTTGGCAATTTTAATATGCTCTGGGAACATGCCACCGGTATAAACGATGGGCCTTACCAGCGCGATCATGGTGTGGCTTTTATTGGCAACAATGGAACGCTGGTAGTTGACCGCGGCGGATGGGAAGTAATTCCTGAAGTAATAAATGGCAGCAATAAAATGGAAGCCGTTGCCCGCCAGCCAAAAGTTGATGACGGCCTTTTATTGCATACACAGAATTTTTTAGATGTAATTAAATCACGCAAAACAGAAGACCTGCATTGCCCGGTACAGGCAGCGGCACATGTGGCAACGGTTTGCCAGATGGGCAATATTGCTTTCAGGGTTGGCAAAAAAATTTACTGGGACGATGCAAAGAAAAACTTTACCGATAATGAGGCCAATGATTTGCTCCTTGCCAAATATCATAATGGATATGAATTGCCAAAAGTGTAGTTTATATTACCGGCTGCAGTAATTAATTCAGCAGGGCTGTGTCATCAATAGGTTTTATACGGCAGCTATTATGTGAAACGTGAATGTGAAGGGCGCATCATTGATAACGCAAATTTGAATTTGAAACTGCAGATGCCATGAAAAGATGCAGATGACGGTAATGCGACGCAACCGTGTTTCATAGCATTAATTGGCTGGCAATAAAAATATCAAACAAATTCGAAAGAATTTTATCATAACTGTGTTGTATGTTGCAACACATAAAAACAAATATCCAGGAATGAAATAAGCCACGCTGTTATAACTATTAAGCTGCTGCAAATAAATTTATAGCGAATTACATTTGACAAATAAAAAAATCAAAAATTACAAATGAATAAGAAAATCCTTTTAACCGCTGCTTGTTTTGTATGTATAATGATTGCTAATGCCCAGGTAGATTCCACTACTGAGATGACGGCGACGCTCCGCTATGTAGGCGATACAACGAAGCCGCAAGCCACAGAATTTTACAAGCCAGTTCCGCCGGTTGTGACACCGGGAAAAAATTATGGCGACGCTCCTTCTGACGCTATTGTTTTATTTGATGGTAAAAACCTTGATGCCTGGCACAGTGATAAAGACAGCACCAAACCTGCTGAATGGATTGTAAAAGACGGCGCATTTACCGTGAATAAAAAATCGGGCGGCATTATAACCAAGCAACGTTTTGAAGATTACCAGTTGCACATAGAATGGCGTATTCCAACAGATATACATGGCAGCGGGCAGGCACGCGGCAACAGTGGAATTTTTCTTGCCAATCTCAGCATGGGCGATGAAGGTTATGAGTTGCAGGTGCTGGATTGCTACAACAATAAAACCTACGTGAATGGCCAAACCGGCGCTATGTATAAGCAAGGAATTCCTTTGGCTAATGCCTGCAAAAAACCGGGCGAATGGCAAACGTATGATGTTATCTGGCATGCGCCACGTTTTGACGCATCCGGTAATTTAACCGATTCTGCGCATGTTACTGTTTTGCACAACGGCGTATTGCTGCAGGACAATTTTGCTTTACGCGGTGTTACAAGATATATAGGCCTGCCTTATTATAAAGCGCATGGCCCTTCACCCATTAAATTACAGTCTCACGGCGATCCGAGCGAACCGATAAGCTTCAGGAATATCTGGTTAAGGCCGCTGAATTAGTGAGTAGTGAATTGTGAGTGGTGAATATGGGTACGTGAAACGTGGATCGTAGAACGTGAATGAGGAAGGAAACTATTTCTTATAAAAATAAAATCCCCGGTGTTTTGAAATGCCGGGGATTTTATTTTTGGATATATTAGTTCGTGGCTCTTACCATCATGTCTTTATAAAAGAACCGGCTTCCCGCTCTTATTTAAAATACTGTTTTTATTTTCAACATTAAATGAATCGCTGGTTGGCTGGAGTGGGGAATATCAAATGGTGCAGCAGGTTTCTGTTTATGGACTAAATCATATTTCTTTTAAATAATCATTGATTAACTTTAATTCAAAACCTCTTTGCTGCAAAAAGTCTTTTATTTTTCTCTTTTTAATGAAGATATTTTTCTCGCTTTTCAGGGTAGCCAATTTCTTGCCGGCAACAGTATTAAATGTTTTATTGTAATCAGTATTTGGTATTGAAGATAATGCTTTGCGAATGCAATAATCGCTGATCCTTTTCTGCCTTAAAGCATACTTTATTTTTTCTTTCCCCCATTGCTTTATCCTGAATTTGCCACCTGCATAAGCTATGGCGAAACGTTCTTCATTCAAATAATTTTCTTCTATAAGTTGCGTGAGCAATTGCTCAACTTCATTGCGGTGCAAGCCCAATGAGTATAATTTATCACGCGCTTCGCTGTGGCATCTTTCCTGGTAAGCGCAATAATGTTTTGCTTTTTCCAGGGCAGATTGTAATGTATCGTTCATTAAATGTTGAACTATTTTAAACAAGTGAATATAATATTTAAAATAAAAAATTAAGTTTGTTTTAAATCAACCATCATGAACCAAAATACAACTGCTGAAAATTCAACCAATACTGATTTGCTTCAAGAAAACGATCCTTCAAATGGAGGCTATGATAAACCTGTAAAAAAAACAAGGAATATACTTTTTGTATTAGCAGCGGTTCAACTGTTGCTCGGAACTCTTATGGCAATGCAGCAATATGGTGTTGCCCGTATTGTTTCTATGGCAATTTATATCGGCGTAGCCACGGTATTTTTCTTATTAGCATTATTGATCAAAAACAAACCATAACTGCTATAATAACAGCGCCTTCAATTTATGGCGTTTTGGTATTATAGCTATTATTATTGATCCTGCCGGTGTGCAGCAATGGAAAGATTCGCAAAAGAATAAATAATGTTATTCCAGGTTTGGGCTTAGCCATTTTTCTGCTTCTTCCATGCTCATATTTTTTCTTTTTGCATAATCTTCCAACTGGTCTTTACCAATTTTTCCAAGCCCGAAATAATGACTTTGCGGATGTGCAAAGTACCAGCCGCAAACAGATGCCGGCGGATCCATGGCAAGGCTTTCCGTTAGTGTAATGCCAATATTTTCTGTAGCATTTAAAAGATTGAACAATTTTATTTTTTCAGTATGATCGGGGCAGGCCGGATAACCGGGCGCCGGGCGGATACCGTTATATTTTTCATGAATTAATTCCTCCTTGGAAAACGTTTCATCTTTGTCATAACCCCAATATTCTTTTCTCACTTTATGATGCAGGCATTCTGCAAAAGCTTCTACCATGCGGTCTGCTAATATCTGCACCATTATTTTGTTATAATCATCATTCTCCGCTGCAAACTTTTGAATGTGTTGTCTTGCGCCTGAAATAGTAACGGCAAAGGCACCCATGTAATCAGTAACCTCTCCTGCGTATGGGCTTACAAAATCAGCCAGTGAAAAGTTAAATTGCCCTGCGGCCTTTTTCGATTGCTGTCTTAAAAATTCAAGCTTAACTTCTCCATCTTTTGTTTGTAAGGTAACTGTGTCTTTGTTATTGCTCATTGCCGGCCAGAAACCAATTATACCATTAGCCGTGAACCAATGCTCGTCAATTATTTTCTTTAATAAAGCCTGCGCATCATTGTACAGTTTCGTAGCTTCTGTACCAAAATTTTTATCTGATAATACTGCGGGAAATTTGCCCGGCATTTCCCAGCCAATAAAGAATGGTCCCCAGTCAATATAATCTGCAATGGTAGCAAGGTCAAAATCTTTAAACACTTTTATGCCATCAACATTAGGTTTGACCGGTGTATAATTTTCACTGTTCAGTTGCTCTTTGTGCACAACCGCTTCTTCATAACTGATCAATACTTTATGCGCCTGTTTATTTAAAAACTGTTTGCGCAGCGCTTCATATTCCTTTTGTGTATTGTCTAATAATTCTTCTTTCTGTTTTTTATTCAGGAGATTTGTAACCACCGTTACGCTGCGTGATGCATCCAATACGTGAACAACGCCATTATCATATTGCGGTGCAATCTTTACTGCAGTGTGCGTTCTTGATGTGGTAGCGCCGCCAATTAATAAAGGCTGCTGCATATTGCGGCGTTTCATTTCGTGCGCCACGTGCACCATTTCATCCAATGAAGGTGTTATTAATCCGCTTAAGCCTATTATATCAACGTTTTCTTTTATGGCGGTGTCTAAAATTTTATCCGCCGGAACCATCACACCCAAATCAATCACATCATATCCATTACAACCCAGCACAACGCCAACGATATTTTTACCAATATCATGCACATCGCCCTTAACGGTTGCCATAAGAACACGGGGCGCATTGCCGTTTCCGGGCTGCGGGTTATTCTTCTTTTCTTCTTCAATGAACGGTGTTAAGTAGGCAACACTTTTTTTCATCACCCTTGCGCTTTTTACTACCTGCGGCAAAAACATTTTACCGCTTCCGAATAAATCACCCACAACGTTCATCCCATCCATCAGCGGGCCTTCAATTACGGTTAAAGGTTTCGGATATTTTTGTCTTGCCTCTTCGGTATCCGCTTCAATAAAATCTGTAATACCGTTTACAAGCGAATGTTTCAGCCTTTCTTCAACAGGTGTGTTGCGCCAGGCATCATCTTTCTTTTCTTCCTTTCCTTTGCGTTTAACGGTGTCTGCAAAAGCAATCAGTTTTTCAGTGGCTTCGTTATTATCATTATTGTGATTAAGAATAACATCTTCACATAGTTTTTTTAATCCAGGCTCAATTTCATCGTACACCACCAATTGCCCTGCATTTACAATGCCCATATCCATGCCTGCTTTGATGGCGTAATACAGAAATACGCTATGCATGGCTTCACGCACATGATCGTTACCGCGAAAGGAGAATGAAAGATTACTTACACCGCCACTCACTTTTGTGAGGGGCATTTTTTGTTTAATGATGCGGGTGGCTTCTATAAAATCTACGCCGTAATTATTATGTTCTTCAAGGCCGGTTGCAATGGCAAATATATTGGGGTCGAAAATAATATCCTGCGGATCATAACCCACTTTTTCTGTAAGAATGTTGTACGCCCTTTCGCTGAAGCTTACTCTTTTTTCCAATGTATCTGCCTGGCCGTTTTCATCAAAAGCCATTACCACTACTGCTGCGCCATACATTTTACAGGTTTCGGCCTGGCGTATAAATTTTTCTTCGCCTTCTTTTAATGAAATGGAATTTACAATACACTTGCCCTGCACGCATTTTAAGCCTGCTTCAATAATCTCAAACTTTGATGAATCTATCATTATTGGAATGCGGGCAATATCAGGCTCGCTTTGCAGCAGGTTTAAAAAAGTTGTCATTGCCTGAACGCCATCCAGCAATGCATCATCCATGTTTACATCCAATACCTGTGCGCCGTTTTCCACCTGTTGCCTTGCAACGCTTAACGCTTCTTCATATTTGTTTTCACGAACTAACCTTGCAAACTTTTTTGAACCTGTTACGTTTGTGCGTTCACCAATATTTACAAAATTTGATTCGGGCCTGATGGTCAAAGATTCCAAACCCGCGAGCCGCATGTAGGGCTTAATAATATTCTCACTCATGCAATGTTATTTTATATTCTACTTCAGATTCCATTAATTGCTGAAGCTCCTTTTTGTCTGGTAAATAGATCTTGTATTTACTTGTAAAAATTTGATTGTTGTTTTTGGGTAACGTGTATTTTACTATACTTTCTTTTTTGTTCTTACAAAGAATAATTCCGATTGTTTTGTTTTCTGTAGCTTCTTTTATTTCTTTATCGAAATAGTTTACATACATCTGCATTTGCCCGATGTCTGCATGTTTTAATTCCCCAATTTTAAGATCGATCAAAATAAAGCATCTTAATATACGATGATAGAAAACAAGATCGATGTGATAATGATCTTCCTCAAGTGTTATTCTGTATTGCCTTCCAACAAAAAGAAAGCCTTTTCCGAGCTCTTTTAAAAAGTCTTCGAGCTTTGATATAATGGCTGTTTCAAACTCGCTTTCGCTGTAAGATTCATGTTCTGCTAACGAAAGAAATTCTAAAATGTAAGGATCTTTAATTGCATCACTCGCAGATTTTATTACTTGCCCCTTTAAACTAAGTTCTTTTACTTTCTTTTTATTTCTGCTTAAAGCAAGCCTTTCATATAATGCACTGTCGTATTGTCTTTTTAGTTCTCTTAAACTCCAGCCTTCATTTATAGATTCTATTTCATAGAATTTTCTTTCTTGTTCGTTTTCTATACGCATTAAGAAAATATAGTGCGACCAACTTAATTTAAAAGTAGAAGTGGAAGATTTCCGAGACACTGTCTCGGATTTTGAAGCATTTGATAAACCCGGAACCAATTTCCGAGACACTGTCTCGGAAATTGAGTATACAAGATAAAACCTGCGCATATACTCAAGATTATCTACAGAAAAACCACGGCCAAATATTGCAGTTAATTTCTTTGATAAAGAGGGTAAAGTTTTGTTTGCATACGTAGCCCTGGATTTTCCCTGCTGTTCATATTCTACTATTAGTTTCCCAATGTTATAATAGGTTTCAACAAGGGCAGTATTTATTGATTGCAGAACATGCTCTCTTGAAGCCTCAATAAGAATTTTTATATTCTTGAAAAGGGATTGGGAATTTATGATAGCCATATATTAAGCATAAATATTTTCAACAACAGGCAATGTTCTGGGCTGAATTTTTTTTACGTGCTCTGCTATTGATCGTATATGGTCGGGTGTTGTACCGCAACAACCGCCAACAATATTTACAAATCCTTCTTTTGCCCAGTCTTCAATAAAGCAGGCCGTTTCTTCGGGCTGTTCATCATATTCTCCCATGGCGTTTGGCAAACCTGCATTCGGATAGGCAGAAACATAACAGGAAGCCAGTTGGGATAACTCTTCAATGTGTGACCGCATTTCTTTTGCGCCCAATGCACAATTTAAACCGACGCTTAACGGCTTTGCATGCGCAACGGAATTATAAAATGCTTCCAGCGTTTGCCCGCTTAAAGTTCTGCCGCTGGCATCAGTTATAGTGCCGCTGATCATGATTGGTAATGATGCTTTCTTCTCATCTCTGAAATATTTTTTAATAGCAAATATTGCTGCCTTTGCATTCAAAGTATCAAAAATGGTTTCAATTAAGAGCAGGTCAACACCGCCTTCTGCCAAACCTTTTACCTGCTCATAATAAGCCTCCACGGCTTCATCGAAAGTTAAGGCGCGGAAACCTGGATTATTTACATCGGGAGAAAGCGATAATGTTTTATTCATGGGCCCTATGGCGCCGGCAACAAAGCGGTTGACGGTTGGCGGTTGAGAGCTGGCCGAAAATTCTTCAACGGCTTCCCTCGCAATTTTTGCGGCTTCAAAATTTATTTCATAAGCCAATGATTGCATATTATAATCTGCAAGTGAAACCCGTTGTGCATTGAACGTGTTTGTTTCAATAATGTCTGCACCGGCTTCAAGGTATTCTTTATGGATGGCTTTAATAATTTGCGGCTGCGTTAAACAAAGCAGATCATTATTGCCTTTTATGTCCGAACCCCAGTCTTTAAAACGTTCGCCGCGGTAATCTGTTTCTGATAATTTATAACGCTGTATCATAGTGCCCATGGCGCCATCAATTATTAAGATGCGTTGATTTAAAAGTTCTTTAATGTTCATACAGGATGATTTGAAATTGAAACCACAGATGCCATTAGCACTGCAGTACAAGGGAGTGACACAACGAAACTCAACCGGAGTTCATTGGCCGGCAACCAAAAAATAATCTGAATTATAAACGTAGGGAAACTTAATAGTGAAGTTTGTGCGTTTATTAGTTCTGAATTTTTAAGGCCGAACAATAAACAAATCCGCCTTGTGGTGCAAAAGTAATCAAGAAATTATTATAAACAAACTGGTGAAATTTTGTTAAAGAATTGTGGCTAAATTTTTAACATGTATAGAACATTATACAAGAATTATTTTAAGACTTTTGTAAGCATTCCAAGCAACGTAAGTACACACGCAGCATGATGAGAAAATGGTTTCTTGCATTCCTCATATTGTTTATTGAGTTTAATTTAAAAGCGCAGGATCCTACAATAACGATTCTTAAAACCGAAGCAGGCCGCACTATTAAAAAGGATGTGCCTGATACACTTAAGAAGAAATGGATAAAAGGCGGCATGTTTAATTTAAACGTGGCGCAAAGTGCTTTAAAAGACTGGGCCGCAGGCGGTGATAATTTCTCCGTGACCATGAATATGTATGCTAATGCCCATGCCTTTTATAAAAAAAATAAGGTAACCTGGGATAATAATCTTGATATAAATATCGGCTACATTCATACAACCACTTTAGGCACACGTAAAAGTGATGACCGGCTTGATTTTTTATCAAAGCTTGGATATTACCTGGGTTCTAAAGTTTCTGTTACGGGCTTATTTAGTTTGCGAACGCAGTTTTTTGACGGATATACTTATGCAAACCCCGAGTATCCTGTGTTTTCTTCAACTGCATTTTCGCCAGGCTATGTTTTATTTAGCCCGGGGTTTGATTATAAGCCGGTAAAAAACCTGTCTATATTCGTTTCGCCCGTATCATCAAGATGGATTGTAATGCTGAACCCAACACTTTCAAAAATTGGAGCTTACGGCGTTGACAGCGGCAAGCATTTTTTAAGCCAGGTGGGTGCTTTTGGAACAATTATTTTCAACAGCAATTTCACTAAAACTATAACCTATAATTCAAGGATAGACCTGTTTTCAAATTATGAGCACAACCCTTTTAATGTGGATGTATATATGACGAATTTATTTGCAGCCAAGTTCAGTAAAAAATTTGCAGTAACGTGGAATGTGGATATGATATATGATGACGATGTACGCGTATTCGGCCCCAAAGCAAATTCGCCGCGATTGCAGTTAAAATCAGTTATTGGCATTGGTGTTTTAATAAAGGTAGGAACATAGCAGCGCTGCATTTATTACTCATATAGTCTGCTCATTGTCTTCAACCAGTGATGCCGTAATTTCATTCAATTTCTTTATTCTTTCCTTTAGCCCGCTTTGAATATTGTTTCTTATTGTATTAAGATTGTTGGTAAGGCTTTCAATTTCTTCGGGCAGTACTTCGTTAAAAAACTCCTTTAACCTTCTTGCCAGTGTGGGCGATTTGCCATTGGTTGAAATGGCAATTTTTACATCGCCTTTGGTGACAACAGAACCCAGATAAAAATCGCACAGCGAAGGCTTGTCAGCGGCATTCAGCAACTTGCCTTTTTGTTTTGCATCTTTTCTTATACGTTCTGCCAGATCAATATCATTTACTGCCGCTATAATTAAATCGCTGTTATCTAATAATTCAGGATGATACGATGTTTGTATTAGCTGCACATGCTTATGTTTGAAAGCAAGTTCACGTACTCCTTTTTTAATAAAACTGGCAGCCACAGTAACATTCGCTGCGGGTGAATTATGTAAAACGGTATTGAGTTTTTCATAGCCAATTTCTCCGGCGCCTATTATAAGCACGCGCAATTCTTCAAGCTTGAAGAATACCGGGAAGAGATTGTTTTTATCAGCGCTCATAAATATTCTTTTATTCTTTTAAAAAAAATTGAGCCAGGCCGACGAGAAAGAACCTGCAAAAAAATTGTTTGAAAATTGTAAGCGGTTCCTGCATTCGCCGGCTGGCGCCGGAATAAGTTGTTACACAATCTTTTTTCTTATTACGTAATCCCCGAAAGATTCATTGAGGTTTTTGTTGGCAGAAAAATCTTTAAGCAATGCATCGAGCGTACTTAATATTTCCGGCTCTTCAAGGTTTTCTTTGTACAATTTGTTTAAACGTTTGCCAAGTGCATCAGCACCGAGATAAATATTATACCTGCCCAATGCGGTGCCTACAAAACCAATTTCCGCAGCATAAGGCCTGCCGCAGCCATTGGGGCAACCCGTCATGCGCACATGCAATTCTTCGTTGTTTAAATTATACCTGTCAAGAATATCTTCAATTTTATCTATTAATGAAGGCAGGTAGCGCTGCGCTTCTGCAAATGCAAGCGGGCAGGTGTTTAAAGCCACGCAGGCAATGGCATTGCGCCTTACGGGCGAAGCATTTTGTGTGGCCTGTATCACGCCATATTGCTGCAGTATATTTTCAATTTCATCTTTGTCTTCAGGTTTTATATCGCTTATAATTAAGTTTTGATTGCAGGTAAACCTGAATTGTGTTTTACCCGTCTTTGCTATCTCGTAGAATGCTTTTTTAAACTGCACCTTATCGCCATCATATACCCTGCCGGTTTCAATAAAGGCAGTGTAATAATAAAGCCCTTCATGATTTTTATGCCAGCCATATTCATCGTGGCGTATGGTTAACGCATATTCTTTTTCGGGCTCGAATGGTATGCCGCTTCTTGTTTCCACTTCTTTCTTAAATACATCAACGCCCATGCGGTCAATGGTATATTTAAGACGTGCCAGTTTCCTGTCGCTCCTGTTGCCAAAATCTCTTTGGGTTGTCGCTATTTCATAAACCACTTTAAACAAGTCGTCTTTTTTTACATAGCCCAGCATGGAAGCAAGTCTTGGATACGTTTCAGCATTACCATGTGTGGCGCCCATGCCGCCGCCTGCGCTTACATTAAAACCCACCAGTTCGTTGTTTTCTACAATAGCAATAAGGCCTACATCGTTTGTAAAAACATCCACATCATTATAAGGCGGAATGGCAATAGCTATTTTAAATTTGCGCGGAAAATACCTGTCCTGGTATAATTCATCTTTTTCAAGTTCAGGAGAAATTTTTTCTTCATCAAGCCATATTTCATAATAACCATGTGTTTTGGGCAATAACAGCTTACTCAGCTTTCCGGCATAAGAAAATATTTCTTCATATACAGCGCTGAAACGCGGATGAGCGCTTGCAATAACATTGCGGTTTACATCGCCGCAGGCTGCAATGCTGTCGAGCTTAACGGTATTAAAATCTTTTATGGTGGGTTTAATGTGATGTTTTAAAATGCCATGCAACTGCACCGTTTGCCTTGTTGTAATTTTTATAACACCGGTTGTATAGCTATTGGTTACTTCATGTAAAGCAATCCATTGTTTTGCTGAAAGCAGGCCGCCCGGCAAGCGTAAGCGGATCATATAAGAATATAAGCGCTCTAATTTTTTCTCAGCGCGTTCATCCCTGCGGTCACGGTCATCCTGCATATACATGCCGTGAAATTTTATAAGCGCCCTGTCGCTTTCGCGTATAGCGCCTGTATGTTCATCCAATAAACTTTCTTTTAAAGAGCCGCGCAGGCCTTTACTTTCTTTTTTGATTTTTTCTACTACTGATTCTGACATTAGTGGTATGAGTTATGTTAACCGGTTAAATTTTTTAATGTAAGTCGTATGTAAAAAACGGGCTGCTTTAATACACGTCTTTTGCAAATCTTCCTTCATCTTCCAGCCTGTTTAAATAGCCTGCTGCCTGTTCTTCATTAATGTTTGCTTCCTGGCTGATAATATTAATTAATGTTGCTTCAACATCTTTAGCCATTGTGTCTTTGCAGCCGCAGATATAAATGTATGCGCCGCTTTCAATCCAGTTAAACAATTCTTTTGATTGCTGCTGCATGCGGTGCTGCACATATATTTTTTCTTTCTGATCTCTTGAAAAAGCTGTGTTTAACCTGGTAAGCAAACCGGAGTCGAATAAAGAAAGCAACTCGCTCTGGTATAAGAAGTCTTTATGAAAATGCTGATCGCCAAAGAACAGCCAGTTTCTTCCCGGTGCGCTTTCATCATCCCTGTGAAAAAGAAATGAGCGGAATGGTGCAATGCCTGTTCCGGGCCCGATCATAATTACATCTTTATCTTGCAGCGGCAGGCGGAAGTTATCATTTGAGTTGATATAAAACGTTACTTCATCGCCTTCATTCAAGCCTGCAAAATGACTGCTGCAAAAGCCATATTTTTCTTTATCATTCACCCAAAATTTATTGCGGCCAACGGTAATATGGATTTCATTATTGCCATGCGCATACGGCGATGATGAAATAGAATATAATCTTGGCGTAATAGGCTCGAGGATAGCAATGAAATCTTCGAGTAAAATATTTTTCGTTAAAGGATAAAGCGCCAAAATATTTTTAAGATCAAGCCTTATCAATGGTAATTCTGATTCAATAAGCTTTGCATATTTTTCTATAATGCGAACAGGCAGGTGCAGGATGTTTACCTTGGTCTTAAACAAATCAAGCAGCGTGAATTGCTCATCTTTATATGTTACTGTTTTGTTTTTATCTGCTGAAAGCAGGGATAGTATTTCCTGCACGTCCTCATCAGTGTTTACAGGCACAATACCCAAAGAATCGCCGGGCAAATAATAAATGGCTTCTTCTGTGCCAATTTCAATATGGAATGTTTCTTTTAATGAGCCTTTATCATTCAGGTTGATGTGCGATTGTACTACACCTTTATAAAAATGCTTTCCGTTTTTTGCCTGTTTGGGCTGCGGTTTTGGCGCCAGCAAATTAGCCGTTGTGGGAAGATGATTTACGATATTACTTATCCATGCTTCGGAAACAGGATAAAAATCAAGATCTGATTTTTCAAGCGGCAAAAGCCTTATGGCGCCTAGTTCATCAAGGCGTGTATCCACATCTTCACCTGCTTTGCAAAACAATGGGTATGAGCTATCTCCCAGCGCAAGCACCGCATATTTTAAATTAGAAAGGTCATGCTGTTTTGCATACAGATGGTCGTAGAATTTTTTAGCTGCAGATGGTGTTTCACCATCGCCATGTGTGCTCATTACAACATACAGCGTGCTTTCTTTTTGCAGGTTGGCAACATTGTATTGATCCAATGCTTTAAGCGTTACTTTATGCTGCTTGCTTTTTAAAACCGATGCAAGCTTTGCAGCTATTTTTTTCGAGTTGCCTGTTTCTGTTCCATATACTACTGTAATAACCAGCTTTTCTGTTGATGCAACAATCTCAGGTTGTGCCGGTGGCGTTGCCGTTGTATTTTTATCTGACACGCCTGCCAGGTAGCCGCTCATCCAGATTATTTCATCCCTTGATGAATCCTGGATAAAATCTTTAAATGATTTGAATTTTTGTTCAGTCAACATTTTCAGTAATTTTTTGTGCGCCTTCAACAGGCCTGGTGATAAATGGATTTATTTTGAGATATGCTGTTGCTTCTTCAACACTGCGGAAATAATTTTCGCCGGCAACGCTATTGTTTTTATACCATGAAAAGTTTTCATGTAACCCTGCTACTTTTCCCATTATTATTATGGAAGGGCTGTTAAACTGAATGGGTTCTGCGGGAAAAGATTGCAACGTAAATGCATGCACACGCTGGTTAGGCGTTGTAGCCTGTTCAATCACAAGAAAAGGTATTGATTTATCAGCGCCTGCATTAATAAGCTGTTCAATTATTGAAGCAAGATTGTTACTGCTCATATAAAAAACAAGCGTTTCTTTAAATGCTGCCAATTGCTTCCAGCTTTCTTTATCAATAATACTGTTATTAAAATGTGTTAGCAATTTCACGCCGCTGGCAAAACCTCTTGCCGTTAAAGGCACGCCTGTAAAAGCAGATGCGCCTGATGCGGCTGTAATACCGGGAACAATTTCATAAGCTATGTTATTGTAAGCAAGTGTTTGTAATTCATCATAAACATTGGAGAAGAAAGCAATATCGCCGCCTTTCAGCCTTACCACTTTTTCATACAGGTTAGCAAACTGAACAAGCAGTTTATTTATGTCTGACTGTTTGTATGATTTCTCATTGCCGCCCTGTTTACCCACATCAATAATAATCGCATTGGGATTGGCATAGCGCCCGATGATTTCATCGCCGGCAAGCCTGTCTGTAATAATTACTTCAGCCTGTGCCAGCAGGTTAGCGCCCTTAACAGTAATAAGGTCGGGATTGCCTGGTCCCGAACCGATAAAATAAATTTTACCGGTATTTGCGCTTTGTGCTTCTGTTGGTGCATTGCTCATTTTGCTGTTGTTGATAATAGTGTATTAAAACAAAAAGCCTTCTCTTGTGGAGAAGGCTTTATATAATTTCTTGCGTTTTTTATTTTGAATTATCGCAATACAAGTTCCTTCCCCGTAGAGATGTAACACATACAACAACACAGTGAAGAAGGATTAAACATTTGCTTGCTTTGAGCGGCAAATATAAAATGCTGATAATAAAAAAATGAAATTTTTTTTAGTGATTTAAAAAATAAATGATCGCTATAACAAAGCAAATGTTTGTTAGTACGCGTGGTTAGTTGGTTAAGTTGAACGCTTGAAAGTTAAAAGATAAGAAACAGGTATTGGGAATCTGGAATAAACTCGTGAACTTGTGAGCCTGTAAATTTTATTAAGCTATATCATTATTTAATTACTATGAGCCAGGAAAAATTACCCGAAGTTTGGTTAAGAGGCCCGCTGCCCTCCATACCACCATTGTTGCAACC
The DNA here is from genome assembly GCF_900115755.1 of Parafilimonas terrae. Classification (GTDB taxonomy): domain Bacteria; phylum Bacteroidota; class Bacteroidia; order Chitinophagales; family Chitinophagaceae; genus Parafilimonas; species Parafilimonas terrae. The sequence goes on from NZ_FOXQ01000016.1 coordinate 58,503, forward strand.
TGTAGCACATGCACTCTTGCAGGCCGCTGAAGAAATAAATGCAATCCTGCTTGATTTTAATGAGGACCTATTATGGAAAAGGCCAGCAATGCTTGCTTCTGCTGGTTTTCATTTGCAGCATATTGCCGGCGTTCAGGACAGGCTGTTTACTTACGCAAAAGGCGAAGCATTAAGCGAATCGCAACTTGCTTATTTAAAAAGTGAGGGCAAAGAAAACGAAACTATCACGTTGGCATTTTTGCTGGAACATTTACATCAGCAAACAGAAAAGTCAATTGAACAATTAAAACAAACAGATGAAAGCACGTTAACTGAAATAAGGTATGTAGGCCGCAAACAAATACCTTCCACTGTAATGGGTTTATTGTTTCATTCGGCTGAACACACTATGCGGCATACCGGCCAGTTATTAGTTACTATAAAAGTTTTGCAGACTTTAAAATTTGATTAATCGTCAGGCATTTATTTTTGAATTATATGCAAGCTCCAATTGGTGTTTTTGATTCGGGTTATGGCGGCCTTACAGTGTTGAAAGAATTTACAAAACATTTACCTCAATATGATTATATCTATCTTGGCGATAATGGCCGGGCGCCTTATGGCAACCGTTCTTTTGAAACCGTATATCAATATACATTGCAATGCGTAAGCTGGCTGTTTAAACAAAACTGCCCGTTAATTATACTGGCTTGTAATACTGCATCTGCAAAAGCTTTGCGCACCATACAGCAAAACGATTTAGATAAAAAGTTTCCGGGTAAAAAAATATTAGGTGTAATAAGACCGACAACAGAAATAATTGGTAATTATTCTAAGACGAACCATGTGGGCATAATGGCAACGAGCGGTACGGTGCAATCGCAATCTTATCTTATAGAGATAAATAAATTTTTTCCCCGGGTAAAAGTTGTGCAACAAGCCTGCCCTATGCTTGTACCGCTGATTGAGAATAATGAATTTGAAAATGAAGCAGCGGATTATTTCATTCAGAAATATATCAATGATTTATTGAAACAAGATGAAAAGATTGATACAATATTGCTGGCCTGCACACATTATCCATTAATAAAAAAAAAGATAGAAAAGTTTTTGCCCAAAGGCGTTAATGTAATTGCGCAAGCTGAACTTGTTGCAGCAAGCCTTAAAGATTACCTGCTTCGTCATGCTGAAATAGAAACGCAGCTTTCAAAAAATAAAACCATTCAATTTTATACAACAGATTCCTCAGAAGATTTTAATAATCACGCCAGCATTTTCTACAGGAAGAAAGTAATATCTAAACAAATAAGCCTGTAAATATTATAAATAAAAAAGTCCGTTCGCTAAGCGAACGGACCGTTACATCAACCTGTAAACTTATTTGGTTGAACAACAAGCACTGCCGGGATGGCAACAAGCGCTGCCATCACAACAAGACGCGCTTTTTGGTTTATTACCTGCCTGTGCAATGCTAACAAACGCAATAAGCGTTGTTGCTGCTGCAACAATTATTTTCTTCATAATTATAATTTTATACGTTTAAAAATGTTTTGTCCATTTAATTAAAGCATAAAATAATTTGGCGGTTTCCAGCAGGCCAGCAAGCAACCTTCTGCAATATCCTGCATAGTAAACTCAAAAGACTTACTGGTTATTGGCTGGCTTAAATCAGTTATTTCAATTGTTTTTTTAGGAATGTATTGACAATATATGCAACTAAAAAAGGGGTTACAGATACCTGTACATGGATTGTTAGTATTATGTGGCTTTTTGCTGCAGCAATCTTTAACGCAAATGCTATCCTTGTTCGTTTTAGCAAATAAGGGTTCTGCTAAAAAGAATAACATCAGCAGCAATATAAAGGCGCTAAAAATTTTCATTAATCTTCTAAAGGTCGCAACTTAAATTTAATTGCTATCATTTTTAACATACTAAAGATGATACAGTATCAAAGTATATTAAAATAAAAACGGCGGCTGTAATTAATTTGTTGCCACTTCTTTTTCCCAGCCTGTTTCTTTCAGCGCCGGGTCTTTTTCTTTCTTTAAAAAATCTCCCTGCAATGATGCGCTTCCTGCATTATCATTCATTAATGCATCATCGGGTAAAATTTTTACAGGTTCTTTCCATGAAGTGCTTTCATCGTTATAGGCAGGATTAGATAAGGAATTATAACAGGAAATTAAACTCCATCTTGGCTTATCGCTTGTATTGGCCTCAGAACGATGTAAAATATTGCTATGAAAAAACAATGCATCGCCCGGCTCTAATTCCACGTAAACATGCTCCATTGTTTTAAGTGCATTATTTACCATCGTCATATCAGCGCCAACCTGTTCACCGGCAAACCCGTGGTTCACCCTGCCCATTTTGTGCGAACCTTTTATTACCTGCAAACAACCATTGGCTTTGTTGGCTTCTGTTAAAGCAATCATCACGCTCACCAACTGGTCCGGAAACAGAAATTGATTTTTATACCAGTAGCCATAATCCTGGTGCCATTCCCATGCCCCGCCAACCTTCGGTTCTTTCTGCATCAGCTTTGTATGAAAGTGGCAAACAGGCGCAGTGCTGTCTAACAATTTTGCAGCGGAATACACCATACGTTCGCTACGCAACATGCAGCTATACACATCATCGCCGGGCGTAAACCATAAAGTAAGTTTTGTTTTCTTACCCGTTTGATCGTTCAGGTCAAGTGCATTATTTTTTACTACATTGTCGCTAACAGCAATGCCATACAGTTTATCAATTTCAGGTTTTGAAAAAAAGCTCTTTACAATCACATAACCATCGCGGTTAAAAGTATTTACTTCTGTATCATTAAGAATATGTGCCATAACAATCGTTTTAAAGTTTGAAGATAAAATTATTGATACATAAATGAGTGTTAAGACTGGGATAGCGATTATTGCTATAAAAATAATACATTCGTTATTCATCATTCAATGTGGTTACTTAAGGCTATTCACGAATGCGCAGGTTTCATTTGTGCATCTCTGGCCTATAAATATTTTCACCACTCACAATTCATTTACCTTTGCGCAAATTTTTAAGATGGCAAGTTTTGAAGAATTAGGATTGAACGAGCATTTGCTCGCATCAATAACAGAATTAGGATTTGAAAACCCTACACCCATACAGGAAAAAGCAATACCGGTTTTATTAAGCGGTACAAAAGATTTTATAGGCCTTGCTCAAACCGGCACCGGTAAAACGGCTGCGTTCGGCCTGCCCTTGCTGCAGTTAGTTGCTGTGGCCGATAAATATCCGCAGGCATTAATTGTTTGCCCCACAAGGGAATTATGCATACAGATTGTAAACGAAATAGAATTATTTAAAAAGCGGGTTCGCGGCATGCATGTGGTGGCAGTATATGGCGGTGCAAGCATTGGCATGCAGATAAAAGATATTAAAAAAGGCGTGCAGCTTGTGGTGGCAACGCCTGGCCGTTTGATTGATTTGATTGAACGCAAAGCCATCAACCTCGAACAAATAAAATATGTGGTATTGGATGAAGCAGATGAAATGCTGAACATGGGTTTCCAGGACGATATAGAATTTATTTTGCAGAATACGCCAAACCGTGAAGCCACCTGGTTATTCAGTGCAACCATGCCACCCGAAATAAGAAAAGTAAGCCGCCGTTACATGAACGAACCTTTTGAAGTAACGGTTGGTAAAGCCAATACCGGTAATAAAAACATCGATCACCAGTATTTTGTAACGTCTGCGCAAAACCGGTATGAAACATTAAAGCGCCTGATTGATTTTAATCCCGGTATTTATGGTTTGATATTCACCCGCACTAAAGCCGATGCACAGGAAATAGCAGAAAAGCTTACCCGGGAAGGTTATGATATTGATGCGTTGCATGGCGATTTAACACAGGGACAGCGTGATAAAGTGATGGGGCAGTTTCGTGATAAAAGTTTACAGTTATTGATAGCAACAGATGTTGCAGCGCGTGGTATTGATGTACAGGGCATAACGCATGTTATCAATTATGAACTGCCCGATGATGTTGAAGTTTATACGCACCGCAGTGGAAGAACAGGCCGTGCAGGCAATACCGGTATCAGCATGAGCATTGTGCATACGCGTGAGATGTACCGCTTAAAGCAAATTGAAAAAATCGTGCAGCAGCCGTTTCACCGTTTGGAAATTCCATCGGGCAAAGATGTTTGCCGCAAGCAGTTTTTCTTCTTTATGGATAAATTGTTGCAGGCTGATATAAGCCACGGCGATTATGAAACGTATGTGCCCATGCTTGCTGAGAAATTTTCGGATGTAAGCAAAGAAGAAGTGCTGAAAAGAGTAGCGGCGCTGGAGTTTGACCGTTTTCTGAAATATTATGAAAATGCCGAAGATTTAAATATGCGCCAGCCAGCAAGAGAACCTGGCGGGGCAAGGGGTGCAAGAGGAAGTGAAAGGCGCGATGACAGGGGTAAAGGCAGAAACCGCCAGGAAAATTATGGCAACGGTAATTATACAAGGTTGTTTGTAAACCTTGGTACAAAAGATGGTTTTTATAAAGCAAGTTTTCTGCAGTTTATTCTTGATATGAGCGACCTGCGTAAGGATGTACTTGGCAAAATTGATATGCGTGAAATGAATAGCTGGGTTGAAGTTGACAGCAAGGCAGCCAAACAAATGATGCGCTCTTTAGATGGTAAAAATTATAAAGGCAGAAGGATAAGAATGAATGAAGCAAACAGCAGGTAAGCTGCTTTGCCTTTTTTATAGCAGCGTTTGCTCACCGTAAAATAATTTCCCGTTTACAATTTTTGCAGGCTGTGTATAGGTATGTTCTGTTGCTTTATTCACTTCCATAATGTGATGCACCAGCCACCCGTTCAGCTTTAAGTAATCTGATACCATAGAACGGTGGCAACTCCACCAGACCGCTTCCGAGCACATATAGGCAGTACGTTGTTTTATGGCCATCGCCTCCAGTAGATCAATACCTTTTTTAAAATCATCTGTCTCCATATAATCTGCATAACCCCTGAAAGCAGGATGCCGCCAGCCTGTATTTTTTGAGTCTTTATGCACCGGCCTTCTGCCGCCGAGTAATTTTAAATGCACATAAGCTATTCCGCTTCCAGGCATTGATTCTTCAAGGTTTTCTTTGTTGAATTGCGGTACGCGCCTTGAGCCGGGAAAGCTGCGTATATCGGCAAGCAATTCTATGTTAAACGATTGCAGCATCTCAACAAAATGTTCCAGCGTTCTCGTGGAATGCCCGATTGTCCATATTTCTTTATTATGTTTTATACGGCTGTTTTTTTATTTAAACTGATGCTTTTAACTGGCATAAAAACGACTAACAAAAGAACAATATTGCTACATTTATTGAACCAAAGTTATTATGCCCTTCTACCAAAACATAAATGCCCATACCGTTAATGGCAAACGCACCATTGAAAGGTTGCTTAAGTTACGTATAAAACTCGATAACGAAATACCGCAGAAGCATCTTGAAAAAAACCTGCTTATTGCATCGTGGAATATACGTGAGTTTGATTCACCTGCTTATGGAGACCGGCTTGAAGAAGCGTTTTATTATATAGCGGAAATTGTTTCAAAGTTTGACATCATAGCCATACAGGAAGTGAGGCAGGATTTGAAAGCGCTGAAAAAGCTCATGCGTATTTTAGGCAGTTACTGGGAATATATTATTACTGATGTTACTGAGGGCAGGCAGGGCAATAAAGAAAGGCTGGCTTTTGTGTTTGATACAAGGAAAGTAAAATTCGGCGGGCTTGCAGGTGAAGTTATGTTGCCTCCTTTTAAAGCAAAAGATCCTGATACCGGCCAAACAATTTATCAGCCCGTTAAGCAGCTTGCCAGAACGCCTTACCTGTGCGGCTTTAAAGCAGGCTGGGCAGATTTTATGCTTTCAACTGTTCATATTTTGTATGGCACATCTGCTGCCAATGATCCGCGCAGGGTTAAAGAAATTAAAGATATTGCCAATGCGCTTGCACGAAAAGCAGCAGATAAATTTGAGTGGTCGGATAATCTTGTATTGCTTGGCGATTTTAATATTTACAGCCCGGAAGATGAAACCTATTCAGCTATTTTGCAGGCCGGGTTTGAAATACCGCCGCAACTGCAAAGCCTTCCGTCAAACGCTTTGCAAAATAAGTTTTACGACCAGATTGCTTTTAAGGTAAAACCCGGCAGGTTTGAGGCCACAAATAATGCGGGTATTTTTAATTTTTATGAAGTGGTGTTTACAGAGCAGGACGAAGAATTATATATACCAGCAATGGGTGATCGTTACTATACAACCAGCAGAGGCAATGAAAGGCAAAACAAAACACTTTATTATAAAACGTACTGGAGAACTTATCAAATGAGCGATCATCTGCCTATGTGGGTTGAAGTGAAAATAGATCATACAGATGATTACCTCAGGAGTAAACTCATACCACCACAAACAGGTGATGAAGTTACAGATGCGCCATCTGTTTGAAACCTGTTCACTATAAATAATTATAACAAGCGTATATAAAATAAAAACCCCGCCTAAGACTAGGCGGGGTTTTTTCAACCCTAAACCCTTAAAAAACATTGCAAAGGTAAAATGATTTTTATTATTATTAAATTTTAAGCAAGGATTTTTTATTCAAGCTGTTTAGGAAAAACAGGATAATCAATACTTAAATTATTCAATAATAAAAGTTTAAATATTTTATTTATTGCTCAAGCAATTTATAAATCTGGTCGAGGTTAGGTGTGAGAATAATTTCCGTACGACGGTTTCGCGCCCTGCCTTCAGGCGTGCTGTTAGTGTCAACCGGGTCAAACCATGCATGCCCTGACGCAATTATTTTTGTTGGGTCCACTTTATAATCATTCACCAAAATCCTTACAACGCTCGTAGCCCGTGCAGTGCTTAAAGCCCAGTTATCTTCAAATTTCATGCGGATAGGAATTGAATCTGTATGGCCTTCAATTGTTACAGCAATATCAGGATTTGCAGTTAACACATTGGCGAGCTTGCTTAAGGCTTCCTTTCCTGCCGGGTTAACTACCGCGCTGCCTGAAGGAAATAAAAACTTTTCGCTGAGGCTTACATAAACCTTCCCGTTTTTTTGTGTAACGGTAAGGTCGCTGTCGCTGTAACCAACGAGGGCATTGATCATTTTATTTTTTAATTCACTTGTAGCTTTACGCTGCTGGTCAAGCAGGTTTTGCAAATCCTGCAAACGTTTTTGCTGTGCCTGCAGGTTTTGCTGTAATGAATTTACTTTATTGGACGCATCGGTGCTTAATTGATTGTTTTGTTTGTTCAGCGCATCTATATCAGCTTGCAGTTTATTAATGCTTGCTTGCTGTGCTGCAATTTTTGATGCCATTAAAGAACTGTCATTTTGCAAAGTCCTGTATTGCATTTGCGCATCCAGCAACTTTCTTTTTGCAACGCATGATGACAGCAGCAGGATAATAGCCAATGCCAGCAGGCCTGAAAATTTTCTTTTCATAAAAAATTTTTTATATGCCGTTTAAAAATTATGCCAGAGCTATGGATCGGGGCGCCCAAAAATAAAGCCTCACTGGTATATTTTCAGATATGGCTGATAATCATTGGGAAAAACATATACCGGCTAAAGAAATAATTTCAGGCTGATTACCTGTTTTCTTTTGAAACTATTTCGCCGTGCAGCAGCAAAACATGCTGGTTATTGTTTTTCGTATTAGCCATAACAGTTATTGTTTTAAAGACAGGCCCGATGGAAAAGTTGCTGTTAAATGTTGCTGATATGAAAGAGGTTTTGCCCGGCATAATGGGATCTTTTGGATAATTTGTTACCGTACAGCCACAAGACGATTGTGCTTCTGAAATGAATAAAGGCTTTGAGCCTGTGTTTTTAAACCTGAATTTAAAATGCATCGAATCTTCCGTTCTCATTGTTCCAAAATCAATAATAGAATCCACCCATTGAATTTCGGTATAGTTAGCGGTGTCTGCCTGTGATTTTAATATGGGTGCTGCGGCTTCTTTGTTTTCATCAAACTTTTTATTGTTGTTGCATGCACAAATGATAAATAAAGAGAATAAAATAAGAATGACTGTCTTCATGCGAAAAAGATTTCAGTTTCAAAAGTAACTTTCACTTTTAAAAATATTTGTTGAAAAACTTTGCGGCGATTCTAACAATAAAATTTTAGGGTTAAAAACAAAAACCCCACACTCAATAATCTGAATATGGGGTTAACTTAACCTTTCCTTTGAGTCCCGCTTATTGCGGGAGAATCCCTGCCTGAACTGCGTTCACGCAGGCAGGGGACCCGTCTTTCCTCCGGTTTCAGTAAGATATTTTCTTAGCCAGGCTTTACCTGCGGCCGTTTTCAGGTATTTCTCTCTTGCACGTGCTTCAACCCAGGAAGGATGCGTTTCAGTATGAATAATTTTCCATGGCCTGTGTCCTTTTGTAAACCTGTTCTTGCCGCTATTATGTTCTTTTAGCCTTTGCAAAACATTTTTGGCCATGCCTGTGTACCAGGTGGAATCAGTAAGGCTTTCTATAACATAAACAGTAATCATAAATAAAAACCCCACACTCAATAATCTGAATATGGGGTTAACTTAACCTTTCCTTTGAGTCCCGCTTATTGCGGGAGAATCCCTGCCTGAACTGCGTTCACGCAGGCAGGGAACCCGTCTTTCCTCCGGTTTCAGTAAGATATTTTCTTAGCCAGGCTTTACCTGCGGCCGTTTTCAGGTATTTCTCTCTTGCACGTGCTTCAACCCATGAAGGATGCGTTTCGGTATGAATGATTTTCTATGGCCTGTGTCCTTTTGTGAACCTGTTCTTGCCGCTATTATGTTCTTTCAATCTTTGCAAAACATTTTTGGCCATGCCTGTATACCAGGTGGAATCAGTAAGGCTTTCTATAACATAAACAGTAATCATAAACAAAAACCCCACACTCAATAATCTGAATATGGGGTTAACTTAACCTTTCCTTTGTAGCCGGTACGGGAATCGAACCCGTCTTTCCTCCGTGAAAGGGAGATGTCCTAGCCGATAGACGAACCGGCCGCTTTAATTGCGGGAGCGCAAAGATAATAGCCATTTGCCAATGAACAAAGTTTTTAGTTTTTTTTGAAACAGAATATTTAATGCCCGGTTTGAATTCTAATTTATTCTTTACAATTATTCATTGTTCAACTGTTGGAAAAAATTATGGTTGAATGCTGATAAAATAATGCATTATTCTACATTTATCGGGTTATAAGAAATATATGAAGAAAGCCATTTTACTTACAAACGGGTTATATGATACAGAGGATGCCAAAACAGCGCATGGCCTGGTACGCGAAAGTAACCGTTACAAAATCGCGGGAGTAATAGATCATGTTTTTGCAGGCAACGATGCCGGTGTTTTACTGGATAGCCAACACAGGAACATACCTGTTTATGCAACGGTTACCGAAGCAATGGCTGTAAACCCGGAAGTGTGTATTGTGGGCGTGGCCACAAGCGGCGGCATTTTTCCGGGTACATTGCTGAATGAAGTAAAAGAGGCAATTGGATTAAAGCTTGATATTGTAAACGGTCTGCACGATCATTTAAATGATCGCCCCGAAATAAAAGCGCTTGCAGCAAAGAATAACGTTCAACTGATTGATATAAGAAGGCCTAAAAGGTTGCACGAACTTCATTTCTGGACAGGAAAGATTTTTGAGATGAACACGCCTGTTGTGGCGGTTATTGGTACAGACTGTGCATTGGGGAAACGTACCACCACCCGCTTTGTGATGAACGCCTGCAATAACGCAGGCATGAACACGCAAATGATTTATACCGGTCAAACGGGCTGGCTGCAGGGTGGTAAATATGGTTTTATTTTCGATTCAACCTTAAACGATTTTGTTTCGGGCGAACTGGAACATGCCATTCTAACCTGTAATGAAGAAACAAACCCGGATGTTATTTTTATTGAAGGGCAGTCGGCGTTGAGAAACCCCACAGGGCCTTGCGGCAGTGAGCTGCTTATATCGGGCAATGCCAAATCTGTAATATTGGTTACAGCTCCTAAAAGAAAATATTATGAACATGAACCTGTATGGGGAGAAATACCTTCGCTGGCATCTGAAATTGAATTGATAAAACAGTTTAGCTCAACTGTAATTGCCATTGCTATTAACACAGAACATTGCAATCATGAAGAGGCATTTATGTTTCAAAAACAATATGAAACCCAATTTGGAATACCGGTTATGCTGCCGTTGCAGGAAGGTTGTGAAAAAATAGTGCCTGTAATAAAAAGCCTTCGCAAAAGTTAAGCGAATGAAACCGGGCATGATAATTTTTTCTCACTCAGGGAAATATACATAGCGGGATTTCCTGCCCCGGTTGAGCCGTTCAGGCGGGCATGAAGCCATTGAAAAATCAAACCTGTACGAATGAAAATAAAATCTTTTAAATCATATAGTAAAAACCTCTTGCTGCAAAAGCCTTATGCTATTGCGAGGGAAACGATTACGGATGTTGAAAATGTTTTCCTGGAAATTGAACTGGAAAATGGGATCACAGGCATTGGCGCGGCCAATCCTTCACCGGAAGTGGTTAGTGAAACACCAGCACAAACTTTAACAAACCTGCAATCAGGTTTTTTAGAGTCGTTTATTGGAAAAGATATAAGGCAGTTTCTGCATCTTATTTATTTAACCAAACAACATTTTACTAATATGCCCGGAACGCAGGCCTGCATTGATATTGCGCTGCATGATGTTTTTACCAAATGGCTGGGCATAAGCATCGTTGATTTTTATGGAAGGCAGCATCAGCGCATGCTTACTTCTGTAACGATTGGTATTAAAGATGTGGTGGCAACGCTTGATGAAGCGGCTGGTTATTATAAGCAGGGTTTTAAAATTTTAAAAGTAAAAACGGGGCTCGATGCACAGCTTGATGCAGAACGTATCATCAAACTAAAGGAAAAATTCGGTGAAGGTTTTATCATTCGCGTTGATGCAAATACAGGCTATACATTGAATGAGCTAAAGCAGTTTCTTGCACTTACAAAAAATTATCATGTTGAACTGATAGAACAGCCATTACTTCCGAACACGGATCAAGAATTATTGCAGTTGCCTGCGCTAACACGTGCTTTATTAGCGGCTGATGAATCACTCAAAAACGAAGCATCAGCTTTGTCCATTGCAGCACAAAACTTATATGGCATATTCAATATTAAACTGATGAAATGCGGCGGCGTGCAAAGCGCATTCAATATTGCAAACATTGCAAAGCCTGCAGGCATTAATTTATTCTGGGGCTGCAACGATGAAAGTATCGTAAGCATAACAGCCGCACTGCATGCTGCATTCGCCTGTCCTCATACAAAATATATCGACCTTGATGGCAGCCTCGATCTTGCCGAAGATGTGGTTGCCGGTGGCTTTATAATTAAAGATGGATACATGTACCTGCCGGAAGAGAATGGCTTAGGCGTAACGATCATTTAGTAATTTACGTACATCATAATCATTAAACTATTATGCTACATAAATCAATCATCACGCTTTGTTTTGTCGCAACAGTTTTTTTGGCTGCGGCGCAAAACCAGCCTGCATTTCGCAATGCTTCCCTGCCGGTTGAAACCAGGATAAATGACCTTTTACAACAGCTAACGCTTGAAGAAAAGATTTCTTTATTGGGAAATGAAAGTAAAGCCGTACCAAGGCTTGGCATTACTGCTTATAACTGGTGGAACGAAGCTTTGCATGGTGTGGCCAGGGCAGGCAATGCCACCATATTTCCGCAGGCTATAGGCATGGCGGCAAGTTTCGATAATGCACTCTTAAAAGAATGCGCTGCAACTATTTCAACAGAAGCCAGGGCTAAATATAATCTTGGTGCAAAGAAGGGAGAGCATCTTCAGTACATGGGACTTACTTTCTGGTCGCCAAACATTAATATTTTTCGCGATCCGCGATGGGGCCGCGGCCAGGAAACCTATGGTGAAGACCCTTTTCTCACAGCAACTATGGGCACTGCGTTTGTCACGGGTTTGCAGGGCGATGATCCGTTGCATTTAAAAGCGGCGGCCTGTGCAAAACATTATGCCGTGCATAGCGGCCCTGAAGCCGGGCGCCATTCATTTAATGCATTGGTTAGCGAAAAAGACCTTCGCGAAACATATTTATATGCATTTAAAAAACTGGTTGATGCAAAGGTGGAAGCCGTTATGTGTGCTTATAACCGGGTGAACGATGAACCTTGCTGCACCAGCGAAACCTTATTGCACAATATCCTGCATAAGGAATGGAATTTCCAGGGGCATGTTGTTACAGACTGCGGCGCATTGAATGATATTTATACAAGGCATAAAACCTATCCAACCAGGCCCGAAGTAGCCGCCGCAGCTATTAAAGCAGGGCTTGACCTTGAATGCGGCAATGTGTTGCAGGCAGATGTGAAGAAAGCTGTTGATGAAAAATTACTTACCCAAACAGATGTTGACAATGCACTTGCACAGATATTAAAAACACAAATGAAGCTTGGCTTTTTTGATGACAGCAGCCTTTCGCCGTATAAAAATTTTGGCGATGACAGTATTGCCAATAATTATCACCGAGCACTGGCAAGGTCAATGGCTGCGGAAAGTATGGTATTGCTGAAAAACGATAAGCAGGTATTGCCGCTCGATAAAAATAAATATCACCAGATAATGATAGTGGGCCCTAATGCCACTTCTGCAGATGCATTAATGGGCAATTATCATGGTGTAACCGGCAAGGCCGTAAACTTTGTTGAAGGCATAACCAACGCCGTGGATGCTGCTACGAGGATTGAATATGATATGGGCTGCAATTATGAAGATACCACGCACTTCGGCGGTATATGGGCTGCCGGCAATGCGGAAGTTACCATTGCTGTAGTAGGGTTTACACCCGTGTATGAAGGCGAAGAAGGCGATGCCTTTCTTGCCAAGGGCGGTGGCGACAGGAAAGATTTTTCTTTGCCTGCTGCCCATATAGCTTATTTAAAAGCCCTGCGCAAAGCAACCAAAACGCCGTTGATTGTTGTAATTACTTCCGGCAGCGCTGTTGATGTAAGTGCTATTAAAGATTATGCCGACGCCATTATATTGGCATGGTATCCCGGTGAAGAAGGCGGCAACGCGCTGGCTGATATTTTGTTTGGGAAAGTTTCTCCGTCAGGCCATTTACCGGTAACTTTTTACAACTCTTTCAACGATCTCCCGGATTATTCAAGCTATGCCATGAAAGGCAGGACTTACCGCTATTTTAACGGCCAGGTGCAATATCCTTTTGGCTTTGGCCTCAGCTATACCAGCTTTGATTATACATGGGCGAATAAACCTGTTGTAAATAAAGACAGCATTTCGTTTTCTGTAAACATAAAAAATACAGGGAAGTATAATGGCGATGATGTGGCGCAGGTGTACGTCAGTTATCCACAGTTGCCCGGTATGCCCTTAAAGGAATTGAAGACGTTTAAGAAAATCAATTTGGCTGTAAATGAAGAAAAAACGGTGCAGTTTACCATTGCCTTAAGCGAACTGCAAAAATGGGATGATGAAAAGAATGCCTGGAAGTTAAACAAGGGCGACTACACCATTACAGTGGGAGAAAATGCTGCAGATGCAAAACTTACATCTGCAGTTTCTGTAAAATAAAGTGTAAGCTTTTATTTACGGTAGGCACAAAGGCTATGTGGAATGCTTTGCTGAATAAGTATAACAGCGGCAACTTTATAATGCAAAACCGGAAACCGTAGATTTTCCCTATTTCTTCGATACGAAACGCTCAACATCTTTGTATGTGGGAGCTTAGTTATTGTTTATTGTATTTTTTGTTAGCCGGCAGATGTCCAATCTTCAATAACAATTCCGTCAAGGCGGTCAAAGTCGCTCACGTTTTTTGTTATCAAAATCAGGTTGTTCAAAATTGCTGTTGTGCCTATTAGTAAATCAAAATCGTCTAAGATTTTACCTTTCGTTTTTAGTCGTGCTTTTTCTGCTGCGTAAATATCAAGCGCTGGGAAAATTGGAAGAATGTCAAACTTTGCCTGAAACGTTTCAAGTGTTTTTCTGTTCTTCTCTTTCTGAGTGCTTTTTGCAACTCCGTATTTCAATTCGGCAATCGTTATTTCAGACACGAAACAATTTTCAAAACCAACTTCGTCAATTTTGGTTTCAAGATCATACTTCCCGTTCAGGAAATAAGCACAAGTATTAGTGTCTAAAAGATACTTTTTCACAAGTCGATTTCTTTACGGCTGAATTTTCTTTCTTTTTTAAGTTCTTCAACAAATTCGTCAGCCGATTGGTCAATAACCAAAGCGCCAAACAAAGCTTTCCAGGAATTATCTTTTGCTTTTTTGGTTGTCTTCATTGACTTTGAGAGTCGTGCTATAAGCTCCAATTTGTTGTTAGGGCTTAGATTTCTAAGCAATGCATAGTAGCTGTCAACTAAGTTTGTATTTATATCTGTGGGTCTCATTTTTTGTTATTCTATATGCTGTAAAGGTAAGAAATTGCCACCTGTTGCATCATTTGTAAAGCGAATTAGCGGTTTTGGAAAATTGGAATATTGTCATTGAGTTAGACGCTTTGTCTAATGAAAGTTGCATTAATACAGGCCGTCCGTTTGCAGTGCCATAAGCGATAAGTTGATGTCCGTTCCTTTGTCTTTCTTAAAATTAATTTTAAGCAAAATTAATTTTGTAACCTTTTACTTCTTTTTCAGCAAATGGCTCTTTCTTGAACTTTTCAGGTTTCGCAGTAATACACACCTTTATTTCCGCTGCCTGAACATCCATTCAATGGCAAGTTTATTATTGTATGCAGCCAGCCAGGAAAAATGGCCTGTTTCGGGATACATGGAAAAACCCGGGTGAGCTCCTGCATTCATTAATGCCTGCAGCATATCAACTGAAAACTGCGGGTTCACCGTGCCGTCTTCAGAACCGTGTGCAATCCAGATTGGAATATGTGCAATAGATGCAGCTTTCGATGTATCGCCGCCGCCGCAAACAGGCATAGCCGCCGCGAATAAATCAGGATAACGTTCAATCGCGTCAAAAGTGCCAAAGCCACCCATTGATAAGCCTGTTATATAAATGCGGCTGGTATCTATTGACGGGTTATTTTTCATTTGCTGTATCAATCCTATCAGCAGCTCCATTGGTTTTGATGGGGCAGGCTGCAAAGCCATTGCACGGTTGGCATTGGTACGGTTAAAATTAGACCAGGCCATTCCTTTGGGACATTGGGGCGCAATTACAAATGCAGGGTGCATGGTCATCATTTCATCTGTGGCGAAACTCATCACGCCCCATTTTAACTGCGCATCATTATCATTACCACGTTCGCCGGAGCCATGCAGGAAAATAACAAGTGGGTACTTGCGGCCGGGGTCAGAATCGGGGAATAACAACCGGTAATTTAAGGTGTCTCCTTTACTTACAAAATGTTCAGCGCTGAAGCGTGATGGCTGTGCTTTTACAACTATGCATGCACTGCAAAAAATAGCGATGAGTAATGCTGACCTTTTCATTGGCTTTTATTTTTAAAATCGTTTTAATTTGATTGCTGATCGTGATTGATAGCATGTTTTAATTCAATCATCAATATTACATAATTATAAAGAATGCATGAGAGGTGCTATGCTGTTGAATTTCCGGCCAGGCTTCTTTTACGGGCCTGCCAGCACTCAACAAACAGGTTTTCTTTTCAAAGAATCTTACCATGCACAGGCCTATAAAAACATTACAAACGTTTATTTTGTATGAATAAAATACGGCTATGAAAAAATTACCGCTACTTATCTGTCTAACCTTTTTTCTTTTTAATGCATATACACAAAATGCACCTTATCAAAAAGCAATAAAAAGTTTTGACGCATTTGCACAAAATGCCATGCAGTTATGGAAAACGCCCGGCTTTTCTGTAGTAATAGTAAAAGACAATAAGATTGTTTTTAATAAAGGTTATGGTGTGAAAGATATTGCAACGAGGGCGCCGTTTGAAACGTCAACGCTTTCTATCTGCGCCTCTACCACCAAGGCGATGACGGCTGTATGTATGGGCATGCTGGTGGATGCGGGAAAAGTTAGCTGGACGGATAAAGTAAGTGATATTTATCCCGAACTGAAATTGTATGATAACTATGCCGCCAGCGAGCTTACGGTAAAAGACCTGTTTACGCATAACACCGGTTTGGGCAATGCCGACCTGCTCTGGGTTTTTGATTACAATATGGATACTGTAATTCACCAAATGCGGTATATAAAACCTGCTTACTCGTTCCGCTCTTCTTTTGTTTATCAAAACCTGATGTATATAGTGGCGGGTGAAGTAATACATAAAGTTTCAGGCATTCCTTGGGAAAGGTTTATTAAAGACAGTTTGTTTGCAAGGCTTGGCATGAACAATACTTTTCCCAATTACAGGCAATCGCTGGTAAGCAATAACCACATTACAACACATTATATGTATGAAGACAGCGTGGTGGAAACCATTCCTTTTATCGACAGCAAAACCATTGATGCCGCCGGCGGCGTTTGGAGCTGTACAGATGATATGGGCAAATGGATAAATTTTATGCTCGACAGCGCCAGGGTTAATGGCAAACGTTTATTAAAACAGGATACATATTCGGAATTATTCAAACCGCAATCTATAGTTACGGAAGATGAATTTTATCCAACCAAACAATTAACGCATACGCACTGGACTACGTATGGCCTTGGCTGGTTCCAGGAAGATTATAAAGGCCGCATGGTGCAGTTTCATACCGGCAGCCTTGATGGCGCGGTGGCTATTGCAGGATTAATACCGGATGAAAATTTTGGTGTGTATGTATTTGCCAATATGGACCATACGGAAATACGCCACGCTTTAATGTATAAAGCCATGGACCTTTTTGTTTTTAATGATGATAATACTAACTGGAGCAAGGAACTTTATCAGCTTTATGCCGCCCGCTTTGCGGCTAATAAAAAAAGAGAAGCGCAAAGAGATTCTGCAAGGGTTTCAAATACCAAACCTTCGCTTGAGCTGAAAGATTATGCGGGCAGTTATCATAACGAATTATACGGCAATGCAGGCATTGTATTGCAGGGCGATTCTCTTGTAGCAAAATTTCCCAATAATATCAATGTTGATTTAAGCCACTGGAATTATGATACTTTTCTCGGCAGGTTTGAATACAAATGGTATGGCAAAGATTTGATGCGTTTTTCTTTAAATGAAGAAGGCAAAGTAAGCAGCTTTAATTTTCTCGGAATTGAATATGATAAGAGAGATGAATAAGCACAAAAAGATCATTGGCCGAAACTGCTGTTGATAATAAACCCCGGAGGTTTCAAAAACCTTCGGGGTTTTAGCCGCCATATACTATTTGCTTAAACAGCCATAATAAATAGCCCATAAAAAGCCATCAGCCTTTTACTTCATTTACAAGCGTTTCGCCATTTTCAAAATCGGATAGGTTTTGTAATGTAATGGTTGCAATCTGTTCTAATGCTTCGCCTGTAAAAAATGCCTGGTGGGCGGTAACCAATACGTTTGGGAAAGTCATCAGCCTTGCAAATATTTCATCCTGCATAATTTCTTCTGAAAGATCGCGGAAGAAAATATTGGTTTCCTGTTCATATACGTCAATACCAAGATAACCCAGCTTCTGATCTTTTAATGCTTTAATGGCGTCTTGCGTATTTACCAGTGCGCCGCGGCCGGTATTAATCAGCATTACACCGTTCTTCATTTTAGTAAAGGCGCTTTCATTAATGATGTGTTTTGTTTCGGGTGTAAGCGGGCAATGCAAAGAGATAATATCAGACTGCTTAAGCAATTCATCAAGGCTTACATATTGAACGCCTTTATGCTTTAATTCATCTGATGCATACACATCATACGCTACAACATGGCATCCAAAACCAAGCATGATATTGCAAAATGCTTTGCCTATAATGCCTGTGCCAATTACACCAACTGTTTTATTGTGCAGGTTAAAACCAGTGAGTTTTTCCAGTGAAAAATTACTTTCCCTTACCCGGTTATAAGCTTTATGTGTTTTTCTGTTTAGGGTAAGAATAAGCGCCACCGCATGTTCTGCAACGGCTTCAGGAGAATAAGCCGGTACGCGTACCACTTTAATATTGTTGGCTTGTGCCGCAGCAATATCAACATTATTAAAACCGGCGCAGCGCAGGGCAATAACCTTAATGCCGTTTGCCGCAATTTTTTCAATCGTTTCTTTGTCAAGATTA
Source organism: Parafilimonas terrae (assembly GCF_900115755.1). Classification (GTDB taxonomy): domain Bacteria; phylum Bacteroidota; class Bacteroidia; order Chitinophagales; family Chitinophagaceae; genus Parafilimonas; species Parafilimonas terrae. Next base: position 76,745 of record NZ_FOXQ01000016.1, read on the forward strand.
TCATTCACAAAAACACAAACGCCATCAAAGCCAAGCGTAAGGTTGGATGTGTCTTTGTTAAGGCCGGTTTCAAAATACGTAATGCTGAGATGATAATTTTTATTGATCCTGTCGAAATAGTCCTTATCATAACCCTTAGCGCTGAATAAGGCGATCTTCATTGTAATAATATTTTAATTGATAGAGAACTGCGGGGAGTTGTGAATGGTGAGTTGTGAGTGCGGTATTCACGTAGCCGATAGCTCACAGCTACTCACCATTCATCACTCACCACTCACACTTTAAAACCAGCTCTTTCGTTTACGGCTGCTGCCGCCTAAACCCAATGCGCCCAGTATGCTTCGTGTAATTACAGAAGCCGCAGTACGTTCAGCCTGGCGCATAGCGGGTGAATCGAAAATGCTTTTTTCTTTAACCTGCCGGGTTTGCTTTTGCTGCCGGGCAGCTTGTGCCTGCTGCTGCCTTTCTGCCGCCACCTGTAATTTTTCGTTTAATATTTCATAAGCGCTCTGGCTGTTTATTTCCCGGTTATATTTATTTACAAGTTTGCTTTTGGCAACTAACATATCTATTTCATTCTCGTTTAAAACATCCATGCGGCTGCGCGGCGGGCAAAGCATGGTATGTACCAGCGGCGTGGGAATACCTTTTTCATTCAATGTTGTTATGAGGGCTTCGCCGGTGCCGAGCTGTGTAAGTAAATCTTCTGTTTTATAGAAACTTGTTTCAGGAAAATTTTCTGCCGCTTTTTTTATGGTCTTTCTGTCGGCGGCAGTAAAGGCCCGCAATGCATGCTGCACCTTTAGGGCAAGCTGGCTTAATATGGAAGCGGGCACATCCTGCGGGTTTTGTGTGCAGAAGAAAATGCCCACGCCTTTGGAGCGTATGAGTTTAATGATGGTTTCTATTTGTTGCAGCAGCGCATCAGTTGCTTCTTCAAAAATAAGGTGCGCTTCATCAATAAACATTACAAGCTTAGGCCTGTCCAGGTCGCCTTCTTCGGGGCAGGTGGCATATAGCTCTGCCAGCATTTGCAGCATGAAGGTTGAAAAAAGTTTTGGCCTGCTTTGCATATCTGTTACACGGAGAATATTAATCATGCCGCGGCCGTCATCGCCTATGCGCATCAGGTCGTCAATTTCAAAGCTGGGTTCTCCAAAAAATATATCTGCGCCCTGCTGCTGCAGTTCTATTACTTTGCGTAAAATGGTGCCTGTTGTGGCAGATGAAATATTGCCATACATTTTGCCCAGTTCATCCTTGCCCTCATTGGCTGCATATTGTAATATTTTGATGAAATCCTTGAGGTCGAGCAGCGGAAGTTTATTGTCATCACAATATTTAAACAACATGGCAACCACGCCGCCCTGCGTATCATTCAGCCCGAGAATTTTGCTTAACAATATGGGCCCGAACTCCGTTACCGTAGCCCTTAATCTTATTCCCTTTTCATTGCTGAGCGTAAGCAGCTCAACCGGGAAGCCCGTTGGTACATAATTTATATTAAGCAGTTTTATACGTTCGGCAAGTTTATCGTTTACGGCGCCGGCTTCAGCAATACCGCTTAAGTCGCCTTTAATATCCATCATTACAACCGGCACGCTGGCATCGCTTAAAAATTCGCTAAGCAACTGTAATGTTTTGGTTTTACCTGTACCGGTAGCACCGGCAATAAGACCGTGGCGGTTAAGCATGCGCAACGGGAGAGACACGTCAGCGCCCGGCACAACCTGGCCATCAAGCATGCCGCAGCCTATTTTAATATGATCTCCTTTAAAACTATAGCCATTGTTTACAGCAGCCAGGAATTCGTTAGATGAAGCCATTGTATTTTTTTGGGAAAGATAGGAGATTGAAAGGTTGTGATAAAATTTTAAGTGCTGTTTCGCAGCATCAGTTTATCCTTCTTTTTAAGTTTATTGAATGAGATAAAATAAAATGGATAAGAAGGGCTATCGCAGTTTAATATAACGAATAAAGCCTGTTGTTTATTTATAACAGCAAAACCTTTTGCCATTACATTTGTAAGGATTAAATCTTGCAACATGTATTCTTTTAAATTAATAAGGTGCACAGCGCTTTTTTTTATTGCAGGCATAATAACCAAAAGCGTAAAAGCGCAAAGCGCCGATAGCTTAATATATCCCGATGAAAAACATTTTAAAAATATTCAACAGCTCACTTTTAATGGCGATAATGCAGAAGCCTACTGGAGTTATGATGATAAGCAGGTGATTTTTCAGCGGAAGTATGAAAAGGAAGGCATTATGTGCGACAGGATGTTTATTGGCAATATACCTGAAAAGGGAAAACAGTTTGTATTTAAACAATTGAGCAGCGGCCTTGGCCGCACTACCTGTGGTTATTTTTTGCCGGGCGGAACAGAGGTAGTGTATGCTTCAACGCACCTGGGCGGAGATAGCTGCCCGCCGGTGCCCGACCGTGCACAATATGGCAACCGCTACCTGTGGCCGGTGTATGGCAGCTATGATATTTTCCTGGCTGATACTTCAGGTAAAATAATTAAACAGCTTACCAAAACAAACGGCTATGATGCTGAAGCAACCTTATCTCCCGATGGTAAAAAAATGATCTTTACCTCTGACCGTAACGGTGATCTTGATTTATATGTAATGGATCTCGCAACTGAAAAAGTTATGCAAATTACACATGAGCTGGGGTATGACGGCGGTGCATGGTTTAGTCCTGACGGTACTAAAATAATATGGCGTGCCAGCAGGCCAAAAACGCCTGAAGATATTAAGGATTATAAAGACCTTTTATCGAAAGGGCTTGTTGCGCCAACGCAGATGGAAGTGTTTATTGCCAATGCTGATGGCAGCCATCAGCAGCAAATAACTTCATTGGGGCAGGCAAACTGGGCGCCCAATTTTACACCGGATGGCAAACGCATTATTTTTTGCAGTAATTATGAATACAAGCACGGCTTTCCTTTCAATATGTATTTAATGAATTTGGATGGCAGCGGGCTTGAAAAGATTTCGCATGGTAATGGTTTTGATGCTTTTCCCATGTTTAGCTATGATGGTAAAAAATTAATGTTTTCCTCAAACCGCAGCAGTGGCGGCGGGTATGATATTAATTTGTTTATGGTTGACTGGGAGGAATAAGGAGCCGCTCGCAGCTTGTGTGCTGCCGCTCATAGCTTATAACCAACAATGCTTACATTTGACAAATTCAAACTCATCAAATCATGTATAATTTCCTGCTTGGCCTGCACAATTTATTACGCTGGGTAATTTTATTGCTGCTGATCATAAATCTTTTGAGGCACATCGCTGCTGTTAAAAAGCCTTTTGGTGCAACCGATAAAAAGCTTGGTTTAGTGCTCATGATTTTTGCCCATATTCAATTGCTTATTGGATTATATGAATGGTTTGCCGGTTCATGGGGGCTTCAGAATTTTATGAATAACGGGGCTGAAGTAATGCGCAACAGCGCCAGCCGCTTTTTTGCAGTTGAACATACCGTAGGAATGATCGTGGCGATTATATTGATTACCGTAGCCCGGGGTGTGTACCGCAAGAGTATAACCGATGATAAAAAACACAGGCGTTGCATATTATTATACACATTTGCGCTTTTGATAATACTGGCTATGATCCCCTGGCCGGGCATGTATGAGTTTGGCAGAAACCTGGTGCCGTCATTTTAGGTTTTCGGAATGTTCGCCGGTAGATAGCAACATCCTTAGTAAACTATAGCAATCGTTTTAGCCATTTATCAATATTTACCGGGATTGTGATGGCTTCCTCCATACCTCCTTGTACTCTCCTCCATACTTCCTTCATATCTGGAGCATGAGAGCTGCATGGATGTTTCTACCTCAGCCGGCACTTTCTGTTTTCTTCCTCATAAAAGAAATAAAAAATTAACAGGCAAAAAACGATAAGTTCATTTTTGCCCCGATTTTGAAAATTCCTTTTTTATCCTTTCTTTTGCGGCCTGTTAAATAAATCTGTGAAACCGGAAGAACCAACAATGCTTACCACTTTGTTGTTTATTGCCTCGAACGAATTAAGCCTGCCTTTTACTGTATCCCGTACTCCGCCTAAGAAGTATATAATTATACTTCAGTGAAAACATATTGGCCATGCCATAGCTATATTCACTTAAAACCTGGCTCGTCCGGTGGGAGTGAGGACGGCGAAGCCGTGAATAAACAGGGAGGTAGTTGATTGGTTGATAAGTTGATTGGTTGACAGGTAAGAAACCGGGAATAAACTTGTGAACAAGTGAACCGTGAACGCTTGAACTATAGGGGCAAGTGGAATTGGGAATAAGGAATTTGGGGGAAAGTTGATTGGTTGATAAGTTGATAAGTAAGAAAATAGTAATAAACTTGTGAACAAGTGAGTCAACAGTCTACAGCGCCAACGCCCGTAGCTCACAGCTCGTAGCTCGAAGCTTCTCCTCCCTTGCAGCTTGAGGCCTGCAGCTTGTAGCTTTCCTCCTGTGATATATTTTTTTAAATAAGCGCCATAGCGTTATTTTATAGAATGAATACCAGGATAGCTGTAATTGGATTGGGTTATGTAGGCTTGCCTCTTGCCCTGGAATTTGCCAAACATTTTGCAGTTACCGGCTTCGATATAAATAGCCAGCGGATCGCTGAATTGAGTGAAGGGAAAGACCGCACACTGGAAGCAGAACCCGGTGTTTTACAGGCCGTTTTAAAACAGGGCAACAATAATTCCAAAGGAATTTATTTTACAAATGCACTTGCAGATATAAAAGCGGCCAACATTTATATTATAACCGTTCCAACACCGGTTGACCGGTATAATGCCCCCGACCTGAGTTATTTGTTGCAGGCTTCTGAAATGACCGGGCGGGTTTTAAAACCGGGGGACACAGTTATTTATGAATCAACTGTTTACCCGGGATGCACAGAAGAAGAATGTGTGCCTGTATTAGAGAAAGCCTCCGGTCTTGTATTTAATAAAGATTTTTATGTGGGATATTCGCCGGAACGTATCAATCCGGGTGACAAAGTGAATAAGCTGGTGAATATTAAAAAGGTAACATCGGGTTCAACGCCGGAAGCTGCAGAAAGAATTGATAGTTTATATAAAACCATCATAACCGCAGGCACGCATAAAGCGCCCAATATAAAGGTAGCCGAAGCTTCCAAAGCTATTGAAAATGCCCAACGGGACGTAAATATTTCTTTTGTAAATGAACTGGCGCTCATATTCGACCGTATTGGTATTGATACAAATGATGTGCTGGAGGCCGCCGCCACCAAATGGAATTTTTTAAAATTCAGGCCTGGTTTGGTAGGCGGGCATTGTATAAGCGTTGATCCTTATTACCTGGCTCATAAAGCAACTTCGCTTGGTTATCATCCCCAGGTAATATTGTCTGGCAGAAGGGTAAATGATATGATGGGCGCTTTTATAGCGGGTAAGGTGGTAAAGCTGATGATAAAAAAAGGGCATACCATAAAAGGCTGTAAGGCTTTATTGCTGGGCCTGGCTTTTAAGGAAAACTGCCCCGATATAAGAAACAGCAAGGTGATTGATATATACAACGAACTGCGGCAATTTGGAGTGGAAACAGATGTATATGACCCGCTGGCAGACAGGGAAGAGGTAATGAAGGAATTGGGAATCGGGATGGTAAGCAGGCAAGAGACAGATAAAAATTATGCGGCGGTTATTATTGCGGTGGCACACCGCGAATTCCTCGAAATGGATTTTATGCCATACAAAAAGAATAATGCAGTTATTTTTGATGTAAAAGGATGTATTGGCAAAGAACTTGCTGATGCAAGGCTATAGCTTGATATTGAAAAAATTTATTATACCAGTATAGTATTTGATTTTTAAGCCAATCTGTGCTTATTTTGATTTATTTAAAATACATTCATTGTGAATTATAAAGGTTCCCGGAAAAAAAACCAGCTAACTGAAACCATATTCAACTGCAATGTTGTAAGGCTGTTTTTATATTTTGTATTTTTTTGTATTGCCTGTACATCATGTACGTCCTATAAAAATATACCTTATTTCAAAGATTTTCCTGATACAGCTTATCGCGCCTCGGTGCAAATGCAGGCTTTTAAAAGCCCGGTGATAAAGCCGGATGATTTATTAAGCATTACAATTGAAACGGTAGATCCCGATATCACAGCTTTGTTAAACAGCGCTAATGCCGTAACCCAGGCTATTGGTGCTGCAAACAGTCCCCAGCTTCAAACCGTATCGGGGTACTTGGTTGACAAGAACGGTGAGGTAGAATTACCGTTTGCAGGCAAATTAAAGCTGGAGGGCAATACTACTGTGGAAGCCAGGGAGGTGGTTCGCGCTGCGATGGAAAAATATATAAAAGACCCTATTGTAAACGTAAAATTCAGCAATTTTAAGGTAACCGTTTTTGGGGAAGTGGCCCGGCCGGCCACTTATATAATGCCCACGGAAAAAGTTACTTTGTTTGATGCTTTAAGCCAGGCAGGGGATCTTACCATATTCGGACGAAGGGAGAATGTAACCGTCATCCGCGACACATTGGATAATAAAAAGAATATGGTGCATTTAAATCTTAATTCGAAGGATATAATAAGTTCACCTTATTTCTTCCTGCAGCCCAATGATGTGGTGTATGTGGAACCCAATGAATCAAAGGCCAGGAGCACAGATGCAGCACGTAACCGTAATATAACCATCATTGCCTCTTTACTTTCTATAATATTGGTTGCAGTAAGCCGAATAAGATAATAATCTATAGAATGAATAATTACAATAAAAGAAAGACATCTGAGGATGAAGATGTTTTTGATATACAAAAATTAATTGCCCGCCTGCTTGATCATTGGCTGTTGTTTGCCATTAGCCTCGTGGTGTGCCTGGTTTTAAGCGTAGCTTTTATCTGGTATGCCACACCCCAGTACAACGTACACGCACAGGTACTGGTGAAAGATGACCAAAACAGCAGCAATTCTGCTTTTTCTTTTGTCGGGGGATCGCAGATGCAGCAACTGGGGAGTCTGTTTGGCATAAAAAGCAATGTAAATGATGAACTGGGCATACTGGAAACCAGGGACCTCCTGGAGCAGGTGGTGAAAGACCTTAGCCTTAATGTTGTTTATTATAATAAGGGCGTGGTTAAGTCTGTTGAAATGTATGGGAATAGCCCTTTTAAAGCAGTATTTATTCCTTTAAATGATTCTACGCAGGCAGCTTTGATTGATATTGTTTTTGATAGCAAACATAGCAGCTTTTCGTTGTCAAGCAGCGATATCATTATTAATTCTGCCAAGGCAAAATTCGGCGATACGCTTATTACTTCTGCAGGCATACTTGTATTTACAAAAACGGGATTGCCTTTTTCGGGTGAAAATTATGCAATATCCCTGAATTCAATAGATGCTACGGTAACCAATCTCCAGCCGGCGCTTACTGTAAACATACCTGATGACCAATCAAATATTATCAGCTTAACCTTAAATAATAACGTACCGCGGAAAGGCGAAGATATCCTTCAAAAACTAATTGATGTATATGTGCAACGCAACCTCAACGAAAAGAACAAGATATCTGATAGCACACTCGCATTCATAAAAGACAGGGTAGCCATTGTGGCAGCAGACCTCAATAATATAGAAGCCGGCATTCAGGGCTTTAAACAAAAGAATAAACTGGCTGATATTGATGAACAGGCTAAAGCCTTGGTGGGTAGCGCCAGCGAATATTATAACAAGCTGAATGAAACCGATGTACAGCTTAATATCGTAAAGACCATGCTGGATGGTGTAAAAGCGGATACTAGACGGCCCATACCTACCCTTGTAAATGCCGATCCGAATTTTGTTGCGCTCGTGGGAAAATACAATACGCTTATAAGCCAGCGTGATAAATTACTGCTTTCTACAACCAAGGATAATCCGCTAATTGTAAGCATCAATAATCAGTTGGAAGTGGTGCGGGGTGATATGATTCAAAACCTGGAAAATCAGTTGCATGCCTTGCAGGTAACCCGCAGCAGTATCACCGCCCAAAACGCGCAGATCAGCAATGTGATAAGTGAGGTGCCAGCACAGGAAAGGCAATATGTGGATTTATCAAGAGAAAGGGATGTGAAACAGGCGCTCTACCTGTTTTTATTGCAGCAGGAAGAAACTACGGCTATCACTAAGGCTTCAAATATTCCAAGCGCCAGCATTATTGCGGTGCCTAAATCGGAATTTAAACCCTATTTTCCGTCTAAAATCTTAATTCTCGCGATAGGGGTATTAGCCGGAATTGCTTTGCCTGGTGGTTTTCTTATTTTTAAATATACTTTAAACAAAACTATTGACTCGAAAGACGATATTACAACTAATACTAACTGCCCAATATTAGCTGAAATAGGACACAGTGATGATGTTTCCGGGGTTTTAAAGCAAGAATATTCCCGTTCTGTATTGGCTGAACAGTTTCGTATTTTCCGTGCCAATATGGATTTTCTGGTGGGCGGAAAAACTTGTCCAAAAATATTGTTAACTTCTACAATGACGGGTGAAGGGAAAACCTTTATATCTGTAAATCTGGCACAGATATATGCTTTTTCGGGCAAGAAAGTGCTCTTAATGGAAATGGATTTACGCAAGCCCAAGCTCTCAGCTATGCTTAATATGTCTAATGATAATGGATTTACGAATTATGCCATCTCTCATAGCAGCAGCATTCATAATTTTATTAAGGAATATGCTGGAAGCGAAAATATTTTTGTCTTAAGTTCAGGCCCTATTCCTCCTAATCCCGCTGAGCTTTTAATGTCTCCAAAAGTGAGCGAAATGTTTGACCAGCTTGAACAGGAATTTGACGTTATCATTATAGATTCTCCTCCTATAGGTGCCGTCGCAGATGCACAGATACTTAGTAAGCATAGCGATGTTCACTTGTATATAGTAAGACAAGGATATTCCTATAAAAGAAGTCTTGAGATAGTAAATGATCTAAAGGAAAATAATAAGATACCCAATCTTTATTTGGTAGTAAATGATGTAAAGCAAGGTGCTTCTTATCGTTATGGATACGGATACGGATATGGATATGGATATGGATATGGTTACAATGAAAATAAAAAAAGATCAAAATCTTAGTTTTAATTGTATGAATACTTTATTGATTGTCCTCTCATTTTAATTGAACCATTACTAATTGATTCAAAAAAGCAGCTTATAATTTTTACGGCAGAATGTTATCAGTTATAACTAAAAGGCTAAAGTCTAAATTTAAGAAAGATAAAGATTTTAAAGAAATTGCTAAAGGGGGGGGGACGTCATTTATAGTCAACGCGATCGGAATGGGTTTTGGATACTTCTTTGTAATTCTAGTATCTAAAATTTATGGCAGTAATTCAGCCTCAATATACGGAAGATATGTATTAGTTACGTTATTGCTTCGTATTGGAAGTATTGTAACCCGTTTTGGCTGCGATACTTCTATGCTTAGATTTGTTGCCGCTTTTGCACCCAGAAAACTGGGGGGTAATATAAAGCAGATATCTAAAAAATTTTCAAGACTCCTTTTATTATTTGGTATTATTACCTCTACTATTGTTGTTATAGGCTCCTCGTTTTGGGGGAAAATTCTTAAGATGCCTCAAAACATTGTCATTTTATCTGCATTCTTTATATTGCCAATGGCGTTTGGTTTATTTTATTCTCAGAGTCTTAGAGGTTTAAAAAAAATAGGAATTTCATCATTTTTGCGTACTTCAGCATTGCCCACTCTTAACTTTATATTGTTGCCATTGTTTTTGTTATTTGTGCCTAAGCAATCAATTTTATATAATGATTTACCCACCTATGCTTTTTTTACAGCTATTTTGATTACAAGTTTAATAGGATTTATTTTTTGGAAAAAATTTCAAAGTGCGGTGAGTAATAATGATAATTTTGATGCCTCACACAGCAAATCATATAAACAACTTATAAATAATTCATACCCGCTACTTCTTGTAGAATCAATGAGCTTTTTAAGTACTTGGATTGATCAATTAATGCTAGGCGTAATGGGCTCAAATGAAGATGTTGGAATCTTAAATTTATGCGTAAAATATGGGATGCTTTCGTCTCTTTCACTACAAGCAATTAATACCATTTCTGCGCCTAAATTCTCTGAATATTTTTTTAATAAAGATTATAAAAATCTTGCTAAAAACTTTAGAAGTACAACTAAGATCATTTTTTGGACCACCTTTCCAATAGTCACTTGCTTTATTATTTTCCCTTCCTTCTTCCTAAATATAATGGGTAAATCCTTTAGCAGTGGTAGTCTTGCATTGGTTCTTTTAAGTGTCGCAGCTTTAATCAATGTAATGACAGGTTCGGTTGGAATACTTTTGCAAATGACGGGACATCAAAAAATCGTTCAAAATGTGTTGTTAATTAGCGTTGTTATTGAAGTTTTTCTTAATGCTATTCTAATACCTTCTTATGGAGTAACTGGGGCCGCTATTGCCAGTATTTCAGGCACTTCTATACGGAATTTTTCATTAAGCTATTATGTTAAAAAGTATTTTGGATTTAATAGTATTTATTTCCCTGGATTAAGAAATCTTAGTTAATCAAGATGAGATAATTACTTAATAATCAAAATCATCAAAATGAAATTACCTAATTTTTTTTGTGGGGGGGCACCTAAGTCTGGAACAACGACAATCTATGATATCTTGAAGCAGCATCCTCAAGTTTTTTTACCTAAACTGAAAGAGCCTAATTTCTTTAACCGTGAAGATTATTTCAAAAAAGGAATTGAATGGTATTTAAAGACATTTTATAATACTAGTGAGGAGAAAAAAATTATTGGTGATTTCACACCTTCATATCTTGCTAGTGAAATGGTTCCACATCGGATATTAAGTTTTATTGGAAAAGATGTGAAATTCCTTTTTATTTTAAGAAATCCTGTTGATAGAGCGTATTCTCATTTTCTTCACAATAAAAGAGATGAAAGAGAACCATATGATTTTGAAACAGCACTTCAGGAAGAACAAGATAGAATTATCAAATATAAGAAGCCAGATACCTATTTCTTGGCTTTAAAATTTGGTTATGTATGGCAGAGTTTATATGCAAACACTATACTAACTTATCGGCAATTATTTGGAAAAGAAAGGGTAATGGTGTTGATCTTTGAAGAGCTTTTTGCCGATACTCCGAATTGTATAAAGTCAATACTTGATTTTCTTCAAATTGACAAATCTATAAATTTGGATTTTAACATAGCAAGTAATCCAAGCAGTGTAGCGCGTTCTAAAATGATAAAAAAGCTAATAACTCATGATTCTGTAATAAAAAAGGGCATCAAAAAGATTATACCTTCAGTTACAATGAGGAAAAGGATAAGGAAATTTTTGCAGAAAAGCAACAATCAACCGAAGAAATATAAAAGCTTGGAGGTAGCAATAAAGCGAAATGTTTATAACACTTATTTTAAGAATGATGTAGAAAAGTTGGAAGTTTTGATAGAAAAAGATTTAAGTCATTGGAAATTTGATGCTTAATAATCGACATGAATAAACCATCTAAACAACTTTTGACGATTTTGCATGGCTTATTAATGCTATTGTGGGTCCTAAATGGAGGTAGTGTGCTTGCTGCGGTTGAAAGGAATACTGTTTATATTGCCTTTATAGTTGTTTTGATGCTTCTTTTTGTTCTTCGACAACCTAAGCTTAAACAAAGTGTAGTTACTGCTTTAGGATATAGCCTAATAATTGTGATTATCTGTTTATGCATAGTTTATATCTTCTCTATAAAGCCACAAGATATAATGCAGTATATATTTCAGTTAATTCAATTCTTCATTCAAGGAATGTTCTGCGTGTATATTTTTAGTGTTTTTACGTATCAAAAATTTATAAAAATATTTTATAGACTACTCATCTTTGTACGTTTGCATGCATTTGTCAGTGCTATACTATTCTTAATCTTACCCTTTCTTTTTTCAATAAATATGGGGAATGATTTTACTGGCTTCCAAGCACGATCTTTTCTTTATTTATTTTATATGAGAGCTGATGAATATTCTTTTAGCCTGTTTGGAATTCCTTTTACAAGGAATCAAGGCCTTTTTTGGGAGCCTGGGGTATTACAATTTTATTTAAATCTTTTTTTATATTTCCAATTATACGTTTTCAAAACTAAGAACTTCTACATACTACTTACAATTGCTACAATCATCTCAACTTATTCAACTACTGCATACGGTATAATGATAATCGTATTGTTTGGCTTTTTAATTAGGAGGATTAAAAAAAACCCAATTTTGATTTTGCCTATTATTTTAGTTGGAGCTTTACTTTTTGTTCCTTTATTACAAGCTAATCTCGAAAACAAATTTGAAGGTGAACATCAAACTTCTTCAGCAGTAAGGTTATATGACTTAGTTCAACAGATATTTGTTATAAAAGACAATTTTTTTACCGGGGTTGGCATCGATGACCAACAATATATGCGAATAAGAGTAAAATATGGGCTTCCCGAATATTTACAAAGTATACTCGGTTATAATGAATTAGAAAGAGGAAGTTCTAATTCTATTCTTTTCATATTGGCAACAATGGGTGTGTTTATAGGAGGTTTATGGATATATGCATATACGAAGCAATGTTTAATAAAAGAAAAGAGAGGATTGCTGACTTTTTTATTAGTTATTGGTGTTATGGCAGAACCATTATTGTTGAAACCCTTTTTTATTACCTTTATTATAAGTGGTTTAATGATTTTGGCAGCCAAGTTTCAGCGGAAGGGGAAGCAGTCTCTATGGCAAGGTTCCAATCTCGACCTGACTGCAATAAATCCTGCCTCAATTTCAAAAACCTAAAAGGTATCAGTTCCTTATTGTTATGGAAAATAAAGCCAACTTATTCATTGTAGGAGCTGCAAAATGCGGAACGACATCTCTTTACGAGTACTTGTCTCAGCATCCAGAAATTTACATGTCACCTATTAAAGAGCCACATTTCTTTTCTGATAACGTAAAAAGCCTAAACAAAGACTTATATAGAAATCCTGTTAAAGGAGAAAAAGTGCATACAAGAATAATCCGAGATGCTAAAGTTTATGCTTCGCTCTTTGAAGAGGGAAGATATCATAAAATAAGAGGTGATGCTAGTCCTTCGTATCTATGGGATGTAATGGCCGCGCAAAAAATATATAATTATAACAATGAAGCTAAGATTATAATAATGTTACGCAACCCGGTAAAAAGATTAATTTCTCAATATCAAATGGCCCAATCTTTAGGTATTCATTCAAATAAACCATTTTTAGAATTAATTAAAGAAGAGTTTAAAAAGAAAAATAAAATTTGGGGCATAGATCATATCTACATTGACCTTGGTTTTTATCACGAGCAAGTAGCAAGGTATACGTGCTTATTTCCATCAAGCCAGATTCTGATTTTAAAGTTTGAGGATTTCATAACGAATAAACGAGAAACGTTAAATAGAGTCTTTACTTTCTTGGCTGTAGACGATAATGTTGATTTGCACATTGATGATGTATATAATTCAACCACACATCCAAAATATGCTTTTATAAAGCGCTTTCGAAGGAATAAATTTTTAAAAAAGATTATTTCTCTTTTAGGGACAAAAAAAGCTCTTCTAAAAGAAAAATTATTTACAGAAGGATATGATAATAAAATAGTTATTGACGAAAAAGCAATAGAATATTTAGAAAATATTTATGGACCAGATCTCCAAAAATTAAGAGAGGATTATAATATTCAGTTCTAAGAAAATCCATTAGAGCATATAATGTTCTCTTCATCTTTCATAAGACATTATTTAATAATTAATAGTTGAAAGGAATAGTAAAGCTTGTAATTAAATAACTGCAAGGTTAAATTATGCGTTCAGCTGAATAATTAAAATTGAAAACAATGAAGAATGCTAATGTTCCTAATTTTTTAATTGTGGGAGCTGCTAAAGGTGGTACTACCTCTATATATAATTATTTGCTTCAACATCCAGAAGTTTTTTTAACTCGAATTAAAGAGCCTTGCTTTTTTTGTTTTGCAGACTCTCCACCTCAATATAAAATCCCCCCTAATACAATTTTCTCTTTTGAAGAATATAAGGAACTTTTTAAAAATTCCGACAAGTATAAAATGAAAGGAGAAGCCACAGCAATATATCTTTACTTATATGAAAGTACAATAAAAAATATAAAGAAATATTTACCAGATTATGAAGATTTAAATATCATAATGATTTTAAGAAATCCTGTGGATCGTGCCTTTTCCCAATATATGCACAACGTGCGGGATATGCGTGAGGATGCAACTTTTGAAGAAGCTATAGCTGCGGAGAAATTAAGAAAAGAAAAAAATACAAATACAGATTTTTTTTATTTAGAACGTGGATATTATTCCGAGCAAGTAAAAGCGTATCTCGAAAATTTTAAAAATGTAAAAATCTATTTGTTCGAAGATTTAATTTCTAGCCCGGAAAATTTAATGAAAGACTTGTGTGATTTTTTAAAAATCAATAGCTCAATTAAGTTTAATACAAATGAGAAATTTAATGTTTCAGGGCGACCAAAATCTAAATTTTTAATTCGTTTGGTTAAGGAAAATTCCGTGCTTAAGCAATTCCTCAAGATGATTATTCCAAAGAAGAGCCGAAAAAAATTTGCGGCTTCAGTTAAAAATAAAGTATATGCCATTAATCTTCAAAAGGAGAAAATTAATCCGGAAATAAAAAAAGCGCTTAAAAAACATTATAGGGAAGATATTTTAAAGCTTCAAAAATTAATAAACAGAGATTTAAGTAGTTGGCTCAAATAAAAAACTATTACTATGAATATACTAATAACGGGGGGAGCTGGGTTTATTGGCTCAAATCTTGCTTTGGGCTTAATAAAGAAAAATTATAATGTTACAGTATTCGATAATCTTTCCAAACAAATACATGGAGATAATCCATATCAATCACCTCTGTTTCTATCAATAAGGGATAAGGTGAACTTTATCGAAGGAGATATAACTAACCGTACGCATCTTGCAGCAGCGCTAAAAGATCAGGATGTTATTATTCATTATGCTGCAGAAACCGGTACGGGACAATCAATGTATGAGATAGAGAAATATTGTAATGTAAACATAAATGGAACGGCTATTCTGCTTGATTTAATTACTAATAATAAAAATTTTAAGGTTAAAAAAATAATTGTCGCATCTTCCCGTTCAATTTATGGAGAAGGAAAGTATAGAAATATTAACGGTGAAATCCTTTATCCGGATTCACGGAAAGAAGAAAACCTGGCTATAGGTGACTTTAATGTGAAATGCCCGAATACGAAAACAAATGCTGAACTAATGCCAACTGATGAAAATTCAAGAATACATCCTTCCTCAATTTATGGTATTACCAAGCAAAACCAGGAACAAATGGTACTTACTGTGGGTAAGGCTTTAAATATTCCCGCTATAGCATTCCGCTATCAGAATGTTTATGGACCTGGACAATCTTTATCAAATCCCTATACTGGCATTTTATCAATATTTTCAACTTTAATAAAAAACGGAAAGGATATCAATGTATTTGAAGATGGGAAGGAAAGCAGAGATTTTGTTTTTATTGATGATGTTGTAAATGCAACCATTTTAGGTGTTGAAGATAAAGAGTTGCGCTGGAATTCATATAATGTAGGATCAGGTATTGCTACTGATGTTTTAACAGTCGCAAATTCATTAAAGAGATTATATAATAGTGATGTCGCTGTTAATGTTACAGGAAACTATAGGTTGGGTGATATAAGGCACAATTTTGCTGATTTGACACTTATTAAAAAAGATCTCGGCTTTCAACCAGCCTTCAATTTTGAAAAAGGTATTATGTTGTTTGTAAATTGGGTAAATAAACAGGAAGTGCAAGTAAGTAGGCTTGAGGAATCGTTAGTCGAAATGAAATTAAAAGGCTTGTATAAATAATATTACTATTTTTTCTAGCATTCTTAACAAAACCTTGGATGGGAAAAGTAAAAAAGATATTTATTGTAGGAAGTAGTCGGAGTGGCACTACTATGTTAAGCCAAATATTAGGGAATCATTCTGAGATTTTTAGTTTTAATGAGCTTCACTTCTTTGAACAAATAACTTTGCCAGAAGATTGTGCAAAAGAGCTTCAGAAGCAGGATGCAATTGAAAAATACAGCAAGCTGATAAATATACAAGCTAACGGGCTTTTTAAATTTATAGAATCGAAAAACATCATTTATAAAGAGGCTGATTTAATATATAGCCAAAATTCGAAATTAAATAGTAACGACCTTTTCGATGAATTCTTAAATTTTGAAGTAAAAAAAAATAAAAAGAAGTACGCTTGTGAACAAACGCCGACTAATATTTTTTATATAGAGAATATATTAAAAGCTTACCCCGATGCATTATTTATTCATATGGTTAGAGACCCCAGAGGTGTATTACTGTCTCAAAAGAATAGGTGGCGCAGGCGATTTAAGGGTGAGAATGACATTCCTATCAAGCAAAGTCTGCGAAATTTTTTTAACTACCATCCTTATATCAATGGGCTTCTCTGGACTGCTTCTGTGAAAAAAGGGCTTAAATACATAAATGACCCAAGGTTTTTTTTACTTCAATTCGAAAACCTACTTTCAGAGCCTGAAACTTATTTGAGAAAAGTATGTGAATTTATTGGCATCACTTATGAATCAAAAATGCTTGAGATACCGCTTGTGGGATCCTCAAATAATAAGAACAAGAATGAAACAAATACAAAGAAAACGGGAATAAGGCCTTTTGTAAAGGATCAATGGAAGGCAGGAGGAATAAGTAAAGGTGAAATTTTCATTAATCAGTTAATTACAAAAGATATTATGAAAAAACTGGATTATCCTTATGTGAAAACTGGCTATCCTTTATCTGCTATTCCATTGTTTTGCATTTTACCTTTTAAAATAGGAATATCAGTTCTTTTTAATTTGGGAAGAGTCAAAAGTATAAGACGGGTTATCTTAAATAGATTAAAAAGCAATAACAATCTAAATGGAAAAAGTAGGGCTAGTAACAATTACATTTAACGGAGAATCTGTTGTTGAAGACTTCATTACGTCGGTTAATAAACAAGATTATTTGAATTTTTCATTGTATGTCATAGATAATAATTCCTCTGACAAATCAGTAAGTTTGATTGAGAGCAATTCAACAATTAACGATTTGAAAGTTATTAAAAATTCATTTAATAATGGAGTTGCTGGTGGAAATAACCAAGGCATAAAGCAGGCATTAAAAGATGGATGTGAATATGTAATCTTAATAAACAATGATACGATATTTGAAGATACTTTGATTAGTAAACTTGTTCAAGCGTCGAAAGCAAAAGGATATGATGTCGTAGTGCCTAAAATGATGTATTTCAGTAATCCTGAAATCATCTGGTTCGCTGGAGGATTTCTTGATAAGAATAACGGATATAGCAATTGTCATGTAGGAATGAAAGAAAAAGATGTTGGTCAATATCATGATTGTGAAATTACATATGCCCCAACATGCTGCGCGCTTATTCATAGATCGGTATTTGAAGATATTGGATTAATGGATGAGAAGTACTTTGTATATTTTGATGATACAGATTTTTGGTATAGGATGTTGAAGAACGGTAAACACAAAATGTTATATATAAACGATGTTTTTTTTCTCCACAAAGAAGGAAGTTTAACTAAATCTAAATCCGGTACTTTTATAAAATTTAAATTTGGAGACTTTATAATTAGGCAAACGACACGTAATAAGGTATATTATTTAAGAAAGCAAAAGACTGTATTAGCTTATGCACATATTATCATATTCTGGATCCGGCTTAACTTGCGTTTTTTGTTTTCCGGTAAATACAACAGAAATTTTAGAACATGGATATTGATACAAACATCATTTAAGCAAGGTATTTTCTTATAAGTGATTTATTAGATTTTAAATGATGAAACGAGATCTTCCTAATTTAATTATTGCTGGTATTCATAAAGCTGCAACAACTTCTTTATATACTTATTTGACTTCCCATCCTGATGTTTATGGACCGGGTAAGAAAGAGATACATTATTTTACTCCTATAAGATTCAATAAGGATATAAAAAAGGTTGAAGAATATAAAGATTTTTACAAAAATTGGAAAAATGAAAAATATGCTATAGATGCGAGCCCTTCATATATATATGGAGGAAAGACTCTAATGCATAAAATGATTGAGATATTACCCCCTCATAAAATAATTATTATCTTAAGAAATCCAGTTGATCGATTTATATCAAATTATAATTATTTAAAATCAAAATTATTCATTGAAGATTTTTACACGCTTAATTTATTTATAGATAAATGTTTAGAAGAGGAAAAAAAAGCTTTGAGAGATGATGATTTCAGTAGGGCGATTATGGAGGGTAGATATATAGATTTTATTCCTGAATGGATTGAATACTACAAAGAAAATTTTAAGATAATTTACTTTGAAGACCTAGTAAAAAACACAAAAATAGTAATGAAGGAATTGGCAATCTGGCTTGATATTGATAGAACTATTTTTGAAAAAATGGTTTACACAGAGGAGAATAAAACAATATTCGTAAAAAATAAAATCATGCATAAGTCCGCTTTATATTTTAATCATAAATTCGAAATCTTCTGGCGGAAAAACCTTAAGCTTAAAATATTTTTTCGAAATGCATATTATAACCTAAACAAAAAGAGAATGGATAAACAAAATATAAATTCAGAGGAAGTTAAAAGGTTAACCTCAATATATTCTGATTCAAACAAAAAATTATTAACTTACCTTAAGAGTAATGATTTGCCTTTACCTGAGTGGTTAAAATAGGCAGATTTTTGGCCGACAGAGCTCACACTTAATTTACAAATTAAGTCATTTTATTGTAGCAACAGAATACGGTGGAAATTCGATTTTATCCTCTATAGGAATGTTCTTTGTCTGAATATTTATGCCCCCCATCACTATATCGTTTTTGTCTGCAAACCTTATAGTACAGTCTTTTTGGTTATTGAGCAGTTTTTTTAGGTCAACGGTAATGGGTGTCCCTGTTAAATTAACAATTAGGAGCGATGAAGATGTATTATTGGAAAATTTCCATCCAAAGATTTCATAATCTTTGATTTGAGAGTTGTCTGCACCGAATTTTATTTTTTGAATATCTATCATGTTATCGCTAGCTCTTAACCATAATTCCATGCCTATACCACTTGGCATTTTTTTATTATTCTCCTTGGTATTTATAGCAGCGAATGATTGGATGTTGGCGATATTGTGATTTAAAATGAGTTGCGTTTTATTGCTGAGGCTTGTACATTCGGATGTCATCAAAAGTGTTGCTAAAGTTTGACTCCATTTTAATGTATTCTTTAACGTTGTAGAATTATCAATTCCCTTTTTTTTGCCCGCAGACCATAAGATGTTATATTCAGTGATCCAGATATTCGTATTAACTGTGTTAAAGCCTCCTTTTATAAATTCGGATTGAAATTCTGTATATAATTTTTGAAAATTGATTCCAGAATTATCTATAACATTTATTGGCAAAGGATAAAGATGAGCTATAAGGGCAGTCGAAGATATACTTTTTAAGGTTGCATTATTGGAAGTCAAAGAGGCATTCTGCATAACCATAGCGTTCCATTTCCTGCTTTCCGGGCTGTAAGCTTTGTTGCCACCAACTACGGCTATTTGAGCATTTGGAAATTTTGATTTAATAGGTTTAATCCATTGAACACAAGTTCTACCATATTCGATGGCATTAATGAATTTTTTTCGTCCTTCACTTTCCTTGTTATTGTATTCGTTGCCTAATTCGATCCATTTAATTGGAATTCCTAAAGATTTGGCTTTCTCTAACATTTCTATCTGATCTTCAACAGTACTTGTTAACATGTTTAACGTAAATATCACATCACAATTTGATTGTTTAACTAATAATTGCAAGTCTTTTAAAGTATTTGGAGAAGAAATTTTCTGGTTTGACTCTTTATTTTTAAACCCTTGCATGCTATCTATTAAACTACCCTTCCTCCAATCCCAAAAATTGCTTATAGTACCACCTGGATAGCGTATGACTTTTAAATGCAATGAGACAACAGAGTCACGAAAGTTACTATTTGACCAAGATGGGCCTTTGCTAATATTCCCATTGAATCCATATAAAGGTAAACTCCGAGGTTCCCCTTCAAGATTTGCAATAATTATATTATTCGGTGTGTTTGCGTCTGACAAATTATTTTCACCTGAAGATAGCAAACTAAGAGGTTGTCGTTTTTCACTATTTTGTTTCTCCTGCCGTTGGAGAGAACTTTTTTGATTTTCTGTATTATTATTGTTAGAACAATAAATAAATGGAGATACAAACAATAGTGCCGGGAGAATAAATTTTCTGTAATTTATATTATTAAACCATTTAATCATCGCAAGTTTTTAGCACCAAAATAAAACAATAATTGTACCCTTATTAATATTCTCTATTATTTCATTGTTGTATAAATACTGATTTAATTTGTGCCGATTCAAAATGAAAAAAGTTGCCGTCATAGACCCGGTAGGCATTAAAGCCGGGATGAATTGTTATGATCTGGGTTTATTGAATGAATTCCAAAAGCTGGATGTGGAGACCTATTCCTTTTCAAACTTTACAGACAGCCGGTTTAACAACGTTAATCAGTATAACTTCTTTCTTGATGTTAAAAAAGGCACTGTGCAAAATACCCTTAATTTTATAACAGCACACCTGAGAGCATTGGCTAAATGCAGAAAGAATAAGGTAAAATGGGTTATACTGCATCTTTTCTCTTCAGCACCTAAAGACTATTTTTCTTACAGAATTATTAAATTATTTGGATTAAAAATCATTACTATCATCCATGATGTGGAAAGCCTGAGCAATGAGGATAATGTCCGCCACAGGCAAAAAATGTATAACTGGTCTCAATGGCTCGTGGTGCACAACCGAACCTCAAAAGATGCGGTGTCATCATCCCTAACCATTGAAAACCAAAAAAAGCTGGTAGTAATACCGCATGGTAATTACATACCCTTTGTACAGGATATCCCGGAAGGCAGTCAGGCACTGCCCATAAATTTTGACGGCGGTTTAAACTACCTTCTTTTTTTCGGGCAGATAAAACCCGTAAAAGGGCTTGATGTGCTGCTCAAAGCAATGGCGCTGCTGCCGCAAAATTACAGGCTGATTATTGCAGGGAGGCCGCACCGGGATGAATTTGCTCGCTATGAAGCCATCATTAAAGAAACTGGTATAGAAAATAAAATAATTAAACTGATACGGTTTATTACTGATGAGGAAAGAAATTACCTGTTTAAAAAAACTGACGCACTTGTATTGCCCTACAGGAAAATCTTTCAGAGTGGCGTATTGCTTTTGTCTGTAAGCTATGGGTTGCCGGTAATAGCGTCAGACCTTCCGGCAAACAAAGAAATTATTATTGATCAAAAAAACGGCATGTTATTCCGGGATGGCAGCCCGGATGACCTTGCTGAAAAAATTATGTATTTATTTGATAACACGGCAAAAGAAGACATTACTAAGACCACGCTGGAATCAGCGGGATTATTTAACTGGAAAAATATAGCTGCAAAATATTTTGATCTTATACCTGAATAAGGGATTTATTATTGCAGTATGGTTACAACGCAAAATTTTATTAATGGATGAAACGCCTATGTAAAATGTTTCAATTACAAGTAATGTATATTCAGGCGTTCCATGAGACAATTAAAAAACAAACTTGCACGAATGAAAATTGCTATTCTCGGTTCCCGTGGCATTCCTAATTTTCATGGCGGCTTTGAGCAGTTTGCAGAATATCTCGCGAAAGATCTTGCAGAAAAAAAATATGATGTTACTGTCTATAACTCGCATACACATCCCTATAAGAAGAAAACCTGGAACGGCGTTAGAATCGTTCATTGTTACGATCCTGAAAATAAAATAGGAACGGCCGGGCAGTTTATTTATGACTTTAACTGTATAAGGCATGCCCGTAAGCAAGACTTTGATATAATACTGCAACTGGGCTATACGAGCAGTTCTGTGTGGGGAAGGCTTTTGCCCAAAAAATCAATCATTACAACCAATATGGATGGGCTGGAGTGGAAACGAAGTAAATATTCAAAAAAGGTACAGCGTTTTTTGCAATATGCTGAGTCGTTGGGTGTTCGGTTTAGTGATTATCTGATTTCCGATTCCGAAGGCATACGCGAATACCTTCAGGATAAGTATAACAAATCCTCTGTATTTATTCCTTATGGGGCACTCCCATTCGAAAATCCTGATGAAGCGGTTTTAAGCAGCTATAAACTTTTAAAGAATCAATATAGTTTACTTATTGCAAGGCTGGAACCGGAAAATAATATTGAAACCATATTAGACGGGGTGGTGTTGGGCAAACGGGCAGAAGATTTTCTCGTTATTGGAAAACATGAAACCACATTCGGCAAGTATTTAAAAGATAAATACAAGGCATACCCCAATATAAAATTTACAGGCGCTATTTATGATATTAGTATCCTTAACAACCTCCGGTGGTTTTCACGGCTCTATTTTCATGGGCATTCAGTTGGAGGCACCAACCCTTCTTTATTGGAAGCTATGGCATCAGGGGCATTGATTTGTGCCCATGAAAACGTTTTTAATAAAACAATCCTGGAGAGCGATAGTTTTTATTTCTCTTCAAAAGAAGATGTAGCTTCACTATTATGTTCCATACAAAAAAATGATCACCCGGCTATATTGAAGAACAATATGGATAAAATTAAAAATATTTATAGATGGGATATTATTACCGGGCAGTATGAAGCGCATTTCAGGGATATTATGAAAAAAGGTAAATCTTAGACGGTCAGAAGCTCGAAGTTATTAGCAATCGGCCGTCAGAAAGAACCGCTCAAAGCTGTCAGCCTTCATCTATCAGTCATTAAAAGGAACCGCTCACAGCCAACGATTTATCATTAATATAACACTATATTTATGTCTAAACACATTCTCATCACCGGCGGGGCCGGGTTCATTGGTTCGCATGTAGTGCGGTTATTTGTAAATAAATACCCTGGGTATAAAATC
>NZ_FOXQ01000017.1 GCF_900115755.1 Parafilimonas terrae
GCGCAGGACTGAATGTGCTTTTTTTCATTTCTTACGTTTTAAAATTAAACTTTACTGTCTACTTTCAAAACGTACTGTTTTTGGGGAAGCTTACAATACTATTGCCACATACAACCTTATTCTTGAACAATATTTACAAAGACAAGACACCGCAAAAAGAGAGCAACTTTTCGGACTTGCATTTAGGGACGGAGCATCTTTTAATTGTTGGAGAGGTTATCAAGCAATCTATAAAATTGAGAACGACAGCTTATTCCTTGTTGACATCATAAATTGTGGCGAATTAAGAAATGGAAAAATTGATAAAGCTCAATCTGTTGACAAAATCAAATCCATTTTTGGGGACAAGTTCAAAAACGAAAAAGTTTTTATTGATTGGTTTGACGGCTACGTAAACTTTCCTTTGACCGATAAAGTATTGAGGTGGGATGGTGTTTTTTACAAAATATTTGAGCGAGAAAAAGTTATTACCATTTCAAATGGACTTGTTGGAAAAATAGAAGATTTTGACAACTATATTGACGACAAAAAAAGAATTGACAGACGAGATAAAAGTAAGGTTTCTAACATCTTATTCAAAAAACTCAAAAAAACAAAATGGAAAAACAAAAGTGATTATGACTGTGGCGAAAAGTATTTAGTGACAATAGACGAAAACGGAAGCGTATCGAAGGTTAGAATGCTTTATACTGACGAGGAAATTGAAAAGTATTACGAGAAAGACGAGTATAATTTTTGCATCAACAAAATGTTCAACGCTTTGAAAGATTTAAAATTTGATATTATCAAAGACAAAGGGAAACCAATATCAGAGGAAATTTACATTGAAACTTGGATTGAGGACAACGGGAAAATTAAAAATTGGACACATTAAAAGCACATACCGCCAATAACTAAGCTTTCGTTGCGTCCGCAGGACGAACAATGAAAGCGCTGTTGAACGGAACCTACGGTTGCCGGTGTTGCCTTATGGAGTTGCCGATTTGCGGGGCGCATAAAGATTTAGCGAACAGAATGAAGAGGAAGAGGAAAAGAATAAAATTCGTTTTCATTAAAATAGTTTTAAAACCCTTTTCGATTTATCTTTTGAAAGCAGTTGCATTTAACAGTAAATAAACCTCTCCTGCCGGACAGGTTTGTTTACGGCAGGCATATACATGTTGCAATTTCCTATTTTTAATTTTCATTCAGAGTGCTCTTTTTAAAAAGAGGCTGCCTCTTTTACAAATTGTTTTATCGGCCCCTTCTGGCAAGCCTACATAGTCAATAATTAAATTGAAGGGATTTAGAGAGCCTTACTTTTTACTTGCTTTTTACAACGGTTTAATCTTTTAAACAGTCTTTATATAAAATATAATTATGAAATCCCGGGTTCTTATTACTATAGCATCGCTTGCAATAATTGTAACTGCCTGCCATAAAAATGTTTCTTCAGCAGATGCTTTACAAGGGCGCTGGGAATTGCGATCTGTTTATGGCGGTTACGGTTCCGGGGGAGGCAATTATGAACCTGGTAACGGGAACATATATTTTTTTACTTCAGACAAATATCGCCACTATGTAAATAATGTATTGAATGATAGCGGCAGTTACAGCATTACAAAAGGGAAAAATCCTGATACGGGAGAAAGTATAGATGCCATATTGTTTGATTTCCGTTACACCGTTCCTTGTTCAATCAGCCATAATAATCTAAAACTGTATTACGGCTCCATACCGGCTGATGGCAGTATTGCCACCTATGAACGTATTAACGATTGAATTAACAGTGCAGATCACCACATGAAATAAAGCACCTGTAAGCACTGAATACTGTTCAATAATATTGGCTATTGCATGTATAAATTTTTCACAGCATCTTTGCCGGGTTCAGTCATGCTGCAAATTTTTCCGGTTTTAAAACGCAGCTTCAAAACAATAAACCATACATGCATTCAAGAAGGAAGATTGGTTTTTTAATGCTCATCGTTATTGGTGTTGTAATTGGCTTTGCCATTAAAAATGTAAAGATCGGTTTGATCATCGGGCTTATACTCGGCCTTTTTGCAGGCAGCCTGGGCAGCAAAACCAAAGAATAGGTTTACTTTAATAATTGTCAATTCCTTATTTTCACCGTACAAAATCAATTGCATGAGCCATCCGCTTTTCCGTACAAAAAAGATTGACAAAATTTTGCACGATGCCAAAACCATGGCCGACGATCATCATGGCGGTGCAGGCCTAAAGCGGGTGCTCACCATGCGCGACCTTACTTTTTTTGGTATTGCAGCCATTATTGGCGCCGGCAGTTTCAGCAGTTTGGGCATGGCGGTTTTTTCGGGCGGGCCGGGCGTTGTAGTGCTTTTTATTATCTGCGGTATTGCCTGCGGTTTTACGGCTTTATGTTATTCTGAATTTGCAAGCCGCATACCTGTTGCCGGCAGCGCTTACACGTATGCTTATGCGTCCTTCGGTGAACTATTTGCCTGGATAATAGGCTGGGCTTTAATTATGGAATATTCCATCGGCAATATCTATGTAGCTTTTTCATGGAGCGATTATTTTACCAGCTTTCTTCATAAAATAAATATTCATATCCCGGATTATTTAACCTGCAGCTACAGGGAAGCGCATAATATAGCCATAGCTACTGCAAATAACCCTGGCCAGGCAACCGGCTCCACCAAAGAATTATTGAATGCATGGAATACCGCACCGGTTATTGCCGGGTTAAGAATAATTTTCGACCTGCCCGCCATCATTATCAACCTGCTGATAACATGCCTGGTGTATCGCGGTATAAAAGAAAGCCGCAACTTCAGCAACGCAATGGTGGTGCTTAAACTCTCTATTGTATTACTGGTGATTATGGTGGGCGGTTATATGATATTTCATGATGATCTTACTGCCAACTGGCACCCGGTAAACAGCGAAGGCGTACATGCATTTATGCCAAATGGTTTCAGCGGTGTAATGGCTGCCGTGAGCGGTGTTTTCTTTGCCTATATTGGTTTTGATGCCGTAAGTGTGCTGGCTGAAGAAAGTAAAAACCCGCAACGCGATTTGCCCCGCGGTATGATACTCTCTTTAATTATTTGCACAACTATTTATATCGTGCTTGCATTGGTGCTCACCGGAACTGTGGTGTATTCAAAATTTGAAAATGTGGGTGATCCGCTGGCTTATATTTTTGAACCGCAAAACCTTAATATCGGCTGGATGCAGATGCTTGTTGCAATTTGTGCAGTAATTGCCATGACGAGTGTATTGCTTGTATTCCAGATGGGGCAGCCGAGAATTTGGATGAGCATGAGCCGTGATGGTTTATTGCCGCCGGTATTTCAAAAAATACACCCAAAATATAAAACACCTTCATTCGCCACCATTTTAACCGGCGTAGCTGTGGGCGCTCCTATTTTATTTACTGATAAAGATTTTGTGCTCGATTTTACCAGCATCGCCACCTTGTTTGCATTTGTTTTGGTTTGCGGTGGCGTATTACTGATCCCTGTGAAAGAAAAGTTGCCGGGCAAATTCAATATGCCATATATCAATTCAAAAATTTTATTCCCGCTGATTGTTGCAGCCGCTATAATTATTGCGCATTTTGCAGCGGATAATTATTTCACCCAGCTTTTTAATATAACAGAAGACAATGCTTCATTCAATATTTCAAGCATTGTTTTTTGGTGTATTATGATAGTACTTGCCATTGTAAGTTTTTTCAAAAACTGGTCGCTTATTCCCCTGCTTGGGTTATCCACCTGCATGTACCTGCTTACCGGCATGACGGGCATGAACTGGGCGTGGTTTGGCGGATGGCTCGCCATTGGCCTTATTATTTATTTTTCTTACGGTTACCGCAAAAGCAGGCTTGCTGCCGCCTAACAGGCTTTTTTTTTATTAAATTCTTGATAAAAATTTTTCAGATATGTGTTTCCATACATCTGAAAACACCGTTTAATAAGCAACTTCAACCATTTAATAATTACATTTTATACTTGCCTCAGGCGTATGATAGATTTACAGCAAACTTATTCTGCGCTGGAAAGTATGGTCCGTTGCTAACAATACAAGTCCGCCCTTGCAGAAAACTAAATGCCGGTTTTACACCGGCTTTTTTTTGGTTCAGAATTTATATAACCCAGCTTAATACAATCTCATCAAAAGTTTTGGCAATTATAGTTAAGTAAACAGGTTCGCTTTTTTTGAATACAAAGGGCAGCAATAAACGCTCCCCGTTTTTTTGAATGGGTTGAACAAGCTGCATATTCTCCCTGAAATCAACCTTGCCTAAACTATACCATTTAAACAAAGATTCTTTGGCGCTCCACAATACAGTTAACAGTTGACGGCTGACAGTTGACGGATTTTCTTCAATGGACAAAAACACCCACTCTCCCTCGTTTATAAACTTGTGTGCAACACGTTCAATTTTTTCTGTTGGAATTTCAATGTCAATTCCCACGCGATGTGTGGAGCTTACTATAGCAGCAGCATAATTACCGCAATGCGAAATAGAAAAATGATAACGGTCGCCAGGTAAATAAGGCTTCTTTGTATCGGCAATTAAAATTTCAGAATATGGAAAATCAGGAAATAAATACTGAAGCAAATATCTTCCCGCCAAATGCTGCAAACGTTTATGCGGGTGTGTTATGCTTTTTTGCAGCGGAACTTTTGCAAGAAAAAAATCTTCTCCCTCTTCAATATGCCAGATTCCAAGCTTTGTGGTTTCATTTATGGTATGCTGATAAAATAAAGGCACAGGCGAATTTCTGATTTTTTAATTCCGGATGTGAAATTTGATAACAACATAGCCGATTGGCAATGCCGTTTAATTAAACTTCATTTCCCGTCTCTTCCTTTTCGTTTTGCCATTCTTTATGGTTAACCATTATCTCTATCTTCTTTCTGCAACGTTCAATGTCTGCATGATAATCTTTTATTTTATCATCGTTCAGCGAATTAAGAATGGCTTTTTCAAAGTAATTGATTGCTGCATCAAAATTCATTTTCAGTTCTTCGGCAATGGCAAAGCGGTAATAAACCCACGACTTCTCAATGGTTGGAATAGTAAGGGATTTATCCAGGTGCTTTTTCAGTTCATCATATCGCTCCATGTCAGTTAACAATACCGCATAATGAAAATACGGATGCGGGTAATTCGGTTCACTTCTTATGGCAGCACGAAAATGCATTTCCGCTTTTTTATAATCGTCAAACTGCGTTTTATAAATCCAGCCAAGTGAGTTATGTGTGGGCGCATGATTGGGCTCGTCATATAAAATGGTTTCATATTTGCGCAACGCATCCACGTGAGCGTTTTTCTTAATATCTGCTTCAGCTTCCAGGAATAATTCTTCTATATTCATACAGTCAGGTTTAAAAAGCTCTAAGTTTTATCTGTTAACCGTCAACCGTTTTACCATCCTAATATCCACGCAAATATTAAAGGCGCAACAATGGTGGCATCGCTTTCCACAATAAACTTTGGCGTATGGATATCTAATTTGCCCCAGGTTATTTTTTCGTTTGGCACAGCGCCTGAATAAGAACCGTATGATGTGGTGCTGTCGCTTATCTGGCAGAAATAACTCCAGAAAGGCACATCGTGCCATTCCAGGTCCTGGTACATCATCGGTACAACGCAAATGGGAAAATCTCCGGCAATACCGCCGCCTATCTGGAAGAAGCCAACGCCTTTACCGCCACTGTTGGCCCGGTACCATTCGGTTAAATACACCATGTATTCAATACCGGTTTTCACGGTGCTTGCCTTCAGTTCACTTTTTATAACATAGCTGGCAAAAATGTTGCCTGTTGTGCTGTCTTCCCATCCCGGCACAATGATGGGTATATTTTTTTCAGCAGCCGCTATAATCCAGCTATCCTTCCTGTCAATTTCAAAATACTGGTCAAGCTCGCCGCTTAAAACGGTTTTGTATAAAAATTCATGCGGAAAATAACGTTCCCCCTTTGCTTCTGCATCTTTCCATTGTTTCACAAGGTGCTTTTGCAAACGGCGAAAAGCTTCTTCTTCGGGAATACAGGTATCTGTTACGCGATTGTAATGATTTTCCAGCAAATCCCATTCTTCCTGCGGCGTTAAATCGCGGTAATTGGGCACGCGTTTATAACTGTTATGCGCCACAAGGTTCATCACATCTTCTTCCAGGTTAGCACCGGTGCAACTGATAATATCAATCTTTCCCTGCCGTATCATTTCAGCCAGAGAAATGCCAAGTTCGGCAGTGCTCATGGCGCCGGCAAGCGTAACCATCATTTTACCACCTTCGTTTAAATGTGTCTCATAACCTTTTGCTGCATCCATTAAAGCGGCTGCATTAAAATGGCGGTAGTGATGCTGTATAAATTGCGAAACAGGTCCTTTATTCATCTTTAAAATTTAAGAAAGCAAAAGTAATTTTTTACAAAGAAGTATGCGTTAAAGATGAGAATTTTAAATATACTGCTTCATTGAGAATCAGATTAAATACGCTGTTATCCACATACCGGGCAGAATTAATTATATCAATCATTCTTTTGTGCAAAATTTTTGCTTTCATTCACCTTGTTTATCATTTTCTTATTATAAAATTTGCAGCAGAACATAAAGTATCTACCAATAATACATGCCCGTTTATAATCAGTCCAGGAGCAGGATAATACAGGTTATCTTTATCATTATTTTCCTGCTCATCGTATTTCAGTTGCTCAACCTGCAGATATTCTCAACAGAATATAAGCTGCAGGCGGAAAACAATGCTATTTACCGGAAGGTAATTTATCCCGACCGCGGCATTATTTATGACCGCCGCGGCAAGGCCATTCTTGAAAACACCATTATGTACGACCTGATGGTAACGCCTTATGAAACCAAAGGCATTGATACAATGGCGCTTTGCGATATACTTGGTATTGATACGGCGGAATATCATAAACGTATTATTACCGCCATTATCAGGAATTCGCGTTATAAACCGGGCATTTTTGAACCGCTTATAAGCGATGAGGCCTTTGCCCGGCTGAATGAGAACATGTATAAATTTCCCGGGTTTAATATTGTTGAAAGACCGGTAAGGGCTTATCCCTTTCATTCGGCAGCAAACGTTCTGGGTTATCTTGGTGAAGTTGACAGCAGCTTTTTAAAAAGACATTCAACAGAAGGATACGAAGCAGGCGATTATGCAGGCATGACGGGCCTTGAACGGAGCTACGAAAAAGTATTGATGGGACAGCGCGGTGTGAAGCGGTTTATACGCGACAATAAAAACAGGATACAAGGTTCTTACAACAATGGCATTTTTGATACAGCCGCAATAGCCGGGCGCAACCTATATACCAGCATGGACGTTAACCTGCAAATACTTGCCGAAAAATTATTGCAGAATAAAATAGGCAGCGCGGTTGCCATCAATCCTAAAACCGGTGGCATACTGGCCATGGCTACAGCGCCATCTTACGACCCGGTTATGCTCACCGGCTCCCAGCGCCGTAAAAATTTTGGAAGGCTGATTTTAGATACAGCCCGCCCGCTATTAAACAGGGCTATAAAAGGGCAGTACCCGCCTGGCTCAACTTTTAAACCGTTAGATGCGTTAATAGCCCTGGATGAAGGCGTAATTACGCCGTCTTATGGTTACCCGTGCAGCGGCGCTTACTATGCCTGCGGCAGACCTGTAAGATGCACCGAGCATTGGAGCGGCCATTCCAAAGACCTGCGTACTGCAATTGCCTGGTCGTGCAATTCATATTTCAGCAATGTTTTCAGGCTTATTGTTGACAACAAAAAATACCCAAATGTGCGCATGGGCTATACGCAGTGGAAACATTACATGAATGCTTTTGGTTACGGCGTTGACCTGAATATTGATATACCAAGTGAGGATGACGGAAATATTCCCGATACATCCGGTTACAACCGCGACTTTGGCGGCAACAGGTGGAACAGTTGCAACATGGTTACCTTAGGCATTGGGCAAGACAGGATGCTGGCCACACCTCTTCAGATGGCTAATGCCATGTGCATCATTGCCAATAAAGGCTATTACTATACGCCGCATTTTGTTGACAGCATAGAAAACGAAACAGTGGCAGATTCCCAGTTTGTTGGTAAGTACAGGATTAAGCATACGCCGCTTGAACATATTTCCGATGCTTCGTTTAGTGTGGTGCAGTTAGGCATGCACGATGTGGCCGAATTTGGAACGGCAAGAAGGGCCCAGATTGAAGGCGTCAACATTTGCGCTAAAACGGGCACGGCACAAAATCCGCATGGTAAAGACCACTCCCTATTTGTTGCCTTTGCACCAATGGAAGATCCCAAAATAGCTATTTGTGTGGTGGTGGAAAATGCAGGTTTTGGCGCCACCTGGGCAGCGCCAATTGCATCGCTTATGATGGAACAGTATTTAAAAGATTCTATTTCTGAAAAGCGCAAACCGGAAGTAGAAAGAATAGCCAGTGCTGATCTTATTCCAACTGCCATAAAACAATGGTATCATAAAAAGGATTCTATCAAGCTGGCAAAACAGGCCCAGAAAATAAATGCGGATGCAGCGCCTGTTTTCCAGAATAACCTTGAAACAAGCAGGCAGGTGCAGTATGATCCTGAAGCTGAGCCCAACCGCAAAGGCAATGGTGATACCATACCGGTGAAAAATAAACCGGCCATTCAAACGCCGGACGACAAACGAAAAGCTAAACCTAAAAATTAATCATGAGCAGGGCAATCCCAAAATCGGTTTCCAAAGGTGTTGACTGGCTTACGGTGTGGCTATATGCCGTATTGGTGTGCATTGGGATTCTTTGCATTTTCATGGCTGAATATAACCCGGCAACCTATACATCATCTTCCTTTTTCCAGGGCCAGACAAATTATAGCAAGCAATTGCTTTTTGCAGGCCTCTCTGTAATGGTGGCCACTTTTATCATATTAAGTGACAGCAAGCTCTATCCTGCATTTGCCAATTTGCTGTATGTATTTGGCATTCTGCTAATGCTTTCCGTATTTGTTTTAGGCAAAGATGTGAATGGTTCCAAAAGCTGGATTCCCTTAGGCGGCGGCTTTAACCTTCAGCCTGCAGAATTGTGTAAAATATTTACAGCGCTTGCCCTTTCCAAATATCTTTCCCAGTTAAACATGGATTTCAGCAAGCTGCAATCGCAGGTTATTGCCGGCGCAATTGCCATGTTGCCTGCAGCCATTTCTGTGCTGCAAAATGAAACAGGTTTAGCATTGGTATACCTTAGTTTTTTTATAGTGATGTACCGCGAAGGTTTGCCCGGAATTATTCTTGTTATCGGTTTTTCCTTCGGTGCATTGGTGGTAGCCACTTTACTCGTTGAAAAAAACCTGCTGGCTATATTATTAACGCTGATCGCTGCGCTGATCGTGTTCATTTTCCGCCGCCAGATCTTTACAAGAAAGCGCTGGAATATTTTAATCCTTATTGTTTCAATATGGTTTGTTTGCGTGGGCATACAGCGTTTTATTGTGCCTTATATTTTTAATAATGTTTTTGAGTGTTACCAAAGCCAGCGCATTTACAGTGCTGTGGGCAAAGACTATGATTGCAGTCAGAATATACACTCCATAAGGCAGGAAGAAGCTACCGGCAAGGCTTCCATCAAACCCGATGATTATAATGTGCGCCAAAGTAAAATTGCCATTGGTTCGGGCGGCTTTCTTGGTAAAGGTTTTTTAAAAGGCACGCAAACACGTGGCAGGTATGTGCCCGAACAATCCACCGATTTTATTTTTACTTCTCTTGGAGAAGCATTTGGTTTTGTGGGCTCATTTCTTTTTCTCGCTGTATATTTTATACTGCTGCTGCGTATCATATTTCTTGCAGAACGGCAGCGCAGTGGCTTCAGCCGTATTTATGCTTACAGCGTGGCCAGCATTTTATTTTTTCATATTGTGGTGAATGTTTGCATGACCATTGGACTCTTCCCGGTTATTGGTATTCCATTGCCGCTGATAAGCTATGGCGGCTCATCGCTGCTCACATTTACCATTATGATCTTTATTATGATAAGGCTTGATGCCGACAGGCAGATGGTATTGCGATAATTTTCATGAATATTGATTATTGAGAATTCAATGTCGTTTGCTTAAGGTTTAATTGTTGAAATACACAATACTCATTCGCAGAAGTTGCACAATTGAACATTGCATATTGTTTTGTTGAATGTTGAGTATTTTTTGGGTGCTTGCAACAAATATTCAATACACAATATCCAACACTCAATATTCAGTTTTAACCAGGATAATTACAATGAATGCCGATTTTTACAACACGATAAAGGAACCATCAACCGCAGAATTTAAAGACCGGGGCAGTAAATTTCTTGCCTTTGCTTATCCAATTAATGTTATTGATGATTTTAAAAATTATCGTGCACAGTTAAAGAAAGATCATCCAAAAGCCAACCATCATTGTTTTGCTTACAGAATTGGAACAGATGGAAATAATTTCCGCGTAAGCGATGATGGCGAACCTTCCGGCTCTGCAGGCAGGCCAATTCTCGGGCAGATAGACAGCCGTGAATTAACCAATATATTGATTATTGTGGTACGATATTTTGGCGGTACGTTATTAGGCGTACCCGGTTTGATCAATGCGTATAAAACATCTGCGGCGCTTGCATTGGAACAATCCGCTATCATCCAAAAACCAGTTTTAATTTCTTATCGTTTACAGTTTGATTATATGCTGATAAATGATGTAATGAAATTGATAAAGCAATACGATTGTGCAATATTTAAACAGGAACTGCAATTGTTTTGCCTGATAGAAGTTGGCATTCCAAAAAACAAACATGAAGAAATGCTGAAGATAATGGAAGATATAAGAGGGCTGGAAATAAACAGGATTAATCAATAATGCTTCTCGCTTGTCAACCAATCAACTTGTATTTAATTGTTCAAAAGTTGACGGGTTCATTTGTTCACTTGTTTACTTCACAATCAGCGCACAAGGTCTCAGGCACCTATTTGCACGCCCGTTCATAAGTTTCCAATTCCCAATTACAAATTCCTAACCCCTCAACATTTCAACCAATCAACTACTCAGCCAACCTCACCCCAAACACATCTTTCAATGCTTTCTTAGCAGCATGATAGCCGCCCATACCATGTACGCCCCCGCCCGGCGGTGTGGATGCTGAACAGATATATAAACCTTTTGCAGATGTTTTATAAGGCGACATACGTAATGCAGGCCTTGTAAATAATTGTGATAGTAAAGGTGCGCCGCCGTTAATATCGCCACCAATATAATTCGCATTATACGCCTGCATGCCTGCTGCATTCATTTCATGTTTAGCGAGAATGCAATCTTTGAATCCAGGCGCAAAACGTTCAACCTGTTGTTCAATTATATCAGCCATATTTTGTGTTGATCCATTGGGCACATGGCAGTAAGCCCATGCCGTATGTTTACCTTCCGGCGCCCTCGATGCATCAAACAAACTTTGCTGCGCCAGCAATACAAAAGGTTTGTCAGCATGTTTGCCATTCCATGCAAGTGTTTCACTTAAAGCAATTTCTTTTATTGTATTACCGATATGAACAGTGCCTGCCTGCCTGCATTCGGGTGCTATAAATGGTATAGGCTCTGACAAAGCGAAATCAATTTTATAAACGCCCATTCCATATTTATAGTTGTTTAATTGCTTTGTGTATAAAGATGAAAATTTGTTACGCGCTATCTGCAATAATTGTTTTGGCGATACATCAAATAAAACAGCATGGCTTGAAGGAAGCTGCTGCAAAGAACTAACATTAAAACCCGTTTCAATTTTGCCGCCAATCGAAATATAATATGCAGCGAGTGCATTGGCAAATTGCTGTGAGCCGCCTTTCACCAAAGGCCATCCTTTATAATGTGCGGCCATCATCAGCACCAATGCAATAGCTGATGTTGCTGTTTTTGAAAAAGGCAGCATTGAATGCGCGGCCATTCCTGCAAACAATCCTTTAGCTGCTTCTGTTTTAAATGCTTTTGACAGCACAGCAGCAGGCTGAAGCGCCTTCAATCCAAAACCCGCCATGATTAAAGGATGTTTGGGAAATGTAAACGGGCCTAAAATAAACGGTAATATCTTATCACAATTTTTATATAAAGGCATTACCAGTTTTTCATAAACACTTCCATCAATACCTAAATCATTAATTGTTTTTTGTATGGATTGATACAGCACTGCAGCTTTGCCATTATCAAAAGGATGTGCAGCAGCAATTGCTGGTTCAATAAAACGTAAACCAAATTCATGCAAGGGCAAACGGCTGAAGAAGGGCGAACTTAATGCCATGGGATGAATAGCGGAACACACATCGTGCACGAAGCCGGGCAACGTAAGTTCTGCAGACCGCATGCCGCCACCAACAGTTGCTTTGGCTTCAAGCAATAACGTGGAAAGGCCCTGTTGCTGCAAAGTAATAGCTGCAGCAAAACCATTTGGGCCCGAGCCAACAATTACGGCATCAAAATCTCTTTTAATCAAAGTGGTTCGTTAACTATTTAATATGCAAGTTACTGGCAGAATGATAAAAGGTAAATTCTACCTTCATATATTATTCAGCAATGCAATAACCATTGATGGAACCAGCATACAGAAATCATAAACCAATTTCTTTTCCATCCGTATTTAACGCAGCGCAAAGCTATTGGCTTACACGCTTTGTAATACTGCGGTTGCTGGGTTTAATTTATGCTATTGCATTCCTTGTTGCCATCAATCAAATAATTCCATTAATTGGTGAGGATGGCTTGCTGCCAATAAGCAATGCTGTTGAAATGGTCCGCAAAGCCATTGGTTCAACAGAAGGTTTTATTCGTTTGCCATCTATATTCTGGTTCAATCATTCCGATGGCATGTTGCTTTTTATTGCATGGCTTGGGTTTATACTTTCCTGTATTATGATTGCAGGATATACTAATGCTATTATACTTTTTGTGCTTTGGTTTTCATATATGTCGTTTGTGCATCTCGGTCAGGATTGGTACGGTTACGGATGGGAAATACAATTGCTTGAAACAGGTTTTCTTTCCATCTTTCTCTGCCCGTTAATTAATATGCGGCCTTTTCCAAAACAGGCGCCGCCGTTACAAATCATCATACTGTTTCGATGGCTGATATTTCGTATTATGCTTGGCTCAGGCTTAATCAAAATACGTGGCGATGAAATATGGCGCAATGGCACAGCTTTGTATTATCATTTTGAAACGCAGCCAATACCAGGGCCTTTAAGCAGGTGGTTTCATTTTTTGCCACACAGTATTTTGAAAATAGGCGTATGGTTTAATTTTCTTGCAGAATTGATAGCGCCGATGTTTGCATTCTGGCCAGGAACGGCAAGGCATATCGCGGGTGTAATCATTATTTTGTTTCAACTGAATATTTTTATCAGCGGCAATCTTTCTTTTTTAAACTGGCTTACCATTATTCCTGCGCTGGCTTGTTTTGATGATGGGTTCTGGAGCAGAATATTACCAGGCAAACTCGTTGAAAAAGCCAAAGCTGCAGAAGCAAATTGCGAACCATCCAAACCCATGCAAACAACAGCGTGGATTGTAACTGTTATTGTAATATTTCTTAGTGTTGGCCCGGTAATTAATTTGTTTTCTTCCAAACAAATAATGAATACTTCATTTGATCCGTTTGATCTTGTAAATACGTATGGCGCTTTTGGTACGGTTGGACAGGAACGTTATAATGTAGTCTTTGAAGGCACATTGGATAATGATTCAACTGATAAGGCTAACTGGCAGCCATATATTTATAAAGGCCTTCCTGTTGGGTTAGATAAACGGCCGCCGCAAATTGCGCCTTATCATTTAAGGTTCGACTGGCAGATGTGGTTTGCATCTATGTCAACTGCAGACCAATATCCATGGACCTATAATCTTGCCTGGAAATTATTGCATAATGATGCCAATGCAGTGAGTTTGTTTGCTGAAAATCCTTTTAAAGATAGACCTCCCAAATATGTGCGTGCTGTTTTATATAAGTATGCTTTTGCAAAACCCGGTAATGCACAAAAGCTTTGGTGGACAAGGAAAGAAATAGGTTTGTGGTTGCCTGTTTTATCAGTAAATAACCAGCAGTTAATTGATTATTTAAAAAGCGAAGGCTGGTTGAAGTAACACATAAAAAGACAAATATTTAATACGCAATATTCAATATTCAAAGCTCAGTAAGTGGATGTTTTTACAATTGAGTATTGTGTTGTTGAATATTGAAAATTTCAATACTTAACACTTATAAATCATTCAACGCAATCAACTTTCCATAAGCTTCTTTTCAATAATCCGGTGATGGCCAAAAGGATCAACAATTGTTCCTGCCGGTAGTTATAATCACAATCCTGAACAGAGCTTAATTCTTTTGCATGATTTAAAATTCAAATTAAATTTTTGCCTGTTCTGTAACAGGTTCCTTTAAATAACCCGATCAATTGCTCATGCTGATTCTTTATTTCAACAAGATAAACGCCTGTATTTTTTCCATTGCGTATTTCTTTGGCCTCGGCAGTTAAAACATCATCAACATAAACAGGTTTTAAAAAAGAGATGGCTGTTTCTAAGGCCAGTGATAAATTATTACGACTGTTACAGGCAAAGGCAAAAGCGCTGTCGGCCAGCGAAAAGGCAATACCGCCATGCACTACATTCAAGCCATTCATCATTTCCTGTCGCACCTGCATTTTTATTTTACTGTACCCTTCGCCAACTTCTACTAATTCAATGCCCAGCCATTGGCTGAAGCCATCTTTTTGCAGTATATGTTTAATGATTGATTGTGGTGTAGCTGTTTGCATGCAGTGGTAATTTATAAAGTGAATATAAAGAACAATTGCATTTCTTAAACATTAAAAAAGCTGTTAGGTTATCAGTGATTAAATAACTATATGCAGCTAACTAAAGTCAGACCGTTAAGCATTATCTTATATTAATTCAATTTATTTAAATATCCTGCTGACTAATTTTCCAATCTCTACAAAATCACTGTGGTTACTTACCAGCCTTACTTCCATATCATCCTCAGTTGATAAAGTATAAGGATAAACAAGCAGGTAATTTTTATCAGCAAAATACCTGTTGAGTAATTCGGGAAACCTGCGCATCTGCGGCAGGTACGACCGCATGCCCCGCTTAGGCATTAATACAATCAGGCCTTCATCATCATCAACATTGTTGGATATTTTTTCTACATCAGACCACTTTTCCACGGGATTAAATTCCGCTTCAATATTGGCCTTTTTAATAATATTCTTAAGAATGCTGAGAATATCAGCCGATGAATAGAATTCCATTAACGCACCTGAATTGCGCGCTATATTCCAAACCCTCAGCAAGGCATAAAAGAAACCAGGTTCTGTATCAAATTTTGGCGGAATAAAAACAATATATCTTTTTATGGTTGAGATGGGCTGCGCCGCATGATAGATTAATACATTAATGGTTTGATTTTGCAAATAGCCGTTGTATAAATTATAAGCAAACGATGCAGAGAACCCTTTATCTTCTTCCAGGCCTATAAGCAGATCAGTGATCTTCTTTTCTTTCACTACATTGTTGATGCCATTGATCACATCATTATCATAACGTGTAAGCGGCGTAAGCGTTACATCTGATGCTGAAGCTGTATGCACGGCTTCATCTAATATTTTTTCTGCATTCTTTACAGAAGATTCATTTTTTTCTTCATTAATAACATTCAGTGCAAACATCCTGTCGGTATTGGCTTTTGCTTTTATCATTGTTGCCAGGTTTACCATTCGTTCCACAGTTTCCGGATAATTTACAGCAAGCAGCATGGCTTCTTCTTTATCAGCATTGTCTGCAATTGTATCTTCCTGATCACTTTCGGCAATTTTTCTTGCATTTGCCATAGACACAAACGATGATAAAGTACAGGAAACAAGAATGAGCAGGATGCTTCCGTTCAATACATGTTCATTTAATAAACGCACCGGCTCACCGGCTTCATTTTCTGCAATGATGATATTATACCCCACCATTACAGACGCCAGCGTGGCAGCGGCAGATGCCGAACTCAGGCCGAAGATTAGCCCGCCTTCATTCTTTGTAAGCCTGAATGATTTTTGCGTTGCTTTTGCTGCAAGGTATTTGCCGCCAAATGATACGGCCATCATAAATGCAGCTACTTTAAGTGTTTCCCAACTGCTGAAGAATACCTTGAAGTCGATGATCATGCCCACACTTATCAAAAAGAAAGGAATAAAAATAGCATTGCCTACAAATTCAACCCTGTTCATTAAAGCAGAAGTGCGTGGTATAAGCCGGTTTAATGCAAGGCCTGCGAAAAAGGCGCCTATGATGGCTTCAATGCCCGCTATTTCCGCAAGCATTGCAGCGAGGTAAATCATCACCAACACAAAAATGTATTGTGATATTTTATCATCAACCTTTTTAAAGAACCACCGGGCTATTACCGGAAAAACCACCAGCACGGTTAATCCAAAAACAACTAACGATATAGAAAGCATGACCCAAAAACTGCTGCCTGTTTCACCCTTGGCCATACCTACTGTGGCAGCCAGCACAAGCAGGGCTAAAATATCTGTAATCATTGTTCCGCCAACTGTGATATTCACAGCTTTGTTTTTAACAACGCCAAGCTTGCCTAAAAGCGGGTATGCAATTAAAGTGTGGGAAGAAAAAAGACTTGCAAACAGCAAGGAAGTTAGTACAGAAAAACCAAGCAGGTAATACCCGCCGAGATAGCCTAAAACCAAGGGAAGAAAAAAAGTGTATCCGCCGAATGCAAGGCTTTTCCATTTGTTTCTTTTAAAGTCGCCCATGTCTATCTCAAGGCCGGCCAGGAACATGATATACAATAAACCGGTGGTACCAATTACCACAACGCTGCTGTCGCGTGCCAGTAAGTTAAAACCGTTTGGGCCAATAACAGCGCCGGCAATAATAAGCCCGATTAAATGCGGCACTTTTATTTTATTAAGCAGGATAGGCGCAAAAAGAATAATAATTAACTCTACCAAAAATTTTAATACCGGCTCTTCTATTGGCAGCGATATATCCAGGACATTCAATAAGATCATTCGTTATTATTCTTTGTTTGAAACTCTGTTTAGTTCTACTGAAAATTTAGCTGTGCAGGCGCTGTCTATTGCAATGGTGCGTGTGCCCTTTAATTTATCGGGAGCGGTTTCATTTAACAGCACATGCATCGTTACTTTTTTAGGCGCAGTGGAATCTGTTGAAAAATCAAGATTAATTTGATTATTGGAATATTCGGCCAGGTAAATACGTACAAGCTTATTATTACTGATAACTTTAGTTACCATTTGTGAAGAATCACTGCTAAAATCCCAAAGATCGGAGCGCTGGTCGCCAACAATATAATCGCTGCAGTTAGATTCTGTGCAAACAACCTTACTGTTCCAGAGGCCTTCAATCTGTGTTGGCCAACCGGGCGGGGCGATAGTATCTTTTTTTGCAAGCAGGCTGTCACGCATTTTTAATAGCGACTGGTAATCGGCCTCCCTGAGTGCAAACTGATTTTCTTTTTCAAGTAATATTTGTTCCCGTTTATTTAGTTCCTGTTCACGCACATCATCCCTGCAGCCAGCCATAAAAAAAATTGCAATGAAAAACAGGCAGGCGAACATTCGTGTAATAAATTTTTGTTTCAATATGCAGTAATATTTTATGTGATTATTTTAAAGTTACAGTTTTTACGCTAAAGTATTTTCATCTGCAGTTGTTATAATAGTATTTTATAACTGAAGTAAAGCGTTTATAAATTTGCATCATGAAATTTGCGCAAATTGTTCTATTAAGTATCTGCTGCTTTTATATAACCGCCTGCGCTAACAAACAATCACCGCCGGATAAAAAGTTAGTGCAAACAGATGCCACAGCATTACAAACATCATTATTTGCGCCGGACTCTTTTCCTATAAAGAAAATTATTGAAAATGTTGTTTGCAGAAATGATGCGACACAATCATATACATTATACATTCCGTCTTATAAAACCAATGCGGTTATTTACTTTTTTGATCCGCATGCAGCCGGTGCATTGCCTGTAACAAATTATAAACAACTTGCAGATGCTTATAATTTTGTTTTGATTGGAAGCAACAATTCAAAAAACGGAAATGATTTTCAAACAGCAGAAAAAATCTGGCAGGTTTTATTTAATGATACACAAGCAAGGTTGCAGTTAAACAAAAGCAGGATTTACGTTTGCGGGTTTTCAGGCGGGGCAAAGGTTGCAAGCTATCTTGCTTTACATCATCCTGAGATAAAAGCCGTGATTGCAGGCGGCGCAGGGCTGCCCGATGAAACGCCAGCATCTAACTTCAGTTTTAGTTTTACTGGAATTGCCGGCAAAGGTGATATGAATATGACAGACCTTGCTGCTCTAAACAACAGCCTTGATAAAACACAAACGCGTCATCGCCTTATCTTATTTGATGGTAAACATGAATGGTGCCCTGGAAGCACGATGGACATTGCTTTTGCGGGATTGGAATTAGATGCAATGCGCAATAACATTATTCCCAAAAACGGTTCACTGATAAATACATTTATCAGTAACAGCAAAAAAAGTGTTGAGGCATCATTAAAAAAGAATGATTATATACAGGCATCTGATGAATGCATGCTTGCCATGAATATGCTTGATGGTTTAGCTGATGTTGCTTTCTTCAAACAAAAAAATAATGCTATTGTAAATGATGCTGCTTATAAAAAACAATTGCAGCAACAGCAACAACTATTTGCAATTGAACAAAACAAAAAAGCAGAATACAATGCACAGTTTCAAAATGGCGATATGAATTACTGGAATAAAACAATTAACGATTTAAATATAAAAGCAAAAGGCACAACGCCTGGTGCGGCTATGAACCAGCGGCTGCTTGCATACTTGTCGCTGGCTTTTTATTCAATCAGCAACCAGTTTATCAATCAAAATCAAAATGAAGGCGCCGGTTATTTTGTATCGCTTTATAAAATGGCAGATCCCACTAATAGTGAAGCATGGTATTTTTCTGCCATAATAAACGCAAGAAATAACAATGCAAACGCTGCGCATGATGATCTCGTGAAAGCGGTTGCAAATGGCTTTAATGATAAAGCAAGAATGGTGCAGCAGCCTGAGTTCATCAAGCTTCAGCCGCAAATAAACCTGCCTCTCATTCCCGGCCCATAATTATTTCAGCCGGATATATTTTTCAATGTTTATCCTGTTCACGCCAATGCTGTCAATCTTTTCAATGCCTTGCTGCGTAAGCGTATCATTATTGATGGTGATGGTGAAATGAAAATCGTTGCCTTCCCATTCCCGCGCATTGCAATATTCAAGGTGCTCGGTGTAATTACAGTCGTTTAATTCGTATTCACCGCCGCCTGATGAAAAGAAAGTAGTGGCGGAGTCTTTGCCTTTATTAAGATCATGGCCCATAAAAGCAAAATGTGTTGCATTAATAACTTTAATGAATGATTTGTCTTTTGTATAATCTGTAACAGCCGTATCATTCTTTTCAATGGTTGTGCCTGAAATAAGTTTCCAGGTGCCCTGTATGGAATTGATTGTTGTATTATCAGTTTG
The DNA here is from genome assembly GCF_900115755.1 of Parafilimonas terrae. Taxonomy (GTDB): domain Bacteria; phylum Bacteroidota; class Bacteroidia; order Chitinophagales; family Chitinophagaceae; genus Parafilimonas; species Parafilimonas terrae. The sequence continues at coordinate 19,594 of NZ_FOXQ01000017.1, forward strand.
TGTTTGCTGGTTATTACATGCAGTTAAAATAGTAATAGTTGCGATAGTTAGAATTCTTTTCATTGATTGTTTTATTGAGATTTTTATTGAACGTAAGCAATTAATTTTTTCTGAAATAGGTGATTTGTCATCTGGGGATTAATCCAATTTTTAAATCGTAAATAATCAACAATCAATGTTCAATATTCATTTTGAATACGTTTATAATTAAATATTGATTATTTCTTAAGTAAACAACATTAATTACACGATTTCAATCAACGGATGTTTCCATGGCCCGCGGTAACTTCTTTGCAATAGTTTGGTTGCTTCTTTATCACCAATAATTTCATGCTTTACTGCATCATAACTAAGCGGCCTTTGCAACTGCATAGAAAGATTGGCCATAATGCAACTCGCCGTTGAAATATGCCCTTCTTCAATTGGTGCAACAGGTTTTATGCCTTTATCTATCGCTTCCATAAAATTTTGCATGTGCCTTCTTGTGGCAGAAGCAACGTGCAATTCAATATCAGGCTCTTTTGAATCTTCAGGATATTTTTCTTTCTCCCAAAGTAAATCGCCATGCAGCTTTTGCGCTTTATTATCCGTGGGGAAAAAATCATATTTCCATACATCGCAGCAAAGCGTTCCCTTATCACCATAAATTTTAAATGCCCAGGGATAATCGGGATCAGAAGGCCTGCCCCAGGTGCGGTGCTGCCACACACAATCTATATCATCATAAGCAAAGATGGCGGTTTGCGTATCGCTGATGTTGCTGCTGCTTTCTTTATCAACAAAAATACCGCCTGTTGATGTAACGCTTTTTGGCCAGCCAAGGCCCAACATCCAGCGCACTGCATCAAACATGTGAATGCACATATCGCCCATAATGCCATTGCCATATTCCATGTAAGCACGCCAGCGGCGGTGCGGCAAACCGGTGAAAGGCCGCATGGGCGCCGGGCCTGTCCACATATCATAATCAAAAAAAGATGGTACTGGCTGCACGGTAGGATTGCCTGTTGCCCGCATGTGATAATAGCAACACATTTCCGCATGATGGATTTTACCGAGCATGCCGGTATCAATAATTTTTTGTTTAGCTTCCACCAAATGCGGGGTGCTTCTGCGTTGCGTGCCCACCTGTACCACGCGGTTATATTTTTTGGCTGCCGCAACTATTGCTTCGCCTTCCTGCACATCAACACTAATGGGTTTTTGAAGATAAACATGTGCACCTGACCGTAACGAATCTATTGCCTGCAATGCATGCCAGTGATCGGGCGAGCCGATCAAAACAACATCTGGTTTTGTTTCATCTAAAAGCTTACGATAATCTTTATACAGCCTGGGCTTTTGATGATTTTGCTGCCGTTCACTTACCATTTGTGCAGCGTGGTTCAGCATATTTTCATCCACATCAGATAATGCCACAACATCAACCGGCGCCACTTGTATTAACCTGAATAAATCACTTTTGCCATACCAGCCGGCGCCAATTAATGCCACTTTTTTTGAAGGTGCATTTTGAAGGCTAAGCTTATCAATATTTAATGCACTTAAAGCAAGCAGCGAAGCGCTGTTACGTAAAAAATCCCGGCGATAAATTTTGTGTTCGTTCATGATGTTATTTGAAACTTTTTAGTTGCAGCCAAAGGTGTTTGACGCTTTAAAAAAGTCTGGCACCCAGGCCGTAAATTGATTAATATGTTGCAATCGAACAGAGCAACCGGCAATATAAATTCTTTTATTTATAGATGGCAACTTCGTTTAACCCATCACTTGTTTTTACGCCGCGGTACATGCCTTCGCTGTTAAATAACAAGGCAAAATTTCCTTTTGCATCAACGCCAATTATGCCGCCTTCCCCGTTTATGGCAACCAGTTTTTCATTCACCACTTTATTCATGGCATCATGCAAATTCATATTGGCATATTCCATCAGGCAGCTTACATCATAGGCTGCAACGACTTTAATAAAAAGCTCACCGTGGCCTGTGCAGCTTACAGCGCAGGTTTTATTATTGGCATACGTGCCGCATCCAATTAAAGGGCTGTCGCCAATGCGGCCATAATTTTTATTCGTCATGCCGCCGGTGCTTGTTGCAGCGGCAATATTGCCCTGCATATCGCAGGCAACAGCGCCAACTGTTCCAAATTTTTTACCTGTATTTTTTACGGAATGATCAAGCTGGTAAGCATCTGAACCCTTCATTTCATTCCATTGATCGTACCTGAATTTTGAGAAGAAATATTCATCGGGCTCAAACACAAAACCCTGCTCTTTAGCGAAGTTGGCGGCGCCGTCTCCGCATAACATTACATGTTCTGTTTTCAGCATAACGGCTTCTGCAAGTTTTATGGGATTACGTATGTGCTGAACTCCACACACGGCGCCCGCCATAAGATCTGCGCCATTCATGACCGCGGCATCCATTTCATGCAGGCCTTTTTTAGTGAACACAGAACCACGGCCTGCATTAAATAAGATATCATCTTCCAGCACAATAACTGCCGCAACAGCGGCGTCCATTGCGGTGCCGCCGTTTTCCAAAATAGAATAGCCTGCGTTCAGCGCCTGTTGCAAACCGCGCTTATAATTTTGTTCGAGCCCAGGTGTCATATTCGTTTGAAGAATAGTGCCTGCGCCGCCATGCACTGCAATTGTGTATTTCATTCTGTGAATAAAAATAGTTGTTTAGAAAGATAACCGGCAACAGTAATTACATTTTAAATATGAAGCTTATTCACAACATAAAAATTATTAGAATACAACAGCAAACTTATACCGGAAGCGTAATTATAAACGTTGTGCCTTCGCCTTCTTTGCTTTCAACGTTTATTGTTCCGTTATGTTGTTTGGTAATAATGTCATAAGTCAGGCTAAGGCCTAAGCCTGTGCCTTCACCGGTTGGCTTTGTTGTAAAAAAAGGCTGGAATATTTTATTGATAACATTTTGCGGAATGCCGTTTCCATTATCAATAACTTTTATTTCAATGCTTTCATTTCCGGAAGGAGAGTTATGTACCCTTTGTGTGGCAACGGAAATCAAAGCCTTGAATTTTTCACCTTCATTCTTACGCCTTTCATTCACTGCATAAAATGCGTTATTAAAAAGGTTCAGCAATACCCTTCCAATATCCTGCGGGATGATATTTATTTTACCGGCATTTTCATCAAGGCTTGTTTTAAATTCAGCATTAAAGTTTTTATCTTTTGCACGCAGGCCATGATAACTCAACCGCAAATACTCATCGCAAAGTGCATTAATATCAGTTGGCTCTTTTGCACCTGAACTTTTTCTTGAGTGTTGCAACATGCCTTTAACAATGGCATCGGCACGTTTGCCATGATAATTTATTTTTGAAAGGTTTTGCTGTAAGTCTGCTGCAATAGCTTTTACTTCCGGAATATTATTATTGTCAATTTCATCAATCAATTCAGTTATCAACTCTTCATTCACTTCACTAAAATTGTTTACAAAATTTAAAGGGTTTTGAATTTCGTGTGCAATGCCTGCCGTAAGCTCTCCAAGCGATGCCATTTTTTCGCTCTGTATTAATTGCGCCTGTGTTGATTTCAATTCCGATAAAGTACTTTCTGCTTTTTGCTTTTCTCTTCGTAATAAAAGATTTGCTTTTTGTTTATGCCTGCTATTTCTGAATTGTATGATTGCAATAACCACAACTGCAAGTACTGCAATAGCCAGCGCAAAAATTATAAATAACTGCTGGTTTTTTATTCGTTTTGCTTTCTCATCTTTTTTGTCCTGTTCTGCTTTTGCAATTGCCTGTTTTTTTTCAAAATCATAGTTCATGGAAAGCTCCGTTGCTTTTCTAACATTGTCTTTACGGCGAACAGAATCTGTAATACTTGCGAATAATTTATGATTTAACAGGGCTTTCTTATAATCACCTGTAAATTCATAACAGCTTGAGAGATTTTTATACGCTTCTGCATATGCCTCAAGATAAATATCAGAACCACTGAGCGCATCAAAGCTCTTTTCATAATGAACGATGGCAGTTTTGTAATCTTTATCCAGATAATATATTTCACCCATTGCTGATTGAGCCTGCGAAATATTAAGTTGCTGATTGGATGAATCTGCAACTAAAATTGCCTGCCTGTTTAATGCTATTGCCTCTTTGATTTTATTTAATTTGGCAAGGGCTAATGCAGCCTTAGAGAGGCTGGCTGCCTTTATTCCCTGGTCCCCGAATTCTGTTGCGAGGTTAGCTGCTTTCATACCATATTGATAAGATTTATTCCATTGTTCGTACGCAGAATATAAGGACGACAGGTTGGAATATCCATACAGTTCAACATTCTTTAAATCCTTTTTAAGGGCAAGGTTAACTGATTTTAGAAATGCTTGTTCGGCTTTAGCAGAATCGCCAATATTCTGGTAAGTGTTGGCAAGGTTAAGAAGTGTATAAGCCTGGCTTGTTTCATCATTTAAGGATTCTGCAAGTTTTAAACTCTTTTGTTCATACTCAAGCGCCTTGGGAAAGTTAGAGAGTTGCTGATAACCGATTGCTATATTTGTATATACATCTGCCAAACTGTTTAAGATGTTGTGCCTTTCATAAATCCCAATAGCCTTTTCGGATAATTTAATTGACGAATCGTACCTGCTTTGCATTCCATACATTAACCCACGATTTGTATACAAGTCAGCGAGGCTTACCGAATCATGAGGTTTAATAAATCCTGCAAGAAAAATAAATTGCTGTTCAGCAGCCGCATAATTTCCTTTATAACAATAGTTCGTAGAAAGTTTTACTCTTGCATCTAATTCGCCTTGATAAAAATTTATTTTTTGTGCTGATTGTGCGTTTTGCTCACCAAGAATAATAGCAGAATCAAGATTCACTGAACTAAGAAAATCTATTTTCCTGTTGATAAGATTAATGCGGGTGGTATCAGATTGCTCTTTTCTAATCAGGTTGTTTATGCTGTCAATTTTGGTATTTTGGGTGAAGCCACAATGCAATAACAAGCAGAAGGATACGGCAAGGTAATATCTCATAATAGTAAGCTAAGGCGTAAATAATATTCTTTAAAGATAATTCAATTGTGAAATGGCGGCTCCTGCGCTTCCTTATTTATGTATATTTCCTTTTTTGTTTTAAACTTAGCTAACTGTTACAGGCAGATTGATAATAAACGCAGTGCCTTCACCTTCTTTGCTTTCAACATTTATACTTCCGTTATGTTGCTTGGTAATAATATCATACGTTAAGCTCAGGCCTAAACCGGTTCCTTCGCCCGTTGGCTTCGTTGTAAAAAAAGGCTGGAATATTTTATTGATAACATTTTGCGGAATGCCTTTTCCATTATCAATAACTTTTATTTCAATGCCTTCTTCACCAGTTTTCTTTGTCTGGATGATAACCATTGGTTTATAATCTGCGCCTGCGGTTTTCTTCTTATCGTTTACTGCATAAAATGCGTTGTTTAAAAGGTTAAGCAATACCCTTCCAATATCCTGCGGAACCAGGCTAATCTTGCCTATGCTTTCATCAAGGTCTGTTTTAAACTCCGCGTTAAAGCTTTTATCCTTCGCCCTCAAACCGTGATAACTCAATCGTAAATATTCATCGCAAAGTGCATTAATATCAGTTGGCTCTTTTGTACCTGAACTTTTTCTTGAATGCTGCAACATCCCCTTTACAATGCCATCGGCACGCTTGCCATGAAATGCAATTTTTTCGTTGTTGGCAATAATATCAGCTAATAATTCATCTTCCAGTGTTTTATCTTTTTGTTCATCGGGCTTCAGCCATTCCTGTTTTAATTCATCAATCAGTTCATTATTTACTTCAGAAAAATTATTGATAAAGTTGAGCGGGTTTTGAATTTCATGTGCAATGCCCGCGGTAAGCTCGCCCAGCGAGGCCATTTTTTCAGATTGTATAAGTTGCGCCTGTGTTGATTTTAGTTCACTTAATGTATTTTCAAGGGCTTCTTTCTGCTGCGTAAGCTCTGCCGTGCGTTCGGCCACCTGCACTTCAAGCTCCGCTTTCATAGCAGTTATAATCCTGTTGTTTTCCTGTTCGTCCAGTGCTTTCTGGCGGGCTTTTGTTAATTCTTTCTGTTGCCTGCGGCTAACCATCCAAACGCCAAATCCCCATATTACAGCAAACAGCGAAATGGTACCGGCAATGTCATCTATTTTGGAATAGAAATTTTTTCCGGGAAGGTGCAGAATATCATCCAAAACCGATACGATTGCATAAGGCAATAAAGCTATCAGCAAAAATTTTACAGGTTTAAATTCTTCCTGCTTATAAATTATATACAGCAGCAGGCCAACCAGCAAATCTTCAACTATGGCAAAAATTATATTAAAAGTAGCACTGAAAGAAGCCACCGATAACTGAAGCACCATGCTACCGATAGCCGCAAACATTATTATTGATAACCGCCTGTGCCATTCGGGCATGGTAGTTTTTGTTTGCAGCGTCCTGCGCAAATAGGTAATTATTATAACTATAAGCGCAAATTGCAGGCTCATGTTCATATCTTAACTATTAGCCCTTTTAAAGTATGGGGCATTCAAAATAATAAATGTACAATCAGAAAAATAATTATTATACAGTAATAGCCGATTATTTACAACTCTATTTCCGGCAACTTCACTTTACATTTACAGCTTTTATAATCAATATGGTTTTTACGACGTGCAAAAACTATAAATTTTAAAAGTGCTGCAATGATTTTTATTACCGGTGCAACCGGGTTGCTTGGTTCATGTTTAACAAAAATGCTTGCAGGGCATGAACCTGGCATTAAGGCTTTATACCGGAAAGAAATTCCTTTTCATCACCCCGCCATAGAATGGGTGCAGGGCGATTTGTTTGATGTGATTTTACTGGAAGAAATAATGCAGGGCGTTGATGAAGTATATCATTGTGCCGGTAAAATTTCTTATAATCCAAAAGATAAAAGACAGCTTTTTAAAACCAATGCTGAAGGAACAGCGAATATTGTAAATGCGGCTTTAAATGCCGGTGTACGCAAACTATTACATGTAAGTTCTGTTGCAGCTTTAGGAAGGATACGGGAGAATACAATTATTACCGAAGAAATGCAATGGACTGCAGAAACAAGCAACAGCGTGTATGGAGAAAGTAAATACCTGGCGGAAATGGAAGTGTGGCGCGGCATGGCAGAAGGATTAAATGCGGTGATTGTTAATCCATCCATTATTCTCGGCCCGGGCAACTGGAATACAGGTTCATCCGAAATTTTTAAAACCATTTATAAAGAGTTTCCTTATTACTCGGATGGCGTAACCGGCTTTGTGGATGTGGAAGATGTTGCAAAAGCCATGATAGCTTTAATGCAAAGCAATATTTGCAGGGAGCGGTTTATATTAAGTGCAGAAAACACAGGCTATAAAGATTTATTCAATCTTATTGCCGAGGCGTTTCATAAAAAGGCGCCGTCGAAAAAAATAACGCCTTTTATGGCGGGCATTGTTTGGCGGCTTGAAGCATTAAAGAGTTTTATTACCGGCAAGACGCCATTCATTACAAAAGAAACGGCACGTACGGCGTTGGCTAAAGTATATTTTGACAACAGCAAATTATTAAAAGCAATGCCTTCTTTCAGTTATACACCTTTGCAAAAAAGCGTGGAAAGAATTTGCAATGAATTACTGGCAATAAATAATATCAAATTATAAAATTGTATTTGAAACAATTAAGCAAATTTGTAACAGCAAGTTTAAATGAGAAAACTGTCTTTATAACTACAGAGGGAACTTAGGCTAAACTGCTTTAAATTACATTTGGCAATAAAAATATTTATATGAAGATTTTGGTTGTGGATGATGAAGCCGACGTAAAAGTTTTATTTGAACAACGTTTTAGAAAAGAGATAAGGAATGGCGAGTTTGTTTTTGCTTTTGCTAATTCAGGCGAAGATGCGCTCACCTATTTAAACAATCACGAGCATGAAGTGGTGCTTATTCTTTCAGACATTAATATGCCTGGCATGAGCGGGTTGGAACTATTGCAAAAAATCAAGCAGATGTATTCCGTGCCGCCGCCTGTTGTAATGATGATTACAGCTTATGGCGATGAAGAAAATTACAACCGGTCTGTAAGTCTTGGTGCAGACGATTTCTTAACCAAACCACTCGATTTTACTCTTTTAAAAGATAAATTAAAAAAGCAGGTACATGACTAAAATATTAGTGGCAGACGACGAAACTGATCTTGAAATATTAATCAAACAAAAATTCCGTAAACAAATAAGGGAACACCAATACGAATTTGTATTTGCATTAACCGGTCGCGAAGCGCTTGAAAAACTGCAGCAAGACCCAAACATTGAACTTGTTTTCAGCGATATTAATATGCCGGAAATGGATGGCTTAACGCTGCTTGAAAAATTGCAAGATGTAAGCCCCATCATTAAAACAGTAATTGTTTCTGCTTACGGCGATATGGAAAATATACGCACCGCTATGAACCGCGGCGCTTTTGATTTTATAACCAAGCCCGTAAATTTTGCAGATTTTGAGCTCACGCTTAAAAAAACCATTGAGTATGTTACACAGTTAAAACAAACACTGCAGGCCATTAAAGAAAACAACATTTTAAAAATGTATGTGGATGAATCGGTGCTGAAGTTTATGGAGAAAAAAGAATTTGAGCAATCACTTACCATCAATGAAAATATTGAAGCAACTGTTATATTCATTGATATATGTGGTTTCACATCCATAACAGAAAAAGAAAAGCCCGATGTGGTTGTGCACCTGCTCAATACTTATTTTGACGTTATTGTAAAAGAGATAACCGCGCAAAATGGTTATGTTGATAAGTTTATCGGCGATGCTGTAATGGCGGTATTTCATGGAGAATATCATCTCGACCGCGCCATAGAAGCCTGCCTTGCCGTGCGCAATGCCATTCACAATATGCCGCCGGAGAAAGGCATAGCAGGCTTTTTGCCGGAAGTTTCTATAGGCGCAAACAGTGGTGAAATGATATCGGGCAATATTGGCGCCGCAGGTTTGCGCAGGCTTGATTATACCGTTATTGGCGATGCGGTAAATACAGCCCAGCGCCTGCAAAGCAAAGCGCAGCCCGGGCAAATTTTAATTGAAGCAAAATCGTACGATAAAATAAAAGAATCATTTAATTGCAGGCCCGTAGGCCAGCTTGAAGTAAAGAATAAAAAGGAAATACTTGAAGTGTTTGAAGTATTGAATTAACAAAGCTTCCTATATAATTTATTGGAGCGCAAAATTTCCTTAATGGAAGTACAAAAAATACAGTCGTACATACTGGAAAAACTGCACCGGGAATTGCCTGAGTGGCTCACTTATCACAATGCAGAACATACGGAAATTGTAATAAGAAATGCTATTGAATTAGGCGAGCTGGAAGGATTGGGCACTGAAGAACTGCAGCTTCTGCAAACGGCTGCCCTTATGCACGATGCAGGTTTTTTATCAGCTTATAAAACCCACGAAGAAGCATCCTGTAATCTTTCAAGGGAGTTACTACCGCAATATGGTTACACTCCTTCACAGGTTGAAACTATTTGCGAAATAATCATGTCCACAAAAGTGCCGCAGCAGCCAAAGAACCACCTTTCAAGAATTCTTTGCGATGCTGATGTTTATTATATAGGCACGGATGATTACAACGTTTTCTCAAACAGGCTTTACCGTGAATTAAAATACCGCGACCCTAATCTCAGTAATGAAGAATGGTTAAAAAAGCAGGTTGATTTTTTAAAGTCGCATAATTTTTTTACGGAAAGTGCAAAGGAAAAACTTACTGCGCGCAAAGAGGCCAACTTGAAAAAACTCAGCCGCCAGCATCATACAAAAACAAAAACGCAGAAAGATTTCAGCTTTGCAGATATACTCTTAATGATATTTGGCGTGGCCACTGCGGGTTTTGCCTTAAAAGGGTTTCTTGTTCCCAATCATTTCTTTGATGGCGGCATGACGGGTATATCACTGCTTATTCATGAGATATATCATGTAAACCTTGCAGTAGCAATTATAGCAGTGAATGCACCGCTTATAATTATGAGCTCCTTTATTGCAAGCAAAAACTTTGCGATTAAAACGTTTATCTGTATTATCTTACTTGGCCTCTGCCTCTACCTCGTTCCTTATCCTCCAATTACGAAAGATACTTTACTGATATCCATTTTCGGCGGGTTCTTTCTTGGTGTAGGCATTGGCCTTACCATGCGTGGCGGCTGTGCTGTGGATGGAATTGAAGTGCTGGCACTATATACATTAAGGCATACAAGTTTTACTATTAGCGAAATTGTACTTGGCTTAAACATTATTATTTTCAGTATTGCTGCATTTAAGTTTGGCATTGAAACTTCACTTTATTCTATGCTCACTTATTTTACCGCATCCAAAACAGTTGATTATGTAGTGGAAGGCATTGAAGCTTATACCGGGGTAACTATTATTTCGGGCAACAGTGAGCGCATAAAAGAAAAGCTGGTGAACGAAATGGGACGCGGCATAACTATTTACAAAGGTGAACGCGGCTTTCTTCCAGGAAAATACGAAGTGCATACTGACGTTGATATCATCTTTACCGTAATAAGCAGGCTCGAAATGCGCAAGCTTAAAAATCTTGTATATGCTGAAGACCCGAAGGCATTTGTATTTGCCGGTACTATAAAGGAAACGGCAGGCGGCGTATTAAAACGCCGGCCCCCGCATTAAAAAGAATCAGCCACAATACATAGGTTTTCAACCCCGGCCAAAATTTTCTTTTTTGTGCAGGGTCTTTCTTTAAGTCTCCGGGCAGCAGGCTGTAATGCCGGTTTCATTTGTTTAATGTATTTGGCCCACCATTGCTGATTGAAAAAGAACTACAAACCCCATAAGCCGGATTCTGTTTTAAGCTATCATTTATCTGTGCTGCCTACCCAGAAACAGAGCGGGCAACTCTATAGCTTCTTTACGTGGCATTGCAGCGCCCAAGGTTTACCCTCCTGTTGCATCACTGCAACAGAACGTGAGCTCTTACCTCACATTTTCACCGTAGCCTTGCCATTCCCTTTCCTTAGGAGAGGGTTAGGGAGAGGCTGTTATTTTCTGTGGCACTTTCTCTTTTCCCGGAAACCGGGAAAGCCATGTTTAACACATGGTGGGCTGCCCTGTGCTGTCCGGACTTTCCTTTCCAAATATAATTCGGAACGATAGCGCGGGTTTGTAGCATCGCAAAATTACTAAGAAGTTATCGCACATAGGTTGCAGAGCCAGCAGATGCCTTGTAACTCTTTTACTTCATGCGAAAAAATTAATTTCATTTGAAAAAAACTGTGAAAGAATTAAATTTTAATCTTCCCATTTTTTCAATTCAACGGTGTTGCCATCAAATACGGCATAAGTAAAATGCGTGATCCAGTCGCCGAGATTAATATATTCAGCGTTATCGTTAAGCTTAATTTTTAAGGGCAGGTGGCGATGGCCGAAAATGAAATAACCAAAATGTTCTTTTGCCAGTACTTCCCGGCAAAAAATAACCAGCCATTCATTATCCTCGCCTAAAAAAACGGCATCGGATGATCCTGTTTTTTGCCTGCTTTTCCTGCTGAAATAATTAGCAAGGCGCATGCCCCAGGTGGGATGCAATTGCCCAAACGCCCATTGGCAGAATTTATTTCTGAATATCTTTTTAAGAAATTTATAGCCATGATCGCCCGGCCCCAAACCATCGCCATGGCCGATGAAAAATTTTTTATTATTCCATGTAAAAGTCCTGGGCTCAAAATAAACAGGTATGTTTAATTCAGTTTGAAAATAATCCCGCATCCACATATCATGATTACCAGCAAACAGCATAACGGGAATGCCGCTATCAGTAATCTCCGCCAGTTTGCCAAGCAGCCTTACAAAATGTTTTGGAACAACGGTTTTATATTCATACCAAAAGTCAAACACATCGCCATCAACAATTATGGCAGCAGCATCGCAACGAATACTTTCTAAAAAAGCAACAATCTTTTTTTCTCTTACCAAGCTTGCAGCAAAATCAGGAGCACCCAGATGAAAATCGGAGAGAAAATAAATTTTTTTACCGGGCAATAACTCCATTAAAGCTTAAACATTAGGTGGAAATAATGGAAGATTAATCAAGAAAATCTTCATCTTCTTTTTTACTGTGTTTGGCAAAGGCCTTTTCTATAGCGCCGCCAAACATAGGAAATTTGCTTTTGGCAAAATCTTTTACAATGGTTATGGCCTGTAATGCCTGCTTTTCGGTAAGGCCGGCTTCATTTATCAATTTATTAATAAGTTCCTGCATATTTTTTATTTCAAACGAAAGCAAATTTAATTCCTGGAAAATAAATCGTTTATCTTTTAACAGCAGCGGGAATTGTTCTGTTCAATATTCATAAAACCCTTTACCACTTTTTTTGCCAAGCTCATTTGCATCTACTTTGGCTTTTTGCAAACGCGAAGGTTCTAAACGTTCAGGCCTGCCCAGTTCATTCCAAACAATATTGCTTACTGCATAATTTACATCAAGCCCAATCAGGTCCATCAATTTAAAAGGGCCCATTTTAAAACCGGTAGCTTCCATAATTGTATCGATAGTTTTTACATCTGCAATACCACTTTCAACCAATCGCATTGCTTCAAGATAATAATGTCTTGCCACGCGGTTTACAATAAATCCAGGCGCATCATTACACACAACTGCTGTTTTACCTAATTGCTCAGTAAACTTTTTTAATGTATCAGTAACTTCCTCAGTTGTATGCTCCGTGCGGATGATTTCCACCAGCTTCATTAACGGTGCAGGATTAAAAAAATGCAAGCCTGCAAAACGTGAAGCATACTTTTTTCCACTGCTTAATGCCGTAATGGAAATAGATGATGTATTGGTTGCAAAAATGGCAGCATCGGTGTTTATTTCGGCGAGTTCATCAAATAAATTTTGTTTGATAAGCTTATCTTCCACAACCGCTTCTATAATCAATTCGCCTACACAGTTTTTTATAGAAGATATAAATGCAATACGTTGCAGTGTATCGTTTTTTTGCGCTTGCTGAAGCCTGCCTTTTTCAACAAGTTTTTGAAGGTTATTTTCAATGGAAGTTTTGCTTTTTTCAAGCATGTTTTCATTCACATCAAACTGAATTACATTGATGTTGTTTGATGCAATAACCTGTGCAATTCCGCTGCCCATGGTTCCGGCCCCGCAAACACAAATAGTTTTAATCACTGGCAAGAAAATTTATTTTAAATTTATGCGTTATAAAGATGCTGATTTATTCAGGAAAACGCACGATTATTCCTTTATCTTTTACACAGGCATTGCCATTTAATTATTTGTAGTTTTACAACATGCAACAGTTAGATCTATTTAATAACAACAATGATAAGATTGCTGTTATCCGTCCTAAGAAACAACCGGAAAAGAAAGCGGTTGAAACTGCAACTCCCGCTGAAAGAAAAGCTGATGTAACACCGGTAAAACCTCCGGTTATTATCCAGTTGAATGAAGAACCTGAACCAAAGGAAGACAATAAGCCCAAAGAGAAAGCAAAACCTGTTCAGCTTATTAAGCCGCTTTCTAAAAATGCAGAGCAGCCATCAAAGCGTGGCCGTAAGTCTTTAAAAGAAATTAATCTTGATGTTGCGCTGCTTGATATTCCTGATGATGAAGTACTGTTTCAAAAGCAATATTATTCCATAAGCGAAGTGGCGCAATGGTTTAATATGAAACCTTCATTGCTGAGATTCTGGGAGAACGAATTTGATATTCTTAAGCCGCGAAAAAACAAAAAAGGCGACCGCCTTTTCAGGCCGGAAGATGTAAAAAACCTGCGGCTTATTTATTATTTATTGCGGCAGCAAAAATATTCTGTTGAAGGTGCAAGGCAGTATTTAAAAGACAACCAGAAGAAAGCCGCCATGCAGGTGCAACTGGTAGAAAGCTTAACAAAATTCCGATCCTTTCTTTTGGAAATGCGCGCTAATTTAGGCGCATGAAAAAATTTTTCCTGTTCTTATTCAGCCTGGTTATAATTGTTACAGCTAAAGCGCAGCAGCCATTTCATCCTTATGAAATAAGTTACGACTCAACTCACGGAAAGATTTTAAGAGGCCTGGTTTCACGCAGCGATATTGAAACCGATACAGTCTTTGCATGGTTTAAAAAAAATTATAATCTTGGCAGGCCCGATGCCAAAGCCGTTGCAGCTTTTAAAAAGCATGCCGGCGATTTTAAGATGTTGATTTTTGCCGGCACCTGGTGTCCCGATACCCACAACCTTTTACCGGAATTTTATCGCCTTGCTGATGCTGCAGGTTACCCCGACAATAATATTTCCCTTATTGGTGTTGATTATAACAAGACCACGTTCGATAATCTTGAAAAAACATTTAACGTTACAGAAGTGCCCACATTCATTGTTATGAAAGACGGTAAAGAAGTGGGGCGCATAGTTGAATATGGAGAAAGTGGCGAAGCCATGAAGGAACTGGGCAAAATTGTGGAAGGGCTTTAGTGGTAGTTCAACTAAGCAGTTTGATTTTGTACACTTAAGGCTAATAAAATTGCAAATAACCAACAATCAATGCTCAATATTCAATAGTCAACCGTCATCTGCCACCTATCATCCGTCAACTTCCTATCCCCGCCGCACACCATACATTCTCTCCACGTCCTGCACAATTGTTTCCATATCATGATCAGAGCCTGAAGGGTCGTAATTCTGCCGTAGGTTGGAACCGAAAATCAAAGCAACAGTTTGCCAGAAACCCGCATTGAATTTACCCTTGTAGCTTTCAATTATTTCATAGCAGTTATTGCCGGTTTGGCGATAAATCAGTTTCATTAATACCTTGCCCTGGTAAACAGAAAGCTGTGTAAGCTTATCGGCGAATTCTTTTTTCAGCTCTTTTTCACGCGACATAATAATTGCCTTACGCTTCTTTTTATCGTCCACATTTACCAGTTGTGCATTTATTTCATTCATTACTTTAGATGCCTTTATAGCATAGGGATAAGTTACGTAAACCGCATTGCGCAGCCTCGTCCATTCCACATAACGCTTTCGCTGGGCGCGTGTCATTTTCGCCAGCACATATTCATCTTCAAGCCAGGAACAGGGAATGGTATCTCCATTTGGCTCAACACACGCTTCAACAATTATCGTATCATTTACACCAAGATTAGCCCGGTTTACAATATGCGGTGGAGTTTGCGGCTGGGTTTGGGCAAAACCATGCAACACAAAACCTGTGCATAAGAAGCATGCAAGCAGGCGAAAAAAGAAAATATCTTTTTTTGTGCGCATAACGTAAATATAGAACGATTGCCCATATTTTATGCTGCATGGTAAATGAAAGTAACCTTTATAAAAATGTTATTTTACAGACGCAGATAGCTTAAGCCCGGTACGAACCCTGTGCACTATGCTTATAACAAACCCGGCTACCATTATTATAATTCCAATCCACAGCAGGCCGATGAACGGGAACAGGTAAACCTTGAGGGTGATGATATCCTGGATGCTTTGGTCTTCCTTTATACCCAGCTCAATTTTACCGATGGCCGGATCGGTTAATTTGTTAAATTTAATAATAAGGCTTTGGGCAATTACCGTGTCGGGTATCTGGCGAAGCTGGTTATCTTTTAAAGCAATTTCAGGCATAGCCTTATACTGCATGCCATCTTTTGCAATTACGGTCATGTTCATACCAATACCCACTTCACCCGGCAGCAGTTTTTGTTTAAGTGAATCCAGGTCCTTCACCACGCTGTTCATTACAATAATGCCGTTTGAATAAAACGCAGAATCGCCGGGTTGCATTTCCACAGGTTTAAACTGGCTGGTATCATCCTTCTTCCCATCCTGCGCGGCAGATACATACACAAAAATGTCTCGGTTCCAGTAATGCTTGTTATCAGGATTGGCGGAACGGCCTTCCATTCCCTTATTGTTATTAATCAGGTCGGGATATATGCTGAAGTTTTCTTTGCCGTCTTTGCTCACAAACTGCAATTCAAAATATTGCTTACGGTTTGAGGTGTTCAGGGTGTCACGTGTATAGGTAACATCATATTTTCCCATATCTGTTTTCACACCTTTAAACAGCGTTATATTTTCCTGCGGGTCATAATCTTTGGATTTAGGCAACAATGCAATGCCGGTTGTATTCTGGCTGAGCACTGCTTTCCTGCTCGAAGAAATAAGAATGCCAACCAGCGCCAGTCCAAAACCTATATGCGCAATAGACGCACCTGCCGATTTCATCTTTCCTTTCAGCCCTATCCATATATAAGCGGCATTGGCCACCACCGCATATACCGCAGCAAACATGGCCACATGAATAGCTACCATAAAGCCGGCGCCCTTATCAGTATAATTAATATTGCCGATAAAGCTTATGCAAAGGCTTATAACAAGTGCTATAATTGTGGGTACTGAAATCTTTTTGTAAAAGGTTTTACTGTCTGTATTCTTATATTTAAAATATTGCGTTACGGCCGTAAGAATGCCGAGAATGATGGCAATGAATATCTGCACCTGGTTGTAAGAAAACAACGTGTCTTCCGGCATGGCCACATTTGTTCCAAGCACTTTATTGTAAACAGGTATAGAAGTTTTTGCTATGATAATAATGGCCGCTAAAAACAATACCAGTGCGCCAATGAACATCCAGAATTCGCGGCTGTAAGTGCTTTCTTCTTTTTTAATGGTTGGAATGGATTTACTCCTGTAAAAAAACAAAACCATTGCAGGAATAAAACATACAAGCACGAAACTAATAAGCTGTGCCGAGGTGTCTTTTTCGGTAAATGCGTGCACCGATGTATCGCCCAGTATGCCGCTCTTGGTTAAAAACGATGAATATAAAACCAGCGAAAAAGAAAGTATGTAAAAGAGATATGTGCTTTTTAAAGAATACCCGCTGCTTTTGTACACAATATTGGTATGCAGGCCGGCAATCATTACAAGCCAGGGCACCAGCGACGCATTTTCCACAGGGTCCCAGGCCCAGTAACCGCCAAAGTTTAAAGCTTCATACGCCCAGGCAGCGCCCATCATAATGCCGGTGCCTAAAACTGCGCCGGAAAATGCAGCCCAGGGAATGGATGCTTTAACCCAGGTATGATCGTTCTTTATTAATCCGCCCATGGCGTAAGCAAACGGCACCACGGTTGAGGCAAATCCCAGGAAAAGAATGGGCGGATGTATCACCATCCAGTAATTCTGCAGGGCGGCATTTAAATCGTTGCCTTCAAAAACCTTTGGAAACTGCAGGTAATCGGGATTGCTTACAAGCATTGGCGCATCTAATTCATGCCTTAACAAGGCAAACGGGTTGCTGCCAATTTTCAAACTGCCCACATAAATGCCCAGCAGCATGGTGGCAATGCAAAACTGGGCAAAGCTCACCACCGTCATTACCGGGGCTTCCCATTTTTTGCTGCGCCATATTAAAATCCAGCCCAGCAGGCAATGCCAGGTGTTCCAAAGCATAAAACTCCCTTCCTGTCCTTCCCAGAAACTGGCAAATAAATATTGCTTTTCCAGGCTGCGCGATGAATGGTTCCAGGCATAATAATATTCGTGGTAGTGATTAGCAATAATAAGGTACATGAGCACGAAAATGCCAAGCACGCTCACCGTTTCCACGGCAAAAGCAAGGCGGGCAAATTTTATCCAGCCGCGTTGTTCTTCCAGTAATTTATTTCGTGAAGCTTTAAAATAAGCGATAGTGGCTATAAGCGAAGCAATCAGGGAAAGTATTGCTAAAAAATGTCCTAACTCACCATAAAAGAGGTGCTCACCGTTGTATTTCATTTTTTATTGTAGCTCATTTAGTGAATTGCTGCTTAGCTGATATGTGTATTATGCTTTCTTATCAACTACTCAACCAATCAACTTATTCATTATTGTACTGATGCGCTTACATTCTTAGAATTGTTTTCCGCATCATCTTTATATTTTGAAGGGCATTTCAACAAGATTTCCTTGCATTCAAAAACCCCGTTTTCTACCTTGCCTTTCAGCACCAGCCTTTCACTTTTTTCCATATCGGTGGGTTTTGAATTATGATACACCACCTGTATGGAATGCCCCAGCGTATCTAAAGCCATAAAGGTTAAGTAATTGGGGTTTTTTACGGGATCGTAATTCAGCGGATGGCTTTTATCCATTTTCGCAATAAGGTTTACAAATTTTCCCGGTTTCTGTTTGGCGGAAGCGATGGTTTCATACGTGGTAACATTACCCATAAAACTTATAAGCGTTGCAATGGCTACAGCAATAAGCACCAGCGCTATGATGTGCGTCTTTTTCATGCAAAAAAAATTCGATGCGAAATTAATCTAAAACTGCATGTGAAGGCTTTAAAGATTGTAAAGGAATGTTTAATGTGGTGGATTAGTTGAATAGCTGAACGGGTTGATAAGTTGACAGGCTGCCCGTTTTGAGCTTGTTTATATTTTGAAATATATTTTAGCTGTTATCAAACAGGATGAACAATAAGCCTTGCCAGGCCCGGGTTTCCTGCGCAATGTTTAATCAAATGATTATAAAACCGTAAGCAGCTCATCTTTTTAACTCATTATTTTGACCATTTGCCCGGAATATTTGACCATAACACCGGGTATTCTGACCATATTATTCAATGTTTTGACCATATTATCAAATATTCTGACCATATTATTGAATGTTTTGACCATTTAATTGAATATTCTGACCACATTATTCAGTATTCTGACCATATTTTCAAAAAAACTGACCATTTAATTGATTGCTTTACGCTTTATTCTCATTTTTTTACTCGTTTTTGTCATCATCTTACTCTTTTAACCGGCTTATTTATGCTTTATTCTGAATGCTTTACTCTTTTTTCTGATTATTCTACTCGCTTTATTCACTGTTCTACTCTTTTTTCTGATTGTTTCCCTCTTTTACTTTAATATTTTACTCTTTTTTCCGGCCATTTCATTCATTTATCAGGTATAAACACCCGTTATTAAATAAAAAAGCTGCCCCGCAAACCCGGGACAGCTGCCTTTGCTAACAATAAAAAGTCCGAACAAAAGCCTTTATACTATAGTTGAGTATTAATAAACATCATTCAAAGCAAAAACCGGCTGGCGATACATCCATTGGCCGCCGGTAAAGTCAGGAAACTCCACTGTTTGCTGGCCCAGCTCAATAGATTGTTCACTTAAGGGCGTAATGGCGCTCCATGCGGCCGAATCGTACACATCAATGGGCGTTGGCTTCTTGCGTTTAATGCTTTCAATAAACGCATTCACCACAAAAAAGTCCATACCGCCATGACCGGCGCCTTGCGCATCGTTACTATACTTAACCCACAACGGATGATCGTATTTATCCAGCCATTCTTTTGCATCGTCCCACACATCTTCTTCTTTCGACTTGCCTTGTATGTAAATGCTGTGGTTTACATCCATCCATAAACCTTCTGTGCCCTGCACCCGGAAACCGAGCGAGTAAGGACGGGGCAAATTGGTATCGTGCTGCAATAAAATGGTTTCACCATTGTTGCAATGGATCATGGTGGTAACAATATCGCCCAGTTTAAAACGCACTTTAGCGTTGGGATGGTTTTCGCCGCACACTTTTACAATGTAATTATGCAGCCCCCTTGTTTTAGTGGCGTAAGAACATAGAGAAAGAAAGCGGTTGCCATGATTAATATTGATATAATTGGCAATGGGGCCGATGCCATGCGTGGGATACATGTCGCCGTTGCGAAAAACAGAATGGTTTGTTCTCCATTTAGCCTCGCTGAAACCCTTTTCGCCAAATTCAGCGCCCACACCGCCGTTTTTGCCGTCGTTTAATTTTATCCCGCGCAGGTCGTGCTGGTAACCGCCCTGCAAATGAATAAGCTCGCCAAACATATTCTGGCGCACCATGTTCAGCACGGCCATTACATCGCGGCGATAACAAACATTTTCCAGCATCATTACATGCGCATTATGCTTTTCAGCGGCCCGCACCAGGTTCCAGTGGTCTTCCAGCGTAATGCCCATAACCACTTCGCAGCCTATATATTTTATGCCGGCATCCATAGCGCCAAGCATCATGGGGTTATGCCATTCCCAGGGCGTAGCAATTACCACACCGTCAAGCTGTGTTTTGGCGAGCATATCTTTCCAGGCATATACATTGCCGGTAAATATTTCCGGCATTTTCTTGTTGCTTTTATTTACGATGGCTTTTGCCCGGTCCAGCATTTTGGCATCTATATCGCACATGGCCACCACATCCACATCGTTCCTGCGCAGCAGCAGCGATAAATGGCTTTCCCCGCGCAGGCCGGTGCCTATCAGCCCGATTTTTACGTTACCGTCTGCCGGTGCGGCAAATGCAGTTTTAGAAGCCATTGCAAAAGCCGCCGTGGACATTGCCGTGTTTTGAATAAATTTTCTTCTTTCCATTTGTAAGGTTTTATAGCATGAAATGATTGTTTACATGAATGGTGAATAGTAAAACGTGAAATCTTTTAAGTTTGATTATTGATTGTAATATGCTTAATACTTTTTATTTCGCTGAACCAGTTTTATACTGAAACCCCGCACGCTGCTGCATTCACGTTTCACGACTGACGTTTGACGAATAAACTAATTCAGCTCCCTGCCCCCGCTCACATCCGGTGAAGCGTCCTGTAATAAATCAAACACCACCATTTCATTCTCTCCTTTCTTCAGCCACGATGCCGGGCAGTACAAACTATGCTGCGGGCCCACATTCCAATATCTTCCCAGGTTATGACTGAACACATGCTTTGGCTGCGCCTGTGCGGAAACCGAAATAAGAATAGCAATAATCAGATAGACGGCTTTGAACAAATTTTTCTTCTGCATTTGGTTTTGAAAAATGAGAATGTATCAATCAAGCTTTGCAGGCATCGTTGAGAATTACCAAATTTAATACACAATGATGTAGATATGCATTTCAAACGTTTGCGCAAATTGGGTTTGCGTATTCTATAGAAATACTACTTGCATGCCTCCTGGCACTCTTAAGCCTCGTTAGAGGCGAAACTTTGGCAGAAAACCAGGAATTCAATTTTCAAAAAAGCCCCGCAGGGGCGATAGTTTCTGTACAACGGCCTCTTATGTTTTAAACCCCCGGAGATTTTCAAACTTCTTACGTTACCTGCTGTATAAATGCATCAAAACTTTTTACGCCTATCATTTTTGTGGTTAAATATCCTTCCGCATATTTTACGCCTATGCGTTTGCCAAACATCAGCGCCCTTGCTTTTATAACGTCTAAAAAATCAGGGTTGGAAATATAAGTTGCAGGCTCACTGGCATCTGTTGTATTAAACTGCGTGGTATAACACAACACGGCTTTTATTTTTTGCTCGTATGTATCAGAAATATCAAACAAAAAATCAGGTTTTAAATAACGGTCCTGTATGTAGTGAAAAACGTATGATGGCCGCCAGTGCTCCTGTTCTTTGCCTTCATACTCTGTTTTAATTTTCCGCAGGCCGGAGAGAAAAGCAGCATCGGCCACAAGTTCCGAACTTCTGCCGTGATCCGGGTGCCTGTCTTCAGGTGCATTGCATAAAACAATTTCAGGTTTATATTTTCTTATAGCTGCAATTACCTTCCTGGTATTGGCTTCATCTTTCTGAAAAAACCCATCGGGCATCGCCAGGTTTTCCCTTGCATGAATGCCCATGGCTTTGGCAGCATTGGCGGCTTCAATGTCCCGGGTTTCGGCAGTGCCGCGGGTGCCTAATTCACCGCGGGTAAGGTCAACAACCGCTACTTTCTTTCCTTGCGCCACGGCAGCAATTAAGGTGCCTGAGCAACCAAGTTCCACATCATCGGGGTGTACGCCAAAGGCGAGTATATCTGTTTTCATCATGGCCAAAAATAATTGAGAAAAAGCAAAGCTTATTTTAATATCAATTCCACAACAGGCACTTCATAAGGTGGTTTTGTTTCAGGAAGCTTTAATATTAAATCTGTACCATTATCCGATACCGTAAACGGCACTTCAGAATCATCGTTCAAAAATTGCGCATACGTTATTTTGCCTTTATAATTTGGCAGCACATATTTTCCGTTTGCCGGGTAATTAAAAAAGTGCAGGTATAATTTTTTTGTTGAAGGATTGTAAGTAAGCCGCTGTGCAGAATCGGGGATATTGTATTCATCCGGCGGATAGGTGCAGTTGTGAATGGCCTCATTATTTTCATGCATCCAATAAGCCAAACTATCCAGCGCCCTTGTGGCGCGGTAATCAAATTCCCCTCTTGCCGTTGGGCCTACATTTAAAATAAGGTTGCCGCCATTGGCTGTGGATGTTACTAACAGGTCAAGCAATTGTTTCTGGTCTTTCCAGGTATTTTCGTCGCGGTAATATCCCCACGAGCCGGAGAATGTCTGGCAGGTTTCCCAATATTTTCCTTTATACGCCAGCAGTTCTTTTGGCTTTACCTGTTCGGGCGTTACAAAATCGCCGCCATCGGCATAGCCTTCATTCTCAAGCCCCAGGCGGTTATTTACAATAATACCGGGCTGTAATTTCCGTACCAGTTTTATTAAATTTATGGCATCCCAATCATCTGAATGTTTACCATATTTATCATCCTTGCCCCATGTCCAGTCAAGCCAGAGAATATCTATTTTGCCATAATTAGTCAGCAGTTCTGTTACCTGGTCTTTCAGGTATTGCCTGTATTTATTCATGTCCCGGCCCTTATTCAATTTAGCATAGGCATCATCTTTTTGCTGGCCCTTTAAACTATCCGGCGGGCGTTGCGGGTGCACATCATCTACTGTATAATCGGGAAAATGCCAATCCAGCAAAGAATAATAAAAACCTATTTTAATTCCTTCCGCACGAAAAGCATCCACAAATTCTTTTACAAGGTCGCGGTGCGCCGGAGTGTTGGTTGCTTTATAATCCGTGTATTTTGAATCGAAGAGGCAAAAACCTTCATGATGTTTTGTGGTGAGCACGGCATATTTCATGCCTGCGGCTTTTGCTTCCTTTGCCCATTTTACGGGGTCAAATTCATCGGGATTAAAATTGTCAAAATATTTCTGATAAGCAGCATCAGTAATCCTTTCATGGCTTTTCACCCATTCGTGGCGGGCGGGCAAAGAATATAAGCCCCAGTGTATAAACATGCCGAAACGTGCATCTGTCCACCATTTCAGGCGCTCGGCTTTTTGTGCCGGTGTTTCGTTGAAAATTTTTTTATCCTGTGAAAAAGCGAATTGCGTTGCAAGGCAAGCCAGTAATAGCAGCAATAAATATTTTTTCATTCGTTATAAATAATTGCACTAAAAATAATAAAACGATTGATTAACCAACTATTCTCTATCAATTTGGTAACCGCACTTTGAAATATTTAAGCGTACCGGTTGTTTACTTTCGTTCAATGTCGTTCAGTAAAAAAATAATCAATGCTCAATATTCAATACTCATTTTTGCCGTTATTACAATTGAACATTGCGTATTGCATATTGAATATTGAGTGTTTAAATTTTAATAAGCGGTATTAATTTATTAATAAACATGAAGAAGAATTTAGTAGTGCTTACAGGCGCCGGCATAAGCGCTGAAAGTGGCTTAAAAACATTCCGCGACAGCGATGGTTTATGGAATGGTTATAACGTAGAAGATGTGGCCACGCCGCGTGCCTGGAAAAAGAACCAGCAACTGGTGCTTGACTTTTATAACCTGCGCCGCCGCGATGTTGCCAATGCACAGCCGAATGCGGCGCATATAGGCCTTGCGGAATTAGAGAAAGATTTTAACGTGCATATCATCACACAGAATATTGATGATTTGCATGAACGCGCCGGCAGCACCAATGTTTTGCATTTGCACGGCGAAATTTTTAAGATGCGCAGCGAACGTAATGAAGCATTGATTTATGAAATAAGAAATGATATTTTACCGGGCGATGTGGCTGAAGACGGCGCACAATTACGCCCGCATATTGTTTGGTTTGAAGAGCCGGTGCCCATGATTGAACGCGCTGCAGAAGTTGCTGCCATAGCAGATATTTTTGTAGTGATAGGCACATCGCTGGCTGTTTATCCCGCCGCCGGTTTAATTAATTATGCGCCCCGCGCCATACCAAAATTTATTGTTGACAAGCATGTTCCGTATGCTTCCTTGTATAATCTTACAGCTATTGAAAAACCGGCAACTGAAGGAGTTATTGAATTAACGCGATTGTTGAATGCAAGCAAGGCCCAGCTATAATATTATTCTTTCCAGAAATCATAATAATTAAACCATTGTTCCGGGTAAGCCTTCACTTTTTCTTCCATTGCTTCAGCAAAATCTTTCAACATGCGGGCAATAGATTCATCCTTCTCATATATTGAATAATCTTTGGCTCCGGTGGAGAAAAAATGATAATGAAACGTGGTTTCCTTCAATGCAAATACAAAGGCAACCGGTACTTTAAATTTTGCCGCCAATAAAAAAGGGCCAAACGGAAATTTTGCAGGGCTGCCCAAAAAACCGGTTTCAACGGTTTTGTTACCTTCCACAAAACGGTCGGCATGCATGCACACCAGCTCATTGTTTTTCAGCGCTTCATTTATTTCGAAAATGTGGGAGAGGTCATTTTTTATAACGATGATCTTAGCCGTTGTTTCGCCGGTAACGCTTTTGAGGTATTCTTTTATTTTCTGATGTTCGCCATCAAACATTACAATATTAATGCGGGTATTCAGGCGCTTTAATAAATAACCGGCAATTTCCCAGTTGCCAATATGAGCGCTTAACAGCAGCCCGCCTTTTTGCAAAGCTGTAATGCTGCGCAGGTTTTCTTCCCCATCAAAATTAAAAGTAAAATTTACGGCTGCGCCCGACATGATGGCGATTTTATCAATCAGCGTTTGGCCAAGCCGGTAATAGTTTTTGTATAGTTTAAGCAGGGAGGTTAAGCGCCCGCAATGCAGCCGCTCCCGGTAAAAGCCGTAAATAATTTTGGATGTTTTAAATGAGAAGAGAAAATAATAAAATGCAACAATTGCAAGCAATGCATAAGCAGGCCTTACGCCAAATTTTTTAATGACCGTTACAAAAATGCTGTATCCTAAAGTGGTGCCCTTGCTACTGCCTTGCCATGATGGCATTATACAAGCTGTTTTGAATTTACCCGCGAAATTATATAATCATAAAAATCGCTGAAGGTATGAATGTGCAGGAAATCGCCCGGCTTTACCTTAAAGTGAAAGTTGTTTTCAATTACAACAACAAGGTCTATATAATCGAGGCTATCTAAATCGAGTGTTTCTTTTAAATTGCCCTCAGCAACAATTTTCTCCGGTTCCACTTCAAACTCTTCAGCAAGAAAACTGTTAATCTTCGCTACTATTTCTCCATTCATGTTCATGGCAGTCTTAGGTTCAGTGTTTTATTACAATAATTGATGAATTCGTTCCTCCAAACCCAAAGGAATTGCTCAAAAATACATTTATATTTTTTTCCAGCGTATTTTTTACAAGATTCAGTTTAACCGAATCTTCATCAGGGTTTTCAAAATTAATATTGGGTGCAATAAAATTATTTTGCATCATAAGCATTGAATAAACTATCTCGCTGGCGCCGGCCATCCAGCACTCATGCCCTGTCATGGATTTGGTAGAACTTACAAAAGGTTTGCTATCGCCAAATACCTCGTTAATAGCCCTGGCTTCACTCGCATCACCAGCCTGTGTAGAAGTTGCATGCGCATTGATATAATCAATTTCCGCAGCCAGCAAACCGGCATCTTTCAGGGCCATTTGCAGAGAACGGACAGGTCCGCTTACGGTTGGGTTAGAAATATGTTCCCCGTTGGATGAAAACCCATACCCTATTACTTCGCCCAAAATAGGTGCGCCGCGTTTTTGAGCCGATTCAAGGCTTTCTAAAATAACGGTTGCAGCGCCACCGCTTGGCACAAGGCCATCGCGGGTGCGGTCAAAAGGGCGGGAAGCTTTTATGGGTTCGGATTCATGCGTGGAGAATGCGCCCAGTGCATCAAAATTACCCATGGAAAGATGGTTGATCTCCTGTGCACCGCCGGCAATAACACAATCCTGCAAACCTGTTTTTATAAAAAGATAAGCAAGGCCGATAGCATGCGATCCGCTGGCGCAGGCGGCACTTACCGTAAAATTGATACCCTTCAATTTAAAGATGGTTGAGAGGTTCATGGTAACGGTAGAATTCATGGTTTTGAACACCGAAGCCGAACCCACCATCATGGTATCTTTTTTCTGCCGCATAATGTCAACACCTTCTATAACAGGCTGTGCAGAACTATCGTTGCCAAACAGAATACCCACTTCATGTTCATGCATATAATCTTCATCAAGCCTTGCATTTTTTAAAGCTTCGAGCGTGGACACATAAGCATATTCACCTTGTTCAGGCAACATTATTCTTGAACGCCTGTCGAGCAACTCTTTCAGGTTTGGTTTGTCAACCCAGCCGGTGAGGCCGGAACGGTAACCAAATTCTTTACGCACAGGATCGAGCACAATACCCGACCTGCCTTTAAATAAAGAATCTTTTACTTCATCAAGGTTTTTACCGATACATGAATAAATACCCAAACCTGTTATTACAACTCTGTTCATAAGCCCCAACCCCTAAAAGGGAGTTTTAATGTGCGTTTATAATTCTATATAATTTAATTATTTGCTGCACTTTATGGTAAAAGTTTTTTGGCTGCCATGAAAAACTTTAGTACAAGGGAGTGACACAACAAATGTTTAATTGAAATACTGCTGCCGGTCACATAAAAAAATAAAACAGCCTTCAGGCTGCAATATAAATTATGTGTGCAAACCGCCGTTTACAGAAATTACTTCGCCCGTAATATAAGCGGCCTGGGGCGCAGCCAGGAAACCAACTGTATAGGCTACTTCTTCAGGTGTTCCAAAACGGTTAACCGGGATTAATGATTTTAGCTGGCTTTCATCGAGATCCTGTGTCATATCTGTTTTAATAAAACCCGGGGCAATGGCATTAACGGTTATATTTCTTTTGCCAACTTCCTGCGCCAGGGCTTTTGTGGCGCCGATGATACCTGCTTTAGCAGCAGAATAATTTACCTGGCCCGGCATGCCTTTTATACCTGAAAGTGAAACGATATTGATGATGCGCCCATAACGTTTTTGCAGCATGCTGTTCAATACAATACGCGTTACATAAAAAAAGCCACCGAGGCTTGTATTTACTACATTGTCCCACTGAGCATCATTCATCCAGAACATTAAAGCATCATCCCTTATGCCGGCATTGTTTACCAATACTTCTATTGATTTATCCGTGTTCTTTTCAATCCATTCGCCCAATATATTTTTTATAGCTTCCTTGTCTGCCACATCAAATTGCAATAATTCGCCGGTTGCATTTTTTTCTTCCACAGCCTGCAAGGTTTTACGGGCTTCGTCCTCATTACTCCTGTAATTAATAATAACATGATAACCCATTTCTGCGAGCTTAATGCAAACAGCTTTTCCAATACCTCTTGAACCGCCTGTAACCAATGCAGATTTCATCTGTTTTTTGTTTTTATCTGGTCAGATGTAACGCCTGTGTGAAAAATATTTTACACAGGCGTTTCATCAATACTGTATTTCGTGCAAAGATATTTTAATTATTGGCCACCGGTAATTCTGCGTTTATTAACGCCAAAGGATCCGATGTTTCAAAGTAATCCTTAACTTTTGCAAGCTCTTTATACCTCGGCATATCGTTAATAAACTTAGGAAATATTTTCCTTATTGCTGTATAAACAGCATTGGTTTTTGAAGAGAGCTGTGCAGAACAATCAAGATAATCCACAGCCTGCAGTACAGTCATCATTTGGATAGCTAAAACCTCGAAAGAATTATCGATTACTTTTTTGGTTATTAAGGCCGCGTTTGTGCCCATGCTTACCATATCCTGGTTATCATTATTGTTAGGTATGCTATGCACATACATGGGAAAAGACAGGGTTTGGTTCTCCGCAACAGTAGAAACAGCCGTAAACTGCACGCCCTGCATACCAAAATTATAACCAAGCACACCAAGGTTTACAAACGGCGGAAACTTCTGGTTAAGTTTATCATTTAGTAAATAATTCAACTGGCGTTCGCTAAGCATGGAAAGCTTTGTTATCGCTATTTTCAGCTTATCCATTTCAAGTGAAACATAATCGCCATGAAAATTACCGCCATGAAAAATATTATGGTTTTCATGATCAACAACAGGGTTATCGTTCACGGAATTCAATTCATCCGTAACAATTTTTTCTGCATGCTGAATGGTATCGAAGATGGGCCCTAATATTTGTGTAACGCAGCGCAGTGAATAATATTCCTGCACTTTATCTTCAAAAATTTCTTTTTGTCTTATGGCATCAGATTCATATAAATGCTCTTTGCGGCTGCGGATAAGTTTACTGTCGCTGAGAATATCCCGCATTGCAGCCGCTACCCAGTTTTGTCCTTTATGCGGCTTTACAATATTCAGTTCATAAGAAAAATGATCGGAATAAGCACCCACTACTTCATTGGTTATTGCAGATAAAATAATTATCCAATGCAATAATTTATTGGCCTGGAGAATATTTATCATACCGATGCCCGTCATGGCAGAAGTGCCGTTTAGCACAGCAAGCCCTTCGCGTATATGAATGTTAAGTGGTTGAATATTGAAGCGGTTAAACACTTCAGCAGTTGGCTGAATTTCATCTTCAAAATACACTTCGCCTTCACCAATTAAAGTAAGTGCAAGATGGGCAAGCTGCACCAGGTCGCCACTGGCGCCCACACCACCGTGTTCGTAAATGCAGGGAACAATATTTTTATTGATAAGCGTTGCCAGCAATTCAACCGTTTCTGTATGTATGCCCGAATAGCCCTGCATTAAACTATTTAAACGGGCAATGGTTACTGCCTTGCAAAGCAATGGGGGCAAGGGTTTGCCGCTGCCGGAACTATGGCTTCTTATTAAATTATACTGTAACTGAAGCGTTCTGTCGTCACTAATCCTGTATTGGGCCATTGGGCCAAAACCGGTGTTAATTCCGTAAATAACTTTCTCGGTTGAAAATTGCTTTAGAAATTCGAAATTCTTATCAATTTTTTCAAGCGCTTCTTTATTTAACTCTATTTCACTTTCTTCAAAAAGAATTTGTAAAAAATCTTTTAAAGAAAGAATCCGTCCGCCAACTTCTGTCATATCAGTAAATAGTTTGGGCTACAATGTATTGTGACAAAGCAAATAAAATATAAGCAAATAGCAAATTTTTTTAAACGGCAGCGCAACTGCTACAGGGCAATAATGCTTTATGACGAAAGATGAAACGCTAATCCGCATAATAAAGAAAGCAAGGCAGATAATAAATGGACTGCCGCAAAAAATAAGTATTGATTCCGGTTTATTAACATCAGCAGCAATTTGCAGCATTGTATGAAATCAAAAGCATTATTGATGAAAAGAACATTTGCATACTTTGTATTTTTTGCATTTGCGCTTATTTCTTTTTCCGCATGTAAGAAAGATAGTGGCAGCATTAGCGGCGGTGGCGACTATTACATGAAATTTAAGCGCGATGGGAAAGAAATTAAAATGACATACACCCCGCAAGCTCTTTTTGCTGATGTTTCTTCCATAGGGTTATACAACGGCACATTTGAAGCTTTTACAAGCGATGGAAAAACAACCATGATATTGATAATATACGATCCATCGCCTGTGGCTGCCGGCAAAACTTATACGCAGGATTATTTATCAACAGCTTCCCTGCCCCAGGCACAATTAGCTTATACAGATGAAACCACAACCGGTTATTCATCCGGTTCAACTATACTTAATCCTGATGCAAGCACTACCGTTTCTATCAGCGATCGCACAGATACTTATATTAAAGGCACTTTTTCCGGGAAGCTGCTTACAAGCGATTATAAGGGGATTAAATACAATATTACCGATGGGGAATTTTACCTTAAAATAGTAAAGTAACGTGAGTCTCGGATAAGCATTTCAATGATGAAGATGTTTGCGAATTGAGCAGGGATTTGTATCGTCATGTCGGGGAAACGAGACATTTTCTGAAATTCAGACTGGTTGAAAGCTAAGAGATTTATCCTATCGTCGAAATGACGTTCGAAGATGTCTGTATTTGTAACAAATTTTCAATTTCATAGCATAACGCCTCACATATGTTTATCCAGAACTCACATTAAAGTAGGTATATTGTCCGAATTACAAACCCACGTTTGCAAGCACCTGGTTTAAATCTCTTTCATCCTTTTTTATTAATATATTCATTGCGGTATTGACAGCCCTTTCGGCCTGCTTTACATGACGAAGGTTATGTGCAATCAAAAACATAAATACATCGCCCAGTTTTAATTTAATAAACTTCGCAATAGAAACAGGTATCCTTATTTTATTCAAATTAACATACCTGGCCTGCTGAAGCAATAGCAATAATGTTTCCTGCTGGTTTATAAATGTGGCAATTATTTCGTCACTGTTACCTTCATTTGTTATGGTATAACCTTTTGGCGCCTTCATCTTTTTTACAGCAGTACCATTTTCTCCGGGCAGCATAAGTTTTGTAAAATAATTGCCAAGCCATCCCGGTGTAAATATTTCAGCAGCCGGCTGATGCTTTAACCTTGCCATATCAATAGCCCTTTCTATTGCAGGCAGGTAATAACGGCCATAAGCATTCAAATGGCCAAGGCATTGCATAGCGCTCCATGAGCCTTGCGAAGGCTGTTGTTTAAAAACAGGCGAAGGCATCATTTGCCATTGCTGCACAGCGATATTTAAAATACTTTC
The DNA here is from genome assembly GCF_900115755.1 of Parafilimonas terrae. GTDB lineage: Bacteria > Bacteroidota > Bacteroidia > Chitinophagales > Chitinophagaceae > Parafilimonas > Parafilimonas terrae. The sequence goes on from NZ_FOXQ01000017.1 coordinate 50,414, forward strand.
AGTTTGCTCTTCCAGCAGTTCAATCAGTTCTTGTGTATTGTGTGTTTTCATATATTTTGTTTATGATGCAAAGCTTGCATTTGCGCTGTTGTAAAATATTGGTAAAAACCAAGAATTTATAAACAGCAGCTATAAACGTACTGTGCCGAGCAGTTTACTGAAATTGGTGGCGTCAATGCCAAGATAAGATGCAAGGTATTTATGAGGAATAAGATTTAATACATGCGGGCTGCGTTTTAGAAGTGCCCTGAATTTTTCTTCAGCAGAAAAACATTGCAATTCTATCTGCCTTTCCAAAACTCCTGCAAACGTAAAGCTCAAAGATTTAAACATGCATGCCTGGAAATCCGGGTAACGCTGCAATAAATTATTCACCTGTTTGTATTCGGTTCGCAGAAAACTGCTTGCCGTGAGGGTTTCCAGAAAAAACCGCGAGGGTTGTTGCAGCAAAAAAGAATCTGCAATGCCTGAAAAGGAAAAGGCATAGGTAAATACAATGGTTGCTTCGCGGCCATCATCATGCGCATAAAAACCACGCTGCACGCCATCTAAAACAAAATATAAATAACGTTCTGTTTCACCGGCTTTTGTAAGCAGGGTTTTGCGTTTGGCTTCATAAGGTTTCCATATCGAAGCAAATTCATTCCAAACATTATCCTGCAAAGGTTGTATGGCTAAGATTATTTTCTTCAAATGATCCAAGGCCAGCATGGTTTCCATTGTTGTAAAATAAAAAATAAAATCCTTTTGATGTGTACGGATTTAAAAACCCCGTTTGTCTTTAACCAAAACAATAACAATTATGGAAACACAAACTATGCAGCCTGCTGCAAAAAGCAAACGTCAAATTGTAAAGCCTGAAGAATGGCTGAAAGCACGCAAAGAATTATTACAGAAAGAAAAAGAGTTTACCAGGGCTTATGATAAATTAAGGGCTGAGCGGCTTGCATTGCCCTGGACAAAACTGACCAAAAATTATGTGTTCGACAGCATTGATGGCAAAATATCATTGGCAAACCTGTTTGATGGCTGCAGCCAGTTAATTATCCAGCATTTTATGTTTGACCCCGGTTGGGAAGAAGGTTGTGTGGGCTGCTCTTTCGGCGCCGATCATGCACAGGCTGCGTTAATACATTTAAACAATCATGATGTAAGTTATGTGGCTGTTTCCCGTGCACCGGTTGAAAAAATTGAAGCATTTAAAAAGCGCATGGGCTGGACATTTCCATGGGTTTCATCATTAAACAACGATTTCAATTTCGATTTTCATGTATCGTTCAAACCGCAGGACATTGTGGATGGCAAAGTGTATTACAATTATGACATGCAGCCTTATATGGGTGAAGAAGCTCCGGGCGACAGCTCTTTTTTTAAAGATGAAGATGGAAATATATTTCATACCTATTCATCGTTTGCGCGTGGCGGTGAAAATCAAATATCAACTTACATGATACTTGACACGGCGCCGTTAGGCCGCAATGAAGGAGAAGGCGAAAACCTTACAAGCTGGGTTCGGCATCATGATAAGTATAATGCCGGCGGGCACGTTAATAAAGAAGGGCGTTATATAACTGAACAGGAAAACGGCTGTTGCTGCCATAATGAAGAACATAAACATAAGTGACATGCAATGCAATTGTAACAAGCATATAACGCCATTAAAAATTACCGAAAACAAGCAAGGCAAAAAGAAGGCAGCCCGGCGCGGAAGAGCTTTTATAGAAATGGCTGTGCCTGCATTTGTTTTTATGCTTATACCAAAATGCCCGGTTTGCCTTGCCGGTTATATTGCACTGGCCACTGGCGCCGGTATATCTTTAACCACCGCCACCTATATGAGAATTGGTTTGATTATAGCATGCGTTGCATCGTTGGTATATTTTGTTTTTAAACAGGTGAGTAAATATTTATTTCATAACTGATGAACGTAAATTGCGATGCAGAAAAGGTTATAATTAATGCTGAGATAACCCGGGGATTTATAGCTGCCATGAAAATTTGTTGTACAAGGGAGTCCACGATTAAAATCGGGATAGATGACACAACCGTGATGCCATGAAATACGATAGCTGATAACATAAAAATTCATCACCAAAAAGCAATACTATATTTCAATGGAAAACTTTTTGTTCATCGTAAGGGAAGACCTGCAACGATTAAAGGAAACCGGGGCGCAACAGCAACGCATACAGGAAATGACAAAATGGTGTGAAGGTTTGGCGGAATCTGGCAACTATAAAGGCGGCGACCCGCTTAAAACAAACGGGAGTTATATTACAAAAGACAATGTGCTTTCTGACGGGCCTTTTATTGAAGCAAAGGAATGTATAAGTGGTTTTATTTTATTGCATGCCGAAAATATGGAACAGGCCATTGCCATTGCACAAACATGCCCTTATGTTTTGGATGGATCGATGGCACTTGAAATAAGGCCGATGCTTACGGCTACAATGATGAGCTGATGTACAATTTGCAGCAACAGGTTGACCAGTTATATAAAAAGCAATATGGAAAAATGATTGCCATGCTGTTGTATTGTTTTCGCGACATGCATATGGAAACTGCAGAAGATGTGGTGCAGGATACTTTTTCATCTGCATTAACTTCATGGAGTCACGGTAACATGCCGGAAAATATGGAAGGATGGTTGTTTAAGGTTTGCAGGAATAAAGCCATTAACAAGCTGAAAGAAAAAAAACATTTGCCGGGAGATGCAATGAATAGCCTAAGCATTCATGAAACCATATTTCCCGAATCGCTTATAAAAGACCAGGGGCTGAAATTATTATTTGCATGCGCACATCCTGAACTTTCGCCAAAGGCGCAGGTGGTTATTACACTTAAATATGTCATCAATTTAAAAGTTGAACCCATTGCCAAAATACTTGCCATGAGCATTGATGGCATTGATAAGCTGCTTGTGCGGTCGAGGCAAAAAATAAAAGATGAAAAAATATTGTTTAAAGAATTAACAGCGGAGGCATTAGAACAACGTTTACCAATCGTCCATAAAATTCTTTACCTGGTTTTTAATGAAGGCTATAAATCATCGTGGGGCAAACAATTAATACGGGAAGAGCTTTGTGAAGATGCGTTGATAATGACTAAAATATTATTGGAAAGCAGTTTTGCCAATAAAGAAACGCAGGCATTATTTGCCTTAATGCTGTTTAATGCAGCAAGGTTAAAATCGAGGTTTTCTGCAGATGGGGTTTTGCTCGACCTGGAGGAGCAGGACCGCCGTTTATGGAACGAGGATTTGATTATGCTGGGATGGAAACATCTTCACGATTCAAAAGATAATGTTGTATCACCGTATCATTACGAGGCCTCCATTGCTTACCTGCATTGCAATGCAGCGGGTTTTAAATCTACAGACTGGAATACGATCAAAGGGCTTTATTTAAAATTATTACAACTTAATTCAAACCCTTTTATTGAATTGAATTACGCCATCGCCTTATATTATGCAGGCAAAAAAGAAGACGCATTTTCTATTTTAAAAAAGCTGGAACAAAATGCATTTATGCATCAATACCATTTATTAAATACCGCTTTGGGAAAATTGTATTTGCTGGAAGGTGATAAGCTCAATGCAAAAAAATACCTGGCATTGGCTGCAACGCAAACAAATATGCTGGCAGAGAAAATTTTTATTGAACGATTAATGAGAAGGATTGATGAAGACTAAAAGCTTTGATGATAAGAAATTTCAAAAGCGGCTGATCGTAATTCGTATAAGCTTTTAAATATTGGCGGGCTTATAAGATGCTTTCATTTTATAACAAACTTCACCGGCTTTCAGGATTTTGGCATTCACATTAAAAACGCTTTCTTCCACTTGCTCAAAATCAATGGAAAAACTGATAACAGTATTTGCTTCCGGTTCAATTATACGCAGGAATTTTATTTCATCTGCCTTAATTAGCCGGAGTTTGGAATGAAGCGCTTCTTCTAAAAGTTCTTTTATTATTTGGAGCATACAGGCCCCGGGCAAAACAGCCCTCACAGGAAAATGGCCCATGAATATCTCATGAGCGCTGTTAAGTCCAATCAATGCCGTAATTGAATTGGTTGCCTGTTCGATATGTTGGATAATATAAAGAGCATTTTTCAGCATCAGGTTAGTTACATTTTGAAATTAAAATAAATGAGTGATACCTGTATTGATAACAATTATAAATTAAGATACGGTTTATCTTTTCAGCATCAATACCTGTTTCTTCAAAACATGGCGGCAATTGTTTTTGTTTGATAATATTGGCAGCAAGCCACAACGCAAAGGAAGAAGATGTTGGATATTCTCCGCACAAATGCTTATAATTTATGGAAGCTACATTTGCGAAAACAGTATTATGCATATCATCAAACATCTTATCCTGCAGCATATCTCCATTCCTGCCTGTAATAATTAAATCAATATCGCCAGCATTAATTTTTTGCGCCGATAAAAACCTTGCAACTTCATTTTTTACATCACCACCACCGGCTTTATAAATAAGTTCTATGCCGTCAATCTGCGCATAATCATTTTCATTATGATTGCCGGATAATAAAAAAAATCCACTTCCCTGGCCTGCTATGCTTCCGCGTGTATTGGAATTAAATAAAGAAAGATTTGATACAGCCTGTTGTTTAAACAGTCCAAACCTGCGCAACACATTCCAGGTAAAACCTGTCATTTCATCTGCACTGCCGGCTAATGCATTTTCAGCGCTTTGCTCATTCAACAGCAGCACAGCATCGGTTAATGCGTGCTCAAAGGAAAAGCCCCGGTGCGCATACGTTGTATTATAATTATGGCATTTTAATGTTAATGCAATTTGTGCGCTTACAAGATTATGTGTAGATTGAATAAATGAAGTTGGTGAAAGCGCCTGCTCATTCTGCAAAACAATACTCTTCAAAAAAGCTTCGGAATCTTCCATGCACCCATAAGAGGTGCCTGAAACAATTGCATCAACAGTTTCAATGCCTGCATCTTTCAAACAACGTAATGCTGTGGTAACACCGGTACGCACCACTTTGCTCATGCGGCGCAATTGCCTTGCGTTCATGAAGTCTTTATAAGATGGCTCTGCAAAAGGCAATATTGTTTCCGTGTATTCAATTGGGGAACCTGTAAATAAACCGTTATTAAAAGTTTCCTGTGCACTTATATATGAAGCGGAACGTATAAATATCTTCTTCATTTTACAGTTTTGAAAAAATTAATGAAGAACAATTGCCGCCAAAACCAAATGAATTTGACAGCACATGCTGCACAGGCTGTGTTGAAAAGCCAGTTTCAACAACAAAGGGAAATTCAGGGATGGGTGTTTGCAACCTTAGATTGGGATAGATGAAACCATGCTTTATTGCCAATGAGGAAAACACGGCTTCTATGCCTCCGCTTGCACCCAATGTGTGGCCCGTAAAAGATTTTGTGGAACTCATTTTTGGGTAAGGCGCTTTAAACAAACGTTGTATGGCAGCGCCTTCTGCCATATCGTTATTATAAGTGCCCGTGCCATGCAGGTTAATATAGTCAATATTATTTGTGTTTAAATGCGCTGCCGCCAACGCCTGCTGCATGGCAAGATAGGAACCCATGCCATCGGGCGATGAAGCTGTTTGATGATAGGCATCGTTTGTATTGGAATATCCTTTCAGCTCGCAATACATTTTTTTGTTTAAACTATTGGCAACCGCTTCAGATACAAGCACCACGTAACCTGCACCCTCACCCAAATTCAATCCATTCCTGTTCTCATCAAAAGGCTTGCAAAATTCTTTATCTAAAATCATTAGCGTATTAAAACCATTAACGGTGAATTTTGCCAACGCGTCTGTGCCGCCTGCAACAGCCACATCAAGCATGCCCGCTTTTATTAATCTTGCACCCAGCATAATTGAATTAGCTGACGATGAGCATGCGGTATTTATGGTGGTTGTATAACCGCTGATGCTAAGTTTATCTGCAACCAACTGTGTTATGCTGCCACATTCATGATACACTACATCATGCAGGTTGCCTTTCCCATAACCTTTTAAAACATCGGTAAAAAAGTTTTCTGTTTTATCAATGCCTGCGGCAGTTGTTGCTGATATAAAACCACAGCGAAATGCATGTATATTTTCAATAGCAGCATCGTTTAAAGCTTCTTTTGCGGCAGCCATACTTAATAATGCGGTACGGCTTAGCTTGTTTGACAAACCTGTTTTTTCAGCAAGCTCATCATTGCTCAGCTTCACTTCAGCAACAGGGATTTCGCTGGCATGCACGGTTTTTAAAAACACCGCCTTGGCCATACCGGCCTGTCCTGTTTTCAATGCGTATAAACATTCCTGTACGTTGTTTCCGATGGCCGATATAATTCCTAATCCCGCTATGTAAATTTTATCACTCATTTATTTCAATCACTGCTTTTGTCAATTGTAAATCATTTGTCAAACGTGAAAACTCAATGATTGATTATTGTTTTAATACATTTAATTGTATTGCTAAACCTCTCACTCATTTCGTTTCACAATTGAGCATTCAAGCCTTCAAATATCTTATCCATATTTTCTTCTGTAAAATCAATCGATGATGCCGCGACATCCTTACCAATTAAAAACAATGCAGCTTTATACGTTTCACCTATAACATCAGCCCAGCCACAAATGCAAAGCTTTAATTTATTGTTTGCAAAAAGATCATCAACATATTCTTTTATAAAGGCTGCATTAAACGTTTCGAAAATAAAACAGGCATTCTCTCCTTTAAAATTGTTGCGAATGCAGATTTCGCCGTTTAAAATATTGGGCAAAGTATAAACAAACAAAGCAGGGCTTGCCATTTCAATTGTTTGAAAATATTTTACATCCGCTTCAAGGCTTGAATTCGCGTTTGTAAGCAACAAACCAATTTCTTCAGGATTATAATGTTTTACAATGTTCTCATCTTTTAATAAAACTTCCGAAGCAAGCCACCCAAGCTTGCTGAGATTATCCATTTTATAAAATTTTGGATAATCAATATGCAGGAATTTATAAAGCTGTACCAGGAAAGATGAAAGACCAACGTTCTTATCGCTGTACAATACTTCACCGTTTTTTATCACGCTTTCATCAGCAATAACACAATTTGATATTATATGTAATGGTTCTTTCAAAATATATTATTTACTGAAAATAATAGCCGCATTGCAACCGCCAAACCCCGATGCTGTTTTAATGCAAGTATTAATTTGTTTATGTATAATTTGTTTGCAAACATTTATGGGTTGGGAAACGCCATGCACCTCAAAACCTTTTGTTGGTAAGATTGTGTTTTGTTGTAAAGATTCAATTGAAATAACAGATTCAACCAAACCTGCAGCGCCTAATGTATGGCCATAAAACGCTTTCAGGCTGTTTACAGGCTGCGATGTTAAACCTGCTAACGCAATAGCTTTTGCTTCCATTTCATCATTGTAAATAGTAGCTGTGCCATGCGCTGAAATGAAGTCAATATTTTCTTTTGATAACCGGGCATCATCCATTGCCGCTGCGATGCATTGATATAATTCATTGCCTGTTCTCGATGGCCCTGAAATATGATTGGCATCATTGCTTACAGCGCCGCTTATTACTTTAATACCATCTGCGTTTTTCCTGTTTGATGAAAGTACAACGGTTGCTGCTGCTTCGCCCAGGTTAATACCATTACGGTCGGCGTCAAATGGTTTACATAAACCATTGCTCAAAGCCTGGAAGGATTTAAACCCGGACAATATAAATTTTGTAATAATGTCTGCTCCTGTAACAACCACATTATCATATTTACCTGATTGAATAACCCGCATACCTGTTATGATTGCCAGTGAGCCCGAAATGCAGGCATTGGAAATAATTAATGGCTGATTTATAAATCCAAAATGGGCAGTAATAAGTTTTGCCGAAGTGTGCAGTGCAATTTTTTTTTGCAACTGTTCATCATATACTTCGCTTTCAAGCAAACTAATATTGCCTTTTGTTGTTGATATTATAAGCAGGGTTTTATCATCTTTTACATTAATACCGGACTGTTTGAGCGCTTCATCAACAGATGCTATAATGAGTTTTTCAAACTTTGTATAATTCTTTTCAGGAGAAGCAGGCAATGAAAAATCATTGTTAAACAAAGCTGCATAATAAGGCTCATCAGCAAAGGCGTTATGATGTTCTTTCACTGCAGAAATATCATGCAGCAACGCATCAAAATTTTCTTTTGTTGTGCTTCCTAAAGGAGAAAAAATATTATCAGCAATAATAAAAACGTCTTTCATTTATTCTCTCACATTTCAATCTTTGTTTGTTCAAAAGTTCACGGGTTTATTTTAACCCCTAATCGCTAATTACAAATTCCGGATTCTCCAACCTTTCAACTAATCAACCATTAAACTCCTCAACTAACCTCCGGTTCAATAAATATGCGCATTTCACACTGCGCAATTAATTCTTCTTTCAATACAATTTTTCCGCTTATCAATTGCATATTCATTACATGGCCTGTGGTTACAATTTCTGTTATGAATTCACTATTTATTGCCGGCAAAGAAAATACTTCAAAGTTTTTAACCGCAGCAATATAACCTAACGGAGCAGGCTTACCTTGCTTCAAGGCGTTATAGCCTGCACCTACAGCTGCTGTTTGAGCAATGTTTTCAAGCAGCCCGGCCTCCGCCAAAAAACCGTCTTCATTAAACACATTATCAGCCTTTGCTTTGAACGAAGTACGTGCGGTTGTATCGTCAACATATAATAAAGCGTCAATCATCACAAACGGAGCACGTTGCGGAATAAATGGTAATATATCTTTCGTAATCATTATTACAGGTTATCATGCACAAAACGCATAGAAAATCATTCAATACGAATATAAACAGTGATTTTTATTTGCGCTTATCTATAAATTTAACCGGCTTGCGGCTGGCTTCGCTGAACTGTATCTTCTTAATAGCATCTTCAGAAACATAATGCACAAAAGGGCTAACGCGAAGTTTAGCCTGTATGTATGAACGTATCCTGTGATCGTTTTCCGCACTTTCATCTGCCGCATGAATATAAAGCAACACTTCATCCAAACCAACATCATTGGTTGAAACCTCCACCACATAATCACGCACTTCATTTATTTCATTCAGCAAATCAAATAAAGCTGCAGGATATAATGTTGTGCCTTTAAACTTTATCATTTGTTTTTTGCGGCCCAGCAGTGGCGATAACCGCAATGTATTTCTGCCGCAGGCACATGGCTCATCAAAATACATGCATACATCGCCTGTTTTATAACGCAGCAATGGCATGCCTTCCACGCCAAGCGTTGTTATAGTTACTTCACCTTCTGTATTTGCGGGCACGGGCATATTGTTTTCATCCAGCAGTTCTACAATTATTAATTCAGGTTGAAGGTGGCCGCCTTTACCGGCGCTGCATTCTGTAAATGCTGTTTGCATTTCAGTAGAAGCATAGGTTGAATACAATTGTATTTTCCATGCTTCTGTAATTTTTCTGCCAAGAATGTTAAGTGAACAATCTGCATTCCGAATGCTTTCACCAATACAAACCGCTTTTTTTACAGAGGTGTTGTTGATGTCAATATCATGTTGTTCCGCATACTGAATAAGTTTAAGTATGAATGATGGAACCGCAACAATTATTGTTGGTTTATACCGCGTAATGCTCTCCCATTGCAAAGCAGGAATACCAGGCCCGACACGAACAATTTTACCACCCATTTTGCGAATACCGGAATAGTAGGCAATACCTGCCATAAACTGCCGGTCGAGCGTAAGCATAAGTTGGTAAACATCTTCGGCTGAACCATCTGCCGTTATAAAAGAGTTGTATTCATTACAGGCCAATCGTTGTAAATCATTTTCTGTAAGCGCTATTGAAACCGGGCTTCCCAAAGTGCCCGAAGTGGCAGTGTATTCAATGATTGCATGCTTATCAACACATAAAAAATCTGCGTTATTCTTTTGCAGGTCGTCTTTTGTGGTTATTGGAAGTTTGGTTAAATCTTCCAGTGTTTTTACAGCATTTACATCAATTGCATGTTGCAGAAAAAGCTTTTTGTAAAAAGGTGAATTAGCGTTTAAATATTGTAATAACGCCTGCAGCTTTCTTTCCTGCAATTTTTTTATTTCATCTTTTGGCTTATGCGATACCGGGGTTTCATTCATATTATTCACTATAACTCAAGCTGGCGTTGCAAGCTCTATAACGTAACAGCAACAAAGAAACCAAAATTTTAATCTATTGCCAAAGCGGTAAAATTCAATACATTTAAAACTGCTTCGTGTTTTACAAAGCATATTATTTCATGAAATATTATTTGTACTGTTTTATTTCCTTCTTTATAACTACTGCATGCTCCGGCCAAAACACACCTGTTTTATATAAAGACATATCATTTAATAAAGTGAATATTCAAAAAAATATTGTTTATTCTTTTGCTGACAGCATTAAAGAAAAATACAGGTGTTTGGATTTTTATCAGCCTGCAACAAATTCAGCACTGCAAAAAAGCCCTTTAATTATTTGGATGCATGGCGGCGGCTTTAAATTCGGAACAAAGAATGCTGCTGAAATAAAACTATGGGGCGATGAATTTGCCAAACGTGGTTATGCATTTGCCGCCATTAATTACAGGCTGAGTAAAAAAAATCCATTATTTAAATTCAAAGACCTGGTAGAAGCTTGTTACGATAATGTTGAAGATGTAAACAATGCAATTACATTCTTTAAAGCCAATGCATCAAGATTTAATATTGATACCGGTAAAATAATTCTTGGCGGTAATTCGGCAGGCGCTGTCATAGCGTTACAAACAGTGTATAGTAATTCCGCAGATATTAAATACATTCTTGACAGCAATAAAACTGTTGCCAATACAAATAATAACTACAATACACAAAAAGTAGCTGCCATCATAAATTTTTGGGGAGCTTTATTTAATAAAGATTGGCTTCTCCGGGCAAAGGTTCCCATTGTAAGTGTTCATGGCTCAAAAGATAGAATTGTACCTGTTAATAATAAAGGTGTAGTATTTTTTGGCAGCCAGTCAATACACGAAAAAGCTGATTCTTTGCATATACCAAACAGCATTAAGGTTTATGAAGGTTATGCGCACGAATTGCATAAACATTTTAACCCACTGGTTTATCCCCGGAAAGTAAAACAAAGGCATAAAGAAGCAGCCCAGTTTGCTTGTGATTTCTTATATAATTTTTTTAAGGGAGAATAATTATGCAAATAAAAAAAGCAATACAGCAACTTGCCACTGCTGTATTGCTTTTAGGGTTAAGCTCTTACGTTGCTAACCCATAAAATTTATTTAATTACCAGGATTTCTTCTGCATCCACCAATACTTCTTCACTGTGGCCGTTACCGTTACCATTTGTTGTTTGCACAACAAGACTGCCCTGGAAGTACTTTTCGTTATGCTGGGAAGCATCGAGTCCAAGCATTTCATCTTCGGCACTAACCCGCAAAGGCAAAATAAAATTGATGAATTTGAATATGGCGAAGGATACGGAAAAACTATACACCACAACAATTGCAAGGGCTTTAACCTGTGTAAAGAAGAAATCTGCGTTGCCATACAATAAGCCATCTGCACCGGCACTGTTTACTGTTTTGGTAGCAAAAATGCCTGTCATTAACATGCCTACCATGCCGCCAAGTCCATGGCAGGGGAACACATCTAACGTATCATCCAGCCTTGTTTTAGCCCTCATCTGCACCGCTATGTTGGAAATAACCGCTGCTATAAACCCGATAAATATGCTTTGGGGAATAGCAACGAAACCTGCGGCAGGTGTAATAGCAACGAGACCGACAACAGCACCTACGCAAAATCCAACCACAGAGGGCTTTCTGCCTTTAGCTACATCAAACAGCAACCAGGTTAAACCGGCGGCAGCGGCGGCAGTATTGGTAGTAGCAAATGCAGAAACTGCCAGTGAGTTGGCGCCTAATGCAGAACCGGCATTAAAGCCAAACCATCCAAACCAGAGCAAACCTGTTCCCATTAAAACATAAGGAATATTTGCCGGTGGAATTTCTTTATGTTCTTTACGCACCTGTCTTTGTTTTAAAACAAGGGCACCGGCAAAGGCAGCGCAACCAGCAGAAATATGCACCACTGTGCCGCCTGCAAAATCCAAAGCACCCATTTTAAAGAGGAAACCTTCGGGGTTCCATGTCCAGTGAGCGATTGGGGCATATACAAGCAAACTAAAGAGTACAATAAATAATATATAAGAAGTAAAACGAATACGTTCTGCTACTGCACCAACCACGAGGCCGGGCGTAATAATAGCAAACATCAACTGGAAGATGGCAAATAAGGTTAGCGGTATTGTTGGTGCAAGCCCCCATGGCGCACCTGAATTCACACCTTCAAAAAACAGGTTTGAAGTGGGATTGCCAATAAAACCGCCAATTGATTTACCAAAACAAAGACCATACTCAACAAAAATCCAGAGAACGGTTACGACGCCCGCAGCCACCACGCTTTTAATCATTGTGGAGATTACATTTTTACGATGTACCATACCGCCATAGAAAAAGGCGAGCCCAGGGGTCATTAAAAAAACAAGGGCAGTGGCAACAAGCATCCAGGCTATGTCGGCAAAATTATATTTGCTACTGTCAGTAAAATCTACGGCTGAAGGAACAAAAACTGAACCTGCCGCAATAAGAATTAGAACTGTAAAAGGAGCAATTTCTTTGAAAGTTGGCTTCGGCATTTGACAAATTTAAAATAAAATAATATTTATATTAAATGCAATTTATTAAATAATTTATATCATTAACCAAATATTTATTACATTATTTTATTAATAATATGAACAGGCTTATATAAAAAAGGCTAATCCATTTCTGAATTAGCCCTGTTAGTTGATAAACTGGAATTAATTTATACGCCCAGTGTCCATCCTTGCCTGTAAGTGCGTTTTACAAACTGGTTGGCTTCATCAAAATTTGTAATTTTCATATTTGGGCCATCCCAAACTAATTGAATATGGCGGCCGGGGTAATCAATATCATTCCCATTCTTTTTCTGAATATTATAACTTCTAATAGCAAGGTTACCCATTAAAACACTTTCTGTAAGCGGGCCTGCCAAATCAAACCGGGAGCTGAGATTGTTGGCGGCATCGCTTCCATAACCGGCAATCGCCGCTTCCACCCAGGCAGCATAGTGGCCATCATCGCCATTAGGCACACGGGCAATGGTTTGCGGCACCGTTGTTTCCTTTGTTTTGGAGGTTGGCAATAACTGCGGGTTAATACCATAAGTGCCTGCCATCATTTTACCTTTTGTTCCATAGAATATAATACCGTTGCCGCCATCTCCCATAGTTTCGTTTGGCTGTAATTCCAAGGGGCGCTGTGGCTGAATGCCGCCATCCATCCAATGCAGCCTTAAATCCGGTTTGCCGCTGGGCTGTTTAAAAGTTAGAATGATGTGTGAAGATACCGGGCCACTGTCAGGAAAATAGGCCTGCTGCCAGTTCTCAACATATCTTGTAGAAACACTGCATTCTGCGCCAACCGGGTAATCAAGGTCCAGCACTGCAAAAGCAGGTTGCATAATATGGCAAGCCATATCGCCCAGGGCGCCGGTGCCGTAATCCCACCAGCCGCGCCAGTTAAACGGCACAAGATGATCTACATAATCTTTATAAGGAGCAGTTCCCAGCCATAAATCCCAGTTAAGTTCTTTGGGAACGGTTGGCTTTTCTGTTGGCCATGCAATGCCTTGCGGCCACACAGGCCTGTCTGTATAACAATACACTTCCGTTACGTCTCCAATTATACCTGCTTTGTACCAGTCTATTAATTGGCGCACACCATCGCCGCTGGCGCCCTGGTTGCCCATTTGCGTTACTACTTTATATTTCCTGGCGGCTTCCGTAAGCATTCTTGCTTCGTAAATATCATGTGTTAACGGCTTTTGCACATATACATGCTTGCCCAGCTGCATGGCTGCCATGGCAGCAACAGCATGGTTATGATCGGGAATGGAAACAGAGCAGGCATCGATATTTTTATGCTCTTTATCCAGCATTTCCCGGAAGTCTTTGTAATATTTTGCCTTGGGAAAACGGCTTCTCGTTTTGGCAGCCTGCCTGTCATCCACATCGCATAACACAGCAATTTCAGCTTTACCGCTGTCGAAAAAATTCTTTATATCACTCTCTCCTTTACCACCAGCACCAATTCCCGCGACGACAAGCTTGTCGCTCGGAGCCACATATCCTTTTCCTAAAACATGGCGGGGTACAATATAAAAACCGGCGGTTGCAAGCGAGGCGTTTTTAATAAAATTTCTGCGGGAGCTTTGTTTCGAATTGCTGTTACTTTCCATATAGCTTAAAATTATGAGTGAATGTTTTTAACGTGCGTGAAAGTATTAATCAGCCTTGAAAAGAAAAAATCAGAAATTTTAAAAACCGGTTATTTCTTTTCACCAACAGCGGGTGACTGTTGTAAAATAAAAGTTTGGCCGGGAATAGCAAATGCAATTCCCCTTTCTGAAAATGCCTTTAATATTTCACGGAAAATCCGCTGCTGCCTGTCGAGATATAATTTATAATCTGTGGATTCCACAAAGTACAGCGTTTCAAATGTGAGGCTATAATCGGCAAAGGCCACAAGATGGCACCTGTCGAAAGTTATATCGGGCTGCGCTTTTATTATTTGTTCAACAAATTGCGGAATGGCATCCAGGTTTTCTGCAGGGGTATCGTACCGCACATTCATTTTAAAAATTATACCACGGCGTTGCTGGCGCTTGAAATTTTTTATAGTCGATTTTACCAGGTCAGCATTGGGAATAACCAGTTGTTCGCCGGTAAGGCTGCGCACATGAGATGTTTTAATCCCTATGCGCTCCACGGTGCCCGCAGCATTATTTATAGAAATAGCATCGCCAATGCTGAAAGGTTTGTCAAAGAATATTACAAAATAGCTGAAGAGGTCTGTAAGAATATTTTGTGCTGCCAAAGCAATAGCAATACCGCCAATGCCAAGGCCGGTAATAAGCGTGGTGATGTTATAACCCAAATTATCTATCAGCATTACTATGCCGGCAAGCCATACAATGGCTTTAAATATGGAAAGAATACCTGTAACCTGCTTAATGCGTTCTGGCGGTTCATTCTTGCTATGCATATACAGGTTTACCGATAATTGCATGGCATGATTAATAAACCGCACAAAATAATAGGCCGTTATAACGGCAACTGCAACTTTTAAAACATGATCAACTTTTACAGAAAGATTTAACTGCTGGATTATACCATAATTAATCATCAGGAAAATAAATGGTATAATAAATTTTTCCGCAGCTTCTACTATGGCGTCATCTACCTGCGAATGTGTGCGGGCACTAAACTTTTTTAAAGCCGCAATAATAAACTTTCGCAGCAGCTTAAATAATATCCACACAACAATAATCTGCGCTAATACTATTGCATACACCTTTACTGTATTACCCATCCAAACCTGGTCTAAATATTCTTCCATAATTAATGCTGCAAAAGTATTTGTATAAATACAAACTAAAATCTAACTAAACTTTAAAAACACACGTATTACTTTTGACCACATACAATGAAAAAATTCATCCTTACATTAACGCTGCTTTTTTCGATAACCTGCTTTACTAACGCTCAAAATAATTATCCGCAGGGCTATTTCAGGAACCCGTTAAATATTCCCATGCAGCTTGCCGCCAATTTTGGCGAGCTGCGCACAGATCATTTTCACATGGGCCTCGACATTCGCACCCAGGCCCGCGAAAACCTTCCCGTGCACGCCGCTGCCGATGGATATGTAAGCCGTGTAAAGATTGAAAAGTATGGTTACGGCCACGCCATTTATATTACCCACCCAAATGGCTACACCACTTTATACGGTCACTTAAATTCGTTTTATCCTGCGCTTGAAAAATACCTGCGCGATAAACAATATAAAGATCAAAGCTGGGAACAGGACTTTGAATTGCCTGCCAACTTATTCCCGGTTACCAAAGGCCAGTTTATTGCCAACAGCGGCAACACCGGCGGCTCGCAGGGGCCGCACCTGCACTTTGAAATACGCGATACAAAAACCGGCAACAATTTAAACCCCTTATTATTTGGAATGCCGCTAACAGATCATATTGCGCCTATCGTATATGGCCTTTACTGGTACGACAGAAGGTACAGCGCTTACACCGTTTCGCCGCAATCGCTTTCCATTATCAAAAAAAATGGCATTTATACTACCACCACGCCCGTTGTAAGAGTAGGCTCGCCCATTATTTCGCTTGGCGTGAGGATGCAGGACATGAATAATGCCTCCTCTTTTAAATTTGGCGTGTACCATGCAGCCTTATATGTGGATGATGTATTGCAGTTTGAATTTAAATTAAACGATTTCCTGTACCCCACCAGCCGTTATGTAAATGCCAGCATGGATTATAAAAGATGGGTGGTGAATAAACAGGGCATTCAATACCTTTCTTTATTGCCCGGCAACAAACTCAGCGTTTTTTCGCCACTTGACAGCGATGGAAATATCTCGTTAAATGATGATCAAACCCATAAAATAAAGATTGTGTTGAGCGATGAAAAGAAAAACACCACTACCATAAGTTTTTCTTTAAAGTATGACGAAGCTTTGCAGAAAGATTACTCCATTCCGGCCGATGCATTTATCTGCGATACTAACAGTGCCAATAATATTAAAACAGATAACGCCAGCATCAGCTTCGATTCAAATGCTTTTTACGATGCCCTGCCTTTACGCGTGTTTGAAACCGCTTCTGCGTATTCAAAACAGGTGTCGCCAACCATTCATATAGGCGATTACACCATTCCTGTTCATAACGATTACAATGTAATGGTAAAAGCGGCTGCACTTACCGGCAACCAGAAGAATAAAGTGGTGATGGAGCTGAAAAGCGGCTCATCTGCCACTGTAAAAAAAGGCGTTTGGCAGGGAAGCTGGATGCTCAGCAGCTTTAACGAGTTAGGAAACGTGAGGTTATTGATAGATGAAGTGCCGCCGGTGGTTACACCCATTTCCTGGAAGGATGGCTCCACCTTCATTAGCCAGAAAACATTAACGGTAAAGTGTGTTGACGATGTAAGCCGCATTGCCAGCTTTACCGCAACGCTTGAAGATGGCAGTTGGCTCATGTTTGCCAAAAAAAGCGACTATTTTACTTATACTTTTGATGAGCATTGCCCCGCCGGAAAACACACTTTAACCATAACCGCCATGGATGTGGCCGGCAATGCCATTGTTGAAACCTATAATTTTACAAAACAATAGTTTATATGATAACATTGGCTGCCGGCATGAAGGCCCCGGCATTTAAAGGCAAAGATCAAAACGGCAACACCGTTTCGCTTGCAGATTATAAAGGCAAAAAGCTGGTATTATATTTTTATCCTGAAGACGATACGCCCACCTGCACTGTGCAGGCATGTAATTTAAGGGATAACTATGCCCTATTAAGAAAGGAAGGGTTTGAAGTGGTTGGCGTAAGCCCAAACGACACTGAAAGCCATAAGAAATTTGAAGAAAAGTTTAGCCTGCCTTTCACTTTAATTGCCGATCCTAATCATAAAATAATAAACACTTATGGCGTTTGGGGCGAAAAGCAATTGTATGGGCGAAAATTTATGGGCCTGCACCGCACAACCTTCCTGGTTGACGAAAAAGGCGTTATTCAAAAGGTATATTTAAAACCCCGCAATAAGCAGCACGCAGAAGATATAGTGAAGTTTTGGAAAGAAATGGAGCAACAGCAGGTAAAACCAACCCGCAAAGGCTGATTTATTTAAAGCTTTTTTCATAAAAACCGTTGCCGTATTCAGTTACGGCAACGGTTTTGTTTTTTACCGGGATGTTTTGAGGTTTTACTTTAAATTTTTATTCATTTTTCGCTTTTTTTCATTCATTTATCCGACTTTTTTATTCATTTCTTTGAATATTTTATTCATTTCTTTGAACATTTCATCCATTTTCCTCAGTATTCTTTCCATTTAACTCATGTTTTTTTCCATTTTCTTCAATATTTTTTCCATTTAACTCATATTTTTTTCCATTTTTCCCAATATTCTTTCCATTTTTTACTCTTATTTGTCCGTTTTACTGAATTTTTTGTCTGTTTTCTTCAGTGTTTTGTCCGTCTTTTCAGGAATTTTGTCCGTCTTTTTCAATTTTTTGTCCGTTTTATTGGATTTTCTGTCCGTTTTACTGAATATTCTGTCCGTTTTATGCATTCTTTCTGCAATAATTTCTTCAACCCCATGCATAAAAGGGGTATTAATGCAAGTGTTTTTTCCATTGTATTGTATTTGCATAAACAACAATACCGTAACAAATCGCACTTTGCCACGCCGCCAGATTGCCGTACCTTCGCGCCTCAAATTTTGAAAATGCAGATAAGGAACATAGCGATAATCGCTCACGTTGACCACGGTAAAACCACCCTCGTTGACAATATTCTACGCGCAACAAAGGTTTTTCGTGACAACCAGGAAACAGGCGAACTAATAATGGATAGCAACGACCTGGAACGTGAACGCGGCATTACTATCTTCTCTAAAAATGCGGCGGTAACCTATAATGACGTTAAAATAAACGTGATAGATACCCCGGGCCACGCCGATTTTGGCGGCGAAGTGGAGCGTGTATTGAAAATGGCCGATGGCGTTATTCTGCTGGTGGATGCTTTTGAAGGCCCCATGCCGCAAACACGTTTTGTGCTGCAGAAAGCATTGCAGCTAAACCTGCACCCAATAGTGGTAATTAATAAAGTGGACAAGCCTAACTGCCGTCCGGATGAAGTGCATGATGCCGTTTTTGAATTATTCTTTAACCTTGATGCTACTGAAGAGCAGCTTAATTTCCCCACCTATTACGGCAGCGGCAAACAGGGCTGGTTCAACGATTCATTAACGCCTTCTGAAGATATTACGCCATTATTGGATGGTATTTTAAAATATGTGCCCGAGCCTAAAGTGAGCGAAGGCCCGCTGCAAATGCAGATAACTTCACTCGACTATTCATCTTTTCTTGGCAGGATTGCGGTGGGTAAAGTTACCCGCGGCAGCATAAAAGAAAACCAGCCGATTGCTTTAATGCAAACAGACGGCACGGTAAAAAGAGCCCGCGTGAGGGAATTATATGTATTTGAAGGAATGGGCAAGAAGAAAGTAACTGAAGTGCTCGCCGGCGATCTTTGCGCCGTAGTGGGTTTGGAAGATTTTAATATTGGCGACACTATTGCCGATGCCGAAAACCCTGAGGCTTTACCGGTTATAAGCGTGGATGAGCCTACCATGAATATGATGTTTGGCATAAATAACTCACCTTTTTATGGTAAAGATGGAAAATTTGTAACCTCACGTCATATACGCGACAGGCTTTTTAAAGAAACCGAGAAAAACCTGGCGCTGCGTGTGGAAGATACGGACAGCGGCGATGCCTTTTTGGTATATGGCCGCGGTATTTTGCACCTGGGCATTTTAATTGAAACCATGCGCCGCGAAGGTTACGAGTTAACCGTAGGCCAGCCAAAGGTTATTATTAAAGAAATTGACGGCAGAAAAACCGAGCCTTACGAAACACTGGTGGTGGATGTGCCGCAGGAATTTGCCAGCAAGGTTATTGACCTGGTTACACGTCGTAAAGGCGAAATGCACGTAATGGAAACCAAGGGCGAAATGCAGCACCTGGAATTTGAAATTCCTTCCCGCGGGCTTATTGGTTTGCGTACGCAAATGCTTACCGCCACTGCCGGCGAAGCCGTGATGGCGCACCGCTTTAGCGAATATAAAGGATGGAAAGGTGCCATTCCGGGCAGGAATAACGGTGTATTAATATCAAAAGATGCCGGTACCACCACAGCCTATTCATTAGATAAATTGCAGGACCGGGGATTCTTCTTTGTTGATCCGGGCGAGGCGGTTTACAAAGGCCAGATTGTAGGCGAAAACAATAAACCCGGCGATTTGGTGATTAATCCGAATGAAGGTAAAAAGCTTACCAATATGCGTGCAAGCGGCAGCGATGCGGCAACGAACATTGCACCTAAAACATTGATGACTTTAGAAGAATGTATGGAATATATTCAGTTTGATGAGTGCATAGAAGTAACGCCGAACTTCATCCGTATGCGTAAAGTAATTTTAGACGAAGAAGAAAGAAAGCGCCAGCAGAAAAGAATGGCTGCTGAAGAAGTATAAACAGTTTTTATGTGCCTGACACCTCAAAGGTGTCTGACGCAATAAACCTTAAACTTATATTTAACCTGTTAGATTTACAATCTGGCAGGTTTTTTATTTTTAAACCCCTGTACTCTTCGTTATCTCTGCGTGAAAATATATCACGCAGAGGTAATTGGGCTAACATAGAAAAAGATTGCTATAGTGACTGATCTTTTAAAGCATATTGCTGAAAAACTTTCTTCGCATTTTAATCAACCGGTTCAATTGCAGGGGCAGCGGCAGGCTTTTGGCGGCGACATTAATCAAACTTTCAGGCTGCAAACGAATATCGGCCCTTTCTTTTTAAAGCTTAACAATGGAAAGCCGAACGATATGTTTGAAAAAGAATTTAATGGCCTGCTGCTCATGCATCAAACCAAAACTATTAAAACTCCTGAACCAATTTTTCACGGGATAATTGATAATAAAATTTTTCTTATAACGGAATTTATAGAGAAAGGCAGCTCTTCCAAAAACTTCTGGCAAACCTTTGCGCAGCAACTGGCAGGCCTTCACAAACATTCCAATGAATTGTTTGGCTTAAACGAAAATAATTATATCGGTTCACTTCATCAACCCAATGCATACTGTGAAACATGGAACGAATTTTATACATCGCAACGCATACTGCCGCTTATGCAGCTTGCTTTCAGCCAAAATAAATGCAGTAAAGAAGATGTTACAAAAACAGAAAAGCTTTGTAAGCGTTTAAATGATGTTTTCCCTGTAGAAAGCCCTGCCTTAATACATGGAGATCTTTGGAGTGGCAATTTTATGGCCGGAAATAACAACGAACCGGTAATTTTTGATCCGGCAGTTTACTATGGTAACCGTGAAATGGATATTGCCATGAGCCTGCTCTTTGGCGGTTTCAACAGCAGCTTTTATAATTATTACAATGAGGCTTTCCCTTTACAACCCGGCTGGAAAGAGAGGATTGAACTTTGCCAGCTTTACCCGCTTATTGTGCATCTGATTTTATTTGGCGGGCATTATTATAATTCAGTTATGAATATTATCAATTCATATATATAAATTTACAGCGCAATACTAACGTGCTTTAAACGCATTAAGACAGGATTACTTTCATATCAAATAATACTGTTAACCTATTTACTATATCAAAACAAACAAAATGAAAAAACAAACTGCGCTCATTGCTATGGCATGTTTTGCCGGGCTGCTCTCTTACAGGTGCACAACATCTACTAAAACTACTCCTGCAGCCGACAGTACTTTAACTGATGTGAATATATATGGAGGCTTTAAAAGCCAGGTGGAATGGGGATCGCACCTCGTAGCTATTTCAGGCTGCAATGATTGCCATACTTCAAAAAAGATGACAGATAAAGGCCCTGTGGATGATACAAGCGTTATGCTGGCAGGCCATTTTGCGCAAGGGCCGGTTCCGCAGCTTTTGCCCGACCAGGTGGCAAAGGGCATGGGCGCCACTTATGACAATACAGCGTGGCACGGCCCGTGGGGACATTCTTATGCAGCCAATCTTACACCAGATTCTACCGGTATAGGAGAATGGACGGAAGAACAATTTATAAACTGTCTCCGTAAAGGTATTTTTAAAGGTATTGAAGGCTCCAGGCCGCTTATGCCGCCCATGCCTGTAGCAGGCGTAAATAATATGACAGATGATGAATTAAAAGCCATTTTTGCTTATCTGAAAACCGTTAAGCCTGTTCATAATGTTGTGCCAGACTACCAGCCGCCGGCAACGCATTAGTAAGTTTAGCTACGCACTGTTAATGTTACCAAATAAAAAAAGGATTGAACGTTTTTAGGTTCAATCCTTTTTTTAAATAAATTATCTGCTGCTTTAAAATTTAAAACCGGCTGTAAGCAATACGTTAAGCCGTTGATTTTTCAGTTCGGCGAATGTGTTTGCTTTGTCACTTAAACGGTAAGGAAAGTTTACATCTTTATTAAAAATTGCTGCTATGGTAAGATCAATAAAAAAGCCATGATTGCGATAGCCTAACCCGCCTGCAGCCATAATGCGGTTTGCTTTTAACTGCTTATCATCATAGGGGCTTCCGTAATAAGCTGCGCCCAAGCGGATAGCGTAAGGTGAAAATTTAATTTCACCACCAAGCCTGAAGTTCAGGGCGCCTTTATAATAGGATTTGATAACCTCATTTAAAGAGCGATAATAATCATCGGTTGCATCGTTATAATATCCGTTATCATCGGCCTGTTGAAGAAAACGTGAGCCCCGATGATTTACATATTCCACATCAGCAGTAATAAACCCCTTCTGCAATTTTACATTTTCCACTTCTTTAAAAACATAAGCAGCACTTGCCACTATTTTATAAGGCGTTATTTCGTTATAGCGCGTTTCACCAACCGCATTTGAAAAATCACTGCTCTTGGATGTTTGTACACCGGCGTAACCTTCTGTATCGGTTGTTATAGCAGCCTTTAATTTATCGGTGTAACTCATAAAAGAGGGCGTATGTATTGCAAGGCCTAATCTTAAAGATTGTTCCGGGCGATAAATAAGGCCGAAGCGTGCATTCAAACCTATACCATTTAAGGTATGGTTTTGCGTAAAGGTTGAATAAGCGAAATCATTGTTTGCATTATTCGCAGGATCTGTTTCTGTATAGGTAATATCCTGGGTGTAAAAAGATAAAGGCACGTTTATGCTGGCGCCAAGCATTAATTTATCGTTGTGATTACTGGCAAAGCCAAATGAAATTTCGTATATGCCGCCGCCGGTTGTTTCATCATATTGTTGCTGCACGCTGTTGCCATTGCCAACAGGCACAAGGCTCCTGTAACCCTCAAGACTGCCTGAAGGGCCTGAAATACTATCAATCAAATAAGTAAAAAAAGCCAGGGACGAACCGAAAGGATAGTCATTGGATGCTGACTGAATATTGGCATTATCTGCCACAAGCTGTTCAAGGTATTGTTCAGAATAAGAACTGTAGTCATTCAGCCCGCTGTAAGAAACTTTATTATTATAACTCGCCAACTGGTTTATTGAAATTGAAAACGCAGAAGAACGGCCTGGCCTGCTCATCTTCCCCCCAATAACAACGCCTGTAGTACCTAACTGGAATGTTGATTTTTTAATATTATCCAATACAGAACCCCTGTAATCAGATTTATTATTGTTCATTAAAAATGAAGGGGAAATCACAAACTCACTTGTTTTATAAAAGCCAAGGCCTGCGGGGTTCACAGAAGACGAAGTGATATCGCCGCCCAGAGCGCCAATAGCACCTCCAACAGAAACACTGCGGGCGGTGCCATAGGGAACAAACCATGCATTTTTGGTTATATCGTCTACAAATTGTGAAAAGCTGTAACTATATATAAATGCGCCTATCGTTAAAAGCAAAACTTTCCGCATAAACAATCGAAATGATTTTTATGGATGAGGATTATTGATTTCTGAATTCATTTTATGGACGTGTACGGGAACCACCGCCGCTTGTTCTGGCGCCGCCGCCTGAACTCATGCTGCTGCCGCTGCTGCTGTTGTTAAACGTGCGAACAGGCGTTGAATTGTTATTTCTATTTGAATTATTATACCGGTTTGAATTATATGTATCGTTGCTTCGCCTGTTGTTTGTATTCAGGTTACTGTTATTATACGACCTGTTGCGGTTGCCATTTTGCATAGGCATATTGTAGGTGTTATAATTCCTGTTTTTGTAGCCGGAAAAGTTTGCATTATTTCGAAGCGGCTTATAGTAAACATCAGGGTTTTTATAATACACCACCGTATAATAAGGGCTATACCATGAGCTCCATGGATTATACCAGGAACTATAACCATAGTAAGGATAATAACCATACCCGCCCCAGCCTAATCCGTAACCCAGGCTCAACGACATATAAGAAGTATATGGGCTATACCAGTTATTATAAAAATAACGGCTGTCATACCAGTAACTGTAATCATCCAGGCCGCTCCATTTAGTATAATTCCTTGCTTTCATGCGCAGGTAATAATCATCTTCATTGGCAGAAGCGTATGTATCATACCTGTCATTATAGGCTTCATACCTGTCCTGTGCTTCAATATTTTTAGCGGGTGAATAATAAACGTCATCAGGCGTTTGCGAAGCCTTATAGGCAGGCGAACAGCTAAAAAAAATCGTTATCACACATAGCAGGCAAACTAAATTATTTTTCATTCTCACATGTTTGTATGCTAAGTTATTACATTTGCCGCGTTTATCATTTAAATTAACTTGTCTTTTTTACAAACGGTATGGGCAAAGCAATAACAGCGAGAAATGAAGATTATTCACAGTGGTACAATGATCTTATTTTAAAAAGCGAACTGGCAGATTACAGTGCGGTAAGGGGCTGCATGATTATAAAACCTTACGGGTATGCACTCTGGGAAAACATGCGGGATGCACTTGATAAAATGTTTAAAGATACAGGCCATGTTAATGCCTATTTCCCGCTGTTTGTGCCGAAAAGTTTGTTTGAGGCCGAAGAGCAAAATGCCGAAGGTTTTGCCAAGGAATGCGCCGTAGTAACCCACTACAGGCTAAAATCAGATCCGGATAAAAAGGGGAAGCTGATCGTTGATGAAGAAGCAAAGCTGGAAGAAGAATTAATCGTTCGCCCCACAAGTGAAGCCATCATCTGGAACACTTATAAAAACTGGATTCAAAGCTACCGCGACCTGCCTATTTTAATCAACCAGTGGGCAAACGTAGTACGCTGGGAAATGCGCACCCGCCTGTTTTTGCGCACCGCAGAATTTTTATGGCAGGAAGGCCATACGGCTCATGCTACAAAAGAAGAAGCTTTGTTTGAAGCCAGGCAAATGCTGGATGTTTATGCCGATTTTGTAGAAAACTTCATGGCCGTACCGGTAATCAAAGGTTCCAAAACGCCAAATGAGCGTTTTGCCGGCGCCGAAGACACGTTATGTATTGAAGCGCTGATGCAGGATGGTAAAGCTTTACAGGCCGGAACATCGCATTTTCTCGGGCAGAATTTTGCCAAAGCCTTCGATGTAAAGTTTAGTGATAAGAATAATAAACTCGAATATGTTTGGGCCACAAGCTGGGGCGTAAGCACAAGACTTATTGGCGCATTGGTTATGGCGCACAGCGACGACGACGGGCTTATTCTTCCGCCAAAAATTGCACCGCACCAGGTGGTAATTGTGCCTATTTATAAAAATGATGAACAAAGAGCTGCTATTGCCCATAAAGTAAATGAAATTACGGCAAGCCTTAAACAGTTGGGTATAAGGGTTAAATACGATGATTCAGATAATGCAAGGCCAGGCTGGAAGTTTGCAGAATATGAAATGAAAGGTGTGCCTGTGCGTATCGCTATCGGCCCGAAAGACCTGGAAAACAATACTGCAGAAATAGCCAGGAGGGATACGAAGGAAAAGAAAACCATAAGCCTCGATAATATAATGGGCGAGGTTATTTACCTGCTCACTGATATTCAAAGCAATATCTTCAATAAGGCAAAAAAACACCTTGATGATCACATCACCAGGGTAAATACGTGGGAAGAATTTGTTGATGTGCTTGAAAACAAAACCGGCTTTGTAAGCGCACACTGGGATGGCACAGGCGAAACCGAAGAAAAAATCAAGGAGCTTACAAAAGCCACTATCCGCTGCATACCTTTTGATGCCGAACAGGAAGAAGGCGTTTGTGTGCTGACAGGAAAACCTTCCAAACAAAGGGTGTTATTTGCAAAAGCTTATTAATAAGGTTGGATAGTATTAACTTATCCGATCCTTGTCAAAATATGTATTAAAAACCGGTGCTTTTCGCCGGTTTTTATTTTTGCACAAATGAATTTTGCCGGTATGAAAAGAATGATGTGCCTGCTTGGCTTTGCAATATGTGTATTGTTTAGTTTCTGCAAAAAAGAAATTGGCGGCAACGATGATGATAATGGCGGTACGCTCTCACCACCTGATGATACTATTCCGGCAATAGTAACACCTGCAGACCCAACGCTTGCCAACTCCATCGGTTTTTTTATGAATGACTGGCAGCCTAAAACTTTTAC
The DNA here is from genome assembly GCF_900115755.1 of Parafilimonas terrae. GTDB lineage: Bacteria > Bacteroidota > Bacteroidia > Chitinophagales > Chitinophagaceae > Parafilimonas > Parafilimonas terrae. The sequence goes on from NZ_FOXQ01000017.1 coordinate 76,709, forward strand.
TGCACCGGATGCGAAAGATACAACTGTACCTGCTTCGGCAGGCATCACTGTTACAGTGGATGCATCAACTGTTCTTACAAAAATATCACCCCTATTATTTGGTAATAATGCTAATTCCTGGATGGGCGATTTTACCGACGCAGCATTATTACAGTACATTAAAGATTTAAAGCCAAAAGTTATACGGTTTCCCGGCGGAAGTATTAGTGATATTTATTTCTGGAACCAATCCGCCAATTCTAAACCTGGCGATACACCTGATAATTTGCTGAATGCAGATGGCGTTGCAGCGCCTGCCGGTTACTGGAGTGGAATGAATAATGATAACTGGACATGCTCGGTTGATAAATATTACCAGATGCTTCAAAATACCGGTAATGAAGGTATGATAACCGTTAATTATGGTTACGCCCGTTATGGCACATCTTCAAACCCGGTTGCGGCGGCTGCACATCTTGCTGCAGACTGGGTGCGGTATGATAATGGCCGCACAAAATACTGGGAGATTGGTAATGAAAACCACGGCAATTGGGAGGCAGGTTACCGCATTGATCTTTCCCAAAACAAAGATGATCAGCCTGAAATTATAACCGGGACTTTATACGGGCAACATTTCAAAATTTTTGCTGATTCCATGCGCAAAGCAGCCAGTGAAATTGGGGCAACCATTTATATAGGCGCATTGCTTATAAGCCAGCCGCCGCAATCTTACCAAACAGAAACAGAAAAGAACTGGAATAATGGTGTGCTTACCGCGGCAGGCAACATGCCTGATTTTTTAATCACCCATGATTATTTCACGGCATACCAAACAGATGCCCCACCTGCTGAAGTGCTGGCAAGCGCCACCAGTGTGCCTTCTGCAATAATGAATTATTTGAATCAAAGCCAGCAAAACGCCGGTTTATCTTCAAAACCAATTGCTTTAACTGAATTTAATATATTCTCTCAAGGTTCACAGCAGCAGGTTTCCCAGGTTTCGGGCATGCATGCCGTGCTCGTATTAAATGAATTGATGAAGAATAAGTTCGGCTTTGCCAGCCGCTGGGACCTTGCCAATGCATGGGAAGAAGGAAATGACCATGGCATGTTTAGCCAGGGTGATGAGCCGGGTGTGCCTAAGTGGAACCCCAGGCCCGCATTCTATTACTATTATTTTCTTCAAAAAATGCTGGGTGACCGTTGTATAAATGCCAGTGTTTCAGGCGGAAATAATATTAATGCTTATGCTTCTACGTTTAGTTCGGGAGAAATTGGCGTAACCCTGGTTAACCAGTCCTCATCCTCTCAAACAATAAAACTTGCCTATAAAAATTTTAATGCCGGCAGCAAATTTTACTGGTACACTTTAACCGGCGGAACAAATAACAACAGTTTTTCGAGAAAAGTTTATGTAAACAGCCGGGGAACAAGTTTGCCGGCAGGAGGCCCCTTAAATTATGCTGCTGTAAAAGCTTATTCCGCAAGTGCAGCAAACGGGGTTTATGTAAACCTGCCGCCTATGGGCGTGGTTTTCCTGGTGGTTGAAAAGCTATAAAAAAAGTAAAGGCCACAGCACATTGTGACCTTTAAAAGGATTGTTTTAAGCAGCAATCCAAGAAGTTAAACCGGGAGCAATTTATTTAATAATTCTATTTAGAGCTCTTCTTTGCCGATTTTTTTGCTGATTTCTTGGCTGTCTTTTTAGGTGCAGCCTTCTTTGCTGTCTTTTTGGTAGCCGTTTTTTTCGCTGCCTTTTTTGGAGCTGATTTTTTCGGAGCAGCTTTCTTTGAGCTCTTCTTTGCAGCCTTCTTCGGCACCTTGCCGCCTTCTTTTCGCGCTTCAGATAAACCTATTGCAATTGCCTGCTTGCGGCTTGTAACTTTTTTACCGCTCCGGCCGCTTTTCAGTTTTCCTTCTTTCATTTCGTCCATTGCACGTTTTACCTTGCTTTGGGCTTTTTTTCCATATTTAGCCATCTTTATTAAATTTAAACAGGTTAGTAATATCCTAACCCATCAAAATATCTGCCATCTCTGCCCATGCAATATTATGTACAATCTGCCGATGGCAGGTTACCCTAAAGTTATCTTTAAAATGGAGTTGTTTTTGAATAACTTTATTATGCAGTATTATATTGGTTGTTCAGGGTTTTATAATAAGGGATGGAAAGGAACTTTTTATCCCGAAGGCCTGCCGCAGGGCAAATGGTTTGACTATTACTGCACCCGGTTCAACACCCTTGAGTTAAATACTACATTCTACCGTTTTCCCACAGGGGAACTGCTGCAAAAATGGTATAACAAAAGCCCGGCTGATTTTAAGTTTTCAGTGAAAGCGCCAAGGTTAATTACACATTATAAACAGTTGAATGATTGCCAACAATTACTGGATGATTTTTACGGTACAATAAAAGAAGGATTAAAAGAAAAGCTCGGCCCGGTGCTTTTTCAGTTTCCGGCAAAAACCGCTTATAATGAGGAATTTTTGCAACGTATTACGCAAAACCTAAATACTTCATTCATTAACGTTGTTGAGTTAAGAGAAGCTAACTGGTGGAACCAGCACGTTATAAATGTGTTTTCAAATTACAATATCAGTTTCTGTGGCATCAGCATCAAAAATTTGCCGGATGAGATTGTCGTTAACACCCCTACGGTTTATTACCGGTTTCATGGTATTCCAAAATTATATTTCTCCCAATATTCAGAACAGGAAATAAAGGATTTTGCGATGAAGCTTAAAAAGAAGGCCATCAATAAAACAGCTTACATCTTTTTTAATAATACAGCAACTATGGCTGCCATACATAACGCTTTCGAATTAAAGAATTTTTTGGCTGATTGACGCGCTTTATAGCGCCATAAATTTAATTTATACTTTTTTGTACAAATTCATTTGTACTTTTGCAGCATGAGCGAAATGATAGAAACGTTAGAGCAAACCGCTCTCAGTGATTACAAATATGGTTTTGTTACAAATATCGAGGCAGATGAAGCCCCGCTCGGTTTAAATGAAGATATTATCCGTTTTATTTCAGCAAAAAAAGAAGAGCCCGAATGGATGCTTGAATGGCGTTTAAAGGCTTTCCGTTACTGGAGAAGTATTGAAGATAAAGAGCCGGCCTGGGCAAATATTTCTTACCCAAAAATCGATTACCAGGCCACAAAATATTATTCGGCGCCTAAGCAAAAAGCTAAGCCAAAAAGCCTTGATGAAGTAGATCCTGAATTGCGTGAAACTTTCGAGAAGCTGGGTATTTCATTAAAAGAACAACAACGTTTAACAGGCGTTGCCGTTGATGCCGTTATAGACAGCGTTTCTATAGCCACAACTTTTAAAGAACAACTTGCAGAACAGGGTATTATTTTCTGCTCCATCACAGAAGCTATTCATGATCACCCGGATTTGGTGAAAAAATATCTCGGTTCCGTGGTGCCAATGACAGACAATTTCTTTGCTGCATTGAATTCAGCCGTTTTTACCGATGGTTCATTCTGCTATATTCCCAAAGGCGTTCGCTGCCCGATGGAATTGTCAACTTATTTCCGCATCAATGCTGAAAATACCGGGCAGTTTGAAAGAACGTTATTAATAGCCGATGAGGGCGCTTATGTAAGCTATCTCGAAGGTTGTACAGCGCCGATGCGTGACGAAAACCAGTTGCATGCCGCCGTTGTGGAACTGATTGCGCTTGATGGTGGCGAAATAAAATACTCTACAGTTCAGAACTGGTACCCCGGCGATAAAGAAGGTAAAGGCGGCATTTACAACTTCGTTACCAAACGCGGCATTTGCGGCGCCAATGCAAAAATTTCATGGACGCAGGTGGAAACCGGTTCCGCTATCACGTGGAAATATCCAAGCGTTATTTTAAAAGGAGATAATTCAACAGGCGAATTTTATTCTGTTGCCGTTACCAATAATTATCAGCAGGCCGATACCGGAACAAAAATGATGCATGTAGGCAAAAACACCCGCAGCCGCATTGTTTCCAAAGGTATTTCAGCCGGCAAAAGCCAGAATAGTTATCGCGGATTAGTGCAGGTGGGTAAAAATGCACATAACTCCCGCAACTTTTCGCAATGCGATTCTTTGTTATTGGGCGATAAATGCGGTGCGCATACTTTTCCTTATATAGAAACAAAAAACAGTACTTCTATAGTTGAGCACGAAGCCACAACCAGCAAGATTGGAGAAGATCAGATATTCTATTGCAACCAACGCGGCATTGATACAGAAACTGCTGTTGCCTTAATTATTAATGGTTTTGCAAAAGAAGTGATGAATCAATTACCAATGGAATTCGCAGTAGAAGCGCAAAAGCTTTTGGCGATTAGTTTAGAAGGAAGTGTGGGATAAAGCAGCCCATCCAAACCTTTAACAAGTTCTTGAATTTATTTACAGATTTAATTATAAACGTTCTTCGAAGTCCCTCGCCTTCGGAGAAGGATTTAGTGAGAGGCTTTTTTTATGTTAACGATTAACAACTTACACGCACAGATTGAAGACAAGAAAATATTGAATGGTATCGATCTGCAAATCAATGCCGGTGAAGTGCATGCTATTATGGGGCCAAATGGTTCTGGCAAAAGCACTTTAGCATCGGTACTCGCAGGCAGAAGCGATTATGAAGTTACTGATGGCACTGTTGAATTCGATGGCGTTGATTTACTGGAAATGTCGCCCGAAGAAAGGGCAAGGGAAGGTTTGTTTTTGGCCTTTCAATACCCGATTGAAATTCCGGGTGTGAGCACAACGAACTTTATTAAAACAGCCGTAAACGAAGCCCGCAAACATCGCGGACAGGATGCATTGGATGCAGTTTCTTTTTTAAAGCTGATGAAAGAAAGAATGAAGCTGGTGAAGATTGACCAATCGCTTTTGAGCCGTTCTCTAAATGAAGGCTTCAGCGGTGGTGAAAAGAAACGTAATGAAATATTTCAAATGGCCATGCTTGAACCTAAGCTTGCTATTTTAGATGAAACAGATAGCGGGTTGGACATTGATGCATTGCGCATTGTTGCGGATGGTGTGAATGCTTTGCGCAGTAAAGACAATGCAACACTTGTTATTACACACTATCAGCGTTTGCTGGATTATATCGTGCCTGATTTTGTACATGTTTTATATAAAGGCCGCATTGTAAAATCGGGCGGTAAAGAATTGGCTTTGGAACTGGAAGAAAAAGGTTACGATTTCATTAAGCAAACAATTGCGGAAGGAGTTTAAGAGTTCAGGAGTTTCAATGCTGATTGAAATGCATCAGTTGAAGTGAGTGACACAACCGTGATGCCATAAAAATAAAAGCTGGTAACATAATAATAAAAATGAGTTTAACAGAAACGATACAGGATAAATACAACGAACTGAATGCAGCGGCTGGTAATGGTTTGCTGGGTTCAATCCGTGCAAAGGCCTTTGAATTATATAATAAATCGGGTATTCCCACTTCACGCAATGAAGAATGGAAATACACCCGGTTGACAGGTTTAACAAACAAGAATTTTGCAGTGCATACAACGGCTGTTGTACCAACAAAAGAAATGTTGAACAATGTGCGTTTGCAATCTGAATTTGCTGCTGAATTATTTTTTGTGAATGGTGTTTTTGTAAAAGAGATTTCAACTTTTACAAACGATGCATTGGTTGTTTTGAGTTTACATGAAGCTGCAGATAGCGAGTATAAAACTTATGTGCAGCAACATTTAAACCAGAGCAGCAAATACATGAAAGATGGAATGAATGCTTTGAATGCCGCATTTACCGCTAACGGTTTGTTTGTGCTGGTAAAAAAGAATAAGGTTGTTGAACATCCAATCTTTATTTATCATATAACAGGCACTGAAAACGATAACGTTTTTGTGCAGCCAAGAAGCCTGCTGGTGGTTGAAGAAAATGCACAGGTGCAATTGGTTGAATTATATAAAAACAATGGTTTGCACGAAAGCTTTACCAATGAAGTTATTGAAATAGCAGTGCAGGAAAATGCAAGGCTTGAATATTATAAAGTGCAGGATGAAAATGAAAATTGTCATCACGTAGGCACTACGCATGTGCAACAGGTTGGTAAATGTTTTACGCATTGTGTAACCATTACGCTGAATGGCGGAACGATCCGCAATAACATCAACATGATCCTGGAAGCGCCAAACAACGAAGGCCATTTATATGGCTTGTATATGGTGAATGGCAAAACGCATGTGGATAATCATAGCATTGTTGATAACCTGAAGCCTAATTGTTTCAGTAATGAATTTTATAAAGGCATTATGGATGGCAATTCCACCGGCGTTTTTAACGGGAAGATTTTTGTGCGGCAGGATGCACAAAAAACAAATGCCTATCAAAGCAACAAAAACGTATTGATAAGTGATAATGCATCTGTAAATACAAAACCGCAATTAGAAATTTTTGCTGATGATGTGAAGTGTTCGCATGGTTGCACCGTTGGCCAGTTAGATGAAGATGCATTGTTTTATTTGCGTGCAAGAGGCATTGGTGAAAAGAAAGCAAAGGCTTTGTTGCTGCATGCTTTTGCTGCAGATATTTTGGAACAAGTAAAGATTGATGTGTTGAAAAATTATCTGGAAAAGAAGATAGATGAAAGATTAGATATTGAAGTTCTTTAAATAAGTTTTGAATTAAGAAATTAATTGTCATGTCGAGGCAACGAGGCATCTCTATAAATTGAAGCAAAGTGATTATCGGGAGATTTATTTCGGTCATTATTGTTTTTCAATTGTCTTAATGATGCTTCGCATTCTCCTATCATCGAAATGACGTTCACAAAATATAACAATTGAATTATGACTTCAATTGACACCGATATAAAACCTTTTGATGTTGCTGCAATACGCAGGCAATTTCCTGTGCTTGAAAGAAAAGTAAAAGGAAAGAACCTGGTGTATTTTGACAATGCGGCAACAGCGCAAAAGCCACAGGTTGTAATTGATGCATTGGTGAGATATTATCATCAATACAATGCCAATATTCATCGCGGCATTCATTCATTGGCGGAAGAAGCAACCGCGGCGTTTGAAGCCACAAGAGATACGGTAAAAGAATTTATTAATGCGGGGCATCGTGAAGAGATCATTTTTACACGCGGCGTAACAGAAGGCATCAACCTGGTAGCGGCCACTTACGGAAGGCAAAATATTAAAGAAGGCGATGAGATCATTATCTCCGGCATGGAACATCATTCCAATATTGTTCCCTGGCAGATATTGTGTTTGGAAAAAAAGGCTGTATTAAAAGTTATTCCGGTTGATGATAACGGTGAACTGGTGATGAGCGAATTTGAAGAACTTATCACGCCACAAACAAAGATCGTTTCTATTGTTCATGCATCTAATTCACTGGGAACAATTAACCCTGTAAAAGATATTATTGATATAGCACATCAGCACAACATTGTTGTATTGGTGGATGGTGCGCAATCTTCTGTTCATTTAAATATTGATGTGCAGGAAATGGATTGTGATTTCTTCGTTATATCAAGCCATAAAGTGTATGGCCCAACCGGCGTGGGCGTTTTATATGGTAAGAAAGAATTGCTGGAAGAGATGCCGCCATATATGGGCGGTGGCGAAATGATTAAAGAAGTAACATTCGATAAAACAACCTATAACGAATTGCCATACAAGTTTGAAGCTGGCACGCCAAACATTGCAGATACAGTTGCATTTAAAGCAGCGCTTGATTTTGTAACTGAAGTTGGCAAAGAGAATATTCGAAAGCACGAAGAAGCACTTACAAAATATGCAATGGAACAGCTTTCAGGAATTGATGGCGTGCGTTTAATTGGAACGGCCAAACATAAAACCAGCGTGGTATCATTTATAGTTGATGGCGTGCATCCGCAGGATATGGGAATTCTTTTAGATAACTATGGCATTGCGGTAAGAACAGGACATCATTGTTGCCAGCCGTTGATGAACAGGTTTGAAATTCCGGGAACAATACGCGCATCGTTTGCGATGTATAATACAAAAGAAGAAGTGGATGAATTGGTGAAGGGTGTAGCGAAGGCGATTGGGATGCTTAAGTAAGGAATTGGTAATTTGGAATTAGTTTAAAGGTTAAGCAGTTGATAAATTGAAACGTATATATAATTAAGTTCTTAGAAAGAATAAATCATTTAGAACGTCATTTCGACGATAGGAGAATGCGAAGCATCATTAAGACAATTGAAAAACAATAATGACCGAAATAAATCTCCCGAAGTTTTACAACTTCATTTCATGAGATGTCTCGTTACCTCGACATGACGAATCGAAGATTGAGTAAAAAATTGAAGATTAAAATATTTGTAGTTGATAATGCAAGCAGTTCAAACGATACAGGAAACAGAAGATGAAATTGTTGATGAGTTTTCATTGTTTGATAACTGGGAAGATAAATATGAATACATCATTGATCTTGGCAAAAAGCTGGAACCGCTGGATGCAAAATTTAAGATTGATGAGAATAAAATAAAAGGTTGTCAAAGCCAGGTTTGGCTGATAGCAGATGAAAAAGAAGGCAGGATTTATTTTAAAGCAGATAGTGATGCAGTGATTGTTCGTGGTTTGGTAAGCATGCTGATAAGGGTTTTATCCGGCCACACAGCACAGGAAATTTTAGATGCCAGGCTTGATTTTATTGATAAGATTGGAATGAAAAATCATCTGGCGCAAACCCGCAGCAACGGTTTGCTTTCAATGGTGAAACAGATGAAGCATTATGCTTTAGCGTATAACGTGAAGTTGAATGGTTAATCGGTTGAAAGGTTGAGCATGCCCATACGCTTTGAAGGCCCAGGCAGGTAGCAGGAACAGATAATTGAAAAGCAAAAACTTAACCTCTGGCTTGCAGAGAGGAAACGAAGATGGTTATGAACGAAGAACAGTTAAAAGAAAAAGTAATAGAAAAACTCCAGGAAATATATGACCCGGAAATACCGGTAAATATTTATGACCTGGGCCTGATCTATAATGTAGATGTATTGCCCATCAACAACGTGCAGATAACAATGACATTGACTGCGCCGAGTTGTCCGGCCGCACAAACAATACCTGTTGAAGTGGATCAGAAAATACGTGAAATTGAAGGTGTGAATGATGTGCATGTTTCGGTAACGTGGACACCGCCCTGGGATAAAAGTATGATGAGTGAAGCTGCAGCGCTGGAACTGGGTTTTATGTAATCCCATTCCCTGAAAGGGAGTTTAAGGGACCTGATTATTAAAAAGCAGAATAAGTTCTTACATATATTTTTAAACAATAAAAACAAAACGCTCTTCAAAGTCTCTTCATGCAGGAAAGGGATTTAAGGATGAGCTTCATAAATTTATGGCACAGATAAGCGTAGATAGTTTGATGGGCAATAACGGCCCTTCATATCCTGAACAAATAGCCGCACCATTTCGTAAAGAACTTACAGATAATGGGTTTACACAATTGCTTACTGCAGAAGAAGTAGATAAAGCTTTGAGCGTAACCGATGGTAAGGTAAAAATGGTTGTATTAAATTCTGTTTGCGGTTGCGGCGCAAGAGTGGCAAGGCCGGGTGCTTTGCTATCATTATTTGGCAAGGTAGTTCCTGATGAAAAGCTTACGCTTTTTGCAGGTATGGAAAAAGATGCAGTTGCACTGTTCCGCTCAAAATATTTGCCAGGCATTACACCAAGTTCGCCAACCATTTCTTTGTTTAAAGATGGAGAACTGGTATTCATTTTACACCGTTACCAGATTGAAAGAAGTGCAGCCGGCGATATAGCCGATGCATTAATCCAGGAATACAATAAGATTTGTACAAAAGAGAATGATGATGCTGCCGTTGAAGCATTAAGACAATATTTTATTGCAACGTATGATGTTGATCCGCTTTCGCTGGAACAGCAACAGCAGTAGTTCATAAGTTGAATGGTTGATTAGTAACATTTAAACTAATCAACCATTCAACAAATCAACTCAACAAAATGAAAATAACCGCACAGGAAGAATATGGCATCCGCATTTTAATACGCATTGCAAGATGCGGCGATGAAAATGGTTTAAGTATTCCGCAGATAAGTGAAGCGGAAGGCTTAACACCGCATTATGTTGCCAAGCTCACGAGGCAGTTGCGGTTAGGTGGTTTTTTAAAAAGCACACCTGGCCAAAAAGGCGGTTATGTGCTTTCAAGACCCACACCTGAAATAAATATCAACGAAGTTTTAAAAACATTGGGCGGCGCTTTGTTTGATGATAAATTCTGTGCTACTCATATCGGCGCCTTAAACCTCTGCACCAATTCTGTTGATTGTTCCGCCCGTTCTCTCTGGAAAATAATTCAGTTTACAGTTGACCAGGTGTTAAATAAAATGACGCTTGCCGATCTCTGCGGTAAAGAGGAGTCTGTAATTAAACTGCAGGCTTTGTTGGAAGCTGAATTAATGTTGCAGCAATAATTTTTGCATATCTACATCTTTATAAACTGCGTATAATTCAGCATACATTTTAGCATCAATGCTATTATTAGCAATAAACAGTCATAAAAAAACGCCACAGTTTATGCCTGCAGCGTTTTTTATAAAAAGATATATTGTTTTTATTCAGCAGCGCCGGTTTGCATTTCTATAAGCCGCGCCCTTATTTTTCCTTCAATTTCGTTAGCCAGCCCTTCATTATCAGAAAGCAGGTTTTTTACCGCATCGCGGCCCTGGCCAAGTTTATTACCATCGTAACTAAACCAGCTCCCGCTCTTTTGAACGATATTCATTTCTACACCCATATCTATAATTTCACCAACCTTGCTAATGCCTTCACCAAAAATGATATCAAACTCCGCACTGCGGAATGGCGGGGCAACTTTATTTTTAACCACCTTTACTTTCACGCGGTTACCAATAGCTTCATCGCCATCTTTAATTTGGGAAGTACGCCGTATATCCAACCTCACAGAGCAATAAAACTTTAAAGCATTGCCCCCGGTTGTTGTCTCCGGGTTACCAAACATCACACCTATTTTTTCACGCAACTGGTTAATGAAAATACACACCGTATTGGTTTTGCTGATGGTGGCAGTAAGCTTACGCAAAGCCTGGCTCATTAACCTTGCCTGTAAACCCATTTTACTATCGCCCATCTCACCTTCCAGTTCACCTTTGGGCACGAGCGCTGCCACAGAATCAATTACCACTACATCCAATGCGCCTGAAAGAATTAAGCGGTCTGCAATTTCCAAAGCCTGTTCGCCATAATCAGGTTGAGAGATCAAAAGATTGTCAATATCAACGCCGAGTTTTTGTGCATAGGCACTGTCAAATGCATGTTCCGCATCTATGATGGCGCAAATACCACCTTTCTTTTGTGCCTGTGCAATTACATGCGTGGCAATAGTTGTTTTACCGCTTGATTCAGGGCCATAAATTTCAACTACACGGCCGCGTGGAAGGCCGCCAACACCAAGGGCAATATCCAAACCAATAGATCCGGTTGAAATGACTTCCATTTGTTGCTCGCCGCGTTCATTCATCATCATCACGCTGCCTTTACCGAAGTCTTTATCAATTTTTTCAATTGTTAGTTTAAGCGCTTTTAGTTTATCTGAACTAAGGTCTTTCTCTTTATCGTTCTTCATTCGTAGTATTATTTAAAGATTACAAAGCTAAGAAATTTAGTTTTCAAACATACATAAGTTTAGCAAACAACCACCTGTTTTTTAACGCATTTTTTTTATTGCTGATGTATCCTTTTATACAAATCAGCGTCTAATGAATAAAGCGTTTGAATTTTTACAGACAGAATTATAGAACCCGGCCAAACCGCTTCGCGGGCCGGCCGTGAAAATGAAATTTGATTAGCGAATAAATAAAATGCATGAAGATGAAAACGAATGCTACACAAAAAGAAATCCTGCTGGTTACCAATAATTCTTTTGCCCAGCGGGAATGGTGCAGTAAAGAAATACAGCCTTCAGCAAACATGACGTTGCAGGAGCAAATGGAAGAAATTTGTGCCAATGGTTTGATCAGTGAAATTTTACCGGAAGTGTTTGAAGCGGCAGAAAACCCAAAGCTTTACCTGTGGCAGATAAGGCCAGGCTTTTCTTTTATACAATTATTGTACAGTGTGTTTCCATCAACCATAAAAAACACGACTTCTCTTGACCCGCATGCATGGCTCGGTAATTATTGTTACAATTAAATTTTTTTACATAGGCAATTTTCTCATTTAAATATGTCCCGGCTTTTCCAGGCCGGGTTTTTTATTTTGTTTATTATTGAAAAAATATTTCCGGCTGCGAATAACATTGTATTTTGGCAAAGCACTTTTACAAACCATATTGCTTACAGCCATTAATTAAATTTTATGCAAGCCAATATTGATGCTCCCGGTATTTCAGCAAAAGGAAAAAGTTTATTTGGTATTTCTTTAGTCGCGGCATTAGCGGGTTTTATTTTTGGGTTTGATACAGTGGTTATATCCGGCGCTGATAAACCCATACAGGAGCTTTGGCATTTAACGCCGTGGCAGCATGGCTTTTTTATTATGTCGATGGCTTTGTGGGGAACGGTTTTGGGCGCATTGGGCGGCGGCATCCCCACTCAAAAATTCGGAAGAAAAAAAGTATTGATATGGATCGGGATTCTCTTTACCGTATCATCGTTTGGTTCTGCATTGGCGCCTGACCCATACACTTTTTCTTTCTTTCGTTTTATTGGCGGTATTGGCATTGGCGCATCATCTGTTGCAGCCCCAACTTATGTTTCAGAAATTTCCACAGCTTCATCAAGAGGAAAATTGGTTGCGATGTACCAGTTTAATATTGTGTTTGCAATATTAATAGCCTATATTTCAAACTATCTTTTAAAAGGTGTGGGCGGAAGCAACGACTGGCGCTGGATGCTTGGCGTTATGGCAATACCATCACTTATTTATTCAATTTTAGTGATAGGCATTCCGGAAAGCCCGCGCTGGCTTGTTACAAAAGGAAAAGATGATGATGCCAGGAAAATATTATCGAAGCTGGGTATAAGTAATGCAGACGAAGAGATAAAACAAATCAGGAATGCCGTTCAGCATGAAGATAACGGTGGCAAAAAAACGCCGTTTCTCAGCAAAAAGCATGTAACTATTTTAAGCCTTGCTTTTTTCATTGCTTTCTTTAACCAGTTCTCAGGCATCAACTTTATTTTATATTATGCGCCGCGCATTTTGGAAAGTGCAGGCCTGGCGGCGAACGACTCTTTAAAAAGCTCTATTACAATTGGCGGTACCAATCTTGTATTCACTTTTGTGGGCTTATATTTTATTGACCGCATTGGAAGAAAGACTTTGCTGTTAATCGGGTCAATCGGGTATATTATAAGTTTAGCGGCAGTTGCATGGTGTTTTTATAACCATTTAAGTGCAGGCTTGCTGGTTACATTTTTAGCGATGTTTATTGCATCGCACGCAATAGGGCAAGGCGCAGTGATATGGGTTTTTATTTCAGAAATCTTTCCGAACAAAATCCGTGCAATGGGCCAGTCTTTCGGGGCAGGAACACATTGGGTTTGCGCTGCCGTTATTACCTTAATATCGCCTATTTTTATTGATGATAAAAAAGGGGTTTTTAAGGATAACCCCTGGCCAATTTTTGCTTTCTTTTCATTTATGATGGTGCTGCAGCTTATCTGGGTTTTAACCAAAGTGCCCGAAACTAAAGGAAGGGCGCTGGAACAGATACAGAAGGATTTGGGAATTGAATAACTGAATGCCTTCCTCCGTATTCAGAATATTAAAAGAATGTTTTTCAAAACTTTAGTATTGTATATGCTGCTAATAGATAGCTTTGCGTTTAATTGAAAAAATGTAACCGCTTATATGAACGCCTATTATACAATTTTCTACATAACCTCTGCAATTATTGGATTTTTCATCATTATCAAAACCTATTTTTTTTTAGCCAAATCACAATTTAACAGCCTGGCCGATTGGTTTTATTTCAGCCAATACAGCATTTATACCACACGTGGCGAAAAGCTTATTAAAGTGAGGAAATCGCAAAATAAATTAAGCCTTATAATTTTATTTTTAATTATTCTTGACCTGTTCTTCCTTTTAATGATGAATATTGCATAAAAAAATTATGCAGGGCTGGTTTAAATTATATAGTACAAGAAATTATCTTGAAGCGAATATTATTAAAGGCAAGCTTGAAGAAAATGACATTCAGGCCGTAATTTTAAACAGGCAGGACAGCAGTTATCTTTCCTTTGGTGATATAGAAATATATGTGCCTTTGCATTTAAAAGACATAGCGTTGCATTTATTAAACAATGCTTTGTTGAATTAGCTCAATTCATATAAGCGGACCAAACTGATGAATTCTGAAATTTACTTACGCCCCTGGAGAAAAGAAGACGCTTCACAACTAACATTAATCGCCAACAACAGGAATATTTGGAATAATGTAAGGGACAGCCTGCCGCATCCTTACAAACTTAAAGATGCCGAGGCATGGATATCGCATTGCAGGCGGCAAAAACCGCAATTGAACTTTGCAATTATTTATAATGAAAAGCTTGCGGGCAGTATTGGCTGTACCCCTCAAACAGATATACATCGTAAAAACATGGAAATAGGGTATTTTGTAGGAGAACCATTTTGGAATAAAGGCATTGCCGGCAGGGCGGTGCGCGTCCTGCTTAACTATATTGAAAAAGAATTTAATGTTGTGCGTGTATTTGCCGAAGTATTTGAATTTAATAAAGCATCCATGCGGGTGTTGCACAAAAATGGTTTTTATCTTGAAAATATCCGCCGCAAAGGAGTTATAAAAAACAACATGATAATGGATGATTATGTTTGGGTGAAATTGTTAGACAGATGATTATCTTAAATATCAGACGAGCCCGGATTTAAATAATCCAATCAAAATAGCCGGCCCCTTACCTACACTCCTTACAAACTGGCAACCCAGCCATTTACCGGTTCAGATCGCACGTTTACGGATTAATATCGCTAACTCGCCAATCTGCCAAACCCTAAAAAATACTAAGGCTTACTTTTATTGCGTAAAGTGTAAAACCAGTATTGTAACATCCGTGCCCTGGTCTTCCTTCCGGTCTGTCTTACCGGAACTATTGTGGTGTATCCGCCAGGATAATGTTGTTCACCGGTTTGCCTTACTACTGAATATTTGTTGATTAATCGTGTCCGATGAAAAAAATTTACCTTTTTTCCCTGTTGCTTTATTTTGCCGTTTTTTGCCAAAAACAAACCGCAGCCCAGTCTGTATTAGACCCTAATGACCCGGTGGTTGAATATGACCCCTCCAATCCGCCTGTAGAACCGCCTTATGGACAAATAGGAAAATGGGTAAGAACAAAAGGCGTATCGTGGAATACAGATTCCTATAAAGCTTATATCTATGAGGGCATGTGTTTCCGCCTGAAGTTTCCCAAAACATATAACCCAGCAGCTAACGATGGGAAAAAATATCCTTTGGCTATCGTGTTTCATGGCGGGGGAGAATCCGGGCCTATCACCGACAATGAAAGCCAGCTTTACCATGGTGGCCAGCCCTATATGGATGCCGTGGATAACGGTACTTTTGACGGATACGTCCTATTTCCCCAGAGCCAGGGCCTCTGGGGAAATGTTTCTTATACAAGAATTATTGATCTCATCAATTATATGGTGGATAATAATAAGGCTGATCCATTTCATATTAGTGTAAATGGCCCATCTTCAGGCGGACAAGCCTGCTGGGATATGGTTATTAATTATAACACTTATGTAAGTTCGGCCTTACCTATGTCAAACATTTCCATCGGGTATAAAGAAGCACCGGTTGTCAACCAGGTCAAATTTACTCCTATATGGGATTTCCAGGGAGGATTGGACGGCTCGCCTGCAGCTTCCACTGCTCAACAGGTAAATAACGCCATGTTAATAGCAGGTAGTAACTATACTTATACCGAATATTCTGATGCAGGACATGGTACCTGGAACAGCGCTTTCGCCGAACCGGATTTTTTCCCTTTTATGCTGCGGGCCTATTCTTCCAATCCCTGGGTTCTGTATGGCAGGACCGGGTTTTGTGACAGCAATCACATTGATGTTACTATTGGCGTGGCGCCCGGGTTTAATGACTATGAATGGCGAAGAAACGGCGTTGTGATTGCAGGGGCAACAGGTAATTCTCTCCATGTTACTTCACTCGGCAAATATGAAGCCAGGGTCTTACGCGGTTCTACCTGGTCTGACTGGTCGCATACCCCGGCGATTATACATATTACTCCGCCAACGGTAACGCCTCCTATAACTATATCGGGTTTAATGAGTAATGCGCTGGCTTCGGGTGACGGGAAGAAT
The DNA here is from genome assembly GCF_900115755.1 of Parafilimonas terrae. GTDB lineage: Bacteria > Bacteroidota > Bacteroidia > Chitinophagales > Chitinophagaceae > Parafilimonas > Parafilimonas terrae. The sequence continues at coordinate 93,019 of NZ_FOXQ01000017.1, forward strand.
TATGTAAATCTCGAAGTGCCGGACAGCGGTTATACCAGCTATGCTTGGAAGAAGCTGGGAAGTGATGCCGTGACAGGGACAGAGAGAATATTTAAAGCAGCGCAACCTGGGCAGTATATTGCAGCCGTTACGGAAAAATATGGTTGCTCCAGTATATATAGTCAGCCTTTTAATGTAATTGATGCAGGGGGTTCTAATGCGCCGGATGCGGCTACAAAACTAACAGCAACTACTTTATCAGTTACCGAAATCCTGCTTGGTTGGGAAGATAATCCTAACCCGAGGAACAATGAAACATTTTTCGAGATTTATAGAAGCACCAGGCAGGAAGATGATTATTCGTTTATAGGAAAGGTTCCTGCTGATTCGCTTTCTTTCGGAGATAGACAGTTAACACCAGGGACAATTTATTACTATAAAATCAGAGCTATTAACAACAACGGTGCAGGCTTGATGTCAAATATTGCCAGCGCAACCACAAGTGCAGACGCAATGCCTCCCACTGCACCAGGTTCATTAAAAATTATATATACTACCAATTCCTCCATGCTACTGCAATGGAATAGTTCCTCGGATAATGTAGGGGTAGCAAAATATGTAGTCTATATGAATGGCGTTAAGAGCTACAGTAGTATTGACACAACAATTATTATTAACAGTCTGGAGCAAGGCAAAATTTATTCATTTTACGTAAAGGCTGTTGACACAAGTGGCAATTATTCCGTACAAAGCAACCTGGTAAGTGCACCTGCCATTTTAAAGGGGTTATTTTATAAGTATTATGAAGGTTCCTGGACAAGCCTCCCGGATTTTGATGCCCTCACACCAGCAAAAACTGGAGTGACAGCCAACTTGACTTTAAACCCAAAGCAAAGGGATTTTCAATTTTCCTTTCTGTGGCAGGGGGTTATTTATGCCCCCGTCACTGGTAATTATAAATTTAGGCTCACTTCGGATGATGGCAGCAAATTATGGTTAAGTAAATACAATCCTGATTCAATACCATTAATCAATAATGACCATTTAAACAGCTCAAAAAGCAAAACTGCTTTTATACGCTTAATAAAAGGCTATTATCCGATTGCTGTTGGCTTTTTTCAAAATAAGAATAATAAGAGGATACAGTTAGAATGGTCTAATCAGCAGTTTCTTGGTGACGCTGATTTTCACATAATAGAAGATCAATACTTCTCAGACGATGATACACCTGCTGGCACTCCCCCAAAAACGCCGGACAGCCTTATAGCCCAGGCAGTAGCTTGGAACAAAATAAAGCTTAATTGGGAAGATAAAGGCAATAATGAAACTGCTTTCCAGATATATAGATCAACAAAGGTTAATACAGATTATAATATCGTTTATACTGCAAATTCTAACATTACTCAGTTTACTGATACTGGCTTAAAAGCTAATACGGCTTATTTTTATAAGATAAATGCCGTGAACCATTATGGCACTTCGGCATTTACTGCTTATGTAAAGATTAAGACTTTAAAATTGGGTGTTCCCAAACCTCCGACCAATATTAAAGCCTTATCGCTTTCCCCTTCCTCCATACAAATTACCTGGAATGATGTGGATACGGCCGAGATCAATTACCAGGTATTCCGTTCTGCGGTTGATTCTGCTCATTTTAAACCGGCGGCAGTATTGCCCGCCAATTCGACTTCCTTTACCGATACCGGCTTATATGGGAATACATTCTATTACTACAAAGTGAGAACGATTAGCATTGCAGCTTCCGTTTCTGCCGACAAGCCTGCAAGAAGAGCAAAAACACAAAACAACCCGCCAATAATTGCCAAGTTTTCTAATGTAATTATACCAGCTGGAATTCAAACAATTATACCCATTACAGCTTTTGATGCAGAGGCAGATTCTTTACGCTTTTTCGTCCAGAAATTGCCTGTATTTGCTACCTTAATTAAAAATGGAACAGACACGGCATACTTAATTCTTAATCCTTCCTCAGGACAAAAGGGAGTATATAATAATATCAAAATAAAGGTAGGAGATGGGAATGGTGGCCAGGACAGTACTATTTTCAACCTAACCGTGAATGATAATTATTATCCCTTGCTCGACAGTATAAACAACTATACCATGAACGAGGGTGAGACACTGGGCATTCCCTTAACCGCAACGGATCAAAATATAGAAGATAGCTTATCCTTTAATGTAACAGGTTCTCCCACTTATTCCATTGTACCTGAGAGTCATGGCAAAGCTAACCTGGTTTTGCAACCTGGTTATGGGGCTTCAGGAACTTATACCATACAGGTGACTGTTAACGATGGTAATGGTGGTTCAGCTACCCGGCAATTCAACCTGAGGGTAAATGATGTAGATCCTTCCCAAACCGTTTATATACGTTTTAAGGAAAACGACCCGGTAGGTTCACCCTGGAATAATGTAACGGGCCCGGTTTCTTCAGGGTTTAAGGATGAACTGGACAGGATAACTTCTGTTGGATTGTCCCTGCCAACCGACTGGTGGGCCACCTGGCATGAGGGACCGCAAACCGGTAATAATTCCGGGATATATCCCGACCCTGTATTAAAGGATTATTATTATTTCGGCATATTCGGCGGGCCGGAAACGGTAACCGGCAAGCTAACAGGTTTAGATGCTTCCAAACAATACCGTATCAGCTTTTATGCCGGCAGTAGCTGGATAGGGGCAGAGAATAATGGCAGCACTGTGTTTACCGTTGGGTCTCAGTCCAAATCCCTGGCCGTACAAAATAATATAACCAATACCGCAGACTTCAGCAATATTCAACCTTCAACTGACGGAACCGTTACATTCACAATGTCCAAAGGGAATAATACACCGGTAGGCTATCTTAATGCTATCGTAGTACAATACATTTATGCGGACAGTGTGAAGCCGTCTGCTCCCACATCCCTGATTGCTGCAGCCGGCAGCGGAAACGGCGTTGAGCTGACCTGGAATGATGCAGCCTATAACGAAACTGCTTACCAGGTGTACCGTTCAGAAAATGCAACGGGCCCTTTCATTCTCATAAGGGATGGCCTGCCCTATAATTCAACCAGTTATACAGATACTTCTGCCGCCGGAAATACCCGGTATTATTACATCGTAAAGGCTGCTAACTCCAGCGGGCTTTCTGATGCCTCTAATGTTGCCGGGATTCTTACGCCTGATAAACCGCCGGTGATCACCCCGGTTGCAGACATATTGATTAAAAATAACCAGCAGCAAACAGTATATATCACTGCAAATGACGATATAACCAACCAGATAAGATTAACAGTGTCTAATCTGCCGTCTTTTGCCAGCTTTACAGATAACGGCAACGGCAACGGGGTTATTACCATAACACCTTCTGCCGGCACAACCGGTGTTTTTGAAGATATAAAAATAACTGCCACTGATAACAGCGGTTCAGGCAGTACTGTTTCCTTCAATATTACCGTTACCGATGCCAATATGGAATCGGTTTATATAAATTTTTCCGATGGCAGCCAGGCGCCGTTGCCCTGGAATAATTTTACAGCATGGCCATCCCCTGGCGCCACCTTATCCAATCTCAGGAATGATAATGGAAGCACTACTGCAGCGTCTATAAAAATCATGAACGGTTTCCAGGGAAATTTTGCAGGCGGCATGCAACCCGGCAATAACAAAGGGGTTTATCCTGAAACGGTGATGCGTACCGGTTTTTACGAAGGCGGCACAAAAACAGATTCCATACAGGTATCCGGTTTGGACAAGAATAAAAAATACAATTTCGTATTCTTCAACAGTCATGATGACGGCCTGAAGGGCAATACCAATTTCACGATCAACGGGCAGACTGTAAACCTCAATGCTACGCATAATATCAATACTACGGCGGCCATCAATGGCATTATTCCCAATGTCAATGGCATCGTGATGATCAAAGTAGCAAAAGCTGCGGGGGCTGATTATGCTTACCTGAACAGCTTAGTGATACAAGGTTATAATAGCAGCCAGGCTTTACTTGCCCCCGCAGACCTGCGGGTTACCGGCAAGACAAAGGCTACCGCCAGCCTTCAATGGGCTGACAGAAGCTTTGATGAAGCAGGTTTTGAAATATGGCGGGCGCAGGACACTATCAATCTGCATTATACTTTGATAGCGAGTGTGGGCAGCAATGTTACCAGGTATGCCGATTCAGGTTTATTAGCAGGGCATACTTACTATTACACTGTAAGGGCAGTTAAAACCGACGCACAATCTGCCTACTGCAATCCTGTTGCCGTAACCACCTATACCCAGGCAGTGTATGTAAACTTCACTTTTACAAACCTGGCAGGCGCTCCCTGGAACAATACTGCCGCTTTACCGGATATCGGCATCAAATGGAATAACCTGATGGATGATACCGGTATCCCATCCAGTATTAGATTGGAGGAAACGGGCTTATTTGCAGGTATTTATGGGCCTGGAACAGTTACCGGCAATAATTCCGGTGTATATCCCGATAAAGTGCTAGCTGATTGTTATGGCCTATTTGCAGGAGGCAGCGCAACCATGAAGCTCAAAGGGTTAAACCTGAATAAAAAATATGACCTGACCTTTTTTGCCAGCGCCAATATAGGTGGTGATGTGAATACATCCTATACAGTGAATAATAAAAAAGTGGTATTAAATGCCTCGCTTAATACGGATGGTACTGTAACCCTGTATGATGTGGTACCGGATGACAACGGCGAAGCGATCATTACCATTGCACCCAATAGTATTTATTCCCAGTTTGGCTTATTAGGCGCTTTGGTGATACAGGAAACCGAATCCTCAACAAACGATATTCCCTCGCCACCGCAGTCACCTGTAAGCCAGGCGGCCACTGTGAGCAGCAGCAAAACCGCATCATCTCTTAACCAGGTAAATACAGCGAAAGCTGCAGAAGGTAACCATTTATCGGTTTATCCTAACCCGTTCCTGTATAATTTCACATTATCACTATCTTCTCCAAAAGAAGATGAGGTAACAGTTCAATTGTATGATGTAAATGGAAAACCGGTTTTTGCGCATAATATAGGCAGGGTGCCCAAAGGTAACTATACCGTTCAGTTAACGCCAGGTCGTAACCTTACTTCCGGGGTGTATATGCTGAAGATTATTTACAGGAATTCACAGAAGGTTGAGTACATGAAGCTTCTCAAGCAATAAATAAAAAAGGATGGGCTGCCAATGTTTAGGTAGCCCATCCTTTTTACAACGGACAAATCAATTTAAATCAGAGATGGGAAAGAAAATGCAAGTTCCAGGCTATGGACGATAGCAAGCACTGACTGCTTGGAAAAGGCTTGAATCAAGATTTAGTACCACAACGATGTAGACGGAGATTAAACCAAATCATGTCATGATGGTATAAAGTGGCTTTTTATCACTGCTTCGTTAGCGTAAAGCTAATCACACCTCATAGCAATAAGCCAGACCACCAATCAGGGCTTCAATTTTTTCAAATACTCTCCATAACCGCTTTTGGAGTAGTAGTCAGCGAGTTTTAAGAGTTGGGTGCGATCAATAAAGC
>NZ_FOXQ01000021.1 GCF_900115755.1 Parafilimonas terrae
GCTGGTGAGCATCGCTATTATTTTTTGGTGTGGTAACTCAAAAATAATTTCTTCTTTGCTCACCCTCTTTTATCTAGCAACTTGGGTTAATTAAAAAATTTGGCCGGTTGGATGTATTAATCGCCAATGCAGGCGTTGGGCATTTTGCATCTATTGAAAATATAACTGCAGAACAATGGAAAGAAACGATCGATACCAATCTTACCGGTGTTTTCAACAGCGTTAAAGCAGGCATTGATGCTTTGAAGAAAACAAAAGGATATATTATAACGATTGCAAGCCTGGCAGGAACAAATTTTTTTAAAGATGGTTCTGCCTACAATGCAAGCAAGTTCGGCTTGGTTGGCTTTTCGCAGGCTATTATGTTAGACCTTCGTCAATATGGAATTAAGGTAACAACGATAATGCCTGGTTCTGTAGCATCACATTTCAATGATCACACACCATCTGATGCCGATGCATGGAAAATTCAACCGGAAGATATTGGCGAGGTTGTGGAAGATTTATTAAAAATGAACCCGCGGGCTTTACCAAGTAAGGTTGAAATACGGCCAACCATCCCCGGTAAATAAAATTCAAACTATATTTGAACTCCAAACGTACCACCATGAAACCTTTTAATCCAAAACATGCATTAGCAATAGCTTTACTGCTTGTACTTTTTATTTCTTGTAAAAAAACATTTAGTGATACACTTCCTGTATCCGCCCAGGCTTATGATGATTTAAAATTAAGATTTGGTAAACCTAACATCATACTTATAGTTGGAGATGATATAGGTTACGAGGTTCCGCAATACACAGGCGGCGAATCTTACAACACACCCAACCTGAATTTTATGGCTGCAAATGGCATGCAATTCACTAACTTCTTTTCACATCCCGACGGGCCGCCTTCACGGCTGGCATTGATAACAGGTAAATATAATTTTCGCAATTGGGTGAAGTTTGGGTTGTTGCCCGACACCTCTAAAACAATTGCCAATATGCTGCAGAATGCAGGTTATAAAACCTGTTATATAGGCAAATGGCAGTTTGATGGCGGCGACGCTTCCATAAAAAAACACGGCTTCGAAAAATACAGAGTATTCCAGCCATTTAATATAATTGATAATAATGGCATGGATCAATATCATGGAAGATATAAATCGCCATATCTCTATGAAAATGCTACTTACCTGCCCGATAGCATTGTAAAAAATAAATATTCTGAAGACTTGTTTTACGATTATGCAAGTACGTTTATCGATAATAGTAAAGGCAAGCCTTTCTTTATTGAATATTCGCTAAACCTGGCGCAACATCCATGGTCGCCCACACCTGATGATCCCGATTATGCAAACTGGAATCCGGATATTGATGATAGCCTGCACGAAAATAAAAAATATTTTCCGGGCATGGTTGCATACATGGATAAAATGATTGGCAGGCTTATTCAAAAAATAGATTCAAGCGGGCTTACCAATAAAACCATTATCTTATTTACATCTGATAACGCAACCAATAAAGGCATTACATCCAGGTATAAAGGAGCTTCAATTAAGGGAGGGAAGAATTATACTGACAGAAGAGGCATAAGTGTTCCGCTGGTTGCATATGGCCCCGGCACTGTAAAACAGGGGGCATTTGATACTTCTTTAGTTGATATGACTGATTTTCTGCCAACCTTTGCAGGCATTGCAAATATATCCAAACCATCAACCTGGGGACCGCTGGATGGTGTAACCTTTTTTGATAATTTGAAAGGCACCAAAGGCAATCAAAGAACTTTTGTTTACTGTTACTGGGATCGCGATTATATGAAAATTCCAATACCTGTAAGTTATTCTTTTGACTATAACTATAAACTTTATGATCATTGGAATCTCGGAAGGTTTTATAATATATATATTGACCCTTTAGAGAAAGACCGCCTTTTGGATGCTGAACTTACAATAAGCCAAAAAATGGAAAAGCAAAAATTAAAAAAGATATTAAAATCTTACGCAGGATTTTAGGAATACTGCAAGGCAACTGAACCATGTAAATAATTCTTTATGGTAACACCAGAAGAAGCAAAAGCAATGGCATTATCATTTGAGGGCACAGATGAAAAACCGCATTTTCACCGCACTGCATTTACGGTAAACAAGAAAATATTTGCAACATTATTGGTAAGTGATGCCACTTTGAATTTAATGTTTGATCCGCAAACTCAATTCATTTTTTGTCCGCCAGGCAGCGATATTATTTTTCCTGTTCCCAATAGATGGGGTTTAAAAGGAGCAACAACCATCAGTCTAAAAAAAGCAAATAAAAAATTAGTGATGAGCGCCTTGAAGGAAGCATATAACCTGAGAAAGACAAAATGAATTATCTGAATAAAGGTGATTGCTTTTCATCTTTCTTCTCCATAAACATTGGTTTTATCAAATTCAAACCATATTCAGCATTTAGTTTATCAACCAAATAAACCGTAAGCTCCGGCGATGTTGCTTCATCGTGCATGTGCATAAAAAAATAAATATCATCAATGCCTTTGTTTAACCAATATTTCATGCGTTCAACCCATGCATCAATTCTTGTATAATCTGTATGATGCAAACTGTTGCCCACATAACGGATAAATGTTTTTGGAATAGTAAGATGCATGTGCGCACAATCTCTTCTGCCTGCCGTATCTGTAATAACTGCGCCTATATTTAATGCATGTAATGTTTCAAAAAGTTCTTTACTAATCTCTGGTTTGGTAAGCCAGTCTGTATGGCGCACTTCAACAAAAAATTGCAAATCTGTGGGCAACGATTTTAAAAAGGTAAATAATTCATCTTTACGTTTTGGAGAAAAGGCATCGCTCACCTGGATAAATATGGGGCCGAGGTGCTCACCAAAAGCGAGAACACCTCTTAAAAAATCTGTAACAAGAAAAGGCTTATCTGTAAGCCTGCCAAAATGTGTAACGCCTTTATACATTTTAGGGCAGAACAAAAAGTCTTTGCCCATAGCCTGTTCATTCCATTTTGCAATGCCGCGTTCGCCATAAATTTTATAATGCGTTGCATTTAATTCAATACAGTTATAATGCTGGACATAGTGCTTCAAAAAATCTTTCTCTTTTGTTTTTTCAGGATAGATTTTTCCCACCCATTCAGACCTGCCCCATTTGGCGCAGCCAACATATACTTTGGCGCTTTTATTTTTTTTACCGCAAAGAATAGTTTTATTGAAAGCAGGCTCTTTCGGCAAACTAAAATCAATGTTATCTAATGCGTCTTCAGGAACGCGGCCAAACTCCATAAAATTTTTTACTAAGATAACATTGATTAAACAGTATTGCTTTTAGTTGTTTTGTTATGCTTTTTAAACAAACGTTTTATTACGTGCCCCTTCCACATCCAGAAGCCAGACAATACAACCGCAGGAAACAATACTCAGCGAACCGTTAGCGCTGCATAATAAATATCAGCTACCGGCCCGTAAATAAAACCAACAATGGGTATGCTGAGAATAATGTGCAGCCATCGTATAATTTTTCTTTCAACAGATGCTTTCATGTTAAACATTTATGAGCTGCCTAAAGACAGAATTAGGATATGCCACGAAGTTTCAAAGACACAAAGTGCTAATCATTAGATTTTACTTCTTTCGTGACTTAGCACCTTCGTGACAAAATATAAGCCTTTAAACAGCTTAAGGTTAATTACTTAATTCTTGCTGAATCTGCATGATGCCATACGCAATAAGAATCATTGGTATTGTTATGATTTCATTACAGTCCTGTACCTGGAAAAAAATCGCCATATAACGAAAGTACTTATTGATTATAGCATATAAGAGCAAATGACTTTTTACGGCAATATGTGTATATGAACGCACTGATTGTGCCGACAGAAATATAAACAGCATAGCGGTTTTGGTTAATAGTGTGTTGATAAAGCTAAGAGGGTTTTTGTTTAACTGTTTTCGTATCAGGATTTATAATTTATTTGCAAAGGTTTTATTAGTTCACTCAAACAGAAAACTGCAATGATTCTTTCTGACACACGCATTTTGGAAGAAATAGAAAAAGGAACGATTAAGCTTGTGCCTTATGATCGTGAATGCCTGGGCAGCAATAGTTATGATGTGCATTTGGGCAAATGGCTGGCAACATACCGTGAGCACATTCTGGATGCGAAAAAGCATAACGAGATTGAATATTTTGAAATTCCTGACGAAGGTTTTGTTTTATACCCACATATATTTTACCTCGGTGTTACAGAAGAATACACCGAAACGCATGCGCATGTTCCGTTCCTGGAAGGTAAAAGCTCTACGGGGAGATTAGGTATTGACATACATGCCACGGCTGGTAAAGGCGATGTAGGTTTTTGCGGCAACTGGACACTGGAGATTTCTGTAAAGCAACCAGTGAAAGTATATAAAGGCATGCCGGTTGGGCAATTGATTTATTTTCCAGTTGATGGCGAAATTGAGGTAAAATATAACCAAAAGAAAAATGCCAAGTACAGCCAGCAGCCTGATAAGCCGGTTGAAAGCATGATGTGGAAGAATAAGTTTTAACGCTTATCCATTGCCTTTAATTTGCTTTTATGCCTTTCAGCAGCTTCTTCAATAGAATGCATTTTTTTAAAGTCAGATTCTTTTTCTGCCAGGCTTGATAGGTGTATATAAAACTTTTTCAGTATCTCCAGTTCTTCGGGCGTAAGGTCTTCCACGTCAATAAGCCGGTTACTGGCGTCTTTGCTGGAAGCAATCAGTTCATTTAATTTTAATTGCAGCGCCATCGTGTCTTTGTTCTGCGACTGCTGAATTACGAATACCATTAAAAAAGTAATAATGGTAGTGCCGGTATTTATAACAAGCTGCCATGTATCAGAGTAGTGAAAAATTGGGCCGGACACCGCCCACAGCACAATAATTACAAAGGCGATAATAAAGGCAATGGGCCTTCCTGTAACTCTTGTTGCAACAGTTGAAAAGCGGTCAAACATTTTGGCAACACCGCCTTTGGCTTTTTTCTTGTTGTTTTTGGTACTCATATTTTTTGATTAAAAATTTATTCAAACTATCAGTGCAAATAATATGCAGTTAATTTTGGGCTGATTATGAAACGCCCATGCGTTCCATGAGACAACTGAAAAAACAAACTTGCACGAATGAAACGGCTTTTAATTGTTTGCAACCTTATCCTATTATCGGCCTGCTGTTTTGCACAGGCAGACACGGCTGTTGCTAATGAAACAAAACGTTTTCAGGGCGAAATAAGAATGGAATATGATAATCCAAACACTTCACCCCTGAGCGCCAAGGCCAAAGCAACTTTTAAGGGCATTCACTTTTTTCCTTTTAATAAAAAGTTTGTGGTGAATGCCCGTTTTGTAAGAACGCCGAAAGAAAAACCTTTCCAGATGAGCACATCGGGCGGCATACGCAAAACCTATATAAAGTATGCAGAAGTATTTTTTGTGATTGACAGAAAAGAATATAAACTGAATGTGTATCAATCGCAGGATTTAATAAAATCAGCCGAGTATAAAGATTATTTATTCATTCCTTTTACGGATGCAACGAGTGGCGACGAAACCTACGAAGGCGGCAGGTATATTGATCTGAATATTCCGCAAAGCGGCCATATTGTAATCAACTTCAACAAAGCCTATCACCCTTATTGCGCTTATACAGACGGTTATAACTGCCCCATACCACCGGCTGAAAACAGGTTGCCGGTTAAGATTGAAGCGGGCGTGAAGTTTTAGAAGATATGTTTTGATTTATCTGTGCACCGGTAGCCAAACAAAATTTATTCGCATTTAGTTTTATCTTGACGCGCATAAACATTGCTTTATGCCACAATACATTTTATCTTTCGACCAGGGTACTACCAGTTCACGTTCAATCATCTTTAATAAAAACGGCAACATTGTTTCTGTTGCGCAAAAAGAGTTCAGGCAAATATTTCCCCAACCCGGATGGGTTGAGCACGATGCCACGGAAATATGGAGCACGCAGCTTGGCACAGCAGCAGAAGCTATAAGCAAAGCAGGTTTAACCGTGAATGATATTGCCGCTATCGGCATTACCAATCAGAGAGAAACCACGGTGGTTTGGGACAGGAAAACCGGCAGGCCATTATGCAATGCTATTGTATGGCAGGACAGAAGGACGGCAGATTATTGTGATTCGCTGAAAGAAAAATATACATCATCCATCCAGCAAAAAACCGGTTTGATTATCGATGCTTATTTTTCTGCAACCAAGCTTAAATGGATATTGGATAATGTAAAAGATGCAAGAAGCAAAGCTGATAATAACGAACTATGTTTCGGCACAATTGACAGCTGGCTGTTATGGAACCTCACGCAGGGTAAAGTGCACGTAACAGATGTTACCAATGCTTCAAGAACGATGCTCTTCAATATTCATTCACTGCAATGGGATGAAGAGTTACTGGCTTTATTCAGCATACCAAAATCCATATTGCCTGATGTAAAAAGCAGCAGCGAAATTTATGGTTATACAGAAAATGTTTTATCCGCTAAAAACATTCCCGTTGCCGGCATAGCTGGCGATCAGCAGGCAGCTTTGTTTGGCCAGATGTGCACACAGCCAGGCATGATAAAAAACACATATGGCACCGGCTGTTTTATGCTGATGAATACAGGCGAAAAACCTGTTATCTCAAACAACAATTTACTTACAACAATTGCCTGGCAGGTTAACGGTAAAACTTTATATGCACTGGAAGGCAGCGTGTTTATTGCAGGCGCCGTGGTGCAATGGCTGCGCGATGGTTTAAACCTGATACAAAATTCTGCCGATGTGGAAAAGCTTGCCATGCAAACATCCACAAGTGATGGTGTTTATCTTGTTCCCGCTTTTGCAGGCCTGGGCGCACCTTACTGGAACCAGCACGCCAGGGGCACTATGGTTGGCATTACACGCGGCACCACATCTGCGCATATTGCAAGGGCTGCACTGGAAAGTATTGCTTACCAAACAATGGAATTGATTAAAGCCATGCAGGCAGATGCCCATATTGAAGTAAAAGAACTTCGTGTTGATGGCGGCGCCACCGCCAATAATTTACTGATGCAGTTTCAGAGCGATATTCTCGGAACAAAAGTAATCAGGCCCGTTATTACGGAAACCACAGCGCTTGGCGCTGCATACCTGGCAGGGCTTGCCGTTGGTTACTGGAAAGACATGAATGAAATAAGCGGCCAGTGGCAAATGGAAAAAACATTCGATCCGCAAATGCAGGCTTCACAAAAAAACGATTTAATAAAAGGATGGAAGCGTGCCATTAAGGCTGTTACGGCATGGAGTGAAGGCTGAAAATATCACGTCCATCATAACATTTAAAAGATTGCATTATCTGCTATCAAACACCAGGTTTGCGCAATAAGTTAAGTATTGATATAAACTTTATAAAAAAAGCTTCGTCTGAAAATGATTTTATTTTTTAGGCTTTATATTCGTATCAGATTAAACTGATTAATCAATCGCTAAGGGTTAAACCTAAAACCAGATTAACACCACACTTTAAAATTATTATTACAATAAAATTATTGCTGATTATTTGGCAGCTAAAATTGTTTTAATGAGAAAAAGAATCGTTTCCGCTGTGATGCTGCTTTTTATTGGCTCAACAGTAATGTCGCAGTCTATTGCAAATGTGTCGGGCAATTGTTTTAAAGAAGATTCATGCTTTGCTTCTTCGCAGATATATAAAACAGATTATATCTTTTCCACGGTTAAAAATACTTATTTGTCTGCAAGGGGGAAAGTTGATTTGTATATGACAGTTTATTCTGCCGCCCCTCTTCCCAAAAACATTCAGAAGAAGACCATTTTTGCAAATGGCAAATATAAACAGCCATTTATATTATTAATACATGGGGGCGGTTTCAGGGCTGGCTGCAGAACATTAATTGCAAATGAATGCATGGAATTTGCCAAAAGAGGTTATGTGGTGGCCGCTATAGATTACAGGTTAGGTTGGGCGCCGGGCGATGACAAAAAATATTGCAAAGGTTTTTGTTTTGACGGGGCCTGCGGCCTTGTTTTAAACAGCCCCTGCCGTGTAGGCCTTAGCGACTCGCTGGACTTTGCCGTATATCGTTCTATACAGGATGCTGACGCCGCTATGCGGTACATTGCCCATTATGCAGATAACTTTAACATTGATAAAAGATATTTATATGTGGGAGGATACAGTGCCGGCGCTATTACTGCAGTAAACCTTTCTTATATGAACCAGAAAGATTTAAATGCTGTCATACCAAAAGCAAAAGCAAAATTAGGACTGTACAACACATATGGAAATTCGTTTACAGACAAATATAAAATTGCAGGGTTGTTTAATAACTGGGGCGGTATTAAAGACACCGCTTATATTAAAGCCACCGGCGATAAAGTGCCAATGATAGCTTTTCATGGCATTGATGATTCGATTGTTCCGCTTGAAAAAGACTACCCTTTTAATTGCATCAACGGCGCCTATGGCAGTTTTACAGGAAGTAAACTTATTTATGAACGGCTTATACATAAGTTTCCAGGTATCCCTGTTGAGTTATATGTTACTTACGGCAAACATGGCATATTCGACGAAAATCCTTCAACAGACCGGAAAGCGCTTTACCGCATACAGAAAGCCGTTTGCTTTTTTAACCGGGTGCGCAATGGAGACAAAACCCAAAAATTTATAGAGATTGATAAGAACGAAGATGATATAACTTATGATGAACTGATAAAAGCATCGCCTGTTGAATGCGATGCAGGAGGCCTGCAGCAAAAACAGTATGTTCCCATTGCTTTAAATTAAAGGGCAAACGCTTTATAAGGTTGAATAATTTTAAGCGCTGCTTAGTATAAATAAAAATCCCGGGAGTTATAAGCTTCCGGGATTTTTTTATCTGAAAAATTTACAGTTTATCCATTTCTTCCTTCACAAACTCCATTAATGTTTTTATATGCGCGGGTGAAAGATCAAACTTTAAGCCCGCCGCTTCATATAATTCAGGAAGTGGTTTTGTGCCGCCCAGGCTCAATGCTTTAATGTAATTATTCAATGCCTGCTCCGGGTTCTTTTTATACTGCATCCATAAGCCGATGGCGCCTAACTGGGCAATGCCATATTCAATATAATAAAACGGCACTTCAAATAAATGCAACTGGCGCTGCCAGCTTAATTTCCTGTACTCTTCCAGGCCTGAAAAATCAACAGTGTTGGTAGAAAATTCATTTAAAATGTTCATCCATGCTTCCGTTCTTTCTTCAACCGTATGCTGCGGATGCTCATATATCCAATGCTGGAATTTATCTATTGTCGCAATCCATGGAAAGATGGTTATCACTCTTTCAAGCTGGTGTTCTTTTGCACGTTTCAGTTCTTCTGCATTATCAAAAAATACATCCCATTTATCCATTGTAAAAAGCTCCATGCTCATGCTGGCCACTTCCGCAATTTCCATCGGGTATTCTTTGAACGCACTCAATTCTAAAGGATGTGCAAGAAATGAATGAACGGCATGGCCGCCTTCATGCACCATGGTTGTTACATCATCCATTTGCCCGGCTGCATTCATAAAAATGAAAGGTGCGCCGCTTTCTGCAAGCGGGCAATTATAACCGCCCGGCGCTTTGCCTTTGCGGCTTTCCAAATCAAGATGGCCAAGCTGGTCCATTTTCTTTAAACATTCAGCAAAGAATGGATTCAATTCCGCAAAACATTTTTCAGATTTCTCCAGCAGTTCTTTACCTGTATTGAAAGGCTTTAACGGCTGCACATTTTCAGGTTCCGCCTCCGTATCCCAGGGCCTTAAAACATCAAGCCCTAATTTTTCTTTTTTATGCTGATTGATGGTTGCCACTAACGGCAATACATGCAGCTTCACCGCTTCATGAAAATTAAAACAGTCTTCTTTTGTATAATCGAAACGGCCTAAATCAACAAATTTATAATCGCGATAATTGGCAAAGCCGGCATTTTTAGCCACCTGGTCGCGCTTTTCAACAAGCTTTGTATAAAGATCATTCAAAGCATCTTTATCCTGTTTACGACGCTCCTGAATTTTGCGATAGACTTCTTCCCGCAAATCCCTGTCGTGCTCCAGCAAAAATTTTGATGCCTGTTGCAAGGTATATTCCTGGCCTTTTACTTCCACCGTCATTGCGCCGGTAATAACGCCAAACTGCTGCTGCATTACGCTTAACTCAGCCTGCAGCGGAATATTTTCTTCGCGAAATAATTCAATGCTTTTGCGCACATTACGCAGGTAGGTAAAATATTTGTCTTTATCCAGTTCCTGCGCAAATGGCGAATTAATAAGCTTTTTATTCAACGCATCAGCATAGGGCTGCAGCTTCGGCTGAATTTCCATACAGAAATAAGTAAATGCTTCTTCCAGCGATTTATCAGTTGTATCGCAGGTCATTTTAATTTGCCGCCAGCACGCATCTTCACTTACAACTGCTTCCAGCTCGCTTATATCTTTCAGCCATTGTTCCAGCGCTTCTTTCGAATCAATATTCCTGTTCAGCAAATCTTTAAAATAAGGTTCCAGCGCGTCCCAGGTTGTTACTGTAAAATCTTCAGGAACAAAATGACGTTTTGTTTTTTGTATATCTGCGGTTAACATCAGGTCAAAAAAGTTTAAACTTCAACAATCAAAATCTGCATTGCACGATTATATAAGTGCTTATATATTTTTGTTGACGGGCCGAATACAGATGGGATCACAGTTTGCTTATCCCGGCTTTTGTAATCACTTCCCGTTCAGCATAATGGCGTTCACAGCCTATGCAATAGAATCGCAATTATTTATTTGCCGCTTTTTTAGCAGCTTTCGGTTTACTTTCTGTTGCGGCACCTTCACCTTCAACTTCTTCTTTCTTTGCTTTTGCTGCTTTTGCTTTTTTAGGCTTAGCCTCTACAGCAGGCGTTGCAACAGGCTCTTCTACCTTTGGCTTTTCTTCCGGTTGTTTATTTGGATCTGGTGTTTCCCCGGTTTCTTCCTCATCGCCTTCCGGAACTTCTTCGCTTACTTTTATTTCAATATTATTTTTGCTCAATACATCAAACCATTTCACCATTTTCTTCATATCACTTGCATACACACGGTCAAAATCCATCGTTGGATAAACTTTTTCAAAATATTTTTTTACAGCAGCTGCGTCCTTTTCATTTGGCAATGCTTCGCTGCTGTTTTGCATAGCAAGAAACACATCGGCGAGGTTTACATTATCACCTTCGGTATAAACCTCAATACTTTCCAAGTGCGAAAAATTATGTACGCGTGATGAAACAAACTTAGTGGCCTTATCATCCAGCGAACGCACAATAGCGCCATCATTTTTGCTGGCAACCAATTCAAATAATCCCGGCAAACCCGTAACAGAAATAAGCTTACTGTATTCCATATAAAATTTTTGAGTGGTGCAAGATAAATTAAAGAAAGCCTATCCCCAACCCCTTTCCCTGAGAAAGGCGTTTTATGGCAAGTTCTTACACTTAACTTAACAATTTTAAATTTTCAGGAACTGTAAAGTCTTTTCCTTTGGAAAGCATTTAGGATAGACTTTACCTTTGCGGCCATGCAAAAACCCGTATTGCACACATTGCTTTCTCCGCGCCTGCTTGATTTATATGATGTTGATAATAGTATTGTTGTTATTATAGATGTATTTCGTGCAACATCAACCATTGCAACTGCTTTATATAACGGAGCAGAAAAAGTGGTGCCGGTGGCCGGTGTGGAAGATTGCATTGCAACCGGTAAAAAACTAAATGCTATTACCGCCGGTGAACGGGATGGAAAAATTATTCCCGGTTTGCAACATGGCAACTCGCCCGCCGAATATCCCCGTGAATTTATTGAAGGAAAAACGCTGGTGCTCACCACTACCAACGGTACAAAACTGCTGCACATGGCGCTGGACAAAAATGCATCAGAAGTTATTACAGGCTCCTTTCCAAATTTATCTGCGGTTTGTGAACATCTTATTGCTTCAAAGAAAAATGTAATTCTCGGCTGCTCTGCCTGGAAAGACAGGTTTAACCTGGAAGACACTTTATTTGCAGGCGCTGTAATCAGCAGAGTAAAAGAACATTTCGCAATTCATTGCGACAGCAGTTTAATGGCAGAAGATATGTACAACCTGCACCGGCATGATATGTATGGCTTTATAAGAAAGCTTACGCATTGGCACCGGCTTTCTGCATTCGGGCTGGAAAAAGACCTTGAATATTGTGTAACGCCGGATGTGGCCAATGTTTTGTCTTTATATAAAGATGGTGCGCTGGTAGTAGCTTAAAAACTGCACCGTTTTATTTCTCATCTGCTTCATACCATTCTTCCATTTGCGCTATCAGCGCACTGGTAAGCTCGTCCATTGCCTCAGCATCATATTCTTCCTCATAGTAAACATCTGCACCTGCCTTTTTAACGGTCACATCTTTTTCATTCAAGCTAAAAGGCCCTGCACAGCCAAGATAATTGGCTGCATCTTCATCTTCTCCAAAACCAACTTTATAAAAATAAAATCTTGCTTTTTTGCCCTTAAAATCTACAACTTTCGCGGACAGATATACCAATGTATCAGGATAGTCATCATCGCCGGCTTCAACATACACAAGGCTTTCTGCAAAAGATTTTTGAGAAAGATATTGTGCAGGAAAAAGCGATTCTTTTTTATAGGCTTTTAATGTATCATACAATTCCACACGCTGGCTTTTATCTGCAGCAAGTGCTTTTAAAACGCCTGCATCAACAGGTTGTTTATTTTGCAGCAGCTTTGCAACCGCTTCCAGCTGCGGGTAAGTATTTTCTAACCTGCTGAATTGCTGCAGCATGGCATTTGCTTCGGGATTATTCATTTTACCAAGCAGGTTTAATGATGCATAAACAGTAATATCGTAGTCATCACTATCACTTTTTATGTGTTGGTATTGCCGGCCTGCAACTTGCAAAATATCCTGTTTATAATTTTCAAGGAATGTTTTATCGATAAAACCGCTGTCTAAAAGCCGGCTGGCAACCCTTACAATAACCGGTGCAAACGCTGTATCTTTTATAAGCGGTTGCAGGGAAGGAAAAATATCAGCCGTTATCTGCAAGGTATCGAGGAGTGAATTGATGAATGTGTAAGAAGGTGTGACATGCGGCGGGTTGTTTAACAGCATTGCTTTGATATCATCAAAATGTTCACGCGTTTTAAAAGAACCCATTATATCGAGCAACACTGTTTTAGTGGTATCATCTGCTGCATTATACTGAGCTTTTGCAAAGCTGTATGATGTACTGTCTTTAAAATTGATAAGTGTGTGTTTTATGTGTTGCCTTGTATAATCATAATCATCTTCGGCGCCACTTTCCAAATAAGTTTTAAGTACGGCTTTATGCAATAAAGGCAGGTCGGTTTTGGTAAACGGCGCTTCATTTAAAAAATGCCTGGCAGAAGCTTTTGTAGCAGAATCTGCCGATGCAATATCGTTCAATAAAACACCTGCTTTGGAAACAAACATATCATCGCTGGGTTGCACGGTATTAAACCGAAAATCTTCAAAAAACCTGTTATTGTTATCGTTGTATATTTCTGCAGCATCCTGTACGGTGATGAGGGAAAAAAGTTTTCTGCCGTTCAATAATTTTCTTACCCTTTTAATATTGTGCGAACCCGGTTCCTGCAAAGCAAATTCATATCCTTTTACGTTTCCATTGGTTACGGGTTTCTCATACAAAACGCTATCGCCCTGCTGCGATTCTTTATACTTGTCAATAACTTCTTTCCAAAAAGCCGCATCGTTTTCCTGCCAATAATAATTATCAAATTTTTGAACGATCACTTCAAAATCATCGGCCCTTGTGCTGTCAAAACTTTCGTATAAAAAGGTTGTGTCACCATCACCAGGCCTTTCAATATATTCAAACCCTGCGGGCGACCATGTTGTAAATTCATTATCATCCGGGCTTGCGGTTTTCCATTCTTTATTGGCATAGCCAAGTGTTTGAAATGAATGGAGAAACTGTTCTGCATTTTCTTTTCCTCTTACAGAATCGTACAATGCAACCAACGCATACCAGCGGTTGCCCCTGAATATATACCGGGCATCCAGCATAAGCGGCGTACTCTTCATAAAACCGCCAATTTCCAATACCCTGCAACCATTTTTAACGTACATGGTATCTTTTATAACGTTTTCAAATTTTTGTTTTTGTGTTATATATATACTCTGAAGTGTGGTGCTGTCATTTGTAATGAAATAGCCTTTTGCAGCTTCATTCGCTCCAAAGAAATAATAAGCGCCGGTGGCAGGATCGGTGGAAATATTCAGGTCGCTGTTAATGCCCGCGGTTTCTTTTTCATTCAATACATCGTTTGCCGGTTTAGGCTGGCCCGGCACATCAATTTTATATGCTTTTATATTGTTTACATAATTATAGATGCCGGCGCCGCCGCCTGTTTTATGTATAGTGAATGAATGTAAAAACCTGTTGATGGGCGCAGCACCGGATGTATCTTTTTTCATGCTTACGGCAATGGCCATATACATCATGCCGTCTTTATATAATAAATAACCACGGGCATAACGGTCTTTTGTTGATATAAACTCGCGGCCCGGCACATCATTAATGGAAACAGGTTTGCCGGTTGAATAATGGTTGGTGTTAAAATAATAAGTAACGAGGTTATCAAAAACACTGTCGGCCATTTTTTGTGTATATGGTGTTTGCAAAGCCGCCGTCATGTATATGGTGCTTTTAAAAACATCGAAATACATTTTCATGTTCATTACGGCAAACATGGTAAGAGTGCCAGCTTTACCGGGCATTTGTACGGTATAGGCGCCCGCTTCATCGTTTATATCATACCAGGGCCGCTCTACTTCAGCAACTTTATATTCGGCTGGTTTTATTTTTTTGGAAGAGAATACCGGCTCAACCGAAAACCCCTTTTCTTTTAAAAGCGCTATTAAGCCTTTATCGCCCGGCAAATGAGCAGCGCCAACAGCAAACACCATGCTGCGTTCTTTGCTGAGACTGTCCATGCGCATGGCCATTTTTTTATTTCGTTTTACAAGCAGTGCATCGGTATAGGCACTGTCGGCTGAATAAGAAATACTGTCAATAGCATCGAGGTTATTATCTATATAACTTTTAATTAAAAAAGAAGCAGCCTTATTTGTAGCAGCCGTTTCTTCTTCGTTATCGTTTACAGCCAGTTGCAGTATATCAGATTCATCAACCATATCAAGAAGGTTTTCCTGGTCTTCCAAATCTTCAACACCGCCGGTCCATTTGCCCTGGCGCCTCGCAATATCCAAAAGATATACGTCAAGAAAAGTTTGCATTTTACCATTGCTGTAGCTTTCTTCTATCCATTTATTTTTTGCATGCAGCACATCGGCGGCGGTTAATTCGTCTTCATGCTTACCAAGTTTTTTTGCCAGTATTTTTCCATACTTTTTAAATTCACTTTTTTGCATCATGTCTTTCAGGCGAATGGCTTCCATTGCCGACTTTTTCGTGGCATCAATTACAAAAGGAGTGAATTGCTCCGGATCAATTTCTGTTGCAAAACCATCTGTTTTTTCAATGGCTTTATACACAGAATCGCCAATATTAAAAATACGTTCATCAGTAAGGTGCATGGTGCCAAACAGGTAAGAAGGCTTTTGCAAACCATTGCCGGTTATGCGCCATAACGTTGTAGAAGGCAATTTTTGGGCTGATGCGATTTGTAAACCTGCCAGGCACAACACTAACAGCACCCGGTATTTTTTCTTATTCATAAACAGTTAATTTGGAATAGGATTCTGCAGGCGAAATTAACGTTTCATAGCCTTCGTTTACTGCTAATAATGATTTATTTTTGCTGTTGCTCTTTTTTGAAGCATACATCCGAAATCTTAAAATTTATACATCAGCTTTGGCTTTACCACAGTTAATTAAGTACATATACAATAACGGAACAGATGAAGTAATTCGCCGCGGCAAAAAAATATTTTCGCTCGGCTACGTTGAACTGGTTGAAAACGACGAGTTGCTTAACTCGGTTGTTTTCCGTATGCGCGACGATACTTACAATACTTTTTATAAAGTTTACCTGAGCCGGTATAACAATATTCAAACCCTTTCGTTGCGCTGCACCTGCCCATATAATCTTGGTGATATTTGCCGCCACGAAGCAGCCGCATTATTCCGCCTGCAGGAAATGATTGATAACAACCAGCTTGGCGAAACAGAAACAGAATATAAACAGCAACATACCGTTGTAAAGCTGAAACAGCTTGAGCTGCGTTCTATAAAACTGCTTGCTGCACCAGACATATTAACGATTGCAGAAGATTTTCTCCGTACTTATAAAGCCAATATTACCGAAGCGGCTAACGATATTGTAAAAGCAGAATTAAATTATGAAGGCGAAACATATAACCTGCAATTTCGCCGCAATGATGAACGCAATCTTGATACAAGCTGCAACTGCAATACAGAAACGCATTATCCTTTATGCGTGCATAAAGTAATTGTACTGCTGCAGCTAATGCATAATCATGGGCCGAATTTCTTTGACAGCATCAGCAACCGCGACCGCGAAAAAAATAAATTATTAGCCTTATACGGTTATACAGTTGATGATAACCTGGAAGGCAAATTTGAATTCACGTTCCGTGATGGCAAACCTTTTTTGCGTGTGCTTGACCCAAGTATAAAACGTGTGGCGGCGCCTGCACAACCGGAACGTAAACCTTTTCAAATGCCGGTGCAAAAAGAAAAGGAAGTATTGGTTGAAGAAGAGCCGGCCACCACTATTCAATACCAGAAATTAGGTGTAGTATTAAGGCAGGATGCACAGCAATATCCTTTTATACAGGCTGACGCCGTTAAAGGTGAAACCGATGAAGGGCAAAAATATTTTACAGGCAAAATAGAGAAACTTGACCTTACAAAATTTGTAAATACAGAAGATGTAAGCGAAGATGATAAAATGTTGCTGCAGCATTTGCGCAAGCTGCTGCCATCTGAAGTTACGCGGTACCTTAACCGCAACTCTCCTTTCAGCGGTATATGGGAAAATATTATTCAGCAGCATAATGATGATTTGCCTGAAGAAACCCGTTATCTTATTACTGAATATCTTTTACCCAAATACAAAAAGTTGTTCTCCGAAACAAGCGAAGGCAATTTTGCTTTTTCATTGCCGCAGCAAAAGCAATTTGTAACTGCTAACATTGAACCCGCAGTTTTTTCCAATCAGTACATACAGCCGCAGTTTATTATTTCGCATAAAGACAATACTTATGAAGTAAAATGCTTTGTAAAGCTGCTAAGCTCTGTTGTGCCGCTTAAGGAAAATGCTATGGTTTCGCCGTTGGTTTTTCAGCACGAGAACACTTTTTATTTATGGCAAACCACAGAAGATGTTTTGCTGGCCGAACGTTTTTTAACTGAAGGAAAATTAGTTATTACCGAAGAGGACTGGGGCAAACAACTTGTTGAATTTATTCTCCCGTTAACCAAACAATACGATGTTCAGTTTAGCGGCATACAAAAAGAAGAGCTTAAAAATATAAAGCCCGAAATGCGGCTGATGATTAAAGAAAAAAGCGATTATCTTTTATTCCAGCCTTTCTTTAATTACAATGGTTTTGATGTAAAGCCTGAAGATAAAGACCGCATAATTGTTCCGTCTGCAGGCAAGCTTGTTATCATTCATCGCAATGAAGAAGTGGAAAAATCGCTGATTAAAAAAATCGAGAACCTGCATTCGTCTTTCATTCATACGGATGATAATTCGCTTGCACTTAAAGGTGCCGATGTTTTGAAAAACAACTGGTTCTTTTTATTTGCTGATGCGGTGAAGGATATGAATATTCCTGTGTATGGTTTTGATGCGCTGAAGAAATACCGCTTTAATACAGCGAAACCTTCAACAAAAATATTTATCAGCAGCAATACCGACTGGTTTGATGCAAGGATTGATATTCATTTCGGCGAACAAAAAGTTACCGTGGCCGATGTAAAAAAAGCATTGGCCAATAAACAACAGTTTGTGCCTTTGCAGGATGGCACCTTAGGTATTTTGCCTGAAGACTGGATTCGCCGTTACTCCATGCTGTTTGCCGTTGGCGAAGGAAAAGCCGCAAATATTAAACTAAGCAAATATCATTTTGGCGTAATTGAAGAATTGTATGCGCAACGCAATGAAGAAGAAATTTTCTTTAAGCTTGAAGAAAAATATGAGCGCTTAAAAGAACATCATTCTGTAAAACAAATTGACCCGCCGGATCATTTATCGCATGTGTTGAGGCCATACCAGGTTTCGGGTTTTCAATGGCTGAATTATTTAAGCGAAGTAAACTGGGGCGGCATTCTTGCAGATGATATGGGTTTAGGTAAAACCGTGCAGGCTTTATCATTCCTGCATCACTATAAAACAGAACATGGCAGGTTAAGAGCGCTGGTTGTGTGCCCCACATCGCTTATGTTCAACTGGGAGAATGAAATAAAAAAATTCACGCCATTACTTAGCTGGTATATTCATCATGGCAGCACCCGTTCACAGCAATTAGATGCTTTTTATAAATCGGATATTGTTATTACAACGTATGGCACGCTGCGCAGCGATATTCAATTGTTTACCGAAGCAGAGTTTGATTATGTGATTTTGGATGAAAGCCAGGCTATAAAAAACCCGCATAGTAAAGTTACTAAAGCCGCTACGCTTTTAAATGCAAAGAACCGTTTGTGCATGAGTGGTACGCCTTTGCAGAACAATACATTTGATATGTATGCGCAAATGAATTTTTTAAATCCCGGCATGCTGGGCAGCATGGAATTTTTCCGGCAGGAATTTGCTATACCTATTGATAAGTTTGGCGAGAAAGAACAGAAAGAACATTTACGCAAACTATTATATCCATTCATTTTAAGAAGAACGAAAGAGCAGGTGGCAAAAGATTTACCTGAAAAGAGTGAAATGATTTTGTTCTGCGAAATGGGTGAGGAGCAACGCAAAATTTATGACGCTTACCGCAACGATTACCGCGATAAAATTTTAGGCACGGTTGAAGATAAAGGCGTTGGCAAATCGCAGCTTACCATATTACAGGGTTTAATGAAACTGCGCCAGATTTGCGACAGCCCTTCTATTATAAACGACGATGAAAAATACCCGAATGTTTCGGTTAAGCTGGAAGAGCTTGGCAGGGAAATTTCTGAAAACATCGGCAATCATAAAGCGCTTGTTTTCTCGCAGTTCCTGGGCATGCTGGCTTTAATAAAAGAGAAAATGAAAGAGCTGGGTATTGAATATGCCTACTTTGATGGCAGCACTTCTGCAGCCGACAGGGAAAAGGCTATTCAACGTTTTCAAACTGATGAAAACTGCCGTGTATTTCTTATTTCTTTAAAGGCTGGCGGCGTTGGTTTAAATTTAACTGCAGCCGATTATGTTTATATAGTTGACCCGTGGTGGAACCCAGCCGTTGAACAGCAGGCAATTGACAGAACGCATCGCATTGGTCAAACCAAAAATATATTTGCCTACCGCATGATTTGCCAGGACACAGTGGAAGATAAAATTCTTAAACTGCAGGAACGCAAACGTGCACTGGCAGCAGATCTTATTACTGATGATACCAGCTTTGTGAAGAGCCTTACCAAAGAAGATGTGGAATATTTGTTTAGTTAAGGTAGAATGCTGGTTATTACTGCCATTAGTTTACCTTTAATAAACTTTCAATATGAAAATAAAGCTTGAAAATATTGTTTGGAAAGAAGGTGAATTTTATGTGGCTCAATGCTTAAATGTTGAAGTAAGCAGTTTTGGAAATACAAAAGAAGATGCATTAGCCAATTTGCAGGAAGCGCTTGAATTATATTTTGAGGATTCCCCTGTTATTGAAACAACACAAATAGAAAGCCCTGAAATAATTTCAACAGAAATAGAATATGCCTAAACTGTATTTTACCTCACAAAAGGGAAGTCATATTAAATACAGAAAATTTGGGCAGCCGACCTTAACTGTAATCATTCCTGCTGAAAGGAAACAAATACCCGCAGGGACTTTTAATTCCATTTTAAGGCAATCGGGGTTAACAAAAGAAGACTTTGAAAAATAAACCTTTTCATCTTTTCTCCAGCAGCCACCACATTCTTTTCCGCGGCCTTATTTTATAGTTACCGGTTATATAAGTGCGAATATGTTCCATCGCTTCATCAACACTATCGGTGATTAAAACAAGTTCCAGGTCTTCCGGGCTTATCGTTCGTTCTTCTACCATTTGCCCCATAAGTTCTGCCAGGTCTTTATAATATTCTTTACCGAATAAAATAATAGGAAACTCTGTTATGCTTTTTGTTTGAATTAAAGTAAGCGTTTCAAAAAATTCATCCATAGTACCAAAACCGCCGGGCATACAAATAAAAGCGTAAGAATATTTCATCAGCATTTCTTTGCGCACAAAAAAGAAATCGATGGTTATGCTGGTGTGCAGGTAAGGGTTTTCATGCTGTTCAAAAGGCAGCCTTATATTACAGCCAACAGATACGCCATTATTTTCAAAAGCACCGCGGTTGGCCGCTTCCATTATGCCGGGGCCGCCGCCCGTCATGGTAGTAAAACCCATTTCTGCAATACGTTTACCAAACTCCCTTGCCTTTTCATAATAATGATGGCCTTCTTTAAACCTTGCAGAACCAAACACCGTTATGCAAGGGCCCACAAAATGCAGGGTTCTAAAAGCTTTTATAAACTGCCACCATACTTTTAAACTGAAAATTAATTCGTAACCGCGGTTTTTGGGGCCTTCCAAAAACACTTCTTCAGATGGCAGCAGCCTTGTTGTTTCTTCTTTTGTTTCGTTTGTTTCTTTCACTGGCATGCGTAAAAATAAAATGGTTTTGGCCTAACTTAGTCATAATTGTTTACAAATAAATGCCTCGAATATGCTGTTGCACGTACACGCCGATAATCCTAACGAACGTCATATTAAAACCGTAAGGGAATGTTTGCTTGATGGCGGCGTTATTATTTACCCAACCGATACTATTTATGGTTTGGGCTGCGATATTTTTCAGCATAAAGCCATAGAAAAAATTTGCCGCATAAAACATATTGATCCACATAAAGCGCAGTTGAGTTTTGTTTGTTACGACTTGAGTGATTTAAGCAAATACACTAAAAATATTTCAACCCCTTTGTACCGTTTGCTGAAAGAATATTTACCCGGCCCTTACACTTTTATTTTGCCTGCAAGCAAAGAAGTGCCGAAAATTTTGCAAAGCAAAAAAAGCACTATTGGTTTACGTGTGCCTGATAATAATATTGCCCGTGAAATTGTACAACAATTGGAGCATCCCATTTTATCGGCTTCGTTGCCGGGTGAAATGGTGGAAGAATATACTGATCCCGAACTGATATACGAGAACTTCAAAAACCTTGTTGATATTGTTGTGGATGGCGGTGCAGGTGGAATGGTTCCATCTACAATAATAGATTGCACCAAAGAAGAATATGAAGTGCTGAGAATGGGCGCGGGAGAATGGAACACGGTTGACCGTTAACGGTCAACCGCTATGCAAACGGCATTTTTACAATTTTTGCCTTGATAAGCCTGCCGCGTATATCAATAAAAATTTCATTATCCAGGCCGGCATTATCAACAGCAACATACCCCATACCTATAGCTTTACCCAGTGATGGCGATTGTGTGCCGCTGGTTACTTTACCTATCGTATTGCCTTCTGCATCTTTAATTGCATAATCGTGGCGCGGAATGCCGCGGTCAATCATTTCAAAACCAACGAGCTTTCTTTTAATGCCTTCTGCTTTTTGCTTTTCTATAATTTCTTTAGCCGTAAAAGCCGTTGGTTTATTCAGCTTTGTTATCCAGCCCAGGCCTGCTTCAAGCGGTGAGGTGGTATCATCAATATCATTGCCGTATAAACAAAATCCCATTTCCAAACGCAATGTATCTCTTGCGCCAAGACCAATAGGTTTTATGTTTTCTGCCCGGCCTGCTTCAAAAATGGCGTTCCATATTTTATCAGCATTATCCTCTTTATCTTCCCTGTCTGACGACGAGGCAGGAAAATATATTTCAACGCCGCCGGCGCCGGTATAACCGGTTGCACTTATCAATACATTCTCAACACCTGCAAACGTTCCTTTTACGAATGTGTAATATTTAAGGTTGAGAATATCTATATCAGTTAGTGGCTGTAAAATTTTTGTAGCGTTAGGGCCCTGTATGGCAAGCAGGCCGGTTTTATCGCTTATGTTGTGCAGTTCCACATTGTTTGAATTGTGCTGTACAACCCAGTTCCAGTCTTTTGCAATATTACCGGCATTTACCACCAGCATATACACTTTGTTTTCTTCAATGCAATACACCAACAGGTCATCAACAATGCCGCCTTTGTTGTTGGTAAAGCAACTGTATTGCGCTTTGCCATTGGTTAGTTTAGATGCATCGTTGGTGGTTATGCGTTGAATAAGGTCTAAAGCATTTTCGCCTTTCAAAATAAATTCGCCCATGTGGCTCACATCAAACACACCAGCGTTATTGCGCACCGCAGCATGTTCATCGTTAATGCCCGTGTAACTTATCGGCATATTATATCCTGCAAACTCAGCCATTTTAGCGCCAAGTGCAATATGTTTTTGTGTGAAAGGAGTGTGCTTCATGCCTAACCCAAACGGGATTTTTAAAATGATTTAATTAATTGCGGCAAAAATAAATGATGCAGGGTGTGAAGTGAAATAATTGTTGCGGAGGGCGTTTTATTTTGTCAAATGTAGAAAGCAGCCTCTGTAGGCGTAGTCCGGTGTTGAAAGTTTCCATAATTGTCCACATACAAGACATTCATAAATCTGGTACCCAACATCTTTCCGGTTTGTGTTTACAAACGCTCTCATTTTAATGCTTTTGTCATTAGCAATCTTCTTCGTCAACACTAAGTCGAACTCTTCAAAGTCCGCTTGTGTAGGGAAAGATATTATTTCACTATTAAAACATTTGTCGCACATTGGTTTATTTACTTTTCAATGCCCTGTTCCCAAAACTTGTAAACAGCAAGCAAATTTATTGTTCCATACAAAAACCCATATGTCAAGATGTAGTTTTGTTGTGATAAACTATCTCTGAAATAATGTTCATACTTTGAAACCCATGCTTCATCAATCTTTTTAGCATAAGCCACGTTGAAGCTTAAGTACTTAACT
This sequence comes from Parafilimonas terrae, assembly GCF_900115755.1. Taxonomy (GTDB): domain Bacteria; phylum Bacteroidota; class Bacteroidia; order Chitinophagales; family Chitinophagaceae; genus Parafilimonas; species Parafilimonas terrae. The sequence continues at coordinate 23,212 of NZ_FOXQ01000021.1, forward strand.
TTAGTGCTGCAAGCCATTTTCTACCATATAATTTTTAAATAGTAATTACTGCATGAAGCCGATAGTTCAAATATCGTTAGACCTTACAAATATTGATGAAGCGCTGGAAACCGCCGCTATGGCTATGCGGGCCGGTGTGGATTGGCTGGAGGCCGGTACCCCTTTAATATTAGCGGAAGGATTGCATGGGGTTAAAAAATTAAGGGCGGCTTTTCCCGGTGTGCCCATTGTAGCCGATTTAAAAACAATGGATGGCGGCTACCTGGAAGCGGAAATGATGGCCAAAGCGGGTGCAACGCATGTGGTGGTAATGGCAAGGGCGCATGAAGAAACAATAAAATGCGTGGTAAAAGCCGGAAAGGATTTTGGCGTAAAAGTAATGGGTGATAATCTCGGCTGTAATGATATGGTGGCTGCTGCCAGGTGGCTCGAAGACCTGGGTTGTGATTATATCGTTCATCATATTGGTTATGATGAACGCCGGGGTATTGCCGCACAGGGGAAAAGAATGCCAAGCCCGCTGGATCAGTTAGGCGCTGTGGTGAAAGCCGTAAATATTCCTGTGCAGGCAGTGGGAGGATTATCGCTTGAGCAGGCGATTAAATGCCCCGCCTATGGAGCGCCGTTAGTGGTATTAGGCGCCCCGCTTACAATTGATGCGGATGCTTTCAGAACGGCGGACGGCAACCTGGAAGAATCACTGCGGTTGATTTGTAAAAAAATTCATAGTTATGGCGAGGTAAATAAGTGAGATAAAATGGTTAGATGATTAAACGCTTTCAGTTATTTAACCATCCGGCAATACACAATGAATTTATTTAGCCTTTTGAAATAAACCACATAGATTCATAGTTGTTTAGCATAGATAAGAAAGTGACACAAAGGTTTTCATCTTCGATGAAAATACCATAATCCACTTTGTTCTTCGCTTAAAACTAAATATATTTTTCTACGCAATTACTATATTTCTATGTGGTTAAAATAAGTCTAAACAACTTCTATATAAAAAATTGTTCTTTTAAGTTATGATCAAATCAGCAGCAGTAGTAAACTATGCACCCGAAAAAGGTTCGGTGGAAATAAGAGAAATCAATAAGCCTGAAATAGGGGAAGATGATGTTTTGCTTGAAGTGGTGAATGTGGGCGTTTGCGGAAGCGACCTGCATCAATGGACTGCCGATCATAGCTGGCCGGTAAATTACCCGGTTGTGCTCGGCCATGAATTTGGCGGCCATATTGCAGCAACAGGAAACCGTGTAAAAAACTGGAAAGAAGGAGACAGGGTTGTAAGTGAAACAGCGGCTATTATTAATCCCGATAACCCTATGTCAAGAGCGGGTCTCTACAATCTTGATCCAAACCGGAAAGGATTTGGATATGGCGTGGATGGCGCCATGACAAAATATGTAAGAGTGCCCGCCCGCTGCCTGCATCATGTGCCTGGCGAGCTTTCATTTGAGCAGGCTTGCTTAACAGAACCTTGTTGCGTTGCTTATAATGCAGTGGTTGAAAATTCAAGAATAAAACCCGGTGACCGCGTTATCGTATTGGGGCCGGGCACCATCGGCATCCTTTGCGCTGCGGTGGCAAAGCTCTGCGGGGCAGATGTGGCAATCGTTGGCCTGGAAGCAGACAGGCGCCGCCTGGATATTGCAAGGCAATACGGCGTTGAACCAATAACCGGTGACGCAACAGAATGGGCTAAACGAAAAGATGGGTTAGGCGCCGATTTTATCATTGACGCAGCCGGGGTAAGCATTACTTTAAAAATTGCATTGCAGTTGGTGAGGCCAAACGGGCATATCACCAAAGTGGGATGGGGACCGCAGCCACTGGGTTTTTCATTGGACCCATTGGTGCAGAAAAATGTTACGCTCCAGGGAAGCTTTAGTCATAACTGGCCGGTATGGGAAAAAGTAATTTCCTTATTAGCTTCCGGGAAACTGGATGTAAAACCAATTATAGGCGGCGTATGGCCCATTACTGAATGGCATGAAGCCTTCGAAAAAATGCATAAAGGAGAAGTGGTAAAAAGCGTTTTGAAACCAGTTTAATCATCAGCTATGCGATTGCAGAATAAAGTCATAATCGTTACCGGCAGTACAACCGGTATTGGTAAAGCCATTGCCAAACGATGTGTGGAAGAAGGCGCAAAGGTGGTACTGCATGGGCTGGAAGAAGAATGGGGCAAAGCGGTATTACATGAAACACGCGGCGATAAGGCCGTTTTGCACATTGAAGATATAAGCAGGGAAGGCGCGGCAGAACGATTGGTGCAACTGGCCGTAAAAACATTTGGTAAACTGGATGCCGTTGTAAATAATGCAGCACTTGTTGCTTCGTCCAGTATCCATACAACGGACCCAAGCTTCCTGCGGAAAATACTGGAAGTAAATACAATTGCCCCTTTTAGTTTAATTAAAGCCGCACTGCCTTATTTATCTGAACAAAAAGGTTGCGTGTTGAACATAGGTTCGGTTAATGCTTACAGTGGTGAACCCAACCTGCTCGCCTACAGCGTTAGTAAAGGCGCTTTAATGACGATGACAAGAAATCTTGGTGATACTTTATTCCGTGAAAATCATGTTCGGGTAAACCAAATCAACCCGGGATGGGTTTTAACGGAAACGGAAAAGCAACGTAAAAAAGATCATGGCCTGGCGGAAGACTGGTATAAAGATTTACCATCGGTGTATGCACCGGCAGGTAGAATATTGTGGCCTGCGGAAATTGCTGCTGCTGCTGTTTACTGGCTGGCGGATGAAAGCGGCCCCATCAGCGGCCAGGTGGTAGATATAGAGCAGCATCCTTTTATCGGGCGCAACCCTCCCAAAGATGCTTCTACAATCAAAACATCCAAATAACCAACGGTAACCAACATGCCAAAATTAGCAGCGTTTCCCAAAGCATTTATGCAGGCTTTGTGTAAAGACGGAACAATGAAAGTAAGCGAATGGATTGACCTTGCTTCAAAGCTCGATATTGATGGCCTGGAATGGTATGCCGGTTTCCTGGAAATGAATGATAAAAGGAACTGGCCTTTATTCCGGCAAATGGTAAGCGATAAAGGCAAAGTAATCCCGATGATGTGCTGCTCGCCCGATTTCACGCATCCCGATAAAAAATTCCGCGATAACGAAATGGAGAAGCAGAAGGTGTGGATTGATATGACGCATACACTGGGCGGGTCTTATTGCCGTGTTTTATCAGGTCAAAGAAGGCCGGGATTATCCGTTGAAGAAGGCGTGAAACTGGCAGCAGATTGTATTTATGAATGTTTGCCTTATGCACAGGAAAGAAATATTACATTGATATTGGAGAATCATTATAAAGATGATTTCTGGGAATATCCCGAGTTTGCACAAAAAATGGATGTATTCTGCAAATTGGTTGACGCTGTTCAGCATCCTTTCTTTGGCGTGAACTATGACCCAAGTAACACCTACCTCGCCGGCGAAGACCCTGTTGAGTTATTGAAAAGGGTTTCGCACCGTGTGGTTACGATGCATGCCAGTGACCGTTATTTGAAATATGGAACGATAGAAGACCTGCGCAACGAAGAAGGCGGCGCAACAGGATATGCAAAAAGGTTAAGCCATGGTGAAATAGGAAAAGGCTTGAATGACTATGATGCTATTTTCTCCGAATTAAAAAGAGTGGGCTTTAATAGCTGGATAAGTATTGAAGATGGTGTTGACGGAATGGAACAATTGGAAAGAAGTGTTGCGTTTTTAAGAAAAAAAATAAAACAATACTGGGAATAAATATACTTGTACGGGTTCGCTTTTTTTATGTTGCAAGGCACAAGTGCGATGCGCTGCAAAGGCTAAGCGGCATACTTGCGACAGAGAAGCTATCCCTAATCATTTAAATTCTGGTATTCTCAACTTAATGAAATTTTCCTTCTTCTTCGCCGCAATGTCTCTTCGCCTTGCTTGTGTGCGGATGGAAGGACATTGCGGTTTCATGTATGTAATGCTGTTAAATCAATATCCCTTAACTCCATAAAGCTTGTAACAGGATAGATTCCTTGATTGCCTGCATAGTAATATTTGGCTGAGCTATGTTCATATTGTTCCGGAAGTTCAACCAGCTTTGCTTTGCAGGGATTGAAGTGTATATAATCTAATTTTTGTTGAATGAATTTTTCTGTGCGGCATTCTTTCCAGTCGAAGGATGTTTCGAAAACGCTATGCAGCTTACCTTCTTTTATTTCTGTTTTATTTAAACCTGATGATAGCTCGCTTAATATTAAATGACTATTCTGCTTCCGCAGCCGGTTTATCAAATCATACGCTATAAACCGTTTGCCGTTAGATATAATTGTATTGATGCTTTTACCTGTATTGCTGAATGCAATAACTGCGTGAACATGGCTTGGCATGATGACATAGCCGATGATATAATGACTTTTTTGCTTTAGGTGATTAAACCAATTGTACACGGCATCGTAAGCATTGCAGATTTTAAATAAAGGCAGCCAATTACTGCAAGTGAAGGTTATAAAATAGGCCCCATCTTTTTCTGGTATGGCTTTACGTACGGGCATGGTTGAAGTTATGGGAAAAGATGGGCTTTTGTGCTCCGTAGGCCGCAATGTCCTTTCCTGTGCTCATGGCTTTGCTAAAGAGACATTGCGGAGAAGGAGTTATTTTGTTTCAGTTTTGAAAAAGGGAAAAGCCTTCACAACTTATTTCATTACGCCGGGTACGAACAACTAATTAAAGAGCGAGAAAAAGATGATAAAGAGGCGGCTAAGTACGGCGAAACGATAGACAGAAGCAATGATGTTCGCGTAATCTGTAAGTCAAAAATTGAAGCTGTATGGCTTGCGTGTGTTGAGTTTATAAAATGGTATAACAATCAAAACGTTGTGTCCGAAAGGTAGCAGCTAACGTTTATCGGCTTGGCGTTGTGGCGGTATTCTGTATTCCGTCTGCCGACAACTGAAGCCGATTGATGAACTAATGTACAAGTTTATTTCTACTGCTCAATAGCGTTCCGTCAAGCTGGATATACTGCAGATTAGCGATAGTAAGCTGATGTTTATTCCTTCAAGCCGCCATAACGCCAAACCGCATGTTGAACTAAACCTACGGAAGCCTTCCGCACTATCCGTAACTTTAGCCCTCATCAAAAAAGAATAAATATGGCAACGAAAAAAAATCGCCGGA